>NZ_CM155286.1:0-4920765 GCF_056680515.1 Daejeonella sp. AP26
GAAGCTGAGCCGGCGAATTTACCATGGAAACAGTTGGAAATCGATGTGGTGATTGAGTCAACGGGTCGCTTTTTATCGAGAGAACGTGCATCAGCACATCTAAGTGCGGGCGCAGCCCAGGTGATATTGTCAGCTCCGTCCACTGATAAAGATATACCAGCAGTGGTACTGGGAGTGAACGATTCGCAGGTTGATCTGACTGAGCCGATTATTTCCAATGCTTCATGTACTACCAACAATGTGGCGGCCATGGTTAAGGTGCTGGATGATAACTGGGGAATTGTAAACGGCTATATAACTACCGTGCATTCGATGACCGGTGATCAAAACCTGCATGATGCACCACATAAGGATCTTCGTAGGGCAAGGGCGGCCTCGGCTTCCATCATTCCCACAACTACCGGCGCTGCCAAAGCAATTACACATATTTTCCCGCATCTTGAAGGATGTTTAGGTGGTGCCGGCATCCGGGTTCCGGTGCTGAATGGATCTTTAACTGATTTTACCTGTATTTTAAAAACTAAAACCTCAGTAGAGGAGATCAACCTGGCCTTCAAAGACGCTTCCAAAGGATTTCTTAAGAATATACTAGAGTACACGGAGGATCCAATCGTTTCAGTTGACATACTGGACAATCCGCATTCATGCATATTCGATTCGAAACTAACTTCAATAGTAGGCGGACTGGTCAAAGTTGTTGGCTGGTATGATAACGAATATGGCTATTCAAGCCGCCTTGCCGACCTGGTAGAACAAATTGCCATGCTGCAAAAGGCAAAGCCGGCAATAACAGAAAACGCTATATCTAAATGATCAGTTTCGTAAAAAAAGAGGCGGTATTGCCTTTAAGAAGTGAGGTTTTACGCGATAGCAAGCCTGTTGCGGAATGTGTCTTCCCCGGCGATGACGAAATGAGCAGTTTTCATCTCGCTGATATTCACGATCATGAAATCGTTTGTGTAGCTAGTTTTCATCACCAGGCACATCCTGACTTCGAAGGAAACGGATACCAGCTTCGGGGGATGGCTACCGTCCCGGAATTCCGTGGTCGCGGATTAGGCAACCAGCTTGTCAACTTTGCTATAGTCTATCTCCGGGGTCAGAGTGCGGATTATCTGTGGTGTAACGCACGCAAGGCGGCATTCTCCTTTTACCTGGGCCAGGGATTTGAATTTATTTCCGATGAATTCGAAATCCCCGGGATTGGTCCGCATAGGACAATGTATTTGAAGGTGAGGTAGGTAGGAGGTATTAGGTAGGAGCTATTAGGTATTAGGTATTAGGTATTAGGTAGGAGGTATCAGTTAGGATGAAGGAGGGAAGTAGCAGTGGCAGGCAGAAGTAACCGGTAGGAGGTATGAGGTATCAGGTATAAGGTATCAGGTATCAGGTATCAGGTATCAGGTAGGATGGATTAGAGTGGATGGGCAATTTCGGCCTTTTATTCGATATGTGGGAGAAGCATATGATGTTCGATTAAGCTGACTGCGTATACCTGAAAGCCGATAACTGATTTTTCATTTAAGTTAATAATTGACTCAACTAGCGGCCCGCGTCTTCCGTTTCAGTAAGGTTCAAAGAGGGAACTGTTTTTGAATGGTTCGTAACAAGTTCGTGTTAGGCCGTCAAATTGACGGCCTGACACGAAGATGAGTGAAGGAATGCCAACAGGGTACTAGCGAAAGGCTGTCTGTATAAAAATACAAGGTAATGATAGCACCAGGGTCTGGAAGAAAGAATGCGTAATGGAGTGAAGGCTATTTCTGAATTATCTTTCTGTTCAGAATTAAGCTGATAGCTGATACCTGACAGCTGATACCTAAATTATCTTCTTACTCAGCTTTATGCTGATAGCTGACTCCTGATACCCGAAAGCTGATACTTGATTCAAACCAATTCCCTACTTTAGCAGTTCTAAGCTGAAGGCTAACACCTAATACCTAACACCTAATACCTCCATAAAATGAAGACAATTGATTTTTTAAACTTTTCCGGTAAACGGGCGCTGATCCGGGTTGATTTTAATGTGCCTCTTGATGATAATTATAATATTACCGATGACAACCGGATGCAGGGCGCAGTGCCTACTATTGAAAAGATCTTAAAGGATGGGGGTTCCGTGATTTTGATGTCGCATTTAGGCCGGCCGAAAGACGGACCTACGGAAAAATATTCTTTGAAGCATCTGGTGAAGCACTTGTCTTTTTTGTTGAACCGCGACGTTCAGTTTGCCGATGACTGTATCAGTCCGGAGACGTTGAAGAAGGCAAAAGAGTTAAAGCCGGGGGAAGTGTTGCTGATCGAGAATCTTCGCTTCTATAAAGAAGAAGAGAAGGGTGATAAAGCATTCGCACAGAAACTTGCTTTGCTGGGCGACGTGTATGTAAATGACGCCTTTGGCACTGCTCATCGCGAACACGCTTCGACGGCGGTTATAGCACAGTTCTTCCCTGATTCAAAGTTCTTCGGATATCTGATGGCGGGGGAGCTAAAGAATGCGGAGAAAGTGCTGAATGGTGCTGAGAAGCCGTTTACGGCTATTATGGGCGGGGCAAAAGTATCTGATAAGATCGAACTGATCGAGAAACTATTGAATAAGGTGGATAACCTGATCATAGGCGGCGGAATGGCTTATACCTTTGCCAAGGCTCTGGGTGGAAAGATCGGCAAATCCCTTGTTGAAGAAGATAAGCTTGATCTCGCGAAGGAGTTGATAGAAAAGGCGAAAAAGAAGAACGTGAACCTGGTGCTGCCTGTAGATTCTGTAATTGCTGATGCCTTTGCACCGGATGCCAACACAGCAATATCTCCAAACGATACAATTAAAGATGACTGGATGGGACTTGATATAGGTCCGGAATCTACTGAAAAGTTTAAGGAGGTGATCCTGAATTCGAAAACTTTGCTTTGGAATGGCCCGATGGGTGTTTTTGAGATGGAGAAATTTGAAAGCGGCACAAAAGCAATTGCGGAAGCAGTGGTTGAAGCAACCAAAAGCGGTGCATTTTCTTTAATCGGTGGCGGTGATTCTGCTGCGGCCGTTGCGAAGTTCGGTTTCAATGATGATGTAAGTTATGTCTCGACTGGTGGAGGAGCTCTCCTGGAATATATGGAAGGAAAAGAATTGCCGGGTGTGAAGGCGATTAATGAGTAGTAAATTCGAGAATTTGCAAATGAGAAAATGTGCAAATAAGTGAATGTGCAAATGTGCAATTTCAGACTAGGTGGATTTACAAATATGAATCCTTGATTGAAAGGATTAATTGCCGCCAGCTTTAGCTGGAGGATAGTAGATGATCTGTTTGAGCTGCTTTAGCCAAAATATCCTGTATGTAACGACTCAAGGTTTGGCTAAAGCCTTGTTAATATTGACATTAGATCCACAGGCTAAAGCCTGGGGCAATTGATACTAGCCCCGGAACCTAACCTTAAAAGGTTTAATTGCCGCCAGCTTTAGCTGGAGGGATAGATGATCTGTTTGAGCGGCTTTAGCCAAATATTGCTTATTGTATTTTGACTCAAGGTTTGGCTAAAGCCTTATTAATATTGACATTAGATCCACAGGCTAAAGCCTGGGGCAATTGATACTAGCCCCGGAACCTAGCCTTGAAAGGTTCAATTGCCTCCAGCTTTAGCTGGAGGGATAATATATGATCTGTTTTATCGGCTTTAGCCAAAATATTACTATTGTATTTTGACCCAAGATTTGCCTAAAGCTTTACTTAGTTAAACTAAAAATCCATAGGTTAAGCCAGTGGGAATGATACCTGATTTGACCTGCTTTTAACTTCCCCCAGCTAGATGTGCGAACGTGAAGATTTCGGGATTTACGAATGCCTTAATGTAACGAGCTCGAGTAATTTGCTATTGCTGCTACTGCTCCTGCTACTCTCTTTCCCCTGCTTCTGCAACTTTTAACAAAATGCCCGGATCTCCAAAGATTCCGGGCTTTCTTTTGCCCTTTCGGCCTTCCTGTAACTTGTGGAAAACTTTTGTGGGAGGTTGTGGGAAAAAGTGGTAGAAATCTCTACTTTTACTCTACATAAAAAGGGTAAATGCCACTATGTCTCATTTTTTAGGAGAATTCGATTGTAAACTTGATGCTAAAGGCCGGATGGTTATCCCATCCAACCTTAAGAAGCAGCTTCCGGAAGCTGAGGCTGAAGGTCTTGTGATCAATCGTGGCTTCGAAAAACATTTGGTAGTTTACACTAAGAAAGAGTGGAACAAGATCACTGATGTGCTGAGTAATCTGAATCAGTATGAAAAAAAGAACCGCGACTTTTTAAGATACTTCACCCGCGGCGCTACTGAACTTAGTCTTGATTCGGCTAATCGCGTTCTTCTTCCCAAGTCTTTAATGGAATATGCCGGCATCCAGTCGGAGGTAACGCTGCTTTGCCAGTTCAATAAAATTGAAATCTGGTCGAAGGAAGCTTACGAAGCTCATTTGGATAATGAGCCGGAGAATTTTGCAGACCTGGCCGAAGAGGTAATGGGCGGTGCAGGAAGGGGGACAGATGGTTGAATATCATAACCCGGTTATGCTCAAAGAGTGTATTGAAGGTCTGGCCATTAAGCCGGAAGGCATTTATGTCGACGTTACTTTTGGCGGCGGCGGCCACTCCCGTGAAATATTAAAGAATCTGAATGCAAAAGGACGCCTTCTGGCTTTTGACCAGGATGCGGATGCTCAAAATAATATCCCAAATGATGATCGGTTAACCTTTATTGATCAGAACTTCCGCTATTTGAAAAATAACTGCCGCTTACAGGGTGCCATGCCTGTAGATGGTATTCTGGCTGATCTTGGTGTCTCATCACACCAGTTTGATCAGCCAGAGCGGGGGTTCTCTATCCGTTTTGATGCCGATCTGGATATGCGGATGGATCAGGGTACTACCTTGACCGCTAAACAGGTGATCAATGCCTATACCGAAGAAGATTTGCACAAGATCTTCGGGATTTATGGGGAGATTAAAAACGCAAAGACGCTGGCAAAAACAATTTGTACCGCCAGGCTTAATGCACCGATTGAGACAGTTGCCGAATTGAAGGAGGCTATTGCCAAACAGACTCCACGGGGAAAAGAGAATAAATACCTGGCCCAGGTGTTCCAGGCTTTGCGCATAGAGGTAAACCAGGAACTGGAAGCACTGCGCGAGTTTCTAGAGCAAAGTGTTGATGTACTTAAACCGGGTGGGCGGCTGGTCGTTATGTCCTACCATTCACTGGAAGACCGGCTGGTTAAAAATTTTATTGCCACCGGCAAGTTTCGGGGTGATGTAGAAAAGGACTTTTTTGGTAACCCGATCAAGCCCCTGGAGGCGGTGACCCGCAAAGCCGTAACTGCTACAGAGGAGGAGATCAGGTTAAACAATCGCGCCCGGAGTGCTAAATTAAGGATTGCAGAAAAGAAATAATAGATCCGAAAGGATCGGTATAGATAAATGAGCAACGCATTCAGACGAATAGTAGAGGAGGGGGAAGTTCCGCAGGAAGTTCAGCCGGAGATAGGGGAAAAGGCTGAGCTTCCGCGTAACTTTTTTACGCAGTTCTTTACTGAGGGTGTAATCTCGAAGCAAGCGGCAACGGATATGCTCCCTTTTATCATTTTCCTGGCTTTTTTGGCCATGGTCTATATAGGTAACCGGCATTTTGCCGAGAGTAATATCCGGGATATTGACAGGCTAAGCAAAGAGGTTAAAGAACTTAGCTGGGATTTTAAGACAACAAAAGCAGATCTGATGCTGAAGAGCACTCAGACGGAAGTAGCTAAATTGGTTGATACGCTTGGTTTGAAGGAATCGGTGGAACCGCCACACAAAATTCTTATTCAAGTTAGCGAGAAAGACAAATAAGCCCAGAGCAAAGAATATAAATGAATATCAGAACTGACATCTTATTACGCGTGTACATAGCCTTTGGGGTTATTGTACTTTTTGCGTTTGCGGTTCTGTTCCAGTTGTTTTATGTGCAGATTGTTGAGGGTAGTAAGTGGCGTGCAATGGCAGACAGTCTTTCTACCCGTTTCATTAATGTGGAAGCTGCGAGAGGAAATATTTATTCGGTAGATGGCAGTTTGCTTGCCACTTCGGTACCGGAATATGAGCTGCGCATGGATATGCTTGCCGGCGGCGTTGAAAAGGATGAGGTATTTTATGAGAAAGTTGATTCTCTGGCTACGAAACTGTCTAAATTCTTCGGCGACAAGTCGGCTAAGCAATATTCCCGCATGCTTCGCAATGCGCGCAGTGACAGCTCGAGATATGTCCTCCTTCGCCGCAATGTAGGTCACCAGGATCTGAAGTTAATTCGCAAATTCCCTATTTTTAGTATGGGTCGTTACAAGGGCGGATTAATTGTGGTTCAGCAAAACAAACGGATCATGCCCTTTAAAGCATTGGCCGCCCGGACCATAGGGTATAAGAATGCTAATGTGCAGCCGGTTGGACTTGAAGGAGCTTATGGGGATTATATAGATGGAGAAAGCGGCAAGCGATTAGTGCAGCGGATTGCAGGGGGCGTATGGATGCCTGTTAACCAGGATATAGAGATCGCTCCAAAGGATGGCGCCGATATCATCTCGACCATTGACATAAATATGCAGGACGTGGCGCAACGGGCTCTTGAAAAACAACTGATCAAGAGCAAAGCGCAATTCGGCTGCGTAGTGCTGATGGAAGTAGCTACCGGCGAGATCAGGGCGGTTGCTAATTTAACAAGAGCCTCTGAAGGTATTTATAAAGAGAAATTCAACTATGCGATTGCTCAGAGTGCCGAACCTGGTTCTACATTTAAACTAGCGTCCTTCCTGGCACTTTTGGAAGATAATAAAGTAGATACCGGTTCCCTTATCGATGCCGAGGGCGGAACGTTTAAAGTTTATAATAACCGCAACAGACTGGTTAAAACTGTTAGGGATTCGCACGAAGGATTAAAAGTTATTTCTGTAAAAAAGGCGTTCGAAGAATCATCGAATGCCGCAATAGCGAAACTTATCTACAAGCACTATTTAAATGATCCTGAACAGTTCACGGATCACCTTCATAAAAATCTTCACCTGAATACCAAAGCAGGTTTACAGATTCCAGGTGAAGGAAAACCTTATGTTAAAACGCCGGAAAGTAAAAGCTGGTACAAAGGACTAAGCCTGGCACAGATGGCCTATGGGTATGAGATGCAAATGACCCCGCTGCAGATGCTTACATTTTATAATGCAGTAGCAAATGATGGAAAGATGGTGGCTCCCATGTTCGTTCGTGAAATCCGCCGTTTTGGAAATACAGTTGAGAATTTTGGCATCAGAGTGATTGATGACCGGATCGCATCTGAAGAAACAATAACTAAATTACAGGGAATGCTGGAAGGTGTTGTTGATCAGGGTACCGGAAAACAAATTATCAAGAATCCATTATACAAGATAGCGGGCAAAACCGGGACTGCACAAATTGCAAATGGTAAATTGGGATATAAGGGAAAAAAATCTTACCAGGCTTCTTTTTGCGGATATTTTCCGGCCGATAATCCAAAATATTCAATGATCGTGATGCTTAGTGACCCGATAGGAGCGTATTATGCGGCATCGGTTGCCGGGCCGGTGTTTCGCGAGGTTGCTGATATGGTTTACGCCAATGATGTTCAAATGTATAATCCCGTTAAGGATATACAAACAGCTAAAAGTGGTGATCTTCCGGAGGCTAAAGCGGGTCAGAAAAAAGCCACCAGAAGTGTTTATCAGGCATTCGGCATCAATACTGCTTTTGCGGCCGCAAGCGGAGAATACATTAATACGCTTGACAGTAACAGCGGAGTAAAGACCCGTGAGATAAGTTCAAATGAAGGATTTGTGCCGGATGTGCTGGGCATGGGTTTGAAAGACGCATTGTACCTTGTGGGAAACTCCGGGCTTAGACCATCTGTTAAGGGAAGAGGAAAAGTTATGCGGCAATCCCTGGCCGGCGGTATGCGGGTAGGTAAAGGATCATCGATAGTACTGGAACTGGAATGAAATTACTGAAAGATATACTATATAAAGTTTCCATCACTGAAATGATCGGGCGGGCGGATGCTGAAATTTCTTCTTTATGTTTTGATTCAAGAAAAGCAGAAAAGGGAGCGGCATTTATCGCTGTTCGCGGAACTGAATCTGACGGCCATCTATTTATATCCCAGGCGGTAGATAAAGGCGCGAGGGTAGTGGTATGCGAAGAATTTCCTGCGGTTACCTCACCGGAGGTAACGTATGTTAAAGTTACCGATTCCGCAAAAGCTCTTGGACTGATGGCCGCTAATTTTTTTGAGCATCCATCGTCGCAATTGAAGCTGGTGGGGATTACCGGAACTAATGGCAAGACTACCGTAGCCACCTTATTATTCCAGCTGTTTCGTGACCTTGGATATAAGGTAGGATTGTTATCCACGGTGCAGAATCATATCAATGATGAAATTATTCCAGCCACCCATACCACACCTGATCCGATTGCATTAAACAGTCTCCTGAGTGACATGGTAGATAGCGGCTGCGACTATTGCTTTATGGAAGTAAGTTCGCATGCAGTGGCTCAAAGCCGGATAGAAGGATTGACCTTCGCCGGAGGCGTCTTTACTAATCTTACTCATGATCACCTTGACTTTCACCATACCTTTAGTGCTTACCTGAAAGCCAAGAAGCAGTTTTTTGACGGCTTAGATAACTCGGCGTTTGCGCTAACGAATATTGACGATAAAAACGGCCTGGTGATGCTCCAGAACTCAAAGGCCCATAGTAAAACCTATGCTTTAAAAAGCATTGCTGATTTCAACGCTAAAATAATTGAAAATCATTTTAGCGGCCTCTTGCTGGATATTGACAATGAGGAAGTCTGGTTCAAGATGGTGGGAGTGTTCAATGCCTATAATTTACTGGCTGTTTATGCGACGGCTTTGTTATTAGATCAGGATAGAAGCAAGGTGTTAACTACCCTAAGCCGTTTAAGCGGCGCTGAAGGCCGGTTTGATTACATCAGATCTCCAAACGGGATTATCGGGATCGTCGATTACGCTCATACTCCCGATGCGGTGCAGAATGTACTGAGCACTGTTCAGGATCTTCGCAAAGGAATTGAGCAGGTGATCACTGTTATCGGCTGCGGCGGTGACCGGGATAAAACCAAACGCCCCATTATGGCTCAGGTTGCCTGCGACTGGAGTGATAAGGTCATCTTAACTTCAGACAATCCGAGAAGCGAAGATCCTAACGCAATAATAAAAGACATGGAAGCCGGAGTCTCTCCGGTTAATAAAAGGAAAGCGCTTTCGATTACCGACCGTAAGGAAGCTATCCGTACGGCTTGTCACCTGGCCAGACCCGGGGATATTATCATTGTCGCTGGTAAGGGTCATGAGAAATACCAGGAAATTAAAGGGGTTAAGACTCCTTTTGATGACAAGGCGATTTTGACTGAACTATTAAACCTGATGAGCTAATGCTGTATTATCTGTTTACGTATCTGGACCAGCAATACGACTTTCCCGGAGCGGGCGTGTTTCAATACATCTCTTTCCGGACTGGTATGGCGGTCATCTTGTCCTTATTCCTGACTACAGTTTACGGGAGCAGGCTAATCAAGGTGTTACATGCGAAGCAGGTGGGCGAAACGATCAGGAATCTGGGTCTTGAAGGGCAGATGCAAAAGACTGGGACGCCGACTATGGGCGGGCTGATCATTCTGCTGGGGATCCTTGTTCCAACTCTGTTATTTGCAAAACTTGAAAATATCTATGTAATTCTGATGCTGATCACTACAGTTTGGATGGGAGTAATTGGTTTTATTGATGATTACATTAAGGTATTCAAAAAAGATAAAGAAGGTCTGGCGGGCCGGTTTAAGATTATGGGGCAGGTTGGCCTGGCACTGATCATTGGCTGGACCATGTATTTCCACCCGGATATCGTTGTCAGGGAGCAGGTAACCTTACCAGCGGTGGTAAAAGCACCTTTAGAAGTGCACAAACGTGGTAACTCATATTACTATACACAAGACCTTAAGTCGACAGTTACCAACGTACCTTTTTACAAGAACAATGAATTCGACTATGCCAAGGTGATGAACATATTCGGGAAGGATATGGAAGATTATGCCCTGGTCGTGTTCCTGCTCTTTGTGATCGTTATTGTAACCGCCGTGTCAAACGGGGCAAACATGACAGATGGCATTGACGGCCTGGCCACGGGTACATCCGCCATAATAGGTATCACGCTGGCCATCCTTGCCTATGTTTCGGGTAACGTGATCTTTGCCGAATACCTGAATATCGTATACATTCCGAACTCCGGAGAGCTGGTTGTTTTTGCAGGAGCCTTCGTTGGAGCATGCGTTGGATTTCTATGGTATAATTCCTTTCCGGCACAGGTCTTTATGGGAGATACCGGCAGCCTGGCCATCGGAGGGATTATTGCCGCGTTCGCTATTATGATCCGAAAGGAATTGCTGATTCCAATTTTGTGCGGTGTGTTCCTTCTCGAGAATCTTTCGGTGATCATGCAGGTATCTTACTTTAAATACACTAAGAAAAAATACGGTGAGGGGCGCAGGATGTTCTTAATGGCACCGCTTCATCATCATTACCAGAAGAAAGGTTACCATGAGTCAAAAATTGTAACCCGGTTCTGGATCGTCAGTATTATGCTGGCCATATTAACTATTGTAACCCTTAAGCTCCGATAGTTGATGACTGAACATATGAACATATCTTCAGGTCACTCATCTTCTGCAGCGCAGAGGCTGGTGATCCTGGGTGCCGGTGAAAGCGGGACAGGCGCAGCCATACTCGCTCAGCAAAAAGGCTTTGAAGTGTTTGTTTCTGATTCCGGTGAAATTGCTGAACAGTATAAGCAGGAATTAACGCAGTCAGGGATTGTTTACGAGGAAAATCATCATAGCATCGACTTGATACTTAATGCTGTGGAAGTGGTCAAGAGCCCGGGAATACCCGATAAGGCTACGGTCATAAAGACCTTGCATGAAAACAAAATTCCGGTAATATCTGAGATCGAGTTCGCAGCCCGTTATACAAGCGCGAAATTGATCTGTATCACAGGGTCTAATGGCAAAACGACCACGACGATGCTTACCTACCACATTCTGAAAAACGCAGGATTGAAAGTAGGACTGGCAGGGAATATTGGAAAGAGCTTCGCCCGGCAGGTAGCCAATGAAGATTTTGATCACTACGTTTTAGAGATCAGTAGTTTCATGCTCGATAACATGTATGCGTTCAAAGCAGATATATCAGTATTGCTTAATATCACCCCTGATCATCTGGATCGTTACGATTATCAAATGAGCAATTACCGGGATTCAAAGTTCCGCATCACGCAAAATCAGACTGAGAGAGATGTATTTATCTACTGTTCGGATGACGCAGAAATCAACGAGGGTCTTAAAACCCGGCAGATAGAGGCAATAACATATCCCTTTTCAATAAAAGAAACAATTAAATCCGGCGCTTACTGCGATCAGGCACATCTACACATAAACATTAATCAAACTAATCAACAACCATTCATTATGTCACTTAGCGAATTAGCTCTTCAGGGCAAGCACAACCTTTACAATTCAATGGCATCAGGCATCGTTGCCAAAGTACTTGAGTTGCGCAATGAAACTATCCGCGAAAGCATGGGCAGTTTCAGTAACATTGAACACCGCCTGGAGCATGTAGCCCGAATCTCAGGTATAGACTTTATCAATGATTCTAAAGCTACCAACGTAAATTCAACCTGGTATGCTCTTGAAAGCATGGGCTCGGATGTGGTGCTGATCCTGGGGGGCGTAGATAAGGGTAATGATTATAATATGCTTCGCGACCTGGTGAAAACGAAAGTTAAAAGTATTGTATGCCTGGGTAAAGACAATAGCCGGATTCATGAGGCCTTTGAAGATGACGTGGATGTAATTGTAAATACTTTCTCTGCACGTGAAGCGGTTGAGATCGCCTACCATCTGGCTAAAAAAGGTGACACTGTTTTATTATCACCTGCTTGCGCCAGTTTTGACCTCTTCAAGAATTACGAAGATCGCGGAGACCAGTTCAAAGCAGCAGTGAAGGAACTGTAGAGAATGGAGTAAATGTGCAAATGAGTAAATGTGCGAATGTGCAAATATGCAAATGAGTAAATGGTATGTCATCCTGAGCGGAGGCGAAGGACGGCTGCCATGGATTACAGAGATAAATTAGTGGTGCGATTTCAAAGATATAACGAATTCAGTTCCCTCTCCTTTGGAGAGGGTTAGGGTGAGGCTATGCAAAGACTAATAAATAGAGCTAAAGGTGACCGCTGGATCTGGCTGATTGTGATTCTGCTTTCGGTATGGTCATTACTCGCTGTTTACAGCGCGACAGGCACTCTTGCGTTCAAAAAAGGAGTTGGCAGTGAGCAATACCTGGTAAAACATCTGGTGTTCATTATCGGCGGACTCGGGTTGATGTATATTTCTCACCTACTTGATTACCGGTATTATGCAGGGATATCTAAGATCTTAATGGTTATTACTATTCCATTACTCCTTTATACACTGATTTTTGGAAGTTCATTCAATGAAGCCAGCCGCTGGGTAACTATTCCTATTATTAACCAGACATTTCAAACCTCTGACATGGCTAAGCTGGCGCTGATTACTTTTCTTGCCAGAACGCTTACCCGGAAGCAGGAAAATATCAAGGACGTTAAAAAGGCATTCCTTCCCATTATGGGCTCGGTTTGCCTGATATTTATATTGATCGCTTTAGCGAATCTTTCAACAGCGGTCATGCTTTTTGGAGTAAGTATTTTACTCCTTGTAATTGGCCGGATCAGCATTAAACAGATAGCAATAGTGTGCCTTGGGGGATTGATACTATTAACGGCAGTTGTACTTCTGGGCCCTCGTCGCAAAACATATATCTCAAGGATTGAAACGTATATCCATCCGGAAAAGGCTGATCCTGATAAACTATTTCAGTCTAACCAGGCTAAGATTGCGGTCGCTTCAGGCGGACTGTTTGGAAAAGGCCCGGGTAACAGTACCCAACGCAACTTTCTGCCGCACCCTTATTCGGATTTTGTTTACGCCCTGATCATTGAGGAATATGGAATGATCGGCGGACTGATTCTGGTAATTATTTACCTGGTGTTCCTCTGGCGATGCATTCTTATTGTAACTCAAAGCCCGAAGGCTTTTGGAGCCCTGCTGGCCGCAGGGCTGAGTTTTAGTCTGACTATTCAGGCATTCGCGAATATGGCCGTTGCCGTTGGCTTAGGGCCTGTCACAGGTGTGCCATTGCCGCTGGTAAGCATGGGCGGGACATCTATCTTATTTACCAGTATTGCATTTGGAATAATCCTGAGTGTAAGCCGGGATGTGGATGAACAGAAAGAGAAAACAAAAACGGGTAAAGACAAAATAATTGTAGGTGAGATTACTGAACTGGCATAGATTTGCACCCTCAAAAAAACAGGTATAAATAATTGATATCATGGGAAGACCAATAAAAGTGATCATTAGCGGAGGCGGCACCGGAGGGCATATTTTCCCGGCGGTGGCAATTGCTAATGCGCTGAAACGTATTGCCCCGGATACTGAGATCTTGTTTGTGGGTGCCAATGGCCGAATGGAAATGGAGAAGATTCCTGCGGCCGGCTATAAGATAATCGGCCTTGATATCCAGGGTTTTCAGCGTAAATCTCTCTTGAAAAACATTACGCTTCCCTACAAGATGTTGAAAAGCGTGTTGAAGGCGCGTTCTATTATCAAGGACTTTCGACCGGATGTCGCCGTTGGGGTTGGGGGTTACGCATCCGGGCCTCTTTTGTATGCCGCAAGCCAGATGGGTATTCCATACCTTATACAGGAGCAGAATTCCTTTGCTGGTATTACTAACAAATGGCTCGGAAAGAAGGCTCGCCGCATTTGTGTAGCATTTGAAGGCATGGAAAAGTTTTTCCCTGCTGATAAGATACTGATTACAGGCAATCCTATCCGAAAGGAAGTGGTAGAAATTGAGAATATGCGTTTTAAAGCAGCTGAGATTTTAAGCTTATCGCCGCACAAGCATACAATCCTGGTGACTGGCGGGAGCCTGGGAGCAGGCACCTTAAATGACAGCTTCCTGGAAGGCATGAATAAGATTCTTGAAGCTGATGTTCAGCTGATCTGGCAAACCGGAAAATATTACTACCAGGCCATAAAGGAGAAACTGGCGGGGAGGGAGCACGAGAATATTAAGGTGATGGAGTTTTTGCACAGGATGGAGCTGGGTTACGCGGCTGCTGACGTGATCGTGTCACGTGCAGGTGCAGGTACGATTGCTGAACTATGTGTGATTGGAAAACCGGTGATCCTGGTGCCTTCGCCAAATGTGGCCGAAGATCATCAAACGCAGAACGCATTGGCAATGGTGAAGAATGCTGCAGCCATCATGGTTGCTGATTCGGTAGCCGGGCGTGATCTTGTAGACACCGCACTCAACCTGGTGGGAAATCCAGGTAAGATCCGGTTGCTGGGAGACAACATCAAAAAGATGGCTTTGCCCAACGCTGATGAGATAATAGCAAATGAAGTACTAAAAATTGCAATGTAATAAATTGACAAACCGGGAAATGGCAGTCATACGAAGCTAAATGGAATTAGGGAACGTAAATAAGGTATATTTAATTGGTGTCGGGGGTATCGGCATGAGCGGACTTGCACGTTACTTTAAAAAGCGGGGTGCAGACGTTTGTGGTTACGATAAAACTTCGACAACGTTGACTCAGGCCCTGGAAAGCGAAGGTATTCCTGTGGTTTTTGTTGATGATTCTAACCAGATTCCGGTTCAATTTCATGAGAATGATCTTTCAACATTAATAATTTACACCCCTGCAATTCCGAAAAATTCGGCTATTCTGAACTATTTCATTTCAAAAGGATTTCCGTTAATGAAGCGTTCAGAGGTTCTGGGCATAATCAGCAAAGGGATGTTCACCATTGCGGTGGCCGGCACTCATGGTAAAACCACCACTTCCAGCATTATTGCTCATTTGCTAAAGGATAGCGGCTATGACTGTTCCGCTTTTTTGGGTGGCATAGCCAGCAACTACAATACAAATGTCCTCTTTGGAAGTAACAATACACTGGTCGTGGAGGCTGATGAATATGACCGTTCTTTTCTGACCCTGCACCCAGATATAGCGGTTATAACCTCTATGGATCCCGATCACCTGGATATTTATGGCGATGCGGACCATCTCATTGAATCATTCAAACTATTTGCCGGTCAGTTAAAACACGGTGGAATCCTGATTAACCGCAAAGGACTTGATCTGAACAACGGCCATAGCTATGCGGCAGGTGAAGACGCTGAAATACAAGCACAGAACATAAGGGTTGAGAACGGACACTTCTGGTTTGATTTTAAGAATCAATCTGTTTCTATCAAAGACCTTCAGATGCTTTTGCCTGGCCTGCATAATATTGAAAATGCAGTTGCAGCTATTGAAATTGCTCTTCTATTAAATATACCGGAAGAAAAGATCAGGGCTGCGCTTGCCAATTTCAAGGGAGTGAAGCGCCGCTTTGAATATATAGTACGAAACGAGGGGCATATATATATCGATGACTATGCTCATCATCCTGAAGAATTAAGAGCCTGTCTGACGGCGGTGAAAACGCTATTCCCTAACAAAAAGCTTAGTACCATATTTCAGCCGCACTTATTTACCCGTACCCGCGATTTTGCAGACGGTTTTGCGGAGGTGCTTGCGATGACAGATGAGTTGATCATGCTGGATATTTATCCTGCGCGGGAACTTCCGATTGAAGGAGTGGACTCGGCCATGATACTAAACAGGGTGGAAATAATTGATAAAAAAATATTAAGTAAAGAGGAAACTCTTAATCATATTAAATTAACAATGCCGGAGCTGCTTTTAACTGTCGGCGCTGGCGATGTGGACACACTGGTTAGACCATTGAAGGAAACCTTTGAAAATGCTTAAGCGGATAAACTGGAAAGCGGTATTTAAAGTATTTGTATGGGTTATAAGCCTATGCGGATTGACCTTTCTGATGAGTTTTATCGAAAGGGAGAAAGCAGCTCTCGCTTGCACTGATGTAAAAGTGATCATCCCTGGAAACCAAAATTTTATTGAGCGCGCTGAGGTGGATCAGATCCTTATTCAATACGGTGGGAAGCTGGTCGGCAGGGCGATTAACAATATAAACATCCAGAAATTGGAAGCCGGCCTAAAAGCAAACCCATTTATTCAGTCTGCAAAAGTTTATGCCGATATGAATGGCGTGCTTAATGTTAAGATCAGTCAGCGGGTACCCATTTTGCGGATCATTAACATAGCGCACATGGATTTCTACCTGGATGAGCAGGGCAATAAGATTCCGATGTCGGAGAATTTTACAGCTAATGTTTTAATTGCCAACGGCCTTATCTACGAAGACTTCAACGGGAAGGTAGATACATTGAAAACCAATCTTGCAAGGGATCTCTATAAAACTGCTGCCTTCATTTACAAGGACACTTTATGGAATAACCAGATTGAACAGCTGTATGTAAACCAGAAAAGGGAGATTGAAATGGTTCCCCGGGTAGGCAACCAAAAGATCATTCTTGGAAATGCTGACTCGCTGGAGGTCAAGTTCAGAAACCTATATGCTTTTTACAGAAAAGCGATTCCTAATGTTGGATGGGATGCATACAAAACCATCAATATAAAATACACCAACCAGGTAATTGGTGAAAAAAATACAGATACTATAAAATCAACGGCTGTTAAGGTAGCGAACGCAAAAGTGGTTGAGCCAGCCGACAGCTCAGAAAATATAACTCAGGATACAACAAAAAATTAACGCGTTTTAACATGGACAAAAGCATTACTTCCGCAAAAAATTCTCCAATCGTAGTCGGACTTGACATTGGTACTACTAAAATATGTGTTATTGTAGGCCGTCGGAGTGACCATAATAAGATTGAGATTCTGGGTCTTGGCAAAGCCATATCCGCTGGTGTTACCCGCGGTGTTGTATCTAACATTCAAAAAACCGTGCAGGGCATTCTGCAAGCCGTTGAAGAAGCCGGCGCCCAGTCCAATGTGGATGTTAAGATCGTTAATGTAGGTATTGCGGGGCAGCATATTAAAAGTTTACAGCACCGTGGAATACTAACGCGTAAGGAGCTGAATACGGAGATTCAGCATAGGGATATCGACAAGCTGGTTGAAGATATGTTTAAACTGGTAATGCCGCCGGGAGAGGAGATTATTCATGTCCTGCCGCAGGAGTTTACGGTTGATAATGAACCGGGTGTTAAAGATCCTATTGGTATGGCAGGGGTGAGGCTGGAAGCGAATTTCCATATCATTTCCGGACATGTCAGCGCAGTTAAGAATATCCTGAAGTGTGTTGGTAACGCTGGTTTGGAAACACAGGAACTAATTTTGGAGCCCCTGGCATCTTCTGAGTCTGTGCTGAGTGATGAAGAGAAAGAAGCCGGCGTAGTATTGGTTGACATAGGTGGTGGTACTACCGACCTGGCTATCTTCCATGAAGGCATTATTCGGCACACCGCCGTTATCCCGTTTGGCGGAAACAGCGTAACAGAAGACATCCGCGAAGGTTGCTCGGTTATGCGTAACCAGGCGGAATCTTTGAAGACCCGCTTTGGTTCTGCCCTGGCTGACGAAAATAAAGATAATGAGATTATTTGCGTACCTGGTCTGCGTGGAAGGGAGCATAAAGAGATTTCTGTTAAGAACCTGGCTTATGTTATCCAGGCACGTATGGAGGAGATCATCGAGCACATTTATTACGAGATTAAATCATCCGGTTACGAGAAAAAACTTATAGCTGGAATAGTGATCACAGGCGGCGGCGCCCAGCTTAAACACCTGACACAACTGGTGGAGTTTGTCACAGGTTTGGATTGCCGCATTGGATATCCGAATGAGCATCTTGCTAAAAATGAGCTGCTTCCTAAAAATATATATGATGAACTGAAAAGCCCGCTTTTTGCAACTGGTATTGGCTTACTGATTAAGGGGATACAGAAGGCAGAACAACAGTTAATAATAGGTAAAAGCGGCATGGCAGCTGATAGGGTCCTGCCTGTTGAAAAATCTAAGAAGAGCATCGGGCTGTTTGACAGGCTGCTGCTAACGGGGGCCAAATTCATCAAGGACGATATTAAGGATGAGGATTACATCAGGTAATTTTCAACAAAAAGGGAACTTTTCCACATAATCAACAAGTGTTAATAACTCCTGTTGAAAATTATTTAATATTACAAAACGGACTGTCTTAGGAGAGTTCACATTTACCTAACTGATTATTAAGGCTATGCAGTTTGAAATGCTCAAAGAAAAATCATCAATCATCAAAGTGATTGGTGTTGGTGGTGGCGGTGGGAATGCCGTAAACCATATGTACCGTCAGGGAATCACCGGTGTTGATTTTATTATTTGTAACACGGATGCTCAGGCTTTAGAATTGAGCCCTATACCTAACAAAGTACAATTAGGTGCAAGCCTGACCGAGGGAATGGGCGCCGGATCAATTCCGGAAGTGGGGAAAAACTCAGCCATTGAAAATATTGAAGATATCAAGCAGATGCTTGGCAATAATACCAAGATGCTTTTTATTACCGCCGGAATGGGTGGTGGAACAGGTACAGGTGCCAGCCCGATCATAGCCAAAGCAGCGAAAGAACTTGACATCTTAACTGTAGGAATTATCACTACGCCGTTCTCTTTCGAAGGAAAGCGCCGGAAGTCGCAGGCTGAAGAGGGTTTGGATGAATTCAAGAAATATGTGGATTCTTACCTTGTTATCTCCAATGATCGATTACGCGAGATATTTGGTAACCTGACATTGGGATCTGCCTTTGCACAAGCCGACAACATTTTAACAACGGCCGCTAAAGGGATTGCTGAGATAATCACCATCCCCGGATATATGAATGTTGATTTTAAAGATGTTCGTACTGTTATGAAGGACAGCGGTGTGGCCATCATGGGAAGCTCTTCTTCCGATGGTGAACATCGTGCTCTGGAAGCGGTAAAAGGAGCTTTGGCTTCACCACTTTTAAAGGACAACGAGATTGAAGGGGCACGCTACATATTATTGAATATCAGCTCAGGTTCTAAAGAAGTGACTATGGATGAAGTTAGTGTGATTACTGACTATATCCAGGAAAAAGCAGGACTTTCCGCTGATCTGATATGGGGTAACTGTTATGATGAAACCCTTGAAGAGAAGATATCGGTTACGATTATCGCTACAGGCTTCCAAACCATGGAGGAACGTCAGGTAGAGAAAAGTCAGCAGCGTAAGGTATCGGTTCTCACTCCTGATAATGCACCATTGATCCGCCCTGTGAATACCAATAATTTCTTAGAGCCTAAAAAGGAAGAAGAAGTTTTCGCAGAGCCGGTGTTAAAAACGAAGGAAGAAAGCCAGGTTGATCTTTTTGCGGGATACTTTCAAAATAGCCCGGTAAAAGTTGAAGAGCGGCAGGTTTCTCAGAATCCCGAGAAGGTAATTCGTCACACTCTTGAAGAAAAAGAAGAGCCGGCAAATCAACCTCCTCTGTTTGAAATGGATATGAGGCAGGTAGAAAAGACCGAACTCCCAACCTATAATGAGCCGGTAACTGTTCAGGTACCAAAGGAGCCGGAATACCAGGCGCCCGCCCCCAAAACCAACCCGGATGAACACCGGACTGATGAATCTATCGAAGAGCAATTGCGCAAGTCGAAGGAGCGTATTTTACGACTTAAAGATCTAAGCATGAAACTGCGTACCACCAACGGGTTACAGGAGCTGGAAAACGAGCCAGCTTACAAACGTAAGCAGATGGCCTTGCAGCAGGTTCCGCACTCGTCTGAGTCTCAGGTATCCCGTTTCACCCTGTCATCAGATGAAGGGATCACCGAAATTCGCCCGAACAACTCTTTTTTACATGACAATGTTGACTAAAATATTATAACAATGAATGGAAAAGCCTTTGTCTGAAATATTGATAGAGGCTTTTTTTATGCCTCATCGCCGGTTTTTGAACCAATTTGAAAATCAGTTCAAGGATGCTTGAAAATCAGCATTGTAACAAGTAACTTTGCGAAATTGAATATTACAACATTTAAATATAACAGCATTGGATTTATTTGATAAAATTTCGAAGAATATGGGACCACTGGGCCAGCATCAAAAGATGGCTCATGGTTATTTTGCGTTTCCTAAATTAGAGGGTGAAATAGGCCCGCACATGAAGTTTCGGGGGAAAGAGCATTTAGTGTGGAGTCTGAACAACTATCTTGGTTTGGCTAATCATCCGGAAGTACGGAAGGCAGATTCTGAGGCGGCTGAGCAATTCGGTATGGCTTACCCCATGGGAGCGCGTATGATGTCGGGGAACTCAAACCATCACGAAGCTTTAGAGAAAGATCTTGCTGAATTTGTAGGCAAACAGGATGCATTTCTGTTAAACTATGGTTATCAGGGGATCATGTCAGCGATTGACGCTCTTGTTGATCGTCATGACGTAATTGTTTACGATGCTGAATCGCACGCCTGTATCATTGATGGTGTTCGTCTTCACCAGGGTAAGCGTTTCGTGTATACGCATAACAATATTGAGAACCTTGAGAAGCAGCTTGAAAGAGCTACCCGCTGGGTCGAAAATACAGGGGGAGCTATCCTTGTCATCACCGAAGGTGTATTTGGTATGTCGGGCGCGCAGGGTAAACTTAAAGAGATCGCTGCCTTAAGAGACAAATTTAAGTTTCGCTTGCTGATCGACGATGCGCATGGTTTTGGTACTATGGGTGCAACAGGTGCCGGTACTCACGAAGCTCAGGATTGCATTGAAGGGGTTGATATATACTTCGGTACTTTCGCCAAATCTATGGCAGGTATTGGAGCTTTCATAGCCTCAACCGAAGAGATCACTAACTTCCTTCGTTATAATATGCGTTCTCAAACCTTTGCCAAGTCATTACCTATGCCGATGGTTCTTGGGCTGCGTAAGCGTCTTGAATTACTGAAGAGTAAACCGGAGCTTCGTGAAAAGCTATGGGAAATAGCCCTGGCACTACAAAGCGGTCTTAGGGAAAGAGGCTTCGATATAGGCATCACTAATACCATGGTTACGCCGGTTTTCTTTAAAGGAGATCTGGCGGAAGCAACAGCCATAACGATGGACCTTCGTGAAAACTATGGTATCTTCTGTTCTATAGTAATGTACCCGGTTATTCCCAGGGGTCTAATCATGTTACGTCTGATTCCTACAGCTTTACATACTCAGGAGGATGTGCAGCGGACATTAAGTGCATATAGTGAAGTAGCTGAAAAGTTGAAAAGCGGGTTATATAAAGAGCCTAAACTTGCTTCAGCTTAATTTTTTACATATAACTTAAAAAAGCCCTTTAGAGCATCTAGAGGGCTTTTTTGTGTGCGGTGGAATTCTATATGCTTATCGGCGAGTGTATTAACCAAAATTTTTGTAATCCGTATCGTCCTCAACCCTTTAAAATGTGGAAAAAAACCGTCAAAAAGGCGGATTATTATTTTTTTCAAAAATTCGTTTTACCGGAAAAAGATTATACATTAGTGATATAATATCAATTACTAACCCTCACAAAAACTAAAAAGGAGTACAAAAAATGAAAAAATTCACCGAAGCAAAGAACCTAATCGAATCATTGGAAGCAGATGCTGACAAATTCTACAACAAAGCAAACAGTGCTGCCGGTACGCGTGTAAGAAAAGGGATGCAGGATTTGAAAAATTTAGCTCAAGCAATACGTCTTGAAGTTCAGGATATGAAAAACAAGGAAGCCGAGAAAGTGGCTAAGAAAAAATAATTCTTTACTCTTAAAAGAATTAGGCCCGCCATGTAACTGCATAGCGGGCTTTGCTAATATATAGAAACTGCAGTATTATATCAGCTGCAGCTTCTTTAGTTCACCGCCAATTTTTTCACGTGTTTCTGAGCTGATGCTAACTAATGGCAAACGTACAGTTTCGTCACAAATATCAAGCAGCTTAAGTGCTGCTTTCACCCCTCCGGGATTACCTTCCGTAAATAAATGACCCGTTACATCAGTCATGCTATAGTGTAGTGGCTGCGCTTCAATAAAATTTCCTGACAGACACATACGCACCATTGTTGAAAACATGGCAGGCAATGCATTCCCCACTACCGAGATTACACCTACTGCACCCATGGCTATCATAGGCAGCGTGATCGGATCATCACCTGAGATGAAAAGGAAATCAGCAGGCTTATCCTTGATGATCCGGTTAAATTGGTCAAAGTTACCAGACGCTTCTTTTATAGCAATAATGTTTTCAAATCCATGTGCCAAACGCAGGGTTGTTTCGGCAGTCATATTGCTTCCGGTTCTTCCCGGTACATTATACAGGATAACGGGCAGGGGGGAAGTTTCTGCAACAACTTTGTAATGCTGATAGATACCCTCCTGAGTTGGTTTATTATAATAAGGGCTCACGGAAAGAATAGCGTCATAGCCGTTGGTATCGAAGCTTTTCAACTGGCTGCTAACCTCACTGGTGCTGTTACCGCCGATTCCGGCAACCAATGGAACGCGGCCTGCATTCACTTCTGCGGTAAACTTCCATATAGCCTTTTTCTCGTCAGCACTCAATGTAGCCGTTTCGCCCGTAGTTCCTAAGGAAACAAGGTATTCAACGCCGCCACCGATAATGTAATCAATCAGGTTGCGGAGGCCGGGGTAATCTACCGACCCATCTGTATTAAAAGGAGTAACCAGCGCCACGCCGGTTCCATGAAATTTAGTCATTATAATAATCGTGTGTGTTGCAAGATGTTCTTTTCAAAAGGCGAATATAATTATTTGATCATGGCGATCAGCTCATCATCAGAAATTAAGGGAATATTGAGCTTTTTCGCTTTATCCAGTTTGGAAGGCCCCATGTTATCCCCGGCCACCAAATAACTCAGTTTGGCGGAGATGCCGCTTGAAATTTTACCGCCATGAGATTCGATCAGATCTTTCAATTCATCCCGACTGTAGCTTTCAAATACCCCTGAAATCACGAAGGACTTACCCTCCAGTGCATTGCTCTGCAGTTGTACTACCGTTTCTTCTGCCTGGAACTGCAGGCCGTGCAGCCGCAGTTTTTCGATCTGCTCCAGGTGGCGGGGTTCTTTGAAATACGCCAGCAGGCTCTCGGCAATCCGGTCACCAATTTCGTCCACAGATGTTAGTTCTTCTAAGCCCGCGTTCATCAGACTGTCAATATTTTTAAAATGGGCGGCAATCTTTCTCGCTACCGTTTCGCCCACATACCGGATGCCTAATCCAAAGAGTACTTTCTCGAAAGGCATCTGTTTTGACTTTTCAATCCCTTCGAGCATATTATTAATCGACCGTTCGCCAAAACGACTTAGATTCTTTAGCTGGTCGCTTTTCTCATGAAGCGTATATAAGTCGCTGATGTGCTCTATAAAACCCTGACGGTAAAAGGCTTCGACGGTTTCTCCTCCCAGCCCTTCAATATTCATAGCCCGGCGACTGATGAAGTGCTGAATTTTGCCGACTATTTGTGGCGGACAGCCTTCATCATTTGGGCAGTAATGAACCGCTTCGCCTTCCTGCCGGATCAGGTTGCTCCCGCATTCGGGGCAGGTATCAGGATAAACGACTTTTGTGGCATCCGGCTTTCGCTTTTCGGTATTTACTGCGATAATCTTTGGAATTATTTCACCGCCCTTTTCAACAAGCACCGTATCGTTTAGATGGAGGTCCAGTCGCTTAATCTCGTTGGCATTATGCAAGGTGGCGCGTTTTACGATAGTTCCGGCAAGTAATACCGGCTTTAAGTTCGCTACCGGGGTAACGGCACCCGTGCGGCCTACCTGGTAGGTTACCTGCTCCAGAACAGTCTCAACTTCCTGGGCTTTGTATTTATAGGCAATAGCCCATCGTGGTGATTTAGCGGTAAAGCCAAGTTCCTGCTGCTGGGCATAACTGTTTACTTTAATCACTATACCATCAATATCGTAGCTCAGGTCAAAGCGTTTTTTCTCCCATTCGTGAATAAAAGCCAACACCTCATCTATAGTTCCGCATAGTTTGTTGTATTCGCAAACCTGGAAACCCATCCTGGTGACATACTCCAGGCTCTCCCAATGCGAGTTGTAGAGCTTTTTGTCTGTATATAGAAAGTACATGAAGCAGTCCAGAGGACGCCGGGCAACCTCTGCAGAATCTTGCATCTTTAGTGTGCCTGAGGCGAAATTCCGTGGGTTGGCGTAAGGAACCTCATTGTTTTCCAGCCGCTCCTTGTTCAGCCTGTCAAAGGCAGGTCGATGCATAAAAACCTCACCGCGAATTTCAAATTCTTCGGGATAGTCACTTCCCCGGAGTCGCCTTGGTATGGTATGGATCGTACGGGCGTTGGTCGTGACGTCGTCACCCTGGGTGCCATCGCCACGCGTTACAGCCCGCACCAGTTTGCCGTCCTGGTAGGTAAGACTTAGTGAAAGTCCGTCAAATTTAAGTTCACAAACATATTCGAAGTTGTCACCAATCGCCTTTCGGATCCGGTCATCAAAATCCTTTAAATCCTGTTCATTATAGGTATTCCCCAGCGAAAGCATCGGCCATTTATGTTTCACCGTTTCGAATACCTTAGTGATGTCTCCACCCACTTTTTGGGTAGGCGAATCGGGGTCTTGAAACTCTGGATGTTGTTTCTCCAGTTCACCAAGTTCTTCCAGCTTTTTATCAAATTCATAATCTGATATTAAAGGCTGCGCCAGTACATAGTAACTATAATTGTGATGATTAAGCTCCTTTACAAGCTCATCCATGCGCTCTTTAATTTCCGAAACTGACATGAAACGAAGATAGGAATTCTGATTCTAAGAGCCAGTATAACTAATGATTTGGCCCTGCAAATGATAAAATATAGATGCTAAACTTTAGGAGACTGTATGTTCACGTCTGATTATCGGTCATAGCGTGTTCAGCAGGTACATTCGGTTGGTAGAAATATTATATGGATAATATACAGCGTGCCCTCGGCAGGCTTTATAGTATGGGTATGCTGAAAATGGATTTCACAAAGCGTTCCGATGAAACGCTTACCGGTCTCGCCGATCAATTTCTACCGGCAAAACGTTCTAACCGAACGAAATCAGGATACCGTTGAAGTCAGCGACTTAGCAATAAAATAAATTTGTTAGATGGGAATTCAAAATTTCCTAAGACCAATAGATCTGATAAATAAAGAGGATTTAGAAGTTAGCTTCACTTCGCACAGCGTTGGTCCGAGAAGCACGCGGAGCTAATCCAGCCTTCCTTCCAGATCGTCAAAAATACCCATATAGCAGTCCTCCAGGTTTTTCTGGTAGTCCAGCAAAACAACACTTAGCCGGAGTTTTTGGTCATTACTTAGTGGATCACTCCAAAGGCGCATACAGATCCTGTTCAATGCGTAGATCAGGTTTTCCGAATCGCTGTAGCTATGCAGGTAGTTTACTTCCAGAAACTGGTCGAAGAACCGAAAAAACTTTTTCGTATCGGTAACCTTGTTAAGCTCCAAAAAGAGCTTTACGGATTCACGCTCGACCCTGGCCAACTGATCGTAAAAGTGGTGCGCGTTGATCTTTTTCAAATTAAGCAGGATGCTATCCAGCATGAGTTCCAGCGAGATATGAGCCAAAAAGGAAGGCCTAACTTCCGAATCTATTAATATGGGTGCTATTACTTTCCGGATAGCCTGGGTATGTTCAATAAAAAAATCAGATGAGTGGAAGTATCGGTCGACATCCAGGTGCCGCTGCCATCCGGTTAAAATCGATGTAAGTTTATAAGAGTCTTTAAATAAGTGACCTTTTTTTTCCGGATGGATGTTCCATGATTTGTTCGCATTCTTCACCAGGTCGGGCAGTACACAACCCAGCACAAGCTCCGGGTTTGGGGTCTCACGATCGAAATAAAAATGCGACAGGAAGTTCATGCTTCTGATCCGGATAAAAATATAATGCTTTTGCTCTCACTATAAGCCCGTTATTTCGCTTAAGATAGTATAAAATTACAGGATTGAAATCGAAAATTATTACCACCTTTTCAATATATCTGGCGAATTGCTAAATCTTAATGCCATAAACCAACATCTGCAAAAATATTAAGGCAAATTAGAATGTTAACCTTAAATTAACCGTATGGGTAAATACCGGATACTCTCTCTGGATGGAGGAGGAAGTTGGTCCTTAATTCAGGTAAAATGTCTGCGAAGGCTTTTCAGCGATACATTCGGTAATAACGACCCGACTGGACATGAAGTATTAAATTATTTCGACCTCGTTACCGCGAATAGCGGTGGCAGCCTGGTTGCTGCTGCGATGGCCGAGAATTACCGGCTCTCTGAGATCGAGAAAATATTTTATTCAGAGCAACTTCGAAAAAGCATCTTTTCTAAATTGACTATATGGGAGCGAAGTTTGCTCAACTCCCTAAGCAGGCTGGTCAACATCGGCCCTAAGTATGCGACAAACCGGAAGATAAGCGCTCTGCAAGAGATTCTTCCCAAAGTAAGCCATATCCTTCTTCATCATCTTCCCGATTATATCAATCCCAAACATCCAACACACTTCCTGTTAGTCAGCTATGATTATTATCGCAATCGCGCCGAATTGTTCCGCTCCAATCACCAGAGCCAGGCTTTGACGTCGGTAATTGAAAGACGTGTTTTTCCGGATGGTAAAGAAATTCCCGTACCTGATGAACTAACGATCCTGCAAGCAATCCATGCCTCCAGTACAGCTCCGGTCAATTTCTTTAATACCCCGGCTGCTTTTAAGATCGCTGGTATCGACCGGTATTTTTGGGACGGCGCCATCACCGGGAATAACAACCCAGTGCTTATTGGCATTACAGAAGCCTGGACAAATGGGCACAATGCCAAAGATATTCAGATTCTGTCGATAGGATCAGGCGGCACCTTATTTCCGGCTACCGGAGTTTACCCCTTCAGATATAATGAACTAAAGGCGAAAAAAGAGAATCCGGGTTTAATCAATGATGTTAAAAAGATGGCTATGAGTATCGTCAATGATCCCCCTGATTTTGCCACTTTTGTGGCATACACCATGCTCTATCCCGAACTGCCCGTAAGGAATGAAAACTTTATTCGTTTAAACCCACAGCTCCGTCCGAGGCTGATTAATGTTAGCGGCCTGCCCATATGGGATGTTCCTGAGGGGCTGGATATTGATGAATTTACATTCCTTAAGAAACTTAATTTTGATGCCATAGAGAATGAAGAAATTGCGGCGATAGATCAATTTTGCGATCAATGGCTCGCCGGCAATATCCCGAATCAGGCTATCCGGAATGACTTTAAACTAGAGAAAGTACTGGGCCATGATTCCTATTTGCAGGGAATGGAGGATTTTAAAGCGTGGAACAAGGTGATTGCCTGAATAAGGTGTCCGCAAAGCTTCCTTAATTCAGGCTGCTGCCAATAACTATTCAGCGCCTCCCGCTTCATTTTATCAATTCTTATATCTTTGCATTCCTGAATTAAAATACTAACAAATGAATTTTGTAGAAGAATTACGGTGGCGGGGTATGCTGCACGATATAATGCCCGGAACTGAAGAAGAACTGATGAAGAAAATGACTTCCGGTTATATTGGCTTTGACCCAACCGCAGATTCTTTACATGTAGGGCATTTAACACAGATCATGACACTAATCCACTTCCAGCGGGCTGGTCATAAACCCTATGCGCTTGTTGGTGGCGCCACTGGTATGGTTGGCGATCCCTCCGGAAAGTCGGCGGAAAGGAATCTTCTTTCAGAAGAGACGTTGAATCATAATGTACTAAGTCTTGAGGAGCAATTGAAAAAGTTTCTTGACTTTAATTGCGGAGCAAACAGCGCCGAAATGGTGAATAATTTCGATTGGTTTAAGAATTTCAGTTTCCTGGATTTCATTCGTGATGTAGGAAAGCACATCACCGTTAATTATATGATGGCTAAGGACTCTGTGCGTAAGCGACTGGAAGGCGAAACAGGCATGTCCTTTACCGAATTCAGCTACCAGCTGGTACAAGGTTATGATTTTTATTACCTGTGGAAGGAGAAGAACTGCCAGATTCAAATGGGTGGGTCAGACCAGTGGGGAAATATAGTTACCGGTACTGAACTGATCCGCCGTAAAGGCAGCGGTTCGGCGTTCGCAATTACTACACAGCTGATTAAGAAAGCTGACGGCACTAAATTCGGTAAAACCGAAAGTGGCGCGGTTTGGCTTGATCCTGCCAGGACATCTCCTTATAAATTCTACCAGTTCTGGCTCAATGCCAGTGATGACGACGCTAAAAGCTGGATCAGAATATTTACTCTGAAAACACGCGCGGAAATTGAAGGATTAGAACTTGAACATGATGCCGCTCCTCATCTTCGGACACTTCAAAAAGCGCTGGCTAAAGACATTACCATTCGTACCCACTCTGCGGAAGCTCTCGACACTGCATTAAAAACCTCCGACTTTCTTTTCGGCAATGGGTCCCTGGAGTTTTTGTCAGGTCTGGCTCATGATGCGGTATTGGACGTTTTCGATGGAATTCCGAAGTGTAACATCTCCCGCGAGGAATTAATTGAAGGAATTAATGCCGCCGATCTGCTGGCAGAGAAAACAAATGTATTCCCTTCGAAGGGTGAGGCCAGGAAGATGATTCAGGGAGGCGGAGTTTCAATCAATAAAGAGAAAATTACCGACGCAACTAAGCTGTTCAATTCAGACGATCTGATTAGCAGTAAATACCTTGTTGTTCAAAAGGGAAAGAAGAATTATTTCTTACTCATCGTAAAATAAAAAAAGCAGCATATTATAGCCCGATTTTTGTTTTAGGATAGTTTATCCGTATTTTCAATAATTAAAAAGAGAAAACAATGAGCAACAGGCGCACTTTTATTCAGCAAGCCGGATTATTAGCCACCGGTCTGGTCATCAATCCATCGGTTTTTCTGATGAAAGACAAGGTGGTTGGACTACAGCTATACAGCTTACGCGAGTATATCGGCAAAGATGTGAAAGGCGTTATCGCCAAAGTGGCGGCAGCCGGTTATAAAGATGTGGAAACTTATGGTTTTGATGAAAAGAACCAGTTCTTCGGACTAAGCCCTAAAGAGTTTCTTGATCTGTTAAAATCAAATGGGCTTACTACTACCAGTGGTCATTACAACCCTAATGCTTTTTTATATGGCAAAGGAGATGATGAGCTGAAGTATATGATAGAGGGCTCAGCGGCTTCAAATCAGCAGCATTTTGTGATTCCTTACTTAGCCGAAGACATGCGACAAAGCGCCGATGATTATAAAAAGCTGGCGGAAAAATTAAACGTCGCAGCTGAGCTGTGTAAAGCATCAAATTTGCAGCTTGCTTACCATAACCATGATTTCGAATTTAAAGAGTTGGACGGCGTCAAGCCCTACGATATTTTACTGAAGGAAACTGATAAGGCACTGGTTGATTTTGAAATGGACCTTTACTGGGTAGTTCGAAGTGGTAATGATCCTGTCGATTTATTTGCAAAACACCCCGGAAGGTTCAAGTTATGGCATGTGAAAGACATGGATAAAGCCAACAATAAACTAAACACTGAAATAGGAAGTGGGAGTATAGATTACCGAAAGATATTTGCAAAAGCTAAGTTATCCGGTGTTCAGCATTATTTTGTTGAACAGGAAAATTTTGCTATAGATCCGTATGAAAGTATCACCAAAAGCAGTAAGTACGTCAAAAACATACTGCTTAAATAACCAAAATACCGAAAAGCCGTCCGGATCAATCATCCGGACGGCTTTTACATTTCTGCTCTTCTTTAAGGCCAGCAGTCCGGAAGAGTTCATTGCCGCATTCACATTGTAGAACTTATAGTCTACCTATAGTATTATCTAGTATTATCCCATTCCAAACTTAGCCTTTCCTAAGAATACCAGGTTAATGTATTTTTGCATTTTCAGGGAAATAAAGCGATGCTACTGTCGGATTTTATGTCCGCGAGAATTCAGATCTACCTGTTGAAACGCTCATATTTAGCTCGAATAAAATTAAATATCCCGTAGCTGATGAGACCGACTCCCACGGCTCCCAGCAGGTACGAGCCATAAGAAATATGTTCTAAGAAACTTAGTGCTTTGGAGCTATCGCCGGCTTCGGCAGAATTTGAATGTAGTGCAGCTTTTCCAAACAGCCATGCTATTAACAGCCACACACTACCTCGCGCTGCGTAGCCAACCTTTCCGGCCATTAACAATAGTTTTTGGTTACTGCTTCGGCTGGCTTTGGTTACGTGCTTTCTATACTTTTCTGAAAGGCCGTAATAGATCTGGTATATACCAACACCCAGCAGGATGGCCGCCGCAATACCAACTAACCATTGTCCAAAGGGCTTACTCATAAGTTCACGTGCGATATTTTGCTTGTTGTCGCCGGACGACGTTGGGTTTGACAATAAAATTTTTATGGCATATATGGCAAGTGATCCGTAAACAAGGCCACTGAACAGGTAGCGCGCTCGCGAAACAATCCCCTTAACATCACCGCCTTTGTGTTCGGTATCTCCGAAGGTTTGAATTCCGCGCCATATGGCATAGCTCAATAATCCAAGTGCAATAATTCCGAGCATCACTTTGCCGCCGGGTTGTTGGTAGACAAAATCGAAGACCCCGGCTTTATCCGCTTTGCTTGCAGATTGCCCGTTTATATTAAAAGCTGCCATGAAGCACAGCAATCCTAACAGACAATAGACAATTCCTTTTGCAACCAGGCCTGCCTGTGCAATTGGTTTTTGATGGGAGGTCAGGGTATTGGCTGCAAGCATAGTTATGTTTTAAGATGTTTAAATACTAAGATTGAGTGGATTCAGTCACTCTGATTTAAACATTATAACAACGCTCCGCCTGATTGTTTGGTGATTTAATGTCTGAAATTAACAGAGATTATATAAAAGTTGAAATTACATTCCTGTAGCGATGCGAAATATTTTGATAGACCTTGCGGTAACCCTGATGGATTTATTGAAAGTCCGATTGGAGAAATAGACTGATGTATTATGCTGAGGATCCGGGTTTGGATAGCTCCTTCGCTGATTTTCTTTACGGAGTTAACACCATATTTTATGGGCGCATAAGTTATGAGCTTCGTGGTCAGTCTAGGCCTTATAATGATGCAGATTCAATATTGAACTCCATTTTTGATTCGATTCACAGCAAAACAAAATTTGTCTTCTCCATAACCCGGCACCAGGATGATGGAACATCAATTTTTATCAATTCGGATTTTATAGAAAGAGTACAACAAATCAGGCACCAGCCCCGGAAAGATATCTGGCTTTACGGCGGCGCAACGCTTATTACAACTTTCGTCAACCTCGATCTTGTGGGCATATAAAGGCTGGGTGGCCATCCGGTTATCCTGGGAAGTGGAAAGCCGCTTTTCAAAGATATCGAGGGAAGAATTAATTTTGAAATTGATCGAAGCGAAAGGATCACAAAGCGGAGTGACATTATTAAGCTATGAAAGGCGGGATAACGATTCAGAAAAAGCTGGTTCTAGAGTTTGCTATCATCGAAATTCATTGTTTAATTGTGTAAATTCAGGAGAAAAAATAAATCCTATGCGGCATTTCTCAGATAGCACAACAAACTTTTAGAAATTATGGAGGTAAAAGAGCGAATTGACAACTTCTTTGACCGTTATGCTGAAAGGTTTAATAAGTTTTTGGAAGAAGATCTCGTGGATGCTGAAGAAACGGCAGCTTGCTTTTCTGAATGCTTCGTTGAGTCAAGTCCTTTGGGAGTTATTTGTGGAAAGAATGACGAACAATTTAGGACTGCGATTCCACAGGGCTATGCTTTTTACAAAAGCATTGGAATTGCATCAATGGATATCATTTTAAAGAATATTACAGTGCTCGACGAGTACCATGCGATGGTGAAGGTCCATTTGGAGTTCCGCTTTTATCAGAACAGATAGTTTAAAGGGGAACATTGAATTTGATGTCACTTACTTTCTGCAAACAAAGGACGAAGGATTCAAGATTTTCGCTTATATCACCGGCGACGAGCAGGCAGCTCTGAAAGCTAACGGATTAATAGAAGTAGAATGATGGTTGAAAACGGGGAAATCACGTTCGGGGTCGGTATTTGGAAGCTGGCTGGACAAAAATTTAACTGAAAATAAAAGGCATATGGACTCAACGAAACCTAAGAGCATTGACGAGTATATCTCCGGTTTTCCGGGTGAGGTGCAGCATATTTTACAAACTGTGAGAACGACCATCGGGGAGGCGTGTCCCGAAGCGGAGGAGACGATCAGTTATGCTATTCCGACCTTCACTCTTAACCGAGCAAACCTCGTACATTTTGCAGGCTTTAAAAATCATATTGGATTTTACCCTGCACCAACGGGAGGTGAAGCTTTCAAAGAAGAACTTTCTGGCTATAAAACAGGTAAGGGTTCGGTGCAATTTCCACTCAACCAGCCAATGCCGTTGGAACTGATTGAAAGAATCGTCAGGTTTAGGGTTAAGGAAACTCTGGAAAAGGAAAAGAAAAAGAAAGCAAAAAATAAGGTCTGAGGAAACGTTGCAAAAGCGCACTCGATAAAATGGAAGCAGTCTGTCGAGCGGGCTTTTAATTTATCTTTTGTGGGTAACTAATTAATATGAACGAACTCTAGATGCCTTAGTGCATTAGAAAATCTATAAATGGATAACGATTGGCATTTTCCGGTTAATGATCACAGCTTCATTTGCCATCTTTTATTTTATTCTCAAACTTATCGTACCTAAAGAAATATTTAGGACCAGGCAGCGAAAGATATTTCTTTTAGGGCTCGTTGTAGTCGTGTTTGGAATGCTGTTTGGGAAATACGGCGCGAATTATGGGTTGCCCTGGTGGATTTATTATCCGATACCCATGTTGATAACGGTATTGCTTCCGCCTGTAGCATTTAAATTGAATTTACGCAGAACAACTGGTTACATATTGTTAAGCTTTTTGTCGGCTCCCTTTATTCATTTCATGTTTTCATTCTTTATTGGATGGACTGAAGATATGCCTTTTTGGTAAATTCCTTTCGCTGGTAATCTGCTAAGCTAACTTTAATGAGCCGCGGTTGATGTTAAGATTGGCTCTATAAAAATGGAATAAACTAAAAAAGCTGTTCGAGGTGAACAGCTTTTTTATAGGGATAATAACTACAGCTTCTTGATCACAATGTTGCGATACCATACTTTATCGCCGTGATCCTGTAAAGCTATTTTCCCCGATTTGTAGGTGCCGAAACCATTCATCGTGGCAAATTTGCTTCCCGCCAGCATTGTCCGCCAATTATCATCCCATAGCGTCGTTGAGACTATTTCTGTTCCGTTAAGCTTGAAAGTTAATTTTCCGTTATTTGAAATGATTTCTGCCAGGTTCCATTCGCCTACTGGTTTAACAGGCTCACTGCTGCTTGCTATAAGGTCGTAAAGGTCGCCTGCACGATGCTTGTGGATTTTTGCATCAGCATGTCCGTCATTGTCCAGAACCTGCATTTCAGGGCCGGTGTTATAAGTGCTTTTAAACTGCGTGGTATCTTCATGCACATAGAAGATGATACCGCTGTTGCCTTTCGGGGAAATTTTCCATTCAAGTTTTAGATGGAAATTATCAAACTCTTCATTGGTTACCAGATCTCCACCACCCTGGATTTTTCCGTCTACTTTGTTGTCAGCATCCAGGTAAATTGCACCGTTTTCAAACTTCCACGCAGAACCTGCGGTTGCCTGGCCATAGGTATGCCAGTTATCTAATGATTTCCCGTCAAACAAAGGAACGAAGCCCTCATTTGAATTGTCGGATGATTTGCTCATAGGGTCAGTACTTTTAACGCTGCCACAACCTAATGCAAGGGCGGCAATCGAAAGGATGAATAAAGTTTTACGCATTGTATTTAGTTTAGTAGTTAGTAGTTAGTAGTTAGTAGTTAGTAGTTAGTAGATAGTAGTTAGTAGATAGTAGTTAGTATTAGTAGCAGGTTTGATCAGGTCATACTACCTGTCACCTAATAACTAAGCTTAAGCTGACAGCTGATTGCTCACAGCTATTTAATGCTGTCTTTTTCTGAAGTATCCGCGGGCGAGGCATCAGTTCCAATCTTGGTGACATTTGTATCTACACTGGATTGCTGGGCGGCTGCGCTGGGGTTTTCTCCGGCTTCAGTTGTATCATCGGCAACTTCGCTTTTACCGCCGCTATTACAGGCCATGATTGTTGCTGATAAAGCTAATACGATCAATAATTTTTTCATCTTGGACAAGTTTAAGTGATGTAATTAAATTCCTAAGATCTTTCTGTTAAGTTCTTCATTAGGCGCTGTTCCGGCGAAATCGTCAAATGCGCGTTCGGTTACCCTGATGATGTTGTTCTTTATGAACTGAGCGCCTTCACGGGCTCCATCTTCAGGATGCTTGATACAACATTCCCATTCCATAACGGCCCAGCCTTTAAAATCATACTGAGTCAATTTACTGAATATCTTCTTAAAGTCTACTTGCCCGTCACCCGGTGACCTGTAGCGCCCGGCACGGTCTGCCCAGTTCTGGTAGCCACCGAAAGTTCCCTGCCGGCCAGTGGAATTGAACTCGGCATCCTTTACATGGAAAGCTTTGATCCGCTCGTGGTAGAGATCAATGTATTCAATATAGTCAAGGCATTGGAGCACAAAGTGCGATGGATCATAAAGCAGGCAGGCACGGGCGTGATGATTCACCTTCTCCAGAAACATTTCATAGGTGATACCATCGAAAAGATCCTCTCCCGGATGTATTTCATAACACACGTCAACTCCCTGCTCATCAAAATAATTCAGAATAGGAAGCCAGCGTCTTGCGAGCTCTTTAAAACCGTCTTCGACCAGGCCTTCCGGGCGTTGTGGCCATGGATGAAAGGTGTGCCATAGCAATGAGCCGCTGAAAGTGGCGTGGGCGGTCAGTCCCAGGTTTTTGGAAGCAAGTGCCCCGTATTTTAATTGTTGTACCGCCCACTCGGTCCGACCGGCAGGATTCCCTCTTAAATTGGCCGGTGCAAAAGCGTCAAATAATGTATCGAATGCAGGGTTTACCGCTACCAGTTGGCCCTGTAAATGGGTCGAAAGCTCCGTAATCTGCAATCCACACTCGTTAACGACCCCTTTGATCTCATCCGCATAGGTTTTGCTTTCCGCCGCCTTTTGAAGGTCAATGAAGCGACTGTCCAGGGTGGGTATCTGCACTCCCTCAAAGCCAATGCTCTTAGCCCACTGACAGATTGATTTTAACGAATTAAACGGGGCCTCCTCACCAATAAATTGAGCAAGAAATATAGCGGGTCCTTTTATTGTTGTCATTTTTAGGTATTAGGTTTAAGCTGTTAGCCATCAGCTTTCAGCAGTCTGCAAAAATTAAGGACTAAGCAGGAGTTACTTCCCATTCATAATTCTTAATTCATAAGTTTTAATTATCTAGATTATCTAGACTTCATAGTTTGTCCATTTTTCACTGCTTTGGGCGCTGCGTACTACGTTATCTATAAAAGCCATGCCTCTTACACCATCATCTACAGAAGGAAAATCAAGGGCTTCCTTGGATGGCTCCGTTCCATCCATGCGGGCGGTTAACGTTAATGCAAAATTGCGGTACAGATTTCCGAATGCCTCCAGGAAACCCTCAGGATGTCCGCCCGGTGTGCGCGAATTTTGGATCGCGTTCGACGAAAGCCTGTCAGCGTAACCGACACCGGTCCTTAAAATCTCAGTGGGCCGGTCCAGCCACTTAACCAGCAAAGTATTCGGTTCTTCCTGCCGCCAATCAAGGCCGCCGTTTTCCCCGTAAATCCGCAATCTTAATGCGTTTTCTTCACCTGCTGCTACCTGCGAAGCCATTAATACGCCGGTTGCGCCCTCATCAAAGTGTAACAAAACGCTTCCATCATCGTCCAGCATCCGACCGTCCACTACAATGTTCAGATCGGCACATAGCCTGGTAATCTTTTGGCCGGTAACATATTCAGCGAGGTGAGCTGCATGAGTACCAATATCACCCATGCTTCCGGATTTCCCGGATTTTCCCGGATCAGTACGCCAGGCTGCACCGGCATTCCCTTCACGTTCAGAAAGTCTGCTAAGCCAGCCCTGCGGATACTCTACATATACCTTGCGAACTTTTCCTATTGCTCCATCGCTGATCATTTGTTTCGCTTGTTTCACCATCGGGTAACCCGAATAAACATGAGTTAATAATAAAAGTAATCCAGTTTCTTCCACCTTGGCTTTTAACTGCTTAGCTTCATCAAACGAAAAGGTCATAGGCTTTTCAACCACCACATGAAAGCCATTTTCAAGGGCCATCATCGCCGGAGCGAAATGCGCAAAGTTAGGGGTGACAACTGTTAAGAAGTCCATTCGTTCACCCTCAGGTAGAAGACTCTCTTTTTCAATCATCTCTTCGAAGGTCTTGTAGATCCTGTCGGGAGGAAGGAATAACATTTTGCCGCTTTCCTCAGCGATTTCGGGGTTGATACTTAAGGCTCCGCAAACAAGTTCAATAAGCCCATCCATATTGGCGGCAATTCGGTGAACGGCGCCAATGAAAGCGTCCTTGCCTCCGCCTACCATTCCCATGCGTAATTTTCTGTTCATGTAAAAAGTTTAAGATTAAGATGGATAGTGATGTTTTTTAAAAATAAAAATATACATTTATTTATTACTACTATAGCACTTTATAGTAGCCACTAAACTAACCAATAGTAATGGAATCGCGTATTTACTTAGAAATTTCTTCTAAAAGCCGGCATTACAAGTGTATCGACAACACATACGATAATCTTTTGTTCACTTCAAAGCCTCTCTTCCGCTTTGAAAATCATGCAAATTCTCTTAGAATTAAACTTCAACAACTATAAATGATGAATTCTACAATTCGTATTAAACTTTCTGTAATGATGTTCCTTGAATTTTTTATTTGGGGAGCCTGGTTTGTAACGCTGGGAACTTTTTTAGGAAATAATCTTGAGGCCTCAGGGTCGCAGATTGCTGCTGCCTTTTCGACCCAATCATTTGGAGCTATTATCGCTCCCTTTATTATTGGCTTAATTGCCGACAGGTATTTCAATGCAGAAAAGATTCTGGGTATTTTACACCTGGTGGGTGCGGTACTAATGTACCTGATGTTTCAAAGCACTGATTTCGCGGGCTTTTATCCTTTCGTGCTGGGTTATATGATCATGTATATGCCGACGCTCGCCCTGGTCAATTCAGTGTCGTTTAACCAGATGAAAGATCCGGAAAAGGAATTCTCGACCATCCGGGTTTGGGGAACTATAGGATGGATTGTAGCTGGATTATTGATCAGCTTCTTATTTCACTGGGATTCTGCCGACGGTATTGCTGATGGATTATTGAGAAACACATTCTTAATGGCGAGCATTGCGTCCCTGGTTTTAGGATTATTCAGTTTCATGCTTCCGGCAACTCCGCCTAAGGCCAGTAGAAGTGACAAAGTAACTGTCTCGGATCTGCTTGGATTAGATGCTTTGAAGTTGTTGAAAAGCAGAAATTTCCTTATATTCTTTTTATCGTCTATCCTGATTTGTATCCCGCTGGCGTTTTATTACCAAAATGCGAATCCTTTCCTGTCATCAATAGGACTGGAGAATCCGACCGGTAAGATGACCATTGGCCAGATTTCAGAAGTATTATTTATGCTTCTACTGCCGATATTCTTTAAACGGTTCGGGGTTAAAATTACTATTCTGGTAGGTATGCTAGCCTGGGTAGTACGTTACGCCCTGTTCGCGTATGGCAACGCAAGTGACCTCACGTTTATGCTGATTTTGGGTATAGCACTCCATGGCGTATGTTATGATTTCTTCTTTGTGTCCGGCCAGATCTATACGAACTCAAAAGCAGGAGAGAAGTTTAAAAGCGCTGCTCAGGGATTGATTACGCTGGCTACGTATGGCGTTGGTATGCTTATCGGTTTTTGGGTGGCCGGGCTGGTTACAGACGCGTATAAGCTTTCATCGACAGAAAATGACTGGCAATCTATATGGTTGATTCCTGCCGGGATCGCTGCAGTTGTAACGATTTTATTTGTGATCTTCTTCAAGAATGAGGAGGTGGTTAAGCCAGAACATAATGTTAGTGACAAAGTGATTTCAGAAATTTAAATAATTTGTTTTTTGTAAATTATAACTGGAAATTATAAAGTCTGAAGGTTAGTAGGATTTGAAAATAATTAGAACATAAATAGTATATATCACCAACCAAAATAAATATAACATGGCTGATAACACATATGATGCAATTGTAATAGGTTCAGGAATTAGCGGAGGATGGGCTGCGAAGGAATTGACCGAAAAGGGGCTAAAGACTATTATGCTTGAACGGGGACGGAACATTGAGCATATCAAAGATTATGTCAATGCAAATAAGCATCCCTGGGAATTTCCCCACAGAGGGGGTCGTACTCAGGAGATGATTGAAAACTACCCTGTGTTGAAACGTGACTATCCTCTTAATGAAACTAACCTTGACTTTTGGGCTGTAGAGAAAGATAACCCTTATACCGAGATAAAGCGATTTGACTGGTTTCGTGGATACCAGGTTGGAGGGCGTTCATTAATGTGGGGCCGTCAAAGTTATCGTTTAAGCCCGATGGATTTTGAGGCTAATCTGAAAGACGGAATTGCTGTTGACTGGCCCATCCGATATGATGATCTTGCGCCTTGGTACAGCTACGTAGAGAAGTTTGCTGGGATCAGTGGCTCACGGGATGGATTGCCCCAGTTGCCTGATGGTGAGTACCAAAAGGCCATGGATATGAACGTAGTTGAAAAGGACGTTGCTGCACGTATTAAAGCACATTATAAAGGTCACCGTCACATGATCATGGGCCGTGTAGCCAACATTACGGAGCCTTTACCGGGACGGACCAATTGCCAATACCGAAATAAATGCTGGTTAGGCTGTCCATTCGGGGGATATTTCAGCACACAATCGTCTACTTTGCCGGCAGCCGTAGCTACAGGCAATCTCACCTTGCGGCCTTTCTCTATCGTCACCCGGATACTCTACGATAAGAACACAAAAAAAGCTACCGGCGTAGAAATTATTGATGCGGAGACTAATAAGACTTATGAATACCATGCAAAAGTGGTTTTCGTATGTGCTTCAGCGTTAAATTCTGCCTGGGTGTTGATGAACTCTGCTACCGATGTATGGGAAGGAGGATTGGGAAGCAGCAGTGGAGAATTAGGACATAACCTGATTGACCATCATTTCAGGGCAGGAGCTTCCGGAGAGGCAGAGGGCTACGACGATAAATATTATTATGGCCGCAGAGCAAACGGTATTTATATTCCAAGATTCCAGAATATAGCCGGAGATCGAAAGCGAAACTACATTCGAGGTTTTGGATACCAGGGTGGTGCAAGCCGCGACGGATGGGGTCGTGAAATTGCCGAACTAAACATCGGCGGTGAGTTCAAAGATGCCCTTTGTGAACCCGGGAAATGGAGAATGGGTATTACCGGCTTTGGTGAGACGCTGCCTTACCATGAAAATAAGATCACACTGGATAAAACCCGCAAGGATAAATGGGGATTGCCAGTACTCGCAATTGATTGTGAGATTAAAGATAACGAGCTGAAGATGCGTAAAGATATGATGGAGGATGGTAAGGAGATGCTGGAAGCGGCAGGTCTGAAGAATGTGACCTCTTACGATGCCGGCTATACTATGGGAATGGGAATACATGAGATGGGTACAGCACGCATGGGTAGAGATCCTAAAACTTCAGTTTTAAATGGTAACAACCAGGTGTGGGACGCCTTGAACGTGTATGTAACTGACGGCGCAGCGATGACTTCGGCTGGCTGCCAGAACCCTTCGTTAACCTATATGGCAATGACTGCAAGGGCCGTTGATCATGCAGTGAGAGAGCTTAAAAAAGGTAATGTTTAGTATAAACGCCTTCTGGCATAAACAGAAATAAAAATCATGGATAGAAGAGAAGCTATAACAAAAGTAAGCTGGCTGCTTGGCGGAACCATTCTCGGTGCGAATCTTTTTCTGGAAATAGGGTGTACGCCTTCAACCGAAAAGGCTGCAAGCACAGGTTCTTTTTTTAATAAAGACCAAATAGCCTTGTTAGATGAAATGGGAGAAACCATTTTACCGGCAACGAGTACGCCAGGGGCTAAAGCGGCTAAGGTCGGTGAATTTATGAACGTCATGGTTCGTGATTGCTACACTAAAGCAGACCAGGATATTTTTCGTGAAGGCATGGAAAAATTAGATGAGCAGTGCAAAAAAGAGCATGGCAAGTCATTTATGGAATGTAGCCCGGCTGAAAGGACCGCGTTATTCACAAAGGCGGATGCTACCCAAAAGGCTTATATGAAAGATAAAAAGCCTGAACAGCCGTCACATTATTTCCGGATGATCAAAGAACTTACGTTGCTGGGATTTTTTACTTCAGAAATAGGTGCCACCAAGGCTCTACGTTACGTTGCCATCCCGGGTAAATATGATGGAGATGTCCCTTACAAAAAAGGAGATAAAGCCTGGGCGACCTGATAGAGGATTTCAATAAATTTAAGATTCAATACAATAGAAAGTGTGATTTTGTAACCGACATTGATCATGCTAGTTTTTTCACAGTCAAAAAATAAATTATGCCTGAAAACAAGACAAGCAGAAGAGACTTTGTAAAAACCGCTGCCATTGCCGCTGCTGGTTTTATGATTGTGCCCCGGTACGTACTGGGTGGGAAAGGATTTACTGCACCAAGTGACCGCCTTTTAGTGGCAGGCATAGGTGTCGGAGGCAAAGGGCAGAGCGACCTTTCGAGTTTCTACAAAGGTGGTAAGTGCGATGTGGCTTACCTTTGCGATGTAGATACAAAGCGGGCCGCTGCATCTGTTAAGAATTTCCCGAAAGCTAAATTTTATAAGGATTGGCGTGAACTGTTTGATAAAGAGTCTAAAAACTTTGATGCAGTCTCCGTGGCCACTCCTGATCATAACCACGCCATTATCACTTTAGCGGCGATGCAAATGGGTAAGCATGTGTATGTGCAGAAGCCGCTGACTCATGATATTTATGAGGCAAGAGTGCTGACCGAAGCTGCGAAGAAATATAAAGTGGTGACCCAGATGGGTAACCAGGGCGCTTCCGGGGATGGAGTCAGACAGTTAAGGGAGTGGTATAATGCCGGTGTTATTGGTGATGTACATACGGTTTACTGCTGGACTGACCGTCCGGTGTGGCCACAAGGTATTCAATGGCCGCAGCAGAAAGCAGAAGTACCGGCAAACCTTGACTGGAACCTTTGGCTTGGAACCGCACCACAGAAAGACTATATAGAAAAACTTGTTCCGTTTAACTGGCGTGGCTGGTGGGATTATGGAACCGGTGCCCTTGGAGATATGGCCTGTCATCTGGTAGAAGCTCCATTCAGAGTTTTAGGCCTTGGATATCCTACCGAAGTTGAAGCTAGTGTGGGCAGTGTGTATGTTGATGAATTTAAACGTGGATACTTTCCTGAAAGTTGTCCACCGTCTTCACACGCTATCATGACTTTTGCATCTAAAACAAGCGGAGGAAAGCCAATAAAACTTCACTGGATGGATGGTGGTATTCAACCGGAGCGGCCGGAAGAATTAGGACCTAATGAACAAATGGGTGATGGCGGTAACGGTGCTCTCTTTATTGGTACAAAAGGGAAGATGATGTGTAGTACTTATGGGCGTGATCCAAAGTTATTACCACTATCGCGTACTACTGAGGTGAAAACAACCAGAACCATTCCATTGGTTCCGGGTGGTGAGGAAGGCCATTACACCCAGTGGGTTGAAGCTGCAATTGCCGGTTATGGTAAGATGGAGTTAAGTTCTGACTTCTCTATTGCGGGACCACTTACTGAAACTGTATTGATGGGTAACCTGGCCATTCGTGGTTATGACATCCGAAAACCTTCAGGGAATGGCTTTGCTTACCCTGGCAGATATATTAAGTTATTATGGGATGGCCCTAATATGAAAGTGACAAACTTTGACGAAGCTAACCAGTTCGTGAAGCGGGAGTATAGGGAAGGCTGGAAGTTGGGAGTTTAATCTTCAGTAGTTATATAAAAAAGCGACACTTGATTTCTCAAGGTGTCGCTTTTTTTGTCCTTTTACTCAGGATTAATCAGTAATTTCAATTTTCACTATCTGGCCTCCTCCTTCAGTAGAAACCGGGCCAAAGCCAATATTTGAAACATACAAATGACCATCAGGGCCGGTCGTTATTCCAGTAGGAAGTACAAGTCCTTCGGTAATAGTTTCTTTGTTACCATTGGCAACGCGGATGACCCTGCCTGTTCCGGGAGTAGGAAAAGGATTGTTAGTTGTATTCTCTAAAACATATAGGCGATTTTTCTTATCGAAGGCTAGCCCCAGGATGGTGGTAAAGCCTGTCTTGAACACGTCAAGCTCGCCTTTTAAACTCGAAGTGTACACGCTGGAACTTCCCTGAACAATCGGAAAAATATTCAGGTTTCCAAAATAGAATTTATCACAATAAGCTAACACGGTCGGTACAATATGTCCATAGGTAGCTGAGATGTCAGCAATACGGGTAATCTTTCCACTGGTAGTAATCTTAATGAAATCACCGTGATTTGCATCCAGAGCATAAAAGCTTCCGTTCACATAGATCATGCTGTACCATTCTCCATCGGGTTGAAAATCCGCTGGCGGAGCTGCCACAGGATTGTTCTTTACCCATGCACTTAAATCAGCTATAAGCTTTGGCTCTCCGGAGGCACTAACCTTGTACAAACCGTTAACTTTCTCCGGCACTCCATGTGAACATCCGCCACCGGTTATAAGCGCGTAGAGGTCATTTCCGCAAAAGGCTATATCGCCAACTCCACTCACGGAAGGATCGGCGGCTGCCTGTGATGAGGGAAACTGATCAGAAACCGTTGTTCTTTCGCCAGAGCTGCTGATTTTGGAGATCCGACCACCAGTAGGACTCCCAAGATATGGTCCAAGGAAGGGTACCTGTTCACATTGGCCTACCGTTGAATTGGTTCCGCCGGGACCACCCTCCGCGACATACAACAAACCGTCAGGTCCGAACTTTAAGCCACGGGGATTTTGCAAACCGGTCGCGACGACTGTAAAAGTTTCCTGTACCTGGTCAGGTTTGGCAGAGAAGAGTGTCGGCGATTCCTTTTGGCAGGATGTCGACTGCAATGTGACCAACACAATCGCCAGAAGTAGTAGTACTTTTTTTGTTTTCATAATATATCTCCTTTTGGTTAATAGATTTCATATGCAGGTCGAAAAATAGACGACTTGGTTAATCTGCCGGGTAGCTGGACCGTAGCATGAACGAAAAAGGAACGTTTAAGAATTAAGTGGATTTTGGAACTTGGAAATGCGCGGCTAAGAAATAGACGGGTATTTAAAATATGAAACAATATTGTACTAATAGGAAAAAATGCAGTTTGTTTGCGCAAAATCAAATTTTATTGTACAAGCAGATTGCACCCTCTTATATCACTATTATCAAAACGTCCCAGTACCTCAAAACCGCCATCCGGATGAAGTTTCCCAAGGTCTTGGGTTGCAATAAAGGAGCAGGAGTTTATATTAGCAAGATCGATTACATTAATTCCGCCCGTCTTACCTTCCTGTAATAAATCCAGCGGGTCATTTGTATCCCGGATAAGCACTTTCATCCATGCTGGGCAATGGAATATACCACCCCCTTTTGAATAAGCCTGGGAGAGGAGTTCGGTCATTCCATATTCTGAATGTACTCCAGGCACCCCGAAACCCTGGCATAATGATTCGTGAAGTTCAAGACGAATCATCTCTCTGCGTTTTCCTTTCATTCCGCCTGTTTCCATTACTATTAATTCCGGAAATTCAATGGTGTGACTTTCTGCAAAATCAAGGAGGGCGTAAGTGACACCGATTAACAGGGTATGTGTGTGCTGCTTTTTAAGATCTTTCAAAGTGTCTGCGAGATCGGCGTGGTTATATAAAAAATACCCGCTCTGATCATGACCGCTTTTTCGAATCAGGTCGTCGACCATATAGATGAGCGAGGATCCCTCTCTTTCCAGATAGGAGGGTAATAAAGCTAAAATGGCGTAATCCCTGATATCACCATAGAACTGTTCAAAGGCAAGGCGGTAACTTTTCTCATAAATGCGCAAATCAGTCACTGGATGCTTGCTTTGTAAGATACCAGTAGTACCTGAACTTGTGAATATAAGATCGGGCTTAGCTGTAGAGGAAATTATCTCATGAGATTTAAAGAATTCAATTGGTAAATAGGGTATCTTCTTTAATTGGGTAATTTTATGAGGATCAATACTTAGATTCCTGAGAAAATCCCGATAAACCCGGCAATTTCTGGCTTGCAGCCTAAAAACCTCTAAGGCAAGGCTTTCAAACTGCCTGGAATTTTTAATAGAAAAAATGTCATTTACTACCACCGGGCAAAGATACAATTAGGAATTTAACGCTATTAATGCTTTAGGTCCTGTTTAGTTATCTGGATTGTTTGAGAATCTTTTGCAGCAAACCGGCAATAGAAGCCGGCTAATGCCGATACGCCTCCAACAAGGCCACCAACTAGTCCGGTAACCAGCAAGATGATGAGCCAACCGAAAGAAGAAGCGGGTAGGGTCAGCATTTCTGCCACCCGGTTTGCTAATAGATTTTCATTGGGAACAGATTGGATCAGACCCATTATTATCCATAATAAGAGGATGGCCAAAAAGCCTGATCCAAAAGTCCGGCCAGCGCTTTTAGCTTTCCAAAATGAAAGGCCGAATGCGACAAGCGCGATTATCCACCAGGGCAAAAAGAATTGTAATACAAGTGAAATGATGAGTATTAGAAGGAATAGCATATGTAGTTGGTTAGGTTTTTAGTTAGTTAGGTAATTAAGTGGTTAGTTGTTTTTAGTTGGTAGGCTATAGTTGCCCAAGGGTTAGCGAATAGTTTGGGTATCGTTTAGGAAGTGTTGGTTTGCGATAAATAATAGCGCTTCAGGCCGATAAGTAGTTTGCCAAATACTTTCAATTTTTAATAAGCAAATCACTGGTTGATCCTCTGTGATAATAATAATCTTTTGAAATATATAGTTGTGTTTCAAGCTCGAATAGAGAACTTCTGGCAATGGATAGAACATGTAGCGTCTCTTCAGGATGTTTCTCGTCCCAGCCTTCAGCAATGTTCGAAGGCACCGAAACAACGCATCTTCTGATTTGTGAAGTTAGTCCAAACTGCTCAGCTTTCTGATATTTTGAGGTAAGGGCGTTCACGTGAGAAGCTAATATTCCTCCTTGTTTCCCGACATCTAACTCGGTTTATTTTTGACACGGCATATCGACTATCTAAACACCAACCATCTAACCAACTACTTACTCATCTTCCAGGTTGAAATAACCCGGTCAGAAGCTTCGGTTTTTGATTTCAAATAAAGTAGTTCGTTCAGTTTTCCGTTACTCCAGGTATCCACCATATCGTCATAATAGAAGCTGCCCGGGTTTCCTGATTCACCGCCCGGGAACACCCCATAGCCTTTGACCTCTTTCCCGAGGGCTACAATCATGCGCCATGACGGTCCGTTGGTTTCACTCATGGCATTCACCGATGACTTGGAGCCACCATTATTAATGAACTTCGAGCCAAAGCCGGCAATTTTTGCCAGATGAGGAACATGGCTATGTTTTACATTACCCCATTTCCATTCGTCATCGATAGGCCCATATTTATCTTCCAGACTGTCTACGGTTGTAATAAAGCTTAACTGAACTATATCATTTATCGTTTCCTTCTGTGGGGTATTCAGATTATCAAACCATTGCGCGTTCGGTTCTTCAAGCAGCATTTGGACCATCCGGTCACGGGATGGATATCGCATGGGCTTGTTGGGTTTAGTAAATTCATCGTCCCAGATGTTTTTCTCCAGCACTTTTCTCCAGATCTCAAATATGCTTGCCCCGATTTCCCCGGAATCATAGAAGTTGTTCCACTCTGAAACAATTTGATAAGCTTCCTTTTGGGAGGCATTCAATTTTTCTGTGTCTATATTTTCTAGAAGCTTTAATCGTATATTTTCTGCAAGTATACTGTAGTTATCGTTCTGCAAGTTGCGCATACTATCAATGGAAGCCTTGCTCATAGCTGTTAAACGCTTATTGATTCGGTGGGCTCGTTCATAAGGAGCGAATTCCCAATTAATATAGTAGGGATAGGTTTTATCTGTTGAGGATTGGTTTGCGGAACTGACAAAACCACGGGTAGGGTTTTTTATGGTTGGATTTTGCTCTGCCGGTATTCTGCCATGCCAGTCGTTTGCAGGCAAGCTGCCATCTAATATAAACTTACCCTGATTTCTGTATTTTAACGGAAAATAGCCATTCGGGGTAATTGCGATATCGTTTCCTGCACTCGCAAAAATAAAGTTTTGTGCGGGGGCGCTGAAGTAGGAGATTGCTTTGCGGTAATCGTTATAGTTTTTGCTCCGATTGAGCATATAAAACGTTCTGAAATCATTTGACTCATCATGTGCTACCCAGCGTAAAGCATGTCCCTCCGGGATGTTTTTTGCCTTTGCATAGCTGGCTGGCTTTTGTCCTTTGAGGTAAACAACCGGTCCGTGGTGAGTATAGTAAACGGTGTCTACAACTGTCTTTGCTCCTCTGACTCCAATGTTTTCAATGCGCTTTTTTACTTTATTCCAGGAGTTATTATACCAGTATTCGTTCTTAGAATCGTCTTTGAATCTAATTTGGTACCAGTCTAATACATCTGCGTCGACATTAGTAACCCCCCAGGCAATATCTTTATTAAAACCGATAACTACTCCGGGAGCCCCCGGAAGAGACACACCATAAACATTTGCATCATTGCTTACCAACTGGATCTGGTACCAAATCGATGGCAGGCTAAGTTCGAGATGGGGGTCGTTAGCCAGCAAAGGAAAACCGGTACTAGATTTGGATCCTGATACTGCCCAATTGTTGGAACCAATACCTTCTATCTTTTCTTTAGTTATGATGTTTTGATCATCAGCATTTGTAAGCAGGACTGGAGGCTGTGGGAGTTCCAGGGGGGTAAAATCCCACTTTGTTCCTGCCGGGATGACTGGGTCTTCACGGAAAGGGTAATCAGGAAACAAATTTTTGACAATTTCAGGGCCGTACTCATTCAATACATTATTCATATAAAACTCGTTGGAGCCGCCAGATAGAGTTGCTGACATCAGTTTTAGAAGAAATGCTGAATTTATTACCTTCCACTCCTCAGGCTTATAATTCAGGATTTTAAATTCGATCGGATAATCCTCAGGCTTCAGCGATTTGATATAAGCGTTAACGCCGGCCGCGTATGCTTCCATCACTCCCAGCATTTCAGGGTCTTTTTGCATCCCTTTAATCATATTCTCAGCTCCGTAAACCATGCCCATTCGACGCTGATATTTATCTACGTCGATAGCCTTAATCCCCAGAACTTCAGATAGGCGTCCCGAAGCAAAGCGGGTCTGAAAATCCAGTTGCCATAAGCGGTCCTTAGCAGTTATATATCCCTGTGCAAAAAATACATCGTGATTATTCGCAGCGAAAATGTGCGGAATCATCTGATCGTCGAACCTGATTTCTACGGTTCCTTTTAATCCTTCAAGTTTGAATTCCTTTACGTGTGCCACATTTCTGGATTCAGCATTTTGCCAAAAACCATGAAACGGATCAAGAAATTTTCCTAACGGAGGCACGTCTCCAATCTTCGAATTTAAAACTATGACCATTGCCACAGCAGATACTGATGTGATGATTGCTTTAATGATTCTCATTACTTAATAAATTCATTCTATCGATAAATATGAATAATTTTAATACTTAAGCCAAATAGTATTTCCCCCAATTAGAGTAAGCTGTCGCTCTCAGTTCGTCAATGGATAATTCGCCACAGATAAATTGCTATGCAAGCATAAAAAAAATTGCTTGGAATTGTATAAAAACAAAATAAATACTATGTTTATCTCAACTAACCAAAACTAATCAACCCTTACTAAACTCTAATTCTATGTTTAAAATTTTTACCCGTCTGGCCAGCACACTGGCTTTCGTTGCGGTAATCAGTTCTATGGCCTTGGCTCAGGGCGTTACTGTTTCGGGCACTGTAACAGACATGGCTACAAACGAAGCTCTGGCCGGTGTTGCGGTCTCAGTAAAAGGGAAGGCTGTCGGTACATCTACTAACGAGAATGGGAGATTTACATTTACAACTTCGGAAGCCACCCCGTTTACAATTGTAGTAAGCTATTTAGGTTACAGAAGCGTGGAGCGCTCCATCGCAGGATCTGTATCAAATCTTATGATTGCGTTGGAATCGCAGGCGATCCTGGGACAGGAAGTAGTCATTGCAGCTTCAAGGACCCCTGAAAAAATTCTGGAATCACCGGTTTCGATTGAACGTGTGGGAATTGCAGCGATTCGTGAAATGGCTGCGCCGTCCTTTTACGACGCTTTGGCAAACTTAAAAGGTGTTGAAATGAGTGCCCAAAGTTTAACATTTAAATCAGTTAATACCCGGGGTTTTAATTCTAACGGTAATACGCGTTTTAATCAATTGATTGACGGGATGGATAATCAGGCTCCAGGACTGAATTTCTCTGTTGGTAACATTATAGGTATCTCAGAACTGGACCTTGATAATGTGGAATTATTGCCGGGAGCATCCTCTGCTTTATATGGTGCCGGTGGTATCAATGGTACTATGTTGTTAACATCTAAAAGCCCGTTTACTCATCAAGGAATCAGCTTCCAGGTAAAATCAGGTATTAACCATGTGGACGATCCTTTGCAAAACACTCAGGGTTTTGAAGATGTCTCATTCCGTTATGCAAAAGCCTGGAACAACAAATGGGCATTTAAAACCAATATATCTTTCCTGCAGGCTCAAGACTGGCGTGCTGGAAATGTAACCAATTTTGACCGTACTGGCCGGGCAGTAAAACCAGGCGATAGGAGCACTGATCCTAATTTTGATGGTATCAACATTTATGGGGATGAGGTAAATTCAAATATGCGCAATGTGGCCAATTCTGTACAGAGTGCTACAAACGCTGGTATTGCTGCCGCAACTAACGGAGCAATTCCAAATATAATTGGTATGATCAATACACTACCGGTTACAGCCACTCCGGCTCAGATTGGTGCTTTTCTTGGCAATTTCCCTGCTGCTTTGAGACCTGCCATTCAGAATGTACTTCCATTCAATATTGGGCTGCGGGCCGGGCTAATTCCTGATCAGGCTGTTTCGAGAACGGGCTACATGGAAAACTATTTGGTTGATTACGATACTGAGTCGTTTAAGACATCAAATTCGCTTCATTACAAATTGAGTAATACTGTTGAGGCTATTGCACAGGCAAATTGGGGCTCCGGAACGTCGGTATATACCGGGTCTGACCGGTATTCTCTTCGTAACTTTAGTATTGGCCAATATAAATTAGAATTAAAAGGTCAGGATTTCACATTAAAAGGTTATACCACTCAGGAGCGTTCCGGTGATTCGTACATCTCCTCTATCCTGGGTAGTTACATCAATGAAACATCAAAAGTGTCAACTACCTGGTTTCCTCAGTATGTAGGTAATTACGTGGGTGCTCGTGCAGCGGGCGCTCCGGATCAACAAGCACACGCTTTCGCTCGTGCGGCCGCTGACCAGGGTCGTTTTGAACCAGGTACTCCGGCTTTTGAGAATGCCAAGAATAAGATCATGAACACCAATATAAGTGATCCGACTGCACTGGGAGCTAAGTTCAATGATAAAACCAACCTATATCACTATGAGGGTATGTACAATTTCACGAATGCATTTAAGAATGCGGTGGAATTCCAGGTAGGAGCTTCGTACCGTGTTTATGACCTAAATTCGGGCGGTACCATATTTGATGACCTTAGCCGTGAAATTGACATCAACGAATACGGTGCTTTCGGAACTTTAGGAAAAAAAGTATTGAATGATAAACTAAAGTTAACCGTAGCTGGCCGTTATGATAAAAGCACCAACTTTGAAGGCCGGTTCACTCCACGTGTAACAGGTGTTTTCACAGTAGCACCAAATAATAATATTCGTCTTTCCTATCAGACCGGATATCGTAATCCGACCACTCAAAATCAATATATAAATCTTTCGGTAGGAGGTGGTTCGACGCGCTTAATAGGTGGAATTCCTGAACTTGTTGAAGGGAAGTTTAAACTGATTAGCAATAAACCTTATACTGATGTAAGTTATCGCAGTTTCCTTGCTTCTGCCTCCGCCGGAGCTCCGAACCCTGCGTTATTACAACAGTATACATTTACACCAGAGGGCGTTCAGCCTGAGAGTGTGCAAGCCTATGAACTTGGATATAAGGGTTTATTAGGTCCGAATGTTTTGATCGATGCCTACGGTTACTATAACCAGTATAAGAATTTCATTACTGCCGTAGAAGTTTACCAGATGAACGGTACAGCATTTACCAAATTTGGTGTTCCTGTAAACGCTGAAGGTGAAGTTTCATCTTATGGCGCTGCTCTGGGTTTAGACTATGTAATAGGTCAGTTCAATCTGAACGGTAACGTTTCTTATAATGAGATAGGAGATCTGCCTGCCAATTATATCAATGATTTTAACACTCCGAAAATCCGTTATAACTTAGGAATAGGGAATAAAAATATCGGTAAAAATCTTGGTTTCAATGTGGCATACCGCTGGCAAGATTCATTCTACTGGACTTCTTCTTTTGCTTCCGGTGATGTTGATTCCTTTGGAACGCTTGACGCTCAGATTAACCTGAAAATTCCTTCAGTAAATTCGATGCTAAAGTTAGGCGGGTCTAATATTTTAAATAAGTATAACATCACTTCATACGGTAACCCGGCAATGGGAGCCATGTATTACATCGGTTTTACGTTCAATCAGTAAGGAGATTAATATAAGAATGCCCCGTCCGAAAATTCGGATGGGGCTTTTTGATTTTTAGTCATCAATGAGATGCTTTATTGGCAACCTTTTTAATGTCATTTAGCGGGTTATATCCTTATAAAAATCTACTTTCGTGTTCTTCTTACAATAACCATATGCGACAAAAAAAATACCTCTTAATAGTCGTCTTTACTTTTCTAATAACCGTAACTGGTTTTGCTGCAATAGCCCCTCTGGAACGCATTGAACCTGCTTTCTGGTGGACAGGAATGAATAATCCGGCTCTACAGCTTATCGTACACGGTGAGAATATTAGCCAGCGTGAAGTCCAGCTTTCTTATCCCGGAGTTTCTTTAAAGCAGGTTCATAAAGTAGAAAACAATAATTACCTTTTTCTTGACCTGGAAATCTCGGCTTCTGCCAAGCCCGGGAAGTTTAATATCAGCTTTAAGAGAGAAGGAAGCAAGCCGATAAGCTACAGCTACGAATTGAAAGCCCGTGAACAGGTTGTTAAAGCGCAGGGCGTTACAAATAAAGATTTTGTATACCTGATTATGCCTGACCGTTTTGCGAATGGTGATAAGAAAAACGATGTGATTAAGGGGATGAAGGAAACATCTCTGAATCGTGATTCAATGTATTTACGTCACGGTGGGGACCTGCAGGGCATCATCAACAATCTGGATTATCTTCAGGAACTTGGCGTGACTACTTTATGGTTAAATCCAGTCTTAGAAAATGATCAGCCAAAGACATCCTATCATGGCTACGCTAATACTGAAAATTACAAAATAGATCGCCGTTTTGGCAGCAATGAATTGTATAAAAAGTTAGTTTCTGAGTTGCACAAGCGTGGGATGAAGATGATGAAAGACCTGGTGCATAATCATGTGGGTACAGAACACTGGACCATTAAAGATATGCCGTCAAAAGATTGGGTTCATCAGTGGCCGGTATTTACAAAGACCTCGTATAAAGATCAGGTTCTGTTTGATCCATATGCCTCGAAAGCGGATAAGAAAGTAATGACTGACGGTTGGTTCGATGGCCACATGCCTGATATGAATCAGAACAATCCTTTTGTAAGAAACTACTTCACCCAAAGTCATATCTGGTGGATCGAATATTCAGGACTGGACGGCTTCCGGCTAGATACTTACGCATATAATGATTTAGGTTATATGGCCGAATGGGCTAAAGCAATCACCGCTGAGTATCCTCAGATGACCTATTTTGGTGAAACGTGGGTACATGGATTACCAAATCAGGCTTACTTCACTGAGGGAAATACGCTAAATCAGAATTTTGATACAGGTTTGCAATCAGTCACAGACTTTCAAGCTTTGTGGGGTATAACAGAAGCGTTAAATGGCAAGTTTGGATGGAATGACGGCGTGAATAAATTATATACTACCATTGCCAGTGATTTTTTATACAAGGATCCAACGAAGCTGGTGGTGTTCCTTGCTAATCATGACTTGCCACGTTTTTATTCGGTAGTTAAAGAAGATATTAAAAAATATAAGATGGGAATAGCCTGGTTATTAACCACCAGAGGAATCCCTCAATTTTATTACGGTGATGAGATTCTCATGAAAGGTCTCACTAACCCGGATGGACTGGTAAGGTTTGACTTCAAAGGAGGATGGCCCGGAGATAAGGACAACAAATTTACTGCTGCAGGAAGATCTGAAAGCGAAAATGATGCTTTCAATTATGTAAAAAAGCTAGCCAACTACCGCAGAGATTCCCCGGTTTTACAGACTGGAAAGTTGATGCAATATGTTCCGGAGAACGGAGTGTATGTATATTTCAGGTACGATGCTGATAAGACCGTTATGGTGGTCATGAATACCAATGATGCTGAAACGGCATTGTCTTCCAAACGATTTACTGAGAGATTAGGAAGTAGTTCAAAGGCAATGAATGTGCTAACGGACGAATCTGTTAGTCTGGATAACCTGAAAGTGCCCGCTCAAACTACCGCAGTTTTTGAATTGAAATAATATGGCCGAAATTAAAGCATGTATTTTTGACCTTGATGGAGTTATTGTTGATACAGCAGTTTATCATTTTAAAGCGTGGAAGCGCCTGGCTAACGAACTCAATTTTGACTTTACTGAGGAAGCAAATGAAAAGCTAAAAGGAATTAGTCGTAAGGAATCCCTGGCTCTGATACTTGGCTGGGGTGGCGTTGATAAAACGGAAACCGAAAGGGAAGAGTTGGCACAGCGTAAAAACGACTGGTATGTTGATATGATCAGCGGGATGACGCCAGCCGAAATCCTTCCCGGCGCTCTGGAGTTTTTGCAGGCGTTAAAAGAGGCCGGATATAAAAGTGCACTGGGTTCTGCAAGTAAAAACGCCGGAATCATCCTTAACAAAGTCGGGCTGACCTCATATTTCGATGCGATCGTTGATGGGAATATAGTCACCGCTTCCAAGCCCGATCCGCAAGTATTCTTAAAGGGTGCTGAAATGTTAGGCGTTGAACCTGCAGCCTGTGTAGTATTCGAGGATGCCATAGCTGGAGTAGAATCTGCTTTAGCAGGCGGAATGAAAGTGGTGGGTATTGGTTCAAAGGAAACATTAGGCGGGGCAAACCTGGTTATTTCAGGTTTGCATGAAATGAATTTAGAAATATTAAAAAATTTATAAAGCTTGCAAATCCTCTAAACTCCTTTCCTTTGGAAAGGGAACAGGGGGTGAGTGGTAAGGCCCATGAAGAATTATATTAAAATAGACGAGTGGAATATCATTGAGGAAGATTTCGATCCACACCTCAATAAGATCTCCGAAAGCATTTTTAGCCTTGGAAATGGTCGTATGGGCCAACGGGCAAACTTTGAGGAAAGTTATTCGGGAGAGACATTACAAGGCAATTATGTTGCCGGGGTATATTACCCCGATAAGACCCGTGTAGGCTGGTGGAAGAACGGCTATCCTGAATATTTTGCCAAAGTATTAAATGCAGCCAACTGGATCGGCATTGATATTAAAATTGATAGTGAAACTCTTGATCTGAATAGCTGTGTAACCAGTGACTTTCGCCGCGTTTTAAACATGCGCGAAGGTTTTCTTGAAAGGCTATTCATCGCGGAGTTAAAAAGCGGGAAAAAGGTTGAGGTAAATGCCAAGCGTTTCTGCAGTATCGCTGATGATGAAGCTGGGGCTATTCGCTACAGTATTAAAGCGCTCAACTTCAGCGGCAATATCACGGTCACTCCATCTATAGACGGCGACGTTAAAAACCAGGATGCCAATTACGATGAGAAGTTCTGGGATGAGTTGAATAAGGAAACTCAGGCTGATCGGGCATTTTTGACGATGAGAACTAAAAAGACCGGATTTGAGGTTTGCACCGGGATGCAGGTATCCGTAAGTATCGATGGAAAGCCAGTTGATTTTCGTGCAGACACCGTAGAAAAAGATAAGTTTGTCGCATTAGAGATTAATCAACAAGTTGATGAAGATCAAACATTGGTGGTTTATAAATATGCTGTAAATCTATCTTCTGAAAATCATCCTAAGGAAGATCTTCTTCAAAACTCAAAGCAGCTTATAAGTTCAATTTTCGAAAAAGGCTTTGATACCATGCTTAAGGAACAGGCGCGAGCCTGGTCTAAAAAATGGGAACAGGCAGATATCGTTATTGAAGGTGATCCATCAGCACAGCAGGCTATCAGGTTTAATATATTCCAGTTAAATCAAACCTATACCGGCGAGGATGCCAGGCTGAACATTGGACCTAAGGGATTCACCGGCGAAAAATATGGGGGCTCTACCTACTGGGACACAGAGGCCTATTGCGTGCCTTTCTACCTGGCAACTGCTGATCCAGAAGTGACTAAAAACCTGTTGATCTATCGCTATAATCATCTGGAGAAGGCGATAGAAAACGCTGCAAAGTTAGGTTTTAAGGACGGCGCAGCTTTATATCCAATGGTGACCATGAATGGCGAAGAGTGTCATAATGAATGGGAAATCACTTTTGAAGAAATCCATCGTAACGGTGCCATCGCTTTTGCCATCTATAATTATATCCGATACACAGGAGATGAGAATTACTTGCAGGAATATGGCCTGGAAGTATTGATTGGAATTGCCAGATTCTGGGCGCAGCGTGTTAACTGGAGTGAAAACCGGAAGCAATACGTGATGCTTGGGGTTACCGGACCGAATGAATATGAAAATAATGTCAATAATAACTGGTACACCAACACGATAGCTTCATGGTGCTTGAAGTATGCTGCAGAGGCATTAGAACTGGTCAAAACCAATGACTCCAACCGCTACAGTGAAATTGTTTCCAGAACGAACTTTGACGATAATAATGAAGTTGCAGACTGGTTAGATATTAGCAGTAATTTATATTTTCCTGAAGACAAGGACGCAGGAATATATCTGCAACAGGACGGTTATCTTGATAAGGAGCAAACGTTAGTGAATGATCTTCCGGCCTCAGAAAAGCCGCTGAATCAGAAATGGAGCTGGGACAGGATCCTTCGTTCATGTTTTATAAAGCAGGCTGACGTCTTGCAGGGATTGTATTTTTTCGAGGACCACTATAGCGTGGAAACTATTAAACGCAATTTCGACTTCTATGAACCACGAACGGTTCATGAAAGTTCGTTGTCCCCATGTGTCCACGCCATATTGGCTGCACGATTAGGTGATGGGGAGAAGGCATATGAATTTTATCTTCGTACAGCCAGGCTTGACCTGGATGACTATAATAACGATACAGAAGATGGCTGTCATATTACGTCAATGGCTGGAACCTGGATGAGCGTGGTTGAGGGTTTTGCGGGCATGAGGGTTAAAAACGGATTACTGATCTTTAATCCCTTTCTCCCGGATCAATGGAAATCTTTTTCTTTTAATATAGGCTTCCGCGGTTCCTTACTGAACGTAAAAATCGATAAAGAGACTATCACGATCAGCAACCAATCGGCCAAGCCGGTGGAAGTACTGGTTTATGATAAAGAATACCCAATTTCAGCAGATTCGAATATCGTGGCCGCTTATGGTTCTCAAAAATAAAGTTGCGATAATAACCGGAGCTTCCAGAGGTATTGGAAGAGCAATAGCGCTCGATCTTGCTAAGGCCGGTGTTTATGTGATCTTAATAGCACGCAACGAAAGCGAGTTGATGGAAATCGTCAGGATTATTATTAACGACGGTGGTAAAGCAAGTGCTTTTCCCTTAGATATTACGGACGAAACAGCCGTTAAGCAGTTTCTAATTTCCCTGTCAGCTATCAGTAACCAGGTGGACATCCTTATCAATAATGCGGGCATCGGTAGCTTTGAATCCGTTGTGGAAACTGATAGTGCTTTTTTTGATCAGGTGATGGACGTTAATGTTAAGGGCACCTTCCTAATGAGTAAACACCTGCTGCCGTTTATGCAGGCACAAAAAAGCGGACACATAATCACTATCGCTTCTGATGTTTCAAGGCGTACCTTTGCCAACGGCGCTATGTATTGTGCAAGTAAGTACGCGCAAGATGCTTTCTGTTCGGCATTGCGGAAAGAAGTTAGAGAATTCAATATAAAGGTTAGTGTGGTATATCCCGGAAAAGTAGAAACCTGGTTCAATAATAATACTCCGGGGCCAAATAAGGAACAGCTGCAGCTAAATCCGGAAGATATAGCTAACTCTGTTAACTACATATTATCTGCCCCTGCACATGTAGTTATTGATGAGCTCATGATTCATCCCTTATCACAAGATTATTAAATAATATTAAATGAGTAAAAAGCTTTATCCGGTTTTTTTATTTGCGCTGTTTGTCGCAAATTGTTCCCCCAAAGTAAACACTCCTGCAGTTATGGATACCAATCACTCCGAAGAGAAAATTACTGATAATAAACTGGTGATCTACCAGATGATGGTAAGGTTGTTTGGTAATAAAAATCAAACAAATAAGCATTACGGATCTATTGAAGAAAACGGTTCAGGAAAGTTTAACGACATAACAGGCCTGGCTCTGGATAAGTTGAAAGATCTTGGGATATCACATGTTTGGTACACTGGTGTGATTGAACATGCGACCATGACCGATTATACCGCTGCCGGAATAAGGATGGACGACCCGGATGTGGTGAAAGGAAGGGCCGGTTCACCCTATGCTATTAAAGATTATTATGATGTAGACCCGGATCTGGCGGTTGATGTAAGCAATCGGATGAAAGAATTCGATGACCTGGTAAACCGTACTCATGACCATGATCTGAAGGTAATTGTTGATTTTGTGCCTAATCACGTGGCCCGGCACTACGTCACAGAGAACAACCGTCCGGGTCCGAAAGACTTCGGCGCTGAGGATGACATCTCAAAGGAGTTTGACCCTGGTAACGACTTCTATTACATATCCGGTAAAAACTTCAAAGTTCCTGAAGGGGTTAATGCGGGCGGAAACGATTTTCACCACCCGTTAAAGGACGGTAGATATGCAGAATATCCTGCTAAAGCGACCGGCAATAACGTTTTTTCTGAAGCGCCCGGTATTAACGACTGGTTTGAAACGGTCAAGCTAAACTATGGGATTGATTACCGTAATAAGCAGACGCATTTTGACCCGATACCACCCGTATGGCTGAAGATGCGGGATATTTTGCTTTTTTGGACCGCCCGAAAGGTAGATGGTTTTCGCTGCGATATGGCGGAGGAAGTGCCAGTGGAATTTTGGAGCTGGGTAATTCCGGAAATAAAAAAGGCCAACCCGGATATTATATTTATCGCTGAGGCCTACAATGCTCAAAAATACGCAAGCTTCCTCACCACCGGCAACTTCGATTTCCTGTATGATAAAGTCGGTCTGTACGATGGATTAAAGAAGCTGATTAAAAACGAACATCATGCAGATGTAAAGGATATTACACATGTATGGAGTGTTGAGAGCAAAGGTTTCTCATCGCGCATGCTGCGTTTTCTGGAGAATCATGATGAAGAACGAATTGCATCTCCTGCATTCGCTGGCAATGCCTGGTATGCAAAACCGGCAATGGTAGTAAGTGCAACCTTGTCTACTGGCCCGGTGATGATATATTTTGGGCAGGAAAGCGGGGAACCCGGACATGGCAACGCAGGTTTTGCCGGCGAGAACAACCGGACTACCATATTTGACTATTGGGGCGTTCCGGAACACCAAAAGTGGATGAATAACGGTGCCTTCGATGGCAAAGGGCTTAGTGAAGATCAGCATTATCTCCGTGGATTCTACAGCACGCTTTTAAATGCGGTGAAAACGGAGAGGGCCTTGCGTAAAGGGGCGTTTTTGGAGTTAGTTCATCAGGAAAACTTTTCGAACCGTAATTATGCTTACCTGCGATATACAGCTGATCAGCGAATATTGGTAGTGGCCAATTTCGAACGGGAGCGGCGTCTGCATTCCAAGATCCATTTACCTAAGGAGTTTTTGACGTCAATTAAGAACAAGCAGAATGTTAAGCTCCGTGACATCTTAACAGGCAAAACATTTGTCGTTACAGATCTCTCGGCCGAGATACCAGTGGAAGTGGCAACAACCGATGCATTGATACTAACCTTTTAAACCCAACCATTATAAATGATCCAGTCACTCAAGCCCAGGCTCTCATTCTGGCAACTATGGAATATGAGCTTCGGCTTTTTTGGCATTCAGTTTGGCTTTGCACTGCAAAACGCGAATACCAGCCGGATATTTTCGACCCTTGGAGCAACCCCAGACGACCTGCCGTTGTATTGGCTTGCAGCACCGGTAACAGGCTTGTTGGTACAACCTATTATAGGGTACCTAAGTGACAATACCTGGCATCCATTGTGGGGCCGGCGGCGGCCATTCTTTTTTATCGGTGCTGTACTCGCCGCCATTGCCCTGTTTCTAATGCCTAACTCAACCGTATTGTGGATGGCTGTGGCAGTTTTATGGTTGATGGATGCTTCCATTAATATCTCAATGGAACCTTTCAGAGCTTTCGTTGGCGACAAACTTAATCCTTCACAGCAAACAGCAGGTTTTGCGATGCAAACCTTTTTTATTGGTTGCGGAGCTGTGATTGCCTCGCTACTTCCAACCATGTTTTCGGAAATTTTCAATGTAAGTAATTCTGCCGCCGATGGCTCAATTCCGGACTCAGTACGCTATTCATTCTATATTGGAGGATTAATTTTCCTTCTCTCGGTGATGTGGACAGTATTCACTACTAACGAGATTCCGCCTAAAGATCTTGAGGCTTTCAAAGCGGAAAGAAGAGAGAAAGGTGGATTTACGAAAGCTTTTAAGGAAATCATCTATGGTTTTGGAAAGATGCCAAAGACAATGGTTCAGCTGGCTTTCGTCCAATTCTTCACCTGGGTTGCTCTATTCTCCATGTGGATCTATACTACCTCAGCAATTGCCGATAATGTCTTTAATACTACGGATGCTCAGTCGGCTGCTTACCAGGAGGCGGGAAACTGGGTAGGAACCATGTTTGCGGTTTACAGTGGAGTATCTGCGCTTGCTGCCTTCCTGCTCCCGGTTTTTGCAAGACTCACCAGCCGTAAATTTGTTCACTTGATTTGTTTGGTCATTGGAGGGCTGAGTTTAGCCTCAATATTTTTAATCACCGAAAAAGAGTGGTTGATGTTGCCAATGGCGGGTGTCGGGATAGCCTGGGCAAGTGTTTTAACTATGCCTTATTCTATTTTGGCCGGATCATTGCCACCAGAAAAGATGGGTTACTTTATGGGAGTATTCAATTTCTTTATTGTAATCCCGCAGATCGTAGGAGGTCTGGTGCTAGGCTATATTACCAGTAATTTTTTTGACGGTCATACCGTCAATACTTTAATGCTTGGCGGTTTTTGTATGATATTTGCCGGGGTGTTAACCTTGTTTGTCAGGGATGAAGCCGGAGAAATAAAAGAAGTGGTGCCGGCTCCACATTAATAATTATGGAAGAGAGTAAAGAACTGATTACGGATCAGATTGATGTAGATAAATTGGAAGAGGGTGTTCAGCACCTTAACAACCCCATTTTAAATCTACAACCCATTGTAAAGAAATACCTGACTCAAGTAAATTCGGTAAAACAGGAAGATAATATATTTTATTTTTCTGATGGATATGCCAAAGTAGAGGTTCGCGTAGTAAGCGACGAGATTATTCGAATACGACTTGCGCCCCATGGAGTCTTTCTACAGGACTTTTCCTACGCTGTAAACCAGCCGGATCAGAGAGTCACTGTGTTAAGTTTCGTTGAGAATGAAGCGACTTACCGGGTGTCGACAAACACCGTTACTTGTATTATCAGGAAAGAGGATTTCCTGATTTCATTCGCTGATAACCAGGACAAAGTAATCAACCGCGACCTTATGCCTATGCATTGGGAAGAAAATACCGAGTTTGGCGGCTTTTACGTCTACGCTACTAAGGAGTGTACCGTTGGTGAAAGCTTTTTTGGTATGGGTGATAAAGCTACTGATTTCAACCTTCGGGGGAAACGCGTCCACAACTGGAACACCGATGCCTATTCTTTTTCAAAAGGTCAGGACCCGCTCTACCGGTCGATCCCTTTTTATATCGGGTTAGCCGAAGATACCAGTTACGGTATTTTTTTCGATAATACATTTCGTACCCATTTCGATTTTGCTCAACAGGAGAGTACCAAAACAAGCTTCTGGGCAGATGGGGGCGAGCTTCAATACTACTATATTCACGGTCCGCACATGATGGACGTGGTTAAACGTTATAGTTCTCTTACGGGTACTCATCCTATGCCTCCGAAGTGGGCGCTGGGATATCATCAGTGTCGATGGAGCTACTACCCAGAATCAAAACTTAAAGATCTTGCTAAAAACTTCCGTGACCGCAAAATTCCCTGCGATGCCCTTTACCTGGACATCGACTATATGGATGGTTACCGTTGCTTCACCTGGAATAAAAAGCATTTTCCTGATCCTAAGCGAATGATTAAGGAGCTTTCTGACGATGGCTTCAAAACCGTCGTAATTATTGATCCAGGTATTCGCGTGGATGATAACTATTGGGTTTTTAAAGAAGGTAAAGCGAATAATTATTTCTGCCGCCGTAGTGATGATTACTTCATGGAAGGTCATGTTTGGCCCGGCCGTTGTCAGTTTCCAGACTTCACCAATCCTAAAGTCAGACAATGGTGGGGTGGTTTATTCAAAGAGCTGGTTGACGACGGTGTTGCGGGGGTTTGGAACGATATGAATGAGCCTGCGGTGTTTGGCTCAGGGACTTTTCCGGATGATGTTCGTCACCATTTCGACGGCATGCGTGGTTCGCATCGAAAAGCGCATAATGTTTACGGAATGCAAATGGTGCGCTCGACGTATGACGGACTAAAAGCTCTTCAAAAGAATAAGAGACCCTTCACAATTACCAGAGCAGGCTATTCTGGTGTCCAGCGGTATACTTCGGTTTGGACAGGCGATAATGTTGCCTCATGGGAACATCTTAAACTTGGCAATATTCAATGTCAGCGGCTTTCCATTTCTGGTATCTCTTTTTGCGGAACCGATATAGGTGGGTTTAGCGGAGAGCCTGATGCAGAGTTATTTACGCGCTGGATCCAACTCGGTGTATTTTCACCGTTGATGCGAGCACATTCCGCCGGCGATACCAAGGAAAGAGAGCCCTGGAGCTTCGGCCCTGAGTTCGAAGCGATAAATCGAACATTTATCGAACTAAGATACCGGCTGCTACCTTATATTTATTCAACCTTCTGGGAACATCACCGTCATGGCTTCCCGATTCTGAGACCGGTGGTAATGCATGAGCAGGAAAACGCTCTGAATCATCACCGCGAAGATGAATTCAGTTTTGGTGATAAAATTCTTGTTGCGCCGGTCATGGAGCCGGACGCCGAATTCAAAAATGTTTATCTGCCCCAGGGTAAATGGTATCACTTCTGGACACACCAATTATTCGAAGGCGGGCAGGAACACCATGTTCACGCGCCTATAGAGAGCATGCCAATTTTTGTCAAGGCAGGTTCGGTTTTACCTGAATACCCAGTGATGCAGTATGTTGGCGAAAAAGAAATTGATGAAGTTTGGCTGAATGTATATTATGCGGATTACGAAGTAAACTCTTTCTTGTTTGAAGATCATGGAGACACTTTTGCTTATGAGCAGGACATTTACCTTGAAAAGAAATTTGTTGTGAAGGGCGACAATATCTCAATGATAATCAAACAGAACATTGAGGGATTATTTACCCCCAACTATGAGTCGTATGATTTCAATGTTATCGGTGTCCCGTTTACCGTAAGTCGGATAATGATCGATGGTAAAGAAATCAGTGATTTTCAGAAAGATGAGAGAGGGTGCCTGCGATTCAAATCCAATAAGAATTTCAAGCAAATACAGCTAACAAGCAAGTAAAAATAATTTATTAGGAATGCTAAATACCCTCCCCTGGAGGGTATTTTTTTGTTTTTGATCGTCCCTTCAGTCCAGGGCGGGCATCACTTCCTTAAAACATGGAGGAATGATAATTTATTAAGTCATATTCTCTTCCACGAAAACAATTATGCTATATTTATTTTAAGTGTACAGTCACATTCCACTCCATGGCGAAGGCAAAAACAATTAAAGGTTCCGAACCGAAAAAAACATCAATCGGTCAGGCCGCTAATACCCCAACACAACCGGAAATTCAGCAGAATACGAATGTCGGATTTTACTCACGTTTCACTGACTTTGATATAAGCCTGTTCAAGGCCGGTAAGCATTTTAAGCTCTACGAGAAGATGGGCTCTCATGTGGTCGAGCATGGAGGAGTAAAAGGAACATACTTTGCAGTGTGGGCGCCAAATGCACGTTCAGTTTCCGTTATGGGTAATTTTAATGGGTGGGATAAAACAACTTTTCCGATGAATGCCCGCTGGGACGGCTCAGGGATATGGGAAACATTTGTTCCGGTGATGGGTAACGGCGAGATTTACAAGTATTTCATACGCTCAACCTCAGGAGAAGAACTCGAAAAGGGAGACCCTTTTGCATTACGCTGGGAAGAAGCTCCTTCAACGGCTTCCATTGTTTGGGATACCTGGTATGAGTGGAAAGACCAGGAGTGGATGAAGGTCAGGCAGCAAAAAAATGCGCTTAACCAGCCAATGTCTGTTTACGAAATGCACTTTGGTTCATGGGCACGTAGTCTCGAATCTCCCGAGGAGTTTTTAAGTTACCGGGATATGGCAACCAGGTTAGTTCCATATCTTGTTGAAATGGAGTTCACCCACGTGGAATTTATGCCGCTGATGGAACACCCTTTTGCACCTTCCTGGGGTTACCAGATAACCGGCTACTTTGCAGCTTGTTCACGCTTCGGAACCCCACAAGATCTTATGTTCCTGATAGAGGAACTTCACAAGAGTGGAATTGGTGTCATCCTCGATTGGGTTCCTTCTCATTTTCCCGGTGATTCGCATGGCCTTTATAAATTTGACGGAACGCATTTGTATGAGCATGCCGATATGCGGAAGGGATTCCATCCCGACTGGAAATCTTACATCTTTAATTACGGCCGTAATGAAATACGGTCATTTCTGATCAGTAATGCCATCTTCTGGCTGGATCGTTTTCATGCCGATGGTCTGCGAGTGGATGCGGTGGCTTCGATGCTTTATCTTGATTATTCCCGAAATGCGGGTGAGTGGATTCCTAACGATTTCGGCGGGCGCGAAAATTTGGAGGCTATCAGCTTTATGAAGGAGTTTAATGAGGCAGTATACGGCGAATTCCCCTATGTCCAAACGATTGCGGAAGAATCAACTGCTTTCCCGGGTGTCAGCCGACCGGTTTACCTTGGCGGTCTGGGTTTCGGTATGAAATGGATGATGGGCTGGATGAACGATACACTAAGCTTCTTCGAGAAAGATCCATACTTCAGAAAACATCATCATAACCGTATCACTTTCAGCACGGAGTATGCGTTCACCGAGAATTTCATGCTGCCACTGTCTCATGATGAAGTGGTTCATGGTAAGGGCTCCCTACTCAATAAAATGCCGGGCGACGAATGGCAAAAATTTGCTAATCTGCGTCTTTTATTTGCCTATATGTTTACACATCCGGGAACCAAACTTATGTTTATGGGTAATGAGTTTGGACAGGGTAGAGAGTGGAATCATAATTACTCCCTGGACTGGCATGTTCTTGAACATGCATCTCACCAGGGTGTTAAAGCTTTTGTAAAAAGTTTGAACCACGTTTATAGAACTGAACCTGCTTTGTACGAAAAGAGTTTTACCTATGATGGATTTGAATGGATAGAGGGCGGTGACGCTGATAATTCAGTATTGGTTTATTCGCGAAAAGGGAATAACGCAGAGGATGACCTGGTAGTAGTAATTAATCTTACACCCGTTCCCCGTCCTGCGTACCGCACGGGCTTGCCGGCAGCTGGTGAATGGAGCACGATTCTGAATTCTGATGACTTAAAGTATTATGGTAGTGGTATGGAAATTCAGCAAAGTCATAAATCTGAACAAATAGCATGGCAGGGGAAAGCACAGTCTGTATTGCTTGATGTTCCTCCCTTAGCTGCGGTGATTCTGAAGAGGGGATAGTATCAATTATAATTTAATCTGAGAGTAACTGTAAGATCACAGATCTGCGACGGGATTCCACAACATTAAAATCTTGCTGAACCATTATACGAGATCGCTTTCCCGGCTTGCCCAATAACTAGTTTACCCTTATGCCTTAAGGCAACGAATTTACCGTCAGAAACAACGGCTTGTGTAATCTCTTCCGAGGATCTGTCTTCAATAGGTTGGTCAACCGGATCTTCCCGTCTATGAGATATGTTATTTTCGAGAAGATCCGATATCGATACACTGGACATATCCCGGGAATTTTTCAACCATATGGTATCATCCATTACCGCTAATGGAGTCGAACCATCGGTTAAAGGAAGTTCTGCCAACGGAGATATCCAACGCTGATACACTTGTGGTGTGTCTGTTTCTGTCCGAACATTTCCTTCAACCTGCAGCGTTTCATCAGCATCGGTAATTACCTGCGCAAAGATAGCCCCATCTTTAACATTGGCGAAGCCGAGATCACGTGTCCCGGCGGGACCCACTGCACTGAATCGAATTCGACCCTCAGCAGCTAAGCCCGATGTGATTACGGTCCACTCACGTAACGCAGGCAATCCGTAACTGTCAAAAGGCGGATCAACAAGCCAGTCAAGATTAAAAACTCCCATGCCCCAGCGATCGCTGATAGCCATACACTGAGAAATGGCAAAGGCTTTTTTGCTTGTGAAGCTTGTTGCAGGTTTCTCCGGAATTACTCCCAGATCGACCCATCTAACACCAATATTGCCTGTAATGAAGGCAGAGGAGCTGAGTCCTGTAACCTGGGTTACACCCGCAGGAAGCTCAAATATAATTTCAACAGTATGCAACCCTATTCCATTATTGGTTGACTCGACACGGGCATTCCATGCTCCGAGAGGCTCAACCAGGATTCCGGGGTCAATTTTTATTTGAAACGATCGTACTTCAGCATTAACGTGTAGTACCGGGCCAGCAAAAGTGGTGTGAACGTTCTTCGTTTTGCAATCAAGGCGGTTTACCCAACGCGGATTTGTAAGATAGAAAGAGACGGAAGGAATGCCAACTACCTTAACATTTCCCAACACGTGAAGCCCGTCTCCCGCCACCAATGCTTTGGTAATTGTCGCAGTGAAAAGATCGCTTTTAGGGACAAATAGCGGGGAAAAAGCTAGATACTTCACAAAGTCGTCTCCCCTATCAATTTCTTTCAGCTCCCCGGGTGCTGCAAGTGCCTCTTTAATTGCGTCGTTCACCATGTCTTTGACAATACCAAAATTCCCAAAGAAGCCTTGTGGGTCCCAGCTCACCGTAGTAATCGCTTCAAGCCCGTTTGGAGGTTGCGGGACATTAAAATGGGTTTCCGCCGTTACCTTTACAGAAACATCAAACCCAAGCGGAATGGCATCTACTGCATTGATCTCCACGTTGGAAAAAGCATGCGGAGGATTAGTGGCCCAGTTGGGAGAAGCCCGCTCGGTTAGTTCAAGTACCGGATCTGATGATCCGGCGATAGAAGCCTCCACAACCGCATTTATAGTTTCCGAGAGTTGATCGGCAAACAAGTTTCCATCAGCGAAAAAACCCCAATCCAAACCTTCTAACTTGTTTGAAACAGGTCCTTCCACAAAATCATCCGGTTTTGTCGAAAACCTGAAAGCAACAACTTCTGAACTTGAAACTAACATAAAGTTGGCGATATTGAAACCAATGTTACCAAAGGAAACAATACTTGCTGCCAAAACAGGCTGATTGCTGTTTCCAAGTTTGAGAGACTTTGTCCAGGCCTGTAACCGCGGGTTAGGCGGAGTGCTTCCGTCTCCGGTTAAGGACAGCTCAAAAGTGATCTCACAAGGCAGCTGCTGGGTGACAGGTGGTTTCAGCGACCCGGCGTTCTTCGCGTCTGTCAAGGTTGTATGGTGCTGTAGAAAGCTGATTTTCAGGTCTAGTTTTCCAACCCGTTCCTGATCATCTGTAGTATCTACTGCATCCAGAATCTCAATCTTTTCAAGAATGCGGTCAGGTGCTAATTCCGTAAACAGATTTCTTGGTATTTCCTGTCGGGAAAAGTTAGCTTTCAGAATTTCCAAAAAACTGCCTTTTTCAAATTGTACCTCGATGATAGCCATGGGACAATATTTAGAAGAAACTCAAATTTAACGCTCTTTCTTTCTCGTTCCTATATTATTCAGCTGAAGAATATTAATTGTGTCAGTATGTGATACAAATAGGGGGTTTTGTGAATCAGATTTCATAGTTATTTCACAGTTGCTAACAATTTGAAAATCAGGTATTTTAACGCTGATTATTTGACATACCTAACTGTAAATTGATTAGGCTAAAAGCTCTTATTGATTTAGAGAAACATGGAAGTTGGAGAGAAGATAGAATCAGGGGGAACGCAAATAGACGACTTTCCTCTTTTTGCTCAGGAAATTCCATTGCTGAGAGATGTATTACAATTATATCTTCAACTGAAGCCCTTACTACCTATCATTGAGCCCGGTGATCTAAACAAGCTTAATGAAATGGCTATAGAGTTTAGGGATCTTCGCATTCCGGTAAAGATCTTTCAGGAAGCTCTTCCCCAATTTTTATTTCCGGTGGATAATAATGCAAGCCTGATCAGGCGGCTGCATCAGGTGGTTCAATTAGTCAATCCACTTTGGGGATATTCGTCTGATAAAAAGCAAAATATTAAGATGTTAAGTGACCGTAATTTCGCAGCATTTTTTAAGCAGTGGGCTAACCGTTTTGGCATTCCGCCCGAAAAATATATGGTAGCATAATTAAATCAATAAGGATATGATAATAGGAATTGTAGTTAGTTCGGTAGATGGTACAGCGCTGGCCGGCTGTTCGGTTTCTCAAAAGGGCACTTTAATCACAACCACCACAAATGCGTCAGGAGAATGGCAACTCGATCTCCCGGTTGGTACTACCATAGTGATTACAGCTCCTGGTGGATATAAGCAAGCTGAAATAATAGCCCAGGAAAATAACAGAACAGTTTTGCAGAAAGAGACCGGTACAACTGGTAATCATTGACACTTGGATATGCACCAGGTCGACCTATTCAGCTTTGATCTGAGGAAAGAGCAGTTGAACAAGTTGTCTGCTCATTTCGATGTCAGACAGGGAACACTTGAACAAAGGCAGCGGGCTTATTTTAAGAAAGGGCTTTATAATTTAAATAAACTCAGGGACCGCAATCTGATTTCAACTGAAGCAATTGATTTGTTCAATTCGGATCTCACGCTGCCGGAAAATCGCATGTTCCATAAAGTGCCGGGCGCAGCCTTTTTTTCGGTAGCCCGGGCTGTGGCGATGGAAAAAACATTCTTCTCCGACAGTAGTGACGACACCGTTCAGCTTGCAATGCTGATGAGCATTTTTACCAATCTTTATGATGAAGTTATTGATGAGGCACCCCACCTATTGACATCCTCCGAAAAGGATTGGATGCATGAAGTTATGTTTAACCGACGCTGGGTTTCATCTGATCCTCCAACTGTTCCTGACACGCAGCAAAGTCATCCTGCGGTACGTATTTTATTGGAAGTGATACACTCCATCATTTCATTAGTAACCAGCCAGGCAGTCTGGCAATCCGACAAAGTAGTAAGAGGCGAATTTGAAGCAGCCTCAGCAGCAGCTTTCTTTGCAGAAAATGAGAGCGGAGAAATACCGGATTTGCATCACATACCTTCAGATATTCATTTGCTGGGCGAAACTCTGCGGTCAAAATCAGCCAATTGGGCATGGGCTGTGTCTCTTGCACCTTTTTGCATTCATGGATGGCCTCCTCACATTGCTCCTGAACAGCTTCGTCTGATAGCCCGAAGCTTAGGCACATTTGGTGGCTGGCTGGACGACTTGTCGGATATAGAGAATGATTATGTATCCAATAGATGGAGCAACGTATTTGTTGAGCTTTATAAGCTTTTGTCATTTTTGCCGGTGGCAAACACGGATTTTCCAGCCATTATTCGAAATTGTTTGTCGGACGAGGCTGTAGTGCGACATTTGGTAGCTATTGGATGTACTTATTACTCTGATTTGATCAACGCTATAAAATCAGTAAGCTGCAATATGGAGCCGTTCAAGGAAATCACACATGATACAATATTGATGTTTCTTTCCCCTGACTGGAATAATAGCCTGTATAAGCAAGATCCGGTTAATCATGAAAACAATTTATGATGTTGCCATCATCGGATCGGGTTTAGCTGGTACAGCAGCAGCGATAACTCTTGGCAAATACAATCTGAGTGGGATAGTTCTTGAAAAAGGATTCCCTTACAAAGATAAAGCATGCGGAGATGCATTTATGCCGTCCGCCATTTCAATTTTAGAAGAATTAGGTCTGTCTGTAGCGGCATTTCTGACCATCGGAGGCAGGCCTTTTTACAATATAAAGCTGGTGGATGACTCAGACGTATTGTGGAATCATTCATTAAAACGGGAAACCGGCTGGATGTTACCACGGAGATCTTTGGATCAGAAACTAAGAGAGGTGGCCTCTAACTATTTGGGGCTGGAATACGGGTGCAGAGTACTGGAAGTTAAAAAGGAAACCAAATATTTTTCGCTGATTTTTGAGAAGGACAAGCGAATCAAGAGCATCCGCTCAGCCAGTGTGATTATTGCAACAGGCGCAGAAAATAGGTTTGCAAGAAATCTGGGTATTTGCGGGAAGCCTATAAATTCTGCATCTGTTTCTACTTATAGCACGTATGACTTGCCTTCCGGCGAGATCGCATTTGACCTTACAGACATTATTAGCAGGGGGTATGGCTGGTATTTCCCGATGAGTGTGCAATCTGTAAACATCGGGTTATGCTCGATGGGCGATATCCCTTTTAACCTAAAGTCTCTTGGTCGCCAATATTTGCGGAGTAAGGGCATTTATTCAGATAACATTAATTGGAGAGGAGGGAAGGGCCCTTTATGGAGTAATAGAGGTAGCATGTGGCATTCGGATCAGGGGATCATTTCTTGCGGTGATGCGGCTGGGTTAATAGATCCGATTAGTGGTGAGGGTATCACGGCTGCGCTTTATAGCGGATGTTTGGGGGCGAAAAAAATATATTCCTTTCTAACTAGTGGTGGTAATATTACACACTTACAGGAATATTCAAATGTTATTTTCAGTCATTTCTCCAATGCTTACAAATTGAATCTTCAGCGTTCTGTTTGGAAGGGCTTGTGTGGAATTTAGTATTTTAAGATTATTGGTAAATTATCAAACAAGCATGTTAACTCTGAGGGATTAACGCTGATAGCAAAGATCAGGAGGCTCCTCCGGAGCTGGGGAGGTATAGCCTGTAGTTCAAACATGGAACTACTCCCGAGCTGCAACCGCTTAATCGAAGTTTTCAGATTTTTACGCGTTATTCCTATCCGCTATAATGCTCCAGAGGAGCAATCTGTTTATGGAAGTCGACGAACGGATTGCCCGGCTCCAGAGGTGCCTCCTGCATGCGTTAATATCTTATGTGATAATCAATATAGGTTAGCCAGTCATGTATTTATCTAAGGAGCCGCATTGCATTTCTTGACCAAAAGTTTCAAGATTGATACGCAGCCGGAAAATTGAAACATTCCCAAACGAACCTTATCATTTTTTCTTGTAGTGTGCAGTGCATTTATCGCTTGATAACACCTTTCCAATTCATCCCATAGCCAAAGTTATAGGCACGGCTTTCACTGTCAACATGAACCCGCATATCAAGCTGAACATCTTCCAATTGTTGCTCTACAGTTTTCATATTCAATGGCATTTGGATTGGAAGTAGGGCGGAAGGCTCGTTTCCTCCGGATATAGTCTCCAACACAGCTTGATCCATTATCTATAATGTTTTCTGTATGCGGTTAGGAATCAGGCGAATTTGTAATCAAACATTAACAGATTTAAAGCTTCGGGGGATATTTACCAGAAACTAGCCTGCTTTGTGATTCGTTCGGGAATTGTTTTACCATCCTTAGATCAATAGCCATTTGGTCTGAGGATGGTCGAACATGAGCAGAACAATACTTTCATAAGTTCAATTAGAAATCATTATCCGACCTAAACAGGTCAGTCAGCAATACCTCTTGCTACTCTGATTACTATCACTAATTCTGACCGCATCGCTCATTATTATTTCTCAATAAACAATTAAATTTAATCCTTATAGAGTATAAACATAGCTCACGCTCCTTCTGTGTATTTAGATGAGCAGGATTAAAAGCAATACTGTGGGCGCGGGTATTCCAGCAAATTCCGACTGGTATTATTCAGTTAAGGTCGGGCATTTATATATATCGAATAATTAACTTTATAATATAGATGAACCATTCAGCAACATACTTATTCTTTACCGGAAAAGGAGGTGTAGGTAAAACATCGCTTGCATGTGCAACAGCCGTTGAAATGGCGGATGCAGGTAAAGTCGTGCTATTGGTGAGTACTGACCCTGCATCTAATTTGAAGGATGTATTAGAAAGTCCCGTTGATGAAAACATAAATTCAGTAAAAGGAATTGACAACCTCTTCGCGATCAACATTGATCCCGAAGATGCGGCTGAAGAATATCGTAACAGGGTGATTCGACCCTTGAAAGGTGTTGCTGCAGAAGAGGAGATTAAGAAAATCAGAGAGGATCTTTCCGGAGCCTGCACTACTGAAATAGCTTCCTTCGATGAATTTTCTCGTTTTGTGTCGGGTGAAACTGAAGCGGCAAAATTTGATGTTGTAATTTTTGATACGGCACCAACTGGTCATACTTTAAGGCTGCTTGAACTGCCGGCTGCCTGGTCAAGTTTTACCGATGAAAACCCCGATGGAGCTTCCTGCCTTGGTCCAACTTCTGCGCTTAAAAGTGGAAAGGAAAGGTACCACACGGTTGTGAATAGACTAAGAGACGAATCTCTGACCACCTTTTATATTGTTGCGAGGACTGACAAAGCATCATTAAAGGAAGCATCCAGAACCAGTAATGAATTACACGAACTTGGCATGAATAATCAACAGTTGTATATTAACGGAGTTTTTAAAGCGATGGGAACACGGGATGCACTCGCTAGTAAAATGGAAGCCATGGCCATTGACCAACTAAAGTCCATTCCTGCTAATTTGAAGTTATTGTCCTTACGAACATTTCCGCTTTTACCTTACAATGTGTTGGGAATTAATAAACTCCGTTCACTTTTTAATGTGGAGATGCAAAGGTCAATTGCCGCTCAGGATAGTTCAAAACTTGAAGTGGCTGCTCAGATATTACCGGGCATTGATCAGCTAACCGAAGAGCTGTTTGAGAATAAGCAAAACGGACTTATCATGACGATGGGTAAAGGAGGAGTTGGAAAAACTCTTGCCGCCTCGGCCATTGCGGTTACGCTTGCAAGAAAAGGCTTTGATGTACTATTAACAACTACTGATCCTGCGGCGCATATTCAGGATTTTATTGAGCAATTAGGCGAACTTCCGGCAACATTAAGTGTCGAGCGCATTGACCCTAAAGTTGAGACGCAACGCTATATTGAAAAGATTTTAGAGCATAAAGGCCAGGGGCAATCTGAAGAAGCCAAAAAACTGATTCTTGAAGACTTAAAGTCTCCCTGTACAGAAGAGGTTGCCGTTTTTCATGCTTTTTCTAAAGCCATCAGTATGGCAAAACGAAAGTTTGTGGTAATGGATACGGCGCCCACCGGACATACATTGCTATTGCTAGACACCGCCGGAAGCTACCATAGAGACATTATGAGAAACAATATGAGTTCGGTAGGAATCAGGACACCCTACATGTCGTTACAAGATCAGGAGTTGTCAAAAATCATTTTGGTTTCATTACCTGAAACCACACCCATGCGAGAAGCAGCGTCCTTACAGGACGATTTAAAGCGGGCGGGCATAAAACCTTATGCCTGGTTGATAAACCAAAGCCTCTCTATGATTTCGGGTATTTCCGACCCTACGCTGAAGAGTCGGTCTATTGCAGAAGTAGAAGTCATTGATACCATCAAGTCAACTTTCTCAGAACGGACTTTTGGAATTCCATTTATTGCGGAGAAGGATTTACTCCCCGCACTTTTAGATGGCCATCCTAACGTTATTGCGGACTTGAAGTAAGGAGAGAGCGACCCGGGCATTCGTCACTTGATTTTCACAACGGGATGGGTAGTAGAACCGTTTTTTCCCAATCTGAATACTTGTTCTTAAACTCCCGGAATTTGCCCGGATATTTTGCTTTCAGGTTTATTCGTTCGCCCGCATCTACATTAAGGTCAAAGAGATATTCCTCTCCTTCATCCTGTAAATATTTCCATTTACCTTCCCTGATCGCTTTTTGCTTGTTGCGCTGGAAGGTGCGCCAATAAAAGGTTCTCTTTATTTCCTTTCCCTGGTTACGGCAAATTGGGAGCAGATTTATGCCATCCAGTGGAAACTTAGGGTGCGGCTTTACTCCGGCAGCCGCAAGAATTGTGGCGGTCCAGTCCATGGTGATGATCGGCTGCCCGCTTGAGCCACCAGATGATATTACTCCAGGCCAGCGGATGAATGCAGGTACCCTGATCCCTCCTTCCCAGAGCGTAGACTTGGACTTGGCTAAACTACCATTGTTAGAATATCGTTCACCACCGTTATCGTTGGTGAAGATCACAATGGTCTCTTTGCTTAAACCCGTTTCATCCAATGTTTTCAAAACAGCGCCTACTCCGTCATCCAGGCTCTTCATCATAGAAGCATAGATTGCCGGTGATCCCCCGCTTCGAAAATTACTGGTATCAGCATATGCTTTATCGCCGGGACCTTGCCAGGGCCAGTGTGGTGCGTTATAATTCAGAGTAAGAAAAAAGGGTTTATCGTGTGTTCCTTTCAAAAATCTGATTGCTTTTTGAGAGAATAGGTCCGTGAGGTAGCCCTGCTCACTAATTGGCCTGGCGTTCTCATATAAGTCGGGTCTTCTGCCGTCGCCCTTATGGGAGATATAGTCTGCTGCGCCACTATGAATGCCGTAGAAATAATCATATCCATTTTTGACAGGACTATGCTTTGGTAAAAAGCCGAGGTGCCATTTACCTATTAAGACTGTTTCGTATCCGCCAGCTTTCATTAATGTGGCTACAGAAGGGGTTTCGGCGGTTATCCCGTAAGTGCTGTCTTTGGCAGTTGGTGTAAGGGGTTCTTTCAAGCCCACCGGTATGCGGGCTGGATAGCGGCCCGTCATGAAGCTGGCTCTTGTCGGCGTGCAGAGCGGCCCTGCTGCATAAGCTTGCGTAAACTTCAAGCCCTGGGAAGCGAGTTTATCCAGATTGGGCGTTTCATAACCCTTGTTGCCATAGCAACTCAAGTCTCCATAGCCCATATCGTCGGTCATGATGTAAATGATGTTGGGACGTTTTGGTTGGGCAACTGCGGAAGCCCCGATCGACAGGATGATAGCAAAAAAAACTAAGCTGCTGCTGACCTTCATTGGTATGATCTATTGTTTAAACAAAACGGAGTCGCACAATTGATAAGGAGAACAGTAATTTAACAATTTTTATTAACAATCAGAGTTTAGGGTATAGTTAAAAGCGTTAAATCTATCAGACTCCAATCTCCAGGATCTGGCGGATCATCTGGTTCGTAAATCCCCACTCATTATCATACCAGGCCATGACTTTTACCAGGTCGCCATCTACCACACGGGTCATTCGCAGGTCGACCACGGCAGCAAAGGAACTTTGAACTATATCTGAGGAAACCAGCGGTTCATCGCTCACCGATAAAACCCGTTTGTAACGGTCGGTTTGTGACTCTTCAGACAGGAAAGTATTGATCTCTTCGACAGAGGTGCTCCGCTCAGCAATAAAAGTAATATCAGATATAGAGCCCACCGGCACCGGGGTTCGGATAGAGATTCCGTCAAACCTGCCTTCTAATTGGGGAAGTGTTTTTACCGCTGCAAGGGCCGCACCTGTGGAGGATGGAACTAAATTGACAGCTGCTGCACGTCCCATGCGAACGTCTTTTTTGGAGGGAGCATCTACCAGCTCCTGGGATGCTGTATAAGCGTGAACGGTATTTAAAATGGCTTTTTTTATGCCCAGCCTTCGGTCGATGATCTCCATGACAGGGGCAATATTATTGGTGGTGCAGCTTGCGCATGAGAATATACTTACTTCGCGGTCCACCCTGTTAACGCCATGAACTACCGTCGGCGCGTCTTTACTTGGGCCTGAAATCACCACGGTCTTTGCGCCGGCATGAATATGTTTTTCAGCGTCCTCGCTTTTGGTGAATAGACCGGTGCTTTCAATCACCACATCTATGGTCAAATCTTTCCAGGGAAGGCTTCCCGGATCCTTTTCAGAAACATACAAGATTTTCTTATCGCCAACACGCAGGTAATTGTCTTCAATGGCCACTTCACCTGAATACTTGTTGTAGACGCTGTCGTACTTAAACAAGTAGCCAGCGTTTTCAATACTCATTAAATCATTGATTGCCACCACTTCTAATTCGGGCGTTTCAATGATTATTTTCAATGCGGCGCGTCCGATCCTGCCAAAGCCGTTAATTGCTATCTTTTTCATCCAGGGAAGTATTTAGTAGTTAGTATTTAGTACTGAGTACTTAGTACTAAGTATTTAGACCGGCATACGTGAAGATCTGAATCACATCTACATTTGCATGCTGTAGAGTTATAAAGTTTCATTGGTATAATTTGTTTTCATGTTCGATTGAACGGGCAGTTTTTGGGTTCACTTACCAGAGCGTCAGAAAATATTCAACCAGCAAAATTGCTTCAGGTTAGCCGGCAGTTGCACGACAAACAACTAAAAGCCCCTGATGGCCGGCCATTATGTAAGCATGGAAACCGGCGATTTATCAACCATTGCTGGCTACAACGCTATCGCCCGTATTCTCAATACCTATGTGGTCAAAACGTAGTAAGAAGGTCAAATATGAAAAGTAAATGGACGTTATTCCACAATCTTCTCCTTACTCACTTCATGAACCTTGCTGTGTTTACGTCCGTACAGGAAGTAGATTACCACGCCAAGCGCCATCCAGATGAACAGGCGTGACCAGCTTTCCGAAGGCAGGGAATACATCAGGTAAACGCAAACCAGCACACCCATTAGCGGTACAAAAGGAACCCAGGGTGTACGGAACGGACGGATAGCATGCGGTAGTTTTTTACGCATCACGATCACACCAATACATACGAGTACGAAAGCAAATAGAGTTCCGATAGACACCATATGCCCCAGATCGGATACCGGAACAAAACCTGCAAACAGGCTTACAAATACCATGAAAAACAAGTTGCTTTTCCAGGGGGTGCGGAACTTATGGTGAATGTTACTGAAGAATTTCGGCAGCAACCCGTCGTTGGACATCGTGTAGAATATGCGGGATTGTCCCAGGAGCATAACCAGGAGCACCGATGTATAACCGCAAAGGATAGCGATGATAAGACCATCCTGTAAAAACGTGTATCCGGTTACGGCGAAGGCCGTTGCAGCAGGTTTTGCATCGCCTGCAAAGTCTTTATAGTTAACCAAGCCGGTCATCACATGTGCAAACAATACATACAGGATAGTGCAAACTATCAGCGAGCCGAGAATACCAATAGGCATGCTCTTCTGTGGATTCTTGGCTTCCTGTGCGGCAGTTGATACGGCATCAAAACCAATGAAGGCAAAAAATACAACCGCCGCGCCTGTCGAAATACCCGACCAACCGTAGTTTTCAAACTGGCCGGTATTTGCCGGAATATAGGGGACATAATTTTCAGGATTAATATGGCTCCATCCAAGCGCAATAAACAGCAGGATAACCCCCACCTTCATGATTACAAGGATATTGTTCACTGTGGCCGACTCTTTCGATCCACGAACCAGCACGAGGGAGAGAAGGCAAATAATAAAAACTGCAGGAAGGTTGATCCAACCCCCGTCGATGACTGTTCCGTCGCCAAGTTTTATTGTTTCCCACGGTGACACTACCAGCTGATGGGGCAGCTGCAGATCGTATTTATGAAGTATTTCCAGCAGATACCTCGACCAGCTGACGGACACCGTCGCTGCGCCCAGCGCATATTCAAGAACGAGATCCCATCCTATAATCCAGGCCATAAACTCACCCATGGTTGCATACGAGTAAGTGTAGGCGCTTCCCGCGACCGGAATCATCGCTGCAAACTCAGCATAGCAGAGGCCGGCAAACGCACAGGCAAAAGCGGCGAGAGCAAATGAAATGGTTACTGCTGGACCCGCGTTATCCGCTGCAGCAATCCCGGTAAGTGAAAACAGTCCGGCGCCAACGATGGCTCCAATACCCATGGCAACCAGGTTGAAACTGGTTAACGAACGTCGTAGATGACCTTCACCGCTGGCTCCGGCTTCAAACAACAACTGTTCAATCGATTTCCGTTGAAACATCTGATATGTAATTTTTTTCCAATAAAGTATAAAGGGGTGTCCAAACGTAGGTATTTAATCTAAGAAGTAGAGAAGGACCGCTACCGGGATGCAGAAAATTTATATTTTTAATATTGGACGTAATTGACTGGAAAAGAAATTTTTGCGTGCATTTTTAAGATGTGCTAATTTTCTTCCGCTTATGAAATCAGGCCCGCAAAATTTTGCTTTTTGACATTGATATGGAGATATCCCACCATTTGTCGAAACTCTGATCATTGTTTGCGTAAATACAATGCTCACTAGCTGATAGTCTATGTTTGAGATTCGTTTATCTCGGGAACGATATCTCAGGTTGCCGGCAGTTGAATGATAAACTCTGAGTATTCACCCTCTTTTGTGTCTACCGCAATGTCACCACCGTGGCCCTTCGTCACAATGTCGTAGCTCAGTGATAGTCCCAGGCCGGTACCCTCGCCGGCAGGTTTAGTAGTGAAGAAAGGCTGAAAGATCTTATTGAGCGCTTTCTGTGGAATACCGGTTCCGTTATCTTTGACGTGTATTTCGACATGCCCGTCCACTCTTCTGGTATTCATGACAACTTCCGGTTCAAAGGTCTTGCCCAGCTTTTTCTTTTTCTGATTGACGGCGTAAAAAGCATTGTTGTAAAGGTTCAGAAAAACTCTCCCGATTTCCTGCGGAACAACGTTGACTGTTCCAACATCATCGCTATAATGAGTTTTTATCCCTGCGTTGAAGCTTTTGTCCCTTGCCCGCAGACCATGATAGGCCAGCCATAAGTACTCATCCGCCAACCGGTTGATGTCTGTAGGCTGTTTTTCGCCTGTTGCACCGTGGCTGTGTTCCAGCATACTGTTTATTATAGCAGAAGCCCGTTGCCCATGGTTCAATATTTTTTCTCCATTATGTTCAATACTGTCAGCCAGAGTATTTGCTTCTCCGTAGTTCCCTTTAACCAGTTCTTCTTTCATCTCTGATACTAACTCCTTATTAAGACCAGCGAAGTTATTAACGAAGTTTAAGGGGTTTTGTATCTCGTGAGCAATGCCGGCAGTCAGCTCCCCCAAAGAAGCCATCTTTTCGCGCTGAATTAATTGGGTCTGCGTATTTTTCAATTCATCCAATGCTTTCTCGGTTTCGCTTTTTTGTTTATGTAATTCAACATTAGCCCTTTGTTTTTGCCGGTTGTTGCGCAGGATGAAGAAGGAAAGCAAAAGGAAGGCTATTGCTCCTATGAGATAGATGTTTCGCTGAGATCGCTGCACCGTTAATTCTTTATCCTTCAGTAAAAGTGCCTGTTCCTTTTGCTTCGAAATTAATGTCTGTTTCTCAAGCTGTGACCGTTGTAAGGCTTTTTCCTGCTCAGCCAGTGTCAGCCTCTTTTCTTTTTGCTCGTTGCTGAGTTGCAATTCAGCCTTGGTCTTTAAGAAAGTGAGACGCTGCACATCTTTTTCCCGGTTCGCCAATTCAAGTGCGGCTTGTTTCAGTTTCAAATCCTGCTGCTGTTTTTTCGAAAGCAACGTTTGTTTGTCGAGTTGTTCTGCAATGAGCGCCTGCTCAAGTCTCAGCGAATCCTCTTTTTTTGAGAAAGTATAATACATCCGCTGTTCGAGTAGCTGCTTTGCTGATTCTGCATTAGCAATACTGTCGCGGTAAGTTATAAATTGCTGATAGTTTTTAAAGGCAGAAGCATAATTACCCTTTGCACTATCTATCTGTGAAAGTAATTTATATGACTTGCTTATAATCTCTTTATAGCCAACCTGTTTTGAAATATTTAATGCCTTATCTAATGACTTTTTGCTTTCATCCAGATCTTTCATATCGAAATAAACGCTTCCGCTTTCCAGATACGATATTGCGACGGATTCTCTCGAGCCAATTGCTTCAAAACGTTTCCTTGCGTCATCAAAGCTTTTCAAAGCTTCTATTGGTTTACCCATTAAACTGTAGATAGTTCCCAGGTTTCCCTGGGCAGCCGCTATTCCTTTGGTATCATCTGTAAGTTCCGAAAGCCTTAGCGCTTCTTCAAATGCTTTCAATGCTTCAGGTGTTTTTCCTAATTCCCTGTATGCATTCCCCAGGTTGTTGTAGGCACCGGCAATAACCATCTTATTATCCTGTTCTTCGGCAGCTTTCTTTGCCAGGATATAACTCTTCAACGACTCCTTCCAATTCTTCTGATCCTCGTACATCAGGCCGATACCGGTATGCACATTATAGATGCCAACTTTATTGCCTGTTTTTTCGAACAGACGCAAGGCCGAATAATTATCTTTTAATGATTGCTGAACATTTCCGTTTCGATTATTCAGTCTGGCGCTCACCACATAGCAGTTGGCCAAGCCGGTTTCGTTTCCCGATTCGGTATAGTACCTTATAGCCAGGTCTTTATAAGCGGCAGCCTCATTATATTCACTTTTCCGGATAAGTACGACGGCGGTGATATAGGCTAGCTTGCCTGAAAGGTTTTTATTGCTGGTTTGCTGAGCGGTTTTTAAGCCCTTTTTGAAAAACTGGATAGCGGCGTCATAGTTATTCCGCTGATGAACCGAACCCAACGCATAATAGGTTTCAGCCAGTTCTTCCGGACGCTTTAATTCCTCATAAAGTTTTTGAGCAGACAGATAATTCGCTAGTGCATCATTTGATTTCGACTTGTTTGCATAGGCGTGGCCTAAGTTGAAATAGGCGTCCGCTTCACCCTGTATGAAATTTATTTTTTTGGAAAGGCTAAGCGCAGATGAAGAGAGTAGGAGGGCACTGTCAGCTTTGCCAGTTTTTAAAAGACTGGAGGATAGGGTGTTGAGGATCTTAATTCGTGCAGTGTCATTACGGGCTGCCTGAAGGACTTGTCGTAGCGAATCCTCTCTGGCCTGCTCTTTCTTTTGTGCGAGCAGTGCTGGTGGCAAAAATAACAGCGTGAGTATGATCAGCGTAGTTTTCATGTGCCAATACTTCATCCGGAAATAATACAATCAATTTAATAAATTGAAATCAGATTGAATTAAAGCAAGGTCAGAATTTTTTCCAGCAACCAGTAATCATCCGGTGACATGTAGGATATCAGACATATAAGTCAGGTAAATGATTGAAGTTTAATTACAATTCCGAACGGTCAAAAAGATCATGAGGAATTCTTTAATTACAGATCCCATGGAAATATTAGCGAAATAAACTCATCGGTTGATAAAAATTTAGAGTATGGCTAATTAAATGGATTGGGAAAGAATGTTAAATACGCCCATTTGTTTTATTTAGAAGGAGTAGATCAGTTATTTCTTCATAGCAGAAACAATCCTACAAAACTTAATGTAATCTCTCGATCTTACAAGTATAACGTTGACCAGTATCCTATTGAAATCACGATTCAACATACTGATGGACCACAAAGTGTTAAAATAATCTATTCTGTAAAGTGATAAAAGTTTGGCTTTAGATATCGTATTCAGGGCATGCGGTCACTACAGGAGCGTGGTGCAGGGCTATGGTAATTGCGGAAAGATTAGATAGAAAATATTATTGGCGGTTGAAGACCAGCTGTCCGCCTTGACCCACCACGCTTAAGGATAACTTATTACCACTTACTCCATTGATCTCATAACAAATGATATCTGTTGCATCCTCTAAATTTAACAGATTCAAAAACCTCGTATTACTGGTAACCGGTACTGTTTTACCGCATTGCGGTGAAGAATTTGAAATAGTGTAACTACCGGTTTCTGTTAACGAGTCAGAGTAATATTGAGAACATCGGTCGGGGGTAAATACCAACTTCCAATTATTATCACTTTCGGAAATCCATGTTCCAACAACTGATAGCAACGTTTTCTTAGTTTTCAAATAAAAATCGCTGCCAATCTTCAGCTCTTTTCCTTCAGCCTCAACATCTATCTCCTGCCACTCTTTGCCAGGCCGGATCCATTTGTTCCCGGTCAGGCTGGTTTTAATAAGCATGTTAAAACCCGGAACACAATTGATATACCTGAAACTCAAACTCTGACCGTTCAAGCTGTATTCCAATGTAGGGATATCTATCTCCCTAAGGTACTGGTCAAAGATTGGCTGCAGGTCCATTTTAAACGCCTTACTTATGTATTTCTCCACTTCTCCGGATTCAACGGTCCGGTGGTAAAATTCCTTATTTAAGCCCCTTAAAACTTTGCGAAATCTTTTGTCATCGTCCAGTAGCGCTCTCAGCGTATGGATCAGCGTCCACCCTTTCAGGTACATATGTTCGCCGGCATCTTCAAAGATCTCGTACCGCCTGATCAGCGGTTCGTTATTTTCAATTTTGTTCAGTGTCCTGGCTTCATAAAATTCCTTAGCCGCCTGTTTCCCATACTGCTCTTCAATAAAAAGCTCTTCCGCGAAGCCTCCAAAACCTTCATGTACCCATCTGTCCGTAAAGTCCTTCGTGGTGATACTATTTCCAAACCATTCATGGGCCATCTCATGCACCACCAGACGGTCCGTATTCAGGTCCCAATAACTCAGATTCTTTAATTTGATCCTGCCCAGCCTGAACCCATTTCCGTAGGCGATGGCACTTTGATGTTCCATTCCGATATAGGGTGCTTCCACCATCTTAAAACTGTCTTCGTAAAAAGGATAGGGGCCAAACCAGTATTCAAAAGTCTTCAACGTCTTATTCACCTCGTGTTTCAGGTAGGAATGAACCTTTTCGCGATTATAATCCAATACCCAGTAATCGGTATCAAGCTTTTTCTTCTCACCAGGATACACTTCGTGTACATTCACATACTTACCGACATAGAAAGCCAGTCCATAATTATTTATGGGATTTACAACCTGCCAGGTGAATGTGCTGGTTCCATTGTGGTTATTTATAACATTTCTCAGCCGTCCGTTTCCAAGACCCACCAACGTGTCAGGAACTGTGATAGCTATTGATGCTCCCTTATCCGGTTCGTCACCCTGGTGTACTTTGCAGGGGAACCATACACTCGCACCTACCAGCTGCGCCCCAAGGGTAATCCATGGCCTCCCCAGTGAATCCCTCTTCCATGAAACACCACCATCCCAGGGTGGGTTAAGTGACTCCTTGGGTTTGCCCGAATAATAAATATCAACCGTGTTTGAAGACCGAAACGTTAAATCCGGCACGTTGACAAACCAGGCATCACCGTCATTGCTGACTTCGAGTTCCCGCCGTTTATATATCACGCTGTCAATGACAAGTGGCTTTTGAAGGTCGATTTGCATGAAGCGGTTCTTATTGCTGCTGATCACCTCAAAGCTGATGCTATTTCTGCCACGGATAGTTTTAGTCTTATAGTCTGGCGTCACACTCAATGCATAGTGTTTCAGATCCCACCATTCCCTGCCTTTGGTGATACTGCCTTTAAGAGTGTCTTGCCGGGAAGGTATAATACTTTGAGCAGGAGCATTGACGTAGAATAAGATGAGAAATGCCGATGAAAGCAAGTATTTTAAATTCATGATGAGGAAATAAGGGGGATGGAGTAAATTGTAAGTCATCTTCGCCTGCACTGGCAAGATAGTATTTTGATGTGGATGTCAATTAGCGTTTCCTTATTTCAAACTATCACGCAGAGATTGTGAACGGTAATTCTTCCACATTCTTTTTTTACTTAAAATTCCTCGCCTTCGGGAAAACCCCTTCTTCTACAATCTCCCTTACCTGAGTCCTTTTATTCTCTGCCGGGAAAGGACTTTTCTCATCGGCACGCGATAATGTCAACAGCGGCAGGTTTTCATTTTCAGCAGCAGTAAGTCCGCGTAAGAGCTTTGTAAGATCAAAGCAGCGTTTGACGATCACATGAACCACTTCGCCTTCCCGCTGAAGCTTGCCTTCCACCATGAGCAGCCTGGCGCCAAGGATCTCCTTGCGGTAAGTTTCAAACAGATTCTGGAAGACCACAAGGTTAGAGAACCCCGTCTCATCTTCAAGGGTGATGAAGCAAACACCGCCTGCTGTTCCGGGTCTTTGACGTACCAGCACCAGGCCGGCCGCTTTCACGTTCATACCATTTTTAGCATTACGGATCTCATCTGAAGACAGGATATGAAGCATCCGGAGTTTCTCCCTGACAAAACTAACCGGGTGTGCTTTGAGCGATAAAGCGGTTGTGGCATAATCCTGCACGACGTGTTCGGCGGTGGTCATAAAGGGTAGTGAGATCTGAGTTTCCAGGGCGCTTTCCGATGGCTGGCCTTCAAAAAGAGCGATAGGCCGGTCATTCAGGGCCGCCACTTCCCACAAAGCCTGCCGGCGATCCAGTCCAAGGGAGCGGAAGGCATCCGCATCGGCCAGCCGTTCCATTGCCGCCTGCGGTACCCCGGCATCGCGTAAAGCAGGAATGCTTTTATAGCCTTCTCCTCTTGCAGAAACCAGCGCCTCAATATCTTCCTCGCGCATCCCTTTGATCTGCCGGAAACCCAGCCTTAGCGCATAATATTTGCCAGTCTTTTCTTCTAACAAATTATCCCATTGGGAAAAGTTAATATCCACTTCCCACACTTCAACGCCATGTTTCCGGGCATCAATTACCAGTTGTGCCGGCTGGTAGAAACCCATGGGCATACTGTTAAGAATGGCAGTGCCGAAAACATCAGGGTAATAATGCTTGAGCCAGCAGGAGACATAAACCAGCAAGGCGAAGCTGGCCGCATGACTTTCCGGGAAACCATAGCTGCCGAAACCTTCGAGCTGTTTGAAGATCCGCTGTGCGAACTCTTCGGTATAACCCCGGGCGGTCATACCGTCTACCAGTTTCTTCTGGAACTGATTAACCATTCCTTTGAACTTAAAGGTTGCCATACTTCTGCGAAGCTTGTCAGCTTCAGCAGGAGTAAAACCGGCTGCAACAATAGCAATCTTCATCGCCTGTTCCTGGAACAACGGCACTCCTAATGTCCGGCTCAGGATCTCTTCCAATTCTTTAGATGGATATTCCACAGCCTCTTCGCCGTTTCGCCGCCGCAGGTAGGGGTGAACCATGTCTCCCTGGATTGGTCCCGGTCGAACGATCGCCACTTCGATCACCAAATCGTAAAAGCACTTAGGGCGCAGGCGCGGAAGCATAGTTTGCTGAGCACGACTCTCGATCTGGAAAACCCCGATCGTGTCGGCAGCACTGATCATGTCATAAACTTCCGGATCATCCTGCGGAATATTAGCCAAAGTCAGATCGAGGTTGTAATGCTTTTTCGCCAGGTCAAAAGCCTTGCGGATGCAGGTGAGCATGCCGAGACCCAGCACATCAATCTTCAGGAAACCCAGCGCATCAATATCATCCTTGTTCCATTCAATGTTTGTGCGGTCCTGCATACGGGCATTGAGGATAGGGCAGAGATCAGTCAGCTTTCCGCGAGTGATCACAAAGCCACCGGTATGCTGACCTAGTTGTCGCGGGAAGCCCATCAGCTGGGCGGTCAGCTGCAACACCTTCCGCAAATGCGGATCTTTTCCGTTCAAGCCCTGTTCCAGCAGGCGAGGCTCATCAAACCATTCATCAGTAAACTCCCAAATCGCACTCGAAAGCCGGTTAACCGTATCGATAGAAAGGCCCATCGCTTTTCCCACATCACGAATAGCACCTTTCTGATGCAGTTGCGTGACAGTAGCTACTATTGCCGCCCGGTCACGACCGTACTTATTATAAATATATTGGATTACCTCTTCGCGTCGCTCGTGTTCAAAGTCCACATCAATGTCCGGCGGTTCATTACGGGCCGAAGAAATAAAGCGCTCAAAGAGCAGGTCAAACTTTGTGGGATCTACCGACGTAATTCCCAGGCAATAACAAACTGTAGAATTCGCTGCGGACCCCCGTCCCTGGCATAAGATCCCTTTGCTTCGAGCGAAGTGAACAATGTCATAAACCGTCAGGAAGTAGGGCGCATAGTTCATTTCCTCGATGAAGATCATTTCATGATTGATATTGGAAATGATCTTTTCAGGGATGTTCTCCCCGTAAAATTCCCTTGCACCCTGCCAGGTAAGCAGGGTCAGTTCTTCCTGTGGTGTCCGCCCTTCGGAGGTGATCTCTTCGGGATATACATACTCCAGACTGTCCAGCGAAAACTGACAAGCATCCGCAACTTCCTGTGTGCGTTCTATAGCCTCAGGATATTGCCTGAACAAGCGGAGCATTTCTTCTGCCGGTTTCAAGAAGCGCTCTGAATTCTGGTGCAGACGGAAACCTGCATTCTGAATAGTGCATTTCTCACGGACACAAGTCAGCACATCCTGCAGCTCGCGCCGCTGGAAGTTATGGTAATGCACATCATTGGTGGCAACCAGCGGGATATTCAGCCGATCGGATATCTGCGACAAGCGAAAAAGCTTTTTGCTGTCATCACCCTGGTAAGTGCGGGTGGCCGCTATGGATAAATGCTGATCAAAAGCCTGACGGTATTCTTTCAATTGCTCTTCAAAAGATGGCTCGAACTGAAAGGTATCCGTCAATTCAGATGGAGGTACAGCAATTAACTGCATGCCTTCCGCATGTTCATAAACATCTTTTTTATACAGGATACATTCTCCTTTATCCGCACGAAGATTCCCTTTGCTCAGCAGGGCGGAAAGTCGGCAGTAAGCTTGTTTATCGGTGGGATAGGCAAGTAAGCTTGGTCCATCCACCAAATCAAGACGGCAACCCGGGATTAAAGTGATACCATTTGCTTTGGCAGCTACATGAGCTCGTACGATGCCGGCAAGGGTGTTCCGGTCGCAAATGGCAATCTTCGAATAACCGAGTTCAGCAGCCTCCTGCACCATCTCATCGGGATGAGAAGCTCCGCGAAGGAAACTGAAATTGCTGGTGACCTGAAGCTCTGTATAATTCATCTTTTAACTAAATCAGGATCATATCCATGCCCAGAGAGATATAGTTTATTTCCCTGCCGGATAACTTTTTCAAATTTAGACTACAAAAATAATACTAAAATTATTAGCATTTCAGTATGATTTAAAAGTTATGGATTTTCAGAATTTCAAGCCATTCCTGCTTGCGGTCGATTTTTTTAGTAATCAGACCAATTAATATAACCCTGAGATATTGAAGTAATGAAAAATTCATTTCAGAGCAACTTGATGGTTAAATAAAAGAAACGAGATAACAAATCATTATCTTGTCGTATATTAACATAATATACTCCCATCACCTTTTCAACAAGCTTCCTTCCATCTTTATTAATAAGTCTTAACTGCCTGGTATCATGTCAGCAAGTCTTCTTATTAATATATTTTCAGCCACAAAGCAGGATCAGAAGGTCATAAACTTTTTTCAGGCTGAGTGTATGACAACAGAAGTTGAACACCAGTTGATAAATAGGATTCATGACATATTATTAATAGCAAAGGATGTCAGTGATTCCATTGAAATAAATGTTTTGATTGAAACTCCAAATGTAGACGAGGCAGAGTTTCTAATAAAAAAGAAGATTAAAAAACCATTCGAAATCATTACCCCGAAACTAAGCATCCGCGAAATTGAAGTACTTGGATTAATAATGCAGGGCAATACAAATAATGAGATTGCCGAAAAGTTATTTATTTGCTATGAAACGGTTAAATCCCACCGAAAAAATATTCTTGAAAAAACAGGCGCTAAAAATACTGCGGCTCTGATTAATTATTACCATCAAACATTTTTCGAAAAATAAAATGCTTCTATAAAATCCCTCTTTCGGGGGATTGATACGGGTGACGTCTAATGGTAGATTAGATCATCTATTCAAACTTAATTACTCATGCTATGAATAACTATGCAGGAAATGGCATTAATGCTGAACTTGCCATGTTTGAAACCCCTTTTGCCGACGTTCCTATCTCAAAGGAAACACCCACAGGAAATGAATCTGCCGAACCTGTTTATAGCAATTTCGGGACAGATTTTGAAAGTCCTTTTTCCAGAACTTATGAGACAAACGGGGATGGACATCAACTGTCGGAAAATTCAGAAGAATTTGTGGGATTACTCGCAGAATTAGATGACACCCAATTTTCCAATACCCTGTATGAACTGGCATCAGAAATAGAAGACACCTGGCTTCCCAAAATATCGAATGAACTGGCAATGGGGGAAAATTATATTCCTTATGCTACCCAGAATGCAAGGGAGTATATCCAGCCTTTGGTGAATGAAATCGAAAGCACTATTGAAAGAGTTGCCCAGCATTTTTCGGGAAATAACCTGGCTGACCATTCTGATGCGGAGATCGAAGCGTTTTTCTCAGAACTTGGATCATCAAATATTAGCTTTACACCTGCACAGGAACAGCTATTTGGAGGTGTTCTCAGTAAAATAAAATCAGTAGTTAAGAAGGGGGTTGATTTAGCCAAAAAAGGGGTCAGTGCTGTCGGTAAAATTATGCCAATTGGCATCGTTCTTAATAAGATTAAAGCATTGATTAAGCCTTTACTCGAAAAGGTATTAAAGTTCGCCATCGGAAAACTCCCTAAAAACTTGCAGCCGCATGCGCAAGCGCTGGCCAAAAAATATCTTAACCTTGAAACCCCTTTTACATTTGAAGGCTCCGGCAATGACATTTCTTCAACCGGGGAACTGGATGCAATTCAAACTGAATTAGATAATTACATCGCGCAGCTTGTTTTCTCACCAGATGACCCTGAAACAGAAAACTTACTGATGAATTATGAATCATCAGACGATGCACTGGAAAGAAGTAACAGTTATGAAACCGGAGGTTTAAGTTCTCCTTCGCTGGCTGTTGCTCGCCAGCAATTTATTAATGAACTCAAGGATTTGCAGGATGGAGAAAGCCCTGCACCTGCCATTGAACGGTTTCTCCCTGTAGCCATCATGGCATTGCGACCGGTTGTGAAAATGGCCATCTCTCTTATTGGCCGCCAAAAAGTGATCAATTTCCTGGCTGGCGTTTTGGCAAAACTGGTCGGCAAATATGTTCCCGAAACTGTAGCAAAACCTCTGGCAGCAAAAATCATTGATGTGGGAATGGCTTCTATCGGATTTGAAACATATGAAATGAATAAACCTGACCTGGCTTATGAAGCGATTGCCAGCACCATTGAAGAAACTGTCCAAAACATGGGAGATTTGAACGAGACAGATCTGAACGATAATGAAGCATTGACCATGCATCTGTTGGAAGCTTTTGAAACGGCAGCTGCAAATAATTTTCCATCTGAATATATAAGGGAAGATTTGCGGAGGTCAGAAAAAAATGCTTTATGGGTTCTTAAACCAAGAAACGGGCCCAAGAATTTTTATAAAAAATTTACCCATGTTTTTAATATCACCATTACTCCTCAAGCATCTTCTGCGGTAACAACTTTCAGAAAATTACCATTAGCGGATTTTCTGCGTGATAAACTTGGGCTTGACCCAACTAAACCAATACAAGCGAAAGTGCATTTGTATGAGGCTCTTGGAGGTACGATGTTAAGTAAGATTAGTAAAGTTGAAAACCTGCCAGGTCTTAATGCTAACCAGCCATATTCATGGGTTCAGTTTCACCCCTTAACCAGGCAGGCGGCTTCCCTGTTACTCAAGGAACCGGCTTTAGGAAAGAAGATGGATGGAAGATTCCTTTCACGAAGGCATCGCACAGCCATTGGCCAGCGATTCTATTATCTTGAAATACCAGGAGCCAGGTTAAAAATAATCCGCAAAGGAAACACCAATCAGAAGAATCAACAGGGCGACAGGAGAGCAGGTTCAATAGCAGTTCCTAATTCTGGGGATGCGCAGGCAGTTATCAATTTCATTAAATCGGAGATAAGGTTCAACTATTATTTCAGTGAAGAAAGTTCACTATCAGTGGTAGAAAAACTAAACAAAAATGATTTTCTGGGTGCAGCTTTATTCATCCGCCAGTCTGTAAGGAATGTGCTGAATGGAATATTATTAAAGAATGTTAGCAACAAAGTGAAGATTATTCATGAAGCTGTTCCCGAAATCTACCTGGAACGGATGAACGAGCAGCCGGACGAATTTTCCATGAATGATGTGACCAAAGCAATCGGAGGGCTTGGCCTGGGTGCTGGAAAAGAAGTGTTGACTAAAATTGTTGAAAAGTTAATTGACAGGCTATCCGAAAGGGCATACCAGGCAATGGCCGACTTCTTTAAATCAAGGGCTGCTGAGTTTAAACAGGCACAGGCACAACCGCAAGATGGAGTAACAGTAAAGATTGTATGGAATAATATAACGGGAATGTCAGCCATCCGGGCGTTAATTAATGCCATTCGCGGTAACCTTTCTGTAGTTGATCTGGGGAAACTTTCCATACCGACTATTCAAAATCCGGAAATAAAAATAGTAGCAGATAAGAAGTTCGATTAGCGATTCATATCATGCAGACTATAGTATCCATACAAACATCTTTATTGCGGCAGGTTAATCATTGGCTGCAGGCTGCTTCAAGGCTTTCCACCCTGGATCACCTGGCCTCGGGTTATGCATGGCAGGGAATTGACCATAATATTGGACTATTGCTAAGAAAGTGTTTACAGGAAAGTGTAGGTGAAGTGGTTGTTTTGGCAAATAGTTTAAAAAGACAGTTAGAGAATTATGGAGACCAGGAATCATTGCGATCCGTTAAAAAAGGCTTAATTCAGTTACGTGATAAATACTTAAAAGCTGAAGAAACAATTCATTTTTATGCAGTAGCCATAAACTCTCGTACCACTCCAAATATTGCGGCATTACTAAGGGCTTGCGATATTCTCTGTATGAAAAGTATGCAGGCTCTGCTGCAGCCATTGGGAAAGGAAACACCGCCTGTACTTACCTATGTTGATAAAGGGGTTGGAGCTTCCATTCTCAAAGCAGGTTTGCGTTTATGGGACGGTAGAATAAGCCCGGTGGCTGCAATAAAAATTACACAGCATAATCTGTTCCGGCCAACCGCCATTATTCATGAAACCGGCCACCAGGTGGCACATATTATCAATTGGAACGATGAACTGGCCGTTGCGTTCAATACGAGGTTAACCGGTCATCCGCAAATTGCAGGTGCTGCATTCTCCGGTTGGGCAAGCGAGATTGCGGCAGATGCCTTCGCATTCGTTCATACCGGTTATGCTTCTGTCGCTGCATTGCACGACGTAGTTAGCGGTACGACTCAGGCGGTCTTTGCGTATCACCAACATGACCCGCACCCAATATCTTATATCCGTGTATTGCTAAATATTGAAATGTGTCGACAATTCTATGGAAGCGGCCCTTGGGATGATTTAGAAGCTGTATTTAAAAACGACTATAATATCAACCTGGCGAACTATCCTTCTGTTGGTTTGATTAAAATTTGCGCCAACGCACTTCCCGATGTTGTGCAACTGATTCTAAAATCACCTTATCATGCTTTTGGAAATAAGTCCTTAACCCAAATTATACCGCCTGAAAGGGCAAGCCCACAGTCATTGCAGATGCTGGAGCAAACCGCAGGCCCTGCATTATATACTTCACATGCATGGATATGGAAAGAAAGTTTAAGGCTGCTGGCTTTAAACGGATATAAAATCGGAGTTGGGAAAGGTGAACTTTCCGCCCTTTATAAACAGCAGGAAGATTGGATGGTGAGGCTGGGGTTTGCGGTGGAGATGAATTAGATTAATCACTAATAATTAAAACTATCGTTATGATTTCTGTAATCGAACTAAAGGACCTTATTTCCAGGAAAATTTCGCTGATTAATTCGTTTGATACCGCCAAAAAGACTCAGGTTTATGATCTGAGAGATAAAGTATTACTGCTGATCAAACGATACAGCAAACTGGAAAAGCAGGTTGATGATGATAAAAACCCTCCTCCTGATCTGAGCCTTGCTTTGACTGTTCTCAAGGATCTTGAAAGAGATATCAATACGGGTGAAGCGGAATTGAGAAGCTTTTTGAGTGAATCTGAGCCACTTAATTTCAGTAGAGATCCATCGGATGCAGGAACAATCGCTGGAAACGGTGCAGTAATTTTTAGAACAAATGGAAGTAGTTTTTTTGTTCCTGCCGGTACCCTCACACAAAAGGAAATTGAAGATATCATCAATGCTGGTAACATCAGCACTTTAACATCAAAACCTTAAGCTCAATATCAAAATTAAACAATATGGACGCTTTAGATAATCTCATTTTTGCGACATTACAAAGTCCTTTACAGTCAGGCGCTGGAATTGCAAGCGATTACATTCCCCCTGCATTTGGTGGCTTTGCTCCAGGGATAATACCTACAGGATCATTCAATCCCGTTTACAGTTTTTCTTTAGCTGATAAAGAAGCCTATTCCAGTTATGCCGACTCTTCAATCTTTGAAACTGCAATATCACGGCACTGGTACGACGTTAATGGCAATGGATTGGCTCCATTTGCGGATAACTTCCAATATGAGTGGCCCGGAACTGGTATTATTGCCGATTTTACGCAATCATCGTCCTATCATTTTATATATGGTTACTTGCTTGAGAATACCAGGATATTGCAAATATTTGAAAGGCTGATTGAAAGGTATGCAAACGATGAAGAACTGGGTATTGCCACCCCCAGTGTATATCAATGGATCAGCAATTCTGAAAGGTTATTCTTTAAAGACGGAACCTATCGGTCTCACAGTATCAGGAGCCTGATACGACCAAGTTTTGAAGACAACCGCCGAAATGCTTACTACCGAATGTTTGGTATTGACCTGGCTTTTGGCGATATCAATTCAACTGCTTCCGCATATTATAAAGCAAAAACTGCTAATCAGCAATTCGTTCCGTTGTTTGAACGATATTTATCAGAGGTGTGGCAGAGCTATATTAACGTAAGAAATTCATCCGGCCCCAATACCACCGATGTAAACAATCTTGTCGAGCTGGCTACTCAAATAAGAGAACTTTTGAAAGCGAGAAGAGGAGGACGACCCGGTGGTGGGTTGAATGTATATGCAGGAACAAATTTGTCCATGGAAGAATTTGCCTCAGCAATGATTGTGACCTGGTTTACTTTTATTATTTCTGCAGACACACAGCTTGTTAATTTCCTTAACTGTCAGTCATCAACTATAGGGGAAAGGCTGATAAAAATTGGAAATAAAGTAGGTGTACCGGCTCATACCAAATGCCAGGCTTTGTTTGAAATGGCGGGAGCAGCAGCTAATATAATGAACCTTCTTGAAATTGGTACTTACCTCGAATCAACTGCAAATCTGCAAACTATGTTGTCTAGCTTAAATCCCGGTACTCCTGCAAGTATCAATAGTGACTATATGAACTCTTTCCTTACTGTCATCAATAACTGGGAAAAAGCAACAGGCCACCGCATCAAAAACCCTGAGGCAAACATCAGGGGTACGGTTAGCATTCAACAGCAACCAACAAACGGAGTCAGGCCCCAGATAGCTAATAATTAAACAGCGTAGCCAATGTGTATTCTGTAAATAGCATTATTGAACGGCTGTTTTGCAGGATTCTTTTTTCGCCACCAAATTATTATTGACCATGCCTTAAGAAATATTCTTATGAGAACTCCATTCACCGAATTCGAAGTTTCTGATTCATTAGTCTTGGCGTCTGAAGAAACTGCCTTTGGATTAGAAAGCCCCTTATTAGATCCGGCAAAAATGAGGTTTGAAAGTAATGAGGAAGAGTCTGAAGCGTTTCTAAATGAAACTTTAGTTATAGAAGATAATGAAACTGCTGTCATTGATATTGAGAAGGCAGTAAGACTCAATAAAAAATATGGAGCTGAACTTTGGGGAAAGCAGATGGCGGCTATCCTGAAATACTTTTCTTCTATCGGAATAAGAGAAGAGGCAGCACCTGTAGATGCAAAGCAATTTTCTTTAATGGTAGCAAAGTGGCAGGACACTGTTTTCAAAAATGAAAAAAGTACTGATGGCATCTTAGGCCCTAATTCATGGGCTCTGCTTAAGCCACTTATCACTAATTTAACAGGTTCAGCACCTGTATTCACACCTTCACGCTGGCACGGCATAATCAAGAATACCGTTCCCTGTAACGTTGTTCCTTTAGTCCACGGCAAAGAAACGTTTGAACATATAGTGAGTGCCATACGAACTGCTGCTAATTCGGAGCATTACATCTATATACTTGGTTGGATGCTTGATGTTGATTTTGAGTTGATTCCCGGCGATCGGAGTTCAACATTGATTCGATTATTGCAGGATGCCTCAAGCAAAGGCGTTGAAATTCGCGTGATGGTGTGGGATAACCCGATCTACATAACAGAGATTAACGTCGCTTCTGGAAAAATAAATGCTTTGTCAAATTCTTTGTTGATAAAGGATAATGCAACTTTCGGTTCCCCCCGCTTAAAGAGCGCCATTGCAACTATTCGTTTGTTGCTGTCGCAAGCCCCATACTTTTTACGGTTCATCAATTCATGGAACAGTTTTACCGCGAAGGTAAAAGCAATACAGAATGAGGGCAGCCACCACGAAAAGGTGGTTGTGGTAAAAGGGAGAGAGGGTTTAATAGGATTTTGTGGGGGGATTGATATCAATCCGAACCGTATTTCCGGCAAGGATTCAACAGGAAGGGTCTATGGAATAGATAATAATGGCAATTCAATTGTGTTACATGATATTCACTGTAAGGTACAAGGCCACGCCGCATGGGTTTTGCTCAGACGTTTCATGTGGCGTTGGCAGGTATACAAGTCAACCCGACAAACGTTAAACAGCCTTCTTCTCTCTAAAGCCTTAAGGGGAGAAAAAGAGAACGTGCCTTCTCCCGTCAAACAGAGTGTCAATACAGCGCATGTAAAGATTCTGCAAACCTATAATCATCCGAATACACTTATTCAGGACCGCACCATCCGGGAAGCCGTGAAGCTGGCGATTATGAATGCGAAGAAAACGATTCATATTGAAGACCAATATATGATTTCGCTGGAAATTGCGAGTTGGCTCAATCTCAAACTGAAGGAACCCGGTTTTAGCTACCTGACTATTTTAACGCAGGATGATGAAGTTGCCGGTGCGGATATTCTGTTTTCTAAGCAGATGCGAAAAAAGTTTATTGACCAGTTGCAGACCGGGCTTTCGGATGATGTCATAAAGAGGAAAATTTTTATAAAAATGCTCCATCTGACATTGCCTCCAACTGCACACCATAAAGTGCATTCAAAGATCTATATTATTGATGATGAGCTGGCAATTGTCGGTTCTGCCAACCTTTCCTCAAGGTCTATGACTCATGACAGCGAAACCGCCGCCCTTATTTTTAATGACCCTGGTTCTGTTACAAACTTCGCATTGCAATTAAAGGCGAAAGAGAACGCCGATCCTAATACCCATATTATACCTTATGCTCCCAATCCGAATGTGAAAGATATTGATGTAAAGATTATTGATGAACTCAATAATCTTTCGACCGCTAAAAAAATTGCATTAGCAGCTACAGGCCCGGCACTTAGCTATCTGATCCCACAGGTAATAAAGATGCTTCTTACCCAATTAAAGCCTGCCATTATTGATATCATTGATCCCGATGCAGATAATACCCAGCCCCAGCAAGAGCTTGAAGGATGGCCCGAGCCCATAAATGAAACTGATCAGAAGTTTTATGAAGCAGATGTAGTTGAAGAAGTAAACACAGATCCGGAATTTGTTATCACAGCAGGTAATAAGGTTCAAGGAAGTAATCCGGAATCTGAAGAGTTAAGTCGAGATGATGATTTCGAGCAAGATTTTTCGAGCGAGGATATAATATCTGATAGTAATGAAGGCGAAGATAGCTTCAACCTTCATCCTGAGGACAAGCAAGTAGCTGAGGTAATGGAACATCAGGTGGCCGTCGTCAAAAGCGCTTTTGCAAACGCAAAATCTTGCCAGGGGCATACCTGCTGGGCAAAAAGCGTTTTGAATAATCTTCTTGGATTAAACCTTGCTCTTAATAATGTTTTAGATGATACTGCTAAAAAAGCAATTAGCGACTTTCAATTAAAAAACAACTTAGCTCTAACGCAAAAAATTAATGCAGTTACAGAAAGGGTTCTATTGGAAATGGAGTCCCTTCGCCGTCACATGGGAACAGCGTATCAATTGGCTTCTGAGAAAACAATTGCCGAGGCGAAATCAAGAATTGAGGATTGGACAAAACAGGCGGTTAATAACAAGCCGCAGCACATTCTCAACTCTTATCGTGATCCCCGTAAAGTTTATGCTTTTGTTCTGCACCAAATGGCATTTAAAAGAAAGGGCCGCCAGTCGGGACAATACAGTGATCCCACCGGTTATGTAAGTACAGGTGCTCATTTCTGTATCATGCTTGATGGCCGCATCATTCAATTACATCCGATGTCGCGAATGATATGGCATGGCAACTGCATTAGTCCGGGGTCAATTGCGGTTGAATTTGAAGGTAATTTTCCGAGCATTAAAGGCACATGGTGGTACCCAACGGATAAGAAGACAGGAAAGAAAATAAAGATTAATGAGGACAAACCGACGCAGGCACAATTTGAGTCCGGGAGATTTCTTGTTAGTTATTTGAAGCTTGTCTTAGGAACCTCCCACATTCTTGCCCATCGTCAAAGTTCAGATTCAAGGGAGAATGACCCGGGACCGGATATCTGGTACCATGTAGGGCAATGGGCGGTTGATAAATTAGGTTTGTCAGATGGAGGACCCTCATTTAAATGTGGGACAGGGAAACCAATCTTACCACAATGGCGTACCTGGGGAACCATAGCCCCGCAGCCTGAAATACAAGGATATTATAACGCAGATGATGAGAATGAAGTGGAGTTTTCTGAAGATCAGGAACCGCAAAACCTGATAGATGAGCCGCCGGGTGATGAGAGCGAATTCAATGATGAAGAAGAAATAGGATACGAAGCACCGGAATTTGAAAATTACACGCTGGCTTACAGGTTGAGTAAATTAAATGACTGGGCTTACCTTTTAGCATTCAAAGTTCCTGATGATTTGGTTTTAAAATTAAAATCAAGGAATATGTATGTACAATATGCTCATAACGAATCATACAGTAATGATCTGAATGTTGACTTTTATCGCCTCAGGATTGATAAATTTCCAACACTTAACGGTGTAACTCAAAATGCTCAAAGTCTTGTAAAATACATCAGGTTAAATATAAACAGTCTTGTAGACACATCATATTGTGATTGGCAACCCTATAGCTTAACAATTGACCAGCCAATTTGGGTAAGTGAAAATGCAGTGGGCGCTGTGATGAGACAGGATATCAAAGGACCTGATAATGCTGCTGTAGTAGTAAGTTTATCAAAACCAAACGGCTGGAGGTTCTCTACCGTTACCACACCTGGTACAGGCAGGCATCCCGTTAGTGGACATAGAGAATTTTTCATAGGCAAAGATCCGGTAACAGGAGGAACCTACTTTATCATCAAGGGCCTTGATATGATGTCAACCGGGATTGCCGGTTTAGGATTGCCACTTGCAGGCAGATGGGGCTTTGCGCAAGGCGATGCATTATGGAAAAGCATGCGTGAAAAAATCATTCTCTTTATCAATTCAAATGGGGGTATGGCAAGAAGCGATATCACGTACTCCGAGAGGATCGAGTGGAGGCATGTTTACTACTCCTATAGAAATTTACTTGCTGATACATTTGGTAAAGGGGCAGGAAGTGCACAAAACAGTTCATTCTTTAGCTTTCAACTGTCAGAATAAATGGAATCAGAATGACTGAGATTGCCGCCTTTATTATTCAAAGCGTTGAAAAACAACTATGATCAATAAAATATTTCAGACCTGACAATTAAGATTTGAGTATAAGGCTTGATTCTACTATTAGGTATTGCAGCGCTTTTCGCTATATGGATAAGTAAATTCTCAATTCCCTGAGAATGAAATTTCAGTAGTAAGATTTAATCCATTTACAATCCTCACGCAAAAAACCCATGCAAAAACCACTGCTTATTTTCCCCACCCGCATAATGCCCCGACCTAAACAACCAATACCTTTGCCCATCTTCATCCTCTACATTATAATAATCCCGGTGCTCTCCGCTATCCAGCCACCATTCCCGTTCTATGCGTTCCGGACCGTCGGCTTTGCGGATATGATGTGCCTTGCCTTTATATCGAAACAGCAGCGGCGGATAATCCGGTATCGGTGCGGTCACTTCCACCGGTTCGGGTTTTGCTAAAAGCCTCACCGGCCTTGGCCGGTCGCTGCGCCAAGGAGTATTCGCCGGTTCCTGTAAAGTGGGTGCAGCTTTAATAGACCGCTCCGGCCAATAATGTTCATCAGGCAGGTAACGGTGGATCTTTCCGGAGCCTACCTTTGCCGATATGCGGTCGAGCAGTTCCGCCACGCCTTCATCATCCAGGCCAGGGTTTTCTGCCCACATTGCTTCCTGCGAGAGCATAACATCTTCTACCTTATGGGCTTCCAGGACGAACAACTCAATCCCAAGAGCTGGTGTAATGGAAGAAATCTTCAGCTGGAACAGCTTGAACAAATGTGTTACATGATGAGTAGCCCGGTTAGTTCCGATCTCTAACTGCTGGATCTTACCGTCCACACGGTAACACTTCAGGGTAGCTGTGCGAATGCCTTTACCTTCCTGCTGCATTCGCTGGCATAGAGTCTCCAGAAGTCTTGTGATGGCAATCTCTATCCCCTGTGCCGTACGGATCGGCTCCATGCAGGGTAATCGTTCCTGGAAGGGCTCAGGTACCTGCAGCGGAGTTATATATTCTTCAGCCTGCCCCAGTGCTTGCGCCAGTCTTAACAGCAGGCCTTCCTCAAAGCGCCTCCGCAAAACCGAACGCGGCATGCTGATAAAACTTCCGATTGTATATAAACCTAGCTTTTGCAGACGAGCCAGGATTGCCGGCTCCAATCGCAGGGCAGCAGCGGGTAATGCAAGCAGAGCCTCAGCCTGTCCGCCGCCTTCAATAATTGGGGTCACCTGTCCGAAACGGGAAATGGCCCATGCCGTCCCAATGGTATCAGCAATTGCAGCCCGCACATCATAACCTGACCCTCGCAAACGCGTCACGATCTCTTTCAGGTAAGCCCGTTCGCCACCCCAGAGATGTGCGCAGCCGCTAATGTCCAATATCAGTCCGTCGGGAAGATCCAGTGACACCCAAGGCGTATAGCGAATACACCATTCTCCCAGCGCCTTCAGTAAGTTAGCCGCCCGTGCCGGTTTCTCGTCCAGGATCTCCAGATCAGGGACCATCGCTTTGGCATCTGCTACCGGCATTCCCGGACGAACACCATGGGCTTCGGCAACAGCATTCGCTGCGGTTATCACTTTCCTATTATGTTCTGGGGCAGCAAAAACAAAAGGCAGCTGCTTCAATCCCGGCCGACGGAGAGTCAGCCAGTCTGTCGTTAAGTGACGGAACCATATGGTAACAAAGCGCTTCTGCATAACATCCTTTTATCCGGCCTTCCGTACATGCTCCCTTTGCAGATCAATTGTTTGTTTATCAATCACCGGCCTGAAACTGCCGGCAGTCCACTCTATTTTCCATGCGCCCGGGTTGCCGTTTCGCACCTTTAGCAGCTCTACGTTCCATCTCGGGAAGCCCACGCCCGGCATTCCTTCCTCTAATTCACTGGGCAGGGGGGTAATTTTCCAGCGGGCCACACAAGCGGTAGTGCCCAGCTTCTGTGCATTCCTACGAAGTATAAAACCGGTCACCCTGCTTTTTTCAACCACCAGCTGTAGCCGCCGTGATTCAGTAAAGCTGATCTCGCCGGTTTCTGCCACAACCGCCGCCAGGGAACCGCATGTTAGCGCTTCTTCCATGGCCCAGAGCAGGTCCTTTTGTTTCAGCAGGTCAATAAAGATGATGCGGTCAGGGTTGACACCAAAGGTCTTGAGTGCCGGAGGAAACAGTGAACGTGAAGTACTGATCCACAGGCAGATGCCGCCATTCTCCATGAGCACCTTCAATAAACCCGCCAGGAACCCTCCGCATGCTGCGGCATGCTCGGGTTCTTCCGTTAAAAACTCATGGATTGCCCCCGTAGGGAACACAGAATTTGGAAAGGCAGATTCGACCGGCTCCAGTCCCGAAAACCGGGTTCTGCCTGCTAAAGGGACCTTGAAGCCCTGCCAATGCAGAATGTTCTTCTGCAGTTCAGTGATGATGTCCTTCTTGCTGGCAAGCATAATTTGTAATGTCTTTTTAGTAGAGCTTACAAATTTAATGCTAAAAATATTAGTATTTATGGGTTGTTGAAAATTAATAATCCATTTGTCAATGAGATTACTTGTCGATTTGTCAATCGTATACGGGAGGTGCATGGTCTGGGAAATTCTGTTTGTAGAGGTTAAGCGTAGGATTGAGAAATGGATAAAAATTCTCACTCAGTACTGAATTTCAAACGAAGTAGGCGAGTCAGAAACTCTTTTCTTTTTTTATGAATCCAAAGAGCCCAGCGGAACTCCACAGACAAAGCGTGGCTCATATAGTCTGTTAATGCGGCAAATGTGCTTTGAAAATTAATCTTAAGAAATCACTTCTAATTAAATCGAATGGAATTCTGTAAACGTCAGAATTTTTGTATTATCAATTTGCTTTAATTCTAGTAAGTCCTTATCGCCGGTTATTAAAAAATCGGCATTGCCATCTTTTGCAAGGGATAAAAGGAAGTTGTCTTTGGGATCGCGACAAAGGTTTACTACAGAAGCTACAGGAATAAATTCAGCCCGTGATCTGATTTGACCAAGTAAGCTTTCAAGCAGTTGAAGACTAAAGTATTTTTTGAATTTAGACCGACTTGCTACTTCGATGAACTCTTCTAATCTTTAAGGAAACTATGATAAAAAATGACAGTTCCCGTATCAATTTATCCACTGGCCTTAGCCAGTGGATAAATTGTCAGTATTTAAAGGCTTTAGCCGAGCCTTTGAATTGTCAAGATAGCTGCAAGTAAGTAATTACCAGACATCAATAACGATGTTCATTCAGTTGCAGTTTTTGACATAATTGATGTCCTTCTTCCAGCACTTTTTTTAATCGGGGTTCGCGGATATTTATTTTAAGTAATAGTTTCGGGTCTTCGCAAATTTGACTGCACAATACAATCTTATCATTAAGCAACCTTTGTTTCTCAGATATGGTCAGGGTTGTCAGACAGGTGATAGGGTATAGTCCCAATTGGTCAATTGTTTCATTTAAGCTCCCTTTACGCGGGAAATCCCATCCTACCAGGTGGAGCCCAGCGCACAGCCCGTATTGAATAGCATCGGTTGTAAACTTGGTATTGGTAATCACCCAGCCCTGGTGCAGTTTGATATCGTGTCCGGGCAACTGAACCCAACTTGCTTCCAGATCTCTGAAACGGGAATGGATATATAATGGGATTTTGACATCGCATACCACAGCACGATGATTATGGTATTTGCACTCGACCATAAAATGATGCTCGTCTTTTTCGGCGATAACATCCACTTCGTGATTGACGCATTTACCCTTTACAATGACACCCGTCTGAACACGATATCCCTGCTGCTTTAATATAGCCGCCACGTATTCTTCGAAAGGATAGCCTGAGGGCCCAAGTTCCATAATTGCCGACTTCAGTTTATACCTTGCTGCCATTGGCCTTGACCGGTTCCTTAGTAAACGAAAAGCCATTTTGTAGATCTTTTTGGTCGAAATGCCTTCATAAAGTTGGTCTTCCAGTTCCCGCTTAATCTCTTCAATGACTTCGGGTCGAGCGCCAGCATGAGCCAAAGACTTTTTCAGTTTTTCAGCATCATAATAAGCTTGTATACCGGATGCTTTAGTGACTAAGTAGGAACCCTTGTCTTTCATAACTAATGTTTGGACTGTGAACTCGTTACAATCTATAAACTTCATTTAAAGTTCATTAATGAGATACTTATATCCAATAATATTGAACATGCCGATAAGTGACTTTGGTCATCGGTCTATATTGTAAAATTCAGAATTGTGGGCCGCAAGGACCTGCTGTTACAGAAGGGGCTGAATGCTTCCAGAAAGTATGTACTGAATCCGTGATGTTTTTTAAAACTATTGATGGGCGATTGCCCTCTATTCAATTGCCACTCGCTTTAGCCAGTGGATAAAAAAGAAATTATTCAATAGGCTTTAGCCAAACCTTCTGAATTATCAAATACACATGCTATATTTTGGCTAAAGCCAATCAGGCCTGGCTTTTATTATTCCTCCAGCTTAGCTGGAGGAAATTGAAATTTTGAGTATGAGGTGCTGCAGTATAAATCCATTGAAACTGAGCGGGAATCTATCGCAACAGCGGCGCTACGCGGCATGTTCCGTATGTTGCTTGATAGCATTTAATTCTGTTTTTTTATGAATCTCCTCTTCCTCAATACCAAAATCATCCTGAAGTCCAAGCCAGAACTTTGCACTATTACCAAAATATCTGGATAGTCTGAGCGCTGTATCCGCAGTAATTCTTCTTCTTCCTTTAATGATTTCCGAAATACGCGTCTGTGGAATACTAGATCTTTTGAAAGCTTGTATGCACTAATATTTAGAGGAAGAAGAAATTCTTCCTGAAGGATTTCACCGGGATGGATATTTCTTATTTTTTCCATTTTCTGTTTAATTAATAATAGTCCTCAGTTCCTTTGAAAAGCTACAGCCTTCTATTCAATTGCCACTGGCTTTAGCCAGTGGTTAAAATGCCATTCATAAAAAGGCTTTAGCCAAACCTTCTGAATTGACAATACACAATGCTATATTTTGGCTAAAGCCGATCAAGCCTTGTGTATAATTATACCTCCAGCTAAAGCCGGAGGCAATTGAATAAGATCAAATTAAAGTCAAGATGACCTTGAATTGAGGAAATTTAATAAGCTGTTGATGAATAGCGATCGCCCTATATTCAATTGCCACTGGCTTTAGTCAGTGGTTAAAATGCCATTCATAAAAAGGCTTTAGCCAAACCTTCTAAATTGTCAATATCCAATGCTATATTTTGGCTAAAGCCGATCAAGCTTTGTCTTTTATTATTCCTCCAGCTAAAGCTGGAGGCAATTGAAGGAGATCGAATTCATCTCATTCTAAATCTCAATACATGCATGTCATTAGTGATGTATAAGGTTTTTTCATCCGGAGAAAGTTCACAATTGGAAGCCGCTTCATCCAACCGAAGTTTCCCCAGGAGTTTTCCGTCGCGGTTAAGAATCCATATTCCTCCGGGACCAGTAGCGAATACATTTCCGTTCTTATCGATTTTTAACCCGTCCGCGCCGCCTGCGGCATCATAAAAGATCCTAGCGTTGATAACCGAATCGTTCCCATCTATATCATAGGCATACCAGGTTGGTTTCTTTCCGTCGGAATTGGCGACAATAAACGTTTTTTCTCCCGGAAAGAAAGCTATGCCATTGGGTCGGCTTATTGTATCTGTAATCAATATCACTTCGCCTGTTTTTTTTACTTTGTAAACCCCCTGAAATGGAAGCTCTTTAGCGGGGTCTTCCATGCCTTTTTCAAGACCGTAAGGAGGGTCGGTGAAAAATAACTCCCCTTTGCTGTTATATACCGCATCGTTCGGACTATTGAATTTTTTGCCCTGGTAATTACCTGCAATTGTTACAAATTTTGCGGAAGGTTTATCGATAGGTGCATCCATTCTTGCCATTCTCCTGTCGCCATGCTGGCTAAGAACAAGTGCGCCTTTGTTATCCAGTGTCAGGCCGTTACTGCCTGTTTCGCCGCCACGCGCTGCCTTGCCGGTATAGCCGGATGGCGTCAGGTAAAGTTCTGCCCCCTTGCTGGCGGTCCACTTATAGATCGTATTCCGGGGCACATCGGAAAACAAAAGCATTTGATGCTTTTCAATCCATACCGGTCCCTCGCTCCATTCGTAACCCGAGGCAATAATTTCTGCTTTTGCATCAGGCGAAAGAATGGCATTCACCGAACTGTCGAAGCGTTCTATAGTGCCGACTGTTGTTTGGGCCGAACACGCTGTTGTAGCGATCAAAAAAATGAAGAGGAAGGTTTTCATAAGACAGGTCATTTATACGCCCGATTTCAACACCAGATGTAATTGATAAATATAGATACTCAGTGAGACATATAAGAATGCTCAATTCCGGTAGAACAGGGAGATCTGATTAGAGATCAAGATATATGGTATAAATGCCGGGCACTTTACCAGGAAGGTTGGATAACTAAAACACAAGAAAGGCATCTAAAAATTAAGGACTTTATTTCCAAATCTTTTACCTGAAGATAATTAGGATTTCTCTTACAACTGCATATTTTAAAGATTTAAAAAACTGACAATCAGATATATGTATATTTATTAATCAAACTCATCTATATATTAGAACTGCCATTCACCCTTCTCATAATGTAAAAAGCCGATCTGAGTATTATCAAAACTTAAAATCAGTATCATGGCACAACTGCTTAATATTCCGGCGCTGGAAAAAGTAATCAGTAACCTTGAAGGTTTATCAGAGACTCAAAAACAGTTCATCACCGACCGATGGCTCAATTATGTAATTTGGTGGGACAGCAGGGCAAGCAAACACAAACGGCTGCATTTCAGGTTGCGTACCATTGTAGTAATTGGTGGTGTAATTATCCCTGCCTTAATCGGAACAGCAGCCACACCCAACTTATCCGGACTTCGAACTGAGCAGGTGAATATTATTCAATGGGTTGCCTTTGCCCTGAGCCTTCTTGTTGGAGTTTCTGCAGCACTCGAAGAGTTATTTCACCACGGAGAGATCTGGCGCGACAAACGATCTGCCGGAGAGATCTTAAAATGTGAAGGCTGGAGATACTTCCAGCTGATAGGCAAATACAAAGGCAAAACGCATTCAGAAGCTTATACTGACTTTGCATCAACTGTCGAGGATCTGATCGAGCATGAAATCAAAGATTACTTCTTAATTACCCGTCCGGAGAGAGAGCCGGAAAAGCCGGGTGTAATCCATTCAGAGAGAAAGATTTAAGAGTGATATGAATTGATATCGGCTATTTGTGTAGATAGTGCTTTTTTAACTGCCAGATGACTACTGCTTTTTTTGGATTGCTCCACCATATACCCGAGTAATATCAAGTATTACTCAAAAGATAACCTCACCATTTATACACTATGTCTTAACAATATGTTCACTATATCCCGATATACTTAGCACCCTGCCATCATACTGTTATCATACTGTTATCACCCTGTTATCTAGAACTTAAAATACAAGGATTTTCGAACCAGATTAAACTCATCATTAGGCATAATTTTTTAAGTAATTTACACTAAGTCCCTTCTGGACTGAGTTGGGGATAATGGCTGGCTTCATGAATTTCGACCTATTTGTTCGATTCAATCGATTCCATTACTTTGTGGTTTTAATTCAATTTTAATCCCGCCCTCAAACTTTTTGTTCTTCTAACCATTAATAATTCTTCGCAGTCAGGATTTCATTTCTGGCTTGTGAATAAGAAGGCAATAATTTCAATGAACATCGAAAACAAGAAACGAATAGCAATACTCGGGGGCGGTCCTTCCGGACTGTTTATGCTGAAAAGGCTGATTGAATCCGGACGGAAAGATTTAAGCATCCATATTTTTGAACGCAAGAGACAGATGGGAGCGGGGATGCCTTACAGTAAAGAAGGCGCCGGCGATGAACATATCACCAATGTTTCGGGCAATGAGATCCCGGACCTGGCAGAGTCGATGGCCGAGTGGGTCCGTAGTATTCCAGAGGAGAAGCTGCGCCGATTCAATATCGACCCTTACAATTTTAATGAATATAAGGTGCTGCCGCGCTTATTATTCGGACAATACCTGTCCGAACAATTTGACGTGCTTCTGGAGCACGCGAAGGAAGCGGAGATAGAGGTAAAGGTATTTTCTGATACTGAGGTGCTCGATATCATTGATTTTCCGCATCAGGAGAAGGTGATCGTTGTGCCGGAGAGCGAAGAGCAGCTGGAATATGATCATGTGATCATCTGCACAGGTCATAACTGGCCGAAGAAGCATGAAGGTAAAGTTCCCGGCTATTTTGATTCGCCTTATCCGCCTGCGAAACTGGCTTTGAAACTGAACCACTCCATTGCCATTCGCGGATCGTCACTGACCGCGATTGATGCGATCCGTACGCTTTCCCGAAATAACGGCACATTCAGTCGGGATGGTGACAAGCTGATCTTTGCGAAAGACGCAGACAGCCCGGAATTCAAGCTCGTTATGTTTTCGAAGGGCGGCATGCTCCCGGCAATTCGTTTTCACCTGGAGGACTCGCACCTACAAAAAGATTCGGTACTCAGCAAGGAGGAGGTTGATCAGAACCGCTCGGAAAACGAGGGCTTCCTTTCGCTCGATTATATCTTCGAAAGGAACTTTAAAGAGATGTTCCGGGAGAAAGACGCCAGTTTTTATGAGCTGATTAAGGATATGCGGATGGAGGAGTTTGTAGATACCATGATGAAGCGGAGGGAACACCGGGATCCTTTTGAATTATTCAAAGCAGAATATGCGCAGGCGGAGCGGTCCATCGAGCAGCAGCAGTCAATTTACTGGAAAGAGATGCTGGCGGTGCTTAGCTTCGCCATGAATTACCCTGCCAAGTATTTTTCGGCGGAGGACCGTCAGCGGTTGCAGGTGCACCTGATGCCGCTGATAGCTATTGTGATCGCCTTCGTGCCGCAAAGCTCTGCAGCAGAACTGCTGGCGCTGCATGAAGCGGGGGTGCTCGACCTGGTAGATGTAGATGGAACAAGTGAAGTAGAACCAAATAGCAAAGGCGGAATTACATATCATTACATGAACGACGAGAATGAACCGCAGTCCGCACCTTTTGAGACATTCGTGGACAGTATCGGGCAGCCGCATCTTTCTTTTGAAGATTTTCCCTTTAAGAGCTTGTCAGAGCATGAGACGATCAGCAGTGCAAAGATCAGGTTTCGTGATGCCACTTCGGCGCTTCTTGAGCTGGAAGCCGGCAACGATAAGGTGACTTCTGACGGAAACGGAACTTATTACCTGGACGTTCAGGGAATCACCATAAACGACCAGTTCCAGGTGGTTGACGCTTACGGCGCCCTGAACGAGCGGATCCATATTATGGCCGTTCCATACATAGGAGGGTACAATCCTGATTACTCCGGACTTGATTTCTGCGAGGCGGCTTCAGCGGCTATCAGCGAATGCCTTGTGGGAGAATTGGGAATTAAGAATTAGGAATTAAGAATTGCTGAAGCAGAGAGACGGTGTAATTAAATAAAGATGGGAATAGCAGATCAGGATAGTAGGGAGAATAAACTTTACATGCTCTTGCTCGGTTCGAAAGCACCGGGAAGAAACGTAGAACAGCACGATTATTTCTTTGCGATTGCCAAAGGGCTTCCTGCATTGATCCCGCGCATTAAAGCGTTCTGGCCGGAAGCCGGAAGGAGTATTCATATTGATGGCTGGCGTGAAGTAACAGCGGTTGACGGTTACCGGATCAGGGTCGTAGAGAACGACCTCGTTGAAAATTCATCTTCCCATAAATTGTTTTTTATCAACCTCGGCGGCTACCAGTCAGGCAAGCTGGAGGAGCAGCACTATACAGTATTAACGGTGCAGGAGGACCGGGTGGCCGCTATTTCTTCGTCTAAAAAAACGGTGTTCTTCAAAACGCATTCTGTAGATTCGGTAAAAGGGGCGAATTCTCATATCGATGAAAAGTATGGAATTGATGTGGATGACATTTACCGGATAGAAGATATTCTGACACCTGAGCAGAAGATGCAGTATCGTCTGGAAATTACACCTGCGGTTGATTTAACTGATGACACCGTGCATTTAGGTTACCTGACGCTGGAAAAGTTAGCCAAGATCGAATCGTTGTAGTGCGGTGACAAATTACTAGCGGCCTTGAAAGAGCTCTCTGATTGCACGCAATGCAAAATAAGAAACCGCAAAGCTCGCAAAGTCTGGCACTCTGCAATCGGTCTAAACCAATGGTTCTGAGATTAAACTTCGCGATGTTTGCGTTTTAATCTTTGGGCCTTTGCGTGAAAAAAAAGCCTCCTAAATTAACATCCTTGTTTGATAGCAAGTGAAAGCTGTTGAAAAGACTCAGGGTCCTCGGCGAGAGTCCCTGCTGAGACTTCTAAGTACAATCGAGGTTGAAGGTGTAAAAGGGCGCAGGTATCTACCACTTATCGATCATATCCCCCAGATCACTCACCCCTAAGGTGAACATGATAATGATTATGGCCAGGATGATTTTAACGGTCGGCAGAATCGAGAATCCAAACCTTCTCTTGAGCATATCATCTACCGGCGGCAGATAAACCAAAGAAAGCAGGAGGTAAGCAAACCCGGGAACGGGATGCACCAGGAATAGATTTGCTACCCCTGCGGTAAAAACAAGTGTGGCAAACAGCCAGCTGATTACACTTGATATGGTGAGTCTTTCTTCCATGATATTTTCTTTACTAATTATCGCTTTCAATTTTTAGAATTATCGGTATTATTTGAAGCCAAAGATCGTTGGGAATAAAAAGATCACAATCATGGCCCAGAGGCAGTAAACGGGTAGAAAAATAGCAATAGATCTGCCCACAGCTACAACTTCTGATTTCTTCGTCAATGACCGGAAGAGCTCTACAGTGATGAAAATCAAATTGAGCAGCATCAGGAAGTTGGCACCCATTACCGCCAGTCGGTTAGGTGTAATGCCGAATTCTGCTATCCGGAATACAATCGCCGATAATGCAATCCCATTTACAATGATAGTCACGGTTGATAAAAGAAGAAGTACCCAGGTAGCTTTGCTGGTATCGTCGGTTTTGGAGCTTTCTGCTATTGAAAAGAAGATGATGGCCATAACACCGATCAGCAGCAGGTTAAATATGATCAGGAACTCCCGGTCGTTATATGGGTCTTTTCCGGAATAGATAATGGCACCCAGGTAGATGATCAGCATAACTAAAACCAGCGGACTGAAGATCTTAGCGATTACCGGGGAAACTTTGCTGACCAGCTGCGGATTGGTCTGCGTCAGGTAGGTCCCTACAATCGGCGCGGCCGCCAGTCCGAAGATTCCGACATATTTAAAGTAAAACTCTTCGATCTTGAAACCGATCAGAGCAAACAAATTGATAGTGAGGGCGGTCATTAGCGCTCCGGCAATCAGGATCAGGCCTGTCATGACTAACAGGTCGCCATTGTATTTCAAATAATCGACGCGCTTGTTGTAATCGCTTAGGTTATTACCCGCATAAGCAGAGCCCAATAATGCCCACAGAAGCAAAGGCAAATGAATACAGGCCAGCATCAGGGTATCACTGGTAGTTGACAAGGGGAGAGCGTTGATATAGATCAGTGATACCAGCATCACGCCACAGATCACAGCGATGTGGGTTGTCCTCAGGTTGTTCTTCCAGGCAAAGTAGGCGGTCAGGACGGGCAGAAAGATGAAGCCGATATTACGGGGATAGAAGAAATCTTCATCAATCTGGAAGATGGCCGGGATCTTGACAATTAAACCGGCCAGCAAAGCACCGATGACTACGTACAACAGCTCCCTGCCGGTGCCCCAGTTAATTTCATCAGTCTCGTAGTTCAGCCTTTCATTCCAGAAATCAGCAACTGCGTTGCCCTTTAGCTCCGGATAGATCGTACTGAACTCCCGTTTAAAGGGTGCCTTGTTGCTGCGGTACAGCTTCTCCAGTTCCCTGGGATTGTTTAGGTGAGATATTATTTTATTTTTCATGACTGTTCAGTTTATTAGGAGTAGGTAGGTTGTTCCATGTGCTTAACTTCCTGCCAAAGGTGACCCGAAGATGCCTACGGCTAGTTCTGCCCAAATGAGGATCAGCCCTAAAAGTATAACAGCAAGGACGCCGTACTGGTAGTCCTTATTTCGGATCTTCCGCATTACAAACTCACATAGCAGACCAGTGCCGAGTAAGAGGACGCCAGCGATTACAAAATCGCTTCCGGTCCAGCTAACTTCCTTGGTGAACTGCATTGCGATGAATGGAATAAGTAATAGAAGTGCTACTGAGAGCACAATGCCGGTAAGTCTTTTGTTCTTCGTAATCATGATTTTCTTGTTTTAGTATTTGTTTATATATCTGTTATTTAGGGTGTTAGAAGCTGGTTTTCATCATTTCTATCTTATCGAATAATTCACCCACACCCAACGCTGCCCAGAGAATGAAGATGCCCAGTAGAAGCTTCAGAATCCCGAATTTGGGAATGTGAAAGCCGGTCCATTTCTTAAGAATCTCGTTGATGGGAAGAAAATAAACAAGGGAGAGAAGTACTATGAAAACTCCAAAAGCAGAGTCGTTCCCCCAAAATGTATTTACTAGACCCATTGCAAAAAATAAAATTCCGAAGAGCCAGCTGGAGATGGTCAAAGCAGTTGACCCGTCATTTACCGCTATTTCTTTCTGGTGTTGATTTTTGTTGTTCATAATTTTATGGTTAAGCTCGGTTATTTGTATTTCTAATCCCACATAGTGCCGTTCAGTCCTAATGCTATTCCAAGCCAAAGGACGATGATGTATACGATCAGGCTTAGTACCATAGCAAATGGTTCTCGCCAACCGCCCCGGACACGCAGGTGATCCATGTTGTAATAAAACAAACCGCCCAGTGCACCGGCTGCCGGTACCATGAGTAGGGGTTTAATCATCCAGACCTTTGACCATGCAGGGTTGGCCTGCTGGCCACCAATCAGGAAAAAGCTGATCAGGATTAGCCCGATTGCCGCACCCTGCAGCATTTTTTTACTAGCTGAAACAGGATGGATTGGTTGATTGGGATACTCGTTTATCGGTGTCATAGTAATTGTTTTTAATGATGTCTAAAGTACTTTGAAATACAAAGTGTAAGGTTAAAAAAAATGTTAAATCTCTTTTCTGTTAGTTATAATTAGTTGCTCCAATGCATCGAGGTGACTCTTAAAGGCGTCGCGGCCTGCATCTGTAGCATGGTAAGTGGTGTTTGGTTTACGTCCTACAAATTGCTTTTCCACACTCAAATATTCTGCTTCTTCCAGCGCCCTCAGGTGACTGGCCAAATTACCATCGGTCAATTGCAGTGTATCCTTCAGCGTACTAAAGTCTACCCGTTCATCCACCATCAAAACCGACATAATACCTAGTCGCACCCTGCTTTCGAAGGCTTTATTTATATTTTCAAGATAATCTTTCACAGGTCAGCTAGCGTTCGTATTTATAATACACCAGCGCACCATACACTATGTGCAGCACACCAAATCCCAAAGTCCAGGCAATTAGACCATAACCCACAAAAAAGCTGGCTAGTAAGCCGATTATAATTTCACAGATGCTCAGGTAACGGATATCACTCAGCGTATACTTACTGGCATTTAACAATGCGCAACCATAGAAAATCAACATCACGGGAGCCACCAGGAACAATAAGTTATGATAAATTAATATCGCACAAAAAATACCGCCTGCCGCCAAAGGAATAAACAGGTTAATTAGCATCCGTTCGGTCTTGCTATCCCAAACACGCTGGCTTTTTTTCCGGGCATTGCGGGCGGTGAAATAAATAGCCGAGCAAAGTGCAAGAACGAATACAAGCCCTGTTACTAAAAGCATGAATATAACAGCTTCTCTTGAAAGATCGCGACCAAGGGTTTGACTATAGTCTATATTATGCTTTACCATGTACCACTTCGCCACAGCAGCCCCTATAAGCGCCGAAACTCCCGCTGCTACACCAGAAAGGCCGCTCAACGAGATAAAGCGTGATGAACGATCCATGATATTACGGATCTCGTGAAGAGTGGCTAACTGGTCTTGCTCTTGGTTCATTATAAAAGTACTTTGTACTTCAAAGTTAGTAATAGTTTATATAATAGCAAGTGATGGAATAAATATTTATTGAAGAGGTGCGAATCAGGGGAGGGTCACCACAGATTTCAAAACCATGGGAATGATAAAACAAGGATCGCGATGTTTAGAATGCTGTTTTAGGTAGCTATAATGTGATTTGTTAATTGAACTGTCACCTAGAAATGTTAAATTTTTTTGATAAAGCCTAAAGGGCTTACACATCATAACTGGGGGCATCGCCCCCAGTTAGTTAAGATATGACGAATTTCTAGCCTGAAGGACTAAAACAAGGCCTGCTTAATTGTCTAACGGAACACTCTGTTTCCGCCCTTCAGGCTGATTTAGCATCCAGGCTGTCATTATCTTGGGACGATGTCCCAAGTTTTGCTGTATCAGGCCTTCAGCCAGAGGTAATGTGCAAGGGATTTTTGGAATCTGGCTAAACTCTCTCCTTCTTCCCCGATTTCACACTCCTGAAAATCGCATCAATCACCTTCATATCCATCATGCCCATTTCACCGGGAACGCGGCTAGCTTTCTTTTGCATGATGCACCGGGCAAAGTCATCCATTTGCAAAGCCTGCTCATAAACCTGCGGGAAATCCATTGGTCCCTTTGGAGTTTTTCCATTTTGTCCGCCGTAGCCATAGGCTGGCTCTATCTCAAACTTACCTTTTTCTGCCGTCGCCCTCAAATAACTGTAGTTCTTCGCAAAACTGGTTTCCCCCTTTGCTTTCGTCCCGCCGGGAAACTCTAGTTCCCAGCTAATGGTTTCTTCCACTTCTTTGAAAAGCGAATTGCTGGTTTCCGTTTGCCTGGCAACTACAAAGGCGGGTTCTTCGCCGATGGTATACCGAGAGCCCTGAATAGAATAAATGCCCATGTCCATTAGGGGACCACCTCCCATCGCTTTCTTCAACCGCCATGCATTAGTATCCCCGCCGTAGGTATAGCCGTTCACCGTATCAATGGCAAGCACCTTACCATAAACCTTCTGCTGACCCAAGCGCATCATCTCCATGTTATGAGGTTCGAAATGTAGACGGTAGCCGATGCTGAGCATCCTGTCAGCCTGTTTACAGGCAGCGACCATTTCTTCGCATTCGCCTGCATTCAAAGCCATAGGCTTTTCACAGATCACGTGCTTACCCGCCTTTGCGCCCCGAATCGTGTATTCTTTATGCATGGAAGGTGGCAGTACGACGTAGACAATATCTATTGCGGGGTTCTTTGCGATCTCATCAAAGTTCTCATAATTGTAACAGTTCTCTTTCGGGATTTTATAACGGCTCTGCCAGTCGCTGATCTTGGAAGGAGTACCGCTTACCACGCCGGCCAGGTAGCAATTACTGGTTTCCTGCAGGGCAGGAGCAAGCTGACCACGGGAATAGCCGCCGAGGCCTACCAGTGCAATCCCTAACTTTTTATCCTGCTTTTCCTTTGAAGATTCCATACATCCGAAGGAATATAAGGGGCTAAGCGCAACTGCTCCCACTGCCGTTGAGACAGTGCGGATGAATTTGCGTCGTGAGGAGGGCTTTTTCATGATCAGGAAGGCTAAACGAATTATAAGCTTTTCTTTATTTGACAATCCGTAGAGCCCAGCGGAACTCTACAGACAGTAAGATAAGATAAATTTAATATCAACATCCTGTCTGCCACTTTGTTGACGAACTGGCAATTAGCCATTATCTACAAATCCTGGATACAGTGTCATACCGCCATCTACATAAATAGTGGTGCCGGTAACATAGTCACTTTGCTGTGAAGCAAGCCAGACGGCTACGTTGGCAATATCTTCCGGCATTCCGATACGTTTATAGGGGATGAGCTCCAGCAACTCCTTTTTCTTTTTCTCATCTTTCCAGACCTCATCATTGATGTCCGTTGCGATGGCACCGGGAGAAATGCCGTTTACCCGGATCTTTTTTGGCGCTACTTCCAGGGCAAGTGATTTCATCAGCATCATGATCCCGCCTTTAGAGGAAGCATAGTTAACATGGCCTGCCCATGGAATGATGTCGTGAACTGAACTGATGAATATGATATTTCCGATAGCCTTGTCTTTAGCGTTTTTATTTTCCTGCTTCAGGAATTGCTTTACAGCCTCTCTGGCGCAGAGAAATTGCCCGTCAAGATTAGTGCTCATCACATTCTTCCATTGTTCAAACGTCATGTCGGCAAAGGCAGCGTCGTCCTGGATACCGGCGTTGTTAATTAAAACATCCAGTGTCCCGAACTCATCCGTGACTTCTTTAAACAAACGGAGAACTTCTGCTTCTTCGCCGACGTCAGCTTTGTATATTACCCCGCTGCCACCTGCTTTTTCTATGATCTGTAATGTTTCATTGGCGCCATCTTCGTCACTATAATAGTTCACGATCACATTAGCCCCCTGTTGCCCAAAAGCGATTGCGATCCCCTGTCCAATTCCTGAACTGGCACCCGTAACAAGTACCGTTTGTTTTTTTTCCTTTACTGACATATGAGTTGTTTACACGATTTGATTTCTTCTATTGCAATAGTTGAGCAACAACTAATGCGTGGCGATGTTTATCGACGGGCGTAAATGAGATATCAATTGACTGCAATGATTTATATCAATAGGCCGTAAACGCCCAGAGTTGGCTTGGAGAGATCTCGCTTCTTAGAAGAATTCAGCTACCAATCTCGACCCCTTCTGGGTCGCAAAATGTTTGGATATCATTAACTATAAACGTTTGATGCCTTCGGCATCAGTACAACGTCGCTACAACCAACTTTTGTAGATGCAGGCACTATTACTAATTCAGTCCGCCATATTAAACCGCACGTGACAGTTAAGCTAACTGCTAACACCTACCACCTAATACCTACTACCTAACACCCAATACCTAACCCTCTGCCAGCTAATTTCTCTTAATCAATTGATATTATAACAGAGTTTTTTGCTTCTTAACTTTAGCAACTTACGGCACTAATAATCTTGTCAACTTTTTTAGATCCAGTTTATAATTGACACTTAAATACACCAACTTGAAAAACACCGGTTTACTCCTGCGCTTAGCTCTCCTGATTCTTTTTCCTGCCAAAAACTTCGCCCAGAGCAATCCTTCTATTATTCCACAGCCTGTTAATTTCCAGTCTAAACATGGAAGCTTTGCTGTAAATGAAGAAACGCGGATAAAATATAAACGCTCGGATAAGGAGCTGAAAAAGCTGGCTACTTTTTTTACAAATTATATTCAACAGATCTCAGGTTACGAACTTTCCAACGGATCAAAAAAGGAAAATGTAATTGAATTCAAAATCTCTAACACTAACGGTTTGGGAGAAGAAGGTTACCAGTTGAAAGTAAGTCCTCAGAAGATCTTACTTGAAGCTAATTCAGCGGGTGGCATATTTTACGGAATGCAGTCTATATTCCAGACTTTGCCGCAGGTTCGTACTAATGCAGCTCTTGTGATACCAGCGATGGAGATCTTTGATTTTCCTCGTTTCAAGTATCGCGGGATGCATCTCGATGTCAGCAGGCACTTCTTCTCCGCGGAGATGGTGAAAGAATACATTGACCTGATTTCGCAATACAAGATGAATACGTTTCACTGGCATCTGGTAGATGACCAGGGCTGGCGTATTGAAATTAAAAAATATCCTGAACTGACTAATAAAGGCGCCTGGAGGGTTGATCAGAATCACTTTGCATGGAGTGACCGGCCGCAGGCGAAAGAAGGAGAAGAGCCAACGTACGGCGGCTTTTATACCCAGGAGCAGGTGAAAGACATTATTGAATATGCTGCTCTGCGTAATGTAACCATCATTCCTGAAATTGAAATGCCGGGTCATGTAGCCTCGGCTATTGCGTCGTACCCCCATTTAAGTTGTGTTCAAAAGCCTCAGTATCCCTTAACAGGAGGAAATTATACTGGAATGGCCTCAAATTACTGTGCGGGGAATGAAGAAGTATTTACATTCCTTGAAGATGTGCTCGATGAGGTAACTGCTCTTTTTCCATCAAAGTATATTCATATAGGCGGCGATGAGGTGGATAAAAACCCATGGAAGAATTGTACGCGTTGCCAGGCACGAATTAAGACTGAGGGTTTAAAGGATGAGGAAGAGCTGCAAAGCTATTTCATCCAAAGAATTGAAAAATACCTGGTCAGCAAAGACCGTAAGATAATAGGATGGGATGAAATACTGGAAGGTGGTTTAGCACCGGAAGCGACTGTGATGAGCTGGAGAGGTGAGGCTGGTGGTATTGCTGCCGCAAAGATGAAGCACGATGTGATCATGACTCCCGGCAACCCGGTATATTTTGACCAGTACCAGTCCGGACCTGAAGGCGAACCGCTTGCCATAGGGGGCTTTAACACCTTAAAGGAAGTTTATCATTACGAGCCGATCCCGGTAGAGTTAAACGCGGATGAGGCCAAACACGTGCTGGGTGCCCAGGCTAACTTATGGACGGAATATATCTCTACTGCCGAGCATGTGGAATATATGATCCTTCCAAGGATGCCTGCGCTGGCTGAAGTGGTATGGTCGCAAAAGGAAAGTAAGAACTGGGATGATTTTAGCCGCCGCCTGCAATACCATTTTAAGGCTTATGGTCAAAAGGGGCTGCATCATAGTCCGGGCAATTACACCGTAGATATAAAGCCCGGTTCCCAGAACGGAAAACTGGCAGTCACCCTGACTACTGAAGCCATGAATGGTTTAGTTTACTATACTTTGGACGGTTCAGATCCGTCACTGGAAAGTAGCAAATATCAGGCTCCGGTAAGTATCGATTCCTCGGTAGTTTTAAAAGCAGTAACTGTGTTAAACGGCCGTGTGATGGGAGTGAAGCCAGCTCAGCAATCTTTCGCCGTGCACAAGGCACTCGGTAAGAATGTAGAGTATGTTAATCCAATCAGCCGGTTCTACCAGGCGGATGGCCCGAATACGCTAACAGATGGTGTGAAAGGCACTAATTCAGTAACTAAGTTCTAGCATGGCATCAGTGGCCGCGATCTGATCGCTACGATCGACCTCACGGAGGAAAAAGCAGTAAAACAAATTTCCGCAGGCTTTCTGCAGAACTATAGCGACTGGATCTTTATGCCTTCTCAAGTGAAGTTTGAAACTTCCCTTGATGGCAAAACCTTCAGGGAAGCGAAAATTGTAAACAATTCTGTATCCCCGGAAGAGAAGTCAGCTCTTCAAAATTACACTGCTGATTTTCCTGAACAAAAAGCACGTTATATTCGCGTAAGCGCGAAGAATGGCGTATTGCCGGCCAGTCACGGTAGTGCGGGTAAGCCAGCCTGGGTTTTTGCGGATGAGATTGTAGTCAAATAAGTAAAAATAAGATGAAACGATTGTTAAGCTTGTTCTCTTTAGTCATTTGGTCAATCGCACTGATGGCACAGAATGCTGAAGTAACCTTATACTTTAAGAAACCTGCTGCAGTTTTTGAAGAAGCATTGCCGCTCGGGAATGGAACACTGGGTGCCATGATCGGGGGCAACCCCAACACCGACCGTATCACCCTGAATGAAAAGACGCTGTGGAGTGGTGGAGTTCAGGACGCTGATCGCGCGGATGCTCATACTCACCTTAAGCCGATCCAGAGTTTTTTAGTGGATGGACGGAATAAGGAAGCCCAGGATCTTCTGCAGAAGCAATTCATTTCCAAAGGTTCGGGTTCGGGTCTGGGAAACGGTAAGGACGTGCCTTTTGGTTGCTTTCAAACGTTCGGCGACCTTTGGATTCGCTGGAAAGATACCACTGCGGTTTATACGGATTACAGCCGTAAGCTGGATATCTCCAAAGCGATAGCGGTTACAACCTGGAGACGAAAAAACGTCACTTACAGTCAGCAAGCTTTGGTCAGCATCCCCGGGAAAGTTCTCGTCCTCAGGCTAAAAGCATCTCAAAAGGGAAGGATCAATTTTACGACCACACTAAGCAGGGCAGAGCATTCGCAGATTATTGCAACCGGACAGCGGGTTCTGATGGAAGGTCAGCTCAATAATGGCGATCACCCCGGAATGCGTTTCGCATCTGCTTTGCAGGTGATCAATATAGGCGGTAAAAGATCAATAAAGGGAAAGGAAATAGAGGTTATGGGTGCTGACGAATGCCTTTTGATCTGAACTGCTGCTACTGACTACCTAATTGATGACTATGCCAAACGTGGGCCTGATCCCGTACTCACCGTGGCTAACAACCTGGATCAGGCTGTGCGGAAGACCTTTGTTCAGATTGAGAAAGAGCACTTGAAAGCATACGCATCTTTTTGGGATCGCAACAACTTCAGTCTGCATTCGTCCGTTGCAGGAATTGATGCGCTAAGCACACCGGAACGACTCGCAAGGTATGCCGCTCAAAAACCTGATCCGACTTTACCGGTGTTATACTATAATTTTGGAAAGTATCTGCTCATCTCTTCATCGCAGCCTGGTGGCTTACCGGCAAATCTGCAGGGCTTATGGGCCGACGATTACCAAACCCCATGGAATGGTGATTACCATCTAAACATTAACCTCCAGATGAATTACTGGCTGGCCGACCAAACAGGGTTGGGGGATCTTGCGGAACCCTTACATCGTCTTATTGCTGGTATGGTAACACCCGGAATAAAGACGGCCAAAGCTTATTACAATGCACCGGGGTGGGTGGCGCACGTGATTTCAAATCCATGGGGATTTACTTCGCCCGGTGAAGGTGCCGACTGGGGCTCTACTCTTACGGGAGGTGCCTGGTTATGCCGTCATATATGGGAACACTATCAGTTTAGTCGTGACACCGCTTTTCTGGCCAAATATTATCCTGTAATGAAGGAAGCGGCCATGTTTCTCTCGTCTATCCTGATTGAAGAACCTCAACACAAATGGCTGGTAACTGCGCCTTCGAACTCGCCCGAAAATACTTATATCATGCCCAATGGTTTCAAGGGGCAGACAGTAATGGGGCCGGCGATGGATATGCAGATCAGTCGCGACATTTTTTCAAGTGTCATTGAAGCTGCCGCGATTCTGAAGAAGGATAAGGAATGGACTACAAAACTGGATAGTATACGGTCAAGGCTTGCTCCAAACCAGATAGGTAAAGAAGGCGATATCAACGAGTGGCTTGCCGATTGGAAGGATGCAGAGCCTTCGCATCGCCATGTTTCTCATCTTTATGCCCTGCATCCGTTTGATGAGATCACTCCCTGGGCGACGCCCGAGCTAGCGAACGCTGCCCGTGAAACCTTAGAGCAGCGCGGTGATGGCGGAACCGGGTGGTCGAAAGCCTGGAAGATCAATTTCTGGGCGCGTTTAGGCGACGGCGACCATGCACTGAAACTTTTCCGGGAATTGCTGACGCCGGTAGATCCCCGCAGTAAGTTAAAAATGAGCGGTGGCGGGACTTATCCCAATTTGTTCTGTGCTCATCCGCCATTCCAGATCGACGGCAACTTTGGCGGAACAGCTGGTATCGCCGAGATGCTGATGCAAAGTCAGGGTGTGGATAACGTAATTCGCTTGTTGCCCGCCTTACCTTCGGATGCCGGCTGGCAAAGTGGATCAGTGAAAGGGATGCGTGCCCGGGGAGCTTTTATTGTTGATTTCAGCTGGGAAAAAGGAAAACTGGTGCATGGCAGCATCCGGAGTTTGAAAGGAGGCCACGTTAAAATTCTAATGCCTCCGAACGCCCGTATAAAGAGTGCGGCGGGGAAAGTAATTGTTGGTCCCGTAAGAGATAGTCGTATTGCAGAGTTTCCTGCTGAAAAGAATGGCACCTATGTAATCTCATTTTAATTGATCTGGTACTGACTTAAAAAAATGATACATGATGAAACGAATATTTTTGACAGTGTTGGTGTACGTTTTACTCCTATTGGGTAGCGCATCAAACGGACAAACGAAATCTTCTTCAGGTGAAATTCTCGCCGCAACGCCGCCTATGGGCTGGATGAGCTGGAATTATTTTGCTGATAAAATTAATGAGAAAGAATTGCGGGAAATGGCCGACGCGATGGTTAGTTCCGGGATGTTAGATGCAGGCTAATCAGTATCTTTTTATTGATGACGGCTGGCAGGGTGGCCGTGATAATAGGAATAATATCCTGGCTGATCCTGCTAAGTTTCCCTCAGGAATTAAAGCTCTTGCGGACTATGTTCACAGTAAAGGCTTAAAACTCGGTATCTATTCAGACGCCGCACAGCTTACCTGTGCCGGCTACACAGCCAGCTTAAACTTCGAAGCACAGGATGCCAGGACCTTTGCTGCCTGGGGAATTGACTATCTGAAATATGATTACTGCGGCGCTCCTGCAGACTCTGCGACGGCTGTAATCCGCTATAAAAAAATGGGTGAGGCTCTCCGGAAAAGTGGCCGTGATATCGCTTTTGGTATTTGCGAGTGGGGTGACAGAAAACCTTGGCACTGGGCCGCCGAAACAGGCGGGCAGCTTTGGCGTACGACAGCCGATGTTCGCGATAAATGGAAAAGCAAAAACTCCTTCAATTCGGCCAAAGAACTTCATGGTATTGGTGCGGGTATCCTGGACATTGCAGATATTAACAGCAGCCTGAGCCAATATGCCAGACCGGGAGCCTGGAATGATATGGACATGCTGATAGTTGGCTTGTATGGTAAGAAAGGCCCTTCCGGCGACTTGGGCGGTATCGGTTGTACAGATACGGAATATCAGAGCCAAATGAGCTTATGGAGTATGATGGCATCCCCGCTTGCGGCCACAAATGATATCCGCAACATGAATGCGGCTACAAAGCGCATTTTATTAAATAAGGAGATCATTGCGATAAACCAGGACGCGCTGGGTAAACAAGCTGAACGAAAGGTAAGCAATGAGGATTGGAGCGTTTTCGTGAAGCCATTGAGTAACGGCGATTATGCAGTTGCGATTTTAAACCGTTCGGACAAGACGAAGAATTATTCGATCAAATGGTCAACACTGGGACTAACCGATCAATATGTAATTCGTGACGTCTGGCAGCATAAGCTAATCAGTAAAGGCCGGAAATGGAAAGGACGGGTCCTAAGCCATGAAACGAGGGTCTTTCTGTTAAAAAAGGTTTAATGAGAATTACTTAATCTTTCGGAGTGCTGAGCTTTTGTGGGCAGCGATATGATCGGTTTTATCACTCTTGATCTCGTATTGCGGATCATCTTTGCTTGCGTGATGGGTGTACCCTTTATAAGGAAAGTCAGATGTATGAACTTTAATAATGGTACCGCTGACCTGGCCGGCCTCCGAGTTCCAGCTAACGTGATCACCAACCTTGAAAGCAATTGACATAATTTTCAGATTGAACATAGAACCGATCTATTGGTTCGGACAACTAAATTAACAATAAAATCATCGAAGAAATAATGAAATACCTGGTTGCAATTTTTGTCTTCTGCTGTCTGAGCCTTTCGGCATCGGCACAACGTGACACCTTAAATCTCGACAAAGGCTGGCAATTTGCCGTCGACAAGAAAGCCGAAGGTATGGCCAGTGCCTGGTTCAATAAACCGCTTGCCGATTCCCGCAAGGTTCAGCTGCCCCATACCTGGAACGTTGAAGATGCCAACCAAAATCATTATGGCTGGGGTTGGTATCAGCAAAAGCTGAATATTTCGGCTAACTGGAAAAATAAAAATGTGGTATTGGTTTTCGGGGCGATCAACCATACTTCGCACATATATATCAATGGCAAGAAAGCATTTGAGAATGTCGGCGATGGCTTCAGCAAGTTTGCCGTCAACCTGAACGGAAAACTTAATTACGGCAAAGAAAATGTGATCACTGTAGCCGTGAATAATGACTACGGCAAAAACAAAGTTCCCTTCGGCAGCTCTTTCGATTGGGCAAACGATGGCGGATTGATCCGTTCGGTCTATGCAATAATTTCAGACAAACCGGCCGCTAATTATATCCACGCAGAACCGGTATTAAAGATGGCCGACAGTTCTGCAACGCTGAAGGTCAAGCTTGGCTTTGATGCTGATGCAAATAAAAATATCCGGCTTGCCGTAACCATCACTGAAGAGAATCAGCCATCAAAGGAGGTGATCCTAAAAGCCACGGGCAAACCAGTGTGGGAAAAAGGGGAAGCAATTCTAAAATATGCTTTACCGCGCGTGAATCTCTGGCATTTTGATCATCCCAACCTTTACCGTATTGATGTGACCGTGTTGAATGGCCGTAAAGCAGTTGATCAGTTAAGTACCAATGTGGGCTTTCGTGAAATCAAGTTTGTGAATGCGCAAACTCACCTAAATGGCGAGCGCATTAAAGTAATGGGAGTGGAGTGGACGGCGGGATCAAATCCTGATTTTGGGTTTGCCGAACCTGCCTCCGAGATCATTCGGCATGGTAAGCTGATGAAAGATGTAAACTCCATTTTCAGTCGCCAGCATTTTCAGCAGGATGATCTCTTTTATGATTTCTGCGACCGTAATGGAATTATCGTACAGCAGGAGCTTCCGCTTTGGGGACCTGAGACACCATCCAACGATACGATCCGGACCATTGCTATGAGGCAGCTTGAAAGAATGGTGAACAATATGTATAATCATCCCAGCATATTTTCTTGGGGAGTAGGAAACGAACTACGGGGCCGTGATGCAGAGATGAAAGAAATGATCGCCGATCTGCTGAAAAGATCGCGGGAGCTTGATCCGACAAGGATGACCGGATATGTAAGTAATACCTTAACAAGCAGCTTCTATAATAACCCGAAATTTGTTCCTGATGCTGCGGCTGACGGCGATTACCTGATGATGAATGAATATGGTGGCAGCTGGTGGGATATCCCCAATGGGAAAATCCATAGTTACCTGGATAGTGTGCATCAGAGCTATCCGAAGATGCCCTTCTTTATTTCCGAATTTGGCTTATGCGAACCAAATTTCAAGGGAGGTGATGTGAGAAGAATTGAAGACATGATCTATCATATGGCTATCTATGAAAGCAAACCCTATGTAGAAGGCGCCATTTATTTTGACCTTACGGATTACCGCACTCACTACCCAGGCACACCAGAGAAAAACAAATTTAGAAGAAGGGTGCATGGCGTTTATGATATGTATGGGTATCCGAAACCATCTATGAGAGTGTTGCGGGAACTTTCATCGCCGGTAGAAGTGCAGCAGCTCCGCCAATGGAAAGAGGGGAAAGCCAACGTATTAATATTCGGTTCCATTGGATTACCACAGCATTCCGTAAAAGGTTATAAGTTATACCTGAGTGATAAAACAGATAATTATTCTGGCACGAAAGCGTATGATCTACCTGAGATAAAGCCCGGTGAACGCCTGAATTTTGAAGTGGATGATCTTTACAACGGCCAGGGTATTATAACGATCGTAAGACCGACCGGCTTTGTGGCTTCTCAGAAATCATTTTACTGGACGGAAGCAGACCAATAGGAACTGCTATTTATGTTACTGGTAAAGCAGTCGCCGACTCAGTGATAAGAGTTAGAGATTTGTTGATCTGTAGAGCCTAAAAAACTCCACACACAAAACTTTATGGATTTCTTGTTTTGTTAGTTTAAGTTGATGCCGAAGGTGTCGAACGTTTATAGGAAAGATATTGCTTACGGAGTACGACCCCGAGGGGGTCGTAGATTTAGGATTGGTATTTTTCTATAAACGGGTTATCCCTTCGGGATAATTGGGCCATTGTTCCTGATGAGTAGCCGAAGAAGCAAGGTCAAGCATCTGGCAAAAAAGAAATCCTAACTTATGTTGCCAAGAGTTTTGGTGAACAATAGATCAAAAGCCTCTTTCAAACGGCAAGGAAATCAATGAATACTGAACTTCTAAAAATTGTACCTGTTCTCCCCTCTGCAGATATTGCGAGAGATATTGCCTGGTATAAAACTAAAACCGGCTTTGAAACCTATTTCGCTGACGATATGTATGCGGTACTTTACCGGGAAAAACCTTGTTATACACTTACAATGGCATGCAGACACGGAGAGCGATCCTTTGTTAGGAGGTTCGGTGATCAGGGTTTATGTGAAGCATATTCAAGCCCTTTTGGAAGAGTTCGTAATAAGAGGAACTGTTACCGCTAATGCGTTTAAGCATCATACTCCCTGGGGAACTAATGAGTTTGGTTTTTTTGATCTTAATCAGAATGCCGTCTTTATTATGGAAGACATTTAAATGCAAGATCACTAAGAAGCGTAATCATCCTATTTAACAAATCTCCGTGAGGCAGTACAGCTTTCAAAATCATTGTAAATGATAAATAAGGATGCTAACTTTAAGTGAAAAACACTGATAAAAAATATCAGGGAGCTCCTCGGAGCTAGGTGGTATAGCGGATAATTTCTCACACGAAGCCACTCCCGGAGCTTAGAAGCGTTTCCCAGAGTTTTTCGGACTGCAGTGCACTTCCGTTATCCGCTATATTCTTCGGTAGGAGCAGCCTGTTTGTAGAGGTCGATTAAAGGATAGTTCAGCTCCAAAGGAGCTTCCTGCATTCGCTAATATTTATGGAATAATTAATTCGGGTTCGAGCTTGCGTTTTCGTTCAGCAAAATTCTTTGACCATGATACGATTTCTCGCTTTTTCTTGCAGCACTATCAAATAAAAGAAGAAATAATCTGTTAATTGGATTTGCCAAATTTCCCACAGATTAAGCTTCCACTAAGTAAATGGCGCTTTAACGTACAAAAATGTATACCTTCTTAATAGCTTGTATGATTTTGTTTGGTCGGGGTTCAATGTGGAAAGCTCCAACGAAGCAAAGAACTATATGGTTAACCACGAGGGCTTATATTGAGTCAGTTTCAGTATATTTATTTATGACTATTCAAAGAAAGCATGTAAGTAAACTCAAGGAAATTTTGCTAGGTAGCTTGCTTTTGTTGAGCATTTTTTGTCTTCCTTCTTTCAGTATAGCTGCACAGGTAAAGTCGAAGCAGGCTGCACAAACCGAATTGCCGATGATGAATCTGCAGAGGGACGGCCGGTCGCTGGTATATAAATATGCATCTATTTCAAGCAGAACTCTCCAAAACTGCGCGTTTCAGAGAATTGATTTTGCTCATATCCTTCGTTCCTACAACGGGGTATTGCAGACACGCATAAAGCACCTGGCTGTTCAAAGCAGGCATTTCAGCAAACTCCGGGTTTATATTCCTGCAAGGATAATTTCTCAATATCCTGAAGAAGAATTCATTATTTCCTGATTAGGACTGTGGCTTAAGCTGCTGTCCTCACTACTTACTATCAACTTTTCGAATTATTACCACTCATCAGGAGAGTGAATTTATTCTGCGTGACATGAAAATTCTCAAAAAGAGTTTAAGATGGTTTATACTCATCTCATTTATACTACTCGCCTCGGCTGGTCTAGGTATTAACGGAGCTATTACAGTTGTGGAGACCAGAAAAAGGGAGTCCGAAAACGACGCCAGGATTGAACAGGTTGATCAGATTGGAAATACTTCGGAAAAAAATTAAATCAGCTAAAGCGATTTACTGAACATCCGTATTTGGACTAATCGATTTTGTGATTATTTTAGTTATTGAAGGCCGGTTTTTACCACTTCCGGGTAAAGGGTAAACGTGAAAGCAATTATGACTGAAAATTTTAAACTGACTGCAGTCAAGATCATTCATACCCTTATCTGGGTATTTTTCAACGTGGTTATCTTCTACTTACTTTACGCCGTAATAATTAACAAAATTAACAAATGGATATGGATCTGCATTGGGTTGGTCGCTTTGGAAGGTGTTATTCTGCTTGTATTTAAGAGCATATGCCCGGTTACGCTAATAGCACGGAGGTATTCGGATTCTACAAAGGATAATTTTGATATTTATCTGCCGAATTGGTTAGCGAAGTACAACAAAGCGATTTACACAACTATAGTGTTGATTGCTATTGCTATTTTGATCTATCGTCTATCTACTTAGCAGTGTATCTACCGACCCGGTTCAGAGCAATTTAACGATCACGAGAGAGTATCAGGCTTGTAAGCTGGTGAGAATGATCTAGATAGGGAAAAAGGAAGTATGAGATTCATTAAAAAGTGGCTTAAAACAGTTGAAAGAGCATAATTTCTAAACATATAAGCACTTCTTTCTTATATTTATATTAGCTATTAAAATATCGTTGTTAAGTAAAATATAATATAGTGACCGAGAAGCAAACCGACAGGGTTAAAACAAAAATTAAAAGGATTCGGGGAATTCTTGCGGCGGAGAAAAGACAGTATGGTGGCTATGATGACAGCCGGGGGCTACGCTATATTCCGCCAGGACTGTATATTAAAATGGAGGATTATGCGGGAGGCTTAACTTATTTAAGGTGGTTTAAGAAGAATTTTACTGATGACGGAGGATTTCCCGACTTTCTGTTTGAATGGACAATCATTCTTTTTATGAACAACAAGTTGAAAGATGCAGAGAAAAAGGCAATAGAAACATTTTGTTCTAACACTTACTTTTTCGATAAATTTTTCGGCAAAGAGATCATCCCGTTAAAAAAGTACGAAGGTTCAAATGTTGATTCACCTGAATTTACCCAATACCTACCATATACAAGCGAACAGCCGGATTTGCGACAATTCGCTGAATGGTTAAGCACTTTAATCAGTGAACAAAAGTTTAAAGATTTCAGCTCTAAAATTATTGCTATTAACAAACGCTTGCTCACCGAAGACGATCAGGAAACACGGGGCTATCTTTTTAAGCAACTTGAACAGATGAAGGAGAATTATGAGTAGATTGGACTGCCACAGATTTTATGGTTTTCACAGATTAATTTTTATATAGATGGAAGGTCCGCAACTTCATAAAGTACAATTAATCTGTAAAAAATCTGTGAATCTGTGTGCCCTTAACCGATTCTTTTACCCAGGGTATTGTATCAATCTGCTCTCACAAACGTGAACATCCATTTCTCAGGATTCTGCCAGTCTTTACCTTTAAAACTGCCTATCGGCGCTTTGATAAGCACTTCATTCCAGCCTTGTTTTAATAATATCTTTGTCGGTTCGCGGTACTCATAGCCTTCGTCAACTAACGGAATTTCGGGATCTCCTTTCTGACCCCCCTGTTTCCACTTTGGCGGATCTATTAACTTACCGTTTACCCAAACCTTACTTTTGTGATTATCCCAGGTGCCCGGCAAAGGGGAATCAGTAGCTGGTGAACGGGAGATATTGTTGAAACCGATCCAGAAGTCTTTAGAGTCTGCAATATCACTCCAGATCCGTGTAGCGGCGTACCAGGTTGAATTTTCCTTTGGGTCCTTTAGTGCGCCCGTAATCAGGTTAGCCCACCAATGCCTCAGCACTACTGTACCACCTATGATTTGTTGAACAGGGTCAGCATCGGCATTGAAACTTTTAGTTTCAGGTTCAAAGCTTTTTTCAAGATCGCCCCCGTTAGCATACGGTCCGAAAAGATTCCATGCAGTTGCCGATTGCTTCACATAGGGAAAAGGCAAGCCTGAAAAGTATTGGTCTTTGTGGTCAAGAAGGCGATCTTCAAAGTTTGAAAATTCAAGTGTTCTGATTTGGCCGGGTTCACCTGCATTAGCTACCCATCCTGCATGTCCTCCGCCTTGCCAGCTACGCTCTGCAAAAGCCAGCATGGCGGGGTAAACCGGGTTCATTTTCAATACATCTTCTCCAGTTTCAACCCGACGGTCAGGCCACATACAGATCGTTCCACCCAGAACAGACCGATCCCCCTTTTCTTTGCCGGCTATCTTGCGGTTGAATATGGTAACTACACTTTCCAATGGATCCATATGGTTTAAGTATAGATGACGCGAGTCTATGAACTGGATGTCTGATTTATTTGAAACAAGCGCGTTATCGTCCATCCATAACTGCCGGATGGTTTTGTCCGTAAAGTTACCTCCGGGTTCCCAGCCGATGATCTTTTTGTCAAAGCCTTCGATATATGCTGATACCTCTGGCAGGAAGTTCTTGTTGGTGATCTTAACTTCGTCGGCACCGATATGAATATAAGGCAGATTGTAAGTTTCGAAGAATTCCTTCAGTATGTTTTTTACGATCTGCAGGCCTTCTTCGGTCTGCATGTCAGTTTTCATCGCTCTTCTAAAAGCAGCGCTATGGCCTGGCATATCAATTTCGGGCACCAGGGTAATATGCCGTGCTTTACAATAAGCAATCAGCTCCTTCATGTCCGCTTCTGTATAAAACTTTCCTTTATTCCGGATCATGGTTTCCGGGTCTGTCAGCTGCGGGTATCTTTTGCTTGCCAGTCGCCAGGCAATATCTTCAGTGAAGTGAAAATGGAAAATATTGTACTTATAGCGACTCATGATATCAATCTGCTGTTTCAGCAGATCCATAGACTGGTAATTCCGTCCCACATCCACCATATAGCCCCGCCATGAGAAAGCCGGCCAGTCGGTGATCTCGCAGCCCTGTATTGTTTTGTCTAAGATCAACTGTTTAAGCGTTTGTGCCGCATTAAAGATTCCGTGACTGGCATTCGCCCGGATCATAATTTTATTTGCATCCACCGACACGGAATAGGCCTCATCTTTGTGTTGCGGAGATGCTACCTCAGCTATGCTTAGTTGAATATATGGATGCTTTCCTATGCTGCTTACAATGGGAATTTTAAAACCCTGTTGGTTTAAATATTGCTGAAGTTTAAGAGCTTCCGCTTTTAGGGTGGGATTACTGACCATAATGCTCTTGTACTTCGCTAATGGGAATTGTTCCCTGGCCCAGCTAACGTTTTGGGGCATCGGAATTAAAGCCGGTACATTGTATATGCTGGCATAAAGAGTCTCTCTCCATTTCAGGTAACCGGCACCGGTTAGGTGTAGTCCATCATTAGTATAAGCGACATTTAACCGGCCGGTACTATCGGCAAGGGCAGGATAAATGTCCAGGTAAGTGTAATGCTTAGCCGGGGCGTTCTCTTTCAAGATCCGGTTGACTGCAGCAATCTCCTTTCTTTTGCCCGTGTGGCCGGCAAACTTTCCGAAGCTCTCGTTAACGGGAAATATGCTTTGTACATAAAGCTTTGTAGCCGGAGATTTAGCCTTAATAAGATCTGCTATCCAAAGAATATTCCGGACGACGCTGTCAGCTTTAATGCCTTTGGCGAGGTCATTGGTGCCGATAAGAAGAAACACCTTAGCGGGTTTACGGTTGTAGACTTCATCAAGGCGGTGCAGAATGCCGGCAGTTATATCACCGCTGATGCCGCGGTTTTTTATCCGCAGGTCATTAAACAGTTCGCTCCATTCGGCACCATCCGAAATACTGTTTCCTAAAAAGATAAGGTCATCTTTAGTTTGCGGAAGCGTTTTAAAGTGACTTACCCGCTGATGATAATATGTCGGGAAGAGTGAATCGGCAAACTGAGGTATTTGGGGCTGAGCTGAAAGCTGCGAGGTGCAGAATACTAAGATCAGAAGAAGGATTCTTTTTAACATTTTTATTGCTATTAAATGCCAAGATAGCAAGTCGTCTGATTATTAAACAACGCAAACGTTTGACTGATTTAGAGATGATCAAAGGGTGGTTCCACCCTGGAAACACTTAAGGTCTGCTTAAAAGTTTAAAATGATATGGAGATACTTGCCGGAATTTCTAAATAACCGATATTTGTTTTCGATTGTATTCGGGTTTCTTCGAACCCATCGAGGAATTCGTGAGTAGAATAAACGTTTTGAAACTTTGAATCTTTGTTAAAAGAAATCTAAAATGAACCAGATAAAGGGTGTGCACCATGTAACGGCAATTACCAGTAGCGCAGAAAAGAATTACGAGTTCTTCACTAATGTATTGGGAATGCGCCTGGTGAAGAAAACGGTAAATCAGGATGATATTCAAACCTATCATTTGTTTTTTGCCGATGACAGAGGCAGCGCAGGAACGGATATGACTTTCTTTAACTTCCCGGGCATTCAGAAAGGAGTACACGGAACAAATGAAATTTCAAAGACATCGTTCCGTGTTCCCGATGATGAAAGCCTGGAATATTGGGTAAAACGCTTTGATCGCCTTCAGGTTCAACACTCCGGAATTGAAGAGCAGTTCGGGAAGAAATCACTTTCCTTCGTTGATTTTGATGATCAGCAATACCAGTTGATCTCAGATCAATTCAATAAAGGACTGGAATCAGGTACGCCCTGGCAGAAAGGTCCGGTGCCATTAGAATATGCAATTACCGGATTAGGTCCTGTATTTATTCGTATTTCGAACTTTACAAACTTTAAGGAAGTTCTGGAAAAGCTCTTATTATTTAAAGAGACAGGTCAGGAAAGATCATTTCATTTGTTTGAAATGGGGGAGGGTGGAAACGGTGCTTCGGTTATTGTAGAAGATAATGCTGATCTTGCTGATGGACGTCAAGGTTTCGGGACCGTACACCATGCAGCGTTCCGCGTGGAAGATCGCGCAGCTTTAGATGAATGGATTAAGCGGATGAGTAGTTTGAGGATTCCTACATCGGGTTACGTAAATCGTCATTTCTTTGAGTCGCTGTATGTAAGAGTGGCACCTCAAATTTTGTTTGAGTTTGCTACAGATGGTCCTGGCTTTATGGGAGATGAACCTTATGAAACACTTGGAGAGAAACTTTCTTTGCCACCATTTCTAGAGGCCCAGCGCGAAGCGATAGAGAAATTAGTTCGCCCGATTAATACTGTAAGAAGCACTAAAGAATTTGTTAAAGAGTAAAAGAAAACAATCACACTGATCTGATACTCTTTCAATATTAAAACGATAAACTCGGCTAAAAAATAATTAGTGAAAATGATAAAGCGGCAGAACCCCACGGTTGGCCGCTTTATCGTTTAAAACCGGTCGGGTTTTCATCATTCGCTCTGGGAGCAAATAACATTGCGACCGTAATTATAGCCTGGAATTATAAAATTTCCGCTGCTTGCCTTACCGCAATTGTTTCAACCCAACTCTCAAAAAGCCTCCATAAAAGTTTTTAGAAATTCATTGGTGAGAGTTCCATTATCGTCAAATAGAGATTTAGCCCCACCTAAATAGCATTCAGGTTGTGCCATGGTCGGCACATTAACAAAAACAAGTGACTGGCGCAGGTGATGATTCGCACCAAAACCGCAGATATTGCCGATTGAAACACTTACGACCGCACCGGGCTTGCCATCCCATGAGTTTTGTCCGTAAGGCCGGGAACCTACATCAATTGCATTCTTTAGCACCGCCGGTACTGAGCGGTTATATTCAGGAGGCTAGTGAAATTGAACTACAACAATAAGCTTAGCTTTCTGTTGACTTATGACAAAGCGTGACTAGCTTCTCCGTTTTTGTCTGTATCGAATGATAATAAGCGCGGTCAGATTTGTGGGATGACGTACCGGCTTAAGATATCAATGAGGTATGTTGAGTCAAATTTATTGCCTCTGCAATCAAAAACAATTCTTAATCTAATTAGATTCTATTATGGAAATCGTCGCTTCGCTCTTGATTTTGATCATTTACTTTCTACCAAGTTTCCTTGGCTCAGATAAAGAGGATTCCGGTGGAATTCTAATGCTGAACGTCTTCCTGGGTTGGACAATTGTCGGGTATTTTATCGCTTTGCAAAGGGCGTTAGCCACTGATATCCACCCAGGATGACTTTAAAAGGGTTAGCGTTTAACTTCGCTCTTTAAAACTTATCATTACAGTTGTCGTGAATTACAATTAAGAATTGAGCATTTCGTTCGACGTTTCGATAACATCGGATTTTCTGAGATTTGATACTTACAAAATTGAATTTACATAAGCATCTCCAATTAGTTCGACCAATTTAGCGCTGACTACCGCCTTCCCTATAATAACCCATGTTGCGTTTCCAGTTAATTCTATTTCGAAGTTTTCAGTTTCAGGAATTTGGCATAGATATTTAACCCTGTCTTTATCGCATATGGCAGTTGACAATAGCACAGCAATGTCTTTACCTCTATACTTAACTTTTAGCTGTGTGGGCATAATATGTAAACGATCATTCGGCGGCAGACATTAATTCATCGGCTAAGCTCCGTTGGAAGTAACCGTAGACTTGTTGAAAGTCACTTGAGGAGATTTAGTCGATCGATCTTAGTAAGATAAAATCTTATCTATCCCGTTCTGCAGATGGCAACATCCAATACATGAATCAAACCCTGTTTATTCCTCAGAATATAAAGGTAGGGGGTGTTGACGTAGTAAAAACCCCTGATTTAAGAGTGGTTTTTACCTGATTTTAAAAGGGATCCTAGTTCCCCGTTCAAAAGTTCCAAAATTATGGTTTCCCGTAATCAGTTTACGTTGTTATCTAAAGGTCTGATATCCTGAAAGCAGGTCATTCCCAGATGAATTAGGAAAGCACATTCATAGGCTTCGCAGGATGATCTTTTGATATGGACTGGTGGGACAGTCTTCAAAAGATGAGATAAAAAGTCTCCTGATTATTTATTCCCGCAAGCGTTTTCCTGATTTAGTCTGATCTCTACTTATGTGTGAGATAAGAAGTCCGGTGATAACCAGGATGACCCCCGCAATAGTAAACTCATCAATCCGGTCTTTCATGAGCACTGCCGCAATTGCATAACCAAATACAGGGCATAAGAACAGCCAGAAACCGGCTCTAAGTGTGCTGATTCGGATAAGCCATAGCCACAATAATACAGCGGCGATTGATACAGGTATGGCCAGCCAGAGAACGGCCCCCCAAAATGAAGCATCGAAATGATTTGCTGTATCCTGATAATAAAACCATGTTACCGGCAAGAGAAATAATCCGCCTAACAATGTTTGCCAGCCGTTGATGGTAAATAAATGCAAATTGTTCCATTTTTGAGCTGCGAAATAAAGCGAAGCAAAAGAATAGGATAGCATGCTTAGCAGTAAGATAAGCAGACCCGAAACGGTTACTGATGCTTCGGATAAAAGAGGCCAGGCGGCACAGAGCACCCCTGCCGAGCAGATCACCAGTGCGATAACTGACTGAACAGTAAGTGGTTTTTTAAGGAGAAATACGGAAATAAAGCTGATAAAAACAGGATTGGTTGCGACTGCTAATGACCCGATACCTGCGGTTACATGCTCCATTGCGATGACATAACATCCTAAATAGATGGTTATATTCAATAACCCATAAATAGCTAATTGTTTCCATTCTTGGCCGGAGGGGAGCCGGTTGCCTCGCAGTACGTGGGAAACAAATAACATCATCGCGGCCGCAACTGCAAAACGCATGAGGGCTATGACAAGCGGTTGCGCTGATGTTAGACCGATTTTGGTTGCCGTAGAGGCTGAAGCCCATAAGATTGAAAATAGCAGACCTGCGGCTATCCATGTATATTTTTTACGGCTTACAGCTGGCACCTATTCTTCTTTCTTTAGATAATCGTTCAGGATTTGCTGGCAATACCACTCCTGACGGGGTAAATGAAAAGGTCCTTTAAACAGATTTCCTTTTGCTGTTTGAGCAACGCTGCCATCGCGGTGCAGGTAGCCAAACCATTCCCCGTATTCTTTATCATGGAAACGGCTATAGGCATACTCATGAACCATTTTATGCCATTCCGCGTACTTCTCGTCCCCTGTCATCAGGTAGGCGAGCAGAGTGGCTATAATCACTTCATTATGTGGCCACCAGAATTTCATATCCTGCCAGTATTCCTGAACGGGTTTATTATAAACATCCCGAAAGTACAAAATTCCGCCATGTTCCTTATCCCAGCCGCGTTCCCACATGTAATCCAGCATCTTACAACCCAGCTTAATTAAATGCGGATCATTATCACGGTATTTAGCTTCGTGAAGAATAAACCAGGCCCCTTCAATAGCATGACCGGGATTCAACGTGCGGCCGTCGATATGATCAATGATGGAGCCGTCGGGAGCCACCTGTTCCATGACGCAGCGGATATCGTCTTTAACAAAATACTGTTCTATTTCAGCAATCCATTTATCGATCCACTCGTCGCATCGCGGGTCACCAATTGTTTCCCGGAGCTGCTGGGCGGTATTCATCATGATCATCGGTACACCAATCCCTTTTGAAGGCCGGGTATCTGTAAATTTAGAAGGGAGAATGCCGGGCGTGGTTGCGTATTCAATGCACTTACCGAAAAGGTAACGTGCCTTTTCAGCTGCCGCCTCATCACCACTGGCCTTAGCGTAGGCCGCATTAGCAATAACTGCGAAAGTTTCAGAAAAGTAGTAACGGCGTTTGCGGATCGGCTTTCCCTCACGGGTGACATGAAAGAACATCTGCCCGTCTGTGTCGAAACAATGCTTGTTCAGGAAGTCAATTCCTGACCTGGAACCTGCCAGCCATTCCTGCTTCGGTTCAATCGTGTTGTACAGGGTGGATAACAGCCATGCTGCGCGACCCTGTATCCAAACAGCTTTATCATCATCGATCAATGAACCGTCCTGATCCCGCATCAGCATGTAGCCGCCAAATTTCTCATCGATTGAACGGGGAAACCAAAATGGCACGGTATCCTGTAATAGTTGCTTTTGGTAAAATGTTCTCAGGCTCTTTAGGTCTTCGACTGAATATCCCATGGTGTTTATTTTAATTTTGCTGATCAGGAATTGCAATCCTGGTTTTTAATGCGAATAAATCCTCTTTATTATCTCCAGATTGCAAGCCCGGACAAGCGTTTATTTAATGGGTATGGTAAAAGTGGAAGCCGGCAGCCCGGCTTCGTTAACCAGATTGGCTCTTGTGTAAGGCTGCCACGCATACAATACTTTTTTAACATTTTCGCCTTCAGGTATCTTCAAATGAACCCGGTTTTTAATGATCGTAGCCGATACAGGAATGTGACGGCCTTTCTCGGTTACCAGTTCAAAGCCTGTTAACACAATACTCCCTTTTGATGATAGTTCTTTTGCTTCTGTAAATGAAACCAACACCTGGGTCCCGTTTTTGACAGCGCTAATTGCCACCGGTCCGCTTGCTGAAACCGGCTTATAGTAAGTGGTTTTCAAAGCTAATAAGGCTAAGCGGTACCCGATCTCTTTCTTTTGAACTGGATGTACATCTAAGGAATCACCGAGATCAGAACTTACAGCCATATCTACGCCAGCAATTTGCGTCTGGAGCTCACGCTGCATATTCCTGAAATAAGGCCAGGAAGGCCTGTCAATGGAAGAAAGCTGGACGTAATAAAAGGGAAGATTCTGTTTCCACTGCTGCCGCCAGCTTTTAACGAGTGCTTTGAATTCCGCCTGGTAGAGTTCTGCGTTGTGCGCATTGCTCTCACCCTGGTACCAGATCACGCCTTTGACGGGCGAATGGACCAGGTTAGCGATCCCGGCTTCGTAGTTGTAAGCGGGTTCATAGGGGTGCCGCTGGTTGGTGATTCCGGAGTTTTTCAGGTTCACATCAGCACGCTCACGAACCCAGGGCATTATGAAGTCTGATTTCCGCCAGTTGCTAAGCAGGTCGACCAGTTGCTCGTCATGCTCCAAAGTCTTCCGGTCAATCCATGATTCAATGGGCGAGCCGCCGACAGCAATTTCAATTAAGCCTATTGGGACGTTTTCACTTGTTTGTATTTCTTTCCCGAAGTAGTAGGCGATAGCAGAAAACCGGTCAGCGGAGGACGCATCCGAAGTCTGCCAGGCGCCGGAGAAGAATTCAAGCTTGTTTGTTTTTGCCAGTGTTGTTGAATCCCAGGTTGTATTATTGGTTTCGCTCACGCCATTCAGCTTAAAGAGGCGGAGATTTTTGTTGCCAGCCTGTCTCAATTCTCTTTCGGCGTCTGCCGACTGGTCTAACCGGAAAGCCATATTCGACTGTCCCGAACAAAGCCACACATCACCAATCAGGATGTCGTTAAATACGATGTTTTTCCTGTCTGCACGAACCTTTAACTGATAAGGCCCGCCTGCAGGCATGGCGGGGAAATTCACCTGCCACTTCCCATATTGATCGGCGGAAGTACTTAGAGTTCTGCTGTCGAAGGTAATATCAATCTTTTGTCCGGCATTCGCCTTACCGTAAATAGGGATAGTAAGGTGACGCTGTAACACCATATGATCATTGAAGATTTGTGGAAGTCCTAATCCGCCGAAATCTCCCGTTAAAGCCTGGTAGGCTGTTTTTGCAATAATGGCGGCACCTTCCTTATCAGGGTGCAGGTTATCTGCAAACAGATCCGGGCGATTGTGCAAAGGTTGGTAAAGGTTAATGAGCTGCGCATTGTTTGCTTTAGCAATAGCTGGGATCTTCTCCTGGATCTGCCAGTACCAGTCACGGGTACCTGAGCGGAAGCGCGGATGTCCGCTGAAGATAGGAGTGAGCCGGCAGACGAACAGTTTGACTTTAGGATTTTGCTCCCTTAGCGTATCCAGAAGCGAGGCATAGTCTGCTTCGAAGTTATCCCTGAACTCGGGCCAATTACGCGGATCGGTATCATTTAAACCCAGGTGAATAACAGCAATATCGGGTTTGAACGCTATTGCTGCTTCAAACTCCTTTGTTTTAAAATAAGGCCGGTGACCCTTCTTCAATAAAGTTGCACCGCTCAGCCCGAAGTTCTTCACTTGATAATTATCGCCCAGAAGTTCCTGCAGAACCGACGGGTATGCTTCGCGTGCCGGGTCTTTCAGGCCGGCGCCAAACGTCACTGAGTTACCTATAGCAGCCACTTTCAGCGGCGTCTGCGCCCACGTATCGATGTTCGCTAAGCATAATACACCAGTGATCAGCAGGAAAAACCTGAGTAGAATTTTCATGCTATTTTACAATATCACTAACCGGTATCCGCATAAAGTACAGGTCTCGCTGACCTTCATATAAGATTCCGATGGTATGATCATCTATCTTCGTTAGTGCCGAATAGCCAAAAGTCGGACGATCGTCAAGGAGCAATTCATTAACAGGAAGCCATGTTTCACCCAGATCAAGGCTTGCCTTGATAGTGATATCCTTTCGGGCAGTCTGTGTAGCCACGTTGCTGAAAAACAAAACATCCTGCATTTTGCCTTTTATATTAACGCGGGCTTTGATAAAACTAGCCATACAAACCGGGTCAGGAAGGGCTTCATACGACGTAGAGTGCTCCAGCCAGGTTTTGCCCATGTCCTTAGTTGTGGCTACGCTTCTAAAATTACCGCGGTTGTCACGCATGTTCAGCATCAATGTGCCCGGAGTTGTTTCTACCACCTGGCTTTCCGTGGTATTTGATTTGGCGCCTATGCCGCTTTTCCATGTTTTCCCATGATCATCACTATAGATAATCGAAGAATGTGGAATGCCCGGCTTTTTACTTTCGTCCCAATATTGAGATGGGAAAACCAGCGTGCCATTTTTCATTACGATTCCATTACCCGGACCGTTAAAGTATAAATGCCACTTTGGATCTTTAACCTGGGTGGTGATATTGTAGGGTTTTGACCATGTTTTGCCGTCATCATCACTGCTTACCAGCACAAACTGTCCGGTAGTATCCGGTGAGAGGCCCGGTTCAGAACCAGCTATCGAGCGATTGCCTTTGCTCCATAAAGCGGCAACCCAAATCTTTTTTGTAATGGGGTCAAATAAAACTGAAGGGTCGCCCACGCCATTATTCTCATGCGGTTCGCCCATGTCCATAATAACTTTCATCGGCTCCCACGTATGCCCGCCATCGGTGCTGCGGTTCAGGCCCACGTCAATATTTGCCGGCAAATCGCCTGAATGTTTATAGCGAATGTCATAAACTGAGATCAGGGTGCCTTTGTCAGTGGTAGCTATTCCCGGAATGCGGTAGGTGTTCACACCATCATCTCCGGCTTTGCGGATTGCAATTCCTATTCTTTTTGAAAAACTTGCTTTCCCACCCTTTGGATTCGTGGCTTTCTTAACTTCATGCTTCCCTGCAGCGGTAGTCAGGCTGCTAACGCGAAGGTTTACTTCCTTATCTATATTTGCATCCTTTTTTACAGTTGGACTTACCCAGATATAATATAGTCCCGGTTTAAAATTGACGATCACTGGAATACTCATAGATCCTGACAAGCTGGTTGCTGAAGCCAGGATAGTTGCTCCGGTCAAAAAACTCCGCTCATTGTCTTTCCGGATCAGTACATCAATCTTTTCGATTGCTTTTACGGCATTGTCGTCAAGTTGTAATTGGATACTTTTATAAGTTACATCTTTACCTTCCGGCACGTGAACTCTGATCTGTGCCGCCTCATTATAAGGCATTTCTTTCATCAAAGGAGCATCAGGATAAATGGCGGAAAGCTTAACCGTAGGCAACTGTGCCGTTATGGTTTTGGGAGAACAGCCGAGGGCTATTAATGCCAGCGCTGCGATCCACAAAGTGCATTTGTTTGTATTTTTATTCATTTCAATAAATCAAAATTATAAAATCAGGATTTGTTTAGGAACCCTGAACATTGTTCAAAAATCAGACTTACGATATGTAAAGTGTAATCTGATGATGTACTGTATTAAATTTCTTCCAGTTATGCAGGACTGTCTGATACCTGAAAATCATTATGCTTCGGTTGTAAAAAGGAAATCTGGATAACCAGGGCCACCAGTACAATTCCGGCCAGCATGGCGAAATCCTTCCCGAGATTACCTGCATCTGTCGACTTGCCTAAAAGGTCGGTAATGTAAGCTCCGGCAAACACTCCGGTCATGTTCATGATCCCGTAAGCAGTAGCCCGGTATTTGGATGAAACAAACTGGCAAAGGATCGGCATATTGTTGGCATCAAACATTCCGAAGCCTATCCCAAAGCAAACACCTGCACCGATAACATGGATGAGGCTATGCCCGAATCCTAAAAGTAGTAGCGATGGAATAGTTAAACCCAGGCCAATGGCGCTGGTATAAATTCTGCCCTTCAAATTCTTCTGCACCCAGCGGTCGGATAATATGCCGCCAAAAATAACTCCGATAAACGAGGAGGCCGCTATTGTAATAGTAGACAGAGGACCCGCCTGCGACATCGGGATGTTTAGATTTTCAGCGAATAGTGTGGGCAGCCAGTTTTTAGTGGCCCAGCCCGGAAGGCTTGGGATGGTAAAATAGAAAAGGATGATCCAGAAAGAAATATTGGTAAAAAGCAGGGCCAGCCCTTTGAACAGCGGCGAACTTTGTTTAACCAGGAATTGATCTGATCCGGCGATCGCTTCCTGCGATTCCTTCTTATCCCGCAGGAAAAGTATTAGTACCAGAGAGTACACAACCCCGATCAGACCGAATGAATGAAAAGTGGTTTGCCATGAATAGGAAGTCGCAATAGTTGCTCCAAAGCCTCCAAGGGCTTGTCCCATATAAAGACCGGTCATGTGAATGCCGATGGCAAGTGACCGGGTCTTTGCACTGTGAAAGTCTGCTATCAATGACAGTCCTGCCGGGATATACAAGGCTTCGCTGACGCCCATAATGGCTCGCAATATGTACAATTGGTTAAAAGTCGTCGCATAACCCATCGCAAAAGTAACGGCTGACCAGACAAACAAGCTGCCGATGATTAGCCATCTGCGGCTGAATTTATCAGCTATAATACCGGATACGGGGCTCATGAAGCCGTAGATCCACAGAAAAATGGCCATCAGGTAACCGAAATTAGTAGCCGACTGCAATTCCGCAATATCGATTTGCATGGCCGGCCTCATCGTGGCCAGCATCTGCCGATCCATATAGTTCAGAAGTGCAACAAACCAGAGTAAACCTACTAATACCCAGTGGTAATTCTTTGAGATTCTAGACATTAGATTGAGATTTGAGAATGTGAGACTTTAGATGTGAGACTTGAGATGTGAGACTAAGGCTGTTAGCCTTACTTTCGTTTAACCACACCCAGCATGATATCGGGTGTGCGGACGCCGGGCTGAATTTCACCGTTTGACAGTATGATATCTTCGCCCCATTTCGTAGCGGTGGTAGTTACTCTGGCAGGGAAAGGTAGCTCGCCTATTTTCAGCCAGGAGTTGTTCAGGGTATTGTATGATAATATGCCCCGGTAGAATCCTTTATGAGTGGTACTTAATAGATTCTTTTTCGCGGTAAGCTCCGCTTTTTCCTCCGACGTCTTTGATTGTGCGATCAGCGATAAATAGGTTTCTATTTGATGAAAGACTTCACCGTTATCGCCGCCCATGATTAGCAACTCATTCTCCGACACCGCTACACCGGTACCGGCTGAGAAGTTCGTGGTGCTGTTTCCGTCAGAAACAGGAGCACCACTTGCCCAGCTTTGGCTGCCCGGGTTGTAAACAAATACGGTATTATGAAGTTCACTAATTCCCGACAAAGTTTTAGTACGTCCGCCAACTACGTAAATTTTGCTGCCTTCCGCATCCTTTTGCGCCACAACCACTGAATTCGCCAGTGACACAGGCAAGTGCGGCAAATAATTCCACTTCCTTTTTTTATCAGTAAGATCAAGGCTAAAGAAGCAGGATGAGGTGGATTTTGCTTCATCGCCACCGACCGCGTAGACCAAATTGTCCAGATGAGTAAGTGCGACGTTAGTTAGAGCTATCGGCAGATTGGGTAGAGGCTCTACTTTGAGCTGGCTTTTAGCGGAATTTAATTTAATGAGCCAGGCTTTGTCGGAGATCCCCTGGTCGTTTTCGCCGCCCGCATATACCACTCCATAAGGCGTAGCTGTATTTCCGCAATACGCTATGGGTTCCGGCAACTTTGCAAACAGCTTCTCATTCCAGACATACTGGCCGTTTTTCTTTTGAAGCACTTTGATTTCATCAGAATAGTGTTTTTTCCCGCCATCCCAAGGCATCTTATCCGGAAAATTAGCCCCTCCCGCTACAATCATCGATTCGCTGTAAACTGCATTAATGGCACCCGCAAACCCGATCGACGGACTCCCGTCTGCATCAGGCAGGGTGGCGATCTTTTTCCATTCAATGGAGTCGATAACAACTTTTTGGGAGAAGGCATCTGTGTTAACTAACATGATACAGAGAGATAAGGGGAAAAGACACTTATTGATCATATTGTGTTTCATGAGCCCGGGATTTGAAGTCGTCGAAACTAAGACTTTGTACATCGTTTTTGAAGTCTTCAAACTGCGCGGCACTCATGTTCTTTACGGGCAGTCTGAATTCCCCGCAATCAATATCAACGAGTTTCATGTAAGCTTTGCCGACAGAAATACCGCCATACTTGCCCAATAAACGGATCATGTCAATTGATTTCTGCTGTAACTCGGCAGCCTTTTTAAGATCGTTGCCATTAAAGGCATCAATTAAAGAATAATATAGTGGGGCTGCGTAATTAAACGTACTTCCCACAGCACCTTTTGTTCCAAGGGCTAGTGCAGAAAGCATATTCTCATCGCGGCCCCACAACATATCGTATTTGCCGTTCTGAAAGGTCATGCAGCTCTGGAAGTCCATGAAGTCTTCGTGCGTGTATTTGATCCCTGCAAAATTAGGAATGCGGCCATCTATAGCCTGCAGCAGATCAAACATCGCGAAGTTTACACCTGTCAGAACCGGGATATGGTAATAGTAGAAGGGTATATCCGGTACGCTTTCGGCTACCGCCAGGCAGCACTGGGCAAGCATTTCTGCGCTGGCAGGCTTGAAGTAGAACGGGCCGGTAAATGAAACCGCAAAAAGGCCCGTCGCCTGGGCATGCTTTGCCAGATCAATGCAATCGGCAATACAGGTTCCGCCAAGGAACATCATCACCTTAAAGTCATCGTCATGATTAGAGCAGGCCGCCCATGCTTCGGCCACCGCTTTTTTCTCCGAAAGGGTCAGTGAAACACCCTCACCGGTTGAACCGCAAATAAAAGCGCCTGTTACACCGTTGGCCTTTAAAAACTGGTAGTACGATGGAATAATTGATAAATTTAGGTTGCCTTCAGCATCCATAGGAGTGAAGGGAGCAGATATTAAGCCTTGTAAATGTTGCATTAGTATATGAGTTAAGAAAGGGAAATTAAACCAGACAGCTAATTTAGAAAAGCTGTCTGGTTTAAAAACAATTAGAATTGAGGATAACCCGGGTTTTGCTCCAATAGTCGGTTATTAGTTAATGAGTTCCGGTCGATTGGCCACAAGAGTCTGAAAGCTTCGCCTGCAGGTAAGGAAGTGTGAGCAAACACGAAGCTATCGCCCATACGACGCAGGTCATACCATCTCTTACCTTCAAAAATAAATTCCAGGAGACGCTCCTGTAAAATAGCTTCCTTAGGATTCGAGTCGACAGCCTGGTTAGGATAAGCATGCTGGGCCGGATTATAATTAATCCCGAATGCTCTGCTCCGAACCTGGTTGATTTCTGATGAAGGATCTTCGCCTAAGGCCACTTTCGCTTCCGCCAGCATTAGCAGAAGATCGGCATAGCGATAAATGGGATAATCATTGGTATAACTTCTTGACCCTGCGTTTTGCTCGCCCGCGAATTTTTTAACGAAGGCACCGGCAATAGTATAGTTGTTACCTTCTTTGCGGTAAGCAGGTTGTATGGTGGTCAGTCGGCGACTGTCAAGTTCGTTGTATTGCCTGAATGTAGCAACCTTTACCGGAGCCCGTAACAGGCCACCCCAGTTGTCGGTGGATACGTTAAACTGGCGGTTAGCAATAGAATCATGAAAATTGGCGATCAGTCCGCTTTGAGGAACAAAAGATCCGGCAACGAAATCTAACGATGCTTCCATTAACTGGTTTCTTGCGGCAAAGATCATTTCGTTATTTCCTTTCGTTGTTGTTGAAAAAACATCAGCGAAATTCGGCAGCAGCGTTAATGCGGGAACGTTGCTTTGAATCTCTGTTAATGCATTCTTGGCGGTGGTCGCATCCGGTGTACCGCCGTCGCGATTGCCGGTCCATAAAAAGACTTCGGCCTTAAGCATCAGAGAAGCCGGTTTAGACCACTGTGATTTGGCGCCCTTGAAGGCATAGCTGCTCCCAAAATTAGTGAGAGAACTTTCAATGTCTGATTTAATCAGTGTCATCACTTCAGCTTCGGCAGAAGCAGCTTTGGCAAGGTTAGAAATATCAATATCATTAATAGGTTCGGTTTGTATTACCACCTTACCCCATGTTCTCAACAGCTGGAAATAGTAGTACGCCCGCATGCCATAAGCCTGGCCTAAATAATAGGTCTTATCGGCATCAGCCACCACGGTTGTATTGTTTAATTTATCAATCAGCAGGTTGATCTGGTTGATATTGGTATAAAACCCGCCGAAGTTACTTACGCCGGCATTATCCAGATCGAGGGTATGCAGCCACATGCGTTCGAGGCCCTGGGTTGCTTCGCCCGTAAAGGAAGCGGTAGTGCCCGGGTCAAGACCGAAAATGTCTGCCCGCATTTCTCCCAAAAGCTGGAAAGTGCCCGTGTGGCTGCGAAAGCGGCTGTGCACACCGGTTACAAAGGCGTTGAACTGATCGGGAGTTTTCCAATAACTCTCGTTACTTAAACTGCTTACCGGTGCCAGGTCAAGTGAGTCTTTGCAGGAACTGCCCAGAAGGGTCACAACTCCTAAAGCGATTATAATATTTTTTATCTTCTTCATGATGAATTGTCTTATTGAATGATTAGAAAGAAACCTGAAGGCCCAGAACCACTGATCTTGGAGTAGGGTAAGCGCCTGCGTAGATCCCGGTTACCCGGTTAGAACCGGCAATAGTGCCGGGTATAGTCGGTGGCTCGGGTGTTGGCCCGCTAAACTTAGTAACGTAGAACAGGTTGTTACCGGTTACATATACACGCGACTGGGAAAAGACCTTTGTTTTTTCCATCAGGCTTTTAGGAAGATTATACGACAGTGAAACCTCGCGAAGCGCTAAATAGTCCCCTTTTTCATAAAAGCGGGAGTTATTGCCATTGAGAACAGAACCCGCATTATTTGCCCGCGTATAATTTTGTTTAGAACCTGCAACCTGGTCGGCAAAGTATACTTTTGGGATATCAGTAATCGTGTTGGTTGGCGACCATGCGTTCTTTTGCAGGTCTATGTAGTTGAATGTTCCCTGGTAGTTTCCTAAAGTCCGCGCAACCAGGTCATTGTAGATCGTATGACCCAGCGCAAACTCAAACCGGCTATATAAGCTTAACCCTTTGTATGCCAGAGAGGCGTTAAAACCTCCGGTCCAGTCAGGGTTAACATTTCCTAAATAAACCTGGTCGCGCGAGTCAATGATATTATCTCCGTTTACATCTTCCCAGTTCACATCTCCCGGAGTGATCCGTCCATTCGGACCTGCCGGAAGGTTTGGTCCTGTAATTCGGGCAATGGCATCTGTCCTGTTGCCTGCAACGCTTGCCACTTCCGCATCATCTTTGAAGATCGATACTTGTCTGAAACCGTAGATGGTCCCTAATGATTGTCCTTCCTGTAAGCCGCCAACCCAAACCAGGCCGCCCGCTGCAGGGTCGTAGATCTGGAAGCCGCCCTGACGGTTGTTCTCGTTACCGTTGAAAGGTAACTGAAGGATCTTGTTTTTCACGAAAGACGCATTGGCACCAAGGCTCAGGCTTAAACCGTTGGGCGCATTCAATACATTGGCGTTAACACTGAACTCGTAACCCTGATTCTGGAAAGTACCCAGGTTAGTTTTAACAGAGCCGAAACCGGTATAGCTTGGCAGAGTCAGATCTGTTAATAGGTCGCTGGTTTTACGATCATAGTAGTCAAATAATAGGGTGATCTTGTTGTCTAAGAAGCCCATATCCAAACCCACATCTACGGTTTTACTCTTTTCCCAGCGCAGATCATTGTTTGCAATACCGGTATTCAGGAAACCCGCAGCGCCGTTATAATTGGTCTGCAAGCCGTACACGCCCTGCACTTCATACCTACCTAAACCTGCAACGTTGCCGTTTTCACCGTAACTGATACGCGGTTTTAAAGTGGAAATGTATTTAGACAGGCCAGAATTCTGAAAAAATGATTCGTTATGCACGTTCCATCCTCCGGAAACACCAGGGAAGAATCCGTTCCTGTTATCGCGCGAAAGACTGGAGATCCCGTCCATACGGAAAACAGCAGACAACAAATATTTCTGATCGAAATCATAACTCAGACGACTGAAAGCAGAAGCTATCCGGTATTCAGATTTTGAACTCGTATTTGCGCCCGCAGCAAATGTGGTTGAAGCATTTACCGTTGGGATATCATCTGTGGGAGCATTCTGACCAAAAACCCGCATGAAGGACGTTTTGCTGTCATAGTACTCTGCGCCTATCATTGCGTTTAAATTATGACGCTCGGCAAAAGTTTTGGTATAATTCAAAATACCGTTGTACTGCGTTTGAAAATCCCGGTCTAGCGAGTTGGAAGCATCCCGGCTGGTGCTGCTGAATGTTTGCGGCGTCGCGAAGATGTTAGCATAAGTCTGCGTTGATTTTTGGAACGACTCATTGAAGTCCTCCAGTAAATAAGCGTTTGCTGTTCCTTTGAAGTACAGGCCAGGTGCCAGATCCCATTTTACAGACCCGTTAACCACCACTCTGTTTACCTGGTTATCACGCTCGCGCCGGCCCAGCCAGTATAGAGGATTGCCATCGCTGGCGCTGTTTCCCGGATTGGGTTGTGTTTTTGCCGCATCAAGCCATGGATTGAAGGTTGGCCAGACAGCCATGCTTCGGTAAAGAGAATTTACTTCGCCGGCTAAAACGCCTATCTGGGAAGAGTTAGAAAGCGTTACGCCACTGGTTACCTCAATATTTGATTTTACTTTATACGAGCCGTTTACATTAGCAGAGTAGCGTTTATAATCCGAACCTACTATTACACCATCTTCATTGAAATAATCGAAGCTGGCAAAATATTTCCCCTTTTCATTTCCCCCCGTTACGTTCAGGTAATGATCTTTGGTATACGTATTTCTAAAAACAAGATCCTGTACCTCTCCGCCATGATCTTTAAAAAGTATCTTACCGCCATAAGGATCGTCCATCTGCTTCCAGCCCTGTGTTAACAGCGACTCGTTACCCGTTAGGGTTCTGATGTCAAAAGTGGCCAGATCGGCTGGATTTGTGGATAAACCCAATCCTCTCGACGAGTTCACCTGGGCCAGGGTACGGCCGGCATTCAAATAGCCTAAGCGGGTATAGTGGATATAATCCTCCGCACCCAGATATTTATAGCCTTCACGTTCGCTGTTATAGCCGCCGGTAAACTTGTAGGAAATTTGGGCAGATCCCGCCTTTCCCTGTTTGGTAGTAATCAAAATTACTCCATTATTTGCCCGCGCACCGTAGATAGCGGTGGAGGAAGCATCTTTCAAAAGTTCAATGGATTCTATATTCTCTGATGGGATATCGTTATAAGACCGGATCACACCGTCCACTATAGTTAACGGTGACCCCGGATTATTGATCGAAGCACCGCCACGCAATAAGATTGCGGGAGCTGCACCCGGCTGGCCGGTGGTATTAACCACCTGTAATCCCGAAACAGTACCCTGTAATGCGCTGCCCACATTGGATCTCGGGGTGTTTGCCAGCACATCTTTATCAAGCTTGGCAATTGAACCTGTTACATTGGCCCTGCTTTGAGTGCCGTAACCAACTACTACTACCTCGTCCATTTGCTGGGTGCTCGCTTTTAACGTTACATCAACCATGGTTCTATTGTTCAACGGAATCTCCTGGCTTTCATATCCCAGAAATCTAAAAACTAAAATGTCATTTGCATTTGCCTGAAGGCTAAACGCGCCATCCTGGTTGGTTTGCGTGCCTGTGGTTTTTCCTTTTACCACCACGGTTACGCCCGGCAAAGCGCCCTGCGCATCCTGAACTTTGCCAGTAACAGTTTGTGTTTGAGCCTGTAAACTATTCCAGGCCAGAACTCCGAAGACCAGCAACAGTGTTTGGAGCCACGTGATTTTTGATTTCATAATTTATTCGGTTAAGTTTGTATTATGTATGACATAATTCAAATCTAGTTTATTTATCTTCACATATCCAAATATTATTTTAACATTATTTTAACATCAATTGAGCAACTTATCGTTTTCATAAAATGCTTTGATTTAGTTACTTTGCGCCACCAAAATGAAAGATAAAATGAATGGAAGTGATCTTCTCAAAATAGATACGACGTCCCTGGTTGATAAGGTTGAGAAGCAGGTCATTAAATTTCTGACCGATAAAAATCTGAAGGTGGGGGATTCTATTCCCACCGAGCTAGAGCTCACCGTTGCTTTAGGTGTTAGCCGTACGGTTATTCGCGAAGCATTACTCAGGTTACGGATGATCGGGCTGATCGACTCAAAGAAGAAGCGCGGATCGGTAATAACCAGTCCTGATTTGATTTCCATCCTCGAGCGCAGCATGGATCCCAGGCTGCTGGATGATGACACATTAAAAGAGATTTTTGAGATGCGGTTATCCCTCGAGATAGGGATGGCGGATTTTATTATCGAACGGGTCACCCCGGAGGATATTAAGGAACTCCGGGAGATCGTAGCTAACGATCCGCCCACCTCACCCGAGCATATGTTCTTAATTGAACAGGAGATAAGGTTTCACGGGAAGCTTTATGATATTGCGCAAAATAAAACGCTGAAGAAGTTCCAAAGGCTTTTGCTGCCGGTTTTCAATTATGTGCATTTAAGCGGACTGCTGAAAAAACCGGTTCAGATCAAGAAATACGCTTCGCACGCCGACCTGGTAGATGTAATTGAGAACGGTGATGCCGAGGGCTTAAGGAATGCCATGCGTAACCACCTTGAAAACCACTTTGCGAGGTTGTTTGATTAGAAAAGAAGCTCTGTTTCTATGCCCGAAGTTGATGAGCAGCAATCCAGAACGTCAATTATCCGTTTAAAACCGGGCCGGTTCAGCATTAGCCTGCTGTATGATTTTCTCAAACTCTGGTTTCAACGCAATGTACTGTTTAAGCAGGGTTATCTGATTCATTGCCCGGTTAAAGTTATGCTCCGGGTATCGGGCTCCGTAGTAGGTGTCGTTGTTTAAATAATCTGCCAAAAACCTGATGGCTTGCATATAAATTATAAACTCTCCGGAATAAATAAACAGCTCTTTCTCGCCCTCTGTAAGATGCGGACCCATCTCGCTGAAATAGCCGTTATAAATCGCCCGGAAAAAATCAGTCCTGATGTCAATCTTAGTAAAATCCACTTCTTCCTCATTAGCATGCGAGAGGTAAGTGCGCATCATATCACCGGTGTCGCTGAAAAAATAACCCGGCATCACGGTATCCAGGTCAATAACGCACATGCCCTCATTCTCTGCGTTAAAGAGCACATTACTGATTTTTGTGTCATGATGTATCACCCGGTGCGGAATAGATCGGTCATCACGGATCTGATTATACATGCTCACAATGTGTTCATGCTCTTTAATAAAGGCTATCGCTTCAGTGGCCCGGCTGAGCCTTTCCAGCGACGCATTGGTGCAGGCTTCCAGAAACTGCGCAAACCGCAGGGTCAGGTTATGGAAGTCGGGGAGTGTATAGGCCAGCTCGTCGGCATTAAATCCGGAAAGAAGCTTCGAAAATTTTCCGAATTGCAGCGCAGCTTCAAATGCCTCGCCACTGGTGCGGGCAAAATCTAATGTTTGCGAACCTTCAATAAAAGGCAACAGGCGAAAATACCCGTCCCCGGTATGGATCAGCGTTTGGCCGTTGGCAGCGGCGATGGGAGCTACAAACAGGTAGTCAGGGAAATGTGAAGCCAGGTAGGTTTTGAGTTTAAGCAGATTCTGATCAATGTCTTCAGGCTTTTTAAATACATGGTCATTAATCTTCTGAAGTATATAGCTTTTATCGCTGCTGCTTACCTTCCAGGTGTTATTGATCAGCCCTGAGTGAAATTGCTGAACGGAATAGTCACTGCTATCCAATTCATACTGTTTTAAAATAGGGCCTATCATGTAATCCTGGTTTAAACTTATGCTGAAATATCAAATTTAAGTATTCAACTGTTGCGCTTTTCACGCAAACGTTTGTTTGATTTTAAGAGGGGGTAATAGAAGGAGGTTAATTTCCGGACTTTTCAGGCATAAACCGCTCATTAACAATTAATTTCGAATCGATGGTTAAGCGGTAGTAGGCGTTGTTTCCTTCTTCTTCACTAATCGGTTTATTGATCAGGTCCAGCAAAATGCCGGTTGCTTTTTGTCCCTGCTGATAGGGGAATTGTTCTACAGAAGCCATGGGCCCGTTGTCCATATGATTAATGATCGGCAGATTAGCGTAGCTCACAAAATCAATGTCCTTATTGATCCGGATGTTTAGCGAACGCGCGTGGCGGATAGCGTAAAGGGCAACGTAATCATTAAACGTGACGATGGCGGTAGGCCTCCTTTTGTTGCTCAGCAGCCTGTCCAGGGCGTCAACAGTGCCCTTCTCCGTAAGGTCGCAATTGGTGACCAGTGTGGGGTCAAATTTCAGCCTGTTCTTGATCATGGCTTTTATATAACCTTCTTTACGCTCCAGGGTAGCATGCAGGGAAGTCGGACCATTAATTAAGCCTATTGAACGGTGCCCCTTCTTTAAAAGGAACGTCACAGCGTCAAATGTTCCAGTTTCAATATTACTGTTCACATAATGGATGTCTTTCAGCAAGGGCACGCGATCAAAGAAAACAAGCGGTATATTTTGCTTTTTCAGCATTTCAAAATGTTCGTACGTGGAAGTATTTTTAGTTATCGAAACCAGCAGTCCGTCTACACGCTGGTTTTTCATCTTTTCAACCAGCTTTTTTTCCATCTCCAGATCATCATGCGACTGGGCCAGCAAAACCGTGTAATCCTTTTGATAGGCGGTATCCTCTATCCCGCATATGGCCGACGAAAAGAAAGACTCCGAAAGTTCCGGTAAAATAACGCCCAGAGTGAAGGTTTTTCCCTGCTGGAAGTGAATAGCCGCACGGTTGGGCTCGTAATTCAGCTCCAAAGCTTTCTGCCTGACCCTTGACTTGGTAGTAATACCAATACTGGGATGATCATGAAGTGCACGCGAAACAGTAGAAACAGAAATATTTAAAGATTTCGCAATTTCTTTAATGGTAGCAGGCTTCGGGCTCATTTTCAAATATTGGGATTTTAATTTAAAACCAGATTTTAATTTAAATTATGCATGCTCTATTTCCGGTAAACTTTTACCGGCGGGCCGTCCACCTGCATCCGTATTATAATCCTCATTTTTTTGACCAGCCAAATAGCCGTTTCAAACACCCATCCGGGGCGCTGATCAGCCCGGGAATTCTGCTACTCGCCGTCCGGGCTTAGTATGTGCTTAGTATGTGCTTAGTATGTGCTTACTATGTCATGAGTATATCGCGAAGCTGTGATCACATAGCGAGTACATTGTAATTATAGACTTATCAAATTTTTTATTATATTGTAAACTTATTTAATTCAAACAGTAGTTAGGTTAATCGGATATGGCAAACGCAGATGACGGAATTCTTGGAAAATTTCGTGGAAAAATTGGGACGGTAGTTGGAGTTTCAAGTGGCGGCGGGTTTTATATGCGATCTTTGCCGCGAAAAAGAACCAAGGCAGGCCCGGTAGAGTTAAACAACAGGGCTAAATTTAAATTGATTCTCAATCACCTGGATCCGTTAAAGGGTCTGGTCAAAGCAGGTTTTAAAGATCATTATACCAAAACGGGTGGCTATAGAGCGGCCTTTGCTTACAACCGTAAGCATGCCATTGCCGAAGATGATAACGGGCTGCACCTGGATCCGGCCTTGTTCAGGTTCAGCGGGGGCGTGCTGCCAATTGCAGTTAATCCCGCAGTAAGCTTGTCTGACGACCTGCTCGAAATTACCTGGGACACAAACCCTGTAGCCGAAGGAAATCCTTCTGATCAGCTGATGGTGTTGTTATACGATACGGTTAATTCCAATGTTCTGACAAGAATATTTGATGGTCCGTTTCGCGTTGCCGGCAATTTCACCGTCAGCATACCTGTGCTAATGAAAGGTGGGGAAGCAGAGTTATACATTGGTTTTGTTGCGGCAGACCGGTCCGCGCAGTCGGAAAGCCAGTATTTAGGGCGGTATGCTCTTTAGAGGACGGATTAAATCTCTTCGCTGAACTTTTACTTTGATAAAAAAGTTTATTAGTGACAGGATTTAAAATCGAGAGGTATTATGAGCGATAAAATTGCAGTACTCGTACAGTCTGGTTGCAAACAAGGAAGGTAGTAGCAATTGTTAATTTTCGAAGGTGATAACGGTAGCATGATCGCAGTTCGCTTGCATCGTTGCATGTGCTTTTGCAACTAAGCAGGGTTTCTTTCTGTCTAAGCAGGGTCTCTCGTAGAGGACCCTGCCTGCATCGTGATTGCCTCTCCCGGAGAGAACATTTCTTAAAAAACAATAATCCACTATGAGTATCAAAAACGAAACATGATACGTTTGATCAAACCTGGTTTGTCACCTTCACATGCTATAAATGGTTAACTCTTTTCGATATGACTGACAGTTATGATCTGGTTTACAATTGGCTTCAACTAATTAAAGATAAAGGCCAGGCAGAAACGCTTGGCTTTGTAATTATGCCGAATCATGTGCATGTGCTTTTGCAACTAAGCAGGGTTTCAGTCAATCTTAATTTGATGATCAGCAACGCTAAGCGATTTATCGCTTATGAATTAATTAAAAGGCTACAGGAAAAAGACGAACAAGTCTTATTAGATCGCCTATCACAAGGCTGTTCAGAAAAAGAAAGAGCGAAAGGGCAGAAACATAAAGTCTTTGGGTCTTCATTTGATGCTAAGCCGGTTTATACTGAACGATTCTTTTTGCAGAAATTAGATTACATACATCACAATCCGGTTAAAGGTAGATGGAATTTAAGTAAGGATTATAATAAATATAAACATAGCAGTGCTGCGTTCTATGAAACACGAATAATTCATCCTTTGATATCTGTGAAACATTTCCGGGATATTTAACAGGCAGGGTCCCCTGCGGGAAACCCTGCCGATACATAGAAGTAGAACCTTGATAATAAAGTTTTCCCTAGAAAGGCCGCCATCAATTTGTGAATGAATACTTCGTACGAAATAACCAAAGTATTCTCGCCTCGCAAATAGAATGTTTTTAAGGTCACCCTTAAAATATCTGCTAGTTAACAATTGTTGACGAGTTGCGGTTTAGGGAAATTAATTCTCCAACTAAAATTACTAATCGAATTATTTAAAAATTCATGATTTCTTCATGTTCCCGCCATATTTTCATCCTGTACTAATACAAATCAAACGGGTTATTGTATGGAAATTCATAAAATGTCAAAAGAAAACGAGCAGCGAAAATATGAATTTTATGCTGAGTTAGACCGGCTGAGCACTTTGCGGGACGAGTCTGGGTTTAGCTATCGAAATTATGTTTATTTTAACTATAATCAGATACCGGTTATCTCAGGCGAAAAGGAAATTATCGAAGAAGTCTATCAAAAAATTTTTTTACTTAGCAAGATTGAGCAGTAAACTTCAGGAGCCAACTACATTTCGTTCTATAACTACTAGTAACTTGGAAGTATCAAACGGCTTTGTTAGAAAATCGTCAAATAAATGCTTTTGTTTAAGCAGGGTCTCTCGCAGGGGATCCAGCCGGCACTGTGACTCAAATTGTGGCTATACGATCTAGTCAGGGTTTTTTGGCGAGGATCCTTCGTGAAAAAAGTAGCGCAATCATGAGCATAAAGACGAAACATGATACGTTTGATCAAACCTGGTTTGTCACCCTCACATCTTATAAATGCTTTTGTTTAAGCAGGGTCTCTCGTAGAGTATCCTGCCTGCATTGTGATCCAAATGTTGGTTATATGGTCTAGCTGGGTTTCTCGAGAGGATCCTTCGTGAAAAAAGTAGTGCAATCATGAGCATCAAAACGAAACAAGATAGATTTGATAAAACCTGGTTTGTCACCTTTATGACCTATAAATGGTTAGCTCTTTTAGCAGTCAGGGTCCCTTGCGGAAGACCCTGCCGATACATAACACGATAGGTTTGATCAAACCTGAATTGTCACCTTCACGCTTTATAAATATTAAATGGTTAGCTCTTTTAGCAGTCAGGGTCCCCTGCGGGAGGCCCTACCGGTACATAAGCAGCCGACGCGATTACTACAACTGGCCTTGACCATTAAATCGCATTTATACGGTTTCAAGATAACAATAACCATCCTTTCTGATAAAGTAAGGCTAAAAAGCTGGTTAGATAGAATTATTAAATGGAGGGATGAAGGTCTGGAATCCGCTTATTTAACGATTATTCAGCCCTCTGAGTAAGAGGTTCCAAAGCTGGTTGACGACGCTAAAGAAATATTTAAAGGACGTAATCGTTTAATTCAAACACCCTAACTCAGATGAGTTGGTCTTACCGGCTTTCAAAAGTCGTGAAGCGTTGGATTTGCAAATGCGATGATTCAGTTTCAGGCGACTTTAAGCGGGGCGAGGCTTTAAAAGTATGAAAAATAGAATAACACTTTGATTTCCCAAATTTGAAGAGGGATGGAAGGTGACTCATCATCATACGTCCGCCCCACTTAATTCCAATAGTCTTGCTGGAGTTTTGAATATTTTATTTATTTCAACAAAAGGCGGTTGACAGCCTGTTTGAGAAGGGTCACAACATAAGCAACAAAAAAGCCTTCTTTCAATAATTGAAGAAGGCTTTTATAGTCAATCATCATGAGGTCGGGAGGGGAATCGAACCAACCTGTACAAGATCTTGCAGGACCTCTGCCTGCGCCACTCGGCTACCCGACCATATTGTTTATTGAAAATATTCCATTTTCACTATGAATAATCGAATCTTAGATAGATGATCGTTGCAAATATATTATTGAATTAATTAAATCAACTACCGTTTACTCAATAATGAATACCGTTCACCCTTATTTTGTATCGCCTTTGTAGTTATCACCGTCATAAATAGAATTCGTAGTTATGTTTATTTGCTTCTATGCTTCAAATTGACACATCTTCAATAAATGCTGGCCGTGAAGATTCTTAGCGAATCAGATTTTTAATACTGGTAATAGGTTTATCAATCTTTGGCTGAAAGTATTTCGCGCAATACCTTTAAAAAAGTTATACCAATTATACCACCGGACATGAAACCGTATAATGCAGCGCTGTTTAGTGCACTAATTCAGAACAGGACGATCCATCCGAACCAGGTTGCTAAGTCTTAGCAGGAGATCATTCTCGTCCGGAAAGCCCGTAGTTATATATGGAACACTTCCCTGAAGCAGCCAGATCAGCGCTGGATCTTCGAGTGTCGTTTTCAGGGTTTTAAACTGTATCCGATGCCTTGCATCGGGAAATATGGTATCAAGTATGACAGATTTATTTTCTGTGATTCCAACGCGCATTTGATACTTATTAAAGCTCAAAATATTGTTGAGTTGTTTAGCTGAGTCCAGGTCCTCGCATATTAAAATTATTATGCGCTGCTCATTCTCATCGATAACGTATAAATCGTAATATTTTGTAAGGTCAAATTCTTCTGGCTGTATCATTCCTGTAATATTATATTGTATATGATTATTGGCTTAACTAAGGACAATGAATTAAGAGTAAAAAAAGTTTGCCTCGCACATTAATCCTGAAATAATTAAGGGATTCTATCTCTTTCCCGATCAGCTTTTAGATGCACCCGTAGATCAAACTTTCATCAACCGTTGCTCTTATTCATTAAATGCAAATTACTCCATGCACATGAAGACCAGATGAATTTTAATTAATAATGAGAGAAGGAATGTAAATCGATGAGGCATCGAAAGCAATAGCTACATGCCTGTAAATCGTTTGTCTATAATATACCGGCCTTAAAAATTCGAAGAATATTTGCTATTCCTGCACACAAAAAAGGCCTTCGTCAATATTGAAGGAGGCCTTTTTTGTTAATTAAGAGGTCGGGAGGGGAATCGAACCAACCTGTAAAAGATCTTGCAGGACCTTTGCCTGGGCCACTTGGCTACCCGACCATATATTTGAACTATATGCAATATTAGTTCTTGAATATGAAGAAGAGATGAAGTTTTAATAAATAATTGCTAAGCGGGTGCTGATCAGTGAGGGGCTAAAAGCTGGTAATAAATTAAGGGATTCTGGCAAGATTAGCGCCATGAACAATACTACGTCTGTAATTAGCGAGAGGGAACGGCTAATTACTCAAACTCGCTTGAAGCAGAAAACTGGAGATACAAGAAGTTCAACCATGTGGTATTTAGGAGCACTGCTGCTAATGTTTGCCGCTGTATTTATTTTCCGGTGGAAGTTAAATGATTAATTATAAGACAGGTAGCACTAACTCTCATCGAGGAATTTTCTCTCTTGAATGCTCCGTTATAGCGTAAGCTTACATAACCCTATGTCGTAAACCACAACGATAGCTCTGAATAGTAGCCTTTCTGATTTATAGACATTTGTGCAATTGCAGAGATCTTAGATAAAACGAAGGTACGCTTGACCCATTTTTCCTATTGTTAGTCACCTACGCAAACGTTTGCGTAAGATATAGCCGTCACATTTAGACTACTAATCAATTTGTTTACTTTAAATTAGATCTACAGGTAATTCAACATTTATTTATTGTTTTTATGATAAAAAAGCTAAAAGTTGAAGTTAATGCAGATTTCCTGGCGCAGCATGAATCAGACGCAGAGCTGATTGTTCAACTCAAAGCCGGGAACGAACGTGCTTTTGCCGAAATCTATAACCGCTACAAGGGTGTTTTATACCTGCACGCTTTAAGAATGCTTCAGGACCGGGATGAAGCCCATGACGTGGTGCAGGACCTTTTCACAAACCTTTGGTGCAACAGAGGTAGCCTGGTTTTAAAGGCTACACTTTCGGCATACTTGTATGCGGCAACCCGCAATCGGATATTGGATATTTTTGCCCGCCAGAAAGTGGCCGGAAAGTACCAGGATTCTCTTAAACACTTTATGGAAACCGGCCACTGTATTACGGATAACCAGGTACGTGAAAATGAATTAACCCACCTGATCAATAAGGAAATTGAGTCGCTACCTCTGAAGATGCGGCAGATATTTGAACTCAGCCGCAAAAAATTCCTTACACACCATCAAATTGCGGAGGAACTCCATCTGTCGCCGCTTACGGTTAAAAAGCAAGTTAACAATGCCATCTACAGGCTCCGCCTGAAACTCGACCTCCTGGTTTCCCTCCTTGCCTTAGCGGGTGTCTGTTAAAGAGGTATTGGTTTGACGACCTCTTAATAGCGTAAATGAATGCTTTACAAGGTGGCAAACCGTTTTTGTTGCTCATACTATTCCATCCAAGTCAAAATCAAGGTCTTTATTTCTGCCACCAGGCTCTTTTGTTGCTGCCTGCCCTGAAGCAAAAATATTATTTCGTTCATCCCTCTACTACCATGGCTACTTCTAACCGTCATAACGTTAAATGGGGATCTGTTAGCTTTTATATGAGATCAGTACAAGGTGTAGAATTATTAAGAAAGTACTGCAGCGGCGAAAGTCTGACGGAAGGCGAGACAGCGATTATTGAAAGCTGGTACCTCCAGTTAGCCGAAACCAGAAATGCAGTGAATCCGGACGGCGATGAGCTAGCTGTTGAGCTTGACGCAATCTGGGAGGACATTAAATTGAAAAACCAGGGTGTTGAAAATCGTTACCATCGGAAAATGAGAAATATTTGGTTCGCAGCGGCTTCAGTTGCGTTGCTTATTGCGGCGAGCATTTTTCTTTTTAAGCCTGAAATGCAGAAGTCTCAGGTAGTAGTTAAAACACCGAAGACCGACGTAAAACCTGGAGGGAATAAGGCGTATTTAACTTTAGCCGATAATACAAAGATCAGCCTGGAGGATGTATCCATAGGCGAAATTGCTAAACAAAGCGGCGCTAATATTTCTAAAAAATCCGATGGCAGTTTGGTTTATCAAATAGCCGCAGATCGGGGAAACCGAAGCAGCGAACTGCAATATAATACTATTGAAACGCCAAAAGGAGGGCAATACCAGGTTAACTTACCGGATGGAACCAGGGCCTGGCTCAATTCGATTTCCTCCATACGATTCCCTACCTCGTTTAGCGAAACTGAACGAAATGTAGAGATTACGGGTGAAGTCTATTTTGAGGTAGCAAAAAATAAACTGGCACCTTTTACAGTAAAAGCTGGCGACCATAATATTACGGTGCTAGGCACAAGTTTCAATATAAATGCTTACAGCGACGAGTCAGAAGTTAAAACAACGCTGCTTGAAGGCAGTGTGGTGGTAACAAGAGGGGGGGCTACCGTAAAGTTAAAGCCCGGACAGCAATCTATTGCCCCACATTCCTTAACTGGCAAAATTCAGGTTACCGAGGCGGATACACAGGCTGCAATTGCCTGGAAGAACGGATACTTTCATTTTAACCATGCATCCCTGCCCGAACTGATGAGGCAATTTGGCAGGTGGTACCAGGTGGATGTAGAATATAGCGGACCTATAAAGAAATATGAATTTGTTGGCAAAATTGGCAGGGACAAAAGCTTGTCGAAAGTTCTGAATATCCTGAAAGAAAGCGGGGTGAACTTTAAGATCCAGGATCGAAAACTCTCAGTAACACCATAGATGATTTAACCTTATGACGAACATACCATACGAACATGGATACAGGAAACGAAACATAACACGCCGGTCCTGATAGTATACGGCTAAATTTTCATATTCTAATTAGGAATATGATGATTCAAACAAGAAAAAGACCAAACTAAACCACCTTAATTATGCAAATAAATTTGTTTGGCAAATGCCTCAAAATTGCGAAGGTCTTGCCCCTAAAACCAATTTTAGCTATGAAATTGACAGCCCTGATGCTGTTAATGTGCGTGCACGTTTCTGCTAAAAGCTATTCTCGAAAAATAGACGTGTCAACGAAGAATGTGTCCCTGATGAAAGTGTTTTCTTTAATTGAACAACAGACCGACTATACATTTTTTTATGATAATAACCTGGTCAAAAACGCAGGCTTGGTAACTGTTGACCTGAAAAATGTCAGCGTTGAGCAGGTGCTTAATAAGGTCTTAAAAGACAAAGGCTTAACCTATACCGTAGTTGACCGGACGATTGTTGTTAAAAGCATGCCGATATCTAAGAATGTAGAAACGGAAAAGGTACAGGACGTTAAGGGTAAAGTAACTGATGCGAAAGGTGCTAGTTTACCGGGCGTAACTATTAAAGTAAAAGGCAGTTCTGTTGGCACCTCAACAGATGTCAACGGAAACTTTTCGCTCAATATAGAAGCTCAAACAACATTGGTGTTTTCTTACCTGGGGTTTATTACCAAAGAAGTAATTTATTCTGGCCAGGAGTTTTTAAATGTAACCCTGGAAGAGGGTAATTCTGATTTAGATGAAGTGGTCGTAATTGGCTATGGAACCCAAAAGAGAAGGGATCTTACAGGTGCTGTGTCTTCGGTGAAAACGGAAGATGTGGTAATTTCTTCAGGTCCCGAAATCGGCAACATGTTAAAAGGTAAGGTTGCCGGCTTAACTATCCGGCAAAACAGTGCACAACCCGGTGGAGGTTTAGACATTTTAGTGCGGGGTGCAGGTTCTGTTAATGCTAGTAATGCACCTTTAATTGTGGTGGATGGTTTCCCGATAACAGAACTGCAGCAACCGGGCAGCGGCGGAAGGTACGATGCCGGCACCCAAAGTACCTTAAATTCATTTAACCCAAATGATATAGAATCGATTGAAGTTTTAAAAGATGCCAGCGCCACTTCTATTTACGGGTCGAGGGCTGCCAACGGGGTGATATTAATTACTACAAAAAGGGGAATTGAAGGAGCTCCTATTGTTCAATACTCCAATAATTTTACGATACAAAAATTTAAAAGCCCCTTTGATGTACTGCCATTGAACGAATGGATGCAGGAGCGGAATATTGCAGGCAGGGAACAACGGGAATTTGAGAATAATGTGTTTCCTTACGGAACAAAAACAGCAGCCCAATTAGATGCAGAAATAGGGCCGTACAGAAATCTGTATACGCAGAATGCCATTAACAATGTGGGCAGAGGGACAGACTGGATGGAACTGGTGACGCGGGATGGTGCCACCATGCAGCATAACCTTTCTGTTTCCGGGGGAAGTAAAACAACTAAATACCTTTTATCTGGAAATTACTATGATCAAAACGGTATTGTAAAAAACTCTGAGTTTAAGCGATTTTCTATAAGAGCTAATATAGATCAGCAGATAAGCAAGTACATTAAACTGGGCGTGAACTTAACTGCAAGCAGGATAGGTAATCTGAACAGCCAGTTGGGAGGTGACCAGTTTGAGAACTCAGGTGTAATTCGGGCGGCAATCCAGCAAGGTCCACACATACAAGCTATAGACGAAGAAGGAAACTATCCTTTAAATCCTCAATTAGCTTTACAGCCCAACCCTTATTCTTTATTAACCATTGCAGACGAGGGCCGGATAGAAAGAATGTTATTAAACTCTTTCCTGGATATAACTCCTGTTGATGACTTAGTTGTAAGACTGAAGGCAGGTATGGACAGGGGAAACACAAAAAGGCAAAGCTATATACCGAAGTCGACACTGATTGGTCAAATGGAGCAGGGTCGAGCTTTTATTGCTAATGCAGATAACGATAATTACCTATTAGAGGCCACTGCAAATTACACTAAGACAATTGGCAAAGGACATAAATTTGACATATTGGGCGGGGTATCTCAACAGAAATTTATTGACAGGTATAGCAGCAGCGGTGCTACGGGTTTTTTAACAGATGCCTTTTTGTGGAATAATTTGGGTGCGGCAACTAACCCGCTACCATCTACTTCCTCAGGGCCCGAAAATATCATCGCTTCCTATTTCGGTCGTTTAAATTATAATTACAACGGTCGCTATCTGTTCACTTTTACAGTTCGTACAGATGGTGCCAGCGTTTTTGCGGTAAATAATAAATGGGGAACTTTCCCTTCAGCAGCAGTGGCCTGGAATGTGGCTGAAGAACCTTTTTTCCAAAGTATAAAGAATACAGTTTCTCAATTGAAATTAAGAGTTAGCTATGGGCAAACAGGGAATGCTACTATAAATAGCAACGCCTTTGCAGCTTACAGTGCATATCCGGCATGGTTATCAGCCAATGATACCCGATTGATCGGAGTTTCTTTATCAAGGCTGGAAAATCCTGACCTGAAGTGGGAAACCACCACTGGAGCTAATGTTGGGCTAGACTTTTCCCTATTTAACGGTAAGGTCGATGGCTCGGTAGAAGTATATGACAACATCATTTCGGATCTTTTAGATATTAAGCCTCTTAATTCATACCAGGAAGTAAACTCCATTATTGCTAACGTGGGTGAAACGCAGGGACGCGGCATCGAAGTATCTCTAAGTACGAGAAATATCAATACGCCTAATTTTCAATGGAGAACCTCATTCAATTTCTCGCGATATAAAGATACCTGGAGAGAAAGGGCGGCCGATTGGAAACCGTTTGTTTATCAAGATCAAAAAGACCCAATTAGAGCGGTATATAGCAGAGTTGCGGATGGAATTTTACAAGCCGGAGAACAAGCCCCTCAGTCTCAGCCGGAGCTTAAACCGGGGATGATTAAAATTAAAGATATCAATGGATATGTCCGTGACGAGTTTGGTAATCCCGCCGTTGATGAAAACGGCAGATTTTTAAGATTAGGAGCTCCCGACGGCATAATTGATGATGCCGATACCCGGTTGTTAGGCACATCAGATCCGGGCTATATGGCAGGTATCACAAACATTGTGAGCTATAAAAATTTCAGCCTTAACTTTGATTTCAACGGGCTATTTGGACGCCAGTTCGCCGATCCTAATTTCCTTACCTACGGTGTTGTTGCCGAGCCTGTTTTTGTTCAGGGTTATAACGCTTTAAGAACTGTGAAAAACAGGTGGACCCCAACAAACCCCTCAACCACTCACCCAAGTTCATTTTATGGACGCTCACCATACGGGTCGGGAGATTTCTTTCTGCAGGACGCGTGGTTCATCAGGCTGCAAAATGTGTCCTTAGGTTACAATTTACCAACTAAATGGTTAAAGGGAGTATTTTCCTCTGCCCGGATACATGCGGATGCGCAGAATTTGTTTGTGATAACACCTTATGATGGGGTAGATCCAGAGACGGATTCATACACAGCGGCTTACCCAAATCTGCGATCTTTCACTGCAGGGCTAAATTTCACATTCTAATTCACCTTTAAAACATAAAAAGATGAAACTATATAAAATCTTAATCCTGTCGTTTATACTTCTGCTCGGTAGTTGTACTAAAGATCTGGTATCTATAGATTATTCAGAGATTAATCCCAATATTTTTCCAAAATCTGCCGCAGACCTTGAAGCGATGGTCAACGCAGCTTATCATCCAATAAGAGGCGGTTATGGCGACGGAATATTTAACACCGCAGAGACCGGAGTAATGTTTACCAGCGACGCCACCACAGAGTTGCTTTTTGGCCCTTACGGTGCCCAGCAGCAGGCATCTTTACACAATTTCCGGTCAACAGATGTGGCTTTTACTCAATATTATGATAACTATTATAATAAGATCAGCCGTATGACCAATACCATCGACCTGATACAGGGTTCGACGGTAAGTGAAGATTTAAAAACGAAAGCCATTGCAGAAGTACGCTGTGCAAGAGGAATATTGGCTTACACTTTATTTGATCTTTATGGCCCAATTGTAATTGCCCCTTTAGAAGTGTTAAAAAATCCATTGAATGAAGAGCCGCTTGCCCGCCTGACTAACGAGGAAATGGTAAAGTTCATAGAAGACGACCTGATTGCTGCTGCAGAAAGTTTGCCTGGTCCGGCGGAGGCAGAATACGGAAGGTTTAACAAAGCATTAGCAAAAATGGTACTCATCAGACTTAACCTGCACGAAAAAAGATGGGACAAGGTTTTAGCGTTGGCGAATGAGATCATCGCCTACAATTACTATTCGTTAGATCCGGATTATGTAGGGATGTGGGATCTGGAGGGAGCTAAAGGTAGTCGTGAAGTGATCTGGGCTATTCCCTGCGATTATGCCGGTACGAGCGAAAACCAGTGGCAACTAATGGTACTGCCCGCAGTTTATGCTCCGAAAGGCGGTTTCGGCACCATACAGAGCACCTGGTATTTTTACGATTCTTTCGAAAGTCTGGACAAGAGGAAGACCATGCTGATTGCTGAGTTTACAGGAACGGATGGAATTACATACTCCCGGACAAACCCGGGTACATTGATTAACCTTGGCCCGATACCACTTAAAATTAATGAAGATGCAGCCCGTACCACTGGTTTAACAACCGTTGATATGATCATGTACAGGTATGCCGATGTGCTTTTATCTAAAGCTGAGGCTATTGCAAACTTAGGAGCTCCTACGCAGGAAGCCATGGACCTGGTTAATCAAATAAGAACGAGGGCCGGTCTCCAGGATAAAGCACTCGGTAATTACAGTTCGGTATCAGCTTTTAATGACCTGATATTATTAGAGAGAAGCCACGAATTTTGGTGCGAGAATGGGCAGTACAGAGCTGACCTGATTAGACATGGAAAATTTGTTTCAAGAACGCAGGAGGTAAAGAAATCTACGTTTACGGGACCCAATAAAGTAGTTTTTCCTTTTTCTCCAGCGAAGGTTGCGGAAGGCAAGGGGAAATTCTTGCAAAATCCCGGCTATAATTAAGGGAGGTTTATGGGTACTCATGAAACGGTTTACGTGATAAGGAGCAACTTTAAGATTGAGTAATGAGAGCAAATAAAAATTACGTTATACTTTTCCTGATGTTGTTGAGCTACGGCAATATGACCTGTAAAAAAAGTAGTCCTGCCAGGCAAGCCGTTGCTGACAGCGAAATAACCTATGAAATATCAAGTGAGCTTTTCCCAAATCCGGAACGTGGATTTATGAAAACTTTAATTGTTTTTTCTGAAGGCCAATCCCTGGATGTTGCCCAATTAAAGTTGCTGAGAGGCCAAAATATCTCCCTGGCTTTAAGGGTATTTTATTTAGAAGGCTTTAAAGACAGGGTTATGAATTCTGCCCAGCTTACCCTGATACGGAGTGACCTCGATAAGTTCAGGGAAGCTGGAATGAAAGCTATTCTTCGTTTCGCTTATACGGACGATATGAATGGTACCGATGCATCATTACCGGTGATAGAGCAGCACCTGGATCAGCTTAAGCCAATCTTTGAAGAGCACAAGGATATCATCGCGTTTGTACAGGCTGGCCTTATTGGTGCCTATGGGGAGTGGCATACTTCAAGCAATGGTTTGGCAAATACCGAAGATCAACGCAAAGTGTTATTTAAGTTACTGAGTGTACTGCCCACTGAAATAATGGTGCAGGTGAGAACACCAGGATATAAGCAGCAGATATTTGAGACGAACCTGCCGGTGACAAAGGAAATAGCTTATAGCACCGAAAATCGCTCAAGGGTTGGTCACCATAACGATTGCTTTTTGTCGGGGGGCACAGACTATGGCACTTACTCCGATATCAGTGCCCAAAAGCAATATATAAGCAATGAGGCATCTTACGTACCCACAGGTGGCGAAACCTGCCCCCCAACCGGAGGGTACTCCCCGAATTGTGTAGAAGGGCAGCGGGAAATGAGGCTGCTTAAATGGACTTATCTTAATTTAGATTATTACCCGCCAACCATTGCTGCCTGGCGAGCTTCGGGTTGTTTTGATGAATTTCAGAGAAACCTGGGTTATCGTTTGGCTTTAGTAAGTGCGGTATTTCCGAAGGAGGCAGCTTTAAATAGCAGGAAGAAAATCAAGATAATCGTCAGTAATAAAGGTTATGCACCCCTCTACCATCAAAAGAAGATATTCTTAGTGCTAAAGAATGCCGCTTCAGGACAGGTTCACGAAATCCCCCTAACTATCGATCTACGCGATTGCAAGCCAGTTGCTAATTTAACTATTGACGAAACCGTGGATTTGACGAATGTCCCTGCCGGTGATTATGGACTTTATTTAAGGATTGCAGACCAGTCACCAAAATTGATGTCCAGAGTAGAGTATGCAATAAGACTAGCGAATACAGGTATGTGGACGGAGGAAAACAATGGGATGAATAATTTAAAACATCAGTTAAAGATTGCGAACATGTAATTATCATTAAAACTAACCTAAGATTATGAAAAAAAATATTTGTTTACTCGCTTTAGTGTCAATAATCTGCGCAGTTTTTTCTTGTAAAAAAGAAGATTCGGAAAGCGGGACGAAGGCCGTTTTTAGTTATGTAGCCGATGGTTTTAAGGTTAATTTTACTAATTTTTCTTCAAACGCTACCGAGTATAGCTGGGATTTTGGAGACGACAGTGGCGAAACGTCTAATAGTAAGTCTCCACAACATATTTTTAAAAAGAAGGGCGATTTTTTAGTTTCCCTAACCGCTAAAAACGGAGCAAATACCAGCACTTTTATAGACACCGTTACTATCATTGGCCCAAATATTACCATAAATGGGGATTTCTCAGATTGGGAATATGTGAGCTTTACACATGAAAACCCCGCTGGTACGTCAGGTACTCTATTAGCGCTTAAAACCTTTGCCTCCGCTACGGATATTTACTTTTACATGGAAGGAACAGCTGACATGAAGGTGGAACTTTTTGATATGTTTATTGATGCGGATAATAATCCTGCAACAGGTTATAATATAGGGGCCTACCCTGCAGGATCGGGAGCAGATTTTTTATTAGAAGGCCCGCCCGTAAAGCCCGGTTGGGGATCGGTTTATAAGCATACAGGTGGCCCCAATGATTTTAGTTTTACTCCTGTTGCCACCTTTGATGATGCGATGAATTTTTCTTCTATCGTTACTTCGGGTGCAAAAAACATTTTTGAATTCTCCATTAAAAAGAGCGCTTTAGGTGCACCCAAGAGTTTTGTTAATTTTTGCTTTTTTGATCTTTCGTCCGGTTATGCGGAATTAGGAAAGTTGCCGGGAGCACCAACTGCAAAGTTCATCGCGGTTCCACTATGATAATATAAATTATAGAATTTGATGTTAACACGAGAACAGTGAATAAGAATTTCAGGAATTTATTTCAAAAGGCTGAAGGATGACATTTAAAAAAGTTTGCTAAGATGACTGAAGGGATCAAACGCGTGGTTGTCCTGACTTTAATTATCCTGAATATCAGTATGGTTAATGCACAGTCGAAAAAAGTTAATTATATCAAAAGCATAGAAGATTTTCCAAACCCGGAACGTGGTTTTTATATGGCTGCCAACGAGAAGCCTGGCGAACTGTCTGCAGGTGAATTAAGTCAACTTCGGACAGTTTATTCTCCCAAAAGTCCAAGAGCTAATTATTCTACATGGATCTCTTTAATATATCGTGGCTACCTGCTTACAGATTTCAGAAATAAAGATATAAGTGACGAGTTTCTTTCAAAAATACAGAAGGATTTTGATGCTATCAGAGATGCCGGGTTGAAAGTGATATTAAGGTTTTCTTACATCGATAAAACCATGAAAGGCGAATGTCCCGATAAAGCCATTTGCCCCCCTTATGGCGATGCTCCAAAGGTAATTGTACTGCAACATATTGCACAGCTCAAACCTATATTACAGAGGAATGCAGACGTGATTGCTGTAATGCAGCAGGGTTTTATAGGCATATGGGGGGAGAATCATTATACTGATTATTTTGGCGACGCATCTGGCAACGCCCTGGGTTATGTACCCGATAGTAGCTGGGTAGACCGGAACGAAATTTTAAAATCGTTGCTTGATGCTGTACCCAGAGACAGAATGGTGCAGGTAAGAACGCCGCAGATTAAACAGCGATTCCTATATGGACCACAGGCACCGATAACTACAAATCCAATCACGCATTCTGAGAGTTATACACGCAGTGATGCTGCACGAATAGGTTTTCATAACGACTGTTTTTTAGCAAGTTTTGATGACTATGGAACTTTTTCTGATTACGGGAATTCGGCAGGAAAGACTAAAACATCTGTAAACGAAACTCTTCGTAAATATTTCGAAGTAGAAAGCAGGTATGCTGTTGTAGGCGGAGAAACCTGCGATGATGCTTTCAGTCCCCAAAATGATTGTGCCCCTCTTGGATATGCGGAGAAAGAAATGGCAGCCATGCACTACAGTTTTTTAAATGTGAGTTATAACAACTTGGTAAACAATGATTGGGAAACACAGGGGTGCATGTCCACGATCAAGAAAAGACTGGGCTATCGTTTTGTTTTAAAAGAAGCTGCTTTGCCAGAAAAGCTTAATACAAACCAAGCTCTAAAGATCAGCCTCAGCCTAGAGAATGAGGGTTTTGCTTCTCCCTATAATCCCAGGGAGCTGCGACTTGTTTTACGGAACACGACAACCAGAAAAATCCATTCACTGACTTTGAGGTCTAATATTCAGAATTGGTTTCCCGGAAGTATCGAAATCAATGAAACTGTTGCCCTTCCCAAGGACATAAAAAAAGGAACTTATCAGTTGTTGCTTAGCCTTCCTGATAAATACGATCTTTTAAAGGACCGGCCTGAGTACAGTATCCGTTTAGCTAATGAAAATGTTTGGGAGTCTGAAACAGGCTTCAATAGGTTAAATCATAATTTGCAGATAAATTAGAAAGAGGTTAATGATTGAACAATCTAAACAGTACTCTCTGGAAAATACCCGTCTGCTTTCGCTGGATGTTATGCGTGGCTTGATCATGATTCTGTTGGCCGCAGAAAGTTGCCTGTTCTATCAGTCTTTATCCAAATTAGAGCCTGGTGGGATAACTCTGCTGGTTGTTAACCAGTTTTTTCATCATCCATGGCATGGCTTGCGATTTTGGGATTTAGTTCAACCGGCTTTTATGATGATGGCTGGATCAGCCATGTATTTATCATATCATAGTAAAGCCAAAAAGGGCATCAGTTGGAATGAAAACCTTAAACATATTACTGTAAGAAGCCTGAAGTTATTTTTACTTGGGGTTGGTTTGCATTGCGTGTACGCTGGTGAGTTGGTATGGGAACTGTGGAACGTATTGACACAATTAGCGGTAACCTCGTTTATTGCCTATCTGATTATCCGAAGGAACTATTTCTTTCAAATAGGGTTTTCGGTTTTACTGCTCATCATTACGGAGTGCTTATACAGATATACTTCAGTTCCGCAATTTAACCAGCCCTTTGTGGAGCATCATAACTTTGGCGCTTTCGCTGATTTGTTAATAATGGGCAAAATAAATTCAGATGGTTGGGTGGCTATCAATTTTATCCCTACAACCGCACACACCATTTGGGGCGTTTTAGCGGGGAAAGTCCTTATGTCATCATTTAACTCCTCGAAGAAAATTTCCATATTGGTCATATCGGGAATGCTTCTGTTAGGGATTGGCCTCCTAATGGATATTATAGGACTGACACCCATTATCAAAAGAATCAGTACAAGCTCGTTTGTTCTGGCATCCGGAGGTTGGGTATTGTTGATTTTGGCTTTTCTGTACTGGATGGTAGATATTAAAAAGCTGAATAAGTACGCCTGGATTTTTGTTGTAATAGGGATGAACGCCATATTTATCTACCTGTTTTTTGAAACAGTTGGCTTGCAATGGCTAAATGGTGTGGTTCTGATTTTTGTTAAAGGCGTAGCCTCTCTACTTCATATTTCAGCCAGTGCGACCGATGTTTATTCCTCATTAGTTACTTTGCTATTAGAGTGGTATTTATGTTATTGGCTTTATCAGAAGAGGATATTCTTTAAATTGTGAGGGAGGTTATAAACGTTTTTAAATACAACTTCAAATTATCAAATATACCATGTCATCAAATCGCAGAAAGTATTTATACGGGGTTATGTGACTTAGCGCTAATCTATCGCCTAGTATTTTTATCCTTTCCCAGCTCTACCCGCACTATAGTTATTTCCTTCGATTCTTCCCCCTCGGCAAGTTCTATAATGGTGGGAAGGATTTTTACTCAGGAGCTTTTTGCTCACAACCTTTGCGCATCTATTTTGGTTTAGGCAGGATGCTGACTACTACCCTTGATTAGCGTTTTGACAATTAAATTAAGTGAGGATCTGCAATTTCAAACGTTTGCGTTGACTTTGTCACCGGGCAAATTGTGCAGTTCGCCTTCTTATTATTTATCTTCCAAAAATTCCGGTTTAATTCCTTTTGAAACCAGAGCTAACCATAACCGATATGAAATTTACGTCTGTGTTCTTAACATTATTATTTCTGATGATGGGTTTTAATTCCCGTGCTTTTTCGGGAGAGATAAATGAGCCATCGGTACAGACCTCAATTCCTCTTGGCGGAAATGCATTTATTACTCATGGGGTCAAGACGCGAATTACTGACAAAGGTTTAAGCAACTGGAGTGAGCAGTCAGCTGTTACCAGTATATATTTTAAAGTCGAAAAAGCAGGGGACGTGAAGTTGAGCCTTCGGGCTAAAGCCTCTGAAGGCAAGAGCAGGATAAGAATTTCTGTAAAAGGCAAGCACTACGAAAAAGCGCTAACTAACGCAAAATTTGAGGACCTGAGCGTTGCAAAAATGAGAATAGCGGCGCCCGGTTATGTAAAAGTTGATCTGCAGGGAATTAGTAAGGCTGGAGATTATTATGGCGAGATTTCAGATCTTATTATTGAGGGCGATGAGCGGGTGATTACAAGCCTGGTGTATGTGAAGGAGAATTCGGACGGTGGTTTCTATTTCGGCCGTCGGGGACCTTCCGTTCATTTAAATTTCAGCATACCTGATGCCGAAAAGGACAATATCGAGTGGTTTTATAACGAGATTACGGTACCCGAAGGGCAGGATGTGATTGGTTCGTATTATATGGCGAATGGATTTAATGGGGGATATTTTGGCATCCAGGTGAACTCGCCAACTGAACGCAGGATCTTGTTTTCTGTATGGAGCCCGTATCATACAGATGATCCAAAAAGCATTCCTGACAGCATGAAAATAAGGCTGCTTAAAAAAGGTGCAGGTGTAAACACAGGTGAATTTGGAAACGAAGGCTCTGGCGGTCAAAGCTTTTTACGTTATTCGTGGAAGTCGGGACTAACATATGCGTTTCTAACCAGGGCTCAGCCGAATGAAGCTAAAAACACCACGGTATTTACTTCGTATTTTAAAGATCCGGGGCAGAACGCCTGGACACTTATAGCCAGCTTCGAACGGCCACAAACGAACAGTCATTTAAAAGGCCTGTACTCGTTTCTTGAAAACTTCAGTCCTGAAACCGGGCACATAGAAAGGCATGCAAATTTCGGCAATCAATGGGCGATAACTCGTAATGGTGAATGGCATGAGATAACCGCTATAAAGTTTACGGCTGATAATACGGCTAAAAAGAACTTTCGGAAAGATTATTCGGGCGGTGTTAAGAATGACATATTCTATTTGCGAAATTGTGGATTTTTCAATGATCATGTTACCATAAACCAGGTGTTCAGCAGGATATCTACTAAAACGTCAAAGCCAGGTATCGATTTTAATACGCTGCCATAATTCGAAATGCTAGAAATACCAATCAATGAATAAGATATTAACCCTGCTTTTCCTTTTTGCAACTATCGGTTGCAACGCACAAAAAGAACTTCCTAAAAATGGATGGACCACGCTTTTTAACGGCAAAGACCTGAAAGATTGGAACGTGAAGATCAAAGGCCACCCTGTAAATGAGAATTTCGCCAAGACCTTCCGCGTGGAGGATGGGGTGATGAAAGTAAAGTACGATGGTTACAAAGGCTGGAACGAACAGTACGGCCATATTTTTTATAAAGAAAAGTTTTCCGCTTACCTGCTGGTGGTAGAATACCGTTTTACGGGCGAACAGATAGAAGGTGGTCCGGGTTGGGCCTGGCGGAATAGTGGCGCCATGCTGCATGGCCAGTCGGCGCAAAGCATGGGACTCGATCAGGATTTCCCGATCTCGCTGGAGGCGCAGTTTTTAGGCGGCGATGGCAAAGCAGAACGAAGCACGCTGAACCTGTGTACGCCTGGTACGAATGTGTTTATGGATGGGAAACTGTTTACCCCGCATTGCGTCGATTCATCTTCTCCAACCTTTCATGGCGACCAGTGGGTACGGGCCGAGATCCTGGTGCTGGGCGATTCGCTGATCCGGCACCGAGTGGGCGGGAAGACCGTGCTGGAATATACGAAGCCGCAGATCGGCGGTGGTAATGTCGAAAATTACGATCCAGCCGTCAAAATCGATGGCCAGCCTTTAAAAGAAGGGTACATCTCGCTGCAAAGTGAAAGCCACCCGGTGGAATTTAAGACAGTGAAGCTCTTCAACCTCCAGAAGTATATGAAGGATCCAAAAAAGCTGCAGCAAACCATTGAGCAGCTGGAACAAGCAAAAGAATAAACACGAGCATCAGAGCATGAATAAGAATAAAATCGGCGCCTGTCTACTGGCGCTCCTGCCTTTTACGACCTTCTCCCAGGATCAACCGAAATCCTACACGCAAAAGCTTCCCGGCACGACGGTCAGCTTTGAGATGGCTGCGATCCCGGAGGGCACGTTTACGATGGGCAGCCCGGAAAATGAAAAGGGCAGAGAGGCTGACGAAGGCCCGTTGCATGAAGTAAAGATCCATGCGTTTTATATGTCCAAACAGGAAATTCCGTGGGATATCTACGAGCTATACGTCTACAAAGACTATGATGTGACGATTAAATCGGCAGGGGTGGACGCCGTGACCCGGCCTACCAAACCCTACCTGGATATGACCTTCGGTATGGGCAAGGAAGGTTACCCCGCGGTGGGGATGACCCAGTACAATGCCCTGCAGTTTTGCAAATGGCTGTACGATCGCACGGGCGTGTTCTACCGTTTGCCGACGGAAGCCGAGTGGGAGTATGCCTGCCGGGCGGGTTCGAACACCGCGTATTCCTTTGGCAATGACGTCGCCCGATTAGGGGACTATGCCTGGTACGCCGGTAACAGCAAAGAAAAGACACAGCCTGCGGGAACCAGGAAACCCAATGCCTGGGGACTTCACGATATGCACGGCAATGCCGCCGAATGGACCATCGACCAGTACGATGCCGGGTTCTACAATCAAAGTAAAGGCAAGCTGGCGGATAACGCGGTGGCCCCACCCGTGAAACTCTATCCGCACAGCATCCGCGGCGGTTCGTTTCAAAGCGAGCCGGCTGAGCTGCGTTCGGCCAGCAGAGCAGCCTCCGATCCGGACTGGAAACGAATTGATCCCCAGATTCCCAAGAGTAACTGGTGGTTTCCCGAAGCTCCTTTCGTGGGGATCCGCCTGGTGCGGCCTGTGAGCCCGCCCTCCAAAGAAGAGATTGATACCTACTATAACCGTAAACCCATTGCAGATTATTAAACCCTTTTAGCATGAGCAGTAAAAACCAGAACTTACTAACCCAACGCCGGTCATTCATCAAAACCTCCGCCCTGCTGGCCGGGGGGGTGGCCCTGAGCAACTTGCCTTTCTATGGCGCTTACGCCGCAGGCAGCGGAACCATCAAGATCGCCCTGATCGGCTGCGGTGACCGCGGTACGGGTGCGGCCTTCCAGGCCCTGAGCACAAATTTCAATGTGAAACTGGTCGCCATGGCCGATGCCTTCCGCGACCGGATCGACAAGAGCTACGAGCCGATGTTCACCAAGTTCGGGAAGGCCAAAGTGAATGTACCCGAGGATAAAAAGTTCGTGGGTTTCGAGGGCTACAAGCAAGCCATCAAGGAAGCCGACGTGGTGATCCTGACCACCCCTCCGGGCTTCCGGCCGATTCACTTTGAGGAAGCCATCCGTCAGAACAAACACGTGTTCATGGAGAAGCCGGTGGCTGTGGATGCGATCGGGGTGCGTAAAGTGCTGGCTGCCGCCGAAGAAGCCAAGCGGAAGAAATTAAATGTGGTGGTGGGCTTGCAGCGCCGTTACCAGAAAAACTACCGCGAAACCATTAAGCGTATCCAGGACGGTACGGTGGGGGATATCGTTTCCGGCCAGGTGTACTGGAACAGCGGGGGCGTGTGGGTGAACCCGCGCACCGCCGGTCAAACCGAAATGGAGTACCAGATGCGCAACTGGTATTACTTCAACTGGCTGTGCGGCGATCATATTGCTGAGCAGCATATCCACAATATTGACGTGGCCAACTGGGTAAAGAACAGCTACCCGGTGAAAGCGCAGGGTACCGGCAGCCGGGCTCAACGCGTGGGGAAAGATTACGGCGAAATCTTCGATAACCATACGGTCGAGTTCGTGTACGAAGACGGTACCGTCCTCCAAAGCCAGTGTCGCCATTTTGAAGGCACGCAGAACCGGGTGGACGAAAGCTTCCAGGGCACCAAAGGGAAGGTTTACCTCTCGGCCAATAACACCGGCAAGCTCTGGGATCACAAGGGCAACGTGCTGTTCGACTATGCGGGCAAAGGGGATCCGAACCCTTACCAGGTGGAGCATGACGAACTCTTTGCGGCCATCGATGCCGGCAAATACCAGTTTGCCGATGCGGATAACGCAGCTAAAAGCACGATGACCTCGATCCTGGGACGCTATGCCACTTACTCCGGTAAGGAAGTGAAGTGGGATGACGCCCTAAACTCCAACGTGAACCTGATGCCTGACCGATTTGCCTGGGATGCCATGCCGAAAGTACTACCGGATGCGGATGGGAATTATCCGTTCGCCATACCGGGAAAGACGAAGGTTATCTAGGAGGGAAAGTGGAAGGTTGAAGGAATGAGTAGCAGTAGCAGTGGCAGTCGTGTAGCGAGCCAGGCTACTGCTGCTTTGACCTGCTACTGCTACTCTAACCTGCTGCTACTCTCTTCCTACTTAAGCTCTTATATTGATTACCAGCCTAAGGGTTTTAATATCTCAATCCGTTGGGATTTCCAGAGAGGACTCACGTTTCATTCATTACTTCCAAAGGAACCTTGGTTATCTTTCAATCACTCATAAGATTGCGTTTCTAGCTCCTTCAACAAAAAGTCGAATACTCAAATTCAGCTGTAACCTTTTGTAATGCCAAAACCTGTCAAAGTAATTCTATCAAGGGAAAGGCTTTGATAAACACGGCCTTTATAATAAAAATTTAATAATTATTTAATGCTTACTTAATTGATTAAGCTCGCGCAATGGCTGCCTTAAAAAACCATTTAGATGAAGACCTGCTCAACCTATTGAAAAATGGGGACCATGATGCATTTACTGAAATCTATGAACGGTATTGGAAAAAGTTGTTAGCTATAGTCTTTAATCATACCAAAGATAAATTCTCGGCGGAGGAGATTGTTCAGGAAATTTTTGTCTGTATCTGGAATAGGAAGTCTGAAGTTAAAATTGACAATTTATCGGCCTACCTGGCCACAGCAGCTAAATTCTCGGTGTTCAAATATTTAAAAAGAGAGTTTAATAAAAAGCAACTGGCAGAAAGGAACTTCCAGCGACCCGTTGTATCATTTGAAAATGAACAAATTGAAGCCCGTTTTTTAGAAGAGTATATCAATGGGGTTATTGAACAGCTTCCTGATAAATGCAGAGTGGTTTTCAAGTATAGCAGGGCGGATGGTCTGAATAACGCTGAGATATCAAAGCGAATGAATATTGCAGAAAAAACTGTGGAGGCTCACCTCACCAAAGGCATAAAGATCATTAAACTTCGCTTAAAAAATTCAGGAACCCTCCTGATAATCTTAATTCATTGTGTCAATTAATACTGGTCTCCAATGGTAAAGCATTCGCTTTTTTACACAACTTATAACTTGTTAAAAAAAAAATTAACACCCACTAAGGGTAACCCCTGGGCTTAGGGTACCTCCGGTTATAAATGCGATAGAATGAACCAGGAAGAAGTCAACATCCTAATTGGTAAATACCTGGATAACCTGGCGACTCCACAGGAAAGGGAGCGTCTTCTAGCCTGGTACCGAGACAAAAACGATGGAGAAATTGAGTGGATCGCTAACGATCCGGATGAAGAAAATACTGTAAAGGCAAAAATATTCAATGAGATTAATCTACAAATCAATCAAAGTAGGAAAACCATTGTAATAATGAATTGGTACCGTTTTGCAGCGGCAGCCATGCTTTTGTGCGCAATCAGTGCAGGTCTTTACTTCTATCAAGAGCTTCCCGATAAGAAGGATCAGTATACACAGGGAAAACCATATGATATTAAGCCTGGATCAAATAAGGCGATCCTCACTCTGGCTGATGGTTCAAAAATATCTCTTGATGATGTCTCAACGGGCGAAATTGCAGATCAAGACGGTATTAAAATTTCCAAAAACACCGAAGGTCAGCTTGTTTATACGATATCAGATTCAAAACTATCCAACGAAATCCTTTCTGACAATACTCTGAATTTTAAACCTCTATACAATACGATTGAGACTCCAAAGGGAGGCCAATACCAGATTAACCTTCCGGATGGGACTAAAGTCTGGCTAAATGCTGCAGCCTCACTGAAATATCCAACGATGTTTACAGGAAATGAGCGGAATGTAGAATTAACCGGAGAAGCATATTTCGAAGTAGCCAAAGATGTCAATAAACCATTCAAAGTACTTTCAACCGGCCAGGAAATTAAAGTGCTGGGCACTCACTTTAATGTAAATACATATAGTGATGAAGGTAGAGTCAGAACAACACTGGTAGAAGGAATTATAAAAGTCGGTTTTGCCAATTCATCAATTTCCCAAATTCTTAAACCCGGACAACAATCAATTATGTCTGGAAATGGCTTTGATATTATTGATGCGGATATAGAAGACGTGACAGCTTGGAAAAACGGGTATTTTATTTTTAAAGATGAGGATCTTGAAAGTATTATGAGGGAAGTTTCCAGGTGGTATAATGTGGAAATTCACTATGCACGGAAGCCGGTTGCTCAAACCTTTTTGGGTGTAGTTTCCCGGTCAAAAAATGTTTCGGCAGTACTGCATGCATTGGAATCAACGGGGAAAGTTCAATTTAAAATCGAAGAAAAGCGAATAACAGTTTTATAAGCCACCAACCTAAAACTTAAATTATATAATTATGAAAAAAGCCTGTAACTAAAGATGTAGAAGAACACTGGCCATATTTCATTGAAAAGTCGGAGTGCTCGAACACTCCGACTAACGATAAGGCTAAAATTAAAAGTATTTCGAACACCAGTTAACTTAAACCTAACAACCAAATGTATGAAATTTTACACTCTATTTAGGACGCGGCAGTACCCAGGTATTCCTAAAACAATGCTCCGAGTTATGAAATTAACCTTCGCCATATTAACTGTATGTTTTCTTCATGTTAACGCCAGGAGTGTTGCGCAAAAGATTACCTTAAAAGAGAAAAACGCTTCTCTTGAAACCCTCATTAACAAAATCAGGAAACAAAGCGGATATGATTTTCTAGGCGATGCCGGGCTTATCAGACAAGCAAAACCCGTTACTGTTAACGTTAAAATGGCCAGTATTGAGGAGGCCTTAAATGCATGTCTTGCGGGTCAGGCCTTAACCTTTTCAATTCAGGATAAAATTGTTGTTCTAAAGCAAAAAGAACCTTCAATTTTACAATCGGTCATTGATTATTTGGGAGCCATTGGTGTTAAAGGTAAAGTATTAGATGAGACCGGCCAACCCTTGCCAGGCGCAAGCATTAAAGTGAAAGATGGAACTTTAAATACTGTGTCTGATATTAATGGATTTTTCAGCCTGAGAAATGTTGATGAGGCTTCCATCCTGGTTGTTTCGTTTTTAGGATATAATCCGCAGGAAGTTAAAGCCCAGTCAAAAGCGGAGTTGGTCATTCAGCTGGTACCACAACTTTCTAATCTTAATGAGGTAGTGGTAGTTGGCTATGGTACCCAAAAGAAAGTTAACCTCACCGGTTCGGTTGCTGTTGTCACTGCCAAAGAGCTTGAAAGCAGACCTGTAGCCAATGTCACGCAAAGCTTACAGGGCCTGGTACCAGGTTTAAATGTAAATGTTGGGGGCAATACTAAACCGGGTCAAAATTTTAATCTGAACATACGTGGAATAGGAAATATAAGCGGGGGTGACAATCCTTATATTCTGGTTGACGGGTTAGAAATGTCATTAGGAGATGTAAACGCGAATGATATAGAATCAATATCCGTATTAAAGGATGCATCAGCTTCGGCCATATACGGATCCAGGGCAGCTTATGGCGTAATCCTGGTTACTACGAAAAAAGGAAGCGCCGATCGCACAGCTTTTTCCTATTCCAATAATGTGGGATTAACAACTCCTGTTAATTTGCCGGATATGGCAAACTCATTAGATTTTGCTAAATTTTATAATTCGGCCACATTCAACGCTTTGGGCATCAGGCAATACTCAGATGATAAATTAAAGTTGTTAGAGCGGTATATTCAGAATCCCAACGAAATATCGGTTTTCCCGGAAGTAAACAGTAACAACTATGCTAATTGGGAGAACAGTTCAAACGGGGTAGCTAATACCAACTGGTTTGGTTTGCATTATAAGCCTAATGCGTTAAAACAAAATCATAACCTGAGCATGAGCGGCGGTACTAAAGCGACCCAGTACTTTGTTTCCGGAGGTTATTATGGTGAAGGTGGAAGTATGCGATTCGCCGACATTGATTATAACCGTTATAATTTAAATGCCAGCGTTACTTCTCAAGTTGTAAGCTGGGCTAAGTTAAAAGTGAATACAAAATACACGCGGTCCAAATTTACCAGCCCTTTTTCAGGATTTGAGAATCTCTTTTTTCATAACCTGGCCCGGATGAGGCCAAATGTGTCTCCTTATGATTTAAACGGAAACTGGTCAGAACAGTCTATGGTTCCTTACCTGCAGTCTGGTTCGGAAGCACGGGATGATCACACCAACCTGGCTCTTTTAACCGGGTTAGAATTCGAACCGATAAAGAAATGGAAAATCAATGTAGACCTAAATTTAAGGGAATCAACCACAGAACAAACTAATTTGAAGCTTCCGGGAACAATTTATGGAATAAACGGTACTCCGATAACGGTTAACCGGTCTGAATATAACATCCCGTTAAAAGGTAGCTATGGCCGCGGCATGTTGAATTCGCGTTACATTTCTCCCAACATTTATTCTTCTTATAATTTCAACATTAATGAGGCGCACAATTTTGCTGTAATAGCGGGATTTCAGCAAGAGCTTAGTGAATTCAAGAGTTTGACTGCCAATGCCCAGGATTTGATCAGCAATACACGCCCCGGCGTTTCCCTGGTTACCGGAGCTCAAACAGTTAGCGAGAGCAGAACACATTGGGCGACCAGAGGAGGTTTTGGACGTTTATCATATGACTACAAGTCTAAACTTCTTTTGGAATTAAATGGTCGGTATGATGGGTCATCGCGGTTTGCGTCTGACTCCAGGTGGGGATTCTTCCCTTCGGTATCTGCAGGCTATAATATAGATCAGGAGAAATTTTTCCAGGAGAATGTGCAATGGTTAGATCAGTTAAAAATCCGTGGTTCGTACGGTTTCCTGGGCAATCAGTCGGGGGCCGGTTTGTATTCCTATGCAGAAAATATGAACATCACCGTACCGGGTATTGGCACAGGAGGCAGATGGTACTTTGGGAATGGAAGGGAGGCATATATAACCGTTCCGGGGGCGTTTAATCCGTTTATTACGTGGGAAAAAATTGAAAATACAAACCTGGGATTAGATTTTACCGCTTTCAACAGCAGGTTTAACGGTAGCGTTGACATTTATCAGCGGAATACCCGGGACATGCTGGGACCTTCGCTGGATATAGCTGATATGTATGGCGCAACACCGCCGCTAAGTAATAATGCGGATCTTCGTACCCGGGGCTGGGAGCTTTCTTTAAACTGGTATGGTAAAATAAGTGAGCAGGTTTCTTTTACGGTAGGCGGATTGCTTTCAGATAATCAATCAGTGGTAACGAAGTATCAAAATCCGAATAAAAATAACCCAAGAGACTCCTGGTATGTTGGTAAAACGGCAGGTGAAATTTGGGGTTACACGTCTCCGGGTTTGATTCAAACGGCCGAAGAAGCAACAGCATTTAACAGCCTGGATCATTCATTTCTGTCGGGGCAGCCCTGGAAACCAGGGGATGTGAATTACCTGGATTTGAATAATGATGGGAAGATAAATCAGGGGGCCAACAGTATCGGAGATATGGGTGATCTGTCGATCATTGGTAACAGCAGCGCACGCTATTCATATTCACTGAATGGCTCCGTTACCTGGAAAAGAATTTCTATGAGCATGCTGTGGCAGGGTATTGGGAAACGCGAATTCGCACCAAACATGCTGGACGCTTACTTCTGGGGTTCAGGAGCCTTAGCGCAAGTAACCGTATTTAAGCAGCATCTTGATTACTGGTCAACTGAAAACCCGAATGCTTATTATCCCAATCCTTACGCTTCGCCGGTAGGCTCTATTAATTCTTACGCTGGTAAAACCCAGCAGGTGTCAGACAGGTATCTTCAGGATGCTTCTTATCTCCGACTTAAGAATCTAACCTTCAGTTATAGTTTACCTGTTAGCTGGGTGCAAAAGGCCAAAATGACCAGGGTTAACGTTTTTTTCTCGGGAGAGAACCTACTTACTTTCACAAAGCTGGCTAAAATGTTTGACCCTGAAACGCTTGTAGGTGGGAATGCGCCGGGTAAAATATATCCGTTGAGCAAAGTATATTCTTTTGGTCTTAATCTTAGCCTTTAATACGAATCATCATGAAATATATTAATCAAATATGCCTTGTTGCGATCATATTGACCTTTATATCGTGCAAAAAAGACTTCCTTGACAGAGAGCCGCTTGATGCGCTTTCAACTTCCGGCAGCCTGGCGACTACCAATGAACTCCGCCTTTATGTTAATCAATTTTACGAAAGCTTTCCAGGGCATCCTGCAGTTACGGGTAACACTGGGATTGCCTTTTCGGATGCTACCAGCGACAACATGATCATAACTGCGGTTGATATCCGTTTAAACGGAAACCTGACACTTAGTAATGCCTCCCGAATTACTGAATACAACAGTATAAGAGCCGTTAACTACTTTTTGGCAAATTATAAAAATGCCACAGGTGATCAAACCATTATTGACCAATACGCGGGTGAAGCCAAGTTTTTCAGGGCCTGGTTTCATTTTAATATGGTTAAAAAGTATGGTGATGTTACCTGGGTAAATAGTGTTTTGCCTGCCGAGCAGGAAATGACCCAACAGGCGAGGGATTCACGTGTGGTTGTTGTTGATTCTATTCTGGCAGATCTTGATCAGGCCATCAACCTGCTGCCCGCTGTGAGTACTAATTCGGGTATGCGGATACATAAAGATGTAGCTCTGGCTTTTAAATCAAGAGTTGCCCTTTATGAAGGAACCTGGCAAAAGTACCATAAGCAGGATAATGACCCTTTCTGGAGTAAAGAGGTTACTGATTCGAAAATTACCGACCTGCTAAACACAGCTAAAACAGCAGCCCAAACCGTCATCAATAGCGGCAGGTGGTCTATCTACAATACAGGTAAACCGTTGGAAGATTACGGAAACTTATTTACCACGCTAAACCTTTCTGCAAACAACGAGGTGATGTTATGGAGAAAGTACGATGCTAATGAAAATATCGGCCATGGGATTAGTAAGTATCTTTCAACTGGTGGGGGTGATATGGGTGTTACCTTGTCTCTTGTGGATGACTATCTGACCAGGAACGGTGCGCCGTTTATTGGATCATCAAGAGCTGACGCTCAATCAGTGTATGGAACAGAATTGCGACCGGATCTTCGTGATCCGCGGCTATCGCAAACAGTAGCTGTCCCGGGTAAACCACTTAAGCCGGGAGGAACCGTACCTAGCTTTCCGCCCATCAACCAGAGTGGTTTTAACCGGAATACGACAGGCTATCCCTTATATAAATATATTGAGGTTAATAGTGCATCAGCCACATTTGATGATAATAAAAGTTCGGTGCCCGCAATTCAGTTCAGGTACGCAGAAGTTCTGTTGAATTATGCTGAAGCATTGGCCGAGTTAGGCGAATCACCTGTATTGATAAGTCAGGCTTTACAGCCACTGCGTGCCCGCGCCGGAATGCCTGCTGTGGATTTTGATAGAGAATATAATACGCAGGCGGATTATCCTTTTAAAGACCTCGATAAAGCCATTCAAAGTGTACGCCGGGAAAGAAGAGTGGAATTCGCCGCAGAAGGAACACGGTTGGATGATATCTTTCGCTGGTCGGCAGCTGACGTGCTGATAACTGGGAAAAGACCTCTGGGGATTTTATTTACCGGCAGTAACATCGCTAACGAAAATACGTCAAGCGGTTTTTATAAAGATGCTTTGTTATATTATGATACGCCACCAGCTGGCAAGCCAGTAAACTTTTATCTAACTGGCAGTAATGCGAGCCCGCTCCGTTATATGGACCCCTACCGTGGTACTTTACCCTCTGGCTTTGCTTTCAATTTGTCAAGGGATTATCTGTTGCCCATTCAGGATAGGATGATTCAGCTAACAAACGGACAATGGACACAAAATCCTAACTGGTAGTGAAACATTGAATTAATATAATCAAACCTATTAAACAAATATTAGAGAAAACTTGCGGTAGCTGGCTGGTCAAAAAAAGAGGGAAAGGCTCCTGCAAGTTTCCGGAGATTTTATAATCAAGATTATTAAGATGAAAACATTGAAGAATTTTTATAGCATATGCGTCGTATTTCTGTTGTCTCTGATTTTAGCAGGTTGCAGCAAGGATGAAATGCCTCCAAAACCGGTGCCTTCGGCTTTCACAGTAGATGTTCAGGGTGCTCTACCAATCTATCCGGCAGCCGGTATGGATGTAAACGTCACAATTAACGCAGGTACTAACGGTTGGTGGATAGTTGTACCCGATGAAGCCAAACAGTGGCTTAAGCCAGCTAAGGCCTTTGGCTCTGCCAATCAAACGATTGTAGTTAAAATTTCACCTAATACCACCGGCCTATCCCGGAAGGTGGAAATGGCTGTAAATCCGACATTTAATCTTGAACCGGTAACGATTACTTTTGAGCAAAGTGGAAATTAATTTGATCAGGCAGCAATATGAAATTATTTAGAGGACCAATATTAAACTTATCTCTGACTTTAGTTTTCCTGGTTTCATCACCAGCGGCTTTTAGTCAGGCGAATCGCCCCAATATTGTGATCATTGTATCTGATGATCACTCTTTTCAATCCATCAGTGCCTATGGCGGCAAACTGATGCAAACGCCTAATATTGACCGCATAGCTAAAGAGGGCGTGATTTTTAATAAGGCTTATGTGACTAATTCGATATGCGGCCCCAGCCGGGCGGTGTTGCTCACCGGTAAATACAGTCATAAGAACGGGTTTAAAGACAATGAAAATTCAAGTTTTGATGGCAGCCAGAATACCTTTATCAAAGAGCTTCGCGGGGGTGGATATCAAACTGCATGGATAGGAAAATGGCATCTGGAAACTCAGCCGGAAGGTTTTGATTTCTGGCAAGTCCTTCCCGGCCAGGGCAGTTACTACAATCCGGACTTTCAAATGATGGACGGCAGCACGAAAAGAATCGATGGTTATGTATCCACTGTGGTAGAAGACGTTTCAGAAAAGTGGCTGGATAAACGTGATACTACCAAACCCTTCTGTTTGGTTATCGGTCATAAAGCTACCCACCGCACCTGGATACCTGATACAACCGACATGGGCATGTTTGATAAGGTAAATTTTCCCTTGCCTGCCAATTTTTACGACACCTATAAAAATAGGGAGGCCGCCCGTGTTCAGGACATGACCATTGACAAGACCATGATTATGGGTTATGATTTGAAAATGTTTCCTGCCGAAGTAAAGGATGGTTCTGTAACCAGGATGAATGCTGAGCAAAGGGCAAAATTTGATGCGTACTACAAGCCCATTAATAAAGATCTTAAGGCTCTTAACTTAAGCGGGAAAGAACTGGTGGAATGGAAATACCAGCGATACATGCGGGACTACTTAGCTACAGCAGCCTCTTTAGACCGCAATATCGGTCGTACCCTTGATTATCTGGATAAAAATGGTTTAACGAAAAACACCATTGTCATTTATGTATCCGATCAGGGGTTTTTTATGGGAGAACATGGTTGGTTTGACAAGCGTTTTATGTACGAAGAATCGTTCAGAACTCCGATGGTTATGCGCTATCCGGGTGTGATTAAACCGGGCAGCGTATCTAACGATTTTGTAATGAACCTGGATATCGCGCCAACCATGCTTGATGCCGCCAACATTGCGGTTCCTGAAGATATTCAAGGGGAATCCATATTGCCTCTACTGTCAGACAAAAAAGGGAAAAGCCGTGATGCTCTTTATTACCATTATTACGAGAATGGAGAACATTCGGTGTCGCCGCATTTTGGCATCAAAACCAAGCGCTATAAACTCATCCGTTTTTATAAGAGAGTGGAATCATGGGAACTGTACGACCTTCAGAACGATCCCCATGAAATGAAAAACCTTTATGGAAAGAAAAAACATGCAAAAACTACCGCCATGTTAAAAACTCAGTTGAACGATTTGATAGGTAAATATGAGGATGGTGATGCGTTAAAAATCCTCAAATCAGATCATTCGCTCTATTAAGCTACTCTTTCATTTATTAAAGTTAATAGGATTCGCGCTTTAACAATCGTCTGAGTTGCCACTATAAATTATGAATAAAGCAAATATCCGATCGTACTCACTGCTTCTGTTTTTGTTAAACGGGATTTGGTTTCAAACCCGGGCGCAGGTGAATATTGTTCCGTTACCAGCAGAACTTCAGGTTAACAATAACCATTTCATTATTGATGGGAATACTTCCATTCAATTTGATGGTGGCAATGATGATTTACATGTGCTGGGTAAATTTTTTGCAAAACACATTCGTGGTATCTCAGGACATGAACTTTCGCTGAACCGGCAGAAAAAGAAGTCCATTAGTTTTATATTAACAACCTTACCAGGTTTAGAATCGGAAGCCTATCAGCTTAAGGTTTCGTCCTCTGCCATTCAAATAATGGCAAATACCAAAGCCGGTATTTTTTACGGCTTGCAGTCATTGATACAAACACTGCCCGCTATCCGCACCAATGAGGCATTGCAGGTGCCCGGCATGGAAATAACTGATGAACCCCGTTTTGCCTGGCGGGGTATGATGCTTGACGTAAGCCGGCACTTTTATTCTGTTGAGGCCATTAAAGATATTCTCGACCTATTGGCCTTGTACAAAATGAATGTATTCCACTGGCATTTAACAGATAATGAAGGGTGGCGGCTGGAAATTAAAAATTACCCTAAACTAACATCAGTTGGTGCCTGGCGAAAAGAAATACCTGGTTCTGTGATATATAAAAAGGAGCCGGCTCCAACAGGTCCCCAGTACGTTTATGGAGGTTTTTACACGCAGGAGCAGGCTAAAGAGGTGGTGGCTTATGCCACAGCCAGGAACATTACCGTGGTGCCCGAAATTGAAATGCCCGGGCATTCGGGAGCCGCTTTAGCGGCTTACCCTGAATTTTCCTGCAGCCAGCATCCACAGGCAACACCAAATTCAACTACCTGGAACGGAGTTGTTGATCATACCAAAATCAGTTTTAATTATTGTGCCGGACGTGACAGTTCTTTTGTTTTCTTACAACAGGTGTTGGATGAGGTGATGCAGGTATTCCCATCAAAATATATCCATATTGGAGGTGATGAAGTGGATAAAGCCTATTGGGAAAAGTGCGACAGGTGCCAGGGAAGAATGCAGGCAGAAGGGCTAAAAACTGAGGAAGAATTGCAAAGTTATTTTATTGGCCGGATAGAAAAACATCTTCTTGCTAACAATAGAAAACTATTGGGATGGGATGAAATACTGGAGGGAGGTCTGACGCCGTCGGCAACGGTAATGAGCTGGCGCGGAGAAAACGGCGGGGTGGCCGCAGCCAAACAAGGTCATAACGCCATCATGTCGCCAAGTAAGCCGCTTTATTTCAACCGCTACCAGGCAGGACCTGAGGGTGAGCCCTTTGCAGCAAAGGCTTCTATTAATACTCTCGAAAAGGTATATCAATACGATCCCCAACCCATTTCACTGAACAGTTCTGAAAAAGAACAGATTATTGGTGGTCAGTTTGCTATCTGGACCGAATTCATCAGCTCGGTGCAGCACCTTCAGTATATGATGTTACCGCGTATGCCCGCCATAGCCGAGGCGCTATGGTCGCCATTGGCCTCAAAAAATTATGTGAGCTTTGTTAACCGCTTAAATGGCTGGCATTTTATAGGTTGGCAACAAAAAGGTATACGCTTTCATCCCTCGCTGTTTACAGGCCAGACACATGAAGCAAACCGTAGATGAATTGTTTTAAATGCGGCCCAGTGGTTTTCCTGGAGAAGTTCCACAAAACTTCGAAATGGACGAAAGTATAACGATGTAGGGTATAGTAGTTGGCCATCAAATAAAGGATCCGATAACGACTACCAAGCTTTGGCGACGCTGAAATTACCTTTAAACATTAATTCAATATTCCCCAAAACTAATCCACTATGAAGAAACATTTTTGCATGATTTTACTGGTTACCCTGGCTAGCTATGAAGGCTTTGCCCAGCAAATCAATATCATACCACGACCTAATAAAATATCTGTCGAACCGGGCAAGCTAGAACTTAGCAAGATCCAAAACATTGTGTATACGGCCGATACAAGAAAAGAAGCCGGCTTATTGCAGAAAAATTTGAAAGAAGGTTTAAATGTGCAGCTTTCCCTGAAGGCTGGTAAGAATCTGAGTAATTCTATCAACCTTTCACTAGATCCCGCTATGTCAAGTACTCTGGGAAATGAAGGGTATAGGCTAAAAGTGAGTTCTTCAAAAATAGTAATCAAGGCGGCCACTACTACCGGGCTTTTTTACGGACTCCAGTCGTTACAGCAGGCCATTGATTCTACTAAGAATAGCAAGCAAATTGCGTTGATGACGGTGGAAGATAAACCCAGGCTTAAGTGGCGTGCCTTTATGCTGGATGAAGCAAGGTATTTTAAGGGCACCGAACAGGTGAAACTTTTGTTAGATGAGATGGCCCGTTTGAAGATGAACGTTTTCCATTGGCACCTGGTCGATGATCAGGGCTGGCGCATTGAAATTAAAAAATATCCTTTGCTTACCAAAGTTGGGTCTCAACGTAAAAGCACCCAGGTTGGCGAATTGAAATGGAAAAGCAGCAAACAGTCAGGCGAGCCGCATTCCGGGTTCTATACACAATCCGAAATCAAAGAAATTGTGGCATACGCCGCCGACAGGCATATTAATGTAGTACCCGAACTTGAAATGCCAGGCCACGCCAGCGCGGCATTGGCAGCGTACCCCTGGTTGGGCACGGAAAATAAGCCAGTTGAAGTCGCCGTAAAATTTGGGCGATTCGATGATATTTATGATGTGACCAATCCAAGAGTAACCGGTTTTATCAAAGATGTCCTACAGGAGGTATTCACTCTTTTTCCCTCCAAAGTTATTCATATTGGTGGCGATGAGGTGAGCTATGAAGCCTGGACGAAATCTGAGAAGGTAAATGCCTACATGAAAAGTAAGAATTTAAAAACCTATGCGGATCTGCAAGTGAATTTTACCAATGACATTTCGCAGTTTATTGAAAAAAATGATCGCCGGATGATGGGCTGGAATGAAATTATGGGCATCAACATTCATCCGGATTTTGAAGAGAAAAAAGGGGACGATAATGCGGAGACCTCATTGGCGAAAAACGTAATTGTTCATTTTTGGAAAGGCGACGCCAAACTGTTGAAGCAAGCTGCACAGCAGGGCTATGACATTGTAAACTCCTTACATGAACGTACTTATCTGGATTATTCGTATTCATCGATCTCACTTTCAAAGGCCTATGACTTTGACCCGGTACCAAAGGATCTGGATGTCCGTTTTCACAACCAGATAATCGGCACTGGCTCCCAGATGTGGGGCGAGTGGATTCCAACCAATGGAGAGATGCACTACCAGGTTTTTCCACGTTTGGCGGCTTTCGCTGAGGTGGGCTGGACCGATACTGCTTTAAAAAATTATGAACAGTTCCGGCAGGCTTTGCTGCCCATTTTAAAAGATTGGGAAAAACGGGGTATTCATTTTGCACCCTTGAATGAGGCCGAGGTTGCGCAAAATTGACGGTCTTTAATGTCCTCGTGATGACCTGTTGCTACCTGCTTCCAGTTATGGAAGACCAGGACATTTTATGAATAGGATATACTAACCCCTTTTTCCGCTACTTAACTTCTGCTTTATGAAAATCATGTTACTTGATCACATCAGATTTGCCTTCACAGGGCTGCTATTATTTATTTCCTTAAATGTATTTGCCTTTAATGAAACGCCGTCCATTTACCCCGAGCCTCAAAAAAGTAGCTTCACAGGTGAACGTTTTGGGGTTCCGGCCTTCAGGATTGAAAGCCATATTTCACTTGCAAAACATATTCCCGAGCTGTTGAATACAACTTTCCCATCGGGTCCGGTTACTAAAAACTTTCCGTTTATTGTAAAGAAGCCGGCAGCAACAGATCCTGATTTAAAACGTGTGGGAGCCTATCAATTAGCGATTGGGCAAAACGGGATAACAATTGAGGCCAACAACCAAAGGGCAGTGTATTACGCCGTTCAAACTTTACTGCAGCTGGCAGAAAAAGATGCGAACGGTTTGCTGACGTTGCCCGTTGGGCAAATAACGGATTATCCCGATGTAGCGTTTCGAGGTACCGTTGAAGGATTTTATGGAGATCCATGGAGCCACCAGGACCGCATCGAGCAGTTACGGTTTTACGGTAAACTCAAACTCAACACTTACATCTACGGGCCTAAAGATGATCCGTATCACTCGTCTCCCAATTGGCGACTGGCCTATCCTTCAGAAAATGCGCAGCAAATCAGAGAATTGGTTGAGGAAGCCAAACGGAATGAAGTTGATTTTATCTGGGCCATTCATCCCGGTAAGGATATCCAATGGAACCTGAGCGACAGCCTGGCCATTTTGAAAAAAATGGATATGATGTATGCTTTGGGCATCAGATCGTTTGCCGTGTTTTTTGATGATATTTCTGGTAGCGGCACAAACGCAGCCAAGCAAGCCGGCTTGTTAAATTATATTCAGAAGGATTTTATCCAAAAAAAGAAAGACGCAGGAGCGCTGATCATGTGTCCCACGGAATATAATAAAAGCTGGGCTGACCCTAAACCCAATACTTATCTCGATATTTTGGGAGATCAGTTGTATCCCGCTGTTCATATCATGTGGACCGGCAACCGTGTAGTCGACGATATCACGAAGGAAGGCCTGGAATGGGTGAACAAACGGATAAAGCGTCCCGCATTTGTCTGGTGGAATTTCCCGGTGAGCGATTATGTTCGTGATCATCTGCTGATGGGCCCTTCTTACGGACTTGATACCAACGCGAGTGCGGATATGTCCGGCTTTGTGTCAAACCCGATGGATAAAGCCGAGGCATCTAAGCCTGCGATTTTCAGCATTGCGCTATATTCATGGAACATGAAAAGTTACGATCCCGCGCGAGCCTGGCAAGCGGCGAATAAATTTATCATGCCTGAAGCGCCCGAAGCTTTTCAATTATTTAACACGCATAATAGTGATCCTGGTCCAAACGGGCACCGGTACCGCCGGGAGGAATCGGTAGATATGAAACCCTCGATTGATTCATTTTTACTAAGTTATGGCAAAGGGAGCTATCAGGAGGACTTAGCAGAAAGAATTAGCTCTGAATTTCAACTAATTGTCCCGGTGGCTGAACAGCTAAAAGGGAAAAGCAAAAATAAGCGGATGCTTGAACAAATATCTCCCTGGTTAATACAGTTTGAACTACTGGGCAAAGCAGGAACTTCAGTTATGAGAACGGCAGCTTTATTAGATGAGAAAGATAAAACTCAAGCCTGGTCGGAATATCTGAGAGCCGAGTCTTTGCTTGATAGCATGGTGACTATTGATAAAACCTTGAATCAAAACCCCTATCAGCCGGGGGTAGAAACAGGGTCATTGGTGTTGGCGCCCTTTATAAGGGAGATGTTTAAGCAGACCGGTGCATCATTCATCAACACTTTGGATAAAGGGGAAGCCAACGAAGAAGCGAACCGGAGGACTGCTATTTATACCAATTCTGAAAAGTTGCGTAACCAGCCTTTGTTGCTTGATAATAACAGCCTGGCTATTTCGCCTGTGCTGGAAGTGTTGTCGCTGAAGAAAAACGAGTATTTTGGACTAAGCCTGGAAAATGGCCTGGTACCTGCCGACCTTGAGTTTAACCTGGTATCTGGAAATCTGTCCACCTGGGGACGCTTTGAGGTTTCAGTTGATGGCAATACCTGGCAAACCATCCCGGTGGTAGAGAAACGGGGAAAGGGTAATCTTACCACATTCAGCCAGCCTGTACAGCTTATTCGATTCATTAACTTTTCGGATACTACACGCAGCCTCTTTTTAAAAGGTTTTAAGCTGTTAATTAAACCCTTAGCCGACCAGGATAAGGGATTGTTTGCTCAGGACGGAAGCATTCAGACTTTTACCCCTTTTACGAATTCTTCTCCTGCAAAGGTAAACCTGCCCGCCGATCTGCAGAAAGCCACCATTGGTATTCTGTTAAAAACCAGTGGTGAAAAGGTTTCTGTGTTTGCTGTAAATAAACGAGGTAGAAAAACATTGGTTTATCAGGGTGCGGAGGAACTGTTCTCAATAGATGCGGGCCAGCTTAAAAAAACGAAAAGTCTATTATTTGAAACTAAAGTCTCAGCTCCTTTGAGGATTTATGAGATAACGAACAATTAAAAATATGCGAATTGCATTATTGCTCATTTCAACATTCCTCGTTTCTCTGCAAATGGGGTGCACCGTTGCAGAACGTACAAAAAAGGTCGTATTAACCGGTGGTAAGGGTGCGCGAAAAACGACTGACGAGATTACTGTGTTGCAAAAACGCCATTGGAAATTAGTTTGGGAAGATAATTTTGAAAATGATGGAAACGTAGACCCGTTGAAGTGGACCCTGGTAACTAAAGGAACGCCGGACTGGAAAAAATACATGACCACCTCGAGCGATTATGCCTTTGTGAAAGACGGAAAATTGATTTTAAAAGCGGTAAAAAACGCAGATGGTTACCATACCGGAGGAGTGGAGTCTTCTAAAAAGTTTAGTTTTAAATATGGTAAGGTAGAAGTAAAAGCGAAGCTAAGTTCCGGCCAGGGAACCTGGCCAGCAATATGGATGATGCCGGAAAAGGAGGTATTTGGCGGCTGGCCTGGGAGCGGCGAAATCGATATCATGGAACATCTTAATAACGATGCAAAAATTTACCAGGTGATCCATTCGCACTATGTGGACAACCTCGGTATCACAAACGACCCGCCTAACAATCACACCCCGCCGTTCTCTGTTGGCCAGTTTAACACTTTCGGGGTAGAATGGTTTCCTGAAAAGATTGATTTCCTGGTAAACGGTAATATAACTTTTACCTACCCAAAGAAAGCGGGCTTGTCTGCCGATAGGTTGCAATGGCCCTTCGACGAACATTTTTACCTTATATTAAATCAGGCTTTGGGAGGCTCATGGGTTGGTGTAATTGATGACTCTGTACTACCTGTTCAAACAGAAATTGAGTATGTGAGGGTTTATGGATTGGCAAGCTATTAATTTAATAGACCTGGCTGAGTTTGGTTCTTCAGCAAAATGTTAACCGGCTGCTTTAAGCTGCCCTGTGAGCTACATCTTTATCGGTTAGGGATATAAAAGCTTTAGAAGTCGTTTTATCGATTAAACTTAAGAAGTTTAAGGATTTTACATAGGTATTAGTATGAAAAAAATCGCAGTACTAATTTTCTGTTTTATCACTCTATCTGCTTCGGCGCAAACGAACCTGTAAATTATTCCCTTCCCAAAACACTGAAAGAAAATAAGGGGAACTTCAAATTGAATAACCAGACCGTTGTTCCTTACAACGAGCCCGGACTGAAACGTTAGATCCATCCGTTGCAACAAATGCGGAGGGCTATGTACTGGATGTAACACCATCAGCTATTTGTATTAAAGCCAATGCAGAGAATGGATTATTTTACGGTTTACAAACACTGATGCAATTAATTCCTGTTGGCGGTAATAATAAAATTCCGGCGGTTCATATTGAAGACGAGCCACGCTTTAGCTTGCGAGGAATGATGATGGATGTATGTCGTCATCAGTAGTCGGTTGATTTTATTAAACGATTTATTGACCAGCTGGCATGTCACAAACTCAATAAATTTCACTGGCATTTAACCGAAGACCAGGGCTGGCGTATTGAAATTAAGAAATATCCAAGGCTGCAGGAATTAGCTGCTTTCCGCGATGAACACAGGTTGAAAATGAATGTCATAAGGATAATGGTATCCGTTATGGCGGCTACTATACTCAGGGGCAGATAAAGGAAGTGGTTGCTTATGCTACGTCACGATATGTTGAAGTTATCCCTGAGATTGAAATGCCCGGACATTCGGTATGTCTCCGAATTCGCATTTATATTTTGATGGCTATCAGGATGACCAGAGCATTGAGTTGATGGATGCGGGCTGGTTATTTTCACCTCTCGAAAAGGTGTATGCTTTCGAGCCCCTTGATCCACAAATGACCGATCAGGATGCGCAACATCTGTTAGGTGCACAAGCAAATGTGTGGACAGAATAATCACCACAGAAAAGTATTTTGAGTACATGGTATATCCTCGCATGGATGCATTGGCTGAAATAACATGGGATACCCAAAGCACAAAAGAACTTTGCTGGTTTTGAAGATCGTTTGAAAGCACAATTAATCCGCTATGATCAAAAAACAATCAACTACCGTATTCCTACGCCTCACTTACAGGTAAGTTATGGTGCTGATTCGGTTGCCACTGTATCCTTAACCGACCGTACAGCCCATGGTGTTATCCGTTATGAAATTGATAAAGAAATAGTAACAGCCGCGTCGCCGATATATAGTAAACCAGTGTTCGTAAAACCTGGTTCTTTATTGCATTTCGCAACTTTTACCAATAACGAGAAGCAAAGTTCTATCGACTATTTCCCCAAGAAGGCTAAGAAAAAATAAAGCGTAACCATGTGGTCTGCGCTGTTTCACCTAACCAACATCAAGGTGGAGGCCTGGGGATCATGCCACAGGAGCAGAGTAGTATTAAAAGTAACATGACTAATTGGTTGTTAGTTATAGTTTGGTTAGATAACCCGGGCCTATGTTCGGGTTATTTTTTATAGCTGCGATGATAAATCTTAAACAGGCGTTTATTGGCATTCATCCAGGTAAGTATCCTATGATTATCAAACGTTTGCGTTGATTAAGGGGCTTGAAAATAATTTTCGTCAGCAGTTTTATATCTAACTTCAAATATCGTTTAATAAAGATAGCGTGCTTTAGGGGTGAGAGAACTTTTAGCTCCTATATAGAACAGCCGGATTTCAATTTTTAATTTTTAATGAAACCAATTATGTCAACTAACAGAAGGAATTTTTTAAGAAATGTAACCCTTGGAGCAGGCGCGCTCGCAACTGGCTTTCCCTCCTTTGACGGGTTGCTGGCCAATGAAATAGACAGAGACTCTGCCTTTCAACCTGGATTGCCGGCCGGCAGGAACATGTGCGGCTATGCTGCACCGAGACTGGAAAAAGTCCGTATTGGCTTTATTGGATTGGGCATGCGTGGCCCGAGCGCAGTCCAGCGGATAAGCCATATTGAAGGAGTGGAAATTAAGGCACTATGTGATAAATTTCCAGACAGAGTTAGCAAATCTCAGCGCATATTAAAGAATGCCGGTCTGCCTGCTGCCAGAGAATACAGTGGTGAGGAAGGCTGGAAAGCCTTATGTGAGAGTAATGATATTGACCTGGTTTATATCTGTACGCCCTGGTCATTGCATACACCGATGGCGGTCTACAGCATGAACAATGGTAAACATGCCGCCGTAGAAGTGCCGGCTGCTTTAACGGTAGATGACTGTTGGAAGCTAGTGGAAACTTCCGAGAAGACCCGAAAGCATTGCATGATGCTGGAAAACTGCTGCTATGACTTTTTTGAGTTGATGACCTTGAATATGGCACGCGCCGGGGTTTTTGGGGAGCTTTTGCACGCCGAAGGAGCGTATATACACGACCTGCTTGATCTTAATTTCGCTAAAAACGGATATGCCGATATGTGGCGGTTAAAAGAAAACATTGCCCATAATGGAAATGTGTATCCCACGCATGGTTTGGGTCCGGTCGCTCAATGTATGAACATCAATCGCGGCGACCAGTTTGATTACCTGACCAGCATGAGTACTAACGATTTTATGATGGCGGCTCATGCCGGGCAGCTGGCTGCAAAAGATGACTTTTATAAGCAGTTTACCGGTAAGAAATATCGTGGCAACATGAATACCACTATGATTCGCACTGCGAAAGGTAAAACCATCATGGTACAACATGATGTAACTTCTCCCAGGCCTTATTCGCGTATTCACCTGATTAGCGGCACCAAGGGCATGGCCCGCAAATGGCCTGATCCCGAGAAAATTGCTTTTGGCCACGGCTGGATAAACGAAAAAGAGATGAAAAAATACGAAGAGCAGTACACGCCTGAAATTGTTAAAAAGATCGGCGACCTGGCTAAGCAGGTTGGCGGTCACGGCGGTATGGACTTTATGATGGACTGGCGCCTGATTGACTGTTTGCGCAACGGTTTGCCGTTAGATCAAGATGTCTATGATGCCGCTTTGTGGAGTGTCGTAACACCTCTGAGTGAAAAGAGCATCAACAAAAGGTCAGACTCTGTTAATGTGCCTGATTTTACCCGTGGCGCCTGGAAAACGAATCAGCCTTTAACTTTAACCCTGGCAGGTGGAGGTACAACAGGTGTACGTAACGTAAAGAAAGCTGCCAGTAAAGGTCAGCTGGAAGTTCAATAGGATTTTGTTTAGTTAGTGGTAGTAAGGACCCGGCAATCGCCGGGTTTTTTTATTGTTAAGGTATTGTTAAAAAATCAGCGCAACCGTTTGATTTTGTATAGCCTTTAATATTTGCTATGACTTTGGATGACTTAAAGTCTTATTAAGCTTAAAAAAAACTCCTTAAAGGTATTCCATATGAGTTAGTTAAGCGCAACGTCCCAATAAATATGCGTTGCGTTTTGGTAGAAAGCGATTAATTATAGGAGTTGTTGGTCGAAATCAGCAAACGTTTGCGTAACATCTTTTATACAACGGGTTTTGTTTCTATCTACCTTCCAGAACATTAAGGAGATCCTAACTGTGAACATTATCAAATTAAACCAACCAGCCAATGACCAAAATTTATGAAAGTATCCTTTATTGCTCTGCAAAGAGTTTATTGAGGACCAGACAAGAATTAGTGGGTAGATGGACCCAAGACCAAATTAACTAACCAAATTAATATGAACAGAAAGATTTACTATCTATGCAGTTTTATGCTGTTCTTTTTTGTAAATGTTGCTTCCGCACAAATCATCGTAGAAGGTAAGGTTTACTCGAAATCAGACAAACTGCCTTTACCGGGAGCTACGGTAAAAGAAAAAGGCACAACAAACGGAAAGTCAACCACAGCAAACGGTTCCTTCTCCATATCAGTAAAGAAAGGTGCTATACTCGAATTTTCTATGCTTGGCTTTAAAAGTCAGTCGATAGCCATAGAAGGAAAAACTGACTTTGAAATTTTTCTTGATGACGATACAAGGGCGTTATCGGACGTGGTAATTATCGGTTACCAGGAAGTAGATCGGAAGAAGGTCACTGCTGCCATTACTTCTATCAGAGGGGAAGACATAGAAAATCTTCCGGCGCCAAGCCTGGACGCTTTACTTCAGGGAAGGGTTCCCGGACTGAATGTGCAGATCAATAATGGGGCGCCTGGAAGCAGTCCTATATTTCAGGTTAGGGGAAATTCTTCTTTTAGCCTGGGCTTAAACGAGGCACAGGCACTAAGCAGCCCATTATTTATCATTGATGGGATTGCTACAACAGTAGATGACTTTAGCGCTTTTGACAATACCGGAACCAACTTTCTGGCAGGCATAAGTACTAATGATATTGAATCAATTGATGTTTTGCGGGATGCTGCTGCTGCTGCTATCTATGGCTCGAGAGGTGCAAACGGAGTAGTGGTTGTAACCACCAAAAAAGGCAAAACAGGCAAACCCAAAGTTACATTTAATGCCTATTCTGGCTTTACTCAAAAGCCAGCTTTACAACAAACTGTGCTTGGCGCGGAAGAAAGGAGAATGAAGTTAGATTGGTTGAACTATTGGGCAAGAAATGATAATCCTTTTGGGAGGATGAAGGATCTGCCGATGATTTTGACCGACAGTATTAATCCAGCATTTAATAATGCCACCGACTGGCAAGATCTATTTTATCAGGCGGGTGTAATACAAAACTATGACGTCGCTGTTGCTGGGGCAAAGGAAGGTTTCACATACAGAATGGCCCTAAACCATTATAATGAAGAAGGTATTATCAAGGCCACCGGTTTCAAGCGTTATTCTTTTGCCACCACTTTAGGTATAGATGTACTCAAAAATTTCCATGTAGACGGGGTATTTCGATTATCAAGGGCTGACCGAAGCGTAGGACGGGCAACCAGGCCGGGCGAAGTGTTACCCATCACCGGAGAGGGTGGTAATTTCCCAAGTTCTTTTCTGTACTTAGCCCCGCAGGACATCGCGAACTATACAGGCGACTTCGAGCTTTCTAAGGACAAAAATTTTAATGATAACCTGCAATCAAATATTCGGTTTGAGTTTAAGCCCACAAAGCATATTCGTTTGGAATCTAACTTGATGGGCAGTTTCAGCTCCAATCGCAGGGCTTCTTTTCAGCCATCCGTATTAGACGAAAATGGTGTTGCCTTTGCAGGCGACTGGGATAGCTTTAATCAGAATCTGAATGTTAACACACGGGCCAATTTTAATAAAAGATTTGGAGGTGATAATCACAGCATAAACACTACAATCGGACAGGAGATTAATATTCTCAAAACCAACTCTTCCAATGTTCAGGGTTATGGAATTCCAAGCGACCAGATCAATGTAGTGAAGGGTGTTGATCAGCGGTTTTTATATGGTGGTTCTGATGCTTTCGAGTCGAGGTTGTTGTCTTATTTCGCACAGGGGGAGTATTCGTTTAAAGACCGGTATCTTCTAAGTGCAGTGTTCAGAGCAGACGCGTCATCGCGTTTCGGAAAAAATAATCGTTGGGCATTTTTTCCCGCCGTTTCTGCAGGCTGGATTGCCTCTGAAGAAAGCTTCATGAAAAATATCAATGATGTAGTTCCTTTATTAAAAATAAGGGCAACTTATGGACAAAGTGGTAATCAGCCCAGCAACTACTACCTTTCATATAACACTTACCTTACTAATCAGGGTAATTACGCTGGTAGTGAGGGTGGTACTTACAATGGGGTAACTGCTGTTACACCAGATTTCAACAGCGTTGCTCAGCCCGACCTGACATGGGAAAAGCAAGAGGAAGTGAATATAGGTTTTGATCTTGCTTTATTCCCTCAAAGCCGGGTTTATATCGTTGGTGATTTTTACGTTAAAGACCGAAACAACAGTTTGCTGGTAAGACCTTTAGCCAAAACTACGGGCTATGGATCGGTAAACTCCAATGGAGCAGGAATAAGAAATACCGGTGCAGAAATTAGTATAACTACCCATAATTTTAGCGGGGCAAATGCATTTCAATGGAATACGACGGCTAATTTCGCTTTTAATAAAAACCGGATCACCCGGTTGCCTGACGGCGACCGTGACATCATTGTAGGTAATTATATTTTTTCTGTAGGTTCTCCGCTTTATGAACATTACCGGGTAAAATCAAACGGCGTTTATTCGGGTGCTGATGGTGTCCCGGTAAACCCCTATACAGGTGAGAGAACAGCTCATTGGTATGCCGGCAATTATGTGGAACCAGGCTCATTTAATTGGACAGATGTTAACGGAGACTATATTGTTTGGGATCATGCCGACAAGCAGAGAATAGGAAATTCTGATCCGATGATCGTGGGTGGATTCTTGAATGATTTCTCCTATAAAAACTTTTCACTCGGCGTTTATACTTCATTTACCCTTAAACGTAACATCACCAATGGTTTCAGGCAGCAGCAACTGGATAATTTAAAGCAATTGAATCAATTTTATGGATCTCAAATTCCGGATATCTGGAAACTTGATACCTGGCAAAAGGAAGGTGATGAATCGAAATATGCCAACTTAAATCCATATGGCAATTACTACTACCAATTTTATGATTTTTCATCTGCCTTTATAGAAGACGGAAGCTATCTGAAAATCAATAACGTTCGGATGGGTTACCGCTTTGGTGAAAGTATCAGTAAACGGTTAGGCATGAACAGCCTGAGCTTGTATGCTGTCGTGGACAATGTGTACACGTTCAAAAATAAAAACACGGACACTCCTAATCCTGAACAAGTTGATGGTTTTGGCAGATACTCAGGTAACAGTTATCCTATCCCACGCAAGTACACGGTAGGTTTAAATGTGGTGTTTTAACAAGAATATAGCTTAAAGAAAAGATGGACATTATATATAATATTCGAAAACTAAAGTTGATAGCGGTTTTGTTAGTATTAACGATATTGACTTCCTGTGAAAAGTTTGTTGATCTGAAGCCAGAAAACAACACTTTCAACGAAGCATTTTGGCAAGATGAAAAAGATGCGCAGCAAGGTTTGGCTGGAGCTTATGCCCTGTTAAGGAAAAGTTTACATGGTGGTTATTATAACGACTCGTACTTCGTTTACGGGGATATAGCCGCCAAAGAATTCTCCGAAGCAGGTGACGGTGATTTCCCGAGATATGTACTGAATCAGGCACGGGATCTAAATTTTAACGGCCCAGCTGGCTACCTGGAATACACTGACTGGACCACCTATTATCAGGTTATTAACCAGTGTAACCTCATAATAGATAAAGTAGCTGCCATTCCGGATGACAAATTTGTGAATGAACCCACTAAAACCAGGAACAAGATCATCGGTGAAGCTTATTTTCTCAGAGCATTTACCTATTTCTACATCTCACGGGTATGGGGTGACGTACCACTTGTTTTGGAATTGGAAGATCCGGTTAAGGCTAAGGACATTCCGCAAACTCCGGCTGCACAGGTATTGGCGCAGGCAATTAAAGACGCAGGCAAAGCCGCTGAGCTACTAGATTACGGACATGCAAATGCTAGTGAAAGAGCTGTAAGGGCAACCAAAGGATCTGCCAATGCGTTATTGGCTCATATTTATATGTGGCAGGGTGATGCCGTTAACGGGGCACAGGCTGCCTCAAAAGTAATCTCCGAGGGCGGTTATTCATTAGTCTCAACCGGAGACTATGCAAGGGTTTTTACCGGGAAATCAAACGAGGGGATTTTTGAGATCAACAAAGATTTTTCTCAAAATGAAGCGCCTATTAACGCTGGTTTCCCTTATATGTGTTTAAAAGATCCATACATAAGCGGTAAAGCTTTAGCAAGTGTTGTTAACAAACCTCTGTTAACAGAGCTTTATAAAGATCTTAATGATATCCGGATTAATGCTTTCTTCGCTAATTATTCGAGCACAACACCCCAATGTATTAAATTCTCAAATGTTGTTTATAAGGAAGCGGCAACCTCCACTCAACCTGCTGTAAGTAATCCGCTAATTATATTTCGTCTGGCTGATATTATCTTGTTAAGGGCTGAAGCATTAGCTAAGCTCGGAGATTTCACGGGCGCAAAGGCAGAGCTTCAAAAAATCACTGATAGGGCCAACGTCGCTCCTTATAGTGGCCCGGATGCTCAATTGTATGAATATATTATTGATGAGCGAAGCCGCGAATTATTCATGGAAGGACACCGGTATTATGATATCGTGCGTTCAGGCTTTCTGGATAAAAAATTAGGTATGACTGGGGATCGGGTTAACAGGAAAGGTTACTACTGGCCTATTGCAAATGCTATTTTAAATGAAAATCGGTTATTGGTTCAGGTACCTTTCTGGCAGAACAAATAATATAATTATGGAAAATATTATGAAAACAGCAAAGCTATTTATATACTTTTTGATGACTGCATTAATAGTTTCATCGTGCAGTAAGGATGATTATATTATCGGAGGTGGGCTGCATAATGCCAATCTGAATATGAGCACCTATGATTTTTTGCGCAGCAAGCCCCTGTTTGATACGGTTGCGTTACTGATTGATAAAGCCGGTATGAAGGGCGAGTTAGATCAAGCAGGAACTTTTTTCGCTCCTACTGATTATGCAGTGATGAATTATATCAATAAGCGTAACCAGGAAGTAAGAGAAACTGATGAGAATCTAAGATATACAGTTGATACTCTTATAAAGTATGATCTCCAATCCTTCAAAGATTCGGTAAAGATGTACCTTATTCCAGAAGTCTTAAACAGGGATGCCTTAACCAGTGATGGTAAGGTGTATAGTACCATGCTTACAAATATGGTGAAACTCTCCTTAGAGGATTCCAATGATTATACGGGGAACGTATCCACCAAGCCGAAATATGTGTATTACACCTATATCATTGCCGAACAGGATGACCCTAATAACAATTCAATCCCGGATGAAGAAAGGGACCAAAAGGTGCATGCACAGACTTCCGGCTTGATTTCCACTACCGGGGTTGTTCACGTTTTAAATAATTCACATATTCTTTTCTTTAGGCAATAGGTTCATTGCTAACTTTAATTTACTCGATATGAAATTTAATTATATTTTTCGATGTGTGTTAGCCCTTGTATGCATCGCCAGTTTGAACGCCTGTAAAAAAGTCCCCAATGGCTTCCTAAGCGAAGGCATTAATTACAGTTCTTATCCTCTTGACGTAGAAGCCGGCCAATTCCGGACATTCCAATTAAACATTGACGATTCTACGGTTCCTCTCAAAGTTAGTTTAGTTGAGGTAAGGGATTTTAATACCAAACAACCGGTTGATATTTTGACCAAGCCGCAAGAGGTTTATGTCTGGCAGAAAGAATTCGACCCGGTAACCGACACATCATTAGAGATTATTAATGCCAAACGCAAGGTTGAGGAAGTTGCGCCCATGATTATCCAGGAAAAAGGCGGTCAGGTTTTGATGACTACTGCAACCAAATATGTTCCGGCTGGCATGTATGAAATAGACGTCAAAGTTGAGAACTCACGGGGTGAAAAGATATATAAAAATGCAGCCGTGTTTAACATTAAACAACCCGAACTTTTTCGCAATGATAATGCTCCTTATTACCTGGGTGTATTGAAGGGCAAAGAATCTGTGGCGTGGAATCCGATTGAAACCCAAACAAATGATTTAACCGTGATGGAGATAAAGAAAATTGCTGCAAGCCCGAACAAAGTAGTGTTAAAGTTCGAGGATAAAAATGGCAAACTTTTACGTCCGGGAATAGACGTGGTGCCAAGACCAAACGGAGCAGGTGGTTTTTTACAAAATCTGTCGTGGTATGCTTACAACACTGAGAATGCCGCTACAGAATTCGTATACAGTTATCCCTTAAGCCCTTTTCCTTATAAAACACGCGGAAACGGCTTTTGTAATTATTACCGTATTCCAGCAGACAACATTGCAACCATTGATAGCGCCAATACGATAGCTAAATCAACATGGCATTTGCATTATCGGTTTTGCGGGCAATTGCAACAGGAAGGACATTATGAGTATATAGTTCGGCTGCGTAAGGTGACGATGAAGTAAGCTTGCTATAAAAAAGCCGTCTGATTTTGACTGCTCCCATAAAATATCTAAACTTTTGGGGGCAGTCCACTATTTGGTGCATGAAGAGATGGTATCTTATACTTTGGAGAAATTACTATTCGTATGCTAAGAAGCCCGTCAACTAGTAAGTCAGTTAGAGACCCGGCAATCGCCGGGTTTTTTTATTGTTAAGGTTTTGTTAAAAATTCAACGCAACCGTTTGATTTAAGTCCATATAATGGAAATCGGATAGCACCAATGTGTGTAAAACGCTGTCGGGTTTTAAGGATTGCCTGAAATTCTTTCTGTTGAATTAATTAGGTTGAATATTTCCGTATTACAATTACCCGATCGACAGAAAAAGATTTGGCCTTAGGTCATTATGTGCCTGAAATAGCAAACGTTTGCGTAACATCTTTAAATAGTTGCCCTTAATTTCTCTCTACCTTCCAAAATTGGATGGGTATTCTAAAGCCCTTTTATCACTTAATTAATCCCACCAAACCATGACCCAGATCTCTAAAAGGATCCTTGAATGTTCTGCAAAGAATCTATTTACGTTCAGATTGCAGTTCAAAAGTGTTTTCAGCCAGCTCCCGAAAACAATGGAAGAGTACCCGCTAACGATAAAGTTTAACAAAATCAAATAGTCAAATTACAGTTTATGAGAGCAAGAAAAACATTCTTTCTGGCAATGCTTGTTGCAGGTACTTCTTTATTTTTCTCTTGCGAGAAAAAGGAAGAATTGTCTGCAGATTCAAGAATATACATGCCACAGGCAGTTAAGAAGCCATTTCCCCAATCGATTACTTTATCAAGTGAACCCCAATCGATGATCTATGGGGCTGCTTTCGGCGGATTGGGATCTACGACAAACGACATAACGGTTACTTTTGCTGTTGATAAGGATGCCGTCGCGGCATACAATACAGCCAATGGAAGCACTTATGAAGTTTTCCCGGATGACAGCTATACGCGAGAGGCATTAAGCGCTGTTATTCCAAAAGGCGAAGTAACTACCAAACCTTTAAAAATCAGTGTGACAGGAAGCAAATTTAACGCGGCCAAGAAATACCTTCTGCCCGTTACCATTGTAAGCTCGTCAGCAGGCACGATCAATGAGGCTATCCGCACCACCTATTATGCTATTGATAAGCTGTCGAACATTTATGATGGGGTGTACAATGTAACCGGAACCCTGGTTGATCATGTTGCACCTACCATAACAGGAAAATACCCGCTTACAATCCATCTGCGTACAGTTGATGCGAACACAGTTGAGTTCTGGAACCCTGGAGATGGCGCTTACAACCATCCGATATTAAGCGGAGGATCACCCAGTTCTTACGGAAGTTATTCACCTATTTTCAAATTAGACGCTAGCAATAAAGTTATCGAAGTGGTAAACTATTTTGGACAACCTGCGGCTAATGGCCGATCTGCAAAGCTTGATCCTGCCGGAATAAATAAATATGACCCGGCTACTAAAACGTTAGAAATAAGCTATTTCCTGGTCCATACAACTCAGGGCGACAGAGCTCTTTTTACCGAGAAATTTGTCTATACGGGCAAAAGGTAGTAGGATGCATGCTGATTTTATTAGACAACAAATTGAACACTAAGAATAGAAATATGAAAGAGAAATATACCCGGCTAATTCAGCCTGGAGTACACGCCATCGGGTTACTCTGGTTGGTAACGATATCTTTTTCGGGCTTCGCCGCGGAGCCTCGGTACGATATCAATAACGCAAAGGCTTCCTTGAAACTTAGCGCTAACCCGTTAGAAAAAGCGGTATCTGCTAATCCTGAAATTCAGCAATCCTCAAAAGCCGAGAAGATCGAAGTCAAAGGAACTGTATCTGATAACACAGGTCCATTGCCTGGGGTAACCATCAGGGTAAAGAATACCGAGCAGGGTACATCCACAAATGCAGAAGGAAAATTCACCATTTCAGTTGAACCCGGTAATATTCTGGTGTTCAGCATGGTCGGTTTTGAATCTTCGGAAGTGACTGTAGGAAGCCAAAGCACTATCAATGTGACATTAGCAGAGTCTACAAGCACACTTGAGGAAGTAGTAATAGTAGGTTATGGCGAGCAGAAGAAAGCGAATTTAACCGGTTCGGTTGCCACTATTGGGGCAAAACAATTGGTTAGCAGGCCAGTGACTTCTGTGCAGAATGCCTTACAAGGCTTAACTCCGGGCCTTACGGTACTGAACCGTCCGGGCGATGTGGGAAGTGATGTTGGTTCTCTTATTGTACGTGGCCGTACGAATTTGTCGCAACCAAGCCCAATGATTGTAATTGATGGTATTCCTGTTTCATCCAGAGAGTTCGCATCACTCAGCACCAATGATATTGAAAGCATGTCGGTATTGAAGGATGCGGCATCGGCTTCTATCTATGGTTCACGGGCGGCTAACGGTGTGATACTGGTTACCACGAAAAAAGGTGCCGAAGGAAAGATGACCATCGACCTGAGTGCAAATTATGGAATACAGTCGCCAACCAGGAGTCCGGAATATCTGGGTTCGGCAGATTATGCGATGCTTTTTAACGAAGCAATGGTAAATGCGGGCAAGCAACCGAGGTTCAGTGAAGAACAAATAGCAAAATTTGCTTCTGGCAGCGACCCTGATCTATACCCCAATACCGATTGGTATGACCGGGCACTTATTGATAATCCTGCGATTAAAGATGTACAGCTCAATTTTAGCGGGAGCACCAAGGCGACCAGCTATTACCTGGGTTTGGGCGGCCTTAACCAGGAATCATTTGTACAGGATAAGGACCAGAACCGCTATAACTTACGTTTAAACACGGAAAGCCAGGTATTGCCAGTTTTAAAAATTGGAAGTAATATTTCCTTCATCAAACAGGATTTTGATACTCAGGGTGGTGAAATGAACTGGGTTGCCTTGAACCGGCTGGTACCAACCATGGTTGCTACACATAGTGACGGGACGTGGGGGACCATAAATGCAGGTAGCGTAGATGCCACCCTGGCAAAAGACAATGTGTTACGCAATATGGCTGAATCCGGCAAAAGATGGAGCCGCGACAATATATTCCAGGCGGGGTTAAATGCCACTCTGAATCCATTTAAAGGCTTAACTGTTAAAGGCCTGGCGTCTTTGAAATATGATAACAGACAGAACTGGATTTTTAACAATGAAATGCCCGCTTTAGTCAATTTTGCGAGTCAGGCTGAGATTCCGTCCACTGCCGTGCTTCTAAACGAGATGCAGGAGCGATGGAGCAGAAGACAGAGTGTTATTGTGCAAGGTTACGCCGAGTATGAAAAAACCATTTTAAAGCATAACGCCAAAATCATGGCAGGTGCTTCACAGGAAAGTGATGTTTTCAGAAATTTATTCATTGGCAGAAAAAGGTTCCCTACTAATCAACTAGGTACAGTAGGAGCGGGCTCAAGCGACCCGGTAGATATTAGCGACGGCGCCAATAGTTCAAGTAATGTTGAATGGGCCATCCGGTCCTATTTTGGCCGTTTAAACTACGCATTTAACGACAAATATCTGGTCGAAGCAAATCTTCGTATGGACCTTTCTTCCCGTTTCCATCCCGACCACCGGGAAGCTTTGTTCCCGTCTGTTTCGGCAGCCTGGAGGGTTTCTGAAGAGGCGTTCATGAAGGATGTTTTATGGTTAGATAATTTAAAAGTTAGAGGCTCCTGGGGGATTTTAGGAAACCAGGATAACGTTTCTCCGGGTAACTACTTTTCCCTTTTGAATACTGGCTACTCATATAATTTTGATGGCACCCCGGTTGACGGGATCTGGCAGTCGCAGGGTACCAATATTTTTGCGACCTGGGAAAAAGTGCACATGAAAAACGTGGGACTGGATTTCGCATTATTGCGCGGCAAGTTGGACGTTACAGCGGAGTATTACGTGAAAACTACCAAGGATATCTTATTAAACCAGCAGGCATTAGCGACCTACGGAATTGGTATGCCAACCAAAAATACGGGGTCGACAGAGAATAAAGGAATTGAACTAATTCTTAACCATACAAATTCAATTGGTAAGGATTTCAGGTACAATGTATCGGTTAACATGAGTAAGGTTAAAAATACCATTCTCAATTTAGGCGAAGACGACGACCGGATCAGTGGGTACTGGATAGAGAAGGTAGGCGGGTCAGTGGGCGATTTCTACGGCTACGAAGCACTAGGCTTATATGCCAGCAACGATGAGGTAGCTAACTCACCTTTCCACTCCGGATCGACCAAAGCTGGTGACATCCGGTATAAGGATCAGAATGGTGATGGCCTGATTACTTTAGCCGGCGACCGGGTAGTGCTTGGTAACGATGTTCCTTCCTTTAATTATGGTGCATCTATTGGAGCCTCCTATAAAGGCTTTGATGTTGCTGCCCTGGCCTATGGCGTGTCGGATGTGAAGGTTTACCGCGATGGTGAAGCTTCATTCTCGTTCTTTAACGGAGCCGGGGTAAAACCCCTTCATTTAAAGCGCTGGACAACTGACAACCCGAACCCGAATGCTGCATATCCAAGGATGCTGATCAGTGCCGATGGAACCCAGAATTATAACTCTACCTCATCCTTTTGGCTTTTTGACGGATCGTTTGTCCGTATCAGGAGCTTGAGTGTGGGATATACTATTCCGGGAAAAATTGCTCAAAAGGCAGGCATGCAGTCGGCCAGGATGTACATTTCATCGAACAACCCTTTCACCTTTATGAGCGATGACCGTTTAACAGACTATGATCCTGAAATGGCATCGGGTCGTGGTGGATATTTAGGCGCCAAAACCTGGTCATTAGGTTTGAATGTAAAGTTTTAAGGTAACGAAATCAGAAGATCATGAATCAAAGAAAATATATACTAATTGCAGCATTAGGCGCAGTTACCATACTTGGGTCCTGCAAAAAAGACTTTTTAGAAAGACCTCCGCAGGATCAACTATCTGAGAGCACTTTTTGGACTTCAGAAAAAGATGCTTATGCGGCGCTTAACGCTATCTATTCAGGAATTGATGGCAGTGTTGAGAGTGCTATCTATGGCGACGGTGCTACGGATAATGCCCATGCGCAATACCCCTGGGAAAGCAATGCCACTGTTATCTCATTAGGTGATGTTACAACCGGCCTGAATGATGGTTTTAATTATAGCACCATCAGGACAGCGAATTATTTTTTGGAGAATGTGGATAAAACGCCAATGGATGAAGCGTTGAAAACCAGGTTTAAAGCAGAGGCGCGTTTTTTAAGAGCCTTCAGGTATGCCAATATGGTTAACAAGTTTGGTGATCTGCCCTTAATTATAACCACAGTAACACCCGAGGAGGCTGCAGTAGCCCGAACTCCGAAAGCAGAAGTCGTTAAATTCATAACAGATGAATTAGGGGAAATTGCCGCTATCCTTCCGGAAAGCTACACCGGCGGGAAAAGCAACGAAAAAGGACGAATTACCAAGGGAGCTGCGATAGCTTTAAAAGCCCGGGTGCATCTGTATAACGAGCAGTGGCAGGAAGCTGTTACGGCGGCAGAGCAGGTAATGGCAATGAATTATAATCTTTTCACTGTTTCGGCTGAAGCGGCTGAAGATCTAAAGGATGATTATGCCTCGTGGGTTACATTTGCCAATGCCAGCGAACAAGCTAAATTCCGTTTAGGCGTCCGCAGTTACGAGCAATTGTTTTGGGAGCAGAATGAGGGTAATGCAGAGGTAATTCTTGACCGCCAGCACATACAAGAGAAAGACACAAAATATAGCAATACCTATTTATTGTCTGATGATCTGGGTGGCTGGAGCTCGGTGGCTCCAACGCAGCACCTGGTTGATGAATACGGCGATTATAAAGATGGAAAACCCGTTACCACTGTCAGCTCCGCTGTAAGAGCGCAGCGCTATGCCAGCAAAGAAACTGATGCTGCTTTTTATGACGAGTTTAAAAACCGGGATCCCCGGTTCTATGCAACCATCCTTTTCGATAAAAGTCCCTGGAACAGAATCTCAGAAGCTGGCGACTATGAATTTATTTGGAAGAAAGGGGGAAACAACTGTTCGAAAACAGGATATAATTTTAGAAAATATGTGGACCCTGAATCGACCAAACAGCAGATTGACAGCTACGCAAATCATATCCTTATTCGTTTTGCAGAAGTTCTGTTAACTTACGCTGAGGCGAAAAATGAACTGAGCGGTCCTGATGGTTCTGTCTATACTGTTTTAAACAGGATTAGAAACCGGGCTGGACTGAATGATATCGACCAGGCAACTTACAATAGCAAGGAAACTCTTAGATCGGCTATCCGACATGAACGAAGGATTGAGCTTGCCTTGGAGGGACACCGTTATATGGACATTCGCCGATGGAAAGTGGCGCCAGTTGTAATGACAAATATTTTTGACATCACCAACGGACTTGTTCAGACAAGGTTATGGTATGATAAACTGTATTTAATGCCTATACCACAGAGCGAGGTTGATAGAAATCCAAAATTAGACCCTAATAATGTGGGTTATTAATAAATCGCATTAGCAGAGAAAAGCCACCTTCAAGTTTGGGTGGCTTTTTATGGACCGACGGTCATTATCAGTTCATTTATAAGTTGACACTATTTGTAGGAGACGATACCTGTAACTTTGCACCATTGGTCGCTGCCAATTTGAGCAATCCTTTAATCACTTGTTTTTGCCCTTAAATTTTACGCAAGCGTTTGCATGGCAATCCTGTAGATTAATTTCTTACATTCAAATTCTCGTTAATCGTTCGGGTGCTAATAAAGAGGCAGGTTTGAAGGAGGCGAAACCTGTCCGCCATAATATTTCAATGAAAATTAATTTCATCTACGGTTTGTCAGGGTTTCTGTTTTTCCTGCTAGCCGCGTCTTGTTCCTCTGTAAAACAAAGGACGAGTAATATCACCTCTGCCAAACAACCCAACATCATCTACATTTATGCTGACGACCTGGGCTATGGTGAGTTAGGAAGTTACGGCCAGAAAAAAATCAAGACGCCCAACTTAGATCGTATGGCTCAGGAAGGAATGCGCTTTACGCAACATTACGCCGGATCGCCGGTTTGTGCGCCTTCCAGGGCAATTTTGATGACGGGTAAACACTCCGGACACTCTTATATTAGGGGTAATCATGAACTGGGTGGTTTTGCGGATACTGCTGAACGCGGTCAAATGCCATTGCATGCAGAAAGCTTTACCGTTGCCGACCTGCTGAAACAAGCCGGTTATAAAACCGCATTGATCGGTAAATGGGGAATGGGAATGAGTAATACAGAGGGGTCTCCGCTAAAACACGGGTTTGATTATTTCTATGGCTACCTTGATCAAAAACAGGCACATAATCATTACCCAACTCACTTATGGGAAAACGATAAATGGGATACGTTAAGACAGGACTTTATCGATGTTCATAAATCAATTCCTGCCACTGCAACGGATGCTGATTTTGATCGCTTTAAGGGAAAGGAATATGCGGCGGAAAGAATGACGGAAAAAGCGCTTTCATTTATAGACCAGCAAAAGGAGGGACCATTCTTTTTATATCTTCCTTATGCACTGCCTCATCTCTCGCTACAGGTACCTGACGAATGGACAGCAAAATATAGCGGTCAGTTTGATGAAAAGCCATATTACGGGCAACAGGGTTATGCTCCCCATAAATATCCAATGTCCGCTTATGCGGCAATGATCAGTTACCTGGATGCGCAGGTTGGAATAATTATGCAAAAGGTTCAAGACTTGGGACTGGATGACAACACCATCATCATGTTTTCCAGCGATAACGGACCAACTTTTAGCCGTAGTGTGAACACCGGCTTTTTTAACAGTGCCGACGGACTGCGCGGATTAAAGATGGACTTATATGAAGGTGGAATCCGGGTTCCTTTCATTGCCCGATGGCCTGGCCATATTGCGGCGAATATAACAAGCGATTTAGTTTCGGTACAATATGATCTGCTGGCTACACTGGCCGATCTGACCGGTCAGAAAGCGCCGGTTAACGATGGCCTTTCTTTTTTGCCGGAATTGGAGGGCAGATCATTACAACAGAAAAAACACGATTACCTGTATTTCGAATATCCGGAAAAGAATGGTCAGCTGGCCATACGTATGGGCGACTGGAAGGGTGTTAAAACCAATCTGTCGAAGAACGCCTCATCTCCATGGCAGATCTTTAATTTGGGAGCAGACCGTAACGAACAAACCGATGTCGCTGCAAGTCATCCGGACCTGATTAAGAAATTTAATGCAATCGTAAAGAAAGAACACGTCAGGCCACCGTTAGCAGGCTGGGAGTTTGTTGGTGAAGTAATAAAAAACACCTCCAAATAATTGAGTATGAATCGCAGGAGCATATTGAAGGCATTATTTCTTGGTACGCCCACTTTGGCGACATCAGCTGATAGAGAGCCGGTTTTCATCGGTTTAAGGGCTGAAGATAAGGGAATCTCAGATAAGAGATGGTATGTTTTATCCGGGCCATTTGGGAGGCGGGAGTTATCGCATGGTCAGCCAGAAATGAACTGGCTGATTGAGAACAGTACATTGACCTGCATGGGTCATTTGCCCGATACAACTGCATTTTTGTCGGATTACCGGTTATCCGGTGAAGGTAAATCGTTTAAAGCTGAAATGCTTTTTACTTATAGTAACGAATTGAGTGATCAAACCGGTCAGGGCCTGCATGTTGGATTTAGGTTCTCTTCAAACGGAAATATAAATGAAGAGGCTCGGCCTATAGATGCAGGTTTGTCAAGCGACGGATCGCTATTTATCGGTGAAGATAAGAGCGATAGACTTTTGAAGGAAGAAGTTCTAAACGAACCTTTGCGGCTTGCCTTATCAGTCATAACCCAATCATCCGGAATATGCTTTGCTAAACTGAGAGCCTTTGATCGTTCAGGAAATACACTGGCAACGCTGAGTTCAACAAAATATACTTCTTCCGATTGGCAGGGGAATATTGGCGTATTAAGTGATTATACCGGTGCTAACAAATATAATCAGCCCTCAGTGGTCATTTGCAATTTTAAAATAGATGGTGAAAAGCTTGTCGAAATAGAGTTAAAAGATGAGCCGAATACTTATATAACTCAGAAATGAAAATTTAAATATTAAATAATGAACAGAAAAGACTTTTTAAAGGGCGCCGGTGCTGCAGCAGCTTCAATAGCAATACTTCCCGCGGATAGCTTATTTGCAAAAACTCTTGCAGATCAGAAGGTGCGCCTGGCTATTATTGGGGTTGGTGCCCGTGGCCTGAATCACCTGGATTTGGTTTTGCGAAGAGGAGATTCGGAGCTGGTGGCTATTTGCGATACAGACGACAAAACTTTGCAGCTGGCTAAAAACATGATCTCCAAAAGTGGTAAAAAGATGCCGCAGATCTTTACCGGAGATGATTCTGCGTGGAAAAAGATGCTTGGAGTTAAAGGCGGTCTGGACGGAATTATAATAGCCACTCCATGGGAGTTGCATAAGGAAATGATTATCAGCTCGCTCGAATCAGGAATCAAGTATGTGGGAACAGAGGTAATGCTTGGGATTACGCTTGAGGATCATTGGGATGTTGTAAAGGCAGCAGAAAAATACAATGCTCACGTAATGATGCTGGAAAATGTTTGTTACCGCCGTGATGTGATGGCGGTATTGAATATGACCCGTAAAAACCTATTCGGCGAATTAATTCACCTTCAGGGAGGTTACCAACACGATCTGCGTGAAGTTAAGTTTAACGACGGGAAAGGATATTATGGTGGCGGTGTTGAATTTGGCGAAAAGGGATATTCCGAGGCCCGTTGGAGAACCAATCACTCGGTTCACCGCAATGGAGATTTATATCCAACCCATGGCATCGGACCTGTTGCTCACTATATCAATATTAATAGGGGTAATCGCTTTCTTACCTTAAACTCATTTTCATCCAAAGCAAGAGGACTTCATAACTATGTGGTTGCTAAAGGGGGCGAAAATCATCCCAATGCGAAAGTGAAGTTTAAGCTTGGTGATGTGGTTACTACGCAGATCAATTGTGCTAATGGTGAGACTGTATTGTTGCAACATGATACAAATCTGCCAAGGCCTTATTCGTTGGGCTTCCGGGTACAAGGTACTGAAGGAATCTGGATGGATGTCAACAAAGGGATCTATATAGAAGGGAAATCTGCTAAGGCTCATCAATGGGATGAAGCCAAATCATGGCTGGACAAATATGACCATCCTTTGTGGGCCAGGTGGAGTAAAGAGACCGAGGGAGCTGGTCACGGTGGAATGGATTTCTTTGTTATACATGCCTTTATAGAAGCTATTAAACGGAAAACGGAAACTCCAATGGATGTATATGATGCCGCGGCCTGGAGTGCCATTACGCCTTTGAGTGAGCAGTCTATTGAACTGGGAAATGAAACTGTCGAATTCCCGGACTTTACAGGAGGTAAATGGATGAATAGAAAAGCGGTGTTTGCGCTTACCGATGAGTATTAACAAACCGGCATCTCAACAATAATTGGTTGGGGTGTCTGGTTAATTTTGATGTCCGGACTTTCAACATTATCCTGGTTATCGTTGGATAGTTATAATTGCGGTCTGGACATAGCGGGACTATTAGAAGAAAGAGGAATGAAGAAGATTATTTTCGGTCTATTATTGCTTGCCTTATATTCCTGCGGAGGGACGAAAACCAGCAATTCAAATCTTCCATCGAAGTTGGAGGACAGCGCTTCCTGCCATACTAATATGCCTGCAAGATTCACCGCTTTGTCACCTGATCATTCAAACATTAAGAAGGGTACCGCCGAGTACTCAGGCATGATATGGGTTGAGGGGGGTACTTTTAATATGGGTGCGGATGATGGTGAAGGGCGGAAAGACGAATACCCGGCGCATCGGGTTCAGATTGACGGTTTCTGGGTAGACGAGACTGAAGTGACAAACGCACAATTTGCGGCCTTTGTTAAGGCGACAGGCTATACCACTGTGGCCGAGCGTAAACCCGATTGGAATGAATTGAAAAAGCAGTTGCCTCCCGGAACGCCCAAGCCTGATGAGGACGTTTTAGTTGCGGCATCGCTTACTTTCAAACAACCTGGTCGACCCATTCCATTGAATAACGCTTCTCAATGGTGGGAGTGGACGCCTGGAGCCAGTTGGAAACATCCTCAAGGGCCGGCAAGCAATATAAAAGGTAAAGAAAATCATCCAGTTACCCAAGTGGCCTGGGAAGATGCGAGTGCCTATGCCAAATGGGCTGGTAAACGCTTGCCTACCGAAGCAGAGTGGGAATTTGCAGCACGTGGAGGATTAAAAGATCAAAAATATCCCTGGGGTAACGAGGCAGTTGAAACCGGGAAGCCCAAGGCGAATACCTGGCAGGGACAGTTCCCGGTTCTTGATAAGAAGTGGGACGGTTTTGGAAGCACTTCGCCGGTCAGATCATTCGAACCAAATGGCTACGGACTTTATGATATGGCCGGGAATGTCTGGGAGTGGACTTCCGACTGGTATGCTGAGGACTATTACCAAAGTTTAGAAGGGAAAACTACGGGCAATCCTCAGGGACCAGATAAAAGCTTTGACCCGAATGAACCTACGGTACCTAAGAAAGTAATCCGCGGAGGTTCGTTCATGTGTCATGATTCTTATTGCAAAGGTTACCGGGTAACGTCTAAAATGAAATCCTCATCCGACTCAGGTTTAGAGAATACAGGTTTTCGGTGTGTGGTAAATTGACATTATCGATCATACTATCAAATTGTCGAACTGGGGCGGGCAAATGCTTCAGGCGGGATTATAGGGAATAAAAGTTACGATAACTAGTTGGTTAGCTTATAGTTTGGTTAACTGCATGATGCCTATTGTCCTGTTCCAACCAGGTTCTTACTTGATTCAGAATTGATGGAAGCGGCGGAATTAATTTATAACAGGCGAAATATATGCTATGGAGTTTTTGATAGCTGGGACAGATGAAGAAAATGTCAAAAAGTATTACAGCTTTTTTCACAAAGTGTTAATGGTAAGTTTTTAAATGAAAACTAAAAAGAAACTTCTTATAGTATTGCTGGGGTGTATAATCTTATGGACTTATAAAAGTGATGGTATTAAATCCATTGCATATTATGGTGATCAGTTTTATACAGCATATGCAGATACAACCAATAAATATGTTGACTGGAAAGTGGCAGGAGGAAGTAGGGAAAATATTAAATATTCACGTCTTAAACAGATCGATACCTCCAATGTGAACAAATTAGAAGTGGCTTGGGTATATCACTCAGAAAAAAAAGACACTTCCAAATTTGGCTCTATGCAGTGCAATCCAATCATAATCGATAAAGTACTTTACGGAGTATCTCCAAGATTAAAGTTGTTTGCCATAGATGCTGCGACAGGAAAGGAAAAGTGGCATTTTGATCCCGCTGATTCGATAAATAATAGATTTTGGCATCGCAAAAGTGTCAATATGAATAGGGGGGTAGCATATTGGGAAGAAGGTTCAGATAAGCGAATTATTTATACTGTAGGACCTATTGCCTTTGCTGTTGATGCAGTAACCGGAAAACTCGTAAATAGTTTTGGCAAAGATGGAGGAGTAGATCTGAGAAAGGGTCTGGGAAGAGATGAAACTAAGATGTTTGTAGCCCCTACTTCTCCAGTGATGATCTATAGAAATATGTTTTTTTTAAGTGGACTTGTCAGTGAAAACACCCCAGGACATATTCGCGCTTTTGATGTTAAAACGGGTCAGCAAAAATGGATTTTTCATACGATTCCGCAACCAGGTGAACCTGGGTATGAGACCTGGGAGGATAAAACTGCTTACAAAAGAATGGGTTCGACTAACAGTTGGTCAGGCTTTAGTCTTGATGAGAAAAGAGGTATTTTATTCGCAGGAACAGGCAATCCGAGCAATGACTTTTACGGCGGCGACCGATTGGGAAAAGGATTGTATGGGAATTGCGTACTGGCCATAGATGCTTTTACAGGAAAGCTTAGATGGTATTTTCAAGCCGTACATCATGATGTATGGGATATGGATATTTCCAGCCCTCCAATATTGACTACCATTACACGTAATGGGAAGAAAATTGATGCTGTTGCGCAAACTACTAAAACAGGGCATATTTTCGTTTTCGAAAGAGTTACCGGTAAGCCACTTTTTCCTATTGTAGAAAGAAAGGTCATAAGCAGCACCCCTATATTAGGAGAGAAGCTTTGGCCGACTCAACCTTTCCCAGTTTTACCGAAGCCTTTTGCAAGACAAATCTTAACGGAAAAAGACCTTAATACGCTAGTTAGTGACTCTTCCTATCAGGACATTAGAAAAAGATTCAAATCTTATCGTTCGCAAGGTATTTATACACCTCCTACCAAGGAAGGTAGTATCGTATTCCCAGGTTATGATGGTGGAGGCGAGTGGGGAGGTCCGGCATTTGATCCGGAATCAAACATCTTGTATGTCAATGCAAATGAAATGGCCTGGGTACTAAATCTGGTAGAAGAGGAACAACAGAAGACGGGAATTAGAAGCAATTTGGAGGCAGGTGCTAGTTTATATAGTAAACATTGCATGGGGTGTCACGGACCTGAACGCTTAGGAGCAGGTGACTATCCCTCTATTGTAGGGGCGGGTAAGAAATATAATTTGATTCAGTTCAATGAACTGCTTTCAACCGGACGACGGATGATGCCTGGATTCAACCATTTAACAGCGGAGGAAAAAAAAGCAATTGGATCATTTGTTCTTAACCTTAAGTCAGAACAGGCAAAGCCATATAAGGGGCCTTCAGATATGAAGGTAACATCCAAAAAGGACCCTAAACCAGCTTATACTTTTACGGGATACAATAAATTCTTAACGAAAGAAGGATATCCTGCTATAAGTCCACCATGGGGAACATTAAACGCTATAAATTTGAGTACAGGCAGCTATGAATGGAGAATTCCTTTAGGTGAATTCGAAGAACTGAAGAAAAAAGGAGTTCCGCCAACTGGCCGGGAAAATTATGGCGGGCCGGTGGTTACAGCAGGAGGGCTTATATTTATTGGAGCTAGTGCTGATGGAAAATTCAGGGCGATAAATAGTAAAAATGGTAAGATTCTGCTCGAAGTTGATCTGCCCGCGCCTGGAGTTGCAACACCTGCGGTTTATTCAATCGACGGGAAACAATATGTGGTAATAGCCTGCGGCGGATCAAAATGGGAAGGAGGCAAATCTGGAGATGCTTATGTTGCATTCTCGTTACCGGAAAATTAACGATTTGGTTTGCTTGATTTTCCTATTGGCACTAGCAAGCAGTGACCACTTTGCAAAGTAAGTTAATATCATACCGCGACCTAAAATTTGAAAAGAGGCTTAAATGGCAACTCCCACAGGCTGGCAGGAATTCAATAATTCTATTGACGATCTTCTGAGTAACAATTTTTTGTTCGTGCTTTAATAACACTTACGGAGGGAAAAAACCTTGCGCTTTCAAAAGAAGGCTATGAAAAGGCCGCTAATGTAAACTGGTGATGGAACGTTGGTTTGTCGCCGGCATTTATTGACCGGTCATGCAATCTGTTCTAAAGCCATGCGTTGGAAAAAAAATAGCAAAGGTGGGTGCGAGCCAACTTTTTATGAGCATGAGCATATACGTCAATGTGGGTTACTCTTAAAATGAAACGGGTGGACTACTCTTGCCGACGGTGTAACCACCGGCTTGGCACTGCAATAGAAATACACCACAAATCTGCCAATTAAATAAGACCAAGGAATGAAAAGTAAACTATTAACTATTTTAATCTTGCTTCTGGCGTTTCGGGTCATCGGCCAGCAAAAACCAAACATTATCATTTTTATGGTTGACGATATGGGCTGGCAGGATACTTCCGTTCCGTTTGGAGACCAGGTTACCGAGTTAAACAAGCGGTACCATACACCCAATATGGAGCGTCTTGCAAAAGAGGGTATGAAATTTACCAACGCGTACGCGACGCCTGTTTGTACACCCACGCGCACCAGTATGCTTACGGGCATGAACGCGGCCCATCATGGTGTGACCAACTGGACTTCGCCCCAAGGAAATAGCCCAACCGATAATGCCGACACGCAGTTGAATCCGCCAAAATGGAACCATAATGGTTTAAGTCCGGTAGCAGGTATTGACCATACTGTTTATGCCACGCCCTATCCGAAGGTGTTAAAAGATGCCGGATATTTTACGGTACACGTTGGCAAAGCACATTGGGGTCCGGCCGGAACGCCTGGAGCTAATCCTTATAATCTTGGCTTTATGGTCAATATTGCGGGCCATTGTGCTGGCCATCCGCAAAGCTATTTAGGGCTAGAGAATTATGGCAACATATCCGGTAAAGCTGGATTGCAGGCTGTGCCCGACCTACAGGAGTACCATGGAAGCGATATTTTTTTGAGCGAAGCCCTAACTCTTGAAGCTTTGAAAACTTTGGAAAATCCGATTAAAAACAAACAACCATTTTATTTGAACATGGCACATTACGCCGTTCACGTTCCCATCCAGGCAGATAAACGCTTTATTCAAAAATACCTGGATGCTGGTTTGGAAGATATCGAGGCAGGTTACGCATCCTTGCTTGAGGGAATGGACAAAAGCCTGGGCGATATATTGGATTACCTGAAAGCTAAGGGCGTTGAGAAAAATACCATCATTATTTTTATGAGCGATAATGGGGGATTAAGTACTCCCGGGAATCGGGGCGGCGAGTCGCATACCCAAAATTTGCCGCTTAAGGCGGGCAAGGGCTCGGTATACGAAGGCGGTATTCGCGAACCTATGCTGGTTAAATGGCCGGGTGTAGTTAAACCGGGTTCTGTCGCCATACAACCTGTAATTATTGAAGATTTTTTTCCAACTATCTTAGAGATGGCGAAGGTAAAGAAGTATAAAACAGTGCAGTCAATAGACGGGCAAAGCTTTTTGCCTATTCTGAAAAACCCACTTTATACAGATACCAGCAGAATTTTGATTTGGCATAGCCCAAATAAATGGACTACACCAGATGGGCCGGGTATCAACTTCAGATCGGCCATACGACGGGGTGCTTGGAAACTTATTTATAATATGCGTTCGGGAACCTCAGAACTGTATAACCTGGAAGAGGATATTGGCGAACACGTCGATCTGGCTGCTAAATATCCTGAAACGGTAACGATGCTTTCAAGTTTGCTTTCTGATCAGTTGCGGAGATGGAAATCACCAATGCCATCTTTTAAAAAAAGTGGGAAAAGCGTTCCGCTAGCGGATGAATAATTAAAATGCCTGGCTGGCTAACCGCTATTATCAACCATGCAAATATTTGAATATCAATATATGCTTATGAGTCAATGGAGTCATAGCGTATTCTCACCTCTCTAATTTAACAGAATGCTATTCTCTAAAAAAGTACTCTTCTCGCTCCTCTTATTGATTTTACAATGCAGTGTGCGATTTAATGCCGAAGCCCAACAAACAGTTAAGCTACAGCTGCTATCAGGAGAAAATTGGTGGGGCGGGGCAGGTCAATACGGGTATAAAATGCCCTTCGATAGTAAAAGCAATTTCACCTATAACCTCTATGGCGACGCATCCGGCAATCAATCTTCGCCAATGCTTATTTCTAGTAAAGGACGATGGATTTGGTCAGATGAACCGTTTCGCTATCAATTTAAAAACGATTCCCTGGTGGTGATATCGCAAAAGGAAAAAATCCTGCTAGGCAAGGCTGGTAATAGTATTGCCAGTTCATACCGTTTTGTATCGAAGCGATTCTTTCCCAGCTCTGGCCATTGGCCAGACTCCTTATTAGTAACCGCTCCTCAATATAATTTATGGATCGAACTGCAGTACAACCCAAATCATGAAGACGTACTATTGTATGCAGATAATGTACTGAAGAATGGTTTTCCGGCCGGTGTATTAATGATCGATGACAACTGGAGTAACTATTACGGTGAGTTCGATTTTAATAAGGATAAATTTCCCGACCCCAAGAAAACTATCGCGGCATTACAGGCGAAAGGGTTTAAAGTAATGCTCTGGATCAGTCCCTTCATCTCACCCGACAGCGAAGTTTTCAGGGAACTTCAAAAAAGAAAGTTGTTGCTAATGAATAATGAATCAGATGACAAGAAGGTTTGGAAAGATGCAAAGAAACCTCTATTGATTGAGTGGTGGAACGGCTATTCTGCTTGCCTTGATTTAACAAATCCGGACACTAAAGAATGGCTTATCAGCAAGTTGAAATTCCTCCAAAAAGAATATGGGGTGGACGGTTATAAATTTGATGCCGGAGATTCTTATTTCTACGACAATAAAAATTTGCTTTCTTATCAGGAAGCAGCGCCTAATGATCATTCAGAAGACTGGGCTGAGGTCGGTTTATCATTTCCGCTAAATGAATACCGTGCTATGTGGAAGATGGCTGGTCAGCCTTTGGTACAACGCCTGGGCGATAAAAGCCATGATTGGCACGATTTGCAAATGCTTGTTCCAAATACCATTGCACAACAATTGTTAGGTCATACCTTTACATGCCCCGACATGATTGGCGGTGGGCAAATCGATTCCTTTGTGCCGGGTGCAATAATCAATCAAAAGCTCGTGGTGCGGTCGGCACAGGTGCATGCAATGATGCCGATGATGCAGTTTTCTGTAGCACCCTGGCGTATCTTAGATTCATTGCACTTAAATGCTATTCAGGAAGCTGTGGCCTTACGACAAAAAATGATGCCGCGAATTATGAATGTGCTGCGCCGGGCGGCCGAGCATGGTGAACCAGCATTACGATCATTAGAATATAATTATCCGAACCGAGGCTATGAGAAGATAACTGACGAATTTATGCTTGGCGATGATATATTGGTAGCTCCTGTGATTTCGGAAAAAAATGAAAGGACAATTGTGTTGCCTCCGGGGAGATGGGTCTATAAGAATAAAAGATGGAAAGGAGGAAGAAGTTATCAGGTTAAAGTTAGTTTGGAAGAGATTCCTGTTTTTATCAAAGATAAACAAGTATCAAAATAAAGAGAATCCCAAATAACGCTTCTAATGATGGGAGTGGACGTCTGGAGCCCGTTGGCAACATTCTTAGGGTCCGGGAAGCAATATAAAAGGTAAAGAGTATCACCCGCTAACCCAGGTAGCTGGAAAGAAAGGCTACCGGGTTACTTCGAAATGAATCCTCGTCCAACTGGGGGTTAGAAAATACTGGGTTTCGTTTCGTTGCCAACTAACTATATTGTCTTGGTATCGAATTTTATTAGTTACTTTCAATCGGTTTAACTTCTTCCTCAAAAAGATCAAGAGGCTTATCCAGAAGGACTGCAATGACCGTCATAACCGGGTCTAGCTGATCTTCCGGAATGTCGATATACAAAGTGCCGGGAATCTCACTCCAGTATTGCTTATTTAAAATTTGATGTGGTAACAATGTTCCATTCCCTGCAATCCTAACCCTCTGAATCTTGTTTTTTATCCCTTTGATGGCTATGGGGCCAGTTGGTTTGCCATCTACGAATAAGTAAAGTGTTTGCCTGTCTGCCGACAAAGTGCTTGGACCGGTGTAGTAGCCATGCGGAAGTGCCTTCAAGCTTTCATCAATTGCTTCACTATGTTTTACAGTCCAGCGGTTTAATTGCTCAAGTACCTTTTTCTCTTTTGCGGATGCTTTGTCAATCGCGGGTATCAAATTCTTGTGCAAGGGGTTTCTGCCCGCAGATAGGTCATCTGCTAATGCATAGACCATTTGTGTTGCCGGAGGATTTCCGGATTCTTTCACGGCATCTTTAAGGAGCTGATTGTAATTGGCAAAAGTGGGTTGCTCAGCAGAAAATTTGGCTGGCTGATCAAACTGAAGTGCGATAACGGTTGCTACCGTATCCAGATCTTCCGTGCGAATATCGATACTGATGATACCCATCTCTTTATCACTTTTATAATCGAGCTTTCTATTGCTGCCAATTACCTTTACTGATTTTGGAGATGATTGTAAGTTTTTAATCTGGACAGGGCCTGAAGGTACGGTCTCAACAAAAAGATAGATCGTCTTGCCATCTGCGCTCACCGTAGTTTTCCCGTGGAAATTATTTTGTGCGATCCCAGCTCTGGTTCCAAAAACGGCCTCCGCATGTTTTTTGTTCCACCGCCCTAGTTCTTTTAGTATGTTCACTTGTTCATCGGGAATAGTACCATCAGGCTTCGGCCCAATGTCTAACAATAAGTTTCCCCCGTTGCTGATGCAGTCAATAAATATCCGGATGATCTGGTTTGGCGTCTTGTAATTACGGTCATGTTGCTGATATCCCCATGAATCATTCATTGTTAAACAGAGCTCCCAATATTTATCTGCCGGTTTAACAACCGGAACTCCCTGTTCGGGGGTAGAATAGTCTCCATAACCTTTCAGACGAGAATTAACAATAACATCCTTATTATATTTCTGCAGCAGCTTTTGTACCTCAGGGGCCTGCCATTCTTCAGCGCTGTGTTCCCAATCACCGTCAAACCAGTAGAGATCAGGATTGTAACGACTGGAAAGTTCTTTAAGCTGACCCTGGTAATAATTTAAATATCTGTTCCATCGTTTGGGCTCAGCTGTAATGTCATAGCGTTTTTTAATCTTGGTAAAAACGTCATAGTCAGAATGACTCCAATCCGGAAGTGAGTAATAGATCCCGGTCTTTAGCTTTTGCTGACGTAAAGCCTTAACGAAAGGCGTCAATACATCGCTTTTTGCCGGCGTATGTTGTTTCGTGTTGATGCCTCCCATTTTGCTGTCCCATAAAGAAACACCGTCATGATGTCTTGAAGTGATCACTGCATATCCAGCACCACTCTCTTTGATCAGTTGCGCCCACTCTTCCGGATTATAATTCTTAGCTGTAAAACCGTTTAACTGTTTCATGTAATCGTCATGGCTAATGTAATTATTGAAAAAAGCCCATGATTCAGGAATGCCGTTGACACTATAAATTCCCCAGTGAACGAATATGCCAAGCCGGGCATCTTCAAACCAGTCCATTTTGGAGGACTCGGTCTTTTGAGAAAAAGAAGGCATAGCTATAAAGAGAAGAATAGAAAAAATGAGGGTCTTAGAATTTAATTTCATATCGCATTAGGATTAATTTCTTAGGTCTTTAGATTGACCTCGTTCCTGATTCAAACATATCTATAAATTTTCAAGCGAGCTGGAAAAAACTTGAATAATGTGTGCGCGCACAGAGTTTGTGATTTCTTTAAATCGGCCAGCAAAATCTTGGAGTATGTTAATTGACCATAGTTCGAAAACTTATCTATATTAGTTCGAAAACTTATTAATGGAAAAAACCTTAACATTAATCTGAGCAAATGACACAATCAAAGTATTATCTCGTCTTACTATTATTCTTAATTCACGTATCTGAGGTTCGGGCACAGAACAAGATTGAAAATCTCATCATTATCACTACGGATGGTTTACGGTGGCAGGAAGTATTTAAAGGTATGGATTCGGTTATTGTTGATGAAAAGAAATACAACCAGGGCGACAGCAGTTACATCTATCAAAAATACGGAGCAGCATCTCCTGATGAGAGCAGAAGAAAATTACTTCCTTTTCTTTGGGAAACTGTTGCAAAAAGCGGGCAGATCTACGGCAATCGCCAGTTTAACAATAGGGTTAATAATGCAAATCCGCATTGGTTTTCCTATCCAGGATATAGCGAGCTTTTTACCGGTTATGCAGATCCTAAGATAAATTCAAACAGTTATAAAAGTAATCCACATCTCACAGTATTGGAGTTTTTACATGGGCGTCCTAAATTTAAGAACAAGATAGCAGCATTTGGTGCGTGGAATGCGTTTGACCGCATCTTAAATGAAGAGAGAGCCGGGTTTCCAGTTGTTTCAGCTTTTGACCCAACAGGAGGGAAATCTCCCACCAGGCGGGAACAACTCCTCAATAAAATGCTTGCCGACAGCTATAAGCCGTGGGGTGAGGCGGAGTGCCTGGATGTTTTTACTCATAATGCAGCGATGGAGTACATGCGGACTAAACATCCTAAAGTTCTCTACATAGCTTACGGTGAAACCGATGAGTGGGCTCATGCAGGGCAATACAAGTCTTATCTCGATGCCGCACACCAGGTGGATAAATGGTTGGCTGATATTTGGAGCTATATTCAGAAGACCCCAAATTACAAAAACAAAACGGCCATGTTGATTAGTGTCGATCATGGACGAGGAGATAAGAACAAAAGTCAGTGGACCGATCATGGCAGTAACATCTCTGGCGCAAGTGAAACTTGGTTTGCTGTAATAGGTCCGGAGATTATTGCCAAAGGTGAGGTAAAACAGGATATGCAACTTTATCAGCAGCAACTTGCCCAAACAATAGCTATCATGTTTGGCTTAGAATTCAAAGCGGATCACCCGGTCTCTCCGGCTGTAGATATAAGATGACGGCTGATTCTACCTGGCGGTATTTATTGCCGGGGTTTTTTATCTAAGTTCTTTTAGATATTTCGTCCTATATGAGGCTGCTGAGCTCTTTTGATTCCGCATTTCCACTGCCGGGTAATCATCAATTGGATCTGAAATCTTAATGCTTGATTAATTTTTATAAACGAAGCTTAATTTAAAAACAATTTATAAATTGTGTCCGCACACACTAGCAGAATCCAATTTGTTATCCATGTCAGATAAAATCATACGCATTAAAGATATTGCCGAAAAAGCCAGGGTTTCTACCGGCACCGTAGATCGGGTCATTCATAACCGGGGTAATGTGGCAGTAGAGGTGCGTGAACGGGTGTTGCAGATAATTGAGGATCTTGATTATCAGCCAAACATGATCGCAAGAGCCCTGGGTGCTAACAAAATTCATACGCTTTCCGCTCTTATACCCGACCCATTCTTTGATTCCTATTGGCTGGCACCTAAGGTTGGAATAGAAAAGGCAGAAAAAGAGGTTGGCCAATATGGTATAAGAGTTCAAAAATTTCTCTTCAATTCATATCAACCTGAGTCATTTGTTCAAAAGGCTGTTGAGGTAACTGCTTCTAATCCTGCCGGAATACTGGTTGCCCCAATTTTTTATCGTGAAGCTTTACCATTCTTCGAGGAATGGAATAAGAAGAATATCCCCTTCATTTTATTTAATACGCAGATTGAAGACTACAGCCCACTTAGCTTTATCGGACAGGATTCCTATCAAAGCGGACTGTTAGCAGGAAAGTTGGTAAGCTACGGTCAGTCGGCTCCGTGTACAGTTTTGGTTGCACATTTTGATGAAGAAATTAGTAACTCGGCTCATCTTCAGAAAAAAGAGGAAGGCTTCCGGGATTATTTCAAAACAAACAATTTAACAAAAAAATTCAAGATCATAAGGGCCGAGTTGAGCACCGCAAACACCAGTTCCTTCAGAAAGCTTTTTATGGAACTAGTGAAGGATAATCCGGAGCTGGCGGCAATTTATGTTACTACCTCGAAAGCATATAAAATAGCTGAACTTTTAGAAACGGCACAAGTTGGTCATCTAAAATTAATTGGTTATGACCTTATTCCTCCTAATATAAAATATCTTAGAAAAGGCATTGTTAACTTTTTGATCAATCAAAATCCTGAAGGTCAGGGATACTGGGGAATTAGCCAGCTTACCGATCACCTGGTTTTTAAGAAGACAGTTTCTAAGGTCAAATTTCTGCCGCTGGATATTGTAACTAATGAAAATCTTGAATACTTTTCTTAATAGCGGATTAAATTACATTTTATGCCAACTATTTGGATAAATATATTTATTATTGTGTGCGCACACAGTCTGTGCCATTGTTATTAGTGCCTTTAATGCAGATATTCAATTAGCTCATTAATAAAACCTTAGCAAACATCGCCGGATAGCTTATGAAAATACTGCAGGTTCCTTACTTTTCTCTAAAAGACACACCTGCTTCATTAATGCAAGTCTCAAATTTTCTTGATCATAAAACAGGGGAGGACATCGCCATAGCTCCATGGAGAGAGTATAGTGACAAGCCAATAGTACGGTTTTCTATAGCCCATTCCGGTAATTCGATCTTCCTCAAATATTATGTTACTGAAAAAGAGGTAAGAGCTGTTTATACAAAAACAAATGAACCGGTTTACCGGGATAGCTGCGTCGAGTTTTTCATCGCACTTGAGGGTGACGATAGTTACTACAACTTTGAATTTAATAGCGAGGGTGTTTGCCTCGCAAGCTTTGGAACGGGGCGGGAAGACCGTAAAATGCTGCCCCTGGAAGTGATCCATCAGATAAAATACCTGAAAGCGGCACCTCAACTTTCCAAGGATCAAAAATATTATTGGGAACTATGCCTTATCTTACCAGTAGCGGTGTTTTGTTTCCATCACCTTACCAATGTTTATGGAAAAGTATTTAAAGCCAATTTCTATAAGTGTGGTGACGATCTCGCTGAAGCTCATTTCCTGGTTTGGAACAACATCGATTCTGAAGAACCTGATTTTCATCTTCCCCAATTCTTTGGCACTCTAATTTTCGACCAACATCAATCGTAAATATATAATCATGAAAAGAAACCACCTATTATTATTGATTTGTTTTCTCGCTCTCCATGCTGTTCGGACGAATGCTCAGGATATAACCCCCGTTTCCCAACGGAAGGTTTCGATAATCCCACAGCCGTTGCGGGTAACGGAGGCTGAAGGAAGTTTTGTAATCCAACCTGGAACACGTATTTACATTGATCCCAAAAATCCCGAGCTCAAGCGAATCGCTATAACGCTTGCTGAGCATGTAAAATCAGTGACAGGCTATTCCCTGAAGGTAAAAACAGGTTCGGCGGATTCTAAGAACTCAATACTATTAACATTAAAGGGTGCTCCTGATAGCCTTCTAACGGAAGGTTATTTGCTTCTGTCAGATCCGCAAAAAGTCGTTTTGAAGGCTAACACGGCCCAGGGTCTTTTTTATGGAATGCAAACGATCTACCAGCTCCTGCCGGTTAAAGGGTCAGCAGGTATAGCGCAAAATCAAGTTTCCATTCCCGCAGTGACTATAGCAGATAAGCCAAGGTACGGCTGGCGTGGAATGATGCTGGACGTAGGCAGGCATTTTTATCCCGTTGATTTTGTGAAGCAATTTATTGATTATCTGGCGATGCATAAAATGAATAGTTTTCACTGGCATTTAACAGAAGATCAGGGCTGGCGGATTGAGATCAAAAAATATCCAAACCTGACCAAAACAGGTGCCTGGCGTGAAGGTACTTTAATAGGTGCATACAGTAATAATCCGCAGTATGATTCGGTGCGCTACGGTGGTTTTTATACTCAGGCGCAAATTCGTGATGTAGTAGCTTATGCAAAAGACCGTTATATAAACGTAGTTCCAGAAATTGAAATGCCCGGCCATGCCGTAGCTGCTTTGGCATCCTACCCGGAACTATCGTGCACCGGAGGACCGTTTAAGGTCGGAAAAATCTGGGGTGTTTTGGACGATGTATACTGTGCAGGAAATGAAGAGACTTTCAAATTTCTGGAAAATGTGCTGTCAGAGGTTGTTGAACTATTCCCGAGCCCCATTATTCACATAGGCGGTGATGAAAGTCCAAAAGTACGCTGGAAAGCATGTCCTAAATGCCAGGCTCGTATAAAAGCAGAAGGTTTAAAGGATGAGCATGAGCTGCAGAGCTACTTTATCAAGCGGATCGAAAACTTTCTGTTAACTAAAAACAAGCGCATTATTGGATGGGATGAAATTTTGGAAGGCGGACTTGCACCAAAAGCAGCGGTTATGTCATGGCGGGGAACAGAAGGTGGTATTGCTGCTGCAAAACAGCATCATGAAGTAGTGATGAGCCCTAACTCGCATCTGTACTTCGATCATCTGCAGGGTAAGGCAAGTCAGGAACCTTTAGCTATCGGGGGGTACACTACGTTAGAGAAGGTCTATTCTTATGATCCAACACCTGAAGAATTAAGTGCAGAGGAATCAAAATATATCAAGGGTGTGCAAGCCAATTTATGGACTGAATACATTCCAACGCCACAGAAGGCTGAATATATGATGATGCCGAGAATGGCTGCGTTAGCCGAAGTTGCCTGGACACAGCCCGAACAAAAGGACTGGAATAACTTCAAATGGAGAATGGAAGATCAATATGCCCGTTATGCAGCAAAAGGAATAAATTACTCTAAAAGCGCCTACAATGTAAGACAAAACATTGTTATTGAGTCCGCCATGTCAAAGGCTACGGTTACTTTATCAACCGACTCTCACGATCCTCAAATTTTCTATACAATTGATGGATCTGAACCAACTTCGACCTCAAGGCAATATAAGAAACCGTTTGAAGTTCGCCGCAGTGCAACTATTAAAGCGGCAGCATTTAAGAACGGACAGCAAATCGGTAAAACGTCATCGCAACCTGTGGTTTTTGAAAAATAACCTAATCTTAATCTTTAACCTTATTTACTAGGCATAATGGCAAATACTTCCTTTTCAAGCTCCGGTGCAGCAAGAGCTGCAAATCAAAAAACAAGTCTTTATCCTATTATCATTATGGGGGTCTTGTTTTTTATCTTTGGTTTTGTAACCTGGCTGAATGGTACACTCATCCCATTTTTACAATTAGCGTGTGAGCTTACAACATCACAAGCTCTGCTGGTGACTTTTGCATTCTACATGGCTTACTTTTTCCTGGCAATTCCTTCCTCATATATTCTGAAGGCCACCGGGTTCAAAAATGGAATGTCGCTTGGGCTATTCATTATGGCTGTCGGGGCGTTGGTATTTATCCCGGCGGCTAACTCCAGAGAATTTGGGCTGTTCCTTACCGGACTGTTCATTCAGGGAATGGGTCTTGCATTATTGCAAACCGCTACCAATCCTTATATTTCTGTGTTGGGACCTATAGAAAGCGCTGCCCAACGGATCAGCATAATGGGAATTTGCAATAAAGTTGCCGGGGTGTTAAGTCCGCTTATTTTAAGCGCCCTAGTATTGAAAGGTGCTCAGGCCATAGAAGACCAGGTCCTTGTAATTACAGATCCGGCAGAAAAAGCTGTGCTGTTGGATGCACTAGCAAATCGGGTAATACTTCCGTACGTTATAATGGCTGCGGTACTGATCCTTTTAGCCGTTATGATACGTTTTTCTTCATTACCAGAGATTAACACCGATGAAGACCATATTGATGAAAGCGGCAATAAGGTAGCTTCTAAAGCAAACGTTTTCCAGTATCGCAATCTTACTCTCGGCGTTGTCTGCTTGTTCCTTTATGTTGGCGTTGAAGTGATGGCAGGTGATGTGATCGGCACCTATGGTAAATCTTTAGGAATGAGTCTTGATCAGACCAAGATTTTTACCTCTTATACCCTGGTATCCATGGTTGTTGGCTATATAATTGGAATAATTGCAATTCCAAAGTACATCAAGCAGGAAACTGCCTTAATGATTTGTGCCATGGTAGGCATAGCGTTTACTATTGCGGCCTTTTTTACTACCGGATTTGTTAGTGTCGCATTCATTGCCTTGTTGGGTCTTGCAAATTCATTGATGTGGCCAGCGATATTTCCAATGGCCATTAAAGGTTTAGGCAAATTTACCAAGATCGGATCAGCATTGCTGATTATGGGTATTGCTGGCGGAGCCATCCTGCCCCAGGTGTATGCTTATTTGGAAACTACAATGAGTCCTCAATCAGCCTTTTTCTGGAGCATGTTACCATGCTATGTGTACATTCTATATTATGCTGTTGCGGGGCATAAAGTTGCTCCAGTGGATGCCACAAGGATAAAGCCGGCTTTAAGTGTTACTGAATTAGGAGTTTAGTAAAGTTTTATAAATGAAGAGAAGAAGATTTATTCAAAGTGCAGGCTTATTAAGCGCAGGGCTTTTTATAGACCAATTATCCTTCGCTGCCTCTCCGGAATTTCCGGTTGTTAGGGTGGCTAAAGCTGCACGGAAGTTTCAGAGTAAGTCAGTTGATAAAGCAATAGCACAATTCAGATCTAAAGTAAAGGATCAAGAGCTTACATGGCTTTTCGAAAACTGTTTCCCTAATACGCTCGATACCACTGTTACTTTCAGTATGAAAAACGGTCGTCCGGATACGTATGTAATAACCGGCGACATTGATGCCATGTGGCTACGGGATAGCACTGCGCAGGTATGGCCCTATCTCAGCCTTGTCAAGTCAGATAAACCACTTCAGCAGCTGATAGCCGGAGTGATTAACCGGCAGACAAAATGCATTCTTAAAGATCCATATGCTAACGCATTCTACAACGATGAAAATAAGGTTGGCGAATGGAAGTCTGATCTTACTGAAATGAAACCGGGCATTCATGAACGGAAGTGGGAAATTGATTCATTATGTTATCCCATAAGGCTGGCATACCATTACTGGAAACTAACTGGCGATACTGCACCTTTTGATAGCAAATGGAAAGATGCCATTGCAAGCACTCTAAAGGTGTTTATAGAGCAACAGCGTAAAACGAACCAGGGGCCATATAAATTCCAGCGGACTACGGCATGGGCAACGGATGGAGTTCCACTTGCAGGCTATGGTTATCCTGTAAAGCCTGTGGGTCTTATCTGTTCTATTTTCAGGCCGAGTGACGATGCTGCAATTTTTCCGTTTCTAATTCCATCAAACTTATTTGCTGTAGTAAGCCTTAAGCAGGCTTCTATAATGATTAGGGAAATTTCCCGGGATGAAGAACTAGCGAGCGAATTGAGCGCATTGGCGCAAGAGGTAGATCAGGCCATAGCAAAGTACGGTATCATCAACCACCAGGATTTCGGTAAGGTATATGCTTTCGAGGTGAATGGTTACGGAAGTTTCAGTTTGATGGACGATGCTAACATTCCCAGTCTGCTATCTCTTCCTTATCTGGATGCTGTTCAGAACATAGACCCTGTTTATATAAATACTCGGAAACTGGTTCTTTCTCAGAATAACCCATTCTATTTTAAAGGAAAAGCCGCTGACGGCCTTGGAAGTCCTCATACCGGCTTAGACCTAATATGGCCCATCGGAATAACTACGCGTGGTTTAACCAGTAGTAATGACGAAGAAATAAAGTCGTGCATCCAAACTCTTAAGAATGTTCATGGAGGCACTGGTTTTATGCATGAATCCTTTCATAAAGACGATCCTAAAAAGTTTACCCGGGCATGGTTCGCGTGGGCTAATACTTTATTCGGGGAGTTTTTATGGAAAACCCTTCAGGAAAAACCTCACTGCTTGCAAAGCTGATTATTTTGGAGTGACTGATTAAATTTTAAGATGTTTTTAATTATTTATTATAATACCCTAATTTGATATGGCCCGTTTAAATCTGCTGGAAGAAACCCGCTTTGAGAAATTACCTGTAACCGTTTTTCCCGATCAGCACATTGCCGCCCGCCGGGTGGCCCGGCGCATTGCCGATCTGATCATTCGCAAACAAGCAGCCGGTGAAAATGCCGTGCTGGGCCTGGCTACCGGGGTCACGCCCATCGGGATGTACGAGGAATTGGTTCGCCTGCACCGCGAAGAAGGCTTAAGTTTTCGTAACGTGGTGACCTTCAACCTGGACGAATACTTTCCGATGCGGCCCAACTCGCCGCAGAGCTACGTGACCTTCATGAAGGAAAACCTGTTCAACCATATTGATATCGATATGGCCAACGTCCATATTCCGGACGGCACTTTGAAGCTGGAAGACATCCCGGCTTACTGCCTCGACTATGAAAAGAAGATCACTTCCTACGGAGGGCTGGATCTGCAGATCCTGGGGATTGGCCGTACCGGACACATCGGCTTTAACGAACCCGGCTCGGCGCCCAACTCGGGCACCCGCCTGGTGACCCTGGACGACCTGACCCGGCGGGATGCCTCGCGCGACTTTGGCGGTAAAGCCAACGTGCCGACCAAGGCCATCACCATGGGCATCGGCACCATTTTCAAGGCACGGCAGATCATCCTGATGGCCTGGAATGCCAAGAAAGCAACCATCATCAAAAAGGCAGTGGAAGGGGAGATCTCTTCGGACGTACCGGCCACCTACCTGCAGTTGTCGGAAAGCGTGGAGTTTGTGCTGGATCAGGATGCCGCTTCCGAACTGACGCGATTTGATACCCCATGGCTGGTCAAGGACTGCACCTGGACCGATCCGCTGATCAAAAAGGCGGTCATCTGGCTCTCCAATTACCTGAATAAGCCCATCCTGAAACTGACCGAAGAAGATTACAACAACCATGGCATGGCCGAACTGGCCACCGAGAAAGGTCCCGTTTACCAAATCAACATTCATATATTCAATAAGGTGCAGCACACCATCACCGGCTGGCCGGGCGGCAAGGCTCACGCCGACGATAGCCAGCGTCCTGAACGTGCCCTGCCGGATCACAAGCGGGTGATCATCTTTTCGCCGCACCCGGACGATGACGTCATCTCGATGGGGGGCACCTTTATTCGCCTGGTCGACCAGGGGCACGAAGTGCATGTGGCCTACCAGACCTCCGGCAATACGGCTGTCTGGGACGACGAGGTGTTACGCTTTGTCGAGTTCGTGACCGATTTCAGTGAGGCCATTGACCTGGACACCACCAAACTAAAAGAGCTGTACGCCGGCATGCGCTCCTTTATCGAAAGCAAGCAGCCCAACCAGATCGACACCAAAGAGATTCAAACGGTCAAGGGCCTGATCCGCAAGGGCGAAGCCATCAGCGGAGCCCGCTATGCCGGCCTGTGCGATGAGCGGATCCACTTCATGGCCCTGCCTTTTTACGAAAAAGGGAAAAGCCAGAAAAACCCGGTCAGCGAAACCGATATCCAGATGACGGTAGACCTGCTGCAAAAGGTCAAGCCCCACCAGATCTTTGCCGCGGGTGACTTTGCCGATCCCCATGGCACGCACAAGGTTTGTTTTGACATCATTCTGCAGGCCCTGGCGCGCTTAAAAGACGAGCCCTGGATTCAGGATTGCTGGCTGTGGATGTACCGCGGCGCCTGGCACGAATTCGAAACTCATGAAATCGAGATGGCCGTACCGCTCTCGCCGCAGGAGGTTGAACGCAAGCGCTTTGCCATCTTTAAACACCAGTCGCAGAAAGACCGGCCTGTGTTTCCGGGCGATGATGCCCGCGAGTTCTGGGTACGGGCCGAAGACCGGACACGCGAGACCGCCCGGGCTTATGACAAGCTCGGCATGGCCGAATATGAAGCAATGGAAGCTTTCGTGCGGTATAAGTTTTAAATAAAAACATTACCAGATTCACTTAACAAGTTGAAATTTTAGCGATAGTCTGTTGAAATTTATTTGTAAGCAGCCACATTAATAACAGAAAGCCTTCCGAAAAGAAGGCTTCTGTTGTTTAAGACTGTAGGCAAGGCAAGTTACGACCAGTAAACCGATACATCAACAGAGCCATCCAAAAAAACTACTCATAATAATGCAATGCGATCTGTAAATTTCTTCCTCACAATAAACCTTACATCTTTTACATCTAATTCCTTTGAAAATTCAATAATTTGAGTCCGATATATTGCTGCAACATGCCTGGATATACATTGTAAATGATGTTGGTTATCGCGATAATTAACGCCCACCCAAACGCATTCATTACAAGAGCTATAGCCATTATTAGAGAAAAAAATATAAACAGCAGAAAATGGAACTTCTCGAACATGTATGTTTGACCTACAAGTTTGCTAATGGCGAGTTGCTTACGGGAAACCAGTCTATATTCGGGGAACCTTTTCCTTACCAGCCGATTGATAATTTCACCGTTCTGAGTGAACTTATTAATCCAGTGTACACCCAGCTTTTTGTAGAAGCTGATTTTCTCGCTTAAATGAATTCTTCCAAAAAAAGCCCCAGGGAGAAGTACTGTTAGGAGGCTGATCGATAAATAAAGCAGCAAATAGGTTAGCTCAACAAACTTGTAGCAAAATATTGAAACCGGTAAAAAGTTCAGAATTGACCAAATAGTATTGGGTACTGTGTTATAAATGGCAACTGTTTGTTTCAAGTTCATGTGATACTCAATTCAAAGGATGCAATCTTTTTCAATTAGCTAAGGCAACCCAAATTTGGCTATTTCAATCCATAAATATTGAGTAAAGCGCTTTATTAACCACATGCTTACCGCAATCATAAACTTTAAAAGACATCTCAATTGGTAGCTATCGTTAATTAAACTAGCTAGTGGAAGAACAGAATTGTCCTGGGGTTGCATTTCTAGTCTCCGAATTGGCAGCTGCATCGGGTGATGGAAGTCATTTTAATCGGTGTATTTTTAGCATAACTTTAGCTTTTATGATAGTTAAATTTGCTACCGAAGTATTGGAAACGTTTCACCTCATATACCTCGCTTAGTAATTGTAGTACCCTGATCCTTTGCTATGAAAAAGGTTTACCTTCTCATATTCTTATTCTTACTTCAATTTTTTGTAACAGGCTGCAAAGGAAAAGGCAGCACTATTGCTGAAATTAAAAGGGATACAACCATAACTAAAAGCAATTCTTACTCTGAGCTCTTTCTGGACAGCATGGCGCTGGCGAATTACATTATGTCCGAACTCGCCGATGATGATAATGCATCTAGGCTAAGGAATTTTTACAACAGCAGGAACTATCAATACGCCTGGTTTAATAAAGCTGGACTGGCAGAGCAAGCCCGGGCATTCTGGAACCTTCAGCAAAATTATGTCTCATTTTCTAAAGACAGCTTGCTTTCAGATTCAAGTCTGTCAAAAATGGTCATGAAATTCATTGATGAAGATGTGCCTATTCATGAATCCGATACTCAACTAGTTAATACGGAACTCCAGCTAACCTTACACTTCTTTAAATACGTTGAACACGCTTATGCCGGAAGGGTTAATCCAGAAGAACTCCAATGGCATATACCAAGAAAAAAAGTTAATGAGATTGAACTGCTTGACTCGCTTATATCAAATAAAGGTCAACGTCTGGAGACTTGGGAGCCCTTAAATCGCCAATACGGACTATTAAGGGATAAGCTCAAAGACTATTATTCACTCGAACAAGCGGACCCTCAGCGGGAGATCCAACTAGCCAAAAATCAAATCCTTAAAATGGGAGATAGCTCTTCCTTTCTCCCGCCAATAAAGAAGAAACTAATTGCATTAAAGGATTACCAGTCTGAAGATACCACAAGTAAGTTTAATATTGAGTTTGCTATTGCGGTAAAGCAGTTTCAAAAGCGGCATGGGCTCAATCAACACGGCAACATTGATGCAGCTTTTATTGAGATGTGTAACATCCCAATCAATTTCAGGATAAAGCAAATGTTGATCAATATGGAAAGGATGCGATGGATGCCAAAGGAACGGCCCGGAAATTTTATTGTAGCCAACATTCCGGAGTTTCGATTACATGTATTTGAAGATTCCAAAAGGTTATTTAGTATGGATATTATTGTTGGGAAGGCCGCCAACCGGACGATTATTTTCAATGAGATGCTGAAACAAGTGGTCTTCTGTCCCTATTGGAATATCCCGCCAAGTATCGTGAAGAATGAAATACTGCCGGAAATTCGAAGAAATGGAAACTATTTGCAGTCAAAGAATATGGAGCAGATTGGCTTCAGCGGAGGGCTGCCGGTTATTCGTCAGAAACCCGGTGCAGGCAATTCATTAGGGAAGGTTAAATTCATCTTTCCCAATGCCTACAATATTTATTTTCACGATACGCCGACAAAATCGCTTTTTAAAGAACAGAGCCGAATGTTTAGCCACGGATGTATCCGCATATCGCAACCCGAAAAGCTAGCCATTTACCTTTTAAAAAACCAGCCTGAGTGGACTCCTGAAAATATCAGGAAAGCTATGAATGCATCTAAAGAAAAGTGGGTTAAACTAAAGGACCCTGTACCTGTAGTCATAACCTATTTCACCGCCTGGGTAGATAGAGACGGATTGCTAAATTTCAGAAATGATGTTTACGGGCACGACCAAAAGATGGCGGAGTTGTTATTTGCTGCAGACAAATAGCAAAGTAAACCATTCAGTAAAGGTCATCAAAACTTGGAGCGAAAAACGGGGTTCGAACCCGCGACCCCGACCTTGGGAAGGTCGTGCTCTACCAGCTGAGCTACTTTCGCTTTTTTTGTTATCATTAATTTACGGACAATTTGATAATTATACAATCTGGCGAAAATTTAGTGAGACCTTGATTTTTCATTAACTCAAATAGAAGACTCAGTTTTTTTATTCTCCCGTTGGTTGTCTTCAACTAAGCCATTAATTAATACATACCCGAAGAATTTTCAACGTAATGTCATATATGAAGTATAAAAGTACTTGAATACTTTTATTATCTATATCTTTGAAGCAGAAACAAAAAAACTAAAATATAAAATCATGGAAACAGTACAGGAAAACTTCATTGATGTAACGCTGATCGAACCTAAGCTAAAACACCCGACCATCTTTCAGGTGTTTGACAGTCTGGCCGGCGGAGAGAGCTTAACGATTCATAACGATCACGACCCGAAGCCGGTTTATTATCAGCTGCTGGGTGAACGCGGCGATATCTTTACCTGGCAGTATCTGCTGGAAGGACCCGAATGGTGGGATGTGCGGATCACTAAACGCGGTGAAGAAGATAAAGAAACCATTGGTGAAATAGCGGTAAAGGATCTGCGTAAAGCGGAAGTTTTCAAAAAATACGGTATTGATTTTTGCTGCGGTGGTAAGAAAACACTGAAGGAGGTATGTGCTGAGAAGAACATTGACGCCAGTAAGATTGAAACCGAACTTTTGCAGTTGAGTACCGAAGGAAAAGCAAGTAATATATCGTATAACGACTGGAATATCGACTTCCTGGCTGATTATATTGTAAACACCCATCACAGCTACGTGCGCAAATATTCCCCTGAGCTAAATGCTTATGCTATAAAAGTGGCACAGGTGCATGGGGCTCAGCATCCGGAGTTATTGGAAATTCGGACACTGGTGAATGAGATCGTAGAGGAGCTTGCCGACCACATGGAAGAGGAAGAAAAAGTATTATTTGCCTATGTGAAAAGAATCGTCTTTGCCAAAAACATGAATCAGCCTTTGGTAAAAGAAGAAAAAGATCTTGAAAGCCTGATTGAAGAGTTGGAAAAAGAGCACGATCATGTTGGACGCTGCCTTGACCAGATCAGAGTGTTGAGCAATGGCTATGCAATTCCATCCGATGCCTGCGCAAGTTATCAACTGCTCTTTAAAATGATCCAGGAATTTGAAGACGATCTGCATATCCATATTCACCTGGAAAATAATATCCTCTTTCCGAAAGCGGTGGCGATGGAAAAGGAGATTGACTGAGACTTGAGATCTTAGACTTGAGATTTGAGACACGAAACATTATATCTGAAAGGCTCAAACCTTCAAAATTGCATTGTGGCTGGTGCTTTCGCCAGCCACATTAGTAAACGCTGCTCGCCAGTTTCACGCCCAGGCCCATGGTCGGGGTTACATAAAAAATCAACATGTTCTTACTTTCACAATGTTTTCACCTTTTTTCGTCTGAGCAGGAACAACATAGTTATACCAATCTAATATGGACATTCCAGAAACAGACGTCAAAGAGAAAAGAGTAATCGTAGTAGGTGCCGGGTTTGCCGGATTAACATTAGCCCGGAAATTATCGGGGCAACACTTCCAGGTGGTCCTGCTTGATAAGAATAATTACCACCAGTTTCAGCCTTTACTCTACCAGGTGGCTACCGCCGGACTAGAGCCGAGCAGCATTAGCTTCCCCTTGCGAAAAGTATTTCAGGATCAGAAGAACATCTTCATCCGTGTAGCGGAGGTGAAAAAAGTACTGCCTGAAAGGAATGAGATCGAAACAAGTATTGGGCTCATCCCTTATGATTATCTCGTGCTGGCCAATGGCGCTGAGAGTAATTTCTTTGGCAATGATAACCTAAATCACCACGGCTATTCGATGAAATCGGTCTCTGAAGCTTTACTAATCCGGAATACGCTTTTGCAGAACTACGAGCACGCCCTGGTTACCAATAATGAAATCGACCGGGAGGCATTGCTGAACATTGTGATCGTTGGTGGCGGACCGACCGGGGTAGAACTGGCCGGTGCTATTGCAGAAATGAAGAATAAACTGCTGCCTAAAGATTATCCGGAGCTGAACTTCACATCCATGAAAATCTACCTGCTCGAAGCAGCAGCCGGTTTAATCAACAGCATGAGTTCGGCTTCAGCGACGCGGGTAAAAGGTTATCTGGAAGAGCTGGGGGTAGAGGTTTTAACCGGAACAGCAGTTAAGGACTATGATGGAGAAACAGTTTATTTAAGCGATGAATCGACCTTGAAAACACGCTGCCTGATATGGGCAGCCGGGGTAAAAGGTGCGGCTATGGAAGGAATTCCTGCAGCAGCTGTATTAGGCAATAAGCGGATCAGCGTAGACACTTACAACCGGGTCGCCGGAACAACAAATGTCTTCGCACTGGGAGACATTGCCTGTATGATGACCGACCAACAACCGAAGGGTCATCCGCAAGTAGCCCCGGTGGCAATGCAACAGGCAGCGCTGCTGGCCGGCAATTTAAAACGTCTGGTGAACCACCAGCCATTAAAGCCCTTTATTTATCAAGATAAAGGAAGCATGGCCACTGTGGGGAGGAATCTTGCGGTCGCTGAGATGGGAAAGATCAAGTTCCGGGGACTTACTGCCTGGCTCATCTGGATGTTAGTGCACCTCTTGTCGGTCATTGGCTTAAAGAACAGGCTCTTCATTCTGATCAATTGGGTTTGGCAATATATCACCTACGATCAGTCCCTTCGCCTAATTATCCGACCAACGGAGAAAAAGAAACGAGCCAACTCATCGGATGAAAATCAACTGGTAAGGGGTATTAAAAGCGGCTTCCCGATAAAGAAGGAAATGACGGTCGCAACAGGTACCACCATCTGATCATCCTGTAATTTTTCAATATTTACAAAAAATTTAAAACAATAGCATCATGAAAATTAAGATCACATTGACCGGTTTATTAGTTGTTTTGTTTCTGGCCTGTACCAGTGAGAAGAAACAAGGATCAACCGATATCGTTCAAACAGAGGCTGCCGATGCTCATTCAGATACCGGGGAAGCCCATGCCGTCGCACTAGCACTGAATAAGGGAAGTAAATGGCAGTCGGATGAAAGCACATGGGTGCACGCCGCTAACCTGAATGCCCTGGTTAACGAATTCCAGAATAAAAAAGATACAGACCTCGGATCATACCAGGTTTTTGCGGCAGATATGCAGGAAGAACTGGGCGGATTAGTCAAAGATTGCAAAATGAAAGGCGCTGATCATGACGCTTTACATTTATGGCTGGAGCCGATTATGAAAGATGTAAATGATCTGAAAAAAGCAGCCACAGCAGCAGAAGCAAAGCCAATAGCTGACGTGCTTAGCGCAAATGTTCAAAAGTTCAATCAATATTTTGCAAATGCTAATTAATTCACAGACAAAGATAGCGGCCCTGCTGAAGCACCATCCGGATGCATTGGAAGCTATTGTCACGCTGAGTCCGGATTTTAAGAAACTGCGCAATCCAATTTTGCGAAAGCTGATGGCGGGGCGTACCAGTATCTCTATGGCTTCTAAAATTGGTGGCTGCAAGCCTGAAGACTTTTTCGAGACACTAAAGCTTTACGGCTTTGAAGTGGATAGTGCTCCCGAACCCGACGAAGCAGCTCCCGATCATTTGCCTCTGCCGCAGTTCATCAAAGATGTTGAAGCCGGACATATTATAACATTGGATGTTCGTTCTATGCTTGCTGGCGGTGATGATCCGCTGAAGCTGATTCAGAAAACGGTGAAAGAGCTGCAGTCAGGGCAAATATTGAAGATCGTCAATACATTTGAGCCTACACCGCTGATTAAGCTTTTAGAAAAACAAGGCTTCCAATCCTATGTCGATGTGCTCGATAAAGACCTGGTGGAAACTTACTTCAGCAAAACAGATGCAGAGAGCGGTATAAAAGTAGAAGCGAGCTCGTCAGAGCATGATGACTGGGAACAGATCATCGGCCAGCATAGAAATAAGCTGCAGCAAATCGATGTCCGTCATCTAGAAATGCCCATGCCGATGATGACCATTCTGGAGTCTTTAGAGAAGTTGGCTCCCGATGCCGCTTTGTATGTACATCACAAACGGATCCCTGTTTTCCTGCTCACCGAACTGAAGGAAAGAAATTTCGACTACCGCATCAAGGAGATCAGTGAAGGGGAAGTATATTTGCTGATCTTTAAAAGCTAATGTTCCCATCCTCTGATACCGGATCACAGAAAACTACTTCTTACCAGGTAGTATTGCCATTTTACATCTATGGCGCCCTGTCCTTTTTACTTGCCTGCGTGTTGCTCCTGATCAATACCGGAGTGGTACACCAGCATTATTTTCAACCGCAAACTCTGGCTATCACTCACCTGATGGCCCTTGGCTGGGGCACCATGATCATCCTGGGTGCCAGTCATCAGTTGCTACCCGTTCTGATAGAAGGTAAGCTGGATAGTAATCTGCTGGCCTACCTATCCTTCATTTTTGCAGCCATTGGGATTCCGTTTCTGGTCACCGGTTTTTACCAGTTCAACACCGGCTGGGTGCTTCAAACGGGGGCAGTCCTGGTCAATTTGTCGGTCGTCTGCTATTTTCTGAATGTGGTCACCAGCATCATCGAAAGCAAGCGGAATGATGTGCATGCCTGGTTTATCGCCACTGCCTCCCTGTGGCTGTTCGTAACCGTTTTCTTTGGCTTACTGCTGGTATTCAATTTCAGCCGTTCGCTGTTGCCGGATAATTCCATGGAATACCTGTCGCTGCACGCACACATGGGCCTGGCGGGATGGTTCCTGCTCCTGGTGATCGGTGTAGCGTCAAGGCTTATCCCTATGTTCCTGATCTCCAAATATACCAGCAAAGCCACGCTGTGGTGGGTTTACGCGCTGATCAATGGAGCCCTATTGGGATTTATCGTGTTGAAGACCTTAAAGGCTTATTCTCAATTCTACTATACTCCGTTTTTGCTGGTACTGATCGCCCTCCTGTTGTTCGGGCGGCTTTGTTATACAGCCTATCGTTTACGGATCCGCAAACAGGTAGACGAGCAAATGAAGGTTTCCTTGCTGTCTGTCGCCCTATTGTTCCTGCCATTGATCGCCTTGCTGGCAGTCATTTATTTCATCTCTATAGATGAACGGGCGAACATCGTGCTGTTGTACGGCTTTTGTATTTTCTTCGGCTGGATCACGGCCATCATTTTCGGTATGACCTTTAAGACCCTACCCTTTATCGTCTGGAATAAAGTGTATCGTAGCCGGGCCGGCGGTAAAACACCGGCCCCGAAAGAGTTATTCAGTGAGCGGCTTTTTCAAATCATGGCGCTCCTTTATCTGCTGGGCTTTCTTCTATTCCTGGCCGGGATTATTATACTGAATGATATTTTATTAAAAAGCGGGGCGGCCTCTTTGCTTGCTTCCGCTGTGTTTTATGTTTGGAACGTGGCTAAAACCCTGTTTCATCAACCAAAGAAGTAATGGAAATAATAACAAATGATCACATACAGTGTAATCAGGCGCTGGTAGGTTTGTACGAAGTGTACGACCCGGAGATCGGTCTGAATGTAGTGGACCTGGGTTTGATCTATGGGATCAACTTCAATGAAGATCGAAAAGAAATTGATATCGTCATGACGCTGACTACGCAGTTTTGCCCTATGGGTGAAAGTATTCAGAGTGACGTGAAACAATCCGTCAGTTCCGCATTCAGTGATTATGCGGTGAACATTACCCTAACGTTTGACCCCGCCTGGAGTCACGAATTTCTTTCGCCTGAAGGCGAGGCTTTTTTAAACGGATAAGCGGATGTTGAGTTTTACCTGTAAAACAGCCATCAAAGCGGTGATCTACCTGTCTTCCCGAAGTGCGCTGGGCGAGAAGGCTGGGATCAAAGAAACGGCTGAGCATATCAATGCAAGCGAGCACACTGTGGGCAAGATCCTGCAGACACTGGCCCGGCAAGGGCTAATTAACAGTATGAAGGGACCATCAGGAGGATTTTATATCAATGAACAGCAGCAGGAACAGCCAATCATTGGCATTGTTGAGACCATAGACGGTAAGCAGATCTTCAAGGAATGCGGCCTGGGTTTAAGTCAGTGCAACGCGCTGCATCCCTGCCCGATCCATGATGAGTATAAAGTGGCCCGCGATCTGATTGAAAACCTGTTCCGGGTAAAGAAAGTGAGGCACCTTACCGATCCGGTCACTCATGGCTTAGCTTACCTGATCGGGTAGAGGCAGGCTTGAGCGACTTTCCCGCAGGCTTGGGCCGCTAAACGACGCAGATCTGTTCTAATATTTCTGGGACTAATCTATCGGGTCGCCCCGATCACCATCAATCTTCCGAAACACTTCAAAACAAATCTCCGAATAGCTACCGACTCTGTACGGCGTAACCGTGCACAGGATTCTTCTCCAAAACGTATGTTTTTTCATAGAGGACAATACGGCCAGGCTTTCAGCCTGTTATGTACTATGGTGGAGCCTTTTACATGTAAAGAATATCATTACCATTAATACACTATGTGTAAACAGGGTGATAACCATATCGGCATATGCTGAGCATACTGTTATCATACTGTTATCACGCTGTTAACACCCTGTTATCTCGAAGACAAAACATCGTCATTTCCGACGAATAGTTTATGTCGTTTTGCGCGGTTGGATTGTCGAAATTATACACTAAGCTCTTTTCTGGCTGTTTGTTTAGCATGATTATTTTGGCTTTGACAGCCGCTTTATAATTACTCTCATTTAATTATATGACCAAGGTCACGCGGCCACTGCTTACGAACTCCTTTATTTGATTAGAAATTAAATTAAGAGTTTGAAATACATCATCATTGGAGCCGTAGCCGGTGGCGCAAGTACAGCAGCCCGCTTAAGGCGTTTAGACGAACATGCAGAAATCGTGATCTTTGAAAGAGGTCAGTACATATCATACGCGAATTGCGGGTTACCCTATTATATTGGTGACGTGATTAAAGACCGGAATAAGTTATTTGTTCAAACTGCGTCTTCGTTCGCGACACGGTTTCAGATTGACGTGCGGGTACGATCAGAGGTTACGGCTGTTGATGCTGCGGCCAAAACTATTACAGTAGTAAACCTGAGAACAGGCGACGAGTACTATGAAAGTTACGACAAGCTCGTTCTTTCACCCGGAGCTAATCCGATCGTTCCTCCCTTCCCAGGTATAGAATTGGATGGGATTTTCACGATCCGGAATGTTGGGGATACCGATTATATCAAGGCGTATGTCAATAAGCTTTCCGTGCGGAAGGCCGTGGTGATTGGGGCTGGATTTATAGGTCTTGAAATGGCCGAAAATCTGAGTAATTTGGGTTTAGAGGTCAGCGTGGTTGAACTGGGAAACCAGGTACTGGCGCCGGTAGATTATCCTATTGCTGCCATCGCTCAGCAGCACTTACGCGAAAAGGGTATCAACCTTTATTTAAACACTAAGGTAGAAGGTTTTGTTAAGGATGGTGTGCAGTTAAGCGTAGCCATTGAAGACGGGGAATCAATACAGGCGGATATCGTTATTTTGTCTATTGGCGTTAAACCTGATACGTTTTTAGCCGAAACAGCAGGCCTGGATTTGGGTGTTGCAAAGGGGATTTGGGTGAATGAATATCTGCAAACGTCTGATCCGGATATCTACGCGGTGGGGGATGCGATAGAATTTAAGAACCCTATTTCCGGTATTTCGATGCCTGCATATTTGGCTGGTCCGGCTAATAAGCAGGGGCGGATTTGTGCTACTAACCTGGTTTTCGGCAATAAACAATCCTATCAGGGATCTATAAATACGGCAATACTTAAGCTTTTTGATTTAAATATTGGCGTCACCGGCATGGCGGCAAAGCATTTGAAAAAGAACGGCATTGATCATATCGTTTCTACAATTCACGGGACCTCACATGCCGGCTACTATCCAGGCGCACAATTAATGACTATCCAGATCGCTTTCACTCCTGAAACCGGACGATTATTAGGCGCCCAGGTGATCGGGCAGGATGGAGTAGATAAAAGGCTTGATATTCTGGCAGCTGTAATTAAAAACAAAGGAACGATCTATGACCTGGAGGAAATTGAGCACGCTTATGCGCCACCCTTTTCATCGGCAAAAGATCCGGTGAATATGGCAGGCTTTGTTGCGGAAAACATCCTGCTGGGTCGTTTAAAAGTGGTGCAATGTTCAGATCTTGCCGCCATTGATGATGATGATGTTTTGCTTGATGTAAGAACTGAAGCAGAGTACCAGGAGGGAACAATGCCCGGAGCGGTTAATATTCCGCTGGATGAATTGCGCGACCGGATTGATGAAATACCTGAGAAAAAAACCATCTATATTTTTTGTCAGCAAGGTATGCGCGGTTATTTGGCCCAACGGATTCTTGTTCAAAGTTTGGAAAACAAGGTCGTTAATGTGTCAGGTGGTTATTTGCTGTGGAAGAGCTACTGTAGAGAAAAGATGCTAGCGGAGAGCGTGATGGTTTGTGCGTAATTTGAGGGTCCACATTTAATTGAGCAATGAATATGGTTATTATTGCCGTATTTTTGAAATATTACCAGATTGCTTTTAATGACATTAAAACACACTCCTTCCCAGGAAGAAAAAGCTGTACTTCACCCAAGAAATCTACATCGGTTCAGATATGATTTTGAAAAACTTATTCAAAGTTCTCCTGAACTAGCTGAATTTGTATCAATTAACAATTTCAACGATCAGTCTGTCGATTTTAATGATCCAGCAGCTGTAAAAGCGCTTAACCGTGCTCTGTTGAAGCATTTCTATCATATAGATTTCTGGGATGTCCCGGTTGGTTATTTATGCCCTCCAATTCCAGGAAGAGCCGATTATATTCATTATGCGGCGGATCTGCTTGCTTCGCTTAACGGTGGTGTAATCCCACGTGGTAAAAGTGTTAAAATTCTGGACATAGGCGTGGGTGCTAATTGTGTTTATCCCATTATTGGTTTTAAAGAATATGGTTGGAATTTCGTTGGTTCAGATATAGATCATCTTGCCGTACGCTCTGCGAAAAATATAATTGAAGCCAATGGATTATCAAAAGCTATTGAGGTGAGAAAGCAACTTTCTGCAAGTAACATATTCGACGGAATAATTAAACAGGGCGAGAAATTTCACCTGAGTGTTTGTAATCCGCCCTTCCACTCCTCTGCTTCAGCTGCGGAAGCTGGGACTCAGCGTAAGTGGAAGAACCTTGGTCAAAAAGGTAAAACGGAGGATGTATTGAATTTTGGCGGCCAGCAGAACGAGCTTTCCTGTGAAGGGGGAGAAGAAGGTTTTTTGAAACGGATGATTCTCGAAAGTCAACAATATGCTAACAGTTGCAACTGGTTCTCTACGTTGGTTTCAAAAAGGAGTACATTGGATGCAGCTTATCACCAGCTTAAAAGTGCAGGTGCATCAGATGTGCGCACTATAGATATGGCACAAGGTCAGAAGGTGAGCAGAATATTAGCCTGGACGTTCTTCAGGGGTGATAACGCTATTTAATTGGAATAATACTAATTGCTTTAAGCCAGTTTTCTACTCTTTCTATCCATTTATCAGGTGTGGTTTGATTGTGAACACCAAATCCATGTCCCCCTTTTGGATAGATATGCATTTCGGCTGGGACGTTATGCTTCAAAAGAGCTTCATAGAATTTGATGGTGTTACCGACCTTTACAGATTGGTCATCCCCGGCATGAATGAGAAGGGTTTGAGGTGTTTTATCCGATACCTGAAGCTCATTTGAGAAAAGATTGCTAAGTTCTTCCGTTGGATTTGATCCGATTAAATTATCACGTGAGCCTTTATGCATCAATTCCTTAGTGAAGCTAATCACAGGATAAACCAATATCATATAATCTGGACGCAAATTAGTCCGCTCTTTATTTTCTATAACCGCTTTGCTGAAGTGTGTTCCGGCCGTTGAAGCAAGATGGCCGCCTGCGGAAAATCCAATGATACCAACTTTAGACGAATCAATCCCCCATTCTCTCGCTCTCATCCTGACGGTTTTAATTGCCTGTTGCGCATCCTGCAAGGGACCAATGCTCATGTCAACCATTGTTTTGGCTGAAGGCAACCGATATTTCAGGATAAAAGCTGCAACTCCCATTTTGTTAAATGCCGATGCAATGTTAGTTCCCTCATGGGTATAGGCAACTATACCATAACCGCCTCCAGGTATGATGATTACAGCAGCTCCTGTAGCTTTTCCGTTTTCAGGAAGATGAATCTCCAGCGTTGGTTGGGTAATCTTGCTATACCTGATTTGATTAGCGTTATCGACGTCCGTAATTTCCTGTTCAGCACTTTTAATAGCATTTGGGACTTGTTCTGGCGGATAAAGAGAAATTATATTCTGCGCATTCACATTCATCGATATTGAAAAAAATATTACAGCTATTACTAATTTGCACATGGTTCACACTTTCGAACAAAATACGAAATCTATTTCAAGTCAGTTATTGATTCAGTATATTGGTTATAGATATTCTGCAACAGGTAATTGATGGCTCTCTAACGTCCACTCTAACAACTTGAGCTTGTTGTGTCTCATATAAATCGAAAGTCAGAAATAAAGTATTAGATCTAGGTATACGGTATCAATCGTGATTTGCTATGACTCCATTCAGAACTAAAGCAGCTATTACTTTCGTAGGTTTGCTCTTGCTTTTGTCTTGTCAGAAAGAAGCCAGTGATTCAGACCCCATCACTACGAAGGTTAATGTATTTTTTATTTCTACATATGCTGGTTCTTTTTTACAGGGAAATCAGGATGGCCCAGCTTTACAGGCATCTTTCAAATCACCTTTTGGCATTGCCGCCACTTCTGAGGGCACTTTATTTTTAACCGATAATGGAAATGGCAACATTCGTAAGATCTCTCCTGAAGGCTTGGTTGAAACCGTGACACCTATAGGATCCCTAAATGCTCCATCGGGTATAGAAATCGGGCCCGCCGGAATGCTTTATGTTTGTGAATCACTAAATAACCGCATTGTTAAAGTCACGCCCGAAGGTCTAATAAGCGAACTTGAGGTTTTTGAAGTAAACACGGATGGTACTCATGTAAAAGCAAGGTTTAATTCTCCTAACGGTATTGCATTAGCTCCTGATGGGAGTTTATATATCGCTGATACTTTCAATCATGAGATCAGGAAAATAAGTCCGAAGGGGCGTGTTACATTAGTAGCAGGAGGCCACGCAGGATATAAAGATGGTAAATGTGCTGAGGCCAGATTCAACCTCCCATTTGGTGTGACACTTGATAAAGACGGCTCCTTGTATGTTTCAGATTATGGCAATCATTCTATCCGAAAGATAAATGCGAATCTAATAGTAAGTACCGTTGCAGGCACAAACGCGGAAGGGAACGACGATGCAGTAAAGGCATCGGATGCACGATTTAGATTTCCAACAAATTTAACGATTGCAGAAGATGGCACTATCTACATAGCTGATTATTATAATTCTCGGATCAGGTCTATTCTTACAACAGGCGAGGTAACTACAGTTGCAGGAACAGATAACGGTTTTTTAGATGGAGTTGGAATAACTGCAAAGCTTTTCAATCCAGTATCGTTAGTAATCCATAAAAATGTATTGTATATAACGGACAGCAAAAATGGTCGGATAAGAAAAATTCCTTTAGGATAATTTCTCAAAAAAATGAAGTAGATAGTGTAAACTTCTATGTTCACGAACTTTTTAATTTCTTTTTCAGTGTGCCAAACAGTACCGGCCGTTTCTTCTTCTTCTTCTTTTCAGAACCAATCAGAAAGCCATAAGGTTGAAGTTCGGGAACATTGTCGCAAATAATTTTTACTATACCTAATAATGGGATAGCCAGAACCATTCCTCCGATACCCCACAGCATTTCTCCTACCACAATAACCATGATGGTAAACAGTGGATTTAAACTAACTTGTTCACCCACAACCAGGGGTTCGATAATATAGGTCTGCAGGAACTGCACTAAGAGGTAAGTACACACTACGCCGATGAGCATACTGGTATCACCCCCTTGAACTAGCACGGCTAATACTGTTATAGACGTACCTGTTATGTTTCCCACAAAAGGAACGATCTCTAATAAACCACAAAGAACGGCAAAGAAGATTGCATATTCTACGCCAACGATGCTGAAACCAATACCATACATGATCCACAGCATAACGATCATCGCGCTAAGTCCGCCCAGGTATTTTTGGGCTACCTGAACCGATTCGCCGATCACTTTTTCAGTGTTTACTCTCTTATCTGTGTGGAACAACTTCAATATAAATTGCTTGATGTGATGCCGGGAGTAGAGTAAAAGATAGATGTAAACTGTTACCAGGACTGAGTTCACCAATATCCCCATAAAAGAACCTGCAAAAGAGCCTATTTGGCTGCTGCTTCCCTTACTCTGATCTTCCAGCAACTCTTTTTGCTTTTGGTACGAGATATTGAAAGTCTGCTGTATCCATACCTTAACTTGGTCCAGCATATCAAGGAGCCGCATTTTTATCCCATCCAAATTATCTGCAAGGTTGCTTAGCTGGAGAGATAAGAGTGTAAAAGCACCAGCTACCAGCAGGAGAAGTAATAAGACACACACCAACGCTGACCATCCCCGATGCATTCCTTTACTCTCAAGGTAGTTGCTAAAACGCACAAAAAGCATCGCCAGAAGCGCCGCAAGCGATAAGGGGATCAGGAACTCACGTGCATAGTACAGTCCACTGAAAGCGAGAAATAACAATAATAAAATATAGACGCTGCGTTGAAGTTTTTGCATAAAAAGCAGATAAGCAAATAGTATCCGGTTTGGTCAATTTGCATTTACCAAATAAGTGGGCGAATATTAAATCTACAGCAAATTACATTTAAGCACTGTAATTACAAAACGAGGCTCAACGAGGTAAATTTAAAGAAACAGGATGGGAATGAAAATTCATTTCAATAGTCTTATACAACCGAACTTCAGACTGGTTACAAGGAAGGTGAAAAGTGCTTTTTGAAATTGGATTTAATTAAAGTTCTCAAAGCTTTTCCGGGTTAATATACCAGGCATAGCATGGTCACCTGCCTCAAATCTAAAGTCCACAGAATCGATACCATCGATTTCAGTTAACGAGTAGGTCGCCTCTGCTAAAAATGCTCTGGCTCCTGCGGAGCCCATTTCCTGGGTTAAGTAAACAGCGTTTGGAATCTTTACAATCGCTTTGTTACCTTCCCTGGAAACCGCCTCCATCTTAATTTGGGGGTATTTCAAATTTAAGGCATCAATGATATCCTGTTCGTTCAGATTATCGGGATGGGCTACCGGATTTTTCTTTAATTCCAACAACTGCGTACTATCATTAAAAACTGCTATCCATGGAACGTCAAGTGTTTTGTCAGATTCTTTCGCCGTAACTGACGGCTCCCTGATGGTATCGTCTGAAGAAGTATCTTTTAAGGGCTTTTCATTCTGACAAGAAGCGAGTGTTATAATTGCTAATAAACATAGAAGGGAACGCTTCATAGGGCAGGGGTTAAGGTGTTGTAACGGCTACTGGCAATATCTTTCCATTAAAGAATTTATGCCCGGTAAGAGCAAAATCTGCTATATATTTCCCCATTTCAAAAGCCATTACAGGTGACTCATAATCCGGAAAAGCTTTTTCAAACATCTCCGTTTGTGCTGAACCAAGTGCCAGGCAATTCACTTTAATTTGCCGGTTTTCCAGTTCAAATGCCAGGCATTCAGTCAATGTGTGTAGTGCCGCTTTACTAACGGAGTAGGCAGCCAGGCCCGGAAATTTAATACTCCCCTGGAACCCACCCATACTGCCAATGTTTAATATGTGGGCTCCGGGCATCATTAGCGGAAGCAGATGTTGAATCATTTTTACATGGCCAAGCAAATTGATCTGCAGCATTTCGGCAAAATCTAATTGAACAAGTTCTTCAAAAGGTTTGTTAATCAATGACCCGGCATTATTGATTAAAATATCAACCGTCCCAAACTTCGATTCAATAAATGGAAGAAGTTCAGCTGCATAGTCATCATGCACAATATCAAATTTACGCGTATATAGTGTACAATCCGGGTTAAGGCTAGTGGCTATGTCGAATAAACGCTGAAGTTTATCTTCCGAGCGGGCTAACGCGATTACCCGATGGTCGTTATTCAGAATAAACTGCAAAACGGCTTCAAATCCAACCCCACTGCTGGCACCAGTTATTACGATGTTCATACGCTTAACTTTTGCTGACTTACCGGATTCTTGATCAGGTAGAAACCATCCTGAATGAGTTTTGTGTATTCCGGTTCAGTTGCAGCCTTCATTTCTAAAAATATCCTGATCTCACGGGCAAGTTCAGACATGGTCTCTTCATGTTCTAATATCTCAAGAATCTCGAGGGAGCAAAGCCAATCCTCCCTAAACTTGTCTTTGAGTTGATTCCATACATTACTCAAAGTCTCATAGCCAGATTGAGTCTCGCGAACCTCACGAACGGTCTCATATAATCTGTGGTATTGCTGGGTTTTTTGGTCATACTCCGGACGAATCGTTGCTGTCTTAGATATTAAAGCCACCTCTTCGAAAGCATCTTTGTCGGCCGCTCCGCAAAAAACAGAAATTATCTTTTCGCCTACTGCCATGTCGTAGTTTCCCCATGCAGGATCAAACAGGAGTTTGCCAGTCTCATCGCTCACCGAGCAATTCGAAAAACTGATCAATACTACTTTGCCATTTTTACGTTCTACATTTTTAACGTTCCCGCTAACATGAATACCGCTATCAAACTGCAGGCTGGCACGGCTACCCGGCATTACACCGATAGCTTGAAGCTCGTGTTCTCCAAATTCTTCAAGAGGCTTAGAAAATCCTTTAAGCTTACCTACGGGAGATGAAAAGCCATCAGCATGAGTGCTCTTGCTATGGTCAGAGAGTTCTTTGTTGTCAAATGCAAGCGCGCTGGGCCCTTGGGTTCTTAAAAAAGTAACGCTGTTTTTTCGGTCCATTCCAACATCAGTAAATACACCGCTAACCTGCAGCCCAGAGCTGAATACTGCGGTACATACGTTTTTACACTCTACTGCTTTGAGCAATCCTTCTAATCCGCCCACCCGGAATGCCATGGTATTCGCAAATTGTTCAAGCACGTTGATCAGATTTTGAAAGTCGTGAGTTACGAACAATTGCGGTTGCGTCTGCGTAATATCAAATGGATAATTGACGGCATCGATGGTATAGGGTATTTTTTTTATGTCCGGACGCATACAACTGGCACTTTCTCCAATTGAAGAAAGTAATCCTGCACCGTAAATTTTAGGGTTGTCAAGAGTGCCAATTAAACCGTATTCGACAGTCCACCAATGTAACCGGCTTAACAGGGCCATTTCTGAAGGTTCACCCAGATTATTCTGACAGTATTCTACTTTCTTTTCAGCTTTACGAATTTCCGCGGGGTCAGCATCAGGCATCTCTTTTAATATTGAAAGGTGACGGATGGCCTCGTATAATTCAAAGTCTTTGGAAGAGAAAATAGCTTTAGCTCCAATAGAGCCAAAGTAGCTCAGATATTCGTGATAATCCTTATCGGCAATAATAGGAGCATGGCCGGCTGATTCATGAATGATATCCGGTGCAGGAGTATACTCAATATGATGGATCTGCCGGATATCCGCCGCAATCACCAACACCCGGTAAGCCTGGTATTCCATAAAGGCCGCCGGTGGAATAAATCCGTCAACTGTAACAGCACCCCAGCCAATTTTACCAAGGGCGTCATTCATGTCCTGAAGATTTGGAATTCTCTCTATGGTCAGTCCTGCCGCTTCAAGTCCGGGAATATATGGATAGTAAGCAACGTCTTTGAGAAAGCTATAATTCTGGCGCATCACATAACGCCATACCGCATGATCGACAGGCGTATACTGATCATATTGTTGTTCAACAATAAACTGTTTCAGATGCTTAGGTAACTTGGCAACTTGCGGATTATTAAAATCGTTAAAGCTGTTCATCATTTATAGAAAATTTGATGGATAAAGAACGGATATAAATTTAAGAAATTTTTAACCCGCTTTGTATTGCCGTAAATTAAGGATTTAGTTCTGTCAGATCAGGTATTTCTTTCAAATTCCCAATATCACCTCCGGTATCCTCGAGTGTCTTCGGATTTAAAACAAAATACATACCCGACAGAGATACCAATGCGGAGATACAGTAAAACAGCAGACTGATGATGACCCCGTAATGTTCGTCAATGCCGAAAATGTCTGCCCCATATAGAAATACCATTTCACGGGCGCCCAAACCTCCCATCGTAAACGGTATAACCGCGACGAGCGATGATACAAGGAAGATGAACAGGTAGGGGGAAAACTTCCCGTCAAAATGAAGTGCATAGAGCAAGAATATAATAGAGATGACTTGCATCGACTGCACGAGGATCGCCTTCAAATGTGTCGAAATAAAATAGTGGCTGTAATCAACAAAAAAGCGTTTCATTACAAAGTAATACGCAATGCTCCCAATGATAACTACTGTGATAGGAAGCCAGGTAGGTATGCCAAATTTGGGGATAAAGACCACCAATGCAGAAATAATTAATCCGAGCGCCCAGAAGCCACTTAAACGATCAAAGAATATAGCCTGAAACAGCTTTCGGCCCTTTACTTCCATGCGTTTGCGCAGGTAGAAAATTTTGTAGCCATCGCCGCCAATCCCTCCCGGCAGAAATAAATTATAAAACATACCCAGCAGGTAGATCTTAAAGTTGAATATGTTAGAAACATGAATTCCAATTCCTTTAAAAAACGAGTTTAGCCGTGAAGAGGTGATGATAGTCGAAACAACAAAACAAATAAATGCAGCTATGAGAAACCATGGATTAGCTGCGGATACTGCTTTCTGAAGATCATTCAAATTAACCTTAGTGAAAACCAGGTACAAGGATAAGCCGCTGATTCCAATCTTAAGTATGAGCTTAATTATGCTCCAAAGCCTTTTTTTCTCCATCAAAAATTCGTCTAACCTGGTAAGTCTTCTTGTTCGTACCCTCAAAATAAGTACGAACGTTTATCTCTGCTAAAATCCCGAAGGTAATCAATTGGATACCGCCCAATAGAAACACCATCCCTAAAATGAGCAAAGGCTTACCCCATATATCATGCCCCATAATTTTAAGGATTAGAAGGTATGTATTGATGATTACTCCTAATCCTAAGGATACAAATCCCATCGTTCCAAAAAGATGCATCGGCTTCTGAATGTATTTCCTGAAGAACACCATCAGGATCAGGTCAGACATCACTTTAAACGTCCGGTTCAGGCCATACTTAGAGTTCCCATAACGTCTGGCGTGGTGTTTTACGTCCACCTGGGTAATGCTCGCGCCTTGCAATTTGGCAAGTACAGGGATAAATCGGTGCAGCTCGCCGTAAATGCCAAGATCTTCTGCAATCTCCCGTTTAAAGATCTTTAAGGTACACCCGTAATCGCGGATATACACACCTGTCATTCGGCGAATTAAGGCGTTAGCTATTTTCGATGGGATCTTACGAAGAAACATTCCATCCTGGCGATTTTTACGATTCCCAGCCACCACGTCCCAATCTTCATCCACCAGCTTCTTCAACATGAATGGAATATCGGTAGGATCATTCTGAAGATCTCCGTCCATTAATGCGATAAAGGCACCGGTAGAATGATCAATACCGGCTGTCATAGCGGTACTCTGTCCGTAGTTTTTACGCAGTTCTACCAACCGGATGCGACCGTCGGCTTGGTTGCGGATCTCTTTTTGTGTCCCGTCATCAGAGCCGTCGTCTACAAAGACAACTTCGTAATCAATATCATCTAAAGCGTTGCGTATTGCGAGAATAAGCGGTTGAATATTTTCACGTTCATTCAGAACGGTTATGACAACGGAGAGTTCTCTCATTTTACTCTAAACAATTTAAGGTTGCCATTGTAAGATTTTATTAATTCAGCGTCTTGTCGTTCTATATCCCTATCAAAGGTAAAATAATAACCCGGCATAGCATCTGTAGCAACAAACTTAACCTTTTGCATGCGGGTGCGCTCCATGTAAAATATTAACCTGTCATGAAACGGAATATTTTCAAGCTCAGGTTTATATTGATAGAAATATAGAGGTTTTCCGTCGGTTATTTTGCCGATTTCGATAGCTGCATGTCGAAAGTAATTTAATTCTCCGTGATGAAGTCGATGCGGCAGTACAAACCAACTAAAAGCTAGCCTGACGACGAGCAGAAACCCGATGAAAGGGAAAATATAATCTTTTTTGAAACGATAGATCAGCCATGTGAATAATCCTGCTGCTACAAAAACTACAGTTACTTTCAGGGTCAAATCTGAAATGAATGTTTCAAGACCCAGAAAGAGCGCTGATGGGAGTGCTAAGGTGATAAGTGCAGCGAGTCCAAGATGGATATACTTTACAACCTTATCTGTTCTGGGTAGCTGACTTCGATAAGTGTAAAAAGCATGCGCCCAGACGATAAATACCAGAGGGTAGAGCATCAAAATGTACCGTGGTCTCGTCTCTGGCGAAAGCCAGTAAACCCAAATATTCGCCAGAAATATAATAGTGACAAACTTCAGGAAGTCATTATTCATCAGGCCCCGCCAAAATCGCTTATGCAAGCAAAACAAAACCAGGATGCTTACAGGGAACAAATGAACAAGGTGTTCGAAAGGAAATCCTAAAACATAAAGCAAGGTTTTTCCGAGGCCGGTTTGAACAGGCGTGCGCCTGCTGCTCTGATCCCAGATCGTGCTAAAATAACCTTCTAAGTTTGAGTTATACTGACGATAGTTTATAAAGTAAATAGAGATAATCAGAAGGCAGATTAATCCGCTTATAATGTGCTGCCAGCTAACAATTTTTTTTAAATTTTTGGTATAGATCAGTAAAGCAATAATTGTAAAGCCCTGGAAAACTATCGATGGTAAGCCTTTGGATAAAAAAGTGACCGCTGTGATGAGGTAACTAAAAAAAAAGAGGTTAAACCATTGTTTACGCTGATAAAAGTAGAAGATACTCATGAACGATACGTAAGTAAGCCATGAGTAGAAGATGTCGATATGCCCAAGCATTGAATCGTAAATAAGCATTCGGCCATTCACCAGGAAGAAAAGTCCGCTTATTGCAGCGATGTGCTTATTCTTTAGAAAATAGTTAACTGTGTAGTATATGGTTATCGCAAACAGGAACATGGGAATAGTCGCTGGCAGGCGCGTCACAAATTCAGAAAAGCTACCTGTTAACAGGTAGAGTCCAGCCAGTAGCCAGTTATAAAGAGGGGGTTTGTTGTAATAATATTCGCCCCCAATAGTTGGAACTGCATAGTTACCACTGAGAATCATCTCTAACGCCACATTTGCCCGTGTAGGCTCATCAGCGAAGAGAGGTAAGAGGCCCAAGTTAATTAGAAATGGAGGTAGAGCTGCCAGCAGCAAGATGAAGAACGCCCAACCGGGATATTTTTGTACGTAAGTTTCCAGTTGCTGCATAGAGTCGGCAAAGATAAAGTAAAATAGACGGTCAATAAGCCCTCTAAAATAAGTTAAAGTAGCTGAGGTCTGGCTGTTTTAATAGCAATCAGCAGTATTTGTCTTAACTGCATTGGGGCCCTCAACAATGACAAGACGAATCGATGCGCGGAGAGTACTGATTTGGAATACCTCGATGATTACTATGTGATAACAAGATGTTAACAGGGTGCTTACTATATCTTGATCGAAGGATGACATAGTAAGCATATAGTAGTATATAGTAATCGTCGAACCAGGGGGGACTGTAAATGAACTGTGCCAGCAAGTAAAAAGGATATTTAAACCGATCATATTCAAGTTACCTTTTGGAGTTATGCGCTCCAGGAGAAATTGGTAATATGAAATTCTAGAGGTTATCGAACCTTGTTTACTGTAGAACAGCTTAGGAATACCTGGTGACTGCAATCTGGTACTGCCAGAAGCATGGTCTGGTTAGTAAGGCACAAAAAAGGCCATCCGGAATAGTGTCTGGACGGCCTTTTTTATTGTGTAGTGTGGTTTGTTCTTATATAGCAGCTATACCGGTTGTCGACGCAACGAAACCGCTGATAGCGGTCTGTTGATCTGAATATTTAGAGTTATACTTTTCTGCAGGTCCGGCTATGAATAAGCAGGTTTTGCCTTTAATGTTGTCAATTATTTTGCTTGTCAGTTCGACAGGTAAAGCCGGGCAACCGTGACTTCTGCCGAGACGTCCACGCTGATTAACGAATTGCTGGCTTACATAATCTGCACCATGTATTACAACCGCCCGTTCTTTAGCATTCGTATTGAAGCCTTCGTCCATTCCATCAAGTTTCATCGAAAGACCATGTTTGCCATGATAAATATCACTGGTTACATAGAATCCAAGACTGCTTTGATGCGAATTCGGCAGATTTGAAAATTTATCAGGCACATCGCCACCACTTCCCTGACCATGAGCTACTAACGTATTGAATAACAGCTTTTCTTGTGCTAGATCTATGATCCACAGACGTTTTTGAGTGCTGCTTTTGTTAAAATCAACAATGGTCAGGAGTTGTTTTGCTGAGATAAGATCAGCAGTCTTCAAATTAACATAACCAATGAAGGCCTTCTTAAACACATTATAGTCAAGCTTAGATTCTGCCAGGCCTGCGGCATTATAAATACCATTAACTCGCTGCTCAAACTGTTCCTCAGCAGAAACCGTAACATTAACCGCAAGGGTTGACTTGACAACGGTTTTATCGGTAATTTCGGAAGAAGCAGAATGACTTTCTTTAACAGAGATCCAGCTGATAGCTGTGAATGCGGTAACAAGAATTGATAAGGTGAGAATCCAAAATGATTGTTTTTTCATAAGTTGTCCTTCTTTTCTGTTTAATTCGAAACGTTTCAATCGTTTTAAAATTGCTTTATGTCAGCAAGCTCTACAACAGGTAGACTCAAAAGTAAGACAATAGATTAACTAGTATGTCACAGTTAAGTTTAAAAATACTCTTTTTTATTAAAAAGTACAGATTATAAGGCAATTACGCTAAAAATTAACCAGCCATGGGGCGGCTGAAAGCTGTTGAGAATAGGCTTTTTTACCACCAATATACTTAATCCACCGGGCAATCTCTGCAATAGAGTTATGCAGATTTCGGTTAGGTTTGTATACCAGCTGCTCGCGGATGCAATGAATGTCAAGGACGGAATTTTTATGGATAGCCTGGAAAAGCGACGGGTTCAACTGCTTAAGAAATGTCAACTTTGAATAGATTCGGTCAATTGCATTTAAGGGAGTTGATGGAATGTTTATTAACTCTAAGGGCCGCTCTTCAATGGCCGACAGGAGTTCTACAATTGAATCGCAGAGTTGATATTCCTCATCATCAGTTACATTAAATATTTGAAGATTCTGGCCATCTTTCTGATTTAAGAAAAGGTCGATAGCATACGCTATATTTTCCACATGAGTTAACGAGGTTTTAACTTTCTTGTCTACCGTACAGAAAATAGTGTGGCCCTTTAACAGATTGAATAGTTTTGGAAGAAACAGGGTATCGCCAACCCCATAAATTACCCGGGGGCGCAATATCAACCGCCTTTGATTTACCGGGATATCATAACTAAGTACTTCTTCAGCAAGTAACTTAGTTTCACCATACTCACTCAGCTTCGAATCTATATTGGCGTCTTTTTCTGTAACGGGTTGATCTCCAAACTGATATACGGATGATGAGGAAAGATGTATCAGATAAGAACAGTTTTGAGCAGCCTCTACCACATTAAGGGTGCCTTCAACATGATTTAGAAAGAGTTCATGGTAGTGTGCAGTTTCTAAGTGATAATTATCTGCATGAATACAAACATCGGCATCAAGAATAGCAAGAGGCTTTAAAATATCGGCTTGCTTGTATGAGGCAAACTGCAATAAGGTTGGAGAGGGTTCCTGCGGTTTTGCCAACGCTAAAATTTCATGCCCTGCAGCTTGGAAGTACCGACATAGGTAAGCTCCCACAAATTCATTTGCCCCGGTGATCGCAATTTTCAAAATGGTTCCCTTTCTGCTCAAAAATGTCAGATCGGGCAAGCGTCCGAGGTTGACATTCTAACGGCTAAACAATTAGTGTTATCAAAAGTTCAGACGCTAGAGTTTTTAGACGCATTTATCAAAGAGGCTGAATCAGAATAATAACAGGTCAAAATACTATCCATTGGAATTTCCTGCTTTGCAACTTTATTTACCTTCTTTCTGTAGGCCTCATCGATTATACCCTCTAGTGGTTGATTAACTTTTGTATAATGCTTAAACGCCTCGTTAAGCTGCTTATCCCACTGTGCAGAGAAAAACAGAAGATCATTGGGTAAAGCTTGTTTGCGGCTGGTGCCTGGCTCGGGTAAACAATCGAATGGTTCTATTAAGTTTAGATAACCATAATCGTCTGTCAACTCTTCGCCTGGTAAAATATCCCGCACTGCAAGCTCAAAATTATATGCTGTTGAGATGCAATTTGAATGAAAACTATGGTTAATGAAGCGGGAATGATCCCAGCATAGAATAAAATCACCGTTTTTGTCCCGATAGGAATAAGTATATACAATATCCTGGAAAAATGGACTGAGGGCTCCAATTCGTTCGGGAGTAAACACCTGATCAAGCGGATCATATACCCACGTGATAGTTCCATTTGGTATTAACTGGGTTGCTATTACTCCGAACCCTTTTTCTGGGCTGATGTATTGCAGCTTGGTGTGGGGATGTATCATAAAATCAATCAAACAGTTTTAGGTATAATGCTTAAACACTAAAACTGTTTGATTGACTATTATTAAGCAATTAAGTTTTTCCAGCTAACCAGGTTTCCTATAATTTGATCAAGATGGTCTGCTGACACGCGCTCTTGTTCCATTGTATCACGATGACGAATTGTGACGGTATTATCTTCAAGCGTCTGGTGATCAATTGTGATACAGAATGGAGTTCCAATTGCATCCTGACGGCGATAACGTTTTCCTATAGAATCTTTTTCATCGTACTGCATGTTAAAATCCAATTTTAACCTATCCATGATCTCGCGCGCTTTTTCTGGTAAACCATCTTTTTTAGTTAAGGGTAACACAGCAGCTTTTATAGGAGCCAGAGCGGGGTGGAGGCGCAAGACAGTACGTGAGTCCTGTTTTTCATCAGTGCTTAAATCCTGTTCTTCATAAGCATTACAGAGCGTGAGCAAAAACATGCGGTCAAGGCCTATCGAGGTTTCAATAACATATGGGATATAATTTCCGTAAGGCTTCCCCTCTTCATTAAGTTCGTTATCAAAATATTGCATTTTTTTTCCCGAGAATTGTTGATGCTGCCTCAGGTCGAAATCAGTACGGCTGTGAATTCCTTCTACCTCTTTGAATCCAAACGGGAAATCGAATTCAATGTCGACCGCTGCGTTGGCATAATGTGCCAACTTCACGTGATCATGATAACGATATTTATCAGGTGAAGTGCCAATGGCAAGATGCCAGTTTAAACGTGCCTGCTTCCAGTGCTTATACCATTCCATTTCAGTGCCAGGGCGAACAAAGAATTGCATTTCCATTTGTTCAAATTCACGCATGCGCATGATGAATTGACGAGCAATAACTTCATTACGGAAAGCTTTGCCGATTTGAGCAATTCCGAAAGGGATTTTCATCCTGCCGGATTTCTGTACGTTTAGAAAATTTACAAAAATTCCCTGTGCCGTCTCAGGACGAAGATAAACCTCGTCCGAATCTTCGGCCATAGCTCCCATCCTGGTTGAAAACATGAGATTAAATTGGCGAACTTCGGTCCAATTGCGTGTTCCGCTAACCGGACAAGCGATTTCATGCTCTTCAATCAGTGCTTTTAAACGTGAAAGATCATCAGAGCTAAGTGCTTCATCCATGTCGGCCTGCAGTTTGGCCGCTTTTTCGGTTTTGCCATCTTTCTCATAGCGAGCTATCTTATCTTCAAGCAGGTTGTCTGCGCGATAGCGTTTTTGAGAATCTTTATTATCAATCATCGGGTCAGCAAATCCATCGACGTGTCCTGACGCCTTCCAGATTTTTGGGTGCATGAAAATTGCAGAGTCAATTCCAACGATATTTTCATTCATCTGCACCATACTCTTCCACCAGTAAGTTTTCAGGTTATTTTTCAACTCGGCGCCTAATTGGCCGTAATCATACACTGCGCTTAGGCCGTCGTAGATTTCACTTGATTGAAACACAAAGCCATATTCTTTAGCGTGGCCTATCACATTTTTGAAAAGTTCGTCGTTGTTTTTGCTCATAACGGCACAAATATAATTAACAATGCTATATGAACGGTACGATGACGCATTATCGGGGATAACGTCTTACGACTAATGCATTCAGATGCATTTAATGCAAGTTTTTGCGAAAACTTTGAAGTAAGTGAATTGTTAAAACAATAATCTAATAAACTAATAATTAATCATTTGATTATGAAAGCACTTTTAACTACAATCTTATTTGCATGTGCGGGGATACTTGCAAGTAACGCGCAAACAGAGCGCGGAAATGTAATGTGGGGTACATCTGTAACTAACATGGGGCTTGATTTTCAGAAGGGTAATACCGGCTTCAATTTGGCCATTACACCAAAGATTGGATATTTTATTCAGGATGACCTTGCAATTGGTCCGGAAGTTTTGCTGGGCTTGAATACTCAGTCTGGTTCAACAAGTTTTAATTATGGAGTTGGTGGATTTGGGAGATATTTTTTATCTCCTTCGCCTGCTACGGATGTTATTCATGGATCCAGATGGTTTTTAGAGGCGAATGCTGGCTTAACAGGAACTAATGTTAAGGTTAAAGGGCGGTCTTCAACTAACACAAATGGCCTGGGTATTGGGTTTGGTCCGGGCCTGGCATATTTCGTTACAGACCGGATCGCCCTGGAAGGATTGCTAAAATATAATTTAGGAGTTGGATTCGGAAATGCAACCACAACTAACCGGCTGAATTTAGGTGTTGGTTTTCAAATTTACCTCCCGGGCCGACAGTTGCTTAACAAAGTGAACGAAAAGTAAGGTTCAGAAGTCTAACATGTAAAGACTATTCACAAGATATTTTCCAATTTATTATAACTTCGAAGCGGTTCAATTCAGTCAGGAACCGCTTTTTTTGAGCCCTGAAATCTCATAAAAGCGCAATCATAAATAATATGAGCATTGTAGTCAAGGATATTAATAAAGTTTACGGGCAACAAAAGGCGGTTAATCAAGTAAGTTTTAGTGTACAGCCCGGCAATATTCTGGGATTCTTAGGGCCCAATGGAGCGGGAAAGTCTACCACCATGAAGATTCTCACCTGCTTTATTCCACAGACCTCTGGTAATGCGACGGTTTGTGGATTCGATATATCGGAGAGTCCAATGGAGGTGCGTCGTAACATTGGCTATTTGCCGGAGAACAATCCACTCTACCTGGACATGTATGTAAAAGAGTCCCTAAGCTTTATTGCTGACATCCACCAGATAACAAATAAGCACCGCCGAATAACAGAAATCATTGAGCTTACGGATTTAGGGGAAGAGCAACATAAGAAGATCGGAGCCCTATCGAAAGGATACAGACAGCGTGTTGGTTTAGCACAAGCCATTATACATAATCCACCGGTTTTAATTTTAGATGAACCTACTACCGGGTTAGATCCAAATCAAATATTAGGCATACGAAGTTTAATACAAGAACTAGGAAAGTCGAAAACAGTGATCTTTTCTACGCATATAATGCAGGAAGTTGATGCAATCTGCAACCAGGTACTGATTATTAACAAAGGAACCCTGGTGGCAAATAATTCTTTGGAAAACTTGAAAGTCGACCATCCTGGTAAAACTCTTGAAGAAATTTTTATAATGCTTACCCGGGGGATATAACCGACTTTTAATGAGCTAGTTATTTGCTTTTTTTTTACAAAAAAGTGTCTGCCGGATTTCTGTCTCGCATTAAAGCAGTAGTTAAATTCTAAGTATTAACACCAAACACGTTGTGTTTATAGCGCTTTTTACCATAGTGTTTCGCTTTGAATAATATTGTAGTATTTTCGGCAGGTTTAAAAATATGACGAATGATTTTTCCTACGTTAAGAAGTAAATGTTAACTATCCTCCAAAAAGATCTTAGGGATTTCTTTAATTCTCTTGTTGCGTACATATCAGTTGGTGCGTTCTTGCTGATCACTGGTCTGTTTTTATGGGTTTTTCCGGAGACAAGTATTCTGGACTACGGGTATGCAGGCCTCGAAAGTCTTTTCAATATCGCTCCATATATTTTCATGTTTTTGATACCCGCTATTACGATGCGTTCGCTGGCTGAGGAAAGAAAAGAAGGCACGTTTGAGTTATTAGCAACAAGACCATTAACAGATTGGCAGATTGTGCTTGGAAAATACTTTGCTTGTTTACTAATCGTTATTTTTGCATTACTGCCTACATTAATTTATTATATAAGTGTTTACGAGCTTGGTGTTACAACGGGAAATATAGATTCGGGGGCTGTAATTGGCTCATACATCGGCTTATTTCTATTAGCAGGTTCTTTTGCCGCTATTGGCGTGTTTGCTTCTTCTGTTAGTAAGAATCAAATTATCGCATTTACAATTGCCGTCTTTCTATCTTTTTTTACTTTCAGTGGCTTGGATTCCGTCAGCCAGCTATTACCTCTTCAAACTATTGATACTGTAATTACTGGTTTCGGAATTAACGAACATTACCAATCCATAAGTCGGGGAGTATTAGACACACGCGACCTCATCTTTTTCATAAGTTTTATTAGCCTTTTTCTGCTTATCACCAAGACCATATTAGGAGGTAGAAAATGGTAAATCGTCGGAAGAGGGATTTGATATATCTCATAAGTTTTATCGGTTTTTTGATGGTATTGAATATTTGTTCATCTTATTTCTTTACCCGTTTTGACTTTACAAAAGAGAAACGTTACACTTTATCGTCAGTCAGTAAAAATGTAATAGCCAAACTAGAGGACGAATTACAAGTGACCGTTTACCTTGAAGGCGATCTGCCAGCCGGATTTAAGCGCCTAAGAAACTCCACCCGCGATATTTTAGAAGATCTTAAGGCCTATTCTGATGGCAATCTCCAGTATACTTTTGTAAATCCGTCATTAGGGGACACCAAAAATCAGGAAACTGCTTTACAGGAACTTGCTGAAAAAGGGATCGAACCCACAAATCTTAGTGTAAAAACCGAAGACGGAATGTCGCAAAAATTGATCTTTCCGGCGGCCTTACTAACTTATAAAGGAAAGCAACTTGCTGTAAAAATCTTGCAAAACCGTTCGGGAGCATCGCCTGAAGAAGTTTTAAATAACTCTGCTCAGAATCTCGAATATGCGTTTGCCAGCGCTATAAAAAAGTTAAGTCAGGGTGGTAAACCGCGTATTGGTTTCACCGAAGGGCATAATGAGCTAAATGATCTGCAGTTAAACGATGCGATGAAGTCGCTGGAAGATGGTTATGAGGTGGGGCGTGTCGACCTCAAGGTTATTCCGATTGAGGGGTTGGACAAGTTATCAGTTTTGGTAATTCCAAAACCTGACCGGGAATTCACCGAGGCAGAAAAGTTTAAGATAGATAACTTTGTGATGCGAGGTGGCCGGGTATTGTGGGCCATTGATCAGGTGAGTGCCGAGTTGGATAGTTTACGGGGGGCAGGGCAACAGCTGGCGTTTGCGAAAAAGCTTAATCTGGACGATATTCTCTTTAAATATGGAGTGCGTATTAATTACAATTTGGTTGCGGATATGAACTGTGCCGAAGTGCCGGTCAGCGTTGGAAATGTGGGAGGACAAAGCCAGATACAAATGCTGCCATGGTTGTTTTATCCCATATTTGTTCCTACATCTACACATCCATTGGTTAAAAACCTGGATGGTATTCGCAGTGAATTTTCAGGAACCATTGACACCATTGCGGTTAAAGGCGTGCAAAAAGAAGTTATTCTGTCAACTTCGCCTTTCAGCCGAACACTGGAGACGCCAACGATGCTTTCATTACAAATGGTTGAGCAGGAACCTGATCCGGAGGCGTTCAAGAATGTCCCCAGGCCAGTTGGCGTATTACTTGAAGGAACTTTTCCCTCTAACTACAGAAACCGGCCTATACCGGAGGGGGTAGGCAGCGCATTGTCAATACCGGCAATACCGCCACAAAGCAAACCTACTAAGATGATTGTTCTGGCGGACGGTGACATTCTAAAAAATCAAGTTAGCAGTACAGACGGTTCACCTTTCCCTTTAGGTTATGACCGGTACACACAACAGCAATATGGGAATAAAAACTTGTTGCTTAACGCAGCAGATTATCTGACAGACGATTCGGGGATTATTCAACTCCGTAATAAAGAAATAAAGATCAGATTGCTTGACCGGGCGCGGATTCGGACTGACAAGACCTTTTGGCAGATTTTAAATATCGGGCTACCTTTATTATTGTTGCTTATTTTCGGGATTGCAAGGCATTTCTATAGGCTACAGAAATACGCACGATAATAATATTAACATCTCTAAATTTATGTTGGTATCTTCTTTAGCAGTATCTGCAAGGAATTTATATTTTTGAGCTTGGTTAGGCCTGAGGAATGCATCTTAGCATTTTGTTTTATTAGACAATTGCCCTACCTTATTAATCATTCAGATTTTAGAACATGAGATTCATTGTTTCAACATCCATCTTATTAAAGCAGTTGCAGGCAGTTAACGGAGCATCGAGCAGCAGTACGGTATTGCCAATCCTTGAAAATTTTCTATTTGAAATCAAAGATGGGATATTGACGATATCAGCCACTGATTTGCAGACAAGTATGACCACGACCCTCCCTGTTGAATCGAAGGAAGACGGAAAAGTTGCGATACCCTCTAAGATATTATTGGAGACACTTAAAACCTTGCCCGATCAGCCTATTTCTTTTTCAGTTGATGACACCACGTTTTCAATTGAAATTAGCGCCGGCGATGGCAAGTATAAATTGAGTGGAGAGAACGGCGAAGACTTTCCTAAAATTCCGGTTGTTGAAAACGCGTCTTCAGTGAATATGCAAGCTTCCGTTTTATCTGAAGCGATCAACAAGACTTTGTTTGCCGTTAGTAACGATGAGCTACGTCCAGCTATGACAGGTGTTTTCTGTCAGCTTAGCCCCGAGCACGTCACTTTCGTTGCTACCGACGCACATAAATTGGTTCGGTACCGTCGTAAAGATGCAAAATCAGAGTCGGCTACTACCTTTATCCTGCCTAAGAAAGCACTGACGCTTTTGAAATCGTCATTGCCAAATGACGATGAGAGTGTTTCAGTTGAGTATAATAGTACCAGTGCGTTTTTCCGCTTTGGAAATATTAACCTAATTTGCCGGTTAATTGATGAGCGTTACCCCGATTATGAAGCGGTAATTCCTCAGAACAATCCTAATAAACTGATTATAGACCGAAGCCTGTTTTTAAACTGCCTTCGCCGGGTTGTTATTTTCGCAAATAAAACTACACATCAGGTCCGATTAAAAATCACCGGAAGTGAACTAAACATTTCCTCGGAAGATATTGATTTTGCAAATGAGGCTCATGAGCGACTAAGCTGCCAATATGAAGGAGAGGATATGGAAATTGGGTTTAATGCAAAATTTCTTATCGAAATGCTAAATAATTTGGGCGGCGAAGAAGTGCTTTTGGAAATGAGCACTCCCAACAGAGCAGGATTGCTAATGCCCCAAACTCATGATGATAACGAAGATGTATTAATGCTGGTGATGCCCGTAATGTTGAATTCTTACGCGTGATTTTTGGCTTCTGAGCAAAACTTAACATAAAGTTTACACTTCATGACAGATTAATTCCGGCCCGTATTGCCGGAATTTCTATTTTTGCTCCAGATTAAACATGGCATAAATTTGGCGTAAGCCACCAATTCATATTCATCATCTATTAACCAAAAAATTGTGGAAGTAGTAAGCAGCGTTTTAGATTTTATCCTTCATATTGACAAGCATCTTGTGGAAATCGCCAGCGATTACCAAACATGGACTTACCTTATTATTTTCCTGATCATATTTGCCGAGACGGGTTTCGTTGTAACTCCTTTTTTACCCGGCGATTCTTTGTTATTTGCCGTGGGGGCTTTGATAGCTAAAGGCAATACTGGTTTAGACATTTATCTTATGGGCATATTGCTCATTATCGGCGCAATTGCAGGCAATTCTGTTAATTATTATTTGGGTAGTATACTCGGGCCTAAAGTATTTAAAGAGCATAACCGGATATTAAAACTTGAGTATTACATCAAAACTCAAGAGTTCTTTAATAAGCAAGGTGGAAAGGCGGTAATTTTTAGTCGGTTTTTACCTATTTTCAGAACGGTTGCACCTTTTGTAGCGGGTGTCGGTAAAATGAACATTGGAAAGTTTACCTATTTCAATGTGATTGGTGCCCTTCTTTGGATCATCAGCTTCCTGGGCCTTGGTTTTGTTTTTGGCAATATTCCTGTAATTAAGGATAATTTCACTTACGTAATGCTGGTTATTATCGTGTTAACGATTTTACCGGCGATATTCGCTGGTATAAAAACTAAAAGGGACATGAAAAAAAGTGCGGCTTAGTTTTCTTCGCGGCCCAATATCTTCCCTAGTTTAAAGAGTCTTTCCTCTTTTTCTATCTGCTGTCGCTCTTCGTCGGTGCTTTTTAGTCGCCGCAGATTTTTTAAGTTCGGTTGCCCTGCATCAACCCATGCGGAATACCAAAAATTACCTATTGTGGCAATTGAAGAACGCATTTGAGTTTCGACCATACCGTTTAAGGCTTTCGCGTAAGACTCCGAGTATGCTTCAGAGTATTGTTTAATCACTTTGCCGTTACGATCACTAAAGTTGTATTTTTGGTCGGAAGGGAAAATAGCGTTTAGTTGGGCTTCAATCAAAAGAACAGAGTCTTTTAAGTGAAATGCATGTTGGACGATACGCCAAGCCTCTTTTAGAGGGTGTTCAATATATCTGGCCTTGCCACTATAAAAATCATAGTTCTTAGCAAATAATTCAGGTAATCTACTTTCCCAGAAGGCGTGTATGCCTATCTGATCAGACAGTTGTCCATTGTAGTTTTCCGTAGTATGGAGGGGTACATGTGCATCACCAATGTAGTGGCCAAGGTTGGCGGAAATCCTTAATATTTTTGCAGAGTCTCTGTTCTGGAAAGCTTTGACGAGGGAATAATATGATCTTTCTATCTGCCAGGGAACTGTCCCATTTTCCTTTAAAGTTTTCTCTGAATATTTGGCAACTGCTGAACTCCATTTCTGAGGCACACTGTCAAAGGGCGTAGGACCATAGCGGTCAATATCAATAAAATGCCGGGCTGCCTCCGCGGTGTCTGCGTAGCGGCGTTTGTCTGCATCGACGGCATGCTCGGCAATGTAATTAATATTGCTTTTATAAAAGCGAATCATTTCCTTGGGCAAGGTAAAGACCGCCAGACGGTTAATTTGCTGGTGGGCGAAAAATCCCCAAGAGCTAAACGCAACCAAACAAATTAACAGAATTAAGTGGCAAAGGAGTCTCTTCATCTTTTAATATAAAGAATTCACAGTGTCAAAGGAAGCATGGTAAGCTATGGAGCAGCATATGAGCGCTTGTAATGTTATTATAAGTTCCTTGTATGAGGCTTATTAATCTTAATTGAGATGAAAGATTCGTTCGGGGCAATGTATCGTAACAAAGCCCAGATAAATAGTATTACTCCGACCATCTCGCTAACCTCTTCAATACAGTAAAGCAAATCGAGAGTTAAGTTATCAACGCCCCCGCTGAAGACTTTAAGCTGGCCCTCAATGATTTCTATTCCCACAGCACCAGTTACAAAAATAACACCTGAGAAAATAAGCAGATTTCGTGTTTTTACTGGTAAACTCAGTAGGAAACTCTTTAGAAAAATCAGTAGAAAGATTACCAATGCTGAGTACGGTAGAACCCACGCATGTGCCAAAGATGAATTTTCCAACAAATCGACCCTCGACTTGATTTTATCAAACTTTTCATGAATCTGGGTTGACTCATCGAGACAAAGAAACAGGAATAGTCCGCTAAGGAAAAGCCAGTAGAAGTTTTTTTTAACCGCCCATTTATAAATAAATAACAATAATAGGGATGCAAACAATAGCAGAATAGTTGAGAGTAGAGTAGGGAAGTTTGCTTCTTTGTCAAAATCAAAAAAACCTTCAATCAGATTAAAAAGCCGGGTGTTATAATTTAGATAATACTTCATAAAAAGAAGTATTAACTCTATACCTAATAACAGAAGTACAAGATAAACTAACGTGTAAAGTATTGTATTGGGGTTTATTGAAACGGTATTAGTTGAAATGTACCTTGTGTCCTTCTTCAAAGGAAGAGCTATTTCGCTTGATTCAATCATGAGAGGCTAATAAATATTATATTAATTTAACATTAACTTAATATACATATAATGTTTTACAAAGTTTTTTGCTAGTTCGATATATTGGCATATAATATTTAGAAATCTCTTTTGAAATTAAAATAAACGGTCTATATTTGCAGTCCTTAAAGGAATACAGAAAAATTAAGCTAACAAATGGCAAATCATAAATCATCAATTAAAAGAATCAGATCAAACGCTGCAAAGCGTTTACGTAACAGATATCAGGCGAAGACTACCCGTAATGCGATCAAGAAATTGCGTTCCTCTACGGATAAAGCAGAAGCTTCAACACTTTTAACGAAGGTGATCTCTATGCTTGATCGTTTGGCTAAAAAGAATGTTATTCACAAAAACAAAGCTTCAAACAATAAATCTAAGTTGACTAAATACGTTAACAACTTGAAATAATACTCAAAAGTTATCTTTTAAAGGGTTCCGGTATACATCGGAACCCTTTTTTGTTTTTCTGTCTTTATTAATTAGATTTAGTAATGGCAGAGTACGAAGAAAAAATCACCATTAAACTATGGGCGGAAGAAGATCGCCCTCGCGAAAAGCTGTCGTTGCAGGGACGACGTTCTTTAAGTGACGCTGAATTGATCGCAATCCTGATTGGATCCGGCAGTCGCAACGAATCTGCAGTTGACTTAAGTAAACGGATTCTGCACACCTGTAATAATGATCTAAATTTTCTTAGCAAGTTGAACATTCAAGATCTTTCAAAATTTAAAGGAATCGGTGACGCTAAAGCTATATCGATAATTGCCGCCTTAGAATTAGGTCGAAGACGGAAAGATACCATCAGACAACATCAGGTTTTGGTACACAGCAGCAAGGACGCTTACGAAGCGATAAAATCTCAGTTCGCTGATCTAAATCATGAAGAGTTTTGGATATTGCTTTTAAACCGGGCAAATAAAATTACCTCCAAGCAATTAATAAGTAAAGGTGGTCAGGCAGGTACGGTTGCTGATCCCAAAATAATATTTAACACAGCTCTACAAAATCATGCATCATCAGTGATTTTGGCTCATAACCATCCTTCCGGAAATTTGAAACCGAGTCAGGCGGATATTGATCTTACACGGAAGTTGAAGTCGGCTGGCGCCTTTCTGGATATTCCGGTTTTGGATCATCTCATTATCACAGATACAGGATTCTTCAGTTTTACAGACGAAGGAATGCTTTAAAACCACTTCCCGCCATCTCAAATCTCATATCTTTTCTATCTTTGCCGTTTAGCAAAAACAGAACATGAAGATTTCTTATAAATGGCTTAAGCAGTTCATTAAAACAGACAAAACTCCTGAAGAAATTTCTTTGATACTGACCAATATTGGCTTAGAGGTAGAAAGCCTTGAAAAGGTTCAGACTATTCCAGGAGGGCTTGAAGGTTTGCTTATTGGCTATGTGAAGGACTGTGTTCAACATCCCAATGCTGATCGGCTAAAGGTGACAAAGGTTGATGTGGGAAACGGTGACGATCTGCAGATAGTTTGTGGCGCTAGTAACGTTGCTGCCGGGCAGAAGGTTGTGGTTGCTACCGTAAGCACTACGGTATATCCTATTAGTGGTGAACCCTTCAAAATAAACAAATCAAAGATCAGGGGCGAGGTTTCTGAAGGGATGATCTGCGCTGAGGATGAAGTTGGATTAGGATCTGACCATGATGGAATTATGGTTCTGGCAGAAGATGCGATGATAGGTTCGTTAGCAAAGGAATATTTTAAGGTCGAGGACGATTACCTTTTTGAAATTGGATTGACGCCTAACCGGGCTGATGCTGCCTCCCATCTGGGTGTTGCAAGGGATTTAAGTGCCTACCTAGGAACATCGATAGAGATGCCAGATGTCTCAGCTTTTCAGACAGATAATAATAGTCTTGAAATTCCTGTAACCGTCGAGGATTCAGAAGCTTGTCCACGTTATTCATCGGTCACGATCAGTGGTGTGAGTGTTAAAGAATCACCCGAATGGTTAAAAGAGAAGCTTAACGTGATCGGCGTGCGTCCCATTAATAACATAGTAGATGTCACTAATTACATTTTGCACGATTTAGGTCAACCCTTGCATGCATTCAATGCGGATGCAATAGCCGGTGGACAAGTGATTGTTACAAAATGTCCTGAAGGGACTTTATTTACTACCTTAGATGAAGTTGAAAGGAAGTTGTCAGCTGATGACCTGATGATCTGTAGTGCGGAAATGCCCATGTGTATTGCGGGCGTTTTTGGCGGCATTGGTTCAGGCGTAGATATTGAAACCAAGAATATTTTTCTGGAGAGCGCATGGTTCAATCCAGTGTCAGTGCGCAAAACCTCCAAACGTTTTGGTTTAAAAACCGATGCTTCATTCAGATTTGAGCGGGGCACTGATCCTAACATGACAGTGGTTGCTTTAAAGAGGGCCGCCATATTAATTCAGGAAGTTGCAGGTGGTACTATTTCATCGTCGGTTTCTGACATCTATCCTACACCGGCACAACCTTTTGCGATTAACATTACATATAAAAATGTGGATCGGTTAATTGGAAAATCTGTACCACATGATGAAATTAAGTCAATACTGATCGGTTTAGGCATCTCTATATTACACGAGAATGAAAGTGGTCTGGCTTTAGAAGTGCCAGCTTTTAAGGTTGACGTAACCAGAGAAGTTGACATCATTGAAGAGATTCTACGAATTCACGGATATGATAACGTTGAGATTCCTTCTCAGATCAGAGCTTCATTAAATTATGCTCCTAAGCCTGACAGTGAAGTTGTGCAAAACCAGGTAGCCGACTTGTTAACTGCCAACGGTTTTAATGAAATCCTTTCTAATTCACTCACCAAGTTATCGTATTCAGCGGATCCAGAGATTGCTGTCAGGATTTTGAATCCTTTAAGTACCGATTTGGATGTGATGCGTCAGAGTTTACTTTTCTCCGGACTGGAGGCAATATCTTATAATCAAAATCGACGTAAGGCTGATTTGAAACTTTACGAATTTGGTAAGATCTACAATCTGGATGCGGATGCTTACAATGAAAATCAGCGTCTTGCAATTTTTATAACAGGAGAGCAGCACTCTGAAAACTGGGGCATATCTTCCCAGAAATCCAGCTTTTATAATTTAAAGGCTTTTGTGGATGGTGTTATCAACCGGTTACATATCAAAGGGTTGAATCAATCCACTAAAGTGTCAGATAGTTTCGGATATGGCCTTAGCTACCTGAGAGGTGATAAAGCATTAGTAAACATGGGTAGTGTCTCTAAAAGTGCTCTAAAGAAACTTGATATTTCTGGTGAAGTTTTCTATGCTGATTTTAATTGGGATTTAGTTTTAAAGTCAATCCGCAATAACGTAATTGCTTATCAGGAAATTTCAAAATTTCCTTCTGTTCGCCGGGATCTTTCTATGCTGTTGAATAAGGAAGTAACATTTGAGCAGCTAAGGCAAATAGCGCTGCGTACCGATAAGAAATTGTTGAAAGAAGTAAACGTGTTCGATGTTTATCAGGGTGATAAGCTTCCTGAGGGGAAAAAATCATATGCATTAAGTTTTATTTTCCAGGATGAGGAAAAAACCCTTACAGATAAACAGATTGACAGTACCGTTCAGAAATTAATTTATAATTTCGAAAAGGAAGCTGGTGCAGAGATCAGAAAGTAATAAAGGAGCGAAGGCAACTAATAACTAAATCCAAATGGGTCAGGTAGCAGATCAATTACATAAGGTAGTAGAAAAGACAACACGGTTGATTGACCTTTGTGCTGCTCTGCAAGAAGAGAATGATTTGTTGAAGCTGGAAAATCAATCCTTGAAAGTTGCTGTTGATACGGGGAAAGAAAAAAAAATAGAACTGGAAGAAAAGCTCCGTATCTTGCAGATGGCCCGCTCTTTAGAAGGTTTGTCGCCGGCGCAAATTGGCACTAATGAAAAAAGCCTTGACATAAAGCAAAAAATTAGCGAATTTGTACGCGAAATAGATAAGTGTATTGTATTGCTGAAAAAGTAATGCGATAGTGAACCAAGCTCAAATGGGAGAAATCTCCATAAAAATAAATATTGCTGACAGAGTTTACCCATTAAAGGTAAACATGGAGGAAGAGGAAATAATACGTAGGGCAGCTAAGATGATTAATGACCGCATTAAAGAGTATCAGGATAACTATGCGGTTAGGGACAAGCAGGATTTGCTCTCCATGTCGGTATTACATTACGCCACAGCAACGCTGAAGGCAGAAAAGAAAGTAATGCATGAAGACACTGAGGTAGCAGATAAGGTTTACCAGTTAGATCAGTTGTTAAACGATTTCTTTTCAAAGTAATGCGTTCTTTATTTAGAGCCTAAGATTTAGCCGCAGTTAAATTTTTAGATTTCACTATTTTAAGCTTAACGCTTCAATATTAAAGAGTTCAATGTGATGATCACGGTTTTGCCTTGATATATCCAAGACTCTAAATGTTTTGATGAGGCTTTATAATACATGAGATTTATAATTTAGTTGCGGTTTTTTTATTTAACAAGAAATTATGGAAATAATACTTTACGTTTTATTAGGATTAGCAGTTGGGGTAGTAATCGGGAGATTCCTGCTTAGAAAACTACTTAAAGGGCAGGAAGTTGCCGCCCAGAATAAGGTTAAAAAGATCTTGAAAGATGCCGAAAGCAAGGCGGAGATATTAAGGAAAGACAAGCTTCTTGAAGCCAAGGAGAAGTTTTTGCAAATGAAAGCTGATCACGAGCAGGAAGTAAATGCAAAGAACAACAGTATTAATCAGCGGGAGAATTCGATCAAGCAGAAGGAGCAATCCATTAATCAGAAGCTTGAAAACATGAATCGCAAAGAGCAAGAACTTGATAATGCTCGCAAAAACCTTGAGAAGCAAACTGAACTAGCTCAGAAGAAACAGGAGGAAGTTGATACTATTAAGAATCAACATATTGTTCAGTTGGAGTCAATAGCAGGTCTTTCGGCTGAGGAAGCTAAGAATCAACTGGTAGATTCCCTTCGCGAGGAAGCCCGTACAAAAGCGATGAGCCAGATCAAGGATATTGTTGATGAAGCCAAATTAACTGCCAGTAAGGAAGCTAAGAAGGTTGTAATTCAAACTATTCAAAGAACGGCCACAGAAAGTGCTATAGAAAACACAGTATCTATTTTTAACATTGAAAGCGACGAAATAAAGGGCCGTGTTATTGGTCGTGAAGGCCGTAATATTCGGGCTTTGGAAGCTGCTACAGGTATTGAAATTATTGTCGATGACACTCCTGAAGCAATCATTCTATCAGGGTTTGATCCAGTTAGGCGTGAAATTGCCCGTTTGGCTTTGCACCGGCTCGTAACAGATGGCCGTATTCACCCCGCACGAATAGAGGAAGTGGTTGCCAAGACTAAAAAGCAGATAGAAGATGAGATTGTTGAAATAGGCGAACGTACGGTAATTGATCTGGGTATTCATGGACTCCATCCAGAGCTAATCAGAATGGTTGGGCGGATGCGCTATCGTTCTTCTTACGGCCAGAATTTATTACAACACTCACGGGAGGTTGCTAATTTCTGTGCAACAATGGCAGCGGAACTTGGGTTGAACGTAAAACTTGCTAAACGTGCAGGGTTGCTTCATGATATTGGTAAGGTGCCAGATGATAATCCAGAATTACCTCACGCGATTTTAGGTATGCAACTGGCTGAAAAGTATAAGGAACATCCGGAGGTGTGCAATGCAATTGGTGCCCACCATGATGAAGTTGAAATGACTTCTATGATCTCACCCATTATACAAGCCTGTGATGCAATTTCCGGTGCTCGTCCGGGTGCCAGACGTGAGGTTGTGGAGAGCTATATTAAGCGATTGAAGGACCTTGAGTCTCTTGCTCTTTCGTATCCGGGCGTTGAAAAAACCTTTGCAATACAGGCTGGTCGCGAACTGCGGGTTGTAGTAGAGAGCGAACGAATTACTGATGCTCAATCTGAGATATTAGCTGCGGATATATCAAATAGGATTCAAACTGAGATGACCTATCCTGGACAGATTAAAGTTACAGTGATCCGGGAAACCAGGTCAGTTTCTTACGCCAAGTAAGTCAAACATAAATACTGCCCTTTAGAACGGGAAACTTCTGCTGCCAGCAATTTTAATTATCGATTGCTTTCCAGGAGTTTCCCGTTTTTTAATGCTTTAAGCTTTTACGTTTGTTTTATCACTAAAGTAAATTTAAGTTTGAAAAAGGTTACCCTATGCAAAAGCAAAATAAAGGCATGAACACTTCCAAAAGCAAACAACAGGATTTAAGACCGGTTGATGTTTATTTTAATAAGTACGCTGAAAGTCATCAAAATCATACGAATGAATTGATCCATTGGATTTGTGTACCGCTGATTGTTTTTAGTCTGTTTGGCTTAATTTGGTCGATACCTTTTCCTCATCTGGAGTTTTTAGGAAGATATAATGGCTATGTCAACTGGGCTTCATTTCTAATCGCATTTTCTATTTACTACTATTACAAGCTTTCACCAGTACTTTCATATGCCATGCTTCTTATTGTAATGATCTTTTCGGCTGGTATAGTTGGCTTAGAAAAGCTTCATAATTTGAATGGCTGGCCACCGATTTGGCAGGTTTGCCTCATAATTTTTATCGTTGCATGGATCGGGCAATTTATTGGTCATAAAATAGAAGGTAAAAAGCCTTCCTTTTTAGATGATGTAAAGTTTCTCCTGATAGGCCCGATATGGTTACTGCATTTCATTTTCAAAAAGGCAGGGATTAGGTATTAGATGACAATTGTTGAAGCACTATAAGTTTAGTCGCCACCCAAAATCACTTTCGCCAATAACATGGTTAATTTAGTAACACAGCCCAGGTGTTCAAAATTGATGTTTAATTCACACAACTAATTAATGTTTTTACTTGGCGGGCTGATGTTTGAGTCATTAAGGTTCAATAAATCAGTTAGTTATTGTCAATTTACTCTTCGAGAGCATGGTTTTTTTTGGTGCTTAACATTAGATTAACACTAACATCACCTATACTTAATTAACATCTAACATTGCGGTAACATTGTGATAATACTTTTGCTGAAACATTAAATTCAGTAGAAGTGAAATACAACGCAATCATAAAGATTTTAACCCTAAGCCTATTTTGCAGCTTAAATGCGCTCCATCTTTTCGGACAACAGCCAGGTAAAATTACCGGTAAAGTAACTGATAAAAAGACTGGTGAAACTTTGATAGGCCTTACTGTAAAACAGGAAGGTACCACCAATGGAGTATTTACCGACGTGGAAGGACGTTACACTTTAGGTAACCTTACTCCTGGTAAGCACGCGATTACCTTCACTTACGTAGGATATAAAAGCAAAAATATTACTGATATTGAAATTGCTGCCGGCAAGGTAACTACCCTTGATGTTGTGATGGAAGAAGCGGGAGAGCAGCTGGCGGAGGTTGTAATTACGGCAACCGCCCGTCAGGAAAGTATCGGGTCTTTATACGCAAAGCAGAAAAACAGTGTAACCGTCTCTAGTGGTATCTCCTCAGAACAAATTCGGAAATCTCCCGATCGGAATACCTCTGAAGTATTAAAACGCGTAAGCGGTACAAGCATCCAGGATAATAAATATGTTATCGTCAGAGGGCTAAGCGACCGATATAATTCTGCCAGACTGAACAATGCTGTTTTACCAAGCTCAGAGCCGGATCGGAAAGCCTTTTCTTTTGACATTGTTCCATCTAATCTGGTTGATAACCTGATTATAAATAAGACAGCGAGCCCCGACCTGCCGGGTGATTTTTCCGGAGGTCTGGTAACTATTAATACCAAAGATTTCCCTGATGAGAACTTTTTAAGCTTTAGTGCTGGTTTGGGTTATAATAGTGAATCAACCTTTAAAACATTCAAGTCAGGGCAACGAGGCGGTTTAGACGCCCTTGGTTTTGATAATGGCAACAGACAACTGCCGAATGGCTTTGCGAGTACTGCCAGATATAATACCCTTCCATTGGCACAAAAGCTCGAACAAACCAAACTGTTTTCTAACTCATTTAACATTGTTCCGGGAAGAGTTGCTGCACCTGTTCAAAATTACCAGTTAACCTGGGGAGGAGTTAAGCAGTTTAAGAATACAGGTTCTTTTGGAAGTATAATTTCACTTACCTATAGAAATTCCGAAAGTATTAACAACTCGCACAGACTTGATTATGAAAATGATGGGCGTGCGGCATATGACTTTCAGGATGATATTTACAAGTATTCAACAAACGTTGGTTTGCTAGCAAACTTCTCCTATAAACAAGGTCGCAATAAGTTCTCTTTTAAAAATATTCTTAACAAATCATTTGATGATTCCTACACTTTCAGAAATGGTGTAAACACTGATAATTCAGTGGCCAGACGGAGCAATACAATGGATCTTACTGATAAAGCATTAGTGAATAGTCAGGTTGATGGGGAGCACTTTCTGGGCCAGAATGACTGGAAACTAGATTGGAATGCCAACTACACTTTTACTTATCGCGATCAGCCTGATTTGCGTGTCCAGTCTTATGCTAAGCCGATTGATGCGGTTAATGATCTATCTGTTCCTTATCGTGCTGAAATGCCTAGCGGGTCTTCAGCCAGCCGACCGTTAAGCCGTTTCTTTTCACGTTTAGATGATTATGCATATGGTGCTTCGGCAACACTGTCTATTCCATTCACTTTTAAAGAAGAGAAAAGCACTTTTAAAGTTGGCGCGTCGGCCTTGTTGAAAGACCGTACTTTTAACGCTAGAGTGTTAGGCTATGTGGGAGCTACTGGTCAGTTTGATAATTCATTACGCAATTTACCTGGCGATGAGATATTTGCCCCTGAAAATATCAATCCGAATGGATTTGTATTAAACGAGATCACCAACAATAACGACAGGTATAAAGCATTGGCAGATCTGTATTCAGGCTTTGCCATGTTTGACAACCGCTTCGGTAAAAAAGTACGTTTAGTTTGGGGTGCCCGTGCCGAGTTCTATAGCCAGGATCTTGATGCCCGTGGTTTTTCAAACGAAAAAGTGAACGCCGATGTGTCCAACCTGGATCTATTACCATCATTCAACCTGACCTACAATGCAACAGAAAAATCTAATTTCCGTTTATCCGGTTCGCAAACAGTTGCCCGTCCTGAATTGAGAGAGCTCGCGCCATTCCAGTACTATGATTTTGTGTCCAACAGTACAACCTCCGGCAATCCCAACCTGATTCGTACAAAGGTCTACAATGGTGATTTCAAATATGAGTATTACCCAAGTTCTGGGGAAGTCTTATCTGGTGGAATATTTTACAAACAATTCAATAATCCTATAGAGCAGATTATCCCTGCCGGAAGCAGTGCTAATAACCGTTTAAGAACTTATGCAAATGCTAATTCGGCTACAAACTTTGGTTTCGAGGTTGAATTTCGGAAACGCTTGAATTTTATCAACAACACAGCCGACTGGTTGAAAGATCTAACTGTCTTCGCTAACTATTCTTACATCGTCTCAGACGTCGATTTATCTAATACAACTACATCCGCATCCGAAAGTAGTCGTTCATTGCAGGGGCAGTCTCCCTACCTGGTTAACGCCGGGTTACAATACAATAACTCTAAAGGCGACTTCGGGGTCAGCATGCTGTACAATCGCATCGGTCAGCGTATTTATGATGTAGGCTTTGAAGGCTATCCATCTATCTATGAGAATTCAAGAGACCTGATTGATCTTCAGTTCAGCAAAAAAATTATGAAATCAAAAGCTGAATTAAAATTAAACTTCTCAGATCTGTTAAACCAGGATATTATTTTCTACCAAAATGCCAATGACAAGAACTCATACGACAGCAAGGTTGATAAGCCATTAAACACCTTTAAGCCGGGTTCTGGGATATCACTTTCTTTCTCATATAATCTGCGATTAAATAATAATTAATTATCTAAAAAGAATTCGAATTTAAGGATTCCTTAACATAAAAATGAAGTTAAGGTAATTGTGCAACTCTACTTTTGGATCAGGAAAACCAAAGAAAATTAAAATGAAGAAACTAAAATTAACTGCGCTGATGATTTGTGGTGTAATTGCTATAAGTTCATGCAGAAAGACTGATGATGGAGATGGCCCGATCATTCCTCAGGCTCCAGAAACCGTTACTGGCGTGATAGCTGCTAATAAAACTTTAACAAATGACCGTGTATGGGTATTGCAGGGATATGTTTTTGTGAATAATAGCGCCACTTTAACTATTGAGCCTGGAACGGTAATCAAAGGCGACCTTACCAATAAGGGTGCTTTAATTATTGAACGGGGTTCTAAATTAATTGCAAATGGTACTGCAACAAGTCCGATTGTATTTACATCCGGTAAAGCAGTTGGTGAACGTGCTCCGGGAGACTGGGGAGGTATAGTACTTTTAGGTAAGGGTATTTCGAATAAAGGCACTGAAGTATTAATCGAAGGCGGAATTGATAAATATTACGGGGGTACAGACAATGCCGATAACTCCGGGTCTTTAAAATTTGTCCGCATTGAGTACGCTGGTATTTCCGCTTTCCAAAATTCAGAGATTAACGCGCTTACTCTTGGGGCTGTTGGTAGTGGCACTGTGCTTGAAAACATCCAGGTTTCTTACGCAAATGATGATGCATTTGAGTTTTTTGGTGGAGCGGTTAACGGTAAATATTTGATCGCTCATGCTACTGCAGATGATGATTTTGACTTTGATAATGGTTACGTTGGCTCTATTCAGTATGCCGTTTCATTACGTAACCCTAAAATTGGCGATACTGACCAGAATAATGGCATCGAGACAGATAATAATGGTGAGGGAACTGCAACAGCGCCGATCACTCATCCTAAATTGTCAAACTTCACCTTGATCGGTCCAAACACAGCTACTCCAGAAAAAGGTGTGATAGGTTTTGGTAACCGTTGGAGAAGATCAACCAACTTCACCTTCAATAATTCAATTATTATGGCATGGCCGAAAGCTGGTTTCTCAATTGAATCTGCTAACTCCTTAGCTTCTTATACTTCTAACGTATCGCAATTCAAAAATAACATTGTACAGGCTTTAGCTAGTCCTTACAGAAGTGATGTTGCTGGTGCTGCAGATGCGATGAAACTTAAAGCTGAAGCTGAAGGAAATGTAACTTTAAGTATAGATCCTGCAGAAGTTAAGTTAACATCTCCGTTTACTTTAACTGCTCCTAACTTGTTGCCCGCTGCCGGTTCACCTGCTTTGCAAGGTACTTTCGCTATAACTCCAGGTGCAGCAACCACAACTTACCGTGGCGCCTTCGGTACTACCGACTGGACTGCAGGATGGACCAACTGGGATCCGAATAGTAAAGTATACTAAAGAACTTTTGATTGGTTTAGTTTATTGGAACCCTGCCGTGAGGTGGGGTTTCTTTTTTTTAATTTGTATGGGTTCAGGGCTCGTAAGAATAAACCACCTTGTAACGTGTGTTTTTCAAACTTGCCGATAACTGGCCAATACGCAGGTCCTCCTTTTGTGGGGTCGGTTCACAAACAGTATATTTTTTGCCCTTATAAACTATATGTGTGCCCAGGGGCTTGTCAAACCCAACAGCCATAGTGATATGTGTGGGGTATAAAAGGGTAATCATCGGCAGATTGTATATTTCTTTCACCAGGTAGAAGAACAAGGCAGCCCGGTCATCACAATCACTTTGATCATAGAAGAGTGTTTGTTCCGGTGATAAGCGTTTTTCCTTTCCAAAATTCTCTTGGTCTTTCTCGTATAAAAAAGCATAACGAGTGAAACGCATTAAATAATCTACACCCTTTTTTTGCTTCATATTTTTTACGTTTTCTCTCAATAGGGGTATTAAAGACTGATAAGTCTCAGCACTCAGTGGAATATTAAAATAAGATTCAAAATCCACACTCGGATAATTAGCAAAGATTTGTTGGACTTCGGGATTCAGTTTTACCTTAAAATGATATGCTTTCTGATCGTAATTAAACTGAAGATCTTTCTCTACGTAGTACTCAGGTTTAAATTCAGGCATCCGAGTCACTTTATAGGAAAAGGAGCCTATGGCTTCGGGGATAACGATGGCAATCGGTTTGTAGGCTGTTCTATTATTAAAACTTTTACCGTAGTCGTGAACATTTAAGCACATGAACTTTTTATCGTCAATCATGAAAAACGGAATGTCTGAAATGTCTTCGTCGTTCCGGACATAGAAGAAGATTTGATCATTGCCTATAGCAAGTCTGGCGTCATACCCTGACTTGCTTAACAAAAACCATTTGTACAGAGTATATCGATTGTAGTTCTCGCTTTTCGGGCTGATTTGCTGGGCGGCTTTTCTGATCAGCTGATAATATAACCAGTCGTTCAGTTGATGCTTTAGTTTATACTCTTTTAATGCTGCTATAACGGGCTCTGACTGCGCCTCCTTTATTGAATGATAAAATGTTTGTATAGCATCTTCAGTAAGGGGCTCATCAAACTCAATAATCATTGATGAATCTACTTCGAGGTTGAGAGTCCCGGAATAAAACTCAAAGCTGATGCGCAGGCTTCGGTTATCTCCAAAGACCGTAGAGGATATAAATGCCAGCAATAGAAAAACTGTAATTTTTACCGAAGCTTTTTTCACGTTAACTATTTGATAACACTAAATTTACATAAATTTAATGGGCTTTTAACACAATATAGGATAGCAACGTGCATTTCTATCCAATATTAAAACATCTATAAAGTTCTCTTGTACTGATTTTGGAAATTTCCGATCTTAGATAACAAACATAAATTACCAGTATTAAGCGACCTTTATTGTTCAACATTAGGTTCTGATTTGTTGCTTACACAATCATCAGGCATAATAGCTACAGCAATCAGTCAAGTAGACAGATAAATTCACTAATGCTAATTCTAACGATATGGCTTACTTAAAATATCTTTCACTGGCCCTTGTATTCTTTCTTACCGTATCATTTACCTATTTCCATCATGGCTGGGCTAACTACGATCAGAAAAAGTTGCTTGATTTTAAATCAGTAGTCGAGGAGTCTACTTATGAAAACCCTCATGCGCTGGTTAAAGTCAAGTACAACGATAAGCTTTGGACGGTATACCTGGCACCTACCAGCCGGATGGCAGATCGCGGGCTCACTGCTGAGATGATCAAGGATGGTACGGAAGTACGGCTAGTCGCCTATCCACATAAGACGATCAAGACAGAAATGCGTGCTGAACGCATCTATGTTAGTGACAAAAAATACGAATTGCGTTAATTTTGCCCGTGCTGTCGCAAGGCCTTGACTGGCTGGAATCTACATCTCTGGCTGAGCAGATCAGGCAGTCTTTATGGTTGTATCCTGCGTTGGAAATTGTTCACATAACGGGAATAACCATTCTTGTTGGCGCCGCTTTTATGTTCGATCTACGTCTGCTTGGCTTTTCTAAACATCTGCCAATTTCAGCGCTGTCGCATCACTTATTGCCCTGGTCGCAAAGAGGGTTGTGGCTGATTATTCCATCGGGAGTAATGCTGTTCATTACCAACGCGAAAACGCTTGGTTTTGATCCCATCTTCTGGCTTAAAATGCTTTTGTTACTTATCGCAGTAGTTAACATGCTAATCTTTCACCGAATTATTTATGTCTCTGCGAATATTAATGGCAGAGTTCCCGCTTCGGCTAAGATCTCTGCCCTTGTTTCAATCCTCGTTTGGATTGCTGTAATTGCCTGCGGTCGTTTATTGGCTTATTGACCTAGTTAAAATCTTTACCCAGTTTTTCCATCATTTCAGACGGTATTTTCTCCATATCAACTATTAAAAAACCATCAAGGCTGTCAGAAAATTTAGGATCGATGTTGAAGCAAATTATTTTGGCATTGAGGCCCAGGTATTGCCTTAACAATACCGGAATCTTCATATTCGAAGTCTCCACATCAGCGATCAGGTCATTCAGGTCTTTCAACGAGCCGCTTGAGTCCAGCAAAACTTCCGTGTCGATTTTTGATAGATCCACCTTAAACTTTTTGCGTGGTTTCACATACTGCGCCAGCTGCAAATCAAAGTGGTTCTTGGTGATATAATTTACAATGAGAGACTTTGAAAACTTCGAAAAGTTATTGCTGATGCTAACGGGGCCAATCAAATAACGGTATTGCGGATTATCAAGCAGATATTTTAGAATGCCCTTCCAAAGTAAAAACAAGGGAAGTGCCTTTTGCTGATATTCTTTGCGTACCCACGAGCGGCCAAGTTCAAGGCTTTTTCGTAAAATGGGATTAAACTGTTCTTTTATCTTAAACAGCTCAGCCACATAAAATCCCTTCCGACCCATACTGTCGAATATCTCATCGCCGCGACCAATACGGTAAGCCCCAACAATTCGCTTCGCTTCTGTATCCCAAATAAACAAATGGTAATAATAAATATCGTATTCATCCAGATCAATTGATTTATTTGTCCCTTCACCTACCTCGCGAAAAGTGATCTCTCGTAGCCGGCCAATTTCTTTGAGAATGTTCGGAATGCTGGCAGCGGGAGAAATGTAAACGTCATAGTTCTTTTCCGACCAGACTTTATCATCCTGCAACGTTGTAACTTCCCGCGTCAGGATCTCTGAATCTATTTCGTTGACAATCGTTTTTGGATGCTTTTTAACCTTAAAAATATTTTTAGGATTAAAAAGCTTCGGTTCGTTTTCAAGGCCAGTACCCAGCGAATAGGTTTTCGCACGGAGGAAAGCCAGCAGTTTATTAGAATTACCTTTAAAGGGTACATCGCCGATGTTTATCGGTTTGCCTATACGGATTCGAATGGTATGCCCCTGTTTGTTAAAAAGCTCTGACGGAAGTTTTGCAGTTCGCAAGGTGGGATGTATCAGGCTAAGAAGGTTAAAGATAAGGCCGTTGTTGCCGTGGAAATAGATCGGCACGACCGGAACATTCGCCTTCTGAATGAGTTTTCCGACAACGGGATGCCATAGCTTATCAGTTACCTGCTGATCTTCAAGTTTAAAGGTTGATACTTCGCCTGCCGGAAAGATCCCAATCGGCGTGCCGGTTTGCAATAGGTGCAATGTGGTCTTAACACCGCCGATACTTGACGAATGCTCGACGTTTTCAAATGGGTTAACTGCAATAAAGTATTCGCTTAGATTAGGTATTTTTTTAAGTAAGAAGTTGGCCATCAGTTTAGCGTCGGGCCTCATAGTGCATAACAGTTTAAGCAGAATTAATCCTTCAATTCCACCATATGGATGGTTTGCAATGGCAATGAAGGCACCTTCTTTAGGCAAATTTTTAAGTTCTCGCTCATCGTACTCAATTTTCACTCCCAGGTTTTGCAGAATTTTATCTACAAAGGCAGTTCCCTGTAAATGACTGGCTTTTTGGAACGTTTCGTTGACATCGTTAATCTTCATAACCTCCATCAACAAGGAGGCCAGCCCAGGTAAATACACTTTATCAGTATGTGTTGCTTTCGCGAACTCTTCTTTGCTAATGATCTTCATAAATACGGATTCTATAGTATCTAAGCTTAAATTCCACTAATTTATAGCTAATAATCTGAATGGATCAATCTGATTTATATCTGATCTTCAAAGCATATGAAATTGAATTATTATATTAGATAAATCTGAAAGTCTGCAAAAGAAAGATAGATGGATTATCATTGGTGACACTTCTGTATGATAATCGGTAAAGCTCATAAGCATATTGCCTGTAATCTATACCCGCTTGTCCGGAATTAAAGCCTGTGTTTTGATGAAAAGAATGTTGCAGTCATATTTCGGATTCACAAAGAAAGAGTTAAACGGAATATTGATTTTATGCATTTTAATTATGCTCATCCTGATCTTTCCATGGGTGTACAGTCAATTCAGGAAGCCCGAAGTTCACAGCTTCGATAATTTTGATCTGGAGATGAAAGAATTTCTAGCTTCAGCTAGGTTAAAAACCCCTGAAAACTATAATAAAGTACGCGACAACATAGAAGACGCCGAGCTAAAAACAACTTACTATTATTTTGATCCAAATGGTCTGGAGGAAAGCAAATGGCGAAAGCTGGGCCTGTCTGCCCGGCAGATCAAAGTCATTAAAAACTACGAGTCGAAAGGTGGGCGGTTCTACAAAAAGGAAGATCTGAAAAAGATGTATAGTATCTCTGAACGAATGTACCAGCAACTGGAGCCCTATATTCTTATCCCATCTGACGGAAAGCAAGTTAAAGTTTATCCCCGGTCTTATTCTGAGAACAATTCACAAAAAACTTATCCGTCAACGACCGAATCTTTAAAGGCAGTTGAACTTAATACTGCTGATTCAACTCAACTGGAAAACTTGAGAGGAATCGGACCAGCATTTTCTGCGCGAATAGTCAAGTACAGGAACAAGCTGGGGGGCTTCTATAAAAAAGAGCAACTCCTTGATGTGTATGGTATTGATTCAGGAAAATTCGAAGGCTTGAAGAATCAAGTATTCGTTGATCCTTCGATCATTCAAAAGATAAATGTGAATACAGCCACTTTCGATGAGTTTAAAAGACATCCTTATCTATCGTATAAACAGATGAACGCAATTATCCAATACCGCAAACAGCATGGTAGTTACCAGTCAGTAGAAGATTTAAGAAAAATAGCGATCATCAATGAAGAGATTTTACGTAAAATTGAGCCTTATTTAACTTATTGATGATCCAAGCGAAACTAAAGGCTGCAATACGCGATGTCCCTGACTTTCCAAAGCCCGGAATTCTTTTTAAAGACATTACTCCAATCCTTAAAGATGCCGCTTTGTGCTGCGAAATTGTTGATGCATTTGCGGCAAAATTAGAAAATGTAGACATCGATGTGATTGCAGGCATTGAGAGTCGTGGCTTTCTATTTGGTTTAATGCTTGCTAACAAACTAAAAGTGCCTTTTGTACCTATTCGAAAACAAGGTAAACTTCCGTTTAAGAAAATCGCGCAACCCTGCGAGTTAGAGTATGGTTCAGCTATTCTGGAACTTCACGAGGATGCCATTGTGCCCGGTCAGAAAGTATTGATCCATGATGACCTGCTTGCCACAGGCGGCACGGTGAATGCAGCCACCCGGTTGGTTCACCAGCTTGATGGTGTAGTTGCTGGGTATGCATTTGTTATAAGCCTTGATTTTTTGAAGGGGAGAGAAGCTTTAAAGTCTCATACCTCTAATATAATTTCCCTGGTTTCTTTTTAAATTTGCTGGGTTATTCAGCGGTATTTTCCCATACGGCTTTTAATCAAAGTAAATGGACTCAAAACCGCTTTGTTCCATTTTTTGAGATTTTATACAAGGCTCAGAAAAGTCTATACTTGCAAAAATCAATCTAAATTGTATGCATTCAACAGTGGTAGCTGAACAAAACGGACCAAACTTCTGTAAGTCCGAAAATCAGCAAATGATTATTAACATGGTTCGCGATTTCACCGAAAAGAATATCCGCCCTTATGTAATGGAGTGGGATGAGGCACAAACTTTTCCGGTAGAGACTTTTAAGAAACTGGGCGACCTTGGCTTAATGGGGGTATTAGTTCCGGAAGAATACGGAGGTTCGGGGCTTGGTTATTTTGAGTATGTAAACGTTATTGTCGAGATCGCGAAGGTTTGCGGTTCGATCGGCTTATCAGTGGCCGCACATAATTCTTTGTGTACGGGTCATATTCTTGCTTTTGCAAATGACGAACAAAAATCAAGGTGGCTTCCTAAACTAGCAACTGCCGAATGGATTGGTGCCTGGGGCTTAACAGAAGCCAACACTGGCTCTGATGCCATGGGGATGAATACAACCGCGGTTCTGGATGGCGACCACTACGTAATTAATGGTTCTAAGAACTGGATCACGCACGGAAAGACAGGCGATGTAGCAGTCGTAATGGTTAGAACGGGGGACAAAGGAAGTTCGAAAGGCATTTCTACCATTGTGATAGAAAAGGGCACGCCTGGTTTTACTCACGGTAAGAAGGAGAACAAGCTTGGAATGCGCGCTTCTGAAACTACAGAGCTTATTTTTGATAACTGTCGGGTTCCCAAAGAAAATCTTTTGGGTAAAGAAGGAGAAGGATTTAAACAGGCTATGTATGTGTTAGATGGCGGACGTATTTCCATCGCGGCATTATCACTTGGGATAGCCAAAGGAGCTTTTGAAGCGGCGGTTGCTTATTCAAAGGAGCGGCAGCAATTTGGTAAACCTATTTCAAGCTTCCAGGGTATATCATTCAAATTAGCCGATATGGCTACGGAGATCGAGGCCGCCGAATTGCTAATCATGCAGGCAGCAGATTTGAAAAATAGGGGTAGGAGTGTTACTAAGGAATCGGCTATGGCAAAATATTTTGCTTCCGAGGTTTGCGTTAGAGCATCTACTGAAGCCGTACAGATCTTTGGGGGCTATGGCTACACGAAAGATTTCCCTGTAGAGAAATTTTACCGTGACAGTAAGTTATGCACAATAGGAGAAGGAACCTCTGAAATACAGAAACTCGTTATTGCCAGAGAAGTATTGAAATAGAAAGCAATACAATATATTCGAAAAGCGGTCGTGGAAAGTTTCCACGACCGCTTTTTTTGTTTAACATTTTCAACCTTTTAAGACACTTTTTTAGCTCTAAGTAGTTCTGCTTCAGCAAAAGTGCCTTTTAAGCTATTTCAGCGGAAGGATAGGTGACTAAGAATTGAACAGGAACTAAATCAGACGCGACTGCATTAATATCATTGGGTTTCTAGGCTTGTGTGATACAAGCTTCGGAGAATCCCATTAAACTAATTGGAGCTGTGGCTTTACGGTCTTAAACAGAAACTAATTTTATAACCGGTTTTATTCAATTCCGCTTAGATTCGATTTGTTGGCGAGCTGTTTATTAATTAAATTTAGTTTAGAATGACGAATCAGTCACGCTTGCATATATTTGCTGAACTTAAAGATGTTTGCAGATTCGACTAGCTTTCATCTAGTGTTTTAATAGCTTTTTAGATCTGCACAATGGTGCTCGATAATTCTTGGCCTTGATGATATCATTTGTAAAAAAAGTAAACCTTTGTTTTCTTGTGCTGCTTTTGCTTCTGAGTCTGATTTCCGCCTCAGCACAAATACTTCCTCCCAGGAGTCAAACGGATACTGTTTTCTTTAATCTGAATGACAAACCCGTTCAGATCATTCGGTATCAATATGGTGATCCTCATATTCGCTTCCTATCGTTACATGATACCGAAAAGACCGGATTGAGAGCTGCTTTTAAGTTTATGGGAATTCATGGAGGCTGCGTTATCGAACTGCAATATGGAAAAGTTCGCAATATCGATTTTTCCGACAGTTTGAGACAGTTCTCATTCGACCCGAACAATATGTTTACTTATGAGGGCGCATACATCGGTTTAGCCAGGAACAGCTCGCCTCGAATTCATGATGGCTTGCCTGAAAAGGTACAGGCCTTGGGGAATAAAGTGCTGGATTTTGGGAGTTTGGATAGTCTTGGTGTAATTGTTACGCTGCATAATAATTATAATGGAGGATTTTCTATATTCTCTTATACCCAGGGGAATTATCTGGAGACAAGCGCTGACGATGTTTTTATCAATAGTGCGATGGATCCGGACGATTTGATTTTTGTAACTGATCGTAGGTTTTTTGAATATCTGAAGAAGAAGGAAGTTAATGTAGTGTTGCAAAGCATACAGGTGCCCGACGATGGTTCTTTGTCTGTTTCCGCCATGCAAAACAACATTCCGTACGCTAATGTAGAAGTGCAGCACGGGCACCTTGATGAGAATTACAGGTTGATACTGATTGTAAACGACATGATCAAAGAGATTGCCCCTTCCTATCAGCTAAGTAATAAGCAATGAACAAATCCCACCTCTAAAAGGCGGCGTTACGTCCCCGACGATTTATAACAGAAATGATACTGAAAAGCTTTAATTTGTGTGCAACAAATGATTTCTCATGTCGTCTAATTATCGTGCACACCTGCTCGGGGAATCAAAAAATTTGCGGGGCAGCCTTATCGGTAAGTTAAATTAACAGTCTGTACTACAAGGAGATTTGCTTTGTATTAACGTATTGCTATTCGTTTGTTTATCTGCTCGCGCCTCTCTCCTCAAAAGCTGACTAAAGTTTTACAGTTTTAAATCTAAACGACATGAAAAAGTTAATTTTAATGATGGCTTTGAGCGGCTTGCTTACCCTGGCTTTTGTAAATACAAGCATTGCTCAAATTAAACTTCCTGAGGTCAAAATTACCAGCCCTGACCAACTTCCCGTGAAAGTTACGAAAGCTTTTCAAAGCACATTTCCTGATGCAAAAACTCCTACCTGGTATCACCCTAATAAGAATTATGTAGTTACATTCTTAATGAATGATATTAAGCATAACGCATTATTTTCCAAAAATGGGTATTTGATCTATCAGATAAGCTACGGTAACGAAAACACCATTCCGGGAGAAATGCAATCGCAAGTTGAAAAACAGTTTGAGGGTTATAATATTATTGCCGCAATCAACGTGAAGCAAGATGGGCGCGATATGTGGTTCATTACGGGGGAGGGGCAAAAGGATTTCCTGAATGTAAGTGTTGAAGAAGGAGTGATGTCCAGACCAACTAAAGTGAAACGCTATGGTCCTAAAGCTGCTTTGGTAAGAGGGAGGGATGATTAGCCCGATTTCATTACGTTAATTTTTAATACAAAGGTTTAAGGATCCGGATGAAAAGTTCGGATCCTTTTTAGTTTAAATTATATGTTAATTTACCGTACTGCTAATTGAGTATTAATCGCAGAATAGCATCTATCGTTTAACAGCCATGTTGAAAAGTGTTAAAGCAACCATTCTAATAATTCTCCTGACGCTGCCTTGCAAAGTGGTTTTTGGAACTGGACAAGCTCCCGACAGATTAATTTATCAAGGAGATACACTCGCATTGTTCGCAAATCCGCTTGAACAACTTTATCGAAATGGTTTATCGAGACCAGATTTCTTCAATGGAAGAGGGGCCTGTTGGACTACTGGTTGCTGGAGAGGGTATCAAGCTACCTGGATCATCGAAGACGAGAATCTATATTTAAAGGAAATAGCTAGTTGTTGCTTTTATGAGGACGGCATTAAAGCAGACTTAAAGGAATTATTTGGCAGCAAGTATGCCGATGGTAAGGTTAAGGCAGATTGGTTTACCGACACGGTAATAGCCCCACAGGGAAAGCGACTCTATTATGTTCACATGGGATATAATTCGATTTATGAAAAGGAGCTGGAGCTGAAATTTCAAAAGGGCAGGTTGATCGGTACAGTTATGTACGACAATGCTAAATCCAGACCATCAGTTTACAATGGGAATGAGAAGAAGCTTGAGGAGTTTATTTATTCCAATATTGACTGGTCAAAATTACCGGAGACCAGCAAGAAGGCGATCCGGGTTGTGGCATATTTCTCCGCTAATGAGCACGGAGTTGTTGATAGTGTAGAGATCATGCCAGGCTGTCCACGTAAGTATGATCGGGAGACCATCAGAGTGATAAAAAGTATTCCTGATTGGGACGTTGTTTACAAGCGCGGGCAATTCCATAGAAGTCGACGAGGCTTTCGAATAGTCTTCAGTGAAGCAAATAAGCTGAAGTATTTAAATCGAAGTCGAGGTTAGAAATCTTGTAAATCCCCTTGCTCGACCCGACCTTATATAAGTAGATAAGTGGAAGGGGAGGTGGTCTTCCACTCTGTATCTTATACCAGCAATCTAGAATTAAGAAGAACAATTAAAGCTACCGGGAGGTGAGGGCGCCTTATATAGTTTTACGCCCTGTAAAACACCGCAATCTGTTAAAGCAGCAGAACTAATCATCTCCCTATCTCGTGTTCCGCTTACTATGTGCTTACTATGTGCTTACTATGTGATCCTTCGATCATGATATAATAAGCACCTTGTTAGTACATAGTTAATATATAGTCATCCTATTAGTAATTCGAAGGAAAGTTCGGAAAAAATGAGAGTGGAAAATGAACTGTGTCAAAAAGTAAAAAACATACTTTAGCCGCAGTTTATTATGAATAAGAAAGAGGAACTCGATTACGAGTTAATGAAAAAGAAAGCCCTTGAGCAATTTCGTTCGGGCAAGTCCCTGTTTGGAAGAGAGGGTGCCTTTGCACCCTTGATAAAAAGTTTTTTGGAAGCAACTTTGGAGGCTGAGATGGAAAGTCATCTGGATGAGGGTGAACGCCAGTCCGGGAACCGCCGGAACGGCAAAACCAGTAAGCAGATCAGGACCGGTAGCGGCACCCTAAGCATCGATACTCCGCGGGACCGCTCCTCCAGTTTTGAACCTCAGCTCATCAAAAAGCGGGAAACTATTCTGGCCGAAAGCCTGGAGGAGAGAATCTTATGCATGTATAGCACCGGAATGAGTTTGCGGGATATTTCCAGTCATATTAAGGCCATATACGATACGGATATCAGCCACAGTACCTTATCGGCCATTACCGATAAGATCATTCCGCAGGTGAAGGAATGGCAGTCGCGTCCTCTGGATGAGCTCTATACGACTGTGTGGCTGGATGCCATGCACTACAAAGTGAAAGCAGATTATCAGATCGTCTCGCGTGCGGTCTATAATATCCTGGGGATCAACCGGCATGGCCGGAAAGAACTGCTGGGCATGTATATTTCTCACAGTGAGGGAGCTAACTTCTGGTTATCGGTATTGACCGATCTGCAAAACCGCGGTGTGAAGGACATCCTGATTGCCTGTATCGATAACCTGAATGGATTTGCGGAAGCCATTCAGGCAGCCTTTCCCAAAACGGAAATACAAAGTTGCATTGTTCACCAGATTCGCAACAGCCTGAAGTACGTAGCCACCAAGGATAAACCGGAGTTCATGAAGAGTTTAAGGCCCGTATATCAGGCCACTACCCTGGACCTAGCCGAGCTGCGACTGGATGATCTGGAAGCACAATGGGGCAAGAAATATGAGAAGGTGATCGACTCGTGGCGGCGAAACTGGCCCAAGCTATCCACCTATTTCCGATATGATCTGGCGATTCGAAAGATGATTTACACCACCAATGCGATTGAGGCTTTTCACCGGCAGCTTCGTAAAGTAACCAAGACCAAAGGGGCTTTTACCTCCGATATGGCCCTGTTGAAGCTCATCTACCTGGCTCAAAACAGAATCAGTGAACGATGGACCTTAGCACTTCCCAACTGGGCGCAGACCGCTCAGAAGTTGGCGATTTGGTTTCCCGAGAGAATGAAATTAGATTTGAGCTAATTGGTAACCGCCCCTTTGGCCCTTTGGTGGGGCCAGGGGCTCACAACAAATGACACAGTTCATTTTACAGACCCTAAAAAATGTAAAGGTGAAAGCCAGGTATCGTACGGATTTAGTAGAATGAAACGAACAGGGTTTGCAGGAATGGTGGAGCTGTTCTAAGTTGAAAGTTAATGAAAATAGCTTTTCATATTCTTACACTTTTTCTTACATTTGCAATCCAGAAAACGAGAGGAGGTATTTTTAACCATGATCATTATCAACGTAAAAGACGGCGAATCATTAGACAAGGCATTAAAACGCTTTAAAAAGAAGTTCGAAAAAACAGGAGTTTTAAAAGAACTTCGTAGCCGCCAGGCGTACGAGAAAAAATCCATCACTCGTAGAACTGCTGTTAAAAAGGCGATTTACAAGCAAGGATTAAATCAGGAAACTGTTTAATTTCCTTTATTCTTATAATACGATTAAAACTATTTGTACCTTCACCCTTAGGTGATGTGCAAATAGTTTTTCATGTTTACAGAACGTTTTATAAGGTATCTTCAATTCGAAAAAAGGTATTCTGCCCATACCATTGCTGCCTACCAAAAAGATCTTGATCAGTTTGCCGGTTTCCTTAATTTACTTGAAATAGAAATTCAGGAAGCTTCTCACACCCATATCCGTTCGTGGATGGTAGAGATGATGGATAAAGGTGCGGATAGCAGATCTATTAATCGTAAAGGTTCTACTTTACGATCATTTTACAAGTTCTTACTTCGTGAACAAGCGGTTTCTGCAAACCCAATGCTAAGGATTCAATCGCTGAAAACCGCAAAGCGTTTACCCGTAGTGGTTGAGGATAAGAAACTGGGTATCTGGTTAGACCAGGAATCAGCCAGAAAAACAGATAATATGGTTGGTGAAATCGACTTTGCCAAGCTCAGAGACCTTTTGGTAGTAGAGATTTTGTTTGGGACAGGTATACGCTCTGCTGAACTCATTACATTAAAGGAATCGGATGTAGATGTTTACAACAGCCAGATTAAAGTCTTGGGCAAGCGCAATAAGGAGCGCTTGATTCCGGTAAACAACACCCTGCTCAATTTAATTAATGAATATATTGAGATAAAAAAAACAATAAAATTTGATAACAATACTGGAGTGTTAATCGTTACCAATACTGGTAATTCGACCTATCCTAAACACATTTATCGTATAGTGAAATCTTGTTTGACTAACATATCTACCAACGATAAAAAGAGCCCACACGTATTGCGACATACTTTTGCAACGAGCTTGCTGAATAACGGTGCTGATCTGAATGCTATCAAAGAGCTATTAGGACATGCCAGTTTAGCTGCTACGCAAGTATATACTCATAATTCTGTGGAAAGATTAAAAACAATTTATAAACAAGCCCATCCAAAGGCCTAAAAAAGGAGGAAACATGAAAATCCGAGTGCAATCGATTCATTTTACAGCAGATGCTAAGCTGCTGGATTTTATCCAACGAAGAGTAGATAAGCTGGATCAGTTTTTTGATCAGATTATAAGTGGTGAGGTTTATTTGAAATTAGAAAATACTGAAGATGAAGAAAATAAGATAACGGAAATTAAGATATTAATCCCGGGTAACGATTTATTTGCGAAAGAACAATGCAAAACCTTCGAAGAGGCAACGGATAAAGCAATTGAGTCGTTACGCCGCCAGGTAGACAAGCATAAAGACAAGTTACGCTCAAAAATGAGCAATCATAAAGAGATAGCCATTCCAAGCGAAGGGCTGTAGTTGCTAGCAGTTTTATTTATCTGCATTTCAATGGATTTTCGGCAGTTGAAAAAGCTGCCGAAAATTTTTTTCAAAAAATTTTGTTCAGCTCTTATTTTTTGTAGATTTGCATTCCCTTACGGAAAGGTCATCAACTAATGTTTTTGATAAGAAGAAAGGGTTGTTCTTTAAGGATTGAAAAATAATTAAAGATGTAGCATTTAGCCTCCTTAGCTCAGCTGGTAGAGCAACTGACTTGTAATCAGTAGGTCATTGGTTCGATCCCGATAGGAGGCTCAGATGAGATTTACGATTTTGGAATTATAATTTACGGTTTTTCCGATCGTAAATCTAATATCCAGACAATCGTAAATCAACAGGGGGGATTCCAGAGCGGTCAAATGGGACGGACTGTAAATCCGTTACTTCGGTTTCGAAGGTTCGAATCCTTCTCCCCCCACCATCAAATTAGCAAATTAGCTAATTAGCACGTTGATTAAGCGGAAGTAGCTCAGTTGGTAGAGCGATAGCCTTCCAAGCTATAGGTCGCGAGTTCGAACCTCGTCTTCCGCTCTTAATATTTGGCAGCCGGCATTGGCCGTGTGAAGTTTTTTCTGTTTTGAAAACTGTAACCTTTCTGCCCGCAAGCAGGCTTAAGCTACAAATAACGAAATAAGCCGACTTAGCTCAGCGGTAGAGCACTTCCTTGGTAAGGAAGAGGTCATGGGTTCAATTCCCATAGTTGGCTCAAAATTTTAATTATAATAACAATTAAATTAACCTAATAATAAGTATAATAAACATGGCAAAAGAAAAATTTGACCGTAGTAAGCCGCATTTAAACATCGGTACTATCGGTCACGTTGACCACGGTAAAACAACCTTAACTGCAGCTATCACTAAAGTGTTATCTGATGCAGGTTTTTCTGAGGCACGTTCATTTGAATCAATTGACTCTGCTCCGGAAGAAAAAGAAAGAGGCATCACGATTAATACTGCACACGTGGAGTATTCAACTCAAACTCGTCACTATGCTCACGTTGACTGTCCAGGTCACGCGGATTACGTGAAGAACATGGTTACTGGTGCGGCTCAGATGGATGGTGCAATTTTAGTAGTTGCTTCTACTGATGGTCCAATGCCACAAACCCGTGAGCACATCCTATTGGCTCGTCAGGTTGGTGTGCCTTCGTTAGTTGTGTTTATGAACAAAGTAGACATGGTTGATGATCCTGAATTGTTAGAGCTTGTTGAAATGGAAATTCGTGAATTATTATCATTCTACGAATATCCAGGTGATGACATTCCGGTAATCCAAGGTTCTGCTTTGGGTGGATTAAACGGTGATCCGAAATGGGTTGAAAAGATTCTCGAGCTTATGGCTGCAGTAGATTCTTATATTCCAATTCCTCCACGTTTGACTGAGCTTCCTTTCTTGATGCCTGTTGAAGACGTATTCTCGATCACTGGTCGTGGTACTGTTGCAACTGGTCGTATCGAAAGAGGTGTTATCAACTCAGGTGAGCAGGTTGACATTTTAGGTATGGGAGCTGAAAACTTAAAATCTGTTGTTACAGGTGTTGAGATGTTCCGTAAAATATTAGACAGAGGTGAAGCTGGTGACAACGTAGGTTTATTATTACGTGGTATTGAGAAAACTGATATCCGTCGTGGTATGGTTATCTGTAAGCCAGGTTCTGTTACGCCTCACACAGATTTCAAAGCTGAGATCTATGTATTATCGAAAGCTGAGGGTGGTCGTCACACTCCGTTCTTTAACAAATATCGTCCGCAATTCTATTTCCGTACTACAGACGTTACTGGTGAGATTTCACTAGCTGAAGGTGTAGAAATGGTTATGCCAGGTGATAACGTTACCATCACTGTAAAGTTGATCAACGCTATTGCAATGGAGAAAGGTCTTCGTTTCGCTATCCGTGAAGGTGGTAGAACAGTTGGTGCCGGACAAGTAACTGAGATTTTAAAATAATAAAATTTCAGAATAAGGTTAATTGGATAACATAAGTCCGCCTTTGTGTGGACTTATGTTTTCTTATAATTAACGAGCTTGGTTTTGAATGATTAAGGACTAAGCTTAATATATACACGGGCATAGTTCAATGGTAGAATAGAGGTCTCCAAAACCTTTGATCAGGGTTCGAATCCTTGTGCCCGTGCTTACGCTAAACAAAACATGGCTAACGTAGTAGAGTATTTAAAAGAGTCATACATTGAGATGACTCAAAAAGTAAGCTGGCCAACCTGGTTGGAGTTGCAAAATTCAGCAGTATTGGTGTTGGTTGCCTCGGTTATCATTTCATTGCTAATATTGGCAATGGACGAAACTGCTGGTAATGCCCTTAAGATGTTCTATAATTCTCTCGCCTAAATAGCATAATAATGAGTGATCAATTGAAATGGTATGTGGTTAGAGCAGTAAGCGGAAAAGAAAAAAAGGTTAAGCAATACTTAGAAGCAGAAATAAACCGTTTAGGTATCTCCGAATTAATTCCACAGGTTTTAATACCAATGGAAAAATACTATCAGATGCGTGATGGCAAAAAGATTGCAAAGGAGCGCAATTTTTACCCAGGTTACGTACTAATTGAAGCTGCGTTGAATGGCGAGCTGGAACACGTTATTAAGGGAATTAATAGCGTTATCGGCTTTTTGGGAGATAAGTCCGGGAATGCTGTTCCGATGCGTCCGGCAGAGGTTAACCGTATTTTGGGAAAAGTAGATGAGATGACCGTTCAGGGCGAATCCATGAACGTACCATACTATGTTGGTGAAAACGTTAAAGTAATGGATGGACCATTCAACGGATTTACCGGCGTGATTGAAGAAGTAAATGAAGAGAAAAAGAAACTTAAGGTAATGGTGAAGATCTTCGGCAGAAGAACGCCACTTGAGTTGAATTATATGCAGGTAGAGAAGGAGTAGATAGTATTTAGTAGGTAGTACTTAGTACTAACTGCCCTCGGATACTAGGAATATTATACTCTAACTACTATGTACTAAATACTAAGTACTATAAAGATCTTAAATGTTACATGCTTCCACTATTAACATTGAGTAATAAATAAATTAAGTAAAATGGCAAAAGAAGTCGGTGCGTTAGTAAAATTACAAATCAAAGGCGGCGCTGCTAATCCATCACCACCGGTAGGACCTGCATTGGGTGCTAAAGGTGTTAACATTATGGAATTTTGCAAGCAGTTTAATGCTCGTACTCAGGATAAACCTGGTAAAGTATTGCCTGTTGTAATTACTGTCTATGTTGACAAGTCTTTTGAATTTATCATTAAAACTCCTCCTGTAGCTATCCAGTTATTAGAAGCAACAGGTTTAAAGGGTGGTTCTGCAGAGCCCAACCGTAAAAAAGTTTCTAGCGTAAGCTGGGAGCAGGTTGAGTCTATTGCGAAAGATAAAATGACCGACTTGAATGCATTCTCTGTAGAGTCAGCCATGAAAATGGTTGCGGGCACAGCACGCAGTATGGGAATTACCGTTAGCGGTAGTGCGCCCTGGAACAATTAATTAACACAAATCAGTTTAAGAAGTGGCTAGATTAACAAAGAATCAAAAAAAGGCACATTCCAAAATTGAGGAAGGTAAAGCATATCCATTAAATCAGGCTTCTGCCTTGGTTAAAGATATTACTACTACTAAATTTGATGCTTCGGTAGACCTGGATGTACGCTTAGGCGTAGATCCGCGTAAAGCGAACCAAATGGTACGTGGTATTGCCACACTTCCTCATGGAACCGGTAAAACTGTCCGTGTTTTAGTTTTATGTACTCCTGATAAGGAAGAAGAAGCTAAGGCAGCAGGTGCAGATTACGTGGGTCTGGATGAATATATTGCCAAAATTGAAGGTGGATGGACTGACGTTGATATCATTATTACCATGCCTAGTGTGATGGCAAAAGTGGGTAAGCTGGGCCGTATTTTAGGTCCGCGTAACCTGATGCCAAATCCTAAGTCAGGAACTGTAACTCCAGAAGTTGGAAAAGCAGTTACTGAGGTTAAAGCAGGTAAGATCGATTTCAAGGTTGACAAAACAGGTATCATCCATGCTTCTATCGGAAAAGTATCATTTGATGCTGACAAAATTTATGAGAACGCTTTGGAATTAATTTCAGTGATCTCTAAATTAAAACCATCAGCTGCTAAGGGAACTTATTTCAAGAGCATTCACATGTCGTCGACGATGAGTCCTGGAATTGAAATTGAAACTAAATCAGCGGGGGTTTAATCATGAGAAAAGAAGAAAAGCACGAAGTTGTTTTAGCTTTAACCGAGCAGATTAAGGAGTACGGTAATTTTTATATTACCGATACGGCAAACCTGACAGTTGCAAAAGTAAATGCTATCCGTCGTAAATGTTTTGAGAGCGATATCAAAATGCAAGTAGCTAAAAACTCATTGATCAGAAAAGCTATGGAAGCTGCTGATGGTGATTATAGTGAAATGTATGATGTACTTAAAGGCTCATCATCTATTATGTTTTCTAAAGCAGCAAACGCTCCGGCTAAGCTGATCAAACAACTTAGAAAGCAAGGTGATAAGCCTGTACTGAAAGCAGCTTACATTGATTCAGCAGTATTTATCGGTGATAACCAGTTAGATGCATTAGTGAACCTTAAATCTAAGGAAGAATTAGTAGCAGATATCATTGCATTGCTGCAATCTCCAGCTAAGAACGTTATATCAGGCTTACAGTCAGGTGGTAACAAATTGGCAGGAATCGTTAAAACATTACAAGAAAGAGGTTAACGAACACCTAAAGTTCGAATTGAATTAAAACAAAGAATTGAATTTTAAAATTTAAATAAAATGGCAGATTTAAAATCGTTTGCTGAGCAATTAGTAAACTTAACAGTAAAAGAAGTTAACGAATTAGCTCAAATATTAAAAGATGAGTATGGTATTGAGCCTGCTGCAGCTGTTGCTGTTGCTGGTCCTGCTGCTGGCGCTGATGCACCTGCTGCTGCGGCTGAGCAAACTGCTTTTGATGTAATCTTAAAAGAAGCTGGTGGCGCTAAATTAGCGGTAGTTAAATTAGTGAAAGATTTAACCGGATTAGGTTTGAAAGAAGCTAAAGACTTAGTGGATGGCGCACCTAAAGAAGTTAAAACTGGCGTTGACAAAGCTGAGGCAGAAAGCCTGAAAAAACAATTAGAAGAAGCAGGAGCTGTAGTTGAAATTAAGTAATCTTAATTACAATATTAAATGGTCATTTAGACCCCGATTTTCGTCGGGGTCTATTGCCATTTCTATCATTCCCATTTTTGTTTGACTTACAAAGCCGGTTTAACCCGCAAAAAAAGTCACAGTTTATTTTTTAAACTAAATTCTCATTCCCTTGGCAAACAAAAATAAGCACACCGAAAGAGTAAATTTTGCTACCAGTAAGCATGTGTTGGATTATCCAGACTTTCTGGATGTGCAGTTGCAATCTTTCAAGGAGTTTTTCCAACTAGAAACAACCTCAGATAACCGTCACCAGGAAGGTCTGTTTAAGGTGTTTTCAGAAAACTTCCCGATCTCTGATTCCCGGAATATCTTCGTTTTAGAATTTCTGGATTATTTCATTGATCCGCCGCGTTATGATATACAGGAATGTATAGAACGTGGTTTAACACACAGTGTTCCGTTAAAAGCGAAGCTTCGTCTTTCTTGTAACGACGAAGAGCACGAGGATTTTGAAACAATTGTTCAGGATGTATACCTGGGAACTATCCCATACATGACTCCAAAAGGAACATTTGTAATTAACGGCGCGGAGCGGGTAATTGTATCCCAGCTTCACCGTTCACCGGGAGTGTTCTTTGGCCAAAGCCGTCACACGAACGGTACTAAGTTATATTCTGCCCGGGTTATTCCTTTTAAAGGTTCTTGGATCGAGTTTGCAACTGACGTAAATAACGTGATGTATGCTTACATTGACCGTAAGAAAAAATTCCCGGTTACCACGTTACTTCGTGCTATCGGTTATTCTGATGACAAGGACATCCTTGAATTATTTGAATTAGCTGATGAGGTTAAAGTAAGTAAATCTGGTTTGAAGAAATTCATTGGCCGTAAGCTTGCCGCGAGGGTATTGAGAAAGTGGGTAGAAGATTTTGTTGATGAAGACACTGGTGAGGTAGTTTCAATCGACCGTAATGAGATCATTATGGAACGTGAAACGGTCCTTCAGGACGAACATATTGATCTGATCATCGAGGCTGGCGTTAAAACGGTTATTTTAACTAAGGATGACGCAATCAACAGCGGTGATTATACCATTATATATAATACACTACAAAAAGATACTTCGAACTCTGAGAAGGAAGCGGTAGAACATATCTATCGTCAATTACGTAACGCTGAACCGCCTGATGAAGAAACAGCTCGTGGTATCATCGACCGTTTATTCTTCTCGGATAAAAGATATGATTTAGGAGATGTTGGTCGTTACCGTATCAACCGTAAATTGAAATTAGATACCCCTGTTGCAACGAAAGTATTAACCAAGCAGGATATCATCGCGATTGTTAAGTACCTGATCAAGTTGATCAACTCTAAAGCAGAAGTGGATGATATCGATCACTTGTCAAATCGTCGGGTGCGTACAGTAGGTGAGCAGTTATACGCTCAGTTTGGTGTAGGTTTAGCACGTATGGCCAGAACAATTCGTGAGCGGATGAACATCCGTGACAACGAAGTGTTCACGCCAACGGATCTGATTAATGCACGTACACTTTCTTCTGTGATCAACTCGTTCTTCGGAACTAACCAGTTATCACAGTTCATGGATCAAACCAATCCTCTGGCAGAGATTACGCACAAGCGTCGTCTGTCAGCTTTAGGTCCTGGTGGTCTTTCACGTGAGCGTGCAGGTTTTGAGGTTCGTGACGTTCACTACACTCACTACGGTCGTTTATGTACTATTGAAACACCCGAGGGTCCAAACATTGGTCTGATTTCATCTCTTTGCGTTCACGCGAAGATCAACAACTTAGGTTTCATCGAAACTCCTTATCGTAAGGTTGACGATGGTCGTGTAGTTGTTGAAGAGCCGGTAATTTATTTATCAGCTGAGGATGAAGAAGGAAAAACAATCGGACAAGCAAATGCTCAGTATGATGACAATGGTGTTTTCGCCACTCCTCATGTTAAAGCACGTTACGAAGGTGACTTCCCGGTAATTGAGCCTAAGAAACTTGATTTAATGGACATCGCTCCAAACCAGATCACTTCTATTGCAGCCTCACTTATTCCATTTCTGGAACATGATGATGCTAACCGTGCATTGATGGGATCGAACATGCAGCGCCAGGCTGTGCCTTTATTACGTCCGGAAGCGCCAATTGTTGGTACCGGATTGGAAGGCCGTGTGGCTCGTGACTCTCGTACCCTGATCAATGCAGAAGGAAATGGTGTAGTTGAATACGTAGATGCTAATGAGATCAAAATCCGTTACGAACGTAATGATGATGATGTTTTGGTTTCTTTTGAAGGTGAGGTTAAATCTTACCGTCTGATCAAATTCAAGAAAACTAACCAGAGTACTTGTATTAACTTGAAGCCGATCGTTAAGAAAGGTCAGAAAGTTGAAAAAGGACAAGTTCTTTGCGAAGGATATGCAACTCAAGATGGCGAATTAGCCTTAGGTCGTAACTTGAAAGTGGCGTTCATGCCATGGCAAGGTTTCAACTTTGAGGATGCGATCGTTATCTCTGAGCGTGTAGTTTCTGAAGATATCTTTACTTCTTTACACATTGAGGAATTCGAACTTGAAGTGCGTGATACAAAACGTGGCGAGGAAGAATTGACACCGGATATTCCTAACGTATCAGAAGAGGCTACTAAAGACCTTGATGAGAACGGTATTATTCGTGTTGGAGCTGAAGTAAAAGAAGGGGATATTCTGATCGGTAAGATCACTCCAAAAGGAGAATCTGATCCTTCACCTGAAGAAAAATTGCTTCGTGCAATCTTTGGTGATAAAGCCGGTGATGTGAAGGATGCTTCCTTAAAAACTCCGCCGTCTATTCACGGTGTGGTTATCGATACTAAGTTATTCTCACGTGCTAAGAAAACCACGAAGGCCGAAGAAAAGGCATTGATCGAGAAATTGGACGCTCGTCATAACAAGGCAACCAAGGAACTTAAGGAATCATTAATCGACAAGTTATTCACCATCGTTAACGGTAAAACTTCACAAGGCGTTTTCAACGTTTACAAAGAGTTACTGGTAGCAAAAGGTGTTAAATTCACTCAGAAAGTTTTAGTTGAGTTAGAGTATTCTAACATTAACCCAACTAAATGGACAACTGATGAAGATAAAAATGAGCTGATCAAACAAACTCTTCACAACTACAACATCAAGTTGAACGAAGAGCTTGGTGCTTATAAGCGTGATAAGTTTGCAATCTCGGTAGGGGATGAGCTTCCATCAGGTATCGTTCAGATGGCTAAAGTCTACATCGCTAAGAAGCGTAAGCTTAAAGTGGGTGATAAAATGGCTGGTCGTCACGGTAACAAGGGTATTGTTGCCCGTATCGTTCGTGATGAAGATATGCCGTTCCTGGAAGATGGAACTCCGGTAGATATTGTGCTAAACCCACTTGGTGTACCATCGCGTATGAACCTTGGACAGATCTACGAGACCGTTTTAGGATGGGCTGGTAAGGAGCTGGGGATGAAATTCGCTACTCCTATTTTTGATGGTGCAAGCCATGATGAGGTAGAAGGATGGGTTGCTAAAGCAGGTGTTCCGGCTTCTGGTCGTACATATTTATACAATGGTTTAACCGGAGATCGTTTTGACCAGCAGACTACAGTAGGTATTATCTACATGCTGAAGTTAGGTCACATGGTTGATGATAAAATGCACGCCCGTTCAATCGGACCGTACTCTTTAATCACCCAACAGCCATTAGGTGGTAAGGCACAATTCGGTGGTCAGCGTTTTGGTGAGATGGAGGTTTGGGCATTAGAGGCATTCGGTGCTGCTAATATCCTTCAGGAAATCTTAACTGTTAAATCTGATGACGTGGTTGGACGTGCAAAAACCTACGAGGCGATTGTTAAGGGTGAAAACCTGCCAACACCTTCAGTTCCTGAATCATTCAATGTATTGGTTCATGAGTTAAGAGGATTAGGTTTAGATATTACGTTAGACTAAATAGTATATGGTATAAAGTATCAAGTAGCAAGACGGGGCATTGCCTGAATCTTATTACTTGATACCTGATACCTGATACTCCAAAAAAAGAGCTATGTCTTACAAAAAGGATAATAAAATCAAAAGTAATTTCACCTCGATTACCATTAGTTTGGCGTCTCCGGAGTCAATCCTGGAGCGATCAAGCGGTGAGGTGTTAAAACCGGAAACAATTAACTACCGGACTTACAAACCCGAGCGGGATGGTTTGTTCTGCGAACGCATTTTTGGTCCTGTAAAGGATTACGAATGTCATTGCGGTAAATACAAGCGTATTCGTTACAAGGGTATTGTTTGTGACCGTTGCGGTGTTGAAGTAACCGAGAAAAAAGTACGTCGTGAGCGTATGGGACACATCAACTTGGTGGTTCCTGTTGCACACATCTGGTACTTCCGTTCATTGCCGAATAAGATTGGTTATTTATTAGGCTTGCCTACTAAAAAACTGGATCTGATCATTTATTATGAACGTTATGTAGTTATCCAGGCTGGTATTAAAGAAGCTGACGGAATTAACAGGATGGATTTCCTGACAGAGGAAGAATACCTTGATATTCTGGATACCTTACCAAAAGAAAACCAGTATTTAGACGATAAAGATCCACAGAAATTCATCGCTAAGATGGGTGCTGATGCTTTACAGGATCTTTTAAGCCGCTTAGATTTAGATCAGCAGTCGTATGATCTTCGTCACCAGGCAGCTAACGAAACTTCACAACAACGTAAAAATGAAGCGTTAAAGCGTCTTCAGGTTGTTGAGGCTTTCCGTGGTGCGAATACACGTATTCAGAATAACCCGGAGTGGATGATCGTTAAGATCGTTCCTGTAATTCCACCTGAATTACGTCCGTTAGTTCCTTTGGAAGGTGGTCGTTTTGCTACTTCTGATTTAAATGATTTATACCGTCGTGTGATTATCCGTAACAACCGTTTAAAGCGTTTGATCGAGATTAAAGCACCGGAAGTTATTTTACGTAACGAAAAAAGAATGCTGCAGGAAGCTGTGGATTCATTATTTGATAACTCACGTAAAGTAAACGCTGTTAAAACAGAGGGTAACCGTGCCCTGAAATCACTTTCAGATATTCTGAAAGGTAAGCAAGGTCGTTTCCGTCAGAACTTATTAGGTAAGCGTGTGGATTATTCAGCACGTTCTGTAATTGTTGTAGGACCAAACTTGAAATTACACGAGTGCGGTTTACCTAAAGATATGGCCGCGGAGCTTTTCAAACCGTTCATTATTCGTAAGATGATTGAGCGTGGTGTTGTAAAGACCGTGAAATCAGCTAAGAAAATTGTGGATCGTAAAGATCCAATCGTTTGGGATATTCTTGAGAACGTATTAAAAGGTCACCCGGTATTATTAAACCGTGCACCTACGTTACACCGTTTAGGTATTCAGTCCTTCCAGCCTAAGTTGGTAGAAGGTAAAGCGATTCAGTTGCATCCGTTAGTGTGTACGGCATTTAACGCGGATTTTGACGGTGACCAGATGGCAGTGCATTTACCTTTAGGTAATGCTGCAATCCTGGAAGCCCAAATGCTGATGTTGGCTTCGCATAACATTTTGAATCCTGCAAACGGTACTCCAATTACTGTTCCTTCTCAGGATATGGTTTTGGGTCTGTACTATATTACTAAAGGCCGAAGAACAGATGCTGGTCGTGTGGTAAAAGGACAAGATCAAACTTTCTACTCAGCTGAAGAAGTAATTATCGCTTACAATGAGCGAATGATTGATCTTCATGCTTTCATCAAGGTGAAAACCAATGTGAAAGAGAAAGACGGATCGATAGTTAATAAGATCATTGATACTACAGTAGGTCGTGTGTTGTTTAATCAACACGTACCGAAAGAAGTAGGCTTTATCAATGAGCTGCTTACTAAGAAATCGCTTCGTGATATTATTGGTGAGGTAGTAAAAATAACCGGTATGGCTCGTTCCGCTCAGTTCCTTGATGATATCAAAGAATTGGGATTCTTAATGGCATTCCAGGGTGGATTATCGTTTAATCTTCAGGATCTTAATATTCCTGATGAGAAAGTAACGCTGATTGCTCAGGCTACCAAAGAGGTTCAGGAAGTTATGGGTAACTATAACATGGGTTTCATCACCAATAACGAACGTTACAACCAGATCATCGATATCTGGACTCGTATCAACAATCGTTTGACGGCCAATGTAATGGATATCCTTTCAAATGATAACCAGGGCTTCAATTCGGTGTACATGATGCTTGATTCAGGTGCGCGTGGTTCAAAAGAGCAGATTCGTCAGCTTTGCGGAATGCGTGGATTGATGGCTAAGCCTCAAAAATCAGGTTCGGGTGGCGAGATTATTGAAAATCCGATTCTGTCTAACTTTAAGGAAGGGTTGTCTGTATTGGAGTACTTCATTTCTACTCACGGTGCGCGTAAAGGTTTAGCGGATACGGCTTTGAAAACAGCTGATGCTGGTTACTTAACCCGTCGTTTACATGATGTTGCTCAGGATATGATCGTGGGGGAAGTGGATTGCGGAACTTTAAGAGGTATTTTCACCACAGCGTTGAAAGATAATGAGGATGTTGTTGAACCATTATTTGATCGTATACTGGGTCGTACTACTTTACATGACGTTTATGATCCATTAACAAACGAATTGTTAGTGTCAGCTGGGGAAGATATTGAAGAAGCGATTGCTTATAGAATTGAGAATTCACCACTTGAAGGAATTGAAATCCGTTCCGTATTAACTTGTGAAAGCAAACGTGGTGTGTGTAGCTTATGCTATGGCCGTAACCTTGCTTCCGGTAAACGTGTGCAAATGGGAGAGGCTGTTGGTGTTATCGCAGCTCAGTCAATTGGTGAGCCTGGTACACAGTTAACACTTCGTACTTTCCACGTGGGTGGTACCGCATCTAACATTGCAGCAGAATCTCAGATTCATGCGAAGTTTGATGGTATCATTGAATTTGAAAACGTTCGTACAGTTAGTCACGAAACAGAAGAAGGGCCGGTTGAAGTAGTATTAGGTCGTTCTGGTGAGTTCCGGATTATTGAGCCTGGAACCAACAAAATGATCATGGCTAACAACATTCCTTACGGAGCGAATCTGTATGTGAAGGATGGGGAGAAAATCTCTAAAGGCGATCGTATTTGTAGCTGGGATCCGTACAATGCGGTTATTATCTCCGAGTTTGAAGGTAAAGCAGAGTTTGAATCAATCATTGAAGGCGTTACATTCCGTGAGGAATCTGACGAGCAAACTGGTCACCGCGAGAAAGTAATTATTGATACACGTGATAAGACTAAAAACCCGGTTATCCGCGTAGCTGATAAGGCTGGAAACGGGTTGAAAGGTTATAATATTCCAGTTGGTGCTCACATTGCAGTGGATGAAGGTGAGAAGGTGAAAATGGGCCAGGTGATTGTTAAGATCCCTCGGTCAACCGGGAAAACAAGAGATATTACAGGTGGTCTACCACGTGTGACCGAGTTGTTTGAAGCACGTAACCCATCTAACCCTGCGGTAGTGACCGAGATTGATGGTGTTGTAACTTTAGCTGGTGTTAAACGTGGTAACCGTGAGATGTCCATCGAGTCAAAAGACGGGCAAATCAAGAAGTACCTGGTTCCTCTTTCTAAGCACATCCTTGTTCAGGATAATGACTTCGTGAAAGCTGGTATGCCATTATCTGATGGTTCCATTTCTCCTGCTGATATTCTTAATATCAAGGGTCCGGCAGCGGTTCAGGAATACCTTGTAAATGGTATTCAGGAAGTTTACCGTCTGCAGGGTGTGAAGATCAACGATAAGCACTTTGAAACCATTGTTCACCAAATGATGCAGAAAGTGATGATCGAAGATGCTGGGGACACCCGTTTCCTTGAAAAAGAACTTGTTGATCGTTGGGACTTCCAAAAAGAAAATGACGAGATCTATGACAAGAAGGTAGTTACCGAGCCTGGTGATTCTACTAATCTTAAAGCTGGACAGATCATCTCAGTTCGTAAGTTACGTGATGAAAACTCTATTTTAAGACGTAAGGATATGAAACTTGTAGAAGCACGCGATGCAATTGCTGCAACTTCAAGCCAGATGTTGCAAGGTATAACACGTGCATCTCTTGGTACTAAATCATTTATCTCTGCGGCTTCCTTCCAGGAAACTACCAAAGTATTAAACGAAGCGGCTATCAGCGGAAAACGTGATAACCTCTTAGGTTTGAAAGAGAACGTAATCGTAGGTCACCTGATTCCATCAGGAACTGGCTTACGTCATTACGAGCGGATCATAGTTGGTTCTCAGGAAGAATACGATAAGCTATTAGCTTCAAAACAAGAAGAAGTAGAAGCGTAATCCTCAAACTAATATTTAAAAGAGTCCTCCCATAAACCGGAGGACTTTTTTTTATGCGGTTATTTTTATAGATTTATTATTGAGCCAGTTAGTACAAAGGCAGTCAATACATTTATTTGCCTTTTTTCGAATTCCCTGATGCATTCTTCAAATGAACTGTGATAGGGTAAATAGAGCGTTAATAATACTTTTTCTAAAATCTTCTTTTCAATCCGGACTTTTTTAATTTTACCTCATGGAAGAACAAAATATCGAAAACCAGTTAAATATTGAATTATCAGAGGAGGTAGCGGAAGGAACATACTCCAACCTGGCTATAATAACACATTCAAATACTGAGTTTGTAGTGGATTTTATACGGGTCATGCCAGGAGTGCCAAAAGCACGTGTTAAATCGCGGATTGTTTTAACTCCTGAACATGCAAAACGCTTTATGCGGGCGTTGGAGGATAATATCGAAAAATTTGAGGCGGTTAATGGACGAATCAAAATCATCGATGAATCTAAAGCCTTTCCTATGAATTTTGGAGGACCTACAGCGCAGGCATAAGCAGTGAGACAGCATTTTATAAAACTTGTATATGGAAATGCTGAACCGAAGCCAGAGATTCGGTCCAAGCCGATCTCTCATGCGCAAAGAATCCAAAATGTATGGAATAGCAGAAGGTACTATGATTTTGGTATCGAAAGGATTTTCAGGCTTTTTCTGGTAACTTCTAAGCTGCTATTTCCCGGGATCTATATTGATTACCTCTTTAGAAACTCTACCTATCAGACTCAAAAAGTTGCGGGAGAAGTGTTCGTATTGTTTAAGACAGCGATGCCCTTTTTTATGCTGTACTTTCAACTATGGCATCACAACTGGCTATACATTATTAACATGTATCTGCTCTTAGAAACGTATCTATATATCTTCTATAAGATATTTGTTCCGGAACACAACCATCAAAGGACGCACAAACGATCCTTGCTTTTACTTTTTCTCAATTTCATTGAAGTAATAGGATCTTTTGGGGTTATTTATGCGGCTGGGGATTTTCTCAGTCATCCAGTTGCGAATTGGATTGACGCATTATATTTCAGTTTTGTAACTGGTGCTACTGTTGGATACGGGGACCTCTATCCCACAACCTCCGCAGGCAAACAGATTGTGATTCTTCAAATAATAAGTACAATGGCATTTTTGATCTTATTCTTTAATTTTTTCACCCCTCGGGCAGGGGATGCCGAAGAATTGATTGATTAATAAATTCGATTATCTTTTCTGTCTCTCCAGGTTTAAACCACTTTATATCCTCGTGCCTTTTGAACCAAGTAAGTTGACGCTTTGCGAACCTTCGGGTATTCTGCTTTATTTTATCAACCGCTTTTTCCATAGAAATGTTCCCTTCCAGATATTCGAAAAGTTCTGAGTAACCTACTGTATTTAATGCATTTAGATTTCTACTGGGTAATAGGGCATTAACCTCTTGAAGTAGTCCATTCTCTAACATTATATCAACCCTGTGGTTAATACGTTCATAAAGTTCGTCGCGTTTAATGTCAAGCCCGATTTTAATTATATGAAAGGGGCGGGGATTAATCTTTTTGATACGATAAGATGAAAATGGCTTGCCTGTAGTGTCATATACTTCCAGGGCTCTGATCAATCGTTGCGGATTACTTTTATCTACTTCCCGATAATATTCTGGATCTACGCCGTTTAAAGCTTCTTGTAGTGCCGCAATACCTTCCTCAGCAAAAACCTTGTTCCACTTTTCCCTCACCCCATCCGCGGCTTTAGGTATATCATCAAACCCTTCGCAGACAGCTTGAATATACAGACCTGACCCACCTACTAAAATGGCAGCATCATGTTCCTTAAAAAGTTTTTCTAACAAGAGATTAGCCTGTCTTTCGAAGTCGCCCACACTGAAAGGCGAATCGATGCTGTGCGAGTTGATGAAATGATGCTTTACTGTTTGCAACTCTTGCTCTGAAGGTTTGGCAGTACCGATTGATGTCTCTTTAAAAAACTGGCGTGAATCAGCAGATATGATTTCAGTATGATAATGCTGAGCCAATTTAATAGCAAGATCTGTTTTACCGATGGCTGTTGGCCCGACAATAACAATCAGCGTTTTATTGGACCAGACCATCAGAGAATATAGAAAGATTTATTTTCAAAGGCTGGCTTAAAAATCGTCTTTCTGAAGATCCTCTTCATCGAACCCTTCATTGGAAAATTCATCAGCCTCCTCTTCTTCATCTTCTTCTGCGCCGTCAGAGATACCCAGATCGCTCATGTTTGATAGTTCTTCAGGATCAGTGGTGTTATATTCCATCTCATTTAAGAAGTCGAAATCTTCGGAGCCAGGAACCGATACTGGAGGGACAAGACCTGTTCCTGCGAGACGAGGCACCTCTCCAGAACTTCGTACTACATAAGGATACGTTTTACCAGGCTCATCATTTAATAATATTTTGATCAGCTCAATATGAAAGTCGAACGGCCGCTCGAAGTTATAGGTGTAATAAAATTTCTGGTGCGGATCATCAATAAATGCACTCAGTTTCGAGTTACTCATCAGAACCACACCATTATTTACTTTTCGTTCACTTGGCAAAAAGCTTATTTCCTGCCCCTTGATCCAATGGTCATTGCTAACATAAAATGAAGACGAAACTTCTGGGTTATATTTTGTTGACTGATGAATCGCGTGATGCAGATCTTCAAAGGTTTGATTTGACTTTATGTCAATTTCGCGAACCACATCGTCGTAATCTTCAAAAGAAACTTTAAATCTGTAAATGGCCATTTCCTGCGTTTATTCTATAAAAACATGCGAAATTACTGTTTCGAAAAATCGAATAACGATTATATTTCAATAAAGTTTTAATTCTGCTTATTTAGAGGAGGTTACGGGAACAAGCCCCAACTCACCGCCCTTTTTAAGCATAAAAATCAAGGCTTCATGGCGAGAGTTCTTAATTTCACCCTCTAATATTGCTTCCCGGATCTGGTTCTTAATGATACCAACCTCTTTACCTTCCCTAATTCCAAAAGCATTCATTATGTCCACTCCGCTTACAGGAGGTTGCCAGTTACGTATCTGGTCCTGTTCTTCAACGTCTTTCAGTTTTTGCTTAACCAGTTCAAAGTTCCTTCGGTATTTTTTAACCTTGAAATCGTTCTTGGTTGTGACATCGGCGTGGCAAAGAAGCATTAGACTATCTATGTCGTCGCCTGCTTCAAAAAGTAACCGTCGAACCGCGGAATCGCTTACAATGTCCTTTGCCAGAACAATAGGTCTCAAATGTAAGGCCACGAGCTTCTGTACGAGTTTCATTTTCTCATTTAAAGGAAGCTTTAGTTGAGCAAATATTTTTGGTACCATTCGGGCTCCCTTATCTTCATGGCCATGGAACGTCCAACCGATTCCCTTTTCGAAACGTTTAGTTGCAGGCTTGGCGATATCATGAAGAATAGCTGCCCAACGCAACCATAAATCAGTAGTATGCTCGGATATATTATCCAGCACCTGAAGGGTATGGTAAAAATTGTCTTTGTGACTGTGCCCATCAATAACATCAACACCATACAGCGCCACCATCTGCGGGAAGAATTGATGCAGAAGCCCGGTGTCAAATAGATGCTTGAACCCTACAGACGGCTTTTGTGCTAATATTATTTTATTTAATTCATCAGTGATCCGCTCTGCGGATACTATTTTTATCCGTTCACTATTCTGTTTAATAGCCTTTAACGCTGATTCATCAATACTAAAATGAAGTTGGGTAGCAAAGCGGATGGCTCTGAGCATCCGCAGTGGATCATCGGAAAAGGTCTCTGCGGGATCCAGCGGAGTGCGGATGATTTTTTGATCCAGATCATCGATTCCATTGAATGGGTCAACAAGCTGGCCGAAGCTTTCTGAGTTCAGAGAAAGCGCCATTGCATTAATCGTAAAATCCCTCCGTAGCTGATCGTCCTGTAAAGTGCCATTCTCTACAATTGGCTTTCGGGAATCCGACCGGTAAGACTCTTTTCGGGCGCCCACGAACTCTATCTCCAGTTGTCCGTGTCTGAGCATTGCGGTTCCGAAGCTTTTGAAGATGGACACTTTACTTTGAAGTACTGTTCCGGCAGCTTCGGCAAACTCAATCCCATTTCCAATTACCAGGATATCGATGTCTTTAGACGCGCGTTTCAAAAATATGTCACGAACAAAGCCGCCGATCACATAGATTTCCGTCTGGGTTTCTTCGGCGAGTTTTGAAAGTTGTTTAAAGAGTGGATTTTGTAAGTGTGCTTTCATAAGGCCTCGGCCTCTCTTAAAGAAAAGGAATTGGAATGCCCAAAGGACAGGATATTCTGGGGATTTTTCAAGTAATCTTTCAAATGACTTAAATAAGGTCAATACATGGCGTTATTTTCTAAGGAAAACAAAACGTCCATCCGGTTCTAATTTCATTATAGTTGATGGCCTTTTGACACTCGGATCATCCTGTTTCCAGTTAACCACCAAGTCGACACCCTCAATTATTTCTTCACTGATCTCATGAAAATTGGCTGGCGATGGCTGTCCGCTCAAGTTAGCCGAAGTGGAGATAATTGGCTTTTTGAAGCGCTGTATCAACTGTTTACTAAAATCGTCGTGAGTAATACGAATGCCGATGGAGCCATCTTGTCCAATTGTATTTGGTGCGAGATTTTTAGCTCCCGAATAAATGATAGTCAATGGATGTTCCGCATATTCAATCAAGTCATAGGCGATATCCGGCACCTCGCGCACATAGGAAGGAAGTTTACTCTCTGTGTCTAAAAGTACGATCATGCTTTTAGCCTCATTACGACCTTTTAGTTTAAATATCTTATCAACCGCTTCCTGGTTGCACGCATCGCAGCCAATGCCCCAGATTGTATCGGTCGGATAGAGAATAATTCCGCCTTCCTTCAATACGATGAGCGCTTTTTCAACTTCTTCTTTAAGCATTACGTTTTATTCTTTGGTAGATATTCATCAGTTTGATCGCTATCACTTGATCGTCGAATCGTTTGATATATTGTGAGCCCGAACTCACCATTTGTTCTCGTTTGATTGGATCATTTAATATCATATTCATTGCACCAGATAACGCTTTCTCATCATCCGGATTGACATATATACTTTGCGGACCGCCAGCTTCCTCAAGGCAAGAACCGGTAGCAGCTATCACAGGTATCTGGCAGTGCAGTGCTTCCACTATCGGAATACCAAAACCTTCAAACCTCGAAGGGTAAACGAACATCGCTGCCTGTCGGTAAATTGGAGGTAAATCTTGCAGGGGCACGTTTCTATAAAAATGTACCCGGGTGCTCAAGTCGTTTTCTTCTATGTACTGTTTGATGATCTTTGAATAAGCCGTTTCTTTCCCAATTACTACTAAATGGATAGCTGCCCGGATGTATTTCAGCGCTTTGACTATAAGTAATAAATTTTTCCGCGATTCTATGGTGCCCACGTTCAACAGATACTGTTCTGGAAGATTATACTCTAGTTTGATCTTTTGCAGTTTCTCCGTCGAAATGTCTTGTCGAAATACTTCGTGGCAGTTCTGGTAGATAACGTCTATCCGACTTTCCGGGATCTTGAATAAATTGACGATATCCCGTTTGGTTTGTTCGCTTATTGCGATAATATGATCAGCATTCCTGCAAGCATATTTAACCTTAAATTTATACATCTGGCGATCTAACCAGGGATAATAATGTGGATACCTTAAAAAGATCAAGTCGTGAATGGTAACCACGGTTGGGATACCTGCTTTTTTAATTCCAAAAGGAATTTCATTACTCAGGCCGTGATAAACATCTATTCCGTCGTTTTTTAAATCCTTTGAAATCCCAAAGCTTCTCCAAAAAGTTTTAAGTACGGAGTTTTGCGGATGGCGAAACCATACAGATGGCAGACTTTTAAAATAACCGACTCGTTGCTCATCAGGTTCTCGTGGTGAATACACCATGTATTGATTGACGGGAAAGTATCTAGCCATTATCTCGATAATATAACGGCTGTAATTTCCAAGCCCAGTGAAATTTTGAGCGGCGCGCTTTCCATCAAATCCAATGATCATGGCATCGGAACTTTCCGGTTTCATCCCCTAAGCGATTAGCTTAAACTGCCACGTTATTTTCGCGCAGTGCGTCATTCAGGGACGTTTTCTTATCAGTTGACTCTTTCCGCTGACCAATAATTAAAGCACATGGAACCTGGAAGTCACCGGCAGGGAATTTCTTGGTATAAGAGCCTGGAATGACTACCGAACGTGCCGGTACGACTCCTTTATATTCAATAGGCTCTTCACCTGAAACATCAATAATTTTAGTGGAAGCGGTTAATACAACGTTAGCACCTAAAACAGCTTCCTGCTCAACACGAACCCCTTCAACAACGATGGCCCTGGAACCAATGAAGCAGTTATCTTCAATAATCACAGGAGAAGCCTGAATGGGTTCAAGAACACCGCCAATCCCGACGCCGCCGCTTAAGTGGACATGCTTGCCTATCTGAGCGCAGGAACCAACCGTTGCCCAAGTATCAACCATGGTGCCTTCACCTACATAGGCGCCAATATTAACATAAGATGGCATCAGTATAACGCCAGGCGCTAAGTAGGAGCCATAGCGAGCCAAACCATGCGGAACCACACGAACGCCAGCGTCTTTGAAGTTGGTTTTCAGTTTCATCTTATCATGGAAAACAAATGGGCCAGCCTTAATTTCTTTCATCTCGCGAATCTGAAAGTATAGTATAACTGCTTTTTTAACCCATTCATTCACATGCCAGCGCGTCCCAATTGGCTCTGCAGCGCGAAGTGTTCCCAGGTCGAGATTATGTATAACCCGTTCGATAGCATCCCGGTACTCTTTAAAAGTAATAACCGTACGGTCATCCCAGGCATCTTCTATAAGTTTCTTTAGTTCCGTCGTCATAATTTATATTCTGAACAAATTAAAGGATTTTCCGGCAGTTATTACACCGAACCTGATTAGTTATGTAAATTTGAGCCTAATGGCAGAAGCGGAAAAATTACGAGTAGATAAGTATTTATGGGCCATTAGAGCCTTCAAGACCCGAAGTGTGGCAACGGAAGCGTGTAAAGCAGGTCGCGTTAAAATAAATGGGCAAAATACAAAGCCGTCACATATTGTGAAAATTGGTGAGGTGTATTCAGTTCAGAAAGGTCCGCAAAAAAAAGTAATTAAAGTTTCCGGATTACTTGAGCGTCGGGTAGATGCGAAAACAGCTATTAATTTTTACGAAGATCTTACTCCGGAGGAAGAAACACACGCTTACAAATCAGCTTTCCTTTCACCTAATCTCGCCCGCGATAGGGGAGCCGGACGACCTACCAAAAAAGACCGGCGCGAAATTGACGACCTGCAGGATGGATGGTTTGATGAAGATAATTAAGAAGTATTAGTAATTAAGAATAAAACATGTGCGATCGGCAGGATCAAGGCTGGCTAGTCCCGATTTATAATTTTGCCTTCTTAATTTGTTTCAGTTTCTTATTCTTAGCTACCATCTCCTGCATCTGTTTTGCATTGGTAATAGCTGAGCAGCCGATATCATTATTGAAATAGATAAACGCTTGTTTCACTTTTCCAGCCGATTTGATTTCCTCTATGAATGTCTTTAATACTTCTTTACCATACTCCGATTTATACAATTCGGGCACTCCGTGAAAACGGTAGTATAACAGTGCGTTATTCTGGATAACATCCTCAGGTAATTGCGGATGACTCATCCCGCAAAATGTAATATTATTTTTTGCTAGCTTTTCGTACACTTCAGCCACCCACCAACTCAGGTGACGAAACTCCAACACATTGTTGAAGTTTGGGTCTAGACTATCAATAATTCTTTCAAGACGTTCAGTGGTGAAAGCGGTGCGCGGCGGAAGCTGGAATAATATACAACCAAGTTTCTCTTTAAGTCCGTCCGAAATTACCGAATAGAAATCGCTCAATTGCTGATCCGCATTATGAAACTGCTTATAATGCGTGATGAGTCTGGGAGCTTTTATAGCGAATACAAAGTCGCAAGGACTTCTCTTATGCCAACTTTCTAAGAATGTCAGTTTGGGGAATCGGTAAAATGTGGAATTCAGCTCAACTGTGTTGAAATACCCACAGTAAAACTCAAACCATTTGCTTTGGGCAAGATCACTGGGATAAAAGAACCCTTTCCAGTGCTTATAGTGAAAGCCTGAGCATCCTGTCTTCCATGATATCATAGCAATAGATGTTATGACACAACAAATATTAAAGAATGTTGATTTAAGATTAAGCTTTTCTTTTTAAATTGAATACAGCTATTTCGGCTCTTGAACCAAATCTGATAGGCAGCGCCGTAGTGCCGATTCCTTTCGACACGTAAAGGTGCGGAATATTATCCCGATACCAGCCGCTGGTATATCTGCCGCTGCCCTCGGGCTTGTAGGGGGCATAACCCAAAATTCTAATTTGTCCACCGTGGGTATGACCAGACAACACACAGTCAATAGAGATGTCACCCAGTTGCTCCACTATCGTATCTCTATGTTGCGGGCAATGTGTTAGAACGATGTGGTGATCAGCTGGAGTATATTTTTTCATTGCCAGAGGAAAGTCGGGTTTGCCTTCCACCAGGTCATCTATTCCCGTTATAGAGACGGTATTATCGCCGAGGGTGTAAATCTTTGAATCGTTGATCAAAAGATCAGTGTTATGACGTTGGTATATTTCTTTGAGTTTTACGAGGTCGATGCCCTGCTTATATTCGCGATTTCCTAAAATTGCCACTTTTTTTATTCCCTGGTCAAATAGATCCAGGTAACTATCAAAGAGATCCATTTTGCTACCCCGGTCGACAGAATCACCGGTAAACAACAAAAGATCCGGATTTATTTTGTTGATCTTCTTAGCAAGTTGTTTATGCTGTAATTTTATCGCCTTAAGGTGAAGATCTGATATTTGTATCACCCTTAAGTTTTTGGTATTACTGGTCGCATCACCCAGAAAAAATTCATTCGTTTCAATAAAATACTGCTCAAGCCAGCAAGCATCCAGAACAAACGTAGCTGTGAGTAGTGTAAATGCATCAATAACAAATTTTCTTCTGGATATCTTCTTCATTTTTTAATTAATCGGTCTATAACCAGGATGCCGTTCTGAGATCAGTATTCAATCTTCAAATCAGAGGCAGTCCATTGTTTAAAGACCTGCTGCGCTTCTTCCCGAAGTAATTGAACGACAGGAAGCCTCCTTTTATTCATCGCCAGGTCAATTTCATCATAAATAAACTGGTCGTCAAATCCTATATCAGCTGCATCTTTTTTGGAATTAGCATAATATATCAACTCAATACGCGACCAATAAATTGCACCCAGGCACATCGGGCATGGTTCACAACTGGTATAAATAACACATCCTGAAAGGTCATAAGTCTTTAGCTTACGGCAGGCTTTTCTAATAGCAGCAATTTCGGCATGAGCAGTCGGGTCATTAGTTGTAGTCACGGTATTAGCGCTTTTTGCTATCAGTTTTCCATCTTTAACAATAACTGCCCCAAAAGGTCCGCCTAAAGATTTCTTTACATTTTGCTCTGAAAGGCTGATAGCCATTTTCATGAATCTTTCGTTTTCTTTTTGCTGCTTCATAAGCTTTTCAAAGGTGAAGAATATGCTTTTAACAAGAAACCCCGGCTTAAGCCAGGGTTGTACTTTATAAACTCGATTAATGTTATTTCTTTTCCTTTTTAAATTCAGCATTTAAGCCTGATACTACCTCTTTAGTTACATCAAGACTCTCGTCGGCGAATAATACCGTTGGATTAGATTTCGAATAGGTTAGTACCATTTTATATCCTTTAGCTTTTGCATGCTTTTTCAAAAATTCAGAAACTTTATTGTAAAGCTTTTCATTTTCAGCTGCTTCTTCGTTTGCTAAAGCATTACCCGCATTCTGATTGAATGTTTGCAATTCCTGCTGCTTGCGGGCTAAACGCTCTTCGGTTGTTGCACGTTGTTCAGCGCTCAAATTAGCAGCGTTTTGTTGATAAGCAGCAACCTCACGCTGAAATGCAGTTCCTTTTGCAGTTAAATCTGATTGGGCTTTTTTAGATTTAGTCTGAAATTTATCTTTAATAGTTTTAAAGTACTCGTAATTGTTCAATAATGAATCCGAATTAACGTAAACGATTAACTCAGCTTTTTTCTCTGTGGAAGCGGTGGTAGCTGCGGCTTTAGGCTGCTCTTTATTACAGGAGATCACCACGGCTGCCAATACTATTGCGGCAGTAAATTTGGTCAGGGTTGCCAATATTTTTTTCATGTTTTTTAAAAATTTAGGCAAATATAAACTTTCAGGCTAAGTATCCCAATCATTTAACTTTCGTTAACAAAAAGGATATATGTTGCACCTTATTTTATCCACATTCCTTCGAAATACGGCTTAAAATCGTTATTTTTGATACTTTGTTGGTAAATAAAATATGAGCATAGAAACAGAAGACAGATCTAATTATTCAGCGGATAATATACAGGTTTTAGAAGGACTGGAAGCAGTTAGAAAACGCCCTTCTATGTACATTGGAGATACAGGTTTTAAAGGTTTGCATCACCTGGTATACGAGGTCGTAGATAATTCAATTGATGAGGCACTCGCCGGTTACTGTTCAGATATTAAAGTAACTATTCATAAAAACAATTCAATTACAGTTGAGGATAATGGCCGTGGTATTCCTACGGCGATGCATACGAAAGAAAAGAAGTCAGCTCTTGAAGTAGTAATGACAGTTTTGCATGCTGGTGGTAAATTCGATAAGGATACCTACAAGGTTTCGGGTGGTCTGCACGGTGTAGGTGTGAGTTGCGTAAATGCGTTATCCATCCATCTGAAGGCGGTTGTTCATCGCGATGGACAGATATTCACTCAGGAATATTCTTGCGGTAAACCGTTGTTTGACGTCAAGGTTATCGGCGAAACCAAACGTACGGGAACAATTGTTACGTTTCTTCCGGATGACAGTATTTTTAGCCTTACAACCGAATATAAATTTGACACACTTGCAGCCAGGCTTAGGGAGTTAGCATTTTTAAATAAAGGAATTCGTTTATCTCTTCAGGATGAACGTGAAATTCTGGAAGACGGAACTCTTTTAAGCGAAGAATTCCATTCAGAAGGTGGTTTAAAGGAATTTGTCAAATATCTTGATGGCACCCGTACAGCCATAATTCCTGAGCCGATATACGTAGAAGGAATTAAGCAGGGAATACCGGTTGAGATGGCTCTGCAGTATAATGACACTTATGCTGAGAATGTTCATTCATACGTAAATAATATCAATACCCACGAAGGTGGAACACACGTGGCGGGTTTTCGCCGTGGTTTAACACGTACTTTAAAAGCTTATGCCGAAAAGTCTGGTTTGTTAAAGAACATGAAGATTGAGATTACCGGTGATGACTTTCGAGAAGGATTAACCGCGGTAATTTCTGTTAAAGTTCAGGAACCTCAGTTTGAAGGGCAGACCAAAACTAAGCTGGGAAATAACGAGGTGATGGGAGCGGTTGATATCGCTGTTGGTGAAATATTGGGTAACTTTTTAGAAGAAAATCCCAAAGAAGCCCGCCTGATCGTGAATAAAGTTATACTTGCAGCGACTGCACGCGCAGCTGCGCGTAAGGCTCGGGAAATGGTTCAGCGAAAGAGTGTGATGGGCGGTTCAGGCTTACCCGGTAAACTGGCTGATTGTGCCAACAATGATCCAGCTGCTTGTGAACTTTACCTTGTGGAGGGAGATTCTGCGGGTGGTACGGCTAAACAAGGACGCGACCGGAACTTTCAGGCTATCCTACCATTAAAGGGTAAGATTCTGAACGTTGAAAAAGCGATGGAACATAAGATCTACGAGAACGACGAGATCAAGAATATGTTTACAGCCATGGGAGTCAGCATCGGTACGCCGGAAGACGACAAAGGACTAAACATGGATAAACTGCGCTATCACCGCATTATCATCATGACGGATGCGGATGTCGACGGATCGCACATTACCACGCTTATCCTGACATTCTTTTTCCGTTACATGAAGGAATTAATTGAGAATGGATACATCTACATTGCCGCTCCGCCATTGTATCTTGTTAAAAAGGGTAAAGAGTTTGAATATGCATGGACAGATGAGCAGCGTGATATTGCTGTTCAACGTTTAAAAGGCACCGGTAAAGAGGACAGTGTGCATATACAACGTTACAAAGGTTTAGGTGAGATGAACGCCGAACAACTTTGGGAAACTACTTTAAATCCAGAGACCAGAACTTTAAGGAAAGTGACTATCGACAATGCAGCTGAATGTGATCATATTTTCTCAATGCTTATGGGCGACGAAGTTGCACCAAGAAGAGAGTTTATCGAACGTAATGCAAAGTATGCCCGTATAGACATTTAAGGTTCCATCATAGATTTTATAACACAAAAAGGAATTGTCTTTTAAGGAACAGTTCCTTTTTTTATGGGGTTAAATAGGCAGAAATAGTTAGGAGCAAGGTAGCTTCAAGCCGGCTCTCAAGTGCCGTCCGGAGTATAGCGAAGATATACTACTGCACTAACTTCTTTGGTTGAACGGATTATAAGCTGATGTTTTTTTTTGCCGTCAGTAATGATCAAATCAGAGGTGTTAGGTGGTACTAAACCCAGATTCTCTGCATAGAGGATAATTTCATTCAATTCCGAATTTTCATGAAGCCGGAAAGTCTGCTTGTATGGTTTTTTAAAGATTCCGATTTTATGAGCGAGTGGCCGGCGGTTTAGGTAGATTGATACGGTATCGAAATCTTCTCTCATATAATCGCGAATTTCAAATTTTATAACCGGGCTACTTACATTAATTGTAATGGGCTTGGCCAGTTCGGTATTCAGAAAGGTCATTTTGCTCGATTGATCAGCTGCTATGGCTTTTAGTATTTCGCCCGGAATCGGCTCAATCCCGTCAGGGTCATTAGGATTATGTCTGCGCAGGTATACTTTACCGGGTAGACAGGGAGATTGGTCTACAAGTGAACCGTCCCAGCTACCGGTTAAAAACTCAACTGTGTCTTTCTTGCTGAATTCGAGCCCCATAAATTTAACGCAGAGTCGCCAATGATCGTCAGGCATTTTTTCTCTGATTATAACCAGCTCCGTCAGGTTACTTCTGGTTTGGTTAACTGTGCCTATAAAGTCAAGTACACCATCGAAAATAACAGGTTCTTCGTTCCGGTAAATATATGCGGTTCCAGAAATCCGGTCGCCCGTATGATCTTCAATATGAAGCGTATAACCGGAATTTAAAGAGCCCGGTGCTGTTATATAGCCCTGCCATATTCCTTTATAATTAACCTGCGCCCAGGCATTGACTCCTGGCAGCGCGAGAATTAAGACGGCATAGCTATAAGTCAGTAATTTTAAAGGTAAATAATGGGCCATTTACTATTGATTTCTTCTGGGCTTATACTTTAAATATACAGCCGCTGTCTTTTGCTTATCAGATACGATCATCACCCGATGAGACTCGTTTCCATCAATTATCAGCAGTTCTGATGTATTGGGTGGAATCTCACCGAGGTTTTCGGCGTAAAGTAAGAGTTCGTGCGTTTCAAATTTGGGATTAAGGGTAAAATTTATGATTGTAGCCCTCTTTGAAATCCATATATTTTTAGCCAGAACCGATCTGTTGAGGTAGACAGATACCGTATCATTATCAACTTTTAAATAGTCAATCAGTTGCAGTTTAAGATGTTTATTGCGCACCTGGATCTCGGTCACCTTCTTAGCTTCAGTTTCCATAAATGGCGTTTTGAAGTCCGGAAGCGTCGTTTCATTTTTTATACTGGCGGTAGGCTGGGCAGTAATAACCGAATCACGGTTCTCATACAGGAACTGATTTAATCCCTCAACAGTTCTTGACAGTATTACTCTGCCCGGAATACAATCTTCGTATGGCCTGTCTTTGCTCACGCCATTCCAATTACCTTCAAGGTATTCGTGATTTTTTTCTTTGCGATAAGCAACATTGATGTTCTTAATACAGGCTACCCAATTCCACGGTACCTTGTCTACCCGAATCCAATCCCGACTCTCACTCAGGCGTATGGTGTCTTTATCAATAAAACCCGACAGTCCGATTCGGATTTCCACCGAATCTTTCATATAGGCATAAGAATCACCCCATATATTTTTCTTTTGAGTCAAATCAAGTTCAAAATCATATAATTCGCTGTAGCCGCCGGGTTGTTGGGTAATCTTACCATACCATTTACCGCTTATGTTTTGAGCAAGTGCTGCGGGGATGCAGCAACATGAAAGAAGGAGGTATAAAAGCGTTTTCATGGTAAGCGATTATATAATCAAGTTAATGATTTATAACCGCTTTATGAATAGCTAATTACAGGGATAATTTAAGAATTAATTTATTGTAGTCTATAATCGCGTTGTACTGAAAAAGGATATCTCCGCCAAGCACGCCGATTACAGAAGGTAATTCAAGATTCTCATACGCAAGGCTAATGGAGGAAAGGTCCAGTACGGCTGCTTCGAAATTCTCCAGCTTTAATTTCCCGATATTCAAAGCAGGGAGATGGAGTGTATAACTTTCCATGGTATTAGTTCCCAAGCCGGTTGAAAGTTTGTCCGACGTAAGGAGATCGTCTGCCGCAATATGGTTCTCCACACTGGCTTTGTCGAGTACTGTCTTTGAAGCCCCCGTATCCAATACGACGTTGAAGGGATGGCCAAAAACAACAACTTCCACCAAAAGGTGGAAGCCGTCGTTTTGAAGATTAATAAGTTGTAACGGAATTTTAAAGGTTTTCATAAAAGCCGTTTCAAATTAAAGGTTATACCAGGCTCATATCGTGCAACACCTGGTTCATATTCCGAACGGCATCAGCGCTTTTATTGAATTCAGCTTGTTCGGCATCAGTTAGTTGAAAGTTGACGATCTTTTCCCAACCATTTTTGCCAAGAATTACCGGAACAACCAATGATACATCACTCTGACCGTATTCGCCATCCAGCGCTACACCACAGGAGATTAATTTCTTTTGATCTCTAACTATGCTTTCAACCATAAAAGCGGTACCAGCGCCCGGGGCGTACCAAGCAGATGTACCGATCAGCTTGGTAAGCGTAGCACCACCTACCATCGTTGCGGCAACAACTTTATCTTGTTGTTCTTTGCTTAATAATTGGGTTACCGGGATGCTGTTCCATGTAGCATGATTAATCAACGGGATCATTGTGGTATCGCCGTGACCGCCGATAACTACCGCGTTTAAATCAGCCGGAGAGCAATTCAACTCCTGACTTAAATAATATTTGAAACGTGCAGAATCTAAAGCACCACCCATGCCAATTACACGGTTTTTAGGCAGACCTGAAGATTTTAACGTTAAGTAATTCATTGTATCCATCGGGTTTGAGACTACAATGATGATGGTGTTCGGAGAATATTTTAAGATATTGTCGGTAACACTTTTTACAATGCCTGCATTTGTGCCGATCAATTCTTCACGGGTCATACCCGGTTTGCGGGGTAATCCAGATGTAATCACAACTACTTCCGAGTCAGCCGTTGCTGCGTAATCATTTGTAACTCCTTTTATACGAGTGTCAAATTCCAGCAAAGCTGCGGTCTGCATCATGTCAATCGCTTTACCTTCAGCAAAGCCTTCTTTGATATCCAACAAAATAAGCTCTTCAGCTAATTCTTTCCTGGCGATATTATCTGCACAGGTTGCACCTACAGCTCCGGCGCCAACAACGGTAATTTTCATGATTAATTCGTTTTTTGGGGTATGAAATTAAACTAGCCGAAGATAGATATTCTAAAGGAAAGGTAATGCCATTAGAGGCTATTTTCAGAGCGTTAATTAGAAACTGTCTTTGCAAGATGGTCGCAAAGACAGTTTCTTAGTAGAGCCCTTACCGAATTATAAGTTGTATTTTAGAGAATGCTACCCGCTGATTCAACATGAAATTGCACCGTAGCTAATTATCTGATCAGCGCAAATTGTACCGCAATACCTAAAGGGTAATCGACCGGACGGCCAAAAAATATTGCTTGTTTCCATTTGGGCATCTTTTTTAGTGCATTTATGGCGGCTTGGTCACATTCGTTGCTCAGTCCCGAAGAAATCATAAAATCGCTAGGAGTACCGTCCTTCCCAATTATTAGCTGAACAATCACTTCGCCTTCCAAATTGTCTTTTAGAGCTTTGGCTGGATACACAAGATTAGCTTTTATAAATTTCTCCAATTTGGCAGTTCCGCCTGGGAATTCCGGGTATACTCCATAGCTAGGGAAGTAGGGGCCGCAATTAGCAGTAAGTTTACTATTTACAAATTTCTTTTTTGCATTTGCAGTACCTTTTACAGTAACGGTTGTAACAGTTCCTGCGCTTTCAGCGAGTGTGGGAATTAAAATTCTCAAAAACCTGCTTCCATTGTTAGGTATCGTTTTAGAAAAGTACGAGGACTCAATGATAAGTGTGTCTATTGGTTTGACATTCTTCAAATGAAATCTTCCTAAGGAATCTGTTATCGCAGAAACTCCGTAATACTGTAAATTTGTGTAAATAATAACATCCACCGCGGGTCTATTGTTGCTGTACAAAATGACTCCTGATACGTTGATGGTGTCTGTCAAAGTAATTGTACAAACAGAATCTTTAGCAGGTATTTGTGAAGTTTGAGCATTAGCCATAATACTGGCGCATACTAGAATCAGGAAGGAATAGAATTTCATTTTACAGTTTACAAGTAAGATGCAGTTCTCACCTCAATTGCATAACGAATAATATTACTCAGCCCTTACTTTAATAACCTCACCTCATACAAATCCTTCCGCCGGTCTTTTAATGTCTTCACTGTTCCATAATGATGAAGTTCCTTTAAAGCATTTAGATCAACATCTACAACCAGCACCATCTCTGTGTTCGGAGTAGCTTCTGCCTTTATTGCATCAGGAGGAAAAGCAAAATCTGAGGGAGTGAATACCGCTGATTGAGCAAACTGGATATCCATGTTGTTAACCTTTGGCAGATTACCTACGCATCCTGCAATTGCAACGTAGCATTCATTTTCAATAGCTCTGGCTTGTGCACAATGGCGTACGCGCGTATAACCGTTTTGCGTATCCGTTAAGAACGGGACAAATAGTATTTGCATCCCCTGCTCCGCATAAATACGGCTTAGTTCCGGAAATTCGACATCATAACAAATCAGAATACCCACTTTGCCGCAGTCAGTGTCGAAGATCTTCACTGTATCTCCGCCCATCATGCCGTAATATTTCAACTCATTAGGTGTGATGTGAACTTTCCGGTATTCGTCAGTCTTACCGCTGCGATGGCACAGGTAGGAAACATTATACAGATGTTCCCCATCCATCAAAGGCATGGTTCCGGTAATGATGTTCACGTTATAAGAAACTGCAAACTCCTGAATTTTTTGAAGGGTTTCTGGCGTCAGTTCAGCAAGCTTACGCATCGCCACCGGCTCGGGCAAGTGATTATAGGCCTGCATTAATGGAGTGCTAAAAAACTCCGGAAACATGACAAAGTCGGACGAGTAGCCACTTAACGCATCAATAAAAAACTCCATCTGCTCATAGAAAGCATTCATGTCAGCAAAAAGCCTCATTTGCCACTGCACCAACCCAAGTCTGATGCTTTGGTTAGTAGGAGAGGCCGATTTATGTTTAGGCTGATAGTAAATATTATTCCACTCTAATAAAGTGGCATATTCCTTTGACTCATAATCGCCGGGTAAATATCCTTTCAGGACTTTGTTTACGTGAAAATCATTGGCTAACTGAAACGTTAAAGTAGGATCGTAGATCTCTTTAAGTTTTACTTTATTGATATATTCACGGGGGGTCAGTTCATTCGAAAACTGGTGATAGCTGGGCAGGCGGCCACCTGCCACAATGCTCTTAAGATTCAAACGCTCACATAAAACCTTCCGTTCATCGTATAATCGTCGGCCTAAACGTAGACCACGGTATTCCGGGTGAACGAAGATCTCAATTCCGTACATCACATTGCCATCCGGGTCATGCGTGTTAAAAGAATAATTTCCGGTTATTTCATTGTAGGTATGTGCATCGTCAACCTTTGTATAATCTACTACTATTGCCAAAGCGCAGGCCACTACTTTACCGTCGACCTCAATGCAAAGCTGGCCCTCAGGAAATTTTTCCAGTAAGATATCGATTCGGGCTTTACTCCAATATTGACCTCCGATACCTTCGTAGGCCTCAATCATAGAATTTTTAAGGTCGAGGTAGTCCCTTTCTGTTAAAAGTCGGGTTTGAATGTTCATAAGTGAGAATCAAAACGCGAAATTAGATAAATTAAATTACGCATCACTTATTTGCTGCCTTATGAATTCGTTGTTTTAGACAATAGTTTCTTTATGCAAACACTGTTCTCAACTCCTTCGTACTGTCCGTAATTAGGAATTACCAGGTAGTGCATATTTTGATATAGACTGATCGCTTCGGCCTGCCTTTTTCCTGTTTCGAGAATGCATGTCGAAAAGCCGGATTCACCTGCCCAGTGTTCCAATTCTTTTAAAATGAGTTTAGCAATGCCTTGATTCCGATAGTCGGGATGTACAAACATTCTTTTAACCTCAGCAATGTCGGGCGTGTATTCTTTGATCGCACCACAACCAACGGGAATGTCATCCCTATAGGCCACTATTATCTGATGTATTTTATCGAGTTTATTATACTGCGCATAAAAAGAATGCTCATCTCCATCGATATGGCTTAAATACCGGTCTAAGAGAACTACCAGAGCACGAAAGTCTGAATTGTCGGAGTCAGTTCGAACTAATTGAATCATAAAATAATTAGTTGGAGCGCAATTGATTTTTAACGTCACTACAGAACCCGTGTTGGCTACCACAACCACAAGCAACAACACTAACTGATTTAGCGGGTAAGGAACGTTCGGAGAACCTGAACTCGTCGTGCTGACCAATGGCTTGAGGATCTACCTATCCCCACTATATTCCTAAAGGTATTTACTAAAGTCCATGTACAGTACATTCCAGCGATGTCCGTCGAGATCGGTAAACTCGTATCCGTACATCCACCCGCTGACTCTTTCCGGCTCAGCGAAAACTTTTCCTTCAGCGCCTGATACTATTTCTGCGATCTCGTTAACTTCTTCTTTGCTCTCCGCATCAATGGAAAATAATACTTCAGTAGTTTGATCTGTGTCTGAGAGCTCATTTCGAGTAAAACTTTTGAAAAGAGACTCTTGAAATAACATTAAAACGATGTTTTTTCACCTATCAGAATGGACGCCGACTGATCGCTATTGCCATATTTCTGGTTCAATGAAAAGCCAAGCTTGGTAAAGAATTCCTTTGATTTGCCAACGTCCTTTACTGGCAGATTGATCATATTTGTTTAATCATAACCGATTAATTAGCCTGCTTAGATGTTTACCTATTCGACATTTTTTAAGTTTATTTTATTTTAACACCAAGTTAATTATCAAGATAGCTTTTCTATTCAAGATTATTTAAATTTTAATAAATCTTCTGCTTAAAGATGAACTCCAGTAATATGCTTTTTTTGATACCTAACGTTTTATATTTCTACTGTTAAGAACCAATCTTTGCAATGTTCGGCGTCAACTGTAAGTCAATTTATTTTATTAAATTAGTGTATAGAATTCTTAATTTTCAGATCCTTCCTTCATTAAGGACTTCCACTGTGCTCGGATATACAGGCAGCAATGCTTATTTGTTGCAGCAAAGCCAACGTCGAATTTCATCTTATATTAACTAAATAATACTGATATGAAAACCACTGTGAAGTATTTAATGCTCCCCATAATGTTGGTGGGCTTTATGTTTTTTAACGTTGCTCAGGCGCAGACTGACAAAACTAAAGAAAAGGATAAAATGCAAAAGGCCGCCCCGGCAATGCCTTACACAGCGACCTATTCCTCTCAATTTCAAATTGGCGACCCCAAATACGCGCAAATAATTGTAAGACTGTGGAAAGACTGGGACAATAATACTCTAGACCAGAGTGCCAACATGTTTGCAGATACTGTTACGATGTATAATACTGATGGAACAATGCTTAAGGGGAAGGAACAAAACCTTGCTGAAGCTAAAAAGTATAGAGGTCAATTTGCAACTGTAAAAAGTACAATTCATGCTTTTGTTAGTTTGAAAAGCGTAGACCAGAACGAAAACTGGGTGGCAATCTGGGGAACAGAGCAGGATACAGGGCAGGATGGTAAAATAACCAGTGTTGAATTACATGAAGTATGGAAATTCAACAAAGATGGTAAAATTGATGTAATGCGCCAGTTTCAAGCGAAATCACATACAGGTCCAATGAAAGAGTAATTTTAAAAAAGATGGTTAACCGTTGGGTATAGGTGAGCTAATTTAGAAGCTTTTTTACGAAATGAACGGTCGTACTCGTTTAAAACGGATATCCGATAGCGAGATTAAATACAAGGTTTTCGCGCCTCCAGCCCTTATCACCAAAGTTTATTTCGTTTAATACCCATCGTTCACCTTTTGGAAGCCAGGGCTTACGTATAGGGAACGCCAGATCTGTACGAAGGATTAAAAATGAAAAGTCGAAGCGTAAACCGAAGCCTGCGCCCGCTGCCAGTTCACTTAAAAATTCCTTACTGAATGTAGCTCCGGGCTTCCGTTTAACAGAATCGGGATTTTCGCGATAAAGCCATATATTACCGGCGTCAACAAATAGAGCACCGTGAACAATGCCCGCAAGCTGTGTGCGGTATTCAGAATTTAACTCTAACTTGATATCCCCTGATTGATCAGGGAGAAAATCATCAAGGCTTGCTTGTTCCGGACGATATGTACCGGGTCCTACAGACCTGGCCCTAAAAGCACGAATACTATTGCTTCCCCCAATAAAGAACTGCTTGATAAATGGGAGTTCGAATGAATTTCCGTAAGGGTATCCTACACCTGCAATAATTCGGTTAGCAAACTGTGACTTACGGCCAATCTTATAATAGTACCTAAAGTCGCCATCCAGCCGGATGTATTGAGCAAACCGGGCGTTAAATAGTGAAATGGTATCACCAGTTTTATAGTTAGCACCGCTGGCCAGTCCCCATATATTGCCTCCAAGATCTAAAATTCCATTAAAGAAGATATTGTTCTGACGGGTAACCTGTGCTTGATTATTATAAGTAAACGAATAAGTGGAACCTATGATAAATTGCTTTTCTATAGATTTTTCGAGGGTAATATTGTTTCGAATACTATCTGTAAACTGTTGGGTTATGTTCGCTGGTTGTACATAACTTATGCTTACTAAATTTAGTTCATGCTCTTTAGTATCAGTTTCTTTCCAATTATAGCCGGCAAGACCTCTAAACGAGTTAAGTGCATAAAGCTTCCTCTTATTAAGCAACTCATAGCCTAGTGTAAACTTCGTGCGGGGTACGAACTGATTGCTAGTATTAAAATCAAAAAATGGAATCACAAAACGCGGAATGGAGAGTATTGCTTCTGTTCCAAGCCGAACCGTGTTATACCCACGCTGTGTTCCGCTGACCTGTACTTCGAAACCAGTGTATGCTTTTATGCTGAGCTGTTCGGCACCTCGAAAAGCATTTCGGTTACGCCAGCTCAATGAAACTTCTGATCCCGTAAGATTATTAGACTTCGTAGACCCAAGAACTTCACCTCTTAGCGATTTTTTGGGAAGAGGCGTGAGGTAGTAGGAAGCGTCTAGAGTGGGGCGGCCGGCAGTGTCAATGCGCTCAAAACGATTCTTTACGAACTTAAAAGAGCCGATCGTTGTTAATCGGTTGAGTGAAAGGTTATGGTCTTTCCGGTTATAAACTTCGCCGGTGTTAAAGAACATAGATCGTCTGAAAACAGAAGGCTTGAAAATACTATCCTTATCCACAACATAAAAGCCGTCGAAAAAGACTGCATCGTTTTTTGAGGTGTCCGCCTGAGTTTGCGCAAGGCTGAAATTCGGATATACGTAGATATCACCAATGCTATATATCTGGCGGGAAAGGGCTGGAGTTTCCGGCTTAACCGTTACAAATAGATCAACCTTATGTTCACCGATAGTGCTGTCCACCTTAACAAGCAGGTAGTCTGGGCCAAAGTAATAGAAACCGGTTTCTTTCAATGTTTGATCTATTCGTTCCCTTTCACCTTTGATTACATCAAGATTATACGGATCGCCAGGCTTTAAGATCGTCTTAAGAGCCGATCCCGCAATCGCATGTTCCAGGTCAGAAGTGTCTGTAGGAAAGTTAACCGCGTTGATAAGATATTGTGGACCCGTGAATGCTGTATACTCAGCCTTTACTTTTCTGTTTTTGGAGGTAGTATCACCTGTAACAACATTTTGAAAATACCCTTTATTTTCAAGCCTGTTTTGCAAGATCTCCTGATTGTTTTGAAGATCAACTGAACTGGCTAGGACAGGTGGTTCGCCGACTTTGTTTTTTAACCAGTTACGCAGGCCTTTTGGCTTTTTTGGTGTTCCCGCAATGTTATAGGCGTACAATTTTGGTCTCAGACCTAAGAAAGTTGTATTAGGCTTCGGACGAAGCAATCCTTTTAGTTCTGTTCGAAGAGCCTTCTTTTCGCCTTTCTTCAGACTATCGCCTTTTATAGTTACATCCCCACCTATATAAAGCTTTTCGCCTTTAGGTAAATACTTGATGTTGCTGCAAGCTGCCAGGCTTAAAAAGCCGGATATTAAAACAAGATATCTGTATCTCTTTAGCATCTAGTGTTATTTTGATCCGGAAACGAATTAATTGTCAATGGTTACATTCTGTTTCTCAGCCCGTTTTTCCCGTTTCCGATTTTCTTTTTCTATACGCCTGATCTCTTTATCCTCTGCTGTTTTCTTTGCAAAGAGATCCTTAAAGTGATTATAGTCTAAAGTAAAAAGAAAGCCCACTCCTGTTTCTATCAGATATCCTTCAACAACACCCTCATATTCATTCTTTCTATACGCCCGCAACATGTACCGGCCATCTTTAGACAGTTGGTAATCGATTGCTATATCGCCTGCGATATTATTAGATCCCTGGTTTGCGTTTCTTGGACCCTCCAGTTCAAAATTACTGCCTACGCTAACTTTCAGCCGGTCATTCAACAGACGCTTTGATAAACCAACATTTAGATCTGTGCGATTCTGCAGTGAACCGGTAGTATAATCTTCACTTGATACCATGTCAAAATTCAAATCCACGCCAGCTATTAAATTACCCGCCAGCTGGTTTAGTTGTTCCGATAGTATTTTGCTCACACTATTGCGAGCCATCGATTCTACACCGCCACCACCGGCACCGCTTTCAAAAGGATTCTCAGCTACAAAGCGGTTTAGCAGCAACAGAGCAAATACTTGCTTGTTTAATTCTGAAGGTTGCGATTTGAGTTGCGTTAGCTGGTACTGCACATTATCCACAACATCTCGCGCAACGTTGTAATTTCTGTTGGGAAGAGTAATATCAAAAGTGATTGCCGGTTTCATCAATTCGCCGTTCATGCTAAGTGCCACCTCAAATGGTAATTTTTGCTTATAACGATTCAGGGCCGCCGGTGGTTCATCCAGCTGGCTTTCAACGAGATCAAATGGAGCAGTATTGGCTACGTATATAGCCGTAACATCCACATCAGCTGTAGTGGGTTCTCCCTGCCAGTTAATCACACTTCCCTTCTCGATTTCGAACCGCCTTTTAAGGAAATTAAACGACAGCTCGTATGCACCGTTAACCACCATAAAGCTACCAGTCAAAGTGATCTTCCCGCTTGGATCAATTCCGGCAGTCAGTTGGGCGTCACCCTGTACTTCAAGGAAATCACCGTTACCCTCATCAACTACAATGTTGAAGATCGCGTTTGAATCCACTTCTATATTTACAGTAACGTCCATGCCGGTAATGCCGGTGGTGTTTAGAGTGTCCAAGCCCGAGGTAAGCGCAGTAACACTTTCAGGATCATCCATATCAACAAATTGCACAATTCCTTCGCGATCAATCACACCGGGTGCACTTTGAGGAAGCACAAAGCTGAACTCGGTGCCCTTATTTATCTTCACACTTCCATCCACTACCGGACTGTTCATGTCACCTCTGATGTGCAAATCACTGTTTAGAAATACTTCGCCATAAAAAAGTTCGTTGTCTTTTTTAGTACTGCTTAAAACCTTAAAGTCATCCGTGGTTACATCAAGACCGAATCGGTAGTCAAGGTAATTGGTTGTATAAACCGCACCATCCACAATCGCCTTATTACCAACAGAATCAACCAAAGTAAAGGTGTCGAAGTTGATCCCCTCAGAAGTAAAGCTAATTTCCTCCTGCTCAATCCGGAAATAGGAGTTTAGCATAGCAACATTAAATGCCGCTTTGTTAAAATTCAATCCTCCTCTAACTGAAGGTGCGTCAACAGTACCGGTTATATCTAGCTTCCCGGTAATATCGCCCGAAGCATCTTTCAGGTTTCCCATAGTTAATCCTTCAATAGATGCCAGGTTGAGCTTATTTACATTTAAGTCAAAATCAAAGCTGCTTTTATTCTCCGGCCTCACAAAATATTCACCGTCGAATACGATGTCGTTTCCCTGGCCGGTGATACTTACAATAGCCGCATAGGTATTTGCTTCACTATTATTAACCTTCAGACTAATGTCTCCAACCGTATCAGTTCTAAAGGTAAAATCTTTAACAGTAAGATCTCCAACAAAAACGGGGCTGCTTTTCAGGTTGTTGACTATTACGTTCCCATTTATAGTTCCATCAGCCAAGAGGGAGTCTTGTTCTGCAATTGCCGATAATGTTGCAATTTTAAAGTTGCTGAAGCCGACGCTTAAAGGAGCATTTGACTGCTGCGGATTGCTATTTACAGATAAGGTCTGCCCACTTCGTGAAAGATTAAAGTTGCTGGCTAATATTCCTTTAGGACCATACTCTATAAAATTTCCCTCGGTTACCGTCCATGGCTCATAATTTAACATCAAACCCTGCGGCTTAAAGCTAAATTGATACTGATCGGCGTCAAGTGAGAAAAGACCTGCAAGACTATATTTATCCTTTCTTCCTTTGTCTTTAATATTGAGATTCACATTCAGGCGATTATCTTTTGCATTCCCTGATATACTTGTCTGATAAATGTTAAGGGCAGAAGAAGCTAGTTTATCCATACTAACCTGGTAGTTTAAAACATCCGTATCAGTATTCAGGCTAAGGTTTATATTCTCTAATGTATTTCCAGAGAAAACAGTTTTAGGAGCAACCCCTTTCAACATCAAACCACCCTCAGTAGTAAAATTACCGGTGATGTTTACGGGTTCCAGCTGCGTTAACAAAGGGACAAACTGCTGTAAGACCGGCCGGTGAGTAAGATCCATCGCGAATGAGAAATCTTGCGGCTTACTGACTGGCAGTTGCTTTCCATCACCGATTTTAAAGTAATTATTGATCTCGTTGGTAAGCGCATTGCCAATCTCTGTCAGGTTGTATTTTCCAGTCAGGTTTGCTGTAAGAAATTCAGAGCGAAAGCGAAGATCTTTTTCCTCTCCATTAACAGTGGCGAGTACATTCATGCTGTCGAGCTGATATCGTTTTCCATTTGCTGCAACCAACAGGTTGCTAGCGTTTACAGTTCCGATTAGCCTATCCGGATTAGTAGAAGGTAGATTTGCTACAATACGTCCGCGAAAACGAATATCTTCATTGTATAGATTTAACTTCTGCAGGTTTAAACTGTCAACATCCAGAACCAGGTTGACAGCAGGATAGGTGTCTTTAATATTTGCCTTCGCATTGAGGTTAAAGCGGATATTATGATCGTTCATCCGGGCAGTCATGGTCACATTTTGCCGGGCAATGTTTCCGTTCAATGCCAAGTTTTTATAATTATACCCCTTCAGTACAGCGCTTTGTGCAACTGCACTAAACTTGGCATTCATGTATTTTGGATCAAGACCTGTACCAGTAACTGTCGCAGTTGCATTAACTCTGCCTATCAGGGTATCCTGTTTTAAAAAGCGTCCCGCATGAAAGTTAATCAGTTGAACAGTGCCGTTGAATCTTTCTGATCCTTTACGAGAGCCTGACTTCATACCACCTTTTGCCCGTGCAGTACCAAAATCGGAACGTAATAAAAGATTTGTATTAAAATCATTCATACCACCTTTGAAAGTGCCGGAAAGATTAAATGATTGAGGCAGTCGGATGTTGGGAGGAATCATTCCGGGCGAAACCAGCCGGTTTAAATCGGCCCTGCCTGATTTAAATTCTTGCAGATTGACGTCGAAAACGGCCTTGTTCATGTCGGGTAATCCGGTAATTCGGCCAGAAGCAGCTATACGCGTGTTGCCAAGTCCTGAGATTGCCATCTTAGGTATGCGCAGATCAGAAACACTGCCACTAACGCTTCCGTTAACATTCAAAACAGCGTTAGGGCTGCTCTTAAATGGATCCATGGCCGCCATTTGAGGAGCAAGTAAAAGGACGTCTTTAAAACTTAACCGACTGTTCACCAAATCGGCATTTACCTTCATAACCCCCGGATTCTTAGTTACACTTTCCAGGGACGGGTATTGTATGCTTACGTAATTTCGAATAAGAGTTCCCGGCGTCTTGATGTAAAGATCTTCAAGTGTTGCGCCAGTGTTGGTGTAGATAAAATTGGTTTTTAAGTCTTCCAGTATAAATCCACTTTTATCACGGAAGCTTGTTTTTGCTAGATCACCAGATATACTGTCGAGGCTGAAATAAAAATCAGAAGCCAGTAGATTTAAATTGCTCAGACCCATATGTCCGTAGTCAATACCTCTTCGTTGGACCGGCATACTAAAGTTGTCAAAAACGAGTTTGTTGTTCTGCAGATTAACATTGGCAACAGAAATCTTCCAGTCGTTGTTGAGTTGCGCTTCTGCTTCTTTTCCTACCTGCTCGGCAACTACTTTTGCCTGCTGAGTTTTGCCCAGGGATATACTTGAATTGGAGTTTTTAAGCTCGAGGGTTTTAAACGCTATTTTTTGATTTTTTAAATCTATGAGATCAAAATCAACCAACAGTTTTTCGAAGCTTATCTTGGACTTGAGTGCAGCAACAGCGTTCTGGTAGTTAATATTAATATTGGAGAGATCGGCAGTTCCAAACGTCAGATCCATATCAATTGGCTCGTTACTATCCGCTTCGACTTTAGCAGTGCTCTCATTTTTTAGCGGAGGCTCACTTTGTATGATCTGGGCATTTACATTCTTAAGAACCAGCTTTGGAACGGAGAACTTCATTTTTTCAAGGTCAAATTCCTGTATCCTGGTATCAAAGTGACCTAAACTGAAGGCGACGTCATTGGAGGTAACCGCATCTTTAAAGGTAACATTGATCCGGTCAAGGTTAATCTTGTCGATAGAAAACTTCAGGGCTGCAGCACTATCAGCCGGAGGTGCTTCGACCTTCTGTTCACCCATGAAAGCGTTGATAATGTAATCGAAATTAAAAGCGCTGTCTGGCATTGTGCGTTTTACATTCGCACGGATTCCCCGAAGATCTATTTCATTTATTTCGACCTGATTGCTTAGTAGCTTCAACAGACTGATATCTACTTTCAAAGTGTCGCCAGCGAGAAGGGTATCGCGGTTCTGATCTTCGAAATATATATCCTCTAAAACCAGGAGCTTAGGTAGATCGAGACTAAGCTTATTGATTTCTACTTTAGTCTTAATCTTATTTTGAACAAAGCTGACCACCTCTTTTCGGGCAAAATCTTGTACAGCAGGAACCTGAATCAAAATGAAAAGAAGGAGTACAAGGCCGATAATGCCGCCAATGATCCACAAAAAAATTTTTAATGCTATAAGTCCGGTGCGTTTCAAAAGCTCAGGTTAATTCTTCATGATATAAAAGCAAAAGCATTAAAAATGTTTTGCCTATTCTGAAGAGAGTAAAAATGAGGTTTTATTTGACAGAGAAGCATGCATCCCGTATGCAAAAAAGAGTCCACAAAATGAAAGAGCCGGACACCACTTTGTGGAACCGGCTCTAATCTAATTAACGCTCTCAGGTTCTTTTACCCCCGGGGGCTACTAAAGGTTACGAATAGCAATGATAAGTTATCAACATCTTAAACCGTTTTCCTGGTGTCTGATTAATTTGTTACCCCCACGATGCTTATTGCCACACCACCACCAGCACCCAGTTTTTGCTTAAGCCTGGTTTTACTTGTTACCACCATTTTTTTAACCGTATAGCTATGCGCATTTTTATTCCAGCTGGCATTCTTGCCGTCGGCATAAACTGTAGCAAGATATCTTTTCCCTGCAGGCAGATAGCTGAAAGATATGTTGGCTATTCGCGCATTTTCATCAGTAACGCCGCCAACAAACCATTCGTTCTTATTTTTAGCCTTGCGGGCGATGGTAATATAATCTCCGGGTTCTGCTTCTAAAATATAACTGTCGTCCCAATCTACTGCGACGTCTTTAATAAATTGGAAAGCATCTGCAAAGCGTACATAATTTTCTGGCAGATCAGCTGCCATTTGCAATGGACTGTACATGGTGATATAATAGGCTAGCTGCTTAACGAGCGTGGTATTCACACGCTGACCTTTAGAGCCATAGTAAGACAAATCAGTTTGCATTATGCCAGGTGTGTAGTCCATTGGTCCACCCATTAACCGGGTAAAGGGAAGAATAGTGGTATGCTCCGGTGGCAATCCACCCATTGCTTCAAACTCAGTTCCCCTAGCTGACTCCTGGGCTATCCAGTTTGGATAGGTACGATGTACGCCAGTAGGCCGCACAGCCTCATGGCTATTCACCATAATCTTATGCTCAGCCGCTTTTTCAGCTACATGAATATAATGATTCACCATCCACTGGCTGTCATGATGCTCACCACGCGGAATGATCTTTCCAACGTATCCCGTTTTAACGGAATTGTAGCCGTTTTCGGCCATAAATTTAAAGGCTGTATCCAGCCGGCGTTCATAGTTGGTAGCCGATCCTGAAGTTTCATGATGCATCATGATTTTAACCCCCTTCGACTTTGCATACTGGTTAAGTTCTTTAACATTGAAATCAGGATAAGGAGTCACAAAATCAAACACATCTTCTTTCCAGTTTCCGAACCAGTCCTCCCAGCCAACATTCCAACCTTCTACCAGTACCGCATCAAAGCCATTGGCCGCGGCGAAGTCTATATGCTTCTTAACATTCTCGTTATTCGCACCATGGCGGCCGTTAGGTTTAAGTTTACTGAAGTCCTGACCTAACTTCACATTGTTCTCATTGCTGTAAGCCCAGGTGCTCTTTCCCGCTACAAAATATTCCCACCACACGCCGATGTATTTTACTGGCTTAATCCAGGATACATCTTTATAAGCTGTAGGCTCATTCAGGTTTAAGATCATCTTGGAAGCGAGAATATCAGTCGCTTTATCGCTTACTACAATGGTGCGCCATGGTGTGTGTGTATCTGTTTGCATATAACCTTTGTTGCCTACGCCGTCCGGAGTTAAATGAGAACTTAGCTTGAAGCTTGCAGCATCAACATTTAAAGACATTGCCGGATAATTAATCAGGGCAGCTTCATGGATATTGATATAAAGCCCGTCGGCCGATTTCATCATAGAGGGCGTTTGTATGGCCAGGGTTTTGATCGGGTGCTGAGCATGAATATCAATAGTCGCCTTTTTCATCAAACCAGGAATCTCAGAAATCTTTGAAGTGGTATACGCATATTCATTCGTATCATAATCTCCCGGGATCCAGAAAGTTTTATGGTCACCAGCTAAATTAAACTGAGTGTTCTCTTCCTTAATCACAAAGTATTTTAAATTCTCCTGCTTGGGGAATTCATAACGGAAGCCTAGGCCGTCGTTAAACAACCTGAAACGTATCATAATAAACCGGCCTTTCTGCGCTTGTTGAGACAGCGTGACCACCAACTCATTATAATTATTCCGGATAGTTTTCTGTTCCCCCATTATCGGGTCCCAAGTATCGTTTACAGTTTTATTTTCTGTCTTCGTAATCGTAAACCCTTCTGTAAAGGACGGAACATCAGACGTCTCAAGCCCCAGCGTGCTAGCCTTAATGACTGACTTTTGTTTATAATCTAACTGGTATGATGGGGTGCCGTTGGCGGTTAATTCAAACTTTAGCGACAAATTAGAGTTCGGAGAAATAAGTACCTGGGCATGTGCTAAAGTAGCACAGACTGATACTAAAATAGTAAAGAACAGTTTACCCATAGAAAGACTTTTAAGAAAGGACTATTTTATTGTTTTCAACCAGGCAGCGGCCATTAATTTTGCCCCTGCGGCACTTGGATGGACTCCATCAGGAGACCAATAGGCACCCGGTGCTACTTTTAATGCTTTATCAAAAACACTTTGGTAAGGAACAAAGGCTGCACCAAACTCACCTGCCAGTTCGCGGGCAGCTAAACGGTATTCGTTAAAGGCGGGAAACCAGGCTTCAGTCACCGCAGTTCCAATGATAGCAAACGGTTCCCCGATAATTAATTTTACGTCGGGTAAATGATCTTTTGTTCGTTGCAATAATGCGCGGTAATCTTTTCTGTACGTGTCAATTGTGGCTTTGTAACCAAAGCTCAGCGTATGCCAATAGTCGTTCACACCAACCAATATACTTAATACATCGGGCTTTAAATCAAGCGCATCTTTATCCCATGAATCAGCTAGTTGATATACCTTATTGCCTCCAACGCCCCGGTTAAATATTTGAAGATTTTTTTCAGGATATTGGAAAAGTAGGTCAGAGGCTGCCAGAAAAGCGTATCCACCGCCAAGTCCATCATGGTTGTTGGGGTCGGTATTTTTCCTGTTACGACCCGCGTCGGTAATAGAATCACCCTGGAACAGGAGGACATTATTTTTTTTGAGCGCTACTTTTGATGATTTAGCTTCAGGCATTGCAGCCGAGACTATTTCTGGAATACTTACGGCTGCCAAACTTCCAAGGGCAACTTTAGTGATAAAGGATCGTCGTGAAGATTGATTAGAATTCATGCTGCAAGATAACGGAAAAACGGAAAAGAGTGACCTTTTGCTAACGCTCTTTCCAATAGTTTTAGAAGCAAATGAGTTGTGCGTGCTGAAATCGTTCAACACGCACTAAACCCATCAACGCTGTATTCTTATTTTTTCCCAATCCGGTATAATCTACCCTCATCAGTTATCGCATAAAGTGCTCCGTCTTTACCCTGGGTCACATCCCTAAACCTTTGACCCTGGTCAGCCAATAATCGCTCTTCGCCAACCACCTTTTTATTATCTATTACCAGGCGAATTATATGGTTACTGTTTAATCCGCCGATAAACAAATTGTTTTTCCATTCAGGTATCTGGTTTCCGCTATAAAAGGTCATTCCGCTGGGAGAAACAACTGGGTCCCAATAGTATACCGGTTGTTCCAGGCCCTCTTTTTGGGTAAGGGAACCGCCAATTTTCTCGCCATCGTACTCTATTCCGTAGGTAATGGTAGGCCAGCCATAGTTCTTCCCTGGCTGAATCTGGTTTAGCTCGTCGCCTCCCCGGGGCCCGAATTCGCCCTCCCACAGATCGCCAGTTTCTGGGTGCAAGGCCAGGCTCTGCACATTCCGGTGTCCATAAGAATAAAGTTCAGGGCGAGCACCTTTATTGTTAAGAAAAGGATTGCCGGCGGCCGGTTTTCCATCCTTAGTAATACGAATAATTTTACCGAGACCTGAGTTCAGGTCTTGCGCCTGTGGGCGCGTAACTTTATCAGACCGCTCACCGGTGCTGAAAATAATGTTACCTTCTTTATCGAACAAGATCCGCCCTCCATAGTGCAGGTTCCCCTTATAAGCCGGGGTTGCTCTGTAAATAACGGTCGCATTTTCAATCCGTTGATCGTTAGCAGAGAGTTTTCCCTTTGCCACCGCGGTTAAATTACCTTCAGAAAGAGGTTCAGAAAAGGTCCAGTAAACCATCCGGTTCTCAGCAAACGAAGGGTCAAGGGTTAATCCTAATAAACCGCCCTGCCCCGATGAATTTACTTTAGGCATACCAGTGATGGGAGCGCTCAAATCACCCTTGGCCGTTGCTATGCGCATAACGCCTTCCTTCTCTGTGATGAGAAAACGTCCGTCCGGGAGTGATGTAATACCCCAGGGTTTGTTTAATCCGGTGCTTAAAACAACTCCTTCATAAGGCGTACTCGTTTTAACGCCTCTAATTCGGGTCTGTCCTTCAAAGGCTGGCTTATAATCGGTGTTCGCCTTCCTGGTTTCAACGGGCGGTAGTTGAGTTGAGTCGGATGTGGGTGCGGCTGTGGTTTCCTTTCCATTTGGAGCTTTGGTACTGCAGCTGCTTAGCCACATGCCGATACCTAAAGTTAACGCAAGCGGGAGTTTATGCATGATCTGAATTTTTAGCGGTGAAATGAATCAATTATTTTTATCCTTCAATAGGATGCTTTATCAAACTTAATAAAACGAATTGTAGATTTTTTGTTTTAACCGATGCAAGCATCTTCATTTCTCATAGCATACAATAGTAAATACTGTGGACTTCTGACCTTTCACAGTTAAACCTGTATATTTTCGATAAACCTACTACGCCTCAGATAGAACATTGCTTTAGTCTAATTCGTAACTGGTTCGTGTCAGGCCGTCAATTTGACGGCCTGATACGAACATGAGTAAAGGATGATGAAGGGAAGTGCAGAGAAGCTGGGGTTGTTACTCTTGGCCAGGAGGTCATTTTATGATAGCGGAGCATCATCGAGGTATTGGTTTGAACTACCGTGTTCTATGTGTTTACCATATAATGTTGGAAATGGAAGGCCCTGTCACTAAAGTAATTGAGTTACCCGATTTAGCCCATCGCAATGATAGTTACAATCTTTTTCCCTGAAGCCACGTGCTTAGGCCCACTGAAGGGTAGTGATCAGACGGTTAAAATTTGATGCTGGCTATTCCTATTTTCTTTCAACACACACACCTCCACCTACAAAGAATTGTTAATTTTGAGGTTCAATTGTTTCTCATAAGAATGCCTGATTTTTCCCACCTCCACGTACATACTCAATTTTCTTTATTAGACGGCGCCGCCGATATTTCACGTCTCTTCAAAAAAGCAAAAGAAGATGGCATGAAAGCGATGGCCATAACCGACCATGGAAACATGTTCGGTGCCTTTAAATTTGTGGCTGAGGCTGGGAAGCAGGGCATTAAGCCCATTGTTGGCTGTGAGTTCTACGTGGTTGATGACCGACATATCAAGCAGTTCAGTAAGGAGAAAAAGGACAAACGTTACCACCAGTTATTGCTGGCCAAAAATGCGCAGGGATATAAAAACCTGGTCAAGCTTTGTTCCCTGGGCTACATGGAGGGGATGTACAGTAAATGGCCGCGTATAGATAAAGCGCTGATCCTGCAGTACCATGAAGGCCTGATCGCTACTACCTGCTGTATCGGAGCTTCAGTGCCTCAGGCTATTCTGAAGGACGGCGAAGCAGCCGGGGAAACAGAGTTCAAGTGGTGGCTTGATTTGTTTGGTGAGGATTTTTACATCGAGCTTCAGCGCCATGACATTCCTGATCAGCATATTGTTAATAATGCCTTACTAAAGTTTGCCAAAAAGTACAATGTAAAAGTAATCTGTTCCAACGATTCGCATTACGTGGACCAGCAGGACGCTAATGCTCACGACATACTTTTATGCGTGAATACCGGTGATATGCAGAGTACACCGAAGGCGACCGACGAAGAAGGAGGCAAGGGTTATCGTTTCGGATTTCCCAATGATCAGTTCTACTTCAAGACGCAAAAAGAAATGGGCGCTTTGTTTCATGACCTGCCTGAAGCGCTCGACAATACCAATGAGATTGTAGACAAAGTTGATCTTTTGAAGCTGAAGCGGGATATAATGCTTCCAAATTTCCCGATACCTGATGAGTTTAAGATTCATACAGGTGCTGAGTCTGAAAACATGAACCAGTGGGAATATTTGAAGCATCTCACCTTCACGGGCGCTAAAGAGCGATATAAGGAAATTGACGAAAAAACTGAAGAGCGCATCAACTTTGAGCTTTTTACAATCCGAACGATGGGATTTGCCGGATATTTCTTAATCGTTGCCGATTTTATAAGGGCCGGCAGAGAGATCGGGGTATTTATAGGTCCCGGCAGGGGATCTGCTGCGGGCTCGGTGGTAGCTTACTGTACCGGTATCACTAATATAGACCCTCTGAAGTACGGATTGCTTTTTGAGCGTTTCCTTAACCCCGACAGAAAATCAATGCCCGATATTGATACGGACTTTGATGACGCCGGACGTCAGAAGGTAATTGATTATGTGGTTGAAAAATATGGCAAGAACCAGGTAGCACAAATTATTACCTATGGTTCGATGGCTGCTAAGTCCAGCATTAAAGATGTTGCACGAGTGTTAGACTTACCACTCGCTGAGTCGAATATGCTTGCTAAGCTGGTGCCTGACAGACCTGGTACGAACCTGGTACAGGTGATGACTGCGCCCATAGAAACGATTAAAAAGGAGTTAAATCCGGAAGACTTTGAGAATGTAAAGAAGCTGCGGGATATCCTTGCCGAGGGAAATAGTATACATGCTAAAGTATTGAAGGAAGCGCTCATTCTTGAAGGCTCTGTGCGTAACGTGGGAATTCATGCTGCAGGTATAATTATCGCTCCTGACGACCTTACGAACATTATTCCTGTTGCTACATCCAAGGAATCAAACCTGCTGGTCACCCAGTTTGACGGCCGGGTAATTGAAGATGCGGGAGTAATTAAAATGGACTTTTTAGGGTTAAAGACCCTAACCATTATTAAAGACGCACTCCGCCTGATCAAGCAGAATCACGGGGTGGAGATCGATATAGATTACATCTCGCTCGACGATCAAAAAACATTCGACCTGTACCAGCGAGGTGATACGAACGGTACTTTTCAGTTTGAAAGCGATGGGATGCAAATGTATCTCCGCGAGTTGAAGCCCGATAAGTTTGAAGATCTGATTGCAATGAATGCGCTGTATCGTCCGGGGCCTATTGAATATATTCCCAAGTTCATTTCCCGAAAGCATGGTCGCGAGGACGTGAGTTATGACCTCGAGGATATGAAAGAATATCTGGAAGAGACTTACGGAATCACTGTTTACCAGGAGCAGGTAATGCTTTTATCGCAGAAGCTGGCTAACTTCAGCAAAGGCGACGCTGACGTATTGCGTAAAGCGATGGGTAAAAAGGATATCGCGACTCTTAACAAAATGAAGCCTAAGTTCATGGACGGCTGTAAAGCCAATGGTCATGACTTAAAAACCGTTGAAAAGGTTTGGGTTGACTGGGAAGCGTTCGCGCAATATGCCTTCAACAAGTCGCACTCTACATGCTACGCTTTTGTGGCTTATCAAACCGCGTACTTGAAAGCGAATTACCCGGCCGAGTATATGGCTGCTGTTTTAAATAACCAGAACAATATTGAGAAGATCTCTTTCTTTATGGAAGAGTGTAAACAGATGGGGATCCCTGTTCTTGGTCCGGATATCAATGAATCTGAACTGAGTTTTACGGTTAATAAGAAGGGTGAAGTTCGTTTTGGTATGTCGGGAATGAAGGGAGTAGGTGAGAAGGCCGTAGAAAGCATAGTGGCCGAAAGAGTGGAGAACGGACCATATACTTCTATTTATGACTTCGCTTGCCGGACTAACTCACGCGCTGTTACCAAAAAGGTATACGAGAATCTGGTATATGGTGGTGCTTTTGATTGCTTTGGTTATCACCGGGCTCAGTTCTTTGCTCGCCCGGACGGAAGTCTGTATAACGGCATTGAGCGGCTGGTGAAATATACCAATGATTACCAGAATAGCCTGAATTCGTCGCAGGCATCATTATTTGGCGGTACTAACGATGCGCAGATCATAGAACCTCAGATGCCGGAATGCCCTGAATGGGGCTTAATAGAAAAGCTTAAATATGAGAAGGAAGCCATCGGGATCTATCTCACGGGACATCCGCTTGACAACTACCGTTTCGAGATGGATAATTTCTGCACCCACCAGGTGAAGCATCTCAGCTTGATAAATCGAATGAAGTCTGCCGAAGTTTCTGAGGAAGACAAAGAAGAGTTTAATAAAATAAAGAACCGCGACCTGGTGATTGGCGGCCTGGTATCTATGTGCAATCATCGTACTACCAAAACCGGTAAGCCGTTTGGTGCTTTCATGTTCGAAGATTACAGTGAAACGTTTGAGGTAGTACTCTTTGGCGAGGATTATGTGAAAATGAGGCAATATTTAAATGATGGCTTCTTCCTGCAGGTTCGTGGAACGGTTGGGGAACGCTTTAAACAAAAAGATAACTGGGAGTTTAAAGTGACCAGTATGGTACTGCTTTCTGAACTTCGGGATAAAATGGCTAAGTGTTTAACTATTCAGTTTTCATTAAATGAAGTATCGCCTGATTTCATCGGAAAGATTGATGAGATAGTGAACATCAATAAAGAGCATAATCCTAATCGTAATTGCCAGCTAAAATTCCAGATCTTCGATTACGATGAAGAAACGACGTTGGAAATGCCTTCAAAGTCAGTTAAAATTAATCCTAGTAACGAGTTTCTGGAAGATCTTGCAAAACTAAATGGGGTAAGATACAAGCTTAACTAGTTTGTAATTTCCAACAAAGGTTCTGAAACAAACCTTTAACCACAAGTGAACCTTCTACTTAAACTAATCCAGTGTATTTAGTTCTTTAGGGTTGAAGATTATTTTCCTTTTTAATATTGTAATCTTAAAACCGTCAATTTCCCTGACAAACTAAATTAAGATCTATTTTATTATTTAGATGTCACCATATTTGCACATTGTTCTGTCACAATGGCAAAGGCTTTTTGTGGCAAAGAAATTGAAGACTATATTTGATTAAATTAAAGAAAACTCATTATGGCATTAGAAATAACAGATGCGAACTTCGATGAACTGGTTCTGAAATCAGATAAACCTGTATTGGTAGACTTTTGGGCAGAATGGTGTGGCCCTTGTCGTATGGTAGGCCCGGTGGTTGAAGAATTAGCTAAAGAATATGAAGGCAGAGCAGTTATCGGAAAAGTGAATGTGGATAATAATCCCGGTATTTCTATGAAATTCGGTATCCGTAATATACCTGCTTTGTTATTTTTTAAAGGCGGTGAAATTGTCGACAAACAAATTGGTGCTGTTCCTAAATCTGTTCTAGCAGATAAATTGAGCAAGCAAATCGCATAAATTTCTGTACTCTTACCAGAAACTCCGGTTCATTGAGCCGGAGTTTTTTGTTTCTGTAAGAATCTATTTCAGCCCAATAAAAAAGCTCCGGCTCATTTAAGAACCGAAGCTTTTTATATGATTTGTGTTTATAGCAGATTTAATCTTCTGGCTACTTCTTACTTCCAATATTCATAGAAATCAGCGGGCAGAGGTTTTTCAAGCATGTGCTGATACATAAATCGAATGTTTTCCTGTTCACTGTGACGTCCTTTTTTGCCTCTCCATCCATGACGTTCTCCCGGATAGAGCATAAATTCAAAGTGCTTATTCAGGTCCTGAAGCTTATCAACCAGCTGAATGCTATTCTGCATGTGCACATTGTCATCCATGGTTCCATGGACAATACGAAGTGTTCCTTTCAACTTGTCGGCGTAGGTTAAGACTGAGGTTACCTTATATCCTTCCGCATTATCCTGCGGGGTGTCCATAAAACGTTCTGTATAGTGGGTATCATACAAAGACCAGTCAGTCGGGGAGTAATTAGCCACCCCATGAGTAAATACATCAGCTGCGTAGGTTAACGCCATGGCAGAAACGTATCCGCCATAACTTCCGCCAGTAATACCAACTTTATTCTCATTAACATATCCTTTTGTCTTCAGAAACTTCACTGCATCAACGTAATCTTCTATTTCGTGGATACCTAACTTTCGGTAGATGTAGTTCTGACCGGTCTTGCCTAAATGACCAGCTGCACGATTATCAATTGCTACCTGGATTACACCTTCGTTAGCCCACCAATATGCCTGTCCTAAAGGACTTTTGAACCGGTCATAAACTGTACCTGCGTCAGGTCCTCCGTATATTGATATCCAAACAGGATATTTTTTTGAAGAGTCGAAGTTCAATGGTAAAGTAACCGTCATAGGTAAAGTTAAGCCATCCCTTGTTGTATAGTTAATCAACTCTGTTTTTGGCAATTGATATGCAGCAAATGCAGCTCCCTTTGAATCCGCGAGTTTGCGAATTAACTTGCCATTTCTATCCAGCAACGCGGTTTGAATTGGCGTCTGCAGATTTGAGTAGGTGCTTACGAAGTAATTTCCATCGGGTGATAGGCTAACGTTATGATCATAATTTCCAAAAGTCAAACGTTTAATTGCGCCGCCTTTTAAGCTTACACGATACAGGTCATAACGAGTGGTAGCCTCTTTCCGTGCGGTGAAGAATATTTCACCGGCCTTTTCGTCCACTTTCAATAACTTTCCTACGCGCCAGTTACCTGATGTAAGTTGCTTTTTAAGCTTTCCATTCAGATCCATATAATAGAAATGGCCGTAACCTGTCTTGTCGCTTTTCAGGATAAAACCTTGTCCATTCTTCAGGAAATACATATCATCAAACCAGTCAACCCAGGTTTTCTGCTTTTCTTCGTAAATGATACTCTTTTTGCCATTTGAAGGGATCACTGAGTAGATAATCAGGTCGTTCTGGTCCCTGTTCATCCACTGCATCCATAAAGTTTTGCTATCAGCCATCCAGAATGGCGTACCAAAATACTGGTCGTCCTTCTCGTTAAAATCAGTCCATACGATACCCTGCGTATTAGTATTAACTATTCCCATTTTAACTTCAGGATTTTTATCTCCCGGTTTAGGGTAACGGGTGTTTTCTAAAAAACCGTGCTGACCTTCAGAGTTATAAATTGGAAATACGGGTACCTTCGAATCGTCAAAACGCATAAATGCAAGACGTTTACTGTCAGGACTCCACCAGAAAGCTTTGTAGCGAGTCGCTCTTCCAAGTATTTCCTCATAGTACACCCACGAGGCCCAGCCGTTGTAGATCACATCAGAGCCGTCGCTGGTATAGCGTATTTCCTTTCCACTGGCAACATCAACCGAATATAAGTCGTTGTTACGTGTAAAGGCTACCTGATTACCATCTGGTGAGAGCGTAGGATTCTTCTCTTCTGCCTCGTCACGAGTAAGCTGCTTCTCCGTCCCATTTACGTCTTTGTAAAAAATATCGTTGTCTTTGATGCTTACCGTGGCCTGGTTTACCTGTGCCGGGGTTGACGGAACCGCATTTCCGGTTTTTACATCTACAGTATACGGTTTCGATTGCCCGTTTTCTAAGCGGTATTCAATAAAGTGAGTGTCATCAGCCCATCCTCGTTGACTAGCAATAGGAGCAATAATATCCTTTGGAGCCTGAACGAACACCTCATCAAAAGTGAGCTTCTTTTGCTGAGTTGAAACCTGTGCCGAGACAGAAAGAGAACTGGCTAAAGCTGTAATGAACAGCGCAGTTCTTAAAAAATTTATCTTCATAATGTGTGTTTATGGTTTGGCAATATTTAGCTCTGTAAGATAATGCCTTATTTTAAATGGCGATGTAATAAAATAAATACAATAATGAGTTTGCTGGCGATAGGTGAATTAAAAATAGTGTAATTTAGATAACAAGAACTTGCAGTATTGATAAAAACTAGTTGAGGTGACACCTCTGCACTTGTATCATTTCTGCTTTAGTTAAGATTATTCGAAAGTCCCTTGAAATGAGATTATCTGTTGAAAGGAAGAAGGAAAAAGTTTATCCTGATTTCAAACGAGTAATAGCACGTTTCATCTTTAATCATACTGAGCGTTCGAAGGAACTTATTCAAAGAGTAATGAGTTTGCCGGAGCATGAGGTATTTCCAATCGTGTCGCCCCTGTTACAGGAATATTCTAAAAGGCACCGTAATATTACTAAAATTCTTTACCGCCATTGTAAAAAGTTAAAGCACTTAATCGATGAGCTTGGTTTTGATTATGAAAAAATCTCGGAAAATCGAAAATTGCTTATGGGATCTTATTTTACGCATGAGTATTCTGTTGAGTCTGCCGCTTTCTTCAATCCTTCTATAGTCGAGGATCCTGACCAGTCGGAATTGGAGGAAGGACATAAGCGAATGATTATAAGCTTCAGAGCTGTAGGCGAAGGTCATATTTCATCTATCGCTTTTCGCCGGGCGGTGGTAGACAAGTTAGGTGATATTCAGGTTCAACCGGCAGGAAACTATATTGATGAGGCAGAGGTTATTCTTAAAGCGTCCTATAACAAAAAACTGTTTTTTGAGAAGGCTGCTGAGACTAAAATTGATATCCACGTTCTGGAAGAGGTTGGAGAAAAACTCGGCGATACTTTTGACTATGTAAATCTACGAAAAGTTATAACGGATTCGAAAAATCTACGTGAAGATGATATGCGCCGGATTGAGTACGAGAAAGTATTGTGGCTTTCTGATTCTTACCATGATATCTGCTTCTCTAAAGATACGGATATTTCAGACCGGGTAATTTTTCCGATCTCGGAGTTTGAGCGTAAAGGAATTGAAGATGCCCGTTTTGTTAAATTCATAGATGAGGATGATTCCGTGATCTATTATGCTACTTATACTGCATATGACGGGTCTTTAATTATGCCGAAGTTAATGCAGACCAGGGACTTTTATGACTTTAACGTGAGTCCCCTCTTCGGTGTAGGTGCGCAAAATAAAAACCTGGCTCTTTTTCCGCGAAAAATTAACGGCAAATATGCGATGATATCCAGGATTGATGGATGTAATAACTACATCATGTATTCGGATAAGATCACCGTTTGGCAGCATCCTATAAAATTGCAGGAGCCCAAGTACCCATGGGAATTTATGCAAATTGGAAACTGCGGCTCACCCATTGAAACGGAACATGGATGGTTGATCATCACCCACGGTGTTGGTCCAATGAGACGTTATTGTTTAGGTGCAAGTTTATACGACCTGCAAGACCCTACTGTTGAGATCGGGCGTTTAGAGGAACCACTCCTGATCCCGAATAAGGAAGAACGGGAAGGATATGTGCCAAACGTACTCTACTCCTGTGGCTCCGTAATTCATAATAACAAGTTGATCATTCCTTACGGACTTTCTGATTACTGCTCGTCATTTGCGACAGTGGATATTGATGAATTGCTCCATCGCTTAAGATGGAATCATATCGGGACGCAATCTTAATGACAAGTAATTTGCTTATAACATTTAATGTACCCTTGAACCATTTGCTCACAAGAAAATTTACTTTCAGACCAGGTTCTGCAATTTGTACGTTTCAGACTTGCCACTAGCTTAACAGCTTCGACAGCCTCTTCAACTGAGTCGACCAGAAAGCCTGTTTCTCCAATCTTAATCAATTCTGGCATACTGCCTCTATTGAAGGCGATCACCGGAGTGCCACACATCATTGCCTCAGCGACACTCATACCAAACGGTTCATTAAAACTAATCGGGTGCAGCAAAGCGTATGCGTTACCAAGTAATTGATTTCTTCTTTCAGGCCCGGACCGTCCTACAAATACGATATCGTTACTAAGATGAGGCTTTACTTTTTCGGTAAAATAAGCTTGATCCTGGATGATTCCGGATATAGTAAGGCGTCGGTTACTTCTCCGTGCTATTTCGATTGCTTCAGCGGCGCCTTTATCTGGATGTATTCGGCCAAAGAATAGCAGGAAATTATCAGGTCGGTCATTAAATGTGAAGTCTGCCACGTTGATACCATTATAGACCGTTGCCAGGTAACTGAGTTCTTTGTGACGGTCGGCCTGGCTGATAGATACGTAGTGCGAACTGCTATTGTATTTTTTGTAAACGGGAATAATTTTAGATGATGAAAAACCGTGTATGGTAGTTATTATAGGAGTTTGAATCAACCGCGAGTAAGTCAGGGGAAGAAAATCGTAATGGTTATGGATCAGGTCGAAATGATCTGCCTTTTCCATCAGGTTGCTTATATGCAGACATTCTACCACCTTAGCATCCAGGCTTTCATCTTCTTCGTATCCCTGTGGAATAATAGCATTTAGCTTACCAGATGTAACAGAGTTGCCGGTCGCAAAAAGGGTAACGTCAAGACCTGAACGAATCAAGCCCTCAGTAAGATTATAAGCGATCTGCTCCCAGGGGCCATAATGTTCAGGGGGTGTTCTCCATGCAACAGGTGAAAGGACTGCTACTTTCATAAAAGGGACTGCATGTCTGTGGTTTTTGGAGTTACTTCGTATACTTTCCTAATGTCAGCGAAGCGGTATCTGATGCTATAACTTCTTTATATTCGTATTCGAGTTCAAGCGCTTTAAGTACGGTGAGATGAGATATCAAATAAGCAAGTGTACTTTCTGCACCCTGATTTCGATTAATTCCGTTTGCCTGCAATCCATCGCAGCACCCATGAGTTTCATGGTCATAGAGCGGAATCCGAAGCGTATTTTCTCCGAGAAACCACTTAAAGCTTAAGTACATGTTACTGATAAAGTCAAGTCTCCTGGTGCGTTGGTAAGCTTCAAAATACATCAAAACCATGCCCATTACTTCAATTGCCTGTTGATCAAATATTGCCATGGTTCCATCTTTAAAGAAAAAGCCATCGGTTCCAACCGGATTAAGGTATCCATGTCTCATGGTTTGCGCTTCAAGAAATTCCAGAGACTCGAGAGCAATATCCTTAACTCCATCGTCTTTAATGATCTCTGATGAATGCAATAGTGAAAGCGGGAGAATAGCATTATCATACGTTAGTTTTTCTTCAAACCACCTCCAATGTGTTGACTGATGTTTCCTGTAAGCGTTTGCTAGCATATTAGTGAGATCAATCAATTGAACGGTCAACTCTTCATTGAGGGGATGAACCCTCAAATAATTGACGATCCCAATAATGGTATTCGCAATTCCTCGCAAATGTCTAAGGTTTTTAAAGTGCGATACAGATTTGAAAAATAGCTCTTCCGCAAATTCTCTATAGGAACTGTTTGGAGCACAATTGATTAGAAAGCCAAGCGACCATATAGTTCGTCCAAAAGAATCCTCTGAGCCCACATCGTCAAGATATTTCCTGTCAAAACTTAAGAAGTTTCTAAAATTCCCTGTTTGATCCTGCATATATTGGATATAGCTGAGGTAAACAGGCAGAAGTTCCAGAGCAGTTTTGCTTTTATTCTGCTGGTATGACATTAAAGTCATGATCAGGGCCCTGGCATTGTCATCCAGGCAATACCCTTCCTTTAAATTGGGGATTCCATATTTAGCATGTTGCACTATTCCCGTATCATCGGTAAGGCGTTTAACATGTGCAAGATTAAAGGCCGGGATGATTTCGGAATCGATGATCTCTTTCGGCTTTCTATGAAAATCAACCGGACTCTTCAGCGCCTGAGTCAGTATTTTAATATACTCCCTGCCAATCACCGGCCATCTTACATGAAGTCCATATTCATAAGCATTTTGTTTAATAGTATTTAATTTATCAGGATGATCCAGCAAGTCGAGAATCTGCAATGCTAATCCTTCTGAATCTCTGAAATCAAAGAGTCGACCTCTGTCATCCGCCAGAAGCTCAACAGCATGCCAGTAAGGAGTTGATATTACCGCAGCGCCTGCCCCGACTGCATAGGATAAAGTTCCACTGGTAATCTGCGCTTCGTTCAGGTATGGGGTAATGTAGATATCTGATGCAGTAAGGTAATTGAACAAATCTTCATCAGAAACAAATTTATTGATGAACTCCAGGTTTTTATCAACCTGCAATCTGCTGGCCAGCGATTTTAATCTTTCCCGATATTCTTCACCCGAACTCTTTTTCACGCCGGGATGGGTAGTACCCAGAACAACATATATAGTCTCAGGATGTCTGCAAGTCACTTGAGGAAGCGCCTTAATCACAGTCTCAATTCCTTTATTAGTACTAAGCAACCCAAACGTTAGCAAAACTTTTTTATCGCGGAATGGATACGAATTCTTAACCGGGTTAAATACTTTTGGCTCCATATCAGGAACACCATGCTCAATTATTTTGATCTTTTCCTCTGCCACTCCGTAGCTTTCTGTTAGAAACTCGATGGCTCTGCGGTTCATTACGACGATACTGGATGACTGGTTTGCAATTTCGCGAATGATTATGTGTTGTAAATAAGAAGGGGATCTCAGTACGGTGTGGAGAATTGTGATCAGAGGCTTTTGGAGATGGTTGAGCAGTGAGAGCACATAAACACCGTTCTGACCTCCAAATATTCCAAACTCATGTTGCAGGATGCAGACATCGGTATCACTTGAATTGATATAATTTGCGGCATTAATATAGTCTTCCTGATGCTCTTGCCGTATTGATAGATCCACCTCCGGGTACTTGTATCCATTGGCATCATCCGAATCAAGAATTTCAACCACATACCCTTCCTGAAGACCAATATCAAAGTGGCCGCTAATTGCTTTAAATAAATTATAATTAAAGGTAGCGATGCCACATCTTCTCGGCCTGCTAGTAGAAATATAAGCTATTTTCATCTGAATTCGGTTTAATAGAGATGAAGGTTCGCTTGCCTGAATTCGAAGGTCACGGTTGCAAATTGCGGGTCTTTAGGCTAAACAAGATTTTCAGAGCTGTAGATAGTATCTTAACTGTGGTTTATGAAACCCATCTCTATAGATTAAATAATGGTTCCCATCTTTGACATCTACATCGACTAAGAGGTATCGTGGTTGACCAACTGGATTGGCAGAAATACCAGATGCGGCCGCTAATCAAATGCCGAGTTTGCAGATGAAAACAAAATTGTATATAAATATAGTATTTTAGAACCATGCAACCCAACCTGAATAATTACAAAGAACTACAGGATTTCGGCAATCTTGAACTTCTGGCGCGGCAGGTGGTCGAAGGGTTCATCACCGGTTTGCACAAAAGCCCTTTTCACGGTTTCTCAGTGGAGTTTGCGGAGCACCGCGTTTATAATAATGGTGATTCTATTAAAAATATAGATTGGAAATTATATGGACGAACTGATAAGCTCTTTGTCAAGCGCTTTGAAGAAGAGACCAATCTGCGATGTCAGATCGTAATGGATGTTTCTTCGTCCATGTATTTTCCGGAAAAGGATTTTAATAAGATGCTGTTCTCGGTATATGCTGCGGCAGCATTAATATATCTTTTTAAAAAGCAGCGTGACGCTTTTGGACTAAGCTACTTCTCGGATTACGTAGAATTTTCTACACAGGCGAAATCAACAACGATACACCAAAAATACTTGTTTAGCGAGTTGGAAAGACTGGCGATGCAGCCTGCACGAGGGAAACAGACTGCGGTAGCATCTGCGCTGCATGATATTGCGGAACAGATCCATAAGCGCTCCCTGGTTATTATCTTCAGCGATATGCTTGAGGGAGGTAACTCAGATCAGCAGCTTAATGAGATCTTTTCTGCTCTTCAGCACCTTAAACATAATAAACATGAAGTGGTGATCTTTAATGTGTTGGACCACAAAAAGGAGCTGGAATTTGATTTTGCTAACAGGCCATATCATTTCATCGATATGGAAAGTGGAGAGGAGTTAAAATTACACCCGGCAAATGTTAAAGAAACCTATCTCCAGGCAATACAGAGCTATCATAAAGAGTTAAAGCTGCGCTGCGCACAATATCATATAGACCTGGTTGACGCAGATATACATGCAGGATTTTACCAGGTCCTGCATGCTTACCTGATTAAAAGAGGGAAGATGGTTTAAGATTTAATTTGTAATACTAAAGTACTCTGGACTTAATAGTCATGAAAAGATAAAAAGTTGCCCATTAATCTTTTCATGACCAAATCAAAGTTACTTTGTCCTGAACTGCGCCGACTGCAGCACTATACTATGGGGATCATCAGCTTTTAAAGCTTTGCTTACAAAATAAAGTGTATGAAGCTTCCCATCGATCACCGGTTGTAACTTAATGCTGATCGTCGTTCCGCCAAAGCCATTGACAGGTTTGGCAAGTGAGGCTGCAGCTAACGTCGCAGAGCCGACTTTTTTACCCGTACGGCTGTCAAGCCGAACTTCAAATGAATAATCCGATAGGGGAACTTTCTGCCACATGGCTGCCAGATCTATCGCTTGAATACCGGTAAGGTCAATCCTGTTTAACGCAAATGTTCCGCTCGCTTTAGGAACCATCAGAAAGTCCGTGTTATTGAAATTAACCTTTGTATATTCCTCCAAATCACGGGCTGCGCTAAGATTCACCTTGCTGTTTCGTAAAGAGACTGTTGATGAACCGGTCAGTGGTTTAATGCCAGCCCCGCCCTTATCCGTATAACTTGATGAGATAAGCAAAATTCCGTTTTCGGTTAACGTCTTATTGAGCGTCGGCTGAATGGAGCCTTGCACAGGTAGCGATTTTTTCAACTGGTCGCCTCCCGCCAATGTCTGTATCCATGCAACAATCTTGCGGGCATCTTCCTCTTTTAAATCAGGATGAGCAGCCATTGCCGTTTCACCCCAAACTCCGGATCCGCCTTTCTTAATTTTGTTGACTAGATAGGGCACCGCATTTTTGTCGTTTTTGTAGCGCTCAGACACCTGTAAATAGGAGGGCCCAATTGACTTCTGGGTTTCTTTATGACAGGCTTTGCAATCCAGGGAGAGTATCAGGCTTCTTCCTACCATTGCCTGCGAAATAACCTGATGGCCCTGCGAAGCTTCGGCTTTATCACTTCCTTCAACGTAATCCGCAGAAACAATGATCCCTGACTTATCATTGCTGGCAGAGGGATCATCTTTATCTGTCACACTGACACTATATTCTACCGGTGTATTGGCGAAATAGAAAACCTGGTTGCCATTGATTTTGATATTCACTAACGGTTGTTCATTGCCTGCATACAGAGAAACTGGTTGACTTACCATACTTGCACCATCTTCATCCCGAACTTCAACCGTTATATCGTAATCTCCTTTCTTGTTATAGGTATATTCCAGGCGGGGTTCGACTGTTTCTTTTTTAACACCATCGCCCAAATGCCACACATAACTTAGCTTATCATTCTCAGGATCGGTGGCTTCAACATTAGCGACAATCTTCATCGGCAAGGCACCTGATATCTTATCTGTCTTCAACTCAGTTATTTTTGGTGACCGGTTGCCTCCATTGAAGTCTATCCTTGATAAGCCGGCATCTGGATTCTTACTAAACCAACCGCTTCCATACTCTAGTAAATACAGTTTACCGTCCGGACCAACCTCCATATCAATCAGCCCGTTTAATTTCGTGTGCTCCATGAAAGGCTCCATCTTGTCGAAATCACCATTGGGTTGCATGGTTACCGCTTTGATCCAGCCCCGCATCCAGTCATAAATAAAAAGCTTGTTGTTATAGTAGTCCGGAAGTCTGGTTTCTTTATCAAACATATCGGTATAATAAACCGGGCCTGTCATTGCATTCCGTCCACCAGTACCGACCTGCGGAAAATCGGAGGAGGCCCCATATGGATACCAGATGAAAGCAGGTTGTGCAGGGGGCAGATTCTTTATACCGGTGTTATTTCTGGAATTATTGATCGGCTTAGAGGCGTCAAAGGTGGGACCTGATTTCCCCGTAGTATAATCATAATCGTGATAAGCGTAATTGTTCCCGACAAAAAAGGGCCAGCCGAAGAACCCGGCTTTCCGTGCCTGGTTCACCTCGTCGTATCCCCGTGGACCGCGAAGTTCGAGGCTGTCTGCATTCGCATCAGGCCCAACTTCTCCCCAATAGAGAAAATTGTTTTTCTGATCAATAGAAATACGGTAAGGATTTCGGTTTCCCTGCACATAAACCTCAGGTCTGCTTCCCTGTGCAGACTTGGGATATAGATTGCCATCGGGGATCTCATAACTACCATCTTCCTTAACGCGAATTCTCAGTATTTTTCCACGAAGGTCGTTCGCGTTGCCTGAAGTGCGCCGGGCATCATATTGTTCAAATCCAGGAGTCGTATTCAGGGGAGAATATCCGCTATTTACATAACGCTGTCCGGGTGCATTGAAAGGCGTAGAATTATCCCCTGTAGATAAATAAAGCAGTCCGTCTTTATCAAAAGCGATAGAGCCGCCGGTATGGCAGCAAATCTCCCGTTGAGAAAAAAACTGCAATACCACTTTCTCTGACTTCAGATCAAGCTGATCATTTTCATATTTAAATCTTGATAAGCGGTTAACCGATGTATCTGCAGGACTGTAAAAGATGTAGATGTAATGATTTTTAGCAAAGTTCGGGTCTGCTTTTATCCCTAAAATTCCTTCCTCGGCGTTCACATCAGGCGTGCTGGTTTTAAAGTAAACATTCAGAAATCCCGCTTTCTTTAAAATAGAATCACCTTTTTTGTAAAGCATGATTTCACCCCGGCGCTGTGCCACCAAAATATCCAGATTTGGGAGGACGGTCATTTCTGTCGGCTCAAAAAGCTGTCCGTTCACCAGGGCAGTTTTAGTGAAACGGTTTTCTTCGGGCACGCTTAACGTTTTTGCGTTGTCATAATCCAATTTGTCGTTGTCACCAATAGCATATTTTATACCTCCTAAAACATGTTTTAAAAACGCGTCGTCTGCATAGGATTCGCTTGTATGCCCTAATGCAGTATAAAAAGCTCGTCCGCCATCAAACTCATGGTACCACGCCATGGGATGTTCGCCCATCTTATGGCCGCCCTGATAGCTCTTCTCATCAAGCGTCATCAAGACCTTAACATCTTTATTAAGCTTTTTGTAACTGTAAAATTCATCTGTCTTCTTCCATTGCTTGGATAGATGACTGGTCGAAATATGACCGTTGTCAAGCACATTCAGGATGCCTGGCTGCACATTTGGAAATGTGTCATTTATGCCAGGATGGTCTAAAAAGTACCCCCCCGCCAGGCGTCCATACCAACCCCATTCATATTCCGTATCAGCCGCTGCATGAATGCCCGCGTAACCTCCCCCCGCCTGAATGTAACGCTCAAATTCCGCTTCCTGGTAATTATTTAAAACATCGCCGGTAGTACTCAGAAAGACCACTGCCGAATATTTTTCCAGACTATCCTGATTGAAATAGGAAGGATTAGTGGTAGTGTCAACATCGAAATTATTTTCCGCACCCAATTTTGTCAGGGCGGCCATACCATCGCTGATCGACTCATGGTGATAGCCAGCCGTTTTGCTGAACACCAGGATTCTGGCTTTGCCCGATCGACGTGTACATGAAGAAAAGATAAATAGAATAAGGAAGAAGGCAAGGATGGAGTTTGGGAAGGCTCTTGGGTAAGTCATTTAATTTAAGGCTGGTTTGGTTCGGGTGTGGTTGTGTATTGCAGACACAATATAGCACGTAATATCAACAACCTTAAGAAAATGGAAAATTATTTTTTGCCTGGCGGATTCCTTGTCGGCGGCTTGTTTACGGCGCGCGGATAGTCTATCTTTAATTTCTGTATTAAGCGGCATATGAAAAAAACTTTGCTAAAACTGACTATTTTCTTCCTTTTTACGCCGCTATTGCTGGCTGCTCAGACAGGTAAGGTCTTTGATAACCTTTCGCTTACCTCCAAAATCTTGAAGAGTGACAGGAAGTTTGCTGTTTATTTGCCGCCTGATTACGAAACTTCCAGCCGGAATTACCCAGTGCTTTATCTGTTACATGGCTCAGGAGATGATCAAACCGGTTGGATTCAGTTCGGCGAAGTGTTGAGTATTACGGACAAAGCGATCCGCGAGGGAAAAGCAACCCCAATGATCATCGTTATGCCGGATGCCGACACTGGTCGAAGGGGGTATTTTAATGACATCAGGGGGGACTGGAATTATGAAGATTTTTTCTTCCAGGAGCTGATGCCCTATATCGAAAAGAAATTCCAGGTAAAAAAGGATAAACGTTATCGTGCCGTGGCCGGTCTTTCTATGGGTGGCGGAGGATCGCTGATGTACGCTCTTCACCGGCCGGATCTGTTTTCGTCGGCCTGCCCGCTGAGTGCCTATGTTGGTCCCTTAAATCTGGGGGAGGCAAAAACACGGATGAAGAATAACGAGTTAAATCTTGCTGATTCGACAATTGAAAATTATTACCGCAAGCACAACGCCATCTCGCTTGTCCAGGCCCTTCCTGAAAAACAGAAAAAAGACATCAGGTGGTATATAGATTGCGGGGACGATGACTTTTTGTACGAAGGAAACAGCCTGCTTCACATTGCCATGCGTAAGAATGAAGTCCCTCACGAATTCCGCATCCGGGAAGGCGGCCATACCTGGACCTACTGGCGAACCGCACTCCCAGATGTTCTCGAGTTTGTTTCTCAGGGCTTTCATCAGTATTAAAAAGCAGTTTGCGTTTGTAAATCCACGGCTGTTAGTTTTAAATCAATAATTCTTATTCTAAACCCAACACCAGCTATTCTGTTATACTTCAACCTGCAGACCTGTACATATACAAAAACTGTTAATGTACTCCTGCACGTTTCAAGACCATTCGTGAAGATATTTTTAACGATAAAATAATCCCTATGGATAAGACACAAATAGTTCAACAGGCTTATGAAGCTTTTCATGTACTGGAAGATGACGGTACTTTTCCTAACAATAAAAATTACCCCCTGATGATCTATAAAGGAGCACTACTGCTTCAGCCGGGAGATGATGAGTCGGCCATCAAAAAAGTTTTTGAACAAAACGGATGGTCTAATGCCTGGGTCGATGGGGTATACAACTACCATCACTATCATAGCGTTACCCACGAAGTGCTTGGTGTATACTGCGGAGTTGCTGACCTAAAGCTTGGGGGACCTCATGGAGTTTGCGTAGAGTTGACCAGGGGAGATGTGATTATCATTCCGGCAGGTGTTGCCCACAAGTGTGAGAAAAGCTCTGAAGATTTTTCAGTAGTTGGTGCGTACCCCGATGGCAGAGACTACGATATGAACTATGGGAAAGATGGTGAGCGCCCAAAAGCCGATGATAATATACTGCACGTGCCTGCTCCCGATAAAGACCCTGTTTACGGTACAGATGGCCCTTTGAAACATAACTGGAAGCTCAGGGCCTAATTCAATCTGGAGCAAAATTCAGTAATAATAGAGGTAAGCAAGAAACCACTGCTGGAGATCCCGCAGTGGTTTTTAAAAATTCTAATTATAAGGAAGGCTAACGTGTAGATCGACTGCTTACCTGGCAGTATTACGACTTCCAAATCTTCTTTTACCTTCTTTGGTTCCTGACCCGCCCTGACTGCTGCGATGAGAGGCAGGTTTCTTAGCTGCGGCTTTCTTCTGCTTTGGCTGAGCCAAACGGAACTCGGCTCCTTTCATATGGTATGGCTGATCATCGATGACGGGGATAATTTGTCCGGTCAGTTTTTGAATATCCTTTAAGAAGTCCATTTCCTCATCATCACAAAACGAAAAAGCTTTGCCGCTGGCACCAGCACGACCGGTACGACCTATACGGTGAACATAGGTTTCGGGGACGTTTGGTAGCTCGTAGTTAATCACATGAGCCAAAGCGTCAATATCAATACCGCGGGCGGCAATGTCTGTGGCAATTAACGCTTTAGTTTTACCTGCTTTAAAATTGTTCAAAGCATTCTGACGGGCATTTTGTGACTTATTGCCATGGATGGCTTCAGCTTTAATACCTGCATTTACCAGATCTTTTACAATTTTATCGGCACCATGCTTGGTACGTGCAAAAACTAATGCCGTTTTAATCGACCGGTCATTCAAAATATGGATTAACAGTTTTTTCTTATCAGACTTTTCTACAAAATATATTCCCTGTTCAATGGTTTCAGCAGTTGAAGAAACTGGGGTAACTTCTACCTTCTGAGGATGATTTAAGATACTCTGAGATAACAGCTGGATCTCCGGTGGCATAGTAGCTGAAAAGAACAGTGTCTGGCGCTTTTGAGGGATCTTAGCGATCACTTTTCGCACATCATGAATAAAACCCATGTCAAGCATCCGGTCAGCTTCATCCAGAACAAATATCTTGATGTGGTGCAAAGAAACCAACTTCTGGTTCATCAGATCGAGTAAGCGGCCTGGTGTAGCGATCAAAATATCAACTCCGTGTTTCAACTTAAGAGCCTGTGGCCCCTGTGCAACGCCCCCAAAAATGACTGTATGCTTTAAGCTCAGATTTCTGCCGTAAGCTTTGAAACTTTCACCGATCTGGATAGCCAGTTCACGGGTAGGAGTTAAAATAAGGGTCTTGATTGTACGCGGATCTTTACCATAATAAGGATCAGCCTGCAGTATCTGAAGAATAGGTATTGCAAAAGCCGCAGTTTTTCCTGTTCCTGTTTGAGCGCAGCCCAGCAGGTCCTGACGGTCTAATATAATGGGGATGGCTTGTTCCTGAATAGGTGTTGGACTAGTATAACCTTCTGTAATCAGTGCTGATAAGATAGGTTTGATAATGTTTAATTTTTCGAATGACATTCTTTGCTTTTAATATTCCGGTTTCTATAAGCCGGTTTTGTTGGATGCAAAGGTAAGCCTTTAAAATTAAATCACTGTTTGTATAAATTGGAGTAAAATTATCATCTAAGTGATTAGATTTGATAACCTGCGAGACAAGAAAAAAGAAGTTGAGTTGATTTACCGATCTACAGGTAGCATTATAGGTAAGAAGCTGGTTGCAAAAATAGCCAAAACCCCCAGAGGGTTTTGGCTAGCACAATTGGTGATTACTCGGTCATGATCATCTTAAAGTTCTCTACATTTTTAGGCGTCGACAAACGTAGGAAATACATACCCGCTGAAAGATTCGAGCCATCGAACTGGAGTTCCATAGTTTGGTTTGCGAATGCTTTACCTTCATACAAACGCTTTAGCCTTGATCCTTTCAGGTCATATACATCCAGAATAATGTTCTGTTCATCGGTAGGCGTTGTGAAGGTGACGACAGCCTGTTTCCCAAATGGATTTGGATAGGCACTGAGTGTGATCTTTTCAACAGCCGGATACAATGCTTTTAATCCCTCATCGATCGCAGTCGGATTAATTTCCTGAGTTCGGGCCATTGCCGGAGGTGAGTTAATCACGCTAAAACTGATCTGTAAAAAATTGCCGGCTGTTCCACCAGTGGCTGTGGTATAAGGAGTTGCTTTTAAAGTATAATTTCCTACAGGGGTCGACCATATATTATAATTTCCGGCATTGTCCCCAAACAGAGAATAAGGCGCCCCTGTTTCTGTGACATTACGAACAACGGTTCCCGACAAAGCAAAAACCACCCGACCAACAGTTGCCGGACTGGTATTTGCCCGGATGTTTAGCTGGGTGCCGATGGTAGCTAAATTTAAGGTTTCGCCATTTACAATTGTCCGAATTGGTTGATCTGTTACCGCATTGATTAGTGTAAAGCTTGTTACCTGCTGTCCGATAGGGGCGGAATTAACGATCACGGTAACCTGATCGGGGCTGCTGGAGGCTAGCTGTTGATCTCTGGCAATTAACTGGAATACATAAGTTCCAGCTGAAAGGCCACTTACAGTTGGAGTTGCCGAAGTACTGTTGCTGAAAATCGCCGTGTTTGGTCCGCTTACCTGTGTCCATGCAAAGGTCACGTTGGTTCCGTTTTCCGGGTCAGAACCCGAGCCAGTTAGTTGTACGCTGCTGGTGGGCAATGTTATTGATTTATCCGTTCCTGCATTTGCAGTAGGAACCTGGTTAGTGCTCTCGTTAATCACGCTAAAACTGATCTGTAAAAAATTGCCTGCTGTTCCACCGGTGGCTGTGGTATAAGGAGTTGCTTTTAAAGTATAATTTCCTACAGGGGTCGACCATATATTATAATTTCCGGCATTGTCCCCAAACAGAGAATAAGGCGCCCCTGTTTCTGTGACATTACGAACAACGGTTCCCGACAAAGCAAAAACCACCCGACCAACAGTTGCCGGACTGGTATTTGCCCGGATGTTTAGCTGGGTGCCGATGGTAGCTAAATTTAAGGTTTCGCCATTTACAATTGTCCGAATTGGTTGATCTGTTACCGCATTGATTAGTGTAAAGCTTGTTACCTGCTGTCCGATAGGGGCGGGATTAACGATCACGGTAACCTGATCGGGGCTGCTGGAGGCTAGCTGTTGATCTCTGGCAATTAACTGGAATACATAAGTTCCAGCTGAAAGGCCACTTACAGTTGGAGTTGCCGAAGTACTGTTGCTGAAAATCGCCGTGTTTGGTCCGCTTACCTGTGTCCATGCAAAGGTCACGTTGGTTCCGTTTTCCGGGTCAGAACCCGAGCCAGTTAGTTGTACGCTGCTGGTGGGCAATGTTATTGATTTATCCGTTCCTGCATTTGCAGTAGGAACCTGGTTAGTGCTCTCGTTAATCACGCTAAAACTGATCTGTAAAAAATTGCCGGCTGTTCCACCGGTGGCTGTGGTATAAGGAGTTGCTTTTAAAGTATAATTTCCCACAGGCATCAACCAGTTATTATAATTTCCGGAATTATCTCCGAACAGAGAATAAGGCGCCCCTATTTCTGTGACATTACGAACAACGGTTCCCGACAAAGCAAAAACCACCCTACCAACAACTGCAGGACTAGTGTTGGCTCTAATATTAAACTGGGTTCCGCCTAAAGTCGCTAAATTTAGAGTCTCGCCATTAGCAATGGTTCTAATAGGCTGGTCGGTGGAAGCATTGATCAGCGTAAAACTGGTCACCTGTTGCCCCGGAGGAGCAGGATTAACTGTAATAACTGTCGTTTTGGTGGCTGCATTATAATTTACCGATGACGTAGCAGTCACACTTAAGGTATGTGTACCGGCTGTAAGCACCGTTCCGCTTGCAGGATTATAGGTCAACGCCCCCGGAGCCGAACCATTTGTTACACCTGTAACCGATGCATTCAATTGCGTAGCGCTTAGGGGTGTTCCGGTGGTAATGTCAGCAGGGTTTGCCCAAACGATAACCTGCTCGGCTTTGGCCACAGTGAAGGTTTGCGAAACCGGAGCTGCCGGATCAAAAGTATCGTTGCCTGTCTGGGAAGCTGTAACGGTTACTTCCCCGGCACCGGTAATCGTGATGGTATTCGCATTGATGGCTGCAGGACCTTCAACAGAAAAGCTAACCGGCAGATTCGAACTTGCGGTTGCAGACACCGTGAAAGGTTCATCACCATAGGTTTTGTTGCTCAAAGCAGCAAACGTGATCGTCTGGCTGTCCGATGTTACCACGATGCTTACCGTTTTAGTCGCCTCGTTATAGTTGTCGGTGGCAGCAGCTGTTACACTCAACGTATGTGTACCGGCAGGCAGGACTGTTCCTGCTACCGGACTGTAGGTGAGCGCACCCGGTGCTTCTGCGTTAAGTTGGGTAGCTGATAAAGGAGTTCCGGCGATGATGCCATTAGGGTTGGTCCAAACGATAACTTGCTCGGCTTTGGCCACAGTGAAGGTTCGTGAAACCGGAGCTGCCGGATCAAAAGTATCGTTACCTGCCTGGGAAGCTGTAACGGTTACTTCCCCGGCACCGGTAATCGTGATGGTATTCGCATTGATGGCTGCAGGACCTTCAACAGAAAAGCTAACCGGCAGATTCGAACTTGCGGTTGCAGACACCGTGAAAGGTTCATCACCATAGGTTTTGTTGCTCAGAGCAGCAAACGTGATCGTCTGGCTGTCCGATGTTACCACGATGCTTACCGTTTTAGTCGCCTCGTTATAGTTGTCGGTGGCAGCAGCTGTTACACTCAACGTATGTGTACCGGCAGGCAGGACTGTTCCTGCTACCGGACTGTAGGTGAGCGCACCCGGTGCTTCTGCGTTAAGTTGGGTAGCTGATAAAGGAGTTCCGGCGATGATGCCATTAGGGTTGGTCCAAACGATAACCTGCTCGGCTTTGGCCACAGTGAAGGTTTGCGAAACCGGAGCTGCCGGATCAAAAGTATCGTTACCTGCCTGGGAAGCTGTAACGGTTACTTCCCCGGCACCGGTAATCGTGATGGTATTTTGATTGATGGTCGCAGGACCGTCAACAGAAAAGCTAACCGGCAGATTAGAACTTGCGGTGGCAGACACCGTGAAAGGTTCATCACCATAGGTTTTGTTGCTCAAAGCAGCAAACGTGATCGTCTGGCTGTCCGATGTTACCACGATGCTTACCGTTTTAGTCGCCTCGTTATAGTTGTCGGTGGCAGCAGCTGTTACACTCAACGTATGTGTACCGGCAGGCAGGACTGTTCCTGCTACCGGACTGTAGGTGAGCGCACCCGGTGCTTGCGCATTGAGTTGGGTAGCTGATAAAGGAGTTCCGGCAATGATGCCATTAGGGTTGGTCCAAACGATAACCTGCTCGGCTTTGGCCACGGTGAAGCTTTGTGAAACCGGAGCTGCCGGATCAAAAGTATCGTTACCTGCCTGGGAAGCTGTTACGGTTACCTGCCCGGCACCGGTAATCGTGATGGTATTTTGATTGATGGTCGCAGGACCGTCTGTAATCACCAGCGTTACCGGCAAGCCTGACGAAGAGGTGGCAGAAACAGCAAATGGTTCATCACCAAATGTTTTGCTGCTCAGCGGATCAAAAGTTATGTTCTGAGTTGCTTTCACAACAGCTACTGTCGTAAATGACCAACTATAATCTGTTAGCAAGGAATTGCCTGCGGCATCACTGATGTGCGGAACTCCGGAACCGCCTTTAACGGTTACAGTATAAACGCTAGAATTAGCAAGAGCTTCGGATGGTGTTAATGTAGCGGTAAAGTCTTCCGGGTTATAACTGATTTCTGTTGCTACGGACTCATTTGCGGCATTCCTCATTTCTAAAGTTCCATCACTTATACTAGCCGGATCAATTGCCTCAGAAAATTTAACTGAAATTGATGCAGTTGTTGAAACATCTATAGCTGCATCAACCGGTGTGGTTGACAATACCGATGGCGCGGTTTCATCCGTCAACGCCGTTCTAAACACAACATCGACCCATACATTTCCTGAATTAAAGGCTGCTGCCGTAGGAAAGGTAGTAGAAGCCGATAGTGCATACACTCCATTAGGACCGTCGACGCCAGCAGCCAGGGCTTCCAGGTAAGGAGTGACAGTGGCACTATTGAAATAATTCGCATCAAATGAGTAATGTCCGGCAGTTGTATGATAGGATGCGACGTATGTAGTTCCGGCAGTGACGGCTACGGGAGCACTGAAAAGTACCTGTTGCCAGCCCGAGTTGGTTTCATCAGTAAAAGTAGCTCTGGCAAGATTGTCTCCGTTCAATGACCACAAGTTCCCAGTATGCAAACCAGTGTTTGTTTCGCTCTTGTAATAACGAATTCCAATGATATAGCCATCTATCAAAGGTCGGAATTTAACACCCAGCTCAATAGCTGAAGCATCCGGATCAGTAATGATTGCAGGTACCGTCGAGGCACTCCAGATTGTAAACGGACCATTGTCGGGTGTGCTTTGAGCCTGCAACCCTTTAGTACTTAAAATAAGCAATACGGCAAGAAATATCAGTTTTCTAATCATGATGTATTGATTTGCGAGCGTTGCACTCAGATTGTGGAGGAAATTTCTCTGTTGAATTAGCCGTCAAAAAGAAGGTAATCATACAGGGCATAGTCATGAAAATCTTGTGAGAATTAACCATCAGCGAAATTTTAAGCCTGACCAATTGGATAAGATCCAATTATCCTAATAATACATTAATTTACTTTGAAGATAGTGAAAGATACTTTTGAAGTGCCATAAATGTTAATAACTTTTTTAAAAAAGTTATTAATTCGATAACTGTGGAAATCATCTCCTGGTAGGAATTTTTACCCTTCAATTTGCTGGGAAACTCTGCGACTGAAATCAACAAAGACGGACTTGTTTTTCGGAATAATCCTCTATAACCGCCGATATGTTTGCTGCTACCGGTTACAAAACACAGACCGTCAAGTGCTAAGTAGAGGCTCTACACTGGGGGCTTCGGAATTCCTGCTTAATTACGCATCAGGCCGATGCCGCTGCCATCACAGGTTTTAGAAAAAATAGTTAATCCTCCTTTACCTCAGAATCCAATTCCTTCAATATTACATTTACATCTTCCTCCGTCGTGCTAAGCTTCGCTTTACAGATTTTAATCAGCAATGCAGCTCGCTTAACTTTCTCCGAAAGTTCATCAACAGAAATCTCACCCTGTTCGATTTCTGTTACAATGTGCTGTAATTCGGCAAAAGCTTCGGTATAGTTAGGAGTAGGGCCTTCCATTATTCAGGTTTTTGAGATGTTTTTACAATGCTAATTAAATTTCCTTCAAACAGCACGGTATCTACGGTATCTCCTTCGTTTACTTGTGCTGAAGTCCTTAGGGCACGACCATTAAAGCGGGTTATACTATAGCCCCTTTTAAGTACATTTTCCGGACTCATATTGTGCAAGTTTTTCTCTATCGCACTCAGTTGCTGATTCTGATTTTTCAGCATGGTAGAAGAATCCTTCCGGATGATGGTCGCCGAGTGGTTAAGGGTTAGGTACATGGTACCACAGTATTTGAAAACTGACTTCTTGATGTCTTCCCTTATTACTGATAAGTAGTCGCGTTGATTTTTAAAGAGGAAAATAGATTGTTGAAAGATCGAACGGGCATGGGTGCTGATGCGGGTTTTATTTTCTACCAATATCCGCTCGGTAACCGATTGGAATAACTTTAGTTCTGTCCGGAACCTTAATTTCTCATCTCTGATCAATCGTTTGGAATGGTCAACGATCTTATCCCGGGCTTTTTGTACCGGAACCGAAAAATTATGAAACTTCTGGATCAAGTCTTCAGCTATTTTGGTTGGGGTAATTGCATTGGTATGCGAGATCATTTCGACTACCGTCTCATTGGTTGCGTGGCCGATGCCGGTAATAACCGGAATTGGGAATAAGGCTATTTCTCTGGCCAGCTCATAATCATTGTAGCATGAAAGCCCGATATCGCCTCCGCCTCCCCTTATAATCGCAACTACATCAAAATGGCGGCGTACTTTTTTGATACGATGCAACTGCCCAATAATCGAAGCTGTAGCCTTTTCCCCCTGTAGTAGCGAGGGGAATAGAAAATGAAAGAATTTATAACCCCATGCATTATGATCAAGTACTTTCAAAAAGTCTGCATAGCCCTTGCTGGTTTCTACAGAAATGATGGCAAGTCGCTGCGGAAGTAAGGGGATAGGTAATAATTTATTTTTGCCAAAAATCCCTTCGGTATGAAGCCTTTTAATGGTTTGCTGCTTTTCTTTTTCAATATCGCCCAATGTATAACTCGGGTCTATATCCTGAATGATCAATGATAAACCGTGTGCCGGATCAAAAGTAATGGAAGCCAGGAAAAGTATTTTAATGCCGTCTTTCAAAGGTTCATTCAATACTTTCAAAAACCGGTAGTTAATGTTGCGATAGTCATCCCGCCAAAGGATCGACTTCATCTGGGCAATCACTTTCCCGTCTTTCTTTTCTACCAGTTCGGGATAACAATGGCCTGAGTGAGTGTAAAGGTTTAGCTTATTCATCTCGGCTTTAATCCAGTAACTGGTTTTATACCTCTCGGAAAGAGTTTTCTGAATACTTCGGGAGACCTCTAGTAACGTAAAGACAGTTTTATCAGTGAGTTTTTCAGGCATGAAGTTCCTTTCTAATACAGGTAAAGGTAATAACCAAGATCTAAATTAAGGGTTGACTCCAAAGATTGTGTTGTCAGGATAATTTGTCCTAAGCATCTATTCGGACATTTAAAAAACATTGAAGAAACTGATGTGTCTATATATCATCAATACCTTTTTTTATACCTTAAAAGTAATATCATGAGTATTAAACTGGCCGATGCCCGAACTATTATTTCTGCCGCTGAAAAGAAAGCTGAGGAAATAGGACAGCCAATGAATATTGCCGTAGTTGATGCTGGCGGAAATTTAGTTTCTCATGTGCGGATGGACGGTGCCTGGCTGGGCAGTATCAATATATCAATTAATAAGGCATTTACATCCAGAGCCTTCGATATTACAACGAAGGAACTAGGGGAAAATTCCCAGCCGGGACAGCAGTTCTTTGGGATCCATGCTTCTAACGACGGTAAGATTATGATCTTCGCGGGCGGCATTCCACTTAAAAGAGAGGGTAAAGTAATCGGGGCTATCGGTGTTAGTGGCGGCTCAGGTGAGCAGGATCATATGGTCGCAGAAGCAGGTGCGGTAGCCTGCTCTTAAACATTGATACCAGACTTGTCCGTTAATTTGCTGTCGCAGACTATAACATCAATCACTTATGTATGAAGAGCCAGCCAATTTGGATCGGTTTATCGATGCCCAGGAAAAGACATATGACGATGCCTTTGCTGAGATAAAAAACGGGCGAAAGCTAAGCCACTGGATGTGGTTTATCTTTCCCCAAATACACGGACTGGGATACAGTGAAATGTCTAAGAGGTATGCAATCAAAGACCTTCAGGAAGCGGAAGAATTTCTAAAACACCCAGTACTTGGAGAACGACTTATAAATATTTCTAACCTGCTGATCCGGTTTACCGATAGGACGGCGTACGATATCTTCGGCAGCCCGGATGATTTGAAACTAAAATCCTGCATGACACTCTTTAGTGCCATCAAAAAATCGCCGCCAGTTTTTAGACAAATTCTTGACCAATACTTTGACGGGTCACCGGATGAGGGGACCTTGAGAATAATAACCGGGAATCAGGTCTGATCCATAGGAGGCGGACCGACCGGATCGTTTTGATCCTCATTGAAGTTTTGAGGAACAACAGGTGCCGGAACTTTTGGCTGTTCCCTTCTTCGCATAGGGGTTTTTAAAGCAGCAGTAGCTTTAGAAGAGGGGGAACTAACCCTCGCACGGGCTGGCGCAGCGGTTCTTGATTTAGACATCCCCGACTGAATATTTCGTGCTGTCGCATTGCTTGCCATCGCAGGCGCACTACTCACCATTTCACGCCGAGGCTCTTGGTGATAGGCATTCTGCATAGTTTTTTTAATGACAGATTTGTCAACATTTGCCATTGGTGTCAACTTTTTGGCAAGGCTCTTTGAAGCTCGTGAAATTGCTTTTATGCTTTTCTTCGATTCATCCCCAAATTGATTAAAAACATCCTGAAGCTGAATGGCAAGTTGCCTGGATAATTCTTTTTTTATCCCTTTGCGTGCAGCCTTTTCTATTGACTTTTTTTTCTTACGACCCATAAGGAAAAGGTTAAAATAGTTTGTTCTCTATTATAAAAATACGCAAATAATCGTATAGGATTATTACCTGTTTTAATAAAATATTTATCTTCAAAACAAGCATAAAACTCGTCAAAAGTCTCTTTACTGCACTAAGGCGTTCCTGCAACATTCTTGCAGATTAAAAGATTATAAGAAAAAACGGTAAACGGTATTTAAAGAAAGCCGGATGGGTACGCGGTATACAAACCTAAAATTTCTAATCAAAATACTTTGATATTTTATCAAGTTCTGTCTGAATTTCCTTTTGCTTATTCTCTCCGGCAAGTAGAAAGGAGTTTTTAGTATTATTTAACTGATCTTTTGAATGATTGATTTCACCAGTAGCCTGGTTGATCTCGGCCTTCAAAATGTGGATTCTCTGTGAAAGCGCCTGCAGCTCCTCAACCTTTTTTTTCAAATCATGTTCTTTCTGTTGCAGATCTTTTTTATACTGCTGTGCATGGGCAGTTTGAAAAGCATTCAGATCCCGCCCGATAAGATTTAAATATTCCTGACCGGTAGCGAGTAATCTATCCTTATTTAATCCCGAGCTTTTTAAAATATTGAACGCAGTGGTGTACTTCAGATTTTCGTCAGTGATATCATCAATATCCACCTTAGCATCTATAAATTCCTTATAGTCGAGCCCTATAAACATCGGGTTCTCCTTATTTGCTTTGTCAATTAGCTTTTCAAAATAGTGAATATGCTCAGGCAAAGGCCCGTCACCAACTTTCATTACCGGATAATCAGGGGCATCAGGTTGCGGTTCCGGATTTGTTTGTTCATCAGTGATCAGCGGATGAGAGATCACTTCGGGTGGTTTAACAGCCGGCACTGCCGGAATCGCTTTTACCGCTTCCGGTTTCTTATTCTCATCAAATTCAATAAACGGATTTAACAACTGCTTTAAAAAACTCATATAAGGGGTTATTTCTTCAAACTCAGAAGGAAACCGATAGTGAAGTTTGCGTCCCAGTCAAAAACAAAGGTGTCAGTATTAGTGCCATCTACAACGGCCTTGTAAATGTTTAAACCCGATGCCATTTTCTTATCTGCAGCTTTGTATGCATTAGGTGCCTTCAGTACAGTATATCTTTCTTCACCTTTGCGATGTTGTTTGGCTAAGGTAAAAGGTACACCACCGATAATAAAGGCAACGTTCCGCTTGTCTTCCGGAATTTTGCTGATCGCATTTTTGACCGTAGTATACACTTCTTCATCCGCAGTTCCCTTTTCGTAATATTTGGCTCCTGGCAACTCAATGCTCTGCAAACTTCCATTTTCATCCCATGATATCTTAGTATTACCCGAACCAATATCAATCATAAACGAATTTTCTAAAAAAGAAGCTGGAACTGTCGATCGCAGGGCAAGCTTAGCTTCCTGGTCGGGGGTCACATTATTCACCACATAGCCCATTTTTTTCAGCTCGTTGCCAATCATCTTTGTTTTAGGCTCCTTCTGCGCTCCGGACGAGATTACAAAATGAATATCGTTTTTACCCACTCCTTTATCAAACATGCCGGCAATGTATCTCTTAAGTCCGGCTCTGATATCCTCGGTAGTTGCTAAACCTTCATAAGCCAATGATTCGCCAAAATCTTTCGATACAATCTCCCAGCGCTTCTGGCTATCCATATTAATAACGAAGGAATTAAAGCCAGTTGCGCCCAGTTCTACCACTCCGTTTAGTTTTCCGTCTACAGGCTTTTCGGGGACATAGTGAAACTCCCTGCCCTCTGTTTTTTCCGCTGTCCCGCTGGATGCCGCTGAGCCTGATTCTGATGGGGTAACAGGTGCATTCCTTAAACTTCCGGGACCGTTCGCACTTTCTGTCCGGCTGACGTCTGTAGCGTCATTTCCGGTATTCCGCACAGCGAAGTAACCCAGAGCGGCAATTAAGGCAACGATGATAAATATTCCTGCTGGTTTAAGTCTCATGGCAAAAGTTTTAGTGTTTTATTTAGATAGGTATACTTATTTGTTGGTCATCGTAACTATTACAACCCGGCCGCCTTCTTCGTTTGACAACAACAATCTTTTTCCGTCTGTAATATCTACCATCGCACCCGTAGGTATGTCTTTATTGTCAGTCAGGTCTCTTAAAGAGCCCAGCTTTTGATTCACAAGCACCCACTTACCATTATAATATGTAAAATATCCCACCGGTACTTTTTGTTCTTCCGTCAGCCTTTCATTTCTCACCACCTGCCTGTTTACATGCCATTGAAACAAGTATTGGTTGCTATAAACCATCAAACGGTGGTTTTCGGGCTTCCAGATGTCGGGTTTAAATTCGTAGTACAGATCAAGTATCGGTAGCGTACCCTTGATCTTTGTTCCGCAAAACGGACATTTTGGTGAGCTGGTATTGTCAAACACGAACCATTGCTGATCACAATCTTTATTAGAGCAGGGCTGCATCAGGTCTGTCGTTTTTAAAAGCGCGTGTTCCCAGGTATCTGCATTGGGTCTCGATTGCGGGTCATGAAGTCCCTTAAGAAATGCCTGCTCAAATAGAGCCTTCAAATATGGACCAGTAATTTGATAGGGTAATTTGCTGACATCAGCCCAAGGCAACGCCCACTTAGATACCTGGTCTAATTTAGGTCGGTTTGAAAGATCAGTAGGATGTTCAATAAACAATGCCTTTTCACCCATTGATAGAAGATCGTCCTGCTCGGTATCCAGCGAATTGATTTTACCGCCCTTTAGCGGATGTCTGTACAAAAGGTACATATAGATCATCACTGCCAGCGCATGCAGATCAGTGAGGCGGTTTGCATGTTTCCGGTTAGCATCACGCATGTCGAGGTGTTTCGTGCTTAATACCTCGGGAGCAATAAAATCTGCGGTGCCAATAACGTCAGGCGGATAAAGGCCGGGTACTACTAAGCCGTCAATATCAATGATGGTTGCATCTCTGCTAACCGGATCTACCAGCACATTTTTATACGAGAGATCCGAATGAGCTAAACCGGCAGCATGTAAACGTTTTACGCCCCTTGCTATCTTTACGCAAATTTGAAAGTAGCTAAGCCAATCCCCCAGTTCGCTTTCATCCAGCCGTAAATTAAATTGTTTATTCCTGAATTTCGCCGAGGCAAACCATAAGCCTTGCTTTTCCTTTCCTTTTATTCCATCGCTTAAAGCGTATCCCTTTGTAAAAAAAAAGTTCTTTTTGTACGTAGGAACAACCAAGCCGATCTGACCGTCTAACTGTACTATATCGGTAGGCCAGGAGTAGATGTTCTTATAGTAATCTCCACCCTCGCGGCTAAAAAAGCTATCATAATATTGATTAACCAGCTTCGTTAAACGCTCCTTTGAATTAAAATCTTGCTTATCGCGATAAAAGGCAATTACATACGACTTGTCAGGAGAAAAGTAGACATCTTTCATTCCTCCGCGCATAGGTTCTCCATTATCTACATACTGATATGTTTTACCAGGATGAATAACAGAAGAAGACGTTTTTACACTCATTATTTAGGCTTTGTGATAACCTGCTATTAAGAATTAAACTAAAAGACAATAGCCAATGTCCGGTCATCATGGTTGCCAGTGCTCCAGAAGTCCATCCATTTTGAAAACTGCTTAGTGATCTCCTTATTTTGTATGCTCAAATCTACTTTCACACCATCTTCATTTTTACCACCCAAATCCTCTAAAAACTCCTGCCACTTAATAACGTTCGGCAGATTAGCTTCCACAATAAACTTTGGATCGTAAACTCCGTCGGACATTAATATCAGATAGGAGAAGTCATCAAGAAATTTAAAGCTGAACCTGGTAGCAAATTTCTCACTCTGAAATATCTCGGGCATGGTAATAAATCGGGTTCCACCGCCAAAATCTCCCACATCAATCCAGTTTAGCAAAGTGACTTCAGTTACGTCCTTATTCAAAACAGCTATCGGACAATCACCCACGCCAAAAGAAAGAAAGGCATAACCCGAATCATACTTTTTAAATAAGGTAAATATAAGGGTGCAGCTTAGATCCTTCAATGGAACTCCTGCGGTTGAAGCAAAACTTTCCAACCTTTTGTGGACGGTGAAAACTGCTTTCCCCAGGTTGTTGTAAACAAAAAGATTTAAATTCTTGTCAGAATGGCCGGCCTGCTGCGCATGATGCTCCAATAACAGCTCATCAAATACAATCATATCGATCACCGACGATTCTTCCATGAAATGCTCCACAACGCTGTTGCAGGCAATGCTCGATCCTTTTCTGGATAGTTTTGCACTTCCCGCACCGTCACTGACGGCAACAATGTTCCAGCCGTTCTCTAACTCATGGAAGGCAAAATCATCTTCGCGAAAGGAGCCAACATTTGCGTGTGCACGACCCCGCTTCGATGAGACCAAGATATGTCGCGATCCCAGGGAAGCTAATACGGTGGCGTCATCCTCTTTCCACCACGGATCATTTTTATTGCTCTCCAGGTTTTTCCATAAGCTCCTTGGATTGGGATTAACAATAAGTGGAATGACTTTTTCATTAAACGGATCGCTTTCTGCCTGACCTTCAAGCTTAAATTTAAATATGATACTTATGTCTCCGCTCTGAGTTGGATTTCCGGTAATTTGTTTTTGCCGTTCATCAAATCTCAAGCCGGCTTGTTCGAGTCCCTCAAACTCGAAATCCCTGATATCCTCCCATCCAAATTTCTCGAAATCAAATCGCACTTCATATGATTTACCCACGTTTGCGTTCAGGATCTGGATTGGCTGGCCCTTAATTTCGGCAACCCTGTCCTGAAGTTTCCATTTGCTCATAAGCTTATCCTGAAGTTGGTCAATTATATTGAGGTCAGCTATGTTTTCCTGGTCCTGTATAAAGCGTTCAAAAATATCGCGCCGACTTGGGGGAATTTGTACATTATTGTGCTTAAAGAATCTGATTAACTGTTCTTTAACATCGCTTCCCCTTGTCATGATGTTTCAGTTAATCTCCTCTATGTAACAATATTTAATTCAGAAGGGGGAGGTGGTAATTCGCCCAGCCCTGTTACTTCCTGACCCGCATCTTCGACTTTTGTTGAGGTAACACCAATGGATGCAGAAACCCACGAAAAGAATTTAGCGATGCTTTGGCTGTCGGCCGTGTCCAGGCTGACAACATTCTCGGTAATTTGCTTCAGCAGATTAGAGTCGGCGCCGCTGCCGGCCGCGCAAGCTACAGTGAAAGCGGTTTTGCGTTTTTTAAATTCTTCCATACCACTTTGCCAGTCATCTGTTGGAATCCCATCGGTCATGATGAAAACCAGCGGTTTCCAGTCGCCCTTTTGTTCGAGAGTCGTTTTAGCCACTTCATTATCGATACAAGTTGACACCAGCTTTAAAGCTTCACCCAAACTAGTGGTGCCTGTGGCTTTAATATCAACCATCTGAAACGAAGCCAGATCGGTAAGCGGAACAACCTGTTGGGCTGAACTGTCAAAAGTGATAATACTGATAAATGCAGTTTCAATGGCTTGCGGATTCTGCCGTAGTGAACTAATCATTACCTGAACCCCGTTCTTAACGGCTTCAATGGGTTCTCCTGTCATAGAACCGGAAGTGTCAAGCAGTAAATACACTGGTAGTCTTCTCATATTTTTAGGTTTAGATGGAAGTGTATGGCTATTATAAAAGGCTAGCACAATAGAAAAAGGGCGGCCTTATAGGTTTTATAAACCCTGCCGGCGCAAAAGAGTTTTGAATTAATCGCAGGTGTTTTACCTTCTTGCCGTTTAACAGATCTTTTAAAGATCCACTAAAATCAGAGATGCTCTGGTAAAAATTCACTTGTAAAGGGAGGTCTAAAATGATCTGGTTTTGCTTCGGCTTTAACCATATGCTTACAGGGTGCTTACTATGTGCTAACTATATCATCCTTAGATCAAGATATAGTAAGTACCCTGGAATCACATAGCGAGAATATGGTTATTTGCGAACGAGTCCCACAGGGATGACCGGGGTGGTGGAATTACTGTATGCTAGTTAGGTGGCATTGATTAGGCAGGGCAATTAAAACGATATTTGTAAATTTGCGCCACTTACTGTGAAATAATATGAACGAAACATCTGCTGCCCGTATTCAGGCAGATATAGAGCTTGTTAAACGCATTCCCATTGTAAACGATCTCCTGGATATTATCTGTCAGACCACCGGAATGGGTTTTGCGGCCATTGCCCGCGTTACCGAGGAACGATGGATTGCCTGCGCTGTGGAAGACAAGATTCAGTTTGGTTTACTGCCTGGTGGAGAATTAAAAGTTGAAACCACTTTGTGTAATGAAGTCAGGCAGCATAGACAAGTTGTTGCTATTGATCATGTGAGCCAGGATGAAGTTTACGTTGATCATCACACTCCTGCCATGTACGGCCTGCAAAGCTACATCTCTGTTCCAATAACTTTAAAGAGCGGCAAGTTTTTCGGGACGTTGTGCGCAATTGATCCCAACCCGGCAGTAGTTAAGACGCCTCAGATCATGGGCATGTTCAAATTTTATGCGGAACTGATTGCGTTTCATCTGCAGTCTTTAGAGCAATTGGAATTATCAGCACAACAGTTAAAGGAGGAACGAGAGACGGCAGAACTTCGCGAGCAGTTCATTGCCGTTTTAGGGCATGACCTTCGAAATCCGGTAGGCGCTGTTGCCAACGTTGCCCAACTGATGTTGAGAATGCCTTTAGATGACCGGATGAGGCGACTTGCCAATATTATACAAGACTCCTCTTACCGGATGAAGGAGTTAATTGAAAACGTGTTGGACTTTGCTCGTGGAAGGCTTGGAGAAGGAATCAATCTCGAGAAAAAAGAGGATGAGCCACTACAGGAAATATTGTCTCAGGTGATCACTGAATTGAATTTGATATGGCCGGATCGTATTATTGAAACCAAATTTGATTTTCAATACCCCGTTGCCTGCGACGGGAAACGCATTGCACAGCTTTTCTCTAATATTTTAAGTAATGCACTCACTCATAGTATCTCGGGTAAACCCGTTACTGTGACAGCCCTCAGCGACCAGAGAAATTTTAAATTATCTGTTTCAAATTGTTGTCCGAAGATTCCGGATAATATATTGCATAATTTATTTAAACCGTTTTTTCGTGGGGATGCCAAACCCGGGCTTAATGGTTTAGGCCTTGGACTTTATATCTCTTATGAAATCGCCCGTGCTCATTGTGGGATACTTGAGGTTAGTTCGACAGATGAGCTGACTACCTTCACTTTAACTCTGGATATTAACAATGAACAGGAATCAACCCTGTTAAATGAGGAACAGTCAATTGCGGAGTAGTTTATAAGTTCAGTTACTATTGGCGTAGGCAGCTCACCTTTTGCGTATAAGGGGTATAACCTGTATATTTGTGCTGATGAATAAATTTTTTAAAAAGTGCAAGCCTTCAGCGCCCTAGCTTCAGGCAGCCGATCGATCATCACTCCCAATTAAATATCAATACATAATCTCTTTGCTGATTTATGTCAGCAACCCACTTTTATGACTCCACTTCAAAGCGAAATTACTAAAAGAAGAACTTTTGGAATTATTAGTCACCCGGATGCCGGAAAGACTACGTTAACAGAAAAGCTTTTACTTTTTGGCGGTGCCATTCAAAAGGCCGGTACCGTAAAGAGAAATAAGGCTGAGAAAACCGCCACTTCTGATTTCATGGAAATTGAAAAGCAACGGGGAATTTCAGTAGCCACTTCTGTAATGGGTTTCAATTACAAAGATCATAAAGTAAATATCCTGGATACCCCGGGGCACAAGGATTTTGCGGAGGATACCTACCGAACATTAACAGCGGTAGATTCGGTGATTCTGGTTATTGACTGTGTAAAAGGAGTTGAAGAGCAAACCAGGAAGCTGATGGCAGTTTGCCGGATGCGTCATACCCCGGTTATCATATTCATTAATAAGATGGACCGTGAGGGGAAAGATCCTTTTGTGTTACTTGAAGAGCTGGAGAAGGAGCTTAATATTTACACGAGACCGCTTACATGGCCTATCGGCATCGGTAATTCCTTCAAAGGGGTTTACCAGATATTTAATAAGAAGCTAAATCTTTACAGTGTAAATAAGAACTCAATAGCAGACGATTATTTGGAGGTGGAATCTTTAGAAAGTGAGGTATTGGACCAGACTGTGGGCGATACACTTGCAAATAAGCTAAGGGAAGATATCGAGCTGATTGAAACAGTAGTTGAGCCCTTTGATCTATCGTTATACCGCTCGGGTTACCTTGCACCAGTGTTTTTCGGAAGTGCAATTACCAGCTTTGGTGTTCAGGAATTGCTGGATACCTTCGTTGAGATCGCCCCTGAACCGCAATCACGTGAAACCGATCTGAGAACCGTAGCTCCGGATGAAAATAAGTTTTCCGGGTTTGTGTTTAAGATTCACGCCAACCTCGATCCAAATCATCGGGACAGGATTGCATTCTGCCGGATTTGCTCGGGGAAGTTCGAAAGAAACACGTTTTATCATCATACCCGCTTGGGAAAGAAATTAAAGTTTGCAAATCCGACCAGTTTTATGGCCGATAGTAAAAGCCTGGTCGAAGAAGCGTGGCCCGGCGATGTAGTTGGATTGTATGACGCCGGCAACTTTAAGATCGGTGATACCCTGACCGAGGGGGAGAATATACAGTTCATTGGAATCCCAAGATTTTCGCCGGAAATATTTAAGGAACTGGAAAACAGGGATCCGTTGAAAACGAAGCAGCTGGAAAAAGGTATTAATCAGTTAAGTGATGAAGGTGTTGCTCAGTTGTTTGTTCAGAATCCCGGTAATAGACGAATTATTGGCACCGTAGGAGAACTTCAGTTTGATGTTATAAAATTCAGACTGTTGAATGAGTATGGAGCTTCATGTGAATTCAGGACTTTGGGGATCTCTAACGCTCGGTGGGCTTCGTCCGCTAATGCGGAAGCTTTGAGGAAGTTTGTGCAGTATCATTCTTCCAAAATAGCTTATGACAAAGAGAAGAAGCCGGTGTTTCTTGCTACTTCTACCTGGGAGCTTGATTATACATTAAAACAGTTCCCTGAAATTGAATTTCATGATACTTCTGAATGGAGTATGCTGAAGGGGCAGGAAGGAGTTAAGGGTTAAAGGAAGAAGGAGCAACGAATAAAAAAGGGTTTTGCTACCTGATGCTATCGAATTGTAGGATATTTCTAAATACTGAATACTAGTTATTATATGAAGCCGTTAGTCACATTGCTATTGATCTTGATTTGTAACACAGCGATGTCTCAGGATGTTGTTGATCATTACTATAACTTTGGCGGAGCCATCACAGAAGGAAGAGAGTCATCGGCTTTTATGCTGGCAGAGAAAATTCTACCGGAGTCATCTTCTTTATCCCAAAAACAGCAGGCGATCTTTTTCTATAAACTTGCGGGTTTGTTTGAGAATCTGAAAAATACCGAACAGGCCATTAACTATTATCAAAAGTCTTTAGAGATCGAGCCGGATTATTATGTGCCGCATATGGCACTAGGATATCTTTATCTAAGTCAGGCCAATCTCCTTGCCGATCAGGTGAATCAGGAGAAGAACGATCTCGATCTTCAGGAAAAACATGTCGGCGCATATAACGCGAAGTTAAAACAGGCGCTGCCGCATCTTGAAAAGGCAATGGCATGTGATCCGAATGAACAGGTTCTGTCATCGATCAAGTTCGCCTATACTGCACTTAAGGACAGTGTTTCTGCAAACTCACTGAACTCACGGTTGAAGGTATTGGAAAAAGGATGCATTACCTTATTAACTGAGTAGGTTTTATCAATATTTCGACAACTCTTTATTTAAAAGCACAATTTTCTCAAAGCTAATTATAAGCCTCGATTGACATGTCGATAGCTCGAATAATGATTCTACAGGCCATCTTTATCTGATCTTCAGAAATAACAAGGGGTGGGGCAATCCGTAGTGAAGTTTCGTTATGCAAAAACCAGTCTATAATAACGCCGTCTTCCATACATATTTTACTAACACTTTCTACATCTTCAAAAGAAGATAACTGAAGCGAAAGCATCAAGCCTTTGCCACGGATCTCCTCAATATCCGGATGGCGGAGGTAACGGCGGAAAAGTTTTTCTTTGTTGGCTACGGTCTCTGTTAGCTGTTCATCCAATAGCACATTCAAGGCTGCTAATCCGGCTGCGCAGCTCACAGGGTGACCACCAAAGGTGGTGATGTGCCCAAGAATCGGGTTCTCTTTGAAAGAATCCATGATCTTTTTATCGGCTATAAAGGCACCTATAGGCATCCCGCCTCCCAAACCCTTTGCGAGAAGTAAAATGTCTGGTACGATGTTAAAATGCTCAAAGCCGAAGAGTTTTCCGGTACGACCCATGCCGGTTTGAATCTCATCTAAAACCAACAAGGTTCCGGTTTCATCGCATTGCTTTCGCAGGGCTGTCATGTATTCCTGAGATGGAACAATCACTCCTGCCTCGCCCTGGATGGTTTCTAAAAAGACGGCGGCGGTACCAGTGGCGATGTGGTGAAGGTCTTCGATTACATTGAAACGGATGAAAGTAACTCCGGGTAAAAGTGGTCGGTAAGCTTGTTTGTAATGCTCATTCCCCATCAAACTCAGTGCTCCCTGCGTACTGCCATGGTAAGAGTTTATACAAGAAATAATTTGCGACCTGCCAGTGAAACGTTTAGCGAGCTTCATTGCACCTTCGGTAGCTTCAGCACCCGAGTTAACAAAATACACGCAGTTTAAGGAAGATGGGAGAATGGAGCATAGTTTCTCAGCAAATAATACCTGGGGAGACTGGATGTATTCGCCGTAAACAGTTACGTGAAGATACCTATCAGCCTGGTCTTTAATTGCCTGTACCACCTTTGGATGGCGGTGACCGACATTGCTTACCGCGAAGCCTGAGACGAGATCAATATATTTTTCTCCGGAAGTGTCGGTAAGAAATACTCCTTCCGCACAATCGATTTCGAGGGATTTAGGTGAATTTGAAGTTTGAGCGGTATTTAAAAGAAATAACTGGCGTTGAGTGAGCATGCGCAAAAATACAAAAGGCCTCCATGTATTCTGAAGGCCTTCCGCAAATTCTTTGATGTCGTTTAGGGTTTTCGGCGATCTTTTAACTCTTTGATCATCTGTTCACGGAATTCGCGCTCAGCCTGGAAGAATTGAAGGACCTTATCAGAAGGAATAACCTTTGAAAATTCTTCTTTGTATTTTTTGCGGATATTAAGCAGCCTGGATTCGAAATCAAGTTCGTTATCTAGCTTATTGTTCGGGTTGCCTTCTTTATTTTTGCGAGCTTCCCTTCTTGCTTTAAATACTTCCCTTAGTTCTTGTTGATACTCGTTATATACCGGCCAAAATTTCTCAGCTTCAGAGGTATTCAATGCTAATTTTTGGGTGATAAAAGCAATTTTTACAGACTCTATCTGCTCCGAACGCTGACCTTTTTCCTGCGCCGAAACGGGCAGGGCCAACACAAGGCAAATAAAGAAACTCCAGATTAATCTCATATTTGTTCTTCTTAATATTAAAGGGTTGTATTTAAATAATCTTCAAGTTCATCATCAGTAAAGTCATCAACTCTATTATTAAGATTAACCGTCTGTATTGAGCTTTCCATGATTATGGGTGTATCGCTCATATCAGAATGCACTTGCAGGTAGTTGATAATCTCCTGATCGGGAATGCTACTTAATTGAGATTCAAGGCTGGTATTCTGACTATTAAAAATTAGTGCGAAACCGATAGCAACCGTTACACAGGCAGCGGCAGCATATTTAATCCAGTTTGATTTAATCGGCTTAATGACTATTTGCGCCGGCTCCTCCACACTTTGAGTTTTAGCTAGAATGCGCTCCTGCAGTGAAGTAAAGTATTCATTGGGAACCGTAAAACCATCGACAGGCGCAAGCTCACGCACTGTTTCTTCAGCTACACGACTTTCAATCTGGGAACGGAGAGAGTCGAAGTAGCCTTCCGGAACTGTAAATTCATCTTTATTATTAAACCGGGCATCTTCAACGAAACAACGGGTTATAATGTGGTCTTTTAAAGTGCTGAAGTAGTTCTCTGGTACAGTTAATGGATTTGTTTTGTCCATTGCGGCAAGCAAGGGAGCTTCTTCCTTCCAATCTTTACCGGTATTCTCTAAATCCATGATATTAAGATATGAAAATCGTCTAAAGGTTTAATCCGTATTCAAAAGATACTGTTCAATTTTCTTAACAGCGAGATGAAAAGAGGCCTTCAAGCCACCTACGCTTGTTCCTAATATTGCAGAGATTTCATCGTATTTCAGATCATCAAAGTACTTCATATTAAAAACCAGGCGTTGCTTTTCGGGGAGTGTTAACAATGCTTTCTGAAGTTTCATCTGAGCCTGGTCGCCGTCAAAATAGGTACTGCCTGCTAAAGTATCAGCAAGATCATAACCAACTTCGTCAAGTGAAACATTGTTTTTGAGTTTTTGGCGGTTAAGAAAAGTAATGCTCTCATTAGTTGCTATGCGGTACAGCCAGGTGTATAGCTGCGAGTCGCTCCTGAATTCAGCCAGGTTCTTCCAAACTTTTATGAACACCTCTTGCACAAGGTCGTCAGCGTCATCGTGATTTACCACCAGGCGGCGGATGTGCCAGTAGATCTTTTGTTGGTATTTATCTAAAAGCAGGTTGAAAGCTTCGTTCCTTGTCTTGGGATCAGCGAATTTTTTGAGTATCTCGGAGTCTTCTGCCTGCATGTTTTAGCGGTTGGGGTGGAGGGTTGAAGGTGGGAGGTCGGAAGGTTAAAGGTTCAAGGTTGAAGGCGGAGGTTGTTTTGTCCTCCTACCTTCAACCTTCGTGCCTTCTGCCTCTCTCTTATCCTTTCCTGCTAATTACTTTTTGTACAGCCTTAACAATATCCTCTGCTTCCAGTCCATATTTTTGCATAAGCTGGTCAGGAGTTCCGCTTTCGCCAAAACTGTCGTCGACAGCAATATATTCCTGTGGTAAGGGATTGTTTCTAGCGAGAACCTGGGCAATACTATCGCCAAGGCCGCCTATACGATTATGCTCTTCGGCTGTAACTACACAACCCGTTTTTGCTACAGATTCAAGAATGGCTTTCTCATCCAGTGGTTTAATTGTATGGATGTTTATGATTTCTGCGTTTATGCCCATTTCAGCTAACTTTTCTCCTGCCTCAATAGCTTTCCAGACAAGGTGACCTGTTGCGAAAATGCTGACATCTGTGCCTTCATTAACTTTCCAGGCTTTACCGATTTCAAACTTTTGATCAGGATCTGTGAAAACAGGAACAGTTGGTCGTCCGAACCGTAAATAAACTGGTCCTTCGTGTTCGGCAATTGCGATAGTAGCTGCCTTTGTTTGATTATAGTCACATGGATTTATGACAGTCATGCCGGGAAGCATTTTCATCAAACCGATATCTTCAAGTATTTGGTGTGTAGCACCATCTTCTCCTAAAGTAAGGCCTGCATGTGAAGCGCAGATCTTTACGTTCTTGTTAGAATAAGCTACAGACTGGCGTATTTGATCGTACACCCTTCCTGTAGAAAAATTGGCAAAGGTTCCAGTATAAGGGATTTTGCCGCCAATAGTCATACCTGCCGCCATACCGATCATATTGGCTTCAGCAATTCCGACCTGGAAAAAACGCTCGGGAAATTCTTTTTGAAAAGCGTCCATCTTCAACGAGCCGGTAAGGTCAGCGCAAAGGGCTACCACATCTGCATTATTCTTTCCAACTTCAAGCAAGCCGGCACCGAAACCAGAACGGGTATCTTTCTTTTCGCTATATGTGTATTTTTTCATGTGATTATTTAGTGTTGTTTAGTTAGTAATCTGGCGGTTCTGTCTCAAGACTAGATCTTACCTCTCAATACTACCTAATAGTCTTCTTTAGTATCCTCTAATTGTAAAAGCGCTGCGGCTAACTGCTCATCGTTTGGTGCTATTCCGTGCCATTTATGAGAATGCATCATGAAGTCAATGCCGTTGCCCATAACAGTCTGCATAAGGATCATGATTGGCTTTCCTTTCCCGGTCTTTGATTTAGCAAGTTCGAGAACTCTGACAACGTCCTGCATGTCGTTACCATTCATCTCTAAAACTTCCCAGCCAAAGGCTTCCCATTTACTACGAAGATTACCGAGCGATAAAACGTTTTCCGTAGAACCGTCAATCTGCTGACCATTAACGTCGATCGTGGAAATAAGATTATCGACCTTATTATGGGGCGCATACATAGCTGCTTCCCAGATCTGGCCTTCCTGTAATTCACCATCACCGTGAAGAGAGTAAACAAGGTTTGGATCGTTATTAAGTTTTTTAGCGGTTGCCGCACCTATTGCCACTGAAAGCCCCTGACCCAAAGAACCGGAAGCAATACGGATACCCGGTAAATGTTCGTGAGTAGTGGGATGACCCTGTAAACGAGTGTTCAATTTACGAAAGGTAGAAAGTTCATCTACATCGAAATACCCGGCACGCGCCAGCACACTATACCACACAGGGGAAATGTGCCCGTTTGAAAGAAAGAAAAGGTCTTCATCCTTTCCGTTCATGTGAAAATCGGGATTGTGCCTCATTACCTGAAAGTACAAGGCTACAAAGTAATCGGCACAACCTAATGAACCGCCTGGGTGCCCTGACTGGCATCCATGAACCATTCTCACAATATCACGCCGCACCTGGGTAGCAATACCTGTTAATTTTTCTATATCTGGAGTCATAATTATTTTTGCTTACAGCGGCGCTAAATTAGCCATTGTAGTTGAAATGGCGGTGCGTTCCCGCCAAAAATATTGAAGGAGACAATGTTAATAAGTTTGAAACTAAAATGTTAGATGTATCGTAATATGAAATTCAGTACTTTCAACCCCGAAATCAGCATTAATAATTTTAAAACGCTCGTTTATGATAAAAAATTTACCTTCCCTTTTTAGGTTTAAGAGTTTAGCCGGCAAATTTCTGGCCCTCACGTTGTTTTCTTGCCTGTTTCTTGGTGCGGATCTCTTCGCTCAGAGCGGTTCGGTAGGCATCGGGACTGAAACTCCAAACGATAAAACCGCCCTGGATATTGTTTCTGATTCCAAAGGTTTGTTAATTCCCAGACTGACTACCTCACAACGTGATGTATTACAAGCTCCCGGAACAAGTAATTCTGATATTAATGGGCTGTTGATCTATAATGTAACAGCACAGCGATTTAACTTCTGGCTCACCGATCAATGGTATGATATTTCAAATGGTCCGATAGGTCCTCAAGGTCCTCAGGGACTTTTAGGTCCAGCCGGTGCTACGGGTCCTGCCGGTGTTCCTGGTCCTGTCGGTCCGCAAGGTCCGGTAGGTAACGATGGCCCTGCGGGCGTTACTGGTCCTGCTGGTGTTCCGGGTCCGGTTGGCGCTCCTGGACCTGTTGGGCCACAAGGTCCGGTAGGTAACGATGGTCCTGCCGGTGTTCCTGGTCCGATCGGTGCACCGGGGCCCGTTGGTGCACCCGGCCCTGCTGGTACGCCTGGACCTGCTGGTCCGGTTGGTCCGGCTGGTGCTCCCGGTCCGGTTGGTGCTCCCGGTCCGCAAGGTCCGGATGGTCCTGCAGGCCCTCCGGGACCTAAAGGAGAGGATGGTGCTACCTGGTTAAGTGGGAGCGGTGCTCCAGCAGCTTCCGAAGGAGTTTTAAATGATCTTTATCTGGACAATGATCTTGGTGACGTTTATACCAGGAATGCTGGTGGCTGGGTTATATCAGCGAATATAAAAGGTCCGGTAGGTCCTACCCCGGATAACGTCTGGGTTAAAAATGGTAATATCGGCACTACCCCCGGTGCTTCAGGTGATTTTATCGGAACGCGTGATGCAAAGGATTTTGTAATCGCAACTAATCTTGTCGACAGGTTGAGAGTGACTTCCAGCGGGAATATTGGTATCGGTGTCATTGCACCAACAAGGAAATTGGAAGTGAATGGCACAGCCAGAATAGGGATGCAGGGAACAACGATCACTAACGTAATTAAATCAACTGTATCCGGAACCATCACCTTACTTGGAGCGGGATCCTCAGCAAAAACATCTTTCTCTGTCCCTAATGCAAAGGTCGCTTCATCAGTGTCGGTATCTCCCTCAGCTGAATTGCCGGATGGCTTAGTTATCGCTTATGCCCGTGTTTCTGTTGATGGAACTGTGGAAGTGAAGTTTACGAATACAGGAGCGGCACCTACAGCAGCAATTTCACAAAGTTTTCATATTACCATAATCGAGTAGTATGAAACGTGTTATATTGCTGATGTTGTTTGCAGCCGTAGGCTGCCTACACACGGCCCGCTCACAGGTAGTTAATCGTGGCTCGCAGATTAGTATTTCGTCTGGTGCGATATTCTTTGTTGACGGTGCTTTTACCAATCATTCAGGTAGTGTGCTTAACGACGGCCGATTGATCATAAAGGCAGACTGGTCGAACAATGATCCTGATTTTACCGTGTTCAGTAAATTGTCTACCGGAGTAGTTGAGTTGTCAGGAGATGATCAATTTATTGCCGGAGCGTTTAAAACCGAGTTCCCATCGCTTACTTTATCTGGAGGCGGAGCGAAAACCTTAGGGGTCGATACAGATCTCACCGGAAATCTTAGTTTAAACGACAGAGAACTAAAAACCGATGCATTTGTCCTTTCGGTATTAAATTCCAGTCCATATGCAATTGATCGCACTACCGGGTTTATCAGTACTGATAACAAAGGGAAGCTGGTTAGGATAATTAATTCTGTGAATTCCTACTTATATCCTTTGGGCAGCGCTGAAGGAGGAACGGTTCTATACCGTCCTGTTGAATTGGATCTGCTGGATGATGTACAGAATTACTTCTCGGCCTCATTCGTTAAGAAAGATCCTTCCGCTGATGGCTATAGCCGTCAAAGTAAACGAGCTGATATCGAAACAGTGTTTGAGAAATATTTTCATCTGCTTGACCAAAACGGTTCTTCAAGAGTAAATATTCGCTTTTTTCAAAACACCTCTGAAGATAACGCTCTGAAGCAAATTGTAAATTGGAACAGGTTCAATATTTGGGAAAAGGCAGCCCCTTCAACAGCTACAACTGGTTCGTTCGGCGACGGATTGAATCAGAATATCCTGTATAGTTCAACCGATGTAATTACCAATTTACCATTTACTCTAGCTGCGGTACGAGAAGAAGGGCCGTTTACTTTCTTCAATGCTTTTTCTCCTGATGGAGATGGTAAGAATGATACCTGGGAAGTGAAAAACCTGGATTTGTATCCTAACAATGAGCTTAGTGTATTCAACCGCTGGGGCGATGAAGTATTCAAGACGAAGGGCTACTCGTCTGCAAAAGCGTGGGATGGCGGAAACCTCAACCCCGGAACGTACTATTATATACTGAAGGTTTCTGTAGACGGAGTTCAGAAATCATACAAGGGATTCATAACTATGGTGAAGAAGGATTGATATGAAAAGATTTAGCATAGTAGTTTTAATAACTTGTTTAAGCGGCTTCACAGCACTTGCACAACAGGATGCCCAGTTCAGTCAGTATATGTTTAACAGTCTTGTCATTAATCCAGCTTACGCAGGTTACAGAGAAGACGTGAACGTTAGTTTGTTGCACCGAAATCAATGGGTTGGTTTGCCCGGCTCCCCCAAGACACAAACACTGATTATTGATGGGGCTTTTTTTAACAACAAAAATGTAGGGTTAGGCCTGAGCATTGTTAACGATAAAATAGGGCTTCAGTCGCAAACAGCGGCTTATGGTAATTATTCATATCGTCTTCCTTTCGGTGAAAATGCGAGGCTGGCTTTTGGACTTGCATTGGGTGTATCACAATACTCACTCAACGCAGGACAGGCAAATATTGATGATCCAAACGATCCAAATTTCAATAGCGGCGATCAGAACTTTATATCTCCGGATGGTAAATTTGGCGTTCATTTTAGCAATGAGAAATTTTACGCCGGAGCGTCCGTCACTAATATGATCTCGAGTTCATTGAATTATCAGCAAACAGGTAAGGATGTGATTGCCCGGCAGGGGAAGCATTTTTTCGTAACAGCTGGATATCTGTTAGATCTCACGGAAAATGTTAAATTTAAACCCTCGATCATGTTTCGCGACGATACAAAGGGACCTACTAACCTGGATGTAAATGCTTTCTTTCTTTTCAAAGAGGCTATCTGGCTGGGGGCATCTTATCGCAGCGGACTGAATTTGTGGGAAAAAACAGAATGGGAAAGCGGTTCTTTCAAAAAGAATGCAGTTGTTGGTGCAGTGGAAATGTTTGTTGCCAAAAAATACAGGTTAGGATATTCGTATGATTATTCCTTATCTGATATGGGGGATTATACGAATGGTACTCATGAAATTTCATTGGGCCTGATCATTAACAGTAATAAAAAAGTAACCGCGATGCCTACTCCAAGGTATTTCTAATAAATAATTCGATGAATTACAGAAAAATATTAATCGCATCGTCATTCTGTTTCTTTATTTATTTTCTGCCGCAGAATATATTCTCAGATAATATCGAGAAAGCGAATAAGTATTATGAGAAATACGATTACAAATTCGCAATCGATCTGTACGAGAAAATTCTGAAAAAGAACCCTTCACTGGAGGTAGCGCAGAAATTGGCAAACTGTTATCGGTTCATCAATAATACGGAAGCGGCTGAGCAAGCCTATCAGGCAGTTCTTTCTTTTGCGGATTTTGATCCCATCAACTACAAATACTTAGCTGACGCTCAAAAGCAGAATTCTAAATTCACCCAGGCAAAGCAGAATTACGTGCTTTACGCCCAGGCCGTCCCACAAAAGGCTGCGGCGGCTATGGTATTGGCAAACTCATGTGATGCGGCGAAAATGTGGGCCGAAAATCCGGAGCCTAACGTAAGTATTGAAAATCAACTGCCTTTCAATTCTGAGTATTCGGAATTCTCCCCCGTTAAGTACAAATCGGGGTATGTATTCGTTTCTGACCGTTGGTTTGTAAAGAGCGAAGCTACTAAAAAAGGCGATGAGGTTTACGGATGGACTGGCAATCCATACCTGAAATTATATGAGAGTACTGGTGGTAGCACTCCGAAGTTAAGTCTCTTACCTGATCCAATCAATAATGAGTTTCACACTGGTCCGGCAGTTTTCACTACCAGCGGTGATACGGTATATTTTTCAAGATCAGAAGCTGATGACTCGAAGAAAGGCAAGGGGAAAGTGATAGGACGTAATTTTATTTATTACTCAGTTAAAGAGGGGGAAACCTGGAAACAGCCTGTTGCTCTACCGTTCAATAGCGATAAAAGCTTTTCTGTTCAGCATCCGGCAATTTCTCCTGACGGGAATATACTTTATTTCACATCAGATATGCCAGGCGGTGTTGGCGGAAGCGATATTTACGCCTCCCGCAAAAATACTGACGGCTCATGGGGGAGTCCTGTAAACTGTGGATCTAACGTTAATTCAGCTGACGATGAAGGATTTCCGTCTGTAAGCTTTGATGGCGAATTACATTTTTCTTCGAAGGGACATGTAGGTATGGGCGGGCTTGATGTTTTTCGTGCAAAAGGCCGTTTCAACGAATTCGGTATGGCGGAGAACTTAAAATCTCCAATCAACTCACCTAAGGATGATTTCGGGATACTTTACCTTGACGGTCAAAATGGATTAATTTCCTCGAATCGTAAAGGTGGGCGGGGATTGGACGATATATATCGTTTTACAATTTCCACTCCTAAGGCAATTATTTACGCTCTAGCTGTAGAAGGACAAGTCATTGACAAGGTCGACGGTTCTCCTTTAACGGAACTAATTGTACATTTGATCAACATAAACACCGGTAAACAGACGTCTGTGTTATCTGATACAGCCGGGAATTTTAGATTCGAACTTGAGCCAGAACAAGACTACATCATCAAAGGCGACGATGGCCGCTATTTTACTCGTCAGGAAGGTCAGATTTCAACACGCAATGTAAAAGAGTCGACCACTTTCAACGTGAAGTTTGAACTGGAACGAAGTGACGCATCTTACCTGGTTCGTTTAAATAATATCCACTATGATTTTGATAGATGGAACATACGGCCGGATGCAGTGCATGAAATGAGTCGGGTGGTAAGCTTTATGAATTCAACCCCAAATGTAAATATTGAGATGCGCGCTCATACTGACGCCAGGGGTACCGCAGCTTACAACCAGATATTATCGCAAAAGCGTGCTGAATCAGCGGTTGCCTTTTTGCAAGCTAACGGGATAAGCTCGGAGCGGTATAATGCTGTTGGAGTTGGCGAAGCACAGCTTCTGCACAACTGTGGTGACTCGAGCAGGTGTTCAGAAGCGGAGCATCAGGAGAATCGTCGTACCGAATTTAAAGTTGTAAAAGTTAAGACAGCTACAACTGATCTTACTGCATCAGTAGTTAAAAAGTAGAACTTAGAGTAAGTAGTTTAAATATTTCTAACAAACGAGCTGGAGTACTTGTTGTGACGAGTTTTTCGTATCGACTTTGTCGATGACCTTTTTAATCATCCCTTCCTTATTAATAATGAAAGTCTTTCGGGCGGTGCCCATGTATTTCTTCCCGTAAAGATTCTTCTCTACCCAAACACCATAATCTTCCACTATGCTCTTATTAACATCTGATATTAAAGTGAATGGCAACTGGTATTTGTTCACAAATTTCTTATGAGATTTTTCATCATCTACGCTCACACCAATCACTTCAAATCCTTTACTTAATAACTCCTGGTAGTTGTCCCGGAAACTGCATGATTCAGCCGTACAGCCGGGAGTATCATCCTTTGGGTAGAAGTATAGAATAACATCTTTCCCCTTAAAGTCGCTTAACGAAACTGAATTTCCATTTTGATCATTGGCTGTAAAACCGGGTGCCTGATCGCCTTCTTTTAATTCCTCCATTGTAATTGATTTATTAAGATTTAATATTAGTAGGGGCTATCTTGTGAAGCTAGCATTAAAGGTCTGCGCATTTAATTTTATATCAGAAACAACCAGTTGGAGCTGATGGTTTCCCGGGCCTGTACTTTTGTCGAAAGTGTGCCATAGTAATGCTCTCTTCGCATCAAATTCCATTAGTACCCACCGTCCGTCAATAGTTGCCCTAAAGTTTCGAAGCCCTGAAAGATCGTCTGAAACCTTAAAACTGATTCTCGATATACCGCTTAATACCTTCCCATCTGTAATATTGACAGGGGTTATTCTTGGTGGGGTAGTGTCGATTTTTATGTAATAATTGCCAAAATCCCGAGCATTTGCCTTAATGAATCCGTCTTCGTAGACTCCTCCAATTGAACCACCTCTAACATTAGCGATGAGCGCTTTCTGTTGTAGCTCAGGTTTCAAAGTCGAATCAGGCTTTATCCAGATGGTTATTGCCTCATTGATCGGCATCAGTCGTGTGTGAACATGATGCATTTTAGAAAAAGCACCCGCTGGTTTGGCTGAAGTTTTATAAGTGAAATTTAAATTACTGTAGAAAGATCCTTTTGGAGCAGCTAACTTAAATTCAGTGGTCTCGAATTTGTTGTCCTGATCAAAGAAGAACTTGTTAGCTGATGATATAGTGTTATTAGCGAGAATAGACGGTGGATTAGTCTTTATCCGAAAACTCAAATTACTTGTATTACCAGCCACATCTTTAACAATGTATTTAACCTCATGGATTTCGCCATCGCTGAAATTTAAAATTCCATTGTTTTGGAGATTTTTGTAGAGCGTTAAAAGATTACCGGGTTCAATAAAGCTTTTCTGTATTCGCCTTCCAGCAGATATAAAGGCCGGATAATCCAGGTGTGAGTTTATTGACCGGGAATGTTCGAAAAAGAACCGTTCCCAAACAGAAGAATAAATGCTTTGGCCGTCTACTAAAAGCTCAATTGAATATACTCCAACCCTATTAGTCGAAGCGGAATTCTGGTCATGGGTCATAATTCCAAACCCTGCATCGCCTGAAAAGTTAATAACCGGATCCTGGCTTATCTTGTATGATCCTGCAGCGCCGGTGACCTGGAAAAACTGCTTGGTAGTTTCATGGCTGAACGGCTGATTCCCTAATTTGTAAAGATAAAGACCGTTGATAATTGGCTTTACATGATCAGGCACGGTTAGTCCAAAGAGTTGCGGATTGATTGTTTCCTCTGTCTGAGTGTCGCGAATCTCGAAATGCAAGTGCGGGCCGCCGGAGCTTCCCGAATTTCCTGACCATGCTATAATCTCACCTTTCTTAACAGGTATCTCAATAGGGAGCAGGGGGAAGTCTACATCAAATGATTCTATACGATACTGATAGTTCTTAACTGTTTGCGAGATTCGATCATTGAAGCGTTGCAAATGTCCGTAGACGGTAGTATAACCATTGGGGTGTGTCACATAGACAGCATTCCCAAATCCAACAGACTGGACACGCAGCCGTGATATGTATCCGTCGGCCACAGCATACACTGGGTAGCCTTCACGCTGATTCGTTTTAAAGTCCATCCCCGAATGAAAATGGTTGCCACGCAATTCTCCAAATGAACCTGATATAATTGGTGGTAGATCTAGTGGCGGCCTGAAGTCTGCCTTAGGATACCTTTTTGAAACTAATATATCCTGGGAAAAAACTAAACTGGAATTAAATAAAACGAATAGTAACAAAAAGTGACGCAGCATTTGAAGGATTTAAGTTTGTTGATATCTACCGGATGTCGAAATCCAGCAACTTTACATCTTCCAAATAGCCTGCCAACCGGTCTCCCTGACTAACCTTGCCGACACCCTGAGGCGTGCCGGTGAAAATAAGGTCGCCTTTTTTTAATGTGAAATACTTTGAAACAAATGCTATAATATATTCAAACGAAAATAGAAGGTTAGACGTATTGCCCGTCTGGACAGTTTGATCGTTAATATCCAAATGAAAGTTAAGATCATTCAGATTTTTGAAGTCACCTTTAGCAATAAAACGGCTAACCGGTGCTGAATTGTCGAAAGCCTTCGCTAACTCCCATGGCAGTCCTTTTTCTTTATGCCTTTGTTGGATATCACGAGCTGTAAAATCTATTCCTAGTCCGATCTCTTCGAAATACTTACCGGCAAACTTTTCTGAAATATGCTTCCCTTCTTTGGTGACTTTCAGAACAATTTCGATCTCATGGTGAATATCAGACGAAAAATCCGGATGGTAGAACGGCTTATTATCTTTTAAAACTGCTGTATCAGGTTTCAGGAATATTACTGGAGTAGTAGGTACTGGATTATTTAATTCTTTAGCATGTTCGGCGTAATTACGGCCAATGGCAATCACTTTCATTCTGAAATTTTTATATAAAGGAGTTTAACTGTGTAGCGGTTTTAGAAACCTGCCCGGTTTGAAAGCGCTAAGATATTAGTTGTTTTCTAATAGCTGGAGTCCGCAATAAAATATTTCTGCTATAATTTAGAGAACAGAAATCCGCTTGATAACGGTTTCATTGCCAACAATCAACCGGACAAAATAGAAGCCGCTTGTTAGTTTAGAAGCAATATTGAACGACTGAATTTGCTGACCAGCGGAAAGTCGTTCGGAAAAGAGTGTAGCTACTTCGTTTCCAAGTACATCCATAATCATTATCGTCACATTTGAATCTTTATTGACCAGAAATGTCAGATTAAGCAGGTTAGTTACCGGATTTGGGTAGACTTTAACATTGTTTAAAATCTTATTATCGTCTTTTTCAATAGTGTCGATCTCTTTTATTTTAGGGGGAACAGACGATGTGTTGCCGAACACTTTATCTACCTGGGGCTTGAACGGTACAAAGTTTACTTTGACTCCATTCTTCAGATAAGCTGGCTTATTTTTACGAGTGTCAGTAATTTTTGGCTTGCTTGAAATGGTTGTATCACCACTTGAGACCTGAGTACCTGCATGCACCTCACCGGACACCGACATGTACATGACGGCAATAAGTAAATAGAATACATTACGCAGGTAGTGTTCTTTCATGCTTAATATCTCACTCCAAAAATATAAATAATATTTTTATACTTTGCTACACAAATTTTCAATAATCAATTTTTAACATATTTTAACACCTTTGTTAATTGTCTCTAACAATTACAACATGAGACTGTACTTTAATCATTGAAGTAATATTCATGTCAAGATTGTACTTTTGTGGGATTAAAACTTAAAAATGTCTACAAATAAAAACCTGCATAAACTCACCGCTGGTGGGTTACTTATTAGTTTAGGAATTATTTACGGAGACATAGGTACTTCCCCTCTATATGTTTTCAAGGCGATTGTTGCAGACGGCATAATCACCACTGATCTTATTCTTGGCGGGCTCTCCTGTATATTCTGGACCCTTACGCTGCAAACTACGATAAAGTATGTAATCATCACATTACGAGCGGATAATAAGGGTGAAGGTGGCATTTTTTCTCTTTATTCACTGGTCAGGCGAAGGGCGAAGTGGCTCGTCATACCTGCGATGATCGGAGGCGCGGCACTATTGGCCGATGGAATGATCACACCGCCAATTACAGTGTCTTCAGCAATCGAAGGTCTTAGGGCATTCTATCCCAACCTAACTACTGTTCCAATCGTTATTGTAATCATCTCGGGTATCTTTCTGATTCAACAGTTCGGTACATCGTTCGTTGGAAAGGCCTTCGGGCCTTTAATGTTTTTATGGTTTGGGATGATGGCTGTTCTTGGGGCGGTGTATGTGTTTCAATTTCCGGAGATTTTAAAGGCAGTTAATCCTTACTATGCATACCACATCCTGCTCACCAATCCCAATGCCTTATTTATACTGGGAGCGGTTTTTCTGTGCACAACCGGAGCCGAAGCTTTGTATTCCGACCTCGGTCATTGCGGCCGTTCGAATATCCGTATCAGTTGGATCTTTGTAAAGATTTGCCTGTTGCTAAACTACTTTGGTCAGGGAGTTTGGCTATGGCAGCACCAGGGGACTGTATTAGGTGGTGAAAACCCGTTCTATAGTCTCATGCCTGAATGGTTTCTGATATTTGGAATTTGTATAGCCACCGCTGCCGCTATTATTGCCAGTCAGGCAATGATCGCAGGTTCATTTACCTTAATCTCTGAAGCTGTACGAATGAATTTATGGCCTAAGGTTAAAATTAATTATCCAAGTAATCAAAAAGGACAGTTATATGTGCCCTCAATTAATGCTTTACTCTGGATCGGCTGTATAATAGTAGTGTTGATATTTAAGGAATCAAAGAATATGGAGGGAGCTTATGGCCTGGCTATAAACCTGACGTTTTTAATGACTACTATCCTCGTAGCCATGTTCCTCAAACGCAAAAAAGTACCGAATTACTTGATTGTTCTTTTTGTATCTGTTTATGGATTTATAGAAATTGTCTTTATGGTTGGAAACTTAGCTAAGTTCCTCCATGGCGGTTGGTTTACCCTGCTTTTAGCTTGTATTTTACTATCAATTATGTGGGCTTGGTCATCCGCACGACGTATTAAAAACCGCTATGTCCGTTTCGTGGAGATTGATGATTATTATCCTATTTTAAGTGAACTTAGTGAAGATATCTCCGTTCCAAAATATGCTTCACAACTGGTGTATTTAACAAGTGCGAATTTCGCATCAGAGATCGAATCCAAGATCATTTATTCTATTCTACAGAAGCAGCCAAAACGTGCTGACGTTTACTGGCTGGTTCATGTGGATGTGATGGATGAGCCATTTACTAAGGAATACAAAGTTGAATTCCTGATCCCTAATAAATTGATCCGCATCGATTTTAAACTTGGCTTCCGCGTTGAGCAAAGTATAAATATATTATTCAGGTTGGTAGTTGAAGAGCTCGTAAAGAAAGGGGAGGTGGATATCACCAGTAAGTATACGTCTTTAAATAAACATAATATTGTAGGTGATTTCAGGTTTATCGTACTAGAGAAAGTACTCTCACGCTCAAACAAATTGACCTTCATTGAGCGGGTTATTATGGATTATTACTTCATCCTCAAAAAGTTCAGCTTATCCGAAGAATCTGGTTTTGGTCTGGATTCAAGCTTTGTTACCCTGGAAAGAGTACCGCTGATAGTATCTGTGCCTGATAATTCTGAGCTAAAGCGATTGGTTTACGAAAAGATCGAAAAATAAATTACATCCCCATGATTTGTTTACAGGATCTTAACGGGGCCTTAAAGTTGAGTTAACATTGAGTTAACATTAACTTTCAATCTTTGCCCGACGGTAACAATCCGGTAACGATTAATTTTCAGAAGGAACTAATGAAAGGAATAGTACTCAATAAGTTTATTTGGATATTGATTTGTTTAGTTTGTTCCTCATGCTTTAAGCACTATAAAGGGAGAATTAACATTGATGGTTCCAGCAGTGTTTACCCTTTGACTGAAGCTGCAGCTGAAGAGTTCCGAAAAATAGAACCCGACATCAGGGTGACGGTAGGTGTCTCAGGCACGGGTGGAGGCTTTAAAAAGTTTTTGAGAGGGGAAACTGATATCAGTAACGCCTCCAGGCCAATCAGTAAGTCAGAATTAGCACTCAGCCGGGAGAATAAAATCGAATTTATTGAAATTCCCGTATCCTACGATGGTATGGCCATAGTAGTGAGTCCAAAAAATGATTTTGTTGATTATATCACTGCCGATGAATTGAAGATCATGTGGTCGCCGGAAAGTCAAGACAAGATAAAGAGCTGGAAACAAGTTCGTAGCTCGTGGCCCGACGTACCGTTAAACTTATACGGAGCAGGTACTTCCTCCGGAACCTATGATTACTTCACGGAGGCTATAAACGGAAAAGCCAAGGCATCAAGAGGCGACTATACCGCAAGTGAAGATGATAATGTACTTGTCCAGGGAGTTTCTTCAGACATTGGTGGGCTTGGATACTTCGGCCTTGCCTACTATTCAGAAAACAAGGATAAACTTAAATTAGTCCCTGTCAAATTAACCAATGAGAGCGATGCTATTTTTCCCACAACTTCTACCGTACAAAATGGCTCTTATCAGCCTTTGTCACGTCCGGAATTTATCTATGTAAATGCAAAGTCTGCAGCTAAGCCAGCGGTGAAGCAGTTCGTTAAATTCTATTTGGAGAATGCAGGTAAGTTGGCGGAGGAAGTGGGCTACGTACCTTTGCCTCCTCAAGTCTATCAACTTTCATATAAGAGATTTAAGAACTTTAAAACCGGATCAGTACTGGAAAATAAATCTATAGTTGGTGTTAATCTTCTTCAATTACTCTCAGAATAACCCTAAGATATGGCAATAATAAAATTAAAGTCTGAAAGGGTCATTGAGTTCATCATGCTGCTCTGCAGCCTGGTTTCTGTACTAACCACCGTAGGAATTATCGTGGTTCTCACAGTTGATACAATCAAATTTTTCAAAGATGTATCAATCATTGATTTTGTTACCGATACACAATGGACACCTCTTTTCGAGGATAAACATTTCGGTATTTTACCCCTTTTATCCGGCACACTCCTAACAACCTTTATCGCCACCTTAGTGGCAGTACCGGTAGGAATTACCATTGCAGTGTATTTAAACGAGTATGCTTCGAAGAAATTCACCGCGATAGTTAAGCCCTTGCTTGAAGTGCTGGCGGCTATCCCAACAGTAGTTTACGGTTTTTTTGCACTTCAGTTTGTAACACCTCTGCTTCAGAAGTTAATTCCTGACTTAGCCGGGTTTAATGCGTTGTCACCGGGACTTGTGATGGGAGTGATGATCATTCCTTATATTACCTCACTGAGTGAGGATGCCCTTCGGGCGGTGCCTAATTCACTACGCGAAGCTTCCTATGGCCTGGGAGCAAACCGTTTTCAAACAGCCTTTAAAGTCATGGTGCCGGCTGCAAACTCGGGGATTATTGTTTCTGTGATTCTTGCTATATCCCGGGCTCTTGGCGAAACGATGATTGTAGCTATTGCTGCCGGTCAGCAGCCTAAGCTAACATTTAATCCCTTAGAGTCCGTTGAGACCATAACTACTTACATTGTACAGGTGAGCATGGGAGATGTTCCGCAGGATTCATTGGAGTATCGTACCATTTTTGCGGCCGGGATAACGCTCTTCCTTTTTACCTTTTTATTAAATAACATTAGTTTCTGGATCAGGAAGAAATATTCGCAACGCTATGAATAGACGCAGTTTACTTTCTGCAAACGCAAAAGATAAGATCTTCAATGTTTTTGCAATGCTATGCACCGGACTAAGTTTGTTGACCTTGGTTGTGTTGATAGGAGATATTCTTTATAAAGGACTGGGGAGAATCAACTGGTCGTTCTTCTTCAACCTGCCTTCCAGGTTTCCCGAACAATCAGGCATATATACCGCCCTGGCCGGCATGTTCAGCTTACTGCTTTTTACTCTTCTGGTTGCCTTGCCAATAGGTATCATGTCCGGAATATATCTGCAGGAGTATGGAGCAAAAAACAAGCTGGCGAAATTTATTGAAATCAATATTTCCAATCTCGCTGGTGTTCCATCCGTTATTTACGGTATACTTGGACTTACGCTTTTTGTAAGAACCGCAGGACTGGGAAACAGTATCTTGTCAGCGGCGCTAACCCTCGCACTTTTGATTATGCCTGTTATTATCGTATCGACAAGAGAAGCGATTAAGGCGGTGCCTGACTCACTAAGAGAAGCCTCATTAGGTATGGGGGCAACCAGATGGCAAACCATATCCCGAGTTATATTACCTGCATCCTTTGGAGGAATATTAACGGGGATAATATTATCAATATCACGGGCGATTGGAGAAACAGCCCCTTTAATAGTTGTAGGGGCACTAGCTTACGTGCCCTTCATTCCAGAAGGCCCAATGGACCAGTTTACTTCTCTGCCCATTCAAATCTATAACTGGACATCCCGCCCTCAACAAGGTTTCGTTACTAATGCAGCAGCAGGAATAATAATACTCCTTGTATTTACCTTTTTATTAAACGGCATAGCCATATACCTTAGAAACAGATGGTATAAAAAAACAACAGCATAATGGAGAATGAATTCGGCCAGTATAAGTTAATGACCAAAGACTTCAGCTTATTTTATGGACCAAAGCAAGCTTTAAAGAGTGTGTCGATTAAAATCTCTGCCAATACGGTCACTGCCTTTATAGGCCCCTCGGGCTGTGGCAAGTCAACATTCCTGAGATCTTTCAACAGGATGAATGACCTGATTCCGAATGTTACCATCAAAGGGGAGTTGATGATTGATGATGTTGATATCTATAAGAACATGATCGATGTGTATGCTTACCGTAAAAAGATCGGTATGGTGTTTCAGAGACCTAATCCTTTTCCGAAAACTATCTTTGAAAACGTCGCTTTTGGCTTACGGATCAACGGTGAAAAGTCAAAGCAGGTTTTGCAGGAAGCAGTTGAAACTGCACTCCACCAGGCAGCCTTATGGGATGAGGTAAAAGATAATCTGAATAAATCAGCGATGGCACTTTCGGGTGGACAGCAGCAACGTTTGTGTATTGCAAGAGCAATAGCTGTTAAGCCCTCCGTATTGTTAATGGATGAACCGGCTTCTGCTTTAGATCCGATCTCTACGGCTAAAATCGAACAGCTGATCTATGATTTGAAAAGTATTTATACCATTGTTATTGTTACTCATAATATGCAGCAGGCGGCTCGTGTGAGTGATAAAACCGGATTTTTCTACCTGGGAGAACTTATCGAATACGATAACACGGATAAGATCTTTACCAATCCGGCTAAAGATGCAACTCAAAATTATATCACCGGAAGGTTTGGTTGAGACAAGCTCTCTACCTAAAAATGTAGAATTATGACACATTTAGAATCAGAAATTAAATCCCTTAAAGCTGAAACCACAGATATGTGGAAGCTTGTTTTATCGCAAATGAAAAAGACTTTCCATTCTTTTAAAACTTTCGATAAGGATTTCTCAAGAGAGGTTGTAGCCAATGAAAAGCGGGTGAACTCTATGGAGTTGCAGATCGACAGGGATTGTGAGAATATTCTAGCCCTGCATACACCTGTTGCTGTCGACTTAAGATTTGTATTAGCCACTCTAAAAATTATCAACAACCTGGAACGTGTTGGAGATATAGCCGAGGGGATCAGTCTGTATATTATCAGTCAGAAAGAACCGTTCGATAACGAATTACTACAGGCCACCAAACTGATAGAAATGTTTGAAGGTGCAAATAATATCGTAGAAGACGTTCTGAACGCTTTCGAAACAGATGATACCAAGCTTGCCCGGAGTATCTTCCACAAGGATGAAAGGCTTGACGAGATCAATGCTGAAGCCAATAAAAATATTGCTGAATACATAACGAAATTTCCTGAGAAGACCGAGCAAGCCTTAAACGCCCTGTCTACTATTAGAAGGCTGGAAAGGGTTGGCGATCAGAGTAAGAACATCGCCGAAGAGATTATCTTCTCAGTTGAAGCCAAAGTGTTGAAACACAGGTAGTGCAGACCGAAATATTAGCTTGGCCTTAGCTAATAATACCTCAACTTTCCCTTTAATACAAATAGACCTCCTTTAATACAAATAAACCTCCTGCGTTAGAACACACAGGAGGTTTATTATCTAAACGATGTTTTTACTGTTCAACCGGCTTTTGTGATATCCGTAACTGAAGTAAATAACAAGCCCGATAGCAAGCCATATCAGGAAGCGTAGCCAGTTGATGTAGCCAAGTTCGGTCATTAAGTATAAACAGCTCAGTAAGCCAAGAACTGGTATCAGAGACAAGCTCTTGGTGAAAGAAAGGTAAGACATGACGGCTGCCGCAATGATAAACAGGAAATACGGTAATTGATCTTTATAAGTATGCCAGTCGCCACTATAGTCAAAGAGTGCAATGATCTGATTACGAAAAAAGAATACTCCAATGATAAACAATAGGGGTATTATGAACTTCGAATTAACATATGGAATCCGGAAGCGCTTCCGGTTCTCATCTGTAATTTCTTCCTTAGGTAACAGCAGCACCCCGGCGCACACCAGTACAAAGGCGAATAAAGTTCCAATACTGGTAAGATCGGTAACCTCCGTTAAGTTCATAAACAAAGCAGGTATGGCTACTACACAACCAGTTACGAGAGTAGCAAACCATGGAGTTTTATATTTTGGATGGATACTTGAAAACTTCTTTGGTAATAAACCGTCACGACTCATACTCATCCAGATCCGTGGCTGTCCCATTTGAAAAATAAGCAGAACGCTTGCGGTCGCAATAACCGCACTCACAGATATGATATAGCTGATCTGATCAAGGCCGATGCGTTTAAAAACAAAGGCCAAAGGATCTTCAACCTGAAGCTCTTTGTAGCTAACCATTCCGGTTAAAACCAGTGCGATAAGGATATACAATATCGTACAAATGATCAGGGAGTAGATCATTCCTTTAGGCAAATCGCGTTGGGGATTCTCACATTCTTCGGCAGTAGTAGAAATGGCATCGAAACCAATGTAGGCAAAGAAAACCCCTGACACCCCCTTCATCATTCCTGAAAAGCCATTTGGCAAAAACGGATCCCAGTTCTCTGGATTGACGTAAAAGAACCCCATGATAATGACTCCGATTACTACCGCCACTTTTAAATAAACCATGGCATTGGTTGCCCTTTTAGTCTCCCGAATTCCAATGTATACCAGCCACGTGATCAGGAAGACGATCCCTAAAGCAGGTATATCAGCAATTAGTTTAAAATTGCCGGATCCCGGTGCCATATTCCACGCTTGCAAAGCATACTGAGCTTTTTCGGAGAAACCAGTGGCGCTCCCGGCTGCCACAAAATCATTATGAGCCCGCGCGGCCGTCATGTAATCCATGGTTAGAAACGGTGGGATATGAATATTGAAACCTTCCAGCAGGTTGGTAAAATATTCACTCCATGAAATAGCTACAGCAATATTACCAATCGCATATTCCATCAAAAGATCCCAACCAATAATCCAGGCGATAAGCTCACCAAAAGAAGCATAGGCATAGGTATATGCACTACCGGATACGGGTATTCTTGATGCAAACTCAGCATAACACAATGCTGAAAAACCGCAGGTTACGGCGGTAATAACAAAAAGTAGACTTACTCCCGGCCCTCCCTGGAAAGAAGCATTTCCGATCGTTGAAAATATTCCGGCACCGATTACAGCGGCGATACCCATCAGGGTCAAGTCTTTCACCTTAAGTACACGGTGCAAACCAGCGATATTCTCGGCATCAGAAAATCCAGCTTCCTTATCTCTCATGATTAAAGCGATGGATTTTTTGCGGAAGAAATTTTTCGACATAGGAATTTTGTATTATTGAAGGTTAAGTTATTCCAAACATAGAAATATATTTAGTTTCGAAAAGAACACAATGAAAATAATGCCTCTAACGTTTTTAGGCCTGTTAAACAAGCACCGGATTTTTGTTGTAAGCTATCTGGTGTTTTTAATGCTTGCTTACTTTATTCAGATGATCTTCCCAAAGGCTGAATTTTTCCTGATGACTAACCGGCACCATCATGTGTTTTTTGATTATCTTTTTAAATTCATCACCATGATAGGGAATCCATCGACCATGGTACTTATAGGTTTCGGTATGGTGTTCATTAAATTTCGATACTGTGTAGTCACGGTTTTGGCGTATGCGTCGTCTGCATTGTTTGTCCAGATCGTTAAAAGAATTTTTAATTCTCCCAGGCCCACAAAGTTTTTTGAAGGACTTAATCCCATTCGAACCCTGGAGGAGTATCCGTTATATGAGTGGAACAGTTTCCCGTCCGGTCACAGCGCGTCGGCCTTTACGTTAGCGGTGGTGCTGACCTACATTTTACCCCATAAACAAAAGCATTGGGTTTTATTGCCTGTTGCAATCATCACTGCCTTTTCAAGGGTTTATCTTTCGCAACACTTCTTTCAGGATGTAGTGGCAGGCTCTGTAATTGGAGTGATACTAACTTTTCAGCTTATTTGGTGGCTCGAGAATTCGGATTGGTACCATTCTGAGGCGCTCGACCGACGACTGTTCGGCAAACCTAAGTTACCAAGGCAAAGTGATGAACCTGCCGCGTAAGAGCTTAAAAGTTCTTTTCCAGATCAGCTAATCGCCTTCTTCTTTCGCATGAATAAAAATGCTATCAAGGCAATGGCGGCCAGTATGGCGCCACCAACAATATAAGGACTTATTCCTTTTTTTTCATCATTCACTGCGGTAAACTGATCTGCAGGAAGAACCTGTTCGTTTACTTTTATTGAATTAAAAAACTTATCCGATTCAGCTGCAGCATACTCCTTATGCATCTCCTCGAACAGAAATTCAAATGCGTAAGTAGCATTATTTGCATGTAGTATTCGGAACTTCCGCATCTCTACACCACTGCCGGTATCAATCTGGAGCGTAAAATCCTTAACCCTTAGCTCTCCAAGTAGTGTATCTTTTTCATTGAGGATTTTACCATCTGAAGCCGAAGAAGATTTAACCCGTTCGATGTAGTCGTTATAATAATCGGTGAGATGTTTATCTTTTTCGATGTCGGGAGTTACAACCGGATTGTCATTTGCCTTAAAAATCAGGATCGTTCCGAATGCCGTGCTTGCACTAAAACTGCTGGCAGTATCTGATTTCACCTTCTTAAAGCCTGCCGGAAGCTGAAAAGAAATAGCAGAATCCAATTTAACGGTTTTCCATCCCTGGCCAAAGGTTTGAAGGCAGGAGAGGATAAGGACAACGAGTATTAGCTTCTTCATGTTAAGTTTTTTAACCTAACTCCAAAACCAAAAGAAAGTTTTGGTAGGAGGAAAAGCAAAGAGCAAAGAATAAGGATCAAAGATTACGAAAAGACCGCTGACAGGTTCAGATCTTTTCTTACTCTTTGTTCTTTGCTCCTTATTCCTTCAATCCTATTTCCTTCAGTCCAATTTCTTCAGTTCCGCTTTGACAAACTCAGCCAGCTCCTTTACGTAATGAGCGCTGAAATCAAATTCGATGCCCGCGGTTTCGTATATTTCTTTGATGGTTTTGGTGTAACCAAGCTTTAGGGCTGCAAGGTATTTCTCCAAGCCTTCTTTCGGATTCTCCTTGTAATTTTTCCAAACCGCAATAGCACCCAGCTGAGCAATCCCATATTCTATGTAGTAGAATGGAACTTCAAAAATGTGCAGCTGTTTTTGCCATAAGTTACCTAATGCATCCTCCTGGCCCGTCCAGTCGGCGAAGTTATTGCCAAACGGTTCAAATATTTTTAGCCAGGCCTCTTCACGCTCGGCGGGAGTTTGTTTGGGATTGGTATATATCCAATGCTGAAATTGATCTACCACGGCCACCCACGGCAGGGTCTTCAATACGTCTTTAAGCTGGTCGCGCTTTGCGCGCTTCAAATCCGCTTCATTATCAAAGAAAACGTCCCATTTATCCATTGAGATCAATTCCATACTCATCGATGCTAACTCAGCAACTTCAGAGGGCAAATGCTTGAAGTCATTTAGTTCCAGGTGCGATGAAATAAAAGTATGAAGCGCATGTCCGCCTTCATGCACCATAGTAGTCAAATCCCGGAAGGAGTTTGCCGAATTCATAAAGATGAAGGGGGCGCCTGTTTCTGCAAGCGGGTAATTGTAGCCCCCGGGTGCTTTTCCTTTCCGGCTATCCACATCAAACAGGTTGTTGGCCTTCATAATAGAAAGGCATTCGCCGATATAGGGGTCCAACTGGCTAAAACACTCAACAGACTTATCTACAAGTTCCTGACCGTTATTAAATGGTTTTAATGCCGGCTTTCCTGAAATGTCCACTTCCATATCCCAGGGCTTTAAAATCTTCAAGCCTAATGCCTTGCTTCGTTTTACAGCCTGTTCATGCATGATAGGAACGATTTCTTTCTCAATCGCCTCATGAAACTTGTAGCAGTCATGAGGAGTATAATCAAACCGGCCCATTGCCTGGAACATGTAATCTCTGAAGTTTTCGAAGCCCGCGTTTAGAGCTACCTGGTGGCGAAGCCTTAACAAGACCTGGAAAAGCTCGTCTAATTGTTCTTTGGCCTCAAGGCGGCGAGCCGTAATTGCTTGCCAGGCCTCCTGGCGAACTTCTCTGTTAGGATCCTTTAGAAATACCGAAGCTTGTTCAAGGGTATACTCCTGACCGTTTAAAGTAACAGACATAGAGCCGGTGATGCCCTGGTATTTTTGTTGTTCAACTTGTATTTGAGTCAGCAACGGAATATTCTCTTCGCGGAATAGTTCTAAAGCCTTTTTAATACTTCTGATTAAAACAAAATATTTTTTCTTATCGAGTTGCTTCAGGAATTCACTTTCAATGAACTTCTTATTTAGCTCATTGTGGATCGGAGCAATCTTAGGTTCAATCTCTGTGGCAAAATATTGAAAGTCTGCAAGCAATTTTTCGTCTGTCGTATCGCAGGTCATCCGGATGTATCTCCAGGCAAAATCCTCTTCCAATGCAGCCTCTAATTCACTCCGGTCTGCCAGCCATTTTTCCAGTTCTTGAACTGAGTTAATGCTACGATGTTCAAGTTCTTTAAATAAAGGTTCTAGAGTTTCCCAGGTAATTTCGAGGGTTGCTGGAATATATTTTCTGTCTTTCTTAACAATCATCTTGCGTTGAGTTTAATCCACGAAGTTAATAGAAATGTGTAGTATGTTCTTAACGCTAAGGTCAGGCAAGTTCAATTTTTGAAGCAGTAGAATAGCTCAAGCAGCTCCAAGTTTTCTACACCGCGATAAAACTGATGCCTAACCCAGTCTTAACCGGATCAGGAAACGTTGTTGTTATCCCATAATCAAATTAAGTGATCGTTAAGGTTTTGTAGTAGTTTCTTACTAGCAAACTACTAGGATACTACTAGGAAACTACTACGAAACTACTAGGAAACCTTTACAAGGGCGCTTCGTGACATGGCGATGCAAAGTCTCAAAAACCCTGTTGTGGGGGAGAGTGTAAGGAGAGTGGAAAATGAACTGTGTCAAAAAGTAAAAAATATACTTTAGCCACCGTTGTATGAAGGATGAAAACGGACTCGATTAGATATTGATCATTCGATTGCATAGCTGGCCACTATATGAAGGTTCAGAGATGCATTCACAGATACTCGACTAAGAAAAGTCAAATCAGGCTATAACTCTCAGTACGGCACTTTGGCTATGTTAATCAATGAAATTTGGATATCGTTAAAAGGGGATTGAGCGGGGAAAAAGCTTATCTAATAAAAGAATGTTTCCGTGTTACCAGCGCATTAAATAGTGTTTAAAACTGATTTCTAAGATACACGTCTAATAGGAAGAAACTGGCAAAAACAACAGAGGCAATGCCGTTGGTTGTGAAAAACGCCCGATCAACTTTGCTTAAGTCGTCTGGCTTAACCAGGCGGTGCTGATAGATCAGCAGAACGATGAAAAATAGAATTCCTGCGATGTAGAACCAGCTTAAAGGAGTGTATAATAAAGGAAGCGAAATAAACAGCACTGACAGCGCATGCAATAATGATGAAACATTTAAAGCCTGCTTTTTACCCAACCATGCGGGTATAGAGTTAAGTCCGTTCTCTCGATCAAACTCTTCATCCTGTAAAGCATAGATAATATCGAAGCCGCTTACCCAGCATAAAACTGCCAGGGAAAAGAAGATCGGCAATAGGTCAAACTCGCCGGTAACAACCAGGTAAGCGCCAATAGGGGCGAGTGCCAGTCCGAGGCCTAAAACCAGATGGCATAGCGGGGTAAAGCGTTTTGTATAGCTGTATCCCAATACAACCGCCAACGCGATAGGTGAGAGTACCAGGCAAAGAGGGTTAATGAAAAAAGTTGCGACTATAAAAAGCAGGGAATTAATAATAGTAAATATTAGAGCTTCATTTGAAGAAATGCGGCCCGATGGAATATCGCGAATAACAGTTCGTGGATTTTGAGCATCGATTTCCCGATCAAGGTAACGGTTAAATGACATGGCCGCATTACGGGCAAATACCATACATAATACCATCAGTACCAGTTTGAGCCAGGTGAATTCATGTTCAGTGGTAGTAACCGCCAAAAAAAAACCAATGAAAGCAAAAGGGAGTGCAAATACAGTATGGGCAAATAACACCAGCGAAAAATATTTCTTCATTTGGAGATTTGAAATATGAGATTTGAGATATTAGATTGGATAGATTGGAGATATGAGATTTGAGATTTAAGAAGTGAGTTGAAATCTAAGTGGTTGATCTTAATTCCTAATTCCTAATTCTCTTAAATCTTTTCTAACTTTTGAAACTTCTTGTTTAGATCATCAATAAAAGCGAGTACTTCATCCCGGCCTTCATCTGTTTCGGCAGAAGTAATGAATTGCGGAGGAGCCTCTTCGAACAACTCAAGAATGGCTTTTTTAAACTTGGCCATATTCTGGTCTGATTTTACCTTTGATTGCTTATCAGCTTTGGTGAAGACCAGCACAAAGGGAATTCCGTTCTCTCCAAGCCATGAACAGAATTCAAGATCTAATTTCTGTGGCGTCAGTCTGCTGTCAATTAGTGTAAAAACACATTGAAGATTTTCACGATTACGGAGATAGTAGCGGATAAATTTTTCCCAGTCGCTGCGGTTGCTCCGCGACGTTTTAGCGTAGCCATATCCTGGTAGATCGACCAACTGCCAATTCTCATTGATCAGAAAGTGGTTAATAAGTTGTGTTTTACCAGGTGTTTGAGACGTCTTTGCAAGCCCCTTCTTTTGCACCAGCATATTTATCAGTGACGATTTGCCGACATTGGATCGTCCGATAAAGGCGTACTCCGGCAATAGAGGCGGCGGTAACCTTTCGGTACGGGTATTACTGCATTGAAACTCTGCGCTTTTAATAATCATTAGGGCAAAGGTACTTTTAAGTTATAAATTTTGGCCTATTAGTGCTAAGTTTTGAACATTAAGCGATTAGCGAACACGCATCACGCCGTTAAATATTTTGTGGAAACAAGGTCTTGTAACTTATAATTTCCGAATTCTTACAAGACAAACTTATTGGAAATTGAGTTATCCTAAAAGTGAATTAATAGTGGTTGATTAAATATTGTTCAGTTTTAGCTCATAAACAAGTCCAAATAGGAGGAAAGAGTTTCACAGAACAGGAATGATATCTGTCTTTTACAATTTCTATTGTAAATCAGCTAACTTGCTTTGCAGAGTTTTCTTTGAATTAGTGGTGCTGTTTAACGTGTTGATCAAACCAGCGTCAAGTATTCAAAGTTTTAGTCATCAAGGGATCCAGGGGCTACTCAGTTTATCAAATTAACTATCTTTACCCGCTCTATGTCTAAACAAATTACTCCCTATAGCAATTCACAGGCTACAAAAAAAGAGCAGGTTGCCGATATGTTCAACAATATTTCGGGCACCTATGATTTTCTGAATCATTTTATGTCTATGGGGATAGATGTGATCTGGCGTAAAAAAGCAATTCGCGAACTGCAGGACATTAAGCCTCAGTACATGCTGGATGTTGCTACAGGTACTGGCGATTTTGCTTTTGAAGCTTTACAAATCTTGAAACCCGCGAAGATCATTGGAGTTGATATTTCTCAGGGTATGCTTGATGTTGCCCGTCAGAAAATTCAAAAGCGAAACCTTCAGGATGTTTTTGAAGTGCGTTTAGGAGATTCGGAAAAGCTCTTATTTGAGGATAACACATTCGATGCGATCACCGTTGCTTTTGGTGTGCGCAATTTCGAGAACCTTGATAAGGGACTTAGTGATATGTTTCGCGTACTAAAGCCTGGTGGAAAGTTGGTTGTTTTAGAGTTTTCGAAACCCCGGGTATTTCCTGTAAAGCAGGGCTATAATTTTTACTTCAAATATATTACTCCAACTATTGGCAGGGTTTTTTCTAAGGATTCCACTGCATACACCTACCTGCCAGAATCAGTTGCCGCTTTCCCTGATGGTGAGGACTTTAGGTTAAGAATGCAAAATGCAGGCTTTGCCGGTACCAAGGCAAGACCGCTTATGTTTGGGATCTGTTCTATATACACCGGAGTTAAATGACGAAAAAATTCAGTCTGCTGTCTTTCTTTATTATAGTTTTCAGTACTAGTACTTTTGCACAGCAGAGCTGGGGTGGTGGCGTTGATGATGAACCCTTTCATTTTGGCTTCACTTTTCAATACATTTCATCGGAATACAAGGTGATGAAAAAGTCTAACTGGCGGGAAATTTTCCCTGATCCCGACGGAATAGACAATAAGCCACCATTATACAGCATTAGTTCTCCGGTTTCTCCCGGCTTCGGGTTAGGATTCGTGAGCAATTATCGCCTCGGCAAAAACGCAGATATCCGTTTTACTCCTGGTTTGGTATTTTCAGACCGCCTTATCGATTATACGTATGGTTCGCCGGAAGATTTTGTGCAGCAAAAAGTGCAGTCTACCCTTGTGGATTTTCCGTTGGGAATAAAGATCAAGTCCGATCGTCGCAAGAATTTCAGGGCGTACTTTTTAGCAGGCGCTAAATACTCTGTAGATATCGTATCAAAAAAGAAGACTAACGATATCGATAAGATCTGGACTGAAAAATTAGTTAAGAATACCCGAAATGTATTATGGTATGAAGCCGGGGTTGGTTTCGACCTTTACTTCGAGTTTTTTAAACTCTCACCAGAGTTAAAGCTTGCTAATTCCTTTAAGAGTGTTTTAAATCCTGAGGATCATCCTTATTCCGGACCGGTTGATAAGCTTTTCCTCCGAAATCTTCAGTTTAGTCTTTACTTCGAATAACAGAAAAAGCACTTTAATCTTTATTAAAGGCGTGAGGTTTGTTAATTTCGACCTTGAAATCTCGATTATGTCAAAAATTGCCCTTATTACAGGTGCTACTGCGGGAATAGGTGAGGCCTGTTCTGTTTTGTTTGCGGAAAATGGATACGATCTAATTCTATTAGCCCGCCGGGAAGAAAAATTGAATACGCTGGCTGAGCGGCTAAGCAAAGAATTTAAGATTCGCGTTAAAACGGTAATAGCAGATGTGCGGAACAAAGCAGATGTCCTGAAACTTAATGACCTTCCCACCGACTGGAAAGAGGTGGACATACTGGTGAACAACGCAGGCCTGAGCCAGGGACTTGATCCGATACACGAGGGCCAAACGGATGACTGGGATACGATGATCGATACGAATGTTAAGGGACTCTTGTATGTTACCAGAACGGTGTCACCGTGGATGGTTAGCCGTAAGAGGGGGCATATTGTCAACATTGGCTCTATCGCCGGAAAGGAAACATATTTAAACGGAAATGTTTATTGCGCCACCAAACATGCTGTTGATTCCCTCAATAAAGCGATGCGAATAGATTTGCTGCCTTATGGAATCAAAGTCACCGGTATTCATCCTGGTGCTGTGGATACTGAATTTTCTGAGGTAAGGTTTAAAGGGGACAAGAGCAGGGCTGAGAAAGTGTATGAAGGATATGAGCCGTTACATGCAAGGGACATCGCAGAAACCATCTGGTTTGCGGCTAGTCGTCCGGCCCATGTAAATATTAACGATATGCTGGTTATGCCAACTGCCCAGGCTAATACGAGTCATTTGATAAAGGGGTAGGTATTAGGTATCAGGTATCAGGTATTAGGTATCAGGTATTAGATGTCAGTTATCAGTTATCAAGTATCACGTATTACTAAGTTCTTTTTCATAATCATAATTCTTAATTCATAATTCTCAATTAATAAAGATGCTACAACAAACAATTGATCAGGATATTAAAACTGCTATGCTTGCGAAAGACACTGTTCGTCTTCGGGGATTAAGAGCAATAAAAGCGGCGCTGTTGAACGCCAAAACGGAGAAGGGCGCCAGTGAAACTTTGGCAGAGGATGCTGAAGTTAAGGTTTTGCAAAGGCTTGTTAAACAACGCAAAGAGTCGGCAGATATTTATTCTACGCAAAATCGCCCTGATCTTCGACAGATTGAATTGGAGGAATTAGAAGTGATTGAAGCTTACCTTCCAAAGCAGATGGACCGCGATGCTATCAAGAGTCACGTTCAGGATGCTATAGCCCGTACCGGTGCAGCCGGCGCAAAGGATATGGGTAAGGTTATGGGAGTTGTTAACAAGGAACTCGCGGGGAAGGCCGATGGTAAAAGCATTTCTGAAGTGGTTAAAGAACTTCTTGCAGGGTTGTAGGAAGCTGTTAATTGTCCGGAAAATCTTATTTTTATTAGCATTAAATTAAGTTTTCGTACTGATTTCGCAATCAGACTTCTATCTTAGCAACCAATACACACTATGCTCAAATGATTCTATGGAGTTCGCAATAAAAGAAGAAAAAGGTTTTAGATACGTTGAAGAGGGACAGGGCGAAGTGTTATTATTACTTCATGGATTGATGGGAGCTCTAAGTAACTGGGAAGATGTGGTGAATGAATTTAAAAGCGAATACCGGGTGATCATTCCCATGTTGCCGCTATATGATTTACCATTGCTAACTACCGGAGTAAAAAGTCTGGCAAAATTTGTTCATAAATTTGTAAAATATAAAGAGCTAAAGGATATCACTTTATTAGGCAATTCCTTAGGCGGACATATTGGCCTGATCTATACGCTGGCACATCCTGATGATGTGAAGGCACTTGTTCTTACAGGAAGTTCCGGCCTTTATGAGAATGCCTTTGGTGGTTCATTTCCACGTCGCGAGAGCTATGATTTCATTCGTGAGAAGGTTGAATTTACCTTTTATGATCCGGCAACGGCAACCAAGGAGTTGGTAGATGATGTTTTCGCTTCGGTCAATGACCGTCATAAGGTGATCCGGATACTGGCCATTGCTAAATCTGCTATTCGTCATAACATGTCTAAGGACCTCTACAAGATTACAGTTCCGGTTTGTTTGATCTGGGGACTGCAGGATAAAGTAACGCCACCGGGAGTTGCAAAGGAATTCCACGAGATACTGCCCAATTCTGAGTTAAACTGGCTCGATAAATGCGGCCACGCACCTATGATGGAAAGACCTGCAGAGTTTAATATTGCTTTAAGGAAATTTTTAGATCGGATTAAAAACTGACGCTTATGTTAGCCCACGATTTAATATCTGATGCGATACCACCACTGAAAACTTCTGATAACGTTCAGAAAGTGCTTGACAGGATGGCTGAATTTCGTGTATACCATCTCCCGATTGTAAACGAGAAACAGATATTAGGTTTGATCTGTGAGGAAGATTTGATTGAAGTGTCTGACTATAGTACCGAAATTGGAAGTCTGAGCCTAAGCTTGTGTAACTATTGGGTTTACGAAGATCAGCACGTTTATGATGTGATTAAATTAATTAATGAATTGCATTTGAGTCTGGTACCTGTTTTAAATCGCGATAAAGAATATCTTGGAGTGGTATCGTTAGGTACGATAACAGAATATTTTGCCACTCTTATGGCCATTAAAGAGCCGGGTACTATCATCGTACTGGAAATCAGTAACCGAGATAATTCGCTTGCCCATGTTGCGCAGATTGTCGAATCAGAAAATGCTCAGATCCTTAGCTCATATGTCAGGGCGTTCCCAGATTCTACAAAGCTAGAATTGACACTTAAATTGAACCGAACGAAGACCTCTGCTATTGTGGCTTCTTTTCTAAGGTATGATTATGTTGTGATAGCTACCTTTAATGATCAAAAATCGGATGAAGGATCTCAGGATCGTTATGATCAGCTAATGAATTACCTTGATATCTAATTCCCCTTCATGAAGATCGCAATCTACGGCAGGCAATTCAATAATTCAGTTCTTCCATATGTACAACAGGTTTTTGATAGTTTGGCGAAATGCGATATAGAGCCTTATATATTTGATAAGTATAATCAGTTCATTTCCGGTAAGGTCTTCTTTCCCCGAAAATTTCATCTTTTTAGTAATCACCAGGAGTTGCTGGAGAGTAAGGTTGATGTAGTGATCAGCCTGGGAGGTGACGGAACAATGCTGGATGCTGTTTCCATTGTTCGGAATTCACTTATTCCTATTATTGGCATCAATTTCGGCCGTTTGGGATTCCTGGCAAGTATTAATAAAAATGATATTCAATCAGCAATAAACTCGCTTTTTAAGAAAGATTTTACGCTTGATGCGCGTGCTTTGCTAACGATCGAGTCAGAGGGTAATCTTTTTGGTGATGAGAACTTTGCGCTTAATGATATAACTATTCATAAACGTGATACCTCTGCGATGATGATCATCCATGCTTATCTGAATGGTGATTTCTTAAACTCTTATTGGGCTGACGGACTTATTCTGGCTACTCCGACCGGCTCAACTGCATATTCGCTTAGTTGCGGTGGACCGATTATTTTTCCGCGTTCGGGAAATATGGTGGTTACACCTATTTCTCCGCACAACTTAAACGTTAGACCAATAGTTCTGTCAGATACCAATAAGTTATCTTTTGAAATCGAAGGGCGCAGTTCTAAATATCTGCTTACTTGCGATTCGCGTACAGAAGTTATTGATACATCAATTAGGGTGACTGTTAAAAAGGCCGACTTCTCAATTAACTTGATCCGGTTAAATAATGAGAGTTATCTCAACACACTGAGAAATAAATTATTATGGGGAATTGATGCCAGAAACTATTAATCGAAACTTGTCCAATTCCAAATAAATGCGTCTACCGGTTTTAATTGCAATTCTCCTTTTAACAATTTTTAAGACATCAGCTCAGACATGGGAGATCGGTGGGTTTGTTGGCGGTTCTGGTTACATGGGTGATATAAATCCTACAAAACCTTACAAAGTAAACAATCTTGCTTTTGGAGGCCAGGTAAAACGTAACCTTGATGGTTATTGGGCTTTGAAACTAAATGTGATGCATGGCAAAATTGCGGCAGAAGATCGGGACGCAAACAATGAATATCAACGTGCACGTAACATAGATTTCTTTTCGAAGGTTACCGAGGTTTCTCTGCAAGCTGAATTTAACTTCTTTAATTACTTCCCTGGAAGTTTACCCGGAAATGGCACCCGCAAGGCAACTCCATACCTTTTTACAGGTATTGGCGGTGTTCTCTTTAATCCAAAAACAATATATGCGGGGGAGGAATATTTGCTGCATGATTATATAACAGAGGGAGAATCCTTGTCTGACAGGTATAAAAGACATGCGCTAAGTGTTCCTTACGGTGTCGGATTAAAGTATAATATTTCGGGGAACTGGAATCTCATCGGCGAAGTTGGGTATCGCACGGCATTTACCGACTTTCTTGATGACGTGAGTGGTGTATATCCTTCTTATTTTGGTATTCCTGGATATAATACTGAAATTGATGCAGTTTTGTCTGATCCTTCACCCGAGCCTCGAATGGGCCGGGCAGGAGTACAACGCGGGGATTTCAGAAAAAGAGATACTTATATGTTTACGGGCATTAGCCTCACCTATACATTCGTCTCATTAAAATGCCCGATGTTTTAGTTACAAAACTGTGAACAGGAGACTTTTGGAATCAAAACCATCCAGTACAATAAATTAATGCAAAGTAAGTTCTACCTTTGCAAACTGAAATTCAGAAGTTCTGGATAACAAACAAAAGATTTTTAGGTTTTAACTTTTAATGAGTTTACTCGAACAAATTGACATCAACAGGTTGCCAAAGCATGTGGCAATTATTATGGATGGAAACGGCCGCTGGGCAAAGGAACATGGTAAAATGCGTGTTTTCGGCCATCAGAGTGGAGTTATTTCTGTTCGCGATACCGTTGAAGGGGCCGTTAAAGCCGGAATTCCGTTTATAACTTTATATGCCTTCTCGACCGAAAACTGGAATCGTCCAAAGCTGGAGGTATTTGCTTTGATGGAATTGCTGGTTGCAACAATTAATAGAGAGACTAAAACCTTGATGGAAAATGGCGTTAAATTAAACGCCATTGGTGATTTGCAATCCTTGCCGCCTAAATGCTATAAACAATTGCAAGAGACTATTCAGAAAACTTCAGGAAACAATAATTGCACTTTAACACTCGCTTTAAGTTATAGTTCGCGTTGGGAAATCACCCAGGCTGCCCGATCCCTAGCTATTGAAGTAAAAGAAGGCAGGCTAGATCCCGAGGATATAAATGAAGAAACTTTTGCGAGTCGCTTAACTACATCTGGCATTCCTGACCCCGAACTAATGATCCGCACAAGTGGAGAATACCGCATTAGCAACTATCTTTTATGGCAACTTGCTTACGCCGAATTGTACTTTACTGCAAAGCTATGGCCTGACTTCAGACGGGAAGACCTATACGAGGCGATAATTGATTTTCAGAAACGCGAACGTCGCTTTGGCAAAACGAGTGAACAGCTTCAACAAAGCTTTTAAATTTTAAAGCTCAATTATTGCAAACAAACTTTAATTTTTTATTGAGGAGTGAGGTCAGCAAAGGGGCCGTACTTAACTAATTTATACTTTTAACACTTTTTAACAACTCATTGAGTTATTTTAGCACCGTTAAATCCACAAAATGAACCGTTTTCTAATCATCATATTTTTTCTTATCTCCGGTACTTCTGCAATGGCTCAATTTGGTCGAACCAATCCAACTTCCACGTTAAAGCCTGCGGGAAATGAGGAGGTGAGCTATTTGAATCCCAAAGAATATGTTATTGGAAACACTACTATTAGCGGCGTTCAGTTTTTAGAAAAGGATGTCCTGATTACGATCGCTAAACTTAATAAGGGTGATCGTATCATCGTACCTGGAGAGGCAACATCGAATGCAATTAAAAACCTATGGGCGCAGGGGTTATTTGATGACGTGCAATTGAATATCTCTGAAATCAGAGGAGATTCTATCTTTTTTGACATCGAAGTAGTTGAGCGGCCAAGGCTTACCCGTATTGATCTTCGGGGACTGCGTAAGAGCGAAACAGAAGATATAAGAGAAAAACTGAATGATAAAACCGGCAAGGTGGTCAATGAGAACTTATTGAAAACTACTACGGATATCATCAAAAAGCACTTCACCGAGAAAGGGTATTTGAATACCGATGTTGCGATCGTTCAACGTAAGGATTCATCTGAGGCGAATAATATGATCCTCACAGTTACTGTAGATAAGAAGGAGAAGGTTAAGGTAAATTCAATAGAATTTGAAGGGAATAAAGACTTCAAGGACAAGCAGCTGAAGAAGTTTTTGAAGAAAACTAAGGAAAAGGCTTTCTACAAAGTCTTCGGTCCGGGCAAGTTTCTACAGGACAAATACGAAGAAGATAAGCTTGCGCTGATCTCAAAAATGCACGATAAAGGTTATCGTGACGCGGAAATCATCAGTGATTCTATTTCCCGACATGATGACAAGTCTGTTAACATCAATATTAAATTATATGAGGGTCCAAAATATTATTTTGGTGATATTACCTGGGCCGGGAATGCAAAATATTCTACAGAGATTTTAAACAGGTTATTGGCCATTAAAAAAGGTGAAGTCTTTAGTGAAGAAAAGCTAAATAAAAAATTAAGCGGTCCGACAGCCACAGGAGAAGATATTAGCTCATTATACTTAAATGATGGCTATCTGACGTTCAATGCTGATCCGGTGCAAACCAAGGTTTATGGCGACTCGATCAATCTTGAGATACGGCTCTATGAGGGACCTCAATATACTATCAATAAGATTATTTTAAAAGGTAATGAGGTAACCAATGACAAGGTGGTTTTACGTGAAATACGTACTAAACCGGGCCAGAAGTTTTCCAAAGAGGATATTGTGCGTAGTACAAGAGAAATTGCTCAGCTAGGTAATTTTGATGATCAGAAGACTGAACCAAAACCAATTAACATAAATCCGAATGAGGGGACGGTGGATATTGAATATAATGTCGTTGAAAAACCATCTGACCAGATTGAGCTTTCCGGTGGCTTCGGTGGTGGGCGTATTGTTGGTACTTTGGGTCTAACGTTCAATAACTTCTCGGCCCGTAATCTCTTCAACCTGAAGGAATGGAAGCCACTTCCAAGAGGCGATGGTCAGAAATTAAGTATTCGTGGACAAACTAACGGTAAGTTTTACCAGTCCTATAGCTTTTCGTTTTCTGAGCCATGGTTAGGCGGTAAGAAACCGATTTATTTTGGAATCAGCGCTTTCACGTCGTTGCAGTCAAACGGTTTCTCAAAAACCGATCCTGGCCTTCAGAGGATTCGTCTTAATGGTATTACCTTTTCCTTAGGGCAGCGTTTAAAATGGCCTGATGATTATTTTCAGACCAGCACTTCATTGAACTTCCAGCAGTATCAGTTAAATAATTACAGTGGTTTTCTTTTCTCGAACGGAACGGCCTACAACTTTAACTTAACTCAGGAATTTAGCAGGAACTCGTTGGGAGGGTCGCCTATCTATCCAACTTCCGGATCAAACCTTAAGTTAACGATGCAGGCAACGCCACCATATTCTCTATTTAACAATACTAACTATCTTACAGCAACAGATAAGGACAAATATCGCTACACAGAGTATTTTAAAACTAAGTTTGAGTCGCAATGGTTTACCAGCGTTGTTGGTAAGCTCGTGTTAAAAGCACAGGCCCAGTTTGGATTCCTCGGATCCTACAATAAAGCGGTTGGTCAGTCGGCATTTGAGCGATTCAAATTAGGTGGAGATGGAATGCAGGGATTTGATTTCCTTCAGGGATCTGAAGTTATTGCGATGCGTGGTTATACAAACAACTCAGTTATTCCAATCGGCTCAGATCCTGCCATTGCGCAGAACTCAGGTAGCCCTATTTTTAACAAATACATATTAGAGTTAAGACATCCGGTTACTCTAAATCAGCAAGCTACAGTTTTCGTACTCGCTTTTGCCGAAGGAGGTAATACTTGGAATAGTTTCAAAGAGTTTGCTCCTTTCAACATTCGCCGCTCTGTCGGTGTAGGCGCGAGAGTCTTCCTGCCTATCTTTGGTCTTCTGGGCATTGATTACGGTTATGGTTTCGACAGCATTCCCGGATCTCCAGACGCCAACAAGGGTCAGTTTCATTTTAGTATAGCGCAATCCTTAAGCGGAGGCTTTAATTAATATTTATCTAAGCAACATGAAGAAATTAATTCTGACGGCAGTATTTGCCTTTGTAATGACTTTAGGGGCCTTCGCCCAGCGCTTTGCTTATGTAGACAGCGATTATATCCTGAAACACATACCAGAGTACAACGCTGCCCAAAAGCAGTTAGATGCATTATCAGGACAGTGGCAGCAAGAAGTGGATACTCGCTTTGCTGACATAGAAAAATTGTACAAGACTTACCAGGCCGATCAGGTTTTATTAACTGAGGAAATGCGTAAGCGTCGTGAGAACGAAATTATCGAGAAGGAGAAGGAGGCTAAAGAGTTTCAGAGGGTGAAATTTGGCTTCGAAGGAGAATTATTTCAACAGCGGACCAGACTGATTAAACCTATTCAGGATAAAGTGTCTAAAGCTGTACAGGCTGTGGCTGATGCACAGCAATTGGATATGATATTTGACAAAAACAGTGAAATTATGCTATTGTACGCTAGTCCGCGTTTAGATAAAAGTAACGACGTTGTTACCCGACTGGGATATAAACCAGGGGTATTTGTTAAATAGCAAATTCTTATTATAATCGTAAACCACAAAAACCAAATAGAATAGAAATGAAAAGTATTATGAAAGTAGCCGTAGTTGCGGTAGGATTATTATTTGCAGGGAATGCGGTTAATGCCCAGCAGAAACTGGGTCATATTAATTCAGCAGATCTATTGCAGGCAATGCCAGAGATGAAAACTGCTGATGCTTCTTTCCAGACCTTTGCAAAAGCAAAGCAATCTACCCTTGAGAAGATGGATGCCGAGCGTCAAAAGAAAATCACTGTTTACCAGGAAAAAGCTAAAACAATAAGCGAAGCAAATAAAGAAACTGTTTCTAAAGAGTTGCAAACATTGGCTACCGAAATTCAGGATATGGAGAAGAGGTTAGGCGAATCTCAGCAAAAGTCAGAGGAAGAGTTACAGGCTAAACGTACTGAACTTTATCAGCCGGTATTTAAAAAGGCTGAAGAAGCAGTTAAAGTTGTTGCTAAAGAAAAAGGATACGCTTATGTATTTGATATCTCTCAGCCTGGAGTAGTTTACTTTGACGGTGGTGATGATATGCTTGCAGCTGTTAAAACCAAACTGGGGATTTCTGCTGCCGCAGCTGCTCCTAAAAAGTAAATATTATTAATATTTCAAAGTAAAATGCGAAACAGAGATTGTTTCGCATTTTTTTTGTGTTAAGCTTTTTACCTACCTTTTCAGGCTAAATTAATTATCTGCATGAATTCAGCATTGCCTATCGGGATTTTTGATTCAGGTATAGGAGGTCTGACGGTTGCCGGGGCAATCCACAGAATACTTCCTGATGAACAGTTAATATATTTCGGCGATACTGCCCATTTACCTTACGGAGATAAATCTCCGGAAGCCATCAAAGGCTATTGCCTAAACATTGGGCGGTTTCTATTAAGCCAAAACTGTAAGATGATTGTGATAGCCTGCAATACCGCATCCTCACATGGTTACCAGGCGCTGGTTGATGATATTGGCGATCAAGTTCCGATTGTAAATGTGATTGATCCTGTTATTCAGGAACTTGTGCGGGGGAGTAAACATCATCGGGTGGGAGTTATAGGAACGAAGTCCACAATTCAATCGGGAATCTATGCCAGCAAAATTGCCGCCATTGATCCGGGTATAAGTGTCTTTTCGCTTGCCACTCCCTTATTAGCTCCAATGATTGAGGAAGGGTATTTTAATAATAACATAAGTCATACTGTGATTCAGGAGTATTTATCATCTCCCAAACTTAAAGAAATTGATAGCCTCGTTCTGGCATGCACCCATTACCCTCTGATAAAACAGGAAATCTACGATTATTATGATGGTAAAGTTGATATCATCAACACGGCGGAAATCGTAGCAAAATATGTAAAGGATGAATTGGAGAGGATGGGGATTACCAATAGCAATGGCCACGAAGGACACCGCTTCTATGTCTCAGATTATACTAGATCCTTTGAAAAGAGTACCCGTCTCTTCTTTGGTGAGAAAATAAACCTTCAGCATCAAGTAATTTGAAAGGCAGTTGACGATCTAGCTGTCTGGTAAGGTATTGTCAAATAATAAGGTAGTGCTTAACATAAAATGTTTTAACTTCAAAAGTGTAGTCATTACAATTCTAAAAGCGTAATTTTGCCCGCTCATAACCAGCTATGAGCGAACAAATAAAACACGAATGCGGTGTAGTTCTTATCCGCCTTTTAAAACCTCTCTCTTACTATCAGGAAAAATATGGCACTGCCTTATACGGGTTAAATAAGCTTTATTTATTAATGGAAAAGCAGCATAACCGTGGACAGGACGGAGCTGGTATAGCTACCATTAAACTTGATGTAAAACCTGGAAACCGGTATATCAGCAGGTACCGTGCTACCGGAGCTAAAGCTGTTTCTGAAATTTTCGAGTATGTGCAGAACAAGTTTGCAGATATCCAGAGTACCAATCCGCATCTTCTGCAAGATACTAAATGGCTTAAAGAGCACATCAGTTTCACCGGGGAGGTACTAATGGGGCATTTACGATATGGCACCCACGGTAAGAATAGTATTGAAAGCTGCCATCCTTTTTTACGCCAGAACAACTGGATGACCCGTAACCTGGTTATTTCCGGAAACTTCAACATGACGAACGTGGATGAGTTGCTTGAGCAATTATTCGAGCTCGGTCAGCATCCAAAGGAAAGAGCCGATACTGTAACTGTTCTTGAAAAGATAGGACACTTCCTCGACTCCGAAAATCAGGAACTGTTTGATACCTTAAAACAGGAAGGATTATCTAATGCTCAGATTAGTCAGGAAATAGCTTCCCGCCTGGATGTCGCCACTATTCTACGACGGTCAGCTAAGACCTGGGATGGAGGATATACTATAAGCGGCATATTCGGTCATGGTGATGCATTCGTAATGCGTGATCCGGCAGGAATACGTCCAGCCTTTTACTACATAGACGATGAGATAGTGGTTGTGACTTCAGAAAGACCAGCTATTCAAACTGCCCTAAATGTTCCTATAGAGAGTATAAAAGAAATAAAGCCAGGTCATGCGCTGATCATCAAAAAGGATGGTACTATTACCGAGGAGCAATTTCGGGAGCCTGATGTACAGAAATCATGCTCTTTTGAGCGGATCTATTTTTCACGGGGGAGTGATGCATCTATCTACAAGGAACGTAAGGAATTAGGTCGTTTATTATGCGGTCAGTTGTTAGAATCGGTTAACCGCGACCTTAAAAATACCGTTTTCTCATATATTCCCAACACTGCTGAAATAGCGTTTTATGGGTTGGTAGAGGGAATCAATAAATATGTAAGGTGTTTTCAGAAAGAGGCCCTTTTAAACCGGGAGGATAAAATTACAGATGCAGAATTGGATAGTGTTCTGAGTATTAATCCAAGATTTGAAAAGATCGCTATAAAGGATGCTAAGCTTCGCACATTTATTACCCAGGATGCGGACAGGCAGGATATGGTGGCGCACGTTTATGATACTACTTACGGGGTAGTGCAAGCCGGTACTGATACACTGGTTGTTTTAGATGACTCAATTGTACGTGGGACGACTCTTAAGCAAAGCATTTTAAAGATTCTGGACCGATTAGGTCCTAAACGTATTATTGTGGTTTCTTCAGCTCCCCAGATTCGTTATCCTGATTGTTACGGGATTGATATGTCACGGATGGGTGAGTTTGTGGCTTTTGAAGCAGCTATCGTCTTATTAAAAGAAAACGGTCTGGAGCATGTTATTAAAACGACCTATCAGAAGTGCGTGGCAACTCAGTATCTCGAAAAAGGAGAAGTTCAGAATTACGTAAAAGCCATTTATGATCCTTTTACAGATCAGCAGATATCCGATAAAATTGCGCAGATCATAACGCCTAAGGAAGTTAAATCCAAGGTAGATGTGATCTACCAAACCCTCGACAATTTACACAAAGCTTGTCCTGGTCATTTAGGCGACTGGTATTTCTCAGGAAATTATCCAACTGAGGGGGGGAATAAAGTAGTAAACCGCGCTTTTATGAACTGGGTTGAAGGGAAAAATGAGAGAGCATACTAGAGGAGGGAATTAAGAATTAAAGAATTAAAGAATTAGGAATTTGAAAGACTTAATGATTCTTAATTCAGAATTCTTAATTAATAAGTGAGTGTCCCGTGGCGAGGTTGTAGATTAAACGCAGGGCGAAGATAATGATCAGTACACCTGCAATTTGATTGAGGTGCAGGATGGTCTTTTCCTTTATGCGATAGCGCAACTTGTTAGCATAGTATGCCTTAACCACATCCATACTGAATTGAGTAATCAGAATGGCACTGTAAAATGGAACGATATCTGCAGCCTTGAATTCTCCGGCTACCGAGATTACTCCGCTGGTAACGCTGACCCAGTACAACAGGATGGCCGGATTGAAAATACACATCAAAAAACCTTTCAGGAAATACCCGGTGTTGTGTCTTTTTGACGTGGTGTTTTGGTAATTGATCTTTACTTTCTTTAAGAGGTAGTAAATACCAATAGACAACAGGATAGTGCTTCCCGTAATACCAATATAAAGACGATACTTATTCTCTAAGGCCAAAAATGACGAGCCGTAAATGGTAAGTGCTACGTAAAAAATATCGCTGGTTAGAACACCCCCTGCAAGTGACACGCCGGCGTAAAAGCCTTTTTCGATGCTGGTTTTTATAAGTGCGAAAAACACCGGCCCGGTTAAAAATGAAAGTACCACTCCTAATCCAATTCCTGATATTATTGATTCGAGCATCGTCTTTTTAGTCTCAACAATTGCGAATATGCAACTTTAAGCTTTAAGTATAACAACTTTTATACCCTCCATAGCTAAATAATTAAAAGTTTATTTAGTCTCATTTTTTTGGTTTATGTTAGATAAAAATTAAAATAAACCTTGACCAAATGACCCAGAACGACCAAAAAAGTTATGGCTCAGCCCTTTACACACTTATTACAGTGTTTTTTTTCTGGGGCTTCGTAGCAGCAAGTAATGGTATTTTTATTCCATTTTGTAAAACTCACTTTGATTTAACCCAGTTTGAATCGCAGTTAATTGATTTTACCTTCTATGGGGGATACTTCATCGGGTCGTTAATATTGTTTTTTGCATCCAAGATCAGTAAAGTGGACATCTTGAATAAGATGGGCTATAAGAACGGTATCATAGTGGGCTTGATGCTTTCTGCAGCGGGCGCTTTGTCAATGATCCCTGCGATTGATTCAGGCTCGTTTGGCTTTATTCTAACCTCTTTCTTTTTTATTGCTATAGGATTCTCATTGCAACAAACTGCTGCTAATCCATTTGCGGTAGCCTTGGGAACGCCACAAACAGGTGCAAACCGGCTTAACCTTGCGGGAGGGGTAAATAACTTCGGAACTTTACTTGGACCTATCATTGTAAGTATTGTATTATTTGGCACTGCCAGCAGTGTAGAGCCCCAGGCAGTAGAAATAGCATCAGTTAAAATGGTGTATTATATTCTGGCCGGGCTATTCGTTGCCGTGGCCATATTTTTTGGAATCTCTAATCTGCCTAAGGTAACCAGTGATGAGAAAATTGAAACAAGCAGCAAAACAAATATTCCATTGTTTGTCATTTTTGTGGCTTTTCTGTTGATCCTGGCTTCCGCCCCTCTAACCGATTTAACCGGTCTGAGCAAGACAATTTTTGTTTATGCTTCGTTGGCCATCATCGTTTTAACGCTATTATTATCGCTGCAGTCTGCAGGAAAAGATGGAGACGGCTGGGGAGCCATGCAGTATCCACAACTTATCCTGGGAATGCTGGCCATCTTTACTTACGTGGGTGTCGAAGTTAGCATCCAAAGTAATATGGGAGCGTTATTGAAATTGCCTGAGTTTGGAGGCTATGAAGAATCTGTTATTGCTCCCTTTATATCATTGTATTGGGGAAGTTTAATGATTGGTCGCTGGACTGGAGCCATTAGTGCTTTTAACCTGGCTAAAAACACTAAAAGAATATTAACGGTAGTGGTTCCATTCTTTGCATTTGCATTGATCTTGTTTTTCAACCACTTAAACGGATCACCAGTAAGCCAGTTTTATATCTACGCTATCTGTGTGGCTATTTTAATCGTTGGTTTCTTCTACAGTCAGGAAAAGCCTGCTAAAACCCTCGCTACTTTCGGTGTTCTTGGAATGATTGCCATGATTATCGGATTAATGACAACGGGTAAACTCGCTGTATTCGCGTTTTTAAGCGGTGGTTTGTGCTGCTCGATTATGTGGCCAAGTATATTTTCCCTTGCTATTACAGGTTTAGGAAAATACACGAGTCAGGGATCTTCATTTTTGATTATGATGATTTTAGGAGGTGCTATTATTCCGCCGGTACAAGGTATTTTAGCCGATACAAGCGGAATTCATGCATCGTACATAGTTCCGGTTATTTGTTTTGCCTACCTGGTCTTCTTTGCATGGAAAGTTAGCCAAGTGCTGAAAAAGCAAGGAATTGACGTAAACAAAATTGAAGCCGAAGGAGCTCATTAATAATTGTGAAACCCAGTTTTGATCAAATATTTATGAAGCTAGCCACCGACCTGGCCCAGCGCTCGCATTGCGTTAAGGCTCAGGTCGGTGCTGTTTTATCGAAGGATACCCGGATAATTTCCATTGGGTACAACGGTCCGCCTGCGGGTACTCATAACTGCGACGAGGAGTGGCCTGAGACAGGCTGTCCGAGGGACTCTAAGAATAGCTGTTCGCTTGCCCTCCATGCAGAGGAGAACGCCATCTTATATGCAGTTAAGAACGGAGCCAGCCTCGAAGGGGCGACATTGTACATCACCCTTTCGCCCTGTCTTCCCTGTGCCAGAATCATTTACTCATCGGGTATAAAGAAAGTATTCTACCTTAACTCTTATGCGGAATATAAAGGCCTCAGCTCGGATGAAGGTGTTGATTTCTTGAATAAGTTTGGTGTCGACGCCAGCAAATTTACACTATAGCGGCCATCACCAATTTATGGTGTGGCGCTAACTGGCGGCAGTGGTTGCGGTACAATATTTTTAATCGGCTTTATTGATTTCAGATAAGCGAACACAGCTTTAATCTCATCATCGGTCATATTCTTGTACATCTGCCATGGCATCGGGGGCAATATTGAGCGTTCTGTTTCGATGCCTTTGTGTTTACCTTTGCGCAACACATTCATAAAGTTACTCTCTTCCCAATTCTTTAAACCGGTTTCATCAGGTGTTAAATTAGCAGCGAATGATACTCCCCATGGGCCTGTCCAGGCAGTTAGTGTCTGGGTTACCACATATCCCTTGCTTTCCATTTCTTTTCTGTTTACCTCAGGTGCAGGTAACTGGGAAGGATGGCCAGATAGCGCTAAAGAAAAATCGATTTCCGGCCCCTGCGGGGTCATCTTTTTGGGGCTGTGGCAGTCATGACAGCCAGCAACTAAAACAATGTGTTCGCCTAACTTCTCCTGGGTTTGGTAGCCGCCAAACTTTACGTCAGCGGTGTCCAAATTCTGAGCAGTATTTTTAGCCGGTTTACTGTTACAGCTTGTTAAGATCGCGAAGATTGTCAGCGTTAACACATAAGGGAGATATTCAAAATTTTTCATCGTATAAAAATTTAAGTGAATATTGAGTGTAGCCTACATAAATATATTATTTCTTTAAATTTTTAACAATACTGTCGAATTAGTTTGCAGGCTTTATGTGCCAGTTTTTCTCACCTTTAGATGTAACTGGTATACTCATATTAGCGACTTAACCAAAGTGCGAACCATGTAGTCATCGTAAATGATAGATTTGGCTGACATAATCTCCTTGTCATCTCGTCTGTAAAAAGCTAAATTTGCCTTCCTAAAAGCAAATTAATGTTACAAGAAACAGAACATGTTCATTGCCTGATCATCGGTTCGGGGCCAGCCGGTTACACTGCCGCAATTTATGCTGCCCGTGCGGATTTAAAACCCGTAATGTACACGGGTATAGTTCCTGGCGGACAATTAACTCAAACTACCGATGTAGACAATTTTCCCGGATATCCTGAAGGAATAATGGGTCCGGAAATGATGGAAGATCTTCGTAAACAAGCCGAACGTTTCGGTACTGAAGTTCGTTTCGGTTATGTTACTTCTGTTGATTTTAGCTCGATGCCGCGTCGCGTAGTTGTTGACGAGAATAAAACTATTACCGCTGATACTGTGATTATCGCTACCGGGGCCTCAGCAAAATGGCTAGGACTAGAGAGCGAACAAAAGTATAACGGCTTTGGTGTTTCTGCTTGTGCAGTTTGCGACGGGTTTTTCTTTAAGCAGCAGGATGTAGCGATAGTAGGGGCAGGCGATACAGCCGCAGAGGAAGCGACTTACCTGGCAAAGCTTTGTAAAACCGTTCATATGCTGGTTCGTCGTGACGAGTTTCGCGCTTCAAAGGCAATGCAGCATCGCGTGTTGTCGACTCCCAACATTGTGATTCATTATAATTCGGAAACGAAAGAAATATTGGGCGATGGAAAGAATGTCACGGCGGTAAAGATTGTAAACAATAAAACCGGCCTTGAAACGGATATTCCCGTTACCGGGTTTTTTGTAGCGATAGGTCATAATCCCAACACTGAAATTTTTAGAGGCTGGTTGGATATGGACGACACCGGTTATCTAATCACTCAGCCGGATAGCACTAAAACAAATGTTGAGGGAGTATTTGCATGCGGCGACGCACAGGATAAGATCTTCAGGCAAGCCGTGACTGCTGCCGGGACAGGATGTATGGCTGCCTTAGAGGCCGAGCGTTACCTTGCGTCGAGGGAACATCAACCGGTAAGCGCAGACAATTCGTTGGTATAACACCATTTTTATTGATCCTTAAATTGATCTTTTATAAAACATTCGATCGATGCATATGTAATCCTTAAAGTAAAAATTAAGATTATGGGCAAAGGAGATATCAAAACCAAGAAAGGTAAGATAACCAAGGGAAGTTTCGGAAAGTTGAGAAAGCATAAATCCGAAACGGATAAGAAACAGGAAGAGCCTAAAGAAAGCCCGCCTGATAAGAAGTAAATATAGAGACTGCCCATAAAGGCGGTCTCTTTTCATTATGATCCTTACGACCGCATTCTGTCGGACAATTTTCAATTAAATAGCATATTACTTTCAATTATTAAATAGATTTCTTCAGTTCTAAACAGTTTTGCTTGAGCTATTGCTCATCTTAAAGGCTTTCCACATGCCTTAAAGTTGAAGAGAATGTGGTAAGCATTGACCAAGGCGGGTTTTTGTTACGATGCCGGATGGGTTGAGTATATTTACAGGGGGAAATATGCTGGCCGCGCGAATCATTGGAATAAGATGATTTGTAATGGGGCTATTTAATGGCTCCCTCCCATTTAAAAGAATTTTATGCAGCTAACATCTTCGCGCACACGCGCCACTATTTTACTGGTTACCTCCATTTTTACCATTCTATTCCTGGTATTCATGTTCTTTTATATCAGGAAGCAATTCTTTATAACCCGTACGGAGCTAAATGAAGATATGATGATTGAGAAAATAACGGCGATGGGTAAGCTGGAGCTAGTTAAGTACTCCATGAAAGATGTGCTCGAACAACAAGAAATAAGAACACTGTTGCCAAATAAACGCATCCTGTTTGTCGCCGTTGGTGAAGTTGCGGGTTGCATTGATTTGACCAAAGTTAAAAAGGAAGATGTGATCGACCAGGGTACAGATTCTCTGACCATTAATTTACCACAGCCTGAAATATGTTACTTCAAGCTGGATCATCAGCGGTCAAAGGTTTATGATGTTTCGGGGGTATGGTTTCCGAGTGATTCGAAAGATCTGGTTGAAGGTATCTATAAGGTCGCGGAGAAGAAGATGCTGGAGAACGCTCGCGAACAAGATATCCTTGGGAAAACAAAGGAGAATACCATTCTGATATTTAAGCCTATGCTTGAGAATATCACCGGGAAGAAAGTGGGAGTAACTTTTAGGTAACAAGCTCCGTTACAGTTCTAAACCTAACTCATAGAAGATTTATTTTTTTAGATTTGAGTATTCACCTGTAGTGAGAACTGATTTATGGTGCAGCTTGACTAACTCAATCTCCCGAAAGAATATTATACTATTTAAATTATTGAAAATAATGAGAATGATTAAAACAGCTGTGGCAATACTTCTATCAGCCAGCCTACTTAATTCCTGTACATCTGCTAACAAACCTGCCGAGGTAACGGAACAAAAGTCAGAATCTGTACAATTACCTGCACCGTTTAGGTTTCATAAGGCAGTGGAGGTTAAACCGGGCCTAACGCTTGATGTGGTTAGCTGGGGTCGCGGGTCAGAGTCCGTTGGCGGGTATATGATCCTGCGATCTGATTCAACACACTTAAAATATCGCTCAATCTCGGGTGAGCTGGATGGTAAAATGGTAGACGTCTGGAATATGGATATGGATTCAGACGGAAATCCCGAGCTATTCATACAGGCGCAGGGAGAGGGCGAGGGTTCACATCTCACGATGTATGTTTATGAATTCTCTGAAAACGGATCTGCGCAAAAGATAACTTTCCCAAACCTGGGCAGTTCAAGCAAAAGAGGGTACAAAGGCGGCGATTCCTTGTATGTAAAAGACGACAAGCTTTATCGCGAATTTCCGATAGTAGATACTGATGAGCAGACTAGTAATAAATCGGTTGAAACCAAAAAGGTATTAGAATACGGAATTCGAAATAACAGTTTTACCGTTAATGAAGTAGAGGACGAAAAGCCGGAAAAAAAGCAGAATTAACAGGCAACCTGTTTAGTTACTTGAGGAATTCTTCTCTGCAGACGTGAACTGCTTCTGAAGCCTTTCCAGGTTACCGATCATGTCTTCCAATTTCGCTTCTTCTTTACGGATGTAACGTCGCATCAGAAAGAAGTAACAGAAAATGATCCATGCACCCGTCAGGGAAATGCCGATAACGGTCACCCATATGGATGCCAGGAATGCTATCTCAATAAAATAGAACAAGAAACCCAGACTTAAGAACAAAGTGTAGATTCTATAACTGCGGGTATTTAAAATATAGCGGTCGCTTTTGTATTTTTTCAGATAATCGATGTATTCTTCGGGCTTATTAAGCAGCAAAGATTCGTCTTTGATCAGGTTATAGTCCCTGACCTGCCGGTAGAGATAATAAATGCAGCAACCGATCAGGATGATCATCGCCAGATGGGTGGTCCACATTTTAAACGGACTGCTGATCCATATATAGGTAAGCATAGCTACAGCGAACAGCATACCAATCAGTTCTCTCAAAAGTTTATTTGCAAAGCCATTTTTGGTTTTGCGCACCTTTCTCAATACATCCTCATCACTGACTTTTGGCAGCGCCACCTGGTTATGCCAGATATCCTTTAATGCTTCAAAATCTTTCATTCCTATTGTATAATTCCGTCAATTTCTGCTTAATGCGGTGAATTTTTACCCGCAGATTTCCGTCCGATATTCCCGATATCTGGGCAATTTCAGGATACGGCACTTCATCCAGTACCATGGTAATTATCAGACGTTCATTTTCTTCCAATTGCGAAATGCACTTGTAAAGAGAAGCTACCTGTTCATTCTTATCGGAAATTTCCTCGCTTTTATTTTCAATGATATTGTCTGTCAGTTCATCTTTTGCCTGGCGTTTTTCTACGCGCAGATAAGACAGACAGGTGTTCACAGCGATGCGGTATATCCAGGTAGATATTAGCGCCTGGTTCCTGAACTTATCAAGGTTTTGCCAGACCTTCATAAAAGTCTCCTGCATCAGATCATTCGCCGAATCGTCGTCGCCGGTATAACCATAACATAAATGATAGATCTTTCGGGAGTTGGCTTGAAAGATCTCTTTAAATAGCGCTTGTTTATCCACCTTGAATTGTACGCCGTTTAGATGATGCTTTAGTGAATATGTTACAAACCGGTTTAAACGTACGAACTCTTATTAACCCATCGTACTTTTCCTGATGACTGCTCTATCAGGTTCTCAAACTCCTGCGTGTAGTCAAACTGAAGATCTTCATGCAGTTTAGGTAGAATTCCTTTTATTTTATCCAGCTGGCGAATAAATAAAGCCTGCATCGGCTTGTGGGAAGTTCCGGTGTCGCCATATGCCAGAAAGCTTTGGCAAAACCATATTAGCAACTCAAGTTCAACCTGCTTAGAAGCAGTATATTTAGCATGCCGGTTCATCAAACGCAATATCTTCCGTAAAGTCTTGCTGGCCTGGTAATAATGACGGGTCAAGGTTTTGAAATCTCCCTCTAAAAAAGTTTTCACCTGACCGGCGTAAGCAATAGGGTCGCTGGAATCAAACAATAAATAATTAAGCAGTTCCTTATTGTCCTTTTTATACTTTGCCAACCGCAGGCATATTTCCGTTAATTGTTGAACAGAAAGCCTGTTTAATTCCTTTTTAATCGTGGTTAGTTTCTCAGGCTTCATTTATTTCAGGCTGTTGCACAGCAAATCTAATTAATTACTTTTGTCACATAGACTAAACCATATTTCATGAAGTTTAAAAATCTGGGATTAATTATACTGATTCCAATCACGATTTCTGCAATCCTTACTTTCCTGAATCACTATAATATCTTACCTGTTCCGGATACAGCCCTTTTCTTTTCAAGATGGCTCGCCATTGCGGGCTTATTTCTTTTTGGACTGAAAAGGAAGTCGTTGACTGCCTGGATATTAATTTCGATGGTTGTAGGTGCCGAGATCGGTCATGATTTTCCTGAGATCGGTATGAAACTGCAGGTGCTAAGCAAAGTATTCTTGAAGATGATCAAGACTATTATTGCTCCACTTTTATTTGCCACCCTGGTTTATGGAATTGCTGGTCACTCTGATCTAAAGCAGGTCGGCCGGATGGGTTGGAAATCTATTTTGTATTTTGAAGTAGTGACCACTGTTGCCCTGTTTATAGGTTTAGCGGCAATTAATATTTCGCAGGCAGGAGTGGGTATTAAAATGCCTGCTGGTGCTCATGAAGAATTGCCTGCTGTTGCTCCGCAAACCTTCAATGATATTATTCTGCATATTTTCCCTGAAAATATAGCCTTATCAATCGCTGAAGGGCAGGTTCTGCAGATTGTGGTGTTTAGTATCCTCTTCGGAATTGCATTAGCGATGGTTCGCGAAGATAAACGTCAGCCATTGTTGAAGTTTACAGAAAGCCTTTCTGAAGTCATGTTCAAATTTACAAATCTGATCATGTACTTTGCTCCGATAGGAGTTGGGGCTGCCATTGCATATACTGTTGGCCATATGGGATTAGGAATCCTGGTGAACCTGATTCAATTACTCATGACACTCTACATAGCACTCTTAGTATTTTTGGGGGGAGTTCTACTGCCGATAGCGTTGGTTATAGGCGTTCCCATAAGAAAGTTTCTACAGGCTATCGCTGAACCGGTTTCTATTGCCTTTGCAACAACTAGTTCTGAGGCAGCTTTACCACGTGCGATGGAAGCGATGGAGCGACTTGGAGTGCCCCGCAAAATCGTAGCTTTTGTAATGCCGACAGGTTATAGTTTTAACCTTGACGGGACGACCCTGTACCTGTCGCTGGCTGCTATTTTTGTAGCTCAGGCAGCTGGAATGCCTTTAACATTCGGGCAGCAGTTACTAATTGTATTTACGTTGATGTTAACGAGCAAGGGGGTGGCCGGAGTTCCAAGGGCCTCGCTGGTGATCCTGCTGGGTACGGCAGCATCCTTCGGCATGCCGGTTTGGCCAATATTTATTATCCTGGGTATTGATGAGCTGATGGATATGGCCCGTACTTCGGTGAATGTGATCGGGAATTGCCTGGCCACTATCGTAATAGCTAAGTGGGAAGGGGAATTTAATCCACCAGCGGAATTGGCTATGGCTGACGAAAGCCGTATTCACAGCCTGGAGAAAGTGGTTGGAGAGCATTAATGTGCTAATTTTTCAATTTGATAATGTGCTAATTCTAACCCCCGATTTGTTAGTTTGTCAAATGGTGGTGCCTGGCAACCCTTATTCCTTACGCTGTAATCTTTATTTTTAACCTTGTCATAGTGCCATGAGCGATAGAGTCAAAAAAATATTTTTAGGTATTTGTATTATTACTCCTTTTCTTTTTTACTGCATATATTATTATAGTAATATGATTAGAAATGCACCCTACAGGTTTTCTGATTTTGAATCGATCACTTTTAAATATGGTATGGGTGACAGCCTGGTGAATCAATATAATTCTAAAACCGGCGTATATCAGTACCTGAATGGTAATGATTCATTGATAACAACTAATGTAAAGCTGAGGAAGGATGACTTATTATATCTGCACCGGAAGGCCGCCGAGAATGGCTTCTGGAACTTTCCAGAAGTGCTGGAGAATAAGTCAGCAAAAACTAAAAAAGTACATTCTCCGCATTATTATATTGAATATAAGTACAAGTTAAAGGCTAAGCATGTGTTGTATGATGCCGCATATAATGACAATCAAAAATTAGGGGACGCAGCAAAACAGCTAGCAAAAGAAATCAGAAGCATGATCAATGATGCTGAGGATAGAAAACCTTAAATGATCGGAATTTCCCTTGCTTCTTCATCTTAAATCAGAATTGCATCTCTCCAGGTTGCGTTAAGGTTACATCGTTCTTGTTCGACAATGTAATAAACAAGCAATATTAACTCAATGGGCTATTCGAGTGAACAAATTGTTAAGAAAACAACCTAAAATGTAAGCAAATGAAATATCTTTGCCGGTCTTTTGATGCACAAGTAATTTAATGAAAAAGAAAATTAAACAGGAAAGTTCGTTATTATTAAACGTCTGGGGTGAAGCATGGCAATTACCTTTATTTAAACAGAAACTACTTTTAGGCTTAGGGTTCTTTATTTTGCTTTTAAATGCATTTCCAATTTTTTACCAATACATAGAAAAGCGTAACGGAATGATGAATCATGATGTGTTTCTGCACATGATTCCGGCGATGGATGTTTCTCTCCCAATATTTATCGTCACATGGTTTATGGCCATACTCATGATTATAAAGGCAATCAAGAATCCTTCGGTCTTCATGACCTTTCTATATGGATTCGTAATCTTAAATATCGCCCGGTTTATCTCAATCTCCCTAATTCCATTTAATCCGCCGCATGATTTGATTCCTATTCACGATCCGATAGCAAACATCTTTTATGGGGATACTTATGTCACCAAAGATCTGTTCTTCTCCGGACATACAGCTACTCAGTTCCTATGCTTTCTTTGTTTGAAGAAGCGGATAGACCGGGTTTTTGGCCTGATTGCCACGGTATTGATGGGATTTTTAGTGCTGGTTCAGCATGTCCATTATACCATTGATGTAGTTAGCGCCCCGGTGTTTGCTTACTTATGTTATTGGCTGGCTACGAAAGTGCATGCTGTGGAGGAAGAATTAAGTACAAACTAGCCAGGGAGTTTACAGCTTGACTGCCCTTAACATCTCGCGTTTGCCCGGTGCGCCCGGTGCTTTCTCAATACTGAAGCCAAGTGCTTTCATGCTTCGTTTTAAATTGCCGGTGATTGCATAGGTTACAAAAACACCGCCCGGCTTGATGAACGAACAGATATGCGACAAGGATTCGTCAGTCCACATCTCAGGCTGATGAACCGCTGCAAAGGCATCAAAGTAAATGACATCGTAAAGCCGTTCTGTATTGAATTCTAAAAGTTTCCTTTCTGCTATTTCTAGGTTGCAATAAGCATTAATTGAAGTATGGTCTTCAAATGCCTTCGAATAGTTTTCCAGGAAACATTTCCAGGTACCGGCAGACAGGTATTTGCTGTAACTGGTTGAAGTAATCATGTCTAAAGGAAGAGGATACGCTTCAATGCCTGTATAATGAATTTTAATCCTCTTCTGAAGGCTGTAATCTGCTGTTACCAGGAAATTTAAACCCGTACCAAACCCAACTTCCAGAATGTCTGCTGAGTCTGACTTGTACTTTTCAAGGAAGAAATTTAAGCCGGACTGGAGAAATACATGCCGGCTTTCCTGCAATGCGCCATGCCGCGAATGATACTGCTCGCCAACCTGAGCATTATAGATGGTTTTGGAGCCGTCTGCTGTGGCTACTAAGGTGAGGTTATTGTTGGTGAGCATGGGGTAGTTTAGGAGGAAGGAGTAAAGATAATGAAGTAACGAACAAAGAGTAAGGAAAGAAGAAGAAACATCAGGAAGAACATTAAGTGTTAATTCTATCTTCCTAATACAATAGCTCCTCGTTCAAGCCAACGGCTCCATTCTTTGTTATAGCCATGTATTTCGGATGTTTGCACACCATTCGACCTGTATACCGGGTTTTTTTGATTTACCCATTCAAAAATACTACCATAGAGGTTATAAACGTTTTGATAGCCTGACTTTAAAAGCTTTTCGCCGATCTTTTCGCTGCGAATACCCACGGAACAATAGAGAACAATAATGGCGCCTTCGGGGATATCATAAACGCTGCGCATATCGAACCAGAAATACCCTACATGACGTGCATTCTTCAAGTGACTCACCTGATACTCTTTCGCTTCACGTGTGTCAAGCAGATATACGTTATGCTTATCTAGTTCTTTAAATTCCTCAACAGTAATTAAAGGTACGGTATGCTGATAGGTACTATCTAAGAGGTTTTTAAATTCAGGATTGAGGATCTGTGCAGCCAAGGTTTCGCTTGTAAAACAAAGTAAGAGAATCAATAATCTGCAGATAACCATTGTAATTAATGTGATTTGGAGTACTGAGTAATAGCGTCACTCATATCTAAAACCGGAACATCTGTAATTTGTTGTGCAATAATGCTTGATCCGGCAGCTGAACGATAACCCCCGGCGCAGTGTACCACTATCGGTCTATCAGTTGGGATTTCAGCGGCACGCTCCCGCAGCTGATGTAGCGGAATATTTAGCGAATTTTTAAAGATCTTATTTGATCTTACCTCTGATGTATTGCGAACGTCTACAATAGTATATTCAGATTGATTCTTGTTAAAATCGGTTAGGTTTATTATCGGTGAATGTTCAGGTAAAGTGCTATCCGGAACCAGGGCAGTCTCAATTTGTTTTTCGTAGCCAATCTTAGCGGTTTTGCTAATCACAGTATTAAGGGCCACCTCATTTTCAGCGATTAGATAAAATGTTTCTCCCGGAGCTACTATGGAACCGAGCCAGGTCTCAAATTTTGCGCCGTCCTGCAGGTTAATTGAATTTTTAAAGTGACCCGCTTTGAATTGGCTTTCCTTACGGCTGTCAATAATTAAAATTCCATCTTCTGGAATTGTAGTCCCTTTGATTTGAGGGATGGCCTGAATGCTGTTTTCAAACGGTTCAGCGCCAGCCTTATTGAGCATTACATTGTAGCCAAAGTATTTAGGCACGAATGGCTGATCTTTTATTATCATGTCAACAAAAGCGCTTTCAGTCATATTTTGCAAGGCACAGTTTTCCCGAAGTTCCTTACCAATAGTGCTGGTGAGCTCCGGGCTCATGTTTTTACCACACAGTGATCCCGGACCGTGAGCAGGGTAGACAATTACGCTTTCCGGTAAATTCATTAGCTTCTGGCGAGTGCTAAAGTACATCTGACGGGCAAGTTCTTCTTTTTTAGCCACCAGGTTCCCTGCAGTTTCACGCAAGTCAGGCCTTCCAACATCGCCCACAAAAAGAGTGTCACCGGTAAATATTGCATGCTCATTGCCCTTCTCGTCTATTACAAGTATACAGATGCTATCCGGAGAATGGCCTGGCGTATTGATTGCCTTTAACCGGATTTTTCCGACAGTTAAGATATCGCCTTCGTCAAAAGCGATATGGGGGTAATCAGCAGCGAGTAATTTGCTGACATAAATGGTAGCTCCTGTTTTTTGATGTATCTCAAGATGAGAACTCACAAAGTCAGCATGCGGGTGAGTTTCAATTACACCGGTAATTTTGGCATTGTGCTTCTCTGCAAATGAAAAGTAAGGCTGTGGATCGCGCGCCGGATCAACAAGCATCATCTCATTTTCACTGACTATTGCATAAGAGCCGTGCGACAAACCTTTATCGTAAAACTGTTTTATTAACATACCAACGATTACTTTAGAGCCGCAAATATACTCAGGCAAATCAAGTTTTATATTGATATTTGCACACGGCATACGCTACTTGCAAGCTTAAGTTTATGAATCTCGAGTCTATACAAACCTTTTGTTTACAACTACCTCAAACAACCGAAGGGATCAAATGGGGAAATGACCTTTGTTTCATGCTTTCAGAAAAAATGTACTGTGTTGCGGGGCTTACCAGTCCGTTCAGCTGTTCTTTTAAATGTTCCGATGAAGATTTTGCCAAATTGACGGAGATTCCGGGAATAATTCCGGCACCTTATATGGCCCGTAATAAATGGGTTAACATACAGGATCCTTTAGTTTTAACGAAGGAGGAATGGGAGCGCTATATTAAAAACTCTTATCGCCTGATTCTTAACAAGCTTCCCAAAAAGTTTCAGCAGAATCTTCAATAATTTATCGGAACCCGAAAAAGTAGTTACCGCAAAAACTATCAGATATTTAGATTTTTCTCATTATAATTTTTTATTAAATTTAATGTAGTAAAGTTTAAGCGGATGAGTGTTCCTTACACGATTTAGACCATCATAGGGATATCCATTCTGATGAGAATTCAGCTGGATAGCTGCTCAACTGTATAGCAGATCGATCACATATAATTCTTACAGATTTAATTATGTAGGCCCGGGTAATCTGTGATCGATGTTTTCTAATTAGAGAATGAAAAAATTTTCATACTTTTTAATGGCATTACCGGTGTTGGTACTGTTATTTCTTGAAGACCATTCTTCAAGTGTAAAAGAATATTCTGTAATATCGTCCAGGCAACTTAGTATAAAAACACCGGTGTGTTCTGGTGGCTTAAAGCCGTCGGATCTTGTTAAAATAGTGGACACGGCCAAGGTACGCCCAATTCTTTTTACCAATCTAGGGGACTATCACTTTAAAGTAACTACTTCTAACAAAACTGCGCAGAAATACTTTGATCAGGGCCTGTCATTATATTATGCATTCAATCATGCCGAGGCCTATCGTTCATTTAATGAGGCCTCACGACTCGATTCCAATTGTGCGATGGCTTTCTGGGGGCAGGCACTTTGCCTCGGGCCAAATATTAATGCGCCAATGGATCCGGCCGATGCTACTGTAGTGTTTAATGCCGTCCAAACAGCGGTTTTTTTAGTACCTAAAGCTAGCGAACGAGAGCAGGGATATATAATGGCATTGTCTGAGCGATATGTTGCCAACCCACCCGCTGACAGGACTCATCTGGACACTGCTTACGCGCGGGCCATGAGGAAGGTTGTCGATAAGTATCCCAGTGATCTGGACGCGGCCAGCCTTTATGCCGAAGCTTTAATGGATCTCAGTCCCTGGAACTTTTGGCTTAAAGATGGCAATCCGCAACCATGGACTCCGGAAATACTAGATGTTCTGGAAGGGGTGCTAAAAGCGAATAAAAATCACATTGGAGGAAACCATTTTTATATTCATGCGATTGAAGCCTCACATAAGGCAGAGCTCGGAATGCCAAGTGCGAAGCGTTTAGAAACACTATTACCGGGTGCCGGCCATTTGGTGCATATGCCTGCTCATATTTATATCAGAACGGGCCGCTATCATGAGGGCTCGCTAACGAATGAAGCCTCGATAAAAGCTGACCAGGCCTATTTAAACGAGTGCAACTCGCGCGGTTTATACAGCTTACTTTACCATCCGCATAATTATCATTTTCTCTGGGCCTGTACAACTCTGGAAGGTCGGAAAAAATACGCTCTCGAAACAGCAAAGGTACTAAGCTCCAAATTCGACACCTCAATGGTATTAGGTCCGTTTGGATTTATTGCTCAGCATGTGTCGGCTACGCCAGTATTTGCAATGGTACGGTTCGGGGAGTGGGATAAACTTTTAGAAATGGCAGTGCCTGATAAAAGGGCCATTTATTCCAGAGCGATGTGGCACTATGGTCGTGGGGTTGCCTATGCAAAAAAAGGTATGACGGACAAGGCTGAAGAAGAAAGATCTGCGCTGACTATCTTTAAAGCAGATACTACGCTTATAAATATATCTATAGGAGCACTAAATACTCCTTACGCGCTGATGGATATCGCAGATAAGGTCCTTGCTGCCGAAATCTACCTCGCAGATATAAATTATGAAAAAGCGATTCCCATTTTAAAGGAAGCCGTAATTATGGAAGATAATCTTAACTATAACGAACCGGCAGACTGGCATCATCCTGTTCGCCAGATGCTCGGCGCAGCGTTGCTGGAAAGTGGACATTTCGAGCAGGCTGAGAAAGTTTATCTTGAAGACCTTGCCACCTATCCGGAGAACGGCTGGTCATTATTTGGCTTGCAGCAATGTTTGATCGAACAGGGCCGTGAAGAGGAGGCCAGCGCAGTTAAAATGCGTTTTGAAAAAGCCTTCGCCCATGCAGATATTCAGCTAACCAGTTCGAGTTTTTGATCAAGTATTAAGAACATTAGAAAAAAAGACCCGTAACATGATTTATTACGGGTCTTTTGGGGGATAATTCAATTGGGGATATTACCAAATTTTAATTCGGTCTTCCGGCTTTTTATAAAGTTTATCTCCCGGCTGTATATTGAAGGCTTTGTACCATGCGTCCATATTTACGGGAGCGCCAATGGTTCGGTAAGGACCCGGAGAATGGGGGTCAGTAACGATCAGTTGTGCAGCTGTTTCATTTAAGATATTGCCGCGCCAAACTTGCGCCCACGAAAGAAAGAACCGTTGATCGGGAGAGAAACCGTCAATCTTTTCGGTTGACTGGCCTTGCGTGGTCATCTTAAATGCTTCGTATGCTGCATTTAAGCCTCCCAGATCACCTATGTTCTCTCCCATGGTAAGCTGACCGTTCACATGCAGGGTATCCAAAACGGTGTATGCGTCAAACTGTTTCTTCAAAGCCAGGGTTTTTTCCATAAACTTCTCACGATCCTCGTCAGTCCACCAGTTTTTCAGAGTACCATCTTTATCATACTGGCTGCCCGAATCATCAAACCCGTGTGATATTTCGTGACCGATAACTGCACCGATGCCACCATAGTTAACCGCATCGTCAGCTAGAGGGTCGAAGAACGGGAACTGCAATATGCCTGCAGGGAAGACAATCTCGTTCATTACGGGATTGTAATAAGCATTGACAGTAGGAGGCGTCATTCCCCAGCGATTACGATCAACCGGTTTGCCCAGCTGGCTAACCATCTCATTGTAATTCCATGACCCTGCATTCTTTAAGTTTTGAAAAAAGGACGCCCGGTTAACATTTAAGCCTTCATAGATTTTCCATCTATCAGGATAACCGATCTTTGGTTTAAAGGTTCCAAGTTTAGCAAGTGCTTTTTCTTTAGTTGCGGGAGTCATCCAGTCAAGATTCTTAATCCGGATTTCGTATGCTTTGATCAGGTTGGCAACCAATTCCTGCATGCGCTCCTTTGCTTCGGGCTTAAAATAGTTTTTTACATATAACTGTCCCAGTAATTCGCCAAGTGTGCCGTCGGTTAGCGATGCCATGCGCTGCCATCTCGGAGTTTGCACTTTCTGCCCGCTCAGCGCCTGCGTAAATGCAAAGTTTGCATCAACAAAATCAGAGCTTAAGTATGGAGCTGAGGTTTTCAGGATGTTCCATTCTAAGTACGTTTGCCAGTCGTTAACCGGCGTGCTGGTCAACACCGAATTTAATTTGGTAAAAAAGCTCGGAGAATTAACAAGAATGCTATCCTGATCTTTAACTTTCATTTCAGCCATCAGCTTCTTCCAGTCAATTGCCGGGGTGCTTTTGCTTAGGTCGTATACGGCGAACTTATTATACGTTTTTTGCGGATCACGCATTTCAACCCGACTCAATTGCGCTTCTGCAAGGGTCTTTTCTATTTTAAAAATGGTTGCCGCTTTCTTTTCAGCAACCTGGGCAGATGAGCCGCTCAATGTAAATAACCTAACTATATACTTTTTATAAGCATCGCGAATTCCTTGGCTACGGCTGTCGTTTTTAAGATAATAATCACGGTCTGGTAAAGTGGTTCCGCCCTGTGAAAGTTGGGGGATCATATTCTCAACATTCTTGCGGTCCTGACCGACAAAAAAACCAAACATAGGTGTACCTATTCCTATTGTGCGCATATAAGCCGTCTGGCTTAAAACGTCATTAAGAGTTTTTACTGAACTTATATTTGAAAGGTCGGCTCTAATAGGCGTTGCTCCGGCTTTTTCAATTGCTATACTATCCATTCCGGCAGCGTAAAAGTCACCAACTCGTTTCTCCACTGATCCGGCGGGTGCTTTTTTATTCTCTGCTGCAGAGGTGACTAAGGTTTTTACAGCATTAATATTGAAATCACGAAGCTTGTTAAAACTACCCCAACGGGTTTCCTTAGCTGGAACGGGGTTGTTTTTTATCCAGGTTCCGCTGGCATACTGATAAAAATCTTCTCCCGGCTTAACGGAAAGATCCATATCAGAATTATTAATAAAGGTTTTGTTTTTTGCCGGGGCCGGAGATGCGTGTTGTGCAGTTGCCTCAACAGAGACAAAAGACGCCAGCCCAAGCATTAAAAGCTGGGATTTAATTCTTTTCATGAAATTAAGGTTGCTTAAATACAGGTTGAATTTAAGTTTTAGAGTTGTAAATAGGAAGGTGGGTTAAGAAAAGCTACTTGTTAAACCAATAGATAATTCGGTTCAGTTTGAAATATTCAAATAAAAAGTTCAGTAGTTTATAACTAGACATGTTTTTCATGGTTTCTATAACCTTTTATTAAATAACAGCGATTTGATAAAAATATTGTTATAGGGCGGTAAATGCCTCACCCTAATTCCCTTTTTTAAGGGGCGAGGGGACTTTGTACGGTGTTAGCCTCATCCCTAAATCCCCTATCCAAAAGAGAGGGGACTTTTGGATAGTGCGTTTTAGCGTTCGCTTTATCATTTTTAAGTCGGTGGGGTGAAGAGCCCCCGGGCCTCACACTTAGATTCTTCACGCCTAAATCTTTTATCCAAAAGAGAGGGGGCTTTTGAATAGTGCGTTTTAACGTTTGCTTTGTCATTTAAGTCGGTGGGTTTACAGCATAACCCATTGTAACCCTCTACTTTGGAGAGGGATGCCACTGTATCAACAGTATCCCCAAACTTTCAAGGGGTGAGGCTATAAACCTTAAAAGCGTGAGGCAATTACCAATAAATCTATAAACTTTCAAAGGGAGACGGCAGTGAGGCTATTTTCCTCTCAAAAAACGTATTTTTGAACCTTTAAATTTCAGGCGAAATATGAGCATTGCTAAAACCTATAACCCTAAAGACACAGAAGATAAATGGTACAAATACTGGCTGGATAAGCAGTTTTTTCGGTCTTTACCTGACGACCGGGAGCCATATACGATCGTAATTCCACCGCCAAACGTTACGGGAGTGCTTCATATGGGGCATATGCTAAATAATACTATTCAGGATGTATTGATCAGACGGGCCCGCATGCAGGGTAAGAATGCCTGTTGGGTGCCTGGAACAGATCATGCCTCAATTGCAACCGAGGCAAAGGTAGTGGCTATGCTTAAGGAACAGGGAATCGACAAAAAAGACTTGAGCAGAAAAGCATTTTTGAGTTATGCCCATGAATGGAAAGATAAATACGGAGGCATTATTTTGAAGCAACTTGAAAAATTAGGTGCATCATGTGATTGGGATCGTACGAGGTTCACCATGGAGACTGATCTGTCGGAAGCAGTGATTGATACGTTTATCCATCTACATAAAAAAGGACTAATCTATCGTGGCGTGCGCATGGTCAACTGGGATCCTCAGGGTAAAACCGCTCTTTCAGATGAGGAGGTAATACGGAAAGAAGTCAATCAAAAGCTATATTATATTAGGTATGAGGTAAAAGAGGAAAGTGGGAAGCTGAAAGCTGAGGAAAAAGTGAAGGGGATCCAGTTGGAAGTTGAGAGAACGAAGTCAAAATCGGCCCCTGTTTTCAATTCTGAGTTCCTCGTTATAGCGACAACACGCCCTGAAACTATCATGGCGGATGCAGCTATTTGTATCAATCCCAACGATGAACGTTTTAAGCATTTAAATGGTAAAAAGGTTTTTATTCCGCTTATCAACCGCGAAATTCCGATTATCGAGGATGAATATGTAGACATGGAATTCGGAACCGGATGTTTAAAGGTAACACCCGCACATGATTTAAATGACTATGCACTTGGAGTAAAACATAATCTTCCGGTGATAGATATCCTCAATAATGACGGGACACTAAATGAGCTGGCGGTGATACTGGTTGGTGAAGATCGTTTTGTAGCACGCAAGAAGATCGTGAAAATACTTGAAGACGCGGGCCATCTTGACAAAGTAGAAGATTATAAATCCCAGATTGGATTTTCAGAGCGTACTGATGCGGTTATCGAACCCAAACTGTCTCTGCAATGGTTTTGCAAGATGGATGACATGGCTAAACCGGCACTTGAGTACGTGTTGAAAGGGGACGTAAAGCTAATTCCTGAAAAGTTTACCAATACCTACCGTCACTGGATGGAAAATGTGAAAGACTGGTGTATTAGCAGGCAGTTATGGTGGGGACAGCAGATCCCTGCCTGGTATTTTCAGCATGAGGCACCGGTAATTGCAAAGACCAAAGCGGAGGCACTGGAAGAACTTATAAACCGCGATGAAAATCGCAGGAAGATGTCTGAAGATGAAAAGGCTGGTTTCAGAAAGCAGGCCGAACCATTTTTAAAGCAGGACGAAGATGTTTTGGATACCTGGTTCTCAGCGTGGCTTTGGCCTATTTCAGTATTCGACGGATTTAAAGATCCGGATAACGCGGATATAAACTATTACTACCCCACCAACGACCTGGTGACTGCCCCTGAAATCTTATTTTTCTGGGTTGCACGGATGATTATGGCAGGGCATGAGTTTAGAGGTGAGGCACCGTTTAAAAATGTTTATCTGACCGGTATCGTTCGTGACAAGATTGGTCGAAAAATGTCGAAGTCATTAGGTAACTCCCCCGATCCGATTCAATTAATTGAAAAATATGGCGCTGACGGAGTGCGGGTGGGAATGCTGTTGTGCTCACCGGCAGGGAACGATCTGATGTTCGATGAAAGCTATTGTGAGCAAGGGCGTAATTTTGCTAACAAGATCTGGAATGCTTTCCGGCTGGTTAATGGTTGGGAGATAGATCAAAACCTGGAAAACCCGAATAAGCAGGCAATTGACTGGTTCGAATCGGAATTTAGTCGTGCGTTAACGGATATCGAAAACAACTACAAGCAATATCGTCTTTCAGAGGCTCTGATGGGAATCTATAAACTTGTGTGGGATGATTTCTGTTCGTGGTACCTTGAGATGATCAAACCAGCCTACCAACAACCAATTGATGCCGCAACATACGATGCAACGCTCGGCTACTTTGAAAGGATCTTGAAGTTGCTTCACCCTTTCATGCCATTTATTACGGAAGAGCTATGGCACGAAGATGTATTTGGTAAACGAGAGGAGATGGACTGTTGCATTGTGGCAGAGTACCCGCAAGCAAGTGAGATTAATTTACAACTACTAAAAGATATTGAAGTTGTGAAACAGGTCATCACTGAAGTGAGGAACATCCGCAACACAAAGCAAATTTCCCCAAAGGAAGTTCTTCCGTTAAATATAAAAGTACACTCGGCGGTAGATTACAATGCCTACTCTAATGTGGTTATCAAACTGGCCAATATCAGCGAATTAAACTTTGTTACTGATAAAGTTTCGGGCGCTTCAGCATTTATGGCCGGAACCGATGAGTTCTTCGTGTCTTTGGCAGATAACATTGATGTGAATGCTGAACGTGAAAGGCTCGAAAAAGAAATTGAATACTTCAGAGGTTTTCTGAAGTCGGTGGAAGCTAAACTTAACAATGAGCGTTTTGTTAATAACGCAAAAGTGGAAGTTGTTGACAATGAACGCCGAAAGCAAGAGGATGCTTTATCGAAGATTAGGATATTGGAAGAAAGTCTTGGTGCATTAGCAGGATAAACCCATAGTATACTTTTATAAGCACAATATAAGCCGGCCCTTCAGCCGGCTTTTTTGTGCCTTAAAATTTATTAATACAAAGCCATCGCTTACTAAACGACAATGCCCTGACATTAACGGATGTTTAAAACAATATTCGTGCTTATTACTTTAATTAAACATCTGCAGTTAATTAATTTATTCACCATTAAACTTTAATGCCATGTCAATACTTAAAGTAATTGAAGTGATGTCAAATTCAACTACCAGTTGGGAAGACGCAACTCAACAGGCGGTTACAGAAGCTTCAAAAACACTGAAAAACATTCGATCAGCGTATGTTAAAGAACAAACTGCCAAGGTGGTAGATGGTAGAGTTACCGAATATAGAGTGAACCTCAAAATAACGTTCGAACTTGAACACTAATCTTTTAATCACTTAAAAGCCGTCATATGAAGTACTTATTAATTCGAAAAAATTTAGCAATTGCATCGTTCGTTTTGGCGAGTCTGCTTTATTCATGCAAAGCCAGTGACTCTAAGATTCAAGAGGCTGCACGCGTAAGTGCTACCGCTGTCGATCCGGGAGTAAATGTTGAAGTAATAGAAGGAGTAGTTACTCTGACCGGGGAGGTGAAAGATCAGGCCACCCAGGAAGCATTAGCCAGTTCAGTGAAAGATGTTAAGGGCGTCAAATCGGTAGTAAACAATACTACCGTCATCGCATCAGAGGTAGAGGTAAATCCGGATAACTTAATAAGGGCGGCTATAGAGGAGAACTTTCTTCAAAAAGGTGTGAGGAATGTTGACTTTACGGTGGCTGGTGGTGTTGTTACACTCACAGGGGAGGTCACCAGGGGTGATCTGCAAAAAGTAATGCAGGCAGCGAATGAAGCTAAGCCTAAAAAAGTGAATAATCAGTTGAAAATAATTAATTAATATCAGTATGGCTATTAGAGAAAAATACAACGAGGTTATCAGTCTCGCTCAAGCAAGCGGGGTATCTGACCTGAAAGTGAATGAACAGAATAACGTATTATATGTAACCGGTACTGCTTCTTCTGAAGAGGTAAAACGAAGTATCTGGGCAGCCTACGAGAAGGTTGATCCGGATATGCGGGCAGGGGATATGGTATTGGATATATCGGTAACTCCTACCGCAGGTCAGCAAACTTATACAGTTAAATCCGGTGACAGCCTGAGTAAAATAGCAGGAAATTATAACGGGATAACCTGGCAGCAAATTTTCGAAGCTAACAAAGATCAGATTAGTAACCCCGACCTAATTCATCCGGGACAAGTACTGAAGATTCCATCAAAGGCTTAAAACAAAAAATCCCGGTTAAACCGGGATTTTCTGTTTATTCTATATTGCGTGTTGCCCTTCGGGACGCGCCATTTGCCTGATCATTTCTTTGATCTCCCAACGGGTTTGTTCCTGCCGTATCAGTCCCAGATTTAGGGAATGCATTCGTTCGGTTGTGTGGATATTCAGTTCGTTAAACCTGGTAGTAACCTTGGTTATGTCCATGGATGGTATTGATATGATCTGACCTTCTTCGGGGCTGTAATATTCCAGCGTATCATCATGGATGTTGACAAAGGGTACCTTCGACCTTTTATTGATCATCGTAGCTAGTGCGATCAAAAAGATCACGCCCAGAGCCAGGTTTACCAGGCTTAGTTGGGGCATAGTGATGTCAAATGCCACCCCCAGTGTGTTCAAAAAGAGCACGGATAAAAAAATCGTTGAGTACATCAATAAACGGGCATCATTTGAATTGGAGCGATAATGCGTAATGTGCAGTTGATATGTCATATGATTTAACTATTAATATTTCCCCTGCTTACGAAAAATAATCCAAAAGGTTATACGGGTTTATATAATTTAATATTAACGTAATTATTTATCAAAAGGGTAAGAGGGTATTTCCTTATGGAACGTGTAAGTACTCCTGGCATAGTCTACTTTACAACAAAAGTGTTGAAGACCGTTACTCACAATAAGCCACTGAACCCTGTGCACAAAATTATACCTGGCAATCTGGTCAAAGGTATCCTGGGTTATCTTCACCGAAGGTGCTTTACACTCTACTAGCATTGCTTTTTCTCCGCTTGCATTGAAAAGTAGTACGTCGGACCGTTTTTGCAAAGCATTTAATTTTAAGCCTCCTTCCAATTTAATCAGCGTTCTTGGATATTTTTTTTCTTCAATTAAAAACTTTACCAGGTGTTGTCGCACCCATTCCTCAGGTGTTAATACCAGGAAACGTTTTCTAAGCTCATCAAATATGTATGTCTTCCCACCCTCTTGCTTTATTTTAAAAGGGTAGGCAGGAAAATTTAGGGGTACCGTATCAAACATCCAGCAAAAATGGAGAATCAATTTGATAATATGCTAGTAAGCGAATGCGCGGTAGAAAATGAATTAATAAATGTGTGGTCAGAGTCTGACAAGGCCTGAGCAAACTACACTTCTGCCTTCTTCCTTGCTACCTTCCAGTTTTCAGTCTTTACCTTAATTTTTTCGGTTTTAACTTTCATTCCTGTAATTTGCAGGCCAGATAATGAATATAAACGAACTGGTTAAAGACCTCAAGAGCCGTAATTTTAAACCGCTGTATTTGCTGCACGGCGAAGAATCCTACTATATTGATAAGATCAGTGAATATGTTGAAGATAATGTTCTGACTGACGCGGAGAGGGGGTTCAACCAAACGGTTTTCTACGGAAAGGATACCGATATTATGACAGTCCTGAATTCGGCAAAGCGCTTTCCGATGATGAGCGAATACCAGGTCATTCTTGTTAAAGAAGCCCAGGAAATGAAGTGGGGGAAGGATGGCGATGATGCAAAAAAAGCAATCGACCCGCTTCTAAATTATCTTGAAAATCCGCTCAGAAGTACCCTCCTGGTGTTTTGCTATAAGCATGGCAAATTCGACAAACGAAAGAAAACGTATAAGGCTATTGATAAGAACGGCGTGGTGTTCGAATCTGCAGAGATATATGCGGATAAGGTTCCTGCCTGGGTAGAAGATTACGTGAAAGAGAAAGCCTATCGTATTAATTCCCGCGCTTCGGCTCTTTTGGGCGAATATCTTGGAAATGACTTGTCGAAAGTTGCCAACGAGCTGGACAAGCTAATGCTTAACATCCCCGCGGGTGGTGAGATTACAGCTGAACTTGTTCAGGATAATATTGGGATCAGTAAAGAGTATAATGTATTTGAACTTCAGGCAGCTCTTGCCCGTCGCGATCCCTTTAAAGTAAATCAAATTATCAATTATTTTGCTTCTAATCCTAAATCAAATCCCATGCCTTTGGTATTAGGGGCACTTAATACATATTTCACCAAAGTACTTAAATATCATTATGCAACCGACCGTTCCCAGCACGGCCTTGCAAGGGAGCTTGGTGTCAGCCCTTATTTCGTCAAAGATTATGAGATGGCTGGTAGAAATTTCGACAAAATGAAGACTTTCAGGATAATCGGTTATCTCAGAGAGTGCGACCTGCGATCAAAAGGCGTGGATGCCACAGGAAATACCGATGATGGTGAGCTGATGAAGGAACTGATGTATAAGATAATTCACTAGGTAGCTGTAAGGTATCAGGTATGGGTTATAGGCAGTCTATGGTTAAATCATTGAACTAAGCCTAACATTTCACTGCAATTTTCAATTTTGCTTTTTAGAAAAAGTTCTGTTTTCAAGTATAGTCTATGCTCTTTTTCTAAGTTCGGATAATTCGCCGTCAGCAAGTTTTTCCCTTCTAGTAGCTGGATAAGTCCGCTATGGTTACTTTCTTTCGAATTTTCAGGTCATAAACCATTAAATTTTTCAGCCTGGTTTTATAGTTGTTCTGATAAGCAAACAGTGTTTGAAGGCTTTTTGCTGGACTTAATCTTAGCCATAAAAATCTGGATGTTTATCGGAGCCCTTTCCTCTTTTTTTGGTCTGTAATTTCTCCAATAATCCAAAGTTATGACTTGGACGTGTACTTTGAAAAACACATTAAATATTCCTTGTATAATTATAAAGGTTCTCTAGTAGTTTGCTACTAGGAAACCTTAAGGAAACCCCTATTAAACTACTAGGAAACCCCTACAAAACTTGTTTGAGTTTGGACTCATTTGATAACCGTTTTTAACGGATAAAAATCATGGTTTAAACATGCCATTAACTAAATGAAATCAGAGGCTGGATCTGGACATTCGGAACAGAATCTAGTTATATTTTGCCCCTTCGATGACGGAAACATGTCCCGCTTTTCTTTATATCATTTAAATATCTAGCTTTAAATTTTAACCACTTAAACGCGTTTTACTTTTAGAAATGGAAGAACACATTGTTAAGATTTTGAAAGCCGAATATTTAACTCAGGACGTTAAACGCTTTGTGGTTGAAAAACCTACGGGTTACAGCTTTATACCGGGGCAGGCAACCGAGGTATCAATTAACACTCCCGAATTTGTAAACGAAAAGCGACCCTTTACTTTTACTAGTTTAAATGAATGGGACTATCTGGAATTCATAATTAAGATCTACCGTGGTCATAAAGGTGTGACCAATGCTTTAGGCTATACCAATGCGGGTGATGAACTCATTATCCGGGATGTATGGGGAACGATACAATATGAAAAGCCAGGAACTTTTATAGCCGGTGGTGCAGGTATTACCCCTTTCATCGCCATCCTGCGTGATCTGCATAGAAAGAATCAGGCTCATGGAAACTCTCTTATTTTTTCGGTAAAAGGGTCTGATGATGTCATCCTTGAAAGAGAATTTAAGGAGATGCTGGGAGCTGACTTCCACACGATTTTTACCCGTGAAAATATCATGGGCTACCGGGAGAGAGAGATTGACAAACACTACCTGATTGAAATCGTGAAGGACTTTAGTCAGCATTTTTATGTTTGTGGTCCCGATTTATTTGTAACCAACATTACTGCTATGCTTGAAGAGCTGGGTGCCAGTTCCGACGCACTTATTTTCGAACGATAGGATTTCTAAAAAATATCCGTTGCAACCATTTCCATTCGTAAGTGTTATTCGTAGCATGGAAAATCCAGTATTTTTACTTGCGAAGAATCCTCAGAATGAATGCAGGGATTTAATATTTCACAGAGACAGCGATCTGCGCGTCAAGGTCATCTGCCTTGATCACCAGAAATTTGAAGAAAATCTAAATGAATTGCAGTTATTCGCTGACAATGATGGCGAAAGGCTGCTCTTTGAAACGGTAGACTATCAGCCCGATGATCCAGGAATATTTATTGAAGCAATCAGATGGTATGCCAAATATATAGGTAACCCGGAAATGGAAATAGAGGCAGAGGTTACTTAACACTCAAGTTTATCAACAAATAAAAGTTTGCCGTCCGCTTTACGCGAACAAGTTCGTAAGGAAGTATATGAATATTGAAATTATCGACTACGAACCCGGCTACAAAGAGGATTTTCGTAGTTTAAATCTTGAATGGATTTCTATCTGGTTTGAGATAGAACCACTTGATCTGGAGCAACTGGATTATCCGGAAGAAAACATCATTGCTAAAGGAGGGAAAATCTATTTAGCGAAAGTTAATGATGAGATCATCGGAACAATAACTCTTAAAAAAGTGGACGACACAGTATACGAATTATCGAAGATGGCTGTATCTCCAAAGCACCAGGGCGCCGGAACGGGAAATTTATTAGCCAGGCATTTAATTAAAGAGGCTCAGGCTTCGGGCTGCAGAATGCTTTTCCTTGAATCAAATCAGAAACTAATTCCTGCTCTAAATCTCTACAAAAAACTGGGCTTTATTGAAGTGCCGGTTGTTGATTCGCCATTTTCACGGGCGGATTACAGAGCTGAGATGTACTTTTAGGCTCCTGGAATATAAATTTGCTTAGTTAGTATCTTTATGGACACTTATTCTTGCCGTAGAATGAAATTTTATCCCTGTATCTAAAATTTTATAAGCCTCTAAGTGTTGAACTTATCAAGTGTTTTTCTTGAGAAAAAGGATCAAAACAAAAAATTAACTACAATCCGACTTTATTGCCGTAAGCTGAGTTAAAACAAATGTGTTATGAAACTGAATAAAGCTTGGCACCTATCTCATCCAATGCCAAAAAATCCAACCCTGGAACAACGAATTACCTGGCATTTGGAGCACAAGAAAAATTGTGACTGCCGTGATATTCCGGCAAAATTGAAAGAAGAAATCTTGAAAAGAGCTAAATAGAAAGCTTCAATATTAGAGATGGGAATTAGATGCTGGGTGAGAAATCTTTCGTGAAAATGTCGGCAACGGAAGATTGTTCATTTTGCTGATGATACAACTACCTGTGTTCCAGGCAGGGAACTGACAGGCTATATGAGGATCCGATCACACGAAGCATAGAAAATTATGCTGTCCACAACGGCCTTTGTATTTCCCGCGCATACTCTTGAAGGCTGAAATTAGCCCAAGTTCTTATAAAGATTTAATGCAATTCGTTAACATATCTGTCAATTATTTGACGGTATGATTCTAAAACATCTTCAATCGGTTGTTCGCTAAGACCGTCCAGGTCACGTCTGATAGCCTGAGATATTGATGTCGCTGTTTTTAAATCAGGAACTCTACCGGCACAAACTAATATTGAAACAAAATCATCTACTGAAGAGGATAATTTTTCTTCAATTTCCCGCAGATTCTTTTTGTGTCTCCCTAAAGAATATTTTGCGATTAAATCATACCATTTTAAGTCCTCGGTTATTTCGGAAAGAGTTTTTTTGGGGTCTACCTTTAGATCTCTTAGACTTCTCTCAATAGCCCTCGTTTCTTCACTAAGTTTTTTACACTCCTCTCTTGTATCAGTAACTAATTGATCAATCACTCGCTGAATTGCCGGCGCATCCTCAGTCTCTCTTAATTTTTTAACGACATCCACAATACTTGGTATAATAGATATTCCTGCCTTCCCGTAAAGAAGTGCATTGTCTAATCCAAACATAAAAACCTCCCTTATTTAAAGTTATTTGGCCAGTCTTAGAGATAGATAGATTTTAGTGATTCTAGTTAAGATGAATGTTAAAAGTAATAGCGCTTTTGATGTGCATCATTCACTTAAATTTACTAAAGATTCCCCAACTTTCTAATAGGTAACTCATCTAAAAGTCCCATGCGGCCAATTGGGTATTTCTAATTGCAGGATGCATAAGGCCAAATCATTTGACTAGCAGTTCTTTGTAACCCGATGTGCGGTCAAATGCAATTTCTGCTGTCGTGTATACAACCCTGCCTTGTTTTAGATGGCCTCCTGTTGTTTTACCATTCCTATCGCTGACCGAAATATGCAAATGCGAACCTGTTTCAGAAAGAGTCCCGGTGAGCGAGACGATTTCAAACTTCCCTTTTAAAACCTCCCCTTCTTTCTTGTCAGCATAACGTATAGTTGCCTGTTGCAGGCTTCCGCAGCATGTTATCATGCATGCGGCTTTGATGTGATACTCTTTTACGAAATTGTCCAGCATAATCATTACATCTTCACCTGGCCCCAATCGCATTGCAATTGCCATGATATTGGAAGCTGCTTCAATGGGATTTGGTTGGGCTGTCATGAACACATAAAATGTAATTAATGATAGCCTAGACGATTATTTCATCGCTATTGAAGATTTAGTCACAGGCTCAGGAGGAAAGTAAAATTGGAAGACTTAAAGAGCGGGGGGTAATGCTGTTTGAGGTTCTCGGCTCAATTGTGTCAGATTTAATCAGGTAAACAAATCACATCGGGGTTTTTGATAGAAAACCCGATGTGACAAGAACCCGGACCACTGCCTTTGGGGCAGTATACGAAATTAATGATCCATTCAACTAAGGTTGCCCTCCGCCATTTGGATTTTAGGCAGTCCCACTGATTTCTCTACATTTACCTCATAACAGAAGTTTTGTGCATAAGCTCCTGCATTTGTATCAAGAAACTGCTGAACATCCCTTGCATTTTCGGCTTCCCACAAACAGGTGCCCGTTTTGCCATCCATAGCCGGATAAACTCCATGGAGTTTCAAATTGCTGGGAAGACTTTTTGTCACATTTTCTGCAGCAGCCCAGAAACCTTCAGGATCGCTGATGTTGTGATGTGCGATAACTAACATAGCTTTAAGTTTTTAAGATTAAATTGGTTGACTAACAATCGGTTAGAACAATGGAGTGTTCTCAAAAACGATTAGAATTTTCGCGAGATGTCTATCGAAATTTACATCAAATCAAGAGCTTTTCCAAATCTAATTGAACAGTTTTCCGTTGCTTTTGACGCAACCAACCCGAGCAATTAAATATACAGGGTGAACGTCTTTTTTTTTAGCTTTTGATTAAGGATTGAAAAGATCAAAGCTTAGCCGGGGCCTTCGAAAATCACAGCAGCGAGGGTTTATTGTATGCGCAGATACTTTCGCATTTAATTGCCGCATTTAAACAATCCCAATACTCTGTTGTTGAATTCATCAAAAACATAGCATTATGGATAGCATTAACCGTCAACAAGAGGAAGAAAATTATAAGGATCTTTCCGGGACTGAAGCAGGGAAAAAAATTAAGGAATTGGCAAGTAAGAATAATACTTGCTTTTTCTGCACAGGGATTGTATCAGGCAAACCAATCACGACACGCCCCATGTCGGCACAGAAGATTGATGAAGATGGAAACTTCTGGTTTTTAAGTGCGAACGACAGTCATAAAAACCAGGACATACAGGCGGACCCTGCCGTGCAGCTTTTATTTCAGGGATCTGCGCATTCAGATTTTTTAAGCTTATATGGAACGGCAACGATTTCAACCGACAAAGAGTTGATTAAGGAACTTTGGGAACCAATTATAAAGACATGGTTTACCGAGGGCGTAGATGATCCCAGGATCACTGTCATTAAGTTTAAGACAAAGGATGGATACTATTGGGACAATAAGCACGGCAACGCAGTGGCTTTGGTTAAAATGGCCGCCGGTGCTATGATGGGTAAAACCCTTGATGATTCTATAGAAGGAAAACTTAACGTTTAATTGAGCTTTCGATTATAACGTAATTGCTGCCAGCTATGAAGAAGGGCGAAACGGTACACTGGAAGTGGGGTGAATCTGAAGCAGAAGGAAAATTAGAAGAGAAATTTACAAAACCAGTCAGTAGGAGTATAAAAGGCACCGAAGTTAAGCGAAAGGCCAGCAAAGATGATCCAGCCTGGCTTGTTAAACAGGAAGACGGGAGTGAGGTGCTAAAATCTGAAAAGGAATTGAAGAAGGGGGGAAAATTAACTAAGTGATATAATCGCTAAAATGTTCTCAATCTTACTGCCTGTCTTCCTTCAGAATGACTTAAAAACAAAGCATCCCCAAACGGAGAGAATGGGGACGCTTTTAACCAACCAATTGAATTTAAACCTAACCAATAAATATAAACTCACCGCAAACATAGTGTATTTTGAACACTTTGTAAAACAAATCCCAAAAAAAGCATTTAATTGACCTTAGGTTGACTTTTCAACCCAGGCACTCGATCGCAAATCAATATATTTTTTCGAGTGTTGAAGCAAGTATATTAATGGCCCACTCCTTCGGATATCTTTTCAAGCGCCCACCAGAACCTGATCCTCTGGAACGAAAAATAATGTCTAAAAAGTATGGAGGGTTTGATATAAAAATATAAACAATACTCGTAGAAATTAACCAAGAACTGTATTATAATAGTCGATGATACTGATATAATTAGCTGAAGTCGTGCTCTATAATAAGTTAATCTCATATTTAAGTGCGATTAACTTGAGAAGAATCCTGGAAAATGTTCCTTAAGCCTTACACTCACTATTCAGCCGTTCCAGAATCAACAATATTGGCGATTGAAAGGAAGACAGCGAGATTTGAATCAACTGGCTGCTACGGGCCCAGGGAAACATACTCTTCATGACTTTCAAACTACGCTTTTTGAACAGCATTTAAGACGTTATGACCACTGTTTTAAACTACGCTTTTAATAATTATTAAGAATGATATCGAAATATCGCAATGGCAAGTTCAAGTTGGACAGCCTGATTTCGATGAGTTTGGGGTGAGTGGAAGCTAATTACACATCACTGACTAAAAACTAAATAATTGTGAACGCAATACATGGAATAGTTATAGCATATAAGTTTCTGTAAACATAAATACTAAACTTAAAAGCAAACCTATGGGTAACTTATTGTATGTAATCGCAGTCATTTTAATTATCGTTTGGATTTTCGGAAGCTTTGTGTCTCCGTTTGGAGGAAACCTAATACACATTTTATTAGTGATAGCTATTATCGCCATTTTGTTAAGGGTTATCAGAGGAGGATCGATTTAATGAATTAGCAAATGAAATCCGTCTTGCACTAGGCGGATTTCATTATTTTACTACTTAAGTATTGCTTTTGGGGGATTAGGGGTTGGTAATTGTCTCCATCAATATTTCATATTTCATTATAGGTACAGGCTGTTGTCCTGGCTCCATTACTCGGTTAAAAGCTCTTTAATAGCTGCAGCTACAGTCTTTGCCGCTCTGTAATTAATTCTAAGTCGTACTCTTAATTCCAGGTTACTCTGCCTTTATTCGAGTATGCAACTAAACGTTTCTCGAGTTTTATTGTTAGAACTCTGACTGAAATCAACAACGCAGTTGAGATTCTAGGCTTTCTGCTGATCTGAAAAACTTGAATATGACTGAATTAGATAGCACTAAAGCCAGGTTTTTTTCCGGAGCGAGTGGTGTGGTTGTACCTCATCCAAACAAGCAATTTTACCCTGAGGAATTCAGGGATAAAAGTCGTTTGAATTACTATGCTTCTTTATTTAATAGTATAGAGATCAACAGTTCGTTTTATAAACTTCCTATGGCGTCCACGGTTAAAAGGTGGGCTGAAAGTGTTCCCCAGGATTTCCGGTTTACCTTCAAACTCTGGCGTGACATTACCCACGTGAAAGAACTGGGATTCACCAACGATCACATTGATCGGTTTATGGATATAATTGCAGAAGTCGGACAGAAAAAAGGATGTTTGCTAGTGCAGTTTCCTCCAAGCCTGTCAGTACAATATACTTCCCAGGTAGGCAAGCTTCTGGAACGCATTGCCATTACTAACCAACAGGGCTGGAGTGTCGCGCTCGAATTTCGCAACAGCAGCTGGTATACCGATCAAACCATTCAATTATTGGATAGCTACAAAGCAAGTGTCGTGTTACACGATAAATTGTCGGCGGCCAATACGCTAATACATGGTAACGCAGGATTTATTTATTTAAGATTTCACGGCTATAACGGAGATTATAAGGGGAGTTATGAGAATGACTTTCTAAACGAATATGCTCATTATATAACAGAATGGATGACTGAAGGGCTCGACGTTTACGTCTATTTTAATAATACAATGGGGGATGCTGTTAATAACCTGATTACCTTAAATCGTTATGTAAATGAGCTGGAAATAAATGGAAAGGAAATTTAATGAGGTCGACTATTCACGGTACGACAGGGAAAAATACCAGAATGAAAATTCTAATGCAAACAAACAATTTGAAACACAGATCTACCAATGAAACGAATAATATTATTCATGCTGCTTGCTTACTGCGGTAACGCCAATGCGCAGGACTTAACACTGGTAGTCGATATTGCAAATTTTAAAAACGACTTCGGAACCGCTAACATATCACTATTGGATTCTAATAAACGAAATATAAAGCAAATGAATGTCGCCATCGAAAACAACTCGGCTCAAGCTACATTTACAAACCTGGCTGAGGGGAAATATGCAGTTAAAGTGTTTCACGATGAAAATAATAATGGAAAACTAGACAGGGGTTTGCTGGGGATCCCGGTTGAAGAATGGGGCGCGTCCAATAATCCGAAGAGAGGTTTTGGTCCCCCGAAATTTAGAAGTATGCTTTTTGAGCTTCAGGAGAGCAAAGAAATCCTGATAAAATTAAATAAATAGAGCTATTAGCGCAGTTAACAATCACATGAACAGTGTAATTGCAAAAAAACCAGCTTCATTGATTTATGAAGCTGGTCAGATATCTGATTACATCATTTGAAAGCTTACAAAGTGATTAATATATTAACGTCAGAATCAAGCCTTTGCCGCGTAGAACCTAGTTGATTTTCAAGAGAGTTTACATTGTTTTGAAGTTCGTAAATCAATGCTTCGCGTCTGTTAATATCGTTTGTAGAAAGGGTCGATCTGGTATTATTCAAATTTGTTCGTATACCTAATAATTTCTCCATTGCTACTTTCAGCAAAATTTCACTATAAGACATCGTTTCCCAGGTCTGTTCGTAGGTGCTATAAACATTCTCTCTTGATTTCACATAGTTTGAAGACCATCTATCCGAATAGTCAATGTTGCAGTTTCCAATTTCATCGCCATGGTTTAAATGAGCCTGAAGCGCATTCTCAGAAATGTTGATGGTTACTCCGTTTGAACGATTGTTTGAAGGATTATGACAGACAGTGATCTTTTTCTGATTTCTTGGATGTTTCCGATCTGCGAAATTCCCGAAATTCCAATCTAGGTCCATATCTCTTTTGCCATTCAACATCTTGCTGTTGCCATTCGATCTGTTTCCGTTGTCCTTCCATTTGTTTCCGTTGCCATTCGATTTATTCCCACCGCCATTTTTAGCACCAGCATGACTGTTTGATTTATGGTCATTCGCATTGTGATTCTTTTGATTTTGAGAATTTTTTGGATGATTATCCGGTTTTGCGTTGCCGGTACCATTATTCTTTTGATGACTGTTTTTAGAAAAGTTGTTATTAATTCCCTTTCGATCCTGTCCTTTGTCTTTGGATGAAGATGAATTCTGAGATTTGCTTTCTTTATTCTTCCTATCATTATTCTTATCAGGCTGAATGTTTGTAAACATAACCGCCGTTAATAGTATTAAAGGAAGGACACTTACTTTTAAGATATTATTCTGTTTCATGATTTTGAATTAATCAGTTTAAAATTCTTTTTCTATTTTCTCCATGGATTCTTCAACCTTTTTTGCCTGTTCATCCAGTTTTTCAGTGGATTGCTGAAGGTCGGTTGATACAGAGTCCATAGTGGCGATTTCTGGCTCATCTGCTTTTGCAGTGTTATTTGAACAGGATGGCGCTAAAAAAATAAGTGGAAGCGATAAGATCAGGTAAATTATTCGGGTTCTCATTTGAAAAATATTTTTGTATTATTTTGGTGAAGGTTGTTTAACGATAAATAATTAACCCTGCAATACAAATATTCAGCCATTAAGTTTTCGCTCATTTATTTTTTTACGTAATACCGAAAATCATTCGCTTTTGTGGTACGTAAGTTGCACTTACTGTTTAACGCTTGCATGGTTTACGAACGAGCCCGCAATCGATTTGAATAATAAACACTATTCATCTTCCTCCATAAGCTGAACATGCTTTTATCCTGCAGAGTTCAAAGAGCACGTTCTCAACATCATCGATATGATTATCAGCCCTTAACAGGCTTTCTGAATGGTTCGGTTAGTTAGCTGAATTAAATACCTATAACCATCAATACAAATTTTATGATTATTAAGAAAATTACCTTTTTATTGTCTGCGTGCCTGTTCACGGCTGCTCCTGCATTTTACAGCGGTGCAAATGCCCACGAACTAAATGGCGGCCCTGTAATTACTGTCAACAACGCTGCGGCCGGAGCTAAGGATTCGGACGGCGACGGAGTTAAAGATCGCAAAGATGAATGCCCGGATACACCTGCAGGCGTTAGTGTTGATGCTAAAGGTTGCCCTGTTGATACCGACAGAGATGGAGTTGTTGATTATCTGGATAAATGTCCTGAAGTTCCCGGCACAGATATTAATGGCTGCCAGGATAAGGATAGCGATGGAGTGGCGGATAATTTAGACAATTGCCCTGAAGTTCCGGGAATCGCCAGGTTTAAAGGTTGTCCGGACAGTGATGGAGATGGTGTGCCGGACTCTGAAGACAAATGTCCGAATGAGAAAGGATCTGATAGATTTAATGGTTGTCCCGATTCGGATGCCGATGGTATTGAAGATTCAAAAGACAAATGTAATGACACGCCTAAAGGCGTAAAAGTAGATGCCAACGGTTGTTCATCAGATAGTGATAATGATGGAGTTATAGATGCGGAAGATAAATGTCCGGATACGTCTTCAGGTATTAAGGTTGACGATAAAGGTTGCCCTGCTGATACCGATGGTGATGGCGTAATAGATTCAAAGGATAATTGTCCATCTGTTGCCGGTGAAAAAAATAATAATGGTTGCCCGCCAGTGAAAGCAGATGTTAAGAAACGTTTAGAGTTTGCTGCACGCGGAATTCAGTTTGAAACAGGGAAAGCGACTTTGACTACCTCTTCTCTTCCTATGTTGGATGAGGTGGTAAGCATATTAAATGAGTACGTTGATTATAACTTGAAAATGGGCGGACATACAGATGCAGTAGGTGCTGATGCTAGTAATCTTATTCTGTCGCAGGCAAGGGTAGAAGCTGTTAAGTTATATCTGTCTTCTAAAGGCGTATTAGACACTCGCATCATTGCCACAGGCTTTGGTGAAACAAGACCGGTAGCCCCCAATACAACAGCTGCTGGTAAAGCGAAGAATAGACGCGTTGAATTGGAACTATTCCTGAAATAGACTAATTCTCTGATCGTTAAAAAGGCAAGCCGGATTTATAATTCCGGCTTGCCTTTTTTATGAATAACGGTTTGGTAGCGTTACAAAAAGCATTCACTCGTTAACGCCCGTTGGCGTGTTGCATAACAAAAAAGCAGTTTTATTTTTTTGAGGTATCAGATTCGGCCTGAATCGTCTGTTCATACTCTTCATAGCCCAAAGGAATATCAACATAAACTGTGGTTCCTTTCCCTTCTTCACTTTCGAACCAGACATTACCCGCGTGGGCATCCGTAAATGATTTAACGATCCACATACCCAAACCAATAGATTCCTGACCATCAAGTCCCGTTCGGCCTGCCTGGGTATATTTTTTAAAGAGAAGCGGCTGCAGACTGCGGGGAATACCTATGCCATTATCTGCCACAGTTATTAAAGCCGACTTTTCTAATTTCTCGACATGAACTTTAATAACACCGTCAGGTTTTGTGAATTTGATGGAATTAGAAATCAGATTATTAATTATTTGAAGAAACCTCATGCTATCGATATGTGCAAATATTGTTTCGTGGGAACAAGTGAACTGAAATTGTTTGGCTGCCTCCTTCTGTGAATTGATATAGATCTTCATCACTTCCTTTAATTCCCAGACCAAATCAATCGCTTCTTTGCTAATTACAACGTTTGCTGCATCGAGAGATTCTTTTTTGACCAGCGCGTGTATCAACTGGATATTCTTATTAGATATTTCCTGGATCATGTTCGTCCACTTGCGAATTTCCCGGTTTTTATTTCCATTAAGCTGCTGATCAATCGCTGCCGCAAGCATTTTTACGATGCCGATAGGGCCTCGCAGGTCGTGAGCAAGTATTTCCAGAATCGAATCTTTCCACCCGTTAACTTTTTGCATGTTTAATAAACTTGCTTTCCTGGCCGTGTCATCTTCGATGGTGCCTGTCAGAAATTCGATTTTCTTCCCCTCTTTAATTGGATATGTCTTAAGCCTGATCCATCGTTCAGTATTATCCGGACGAATGATTCTGAAATCAAGAAGGGTGCTGGTTGTTTTTCGAAGAAGGCGAATGAAGACTCTTTTTGCAAGATCCTGATCTTCTGGATGAATAATTTCAATCATCGACGCGGGATCTTTTAATAATTGTTCACGGCTTTTCCGGGTGATACTTTCAAATGAATGATTTGCATAAATAAAACGATGCTCGGTAATATTATAAATGAGAAAGGCTTCATCTGATCGTTCGATCATTTTCTTAAATAGAATTTCTACAGTATCTGACATTCTTGGATTCTTTAAGATTTAAAAAATGTAGCCAGACCGTATAAATTCGAAATGTGAACCAGACACTGAAAGTAAACGGGATCGAAGCAGGTTAATTTTACTGGTTCTTTCTCAAGAGAGAATTCTTGATACCTAAAGTTACCTATAATATATTAACTACGAAATGATGAATATCTGCTGGGGAATTCTATCATTTCCCCCATGCTTCTGAATAAGGATTGAACAGGCTCAATTGATGACCAAATTTTGGTAGGTGACAATATTGTAACTAATACGTGCCCTCTTCCTTAAATACCTGATTTTTAAATTGTTGAATCATTGTTCTGGTTTATTCGTTTTAGGGGAATGGGCTGGATATCGGTGGTAATTGCAAAACCTGAAGAAATGCAGGAAGTGATCATGTTCGATAGTTCAGAAGGGATAGTGATAGGATATTTTTATTCTTTTTCGAATTCCTTTATTGGCAGTGTTGACGGATCCAGGTTAACCCATGTTAGCTATTGGATGCCGTTGCCCGAAATACCTTTGTCTGATGAGTAGTGAAACATGTCGGCTGACCTACACAAATAAGTGTTGTGTTTGTGTAATTGAACGAAAGATTGTTGGTTATCAGACTTGAAAAGTATCTTTAGGAAGGGTCACTAAACCTCATCTTGCTTTTCCCCCCTGATAGCTATCAAAGTCATATGAAAATAACGTTTACCATTGTTCTTCTAATCCTGTCCCTTGGCCTTAGTGGTCAAACTAAATATCAGAAGGACTTTACCGAGTTCTGGACTGTCTTCAAGGATAACTATGCATACTCTGAAAGGCAGAACATCGATTGGAGGAGGGTGAAGGAGATTTACCAGCCCATTGCGAACACTATTCAGAATAAGAATGATCTGATAAAATTATTTGAACAGGTAGTGAATGAACTGTATAACGGACACGTTTCGTTAAATGTAAACCTTAACACTTCAAACCGAATTATTCCCTCCGGTTCCGACATGCTGGTTAGTAAAGTTGGGATGGCTTATCAAATTGGTGATTTGCGCAGGGGCTTCCCGGCAGAACTATGCGGAATGAAACCAGGAATGGAGGTTATAATGTTTAATGGCCGACCTATAAATGAACAATTGACTGCCTTCCTGCCTAAATCTGCCATTCGCTACAATGACAATATGTATGAGTACGCTTTAGCAATGCTGTTCGCTGGCACTCATGACAAACCGAGAGAGATCACTATTTTAGAGAACGGACGTGAACTGACTTTTTATCCGGATCGACAACCTTTCAATCAGGATCCTCAAAAACTTGTGGAAGCTAGAATCCTTGCAAATGACTATGGATACATCAAAATCAATAACTCACTAGGTAACTATGATCTTATTCCGGAATTTGATTCTATCCTTGACAAGTTGATGGGTTCAAAAGGTCTTATCCTCGATCTTACTGAAACGCCGGGCGGAGGTAATTCAGCAGTCGCCCGAGCCATTATGGGACGTTTTATCGAACGTGACCAGCCTTATCAAAGGCACGAATTCGATGAGACAAAATTTAAAATTAAAAGAAGCTGGATTGAGTACGTTAGTCCAAGAAAGGAGACTTTTAAAAACCAGTTGATTGTGATGGTGGGACATTGGACTGGAAGTATGGGCGAGGGGATGGCAATTGGATTTGACGGAATGAAAACAGTCAAGATTGTAGGTACCAGGATGGCTGGATTATTAGGCGCGGTAAATGAATTTCAAACTACAGAAATGAAGATTGGCTACCAGATCCCGGTTGAAAGATTATATCATATTAATGGCACTCCGAGGGAAAATTTTGTTCCTAAAATACTTACCAATAATATTTACGAAACATGTGCAGGGGTTAAGAAAATAATAAACGTAAAAAAATGATCACTTATCCATTTTGCTTATGTGCGTGTTTGTCCCTGACCCCTCACTATCCATTTCTCTGTGACCAGTTTTTCGAGGGCAAATGGGCCGCGTGCATGAAGCTTTTGTGTTGAAATGCCAATCTCAGCACCTAAGCCAAACACGCCGCCGTCGGTAAAGCGGGTAGAAGCGTTTGCAAAAACAGCGGCTGCATCTACTTCATTTAGAAAACGTTCGCAAACTGTTTGATTTTCCGACACAATAGCTTCTGAGTGTTTAGAAGAAAAAGTTCTAATATGATCAAGAGCTTCATCCGCACTCGTCACCGTTTTTATTGAACATTTGAAATCAAGAAACTCTCTTCCGAAGTCTTCTTCTACAGCCTGCTTCAGATGAGGGTAATTCAACTGTTCGAGTACTCTATAAGAAAACGAATCAGCGAATATCTCGACGTGGAAGTCTTGTAACTTAGGCGCAAGCCTGGTTAAAAAAGCTTCGGCAACTTGCTGATCGATTAAAACAGTGTCAAGCGAATTACATACAGATGGTCTTGAAACTTTAGCGTTTGTCACAATGTCAACTGCCTTGTTAATATTCGCCTCCTTTTCAACGTAGGTATGGCAAACCCCAGCGCCTGTCTCAATTACAGGAACAGTTGCATGTTCACGTACATACCGGATAAGCTGCTCAGAACCACGTGGAATTATGATGTCCACATATTTAGTCGCGGTTAACAGTTCTGGCATGAATTTGCGATCGGCAGGAAGTAATTGCACAATGTTAATATCGAGGTTAAGACTGGCCAATGTCTCTTGTATAAGTGATACCAGGTAAGTATTTGTAAATAGAGCATCCGTTCCCCCTCGCAGTAAGCATACATTGCCTGAACGGATACATAGAGCGGCTACATCAATAGTAACATTCGGCCTCGACTCATAGATGATAGCCACAACACCAAGCGGAACTGTTATTTTTTGGACTAATAAGCCATTATCGAGCGTCTTTTCAGAAAGAAGATGATTGGCCGGATCGGGAAGTTCAGCAATTTCTTCAAGACTTTTCACAAGGTCAAAAATTCTTGATTCATTGAGCTGCAACCGGTCTTTCTTAGGATCTGTATCCGCCATCTTATCAAGATCCTTTTTATTTTCGATGATAATCGTCATCACGTTATCCCTAAGCTTTCCAGCCAGCTTTGACAGAAGTAACTTCTTTTTATCATCACTAAGAACCCTGACAGCCCCGGTAGCCCTTGCGGCGTTTTCAAGAAGTTCTTTAATGCTTTCCATTGTTGAGGTATTAAATAGTAGTTCGTTGCCTCGTCAGCCTCATTGCTGATACAGCGATATTATAAAATTACAATAAAACAATATCGTCAGCATGAGCCACCTCGAGATTCCTTGTTTTCTGTGTGTCGCTAAGCAGGTTAGAAGCTACCTTCGCCTTCGCTACCGCTACTGCATTGTTAGATTCATCCAGAATTTCAATTATTTCTCCATTCTCGAAAGGGGATAACACCATCTTAATTCCAACAGCCAGCAGGCTGTGCCGGTTCTGTAGTGCTTTGTACGCACCGGTATCTATTTGGATCCTCCCACTTACAAGGCTTCCGCTAGCCAGCCATCTTTTACGTGCCGGCAGGCTGCTTTGCTGTGGCAGACATAATGTTCCGGTCTTTCCTCGTAGTGTCTCTAGTATGGCATTGCTGTTTCTGATGCCGAAGATAACTACGCGGATGCCCATCTGGTTGGCCAGGCGGGCAAAGGTTAGCTTGGAGGTCATGCCACCTAATCCGGCTGCTGACTTCTCCTTGCGGGCCAATAATAGCACGCTTTTATCCGTAGTGTCTAATTCAGGTATAACCGCATTGGTTTGGTCAAGCACACCGGGTACTGAAGTGCTAAACAGTAACTGTGAAGCGCCAAATCCAACAGCTATCAACGTGGCAAGTTCATCGTTGTCTGAAAACTTTAGTTCCAGGTTGCTGACCACATCATTCTCATTCGCAATCGGAATGATATTGTTAGCCCACAATTGCTCATAGGTTCTCTTAAGCTGAAGAAACTGATCGCGATTTGAGAAATGATGCCTTTCGCAAAGACTCTGTGCAATCGATATTCCATACGGCATAAAATATCGGGAGTAAACATTTAACAGAAGCGGATTCCCGATCGAAGCAGCAGCTTTCTTCTCGTTCAACGTGCCTTTGAAGTTCTTGATAAAATTTTTGCCTGCCGCAACAGCGCCCGATGAAACGATCACCATATTATAATCCTGATGGATTTGTGCCACCTGGCGGGTTATCTCCGCGATTACATCTTCGTCAAGCTCTCCTTTGCTGGTAGTTATAGACGCGGTGCCGAACTTTAGAACTAGAATAGGTTTTGCCACAATTGCCCGGATAAGCTACAAATCTATAATAACAGTCTGCAAAAGCAAACGAAGATGTTAATATACATAGACCAAATATTGGAAAGCAGGGAGCATCTCCGAAGCTTGTGTGTATGGAAGTAAATTTTTTGCGGTGCTGCCTAATGCTTTTAAAAGTGATTGGACGCTCAGCGATTACTTTTACAATTAATCAAACGAAAGATCCCTGCTAAATTATTAATCCGTACCTTCGCCGACTTATTTCCTCTAAAAAAGAATAAAACGAAAGCTGCATAAGTGCCACATCTCAAATGGATTACGCCTTTGCAATTTCATAGCCGTAAAGAACAAACAAAATACTGATGAAAAAAATCGTCGATTACAGAAAATTATTAGGAGTTGATAAAGCCGTTGAATTGCAGGAATTAAAAACCGTTTACCGAACTTTAATGAAAAATTGGCATCCTGATAAGTTTACTGATTGCATAGAAAGCAAGTTAGAAGCTGAAGAGAAAAGTAAGACAATCATTGAAGCTTATCACTTTTTAGTAAGTATTGCCCCGGAAACACGCGAGCAGACATTAGCTGATTACACGCTGACTACCACTACCTCTAATATCGCCGATTTTGAATTTAAAAATCAGGTATTAACGATCAACTTTCTTGATGGCAGTATCTACGAATACTTTGATGTGCCTAAAGCAGTGTATGTGAAATTGATAAATGCTGATTCTCCGGGTAGATTCGCCAGGAGACATATCTACAATAATTTTGTTTACAGAAGCACCAGTAAATTGGTTGCAACTGCTTAAATATTGCCAGCGCTGACAGGGCTCCAAGCCCTGTCAGCGTTAAATATTTCTAATCAAGAATGATGTACCATTTGCTTTCATTGTCTTTGGCGTAGGTCAGGCCATCACTCATCTCATAAACATCCCGTCCATGTTTCTGACTGTAAAAGCTTTTTACTTCGCGGACGTGCACACCTCCGTTTTCCCGGCGAAGATATAGTAACAATGCGCTTAACGCGGGCCCTACTTCATTTAACCGCTGTTCGTCGCTTTCCCTAACAAATGCTGAGCTCATTTTTCCGACTTTTATTTTCAACAGAATATTTGTTTAAATGTTTTCAACGCAACGCCAGCCATGTAAGCAGTTGCTTTTCTGCTTAATTGTCACGCAAAAGAAATTTATGTATATCAATCATTAAAAATGATCGTTGAGCACGGCAAAACTTCCATTTGGCAGGTTCTTTGACTGCTAGTAACAATTTAACATTCAACTCCCTATTTGCCAATATATATGAAAATATTAATAGCATCCCTCTTGCTGGCGTTTCTTGTTCCCAGCGGACCTACCTGGCTTACCGATTATAGCAAGGCAAAAATTGAAGCCTCCAGCACACACAAACTCGTTTTAGTTAATTTCTCGGGTTCTGATTGGTGTGGTCCGTGCATCAGAACTAAAAAAGAAATCTTTAATACGGAGAGCTTTCAGAGTTTTGCAGAGGACAGGCTGGTGTTGGTGCAGGCCGATTTCCCCCGGTCTAAAAAGAACCAATTAAGCAAAGAACAGACACAGAAAAATGAGGCTCTAGCCGAGAAATATAATAGGGAGGGTGTTTTTCCGCTCACCCTGCTTCTTAATGCAGATGGCAAAATTCTCCATAAATGGCAAGGTATACCCGCTAATTCTCCTTTAGAATTTGTAAACGAGATAAAATCCATTGAACGAGCTTCAAAATAAACCGTTGACTCAGCCTAAGGTATATAAACGGGTACTTAAATTGATGGGTAACCGTTTTGAGATCAGCGTAATTAGTCAGGATGAACAATGGGCTCAGCAGCGGATTGAAGAGTCGATAGCCGAGATTCGCAGAATTGAAAACCTTTTAACCACATTCAGCCCTGAAAGCGAAACGAGCCGCATTAATGAGAATGCCGGAATCCGTCCTATTGAAGTCAGTCGCGAGATGTTTGACTTGATAAAACGGTCTATCCGAATATCTGACCTTACAGGCGGCGCCTTTGATCTTACATACGGTTCACTGGATAAGCGCTTCTGGAATTTCGATACAACGATGACTTCACTTCCTGATGCGGACAGTGCTCGTGAGATGGTCAAACTTATCAATTATAAAAAAATAGTATTAGATGAGGAGCGATCCACTGTTTATCTCACTGAACATGGCATGCGAATAGGCTTCGGAGGAATAGGGAAGGGCTATGCTGCCGACCGGGCAAAAGCAGTCATGGTTGCAAAGGGAGTAACGAGCGGAATAGTTAATGCTGCCGGCGATTTAATTGCATGGGGGCAACAGCCTCGTGGGCAATCATGGACGGCGGGAATAGCTGATCCTGATGCAAGCACCAAAATCTTTTCCAGGTTAAATATCAGCAATCTGGCAATCGCGACATCAGGAAATTATGAAAAATATGCTGTTATCAACGGTGAAAAATATTGCCATACCATTGACCCAAAAACGGGTTTCCCTGTTAAGGGCATTAAAAGTGTAACCATTATAAGTCCTATAGCAGAGTTGTCCGATGCCCTCGCTACGCCGGTGATGGTTATGGGAATAAAGGCAGGAATCGATTTGATCAACCAGATAAACAACGTGAACTGCATAATACTGGATGATCAAAATAAGTTATATATTTCCAAAGGCATTAATATAAATTAGATATGAGCAGATCAGTTAGTTATATGCGGACTGTAATAGTGGTTTCACTATTGTTTATCCTGGGCTCGTGTACAACCGTTAAACAATATCAAAAAGCTCAGCTGAATGATTCAGAAATGGCCCTTTCGGCAAGAAAGGTTCAAAAGTTTGAGCAAAGTTTTCAATTATACAGGGAAGGTGCTTCAGGGGCGAACGGCGGTAAAAGCGGTGGAGGCTGTGGCTGTAATTAGCTATTTTTAAAATCATGCGGAAATTACCTCTGACTATCATTGCAATGTACTTGGGCATTTTGAGTGCTTTTTCTCAAAATAGTTCTGTTAAGGATACTACCTATAGAAGCCGTAAACTCAAAGTTGAAGAGATTCATTTAGTATCAGGTTATTATCAGCAAGACGGAGATAACTCGGCTGTAACCGGTGGAAGAGGCACAGAACATTTAACCGACCTGGCGAATACCATAGATCTGACTGTTTCCCGGTATGGTCGCAAATCGTTTATTAAACACAAGTTCAATTTCGAATTGGGGATTGATACCTATACTTCTGCCTCGTCTGATAAAATAGATCCCACAACGATTTCATCAGCGTCCGTGTCTGATCTACGCATTTATCCTTCAATTTCCTGGAATATCGAAAATGAGGAGAAAAGAACAAGCGTTGGGCTGGTAGGGTCTTTTTCTAATGAATTCGATTATACTTCGATTGGTGGCGGTATTAATTTTTCGAAAGCTTCTAAAGATCAGAATACCGAAGTAGCACTTAAACTGCAAGCTTTTTTCGATACATGGAAAGTTATTTATCCAATTGAATTAAGAAATAACCCAAATCTGCTCAGTAGTAGTCCAAGAAATTCATACAGTGCCTCTATAGCCCTCTCGCAGGTCATAAACAAACGCTTTCAGGCACTTTTAATGATTGACCCCACTTATCAGGAAGGCTTACTGGCCACAAAATATCAGCGCGTCTATTTTACAGACAATACCGTTCAGGCGGAAACTTTGCCCGACAGCAGGTACAAGCTGCCCATCGGATTAAGACTTAATTATTTCTTTGGTGACAGAGTTATCTTACGGTCGTTTTACCGTTATTATACAGATAACTGGGGTATAACGGCCAACACCTTCGAGCTGGAAACGCCCGTCAAAATAACACCATTTGTATCTGTGAGCCCGGTTTACAGGTTTTATCAGCAGTCGCAGGCAGACTACTTCGCGCCCTACGCTGCCCACATTGCCTCTGAAAATTATTTTACAAGCGACTATGACCTGTCGAAATTTAATAGCAATTTCCTTGGACTTGGAGTCCGGCTTTCTCCTCCAAAGGGTGTGTTAGGCTGGGAGCGTTTAAAGAGTATGGAACTACGATACGGTCACTATAACCGGAGTAATGGACTCAATTCAAACATTATCAGTATGGACTTGAAATTTTAAGAGAATACTAAAAGAGTCGGCACAAAAAAGGAGAGGGTTAAAACCTTCTCCTTTTTTATTTTTCACTTGGTACTATTATTCCGCTTCAGGATCATGTGTTTCAGTAACAAGCCTGATCTCATAATCAGAAATTGTTATTAACCGGTGTTTGTACAGTCCGCCAATCACTTGTTTAAAAGCTTTCTTACTCATCTTCATCTGCTGGCGGATATCCTCAGGCGAACTCTTGTCGCCCAGCGCTATAACGCCGCCACTCTCCTTCAACATATCCAAAACCGAATCCCTTGAATCCAAAATGAACTCAAAACCCAATGGACGCATACTAAGGTCGACTTTGTTATCTTCAGGACGAATCTTCTTAATATAACCCACGCGCGATTCACCAATCTCCAGCTCTTCATAAACCTCGTTCCGATAGAGCAGGCCCATATATTTATTGTTGATGATGGCACTGTATCCCAGCTCACTGGTGTCACAGATTAACAGACTCACTTCGTCACCTTCTTCCAGGTCACTCAGATCTGTGTCTACTTTGTCATCCAGCCAGGTGGTGGCTGTCAGCTTGCCGTCATGTTTATCTACGTAGACATATACCACATACTTTTTTCCAAGGTGCAATGGATGTTCCTGTTTATTTGCCGGAACAAAAAGGTCTTTGTCAATGCCAATATCCATGAACGAGCCGTTATCTGTCTCATCTACCACTTTCAGGAATGCAAAATCACCAACAGCTGCATAAGGCCGTTTGGTCGTAGCCATCACCCGGCCATCTTTATGATGGTAAACAAAGACAAATAATTCTTCACCCTCCTCTGCATCAGGCTTTTCAGGAAGCAGGGCCTCCTGTTCCCCGTCTGTAAGAACGAGTCCTTCAGGGGTTCTATTTTTTACTTTAAGATAATTATAAGTACCAATCTGAATCATGATGTTTTGAGTATGCTTTTTACGGGATTGTGTTTGCAGGGGCAAAGGTAACCATTTACGCAAATGAAATAAGGCGAAAAGGCAGCATTAGATGGCTGGTCATCTTAGTTCCGGGGAATTTCTATAAAAAAAGTAGTTCCCGCACCTTCGTCACTTTCAACCCAGATCCTTCCGTCATGCCATTCAATGATTGTTCTTACAATAGATAGTCCAAGACCTACAGTCGCCTCGCCCCTTAGACCTGTTCGTCGGGCATCAGTAAATTTTTCAAATAGGGTAGGTTGATGATGTTTTGGAATTCCAATGCCGTCATCAGAAAAGGCAAATAAAACCGAATCCTGCTGATCCGTTATAGTCAAAGAAATGCTTCCGTCGTCTTTAGTAAATTTCAGCGCATTCGTCATCAAATTGTTCATAACCTGCATGAATTTTGATTCATCAAGACTTAAAAAAATGCTCTTACTGGAGCTGTAAAAATTAAATGTCCTCTGCTTCATAGCAGATGATCGCTGCGCTTCCTCCATGTATTCTTTAAGCTTCTCTGCAATATTGACGCGCTGTTTGACAAGTTCTACGCCAGTTGTTTCCAGAAACTCCCTTCCGGTAAGATCGGTTATCAGGTCTATGCTTTGATCTAGAATTTTGGAAACTGTTCCAATCATATCAATTAACTTGGGGTCCTCAACTTTTTTTGTTAGCAATTGCGTTACGGTATTGGCGATACCCAGCGGCCCCCGCAGGTCATGTGAAATTATGTTGAGCACTGAATTCTTTTTGTTTGCATACTTCTTCATCATCTGAAGGTTGTTAGTATCAGCAGTAATGTCTGCTGCGTATACTATAATTAACCTTCCGGATCCTGACGTCAGAAGAATGGGGGTTAGGCGAACATACTTTTCTTCGTTATCTGATACGAGTCGTAAGTCAATCGTTTGCTCATTAACCCCCTTGAGTAAGGCCTGAAAGCTTTCTGACAGATATTGCCGGTCTTCCGGATGGACAAGTTCAAAAAGTGAATTAGCAGACACTTTATCTCCTCCGGAACCGGTTAATAATTTAAAAGCCTGATTGACATACACAAACCGATCAGAATTCAGATCATATACAAAATTTGCATGAGGCGATTGCTCTGCAATTGCTTTATAAATCTCGTCTGCCATACTTTTTTATTTATTGGACCGGCATCTTATAAAAGGTGAATACTAACGCAAAGTCTTAGTACTATTTTCGCTATAGAATTCCATGCCATCCAGCGCTATATTAACTTGCTTTTCAAACTCGCTAAAAAGTCGACGTTCATCATCACCCGGAAATACCTGGGTCATCAATATCGCTATAGAACGTCGCTGTGGATCTATCCAAAACACCGTGTTAAAAGCGCCCGACCAGGATAATTTACCTGGCTTAATCCGCAGGTCCGGATCCTCTTCATAAGTGATCATAAATCCCAGCCCGAACTTATGGCTGCCATCCATCTCAACTTGTCCGGAGGTCATGAGGTTCACCGTTTCCGGACTCAAAATTTGTTTGCCTTTATAACTGCCCTTATCCAGAATCATCCGAAGGAATTTAGAATAATCATAGGCCGTAGAACTTAAGCCACCGCCTCCGCTAAAATAGGTGCGAGCTCCTTCTGAAGGGAAATTGACATCTGGATATTTATCTTTTGACATTCGGTGCAAATCTTCTCCTTCTTTCCAGCTATACATTACGCCTAACCTGTCAATCTTGTTTTCCGGCAGGAAGAAATAAGTGTCATTCATTTCAAGCGGTTTCATGATGTTCTGGCTGAGAAATTTATCAAGAGGAACGCCGGAAACAATCTCGATCACCCTGCCAAGTACATCTATGCTTAATCCGTAATAAAAGCTGGTTCCAGGCTGCGCCCCCAGGGGGACAGCGGCCAGCTTGTCCACCGTAGCCCCAATGGTGGTGTTTCTGATAGTGGTAATATCCGGAATATTATTTTTTCCATATATGGTAGCCAGTCGTTTGTCAATAAAGCCATAGCCAATGCCTGAGGTATGGGTCATCAGGTTGCGGATGGTAATTTCTTTCCGGGCAGGTTCAGTTGTATAGGAGCTGTCTTTAGAGTTGAATTCTGTTAGTACCGCCATATTTGCAAATGCGGGAACGTACTTTGAAAGCGGCGAATCGAGGCTAAGTTTGCCTTGCTCAACCAATATCATCGCAGCTGCGGTTACTATCGGCTTAGTCATAGAGGCGATTCTGAAAATATCCGAGGTTTTCATGTCTTGATTCGCTTCAATGTCTTTTTTGCCAAATGCTTTGTGATAAATGATCTTGCCGTTTTTCATCACCAGGGCCGTGCTGCCGGCAGCCCATTTGCCGTTAGCGGCGGTAAGTAAACTATCCAGGGAAAGGAACCTTCGAGCCTCCGGGTTGCTCAGGGTGCTGGTAGTTGTTACGACCTTTTGCTGCTGGACGTTGCATGACTGCAGGCTCAGCAAAACAGCCAGTCCGACGAAAAAAATTCTTCTAGATGTGTTCATAGGTGTTAGTTAGCTTACCTAAATATAATTTAATTTTAACTGATGAAGGGGAGGATGGAGACCTGATTTTCAAATAACTAGCAATTTATCCGGATAGGATTTGTAGCATTACCAAATTAGAGATTTCTCATTGGCGGTGACTGAGCTCCGCAAGCTTTAGTTCATGGCGCAGTGGCCGAAATCGGATCAGCTCAGTGCCTGCTACTGCTCTTCTTCGGTGATCCTTAGATTAGGATCGTTTTAATCTTAGGATGGTCGAAGGAGACTCGAACATGGTAGGTAGCCAGACAATCTGCTTTAGTTAGTGCTATGCTTTTTAATTATCATTATTCGTCGATTAATCGCAAACAATATTTATCTTACTAACTGGAACGTATCGTCACATATTCTTAATATCAAAGCTAATCAAGCAATTATGAGAATGCTAATTACAGTTGTTTTGCTTACTGCCACATTGGTAGTGAACGCCCAAACCAATGGCCGTCCGCCAGTGTTAGTTAAATCTCCTGAGGTAGAACAGGGCGGGAAGGTAACCTTCAGATTCCTCGCGCCGAATGCACAGCACGTGATGTTGCAGCGGGATGGAGCTACTCCAAAAGCTATGAATAAAGATTCCAGCGGCGTTTGGGCTTATACCGAAACACTCGCACCGGATATTTATCCTTATACGTTTAATGTAGATGGCAATAATCTGCCCGATCCGACCAATCCGGCGTTAAAGCCAATCTATAAGATGTCGCTTGGTCAAAGCATGGTCCATATTCCCGGTGCGGCTTCTTTAAGCTGGGAACAAGGCGATGGGCCGCATGGTACTATAAGCCGTCATTTAAATAAGTCTGCCATAATTGGTACTGACCAGGATCTGTATGTATATACTCCACCAAAATATGACGCGAACAGAAAAAAGCCTTATCCAGTGTTATACCTTTTTCATGGTTTAACGGATGAGGCAAGTGCATGGACTGCTGCAGGAAAAGCCAATGTAATTTTGGATAACCTGATCGCCCAGGGGAAAGTTGAACCGATGATCATGGTAAACACCCTTGGATATGGTGTGCCCGATCTGCTTGATAAAGGTTTTGCCGGAATGACGGCTGAAAGATTTAAAAAGAATAACGAGTTGTTTGTGTCATCACTCATCAAAGAAGTACTTCCGATGATCGAAAGGAGTTACAATACGGGGAAGAGTCAGAATACCAGGGCTGTTGCCGGTTTATCTATGGGCGGTGGTCAAGCCCTGCTGGCAGGACTTAACAATCCTGGTTTGTTTAACTATGTAGGTGCTTTTAGTCCGGCAGTATTGGTGGGCCCGGATTTTAAAGCAGGCTTTCCACAATTGAATAATGGGATTAATAAGCAGTTAGCTTTAATATGGATCGGCATAGGCAAAGATGATTTCCTTCTGTCTCAGAATCAACAGTTCAAGCAATTGCTTGAAACTAATGACATTAAATTCGACTACAAGGAAACTGAGGGTGCTCATACCTGGATGGTGTGGAGGCGCTACCTTACGGAGTTTGCACCATTGCTCTTTAAGTAAATTAAATTGACTCTTAATGAGTGACAGTGCTTCGTTCAGGCAGGCTTACTCGATAGTGTTTGTGCACCATTTCGTACGCTAATTGTAACAAAAAGCAATTTCTACAGTCTTAATTTGGGGTGTGAACACTGCATTCCAATAATCTTTAAGGCTATGAAATTTCCTTTCATTACAAAGAGTAATCATTCAATCGCAGGAAAAAAAAGAAGTAAGGGTCGTGAATGGCTGGATGCCATTTTATTTGCCGTCATCGCATCCACAATAATCCGGGGACTTCTTTTTTCTGCTTATGCGATACCTACAGCATCAATGGAAGGCACACAGCTGGTTGGAGACTATCTTTTTGTTAGCAAGATAGCCTACGGTCCGCGGATGCCTATTACACCGGTTTCAGTTCCTTTTATGGAGTCGACGGTGACTTCAAATAAAATAAAGACCTATTGGGATGGCATTCAGCTGCCGTATTTTCGCTTGCCAGGCCTTGGAAGGGTTGAGCGGGGGGATGTGGTGGTCTTCAACTATCCCCCAGAAGCCGGCAGCAAACCTGTTGACATGCGTACGCACTATATTAAACGCTGTCAGGCGCTTCCGGGAGATGAGCTAGCCATCATTAACTCAAGAGTTTATGTAAACGGTAAACCAATGCCTGTGCCGCCAAAGGGACAAACATCATATATGGTCCGTACTGATGGAGAAAGCTTAAACCCGGAGCTTCTTAAAGATCTCCAGATCCAGGTTCGTCAGCAGTTTAGCCTTTCCGACTACGAAATGATCATGCCTGTTAAAAGCTTCGAAAATTTCAAGAAGAGGGAAAATATCCTGGCGATTGAACCGGTGATCGTTTCACGGGAGCAATCTGATGGCAGAGTCTTTCCGCATAGCGATTTATTCAAATGGTCTGAAGATAATTATGGGCCAATAAGAATCCCAAAGGAAGGCTTAAGAATTGCCTTGAATGACTCCACACTTGCATTGTATCAATCAACGATAGAGAATTACGAGCAGAATAAGATTACCCGGTCGGGAGATGATATCTATGTGAACGGCAAGCCGGCAAGCAACTATACATTCAAATCGAATTATTATTGGATGATGGGCGACAACCGGCATAATTCAGAAGACTCACGCTACTGGGGTTTCGTACCTGAAGACCATATTGTTGGCAAAGCCATGATTACCTGGATGAGCATTGACAGTACTCAGGATTTGCTCCACAAGATCCGGTGGAACAGGATATTGGGCCCCATTAACTGAAAAGCCACGTTAAGCACTTTGCAAAATTTCAACAGCTTCTACATTGCCCTGCTGAACGGCGAGGTCCAGGGCAGTTAATCCCCGGTTTTCACGTATTTCTTTATTGGCGCCGTGAGCGAGAACGAGTTTAACCAATTCATTCCGTCCAAACAGGGTGGCAAACATCAGTGCAGTTCCGCCATTGCCATGGCGGGCATCCAGGTCAGCACCATGTGCTATCAGAAGTTCAGCAATCTCGGGATAACCCTTAAAGCATACTCCCATTAAGGCAGTATTGCCACCATGATCAAAAGCATTTACATCAGCACCGGCTTCCAGAAGAGTTCTCGTTGCTTCCAGCTGTCCGTTATATGCGGCTATGATTAAAGGGGTGTAACCCTTGGGGTCTTGAATATTGAGGTCTTCAGTTTCAGGGATAAGTTTTTCTAAAAGAGCTGTATTACCCGTGCGGGCGGCATTGAAGAAATCATCAATTAAGTTGTCCATTGTCAATAGTATGTTCAGGGTAAAAAAAAGGAGCACTTTAATTAAAGCACTCCTGAAATAACATTCGAATATATTAATACTGATCCGCTCCTTTTGAAACGCTTTCTGCTTGTTGTACGGCTTCCTGATCAGACGTTTGTATATTGCTGGCTTTATTCTTTAAGCCCTCAGATACACGTCGGCCATAGTCTTCATCGCAGGCAGTAAACAGTTCTACCATCTTATCCTTTATATGCTGTTTAACTGGTGCAAGCGTATTTACCAGGTTTGTGATCAGTTCATCACGTTCCCAGTCTTCAAAGTCGCGATAGGTTTGCCCGGCCTGCTGAAAGTTGTTTTGCTTTTCGATCTTGGCTCGTACCAAAGCAGCATTGTACTGTGGCGTGTGATCTTTGCCTGCTTTTTCAGCTTCTTTCAGTCCGCCTAAAGTCGATGGTTCGTAATTTACATGCGGATTCATCCCTTCTACAATGTCCTGGTGGTATGCCATCTGACCGTCGCGCTGATTGGTAGCCACATGCTTTCTGGCGGCGTTAATCGGCAGTTGCAGATAGTTTGTCCCTACGCGATAGCGTTGCGTGTCTGAGTAGGAGAAGGTACGACCCTGAAGCATTTTATCGTCAGAGAAATCCAGTCCGTCTACAAGCACCCCGGTACCAAAGGCAGACTGCTCTACTTCGGCAAAGAAGTTTACGGGATTTTTATCCAAAGTCATTTTACCCACCGGTAACCACGGGAACTGTTCTTTGGGCCAGATCTTGGTATCGTCAAGCGGATCAAAATCGAGTTCAGGATGCTCTCCGTCGCTCATAATCTGAACATTCAGTTCCCACTCAGGAAATTCGCCTTTTTCGATAGCTTCATACAGGTCCTGGGTTGCATGATTGAAATTCTTGCCCTGGATTTCCTGCGCCTGCTCGGTGGTCAGATTCCGAATTCCCTGTAGAGGTTCCCAGTGATATTTTACAAGAACGCCTTCACCATCTTTATTTACCCATTTATAGGTGTTCACACCTGAACCTTGCATGTGCCTGTAACTTGCCGGAATTCCCCATGGAGAAAACAGGAAAGTGATCATGTGCAGCGCTTCGGGTGTTTGACTGATAAAGTCGAACTGCCGTTCACCATCCTGGCGGTTGGTTACCGGATCTGGTTTGAAGGCATGTATAAAATCAGGGAATTTGATAGCGTCACGAATAAAAAAGATCTTTAGGTTATTACCTACCAGGTCCCAGTTGCCGTCTTCGGTATACATTTTTACGGCAAAGCCACGCGGATCGCGCAGAGTTTCGGGCGAGTGACCGCCATGTATAACTGTTGAGAAGCGAACAAACAAAGGTGTGCGCTTTCCTTTTTCCTGGAAAACCTTTGCCCGGGTATATTTTGAAATGGGATCGTTACCTACCATTCCGTAAGCTTCGAAGTAACCGTGTGCGCCTGTGCCCCGGGCGTGAACTACCCTTTCAGGCACTCGTTCCCTGTCGAAGTGCGACATTTTCTCAAGAAAATGATAGTTTTCTAAAGTCGCGGGACCGCGGCTTCCTATGGTTCGCAGGTTCTGGTTGTCGTAAACCGGGTGACCTTGGCGCGTGGTCAGGATGTCGGAAGTTTCCTTTCCCGAACTTTTTACGTCTTTTTGAACGTTTTCAGGATCACCGTTTGAAGAATTTGGAAATTGACTCATAATGACTGGATTTTAGACCCTTTACGCTGAGTCCAACAGCATAAACAAGGGTTAGTTTTATTTAACAGATCAATACAGAAGATTTTAAATTTAACCAATTCATATTCCAATGTCAATAACGAATATTTAAAAGCTGAGTGATTGGATTTTCGGCGACCAGGCTGTTGCTGGGCTGTAGAAATTTTACCAGAGAGATTATCAAACTATTGTCCCGATGGAGGTTTAGTCCAGGGAGACAAAGAGTTCAGCCTGCGTAAGCCACCGGCCATTTACCTTTCGCCACATAGCGGAGTAATTACCTCTAAGGCGTTCGTTTTTATAGTTCCATGTGCCGGTCTCCCATGCTATTATTCCGCTTTCGGCGATGACGATTTCGGCAGGCAAACGCTCAAAAATTGAAGGCGAGGCTGCGAACATTTTCTTGAATACGTTTAAAAGGCTATTTCGGCCAATGTACTGACCACCTTCGCCGGAAATCACTACGACGTCCTTCATCCAGAATTTAGCCACGCCTTCAGCATCATGATCTGCAATCGCTTTGTTAGATAACTCTCTTGACTCGCGTATGATCGCTTCGTTATTATCTTTGTAGTGCATAGGAAGCTTTCAATCAATTTTAATTTCAAAAAGACTTAGTGACAGCCCTTCGTAATGTTTCGGTAATCCCTCGGTATTATCCATCACTGTGATCCCAAGATAGTCGAAGCCACATTGCACATAGTAATTTCTTAACCTCTCATTATCGCCCCAGGTATCCATACGGACAAACTTTTTGTTAATGCTTTTCGCATATTCCTTTGACCATTTTACAATCTCCCTGACGTAGGCACCTCCACGGAATTCTGGGTTAGTTACAATGCGGTGAATATAGATCGCGGGGGCTTTATCTTTTTCTTTCCAAATCAGGGCATCATTAAAAGTGATCGCAAAAATGCAGGCGACCTGCCCGTCAATTACTATTTTCCACTGGCGATTTTCTTTAATCTCTGTTTCCACCAGGCTTCTCTCGAAGCCCTGCCACTGCTTATTGAACACTGTTTTTTGAAACTCTACAGCCTGGTCATAAAGTTTGAAGATGGTATCGATATCATTACTGGTGCTATTGGTAATTATCATGGTCAATTTATTTTTCAGGAGAATAATCTCAAGGTTGTTTATCGGAGCGGGTCTATCGTTTGCGGAGATTTATGTATCTCAAGGTCATCAAAACGGCAACGAACAGCAGGATGAGGATGAATATTTTCATTTGCTATCAAAAGTATCAATTTACTTTCAGGCAAATAAGCTCAGAGCTTTTTTAAGGTTCAAAAACGAATTAGCAACTCTTGAAGGTTGTTAGAAACCAAGGGTCAGGAGCGTAGATCTCAATTTTGTAACGTCCTTTTTATCATCATGTTAAAACATAATAAAGGTAATGCCTGTAATAAATAAACTATTGCAGCCGAAGCTGACGGGAATACGAGATGCTGTATATTTTTAAGCATTAAATGAGCTATAGAAGCTGGTATTAAGCGAAGAGCCGCATTATGAAGAAAAATATCACTGTGAGATCCTCATTCACCGGCCCTGCGAAAACCGGCGGATCTGTTACCGCATCAGGGTCCGCTGCCAAAGGATCGCAACCGGCAGCTGTTCTTAGCCTTGCAGATGCCATCGCCCTGATTGTGGGAATTGTTATCGGTGCAGGGATCTTCCGAGCCCCTTCTTTAGTAGCTGCAAATTCCGAAAGTGGGCCCATGTTTTTATTGGTGTGGCTGGCTGGCGGCCTCGTTTCACTGGTTGGTGCTTTGTGTTATGCCGAGCTCACCACTACTTTTCCGAATACCGGCGGTGATTACCATTTCCTAATGCGGGCCTTCGGTAAACGCCTGGCCTTTCTTTTTGCGTGGGCAAGAATGAGCGTTATTCAAACAGGTTCTATCGCCCTGCTTGCATTCATTTTCGGGGATTATGCGTCGCGATTAGTAAGCCTGGGTGAGTATTCATCAGTAATCTATGCTGCCATAGTCGTTATTTCGCTCACGGCAATCAACGTAATGGGAATCACCTTCGGCACTCTGACACAAAAGGTACTAACCACCGTAGAGGTGACCGGTATAGTGCTGATCATTGCGGTTGGCTTTTTTCTGGCACCCGGGAGCCCTGTGGCTTTGGCAGCTCCGGCGGCTTCCGGAAGTAATTCCTCTGCGGGATTAGCCATGGTGGTTGTGTTGTTAACGTTCGGCGGCTGGAACGAAGCGGCTTATATCTCAGCTGAACTTCGATCAGCAAAACGGAAAATGGCCACGGCTTTGATCTTTAGCATATTGCTTATTACCATAATTTACCTGCTGGTGAATATGGCTTACCTGAATGTACTGGGGCTGGCAAATATGGCAGGATCCAAGGCCGTGGCTGTGGATCTTATGCAGATTACCTTCGGTCAGCCGGGAGTGGTTCTTATTGGGTTATTGGTGGCGATCTCGTCGCTTACGTCGGCGAATGCAACCATTTTTACCGGTGCCAGAACTAATTATGCCCTGGGCCGCGACTTTCCTGCATTAGGTGGCCTTAGTCAATGGAGCTCAAGCAAGTCAGCACCGGTTAATGCATTTCTCCTTCAAGGCGCGATTTCTCTGGCCCTGGTCAGCTTAGGATTAATCACCAGAAGTGGCTTTGAAACGATGCTGGACTATACCGCACCCGTGTTCTGGTTCTTTTTTCTCCTTGTAGGAATCTCTTTATTCGTTTTGCGTTACCGGGAGCCGGATGCCGAACGACCTTTTAGAGTTCCACTGTACCCGTTAACACCACTCATATTTTGCCTGATGAGCGCTTATCTTCTTTATTCAAGCGTGGTCTATACAGGTTTTGGGGCCCTGCTAGGTATCGGCGTTTTAGTAGCCGGAGTGATATTTCTTGCCGCATTAACCTACAGGGAAAAAAAGCAATTGCTAAAATATACTTTGAAGGAAAGCTAAATGATACGATAAGCTCCGGCGCTCAGGATCATACGAGTACACAACAAACCAAAATATCAGGATTTCTCATCATCAAAAAACAAAACCATGAAAACATTTAGAAATGTCTTAGTTGCGGTTGTTTTAACTATGGGAGTTACGACGTATGTATCCGCACAGAGTACCGCAGAGGTGAAGCTTGATGTTCCCTATGTTCCCACCAGGCCTGCAGTGGTAGAGGCCATGCTTAAGCTTGCAAACGTTAGTTCTAAAGATGTAGTTTATGATCTTGGTTGCGGCGACGGGCGCATAGTTATTACCGCTGCTAAGCAATACGGTGCCACAGGAAAGGGAATCGACATAAATCCGGAGCGGATTACAGAAGCTAAAGCGAATGCGCTAAAGGAGAAGGTTAATGGCAAAGTGAAATTCGAAGTAGGGGATCTGTTTAAGTCTGATTTTAGTCCTGCATCGGTTGTAACCTTGTACCTGTTGCCTGCTATCAACCTCAAGTTACGACCTCAGCTGCTGCAACAACTAAAACCGGGAACACGAATTGTATCGCATGCTTTTGATATGGGTGATTGGAAACCGGAAAAAACAATGGAAGTAGATGGCGCAACTATTTATCTATGGACGGTGCCTAAAAAATGACTTCAAAAATTGTCGGTCACCACGGAAGATTAAGTTAAGTCCGTAATAATAAACCCCGGTTATTGCGACCGGGGTTTTTATTTTACTTATTCACTTTTTTGCCGGGCTGACTTCTCCCGCCCTGAATTAATACCATCTCGCTAAAATTGCCGTCCTTATCTTTTCTAAATTCTATATCTGCATCTACTTCTTTAACAAAAAAAGTATCTTCCTTAAATGCATAGAGCTGCACTTTTGGCTGTGAAGTGGGTTGTCCAAATAGATGGCCATCCTCCAAAGAAAAGGTGATTGAAAATTGTGGCGACAGTTGGTAGGTGCCTGTATACTTTTTCAGTATATCGGCGCTTACGGTTATTTCTTTTTTGGCTTGCGGAAGCTTATAAGGTTGGTCATACAGTATGGCTAAAGCGTCCCTGGTGATCTGGCTGAGATTGGAATTACCGTAGTTATTCAGAATAATGATGCAAACATTGTCTTCGGGGATCCTGGCCATATTAGATGTGAAGCCAAATATTCCTCCTCCATGAGCGATCACTCTTTTTCCGAAAGTACTATCAATACCCATCCCGTATCCGTAATTATTCTTAACCGGAGTGGCAGCTTTGTCGAAGGAGGCTTTGCTGATGATCTGGTTGGTTAATAAGCCTTTGTGCCATTTATACAAATCACCGGTTGTGCTGTATATAGCTCCGGCGGCGTATGATACGGTTGAATCCACAATAGGTGCTTCGATACTCTCCTTCGTTGAAATAACAAAATAGCCCTTTGCTTTACCTGCAGCTTTTAAACCGGTAAAATCAAAACCTGTCGAACTCATGTTTAAAGGTTTGAAAATTAAATCACGTAAAGCTTGTTCATATGCTTTGCCGCTTACTTTCTGAATAATATATCCCAAAAGCATGTAACCAGAATTACTGTAGGCATAGTTAGTTCCCGGCGAAAAGTTAAGAGGTTTATCTTTAAACAAAGCAATCATCTTTTCTTCAGAGATAGGCTTAACCGCCTCTGTTTGCATAAAAGCCGGGTCGTTGGTGTAATTGAAAATGCCGGAAGTGTGCGTCAGCAGGTTCTCAATGGTTATGCTGTCGCCTTTTGGAAATGCTGGGAAATACTTACTGACCTTATCACTGACATTCAACTTCTTCTGTTCCTGCAGTTTCAAAATGGCTGCAGCTGTAAATTGCTTGGTCACTGATCCGATCTGAAATATAGTGTTAGGTTCATTTCGGACACTGTCTTTAAAATTACTAAAACCATAGCCCTTGTTCAGCAGGATCTCCCCGTTCTGTGAGATTAAGATAGTTCCGTTGAACTTGTTGAGCTTTGAGTAGTTTTCGATAAGTTCCGCCAGCTTTTGCTGTTTGGTCTGGGCAGATAAGGCTGAGCTTATCCCGATCAATAAAAAGATGAGTAAATTTTTCATGGTTGATGTGAAGCTTAGGTTAATGTAGCTAAAACTAAATAAGTTATCAGATTGGACGAGCCAACCACGAAGAAAGTTACAGGAAATTAATAAGGAATCGTCTCAAATAAAGGGATGCTAGCTAAGCCTGGTGATCATCACTTTATCAATTCGCATTGAATCCATATCAACTATTTCAAGCTCAAAGCCTTCCCATACTATCCGCTCTCCTGCAACAGGGATATTATTTAGCTTGCTGAGAATAAGCCCGGCGAGGGTTGTAAAGCCCTCGGCATCCTCGAAATCAGTAAGCTGAAAGTATTCAACGAGCTTGTAGTAGGGACATAGGCCATCAGCAAGCCAGGAGTTATCACCTCTTTTAATTATGTTAAAATCTTCTGGATTAACTACCTGAGTATCTCCAATCAGTGAATCTACGATATCTTTAACTGAGAGAACTCCCTGCACGGCACCGTACTCGTCTACAACGACAACCAGGTGTATTCTGAACTCTTTAAACTTTTCGAGTACACGATAGGCAGGCATATTTTCCGGAACATAAACCGGTTTCCTGACCAGATCGTGCAACCTGAATGCAGACGGTTCAAAGCTGTGTTGAAATATCTGGCTGACAGACACGAGGCCGAGAAGTTTATCGGGTGAGCCATCACTGACGGGATAAACAGGATGCGAGTTCTGCCTGATTATTTCCCGGATCTCCGGTAAACCATCATTGATATCAATCCACACTAATTCTGAACGATGAGTCATCAGCTCGCCGGCCTTCCGATCGCCAAGTGCAAAAACTCTTTTTACGATGATCTGCTCAATCTCCTGAATTTCCCCGCCACTGGTGCTGGTTGCAATAATTGACTTGATCTCTTCTTCGGTGATAATACCGTCCTGCTTTTCTTTAATGCCGAAGATCCGGAGAAATAATTCGTTTGTATGCGAAAGAAGCCAGACAAAGGGTTTCATTATGCGGGATAAGATATTCATCGGTCCGGCAACAAATGAAGCAATTTTTTCGGGAAATGTAAGCCCGATGCGTTTGGGTAGTAGTTCGCCGAATACTATTGAAAAATAGGTGATGACCATAACCACAAGCAGAACTGCCAACGTGTCGGAATACTTACCAACGAACGGTATTGTATTTAGAAAGGATTCAAGGTTGCTGGTGATCTTGTCACCGCTGAATATTCCAAGCAAGATTCCGATGAGCGTGATGCCAATCTGTACTGTGGAGAGAAAAGTGTTCGGGTTTTCTGAAAGGTCCAGTGCCTTTCCAGCTTTTTTATTCCCCCTTTTAGCAGCGTTCTCTAGTGTAAATTTCCGCGACGAGATAAGAGCTATCTCACTCATGGAAAAAGCTCCGTTTAAAAGGATTAGAAAAATGATAATTAGAAACTCCATTACTAGTTAGAAACCCCGTCTATTACTCGTTAATCGGTGTTAGCCTGTAAATAATTCCAGGATTCTCTACAGCTATATAAAGGTACCCATCCGGGCTCATTCTAACATCGCGCACTCTTCCTATATTTTTAAAAAGGATTTCTTCGCTGACCACTTTCTTGTCTGTTAAAACAGTCCTGTTAAGGTATTGAAATCTCAGGGAACCCGACATCAGGTTGCCTTCCCAGCCCTTATACTTATTTCCAGTGACGAATGCCATGCCACTAGGCCCGATAGAAGGCGTCCACTGGTGAAAAGGCTGTTCCATATTTTCCTTCGCGGTTTTAGTGTTGGGGTTGATTGGTTTGCCATCGTAATTAATGCCGTAGGTGATATCGGGCCATCCGTAATTTTTACCAGGCTCAGCAGCATTTATCTCATCTCCGCCGCGTGGACCATGTTCATTCAACCATATTTTTCCGGTTACAGGGTGCATAGTCATACCCTGCGGGTTACGATGTCCGTAGGAGAAGATCGACGCTTCCGCACCGGCAGTCTTAACGAAAGGATTATCTGCTGGAATCGAGCCATCAGGATTTATCCGGTGAACTTTTCCCTGGTCACTTTCTTTGATTGACTGAGGAAATCTGTTATGGTTGCCACGGTCACCAACAGAGAAATACAAGCTGCCGTCTTTAGCAAACTGCATCCGCGAGCCGTAATGATGTCGGGTGGAAGTATAGGGCTCAGCAATAAAGATGTCTTTCTGATCTGTTAACTTTCCATTATCAAAGCGTGCCTTCATGATCGCCGTGGTTGCTAACTTGCTGTCATCACTTTTGGCCTTTGAATAGGATAGATATATTAGTTTATTTTTTGGATAGTCAGGGTCTATAATTACATCCAGGAGGCCACCCTGTCCCGCGTTAACTACCGGCGGGGTTCCGGTAATAAGAGTTTTTGCACCGTCTTTCTTGACATAATAGAAGTTTCCGTTCCGGTCAGTTACCAGCATTTCTTGATTTGGCAGAAATGTGAAGCCCCACGGAATTTCAAGCCCCTGTACAACGGTGTCGAGACGGATGGTTAAGGTTTCAGTTTTGAAGATATTAGACTTGGGCTTGTCGGAAGCTGCATACCGGTCGACATTTTTGATCCCGGTGATAATGTAATCTGCCAGCTGGTATGTTTCCTTATCGGTAAAGGAGGCATCGAAAGAGGGCATTCCGTCATCAGAATAGCCAAGCTTAATAGTTTTAAAAAGGTCTTCCCTGCTATTGCCGTATTTCCATTTTCTGTCTGCGAATGCATTCATTTTTTCGCCATGACAACCTCCGCAATAGGTTTGGTAATGAAGAGCCGCTTTCCCAAAGCTGCTGTCCGGTGCAGAAATGTGGGTAATCCTGAGATGGTTTTCCTGCCTTTCGGATATGTTGAAGCGCATTAAAAAGAAGCTGCTGCTGAAAATTATAAACAGGGTTCCGAGGTATTTGAGCATATGAATGGTTAATTGAGCTTAGAGATGAATATAATTTGCTAACGTATTAAAAAGAGTTAATGTTTTAACCCTCCAGGTAAGCGAATTTTACTGTTATAGGTAATCGCATAAGCTTGCAATATACTTATCAAAAGTCATGATTTGAGACAGAAAATAGATTGGGTTGCTTATTCGGAGGCGGATCTGGGACTTTTAATCAAATTGGCTGCGGAGATACTGGTTGAAGTATGGGAGCAGTGGAACTGCGTTTTACAGTTGAATGATAAATAGTTTTCTCTCCATTGTGTCGTAAGAAAAAAGGCTGTAAATGCACCAGGCTCCCGGAAACCGGAAGCCTGGTGTATTTAGCCGTCAACATCCTAAGGGGAATTGATGCTGCCTGCTGTATTTAGACTTTCTTAACAGAAATCGCGTTTGGTCCTTTTTGACCTTGCTCTGTTTCAAAAGTTACTTTATCGTTTTCTTTTATCGGATCGACTAGCCCATTTATATGAACGAAGACACTTTCCTGGGTATCCTGATCCTTAATAAAGCCATAGCCTTTAGACTCATTGAAAAAAGTAACTGTACCTTTTCTCGGTCCTGCCGGTTGATCAGAAGGAACTTGTTTGGCTACGCCAATCTGAATATCTTCAGCATTGATCACCTTTTTCTTCCTGGTCGGATCAGGAGGAGTTGACGTAATGTTGCCATTTTCATCAATATAAGCCATCATTTCGTCAAGACTCTTGCCTTTAACGGCACTGGCTTTACGCTCTTCAGCTTTCTCTTTTTTCTCCTGCTGCTTTTTTAGTCTTTTCTTTTCTTTTTCTTTTTTGTTAAATGTTTCTGTAGGTCTACTCATCTTTTTTTATTGTTGCAATTTTGCGCAGAACAAATATCGGCATTTAGAATTGAAATCTCATTGATTTTTAGAAACTTATCCCCGGCTCGACTATTATTACCTGCTTTCTATAAAATTATTATTATTCTCAGAAATTAAACTGGTTTTCATGAAAAAAGTTTAAGCTTTCAAAAGTTTAAGCATTAATCTATTGAAAGCCATATAAAGAAGCTTCCGTTCTGGCCGTATAATCTTATCGCTCCTAATTTGGATAATGGCGTTTATTTCTGTAAATTATATAATACAAGCGCCCCGTGCTGTCTACAAACCAACTTGCCTGATCCCAAAATATTGTTCACCACTAAATCTTCATATCATGAGAAAAGTTTTTATTTTCCTGATGCTTATTCCTGTGTTAGCAATAGGCCAGTCAAAGAATGTTCTAAACTCCTTCCGGGTATATCCCAAAACCGACAAACAGATCGATTTCGAAAAGGCATTAACCAGTCATGCTCAGAAATATCATACGGGCGATTGGAAGTGGCGGGTTTGGAGCATTGAATCCGGTCCTGAATCAGGTGGCTATATGGTTACAGAAGGTCCGTCCAGCTGGGAAGCTATAGATAAGAGAGGCGATATCAGTAAGGAACACATAGCTGATTGGGGGCAAAATGTTTTGCCGCTAACTACCGGTCAGGGCACATCCGTCTACCCGGTATTTATGCCTGACCTGAGTACAGTCCAGCTGACTGATTATGCTGATAAGATTGTGATTAATCATATGACCGCCAGACCAGGGATGATCAACGCAGTACTCGACTTGATTAAGAAGCAACAAAAGGTCTGGATGAAAGACAAACAATCGGTGGCCGTGTATTCATTAGTTGCCTCCGGGGAGCCTGGGTATATTACGGTTTCCCGCTTAAAGGACGGGCTTAAAGAGTTAGAGGAAAGCTATCGCAAACCCATGGCTGAAAGGTATAATGCTGTTCATGGTGCAGGGGGCTTCGATGCCTTTCTAAAGGATTATGCACTTGCTGTAGAAAAACGCTGGTCAGAATTGCTGATATATCACCCGGAATTAAGCTCAAAGTAATAGAAAAAGGGTATCAAAAGCAGGGGTAATAAGAGAACTATCCCTGCTTTTAATTACAAAATAAGCTTCTACAGAAACATCGCGCCGGAGGCTTCTATTCGCTGCCCGTTGATATGACTCAGGTTATCTTCCGGGTCGTGATGATTTGCACAGGAGCTAAACACTCTTAAATCGCCAGGATGCACGAAGGTAAGCCGGCTTCCGTGGGTTTAGGATGCTTTGATTACTAAAGTATTTAGTAATTTAGCAGTCTCAATCCATCTCTAAATGCTAACTGTTAATGACCGGCGGTATATCGCCCATTTCGATCTCGACAGCTTTTTTGTCAGCGTTGAGAGATTAAAGAACAGTAAGTTTATAGGAAAGCCCATCATTGTTGGTGGCCTTAGCGACAGGGGAGTAGTTGCTGCCTGCAGCTATGAAACCCGGGCATTTGGGGTACACAGTGCCATGCCTATGAAACTGGCCCTAAGGCTTTGTCCGCAGGCCGAGGTCATTCGCGGTGATTTTGACAGCTATAGCCACTACTCAAGACTTGTCACCTCCGTTATTCGAGATGAAGTGCCGGTTCTTGAAAAAGCCAGCATTGATGAGTTCTACATGGACCTGACGGGTATGGACAAATTCTTTGGGTGCAGTAAGTTCACGGCCGATCTTAAAACAAGAGTGCTGAAAGAAACAGGACTTCCGATCTCGTATGCTCTTGCTTCCAATAAACTCATTTCTAAGGTGGCCACGAACGAAGCCAAACCGAACGGACAGATTGAGATAGATTTTGGCAATGAGAAACCATTTCTGGCACCTTTAGCCATTAACAAAATGCCCGGAATAGGCGAGAAGACCTCGGTGCTCCTCAGACAGATGGGTGTGGAAACCATCAAAACCCTCAGTGAGATTCCGCCCGCGATGCTTCAAAGTCGCTTTGGCAAGACCGGAATTGAACTATCCCGTAAGGCGAACGGGATTGATCTTAGTCCGGTTATCCCATATTCAGAACAGAAAAGCATAGGCAAGGAAGAGACCTTTGAAAACGATACGATCGATGTGGGATTCCTGTACGGCGAATTGGTGAGGATGACCGAAAACGTGGGCTTTCAGCTTCGTCAGCAAAAGAAACTAAGCGGTTGCGTGACAGTAAAACTTCGTTATGCAAACTTTGATACGGTAACTAAACAAGCTGTGATCAGTTACACGGCGTCCGACCAAGTACTGTTGCAAACAGCTAAAGAATTATTTAAGAAGGTATATGACAAACGGCTCTTAGTAAGGCTTCTAGGAGTGCGACTTAGCCATCTAATTCATGGTCAGCAACAGATCAATCTTTTCACCGATACCCATCAGAGCATTCGTCTTTACCAGGCGCTCGATCATATCCGTAACAGGTACGGAGAAGAGGCCGTTTTTCGTGCGGTTTCCCGAAACTTAACAAGCCAACATGTACATTAACTGCAAAACTTATTTCAGCTATCGATATGGGACATACAGTACCCGGGCATTGGTGGATGAAGCTGCGGAGCGGGGCATTCGCAGTTTAGCATTAACCAATATCAACGGCACCCCTGACGCCTGGGACTTTGTCGACTTCTGCCGTCAGAAGGATGTTAAGCCGCTTCTTGGTTCTGAGATCCGTAAGGGGAATAAGGTCTTGTATATTTTGCTGGCCAAGAGTAATGCCGGCTTTACGCTGATAAACCGGTTTATATCTTTTCATAAAACTTTAAAGTCTGATTTTCCGGAACGGCCGGAATTCAACGAGCATGTGTATGTAATTTATCCGCTCGCAACTCTGCCTCCTGATGAGCTGCGTGAAAACGAGCTGATAAGCGTTACACCGGCAGAGTTGAATAAGCTTTTAAATATTCCTGTCTATAAGTATCCTGCTAAGTTTGTCATCCGGCAACCAGTAACTTTTCAAAGTAAAACATACTACAATCTGCACCGCCTGCTTCGGGCAATAGATCAAAATACCCTCTTGTCAAAATTGCTTGCTGAAGATGTTGCTTCTCCAGATGAAAGGTTTCTCCCGGAAGCAGAACTTATGACTCATTTCCGGGCATTCCCGGCAATGATCGCCCGGACTATTCAGCTAATGGAGGAGTGCTCTATCACCACCGAACTTGGGATGGATAAAAACAAGAAAACCTACACCGGCTCTCTTGAAGGCGACCGTTCGTTGTTGCATAAGCTGGCATTTGAAGGGGTAAGCAACCGTTACGGAAAGGGTAATAAGGAAATAACCGAGCGGGTGAAGAAGGAATTGAAGGTTATCAATGAAATGAACTTTAATGCCTATTACCTGATTGTTTGGGATGTGATTCGTTATGCCAGAAGCCGTAACTTTTTCTATGTTGGCAGGGGAAGCGGCGCTAATTCTATTATTGCATACGCGCTTCAGATAACAGAGGTAGATCCCATTAGCCTGGACCTTTATTTCGAAAGGTTCCTCAATAGACACCGCTCGTCACCGCCAGACTTTGACATTGACTTTAGTCATACCGATCGCGACGAAGTGATTGACTATATCTTCAAGCGGCATGGAACTGAACATGTAGCATTGCTGGGAATGTACAGTACCTTTCAGCGTAAAGCTATTGTACGTGAATTGGGAAAGGTACTTGGATTGCCAAAAGCAGAGATCGATCATTTGGTCTCTAACAACAAAAGCTCGTTTGGTGAAAATAGCTTGCACAACATCATTCTTAAGTATGAGAATTTGATCAGAAGTTTTCCAAATCATCATTCGATTCATGCTGGAGGAATGCTTATCTCGGAAGAACCGATCTATGCCTACTCAGCCCTGGAGTTGCCTCCTAAAGGCTTTGCAACCTCGCAGATGGATATGTTTCTGGCCGAGAAGATCGGATTGTTTAAACTGGATATTTTAAGCCAGCGCGGGCTAGGTCATATCAAGGAAGCTATGCGCCTGGTAAAGCAGAACCGCGGGATTAGTATTGACATTGAGCGAACGGCAGATTTCATGGAAGATGAAAAGGTGGCCGCTCAGATCCGTTCTGCCAATACTGTCGGCTGCTTTTATATAGAAAGCCCGGCGATGCGGCAGCTGCTGTTAAAACTCCGTTGCGATAACTACCTGACATTAGTTGCGGCCAGCTCTATTATCAGGCCCGGCGTTTCACAGTCAGGCATGATGAAGCAGTACATAATAAATTTTCATAACCAGGATAATATCAAATATTTGCACCCGAAAATGGAAGAATTACTTCAGGAAACTTTCGGGGTGATGGTATACCAGGAAGACGTTATCAAAGTGGCTCATCACTTTGCCGGACTTGATATGGCTGAGGCCGACGTCCTCAGGCGCGCCATGTCAGGAAAGTACCGTGGTCATCAAGAGATGAATTTGTTGGAAGCGAAATTCTTTGCTAATTGCAAGGACTTCGGTTATCCCGAACATATTAGTCGGGAAGTATGGAGGCAGATTGCCAGCTTCTCCGGATATTCTTTCAGCAAAGCGCATTCAGCGAGCTTCGCGGTAGAAAGCTACCAGAGTTTATATCTCAAAACCTATTACCCGCTCGAGTTTATGGTGGCGGTGATCAATAATTTCGGTGGGTTTTATCACACACAGTTTTATTTTCATGAATTGAAACGTGCGGGAGCAAATTTACATGCACCTTGTATTAATAACAGTGGGAAATACACTTCAATACATGGTGAGGATGTATTTATCGGATTTATTCATCTTGAAAAGCTAAATGCCGGATTGATTAAAAAAATCACTGCAGAAAGAGATCTCCATGGGTCTTTTACCTGTCTGCAGGATTTTATCGAACGCGTGCAACCAGGCATGGAGCAACTAAACATCCTGATCAGGATAGGGGCTTTTCGTTTCACCGGAATGGATAAGAACGAGCTGTTATGGAAGGCCAACTTTTTACAGAAGCGTACACAGGAACATCCAGTAACAACTGCCCTGTTTGAGGAGCCAGCAATCGAGTTTTCATTGCCTCAGTTCAACAAATACCCGCTGGAAGACGCATTTGATGAAATTGAAATTCTGGGATTTACATTAGGAAACCCTTTTGAACTGCTGGATCACGAACTTGGAGGAATCAGCTATGCAAAAGATCTCGCGAGCAACTCAGGCAAGCAGGTTACCGTGATAGGGCAACTGGTAACTATTAAAGATTCCCGGACATTTAAATCAGAACGGATGGCTTTTGGTACTTTCCTGGATCCGAAGGGTGACTGGTTGGATACGGTACACTGGCCTGACTCGCTGCAAAACTTTGCATTTGCAGGAAATGGGTTTTATAAAATGTCCGGAAAAGTGATTGAGGATTTTGGAGTTTTTGCAGTCGAAGTGAGGAGAATGCAAAAGATTGGCCTTAAAGATCGTAACTTCATAAAGCAAGACATTGTGCGTTAGTTAGAGCGTTAAAACATCGAGTATTAGTAACTTAACAATTAACCGATATGAAAAGGAATAACGCATTGAATATAAGTGGTATTATACTGATATTATTAGGAATAGTAATGATAGTACTCGGTGTAAATACAGGCCCAAAGATTCTAATACCCCCGATAGTAACCGGAATTGGGTTTATGGTTATTGCCTGGACATTCATGATGTTCAAAGAAAGGCAGGGCTAAATTAATATTGGCATGGTTTGCGAAGAGGTATGCAATTTTAAGATTTGAAACGTTTAGAATATCTTTAGCCGCATCAAACACCCGTAGTCAGTCAACTTAGCATACCGAATGAAGAAACCTTTTTATTATCTTGTTAGTTCAGCAATCCTATTCTTCTCCTCCTGTTCTTCCATTTATATTCCAAACGTGCCTAACACACCCATGTTAAGTTCTAAAGGCGAATTAAGTGCTAGTGGACACATCTCTTTGAAAGGCAATGCTAGTTTCAATTCAGCCTATGCGGTGTCGGATCATTTTGGGGTCCTTCTAAACGGCTCGGTGATGAACAGCAACCGGACCAAAAAAGACTTCAGTCATAATCTTTTGGAGACTGGTGCAGGTTATTTTACGACTTTCGGAGCGAACAATGACCGCGTTCTGGAAATCTATGCCGGTTTCGGAAGTGGTAACAGTGAGCGAATTTATAAGGAAAAAACAGACGCAGGATTGTCTACTACTGATCGTCAGGAATTTGCTTTTGGAAAATACTTTATGCAGGTGAACTACAGTTCGAAAGAGAAAAAGAATCTCAAATTGTTCGGTAAGAATTTCCCCCTCAATTACGGCACAGCTGTTCGCGCTAGCTATGTGAACATGAAAGAGTTTATCCGGAATGATTTGAATCAACCTACTGAGGACAATATTTTCATCGAGCCGGTATTCTTCACCCGGATGGCATTAAATCGCACGGTACAGATCCAATATACTAGTGGAAGTAACTTCGGTTTGAAAAACCGTAAATTTTTAACTGCCGGAAGTTCAGTGTTTACTGTAGGGTTGGTAATTAACGTGGGAGGTCAAAACCTGAACGGTTATTAGTCGATCCTGCGGAGATCCACCTTGCGCAGCCAGCCCTTAGTGATCTGGCGATCTGTATTAAAGAAAATTACATAGATAAATCCATTAGTGTCTTCTGATGCAGTCAGTTCTGAATCGTTGACGTTGGACAGATAAATTGGCCTTCTGCTTCTTATGTCTGGTTTATCATAGAAGTAGGCTTTCGGTACAGCCAGCGTATACCTGTTAGTTGTTGACTTGCTTGTTTTAGGTTCATAATATTCTGGATTCTGGTAAGGCTCTTGATCCAACTCAGACTTTGTCTTTTTAGGAGCTGATTTTGCCGTTTTCGATGTAGTGCTTCTGGATTCTGTTTTTTTTTCTTCGAGCTTTTTAACGGCCGGCTTCGGTTTGGAATCCTCGTCGTTTACTTTGCTTGCACTTGTTTCTGTCGGTGCTTGTTTATTCTCCTCCGGTATTGGTGGAAGCGACCGAACAAGCGCAGCTGTATCAATCGCAGATAGGCTGTCGGCGTACATGTCAGCCGTCAGGTTTTGAAACGTGTCTCTCCCAGCTCCCGGACTATCCAGATCAGAGTAAGTGGTCATCGTAGTTAATGATTCAGGTTTTCTGAAAAAATAAGAATAAGCTGCAATGATCCCAAATAAAACAATCAAACCCACAAGTGCGTAAAAGACAGGCCGTGATAAATTCAGCTTATTACTATCCGGATTGTAATCGGCAGTCTGGTATTTGTATACGTCCAGCTGTCCTTCCTTTTGAATGATCAGCGCCTTCAGACGTTTTATTTCCGCCTCTTTATCATCCACATCTTTCGGCTTTTCGATGCCTTCTTTTGTTTGAAGAGTAGATACTATTGGCGGAGGAGTAGTTGGTGCAGCAATAACTTCCTTTTTTTCAGCAGGTTTTACTGGAGTAATTGCACTCTCAGTTGAAGTCACTTCTTTGCCCTTAACCTGGCTGGTTCTTAAAGCTTCCTGCAATTTAATGCCATTACTGTACCTTTTTGACGGGTCCTCCTGCAGACAAATACTTACGATATTAGAGAGCCATACCGGAATGATCATTTCTTGTTTCTTCTCTGTATCTGTCCAGCTAAGAGGCAAACTCTCATAACGCCGTTCTTTAATCTGTTGTCCGATAGAAGGAGCAGGTATCTTATCAGGATCTGCACTGGAATGGGTTTCAACACTCTGGCGTTCCGGTAGAGTTCCCGTAAGCACTTGAAATAATATCATCCCAAGGCCGTAGACATCGGTTTCGAATAAAATTTCTCCGTTGAGTTGTTCTGGTGCAAGGTATTCTGGTGCACGTGCATGCTCCAGCTCGGTTTTTCTCTGTTCATCCGTGAGCAATACCCTTCCGAAATTTAAAAGAACATAACTACCGGTTTCTGAATTTAACCGGATATTGTTGCTGTTGATCCGACCATGTCTAACCATGGCAGAATGACAGTGCGCGAGTGCGTCCGTCAACTGAGTTGCAAGATCCACGGCCTGGTCCAGTTTAAAAACTGCATTATTGGGCAGCGTTAAAAGCTCCTCCAGGTCAGGACCCTGAATATATTCGGTTTCTATATAAGGAAACTGTTCCTTTTCAGTAAGACCTGTGTTAATGATCTTAACCACATGGATATTTGGGACATGGTTCAGGTGCTTTAATCTCTTAATCTCCCTGAGATAGGTAAGTGTTCCCGGATCATCTTTCCTGCCCAAGTTTATAGAGTAGGGAAGGATTTTGATAATGGTCTCGATTTCCTTTACTCTACGACCCTTAAAAACAGTTCCTTCACCGGTCTCGTTTAAAGCATTAATCTTTTCAAGCCCCGCTATTTTAATTTCTCTTCTCATAATAATACTCCAGCCTGTGATAACGAAAAATGTCGTTGTTTAATACAATCTATTCCAATATCATTCCAAATATCTCTATAATGAATGAAAATAAGTGCAGAATAATCCTGAATTCGAATGACTTATACAGATCTATATACGGCGAGGGTCGATTAAGGGAAATTAAAAACTTATGATTAACTATGCTGTTGTTTAACAAAAAAACTTAATGATATGGCTGAAATTCATGTACAACGTAAACGCAGAAACCTTTGGTGGTTATGGCTTTTGATTATTCTGATAATTGCAGCGGTGATTTATTACCTGTATACAAACAATTACTTCAACAGCGGAGATCTGAAAGCGATGATTCATTCTTCTCACGATATGCTGATCTATACTTCAAGAAGCTTTTCACTAGTTTAAATTAATCAACTATGTCATCAAATAGCAGCGATTACAGCCATCTAATTGAGCTGGGAAAAAGTAATTACGAGATCGCCACAGGCGAATCTGATATCCGGAACTGGGTTGTTAAAAATGAAAATGGAAATATCTTAGGTGAAGTTCAAGACCTGATCTTTGATTCAAAAGCCAAAAAGGTAGTATACCTGGTTCTGGATCTGGATCGCAATGAACTCAATCTCAAAGAGCGCAAAGTTCTTCTGCCCGTTGAATATGCTGATATCAACGAAGCTTACAAGAACGTTGTGTACAAGGGTTTAATGCCTAATGAACTGGCAGCCCTCCCCACCTACGAAAAGGGGAAGATTAGCCGCAATTCTTTGGATCTTACCATGAGCACGTTTCTTTCCAGCATGCGTACGGATGCCACAGTTAATCATGGTTCGGCGAGCGGCTCAAGGCAGACTGAAGTTCGCAATGTAGAAACCAGGGAAGAAGCAGCAACAATTCCACAGCAAAAAATACAAGATACGCCTGTAAGCAATAATGATACATTCTATACCGTAATCGGTGCGTTTGACCAGCCACGGCAATTGCAGTCTGTTGTAGAATATTTATTAAATCATGGATTTCGCAGGGATGAGATTACGATTTCAACCCGCCATGAGGACTTTGAACATGAGCAGCACAACCGTGGAGAAAGTGAAATAACTCATTTTTTTAAGGCGCTATTTAATAATGATGAGGAAGCGAGACAGTATTCTGAAGCTGCGGCCCGCGGTTCGGTGGTAACGGTGGACGTTAACTCAGCCAAGCAGGCCGAAGAGGCAGCTAAAATTCTTGATAAGCATGGCAGCGTTGATATGAGTGCCGGCAGGCTTGCTAATATGAGTACATCAGACAGTAAGACAGGACATAGCAGAATTTTTGAACGACGCATTGGTAGGTAAAAAGGACCTTACTGCTGCTTTATTATAATCCTGATTTTAAGAATTCCACAGATATTGAATTAACATCCTCCGGAGTTCCCCATACCATTAAGGGCGAAGGTACTCTGGGGGCATTTTTTAACTTTTCTACTTCAGTATTGTCCAGGTCCGCGGGGTCTCCCCAAACCATTTTTGGAGCAGGCACCAGTGGAGCGTTCTTCAGCTTTTCAATAGACGCTGAATCAAGTTGATCCGGGCTTCCCCAAATCATCGCGGGAGCAGGAACCAGAGGAGCATTTTTCAACCTTTCTATAGAAGCCAGGTCAAGATCTTCCGGACTTCCCCAAATCATCGCGGGAGCAGGAACCAGAGGAGCATTTTTCAACCTTTCTATAGAAGCCAGGTCAAGATCTTCCGGACTTCCCCAGATCATTTCAGGTGCTGGAACTAGAGGAGCATTTTTCAATTTTTCAATAGAAGCTAAATTGAGTTCTTCAGGAACTCCCCAAACCATTTCGGGTGCTGCAACAAGATCTGCAGCTTTTAAAGATTCCACTGTGGGTGAGTATACGTCCCCGGGATTACCCCATACCATTTCGGGATTTCTGAATGCTTTGCTTGTTTCTTTTTTAGCTGTTCGGTCAGGGTTACCATCAGCAAAACCGTTGAATGAAAATCCTATGATCAACGCTGCAGTTAAGATGTTTTGAGTTTTCATGGCATTAATTATTTTCAGTGTTTATTGTTATTTTGTTGATCAAATTTATAGCGGGTCTCGATGCAGGACAATTGCTATCTGGCAGGCATCCTAAACAAATCGGTAAACGGGGGAATTTTTCCGGTAAACGTTTTGAACGAAGTTGGTTATCTTTAATAGGTCGGTGAAACCGGCTTTTTAGCAGAAAAATGTATGAAACTAAGCGAAGAATTGATCTTAGAGGTAGATCAGCAAGCTAAAGTCTTATCTTATCCTGAGTATGTAAAAAGGTTGAAAGAGATCGGTGTAGCCAATTACGAGGTGCGCCTAGAAAATCACAACCGCAAATTCACTTCACGGAACGGAGACGAAGTTTTATTAACAGGCGACGTACCCGTTGTTGATTGTGCTAAGAATTTTAATCTTGAAGCCGTCAAAGAGGCTTTGAGACGCACGCAAAATGGCTTGACTGATTATTCTCAGTTCTTAAGCGAGATCGCAGCTGCAGGAGTTCATAACTATCTTGCAGACCTCGGAGCTATGAAGATACTTTACCTGGGTGTCAACCCCGCTGATCTGTATACGGAATTGATTCCAGAAGCATAGACTTGAGCAATGTGGATTATGGGGTTATAGGCTTAGATGGTTATGACCGGGTAATAGGTTAGACCCTTTCAAGTTATGCTTTGCAATTGAAATGATAGTTAATGATTGTACGGCTTAGCATAACCCTATCACTCCCTAACCCTATAACCATTTTCATACTTGCTTATTTCCCACCAGCAACTTGGTATCCCGGGTCTTCGATAATATTCACATCGATCACGTCATCAGCATTTTTTAAAAGCCTAATGCAATCCGGACTTAAATGTTTCAAACGAAGAGATTTCCCTGCCTGTTTGTATCGGCCGGTTAGTTTATTCAGGGCATCGATTCCCGACATATCGGCTACGCGACTTTCCCTGAAATCAATGATCACCTCGAGAGGATCCCCCTCAAGATCAAATTTCTCATTAAAAGTGGCTACAGATCCAAAGAAGAGTGGTCCAAAAATTTCGTAATGTTTGACACCCGCATCATCTATATATTTTCTTGCCCTGATGCGTTTAGAGCTCTCCCAAGCAAATACAAGAGCGGAAATGATCACACCTATCAGAACCGCCAGTGCGAGGTTATGTAGTAGCACGGTAATAACTGCGACCAGCACACCAACAAAAATGTCGGAGCGCGGCATCTTGTTGATGATTCTGAAGCTGATCCATTCGAAAGTGCCCACCGCGACCATGACCATTACACCGGTAAGCGCAGCCATAGGCACCAGTTCAATAACAGGGGCTCCAAAAAGTATAATGACAAGAATTGTTAAAGCCGCGACAATCCCTGAAAGCCGCGCGCGTGCTCCTGCTGATAAGTTAACCAGTGTCTGAGCGATCATCGGACAGCCGCCCATGCCGGAGAAAAAGCCATTCAGTATGTTGGCGCTACCCTGGGCCATACATTCCCGATTGCCATTACCGCGCGTTCCTGTCATCTCATCAACCAGGTTGAGTGTTAACAGACCTTCTGTTAAACCAACACCCGCCATAATTAGCGCATAAGGAAAGATGGTTTTCAAAGTCGCTATGTTCAGCGGGATCTCCGGGATATGAAAAGGTGGAAAGCCACCACTCACAGAGGCGATGTCCCGCACAGTTTTAGTATCAATATTGAAACCCAGAACAATTAGAAATATTACAATAATCGCGATTAGCGAAGGAGGTATTGCTTTTGTAAACCGTGGAATAACAACGATGATTGCAATGGTTAGCCCAACAAGAGCAAGCATGATTATTAAAGGGGATCCGCTTAGCCAGGTGCTTTCACCATTTACTACCGTTTTAAACTGCTCGAGTTGTGATATGAAGATAACGATCGCCAGGCCGTTAACAAAGCCGTACATTACCGGTTGGGGAACCAGCCGTACAAACTTGCCTAACTTAAACAGCCCTGCCAGGATCTGAATAATTCCGGCAAGAGCTACCGCCGCAAACACGTATTCAATCCCATCGGATTGCATCAGCGCAATTAATACGATCACAGTTGCACCCGCTCCGCCGGAAATCAACCCGGGCCTTCCGCCGAGTAGCGAAGTAACTAACCCCATAATGAAGGCAGCGTATAAACCCATGAGGGGAGGAAACCCCGCCAGGATAGCGAACGATAAAGATTCGGGCATCATGGTCATGGCCACGGTAATACCAGCCAGAACCTCAGTTTTATAATTTACCTTTTGTGAAAAATCAAAAAGACCGAAATAAGACCTCGTCATATACTTAATGAGCTTGAGCTCCCCTTAAATCGGGGAACAGGGGCCAAAATTGCAGAAATTAATAATGCATGTGGTGGTATACAACTAAAGATTCCCTGACTGGTTTGGTGCTGAGCTATTTTCTACTACGCCTGTCAGATTTCTATCTTAAGCCTAAGCCCGGTTCCAAGGAGTTTTAGACCTTCTTGTTTGCTTTCCTTAAAAGGCACTTTAACGAACGGCTCGATCGAAAGAGATGTGTTTTTAGAAACCTGTTGTTTGAATCCGAATGAAAAATTATACAGCCCTAAATATTTGCTATTTTTCAAATCGGCGTTCGGTACCTTTTCAACTGTTCTTTGGCTTTCGACCAATGTTCTGATCTCTTGTTTGCCTTCCGCTATATTGAAGGACCGCTCAATCAATTTTGCTTCCACATAGGTGTTTTTACTACTTTGATTCAGCACGGCAAATGCGGATACTCCCATATTTGCATAAACATTTTTACTGAGGTGGAATTTAACATCAACAGGTATATCTATACCTGTAAAGTTCGACTCCGCGGATTCAAGGACCTTTCCCGCTAACATGATCGTTGTTTCTGGTTGCACAAAGTCTTTCGCCGCTGCCAATTGGTTAATAGAAATTCCAGAACTCAGCGAAAGCTTATCGGAAAGGGCATAAGCCATGCTCACACCATATCCCAGGGTTAGTTTTTTAGTACTACTGTAAGATGGTGATACAACAAGCCCCATATCCCATTTACTAGCTTCTTCACCAATGGCAGGCTCTTTTTTGGTTATACTAACTGATCTGTTTTCAGTAGCAAGAAATTCTCCAAAAGAGATCTTGCTGTTTTCGGACTTTTTCTCCTGCGTTACCGGAGCCATAGCAATTGCCCCCGACTCAAATAATAATTGAAGGGAGTCAGCCGTAGAGTTAGCTTGCGCCGTAAGAACTATTTTTGATGCTTCGAGAAATTCAATGACTTTCAGGCTCAATTCATTTTGATTTTTATAAGCGCCGTCAACCGGATCAGGTAAATTGTATTCCAGTTGAACAGAATTTAATGCAGCATCTATCTCTTTTATGTTGACTAAAGCCTCATCTGAATGACTGATGATATCGCCATCTGTAGCTTTGTCGTGGGCTATGGCCATTTGGGTACTTTTTGCAACCCTGCCTGTTTTAACAGACTCCTTAAGTGTGAACAAACCGAAGCCAACCAGCAACACGGCTGCCGCACTGCTCAATGTTCGTAGCTCAAAAGTTAATCCCTTCTTGCTTTTTTGTCGCTGGTTAAAATTCTCCCAGGTCCCGTCGATATAAGGTTCTTCATAATCCTGCAGGCCAGCTTTAATGCGTTTAATTAATTCGTCATCCGATGGTTTCATTCGATCATTTAGTTGCATATGATTGAATTAGAGTTTCTGAATACAATGTTCTAAGTTTAGTTTTCGCCCGGGTGAGGTATACCCTGCTTGAGCTTACCGGGATATTGAGCATTTCAGCTATTTCATCGTGAGAGAAACCTTCAATTTCATACATGTTAAAAATCAGGCGATGCATCTCCGGTAATGCGTGCAGCAGACATAAGATATCCTGCACGTTCAATTTCGAGATCACATTGACATCACTGCTGGGATGCTGATATTCTGTGATATCTTCAATATACAGATAGGTTTTTCTTGTTCGGAGAAAGTCAATTGCTGAGCGGGATGAGATCTTCGCAATCCAGCCGCGAAAGGCTTTATTTAGATCTTCCGGTTCCCGGGGAAAATTAAACTGTGATATATTTTTGAAGATTTTTATAAAGCTGTCGTTAACCAATTCTTCCGAATCGTTCCTGTCAGTAATGTAGCGCGAAATAACACCCATAGCATAACCATAAAACGCCTTGTAGACCCGTTCCTTGCTATTGTTGTCGTTCCGTAAACACCCCGCTAAATCGTCTCTTAGTTTCAGCATTGTTGTTTCAAAGACCGGCGATTACTGCTGTTATCATTTCTGACAAAATAAGGAGGGATTATACGATACAAATTTTGAGGCTACGTAGGCTTAGACAGCTTGGCCTCATTAGATTGTTAGGGTGTTTTAAAAACCGGTCCGCACGCAGACCGGCTTTTATCATTACTATTTGTGTGTAAAAACGGCAACCCCCAATTTTGTATCATCGGTCGCGGCTTTAAGTCCTTTTACCCAAACGGTATAGATCTTTCCGGCCTCTATTTTCACGTCGGCGATAGTGGCTTCAGTAGCACCGGTTGCCTTATTTTTAACGTTAAACGTTACTTTTTCTGCGGGATCGATAGATTCAAAAGCAGAGAATTCTTTAAAGGCTTTGTTTGTAAAAACATCAGTTGCTTTACCGGCAATAGCTAAATTCAATGCCGGGGCATCGGGGCTAGCATTTACAAAGCGTATCCTGGCTTTACCTGTTGCAGGTTGAGTCAGATCGTCTTCCAGAAATAAAAACTTCACTGTTTCAAGTTTGTCGATAACGAAAAGTGAATAGCCAAACCGCGGCTTAAACGTCAATGAATCGGATAGAAGAGCGGTCGTCACTCCTTTTTTAGTGATACTTAATTTACGTTTTCCTGAAATCACGTTAACGTAATCCATTTTGTTTGTGTAGCCAAAGTCAGCGGTGTTTGCCTTTTTTGTATCCACTAGTACATCCAGCTTTTCCGTGGTCGGAGATGCATGAATAACACTAAGACCTGAAATTTCCTGAGGAGTGATTCCCTCGTCTTTAGAACAGGCTGACAGCGCAACCGATAAGGTAATTGCGGCAATAATTATTTTCGATGTTGCTTTTACTGAGTTTATAATTTTCATGACTTATTTTTAAAGTGAATAAACGGATAGGATAATGGCCATTACCTTCTTTCTTTAAAACGAGATGTAACGTGAAAACGCTACAGTGAGGAAAGGTTTTTTTCGGAAAGCTTACAATCATTTGGTTTCATTCCTATTCAGCCAATTATTGGTACAATGTCTTAGAGCATTGTTATTTCTTTAAGTTTACATCTAACTTAAATCATCTGTTATGAAGATATTCCCAACAAAATTCCTTTTTCTCTTATTTAGTGTCGGGCTGATACCGGCGTTATTGAATTCTTGCCTGTCCTCAAAAACGTATCATGGAACAGTATTGAATACAGAGCAGGGAAAGGATGGCTATACGGCTTACCTGGTTAATAAAAAGGGTGAAAAGTTTGATGCTGTATTTTCGATACCGAGGATGGAAGGCAACTTTCGTTTATTGAAAGCAGGGGAAAAAGTAAGACTTGAAGGAGATACCATACATCTCGAACAAAGAGTCAGAGTTCTCGTTAAGAAAATACGTTAGCTTACCTTCATATTTATAGATATCTAGCAAAAATCCGATCCCATGAAAATTGCCACCTACAACGTAAATGGTATCAATGGCCGTCTGCCGGTGTTACTTCGCTGGCTTAACGAGTCTGCACCTGATGTAGTTTGTCTGCAGGAGCTGAAAGCTCCTCACGAGAAATTTCCTGAAGCAGCTATTGCGGATGCAGGTTATAGCGCAATATGGCATGGTCAAAAGAGCTGGAACGGTGTAGCCATTTTATCAAAAAATGGAAAACCACAGGAGGTTCACCGGGCACTTCCGGGAGATGATGAAGACGTGCAGAGCCGCTATATCGAAGCTGTTGTCGATGGCATTCGCATTGCCTGCCTATACCTTCCCAATGGGAATCCGGCTCCCGGTCCTAAATTCGACTATAAGCTTGGATGGTTCAAGCGCCTTCAGCTCCATGCGCTCCAGCTATTGTCAGCGGATGTGCCCGTAGTAATGGCTGGTGATTTTAACGTAATGCCCACCGAGATTGATGTTTACAAGCCGGAGCGCTGGGTGAAAGACGCGCTGTTCCGTCCTGAAGTGCGGTCCGCGTTCAAAGAACTCACTGATCAGGGCTGGACAGATGCTATCCGGAAACTGTATCCTACGGAAACCATCTATACTTTCTTTGATTATTTCCGCAACGCCTATGCCCGAAATGCCGGTTTAAGGATCGACCATTTTCTGCTAAGTCCACACCTGGATAAACGCCTCTTGGCTGCCGGGGTAGATTTGAATGTGCGCGGATGGGAGAAAACAAGCGACCACGCACCCGTATGGATAGAGTTGGAGGCTGGTTCTAAAACGTAAGTTGTTTTATATGCTCAAACGTTTTCGTAGTTTAAAATCTTCATATTTCAGTTGGACAGGTTTAAACCCTTAATTTACCGATTTAAGAACAACCACTGAAGATAAGCGGTACTCAAAACTCTGATTATAAATACGCAAGCAATATGCTAAATCTAAGAACCACTATTATGCTCCTCTTGCTTTTTACCTGTGTTCAGGCTATAGCACAAAGTAAAAAAGCTGAAAAGTGGACAAGTCTTTTCAACGGCAAAGACCTTAAAGGATGGAAACAACTGAACGGTAAAGCTAAGTACGAAGTTAAAAACGGTGAAATTGTCGGTACTACCGTCAGCAATGAACCCAATTCCTTTTTAACAACCGAAAAGAATTATGGCGATTTTATACTAGAACTCGAGTTGATAGTTGATACTTCGATGAACTCAGGTGTTCAGTTCCGGAGTTTAAGTTCTCCGGATTATCAAAATGGTCGGGTACACGGATATCAGGTAGAGGTAGATCCGGCAAAAAGAGCCTGGAGCGGTGGCATCTATGATGAGGCGCGCCGCGGATGGCTATACCCAATGGAATTGAACCCTGGAGGCCAAAAAGCATTTAAAAATAATACTTGGAATAAATACCGGGTGGAATGTATAGGGAACACCATTCGTACCTGGGTTAATGGCATACCGACGGCTCACTTGATCGATAATTTGACTAAAGAAGGTTTTATTGCATTGCAGGTTCATTCTATTTCAAACGATGTAAAGCCAGGCACGTCTGTACGCTGGCGCAAAATCCGCATTCAAACCAGCGATCTGAAAGCAAGTCCGCTGGATGACATCTTTGTGGTTAATCTGGTTCAGAACGATCTATCCGCCCAGGAAAAACTGAATGGCTATTCCTTGTTATGGGACGGCAGGACAAGTGCCGGGTGGCGCGGGGCTTACAAATCCGCTTTTCCTGAGGCAGGCTGGGAAATCAAGGACGGTATTCTGAGCGTGGTTAAGGCAGGTGGCGCCGAATCAACTAACGGTGGCGATATAGTAACAGAAAAAGAATATTCAGCCTTCGAACTGAAGTTTGATTTCAAACTTACTGAAGGTGCCAACAGCGGCATTAAATACTTTGTGACTGAGACAGAGGGAAACAAGGGCTCTGCTATCGGAATGGAATACCAGATCCTGGATGATGCCAGGCATCCGGACGCTAAGTTGGGCAGGGACGGAAACCGAACCCTTGCTTCGCTCTATGATCTCATTGCCTCTAAAAAGATACCAGCCGCTATTAAAAAGATTGGTGAATGGAACCAGGGTATTATCCGCGTGTATCCGGACAATAAAATTGAATACTGGATGAACGGCTATAAGGTGTTGAACTTTCAGCGTGGATCTAAAGAATTTTTAGACCTGGTTGCGCAAAGCAAATATAAAGATTGGCCAAACTTTGGGATGGCGGAAAGAGGAAGGATCCTTTTGCAGGATCACGGGGATGCAGTATCATTCAGGAGCATTAAAATCAAAGAATTAAACTAGATTTCATGAGCACTTCAAGAAGAAAATTTATTAAGCAATCTGCCATTGCCTCTGCCGGCGTTTATTTAGGGACAATAGGCTTCAGCGCTAAAAGCTACGCACGTATTATCGGTGCCAATGATCGGGTGAGGGTAGGAGTGGTTGGTTTTTCAGACCGCTTTCGTCAATCTCTGTTTCCCTGCTTCACTCATCACAATAAAGAACTCAACTTTGACATTATCGGGGTATCCGACCTCTGGAACTACCGCAGGAACGAAGGTGCTGCTTTTCTTAAAGAAAAACTCGGTCACGCTGTCACTTCTTGCCGCAACAACGACGAGTTGTATGCTCTTAAAGATCTCGACGCCACTATTATTAGTACTGCTGATTTCCAGCATGCCCTGCACGCCATTGAAGGCGTCAAAGCCAACTGCGATGTATATTGCGAAAAGCCTTTTGCCGAAACGATGGAGGACAACCGGGCGGCCTTAAAAGCCATCAAGGCTTCCAACCGGATTGTGCAGATAGGATCGCAGCGCCGGAGCGGGGAAAACTACATGGCTGCTGAGAAGTTTATTAAGGAAGGCAAATTCGGCGATATCACCATGGTAGAACTTAGCTGGAACTTAAACCAGCCGGGTCGCTGGCGGCGTCCCGATCTGGTGGCAAAACTGAAGGAGCAGGATACCGACTGGAAGCGCTTTCTCATGAACCGACCCCTTGAAGAATGGGATCCGCGAAAGTACCTTGAATACCGTTTATTCTGGCCGTATTCGTCGGGAATGCCCGGTCAGTGGATGTCGCACCAGATTGATACTGTGCACTGGTTTACCGGATTAAAACATCCGCGAAGTGTGGTTTCCAATGGCGGAATCTATCAGTGGAAAGATGGTCGCAGAAATTGGGATACCACTACCGCTGTTTTTGACTATGGCCCCTCTGACGACCAAACCAAAGGCTTTCAGGTGGTATTCACCTCCCGGATGCATAATGGTGATGAGAACCCGGCTGAAATCTACTATAGTAACGGCGGTGAGCTTAACCTCAACACCAATATGATTTCCCCGAAAGGAGGTCTGAAGGAAAACCAGGCTGCCGCAATGGGCATGAAACCAAACCTGCTGCCCGAGTTAAACATTAATCCTACTACGGTCAAAGTGGAAACATCGGCTAATACCGGAGGAGACCCGCTTACTTCAAGCCACATGCGTAACTGGATGGAATGCGTGCGGAGTCGTAAACAGCCGCATGCGCCAGTCGAGGCTGGCTACTACCATTCTATAGCTAACATCATGACTACTGCCGCAGGTCGTTCAGGAATGAAAGCAACATTTGATGAAGCGACACAAGAGGTAATGGTGAACGGAAAAGTTTTCAAATATTAGTACTCACATTTTTATGTAGAGGGCTGCTTTCTTCGGAAGCAGCCCTTTTTTGTTTTCTTCAGGTGATACGCTATCAGGCTCAAGCGCCATATATCCCTTAGTCGCAAAGCCGGGTTAAGCTTTTTTATTTTCTACGTCCCTGAATTTAATCATTTGTTACCTATTTTTATTACTGCGAACTAAAGCTGACAGGGTTCCAAACCAACGCTGACAGGGTTCAAACTAACGCTGACAGGGTTCCAAACCCTGTCAGCGTTCGGAAAATCAGATCGCTTATGAAAGAAACAGATGGAAATATTGCAACCATTGATTCTGCGATAGAAAACCAAAGAACCTCAATCTGGCAGCAACTAAAGAATGCTATCCGTGGAACAGAAGCCGATTACACACAGATCGCAATGAAGAAAGCAATCTTCCTCTTGGCGGTGCCTATGATCCTGGAACTGGTGATGGAATCTACCTTTGCTGTTGTGGATATCTACTTTGTCAGCAAACTGGGTGCATCAGCGGTGGCCACTGTAGGGCTTACCGAAACCTATTTATTCCTCTTATATTCCATAGCAATGGGATTGGCTATGGCCGTTACTGCGATCATTGCCCGAAGAGTCGGCGAAAAAAACACCAAAGACGCCGGCGTGTCAGCCGTTCAATCTATCTTCCTGGCCATTCTGGCTTCGGTGCCATTTTCTCTTGCCGGAATTTTCTTTGCAAAAGATCTGCTCACCATCATGGGGGCCGATCCGTGGTCCATTGAGCATGGTTATATCTATACCCAATGGATGCTTGGCGGAAATATGGTTATCATGCTTTTGTTTGTTATTAATGCCATTTTTCGCGGAGCAGGGGATGCCGCAATCGCTATGCGCATTCTCTGGATCTCTAACGGAATCAATATAATCCTATGTCCTACGCTTATTTTTGGCTGGGGTCCCATTCCACCCTTAGGCATAGAAGGAGCAGCTATTGCAACCAATATTGGCCGGGGCGTGGGGGTATTAACGCAACTTTGGATTCTTTTTAAAGGCGGTAAACATATCCGCGTGAAACGTTCGCAGGTTTATTTGCAGGGCAAGAGTATGCTCCATATTCTGAGCACCTCCCTGGGCGGAATGGGCCAAATGATCGTGGCCATGACTTCCTGGATCTTTCTGATGCGTATACTCGCTGAGGTAGGCAGTGAAGCAGTGGCCGGCTCTACTATTGCCATCCGGATCATGATGTTTACCATGATGCCTGCCTGGGGGATGTCGAATGCTGCAGCAACGCTGGTAGGGCAGAACCTGGGTGCAGGTAATCCCGACCGTGCAGAATCGGCCGTATGGAAAGCCGGAACTTACAATATGGTTTTTCTGATCGCTGTTTCCATCGTTTATTTTTTCTTTAATGACTCCCTGATGCGCATCTTTACTGACGATCCTAAAGTAATAGTCGTTGGCGCCGAATGGCTTCGCATCCTTTCATTCTCCTACTTTGTATATGGCTGGTGGATGGTGTCAACATCAGCATTTAATGGCGCCGGAGATACCCAGACACCGACGAAGATTAACCTGGTGTTTTTCTGGCTCATCCAAATCCCATTGTCTTACTTACTGGCTATCCAACTCGGCTGGCAGGAGTTGGGAGTATTCTGGGCGGTGTTTATCTCAGAAACTTCAGTCGGACTGTTTACACTATGGTTGTTTAGTCGGGGTAAGTGGAAGACTGTGAAGGTGTAATATATTTTGGTAATCGATTTAATAACCGCAGGTGAAGCAGTAGAAGGGTATCAGTTCAAATCAGCAGGTGTTTAGCTAAGGTTCTGCAGCCACACCGTTCACATTGTTGTCGGCGCTGGAGCATCGGACATATGACTTAAAGAGAGTAGAGCTGGTATCTATCAGCGCGCTGGAAACTATGGACCTGGGTAAGCCAGAGTATAAAGACAGCTGTATTTCAATTCACTCTTTGTCTCAGCAAGTATCCGGCAGGCTGTTAATGAAAACAGGGGCGATTATTGGAATATTATAAAATAAATTTGTGCAACCAATTGATTGCACTTATATTTGCAACTGAATGGTTGCAGATATAAAGAGAGAATGAGACGAGACGTATTCCAGGCAATTGCAGATCCTACCCGACGGGCAATTTTAAGTTTAATAGCCCTGCAGGCCATGACACCGAACGCACTGGCAGAACACTTTGGCAGCAGCAGACAGGCGGTATCCCGGCACATCAAAATTTTAACTGAATGCGAGCTTATCAAACAGAAACCAATCGGAAGAAAGCTTTACTATCACTTTAATCCTGAAAAAATGAAGGACCTGGATAACTGGCTTGAACCTTTCCGCAGTATGCTCGAACAACGATTTAATCAACTTGACAATGTTTTAGATAAATAAAAACCAAAGAATTATGAAAACAGCAACAAGGGAGACAATGATCTCCAAGGATCTGGGAAATAAGAAAATGGTAGTCGTTCGTGAATTTGATGCCCCGCTTGAGCAGGTATGGAAAGCATGGACTCAAAGTAATTTACTAGATCAATGGTGGGCTCCAAAGCCATGGAAAGCCATCACTAAGTCGATGGATTTTAAAGAAGGTGGTGTCTGGCTCTATTACATGCAGGGACCCGAAGGTGAGAAAAATTATTGCCGTGCAGATTTTAAGACCATTGATGCACCACGATCGTTCACTGTAATCGATGCTTTCTGTGACGAAAACGGTAATCCTACCGGGGAATTACCCGGCATGCACTGGAAGAATGAATTTTTTGAAACAGAAAGCGGAACCAGGGTAGAGGTGGAAATCACATTTGAATCAGAGGAAGACCTTAATAAGATAGTGGAAATGGGCTTCCAGGAAGGCTTCACAGCAGCCCATACTAATTTGGATGAATTGCTGGCAAGCGGTTTCTGACGAGCGATATTTTTCATGCATCAAATTTGCTTCCTGAACCAAATCGTTTGAGGAACAATTTATATTACTTGCTTCATTTGCCTGCAGCTTTAGCTGGAGAAATAGGGCTGGATATTAGTTGGCTTTAGCCAAACCTTCAATTGTTATATTGCATATTGTCAATCCCAATAGGTTTTGGCTAAAGCCTGTTTAATGAGTAGGCCCTATAAGCCACTGGCTAAGCCAGTGGCAATTGAATGACTATCCCTTTGACTGAGCTGCTTCCGTTGCCTCCAGCTTTGGCTGATTGTAACACAAATTTTCTTGACGCTTGGCAATTGAGTTTGGCTAAAGCCTAATTATTGGCAACTTAATCCACTGGCTAAAGCCAGTGGCAATTGAATCACTATCCTCTGAATGATCTGCTTCCGTTGGCTCCAGCTTTAGCTGAGAGTAATAGATAGATGTGTAAATAGGCTTTAGTGATGCCTTTCTTGTTGACTTCACCTTAAGCCTATAAATTATTGGCAACATAATTCTTGGCTAAAGCCAGCGACATACACCGGCTAACCAGATTCAAATTGCCTCCAGCTTTAGCCTGAGGGTAATAAAAAGATGTGTAAATCAGGCTTTAGCCAAAATTTCAATTGTATATTGCATATTGTCAATCCCAATAGGTTTGGCTAAAGCCTGTTTAATTATCAGCCCTACAATCCACTGGCTGAAGCCAGCGGCAATTGAATATAGAATGAGCCTGCATTACCTATTGCTACTCATCTTCTAATTCATTAATTCTTGAATCCATATTTGCTGACAACCCCGGCGTATCTTTTCTGAGACATTAACGTCACTTTATCACTTTTTATAATTCCCATCAATTAAAAATAAATTCGACTTGACCGATCGATTCCGATGTTTCGCTAAAAGAAAAAACGGCATACCGTACAGGCTTGTTTTAACCATCTAATGCTCAACTCTTGGTCAGTTTTCCTTTGGGTTTCCTAGTAGTTTCCTAGTAGTTTACTTAAGGCTTCCTAGGGACGTCACAGGGATTTTTTACTAGCTGACTACTATTATGCTTTTATTATTATATTTAACTATTATGATAATTCTATGGCAATTGTAAAAGATGGTATTAATGGGCCTTTCCGCGGTAGGATAGGTGCAGCGGTGGGAAGCACCTGGCGCGGTTTAAACGTTATCCGGTCGCGGCCCAAGCCGCCCACGCATTTCAGTCCTAAGCAACTGGCCAACCAAATGAAGATGAAGGTTGCAATGGAATTCCTAAAACTCCTGGTCGAACCCATTCGAATTGGCTTCAGGGATGAGCTAATCTTGCAAACGGCTTTTAACAGCGCAATATCTTATCACAAGAAGTTTGCGCTTGCCGGTGAGTATCCTCATCTTACCATAAACCTCGCTGCGGTGAAGACTTCGCAGGGTCAGCTTTGGATTCCGAACGAAATGACCATGCGATCTGATGATGAACGTTTGGTAATAGCCTGGTCAGCAGACCTGGAGGATAACGCCCGGAATGATGACCAGCTTTTGCTGGTGCTATGGGACAAAGAAAAGAAGCTGGCGCTGTATAGTCTGCAGGGCTACCGCTCTGCGGGCCAGTTTGGCTGGGAGCCGGGAGTACTTCCGGCCGGTGCTCATGTATGGGCTGCTTTCATCCGGCAAGACCGTAGTATGCAAAGCGAAAGTATTTACCTTGGGGCAGCACTTTAGAAGTTTATGAGCGCTATGAAGTAAAGTAGTTTCTTTAGGACTTGACAGAATTATTCTCTCGCAAAAATGATCTACCTATTCTATGACGGAATGTTAGATGGCCAGCGGGTGGTTAAAAGAGGAATAGGAAGATCTTTAATAAAGCTTGACGGTTATAAACTGGAGTTTAAAGAATCTGCTGATAAATCTATTAATGAGGTAATTCTTATTCAACCGGAAGGCTCATATAAAGCAAAGAGGAGATTGGGCCAGCAATAGAACGCATAAGTCAATTAATATGGAATCTGAAATGGGAGCAGTTAGACAGAAACAGTCAATTACGAATAGTGGCCATATTAATGATAATATATGGATTTAGTGGATTCTTCTGGCCCCCTATGCATCAGATGGAGGTTTTGGCCGCGGGCGGTGGAACGATGTCTGATACGATGCACATCGTTTTCACCTTTATAACTGTGATCCTTATGACGCTGGCTATTGGCTTCGGATCAGTTGCCCTGGGCAAGCGGTTTCGTAACTATTCGATTGCAACAATGGTTCTGCTGATTAGCTTCGGCGCCCTCACAGGCGTAGATGGTCCAAAGATAACCCATGATTTGCCGACGCCGCTGATCGGTGTTTGGGAACGAATTAACATTGCCGTCTTCATGATCTGGGTGATTGTATTAGCTATTTTTTTGTTGCGCGATACCAGGGAGCGAGGCTTCAGTTCGATATAGCGGCGGGTATCCCGCTTGTCAGACTGAATGTATATTGTGATACATATCCCGCATTTACTCTGATGTGACTTGAGAACAGATATCCGCATGTTTCATAATTGGCTTTCAATTCTTGCCCTTGAGCATGCTCAGGATAATTATGTGTTTATTTGTTCCAGCCTTCGTACTTTTTCGTTATTTTTCATACCAACTTTTTAAAAAAAAAATTCGTTTTGATCTGTGAATTAAATGGAGAGGTCATGAAAATAAACAAGAACGATATCCCGGTAACCATGGAGGCTCCGGGTACAGTAATGCGAGCTTATTCCAACTTTGGGAATATGACCGTTGCATTCAATGAGTTGCCAAAAGGCACTGATATGGCTCCTTTGCTGCGAGGATTGGAACATGACAGTTGCCAGTGCCCGCATTGGGGTTATGTGTTGGAGGGGTCTATGCTGATCAGGTATGATGACGGCAAGGAAGAACTCCTTCGGGCAGGTGATGTTTGTTACCTGCCGCCCGGCCATACAGCAGTTGTACAGGAAGATTTTAAATTCATTGATTTTAGTCCGACCAGCGAGTTCAACCAAGTAATGGAACATATAGGGAAAAGGATGGAGGAGCTGGCAGGGTAGCAAGTCTTAATATGGAGATAAAGGACGGGAAGCAAGCGGTTTATGCTAAGACACGAGAGGACTGGCGCAACTGGTTAGAACAACATAGCCAGTTAAAGAAATCTGTTTGGCTTATTTTGTATCACAAGAAAAGTAATACGCCTTGCATAAATATAAATGAAGCTACCGAAGAAGCTTTGTGTGTTGGATGGGTTGACAGCCTGGCAAAAAGTAGAGATGCTAAATTTACTACTTGACTTTTACTCCGCGGGACCCCAGGAGTAAATGGAGTAAGCCGAATATGGAACGCGCACAGAGAATGATTGAAGGTGGTTTGATGATAGAACAGGGGCAACGACTGATTGATATTGCGAAAGAGAAAGAGACGTGGGAGGAAGTTCAAGGATGAGGGTTGAAGGTTGAAGGATGAAGGTTGAAAGGTGAGGGTTGAAGGTTTTGGGATGCAGTTTAAAGGATGGAAGGAGGAGGGCGATTGGCTATGGGGATCTGAGAATGTTTTTGTCTTCCCAAACAACTTAGAATACAAAAGAGGGGCTTTTGACCATTAAAGCGGCAGTGTAAACCAAAATGTGCTCCCCTGGCCGACGACGCTGTCAACTCCCATTTGTCCACCGTGTTTAGCGATGATCTCGCTGGATATATATAAGCCCAGGCCTAAACCTGAGATCTGATTGCCTGTGCTGTCCGCACGGTAATACCTGTTAAAAAGATGCTGCACTTTTTCAGGATCAATACCGGGACCTTTGTCGCTGACAGAAACTTTTACATAATGAGGCTGCCGTTCAATAAGAATATGAATGTCCTCAGATTCGGATGCATACTTGACGGCGTTGTTAACAAGGTTTACCATTACCTGGTCGATCCGGTGAACGTCTCCAAAGAGTTGCAATTTCAGATCTCCTTCCAGCACCAGGTTGTGTTTTCCTTCCATTCGTACATGTTGGCAGCATTTATCAATAAGGTCGGACATGGTGAATACCTCTTTATTCAGCATTAGTTGACCTTCATTCAACTTAGTCACGTTTAACAGATCTTCCACCAGGTAGGAAAGCTTGCTGACGCTAACATTGGATTGCTGAATTAATTTGTAGAGCTTAGATTCTGGCTGATACACCACCTGTTTATCGATGATTTGCAGTGAAGCTTTCAAGGTAGTTAAAGGAGTCTTTAGCTCATGACTGGCTATCCCGATAAAATCATCCTTTCGCTTTTGCGCCATTACTTGTTCGGTCACATCAGTTGCAACTACAATGACACTAGTGATAGTGCCATCACCTTGTTTTATAGCTTCGTAAACAAAGTTGATGTAGACCGTTACCATTTTTCCGTTCCTCATTATTTGAAGCGGGTGTTCAGACGCAATGAATTGAATGCCGGTAGTATAAACTCCGTGGAGGAGTTCTTTGAATCCCTGACCGATGGTTTCAGGCAAAGCTTCAAAAATAGGCTTACCAATCGTGAGCGGTGATGTGCCCCAAATTTCAAGCATCCGGTCATTAGCAATCTCTACATGAAACGCTGGGCCTTTTAAGATACAGATGGCCACGGGAGCCTGCATGATCATATTGCGAAGGCTTTTCTGGCTTTCTTCGACGGCCTGTTTAGAATGCACCAGCTCGGTCACATCAGTTGCGGTCGCCAATACACCCCATATTTCGCCGGAAGGGTTTTTTAATGCCTGGTAGGAAAATTTGAAATAAAAAGTTTGCAACTTCCCATCCACTTCCAGGTCGGCACGGTCGTTTTCTGTATGATATGGAATCCCTGACCTATAAACTTCCCGCAGTAGTCTGGGAAAGGGTTGATCGACAATTTCAGGGAGCGCTTCAATAAACGGTTTTCCGAGCACAGAACTGTCTTTACCCCAGGCTATTAGTGTTGCCTCATTGGCATATTGCACTATAAGTTCTTCTCCTGTACAAACATATATAGGGCTTGAAGAGGCATTGAAAATGGCGATGAGGTGATCCTCGGTAAAGGCAGTGTGTTGTTTCAATTCTTTTTTTGCAAATAAACAGTTTTTTTCGGCTAAGAGCAGAAGATGTAATTTTATTCAGGGAAACAGAAAATTATAGAAAGTGTTTTGAAGGGTCTTAATCTTAAGTCGGCGATCAGAAAATAATTTGTTTAATGGCAAAAGGTCGGTAGGGATTAATAATAGCCTCAGATCTTTAAAAAATGTTTTCATTTACCCGGTTCAACAGGGTTTCTTTAACTTAGCGCTGGCTTGACTGGATGAACCCAGCAACCTTCTAGGTATGGCAGAAAATAACAGAATCTCATTTCAGTTCATCAGTGAACCTTCTGATATAAACTTTGGTGGAAAGGTTCACGGCGGTGTGGTAATGAAATGGATAGACCAAACGGCTTATACCTGCGCGAGAACCTGGGCTGAAACATATTGTGTTACAGTTTATGTGGGCGGCATCCGCTTTCTAAAACCGATCAGCATTGGCGAGGTCATTAAGATTAACGCCTATGTGATCTACACCGGGAATACCAGCATCCATATTGCAGTTGATGTTTACTCCAGGAACTTTGATCAGAAAGAATTTGAGAAGAAGACACATTGTGTGATCGTGTTCGTTTCCGTGAACGAGAAAGGAAAACCGATCAAGGTGAAAGAGTGGAAGCCAGCTACTGAAAAAGAGATGAAACTGGCGGAGTATGCAAAAAAACTGACTTCGCTGCGCGAGAAGATCGCTTCGGAAATGAAGCCTTTTTTGGAAGATGGAACAGAGTAAATGATACCGCAAAGCTCTTGAAACAAGTAAAAAGTTCGACTGTTTCTATTTAAAAAGATCAGGATGAACCGGTCGACATTTGCCCTCATATTGTCCAGTCTTTACCTGCTGCTTTTCCTGATATCGGTGCAGCTTGGATATAGTTCGCTCACCTGGATCTTATTTTTACTCTCTCCGTTTAACATAATTTTCCTGGCTTATTCAGTAATCCGACATGGAAAGTATTCCGGAACTGAGTTAAAAGACGGGGAGGAATGGGGATATGAGGATATGGATAAAAATCAGACCTGGAGGTAAGGGATCGGCTGCTATATTTTGTCTGGAGAGGTCATCAACCAGTCAGATGTCCCAATAAGTTGGAAGCTCATACCAACCTTCAATACCAGGAAGATCCCGTGAAGTCTGCTCACAATAAGTCGGCGATCAGATTAGCCCAGTGATTCAGGTTTGTAAAGTATTCAACCCAACAGTTAACAATTCTTATTACTCAGGTTACTCGGTGTATTATGTTGTAGAAGATTTGTTCTGTAATTAAGTTATATTGGGTTTTCAATTTAACGGGTTTTACGGCACAATATGAAATTAGCTTTAGTAGTATCACTCATTATCTACTCCAATCTCAGCTTAGCTAATACGATTGACAGATTGCGAACTACTGAGGAAGTGGTTGAGTTTTCAAAATCAGTTAATCCGGATTTCAACACGGATAATCGGTTTAAATTTCAGCTTAGAGCAAGTGAGGCAATTGCTAAAGACTTACAGTGCGGCGGGATTATCAATGAGTGGAATATTAAAAATTGGGAGAAGGCGGATCTTAATAACGATGGTTTAACGGATTTGCTAATTATGCCATATTGGTATGAATACAAATCTTACGCAATCATTGATAAAGGGAAGGGGCGGTTTAAAGTGCATGAGATATCCCGAAGTCCTTTCGAGGAATGTGAGCTGTCAAAGCCCCTCAGGATGGGTAAAAAGAATTATTTGAAGATCTATCAAAAACGCCAGGAGACAATCAGTTTGACCGACGTGAAGGAAGTTATCGTGGTAGACACCTTAACTTTCAAATTTGATGAACTTGTTGAGTTGAATGACCAGCCCGCGGACTACAGCATTAGATCTGTGACACTCCAGCAAACCAGTTCGGAAATAGGTCCACCAGTTTTTCATTAAAAATTACCAGGGAGGGAGATACGGAGTATGACCGAGAACCCAGTTATGTTTATAAAGACAAGGAAGTTTCTTTAGTTCGTAAACGGAATTTTAAAAAGAATTTGGGCCAGGAGACATTCATCGGTTTAGTGGAGATGCTTAATTATATTAAAATAAAAGAGCTTAGAGATTCTTACTCCGTATCCTGGTTTCATGCGGGAAATATCACTCTAACAGTTGAATTTGCAAATGGGGAAGTAAAAGAGATTAGCGACTATGGCATGCAGGGAACCTTTGGTTTAATGGCAGTTTATTCCAGGTTAACAGAATTGGCCAGCCAAATTGAAGAGTAATTAAAAATATGGCTAAATCATTTCTGACGCTTATTGCACTGGTTATTTGTTTCCTCTATACTTCATGTGCCTCTCCCGGTGGTCTTTTTAAAAGTTATCTTCATAAAAAAGGTAGTCTGACCTTCCTGCAGTTCGATTCTCTGAAAACATATTTGTCGCGCACAGACTCGTCTCCAAAAGATACCATCATAATCAAGTATGATTTTAACGGTGAAACTTGTTGGAATCAATTGGACCTGCAAAGTGATGAATATATTGCCAGAGTGATCGAAATTGCCCAAAATAGAACGCTTTCTGTTTTGAAAGACAGGCCCGGCATATCCGTTTATAAGTTCAGAGAGAATGGCACTTCATTTAACAAGTTAAAGCTTCGTGATTCAGATATTAAAGTTGATAGCGGCGGATTTGTCAGGGACCTCTTGTTTAAGGAAAAGCAAACATGCGGAACTTCGGGCATTATCCTTCCTTCGGGGGAATATATTTTGGTAAAGTTTGATTCTCACTTTGATGCATTGAGTTTGAGTGGAAAGAAGATCGCGGCGGTGCTGAAGTGATAATTACTATGATTGTTAACGGCTAATCCTGCGCGATTAATTGCCTTGATCATCCTAATCAATGAACTATTGAAATCAGAGTTCAGACAATTTAGCGCTTAATCCTGCAAAGTCATTAATCATCTCAATATTAGTTAATCATGCTAATCAATAGTCCAGATTCTTGTATCATTGTGGAACTTTACTGCTACAATAAAATTCTACCTGCTACATGTCACCTTCCGGAAAAAAAACCTTTATCACCGCACTTACTATATCAAGCCTTTTTGCTTCATGTTCTGAAAGCAATAATAAGTCGGCTTCTGAAAAAGATTCAGTAAACACTATTGCTGATAGCATCAAAACTGTCAGCACAGTGGAACCTGCAAAGAATTTAAATTTCACACCCAATGAACTGGGCAAAGTCATGGTATTAGAATACCATTTGATCGGTTATCCGGAGGACCGGTGGAGAAGAACTCCGGAAAACTTCCGTAAAGATCTTCAGATGATGTACGACAATGATTTTTACCCGGTATCGGTATTAGACATAGCTTACGGTAATCTGAGCGTGCCTGCGGGAAAGACACCTTTTGCTATTACGCTGGATGACAGCAGCGCCGGGCAGTTTCGTTACCTGGAGAAGAACGGGGAACTGGTGATCGATCCGAATTGTGCATTAGGGATCATGGAAGAGTTTAAAAAGAAATACAAGGACTTTCCGCTAACTGCAACTTTCTACGTATTGCCGGCAATTAAACCCACGTTGCGTCTTTTCGCTCAGCCTGAGTATAAGAAGCAGAAACTGGAATGGCTGGTTAAGAATGGCTATGAGATCGGCAGCCATAACTGGTACCACTCCATGCTTTCTAAATTAAGTGATGCTGGTGTTCAGGAACATCTTGGAATGTTCGTGAAAGAGATCAGGGAGTTTCTACCAGATTATGAGGTGAGGACCATGGCACTTCCTCTAGGGATGCATGCTAAGAACCGCGCATTGGAATCAAAAGGAGAATTTGAAGGAACTAGATACAATCACGAGGCAGTGATGCTGGTTGGCTCAGTGAGTTCAGTATCTCCATTTTCAAAAGATTTTAACCGCTTAGGTATTCAAAGGGTACAGGCTGGTGAACATACTGAAAACCCGGAAAACTTTATGAAGAGCCAGATCAAACACGGAACAAGGTTTGTTTCCGATGGAGATCCGAAGACCCTGTCTGCTCCCGAAAAACTGAAAGATCAGCTGAAACCGGGATTGGAGAAGAAATTCAACGTGAAGTGGGTGAAGGAGGTTGAGAGCTTATAGCTGTTTGGGGTTAGGTAGAAGGTATCAGGTAGAAGGTATTAGGTTTTAGGTGTTACTCTTCACCGTATACTTCCATTATGTAAGCTCGATTCAAAGGGAGTATACAGCGACTGCCATTAATTACTAGTCAGAATATCTAAAGGTAAAGTGAAGCCGATTACAGAGCCTTTTCCTTCTACACTTCTAACCGACATATGGCCATGGTGCCTTTTAATGATTTGGGCCGAAATGTATAAGCCCAGACCAAGGCCGGCAAAGGTGTATTGATCTAAACTAATAGCCCGGTAAAACTGATCAAATATTTGCACCTGGTTTTCCAGAGGAATACCAATTCCAAAGTCTTCCACCAGGAATTCAATTGTGTCGTTGTTCTGAGATAACGATATATTGATTAGTTCAGCATTAGGGGAATATTTAATGGCGTTAGATAAAATATTGGTGATTACCTGTCCGATACGGTTTCGGTCACCAAAGAAGACAGGTGTTGGTGCAAGTAGTGTTTTAATTTGATGGCTTTTAGAGGTTTGCTGCATCTCTATAGAAATTTCAGCTACAAGCTCATTCAGATCAAAAAAGTCTTTACTAAAGATTAGATTACCGCCACTTGCTTTTGTTGTATCCAGCAGGTCATTAATCAGATGGGTTAATTTATCAAGTTGCTTATCCATCCTGCCTACAAAGCTAGCAGCCTCCAGATTATTGTCTTTCTTAAACTTGAGTTGAAGCAATTGGGCATAGGCTTTTATGCTGGTGACAGGCGTTTTCAATTCGTGAGAAGCCATACTGATAAAGGCATTTTTCTGCTTGTCCAGGATTTCTCTTTCTGCGACCTGCTTGATCAGTTCTTCAGAAAACAATTGCTCTTCATGGATATCTGTACTGGTGCCTACACAAAAGGTGATATTACCATTGGCATCTTTAAGTGCATGAACCCGGCTGAGATGCCAGCGGTATTCTTTATCAAACCTTTGCAACCGATGCTTTACGGCAAAATCTTCCTGTTTATTGATAGCATGTAGCCATACCTCTTTGTTATTGTCCCAATCCTGCGGATGGACAATGCTTCTCCATCCATAACTTTTCAGCTCATCAAATGATAGTCCGCTATAGTCAAGCAATTGCGTGTTGAAGTAGTTGAAATTATCGCCGGCATCAGAGGTCCAGATCTTTTGGGGCATGGTATCCGCCATCTGCCGTAGCCGGGTCTCGCTCTCCTGAATCGCGATCTCCAATAGCTTATGATCAGTAATATCCCTGGAAACAGCAATAAGTTGTGTAACCTTACCATCAATCCTGCTCACCGGAGAAACCATTACATCCCACCACTTGATGTTTCCTTTGGCAGTGGGGCTGCTGGCCTGGAACTGGCCAATCTCACCTTTAAGACCTTTTTCAATCACTTGTTCGATCATCGCCTTGTGATCATGATCCCACATTTTCCACCAAAAGACATTTTCTACCGTGCTGAGATCGTCAATTTCCAGTTTGCATAGCCCATTTTTATTTAAAAATATAATTCGGCCCTTGTTATCCAATACTTTTACACAATCCGGGCTGCTTTGAAGTACGCTGCTGCTGAACTCTTCGGCAATACGGAATTTTTCGGTAACGATTTTTTGTTCCTGAACGGCTGTTACTCTTGAAGTTATATCTTCCAGGGCAAGCATAATCAAGTGTTCGCCGTTATCCTGCTGGATTAATTGAATATTGATACAGATAGTGCGTTTACCGAGATTTGGAAAATCATGGAATATTTCAACTTCTGTTTTCTTCTTTTTGCTGCTTTTAATCTTGCTTAATTCGATATGTAGTTCAGGGATATTCCAACCGGAGTTCTGTAGTTCAAAAATATTTATGGTCAGTGTATCCTTTTCTGAGATTTTAAAAGTATTATAAAAAGCAGCATTCGCACTTTTTATGCAGTTGTTTTTATCCAGAATAAGAAGAGGTTCATGCAGTAAAGAAATGGTTGTTTCGGCAAACTTATAACTTCCTATCAACTCCTCGTTCCGGTCATCCAGTTCCTGGTTTAGGGTTACGAGTTCTTCATTCGTACTTTGTAATTCTTCTTTACTGGTTTCCAACTCTTCATTTAAACTTTGGAGCTCCTCACTGCCGCTAAGCAACTCCTCATTAGCACTTTGCAGCTCTTCATTATCGATTTCCTGGTCGTCGGTGATATTGCGCATATCCTCCCGCGCCTGTGCTAACTCTCTCTCCAGATCACTTATCCGAAGTGCCTGACTATCTTTTCTTGGCTTAGATGATGCCTTACCTGATGCCGTAGATATTGACCCGGTGCTTACCGTTTTTGTAAACAGAATTAAGAAATGCAGCTCAATTGCTTTTAGCAAAGGAATTACTTCAATGGTGATCAGCAAATTATCTTTTACAGGAATGCACGGTTTGACAATAGTCTCTTTTCCGTTTTTAGCCTTATTCAATGCATTCCTGGTTTCAAAAGCCAGGCCTTCCTTAACCATCTTTAAAACATTGAGGCTGGCTTTGCCGGGCGCTGGTTCTAGAAAATCCCCCGTAACACCCCGAAACTGGACAATATCATATTGAGCGTTTACTATAACTCCGGCGGGAGTGTACCTAGACAGCAAAATATCATCTGCGTTCTTTTGAAAGGTCTCAGGTTTTTGTTCACCATAGGGTACAAAAGGTTCAGGTGTATAGGAGCCAACAGGGTTTCTGCTGTTGGAAGTGATGTTAAACTTGGCAGGAACGGTTTTGCGGTTATAAAACTTTTCTTTTTTTCCCAAGGGAATAAATAAATCGGCTGCGCTTCCTGGAGTTTCCGATTTACCCAGCCAAAGAATGCCCTGCTTGTCGGCAGTTTCATTCTGGCCATTTAAAGCATAATGAAAAGTACTCAAAGCCTTTTTTTGAAGGTACGGCTCCAGGTAAATAAGCACATTGCGGCAGGTCACCAGATCGACTTTCACAAAGGGAGGATCAGTCAGAAAATTGTGCCGCGCAAATATGCACATGTCCCGGATGGTTTTTATTATCTGGAAAGTTGTATCATGATCAGTAAAGTAGTTAAGTAAGCGTTCTTTTGAAATCCCGGTGATCTCATTCGTTAAGTAAACTCCGGTTCTGGCTTTTGTTATGGCCCTCTCAGAAAGGTCAGTGGCGAAGATCTGCACCTTCACTTCTAACTTTTTCTTCTTCAGAAATTCATCCAGGCAAATGGCTATAGAGTAAGCTTCCTGACCCGTTGAACAGGCTGAAACCCATATCCTGACCGGGTCCTGCGGCGACTTGCCGGAAATAATTTTTTCTAAAACTTCCTCGCATAAATGATCGAATGCCGCCGGATCCCTGAAAAAAGAGGTGACCGGGATTAACAGGTCGTCAAACAGAATAGCCTGTTCTGCCTGATTTTTTTGCAGCAGGTTAAGGTATTCCTTCAAGGTGGAGAGATGGTTCATACCTATCCTGCGAAAAATCCGTCGGCTGATTGTAGGCTTTTTATAGAAACTAAAATCGACTCCGATCCTTTGCCGCAGTAAGCCCATAATTTGGTTAAACGCATTAGACTCTTGTTCATCGGACTTAAAAGCTTGGTCTGCTGAATTTTGTAACTTGATTAGCTTTTGTAATTCACCCGGGATTTTTTCAGCCTGCAGGATATAGTCAATAACCTCATGATCGATAGCATTTTGAGGCATATTCTTATAGGTCGCTGAAGCCGGATCCTGGGCAATAGTAAAGCCGCCCTGGCTTTTGATTGCAGCTAATCCGGCTGTGCCGTCTTTTCCGCTGCCCGACAGTATAACCGCGATGGAATGGTCACGGTGTACCTCTGCCAAAGAAGAAAAGAAAATATCGATGGAATTAAGGAGTTTATTGCCCGCTGGCCGGGGACTTAGTTCTAAAATTCCATCATTAACTGTGAGGAGTTTATTAGACGGAATAACATATACATGATCAGGTTTAACCTCCAGGTTGTCGCTTATTTCAACTACTGGAATTCTACAATCTTTCTGTAATATTTGTGGCAGGGAACTCTCGTGCCCCGGTGATAAATGCTGAACAATGATATAAGCTATTCCCGAATTAGGTGAAATAGATTTCACTAATTTTTGAAACGCATCTAAACCGCCGGCGGAAGCACCGATTCCAATAACAGGAAAATTGTTTTGAGAGAGAATGGTAGGATCTTCGTTATTAGTTGTAGTCATGGTAGCTTGGTTTCCGTCAGAACTTTCCAGGGCTATAACAAAAAATAGATGAGAGTTTGTAAATGTACCTGTTTTAATTGGCTCACAATGTTTTATGTTTTGAGGCGGGGGAGGTGAAGCGATTTTAAGAATGACCTAATAAATTTTGTTTGTCTTTGGCTATATTAAGTCTTTTTTAATTAAATTACTCTAATTTTTATTAATTTATTCTAAACGAAACAAAGGGTTGCTGGAGTTGTTAGCGATGTCAAACCTTTTAATAACTTTTATGAAAGCTCTCCGTCAATCTGGCGCTGCAATAATCTTTGCCGCCTTTCTATTATCCCTTTACAGTTGCGATAAAAACCAAACTGACCAGCCTTTGAAACCTGAGGTTGCGATGGCCGGATGTTCAAGCGAAAAGCTCATGGCTTCCGGAGCAATGTCTGTTTCATCGGTTAGTCCGTATAATGTGCATATCTCAAATCTTCAGAAAGAAGGAAATAATTGGGTGTGGATCTGGGAGATTAAAAATAGGAAGCCGGGTAACGGTGAGAATGGTACTGTACCGGATTTAAAAAGCTGGGGGATTGATCTGGGCGATTGCATGGGACTAGGTGACATCGTTGAAGCTGCCTATAGCTCAGACAAGGTAGCCTGGACAACCTTTACTCCCAAATTTGAAGCGGATAAATCTCAAAACTGTTCGGAGGCCCGTTATATAAATTTCGACCTGGGTACTACAGGATCCAAATCCTCATACTATAAGCTTGTAATTACCAGGGACATTACCTACACGAGTACAGAAGCTATATATACTTCCGCCGCCGGTTGTGGTATCTTTTTTACCTGCGGATTTGGTTGCGAAGTTAATCCAGTTGCGGCATCTGTCAAGCTTGGTACTGCGTGTGATTTCAGCATTTTAGCAAAAACGGGTATATCAACTACAGGAACTACAAACATCACAGGCAATATCGGCGTGAGTCCGATAGCGGCTACGGCCATTACTGGATTCGGGCTTGTAATGGATCCCACGAACCAGTTTGCAATAACGCCGATGGTTATAGGACGGGCGTATGCTGCCGATTATTCAGATCCTACCCCTGCAAAAATGACCAAAGCCATCAGTGATATGGAAGTTGCTTTTACTACTGCAAACGGACTAACCAGTCCTTCACCTACAGTTGGTTTACTGATTAGTGGAAAAACCTTGCAGGCGGGCATCTATAAATATAGTACTGGGGTAACTTTATCGGATGCTGGTGTCACTTTGAATGGCGGGCCCAATGATGAATGGGTCTTCCAGATAGCAGGCGACCTTACCGTAAATAATAATGCAAAGATTAATTTAACAGGGGGAGCACAGGCTAAAAATGTTTACTGGGTAGTATCAGGCCAGGCGGTGCTCGGAACAAATGTCGATTTCAAAGGTACTATTTTAAGTAAATCACTGATTTCGTTAAACTCAGGCACCACAGTGACAGGCAAATTATTTGCTCAAACCGCAGTGACACTGATCTCTTCCAGGATAATACCAACACCATGTTCTAAATAATCAGGAACAATTCAAAAAGATAAGACGACCGCCCATAATTGGGCGGTTTTTTGAACATTCTGAGTTTTTCAATATACTCAGGCGAATGGAATACCCCCCATTTTGCTCACCTGTCTGCTGTATTTCAGCTGATACTTGCCAATCATCCTTTGACCAGTTTCAAACAATCAATTGCCCCGGATGTATTATTATGATGAAAAAGACATTCCTGTTTTCCGTGGTTATTGGTTTGTCCGGCGGGCTATTTTCCTGCAACAACCCTGCGTCTGATCCCAATAATGAGAGTTCTGCTGTTCATGAGTCAATGGCGGCGGCAGGTGATACCGTTAACCAGCATACTACCGGGTTTACGACTGCTATGCATCAGATGATGAATGATATGCACCAGTTACCTATGACCGGTAATGTGGATAAAGATTTTGCTTTGATGATGAAAAGTCATCACCAGGGGGCTGTAGACATGGCTCAGTTTGAGATTAGCAACGGTAAAGACGATACCCTGAAAAAGCTGGCCGTGAAGATAGCTGAAGAGCAGAAGCGGGAAATTAAGCAGTTAGAAGTTCTGATAGCCGCATTGGATAAGGCTAAGAAGAATTATGATCCGAAGAAGAAAGAAGAAGGCTTCGCTAAGGTGATGAATGAAAATATGCGGATGATGATGGAAATGTCGAAGATGGATACCAGCATGGCGACTGACCATCAGTTTGTGGCCATGATGATACCGCATCACCAAAGTGCGGTTTTTATGTCTGAAGGATTTTTAAAACATGGAAAAGATCCTCAGCTGCTCGAGATGGCCAGGAAAATGATCACCAGTCAAAGAAAAGAAATTAACGCTTTTGAGGACTGGACGGATAAACATAAATAATAAATTAGGGGATTGTTCTGATTTTTGATAGCAACCCGGCAAACAAACTCAACTAAAGCAGTTCGAAATAATCCGCAAGCGAACGCCGGGAAGCACCTTCCCGAGTATTACTGAAGGAGGTTTGTCTCCCTGGATCTCATCGCTCTTTGATTGGGGAGCTAAGGTCCTCTTTGTATCCTCTAAAAACTATTAAGGCATAGTTTTAGTTATCCTGTGTTAAATCATTCCAAAAGGTGTCAGCAAATTATACTTTTATATCAGGGACTTCGCCGATTGTGGTGACCGCCATTCACGACGGACATCAAACCAGGACGGATTTGCACGATCTATTCAATTTAACTGATAGCGAAAGGTTAAGGGAAGAAGATCCTTTTACAGCGCGATGGTTAAATGTTTCTGATAACCGCATCACTGTGCATAATTCGCGCTTTGAAGTTGATGTGAACAGGCCAAAGGATAAGGCTGTCTATAAACTCCCTGAAGACGCGTGGGGTCTAAAGGTCTGGAACAATGATCTTCCTGATGATGTTGCGCTTGCTTCGCTGACAGTCTATGATGATTTTTATAAGGAGTGTGAACGCTACTTTGATGATCTGTTCACCCGACATAAAAACGTTATTGTGTTGGATATTCACTCTTATAATCACCGCCGTGACAGGAGGGATCTCGAAGCGAACCCTTTGGAGAATCCGGAAATAAATGTCGGGACGAAAAACATGGATCGCAAATTATGGGATCCTGTTGTATCCACCATAATAGAGCAGTTTAGTGAATTTGATTATAATGGCCGGAAACTGGACGTGCGTGAGAATGTGAAGTTTAAGGGCGGCTATTTTGGTCAGTGGTTATATGAGCGATACAACAAGAATATCTGCCCTGTAAGTATTGAGTTTAAAAAGTTTTTTATGGACGAATGGACAGGGAAGGCCTTTGAAAAAGATATGCTACTTATTGATCGAATGTTGCAATCATCGAAAGAGCCCTTACTGGCATCATTAGAAAGAATTCAAGTCTGACCATGGTGCTGGAAATCGAACTGGTAGAGTCTATTGGTCTTTCTTTCAAAAACGGAAAGAGCATTCGCAGGAATTTTCCAATGGGTAGCAAGTTGGTGATTGATCAGAAACTGCCGTACATCTGTGTTTACAGATTTAGCCAAACTCCCGATCCCTACATTTCATCGTTGTTAAAAACCCAGGGAGCTTATCTCATTGCAAATTGTGATCTGGACGTGAGTTCGCTGTTAAGACAGTTGATCGATGTCGCTATTGAGGATTTTAAGTCATACCTGATCATAGAGATCTGGAACAATGAAAATGTTCAGGGTCAAAAAAACATTCAGATCTGGCACCCCGGAGAAAAGATAACCGCAACTATTGAAGCACTTGAAAAAGGCTTTCATGAATTCAATGATCTGATGCCGGGAATCGAGGTCACGCGCGTAGACTCAAACCGCCGACATCCGGATAATCTGGAACCTCTTATTCCCCTGGATGAATTAAAGAAAACGGGTACTTTGCTTGTAGGCATTGCCATTCCGCCCTTATTCATCGATCCGGAGAGCCGCCTCGGCTACCCGTTGTTTTTCCGCAGGATCAGGAGGCAATTTGCCAGGGTGATTAAACTCGCGGCCTACGAATTTGTGCGGGTTCAGTCGGACAATAAGTTCGAGCACTATCTCACTCTTGGTAAAACGCGCTTAGACAATCTGGTCCGTTCGGCCGACAGGAGGATCTCGGATATTAGCGAAAGGATGGATTTCATCTTGCGTGTAACCCCTGTGAACAGCACAGAGGAGTGGGTCAAATTTAAAGAGAACAATTTTTCCAAGCTTCCAAATTTCTCTTATCGCCTGATTTCTATAGATCCAGAAGTAGAAAAGCGAAAACTCTTCAACATTCCAATCGAGAATATTGAACATCCCACACTTGCTTTTTTATTTCGCGATAAACGGATGGAGTTGGAAAAGCAGCTGATCATGCTCGAAGAAAGAGGCACCAAAGAGTTTCTTCACACGAGCCAGAGCGTATTTGGCGAAGTTGGCGTAGAGATATTAAATGCCGCCTCAAGTTTGTTAAATGATGAACTCCCTAACGAGCAGGCAGAACATACAAAAGTTAATGCCGTTGAGTTTGCAAGGGCTGCAGAAGCCGAGCTTAACAACTACAGGCCTTATTTTCCTTCGTTACCATTAACGGTTAAGATAAAGGATAACATTAGTGGTATTATGGTGTCGGGGGCCGAGCTACTGATCGGTAAACATCTTAACATCAGTGAGCGACGGGTAAATCCACTCATTCAACATGAGGTGGGTACCCACATATTGACCTATTGTAACGGTCATGCACAACCCCTGGACCTAATGTATGCGGGTTTTGCAGGGTACGAGCAGCTACAGGAGGGAATTGCGGTGCTTTCGGAATACCTGGTCGGTGGGCTGGATGTTAACCGTCTTAAACTGCTGGCAGCAAGAGTGATAGCGGTTGATACACTCGTTAATGGCGCCGATTTTATTGAAACGTTTAATATCCTCACGCAGCAGTATGATTTTAAAAGTCAGACTGCTTTCCACATTAGCATGCGGGTGCACCGTGGGGGAGGCTATACAAAGGATGCAATTTATTTAAAAGGCCTCGTAGAGCTGCTTAGCTATTTGCAAGAGGGGGGAAGCCTGGCATCTCTGTACGGCGGAAAATTCGCATTAAAGCACCTACCGCTGATTGAAGAGCTTACGCATCTCCGGATCCTTCAACTACCGCGTTTGCCGGCCTTTCTCAGTACTTCAGCAGCGATTGAGAAGATTGAAAAGATAAAAAAGGGATTAACATTAAAGGACCTCGTTAACTAATATAAATCAATACATGAAAATCGCTTTCGTCATTAACGACATTAAAACAGAAAAGGCCAACTTTACAACAATCTATCTGGCTTTAACCGCTCATAAAAGGGGCCATAAAGTATATATAATAGGAGTAGGTGATCTTGGATATTCTCCAGACGGTCATATGCAGGCGCGGGCCCGCACCCCAGGTGATCATACCTTCAAAAGTAATGAGACGTTTTTTAAAGCACTCGAAAGCTCAGAGCCGGTTAGATTAAGTTCGGCAGATCTGGATGTACTATACCTTCGAAACGATCCTTCAGAAGATATTAATAATAGAAACTGGGCGCAAAATGCACCGTATATTTTTGGGCAAATTGCCATGCGCGACGGGGTGATCGTTTTAAACCATCCGGAAAGTCTTTCTAATGCAATCAATAAGATGTATTTCCAGCACTTCCCGGAAATACTGAGACCGCGAACTATTATTACCCGTGAGATTAAGGAAATAGAGGAGTTTTTTGAAGAGCAGAAGCAGCAAATTATTCTAAAGCCTTTGCAGGGATCGGGTGGTAAGAACGTTTTTATAGTAGATAAAAATTCAAAGGCTAACATGAACCAGATCATTGAAGCCATCTCCAACGATGGTTTTGTAATCGCTCAGGAGTATTTACCAAAGGCTAAAGATGGCGACACACGATTTTTTCTGATGAACGGATTGCCTTTGGAAATAAACGGCAAATATGCTGCTATGCGCCGGGTTAACAAGGAGGGTGATATTAGAAGCAACATTCATGCGGGAGGTAAAGGAGTTTTGGCAGAAGTGGACCAGGAGATGCTGGACCTTGTGCAGATCCTGAAGCCTAAACTGGTTCAGGATGGTATGTTCCTGGTAGGAGTGGATATTGTGGGTGATAAGCTAATGGAAGTGAATGTATTTAGTCCGGGAGCCTTGAATATGATATCCGGAATGAATGACGTGGACTTTGGTTCAGCAGTTATAAAGTCGATTGAAAACAAGGTACTCTACAAGCAAACCTATGGTCAGTATGTTGACAACATAACTCTGGCGACTCTGTAAGTGTTTAAGTTAAACCATATCTATGCTGTTCGGGGGCAAAATCGTTTATTAGTCAGGCAATTTCATATAATCAGATATTCGAAAAAATCCGTTCTTTGCTATCATGTGATTAACAGTCTTTATTAAAATTATCATTTCCAGAGCTTTAGCGACAGAGTTGAGCGCTTCCAACGGGTATAATTAACTGCCAGTCATGCTGCTCAAAAAGATGAAAAGCCGGTTAATCAAATTTAGAACGTAAATTCTTTGCCATGTTTCGTAGTGCATTTCTCAGATCCGGTTTATTATTATTTTTACTTGCTTGCGGTATATCAGCAGCAGGCCAGTCAAAGAAAGTAACTGCACCCGCTCCCTACGGTGCACTACCTAGCCCGGCACAAGTCAAGTGGCAGCAGTTGGAATATTATATGTTCATCCACTTTGGTCCTAATACATTTACAGATAAGGAATGGGGGCATGGCGATGAAGATCCAAAGGTGTTTAATCCTACTAGCCTGGATGCAAGGCAGTGGGCACGAACAGCAAAGGCTGCAGGCATGAAAGCTATTATTATTACTGCCAAACATCATGACGGGTTCAGTCTCTGGCCCAGTAAATACAGTACACATACAGTTCGCGAAAGCGCATGGAAAGATGGTAAGGGAGACGTATTAAAGGAGCTGGCAGCCGCTTGTAAAGAATATGGTCTGAAGCTGGGTATGTATCTATCACCATGGGACAGAAACCACCCAAAGTATGGAACTCCGGAGTATAATGAGATTTTTGCAAAAACCTTAGAGGAAGTGCATACACAGTATGGCGATATCTTTGAACAGTGGTTTGATGGAGCAAATGGGGAAGGACCAAACGGGAAGGTGCAGGAGTACGACTGGAAGTTGTTCAACGGTACAGTTTTCAAACATCACCCGAATGCGATCATTTTCAGTGACATAGGGCCGGGATGCCGCTGGAATGGAAATGAGAATGGTTATGCGGGAGAAACTAATTGGAGTACGCTCAATACTGAAGGATTTGGAGTGGGGAAAGATGCACCCAAGCAACAAGTATTGAATCAGGGTAATAGAAACGGGAGCAAGTGGATTCCTGCGGAAGCTGATGTTTCCATACGTCCGGGATGGTTTTACAGTCCTTCGACAGACGATAAAGTGAAATCACTGCTCGAACTATCAAAAATCTACAATGCTTCAGTCGGACGGAATGCCAACCTGCTGCTGAATGTTCCGGTTGATCGTCGCGGCCTGATCCATAAGAATGACTCATTGCGTTTAATGGAATTCAGAAAGCTAATAGATGAAAGTTTTAAGACGAACATTGCATTAAATAAAACAGCATCAGCAAATAAGGTACGGGGTGGCAATAAGTTGTTTGCTGCCTCAAATCTAACGGATGGCAAGTTCGATACGTATTGGACCACTGATGATGAAGTAAAAACAGGATCGTTTACTCTTGATCTTGGTAAACAGGTTGAGATCAACAGGATCGTTCTACAGGAGTATATTCCGTTAGGCCAACGGGTAGCTTCATTCACTGTTGAGGTTTGGGACGGAAGTAAGTTCCGCGAGATTGACCGTCAGACAACTATTGGCTATAAACGTATACTCACTTTCCCGGCACTTAAAACATCGAAAGTTCGTGTAAATATTCTGGAAGCCGACGCTTGTCCGGTAATATCCGAACTGCAAGTTTTCAGAGCTCCTGAGTTGCTTAGCTCACCGGTTATAACAAGGGACAAAAACGGTAGTGTCTCAATATCGGCTGACAATAATGACCCTGTTATTACTTTTACCACAGACGGTTCGGAGCCAACATATAATTCCACCAGATTTACACAAAGTTTCGCGATGGTAAGTGCTGGTACGATAAAGGCTAAATCATTTGTAGATAACGGAGCAAAGGCTAGTGAAACAGTTCAGGCTGATTTTGATATCGCACCCAGAAAATGGAAAGTAATATCTGCCGACAGAGGAGTGAATGGCTTTGAAGCATCTAAGGCTATTGACGGGAATGAGAAAACTTTATGGGTGACTAGTTGGACCGATAGTGCCAGTAAATATCCCCATGAAATTGCTGTTGATCTTGGAGAGAAATTGTCATTGAAAGGCTTTTCTTATACTCCGCGGAAGGATGACAACACCAGCGGAATAATTTATAGATACAACTTTTATATAAGTGATGATGGAAATCAGTGGACGCAAGTGTTGAATAACTCTGCTTTCGGCAACATCAAAAATAATCCGATAAAACAGGAGGTGAAGTTTGATAAGGCTTATTCCACACAATTTATTAAACTGGAAGCCCTATCAGCGGCTAATGAAAAGGAATACTGGATATCTGCGGGAGAAATAGGCGTTATCACTAAATAAAGTATTATGCACCCGATTTGAAGTATGCGGTGTTGGAGTTTATTGGCTTAGGTCAATATTCTGAGTATTTTTATGTTTAGCCTGATTTTAAAATTTACAGCTATTGCAATGAGTTGATTTTCAACTTAGCCAGAATAAACTCTCCTAAGGCTTTTCCTTGAGTTTGACCATTGACGATGGCTTCACGATAATGAATTCCCCCGTATAGTCTGCTGATAGCAGCTTCATTAGCTGCTTCATTGAATGAATTGAACTTACGCACTGGTAAACCGTAATCGATTTCCGTACTATCATTGAACGTGAAATGATCACCCAGCAGGGCAGTTAATATCGAGGCGGCTGCGGTTGATGCTACGCTATGGCCACTTGGATATTCGGGGAATGGTGGAGTTTGAAGGATGGGCTTCCAGCCTTCGTCTATATGCGAGTTAATGAAGGTCTCGGGTCTAATGTAGTTACTTCGATATTTTTCGTCCCAGCAGCTTATAAATGCGTCAAATAAGGCGATTGAAGTATAGGTGTAAGCAGCGGAAGCCACCATTAGGCCCACATTCTTACTGCGGGTAGCAATTCCTGCGATGGATAGCCAATGAGCACCGGGAGAAATTTTCTTTGTGGCGAAGTTTAAATGGCCTCTGGTATTCAAGTAGAATGGATTGCAGTCCCAGAAGTTCGCAATCAGGAGTTGATCATGAGTGATATTTTTAACGGAAAGATAAACTTCATTTGCCGTTTTATAGAAGTCGCTATTTTTGTCAGTGCTGTACGGAACAGGAGGCAGAGGCTTGAACTGATCTGGGGTGTTCATGATCAGGGGCTTTATTTTATTCCAGTTGGGTTCTACTGCGGCCATGTAGCCCGGGGGAGTAGGGTGCCAGTTCCCTTCTTTTTTTATATAGGAGTAGCGTCTCATTCTCCGCGTTTCGCGATAATTGTCCTTCAGCGAAAAGGAGATCACCGAGTCGGCAACAGTCTGCCCATAAATGAGAGAGTTTTGTACTATTTCTTTCGGATAGCCTCTTGATTCATACCATTGCAGAATACTTGCGGTGCTGTCCCTGATCATATCTTCGGAAAAGACCAGCTTGCTCGCTACCTTTAAATAAGCAACGGTGGCAGATAGTGAATAACTCAGGTTATTGCTGTCGGCAGGCTTTGGGATCTTACCGAATCCCGGAATCACCTCACTTAGTGAGTGGAATTTTACGTTCTGGCTCGCTTGAATTTCATACGCAGCGATATTTGCATAAGCAAAGATGCGACTTGCGACAGGGGGAGAGAAAACATCATGCACTATGACATCGGAAACCGCTTTTTGGGATCTGTGCAGAGCAGTTGCATCTGTTTCATATTTTTTCCACTGCGCCGCCGCCGGTAAAGAATAGGACAGGATCAAAAACAGTAGTACTTTAAATATTCTCATTGAGTTCAATAATCTAAAACCTGAACCAGGTCATCGTTCTTGACAATTACGATTTTCTTCCTGCCTGACTTGTCGTTTATGCCGATCATCCCGCGCACATCGCCTGGTACATATAAATTGCTTTCATTTGCAGACACAGGCTTATAGCCCCCTGACTTTTCTCCCTTCAGCATTAAACCAAGCGAGGCATCGGCTCTACCGGCTTGTACCCGGTATGGATAGAAATTCCCGGCAAGTAACATGTCGTTAATACCATCCTTGTTAAAATCATCAGTCAACACACCGTAAATGCTTGAGAATTGCGCCTCTATAGGCAGAGCCTTAAACTTAAAATTGCCTTTGCCGTCATTTTCAAAAATCCCTGAAGCAAGCTCAATGCAATAAACCTTTTTAGCATCTTCCAGCTGTTGCTTTGTAAAAAGCTGATCAATCGTGACGTCAGCATAATCCGCGTACTTGACGAAACGTTTACGCATCTGCACGATCTGATCAAGCAACTCATCGCGCGAAGCATATGGATAGTTTTTCCCCTGGATATAATACGTAAGTATCGGGTCGATTGAACCATCATTGTTAAAGTCAGCTGCATATATAGTCATAGGCTCCTGGTGGGTGGTTTTGTGCTGACTATTAAGCCCAGCATTTCCAGCGATAAAATCCATCGAACCATCGCCATTGATATCTATCGGGACTAGCGCTGACCAAAGTCCATCCGTGTTCTTCAGGCCAGAACTTTCAGAGATGTCGGTAAATTTACCACCACCGTTTTTGAAGATCTTAACAGGCATCCAGTGCCCTGCAATAATCAGCTCCGGAAATCCATCTTTCTGGAGATCCACCCAAAATGCAGAGGTAACCATTCCCGGGTTTAACAGGCCGGGAGCCAATTCTTCTGTAACATCCGTGAATTTCACCTCATTATTTTTGCTATCATTTCTAAGCAGCCAGCTTCGTGATGAAAGCGGGAAAGAGCCGGGTAACCCCATGCCTCCGATAAAGATGTCAATGTCGCCGTCGTGATCGAAGTCACCGGTAGCGATGCCCTGCTTACTGTTTAACATTGCGGGCAAAACATTCTCAGCCTTTGTGAAATTACCTTTGCCATCGCCAATATAGAGCCTGTCCTGGTATTCGGGAGCTCCGTTGTCATATTCATTGCCACCGCTAACGACCCAGAGGTCCTGGTTCTTGTCGCCATTGGCGTCGAAGAAAATGGCGTTTACATCTTCAGAAGCTGCATCTTTTTCCCAGGGGTATACAGGGGAGGCTTCAAAGCTACCGTCAGCTTTTGACAGGAATAGTTGTCCTGTCTGGCCGAGAGCACCTCCTACAAACACATCGGTAAAACCATCACCATTCACATCTGCCTTTGCTAAAGCCGGCCCCATCTTCGACAGCTGGTAAGGCATCAGCGGCTCTCCTTTGAAATCAATGAAATCGTTTTCGGTATGTTTAAATTTTAAGCCGGCTGCTTCAGTGATATCTTTAAAAAGGGGAACAGGTTTGGTGTCAGCTTCCGCGTTTTGGGCAGCCTCGCTTTCTTTTAATGTGAGTAGCTGACCAGGAGTGACAGTTTCTATCACCGTCTGTTTCCCGTTCGGCCAGGCAACCTTTATCGACTTAACAGTTTCATTCCCTAATCCAAAGAGCAGCAACGGATCTACACTTGACTGATACCCTTTCACAACGTATTTTTCCTGGTATTGTATACCGGACGAGGTTTCGAGGTATACTTTTGCCCCAAAAGCTGAAGTATTCATACCGATGCCGACGAGATTAATCCGGAGGCTTTTGGCTCTAATTTGATCCGAATTGTTCCGATAAACCATCACCGGTTCGTTGATGTTGTTGATGATCAGGTCAAGATCACCATCATTATCAAGATCGGCATACACTGCGCTGTTCGAGACCGCTGGCTGGGCAATTCCCCAATTCTTACTTTTGTCTGTGAAAGTGAGGCTGCCACTATTTTTAAAAATGTAATTACTCAGTTTATTTGAAGGCATCTTTTTAACCAGGTCGAAGGTCTTAAACTTAACTGTACCTGATTTTAATGCTTCAGACTGGGCATTCGCAACCGTGTATTTTAAGAAATCCATATCAGTAAAATCCCTCAGGTAGCCATTGGAGACAAAAAGATCCTTCCATCCGTCATTATCGAAGTCTGCAAGGAGCGCCGCCCAGCTCCAGTCGGTATTAGAGATTCCGGCAAGTTGTCCGATCTCACTGAAATAGGGGGTACCCAAAGGAGATATTCCGCGATTCAGCTGCAGCATATTTCGCATTTGCTGATGATAATACCCGCTGTCTATCAGCAGGTTATAAGTATCATACTCATCAGGGCCTTTTAGCATCTTCTGGCGGTGGTTATCTTCGGGCAGCATATCAAGAGTGATGATATCAGCCAGTCCATCGTTATTATAGTCAGCGATGTCAGCCCCCATGGAGAATTTCGATGTATGACCCATTGAACCTTTAATGCTTTCTTTGAAGGTGCCATTCTTGTTATTTAGATAAAGGTAATCCTGCTCGGTGTAATCACTTGTCGTAAAAATATCCGGCCAACCGTCTTTATTCAAATCACTTATGGTTACGCTCAGCCCGAAATTCAGGGCGTTGTTGACGATTCCCGCCCGGGTGGTGACATCTATAAAAAATGATTTACCATCCTTGACATCATGACGAAACAGACGGTTGCCAAATCTCTCGCTGAAAGTGCTGCGTACCTTGCGGGTGTTCAAGAGCGGATTATACGTATGATTGGAGTGGTTAAGCAGGAACATGTCCAGGTCACCGTCCCGGTCATAGTCGAAAAAGGCGGCTTGTGTTGACTGGCTGCCGGGTGCATCAAGGCCGTACTCCTTCGCCATCTCTTTAAATACGGGCCGCCCGTTCTTTAAACCCTGGTGGATAAATAATTCGTTAACCAATTTTGATTGAACATATTTCCCGGAATGACAAACATAAATATCTGGTAACCCGTCCCCATTAACATCGGCTATACTTACACCTGTCGCCCATGTTCCATTACCTTTGACATCTGCTTTCGACGTAGCGTCCTCGAACCTGAAACCGCCCTTGTTTAAATAAAGTTTATAAGAACCGGTGTTAGATGAAAAAAAAATATCTGTCAGCCCGTCGTTGTTAAAATCAGCAACTCCAAGGCCGTTGCCATTGTACAGGTACTCATAATTCATTACATGTAAACTGTCATTCTCTTCCAGTTTGTTGATAAATTGTATTCCGGTTTCTTTCCCCGGCAGCAAAGTAAAGAGAGGGTCTCCGGGCGTTTGCGCAGATGCGAAACCGGTCATCAGACTAATAACTGAAAGTATAAGAAATATTTTATTCATTTTGGCAGCATCAATCTGAAAGGTCTATATTTTCGTCACCTTCCTGGTACGGTAAAAAAACCATCAGCAGGGTCATCATTTCATCTGTTGATTTCATATCGTTTGCTGAAAAAACCATTCGGGGAGGATTAAAAGGATTATCAGGATTACTTGATGTGTTGTCATAGGTTCCTTCGATCGTAAGGATTGATCCCATGGGTATTTTCACCAGCTTTTTAAACTTATATATTTCCTGCCACCTAAAGTCCCAGTCGGGGATGTGAACAAGCTTTATGGTATCACCGGCAGGTGTCACTGCAAATGCCTTAAATTCTTTGCCCAAGTAGTGCATGTGCGGCCATACATACATTAACGACTGGTCTTTTGGGGTTGTGATTTTTAGATGGAATTTAGAGATTGAATCGGGAAGAAGGACGAAGTATGGGGTGATCTCTTTTTCACCGATACCGGCTGATCCAAGACTGATCACACCGACCTTACGTTTGATCGGCGTCTTTTTGAAGAACAGGTTTACCCCCGAAATATCTTCTTCATCTTTGCCAACCGGAGCATAATGCACCGTTAGCAACATGACACCTCTTTCGGGCATTACCCAGCCAAACGCATTTGGATATGATTCATAACTAGCTCCCGGAATCCAGCCGGCATAGTAAGTCATTTCCTTTTTATAAGGAAGATATTGATCGTATTTCCTGCGGTCATCGTCCGTTAGGTTAATGTGGTCTATAGTTGTATACAAATTAATAGAAGTATCAGGGACGGGATGAAAGCCATAGTTTACATGGTGAATGACTTTCTTATTAGAACTGGTAAATTCTATTGCTTCAACATTTTCTTCCTGACCAAGTTCAAAAGGTATTTTAAAAACAATGAACCGTTCCTTGTTATCACCCTTAACTAAAAATGGCTTATCCATTTTCAGAACGAGATCTGGCTTTCGGGGATACTGTGTGCCGGGTAGATATTTCGCTAATATATTTTGATCTTGCTTGCCGGATTTGCCTTTTGGCATTTTATCATCTACCCATTTGGCAATAGTTTTAATCTGGTCAGTGGTTAAGGATCTATCATTTTGAAAAGTGGAATAATGATTATCCGGTTTCCAGGGGGGCATATATCTGCTTTGAGTTACTTTTTTGACAAAGCTTCCCTTTTTGACTACGTCTTCATAGGTTATTAGCGGAAACGGAGCCGCCTCGCCCGGCCGGTGACATGGTGTACACTTCGTATGAATAATAGATGCGACGTCTTTGTAAAATGTGACGGTCTGGGCTTGTAACTCTGTTTTCTGAGCAATAATAAAAACAGACAGGAGTAAGAGTAGCTTCTTCATTTAAATATCATTGATCAGACAGCCTACCGGCTCTGTATGGCTCACGGTGATCTGCCTCCCGCTTTCGTAACTGCTAATGGCCTCTTCCAGGTAATGATTTGTGACTACCTGGCGCTTTTTGCCCAGGGACACCGCCCAGTTATCAATAAGACCGTTATAAAGGATTATACCTCGTTGATTCATTAGAACTACCTCCGGGGTGACCTTTGCTTTCAGGTAAGAGGAAAGTTGTTTTAAGGGGTCGGAGAGAAGGGGAAAAACGAGGCGATAATCTTTTCCATAGTCGTTAATTTCTTTTGATGAATAACCTTTACCGGGGAAAATTCCAAAGAAGTTAATCCCGGGATGCTTTTTAGCGATTGCATTTAATACGGGTGCATAGTTTTTACTCAAAGGGCAATCGGGCGATAAGAATATTAAGACTGCAGGTTTTTCTAGGGGTAATGAGAAAGGTTTATTATCTGTTGTTCGTAGCTTAATAGCCTGTATCATCTTCGGTGATGCGGTCTTGAGGATCTGCGCATTTACCGGATACCACACGAAACAAATAAAACACAGGAACAACCATTTACTTTTCATATTCGATATGCAAAATACTCTTATAAAAGTATTAAATCCTGATGTTCATTTCAATAAAAAAACGAAGCTCCCGGCATTTGCCGGGAGTTCGTCACTAATCATTAACTAAACTAACCATTATTTTTTATCCCACCACACTCTTCCAAACGGATCATTCGGTCCCTGACCAAAGTCAGGATTCTGAGCCATTTGAGTAAGCGCTGCCTGCTGATTTTGAAAGTTCAGATTGGAAGAACTCAGCAGGTTTATTCCAGCTCTTCTGTTAAGCTCAAGGTTACCACCGTTAGCTCTTAAAGGCGACCAAGCCAGCACAGAGGTTGTGTTAGGAAAACCTGTGCGTTTCCACCAGGCCCACGCCTCTAAAGGCTGGCGATAGAAATCCAGGTAAGCCTGAACACCGATCTGCTGAGCTGCTATAGCCGGATCAAATTTAACACCTGCCATATTGTAGTAAGCATCAATCTCAGCCGTGGTAACTGGAGCGTAATTAGAGATCTTTGCGGCAATAGCCCGGTCATTGTAATACTGTACTGACGCATATACTCCTTTGCGATACCACTCTTCTGTATTGTCAGCAGTAACGCCTCTGGCGGCCATGTCAGCTCTGATAAAGCAATATTCAGCATAGGTCAGAAAAGGATAGAACCCTGATCCGGTGCCCACTCCGTTTCCATCATTCTCATTATAATTTGGTGTGAACAGACGGTGCTGTAGCTGCGACATGTTGTTGATCGATGTATATAATGGGGCATTTTGCGGAGCCTTCGCATCATCAGGGCTGGTAAAACTACCTACATAGTTACCTGCGGAATTCGGCCTGTAGTAGATTCTTAACCTCGGATCGCTTTTGGCAAGCATGAAATCAACCACCGGTTTTCCGGCAACAAAGGTAGATGGGTTAAAGTTACCGTTTGCATCTGCAAAACTTGGCCCAACTTTAACATCCCATGAATCCTGGATATCTGACATCTGAACGTTGTCGGCCAGAACTTCAGTTGCGATAGACTTCAGTTTAGCAGGATCGACTTTGATCATCCTGAGAGCGACTTTTAAGCGCAATGCATTAGCAAGTTTGGTCCATTTAACGACATCACCTTTATAGAATGGGTCATTATTACCAAGGTTCACCTGAGTAGCGGCAGGCGTAGCTTTTAATGCGGCTACTGATGCTTTCAGCTCCTGGTCAACCAGGCTGAAAACCTCCTGCTGAGTGTCATATTTAGGAGTAACAGTTCCTCCATAGCGTGCCTGGAAGGCTTCGCTATAGGGGATACTTCCGTTGATGTCACTAACGTAAAAGCCATAGTAGGAAAGAAGGATCTGAGTGATAGCCCGTAGCTGAGATCTTGAAGCTTTTTCAGCTTCCGGCATCGCGTCGATGTTCTTGATTCCATCAACCAATGCGGGACCAATATCACCGTAGAAACGACCGTACCGGGTGTTAAACTGCGAGCCTACGTTATTGAAATTCAATCCGTTACCGGCTGCTGGCGTAGCATACTGCATCCATAAGTTTGAAGCACGGTACACATCTGCAAAGTACTCAAAGTCGATAACAGTATAGGTAGCCGCTCTCAAAAACTGATCTTCAGGACTGATTGAATACAGTGTCTCCGGATTCAGGTTTGCCTCGACGAATGCCTCTTTCTTACAGGAAACACCTGTAAGCAGGATCGCAAGCAGAGCGAGAATATATTTTGAATAATTTTTTCTATTCTTCATGTTGATAATATTTAATGATTAAAATCCTGCCTGAATGTTAAATCCCAGACTTCTTACGTAAGGCCAGCCACCGTATTCGGCGAAAGCGCCCGCACGGTTACTGAATATACCCTCAGGATTGATCCCGTCTTTAGCGGTTTTATACAGATATCCTAAATTTCTGCCAGTCAGAGCGACTCTCAAGTTATTAATTTTAAGATTCTGCACTAATTTAGAAGGAAGGCTGTAACCTATAGACACTTCTCTTACCGCAACCCATGAATTTTCGAATGTTGAATATTCTCTGATTCCGCTTGACCATTGTGAAAGATTCTCATAGTAAGCATAAGCAGGAATTGGTTTCAATAATCCTTGCTGAACTGCATCCGCATAGGTCATTCCTCCTAAATCAACCGACTGACCTGCAGAATTCTGAGCTGACAAGCCATCATTCAATACACCGTCAGGTATGATACCATCATCATGACTTACGCCTGCATTATCCACATATGTTACACCACCTGAAGCAGCATCACGTCCGAACAATGAATTTGCCAGTGATCCGTTAGCAGAACCGTACTGGTGAGTGCCGGAAGCCATCAGACCGCCAACTTTGGCATCCACCTGAAAACTGAGGTTTAGATTTTTATAGCTTACCGCCTGCGTAGTGCTTGCCAGGAATTTCTCCATCATGGTGCCCAATTCTTTACGTTCACCATTGTAATCACCTGATCTCACGAATGTGTAATAGCCACCTGTAGTTCCGTAACCGGTATTACCTAAAACTCTCATCCCATTGTTTGGATGACTAACAGGATTTCCGCTAGCATCTTTTTTCTGGTAGTTAGAGTAGCCGTAGCTAGTAACCAGCGTTCCGTATTCTCCGCCCACTTTTGCAACCGAAGCAATGTCATTACCAAAGGCAAGGTCTAGCTCGTAGGTGTCGACTCCCGGTGTCAGGGCAATGATTTTATTCTTATTACGGGTAAAGTTGATGGTGGAAGTCCAGTTGAAATTCTTGGTCTGTACTGGGGTGGCAGTCATCAGGATCTCGATCCCCTGATTTTGAATATCACCGGCATTTAGTGACTGAGCGTTAACACCGGATTCGGAAGGCAAGCTAAAGCTCAGGATCTGGTTAGTTGAATTTCTTCTGTACCATGAAACGTCAAATCCTAAACGATTATTTAAGAAACGGAGATCTGTACCAATTTCAATCTCGCGCGTAAGCTGATTTTTCAGATTCATGTTTCTTAATAGGTGGTCAGAAAAGCCATATATGGACTGATTTCCGCCCGACGCATTGTTGAAACTACCATTCAGGTTGTAATAGCCGTCCCTGTTGGTCAATTGTGGTTGTGCATCCAAACCTGTATAAGCCAGGGCTGCTCTTAATTTAGCAAAAGATATCACGTTGCTGTTTTTAAGGGCTGGCAATTCACTGGCGACAAATGCAAGACCTACACTTGGGTAAAAGTAGGAGTAATCTCCGCTGCCATCCTTGTATGTCAATGATGAAGACCAGTCATTACGACCGCTGTAATTCAGCGTCAGCATGTTTTTCCAGGTAAAATCACCATAAGCATACAGTGCATCTGTTCTCCGTCCCGGGTTGGGGAAAGCCCTGGTAATCGCAGGATTAACAGAATTCGATATAGCAAAAACACCCGGAATTTTGAATCCGCCTGTAGTGTATGATTCATTATAATAGCCTGAACCGTTCACATTAAACTGGTATGTCTCTCCCCCTACAGATAGGGTAGCTTCGATGTCGTCTGTTAGTTTCCGATTAGCGTTTAACAAACCTTGTACACGGTATGACCTGTTGGTTGATTGCGTGATCTGGTAGTCACCGCCCTGAAAGTTAATTCCGCGACCCAGCTTTCTGCGCTCATAATTAGTGCCGGATGAATTGGTGTTGGCTTTTACCAAAGCAGACAGCCATGGGGTAAGTTGGAAATTCACGTCAAGGTTTGCCAGCAGGTTGTTCTCTTTTTGAGATCTTTTATCTTCAAAAAAGTCAAATGCCCAGCTTCCCAGACGATATGGATCATAAAGATCTGCTTCGCTTGAGCTAAGTGCACCACCAGTTACTGGGTTGATGTAATTCTGTGTGTAGTAAGTGATGTCAGCATTTCTCGGCATGTAGTACGTAAACGCAAACAGCGGATTGTTGCGGCTTCCCTGACGACCCGGATTTAACGAATTAGAAAGCGTGTAGTTAACGCTGGCATCAAGGGAGATAGATTTGGATACCTTTTGAGTAGCGCGGATAGCAAACGTATTTCTCTTAAGCTCATTGCCCGGAAGAATACTTGGGTTATCCAGATTAGTGTACGATAAACGGAACGTCGTGTTGTCGCTGGCTCCCTCTACTGCTACGTTGGTATTAATGAATTTCCCGGTTTCAAAGAAGTCAAGCGGGTTGTTAGCAGACCATGGTCTCATTTTTCCGTCCAGGTCTTTTACCATCCGGCCGTCGAAACGAGGACCAAATGAATAACCGCCCTGGTTGATGTTGGCAATGTTTGATACCATATCAACTCCAGCTGCATCTTTTTCAAATACCGGTGAAATACCACCGCCATATTCATTCTGGAAATTAACCAGTTTATACGGATCGTCAAAAGAAGATGTTTGGGCAATGCTTACACCTAAGCCATTGGTGGTCTTTCCTTTTTTCGTGCTGATTAACAGTACACCGTTCTGAGCTTTTGATCCGTAAAGAGCGGACGCAGCAGCACCTTTTAATACGGAGATACTTTCATAATCATCAGGATTAAGATTTTTCAGGGTATTGCCAAAGTCGGCATTGTCTCCCCATGAATCAGCACCCGTGGTACCCGGCTCGATCAAAACTCCGTCAAGCACCACCAAAGGCTGTGTGTTGCTTCCCAGGGATGCATTTCCACGAATTCTGATCTTAGAAGATGATTGAGGTCCGCTGGCGCCCTGATTGATCATCACACCGGCTACTTTACCCTGCAATGAGTTCACGATGTTTGCACTGTTGGCCCGGGTAAGTTCTTCGCCCTTAACTTCTGTAACAGAAGATGACAATTTTCTTTTTTCGGTTGCCTGGCCGAATCCCGTGATGACTACCTCACTCAGAAGTTCTGTGTCTTCTGCGAGGGTAACGTTGATAGTGCTGCTACTTCCAACAGGTACCTCTTTCGTGGTATAACCGACGTAGGTAAAGCGGAGGGTTGCATTAGCAGCAACAGTGATACTGAAAGTGCCATTCGCCTGGGTCTGCACACCGTTAGTTGTACCTTTTTCAAGGATACTCACTCCGGGTAGTGCCTCACCCTTAGCGTCTTTAACAGTTCCGGTGATGGTTTGCCGGACCTGAGCATATCCCAGGGTCCACCCGAGGATAAGTAAAAAAACAAGTAGTGTTCTTTTCATGATTTCTGATTAGTTAAGCTGGGTTGTTGCATTGGGTTATTTATTTTAAGTGTGTACTAATGGTAGTTTAAACTGTAGCTTCTGTTTTCGGGTTTGATTTTCCTACATATTCCATGACCAGCGCAGCCGACCCGATGAGGGCTGCATCTGAACCTAACTGAGATATTTGTAGTTCTGTACTTTCGGCTAAGCGAGGAATAGCATATTTATGCAAGGACTGTTGGATGGAGGCCGACAGAATCTTCCCAACAACAGCGCCTCTGCCACTCAGGATGATGGCCGATGGATTGAGTATATGTATTAATACAGCCAGGCCTTTTCCGATGGCATAACCCGCCTGCGAAAGAAGCTCAATAGCAAACTGATCACCTTTATTCGCCGCTTCCATCACCAGGTCGCCGGGTAATTTAGAATGGTCGTTCAGCTCATGCTGAAGGCTGGATACGCGGCCTTCCTTTATTCCTTCAATTGCCCGTTTGGCAACAACTACAAGGGAAGCCTCTGTTTCCAGACACCCTCTTTTTCCGCAGCTACACAAATGGCCTTCATTCGACGTCGGTATGTGACTGAATTCTCCGGCAAATCCACTATGTCCCCGGAAGATCTCCCCATTCAGGATCATCCCAAGCCCAATGCCCCAGGCAACGTTGATGACCATGACGTTCTGTTTAGACCTTGCTTTTCCAAACTTGAGTTCTGCCAGGGCTATAAGGCAGGAGTCATTATCTATATAAACCGGCAGATCGATCTTTTCGGAGATATGTTTTTGCAGGCTCTGCCCGCCAGCATCCAAAAATGAATAGTTAATTCCTTTCTTGACATTGACAAAACCGGGCATGCTGATTCCAACACCGATAATATTTTCTTTTTGAAATCCAGACTTTTGGATGAAGGTATTTATGAGTTTGACTAGTCGGGGTAACGCGGTCGAATTATTAAGCTCCAGTTCGATCATTTCAATATCAGAAACCTGGTTATGCATCAGGTCATAGATGACAATTCGCGTAGAAAGCTGATCCATTGCCACGGCGACAATTAGTTTCTCGTGCGGACGAAGTGAATACATGACCGGGCGACGGCCACCACTGGACGGCCCCTGGCCAACTTCGGTGATGTATTTATCAGAGATTAACTCATTAATGGACTTAGCAACAATAGGAAGGCTTTTTTTAATACGCACACTCAGATCGGCACATGACAAAACTTTATCAAAATAAAGCTCCTTTAAAATTCGCTGTTTTAACCGATCAGACTTTATCTGAGCTGTCCCTTTTTCTGAATCGTTATCGGCGTTATACAATAGAAAAGTTATTAATTGTTTTCTAAATATAGATGCACTTTTTTAAATAACAGCAAACTTTTTAAAAAAAATTAAAAAGTAACCTGTTCTATTTATAATTGCTAATATTACATTACACATAAACGAAGAAGTATCTAAGTCTAAAATAATGCTATGAAGTCACTAAAAGCCGTTCTCCTGACTGTTACTTTGCTTATAGGTATGGCAAAAAATCAATCAACAGCACAACCAAATGTCCACGGTCAATCTTCCACTTACGAATGGCCCAAAGATCCCGCGGTAAGAGAGAAGCTCGATAAATGGCAGGACCAAAAGTTTGGGATGATCATTCATTGGGGTGTTTATGCAGTACCGGGAATGATCGAGTCGTGGGCTTTATGCTCCGAAGACTGGATTGATCGGGATAGTTCAATGACCTATCCGCAGTTTAAGGATTGGTACTGGGGGTTGAGTGAAAAATTTAACCCGGTCAACTTCAACCCCGAGCAATGGGCCAAGGCAGGCAAGGATGCTGGGATGCGCTATATGGTATTTACCACCAAGCATCACGACGGTTTTAATATGTTTGATACAAAACAGACAGACTATAGTATTGCTAAGGGACCTTTTAAGGATAACCCACGAGCGGACATAGCTAAATATGTGTTTGATGCTTTCCGAAAGCAAGACTTTATGATCGGAGCATACTTTTCTAAACCTGACTGGCATTCCAAAGACTTCTGGTGGCCTAAGTATGCAACACCTAACCGGAATGTCAACTATGATATTCGCAAACACCCTGAACGCTGGAATAGGTTTAAAGCTTTTACTTTTAACCAGATTAGCGAATTGATGAATAATTATGGTTCGGTTGATATCTTATGGTTAGACGGCGGCTGGGTGAGGCCTAAAGAAACGGTAAATGAGGAAGTTCTTGCATGGGGAGCTCCGATCCCTGAGTTCAGCCAGGAAGTTGATATGCCGAAGATCGCTGAGATGGCAAGAAAGGCACAACCCGGCATCCTTATGGTTGACCGTACCGTACACGGACCCTATGAAAATTACCAGACGCCTGAACAAAAAATCCCTGAAAAGCAGCTTGAATATCCCTGGGAAAGCTGTATGACACTAGGTGGAGCCTGGGGATTTGTTCCCAACGATCAGTATAAATCAGCCGCAAAGGTTATTCATTCTTTAATCGAAGTGACCGCGAAGGGCGGAAGCCTGCTTCTTGGTGTTGGACCGAAACCAGACGGCACCCTGCCACCGGTAGTGATCACCCGGCTTGAAGAAATCGGCGAATGGTTAAGTATAAATGCTGAAGCCATATATAGTACACGCGCAACAAAGCAATATCAGAGCGGCAATACTTGGTTTACACAGAGCAAGGATGGAAAAACTAAGTATGCGCTGGTTTGTTTGCCGGAGGGTAAATCCGTATCAAAGATTATCGAATGGGAAGGAAACCTGCCTGCAAAGGGGAGTAAGGTCACCCTTCTTCAGAATGGAAAAACAATGAAGTGGCAGAAGGATGGTGAAAAGGTAAGAGTATGGCTGCCTGCAGATATTGCTAACAAAAAGCTACCTGCATTAGCTTTTTCGATTACAGCAATGTAGAACTTAATTTGTTATTTGCCGCAGATCAAAATTTCCCTGATGCGATATATTTATACCCCTTTCAGCCTATCAAAGCTCATCATTATTATAGTGATTCTAATCTTGGCTCTGCCATCGCCGGGCAGAAGTCAGACTTCCTTTTTGGGCCTTGAACCCCTTTTTATTACGCCTAAGAGTTATACAACACTTTTTGCGGCGGTCCCACCCGTTCTTGACGGTGAGATTAAAGACAAGGTCTGGGAAAAGGCGGTGTGGACTGATCTGTTTGAAGATATTGAAGGCGACAAGAAGCCTAAGCCTGCTCATAGTACCAGGGTCAAAATGCTTTGGGATAAGTCATTTCTTTACATCGCCGCAGAGCTCGAAGAACCACATATTTGGGGCGGTCTCAAAAACCATGACGACATTATCTATTATGACAATGACTTTGAAGTTTTTATCGACCCCGACAACAATGCCCACGATTATTTCGAGATCGAGGTTAATGCACTGAATACGCTCCTCGACCTTTTTATTCCAAAACCCTATCGCAACGGCGGTTCCGTGCTGATGAGCTGGAATGCACCCGGATTAGTATCAAAAGTGAAGATCAACGGAACCCTTAACAATCCGTCTGACCTCGATTCATCATGGACGGTGGAGATGGCCATCCCGTTCAAAGCGCTGTCGATCGGTAACCACGTGAAGATTCCCCGTGAAGGCGACTTCTGGCGTGTGAACTTTTCACGGGTGCAATGGGATACGGAAATACAAGCTGGCGTCTACACAAAGAAGCAGGATGGCAAAGGAAAAACTCTTCCAGAGCGCAATTGGGTCTGGTCGCCGCAAGGAGTAGTTAATATGCATTACCCGGAGCGCTGGGGCTATTTAAACTTTACGATGAAAGATCCGGGAAGTAGCAATTCGTCCTTTCAGCTTCCTGTTTCTGAAAAGATCAGGAGCTACCTATGGCTGGTTTATTATCGACAAAAGGAATTTCGAAGAAAGAACAATTTCTATGCTTCTTCCTTAGCACAGTTAGGAATTGATCCAAAGATTATAGTAGAGAACACCATGCATACCCTACAGATGAAGTCTGCTGGAAACCAGTTCAGGGCCAGTATCAATTCAGAAGATAAACAAACGTTAAGTATTGACCATGACGGTCACGTTCAATAATCAACACGACTTATGACAAGCAGAAGAAACTTTGTAAAAACCAGTCTGATCGCCGGTGTGTCCGCATCGGTCCTGCCCCTGACGGGTAATGCCATGATCGCACAAAATAAGGAATCTGGCCACTGGAAACACTGGGTCTGGGTGAACCCCGATTCGAAGGATAGCGCGGTAGATCTGGAGACCCGGTATAAACAATATCACCGAGCTGGTATCCGGGGAATATTCTTCGAGGCCGACAGCGAAAAGCATTTCCGTGCAGCAAAAGCACAGAAACTCGAAGCACATCGCTGGATGTGGACCACCAATAGGGGCGAGAAATCATTGCTTCAGGCACATCCGGAATGGTATGCAGTAAACCGCAAGGGAGAATCCTGTTCGGATAAACCACCCTACGTTAACTATTACCGCTGGCTGTGTCCCTCACGCCCGGAAGTTCACCAATACCTCGCCGACGACGTAAAAAACATCCTAAGCAAAGACTATGTCGACGGCATTCATTTGGACTATGTACGCTTCTGCGATGTGATCCTCCCAGTGAATCTTTGGGCAAACTATAAGATCGAGCAGACCCGCGAACTGCCTGAATACGATTACTGCTACTGCGAAGTTTGCCAGGCTAAATTCAAGGAATGGCGTGGAAAGGATATCAAAGCGGTCGAATTTCCTGAAGCTGACCTTTCCTGGCGCTTGTTCCGTTACAACGCCATTACCTCCCTTGTGAACCAGCTATCGGAAGTTGCCCGGAGCCATAAGAAACAAATTACAGCCGCCGTATTTCCCACTCCTGAAGTAGCAAAGCGTAATGTCCGCCAGGATTGGGTGAACTGGAATCTTACCGGGATCTGTCCAATGATCTATCATGGTTTCTACAAGGAACCGGTAGCCTGGATTGGCGATGCAGTTGCCGAAGGTGTTAAAGCGCTCGACGGCCGTTTTCCATTGTATGCCGGTATCTACCTTCCTGATTTTAAAGACACCAAAGAAATACAGGCTGGTATGGAATACGCGCTTCGTAATGGCGCTAAGGGCATATCCCTGTTCGGAGATGTATCCCCAGATGTACTAAAGGCGCTGGAAACCGCTTCTGTAAATATTAAATCTTAATTTTAATTGATGAATAACCTTTTGAAAACCGGCTTCATCTGCGCACTGACCTTCATGGTATGCGGAATCAGCCTTGCACAAACAAAGACAACAAATACTAACAATAAGGCCAAATTGACCCAGCACGTTGATCAATATATTGGAACGGGCGGTCACGGTCACGTGTTCATGGGCGCCAACGTGCCCTTCGGAGCCGTTCAGCTCGGTCCGACCAACCTAACAGAGGGCTGGGACTGGTGTTCCGGCTATCACTATTCCGACTCTACCATCATTGGCTTTTCGCACACGCACCTTAGCGGAACAGGGATCGGTGACCTCGGCGATATCTCCCTCATGCCGGCTACCGGTGACGTAAAGATTTGGAAGGGTCTCCTCAATAAGCCAGAAACGGGATATTACTCCCTATTCTCACACGAGGAAGAGAAAGCAAGTCCGGGTTATTATTCAGTTCGCCTGAAAAGATATAACATCAAAGCCGAACTAACCGCTTCAAACCGGGTAGGCTTCCACCAGTATACTTTCCCAAAGGCAGAGGGTGCAAAGATTATTATCGACCTGCAACCTGGGATTGGATGGGATGTCCCAACAGAAACATTCATAGAGAAGCTTAACGATACCACCATTGCAGGATATCGCTATTCAAGGGGCTGGGCAACCGACCAGCGCATTTATTTTCATGCTGTTTTCTCTAAACCAATCAGAAGTTTCACGCTGCAGGACAGCTCAGCCCTTAGTCAAGGCATCGCTTTAAAGGGACGCCGGGTGAAAGGTGTGGCTAATTTCACTACGTCAGCTAATGAGGTCATCCGGGTTAAGGTAGGGATCTCCCCGTTTAGCTCAGAGAACGCAGCGATGAACATCAAAGCTGAAATACCCGGCTGGAACTTCCAGCAGGTGGTAAATCAGGCGGATGCTTCCTGGAACAAGGAATTACAAAAGGCCACGATCGAAACAGGAGATGCAAAAACTCTGCGCAAATTCTATACGGCTTTGTATCACACCATGATCGCGCCCTCCACATTCAATGATCATAACGGCGACTATCTCGGGACTGATAAGAAGGTCTACAAGAATGCAGGTTTTACCAACCTCACCACTTATTCTTTGTGGGATACATACCGCGCCGCACACCCCTTATTTACCATACTGCAGCCCGAGAAGGTCAATGATATGATCAGCTCGATGCTGGCCATCTACCAGCAGCAGGGCAAGTTACCTATCTGGCATCTGATGGGTAATGAAACCAACACCATGGTGGGCAATCCCGCCCTGATAGTTCTGGCCGACGCTTACCTGAAAGGCTTCACAGGCTTTGACAAGAACCTGGCTTTTGAAGCAATGAAGAAAAGCGCCATGCTGGATGAGCGCGGGCTTAAGCATGTTAAGAAGCTGGGTTATATCCCGGCAGACAGTACCGTTGAATCGGTAGCTATTGGACTGGAGAATGCAATAGCCGACTGGAGTGTTGGCCAGGTAGCAAAGAGGATAGGTAACCAGGATGATTATGCTTACTTCAATAAACGAGGTCAGAATTACCGGAATTATTATGATCCTAAAGCAGGTTTTGTCCGCGGTCGTCTTTCCGAAAACCAGTGGCGTACACCTTTCAATCCTTTCGAATCGGTGCACATGAAGAACGACTTTACCGAAGGGAATGCCTGGCAGTACACCTGGCTGGTTCCTCACGATGTGGAAGGACTAATCGAACAGCTGGGCGGCGAAAAGCGCTTTACCACTAAACTGGATTCCCTTTTTATAGCGGAAGGTGACCTTGGGAAAGACGCTTCACCGGACATCAGCGGACTAATCGGACAATACGCACACGGTAACGAACCAAGCCACCACATCACCTATATGTATTCATTCGTAGGTCAGCCATGGAAGACCGCAGATAAAGTACGACATATCATGGACAGCCTGTACACAGACAAGTTCGACGGCTTGAGCGGAAACGAGGATGTAGGGCAAATGTCCGCGTGGTACATTTTTTCTTCTATGGGATTCTATCCCCTTAACCCAGCCAACGGCATGTACATCTTCGGCAGCCCCGAAGTCGATAAAGCGACATTAACCGTGGCCGGTGGAAAAAAATTCATAGTCACCGTCAAGAACAACTCCGGCAAGAATAAGTATATTCAAAGGATCACCTTCAACAAGAAGCCTTATACCAAATCTTATTTTCTTCACCGGGATCTCGTAAAAGGCGGAACAATGGAAATCGTAATGGGGCCTAAGCCATCTGCTACCTGGGGAGTTAAACCGGCCGACCGTCCTTATTCTGAACTGCGATAAATAGAAAATGTCCAAAGCAATCTTCTTCACCCTTCCGGTTATTGCACTTTTTTTCTTTGCGCAGCCTGGTTTTTCACAAAAGCAAAAAACGGCCACTGCCACTAAGCAGGGCCCGGAGAAACCGGAATATAAAGATTCTAAAAGGCCAACTTCCGAGCGAATCAATGATTTGCTGAGCCGTATGACCCTGGAGGAAAAGGCAGGTCAGCTATCCACCCTTTTAGGCTGGGAGATGTACACCAAAACGGATAAGAAGGTGACCGCGAGCGATAAGTTTAAAAAAGCGATTCAGGAAGATCATATCGGTATGCTCTGGGCAACGCTCAGAGCCGACCCATGGACGCAGAAAACACTGGCTACGGGCCTAACCCCGGAACTTTCCGCGGAAGCCACCAATGCCATACAGAAATACGCTATTGAGAATAGCAGGTTAGGCATACCCATGCTTTTGTCGGAGGAATGCCCGCACGGTCACATGGCGATCGGCACCACCGTGTTTCCAACTTCCATCGGCCAGAGCAGCACCTGGAACCCCGCTTTAATCCGGGAAATGGCCGCGGTGATAGCTGCCGAAGCGCGCTCGCAGGGCGCGCATCTAGGTTACGGCCCCGTACTTGATCTCGCCCGTGAGCCACGCTGGTCAAGGCTGGAAGAAACCTACGGCGAAGACCCTGTACTGAATAGCAGGATGGGAGAGGCCATGGTTAAAGGCTTCCAGGGCAGCGATCTGAAGAGCGGCAGGAACGTCGTTTCCACCCTCAAGCATTTTACCGCCTACGGCAACCCCGAAGGCGGGCATAACGGCGGAAGCATTTCAGTCGGCAAACGCGAACTATACCAATCTTATCTGCCGCCGTTCCAGGCAGCTGTAAAAGCAGGCGCATTATCTGTAATGACTGCCTACAACTCTGTTGACGGCGTGCCCTGCACAGCCAGCCATTTCCTGTTGACTGAAGTCCTCCGGGAGCAATGGAATTTTAAAGGCTTCACGGTTTCTGATCTTGGAAGTATCTCCGGATTGGTAACCAGTCACCGGGTAGCGGCAACACCGGCAGAAGGAGCAGCCCTTGCCATCAATGCCGGACTCGATGCCGACTTGAGCGGCTACGGCTTCGGTAAAGCCCTGATCAAGGCAGTCAAGGATGGCCTGGTGAAAGGTGCCGCGCTGGACACCGCAGTTAGCCGGGTGTTAAAGATCAAGTTCGACATGGGTTTATTCGAAAATCCTTATGTGAACCCGATAGCGGCCGCTAAGCTGGTCCGTAACGTGGAGCATATCAAACTTGCGCGCAAAGTCGCACAGCAATCTATCGTCCTGCTAAAGAATGAAAAGCAGGTTCTGCCCCTCAACAAAAAGATAAAAAGCATCGCCGTTATTGGTCCGAATGCAGATAATATTTACAACCAGCTGGGCGACTATACCGCTCCGCAAAGCGACGATGCGATTGTTACGGTACTGGAAGGAATTAAGGCGAAAGTTCAAACGGGAACGAAGGTTACCTACGCCAAAGGCACAGCTATCCGTGATACCTCAACCGCTGACATCGCTGCCGCAGTTGATGCTGCACGAAACGCTGAAGTAGCAATTGTAGTACTAGGCGGCTCGAGTGCCCGCGATTTCAAAACGGAGTATCAAAGTACCGGCGCAGCCATTGTGAAGACAGGCGCTGTCTCCGACATGGAAAGCGGCGAAGGCTTTGACCGCTCCTCCCTCGACCTTTTAGGAAAGCAGCTGGAACTCTTGCAGGCAGTTGTCAAAACGGGTACGCCGGTGATCGTGGTGCTGATCAAAGGCCGGCCTTTAAATATCAACTGGGCAGCAGAAAGTGTGCCCGCAATCCTCGATGCCTGGTACCCCGGACAGGAAGGAGGGAATGCCATTGCAGATGTGCTATTCGGTGACTATAACCCTGCCGGACGTCTGCCAGTCTCAATCCCTAAATCCGTCGGCCAGCTTCCCGTCTATTACAATTTCAAAAACCCTGCACCGCACGATTATGTCGAGACCGATGCGAAGCCTTTATACAGTTTCGGCTATGGCCTTAGCTATTCCAGTTTCGAATACAGTAATCCGGTTGTTAGGGTGAAGGAAGACGTAAGCAAGATCTCGGTCAGGATAAAATTCGAACTGAGGAATACCAGTAACAAGGACGGTGAGGAGGTGGTGCAGATCTACCTCCGCGATAAAGTAAGCTCGGTTGTAATCGCTTCAAAACAGTTAAAAGATTTCCGACGGGTAGCAATCAAAGCCGGCGAGCAAAAGACGGTTGAATTCGAACTAACAGAACAGGATCTAATGCTTCTGGATAAGGACTGGAACTGGGTGATAGAGCCCGGTGAGTTTGAATTATGGATAGGAACCTCTTCTGACGATATCAGGCTTAAAGAGTCATTTTCAGTTTCCAGGTTCATGAAGGTCACTAGCCTGAGATAATTATGAACCAGTCTCCGATACAAAAAGGGAATGAGCCGATAGCGATAATAATCGTCCACGCCAGTTGATTTTTCAAATTTTAATTAGTCTTGGCTCACCGCTGTTGGGCTACTTAAACATGCTATGGTCTATGGAAAGGCGGAACATTAATTCGAACTAGCAGGTCGATGCGTAGTGAACGAGACAGTCGACACGGGAATTCGAATGGGAAACCTTTTTGGATTCTCTTCACAAGTTTTTTACGAGCTGCAGGGTTCACGCACTAAGAACGTTTTTCGAAATCAGAACTTAACATTGGAAGGTTCCCGAAGGGGAGCTCTGGCACCTGTGAGCGCATCGATCTTAGAACCTTCCTCTGTATCGCCTTCACGGACTCCCAAGGGTAGAATGGCTCCAATAGTTAGCAAATGGTCAAGATCCACTGTAGCAGGGGCGTTTGATGCTTTACTTAATGATTCGTATTTGGAGGTCAGTTTAGCTTTTTTGATGATTTCTTAATGTACTTATTGTCTTTCCATTGATTAGTCCCGGCCTCGCTGGCTGAGATAAGTTCTCCTAACCGTTTCAATCTGGTTGTTTCTTGCCGGGCACTCATCACCCAATTGGTCGAAGCTTTTCGATAGGAGGGTGCAAGTAATTGAAAATAATCCCATGCTTTCCTGTTTGCCCTAAATTGCGTTTCCAGTTCAGGGGAGAATTTCATCCCTTCCTTTTCGTACGAATAGATTCTTGACCTATTTTCCTTGCGGTTCTCGAAACTAGCAAGTCCGGCTGGCTGCATAAGTCCTTGTTCAATTAACGACTCCATTTTTTGAATGTTAACCGTACTCCAGATACTTGTCGGTTTCCTTGGTGTAAAACGAATCTGATAGCATTCGTTGTCTATTGATGTTCGAACCCCGTCTATCCAGCCAAAACAAAGTGCTTCATCAACAGACTGTGTCCAGGTTATGCTTTGTTTTCCGCTGTTAACTTTATAAAAACCTACTAACAATTCCGTTTCTTTTTGATGGTTTTCCTCCAGCCATTTTCTAAAATCAGCTGGTGTTGCAAAAAAAACAGTTGCCATAATTAAATCCTTTTGTTCATTTTAAAGTAGCGCTTGAAGATAGATTTTCTCCCCTATAGGTCACATTCTAAGATCTTTTTAATTAGCAACCTAACCTCTAACTCCGCTTATAGGGAAAATAAAGCGGATTAATAGGACTTGCCTATGTGAGCGCGCCAAGGGTAACCTAAAGGTCGGTTTAGTGGCCTACACCATCGGGGCTAAAGGGCGGTAGCAAAACGTTATAAACGGATTTCCATTGCCCTATCGGGGCAAGACATCCGCAAACTATAATTCAGCTATCCTTCAACTTGAGTTTCATCATGATATCAGTCTGTTCCTCATCGCCTAACTTAAACATGTGCTTATCAAACTCTGCGAAACCATTCTTTCTATAAAAACTGATTGCTCGTGGATTCTCTTCCCAAACCCCTAGCCAGACATAGTCAGCATCCTCCTTTCCTGCAACTTCAAGCGCCTTTTCATAAAGCAATTGCCCTACATTCTGTCCATGGTATTCCTTTAGCACATAGATGCGTTCAATCTCCAGGGCCTTCTGATCTTTCAGTTCTGTTTGGGAGTCTCCCGAGTTCAACTTCAAATACCCAATGACCTCATCGCCGAGTTGGGCAAAATAGAATTCAGAGTTTTCGTTCTTAACTTCTTCGGTCAATTTTTCTGATGTAAATGCCTGCTCCAGGTATTGCTTTATGTTATCTTCCTTATTATTAGCCGCGAAGGCCTCCAGGAAAGTTTGCTTGCTGATCCTTTGTAATTGGTCAATATCATTGACACTTACTTTCCTAACTCTGATACGACTCATAGCATGTAAAATTATTGACAATAATAAAACATGGAAGCTAATTTCTTAGTGCTATTTTATTAGCTGGCAGCTCAAACTGTAAAAATCTTTTAATTCCATCTAACGACCAATCAATCGCTTTGAAAAGCTTTCTATTTGCACGCAAAGCAAAATAAGAAATCGCAAAGCACGCAAAGCCTGCCATTTTAAATCAGTCCAAATCAAAGGTTTTAATATTAAACCTTCGCGATCTTTGCGTATTGATCTTATCGGCCTTTGCGTGAACCAATAGCCATTAATATCAGCCCGCTGTAACTATTCGAAGCATAGTTTTTACTCTTCCAGACAAGCCATACTTTCTCCCTGACTCTTATATCTCGCCAGCAACTGAAACTTTTGCAGAACAGGTTTGATTGAAGAGCAAGCTATTTCCTTATTTGCTACGCTTTGTGAGGACGTATTATTCGGATCATAAGACCGTATAGTAAGCTTCTTTTCAAGGCATTTAACGGGCTTGTTGTCGACAATGTAAACGCGGTTTTCTGTTATATTATCCTTAGTATCGCTCGTTCCTTTTCCTTCTGAGCCAAAGCTCCATGATACCTGGTTGAAATAGACGAAGAACAGCGCATCATCCATTACAAAATAGCTTTCTGTGGCTGAGAAATGACTGTATTCACTGTACGTATGCCTGATCATTCTGAGCGAATCATTTTCAAAGTAATACACTACAGTCCCCTGTTTTTCATCACGACAGTTGTATTTGAAAGACGTCGAATCCAAATCTTTATTGTCAATCTTTAAAGTCAGGTATTTATATGCTTGCTTTATATCGTCCACACTTTTCAAAACGTTTGGAACACTAGCAGAAGTGATTGTGGCTTTTCCTATCGTATCTGCCTTTGGATTCTTAGAAGCTGGCACCTCAGCCGATGGTGAATTATTAGTGTTTCTGCAGGAAACGAGTAGAAGGAGGACTATCGTGGAAATTGGAATTCGCATAGGTTGTATTTTGATTCTTATAAATCTAATACATTTATCCTGCAACCCTGCCCGTAACTTCCAGTGTTGTTGACTACTGAACTATTAGTACAATTCACTTCGAGTTGTCCTAATCTGTGAAAATCTTTAAAATCTGTGTGAAAGCGCTTTCTTTTCCTTAAAATTCAATATCACTCGTCCTTACCGCACCAGCTCGCTTGTAATAGGCAATAAAAACTCCGCCTGGCGTAACAGTGCTTTCTGTTAATTCAAAGGCTGCCGGAACCGTCCCAGCATCAAACAGCTTTTTCCCATCCCCCAGTAGAAGGGGGTAAATCTTAAGCCAGAGTTCGTCCACCAGGTCATTCTTAAGGAGCAGTTGAACGAGCTCACCACTGCCCCAAACCTGGATGTCAGAGCCTTCCGAATTCTTTAGTGATCGAATATCTCCAAGGCTTTCCAGGAACACCGAGTTTTTCCAATCGGAGTTTTCACGGGTACTTGACATGACGTACTTGGTGCCCTCATTAATGCCCGGCCAGAAGTCTGCATGCTCAGGCCAGTAGGACTCCCAGATATCAAACGTCTTCCTGCCCAAAAGGTAATCTGCAGGTTGCATTTCTTTTTTCAGCACCTTAGCAAAGACTTCGTCGCCATAAGGAGCAACCCAGCCGCCATATTCGAACCCACCCGAAGTATCTTCCGCAGGTCCACCCGGCGCTTGCATGACCCCATCTAATGTGATCATGGATAAGACGATTATTTTTCTCATGTATGGGTATGAAAAAACTGGTTACTTCTTCAATGTGCTCAGTTGATATTTTTCATTATCAAATCTCCGATAGTAAAACAACATTTACAAGCCAGTCCCTTTTCCCCAATCCAGTTTAAAATCACCGATGTGTTTTTCGTTTTCTCTAAGCCTTCTTTTTTGCTTACGAAAATTGACTAGGCCCACGATCAGGATGATCAGGGCAACTACCCAAAAAGATATTGCTATTAGTAAACCAAAGTTGACGCTGAAAAACTGGTTGATCGTCATGCCCGCAACTGCGAAATACAACGCGGTCCTTATAAAAGCTAACAGAGTAGTGTCAATAGCCATAGATGTTCGCTCAACAGCTAAGCGCTCACGGAGGATGAGGTCTTTATTGATTTTTGTTTGAGTCTGTAGGTTCATCAGGAGACGGTTGTCAGGGATGAATGATTGCCCATCCCTGCTGTTCACGAATGATCATTTCCCCAGCGCCGCTCGGCACATAAGAAATAAAGCTATAAAGGCTGTTTTTGTCAATCTTTCTCTCTCTGATGGTGTTCTCGCACTGGGCAAGAATTACACCTTTTGATCGCAAGGCTTTCAAGGTTTCCTCGTAAGGTCCATCTTTTGCAAACACTTTAACTCCATCACCGAAAACAATCAGCTCGATCTCAAGTTTGTCCTTCAGTCTCACATCAGCGAGGGAATTTTTAATATTTCTCAGAGTCCCCTGGATCTTTTTATCATCACCACTATTTAACACATAAAGTGCCTTGTAATGACTTAAAGTTGCTTCTGCACCTGTAAAGTTCACCGCTGGGTTTTGCGCTGAGGCAGTTTGAATAGTGTGGGCAAGAATTAAGGACAGGAAGAATGTAAGTAATCTCATAATCTGTAGGTTCATTTCTACGGTTAACTAAATATACAGGGATGGTTGTTCGTTCACGGTGCCGCTCTAATATTATTTCTCAAGTGGATAGCCCTTACTAATCCAATCCGTTTTTAGATTGGTTGGCAAATTCAAAAGGCGACCGTTTTTAAACCCCGCTGCCTGTAAGGTCTTAAATGCAGGCCGGATATTCGGACAGGGGCTAAACGGGCAGCAACCACAATAAATGACCACCGGTGTTGACTTAGGCAACGCAGCTAGTGCTTTTTTAAACTTGTTTAAAGTCAATGCCTCGCTTGCGGCACCCACATTCCTTGCGCCTTTAATATTGTCAACCACGCCGATATTGAAGATCACTGGTTTAGCCGAATTGGGATTGCTGATCAAAGCCGCCAAAGCTGCAGGTTCCATCAAATGAGCTTTAGTCCACGGATCTTTCAGCTTTAATGTTGATGGAAAGGGTTGGGCAACAGTATCAGCAACAGTTAAAATTACGATGATTAAGGTAGTTATTATCTTGAGCATATATGATCTTCTATTATTAATGGACGGAAAGTCAAACTTAGACAATCATATTTAAGCTGTGTGTAACTTTTGTTACGTGATTTTGATTTGCGAAATGAATTTTTCAGACTACTTCTGATCAATCTTTTAGCTCTTTTAAATAAATTAAATAAACGTCTGCTTTGAAGAACCTCCATTATTAGTCGGTTTTCGTTGATAAAGTCTTTCCTTCCTCAAAAACTCCTCTACAGAAGTCCACTCCAAATCAGCATACCTCTCATTGTCCTATTCCTGAAATCTAATCCTGCCTTCCATCATATCCCGCATATACTGCATCCCCTGCCAGGCAGGATAAAGTTCTGTTTTTGAAGGCGAAAAGAACTTGGTCATCTTGATGATGCCATTCAATAAACCAATTCCCCCCGGTCTGAATAGCTTGTACTTTTCTCCCGTCAATTTGCTGAGCAATTTGACAAAGTCTTCACAGGATAAGCGGTCGCCAGCAATCCGTAGATATCTTGGTGTTTCATCATCCATTGCAGCTTTGGCAGTGAACTCTGCAATATCATTGGTGTAGGTAAATTCGATGATCTGCTTAGGGTTTTCCCAGCAAAGGATGCGCTTTTGTTTAAACAGGATCAGGGGCATATCCGTAGTCAGCAGATCCATAAAAGCGCCGTTAAATATAGTAGTTGCCCTGATGGGTGCTTTATCAAGATACTGACGAAACTCCCTGCGCAGATCCAGGTTCCTGTTCTTTCCCTCGACCAGGTTGGTAAAGTCACTTGAGAAATCACTTGGAATAAACCGTTTAACATTAGCTTCTACAGCCGCATCCAGTAAAATCTTTTGAGCATCAATGATCGTTTCCCGTAAACCTGCCAAAGCAGAAACCACACAATCGGCACCAATCAGGTTCTTTGAAATTTCAGACCGGTTACCTGTATCCACCTGGCATACCTGGACACCTTTTTCTTCCAGCTTCCTGATTTTTTTGCTTTCTGTTTCCAGCCGAACAATGGCCTTCACAGCTGCTTCTTTAGCTAACAAGGCGTTAACGATCTTGCCGCCCAGATTGCCGGTTGCACCAACTACTACAATTGTTTTTTCCATTTCAGTTTTTTGCTCAGTCGCTGTTTGATCTTACCATCAGGCAATGAAACGGAGAGTTATGCGAAGATGACGAATTGATATCGATATTAAACTACTCTGTTCTTGTTTTTGCGCTTCACCGTTACTCCTAAACGAAACCTGATTTTGCTTTATACTAATCATATACTCACTATGTATTAACAGGATGCTTAATATATTGCTGATATAGTAAGCACATAGTAAGTATATAGTAAGCACATAGTAAGCACATAGTAAGTGTCGAATCAGTTTCGACGAAAATTCTAGGCACCTAACCGGGGGCTTAATCTGTGCAATCTGGGGTCTACCAAACCGTACAGTTAGCATGCATGGATTATCAATTATCCGCACCAATCGCGGTAACCTGTAGTATTCTAAGTCGCTTTTTAACATTCGATTTGTAACGAAAGTCACATCAATTGACACCCTAATAGATTTTATCCGTACATTCCGATCTTATTCTAACTCCAATCAATGAATAAGATATTAACCCTGCTTTTCCTTTTTGGAACTATCGGTTGCAACGCACAAAAAGAACTTCCTAAAAATGGATGGACCACGCTTTTTAACGGCAAAGACCTGAAAGATTGGAACGTGAAGATCAAAGGCCACCCTGTAAATGAGAATTTCGCCAAGACCTTCCGCGTGGAGGATGGGGTGATGAAAGTAAAGTACGATGGTTACAAAGGCTGGAACGAACAGTACGGCCATATTTTTTATAAAGAAAAGTTTTCCGCTTACCTGCTGGTAGTAGAATACCGTTTTACGGGCGAACAGATAGAAGGTGGTCCGGGTTGGGCCTGGCGGAATAGTGGCGCCATGCTGCATGGCCAGTCGGCGCAAAGCATGGGACTCGACCAGGATTTCCCGATCTCGCTGGAGGCGCAGTTTTTAGGCGGCGATGGCAAAGCAGAACGAAGCACGCTGAACCTGTGTACGCCTGGTACGAATGTGTTTATGGATGGGAAACTGTTTACCCCGCATTGCGTCGATTCATCTTCTCCAACCTTTCATGGCGACCAGTGGGTACGGGCCGAGATCCTGGTGCTGGGCGATTCGCTGATCCGGCACCGAGTGGGCGGGAAGACCGTGCTGGAATATACGAAGCCGCAGATCGGCGGTGGTAATGTCGAAAATTACGATCCAGCCGTCAAAATCGATGGCCAGCCTTTAAAAGAAGGGTACATCTCGCTGCAAAGCGAAAGCCACCCGGTGGAATTTAAGACAGTGAAGCTCTTCAACCTCCAGAAGTATATGAAGGATCCAAAAAAGCTGCAGCAAACCATTGAGCAGCTGGAACAAGCAAAAGAATAAACACGAGCATCAGAGCATGAATAAGAATAAAATCGGCGCCTGTCTACTGGCGCTCCTGCCTTTTACGACCTTCTCCCAGGATCAACCGAAATCCTACACGCAAAAGCTTCCCGGCACGACGGTCAGCTTTGAGATGGCTGCGATCCCGGAGGGCACGTTAACGATGGGCAGCCCGGAAAATGAAAAGGGCAGAGAGGCTGACGAAGGCCCGTTGCATGAAGTAAAGATCCATGCGTTTTATATGTCCAAACAGGAAATTCCGTGGGATATCTACGAGCTATACGTCTACAAAGACTATGATGTGACGATTAAATCGGCAGGGGTGGACGCCGTGACCCGGCCTACCAAACCCTACCTGGATATGACCTTCGGTATGGGCAAGGAAGGTTACCCCGCGGTGGGGATGACCCAGTACAATGCCCTGCAGTTTTGCAAATGGCTGTACGACCGCACGGGCGTGTTCTACCGTTTGCCGACGGAAGCCGAGTGGGAGTATGCCTGCCGGGCGGGTTCGAACACCGCGTATTCCTTTGGCAATGACGTCGCCCGATTAGGGGACTATGCCTGGTACGCCGGTAACAGCAAAGAAAAGACACAGTCTGCGGGAACCAGGAAACCCAATGCCTGGGGACTTCACGATATGCACGGCAATGCCGCCGAATGGACCATCGACCAGTACGATGCCGGGTTCTACAATCAAAGTAAAGGCAAGCTGGCGGATAACGCGGTGGCCCCACCCGTGAAACTCTATCCGCACAGCATCCGCGGCGGTTCGTTTCAAAGCGAGCCGGCTGAGCTGCGTTCGGCCAGCAGAGCAGCCTCCGATCCGGACTGGAAACGAATTGATCCCCAGATTCCCAAGAGTAACTGGTGGTTTCCAGAAGCTCCTTTCGTGGGGATCCGCCTGGTGCGGCCTGTGAGCCCGCCCTCCAAAGAAGAGATTGATACCTACTATAACCGTAAACCCATTGCAGATTATTAAACCCTTTTAGCATGAGCAGTAAAAACCAGAACTTACTAACCCAACGCCGGTCATTCATCAAAACCTCCGCCCTGCTGGCCGGGGGGGTGGCCCTGAGCAACTTGCCTTTCTATGGCGCTTACGCCGCAGGCAGCGGAACCATCAAGATCGCCCTGATCGGCTGCGGTGACCGCGGTACGGGTGCGGCCTTCCAGGCCCTGAGCACAAATTTCAATGTGAAACTGGTCGCCATGGCCGATGCCTTCCGCGACCGGATCGACAAGAGCTACGAGCCGATGTTCACCAAGTTCGGGAAGGCCAAAGTGCATGTACCTGAGGATAAAAAGTTCGTGGGTTTCGAGGGCTACAAGCAAGCCATCAAGGAAGCCGACGTGGTGATCCTGACCACCCCTCCGGGCTTCCGGCCGATTCACTTTGAGGAAGCCATCCGTCAGAACAAACACGTGTTCATGGAGAAGCCGGTGGCTGTGGATGCAATCGGGGTGCGTAAAGTGCTGGCTGCCGCCGAAGAAGCCAAGCGGAAGAAATTAAATGTGGTGGTGGGCTTGCAGCGCCGTTACCAGAAAAACTACCGCGAAACCATTAAGCGTATCCAGGACGGTACGGTGGGGGATATCGTTTCCGGCCAGGTGTACTGGAACAGCGGGGGCGTGTGGGTGAACCCGCGCACCGCCGGTCAAACCGAAATGGAGTACCAGATGCGCAACTGGTATTACTTCAACTGGCTGTGCGGCGATCATATTGCTGAGCAGCATATCCACAATATTGACGTGGCCAACTGGGTAAAGAACAGCTACCCGGTGAAAGCGCAGGGTACCGGCAGCCGGGCTCAACGCGTGGGGAAAGATTACGGCGAAATCTTCGATAACCATACGGTCGAGTTTGTGTACGAAGACGGTACCGTCCTCCAAAGCCAGTGTCGCCATTTTGAAGGCACGCAGAACCGGGTGGACGAAAGCTTCCAGGGCACCAAAGGGAAGGTTTACCTCTCGGCCAATAACACCGGCAAGCTCTGGGATCACAAGGGCAACGTGCTGTTCGACTATGCGGGCAAAGGGGATCCGAACCCTTACCAGGTGGAGCATGACGAGCTCTTTGCGGCCATCGATGCCGGCAAATACCAGTTTGCCGATGCGGATAACGCAGCCAAAAGCACGATGACCTCGATCCTGGGACGCTATGCCACTTACTCCGGTAAGGAAGTGAAGTGGGATGACGCCCTAAACTCCAACGTGAACCTGATGCCTGACCGATTTGCTTGGGATGCCATGCCGAAAGTACTACCGGATGCGGATGGGAATTATCCGTTCGCCATACCGGGAAAGACGAAGGTTATCTAGGAGGGAAGGTGGAAGGAGTGAGTAGCAGTAGCAGTGGCAGTCGTGTAGCGAGCCAGGCTACTGCTGCTTGATCCTGCTACTGCTACTTTCTTTTCCTGCTACTCTTTTCCTGCTACTGCTACTACTTACTGCTACTTAATAAAATGATCCGATTTCTCCTGACATTCATATTCATTCTTTGTTTTACCAGGGAAGACAAACAGATCAGGCCTTACCGGATTTCTGGTTTGGCGCAGGGTACAAGTTATCAGATCACTTATTATTCGACGGATAGCCTGGTATCGCGGAAGCAGACCGATAGTATCTTCGTAAAGATCGACAGTTCACTTTCTATCTATAAACCTTACTCGTTGATCAGTCAATTCAATAGCTCTCAATCGGGAATACGGGTTGACGCGATGTTGAAGGAAGTGCTTAAGAAGTCACTGCAGATCCACAAGAAGACAAACGGTGCCTTCGATATCACGGTCCAGCCGCTGGTGCAGGCCTGGGGTTTTGGTGCAAAACGTATTAACAGTATTCCGGATTCAGCGCAGATAAGATCATTGCTGGCTTGTGTCGGATCAGAGCATCTCCGGTTAAAGCGAGACCGTTTGATCAAGAGCAAGCCCTGCCTGGGGATAGATGTAAACGGGATTGCCCAGGGTTATAGTGTAGACCTGGTTGCCGCTTTCCTGGAGCGTAAAGGTATCAATGACTACCTCGTGGAATTGGGCGGCGAACTCAGGATAAAAGGTAAAAAGCCTTCAGGGGAAGCCATGACTGTTGGGATTGAAAGTCCGGGGGATGATACTAATCCACTGCCATTGATGCGCACCATCCGAATAGACCAGGGCGCTGTTACCACATCTGGTAACTACCGCAAGTTTTATCAAAATGGCTTAAAGAAAGTCACACATTTAATTGATCCTAAAACAGGTTATCCCATTGAAAATGAAATGATCAGCGTGACGGTGGTGGCGGAGGATGCCATTACGGCGGATGGCTATGATAACGCGCTGATGAATATGGGCCTAACGAAAGCGCTCAAATTTGTTGGAAAGCGGAAAGATCTTGAAGCTTATTTCATTTACCATAAGCCCGATGGTTCTGTTGCGGATACGGCTTCGGCGGGGTTTTATAAGTTCTTTGATAGATAGCTGGAAGTGATTTAACGGCTCTCTCGTGCAGAGGATATATATCCATTAGCGTAACTTCCATCAAACAAAGTATAGCATTACAGGGCCTTCAGCTCTGAAAAGCATCGGGATGTATAAGTCCTTCCTGCTTTTGCCCTAAGCTAAAGACTCACTTTGTCTTTAATTTTCGCCACTTCCTTTAATAAAAGAGGGAAGGCCGGCTCTGCCATCCCACCATGGTCATAGCCCTGCAGTTGTATCAATGCGATTTCTTTTTGTCCGCTTAACTTCATCATCCTGAGGAAGTAGGCATTTTCTTCATAACGACCCAGGAGTTCCAGTTCGGCATCGCCAGTGATAAGAAGTAATGGGGGAGAATCTCCTCTAACGAAGTATAATGGTGCATACTCATCAATTATAGCTTGTGTTCCTTTAATTCCTCTTTCTTCTCTTATCGTAAAATGAGTAATTGTATGACCGCTAAATGGGATCACCCCCGCAATTCTGTTGGCATCTATCTGGTGTTTATTTAGCAGTCTTTTGTCCAAAGTAACCATCATAGCTAAGTATCCTCCGGCGGAGTGCCCTGAGACAAATATCAGTTTGTCATTGCCGCCATATTTGGAAATTGTTTTAAAGGCCCAGGCAACCGCTGCTGCTGCATCATCAATATAAGTAGGAGCCTTGACTTTGGGAGAGTGCCTGTAATTAACACCGATCACAGCGTAACCCTTGTTTCTTAATGCCTGTGGTATTTCCTTAGATCCCGACGTAAGACCACCTCCATGGAACCAAACAATAGTCGCAAAATTCTTAATGTGTTTGGGGTAGTAGATGTCCAGAACACATTGCGTGGCTACATAAAGGTCTTTTCTTTGTTTGGTAGCTGCGTAATAAGGAATGTCTTTTTCAATCACATACTGTTCCTGCGCCAAAGCGGGAAGAAGGATACTTAAACATAAGAGCAACAGGAGAATCCTTTTCATAAATTAAAAAGCTAAGAGTAGAGTTACACAAACTTAAAAATTCAAATCAATTAACTGACCTGAACTGTGGTTGCTATTGCCAAACACATCCGTGGTAGTGCGTTAATTTTTAGAGGATAGGTATATGACACTTAAGGGTTTTGTAGTAACAGAAAGAGGCTGCTCTTTTACAAGAACAGCCTTTTAATTTGTCTTCAGAATTTATGTGTTCCCGACGAGATTCGAACTCATATCGCTGGTACCGGAAACCAGAATTCTATCCGTTGAACTACGGGAACATGTCGGCAAATATAGTTAAACCACCTTTAGACGGCAAGGGCTTTAAACATTAAATCTGAAGTGCATAATATCGCCGTCGGCAACTACATAGCTCTTACCTTCCACACTTAATTTACCGGCTTCTTTGCAGGCAGCTTCTGAACCAAGCGTGGTGAAGTCTTCATATTTGATCACTTCGGCGCGGATAAATCCTTTCTCGAAATCGGTATGGATAACTCCCGCCGCCTGTGGGGCTGTGAAGCCTTGTGTGATGGTCCAGGCTCTCACTTCCTGCACACCGGCAGTGAAATACGTCGCCAGTTTTAATAAGCGGTAGGCAGCCTGTATCAGCTTGGTAACGCCGGATTCTGTTAAGCCAAGATCTTCGAGAAACATCTGACGCTCTTCGTAACTATCCAGGGAAGCAATTTCAGCTTCAATCTGAGCCGAGATTACCAATACTTCTGCGTTTTCATCTTTAACAGCTTCTTTAACCTGGTCTACATATTTGTTGCCGTTGATCACTGATTTCTCGTCAACGTTGCATACATAAAGAACCGGTTTTTCAGTTAACAGGAAAAGGTCAGCAATAAATTCTTTGTCTTCTTCGGAAATAGGAGCGGTGCGCACTGACTTACCTGACTCGAGGTGAGCTTTAACGATGGTGCATACTTCAAATGCTTTCTTTGCATCCTTATCGCCACCTGTTTTTGCCATCTTCTCTACCTTCTGGATCTTCTTAACAACGGTCTCCAGATCTTTAAGCTGCAGCTCAGTATCGATGATCTCTTTATCCCGAACAGGATCAACGGAGCCATCAACGTGGATCACGTTATCGTCATCGAAACAACGCAGCACATGAATGATTGCACTTGTTGCCCTGATATTGCCAAGGAACTGATTTCCCAGGCCTTCGCCTTTGCTGGCCCCTTTAACCAAACCGGCTATGTCCACAATTTCGATAGTATTTGGCTGAACCTTGTTCGGTTTCACCAGTTCTGCGAGCTTGGTTAAACGTGGATCAGGAACTGTTATTACCCCAACGTTAGGTTCGATGGTGCAAAAAGGAAAATTTGCTGCCTGCGCCTTTGCGTTCGACAGACAGTTAAAAAGTGTTGATTTCCCTACGTTGGGTAAGCCAACTATGCCGCATTGTAATGCCATTTATGAGTATTTAGAACTTGGTAGTTAGTAGCTATTATTTAGTATTTAGTATCTAGTATTTAGAGGGATTTCGTTGGGAAGACGTAGCCAAGGATCCGGTAAGCTAGTTTAGCCAGGGTATATTCGGATAAAATGCTGCCTTCCATGGGTGCGCATTCAACAATATCAAACCCTACAACGTTTCGTTCTTTGCACACAGTGCGTAGAAGATCCAGTGTTTCGTTCCAGAACAGGCCATTTGGTTCGGCTGTACCTACTGCGGGCATGATCGATGGATCGAATCCGTCGGCATCGATTGTGATATACACGTTACCGGTCATGTTTGCCAGCAGCTCCTGAATCCAGTTTGGATTGTTTCTGATCTGGTGGGCATAGGCCGTGTGGATATTTGAAGATTGTTTTATGAGATTGGCTTCTTCAATGCATTGCGCCCTGATACCTGCCTGGCAAAGATTAATGCCCATGTCATGTACGCGGTGCATAACCGAAGCGTGCGAATAAATATTATCGTGATAGCTGTACCGGAGATCGGAGTGCGCATCGATCTGCAATACCGTCAGGTTGGGATATTTTTTCGCATGTGCCTTAACGAATCCGTACGTAACGGTGTGTTCTGCACCTAATGAAACAACAAATTTGCCGTCCTGAATTAGCTTGTCGGTAGCATCCTCGATTAAGGCGATTGCATCCGCGTCGACTTTGCCGGTGAAGTCAAGGGCTGGAAGAGTGGCGATGCCGATCTCGTTTATGGTTTCTTTATCCAGTTCCTCGTCATAGAATTCAACAAACTGCGACGCTTGGATAATTGCTTCCGGACCTTTTGCAGAGCCCATCAGGTAGGATGAAGTATACTCGTATGGAACCGGTTGAATAACAACTTTGCTGTCAGTGTAATTGTAAAGTGCTTCGTCTTCGATGCCTAAAAAGTTTTGTTCCGTCGGAAGGGAATTCATTTGCTGTTTTTTGCGGCAAAGATATAAAATATAAGGACGGTTTTAAGCTGATTGTAGGATCTGGGCTGGAAGGAATTATTCATTGCATTTTATGGGCCAGGGAACCAAATGATGCTTCCTATCGTAATAATAATATATTCCTCTCCCCAGGGAATGTGGTTTCATAGATAGATGTGTAAGGTCGGACCTTTAAAGTCCGACCCTATTTGTTTTTCATATTCATCTAATTATTTCTGTTCGGAAGTTCTTTTATTTTAAATTGATTTTTTTTACATTTATTATTGAATCAAGTTTCTTATTGTCGCGTCTAGCATATTTTTCTTCAATCCTGCTGTCGTTTTATGCCGGTAAAATTTGTAGCCGAAATAATACCCTCCTGTACTAACGTCTAATAAATAAATACAATAAGTGCAATTAGCTTGAGTGTGGCTAATACTCTTTGTTTGCAAGATCTAATTTCTGACAATTCGTATAAATTCCGCTTTTGGGTAATCGATTATTAAAGATGTTTAAAATGATCACGATGGTAAGTCCTCAGAAATATTACGTTCAGGAAATTAGTAAAAAGACTAATTACAGGGCGAACTGGCTTCCTGGCAAGCCGATGGATGTCGGTGATGTTGGAAAGATTGAAGATGGGATCTTTACGTTGTATACTACATTGGAACTACAGGGTTTACCGGTTCAAATAGAGGAATCAGTGTCGACTTTACAGTCTGATTATAGTTCTAGAGATACTGTTAGAATTACCAGCGGATCTGATTTGAATGTTTCAGGTTCTAACTTTCCACCTTCACCAGGCAAACAGCGATGCAGAATAGAGTTCCTGAAGCCAGATGGGGTGCTCTTCCAGCTATTGAACCCGAAAAGGCTATTCATTAAAAATTTGAATGAAATAGAGAATCAGATTCTGGAACTATATAAAAAAAGTGTTTGGAACCTGGGTTGGGCAATCGTGACCGAGGTGGTTCGTGCAGAATCGGCGACTATTATCTGCAATTCTGGTGGGAGTAATACCCTTGAGTTTGAATTCAACGGAACGGAAGACACTGACTTAATTAACCTTGCAGACTCCAACCTGGATTTAAATCTGATAAGCGAATCAGGTACAAGCACCAAACTAATTGCAAGGCCCGACCTTACACCTCTTTATACACTTAAAGGAATTAGTGATCCACTGTTCGGCAAAACAAAGTTCCGCGGAGCAAACGCATATAGAGCTATACAGTTTAATGCTCTTCGTGAACTTCCATTTAATCCCAGTGAGATAGAGTAGGGGTAAGCTATCAGCAATCAGCTTTCAGCTTACAGCAGTTAGAATTAGCCATGAGAAGTCAGCTATCAGCTATCAGAGTTCAGACATGGACATTTAGTATCAGAGAGTTAATAGCGGAAAACTGGTAGCTGATAGCTATAGGCTGACAGCTGACTCCTGACGGCAGAAATCTAATAGTAGCCGATAGCTATAGGCTGACAGCTGATACCTGAGGGCTGATACCTGACGGCTATACCTATAAAAAAAACCATTCCCGTTTAAGAGAATGGTTCCTGGTTAAGGTGATTGGTTGGTTTAAATATCGAATGAAAAGTCGTCGTTAGTTTTAGCAGGTTCGGTCTGATATTCAGTAAATTCATATCTCTTTTCAACAACTTCCTGGTTAGCTTTAATATAATCAATGGTTTCTTTTAAACCTTCAGCGAACTTTTCAAAATCTTCTTTATACAGGAAGATCTTGTGTTTGATAAAAACTCCGTCCTCTAAACGTTTTTTACTTTCTGTAACAGTAACATAATAATCGTTAGATCGTGTTGCTTTAACATCGAAAAAGTATGTGCGTTTTCCAGCCCTTACCTTCCTTGAAAAAACCTCTTCTCTTTCTTTGTTATCAAAATCGCCCATTGTTTAATGTTTTTTGGTTCGGGTAAATATACTTTTTAAATGTAAAGTTACAAATTGAAAATTTTTTCTGAAATAAATGAATTCAGAAAGGGTTTTTATCTTACAAGTACTAAGATCCTTGATAATTGATAAAAACAGGGATGAGTGATTTATCGTCGCTCTTTTACTGCATCATTTCACGCCTGGTTCAAACCCGTCATTTCGACGACCCTTGGAGGAGAAATCTCTCTTTCACGCTACGAATTTGCGGAGGCAGGACCGGAAATTGTAAGATCGGGTAGATGATAAACATGGACGCTAAACTTAAGGAAGAATCCACCACAGATTGCTCAGATTTACACAGATGGTTAAATCGGTGCGCTGTGAACGGAACTAGTGATTTCTTGCTCAGGTACGTCACAGCAATCTCATTGTTGCCTACCTCCGGCACACCGAATTTACCAATATGACCGTTCTACCGACATTTTGCCCAATGGGGCCGGTCAATTGGATAGATTCTGCTTGATCTAAGTATTTTATCAGTGTAATTCCGCGAGAAATAAAAGGTTTCACGCCAGACAAAGATTTGTTTTTTGCTCCTAGGCACGTGTAAGATGAAATACCCTGCAGGGAAAACCTATTTAGCTTTCCTGTTCTTCCAGTAACTGTTTTTCGTAGAGCTCGAAATAGCTGCCGCGGTTGTCCATTAAGCTGTGGTGCGTTCCCTGTTCAACGATCTCGCCGCCATCTAATACAATGATCTTATCGGCATTCTTTATAGTTGATATGCGGTGGGCAATCAGGATACTGGTTTTGCCTTCCATAACCCTGCTAAGGTTGTTTAAGATCTCTTCTTCGGTTTTGGTATCGACAGCTGAGAGGCAATCGTCGAATATCAAGATCTTAGGTTCTTTAACGATGGCCCGGGCTATAGACACCCGTTGTTTTTGCCCGCCTGAAAGGGTGATGCCGCGTTCTCCAATAAAGGTTTGGAATCCTTTTTCGAAGCCTGCGATATTCTGATAAACTGCAGCATCTTTTGCCGCCTGCTCAACCTGGCCCGGACTTGTACTGTCGAGGCCGAAAGCAATGTTGTTATAAATTGTATCAGAGAAAAGAAATACGTCCTGTGGGACAAATCCGATCTGCCTGCGCAGGTCGTTTAAATCTAACCGGTTAACCGGGGTGCCGTCAATAAGGATTTCGCCGCTGTCAATATCATACATCCGCATGAGGAGGTTGGCAATAGTTGATTTGCCGGATCCGGTGCGACCGATCACAGCGACAAATTCTCCAGGGTTAATATCGAACGAAATTTTCCTTATTGCCTTTATGCCGGTATCAGGATAGGTAAAGCTCACATTCCGGAATTCTATTTTCCCCTTTATTTCAGAGGAGGTGCCTGATGAAGTTACAATTTCCGGTTCGGTATGCAGAAACTCATTGATTCGTTTTTGAGACGCTGCAGCTCTCTGAATGAGCGATGTTACCCAGCCTAATGCAGTGACCGGAAATGTAAGCTGGTTCACATAGATGATGAACTCCGCAATGTTTCCGGCGGTAATGGTTCCTTGCATCACCTCGAGGCCACCGATATAAACTGTGATGATTGTGCTGATACCTATAAGCAACAGCATGATGGGGTAGAAAAGCGCCTGCACCTGGACAAGGGCCATAGAATTAGCTTTATAATTTTCGCTTTCTGCAGTGAATTTTTTCCGAATATCATCCTCTCTCACATAAGCCTTGATTACCCGGATCCCCGAAAAGGTTTCCTGTACAAAGCTTGACAGGGTAGACAGCTGCTGCTGGATCTTCTCGCTCCGCTTATTGATCATCGTGTTAACCAGGTAGATAGTTAAAACCAGCAGGGGTAAGGGCAGTAAACAATAAATGGCCAGTTTTAGATTTACACTGACCATTGCCCAGATAATGAGAATAAATAGAACCGCTGTATTTATGGTATACATAATGGCCGGCCCTAAATACATCCTGACACGGCTTACGTCTTCCGTTACCCTGTTCATCAGGTCGCCGGTATTGTTACGGCGATAAAACGACATCGACAGTTTTTGATAATGCTGATAGATCTCGTTCTTCAGATCATATTCAATATGCCTTGACATCAGAATTATCGTTTGACGCATAAAGAATAAAAACAAACCCCTGAAGAGGGCTAACAACAAGACGATAGATCCAAATAATAAAAGGCCGTAGTTGAAGATCTCATATACCAGCGCTTGTCTCTCAAAACCATTAAAAAGTCTGAAGATGCTGATATTCTCGCTCACAAGATCGAAAGCTACACGGATAACCCGTGCTGGCAGTACAGCAAATAAGTTCGATATAATTACGAATAGAACACCCGGCACTAATCGCCAGCGGTATTTATAGAAGAATTTATTAAGATAGGCAAGCTCTTTCATAGCCGTGAGCAAAAGTAATCAGAATAAATCATAGCGCTGTGTGGTTTTTCAGGTAGTCAGTCAAGCAAATATCTTATTGTTTCCTATTTCAACGCGAATTTTCAGTTTCAGCATAAGAACTATAAATTTTACTACTTTTGTGCCGAAACCCACCTGTATGTCAATAGTTATATCCGAAGAAAATTCCATCTTTAAACAATTAAGCGACTTTGGTCATCAGAAAGTTGTTTTTTGCAGTGACACCGAAACTGGTCTGAAAGCTATTATCGCAGTACACGACACCACCCTTGGTCCGGCACTTGGAGGAACACGGATGTGGGCTTACAAAACTGAGGCCGAAGCATTGAGAGACGTATTGCGTCTATCGCGCGGGATGACCTATAAAGCTTCCATCACCGGTTTAAACCTGGGTGGTGGAAAGGCGGTGATCATCGGGAATAGCAACGTTGATAAATCTGAAGCGATGATGCGCCGTTACGGCCGTTTCATTAAAAATCTGAATGGTGCTTTTATTACAGCCGAGGATGTAGGTACAAGTCCGAAGGACATGGAATACATCCGCATGGAAACAGAACATGTTACGGGCGTACCGGAATCATTGGGCGGAAGCGGAGATCCTTCTCCGGTGACTGCCAAAGGTGTTTATATGGGAATAAAGGCTTGCGTGAAGGAAGTCTTCGGGACTGACAGCCTTGCCGGAAGAACCGTTGCAGTACAGGGCATCGGAAATGTTGGTGAGAACCTGGTGCATTTGTTAAGGGAGGAGAATGCTAAAGTTTATATCAGTGATATCAATGAGGAACGTGTTTCGAGCGTAGCTAAAAAATATGGTGCAGAAGCTGTAGCTAACAATAGTATCTATGGCCTGGATGTAGATATTTACGCACCCTGCGCATTAGGTGCCACGATCAACTCAGAAACGATTGAAAAGTTACGATGTGCGATCATCGCAGGAGCAGCTAACAACCAGCTGGCCGATGAAAGCATTCATGGCAGACTGTTGCTTACAAAGGGCATAGTGTACGCTCCGGACTACCTTATAAATGCAGGCGGTTTAATTAACTGCTATTCTGAAATTGCAGGATTCAGTAAAAAACGCACAATGCAGCTTGCTGAGAATATCTATGAGGCAACGCGGAATGTTCTTAAAAAATCAAAGTTGGAGAATATTCCAACTCATGAAGCCGCCAATAAAATTGCTGAAAAACGAATTGCTGATATCAGGGGAATAAAAGCAACTTATTAATTCATTTTTCAGTACGCATACAATTAATATAATACACATACAAACAGCTTGATATTTTTCAGGTAATCATACAATAATCGTTCTTATACATGTTAAACAGAAGGCACCTGAGGGTAAAATCGTTGCAGGCATTATATGCTTATCACCTATCAGAAACCAAGGCGGTAAAACCACATGAAAATGCTTTGTTACAAAGCGTTGATAAGGTTTACGAAATGTATATCTGGCTTCTCTCTTTATTGATTGAAGTTGCAGAATACAGTGTAATTGACGCTGAAGACCGTGCGAATAAACATCTTCCCTCAGAGGATGATTTGAATGCCAGCGTGAAGCTTAACCAGAATTTGTTTATCGAATCATTGAAGCAAAACGGCGAGTACATTGCTGCCGCGAAGAGATATAAGATTTCCTGGGAGTTCGATCCGGAAGTAAGCAGATCAATTTTTATATCACTTAAGACTTCTGAAGAATACCGCACCTTTTTAGAAACTGAAGATCACACGATCAAGTCGGATAAAGATATTATCAAGTATATCTTTAAAAAGCTGATCCTGAAGTCACCAGGTGTTGAACAGATTTTCGAAGAAAAGTTTATCAACTGGCCGGTCGACAAGGAGGTTTTGCAAGCATTGGTGTCAAAGACATTTAAAAACTTTGCAAGTGATAATCCCAAGGAAAACAAACTGGCTGAAGTTTGTCCGAACTGGACAGAGGACAGGTTGTTTATCATTGATCTTTTCAATAAGAGCATTGCATTTGAAAAAGAATACCAGGAGTTGATCGCGATGAAAACTAAAAACTGGGAGGCTGAGCGTATTGCATTGATGGACACACTTTTAATGCGCATGGCGATTGTAGAGCTGATTCATTTTTCTTCCATACCGGTTAAGGTAACGATCAACGAATACATTGAGATTTCGAAAGAATTCAGTACACCAAAAAGTAATTCGTTTATTAATGGTATTTTAGATAAGATCTATGCTGATCTACAGTCTTCAGGAAAGATCAGGAAGACCGGCCGTGGATTACTTGAATAAAGAAATAAGAAAGTCAGATTATTAATCAATAAATTAAAAACCAATGAAACGAGTATTTTTATCAATTGTTGCCATAATTGCTCTCGCAGCTTGTAATAATGAGCAGCCTAAAACGGAGACGGTATCAAACAATGGAGCTATCAATGCTAATGTAAGTCCGACAACTGCTTCAAACGCCGCTGCGTTTAAGTTTGAAAAAGAATCTTACGACTTTGGGCAGATCACAGAAGGTGACCAGGTTTCTTATGACTTCAGTTTTATAAATGCAGGTACCGAACCATTGATTATTACCGGCGCTACTGCTACCTGCGGTTGCACAGTACCAGATTATCCGAAAGAGCCTATTGCACCTAATGGCGAAGGAAAGATCAGCGTAAAGTTTGATAGCAAGGGGAAAGGTGGAATGCAGAATAAAGTAATTACTATAACTGCAAACACGGTTCCGTCTACAACTGAACTGCATCTGATAGGTGATATTAAATTAGCAAAAACTAAGTAATCAATTTATACATCACAGTTAAATTAATCATTAAACATGTCAATGGAACAAATTAGTGGGTTTTTACCCATGCTTTTAATTATAGTAGTATTTTATTTTTTTATGATCCGTCCTCAAATGAAGAAGGCAAAAGATCATAAAAAGTACGTTGAAGAAATTAAAAAAGGAGACCGGGTGATCACAACATCAGGCATTCACGGCAAAATCGTGGACCTTAACGAAACCACCTTCCTTATTGAAGTTGAAGGCGGAACGAAAATCCGTTTTGAAAAATCAGCTATTTCTCTTGAATCGTCTAAGGCGTTAAACGCGAAGGCATAATTCATTTACACCTATAAGATGCCGCTCCAATAGGAGGGGCATTTTTTATTTCCCTACTTTTGAGAATAACCCGGGTTTTTATATGCCATTGATCAGACTAAGCAAGCTGGAACGCCGCAGACTCTCTTTATTCTTTTTCTGCCTTGTTTTTGCAGTTGGAGCATGGCTGTTCTTTGCATTATCCAACCGCTATGTGTATGAGGCAAGTACACTGGTTAAGTATTCAAATTTTCCGCAGAATAAAGCTTTTCATCCTCTGCAGTCGGATACTGTGAAGCTGCAGGTGGAGGGTACCGGATGGCAATTAGTTTTCTCAAAACTTAGAATAAATCCCAATTCAGTAACCGTTGATCTGAAAGATCTGAGTAAGCGAAATTATGTAACCTTTACCGAGCAGCTGAGTAAGGTGAACCGACAGTTTGAATCCGATCAGAAGGTGATATCTGTGCAGCCAGACACGTTATATTTTGATTTTTCTACCAGGACAGTGAAAAAAGTCCCTGTCAGGGTTGATAAAAAGATTGCTTTCAATGCCCAGTACGATATCTCGGATGATATTCAGTTGACTCCGAAATATGTAACTGTTAGCGGTCCTTTTGATGACCTAATACAAATTGATGAGTGGGATACGGAGAAATTGCAATTGCAGGGGGTTAATGGTACTATATCGGCTACTGTTCCTTTAAAGAGACCCTCAAAGGCCAACATCAGTATCTATCCGTCGATAATAGAAGTAAAGATACCTGTCGACGAATTTACTGAAATGAGTATGGATGTGCCGGTAAAGATCCTTAACAACAAAACCTATCGAAATGTAAAATTGCTTCCCGACAAGGTAAAGATCACTTTCATGGCTGCCTTGGGGAACTATCCTAAGATAGAGAGAGATTCTTTTGAAGCTACAATCAACATGTTGAACTGGGCTGAAAAAGGTTATCCTCAGCTACCTGTTAAAGTTAGCCGCTTCCCCGCTTATTGCAAGATTATACGAATTGAACCGCAGGCGCTTGATTTTCTTATTTTGAAGTGATATGGCATTTCGAGGGTCGTAAGCACTATAGGATTTCGCGGTTTACGCAGCAGTTCGTCTCAGCAATTAATAACACCCTTTAAAGAATTTTATTTTGCTCAAAATTGGAATTACCGGAGGAATAGGAAGTGGAAAAACTACCGTATGCAGGATTTTCGAATTACTGGGAATACCGGTTTTTTATGCGGATCCGGTCGCCAAAGAAGTAATGCATACTGACGATGAACTTAAGAAGGGAATTATCAGCACTTTCGGTGTTGAATCATTCTCTGATGCTGGCGTACTTAATCGAAAGTTTATTGCGGACATCGTTTTTTACGATAAGAAAGCGCTGGAAGCTTTAAACGCGCTCGTTCATCCGGCAGTTTTCCGGGCCTTCGACAAATGGGTAATTAGCCATCGTGATGCGCCGTATGTAATGAAGGAAGCGGCATTGTTGTTTGAAAGTGGTTCTTATAAGATGTGTACTCATTCAATTTTGGTGAAAGCACCTGAGGAGGTAAAGATCAGAAGGGTGATGCAGCGTGACGGTATAACAGAAGAGGAAGTAAGGCTGAGAATGCTCAGGCAGCTTTCTGATGAAGAGAAAGAAAAGCTGGCTGATTTTACCATTGTTAACGATGAGAATACTATGCTGATTCCGCAGGTATTAAAGTTGCACGAATATTTCCTTTCAATAAACCCTATTTCAGCGTGATACATACTGATTTTTTAATATTAAATGAGATTGGCTTGTATTGTGCTGCCGGCGACTTTTACCTTGACCCTCAGCAGCCGGTTGCAAGGGCGGTTATCTCTCATGCGCATGGCGATCACGCGGTACGTGGAAATAATACGGTTTATTGTACTGGCGCAACATCCAGGATTATGGAACTGCGCTATAAAAAGAATGCGGGGAAGGAGTTTCATTTAGTCCCTTATCATGTGTCTTTCAACTTGGGAAAAGTGAAAATCACCTTTGTGCCTGCAGGGCATATTCTTGGATCTGCGCAGGTGCTTATGGAGTACGAAGACATCAGATATCTATATACAGGCGATTACAAGCTGCAAGCTGACCGAACATGTGAGCCGATCGAATTTATAGAAGCAGATGTTTTGATTACTGAAACGACATTTGCTGACCCTCTGGTGCAGCATCCCGACCCGGTGACTGAAATTGAAAAACTGAACTCATCCATGCACAATGTCTTGCTGGGTGCCTACTCATTAGGTAAGGCACAGCGGCTGATCAGCCTGATCAGCGAGAACTGCCCGGATCGAAAGGTGTTAATTCACTTTGGTATTCTGCCAATAAACAAGATTTACGAAGAGTTTGGATTCAAGCCCGGCATTTATGAGCCATATAATCGCAAATTAATGAAACAGCCGGGAATGGGTTATGTTTATATAGTGCCTCCTATGACGTTTGACAGTTATTTTAGAGCGAAAAATGTAATGCGTGCTTTTGCCTCCGGATGGAAGAAGTTACAGCGCCACAATGATTTTGAATTGCTGATTTCTGATCATGTGGATTGGAACGATATTCTTCAAATGATCGGGATGGTTGAACCAACGGAGATCTGGACAATTCATGGGGATGGCAAGCATCTTAAAAAACACTTTGAAGACCGCATTCCGATTAAAATATTAAACAAGTGTTAAAAGAAGGGGAAGATTATTACTTAGATAGCGCAGGAAACCTCGTTTTTACAGAAAAATATCATCTAAAACGAGGCAGTTGCTGTAAAAACAAATGCAGACACTGTCCGTGGAATTATGGCCGCGAAAACATGACCCGGGATCGTAAACCATTGTCTGGCCATTAGAAAGATAGTTATGGTTCGGTACAATTGCAACGGTTAACTCTTATGGAACTCGAAAAGGAAATTGCCAGTAATAAGTTTGAAAATAAGCACCATAAAACGGTAGTGAATATTTTGTATACCTACGGTTGGGTTACTAATCTTTTAAGGAAGAGATTTGACAAATATCACATTACCATGCAACAGTTCAACATTCTACGAATTCTGCGTGGTCAATACCCACAGCCTGCTACTATAAACCTGCTTAAAGAGCGGATGCTTGATAAAATGTCTGATGCCTCCCGGATAGTTGAGAGACTCGTTCAGAAAGGATTAGTGAGCCGCTGCACTAACGAGAAAGATCGGCGAGCCGTAGATATTATGATCAATGAGAAAGGTCTCGAAATTCTAAAAACACTGGATCGGGAAATGAATATTCACGAGACACTTAAAAGCAATCTGTCCGATGAAGAAGCTGATCAGCTGAACATGTTGTTGGATAAGATGAGAGGGTAGCGGGAGGTTAGAAGGTTGAAGGTTAGATGGTTGAAGGTTAGAAGGTTGGACGTTTCTGAGTTGAAGTTGGCAGTGAAGCTATTAGTGCAATAGAAAACCTAACAGGGCGATGGCGGTCCCTGCCAATACGGCAATCATTTTCTTCAGGTTATACTTATGATCAACGCTGGTTTCGAATAATATAGTGGTTGAAATATGGAGAAATATCCCAATAACAACACCCATAATCCTTCCGAAGTATGACTCAATCTCACCTAAGGATCCCTGGCTGATTTGAAAGCTGAGAAAGTAACCAAGAGGCGACATTACAGCAAACAGGACAAGCGACACTATGGTTGCCCGCTTGTTTATTCCGCTTTGCAGGAGCACGCTTCCCAACGCGAAAGCTGCGGGAATATGATGCAACGCGATTCCAAAAACTAACTCCTTATTTTCGCCTGCTGCCAGAGGCATGCCTTCTAATAGTGCATGCAGACAGAGACTAACCATTATACCAAAGGGGAATATTGTATGCCCGTGACTGTGCTTATGCTTGTGTATATGCCCATGCTCAATCCCTTCAGAGAACTGCTCCATAAGGATCTGCAGGATAAAACCACCCAACACAAACAATCCGATCATCGGGTCGGCTGTATGGTAAACTTCGGGCATTAGGTGGAGAACTGTTATAGCAAACAGGTATGCGCCGCTGAACGATAAGATTAATTTAAGACGCTGAGTATTGTCGCTTTTAAAAAGAAAGATGCCAAGGCCGCCGAAAAAAGCGCCACCAAATAACAAGGCTAGTTTCCAGAATTCCATGTTCTAAAGCCTTTTGTTGTTTTTAAAATAGCCGCCATCATAAAACCGGTCATTGCACCGATAAGTGCGCCAAAGGTGATATCAAGGGGATAATGAACACCCACATAAACCTGCGCGAACGAAACCACGAAAGCCCAGCTAATAACAATCGCGGCGATGGGTTTCCAGCGTCTGTAAAACATGCTCACTAAAAAGAATGCCAGTGCAAAATGATTGGATGCATGGGTAGAAGGAAAGCTATATCCGCTGCCGCATACAATCAGTAGATTCATGGTTGGCTTAATCTCCGGATCATTGCAAGGCCGCAGACGTTGAATAGCGGGCTTTATTACCGAGGAACTCAGGTAGTCGGTAACACCGAACGTAAGTCCGAAAAAAAGCAGCAGCATCCATCCCCGTTGACCGTAATTTCGTACGAAAAATATTGTTAGGAACATGTAGACTGGCGACCAGAAATAGCGGTTACGCAGATAGGGCATAAGCCAGTCGAAAAATGGATTCGACAAACCTTGGTTAATTGCAGAAAACAAGTTTTGGTCTAGCTGTATCAGATCAGGCATCGGCTTTTTTGCAAATAAAAATTAGTCTGTCTGATTTTAGTTCATCAAATTCTTCAAGAGCATAATTACCGAAACAATTCACCACCTTAAAACCGCTGCTGGAAAACATCCTGTGAAAATCGTTTAAACTAAAGGCCTTTACTTCTTCTTTAAACGCATAATCTTTGCTTTTATGCTCAAACCTGATGCTCTTCACGATATTACCATCTATCACTTTTTTGTTAATGTTAAAATCGATGCCGTCTATATATTTAGTTTCCTGATGATTTAGATGCTTTATTATTTTCTCGCTATTAAAGTAATCCAGTACAAGAAGGCCGTCCTTTTTCAGGGATTTGCGGAACGTTTTCAATGAATTAACGTGATCTTTCTCTGTTTCAAAATATCCAAAGCTGGTGAAAAGGTTAAAAGCGATGTCATAGTAATTTATGTAAAACAGGTATCTCATGTCGTGCACGTAGAAGTGCAACTTTTCATTTTCAAACTGTTTGGCGTACTTGATACTGGCGTATGAAAGATCAATTCCCGTTACATCATAGCCTTTTTTGTTGAGATACACCGCGTGCCTACCGCGACCGCATGCGATATCCAGCAGACGGGAATTGAGATCAGGTTTTAAAAACGAACAAAGGTTATCAATAAAGAATTCAGCCTCCTCGTCATCCCGCTGATGATACAAGATGTGATAGTAGGGGGAATTAAACCAGTTTTGAAACCACTTTTTAGGCATAGATAAGAGAAAAAATCGCTCGTCAAATATAGAACAATTAGCGTTTTCCCTTCTCCTGATTATCTATTTGTTGCAGGTTAAGTTTAATTGTTAATTTTGGCGCAAATAATCAGCGAACACGTGACTTTAATCAAATCTATTTCAGGCATACGGGGCACTATCGGCGGAACCGCGGGTAACGGCTTAACCCCCCAGGATATCATTAAATATACAACTGCTTTCGGAACCTGGGTGATCCAGAAAACTGGTAAGAAGAAAATAGTTATTGGCCGTGATGCCCGCATTTCTGGTGAGATGGTAAGAAACCTGGTTGTTGGAACGCTTCAAAGCATTGGGATAGATGTGGTAGATCTGGGACTTTCAACTACTCCTACGGTTGAGATAGCAGTCCCAGATGAACAGGCAGGTGGTGGAATCATCATCACTGCCAGTCATAATCCCAAACAGTGGAATGCATTGAAACTGCTGAATCACAATGGAGAATTTATTACTGATGAAGATGGGAAGGCGGTTTTGGAGCTTGCTGAAAACCCCGAGACTGACTATGCAGATGTAGACGATCTGGGATCAGTTACTATCGACGACAGTTATCTTGAAAAACATATAGAGAAAATATTACAATTGCCTTTGGTGGATGTTGAAGCAATACGAAATGCTAATTTTAGCGTTGCTATTGACTGTGTTAACTCTACGGGTGGAATATTCGTGCCTGCGCTATTGAAAGCACTTGGCGTTAATACGATTCACGAAATATATTGCAATCCCGACGGTCACTTTCCACATAACCCAGAGCCCTTGCCAGAAAACTTGGTGGCGCTTGCGGATGAGGTGATTTCTAAGAAGGCCGATCTCGGAATTGCCGTTGATCCGGACGTTGACCGCTTGTGCTTTGTTTGCGAAAACGGTTCTATGTTCGGCGAAGAGTACACTTTGGTTGCTGTAGCAGATTATATTTTAAAGCATACTCCTGGCAATACAGTTTCTAACCTTTCCTCTACCCGGGCATTGAGAGATGTGACAGAGGGTTACGGTAACACTTATAACGCTGCAGCTGTTGGCGAAGTTAATGTTGTCAACAAGATGAAGGAAACAAATGCAGTTATCGGTGGTGAGGGTAACGGTGGTATCATTTATCCGGAATCACACTATGGTCGCGATGCACTGGTAGGAATAGCTTTGTTCTTAACTCACCTGGCAAAGAAAGGCGGGACGATTTCATCTCTAAGAAGTTCTTATCCGGAATATTATATTTCTAAGAATAAAATCACCCTGACACCTGGAATGGATATCGATGCTTTATTGCTTAAAGTAGAGGAGAAATACAAGGACAAACCTTACAGCACTATAGATGGTTTAAAAATAGAGTTCGATAAGCAGTGGGTTCATTTGAGAAGATCAAACACAGAGCCTATTATCAGGATCTATTCTGAGTCGGCATCTGAAAGCGAAGCGCAGGACCTGGCAGGTAAAATAATCACTGATATTAATTCTATCCTCGAAGTTCAGTAAGAAAAATAAAAATCCAGAACAAATGCGAGTTTATTTTGATAATGCTGCAACTACTCCGATTGACAGGGAAGTTTTAAAGGAAATGTACCAGGTTATGGAAAGCCAGTTTGGTAATCCTTCGTCTATTCACGCTCATGGTCGCGAGGTGCGTACTGTTGTTGAGAAGGCCCGGAAAACCGTTGCCGGCTTGTTGAAGACATCACCATCACAAATATTTTTCACTTCTGGCGGCACTGAGGCTGATAATATGGCTATTAGATGTGGAATTATTGATCATGAGATAAAACATGCTATCACCTCACGGATAGAGCATCATGCTGTAGTTCATACTCTCGAAGCACTTGAAAAGAGCGGAATAATAAGTCTTAGTTTTCTGAAGGTTGATTCCAAAGGAAACGTAGATCTTAACCAGCTTGAAGGACTTCTGAAAACCAATGAACGGAGTTTTGTTTCCCTGATGCATGCAAATAATGAAATAGGCACCTTGACAGATATTGAAAGGGTAGGCGAGCTGTGCGAGCAGTATCATGCTATTTTTCACTGCGATACCGTTCAAACCCTTGGGCATTACCCTCACGATTTAAGCAAACTTAAGGTTGACTTCATGGTTTGTGCGGCTCATAAACTTCATGGTCCCAAGGGTGTCGGATTCCTCTATATCAATCATAATGTAAAAATCCGCCCGATGATCTTCGGCGGTTCGCAGGAACGTAATATGCGTGGAGGAACCGAAAACGTGTATGGTATAGTAGGTTTAGCGAAAGCAATGGAAATTGCTTATAGAGAGATGGATCAGCATCATCATCATATTCAAGACTTAAAAACTTACATGATCGACCAGCTGCGGTTGAATATTCCTGGCGTTGACTTTAACGGTGAGATTGACCCGGATAAGAGTCTTTATACAGTGTTAAGTGTTTCATTTCCGGAGATGGATATGGCCGAAATGTTATTGTTTAGCCTGGATATTGCGGGGATATCTGCCTCTGGTGGAAGTGCCTGCAGTTCAGGTACCGACATTGGATCGCACGTGCTTAACGCTATAAAGGCAAATCCAAGGAGACCGGCGGTTAGGTTTTCTTTCAGCAAATACAATACTAGGGAAGAGGTTGACTATGTGGTCGACAAGGTAAAGGAGATTTGCCTGGTTAAGGCCTGATAGAGAGGTTGTTTGATTGAATTTTAAATGATTTTTTGGGTTTCGTGTCAATTTTTTTTGAGTAAATTCACGTTGAGTTTGAATTCATTGTAAATTAAAACCTGCACTCATGAAAAATTCATCTGCTAAACCTGGTAAAGATAAACTTCAAAAGAATAAGGAAAGTAAGCCTGAAGAAGAAGAAGCACCTGAACAAAAATCCGGGGAAGACACTGGCCGTAAAGTTAAGGTCAGCCGTGAACACGATTTTTCACATACTCATCCAAGTCATGCTCACCATAAGAACTTTGGTATGGATCACGAGCCAGGTGCATTTTAAGATTAATTACAGGAGCCATATGGCTCCTTTTTTTTGCTAGTATTTAACTGGCTGAATGTTTTTTTGCCATTTTAAAAACAATCCATAGGTCGCTGGTTGTTTAGTATACAAATCCGATTCACTAACCTTAACAAGATTACCATGACAGCATTTAATGAAAACAACTTAAATGATCCGAATGAAAATTTAAGAAATCTCCGCGAGGGTGAGAACGCATCCGCTGCCGCCTTGCAAAGCGATAATCCTTCTACAGAAGCTGAGAATCCTGTTGGAACTTCGAATTTTAATGCAACGATGGGCAGTGAGCTGAACAGGAATGAAGGTTATAGCGGGAACTCAGGAATGTTTAACACTAATCGTATTAGCAATAGTGATATCGCACCTGGTCCGGGAGATGATGATGACCTGGACGACGACGATGACCTGTTGGATGATGATGACGACGATAATCTGATTCCAATTGAAGGCGATGAGGAAGATGATCTGTTAGGTGCTGATGACGACGATGACGTCATTCCTGGTACAGATATGGATGATGGAGACGACCTGCTGGATGATGATGACGACCTGGATGATGATGACGGTTTTTCGAATGTAAACAGGAGTACAACCGGTGATATAGGTGCGAATAGCAGTGGTAGAAATGATGGCAGAACAACCGGCAGGATGATCGATCATGAGCCCGGTACAGGTGGAATTTAAAAGTAGTTTATGAACACTGAGCAAAAAGAAAAAAATCAAAATGGTGATATTCCTTCAGATGTGCCTTCAAAGAAACTAATCTATCCTCCAAAAAAAGAGGGATTAGTTAAAGAACATCGGAGTAATTTTAATCTGACAGGAAAAGATTATAAGCTTGGCAACAGGAATACTGTAAGATAATAACAGCAGAAGCCCTTTCAGGGCTTTTGTTGTTATAGGCGGTTGTGCTTTTTTGAATATTGTCATTGCAGTGGTAAAAGACAAAGCGCAGCGTTTTATTGCTGATGTTTCCATTTTTCTGCTGTGCTTTAAAAAAGAGTCCGTTTGTGGTATATTTTTCTTAAGCCGCCATCCTGGCTGTAACCTTTTTTTCTGGCAAAAGAGTAAGCCGAGTTCCCGCCACTGCGTTTCTTGCTATGGAATCAACCTTTCCCCTGGTTCATCAAACGGAATAAATTCAACCCTGCTGACTTCCATTCGTTCAATCGCAAAGTTTGCTTTCTGACCATCGTCGGCGGGATCGACTACTCCGCCCGCCCAGCCTTTTGCCGGATCAACTAGCCATGGCTTTAATGATAATGTTGAAGATGGGAACCAAACACCAAAAGTGAGGTTTCCGGGGATATCAGGAATAGAATCGCCCTTTGGGGTATCAACGATGATATGCTTGAAACTCCCGTCAATAAAGAACTCTACCCGGTCATTATGCCAGTCGATCCTATATTCGTGAAATAAGCCGTCTGCCATATTCTGCAGGCAGGGTACTAATTCAGTATGATACTCCTCCCAATAGGCCGGATCTGTTTCGGAGACATGCCACTTCTTTAGTTCACCCCGCCAGGTGCTACACTTCATATTTGAAAGTGATGGACTGCTAAGGTCTCCGTCTTTAAGGTGGGAGGGAAATTCAATATCGATCTCGTGATTCCTAACAATATAAAACCCGTCATCAGGCTGCCCTTGCTCATGTAATTGCTCCGCCTTAAACTCGTCGTACCAAAGATCGCCAGGGTACACTTCATCATAATGAAAAGTCCAGAAGGCACTTGCTACTCCTATCACTTGCGCAATTCTGGCAGTTATCCTGTAAGATCCATATCCGGTCTTTTCTCTGAGGCTTATGCAGCCGCCGACCCGGTGAGTCCATGGTTGTCCGAATTTTGGGTCCTCCGGATCGCCATGCCATTTTGGTTTACCATCTTTCTCAACGCCCTGTAGACTGCCGGAGTACAGATCACCATGCGCTTCCAGGATCAACACTCCATTTTTCAGATAAACATTTTCTTTCAACACTCCTCCATTGGCACCTCCCCATGCACGGCTCAATGTCTGCCAGTTTTTATTCAGGTCCTGCACCTTACTAAAATCCTCAACAAACGGAGTTCTTTTTTTGCTGGATAATGATTGGTCTGACAGGATTCCGGGCATTTTTTAATATTTGATTCTAAAGATAGCGATAGCATTCCTTCGTTCTTCCAACTATTACAAACAGCAAAATTTGCAGTTATATTTCCCCTTGGTTTGCGCAACTCAAGCCCTTATATCATCGTACTTATTAAGTGATATGACTGTTAACTAAAACCTATAACGCCATGAAAAATCCTAAAGAAATCTTTCTGATATGTTTGTTTCTCGGCACCTCAATCCTGGGATGCAGCGATGACGATGAGCTAAGAGTGAAGGACACCACTTACAAATACGATGTCACGCTCAGCGGTACCAAAGAAGTTCCCCCCAATACCTCTGCAGCTACCGGCAAATTTGTAGGAACCTACACCAAGTCAACCAAAGTGCTCTCTTTTACACTAACCTATAGTGGCCTTACTGCTACAGACTGGCATATACATAAAGGCGGCCCGGCTGTTAGTGGCCCGGTTGTAATCAACTTGAATCCTGTGGTTCCTTCTCCACTGGTAAAGTCTGTGACTTTAACTGCTGACCAGGAAACTGACTTGTTGAGTGGTAATTATTACGTTAACATTCACTCAGCAACTTTCCAGGCTGGCGAAATAAGGGGGCAATTAGGGTCACCGGTCGTCACTGAAACCGGAGGTGGTAATGGGGATGGGTATTAAGCAAAAAACACCGGATATTTTGAGAATATCCGGTGTTTTATATTTGAATTGCGGGTCTTTTAAGATTCCATCATCTTTAAAAAGGTGCCCAACTTTGCTTTCATCTCACGACGGTCGACGATGAAGTCTAAAAAGCCGTGTTCTAAAACGAATTCTGCGGTTTGAAAGCCTTTAGGCAAATCTTTTTTAATTGTTTCTTTAATAACTCTTGGTCCGGCAAATCCAATTAGGGCGCCTGGTTCCGAGATATTTATGTCACCCAGCATGGCGTATGACGCCGTAACTCCGCCGGTTGTAGGGTCAGTAAGTAAAGAGATATAGGGGATTTTAGCTTTGCTTAGTAATGCAAGTTTAGCGGATGTTTTAGCCATCTGCATCAACGAAAAGGCCGCCTCCATCATACGTGCCCCTCCGGACTTAGAGATCATCAGAAAAGGGATTTTGTGTTCCATGCAATGGTCGATAGATCGTGCTATCTTTTCGCCTACTACCGAGCCCATTGACCCTCCGATAAAATTGAAATCCATACAGGCAATTACCAGGTCATGACCATCTATTTTGCCCCGGCCTGCACGTATCGCATCGTTAAGACCAGTTTTAATGTAGCTGTCTTCTAAACGATCAGTATAGTCTTTACTATCCTTAAATTCTAATGGATCGGCTGACCGTAAGTTGGCAAAAAGTTCGGTGAATTCATTCTTGTCGAAAAGAACAGAAAAATATTCCTTTGATCCGATACGCAAATGGTAGCCACAGTAGTGACAAACATATTTGTTCTCCACCTGATCTGCGTAGTGTAATGCCTTTTTGCAATTCGGGCATTTATTCCACAGCCCATCCGGCGCTTCCTTCTTTTCCTCAGTGGAGGTAATGATTCCTTTTTTCTCTCTCTTAAACCAGGCCATTTGTTTGATGTGTGTGGTTACAAAGAAACAAAATTTTTAAGAACCGTGTACAAGTTTAAATAGCGGTTCAGACCTTTGACAAGCCATATTTGGTTTTTTTGTCCATCTTCTTATCCCATTTTTCATTTAAAGTTAGGCAAGGCTTCATTATTTAATATTATTAATAGGCAATGCTCGTGCTGTTAAATTTAAATTTATAATTTCGATCCTTTAAACTTAATGTTATGGATCTGAAAAATTATAAGGGTGTTTTGCACGGCGATGCTGTACAGGAATTATTTGAAGTAGCCAAGAAGCATCAGTTTGCTTTACCGGCCGTGAACGTAATCGGCACAAATTCTATTAATGCGGTAATGGAAACTGCAAAGGCCGTTAACTCGCCGGTAATTATTCAACTATCAAATGGTGGCGCCCAGTTCTATGCTGGCAAGACATTAAATAACGATAATCTTCAGGCATGTATACTAGGTGGTGTTTCTGCTGCCCAGCATGTTCATTTGCTTGCCGAGCACTATGGTGTCGCGGTAATATTACATACAGATCACGCAGCCAAAAAGCTGTTGCCCTGGATCGATGGTCTGCTTGATTATGGAGAGAAATTCTATAAGGCTAATGGCAAACCTTTGTTCTCATCTCACATGCTCGATCTTTCGGAAGAAACCATTGAGGAAAATATGGCCATCAGCAAGGTGTACCTGGCACGCATGAAAACAATGGGAATGACACTTGAGATCGAATTAGGTGTTACAGGTGGTGAGGAAGATGGTGTGGATAACACAGACGTAGACAGCTCTAAATTATATACCCAGCCTTCAGAAGTCGCTTATGCCTATGAGGAACTTTTGAGTGTTAGCAGTAAATTTACAGTTGCCGCTGCTTTCGGAAACGTGCACGGTGTTTACAAACCTGGCAATGTCAAACTTCAGCCGATAATCCTAAAGAACTCTCAGGATTTTGTTCGAAGCGAGTTTAACATTAATGTTGAAAAGCCGATCAATTTTGTTTTCCATGGTGGTTCAGGATCTACCCAGGAAGAAATTCGTGAAGCTATTTCTTATGGAGCTATCAAAATGAATATTGACACCGATATGCAGTGGGCCTTTTGGGAAGGAATCAACGAATACTACAAGAGCAAGAAAGATTATCTTCAAAGTCAGATCGGAAATCCGGATGGTCCTGATTCGCCAAACAAGAAATACTACGATCCACGGGTGTGGTTGCGTAAAGGTGAAGAGACATTCGTTAAGCGCCTGACCCAGGCATTTGAGGATCTCAATTGTATCAATGTAAATGATAAATTATAAAAAGAAAATTCCAGCCAAACGGTTGGAATTTTTTGCTTCTGCGTTTTCTTCAATCAGCCATGCGTAAAAATAGGAAGGCTTTTTTTGAGCATTTTGCCAATAAAATCACTTTGTTTACAGGGAGTTCAACCGCATTTCTAACTGCCCTTTCCGTTGTTATTTTATGGGCTGTAACGGGACCCTTATTTGATTTCTCTGAAACCTGGCAATTGGTTATAAATACCGGAACTACAATAATTACTTTCCTGATGGTATTTTTAATTCAGAAAGCTCAAAACAAAGACTCCAAAGCAATCCAGCTAAAACTAAACGAGTTGATCGCGGCGAATGAAAAGGCAAGTAACCGCATGGTTGATGTCGAGGACCTGACCGAAGAGGAATTGGACAAGCTTCATAAATATTATGAGATAATTTCATCCCTTGCCGAAAAAGAAGATGATATTCATACATCTCATTCTATCGATGCTGCTGAACAACTTCATGAACAGAAAAAGCAAAGAAAAAAGAAGGTCAATCAAAACAAAGATTTAGACAAGCGTTAAGAATAGGCCATATTTTCTTGTTTAATATTGACTATGAATAACGGCAATCTACCCGGATACAAAATGGAGAATAATATCTTAGTGTTTAAAGTGAGTGACCAGCATGATCTGGACAAGGTATTTGCCATTCGCCGTAAAGTTTTTGTGGAAGAGCAAGAGTGCCCGCCGGAACTTGAATGGGAATACGAAGAGGAATCAGTTCATTTTCTGGCTACAGTTAACGGGATGCCATCAGGCGCATGTCGCTGGCGTCGAACTGATAAAGGTTTTAAACTTGAACGGTTCGCAGTTTTAAAGGAAGTTAGAGGGAAGGGAGTAGGTCAGGCTTTAGTGAAAACGGTACTATCGGATCTGCCTTCGGAGGCAAAATATGTTTATTTGCATGCGCAATTATCAGCCATTGGACTTTATGAGAAGTTTGGCTTTGAGAAATCTGGGAATCAATTTGAAGAAGCCGGAATACAGCACTATAAAATGCTTTTAAAACAACCCTGATCAGCTTCAGATTACCATGAGAAAAACAATTTTCCTGTTACTAGTCGTCATTTCAAGTTTTACCAGCCTTTTCGGACAGGATCTTCCCGTTAGAACTCTGTGGCAGGGGCAACTGGGGCAGGTGAGAATAATTTTAAAAATATTTCCCGATACTATTTCGGGTGCACAAAAAGCAGTATTTGACAGCCCCGATCAGAATGCCACAAATCTTCCGGTAAGTGAATTGATCGTGACTACCGATAGCCTGGTTGCAATTTCAAAGGTGATTGGCGGTGGGTTCAGGGGTAAATTTAATAAAGCCAGAACCGAGATAACAGGTGCCTGGAAACAAGGCGCAGCAAATTTACCATTGACTCTAATCCGCATTACTTCCCTGGCCCCTGAAATTAAACGGACTCAAACCCCCAGTCCGCCTTTCCCTTATAAATCAGAAAATGTTAGATATAGTAATGGCGACAAATCTGTAAACTTTGGCGGAACCTTGACATGGCCTGATTCAGATAAGCCCGTACCGGTAGTGATATTAATAAGTGGTTCAGGTCAGCAAGATCGTGACGAAACGATCTTCAACCATAAGCCTTTCGCTGTAATTGCGGATCATTTGACCCGAAACGGCATAGCGGTTTTAAGAGTAGATGACCGTGGTGTTGGGGAGACGACTGGAGAAGTTCGGGGTGCAACCTCCGCTGACTTCGCTGGCGATGTACTCGCCGGCATAGCTTTTCTTAAATCCCGCAAAGAGATTGATCCCGGGCAAATCGGCCTGGTAGGTCATAGTGAGGGAGGTATTATAGCGCCGCTGGTCGCTAATCAATCAAAGGATGTTGCATTTATAGTGAGTATGGCCGGCGTGGGAGTGAAAGGAGTTGACGTGATGAAAATGCAGACAGCGGACACGCTCAAAGCTTCGAATCTTCCGCCAGATCAGTACCAGGCAATGAAAGGTTTTTATTCACGGATGCTTGAACTTCTTAAACTTCAGAATATTAATAAGCCAGTTGATATGAAGGCTGAACTGGAGAAATGGAAGATGAAACAACCTAAGGCGTTAATTGATTCTATGAAGCTTAATGAGGGACAGGAGGGTGAGGAAAGAATCAAAAGTTTTGTAAATATGATATCCATACCCTGGATGAGATATTTTATTGCCTACAATCCTGAAATAGTACTATCTAAAATCAAAATACCGGTATTAGCTATCAATGGAGCAAAAGACGTACAGGTATCCTCTACAGAAAATCTTGCCGGGTTTGAGAGATTACTTAAAAAGGCGGGCAATAAAGATTTCAAGACACAGGAGTTACCTGGCCTTAATCACCTGTTTCAAACCGCCGTGACCGGGTATGGGAATGAGTATGCAGCGATTGAAGAAACCATTTCCCCAACAGCCCTTAAGGTAATCACCGATTGGATAGTGCAGCACACAAAGAGGTAAGGGTTTTTAATTAAAAACCTGGTTTGAAAAAGTCATAGCTTCCTGCCATGCCTCCATATCCAGATCTAGTTTCTCCCCCTTCTGTTCCATGTACGATATAACGTTCTCTGTTGCAATATTTCCTGTGAGACTGTCAGTCGCCATCGGGCAACCTCCCAAGCCCTTTAAGGCACTGTCAAATCGGTTGCAGCCACTGGTGTAGGCAGCACCTACCTTTTCTTCCCAGGAGTTGGGCGTGCTATGTAAATGAACGCCTAGTTCCGTTCCAGGGAATTGCTTGACGAGATAAGTAAATAAGTAATTGATTTTCTCCGGTGTTGAGACCCCAATAGTATCAGCGAGAGATAAAATACGAACCCCGCGGTCCACTAATTCTGAGGCTAGCTGCTCCACTATCTCATTGTTCCATTCGTCGCCATAAGGATTGCCAAATCCCATAGATAGATAAACCACAGCCTTTTTATTGTGTTTAAAACACAAACTGACCAGTTCATCAACAGTATTTAGAGATTCCGAAATACTTGAATTCGTGTTCCTTTTCTGAAATGTCTCTGAAACTGAAAATGGAAAGCCGAGATAAGCAATCTCCGGATAATGAGAAGCATCTTGTGCACCTCTTATGTTAGCCACGATAGCCAACAACTTCGATTTGCTGGAATCCAGATCCAACTTCTCCAGAACCTGCACAGTATCCTGCAATTGCGGAATAGCCTTTGGAGAAACAAAACTGCCAAAGTCGATGGTATCAAAGCCGACTTTCAATAGTTTATTGATGTATTCAGCTTTAATCTTTGTCGGAATAAAATCATGAATGCCCTGCATGGCATCCCGGGGGCATTCTATTAGTTTCATTTTTAGCTATCAGGTATTAGGTGTCAGCGGTTAGGTATATCAGGTATCAGCGCAGGGTTGCAACTGTCTCAATTGTTAATTCTCTTAGCTGAGATTTTTCCTTTTGAACGTTGAATCTAAAAGCTGACGGCTAACAGCTTACTGTTCATCCCCCCTGATCCTAAAAATCGCGCCATTCAAATTATCATGAATACGTATCTGGCAAGCTAGCCTGCTGTCAAAACCGGCGTCATGGAGGGTGTCCAGCATATCCATTTCTTCGTCTCCGGCCGGATCTAATGCATCAAGGCCTTCTAACACCTGCACGTGGCAGGTAGCGCATAAAGCCATACCGCCGCAAGTCGCCAGAATATTATAACCGGAAGCTTTTAACACTTCCATCAGGCTCAAACTGATCTCGTCCGGGACCTCAACAGGCTGCTGTTCGCCGTTTCGGTCTTCCACGGTAAAGCGGATTATATCAGAATTCGTTAACTCCATAAACGGTGGTATATTTAAAGCTTAATTTTTGATCAGGATAAACATATTTGAAGGCGCTCTGAACCATTAGTGCAGCCTCATGGAATCCGCATAGTATAAGCTTCAATTTTCCAGGGTAGGTATTGATATCCCCAATTGCATAAATACGTTCCACGTTGGTAGAATAATCAAATGTGTTTACGTGAATCGCCGATTTCTCAATATTCAATCCCCAGTCGGCAATAGGACCTAATTTAGGGCTTAAGCCAAATAATGGGATCAGATAATCTGTCGGCAATGTTTTGGCTACTTTATCGCGACCAATAACCGAAACTGTTTCCAGATTGCCGTTGCCGGATACACTAACCAGGTTAGATTGCAGGATCAGATCGATCTTGCCTTCCTGAGCTAATTCAAATACTTTTTCGGCTGAGTCAGGTGCTCCACGGAAAGTATCTCCACGGTGAATTAAGGTAACGCGTTCGGCTACATTAGTTAAGAAGATAGTCCAGTCTAAAGCCGAATCGCCACCACCCGCAAGGATTACTCGCTTATTACGGAAGTGCTCAGGGTTTTTGACCATATATTCAACGCCTTTTCCTTCAAAACCCAGTAATCCTTCAATCTCCGGTTTACGCGGTTCAAAACAACCGAGACCACCAGCAATTACCACTACCTGGCAATGAATTTTAGAACCATCACTGGTTCCAACAATGATCGAACCATCTTCCTGCTTTTCTAGTGTTTCTACACGCTCACCGAGCGTAAAGCCAGGGTGGAAAGGAGCAATTTGCTCCATTAAACGGTCAACAAGTTCCTGGGCTTTAATATCCGGGTAACCCGGTATGTCATAAATTGGTTTATGAGGATAGATCTCGGATAGTTGACCCCCAATTTGTGGCAGAGTATCAACTAAATGACAACGCATCTTCAGTAAACCGGCTTCAAAAACTGCAAAAAGGCCTACCGGGCCGGCACCAATAATGCATATGTCTGTCGTAATCATTCTTTGTTATATTAGTAGTGTAAAGTATATAGTTTTTAGGCTAGCCGTCAAATTTAAAATCTTGTTTTCAAATTTTAATTCAAATCCTTAATTCTCCAGGTTTTTATAAATAGTATCGAGTATTCGCTTTAAATTTTGATAATCATCTTCCGTCAAGTTCTCCCAGGCTTTCATTCTGATCTCTGCCATCTTCGGGCTCCACTCAGCTACGTGATGTTTGCCTAATTCAGTAAGATGGATATTGAAACTACGACGGTCTGCAGGATGAATGCGCCTTTCGGTTAATCCTTTTTTACAAAGAAGATCAATAATTCGGGTTAATGTAGGATGATCTTTATCGGTTATTTCTGCCAGCTGACTTTGATTTAAGTCATTATGCTGGTTTAAATTTCGAAGGATTAACCATTGGTCAACAGTAATGTCGTAGTTCTCAGCATTAAAGCGGCGTTGGGCGTATTGTTTTACTTTACGCGCCGTTCGATCTAAAAGATCTCCATAAGTGCTGAATAATTCTGTTGGCATAATAATAATTAGTGTGACAAATATCGTAAATAAAAGTTTTTCAACAAATAAAAATAATTCTCCGCACTAGAGGGATAAGATCACGCTTGTAAAAGTACTCCAATTGCATCGAGATTTATGTTTTACTAACGGTTGGTAATTCAGTGAGGAACGTTTTTGATCAAAAACAGGATCGATCAATGCATTAGTAAGGTGAGACAAGTCTTTCGTTCCAGAGCAGAAAGAAGCGAACTCATAAAAAAAGCCGTCCTGAATTATCTTCAGGACGGCTGTGTATTGAAAGTTACCTTAATCTGTTACTTAACAGATACCGGTTTTGCTTCGATCCTTTTTTCTTCTCTTTTCTCTCTTATCAATTCAACAACAAAAGGTGTTGCTACGAATAAGGAAGAATAAGTTCCAAATACTACTCCGATGAGCATCGCGAATGAGAAACCTCTTAGAATTTCACCACCGAATATAAAGATGATGATCAGAACGGCAATCACACACACACCGGTAATCACGGTACGGCTCAGCGTACTATTTAGCGCATTATTAATTACCGAAGGCAGGTTTTCATCCTTAGTATGGTGCTGTGCTATATACTCCCGTACCCGGTCAAATACAACCACCGTGTCGTTTATTGAGTAACCCATTACAGTCAAAATTGCTGCAATGAACGCCTGGTCAATATCCAGTGAGAATGGAACGATGCCATTTAATAAAGAGAATATAGACAAGAGAATCAAAACATCATGCGACAGTGCAACGATAGCTGATACTCCAAATTGCCATCTTTTAAAGCGGAGCAAAATGTAAAGGAAGATGACGACGATTGAAAATAATACCGAATAAATGGCCGAAGTCTTAATGTCATTCGCGATAGTTGGGCCAACCGTTTGAGCATCTTTAATCTCATAATTAGGGCTTATTTTCTTCAATCCTGAATTAAGCTTGGCGGTTACCTGTTCAGTTGCCTCAGGAGTGTTTTCATCTATCAGATAAGAAGTAGTGATTTTCACTTCGTTTGACGAACCAAAGGTTTTCACCTCGGGAGCTGTACCAAACTCGTCAAGCAAAATGCTACGCACGTCATCCGTTTTAACGGCTTTATCAAACTCAACAAAGTATGAACGTCCGCCTTTGAAATCTACACCCAGACTAAAGCCTCTGGTAAACATGGAAATTAATCCGGCAACGATAATAATTGATGAGAATATATAGAAACGTTTACGCCCGGTTATAAAGTCGAATTTCGAGTCTTTAAAAAGATTTTGAGTAGCCGGTATCGAGAAACTGATGGACTGCTGCTTACTCAACATCCACTCGAACACTAAACGTGATATGAAAATGGCTGCAAATAATGAGGTAACGATACCGATCATTAAAGTGGTTGCAAAGCCAACAATAGGACCGCTACCAAAAATGTAAAGGATCACACCCGTCAGGAAGGTTGTAATGTTAGAGTCAAGGATAGATGACATCGCCTTTTTGTAACCTTCAGCAATTGCCAGACGCATACTTTTACCTTCAGCCAGCTCCTCGCGGACACGCTCGTAGATAAGCACGTTGGCATCCACCGACATACCTAATGAAAGAACGATACCAGCAATACCTGGTAATGTTAACACAGCGCCCAGCGATGCAAGCACACCCATCAGGAAGAATAAATTGACTATCAAAGCGATGTTAGCAACCCATCCGGCCTTGCTGTAATACAATGCCATGAAGATTAAAATAACAATGACACCGGCAATGGTCGATATTAAACCGGCATTGATCGATTCTAATCCCAATGATGGTCCTACTACATACTCACTTACTACTTTAGCAGGAGCTGGCAAACGACCGGCTTTTAAAACGTTGGCTAAATCCTGAGTATCTTCAACCTTGAAATTGCCGCTGATGGATGATATCCCGTTCGGAATTTCCCCCTGCACAGTAGGGGCAGAGTAGACTACATTGTCTAACACAATAGCAACGCTTTTTTTGTTATTAGGATCTGCTGAAGCTGCTGCGGTTAAGGTTCTCCATGCGCGGGCGCCATCTGTATTCATCACCATTACCACTTCCGGATTTCCACGCTGATCGTAATCGGCACGGGCATCAGATATCACGTCGCCACCTAACGCCGGACTTCCATCTGGCTTTGATGATTTTAATGCGTACAGTTCAAATACTTTGGATTCAGGAGTAACTGGTTTTACACCCCAAACCAAGTTCATGCTTTGTGGAATAATCGAGCTAATTGCTGGTGAGCGTAAGTATTCGTTAACCTTCGCAGTATCTTTTTGAGCTGCATAACCAACAATTGGTCCTGGGCGTAGTCCTGTTTGTCCGTTTTCAGCCTGGAAAGTATTAGGGCTTAAGATCGCAAACAATGGATTTTGACGCGCCGCTTCCGCCTGGTTCTGACTTAATGCTCCGGTATCCTTTTTTGTAGTGTCTTTTTTAGCTAGAGTTGCAAGCTTGCTTCCTGCAGATGATGTATCGGCTTTAGCTACCGGTGCTTTGGCCGTATCGGCCTTAGCAACGTTGGTTGATGCCAATATTTTGTTGATATTCTCAATTAGTGGGAAGATCTCAGTATTCTCATAAGTTTCCCAGAATTCTAATTTGGCTGAACCTTGTAATAACTTACGAACACGCTCCGGTTCTGTAACACCCGGAAGCTCAACAAGAATCCGGCTAGTTCCTTCTTGCAACTGAATGTTTGGAGCAGTCACCCCAAACTTATCAATACGAGTACGAAGTATATTAAAAGACCGGTCAATGGCACTTTTAGATTCTTTATTTAAAAAAGAAAGAACCTCACCGTTGCTGGCATTGACCTTAATGTTAGCTGCGTTTTCTTTAGTAGCGAAAAGAGGAGCAAGTCTGCCGTCAGGGCTTACCTTTTGGTATTCTTCCCCAAACAATGAAATGAAATCTTTTTGGCTTGTTTTTAACCTTGCTTCAGCGTTCCGCAAAGCGGCATTAAAATTAGCATCGGTACTGTTGTTTGCCAGGTTGCGCACCAACTCAGTTAGTGAGATCTCCATGGTTACGTTCATACCACCTTTTAAGTCAAGCCCAAGAGGAATCTCGCGTTCTTTAGCGTAGTCGTAAGTAATATAACTCAGGCCGCCAAACACCGGCTGATTATCCATTGAATCTAAATATGCCTTCTCCCTCAGCGGATCGCCATTAGCATAATCTTTCGCGTTATTTTCGACGTGCTTTGCTATCCACGTGAAAGAGAGCGAATACAAACACGCAATCGTTAACGCTATTGCGGCGAATTTTACTAGTCCTTTACCTTGCATTTTTTTAAATTGTGTAATAATATTGGGATAAGCCTTTTTTCATTAAGACGGCAAATCTAATTAAATTTTCTATTTATAGGATTTTTAACAAACAAATTCTCAGAGCTGGCTGTTAGCGCTTTTTATAGGTTATAAACGAGTATGAATAGGGGTTTTTCTCGTCGCGCTCATTATCTTCTTTTGCGGTAACTTCCCAAAGTTCGGAATCTATTTTCGGAAAGAAAGTGTCTGCTTCAAACGTGTGATGTATACATGTTAGATGAATCATATCCACCAGATCCATAGACTGTTCAAAAATTGTTGCGCCGCCGATGATGGAAACCATTTCTTCCCCTGCGCAAATTTTCAAACTTTCCTCAAGCGAATGAACGATTTCGCATCCTTCGAGCTCTAAACTCTGTTTTGTTATAACGATATTTCTCCTGTTCGGCAGCGGCTTACCCATCGAGTCATAAGTTTTGCGACCCATAATGACCGGATGGCCCACCGTAAGCTGTTTAAAGTGTTTCAGATCCGCAGGCATATGGCAAAGCAGCTGGTTGTTTTTGCCGATGCCGTTCTTCTGGTCAACTATCACTACTATTTGGATCATAGTTAGGTATGAGGTTTTAGGGATGAGGTGTTACATAACCAGGTGTCAAGTCTCGATTTTAATAATTCTTAATTCCTAATTCTTAATTAACCTAAACCGCAACAGGCGCTTTGATGTGTGGGTGTGGGTCGTAGTTCTCCAGGGCAAAGTCTTCAAACTTAAAGTCGAAGATACTCTTCACTTCCGGATTCAGTTTCATTAATGGAAGCGGCTTAGGTTCACGGCTCAACTGCAGTTTAGTTTGTTCTAGATGGTTATTATATAAATGTGCGTCTCCGAGGGTATGAATAAAGTCCCCGGGCTTCAGGTTGCAAACCTGGGCCATCATCATAGTTAATAATGCATAAGAAGCAATATTAAAAGGCACACCCAGAAATATATCGGCACTACGCTGATAAAGCTGGCAGCTTAGCTTGCCGTCTGCCACGTAAAACTGAAAAAAGCTATGACAGGGAGGTAGAGCCATATTTTCAACTTCAGCAACATTCCATGCCGAAACAATAATTCGCCTGGAGTCAGGATTGTTTTTTATCAGGTTTACTGCCTGGCTGATCTGATCGATGTGGCGACCATCGGCTGTAGGCCACGAGCGCCATTGATGACCATACACAGGCCCAAGTTCTCCATTTTCATCTGCCCAATCATCCCAAATACTTACTCCATTATCCTTTAGGTACTTAATATTGGTATCGCCCTGCAAAAACCAAATCAACTCATGGATGATGGAACGCAAGTGCACTTTTTTCGTAGTAATCAGCGGAAATCCAGCTTGCAGGTCGAAACGCATCTGATATCCGAAAACGCTTAGCGTACCGGTCCCTGTGCGGTCATGTTTTTGTGTGCCTTCGGCTAAAACATGCTGCATCAGGTCTAAATATTGTTTCATCTTAGGGAGTATTGATATTTTAGATTTGAGTAATGAGAAATGGCGGTGATTATGATCCGGATAGGTGCAAATAAAATAAATGTATTTTTGACATCCTATTTTTGTTAAAAAAACGAAGATCGTTTACAAATATGATCATTTTTCCGAATGCTAAAATCAATCTTGGATTAAACGTTATCAAACGTCGTGATGATGGCTACCATAATATAGAAACGATTTTATATCCGGCTAAAATACAGGATGCGCTGGAGATTATTGAAGCCGATCAACTTCGTTTTACATCTTCCGGAATCCACATTCCAGGTAACCCGGAAGAGAACCTATGTTTAAAGGCGTGGTACCTGATATCTGAAAATATTGATTTACCTAAAGTGCATATTCATTTGCACAAGCAAATTCCCGTAGGAGCTGGATTGGGAGGAGGGTCTGCAGATGGCGCGTTTTGCATTCGCTTGTTGAATGAAAAATTCAGGCTTTCGCTTACAGTAGCGCAAATGGAGGGTTATGCCCGTCGACTCGGTTCGGATTCTGCTTTCTTTATAAACAACAAACCCGTGGTCGCAAGTGGTAAGGGAGATGAATTTGAAGCTGTACATGTAAGCCTGGATAAATATTTTGTGGTTTTAGTAATGCCTTCAGTGCATGTTAATACTGCAGACGCTTACCGCAGTATTCAACCTCATGTTTCTGGCTTTCCGTTAAAGGTTCTTGAAACTCTAGCTGTGGAAGATTGGAAAGAAGTATTAATTAATGACTTTGAAGTACCAATTTTCAAAAGGCATCCAGTCATACGGGATGTAAAAGATTCGTTATATGAGGCCGGCGCACTATATGCATCAATGAGTGGGAGCGGGGCTTCTGTCTATGGTATATTTAAGAACGAAACTCGTTTGATAGGTTTAGAGAATAACCACTCAGTTTTTTACGGGATTTAAAATGACTAATCCAGCATTTTCAGAACACAGCGGATAAAGCTCCCTCGAGGCCGGGGGGCTAGTTCTTCGCAACAAGTCATCAAAATTGCTTCCCTGATTTGTTCATCCGGCCAGTCGCCGTGTTCACTGATCTTCTTCACCAGGTAATCGATCTCCCACTCTTCATCGCAATTAAAAAGCAACCGGTCGATGTGACGCGGCTTTCTTAAATTGTATTCAGACCAGTCTCCTTTTACGATCAGATCGGTTAGCATTATCCTTCTTTTTCTTAAAGATAATCTGTTTGTTCTTAAAAATTAAAAATAAAAGGGTGAACGGTATGTTTTTTTGAGTAAACGGTAATCTTAAACCAAAGGAAATGTTAAAAGAGCTTGTTAAGACGAACGGTCTGGTTTGCGGGTTAGCTGATATATTCGCGGTCTTCGTCGCTTAAATAATCCCGGTTTACCTCGGTGGATGCGATATGTGCTTGGCTTTGGTTCGCCTCTTCGTCCAGAATTGCTTTTTTGCGGGGCCTGCCCAGCATATATCCCACTATAGCGCCCGCAAAAAACATCACCCCCAATACCGCCAGCTTAGGAACACTGGTGTCTCCAAATAACCAAAAGTTTACCTCGTCGGTATTGTTCATTAAAATGATTGTTACCAATACTGAAATAATGATGATGAAGATGTTTTTAGCGGTCATGTTTAAAAACTGTAAGAGAATCCTGTTTCGAATATCGGGTTTTGTGCGGGTTTTTGATTAACAAAGATGATTTTCCCGCTAATTTCAAAATTCGGAAGATAGAACCGCAATAAGTTCATATCAGCACGCAGTTCTGCACCGTAAGTTCTCGGGGCCGAGGGACCACCATTGAGAACGTTTTCAAAGTCTGCGAATACTCCTCCTCTAAACCGCTTCATATACGCCATTGGTCCAAGTTCCCAGTCTGGATAAAAAAGAGGAAAGCGGTAATCGAAGAGTAAGGTGTTGCTTACATCTTTTAGCGGCGTGAGGTTATAAAATCCGCTGATGAGGGGTATATCGTTCGTTAGGTTGTAAGCGCCACTGTTGCTTTGGTAATTGAAACTTGTTTGAAACGAATGATTTTTGTGTAATCCGGGAGCGTAGAATTGGCTTTTCAAAGTGAACAGTTCTCCATCAAGAATTTTATCAAAAGGAATGTGCTGGTAAGAGAGCGTAATGTTCTGTCCCCACGCGGGCGCAAGGTCCCTGGCGCTTCGGCTGCTATTACGGTTTAGATAGATCTGGTATTTTAATGGAAAATTCAACCTGGTGACGAAGTTGTTAGGTTTATTTTGAATCTCGTATCGGGATGTATAGCTACTGGATGTTCGAAAACCCAGGCTGTATGTTTGATTGCGTCGGTTGAAGAGAAACGGAACACTCACTTCTATTTCGGTGAAATTTTCCCTCCAGCTAATGGGGGTGAAGACCGGGACGCCTGCCACAACTTTCCTTGCAAAAGATAATCTCGCCTGATTGACATACCGGACATCTAGTATGGGATAAAAGCGTTTGTATGTAAAACCAGCCAGGTACTCACCCTTTTTAAGGTTTGAATTATACTGGTAACCCGTATATAGGTCAAGCGTATTCAATTTGTTATTAGAAAGAAGCTTTAGGCCTAAAGTCGGATTGTCATTTAAATTTACGTTTTCAGCAATTGGGGAAAGGCTATGAAAATAGAAGAGATTGCTTAATTCCCGGTAGGGGCGACTTTCAAAAAATCTTTCCGGGATACTGTCGAAAACACTGGCACTACCTTCCTGATTAATGAGTGGGCGGGCAAAGTCAATAAAAGTGTTTTTAAGATCACTGATTTTGGTACCGTGCTGATCACTGTAGGCAATGCTGGAAATGTCATTGCCTACTGAAGTGAAGTTATTGAAGTAGATCTGCTTGGTGCTCGCGTCGTATTTCGGATTAAAACCACCGTATAGCGCCGAAGTCAGCTGATAGGTATTTGTTGTTTCTGGGTCAAATCGGTAAATATTATCAAGCCCGTTATAATGAGCACGGAAGATGATCTGATCGTCAGCGTATGAAGGCCTGGAAATCTGCTGACTCTGGAAAGGCATTAGTTTTAAAGATTCACCGGTTTGACGGTTTAGCTCGAATAAGGTTGCTCCTTGCTGGCTAACCGCAGTGAAGACTAGTCTATCTCCGGACGCGTTGAAGGACGGCGTTTGCAGCATCAGATGAGACGGATTAGGATACACTTTAACTTCATTGCCATGCTCCGCATCTATTTCGACGATATTGACCTCATTTCCAAGTGAGATCCTTACAGCTGCAATTGTTTTCCCGTCAGGTGACAGAGTGGGGGCAAACAATCGGCTTCGGTGCGTTAACTGTTTGTAAGACCGGCTGGCGAGATCATAGATATTGATCACATTATACGAACGCTGTTGAAATCGCTTATCGAAACGGAACTCATCCCACACAATTTTTCCGGCTGAATAACTAAAGTTTGTCACCTCCTGGAAACCGATCTTTAAAATAAGCTTTTCGTTTCCGGCCTGATCAACGGTAATGAAAGCAGGTGCGTGAGCTCTTCCTTGTTTAATCGCAAGTATTTGATCAGATGAGATGCGAACAGGTAGCAGATAATCAGTAGGAGTTTTGTTGTAACGTTTATTTATCGACGTATAAACTTCACTCCTGGTGTCAGCCGCTTGCTTCCGCCATAATCGACCAAGTTCAGCAACGGTAGAATCATGTAGTTGTCGTGTGCTTAAGCCTGTGTATTTTTTTATTGAGTTGCTCAGGCTGTAAGGCCTAAAAGGATTTTTTGAAACCCTGCTCATCATGCTGTCTAAAATGAATTCACCATGATCCCGCCTAAGCTTCGACGACATGAAATATCCAAGTTGATAATACCCCGGAGTAAGATCTCTGGCAGATCCAAGAAAATTCTTAGAGTAAGAGTATTTTAGACCGCTTAGTGTATTTGTCCTGAAATTTAGCTCCCATGAAGGAAGCCTTCCCCGACCTGCGTTCGTTAGCGCCGTCTCGGTTCCTACCGCATCACCTTCATAAAACCACGGCGGTAGTGTAATACCAAAAATGGCAAGCGCGAGCTCTTCAAAAAAAGGAGCTTTTAAATTTCCCGCTAACTTATCAAACTGTACAACATGTCTGAGTTCATGAACTGCAAGGCTGTTTAACCAATCTTGATAATCGAATTCCTGGGAAGGAGTGGTAAAATATTCCGACCGACGGGGTGCCAGTTGCACAAAGCCGTTTGAAGAGGTTCCACGGTTTTGGAGGATGATCGAAATTTTCCGGGGTTTCCTGCCGAGGCTTTCCGACACTTTTGGAAGGATGTGTTCTAAGGTACTTGCCATTCTATTGGCTTCTTTCTCTAACTCAGAAGGGTAGATAATTTGAAAGTTTTCAGTATGAATCTGTTTCCACTTTACACAAGGGGGGTTCTGCTCACTATCGAATATCTGGCCTTTGACCTCTGTTGAACTGTAGCATAAACTAAATGCTATAAAATAGCTGATTATCAAATATTTAAAAGGAAATATTAAGAATGTATTTGGCACTTGCTAATAAAGTTAGTTTTTTAAATTTTTTAAGTTCTCAGATACCTGTTCCTAAATGTTATATAAACTATATATTTCTTTGATTATCAATAGTTAACGATTAAAAGTATTATAAGAGTATATACTGTCGAACCCCGTAAAAGTACTTGAAATAATGATATAATCGAGAAATAATATAGGTAGTTTATGAATTAACGTGGTAATTAGATGAAGTACACGAAGGCACTTTTTAAACGACTCTGGAAAGCGGAACTCTCCCCGTGCCTAAGAGATCTGTATTGGGCAGTATTTTTTAAAATGCCTTGCTGCTACTAGGAACTGTGCAGCCGGGGGGATTTACTGATGATATCGGTAGAATCTGATTCCGAAAATATTTCAGGATTTTCTTGGAGGATTTTAAAGTTGATTAGATCAGAAACGATGTGCGGTAGCCGAAGAAAACGAATTCATCACGAGCAATACCGTAAGTGTGCGGCGGCAATGATTTCGTCGGCTTAGAAGACTTGTATAGTGCCCTGGCAGAAGATCGGCCAGGTTAGCTTTACCATCTCTTAGTAGTTGTCCGGAGCTGTCATGGAATCGAAAAACGAGATTCTTCTAACCCATGGAATACTAAGATTAAAATACGCTTCGGTACTACTTAGTGTAAAAAGGCAATCTGACGACAGCACATTATCAAATGTTAGTTTAGCTTCGAATGAGTTTTTCCTACTGTGAAAGTCACTATCTAAGAGGCTCCAATCCTTGACCAACATTTCAAAGATCCTCACTAAATATTCGTAGTAGTTTCCTAGTAGTTTTCGAGTGGCAGACTACTAGCAAACTACTAGCAAACTACTACGAAACTACTAGGAAACCCCTAGGAAACTAGATTGATTTTCGACCCGGTTTGGACGTAGTTTCGAGAGTGTAAAGAGAGTGGAAAATGAACTGTGTCAAAAAGTAAAAAACATACTTTAGCCGCAGTTTATTATGAATAAGAAAGAGGAACTCGATTACGAGTTAATGAAAAAGAAAGCCCTTGGGCAATTTCGTTCGGGCCAGTCCATCTATGGAAGCGATCGTGCCTTTGCACCCTTAATAAAAAGTTTTTTGGAAGCAACTTTGGAGGCTGAGATGGAAAGTCATCTGGATGAGGGTGAACGCCAGTCCCGTAAGCACAATGGGCAAGAAATATGAGAAAGTGATCGACTCGTGGCATCGAAACCTGCCCAAGCTATCACCTACTTCCGGTATGACAAAACGATTCGTAAGATGATCTGCACCACCAATGCGATAGAGGGTTTTTACCGGCAACTTCGTAAAGTGACCAAGACCAAAGGGACATTTACATCCTCCATCGCTTTGTTGAAGCTAATCTACCGCGCTCAAAATAGAATCAGTGAACGATGGACCTTAGCACTTCCCAACTGGGCGCAGACCGCTCAGAAGTTGGCGATTTGGTTTCCCGAGAGAAGGAAATTAGATTTGAGTTAATTGATAACCGCCCCTTTGGCCCCTTGGAGGGGCCAAGGGCTCACAACAAATGACACAGTTCATTTTACAGAGCATGATAGCGTTCGGAATTATTTTGCTACTGATTGGTCTAGCAACAGGGGCTGTATGAATAATCTTACGGAAGTTTCGATTGTTTAATGTCGGCTAATGCCTAAACAAAAAGGTGATTGCTTTATCCCAACGGAATTTGCTTCACCAGTTTTCTTTTCTGGATTTGGTTTTTAATAAACGGATACAGGAAGATTGCGGTAAGAACTATAATTGCCCCGGCATAGAAACCAACAGTCATTTGTTCTCGTTTTCCGAAAAATAAATAAGCTAAAATAATCCCATATACAGGTTCAAGATTAGTAATGAGAGCAACACGGAATGCCGTTAGTTCTTTCATTACGGCAACACCCGCAACGTAGGCAACCGAGGTACAGATTGTCCCTAAGATTAAAAGGTAGATAAGGTCAGAGGTGTTTAAGCTCATTTCAGACGTAAACTCACCTCTGACAAGCATGAATATAGAAATCCATACCCATGCACCTATTAGCTCATAAAAGCTGATTAGTGGAGCTGGACGATTTTTGATCTGCTTAGAGTTAATGATAGAGAATAAGCTGGCACATAAGGCGCTTAACAAGCCGCAAATGATTCCAAAGGTATACTGTGATTCGAATTTGAAGATTAAATAGATACCGGTTATGATGAGCAGACCCGTAAAGATCTCCAATTTTGATATCTTCTGGTTTTTTAAAAGTGGCTCTAATATGGCGGTAAACAGGGTCAAGGCTGACAAGCAAACCAGTGCAACCGATACCGTGGAAGACTTAATAGACTGAAAGAATAAGATCCAGTGAGCGCCTACAATAGCGCCAGTGAAAAATAATTTGATGAATGTTTCCCGGCTTACTTTAATACTTGTTTTAGTGACCCGGAAATAAATAAATAGGGTTATAAAGGCGATTAATACGCGGTACCAAACCAAATGAGTCGCTGAAATTGAAATTAGAGCGCCAAGAATTCCTGTAAATCCCCATACTAAAACCGTTAAATGTAAAATAGCCAGGTTGCGGTTTTCGGCCGTTTTTTTTAAGTAAGACTGAAGCATGAGTTTTTATTTTGGAGCCTTGATCAGGAGGTAAATACCAAGGATTCCGAAGATTATATTAGGTATTAAAACGGCTATAAAAGGAGGCAGGCCGCCCTTCAAAGCAAACATAGTAGAGAACTGAACTGAGAGAATGTAAGCGAAACTAAGAAAAATACCTATTCCCAGTGGTAGCCCGATGCCGCCTCTAACCTTGCGGGATGATAGCGAAACGCCCATCAGTGTTAGTACGAATGCTGACAGGGGATAAACGAATCGTTTATATTTTTCGAGTAAAAGATTCACCATTACACCTGTTCCACGAATCTGTTCTTTTTCAATCCTTTCATTTAACTCTTGCATATTCATGGCAGAATAAAGATTGTCGTAGATTTCGAAGTCTTTAGGCCTGATATCAAGCGTAGTATCCTTGGTGACTCCATGTGTCATGGTTTCCTTAAGACTGTCGATCGTACGGATGGAATAGTTTTGAATTCTCCATTTCATCTTCACAGAATCCCATTCTATACGGTCTGCAATTAGCTTTTCCTTTAGCTCGTCACCACTGAATTTATCAAGAGAGAATTTATAACCAATACGGTTAGTATTATCAAAATTTTCAATGTACACATAGGTGTTTTTGTCAATCTGCATATGTGTGTACATTTTCGAATTATCTTTTTTTGGATTAATGTAGATATTTTCGAAGTTTACCATTAACCGGTTGGTTTCAGGGATAACAAACAGATTAAAGATCAGTGTGATAAGGAAAACAACTGACGAGGCAATCAAATAAGGCAGTAAAAATCTTTTAAAACTAACGCCACTGCTCAAGATAGGCACTATTTCAGTTTGATCCGCCATCTTCGCCGTAAAGAGAATTACTGCTATAAAATTGATCAGCGGAGAAAGAAAATTTAGATAATAAGGGATAAAACCTGCGTAATATTCAAAGATAATCTTGCTTACAGGAGCCTGATGTTTCAGAAAGTCATCAAGTTTCTCCGATACATCGAACACCACGATAATCACCGTAAAAATACCGAGCGTGAAAATAAATGTGCCCAGGTACTTCTTTATGATATACCAGTCGATGATCTTAATCATTACAGACGTTGTGCTAGTTGTTGTACCATTTTGTTTTTCCAGTGGTAGAACTCTCCGGAAATAATCTTTTTCCTCGCTTCACTAACCAGCCAGATATAAAAATGGAGATTGTGTAATGTGGCTATTTGTGCTCCCAATATTTCATTCGAATGAACCAGGTGCCTAAGATACGCTTTGGAATAATTTAAGTCAGAGAAAAGGTCAGTATCCTCTTCTATTGGCGAAAAATCGTTCTTCCATTTTTCATTTCGAATATTAATAATGCCATTCTTGGTAAATAACATCCCGTTTCTGGCATTTCGTGTGGGCATTACACAATCAAACATATCAATACCTAAAGCAATGTTCTCCAGAATATTAACCGGAGTACCTACTCCCATAAGGTAGCGTGGTTTTTCAACCGGGAGGATCTCGCATACAACCTCGGTCATGGCATACATTTCCTCTGCGGGTTCTCCAACTGACAGGCCACCAATCGCATTTCCATCGCGCTCAAATGATGCTATTACTTCGGCAGATTGTTTGCGAAGGTCCTTGTACACGGAACCCTGAACAATAGGGAAGAGGGACTGAGAATAACCATATTTTGATTCTGTACTATCGAAGCGATCACAGCAGCGCTTGAGCCAGCGATGCGTCATGTCTATGGATCTTCGCGCGTAACCGTATTCACAGGGGTAAGGTGTACACTCATCAAAGGCCATGATAATATCTGCTCCGATGATACGCTGCGTGTCCATCACATTCTCAGGAGTAAATAGATGTTTTGATCCGTCAATATGTGAGCGAAATGTTACGCCTTCCTCTTTAATTTTTCGCACTTCCGATAGAGAATAGACCTGGTAACCACCGCTATCGGTCAGGATAGGTTTGTTCCATCCGTTAAACCTATGTAGGCCGCCGGCTCTCTCGATAGTGTCAAGTCCGGGCCGCATGAACAGATGATAGGTATTTCCGAGTATGATCTGGGCTTTTATATCGTCAGCCAATTCGCGCTGGTGGACTGCCTTCACTGAACCCGCAGTTCCTACAGGCATAAAGATGGGTGTTTGGACAGTTCCGTGATCAGTTGTAATTTCTCCGGCCCGCGCCTTTGAAAGCGGATCGTTGGCTGTTAATTTAAAATTCATTCAATATTTATAGGGGCAAAACGCCGCAAAAATAGAAAAAATTATCGCGGCTTACCGATAAGTAGTTTCAGAGCATCCACTACTATAGAAATCGAGGAATTAATTTACCAACAATGACCGGTTTTTGTTTTAAAATGAGAAATTTGCACCTGATTTTATACGAAGCACACGGGTGAATTACTCCTTCCTTATCACATTTTTTATCTTCCAGATCTGTTTTATTATCCAGCTTTATTATACACTGGTAATCCATCAACGGCTAGCTTCATTTAGAATCAATGAGAACATTAAACCCGTAGTTCAGCTACCGGTATCCGTAATTATTTGTGCCCGTAATGAATATGCTAACCTGAAAAAGAATCTGATCCATTTCTTAGAGCAGGACTATCCCGATTTTGAAGTAGTGGTTGTTAATGATTGCTCCAATGATGAATCTGACTTGTTGTTAAGAGAATTGTCCGGGCAGTACTCTCATTTAAATGTTGTCACTATCGCTGAACATGAAAGGTTTAAACATGGTAAAAAGTTCGCGGTTACGTTAGGGATTAAGGCATCCAAAAATGAATATTTGTTGTTTACTGATGCCGACTGCCGCCCGGTGGCTAATACATGGATCACCCGGATGCAGGCTAACTTTCAAAACAACAAAGAAATTGTGCTGGGTTATTCTCCGTATGAGCGCTTCGCCGGTTTTGTCAATAAAATGATCCGGTTTGAAACCTTTTTTACAGCCTTAAATTACCTCTCATTTGCTCTGGATGGCCGGCCTTACATGGGCGTAGGACGTAACCTGGCTTATACAAAATCTCTGTTTTTCAAAGGGAAAGGGTTTGCCTCACATATGCATGTACTTTCGGGAGACGATGATCTGTTCGTAAATCAGAATGCAACTAAAAGCAATACCGTTATCGAAATACATCCCGACGCCCAGATTTACAGTGAGCCTAAGAAGAGTTTTTCGGCCTACTTCAGACAAAAGCTTCGTCACCAGGGAGCGGGTAAAATTTACCGAAAACAACATAAAAGAATGTTAAGCATGCAGGCAGGATCCGCTATCTTGTTCTATATCACGCTTTTCGCATTAATTATCATGCAGGCTGAATGGTGGTTTCTTCTAAGCCTGTATCTCGTCAGACTAATTTCTCAGATATTAATTTACTTTCCCATATTTAAAAAGCTAAATTACACCGACATGATTTGGTGGCTTCCCGCTTTCGATTTCATTTATTACTTTTATACGCTTGCTCTCAGCGTGGTTACACTGTTTAAGAAGAATATAGAATGGAAGTAAATCCGAATTTTTCGGCAAATGCAAAAAACGATTTTCACCTGGTAGAGAAAGCAAAGGAAGGCAGTCAAAAGGCATATGCAGATTTAATGCAGCGATACAAAGATTCCATCCATTTTATGGCCTTAAAAATGGTCAACAATAAGGATGATGCGATGGACCTGACTGTAGAAACGTTCGCCAAAGCATTTGAAAATCTTGAAAAATATAAGCCAGATTTCGCTTTCAGTACGTGGTTGTTTAGAATTGCAACCAATAACTGCATCGACTTTATCCGCAAGAAAAAGATAAGCACCATGTCTATTGACAGTATGGTGGATGATGACGGAGATGACAGGCCTCTTCAGATCCGTTCTGATACGCTGAATCCGGAAGAAACCTCAATAAAGAAACAGCAAAACGAACAGCTTAAAGAAATAGTTGAGAAGTTACCATCTCGCTACCGTACACTGATTATGCTACGATATTTTGAAGAACTGTCATACGAAGAGATAGCCCAGCAATTAGACCTTCCTTTGGGCACAGTTAAGGCCCAACTTTTTAGAGCGAGGGATCTATTATCTAACGTCATGAATAAAAATAAGAAGAGTTTACGAAGTGACTTCTGATATCATTACCCACTATTTTTCTGAATTAAGTGATCTGCAAAAAGAGCAATTCAGTAAACTAGACGAACTTTATAGATTTTGGAATGCTCAGATCAATGTGATCTCCCGCAAGGATATTGACAAACTTTATCTTCATCACATTCTGCACTCGCTGGCTATTGCAAAAGTTGTATCATTCCTTCCCGGAGAAAAGATCTTAGACGTAGGAACAGGCGGCGGATTTCCCGGCATCCCATTAGCAATCCTTTTTCCGGAAACTCAATTTCATCTTGTTGATTCAATCGGCAAAAAAATTAAAGTGGTCAATGAGGTTGCTAAAGGTATCGGTCTGAAAAACCTTGTGGCGACCCATGCAAGAGCTGAACAGATCAACGATCGATTTGACTTTATTATCTCCAGAGCGGTAACTCAGTTGAAAGATTTTTACCCCTGGATTAGAGGTAAATTCAATAAAGATTCGAAAAACGAACTTAAAAATGGGGTGCTCTATTTAAAAGGCGGTGACCTAAATGACGAGATATTACAATCTGGTTTAAAAAATGTTATCCGTTACCCTATAAATGATTATTTTACTGAAGAATTCTTTGACACCAAGTTCGTCATTTACTTTTCAGCTCAATAATCTTGTCGTTACTGCACCAGATAGCACTTACTCTTATACCCGGCGTAGGAGATTTAACTGCCCGTAACTTACTTAGTTACTGCGGTTCGCCCGAAGAAGTTTTTAAAGCAAAAGTTTCGTCCTTAATTACAATACCCGGAATTGGTCCCTTAACTGCTAAAGCCATACGGCACCACTCAGAGTTTGAAAGAGCCGAAAGGGAGATTCAGTTTATTGAGAGATATAAAATAAAAACCTTCTTTATTACCGATAAATCATACCCGACTCGATTAAAGAACTGCGTTGATGCTCCATTGCTACTATACTTTAAAGGCGAAGCAGATCTAAACACGACGAAAGTAATCAGCGTTGTGGGTACTCGCAAGGCAACCGAATACGGAAAGGAACTCTGCCGACAACTCATTGATGACCTTCAAATTCACAATCCTTTAATTGTAAGTGGCCTGGCTTATGGTATCGATAGTATGGTTCACAAGGAATGCATAAAGCATTCAGTGAAAACAATTGGGGTGCTAGGCCACGGTCTGGACCGCATTTATCCCGCAGTACATCGTTCGATAGCCGAAAAGATGCTTACATGTGGCGGATTACTTACAGAATTTCCTTCGACCACTATACCCGATCGGGAGAACTTCCCTAAACGTAATCGCATTATTGCGGGAATGGCAGATGCAACTATAGTTGTTGAAGCAAGCATTAAAGGCGGCGCGCTTATAACAGCAGAGCTGGCTAATTCTTACAATCGCGATGTATTCGCTTACCCCGGCCGCATAAATGACGAATATAGTACGGGGTGCAATTTCCTGATCAAAACAAACCGGGCCAGCTTGATCACCAAGGTAGCAGATTTGGAATACCTGCTTGGTTGGAGCGAGATTAAAGGAAAGCAAGAACTACCCCAGTTAAGCTTGATGTTGGATCTGACTGAGGATGAAAAGAAGGTAGCCACCATCTTAAATAACAGTGGAAGCCTGGCCGTGGATGAATTAGCGATTCAAAGTCAAATGGCTCAAAGTAAACTTGCAGTAACCATACTTGGAATGGAAATGCAGGGCCTTATTATCTCTCTTCCGGGAAAAGTATATAAAATGGCTTAACCGAAAATCTAATATTCTAAAGTGTTTTTGGGGAAATCGTAAAGCAACAACTTTCCCGTTCCCCGGCTCACCATACTCCACTTTTCGAAGGGAAATTCAATTAATGCCATGCCGCAGGTTGGCAGATTATCAAGGCCCGCATTGTCACTTAGCTGGTAGGCAATCTCAGACAAACCGGGGTTGTGACCAAAGAGTGCAGTGATGTCTGAACTATCGTCAAAGCCGTTAATTACTTTAAGCAGGGTGGTTGCAGAGGCTTCATAAATATCTTTATTCTTTATAATCTCCGAACGATCAATACTCAACTTATCCGCAAAATAATTAGCAGTGGAAATTGCCCTTAAGGCCGGACTACTAACTAATTGGTTTGGAATTATATCTTGTTTGACCAGACGCTTCGCCATTTCTACAGCATTTTTATGACCCCGCTCATTCAGAGGTCGATCGAAATCGTCTAGCGTGGGATCGTTTCTGTCAGACTTTGCGTGGCGAACGATTAGTATTTGTTTCATTAGGCTGGTGATTAATAATAGAAGGTAGAATAAATTAAATCCATAACCTACTTGAAAATTATCGCTGTTCTTGTAAGTACTTTAATAACATTTTCGCTAATTTGTTTGATGTCAAATTGCTGAAATTGAACTGTGATCATTGCCATCTAAACTGTTAATAATAAAGGAAACCGGGATTTCATTCATACATTTAAAATGGCCGAGAGGACATTTTTGGTATCCAATTTTTGAGCAGGGACGACAGGGTAGATGACTTACTTCCGTTATCACAGATCGGGATGTTTTATAAGGATACATACCAAATTCAGGAATAGTATTACCCCAAACTGATATAATTGGTTTGTCAAATGCGGCGGCGATATGCATCAAGCCGGTATCATGTGTGATGATCTGCATTGCCATTTTTACAAGATAAGCCGACTGATCTAAAGTAAATTTTCCGCAGCCGTTAAATACATGCGCTCCAGATTCCGTACATATCTCTTCAGCTCTCAAATGATCCTCGGGGCCGCCTAATAAAACCAAAGGATGGTTCAGGCTTTTACAGAGTTCAATTAACTTACCTTGGGGTAGCCGTTTAGTTGCGTGTTGTGCTCCAATAGCAATTGCGATGAATACCTGATGGGATAACGGAAGTAAAGTTGAAATATCATGCTCAGAGTTCAAGAAATAGTCAAGCCCTTTGTCGTCGTTTTTTACGTTAAGAAACTTCACCGTATCCAAATAGCGGTCAACGATATGAACTGCAGGAAGACGATTGATTTTTAAATTAACAAGTAACCACTTTTGCCAGTTCAGCTTATCAAAAGAGGATGATTTTATTCCTAATCTGCTTTTGATAATAAGTGTCCGCAGGTTGTGGTGCAGGTCGATCAGCACGTCAAAGTGCTCTTTCTTTAAATCTGAAATGGTTGTAGAGAGCTTTTCGCCTAGAAAGTGAAGCTTATCAATGTAGGGATTTGAAGAAAGAACTGTCTCGAATTTCTTTTTGGTAAGGTAATGAATCTCAGCTCCTTTAAGTTGTTGTTTCAAGCACCTGACAATGGGGGTGGTCAAAACGATATCACCGATTGAACTGAACCGAATAATAAGAATCTTCAGGTTTTCTGTTTTCAAGATATGTTAAGTGGTTTCTTATTTAAAAAGTAGCGGGTGAGTTCTTGTAAATCTAACGCATTTAAACAATTAGCGGCCGAAACTCCGCCCTTTCTGGCGACTAAAATACCATAATGCATATCCATTAAGCCGGTGATACGGTGCGCATCGGGGTTTACTGAAAGCATCACCCCCTTTTCAATCGCGTACTGGTGCCAGCGCCAGTCCAGATCCAGGCGCAGTGGGTTTGAATTAATTTCAATAACTACCTGGTTTGCTGCACAGGCATCAATTATCTTTTTATGGTCAATGGAATAACCGCTTCGGGTTAAAAGCATCCGACCCGTTGGATGGCCCAGAATGGTCGTGTAAGGGTTTTCGATAGCGGTAATAAGACGTTGAGTCGCTTTCTCCTCAGTCATTTTTATGTTAGAGTGTACGGATGCTACCACAAAGTCAAAGGTTTTCAGAACACTCTCATCATAATCCAATGATCCGTTATTTAAGATGTCTGATTCAATACCTTTAAAAATATGGAAAGGTGCAAGGGCCTTATTCAGTTGATCAATTTCCCAGTGTTGCGCTGCTACACGACTTTCGTTTAGTCCCCTGGCGTAAAGGGCCGATTTGGAATGATCGCAAATGCCAAGATATTGCATCTTTAAATTATTGCGACAGAAGAGAGCCATCTCTTCCAAAGTATTTACCCCATCACTCCAGTTACTATGATTATGTAAACTGCCTTTGAGGTCTGAAAAGGTGATCAGGGTTGGTAAGGAATTCGTTTTAGCCTTTTCAAACTCGTTACTATTCTCCCGAAGCTCCGGTTCGATAAACGAAAGTCCTGCTAATGCATATATTTCTGATTCAGTCTTAGAAGTCAGACAAGCATCGCCTAACCGATCCCTAAGATTATTAACATGCTCCGGACTACCCGTTTTTTCAATTAACTGCCAACCAAATTCCTCCTGATCACAAAAATAAAAGTAAACGTTAATTCCTTCCGAGTTTGTTGTTTCAAGCCTGTCATCGGTATTTTTAGTGACTGTTAGTCCTGCTAACTCTATTCGACTGATTACTTCGGCATTGTTTGGTATGCCGCAAAGAACATCAAGGCCATCAATTATCTCACACTTGCGCCGATAGTCGCCTGCATAACTTAGTACCCCAGTTTTAATGTTGGCTCTTAGAAATTCTAATAAATTGTCAGCGAACTGCTCGACCCGCGCATATAAATAACGGCCACTGCTAGCCATTTTAAACTCAAGGATTTTTATTATTTCATCCTGCGACTTTACGCCGAAGCCTTTTGCTTCAATCAGCCGGTTTTCGTTGCAGGCATAATAAAGCTCGCCTGAATTTTCAATGCCCAGATCTTTCCAAATCACTCCAATCTTTTTCGGGCCTATACCCTTGATCTGCAGCATCTCAACAATACCTTCAGGTGTTTCACCAAGTAACTTATTAAGTTCTGTTATCGAATTTTGATGAATGAATTCCCAAACTTTTGCAGCCGTGCTTTTCCCAAGTCCTTCAATTTGTTCAATTTCCGAAAGCGATTTATTAGCAATAGGGAAGGGAAGCTTATCCACTTTAAAAGCAGCGTTTGCCATTGATTTTACCTTAAACGGATTTTCACTATGCAATTCCATTAGTTGGCTTAGAAATCGTAATGTGCGGGCAATGGTTTTGTTCTCCATGTATGATCTCTCAAAAATAAAAAACCCTTCCGTATTCCCGGAAGGGTTTTGAATGTTTAGCTCGTGTCTGCCGGATTTATTACTTAATCGAGATATTATATGGCATCCGGGCCTGTATACCGGTGAGGTTTAATACAGATTTTACTTGCTGGTAATAAGTGTAATTCTCACCCAGTTCCCGCTTAGTGAAATAAGTGCGAACTTTATCACCAGTATCATTGAATAATGACTGCAAAGGATCTATCTGAGATGGGTACTCAACAATTTTATAATCCTTAAGCTTTGCTTTTTTAGCTGCTGATGAGATCGCATCATTAATGTTACCGAGCTTATCAACGAGTCCGTTATTTAGAGCTTCTGTGCCGCTCCATACCCGGCCCTGGCCGATGCTATCTATATAGCTTTGGGATTTTTTACGTCCTTTAGCGACCTTCTGGGTAAATCCTGAATAAATTTTATTGACTTCATTCTGGATAATTTGTCGCTCCGATTCTGTTAAAGGTCTGCTAACAGTACCCAGATCAGCATATTGCCCGGTTTTAACACCGTCGAAAGTGATACCTAATTTGTTGTTAAAAAAGTTTTTCATATTCGGAATGATACCAAATACACCTATCGAACCGGTAATGGTATTAGGCTGTGCATAGATGGAGTCCGCTGCGCAGGCAATATAATAGCCTCCGGAGGCTGCCACATCACCCATTGAAACTATAATGGGTTTTACTTTTTTAGTTAAAACTACCTCCCGCCAGATAACATCTGAAGCCAGAGCACTGCCTCCCGGGGAATTAATCCTCAATACTACTGCTTTTACTTTATCATCAGTACGGGCTTTACGAATTGCTCTTGAAATTCTATCCGATCCAATAACTTCATCACTTCCTTCACCGCCGGTTATTTCGCCATTTGCATAAACCAGTGCTATTCGGTTCGACGATGATCCGCTGCTTCCTTCTTTTTCTTTTAAAGGATAATCAGCAATACTAACGGATTTAATATCCTTCTCAGGTTTCACATCTGTTAACGACTTAAGTTCATCCAGTACCTGATCTTTATATTTTAATCCGTCAACCATTTTAAGGTTTAAAGCATCTCCGGCGTTACGAACACGAGCATTATTAGCGATTGAAAAGAGTGAATCCTTGGGAATCTTTCTGCTTTTTGAAACCTGTGTTAACATATGGTCATACAATGATCCCAAAAACGAAGTTACCTGTCTACGGTTTGCATCGCTCATCTTATCAAGTATGAAAGGCTCTACCGCACTTTTATAAGTTCCAACCTTAATCACCTGCGCTTCAATATCTAACTTTTCAAGCGCACCTTTAAGAAAGGTGATTTCAGAGCTTAGTCCGCGAAAATCGACAATGCCCTCAGGATTTAAATAGATCTTGTCAGCTACTGAAGCCAGATAATATGCATTTTGCGAATAAACCTCACTGTATGCTATCAGGAATTTTTTACTTTGCTTGAAGTCAATAAGCGCATTTCGTATCTCTTCAGTACTTGCAAATCCGGCGGGTATTGAAGTCAGATCCAAATAAATTCCTTTTATGTTGTCATTTGCTTTGGAGTCACGAATATTGGCGAGGATGTCATTAAGGCCGATTGACTTTTCACTGGAAAAGCCCATAAAGTCAAGATTCCCTAATGGGTTTTTATCACTCCGTTCGTTAATTGGCGTGTTAAGACTTATGTGTAAGACGGTATTTGCTGTCAGGTCAGCCTTTTTATCGCTCCCGGCTGACGAAACAATAGCCGTCACCATGATGACGAGTAATAAAAAGATCACAAAAAACGATAGGATAACTCCTACCATAGATGCGAAAACAAATTTGAAGAATTCTTTCATTATATAAGCAATTGTTTTATCTATGCAAGTATACTAATTAACAGATGTAGAAAACTGTAATATGTTACAAAAAGAGCTGTAATTAACTGATGGAAGAAGCTTATTTATTGCTGGGGAGTAATTTGGGAGATAGTAAGAAATATATCCATGATGCCCTTGATTTCATCAATGCGGGGGTGGGAAAGCTTACCGGATTATCATCGTTGTATCAGACGGCCTCGTGGGGAAACGAAGATCAACCTGATTTTATTAATCAGGTGGTGAGTGTAAAAACAAAATTAAATCCACAGCAACTTTTAGAGAACATTCTCGTAATAGAAACGAAATTAGGCAGAGAGCGACGGGATAAGTGGGGGTCCAGAACGATTGATATCGATCTGTTATTTTATGGCAGTGAGGTTATTCAGGAAGATAACCTGGTAGTTCCACACCCGTTCTTACATCAGCGACGGTTCACATTAATGCCTCTGGTCGAATTGAATCCGCGACTCGTTCATCCAGTTTTTAATCAAACTATTGAACAACTATATGAAGATCTGGAAGATGATCTTTCAGTGATAAAATTAGAAAACCAATAAATAGTATATGGCAGAATATTTACAAACTAATCCTTCTCCTGCAAAAGTTGATCTGTCATATCTTGAAGATATCGCGGGCGGAAGCAAGGAATTTATTATTGAAATGATCGATATGTTCCTTGAGCAAACCCCTGGCTACTGTCTGGAAATTAAGCAGGGTATCATCGATAAGGATTGGAAGAAAGTTTCTGACCTGGCCCATAAGATTAAACCGACATTGGCATTTATGGGGTCCCATGCAGCAAAAGATGTCATTTCAAACGTTGAAACCGACTCAAGAAATATGATTAATCTGGACACTCTTGGATCCCGGTTCGACGATCTTCATATAGTATGCACGCAACTGTTTGCAGACTTAAAAGTTGCCCGCGAAGGTCTACTCTAATATTGACTAGACCACTTTCAACTCAAAGCTGTAGCTTTCCATAATTAAGTTTGCAAGCAATTTTTTGCAGGCTTCATCAACTTTGGCGTGCGCTGTAGTTTCGTCCTGCGCTTCAATCTCCAGGGTGATGTGTTTGCCGATGCGGACATTTTGTATATCCTCTAAGCCCAAGTTTTTCATACTACCGGTTACGGCTTTTCCTTGAGGGTCAAGTATCTCTTTAAGTGGCATAACGTCTATTTCGGCAATGAATTTCATCTTAGTCTGAATTGAATTAATGATAATAGGATATAAATAAATACAATAATGGGTACGGCGGCAAATTTAAAAATAAGGATGAGTATTATTGCCGAAACAACTAAAATATAACGGAATAAGTTATCGCTTACCTTTAAACTCTTAAATTTCAGCGAAATCAGTGGAAGTTCTGTTATCAGTAAAATACTCATCCCGAGGCTGAAAATAAAAAGGAAGAAGGGATTGAGGATATAGGCGGATAAGAACCAATTTCCCTGGGCCAGGATCATGGGCAGTGATGCGATGAGCAGGGCATTCGCTGGAGTAGGCAGGCCAATAAAATTCTCTGCCTGACGGGTATCAATATTAAACTTTGCTAACCTTAGTGCGGAAAACACAGCTATCAAAAAAGCTGACATATTTAAAAACGGGCTGATATTACCAACCTGGGGTGATTGAAGGAATAATTGATATATTATTACCGAAGGCAATACACCGAAACTAACAACGTCTGCCAGGGAATCAAGTTCCTTCCCAATGTCAGAATGAACATTTAACAACCTGGCAATCATCCCATCAAAAAAATCAAAAATTGCTGCCAATAAAGTAGCATAACCTGCTATGATCAGATCGCCTTGAAAGGCATATACTATCCCAATACAACCACTGAATAAATTCAAACAAGTTATGATGTTGGGTATATGTTTTTTCATAGCAGCAGGTTACATAAAAGTACAAAGATGATAGAATAAAGCATTTATGCCTAATCTTATTCTCTAGTCTTCAGCGGTAGAGCAGGTGTTAAAAGAACAAAGATCAAAGAGTAAAGATTTATTCCTTTACTCCTTGATCTTTTCTTTTGCTCTCAGTCTTCAATAACTGTTTATTCCTTATTCTTTGTTCCTTAATCTTCCTCTACGAATTCATAGATATCAGGAACTCCTCATTTGTTCGGGTTCCTTTCATTTGAGACTGTAAAAACTCCATTGATTCCTGGGAGTTCATATCCGCCAAGTGATTACGCAGAATCCAGATTCTTTGCAAAGTATCTTTATCAAGCAACAGGTCGTCACGACGAGTACTTGAGGCAGTAAGGTCAATAGCAGGGAAAATCCGTTTATTTGATAATTTACGATCAAGCTGAAGTTCCATGTTACCGGTTCCTTTAAACTCTTCAAATATCACTTCATCCATCTTCGAACCGGTTTCAGTTAAGGCTGTCGCCAGGATAGTTAATGATCCGCCGTCTTCAATATTACGGGCAGCACCAAAAAAACGCTTTGGCTTATGCAGTGCATTAGCATCCACCCCTCCTGAAAGTATTTTTCCGGATGCAGGGGCAACGGTGTTATAAGCACGGGCCAAACGGGTTATAGAATCTAGTAGTATAACTACGTCATGACCACATTCAACCATGCGCTTTGCTTTTTCAAGCACAATATTTGCAATTTTAACGTGCCTTTCTGCCGGCTCATCGAAAGTTGACGAGACCACTTCTGCGCGAACGCTGCGAGCCATGTCTGTTACTTCCTCAGGACGTTCATCAATTAATAGAATGATAAGATATACCTCCGGATGGTTCTTTGCAATCGCATTCGCCACGTCCTTTAATAACATCGTTTTACCCGTTTTAGGCTGCGCTACAATTAGGCCACGCTGACCTTTACCAATTGGGGTAAACAAATCCATTATCCGGGTCGAGCTATTTGAATTATCAACAAACAGATTTAATTTTTCTGTTGGAAAAAGAGGGGTCAGGAATTCAAACGGAACACGATCACGAACATCAGCAGGAATACGACCGTTGATGGCCTCAACACGAACTAATGGGAAATATTTTTCACCCTCTTTAGGGGGTCTTATGCTGCCTCTAACAGTGTCTCCGGTTTTCAGGCCGAACAGTTTTATTTGTGACTGAGAAACATAAATATCATCCGGAGAGGAAAGGTAATTGTAATCCGAAGAACGCAGGAAACCATATCCGTCGGGCATTATTTCCAAAATTCCTTCATTGACAATTACATTATCGAAATCTAAATTGATAACAGCGGCAGCGGCTGTTTCCTGTTGCTGACGGTTTTGGTTCCTGCGGTCAAACTTGCGATTCTCACCAGGTTGACTTACGGGTGCGGGAGTAACCGGTGCTTCTTTTCTTTCAGGTTCCGGGGCAACAACGCTTTCGGGTTGTTCTGGTAATATTTCAGGTTCAGATTCAATAGCTACTTCATCTTCCTCATCAAATTCAGGTAAACGGGTATTATCAACTGGGGCTTCTCTATGTTTTTTACTCTCGGTTGCTTTGGTAGATCTGGCACGTTTACGCGGTTTCTCTTCAGCGTGAGTACTGTCGCCGTTCGAAAATAAGGTTACAGGAGCAGCCGCAGGGGCCGTATCCGGGCCTGTACTTTTCTCGATAATCTTCGTGATCAGTTCCTGCTTACGAAATGAATCGGCATCCACGATACCGTAATTTTGGGCAATCTCACGAAGCTCAGACACGAGCTTATCGTTCAATTTGTTAATTTCCAGCATTAAATATTTATGTTATGAGATTTTGGGTTCAAAAAGAGTTTATCCGGCAGGACACAATCAGCAAATTTTCTTTTATACTTTATTAAAATAAGAATTTATGAGATTTCCCCGTTCGCAGGGGTCAATTGAGATAACGACACAATTGTATACAATAAAATGCTATAAACAAAAACTTTTAAATTTTTTTTTAACCGAAACCTTCATTCTTTTATAATTTCGCACAACTTAAATACGATTCGATGACCCGCCAGCAATTGATTGGGCAGATACAAGCTAAAAGATCTTTTTTGTGTATAGGCTTAGATACAGATATAACGCTAATTCCCCGTTTTTTATTGGATTATGAAGATCCGGTATTTGAATTTAATAAGCGCATAATTGATGCCACTTATGATTTATGTGTCTCGTATAAACCAAATAGTGCTTTTTATGAGAGTAGGGGCCTGAATGGCTGGCAAAGTTTAATTAGTACCTGCAATCATATTCCACTCCAGTGCTTTAGCATAATAGATGCAAAACGTGGTGATATTGGGAATACTTCCTCAATGTATGCAAAAGCTTTTTTCGATAAAGAGGCATCAGGGATGAGCTTTGATGCTATAACTATTGCTCCCTATATGGGAAGTGATTCTGTAAAACCTTTCTTAAAGTTTGAAGATAAATGGGTGATTTTACTTGCTCACACATCTAATGAGGGTGGAAATGACTTTCAACTCGTAAAATCCGACGATGAATACTTGTTTGAGAAAGTGATACGTACGGCCAACACATGGGCAGGGCCTGAACAGCTGATGTATGTTGTAGGTGCTACGCGTCCTGAGTCATTTGCCTTAATACGGAAACATGCTCCGGATCATTTCTTACTGGTTCCCGGCGTAGGAGCGCAGGGAGGAAACCTTCAGGATGTTTGCAAATATGGGCTCACTAAAGATTGCGGCTTGCTGATCAATTCATCACGGTCTATAATTTATGCCGCAAATGATGAAAGCTTCGCCGATCGCGCCCGGGAGGAAGCTCTTAAGATCCAGAAAGAAATGTCTCTCATTTTAGAACAGATTAATCTTTAAGGATGCCATCCAGGTTCAATCTGAAGTTATTTCTCTCTTTATTTAGTATAGCTCTTTTCTGGGGAACTACTTATCTCGCTATTCGCATAGGAGTCGAAACCATTCCGCCCTTATTGGTTACCGGGTTAAGAAACGTTATTGCCGGAGGAATCTTTTTAATCTATCTCATTTCTTCTCAGCAGCTGGAAAAGATGGACTGGCCCCGTATTCGGAGAAACATGCTTATCGCATTTATGATGATTGTATTGGCGAATGGGCTTACCACCTTTGCAGAAAAGTATATCTCAAGCGGGTTGGCTGCTTTGATATCCACATTATCTCCATTAACAGTTTTATTAATTAACCTTAGCTTAGGCAACGAAAAGCCTTCCTTTAAGGTAATTACAGGGATTTTACTCGGCATCTCAGGTATGTACCTCATTTACCAGGATAATATAGCCGACCTTTTCAATCCGGAGTACCGTTTAGGCATTGCTGCCATACTGTTTGCTGTAATGATGTGGTCTGCCGGAACTGTTTACACCAAAAGAAGTTCGTCCCACCCAGGGAATATTATTGTAAATCTGTGCATGCAGATGCTTTTTGCCGGGATCTTAATGGTGATCATGCAGTTGTTTGTCAATCCTGTTGCTGCATGGCAAAACTGGAGCCAGCGCAGTCTTTGGGCTGTTATCTATCTCGCAATCTTTGGTTCGGTGGTGGGTTATTCTGCATATAATTACGCTCTTTCCAAGCTCCCCTCAACCCGGGTTTCAGTAATTACCTATATCAACGTAGTTGTCGCATTATTTCTGGGCTGGCTGATCTTAGATGAGCAAGTTAACGTACGTATTATATTAGCTGCTGTACTAATCATTAGTGGGGTTGTCATAGCTAATTTCCGCAAAAGAGAAGTGGCCATAGAAAAAGAAAGGCAGCCGATACCCGAGGTGATCGAATAATTCTTTGCCTAAGTTTAAAATTGGTAAATTGGTTAATGCCATTTCCCGAGGAGTTTTTGCATTATCTGTGGAAGTTCCGTCTGTTCAGGCAAAATCAATTATTCACTACGTCTGGTTTGGCCGTAGAAATATTAAATCCAGGCATACATAACCACCATGCAGGTCCTGACTTTGAAAATTCGCGAATTCGTATTGGCGATACTGTCTGGGCTGGCAATGTAGAAATTCACCTTAATTCTTCTGATTGGATAAGACACAATCATCAGGTTGACGAAGCCTACAACAATGTGATCTTACATGTTGTATTTACTTGCGATAAAGAGGTATTTCGTGAAAACGGGACATCTATCCCCCAATTGTGTTTGAAGGAACTCATTCCCGAAACAGTTATCAGTAATTACAATCGCCTCATGATTGGCTTAAACTGGATTCCCTGTGAAAAACAAGTTATTTTGCTGGATCCTTTCCATATCAAGAACTGGCTTTCCAGGGTATTAATAGAGAGATTTGAATATAAATCTGAAAGCCTGAAAGAGATCCTTACGGAGTTTAAAGGCAGTTGGGACGACAGTTTTTACATTTTGCTAGCCAGAAACTTTGGGTTTAAGACGAATTCTTTACCGTTTGAATTACTGGCGAGATCGCTGCCACAACAGATATTATCAAAACACAAGAACAAACCTCTGCAAATTGAAGCTTTGGTTTTTGGACAAGCAGGATTTTTAGGGCAGAAATTTACAGAGGAATATCCAAGGCAGCTAAAAAAAGAATACGGATTTTTAAAAAAGAAGTATTCTTTAGAGCCGGTAGATCACTTTACATGGAAGTATATGCGCCTGAGGCCTCAAAATTTTCCGGGTGTCCGCCTGGCACAGTTTGCCGCCCTAATATTGAAATCGAACCATTTATTCTCCAAAATTCTTGAATTCAAAAGGGCAGCGGTTATAAACGAAATGTTTTCAGCCCTTCCCATTAATGTTTACTGGAACACTCACTATCGTTTTGATAATGTTTCTGAGCAGTCAGGCAAACAAATTGGACATCAATCTATTAATAATATACTGATTAACACTGTCGCCGTTTCTCTGTTCACTTACGGACGGCAAACAGGGCAGCAGAAATTCATAAACAGGGCAATAGAACTGCTTGAGAATATCCCGGCAGAAAAAAACAGTGTAATTGCTCGCTTCAGCGAGATAGGCTTTCAGCCCGGGACAGCGGATGAAACTCAGGCCTTGATACAGTTAAAACGCAATTATTGTGATTCAAAAAAATGCCTACATTGTGGCATTGGTATTAAACTACTAAAGCAATAGAATGATGTTACAGCAAGTGCTTACGTTTTTTGAGAAAAGATCTTTCGGGGTCTGTGCATATTTGGGAGAACGCTTTAATATTTCTATCTCTAAAATAAGATTGTTTTTTATCTACTCATCCTTTTTAGCCGTAGGATTCCCACTGATCTTCTATGTCATGGCAGCCTTTGTTCTGGATATCCGCAATTACATCAAGCGAATCCGGATCTTTGACTTTTAAATCTATTCAGAGAGTATTTTAGCAATATCAGTAAAACCCTTTTCTGCGGCCAGACTGGCCGGCGTTTTACCACCCTCCATACGCACGTTCACCTCAGCTCCGGCTTCAAGCAGCACAATCAGCAACTCTACATTCCCATTTTGAGCCGCAGAATGCAATGGCGTCACTCCCGACTGTTGAGCAACATTCACCTGAGCTCCAGCCTCCAGCAGCATTTTGGCAATCATAGTGTGGTCTGTAGCGACTGCAGAGTGAAGCGGGAAAACGTTGAAACCATTGCTAGATGCAACGTTTGGGTCAGCATCCTTTAGCAATAAATACCTTGTAACATCTTCATGTCCAAAATACGCAGCCAAACCCAGGGGAGTAAACCCATCCTCAGAGAATTCGTTAACCAAATTTGGGTTCAAATAGATCAGATGAGCAACAGCATCAAACTTGCCAACGGCGCATGCTTCAAAAATATTGATATCGTCGACGTATTTTAAAATGATGGTTGCAAGCTCAGGCTTCTTATAATAGCATGCTAACAGTAAGGGAGAAACGTTTAAAGAAGTTTGTTTGAAAGCGAGTGAAGGATTAGCCTGCAGAAGATCATTTAAGGCAGAGGCATCGCCTGTTTCAATATATTCTTCAAGTAAATCTGAACTCATTTTTAAATAATGATCTTATACTGTGTTACGGATCAATATTACCAAAAATAAATAAAAAATCCCACCCCGATATTCGGAGTGGGATAACCTAAACAACGCAACTTAAACTTAAAAACCTAACCTTTAAACTATGAAACCTAAAGAACTTATAAACTACTTTAATGCATTGATATTTATTAGAGGGGATACACTGGCAAAGGTTTAATGCCCATGTAATTTTTATGGTTAATCCTTCTCCTCTGAATATTGCAGATAAACTTATATTTGTGATTATTAACTACTATTTCGAATGCCCGTACGAGGAAATCAATTTAAAAGTGCCAATTCATTTCGCGAAGAGCCCAAATCTAAAGGACCTGTAAAAGAGCGGGTTCAGCGAGAAAGGACAGAGATTCTTCCAAAATTCACTTTTTCTGATGGGCGGCCTGTTAAAATCATAGGCTTATTTTTTCTCATCATATCGCTCTATTTTCTTGTCGCGTTTTGCTCTTATCTGTTCACCTGGCAGGAGGATCAAAGCTATGTGATGGACTCTAACGGAGGCTGGAGTAACTTGTGGAAAACACAGGCTGAATTGGCTGACCTCGGCTTCCAGCAGCCTGTAGTGGAAAACTGGCTTGGCAAATTCGGCGCGTTATTATCACACCAGTTCATTTATGAATGGTTCGGCGTAGCTTCATTTCTTTTTATAGGAGTGTTTTTTATCATTGGTTACCGGATGCTTTTTAAAATAAAAGTAGTCTCCATAAGCAAAACCCTTGGCTACTCTCTTTTTTTATTACTCTTTATATCCCTTTCAACCGCTTTTTTTCATGGCTTTGTTTCTGACTATCCTCATTTCCTGGAGGGCGAGTTTGGATTTTGGGCAAACCGGCTATTGAATGCACAGATAGGTAACGCAGGGATTGCAGGATTGCTGGCTTTCGCCGGATTATCAGCCCTTATTATAGCCTATAACATTGATTTCAAAATTCCTGAACGAAGATCTGAACCGAAGTATACGGTTCCCGAAAGCCAGGAACCAATGGAACTGGAAGATGAGGTACGTTTTGAGCCGGTCGAATTTAATGTAAACCGTAATGGCGCTTCGGCAAATAAGGTTAGACAGGAGGCACCATTTAAACCTCTGGAAACTATCATAGAGCCTCGGCATGAGCCTGTTACCCTTCAACCATCGCGTGAAATACCTCTGGAGACGGCGATACTAGTCTCTGAGGAGATAAAAGACGAACCTCAACTCACGATCGAGAAAACGGAGGAAGAGAAGAAAGCTTCAGAGCTGGTAGAGCAATTCGGAATGTATGATCCTACGCTGGATCTGTCGAGCTATAAATACCCAACGCTGGACTTGCTGGAGAACTACGGATCAAACAAAATTTCGGTGAACTCCGACGAACTTGAAGCTAACAAAAACAAGATCGTCGAAACCCTGAATCATTATAACATTGAGATCGATAAGATCAAAGCGACCATAGGTCCAACAGTTACCTTGTATGAGATTATTCCGGCACCCGGAGTGAGAATCTCCAAGATCAAGAACCTGGAAGATGATATTGCACTAAGTCTGGCCGCCCTTGGTATCCGTATCATTGCGCCCATGCCGGGTAAAGGTACTATTGGAATAGAAGTTCCAAATCAACATCCCGAGATGGTTTCCATGAGGTCAGTCTTAGCAACCGAAAAGTTTCAGAATACCACTATGGACCTGCCCATCGCCCTGGGCAAAACGATCTCTAATGAGGTGTACATCGCCGATCTGGCCAAAATGCCGCACTTGCTGGTTGCAGGTGCAACCGGTCAGGGGAAATCAGTGGGTATCAATGCGATCCTTATTTCTTTACTCTATAAAAAACACCCTTCACAATTGAAGTTCGTACTGGTCGATCCCAAAAAGGTTGAGTTAACGTTATTCAGGAAAATTGAAAGGCACTTTCTGGCTAAGCTACCTGGCGAAGAAGACGCGATCATTACGGATACTAAAAAGGTGATCACCACTCTGAATTCACTTTGTATCGAAATGGATCAGCGTTATGATCTGTTGAAAAACGGCCAGGTACGAAACCTGAAGGAATATAACCAGAAGTTCATCAGCCGAAAGCTTAACCCTAATGATGGACACCGCTTCCTTCCATTTATTGTATTAGTTATCGATGAGTTTGCCGATTTGATGATGACCGCTGGCAAGGAAGTGGAAACACCAATTGCCCGTATCGCTCAATTAGCCCGTGCGGTGGGTATTCACCTGGTGATTGCTACACAGCGTCCTTCCGTAAACATCATCACCGGAACTATCAAAGCCAACTTCCCTGCAAGGTTAGCCTTCCGGGTTCTTTCTAAGATAGACTCCAGGACAATCCTTGATTCCGGCGGTGCAGATCAGTTAATTGGGCGGGGAGATATGCTACTAGCCACTGGCAGCGAGCTAATACGGATCCAGTGTGCATTTGTTGATACACCTGAAGTTGAACGCATCTCCGAGTTCATCGGATCCCAGAGAGGGTATGCCTCTGCCTGGATGCTGCCAGAATATGTGGATGAAAATGCTGCGTCGTCGTCCAAAGATTTTGATGCCGATGATCGCGACCCTTTGTTTGAAGATGCCGCCAGGTTGATCGTGATGCATCAGCAAGGATCTACTTCTTTAATCCAGCGCAAGCTAAAATTAGGCTACAACCGCGCAGGTCGTATCATCGATCAGTTGGAGGCGGCAAACATTGTTGGACCCTTCGAGGGGAGCAAGGCGAGGGAGGTGCTATTTCCCGATGAATACTCTCTGGAACAGTTCTTGGATACCCTAAGTAAAAAGTGATAAGGGAAGCTGCGTTATAGTTGATTAAACTATTAGGGATTAATGGGCTCTAATTACATATCATAACAACGCGAATCAACATTAGAAACGATAAGATGAAGAAGATAATTTATTTAGTAGCATTAATAATAGCCGGAACCTCGGTAAAAGTATCAGCGCAGTCAGCAACTAAGGCTAAAGCAATTTTAGCTGAAGTTAGCAAGAAGTATAAGAGTTACGATGTAATCAAAACCGACTTCACTTTTACGATCAATAATCCCCAGTCTAAAATGAACGAAAGCCAGTCGGGCACCCTGTATGTTCGGTCAAAAGCAAACAAGTATAAGGTTGTTTTAAAAGATCAGGAGCTTATAAGCGACGGGAAAAACCAGTGGACCTATCTTAAGGCAGATCAGGAAGTGCAGTTAAGCGAAGTGAATAATGGTGCCGATGGTCTGAATCCGGCTAAGATCTTTACGATTCATGAGAAAGGATTTAAGTCGCTGTACATTAATGACACTAAATTGAATGGCAAGTTGGTGCATAATATTGAACTTTCTCCAATTGATGCGAAGACTTCATTTTTTAAAATAAAGTTGAAGATTGATAAAATAACCAAGCAAATTGTCAATGCCGTTATTTACGACAAAAACGGATCTCATTACACTTACACAATAAGATCCTTCACGCCTAATGTGAAGGTACCCGAATCTACCTTCGCTTTTGACGCCAAAAAATATCCCGGCGTTGAAGTAGTAGACTTAAGGTAATTTGTTCAATAGCGAATATAAAGGCGGATCAGGGTAATACCGGTTCCGCCTTTTTTTATATCCGCATTAGCAAAAGCCCTATTTTTATCTATTTTTGAGATACATGGTACTCACTTATACGCAGCATACCTTAGATAAGCTTGAGCAATTACTAAAAGCGCTGAATTATAAATTGAGATATGAAAAGGGAAACTTTAAAACCGGAGCCTGTGTGCTTGATAACAGCAGGGTAATCGTGGTAAATAAGTTCTCAAATCTTGAAAGCAAAATCATGTCGGTCGCAGCTTTGGTACAAACACTGGAAACAGACGAAGCGCTGCTTGACGACAAACAAAAGGCTTTCCTGTATTTATTGAAGCAAACTAAGCTGGAATTTTGAAGATTACATTTTTAGGAACAGGAACTTCGCAGGGTGTTCCGGTAATTGCCTGCGATTGCGAGGTTTGCACCTCTACCGATCAGCGGGACAACCGGCTTAGGGTCTCGGTAATGATTGAAACCGGGGGCAAGGTGATTGTCATTGATTCCGGTCCCGACTTCAGATACCAGATGCTCAGGGCTGGTGTAAAGCACCTGGATGCCATTGTGTTTACTCACGAGCATAAGGATCATGTGGCTGGGATGGACGATGTAAGAGCCTTCAATTATAAGCAGCAGCGGGAGATTGATGTGTATGCACACCCGCGCGTTCAGGACGCTTTAAAGCGCGAATTCTCATATATCTTTGCCAGTCATACTTACCCTGGGGTACCGCGCGTTATATTGAACTCAATTGGTGATCAGCCCTTCCTGGTAGAAGGGATAGAGTTCATTCCTATCCAGGTGATGCATTTCAAATTACCGGTATTAGGTTTCCGTGTAGGGGATTTTTCATATATAACGGATGCAAAAACCATAAATTCGGAGGAACGCTTAAAATTAAAAGGCTCGAAAATTCTGGTGGTCAATGCCCTGCAAAAAGAAAATCATATCTCACATCTAACCCTCAAAGAGGCGTTGTCATTCGCTGAGGACATCGGCGCTGACCAAACTTATCTGACGCATATAAGCCATCGTTTAGGCCGTCATGCTGATATTCTGCATGAGTTGCCGCCAAATGTCAGTCTGGCTTATGATCAGCTGGTACTCGATTTATAACAAGCTTACTACGGCCTTCGGGCACTACTATTTAACAATTAAGTAGTGACACAACCAATTTACTATCAACCAAAACGTTACATTGTCAACCTATTCAGGTATTTTCTTATCTGTATTTGATAGCCAAACAAAAATTCGATATACAGCAGCAACATATAAATGATTTCTACCGCACTAAGTTATATCAGGAACATCAGAACAACCGGTGCCGTATATGAATCTTCAAGGTATGTTTCCCGACAGATTACCAATGAAATAAATATAAACAAGCCACAAATCGTTATTGAGTTGGGTGGGGGAACCGGAAATATCACCGAAAGCATTCTCTCAAAGCTTCATCCCGACTCCGTTCTATATTGTTTTGAGATCGAACCCCAGTTTTACGCTCATTTAGAAACCATTAAGGATAGCAGGTTCCACTTAATCAAAGATTCTGCGGCAGATTTGACTAAATATTTCGATGTTTCATCAATTGATATTATCATATCCGGATTACCCCTAAGTCTGTTCGACATAATAGATCGGAAACAGCTTTTAAACGACTGCTACAAAGTACTTAAAAGTGGAGGAGTGTTCAGGCAATTTCTATATTCACCCAGGAAAAATTACTTCATTACCATTTTCGACAAAATGGAAACTCACTTTGCAGTCAACTTACCACCTGCCATTCTTTATTCCTGCTACAAAATCAATTAATCCGGAAGTCTGTTGGAGTTTGAGGGAAAGAATTTGGGGTTAGAATTTGGTTTAGTTCTAAAATGCATAGTGCACGTTAATTTAACCTGCACTATGGTGTGATAAGGTAAAAAAAAGAGTTAATCTAAGCCCAACTACATTGTTTAAACCAAAAGAGTGCCCGGGAGCAGATTCGAACTGCCACGCCCTTTCGAGCGCCACCCCCTCAAAGTGGTGCGTCTGCCAATTTCGCCACCCGGGCTTTTTTGATTAGTATTTAGTATCTAGTACTTAGTATTTAGAACTATCTAACCATTGCATACAATTAGTACTGAGTATTCACAACCGTCTAACTACTAGATACTAACTACTATATACTACTCCGTGCCCGAAGAGAGACTCGAACTCTCAAGGATATAACTCCAACGGCTTCTGAGACCGCAACGTTTACCAATTTCGCCATCCGGGCATTTATATAAAGAACTCCACAAGACCTCTGGCACCTCTTGTAAGCGATTGCAAATATAAAATCTTCGGCCGTATTTTAGTGGTCAAAAGTGAATTCAGTTGAATCTTTTTAAAGAGGGTAATTAATGCCAAAAATTTAACAGATTTGACCTCGCAAATTCGAATAAAACTTTTATAAATTATCGTTATAATTAATTCCGTAGCCCGCACATCGCCGTAACTGCTTCGGGCTTCCTAGTAGTTTCCTAGTAGTTTGCTAGTAGTTTCCTAGGGACATGCTAGAGACATACTACTAGTAAACTACAAGGAATCATTAATGATTACATTTAACTGAAACAATAATAGCTATGCCAGAGACTATGCTGATAAAAAGAAGACCCATAATGAATAAATACGTTGATAGCATCAATCTGAGATTTAATAAAAAGAGTCTATTGACTATGAGTTTGTTTTCCAGTCTCCTGATGGTCTGTAAAGCATCCGTTGGTTATTCCCAGGAAATAGTTAAGTTGGAGAGCGGAACGAATACCAGCCTCCGTGGTTTATCAATCGTTGACAATTCGATCGCATGGGTGAGCGGAAGCGATGGTTATGTTGGTATTACCAAGGATAGGGGAGTCACCTGGCAATGGAGCCAAGTGCCGGGCTATGAAAAATTGGATTTCCGGGATATCGAAGCATTTTCAGCAAGTGAGGCTGTGATGGTAAGTGCGGGTTCGCCGGCCGTCGTACTTCTGACGTCTAACGGCGGGCATTCGTGGAAAGAGGTTTATCGAAACGAATCACCAGAGATCTTTCTTGATGGGATGGATTTTTGGAATCGTAAAAAAGGAATTATCTATGGCGATCCTATTTTGGGGAAAATGCAGCTACTCCAGACTATCGATGGGGGAAACACATGGAAAGATATCAGCAATCAGTTAACTATCCCTCTGGCAGAAGGGGAGGCCAGCTTTGCCGCCAGCGGAACTGCCATACGAACCGGGAAGAAAGGAGATGTTTGGATAGCCACAGGGGGAAAGCAATCCCGCCTGTTCCACTCTAAAGATTATGGCAAGACCTGGCAAGCTTTTGCCAGTCCGATCATACAGGGACAGGCATCTACAGGTCCTTTCTCCATTGCATTTAGCAGCAAGAAAACCGGTGTTGCTGCTGGTGGTGATTATTTGCAGGATACGCTGAGGTCTGATAACCTTGTGATCACAAAAGACGGTGGACGTAACTGGTCTAAGCCTGTCATTCCGCCTTTTGGTTATCGTTCTGCTGTTGAGTATATCACAAAGAATTCCCTTATTGCTACCGGAACTTCAGGTACTGATCTATCGGAGGATGGCGGTGTAACGTGGAGAAACATCTCTTCGGATAGTTATAATTCTGTTCGCAAATCTAAGAAAGGGAGTTGGATACTGCTGGCTGGGGCAAATGGAAGGGTCAGCAAAATTGTGCTTAACAATCGCTGACCCTCTTGTTACTGCAATGACACTCAGTACAAAGCAAATTAGTGTTGTAACAAATCACGGAAATTGATTCCTAAATCTGTACTTGGGCTCTGATCAGTTAGAATTTTCGCTGATAGCCAAATCCGATACTATACTGATTTGCTGATCGGGTAGGTGTATATTCCTCGTAACCATAGTTTGCCAGCAACGACAGGATATTTTGACCTCCAACAACTCTTCTGTATTCTGAAAATATCCTTCTTCCAGAGAGGTTTGCAATATTGCCGATTCCAAGATTTCTGTTCGAAAGGTCGGGAGCCACGCCTGTTCCTACACCCAAAATAAATACATCGTCTGGATTTTCTCCAATAAAGTATCTGGATGAAAGCTGATATCCCTGACCAGATGCGCCATCGAAGTCGCTTAGATAGGTTTTAAAGTTGAAAAGAAAATTGGCTAAGTATTTAGATATGCCAGTATTATAGATCATGAAGCTTTGATCCGGAGCTTTTACAAATCTCAATCCTCCTTCAATTTCAAAGGAACCTAAGGCTTTATACAATGCTCCTTTAGCAGTGAATTTCGGAAACACTGGATCACCCGAATTGGCTGCAACAGCAAAATTACCGTACAGTGACTTGCTGAATACTGGGTAAGATTCCAGTTCATATTGATAGCCTGCGATACCATTACCACGGTTCGCATAATTTATGCGCCCGATCAATGCACCGATACCCGTATTGCGTTGATAGGATATACTGGTAGAATGCCAGGGGTCGAATATATTATCGAAATGACTGTAGTCATAATACAGGCTAACTTTATTTGACGCTGTAACCATACTAAGTTGGTTATTTAACCGCAGAGCCTTTTCATTTTTAGGATTTGCATCCAATAAAGTATTTAAAGTTTGCTGTGATTCTTCGTACTTTTTCGACTCATACTGCATGGAAGCCTTCTTAAGAAGTAAGTCCTCTGTTTTAGGATTGTAAGCAAGTGCCGAGTCTAGGTATGAAATCGATTTTTCAGCGTTTCCAGCGTCATACTCCAGACCAATCAGGTAGTTTAGTATGTCAAGGTTTGCAGGTTCTTTAGCCCGTGCTTTTGTCAAAAAATAGCGTGCGCTGTCGGCATTATTATTCAATTGATAAGCTCTTCCGAGTAGGATACTGACATCCGTATAAGCAGGACTTAACACATAAGCCTTGCGAAGAAGACTGATAGCTTTTGGATAATCCTTATCTACTGAAATTGCGGATTTACCAGCTATTAACAGCTCATCCTGTGAATTAAGGTTCTGGGCCTGACTGTTATATCCTACAGCTGTGATTAAAATAACTATAAAAGAGAGGCGTAAGTTTTTATACATATTTTTCATTATGAAGGTTGAAGGATTTCCTTCGGTTTTACTACTGTTTTCGGAACTTCTTTTGAATGATCATCATCGTCATCAGTACCCATTCGTCCCATGTTACCCCATTGATGCTTTGTGCCGAAAAGAAAAGAAATATTGCCTTTTATAGAAGCGTAAACTACAAGAGGATGGAAAAAGAATGGTTCCAGGAAGATGATCATTAACAGCTTGAATACCTCTTTTTTGGATTTGTAAACCTGGTTGTTATATTCTTCCCACAGAATACTAATTGTGGTAACCATAACTGAAAAGAAGTAGACGAAGCCAAGTAATAAAAGCGAATATTCGAAATTGATCAGCCCTGTTATAATTAAGTAGGTGTAAGAAATTAGCCCTACCAGTTCAATTATTGGTGCCAGCCATTCGTACACTATCCAGTAAGGGAAACTAATTAACCCCATCCGGCCATACTTATATTTAAACCACATATCCTTGTGCTTAAACAAGGTTTGCAACAAGCCTTTGGCCCAGCGTACACGTTGTTTTAAGAAGATATCCAGGTTTGGTGGTACTTCAGTCCAGCATAGCGATTCCGGAATATATTTTACAATATACTTCTGGCCGATAGTGTGCATATGCTTCCGCATTCGTACGGTAATTTCCATATCTTCTCCGAAGCTTTTAGGATCATACCCGCCGGCTGCAATTGCAATTTCCCTGTCGAATAAGCCAATTCCTCCGGAAACAATAATTAACCCGTTCATTTTACTCCAGGCCATTCGACCCAGCAAGAAGGAACGCAAGTACTCTATCTCCTGCACACTGGTTAAAAAGTTTTTAGGTGCCTTTACATTCACCATAAAACCTTGCTCTACCTCGCATCCGTTTGAAATACGAATAAGTGCGCCATTCGCTATTACCCGCTTTTCTTCATCAAGGAAGGGCTTTACAAGTAATAAGAGTGCCTGATTGTCGATAACACAATCGACGTCTGTGCAAAGAAAATAAGGAAAAGATGCCGCATTAACCCCTGCATTTGAAGCATCCGCCTTACTCTTTCCATTCTCTTTATCGATGATGAGCAACTTGCTGTATGCCGGATTGTTAGATTTGTAGAAGCCTCGAACCGGCTGGGTGATGACCCTCTCATTGTAGGCATAATCAACCTTCACAAGGCTAAACTCTTTTATCATCTTCCTAAGCGTGTTATCTGTACTCCCATCATTGATAATAATCACCTCAAATCGTGGATATTGCAGGGACAACAAGGAGTGGACACTATTGATGATCGTACTTCCTTCGTTGTAAGCCGGAGCAACAATTGAGATGGGAGGGGTGTAAGGAGAACTTAGTAACTTTTTCAGGTCTATAAATGAGTTCTTACGCTTATAAAGCATAATTTCCCTGATGGATATCAACGCGATAGCCAAATACCATAGCATAAGAGAGCTGGCAAACAGAAATATGAAATGATTGTAGTAAGTACCGACTTGTTCGTAGATATTTTCCATTATGCTGATAGTCTTTTGTCTAACATATGCAGTACCACGCTTTTGTTTTCGTCAGGGACTGTTTCCAGTAATTGGTATAAAACAGCATCACCTTCATCGCCATGCCGTTGAATTGCTTTAGCGGCTTCAAAGCGTAGTTCGAAATCTGGGCTGAAAACTAAGCGGCTCAGGAAATCGAGTTCTTCGCCGGAAGCAATTTTTCCGACTGCTTTGATAATTTCCAGGCGGCAGCCAAAGGTTTCATTTAGAAAGTGTATGGTGAGGTGACGCTCGGAATCTACCAGGCTTAATTCACCAATGGCAATTATCATCTCTTTTCGAACTTCCTCATTGGGATGTTTTATTAGCTTAAGCAGCTCTTTAACCGATTCCATTTGGTGAAAACGTACCATCAGCCTGATGCAAAATATCACTACAGAATTGTTAGGTGAAGTAAACCATTTGGAGAATAGGGGCAGTATGATATCCTTTCTACGGTTTAACACATCCATCAAATTAATCTGGTGCCAGGTTAATAGATTCTGGTCAGTATAATCTAAAAAGACGAATGGATCCTTTTTGCTTAATTGAAGGTAGCCGCTTTGCGCCTGCATCCTTAAGGTGATATTTTTGCTGTTTACGTAAGATAGCATGCGATCTGCTTCGCTTTCAATTCCAAGCTCAGAGAGTTCCTCTATGCCTTCGGCTTTGATAAACCATCTCCAGCTTCGCAGTTTGCGTTTCGAGTGCTTTTCCAGCTCAAGCCATATGTAGATGGTGCTAATTAATGTGTTTACCTTACCTGAAAAGTTTTTATGCAAGAACATCAGCTCATTTACCACCAGTTGCCTTACCAGGTACTTGTTTAGAGGAAGTTTCTTTAGGTTGTTAACAATATTCTTGACATCCTCTTCTTTATATTCCCCACTGTTAAACTCGATAATGGAATTGGTTAGGATGTTATCGATTACCGCTTTCCATTTGGTCACTTTTATTTGCGTCCGCGCCTGATTTAAGCGCCTGATTAAAATAATTAGATAACAGGTTAAGATAACCAGGGCCGAAATAAAGATGCCTATGTAAGCAACTTTGATAAGTAAAGGATAGTTTAAAAAACGTCCCTCATAAAATGTCCTTAGAAATTGAGGAAGTAGATCGTAAAGTTTTTCCATAATCGCGCATTAATTCATTAATAAACGACGTACCCTAATGGAAAACTCTGGTAGTATAAAAGGCTTCGTAATGAAGTCATTAGCGCCCAGCTTAAATCCTTCCAGTACGGTATCTTCCAGGCCTGTAGCTGAAATAATAATGACCGGAATAAATTTCTTCTCTTCGTTTTGCTTGATCTTGGCGAGGATCTCAAGACCATTTAGATAGGGAAGCATGATATCTAAAATGATCAGATCATAATAGTTGGCTTCGACCTTGGCTATTCCGCTTTTTCCGTCAAGGGCGGTATCTACTTCATAACCATCTTTTTTGAGCTGGAATTCAATTGTTCTGTTCATCAGATTCTCATCCTCAATGACCAGAATTCTACTTTTTTTCATTTAAGAGTTATAATTTGGTGGGGTATTTGGTTCGGTGTACGTAAACGGGAGTATAAAAGATATTTATTATTGAAATTATTTTAACGTTGACCGAAGGTTTTGCGGGATAAAGTTAAATGATTGGAGGGAACATCTGGCAGTTTTAAAAAATTTCGCGAAAACGCTGTTTTTTGCTAAATGTTTTAATTTGAAAAAATAAACAGTGGTAGGCAGTAAAATGCCGAACAGCAGGTCAAAAAAACTGCCGGTTAATCCTCTACTTGTATTCAATTATTTTCATTGGTCAAGCTTTGGCTTTTAACATTTACAGCTAACTTGCTGCCATGAATTTAGAGTTTAATAAAAACGAAGACATCAACAAGCAGTTACTTTTCCAGGTTAAGACACGCCTGAAAAAAATATATAGTGGTGGCGGTGAAAAGGCCGCTGCAAAACAAAAAGAAAAAGGGAAAATGCTCGCCCGCGAACGAGTAGCGTATTTAATTGACCAAGATAGTAAATGGTTGGAGATCGGTGCGTTTGCTGCTGAAGACATGTATACCGATGTTGGAGGATGTCCTTCAGCAGGTGTCGTTACCGGAATCGGTTATGTGTCGGGTCGTCAGTGTATGATTGTAGCGAATGATGCGACCGTAAAAGCAGGTGCGTGGTTCCCGATGACGGCAAAGAAAAATCTTCGTGCTCAGGAAATTGCGATGGAGAACCGGCTTCCGGTGATCTATCTTGTTGACTCAGCGGGTGTATTTCTGCCTTTTCAGGATGAGATATTTCCGGATAAAGAACACTTTGGCCGTATCTTCAGGAATAACGCCATTATGAGCAGCAGTGGTATTGTGCAAATCTCGGCTATTATGGGCTCGTGCGTTGCCGGGGGGGCCTACCTTCCCATTATGAGCGACGAAGCAATGATAGTCGACGGTACCGGGTCTGTATTTCTTGCAGGTAGTTACCTTGTTAGGTCTGCTATAGGTGAGGATATTGACAACGAAACCCTAGGGGGCGCCACTACTCATTGCGAAATATCCGGTGTTACCGATTACAAGCATCCCAATGACAAGGCTTGCCTGGATTCTATCAGGAATATTATGAGCATGATAGGTGCACCTGAGAATGCAGGATTTGATCGCATCAAACCTGCAGCGCCTGCAAATAACGAACAGGAGATCTATGGCTTGTTACCTGAGAATCGCGAAAAGCCGTATGATATGCTGGAGATTATTCATCGCCTGGTGGACAACTCTGAGTTTGAAGAGTACAAGAAGCTTTATGGACAGAGTATTATTTGCGGTTTAGGTCGTATTGATGGCTGGGCTGTCGGTATTGTGGCTAACCAGCGTAAGGTTGTTAAGAGCAAGAAAGGGGAGATGCAATTTGGCGGAGTGATCTATTCGGATTCTGCTGATAAGGCAACCCGGTTTATCATGAACTGTAATCAGAAAAAAATACCATTGGTTTTTTTACAGGACGTTACAGGTTTTATGGTAGGAAGCCGTTCTGAACAGGGTGGAATTATTAAGGATGGTGCTAAAATGGTGAATGCGGTAGCTAACTCCGTTGTTCCCAAATTTACTATCGTGATCGGCAATTCCTACGGGGCAGGTAACTATGCCATGTGCGGAAAGGCTTATGATCCGCGCTTAATTTATGCATGGCCATCGGCAAAAATTGCCGTAATGGGTGGCTCTCAAGCAGCCAAGGTATTATTGCAGATTCAGGAAGCTTCATTGAAGGCAAAGGGCGAAATTATTACCCAGGAGAAAGAAGATGAGCTACTAAAGGAAATTACCGACCGGTATAACAGCCAGACGACCCCGTATTATGCGGCTTCGCGATTATGGGTCGACGGGATTATTGACCCCCTGGAAACAAGAAAAGTGATTTCGATGGGCATTGAAGCGGCTAATCAGTCTCCCATTGAAAAGAAGTTTAATGTAGGTATACTGCAAACTTAATCACAGGTGAACGTGCAGCAGTTTGTGCAACCATTTCGGTTAATTGTTGTTAATGAATGATGCCTATAGAATCCATTGTTGAAAGCTCGAAACGCCTCGCTGAGAATAAACTGACTATCGCCTTTGCGGAAAGCGCGACCGCGGGAAATTTATCATATCAATTTTCGCTAACCCCTGATTCAGGCAAAATACTGAAGGGCGGACTGGTATGTTATGATGCATGTATTAAAGAGGATATTCTTAAAATTTCTCCTGAGTTTATTGAGAAGTATACACCCGAGTCCGCAGAAGTCACCAGAGAGTTAGCCCGACGATTGTACAAAATCGTTCCCTCGGCAGATATTTTTGTTGCAGTTACCGGTCTGACTACACCCGGAGGGAGCGAGACTTCTGAAAAGCCCGTTGGAACCATGTTTATACATGTGGTCTTGAAGGATCAGGATTTCGCCATTCGCGAAGTTTTCGCGGGCAACGCTGAAGAAGTTGTGATGGCTACTGTAGACCGGGTCGGCAAGCTTTTGATGGAAGCATTAGAGAACGTTGAATAAAGACCCGCGCCTTCGGCTGGCAAAGATCAAAAAACCTTAAATTCGCCCCGTAATTGTGTACATTATATAGATATGGGTTATAGTAGTTTGGCGTCATGTGTAGCAGATCTCGAAAAGCACGGACATTTAATAAGAATCAAAGAAGAGGTTGATCCCTACCTTGAAATGGCTGCCATTCACCTTCGGGTATACGAAAATAACGGTCCGGCGATTTACTTTGAAAACATTAAAGGAAGCGATTTTCCGGCTGTTTCAAACCTTTTCGGCACTCTTGACCGGTCAAAGTTTATATTCCGGGATACGCTGGATAAGCTAAAACTGCTCGTTGATGTCAAGACTGACCCCGTCAAGGCATTAAAAAATCCATTTAAGTATAGCAGTGCTGCCATGTCAGCGCTATCTGCACTGCCCTGGAAGAATGGAGGGAATGCGCCAATAAATTTTGCTCGGACGCAAATTAGCCGTCTGCCGCAAATTGTAAACTGGCCGATGGATGGCGGCCCTTTTGTGACTATGCCGCAGGTTTACACAGAGGATCTTGACAAACCAGGTATTATGAATGCTAACCTGGGTATGTATCGCATTCAGCTGAACGGTAACGAATATATCCCGGACAAAGAAATCGGACTTCACTATCAATTGCATCGGGGTATTGGTATACATCAAACGAAGGCTAACAAAAAGGGAGTTCCATTGAAAGTCAGCATTTTTATTGGCGGTCCGCCATCACATCCTTTATCAGCTGTGATGCCTTTACCGGAAGGCTTGTCGGAGATGATCTTTGCAGGGGCTTTAGCCAATCGCCGCTTTCGCTATTTCTATGATGATGAAGGATTTTGTATTTCTTCGGATGCCGATTTTGTAATTACTGGAACTGTAGAGCCTCATGAGAATAAGCCGGAGGGGCCTTTTGGTGATCATCTGGGTTACTACAGCTTAAAGCATCCCTTCCCGTTGATGAAAGTGAACCGGGTATATCATCGCGAAAATCCTATCTGGTCCTTTACTGTCGTAGGTCGTCCGCCGCAGGAGGATACCAGTTTTGGAGCACTTATTCATGAAATCTCCGGATCAGCAATTCCAAAAGAAATACCGGGTTTGCATGAAGTGAATGCTGTTGACGCTGCCGGTGTACACCCCTTGCTGTTCGCTATTGGCAGTGAGCGATACACACCGTATTTGAAAAACCGACGCCCACAGGAAATTTTAACAATCGCTAATCATATACTTGGCAGTAACCAGCTTAGCCTGGCTAAGTATCTGTTTATATGCGCGAAGGAAGATAATCCTGAGCTAACTACTCACCACGTTGACGAGTTTTTAAAGCATTTATTAGAACGTATAGACCTCAGCTCAGACCTTCACTTTTATACGAAAACAACTATCGACACCCTTGATTATAGCGGCACCGATATTAATGCAGGCTCTAAACTGGTGGTTGCAGTTGCCGGTGAAAAAAGGCGAGAACTTTGGACTGAAATGCCTGCTTCGTTTGAGTTGCCCCGCGGATTTCAATATAAAGTGATTATGCCCGGTGTTATTGCCGTTGATGGTCCGGTATATACATCGGCTAATGAAGCTTTAAAAGACATTGAAGCTTTAAATGAAATCTTAAAGGATCAAACTCACGAAGGATTGATGATGATTATTTTATGTGATGATGCTGCATTTACAGCTGCTACCATTAACAACTTCGTGTGGGTAACTTTTACCAGGAGTAATCCTTCCCACGATGTCCATGGCATTAACAGCTTTATTGATAACAAGCACTGGGGTTGCAAAGGGCCATTAATTATTGATGCCCGCATTAAACCGCACCATGCCCCGCCTTTGGTGAAAGATCCTGAGGTTGAAAAACGAGTAGACCGTTTAGGAGAGAAGGGTGGTTCACTTCATGGTATAATTTAAAATTCAAGAAATTTCTAACCCCAATTGCCCTGCTGCATTGAGCAGTTTCACACCTGATTATGGATAATATTTACTTATTAATTGCTCTTGGATTCGTAATTGGTGCTATAGGGACGTTGATAGGTGCTGGAGGGGGATTTATTTTGGTGCCCATTTTAATTATTCTTCATCCAAACTATACGCCTGAAATCATAACTGCTATTTCGATGGGTGTAGTCGCGTGTAACGGGATATCAGGCTCTGTAGCGTATATGGCATCCAAAAGAGTAGATTACAAAGCGGGAATAATATTCGCTCTTTTCGCTATTCCAGGGTCCATTCTTGGCGTGCTAACCACGAAGGTGATTCCAAGGGAGACTTTTGAAGTTATATTCGGGATCATACTGGTCTGTATGGCTGTATTCCTTTTTGTAAAAGGTGGAAACAAAACATCAGTAACAAAACCCGTAGAGGCACACAAAGGATGGGTACAGCAGCATCTTGTTGATAAATGGAATGAGCGGTACGATTATGCTTACGATAGACGTAAAGGGAATATTTTAAGTGTTTTTGTGGGCTATTTCTCACCTTTGCTTGGAATTGGCGGGGGTATCATCCATGTACCGGCGATGGTTGAATGGTTACGTTTTCCGGTTCATATTGCAACAGCAACTTCTCATTTTATTCTGGCTATAATGGCTACGGTGAGTGTCGTTGTGCATTACTTCAACGGCAATTACAGTGATCCTTTAATTCTTAAAATGGTAATTGGGCTGATAATAGGAGTGATCCCGGGAGCACAGCTGGGTGCATTTTTGTCGAGAAGAATGCGAGGAAAAATAATTATTAAGGCATTAGCAGGCGCGCTGATTATTGTGGGCATCAGGATATTGGTGTCCGGGGTTTCCTGATTAAAATTTCTGTAGAACTACTGATGTAATAATCGTGCGGCTTCCGTAAATTTATATGGTAATTCTCAAGTTTGAACTCGATGAATAGCTTTTTATTTCATGCGGCATTCATGTTCCTCTTCAGTTCGGCATGGGCTCAACCTTCCGGGGTAGCTAGTGCAGATAGCAATACACTAGATAAAGGGGCAGCCGCACTGTTCAAAAACGTACTAACTAAATTAAGTGTTGCTGAAAAAAACCAGATCTTCAAAAAACTTGGATTTGTACTCTCGGAAAATGATAATTTGCCTTTTGCACTTGATTCAGAGAGCAAAGAGTATCCCTTTGCATTACAGGTATTTCCCACAGATATGAATAATGATCAGAATGAAGAAATCTTCGTCCTGTATGGTAATTCCTTTACGTCCGGGAATACCGGAAGTTCGGTTATTCTCTTTATTAAGGATATTAAAGGTCAATATCAGGCACATCTTGGCTCCCCGGGTATTCCTCAAGCTTTAACTGAAAGTAAAGCAGGATATAACGATCTGCTAATTGGCGGACCCGGATTTACCTTTCCGGTATGGCGGTGGAATGGCAAAGAGTATGCACCCTATAAGACTGTTAAAGACTCAGAGCTAAACACCTCCTTAAAGGTCCTCGAAATAGACGAACTTAGCAAAGCTTATACAGGAAATTAGACTGTAGGAATTCAAAAGATCCTGAGCGTCTTTACAAAACGCCCCTGGTAGTATTTGTTTAAGGGAGTTATTGTAACTCCATACGCCTTGCCTGAAGTAGAATGGATGAAACTAATCTCCCGGCCGTTATTTTCTGTAATAATTCCCATGTGCCCTACTTGACGTACCGTGCTGTCTGTACCCGTAAATAGAATCAGATCACCTGTCCTGGAATCTCTAAGTTTAACCTCCCGTTCAACATTGGTGAAGTCTTTAGATGATCTGGGGACTGAAATGCCATGGTGATTGAATACATAGGTGATAAAGCCGGAACAGTCAAAACCATGAGAAGGATCGATGGATCCATATTTATAAGGGATTCCGATAAGGCTTCTGCTAAAGTTTATCAGCTCTTCCGGTTTTGTGTTTCCTGTATTAATCCGCGTGGTTAAATTCACGGGAATTTTATCATTCTCCTGTGTCGCTTCCATATTATCAGGATGGTCAGATGCGCTTTGATTACCCGTGTAATGAGTATTATCCATACATGCATTGAAAAGAATCGCCAGCGGGAAAAATATCAGACTATGAAGCTTCATGAGACTAGCTTGGCAAAAACCTATCCGAAATAGCAGAATTATTTAAATCCGTTCTTAAATGCACTCAACTAGTAAAAAAAAGAGCGCAACTTGTTAGTTGCGCTCTTTCGAGAGGTCGGAAGGGGGTTCGAACCAACCTGTAGAAGATCTTGCAAGACCTTTGCCTAAACCACTCGGCCACCCGACCATGAATACAAATATAATACTTGTTTTTAATTCTTCCAGATGTTTCTTATCTCAACGGATAACCAATAAATATAATAGTGGAATTTATTGCTATTTAATAAACTGATATACAATATGTTGAAATTTCACTCACTACATGGTTCTACGGTTTTCTCAATATTAATGTTACAAAGAAACTGCTTTAGCTTTCATGATCCTCCTGCCGATAAGCAAGATGAAGAGTGCAGTTACTGCGCAACCTGCCATAATACCAGTCATCGGCAACGCCGTATTATTACTCAAAACGCTTACCATCACAGAAGCAAAGGCACCTAAAGCCATCTGTATACTACCCATCAAAGCTGATGCGCTTCCAGCATTCTTGCTGAACGGAGTCAAAGCAAGTGCAGAAGAGTTCGGGAAGGAGAATCCCTGGCAGCACAGGAAAAGGAAAATTAGAAAAATAGTGCCGGGTAAGCTGATAATACTATAGTATGAGCCAAAAAATAGCGAGATACCGGTAATTGACTGGCAGATCAGTGCGCCTACTATTATCTCCTGACTTTCAAATCGTCTTAATAGAATGGTGTTTAGCTGACTCGAACCTATAATGCCAACAGCTATGGAAGCGAAGATCCAGCCATATTGCTGTTCAGAAACTTCGAATATCTCCATAAAAACATAGGGCGATCCTGCTATATAAGCGTAAAGGCCGGATGCTGCGATGGCCCCTGTTAACGTGTAAGTATAAAACTGAGGATGGACTAAAACGATGAAAAAGTTTTTTAGTATAGGCTTTGGCTTAAGCGATAAAGTCTTGTCCGGTTCCCTGCTTTCAGGCATGAAATAATGAACAGCTATCAGAATCACTGCTGACATGACCGCCAGAATTGCGAATACATAATGCCAGCCAAAACTAGCTACAACGTAACCACCCAAAGTGGGTGCAATGAGCGGAGATACACCAATAACAAGCATTAGCAATGAAAAGACCTTTGCTATTTCTGAAACTGGAAACAGATCTCTGATCATGGCTCGTGATGCTACCATCCCTACACATCCTCCTAAGGCCTGTAGGAAACGAAAAACAATCAATGATTCTACTGAACCGGTAAAGGCGCAGCCTACAGAAGAAAGCAGGTATAGAGTTATTCCGAAATATAAGGGCTTTTTTCTGCCATATCGGTCGAGCAAAGGACCGTACAGGAGTTGTCCGACAGAGATACCGATAAAAAAAGACGATAAAGACAGCTGCACCTGGGCCACTGTTGTATTCAGGTCACGGGCGATTGCAGGAAACCCCGGCAGATACATATCTATTGAAAAGGGGCTGATAGCGGAGAGCGTACCAAGGATAAGAACAGTAAGGAAATACTTTTTCTTCGTCATAAAAGGAAGCGCAAAAATAAGTTATTTCGCAGATATCCCACTGAATTACAGTTGCAGCAATTTCCTGAATTTGAATCCGCCTGCAAACGCAAAATAATTATCTTTGCGCCATGCCAGAAAAAATCATCATTCTTGACTTCGGGTCACAATACACACAACTGATTGCCCGCAGGGTACGTGAGTTAAACGTTTACTGCGAAATTCATCCTTTTCATCATCTTCCAGATTTTGATTCATCTGTCAGGGGGGTTATTTTTTCGGGTAGTCCATATTCTGTGCGGCAGGAAGATGCCCCTCAGGTAGACTTTGTTATGCTTCAGGAACGTTTTCCAATTCTTGGAGTATGTTATGGCGCACAATACATGGCACAGAAGTCGGGAGGTGAAGTGAAAGCAAGTTCGACCCGCGAATATGGACGGGCTAACTTAGGCTTCATAGATGAGGAAAATCCATTAATGAAGAGGATATCCGCCGATTCACAGGTTTGGATGTCCCATGGTGATACTATAGCCGTGATACCGGAGAACTTCAAAATCATTGCGAGTACGGAAACCGTTAAAGTAGCAGCGTACCAGGTTCAAAATACTAATGTGTATGGTATTCAGTTCCATCCTGAAGTAACCCACTCTGTTGACGGAAAGCAACTGCTTGAGAACTTTCTGGTTGATATTTGCGGTTGCTCGCAGAACTGGACGCCAGACGCGTTCATTGAAACAACGATCAATACGTTAAAAGAGCAGTTACAAAATGACAAAGTAGTATTAGGATTATCCGGTGGCGTTGATTCATCAGTAGCTGCCGTTTTACTGCACCGCGCTATTGGTCCCAATCTTCATTGCATATTTGTAGATAACGGTCTTTTACGTAAAGGTGAATACGAGCAGGTGCTCGAGTCGTATAAGCACATGGGTTTGAATGTACGCGGTGTTAATTCTAAAGAGCGTTTTTTAAGTCAATTGGCCGGTATAAAAGATCCGGAATTAAAACGAAAAGCGATAGGCCGTGTTTTTATTGAAGTTTTTGATGATGCTGCCCACGAGGTTCAGGACGTTAAGTGGCTTGGACAAGGTACTATTTACCCGGATGTGATTGAATCAGTGTCTGTTAATGGCCCCTCAGCAACTATAAAATCGCATCATAACGTGGGAGGTCTTCCAGATTTCATGAAATTGAAGGTGGTTGAACCCCTAAATACCTTATTTAAAGATGAAGTTCGTCGGGTTGGAAAGGCTTTAGGTATTGATGCTAATATTTTAGGCCGTCATCCATTCCCGGGACCAGGATTGGCTATTCGGATCCTGGGTGATATCACACCCGAGAAAGTGGCAATTCTACAGGAAGCCGATGCTATTTACATCAATAACCTGAAGACCTCAGGTTGGTATGACAAAGTTTGGCAGGCTGGAGCGATCTTTCTACCCGTTCAATCAGTAGGAGTAATGGGTGATGAAAGAACTTATGAGCATGTAATCTGTTTACGTGCTGTTGGTTCGGTTGATGGAATGACCGCAGACTGGAGCCATTTGCCTTACGAGTTGTTAGGGAAAATATCGAACGAGATTATTAATAATGTTAAAGGTATTAACAGGGTTGTATATGACATCAGTTCCAAGCCGCCGGCTACTATTGAATGGGAGTAAGCTTCTGGTATTTATCTTAGTTGTATTCCTGGCGTCGTGTGCAAAAAAGACTGTGCCCGTAGCAACCGCTCCACCTAAAAAGCCGACGCCTGTTAAAGAAGTGCCTGTAAAAAAGGAGGAACCTGAAAAAGCTGTCTCCCATTCCGTGGCATTGCTGCTTCCTTTCAATTTAGATAAGATAAACCTTGAGGCTGCCGATTTGAAGAATATTCAGAAGGCGGACCTCGCGGTTGAATTTTATCAGGGATTTAAGCTTGCGCTTGATTCGCTTTCTGAAGAAGGTTCCAATTATAAATTACAGGTTTTCGACTCAAGGGAAAGTGAGCTTCATATTGTGAACCTTGCCAGAGCACGTTCTGTATTAGCTAATGATCTTATAGTAGGCCCAATATTTCCAGAGTCTATAAAGACGTTCAGCGAGTTCGCTGACCTTAAAAATAAACTGCAAGTATCTCCTCTGGCAGCCACCAATCCATCACAGTTTAACAATCCACGGCTGGTTAGTTTGACAAATAATATTGAGCAGCATGGCTGGAAGGTAGCCGACTTTATCAACCGTAGCTACAAAGCAGATAAGGTGAATGTAGTGCTCATCAATACAGGCTCAAATGATGACGAGAAATTTGCCGCACCCTTCAAAACATACTTAAATGATCTCTCGTCTGATGGATTTAAAATTAATGAACGGCCGAATTCTATTGGTCTTGAAGAGCATTTATCTAATACGAAAATCAATCTTGTAATTATAGCTTCCTCTAGCCGGGATTTTGTTCTCCCAACAATAGATCGTTTGTATAAAGTTAGTCAGGCAGGTTCTAAGATAGAGGTATTCGGCCATCCAAATTGGGTCAAGGCTCAATATCTGGATGCGGAAAAAATGCAGTGGCTCAATACCCGCATCACTTCCTCTTATTACGTAGATTACAAATCGAAAAATGTCAAGCAGTTTATAGCGCGCTATCAGGCAGATTACGCATCCGACCCTTCAGAGTTCGCCTTCAAAGGCTTTGATACCGGATATTTCTTCGGGAAGCTTTTAGCCCGCTACGGCGGCCAGTACATAGACCATCTGACTGACGGAGATTATAAGGGATTACATAATGATTTTCGCTTTGTGAAAGATGAAACGTCCGGATATTTAAATACGGAGCTGATGATATTAAAATATCAGGGTTTTGAATTGCAGATAGAGAAATGAGGGCAGAGCAACAGTTAAAAACCTTTTTGCGAATTCTTGAAGAGTATCCTGCAAACACACCTTTAACGAAATTTCTCCCAGGCTTTTTTAAGAAGAACAAACAGATGGGTTCTACCGACCGGCGTATCGCCACCCGGTTGCTTTATAACCATTTCCGCCTTGGTCATGCATCCATAAAGAAGCCCGTAGAAGAGCGTTTGTTTCTGGCTGAGTTTATTTGCAATACCTTTCCCGATAGCTTCCTTGAGCACTTTCGACCAGATCTAAATGGTCAGGTCGGATTATCGCTTCCCGACAAGATATCGCTGCTACAGTCGGAATATGGATTCAAGTTACCCGAAGTGTTTCCATGGATAGGCCATCTGTCTAATGGGATAGCTCCTGACCACTTTCTACAATCACTTTTTGTTCAACCGGATTTATATATTCGGATACATCCAAACAAGGAAGAACTAGTTAAAGGCTCTTTAAAAAATGCAGGGGTGATCTTTAAAGAAATAGGAGAGAACACGTTAGCACTTCCAAACGGGACCAAGTTAGATCATATTTTTGCGGAATATCTGACAGGTGTTCGCAATGCGACAGGAAGTTTCCCTTTCCAGGTGCAGGATCTCTCATCACAACAAACTCTTGCTTACTTCAAGCCCAACAGATACGAACACTGGTGGGATGCTTGTGCAGCTTCAGGAGGCAAGTCGCTATTACTCTTTAGTCAGGAACCTCATATCAAGCTGGTGGTTTCAGATATTCGCGAAAGTGTTTTGAACAACCTTGACGAGCGCTTTATTGGTGCAGGTCTACGCACTTACCAAAAGAAACTTTTAGATCTTACTCAGAACCCCGACCCCATTCTACATAGCTTTCATTTCGATGGGGTCATCCTGGATGCTCCCTGTACAGGTTCAGGCACGTGGGGACGAACACCTGAGATGATCAGCCAGTTTGAAGAATTTAAGATACAAAGTTTCCAAAATTTGCAAAAAACAATTGCGGCGAACGTCATTAAATATTTGAAACCCGGTAAACCTCTGGTCTATATTACTTGCAGTGTATTTAAAGAAGAGAACGAGGATGTGGTCAATTATCTGGTTAATAAGCACGGCCTAAAGCTTGAAGCAAGCGAAATTCTTAAGGGATACGAGCATAAAGCTGATACGATGTTTGTGGCGAGATTGATTAAGTAGCCTGACAAATGTTACCCCAGCCTCACCCTATCATCGGTGGTAGTTAATGCAAGGCTTGTGCACTCCCTCTCCAAAGGAGAGGATGTTGGGCTTATCAGTAACCCGGTATCAGTGAATTACTGCCTGCCAAAAAGTTTGCCGCTTTCCCTTGACCCACCATTCATCAATTCCCTCTCCTTTGGAGAGGTCCGCAGAAACCATGTTCAAGCAGGCCCGCTGAAGGGGTGAGGCCCTACAAACCTGTATTATTCCTGAACAATTTGATTGCGATAGCTAGTAAGATTATCCCGAAGGCTTTTCTTAGAATATGTAAACCAGTTTTTCCAAATAGCTTTTCAAGGCGTGCAGTGTTTTTAAGCACGATGTAAACAAAGATCATGTTCACAACAATGCCGACAATAATGTTCTGGGTAGCATATTCTGATTTTAGCGAAAGGAGGGTGGTTAAAGTTCCTGAACCAGCGATCAGCGGAAAAGCAAGAGGAACGATAGAAACAGTTTCAGGTGCTTCTTCCTTAAAAAAGTCAAACCCTAAAATCATTTCCATCGCGATGATAAAGATCACGATAGAACCCGCAATGGCAAATGACGAAATATCGAGACCGATAATATTTAGCATAGCCTCTCCCGCAAATAGGAACAGGATCATAATAACCAAAGAGACAACTGAGGCTTTTTCTGACTGGATATGTCCTGCCTTGTTTCGTAAGCTAATCACTATTGGAATCGACCCCAAGATATCGATGATCGCAAAAAGGATCATAGTGACTGAGAGTATCTGGTTGAAGTTGAAGTAGTAGTTTTCCATTTGAGACGGAGATCTTATTTCTTTTAGTTGAACCTGTAAAAGGTTAAGCGATAAAGATAAAAACTGCCAACACAATAAAAATAAAATTGGCAGGATTGGATGAATAAAACGTGACAGTCTTGAATTCTTTGATAAACTAATCTTGGTATTATACCCAACACAGCCGCTACTAATTGCCAGCGTTTCGAAATATAAGAAACTTTCTTTCTGCTGATAATTGCATCAAATATCTGCTTACATGCTTTTTCAACAGTTGCAACCCAGAACTTTCCTTCCCCTTTGGCCATATTTGTGTCTACAAAGCCCGGTTGGATATCTGTAATCGCAAATGGACATTTTAAGTTTCCTAGCTTTTTGTCGCAAGCCCTCCAAATAGTTTATTTTAAAGATAGAATTGTTTTGTATCAAAAATACCTCACAAGCATTTTTGCGAAATTAAAACAGGCGGACTTTCTTTTTGTAATCCTATTAAGTCAAATCAAAAAGCCATGGCAACAGATTTAGTGCAAAAAGAAAACAGCCGTATTCACCAGGAGGTAATGTCGGCTAATGAACGTTATGTATCATCATTTGGAGAGAAAAGTAACCTGGCGCTCCCACCCGCTCGAAAATTTGCCATACTGACCTGTATGGATGCGCGCCTTGATCCGGCCAAATATGCGGGCCTTGCTGAAGGTGATGCCCACGTAATACGTAATGCCGGCGGCCGTGCCAGCGATGATGCAATTCGTTCGCTGGTGATCTCACATAAACTACTAGGTACGGCAGAATGGTTTGTAATTCATCACACGGATTGTGGAATGCTCCTTTTTACTGACGAGATCATGCACCAGCTTTTAGCGAAGAGCTTGAAGACCGCCTCAATTGACGAAAGTGGCTGGCATAACATGGATGAAGAAGACGGCGGATCTCCCGAAGCAAAGTTCATGACATTTTTAACTATCAAAAACCAGGAAGAAAGTGTAACGGATGACGTTGCGCGCATCAAAAACCATCCGCTGGTGCCAAAGTACATTCCGATATATGGGTATATATACGATGTGAAGACCGGCAAGTTAATGGAAGTGCCCCAGGCAACCGCAGTTGGCAAAGCTACTTGAATCGAACATATAAAAGGTTAACAGGGCGTGCCATGTGACTATCCCGATCCCAGTCACGAGAATTTCCCTGCCATAATCTACCGCCATGAAAGCATCATTGAGATCAAGATTCCTACCTGTTTGAAATGATCTCTTTGTCATGAAAACCAATCTGACTTGCCGATAGTTGCTTATAAAGTTTCACAGCGAGAGGTAGGGCCATCATGATAAAAATTGCTGAAGCGATAAAGATATAATTGATTGAATAGAAGGAAATGAAACCGGCGATAAGCGGCCCTATAATTTGTCCGACGGACAGGTAGGATTGATTTACACCTAAAATATACCCTTGTTCGTCGGCATTTATATTTTCGCTGATAATTGAGTTCAACATCGGATCGCGTAAAGCATTAAACAGGCCATACATCAGTAAACACCCTGCAAAAGGCCATAAGGTTTGGGAAAAGCCTGCAATTAACATGGACAAGCTTGTTACTGAAAGTGAAAGAATCAGTATTACAGATTTGATTTTAATCTTTCGCAACAACCACGGAAGTCCAGCTAACTGCATAATTATACCTGCCACTCCAAAGGCGGTAAAGAAAAGGCCGATGTGTAAGGGCGATAGCTTTAATACATCAACATTAAATGTTTGGAAGCCAATGATCATACTGAACTGGGCAATCGCCATTAGAAAACCGATCAGCATGGCAATTCCGATGACGGGCCTGAGCAGGGATTTGAATGGAGCAGAGAAATCAAAAAACGCCCCCCTCTGAATTATAACTTTGCCCTTGTTCATATTAGTTTCCTTTAGAAAAAAGTAAGTAATCATTGCGCCGAGGAGTGCAAGAGCAGCCGAAAAATAGAATGGTGCTGCAAGGCTGACTTCACTTAATACACCTCCGAGTAACGGCCCTAATATAAAACCTACCCCAAACGAAGCACCCAGGTATCCGAATGCCTTTGTACGCTCCTCCGGGCTGGTTGAATCTGAGATGACCGCCTGGGCGACAGATATATTTCCGCCAGTTGCCCCATCTAAAATCCTCGCGGCAAATATCATGAGCGCTGACCTGGCTTCGGCAAACATAATAAAGGATATGGTTGTGCCTAGCAAGCAAATGATCAGAACCGGTCTGCGGCCATATTTATCTGATAAAGAGCCGAGAATGGGAGTGGCGATAAACTGGGCAATAGAAAACGAGGCAATCAGCAAACCAAGCGTATGGGAATTAATGCCGAACTGCTTTGTAAATGGATATATCAATGGAACAATAATCCCAAAGCCCAATGCATTGATGATCATTATAAACACTAGTACCCATAAGTTTTTATTTTTTTTCATACTCCGTCACAATTAGCCCATACAAAAAAAGGTTTCGAGTAAGAACCCGAAACCTTTTTTGAAGTTTTTATTATTAATTATTCCCGGTCTTTGGTAATGATCTTACCGTCACGGATCTCACGGATTTTACTGTGTTTTTTACCATATGCAAAGTAAATCGCGATACCAATAGCCATCCAGATGGCTAAACGATACCAGCTTTCGGTAGGTAGTGAGTACATTAGGTACATACAAACCGCAATACCAATAATTGGTACTACCGGTACAAATGGGGTTCTGAATGGACGAATTGCATCAGGCAATGATTTTCTTAACACCATGATACCTATACAAACCAGCACAAAGGCGAACAAAGTACCGATACTTACCATGTGACCAAGGTCAGATACTGGTACAAACCCGGCAAATAAACTTACAAATACCATGAAAAATAAATTAGTTTTCCATGGTGTAGAGAATTTTTTGTGAATACTAGCAAAAAACTTTGGAAGCAAGCCGTCTTTTGCCATAGTGTAAAACACACGGGATTGCCCCATTAACATCACCAGTATGACGGAAGTATAACCAGCCAGAATGGCCAGGATCAGTGCATCTTGCAGGAAAGCGTAACCAGTTACGGCAAAGGCCGTAGCAGCAGGCTTAGCATCGTTCGCAAAATCAGTATAATTAACCAGTCCGGTCATTACGTGCGCAAAAAGAACATAAAGAATAGTACAAACTACCAGTGAACCTAAAATCCCGATCGGCATACCTTTCTGAGGATTCTTAGCTTCCTGGGCTGCTGTAGAAACTGCATCAAAGCCAATGAAGGCAAAGAATACCACTGCAGCACCTGTTGAAATACCCGTCCAGCCGAAGTGTTCGAACTTGCCGGTGTTTTCCGGAATGTAAGGAACGTAATTATCAGGATTGATGTGGCTCCATCCCAGTGTTATGAAAACCAGTACCACAGCTACTTTTAAAATCACCAGGATGTTATTCATAGTTGCAGATTCTTTGGTGCCACGAATCAGTACAAGTGATAACATCATTACAATAAAGATAGCCGGGAGATTGATCATACCGCCGTCAATAACAGTTCCGTCACCTAACTGCATTTTTTCCCATGGAGAAACGATCAGTGCGTGGGGAAGGTTAATATCGTATTTATGAAGGATTTCCAGAAGATACCTCGACCAGCTGACAGCAACTGTTGCAGCACCTAAGGCATATTCAAGTACTAGATCCCAACCAATAATCCAGGCCATGAACTCGCCCATGGTGGCATAAGAGTAGGTGTATGCACTACCAGCAACCGGTATCATGGAAGCAAATTCGGCATAACATAAGCCGGCAAAAGCACAGGCAAAGGCGGCCAATGCAAAGGAAATAGTAACAGCTGGTCCTGCGTTCTCGGCAGCGGCAATACCGGTTAGCGAGAATAAACCGGCTCCAATAATGGCGCCAATTCCTAAAGAAACCAGGTTGAAACTGGTAAGGGTACGCTTTAGCGTTCCTTCGCCAGTTTGGCCAGCTTCAAACAGTAATTGTTCAATAGATTTTCTGTGAAACATAATTTGTGGTTCAGTTAAGGTGTTTCTATGTGGTTTGATTTAGTGCAGCGCCAAACCTAATTAATTTATTTTAATAAATTAAAAGGGATTTCGTTGCTGAAATCCCCTTTTAAGTAACATTTATAATTCAAATAATTAACGGCTCAACGTGTCGGTGGTGTTCAATACCGTGTCGGTCAGCGTGTTTCCTAAAGAATCTGTTCGCTGAATCACCTTGATTTCTTTACGTACTTCACTAGTCTTAGTGGTATGGGAAACGCCTTCAGCAAGGTGAGGAGCGATAATCAATGATACGATCGACATCAGCTTGATAAGGATATTCATAGAAGGACCAGAAGTATCTTTAAACGGATCTCCAACGGTGTCTCCGGTTACTGAAGCCTTGTGTGGTTCTGATTTTTTGTAGAACATCTCACCGTTGATCATCACGCCTTTCTCAAATGACTTCTTCGCGTTATCCCAGGCTCCGCCGGCGTTTGACTGGAAGATTCCCATCAATACCCCCGAAACCGTTACACCGGCTAACAATCCTCCCAATACTTCGGCACCGAAAGAAAATCCAATAATGATTGGAACAATTAAGGCAATAGCGCCAGGTAACATCATTTCACGAATTGAGGCCTTAGTGGATATAGCCACGCACTTTTCATACTCTGGTTTTGCTTTGTATTCCATGATGCCAGGAATTTCACGAAACTGACGGCGTACTTCCTGTACCATATCCATGGCTGCACGACCTACGGCAGAGATACACAGAGCAGAAAAGATGAAAGGAATCATTCCGCCCACAAACAGCCCGGCCAGAACATCAGCTTTGTAGATATCGATCCTTTCAATACCTGCAACGCCCACAAACGCGGCAAACAGGGCCAGCGAAGTTAAAGCTGCAGAAGCAATTGCAAATCCTTTACCGGTTGCAGCTGTAGTATTACCTACTGCATCCAGGTTATCTGTACGGTGACGTACTTCTTCAGGAAGCTGACTCATCTCTGCAATACCTCCGGCGTTATCAGCGATAGGCCCGAAAGCATCAATAGATAGCTGCATGGCGGTAGTCGCCATCATACCGGCAGCTGCAATAGCTACTCCGTAGAATCCTGCGAAGTAGAAAGAACCGTAAATTCCTGCCGCCAGAACGATGATTGGCATAACTGTCGATTTCATTCCCACCGCCAAACCTGCGATAATGTTTGTGGCATGCCCAGTGGAAGACTGCTTAATAATTGACTGTACAGGCGCTCTGCCCATAGCAGTGAAATACTCTGTGATCAAACTCATCAACGTGCCTACTACCAGTCCTACAAGTATGGAATGAAACACATCCATTCTGTCGAAAAAGCGCGCACCTTCCCTTAAGGTTCCATCTGCTGTCATATCACGCACCATATGGAAATCTCCAGCTGGTAATAACCAAATTACGGCAAAATAAGACGCGATCGCAGTTAATATAATTGACATCCAGTTACCGATGTTTAATGCATTCTGCACACTGTCAGTTTCTTTTTTAATCCGGACAAAATACGTTGAAACTATAGAGAGCAATAATCCTAAACCTGCAATAAGCATGGGCAGAAGGATAGGGGCAATGCCACCAAAATTATCGTTCGATGCTATTTCGCGGCCCAATATCATGGTAGCTAGTATAGTTGCGACATATGAGCCAAATAAATCGGCTCCCATACCTGCAACATCACCTACGTTATCACCAACGTTATCAGCTATTGTAGCAGGGTTACGAACATCGTCCTCTGGAATTCCCGCTTCGACCTTACCCACCAGGTCGGCGCCTACGTCGGCAGCCTTGGTATAGATACCACCACCAACACGGGCAAAGAGTGCAATAGATTCAGCTCCGAGGGAGAATCCGGCTAATACTTCAAGAGCTTTAACCATTTCGACCCCGTTAACCGTAGCACCAGTTACACTAACTACGTACATCTGGTAAAATACAATGAACAGAGACCCCAATCCTAAAACTGCAAGACCTGCAACACCTATACCCATAACACTGCCCGCTGTAAACGACACTTGCAGTGCTTTGGCCAGACTACTACGGGCAGCCTGAGTGGTGCGAACATTGGCCTTGGTGGCTATACGCATCCCTATGTATCCGGCAAACGCCGAGGTAAAGGCGCCTATAAGGAAAGAAATGGCGATTACCCAACTTGAGGTTTCTATCAGTGTGCCGGAATAGGCCAGTAATACTGCCGCAATGGCGGCAAAGTAAGATAGCACCTTCCATTCTGCTTTTAAAAATGCCATAGCACCATCGGCAATATAGCCGGATAGTTGCTGCATGTTCTCATCACCTGCATCTTGTTTTACCACCCACGCAGATTTAAAGGCCATCACCACGATGCCGATAATTCCCATGAGGGGAATACAGTAAATTAAATTGTCTTGTAAAAATTCCATAAAGTGGTTTAAGGTTAGGTTATTGATTAGGGTGAGCCCGAATTACTGAAACAGTCACGAGCGTAACTTACCAAAAATAACAGCGTTAATTCAGGAAACAAATTTTATTGTCACGTTTTAATGATTTTTGTTTCGCAAAGTAATGATTAACAAAAAATAGCGTTGCGACGCCGGCGATAATTTTTTAATGCGAGTTTTATAAATACTTTAGCGGCCAATCATGGAATATTTAGAAGGTACCAGCTGTTAAACGAAACAATGGGTTAAGCAAATTCTCAATAATTGATGGCTAACACCAACTAAACGAAACAATGGGTTAAGCAAATTCTCAATAATTGATGGCTAACACCAACTAAATTACCGCTAAAATTACTCTTAAAGACCGAGACTGAATCTAACAACTATCCACGCAATAAACTAACCACCTAACCACCAATTAATGAATCAAGTATTAGAACAAACCGGCATGAAGCGTGAGCTGGGCCTGCTCGACTCCACCATGATCGTAGCCGGATCTATGATCGGCTCGGGAATCTTTATTGTTACCGCTGATATCGCCCGATCCGTTGGCTCACCTGGATATATTTTGCTGATCTGGCTTATAACCGGTGTCATTACCCTGATTGCTGCGCTAAGTTACGGAGAGCTTGCTGGCATGATGCCCAAAGCCGGCGGTCAATATATTTATCTTCGGGAAGCCTATAGCCCGTTAGTCGGATTCCTGTTTGGCTGGACAGTTTTTATGGTGATTCAAACCGGGGTTATCGCTGCCGTAGCCATAGCTTTTGCAAAATTTACCGGCGTTTTACTACCTGACATTATCGGGCCTAAAATCATACTTGCTGATCTGGGTTTCTTGCAATTCAGCTCTCAGCAGTTATTAGCTATTCTGCTAATTGTTTTCCTAACATATGTAAATCTTCAGGGTATCAGGAATGCAAAAATCATTCAAACCACATTCACACTCGCTAAAATTGTATCTCTTCTCGGGCTGATAGTTCTGGGGATTTATTTTGGCTTGAATGGCGAAGCAATTATTGCAAATATGACTGACTTCTGGACACCCTATCAAACCGTTGGCAATGCGGATGGTACCGTGAGTACTAAAGATTTAAGCGGAATTGTTTTATGGGGGGCTATTGGTGCTGCTATGGTTGGATCTTTGTTCAGCAGCGATGCATGGAATAACATTACTTATACGGCAGGTGAAGTAAAAGACCCGCAACGCAATATTCCACTTAGTTTATTCTTCGGAACGCTGATCGTGACGGTGCTTTATGTTCTGGCTAACGTAGCCTACCTGATGCTGCTACCTGTAATGGGCACACCTGGTGGTGACGACGTAATGAGCCGCGGAATTATGTTTGCTACTGATGACAGGGTGGGAACGGCTGCTATAGCTACTATATTTGGTAGTGCCGCTGTAATCATCATGGCTATTCTCATCATGATTTCAACTTTCGGCTGTAACAACGGTCTAATACTTTCTGGAGCCCGCTTATATTATGCTATGGCTAAAGATGGCGTATTTTTTAAAAAAGCAGGCACCCTGAATAAAAACGATGTGCCTGGATTTGCCCTGATCATCCAGGGAATATGGGCTTCTATATTATGTCTGTCAGGTACCTATGGCGATTTACTAGACTATTGTACTTTCTCATCCTTGTTATTTTATATGGTGACCATTATTGGTCTGTTTATTCTAAGGAAGACCAGACCCGATGCTTATCGTCCGTATAAAGCCGTAGGATACCCCGTACTACCAGCACTATATATTCTTCTGGCAGGAGCTATTTGTACCGTACTGCTCATTTACAAACCTTCAACCTGCGGAAGGGGACTGCTTATTGTTTTGCTCGGCATACCCGTTTATTTTCTATGGAGGAAGTTAGGTAATAAGCGTCCGCAGAACTAAAATTACTTTTCTAAAAAAGCACCTGCTCATACGATATGCAGGTGCTTTTTATATCTATAGTAACCTTTCATCTTTTTCTGCTCCTCGAAGCTTCATTCAATACACCATCTTCCACTCTGGCTGTAACGTTGTTCTTTTCATTCTCCAGATTCACAATCCAGACATCTCGGTTGTCTTGTTTAACATTAAAGGCAACAACTACATTGTAATCGTCATATTTGTTTTTAACAAGAGTACTTACATTATCCGGAAGATCTTTTCCATAGCCGTAGCTGATATTATAGATCATATTTCCGTTTTTGCGGAATAAAGCATTGTTTCTCATGTCATTGTTAATGAATTTGACAAGGAAATTTTTATTTGCGGCGTACCAAACCGGATCTTGTCCATCCTTAAAAGTACTTTTGAAGGCCTCATCTACTTTCACGGGGACATTGCGAATCCCGGTAATTTTTACTTCCGGCAACTCTATTTGTGCCGAAACCCTGGTTACCATCAGACATAGTATCACCAGGCTGATGATTGAAACTGTTGCTTTTTTCATGATGATGTTGTTTATAGTAATTTGATTGTTTTGTTCGGACTCAATAATCTGATATAGCAACTTCTTAAAATAGTAGCTTAGAAATGAGAACACGCAGCAGCAAAATCTAAACGTTACGGTGTTGGATGATAAGCACGAAGGGGGGATCTGGCAGAAGAGTCGAGTTAATCAGATAAATGATAAAAAATGATTCAAACTTGCTATATAAATCTAATGTATTTTATTTGATATCTCTCATTTAGCAGGTTATTATATCACTTAATTTCCATTATGGTAAACTCGCTAGAATGGTAAAATCAATCTAAATTTACTTCAACCCGCATGCCTTTTAAGCCGGTCACACCCTGCATTTCCTCAAGATCTATATATTCAATCCCTTGTTTTAAAAGTCCCTTGCTTTGAAGAAAATGAATGTATTCTTCATACTCAAAAGCTTCTTTTTGATTGCTGTAAACCATTGCAATTTTACCGGGCTGGGTCAGTCGTTCGTGAGTATCTTTAATACATGCTTTGTCAATTCTTTTCTTCATTACTTCATAGCGGATGTTAGTAGAGCCCTCTACGTCAAATCGCCGTTCATCCTTCCGGAAGTTGATGGATATCGGCTTATTATAAATAAGTATTTGCTGAGTTGTCTGTAAGGGCACCTTAAACTCCGGCAACTGCTGATTTGTTATTCTTGCAATCTCTGCCATAGCCTGCAACTGTCCTAAACGAATATTTTTGAGGTATAAAAGATCAAAAGGGCGGTCTGGAGCCATTGACTGACCGATGTATATGTTATACTCCACACCATCAGTCTGGTATTTCTCGAAATAGTGAGGATATGATAATTGTAACTTTTCGTCTTGTTTATCAAGGTAGCGGCTAACCGTCTGGTTGATGAGGTTCATGGTTTCCTCGTATTCGTTACGATAATGATAAAGCAGACCGTCGCAGTTCTTTTCTATCCGGAAGTACTCATCAACTATTCCCGATATTTCGCCACTACTTTTTTGGAGATGCAGGAATACCGGAGCTACCTCGTTCATCAGAAAGTCGGTAAGGTGTACCTCGTCCTCCGGAAGTAGTATATCTTCGATGGCTTTCTGAAACCTCTGATTCTTAAACTGCAATTCTTCCAGCAAGGTTAGATGGATGTACTTTTGCAATTCATCTAGTGTCCGGTCTACTAAGTTTAGATGTTCTTTAAAATCCTTTTGTATCGCAAAACTCCTTTCTATAGAAGAGTTACGAATATCCACAGCACCGAACAAGGGAAACACGTTTTCAAAAAATATTTTACCAGTTTCGGCCGTGGGTTCCTTTGTTTGAAGGTAATTCCAGGCCACTTCAGAGAATTTCCATTCTACCGCTGGCTGCAGGGCTGTAAATTTTTCTTTAACTAACCTTTCAATTCGGTTATCGAAAGCATCCCGGCTCTTAAGCATGGCGAGTGATATTAACGGAATAGCTGGTTCTATACGGGCCATCACCTGCTGAGTAAATAGATTTGGCGTTTTTGAAGCTATTTCCAACATACCAAGCAATCCATCACTGTTTTGCATCGGGTAGTATATATAGCTTCTGATACCTTCCTGATATAGAGGTTTGAGGAATGGAGCAAAGTTCAGTAAACTTTCGTCCAAATTAGTGATCGGCATAGGCTCCTGATTCACCTTTTGAAAATCTATAAACTTCCGGAATGTCAGTATGCTTTGTTCGTCATTCGCCCGCCAGTGTTTCCCTGCCAGGCTTTGTCGGGTACAATCTTCATTCAGTAAAAAGCTATCGTTGATTTTAAAAAAAGGCATCAAGCCAATTTCGATATCATTTAAACCGATCAGGGCCTGTATCGCTTTCTTTAAATCCTTTACCGTAGCCGCGTCACACTCGTGCGGCACCAGCAATATCTTTTTCATTTGCTCCAAAGATTCAGCTGTTGTAACATCCTCTGCCACCCATACCGCAAACCCTTCCGCTTCGAACAACTCCAGCGGCATAGTTTTTAACTGCTGCTCCAGGTCAAGTATTCTGAACGTATTTAAGCACACAGCGCAATCCTGAATAGGCGGAAGTTTCCCCTTTAAATTCAGATCGATAAAACGACGGTCATAACGCATCTTGAAATAGCGCTTCATACCACTTTTCGGATCCCTCACCGGGAAAACTAGTTCGGGGCTTTCATTGAGCTTTATGCCGTAATATTTTTCCAGCACATGATCATAGATCATCGCACACTGTGCTTCCCGTAAATGCTCTTCAGATATTTCTTCTGGCAACTGAAAATGCTCTTTTTCCGGATCAATAAAAAGTTTTTTGAATGATTCGGAATATGAGAAGATATTGAAGTTATACGGAGCAGAGAGTGTAAAATTGGTTTCACTTTCCTCGCATACTACTGGGAAGATAGCGGTTGAAAGAAATTCCAGAAGCTCTTCATGATCATCAAGTTGATGGATGTTTCCAACCTTCTTTAATAGCGCTGGCTCTTCCTCAAACTTCTGAATAAGGTATCTGTAGAAGTCAGCCCTTGTTCCCGAAGTAGTAGCCAATTTATCTTTTAAAAAGTTAACAAAAGGTAGAAACGAAATGTGGCTGTCAATCGCAGGTAATTTACTTGTAACAGAAGTTTCTGGAGAAAGTATTTTTAATCCGCGGTGAGGTGCAGAAGCAGGAGTAATTTCTTCTATCATGACTGCCAGTTTAAATTTTACAAACCAGGCTCTAAATTATGACAGAATAAATTTACGCAAAAGAACAATAAAAAATTACAAATTTTAATGAGAAAACACGGTCTAATAGTATACCAGACCAGTTAGACGATAGTTTACCTTAAACCAGTTTCAACCCAGAGAGACATTTTTAACGCTTCATTTTTTAAATATCTTTGGCGGATGAAAACCTTAACCTTTGTATGTTGCTGTTTACTGATCCTCGGAGCTTGCACTTTTACTCTTAATCAGGAGAAGTTAGTTGGAGACTGGGACTATATTGAAATTAAAAGCTTGAATCCCGGATCGGAAGATAGTACCACAGTGGAAGATCTAAGAAAAGCAAAACCATATATTCAGTTTTTAAAAGGGAATCAACTCAATATCTTCTGGGGAGGTAAGAGGTTGTCATCAGGTACGTACCGTATTGAAGGCAGAATGATCCGCTATAAGGAGGATCTTCCGGATGGCAGTGAACGGGAATTTCCATTCCTGGTTAGCAAGTTATCTGAAAATGAAATTGTATTCGAGACGATGACAAGTGAAGGTACCAGGGTAACGGCAGTGAGAAGGAAATGATCCTTCGATATTAAGTGTTCAATAAGCTACTTCTTTTCAGACAATTTCGGCAACCACAAAAGTACTTCCTCCAACAAAAATCAGGTCATTTGAGCCGGCGTTTATTTTAGCGGCTTCCAGTGCCTGTTTAACCGATTGGTAAGCATTTCCGATTAAACCTGCTTCTCCAGCGTCAAGTCTTAAGTCATCTGCATCCTTTGCCCGTGCAATTTGCGGCTGACAAAAATAATAGGTTGCTTTTTGAGGAAGTAATTTCAGCACCTTGGTGATATCCTTATCCTTTACCATACCGATTACCATATGTAGGTGATCAAAAGGGGTAGCGTTAATGTTTTTAAGTACTTCCCGGATGCCATCCACATTATGGCCCGTATCGCAGATAATAAGAGGTTTGGTGCTTAAAGTTTGCCAGCGTCCCATCAAGCCGGTAATTGCCGTGACCCTCTCTAAAGCGCTTTCAATATCGTCATCACTAATCTTAAATCCTTTCAAACGCAACTGTTCAACAGAGCTTAGGACGGTTGCCAGATTTTTGAGCTGATAGTAACCCGTTAGATCCAGGGAATATTTAAAAGATTGCGGCGAATTTAAAGACTTAATCATTAGGTGATTAGCTAGTTTTGGGAAAACTGTAACATCAAGCAAATTGACTATCGGCTGCCTGGCGTTGTGTTCATTTAAATCCTCGTTATTTTTTTTAATTTCCCACTCGTCGGAAGCGAAAACAATCCTTGAACCACATTCCGCCGCGGTGCGGATGAAAAAGTCAGCTATCTCTTGCTGCCGTTCACCAATTACCACCGGCACTTCTGACTTTATGATGCCAGCCTTTTCAGCCGCAATTAACTGCAAAGTTTCTCCAAGAATATTTACATGATCCAGCCCTATATTTGTGATTACGGACAGTTCTGGTCGTATAATGTTGGTAGAGTCTAAACGACCACCCAAACCAACTTCAATTACCGCCACTTCCACGGCGTGCTTCATGAAGTGATCAAAGGCAAGAGCTACAGTAGTTTCAAAGAAAGAAGGCTCGATCTGTTCAATGCTGGCTTTATGTTCCTCAATAAATAAAGTGACCTCTGCCTCGCTGATCATCTCACCGTTGATTCGGATCCTTTCCCGAAAGTCGCGAAGATGGGGTGACGTATATAAGCCGGTTTTGTATCCCGCAATCTGCAGTATCGCAGCAAGCATATGCGAAGTTGACCCCTTTCCGTTGGTGCCACCCACGTGTATCGATTTGAATTTGCGATGAGGGTTATCTAGTAATTCGCAAAACTGGATAATATTTTCCAGCCCTGGCTTAATTGCTGATTGCCCCTGGCTGCTAAACATAGGAAGCCGGGAGTACAAATACTCAATGGTTTGCTGATAAGTCATCATTTTCCGCCACGAATTTATAGAATTTTTTGTTCTAACTTTACTCCATGTATATTCTGCAGTAAACTTCCATTACTTGAATTTCTACATACTTTTGAAGATCTGAGGGAGTAACTTTTCTTTAAAGTTAATAGTTTACAGAATATAGTTGATGCGTCTTAACTTCATAAAATACTGCTCAAGATGGGTCTTCACTCAGGTATTCTTCGGTTCATGTGCGTGTCTTGCCGCTAATTTAGCGGCAAGACACGGAGGAGGTCTGAATAAAGCCTGCCTAATGAATTATTAGGGCCATTTTCTGTTTAAATTGCTCCTGAAAAAATTTGCTTTCATTAAATATTGCTAGTCCCAGGAGTCATCCAACCAGAGTGTTTGAATATGAACACGCGAAAATATTAGCTGAAGGTTAAATTCATCCCAACCTGTTTATATCACCTTTATTTAGACCAAATATCTTATAGTTTTTCTACTTTGTGATATGCTTTCCATAATGATATTATTTGCACATCCGGCATACGAGAAGTCGCGGGTCAATAGAGCATTAATCGATGAGGTCAGTAATTTGGAAAATATCACTATTCATGATATTTACGAGGAGTATCCTGATTTTGATATTGACATAAACTATGAGAAAAGCCTGCTCTTGAAGAATGACATCATAGTACTTCATCATCCTTTTTACTGGTACAGTTTTCCACCGCTATTAAAGCAGTGGATGGATCTTGTGCTGGAGTATGGGTGGGCGTACGGTGTAAAAGGTACACACCTGCGTAATAAAAAGATCTTTAATACCATTACAACGGGCGGTGGGTTCGCTGCCTATCAAAGAGAGGGACATAACCGGTATACAATAGCCGAACTCTTAGCACCTATGGATCAAACCGCTTTTTTATGCAGGATGACTTATTATCCACCTTTTGTAGTACACAATTCCCATTTATTAAATTCCAGTGAAATACAGACTTTTGCAGAAGATTATTTGAAAGTCATTTTGGGCTTAAGTCAGGGAATTTTTGAGGAGGACGACCTGGTAAAAGCAAAATATATGAACGATCTGATTAATAAGCCTTACAGTTTATAGGATGGATAAGGACGAATTTTTATTTCAAGCTGTCGTATACCTTGCCGCCGCTATTATTGGGGTAAACCTCGCCAAACGGCTGGGCTTCGGAACTGTATTAGGCTACCTGATTGCGGGAGTAGTGATCGGTCCTTTTGTAATGGGATTTGTAGGCAAAGAAGGAAAGGAGCTGATGCATGTGGCTGAGTTTGGGGTAGTGATGATGCTTTTTGTGATCGGCCTTGAGCTAGAACCTAACTTGCTCTGGCGTATGCGCAAGCTCATCATTGGGCTGGGAGGAATGCAAATACTTATCACTATGACTGTTATTGGAAGTATTGCATTTTTCCTCGGGCAATCCTGGCAGGCGTCACTGGCAATTGGGGGCATCCTTTCCTTGAGTTCTACCGCCATCGTTATGCAAACGTTAAGCGAGAAGAGCCTGCTCAAAACTTCATCCGGCCGATCTGCATTTGCTGTTCTCTTGTCGCAGGATATAGCGGTGATCCCCCTGCTCGCCTTGTTTCCATTATTGGCCGGTGAAATTACTGTATCAGATACCGACAACCTCATAAGTCATTTGAATGGCTGGCAGCAAGCTCTCGTTGTATTGGGGGCCATTGGAGGAATTATAGTAGCCGGACGTTACCTTGTAGGGCCAATGTTCAGTTGGGTGGCCAAAACCAGGCAAAGAGAATTATTTATGGCTACCGCTTTGCTAATGATTTTTGCTATTGCCGAACTGATGGTCGTAGTGGGGTTAAGTCCAGCACTGGGAACTTTCCTGGCTGGTGTTGTGCTGGCGAATAGTGAATACCGGCATGAATTAGAAAGTGATATTGACCCCTTTAAAGGTTTGTTTCTGGGACTTTTCTTTATATCCGTAGGCTCAACAATTGATTTTAACATTATCAAATCTAATCCTTTTACGGTTTTAGCACTCGTGACAGGATTGATGTTGGTTAAAGGGGTAATATTATTCGGGCTTGGTAAATTCTTCGGCCTTAAGGGCGATCAGAATATGATATTCGCTGTCTCTCTGTCGCAGATGGGTGAGTTTGCATTTGTTCTTTTCGCTTTTACAGCACCCTATGGCTTGATAGATGTTAATGTAGTGAGCCTCTTAATTGCCGTGGTTGCTCTGAGTATGTTTTTTACACCCCTTCTTTTCCTATTGAATGAAAGACAGATCCTTCCTCGATTCTTATCTAAAGAGACTGAAAGAGTTACCGACGAGATTCATGGTGAACAGCCGGTAATTATTGCCGGATTCGGAAGATACGGTAATATAGTAGGACGATTTTTGAAGGCCAACGGCGTTTCTGCAACCATTTTGGACAACGACTCCGATAGGGTAGACTTGCTGCGGAAGTTTGGTTATAACGTTTATTACGGAGATGCTTCACGTTTTGATCTCATGAAGGCCGCCGGTGCCGAGAAGGCTAAGATGATCATCATAGCTATGGACACTCCTGAACAGTGCTTGGAGATGGTAGCGCTGGTGAAAAAGTCGTTCCCTCATTTAAAGATCCTTTCACGAGCTTACGATCGGAACGACTCTTATGATTTGAAGGAGGCAGGCGTCGATTATATTTACCGTGAAACTTTAGATTCTTCGATAAGACTAGGTGCCGATGCTCTGAAAATGCTTGGCTTCAGAGCTTATCAAACGGAACGGGCTGCTAAAATATTCTTAAAGCATGACGAGAAATCTCTTAGCGAACTGATGAGGTATCGGAACGACGAGAACTCATATATCAGTGTAGCGAAAGAGCAGATCGTCGAGCTTGAAGAGATGATCTTGCGGGATTTGAAAGATGAAGAAATCCTGGAAAGAGACAGCGGTTGGGACAGTGAGCCCTTACGAAAGGGGCTCGTTAAAGACTAGCAGAGCCTGCCGGCAAAAAACCTTTCTAGCAGATGGGACTCGCAACTATAGCGATTTATTCTCCATTTTCGTTAACTCATCCTGCAGGTTCTTATAGCTTCGTTTTTCTGCTTTTGCAAGCTCTATGGCCTTTTTCTGAGTCGCTGTGGCTTCGTTATGAAATCCTAACCTGTAGAGCAGATGTGCCAGAGTATCATAATAAGCAGCCTTTGGATCTAGTTCAATTGATCTTTTGCTCCAGAGCATCGCTGTTGTCAGGTATTTTGCATTTTTGGTTCCTGTTTGATAAATGCTGAATGCGCCGTTATTCAGCTCGCCGGAGAAGGCATTTTTTGATTGCATGACTGCAAAGCTTCTAATGCCATCTTTGCCGGGATTTGCAGGAGCGTCTTTCAGTGCAGCACTTCGGGCATCCTCCATTTTTTTAATATCAGTTCTTTTGATAGAATCAGCGCTGATATGCATATAGTTTTGCTCGTAGTAGTTACTGGCGGCCATCAAATACTGGCTTGTATCATTTACTGCCTGGTAATACTGTAAATATTTTAATACGGAATTCTTTTGGCCCTGCTGATAATCTTGTCCCCAGGTGGTTCTTACAAAGTTTGCTACATTATGTAGTTTATGAATGCTCTTCAATTTTATCGCCTCAGCCATAGAATTGTTGATGATTGTGTTATTCACAAATGTTCGTTTCGCGAGCGGCTCTGTTTTGTAGATGCTGTCAACTATCGATTTGTTGGTATATGCAAGCTTGTAGGCTTTACTATCAGCAGTGGGGCCTGCTTCAAGAATAAACATAACTTTACTATAATGGTCCAAATCGCTTATTAATAGGTATTGAATATATTCCTCGATGAGGTCTGCGTTATCTGTTATTCCAGCGTTGCGCCTTTTCAGAATATATTCCCTTAGAAAAGTTGAGTCCTTCTTACCGGAGGCATACTCATTATCAAAATCTATCAGTGATTTTCCTTTGCTCTCATTAATTGCCCGTTGGGCCATGTCAATATATTTAATTGAAGTTAGGGAATTGCCGAAATCATTAAAGATTAGTCCGCCCTGACTATCAATAAAAATGAAGGCTGGGAATCTGGTTATGCTATATGTTTTAATTAAGGGAAAAGACTCAGCCTGATCTTCGCGCTCTGTGCGGAAATTTATGAAATGCTCGTTATATAGTGAGCTGACCTCCGGAGTATTGAAACCGGCCAGGTAATTTGTAACTCCTGCCGGCGGTGTTAAATCGATAAATAGAAAGAGCGGTTTGTTTTCAGCTTTAGACTTCGCTAAAGCTTTTTCAAACGTTTTCTCATAACTGATCTTTTGAGCAAATGCGGAGCTGCAACTGAAGATAACCGCTAGTAAAAGGAAGTATCTTATTTTCATGGTAGGAATATTGTGAAAAGTACAACATTCTTTTACTAATTAAGAAACTTCTGGTTTTTTGTTATATCGTTGTCTATAAAGTGCTGGGAAACACTTTTATGAATCAACGCGATTGCTTATAAAATTCAGCAGAGGGAAATAAAACACCGCTTATTTCACCTTGAAATTGAACATAACGACCCCAATTTGCACATCAGGAGCAGATTCCAAACGATTAAGCTTTGCACCTAAAACGGCAGCTTCGCATTTACGCCAGAGTGCAAGGTCTGATAGGGTAGTACCTCGCGCACCTGCACGAGCGAAAACCACTTCACCGGTCTTATCTACTCGAATCTCTACTGCAATTTTGCCGGAGCTTTGGCCTTTGTCGTCAATAATTGGTGTGCTTAAAAAACGGCGATTGGCTAAGGTAAGACTAACACCTCCATTGCCCGAACCTCCTTCACCATAGTTAGGAGAAAGCGGGTCGCCATCCTTATCGCCCTGGTTTCCGGCTACATCACCGGTACCATCACCCTTGCCGGTTCCATCATTCTTTTTTCCTTTATATAGCGCATTTTGGTTTACGGTTGGCTTGCTCTCTTTGGCGGGTGTGCTCACTGATGGATTGTTAGCCTTGCTCTTTTCACTGCTTACAATTTCGGGAGCATCCTCTGCGTCCTGAGTGACAATAGATTTATCAGTAACTTCAGAAGCGGGCGTATTGGAAGGCGTGGGTTCGGTGATAACTTTATCAGGTGGAGTATTATTTGCATCAGGCGCAACAGAAGGCTCGTCCACACTCATATAATCATCGCCCATACCGATTACAGAAGTGCCATAATTTACAATGATTCCTCCAGTGCCTACTTCTTCCGGCGGCATTGCCCGGCTGGCTATAATAAAGAAACTAAGCGCAAGCAAGCCAGCCATAATAACTGTGGATATGGCAAATGCTTTTGGATAATTATTCTCTTCTTCTTGTCTGCCGTAATACATTATTTTTTTGTTTCTGTAGCTAAAACAAGTTTGATTTTCAATTTGTTGGCGATGTCTGTCAATTCAACGACATTCTCTATAGCAATCGTACGGTCGGCGAATAAAATGACGGTCATATCAGGGGAAACTTTTTGATAAGTTTCAATACGTTGGTATAATTGATCGACAGGTACTTTCTCCTTCTCTACAAAATACTCCAGGTCTTTGGTAATAGAGACATTGATCGTCTTTTGTGGCACCGCTTGTCCCGAACTGGATCGTGGTAGAAATAACTTGACAACGTTCGGGTTAACTACTGCGGAGGCCAGCAAAAAGAATAACAGCAGAAAGAACATTATATCGTTCAATGCTGATGTATGCACTTCAACCGCAGGCCTTCTACTTCTTTTTCTAAGATTCATGTATTTAAGGTGTTAGCTATTAGGAGTTAGGTTTTAGCTGACAAACTATTTGCCTGGTTCTTCCAATAGATCGATAAACTCGATGGCGTCAGTTTCCATTCGCAGGATTATTCTGTCAACCATAATGTTTAGTATATGGTAAAGTACATAGGCTATAATACCTATAATCAATCCAGTTGCTGAGGTGATCATCTTGGTATAAAGACCTCCGGATATTGTACCGATCTCAATAATTCCTTTTAAAGAAACATCATGAAAGATTGTAATTACCCCAATAATAGTTCCTACGAAACCTAACATGGGAGCAATACCGGCAATAATTCCAAGAATGCTTATATTTTTCTCCAATTTAGATACCTCCAATTTCCCAACATTCTCTATGGCTCCTTCAATATCTTTTATCGGACGCCCAATACGAAGCAAACCTTTTTGGAGCATCCTTCCAAGTGGCGTATTGCTGTTGCGGCAAATGGCAATTGCGGAATCAAGTTTCCCTGATATGACACTTTGTTTAACTTGTTGCATCAGGTTTGACTCATCGGATGAGGCTTTGCGGATGGTCAGATATCTTTCAACAAAGATCACCAACCCGATAAAAGCAAGTAAAGCCAGCGGAAGCATTACCCAGCCCCCTTTAAAAAGTAAATCAATAAATCGTAATTCCTCGCCCTGTGGGGCTACTACGTTAAGAGCTGCAGCGGCGCTGTCTGTAATTGGTGTAAGGGTATCAGCTTGTAATAAAAACATCATTGTTAATTGGTTTTCTTTGGTTTAACCCGGGCAATCCAGGCGTCTTTATTTAGTTCTTTTTGTACTCTGGTTAATTCTTTTTTTGCGGAGTCTTCATCATTGAAAGTGCCCAGGCTGATCTTTAACTTGGAGCCAGGCATCTCGTCGACAATTTTAGCGTAAACTCCCTTGCTTTTCATCAGCTTTACATAGGTTTCTGCCTCTGACCGACGGGCGAATGCTGCTCCAATGATTTCAAATGATACTGCCGGTAGGGCTGCAGGGGTGGCTGTTGCCTGAGTAGTAACTTCAAGGGTATCTCTCGGTTTTTCGACATCAAAACCTTGTTTAGTAAGCTCCTGGTAAATAGTGTCAGCTTCAGCAAGCGAATCTTCAAACGATTTTGGAACGGTTGCCTGAACAGGCTTCTTTGCAGGAATTTTACGGTCAGGGATACTAGTTTCCTGTCTAAAAGATTCGAAAAGTTTAGGATTTACAAGGTATGTGATAATGCTGATCAGGATTAACGAGGCGGCTACCAACAGGATCTTACTTGCTGTGCTTACTTTTCTTCCTTCGATTATTACTTCCTTTGAAACAGGGGCAGCAATAGTTGGACTTTCAGCTTTTATTTCTTCGGTGACATTGGACTCCGGCGTAGTTAGAGCAACCTGTTCGTCTGCAACGGTTTTCAATTCTTTAACAGGCTGAAGGCCGAAGTATTCACCCTGATCATCGAAGTTCAGAATATCTATGAATATATAGCCATCTTTCGATTTCTTTAGAATTCCCAGTGATTCAATCTCTGCCTGGCCTTGAGTAGTTACCAGCGATTTAATCTGAGCAACGAACTTTTCTATAAAGTAATTGGAGGTACTTAGAGAGATATTTTTCTTTACACTGATATAGCTTGCAAGAAGGCTATTATCATCAGCCGTTTTGTACACTAGCCCATGCGAAGGCGGAAAGAATGTTTGTCTTTCAAGGTCATAAAATCCGCTCTTCTGCTTTTTGCTGAATGTTCCTAAAGAAGGCACATTTACCTCATCATGCTGGCGCAGGAGATCCGCGATATAGGGGGCAATGTCCATTCGGGTAAAGATAATTTATAATTCCAAAATCGGGCAAACAAATCAGAATGAGTAGTTGAACCCACCCAGGATATTAAAACCTAGCTTTTGATAATACAGATACTGTTGGTTGGACTTGCCGAAAATGTTATTCGCACGCAGATATACGCCTAGTTTATTATTGATCCTGTACTCGCCGCCGGCACTGAAATCAGCATAGCTTTTTATCAGTTCGTAATTCTCAACTGGCATGGGATCAAAGGTGATCGTTTTAGCATTGCTTTCGCCATTCAAGAAAATTTCCGCATCAATGCTCAGTTTTTCGTTGATTTTAGCTCTCAGGTTGGAGCTTAAACGTAAAACCGGTTTAAACCAGGCCTCCTGTTCGGTTGCCATTTTATAACTTGCGGCTTCAGCTTTCCCGGTTATGTCAATGATATCTGAAGCTTTAAAAGTTAGTTCACCTTCAAAGCCTAAGATGTCGCTGGTGCCTTCATCATACACAACATTAAAACGGCTCACATTAAAAGGGTCATTTACAAAGAGTGGCAGATCTTCAATTCTCTTAAAATAGGCCATCGCCTTAAAGCCAAAGCCTGCACCAGCATTACCTTTAACTCCGCCATAGAAATTCATCCTTTCTAAAGCATTTTTTAAAAGGTAATCTGTACCAAGGTAAGGGTTCTCATAAGTAAGATCTTTCAGGGTTGTCTTTAACACATCACCATTAAGACCCGCAAACAGCACTGCGTACTCTGCCGCAATGGGGATTTCTGCAGAAACTGCAGGAAATAAGTTCGTGCGGCTTTCTGCTCCAAATTCATGAACCAGGTTTAAACCGAGGTTTAATATAAAACCTTTACCCTTATACTTGATGTAAGGGTTTGCGCGTAATATATTGTTACGAATATCATATAATGAATCTTTTACACCAGTATAGTCAGCAGACGCACCAATTCCAATATCGAAATTACCAAGCGGACGCGTTACATATCCACTTAAAATAAATGAGTTCTCACGTCCCTGATCCTTATTGCCAAATAAATAGCCATTCACTTTCACTGCATAATTAGCGATCTCAGGATCTTCGGTAAAATTGCTCAGCATTTCTGCCTCTCCTTCAACAAGGTTAAAACGTTGTCTTATGGGATCACCAGTTGGAGCAGGTAAGGCGGGGTTGAAACCATAGAAATACGTTGACCGTCGGTTATAGGCCAGCTTTCCTGCGTAGGTTCTATCGGTACCAATGCTTCTTCCAAAACCAGAGATCTGTTGTTCTGAAAATTGTTGCTTATTTACACTTCCCTGCTGAGCCAGATGTTTTATAAACATCCCCGCCTGTAAGGCCTCATCTTGTCCGGTATTCAGATAAACCTCACCTAAACCGGTATTCAAGTTCCCAGCACCAATCTTTATGTAATTATTTAAAAGAGTCGCTTGTTGTTCATCCGCCAATTTTTGTGCCTGAAGTTCTTTGATGTTTGAGTTCAGCTCTAGTTTTTTGTCCAGGATAGTGTATGTAAGAACAGGCTTAAAGGGCTTGTTGTCGTTCAAGTCAGGACTGCGGCGAATTTTAACTGCTTCGGCAAGAATAGGCTTATAAGGTCTGACTACCTCAATTTCCTCAGCGATACTAGGCTTGTCCGTTTCTTTTTTCGGAGTTTCCGTTACCTGGGCAAGTGATGAAAATGAAAAGAGTATCAGGCAAGCAGCAATTGAAGGTTTTAAATATGATCGTTTTAAATTCATTATCTAATTTTTTATGACGTCTAACAGGCAAAATGAGATTCTCCTGGTTGATCAAACATTTAATTCTTTGTATTCAATTTTTCCAGTTTCTCTTTCGCTACCGGAAGAATATCTTCCTCTTTACCTTCGTAATTTTCAACAATACTCTGAAGGGTACTTTTAGCCTGGAAGTTATCATTCATGGCGGTATAGTTATCGGCAATAAGAATGAAAGTTTTTGCTACCCAGTAATCGTGTGAAGGCATTTTATTGGTAAGGTCAAAAGCAGTCTTTAACGATGTTTTATAATCACCCTTTAAATACTGAAGGTTGGCTACATTGAACTTAGCTTCGGCACCTGCAACTGTTTTTGTTTTTTCGGCAACATCTGTGAAATCTTTGACAGCTGCAGTGGTGTCACCTTTCATTAGGTTCGCTTTGCCGGCATACAGGCCTGCTCTTAATTTATCTTCTTCAGAGGCTGTTGCAGATGCCTTGATCAACGAAACGTACTTCAAAGTTTCATCAGGCATGTCGATATTCGAATATGCTTCCATCAAATTATTGACAGCAAAGCCGTAATTGGCTTTATATTCTGAAGTTATTTCAAGCTTTTTAAGATGTACAATAGCTTCATTGTACTTCTTCTGCTTAAGGTATATTTTCGAGATGCTTATTAGAGCCCGTTCTGTAAATTCACTGGTCCAGTCGTTAAGAATAAATTCATAATCTGCGATCGCTTCATCAGGACGATTTAGCCTTACAAGGCTTTCAGCCCGAATAAACTTTGCGTGCTTCTCGTGAATTGCTTTCGGAAATTTATCAAAGTATGCATGTACAGCATCAAAAGTTCCGATATAGTCACCTTTCAGGAAGCGGTTGTTTGCTGCCTGAAAAGTGAGATTGTCTTGTTCTGCAGTGCTTAAGTTGCCGATTCCCGTACTGTTCGCATAAGTTAAGTAACCGTCGGCATCTGATTTATCTAGATAAATGTTTTTGATGGATTCCATGGCCTGTTTTGCCTCATCGGTGGTAGAATACTCATTAACCACCCGTTTAAAGGTTTCCAATGCAGGTTCATCCTGATCCTGGTTGTAGTATACTAAGCCGATGGTTACCAAAGCACGCGGCACATAACTGCTTCGGGGATATTTTTCGATAAGGGCGGTAAGATCAGTTTTAGATTTTTCGAAGTCACCCTTTACGAAGTAGGTATAGGCAATCTCAAAACCTGCATCATCTGCATAATTAGATTTAGGATACTGACTCAACAGTGATTGATGGGTCGCAATTTTAGCGTCGTTCTGAGTTTGTAATCCCTGGATCATCCCCCTTTGGAATAACGCATAATCTCCACCCGGAGCGTTTGACGCAATGATCTTATTATAATTAGTGAGTGCACTGCCGTAATCTTTTAATACAAAGTAAGAATCGGCAAGCCTGATGATTGCGTCATTAATGGTATTGCGATCACGCTCATTACTCTGAATAAAACGGTTGAAGTAATTGGCTGCCTTACCATAACTTTCGTGCTCAAAGGCGGCATAAGCCAGAGCGTAATTAGCAAAGTTGTAGACGTCTGTCTTTTTTGCAGCCTGCATGGCTAAGAATTTTTCGAAGTTTTCTACCGACTCGCCAAACTTCCTTACCTCAAACATAGCCTCAGCAAGCCAATAAGTTGAAAGAGCTTCTATGTCATTGTCGACAGCGTTGTTGTTTGACCGCATGAACACCGAAATGGCATTTTGAAAAGCACGTTCGTTGTAGAACTCCAGCCCTCTATAGTAAGTTACTTTTTGGTATGCTGCTTTGGCATTTTCGTTCTTATTCGGAATGCTTTCCAGAATATCAATTGCATCCTTATAGTTTTTCGTTGTTAGTAAGATCTCGCCTAAGAGAGTTTTAGCTTCATCGATACGCTTTGACCTGGGATAGGTTTTAATGAACTCCTGAGCCGCATCTAAAGCTACCTGGTGAAACTCCAGCTCGTAGGATAGTTTAGCGTAATTGAATAATCCTTCTTCCTGTAAGGACTTATCGAAAGCCAGCTTCGAAGCTTTGAAAAAAGCACTGCGGGCAGATTGCTTATTACCTGTCTTTAGAAAAGATTCTCCCAGAGCAATCATTCCGCTTTGGAAGTACTGATCAGCTGTATCTAACTTTTCCAGTTCTTTAACTGCTTTCTCATATTGTTTCAGCTTGTAGTAGGTATAACCAATCTGGTAGCTATCCTGGTTGTTCTGAGTTTTTCCCTTATCGTTAGCCTGGAAGCGGAGATAATAATCGCCAGCGTTTTTATAATCGGACTTCGCAAAATAGGAAGCACCAATTATTCGGAGCATCTCCGTTTGGTACTGCTGATCGATCGTTTTAAGCGCTGGAATGGTATAACTCAACACCTCGTCATAACGCTTGTCCAGGAAATACAGTGCGGAAATGTAATAAGGATACGAATTCTGATAGGTGGTAGAACCTTTTAGGCGTTCAAATTCCTTTAAGGCAGTTTTGTAATCAGCACTCAGGTAATTAATATAAGCGTAGTAATAGATAGAGGCTTCTTTGTATTCTGAGTTCTCATCTTTCAACTTTCCGAACAAAGGCTCGGCGCTTGTATAGTCTTTGGTTTCAAATAATGAATACCCTAATTTAAAGCGATATTCTGCACTTTCTTTTGCGCTTAAAGAATTTTGGTCAATCTTCCGGAACCATTCAATGGCTTTAGAATAATTCTTCTGAGCGAAATAAGAGCGGCCAACCTGGTAATAAGCCATCCGGGTGTTCGGGTTAACCGGATGACGGGCGATGAAGTTTAAGAATAAGCTTTCAGCATCCTGGTTGCCAAGCTCCAGCGCACATAACGCCTGGTAATATTCAGCATTTTCTTTTAATAAGCTGATCTCTGGATTATTTAGAGGTTTTGACTCCGGCAAAACATTCCAGGCTTTAACCCGGCTGAACTGCTCAGATGCAGCAGCATATTTTTGTCGGTCTAAAAGCTCTAATCCACTTTTATAAGATTGATTGAGGGTAAACCATGCGGTTTGCTGAGAAAAAGATTTGGAAGCAACAGCAGAAAGGAGTAAAGTGAGGCAGATATATCGTTTAAACATATGTATTCTAAACTGGTGAGGCAAAAATAATTCAAAGCTAATTGGAAGATTCACAGAAGAAATTAACAACTGTTGAAAACAGCAATTAAACGATGAGATTGCAAAGATGGTATTTACTTTTGATAATCGATATTAGATGTGAGATAACAGCGTGAGATGTGAGATATTAGATATGAGACATTAGATGTTAGATCTGAGATATGAAACATTATACCAGCCATACTCAGAATTATCCGGCCGCTAGAACCTAACCAACTAACGATCTAACCACCTACCTCTGGTTCGCTAGCAGATAAAGAACCGCCATTCTTACCGCCACTCCGTTTTCTACCTGGTTAAGTATGATCGATTGCTTACTGTCTGCAACATCGCTGGTAATCTCAACCCCCCGGTTTATTGGACCGGGATGCATAACAGTGATTTCTTTGTCAAGGGAATCGAGGATCTGTTTATTAAGCCCGTACATCATGGTGTACTCTCTTAATGATGGGAAAAACTTAATGTCCTGACGTTCCAGTTGAATGCGGAGCATGTTAGCCACGTCGCACCAGTTTAATGCTTTCAGCAGGTTGTGTTCTACCTTAACACCTAAAGCACTGATGTACTTTGGAATAAGCGTAGTGGGACCGCAAACCATAACCTCAGCTCCAAGTTTTTGAAGGCAGAGGATATTAGATAAAGCAACACGTGAGTGTAGCACATCACCAATGATTGCCACTTTTTTCCCGGCAACTTCACCAAACTTTTCACGAATTGAAAAGGCATCGAGTAAAGCCTGCGTTGGATGCTCATGCGCACCATCGCCCGCGTTCACTATTTGTGCATTAATATGTTTACTTAAAAACACCCCAGCCCCTGCATACGGATGGCGCATAACCACCATGTCGACTTTCATCGCCAGAATGTTATTCACCGTATCAATAAGGGTTTCGCCCTTGCTGACGGAAGAAGAAGAAGCAGCAAAATTAATGGTGTCAGCCGAAAGGCGCTTCTCCGCCAGTTCAAATGATAGCTTTGTCCGGGTAGAGTTTTCAAAAAATATATTGGCAATCGTAATATCACGAAGTGAAGGAACTTTCTTTATAGGTCGGTTAATCACGTCTTTGAAGTTACTGGCTGTTTCAAGAATGAGCTCTATGTCACCTAAGGTTAGGTCTTTAATACCTAAAAGATGTTTTGTACTGAGTTTCTGAGCTTGGTTGGGCATTACTTCTCTGATAATAACGTTACTTTATCTTCTCCATCTGTCTCTTTCCAGCTGACCTTGACCTTCTGCGAATCGATGGTATCTACTTTGATCCCAATGTAGTCAGCTTCTATGGGCACATGCCTTGAATACCGACGGTCTACTAAAGTCAGCAGTTCCACCTTCGCCGGTCTGCCGAAGGCCTGCATAGCATCCATTGCTGAGCGAATGGTGCGACCGGTCCACAGTACATCGTCCATCAGGATCACCTTCTTGCCTTCGATAATGAAGTTAATTTCAGTACTGCTGGGGTTTAATATTCCCTCCTTGAAGTCATCCCTAAAAAAGGTTACATCGAGGATACCGCTCAGGATAGGATTTTGAGGAAACAGGATCTTCAGTTCCGAGATGATGCGATTCGCCAGGTAGATTCCTCTCGGCTGAATGCCTAAAATAACGGAATCAGAAAAGTCATTGTGATTTTCGATTAACTGATGGCAAAGACGCTGAATGGTGATCTGGAATTTTGGACCGTCAAGCAAGGTGAGGTTTTGCATCTTTGGTTGGATTTGAGCAAAAGTAGAAATTTATTCTGCTCTTGCAATAAGGATTGCCCGCAATTTAACGTCCGATGGGGAAAATGCGAACAAAAATCAGCGTTTTAAACAATAATTACTTTGAGCCTTATTTAACTCCAACACCATTTTGCTTAGAAAGATCTTTCAACTCAACCCGTCTGAAATCAATGGGTTGTCCTTCGCTTTGGAGGGCAATGAACCCGCTGCTCAATAACTTCCCATCCTGCTTGATTTTTGGATCATGACGATTGACTACCCCGCCGCCAATCTGGGGTTTAGAATATTGAAGAACCGTATCGCCGTTAATAATATGGGTTATTAAAGAATCACCCAGAACAATCAACTCAGCACGTACCCACTGGTCGCCTTCATAGGTTTTAGAAGTAGAGTTCAGGCAATGACTTTCAGCAAGTTTACCTTTATAGACTACATTCGTACCCGGCGAACACATATTCCCGGTAGGACGGGGCTTGCCATCCCCCAAACCACCTAAAAATTGCATCTCTACAGATATCGGCCAGTCCTGTTCCTTCGGCATAGTGCGAGGATCCTGCGAGTGGAACATCACACCGCTATTTCTTAAAGTATATGCAGGCGCACCTTTCTGCAATTCGCCTACAAAGCGGTATTCCACAATTAAATGATAATATGAGTAGGGGTTTTTAAAATACAGGTGACCGAACTGATCGTTAAAATCATCGTATTGGTCGTACCTCACTTTGATAAGGCCATCTTCTACGCGGAAAGTGTTGCCAAAATTAACGCCTGTTTCATGATGCTGAATTTTCACGAACCAATCCTGGATGTTAGTCCCGTTGAAAAGTTTGATCCATTTATCTTTTGGGGTATGTAATGAACTCGCAACAAAGCAGCCACTCAGGGTCAGGCATACGGATAATAAATAGATTGCTCGATACTTCATCAGGTGTGTGGTAAAATTTTGAGAAAGTAGTAAAAACGGACGTGTGTTAAATAGAAAAGATGTTACTCTGATGCACTTTCCTGTTTTTCCCGCAGAAGTTCGCAGATTGCTACCAGATTTTCGCAGAATGCAGCTGGCGGGAAGCAATATTATTGAGATTCCATGCAGGACCTTACACATTGCTGGGCCAGACCTCCTTCAACCTGCACCCTACATCAGCGCGATATGGCGGGAATAAAAAACGTAACACAAAAAAAGCCTCCCCGTAAGCGGAGAGGCTGTGAAAAATAGTATTAAAATTACTCAGCTGATTCAGCAGCAGCAGAATCCTCAGAGTCTTTAGCTTTTTTAGCTTTGTTCTCTGCGCCTTCCATTTGTTGTTTCAATTGTGCAAGAACTCCTAAATCACCTAAAGTAGATTTTTCAACAGAATCTTTCACTTTCTTAACAGCACTGATAGTAGCTTTCGCGTCTTTTTTCTTCTGGTTCATTTCTTCCTTACGCTCTTCCGCTTTCACCTCTTCCCAGATACGGGCGTGAGATACAACGATACGTTTAGAATCTTTATTGAACTCAATAATTTTGAACCCAGCAGTTTCTTCAGCCTTTACAGAAGTACCGTCTTCTTTAGCCATATGCTTGGTAGGGGCAAAGCCTTCTACACCGTATGGTAAAGCTACGATAGCACCTTTGTCAGTTACTTTCAACACAGTACCTTCATGAACTGAATCAAGAGTGAAGATCGTTTCGAAAGTTTCCCAAGGGTTTTCTTCTAATTGCTTATGACCTAAGCTTAATTTGCGGTTTTGCTCGTCAAGTTCTAAAACAACCACATCTAATTCTTCACCAACTTTAGTGAATTCATTCGGGTGATTGATCTTTTTAGACCATGATAAGTCAGAAATGTGGATCAAACCATCAATTCCTTCTTCAATTTCCACAAACACACCGAAATTAGTCATGTTCTTAACAACAGCTTTATGCTGGCTTCCAACAGGGTAACGTTCAGCGATGTTCTTCCATGGATCTGGAGTCAATTGCTTAATACCAAGGCTCATCTTGCGCTCGTTGCGATCAAGAGTTAAAACCTGAGCTTCAACTTCATCACCAACTTTCAGAAATTCCTGAGGGTTACGCAGGTTCTGAGACCATGACATTTCAGATACGTGGATCAAACCTTCAACACCTGGAGTGATCTCTAAGAAAGCACCGTAGTCAGCCACAGTAACGATCTTACCTTTCACTTTAGAACCGATTTCAAGAGCGGTATCTAAAGCTTCCCAAGGGTGTGGAGTTAATTGTTTTAGACCTAAAGCGATACGTTTTTTCTCGTCATCGAAATCTAAAACAACTACGTTGATTTTTTGATCTAAGTTTAACACTTCACGTGGATGCTCTATGCGACCCCATGAAATATCAGTAATGTGTAATAAACCGTCAACACCACCCAAATCGATAAATACACCGAAATCAGTAATGTTTTTAACCGTTCCTTCTAATACCTGACCTTTTTCAAGTTTAGCAACGATCTCAGTTTTTTGGTTTTCAAGATCATCTTCGATCAGCACTTTGTGCGATACCACTACGTTCTTAAACTCGTGATTGATCTTGACAACTTTGAATTCCATGGTCTTGCCTACGTAAATATCGTAGTCACGGATAGGCTTGATGTCGATCTGTGATCCTGGCAAGAAGGCTTCAACACCCATAATATCCACAATCAGACCACCTTTAGTACGGCTCTTAACATAACCCGTAATAATCTTGTCCTGATCGAGTGCTTCATTAATGGTTTCCCATGAACGTTGCGTTTTGGCACGCTTGCGCGACAATACTAACTGTCCGTTAGCATCTTCCTGCGACTCAACAAATACGTCAACCGAATCGCCAATCTTCAGATCAGGCATATCACGGAATTCAGATGATGAAACTAAACCATCAGATTTAAATCCAATGTTTAATACCACATCTTTGTTGTTGATTGATACAACAATACCAGAGATGATTTCTCCTTTGTTGATCGAGTTGAACGTCCCGGCGTACATCGCTTCGAACTTCTCACGGTCCTCATCGCTGTAATTTCCGAAACCCTTGTCATCCGCATCCCAGTCGAAATCGCCGGAAGGGGTAATCATCGTTTTCGATTTGATCTCTTCGATGGACATTGAATCAGCTTCTGATTCGATGTTTTCCTTTGCTTTAGTCGCAGTTTCTTCGCTGCTGAGTTCAGCTTGTTTAGCTTTTAACTCTTTTTCAGCTTCTAGTTTTTTGGCCATTAATTAATTTATCTCCTTTGTTCCGATCTTGAATCGGATTGCAAAGGTAAAAAAATACCTTTTTAAACAAAAAGAAATTTAAGCTTTATTTAGTGATTATCTGGTGTTTAAACAAGCTTTCCTAAAAGGGATGACATAGGTGACCTAAGCTGAGTCGTAGATATGGCGTTTATAGCTAAGCTGATTTCTTCAATTCCTCTGCTTTCAAGATTTCTTCGATCATATCTACCGCTTTTTCGACGCCTCTTTCTTTATTAATTTTTTCAGCCAGCACTTTACTGTTCCGGTAGATTTTCTCGTCGGTCAATAGCTGCTTAATTCCCTTGAGGAACTTCTTTTGTGTTAGGCTTGACAAAGGCACAGGTTTCACCCCAACTCCTCGCTGGTAGGCGAGGTCACCCCAAAAGTATTGATCTCCGAACGGATACACGGGAGGGCAGATAAACATAGGTTTCCCTGCTCTTAAACATTCGGCGGTGGTGCCTAAGCCGCCATGATGAATGATTGCTTTCATTCTCGGAAAAAGGGCGTCGAAAGGGGCCGAACTAATGACCTTTATCTTATCGCTTTCCTCAATATTCCATTCCCCCCACCCTTTAATAATAATAAAACGTTCGTCGATCTCATTAATACAGTTTGCAATTAACTCATTAAGTTCCTTTTCAACCGGCATACTGCTGAAGGTGATCAGAAGTGGCGGTTTTCCACGGGCAATGAACTCTTCAAGCTCCGCATCCAAAACTGATTGTACATTAGAAAACCAAAACCCGGTCAGATGTTGATTATCCGCCCAGTCGGCAGGTCTTTCTAAAAAGTGCGAACTAATGCCATAGATACCGGGAATATCCGGGGCATCCTGAATATCTTCCGTTAAGCCATGTTGCTTCCTAAATTGGTCAATAGGCTTCTTAAAAAACATATAACGCAAATCATTGAATCGGTAGCTCCAACGGTTTAGGAAAGATGGCAATTTAAGTCCGCTCATTATTGGGTTTATAAAGGCGGTAGTTTCTTCCATAGCAGGTACAACTGCAGCACGAATAGCCTGACAATCGAGCTCATTCAAAAATACATCTGCAAGAGTTTTCGTGCGATATATGATTAGGTCACTTTCCTGGGCAAGTTTATAAAACTCGTTTAGTGACGTCTTGATGATTGGGTATATAAATTTTTTAAGATTCCGCTTAAGATGAAACAAGTTCACCCGCATTATTTGCTGACCATACTTTGAACTAATCAACTGCTCAGAATTGATATTTACGGGATGAAAGTTGATATTATGTCCTTCTACGAAACTTCTAAAGTTTTTTGCCGTGCACAGTGTTACTGAATGTCCGCGCTTAGCCAGTGCCTCACCTAAAATAGCGAACGGTTGCACGTCGCCGCGGGTGCCAAGAGTAAAGAGTGTAATTTTCATTCAGAATGCCTTTTTGCTTGTCATTTAAACCCATTGTGCTATGAAAGGTTTATATTTCTTTTTAGGCAAGCAGATCCGCGCTGGAGAGCGTGGGCATTTCTTAAAATAGCTGATGTGCTACCAGCCCTGCCTGGATCGTAATGACGAAATATGAGCAAGGTGATGGTTACAATGCCAGGCATACAAACAGATGACCACCTCCAGTTTATATTCTTTTCCATGTTCAGGATGAATGAAAACCTTGGAGAAGTCCGCATTTGATAATGAGCGAAGTAGAAACACCCATTTAGTATGAAGAGCATCTAGAAGCAGGAGTGCAGGCTCAATGTCCATTATCTTGCTGTCTGGCAGTTCAGCCCAGCGATCTTCGAAATAAGGTCTTATTACGGGTTTATCTTCTGTCAAAGCCAGCTTGAATCGCATCCAGCTATTCATATGGCTATCTGAACAATGATGAACTACTTGTCTGACCGTCCAGCCGTCGGGGCGGTAGAGTGTATCGAGTTGTCGGGCGGTAAGACTAGCTACTTCATTTCTTAATCTTCCGGGAAAAGAAGCTATGTCATCAATACAGGATTTAATCAGTAGCTCGTCAATATCAGCCGGCGCCGAGAATTTGCCGATGGGGTATTGCAATTTCAATAATTCCTGATCATCCATCATCTTACGGGATTAGGCTGGTTATCTTTAATGAACGGCATAACCCGTTCTAATGCAAATTCCAGCTGTTGTTTCTCATTTAAAGTGGTATTATCTAAAACAATGGCATCCTTTGCCCGCGTAAGCGGACTCTCTTTGCGGGTGGTGTCCAGAAAGTCGCGATGAGCCAGGTTGTCGAATATTTCTTCCAGTGATATCTCTTCCCCTTTAGCCTTTAACTCTTTAAACCGTCTTTCGGCCCTGATCTTTGGATCTGCAGTCATAAATATCTTGACCTCTGCATAAGGGAAAACCGTGGTGCCGATATCCCGGCCGTCCATGACAATGTTCTTGGATTTTCCCATTCGCTGCTGCTGCTTAACCATTTCCATGCGGACAGAGCGGATTGCACTTACCTCGCTAACGATCTCAGAAACCGGCATCTGGCGAATTTCTTCAGAAACCTCCTCGTCATTTAAAGTAATGTGAGTCTGGTAATCTCGCGAGTGAAATTCTAAGTGAATATCTAAAAGAGCTTGTTCTATTGCCTTTTCATCATCCAGTTTTATGTTGTTACGGATAAAGAATAAAGTAACAGCCCGGTACATCGCTCCACTATCCACATAAATGAAGTGCAGCTTTTTAGCCAGGGCTTTTGCCAGGGTGCTTTTCCCGCATGAAGAATAACCATCAATAGCAACGATAATATTTTTGCTCATCGGGAAACAAAGGTAAGGTTTGCTGTTAAAATTGTTACTTATTTTTGCGCATGGCTATTTCCAGGGAAGCTCTTATAAAGGAGGTCAGTTTTAAAACTTCACGTAGCGGCGGCAAGGGCGGCCAGAATGTAAACAAGGTCTCCAGCAAGGTAGCACTGAACTTTGATATTCAAAAATCTAATATGTTTTCCAGCGAGCAAAAAGAATTGCTGAAAGAAAAGCTAAGTAGGCGGATCAATGCCGAAGGGTTGCTGCAAGTGATCACCGAAGAGGAGCGGAGTCAGTATATGAATAAAGAACGCAGTATAGAAAAACTGATTTTGCTGATTACCAGAGCGCTTCATAGGCCTAAATTGAGGAAAGCCACAAAGCCTAAAAAATCATCCATTGAGAAACGCCTGAATGATAAGATGCAAAATGCTATGAAGAAGATTAACCGCAGAGGGCTGGAATTTTAAGCAGGCTTACTTCAATTGCCTCCAGCTTTAGCTGGATATTTTGGCAAGCTTCAACCGGTTGGCTAAAGCCTATTTTTAGTGTTGTCATTTAAATCCGCTGGTTAAAGCCAGTGGCAATTGAATTTGACTATTCCTTAAGCTTCCTTATTTTGGCTAATCTGCTTCAATTGCCTCCGGCTTTAGCTGGAGGAAAAGTAATGATATTGATTAGTGGCTTTAGCCAAACACTTCTTTATTTTTTGCCAAAACTCGATGGTTTTGATAAAGTTCCTTTACTTACGGGCATTTTTAATCCACTGACTAAAGCCAGTGGCAATTGAATATCTAAGCTGGTCTCCCTGATTTTTCTTTTATCACCGGCGTTAACGTTGGGATATGCATTTTAGAGTCAGTGGCTATTAGCTAACTTGTTTCAATTGCCTCCAGCTTTAGCTGGAGGTTAATAGAATGATGTGCAGTTGGCTTTTGCCAAACCTTTTTTAATGGGCTGACTAGCTAAGTCGATTTAATATTTAATGATTCTGCAATCGCTTATCATATTCATCTTTTAGATCATTGAATTTTTTAAACCCATATTTGCTTATAAGCTCTTCATACTCCTCCTGGAATGAGTGCTTTTTATGATGCTCTTCTTGATTTTTGATGTAATTCCTCGTCTTTTCAATCATCGATTCGGAAACAGCAACGGCAAAGTATTCATCCTGCCAACCAAACTTTTTACTATTGAACCCGAGTTGAAATTCCACCTGTTGATTGATCCAGAAAGAGGACTCGCCCTTAATTAATTGAGCAACCTTTTCTATGGTTTGATCAACGCCCAACGACACTAGACAGTGACAATGCTCCGAATGGCCATTGACAAAATCAATGTATATTCCCTTTTTAATAGAATTCTCTTTGATATGCTGCTAAACCTTTTGTCGCATCTCTAAGGTGCTGAGAAATGGATATCTATTTTTGGAACTCCAAACGAAATGAATGTAGACCTTCACAAAGGGCATAAGCTGAGCTTTTTTACAATATTGGCTTTACAAAAAAGTTTCTTCATGGCTTAACAATTGAAGGATTGACTATGCCCGTATTAATACTCTTTAATAGGTTTTTACTCTTCAAAGTGTTATCGGAATCCACTGGCTAAAGCCAGCGGCAATTGATGACTATGCTTCAAGTAGACCTGACTTAATTACCTCCAGCCTTAGTTGGGGGTGTAATAATTTGATGTGAATCTACCCTTCCCTCAATTAAACCGATAATAGAGTGCCGCCGACCCGTATTGATGCGCACGGGCATTACTCTTCACTTCCCGTGATTTAAATAAAACGGAAAAATCTGCTGTCCATCTCTTCTTTGAATACATTACACCAACTTGCTGGCTAAAGACTAAGGGCTTAACATCAAAGGTTACCGGTCCTTTATTCGCTCTGAATAACCCTCCTTCAACGGTAGCATCATATGCAACAAAGCTGAGTGCCGGTTGGGCATAAAAAAAGAGCTCTTCCTCATTTAAAGGTTCTGTTTCACTGTTATTGTAAAGGCCACTGCTCGTTGATGCCGAATTAAATAACTGGTTTATTGTTCCGGCGCGAAATAGTAATCCTACCCCGGCTCCAGAGAATGTATTACCCAACCGGGCATTAGAGGTAAACGTGAAATCGGTTTTCTGAAGCGATCCCCTGTGTAATAAATGATTATAATCAGCTGTGATATTGACGCCAACTTCATCTTTTACCTGCGTTTCCCAGCCTTTAATTTCATAGAACCCAATAACATCATGAAGTAATACCTGACCGTCTTCGGCTAAAGAAGAGGGCCCGATAGTACCGAATTGAATCCCCAGCTTTAAATTATTTTCGTTAGTGTAGAGCCAGTTCATACTTGCCCCTGCGTATAAATAACCCGCAAAGGGACGATCTATTTTATTAATATCTGTCGTCTGCCCCGAAATAGGATTGTATATTTTCTGTCCGGCTTCAATTTCCCAGATCCGCTTATTTATACTGCTCTTCAGCCGTGCTTGATCCGCTGCATGCCTGAAGGTGATAAATAAGCCGTTAGTGTAGTAACGATCCTGACCATACGCCAGGTATGCATCGTTATCACTGCGGAATCCAAACTCATTTTTATAGCCGGTGGTTTGCGCATTTACAGCACCGCACAACAGATTGAAAAATAAGGGAAAAAGAAGTGCTTTTTTAAAATTCATTGTTTTCATTAATTCATAACCCCATTGTTAGGGGACTTATGAAATTCAGTCTCTTAGAAGGTATAACCCAAACTCAACCCACCGTAGTACGGGATAAAGAAATCGCTATTGAATACGGGGGTTAAACCGGCGCGGAAAGCAAAACCACTGTTGACCGGTTGTAACCGGTAGGAAAAGCTCATAGTACCAACTACACTGCTCTCATTTTCATCAAAAAAGAAAGAATCATCGTCGCCGCCGACGGCCATAAAGGTTGCACCTAATCCAACTTCAAAGAAGTGTTTTCCTGAATTGCCCAATAAATAATTTAACGAAACCGGGATCGTGGTTGCATTGTCTCCGTCTGAGGCAATATAGCCGATACCTATACGTCCGCCCAAACCATTTCTCCGGTTACCAAAACGTGTGTCGTAATTTGCGGTAAATAGAAGTCCTTGTCCGCCAATCTCAACGAAGACATTCTGGGCCCGTGCACCTTCTCCGGAAGGTAATTTGCTAATCACAGTCGTCGAGTTAATATAAGATACTGTAGATACGGTAGCCGAATGTTGCTGTGCATGGGCAGTTGAAACCAGGGCTAAACTAACAATCGATAAAAAGATGATGTGGATTTTTTTCATATCTGTTGATTTTATGTTTCTGCGTTGAAGATATAAATTGTCGAGCATAAAAAAAGCGTCCGAAGACGCTTAGTTTAACTCAGTATGGCAGGTGCCAACTCTTTTACCGTAAGATCGATGGGATCTTTTACTTGTCCTGTCTCAAGAGCCAGGTCAATCACCTCTTTCATTTCGGTCACATAATGAAATTTAAGATCAGTTATATAACTTTCCTTGATTTCGAGGATGTCCTTTTGGTTTGATCTGCAAAGAATGATATCCTTAATATTTGCACGTTTGGCAGCCAAAATCTTTTCTTTAATTCCTCCAACCGGAAGAACCTTACCACGCAAAGTTATCTCTCCGGTCATAGCCAGGTGAGGCTTGACTTTACGCTGGGTGAAAGCAGAGGTTAATGCGGTCAGCATAGTCACACCTGCAGAAGGTCCATCCTTCGGAGTGGCACCTGCCGGAACGTGTACATGCACATCCCACTGATCAAATAATCGGTGATCAATACCGAATTTGCTGGCATGCGCCCTTAAATAAGCCATCGCAATTGAAGCAGATTCTTTCATCACATCCCCAAGGTTACCTGTTAACGAAAGCTTTCCTTTCCCTGGACTTAGACTTGCTTCAATAAAAAGTATGTCACCGCCTACCTGGGTCCAGGCTAAGCCTGTAACCACACCGGCAACTTCGTTTCCTTCGTACAAATCCTTATCGAAAATTGGTGCTCCTAATATGGTTTCCACATCCGCCTTGCTGATCACCGGATTATATTCTTCTTCCATAGCTATTTTTGTAGCTATGCCCCGAACTAATGAACCAACTTTTTTCTCGAGGCCCCTCACTCCGGATTCCCGGGTATAATCATCAATCACTTTTTCCAGTATAGCAGGTTTGATTGAAATATCCTTCGCTTTTAAGCCGTGTTGTTCCCTTTGTTTTGGTAACAGGTGTTGTTTTGCAATTTCAATTTTCTCTTCGATGGTATAACCATTCACTTCAATGATCTCCATCCGATCTAATAAAGCCGGCTGAATGCTGCTTAATGAGTTAGCCGTAGCGATAAACATCACACTTGAAAGATCGTAATCCACCTCAATATAATGATCGTTGAAAGCATAATTCTGTTCCGGATCCAATACTTCAAGCAGGGCGGATGATGGATCACCGCGAAAATCATTGCCTACCTTATCTATTTCATCCAGAACAAAAACCGGGTTTGAAGTTCCTGATTTCTTAACCGACTGGATGATTCTGCCCGGCATTGCACCTATATAAGTTTTACGGTGACCGCGGATTTCGGCTTCATCGCGGATGCCTCCAAGAGCCATCCGGACATATTTACGACCCAAAGCTTTAGCGATAGATTTTCCTAAAGACGTTTTACCAACTCCCGGAGGGCCAACAAGGCACAGGATGGGGGCCTTCATATTGTGCTTAAGCTTCAGCACAGCCAAATACTCTATAATACGCTTTTTAACTTTATCCAGACCATAATGATCCTTGTCAAGTATGCGCTGAGCGCGTTTTAAATCAAAATTATCTTTGGTAAAATCATTCCACGGAAGATCGAGCAATAACTCCAGGTAATTAACCTGAACCGAATAGTCGGCAGCCGCAGGGTTCATCCGGCCAGCCTTATCTACTTCTTTTGTAAAATGTTGAGCTACGTCTTTAGACCATTTTTTCTTGGCAGCACGGCTTCTCAGATTCTCAATTTCGAGGTCAGGCGAAGTGCCTCCAAGTTCTTCCTGGATAGTTTTAAGCTGCTGATTTAGAAAATAGTCACGCTGCTGTTTATCCAGATCAACACGTACTTTGCTTTGAATCTGGTTCTTAAGCTCCTGCATCTGCAGTTCAACAGTCAGATGCTGCATAACCATTTTTGCGCGTTCACGTAAGTTTGCAACTTCAAGCATCTGCTGCTTAGCCGGAACATCGGCGTTCATGTTTGAAGAAATGAAATTGATCAGGAATGACGGGCTGTCAATGTTTTTAATGGCAATACCAGCTTCGCTGGGAATGTTAGGCGATAACTGGATGATCTGCATCGCCATTTCCTTTATAGATGCCATGATAGCCTTAAACTCTTTATCAGCCTTTGGTCTTATTTCTTCAAATTTCTGAATAGTGGCCTTAATATATGGATCGCTTTGTACCTCCTCGTCTAAACGAAAACGCTGCTTACCCTGAATGATCACCGTAGTGTTTCCATCAGGCATCTGAAGCATTTTGATAATAAGCGCCAAAGTGCCGACCTGGTTCAGTTGGTCAAAGCTAGGATCCTCAATACCTACATCACGCTGTGACACAACTCCAATAATGCGGTCGCCACGGTAAGCTTCTTTAATTAATTTTATCGATTTATCACGCCCAACCGTAATCGGAATGACAACTCCGGGGAATAAAACGGTGTTGCGTAAGGGTAATATGGAGAGAATTTCTGGTGTTTCTTCGTTATTCATTTCTTCCTCGTCCTGTTGAGACATCAGGGGAAAAAATTCAGTATCTTCATTTATTAAGGGAAGCGCCCGGTTAAAATCAAAAGTGTCGTAATTACTCATCTATTTTTTTAAAACGTCAGTTTGACAGTGAATTTTTAGAAAGCCCGCTTGTACAGGCAAATAATTAAGGATGCAAGCCCTGTGCCAATCAAAACCTCAGTTCAAATATGGCAGTTGCTTAGGTGATGACTATGATCCGAATTAAACAGTTTACCTGCCCGGTATCTCGTCTCCAAAGGACAGGCGAGTTCCGTTCTTTTCGTTTTTCAGATTATAGAAGTTGATCTATTGATATGGCTTTAAGCACCATTAAGATTAAGACGAATGTTACTCAAAACCCTATAAAACCCTTATCTAACGCTTAGTTTCTAATCCGATATGTCCGCTTTAAGGAATTGGGAAGCAAAAATCACGATGGAACTTTTCAAATGCAAAGATAAACCTAAAGTTTCGGGCTAAACAAACTTTGACACGTTAATGTCACTTAATTTTCGATTCCCCGTAACCTCGAATAGGTGCCCATGTAATTTAAACACACTATGCCAGCTAATTCTAGCCTGGCAGACAAACTTCTTCACCGCCTGTTTTATTGCCCAGGTCTAAAATTTGTTGTGGTCGCGAGTCTTTTGGCATTGCTCAAAAAAAAAACTAAATAGTTGATGCTGGTTGACAAGGGGCCTTCTATCTATTCCGTTATATTATCATAATTATTACGGTGAAACCAATGAAGTCATTCCATCGTATTTGGTGTAAAAACCTTCCGGATACGGGAAAGTTTCTATACGAATGATTAACGTTCCAATCGATAACTTCCGAAAAGCAACGCAACTCAGGCAGCGTATTATCAGGTTGGAATCTTTATTCTGCATGAAAGTAAAATACAAGATTTTGAAACATCTACTTTGAAATATCGTCAATTAATTTTTTTAAACCAAGTGCATATCGATTTGTCCAATCAGGTGTGCGGCGACTCGTGATTAGTTTTTGTCAACAAATTTGATCCGACCGTATAAAGTAACCCAGATGTCATAATTATCTTCCTGCGGCTATTAATCTTCGTAAGGAGCACTTGAGGCGGTACGGTAGTTGTTATATATCGATAACAGTTATTAAGGTGCTGAAACTGATAATAATTGTATGCACTTAATTAAAAAAATCATGTGTAGGAGTAACCGCGCTCAGAAAAAAATGTTCCAGATAAATTTGTCCATCTGAATGCCTAAAAGTAATACAATTGGAAATAATACTATCTTCACAGCGTTAATAATGCGATATTAATTTTGTCATCTATCTATATGAAATCAATTACAGGTTTATTATTTTTTATTTTATTGAGTGGCTTTTCCATTGCTCAGAGTTCCTATGAAAAGATGGGACAAAAGGCCTTGATTGATGGCAACTTTAAACTGGCAGTAACACATCTGGAAAAAGCTATTTCTGCTGATTCTAACAATGTTAACACGCTTTATATGCTAGGCTACTCTTACTATCATGCCTCTGACTATAGAAAGGCCGTTACTACCTTTAACCGCTTGATTTCATTAAAGCCAGCCGAGAATAGTGCTTATTACTATCGTGGAAAGGCCCGGAACATTATGGCTACCGACGGTAAGAATATTTCGAATTTCGAGCGCGAGAAATTATTGCTCGCTTCTATTCGTGATTTCTCTAAAGCTATTCAGCTAAAGGAGGACGATGTGAAGCTTTATCAGAACAGAGCATTAGCCTACCGGGATTACGGAGTTCTTAAAGCTCAGAAAATCCCCAAATTCTATGATAAGACAAAGGCCGTGGAAGCTTTCAAGTCTTGTATCAGCGATTTTCAAACCGTGCTTGAATTTAGCCCCGGCCGTAAAGACATTACTGCGCAGTTAGATGATGCGCGCAGTTACCTGGATAATATCCGGTAATCAAGTAAATAATTCCATTAAGACTGCTTCGGCGGTCTTTTTTTGTTTAGAGCCAATATGCTCCGGCTATCCCGAAATTTTCAAAGGGCCATCTGCCTGATCTAGATCATCGCCCAGTCGAAGTTTTCTTCGCTAATCGTACTCGATATGTTCTACCGTTCCGGAAACCTCAAGGAATTAATTTTGTAACAAGCTTCTGGCTAAAAATATATTAACAGGATACTTACAATTAGTTTACTATATACTCACTCGTTCGCGATATAGTCATGACATAGTAAGCACATAGTAAGCACATAGTAAGTGTGCTTCCAGGTTTGAGCAAAAAAATCACTTTTTCGGCAAGTTTTGGAATATGAAGTAGACAAAGAAATATACTATTTCGAGGCCAGTGGGTAGCGAGGGTAGAAGGGCTCTGGATACTAGAGTTCAATTATTTTCTGTAAATTAAGAATACTAATTTAAATGATGCAATTTTTGTGGCTGTCTGCGATCATTAGGCGAACCTCTTCATAGAAGTTCTGCAAAATATCACTATTCACGACCGTTTTAATAGATTTCCAGGTTGGGCCATTCGTGGTGGCGTTGGAAATTTTGGTGTAGCTACTTCATTTGAATACAAACTGCATCCGGTTAGAGGGGAAAGAATATTGGAATATATTTCAAAATCCCAATAATATATAACGATCTATTTATATATAGCTTATATTTAAGTGGTTATGTGCACAAACCGGCGGATGGGATACGCCTTATTATTCTGTTGTAAAGTCAATTTAAATTTCGCTAATGAAACTATTTGTTCTCTTACTCGGACTTATACTATTTCAATCCTGCAAAACCACCTATGATTTGCAAATCGCACATGCAAAGGTGTTTGACACAAAAAACGGAGTTGTACTTGACAATAAAAATATCATCATTAATGCAGATACCATTGTAGCTGTTGTTGATGGCAAGGAGTTTATTAACACAAGGAGAACGGTGGATGCATCAGGTAAACTCGTGACACCCGGCATTATTGATGCGCATGTTCATCCAATGCATTTCTTTGGCGACTATGATGCTGCGCCAGAGTACCTTGCAGAAGATTCCTTAGAAATTCTTAGAAAAAAGTTTTCTGATACATATCTTCCATATGGAGTAACTGCCGTAATGATAATGGGGCAGCCCGAACCCTGGTTAAAGCCTGTACTCAACTGGTCTGCCCATCCTGTATCGAATTATACCAACATCTATACTACTGGTGGAGCCCTCATTTCAAAGGAAGAGCGTAAGCCTTACATTGGACATACTACTGTTGAATCTCCTTCAGCTGCCCGGCTAAAAGTATTGGAATATTACAAAATGGGCATACGTGATATAAAATTGTACTGGCGTTTAAAAAAACCTGAGTTTGCGGCAGCCTTTAAAACCGCGGATAGTTTGGGAATGCGTGTTTATGGACATGTCGACAATGGCGTAATGGAGATGGATACAGCTATGGGGATAGGGCTGAGAAATTACGAACACATATTCACGATTATGCATAACGTTGCCTTTAGTCAGGAAGATGAAAAGAAGTTTGTTGGCTGGATGGATACTAATTACGGAAAAGGCAAATGGGATTCACTTTCTTCTTTTGAAGCAATCATGAATGAAGCCCGTTTTATTTTGGAAAATAAAAAAGCAGCACTCGATTCGCTGATAGACCAGCTTGCAAAACGGCGGGCAACTTTCTCAACCACCATTCACCTGGTAGCTGATGATCTTGAATTATCACATTTCTCCAATACTGGAAGCGGCAGGCAGGCTTCTGGTTTAAGTGCAATTCGGAGGCAGCACAATGTTGACAACTTCAAAGCCTTTATGCTGATCGCTAAAAAGTTTTACGATAAAGGTATCAAATTACGAATTGGCACTGATTGTCCTAATGGTGGAAAAGCCGCTTTGTCAGAACAACTACTCTTGTTTGAGTACGGATTTTCCGTTCCCTCCATCATTCAAATTTCGACAATCAACGGAGCTACTGCATTAGGTATGAAAAACATGTACGGTGCTGTTGAAAAGGGCAAAAGGGCTGACCTCATAATTTATGATAGAAGCCCATTCGACAATTATAAAAACTTCCTTTCAAGCAGGACAGTAATAAAGGATGGGAAAGTTTTTACCAATACTATTACAGACAAATAGAGAGATAAACAGACCAGCGATAAGTCAGCACCTAACACCAGGTTTCGAACTGTAAATACCCCTGTCTGCATAATCCCGATTGCAGGGATGAATTGATTGATAATTGGCGTTATACCAATATACCATGTGACGCTATGGCATTTTTTGTTGCTTAGGCGGCTGGCACTTTAAAACCTAACCCATCAATTCCTTCATCAACTTATCAAAAGCTTCTTTCATCTCTGTAAAATCATGCTCTAACTTTGCTACTCGATTTTCTAAATCGCCAACCGATCTTCGCGCCGGCTCTTCAGGCAACTCCTCTTCTTCAAAATCGGGTGTCCCGCCTATTAGGTGCATATAGCGAACTTCTTTTTGTCCGGGCCTGCGTGGCATTTGAACCACATATGGCATATCTCCTGCGGCTAGTTTTTCTAATACTTCCTGTACAGCTTCCAATGTCTCAAACTCATACAGCCGACCAGCGTTAGTGTTTAATTCGCCTGGTGTTTGCGGACCTCGTAGCAGCAATAAGCAAATAATAGCCACTTCTGAAGGCAATACCGGAAAGGCAATAGCAAAATTGTGTTTGTATTTTACCACTCTGCTTGAGCCGCCAGTCGCAGTAGATATTAATCCTCTTTTCTTTAATGAATTAAGCGCAACAACTACTGTTTCTTCGTCATAATTCACTACCGGCTTACGCGATGTTTTTTGATTACAAGCTGCTGTAAGTGCATTTAAAGTCATTGGATAATAATCGGGAGTAGTCTTACTTTTCTCCATTAAAGCGCCGAGAACACGCTGTTCCGTAGCATCAAGTACTGGCAAGGTTAGTGCATCGTCCATCATTAGACGAATATAAAATTAATTCACCTTATGGTCGCTTTGTTTGTTGTTGTTGTTGGAGTACTAATTGAAACCCGCTTTATGAAGTCAGAACCTTTCACACAGTGAATCAGTCTTAACGATGGGCATCGCACAATTAAAAAAGGCCGACCTGATGGATTAAATCCCAATATTTTTTAAGCAGCAAGGTTACTGACAAGCAAAATGGAAGACCTCACGCCAGCGACAACGGAAAATAGATTTTGGCAATTTGAAGTCAACTATTGGCTTCAAAAATTAAAAACTTCAGAGCGAGGTCTATCTCAGGTGGTTGCCGAGACGATTTTACTGAAAAAAGGGCTTGATCCAAAAAGCAAATCAGCTTTCAAAAAAGATTTTTTACTTTTTTTAAGCCAATTTAAAAGTCCATTAATGCTACTGCTTATTGGAGCAGTTATTATTTCGGCATTTCTTGGCGACACTTCTGATGTTTTCATTATTTTGTTTATTGTTCTATCAACCGGATTACTGAGTTTTTTCCAGGAAAGAAATGCGGGGAAAGTAGTTGAGAAACTTCAATCCATGATTTCCTTGAATGCGACCGTAATACGTGACGGATTGCCTCGGGAAATTCCATCCAAACAAGTCGTAACCGGTGATGTAATCCTTTTAAATGCGGGTGATATGCTGCCTGCGGATTGCCTCATTATTAATGCTGTTGAGTTACATGCCAATGAAGCAAGCTTAACCGGGGAATCCTATCCTGCACGAAAAGAAGCAGGGGTATTAGATGAACAGACTCCGCTTTCTAAACGCACAAACTGTCTTTGGGAAGGAACGAACATTGTAAGTGGAAATGCAAAAGCTTTGGTCATCCAAACAGGAGAGGAAACCATCCTTGGAAGCATTGCATTAAGTTCATCCGGGGCGATTGAGACTACATTTGAAAAAGGAATAAAAGACTTTGGTTTTTTCTTGATGAAAATAACCTTGGTGCTTGCTGTTTTTATTCTCGTTGTAAACCTATTAAATCACAAAACAGTAATTGAATCGGCACTCTTTGCCCTGGCTTTAGCAGTAGGTATGGCTCCGGAGCTACTACCAGCAATTACCACAATTGCCATGAGTGCTGGAGCAAAGCGATTGCTGGAAAAAAAAGTGATAGTTAAAAAGTTAAACTCCATTCAAAATCTGGGAGAAGTAAACTTACTATGCACCGACAAAACAGGAACTATTACCGAAGGCGATATCAGGATAGTGGGTTTGCGGGATGGTTTGGGAAAGGAAAGTAATTTTGTAAAGCGACTTGCTTTTTGGAATGCTTCGCTTGAAGCAGGATATTCAAACCCCATTGACGAAGCACTAAAACAATTGAGTATTGAAGAGAACGATTTGCCAGTAAAAGTTGGGGAAGTACCGTATGATTTTATTCGAAAGAGATTGACCATCGCTGTCAGCACTGAAAAAGGGAAGCTACTTATCAGCAAAGGAGCATTTTTACAGATAGTAAGCATCTGCACTAAAATAAGGTTGGACAACGATAGCATTAAAGAAATTACCTCACACAAACAGGAGTTAAAAGATAGATTTGCTCAATTTGGTAAAGAAGGTTTACGGGCCATTGGAATATGCTACAAAGCCATTGATGCAGAAAATATTTCAAAGGAGGATGAAAAGGAAATGGTTTTTGCGGGTTTTATTCTGATGAATGACCCAGTCAAATCAGGTATTATTGAAACTATTGAGGAGTTACACAAACTCAAAGTTGGATTGAAAATAATTACGGGCGACAACAAAAATGTAGCTATATCCATAGCTGACAAAATTGGTATAGAAACCCCGATCGTAATGACGGGCGAGGAACTTCTCAACACCAGTCCTGAAGCACTGAAACAAAGGGTAAAAAAAACTCACATTTTCGCGGAGGTAGAGCCACAACAAAAGGAACGTATTATATTGGCGCTTAAAAAAACCTATACAGTTGCCTACATGGGTGATGGAATCAATGACGTATCAGCAATAAATGCAGCAGATGTCGGTATTTCAGTCGAAAACGCAGTTGATGTGGCGAGAGAAGCAGCCGACTTTGTGGTTATGGAAAAAGACCTGATGGTATTGGTTGATGGGATTAAGGAAGGAAGAAAAACTTTTGCCAACACACTGAAATATCTATATATCAGCACAGGTTCTACATTTGGCAATATGTGCAGTGTTGCAGCAGCTTCACTGGTGTTACCATTTCTACCCATGCTTCCAAAACAAATACTTCTGACTAATTTCCTTACCGACTTCCCCTTCCTGACAGTTTCAACTGACAACGTAGACAAAGAGCAACTGGAAAAACCGGGTAAATGGAACCTGAAAATCATTCGTAACTATATGGTTGTTTTTGGTGTCCACAGTTCATTGTTCGACCTCCTTACCTTTTTGACACTTTATTATTTACTGAAAGCTAAAGAATCTGAATTTCAAACCGGCTGGTTTATCGAATCAGTTCTTTCAGAACTTTTTATTGTTTTCATCATCAGGACACACAGAAACTTTTTCAAAAGCAGACCAGGTAGGTACCTTTTTATATTTAGTATTATTGCTTTAATACTCACTATTGGATTTCCTTATTTACCTTTTGCTATTGAAATTGGCTTGACCCCATTACCATTGCTTATTCTCGGAGCCATGCTATTTATCGTTGCAGCATACATCCTTACTGCTGATCTTTTGAAAGTTTGGTTCTTTAAGAAATATCACTATGCTTAAGAAAGAGAGAATTAAATTATAGAGATGAACAATATTTACTAAGCAAATATAGGTTTGGCAAATTGGCGAGTGACGTGTGCTATGATACACTTGTGGTCAAAGAAACGGAAGTGCATCTAATTAGCTTCAGCGCTGAAATGCCGCTTCGCCAAGCCTAAGAAACATTAACAAGTAATGAAAAGCCGGCCACTGTCGATCGTTGTTACCGCTTTTATTTTCATCATTAGTGGTTTCGTTGGCATCGTTTACCATGCGAACGAATATTTTGAACCAACTTCTATAAAGGTCGAATTGGTTTGGATTTTTTTTATCCGTGTTCTGGCAATTGTTTGTGGGCTTTTACTTCTTAGGGGGGTCAACTGGGCTCGCTGGCTTGCAATTGCCTGGCTGGTTTACCATGTCGCTATAGGTGCACTCAATTCGACATCTCAAATGGTTGCCCACATTGTAATTTTAGTGATAGTTTCTTTTCTTTTATTTATGCCAAAGTCCTCGGCTTATTTCAGAAACGGACAGGGAACACTTAACAACTAAATGAGAATAATCAGGGAGGATTGCGTAGTAATCTTGAAATTGCGGGTTAATCAAAGAAAAGGTATATACCCGTAACTTTGCCGCAAGCAATCGACATTGTATTGATCATGAAAGTCTTTGGAAGCCGCAGTTTCAGAAAGCGGAAAAAGCAGAGTGCAATAATCCAAATGAAATCAAATTTGATCATCATGGCGCAATCATCTTGGCCGGCAATCGGGTTGTGCCCGCATTAAGGGAAATAACTACACATTAATAGTAAGATTAATTATGATTACCAAATGGTTTGGATTCGATTAGTTGGAACTTATTTACAGGACAGACGCAAGTTTGCTATAGGTGGGACAACATTGAAAGAAAGATATGGCTAAAAATATAACTACCGAAATTACCATAGATGTAAATGAAATACATCAACAATATTGAAAACGAATTGAGAAGAACGGACATCGTCGCGCTGCTTGAAATTTTCAAATCGGTTACGGGATTTGAACCTAGAATGTGGGGGCCAAGTATTATTGGGTTTGGAAAATATCATTACAAATATCCTAGTGGCCATGAAGGCGAGGCTCCCCTGGCGGGTTTTGCTCCAAGGAAAGATTCACTCGTTTTATATATCGCCACAGAATTTGAAGACCGGGATATGTTGCTTTCCCAGCTCGGAAAGCATAAGAGTTCAAAATCGTGTCTATATTTTAAAAAGCTGGAAGATTTGGATCTTGAAGTTTTGCATAAAATAATAAGTATCTCTATGACTAGCGCATGTTAAGATTTTACGTTACTATTTTGAAGAAATGAGAAGTTGGCGCAAAGCAGGTAGGTAAGGCACAATGGGCGCTAAAGTCTAGCGCTCCACAAGCCTTTCTTTGCGATTTTTGCCTGAAACTTTCTTCGGTAGATTCCCCGTTAGATAGCTTCTTTTATTAATTAATACAAAAGATAAGGTGTAATCACCGGACCCCACAGCTGTTTTACATCAATTAGTATCCCTGCATTGTTTCTCAACAGTTCGAAGGAACCGCGGACTCCAAGCAATTTATCTAAGTGACCGGCACCGCCTGGGTTGGCAACAGTTTTATACAAGCGCATTTGAATATGTTCGGGATATAGGCGGAACAATATCCTCAACAAAGAAATACCTAACGCCACCGGTCTCAGAGCCAACGGATCAGTTACTGTAACGCGGATGCCTTCGCACTTTTCGTTTTTATACAAACCGTCGGTTGGCACGTACGCAATACTTTCTACTTCTACACTGCTAATATCTAAGGCGGCCAACTCATCCCGTAGCTGCTCCCCCGAGACGAAGGGGCCACCGCAGACACGGAAGGGCTCTTTGGTTCCCCTGCCCTCATTTATATTTATTCCTTCAAGCAAACCCATTCCGGGATAAAGGATTGCAGTTTGCAAGTCCTGCATGGCCGGGGAAGTCGGAACGAAAGGAAAATTGTGCAGGGCTGTATAATGTCTTCTATAGTTCTCCACCCTCAGGACTTCTAGATTTAAAACTGGGAACCTGGTGGCTGCGAAGTAAAGTGCCAGTTCTCCGAGTGTGCAGCTATGTTTTAGCGGTATAGCCCATCGTCCGATAAATGAACTGCAATGTTCTTCATCGAGTATTGGACCTTCAACATGTTCCAGCAGGGCGCCGATCGGGTTGGGCCTATCTAACACGATTAATGGTAGATTGCTATCGGCACAGGCTTCCATCACATAGGTCATAGTCCACAGATAAGTGTAAAAGCGGCAGCCAATATCGGGGATATCAAATAGCACTAAGTCTATATCTTCGAGATCCTGGAGGGTTGGCTTTAGCCTGGAGCCATACAAACTTGTTACAGGCAGTCCGGTTAATTCATCTAATTCATTGTCTTGAGCTACTCCATCCGCACCGTTACTATTAATACCATGCTCGGGCGAAAACAAACGCACCACATTGAAGCCTGCCAATAACAAGGCTACCCGATTGAGTTTGCCGTTGGAGGTCGCCGAGGCATCATTGCACACGAGAGCCAGTCGCTTGTTTTTGTATGTTTTCGGATATTGTAGAAAAACATCTATGCCATTAAGGATGTCGGGCTTCATCGATAATTACTAAAGTGGGCGAAATATACCATTTTCCGGAATGCGGGATTTGTGTTTTCCCGCAGATTTACGGTGATAAAATTCGCTGATCTACGCAGAACCTATCCCGTAACAATAGACCATCTGCGAATCTGCCTGTCTTCCGGTAGGGGAGGCGCTTTCAATCTGCGAACGTCTGCCGTAAAATACTCCGTCTATTTTTAGCGATCTTTGTTTTATGATTCACATATCTTGAGAATCTGTGGTGCCCCCTGCAGATTTGTTGATGGAATAGTCGGTGAGTATTATTCTTTATTTAGAAACTTTACTTTTGTATGGTCTACAATTGTAGCCTCGTTGGTCTACTTTGTCTCGCTGCTTTATATTATTTAGTGTTGGATCCGTGCGGACTTGTTCTAAAGAGCAATAAGATCTAACCCTAAGCGGTCAGTCCTGTTAACCGCAAAACGAATACTTAAAAGAACAGAAATGTCAATAACAATTGAATCGGAATTAAAAGGAATGCAAAAGGCTAGTGAAGCTGTCGCCTACGCTTTGAAGGAAATGAGAAACTTTGCCCGACCGGGTATGACGACAAAGGAATTAGACAACTATGGCGGTCAAATTCTGAATGACTTAGGAGCAAAATCAGCACCCTATTTGACTTATGGTTTTCCCGGCTGGACTTGTATCAGTGTTAACAATGAATTTTGTCATGGAATACCCTCCGGCAAGAAAATTCTCGGTGAAGGGGATTTAATAAATATTGACGTCTCAGCCGAGTTAAATGGCTTTTGGTCGGACAACGGAGGGTCATTTGTTATTGGCGAAGATATCAAACAACACCAAAAACTTATTGAGGCATCAAAAGAAATTTTACATAAGGCAATACACAACATAAAAGGCGGAGTACGCATTTCTGATATCGGACAGCTGATAGAAACAGAGGCAAAAAAGCGTGGCTACAAGGTTATCAAGAACTTAACAGGCCATGGAATAGGCAGAAGTCTTCACGAAGAACCAGGCGAAATAGCGAACTACAGAGATAAATTTAATCTTACAAGGTTTAAGAAGCACTCTGTAGTTGCTATTGAAACATTTATTTCAACGACTTCTACTTATGCTGAAACTTTACCAGATGGCTGGACCATGGTGGGAAATAGGGGCGGCTTTATGGCACAGCATGAACATACTATTGTCGTTACTGAAGGTAAACCTATTATACTGACGGCGATGAATGAAATTTGGAATTAAGAAGGCTTGCAAATCGATTAACAGGTAACCAGAACCGCTGAAGGTTGCAAAGTGCTTTAAATAAAATCAATGCACTCTGAAAATCAAATGCTGCTCCTTCGGGACCAAGGAAAAGAACCGACACTAGTGTGCGCGGAGTAATCTCCTTATATGGCCCTGCCGATTTAAAGGCCATGTATTACTATACTAACCAACATCTCACTACGCGATTAAATCCAGAGAGCTGAAAAAAGCTGTTCCGGCTCAATTGCCCGGATGGGTAAAAAAAAATAATGGGGAAGGAGTATTATCGCCTTAATATGGATAAAGGGTTTAAAAATGCAGGATCTTTTGCTCCTCTGCTAGCCGGTCATCCGGATGAGTGTCCCGAAATGTGCGCTCTATTCTCACCCGTCACACAGATCCATTCAAATTGCCCGCCCACGTTGCTGATACATGGATAGCATGACGTGATGGCCCCTGTGAAAACCACCCGGTACTTGTACGCTCGATTGGCAGAGAAAAAAATTACAACGGTGCTGCATACTCTACCGCAGACCGATCATGGTTCTGACCTCCAACTGCCCAAAATATCTCCCTCGGCACATAATGCATTTTTTGATGTTGATCGTTTTTTAACACTGTTGGTTTGAGAATGAAGGACAGCAAAGTTTTGCGGAAACTATGCAGCTGCAAAACAGCCTTCAGATTAGACTTGACCGGCGGGAGTAGCGTCTACATGATAGTAAGTAATCGCACCTGACAGGACACTTGTTTTAAGAAAGTAAAGCGATAGTATTTGGCGCTACCTTTTTCAACAATTAACTATCTTTAGTAAAGCCTTAACGGAAGTAATTTAAAATCAGCAGTTCTATCCTGCCAGATTGCTGATGCGTATTTGATTTTATCGTTTACAGCCAAACACAGTGTTTATATGATGTTGGTAATTGCGGTGCTTCCATTGCTAATGGTTTATTGAATCATTGAATAAGAATTGAAGGGCTACAGAGATAGAAGCAGGAGCGAGACACGGAAAACCAATTAAATAGTAAGGAACGAAAAAAGAGTTGTTAGCTATGATTGAACAGACAGAAAACCCTCAATTGACCATAGCTGAACTTGAAAGAAAGCTAGCGGAAAATACCAGGGCGTTGGAAATTGAGGCAGCTTTGGAACGAGTTCGTGCAAGAGCTTTGGATATGCATTTTTCTTTTGAACTGAGTGATGTACTGTCGGTTCTTTTTGAGCAATATGATATTTTAGGAATTTCACCGGTTTTTTCTCACCTCGCACTATTTAATTTAGCAAATAATAAATTCTCTTTCCGGACAACCGGAAGGGATGGCCAGCGTGTACACGCAGAGCAAACGATTGACCTTGATGCAGTGGATGCCTGGAAGGAGAGTGTTGAAAACTGGAAGAAAGGCGGTCCGGATCAAGTTAATAGTCATGTTTATCCTAAGGAAATCCTTCCGCACGTATTTCATTTATTTGATGAAATTCTTTCGGCCATACCTCCGGAAGGGAAGTTTTATCCCGAGGATTTTCCTGACGGACTATTTATTACGCAGGGATATTGCAAATTCGGTTATGTTGGATTTGGTCATATCAGGGAAGCAACGGAAGAAGAAAAAGAAGTTGTAAAAAAGATTGCAGTTGAATTTGAAAGATTATATCAGCGTTTTATTGATCTGCAAAAAACAGAAGCGCAGATAAGAGAAGCCCAGATTGAAGCGTCGCTTGAACGGGTAAGAGCCAGTGCAATGGCTATGCGTAATAGCAATGATGTGGCTAATGCGACAGGTGTATTGTTTAATGAGCTTGAGAAACTGGGCATTTCGCTGTTGCGTTGCGGATTATTAATTATCGACAAAAGCGAAAAAACTATGCAGGTATGGCGGGCAAATAGCACCGCTGATGGAACAATCGGACAGCAAACAGGTAATGTGTCTATGTCTATCCATCCAATGCTCCAAGCAGCTTACGATGCCTGGATTAGGAAAGAAGCTATGTTATGTTATGACTTATCGGGCGAAGATATTATAAATTATTATAAAGCCCTTTCTAGTCATGCACCACAATTCACACAGAATGTAAGTACAGAAAAGCAGAGTAGTTGCTGTTTCTTTTTCAAAGAAGGCGCGATTTTTACTTTCACCAAAGATCCGCTGGGCGCTGAGATATGTTCTATTCTAAAACGATTTGCAGCTGTTTTCAGTCTAACCTATCGTCGTTACGAGGATTTAAAAACTGCCGAAGCACTGGCCAGGGAGGCAGTTAAGCAAGCTTCGCTTGACCGCGTTCGTGCAGAGATAGCATCTATGCGCACTACCGATGACCTTGAAAAAATCACACCATTAATATGGAACGAGCTCACTGTGCTGGGTGTTCGTTTTATCCGATGTGGAGTGTTCATTATGGATGATCTGAAACAGCTTAGTCATACATATCTCTCTACACCCGACGGAAAAGCAGTTGCTGCTTTTGATCTGCCTTATAGCACTCCGGGAAATATTTCGGAAATAGTGGCCCAGTGGAGGAATAAAAAGTTTCATACAGAATATTGGGACCAGGAAGCCTACACCGCATTTGCAGGTAATCTGGTAGAGCAGGGAGTGTATAACTCTCCTGATCAGTATTTGAGCAAGCTGCCAGGTGGTGGGTTTTATCTGCATTTTGCTCCTTTTCTTCAAGGCATGCTGTATGTAGGAAACACTACGAAGTTAGGAGAACAAGAGATTCAGTTAATTCAATGTCTGGCAGACGCATTCTCTACCGCCTATTCGCGATATGATGATTTCCACCGGCTTGATGCAGCCAAACAACAAGTTGACAAAACCCTGCTAGATTTAAAAAAGGCGCAGCAACAATTGATACAGGCTGAAAAATTAGCCTCCCTGGGACAACTTACTGCCGGTATTGCTCACGAAATACAAAATCCGCTCAATTTTATTAACAATTTCTCGGAGGTTAATGCTGAGTTAATCGCTGAGATGAAGGAAGATATCGATAAAGGGAGATTTGAAGAAGCAAAGGTTATTGCAGATCATTTGATAGAAAATGAGGAAAAAATAAATCAACATGGCAGACGGGCCGATGCCATTGTAAAAGGAATGCTGCAGCATGCACGAAACCGTAAAGGCGAAAAAGAATTAACAAATATTAACGGGCTTTGTGAGGAATACTTACGATTAAGTTATCATGGTTTGAGGGCCAAAGACAAGGGCTTTAATGCAGAATTCCAAACTGACCTGGATGAAAGCATTGAAAGAATTAATGTCGTTCCTCAGGAAATTGGGAGTGTGCTTTTAAATCTTTTTAATAATGCCTTTTACGCTGTCAACCAAAAGAAACGACAGCTGAATGGACCGTTCGAGCCTGTGGTAAGTGTAACGACCCGGAAAGAAAACGGAAAGATTAGTATAAAAGTTTCTGATAATGGCTTTGGTATTCCGGAAAAACTGCTGGATAAAATCTTCCAGCCATTCTTTACCACAAAGCCGAGCGGCCAGGGAACTGGTTTGGGTTTGTCGATGAGCTATGATTTTATTAAAGCGCATGAAGGCACCATAAAGGTGGAGACGAAAGAAGGTGAAGGCTCGGTGTTTGTAATTGAATTACCTATTGAAAATTCATGAAATTAAAGAAGCAAAAGTTGATCTGCCTCAGAGTTTAAAAATGTATTGTTCCCGTTAATGAGTTAAATTGTATGTTTTATTGGTGAGGCAGTAACCCGTTTATAAAGTAGCGATTCTCGCCAATCACAGCTACATGTTGTTGCTTACTGATCTGGTAAAGGGAGTCGGGGATATAGACCAGCTGCTCAATGGATGAATAAAGCAGGTTTTTCGTGTGATTGATAATTCTCACTTTGATTATTTTTCCCTTAGCATCCTTATTGATACTGATTTCCCGGGTTCTTAAATTAGAATCAGCAGCCATGTAAACAGTTTTACGTGCCTGGCTGATCACTTTGTAACTATCTTGCCAGGCCGGTTTATTGATATCTGATTCTGCGAAAAGGCTTAACTCGACTTTCCAGTCAATACTCTTTATTAGCCTGGTTTCAGAATTGTCGTTACGGGCGACAGTCTTTTTTATTTCAGGATCCGCTTTGGTGAGGCGTAGAGCCTCTCTATCAAAAAAGCCCTTGAGATCTTCATACAACTTTGACTCCTCCTTTTTAGGCTCACTGCACGCTGAGAATATCAAGAAGACAATAAACAATGTATACCTCATCTCGACACTAAAACCTGTCCGGTCATAATTTCGGGAACAGGAAGATTCATCATTGTTAGAATAGTTGGAGCTACATCGCCAAGCTTGCCGTTAGCAATTTTTGTATAATCGGTATCGATCAGGATACATGGAACCAGATTGGTTGTATGTGCGGTATTAGGCGAACCATCCGAATTAATCATATAATCGGCGTTGCCGTGATCGGCTAGGATAATGAACGAATAGCCATTTGCTATACCGCATTCCACTACGCGCTGCAGGCAACCGTCTACAGTTTCTACAGCCTTAACTACGGCCTCAAATACTCCGGTATGACCAACCATATCGGGGTTAGCGAAATTTAAGCAGACAAAATCAGGCCATCCCGTTTCCAGTTCCTTACAAATGGCTTCGGCAATTTCCGGGGCGCTCATTTGTGGTTGAAGATCGTAAGTGGGCACTTTAGGAGAGGGGATCATAATCCTTTTCTCCTGTTCGAATACTTTTTCCCGGCCTCCGGAGAAGAAGAATGTTACGTGCGGATATTTCTCGGTTTCGGCAATCCGGATCTGATTTTTTTGATGTGATTCTAATACTTCCCCGAGGGTACTACTCAGATCATCTTTTGTGAATAGCACCTGCACATTTTTAAAAGTATCATCATACGTGCTCATGGTGATATAATTTAATGGAAGGGCATGCATGCCAAGTTCCGGAAAATCTTTCTGGGTTAACGCAAGGGTTATTTCCCTTCCGCGGTCGGTTCTGAAGTTAAAACATATAACCACATCGCCGGGCTCTATTTTAGCAAGTGGCAGCCCATCAGCATTCACTTTTACGATAGGTAACATGAATTCATCAGTTACGTCCTGATCGTACGACCGCTTAACACTATCCGTAATGTTGATCGTTGGGGTACCGATTCCGTTCACCAGTAGATCGTATGCTTGTTTAACGCGTTCCCAGCGGTTGTCGCGATCCATCGCATAGTAACGTCCAACTACTGATGCAATAGCACCAGCGGAATGACTCAGGTGCTGTTCTAGTTCCTGTATAAATCCTATTCCTGAGTTCGGATCAGTATCCCGTCCGTCTAAAAAAGCGTGAATAAAAAGATTGTCAATGTTATTGGCTTTTGCCGCGTCGCATAAACCTTTTAAGTGGTTAATATGAGAGTGAACGCCGCCATCAGACAGTAAGCCAATCAGGTGTACTTTTTTATTGTTTTGCTTCGCATAGGCAAAGGCATTTACTAAAATTGGATGGACGTCTAATTCTTTTTCGCGAACGGCTTTGTTAATGCGTCCGAGTTCCTGATAAACGACTCGTCCGGCACCCAGGTTCATATGGCCAACTTCCGAGTTGCCCATCTGGCCCGCGGGTAAACCTACAGCTTCGCCGGAGGCTTCTAAAGTTGAGTTGGGATATTTCGAGATCAGGGAATTGAAGAATGGGGTCTTCGCCTGCGTAATAGCATCAGTTTTATCATGCTTTCCGTAGCCCCATCCATCTAAAATAAGTAAAATTGCTTTCTTCTCCATTAAGTATAACTTGTTTTAACGGTAAATGAATTTGAATGATCTAAAATAATGTCGTACAATTGGCATTACTTCAAAGCTTCCCGTTACTGCAAATATACAGGAGCAGTTTGAGAATGAGCGTATTTTTTACCAGGTGGCATAATTTTAGCTCTGATTTAAGTATATCTATGAAACCAGGTGTTGTTATTTCCTTTCTGTTATGCTGTTTATGGGTTTTTCCGGTAAGCTCTGCTAAAGCCGATATCGTCGATGATCTCGCCGGTTATCTGAAAACATCGAATACGCGGGAAATCTCCAAACATTTCGCGTCGACAGTTGAACTTATAATTTTAAGTGAGGAAGAGGTATATTCAAAGGTCCAAGCTGAAATTATCTTAAAAGATTTTCTGAATAAACATAAGCCTGTTGACGCACTCGTAGTCCATCGCCTGGATTCAAATCCCAGCTACCGCTTCACCGTGATAGAACTCGATACTGACAGGGGCGCTTTCCGTATCAGCATTTCTTTAAAAGACACCGGGGGACGCTTTCTGATTACTGAAATGCGAATTGAATTCGATAAAGACTAGAATACTATACCCAAGTATTCATACTTTTGAATTCAAAACATTTGCATGCATCTAGATAAAGATATACTCCTTCCTTTTATTGATCTGGCTTTAAAAGAAGATATTGGTGATGGCGATCATACATCACTTTCTACAATTCCAAATGGTCAGCAGGGCGAAGCTCAATTGATTATCAAAGATGAAGGCGTACTTGCTGGAGTTGCGGTTGCATGCGAGATCTTTAATGTAGTAGATCCCAGCCTAAAGATTGAGGTCCTTTTAGAAGATGGAACTCAGGTAACACATGGCGACATCGGAATGTATGTTTCCGGCAGTGTGCATTCTATTTTAGTTGCTGAAAGGCTTGTCTTAAATACTATGCAACGTATGAGCGGAATAGCTACCACTACTCATAATATTGTTAAATTATTAGCTGGTACAGGTACAAAAGTGTTAGATACCCGAAAAACGACACCCGGAATGCGCTACCTTGAAAAGCTCGCTGTTAAAATTGGTGGAGGGGAGAATCACCGCTTTGGCTTGTATGACATGATTCTAATAAAAGACAATCATGTTGATTATTCCGGCGGGACTGCCAAAGCCATTGAAGCCGCCAAGACTTACCTCTCCAATAACCAGATTAATATTCCAATTGAAATCGAAGTCCGTAACTTGACGGAAGTTAAAGAAGTTATAAGAGTGGGTGGGGTAGACCGTATCTTGCTGGATAATTTTGATTATAGTCATTTGAAAGAGGCTGTGCAGTTGATAGACGGGCTTTACATAACTGAGGCTTCCGGTGGTATTACGGAAGAGAATGTGGTAGAATATGCAAAATGCGGAGTTGATTTTGTGTCCATTGGAGCGCTTACTCATTCTTTTAAGAGCCTGGACATGAGCTTGAAAGCCATAAAGGAATGATTTATCGATTTTCCCAAGTAATCAGCAAAGGGCTTTTTAGTATTATTGTACCCGAATGATTTCGATTTATTCAATATCCGCCCTACTTGTTGCGTACCTGTTTGGTTCGATTCCCACTGCGGTTTGGATAGGACAGGCCTTTTATGGTATTGATGTGAGGGAGTATGGAAGCGGTAATGCCGGTGCCACTAACACTTTCAGGGTGCTTGGAAAGAAAGCGGGTATTGCCGTAATGCTTTTGGATATATTTAAAGGCTATACGGCTACAAATCTAGCCTATCTGATTGGTCTTTCGGTCACTGGTCCACATAGCTCGGTTCAGTTTGCAAATTACCAGTTAGCATTGGGTATCACCGCTGTTATGGGCCATCTATTCCCTGTATTCGCTGGTTTTAGAGGAGGAAAAGGAATTGCTACCTTGTTTGGAATGATATTGGCAGTACACTTCCCGGCAGCGATGCTTTGTGTTCTTGTCTTTGTTACGGTGTTAATGATCACCAACTATGTTTCGCTTAGCTCAATCCTTTCAGGATTTACTTTTCCCCTCAGCATCATATTTGTTTTTCAATCACCTATCCGCTCGGTAATCTTATATGGGATGTGTATATGTGTACTAATCCTTGTAACTCATCAAAAAAATATTGAGCGATTATTAAAAGGTAAAGAATCAAAGGTATTTCTGTTCAAAAAAAAGACAGTTTAAAAACCTCTAATTAAGATTCACTTTTAAATCCATAATCGTTATCATGAAAAATTTGAAATTCCTTTCCGTAATTGCACTGTCTGCAATTCTGAGTTCTTGTTCAACGGTTCCTTTAACTGGCAGAAGTCAGTTAAGTCTGGTTGACGAATCGGCGATACAACAACAAGCTGATGCAGCTTACCGTGAATTCTTAAACGCCCCGTCAACAAAGGTGGTGAGAAGTGGAGCTGACGCTCAGCGGGTAAAAAGCGTAGGCTCCAAGATTGCGAGTGCTATAAACCGTTACATGCAGACTAATGGCTATGGCGACAAATACAATTACCAGTATGAATTTACACTGGTTGAAAGTAAAGATATTAATGCCTGGTGTATGCCCGGTGGAAAAGTAGCCGTATTTACTGGCCTGTTACCCGTTACACGAAATGATGCTGGGTTAGCCACAGTAATGGGTCACGAGATTGCGCATGCAATTGCTCAGCACGCTGCAGAACGTATGTCACAAATGACCGCTGCGCAAGTTGGTGGTGGAGTAGTTGGAGCCGCGGCAGGTGGACGGTCTGCAGGAACTCAGCAGGTGATCGGACAATTATATGGTGTTGGCGGTCAGTTAGCTTTGCTAAATTATTCAAGAAAACAGGAAACAGAAGCAGACAGATTAGGTCTGGTTTTTATGGCAATGGCCGGATATAATCCTGACAATGCAATTTTATTCTGGGAACGGATGGCTGCAGCAAAACAAGGAGGTGGTGCTCCACCTGAGTTTTTAAGTACACACCCAAGTGATGCAACACGGATTGCAAACCTTAAGAAACTATTGCCAGAAGCCAGGCAATATTATAAAAAGTAAGGTTTTAAGTTGCAGGTTGTGAGTTGCAGGTTAAATTTATAACCTATAACCTACAATTTAAGACCTCAAGAATCGCTTTCGCTTTTAGCAGGCATTCTTCATACTCTTTCTCGGGATCTGCATCAGCAGTAATTGCGCTACCGACCTGGAAGGATAGATATCCATTCTCTGAATTAAATAATAGCGAACGGATAACTACATTAAAGTCAAAGTCGCCCTCGGGTGAAAAATAGCCCGCCGCACCGGAATAAACTCCACGGCGGGTTTTTTCGTATTTGTCTATCAGCTTCATTGCACTAATCTTTGGCGCTCCAGTCATAGAACCCATTGGGAATGTATTTTTTATGATATCCGCATTGCTTAAACTCTTATTAGCCTGACAAACAACAGTGGAGATCATCTGATGAACCTGCCTAAAGGTGTAGATTCCAAAAAGCTCCTCCACTTTTACGGTACCCGGAACAGCGCTTTTGGTCAGGTCGTTACGAACGAGGTCAACAATCATCACATTTTCGGCAAGTTCCTTTTCGTTTTTACGGAGGTTAGCTTTCTCTGCTTCGTCTTGCTTATGATCAGGCTGCCTTTTAGCGGTTCCCTTAATCGGTTGAGAAATGAGCTTATCATCTTGTCGTTTTAGAAACCGCTCTGGAGTGGCAGATAAAATAAAATTTTTGCCCAGCTTAAAGAAGTTGGAAAAGGGGGTAGGTGAGATTTGATTCAATTCAAGAAAAGCATCTACCGGGTTTATAGAAGCGTTTTCAGCGTAGAACTCCTGACATAAATTTGCTTCGTAAATTTCACCTCTGTGGATATGCTTCTGAAATTCCTTTATTGTGTTGATGTATTCAGACTTTGTAAACCTGCTTTTTAAATTTCCGTTAAATTCAGCATTTAAATTGTCTGTGATTTTGATGTTATCAATATCTTGAAGGATTTCACCTGGTGTTGGAGATATAATGCGGGCTTCCCCGTTTTTAATGATGATAAGGTGGAGAGGCTCAAAAAAATAGAGGTCCGGAAAATGGAGATGGTCCGCGTTATTTGATTCCAAATGTTCTACTTCATTTTTAAGATCGTAGGTCAGAAATCCTGGAAGGTAGGTACTGTTATGTTCTAAAAATAAATCGAGCTGCTTAAAAGCGGTACCCGTTTTACATTCTATAAAACGTTTGGCACCTGCTGCTATTAAAACATCAAAAGCAGAGTAGGGATCAGGGTAGTTGTTAGAGTCAAAGTAACAAGCGGTATCAAACGATGAAGCCCAGTTCATTGCTTTGATTTTAAACGCTTCCGAAGAAACAGTCTGCTGGGTATCTGCCTTTGGCATTAATCGGAACAATTTAAACAGCTCCTGTAAGTACTACAGAAGCTGTTTATGATTTAGCAAAGTGTCAGCGTCTGCACGCGGTCCGGTCCTACTGATAAATATTTTACCGGAACGCCAAGGTGTTTTTCCAAATAGTTTATATAATCCTGAAGTTTTTGAGGAATTTCAGAAAGTTCTCTTATGCCCGTAAGATCTTCATTCCAGCCCGGTATTGCTTCAAACACAGGTTCGGCTTTAACCGCATTGATGTCATATGGCATATAATCAATAGTTTCACCCTGATATTTGTAATGCGTGCAGGCGTAAATCGTTTCAAACCCGCTCAATACATCAGCCTTGGTCATTACCATCTCAGTCACACCGTTTAGCATGATGGCATACTTAAGGGCTGGAAGATCGATCCATCCACACCGCCGGGGGCGTCCGGTAGTAGCACCAAATTCATGACCTATTTGACGGAGTTTTTCGCCCGTCTCGTCTTCCAGCTCAGTAGGGAAGGGACCGCTTCCTACACGAGTGCAATAAGCTTTGAAGATCCCGATAACATTGCCAATACTTTTAGGTGCTACGCCAAGACCGGTACAGGCCCCTGCTGTAGTAGTAGTCGATGAAGTTACAAATGGATAAGATCCAAAATCAATATCAAGCATGGTGCCTTGCGCGCCTTCAGCGAGCACAGTTTTACCTTCAGCAAGGTATTGGTTAACAAAATGTTCGCTATCAACCTGTGGTATGGTCTTTAAAAGTTCAACCGCTTCAAAGAACGCAGCTTCTTTTTCAGAGAAATCAGGTATCTCACCATAGTGGGATAATATTGATTTATGCTTGGCAACAAGGCGGTCATAACGCTCACGGAAATCAGCAAGAGTAGTATCGCCTACTCTTAAGCCATTGCGGCCTGTTTTGTCCATATAGGTTGGACCAATCCCTTTCAGTGTTGAACCAATCTTATCGACACCCATTTTAGTCTCAGAAGCGGCGTCCAGCAGTTGATGAGTAGGCAAAATTAAATGAGCCTTGCGGGCGATTACAAGTTTTTTATCAGCAACAGGATCAAAGCCACTCTTTTTTAAATTATCTAGTTCTCGTTTAAGAGTGATAGGGTCAATTACTACACCATTGCCGATAAGGTTCATGGCTTTTTCATTAAAAATACCGGAAGGAATGGTGTTTAAAACATATTTTTGGTTGTTGAACTCGAGTGTATGACCCGCGTTTGGTCCACCCTGAAAGCGGGCAATAAGATCATAATCAGGACTTAAAACATCAACAATTTTCCCTTTTCCTTCGTCGCCCCACTGGAGGCCTAATAACACGTCAACAGCCATTATCTGGTTTTTAATTTTTTAATCGGAGTAATAATCTTTTTATGTCCGGAATTGAAATCTTCTGCAAAAGTATAATCATATAGTTACCTTTTCAGATAAAAAATCAAATAGGCACAAATCTATAAGTGTGAGAGAATGTGAACACTTAATACCTGTATAAAATTGCTGGTAGCAGTTTGTTAACTGGACATGCCCGTAGGTTATCTCTGACACTTTTAAACTTTCGCCAGGTAGCGATCACAATTACCTGCTTTAAGTTTAGTGCAGTTACCATACAGGTTGAGGGAGTGATGTTTAATTTCGAATTTTAAGATATCACCCATCATACTTTGTATTTGCTGGATCCGGGGATCGCAGAACTCTACTACCTTGCCACAATCCATGCATATGATGTGATCATGCTGCTTGTAGCCGTATGATTTTTCGAACTGAGCCATGTTCTTGCCAAACTGATGTTTGGTGACCAAGTCACAGTTTAACAGCAATTCAAGAGTGTTATAAACAGTCGCGCGGCTTACGCGGTATTTCTTGTTTTTCATATGAATGTAGAGGGATTCTACATCAAAATGGTCATTACGGGAGTAGATTTCTTCCAGAATGGCAAAACGCTCCGGTGTTTTACGAAGGCTTTTATTTTCGAGATGAGCTTCGAAAATCTTTTTAACCATTGCTATGGTTTCTGGTACAGACATAGTTTGAGTATCGAGAGGCAAATTTATTCAAAAAATAAGACTTATGGGCCGGTTATTCAGGACGCTTTTTCTATCGTACCCTCAGGAGAGTCAAAGCGTGTAACTGAAGTGACTCCTTTTACTTCTTTTAAGCGAGCTATCAGACTGTTAAGATGCTCTGTATCGTTGACATAGACCATTATGGATCCATCAAAGATTCCTTCATAACTGTCTACCGTTATAGAACGCATGTTGACTTTGAAATCGCTTGATATGACGGTCGTAATACTGTTGATTAACCCTACGTCATCAATTCCAGTAATACGAAGGCCTGTTAAGAAGGCTAATTCTTTCTGTGAGTCCCATTTTGCCTTTACAATCCGGTAACCATAATTAGCCATCAATTTAGCTGCATTAGGACAATTGGTACGATGTATTTTAATCCCTTCGCTAACGGTAACAAATCCAAAAACGTCATCTCCGGGGATTGGATTGCAGCAGGTTGATAACTTGTAATCTATCTTTTGGAGATCTTCCCCTATAAGTAATGTATCACTATCCTTTCCCTTCGCTTTTTTGATAAAACCTTCTATCGGCAGAGGTTCTGGCTTCTCCGGCTTGTTTTCTACAACTTTTTCTGATGCAGCAAATTCCTTAAGCTGCTTAAGGTCAATAATTCCTGTGGCGACATTATAGAACATGTCTAGCGTAGAAGGCAACTTAAAGTAATATGTTAGCTTATAAAGGTTGTCGGTATTATAAGTGATCTTCAACGATTTAAGCTTACGTTCAAGTATTTCTTTACCTTCTTCAGCTACTTTGCGCTTTTCTTCCTTTAAAGCCGATTTAATTTTTGATTTAGCCTTCGCTGTTACTACAAAGCTTAACCAGTCTTCCTTCGGGGTTTGTTTGCTGGAAGTGATAATCTCTACCTGGTCACCGTTTTGCAGCTTATGAGCTAGCGGAACAAGCTTGTGATTAACTTTGGCTCCTATACAGCTTGCGCCAATATCGGTGTGTATTTCAAAGGCGAAATCAAGAGCTGTAGCATTTATCGGTAACTGTATCAATGAACCTTTTGGTGTGAAGATAAATATCTCGTCAGAAAAAAGATTCATCTTAAAATCGTCAAGAAAGTCAAGAGCGTTTGCCTCAGGATTACTTAACAACTCCCGTATCTTATGAATCCACTGGTCAAGTCCACTGTCTGATGAGGATTCTTTGTATTTCCAATGGGCAGCAAATCCTTTCTCGGCTATCTCATTCATTCGCCGGGTTCTGATTTGTACCTCAACCCACTGGCCACGTGGACCCATAACCGTGGTATGTAAAGACTCATAGCCATTTGCCTTCGGTGATGAGATCCAGTCGCGAAGGCGGTCAGGGTTTGGACGATAAAGGTCGGTAACAATAGAGTAAGCTTTCCAGCAGTCTGACTTTTCATTCTCAGGTTTACTGTCTAAAATGATTCGTATCGCAAACAGGTCGTATACCTCATTAAAAGGAATATTCTTTTTGCGCATCTTGGTCCAAATTGAATTGATGGACTTTGGGCGGCCGTAAATATCAGCTTTGAGATCTTGTTCGTTTAAAATCTCCTTTATTGGTTCAATAAAGTCTTTAACGAAGTTCTCCCGTTCCGCTCTTTTTTCGTTCAGTTGCTTGGCTATCGACTTGTAGGTTGCCGGTTCCATATACTTCATAGAAAGATCTTCCAGCTCTGACTTCATGATGTAAAGCCCTAACCGGTGAGCAAGTGGAGCATACAAGTAAACCGTCTCAGATGATATCTTTAGTTGCTTGTCGCGAGGCATAAAGTCCATGGTTCGCATGTTATGCAACCTGTCCGCCAGCTTAATCAGGATAACCCGGACATCGTCTGCCAGGGTAAGTAGCATTTTGCGGAAGTTCTCTGCCTGCAAAGAACTGTTATAATCAAACACGCCGGAAATTTTCGTTAAGCCGTCAATTATTTTGGCGATCTTCTTTCCAAACTCCCTTTCAATGTCTTCCAGTGTTATATCAGTATCCTCTACAACGTCATGCAGAAGGGCGCAAACGATAGAGGTAGTACCCAAGCCAATTTCTTCGGCGGCAATCTGCGCTACCGCAATGGGATGGTATATGTAAGGCTCGCCAGACTTACGGCGCATGTCCTGGTGACTTTCTAACGCCATATCGAAGGCGCGGCGAATCATCTTTTTATCGCCTTTCTGCATGGTGGGCTTACAAGCCCTTAATAAAGCACGGTACCTTTTTAGAATTTCTTTTTTTTCAGCCTCAAGATCAATCACTAATTCATTCATATTATACAATAGCTGTTTTAAAAAGCGTTTGGCTTCAATGGGTTACATTCTAGTTCTCGGAGTATTAATAAATACATATTTAGCTGTAACTTTACAATTCCTAAATTTATGAAAATTATCAGGCTTGCGGCTATTTTTTCTTTCATCCTGATGTCATTTGGAGCAGTCGGCCAGATCAAAAATGACCCTTTTATAAAGGGGAAAAATGATACGATCAGAGTTGCTGTAACCAACGTTGACAATGAGCTGATACCATGGTTTCCATTGGAGGATGTAGTTATTGTTAACACCCGTATATTCAAATCACCACTCGAACGAGCTAAGTTTAATCGGTTGCGGTACAATGTGTTGAGGGTTTTACCTTATGCCATGTTTGCACGTAACCGATACGAGCAATTGCAGCGCGACCTGGCCGTTACTGTTACGCGTCGGGAGAAGAGGAAGCTTGTTAAGGCATTTGAAAAAGAGCTAAAAACGATGTTTAACAAGGAGATCAAAAATCTGACTATTACTCAGGGTGGAATTCTTATAAAACTTATTGACCGGGAAACTGGTAACAGCAGTTATGATCTTTTGAAAGAGATGAAGGGTGGCGTCACTGCTTTTTTCTACCAAAGTGTGGCACGCGTTTTCGGTAATAACTTGAAAAATCAATACGATGCGGAGCAAGATCGGGAGATTGAAAACATTATCAAAAGTTCGGGTTATTACATGTATAATTAGGAATGAATAAAAGGTCAGTCCATCAGTTCGAAGTTCAGCAAATGAATGGCGAGATGATGAGTTTAAAAGAATTCGATAATAAAGTCCTGCTAATTGTTAACACTGCCACCGATTGCGGTTTCACCCCACAATTGAAAGATCTTGAGGCTCTTCGACGAGACCTGGAAGGCCAGGATTTCGAAATATTAGCGTTCCCTTCTAATGACTTTGGCGGTCAGGAGCCGCTGGATGGTAAAGCGATTCTCAACTTTTGCCAGGCAACTTATGATACACATTTTCGGGTATTTGAAAAAATGCGAGTGCGTGGCCAATATGCTCACCCGCTATTCAAATTTTTAAGTAATAAAAAGCAAAACGGTAATATCGGCGCTTCGCCCCGATGGAATTTCCACAAATATTTAATAAACCGTGAGGGTGAGGTGGTCGATTTCTTTTACCCCTTCACAAAGCCCAATTCTAATAAAGTAAAGAAAAAAATACTCAAACAATTAAAAACAGAATTTATATGAAGCTGGATATACTGGTGTTTGCCGTTCATCCTGACGATGCCGAGCTTGGCTGTTCCGGAACGATTTTAAAACACATAGCAGCGGGCAAGAAGGTTGGTATTGTAGATCTTACCAGAGGCGAACTTGGAACGCGAGGCACAGCTGAAACCAGAGATGAAGAAGCAACATTATCTGCGGCGATCTTAGGACTGCATGCCCGTGAGAATCTGCGGATGCGCGACGGCTTTTTCAAAAATGATGAAGAGCATCAGCTTCAAATTATTCAAATGATCCGCAAATACCAGCCGGAAATCATTCTTGCCAACGCGTTGCACGACCGCCATCCCGATCACGGCAGAGCGGGCGACCTGGTAAATGATGCAGTGTTTTTATCTGGTCTGGCAAAAGTAAAGACAGATTTAGGTGGAAAGGTGCAGGTGGCATGGCGTCCCGAACTATTACTGCAATATATACAAGATCGATATATTGAACCTGATATACTAATCGATGTTACTGATTTTTGGAATAAAAAGATGGAGTCAGTTCACGCATTCTCTACACAGTTTTTTAATCCTGACAACGATGAGCACGGCACATATATTTCTTCGCCTGAGTTCTTGAAGATCATCGATGCAAGGGCCCGTGACTTAGGTAAGCATATTGGAGTTACTTACGCAGAAGGATTTACGTGTCGTAGATTTCTTGGTGTCGATAATCTTTTTCAGTTACGATAAGCTGAAAAGAAAATGCCCGAGTATGTCGGGCATTTTTCTTTTTAATATTTAAAGTGTGGGTAAAATCTTTTCCATTACTTCTAACCCGGCATCTATATGCTCAGGCTGCATAATCAAAGCTGGGCGAAACCTGATGGTGTGATTACCACAGCCCAGGAACATGACATTTTGGTCCATTCCTCGCTGAATAAATTTATCGCGTATATCCTTATTAGGAAAATCAAAAGCCGTTAATAAACCACGCCCGCGAACATTAGTAACCTTGTCGCTGTTCTCAGAAATCTTCATCAGTCGTTGTTTCAGGTAACTACCCACAACAGTGGCGTTATTTAGCAGGTTGTCCTCTTCTATAATTTCAAGTGCTTTTGAGCACCTAACCATATCCACAAGGTTTCCTCCCCACGTTGAGTTTATACGTGAAGGAATATTGAAAACATTGGTCTCAATTTCATCGACCTTTTTGCCAACAAGAATGCCGCATACCTGCATTTTCTTTCCAAAGGCCAGTATATCCGGACGTGCATTTTCGCCGAAATGCTCATGGCACCAGAATTTACCGGTCAATCCAACTCCTGTTTGCACCTCGTCATAAATTAAAAAGCATTCATTCTCGTCACAAATCTTTCTTAACTCCTGTAAGTATTCAGGTCGTACATGATTATCACCGCCCTCTGATTGTATGGGTTCAATAATTATAGCACATATATCGTCTTTGTTATCAATGAAAGCTTGTTTAATTTGAGCAAGTGACAGAGCCTCCCGTTGTTTCAAATCCTCATACCCTTCATCCGTGTAAGGAAACTTCATAGCCGGGAATGAAACTCTTGGCCAATCAAATTTTGCAAACCATTTAGTTTTATCAGGAAGAGTGTTTGTTAAACTTAAGGTATAGCCAGAACGCCCGTGAAAAGCCTTTTCAAAGTGAATTACTTTAAATCCGCGCTCTTTCGTATAGCCTTTTTGAAAGTTCTTCTGAACTTTCCAATCCATAGCTACCTTAAGAGCATTTTCAATTGCTAAAGAACCGCCTGCAATAAAAAAAGCGTGCGGTAAATATTCAGGTATTCCTACTCTAGAGAACGTTTCAACAAATTGAGCATACTGAGTGGTGTAAATATCAGAGTTTGATGGGTTTGTTAATGCAGCCAGCATCAGATTTTTCTTAAACTCTTCGTCATTCACCATCTTAGGATGGTTATAACCTAGTGGAACTGAAGCAAAACAAGTAAAAAAGTCAAGCAAAGTACGATTATACTTGGCATCGTAAATATGGACGCCATTGCTTTTTTCCATGTCGAAGGTTAAATCAAATCCGTCGGCAAGAATGTGTTTACTTAGAGTTTGCTGAACCTCGTTAGGTGAAATTGATAATTTGTACATACGGTCTGGTTTATAATCAAAAATATAAAAAAGGCCTTGCAACTTGAAATTTTGAGGTTTTTTAACTTTTTGGTAAAAAACTGGTTTAAACTGTTTAAACCAATTTTTTATCTGATCACTGTCGCCAAAATTATTTTCAGAGATTTAATCCTATAAGTTTGAACCGGTAATTCTGCCTAAAAAGCTCAGAAAATAGACTCGTTAATCTTTTTCGTCATTCCAAGCAGCCCAAGTAAGCCGCCTGTGTGTACGGCTAATATTTTGCTTCCTGGAATAAAATAGTCACGGCGAATAAGATCGTAAACTGCGAAAAGCATTTTACCCGTGTATACAGGATCCAAAAGAATCCCAGTGGAGGCCGAAAAGCGTTGCATGAACTGTAATAGCTCAGGCTGCGTTTTAGCATAACCGCCGAAATGATAGTCAGTGTGTAAAGAGAACGGCGGGTTGTTGTCACAATACTTTACAATGTCTGCTTTCAGAAAGTCGCCCCCTTTAAGAGCAGAAACTGCGTGCAGTGTTGAGGGTAGATTTTTCGCTTGTATGCCTTTTAAGATCCCTGCTGCTGTTGTTCCGGTTCCACTGGCGCAGAAGATATGATCATAAGTATCGTTAAGTTCATCGAGCAATTCCGCACAACCTGACACCGCGTCCTGCCCGGCTCCGCCTTCTGCAATATAATAGACTTGCCGGTCGCCGCCAAAGTACTCCTCAAAAACCTCCAATTTGTGCCGGTAACGATTCCGATCTATGAAGATCAGCGTCATGCCGAATAATCGGCAGAGGGTTAAAGTGTCATTTTCGACAGCCTCCCCTCGTACTATTGCGGTGCTTTTAAAACCAAATTTGGCAGCCGCACAAGCCGTTGCCAGTAGATGATTTGAAAATGCTCCGCCAAATGTTACCAGATGGCTTTTGTGCTCAAATGCTGCTTTTCGCAGATTGTACTTGAGTTTTCGCCATTTGTTGCCTGAAATAAATGGATGTATCAGATCGTCTCGCTTTATAAATAAATTTATGCATTTGTCGTCCAGTAAGCTATTCGTTATCTTTTCTTCCGGACTATTGTATTGCAGGTTGATCATCGATTTACGCAAAAAGCGCAATATGCGGATAATATCTTTATCTGTTGAAGAGGATATGGGGTAGGGGAATTGGGAGTATTGGGGAAATTGGGAAACAAACTCACACCTTTAAACACAAGTATGTGGCGTTAAAAACTCATACCTGCCTCTTCATAAGAGCCAGGTAATGAACATCCTATCCAGTGCAGGTAACTGCGAGGATATTAGTAAACAGACGGGAAGATACAGGATTTGAGGTGAACTGTGAGGATTTGCAAGATTAATGACGGTAATAGATTTGTTTAATCAGGTATGGGAAAAAATTCAGTACAATTACGACATTTTTAGTAAAATTCTTCATAGCGGTATATTTAGAATTATAGTGATAACTAAAGGCGTACCATTTTTGTTTTTAACCTAAAATAAGATTAAAAATTTAGATTTGCGGCATGATTGAAGACGCTGATGTTCTGGAGGTAGGAGAGCAGGACTTGTATGAGCATTTAAGGATTGTAGTCGATAAAGGTCAGTCATTACTTCGACTGGACAAATTCCTCATGATCCGAATTGAGAATGCAACGCGTAATCGAATACAGAATTCTATTGAAGCTGGAAATGTTATTGTAAACGAGAAGCTAGCGAAAGCGAGTTATAAAGTCAAGCCATTTGATGTAATTTCAGTTGTATTGCCGCACCCTCCCCGTGATACCGAAGTGTATCCCGAAGATATTCCCCTTGATTTCGTTTATGAAGATAACGATGTGATCCTGATAAATAAACCCGCTGGCATGGTGGTTCATCCTGGTTTTAATAATTATTCAGGAACACTTGTTAACGCATTGGTGTTCCATTTTAATCAGCTGCCGCAACTTCCTGGTAACGAGGGGAGACCTGGTTTAGTTCATCGCATTGATAAGGATACTTCAGGGCTATTATTGATCAGCAAAAACGAGCGAGCTATTACTTACCTCGCGAAGCAATTTTTCGATCATACCATCAGCCGAAAGTACGTAGCACTAGTGTGGGGAGATATTGCAGAAGATGGTACAGTTGAAGGGTATATAGGCAGGAGCACGAAAGACCGCAAAATTATGGCCGTGTATAATGATCCTGAAAAAGGCAAGTGGTCGGTGACTCACTACAGGGTTTTAGAAAGGTTCAATTACGTAACGCTTATTGAGTGCCAGCTTGAAACCGGTCGTACTCATCAGATCAGGGCACACATGAAACATATTGGACATCCCTTATTCAATGACAGCACTTACGGTGGAGATAGAATTATGAAAGGTACGGTGTTTAGCAAATACAAACAATTTGTTGAAAATTGTTTTGAATTATTGCCGCGACAGGCCTTACATGCTAAATCGCTGGGTTTCATTCATCCGGTAAGCAAAGAGTTTATGAGCTTTGATTCAGAAATTCCAGAAGATATAGCTGCTGTTACAGAAAAATGGCGCAACTACGTTAAAGATTAATTTTAAAGTCTAGGCCACGCGTGAAGTCTCAATATATAAATTTTAATGGCACTACACTGCCTGCAGACCAGGCAGTGATGTCCGTGGCCAACAGGGGGTTTCGCTATGGCGATGGCCTGTTCGAGTCAATGCGCTGGATGAAAGGCGAGTTAAAATTTGCGGAGTTACATGCAGACCGCATTAAGCGGGGAATGAAAATATTAAAGCTTGAAGGCTACTCGCAGATTGACACCTACTTCCTTCGGCAAAATATAGCTGAACTTATTCGTCGGAATAAAACAGGACCTAATGCCCGTGTCAGGTTCAGCGTTTTTCGCGACGCTGAGGGGCTTTATAATCCTTCCAGTAATAAGATCGGTTATGCCATTGAGGTAACAAAAATATCGGAGGCTGACTTTACATCGAATAACCGCGGGTTGATCGTTGATATCTACGACGAGGTTCCTAAGCCAATTAATGTACTTTCAAATCTAAAAACCAGTAATTCCCTGGTTTTCGTGTTAGCAGGCGTATTTAAAAATCAGCACTCTCTTGACGATGTTTTAATCATTAACCAGAATGGTTTTTTATGCGAAGCAATGAGTAGCAATGTTTTTGTTGTTTTCAATAATCAGATTTATACCCCTGCACTAACGGAAGGATGTATAGCCGGTGTGATGCGACATGTAGTGATGAAGCTGGCTAAAGAAAATAACCTGGTTATAACAGAAGCACAGATCAATCCTGCCATTTTAGAACAGGCTGAAGAGGTTTTTCTCACAAATGCTGCTAAGGGGATACAATGGGTTATGGGTTACAATAACAAACGGTATTTTAACGAAACGTCCCGCTTTCTGCTAAACAAGCTGAACAAAATCTAAAAAACAGTCGTTGTTTCTGTATGAGGTCGCGGAACTTATTAATGGGTGTTGATACATTGCCTCCTGACGGTGGGATTGTCTACGCTGAAACCGATATGCACCGCCTGATCCCCGAGCCACTCAATACAATAACGGCTTTTTTCTTTATCGTTATCTCGGTTTACTGGCTTATCCGACTGAAAGGTTTTTCTTTTCATTCACTTTTCTTGTCAGCTGCAAGTTACATTCTCCTTATTGGAAGCATTGGTGGCACCGCTTACCATGGGTTACGGCAATACAAAGTTTTTATACTGATGGATTGGATACCCATAGTAGTATTGTGTCTGATGGCGTCCGTCTATTTCTGGTCTAAAATTTTTATTCGCCAAATCTATGCAGTTATACCGGTGACAGTGTTATTTTTAATCCAGTTTGTTTTAAGACTTTATCTTGAAGATGACGCTAAGCTGGACTGGGCTATTAGCCTTAACTATGGTTCAATGGCTGTGATGATTATAGTCCCGATTTTAATGTATTCCTTTCATTCAGGATTAAAATCATCGGGTTTAGTATACACCGCCATTATTTGCTTTGCAGCTGCCCTGTTTTTTCGAATATCCGACAGCAGCCTTGATTCTGTGGGCACACACTTTCTGTGGCATACACTCGGTGCGATAGCAACGCATTTAATGTTCCTGTATATCTACAAAATTGAAGCGAGACAACAAGCTACCGTGCCTGCGGCATTATAACTATAATCTTATTCCCCGAAGGAATTCATCAATTTTCATTCGTTTCTTTCCCTCCAGCTGAACATCTGTGACGGAAATATAACCGTCAGCACAGGCAAATTTTAAGAAGGTTTTTCCATCACTAGTATATTCGCCGGGCACTATTTCAGCATTATTGAGCTCCTTTTCAGCCCTGAAGATTTTTAAAGTTTTATTTTGAAGTTGTGTAAAAGCGGTAGGATAGGGACTCAGTCCCCGAATCAGGTCATAAACTTTCTTCACTGGCTTAGACCAATCTATTAAACAATCATCTCTAAATACTTTAGGAGCATGCTTCAGTTCCGAAGTGTCGATTCCATCCTGCTCGGTCTCTGGATATTCTCCTGAATCAATAGCCTGAACAGTTTTGACTATCAACTCAGCACCAACTTTCATCAATCGATCATGAACTTGTCCTGCTGTTTCATCAGGGGCAATATTTACCGGCTCTGCAAATAAGATATCACCAGTATCAATCTCATGCTTCAGGAAAAAGGTGGTTACGCCAGTCTGGGTTTCTCCATTTATTATAGCCCAGTTTATCGGTGCTGCACCACGGTATTGAGGCAACAAAGAGCCGTGGAGATTTATAGTTCCCTTTGGTGGCATATTCCAAACTACCTCGGGTAACATCCGAAACGCAACAACTACCTGCAGATCGGCATTTAATGATCTGAGTTGTTCTATAAATGCTTCATCTTTCAGTTTCGCGGGCTGTAATATATGTAGTTCTTTCTCTTTGGCGTACAATTTTACAGCGGACTCCTTTAGAGTCTGTCCACGTCCGGCAGGTTTATCCGGTGCGGTAATTACACCTACTATATCGAACCCTGATCTTACCAGCGCATCGAGTGAAGCAACAGCAAAATCAGGAGTTCCCATAAAAACAATTCTCATGATGCATCAAGGGTTAAGCGCAAATATTAAAGAATCAGAGGTAATGAATAAAGAGCAAATAAATGAGGAACAAGCCTAAGGAAAAAACAAAAAATAAGAGTAAGAGCACAGAAAAAAGACACAATACAGATTTTTGCCTTTTACTCTCTTGACCTTTTATCCTTTATCCTTCCATCCTTCAATACTTACCTATTGGTATAAAAGGTATTTTTTACGCATTATTTTATATTGGGATAATCCGGGCTCCCAGCTTTCGCGAATCTCCTCCTCTGATTTTCCTGCAATAATCTGTTTGCGAAGACTTTCCGTTCCCGCTAATTTGTCAAAATTTCCCATTTGGCTACTTTGCTTGTAATCGAAGAATTTAGCTTTGTCTGGATAGGCAGCGTAAAGTTCCATCAACCAGCTAAGATTGATCTTACCAGCTTTTCTAAACTTATTTGTATTGTATTTCCTCAGATCCAGGCCATAGCAATCCTTACCCTGGTGCAACGGAGTTTCAGCCATACCTTTGATACTTTTAGGCGTAAAAAAGAACTTATACTTCCCTCTTAAATCTGGATTACCCAGTACGGTAAAAGGAAACTGTGTGCCTCGGCCCTGACTGATGATCGTTCCTTCAAACAGGCACAAAGTTGGGTATAAGAGAATGGACTGCTGAGTATTCAGATTTGGAGAAGGGGCCACAGGTAATGTATATGGCATAGCATGCTCGTAGTTGGCAACCTTTATGATCGTTATTTTGCATTTAGCCTTATTTTCCAGCCAGCCTTCGCCATTAAGCATCTGCGCATATTCACCAACCGTAAGACCATGAACAATAGGAATTGGATTAATACCAATTCCCGATTTCAAATGCTGTTCCAGAATTGGACCGTCCACATAAAATCCATTCGGATTAGGCCTGTCCAGTATCAGCACCTCCTTGCCATGTTCAGCGCAGGCTTCCATTACACGTTGCAGAGTATTGATATAGGTGTAAAACCTTACACCGACATCCTGAATATCGAAAACCATTATGTCAATGTCCTTCAAATCTTCTGCTGAAGGTTTGCTATGTTTACCATAAAGTGAGATAGCAGGGATGCCTGTCTTTTCGTCAACGCTGTCGTCAACCTTGGCGCCTGCGCTGGCGTCACCGCGAAAACCGTGCTCGGGTCCGAAAACCTTAACAATATTGACGCCGATCGAATGAAGGCTATCAATACTGGCTTTTTCACCAATAATAGAAGTATTATTTATTACCATTCCGACTCGCTTGCCCTTCAGCAAGGGAAGGTATTTTTCAGTTTGATCTGCCCCTGTAATGATGTCTTTCGAGGATTTTCTGTTTGGTGAGATGGTTACGCTATTTACTGTTGGCTTACTTGCTGTTTGAACTGATTGGCAAGAACCGGAAAGCCCGGACAACAAAGTCAGTGATACTAGTGTAATTAAAGTTCCTTTCATAAATGGGTTGTATATCTGCTCAGAAATAAAAAAAATGCATCTTTGCGAAGGTACAAAAATACATCTTAAGCTTGAATTTACCCTTTTTCATCGCTAAACGCATTACCTTCAGTTCAAAACGCACTTTCTCAAAACTGATCGTACGTATTGCCATATTAGGGATTATGCTCGGTCTTGCCGTGATGATCCTGGCAGTAGCAATTGTAAAAGGATTTAAATCAGAGATCAGGGAGAAGGTGCGCGGCTTTGCCGGCGATATTCAAATCGTAAAATACGACCTAAATACATCGTTTGAAAATTCACCTTTCCGAATAAATCCCATTACGCTAAAAACAATTGTAAGTTACCCTGAGATCGCCTATGCTCAACCTTTCGCCACCAAGCCTGGAATTATTAATACGAATGAAGAAGTTGAAGGTGTAGTTCTTAAGGGGGTAGATAAGAACTATAACTGGAACTACTTTAAAAATATACTGGTTTCAGGCCGAACTATAAATTTTGCGGATACCGTAGAATCACAAAAGGAGATTTTAATTTCTGAGTACACAGCCAGCCGGCTTAATGTCAAAGTTGGCGATGATTTCCTGATGTATTTTGTTCAGCAGCCACTACGCAAAAGAAAGTTTGAGATTGTTGGCATCTACAATCTTGGAGTTGAAGAACTGGATAAGACGTATGTGATCGGTGACATTAACTTAATCAGGCGATTGAATAAGTGGAAGCCAGATGAGGCGGGCGGGTATGAGTTACGCGTTAAAGACTTTTTAAAGCTGGATACCGTCGCTAATAAAGTTTATGAAAATCTGGATATAGAACTTCGGTCGGTAACAGTAAAAGAATATTATCCTACCATCTTTGAATGGCTTTCGCTGCTGGACGTCAATACCCAGGTTATCCTGGTACTGATGCTGGCAGTTGCAGTAATTAATATGATATCAGCATTGCTCATCATGATCCTGGAGCGTACCAACATGATTGGGATCTTAAAGGCACTGGGTTCCAATAACTGGAACATCCGGAAGATCTTCATCTATAATGCAGCGTATTTAATCGGATTGGGATTATTGCTGGGAAATATTCTTGGAATCGGTCTGGGCTACTTCCAGCGCGCAACCCATTTCTTTGAGCTCGACCAGGCATCTTACTTTATAAGCTTTGTTCCCGTGCAATTAGAGTTAATGGACATCCTACTATTAAATGGAGGTACACTTATAATCTGTGTACTGGTTATGCTCATTCCATCTTTGCTTGTTACACAGATTTCGCCCGTCAAAGCGATCAGCTTCAAATAGTTAGTCTTTTTTGATTGTAAATACTGCAGTCTTCTGTTCACCTGCTTTTCCGGGATAGGGATTCACACTACTCAAAATGATAGCGTAAGCCGGGTTTTGGTACTGGATAGCCACTGTGTCAGCCTCACGGTGACGGCCTTCACATTGACCAATACAAAACTTAAGAACTCCATTATTTGCACCTATGCCAGTAACATTCATTTTCACTTTCGCATCACCTGCCCAAATGCATTGAACGTCTGCCGGACAACGGCTATCGTTAATCTCCGTTACTTCAATTACCGTATTGCTACCCTGAATGACTGCCCTCTCATTGATCGCAATCTCAAACTGAGTATCCAATTGAACATTCCTCAGCCCAGAAGCATCATCCTTCTTACAGGTAGAAGCAACAATCAAACAAGCCGGTAATAGAATGGCTAAGGTTCTGTAATATGATTTCATTTGTAAAAACTTTAAATAGATTTTACTAGCTTAATGATCAGTCTTTATTCTTCAGATCCTAAATCTAATCGCAACCTGGAACTGGCAACTTTCAATATCTGATCCTCTTCATCTGCTCTTCCAAATAAGTTCTATATCACCTGTGAAGTTTAAATTTTGATAATCTTGAGCATCCAGATTTAGCTGATTGCCTTCACAGTCATACAATAATGGTTTACTGTCGACATTAGGGTCACAGTTTGAAAGGATAAATACCGTTTGGTTTTTATATGTCGAACGCGAAATACTGTTACAAAAGGGAGAAGAACTTAATCTTTGAATTTCATTTTTAAGCCAGGTTAAACTTTTATCCGGATCATCCCCACCGCATAACTGAGAGTATGACTTATCGCAGGCGCTATTTAAACCGGTCAATAGAAGTAGAGCAAAAATTATAACCGATTTCATAATTCTATTTTTTTGATGAGTTAAATCGAATCTTCAGATTAATTCCGGTGGAACCGAATTTAAGGTCTTCTGTTCCAAGGCCTCCTAATGGATATTTCACGAATGGCTCAATACTGACGGTCTGCGTTTTGCCAAATGGCGTGCTAATTCCAAATGAAAGATTAAGTGTCCTGGCAAAATCAAAGTCATTAAGCTGTTTTTTTATTTCCTGCGCTTTCGCCTGACTGGAGTAATTGCCGGACAAGGTGTTGAAATTCCTGTACTGATACCCATATGTTTCATTGAGGTATGTACCCGAGCTTAACCCTGCTAAAACATAGATCTTATCACTCTCTGGAGCAAACTGGTATTTGATGTTGACCGGAATATCCAGAGCAAGAAGACTTGCACTATACCGGGTAATGGTCGTTAAATCCCTGCTTGCATTTTGACCGGCTGAAGGGGTGACCGAATTGAAAGACGAAGCGGCCGATTCAGGCACATCCTGTCCACTATCATAATTAAGGCTGTTCGAAGCAATGCTTAAACCAGTTGAAAGTTTCAAGTTTCTACTTAGCCTGATATCCGAGGTGAAGCCTGCACCAAAGTTGAGTTGGTTTTCACTTCCTTCCGCGTAGTTGAAGTAACTTCCGGCGTATAAGCTTAAGGCCAATCTCTTATGTTTTGCAGCGATTTTTTCATCTTTCTTTTCATTTTCAACAGGATCAGGATTGAACTCCTTAATGTACGTTGTTCGTTTAACCGGCTCTATCGGTATTTTATCGAAGTTTGGGCGGTTATTTATTACCAAAGTTGCGGCTTTTGACAAAGGTATCTCACTCTCCGATGCAATGCTCATAGCTTTCTTCGAAAACTTCTCTGCCAATGGTCCCAAACCTGACAATTCCACAGGTTCTACGTCCGGATGGGCTACAGGAAGCGATAATGCTATACTTTCTTCGGTATTTGGTTCAAGAATATCCGCAGGGTTTTCTTTCAAATGTGCCTGAGCTCCTGGTTCTGAAAGTCTTTTGCCGGCGGTCATTGCTGAATTAATGGAGTCGGTTGCGCTAAATGGCGTTGTTTTGTCTGCCCGGACTAGTGACTTCGCTTCCTTAACGGGCCTCAAAACCAACTGTGTTTCCTGACTGTTGACAAACCATAAACCAGTAACCAATATCATTATAGCAGCGGCAGAACTTAACCAAAGTATTAAAGGACGACGATTACGTTCCGGATATTTTTTACGCAGTTGTTCCCAGCCAGCATTTGCTCCTGGGTCTTCAAATTCATCAAACACCTGTTTGATCCTGCTTGTCAGCATGTTGTCAACTGGGTTTTTCATTTGTTAAGTCTATTTTTGACGATACCAAATCCTCGCTGCCTACGTTCAATTCTTCTTTTGAGCGATAGCTTTTCGAGGGTTCGTAAATTCCATTTTCCTGTTGCCAGGCGCTTCTTAATTTTTCTTTTGCCCTGCTGAGATTTACCCTTGACGAGCTGGCAGCCATGCCGAGTGCCTGACCGATTTCTTCATGACTGTATCCATCAATTTCATACATATTAAAAACAAGCCGTTGGACTTCCGGTAAGTCGTTTAATAATTTTAAGATATCTGCGGCATCTAAACTATCTATTGCTCCCGGATTGCTTACTAAATGTTCAGCCTGTTCAAGTGTGGTTTGATAAAGCAATTTTAAATCTTTCCGCCTCCTGTCGAGGGCTGTATTTACAATGATTTTGCGGAGCCACGGTTTAAATAATTTATCATTTTCAAACTGTCCGATCGCCTTAAAAACCTTTATAAAGGCATCGTTCACAACCTCAAGCGAGTCGTTTCTATCCGGCAAATACCGCAAACCGACTCCCATAGCATACCCGAAGAAATGCTTATACAGCTTTTCCTGGTATTTTAAGTCGCCATGTTTGCATTTCTGAATTAGCTCTGACTCAGAAACCGCCGGTTTTCCTAACATAGACTAATTTGTACGCTTCAATCGGTATTGGTATAATCCTGCCTGAGTCGAACAACTAGGGCAAGGGTCTGCGTATCTTGTTAAGATCAGACTATCACCTTTAAGATTATACTTGTATTTGCCGTTCAGTATCAAACCCCAATCAAAGTTGGCGATCCAGATATTTTCATCCTTAAAATTCAATATCTCTCCTTCTTGAATCTCAAAATCCCCCGAGCCCCCGGCGGGGATCATATCTGTACCTCCCTGTGATGAGTAGCTCCCTTGTGTGAAGATCACCTTTGCGTCGCCCGTGACTTTTTCGGAAAGCTCGGGAGAGACATAGTGAAACATTCCTGTATAGGTACCGCTTAGCGCGTCAAGGGAAAGCTTATCAGAACATCCTGATGAGGCCAGTATGACGCAGCCCATAAGTAGTTTTCTTAACATTGTATTGATTTTAATTGTTGAGCTCTGAATATTAATGATAGGAGGGTTGAATTATTTCCACTTCTTCCCTCGTTAAACCGCTACTTCTAATCCAGTCAGTCAAAGCTGCACTCTTCACCCCAGCAATTTTACATTTTTTTAAATCCTTACTTACGTTTTCGGCTGTTTCCCTGCCTGCAGATTTTTCAACAAGGTAGCAAATGGCACAAGTTCTTCCGCCTTCAGAAAAAAGGCACACCCCCGGGCTATTGTTTTGCTCAGGAAAGCTTCCAACAACGCGGTAATTATGTAGATGATCAAGTATATTCCTGCGTTTCTGAGCCACTTCTTTGTTGTAAGCAGTGTTATTTTCGCGGACCATTTTCTCTGCATAGGCTAAATGCGTGGAAATCCGAGTATTCCTATCGGTGTCCGGCGAAGGTAAATGACCGAATTTTTTCACATAGCTGATATCGCCTATAATTAGATTTATAGCCGGACTATAATCTGTAGCAGCAGTATGATAAATCCAGACAAAAGTCAGAATTAGTATACTGAAGGAAAATGATAACCTCTTCATTATAGATCTTTTTTAATCCATACGAAGAAGTAAAGTGAAACGCTACCGGAAAATAAAAATTATTAAGATTTAATGAATGAGAATATGAATGGAGCGACTTAAAGCGTTTTTGCCTCGTTCCAGTAGATATCCATTTCTGTGAGGCTCATGTCCTTCAGTTTTTTACCTGCCGCTTTTGCTTTTTCCTCCAGGTACTGAAACCGTTTGATGAATTTTTTATTGGTCTTTTCCAGGGCATCTTCCGGATTGATGTCCATAAACCGGGCATAGTTAATCAAAGAGAACAAAAGATCACCAAATTCTGCTTCCGCTTTCTCCTGATCTAGGGCCGTATCATCGGCAACATTAAATTCATCGCGGAATTCCCGCATTTCCTCTTCAACCTTTTCCCAGACCTGCGATTTTTCTTCCCAGTCGAAGCCAACACCACGTGCCTTTTCTTGAATGCGCGAAGCTTTGACTAAAGCTGGCAAGGACATAGGTACACCTTCTAAAACGGATTTATTGCCTTCCTTTAGCTTGAGTTGCTCCCAGTTACGCTTAACCTCAGCCTCATTCTCGACAACCGTATCGCTGTAAATATGCGGATGACGGTGAATCAATTTTTCACAAACACTATTCAAAACATCCACGATTGTAAAGTCATTCGTTTCGGAAGCAATGCGGGCGTAAAAAACCAGGTGCAGCATAATATCTCCGATCTCCTTTTTAATCTCCTGCATATCGCCGTCCAATATTGAATCGGCCAGTTCATAGGTTTCTTCAATGGTCAAGTGACGCAGAGTCTGCATTGTCTGCTTTTTATCCCATGGGCATTGCTCTCGCAAAGTATCCATCACGGTTAAAAGTCTTTCAAAAGCAGTTGCAGGAGTAAGGGCGTAAGGCGGCGCTATATTGGCTGGCATATATTCATTTTTGACGTAAAAATAAGGATTCTTCCCGAAGGTGACACCAGGTCGGTTCTACCTACAGTCCGCGTTCAAACTCCGTCTGGTTTCTTAGTAGTTTCCTAGTAGTTTGCTAGTAGTTTCCTAGTAGTTTGCTAGTAATATATTACAAAGAAACTACTAGCATTCCTCAGCGAGCTATTAATGAATATTTAACGATTTTCTAACCTGTCTTTTTGAAGGTCCATCGGTGACCAGGTCACAACTCGTGCAAACTGTGGCGATTTTTAACTTTGGTTAAAAAGAGGATTGTCTTTTCAGAGATAACTCGGAATTATAGAGTCACCTAATGCCAACTTGTATTGGGTTTGCGATTGTTATAACATGTTTTGTATCCTACGAAAGATAGGATTTCATAACCTGCGGGTATTCTTCCCGGGTGAAGTAGATGATAGGTTCTTCGGAGGTGTGAGACGCCTCTAAAGTAATTTTCGTACCAAATTCATAAGGCTCTACAGAAATGACACGGTTCTTTTCGAACCTGACCAGTTCATCATCAATAAGGAGGGTAAAAGTACTTGCAGACATTTGGATAGATCTTCAGCTATTAATAGAAACAACACGGTACTAGACTTATTGTTCATCTGAACGCTATTTCTGTCGCTTGCAACTGATTACTGATAGCTGAAAAAGCTAACTTAACATTCCGGAAGACTAACAGGGATATTCACCGCCAAACCTCCATCGGATGTTTCTTTATACTTTACATTCATATCCAGAGCCGTTTCCCACATAGTATTAACCACCGCATCCAGACTAACCTTTGCAAAGTCCGGATTACTTCTGAGAGCAAGTTGAGTAGCCGTGATTGCCTTAATTGCCCCCATGGTATTTCTTTCGATGCATGGAATCTGTACCAAACCGGCGATCGGATCGCAAGTTAAACCAAGATGATGTTCCATAGCTATCTCGGCAGCCATTAAAACCTGACGCGGATCACCACCCAAACACTCGGTTAGAGCTGCTGCTGCCATTGCAGATGAAACCCCAATCTCTGCCTGGCAGCCACCCATCGCGGCAGATATTGTTGCACCTTTTTTAAAAATGCTGCCCACTTCAGCTGCCGTCAGCATAAACTGAATGATCTGATCTTCATCCGCTGCATCGTGGAAAATGAGATAGTAGAATAGAACTGCCGGAATAACGCCTGCAGCTCCGTTAGTGGGTGCAGTTACCACCCGCCCGAAAGCTGCATTCTCTTCATTGACGGCAAGCGCAAAGCAGCTTACCCAGCTTAATATATTCTGGAAATCATTGCCGGTTTTCCGTATGGCAAGAAGCCAATCTTCAGCCGTATGATATTCAACGGATTTCAACAGGCTGGAGTTTATCGCGGCAGCCCTGCGTAACACATTCAATCCCCCCGGAAGGTGACCCGGCGTATGGCATCCCCGGAAAACACATTGTTTCATTACTGAAAAGATCTCGAGCAAGCCCTTCTTTATTTCGGATTCTGTACGCCAGGCAAGTTCATTTTGCATCACTACTTCCGATATTTTACAGTCGGTTTGTTTAGACCAATTTAACAGATCTGCGGCTTTCTCTATTGGATAAGGGAGCATAATCTGGTTCGGAGTACTGTTATCAGCACCTTCCTTCACCACAAAGCCTCCACCTATTGAATACCATGTTTCGGATATCAATTGGCCATTATCAAGGAAAGCCTCGAACGTAAGCGCATTGGGATGAAAAGGAAGACTTTCAAAAAACCGGAATACAATGTTTTCTGCGGGGTTGAATTGAATAAAATACTTGCCGGCCAACGCAATCTGTTGATTATGTTTTATACCCGCCATCTTTGGATCTACCTGATCCGGATCAAAGGTAACCGGATCATCCCCGCTCAGGCCCAGCATAACCGCTATGTCGGTTCCATGACCTACACCAGTCTTAGCTAGCGAGCCATATAACTGAACATTTACCTGGATTACCAACTGAAGAACCTGTTGTTCCGCCAATCCGGTCAGAAAGCGTCGAGCCGCCCGCCATGGACCCAGGGTATGTGAACTGGAAGGGCCTATTCCTATTTTGAAAATATCAAATACCGATATCTGTTCTTTGATCTGCAATTCTATATCTCTAAGTATCTTATCAGTTCAAAGTTAACACTAATAAGCTTTGGATAAGTTAGACGAACTGTAAAGAAGGTGTGATAATCATTCCGACCGGCGCGAGTAAACTTCAACTTCCTGCAAGATACTTATAGGGTTCAACGTTGTTCTAAGTCGGATTTAAACAAGTGATCATCATACACAACTGCCAAACCAAATAGGTCAGATCCTGGCATCGGCACAGTCTATGGCCTAACTGATTATAATCAGGCTCAGATCTAACATCAATCATAAGCAAGCCTATTCGAATTATCGAACTTTCCCGAAATATTCTGGGTATGGACAGGTACATATTAAAATTTGAGGAGATCGGCATTGATAATATTAATCTGGTAGGAGGAAAGAATGCATCGCTTGGTGAGATGTATACACAACTTCGTTCTAAGGGAATTTCGATCCCGAACGGCTTTGCTGTTACGTCATCGGGTTTCAAATATTTCATTGACCATAATAAGCTTGAAGGGCCAGTCTTGGAGTTGCTGGATCGGCTTGATCGTAAAAATTATGTAAATCTCCACCAAATTGGCGACCAGGCACGTCAGCTGATATTGTCCGGCGAAATCCCTGAAGTTCTGAAATACGCTATCCTCGAAGAGTATTCACATTTAAGAGCGAACGGACATTCCAGCGTTGCCGTTCGAAGCAGTGCAACATGTGAAGACCTGCCGGAAGCCAGTTTTGCGGGGCAACATGACTCCTTTCTAAATATTAGCGGCAAAGAGGCGCTTTTATCAGCAGTGAAGAAGTGCTTCGCATCTTTGTATACTGACCGGGCTATCAAATACCGTGAGGATAATCATTTCGATCACCGAAAAATAGCCTTATCAGTGGGAATACAGCATATGGTCAGGTCAGATCTCTCTTGCTCTGGTATCGGGTTTACGTTAGAGCCTGAGTCAGGATTCCGAGACGTAATACATTTGGCAGGTGTATGGGGCCTTGGGGAAAATATCGTCCAGGGCACAGTTACTCCAGATGAATTTCTGTTGTTCAAGCCCAGTCTCAGATCTGGCAACAGAGCAATTATTCAAAAAAACCTGGGTAGCAAAAGCAAACGAATGATTTACTCTCATGGAGAGTCACTGACTAAACTTTCTACCGTAAACCTGGAAACTCCAATTAACCTGCAACAGCAGTATGTTCTCTCAGATCAGGAAATTACGACGCTTGGCAACTGGGCATTGATCATTGAAGATCATTACAAGCGACCCATGGATTTCGAATGGGCTAAGGACGGGGAAACCGATGGACTTTACATCATTCAAGCCCGGCCGGAAACTGTGCATAGTAACCGGAAGGGCGCTGCTCTAATTAAATACGACTTGATTACAAAGGGAAGTGTTCTTTGTCAGGGCGAAGCAATAGGGAGCAAGATCGTGGCGGGTTATGCCCGTCTGCTCTCCTCGCCGGAGGAGGCTTCTTCTTTGCAGATGGGGGATATTCTGGTGACGAGTACAACAAGTCCGGATTGGGACCCGATATTAAAAAAGGTTGGCGGGATAATTACAGACCGCGGCGGACGCACCAGTCATGCTTCAATTGTAGCCCGTGAATTGGGTGTGCCTGCAATTGTTGGCACCGGAAATGGCACTGAGAAAGTAAAGGATGGTGATTTGATCACCGTTAGTTGCGCCGAGGGGAAAACCGGCCATATTTATCAGGGGCACCTCGACTGGAAGGAAACAGAGATTGATCCGGCAAAGATCCGCTTGCCAGATCGTCCGAAAGTTATGATGATCCTGGGAGAGCCGGATAAAGCTTTTGAGCTTGCCGCGTATCCTAATTGCGGTATCGGATTAATGAGGATCGAGTTTATCATTAGTCACTATGTGAGAATACACCCAATGGCTTTAGTCAACTTTGATGAGCTTGAAGATCGTGCTGAAACAGATATCATCGAACAGATGACCCATCATTACAGCGATAAAAAGCAATATTTTATCGATAGGCTTGCTGAAGGGGTGGCAACCATTGCAGCAGCATTCTATCCCAAAGATGTGATCGTCCGGATGAGTGATTTTAAGACCAATGAATACGCAAATCTGATTGGCGGCAAACGATTTGAACCGAAAGAGGAAAACCCGATGATCGGTTTTAGAGGTGCATCGCGGTATTACCACGCGCTTTATAAAGATGGTTTCCAGCTGGAATGCCTTGCGATGAAGCAGGTTCGCGATGACATTGGACTAAAAAACGTTAAGCTGATGATCCCGTTCTGCAGGACACCTGAGGAGGGTAGGAAGGTGGTTGATATCATGAAGCTGTCCGGTTTGCAACAAGGTATTAATGGCCTGGAAATATATGTTATGGCCGAAATACCAAGCAATGTTTTACTGATGGAAGAATTCGCAACAACTTTTGACGGTTTTTCCATAGGATCGAACGATCTTACGCAACTGACTTTAGGAATCGATCGGGATTCTGTTATCCTTCAGGAGATTTTCGATGAAGAGAATGATGCTACAAAAATGCTTATCAGGCAAATGATAGAAAAATGTTTGCTGCATAATAAAAAAATTGGGTTATGTGGTCAGGCCCCAAGCGATTCACCGGAATTCGCCCGTTTCCTGGTGGAATGTGGTATTGACAGTATCTCGTTTAATCCTGATGCCCTGATCAATGGCATTGAAAATATAAACAGGGTGAGTCCGCGCATACAGGTGAACCCTTATGAAACCAACAAAGCTAAAAATTGACCGGCGTTAGCAATCAGAACCAACAAGAACTAAAGGAAAAAATGTTTTGATAATTTAATAAACAACTGCTAACTGGTCCTCTACTTCCGATACCCCAGGAGCTGAGGCAATCGCACGTTCTATCGTGGTACGCTCATTCCATGACCGTGCAGTTCCTTTTATAATGACTTTATGTCCCTCGATCTTCACCAAAATACGATCGACTTCGAGGTCTGCACACCTTTCCAGGGCCTTGTGAATGTTTGCTTTTATGACATCCTCATTTGTTGTAGGTTTCACAGTAATGCCGTTGCTAATACCGGTTACTCCCCGTAACTCGCTAATATATTGTTCCGCAGCTTCCTTCTGATATATCCAGTCAACTTCACCTTCTAAATACACCCAGCCTTCATCCACACGTACTGAAAGTCTGTCATGAGGAATAGAAGTATTCCAATCAAGGGTTCTTAAAACACTTTCGGCAATCTGGGTGTCAGTGAGGTTTTTTGAACTAACGCCACGAACGGCAATGTCTTCTGCTACGGCTCTAACACCCTTAACACGCTTTGTTGCCTTTTCAGCGGCTAATTTTTCTGAATACGAATTCACAACTCCACTTAAGGTGACAATGCCATGCCTTACAGATACTCCAATCTCCGATGCATTTAACCTTGGCTCCCACTCAAGTTCAGCGGTTACATTTCTCTGTATTTGTAAATCGGTCCCCATCTCTTTTTAAATAAAACTAAGCTTGCCGATGATATTGATATTTGATTTTTGTCAGTTTGTACATTGATTTTAATCAGATAAATAGGTAACTTAAATATATCTACCAAGGATTAACTCCCGTGCAGGATGAAGAAAATATTATTAATCGAAGATGATCCGGAATTCAGGGAAAATATAGCCGAAATTCTACAGCTATCTAACTACCAGGTAATCATTGCTGATAACGGCAAGAGCGGCATTGAGAAATCTCTAAAGGAAAGGCCGGATCTGATAATCTGCGATGTGGTGATGCCTGGACTGGATGGCTATGGTGTCATCCATGTATTAAGCCGGCACCCGGATACTTTTGCTATACCCTTTATTTTTTTAACCGGGAAAGCCGGAGATGAAGACCTGCATAAAGCTTTAGGTATGGGAGCCGATGCATACCTGATCAAGCCTTTCAATGAAGCAGAGCTTTTGAACATTCTTGAGGTCCGGCTGCGCAAAGCTGAGATCCTTAAACGAAATGTGTCCTATGATAAAAACGGGATCTCATCATTCATCCAGGAAATTAATCGTTCCGACGACTTTAACCTGGTATCTACAGAGCGTGATGTGCGCACCTATAAGAAAAAGCACCTGCTATATTCGGCCGGTGAACGTCCGACGACAGTATACTTTGTAAATAGGGGAAAGGTCAAGGAATACATGATCAACGACCAGGGAAAAGAATTAATTACGAATATTTACAGTAAAGGAGACTTTTTTGGATATTCGGCTATACTTGAACAGTTCGACTATACTGAGACGGTTCAAATACTGGAGGATGCAGAACTAATGCTGATTCCAAAAGGCGACTTTATTCAATTAATTTATAATAATCATGATGTGGCCCGAAAATTCATCTTACTCCTTTCACAGAACGTGCATCAGAAAACCGAGCGGCTAATCAATATGGCTTACAATTCCCTTAGAAAGAAAGTTGCGACGGGAATCATTGATGTTATCGATAAGTTTAAGGATCAACGAAATGGTAAACCTATCATTCAAATTTCCAGGGAAGACCTGGCCAATTTTGTAGGCTCTGCCCAGGAGTCGATGATAAGGACGCTAAAAGATTTTAAGACAGAAAAGCTGATTGAAATTTCTGACGGGGATATTCTAGTATTAAATGAGCAAAAACTAAGGGCCCTCACATAATCCTGATGCTGTCATAGGGATTCAACCCTGGAATAGTGCTGAACGATTAATGTGACGAATAAATGTGATAGTATCAACAACTGCCCATTATTTATGATGAGCTATAAATAAAGGTGACTTCGTATTTTTCATTAATACATCTGCCATACTGGGTTTAAAAAATCTGGATACCATCCCCCTGCGATAGGCACCTAAAACGACAATCGCCTGATGTTGTTCTTCCAAATAATCGACCAGTTCCGCCTCAGGATCACCTTTCAATATTTTTGTTTTGGCAGTAGGGTAATGTGAACGTATAAATTCTTTGACTAGCCTTTGATCCATAATGGATGAGTCATCCTGCTCATAATCTTTGGCATAGACGATCTCCTGGGGCATTTCTTTAAACTCAGGTAAAAGGTAGTTGAACATTTTCGCGGCGTAAACTGCCGAAGGTTCACCATCATAAAGTATCACCACTTTTTCGATTGGATGATGAGTGGACGGTACCAGTATGACCGGGCACTGCACGTCCATCAATACATCACGAATGAACTGGGTAGGTTTAGCCTCATCCAGATGATTCATTTTTTCATCCTGGCTGATAATCAGAAGATCCGCATAAATGCTTTCCTTAACCAGTTCGTGTATTGCAATACTTCGGTCGTGATGAATCATAGTTTCTACCTTTGCATGAGTACAAGCATTTATAAAGGTTTTTACCGACTCTTTGCGAGTTTCCTTATCCTTTTCCATAAGCTCTTCTACTAAGTACGAAGGCACACCCTGGCTCCCGACCATATCAAAAAGCCGGAAGTTATGTCTGGTAAAATCATCCATAAATACACCGGTCAACATTCTGTCTTTAATATTGCAGGCCAGCTCCAAAGCATACTGTTGTGTGCTTTTCGAATATTGTAGCCCATCGAAAGCTGCTATGATCTTTTCCATGGTTTCCTAATTATAATTTAAGATAGTGGGAGAGGACAAGTATTTCGATGATGCTGGTTAGCGGATTTACTGACCTTCGTCATACATCAAATTCATCACTAAGTTTGATCAAAATCAGATAACTTATTAATAGCTGTCAGCATTAAATTGTCAATTGATTCGCATATTTATGTAAAGACCATTCCAAACTTTATGGATATAATCTTTGAAAATGGAAGTTATTTATACATTGAGGCAACTGCTAACCTGGTATTTGCAGGGCCTGCTTGAAACAGAAAAAGCTTTGTTAAGCTCCTTTACATCCGGGGAGTATTCGGAAACTTCAGATAGATTAAAAGAAACAATTGCCCGGTCGGAATTCCTCTGCACCCAGCACATCGCAGAACTTCAACCAATCCTCCAGGGAATATCTGAATCTTATGATTTTACTCGGGTATCCTTTGCTGTTGACGGTATTAGTTTGGACTTTTATGAACTTATGGGGCGCATCAAAGACATTGAGACAGCTGACGCGGCCATAATTGTCTACTTGAAAACAATGTGTCATTATAAGATGACCGGCTACGATATAATTGCTTCTTATGCGAGGCTGTTACATGATGAACACCTTGCTGGAAGGATGCAAGATCTGTTAATTGATGAAAAGCACTTTGATGACACCTTGACCAAACTTGTCGAATCGCACGGAAGCGTCCATGTTTACTCTCACCAGATGCGACCTCCGGGGGAATCGAGTTGAAACTCTTAATTATTGGAATGTTAGAAATTGTCCGGAGAGGATGTTATTTTATTCATTTTTCCGGCTAAGTTAAGCAAGGCTTCAGTAGATCACCCGGGTAAATTGCGTTATACAAGTATTAATTAAATTGGCGAAGCTAATGATCCTCCGTTGTTTCCTGCTCTGGCTCCCAATGATCGTGGTCGCATTCGCAAATGCGGCCTTTCGGGAAACAGTACTAACCAAGAAGCTTTCGGAACTCCCTACGCAACAGCTGTCCACGCTAACATTACTCATTTCGCTCTATGTCTGGTTTATATATCCTTTTCTTAAAATTAACAATGCAACGGATGCTTTTTAATCGGAATGATCTGGGTTATTTTAACGGTTATCTTCGAATTTTTGTTAGGCAGGATCTTAAAACAATCCTGGACGAGTCTTTTTAACCAATACGATATCTTATCTGGAAGTATCTGGCTTTTTTTCATCCTCTGTCTGTTCTTTTTGCCTTACTGGATTTACTTAACAAAAACATAAAATAACCTCACTCAGGTTTCTTTCTGCCATGGGAATGTGTTGGCATATTGTCAGCTTTGAATATGCCTTCTTCATCAGCTATTATATCAAATTAAACGCAGCTTGGATGCTTGTTCAGAAACATTTGAGGACGGGTGACGATTTTATAAGTTAATCGCGAATACCAATAATTTAAATGCCTATATCACCCAGCCGCTGTACCCTCTTATTGACCGTTATCCGCTCTTTGCTTTTGCTTATCCATAAGTTTCTCGAAAAGCTCGGGCACCTTTTCAAAGGCTGCGCCTAATCCGCTGCTCGTATGGGTTGAAATGAAGGAGATCTTGTCAGCTCTGGTAACAAGGAAGCCTATAGGTGCTACTCCCAGGCCACCGCCACCGCCAATACCGGTTCCTTCACCTTTACCCTTTCCCGGATTGTCTCCGTGGCCCTCACCGCCGCCATATCCAATGCCAATGCCGAATTTAATCACTGGTACACAGGTGAATTCCCCCAACTGAAACGATTGTCCAACCACTGTTTCAGTTTTTGCTTCATTTGCCAAAAAATCAGTAAGACGTTTTACTGCTTCTTCATAATTGATTGCCATGGTGTTTTTTATTAAGGTTTACAAATTCATTTTATCCAGGCGTATAACAGCCGCCATGGTTGATTTTTCATTCTTATAAAAAAGTAAGTCTGGTCTTCAAAATTTATATAAAAGTGTTTCCCGATGTGTGGGAAGAAGTTGAATGGATACAGGAAGAGATGTCTAAAATGATCGTTAGCATCAAGCGCTAATTGCCACTCTGTTACGCGAAATGTTAAACACATTTTTAAGAAACGCTGCCAGGGGATTTTTGAACCGCTTCCACCTTTCCTGCTTTTCTTTGGAATGCTTTTCCTTTTAATTTTTTTCTTCCTGGGTTGATCTAAAAGCGTTCTGCTGAGAGACCATTCTTTATGAAACATGAATATGCGAACCTTCAGAAACCAGTCTTCGTTCTCATAGATAACCAGCGCTTTGCCTATAGTAACCCAATTGAAATACGCATGCGGAACCCTGGTATCGATATCCATTTCAATCGGCGACAGCAACAGCCAACCGATAATAAGCAGAAATATTAAGGCAATTATTATACAAAACATAACGCATTTTTCTGAAAGATAATGCTCCTTCGTCAAATCAAGACTATTCGCTGTGTCAGACTTGGTTGACTAACTAATTAAATAAAAAAGAAATTTTTATTTTCAACTGTCGTCAGTTCCTTAGATGACAGACGTCATCAATAACGCCTTTGCCCCATATTGATGGCAGAATGAAGTTAAATCCGGGCTGACCTATAGCGCATTTGGACATGATGCATTTTTGCTGAAGCAATCCAGATTGTAGGCAGTGGTTTCGGCGATATTTTTTAAGGCGGTATCTGTAAGAAAACCCTGATGGCTGGTTATTAAAACGTTTTTGAATGTTATTAGCCTGGCAATCACATCATCATTTAAAATATCCTCGGAATGATCTTCGAAGAAAAGATTGCTTTCCTCCTCATACACATCCAACCCCACATGCCCGACCTGCCCTGATTTAAGTGCATTTATTACGTCCATTGTGTTAACCAGGCCACCCCGACTGGTGTTGATCAGCATTACACCTTTTTTCATATTGGCAATTGCAGATTCATTGATCAAATATTTAGTCTCTGGTGTTAAAGGAGCGTGAAGCGTAATGATATCGGATTGCTGACATAACGATGTGAAATCTGTGTATCTGGCGTCGTACTTCTTGATTAACTCCTCATTTTCTGTTCTATCATTCACCAGAATATGACAACCAAAGCCATAGAGTATTTTTGCTACGATCTGACCGATCTTACCGCCTCCAATAATACCCACTGTCTTTCCGTGCATATCAAATCCCACTAAGCCATCCAATGAAAAGTTCTGGTCCATTATCCTGTTGTGGGCACGAATCAGCTTCCGGTTTAGAGCGAGCATCAAAGCGACAGTATGTTCGGCCACCGCAAAAGGGGAGTATTCAGGAACATGCGCGACCTTTATATTCAGTCTGCTCGCCTCGGCCAGATTTACGTTATTATAACCAGCTGAGCGAAGCGCCAGATATTTGATTCCCATTTTACTCAGGATCCGCAAAACCTCTGCTGAGGCATCATCGTTGACGAAAATTGACACAGCCTCGGTTCCTTCGGCAAGCGCTGCGGTGTCCGGAGAAAGGCCGGTGATAATATATTTTACATCGTAACTGCCGTTCAAGGCCGTTTCAAGATAGCTTCTCTCAAACTTGTAGGTACTAAACACTGCTATTTTCATCATTAATTATTAAGCAGACAAAGATTTAGTCACACTCAGCTAAAAACTTCCAATAGTTTGATTTCATTTCGGTAAAGGAGGATTTTACCCTCATTTTCCAGTTGCTTTAAAAGGCGGGAAATTACTACCCTGGAAGTAGCAAGTTCATCAGCTATCACGTAATGCGAAACCTTGATAAGGCGGGAGCCAGATAATCGTTGCTTTTCTTTTAGGTAGGCGATCAGACGCTCATCCAGTTTATGAAATGCGATACTTTCGATAGACTTAAGTAATTCTAAAAAGCGTTCATTGAAGCTCCGCATAATGTAGTTTTTCCAGCTGGGATACTTGCACAGCCATTCATCCAGTTTTGTATGCGGAATAGCAATTAGTTCAACGTCATCTTCGGCGATCGCCTTAATTTCACTCTTTTTAGCCTCCACGCAACAACTGTAAGCCATGGAACAGCTTTCGCTGCTTTCTAAATAGTACAGAAGTATTTCTTTTCCGCTTTCATCCTTTCGGAGCACTTTGATAGTGCCTTTCACGATGATTGGCATCATGCGGATGTATTTATCATAATCCATGATGATTTCCCCTTCAGTGAAATGTTTTAATTCTCCGTATTCTTCCATCTCCTTAATCAGGGCTGGTTCAAACGTAGAATGAAAAGCAGCGAGGGAATTCATAAATTTCAAATGATAACATTAAATGCAAGTATCGGAAATACTTGCCTTGATTGTCAAAGTTATCATTATTGTAGGTCTTCCCCCGGATAAATTAGTCAGGCAATAAAATAAACTGAAAGGTGTGGGGCCTATTAAGAGAGCTGTCTTTAATGAGGGAGTTTAGTTCTCAATACGCCATACAAATAAGTTCCAACCAGCGCAAAGAAAAACACGATGCCCATTGACAAAAATCCGTAGCCGATATTCACTACCATTGGTCCGGGGCAGGCACCGCTTAAAGCCCATCCAAGGCCGAATATTGATCCGCCTAACAAGTAACGCCAAAGCGACTTATCCTTTGGGCTGAACTGTATAGGGTTACCGTGATAGTCCCTTATATTGTACTTTTTGATCAGAGCAACTCCTATGACGCCCAATATTACCGCCGTTCCGATGATCCCATACATGTGGAAGGACTGAAACCGGAACATCTCCTGAATGCGAAACCAGGAAATAGCTTCTGATTTTGCCATTACAATTCCAAAGACGATACCGAGTAAACCAAATTTCAAAAACTTCATATCATTAAAAAATTAACGGGAATATTAAAAATGTCATTATTAGACCACCGGCGAAAAAGCCAACGACAGCTATCAGTGATGGTATCTGCAAATCGGACAAACCGCTGATCGCGTGTCCCGAAGTGCAGCCACCTGCATACCGCGAACCAAATCCCACCATTAAACCTCCGAAGGCCAGGACGAGGAAACCCTTTAGTGAAAAGGCTGATTCCAGACTGAACAGTTCCTCAGGTTGTAATGACTGCGGAGCGGCAAAACCTAACTCTTGAAGGTCAGAAATAGTCGACTGTGCAATCTGTACCGGTCCGCCAGTTGATAGGAATTCTTTCGCGATAAAACCACCGGCAATAGCGCCAGCCAGGAAGACCAGGTTCCATATTTGGGTTTTCCAATTGAAGTCAAAAAACTTAACCTTTTTTCCCAGACCGCTAGCGGCACAAATAGTCCTTAGATTGGAAGAAAAGCCAAAGGACTGGCCAAAAAATAAAAGGAAAAACATGATTGCCGCTATCAAGGTGCCTGAAAACCACCAGGACCATGTTTGTGTAATTATATCTATCATGATTTTACTAGATTGTTAGATGGAATGAAATAATAGGTTTAAAAAGATGATTGATCAATTTCTCGGTCGCACTGCGGTGAAACAAGCCGCCTTTACCATGTGTACCGATATATACCAGGTCCATATCATGCATCTGGTTAAAATGGATCACCCCGTTTTCAACGTCCTTGTCGTTTATTAAATGACATTCATAATTACTAAGGTCATTCAGATTCGCGAAAGCTCTCATGCTTGATTCTACGTTGCTCGTTTTATCCTTCACTTTCTGAGAGGTTATCTGAAGTAAATGGATCTTCATATCAAATGCTTTACTCAACTTTTGAAGCAGTGAAAGCTCTTCTTTGACGGGATTACTGAAATCATGAACAAATAAAATGTTGTTAATACTTAAATCCGACCGGTCGCACATTAATGAGAGCACAGGTGTCTTGGATCGGCGTGCAACGATCTGTGTTTCCGACCCTGATACAGTTTCCGAGAATCCCCATGCGCCCTTGGTTCCCATGACGATTAGGTCAAAATGATTCTGATTTGAGAAATCCAAAATGGCATCAGTAGTCTTACCTAAGACCAGGTGTGTATGAACCTGATCCCCATACAGGCTTTTTATTTCTGTAAGTTTTCTCTCTGCAATCTCTTTTTGTGTTAAAACATAGTTAACATCAATTTCCCCGCAGGTTTGAATCTGCCCCAGAGAATCCATAAACACCGTATCAGGCACACCCATAACGTGGAGAAAATGAACTTCTATAGCCACTTTTTCTTCCAGCTTTTTTACCATCAGGTAGGCGTATTCGGCTTGCACCGAAAAATCGGTTGGAATAAGAATCTTTAAACTTTCCATTATTTTAAATGTCTTTCTAAAATGTTATCTGCATATCTGGATTTCCAAATCCGTCAAATCCCGGGCGCTCACTTTATATATTGATTTACATCTTCCCATGAACCGCCGTTAAACACATTGCTGAATCCGTTTTGATCAAGAATTACTTTAGCCTGTCCACTTCTGTTACCACTGCGACAAAATACTACAATGTTTTTCTTGTCCTTGAATTGAGCTAGTTGGAATTGCACGGTATCCAGCGGAATGTTCACCGAGCCCTTGACATGTCCCTGGGCAAATTCTCCTGGCGACCGGACATCGACTAAAAACGCGCCCTCATCAATAACTTCTTGCAAATTGACAGGTACTGAACCTCCGAAAAGCTGTTTAAATATGTTCATTTTATTAAATTTTATTTTGTGTATTGTTTGATTGCAGCAAGTAGGCTGCTCTTTTGTACTACACCGCTCTGTCTCCATAATGGCTTGCCGTTCTGAAAAAGGATGAGGGTAGGTACGCCTCTAACCTGGTAATCAGAAGCTGCCTGCTGATTTTTATCCACATCTACCTTAAGAACCGTAGCGGCTTCTCCTAGTTCCTGTTTTACATCTTTCAGGATAGGGGCCATAACCTTACATGGACCGCACCATTCTGCGAAGAAATCCACAAGAACTGGCTTGTCAGAATTGATTATCTCTTTAAATGTCATGCTCTTTATTTTTCTTCTGTGATCACTTCGTCTTTCTTTTCTTTCTTAAACATTCCTGCAACCAGCCCGCCCATTACTGCACCATAGATGCTGCTGTTCACAGGATCGGAGGTAATAGCGCAGGTGCCCGAATTACATCCTACCTGCTGCCAGTAAAGGAAACCGGCGATTGTGCCCAATATAGCACCGGCCAGAAAATGCACATTCTTGTTAAACCACTTCTTCATAACTGGTTTCGTTTATTGATTTCCCAGACTTCCGGGCAGGAGCAGCGCAAGCGGCCGTACCACAGCACCCGGCATTGAAAAGCGCCATTCCACCGAATAATAAACCAGCCGCACCCAGCAGTAAGTCCTGAAGAACTACCGCCTGCCCGATAATCCCGATGCCAATCAAAAGGCGGATGAATCTGACGATTGTCCAATTTTGGAGGATTGTATCTTTCATTTCGTTGCTTATTATTTATTATGTTTTCTCTCTCTGTTAGTGCAAATATACCAGCTGTTTCATCGCTTATCGGTAACATTACAATGTTGCGGGCAATAGAATGGCTGCCGCTTTGTAACAGCAGCCATTATCTTCTTGTTATACCCCGCTCACAACCGGCTCTCCGGCACCAACCCATTCGTTAATACTTCCGGAGAAGTTCGCCACATTGCTAAATCCATTACGAGCCAGGATCGAATAGCCGATAGTTGCCCGGTCGCCGCTTTGGCAATGAATAATCACCTGCCGATCTTTGCTTATCTTTTCCAGGTTTTCAGGCAAAGTACCTACGAAAACATTATCCGCTTTCGCAATATGTCCCTCTTTATATTCCGTAACACCTCTTAGGTCAACTATCTGTACTCCGTTGTTTTGGATCAGACGCTTCGTTTCTTCCAGTGAGATGACATTCGCCTTCTTTAAACTGCCACCGCCTTCTGTCCAGACAGAAGTGCCAGGAATGTAACCCTCAATCTTGTCCAAACCAATACGCATCAGTTTACGGGTCAAATCTTCCAGCTGCGATTCATCTGCCAGCAGCATAAAAGGCTCATCGTATTTTAACAACCAACCAGCCCAGGTGGCGAATGAATTATTTCCCTGAATGTTGATGCTCTCCGGGATAAAACCTGCTGCAAAATCCGCCTTAACTCTTGCGTCAATCAGTTTCATGCCGTTGGCGAGATTTTCCTTTAAGGTATCTGCCGAAAGCTTCTTAAGCTGGGGTATTTCGGTTATTAAAGGCCGCTCCACTTTATTAAGCTTCTTCATCATTGCAAAGTATTTCGGCGGCTCGGGTTGATCTTCAAGAAGATACTTAGTAAAGCCTGCTTCGTCATCCGCAAATTGAAACGCCCAATTTCTTAACTTTTCATATCCGACAGTAGTGCTTGGTACAGACCCAAGGGATTTACCACATGCGGATCCGGCACCGTGACCAGGCCATACCTGCACATAATCCGGCAGGGCCGCAAACTTCTTAATAGACTGAAACATCTGTTTAGCCCCTATATCCTGGGTACCTTTCATGCCGGCAGCTTTTTCAAGCAAGTCTGGCCTGCCGATATCGCCAACAAAGACAAAGTCTCCGGTAAAAAACATGATCGGTTTATTAATAGCAGGGTTATCCGTTAGCAAAAAGCTGATGCTCTCCGGAGTATGCCCGGGAGTATGTAATACATCAAAGCTTAGGTTTCCAAGGGTAATCTTATCGCCGTCTTTTAAACCGATATGCGGAAATTCATATTCCCAGCCCTCACCGCCTTCGTCAGATAAATACATATCTGCGCCGGTCAGTTGAGCCAGTTCTCTGGAGCCTGCAAGAAAATCAGCATGTATATGAGTTTCCATTACGTGCGTGATCTTCATATTGTTCGCCTTCGCAATTTCTAGGTATGTATCCACATCCCGTTTAGCATCGATAACTGCGGCTACCCCGGCTTTCTGACAGCCGATAAAATAACTGGCCTGTGCAAGGCTCTTGTCGTAAATGTGTTGAAAGAACATAGTTTTTAGTTTTGATTATCTGATATACAAAGGTGCAACGATCTTCGTTAGAAGTCGGTAACATTAGTTGCATTCGGAGGGGTTAAGCACTCCGTTAAATACTTTATTAGAATATGTGTGCAATGCTTTTCTCCCTTATTAATCCGCATCCAATTATGCGGAATTTTTTGCCAGAAAAGCTTTTTATTTATTCTTCACCCTTTGGAAATATTAGCTCCTGCTTTATCAGGAAGGTGTGAAAGGCATTCGCCACCCATATAAATTGCAGGAGTGGTACTGCTGGTAAAAGCTCGCACAATTCTCAAAGCGAACCACCATATCTCAGTAGCTCCGCTACGTGCAGGATAATCTCGATAAAATGATCTGAAGATTAAAACCTGAGGATCTCCCAAATATCGCTGAAGCGAATGAGTAAGCAGATGTGTGCGGTAATTCTTACTTGGACACTGCCTGAAATAGTTTTTCCGGATCTGTAGATGGACCCTCCTTCAAGGCGTCGAAATCACCTCTAAGGTACTTGAGTGCAAATCTTTCCCGGTCAATCTCTTTTAAAGACCGGACTCCCATTTTCCTGAAAAGTGGCATTGGCGGGCATCATCCCTGTATGCTGCAGCAGAAAAGTTAAAACCACTCCGGGTAGGATTAGCCATTTCTTACTGACTGTCTGACTGTCGCAGCAAACAAAACTCCAATGCCCGCAAGGGCGCTTGCATTGGTAATGAGCAGTCTGTCCATATACCATTCCCTCTCCAGTTGCTTGATTATGGTTGTTATACCAGCCTCAGCAAGTCTGGAGTAGTAGCGTATATTATTCCAAAGCTCTTGTTCTATCTTCTGATTTATCGAGTCTGGAGTATTCTCTCAACTCTGTCATCTTGCGTCGCCAGAAATGATAGTCTCCAGAAAAACAAGAGAAACTGTTATCTGTTCTGGAGGACAGAACCTATCTGATGTCCACTCGGATTACCAGGACAATTTAGACAAACTTATAATCATAGCCTTCCAGTTGTGATAATAAATCGGCCTGCACATCAGTTGCGGTTACCCTTCCTTCAATTTTTGGCGACACAGGGGAATGAACTGCCAGGTACTCCGTCATGATCTGATGCAATGTAGAACCAAGCTTTTTGGCGTTTTTCACATTCTCTACGCGGCATAGTGTATCGTCCGGATCTCCTTCACGCTCACATGCTACAATACTATAGAGTTTATCCTTGATGAGAGGTTCACCTTTTACTTTTACCCAGTTCAGTCGTTTCCCTTTTTCATTATACGCTGTGAAATTGATTTCCATACCGCTAAAACGTACTACCCATCCGCCAAAACGTTCTGACGGTTTTTCTGAAAAGACATTGTGTAATTCCTTTTCCAGCCAGTCGCTTAATTGTTGACCGGTAATTTTTCCTCCTTTGGCGTCACTTTCTACAGGGAGCATACTCCAAAGGAAATCAACATTAATTTCGGACGTACCGGTCTTAGGATCAGGTACCAATGGCGGACAGAAACGGAAGCCATTGCTCAACGCAATATCTGGCTTAAATTTCCACATGATGGCATCCGTAATCATATTATCCATTGGGTTTTCCAGAACATAGTACCTCACAAGAGGGACTGTACTTTTGCCGATTACTTTATTTAGCTCGTGCTTATAAGGCTCCTTGGCATTCTCAACAAGGCCTAACATGGTCGTATCGGGCTTGTATTTATAGGGATCTACATCCAGTAACTGGTAATTATGATCTTTTATCTTTCCGTCTTCTATAACAATATCCAGTTTTGAAATGAAAGACCCAAAAGCTCCGGGTTCTGTAACCTTAGCATATTTAGCGTCAATCGGCACGCGTACCCGTTCGTGAGTATCGGCTCCCAGGATATAATCCACTCCTTCAATTTCTTTGTTATTGCCAAGGTCCACCTGCTGGGCCAGGCCCATATGGGTTACCAGGAATACCATTTTACAGTTTTCGTAATCCTTCAGATAGCGAATGTATTTTGCCACATTCAGCTCCGGTTTCGTAAAATTTATACCCTCACTATATGCCGGTGATTGCCGCTTTGGAGTTAGCGGATCATTGTATCCGATAAAACCTATTTTAATCCCCGCCAGCAAAGTAGTCCAGTGAGGCGGAAACATTAATTCACCATTCTCACTATCCTTCGTATCATGAAACATGTTAGCGCAAATCTTTTGTGCCTGGTAATTACCTAGGTCTTTGCGCATCATCTCCTTGCCATAAGCAACCTCCCAATTGCCGGGAAGGATCAGGTCGTAACCCATTTTATTGATCAAGGGTACAATGGCCTGTCCTTCACTTAAAGAAGCGACTCCTCCGCCCTGGAAACAATCGCCGCCATCTATGATCAGGGTATTCCCCGGATTTTGTGCCCTCAAAGTCTGAAGCATAGTTTGCAGGACAGCAAAACCACCGCGCTTTTTGTACACGGGCCGATTTCCTTCCCAAAAAAACTCGTCATGAGTATCCAGCTGAGAATGAATGTCTGCTGTATGCAGTAACGTGATCCGTTGAGCTTTACCATTTTGCAATGTCCTGCTCGTCAAGATTTCCCTCTCCTGATAATCATCTCCTGTGATGGCAGAGGCGATCTGTGGAAGACCTGCTAAAGCAAATCCCGCCAGACCGGCAGTTTTTATAAAATCGCGTCTTGTATTGCAATCACAACTTAAAGTTTTAGTATTTGACATTGATTTTGGTTTTTGTTGGTTTGATTTTTATCAACCTGATATAATAGGTCAGTTGGCATTTTTGTAAAATTTCTCGATTGGCTCATAGGGTCCATACTTATGCTGGGCCACAGAAAACTTGTCGGCATATGGAGCGAAGGGAAAGTCTACAGGTTTTTTGCTGAAATCTTTCCAGTCGTTTTTCTGATCCCTATGAGGGCGGGTTTGTGAATTCACGTAGGCTGCCACATCCCAAGCTTCCTTATTGCTAAGCTGTGTATTTTCGTGGGTAGCTCCTAAAGGCATATTGTTTTTAACATAGCCGGCGAAGCGGGAAAGTCTGAATAAGCCGGCCCCGTCATTGTAACTGTGTTTTCCCCACAAAGGAGGGTAGAGGTAACCGGTTTTATCCGGATTTGCCAATCCTTCGCCGTTCTGTGCATGGCAGGATTGGCATTTACCACTGTAAACGATTGCCCCTTTGTTAGGGTCGGCTGCACGATCTAAATAAGCCAGGTTTTGAATTCCGGCGCCTTCGGGCGTTTGCCCCTTTTTGATACCGGTGCCCAGCCACTTCATATAAGCCAGCATTGCTTTCATCTCTTTGCCGGCACTATCCGGCGCCCGGCCGTTTAAACTGCGTTCGAAACAATCGTTAATCCGTTTCACTATAGTCTCTTTGGTGCCTGAACGGGCACGGAATTTAGGGTAGGTAGAATACACGGCCGAATAATTATTACCCCAGGGTTTTGTACCGGCATCCAGGTGACAATTCTGGCAGTTCATTCCATTACTAATGGCTGCAACTTTACCATGGGGGCCGAAATAGGCAGAAGTATTTGCAATAAGTTCTTTTCCATAAAGGATTTCCTCACCCTCCTTTCCGGTTGGCAAGCTACTGGCTTCCGGAGCTGTCCACAGGGTACTTGCAGTCTTTACAGATTGAGGTTGTGCTAGTACGGGAGACAGGGCTGGCCCTGATGAGGTCGGTTGGACTGTCGTGGCAGGAGTGCTTTGACCAGTCCGCGTACCTAAATCTATCAACGTTCCTATAAAAACAAGAGCGACAACGATAAACAGGCCAGCGATGATGACCACCGAACGAGAAATGCTTAGGATAGCCTTCTCAATTTCCACTTTTAATTGATTTCCAGACATTCCATATACTTTTTAAAGCTGCTCCCGATATGCATGCAAGCATGTAATTGCCAACTATAAATTTAACTGTTGGGTAAAGTTTTATAGGTAACATAAGTTACATTCGGGATTTTAAGAGTTCATTTAAATGTTAAAAACCACTTCTGGTGGTATAAGGCCCTTTCTTATTGGCTGTGGACAAATTAATATCCTTAAATCCTACTAGTACGCGCGCATTGGTGGCGCAATCTATCCCAAGCTATTTTCTATATGCGTCTTTGATTGAAACGATCCGGACCGGCAGTGACGAATATTCACCGCCGTCCGGATCGTTGTCTGTAAAACCTGCTTTCTGTGCCGGAGACAACAAATCAAGTTTACTTTGACAACTCATTTAGAAACTTTTCCATCTCCGGTGTATCATAATTAGCCATCCCTTCATGCGCAAACACAATTTCTCCTCTTGCATTAATAATGACCGTTGTCGGTAGGCTTCCCCGAAATAATTGTTCGGGTATTTCCCCTGTCGGGATGTAAACCGGTAGATCGTATTTTTTCTTCTTTATAAAAGCGGTGGACTTTTCAAGTTTACCATCAGCATCTGCCAGCACAAAGACCACGTTTTTGTTATTCTTAAACTTACTGTAAAGGCGATTTACTGATGGCATCTCGGCGATGCAGGGAGGGCACCAGGTAGTCCAGAAATTCAGAAATACAACTTTACCCTTTAACCTGGCCAAATCGATGGTAATCCCTTCCGACGATGTAAAGAGTGCGGATGAAACAACTGGTAAATTTTCGCCGGTTGTTTCAGCGGTAGGTACAGCCCCAGGCTTCGGTTCTAAGCCAGTTATATCCGCATCAAACAATCCGGTTCTGACCATTCCGGTCATCAGAAGACCTTTAGCCTTCGGACTAAATACCAGGATAGAAATGAAGATAAGGGTGATAACAAACCCAATATTTGATTTTAAACTTTTAATTATGTTCATGATTTTCGATTTATACTATTCTTACTTTTTTATTGAGACTGCCGTTCCTTCTTCCAATTCTTCGGAACCTTTTTTCACAATCTGATCTTTGACACTAATATTGGCGAACACCTCCTGCAAAGAATCACGCCGTGTACCTTCAATAACCGGCACACGTTGAACTTTCCCGTTTTGCAGTGTGAGCAGAAAGATGCCGGTCTGGGTATGAATTAAGCTTGTTGCCGGAACCCATAAAGTGGAATCTGGTCTTTGCAGTTTAAGGTTAACCTGGGCATATTCGCCGCCTTTTAACGTTTGTGAGGAATTCTCAACGTCAAACTCGGCCATTATAGCCCGGGCTGTCCCGTCCAGAAGACCGCTATTTCGAGACAGCTTTGAGTTATATACCTTTCCCGGTCTGCCAGACACAGTAAAGGTCACTTTTGTCTCCGGATTCATTGATTGAGCATGCTTTTCCGGAATGGCGACCATTAAGCGCAGGTCATCCTGCTGAGCAAGAGAGAACAAGGGCTTCTGATTGTTTTCGCCTACCAGGGCACCAACAGAAACATTCCGATCCATGATCGTCCCGTCAAAAGGAGAGGTGATTCGAAGATACTTTTCTAATTGTCCGGAAGCACTGGTCTTTGCTTTAGCCGCCATGTAGGCAGCGCTGTCACTCCGATACTTCGCTCTGACCCGATCAAGTTCTATTTCCGCGACGGCTCCGCTTTTTAGTGCTGCCTTGTTCAGACGTTGAAAAGCCTGCCTGCTATATTGATAATCTTCATACAATTTTCGCTGATCGGATTGAACCGACAGATACTGCTGGCTAACTTCCGGGGCTTCCAATACCGCCAATAACTGCCCTTTCTTTACCTTGCTTCCGCGGTCGACAAATATTTGTTTGATAAATCCTTTTGCTTTTGGAAAGATATCAACTTGCTCATTAGGGTTTAATTCACCCGGTAGTGAGAGTGAGTATACCGGACGATCAGATATAGCGTATACTATTTCCACCTCCAGGCTTTTTTTGTCGTCCGGAACCCGACTAGCATTAGCGCTTTCTCCCGGCGAACAGGCTGAAAGCCCGACAATACTGATTGTAGTAATAAATACTAGGATATTTTTAAAGTACATAAGGTTAGTTTGTTAAAATGGTTCTTTCTTTTATGTGTTGATCAAGTGCAAACTGGCTTTCTATATCATCAGGATCCAGCGAATTGCTTATCCGGCCTGAATTTTTTCGGGCGGATGTGAACAAATGCGGCAAGACTAATAAAGTGGTCATAGTTGAAAAAATTAACCCACCGATTACTGCCTGAGCAAGAGGAGCAACCTGTTCAGCGCCGTCTCCCATACCCACCGCCATCGGCATCATTCCGGCTATCATTGCCAGCGTTGTCATTATGATTGGTCTCAATCTGGACGATGCAGCTAAAAACGAAGCTATCGGAGCGTTCAATCCCCTTTGATATCGGTTATGCTCGGCTTGATTTATCATGAGCACCGCGTTAGATACTGAAATTCCGACAGACATGATGATCCCCATATAGGATTGAAGATTTAAGGTGCTTCCGAATAAAAGCAGCATCACTAAACTGCCGGCGAGCACCGCAGGCACTACCGACAAAATAATCGCTGACAATGCAAAGGATTGGTAGAATCCGGCAAGCATCAGGAAGATTACAACCACTGCGACAAGCAGCCCTGTCTGCAAGCCACTCAACGTCTCGTCAAGTAATTGCAAGGTTCCTTCGGTTTTGATCAATACTCCACGGGGTGGATCACCGGCGTCCTTAATCGCCTTTTTAACTGCCTTTGAAGCAGCTCCGAGATCCTGTTTATGGGTATTGGCCAGAACCGTTACATACCTGTTTGGCCCTTGTCGGTTCACCTGAGCAGCAAGTTTCATCATTTGCAGTTGAGCCACATCTTCCAGAACTGGTCTTAAAGAGCCGGATTTTAAGGGTAGGGAACGCAAGCTTTCCAATGACTGCATGTCTTTTTCAGGAATTTGCAATTGCACCTGGAAGACCAGTCCGGATTTCGGGTCCATCCACAGGTTTTTGTTGGTGAATCGTGTGGACGATGTGGCCAGTGTTAGTGCTTTGGTTACATCTTGCAGGGTTAAGCCAAACTGAGCTGCAAGTTCACGATCGATATTAATCTGAACACCGGGATATTGAAGGGGCTCAGCGATATGTACGTCTCGCAGGAAGGTATTTTTCTTTAACTCAGCTTCAATTTTTGCCGCATGGGTAGCCGCCACCTTCAAAGGTCCGGCAGCTACTTTTATCTGTATGGGAGTAGATGCACCCTGGCTCATGATCTTTTCGACCATTTCCATCGGTTCAAAGGTTAATTGGAGTTCCGGAAACTCACGTTTTACATCTTTCCTGATCTGGTCCTTCAGATCAACCATCGGTTGGTCATATATATACTGATCAACGGACACCTGTAATACGGCCTCGTGTGACGCACTTGTAAATAAAAAGATTGGATTAATTGCTGTTGCCGACGGCTGTAAGCCTGCGAAAGAGGAAGTGATCTTGATGGCACCCTCAGGCAAATTCTTATGGATCAGCGTTGTTACATCCTTCAAATATTTCTCTGTCTTTTCCAGCCTTGTTCCCTGCGGTGCAGCAATTCTCAACTGAATATCCCCGCTGTTGCCGGCAGGTAAAATGTCTGTTCCAATTGACATTACGCTAAGCACCACTATCACAATAACACTGACCGCATAAGCACTCAGTACTTTCCACGTATTGCGATCGAACTTTCTGGTTAACAGCAGATACTGGCGCTTAAATTTCTCAAAACGTGTCAGCTTCTTCTTCTTATAGCTTCCTTGATGATGATGGAACTGTTCAGGCTTCATCAGCCAGTTTGCCATAATCGGAACGAAGGTTTGAGAGGCTATAAAGGACGCGATCATGGCGAAAGCAACAGCCATTGAAAGCGGAAGAAACATGTCTTTAGGAATCCCCGTCATTAGAAATGATGGAACCAGGACGGCCAGAATACAAAGGAGGATAAGCAGCTTTGGAATAGATATTTCTAATAAAGCATCCAGAATGGCTCTCTCCTTTGGTTTCTCCATTTCAAAATGCTGGTGAATATTTTCAATGGTAACTGTTGTCTCATCCACCAGTACGCCGATAGCAAGAGCCAGCCCGCTAAGTGTCATGATATTGATCGTTTGACCAAACATATACAGCATAATCACAGCCGACAATATTGCGATGGGGATGGTGAGTACTACGATCAGGGCACCCCGTTTATCACCAAGGAATAGTAGTACCATCAACCCGGTAAGCACTGCGCCAAGTATTCCTTCATGTATCAGGTTATCCAGCGACCTTTCTATATACCCTGACTGGTCAAATACATATTTTACCTGCACGTCATCCGGTAAGGCTGCTTTAAGCATGGGAAGTGCCTTTTTCAAGTTGTCAACCGCTTTAAGCGTCGAGGCATCCGCTTTCTTTATAATTGGCAGATAAACCGATCGCTTGCCATTTACCACTGCATAACCGGTGGTAATGTCTGTTGCGTCTTCAACGGTTCCAATATCTCTGACAAAGATCGTAGTGCCAGAACCCGAACGGACAGGAATATTCAAGAACTCCTCAGGTCCCTTAGCAATAGAATTGACGGGACTCATCAGGTTCTGGTCGCCGATACGGATATTACCGGCCGGTGAAGGAAAATTATTCTTTGCTATAGCAGTGGTTATTTCTTCTGCTGACAGGCCATAAGATTGCATCAGCTCGGGATTCACTTTGACAACCATTGTTCGAACATTTGCTCCGAAAGGGGCAGGCGCAGTAATCCCGCTGATATTAACAAACATGGGCCTTACGCGAGTCATAGCTAAATTCTGGAGTTCGTTGATTGACCTTTTTGAGCTTTCAAAGGCCAGCTGACCAACCGGTAACGAGCTGCCGTCAAAGCGAACTACTTGTGGCGGGACAGCTCCGGGTGGTAGAAACCCCATGGCGCGGGATACCTGGGTTGACACCTCTGCCGCGGCCTGCGCCATATCAGAGCCGGGGTAAAAGGTAAGCTTCATCAGGGTAAAGCCCTGTATGCTCTTAAAATCAATGTCCTTTACACCGCTGACAAAGATGAGCACCTTTTGAAACTCGTTAGCCATAAAGCCATCCATGTAGGCGGGTGTAAGTCCGCCATAGGGCATAGCGATGTAAATTGCAGGAGACTCTATGGCTGGAAAGACATCGACATTTATCTTTTTTATTGCAGTAAAAGAAAAGTAGGCAATTGCCAGTATGGCAACCATTATGGTTGTGGGCTTTCGTAAAGCGAACCGTATAATATTCATGTAGTATCTTAATTAAACTGATTGGATAGATCACTGAAGTTTCCTGAAAGCTCAGATTTAATGATCACCTGATCCCATAATTGCTGGTAGGCTTCAATATTTACTTTTTCAGATTGCTGCAATAACAGTTCAATCTGAAGCAACTCGATTAAATTGATCAACCCGTTTTCATACCTTGATAAATAGAGTTCATAGGCCGAACGAGCATTTACAACAGCCCTGGAAGTGTTATTTACTTGCTTTATTTGCGTGCTAATGCGTGACTCTGAGGACTGTAACCCTGTACGAAGCTGTAACAACTTCAACTCATAGCGACTCTTGCTGGCATTCACTTGCTGAGCGGCCATCTTCTTTTCGATGCCGCTTGTATAAATATTGCTGATATTCCAGGTAAGGCCGATACCAACCAGGTAGTTGTTGGTGCCATTGTTGAAACTGGCCGGCCAGCTATTATCTACCAACTCGTCGCTGATACCGCTTGCGCGGAAAGACGTTCCTCCTAATATCGAGATAGAGGGAAATATTTTACGGGCAGAAAGCTCATGCAGGGCTTGATTCTGCAGGATTCGCTGGCTGATCCCGTCCAGATAAGGATGGCTGTTACCAACTGAATCTGCTGCGAGCAAACCCGTAGATGCGTTCAGAAATCTAGTGGTTACTATCGTCGAATTTTGTGGAGCAGCAGGAACAACTTCAGTGAACTGGATCCTGCTCGACAACATCTTACCTTCCCATTCGTTCAACTCGGCCTGTGTTTGAAGGTAAGTGGCGGAGGCAAGCAGGGTGTCTGCACCTGGTTTCAGACCGGCACTAGTTAAACTGGCGGAAAGGTCGAGGATCTTTTTAACACGGGCGGCATTCTGGCTGGCCCAATCTGCTTTCGCCTTATTGTAAAGCATGTTAATGTAGAGCCGTGACACTTTTATCTGCAACTCTAGTCTGGCTGCGTTTATTTCACTCCCGGCTTCCTTTACGGCGTAACCAGCCGCTTTCAAAGCCACCCGCCGCCGGCCGAATTCGAATATTTTCCAATCTGCCAGAGCCGAGCCAAACATGTTCCCCGATGAGGCCGCATCCGTACCGGTACCAACAGGACCGGTCACATTGAATGTTCCGGGAAGTGGGAAAAATGCCCCTGAAGTGCCTGAGGAACTTCCATATGAGTTTTGTACCTGAAGCTGCAAAGAGGGTAAAAAAGTTTGTTTTACCTGCTGTTTCTCAGCTTCAGCGAGTTGAAAGTTCGCCTGTTTCTCGGCGAGTGATGGATAACTATCGAAAGCAGCTTGCCAGGCCTGTTTCAGGGAAAATGCTTCTGTGGTTTGCGAAAAGGATTCAGTACTGACGATTATAGAGAATAGGGCCGCCAGATAAAGCCGTTGCTTTATCATATATATCTGTGTTAACTGGAATGAATAATTTATTTATCTGAGTTTTCCGACTGCATAAGGACACAGCGAATAAAACGTAGAGGAGATAAAAAAATTAAATCAAATCAGTAAACGACGATTTTTGAGATAAATAGGGGTGAGGCCTTTAGAAAAGGTGACTTCGGGGAAATGGTGATGGAGATTTTTAGCTAATAGTGCTTTTAACGAAAAAGCTGGTAGCAGGAAAAAAAATGAAAATATAAAAAGTGGTGTGTTTGATGACTGAGAGGAAGAATCATTTGTGAAAACTTCCTGGTCAGATGCGTTACAGAGTTCAGCGTCTGAAATCAAATGGCTTCCTGCCGTTGGTACTTTCTTTGTCAGGGCTAAATTTTCAACCCCCGCATTTTCAAATAACCAAAGATTGATCGTTTTTTTAACAGGGCAGGCAGATAATAAAAAGAGCGCCAGCAAAATGAAAGAAACCGGTCTGGTTTTTTTATTTTGACTTCGATCGATATTTATTAGGTGCTTCAACATTGTAACTGCGGCAAAACTAAGAAATTAAATTTGTTAAGCCTCTAGCGAATGTAATTATGTTGTTATACGGGTTTACAAACTGTCTATCACTCTTTGCAGTCTTTGACTTACTTCATGGGCAATTGATTTCAGCTCTGGGTTATTTACCGAAGCCATTGTTTCCATTGGATTTACCGCCGTAACTTCGGCTGTTTGTTCGTCTTTTTCCTGAAGGAGAATATTACAGGGAAGCAAAACACCAATCTTATCCTCCTTCTCAATAGCCTGATGGGCAAGGGCTGGATTACAGGCGCCCAGGATGCGGTACTCACGAAATTCCACATCTAACTTTTCCTTAAACTTAGTTTTCAGGTCTATTTCTGAAATAACTCCAAAACCTTCTTTATCCAAAGCGTCTTTAGTTCTTTCTAAGGCTTCGTTGATAGAATATTTTACCTGTTTTGATAGATTGTAAGCCATAATATTGGTAATCTCTAATTTGTTCGAAAGTGATAAAAGTTAATTCAAAAGTGGTTCTCAAAAAGGAGAGTCAACTTATTTTTATTTTAAAAGTTAGGCAACTTTGATTTAAGTTCATAGTAGCAGGAGCAAGTATTCCTGATTGACGTCTTTCAGGATAAAATTTGTTATCCGCTTATTGATGAAAAAACATTTCTTTTGCAATAATGTAAATGCCCATCACCAGAACAAACCAACCGAACCCGCTTTTCAACTTGTCGCCATGTATCTTTTTAGATAATACTGTACCCACGACGATGCCGATCACAGCTAAACCGGTGAAGCCGCCAAGCAGCTTCCAATCAATTGCTAAGCTCCCCTGAAGATCTCCGATAAAACCGATCATTGTATTGATGGCTATTATAAAAAGGGAAGTTCCAACAGCCATTTTCATGGGCATTTTAGCTAGCACTACCAGTGCCGGGATAATCAGGAAGCCGCCACCGGCACCTACTAATCCCGTCAGTATTCCTACACCGGCTCCTTCAATCAGGATCATTGGGTAGTTATAGGTAATATGTTTTTTTTCATCGTTGTCAGACCTTTTGCCTGGCCTGATCATACTAACCGATGCGAAAACCATCACTACTGCAAACAACAGCATCAGGGCCATGGGTTTAGTGACCGCCAGCTCTCCCACTGAAAAAAGTTCCTGCGGAATCATAGGCACCAGCCACATGCGGGTGGCATATACTGTTACAATGGAAGGGATGCTAAAAATGAGTACCGTCTTAAAATCTACCCGACCTTGCAGGGCGTTTTGCGTACCGCCAACAAGGGCAGTGGATCCTACAATAAATAAGGAATATGCAGTGGCAAGTACCGGGTTTATCCCCATTATATAAACAAGGATTGGAACCGTTAGAATGGATCCACCGCCACCGATTAATCCTAATGATATACCTACTACAGCGGCCAAAATAAATCCTAATATTTCCATGTATGCAAATTGTATATGCAAATATCTTATAAGCTCTGGCGAATTACGGTTACATATGTTACACAGCTATTTCCTGGAGTTTATTCAAAGCCGGGCCGCTCTTATGGTCGCGATAATTTCGCATTAGACAATACCAATCTAAATAGCCTGGACAATTTCACTAAATCCGGAAGAACTTTTTTGGCTCAAACTATAGAGTGAAAACCCATTAGCCGACTAGTGTTGAAGGATAGTTTTTACCAAGGTTGCAATTTGATTTCTTGACACTACAACGCATCCTTATTTGGATGATCACTGCTGATAGAACAGTTAAGAACCCGATGCTTCCAACAGCATAGTTCAGACCAAGGGAATCTGCGAGGATTCCGGAAAGTATCGCGCCAAATGCATAGCCTGAATCACGCCATAGTCGGAAGATCCCAATGCTTTCGGCCCTTTGAGAGGGGTTTGTATCATCGGCAATGCTCGCCAGAAAGGCAGGGTAAACCACAGCCGTACCCAGTCCGAGGAAAACGGAGATGGAAATAAAATGAAGCGTTGAATTAGCATAGACCAATGCAACTATAGCAATGCCCTGTAGCAGCATGCCCCAGAACAATAATTTCTTTTTACAGATCATATCTGACAGTTTGCCTGTAAATAATTGCCCCAACCCCCACACAGCCGGATAAACAAATACAATAGTTCCAATCTGCGCAAGGCTGTAACCCCTGGCAGCCAGTAGTATGGGTAGTAAGCCCCAGATCATACCATCATTCAGATTATTGATCAGTCCGGCTTGAGTAACCGAAGAAAGATTAGGGTGACGGAAAGTAGTATCTAAAAAGATGTTCTTCAAAGGCTTTTGAGCCGAGCTCTTGCTTTCAGCATGAACAAAATGACGGGTGTCTTGTACAAGGAAAATACTGGCTAAAAGGCCAAATACCGATAGGAAGATCCCGATCATGAAAGGGTAGGGCCTTAAACCGTAAGTGCTGGCAATATAACCGCTTAATAGTGCAACCAGTGCCACAGCAAGGTATCCCGCAAATTCATTAAGCCCCATCGCAAAACCACGCTCTTTTTCTCCAACCAGGTCAATCTTCATTACTACCGTTGACGACCATGTTAAGCCCTGGTTGATGCCCAGCAGAACGTTAGCCAGGATTATCCAGTTCCAGCTGTCGGCGTACATCAGCAGGAGTGGAACGGGCAGCGCGAAAATCCATCCAATTATCAACAGGTTTTTTCGGCCAATCTTGTTTGCCAGTGTTCCGGCGAAGTAGTTGGCGATCGCTTTGGTAAAACCGAAAACAATAATGAAAGACAGGATAGCAGATTTTGCAACCATCGCAAATTCCTGCGTTGCCAGCTGCGGTAGAATGGTTCGCTCCAATCCGATCATGCCTCCCACAAAGGCATTCACTATAACCAGCAGGGTGAACTGCTTCCAGTTTTCTTTTAGTCCTAATTTAGCTGCCATGCGATTCTAACGGTGCGTACCTGTGATCAAACAAAGGTCTTACAAAACATAAAGGTTTGTGGTGACTTATGTTACAATAAATTGTTTAATTCAATGGCTAAAGAACAGGGCTCAGCTATTGTACCGGTAAGCGAGTAAAAAACGAAGGATAGTGTATGTGCGATTAGGTTATAGCTGTTCTTTTCATTTGAAGGGTGGTTTTACGATTTAGTTTTTCTTTCGCAGTATCAACCAGATAGTAGACCACCGGCACTAAAAACACGGTTAAGATTAATGAGGAAAGAAGGCCGCCAATAATGACCCAGGCAAGCCCATTTTTCCATTCGGCTGCTGTTCCTGTTGCCAGGGCAATAGGTAACATTCCAAAAACCATGGCAAGGGTAGTCATCAAAATGGGTCGCATGCGCTCTTTACCTGCAAGTATTAATGCTTCTTTAAAATCCTTTCCTTCTGCTTTTAGCTGGTTCGTAAAATCCACTATCAGAATAGCATTTTTTGCCACCAAGCCCATTAACATGATCATGCCGAGTAAAGCAAATAAACTGATATTACTTAACGATAAATTCAATGCTAAAAATGCGCCGATAGCAGCAACAGGAATAGAAAATAAAACGACAAGAGGATAAACAAAACTGTCGTAAAGGGCTACCATGATGAGGTATATGAGTAAAAAGGAAATAAGTAACACAGATCCTAATGCTCCAAAGCTATCATTCTGTCTTTTAATGTCACTCCCCCAGGTCATTTCTATCCCCTTTGGCAGAGGATTCTCTTTCACCAATGCTATTACATCGTCTGCAACAGTTCCGGAGGGTCTCCCCAATGCGTCAGCAGTTAGTGTAATAGCGGGCTGGCGATCTTTTCGTTCCAATAATGCGGGAGAATTGTCTTGTTCGACCCTGGCAAATTGTGAGACCTCAACGGGTAAACCCACAGGATTAATTATGGAAAGCTTCTGGACATCTTCGAAATTTTTGCGGTTAAAGTCATCAATACGAATTCTTACAGGATATTCAGTGCCATTTTGTGTGAGTGTTGCATCGTCATTTCCGGTAAAGGCTGTTCTCAGATTCAGGCCAACATAAGCCGTTGTTAGTCCCAGCCGTTGCATTTTATCTTTATCGGGAACTATTTTGTACTCGGGACTTCCTTCTTCAACCGACAGGCGCACATTGTCCGCGCCGGGAATGTTTTCCACCATTTCTTTTAAAGCCGTTCCGCTTTGCATAACCAGGTCCAGGTTACTTCCGCTTAAAGTTATTTCGATGGGTGCTGATTTTGGAATTAAACCTAGGGCAGCCATCGAATAGTTTATTCCAGGAAATTTACTTCTCAATTGTTCTCTGAGGCTTTTCATAAACTCTTCGGTGGGAAGGTTATTCAACTCCTTTTTGGATTTTAATTGAATGGTGAATTCTGTTTTGTTGGCTGAACCGACACCCAAACTTCCAATACCCGTGCTTGGCCCACCAATATTACTAAAAACCGTTGCCACTGAGGGCTGCTGGATAATATAGGCTTCGATCTTTTGAACAACTGAATTATTCTGTTGAATGGACGTTGATTTATCAAATTCTAAAGACATCCGAAATTTCCCCTGGTCGCCCGTCGAGATAAGTTCTTTACCAATTATGCCTTGTTTCATCATCGCCAGAGTCATTATAAAAAGCAATAACACGATACCTGAGAAAATAAGCTTGTGGTTCAAAACCCATTCTAATTGTCGGCCATACCAATTGATGAACGTTTCTAATTGATATTCGAACCACAGCAGAAATCTATTGAAACGATTTGTCGGTTGTAAATCTTCTTTTTTGCCAATGCGTGACGCCATCCATGGGGTTAACGTAAAACCAACCAACAAACTGGTAAGGGTAGAAGTAATTACAACCACCGAAAATTGCTTGAGCATATCGGCAACAAATACTTGTAGAAAAAGAATAGGCAGAAATACCACTATATCAACCAAAGTGATGGATAGTGCTGAAAAGCCAATCTCCATCCGTCCATCCAGAGAAGCGGTCCACTTTTCCTTTCCCTTATCTAAATGGCGTTGGATATTTTCTAAAACCACCGTTGCATCATCAACTAAAATCCCGATAATTAAAGACATAGCAAGTAATGTCATCAGGTTGAGCGTGTAGCCCAAAAGCCACATGACCGCAAATGCTGTAATTAATGAAGTTGGAATGGCTACCAGTACAATGAGCGAGTTTCTCAAACTTCTTAAAAAAAGAAGCATAACTAAGGATACCAGTATGACTGCCAGAACCAAATCAAAAACAACGGAATTGACAGCTGCAAGTGTGTTGTCGGTACTGTCGTCGGCAATAACAAAATTTACACCCGAATCTGCATTTTGTTGTTCAATTGATTGGAACTTTGCACGAACCAGTTTTGATACCTCCACCGCATTAGCGTCACCTTGTTTTTTCAATAATAAGCCAATTCCATTTTTCCCATTATAGCGATTGATCGAGGTGGTTTCTTTTATTCCATCAACCACCTTTGCTACATCTTTTACATATACCGGACTGCCCTGAATAGGCATTGCGACCTGAACCTTTTTAATATCTTCTAAGCTGGTGAACTTTCCTGTTAATCGAACTGAGTTACTCTCCTGGTCAGTTTGAACCTTCCCCGCAGGTAAGTCCAGCCCGGATCGATTAATCGATTCGACTACCTGGTTCAACGAAATCCGATACAATTTCAGTTGGTCCTGATTTACTTTTACCTGTATTTCTCTTTCTTCACCGCCTAAAAGTGTGATTTCTGCGACGCCTTTAATTTGTTGGATTTGTGGCAAATAATCATCTTTCATTCTTTGGTAAAACTCGGTCTCAGGCAAACTGCTGGCCGCACTGATTGACATGATCGGCAGATCGTTTGGCGAAACTTTACTCATCACAGGACTTAAGATATCCTCAGGCAGATCCTTCCGGATATTGTCAATGTAGCGTTGAGCATCCTGCATCGTTTTATCCAAATCTGATCCGTATTTCAAATTAGCAATGATGATAGAGGCATTCGGCAATGACTTTGTTACCAAATAATCAACACCTTCCAGGTTGGATAGGGCATCTTCTATTTTACGGGAAACAGAGGTTTCTACTTCATTGGGTTCAGCGCCCGGATAAACTGTTTTAATCACCACAACAGGCTGATTAAAATCAGGCATGAGTTCGTAACTTAAATTTTTATACCCGATAACTCCCAACAGAGTTAATACGCTGAAAAACACAATGATCAGCGACGGACGTTTGATTGATAGTTCTGTAATATTCATTTTCGCCGATTTATTTATCAATTACATTCGCACCGTCAAAAAGATTAATCAAACCATTTGTTATAAGGACCTCCCCGGCTTTCAAGCCGCCCGACACAACTGCCTTATTTTCTATTTTTCTTGAAATGGTAATATCTTGCAGCATTGCCTTTCCTTGCTTTACAAGATAAACCTGCGGTTTATCAGCACTGCCAACGATTGCGGTCGACGAAATAATAATTTCCTTTGTTTGTGTGTTATTTTCTGACCCAGTTGGCTTAGTATATACCTTGCCGAACATCCCTGATTTTATTCTCCAACCGGCTGTATTATTTACCGAAAACTGAACCGGAAAACTACTCCCGATATTTGCTTTGCTACCTACCATTATCGCTTTCCCCATTAATGAAACTTCAGCATAAGCATCTGTTGTAATCGGGTAGCTTTTGTTTAGCTGGAACTGGCTTAAGTCATTTTCAGAAACGTTTACCGTAAATCTCAAACTTTTAATGTCCGTTAATTGAATTAAAGGAACTCCCGGGGCGGCGTAAGCGCCTTCCTCGCTTAGTTTTGACGTAACTACACCATTAAAAGGGGCTCTGATTATTGATTTATTAATTTGTTCAAGCAATGTTGCCTTTTGTACTTTTGCTGATTTTAATCCCAGCTCTGCCTTCTCCAGCTGGATACCTTGTATGGCATCGGCTTTAGCTAAAATCGTATATCGGTGTACATCCGCTTTCAAACCTTCAAGCTGCACCTCAACACCTTGTAATTGCAGTCTCAGTAGTGAATTATCCAACAATACCATCGACTGACCTTCACTTACAACACTTCCTGCGTCAACTAATATCCTATTTATCTTCCCTTGTGTTTCTGCACTTATCCGGGTTTCCTTATTAGGTTCAAACGTACCCGAATAAGAAAACCCGGCGTTTACACTTTCAGGTTGCAGCGTGTCAGTCTGCACCTTGATGGCCTGATCTTTCTTATATTGATAGGCCTTACCGGCGGTGATTTCTTTGTTGCTTTTCAACTTAATCACAACAAAAGCAATTAATACTAATGGGATGATAAAGTATAGTGCCTTTCTAAATACGGAGGTTGTTCTTTTCATTGTCGTGCTATTTAGATGTTGAAATATTCCCGGTTGCTTTTTTAAGTTCTAAATCCGCTTTCAGATAGTCAATTACAGCCGATAAATAGGTTTGTTGTGCTTCACGTAAAGCAGTATCAGTAAGCAGAACCTCCGTTAAATTGGCTGTTCCCAGTTTTTGCTGAAGTATTGTTTGATAGTATATAGCCTGAGCCAGTTGAATCTGTTCAAGAGTGGTTTCAATTGATTTTTTAGCAACCGTTTTTAGCAGCTTTGAATTTGCTATCTGCATATTCGTCTGCTCGGTGATTAAACCCAATTGGAGTTCACTATTTTGAAGTTCTAATTGTTTCTGTGAGATTTTACGCTTCGTCGTTCCGTTAAACAGGGGGTAGGTTAATTGAATACCAGCAAATCCAATGGGATAGAATTTTAAAAAATTATTCGGTTTCTTATCGTATCCAAAACCGGCAGATCCATAGATGCCAAACAAAGAAAGTGAGGGTAATTTCGACTCTTTTATAGTGGTTAATTCACTCGCCAGCAAACGGTATTGGGTTTTGACAATCTGAATATCTGATACGGATGAATATGCGTAATCATCTATATCCTGGTATTGAATATTGGGTTCGATTTTCAGGTTTCTTTCAATAGGAAGGCCTATTGCAAACTTTAAGGCATTTAATACCTGGTTGTATTTACTGCTTAAAACCGCCTTTTGTGTAGTAGTCTGCGATAGCTGCAATTTCACCTTGCTTACATCTGTTCCCTTAGCCAGAAGGTGTTCTTTTAATAGTTCTGTATTTTGTAAAAGTTTGCGGGTATTCGCCAGGTTGCTGTCAATAAAAGCTAACTGATGATGCAATATTTGTGCATTATAATAGAGGTTTGAGATTTCAAAATAAATCTGTTCCTCAGTTTTGAGGTATTGTAAACCAGATAGTTCTGATGCAATTTTAGTTGTTTGAATAGCTCCGTACAGTTGCGGATTATATAAGGGCATAGCCAGTTGCAGGTTTGCATTGATATTGTGCGGAACACCGAATTGAGCTTCTTTGAATTGTCCGTCTGCACCACCAAAAATAGATAAGGGCATTTGTTGATAGGGCAGGTTCGTATAATAGCGATAGTCAGCATTCGCTGTCACCTTTGGCAGTAAGTTTCCCCGGGCTTCTTTTTGTTTTTGTTCACCAATAGCAATGATGTTTCTGCTCGTTCGCAGATTTTTATTATGAACATGCGCGGTGTCAATACATTGGTTCAGTGTCAGAACTTGAGCCATGGATGACTGTATTCCGACTACCAACAGTAACAGGATTATCCCAAGTGTGTGAATGCTTACTAACTTCATTGATCAAATTTTTTTAGCTGGTTCTCACTTCGTGATCACTTATTTTTCTATCATATTTAAAAGGCCATTTAACACGATGCTTCCATCTTTGACCAAATTCGATTTATGTCCAGATAGTTTCCATTTTAATACGGTCATACGCATGCTGCCCAGTATAATGGTGGAAATAATAGCCGGGCCTATCAATTCGCGGTAAATACCCTGGTTCTGACCCCTTTTTACAATAACACTAATATGAGTTTGCATAAGTTCCATCATCGCAGAAACCTTATCACTCAGGTCTTTATTAAATTGAAAAATTCCTTCCGAGAAAATAACGCTGACAATGGCAGGTTTTTTCAAAAAAGTGTTCAATTGAGAATCAAATATTTCCTTTAACTGCTCTGTTGGCGTATTATCCTCTCGAGAGACTATGGCTCCGATACGCTCTTTCATTTCACTGATAAAATAGCCCAGAAGTCCGAGCATAATATCATTTTTGCTTTTAAAATGTCGGTATAATGCAGCCTCCGATAATCCTAAATCGGCAGCCAGATTCTTTATGGTCAATTCTTGTATGCCATATTGATCTATCCGCAAAGTAGCGGCTTCCATTATTTCTATTTGCCTGACTGTAAAATCATTGTTTATCATCTCAACATTCCCTCCACAGCGACTCATTTTTAATGTAAGTAAGTGTTCGCTTACAAAGATAGTTTTCTTTCTTTGCTTATGGAAATTTTTTCGAGGCTACTTATCAGTTAACATGGAAAAATAAGTTACATCCTGCCGGGGGCTGCTGTCTGAGCCAAGTCTGAAAATTTGTGTTTTCCATTCCTTGACTAACGGTATTTTGATCATCAGAACCTGTTTCTTTGGATCCGGGAAAAATACAACTAAGCTTGACTTAATTATGCCATGCTTTGCAACTTTTGACGGGTGTCAAAGCGTGATACTGTGTATTTCAAAGTCCGCAGTATTTATCCACTTAATCTCATAAATTTCTTCTCTGGGGCCTCGAACCCTATGTTCAAGAGCCCTCGTTTGCCGTATCTGATACGACGCTTACTATGTGCTTACTATATACTTACTATGTGCTTACTATATCATCACTATATCGGGAAGCTGTGATCACATGGTGAGTATCCTGTAAGCTTCTAGTTATCAAATTTTTTAGTACATTGTAAACTTTATTAATTCAAACAATAGTAGGTTTAATTAAATATGGCAAAAGCAGATGATGGGATTTTGGGAAAGTTTCGCGGAAAAATAGGGACCGTAGTAGGAGTTTCAAGTGGCGGCGACTTCTATATGAGGTCGTTGCCGCGAAAAAGAACAAAGACCGGTCCGAAGGAATTGATTAACCGGGCGAAGTTTAAGGCAGTGATCGATCACCTGGAGCCTTTGAAGGACCTGGTAAGAGCGGGTTTTAAAGATCATTATACGAAAACGGGCGGCTACAGGGCAGCGTTCGCATATAATCGAAAGAATGCAATATCGGCCAATGAGACTGGGTTTTATGTATCTCCTGTACAATTCCGGTTTAGCGGTGGCAGTTTGCCCGGAGGGGTTAACCCATCGGCAAGCCTCTCCAACAATATGGTGGAAATAATTTGGGATACTGCATCAATAGCCGAGAGCAGCCCCTCTGACCAGATGATGATTTTGCTGTATAACGTTGCTGGCTCAAAGACCGTTACGAGGATCTTTGACGGTCCTTTTCGGGTTGCGGGAAGCTACACTATAGCCATCCCTGCGTCTATGCAAGGTGGTGACGCGGAGGTATATATCGCATTTGTGTCGGCCGACAGGTCGGCCCAGTCGTATAGCCAATATCTAGGGAAATTTGAGCTTTAAATGGCTGATTATAAATCCCGAATTTTTACCTTCAGTTGTGAATGCAGCTGGACGGATAAAAGTGGAACTAGCATTTGGTGTAGGACTGTAGATTTGCGTTTTAATCTACTCTTTCTAAGTCAATGAAACTCCAATGATTTTACCAATGCCAAATGTCACAGCTGCAGCAGCTAAACCAAAGAATACCTGCCTGAAGCCGGAAAACCAAACGCTTTTTCCAGTAAAGAGGGTTATGGCCGATCCAATCAAAAACAAGCCCACGGCACTGAAGGCTACGCTAATCAATATGGCTTGCATGCCGCTGGTAAACATAAAAGGGAGCACCGGAATAACAGCGCCCAGCGCAAACAGGATGAAGGAATAAACCGCCGCTTCGATGGCTGACCCTTTTAATTCTTCGGGATTTATTCCTAACTCCTCACGAACCAATAATTCGTGGGCCATCGATGTATCCTTCATTTCAGCTGCCATATCATGGGCCTGGCCTTCAGGAATTCCCTTAGCTATATAGATTAAAGCTATTTCTTTCATTTCGCCTTCAGGGTTAGTTTCCAGTTCCTCCATTTCGATTTGCATTTGATTCTCATATAGCTCTTGCGAGCTCTTTACAGAGATCCATTCACCTAAAGCCATGGACAATGCCCCGGCCAATAAACCGGCAACACCAGCCAGTAAAACGCCTTCCTGTCCGGATGTAGCACCGGCAATTCCCATTACCAGGCTGAAATTGGATACCAGTCCGTCATTTCCACCCAGAACGGCTGCCCTGATTGCATTGCCGCCTACCGACCTGTGCCTCGACTCAAACTTTGAAAGCTGAATGCCCGTTACCTTTTCTTCTTTTTCAAGGATAGATCTCAATATCTTAACATGGGTAGTCTCAGTTCCGCTGATCTTCATTTTGTTCTTTTGCTTGGCGCTGATCACCGCATTGGAAATACTTTTTTCGGTATCCATTAAAACGCCAAGAACATAATCATAGCCAAAAGTCCTACCGATGAGGTTAAGAGTTTTTGCCCTCCATGAGGGCCTTTTTAAATCTTCTAAACTTAGGTTCTCTTTTGCCGCAAAAGCCTCTGCATGACTTCGTTCAATGTCGCTCATTTGCCTGAAGACGCTGGCAATCGTATCGTCTTCTTCATGTTCCGCTAGTTTTTGGTATAAATAGCTGGCGTCTATTTCTGTTTGGATGGCCTTGTTTTTCATTAAATGCGGTTTGTCGATATAAATATTGGCAGGTTAATTTCGTCAAGATAATCCAATAGTACTTTAGCACCAGAAAGCCTGCACAGTTAGCCAGGCTTTATTGTTGTGGAATGGACTAGTAAACTTTGTTTTATTCTATTAGCTTAAAAGCAAGTTGTCGAAGTTTATGAATAAAATACCAGACCCTAAAGTTCAACGTAAAGCCAGATGATTTAAATATGGCAATTGCGCCTTAAAACATCAATTAAAGAGGTGGAAAATCACTTAGAGAAATAATTGGTAAGGCGGATTAGTAGTCTTTGCAACCCGCCTCGCTGTGCTAAAATGATATTTAAGTTACCAACATTTTAAGCCGACTCCAGAGAAAGGAAGCCGCCTTGTGCATGTGTATCTCCTTACATTTTACTATTCTTCACTTTCGCTATCCCCGCCAATTCCCTGGGCAGTAGGGGTAGCATTTATCTCGGTGTGCCTGATTTGCCCGCCTAAGTAACCTGTTCTGGCCACAAGGCCAAACGCGATGAGTGAAATAATAAAAGCAACCTGTGCCACCAGGGTGGTAAACGAGGATTTCCGCAGACTTAAAAAAAGTCCGGCTAGCGATACCACACCCAACACTATTAAAGCAATTAAAGCAAATAGCGCGAAATCTTCATGTTGATCTACCATTTCTTTCCCGATTCCCTGAATATTTTCAACCGTTTCTTCGGCGGCTTCTCCTGTTAAGTAAGAAATACCGGCTCCAACAGTGGAAATGATCATGACTATGTAAGCTGCCGCCATGGTGTGGGTGCTTTTCGTCCATAAGCCATAGCCTAAAACTATCGCACCTAATATCGAACCGAAAATAGGAAGGTGGGTGATTAAGAGATGTATATGGGTCTGATCCATAGCTTTTTTTTATAAATCTCCTCAACATGCGGTTATTAAAAAATGATCATTATCATTTAAAAAGATGATTCTTAATAAAAACGTAATTACCACTTAAGGGGGAATAGATTGTAGGACGAAGAATGAAATTTATATCTTTTATGTGTGGAGTTACGGTAACAGATACGGGCACGCCTAACGAATGACTTCAACAAAGTCAAATTAAGAACGCCTGGACATGACCGGTTTCTATCGGTAATACAAACTCACTTAAAACAGGCTAAGATCGGTCTTAACAAGAGCGCTTTATCCTCTTCCTTTTCGGCTGTTTATGCATTGATCTAAATTTTAAGTGCTGTCAGATAAGAAACTAAGCTATGGAAGGCGGCTCCACTGGTTGATTAAGCCTGCTTTCGTCCAAATATGAACGTCTTTTGAGAATTGTTTACGACCATTAATAATCTTCGAACGCGTATTTCGGAGCTTCAATTTCTAATTTACTTTCAACACGGAATACTCCCGGTGCGGCCCAGGCAGCTTTTTCTGCGTCTTCCTTTTCTGAAAATGACCGCACCTTCCCAAGCAATGTAACTTTACCTCCTGTAACTTCAATGCTTATTTTTTCACTATCGATGGTCGCGCTCCGGTGAAAGGCTGAGTTTATTTTTTTCTTAATATCAGCAGTGTCAACCCGAGGTTTAACTGTAAGCAAGTTAACTACGGAACGTACACCGGTTAAATTTTCAATACTTGTCTCAACCATGTTGCTGATAATCCCATTCTAGTTCACCTTCAAGTCTGACAATTCCATTTTCAACTTTAATTTTAACCTTTTCATCCTGAATTGCTGAATTCCATTTTAAAGCATTAACAAGGGCTTCTGCGATTTCGGAATCGGTCTTCCGATAACTCGGAGAAATACCTACTTGAATATCCTCTGCAACGGCTTTTACACCACGAACTCTCTTCACCGCTCGTTCTGCCGACATTTTTTTTGCATAATTATCTACTATGCCGGAAAGCGTCGCTACTCCGTTCTTAACAGCTACGCCAATTTCTGACGCTTTCAGACTAGGTTCCCAAAGAAGTTCCTCCATCACCTCTTTTTGAATTTGATGATCCGTTTTCATGATTGATTTTTTAGTTTATACTGCAGTTTTTTAGTGTAGTGTTTTTCTTCAACAGGGGGAAAGGATAACAGCAAGAGCATCATTTTTTAAGAAGCGCCCGTTTGGCGACGCTTTAGACGGAGCTCAGTAAACAACAGGTTTGGCTCAAATGCATCTGTGGTTCGCTCATTCCACAAATTTTATTCAATAAAATAAATGGCAGCGTTTCTTTATGTATTCAGCCAAACCCCTCTTAATTTCAACTCTAAATGTCTTTACAATGAAACATTTTGACGGTCTCAGCAACAGTATTATGTCAAACTTTCATATAATATAAATGTAACTTGAGTCATTCAATCAGCTAATGACCTCTGTCAGGGGACCTTTTGATTATAGTCAATGGCAATATTTACCTTGTGCTTTTTAGGTCAAGACTAGTAAAGTTTAAAGTAGAATTATTTAACAAATTGATTGAGAGAGTTCAAATCTTTTCCAACTCTAAGTGGAGCGTCAGCTATTTTTAATGTGGTCAAAACCTGGTTTCGACAATCCCACACTTTAATGTTCTGCTGATATTAGTCATGGCTGATATTGATAATAGTCACTCATCTTCTACTTATGAACATCTATCTTCAAATGCAAGAATAGTTTGATTTTAAAACTCGTAAATTTTTTAGAGAGTTGGGGCCCAAAATCGTGCATTCCAAGTTCCAAGAGGGAGAAGATCACCTCCCTTATAAAAAGCATAATGAGCTATAATGGGTCCACGAAATGAGACGAAGAGTTTAGATATTTCAAAACCTGATCTGTTGAACTTATTCCGACGTTAAGGTTTCACTGTTTTATTCGGTACCTCAATGAAGGCCTATCAATCTCTTGTTGAAAAATTGATTCTTCCGGCAGGAATACAAACTAATAATGGTTATGCGGCAGATCTGACTATTCATGATAGCCGTTTCTATAAACGAGTGCTGCGCGATGGATCACTAGGTTTTGGCGAAACGTACATGGAAGGATGGTGGGATAGTCCTTTTCTCGACAATGTCCTTTATAAACTCTTACGTGCTAATCTGGAAAAACGGGTCAAAAATAATTTGCAGATTGCCTTAAGAACTTTCCAGTCAAAGCTATTCAACCAACAATCTATTGCAAGAGCTGTTGAGGTCTCAAAGAAGCATTATGACTTTGGCAATGAATTTTTTGAGTGCATCCTTGATAAATACATGTTGTATTCATGCGCATACTGGGAAAACGCCGTCACGCTTGACGAAGCACAGGAAAATAAACTGGAACTAATTTGTAAAAAATTGATGCTAACCCCGGGACAAAGTGTTTTGGATATCGGATGTGGCTGGGGTGGGTTCGCCCGTTATGCCGCAGAACGATACAAGGTTAAGGTAACGGGAATTACTAATTCTGCAGAACAAGCTCGCTTTGCTCAAAAAACTAACGCAGGCTTACCTGTAACCATAAAGCTACAAGACTACAGGGAACTCTACGGAAATTTTGACCGGATTGTTTCAATAGGCATGTTTGAACATGTTGGGTTAAAGAACTACGCAAATTTTATGAAAGTTGCTCATCGTTGTTTAAGTAGCAATGGAATATTTTTACTGCACTGTATTGGAGGTAATGAAAGCGCTGTAAAAACTGATGATTGGATTGACCGGTATATTTTCCCTAATGGGATGATGCCATCTATTAAGCAAATCGGTGCATCAATAGAAACGCGGTTCGTTATGAAGGACTGGCACAATTTCGGCCTTCATTATGACCGGACGCTTATGGAATGGTTAAGAAATTTACGAACATTTCGAACCAGCCTGTGCAAAAAATATGGTGAAAGGTTTTATCGAATGTGGGAATATTATTTAAGCCTTAGCGCCGCATCATTTCGGGCTGGTAAAAATCAATTATGGCAAATTATACTGACACATGAGGACTATTACGGAGAATACCAGTCTATCAGGTAAAAAGACATTTTGAATATTGTACGGAGCACAGGGAATCAAATTTTATATTTTTGCTTCTTGCGGATCCTGGCGTCGCTATTAAAAATCGAAGATTTAAAAAGGTGATCAAAGCGCTAAATCCTAATAATGGATTTCAGGTTGAGCCAGTTGAATATCGGATGGCAAATTTCGTTTCACATCCTATGAAAATAATTCTAACATGGCATCCTTGCTGTTTAGAATACGACTCTTTAAAAGATTTTAATTCAGGTACTAATAATGTACAACGAATTGCACGCTAAGACTATGCAAGCGATGGTGCTTGAAGCACCCGGAACTCTATTGAAGTATAAGATGGTTCCAAGGCCGAAACCTACTCTTCAACAAGTGCTGATCCGGGTAATTGCCTGCGGTATCTGCCGTACAGATCTGCATATTATAGATGGTGATCTGAAATACCCAAAACTTCCACTGGTATTAGGGCATGAAATTATAGGCAAAGTAATACAGACTGGCGAAAATGTAAAAAAATTAAAGAAAGGAGATATCGTTGGCATACCATGGCTGGGTTATACTTGCGGTACATGTAAATATTGTCGAAAAAAACAGGAGAATCTGTGTGAACACGCGCTGTTCACCGGCTATACTGTAAATGGCGGATTCGCTGAATATTGTACTGCTTATGAAGCGTATAGCTTCAAGATACCTTCTCTTTACAACAATCCGGGGGGAGCGCCACTAATGTGTGCCGGTTTAATCGGTTATAGGTGTTATGCCATTATTAACGCCGAAGCTCAAAATATAGGCATTTATGGATTTGGGGCAGCGGCGCATATTCTTACTCAGGTGGCAATTTTTGAAGGAAAAAAAATCTATGCTTTTACCCGGAAGGGTGATCGGGAAAGTCAGGAATTTGCCTTAAAGTTAGGAGCAGTATGGGCTGGCGATTCAGCACAACTTCCGCCCTTAAAGTTGGATGCAGCTATTATTTTTGCTCCAATTGGCGATCTAATTCCAAAAGCTTTGTCGGCCACTGATAAGGGTGCAACCACCATTTGTGGAGGAATACATATGAGCGATATTCCGTCATTCTCATATGACCTCTTATGGGGAGAAAGAAGCATCCGCTCTGTAGCGAACCTCACCCGTAAAGATGCAAATACATTTCTTAGATTAGCCCGCAAAGTTGCTTTGAAGCCTGAAGTTCATTTATTTGAATTACATGAGGCTAACGAAGCAATATCCCAGATGAGGTCGGGGAATATTCACGGTACTGCTGTATTACAGATGAAATAATAATGTGTTCGCAATACGTTTCTTTTTGTCTGTCAAAACAGTTCCTTGCACCGTGTAGTTGACTGAAGGGGATTATTAGAGGCAGGCATACACAGTATGCATGCCTCCGATGAGGGCCCCGAGGCCAGTTGAGTAGCTTGAAATACAACTCAATAATGTATGTAATTTTTGAAAGAGCAAGAATTAACCATGCACTACATAATTGCTGTTGTAAAAGCTATTATGTCTTCTTCTGTTTCAACTATAATATAGATCATGTTTAAAACTTATAGAAAAACCATCTGTTATTTAGGAAAGTTCAGTTTAGGTGTGGCGGGTTATACTTTTGATTATTAGATAGGTTATGTATGGAAGCAAGTCACCATATAAATTCGCAGCTATTCGCAACGGTTGAGGATAAGCACAACGCCATTCATTTAAGCAGTTCAAAATCGTTGGATCCTCTCTTGGAACGGATTGGTGAAGCACACCACGTTTTATTGGGTGAAGCTTCGCATGGCACACATGAATATTATACGTGGCGTACCGCGATTTCAAAGCAACTTATTCAAGAGAAAGGTTTTAATTTCATTGCGGTGGAGGGTGACTGGCCGGATTCCTATAAAATAAACCGTTACATCAAGGGGTACGATTATCAAAATAGAAGGCCTGATGAACTGCTGCATACCTTCGACCGGTGGCCAACCTGGATGTGGGCTAACTGGGAAATTGCAGCGTTAATTACCTGGCTGAAAGAGTACAACCGAAGTCTTCCAACTGATAAAAAAGTTGGGTTCTATGGTCTGGATGTATATAGTCTATGGGAATCTCTGGAAACATTGGTTGATTATCTGGCTCAGACCGATCCAGCTGCTGCCCGTCTGGCAGAAAAGGCAATGAATTGTTTTGAACCTTTTGGGGAGGACGGACAAAAATATGCATTTCGTCGTAATTTTCTGCCGCAATCATGCGAACAACCTGTAATTGATTTGTTGAAAGAGGTTAGAAAAAAGACTATTGTCTATGATCATGATCCTGAAGCGGCTTTAAATGTAGAGCAAAACGCTCATATCGCAGTTAATGCCGAAGAATACTATCGTAGTATGATCGGATTCAATAACAATTCCTGGAATCTGCGGGATATTCATATGGTTGAAACATTGAACCGACTTCTTAAATTCCACGGCCCAAACGCGAAAGCCATTGTATGGGAGCACAATAGCCATATTGGTGACGCGAGGTATACCGATATGAAGAAAGCGAACATGATTAATGTGGGGCAACTTGTGCGTGAGCAATATGGGGAGCAGGATGTTGTTTTGATAGGTTTCGGCTCATACGGTGGAACTGTGGTTGCTGGCGAAAAGTGGAGCGGACCAATGAAAATAATGGAAGTTCCTGCTGCACGCGGAGGAAGCATAGAAGATGTTTTGCATCAGGCGTCGGCCGAAAATAAACTTCTAATCTTTGACCGGAAAAATAAAAAAGATGAGTTTAATTACGCCATACCTCATCGGGCTATTGGTGTAATCTATAATCCCGAAGATGAGTACGGTAATTATGTGCCTTCGATCTTCAATGCCAGGTATGACGCATTTATTTACCTCGACGTATCGAATGCGCTTCATCCTTTACATTTGCACCCGGATGGTCATAAAACCCCAGAAACTTATCCATTTAATTTCTGAATTCGACTTCATTCATTCTTATACCGTTACCAGGTGGGCATGTGAATTTAATTTTGCTTCTGAATATATACAATCTCATTACTGCAAAGAGTGATGGCAGTAAATTGATCACTATTGAAATAGAAATGAAACTTAACATGAAGCGCTGTATAAATGAAACCATTTGATTCATATCAATATGAAGGCAAACGGAGGTCAGGATTTTTAAAAAGAATTCGCCTTAATTTAGTTGACCAGTAACTTATATTACGTTTCACAATGAAAAAAGTATTATTCGCTTGTGATGGGAGGAATTTTTCTGATGGCGCCTTCGAGTTTTTAAGCAACTTACACGAAAAAGACCCTGTTTTGGCAACGGGGATGTTCTTCAGTTCAGTAGATTACAGTTTACTATTAGGCACAGCTTCTTATGCACTTCCATATGAGCTTATTGATTTTGATGCTGAAGAACGCTTGTTGGAAGAAACGATTGAAACATTTGAGAGAAAATGCCAGCCCAACGGAATAGAGTTCCGTGTGCACAAGGAGCGGGCCTATTGGACGCTAGACGACATTCAGAAAGAAACCCGGTTCGCTGATTTGGCGATTGTAAGCGAAGAAGCGTTTTTTAGAGATATCGATAACGAGCAACCTAATAAATATTTGGAAGATCTTCTAAGACGCGCTGAATGCCCTGTTATGATGGTTCCGGAGAATTCTGATTTTCCCCAAAAACTATTACTTGCATATGATGCAAGGCAGGATAGCATGTTTGCCATGAAACAATTTTGCTATTTGTTGCCCTCTCTTTGTAATCTGGAAGCTGAAGTAGTTTATCTTAGAGAGGAAGAAGACAATGAGATACCTGACTTAGAGTATCTGGAGGAGTATGCAAGCCGGCATTTCAACGATCTTAAATTTACTAAACTTCATTTTGACTCGAAAGAAGGCATTAGCAGATGGCTGGTGGGCAGAACAAATACACTTGTGGTGACCGGCTCATATGGCCGTTCTACCTTTTCAAGTCTTTTTCGCAAGAGCTTTGTTAAGGGGCTTATTAAAGACCATCAGTTACCTATTTTTCTTGCTCATAATTAATGTAGTCCATATAATTTCCCATTCTCTAAATTTACTAAGCTGGCAACACTTGATCCGTTTAGCCAGCCAGGCCCGGGTAATAAGGCCGCATGTTGATTAACATACTGAGCCAACCATATATAGCCTTACGTTCTATTCAGATGGAAATAAATTATCGATCTGCCGAGGAAGCCGTCAAAGTGATTAAAAATGGTCAGCGGGTTTTTATTCATGGAAGCGCCGCCACACCTATACACCTTTTGAAAGCTCTTCTAGAAAGAAGACACGAGCTTAAAAGTGTAGAATTAGTCAGTATCAGCACTTTGGGCGATAACCTGTTTAATCAAGCTGATTTTGGTGATAGTTTTTTTATTAATTCACTTTTTGTTTCAGAAAATGCGAGGGAAATTGTGAATGGGCCCTATGGCGATTACATTCCTGTATTTCTTAGTGAAATCAGCCAGTTATTTGAAAAGGGCATCCTGCCTTTAGATATTGCCTTAGTTCATGTTTCACCACCCGATAAGCATGGCTTTTGTTCTTTAGGTACCTCCGTTGATATTGCAAGAGCTGCGGTAAAAAATGCCAAACATGTCATCGCCCAGGTAAACAGCCAGATGCCGCGGACTCACGGAGATGGCATTATACATATAAACGATATAAATACTATTGTAAAAGTTGACGGGGCATTGCCGGAAGTATGGTATTCGGAAGCGCTTAATAACAGTATACTTGACATAGGTAAATATTGTGCGGAACTAATTGAAGACCGGTCTGCTCTGCAACTGGGGATAGGCGCAATACCGAATGCTGTTCTTTCATGTCTTCACAGTCATAAAGACCTCGGTATTCATACGGAAATGTTTTCGGATGGAATTATTCCTTTGCTTGAAGCTGGAATAATAACAAATAAATATAAGGTGAAACACAGGGGCAAAAATGTTACCAGTTTTGTTATTGGAACAAAAAGACTATATGAATTTGTTGATGATAATCCTCAAGTGGTGTTCCTTGAAATGAATTACGTAAATAACCCGGAAATAATTCGGGCTAACCCCAAAGCAGTAGCAATAAATTCTGCCATTGAAATAGATTTGACAGGTCAGGTGTGTGCTGATTCTATTGGTACCTATCAGTATTCAGGAGTGGGAGGACAAATGGATTTTATGAGAGGTGCTGCTTTATCAGAGGGGGGGAAGCCAATAATTGCCTTAAATTCTATAACAAAGAATAGTGAATCCAAAATAGTTCCTTTCCTTAAACCGGGCGCAGGGGTCGTAACCACAAGGGCGCATGTTCATTATGTGATAACGGAATTTGGAATAGCCTATTTATTCGGGAAAAATTTACGGCAACGAGCAATGTCATTGATGAATATCGCTCACCCGATGCATAGGGAATGGTTGGAGATGGAAATAATTAAGCGGTTCGGGAAGTGAATAGCCACGCTTATCCGAGGCTTATTTAATGGATTCTAGAATATGAGGTGTACTGCAATGTTCTGTCTTCAAAAGAGCCATATTAAACCTAGGCCGGCTGAAATATAGTTTAGTTTAACTTCATAAGTAACATCTTCAATTTTTACATCTCTTGCCAAGGATCGATACCTTAGGCTTGGATTCAAACTCCAACTCTTTTTACTGGAGAAAGACAAACCAGATTCAATCTGCCAGCCTAATCCATGGCCCGAGTCGGCTATCGTATCGTCGCTTTCATTCTCCACTTCAATATGATTATAGATTACACCTCCACGGATTTTGTAATTTATTTTGGAATTAAGTGGCCTTACAAGTTGTAAACCGAAGGTATAACCAGATTCAACAAAGTCTACATTTGATCCTGCAAAAGATTGATCTGTCGAAAACTTATTCCAAACCCATCCTGCATAGGCTTCTGTATGAGGAATGAACAGGTATGCTGCGGTTCCATCAAGTCCATAACCTGCACCAGTATTTGTGTTTATCAAATCCCTGGTAAGAAAGTTTACTGCAGGCCTAAGTTCTACGCTCCATCTTTGTTGGGCATTAATTATTGAAGATTCTGGGAGAATGCCGGATACAAATAAAAAAATCATAAAGCTTTTCATTATAGTGATGATTAGACTGACAGATTAAGAGCATACCAAGCATTCAAAAACAAGTAGCTTTCCCAGTTGATTAGGTTCGGATTACCACTAAATAGTCAGTTAATTAGTTTAAACAGCTACTACTTAATCAAAGAGGAAGAAAAAACAGCCGAATAAAATAGATTATCGTATTGCCCGCACGGCTGAGAGAAAGGCGAGCCTATTTCTGGCTAGCGGTCTTCTAATATTTGGCCCTCAGGCAATGTAATGTATATAGCGTTGTTTTCTTTCCGTTCGGGTCGTTCAGGACTCTCTTCGCCATAGCCCGCAACGATAGCCAGGTGAACTCTTTCCTTATTCGGGATGCCGAGCTTGGGGAAGCTTTTTGCACGCTCAACGTATTTGCCGAATCCCACAGGGCAGGTATCAAGGCCAAGGGACTTAGCAGCCAGCATCATATTTTGGGCACACATACCAATATCAATGGATGCCCAGTCATTATCAGCGGGTGCTGTGATAAAAATTACCACCGGTGCTCCATGAAAAATCGGGTCGGGTCTTTGAAATATATCTAAACCCGGCAAGAAATGCATAAGATTAACCGAAGCTTTCAGCACATTGATCACACCTTTTTTTGCGAAATCCAGCCGGGCAATCTTAGCTATTTCAGAAGAAAACATCTGAATCGCCTCATGGCCGGTTAGAATATAGAATTTCCATGGCTGTTCATTTAAGGCTGACGGAGCCATTCGTCCCGCCTCAAGAATTTCCTCAATCAATATGCGGCCGATCGGGGTATTTCTGTATTTTCGTACAGCCCGCCTTGTAAAAATGGTTTTGAGCGTGTCTGGAAGTAGAGCTGTCTCTATTTTGTTTATCGTTTTCATGGCGACATATTTTATATAAGGCTTCCAGGTTAGCATACTATTGTTATCTCCTAATTTCAAAAATCGGTTGTTTGATACGTATGATTTCAGTCAGGTATTTAGTTGATTCTGAACTTTTTCAAAAACTTTGTACAAATCAAATAATTAATAAAAAAAATCGCATAATGAATTAGTGGATCATTTATGGCTTTTGTTATTTTTTTCACCTACCTAAACAATTTTTACACCCGCGCAGATACGCCCTGTTGATTACAGAATTTTTCACCCAACTTTGGTACATCTGGTAGAGCAAAATGCAAACGTTCACCACTGGCTTGCTTTATATATTTCAATTTGCTTAAAGCACTTGTGCAGGCGGATGACAAACTGGTGGAAATCCGGTTAAAATCAATATTAAGCCTGATAATAATCATTTGAAAATCGTCGATTTCGAATTTACTTTGGTGGTACTTAGTACTTATTTATTTCAAATATTTATTACAATGAAAACAGACGTTCAAATTCAAAAAGATGTGATGGAAGAACTTCAGTGGGAGCCCTTCCTGGCTGCGTCGAAGATCGGAGTTGCAGTTGATAATGGAGTCGTTACACTTTCGGGTATTGTAGATAACTATGCCAAAAAGCTGCATGCAGAAATGGCGGCAAAAAGAGTATCAGGAGTTAAGGCGGTGGCTGAAGATATCCAGGTAGGGCCGTCACCCTCTTATCGGCGAACCGATACCGAGATCGCAGAAGCCTGCCTTAATGCACTGAAATGGAATACGGCGGTTCAAGATGAAAAGATTAAAATTAATGTTGAAAACGGTGTAGTTAAATTGGAAGGGGAAGTGGATTGGGATTATGAGCGAGAAAAGGCAAGTAAAGCCATCGAATACCTGAATGGCGTTCGCTCGGTAGTTAACCTGTTAAAGCTGAAACCAACTATTATGCCTGGCGACGTCAAACAAAAGATCAACGCCGCTTTCCTGCGAAACGCCAGTATTGATTCAGGGAAAATCAATGTCCAGGTAACAGGCAGCCATGTAACCCTCGAAGGAACGGTGCGGTCCTTTGCCGAAAAGGAGGATGCCGATAGGGCTGCCTGGTCCGCTCCAGGAGTGATAACCGTATCGAACCATCTACAAGTCGATGTGCCGGAGTTTGCCCTATAAACGAAGTATTGCTTATTAAATCATAAAACCTGCATTCTGGAACGGCAGATTTTATTTAAACTTTGAAACAAAGAAACTGGGGCGGCAAATCAGTTTGATGGTTAAAGATCTTTTGGCGGAATTTTAACAGAATAAATATGTAATTCAAAAAATTCAATCTGAAAGGCCATAACCTTGATGGCGCTCATAGGAGCAGCGTCCACATTAGGTGGAGCAATGTGACGGATTGTTAGATGAATTTTAGAGAGTTACAATCATTGTGCGAGACTGATCAATTGAGAATAGTGATAGAACATTCAGCGATAGCAATTCGGGAAGAACATGGATTCACCGTATCACTTAATAAGGTGTAAAGGTGGAAGAGTTCTACGTCGAAATTCATTTTAATGTGGATGAAGCAAAGGTTGCCTTTATCAAAGCAACTGAAGCATTCAATTCTCTCGAACTATACTGGAATTCCGTCTCTATCAAAGAGATCACCCGTATGCTGATTTAAGGTTTCTTACCCATTCCCGTATTCAGCGTTAATTATGTTTTTAATTCCAGCATCTTTAACGTGATAATGATTCTGAAAGTCTTAAGGTGAAAGTCTTAAGGCTGGTTATCAACCCTGGCACCCACTACCTGGCCGGCACATGTAGACGAGCCCCCGTGACCTGATGTGACTTCGAGGCATGTGCTAAACAGTACGCCTTAAAACGATCCAGAATTGGATGACTGATTAAAATGTTAGTTAGAGGATTTGGCATACAATTTTATACCCGTTTATACCCGACCTTGAACTCCCACAGTTCTTATCGTCGGGGCGATTCCATTGAGTTCCCTAATAACATTACAAATCCTATTTCGAAAAACATCACTATATCATTCTGATTTGTGGGGTATCTTTCTCCAGCATTTCAAATATATGTTTTCAAACGGAAGGGCCGGACATTGAAAATTTATGTCGTTTTATTTGAAGAGTTGAAAAATTTCTTTAATTTCCCTGCACTGATTTGAACTAGGTATCATCCGGATGGTTTTTTATAATTTCCTTTTCAATTTAGTACCGTGTTATTAACCCAATCCTCTGGTAATCTTTAAGCTGATCACTTTCTGTAAAAAAAACATGTCCCTGCTTTTCTAATACCGTTTCAATCAGATCATCTACTGCATCGGCTAATATTTTATGGGGCACTTGTGGTGGACTGAGATAAAGTTTATTTCCATTCCTGTCCAGAAAACCGGGACAATGGAAATCTTTTTCAACCAAGAGCTTTAATGCCCTTCCTTCGTTGGCAGCCTGCCAAACTTCCTGTATTCCGCTGACGCCAAGCCCCTGTCCGATTTTTTCGGAAAATTCTTTTATCAAATTTGCATTTTCCTGATCAATGTTTAACCGAATGGGAGGCCTGACAATATCTGCAATTTCTTTTGGTGCGGCGTGAATGTAATCGCCCTCAATTTTTGTAATTAAGTCGGTCTGGTGCTTAGTCACATTTCCAAACCAGCTCAGCGCCTTTTCATTCCCGAGCACCATCAGCGGACTATCATCCTGAAGGTAATTGCTAAGCAATCCATCAGCATGCCGGAAAAAATCGGTGAAACGAATGGCTTCCAGTTCTGATTTATCTTTTTCAAAACCTTTCAAATTTGCACTCCCGGCAAACGATGTGCCTCGGCTTGGTGGACTATAAAGGTATTCTTCCTGATATTTTTGGGGGAAGTTGCTATCTTTCACTTCAATCACATCATCCCCAGAACACTCAAAAAGCCTGATTTCCTTCTCAGAGAGCACTAACACAAAATAAGGCTTTGCATAATTTATTTTATAAAGAAGGTCACGCAATTCGAAATTATCGCTTACGAATACTTTTTCCTCCACCGGAAAAGGAAATTTTACAACAAGCTTTAGATAGGGCGAAATATAGAATCCCAACCCATCTAAATTATGAGAAAAGTCAACACCTTGATAAAGCTCATCCATCGCCTGAAGTAAGGGCTGAATATTGGATTCAGAATACCTGGTTTCCAATAATTCCCTGGCAGTATCAATAGCTTTTTTCAGTACTAAATGATCCTCTCTCCGTTCGGGTGAAAGCCGGTGTGTTGGCACAATAATAGAAATACAAATTTCCCCTTTTCCCTTTCGCAGGATTCGCAATTCCTCGCTTAATAGTTTTTCACTTGTCATAAAAAAAACTCTAAAAATACAAGTACATATAAAGTTAAAAGCACAGTAGCTAATAAAGAATGATAGCGCTCAGACAGGAGTATGATTACGATCAACCGTATTTATGAAGCATCTATGCCTGCTGGGGAGATTACCCGTCTTTCAGAGAGTTGATTTGACGACAGTCATACTGCTTGCTAATAGCAATCATGTAAATGCAATAAACTGATTAATAGCTTTGAATGTACAATTTGAATTTCTGTCAAGTGAAGAGCTTGCCTGGTTTGAGCAACTTCTTCAAAAAATCCGGCAATTTCCCCGAATTAAAAGACTTCTGATGGTGATTCTTTAGGTGAACAGCGAATTATTAAAAAAAGATATAGTTAAAAATTCCGGGAGCGAAATTTATCTACGCCAGAGCACTGACTATGCATAGACGATTATTCTACTATTAAATTATAAAACCATGAGCAAGATAATGGATTTCAATACCGATGCGCGGCGAAAATTGCAGGAAGGGATAAATAAGCTGGCAGATGCTGTAGTAGTTACACTTGGTCCTAAAGGCAGAACGGTGGTTTTTGAAAAAGCCAACGGCGAACCGCAGGTATGCAATGATGGGGTTACGGTTGCAAAGCAGGTTGAACTGGACGACCCTATTGAAGATCTAGGCGCAAAAATGCTGCGACAGGCGGCCGTGAAAACTTCTGAAACTGCTGGTGATGGAACCACTACTGCCACTTTATTTGCCAGGGCAATGATCAACATCGGGCTTAAAAGAGTAGAGGCAGGCGCAAATCCGATGGAAGTACGTAGAGGAATTCAGAAAGGAGTAAAAGCAGTGGTGGATGAAATGAATAAAATGTCTGTACCCGTTGGTGATGATTTTTCCAAAATAGAACAAGTGGCCACTATATCGGCCAATAATGATGCAGCAATTGGCAAACTGATTGCAGATGCCATGAATAAAGCGGGCAGAGAAAGTGTTATTACCATTGAAGAAGCAAGGGGAATGGATACTACTATTGAAGTAGTAAAAGGTATGCGGTTCGACCGTGGTTATCTTTCTCCATACTTCGTAACCGATTCGGAAAAGTTAGAAGTAAGTTTTGAAAATCCTTTTATTCTTATTCATGATAAAAAAATAACTGCCATTAAGGATATACTGCCCTTACTTGAGAAAGTTTCGAAGACGGAAGCATCGTTGATGGTGATTGCAGAAGATATAGAAACAGAAGTATTGGCCACTATGGTTGTCAATAATTTACGAGGGGTATTAAAAATTGCTGCAGTAAAGACGCCGGGCTTTGGCGACCACCGCAAAGAGTTGCTCCAGGATATTGCGGTACTTACAGGGGGTATCGTTATTTCGGAAGAAAATGGTTACAAACTTGAGAATACAGAGCTGGCACAACTTGGTAGGTGCGAAAAGCTGCTGGTATCGAAGGAGAATACAACAATAATAAACGGTTCGGGCAGCAAAGAAGATGTACAAAAAAGAATTCTTCAGATCAAGACAGAGCTTGGCAAGAGTACCTCAACCTATGATAAGGAAAAATTGCAGGAGAGGTTGGCAAAGCTTACAGGCGGTGTGGCTGTTGTGTTTGTGGGTGCAGCAACAGAATTGGAAATGACAGAAATGAAAGACCGTGTGGATGATGCATTGAATGCAACCAAGTCGGCGATCGAAGAGGGTATAGTTCCGGGGGGTGGCGTCGTTTTTTTAAGGGCCCTCTCCGTACTCGAAAGCCTGAAAACCGAAAGTGAAGATGAATTGGCTGGCATTGCCATTATCAAAAAGGCACTGGAAGAGCCATTAAAACAAATAGTGCTGAATGCAGGGCTTGAACCCACTGAAATATTACAAAGAGTTAAAGAAGGCATTGGCGACTATGGCTTTAATGCAAAAAGTGAAAAATATGAAACCCTGTATACTACCGGTATTATAGACCCTGCAAAAGTTGGTAGACTGGCTCTAGAAAATGCCGCCTCCGTGGCCATGATGATGCTCACCACTGAATGTGTTATAGCCTCAAAGCGGGAAAAAGAAAAATCGCCGGTGGCAATGATGCCGGCGATGTAAATTTTAAATTTAGAGACTGGCGGACGGGCTTGTCTGGTCCAGCGTTTTTTTCTTTTTTCCCTTTCGGGATATTTTCGTCCGGACACCCAGAATATTTTCGATATCCTCCTTGAAGAGAACTTCTTTTTCAAGCAGCAGTTCAGCAATTTCAGACAGCTGCTTTCTATTTTGGGTTAGAATTTTTCTTGTGGATTCGTAAGCTTCGTTGACAAGTCTTCGCACTTCTTCGTCGATAAGTTTGCCGGTTTCTTCGCTGAAAGGTTTTTGAAAATCCATATTCGACTGGCCCGAGGAATCGTAAAAACTAACGTTACCAATCTTTTTACTAAAACCAAAGTAGGCAACCATCATATATGCTTCCTTCGTTACTTTTTCGAGATCATCAAGGGCGCCCGATGAAGCTTCCCCAAAGATAAGCTCCTCAGCCACCCGGCCAGCAAGCGTCGCAGAGAGGTGTTCTTTGTAAAACGATTCACTATTTAACTGCCTTTCCTCAGGAAGATACCAGGAAGCTCCCAGCGATTTACCACGTGGAATGATAGACACTTTTACCAGGGGATCAACATTTTTAAGTAACCAGCTTACCACCGCATGACCGGCTTCATGATAAGCTATTATTCTCTTCTCATCCGGTGATATGATCTTGCTTTTCTTTTCCAGTCCTGCAACTATCCGGTCGATAGCATCCAGAAAATCTTGTTTATCTACCTTCTTTTTCTCTTTCCGGGCTGCAATTAAAGCCGCCTCGTTGCAGATATTGGCGATATCGGCACCCGAAAAGCCTGGTGTTTGCAGAGCAAGGAAAGATATATCTATTGCCTCATCAATAACGAGCGGCCGCAGGTGAACTTCAAAAATGTCCTCCCGATCTTTTAGGTTGGGCAGCTCAAGGTAAACATGCCTGTCGAATCTGCCCGGCCGTAAAAGGGCAGGATCCAGCATATCGGCACGGTTGGTAGCCGCCAGCACGATAACTCCGCTGTTAGTGCCAAATCCGTCCATCTCTGTCAGTAATTGATTTAGCGTGCTTTCGCGCTCATCATTAGCGCCGGAAAAAAATGCACCTTTACCCCGTGATCGCCCGATGGCATCGATCTCGTCAATAAAAACAATGCAAGGAGCCTTTTCTTTTGCTTTTCTGAACAGATCACGTACCCTCGATGCCCCAATTCCAACAAACATTTCCACAAACTCAGATCCTGAGATGCTAAAGAACGGCACATTTGCCTCTCCGGCCAGGGCTTTTGCCAGTAAGGTTTTACCCGTACCGGGCGGCCCCACCAAAATTACTCCCTTGGGGATTTTTGCACCTAACTGAGTATAAGATGCAGGCTTTTTTAAAAAGTTTAAAATCTCTCTAACTTCAACTTCGGCCTCTTCCAGCCCGGCTACATCATCAAAGGTCAGGGTGCTTTTCTCCTTTTCAACAAGGGTCGCGGTAGTCTTGCCAAAATTAAAAATTGAGAAGTCGCCGCCCATATTTCCAGATCTTTTCAGAAGAGAGTTCGAGAGCAACAGGAAAAGAAGAAAAAACGACACCCAGGTCAGCCCGTTGGCCAGCCAGCTTGAGCTTTTTACATAGCTTACAGGAATTTTTTCGCTCAGAAGAAAATCTTTTTGCGCCTCATCCATTCTATGCTCAAACGCCTCAATCGATCCTATGCTAAAGAAATACTCTGGGCCATCCTGCGATGCTGTTACGACATCCTTCGAGCCGGCAGGGCTTTTTTTTCTTACTGGAATAAGGTAAACATCTGCCCGCTCTCCATTTTTTACAACCAGCTTCTCTACATTCAGGCGTCGCAGCATATCTCTCTCAAAAACCTGCCAGGTAATTTCCTTCGCTAAGGAACCAGTTTTTAGAAATGGTGGAAGAAAGATCAGGATTAGGAGTGCAGCATAAGCCATCCACAATCGGAACGGCTGATGATCGCGCTTATACTTACGCGGGTGTTTAATATGTTTAGGTTCCTTTTCCAAAACGCTGTAAGTTGCAAATCTTGTGAACGATTCACTAAAGGTTGCTCTGGTCCGCCAAGATATTAGCGGTTATTATGTGGCTGAAACCGATGCCGGGGTTTAGTAGTAGTGTTTCAACTATCCCAGGAAATGTTACTGAAGCATTTGACAGATATCGGTCTTCAACTCGCTTTTATCCTTTACAGAACCCGGGTCGTTCAGATAAACTTCAAAGGGCAGTCCCTTGGTTTGCTTATTATTAGATTTCACCCAATTCGTTATCTCGTTGTAGGGCAGCTCCATTTTTTCATATGGGCCAGTGTAATGAGCTACCAGGGCTTTACCGCCCGCTATGACCTTTGACCTGACCCTTCCCGTAGGTTGATCTGGCAGCCTGTCGACAGCAACGGCTACTTCAACGCTAATTGGATCCTGATAATTGAGATAAAAGGCCATGGTCTTATCAGCCTTAAGCTGATTCTCGCCTATAAATTTGAATAGTTCGGCATAATCCCGTTCAAACATTTTGCTTAAAGCGTTCATGGAAGCTGTATCCGTTATGAACAATACCTTTATTAGTTCTAAAACGACTTCCTCAAGAATGACCGGTGTTTTCTTCACTGTGTCCTGTGTCATGATTGTGAAATTATTTGCGTGATTGAAAAACCTGGCTTCCGCGGCCCAAATGTGACTTCCTGCCATCAGGGCTGGGATCAACAAAAATTTCTTAAATTGGTTCATCTGCCGTTTCTTGATTTCTAGATTATAGTTAATGGTAGGCATGACTGTTCATGGACTGCATTGATTTCGGTCGCCGGAGACAATGTTTTAAAAATAAATACAAGCCCGCTGGTATTTTAGCCAGCAGGTTTATTGCATCAGAAAGCGAATTCGGATTCTTCGATCTCAAGTTTGTTGACAACACCAAGCACGCCGGGCGCAGCCCATGCTGCGTCTTCGGCGTCCTCACTTTCGGAAAACGAGCGAACTTTGCCGGTTAGCGTAACCTTATTGCCAGCTACACTTACCTTCACTTTGCTGGCATCTATACTGGCGCTGCGGTGGAAAGCAGAACTAATTTTTTGTTCCAGTTCAGAAGTAGAGATCTTTGGCTTAATGGTAATGTAGTTAACTACCGAACGCACCCCTGAAAGATTCTGGATGGCTTTGTTAGCACTTGACCGCTGGTACTCCCATTCGAGCTCGCCTTCAAGTGTAACTTCACCGTCATCTACTTTAATTTTGATAAGATCATCAGGCACAGCCGAATGCCACTTTAGTGCTTGGAGAACGGCTTCAGCAATTTCTGTGTCTGTTTTAAGATAGCTGGGTGACACGCCAATCTGAATGTCTTCAGCAATCGCCTTCACACCATTCACTTTCTTTGCAGCTTTTTCAGCACTGAGCTTCTTGGAATATGAATCTACTATTCCTGACAGAGTCACAACGCCATCTTTTACTGCGACCCCGATTTCGGACGAGTTTATAAATGGTTGCCATTTCAACTCCTCCATCACGTTTTTTTGAATTTTGATGTCGGTATTCATAACTTGCAAATTAATTTGTTTAATGTTAGGCCAAATTAAGGCTGATGGAAATAGCGCAAGATGACGGTTGTCAGTGTGCTCCCTGATGTTGCTCAAGGACACCAAGTACATAAATCGAGGCAGATCATGTTATCTGAATCAGAAATCGTACTTCACAGCTCGCCTTACCAAAACCTTATAAGGAGTTCTTAAAATTGATTTTCTGCCAAAACTTACTTTGAAACTGCCCGCGGTGAAATAACCTGCAAAGTATGTATCAACAAACCCAGTACTTTGAAGACGTCCTGATGACTATTCAGGAGTTTTATATTGGCGGTTACCAGCTTGCCCAGAAATGGCTGAACGAGAAGTTGGTCGAAGAGGTGGATAGAAAGCCAGCGGAGATGCAGAGGCTATAAGAATTATTCAGATCGCCAATATCTTTTTGCTGCCAGATACTTTTTTTAGGACTTTAACCTCGGAAACGATAACTGACGCCAGTTTGATTATCGTTGGAACGATCGTATTACCTCCAGATAAATGTTATTGCAAGAGTACTACTTCTTCCGGATACTGGTATCGTTTTTCACGCCGGTTTTTGATGAATGCGACGAGCAGCGTGAGGGTACCGACGCGCCCAACGAACATGGTAATGACTATTAATGTTTTTCCGCCCATGCTTAATGAAGGAGTTAGACCGAGTGTTAAGCCCACAGTACTAAAGGCAGAGAAACTTTCAAAAGCAAGGGCAAGTAAACCGTGACGACCATCGGTTAGTGAAAGAACTGAGATCGCTATTGCAAGCCAGAGAAGCGAAAGCGCAATAATTGCATATGCCTTATTCACTGACTCACCGGACACTTCTCTGCGAAATAGGTTCATCCGGTCTGTATTTTGGCCGGTATTGATGATGTTCAGTGTAGCTATCGCAATGGTGGTTGTACGAATTCCGCCTGCTGTTGATCCTGGTGAACCTCCTATCCACATCAGAAGCATGATGACCAGCACTATGGGCATAGACAGGCTTGTCATGTCCACAGTGTTATAACCCGCGGTTCGGGGAGTAGAACCGGAAAAAAAAGCGGTTACAACCTTTCCGTACAGCGTAGGGTGCTCTGCAAGCGAATTATTATACTCCAAAATAAAGTAAGCTGCAGAACCGAACACAAGTAGAACCAATGTTGATATTATCGCAATTTTTGAAGTGAAGGTTAGCACCCAGGGCTTGTATTTAACCGGCTTTTTGTGCCAAACTCTGTTGACAAGAAGGTTTCTGTGCCTGATGAAGTAAATTCGAATATTTAAAATTATTGCAAAGCCGAGTCCACCGAGAATGTAAAGTGCAGCGATTAATAATTGAAGAGTGTAATTGAAGCGTGTAGATTCGTCGTATAAGCCCGCTGAGAGGGTCGAAAAACCTGCGTTGCAGAAGGACGAGATGGAATGAAATACAGCAAAGAAAACATGATCCCCGAAATCTTTGAAAGTGTCTCCGTCTGTGTTTAGGTAAATCAAGAAAGCACCGAGCAATTCGAACAGAAAGGTGAGCATCACGACCCTGACAAGCAGGTGGAGCACAGAACCAAGCTTTTTTTCATCCATCAGTTCAGAGAACATAATCTGACTCTTGTAAGATGATCGTCCTGAAAGAAAATAGCTGAAGAAGCCTGTAAAAGTCATAATGCCAAGGCCGCCAAGTTGAATGAGAACCAGCAGGACCGTCTGCCCAAAGCCGGTTAACCGGGTAGCCACATCGATGACCGCCAGGCCCGTTACACATACGGCACTTGCTGACATGAAAAGAGCATCAACTACGTGAAGCGGTTCGCCAAAAGTAGTTCCTGGTAACATCAACAGTGCTGTTCCCAGGGATATTAGGAATAAAAAACTCAACACAAACCATAGTGTAGGATTTAGGTGATACTGTATGAATTTCATGCAGGGTGCTTTTTGCTTTTGATCTATTTCTGACGCAGCATGGCATGATAAAGCCTTTCAGCATCTTCCCGTTTAAAAAGTTCCGTGCCCGGATTCATGGTTGCGGCAGTACCGCAGGCGACGCCCAGGTGAATGACTTCTCTCATGCTTTTTCCTAGGGTCAGGGAGTGTACCATCCCGGCAACCATGCTATCGCCGGCACCAACTGTACTCAACTTCTTAACCAGCGGTGCCCGCACATTAATTGCCTCATCTGCCGTTACAAGCATAGCGCCCTGAGCCCCCATTGAAACGGCTACAGCATCGCACTTACCGCTTTTAATAAATTCTCTGGCCGCCTCATCAACCATCTCGGAGTCCAGGGTGTCTACTCCGCAGAGTTTGCTAAGCTCACCAAGATTTGGTTTGATCATAAATACACCCTCTTCCAACACTTGTCTAAGCGCCTCGCCGGAGGTATCAACCACGAGACGCGCGTTGGCCTTGTTCGCCACACTGGCAACCCGGGCGAAAAACTCACTTCCTGCACCGGCTGGAATAGCTCCGCTTGCGACAATATACCTCGAACCCATGGCGTGACGGGCGAAGATGGAAAGAAAAGAGTCGAGTTCTGCCGGAGACAGTTCGGTTGCAGGCATCCCAAAGCGGAATTGTTGATTAGTGGATGATTCGACCACTATAAAGTTTTCCCTGGTTGGATTGCGGATGTTGTGGGGCATGCAACTTACGCCGGTTTCTTTTATCAGTTTGACCAGATGATCGCCAGAGGCACCGCCGGCAGGGAATAGGCAAAGCGAGTTAGTGCCCAGCTTTTTGAGCCCCTTGGAAACGTTAATGCCGCCACCACCTGCATCATAAACGGGGGCTGAACAACTTAGCTTTTTTTCGGGAACCAATCTGTCTACTGAAGTATTTTTATCAAGCGCCGGACTCACGGTAATGGTAATCACTTTATGCATCCCTCAATTTAGTAATTCAAATCAGGTTCGCCTTGTCATACGCGATGTATTTTTAGAAAATGATGTGGTTCCGGTTTGTTTTAATGATTTCTCTACGTTATGTTATTGTAGCAGCCGGAGTGGTAACATCCAATAGCATTCGCACAGAAGATATCTATATCCTTTGCGCAAAAGGTATTCATTCCTGATTATACAAAGCGTAAAGAAGAATGACCTGGTTTTGGTAGCTCTATTATGGCTAAAAAGACATTTCTGGTTTACACCTTCGGGTATCTAGCTAACTAGTATGAAAAATATTAGGATTATTCATATTTCTTAAGTTCGCGTTGCGGGTCTTCAAAAGAACTAGCCAGATTGAATATAAAACTGAAAAGTACTAAAAAGGTGATGCATGCTGCCGCAGCCAGGTACATAGTTGCCTTCTTAATAGTTTGTTTAGCAGTCTGACTTTTTTGTTCGACAGCATTTAAATTCATTTTTTCAATGTGCAACAAGTATCTATGTACATCTCTGACAGCCGACCGTTTAAGTTCTATTTCCGAAGTATTATCAGTTAATATTTCAAAACTTCGGCTCAGCTTGTTAACTTCTGTAGCCTCTCCTCTTTCCGTTATATTTTTTTGCTCTTGGCGCAAGGCCGATCTAAACCTTTCAACAGCAACCGGCCTGAGAGGCAAATCATTTTCCTCCAACACGGATCGCATTTCATTGATATATTTCAGGGTTGCATAATTATCACTTAGAATTACATCGTTACTTTTAGATACTAATCGTAAGTAAAATAGGGTAAGGCCCCCAAAAAAAATCACCACCACGAAAAGCAGTACAATTTGAGCCTGGAGTTTGTGTTTGAGTTTCATTTTGCTCTGTATTAAGGTTATATGTTTTAGTTCCAATCCTGTTGGCTGGTCGCGGGTATCTGGCCTTCGATGATGCCAGAGTAGATGAACAAAATGCAGGCCTATAAATGAGCAACAGGATTTCAGAAAAAGAATCGGCATTTTGGGTCAAAATTCGACGATATTCTGCTTTAATCGCTGCTTAGCTAAACAATTCTCCTAATATCAATAAGCGAAACCATTCCATTTTGAAAAAACACTTTTCCATAATGAAAAGTTCTATGCCTTAATTTTCTTTGAAACCCCCAGCATTATCCTTAATTGACCTCATTCTGATTCCCCTTGGTCGTTTGTTTCCTGGCTACAAGCAACGGATAACCGTCGTTTATTACTTAAGCTTACTATAAAATGGGTACCGCAGTTCGGGCCAGAAAACCCGTTCACAGAAGGCATAGACATTGTTGCAATAAACCGGGGCAACGATATCAAAGAAAAAGAGCAAATTATCTTCAAACACGTAGATCATAGGATGGAAAATAGCTCACAAGTACTGAATTAAGAGATTTTTCAATTCATTTTAAATAAGCCAGATAAGGCATACGTGATTTGTCGACGAAAGTCTAATCAGGTGGCCCTGGTTCAATATCAGGGCCTACCATGAAGTCATTCATTCAACGCTGACAGGGTTCCGAACCCTGTCAGCGTTTTAATTTAATATTAGTATCATTGGTTCATGAAAGTTAATTATTAGGTATGAAAAAAATTACCTCCAGGATACTAGTTGTTTGAATTGTGATCACGACGTTACTGGTGAATTCTGTAGTAATTGTGGCCAGGAAAATATCGAGACCAAAGAGCATGTGGGTTATATGCTGACCCATGCCATAGCGTTTATTTCCATTTTGATTCTAAATTCATTAAAACCATGAAGCCCCTGTTATATCAGCCGGGCTTGCTGACGAATGAATATAACGCCGGAAAGCGGACTACCTATCTCCCTGCGATTAGGATGTATATTTTCATCAGCATTGTATTTTTATATCGTTTTCAGTCAACAATACCCCGGGAGTAAATACAGGCGGCGCAGACAGGCAACAAAAACGGGAGATTAGCCGGGGAAATGCTTTAGCAGCATCGAGGTCGGCGAAAACACCTGAAGAAATAGAACCTGGTAATTTATCCGAAAGGCGTTACTGGGTGCGACATCCTCTCACCGAAAGATATGTTAGTAAAGAAATTTCAAAAATATAAATTTTATGAACCGGCATATCGCACTACTCATTCTGACATTATTGTCCGGTATTCTGATGCTGACAACAACAGCCTACGGCCAGGTGGCCGGTCCGCCGGCACAGAAATTTCTTTCTTCAAAATATCAGGGAATCTACAGTTATTCCAGGGAGGATGGGATGGGACTGATCTACGTGTATCCGGAGACCGACACAACGATGCTGTTCTATCTCGATCTCGTGGCATCAGCCGCCAATAAAAGGGGTTCGCTATATGGCCGGATATTCTCAAACATTGACTCATGGACGTTTGAAACTAATCTGCCGGACAACAAATGCAAATGGGAATTTAACTTTGGTGGGGACAGCCTCAGCATCAGGACGCTTTCGGGCTATAATGACTGCAGCATGGGAACTGAGGCTTATGCGGACGGTAGTTATAAAAAACATTCCGGGGGGACACTTAACTGCTTTACCCAGGACGGAAAAAAAATCTATTTCGATGAAACAAAACCCGAAGACTTCCATAAAAAAATAGCCCTGAAAGTTAAAAACGATTCCGGGTTTTTAATTAGGGAGCTGAAATTAAAGAACGCCGGGTCAAGTGTTAGCTTCAGAGATATTGGCCCCGGTAAGATCTCCGGGGCAGAATCACTTTCAATTCAGAGCGATTCCGGCATCCTGAACGTTCAACTTTGGCGAAAGAGGTTTTTAAGGAGCGACCAATTAATTATCATCAATAAAAATCTTCTGCTCGCTGTAACTTCAAATGAGCAGGATTTTCGCTCAGGCAAGGCAGGAACTTTTATCCTTCGGATTGATATGCCGGGGAGAAGGAATCCCGTATTGCAGACAGCGCTGGAAAAGCAACCGGATAGTATACCGATGGCTTATTGATAATATTCAGATTAAAGGCTTTATTCCAGGGCGTTCATCTCCAAGTGAACTGTCATCTGTAGACCTTAGCTAGTTCTTTCCAGCGTTCTTGTAATTGAATATTTTGAATTGGCACCACCCTTCGTAGGTAATCGTCTGAACTAACGGGCATGATTTTTCTAAAGAACCGGATTAAAGATCCGGTGGTTTTAAGGCGTCGCTCCCGGATGTTCGCGAGAGGAGTTCTCCCTGCCGGCTATAGAAATCGGTGCCAGAACTCCCACGAGATGAGCAGGGAAGCCACGAGAGAGCTAAAAAAACTCATGTACCAGGTAAGATAGAAAGTGTTAATTGATAAATAAAAATACCGTATGTCCTGCATACCAATTTTTGAAAAAAAGCCCGCGCACCTCCGCAAGGTGCTCATCTTCCACGAGGTGAATGAGTGATTATTGGCTATTACAATAAACGAAGCGGCCGTTTTATCGGGAGCGTTGACGGGGCCCGGATTGCTAACCCTCGCTGTTGGAAACCCTTGCCTGAACCTCCTAAAGCAACTGTTACTGACCTGCATTTAACTTTTCCCTTGGATGAAAATTTGCAGGACGAGTAATCTTTTTAATCCCGTGCCCCAAAATCCGGTGCTAATAAATCCGGGCTGATAGATTAAAGAGGGTGCCCAAAATCTTGAGCGAAAAAAGTGAAGGAGAATTAAAAGAGAAAGTACAGATCAGGGAAATGTGACAAACCGAATGAAAAAGCAATGATTGGAGCAACCTTATTACCATATGCTATAAATCATAGCCCATCATCCAATCAATTCAATCACGGTTCCAGACAAATTTACCGTTCATCCTTCCTTCGTTTGCACCGTTCCTCATTTGCATATTTGCACATTTCTTAAGTTCCATTCCTTCATTTACATATTTGCACATTTCCTTACAGAGATCCCCATCAAATTCATGTTGGTAAGACTAGTTGAATCAGGAAAGTTTCGATTGTTATTTAGATGTAGAGCTTTTATAATTCAGCGTATTTAAGTTATTTTCATAAAGAATTAGACATCAACGTTATGGAGGTTGACAACACGTTTTGGATTGGATTCAATGTATTTGTACTTCTCATGCTCGCGCTTGATCTGGGTGTATTCAACCGGAAAGCCCACGTAGTCAGTGTTAAAGAAGCTTTGATATGGTCAGGGATTTGGGTTTCACTGGCTTTAGTGTTCAATGGCCTGATCTATTATTGGTTTGGGGAGCATAAGGCCATCGAATTTTTAACCGGCTATGTGATTGAAAAATCCTTAAGTGTAGATAATATCTTCGTCTTTGTGCTGATCTTCAGTTATTTCCGGATACCGCAAGAGTACCAGCATAAAGTGTTATTCTGGGGCATCCTGGGAGCCTTGATTATGCGGATGATCTTTATTTTTGCCGGGGTTGCTTTGATAGAGAAATTTCACTGGACGATTTATGTTTTCGGTGTCTTTCTGATTTACACCGGCTATAAAATGTTTAAGGAAAAGGATAAGAAAATAGATCCGGAAAAAAATCCTTTAATCCGGTTCTTTAGAAAAATCATGCCCGTTACGGATCAGTTGCATGGCGACAAATTTTTTATCAGGCAGAATGGCAAGAACTTCGCCACTCCTTTATTTCTCGTGCTTCTTCTTATCGAAACGACCGATGTCGTTTTCGCGGTAGACAGCATTCCTGCCATACTGGCCATTACTCAAGATGAATTTATTGTCTACACCTCGAATATTTTTGCTATTCTCGGACTCCGATCGTTATATTTTGCACTCGCGCACCTGATTAACCGGTTTATTTATCTCTCCTACGGACTCGCCATTATCCTCGTGTTCGTAGGGCTCAAAATGGTTATGGTGGATGTCTTCAAAATCCCCACATTTATCTCTCTGCTGGTTATTGCACTGGTGATCAGCGGAAGTGTGCTACTCTCATTTATCAAAACAGAACGTAAGTAAACACGTTGCATAAGGCTAAGAAAGGCTGCATGTGATGTCTTTAACCTGATTGTGTACTTGATCGTCAACTCTAGAATGTTGCCGCCATTTTTGCTTACTTCGTGCAATACCGACAAAGAATATATGGCCGGATTGAGATATATTGTAAACAGATACCTTTGTTTTTCTACCTATTATGACAGCGATATGGGTCTGGGTGACGGGATAACTATGATTTATTGATTTGTAACTCTATTTTACAACTTATAGCTATGGATTATCATGAAATACAAACATTGCTTGGAAAAGAAGCAGACAACCTTCTGGCCTACAAAAGCACAGTTATCAGCAAAGCATTACTTCAAGTACCTTCCCCGGATTTCGTAGATAAAGTCTTTGCCTTAAGTAATAGGAATGCACAGGTGCTACGTAGTCTTAGCGCTTTATATAATCACGGGAGGCTTGCTGAAACGGGGTATTTATCTATACTGCCAATTGACCAGGGAATTGAACATACAGCGGGATCAGCTTTCGCTGCCAACCCGCTATACTTTGACCCCGAAAATATTGTAAGGTTAGCTATCGAAGGCGGCTGCAATGCGGTGGCAACAACTTTTGGCAATTTAGCAATGATGTCAAGAAAATACGCTCACAAAATCCCTTTCTTAGTTAAGATTAATCATAACGAATTACTTACTTATCCTACCAAATACGACCAGATCATGTTTGGAAGTGTTGAGAATGCCTGGAATCTGGGCGCGGTTGGAGTTGGGGCTACAATTTATTTTGGTTCTGAAAACTCCAGCCGACAGATTGTTGAAGTAGCGCGGGCGTTTGAGAGAGCTCATGAGTTGGGTATGGCTTGTATTCTATGGTGCTACACCCGGAATAACGACTTTAAAAAGGATGGTGTGAATTACGAAGTGGCGGCTGACATCACCGGGCAGGCGAACCATTTGGGAGTAACCATTCAGGCAGATATAATAAAACAGAAAATGCCTGAAAACAACGGCGGCTTTACCGCCATCAACTTTTCAAAAAGCGACCCCAGGATGTATAGTGATCTTGCATCTGATCATCCAATCGACCTGTGCCGCTATCAGGTAATGAACTGCTATTTGGGTAGGGCCGGCCTGATTAACTCAGGAGGAGAATCAAAAGGGGCAACCGACCTGGTTGAATCAATAAAAACTGCGGTAATTAATAAGCGAGCCGGCGGTATGGGTTTAATACTGGGAAGGAGGGCTTTTCAACGTCCTTTTGAAGAAGGTGTGAAGTTCCTAAACTCTGTTCAGGATGTTTATTTGGCAAAGGAAATTGACCTGGCCTGATCACGATTTGGAAGGCCGATCTTTGCATTGGCTTAACTTCATAACTTTTCACCGAGGAAAGCCAAATCTCAACATCAAAAACAAGCTTATTATTACTACAAATAATAAGCTTGTTTTCAACATCTTACTTTTTAATATAGCCTTCTATTCAGAATATATTTAGATATTTCATTAATTTCCGATATTTCATCCGCGTATTCGTTTTCAAACTTCCATGTTAAAAGCCACACTAATTTTCTTTTTAATAATTCCCCTGAAACTGTCTGTTTTCGCTGCTGATATAAATGGTCAGCAACCGAACGTTGCCATAGATAAAAAAGGTACTATCAGGATCGCATACGGGGAGGGGGAAAACATATATGTTATCACTTCTGTAAATAACGGAACAACATTTTCAAAGCCGGCCAGGGTCGGGCAGATACCCGGCATGCACTTAGGCCATACCCGGGGACCTCAGATTGCTTCCTCTAAAAACTACAGTATGATTACTGCTATCGATGAGCAGGGCAATATTCATTCCTATAAACTTGATCATTTGCGCAAGAGCTGGTCAAAGTCAGCTAATGTTAATGATCAGAAAGAATCGGCCGTCGAGGGGCTCATGGCATTGACCGCGGATAAAGAGGATAACTTTTACGCAACCTGGCTTGATATCAGGCTGGCGAAAAAGAACAATATATATTTTTCGTCTACTAACGGAAAGTCAACCACTTGGAGCAAAAATCTTCTTGTATATAAATCACCGGATGGACACACTTGTGAATGCTGCAGGCCAAATATTGCTTTTAATAACAAATTGGTTATTGGTTTCAGGAACTGGCTGATGGGCTCCAGAGATATTTATTACGCTGTGTCTGGCAATAAAGGCCAAACGTTTAGCGAAGGCAAAAAATCAGGTCAGGGAACGTGGCCTCTCAATGCTTGTCCCATGGATGGCGGCGGAATAGCTATTAATGAAAACGGAGTTGTTTCAGCTGCATGGCGCAGAAATAATGATGTATACTATGCCACAGAAAATCAGCCGGAGCAAAAACTGGGCTCAGGGCGTGATGTAAGTATGGCGCAAAGCAACGGTAAAACTGTTGTAGCATGGCAAGAAAAAAATAATATCCAAGTAGTGAAGCTTGACACAAAGCAGACTATACAACTGGGTAAAGGAATTTCGCCACGAGTATATTGGCTTAATAACGGAAAAGCTATTTGTGTATGGGAAGATGGTCAAAAGATTAGATATAAAACGTTGCCTTAAAATACAGGAAGGAGATCTCTACAGTATGAAGTACCCAGACATTGAACAGTTCTAAACCGTCAGTTTGAGTACATCTATCAGGACAGGAAAATTGACACTGCGGAAGCTTTACAGAAAGTGCACCTGCAGGAATTATTCGATCTAAGCTACGACCAGTTTTTAGACAAAGCGGTAAAATCCGCAATCACCAGGGGAGCAGATCCAATGGATCTGGATACATGAAGCTTTAATTGCAAAGCCGACCTATGAAGGTTGATTAATTATAAGACATAGCTCATAGCATGATTGCAAATAAGGGAGAGATTATAAAGGAGGTTTGCTTAAAGTTGTTAGAGAATAACAAGGAACATTGCAGGGCGATCACCACCGAAAAATAAGCGAAACTTCATCAGGTTCAAAGAATTCAACAGGGAACTTATAAAACAGAGACTAGCTCATATGGAGCTGAACACAGCAGAGCTTTACCCAATTATGTTAGATTGGTGCAAGAAACAAGGCTAGTTAGATTGATAGCACTAGTTTATAAGACTATGGACGTTCTATGAAACACCTGGCATTCTTCCTATTTGTAATCCTCTCGAATATCTCCCTTGGCCAGGGCAGAAGGGACTTATTAAGAAAAGAGTTATTAGAAATTTACAAGTCAGACCAGTCATCCAGGGAGCAGCCATCTAAAATAGGACCCAGTGATAAGAATTTTTATGACGCTATGGAGAAAACGAATCCAGCATCGATTCCACTAATCTTCAGAGAATAACTGAAATTATCGATTCTGTGGGTTATCCGGGAAAATCTATGGTTGGCGACACTGCGAATGAAGCCGTTTTCTATGTAATTCAGCATGCAGAACACCGGGACCGGGAGAAGTATCTGTCTGTGATAAAGAAAGCCGCTGACAAAGGTGAACTTGAGTGGAAACATGTGGCGAATATGATTGATCGGATTAAACTTGATAAAGGAGAAAGACAGATTTATGGAACCCAAATGATACCAATTAAGGATCCTAAAACAGGATTTATAACGGACCAGTATCAACGTGCACCTCTAGAAGATGCGAAAAACATCAACAAAAGACGATTACAAGTCGGCCTCAATACGATTGAAGAGCAAGCATCGGAATTTGGAGTTACTTACAAAGAGTAAAAACAATCCCGGAAATAAAATACCATTTGCTGCTGTTCCCACTCCGTCTATGGCAAACCGCTATAAATTATAGCCCATCATCCAATCATTCCAATCAAAGTTCCAGACAATTTACCGTTCCCCCAATCCTTCATTTGCACATTCTCTCATTTGCATATTTCCACATTCCCTTACCGTTCCCTCAATAATTACTACCGTTCAGCCTTTTTTGGTTATCAATAATCGTTAATGCCGATTCTAAAACTTTCGATAAATGAATTTGTAAGATTCGCCAGCAACGAAACTGCTAATAAACATTTAATACAGCTTTATGGTGATTTGCAACTATTAAATATAGAAAATGCTCCTTTTGGGACTATCTTGACCTTTATGGAAACCTTCCAATGCTATTCGGCTCATTATAGAAAGTGACAGGAATGCCGGGATCGGTAAAAATGGATGCACCAGTTTGAGGGGGTGATGAAATTTCCGCCCGTTTAGATTCCGACCTGGGCTTATCCAGCTTCAATAGAAAAGTAACTGAAATTGAGCAAAACACCCAATGCGAAGGGAATACCCGGTTAAATATTTACTCGTACAACGGTGTGAGAGCAAAATTAATTCTAAGTCTCCACACCATTCAACATGAGCATGATTGTACATAACAGCTGTACAAATTCTCTTGATTACTTTTAGTGCACCAATCACTATAAATTCTATGCAGACTATATTTGGAGTAATTTTTCACTTTACCGGGGGCTTTGCCTCTGGTAGTTTTTACATTCCCTATAAAAAAGTTAAAGGGTGGGCCTGGGAAAGTTACTGGATAGTTGGCGGTATATTTTCATGGTTAATTGTTCCGCCTTTGGCCGCCTACTTAACGATCCCTAATTTCGCCGGCATAATTAACAATACCAATTCCGAAATACTATTTCCAACATATATTTTCGGAGTTTTATGGGGCATCGGCGGTCTGACGTATGGACTGGGAGTAAGATATTTGGGAGTTTCATTGGGAAGCTCGATTATTCTGGGTTTATGTTCGGTATTTGGGTCCTTAATTCCGTCTGTTTACTATGATGTTTTTCCAAAAACGGGTAAAGATACAATTAGTGATATGGCTTCACAACCCTGGGGTCAATTGGTTCTTTTAGGCTTACTGGTTTGTGTCGTCGGGATTATAGTTTGTGGAAAAGCCGGTCGTATGAAGGATGAAGAACTCACCAAAAATAATTCAGAGCCTGTGAATAGCGAATTTAAGATTGGATTGGGTTTAACTGTGGCCATTATTTCCGGATTACTGAGTGCGTGTTTTGCATTCGGAATAGATGCCGGCAAAGAAATGGCAAATGAGGCCAATCATATTTGGAAAGGCGCCAACCCGGGTCGGGGCGAATTTCTTTATCAGAATAATGTAACGTATGTGATCGTACTTTGGGGAGGTTTAACGACTAATTTTCTTTGGTGCATGCTGTTAAATGCCCGTAACAAGACCTTCGGAGATTACACCAACAAAAAAACGCCATTACTATCAAACTACATATTTTCTGCCATTGCCGGAACAACCTGGTTTTTACAATTCTTCTTTTACGGAATGGGGGAAAGCCGCTTGGGTAATGGCGCCAGTTCCTGGATATTGCACATGGCTTTTATTATCCTGGTTGCAAACGTATGGGGCTTGGGATTGAAAGAATGGAAAGGCGTGAGCAGGAAAACACTTTCGACTGTTTTTGCCGGTATCGCACTGATTATAGTATCCATTCTGATTGTCGGATATGGAAATTCAATAAAATAATTTAAGCATTTAATTATATACAATATGTCTGTCAATACTGTTAGTTTTAAACATGTGAGTTACCTGTGGGATCCTGAGAAGGCTGCTAAGCTTGCAGGAGATGAAGTGGCTTTACTGATTTACAGGTCAAACCTCTTGGGTGCCGATCTTCGCTTAACCAATTACGGCGGAGGAAATACATCATGTAAAGCGATGGCTAAAGATCCTCTCACAGGCCGGCCAATAGAGGTAATGTGGGTAAAGGGGTCAGGCGGTGATTTGGGAACCTTGAAAAAGAGCGGATTGGCAGCACTGTATGTTGATCGACTTCGCAGCCTGAAAAGCCGCTATAGAGGAATTGAGTTTGAAGATGAAATGGTTGAATTGTTCAATCACTGTATCTATGATCTGGGTTCAAAAGCTCCTTCTATCGATACGCCCCTGCATGGATTTTTACCATTTAAACATATCGATCATCTTCACCCGGATGCAGCTATTGCTATTGCGGCGGCTAAGGATGGCCGGAAAATTACACAGGAGCTCTTTAACGGCCAGATAGGATGGGTAGAATGGCAGAAGCCCGGCTTTGATCTTGGATTGCAATTACGTCAGTGTCTGGACGAAAATCCAGGTATCAGGGGAATAATGCTCGGTTCACATGGCTTGTTCACCTGGGGTGATACAGCCTATGAGAGTTATATCAATACGTTGGAGGTCATTGAAAAATGTGCCGAATACCTCGAACAAAATTATGGTATTAAAGGGCCAGTATTTGGCGGTGCAAAGCTTCAAAGCGCAAACGGCCAGGATCGTAAACGGCAGGCTGCAAAAATTGCCCCGGTATTGCGTGGCTTATGTTCGGGTAAACAACATATGGTCGGCCACTTTACAGATGACCCGAGAGTACTGGAGTTTATCAATTCAAATGACCTGGAGAGACTTGCTCCGCTTGGAACAAGCTGCCCTGATCATTTCTTAAGAACAAAAATAAGTCCCCTGGTTCTCGATTTGAGGCCGGATGAGGACCTGGCTGATAGAAAAGCCCTGAAAGAAAGATTAGCGCCTGCATTTGAAGCTTATCGCCGGATGTATGCAGATTATTATGAAACATGCATGCATCCCAACAGTCCGGCTATTCGTGATGCGAACCCGGTAGTGATCATTTACCCTGGCATAGGTATGTTTACTTTTTCAAAGGATAAACAGACTGCCCGCGTTTCATCAGAATTTTATACCAATGCAATTAATGTAATGAAGGGTGCAGAGGCGATATCAGAATATACCTCACTTCCACGGCAGGAAGCCTTTAACATAGAATACTGGCTTTTAGAAGAAGCAAAATTGCAGCGTATGCCCATGCCTAAATCACTAACGGGTAGAATTGCGCTTATAACAGGCAGTGCAGGTGGGATTGGGAAATCAATAGCCAGAAAATTTGTGGAAGAAGGCGCTGTTGTAGTCATCAATGATAATGATGCCGAACGTTTGGAGGCGGCCAACCAGGAATTCAAAAGTTTATATAGTAAGGATGTTTACACAACGGCTCTACTGGACGTAACAAAAGAGGAGCATATTAATGCAGCCATTGACATAGCAGCTTTACATTTTGGTGGTATAGATATTCTAGTGAACTGTGCTGGATTATCCATTTCAAAACCTCTTGAAGAACATACTGATAAAGATTGGGATCTGCTCTATGATGTTTTAGTAAAAGGACAGTTTAAAGTTACCCAAAAAGCGGTCGAAGTTATGCGTAAACAGGATCTGGGTGGCGATGTGATTAATATTGTCAGTAAGAATGCTCTGGTTTCAGGACCCAATAATGCGGGCTACGGCTCAGCAAAAGCAGCACAACTGCACTTAAGCCGGTTGAACGCTGCCGAACTGGGTGCTGATAAGATACGTGTGAACGTCGTTAATCCTGATGCTGTAATTTCGGACAGTAAAATATGGGCAGGCGCATGGGCCGAAGGGCGGGCGAAAGCTTACGGAATAACGGTTGAAGAGTTGCCTTCATTTTATGCAAAACGTACCTTGTTGAACGAAGTGATTTTGCCGGAAGATATTGCAAATGCATGTTTCGCTTTCGTGGGCGGATTATTGAATAAATCAACCGGAAATATTTTAAATGTTGATGGCGGTGTGCCAATGGCATTTGTGAGGTAACACATTATGGGACGCGTCGCTTTTACAATGAAAATACTTGCCGGTTTTATGGATGAATATAAAAGAAGGCATGAAGAAATATAGCCCGAATTAACTAAGCTGCTTAAAAAGACCGGTATCTCTGAGTATTCCATATTTATAGATGAAGAAAATAATTTGCTTTTTGGGATGCTGAACTCAGATGACCAGGAAGCATTTGATAGCTTGCCGAGGCAAGAAACCATGCAGCTTTGGTGGAAATACATGAGTGATATTGTTGAGACGAATGCCGATAGTTCACCAGTGATCATCTCATTAAAAGAAATGTTTTATTTACCATAGTAAGCCTTATAATTTAGATCAATAGAATTTTAAAAATGCAGATCCAGGAAAGTTTATATAGCCAGCAATCTTTAGTAAATCATAAGCGTAAATTTACTTTCATAGCGGAACAGGTCCATGATTGTGACGCCATCATACAAAAATTAATTAATTTCCAGGTAGCTATACCAAGCTGGGCTTTGGGCACAGGCGGCACCCGTTTCGGCCGTTTTGCAACTGGTGGCGGTGAACCACGCAACCTGGAGGAGAAAATTGAAGATGTTGGCTTGTTGCATTCGCTGAATAAATCGAGCGGTGCGATTTCCCTGCACATTCCATGGGATATTCCTGAAAATGCTGCGGCAACAAAGTTACTGGCGGCGCAACACGGCTTGCGTTTTGACGCAGTAAATTCAAATACTTTCCAGGACCAGCCAGGGTCTGGATACAGCTACAAGTTTGGTTCATTGCAGCATGTGGATAACAATGTAAGGCAACAGGCTATCGATCATAATATAGAAGTAATTAAACAGGGAATTGAATTAGGGTCCGATTCCTTAACTGTTTGGCTGGCTGATGGTTCCTGTTTTCCGGGCCAGCTTAACTTCAGAAGAGCCTTTCAAAACACCCTTGAAAGCCTGAAAGAGATCTATAAGGCATTACCTGAAAACTGGAAAATGTTTGTTGAATACAAAGCATATGAACCTAATTTTTACTCAACAACAGTTGGAGATTGGGGTCAGTCGTTACTTTTTGCAAATAAATTAGGTGATAAGGCTTATACACTGGTAGATCTGGGCCATCATTTACCGAATGCTAATATTGAGCAGATCGTTTCGTTATTGCTCATGGAAGGCAAACTTGGCGGCTTTCATTTTAATGATTCAAAATATGGCGATGATGACCTTACAACAGGAAGTATTAAGCCTTATCAGCTGTTCCTGATCTTCAACGAACTGGTAGAAGGAATGGATGCACGGAATATGGATCATCAAAGTGACCTGGGCTGGATGATCGATGCATCCCATAATGTTAAAGATCCGCTGGAAGATCTGTTACAATCCGTAGAGGCCATTATGATTGCATATGCACAGGCATTATGTGTAGATCGAATGGCGTTAGATGACGCGCAACAGGCAAATGATGTAGTGCGTTGCCAGGAAATTTTACAGGATGCATTCCGCTCTGATGTGAGACCGCTTGTCGCAGAAGCTCGCTTGCGTTCCGGAGGAGCACTCGACCCATTGGAATCATTCAGGAAACTGAAACTGAGAGAACAACTGATAAAACAACGTGGTCAGAAGACTGTTGCAACCGGCCTTTGATCATATCTCTATCAAACTTCAACGATCTAAATATTAGGCTTATATTTCGGCAATGAGCAAAATACCGGTTATAGCAGTATTTGATGTGGGTAAAACCAATAAGAAACTGTTTCTTTTTGATGAGAATTACCAGATAGTTCACGAGCGTTCTGCCCGTTTTACGGAAACTGCCGATGAAGACGGTGACAGCTGCGAAAACCTGGAAAGCCTGCGGTCCTCGGTTTTCGATTCTTTACGGCATGTGCTTCGTGAAAAACAATTCGATATAAGAGCGATTAATTTCTCGGCATATGGCGCCAGCTTTGTTTATATCGATGAAAAAGGGGAAGCTTTAACACCCCTGTATAATTATTTAAAGCCTTTTCCCGAGGATCTAAAAGCGGAATTCTACCAGGAATACGGAGGAGAGCAATCTTTCTCTCATAAAACGGCATCCCCGGTATTGGGCAGCTTAAATTCAGGCATGCAGCTTTACCGCATCAGGAAAGAAAAACCGCAGCTATTTTCAAAGATCAGGTATGCCCTGCACCTCCCTCAATATTTGAGCTACCTCATTACCGGGCAGGCATATTCTGATATCACCAGTATCGGCTGCCACACCAATTTATGGGATTTTACTAAAAACGATTACCACGATTGGGTGAAAACAGAAGGCCTTGACAAGAAACTGGCACCCATCTTACCTTCACATACAGTAATTAATTCCGCTTTCCAGGGAAAAGAATACAAGGCAGGCATTGGATTACACGATAGTTCGGCTGCATTGATACCCTATCTTGAAAATTTTTCCGAGCCTTTTATTTTACTTTCTACCGGCACATGGTGTATCAGCTTAAACCCGTTTAATCATTCTAATCTTACAGCTGATGAGCTGAGAAATGATTGCCTTTGCTATATCCAGTACCAGGGTAAACCGGTTAAGGCGTCCCGTTTATTTGCGGGACATGAACATGAACAGCAGGTTGCCAGAATTGCCTCACACTTTACTCAGAATATTGCCCGTTACAAATCTGTCAGGTTCGATCCCTATATTATCAGCAGGTTATTGAAAAAAACAAATGTAATGCCGGCGGCCGAAGGCGCAGCACTGAAAGAATCGGACTTCGGCAGAAGGGATCTTGCAGATTTTGCAAATGACGAAGAAGCATATCATCAGTTAATGATCGATATGGTAGCCCAGCAAGTATTTTCAACTAAACTTAGTATTGGCAGGGAAAGAGTGAAAAGGATTTTCGTCGATGGAGGATTTAGCAAAAATTCCATTTACATGCATTTATTATCCGCTTCATTCCCCGGGTTTGAAATTTTTGCGGCTTCCATGGCCCAGGCGACCGCTGTGGGAACCGCCTTAGCAATTCATAAAGCCTGGAACAGAAACCCCGTTCCTTCAGATATTATTGAATTGAAATATTATTCAGCTACTCACCCTGTATCATGAGAGTTGGACTCTTTATCCCATGTTATGTTGATCAGTTTTATCCCAATGCGGCAAAAGCAAGTTTAGAACTGCTGGAGAAATTAGGGGTCGAGGTATGTTATCCCTTAAAACAAACATGCTGCGGTCAGCCAATGGCTAACTCGGGTTATGAGCATTTGACGAGCGGATGCAGCGAATTGTTTGTAGATAACTTCTCAGGATTCGACTATGTCGTTTCGCCGTCAGGCAGCTGCACTTTGCATATTAAAGAGCATTTGCATTCCGCAAAGAACGAGACTGAAGCCACGGCAATCAGGAATAAAGTTTACGAGCTGACCGAATTTTTAACGGATGTTCTGAAAGTAGATAAACTGAATGCCCGCTTTCCGCATAAAGTTGGTGTTCATCAAAGCTGCCATGGGCAGAGAGGATTGATGCTTTCACAGATGAGCGAGCTTGCGGAGCCATTTTTTTCAAAGCCTGAATATCTGCTGAACCTGGTTGATGGAATTGAGCTTATTACATTAAACAGGGGCGATGAATGCTGTGGTTTTGGCGGTACTTTCTGCGTAGCCGAAGAAGCCGTTTCAGTGAAAATAGGAAAGGACAGGGTGAAAGATCATATTGATAATGGTGCTGAATATATTACGGCAGGCGATATGTCATGCCTGATGCACATGGAAGGTATTTTACGCCGCCAAAAAAGTGAAGTGAAGGTGCTGCACATCGCCGAGATTTTGAATGCTGGGTAATGGTTAGCAACATGAGATCTGTAGCAAACCAATATGATTTTTAAATGCCGCCGGCATGGGAATCCCGGCGCGGTTTTGATGATGTGATAAACCTCAATACTGATTACTGAATATTATTCTCAAAATGAAGGACATAAAACATGCTGAATTAGCTGAAGCTTTTAATGCAGATGCAGATCGCGTAGACTGGCATGATGAAACCCTTTGGTGGATCAGGCAAAAGCGTGATAAAGCGGCTCAGAATATCCCCGAATGGGAAAAGTTAAGAAACGATGCCTCAGCCATTAAAGACGATGTTCTTTCTAATCTGCACAATTATTTGTTGCAGTTTGAGGCCAAGGCGACAGAAAACAACATTCAGATACATTGGGCCCTTGATGCTGCTGAGCATAATACGATCGTTCACTCGATCCTGAAAGAGGCCGGGATCAGCCGGATCAATAAAAGCAAATCGATGCTGACCGAAGAGTGCCATCTCAATGAATATTTAAAAACAAAGAACATTGAGGTTATCGATACCGATTTGGGTGAACGAATTGTGCAGTTGGCAGGGGATCAGCCCAGTCATATTGTTTTACCCTGTATCCATAAAAAAAAGGAAGAGATCGGCGAGCTGTTTCACCGGCATCTTGGAACGCCGGAAGGCGAATCGGATCCCCAGGTTTTAACGTCCGCCGCACGGGTACATCTCAGAGAAACATTTCTCACAGCTGAAGCGGTGATCACCGGGGTAAACTTCGCTGTAGCGGAAACCGGGGAATTTGTCGTTTGTACCAACGAAGGCAATGCCGATATGGGCTCGCATCTGGCCAGGGTACACATAGCCTGTATGGGCATTGAAAAGCTGATTCCCCGGCGCAGACACCTGGCGGTATTTCTGCGGTTGCTTGCCAGAAGCGCAACCGGCCAGCCGATAACGACGTATTCCAGCCATTTTACAAGGCCGCGGGCCGGCCAGCAAATGCATATAGTACTGGTAGATAATGGGCGGACAAAACAATTAAGCCGACCCGATTTCAGGAACTCGTTAAAATGTATCCGCTGCGGAGCCTGTATGAATACCTGTCCTGTTTATCGCCGAAGCGGAGGCCACAGCTATCATACAGCTATTGCGGGACCTATCGGCTCTATCCTGGCTCCAAACCTCGACATGGAAAAACATGCAGATCTGCCCTTTGCATCCACATTATGCGGCTCCTGTACAAACGTTTGCCCGGTTAAAATAGACATTCATGATCAGTTATATAAATGGCGGCAAGTGATCGTTAAAGAAGGTTATTCAAATAAGTTGAAAAGCACGGGAATGAACATCATGAATCTGATCCTCTCCTCACCGGGTATTTTCGATACTGCAGGAAAAACCGGCCGTTGGGTCCTGAAATATGCACCGTTTGCTGTAAACAATCGCTTTAATCCCTGGTACCACCAACGCGATATGCCTGCAGCACCTTCGAAATCGTTTAAAGAATGGTACGAGCAGAACCGGAAGAAATGAACTCAAGAGAGAAAATATTATCCGCTGTGTTGAATTTCCAACCTGCAGAAAAAAAATTTACAGACGATAAGTTCGTACAGGATGTACCCGGAGACAATGCCGGGTTGTTTATACGGGTTTTACAGAGTATTGGTGGAACCAGCTATGAAGTTCATAGTTGGGAGCAATTGACGGGACATATTAAAGTAAAGTTCGAAGGTGATAGGAGAATGATATCTGCCTTATCCCAGGTTAATTTAAATCACGGGGCAGATTGGATGAAGGAGGGACCGCATAACCTGGAGGATATTGAAGTTGCGGTTATATATGGGCATTTTGGCGTTGCAGAAAATGCTTCCATCTGGATTACAGAAGATCTGGTCTATCACAGGGTCTTGCCTTTTATTTGCCAGCATCTGGTTATTGTGATCAATAAATCTGATATTGTTTGTAATATGCAAGAAGCATACTTGAAGATTGGAAATGAAAGCTATCATTTCGGGACATTTATTGCGGGGCCCTCAAAAACTGCAGATATTGAACAATCGTTAGTTTTGGGTGCACATGGTCCCAAAAGTTTAACGGTATATATGCTTGACTAAACAAATGAAAGCCGATAAAGTAATTAAGCATATAAATGTTGATGAATATTCATCCACTCCAAAATATATCCAGCTGGCAAATTCTGTTCTCAGTGCCATTGAAGCCGGCAAGATTGGAAAAGATCAAAGGCTTCCTTCAATCAATGAAATAAGCTTTGAGCTTGAAATTTCCAGGGATACTGCGGAAAAGGGCTATCGTTATCTGAAAAAGATCGGTGTTTTAGGATCGGTTCCCGGCAAGGGCTACTATATCATAAATAGTGATTTCAGGCAAACACTTAAAATAGTACTGCTTTTCAACAAGTTAAGCTATCATAAAAAGATCATCTATGATGCATTCATTAACGCTATCGGAGACAATGTTGCAGTAGATTTTTACATCTACAACAATAATTTTTCATTGTTCAAAAAGCTATTGAACAGCAAGGAGAAAAATTATTCGCATTTTGTAATCATACCGCATTTTTTAGAAGGAGGTGAGAATGCCCATGAAATTATCAATACGATTCCAAAAGAAAAGCTGGTGATCCTTGATAAAAAACTTTCAGGCATTGAAGGTGAATATGCGGCTGCTTACCAAAATTTCGAAAAGGATATTTATGATGCGCTTGACCAGGCCAGAGAGCAGCTAAGTAAATATCATACTATCAAAATTATTTTTCCCGAGCGCAGTTATTTCCCCAGCGGAATAGTGAGGGGTTTTTACAGATTTTGCCAGCAATATGCTTTCACGCACCAGGTGGTAAGTAATATAGCTGAAGAGCCTATCAATCCCGGCGAAGTTTTTATTAATTTAATGGAGGATGATCTGGTTATATTAATTGAGCGTATACTTTCCCTTAAATTAAATATAGGCAAAGACGTGGGGGTGATCTCATACAATGAAACACCGTTGAAAAAATTTATTCTGAACGGTATAACCACCATTTCTACAGACTTTAACAAATTAGGGGAACTGGCTGCTGAAATGATACTTGAAAAAAGCAAACAACATACAGAAGTGCCGTTTTATCTTACTTTAAGGGCTTCCTTGTAAATTCCTGATTTTCAGAAACGATATACATGATCAAGTCAGCTTGTATTTGAGGATATACACTTTTACTTTAGCTTTTGAGGACTGAGCCATGCATTTTCCCTCAACCATTCTGAACAATAGTTAAACCAGCCAGAATGAGCAGGCTCGTACGGAAAGCCATGCTGACCGACAGGAAAAATATGCAATGCGGCAGACACTTTATGGCTTTGTAAAGCGGTATAAAACGCGATGCTGTTTTTTACGGTTACCAATCCATCGTCGCCAGCGTGGATCAGATAGGTAGGAGGCGTATCTGCGGTGACCTGCAATTCATTTGAAAACCGCACCACACTTTCCGCATTGGGGTTTATGCCTATCAGGCTTTCCCGCGATCCATTATGAGTTAAAGAATCTGTGAAACTTATTACCGGGTAGACCAGTATCATGAAATCGGGCCGCACGCTGATATTTTCAGTATTTTCAACTTGAACGATCTTAAAGTGAGTCCCTGTCGTGGCTGCTAAGTGGCCACCTGCCGAAAATCCCATTATACCTATCTTTGACGGATCGATACGGAGTTGCCGCGCGTTTTTTCGCACATAGAGTAAGGCCTGCTGAGCATCTTGCAAAGGCCCTGCCGATTTATCGACCATGTACTTGTCATTCGGCAAGCGGTATTTTAAAACAAAGGCAGCAACGCCGATCTTGTTAAATTTCTCCGCTACGTCGTAGCCCTCCATTCCCATATTTAGCCCACTGTAGCCGCCACCGGGACATATTACGACAGCCGTGCCATTAGCCTTGTCTGCAGACGGAAGATATATTTTTAACGTAGGTTGCGATACATTGATCAGAAACCCGGCTGAGTTTTTGGTTTCTTCGTTTTTAACCTTGATAGCGTTTGGAATTTCTCTTGTATACAATGGCACTTCTTCCTGCGCAGCTGCCGCGTTACAAAACACAGCTAGCAGGAAAAGTTCAGATGCAAAAAATTTAACGATCTTGTTTTTCATTTGAAAATAGTAGTTAGTAGTTAGTATTTAGACCTGGCATACGGTTCAAGTCCTGCCTGTTCTCAATACGTTGGTGCTGCTAAGTCAAGGTTTGATTTTATTTCTTAGCTTAAACCGGTAAAATGAACCAGCATGACAAGCATTTGTTCATATTATATCTTACTGAATGATTTTTACGCCTTTAGGTGCAACAAACGAGGTAGTTATTTTTCCGTTAGGTGCCTTAACGTGTTTTACTTTTAAGATACCATAAGGTGTGGGAAAGGTACCTTCCGCAAATTCAAGATCGCCAAGATGCGGTTCAATTTTGATGACCTTGCAACCTGGTTCTATAATTTTAATGCCAAGCACATGCTCAGTTAACCACGGGGTTGGGCCCGATGCCCAGCCATGGGCCAGGCTATGCCTGAAACCTTTATAGCAGTACGCGCCATAGTCACCATGTATATCTTTTTTGCCTGGTGGTACAAGTTCATCAATCCTTGAGGCGTTTGGTAACCAGTCAATGTTAAAGTCTTCCCAAAAGGTTGTTGCACCTAAGCTCAGCATGGGCCCCCAGTAATTTTTAATATCATTCATGGCGCCCTGGTAGCTGCCTGCTTTTGCCCGGGCCTGCAGCATATAATAGCCAAAAAATGTCGTGTAGTTATGTACGCCGTCAACTGACAGCGCTCTATCTGCTTCCTGGGGTGTTATTAAACCTGCGAGTCCAAGTAAAGCAGCCGCCTGTTTTGATCCGTTGGCGTCAGGTACGTTCTTTTTTAATCTCGCTACAGCATCTTCACATTTTTTAGCGGTTTCGGGTTCATTTAAAATTTTTGAAAGTTTAGCGCCGTTTTCCAACGTCATGACCAGCATCGCTTGTAAACCGGCATGAATGCCTTTTTCATTTGGTGTTGACGGCCAATCTAAAAAACGCACCCCGCCATCAAGGGCTTCTCTATTATTAGCGTCAACTTTAGTACTTAACAGGCTCAGTAATTTTACTAAGTAATCCTTCTGCTCCTCTAAGTATTTGATATTGCCTGTTTGCTGGTACCAATCGTGATGGATAATAACCCACCACATAGAGTAAGAAACCATTCCGTTCATAAATTCAGGTAATGGTGTAATGTCACGGGCGAAATCCAGGCTTTTTGGCACCACATCGTTATACCCAAATACGGCGGCAATGGTTGATGTTTCGGGGTGCATATCGCCGACCCATACTAAATGGTCTCGTTTGATGCCGTCCCACAAATAATCCTGCATATTAAGATGCACCGTATAGGCGCCTGTTAACCATATTTTATTTAATAATGTATCACTACTGTTAAAAGAGCCGATATATGGAATATCCCTGAAGATAAAAATGGCGTTTACTTCTTTCAATTTCAGTTCGGTGTTATCGTCAACCAGATCGATACGTACGAATCTGAACCCTGTATTGCCCACCTCAAGGCTGCCAAGCCAGGGCAACGAAACTATGAAATCGCGCATGGCATGATCATTAGTGGCACCTTTTGCAGTATCAGACACATCAGACATTGCCTCTGCTACTGATTCGCCAAAGCGGAGCCTTACACGTACAGGCTTACCACCGTTAGACTGATCTGTGATCAGCTGCAGCCCTCCATGTAATTCTTTCCCAAAATCAAATAATAAACCTGGTTGGCCTTTTCCTGTATTGGTCAATACACACAAATTTTTACCGGATAGGTCTGCCTGTCCGGTACCCGGCTTTAACAAAACCTTTTCATTGGTAATATTTGTTGACGAATTCTCTGATCTCCAAACTATCCGTGTTGGCGGTAAATACCGGCGTACGGTAGCGTCGCTGCGGGCCTGGGCCGACCGCTCCTTTGAAAATGGTTTCGGCAGCTGCGCTTCACTTGTGGCAGTAAATAATGCTATAACTGTAAACAGTAAAAGATACTTTTTCATAACTGATGTCAATTGTTCTGTAATGTATTATAAAGAGATAAATTTGCCGGATACCTGCCAGCTTTCCGCTTATCATCAGTCAAATCCTGTTATAACTGGTGAAACGAATATAGAAAAGGCATCCTTACTAACTGTTATGCACTGTCTTGATTGGCTGGTATATCAATTGTGCCGTCTTCAACTTTCCAAACTTTAGGAATTACATCCCCCGTTCTTCTGGTCTTTAAACACACAATTAACTAATAAATTGACTCATGCAGGATCATCTGATAATAACAGCTGAGGAATAATTCTCATTCGAGGATGAATAACAGGAGCAAAAAAGCACTCATTTTAAGTAGTGTTAACCATAAGTAAATATTACAGGACGGTGCCGGTTGCCATGGTGGCGTACAAGTGTTTACTTTAGACAATCTGATTTTTTTGATGGAAGCTACACCGTAATGGGTATTACATGCAAAAAGCAAAAGCTATGTCAGAAAATCATCAGGGTGAGATTGGTGTAATACGGATGTGTTGAACTTCAACGCTTGAGTGGGGAGGCATGCTTATGTCATGGTTAAGCCTCCGGGCCTACAGCATGGTTAACAGAACATGTTCTTGGCGTCAAAGTTTTGGAAGCAGTATAAAATAATCAACCCCATGTAGGTGACCGGAAATTTATTGAAGAAACATACGCTAAACCATGTGGTACAGTGAACATCAGACATATTAAACTGGCTAATGGTAAAATAAAAACAGAGATCGGTGCTCCTAAGGGGGTTGCAATAATTCAGTAGAATTTTTTTTGTCTTGTCAATTCCTGATAGAAGCCACACTGCCAGATATTTATTACGTATGATTAGTTCCATAAAATAAAAAACAATGACTTATGAGATATAATTCTATCGAAATCAAAAATAGAAATAAGAAAGCCAATACAATTGCAGTCCGAATACGCCATGTAGTGTTTCTGCTGTTTATACTTTCAGCTACGAAAAGCTACGCGCAGCAGAATGTAATTAGGTTGATTCCTCAACCAGCTGAACTTCAAGTTTATGATGGCATTGTCAAAATTCAAAACGCTACAAAGATTTTTATAGATCCCCGTTCAGGTGTTAGTAAAATCTATGCTGAAGAATTATTTAGGGAAATTGGTATACACCCTATATGGGCCATCACAGAAAAAAATGCAGTTATTGTCCTGAAATTAAATAATCCACAAAATGAACATACGGATGAATCCTATCATTTACAGGTAGGCTTAAAAGGGAAAAATAAAATCATAGGTAGTTCATCTGGTAGAAATGGACTGCTGCACGCTTTGCAAACTATCAGGCAACTGGCAATAATAGGAGACCAGCATACAACTTTTCCTGTTTGTACTGTACATGATAAACCTGCATTCGGATGGCGAGCATATATGCTTGATGAAAGTCGACATTTTCATGGGAAATTAACGGTGAAAAGTTTACTGGATGAAATGGCTCGGCTTAAATTAAATACTTTTCATTGGCATTTGGTAGATGATCCTGCCTGGCGTATGGAAATTAAGAAATATCCTTTGCTTACAGCAGTATCGTCAAAAGGGGACTATACTCACATGACTAAGAATATCACGCCAGCTAAGTGGGATAGCCTCTATGATAAGCGTCCGGGGCAATATTACACACAGGAGGAAATTCGTGAAATTGTGTCTTATGCTGATGAACGCGGTATTCGTATTATCCCGGAAATTGAAGTGCCAGGCCATGCATCAGCATCTATTTATGCCTATCCCTGGTTAGGTGCAAGTAGTCGTCAAAAGAATGTGGGTATTTTAGGAGACCTGTATAATGTTACCGACCCTGAGGTTGAAAAATTCCTTCATGATGTGCTGGATGAAGTCATCAGTTTGTTCCCCGGCGGAATCATCCATATCGGTGGGGATGAAGCAAATTATGCCCACTGGAAAGAATCCGAAGGAATAAATGTATTTATGCAAGCGAATAATATACCCACCTATGCCGATTTGCAAATTTGGGCGATCAATCGAATGTCTAAATATATTTCTTCAAAGGGTTATCGTATGATCGGATGGAATGAGATTACCGGGGATAATGTAAGAAATGAGGCGCATATTGAGGCTGGGAAGTCTGAAACACTGGCCAAAGGTAGTCTTGTTCAGTTCTGGGATGGAGATGTTAGCCTGGTAAATAAGGCAATTCAACAGGGCTATGATGTCGTCAATTCAGATCGCATGCATACTTATTTGGATTATCCTTACGAGACCACTTCGTTTGAAAAAGCGTATTCTTTTAAGCCCATACCCGATGGAGTATCATCGGCAAATAAAAATAAGATATTGGGATTAGGGTGCCAGATGTGGGGCGAATTTACACCAACCTCAGAGCGCCTTTACTTTCAGACATTTCCCCGTATTGCTGCTTTTGCAGAAACGGGTTGGGTAGCGCCAGAAAAGAAAACCAGTTATCTTGATTTTCGCAGTAGGTTGTCCAATATAGAAGAAATATGGAAACTCAAAGGATATGTAAAAGATCAGGTAACTAAATATTAAACAGATCCATCGCAAAACATAAGTCAATTTGCTTTATGAAACTTGTTTTTTTATATGCTAAACAACAATAAAAAAACACATAACATCAATTATAGCATGATAACCAAGGAAACTAAGCCCCTTTACAATGAAACTGAACTGTTAATCAGAATTGCTGAAGGTGAATCCTATGCTTTCGAATTGATCTTTAACAAGTTTCATGAAAGCGTGTATACATTTTCATTATGGTATCTTAAATCTGAAATGGAAGCAGAAGAGGTGGTACAGGAAATATTTTTGAAGTTATGGCAGCTTGGTAAAGAGATTTCAAAAATTAACAATTTGGAAAGCTATCTAAAAACACTTACCCGCAATCGCGCACTTGATATTCTTCGTCATCGCGCTCGGGAAGCGAAAGCAAATTATGTTAATACTTCAAATTGGCAAGAAAGTCATAATGAAACTGAACAACAAATCTTGCTAAATGATACAAGGAGAGTATTAAATCAGGCTATAAGTCATCTCCCTAATCAACAAAAATTAGTTTATCAACTTTGTGCACAACAGGGATTTAAAAATAATGAAGTGGCTGAAAAACTTAATTTGTCCCCCCTCACAGTTCGTACCCATATGAAGCTTGCCTTGAAGTTCTTGCGTATCTACGTTAGCAAACGTACTGATACGTAGTAATATTCATATTCTCAGGATTATTTTAGTTTCCATTACCCACTTTTAGTTTCCAGAGCGTCCATGTAAAAAAGGCGCAATGATTGGCGTGCTTCAATACTAATCGAATCACAAATTATATTGGACAAAACACTTAAATTTTATCATGTCAAGATTTCGTTCCTTCTTTTTATCATCCATCTTTTTTAGCCTCAGTTTCAACTCTACTTCAGCCCAGAAACTGATTGCGCTAGATTTAACTTCTGAGTATAAAACTAATCCAATTGATGTCGATGTTAAATTCCCGCGTTTAAGTTGGAAAATTCAATCTTCTGGCAAGGGAATTCTACAAGTAGCGTATGAAATAAGGGTAAGTACTGATCCCAAAGATCTGGCTACTCGTAAAAACGTTATTTGGGAATCGGAAAAGGTGATGAGTGACCAATCTGTTTATATTCCGTTTACAGGTAAAGAATTAACATCCGGAACACGATATTATTGGCAGGTTAGGGTTTGGGATAATAAGGGAAATATATCTTCCTGGAGTGAAGTGAACTTTTGGGAAATGGGATTGCTAAATAAAAGTGACTGGCATGCCAAATGGATTATTGGGGAAAAAAATCAAGAAAACAATGCTTCGCCAATGTTTAGAAAAGAATTTAATCTTGACAGAAAGATAAAAAAAGCAAGATTATACATTACCGCTCATGGGTTATATGAAGCTGAAATAAATGGAAAACGAGTAGGAGAGGATTACTTTACGCCTGGGTGGACCAGTTATCATAAAAGATTGCAATATCAAATTTATGATATAACAAAGATGTTGCGGCCAGGAGGTAATGCTATTGGAGTAACCTTGGGAAAGGGCTGGTTTGCAGGAAAATTAGCAGGCGGAATCAAATATGGCGATCGACTTGCTTTGTTATCCCAAATAGAAATTGAGTATGAGAATGGCCAACGTGAGCGAATTTTATCTGATAATAGTTGGAGAACTACTATAGATGGTCCGATTTTAATCTCTGAGCTATATGATGGCGAGATATACGATGCGAGGAGAGAGATTAAAGAGTGGTCTTCTCCCGGCTTCAGTGATCACGGCTTAAAAAAAGCTCAAGTGGATTCATCCTTAGCATTTAACAGCCTTGTAACAAGCGTTGCTGCGCCTGTAAAACAACATGAAATATTAAAACCCGTAAATGTTCTTTTAACACCGAATGGTGAAAAAGTAATTGATTTCGGTCAAAACCTGGTTGGCTGGGTTAGGTTTAAAATTGATGGCAAACGCGGTGATTCAATCATCATTTCGCATGCAGAAGTTTTGGATAAGGCAGGCAATTTTTATACAGAAAATTTAAGATCTGCTAAACAGAAAATAACATACTATTTAAAAGGCAATGGTGAAGAAATATACCAACCACACTTTAGTTTCCAAGGATTTCGATATGTTAAAATAGAAGGTACAATCGATATCATAACTAAGGATAATATTGAAGCTGTTGTAATTCATAGTGCTATGAAGCCTACAGGTTTTTTTAATACTTCCAATACTTTATTAAATCAGCTTCAACATAATATTCAATGGGGCCAGAAGGGAAATTTTTTAGATGTACCAACCGATTGTCCCCAAAGAGATGAACGTTTGGGATGGACAGGTGATGCCCAGGTTTTTTTTAAAACTGCTGCCTATAATATGAATGTGTCTGGTTTTTTTGCAAAATGGTTACTGGACCTAAAAGCTGATCAACAGGACGATGGTTCAGTACCTCAAATTGTTCCTAACATTTGGGGAAAGAGCGAGAGAAGTGCTGGCTCGGCCGGATGGGCCGATGCGGCTACAATAGTGCCTTGGGATTTTTATAACGTATATGGCGATAAGGCTATCTTATTAAACCAATACAATTCAATGAAGGCGTGGGTAAATTTCATTGACAGCCGAAGTACAAATAACCTTTGGGATAAAAGTTGGCATCATGGAGATTGGCTATATTTTTTGCCTAAAGATGTTTGGGACTTTGATCCAGCTTTTACAGATAAAACGCTTATTGCACAGGCATTTTATGCTAATAGCATCCAAATAGTTCTAAATACAGCTCAAATATTAGGAGAAGAGAAAGATGTTCAAATATATACCGCTCTTTTAAAACGGGTAAAAGACGTTTTTGTAAAGGAATTTATAAGTGAATCAGGGGCTCTGATCTCAAATACTCAAACAGCCTATGTATTGGCTTTACATTTCAATCTTTTACCGGAAGATAATAGGGAAAAGGCCGTTGAACGGTTAGTTGCAAATATAACTGAATATAAAAATCATTTATCTACGGGCTTTCTGGGTACACCTTATCTATGCCATGTATTGACTCGTTTTGGTCATAATGATCTTGCTTATAAAATTTTAATGCAAGAATCATATCCTTCATGGTTGTATCCTGTGAAAATGGGAGCTACTACTATTTGGGAGCGGTGGGACGGTATCCGAACTGACGGATCCTTCCAGTCAAAAGAAATGAATTCTTTTAATCACTATGCTTATGGAGCTATTGGAGATTGGATGTATAGAAATATCACAGGTATTAATCAACATGAAGGATTCGCTGGTTATAAAGAATTTGATATAGCCCCCAAAATAGGAGGGGGACTCACTTTTGCTAAAGCAGAATTGGAATCGATATATGGTAAAATTGCTTCCTCCTGGAAACTCACAGAAGGATATATGACTATGAACATTGAAGTGCCCGTAAACACGGTTGCGCACGTCAACTTTCCCAATGTTGGTGCCGAATCGATTAAAGAGTCTGGGAAAGTCGTTCAATTACACCCAAAGACATCAATACTAACAATTGGATCAGGAAAATATGAATTCCAGTATCGCGTCAAATAGAAAATTGCTAAATCACCAATCAACACATTAAGCCGTTAACCACTCAAACATCTCATGTCTAAACATTCTTTTTTTGTATTAATATTATCTCTCCTCAATTTAAACCTTTTTGCGCAAAAATTGGAGTGGAAGCCTGTAGAAGGTAAAATTATGACCCAATGGGCGAAGCAGGTAGATCCGGAACGCCCCTTGCCCGAACATCCCAGACCTCAACTGGTAAGGGATGGAAGCTGGCAAAATCTCAATGGCCTGTGGCAGTATGCGATAACTTCAGAGGATCAGGTCAACGTCCCTTTAGTGTTTGACGGCAAAATACTCGTGCCCTATCCAATTGAATCCGCACTTTCCGGAGTAGCTAAAACCGTAGGAAAAGATAAAGTTCTTTGGTACAAAACTAAAGTAGAAGTTCTATCTAAACTGCGTAATAAAAAACTTCTACTTCATTTTGGAGCGATAGATTGGAAATGCATTGTTTTTGTGAATGGGAAAAAAGTGGGTGAGCATGCTGGCGGTTATGATCCTTTTTCATTTGACATTAGTGCTTATCTCAATAAGGGAAAAAATCAGGAAGTCGTCATAAGGGTATTTGATCCAACGGATGATGGACAACAACCGGTAGGTAAACAAACAAAGGATCCAAAAGGTATATGGTATACATCTGTCACTGGTATCTGGCAAACTGTTTGGATGGAAGCAGTTCCAGAATCGTATATATCCAAAATCATACAAACACCTGATTTGGACAATCAGTTATTGAACATAAATGTTCTTTTCAAGAACCCGCGGCCAGGTGATATGGTGCAAATATCAGCTTTCGAAAATAAGAAAAACGTCGGGGAAGTTACTATTGATGCGGGTTTGGCAGCGAAGCTTCCAATTTTGAATCCAAAATTATGGAGTCCGGAGGATCCATTTCTTTATGATTTAAAAGTTTCGCTAATAAGGAATGGGAAGTCCGTAGATGAGATAACCTCGTATTTTGCCATGCGTAAAATCAGTATGGGAAAAGATACGGATGGTATTCAGCGTATCATGTTGAATGATAAATTTCTTTTTCAGTACGGCACCTTAGATCAAGGGTGGTGGCCAGATGGATTATATACAGCACCTACAGACCAAGCTTTGGAATTTGATATCGTCAAAACCAAAGAGATGGGATTCAATATGATAAGAAAACATATTAAAGTTGAACCAGCCCGGTGGTATTACCATTGTGACAAGCTTGGCATGCTTGTATGGCAAGATATGCCGAGTGGTGATATATTTCCGTATGAATGGGAACAGAGACTGGGACAAATATCAGGTAAGCCATTGGATAAGCAAAGATCCTCTTTATCCGAAAAATATTATAAAACGGAATGGGAAAAGATTATGGAAGCCCTTCATCATTTTCCCAGTATTGTAATGTGGGTGCCTTTCAATGAGGCATGGGGACAATTTAAGACTAAGGAAATTACCGAATGGACGATTAGAAAAGATTCGTCAAGATTAGTAAATAGTGCAAGTGGTGGGAACTTCTTTCCAGTTGGTCATGTTGCTGATTTACATAACTATCCAGAGCCTGCAATGCCTAATCCAGTTGTTTTTGGTGCCAAGCAGGTACTTGCTTTAGGTGAATTTGGGGGCTTAGGCTTGCCGATTGATGGGCACACATGGTTAGAAAAGGGTAACTGGGGGTATCAAAGTTTTAAAACGCCACAAGAACTTTTAAACCGATACGCGGTACTTATCTCGAATTTGGAAAACTTAATTAAGCATGGTTTATCTGCGGCAGTTTACACACAGATTACTGATGTGGAAATTGAAGTAAATGGTTTGATGACATATGACCGGAAGGTTACTAAAATCCCGGTTGAAAAGTTAAAAGAATTACATCATGTATTATACAAGCAACGCATCGCTAAAGAATTGAGCGGTGAGTACAATTTAAATTAACTTTTCAAATTAAATCTGATCACTAATGAAAAAGAAAATGTTATTATTCAGACTTTTGATTTTTATTTGTGTTGGACTTAGTAACCAGAGCTGTAATAAAAGTAAGGCACTCTTTAAGGACACCAAATTACCCGAAGTTATCGCACCGGAGATACCTGTATTTCAGGAGCAAATTCCAACCATGGCTTTCGTAGGGGTTATTGAAAGCCAGACTACCATGGCTAGGTACCAGGAATTTCGCAGCGCTGGACTAACTCATAGCTACAATGTTATATCTAGTGCTGAGTCGATGGAAAAAGCTCTGGATGTAGCACATAACACAGGGGTCAAGTTGTTCGTTTCCTGTCCTGAGCTTTATACTGATCCTGAAGGGATTGCTAAACGATTTATGAACCATCCAGCGCTCGCCGGTTATTATCTCGGAGATGAGCCGTCGAGAAACAAATTCGCTAAAATAGGAGAACTGACAAGAAGAATAAAGGCAATCGACAATGAGCATCTTTTCTATGTGAATGTCTTTCCAAATTATGCTTCTGAAATATCTCTGGGTGTAAATTCTTATCTCGAATATGTTCAGACATTTATACGGGAAGTTCCGGTAAATCTTCTTTCATTCGATCATTATCCCATAATCGGTAATACCAATGTATCGGTTAGGAGTGAATGGTACCAAAACCTGGAAGTCTTTGCAAATGAATCAAAAAAATCTAATAAGCCGTTTTGGGCGTTTGCTCTTACTGTTGCCCACTCGGTATACCCTATACCTACACTAGCTGCCTTAAGATTACAAGTATTTAGTAACCTGGCTTATGGAGCGCAAGGGATTCAATACTTTACTTACTGGACTATTCATGATCCCGGGGGTTATGATTTCAATAATGCGCCAGTTACAATTGATGGTAGACGAACAGGCGTTTATGACTTGTTAAAAACTGTAAATGAGGAAATCAAAAATCTTTCTCAAGTTTTTTTAGGAGCTAAATTGGTGTCTGTTGCTCATACTGGAACAGATATCCCTATGGGTACAAAACGATTTTCAGAACTTCCGAAATCAATTAAAAACTTTACTACAGCAGGAATGGGCGCTGTTGTAGCAGTTTTGGATAAGGGGATGGATTCCTATTTCGTTGTTGTAAATCGAAATTTAACTGACACAATGAGACTTACGATCGGGTGCGAACTCGGAGTGAAGAGAATTTTAAAAGATGGTTCATCTGTTGATTCTAAAGAATCGGAAACAATTATCGTTGAACCTGGTGATGTGGTTATATTCAAATTAGTAAAATAAAACAATTGTTAATTACCCACATTTTGTCTCCCGCACGTCTTTATAAAAAGGATAGTATTTCGTACTACACACACTAGTATTATACTACAAAAACAATGGACAAAGAAAGAATAACATACTTACATAGGCAATTTCTAAAAGATGCACTTTCCACGAAGGAATTTGATGAATGGAATGCACTATTAGATGATGTTACAACACATTCTTATTTGATCGAACTTATGGATATGAATTGGGATGCGATCGCTGGAGAAGATAAAATACATTTAAAAAATAATAAGTCAAAAGAAATATTTGAGTATATCAGTGTCCAATCTCAGAATAGATTCACTAAAAAAAGTTTATGTGTAAGCATTACAGTTGCTGCTGCAATGTTAATTATTGTTACGGCCGGATTGTCTTATTTCTTACGCCAAGGGACAACATTGAAAAATGTTTCTTACAACACAGCTATAGTTTCTGGAAAAAATAGCGCCACTTTAACTTTAGCTGATGGTAAAAAGATAATTCTATCTGATAATCTAAATGGTGAAGTGGCTAAAGAAGCAGGACTAAGTATTATTAAAACCGCGGAAGGGCAAATTATCTATAACACAATAGGTACGAGCCGATCTAAAGTAAACCAAGTGAATACTTTATCTACTGCTAAGGGGGAAACCTATCAGGTACGTTTGCCTGATGGAACATTAGTTTGGCTTAATGCTGCATCAAGCTTGAGTTATTTTACTGCCATTAGTAAAGGTGGAGTTAGAAATGTAAAACTAGTTGGTGAAGCTTATTTTGAAGTAGCAAAAGATAAAGATCATCCATTTGTGGTTAATACAAACAAGCAGGAGATAGAAGTCTTAGGTACTCATTTTAACGTCAACGCTTACACCGATGAACCGCTGACCAGGACAGTTTTAGTAGAGGGGTCCGTTAAGATATCTACAAATGGAATGAGCAAAATATTGAAACCCAATCAGCAGGCTATTCTTAATAACACCGAGATACATATTAAGAATATTGATCCTAAACAAGCCATCGCATGGAAAAGTGGTTTTTTCGCTTTCGATAATGAAGATTTAGAAAGCGTCATGAGAAAGATATCCAGATGGTATAATGTTGATATTCAGTATGATGGTCCAGAAGCAAAGAATGGGACTTTCTTTGGAGATTTTAATCGCTTTGATAGTATTTCACTAGTTCTAAAGACTATCGAGCGCGGAGGAACTGTCAGATTTGAGATAAAAGGAAATACAATAAAAGTTATAAAAATAAAACATTAGGGCTTAAGAAAGGCCAAAAGATACTATCTAGTAAAATAGCCAACCAAATAATTAACTAACCAAACTAAGATTGATGAAAGATCGAAAAAAAATTCCTGACATGTAATTGGATGAATGCTTAAACAAAAGGACCCCGATTCCAAAGTCGAAGTCCTTAATGTCTGCATTTACAAATCGTTAATTAACAATTATTTCATGAACTGGATGACGTGCTCTAGCCTTCGAAACTGTCACAGCATCCATAACAGACAATCAAATGTATAAAATTTATACTCGAATTTTTAGTGCCCCACCAGACAGTTTCAAAAAATTACTTTTAATAATGAGGTTAACCATTATCATATTAACGATATCACTGGTACAAGTGAATGCGGCTTCTTTCGGACAAGGAATAACGTTTACTAAAAAAGGTGTAACAATTGATCGGCTATTCGACGAGCTTAGAACACAAACCGGTTACGGTATTTTTATTACCACATCAGAATTTAAAAACCTTCCGGAGATTGATGTAGATTTTAAGAACACTCCTTTAAGACAAGTATTAGATAAGGTTACTCATGGCACGGGCCTGACCTATTCAATTGACGATAAAACGGTAGTCATAAATGCTAAAAATAATAAGAAGTCTGAATTCAGAGAGAACATTAATAGCAAAAGTGATAAAGAAGATGAAAGAACGCTTACTGGGTTAGTCACGAATAAATCCGGAAAGGGTATAGAAGGAGTAACTGTTACAGTAACATCGTCGGGAAAAGGTGCATTAACCAATAGCGAAGGGAGATATCGGATAAATTTACTTAAAGATCATTCAGAAGTGCTCGTCTTTTCGATGGTTGGATATATAACAGAAACGTTAAATGTAGACAAAGACCTTGACTCATTAGATTTAGTGTTAAAAGAAGATTTAATGGAACTCGAGGAGGTAGTAGTGGTTGGTTATGGTACTCAGAAACGGTTGAACTCAACGGGTGCAGTAGCTTCTATCAGTTCGAAGCAACTTCTGCAAAGTCCGGTAGCAAACCTTTCTAATGCGCTTGCCGGCCGTCTTCCAGGATTGATTTCTGTTCAAAGGGGGGGGGAACCTGGTTTTGACGCTGCAAATATTTGGATTAGAGGATTTGGTACCTATGGCTCTGCACAAAGTCCACTAATTATGGTCGATGGAGTTGAAAGAGCATTTGATAATATTGATCCGAATGAAATCGAAAGCATTACAATTTTAAAAGATGCTTCTTCTACTGCGATATATGGAGTTAGGGGAGCAAATGGAGTTATACTTGTAACGACAAAAAGGGGAACGGAGCTAGAACCCCAAATTAATGTAAGTACCCAGGCAAATATCCAAACCCCTACAAGGCTGCCGGAATATCTCGATTCCTATGATGCATTACACTTATATCGAGAAGGTCTTGTAAATGATGGAAGCAATGCTAGTCAGTATACCGATGAGTATATCAGCAAATTTAGAAGCAGGGATAATCCCACTTATGAATATTTGTATCCGAATGTTAATTGGTTAGATGAGTTAATTAAGCCGTACTCTTTTATGAACCAATCAAATTTAAATGTAAACGGGTCGAATTCTTTTGTGCGATATTTTGTATCTGCATCCTATATGGAGCAGAATGGATTATATAAATACGAAGACAAGATAAAAGATTATAATATACAGGCGAAACTAGATCGTTACAACTTCCGGGCTAACATAGATCTATCCTTATCTAAAAACTTGGATATGGAGCTAAATCTTGGCGGTATAATACGAGAACGCAACTATCCAAATGCGAGTTCCGCTGATTTGTGGTATCGTCTAAAATCAACACCTCCATGGTGGTATCCAAATACAAATCCAGATGGATCTATTCCTGGAAGTCCGTCACTCACAATGAACCCTTATGGCATGCTTACCGAGTCTGGATACCAACGATTTTTTGAAAATACATTACAGGCAACCACGGGGTTCAACTTACGGCTACCTATGGTAACCGATGGCTTAAGTGTAAGGGGACGATTATCATTTGATGCACTCAGCTATCGCAACGTAACACGGGCTAAAGGAATATTTACATATAAATATAACATTGATGAAGCCGAAACGGACCTTAGTCAGGGAAGCTACACAAAGTTATCTGATGGCACCAATACACTTGGTTATGATGTAAACGCAAATGGTAATAAGAAAACGGTCGTAGAGCTTTTTTTAAATTATGATCGCCGTTTCCAAAAGCATGATGTAAAAGGATTAGTGCTCTATACCCAACAAAGTTATATGGACAATGTCGGAGGAGGAACAGCCAATGCAATTGGTGGTTTACCTTACAAGTACCAGGGACTGGTAGGACGGGCAGCATACTCTTATAACGATAGCTATTTTGCTGAGTTTAATTTTGGATACAACGGGTCAGAAAATTTTCCTGCCGGGAAGAGATTCGGTTTCTTTCCTGCATTTTCTGCAGGATGGCTTGTATCTAATCAAGACTTTATGAAGAATAATCTTCCTGCTGTGAGTTTACTCAAGATCAGGGCATCTGCAGGTGTTGTTGGAAATGACAGATCTGGGCAGCGTTTTATGTATCAGGGAAAATGGAGCCTTGCAGCTGGTGGGTATAGATTTGGTGTAAATGACAATGGAGCATTCTATAGCGGTGCTGAGGAAAGTGCAGCTGGTAATGCGAACGTAACTTGGGAAAGGGCAAAGAAATATAACCTGGGAGTTGATTTGGGATTATTGAATAACGCTTTAAAGTTTGAAGTTGATGTATTCCAAGAAAGACGGGATCAAATATTGACACAGCCTCTAACCATTCCTAGTACTGTCGGAATGTCAAATCTGCCGACGATAAACGCTGGAATAGTAGACAATAAAGGGTTTGAAGCGGTATTAACTCATCAGAAAAATTTTGATAGATTCGGATATTTTGTACGGGGAAACTATACTTTTTCAAGAAATAAAATTATCGAAATAGCTGAGCCAGCGTTCATGGAACGAATATGGGCGGCAAATACAGGAACGCGAATATTTGAACATCGGGGCCTGAGTGCAATAGGTCTTTTTAAAGACTGGGAAGATATAGCGAGCAGTCCGACACAACATTTTGGCCCTGTGCAACCTGGTGACATTAAATATCTCGATTTAAACGGCGACGGACAGATTGATGATCAGGATCACGGGTTTTTGGGAGAGGTTCCCATTCCGGAACAAATGGCCGGAATGGCCGTTGGCTTCAACTATCGGGGATTGGATCTAAGTGTTCTGTTTCAAGGCGCATTTGGTGGTACTGTGTATTATGGAGGAGGGGCTACCTACCCGTTCAGTCGTTTTTCAGGAGTTCTGGCGGAGGTAAAAGGAAATTACTTCAGTGCAGATAACCCGGATGTGAATGCCCTATATCCGAGGATGACATCAAATGATAACGCAAATAACTATCGTATTTCCGACTTTTGGCACCGTAAAAGTGATTATGTACGCTTGAAAAATCTAGAAATCGGCTACACTTTTCCGAAACTATTAACTAAGAAAGTAGGAATTTCACAAGCAAGAATGTATTTGAACGGGATTAATTTAATGACTTGGAGTAGTATTGAAACCTTTGATCCGGAAATCCCGGACGGCACTGGAGGATATCCTCAGCAGCAGATCTATAATTTCGGTTTTAATTTCACTTTCTAATTTAAATTTGAAGAGCAATGAAAAAGATTCACTACATCGCTATAGTTATTTTGATATTTTCTGCCTCATGCAAAAAATATCTAGACATAGTACCAAAGGAAGTTGTGACAGAAGAAGATGTCTGGGCCAATATCAAAAATGCAGAGTCAGCACTGGCACGCCTTTATATGGCTATGCCAAATGAAATGTCTGACGAGTTATGGGGAGCATCGGATGAAAGTTGGCACCACTGGGAAAACGCACAACAGCCATCATGGAAATATAATTTTGGTAGTTGGGGGCCAACAGACAATCCGTTTGGAAATTGGGAAGGTCGTTATCAGGATATACGGAAAGCGAATCTATTTATCGAGAATATAGAAAAAGTACCACTTTTAGGTGATCAGCAAGAATATTATGGATCAAGAATTACCCGCTTCAAGGCCGAAGCACGTTTTCTTCGAGCTTTCTTTTACTTTGACCTTCTGAAACGGTATGGGGCAGTTCCTTTAGTAACTGCTGCTTTCACAGATATCAATGAACCTTCTGTAACTCATATTCCCAGAAATTCTGTGGATGAAATTGTAAAATTCATTGTAGATGAATGTGATGAAAGTAAGTTAGCGCTGAAAGATAAGTTTAGTGATGAGCCAAGTCAGACCGGCAGGATTACTACTGGTGCTGCTATCGCCTTAAAGGGTAAAGCGCTGCTACTTGCCGCAAGTCCACTTTTTAACGGCAACACATTATATAATGGAATAAATAATAAAGATAGTAAGAAGCTCTTTAGCCAGGGATATAATAATGAAAAATGGATCCTTGCCGCCAATGCTGCAAAGGAATTGTTAGACTTGGCTGATCAGGGAGTTTACAATCTATACACCCCGAATACATTAAATCCAGTAGATAATTATGCGCAGTTGTTTTTCTCAAGGGAATGGAAGGAAACTATATTGGCCAGAACGCTTGGAAACGATGATATATTTGAACAAGGACATTTACCAAATGGATATCCATTTAATGGATTTGGTAAAATGAGTGTATTTCAGGAGTTGGTGGATGCTTATGAGACAAAAAGCGGTTACCCCATTGATGATCCCATGTCCGGATATAAAGAGACTGGGTTTTGGAGTGGAAAAATGTGGGACGGTGCAGAAGAGTCCATCGTGGTGAACGTGTCAAATATGTATAAGGATAGAGATCCACGCTTTTATGCTACCATATTTTTTCAATATTCAAATTGGGTATTTTCCCGAAACCTGCGCCCTGTAAAATTAGCCTACTTTGGCAGTCGTGGTAACAAAGCGAATGACTCAGACGGCTGGCCGTGGAACAGCGGTACCCACAATATGACTGGTTACGGACTTCGTAAGTGGAATTCTCCTGAAGTAGATTTATTAAATAAACAAGGAGCTGGCCGTCGTAATGTTCCTGTTATTCGTCTAGCTGAGATTTATCTTAATTATGCCGAGGCGTTGAATGAATATCTGCCAGCACCCAATAGCGAGGTTTATAGGGCGGTAAATGCAGTTAGGGCCCGTGTTAATATGCCGGCATTGCCAATTATTGGACGTTCACAAGACCATACTAAAGAAGGTATGCGTGATCGTATTCGAAATGAACGGAGAGTTGAACTTTCTTTTGAAGGGCACCGGTTTTGGGACGTTCGGAGATGGATGATTGCAGCCGATCATAATGGAAGAAAAGGCGTTGATAATAGAACACTTCATGGTATGAACAACCGCCCGTCTCAAGCCGAACTCGAATCGTCTGGCTTTCATCCTAATAGTGAAGAAGCTGGCGTAGCGGTGTTTTATAAACGTACTCCAATGCAGACTCGGATTTTCCAAAATAAACATTATTTGTTCCCTATACCAAATTCGGAAATGGAGAAGAATCCAAATCTGGTTCAAAACTATGGTTGGTAGTAGAATAATTAGTATAACATAGAAAAGAATATGAAAAATAATAATATCATAAAATTTGCCCTGGTTATATTACTGATGTCAAGTTTTACATCGTGTGATAAATTAGAGTTAGAGCCAGGTGAGGCCAAAATTTACATAACCAAGACTGTCGATGGTGCCATAATTTTGACCCCGGAGAATGTGCAGGTTAATAAAGAGGAGAAAACATTAAGTTTTGCTTTTGGCGTTAGCCGTTCAGGTCGACAGGTTGCGGAATCGTATTCTGTTGAGTTATCCGTTGATAACGAAAATGTGCCGGATGGTACTATTCCGTTAAAATTAAACCAGTACGTGCTTACTACGACTGAAGGTGAAGCTTTAGGTAAAGAAATAAAAATTCCGGAGGGTAGCGTACAAAGATCCATTGTTCTGACTCTGCCCGCATCGGTTTTCATTGAAAATCTGGAAAAAAAACTATCCTTAGGTTTGCGTATTTCTAATCCCTCGAAATATGAACTTAATGAGACAATGTCTAAGGTTTCGATTGTTGCGGATGTGTCGAACTTCGTAGGAAGTTATGTCGATGTTACAAAGTTGTATTTGAAGAATACGAGCAGCCCCTTTAACATAACACCTGACTCTCCTCCAATTGCTTCATGTGATCCGTATCAGCAGACCCCATTGGACTGGATTGTGAATGATGTCGTTAAAATACATGAGTATCAAGGGAAAGCATTTGGCGGCGTAGACGCTAGATGCTGGGGTAATCGAAATTGGATAAGTGCTGGTAATTTTGATTATTACACAACCAGGGATATACTGAATGGAAAAATATATCAGGTTGTAAACCTTCCAGAGGGAGATTATAGGGCTAGGTATGAGGTGGCTGAAGCCAGAGGGGGAGAAGGGTATGCGGCATTTTCTGTGGTTAAAGGAAATATATTGCCAGATTTTACGCAGGTATCAGAATCCATTGTCAGAAGAGAACTTACGGACTTACCAACAATCGACTTCAAGATTGACCAATCCAGCACGGTGTCAATAGGATTTATATTTAATATTCCTAAGGGAGTCCAGGGAGCATATGCAATAAGTAATCTAACACTAAGTAAGCGACTTAATATTTTTAATGATTAAGTCTATTTGAAAAATTGAACAAAACAATGAATAAGCTTTTTTTTTCATATACCACAACAATATTCTTACTGATTCCTGCAATCCTTTTTTCTCAACCGAAACAGGTGTCAAAAACAGAAATGGGACAAATCTATGAAGAAATTAAAACTCCTTATAAATATGGACTAGTCGTTGTCCCGGAAAGTAAAAATAAAATGGTTGATAGTCCCAGTATCTTTAACTATAAAGATTCATGGTACATGATATACATTGTTTATGATGGAAGAGGGTACGAAACATGGATTGCAAAAAGCAAAGATTTATTGCAATGGAAAACGTTAGGGAAGATTCTATCTTTCACTTCAAATACATGGGACGCAAATCAAAAAGCCGGGTATATCGCATTGCAAAACTACGAGTGGGGCGGCAAGTATAATGTTGCAAAGTATGAAGGAAAATACTGGATGTCATACTTAGGCGGAGCCTCCCAAGGGTATGAAGAGGGGGTGCTAGGCATAGGTATAGCGAATACACAGCAGTTGACCAAAGCAAAAGAGTGGAATAGATTAAAACATCCTGTTCTCCTGCCAACCGATTCTAATGTACGCTGGTATGATAATGAAAAATTGTACAAAAGCACTATTATCGAAGATAAGGATAGGACGCTTGGTAGCCGTTTCATAATGTTTTATAATGCCGTAAATAAACCCGAAATCAAGAATGGGAAAGAAAAAGCTGAACGAATTGCTATGGCCGTTTCAGATGATATGAGCAAGTGGGAGAGATTCGGTGAACAGCCAGTAATAGATCATCATTCAGGAATATCCGGGGATGCTTTTATTTCAAAGATTGGTAATTTGTGGGTTATGTTTTACTTCGGGGCATTTTGGAAGCCCGGTGCCTTTGATCGTTTTGCCTGTTCCTACGATTTGATTAATTGGACTGATTGGGAAGGAAAAGATTTGATAAGCTCTTCTGAATCATATGATGATTTATATGCACATAAACCATTTGTATTAAAACATAATGGCGTTGTTTATCATTATTATTGTGCTGTGAACAATAAAAATCAAAGGAGTATTGCAGTAGCAACTTCTGTTGACTTAGGAAAAAGTAAACTCAAATTTCCTGAAAAATAATCTCCAGACTCGTAAAGCTGCAAGTCGCTTTTGAAAAGTGTTAGGCCGAAGTAAAATACATATTTGTTTTTACTTCGGTTTTTTATGAAATAGCTTCACGATTGTTAGATATCGGACCTTTTAGCTTTCCACAGCTAGAACCGACTAACCGCCTCATCGCAGTTGTATTTGTATTAAACAGTATATATACGGGAGAGCATTATAATGCACGGCTAGAGCAGATGGGATAGAACCAACCCCTGTTTGATGATTCTAAATGGATCCGATCCATTTCAAACCAATATATCCATTCTGGGCGGCAACGCTAATATTGTTATACTTGTAGTTTAGTTAATCTGCTGTTATGAAAAAATTAATACTATGCGTGGCTGCGTGCCGGATCCTAATTGCGTGCAAAAAAGATGGAATTGATACTGCGGGCGGGATAAAAGTTATTAAACGAACAATCGTAAATGTTTAATACCCTTATTTTCAAAGAGTTGTCTATCTAGATAGCCTGTTCATTACTTCGCCATCACAGATAGAAGTGGAAATAAAAGACGTGGGTATACCAGGTATTTATGGCTCGTTGGGAAAAATTCAAGAAAACTACATTACAACTCATTATCGATACTCGTCTACAACGGTATATTTTACTTTAAGGGCTTCATTATAATTTCCTGATTTCCAGAAACGATGTGAATGATCTAAATCAGCTTCAAAGGACATACACTTCTACTTTAAATAATGCAATAAGTGTAAACAGCAAAAAATAATTTTTCATAACTGATGACAATTGACCTGTAGTTTTATAAAGATGAATTTGCCGGATACCTGACAACATTCCGCTTATCATAGTCAAATCCTTTTATAACTAGTGAAACGAATATAGAAAAGGCATTTTTACTAACTGTCTTGATTGGCCAGTCCATTATGTTGTGCCGTCTTCAACTTTGCAAACTTTAGCGCCATATCCCAGTTCTTCAGGTCTTTACCGTTAAACAGGGGAGATAAACCAATGATCTTTAAATTACATAATGCGGGGGGCGTAGAACCGGATACCTGAGGCATTGTTTTTACGCTAGATACAGGTTTTGGGCAAATGTAATTTCAGCAGCAAGAAGCCCAATATTATGGATCTTGAATGCCCTCTGCCATTAAACATCTTTCCATATGTTAATATTTGATTACGTTAATTTTAACCGGACCCAACAACCCGGATGATTCCAATCCGTTTTTCGGATCCGGGCCATAGAGCACAGTTGTCTTCCGTTGATCAGCAGGTAACATGCTATCTCCCAGGAGCCGGTTAACCCAGGTGTTCACTACTTTAACTTCAAGCTTATTTTCGCCCGGTTTCAGCGCTTTTGTAATATCAACATGGTAGGGTGGAGTCCATGCACTGCCCATTTCTATGCCATTAACAAATACCTTAGCTACGGCCCTAACTAAACCCAGATCAATGACGTAATTTGCACCTTTAACCGGCTTATTGATTTTAAATGTGTTATGGTAGTAAGCTGTACCCGAATAGTATTTAATACTGTCATTTGAGCTTTTAGACCAATCAGACAATGTTTCAAATTTTACCGGCTGTACAGGGCCGCGCATATTTTTATCGAAACTTACCATCCATGGTTTGTTAAGCTGAATGGTTTTTTCGGGTAAAGGATAATTTGCCCTTTTGCTGTCCCCGGTTGTTGCCGGTTTTCTGAATATCACAAATGCACTCCCGTAAGGAGCAAGCTGTATAGGCACCGATGTGGTTGAGGCCGTTTGCTGATAAGATGGCAAATCACGCATTGTACCGGTTACAGCATCCCACAATTCAGGGCTTTTACCGGTTATGCGAAATTCGGTATCGATGTTAACAGGGATGTTTTTCTGGTTTGATAAGAAATAAATATCACCATCGTTTAGTGCCCGGTGTATAAAAAGAATAGAGTCGCTTTGGGTGATTTTCAAATCAGGTAACACTTTAATTGTATTTAACGCCTCCTGCAATCCCATGTCGCTGATGACCAAACCCTTCCCATAGCGGTTAACTTTGATAGCAGAACCATCAATTTTGCCCCAAAGCTCGGCTGCCATATCCTGAACTGATTTATCTGAGGCAGGATAGGCCTCTAAACTTGGCGACCTGCTGGGTCTGGGCCCTAAGATCACTGCACCCTGTTCTACCAGTTCCTTTATTTTAGCTAAAAGCTCCGGGCGAATGGTTTCTAATTTTGGAAGGACCAAAATACTATAACTGATCCCGTTTGGCAGGGTCATCTTTCCATCTTTTACGGTAAGTTTTTCCTTGATAACCTCGCCGTTAATGTAATCAAATGAGTATCCCTGCGGTAAAGCCGGGTCGGTCACGCCTGTCATTTTTGGTGCATCTTCACCGATAAAGTAAGCAACATCGGCAACGTATTGGCCCTGCTGCAGCATCATGTTGCTGCGTTTGACATATTGCATCAGCCCATCCATATCAAAAAACCAGGTGTTCAGCCGGTTAAATTCCACGCCGAACCAGGCTGTTAAGCCCGGCAGCGTATTCTCATCAGGTTGATGGACATAAACATGCAGCAGCGTATTATTTATCCCTTCGGTAAAAAATCTGTCGCCGCGCTTTTTAAACATAGCCGGGTAACGCGAGAAGGGGTTGCCTGCGGCTGTGAAAGATTCGGCCGATACTTTAGTCTTTCCATATATATGGGCCGACGATGAAGCCGCACGGTTCTCAATGTCGCCCAGATCCCCTTCGCTCCAAAATTCGCCAGCTATTTCATCAGACTGGCCGCCGTACTGCAAAAACTCCCCCGGGAAACCCCAGTGCCCGTAATTTTCGAGCCAGGTGGTCAGGCCGTATTGATGGCTAATGTCTCGCAGGCCGCCCACGTATTTATAAGAAACATCATCCGCTATCAACCTTCTCAGATCCCAAAGAAAACGATCGGAGATATCTTCACTGCCTACTACCCTGCCTTGTAATACCGGCATGTAAGGGGTTGGGTCATATTTATAAGCCTGCTTAAATTCATTTATTAAACTGTCTGTCCAATTTTGGCTACCTGTTTCGTAACTATCCGCAACGGCTACCTTCCACGTTTTGCGGTCTTCAGCCGGAATCCGTTTAATTATCTGTCCCAGGTAGGCGTTAAAATGATCGGTAACATGTTCTTTGCTCATCTTATCTACCTCCAGGCCGCGGCCTTCGGGTGGTGAAGGAGCATTAGTAACGTTGGTAGGCGTCATACCTGTACGCTCAATTATCCAGTTTCCGGCGGGGATCTTCCAGTTAAGCATACCATCTGCCGCCATATACTCCGATATGTCAACCACTTCATGAGGGTCGATAACATATTGTGACGTTTCATTTAGTTGGGGCGCCCATTGGTAGGTAGCCCACAAAGGCTGAGGGGTAGGCCACATTTTGGCCAGCGATTTTTCCAAAAATTTCTCAACCATCGGCGCGGCTGACAGCTTTACTTCAGCTATCCCCGAATTAGTGGTCACTTTTGTAAACACGATCCGGAAATCTTCAGATGTGGTAGCCGGGATAGAAATAGTTGCAGGGCCGTAAGGGATAAAACCAGTATTTAAGGCCGGATTGCTACGGTCTATTGAGAAATGTTTAAGGGTAACATAATTGCCGTTTACTTTTGCCTGGATATCACCTTCCAGGTAAACCGGTTCTTTTGTGGTACTTACAGACACATTGCGTACGGTGTAGGGCACCCGGGTATTTATATCCAATGAAAATTGGCGGCCCTTTTTTAAATAGATACCTGTTGCCTCATTATTATCGGTTAAGTTATTCAGCGAATCATTAGCCGGCAGTGATATTAATTTGGGTCTCGAAGTACTTATGTCTGTTGTAAAATCAGCAGGTACCGGATAAGCTATAACTTTTACATCCTGAAAGTTTACTTGTGGCTTTACCAATTTTTCATGGAACATTAACGGCCCTTTAACCATCACCTGCGACGAGGTAAGATAACGCATTGCCTGCTGCGGTTTGACCCACGGCCCTCCTGATTGGCTCCATCCGGGGCTGTTAAATATCCCTATTTCGATATTCAGCCTGGTAGCTGTTTTTAGTGCCACGTGCAGGATGTCCCACCATTCGTCAGACAACATCTTTACCTTGCCGTAAGGCACCTCGTCCAAACCAATATTACCGATGAATGCCCGGTTAATACCCACCTTCTTCATGGCTTCCAGGTCTTTTACAACCCCCTGTTTAGATATATTATCAGATATCCAATACCAGTAAATGCTCGTTTGTATAGAATCAGGTATCTTAATAAAACCTGTTTCAATAGCCTCCAGGCTTTGCGGGGCGTTTGAACGCTGCTGGGCATTACAAACAGCCAAACCAAAAATTGCAGTGAATAGCGATAGGATTAATGCCTTGAAAAAAATCTTGTACGGGAAGCTCATGAATAAAATTTATTGAACCGTAAATAAAAAAGTGGAGAACATAATAATAATCTGGCATAAAGTCAGATCAGGGAAGACCCAAGGGTTATCCCTGATTATTGATTACCGGATATTGTATCCGGGATTTTGTGTCAAATTCTCGTTTTTATCAAATTCAGTTTGAGGATACAATTCGAGTCCGAGACCACAAGTTCCATCTACTCAACCCGCCCGATTTTTAAAAAAGAAAATGGGACAGAGCTTTTGAGGTGTAATTGCTAATTACTATTATACCACAATAGGGTTCACGTAAAAATTTCTTCATGATTTTTGGTTATTATAATTGGTTAAGTAGTTAGCAGATGCTAATGTATATGATTGAGTTTTAGTCGACAACCTGCACTGTGCTGATACGATTTCTTTATGCTGAAGGAGAGCATATGTTAAGACCGATGGTTATCTAAACGGTATTCAGACAGGAAGAAACTTGCCGATAATAACCGTATTGAATGATTCAGTTTAAGATTATTCTGTTAAACGAGGCAAACAAAATCTCTGAAATGCCAGGTATTGGACCATCTGATAATAACAGATGAGGAATATTTATCATTCGCTGATGAATAAATGAGCTAGAATCGTTCATTATAAGTATTGCTAATCATAAGTAAGATAATACAGGACGGTGCCGGTTGCCATGATAGAGTTCAAGTGTTTATGTTTACTTTATGCAATCTAATTGTTTTGATGAAAGCTAAGCCTTAGGAAAGCTTTATTGGCTAACGCTAAAATGAAAACACAGATCGGTACCCCCTGGGGTGTGAAGATAATTCAATAGAATTATTTGTTGTGCCGGTAATCCCTGGTAAGGGATGATCACATTGAATGAAATTACCATTTAGTATCAGCTTATAAAAAGAAAAAAGAATGACATTATGAGAGATAATTATATCGAAATCAAATATAGGAATAAGAGAGTCAGTGCAATTGGTGTCCGATTACGCCATGTTTCAACGTGAAGCAGTTGCTGGTTATAAAGAGTTTGATATAGCCCCCAAAATAGGTGGAGGACTCACTTTTGCCAGAGCAGAATTAGAGACTATATATGGTAAAATTGTATCCTCCTGGAACCTCACAGGAGAGCTTATGACTATGAGTATTGAAGTGCCAGTAAATACAATTGCCACGTCAGTTTCCCTAATGTTGGAGCTGAATCCATCAAAGAGTCTGGAAAAGTTATTCTGTTACCTCTAGAGACGTAAATATTAACAATTGGATCAGGTAAATATGTATTTAAATATCGAGTAAAATAAATTATTATAATTCAATCAAAGACACAGAAAGCCATTAGACCAACTAAATATCATCTATAAACAATCTTTATTGTATCAATATTATACTTGCTCATTCTAAACCTTTTTGCTCAAAAGTTACAACGGTATATTTATCTAACAAAAGGGTAATCGTTTGAATAAGAAATTGAAATTTTAACATATTTTAGGACGGTAAGGATCATCGCTTGAATCTAAAAAGAAGCAATAAATAATGGATGTCATTCATTGCTACAGTATTTGTAGCGGAATAAGATTGGCATGAAATAGAGGAATTGGCAGAAGGCCGGGACTTCGCTTAAACATTTTTAAAGCTGGAAAATGAGATACGTTCCTAATACACTTAACAGGTTCTTTACAAACCTTGATCCCGCCTCCTTAAAAAGTTGTTTTGCATCTTACGCGAACTTCTTAATTGGCATCACCGAAGAACAATTAGTAAGTATCGATTGCAAAACTATCCGTGGGGCCAAACAGGATAAGGAAAAGTTGCCGGTAAATATGATCAGTGCATACCAGCGGAAAGGAAATCACTCCAGGGCCAATTCCGGCTTTATGAAAAATCGAGGGAGATCACTACTATTCGGTCTATCAGTATTTATATTTCTGGAGAATCCTTTGGTATCATCGATATGCCTCAGCCCTGTCAATTTTTATTATAAAAGAGATCGATAATGACTGTTTATACTAAGCTTACGGACCAGGAAATTATTCGACACCTAAACGCTGGAGACCATTTGGCTTTTAATGAAGTCCACCGGCGTCATTACGCCATTTTGCTGCGTTACGCCTATAGTCTAATTAGCGACCGGGAAGCCTGTGACGATATGCTGCAGGATGTATTTGTCTGGTTTTGGGAACATCATAGTCAACACGAAATCCAGAACATCAAATCTTATTTATATACTGCCGTTCGATATCAGGCTGCCAAGTTGATCAGAAAGGGAAAGGTATGTGAAACACATATGCAGAGTTTGAGCCTGGAGCAGTTTAGTTTCAATCAGGAGAGCCTGGAGGTTCAGGACCTGAAATGTATTATCTCGAGTTTTGTGCACGAGCTTCCGGAAAAATGTGCGGAAATATTCCGCCTGAGCAGAGAGGAGTACATGAGCAATAAGGAGATAGCAGCCAAGCTTGGGATTTCTGAAGTAACTGTGAGGGTGCAAATTAACCGCGCGCTGTCAAAACTCAAAACCAATTTGGTTAAAATGCACTTCTGGATGTATTTTTTCATGTAAAGAAGCCACTCCGAAAGGCAACAGAAGAAAAATAATAAAAAATATTTTCAAGTGGTGTAAACGTTGTCGAAAGTTAAGGTACTTACTCTTAAATGATAGAGAATAATGAGTAGCGAAGAGCTGGTTTTACTGGCAGAAAAAGTCACAGCGGGAACAGTGACAGATCAGGAGTTGGCCCTGTACATCGCTGCTTGTGAATCGTTGAACAAATCTTTCCAGAAAGATCCTTCCAGTTACAAAGAGCTGGATGCATACATACCGGCAATGGAAGTTGCGTCGCTCCAGAGGTTTTGGGAGCGCCAGAATAAGGGAGTGCGTAAAATGCTTCCCCTTTGGAAAAAGCTGACCACCTTAGCGGCGGCGATAGCGGTCATAACGGTTGGGGCTTATTTCTTGAAATTTTACCCAGCCAATCAAATCAGGCCAGGGAAGAACACAGCAACCCTGACACTGGCTAACGGAAAAACCATCGAACTAAGCGATAGCAAAACAGGGGTAACCATTCGCGGTACAAATTTAATATATAATGACGGTTCGGCGGTTTCGGATGATGCGGTTGAAGCCGTAGAAATGACAGCTGCCACACCGAAAGGAGGGACCTATCAATTTACACTTCCCGATGGCAGCAAGGTATGGCTCAATGCCGATTCAAAAATTACATTCCCAAGCCAATTTACTGGTAAAGAACGCCAGGTATGGTTAGAAGGCGAAGCCTATTTTGCGGTAGCTCATTTAGACAAACAGCCATTTAAAGTATTCAGTAAAGGGCAGGTGGTTGAGGATGTCGGTACAGAGTTCAATATCAATGCCTATTCAGATGAACCTAATGTCCGTACCACGTTAGTGGAAGGGTTGGCTTCGGTATCTGCATCTAATGGGGTTGAAAAGGCTTTTATGCTCAAACCCGGCCAGCAGTCGAAACTTCAGGGGCATGTGATAAAGATTTCACGGGTGAACATTGATGCTGAAGTTGCCTGGCAAAAGGGAGAGTTTGTATTCGACGACGAGAGCATCGGCTCTATCATGAGGAAGATCTGCAGATGGTATAACGTTGGGGTGATTTATCAGGGTGTTAATCCTGAAGAAACATTTGGTGGATCTGTCTCCAGATTTTCTGAGGTATCCAAGGTGCTGGAGAATCTGGAACTGACAGGCGAAATACATTTTAAAATAAAAGACAGAATCATATATGTCTTTCCGTGAAATTGGAGAGACCGCCGGCCCCGTCCCGAGAAAATAAGAAACCACCAAAGCGGTTCTGACACAATCGCTGGATTTATATAACCTAACCAAAAAATAAACAATTATGAAAAGAGAGCTACGACAAAAGAGATAGGACAAAAGAGGGGGCACCTCAAAAGCAAAAACGCAACTCCGAGTGCAATCGGAATTGCGTAATGTTCAGGTCAACCCCTACCGAAGTGAATCGGTAAAAAATTAACACAATGTGGTCCATCAATTAATCCAATTATTAACCCAAACAATACAAATGTATGAATAATTATATTCACAAGGAGTCCGTGTATCGAAAGAACAGGTTCTCTCAAGTAATCAGAGTTTTGCGCATTACAGCATTCCTTTTATTAATTACACTTGTTCAAGTGTCTGCAGCTGGTTTTGGTCAAAAACTAACTATGCGTCAGGACATAGCCACATTAAAGGATGTATTTGAGCAAATCAAACATCAAACGGGCTACGATGTGGTCTGGAAGTCGGGCCAATTAAAAGATACCAGGTCAATTCGGGTAAATTATGTAGATGCTGAGGTTGAGAACATTCTTAAAGACATTTTGCCTGAACAGAAACTGGATTACACGCTAAACGGTAAAACGTTTGTGATTAAGCGATTAGTAATTGAGGAGAGTGATCTGGTGACCAAGGACAAAGAGAAAGGACCTTTTGAGCGAATTAGGGATCGGGTTGCTGCGATTGATGTAAAAGGCCGGGTGGTCAATGAAAGAGACGAACCAGTAGACGGCGCCAGCGTGCAGGTGAAATCGGAGAAAACAAAAGGCACAATTACGGATGCCAACGGCTATTTCAGTATTTCAGTACCAGATGAAAATGCAGTTCTTTTCATTTCATATTTAGGGTTTACCACACAGGAAATTGTTGTTGGTAGAAACAATAATTTCATTATCAAACTTGTTGCCGCTGATGCTAAGCTTGAAGAAGTAGTGGTGGTTGGATATGGAACACAGAGCAAGCGCAATATAGCTAGTGCTACGGCACGCGTAACCTCGACCGAGCTTAAAGGTGCTGTTATCAATACCGTCGATCAGGCGTTGCAGGGTCGGGCAGCAGGTGTACAAGTTGTCACTTCGTCAGGAGAGCCTGGCGCTTCTGCTAATGTGCGAATAAGAGGTAATAACTCATTGAGTGGGAACAATGACCCGTTATATGTGATCGATGGTTTTCCGATGCCTCCTTACAAGGAAGCTACCAACGGGTTCTACGGCTCTTTTTCCCAAAATGGGCTGTATGGTATCAATCCAAATGATATCGAAAGTATGGAAGTATTGAAAGATGCTTCGGCTACTGCGATTTATGGATCCAGGGGAGCTAACGGAGTTGTGCTCATCACTACCAAAGCAGGTAAGCGTGGCGAGTCAAAACTGGACATTGTAAATAAAACTTCAACTGGACATATTATCAATCCTCTTAAAATGATGAATGGCCAACAATATGCGCAAATAGTCAATGAATCGTATATTTTAAATGGCAACCCCTCTCCATTTGGGAATATAGATACTTTAAAAACGTCTACGGACTGGGTTAGCTCTTCTACACGGCCTGCTTTCAGACAGGATCTTTCGTTAAGCGCATCCGGAGGGGGACCCAAAACCTCCTACTATATTTCAGGTAATATTTTACAAGACAAAGGCACATTATTGAATTCAGACAATTCAAAACAAAGTATTCGCGCTAATCTAAACAATGAACTCACTAGCTGGTATACTGTAAAGGCGCAGCTATCTCTTGTACGTCAAAAATCGAACCGGGCTATTACGACAACAGGTGGCTGGCCTGATGGAGCCGGGTTGATGGATCTGCTAAAGTCGCCCCCAACAGCTGATTTGAATTATCTAGGAACCAACGCAGCGGCTATTCCCGGGGGCGAATCTCCAGGCGGTCATTTTAATAACCCATACATCGAATTGCTCAACAAGACAGACGTTTCCAAAAATGATTATACCATTATCAATCTTGAAAATGTGTTTCAGATAGCGAATGGATTGCAACTGGTTGCCAATCTTGGATCAGTGCAAAATTTGACTCGCAGGCAGATCTACTTGCCAGTAACCGGCAACGGTGGCTTTTTTCAGAATGGTAAGGGGAATAATGCAATGGCAAACACCTATAGCTATAATGTAAATGGTTATTTCTTATATGACAAAATAATAAAAACAAACCATAGACTGAACGCCACTCTTGGTATTGAATATAATACGCAGACGCTTGAAATGCTTGGCGCTACCACCAGTAATTATAATATCCCATCCTTTGGAATCAGTAATATTGGAAGCGCTCTTGTTCAACAAACGAGTTCTTACAGAGAAGACCGGAAGATCCAATCAGGATTCGCTCGCGCAAATTATTCATTCAATGACAAATATATCGTCAATGCCTCCGTTCGTACAGATGGTGCTTCTCCATTCGCTGCCAATAAAAAGTACGGTGTATTTCCGGCTGTGTCTCTGGGTTGGAACATTGATCAGGAGGATTTTATGGATGCTGTTGATTTTATATCCGATTCAAAGCTCCGCCTGTCGTATGGGGAAACAGGGAGCCAGGCTATTGCACCGTACTCTTCCTTGTCACAGTTCGATAATGCCTTTTACCAGATTGGGAGTAACAATTCTATCGTAACGGCCGTTTATCCTTTCACGCTCGGCAACAACAATCTTACCTGGGAACGTACAAAGCAATTCAATGCCGGTCTTGATTTTAGTGCTATAAAAAATAGATTGACTTTTAGTTTTGATTGGTATAGAAAGCTTACTGTCGGACTACTTCAACCAAGGGCACTTCCGTCCCAGTCGGGTTACAGTATAATTACCGACAATTATGGAACCATGCGTAATCAGGGTATTGAAATTAGTGTCCAATCTGAAGTTATCAGGCAAAAAGATTTCAAATTCACTACCCGTTTAAATGTAACCAGGAATAAAAATGTATTGGTTGATCTTGGTGACAAGACCACATCAGATTATGTTGCCATAAGTGGAAACTTGTTGGGTGGCGTATCGGGTATTTTAACTCCGGGCGAAGAAGTTGGGCGGTTTTATGGATATAAACTGATTGGGTTAACACAAGTAACCGATTTTACAGCGGGAGTTCCGAATTACCCTTATCCAGGTGCACCGTCAAACCAGATTCCTGGTGTATGGAAGTATGAGGATCTGGACAAAAATAATGGGATTTCCGCAAGCGACAGGCAAGTACTCGGAAAATCGTCCCCTGACTTTACTTATGGATGGATGAACGACATCTCTTATAAGAATCTTAGCCTTAATATGTTTTTTATCGGTTCTGTAGGTAATGATATTCTGAACCTCACCAGGTTTTACCTGAATAATGGGTTGGTTAATTATGGAGGTACCGTTTTTAATAATACAGAAGATTGGTACAGTAAGCGATGGACAACAGCCAGCCCTCATAACGATATTAACTATCCAGGCGTATCGAAAGGACTTGGCACAGGAGACATTACTTCTTCCATGATTGAGAATGGCAGTTATTTCAAATTGAAATCATTAACGTTTGGTTATGCGCTTCCAAATTTTAAGGGGATTAAAAATCCCAGATTATCCCTGATTGGCACAAATATATTTACTGTAACCAAGTACAAGGGCTTCGATCCTGAAGTAAGTAACTTTAGTCAATCACTTTTATATCAGGGTATTGACTATGGGGCTTATCCGGCACAGCGTTCATATACAATCGGGCTATCCTGCAATTTTTAATTAACGAAGAAAAAACTATCATGCGAAATAAAATATTTATACTCACCATATTCATTCTTGCATTCGGGATTACATCGTGCAAAAAGAATCTTATCGAAGAACCAGTTTCGACGCTTTCTCCGGATAATGTTTATACGACTGAAGACGGCGTGAAGAAAGCGACTTTTGGTGTTTACGCGAGCTGGACACAAACTTTTTTAGTATCATCCGCGCCATACGATAATATATTTGATATTTATTACCGTTTTGTTCTGGGTGAGGCAGGTAACCGCTATTCGGCGCCCGGACAAGCTGGTGCTGCGTTTCAGGATCCATATTACAGGTTTGCACAAACTCCTACAGACGGCGGCGGGGCAACTGTATGGAAAAGGTATTATCTTACAATAGCCAGGGCGAACTCGGTAATTGTGAATGCTAATAAAGCTTTTTCTGACGCAACAAAAGCCAACGTTTATATCGCGGAAGCGAAATTTCTTAGAGCTTATGCCTATTTCAATCTCGTAAGAAGTTTCGGGGGAGTCCCGCTTATGAAAGAGGAAATTACATCGTTGTCGCAAAGCGATCAGATCTTTGGGCCAAAGGCCTCCGTTGAAGAAACATATAGCTTCATTATCGAGGACATGCTGTACGCAGAGCAAAATTTGCCGGATACATGGACAGGGGAAAACCTCGGAAGGGTGTCGAAAGCTGCAGTCAAAGGTATGCTTGGAAAAGTTTATCTCACCATGGCAGGGAAGCCATTAAGCAAACCGGAATATTTTCAGAAGGCTGTTGATAAGCTTACTGAGGTTGGTCCCACGGCTGAGGCAACCTATAACCTTGCACTACTGGATGATTTTAAATCTGTCTTTTCAACTTCCAGTAAACGCAACAAAGAAATCCTTTTATCCTTTGGGTACTTTTTTAGTTCTTACAGTCCAAACGCCAATTTACTCTCTTTCTTTTTTCAGCCAGATGGTTTAGCAGACGGTTCTCAACCTAATTTTGGTTTAACCTACCAGTTTTTCCAATTATATGGGAATACAGATATTCGCAGAGACTTTACTGTTCCGGATCGCTACAAACATGTAGGAACAGGAGATAGTATCGTTTATGATGCAGTTGCCAGGCAATGGAATAATAAGAATACGAAAATGAAATTTGGTGGAGCCAATACAAGTGGTTTGGGTTTAGGTAAAATGGATCGCATACTTCGCCCTGCGGGTGCAGTTCCCTGGGCCGCAAGCGACGATTTAATTGAACTACGTTATTCTGATGTCCTGCTTTGTCTCGCTGAAGCATTGAATGAAACCGGAAAAACTGCGGACGCGCTTCTATTGGTAAACAGGGTAAGAGCCAGGGCCAAAGCGACGGCATATACATTGACAGACCAGGATGATCTCAGGCAAAAAATCAGAAAGGAAAGAAAGCTGGAATTAACCGGTGAAATGCATACGATTTTTGACATAAGGCGATGGGGTACTTTGCAGGCCGAAATAGCAGCGATGAATCCCTCTCAGATCGAGAACAACGGTTTGAATCCATACAGCGCAAAGCTGGAGTTGTATCCTATACCGCAATCGCAGATAGATGCAAATCCAAGTTTAGTTCAGAACACAGGCTGGTAAAAAACTTAAGAGTAACCTGCTCGCGGCAGGTTACTCTTATTACTAATGGAAGGCTAATTTATTGCCGTTCCAATCTTCAGTTCAACAACAGATCATGCGCGTTACAAGATCAAAGTAGTATGAAAAAATACAACATGTACTGTCTGATACCCTCAATCCTCCTTTTTTGCCTGCTGCAGTTAACTTCACTTGCGCAGACTAATCAATGGAAGCCCGTTCAGGGTAAAATAATGACAACATGGGCTGAGCAGGTAGACTTTCAGAAACCACTGCCCGAATATCCTCGTCCTCAGTTTGTGCGGAATGATAATTGGCAAAACTTAAACGGCCTTTGGCACTATGCTGTCACCTCAAGACCCCAAACAAATATCCCCTCTCGTTTATCCATCTACATTAACGATATCTCATAATTGTAAATAACTAATGCCCTGGCAATGAAATGCATCTGAATTCTACTTAACCTTTTAAGAAGAACACTCTTAGCAAGTAATACTAAAGCGGCTTATAAAAAATTTGTGCTGTCTTTTTTTCGGTAAGGTGATCAATATACGCTAAGGCTATATTTAAGAAGCCATTTATATTCAAAATGCCGACAAGTGCTGGCAGAATTAACTTAGAAAGTTTTCAAAAGCAGACGCCAAAAAGATCTACAGAATGGATATAAGAAAATTTAAACATTGTAAAGGCCTTTATTCTCCTTCTGTTTTTCTAAGAAGAGGGATGTTTTGCCTGCTCTTTTTGTCTGCCGGTTTGTTGTCTGCACAGCAGATACCGGTTAATCCTGCTCTTTTAAATGCCCACTGGTCTGCATCCTGGATCACATCTTCTGATGGCCCTCAGCGTGATTATGGAATTTATCATTTTCGGAAAAAATTTAATCTGCCAAACAGACCAGAAAAGTTCATTGTACATGTTTCAGCAGATAACCGTTACAGGCTTTTTGTTAACGGAAAAGCGGTTTGCAACGGACCTGCCCGGGGAGATCTGTATAACTGGTATTTTGAAACAGTGGATATATCCCCTTATTTAAAAGCAGGAGACAATATAGTTGCTGCTATGGTCTGGAATATGGGAGTATACGCCGCGGTGGCCCAAATATCCAATCAAACAGGCTTTGTATTGCAGGGCGATACAGACAACGAGAAAGTAGTAAATACTAGTGAGGAATGGAAAGTTTACGAAAATAAAGCGTACAGCCCATGTTCAACAGATAATGGTGCCCGTCTGAACTCGTATATGGTTATTGGGCCGGGTGATCAGGTAAATGCAGCAATATATCCATGGGGATGGGAACAGCATGCTTATAATGATCGTGCATGGAAGCCGGCAAAACAGATAAGCACTCCGGTTCCTGTGGGTTATGGTTCAGACAATTTATGGACATTAGTACCACGCAACATTCCGTTGATGGAAGAAAGGTTGCAGCGTATTTCAACCGTTCGGCGATCTGCTGGTCAGCAAGTATCCGGTGAATTTTTGAAAGGGAAGCAGCCTCTAACTATTCCAGCCAATAAAACGGTAAGTATCTTGTTGGATCAAACTTACAATACGGTTGCATATCCGGAATTGTTGATAAGCGGAGGTAAGGGTTCATTCATCAAAATGACATATGCTGAAGCTTTATTTAAAGACAGAGAGAAAGGGAACCGGAACGACATAGAAGGAAAGGAGATAGTTGGGAACTACGATATTTTTCAACCCGACGGCGGTGCAAACAGACTGTTTCGTCCGCTTTGGTTCCGTACATACCGATATATTCAATTGGATATCACGACAAAAGACCAGCCCTTGATCGTGGAAGACATGTATGGTATGTATACCGGATATCCTTTTGAACCGCTGGCAAGTTTCGCCAGTAATGATCAGTCTCTGCAGAATATTTGGGACGTAAGCTGGCGCACAGCACGTTTGTGTGCCGGAGAAAGCTACTTTGATTGTCCGTATTATGAGCAATTACAATATCCTGGTGATACCCGTATTCAGTCCTTAATATCCTTATATGTTGCCGGAGATGACAGGTTAATGCGTAAAGCTATTCTGGACCTTTATAATTCCAGGGTGCCCGAAGGCCTCACACAAGGACGATACCCGAGTAACCGTTTACAGGTGATTCCTCCATATTCCCTGAACTGGATATCTATGGTCTACGATTATTGGATGCACCGGAAAGACGATGCGTTTACAGCACAATTCCTGACGGCTATAACCGGGATACTGAATTGGTATGAAAAGCAGATCGATAATGATAAAAAAATGCTTGGGCCAATGAAGTGGTGGAGTTTTGTAGATTATACTGATGCCTTTGGGGGAGACGGAGTTCCGGATGGTGCCACAGATGGAAATTCCTCGGTTATTACTCTGCAATATGCATATACTTTGCAACAGGCGGCCGATATATTCGAATATTTTAACAAGCGAGAGGAAGCAGCACATTATAGAAAACTTGCTGAAACACTGGTCAGGAATACTTACCTGCGTTGTTTTGATAAAGTTAAAGGAAAGATGGCAAATACTCCGGAGAAGAAAAAGTTTAGTCAGCATGCCGGTATCCTGTCTATTTTAAGCGGCGCTATTCCTGAACCGGAAATTAAAGACGTGATGCAAAAAATCATCACGGATAAAACTCTTGGACAGGTCACCTTCTATTACCGGTTTTACCTCACTCAGGCATTGAAAAAAACAGGTATAGCTGATCTGTATTATTCAGAATTAACCCCATGGCGGAATATGCTGGATTTGGGTTTAACCACGTTTGCAGAAAAGCCCGAGCCTGCCCGTTCTGATTGTCATGCGTGGAGTGCCAGCCCCAATTATGATTTTTTAGCAACCATCTGTGGCATTATGCCTGATGCACCCGGATTTAAGAAAATTTTGATTAAGCCTGCATTGGGTGAGCTAAAAGAGATTAGCGGACGTATGCCTCATCCGGATGGAATGATACAGGTGAATCTGAAACAAAAAAAGAATGCAGGCATAGAAGGAGAGATCATACTTCCGGAAAATCTGAACGGAAGATTCGTCTGGAATAATAGGGAGCTTAAATTAACAGGAGGACGACAAAAAATTAATATACAATAAACCAGTTTTCTAAATAAATTGTGAAGGGAGGGCGCTATATGGATCCTGAACCAGTGCTATGATAATAAAACGAGGAAGATTGCAGTATATATATCACCCGGAAAAAGGAAGTGCCTTTTATACAATAGATATTTAAAACGATTGCAAAAGGCCTTTTCGCTCAATGAAGAATGAACTAATAAAATAGTAGATGTTACCAATTGCCAACGACTCATTTTTATCAGTTTGACTAAAGTTAGGTTGAAGGTGGCGAGGGCCATAAAGGGTTTAGGTTAGTTACCTATTATTGAAACTTGCCATCCTTCTCCTGATTTAAAATTAACAGGAACTTATTTTTTAACTAAGCGAATTAAAATGAAAGCAACAAATCACTTACAAAGCATTTTTCGGATTTTCAGTAGTCAACAGGGTAAACACTTAGAAAAGCGAAGCCCGGACCTGCGGGCCGTGCAGGAAGAAAGTAAAAGGATATCTATCAAACTTGAAGAAACGTTAAAGCTGGCAGAGGACAGCAAATTAATCAAGAGGTATCCGGATACTGTCTCCAGGTCGGTCAATGATGAAAGTACTAAAAATTCAGATATGGTATCAGGCCGGAGGCGCGAAGATGAGGATGATCGCTACGATTCCGGGAACTCCCCGAATAATTCCTGCAAGCAAAGTCTCTATTGTGATAATAACCCTGATAAAATGAGAGGGATTTTGAAACTTTTCCTTGCTGATCACGATGCCGCACAGCATGAGCAATATGAGCTGGAGAATAAAATGAAAATACCATTCGCTGTAGCGCACAAATCGAAATGAACAAAAACTTAAAAGCACATGCAAGCTTCATTGCCGGTAAAGACCAATATATAACTATATAAACGAAAGCAATTCGACCCGGAGATGAAGTGTTTAAGATCATGCCAAAGGTTGTCACCTGCCAGAGAGCGGTAACGAAGCAGTTTTTTTATTTGTAGAAACTAAGACTTGATCCGACATTATGGTTAAAGATGAATAACTTTTATAAAGATTACGATCATGGCTATTGAAAAAAAATTCCTGCATCAGAAAATTGTATTTTTTGCCCAGGGTTACCAGTGAATCAGTACAGATGAAACAGCATTATTTAATGGCTAACTCTATATACTGTTAAGAAGCAAGAGTGCAGAAGTCCGCCTGATTTAGAAATGCAGCTAGTTAGAACCGCGTAATACCAATTGACTGGTATTAAATTATTAAGAACAAGTCTGCCCCCGGGGGATCAAATTCTGTATGAAAATTAAATTGAATGCACATCCCCGGATAGCGGTGACCAGAAATTAGTCTATAATCTGACTGATTGTCTATAGACTAATTTCACCTTTTATCTTTGCTATCTCTTTTAATAAAAGCGGGAAAGCAGGATCTGCCATTCCACCATGGTCGTAGCCCTGTAATTGTATCAATCCGATATTTTTTTGTCCGTTTAACTTCATCATCCTGAACAAGTAGGCATTTTCTTCAAACCGACCCAAAAGTTCCAGTTCTGCATCACCGGTAATTAAAAGTATAGGAGGAGAATCTCCTCTTGCAAAGTATAGCGGAGCATATTCATCTATTATGGCTTGTGTACCCAGGATCCCTCTCTCTGCCCTAACCGTAAAATGGGTAATGGTATGACCGCTAAATGGTATCGCTCCGGCAATTCGGTTTGCATCTATATGGTGTTTATTGAGCAGTCTTTTGTCTAAAGTAACCATCATAGATAAGTAGGCTCCGGCGGAGTGACCAGAAATAAATATCAGTTTATTGTTGCCACCATAATCATTGATTTTATTAAAAGCCCAGGCAACCGCTGCTGCTGCATCTTCTATATATGCAGGCGCCTTTGCCTGAGGGGAATGCCTGTAATTAACGCCGATCACCGCATATCCTTTATTCCTTAATGCCTGGGGTATTTCTTTAGATCCGGAAGTTAGGCCGCCTCCATGGAACCAAACTATAGTTGCAAAATTTTTGATATGCTTTGGATAATAGATGTCCAGAACACATTGGGAAGACACATAAGGATCATTTTTTTGATTTGCATCTGCATAATAACGGATGTCTTTTTCAATCACATATTCCTCCTGCGCCAGAGCGGGAAGTAAGACGCCTAACCATAAAATAACTAGTATAATTCTTTTCATAAATCAGTTAGATAATAAGTGTAATTACACGAAATTAGAAATTCAATTTCAATCAGCGCCCTGACCTGTCATGTCTTCTTTTCAATATAGTAATAAGTAAAGTACAAAAATGAAGAACACGAAACGAGGTAAACTTTAACAGCCGGGGTAGGACAGAGCGGGATGCTTAATATTTTAAAGTTATTTAGATTTGAAACGCCGCGTTTCACCAGCAGCACAATAGATTAACCAAATATAGATCAATAGGACTTATTGTTCCATATTATCGATTCATGTGGAAAGAAAAACCCACTCAGGAGGATTTCAAGCTTATCATTTAATAAGCGTTGTTGCTCCGGTTCTTGCGTTAGACAACATAACACTTAATAGGTGTATGTGCAGCTGCAGGACTTATTCTATCTGAACTATGAACCAGTTTTTGAAAGCCTGATACTAAGGTCAGCCTATTATTGTAATAGTAGGACGATATGGGATATGGGCTTCGCTGATCATCCTGCTGTCAACACTCCTCCGGTCGCCTTCTTGTGTTATATATTTACTAGATGTCCAGCCGGCTTTGACGATATCAGACAGCCTTTAATATGGAAATCGCGAGATATTTCTGATATATCGGGCACTCATTACGCAGCAGAATGTTCAAAGCCGAGATTTTTTCGATCTGGCTTCACCCGTTTTAGCTTCTGAATCTTCATCAACTGAAGAGCTGTTGCAATAACCGGCGAATCCAGATTTAATGCACCGTTGACCGGTCCGCTGGAAAGTGTGTTTTCGTTTTCTCTTTGACCATAAGCAATCAGCAACTCAACAATTCTGATTGCTTTTTACGTTCAGTAATCAAGATACCAATCTCAATTGCGTTTGTTGCAATTGTGGTTCTTTAGGGCCAAAAAAGATTCTCTGATAAACCTCCTCTATGAAATCGTGCTCGCCAGAAATAACCGGTAACTGACGATAATCAAAATATACATAGTTTCTATAGTTAAAATCTTTTTCACCCCTTTCAATGCTCAGACGATCTAATTCTGCATAAAACTGATACTTGCATTTTTCGTGCTCTATTGATATGTACATTTTCTTATAATCTAGACTGAAATAATTTTTCAGGATTTTCGGATACTAAGTGAGAATCCTTTTCAGACCTAAACGATATCTGTACCAAAGCCGAAATATTTAAAAAGGGCTGTTCTGAGGCTCATATGGTCAAAAATTTGTGCTCAGCGATTAGAAATTTTTAAAGGTGTGGGGCACTTTTTACTCATTATCGGCCTTCCAATATTTCAAGCTGCTCGGCTATTTGGGTCATAAACTTGTTTGGCAATATGGTGCCATGGATTAGTCTCCAACCGTTTCCATCCCTTCAGAACTAGTATTCTCTACCCTTACTGTTCATTATATACCAGCCGTTATAACTTCGTGTTACCTTTCTGGTATAATTTCCCTGATACCGAATCCGGATAACTGCCATGGATCAAAGGTAAGGCATGCTAATGTTTTTAGCAAAGATTAAGCACTTTCCTTCGTTTGTGAATTTTCTCATCCGAATATTTGCACATTAATTCACCTTTCTCTCAATCTGCACATCTGCATATCTACTCATTTGCACATTCTTCTACCGTTCCCTCAATAATTCCTACCGTTCACCCTTTTTTCTGCTTATAAATTTTAATTAAAGGTTTGATTGCTTAGTTTCAAAGGCTTTAGATTATCAGGCGTTTATGCACCCTTAGCTATTTGAAATTCAGTCATGACCTGGATTCCCATTTTAGAGAGAAAGCCTGCAGACCTACAGCAGGATTGATTTTCGACGAGAAATTAGACAACTCAGACCAGGTAATCAGCGATAATGTTGAAAGGTTTAGATACCCACTAACTTATAGAACCAAATCATATGAAAACTAAAAATACTATCCTGTTCATTGTGTTCATCGTGTTTATCGCTTTGATGGTCACGATTAACACTGCAAGTGCACAGTCCGCCTTGAAGACTACATACAAACTAGATAAAGTAACCTACAGAATCGCAGACGAAAAAATGCGGGACGAAGACCGTGATTGCAAAAACTAACGAAGTACCTGGTTACTGCCAGTGTCAGATCCGTACCGCCCATACTCATATCAGAATCAACCTGGTATATCCGGTCTGCTTCTTCGTGATGCCGGTCATAACTTAACTCACCGCTTACATATCGGGCTGTTAAAAGAGCAGCAGACCCCGATCGCTAATCCTTCGACATTTATTAGGGAGAAGGTTTTATTCTTCAATAAATTTCTGGAGGCGAGTTTTACAAAAGTTTGAAGCATGGCACCACTGGTAGGTATTAGATATTAGGCGTGCTGATGCTATCACTCACTTCGTAAACTCTTCACCGGATTTGCTGTTGCTGCTTTTATTGCCTGGAAACTAATGGTGATTAATGCGATAAATAAAGCAGTCAATCCTGCTAATAGAAATATCCACCAATTCTGATTGAGGCTGATACGGTATTCATAATTCTGTAGCCAGCTGTACATTCCGTAATAAGCAACAGGGCAGGCAATAATGATAGCAACAGTAATTAGTTTGACATATTCTTTAGACAGTAGAAAAAGGATGCCTCCAACTGATGCACCCAAAACTTTCCGGACGCCGATCTCTTTTGTTCTTTTAAGTATTGCATACGAGATTAAGCCCAACAAGCCCAAACAGGCCAGGAAAATTGCAATGCCTGAAAAAATAGCCGTCGTTTTTCCAAATTGCAAATCGGTCTTATATTGCTGATTGAACATTTCATCCAGGAAAAAATAATCAAAATTATGTCCTGGCAATGTGATGTTCCAGGCTTGTTTAACTTCAGCCATGGTCTTTTGCAGGTCGGCAATTTTAACTTTTACGGCTATATAGCCCTTTGCGTTTTTTTGATACCAATGGATCATTGGAAGGTGTTTTTCTTTTAGGGATTGCTGATGATAGTTTTTAACCACACCAACCACCATAGGTTGGTTTCCCCATAAATTTATCTTTTTACCGACAGCATCTTTCGCGGTTTTAAACTCAAGCATCCTCGCAGCTTCCTCGTTTATGATCACTTCACTTATCACATCCGGGTTGCGGGCCAAGCCAGCCGAGAAGTTATTTCCTGCTGCCATTTCTATGTTCATCAAGGGAATAAAGGCCGAGTCAATCCCATATAAGTAATAATTGTATCCAGAATTACTTTCTCTGCCATATTGTACAACACCACTTATGGTATTTAATTCGTGAAGGCTCACACCCGGCAAGGACTCCACAATACTTATTCTTTTTATGTTGGGGTCTTGTAATAGTCTGTTTTTGAATACATGAATTTTAGCAAGTTCAAGAGAATCCTGTTTTGCTATCGCCGGTGCTTTAATCACCAAAATGTCTTCAGTTTTCATTCCCAGGTCTTGGTTTTTCATGTAGTTAACCTGCTTGTTAACGATGATTGCCCCTGCTATCAGAATAAATGTGGCTGCAAACTGACCGACAACCAATCCTTTTCTGAGTAAATGTCCTTTAACCGAACCCGTAAAGCTTCTTTGCGTAACAGCAATTGGTTTAGTGGCCGATAGAACAATGGCAGGATAAAAACCGGAGAGGATCACATTAAAGAAAAATAACATCAGGAGGCTTTGCCAGAATGAAAAAGATTCAAGCAAATTCATAGGGATGTTTTCGCCGATGATTTCGAGGTAGAATGGTGTAGTAACCTGGATCAGGAAGAGCGCTAACAGGGTGGCAATTGCATTGATCAGCAAAAATTCAACAATAGATTGGGCGATGATTGATCCCCGGGACGAACCAACAATTTTCCGTATAGCTGTTTCTTTAGCCCTTTCGATAGATTTAGCAGTAGTTAAATTAATATAGTTGATGCTGACAATCAGTAGGATCAGGACAGAAATTAACAATAAGAAATTGACGGTTTGCGCACTGCCATTTATTTCGGGCTCAAATGTTTTGTTAGAGTATAAGTGAATGGTTTTTACCGGTTCTGCAACCAGGATTTTCTCGTTAAGCTGTTTTTTAGAAAAAGCTTTTAACCTGGTATTAAACTTTTGCAAGTTAACTGAGGGATCTAACTGTAGGTAGGTATAATTGTTATTACCGTTCCAGCTGTTTAGGTCCCATCCCCATCTTTGTAACGAACTAATAGAAATCAAAAAATCCATTTTAAGGTGGGTATTTGATGGAATATCTTTTATTACGCCAACTACTTCTAAGCTTTCTTTATAGGGCATTACTTTCAGGGTTTTGCCTATGCTGTTTGCGGTTCCGAAATATTTCTTTTCCATGCTTTCGGTAATTACCACTTGCAGAGGAGCATTTAAAGCAGTGCTTAAATTTCCCTTGATCAGTTGCAGCTGCCAGACTTTAAAAATACTCGGATCAACGGCATATATTTTTTCTTCCGCGAAACGCTCATTCAGGTAACTTACTTCCCTGATCTGTTCTATGCGCTGAATGCGCACATACTCTTTTACGTCAGGCATAGTTGATTTAATAGCAGGCCCGAGTGGAGGATGGGTTTCGCAATCCGTTATTACGTATTCAGAACCGTTATACAGATCGAGGGTTACCCGGTACAGGTTGTCCGCATTGGGAATAAAGTTTTCATAGCTTTTTTCAAATCGCACATAATGTATGATCAGCAGGAAGGCTGTCATCCCGGCGGCCAATCCTAAAACATTGATTATTGAAGAAACCCTATTTCTTAATAAACTTCTGATCGCGACTTTGAAGTAAGTTTTTAGCATAAGGGTGAATTTTAGCTTTTGGGATGTTTATGTATTAGCAATGAGCACTTGGTAATGTGCATTATTCAATTGTAAGAGGCAATACGCAATCTGCCTTTAATATTTCATTTTTCTTCATCTACGCATTTGCATATCTGCACTATCATTCACTTCTTAAACTTTTAACCGGATTCGCCATTGCTGCCTTTATTGCCTGGTAGCTAACGGTTAAAAAAGCTATCATTAGAGCCATTAACCCGGCGATGACGAAAACCTCGTAACTTATATTTGTTCGGTATTCAAAATTCTGCAACCATTTATTTATTGCATACCAGGCAATGGGTACTGCGATGATTATGGCAATGATTACCAGTTTTAAAAAGTCTCTACTGATCAGTTTTACAATGCTGCCAACGCTTGCGCCTAATGTTTTTCTTATGCCTATTTCTTTCGTTTTTACCTGTGCGGTGTAAGTGGCCAGTCCAAATAATCCTAAGCAGGAAATGAAGATGGCAATACCTGCAAAAACATTAAAGAGGGTACCTGCACGGTGATCAGATTCGTATTGCTGTTCAAAATTTTTATCTAAAAAATTATAACTGAAAGGGCTGTTACCTGCATACTTTTTATACTGCTTTTCAACAGCAGCTATGGCATCCTGTGTATTGTTGGCGGTTGTGCGTACATAAAGTATGTTCCTGCTCCAGGTTGAGAAAAATATTAAGGGCGATATTTTTTCTTTTAAATTTTGGAAATGAAAATCTTTTAGCACACCTGTAATTGTTCCTTTCCTGTTCCATAAGCTTATTTCTTTTCCCACGTAAGGAGGCTTAAGCCCCATTTGTTTCACTGCGGTTTCATTCAGGATGAAGTTCGAACTATCTGCCGGTGTTCCTGTAAAGTTTCCCCCTTCAGCAAACTGCATTTTCATGGTTGGGATGAATTCTTTATCTATAGATGCCGGTGTGATCATCATATTGGTATTTTCTGGTTTTCCCTGCCAGGTGATATCGCCGGTTGACGAGCTATGATTTGAAAAATTATAGATACTGCTTGCAGCAACGTTCAAAATACCTGGTTGGCTATTTAACTCCGTTTTTACAGCATCTATATGGTCCACCACTTCCTGCGTTAACGGAACAGAAAACACGTAACTTTTATCGTAGCCCAAATCTTTATTTTTTATAAAGTCCATCTGGTTGCTCATAACAATAGTACAAACCAGCAGTATCACAGAAATAGCGAACTGAAAAATTACTAACCCCTTTCTAAACGAGGCACTACCAAGACCTGGAGTAGCTTTTCCTTTTAAAGATTCTATAGGCTTAAACGAGGACAAAAGGATAGCGGGATAAATGCTGGAAGCGATCAATGTACCCAAAACGGCCATCCCTGATGCTTTCCAGACCTGTGTATCTGCCAGGCTAAAGGACAATGTTTTACCCGAAACATTGTTGTAAAGCGGCATCAGCAGCATGATTAAAACAACGGCTAGTACAGCTGCAAAACAAAATAACACGATAGTTTCTGTAGTGAACTGAAAGAATAACTGGCGTTTTTGTGCACCCACAATTTTGCGGATACTGACTTCTTTTGCCCGTATTAACGAACGTGCTGTGGAAAGATTCACATAATTAATGCTGGCAATTGTCAATAACAAAATAACTACCAGCATAAAAATCTGAACCATTCTACGCGCCGCATCATTCCCATCGGCGCTTGTTAAATGAATATCGGCCAGATTTTGTAATTGAAACGAGGTTTCACTATCACCGTTACGTGCTTTTTTATATGCCGCAGAAAATGCTTTTTCGGTTTGTACCGGGTTTGCATTGGGTCGTAATTTCACATAAGTAGTGAAAGAATAATTGCCCACATCCGCATCAATGGTTTTCCAGTCTCCGTTTCCACCATTAACGGTAAATTGCTGCGCATAAAAGCCCATTGGAAACATCGCATCATAACGGATGGAGGAGTTTTCAGGAAAATTTTGTAACACAGCGGTTACCGTAAACAAGTTTCCTTGAAAGCTGATCGTTTTTCCCATCGCATCTTCTTTACCAAAGAGTTTTTGTCCTGTTGATTGGGTAATCATTACCGAATTGTTATTTGGAAGGGCAGTGGCTCTATTCCCTTTTAATAGCTGAAAGCTGAACATAGATAAGAAGCCGCTATCCACATAAGCTGTTATATTTCCGTCGAAGATTTTGTTCTTATTCTTATCTGAAAGTATCTGGTCGAATTCCTTTTGTATTCTAACAACAGATTGCACCTGCGGGATAGATTTTGCAAACACTGCCAAAGGGCCAGGCACACCGGTCCAGGTCAAATTCTCGCCATTGGATCTGAAATGCGAACTAACCTGGTAAATGTTCTTATAATCTTTATTAAACTTATCATAGCTTAACTCATTTTGCACCCACAGCAGCAACATAATTCCTGTTGCCAGGCCAACTGCCAAACCACTGATGTTGATTGCGGCATAGAATTTATTTTTATATAAACTCCTAAAGGCGATTTTGATGTAATTTTTTAGCATAATGTTAGGCTTTGAGCTGTCAGCAATGGGCTTTCAGCCGGGTTTTGTTGATTAGCAATCAGTGATCAGCTTTCAGCCAGTTGAAGGCAATCAGTTTTATATATTGTTAAATAATAATATGCTTTTTGCTTTTAATCGCTGATCTCTAATAGCTTACAGCTTATCGGTTTAGCGATTATAGTTATCACATATTAAATCTGGGGCCAATAATGTAAGTGACTGTACATTAATAAATTAATCAATGAGCCTAAAGTAAACTGCCCGCTTTCGAACACCCGGTGCACGGTAGTGTTACAGCTTGGTATGCCACAAATGATCTGATCACCTACTAATATGGTGACGGGAAAAAATCATTTTCCAAAAAAAATATTGATAAAATGCCTTTATGGATATGCTGACCTGCAAGAACTTCCCTACCGTTCCCTCAATAATTCCTACCGTTCACCTTTTTTTCCTGCTTATTTATTAACAATGCCTATTACTTGACCGCAAACGAATGAAGTGCTACTTACCGTCCTATAAATTCGGAAATGAAACCGGGAAACTGAAAACCATGTTGGCGACGGGAAGCAGGAGCGGGCATATTAATAACGCACAACATTCCACATTTTAATTCTGAAAAAAAATCAAAGCAGAAAGAAGAAATGGCTCTCTTCAGGAGACAGGCCGGCTAGTAGCAATTATGTGGGCAATTCCGAAGTTCCGCTGGCTTTTAAACGGCAGTCAATGAGGGACACTATTTTAATTCCGAAAAAAGAACTTCTACTTGTCGCATTATCTACATTTGGTACGTAATGATGTATAAGTGATCAAATGATCTCTGATTTAAGAGTACACTGTAAATTATCAATCTGAAGTATGAAACTATCAAAATTATTAATTGGCGCGCTGGTAATTGGCCTTGCCACACAGGTAGCCGGTTGTAAAAAGGAAAGCCTTGCCGAAAAGGAAAAGGCGGTTAAAGAAAAGAAGATGGGTTCCTGCCCGGCTTGTGGTATGGGTTAATTAACTGGATTTATTAAAATGCCGGAAATTATCCCCTCAATAGCCTGCAACCTGGATGCCGATATCCTTACGGCAGCTTTGCCTCTATTAAGCGAATCGCGTGTGGGAGGAATTGAATGGTCGTTTGACACGCTTTACCAGGTTGATGAAGTTCCGGAATGGTTCACAGATCTTCTATCTGCTTATAGTGCAGAAGGACGACTTGTGGGGCACGGCGTTTTCTTCTCTTTATTTTCCGGCAGATGGACAAGCGAACAACAGCAATGGCTCAATGAACTGACGGCACTATCCGCGAAATATCATTTTGACCATGTTACTGAACATTTCGGTTTTATGACTGGAAAGAACTTTCATCATGGCGCCCCCCTAACCGTCCCGTATTCTAAAACTAGTCTGGCTATAGGCCGTGATCGCCTGACACGTATATATGACGCTTGCGGTTGCCCGGTTGGACTTGAAAACCTGGCTTTTTCGTACACACTCGATGAGGTTAAGCATCATGGCGAGTTTTTGGAACGCCTGGTCGAACCTGTAAATGGGTTCATTATCCTCGACTTGCACAATCTTTATTGCCAGCTGCATAATTTCTCGGTTGACTTTGATACGATAATCAGCCTTTACCCTCTTGACCGGGTGAGAGAAATTCACATTTCAGGGGGCAGCTGGGATGATTCAATAGTAAGCAACCGAAAAGTAAGAAGAGACACACATGATAGCGCCGTACCCAAGGAAGTCTTTGATCTCCTAAAACTGGCGATCGAGAAGTGTCCCAACCTGAAATACGTAGTGTTGGAGCAACTGGGAACAGGGTTAAAGAGCAACAATAACAAAATAGACTATTATCAGGATTTCCGGAAAATGGAATCTATCGTAAAGAAAGAAAACAGAAAGCGCCTGCCTTTCAATACAAATTCATTTTTACCTTTAAATCCTAAACATCCCGGGGTCGTTTTAGAAGATGAGCAGCTTTATATACAGCAACTGCAGCTCTCAACAATATTGAATTCCGCTATATCCTACCTGGATGCCGCCCAACAACTGGCTGCATCAACTCTCGCAAATTCAGAATGGAAAATTGAAGAATGGAAGCCGCATATGCTGGAAACGGCAATCAAAATCGCTAAAAAGTGGAAAGCTCCTTCGCTGTAATACTCAAGTATTCCTTATTTGTGCATCTGTTTTCTCCGGGTGGTTTTTAACTGCCTGGGGTTTCACAACCGCTCATTGGCTAAATGGAATTGCATTTCTTCTCGGACTTGTTCTGTTGGTTACAGGTGTTGTTCTGTTTATACAGAAACTGACTCAGTGAACAAACAGTTTTAGCTGAATGACTTAAGTACCTTTTAAATGAATAATCCTGTGTTAAATCGAGAACAGCAGGTCTCACCGACGACTGTCTTGCTTCCGCTTGCCACCGGTCGTAAAGTGTATGTCTACCTTCGAATTTTAGCATCTCTGACGCTCAAAGAGGGGGTTGCAATTAGCAATCGTAATAGAAACAGGAAATGAGACGGAAATCAGATTGCGAAATGGTAAAGATTTTTGTGTTAGTGCTAATCGCTCTAACATTTTTTAGCGCGGCACCATTTGACCACGAATGGATTTTTATTGCGCAAGTCGAGTATAGTGTAATATCAAATTTTATGCTGCAACATCCAACTTACCGGATAATATGGTTGGTGAGTATCATTGCCCAAATTGGAATAATCAGGAGCTACTTCTTAATTGGCAAATCATATTTTGGTTTTTATATAATAATATCGCCTTTAATATATCTGATATGTAAAATATTTTTATTTACGCTTTTTAGCATTTCATTAGTTCCTTTCTTAATGCTCTGGATCGGGATTTTAGTTGCCTCCCATAGTATATTAGCGTTCCAGACAAAAACCGAAGTGAAAACTACCGCAGGTTCCTCAGCGAGAGATATTGCTGGTACAAAACCGCGATGACCGACCGCTATAAATCATAGCCCTTTATCGAATCATTTCAATCACAGTTCCAGACATCTTTTACCGTTCCCTCAATAATTCCTACCGTTCACCCTTTTCTAGGCCATGAATTCTCTTTACTGGCAAATTAAGCGGATATATAGAGAACCCTGCTCAGGCCTTTAATGCAATAACTGTTGGATCTTACACGCTAAAAGATCAGATAGATCTACATCAATTTCCTGGTTCGCTGTTGTTATCTCAGCATGGCGAAATGGCTTCATGCAACACCACCTCTTTGCCATGGTTTCAAGAATGGCCAAGAAAGCCCGATATTGTTATGGAAGGCGGCAATCACGGTATACAAAACGGTTCTTTGATTGATCCGGATTCCTTACAGCTTTTATCGACAGGAAAAGGTGGACTGGGAAGACCTTGGTTAACAGCCTTTGGCGATACCAGCGCTTCAACCGCATTAGCGAGTAAATTCGCAGCAGAATTGTATTACTATTATCCTGATTACTGGCCGGAAACAATAAGGGCATTAATTATCCATTCTGCCGACTGGACACCGGCTATGTTAGGCGGCCACAGTATTAATGAACTAACCCCCGAACAAAAATTAAGGTTAATTGCTTCGGTTGGATATGGAGTTCCAAACTTTCAAAAAGCGAGATACAGTGCAAGCAATTCCCTTTCCCTGATCATTCAAAGGTCGATAAAACCTTACAAATTGGCGGATGGTCGTATTAAAACAGATGAATTCCATATTCTTGAATTGTCCTGGCCGGTTGAGGCACTTCAGGAAATGTTGGCTACTCAAGTGCAATTAAAGGTGACACTTTCCTATTTTATTGAACCCAACCCGGGCAATAAGCAATACGAAATGGCCGCAAGTTATCGTTCGCACGGTTTACGTTTCAAAATGATTGACACGTATGAGAGCGATGAAGCCTTTGCCGCCCGGATTAGCAGAGAGTCAAGAGACGAAGGGTATGCTGCAGAGGGTAAAGAGCGTTGGATCCTCGGCGCCCAAATCAGGGATAAAGGTTCAATTCATAAAGATATATGGCTATCCACTGCGGCAGATTTAGCTACCAGGACTAAAATAGCTGTTTATTCTGTCGGAGGCTGGTGGAAGAACCGTAAAAACCTGAAAAGGTATGATTACTCAATACGTTACAGTTTGGTGGCTACCATTGATAGCCCTGATAATGGTATCGATATATACACGCCAGTACTAATAAGTATTCCGATTCAAGTGACTTAGGATGGATAGCCGGTTGGAACCAAGCAGCAATTATCGATGTTCAATACGTTAGATAGCAATAAGTGCCCTGCTATACATTTGCTTTAGTAATGCACTTTAAAAAAAGAACATAAAACCTGGACATCGTTTCAGTTTTTTTTGTTTTAACACCCTCCATATACGCTATAAATCATAGCCCATCACCCAATCATTTCAATCAAAGTTCAGACAATTTTTACCGTTCCCTCAATAATTCCTACCGTTCACCCTTTTTATAATCTCGTTAGTACCGATCATCCTATCTTGGACAATACTTTCTTTCAAAGTGAAGATGTTGATCGAAACATCCTCACATTAAAGAAGATCGCTGCCTGGCTGGTAAGTATGCGCCGACTATCGAATCGGTTATATGCCTTCAGAAGGAAAGGGGGGAAGAAGCTTTGGTAAAATTAACTAAGCAATTCCTTGGTAAATTCACAGTTAGCAGAAATAATTTGACAATCATTATGGGCCTATTTGACTTTTTAAAAAGAAAAAACAAAGGAATTGAGGATACTGAATTTAATTCAACACAATTTCAAAATGAAGTTTGTGCTTTGGCATTATGGAAATTAGAAGAAAATAACTTAAACCCTGATGTAGCTATATCCGAGCTAGAAAAAATTGGTTTAAATGTGGAACAAATTGAATATATCTTGACTAGAGCAAAGGGATTCTTAAAGCAGGGAAATGCACCTGAGAAACCCGATTCAGGGATAGAAAAACAGATATTTTGTAATCAGGAATATCAAAATGAAATTTTAGCATATGCTCAAACAACATACTTTGAAAATAAACATAGTTATGAAATTGTTTCGCGAAATCTTGTAGAAAGAGGTTTGAATCAAAATCAAGCGAATGAAATAATATCAAAATTAAAACTGCTAACCTCTGACCTCGTTGACGATTTTCAAAAAAAACTAGATTCAGGAATTATCTCAGATATCAAAATAACACCATCCTCAAAACATACTAAAGGAAATGTTGAAGCTGACCAGGTAGACAGATACATTGCTTATGGAGCTTTCCAAATGGACAGAGGTGATTTAGATAATGCTTTAGAACTGTTTGATAAAGCAATCGAGCTCAACGAAAAAGCAACTTTAGCGTTTGCGAACAAGGGAACATTATTTTCAAAAAAAGGTGATAGTGAAAAGGCATTGCACTTTTATAATAAAGCACTTGAAGTTGAACCAAATCATGTTCAGATTTTAGAAAATAAAATGGACTTATTATTTGAAATGATGAATGAGTCAAATGAAAATGAGTTCATTAGTACCGTAAAATCCATTTTACGAAATGACCCGAATCATCCTAATGCTTTAATCTATATAATTCAATCTCAATTAAAGGAGGGTGACAATGAAAACGCCCTAAAATCTTTAAAAAATCTATTTTCGAACTATCACAGCGAACCTATTGCAATACAATTATTACTTGACATATTTCAAAAATTTCCTCTTGACAAAGCTATAAATGAATTTAAGGTATTTGAAACAAACCTTAATAATGATGCGAAATATCAACTGCAATATTGCAAAGGCCTCTATCTAAAGGGAATCGGGAAGTATAATGAAGCTATAGAATTATTCGAGAACTTGAACCAAAAAAGCGAGTTCTCTTGGAATTACTATCAAATGGCGATAATGAAAAATCTTCAGGACAAAACGGATGAAGCTCTGAAATTGCTCGAAGTCGCATTCAAAATGGAAACTGAATTGAAAAATGATGCAAAGCAATTTCCTCAGTTACAAAATTTGTGGACGAATCCTGATTTTATAGAGATTACGAAATAAAAATAATGCCTTTTCTAACACGGGGCGTCGCCTCCGAACTGTCGAGCAAGCTAAAATCTAATCGCTTAGTCATGTTAAGGAATGACTAAAAGTTTTGTGTTGTGAAGACCGACATTAGCCCGAAGTCTTCACTGTTACGTGAAGCAATTGCAAGGCTGTCAGATCTTCTAAAACCGATAACGCTATATAAATCAAATGAGTATAATTTTAAATCAAAGGCAGAGCAAGACATTACTCTATCTGGCGTTGTCTATATTGAGCAGCTGGGCAATATGCTTAACCATTGATTTTTATATAATATTTTTGTTCTTGCCTCCAATTTTTTTCAGTTTCGCTTTAACCTACAGTAATAAGCAGTACGTCAAACATAATGTATCCGCAACGGCCTTTGTTACTATAATTTCATTGTTGATGCTGGAGGGACTTCAGTATTTTTTTGGTTTATTAATAGTTCCGCTTGTTCAGTTAGCATTAATTTATATTGTATTAAGCTTAATTGTTAGCAATACGCAAAATGGAATCAAAATAGGATTGCGCCAATTCGTATTGGCTTTTGTGTTTCTCTCACTTAGCACATATCTCTCTATTGGGGGTTCAAAGATGATACTTGGAGCATTTGAGGCTAAACAGTGGCGATATTTCGTAACCCAGTTACTAACCGGATTCTATATCATCTCTTTGCTGACAATGGTTCCGAAAGAGAACGATACAGTTAGTTCGATTCCTAATTCTGATTTGAAGGATCCAATTATAAGAGACGAAAACGAGGTAGCCTCGTTTGCAATGACTGGAGCATTTCTGATTCTTTCCGTTATTTCTTTAATCTTACTTTACCTGATTCATATGTTGAGTAAAATGAACTTTTAGAATAATTTAAAGGAAAGGTTCTGTGAGACTTACCGGCTATAAATCATAGCCCATGATCCAATCATTCCAATCAAAGTTCAGACTATTTTACCGTTCACTCAATAATCCCTACCGTTCACCCTTTTTATCAGGTGAAAGAGGTGAATTATTTTAGATTCGTTTTCGATTTGTCTCTATCGAACGATATTTAAGCCTTTTGAATGTATTTTTAATTAGACTAAACTTTTTCGACAAATGATAATAATTAACCGGTTGGTCGATCTTATGAAGAAACAATTACTGTATATCCTTACAATTTTATTATTTGTCCTGTCAGTGTCAGAAGTACGATCACAGGTAAAGTCACTTTCAGTTAAAAAAGACTTTTTCAAGAGTAGCGCAGCCATCAGGTCGGTTCGCTTAAGTGAAACATCTCTAGCCTTTGTATCCAACAAAAACGATAAAACCGTTGAGATTAGCGGAACAGATAATAATGCCAATAGAATATGGGCAGCGACAGTCGACGGTTATTTGCAGGAGACAGCCATGCTTGGAAAACATCTGCTGGTTTTAGTAAGTACTGATTTTACTGTATTTACCCGCGCAAGTAGTATTTATAAAGCCTTTCTGATTAGTGCTGATAACGGCACCATTTTGAAAGAGAAAATTTTGTTTAAGGGTAATGACGATTATTTCACTTTCCCGTATTTACTCATCTCGAAAGATAAAAAAACACTTACCCTTGCTGCCCGTGAAACCGCAATTAAAAGAAATGTTAAGGTAGGAATAGGCCCTATTGGAGCAATATACGCTGCGAAAAAAATGTCTGATCAGGCCAATAAAGTCAGGGGTTTTAATGTGCTTACCTTTGATGAGGATCTTGGAGAAAAAAATGCGATAAACCTGGATCTTCCTGACGGAGAATTTATTGGTATTCAGAAAACGATGAATGAAGACCTTTACACCGCTGTTTCAGAAAATAAAAAAGGCATCACTATTTCTAAGTATTTACCTGGGTCAGTAAAATCGATAAAAACTGTTACGGAGCCTTATGTTCTTCAGCAGGGACTGTTAAGTATGAATCGCCTGGGTGATGCAATTACGTTTTATGCTGATACCCTGAACAATAACACAGTATATCTTTCAGGATCTTTCAAATTAGACGACGACTATATCACCATGTTTAACAAATATGACTTCGCCGGCGATCAGCATAAACGTTTCAAAAAAAGTTTTACAAATGAAGATGTAAAGGGAATAGCAAAATCATATACACCATTTAGCAAAGAGTTTAAGAAAATTGTGTTTGCACCTGCCAGATCATTGGAATTAGTGAAGTTAATGATCCATGAAAAGGGTTATTTTATGGTTTTATCAGATAATAAATACTTTGGAATAATTGTCTATAACCTGGACCCGAACTTAGAAATTAAAACCACTTCTGCAATTCCCCGTAATTATACTGGGGGTAATATAGCATCATTAAATATTCACCAGCAGGGTGAGGAACTTTATCTTTTAGCTTCTCACGATGACCATGCGAATTTCATAGCAGCCAAAATCAACATTAATTCAGGAAAATTAATAGGTCTGCAGAGAATGGTGCCGGATAAGGCCAATACTACCGACAGCGCCGACCTGTCGAATGCTCTTTTTAATACTAAGAATTTTATTGTCCCAGTTATAGACGGTAAAACTACTTCCTTAGGCAGGGAAAAGAATGATGTTCAGCTGTATCAGTTCGGCTGGTAATTTAACCCGAAAAGGAAATTTGTCAATAAATATACCTATGATTAGAACTTTAACTTTTCTATTGTTAATTATTTCTCCGGTAATTCTAAAGGCCCAAAATTTGGGCATCCAGATCGGGACGGAATACGAAAGTCCGCTTGGACAATTCGGCAATACCTATAAACCGGTACCGGCTTATCACATCGATATACTGTCCCTTACAGAGAACGATCATATTATAAACTTTAGCCTGGGATATCGCAATTTTAAGCCTAAAGCAGATGTATTTCATTATTTGACTGACGACGGCGAAAGCGGCACTGCTACCTTTTCTGACTATAAAGCGATCTCGGCTTATGTTGGCTATATGCACAACTTTAACCTTTCAGAGGTATTTAAATTGGGTTTCGGCTTTAATTTCGGTGCTTACGAATCAACCTATTCCCATACCTCACAGGATAGATATCAAAGTTACGCAGGTTCTTTCGGTGATCTGAATGTTTATTTAGCTGCCAAAACCGGAGTGGCATATGACCTTTCAGAAAGGATCCGGATTAACTTGCAGGCTAAATACAATGGCTTTTCGCCGACCGGTACAAATGATAACCAGACACCGGCATTTAATGGCCATATTGGGACCGTTAATCAAACATGGGCTGGGGGCATATCAGTAGCTTATAAATTCGACCTCAGTTTGTTTTAAGCTTTGGAACGACAATACGTGATTTTTCAAAAAAGCTCCTTCGACCTAATTCCCTATTGTATGGCACAGGGTTGCGGGTTAGCAACGCTAATTAATTTTATCTTGACAGATAATTAGTAGAGTGCCCCCTGAAACTCGTACTTGCCTTCTTAATTAATATCCGCAGTAGAACATGAAAAATTTAATAACGATTCTATCTATTTCCTTGACGATTTTTGAGCTTTTGCCTCCAGATACTATAAACCTATGAAGATGAAAGTGAACAACAGGAATAACACAATAATCAAATAGATTATGAGGCTGGATATAGAAGATTTAAAAAAAATTAATATTGTCCTCATAGTGTACGTTATCTTCTCATTAATAATAATGATATACAACTCGCTGTGAGTAAGAGCCATTTGCACATTTGACTACCGTTCTCTCAATAACTGCTACCGTTCCCGTTTCCTTCATTAGCACATTTCCTCATTAACATATTAGCACATTAGCTACCGTTCCCTCAATAACTTCTACCGCCACTCTTTTCCTTCATCTGCACATATACTCATCCGCACATTTGCACATCAATTTTACCGTTCCCTCAATAATTCCTACCGTTCACCCTTTTTATCAGGTGATCACCCCCAATAGCTTTATATTGAAGAATTATCCCACCCTAGCATCGTATGCAAAATCGTTTTGGAAGATGGGGCAGGGCAGGTGGAATGGGTTTATACCGATGAGCTGGGCGAAGCCATACTGGAAAATATACTCCGGAAATTTAAGATAGGTGGTGCAGCAAAATTAAATATAGATTCTGGGCCTACTACTTTTGTATATATCCCAGGTATTGAAGGCCTTCATAATTAAAATAAAAGGTATGTTAGCTGACCTAAGTGAAATATATACGCAATCGACAGCATATATTTACTAGTTAAGCGCAAGCGTAAAAACATGACAGCCGAACAATTCAAAAAGACTTGGACTTCAATTGAAGACAATTTATCAGTGCTTAAAAGGGAAAGCGTCATTGACCTCAACCTTTCTCCTTCAACTATTGACTTTTTGACAACATGCGGACTTCCTAATGATGCTGCGCCTTTTTTATCCTTCTGTAAGGACACAAGTGACGTTTTCGAAGGCATAAGTAAATTAACAAGGCAGTACGACTTTCTTGAGTCCGAATTCGAAAAGTATGTAGTGATTGGTTCAACTGGAAATGGCGACCCTATTGCAATTAATACCGAGAGTAATGACCAAGTCTTACTGCTTGACCATGAAGACGATTTTTCTTCAATTTTTGTTAACAGCTCAATCCTTACACTCGCTAAATGCCTTGTCGTCTATCGTGACTTTATTTTAACTATTCAAAGAGAAAATGGAGAAGACGCTTTAATGAATTCAGATTTTACCGACGAGCAATTCGAGAATTTAAAGCAGCAATTAGAAGTTGCCGACAATAAAGTATTTACTGAAAGTGGGTTTTGGAAAGACCAGGTTGAAATGGAACTTGTATTGCGACAAGACTCGAGACGTGGAAAATAAGAACGCCAGCGCTTAACATCAGGTTTACATTATGCCCGGGTGACGTGGTTCATGTTCTGTTGTGCTTTTTAATTACTTTAGTACTCGGGCGACAAAGAAGTGCTATTTATTCGGGCACAATATAAACCTGTAACCGTTATAAGCCATTTTAGAAAGACGACACAGATATGGGAACATGGGGAACAGCCATAAAAGACAGTGACGCATTTGCTGACATATACAGTGAGTTTTTCGACTTATATAATAAAGGTGGGCAACCCGATATTATTTCAAAAAAAGTTACTGACGACAACTGGGAAATTCTTGAAATAGAAGAAGAAAAAAACAGTTTGTGGTTTGCTCTTGCTTTAGCCCAATGGGAAACAAAATCTCTTGACCCAAAAGTATTATCGAAAATTGAAAACATAATTTCATCAGGTGCCGACTTGAAAACTTGGCTCGACCTTGGTGCAAGTGAACATGATATTAAAAAGCGGAAAATTGCTCTCGATAGGTTCCTTGAAAAAATAAAGTCTGACAGGCCAAAAGCAAAACCTAGAAAGCGAGCTAAATCAAAAACTCCAATTTTTACTACAGGAGACTGCTTTGTTTTTAAACTGACAAATGGAAATTATGGTGGCGCTGTTGTATTAGCTAGTGACAATAATCCTGAGACGGCATACAATTTAGTTGCAACAACTAGACTAAATCAAGGCACAAAACCGACAATTAAAGACTTTGAAAATGCTGATATTCTGATTTGCAATTTTGGACAATGGCAAGACAAACCAGATGTAACTTGGTATATGCCTGACTTGTTTTACAAAGACTACTCGAGTATTTACGAGCATATTGGAAAAATTACTGTTGACATAGAATATGACACAAAGAATTATGACGGTAAAGGTTACTTATTTAAACCTTCGTGGACATCAGGATGGAGTATGAATAATGCTGCGGAAAGACAATTTGAATCTGAATTGACTAAACCCAAACCGACAATGACCTTAACTATGAGGCAGTTGACAAAAAAAGAGAAATGGTGGAAAGTATTCTAAGAAAAAAACGGCTTATAATCGAGTAGACGGCCTCACCGCTCATAAGCGATGAGGTGCGCCTCTCACACCACCGTACCCTTCGGCTTCGCTCGGGGCAGGCCAGGCGGGTCTCGTATACGGCGGTTCGATATCTGATGGGGAAACTTTTAGATAATAATCCAGCATAGATCTGTAGCCTCGTTTTGCTAGACGTTCGAGCGTAATGGTTGTGACCATAATAGGGCTTTGTGCTACAGCCCATCCTCCCATTCTCGTTCTGCTCCAGGAGTAAGCCTGTTCAGGGTTTATGCCTAAACGAGTCAGGTTTTTTCCTTTTCCGTTCAGGCTTCTTCCAGTCGGTCCAGATGCAGTACCGTAACCGGTTTCGCAGCCAGCCGTCCAGTTCCTTCAGTTTTCCTGTTAAACTTGCCATGCGGAAATAATTGATCCAACCGTGCTGTATCTCTTTAAGCTTTTGTATTCGCTCGGGGAAACTTAGTGGATGGGTTTTCCTTGTGGCTGCTTTCAGCTTTTCTTTGAGGTTCTTCCAGCTTTTATCGCTTACCACAAGTTGGTATTTGCCTTTATCACCCTTTTTATAGGTGGCACAAATTTGTAGCCCAGCAGTCCGAATTGCACAGGTTTGCGGATGCCGCTTTTCTCCCGGTTAATCGGAAGTTTCAGCTTGTCCTGTAAAAACAGGTAAATCTGATTTCCAACCTTGCGGGCTGCCTGATTACTTTTGGTATAAATACGGCTACGGGCTCCCATCTTAATCGGTGGAAAGCTCCGTTTTACGTTTACTGGTTGTTGACTTCCATTAAAGCCGGTTGGCTTTGGATATTGGAATATGGAAGATCTGTTTTTTTAGTCATTCCCTTTTGGGGCTTAGTCGGCTGCTTACTGCCACCCTTATCTTTTTTCGGTGTAGTTTTCTGCTTTTCGGGCATAGCCTGACCAGGCCTTATAAAAGCATTGTATTTTTAACATGGACTGTTTGCAGGAGTTGAGCATGTGATGGAGGACCGCGTTTGGGCAGGGTTTCCAGGGTAATCATGGCTTTAATTATGCTATGCGACGCTGGGAAAAACTACCGAAGGTTTAGTACAACAAGGGTTTTGCAACAATTGTGGGTGACTTGGTTTATGATCTGTACTGCTTTTAATTTACGGTTGTAACTTGCGGAAATTCAGTGCTTACTATCCGCCATCTTTGCAAAGCCCTGACCGTTCCTGTAAGGCCTTCATGCGATACCAAAGAGGGAATGGAAGGTTAATTAAAGCTATGACCTTGTAATAGATCAAGCCCATCATCCAATCATAATCAAAGTTCCAGGCAATTATACCGCTCCGCCTTCCTTCATTTGCACATTTCCTCATTTGCATATTTGCACATTTGCCTACCGTTCCTTCAATAATTCCTACCGTTCACCCTTTTAATCAAGTGATTGCACTCGATAAATTATATTAAAGAACTACTCTGCCCAGGCATCATAAGATAAATCTTAAAATCGTTTAGAAAGATGAGGGAGGGCAGGGGGAATTAGTAAAAAACTACAGCGCCGGTCTCTGCTAGAGACCTTGCTGCAAAAGCTTTTTCTATTTAAAGCGGTTAGCTAGTTGACTGAAGTCATTGATCTTAACGATTGAACCTGTATCCGCATAACGATTGAACTTATCGTACAATATGGCTTCAATTCCCAGTTCCCTTGCTGCTTCGATTTCAGAATGTGGGTCATCACCAACAACCAGCACCTCTGAATTGATGTATCCGTTCCTTTCTATTATATCTGTAAATACATCCTTTTTAGTCATCTCAGATGTCGCCGGGTCTACAATGTGGATTTCTTTAAAATCCTGATCGAGCTTCATTCCTTTGATTTTGCTGTGCTGGAGTTTTAAAAACCCCGTTGTCACCAGGTATTTTTCAATAGTCAAGCCTTTTAATTCATAATAATCCGGAAATGGCTGTATAGTTCCTTCATAGGAAAGGTTATGAAGCAAATCAATTCCCTGTTTGGTTAAATTTTCACTAAATCCGAATTCAGAAGCTACTACCTGAAAAGGCCTTCGCATGATTTCCGCTTTTATTGATGGAATGTCACCTGAAAATTCATTACTGCTTTCAATCAGCGTAAAAAGTGACGAGAACAGTTCGTTTCCTATAGAAGGAACTGAATATATCGTATTGTCGAGATCGAGTATTATTGCTTTTTTAGTCATTTTAATTTAATTGTTTTTTTCGTTTTTATAATTAGCTGCATCATCCGGTACGCTTCTTACAGCTTTAAAATCCCGATGATGGTTTAACACAAATGGTCTTAATTTGAAAGATTTAAAACAGCAATAGTGCCCTACTGCTGTTCTGCTATTATCAATTGATTTGTTTACCACTTATCCAGTCCTAAGAGTTTTCTTCCTAAAGGTGAAAGTGTCGCCTGAGGATACCTAGTCTTTTCCCATTCTCTCGGGTCACCCGGAAACGCGAATCCTTCCGGAGCCCGCTTTTCCTTCCAGGAAGCAATTCTCCATTGCCTTAATTCCTCATCGTCTTCTTGTGCAGGCATCATAGAAATATATTGTGCCATTCTAACTTTATTACCGCTGGTATTTGCTCTTATTCCATGAGGCTGGGTACTGTTAAAAATTAGCAGATCTCCCGCTTCCATGGGTACTTTCTCTATTTTGAAACCGCTAACGTCTGGTTTGAAATGGTCACGGTCATCGGGTTGGGTAAGTTTCCAGGTTTCATAGGTCCGGTATAATTCAGGCACGCACTGAAATCCTCCCATTTCCGGATCAGTTTGGTCTGCCAATGCCACTAAACCCTGTACATTTTGTGGTTTGGTTTCGGGATCATAATCCCAGTGTATAAAACCTTTGTATTCGTGCCCCGGTCTGATAGGGAAATTTAAGTTGGCCCGGTCGATTGTCACCCACAGTTTTTCCATTCCCCAAATATCCGCAAAGGCCTGGTGCACGGTTGGGTATTGCCTGTTATCCCATAAGTACTGGTGATTGTATACCTCCACCATTCCGGTATTGGTTAATTCTTTCATCTTCATTTCAGCCCGTGCCGGAGCATACCATGTTTCCTGGTCCCTGGGGTCTTTTTCTTCGAACTCCCAAAGAAAGTTCGCTAAACGTTCCACCTGTTCTTTAGGTACCGCATTTTTAATCACAACATAACCGTTGTGTATCCAAAACTGCCAGTCTTCTTCAGTAAGGATACGAAGCGGTGAACCGTTACTGCGGTTGTTTAACTTTACCTTGCTGCTCTTCGCTGTAGAAGGGTTTCCGGGAATGTCATTGTGTGCATTGGTCGCTCCCATTTGGTGAGCCATTGTTTCCTCTTTCATATAAAATATTTTTTTAGGTTTTGATATATCAAAGTTACGCTCCTCAATACTGGGTCACTTTATCCTGAATGACCTACTTTTGTTCTGTATTGACCTGTTTCCATTTATACTTGAAGTTTTATAACTTTATTAGAGCTAATGTTATGAGACCATCACAAGCTTGCCGTTTGCAAATAGCGAAGAGTATAAGCTTATACAGCACCGATAAAAAATCAAACGATATACTCATGAAACCTCCATGTCCATCATCATACCAACCGAACTTAGCGTAGCGTTCTCTTGAACACCGTTCAAAACAAACAACTGGTTGTGAAAAAATGAATCCCGAAAGCTTTCTGGAAAGCACGTGGAAGCTTCATAACCGATAAAAAAATCAGATACAAATGAAAATTCAGAAGGAATTAGTACAAATCAATCCCGGGCAGTCATTTAAGCTTTTTGAACCCCGGTTAAGAAATTATTTCTACTGGCACTATCATCCGGAATATGAATTGGTATATGTGGAAGCTATCAACGGCATTCGGCATGTGGGTCAGCACATTTCAAGTTATCTCGGTAGCGACCTAATATTTATAGGCCCCAATGTACCGCATTTGAATTTCGACTATGGAATTGAAACTGAATACAAACAGACGGTCGTCCAGCTTAAAGAAAACTTTTTAGGAGACGCTTTGAAGGAGACCCCGGAATTTTCTGCTCTTCAGGAACTTTTTGCGCGGGCATACCTGGGGCTCTCCTTTACTGGCGAAACAAAGGCTTTAGTGGTCGAAAAGCTTAGGCAGATGCAGGGCCTAAACCATTTTCAACAGCTTTTATCCTTACTGGAAATATTTCAACTACTCGCCAGCACTAAAGAAGTACAGGAGCTCAATGATCAGGACACGAGTATAAAACTTTTCCTTAATGATAAGATCAGGATGGGCTCTATTTATCAGTATATTCATGCGAACTACAATCAGTCGCCAAACGTGAATGAAGTTGCTTCAGATGTACACCTGAGTACCGCTGCTTTCTGCAGGTATTTCAAGAGGCAAACAAAGCTGACTTTCACCGACTTTGTTAACCGCTATCGTATTACGCAGGCGAAAACCTTGCTGCTTCAGGATAAAAGTGTTTCGGAGGTGTGCTATGAAGTCGGTTTTGAAAGCCTTTCTTATTTCAGCAAGCTTTTTAAAAAAGAAACCGGTGAAAATCCTTCAGTCTTCAAACGAAATCATCTTGCTTCAACCTGAAACTCTTCAACCTTCAGTCTGAAATCGTAGGGGACAAATAATTCACCGATTACGATACAGCCATCTGCGGCTTGGCAGCAATTGAGAGCATGGTCTGTCAAAGCCGATGCTTTTTAATTACTTTGCTGCTGGTTTGAATGACAGATTGAAAGATCATGAAAAGTTTAACCGTCTCCTAAATCATACCCCATCATCCAATTATTCAATCAAAGTTCCAGACAATTTTACCGTTCCCTCAATAATTCCTACCGTTCCCTCTTTTTTTACAACAAAGCACACTAACCGTATGCTATAAATCATAGCCCATCATCAAATCATTTCAATCAAAGTTCAGACATTTTTACCGTTCCCTCAATAATCCCTACCGTTCACCCTTTAAATCGTCTGGGCATCCTAAAATATTTTAAATTGAGGCGATTATTAATATTTTATAGTATTAGGCTTTCAAAGCCTATATTCACCAGTAGGCCTTGTAGTGAGAGTAAATTTGAGGAGGTGCGGTTAGAAGACTATTTATACCATTATACGAGAAAATTTGGATATGATTAACCTATAGCTTAATTTTGTGAAACAAAAATGCGAAAAGCTTGTTATTTCTAATGACGGGAGAAGGGCTATATATGTTGATTCTGCGAACAAAAACGAGATAATTGCCTATATACAGCAAGATCTTCGGCATAAAAAAAAGTTTCGCTTCATCTCAGATATAATCATCAACGGCCATTCTAACAAGGACGTTTACTGTAGGGAAGATATTGACGCTAAATGCAAAGATGTTACAGCAATGAGGTTCTTTGTAGGTCAAGAAAATGATAGAATATATTGTAAAGAAGTCAAGACCGCAACTGGCACACTAGTGGTAATAGCATCCATTCTTCATTTAAAAAAGAAAACTAAAACCCTTTCAAGCAAAGAAATAGCCCTTATAAGGAAAGTAGCAAATACTGAATATGACATCGAAAAATAAATTTATCGTATCAGAAGAGTTTCAAGATCTTTTTGCTTTTGACAGTAAAGAGGAACAGATTGAACATGATGCAAAAATTATCATGGCGCGATATTTAAGCGAGATTGAAAAGATAATTGAAGATAAAAATATCAACAAAAAGCAGCTTGCGGCACTGATTAAGACATCTCCAAGTTATGTAACCCAACTCTTCAGGGGAAATAAACTATTAAACTTAGAAACAATCGCCAAAATAGAGGATGCACTTGATGTGACGTTTCAAATAAGAGCAAAAAGTAATGCCTTTACAGAATTGTTAGATGAAGATATAGTCTGTTCTTTTATTGCTAGTTTCCCTATCAAGGATGGTCTTTGGGCATTCTATCCCAGAAAAGAAGAAAATTTAAAAACTGAGGAGTTTATTCCAGAGGCGAAATCCACGGTAAAACACAAACTTAGAGTTGTAGCAGCATGATTGCAAAACGTTCGCCACTAGACCTTCATACGTTTCTATTGATAGAAACTGAGTATCTATTTACTCATCCTAGGGAAGCAGTTGAAGACATATCATTGATTAGTAATCAGTATGAAATTGATATAGATTATAAGATTACTCAAAATGGCGAAACTGGGTACCAATTGTTTGTAAGGATTGGAATTAATAAAGATCAATCATTACCAGGTTACAGTTTATTGGCCGAGGGAATAGGTATTTTTAACTTTGAGCCTTCATTACAGCTTTCTAAGGGTGATAAATTCAATTTCCTGTTATTTTCTGGAATCAGTATTTGCATCAATAGCTTAAGATCAATAATTTCTACATTGACGGCGCATGGCCCGTTTGGCAAATATTTACTCCCTACCATAGATGTTACCGACCTGATTGATCAAAGAAGGGAACGGGCTAAACAGAATTTGAAAAAAAAGGACGCAAAATCAACTAAACCAGTTAGGAAAGTAAAACTTTAAGATCTTACGGCATTTTCAAGAGCCTTCCTCATACGGTTTAAACAAGGCGTGTTGGATTTCCTCGTGATTAGTAGATGAAATTAAAGTTCTATGATTAATAATGCTTATTAAGAACCCGGTAACAGCACAGCTTCATGAGGTGTGGAAACAAAGAATAACTCAGGCATTCCCGGATATAAACTTTTCCGATTCCACTGATTACTTAAGCTTAATAGGTTACCTTGATAAATCTCCCCAAAAATTCTATTCAAGAGTTGCATTTGAACAATACCATTCTGCTTTACAAAAAATTCAGCAAAAAGATCCCATCCTCCTCGGGAGCATTTTAAATGACGCTGAGTCCGTATTGAGCATTTCCAACAAGGTTTTGGCAGAGGTTAATCAAAAACCTATTCATGACACATTTTTACCCGGTGCCCATAATGACCTAATAAATTTTATTGATACGGAAGTTCATTATAATTTACTAAAACTTTATGAAACCGCGTTTTTTCAATTCTGTTGCATTCTCGCAAAATATTACTGGATAAAAGCAGATAAGGGAACAGATGGCCTGAATTTGAATAATGTTGTAACAGAAATTAAAGAAAATGGATTCGAGTTTATTGACCCTTACTATCTTCATGACGTCAGAAACGGTATTGCGCATGGGAAAATAGTTTTTACAGATTTGGATATTACATACATTGACAAGAAGGGGAAGAACACAAAAATACCAACAAGGAAAATTGTCGAAACATTAGACGCTATCCTGGATATAACAAATGGCTTCTGTCTTGCATTCAAAATCTTCTGTTTTACTAATAATGACTTTTTTGAAAGTTATGGGATTCAAATCCCTAAATCAATTTTGCTTGAGGAACTGCAGGCAAAAGCAAATGGACCCGGCTGGAAAATCACCAACTGCATTGAAAGCATGGCAATGCAAGACAAACGTCAGTTAATTATTTATGCGAAAAATGATAACTGGGATTACTTTAAAGTTCAATGGTACTGCTTTATTACAGCTTATTGGGCAGAGTTCTTAACAAAATCCTATGACCGAATATTCTTTTCGCTTCATTCTACCCACGCCAGAGTTTCGAAAGCGGGATGGGCTGCATTTGATGGGAGTAAGTTCAGGTATTTAAGAGAGAAAAATGAAACACGTTTTGAAGAATTCAAAGGCGTGCTTGAAAATGACCTCATTTTCTTTGTCCCAAAAATTAAATGGCCAGCATTCGTTTATAAAATAGGATCATATCGAAGTATTATTAAAATGACCATGCCAATAGCTTGGCGAAAATATCAGGAAACATACTTTCCAAAACACTTTGTCTTCCGAGAAACCCAAATACATTCAAAGGGAAGTTTCACGGTTGTCCAAGATCCAAGCGTAATTATAAATGTGCAATTTTTAGACGACGTTGAAAATCTAATAAGGATAAACAAGAAGAAAATTGTATCCGATGCAATTGCATACTCCCGAAAGCAATGTAGTTGGTTTTCAAGCACTAAGTATTTGCCAGTAAAATACATCCGAGTTTTTATATACGATTCGGACAAAAGAGTAAGGGACCTTCGTAACTCAGGCTTAATTCCAGAGCTAATTGCAACTATTGAAGTAAATACTTCTAAGCGTATCAAGACTATAGATATTTTATGCGGAACCGCCGAACAACATGGAAAATATAGAATTGTATGGAACAACTGGTGGCAGGGTAAAAGCACGGCCGGTTAAAAGGCGTCTTCTGCGGTTCACATTTTTTATCAGTTTATTACTCTGGCCCATTGTTTTCTTAAACATAAATCATTCTCAAACAATAAGCTGTTGCCAGGAGCATGCTCCCCGCATGGAACTTGTACAGCATGTTCATAGCCCATCATCCAATCAATTCAATCAAAGTGCAGACAATTTTACCGTTCCCTCAATAATTCCTACCGTTCACCCTTTTTATCAGGGTATTACCCTCGATAGCTGCATATTGAGGAAATATTCCACCCTCGCATCATAAGATGATATCTGCAAAATCGGTTCAAAAGATGAGGGAGGGCAGGTGGAATTAGTGAAAAAACAGTAGGGTACTCTGCGAGAGACCCTGCTGCGACAAAAAGAAGCAATTGCTTAATAAATATTTATAAGTTTATAGGATAAGCGCTTTCTATGAAACACCTGACCTTCGTCCTACTGGTAATTCTCTCGAATAGTTCCCTTGGCCAGGTTAAAAGCGACTTGCTGAGAAAAGAGTTATTGGAAATTTACAAGTCAGATCAATCATCCCGGGAGCAGCTATCTAAAATAGGGCCCGGTGATAAGGATTTTATGAGGCTTTGGAGAAAGCAAACCAGCATTGACTCCATTAATCTTTTAAGGATAATTGCAATTATCGATTCTGTAGGATATCCGGGAAAATCTATGGTGGGCGACATTGCGAATGAAGCTGCCTTTTATGTAATTCAGCATGCAGAACATAAAGATCGGGAGAAGTACCTGCCCGTTATAAAGAAAGCCGCCGATAATGGAGACCTTGCATGGAAACATGTCGCAAAAATGATTGATCGAATCAAAGTTGATTGGGGAGAAAAACAGATCTATGGAACTCAAATGATTCCAATTAAGGATCCTAAAACCGGGTTTATAACTGACAAGTATCAATTTGCTCCGATAAAAAGTTCAAGGAATGTCAACAAACGGAGATTACGAGTTGGCCTTAATACAATTGAACAGCAAGCAACTGAATTTGGTGTGGTTTATAAAGAGTAATATGTTGGATCTCATTTGCACATTTACTCATTTGCACATTTGGTCATTTTCCGTACCCTCAATAATCCCTACCATTCACCCAATTTATCAAGTGATTACTCTCGATAGCTTTATATTGAGGAATTATTCCACCCTCGCATCAAAAGACATTTTATTAGTGAAACACGGCAGGGTACTCTGCTAGAAGCCTTGTGGCGTTAAAAGTGCGATATAATCGCAGTTATAAAGAATCCTCATTGCAAACGAGGACCATATGACAATATGAGTAAGATGCCTGCTGATTAGAAAAAGGAATAGCATGAAAGCGAAATCAGATTGCGAAATGGTGAAGATTTTATTGTTAGTCCTAATTGCTTTAACATTTTTTAGCGCGGCGCCATTTGACCACGAATGGATTTTTATAGTGCAAGTCGAGTATGGTGTAATATCGAATTTTAGGATCCAACATCCCACATATCGAATAATATGGTTGGTAAGTGTCGTTGCCCAAGTTGGAATAGTCAGGAGCTACTTTTTAATTGGCAAATCTCATTTTGGTCTTTATATAATATTATCCACCTTAGTTTATTTAATATGTAAGATATTTTTATTTACGCTTTTTAGCATTGCGTTGGTGCCCTTCTTAATGCTTTGGATATGGATCTTATTTTCCTCTCACAGAATACTAGGTTTCCAGGTACAAGCTAATAGGGTTTGATAGCGTTCCCCCTTCCTTCATTTGCACATTTGCTCATCGGCATATTTGCACATTCCCTTACCGTTCCCTCAATAATCCCACCATTCACCCTTTTCTATAATTTGAGCACTATTCAGTTTCTGGCACCAATTCAATATAATTATCCTGTGCGGATGGAGGGACTCGAACCCACCTTAGTCTATTTAGCCTGCACATACTGTCGAATGGTATCAATATAAATCATAGCCATCATCCAATCATTTCAATCAAAGTTCAGACAATTTTTACCGTTCCCTCAATAATTTCTACCGTTCACCCTTTTAATCAAGTAATTACCCTAGATAGCTTTATATTCAGGAATTATTCCCCTCTCGCATCATATACAAAATCGTTTTGGAAGATAGGGGAGGACAGGTGGAATTAGTGAAAACCACAGCTGGGTACTCTGCGAAAGACATGCTACGATAAAAGGGCGATACAATCGCAATTGTCAGGAATCCTCGTTGCAAACGAGGACTATATGAGTCGATACGCAATCGTTATAATATCCTCCTAGTGCGTGTTCATATAGATGTCCATCGCAGATCGAAGAGATCAACTGTTTTAAACGCTATCCTTAACTCGTGAAAATTTGTAATCTGAAAGCGAAGTCGGATAATATGCAGAAAGACATATCGATTGATAACTTTATCATCAGAACAGTACTTCCGAAAGAGATACCGCGTGTATGGCTTGAAGCTCAGAATCGATTAAGAATTGGCGACAAATTTAATAGTTACTTTAAACATTATATAGATGCTTTGAATCTGAGCCTTTGTCATCGTGATCATCATTATTACTACTTTTTAGATTATTTGCCAATTGTGCATTTGTTTTTATCTGAAAAGTCAGATTGATGCCAATCTTCGTTGCTCTTGTTTGTATGTCAGCTAATTTGTTGTCTTGGATTTCCAGTAATTGCTTTGCCTCTGTCTTATAGTCAGAGTCATTTGGTGCTAAACTAATTTTTTGAAACCATAGGGTATCAATTTGGCGGGCTGTTGAATGACATTCAGCTGCTAATATCTTTAACTCAATCGTTTTGCTTTCATACTTAAATGTTGTCTCAAGTCCAGTAATAATCGCAACAAAAAGCCCAATACAAGTAAAAAAAATAAGATTAAACTCATGGTCCGCCGTTAGCATTTTGTCAAAAGTTCCTTTAGTCGCTGCCAATGCTCCAAGAGCTATCACAGCGACTTTGGAACTTGTCCATCTGTAACTGAACGTTTGTGCATTATTTGCAAGAATCGTTGCAACTCGATTTAACTCCTCTTGTCTTATGCTAATTGCAGATTGTAAAGAGTCACGGTAGTCTTCTGTCATCGTTGAAATTCTATTTTGAAGTTGCAGCTAACTAGGGTACCGGCGCAGGGACGGCGCACATACTTGTTATAGCTTTAGAAAGACTATTAAAGATATGATAATTTCTACTCACAGGCCGTTTATGAATAGTTATCTTTTAGATGAATTGTGGAGATTATCCAAATATTTCCACAACTGGATTTCTAATTTCATACATCGGGTCAATATAGTCTGCTTGCCATGGTATATTTAGCAGGGCTAAGATCTACTTGATGTGATTAGGCACAGGAAATACACTTTGCTACTTCTTTCTTCCCTTTGATTATATAATATTAGGCCGTTGAGGTTTCCGAAACTCAGGTAGTGGAACTGCAAAAAGCGATAATCGAAATATATGAAGAGATGCTTCTCAGTAAGCTGCCTCACAGTTACCGCCCTTCCAGCATCTCCAACTGCTCAGCTATCTGACTCATAAAGTTCTCAGGTAATGATATCCCGTTTATTAAGTTCCATCCGTTTTCATCCCTCCGGAACCAGTATTCTCTTCCTTTACTGTTCATAATATACCAGCCCTTATAATTTCGTGTCACCGTTCTTGTATAAATTCCCCCCTGATACCTTATGCGGATAACTGTCATGGATCAAAGGTAAGCGATACTAAGTTTTTTAGCAAACACAAAAGGCTTTCCTTCATCTGCACATATACTCATCCGCACATTTGCACATCAATTTTACCGTTCCCTCAATAATTCCTACCGTTCACCCTTTTAATCAAGTGATTACCCTCGATAGTTTTATATTGAAGAATTATTCCACCCTCGCATCATATGCAAAATCGGTTTGGAAGATGGGGGGAGGAAAGGTGGAATTTTGTCTATACCGATGAGCTGTACGGAGCCCGACTGGAAAATATATTCCGGGAATTTAAGATAGGTAGGGTAGCAAAACTAAAATAGAGATTCTTGACCTACTGCTTTTGCATGTATCCGGGTATCGAAGGCCTTCATATTTAAAATAAAAGGTATGTTAGCTGACCTAAGTGAAATATATACGCTATCAACAGCATATAACCACTAGTTACCTGCAAGTACAATAACCTAGACTAACCTTAATCATAAATGAATAGAATAACTGCTGTAATCCTAGTTCTCTCCTTTTTAAGTTTAACCTCATTAGGACAAACCCTGAACGTCGCAAAATTAGACAGTTTCATCAATTCTCTGTCGTCTCGAGAATTAGCAATGGGCAGTCTGACCATTTCAATAGATGGGAATGTTCAATATCAAAAGGCACTTGGTTACTCTTACATCGATGGCAGTAAAAAAATAAAAGCAGATGTCAATACAAAGTATAGAATAGGGTCGGTCTCGAAAATCTTTACTGCGGTTCTGATTTTACAGCTTGTAGAAGAAGGTAAAATCAGCCTCGATCAAAAACTAAGCGCTTTTTATCCTAATCTTCTTAACTCTGATAAAATTACAATCCGCCAGATGCTTTATCATAGAAGTGGGATACACGATTACACCAAAGACACCAATTTTAGGGAATGGATGGACCAACCTAAAACACACGATGATTTATTAAAGATTATACAAGAAAAAAGAATAGACTTTGAGCCTGATGCCAAAGCGGATTATTCAAGTTCTAATTATTTGCTGTTAGGCTACATAATTGAGAGTGTTTGTAAAATGTCCTACGAGGATGCTTTGAAAAAAAGGATAACATCCGCGATTGGACTGCGGGACACCTATTACGGAAAATCCATGGATGCAAGGAAAGATGAAAGTGCATCTTACAAATATTCTGACAGCTCTTGGAAAAGTGAAAAAGAAACCCATCTAAATATACATGGTGGCGCAGGCTCAATTGTTTCCACCCCGACTGATTTGGTCAAGTTTATCGATAATTTATTTGCTTATAAGCTTGTCAGCCGAAAGAATGTTATGCTTATGAAGACTTTGATTGACGAATACGGAATGGGATTATTTGCTGAGAAGTATGGTTCAAAACCAAGTTTTGGACATAATGGAAGGATAGAAGAATTCTACTCTGCACTCTGGCATTACCCTCATGAGAGGCTCTCAATTGCCTATTGCACAAATGGTATTAATTATCCTCGGACGGACATTATAGAGGGCGTACTACAGATTTGTTTTAACGAGCCGTTCGACGTGCCTTTCGCAAAAACTGAAGTTTCAGAATACAACACCTTAGATAGATTTATAGGTCGATATAATTCGCAGCAACTCAAAGTAATTTGCAAGAAAAATGGAACACAACTGGAATTAGAGACTGGTGGTAAGATTTTTAAATTACAGCCAATAAGTAAAAACTATTTTATGAATACATCAGGTGGCTATTTTTTTCAGTTCTATCCTGAGAAAGGTGAATTACAGATAAAAGAGACAGACAATATTTACTATCTAAAAAAAGCAAATTAGATACCTTTTGGCGCAATGACGACTATTGGTCTGTTACCGAAACCGTGTCTGAAATCCCATTGAAAGATAAAAAAGTTCCCCCATCGCAAATCACCATTTGCACATTGTTCCCCCTTCCTTCATTTGCACATTTCCTCATTTGCACATTTGCCTACCGTTCCCTCAATAATCCCCACAGTTCACCCTTTTAATCAAGTAATTACCCTCGATAGCTTTATAATGAGAAATTATTCCACCCTCGATCATATGCCAAATCGTTTTGGAAGATGGGGGAGGACAGGTGGAATTTTGTCTATACCGATGAGCTGGATGGAGCCCGACTGGAAAATATAGTTCGGGAATTTAAGATGGGTGGGGCAGCAAGATCAAGTTTAAGATTTAGACTTTCTAATTTTATATTATTTATATTCAGCGATGCTAAAAAACTATTTGAATAGAGGTGTTCTTAGTTTAACCGCCATGAGCCTTCTCTCCTGCAATCTAAATAGTCAACCAGGACAGGAAGCCAAATTAGTAAGCGAACTGACCTCGGTATCAGTCAAATATGTTGAGCAACTACAATCAGTTGATAGTCTAATTACTGCGAAACAGTATCTAACTGCTAAATTGAAATTAGACACTCTTATTGCGCAAGATACAACGATGCCACCTTTTTTTTATGAGCGAGCCGTGTGTGAGACGCAATTACTCTTCCATAATGAGGCAATAGAAGATTTCAAAGTAGCTCTTAGAATGGGTTACAAGGAAGATCTCTGTCGAGCGATGATTGAGTTTAATGAAGACGCACGTAAGGATGATCCATCGGTAAACTATTTATAGCCCTACAGGGTATTTCATGCCATTGCAGAGTGCATATCAATTATGGAATGACCTACTACCTTTGTATTTAACCCAGGCATTGAAGGCTTCATAATAAAATAAAACGTATGTTAACTAACCTAAATGGAATGTATACGCTATCAGATGCGTATATCGACTAGTTACCTGCAAGCATTTCGGACGACCACTATATAACAAATGAACTAAATGAAACGGAATATAATTAACGAAATAATAGCTATAAAATCACGTTCCGAATTTAACTCCCGACACGACTACAGTAGTCGACTTAACGACATAGAATATGCTTTTAATGAAAGTCTAAATTATAATGGTGACTTTGACAAAGAACTGGTAAAATATATTCCAATTGCCACAGTTGCCTGTTTTGAAGCGTTTTTTCGTTCGGTTTATAAAGAACTAATTGACTTTGGAAAACCGTTCAGCGACAATGCAATTAAATTTAACCAATCAAAGAATGTGAAATTTGATTTTGACATCATTAACGCTATTCAGACGAAGACAGTAACTGTTGGAGAATTTATTTCCCATATACTTCCCTGCAACAACTTTGATGATATAAACACAAACCTTTCTACTTTATGCGACATTGACTTCTTAGACCAAATCAAAGAATTTAAACGAGAAAGTATTTTTGAGAGCCTTGATGATAACTCAACACAGTTCATTGAAAATGGCGGCCAAATAATAGCTGACATTAAACGGACTTTTGAACTAAGACACATCTTTTGCCACGAGTTTGCATCAAATTTACGCATAGACAAAGAAGAAATTTTAAGATGTTTTAATAACGCTAAAATTTTCCTTAATCAAACTAACGACTATATATTGGACTTGATTTATCCTAATGCACCAGAAACTCAAACCGAAATGAATATTCACGCTTCTAATGAGTTCGAAAAATTTGAGAATGATTTATCTATTTTAATCTCAGCAATTAAAGAAGCAAAAAATGATAATTCAGATTTTGATTTAAATCTTGAGTTGTTTGACAAGACTATGGCACAATGGAAAATTTATAGAGAAACAAAAGCCGAGTTAGACGCATCTGGCGTGGAAGGTGGAACAATGTACCCATTACTTTATTCCAGCAGTTTGAGTACCACAACAAAAGAAAAAATTGAAAGCTTAAAAATTGAATTTGAAATTGACTTAAGAAGATATGCCAGCAGGTAACAAGGGTTGGCCAAAAAGCTGGTTTAGGGCTTAAATGATGTTTTCCGCCTCGTATCTAGTTTAGTGCTGGCAGACAGTTCACTGCTTTCAAATTCGCTTCTTCGCAAGGCCCTAACCGTGTGTGACTTGAATCAAGCTTAATTAACAAAAAGCATGAATGCTTTAAAACTGATGGAAGCCTTTTGGTAAAAACAAGAGATTGGACTTCCGGAGACGACTTTCAGGAGTAGTTTTCAAACCACCTTATGCTGCGAAATCCGGAAACGGTTTTTGGTGGTGAGCGATAAGGAAAAACGGGGGCAAAGACCTCTATAGGTGTGTATGATAGAGCTGAACGAAAGTGAACCAATGCTGAAGCCTCGAAAGGGCAAGTTGATGTCAAAAGTAGGTGGTTACGTTTGTGCTTACGACAAGGTGTAACGGTCACCTGATTACCGGTTACATGGCATCCGGGGTTAAGTTGGCAGGAATATCATACAGGCCGTTTTAAGGAACAAGTGAAGTCGTTACCGCCCTGTAACCGTAAGGGGAAGCACGCGCAAAAGGATGATGTGAGGTAGCGGCGGCAGACCTGGCCGTAGTAGTGAAGAAGTTGCCGTAACGGCAAGGGAGCGAAGGGCCAGGCTTGTTTAGTTTCAAACCAATTTACAACCAGCAATGGGATGATTGATTATTATGAGACAAAATCACAGCCAATAACCAAGGTGATGGTTTTACAGGCTTATAAGAAAGTAAAAGCTAACAAAGGCCACTTTTTGCCATACAAGAATGCACGAATGTGCCCGTCGTTGAATTCAAGCAATCCATTGTCGCATTCTTGTATGGCTTGATGTAAATGTTGAAGTGTCATAAACGTCCTTTGATTTTTACGTGACTAAGTTAAAACAATACCCCAAATGATAATGCCAGTTTCCGAGTATTGAAGATTTCTGAGAGATTCATTATCGAAATTAATCGGTCAGCCTTTTTTATGAATGCTATTCATTACATTTTTGGCACTTCTAATAATTTCGCTAACGAGTTCACTAATTGGTGTTATCGTTTCATATGGTATTATCGAAGAAACACAGGGTAAGTCCTGAAAATCCTGAAACATACCAAATGGCTTTTGTCCATCTCTAATAATTGGGATTAAAGGCACACTTCTTAAGCGAGGTACTATTGCAGCCAGTTCATTAGGAATACTTCTTGGATTGGTTAGATCAGCAACGATGAAATTTGCTAAATGGGCTATTGTGGAGACAGTCTCCGTATGGTTCCGTGTTTGAAGTTTTTCAAAATTATAGATCATGGGAACGTAGTCGTTCAGCCGCAGGTTCCTTTTAATGTTCTCCAGGATTTTCAAATCATCCAATGCAAAGGACCCAAGTATCAGAACAACCTTAGTAACCAAGGTATTTATCGCTGACCGCACACCCTCACTTCTAAGCAGCAAATAAATAAACTGAGCCAGTTCCAAATTATCAATTGTAATCAAGTCTTCATTGAATTTCGAGACCACCAAATCCTCCTGCTTGCTATCTCCATCAAATAGATTTCCCCATGCGGAAACTCCATAAACATCCGCCTCACTTATATTGGCACCTTTAAAATTACAACTATGAAAAGATGCGGCTTCAAGTATGGCCCCGCGTAAATCCACTCCTTCCAGATCAGTTTCGGCAAATGAAGCCCAACGTAAATTAACACCCAAAAGGCGTCGGTCACCGCTAAACTTGTCCCTTTCAGGACTTATAATAGTGGAGTTATTAAGCTTTGTCCGAATAAAAATACACCAGCAGAGCCAGGCATCATTAAGATTACAGTTCTGCATACTGGCTTCAGTGAAATCGGATTGGTCAAGGTGATATCCTGACAGATCCATTCCATCTAAATTTGCATTCTTAAAATCAGGTCGAATAAGTATATCCTTGTCCTTCCACGAATTCCATGTTTCTCTCCCAGCTTTAAGCAATTCCAAGTGTTGTGGATTGGACATAATTTTGCTGATAAAATTTACAAACCTACTCTTTTCATTGACTCCTCTTTTCCAAAGCGATACTTTGACTTTATGGGTTTAAGCGTAAACGATTTAGTATCGTCGTCAATATCACAGGTTGTCTCATTGTCAACGAGGATGTTTTTGCCTTTTTTATAGATGGTACATTCACTTGCACCTATCAATTTCAACGAAGAATCTACCGTTTCAGGAGCGATAGCCACATTAAACCCTAAACCGTGTGTCTGAACGCTGGGATAATAAATCCCAGCATTGGTTGGGTGCAAGGAAAATTCTGTGAAAATTGCCGAAATCATATAAAGCTGGTGAGGATCAGTACATGTCATTTTTTTTGCGAACTCCTCGGCCAAATAAGTAGTCATCTGTAGAGATCTATTGGTTACGTCGGCCGGCATTTTCCTCAGGAAATCATTGTATGCTTCATTTAACTTAAAGGTATGAGCATGCTTTCCAACAAAATCATCATGGTAACAAATAGTGATAAGAGGAATATCTTTAACAACTAACCACTTCGAAAAAGTTAGGGTCTGGATGCCATTCTTTTCGTCCCTAATTAGATGTGAAGCTTCAAAAGCCGGAGCGAAACGAGCGTTGCCAGAGATGTCATCAACTGAATTTGGTGGAATAATTCCGCCATAAAACATCGTTTGTTGAGGGGTGCTAGCACGCTGATAGGTGTCATTGTATTGCTGAGGCTTATAACTAAGTTCTGCTCTTAAAGAGTAGACATTGTTTTCTTCATTTGGCCTTGCTCTTACGATGATATGACCTGGATGAAGTACAGTCTGAATAAAGCCAATACGTCCCATATGATTCATGAGAAATCTAACGTCATCTTTTGGGTCTTTCTTAAGATCTAACTGCCGGATTCTTTCAATGAGTTCCTTGATTTCCATAAACGTGCTTTTTTTTCTTCAGCTACTGGCTTAAATATTTTTAAATTTTCCATAAAGGCAAAGGCCCATAAGCCATTCATTTTTATAGTGGTATACTTCCTTTCTCACCTTCATCAAGATAGGGCTAATGCAACCTCAAACAGTCATTAATTATCTTTTAATTGCATTGCTCCTAACACTTCTTTAATACTATTTGCACCTCCAAATTCGAAGCACTGAGGTGGGATATTTTTTTGAAGTTTAAGAGCCTTCTTTACAATTTTCTCAAAATTATCCTGCCCTTCTTTTGTGGGCTGATAATCAACAATTAATAATCCATCTTCATAATCTGTAAAACACTTGATCCATCTTTTTATTAATTGATTGATATGCTCATCCCTAAAACTATATCCAACAATGTATAATTTATTAAATTTTGCATATGTACAGTAATCTTTCAGACTTCTGTAATAATAATCAAAGGGGTATTCATTCATTTTTAATGACTTGCCGCCACCAGTTATTATTGCAGGATAAAGGGGATATCCGTTCGTTTCAATAGTATTATAAAGATCATTTTCTAATATCTGCTCACTCCTGAATTTTATTGCTTTATTTCTTTCGTAGTCGTAGAATAAGGAAAGTGACCCATGTAAATGATGAAGCTCAATGTCACTGGAGCCTAAATGCTTATGACTATTCAAAGCCGGATCAAAATCAAATTTATCAATATCGGTGCCTTTAAGTTTATATGCCGGCCAACAAAAATCAATGAAATCATTTGTGCCTATCACATCCAACAGAATAGTTTCCGCTAACAGATCATAATTTAAAGTAAAAACAAACCCCTTTTTTCCTGCTTTTAATTCTCTTCCCAAAAACTCCGAAAAACCTTGTAGTTTTTCTTGTATGTCAGTCTTACGTACGTTTCCAATTATTAAGGCTAGTATTTGAAGAATGTATTTGTCATAAATAGACTTAATTATCTTTTTATGTTTGACTAATTCCGGATCATTTAAATAGAATCGTTTTAAAAAATTTTGCCCTACTTCACTTTGTATAAATTCATCATACTTAGTGACACTCATATATGCCTCTTCAATTTTTGAAAAATTAACTTCAAAATCATCAAAGTCCAAGGTGTCAACCCCTCCACAAATGGATGTTAGAAACTCCTTTTCGTCACCCTCTAACCGGTCAATGAAATTTTTTGTAATCGTTTTTAGGGAAAACGCTGGTGATAATGCCATTGACAGGCCATTCCCAAACAAAAACAATGATGTATTATTTTGCATTAAATATGAAATCCAATTTGCTCTCTGAAAAGCCATGAAACGGAAAGCCTTCCCACTTTTCCTAGAACCTAAGCCCATCGTCTTCATTAGCCTCTGAATCAAGAAAACTTCTTACAACTATCCAGCTTTTTTGCTAATTCTTACTTCATTAAACGTACTTATTAAAATCTAATGAAAGAATTAACTTGTAATAAAAAGGGTGAACGGTAGATTTTGTTGTGTGAACGGTAAGTGGCTGAAGCCTATGATCTAAGATTTATTCTTTTACCACACTCGCCGTAACCAGCAAATATGTTAATTGTCAACAGACAAAATTTTATCCGAAGAAATGTTCACAAAATTCACTAACCATTCATAAATAATAATAGTAGATTACAGATCATTTGAACAGGGGCACCACCTGCATAAAAACTGGTTAAAATATAATATGGCACGCAAGTACCCGAAATTTCTATGGAGTAATCCCACCAAAACAAAATCTATTGGTCCCTTTATTATTCACGCACTGCAGCCACGCTTCATTTGCAAACCTGTATTTGACCAAAAGCGTAATTTGATTCATACCACATTGATTGATGCATGGGAACCGGACTATGATGCATATCAGATAGACGATATCATGAACGAAATACCTGTTTGGTTTAACCAAGCAGGCCGGGCACAGTCGGTGAATGAAGATGATAAACTCATATGCGGGATCCTCCAGCTTGAATTCTTGAAGGATTACCGAAACCATTTTACGGTAGAAGAAGCACGAACGGCTCTTCAAATACTTTTTCCAACAAAGAGCAAAACAATTTATCGAGGCCACAGCTCTTATGGACTTAAGCATTTACTGGAGGCGGTTAGCAGGATAGTTTTAAAAGATAAATACAGTGCCTACAAATACTGCAGTAATGAAACCATTATAAAGGCTTTCGAACTAGAAGGATTCAAATGGACCCAGGATGGACCTAACAGGTATATGAACCTTGGGGCCAAGGAAGTTAAGCAAGCTTATAAAATATTCAGGTATTAATCAGGGAGATGGAACCGAAACGGACTATAGAAGAAATTCTTGACCTGCAGACAGGCCAGTTAATTCAAGCCTCGGATTTTTTCAAAAAGCCATTTGACGAATTGATCCGTCTTCGATCGGAAATTGATAGTGCTAATCAGGGATTGCGTGCAAAATTAATAGTGTGCTCAGTCTGCGGGGAACACATACGAATGTTAGGGGGAAAAAGCAGCCAGGTTTTCGCTAAAAGTCGGAATTTCCATTTCGCTCACCTGCATAATAGTAAAGATTGTCCTATCAAGACAACCTCGAAACATTCGCGTGAGGATATTGACAGAATGAAATATCGGGGTGCACCAGAAAGTTTCCTGCACCAGGATCTTAAAGCCAAAATAGCAGAAGGACTAAACCGGAATAAATCGTCGAAGGGGCAAGTCTCTGAAGTTAACATAGAAAAGGTGATCCGGAGCCTAGATGATAAAGAATGGAAAAAGCCGGATATTAATGCGGTTTTTAACAATTCCCGGATAGCAATAGAGCTACAATTGTCTACTACATGGCTCGATGTGATTACAAAAAGGCAGCATTTTTATAAAGAACAAAAAATCTTTATTTTATGGGTATTTCATTCGTTTGAAAGTAGTGATGATTTTCGCAGGCTAACTAAATCCGATATAATTTATACAAATAATAATAATGCGTTCACGTTTGGCCCTGAGGAATACAGGCACTCGTTAGCTGATAATGATTTGCGGCTAAAATGCAACTACCTGGAGTATTATGCAGATGAACATCAAGTCCGTTCTAAATGGCGTCTCACTGAAGTGTCGTTGGATGAACTAACGTTTAACCCTTCATCTTACCAGGTCTATTATTTTGACTCTCTAACAAGTAAGCTCACTGCGGAAAAAGATGTTGAAGCTTATCTGGCAAGTGAATTAAAGCGGGAGAGGGAAGAGCAAATAATTCGCCAAAAAAGAATATACGAGAAGCGAGATTTGGAAGCAGATCTTAAGAAACATCTAAAAATTAGAGAAGCGATTGAAGATGAAATTAAAGCGATTGAGAAAAATAGTAAGGATTCAATTCTTCGAAGCGGACCGCTAAATAACCGGATCGAGGGGCTGAGGGAGGAAACAAGGCAGCTTTTTCTGAAGCTATCTGCACCTGTAAGCCCGTATGTGCCAGCACCGGTTAACCTGACGATGATCAGGCTACATGAGGATTTAAGGGTACTCATAGGTAATTTGAAGCAACTCAATGAGGCGCGTTATGATCTACTTAAAAGAGTACAGAATATTACGCAGTTAGAAAAAAAAACCGTTTCCGGTAAATCATACCGCGTTTTGGATAAGATAAGGCATTGGGAATATATCCAGGAACACCAAAAAGTTTTATGGTGCTTCCAGCTAGGACAGGAAGTTAGCCTTTTTAGCACACCTAAGGTTGATCGGATTGTTAGCCACCAATTGGAGCAATTAAAGTTTAATAAGAATATTATGGTCATGGCAGATTTGGATGTTGATCTAAATGCTTATGCGCAACAATTGAAGGAGGTCGATGTGCAGTTGGCGGTGGAAAAGGACCATTATAAGCTATTTGAGCAGTCGTTCAACCTAATTATTTACCAGGAACTTTACACCCACTTCGCCAGCGAAATGGAAGGTGCAGATTCTGAATTGGTGCGTAATGCAATATTAAATACGGATAAGGAACACGAATTGGCAATTCAAAACAGTCAAATAAAAGCGTTAAAACATAGACTTCGTGAGTATTTCTATGTGGATGAGTGATATTATGTTTCTATCCTAAAATGATAAATGTAGTAATCCGTATAATAATTAGTGCTTGATAACTTAGGACAATTGCATTTTGCTATTTTGTTTGATCGCTTCAACGATGTCTGGCCTAAACACGCTCAGTATACTGTCAAAAATATCTTGTATAAAGGGAGCCACCCAGTATTCTGAATCCACATCAGGCTTTTGTCCAACTTCAACGCTATCCAAATAGTCTGTTGACATCATGTAATGATCGTTCAAATAGAACAAGTAAGCTAAGTGTAGAATGAAAACTTCTTGCAAATCGCTACGGAAAGTTTCGAGAATCGGAATCCTGTCCTTAAGGTAAACTTCATTGTCGTTCAGCAGCAAAGTCTGGTAATAAAGGTAGTGTGTGTGATCATTGCATCTTTTTCTTAGCGGTTCAAAAGGACTGCCCTTAAATTCACCATTTGAATACATCAGTTTGGTAATGGTTACAACCCTTTCTGAGTTGATGATATACTTGGACATTTTTTCAAATCCCGGAATGGATTCTGTTCCTTTTACCCAGTTATTGATCTTATCTACAACAAAATTATCAATCGAAAAGTGGTCACCCAGATATAGATTAGAGTAAATATTAATAATTGCAGAATCATAATATTTTCTTAACAGAGAGTAGCCATCATTCATTCGTCCCCGTTTCAAGATGTCAGATATGGATTCCAAAGTACCCTGCATGGAGCTGAAAACATAGGTGTCCATGTTTAGCAGGCCATTAACGCCCTGCGTAATCCAGGTCATATTTAAGCCAGACAGTCTGCTGTAGACTGTTAAATCATTAAAGATTTCGTGTTCTTGATATTCTTTTCCTTTAACGTTCATTGTGATTAGCTAATTTTCTAAAATTAACAAGCCTATACGTCACCTATCTGACATCAGGATTTATTTGTTAACATCCTGTATTTTCTTTGAGGTGGATCATAAGGTTTTTAATAGTTTAGCTTTCTAATGTATAATACGTGTTTTATTTTATACCGACAAAAAAAGGAATTGGTGCTGAGTTATGGGGTACCTATGATGATCTGAGAACTATTTACGAGGTGATCGGAAAATTCTGGAGCCGGGACGGCTTTACTGACAAAAAAGGATTTGCCAGTCGGGATCAGGTTATCAGCGGTTTTGTCCACGAAATCAGAAAGGCCTACCAAGGCAGTAGATTGACCAGAGAGTATAGTCATTTTATGCCTGATGCTGTAACTCACTTCGGCTGCAAGCTTTCCTGGGTGCACATCATTTTTGCGATGAACGCGATCAGGTTCAATATGCGTTTTTTTGAAAGTACTAAAATGGACCTGGGGCTAATGCTTCAATTGGAATATTGGTTGGAAGAGTCGGCGCGGAGTTTTGACGCAGTAGGCGCTGATGCGCTAATCGCTTACCTTTCGGGGGGAGTAGACCAAGCCAACTTGCATTTGTATCAGTTCATGCGCAGTATCAATGCCGATTATTTTGAGCTTGGTGGCGGAAAAACGGCTTTCAAAAAGTTGACACAGCTTTTTAAAAGAGCTGTTTATGGAACAGAAGAATACAATCGCTATAACACATTTCTAGTATTGGAGGCTCAGAAATTGAAATGTGACGTTTCGGATCTGGAACTGAGCGATGACCATATTGATTACGATAAACTAATATGGTAAGTGTAGCATAGCGTAGCAAGTTTAGAATACGTCGCTCGGGAGGTAACAGGTGCTAGAGCACAAATTTTAGCGGCCTATAACCACGATTAATTATAAACCAAAATATTAAATTTAAAGTGTGATTTATGATGAACCGTACGTAGCTTTAGAGCATTAGCCACCTATCACTATTAAATAAACTCTATGGATAAAATCTATTTATGGGTTGACAAGATTTACCTGGGAGCAGGTTTAACAACTGATATGAAAAAGATTAACTATAACAGGAACTTGTTAGACGAAGAAACTCAACAGAATATTAATATTCATTTACTCCCGATGAATTCAGCACCGAAATTGGAAGCGGTAACCTTTTTAGGAAGGTTCATATGTCATGTTCATATTGATAAGGATGAGAGTTCTGGAAAAATGTCATTTTTCGATATTAGCCTAAAAAGTCCCGAAGAATGGGCGAATATTTTCGCATCAACAGGGAGTACAGAAATTGTTGAGAAATTTACCAGTGGCTTTAAGGCAGCAGCGGTTGAATTTGGTTTGGGGATCGATAGTTACGAATTAACGTTGTTACCGGAATAATTTGCTTATAGGAAGTTTTGATATAATGCTTTAAATGCATAATGATCATTTTATGTTACTATAGTTATCCCTCCAATGGCTGTATTTGCCATGTTTTAATAAATAGGCGTCATAATCCATTGCAGCTTCGTCAGAATCTTCGGATTTATCTCCTAGCTTAAAATGGTTTTCCAATAATTCTCTCATCAGCCTTATTTTCGCAAAAATGATAAGTAAGCCGGCGTATTCAGATTCAGGATATGGAATATTTTCCTCAATCCAAGTATCTTTAATTTCCTCGACTGTTTTTTCTGTCAAACTTTCATAATAGTCGTTAAAATTTATTACCTCCGGTTTCTTATACGTGTAATCAATAAAAGACTGAAGATCTTCATTCAAAGAATGTTTAATGGCGAAAAAATGATAATAAGATATGTAAACACCCATCATTAAGTTATAGCCAAATTTTATAACTATGCTTTTAGGATGAAGGAGCATTGGATAGGTCACATAGTATGACCACAAAATTGACGGTAACACTGAGTTTAAATTCAACCAAAATAGTATGGACTCCATTTTGTATTCAAATTCGAGACTACCGTTACTTCTATTTGAAAGATCCGGATCAAAAGCGTGGGAATAACTTTTAGACAGTGCCTGAATCATTTTTTGAATATTTACCTTGATCGGTTTACAAAAGGAATCTTTTGGCAAATAATGATTAACCATCACTTGATTACTAGGACAAACTTGGCTGTTTAAATACTCTGTTATAGATTTAAAAGAGTTCGTTTCTTCGCATTTCCAATGAAAATAACATTGTCTTATGTTAAATTCTAAAATGGTTCTTACTAAATGATCCGATGATTTTAAAAAATTATTGAATCCTACGTAGAAATATTCCCGAAGTAATTGAATCCCTTCATAATAAAAGTAATTTTTAACACTAAAGGCTTGCTCAGTATATCCTTGATAAACTCTTCCGGAAAAAACATCCTGGACATTAACCAGAGCTAAAATATTCCATTTTAGCTGTTGGTAATGTGCTCTGTTTGGAAAATCTTTATCGTTTTCAAGGATATCAATCACCAGTTTACCTTCTTCGGAAATTTTAGATAAGTTCAAATTTAAAATTGTGGTTAATGGTATACTCAGTTCCTCTGAGTCTTCTATCTGAAGGATAGCAATAGCAGTATTTGAACTTTCAGTTCTTGGATTAATGATTTCATTAACGAACTCTTCTCGGGTCATTATTTTTTTTAGTAATAGAGTATTTGAAAAATCGCTATTATATATTATTAATCAAAATCGGGTCCATGAAGCTATTTTATGGAATTCAAAATTTGACCGGTTAATCCACTTGAAAACTAACTAACTGTAAACTAAATCATGATGTATCTCACCCCCAAATGCAAATTAGTTCGAAACTTCACAAATTGACGAAAGATTGATTTGGTTTTAGCAAAAAAAAGTTTTCAGAACTTTTCGGATAAACTATCCGGAAAGAATAGCAAATGCCTCTAGACAGGCGCTTTACCTCCTTTTTTCAAGGGAATCGGCTTTTAAACTTGCTCTGCGATATTCCCAAATTCAGGGACAACATGCCCGATAATGGGCAGCATCTCCGGAATTTCTATGATATTCCTATAATTTCAGGCTTTAGGATATAATTGACTGCTTATAATTTTATATATCTGAAAGCATATCAAGTTGTCTTAAAATATCATTTTTAAATTTACTCAAGGGTCTTTTGTGAAAATCTTTATTTTCGTAATAAACTCCGAAAAGTAAACGGTAAACTTCACCTTTTGTCAATCTCTGATTTAAAAGTTTATGCATAGTTGCAATATAGGACTTGGAATAGTTCTTCTTTATTGACAGCAATTCATCAAGCTCTCTGTGGTGTACATTATAGATTTCATCAACGTACATTGATGTGAGTGTGTCCCTTGATTTAGTCCCTTTTCCGGGCGAATCTTGAACAAAGACTCTATAGCTATCTAGCTTTGTCGAATAAAAATATCCAAACTGGAAATCCTCATTTTGGGTTGAATCCACATATGGGTGTATGTGGTCACTCAAATTAAGCCGAACGGTACCCTTAACTGAGCTATTGCATGAGTAACAGGAAGGAATAAGATTTTGAAACGAAACTGCAAGTAAGGGAAAATCTGATTTTGGATACCAATGGTCTAATGTTGGTCTGGTAATGCATTGACCATTGGCTTTGAGAATCACCGTTGAAGTATATGCCCTATTACAATATGTACAAGTATTTCTATCCAGGCTCTTAGATAATTTATAAGCATCATAGTGTTTGTTTTTTTTATTCGTGAACCAGTCGTAATCTAATACTTTTTTTAAGTCTTCAATAATAGCAAAGACCGATAACGCCTGAGCTTTATACAGGCCTGTATAACTCGAATGTGTATGTTTTTTATTAAAATATGGCCTCCAACTTTGATAATTATAACTCGGAAAAAAAGAGATCCAAAAGCGATCATTAGCTAACATCATTTCAGTGGGGCTCCCCTTGAGGATATCAGCAACGTTGCTAGGATTTCTTAAAAATGCGACTACATTAGGGTTTAAAGTTGTTATTGTTTTTAACGTTGAACAACAAATACTACATTTTCCAGCGGGTAAAGCACATCGAGGATCGCCTATTCGACGGGCCACATAACACTTAAATTTTTCGAAATGAGTCGCTTTGGCAGATGCTATATGAGCCAGCTTTAAATCTAAGTAAAACACTATAAATCCTCCTTGCTAATTCCGGTTCGCTCCATAATCTCTTGAATATCACGTTTTGCTTTTGTTTTTACCCTATCTTCAATTGCAAGAATTTCATCATACATCTCAAGCAATTTATATTTGACCACGGGCTCTCCAATCATGTTAATCGTCTTGTGTAGTTTCTGAGTTTCGACCTCTAACTCGTGTTCTTTTTCATATGAGAACTTTTCCTTTTTTACAACGAGCTTATTTATTTCCTCATTTATGCGAGAGATTACAGTTGCCTTATCAGCGACTATTTGTGAATTTTGCAATCTCAGTCTTTCTCTACCAAGCTCTAGCAATCGGAGTATTTTCAAACATTCCTGAATTTTTTCTTCTGCATATGCGCCTATTAGATTTTGATCAAGGAAAAAACTATCCGTTAACATTTCATGAATATTCGAACCGAACGTCTTGACATCATCGTCAAAAGGCTCCGGCATCCCACTACGTAACTTTAATACATTACGATGGGGTATATCCGAAAGAATAAATGGGGAATGCGTGGAAAATATAACATTGAATCCCCCCACACATTTAAGCTTTAATTTGGACAAACTATCTAATAGCTTTTTAACAAATAATCTTTGATATTCAGGATGATAGTATAATTCAATTTCATCCAAAACCAAATTAACAGCATGATAGGGTTGCTTGGAGTCTGCGAGGGAATCAAGGTTTAGAATATGATAAAGGATGGAATGAATGGAGTGAACCATTTGCTGTTCTCCTGAACTCAACTGGCCAAAAGCATATTTTCCATCGTCGTCTTTCACAAATATAGTGGGCACGAAAAACCCGGTAGGTATAAAATGAGTTACTGACCTTTTCTTGTATTTAGATTTGTAGTATGCATCTTTGATCATAAGTTGAAGGTCGGCAAAATCTAAATTTGTGGTATAGATCGCTCGTTCAGGGCTTTGAGGGTTTCGTTCTATCAACCATTGATTTTTATCCAGATATTCAAAGAGAAAGGCGTTAATTGCTTGCTTTAATTTTAACGTCACATGTGTTTGATCTGCTTTGAGCTTTTGCGTCAGTTTTGTAGTTGTGTTTATAAGCAAAATATTAGCAACATGATTTTCTTCAAAAGACCAAAAACCGGTAAATTGTCGATACTCGGAATACCTCATACATATTTTTACAATTTTTGTGATGATATACTTTGCCAATAAACAACGAATCAATTGCTGATTGACCGGGCGTTTATTATTAAAGGAAAATTCGAATAATGAGGAAGCGCTATCCTTGTCCGTAATTTCTTTGGAGAAATCTTCTTTGAGAAATTCTAAAACTTTTTCTAGTTTAGGTTTGATAGCCGGATCATAACTGGTGATAAGTGTTTCAAATAAATCGATCAGATTCACTTTGTTTATCTTCTCGGTATTTCTGTAAATGAAATTGATTGAGAGAGGACCGATTGTACCAATATTATCCGGCTCAATTTTAAATTCTACCCCAGCAACTATCTTATCATCAATAATATTTTGAGATTCAAATGATTCGCTGATTAAATTAGCCAAAATGCGGGTCTGTGCAAGATGAAGCTCTGTGTTAATATTTATATTGCCTTGTTCTCTCAATGGAGTAATAACCAGGGGCGTTTTATACCCGTCATTTTTATGAAACAGACCATTGAGCCAAAAATAACTCCCACTACTGTTAAGGCCATGCACTGAATAATTGACACAGATGGTATAAAAAAACTTACTAAGGTCAAATTCTTTAATTTCCCATTTCCTATCGTTCAATACATAAAAATTAATTTGCTTTCCAGAATTCGATATGAGATAAAAGTTGTTGTCAAATTTATAATAAAGTTCCATTTGGGATTCTTCCAAAATGTCGTCGATTTTCTTATTTAATTGCTTATGATATTCAACCAACTGCTTTCTTTCAATCAGTTTTACATTGTTATCACGATCTCCAAGTAATTCCTTTCTTTCAGAAAGACAATAAATAAGGAGGTAAAGCAATTCAAGTAGAGTGCTCTTTCCCGCGCCATTTTTACCTAATATAGCCGTCATGTTAACTTGATGGCCGCTTTTTAGATCAAAGAGGTCGTGCGGATAGTTATTTAAATGCTTTATTTCAATTAAACTGCGGTGCCCCCTTTTGTCTTTCCTTTTTTTCTCTGAATCGTAAATAAATTCAAACTCTTGAGTAAACTGGTATAAAACGCCTTCTTTAAGATTTTTTGTGTAGGAACTTTTTTTATTAATTTGAAGAGCTAGTAATTTGAATTCCATTATGATTTGGTTGGTTTATAAATCGCGTTAAATTGGTTTTTCCTGATAAACAAATAATTCCATAGAAATCAACTTTGAGAGCAAATGCTATCAGACAATTTCATTCACAGTGGTCTTTCTTTGAGGTCGACGTGTAGCTTACCCATTCTGTCTTAAGCGATGCTCGGCGGTGTCCCCAGTTACTTGGATACAAATAAAGCCTTCCTTTTTGGAAAGCTTATACGTGCGCCCACCTGGGCTCGAACCATCAACCAATAGATTATGAGTCTTTTACCGACTAATTTGTTTTGCCTTCAACATCTCCACCTTCTCCCGCTCACTCTGTAACAACCGTTCATAAAGCTTCCGATTTTCTTCGTAAGCCTCCATCAACTTGTCTATTGGATTGAAATTGCAAATATTGTGTGAGCCAATCGGCCCCTGGTTGACGCTATGATCGCTAAAGTTGTTGAAATAGTTAAATACAGCTTCATCGCTATAACTATGTATCGCTTCTGCTGTAACGCCTAAAACCTTCGCAATCTTTTCTAATACTTCCTCCTCGATCCCTTCACTCTGCTCCATCTTGGAAACCGCCTGCTGACTAATACCCAATTCTGCAGCAAGTGTTTCTTGTTTCATGCCACGTAACTCGCGAATGCGGCTGATTTTTTTTCCAATGTGAGTTGAGGTTTCGGGCATAGCTATAAAAATTGATTCGTCAAATATATATTATAAATATACAAGTTCAGATTGGTTGTTTAAAACCTCTAATGGGTTGTTAAATACAACTATTTGTGGTTCGGTACTTTACAACTTAAGCCGAACTTCCCTTCATGCAAATATTACAAATCATTCTTTTTTCCTTAATCATTTGCCCGCCAGATTAATGATCAGGCTGTTGGCGGCAGGGGAGCGTTTAGTTGATTGATTATTAATCCCTGCCTGCCTTCGGCCTTATTAACATTTCACGCTGGCTTCACTATCTCGCCCTTCACCATCGTCCTTCGACTCCGCTCAGGATGACGGCTCAGGGTGACAAAAGTCAGGGAGTGACCTAATCAATTTCTAACCAAACCAACCAAGAAAATGAAAGCAAAAAATAGCTTAAGGGGCATGCTATGGCCTTTGATAAGCGCAATAGTCAAATTCAATTACCGGCTTTTAAGTAGCAGGAAGCCACAAAAGCTTAATAAAAATCCGTTCAATATGGATCTCGAAAAAGTAGCCGCAGATAGTAAGCGCATAGCCGAAAAAATGCAGGCCACGCAGCTGCTTGCAGACCAGAGCAAGCTTCAAAATAAATCGCCTTCAGGTAGTGCAGCTCCCGGCGAGCAAACCAATAATGATCCTGAAAACGGCCGTGTTCTGTGTGGCTGGCGGGAAGATGAGGATGATCGCTTTAATGTAAGCGATTATATATTCACTTCGTACCGTCAGAATCCCTATTGTAATCAGCATCCCGAAAAGATGAAGGCGATTATGAAAGCCCTCTTCCTTGCCGATCATGATGCCGCGCAGCTGGAGCAATATGAGCTGGAGAATGGCAGTGTGCAGCAGCTGGTTATACAGAAACCGGCCCAAACCTTAAAGCAAGTCCTTTACCGCGGTTTACGAGCGGGGCTGGTGCTGATCCTCATTCTGGGCGGTCAATCAGGCAAGGTGCAAGCGCAGTCTGAAATGAAGGCACTTAAGGTAGGGGATAAGGTGCCGGATATCACCATTCAGAATGTTATAAATTACAAGGCCACCACAGCGAAGATCTCTGATTTTAAAGGGAAGTTGCTGGTGCTGGATTTTTGGAGTACCTGGTGCGGAACCTGCTTAGAGTCGTTTGAGAAAGCGGAGGTGATGCAGAAACAGTTTGGCGACAAGCTCCAGGTTCTGTTTATTACCGCTCAACCTGGCGCGTTCATCAACCAGTTTTTGTTAAAGCGCCCGGGAATAAGCAGCAGGAAGCCTTTAATCGCAACCGATGATAAGGCCCTTCAAGCCTTGTTTCCATATTTATCTGTCCCACACCTGGTCTGGATCAACCCCGACGGCAAACTGATCCAAACCACGGCTGCCTATGATTTCACGGCCGCCAATATTAGCGGCTTGCTAAAAAATGGGCAGGTGAAATTCATGGCTCCCAAAGTAGACGACCTTAATTTTGATGCAGGGAAACCTCTGTTTGATCAGGGAAACGGAGGAGCTCCTCAATACCAGTACCGCTCGATGATTACTGGTTATCAGCAAGGATTGCCAGGGCATCTGGGATCGCGCAAAGACAGCGCTACCGTACGCGTGTATGGATTGAACCAGGGATTGATCGGTCTTTATAAAAAGGCCTGGCAGGTGCCACTATTGGTTTGGGGGGATAACCGCGTTTTATTTGAAAGACTCGAACGGAAAAATTATGAGATCACAGACTGGTACAAGGAGCAGCAGAGCAAAGCCTGGTGCTATGAAATGGTACTTCCGATTGCACGGCAGGCCGAACTTTATCCGACCATGCAGCAGGACCTCACGCGTTTTTTTAATATTCAGGGCAGGCTAGAAGATCGTGAAGTGTCTTGCCTGGTACTGGTCAGTTTGAATAAAAGAATAAGGCCCGCTGAAACTGTGGGCGAACGGGAAAACAACTTGGTTAAAACTGACGGACAAGATAAGTACCTGAAAAATGATTGGCTCTCCACGCTCACCGAACATTTGAATTCCCAGCCGGGTATGCGCCCTGTTTTTGATGAAAGTGGCATCAGCTACACCACAAATATAAAGCTGGGCAAGAGTTTAACGGATATTGATTCTTTGAACAAAGCGCTGGCAGTTTACGGGCTAACCATGAAAGAAGAAACCCGAAAATTGTCCATGCTGATCTTGTCACCAGCCATTCCAAATTAATTTCTTGCGGATGAAAATTTATGTCTCAAATCTCATATCTCACCTCTCAAATCACATTTTTATGAAACACATTTTATTCTTCATTCTTTTAATCCTCCCGGCTTTATTGTCCGCCCAGGAAGTGATCCGTGGTAAAGTGATCACTGAAGACCGGCTGCTGATGGCGGGTGCATCTGTCACGGCACGGAAAAGCAAAACGGCAGCTATCACTAAACCGGACGGAAGTTTTTCTTTACGCATTAACGGTCCCGGCGATACGCTTACAATATCGTTTGTGGGATACCAGGACCAGATCATTGCTGTTAAAGGCTCTTCAAAATCACTTCTGATCACCCTGGTACGAGGCAGTCAAACGCTGGACGAAGTAACCGTATCGACCGGGTATTACGAGTTGCCGAAGGAACGAGCTACCGGCTCTTTTACCGTGATTAGTAATAAAACGATAAACCAGAGCACCAGTGCCGACCTGATTGGCAGGCTGAAAGGAGTCTCCAATGCGGTTTCATTTGATGAACGTGTCCGGAATAACCGGAATATCAGTGTTCGCGGGTTAAGTACGATCTATGCGGATAAGCAGCCGCTGATCGTGCTGAACAACTTTCCTTATGATGGCGATTTGAACAGTATCAACCCTAACGACGTAGAGACGGTTACTATCCTGAAAGATGCGGCGGCTGCTTCTATTTGGGGAGTTCGGGCCGCCAACGGAGTCATCGTGATGACGACCAAAAAAGGAAGTACAAACCGACCTGCTCAGCTATCTTTCAATTCCAATGTAACCGTTGGCCAGAAACCGGATCTTTTTTATCTGCCCGCAATAACATCCACGGATTTTATTGATGTTGAGAAAACGTTATTCCAGCAGGGATTTTATGAGTCGAGGGAGGCAGATCTATCGCATCCGGTACTTTCGCCGGTTGTTGAGCTTCTGATTGCGGCAAGAGACGGTGCGATTACCAATGCAGATGCTGAGGCCGAAATTAACAAGTTAAGACAGCACGATGTCCGGGATGATTATAACCGGTATCTCTCTGCTAACAGTGTGGATCAGGCTTATTCCGCTAATCTTCGGGGTGGAAGTGAAAGGGGAACTTATTACTATTCGGGCGGCTATGACCGGAACCAGGGCACTTCGGGTGACCGCTATACACGCTTAAGCCTTCGCGCCGATCATGCTTATAAACTGAACTCCCGTTTTAAACTGCAGCCTTCTATCGGTTATAGTTTATTAAATAATGATAAGGGCGCACCGGACATTACAGACATCACCACAGGTTATGGTAGTGTCCTGTATCCTTACGCCCGCCTGGCAGATGACGCAGGCCATGCTTTACCGGTCGTGAGACATTACCGTAGCACTTTCGCCGCGCAATTAGAGGGGGCAGGCTTACTCGATATGCAATACCGTCCTTTAACCGACTATCAGGACATGGAGGCCGGTTCGCGAGCGCAGGAGATGTTGCTGAGCATGGATGCGGGCTACGAGATCAGTAAAAGTTTCTCCGCTCAGCTTCTGTATCAGTATGATCGCAACTGGCGGGAAACTACGGAAATGTTTGGCGAAAACTCTTTTTACACCCGCAATATGGTCAACCAGTATACCCAGGTAGATGGCGCAGGCGCCCTTTCTCACCCATTACCAAAAGGCAGCATTCTGGACCTGGGCCGATCCATATTCGGTTCGCACACCGGCAGAGGGCAGATAAAATATCAAAGGGAGGTTTTGAAACACAGCTTTTCTGCCATAACAGGTGCTGAGATCCGTGAAATAAGCACTACGGGGAATACCTTCCGTACCTATGGTTACAATCCTAGCGGTCTGGTCAGTGTGCCTGTAGATTATATCACGCAATACAACCTGTACACAGATCCAAATAGCGTCCAGGGCATTCCCTACAATTATGATTTTACCAAGCAGCTTAACCGCTATACTTCTTTTTATGCGAACGGAGCCTATACCTACGATAACCGTTATAGCGTATCTGCCAGTGCCCGGAAGGATGCTTCTAACCTGTTTGGGGTAAACAGCAACCAGAGAGGTGTGCCTTTATGGTCGGCGGGATTGAGCTGGAATGCCCATAACGAGACATTCTTTAACAACCGGAATCTGGATTACCTGAAGCTGAGGCTGACGTACGGTTATAGTGGAAACTTAAGTAAAAATTTATCGGCATTGGCTACTGTCGTTCAAAGCAGCGGTAATATCAACAATATGCCCTATGCGTTTGTGCGAACTTATCCTAACCCTGATCTGAGCTGGGAAAAGATCGGGATGCTGAATGCCGGAGTTGATTTTAAAACGGCCAATGGCTTTCTCACCGGAACCATAGAGTACTATCAGAAGAATGGGCGTGATCTGATCGGCGATCAGGCATTGGATCCCACGTCGGGGGTAATCTCCGGAACCATCCGCCGGAACACGGCCGATATACAGGCCGAGGGTATTGATATCACATTATACACGCGGAATTTGGATAAGGATTTTAAGTGGTATAGCACGGTCCTGTTTAGTTTTAATAGGGACAAGGTAACAGATAACGGTGCGATTTCGAAAGCCTCTTATTTGTATACCAATGGCGGGCTTGGAATAAGGCCGGTTGTCGGCCGGTCTGTTCAGGGAATCTATACCTACAAATGGGCGGGTCTGGATCCGGAAACCGGCGATCCGATCGGCATCCTGAACGGCGAAAAGTCAAAGGCTTACGGCGACCTGGTTTATAATTCAACCGTGGATGATCTGGAATATCATGGTCCGGCCAACCCAACGAAGTTTGGATTGCTTGGGAACACCTTTTCCTATAAAAACCTTTCCTTGCTGGTGAACATCAGCTACCGTTTGGGCTATTATTTTACGCGCCCTTCCATCTCCTACGGCCGGCTTTACAACAGTTGGGTTGGTCATGCCGATTTCGCGCAGAGATGGCAGAAGCCAGGCGATGAAAAGCATACTTCGGTCCCTTCGATGGTTTATCCGGCCGATGACGCTAGAGACGACTTTTATTTCTTTTCCTCGGCACTGGTCGAAAAGGGTGATCATATCCGTTTCCAGGATATCAACCTGACCTATCAGTTCAGGGATCTGAAACTTAAAACACTGAATCTTCAGGGGATGGAGATTTATGCCAACCTCCGTAATCCGGGTTTTTTATGGCGGTCTTCAAAGCTGGGTCTTGATCCGGATTACACCTACACACCACCGGGGGCAAATATGGCTTTCGGCCTGAAAGCAAGTTTCTAACCTTTAAATAAACCAAGATGAGAACATTGAAATATATACTCCTTATAGCTATGGGCTTGATTTTAAGCTCCTGCAAAGAATACCTGGATGTTAAACCGGATGAAAAGCTGGCTGTGCCATCCGATAACCTGAAAACGCTGGAACTGCTGCTGGATCATGTCTCGGTATTGAACCAGGGGAGCCCGGGTGCCGGGGATCTCGCCAGTGATGATACTTACATCCCGGATGCACAATGGACCACTTTGCTGCAGGCGCAGCGAACTTCCGCCAACGCTTACATCTGGGAAAAGGACTTGTTCAATGACAGCGACGTAAACGATTGGGCAGCATCCTACCGGGCAGTTTTTTACGCCAACCTGGTTCTGGACGGATTGGAAGAACAAAAGCAGGCCGCCGGATCAAAGCAATGGAAAGAACTGAGGGGTGCCGCGTTATTTCACCGAGCCTATGCCTACTATAACCTGCTTCAAACTTTCGCTAACGCTTACAATCCGTCTACTGCCAAAACAGATCCGGGTATCGTTTTAAAATCAAGCTCCAATATCAATGAGAAGATAAGCCGCTCGTCGGTACAAGATTCATATGACCACCTGCTAACAGATCTGAAAGAAGCAAAATCTTTGCTGCCTTCGAGCACCGCATACAAAACCCAGCCCTCCTCCATTGCGGCTGCCGGATTGCTGGCCCGGGTTTACCTGGCGATGCAGCAATATGACCAGGCACTTCAGCATGCGGAAGAAGCTTTGTCAACCAATCCGGTGCTGATCGACTACAATTCCCTGCAAACGACCTCGAACTTCCCGTTCAAACGATTCAATGAGGAAGTGATCTTTCATACAAATATGATCACGTTAACCGGTGCGACTCCTGCTTATAGCCGCGTTAGTGCAGAGTTATACGGCTTATATCAAAACGATGATCTTCGAAAGACGGTATTTTACAGTTCAAAAGCCGGTGATGTAACCTTTAAGGGAAGTTATTTTGGATCCAATGCCAGGTTCAACGGACTGGCATCTGATGAGTTGTACCTGATTGCTGCAGAATGCTATGCCAGAAAGCAAAATCCATCAGAAGCCTTACAAAGGCTAAATACCCTTCTAGATAAACGATGGAAGACTGGAACATTCGTCCCTGTAGACGGCTCAGACGATGAAACAGTCCTTAGAATTATATTAGAAGAACGCCGGAAGGAACTGGCTTTCCGCAATATCCGTTGGAGTGACTTAAAGCGATTAAATCGCGAACAGAGGTTCCAAAAGACACTTAGCAGGCAAAGTAATAACCAAACCTTTACCCTGGCTCCTAATGACCCGCGTTACGCGATGCCGATTCCGATAAAGGTAATCAGCTTGAGCGGCTTAGCGCAGAACTAAACAAAAAAGCCCGGCTAACCTTGAGCCGGGCTTTTATTACTTAATCCTATTTACGGTTTCAACCTGGTATCGTCGGGATTTTCAACCCCATCCTGGGTTGGCCTGCCGGTCATACCGTCCTCTTCCGCTTTAATGGCGCACAGCTTGCTTCCGCTATTACACGATGGTATCCCTGGCAACTCACTGTAACTGGCCGGATTAGTGATTCCGCCACCGTTATACTGAAACCATTGGACGGCACGAACTTCCTTAACTGGTGCCTTAAAAGCGACTGCGGCCGATGCAATCATCAAGATCGCAATAAGGCCTGAATATAATTTTTTGGTGTTCATATTGTAAGAATTATTTAATTGCCTACTCTCAAGGTTTTCGGCTTCTCCTTTTATAAAATCCGGTGGTTGGCTTAATGAAAACCAACGACCATACTCAGAGCACCTTTCCCATGGTCCTCCCTTCCTCAAGCGGTGAATTCCTAAACGACTGAAATTGGAGCTTTCGATATTTCTGAATAGCCTGTATGCACCGGGTTCGTGACTGTTTAGAAGATTTCCCCTTAAGGGTGATCAGGGTATTCATAATAACATGATTGAATACCTTAAAGTTAGAGGGCAGGTTACAGGAGAGGAGTGCTCCAGATGATCAGTTTCGCTGATCTATAAGAGGAAAAAAGCCACTTTAGCGCACTTTATGACCAATCAAAGGTGGAGTGTTTTTAAACGACTAAGGGTGTTCGGGTGCATTCGCATAAAGGATGCGATGTTTCGATGACGGGTTAGGCTAAATATCGTTCTATGTGCAGGGAGCAGTTTAAGAAATCGCTCGTGGGTTTCTATTTTTATGATTCGGTTATAATCATTGATGCGGCACTGGTAATCTTCTATTAGTGCCCGCTCAATCAACCGGTATTCCGGAAACCGGCTTGTGAGGTTCCGTAAATCATGCATGGGAATTGCCAGCAGGACACAGTCAGAGAGTAGTTGTACAAATTCACCTGCCAGCAGTTGCCGGAATGAACTTCGAAGCGAAAACATCATTTGCCCCCGGTACCAGAACCAGCAGGTTTCTTCCTGGTACTGGTTTTCATTATAGTAATAGACTCTTGCAGCGCCTTCCGCTATAAACCATGCATAACGAGGCACCTGGTCTTCATGTACCAGGATGTGATGTTTCGGGAACGACCGTTCCTGTACAATTTGTTCAAGGTAATCCTTAAGCTCTGCGGTAAGCAATGCCTTTTCGGGATGATGTGATTGCAGAAGCTCAATCAAAGCCTGTATATGCGCCGGGTTCTTCATTCTGCGCTTTTGAAGGAGACGAGAGCCGCCCTGAAAGTCATCGACAAGCGAATACCATTTAATATATGATATCGCAGGGAATATAATAGGGATGTTAACATGCTTTGTTGTTCTGCTTTCTCGCCCGGACGTTTGCCAGCCCACTTTTGCTCAACCCGACATACGCCGCTGTATCCGTTAACGAAATCCGGTTATGGGGAAACATCGAACAAAATCTTCGGTACCTCTCCGTAGCATTCAATCCGATAAAACCGCCATGCTCACGATCTCTTGCGAATGATTCACTGTAAACTTCATAGACAATATCATTGAATTCCGGAAAATGGGTTATAAGGTACTGGAAGCGTTCGCGGTTAAGTGATAAAAGGGTACAGTCCTCAATCAGTTGCAGATAATGGTCGGAATTGTCTTCCATTAAAAAGCTCTGTATTAGTAAAATGACTTCATTCTCTTGCCAGATGGTGGTAATCACTTTTTTTCCTGATGGCTGAATGATAAAATACTCTTTTACCAGGCCCTTATCCACGTACCACATATCTGGTACCTTTTCGCCTACACTTGCGATAAACCTGCCTTTTTTGAATTGCTGCAGAATAAAGCTTTCCCGAAGTATAGCTTCCAGAGTTGGATTTATGTTAACAATAGTGTTAAAATATCCTAGTAAGCGTTCAATGGCCATGTTTTCTTTTTTTAGGTTTAAGAATTGAATGATGACCCAAAGTAAAAAGACCTGTCCGCCAAAATTTGTCGTGGGCTACTTTTTCATATAAAACCTTTGCAGTGGCTGCGAATAGGTTACAGGATAGCCCTTCTCACGAAGATGCCTGAGCATTCTCTGTACTGTTCTGTTGCTGCAGGAGTACATCAAGGCAACCTGCTGAATGGAAAGCAGCCGGCCTTTTTCAGTCATTAACAGTAAATGCTCCAGTCTCTCTTCGTAGGTTTTATAATCCATCGATGAATGATTTTTCACGTCTTTAGAGTATGCGCGCCCGATTCAATTCTTACAATCTCTCCAAATCCGGCGTTTGAATTTCGAATATTTCCGGACAAAACAATTTTTATTTCCTGAACGACATCCCTGGCTGCCTGAATGGTAAAAAATAGGCATAGCGAAAAAATGACGATGCCAATAATTCCGCGCAACTTAGAAATGACAGGTATGCTATATCTAACTACTAAATACTAACTACTAACTACTCCTCCCAATGGAAAACTATCAATTCCTAAACCCGGTCGTCTTAAGGATACCCCGTTTTTGTAAAGAACTTATTGACTTCCCGCTGGAGGTGCTGTTAAACGATCCGGAATTCAATGATGCTATTTTCCTGGCCAGTGAAGCCGTTTATAAGGAAATTGGGCGGCAAAATTCCGACACGGCCCGCTTTTCTGAAAAGCTGAAGCTCACCCTCAAAAAATATCATCGGCGGATGTGCTTTCGGCCGACGCCCTTTGGTGGCTTTGCATCGGTCTCTATAGTAGAATGGGGGCAGGCCCGGCTGAACGAAGGGCTCGAAATAGGCGTCAGCTCGTTTCAGACCCAAACCGTCAGGCGGCTTGCGAAACCGAAGAACAAGCCGGCCTGGCATGTCAATCCATCTATTTACCGCTTTGGCGACCATTACCGGCTCTACGAGGGAATCGCTTCTGAGGGTGGCGTCCGGAACTTTAATCTTTCTGAAATAGACAATGAGGCTATCCCTGCCGGACTTTTAGCCTTAACCGGAAAATATTACCGGAGTGCGCTTACTCAAGTGTTTTCTTCGCTTTGTTTGTCGCCGCCAGCAACACAGTTATTTCTGGATGAGTTGATAGAAAATCAAATACTTTTAAAGGTTGACCAGTCATCCAGCTTATTCGTAAAAAGCCTGCCTCCAATTGCACGCGATCAGAAAAGTTCTGATTTGAATTCCCTTACCGTTAACCGCGTTAGCGGGGTATTGGATAAGAGGATACAAGAGAAGCTGCGCGAAGGCATCCACTGTCTCGACAAGCTTACGCAGTTTAAAGAAGAGAGCAACCTGGACAGGTTTAGAAAACAGTTTACAGATATGTTCGACCAACGGGAAGTACCGCTTTTGCTGGCCCTTGATCCGGAGGCAGGGATTGATTATGGTGAGAACGCTTCATGGACAATGAGTGATGATCGCCTTGGGAAATCAAGTGCAGGTAAAGTACCCCGATGGACGAAAGTTCAGGAACTTCTGCTTCGAAAATGGACTACCAGTCTGAATGAAGTAACGCCGGTGATTCGCATTGAAAAAGAGGATCTGTTATTTTTGAATGATGAGCCGGAATCGAAACCGGCCGTAAGCCGGACGGTGCTTTTCAATATCATCGATGACCAGGTGCATATTCAGTCAGTTGGGGGTTCAAGTGCGGCGGCTATCATTGGCAGGTTTACATTTTTTGACGACCAGATCTTAGAGATCGCCCGCGAAATAAGCCAGCGGGAGCAGGAAGCAAATCCCGATGTGATATTTGCTGAGCTGATCCATAACGGAGATGAAAAAACGGACAAATTAAGTAAAAGGGGCCATTTCAGGGATTATGTGATCCCGGTGCTCACCGATTCGGAGATAAGGGTCCCATTCCGTATTGAGCTAAATGATCTTTATCTATCCGTACGGAACGGGCTGCTGATACTTCGCTCCAGGAGGCTTCAAAAGAGGATCATCCCGAGGCTGGGCAGCTCCTTCAATTTCCATCGCAGTCCTTTGTCGGTCTTCAGGTTCTTGTGCGACCTTCAGAGTGAAGGAATAGATACTGGAGCTGAATTCAATATGTCGAAGCTTTTTCCGAACCTGAATTATTACCCGCGTGTTGTTTACGGAAATGTGATACTGGAAAAAGCCAGCTGGCATCTTGATCCGCAGCTGTTTGTCAGCTTGCAATCAAAGCCTGAAACATTTTATCCAGACTTCTTAAAGTATGCAGAGAGCTTGAAGCTTCCGGCAGTTTTTACCTATGAGCAAAACGATCAGCGTCTTTTGATCCGCAGGGATAAGCACGATGATGTTTGGATGCTGATCCAAACGGTGAAAACCTCGACGGTTATTATATTACGAGAATACTTGTCTGAAGAAAGGCCACTGGTAAAAGGGGAGGAGCATCACGAAGTTTATGCCCACGAGCTGATCGCATTCCTGGTCAATACCCAAACAGTGTATAGGAGCTTCCCGGCTATTCCGGACGTTCCCCCGGAGGAGGTAAGCCGGTTCTATCCGTTGAACGACTGGCATTTTTTGAAAGTATACATGCATCCTTCCGGGATGAATGGATTTCTAACAATCACACTGCAAAGGTTTTTGAACACCTGTTTTAAAGCCAAACTGCTTCAGGACTGGTATTTTGTCAGGTACAACGACGGTGCCGATCATTTGCGGATCCGTTTTAAAACCGCTGTTAATACGGACCCGGCTTTCATTGAGAAACTGCGAGGCTTCCTGGTTCATCTTCAACAAAGCCCATATATCCGCCAGGTACAGCTTTGTACTTACGAACGTGAACTGGAACGATACTGGCCGATCGGAATCGCCAATGCCGAATCGCTTTTTACCTTCAGTAGTGATCTGGCGCTGTCGATCCTAAAACGTACCGGTAAAATGACAATTGCCTCGGACGGATCTGCTGACCCGGAGAAGGCTGAGCACAATGAATTATTGCTGCAGGCAATCCTTCACATGATGAAAGTCTTTCAACTTGGCGGGCTGCCCGAACCGGTTATCCTGAACCTCGCGAAAGAATCTTTTACCGCTTTATTTGGCAGGCTGCAGGTTAGCAAAGAGTTAAAAGTTGCTTACGACCAAAATTACCGGCAATTGAGCGCACATCTGGATGTTCTTTTCCTCGCAAAACAAAATTCAATCTCAAAAGGATATTTCATGCTGCTGGCGAAGAATATCAAAGCGGTGAAAATGGAAATGCGTGCCGTGCTTTTAGCCGATTTAATTCATATGCATATAAACCGGTTATGCGCAGGCCGGCAGCTTTTGATCGAAGCCGAATGCTATTACTATTTATATAAGATACTGCTAAAAAGAAAATTTAAAGCCAGTCCCTTTTTAAACCGGTAAAAAGCGTTTTCCTTTCCAGCATCCCGAGAACATCTGGCCGATAAGTACGGCCTATAGATACAACACTTTCGTCCGACATATACAGTTCATTCAAATCTATACGCCTGATGCACCGCATATTAACCAGGCTGGATTTATGTACCCTCATGAAGTGCTCCTTGTTAAGCATCGCCTCCAGGGCTTTAATCGTCAGAGAAGTAACATGATTTCCTTTAGTGGTCACCAGTCTCACCCGATGTTCAGGCCGGGCTTCTACATAGATCAGATTATCTGGGTTAATATGGATGAATTCACCTTTGTAAATCCCGCGGATATAAAAGAATCCGTCTTCCTGCGGCCCCTTCGATTTCTTCGCGATCATGTTTTCAATCTTCTTAACGGCACCTGTGAATTTATCGTATGAGACCGGCTTTAGAAGGTAATCCACCGCACCTTTCTCAAATGCTTGAAGCGCATATTTGTCATGAGCGGTTACAAGTACTACAAAGGTGTGTTTGTGAATCCTGCCGGCCATTTCAAGCCCGTTCATGCCGGGCATATCAATGTCGAGGAAGGCAATATCCGGTTTAATATCCTCAGCCATCACGTTCAGCATATCGTTTGCATTGGTACTGGCTCCGAGGAGATTTAAACTTGCTGTCTGGGTTACATAGTCGGAAATGATCTCAACGGAAGCGAGCTCATCATCTAAAACATAGCAATTTAACATAAGGCGTTTATTTAAGATTAATGGTTAGTTGAAGGTTATAATAGGTTTTCCCCTGGCCATGCTCCAAGAAAAATGAACCGGGATAATTCAACTCAAGGCGTTTTTGCATATTCTGAAGGCCAATGCCGTGACCCTGATGCCTGCTCAGGTTTACCTTATTTTTTGTGCGGATAGTGAAGACATCATTACGGCTTGAAACATTTATCAGGGCTTTAAATTGCGGATCAGTAAGGTCGCCATGCTGTAAGACATTCTCCAGCAGCGTAAAAAGCACCATGGGTATGATTCTCTGCTCACTAACGCCTGAGAGGCCGTATTTAGTGACTTTGATATGCGAAGGAATTCGTTTACAGTGTAAAGCGATATATTGCTCTAAATGTTCCACCTCGTGCTTCAGGAGAACTTTCTTATCATGAGCAGCAGCTCTTAAGCTGTGCCGGGTAAATTTTGCCAGTAGTAGGATATATTCCGCCAGTTCCTCATCACTTTTCCTGGCTTTATTATAGAGATAAGTGAATGAGTTAAAAAGCATATGCGGATTGATTTGCAATCTTAAAAGCTCATTCTCTGCCTTCAGCATATCCGCCCGCAGTTTTTCTTTCTCTGCTTCGGCAATTGCGGCCGCATACATTATATCGTAGATCTGTTTCTGTTTTTTGACGTATTCAAGAGCCAGCCAGTATCCGGTACTGAGATATAGAATCATTGTTCCGCGGTAGATATTTGAGTAGACAAAAACCGGCTTTGATCTGGTCCAGGTGGAAGTGATATCGAGGTGATTGAGCCAAAGGTGAATTAGGAGATTACAGCAAAATAAGGCCAGCAATTCAAGAATAATTTTAACCGCAAGTAATAGCCATTGAAACCGGGTGCCTCTTGGGGTGGGAGTTAGTACCCGGTAACAATGAAAATAGAAAAGGCTAATATAAAGTGTGTAGTGAAGAAGATAATCTACGGGATGGGCGAATTTATTGGACATCGCTCCGGCTAATACAATTTCTAAACCTATATAAACCGTCAACGCCAGACTATGCCACAGTACCGCCGTCCACGGAATTGTGATCTTGGAATTAATCCATTTGAGAGGCGAAACCGACATGTTAGGGTGTTTATCAGGTAGTTCAGGTAAAAAATTGCATTTACACTTTTACGATTAGTATTTTAGTTCAAAAGATATATATTATGAGCAAAGTACAAAAAATTAAACTTAAAGTTCGAAAGCGGATTTGTTTCAGCTATTCGACGGGCAAAAGATTAAGCTTAATCTTTACTGACCCAACCACGGTAACCACAACAACTGTAACCGGCGGAATCTATTGAAAGAAAAGCTCCTTTACGGAGCTTTTCTTCACCTAAAGCAACCATTATGGCAAAATTTTTTACCCTCCTTAAAATGCTTCTAAGGATTGATAGCCGGCTGATGATTTTAGCTGGTTTAGTGCAGCTTTTACTTGAACACCAGCAAAACCTGCAGCCGGTTTCGATATCTCCAACCTGGCTCGACAACCAGGATGTGATGCAGAAACTTAAGATCAGTGAAAGTACGCTGAAGCGACACCGGCTGAAAGGAGTTATTCCAAGTACCCGAATAAGAGGTAAATATTACTATAATGATTCGGACATTCAGAAATTGTTAAGAGACGGGATGTAGGGGAGAGGTATCAGGTATCAGGTATCAGGTATGAGGTATCAGGTATCAGCTTAATTTGTGGAAAGTTAGAATGACTACTATAAACGGAATCACCGCGAATAGCAATTAAACTTTCTGTTCATAAACCTATAAACCCATAACCCTATAACCCGAAACGGTGTTAGGTATTAGGTATCAGCTGTCAGCCTTCATACCCCATAGTTTCTAACCCCCTGCCATTCAGCTCATAACCCCCTCAACTTACTGGCCCTACTTATTTTGAGACAGCTATTACGCCTTGATGCTTTCAACGGAGGCCTTCAGCTATTTAATTCAGTAATCACCACATCGAGTAGTTTATTAAATTCGTCAGGTTTTTCGAGCATTGGATAGTGTCCTGTACCTTTAATTAGTACCACATCATAATCTTTGAGGTACTTTCTGTTTTCCTGAATATTTGTAGGGTTCCCATCAGAATTTATAGCCCTCACCGGAACTTTTACCGCCTGAGCAACATCCTTGATATTCATTTTATATAATGGTTCAAGCGCGTTTATTGCTAATTCAGAACTGTTTTGAAGAAATTCATTTTGTAATTGCTTTTTGATGGATGATGGCGTAGTGTCAACGAATAGATATTGAGGCATAATATGCTCAATGGCTGATCTAAAATCTTCCCGATAATTCCTGTATAATAACTCGTCGGCTTGCTCGTGAGTAGGTATCTGATTAAAATCTTTCAAGGTGTCTACCAGAACGATGGCTTTTGTTTTTAGAATATCTAACGATGCTTCCAGTACATATGCTCCAGACATTGAATGGCCAACCAGAATAATTTCTTTGGCCGTAATTCGGTCGGTTACGGCCTTAATATCATCAGCATATTGTTTGCTCGACCAGTTTGTGCGTAACTTGTCTGACTCCCCATGTCCGCCTAAATCTATCTGTACAACCTTGTATATGTTTTTAAAATAATGGAGCTGGTTAGACCACCAATTCGAGTTGCCGAGCCAACCGTGGACAAATACAATTGCAACATCGTTTTCACCAGTATCTTGATAGTGAATTTTACTTCCGTCAGAGGATATCACATACTTTTTCATTTGTGCTAGAATGAGTTTTGACTTTTAGATTGTTTGCGAATTTCCTGAATATTATAAATTTTCTAGTGATTTATACCCCGCCGTCTTTTATTAGTTCTAATTCGTTCGTCATTTATCTTTTGTCACGATTATCATTTAGACCCACGGACGTCTAAATGTCCATAACCCTAAACCCTCATAACCCTTTTACTTCTTACCGAATTGACCCCTGGTTCGGTTCAGATAGGTACTGTGTTGGGCTGTTGTTGGGCTAGAAGTGGGAAAAAGGGACTTTTAGCCGAACAGGAACCGAACACTACCCGAACCGGAGCCCAACACGGGTATAGTATGTCTAGTCCTAAAATAGCTATACAGGTTTATGAATTAATTGTAGATAGACTATACATTGCAATTTGGTAATTGGGATTTAGTTATACAACTATCTTTTTCCCTTTTTTTAATTGGTCTTTTCTTCCATCGTTTCGTGAGAATTTCCTGTTTCAAGTGGGCGTTTTCGGGTGTCAGATAATCACAACTGCTATGCGGCCGAACCTGGTTATAGGCCTGGATACTTTTAGCGATCAAAGTCCTGGACTTGGCAAGTCCCACATTGGTGCTATACAGATCGAATTCTGATTTGAGAATTCCATTGACCCGTTCTGCTAAAGCGTTTTCATAAGGGTTCCCGTTCTCCGTCATACTGATGGCGATTTGATTTCTTTTTAAAAGATCCACATAGGCCTTGCAACAATATTGAGATCCCCGGTCGGAGTGGTGAATCAGCTGCTCGCTGTACATCCGGCTCTGCAGTGCCATCTGTAATGCATCGATACATCCCTGCGCAGATAAGTCTTTACGAAAGGCATGGCCAACGATTTTTCGTGAATGCGCATCTGTTATCAGACTGAGGTATCCCCACTGTCCGATCATTCGAATATAGGTGATGTCACTTACCCAAAGTTGCTCTGGCCTGTAGATGATCATGTCTTTTACCAGATTGGCATATTTACGCATCCAGTGCTTCGAATCGGTCGTGATGACTCTTCTTCTACGTCGCCGGATGTGCAGGTTGTGCGTCCGCATCAAGTCAAATAAATAATCCCTTCCAATCTTTATTTGCTGTTCCTGTAGCTCTTCCTTGAGCATGTAATGCAGCTTTAAGGTTCCCACCCGCGGAAGTGTCTTGCGGATCTGAAGCACCTTTTGCAGGATGATCTCATCTTTTAAGCCTTCATCCTGAGTGCGCCACTGGTGGTCGTACCAGGCGTGTCTTGTTTTGCCAAACAGTCGACACAGGGTCTTGATCCCCTGCTGGGGAAAGTCCTGTTTCATTCTTCCGACTGCTTGGCACCAGACTTTTTTCTGATATCAATTTGAAGCTGTTCTTCGGCGATATCGATCAAGGTATCAAGCGCCTTTATCTTTAGTTCAGCTTCAGCAAGAGCCTTCTGAAGGTCTTTTACTTCATCTTTACTTTTCTTTTGGGATGTCCTGGCCATCGATGGTGCGGGTTGATGACCCACAAGATCGTATTTTTCCTGCTGATCGGCCTTAATCCAATGCTTAATGGCCGTAACGCTTTTTACGTTGAAGGTAATGCGGGCCTGACTGATCGTCATTCCCGACTCTATAGCCCGCAAAACGGAACGCCTTAGCGTGAGCGGATAAGCACACCGTTTATTACTTTGGTATTCTTTAGATCCATAGGTGGTCATCCACAAGCCCAGGGTAGACTTCACCATCCCATACTTTTCAACCGCTGCGCTTCGGGGCAGGCCGCCCTCAACAAGCGAGACGATCTCTTTGATCAACCGCTTATCAAACGGCTGAGTTTTGTGATGCCGTACTACGAACGGCTCTAACTTTTCTTTGGTTTCCATACACTGATTTTAGTGTATAGTTTTTTTAGGAATTGACAGTATAGGGGTGCGGGAATGCTTTAAACCACGAACTGTAGTAAATGATGACAGAATCACATCTAAAATGTTTGCCAAGTAACAGCTTCACTAAAAGTAACAGGAAAGTTACACTGTAAGTTAAAGTTTATTTATGACAGAAATAATTAATATCTACCTTGCCAAGTCACTTTGCAACTCAATTGCACATGACTGTCTTCAAACTTATCAACAAGGAAGCTGATTATCTTGAAACTATTAGCAGAGTACTTGCATTGACATCCGCTCAACCCGGTACTATTGAATATGAAGAGAGAGAATTTTTGATCGTCCTGATCAAGGATTACGAATATGGAAAAGTTAGGTCTTCAATTTTGGAATAGCTCTAGAAAAAGAGGTTATAGGGTTATAGGGTTACGATACACTGCGTTACAAAAATTGCCTTGGTAGCTTATTGATGGCAATTTAAATAAGTATCGTCCTTACTCCGGATGAGATTTCTCTCCCAATGAAGGATTGGGATTCGAAATGACGGCGTGGTGCGTATGTAATTAGTGTTTTAATGATTTGATTCTAATATGACAGTCATAACAGAAGAGTAAACCAGTAGAAAACAGAATTCCAGCCCATCCTAGGCACCCCTAAATCTAACCTTCTGTCCATAACCCCCCATTCGATTAACCAATCCCTTAAAACCATATCCATCATTGAATAGTCCAGCATTATCTTACTGAATTTTTCAACGGCGGGAGGGTATATGATTCTGTCCGCGCATAATCAAATGACTGAAAAGTTATTGACCCCGATGGACTATAAGTTCAAAACCATATATATCCCCCTAAATTCCCAAAGGCCACACCGGTCAAAACGTGTCAAATTAGGTCAAAGCGTGTCAAATCAGTTCACGTAGTTACCATTCTTACCTATCTGGTTTATAGCCACTTACATTCGTTCTCAGGAAGCGCTTCTGCAATTGAAATAGTGTTTAACAATTTGAATTTTAAAAGTATGGGAACATATAGAAAAGGAATATTAGGTTCATTTAGCGGCAAAGTTGGAACCGTACTGGGCAGCAGCTGGAACGGCATTGACTACATGAAAAGTTTGCCCCGGCCCTCCAGCAAGGCACCCACCGATCTGCAGATGATTCAGAGAGTCAAAATGACTTTGGCCACCGGTTTTCTGCAGCCCATCAGTGCGCTGGTGAATGTCGGCTACAAAAGCCTTGCCGTCAGAAAAACCGGCTTTAATGTAGCGACCGCCCAGGTGATCACCGATGCAATTACCGGAGTTTATCCAAACCTGGAGATCAGCTACCCGAGTGTGCTGATCAGCAAGGGTAATTTAACAAGCCCCTGGAACCCGGTGGCCACCCCTGGCGTGGCAAGTGTGAGTATTGCCTGGGAGGATAATTCTACCTCTGGTACGGCAAAGCCGACCGATAAAGCGGTGCTGCTGGTTTATAACCCTGTGCAGTCGCAGTACGTGTTCAGTCTCGACGGCGACGAGCGCAGCGTGGGAAGTGACACCTTGACTCTGCCCACAAACTTTTCCGGTGATGAGGTGCATGTGTGGATGGCATTCTACGCGGCAAATAAAAAGACGATTTCTACCAGTCTTTATGTTGGCGAGGTAACGATACTGTAATCTCATGGGAGCCGGGAAAATCCCGGCTTCTTTTTAAAAAAACTGATCACCAATATTATGGCAAGAATCAATGAAGGTTTCCTCAGTGGTTTCCGCGGCAAAGTCGGAAACATAGTAGGATGCAAAACTAAGAACGGTTATTATATCCGGCGGTTGCCGGTAAAGTCACTAAAGCCACCGACGGTTAAGCAGCTGGGGCAAAGAACGAAGTTTAAGCTTGCCCAGGCGTTCCTTACTGGCTTGCGCCCGCTACTTAAAACCTTACCGTTAACAGGAGAGAGGAAGACCTTTGCCTACCAGGCCGCAATCAGCCAGATAGTCAGAGAAGCGATCTCCGGCCTTTACCCTGATCAGGCTCTTGACTACGCTGCAGTTAAACTTACTTCTGGCAATCTTAACAAGGGCTGTGATCATGAAGTGACAGTAGAACAATGTACTCTTCGTTTCAGGCGGTGCGAAGAAAATCACGACTACATTTACCAGGACCTGGCCGTGTTGCTAGCCTATGATCCGCCTGCAAATAAATGGATCTACCAGATTGTAACCGTAGGTGCCGGATGCCGAAGTGCCGCGTTGAACCTAACACCGGATTTTACCGGCCGGCAGGTCGAAACCTGGATCTACTTCTTTTCCTACAACGGCCAGGCCGTCTCAGAGGGAGTCTATACAGGATCACACCTTATTTAATGTGCAAGTAAATGTGCAAATGTGCGAATGTGCAAATAAGTAAATGTGCGAATGCAAAACGGAATATAACATTACCACATTGCCATATTATCACATTAACAATATCACATTCCCACAATATCATATTCCCTCATTATCCCATCGACAAATCGACAAATTAACTAATTAACAAATTAAACAATCATGGCAACAATCAATCACGGTATCCTGGGTGGCTTCAGCGGAAGAGTTGGAAACATTGTGGGTTACCGCTATAAAAACCGCTTTTGTATCCGGCAGAGACCGGCAAAGTCACTCAGGCCGCCAACGCTAAAGCAGTTGTCGCAAAGAACCAGGTTTGGTCTGACCACTTCCTTTCTCTCGCAGCTGCGTCCAGCGTTAAAGCCGCTGCCGGAAAAAGGCAAAAGGCAGACTTCCGCTTTCAACAACTGCTTCAGCAAAGTAATCAAAGGAGCGATCGCCGGATCTTATCCCGATTTTGGAATCCATTATGCTGCTGTAAAGCTTACATCTGGAAACCTTTACCCGGGCTGTAACAGTTTCGTCAGCGAAGCGGGTTTGACATTGATCTTTAACTGGTGCCCCGGCACGCACAACTGTTTGTTCGAAGGCAGGGTCGTGATGCTGGCCTATAATCCCGCAAAGGAACAGTGGATCTACCATACCGCCGATGCCGGTGGTGCCGATAGGCTGGCCATGCTGGAGTTGCCCTGCAGCTTCCGCGGTGACCAGGTAGAAACCTATATCTATTTCATTTCAGCTGATAGGAAAGCGGTCTCCGACAGTGTTTACCTGGGGCAGGTCCAGTTGTCTGGTAATTTTTTGTGCGGGGGGTAGGGTCATAGGTATCAGGTAATAGGTATCAGGTATCAGGCTTAATTTGTGGAATGTAAGAATGACTACTATAAATTGGATTACCGCGAATAGCATTTAAAGCGTGGATTCATAAACCAATAAACCTATAAACTCGAAACGAGCTATCAGGTGTCAGCTTCATTAGGTATCAGGTATGAGGTATCAGGCTTAATTTGTGGAAAGTAAGAGTGACTACTATAAATTGAATTACCGCGAATAGCATGTAAAGCGTGGATTCATAAACCGATAAACCAATAAACTCGAAACGAGCTATCAGGTGTCAGCTTCGCTAGGTATCAGGTAATAGGTATCAGGTATCAGGCTTAATTTGTGGAAAGTTAGAATGACTACAATAGACGGAAGCACATCGAATAGCAATTGAACTGTGGATTGCAATTTAACCGTTGATTCTTAAACCTATAAACTCCTAAACCTATAAACTTATAAACCCTTCATAAACCATAAACCCACCATAAACCTATAAACTCATAAACCCATAAACCCATAACCCTTATAACCATGGACTTAATTCAAAAATACTACTTCCCCTGGCATTTTCCTTTCAGAAAGGAACTCGCCGGCATTATCATCATCATCCTGATCTTTCTCATCTTCCCGCGACTCGTGCGCCAGGTGGATTACACTTCGGCACCCATTGATCCGGGAGCCTTCAGTGCGGTGATCCTGGCAGTGTCGGCGATGCTCATCTTCAAGGCGGTTACCTGGTGGCTTTTAAAGACCATCTGGCCAGTGTTTACTGATTATTCAACGCATCACTTTGAACGGAATTTTAAATCCCTGCTTTCGCTGCATAAAGTGATTATTTACCTGGTGTTTTACCTGGCGATTATGTATGGGTTTGTCTTCGTTTTGATCGCCATTATTTAAGATCGTGATGATGCGTAAAAATCACCTGCGGAGTGCTGCGGTCTGCCCCATAGGGGCAAAACGTCGGTAGCACCGTAATTTTTAATAGGCCCGGCGTGCCGTCAGGTACGTAACAATTAAATCCGGTGTATCGTACCTTAACGGCACGAAAAGCGATATGATTGTTATTTGCTACCGACGTTTAACCCCTAACGGGGTTAGATTACGCCCCTCGAACAGGATATTCTATTTCCAACACAGTAACACAGTTGATCCCGATCCCGTAACTACTTTTTTGCAAATGAAAACCATCACTATAGTATTCATTATTTATTCTCTGATCGGCGGATTCGGAGATGAAACAAATACAAGCCGGTCGCTGCCAGCATCGGAAAACTTCAAAAGAAACCAGGTGCAGCAGATCTATACCGCTGAACTCGGTTTAAGAGAAAGAACCGGCAAGAACGACGGCCAAAGGATCGAAGAATACCTTCGTTATGTCGGCCTGAAAAAAGGAGATCCCTGGTGCGCAGCATTTGTGTGCTGGGTGTTTGATCAGGCCGGGGAGGCTAATCCGCGGACGGGCTGGTCGCCGGGGCTGTTTTCGAAGTCGAAAGTGATTTGGGAGAGGAGCAGGAAGGTTGAAGGAGGGAAGGGAGAAGCAGGGAAGAGATTTGCAGGAGCCGCCGATAGGCTGCCTCAAAAAGGTGATGTCTTCGGCATGTGGTTTCCGGATAAGGGTCGGATTGCCCATGTTGGCTTTGTGGATAGCTGGAGTGATAAATGGCTGATCACGGTGGAAGGGAATACGAATGAAGCTGGCAGCAGGGAAGGGAATGGGGTTTGGAGAAAGAGGAGGTTGGTAGCGTCGATTTATCAGGTTTCGGATTTTATTTACCGGTAATTTAAATGTGCAAATGTGCTGATATGCAAATGTGCAAATAGAGTCAGGTAGTGAGTGGATAATTTCTAGCTTGATCGCTATACTGCATTAATAAAGGAAAGAACTAAACCGATAAGGGAGGAACCCTGTCCGCTATATAAGGCCCACTGAAAACCTCTCCGTTCAGCTCTCTTCCGCATTGTTTGTTGCGGTACGCACTGACCAAGCCAACCCACTGACTTCATAGCAACAAACGCAGCGGCGGGCTTTTTTGCTTACTTTTTTTGCCTGCAGAAAAAAAGTATGACCCGCGGTAGCGACCGAAGAAGATACAGCACTTGCTTAAGTTGTTTTATCTCAAAAAGAAGAGAGAGCAGAGACATTAGAAAGCAAGCAAGCATCATTTCATCGGCTGGGGATTGCCACGGCTCATACAGATCAGTTTAATATCAATGATAATGAATAGGCTTCGAAACTTAAAGAAATTCTGAGCCTCGCAATGACGAGGTTATGGAAGGTAGCATTTCATCGGTTGGAAATCATTTCGATTCATATGTTATGCGGTACGGAACTTTATCCTCCTCTGGAGGAGGTGCCCGCAGGGCGGAGAAGGTTTAGGTTAACTGTGAAAATGTGCAAAATGACCATGAGTGCCAACCTCCTCCGTCTGTCGATAGGGACAGCCACCTCCTCCAGAGGACGACAGAGCATCCGGCCGCCCGTTCGAAACTACCTACTAACTTCCATAGCAAGAACGGCGAAGCCCTCTTGAGCGCCTTAAAAAAACAACTGCAACCTGCGAAAAACGCAGCGGCGGGCTTTCATTCAAGGTTGTTTATTGTTTTTTATAGGCATGAATGGTCTCCCTCTGGTCGGCATTTGCATACTTTTTTTGCCTGCAGAAAACTTAGCGCAGCGTTCTCCTGAATGCCTTTGAAAACAACAACAGAAGATGAAGAAAAAGTATGACCCGCGGTAGCGACTGAAGAAGATAAACCACCAGCCTAGGTCTTTTTAACCAGCAAAGAACAAAAAGCAGAAACGCAACGATGAATATAAGGGGCAGCATTTCATCGGTTGGAGATTGCCGCGGCTCATACTTACTTCATTCATTTTCGGTGATGAACTCAAACCGTTAACATCTATCGCCATTTTGAGCCTCGCAATGACGAGATAATCGAAGGCAGCATTTCATAACTCTATAATCCCATAACTCGAAAAAAGCTATTAGATATCAGCTCTCAGCTTAATTCCGATAACGTCAAATTACTACCATAAACACTATAAACCTATAAACTCACCTGATAATCCCAAAAACCATGAAATTAACCATACCAACCGCCCAGTCACATTTAAGATTGGTCAACCTCCATATCCTTGGCATGTGCCTTACCCTCATAACCGCCTGCTCCATATTCAAAGAAAAAAGCTTCTTCCAAACTGATAGTCTGCAGAAGCAAAACACCCGGAAGGAAATAAAAATTAAGGAAACCACTCAAACTAATACAGTGCGTATCCTCAATCACCAGGATTCATCCGACCAACAATCGTATACGGAGATCTTTCCTGAAGGCCTATTTACATATTCTGTAAAGGAGGGCTTTTCCGGAAATGCAAAAAGGGTAACGATTAATGACCGGCTTAAAGCTGGAAGAAAAGTCAGCGATTCTGCCAGATTTAGAGGATCAAACAAGAGGGTGTCAAACATCACTGAAACGGAACGAAAATTGACTCAAACCCGGCAGAAGGTGAAATCAAAAAATAACAAGAACTATAATTTATGGTATTTGGCAGGAATATTCTTGATTTTCGCAGCGGTATTTGCATTTAGGTGGAAGTTAAATGATTAAAATGCAAATTCATTACCAAGTGTTGTGAGTTGAGGGATTGATTTTGATTTATTTTTCGGTCAAATAAGCCTATTTTGTGCACCAGGTTTTACAACCGCACTGACCATTATTTATATTGAAAAACTTCAAACGGCTAAAAAATTATCTCACCCTAATTAGAAGGCTTAAAGAAAATGGCCCGATAGTCTATCAAAAAGTAAAGATCCACGAGATCCTGTTTCATTGGCTGAAATATAACTTATCGCGAAACCATTTTCTTCTTTTATCGGGTATTTTAGTGGGCTGTTCTGCCGGATTAGCTGGTGTGCTGTTAAAAGTGCTGGTTCACTATATTCACAAATCCATTTCCGGTAAAGTTCATTTTGAGGATCAAATTTTCTATTATGCCGCTTTGCCCTTCCTGGCGGTAGTTTTAACTACCCTGATTGTCATTTTTCTCTTTAAAGGTCAAGACAGAAAAGGAATTCCTGCCATCTTGTATGAGATCGCAAAGAATTCAAGTTTAGTTTCTCCGATTAAAATGTATTCGCAAGTTATACAAAGTGCGGTTACCATCGGCTTTGGGGGCTCTGCGGGATTAGAAAGCCCTATTGCTGTTACCGGAGCTGCGATTGGGTCGAACTTCGCCCAAACGTACAAGCTGAATTATAAAGACCGGACATTACTTTTAGCGGCAGGGGCAACCGCCGGTATTGCGGCTGCATTTAACGCACCAATTGCCGGGATGATGTTTGCCTTTGAGATTCTGTTAACCGGAGTCGTTTTTACCGATTTTATCCCGCTGGTGGTGGCTGCTGTATGCGGCAGTTTGCTCTCAAGAGTAATCCTGAATGAAGATACATTGTTTCAATTTGGAGGGCGGGAACCGTTCGATTATCATAATATTTTATACTACCTCGCTCTTGGAATAATTTCGGGCTTATACGCCCGGTATTTTGTGGTGATATCGCAAAATGTCGAGCACTATTTTAAGCGCATTAACCTTTCTAAATTACAGAAGGCGGTTGTCGGTGGCCTCGTGCTTTCAATTTTATGTCTTCTTTTTCCCCCTTTATTCGGCGAAGGCTATGAAAGTATAAAGGATATGATAAACGGTAAAATATACCTGATGATCGATCATAGTTTTTTCAGGTATGTGGGTCTGGATAATTGGATTGTTATTATTTTCCTCTCCCTGGTATGTATCTTCAAAGCATTTGCCGCTTCAATTACAATTCACAGTGGTGGTAATGGTGGAAATTTTGCACCTTCATTATTCGCAGGAGGAACCATGGGCTACCTGTTTGCAACTATCTGCATTCAGTTGGGCCTGGAGAATGTTCCTGTTACCAACCTGATTATTGTGGGCATGGCCGGTACAATGAGCGGGGTTTTATATGCTCCGTTAACTGCTATCTTCTTAATTGCAGAATCAAGTACAGGTTACGATCTTCTTATTCCATTGATGATTGTTTGTGTTATATCCTTTTTAATCGGAAAATGGTTCTCACCCATATCGCCGGATTTGAAGGAGCTTGCAGATACGGGTAAAATCTTTACCAGGGAATATGATAAAAACTTACTGCTGTTAATTAATACTTCAACGCTTGTAGAAAAGGATGTATCAACAGTGCATGTAAGCTCATCACTTAAAGATTTAATCGAGGTAATAAAACTAGGAAAGAGGAATTTAATTGCTGTTTTGGATGAGGACAAGCATCTGGTTGGAACTGTCTCGATAGATGATATCCGCTCCATATTGTTTGATGAACAAAAAAAGCTAGAGACCGGAGTGGCTGAAATGATGAAGTACCCTCCTGCAATACTAACTGATGCGGACGACATGGTGGTGATAGCGAAAAAATTTGATCAAACCGACGCCTGGGTGTTGCCGGTAATCGACGCAAATGATCAATTTATAGGCTTTGTTTCTAAATCTGCTTTTTTAAATACATACAGGGAAATCCTTAAGGAGCATTCAGGAATTTAAAATTTACCGATAAAACTTCTGATACTTTTTTATTGAAATGCAGGCATGAAATTAACTACCAAAATTCTTTTAGGATGACGATGATGTATCGTAATAAGAAAACGAATTTGATTATCCGCATTTCAAGTTTGGTAGCCTTCATTTTTCGCTGACGTTATTAAGAACACAAACCCCCGTAAGCGACTGCTGAATAATATAAAATTTATTTATCCTCAAAATAAACCTTTACCAGTTTTGATTTTTGCCTTTTTTTAATCCAACTATCTATTTTATCCCGGTCACTTTTGCTCAGGCTAGACTCTTCTGCCGTAAAAACGATTATCGGAACCTTATTTGGAACAGCAAGCGAATCTTTGAACATAAAGCCATCGGAAATGGCGCAGCGAGTAATTTGGGGATACAAAGTCTGGATTTCATTTAAAATCTGGCGGCCCCGAGAGTTCCTTGCATTCAGACTGTCTAAATAAGTTTGCTTTTGTTGAAGCTGCAGAGTTAAACGGTTCACTTCGCCTTTCAGGTTATCCAACTCGTTGCTTTTTTCGGTGATCTGATCAAAAGAAAGTCCCTGCAGGAAATCTATTTTCACAGAATTTAAAGAATAATCTTTCGCTTTTGCCCTGATTCTCTTTTTTTGACTCGCATTTAAACTGGCTCCGCCGTATACCAGCTTTATTGATCTTTTATCCGGATCTATTTCGTTTTTTAAGAGGTAATTTCCCTCAGTCACGCTGATGTTTCTAACATAGCGGTTTGCATTCGCTACAAATGTTTCTTTCAACACCAATTTATAGCCAAAGTAGATACTGGGAATTAGTACAAGAGAAAGAATGATTGTAATCCAGCCGTTAACTCTTTTCTTTTGTTTATCATCAACTAGTGTGCGGATTGGAAATTTTAGCAACTGGGAGATGACCAAAGTCGAAATGGCAATGAAAACGGTATTAATGGTGAACAGATAAAAAGCTCCGAAAAAGTAGTTCCACTGCCCGGTAGCTAGTCCATACCCGGCTGTACAAAGTGGCGGCATTAAAGCTGTTGCAATAGCTACCCCGGGGATTACGTTGCCTTTATTTTTACTGCTGATAGCCACTATACCTGCCAGACCGCCGAACAGCGCTATTAATACATCGTAAATGGTGGGACTGATCCGGGCTAGCAGTTCAGAATGGGCGGTAGAAATAGGGGTTACCGCAAAATATGCGGTAGAGGTTATGAGGCTGGCTATTACCGCAAAAGTGAAATGCTTAATTGCCTTTCTGAACAAAGGGAAGTTGTAGGTTGCTATGCTGTAACCTATCCCATTGATAGGGCCCATTAAAGGAGAGATCAGCATAGCGCCAATGACTACTGCCGTAGAGTTCATATTCAGCCCTACAGAAGCGACTATAATTGCGAATACCAGTATCCATAAATTTGTACCTTTAAAAATGATATTTTTTTCGATTGACTCATGAATGCAATCATAATCCTGAATGTCACTTTGAAGGTCGACAGAGCTGATAATTTTCCGGATTAATAAAATTTGTTTCATAACGTTCGGCCTTCTGTTATCATAGCGGGAAAAGATACAAAATCTAAATATGTTAATTTAAATAGTGTATTACACAATGGTTCCTGCTATTGGGGAATTTATTGGAAGCTATGATAAAGTAATGCTATTGATGACTGGAGTAAAGATTAACGAAGGACGCCTCTATCTTAAGAATGGTATTCATCTGATTACACCAAACTAAAGAAGTGTATGCGAGGGAGTTTAAATTTAACATTTTCAAAACATCTCTTAATGTGCAATAGAATACGATGTCCTGGTAATAAAGCCTCATTTAATACTTGCTTAAATTGGGCATCCTGTTATATTTGCCGTCCATCTCAAAACAGATCTTTTAATGAAGTTATCCATCCTTCAAGACACTAGCAGGCATTTTAGTTTCAGTTTTTTTGTGTCGGGTTTACTGTTAATTTTTGTTGCCGGTACATCCAATATTGCACTTTCTCAGACACATGAAGAAATGGCCGCTGCGGTTCAAATAAAGAAGCTATCAATAGAGGATTTGATGAATTTAGAAGTCACTTCAGTTTCGAAAGTATCAGAAAGACTGTCTGAAGTGGCTTCTGCGATCCAGGTGATCACGCAGGAAGATATCAGGCGTTCTGCTGCTACCAGCGTTGCAGAGGCTTTGCGGCTGTCGCCAAATTTGCAGGTTACTCAACTGAATGCCAGGCATTGGATCATTAGCGCGCGGGGGTTTAATTCGGCTTTTGCCAATAAGCTTTTGGTAATGATTGATGGACGGACCGTTTACTCCCCTTTATTTGCCGGTGTGTTCTGGGATGCCCAAAATGTATTATTAGCCGACGTGGAGCGGATAGAGGTGATAAGCGGACCGGGTGGCGCGCTTTGGGGAGCGAACGCTGTGAATGGTGTTATAAATATAATTACCAAAACTACTAAAGATACCCAGGGGTTGCTGGCCTCTGTAAGTGCAGGTACCGCTCTCCGGAACATTTTTGAAGCCCGTTATGGCGGAGCAATCGGCACCAGCTTATCATACCGAATCTACGGAATGCACCAGGACCGCAATCATACTTTTTTGCCGGATGGCAAGGATAACGTTGACAAGAGCACGCTGACCCAGGGTGGATTTGCAATGGACTGGGATCATTCAGACAACAACAAGATTGCTTTTCAGGGGAATTTTTATGGTGGCCGGCAGCTTACAAAACCGGATGTATCTACCATGGACGGTCAAAATATAATGGGCAAATGGACTCATACTTTTTCAGAGAAATCAGAATTGGTTGTGCAGTCGTATGCAGATCGTACCTGGCGACACGACGTGACCGGTACCATTGATGATCAGCTGGTGACCTACGATATCGACGTGCAGCATGGTTTTGCTGCTGGGAAAAATAATACCATATTATACGGAGCGGGCTACCGTTTTATGGATGATCAAACGAAGAACAGAACAAACTTTGTCGGTTTGTTGCCGGCAAACAGAGAGATGCACCTGTTCAGTAGTTTTATACAAGATGAAATTACCATTATTCCGGAACGCCTTAAAGTGACGGTAGGTACTAAACTGGAACACAACACTTTTTCAGGTTTTGAATTTCAGCCAAGCGGGAGGCTTTCAGTGACTCCGTTTAAACAACATGTGTTCTGGGCAGCCGTATCCCGCGCCGTGCGTGCCCCCAGCCGGATTGACGTAGATTATCATATTCCGGTTTACCCGGTCCCGCCAACATCGCCCAGTGTTGCCGGCGGACCTAATTTTACCTCAGAAAAACTGATAGCTTATGAGTTTGGGTACCGGGTACAGCCGTCTGCAAATGTTTCTTTATCGCTAGCCTTGTTTAATAACCGTTATGACGATTTATATAGTGTAGAAGCGCTTCCCGGTACTCTAACCTATCAGATACAAAATGGGGCAAAGGGCCGGACTAACGGTCTAGAATTGTCAGGAAATTATATGGTAACCGGTAACTGGCGCTTACGGGGCGGTTATACTTATTTCCATAAGAACCTTAAGAACAAACCAGGAAATGTTGCCGATCCGGCGAATTTGAACAGTTTGGGAAGTGACGCGAAAAATCAGTTTGTATTTCAGTCAATATTGAATTTACCCGGAAACTTCCAGTTTGATATTGTTTCCAGGTATGTTGATAAGCTGCCCGCCACTCTATTTAATCCAGCAGTTAAATCATATGTGAACCTTGATGCCAGGCTGGGATGGCAATTTAAAGAGCGATTAGAAGTTTCAGTAAACGGACAAAACCTTCTTAGGAAACAGCATGCTGAAGTAGGGGCCATACAGATACGCAGAGGGGTTTATGGAAAGATTACCTGGCGCTATTAGTGACCTTTGCGGGGTAAGGATCTGCAAGTAATTTATAACAATCCTGGTGAGCGAACTTAATGTTAAGAGACATAACATGGAAATGAAACGGGGTTTGGAAACCGTTTAAAAGTTAAGAAACGGCTTCTAAACAAAAACTGAAAGTGGAACCCTTACCTTCAATACTTTCTACTTCAATCTCGGAATTATGAGATCTTAATATTTCAGAGACTATATAAAGGCCGATTCCAAATCCTGAAACTGTTTTAGTTTTCTCGTTTTCTACTCTGTAAAACCGGGTGAAAAGTTTTTTCTGATCATTTTTACTTATTCCAATGCCCTGATCAGTAACTGATACTCTGACCTGATTATTCACCTTTTCACAGCCAATAGCGATTGTAGTGCCCTGAGGTGAATACTTTACTGCGTTGCCAACTAAATTAATGAGCACATGACCGAGTTTGTCCTTGTCGGCCTCAATGGTAACGTCCTCGCATTTAGTAAGCACGATGTTATGGGTTGACGCTGTCAACATCGCATCTTCTACGACACTGGTCAACAAAGGGAAGATTTCGAATATCTCTTTGGTCATCGTGATCTTTCCCTCTTCGATTTTTGCGAGGCTTAAAAAATCATCAATCATTGCTGCCATTTTGTTCGCCTGGACTTCGGCCCGGGTCAGGGCACTAATTCTAAAACCGTCATTTTCTTTTTTTGCCCTGGCGAGCAAAACCTGAACATACGATTTAAGCGATGTTAACGGTGTACGGAGTTCATGGCTAATGATTGATATAAAGTCATTCTTTTTTACTTCCTCATTCTTCTTATCGGTGATGTCCAGCAGGATCCCGATAGAGCGTACCGGAATACCCGTCGCACTATAAACTACTCTTCCGATGGCTCTGATCCAGCGTATATTATTATCTAAGCGGACTATCCGATATTCTCCGTTAAAATTGCGGCTGGCTGATCCGTCAGTAGCTACCGCCTGAAAAGCATCGTCTATTCGTTGCTTATCCTCTGTATGCAAATAGCTTAAGAAATGGTCTCTGTAATTAACAGCTATATCATGGCCAACGCCGAATATATTGCGGCAGTTTTTGTCCCAGTTCATGATATCATTGGGAATATCCATATCAAAGGTACCCAGTTCGGCTGCTTCTGTTGCCAATCTCAGGTGTTCTTCATTTTCTATGACCAGGCGTTCAGTTTGTTTCTGCTGTGTTATATCACGGACAATTAGAGATAGTCCAATTACATTCTTTAAAACATCTCTTACCGCTGAAATGGTTAGTGATATATCAATTGTTTTCTTATCCGCAGTTGAAAATTGCGATTCGAACGACTCTATATTGACAGGCTCATAGGAAACAAACCGGGCATGATCTATCAACTCTAAAGAGAAGGCTTTGGAGAGAGGCTGGCCGACCATTACTTCAGCCGGGTAACCAAATATTCTGACAGCGGAGTTATTCCAGGTGGTGATGATAAGATCAAGGGTAGTACCAACGATGGCATCGCCGGAAGATTCAACTATTGCAGCCAGTTTAGAACTCTCTTCATTTGCCTTTGAAATTTCCAGATTCTGGGTCTCAATCTGTGTTAGCATTTTGTTAAATGCGTCAGTAAGGGATCCGATTTCGTCAACACTTGTTTTGGTTGCCCGAACTGAATAATCGTTGTTTTGAGAAATTTCTGTTGCTGTTTTTTCTAATGTTTGAATAGGTAATAAAATAGACTTTTGTAAAAGACTGGAGATGAACCACGCTACCAATAATGATATCAGAATCATTACGCAGGCGATTAAAGCGTTTAATCGCATGTGAGCATACATGTCTTTTAAGTCTCGTTTAAGGTAAAATGTTCCTAAAGATTTGCCATCTATTATCACTGGCTGAAATCCCTCCAAAAATGAACCGGCAAAGGCGAATTGTTCTGTTCCCGGCCTTTCGGGTAAGGAGCCTGGGTTTAAAGTTTCAGGATATTTCGCAAATAGATTCCCCTCTTTATCATATAAACAAGCAGCAACAATATGCTTATTTGTATTTAGTGCGTTTAGTATTTCATTGGCATCTTTGGGGCTATCAAAGGCAAGAGTTGCAGAACTGTTTGTGGCTATTAGCAATGAGGACGCCGTAACATTCTTTTTTAATACTTCTTTCAGCGTTAGATACTCTACCAGGATATATGCGCTACTCATTAAAAGTAGTACTGCTGAACAGGTCAGCAAAACCACTCTCATAAGTTTGCGTTGAATAGGCGTGTTTTTAAAATCCATTATTCCGGTGTCCTCCCTGAGACAGTCGCCAGGCTTAATAGTTTGGAACTTATTTCTAACTGTGCAATTTTTGAAGAAGCGATGTTGATCTTAAACCTAACTTTCTGGTCCTGTTTGTAGAAACTAACTATTCCGCCTTGTCGTGTAAAATGATCGTCATCGCTGACGGTAAGAATACTTCGGTTCTGCGTAATTTGCAATATTTCTCTGGTTTTTTTTGCAGGGGTTTTTACAAAGAGAATATGACAGGCTGTAATTTCACTTGCCTGATGGTATCTTCTGACGACTATGGGGTGATTACCTACATATTCACGTCTCACTATCTGTTCAATGTATTGCCCAAACGGGTCATTCCCAATAATGCCAATAACAAACGGAGCATTTGCAGATGAGAAAGCAGCAGGCGGCCAGTCGATAAATCGGGTAAAATTATATAAAAAAGCTGCTTTAACTTGAAATTCTGCTGCAGGTTTATTTTGCGCATACAGATTTAGAAAGGAACCAAAAACAAGGAAAAGAAGTGAACAAACTATAGCTCTTAGCTTTAAATGGTCATTTTTTCTCAAATCCTTTCTGTTGTTTTATACAATAGGTTAGCACAATTGATGGAACAACGAATGTAGAATTTATCTGCTATACTTAGATCAAAGATTTGAAATTATGGTGGGTGTTGCCATGGGCTGGGTTTTAGTTGCCTCGGTCGGGTGATTTATATGATAACGTGTCTTTATTTTATTGAATATATACATGGCACAGCGATTTATCTCAATGAACGTACAAGGTAAATGCCTGCCAGCACGTTCAATACCAGACCGGGGAGCAATCTCCACCTGAAGAAATGATTTGAATTGAGTACAAGTAGTAGACGAGTTTTAAAGATGAAGCAGTTCAGGCCTTGTGAATCACACAAAAAAAATCATATTTAAAACCGTTTGTAACTCTAACTGTCATAAAAACAGGATGAAAACATATCTTCTGTTGCTACTTACGGTGGCTTTGATAGGAAGGCCAGTTTTAGGGAATACGGTTGAAGTTCCGCTAAGCAGTGAAAAAGTTGATCCAAGCCCTATTAACAACAGACGCTGGGCCAGCATTCATTCAAGTGCTGACTCGCAAAAGACCAAATTCTTCTTTCAAGCTGGTTTCAACTGGTCCTACTATGGCAAGAGCGATATCAGGTTAGTAGGACCGGGTTATGACTTCACCCTGAAGAATGTAGTGGGGAAGGATCAGCCCTACAAAACCAGCTTGCAGTACAATGTCCGGGCAGGCTATTTTTTCAAGGATAACTATAGTATTTCACTTGGATATGACCATATGAAATATGTAATGAAAGTTCCTCAGACCGTAAAAATTCATGGTTTTATTCAACCAGAGGTTTCCAGCCCTGGCATTCCCACCTCGCCGTATTCCGGTACTTACAATGATCAAGCTATTGTGATAGCACCACAAATGTTAACATTAGAACATACCGACGGACTTAATTATATCAGCACACATGTTCAGCGGTATGCTGATGTGTGGAGCTCAAGAAGTGAACAAGCTTCGTTGATGGTTAATATCGGAATAGGTGCCGGATTAATTATACCCCGCTCTGACGTAAGACTGTTTGGTGTAGGAGAAAATAATAAATTGAACGTGGCCGGTTGGGGGGCGTCTGTTGAAGGGGGACTGATGTTCAATTTAAATAAACGAATATATGTGCTTGGAAGTTTGGAAGCAGGTTATACCGACATGACTAAGATCCATACCACAGGCCGGAACAATTTAGATTCGGCTAGTCAGAAACTGAATTTTTTGCAAAACACCTACCTTATCGGAGTTCGTTTTTGAGGGCTATAATACATTGTCGGGTTCAGGGTTCTGACTTAATCCCTGGATGCTAATTTAGGAGATCAGGATCAGTACACCTAAATATTTGATCAGTTAAGAAAAAATCAATGCGAATGTACTGCTGAACTAAGCAGATTATTGCTAATTAGAATTCAACTTTAACTTCTCCAAATTCTTCTCTTTAAGATCTTGTAGAACACTTTGGCCATAATTTGTGAAATATTTATGGGAGGAGAGGAATTTCCGGCTTGCTCTATCCCATTCTTTTTCCGAAAAGTGTTTGTTGAGATAAATTTCCCATTCAGTTCTAAGCAAAAATCCCCGGGCCCAATAATCAGGAAAGGAAAGATGATAAAGGTCAGCATCACAGAGTACTTTCTCCAATATATTCTTAGGGCGTTGAGGCATTTTTGTTGCTAAAATACACCCGGCAACTTGTTCTATCCCTTTTGCGGGGTAGGCCTTTTCGGAAAGAAACTGGCGCGCAACACGAGCACTTTCTTCTTCGTGGCCGGTATAAACTGTTAAATAACCAATATCATGGAACCACGCTGCTAATTCAACAGCTTCCATTTCCTCGTCAGATAAGCGGCTATTCAATCCTATTTCTTTCACCCCTTTGACGACGTCGAGCGTATGGTTTATAGTATGAAATGTAAGACCGGGCGGCGTCTGGCTTTTTAACCAAAACAAAATGCAGGCTGAAACTTCTGACAATATATTGGAGCGCATATGTATATTTAAAGAGTTAAGCATATTTAGGCATTTATTCTGTAGAGATTTTGAAGTACACTCTGATAGGTCTGTATATGGTGATTGAAACTGCCTTTTATGAATTTCATAATTTACACAGGGTCTATATTTTAATTTGACTGACTTGAAAATACTGGTTATAGAAGATGAACCTTCACTTCAGCAAAGCATCTCGGCCTACTTTACGGGTGAGGGGAATATTTGCGAAGTTGCCGGCACCTATCCGGCAGCGTTTGAGAAAATTAACGTTTATGATTACGACTGCATTTTATTAGATCTTAACTTGCCTGGCGGAGACGGAATGATGATTTTAAGCGAGTTGAAAAGGATTAATAAAAACGATGGAGTTTTGATCATCTCGGCCCGCAATTCATTGGACGACAAGCTACTTGGTTTAAATATTGGGGCTGACGACTATTTGGTTAAACCATTTCATTTATCGGAGCTTAAAGCCCGGGTGACTGCGATAGTGCGCAGGAAGAATTTCCATGGGAATAACCTGATTGTTTTTAACGAAATAAGTGTAAATACTATGGCGAAAAAAGCCATGGTTAGGGATAATACGCTAATATTGACCCGTAAGGAATACGAATTGTTATTATATTTTCTGGCAAATACAGGGAAAGTGATCTCTAAATCGGCTATCGCCGAGCACCTCTGGGGCGATGAAATGGATCTTACAGACCGGCTTGATTTTATTTATACTCATATTAAAAATCTGCGAAGAAAACTATTGGAAGCAGGTAGCAGAGACTATATTAAATCTATGTATGGGGTGGGATACAAGTTTGAAGATCAATGAAGCTTTCAACTCATTACAGCAGGGCTAACCTGGTAACCTCCCTAATTATCCTCCTGATTACCGGCCTCGCTTATTACCTGGTGATTTATTACATCTTAACGGAGCAGTTAGACCAGGATCTGGCTATTGAGGAGCAGGAGATTTTGCAGTACACAAAACTTTATGATAAACTTCCGGATGAAGGTAATTTCATGAATCAGGTAGTACGTTATCATTCCGAATCCAGCCTTTTTGAACGTCAGTTTTCTGACACTGAACTTAATAATCCAGCTGATCAGAAAAAAGAACGGGCGCGCAGCTTGATTACTCCGGTCATTATAAACGGCGAAATAATTAAGGTTGAAATCATTAAATCGAAAGTACGATCAGAAGATCTGTTCAGAATCATTTTTGGAGTGTCGCTTATCATTATATTTTTATTACTCGTTAGCCTGACACTTGTTAACCGTTTTATTCTTAACACCTTATGGAAGCCATTTTACGTTCAGTTGAATCAATTACGTGATTTTAATCTTCTGGATAGACAGGAAATCTCCCAGGGAAATACCTCCATCGACGAATTTAATGAGCTTAATAAAGCCGCTGAAATCCTCACCATGAGGGTGAGGAAGGATTATGGGGAGTTAAAAACTTTTACAGATAATGCCGCCCACGAAATAATGACTCCCTTGGCAGTTATTCATTCTAAACTGGATACGCTGCTTCAGACCGGCACCTTCACTTCAGAACAGGGAGAGATCCTGGAAGATATTTATAGCGGTTTAAATCGTTTATCGCGGCTTAATCAGTCTTTGCTATTACTCTCGAAAATTGAAAATCATTTAATACAGGATAAAGAGACCATTTCATTAAAATCTTTGATCGGGAATAAATCAAGGCAATTTCAGGAGCTCATGCTGGCTCAGCAAATATCCTGCACATTAAACCTCGGGGAGAAACACGTGGTTATGAGTACTTACCTGGCTGATATTTTATTAAACAATTTATTCAGCAATGCTATCCGGCATAATATAGCAGGGGGAGAAATAATGGTTTTATTAAATGATCAATCACTCATTATTTCCAATTCAGGTAAAGCAAAGCCATTAGTTCCTGATGAAATATTTAATCGGTTTAATAAAGACAACTCGTCAGAAGGAATGGGTCTGGGTCTGGCTATAGCGCAGGAAATTTGCAGGTATTATCATTTTACTCTGGTATATGAGTACAGTCCGGGACGACATTCTTTTACAATACTCTTTTGATCGCAACCTTCTACAGATTCTCTACAACATTTAATTATATATTAGCTTCAACGGCAAAGTGGCAGTTGAAACTGTCAGATAATTGATGTGTTTTGAAAAAGTATATTTTAGTTCTTTTTACGATCCTGTCTACCAATACTTATTCACAGAGTGCTGATAGTTTGCAGAATCAGTTAGATTCAGTTCGATATCCATTACATCAGCAAATTCAAATAAATAAGAAAGTCCGTTTACTGGTTCCTGCTGTTAGTCTTATATATGGGTTTACAGCCCAAAACCCGAATGTGCTGACGCGGTTTGATCACTATCTAAGTTCGGATCTTAAGGAGGATTATCCGGGCTTTAATAACCATATAGATGATAAACTTCAGTATTCTCCTGTAGCGGCAGTCTATGCATTGGATTTGCTTGGTGTCAGGGGAAAGAATAATGTATTTGACAAAACAGCCATTTTTGCAATTGCCCATACCATCATGGGACTTTCAGTTAACACGCTTAAAACACAAACGCATAAACTCAGACCAGATGGTTCTGATTATCGCTCGTTTCCATCAGGCCATACCGCCACAGCTTTTGCTGCAGCAGAATTTATGAAGCGGGAGTATAATGAGGTTTCGCCGTGGTATGGCATCGCTGCTTACACTGCGGCAACTGCAACAGGCACGTTAAGAATGATTAACAATAAGCATTGGTTCAGTGATGTAGTGGCTGGCGCAGGAATAGGAGTGCTTTCAACTAAGGTAGCGTACTGGACCTTTCCGATAATTAAAAGAAATTTTGCAAAGTCCAGAGATTCGCAATCAGTTCTTATTCCAACCTATCAGCAGGGTGTCTATGGTTTTTATTTATCGGTCCCGCTTAAATAGGAAAGCTACAAATGGCCCGAAAACTTCTAGGTAAGTGTGCCAGCTTCCTTAAATGAATAATTACAGAAAGCGTATATTCTTTTATCTGATTAGTGGAATCATTTCAGGGTATATTCTCCTGACCATAATTGTACTGCAATTTCCGTTCTCCATTGCCGACCGGGAGTTTTCTGAAGAAGTACAGGAGCATCAATTTGTTTCCCTTGATTATTTAATGAAGTTTATAAGCATTTTCGGTACAGTACCTTATTCTATAATCATGGTACTTGCAACGTCGCTAACGTTCTACTTATTTAACTTAAAAAAGGAATCACTTTTTATCACACTCACGCTTTTTTCCGGGTTAATAACGTTCGCGATGAAAAGCTGGATTAACAGGCCCCGACCATCAGCAGACCTGGTTAGGCTTATTGAAATAGCCAAACGACCCAGCTTTCCGAGTGGGCATGTGTTCTTCTATGTAGTATTTTTTGGATTTTTAGCGCTGTTAATGTACCAGCTGAGCGTGATTCCAACGGTTCTGCGGGTTTTAACTTCCTCTATTTGCTTTCTTTTAATTTTCACGATTCCCATCTCCCGCGTCTATCTTGGGGCACATTGGCTTACCGATGTATTAGGAGGCTTTATTTTAGGGGTCGGGTACTTATTGACATTAAGCTACTTATATCTTGATATACCTGATAACTCGTGACGAGCAATATAGACAATAGAACAAACAGCGCACGATTGCCAGGAAATCTTGTTTATAACAACTTCAAAAAGGCCGTAAAGGAGCATCCGCGACCACTTTGCAACTACTCTTTTAACTTTCCACTTTTTTTAAGATACCTGATAAACAAGTATAGAAAACCGAATAGTAGAAAGACGGTCAGCAGAAGCACATTTCTAAGTTCAGGATCATTACCCGTCAATAACGGATATTTGAAAAGAATTATGATGCTGATTCCTATAATCCAGATGAAAAGCGTGTTGTATTCTTTAAGTATCCAGCGTTTTGCATTGAAGCGCATGCTGGTAAAGGTTTTTTGCATACCTGTAAAATCCAATAGCCACCGGTTAACTCTGCCACAATAGCTATTAAACTGATCACCGAATTTTTGCCTCAGGAAATTCTCCTCTGCAAGGACTATCGCCTGATAAATAAATAGAAAAACCGGGATAATGACCAGGATATAGAATAATGAGTTGGCGAGAATACCTACCCCCAGGAGCATTAATATATTTCCGACATACAGTGGGTTTCGGCAGTGATTAAAAACGCCTTCGGTTACAAGTTTATCCGCGTAGACTTTCTTGTCTTTACCTCCCCTGATTATGTAGGCCAGTCCGATTGTGGCTGCCCGGATCACCTGCCCGGAAATCGTAATAAATAGTCCGATAATTAAAGGCCAGAAGTAATAGCTATCACCGAACCGCGCTGCAGTAAAGATTCCTCTGGAAGGAATTAGAAGAGACAGGTATAAGAATATGAATAGAACATTACGGTATCTGAAAAAGAAGTTTCCTACAGCGATCATGTTACTTTTTGGTGGCTATAAAACCGGCGAAATTATACCACTTGAAAAATATTTCACAGGCACCAAATCCGGCATCCCGTAGCATCTGTATATTTTCACCAGGCTTGTAAGGAATAAGTACATTCTCAAGAGCTTCTCTCTTTTGCGATATTTCCAGATCACTGTAATGATTTCTGCGTTTATAGTCGTAATAATATTTTATAAAATCCCTGTTAAAGGTAGTTTCCTCAGCGAGCACTTTTTCAACTAAAATGAGTATACCTCCTGGTACGAGTCCTTCAGCGATCTTTTTTAGCAATTTGTCCCTAAAACGCGGGCGTAAAAATTGCAATGTCAGGCATAATACAACTACAGAAGAATTGGTTATTTCAATATTGTCTTGCAGATCTGCTACCCTAAGCTCAAAGGGTCGTTTAAATCCTGCCTCCTCTAACTTTTCTGAACATTTCTTTAGCATTTCTACAGAGTCATCTATCCCAATGAAACGAATGTGTTCTGCCACTAAGGTATTCATTCCGACCATTGTGGTTCCGGTAGAGCAACCCAGGTCGTAAATGTCTGTGCCCTGTATAGCTCTATCAGCTGCCAGCTCAGCGATCATCCTTTGGATTTCACCGTAAAACGGAACAGAGCGATTGACCATATCATCAAAGACTCCAGCTACTTTACTTCCAAACTTGAAATCAGCCGGGGCATTAATATCTTCTTTGAAGATTTCATCTTTACTTATTTTATCCCTGGAGGTCATTTGGCAGAAACTAATGATTAGTGAATTTCCATAAATTAAAATTATTCTCCATGCGAATTACAATTAAATTCTGTTGTAATTCTGAAGTTTTAAAACGCATCGACTTGAGCCTAAATTCCACCAAACCGTTAATGGCAGTAATCTTCTGCTCGTTCAGTCAGTTTCTTTTATAAGAATGCCTTTTTCCACACTTTCATCTATTAATTTTTCAGCATAGTTCCAAATTGTAGTCGAACCGTTTTTAATTGCTTTTTTCTTTTCGTAGACTTTATGATAAGGCACATTAAACTCCGCCCAGGTTCCACCATTATTTGAAGTGTTTTGCAATAATGGTTCAAACCTGTCCATGGATTTTGCAAACTTTGCTTCATTTGTAATACCTTCTTCAAATTCCTTCCAAACGGTTATAAATTCCTGGGCTTGCTCTACGGGTAAAAGTCCGAAAATGCGTTTCGCTGCAATAAGTTCTTCGTCTGTATTGTTATGGCTTTTTGTAGAGTCGTAAATAAAAGTGTCGCCTGCATCAATTTCTACGATGTCGTGGATTAGCACCATTTTCAAAACCTTAAGAACGTCTACGGGCTTGTTTGAATGCTCTGCCAACACAATTGTCATCATTGCTAAATGCCAGCTATGCTCAGCGTCATTTTCCTGTCTGTCGCTATTAAATAGTTTAGTTTTTCGTTGAATGTACTTCAACTTGTCAATCTCTTTTATGAAGGCTACTTGTTTTAATAAATTGTCAATCTGCATCATCCTTTATTTTTCATATAATTTTCTTGCTCCCGTTAGTTGAAATTAAGTGTGGGTATTGGTTAGAAGTAAACGAACGCTTATCTTTCGTTTGTTGTAACAGGGATAACGAATGCAATGTGCATAAGTCTGTTTGCATCATTTCGGCTACAGGATATAAGTCTTTGTAACGCATGATCTTTAAAGTTAGTAAAAAACAGAGAAGTTCAGAATGCACGCTATCCGTTTGCGACAAACCTCTGTTTGGAGGGGAACCGGCCGCGCTGTCGGAGATTATAGCAGACTTAAATGAGCGATTCTTAAAGAGTTGGAAGATGGGTGCCTTCAACGTTATGCGAGTAGCTGTTGTAAATGTAAATCTAATTTTTGGAGGTGTCCAGAGCATAAATTAACGCTATAATTAATAGTGTTATACTTACTATTTCAACTCTAACTGCGCACAGCAACTCCATGTAACTACTCCCCAGATCACTATGCCGGAAGAATCATCAATCTTGAGGAGTTCGTCTTCTTCTTTGCCAGTGGTCAGATAGTTCTTCTTTACGTGGGTGATCAACTGGCGAACCAACCATTCACCGTTTTGTCGGGCGATCACAATCATGCCGCCCTCGGGATTTTTTGAGCGATCAACCACCAGTAAATTTCCTTGTTTGATTCCGAACAGCTCCATCTCATCCGAAGAAACTTCAAAGTAGCAGGTATTCTGGGGGTCTGTTACCAACCGGCGAAGGATATGCAGGCTGCTTTCCCGATAACCATCTTCGCGGGATTGAGATCCTTCAACATATTCGTGAGCTTTAAGAGGCCCCGAATAAATATCCGGAAGGGTTATAAAGTCGCGTAACATAAGTTCTAATTATGCTGTAAATTTACTAATATTTTTAGCAATCAAATGCACGATGATTTGATTTTTTTTTCCAGTTGATCGGTAACAAAGAAGTACGATTATTTCTGTGGTGATCGCCAATGGCAGGCTTGGTTGTACCCCAGACAGGAAGAAGTGCATTATAACAATGTGATTTTCTGGTTATTAATAAACGGTTAATACGTTTATAATTTGTATTTTCATTCTGCATGTTCCATTGGAGCTTCCAGTCAGGCAGAGAGGGAAACGGAGCTAATCAAAGAATAAAAAATTAGGCAAAGACAAAAAATCAAAAGCGATGGCTATATATCTCACACGCTTCAGCTACACGCCCGAAACCTGGGCAAGGTTGATGAAAAATCCAGAGGATCGCCGTGCGGCTGCCCGAAGATATATCGAGTCAGTGGGCGGCAAGCTGCACGGATTCTGGTATGCGCTAGGTGAATGTGACGGTTATAATATTTGGGAAGCCCCTGATAATGTTTCGATGGCTTCGGTAATCATATCTATCTATGGAGGCGGCGCCCTGGCGAAATGTGAAACTACCGTGCTGCTCACGGTTGAGGAAACAATTGACGCTCTTGGTCGTGCCGGAGCCGTTGGTTATCGACCTCCGGGACTATAGATCAGAATTTTCTCTTCAAGGATATTATCTGCACGGATCACCGGCCCTGTAACTAGCCACAGCCGTAGATCTTCCTGCTGCCGGGTGTGTACGTAGTTTTTGTTGTGTCGGGATGAATAGGATAGGAAATATAACTGCATTTTTTGTCGACGGCAGGTTATTAGTTTGGAATCTTTATCTGCCGATAATCACGGTAAACAGATCACCCCTCAGCAAGTTGGATAATCAGAAATCCTTCTATCTTTATACAGATAGCTTATTTTAAACTTTTTAGATTTTGCATTTGCTTCCATCTTTAGTTCCTTTTTATTCGAGATAACTAATTGTCATGAAAATATTCTTCTGCACCCTTGTTTCACTGTTAGTATTTGGGAATGGCACTAAAGCAATTGCACAGAAAATTTTTGATGTACATATACATGGTGATTCAGACGTTAGTCGACAATTAAGTCGATTGAAAGCCGCGGGAGTTTACAAAACGGCAGTCAGTACTTCGTGGAGGTTACAGAAATCATATCAAAACACGCAGAGTTTAGCTATTTTACAGGGCCTTATGCTGGCTTGTCCTAATGGGAAAGTTCCTTACAGTCATGAATTTTGTTTTGAAGATCAAAAAGATTTGCCGGAGATAAACTGGGTAGAAGAACAGATCAAGGAAATGAAGATAGATTTTATCGGCGAAGTTTTGAGTCAGTATGACGGCATTTCAGCTTCAGATAAAAAGCTCTTTCCGTTTTATGCATTAGCGGAAAAATATAGTTTACCGGTAGGAGTTCATACAGGATTAGCTGGCCCTAATCATGGAAGTCCGAATTTTAGGGTCGCGTTGGGCAGCCCGATGCTGATGGAAGAGATGCTTCAGAGCTTTCCAAGGCTAAAGGTTTGGATCATGCATTCGGGCGCTCCGTATATCGAAGATACACTTGCAATTATGAATTATTACCGGAATGTATATGCTGACATTTCGGCGATCTCTAATCCGGATATCTTCCCGCCGGCAGAGTTTCGTTCCATCATGAAACGATTAATTGATGCCGGATTAGAAAACCGATTAATGTTCGGCTCGGATAACGGTGATATCAGTCAAGTTATTGCTAACCTCAACGCTCTTGAATTCCTGTCAGAGGAGCAGAAGGAAAAGATTTTCTATAAAAATGCTGAGAAGCTGTTCACGAAATAAACAGTTTAAAGCGGGAAATGAAGGCAACTGTGGTAATAGCAGTTATACGGAGTGTTTTGAATGCCTGGTTAACTGAACTTTGTGTTTTATTTAAGAAATAAATTTCTATATTTGCACCTCGTAAAAAATTAAGTATTTAAATAAATTAATCTAATAATGTACGCAATAGTAAGTATAGCCGGACAGCAATTCAAAGTTGCAAAAGACCAGCATATCTTTGTACACCGTTTACAAGGAGATGAGGGCGCTAGTATTGAATTTGACAATGTATTATTAGCAGAAGATGGTGGTAAAGTCAAAGTCGGTACAGACGCTTTGAAAGGTGCTAAAGTTTCAGCTAAGATCGTGTCTCATTTAAAAGGAGATAAAGTGATTGTTTTCAAAAAGAAACGTCGTAAAGGCTACAAGAAGAAAAATGGCCACCGCCAGCAATTCACTAAAATAGAGATCACAGGGATCACTTTATAATTGTAAGTTCTAAGTTGCAGGTTTTAAGTAACTGCACTGATTAAGTTTTAAAATTTCGGATTGATTCAATCCATATAAAATAAAAAAGCATGGCACACAAAAAAGGAGCCGGTAGTTCCAGAAACGGTCGCGAGTCGCATAGCAAGCGTTTAGGTATTAAAATATTTGGCGGACAAGCTGCGTTAGCAGGTAATATCATTGTTCGTCAGCGTGGTACCAAACATCACCCGGATAAATTTGTAGGTATTGGTAAAGATCATACTTTATTCGCTTTGGTACATGGTACTGTAGTTTTCACTAAAAAACGTGATGATAAATCATACGTTTCAATTCTTCCATTAGAGGATGACGCACCGATTGTTGCTGCTCCTGCTGTTAAAGAAGTGAAAGAGACAGCTGCTAAACCTGCTGCAAAAGCAAAGAAAGTGGTTGAAGAAAAAGCTGCTGCTGAAAAAGTAACAGAAGCTCCGGGCGAAAAATTAGCTCCTGCAGAAGAATTGTAATTGCCGTTGAGGGTTATTATATAAAAGCCTTGCCGATTATTCGGTAAGGCTTTTTCTTTTTAAGGATATTAGTAATTCAATTAGTGCTCTCTAACGGAAAGACTAGCAGCGAAATTATTCAGAGACTCTTTTTTCCAAACCTCCACATCTACCAGGCTTAGGTATGTCAATGCCTGTTCAGCATAGGCTGCCATCTTTGATTCCGCAAGTTGTCTTACATTCAGTTGATCGTAAATCTCTGTTATTGCAGAAACTTTTTCCTGAGGTTTGTCAGTCATATCCAGCCATTTATTAAGATTTCTTCTGGTGTCACCGGAAGCTAGTTCTTTGGCTTTTATCAGCATAAATGTCTTTTTATTTGCGATGATGTCGCCGCCTACCTGTTTGCCAAATTTTTCGGGATCTCCATACACGTCCAATATATCATCGTTGAGCTGGAAAGCGAGCCCTAAATTTATTCCGAATTTATAAAGCAGTTCAGCATCGTTTTTAGAGGAGCCACCTACAAGCGCGCCGATATTTAGAGCTGCCGCAAGAAGAACCGCAGTTTTTAAGCGAATCATTTCCAGGTAATCGGCTTCCGACACATTTTCTATGTTCTCAAAGTTCATGTCTATTTGCTGACCCTCACAGACGCCTACGGCAGTGTCATTAAATATATTGAGTACGTCCGGAAGAATTGCGGGTTCAACCTGCATGATGAGCTTATACGCCTCAACCAGCATCACATCGCCTGATAAGATCGCTACATTATTATTCCATTTGTTTTGAACAGTTATCTTTCCCCGTCTCAAGGGAGCATTGTCCATGATATCGTCGTGCATCAGGGTGAAATTGTGAAACACTTCAATAGCCAAAGCAGGTTTGACAGCCTTAGCTATCTCATCTGTGAACAGGTTGCAGGCCATCAAAAGAGAAACCGGCCGCATTCTCTTTCCTCCCAGCTCCATCAGGTATGACAATGGCTCATAAAGTTCTTTGGGCGTTTGAGGATATTTTGAATCGGCTATTGCCTGATTTATGAGAGATTGAAGCTGGCTGATAGAATGCATTTGGTAAAGGTACGGCTTGGGGCTATGGTCACAAAAATTTCAATTAATTATCCTCAGAAATCAGCATCAGCTAACGGACGGCTCTGTCATTTTCTGGATTTTGTTCCTGTCGCCCACAATCCATACAATATCATTCCAGTCAAACACAACAGAAGAGTGGGGATTTAAGATCCGTTTGCCATTCTTTTCAATGCCAACTACCAGGCCGTTGGTTTTTTCGCCAATTCCAGAGTTTTTTATACTGTATCCTTTAAGCTTGGTATGCTCATCTACCAGGATCTTCTGCAAAACAATATCCTCCATGTTTGAATCATCCGGGCCTATTGCATCCATAGTATCAAATACAGGTTTGAAGGTTTGCATCTGGGCATCAGTTGCAATAATGCCGACGCGATCATAAGGCAGTAACTTATGAAGCCCTCCGGGTGCATGAATAAGCTTATCTCCCCGTTTAATATAGGCTATACTTATTCCATACTCTTCGCGCCAGCCCAGTTCCTGCAATGTTTTTCCTATATATGACGCCAGCGGATTCACCGGCAGGTCAACTATGTGCGCCTCCCAGGGTGAAAGGTCAGATTCGGAATATGCATTTTTAAGAAGCACGTCTGCTGCAGGGGACTCATTCTCATTCGCCGCCTCCCTCGCGTTCAGATTGGTTAAAAACCGGCCTTCAATACGTTGGTAAAACCGCTGCAACCTGTTTGAGAAGAAGACAAGGACAAAAACGATCACCGGTACAGCCACCAGTATGGTCATTGCGGTTGATACGATCTTACTCACCCAGAAGGTAATTAATATGACTCCGATTAAATTTCTGGAGATTTCTAATACTAATAGTGGTCCGTGATTGTATTTTTTATCGAGCCACATTTCTTTATAAGCCATATTATTTGGCCGCTTGGCCATCAAAGCCCAAAAGAATGGAGTTGCTATTCCTAATAAAACGACAAGAGATAAAAGTTTACCGGTTATATTATTATCGATTATTTCACTGAAATAGGGAAGGAGGAAATTAATTGAAAGCAGCATTAACGCAAGAATCACAATTCCGTTAATAAGTACGATGTTTATATATGCCTTGAGTACTCGTTTCCAGTCACTTTCAGCCTGGATCTTTTGTGTGCTCGACGAATAATTACTCAGGTTGGTGACCCATTTATCCGGGAGCAGCTTTACGGCGAAATTATAAAAGGGATCAGAGAATTTGATCATGTAGGGCGTTGTGAATGTGGTTATAGCCGAAGCACCGACTGCAACGGGGAACAAAAAGTCGCTGGTAACCTTTAGTGATACTCCCAGTGCGGCTACGATAAAAGCGAATTCACCAATCTGGGCCATACTCATACCAACTTGTACTGATTGCTTTAGCGGTTGCCCGGAGAGCAGGGCACCTATAGTGGTACTAAACAATTTTCCGAATAAAGTCAATAAGGTAACCCATAACACCGGCCAGCGGTACTGCCAGATAACTTCAGGATCTATGAGCATTCCAACCGACACAAAAAAGACTGCTCCGAACAGATCTTTGACCGGTTTGATCAGATGCTCTACCTTTTCCGCTTTCGTAGTTTCAGCTAAGATAGAACCCATGATGAAAGCGCCTAGTTCTGCTGAAAAACCAACCTGGGTCGCTATCAGTACCATTCCTAAACAAAGACCGATTGAAAGGATGAGGAGGGTCTCTTCATCGAGCAGCCCTTTTACACTTCGAAGTAATGAAGGCAGAAGGAAAATTCCGGTTATAAACCAGAGCGCCAAAAAGAATAGTAATTTAAAAACAGTGAATAACATTTCAGTGCCCTGAAACTGTTGTGTAACTGCTACCGTTGATAGCAGTACCATCAGCAGGATTACTACAATATCTTCTACTACAAGTACCCCGAATACTATCCGTGCATATTGCTTGGTTTTTATGCCCAGTTCATCAAAGGCTTTAATAATAATAGTTGTGGAGGAACTGGCAAGCATACCACCCAGAAATAAGCTGTCCATGGTAGACCAGCCCATCCATTTACCAAGGAAGTAACCCGATAGCGTTATAAAGATAATTTCTACAAATGCCGTGATCGAGGCTGAACCTCCAACCCGCATTAGCTTTTTAAAACTAAATTCTAATCCCAGGCTAAAAAGTAAAAATATAACTCCTATGTCTGCCAGCGTTTTTACGTTGGTTGTGTCAACAACTGTTGGAGTTAATGATAAATGGGGACCAACGAGTAGACCAGCAATAATATACCCTAAAACTAAAGGCTGTTTTATACTTCTAAACAATAAAGTTGTTATTGCTCCGGTAATTAATATTAGTGCTAAGTCTTCTATCAGTTTTGGTAAGTGCCCCATGTATTATTTTAAAGAATAAAATCAAATCCTGCAACCAGGATCCGCTTTCAGAAAGAAAGCAAAACTAAATTTGTGCCGCTGATACTTTATAAAAGTAACAAAAACTTGAAAAATCGTTATATAATAGGCTAGAAGTAAATTTATATGACATTCAGAAAGTAAAAAAGAGAACAGGTAAATAACCTGTTCTCTTTTTAATTTGTTCCTTGAAACTACTTTAGCCGACTTTAACCAGACCTGGTCGATTATTTAGCATAAGCCAGATCCGGCTGCCTGTCGGCCAGCATTTTGTCGATAGAATACTTTCCGCTTCCGGCAATCAGGAGTACTACATATGACACCAGATAAAGAATCCCTATTTCCTGCTTGGCAAATGGATCGGCAGCATGGACAAGTAAGACGGCCACAAGCATCGTAATGATCAATGGAATTGCTGCTAACCTGGTCCCAAACCCGAATATGATCAATATGGAACAAACTACTTCAGCAAATACCGCCAAACCTAATGATAGGGCAGGTGTCCCGATAAGTGCGGGAAATTGAATTGGCTCGCCGGAAAAAAGAGTAAGCATTTTAGGGAAGCCGTGAACCAGCATTAGAACGCCGATAACTACCCTTAAAATTAATAGTGCAATATCGACTTTACTTGTATGATGTTCAATTTTAAATAACTGTTTCATTTGTTGTATTCGTTTGATTTTTGGATTGTGAAGATTTATTAATTGCTTGTCTTATAGCAGGGGCCACCTGTGTGCCAAACAATTCGATGGAGTGCATGATTTTTGAATGAGGCATGTTTCCCAGACTCATTTGAGCTAAAAAGCGGGTGTTACCAAACAATTCATATTCATACAAGATCTTATCGATCACCTGTTGCGGACTACCAACAGCAAGGGCGCCTTTCTCTGATCTTGAGTAGTCAAATTGCTGCCTGCTTAAGGGTGACCATCCTCTGTCTTTGCCAATGTTATTCATCATGGATGCATAAGAGGGGTAGAATTCATCGCCCGCCTTCTGCGAATCGGCCGCGATATAGACATGTGAATTTATGCCCAGCTGCAATTTCTTTGGATCATTGCCCGCCTTTTCAGCTGATGAGCGGTAAAGGTTGACAAAGGGAACAAACTGCTCCGGCATTCCGCCAATTATCGCCAGTGCAAGGGGTAATCCTAAGGTGCCTGCTCTTACAGCTGAAGCAGGCGTGCCCCCGGCTGCAAGCCAGACAGGGAGTTCTTGCTGATAGGGACGGGGATAAACGCCGCGGTTCTGTATTGTTGCACTGTGCTTTCCATCCCAGGAAATCTTTTCCTGTTTGTTAAGCTTTAACAGCAGATCAAGTTTTTCTGTAAAAAGTTCATCGTAGTTCTGCAGATCGTAACCAAACAGCGGGAAAGATTCAATAAAGGAACCTCTGCCCGCCATTATCTCGGCACGTCCACCGGACAAAAGATCGACGGTTGCAAATTGCTGGAACACCCTAACAGGATCATCAGAACTGAGGACGGTAACCGCACTTGTCAACCTGATGTTTTTAGTAATCGTAGCCGCTGCTCCTAAAATTACGGCGGGAGAAGACACTGCATAGTCCGGACGGTGGTGCTCACCGACGCCAAAGACATCTAGTCCAAGTTCGTCAGCAAGCTTTATCTCTTCCATCAGATCCTTAATCCGCTGCTGCGCAGATTTTTTTTCTCCAGCGCCGTTGGGCTGCATATCTGCAAAAGTATATAAGCCTAATTCCATGATCGTTGCTAAGGTTGTTTTATGATCAGATCAGTTTACGGGAGGGGTTGCTTTATTAGATTTATTAGATCTTACCGAATTCGCCGTCTGCCTTAATTACAACTTCATCGCTGATCATAGGAGCAGGGAAGCCACTACCAAGTGCAAAATCAGAACGTTTAATAGTACCTGTGACCTGTATACCGGCAACAGGAGCCCCTTTAGCATTTGGATTGGCTGTGGTACCACGGTATACTAAACTAAGCGTAACTGGCTTTGTAATTCCGTGCAGAGTTAAGTCTCCTGTCAGTTTGTACTTGTTTTTTCCAGCTTTTTTAATTTTAGTGCTTTTGAAATTCATCGTGGGGAATTTTTCGGCATCAAAGAAATCGGCACTTTTTAAATGTTTATCTCTGGGTTCAATCCTTGTGTTAATAGAATTTACATCAGCGGTTAGTTCTACTACTGCGTCACTGAAATCGGCTTTTGACGACGTAACGGTTACATCATATTTATCAAAATGGCCGGGAACATCGGCAATACCTAAGTGGGTCACTGTGAAACCTAATTTAGAATGATAAGTGTCGGCTTTCCATGCAGTTTGCGCGAAAGCGGTAACTGTGAATAACAGGAACGAGAGAACGAATGTGATTTTTTTCATGATTGTTTTTTTGAGTTTTTAAAAATTGATGTGTTATTTATTTGTTAATTATGAAGGATCTTCCAGCCCGCAAGCCAGTTATAGTTGCTTTTGTTATTCAGTTGGATAAGCAGCAGCTGCATCTTTTCCAGCGTCCGGCTGACTGACAGGTCACCAGCCAGGATTGGATTAAAGCCTGCGGTTTTAACAAGGTCGGCGACAATTTGTATTGCATCTTTATCGTTGCCGGCTATAAATGAATCTACTTGTTGGCCGGCTAGAACGGGTGTTAAAAAATCGGCGGCAAAAGTGGTGTTGAAAGCCTTAATCACCTTTGAATTAGGTAATAGCTTTTGCAATTCTTCAGCAGCACTGGTGTCGTCTGCAGTGGTCAGGCCATCATAGGTCTCATTGAGGGGATTTGCTATGCTAATCACAATTTTCTGGTTAGCAACTTCCCTGATCCGCTCAGCAACTTCGCGTTCGGCCTCAAAGGGAACTGCTGCTATAATGATATCGGACTCCCAACTTGCATCGAAAGAGCATTCTACAGATTCAGCATCTGCAGCAGGATTACTTTGTCTGATCTCCTTTAACAGACTTTCCACTTTATCGTGTTTGTCTGTATAAAGCAGGAGCCTGTAATTTCCTTTGCTAAGGCTTCTGGCAATGGCAGAACCCATATTACCTGAGGCACCAATGATTGCTATTGTTTGTTTTGTCCGCATATCGGGGTGAAATTTGATACAGCAAAGGTAACGGACGTCCTGTACCCGATCTGTTGAGTTCAAACAAGAAAAAGCATTGATTTATGTCAATGCTTTTTCTTATTTATCTGAAGTTATTATTTGCTGGCTATTTTCTTGCGAACCCGGCTAAGTGTTTCCGGTTTCAGACCCATGTAAGAAGCAATCATGTGTTGAGGCACACGCTGGGCGATGTCAGGGTATAGGCTAATAAAATACAGGTATCGCTCTTCGACCGATAAACTGATATTAGAGGTGAGCCTTTTCTGCATAGCAAGATAAGCCCCTGTTATCTGCATTCGGGTGTATGTTTCGTATTTAGGTACTCTTTTCAAGATTTCTTCCTGGGCTGATCTACTGATCAGTACCAACTCTGAATCTTCCAATGCATCAATGTGATAGGTTGCTGGCTCGCCAGTCATAAAGCTGTATAAGTCAGATATCGTCCACCCCTCCAGGGCGAATTGTATGATATGTTCATTTCCCTTCGCGTCTGTGGAATAAGCACGCAGGGTGCCGTGTTCTACAAAGGCGATAGTTTTACAAACGTCACCGGCCTGTAAGAGATATTGTTTTTTACGAAGTTTTTTTGGCGTGAGGTAGCTTTTTATTATTTCATTCTCTTCGCTGGTAAAAGCGATTTTCTCATTCAGCCTTTCAAAAAAGAGTTCATACATAAAATGTTCCGTCCGGTTTAGGAAGCTTGTGACGCCAGGACAATTATAAGAATACAGTTCTAATTAAATAACTTAAATGGATTTTTCTTTCTTCAGGGCTGCAATCGTTAATCTGAATTAATATTTTAAATAAAATTATAAAGCATTGATACTCAGTAGTAATGTAATTTTCTAATTCGTAAATTTAGGGTAAACAGGTCTATGTTATTTTCACCCTAAAAAGTATGTATTATGAAAATCATCAAAACTATCTGTTCAACTACGGTTGCAGCGTTATTATGCAGTTTGAGCTTTATCTCTTCTGCACAAACTCAAACTCCTCGTATTTACCATGTAGCCACATTTTATGTGGTGCCTGGCCTGGACAGCGTTGCTCGCGCGGAGCGAGCAGCCGTTCTTAAAGAATATCATGAAAAGGTAACTATGAAAAATGAGCTTATTCTGCATTCGTGGAGTATGGGCCATTATTTTACCGAGGACAGCCATGAATTTGTGACGATAAATGAATATGCCAACTGGAACGATATCGACCGCGCCGGCACACGCGACGAAGAACTGGCAAAGAAAGCCTGGCCTAATTCTAAACAACGAATGGATTTTTTGAACAAGCTGGATGGTTATTTCAGCGGCCACAAAGATGCCATCTATACCGGGGTTCCGACTCTCACCAAATAAAGACCAGTTCCTTTAGATTTAATTCAAAAATACGCTGTGTCTGGCTGGCACGGCGTATTTTATGAAGGAAAGCTTTGCGGGCTATTTTAATTCAGCTTTGAAGAGGTCAATAGTCCTTTCCCAAGCCAGTTTAGCTGCAGTTTCGTTATACCTGGTTGGAGATGTGTCATTATTAAAGGCATGATTAACGCCGTCGTATATATAAAGTTTATAATCAATTTTACTGGTTTTCAGGGCCTCCTCATAAGCAGGGATACCGGCGTTTATGCGTTCATCTAAACCGGCGTAATGGAGCATCACTTTTGCTTTTATTTTGGGCACATCCTCCGCCCTGGGCTGAGATCCGTAGTAAGCCACAGCTGCCTGAAGTTGAGGGTCGTTTACAGCTAGTTTGTTAGCCATTGCACCACCCCAGCAAAAACCTACACATCCTGTTTTGCCATTGCCGTCCTTATGCTTTCTCAGGTAATCAAGGGCTTTTAAATAACTTTCAAGAGTGTTGGCCGGATCTAATTTTCCAATAAGTTCCCTGGCTTTATCCTCATCGGAGGGCGTACCTCCGAATGGAGAAAGGGCGTCGACACCAATGGCGAGAAATCCGGCGGATGCGACTCTTTTGGTTACATCGATAGTATGTGGATTTAAGCCCCGGTTCTCATGGATCACCAAAACACAACCTAAATTCTTTTGATCTTTTGGCATTGCCAGAAAGGCTTTCATCTCGCCTTCTGCTCCGGGATAGGTAATGTTTTCTGTGAATAGATTGGGATCATCCAGTACGGCTGCGCCCGCATAATTGTTTTCCAGTAACGGAAGCACGTTCAGCGCGAGGGCAGTACTCCCGGTTAGAATAGCCAGCCTTTTCATAAACTCTTTCCGGTTTATACCGCTATGGGTATATTCATCATAAAGGTTAATTATTTTCTGATCCATGATAATAATTTATATGAATGAAGATATGATATTGCTATAATATAATGTTACTGTTACGCAGCTAAAGAACTCAGACCACCAGTGTAAAATCAATTTGTCGCTTGCTTAGATCCACCCGTTTTACCATGATCGTCACTTCATCTCCCAGCTGATATTTCTTTTTCTTACGCTGTCCGATTATGCAATAGTTTTTTTCATCGAGCACATAAAAGTCATCGTTAATATCGCGTAAACGGATCATGCCTTCGCACTTATTTTCTATAATCTCTACATACATGCCCCATTCAGTTAAGCCAGAAATAATGCCGCTGTATTTTTCCCCCACATTGTCTTCGAGATATTCAGCCTGTTTATATTTAACGGAAGCGCGTTCTGCATCTGCTGCTTTTTTCTCCATCTGCGACGAATGGACTGACATCTTCTCATACGCTTCCTCGCTTACTGATTTACCTTCGGCAAGATAGTGCTCCAGAAGACGGTGAACCATTACATCTGGATAGCGGCGAATAGGAGAGGTGAAGTGAGTGTAATAATCAAAGGCAAGACCATAGTGGCTATGTTTTTTGGTTGTATAGACCGCTTTCGCCATAGAACGGATAGCCAGCTGGGTCAGTACGTTCTGTTCTTTTTTGCCTTCCACGTCTTCCATCAGGTAGTTTAGAGAACGGGCTATCTCGCGGTCGGACGTGGTGTTTATCTTGTAGCCGAACTTCAATGCAAACTGTGCGAAATTCTGAAGGATCAATTCATTAGGCGCATCGTGAGAACGGTAGACAAAAGTTAGTTTTTGTTTTCCTTTACCTTTTTTAGCGATAAATTCCGCTACTTTACGGTTAGCCAGCAGCATATAATCTTCAATGAGCTTATGGGCATCTTTCCGTTCTTTAACATATACGCCAATTGGTTTTCCCTGGTCGTCAAGATTGAATTTAATTTCAGTGGTCTCAAAGCTGATCGCCCCGTGTTTGAATTTCTGTTCCCTGAGCACATAGGCCAGTTCATTTAACTTAAGCAGTTCTTCACTGTGTTCGCCGGCTTTATTTTCAAGAATTTCCTGAGCATCTTCGTAGCTGAATCGCTTATCAGAATTAATGATGGTTTTACCGAACCATTGCGTTAAGACGTTGGCTTTAGAGTCTAGTTCAAAGACAGCAGCGAAGCATAATTTATCTTCGTTTGGCCTTAACGAACATAAGCCATTCGATAAATTTTCGGGAAGCATCGGTATTACCCGGTCAACCAGGTAAACGGATGTTCCGCGTTCAAAGGCTTCTTTGTCCAGCGCTGAATCAGGTTTCACATAATGCGATACGTCAGCAATGTGCACACCTATTTCATAGTTTCCGTTTTCAAGGTTACGGAAGGAGATAGCATCGTCAAAATCTTTTGCGTCTGCGGGATCAATTGTAAAAGTCAGAACTTCTCTGAAATCCCGGCGTTTGGCGATCTCTTCGGCGGTAATGTTTTCCGTTATTGCCTCTGCTTCCTGTTCAACCTGCTCAGGAAAAGATAGCGGAAAGCCGTAATCCGCTAATATGGCGTTCATTTCAGCATTGTTTTCACCCTGCTTGCCCAATACATGCTTTATCCGGCCAATGGGGTTTTTAGCTCCCTCCGGCCAGTCAACAATTTCAGCTATTGCTTTATCTCCGTTCTGAGCACCAGAGACGTCAGTGATCGGTATAAAAATGTCGTGAAGCATCTTTCGGTCATCCGGGATCAAAAAAGCGAATTTTTCTGATAACTTGACGATGCCGGTAAATTCCATCCGTGCACGTTCAATAATCTCAACAACTTCACCTTCTTTTTTACGGCCTTTGCTTTTGGCATAGACGTAGACCTTCACCAAATCTTTATGCAGTGCATTACGAAGTTTACGCGGGCCAATAAAAATATCGTTTTCAAACTCATCTTCATTGACAATAAAAGCTGAGCCGTCGGCTGTCATATCCACACGACCGGTTACATAGGTCTTTAATTCATTTAGCCTGAATTTGCCTTTTTCAGGTTCAGAAAGAACCCCTTTTTTGGTTTCCTGCTTTAAAATATCCAGAACGGCTTCCCGGGTGTCCTGATCATCTAAATTTAATTTAGCAGCTACCTGCTTATAGTTCAGTGGCTTATTGCCACTTTTTTCAAAAACATCCGATATAAGTTTGGTTAATACGAGATCGAAATTGTTTATTTTCTTTTTAGACATACTTTGTGTATTTGTTTCTAAGATAAGGCTTACCTTGTAAATAAAATGGATTTAACATGAATGCTTCCTTTTTGCCTGAGCTTGCCGGGATATTTCAAAAGCAGTTAGAACAGCTTGAAAAGGAAATAGAGTTGTATCAGGAAGAATTTTTATGGACAATAAAGCCGGGTATTACTAACTCCGGCGGCAACCTGGCTTTGCATCTGGTTGGCAATCTAAATCATTTTGTAGGTGCTATACTTGGCAACACCGGTTATGTGAGAAACCGCGAAAATGAATTTAACGCCAAAAATCTCCGGTCTGCCGAACTGTTAGGCATGATCCGTGACACACGCAAGTTGGTTATCGACGTTTTAAATAATTTTCCTGAAACAGGATTAGAACACGAGTACCCTATAATAGTTTTTGATAAACCTATGTCGGTACGGTACTTTCTTATTCATCTGTCCTCTCATCTGGGTTACCATTTGGGTCAGATCAATTATATCAGACGCATGCTGCAGGCTTAGGTCTTTACTACAATGCCCTTGGGGATTGCGTTGATCAATTTGCGTGTATATGCGGATTGCGGCTGATGGTATACCTCCTCGGCATCGCCAATCTCCTCTATGCGTCCCTGGTTCATGACCATCATCCGGTCTGAAATATGTTTCACCACAGCCAGATCATGCGAGATGAAAATATAGCTTAGTTTAAACTCTTCCTGTAGCTCTCTGAGCAGGTTTAATACTTGTGCCTGTACAGAAACATCGAGCGCCGAAACTGATTCATCACAGATGATGAATTCAGGTTGAAGCGCCAAAGCTCTTGCAATGGAAATACGCTGCCGTTGCCCGCCGGAAAACTCGTGCGGATAGCGATTAAAGTGTTCAGCTTTTAAATTCACACGTTCTAAAAGTTCGAATACACGCTTTTTACGCTGTCTATCGTTCGAGTAGACTTTGTGAACCTGCATCGGTTCCATAATGGACTGACCGATTGTTAGTCGCGGATTCAATGACGAATAAGGGTCCTGGAAAATAATCTGAATATCCCGCCGGAAGGCTCTCATTTCTTTGGTTGAAAGATCTAAAAGGTTGGTTCCCTTAAAAAACACATTCCCCTCACTTGGTTCGATTAAACGAAGGATACTGCGACCTAAGGTTGTCTTGCCACAACCAGACTCGCCCACAAGGCCAAGCGTTTCTCCGGGAAAAACTTCAAAGCTAACATCGTCAACCGCCTTTTTATATTCTTTTACCGGTCTGAAAAAACCCTGACTTACAGGAAACCAGGTTTTTAAATTCTGCACCTTTAGAATCGGTTCCTGCGAATAAATCGTACGTCTCCGGCTATTCAGTTCACCCTCATCGATCTGCAGGCTTTCCAATACTTTACTGAGCGTTTTACCGGCTTTAATATTCCCTTGCTGATCCAGCTGTAAGAAGTCATCGACTACGGGAAGTTTATATAATCGTTGCTCCGGAGACGGACGACATGCCAGCAGGCCGCGTGTATATGGGTGCTGAGGATCCCTGAAGATGTCTCGAACACCGGCGCTTTCTACAATTTCTCCTTTATACATTACGATTACCCGGTCGGCAATTTCGCCTATTACACCAAGGTCATGCGAAATAAATATCAGGCTCATATTGCGTTCCTCTTTGATCCTTATCAAGAGCTGCAAGATGGTATTCTGGACGGTCACATCGAGTGCGGTGGTTGGTTCATCTGCTATTAGAACTTCCGGGTTACATGACAGCGCCATGGCAATCATCACCCTTTGTTTTTGACCTCCTGAGAGCTGATGCGGATAACTACTGTAAATATTTTCGGGCGAAGGCAACTGCACTTCATTGAAGAGATCAATAACCTCGTTTTTAACCGTTTTCTCTTCCCTGCCTTTATAGTGCCTCTTTATAGCCTCCGCTACCTGGAAACCACAGGTAAGCACCGGGTTGAGAGAAGTCATCGGTTCCTGAAAGATCATTGAAATCTGGTTGCCGCGAAATTTCAGCATCCTTTCTGCGGGTAGTGCCAGCAGGTCAGTACCTTTATATAGAATCCGGCCACTCAGTTCGCTAGCCGCAGGATCATGCAGGCGCATAATAGACAGTGAGGTCACTGACTTTCCCGAGCCGGATTCACCTACAATGCCGATCACTTCGCCTTTTTGTAAACTAAAAGAGATGCCTTTAACGGCCTCAAACCAGCCGCTTTCTGTCTTGAATTTTACTCTAAGGTTTTCAATTTGGATCATTCTCTACGATAGTAATCAAATTTTCGGGCATCAGAGGCCGACATTTAAATTTGAGCAAAAGTTGGGCTGTTGTAATCACGTCTTTTTGACAATAGGTGACTATGCGTTGCAGGTTTTTTTCCTTCCAGTATACCTGGTGTACATCACTGCCTTTTATATCATCCTTCGGCGTGGGAATGCCAAACACAGCTGCTAACAGGTTCAATGAAGTGAAATTCTTATGATCGCCGAATTTCCACAATTCCAGGGTGTCGAGGTGATTTACCTCCCAGGGCTTTTTACCATTAATTTTAAGCTGTTCAGGAATATTGAGGCAGTTGATTAACATTCGTCGGCATATATAAGGAAAATCAAATTCTTTTCCGTTGTGGGCACAAAGGATTAAGTTTGAAGGTTGTTTTTCCAGAAGGACGATGAAATCTTTCAGTATTTGAATCTCATCATCTCCCGCAAAGGATTTTAATTTTAAGCCAACTGTGGCGTCAGCCTGGTGTGAGAAGATGCCTACTGAGATACAAACTATCTTCCCAAATTCAGCCCATATACCAGCACGTGGATAAAATTCCTCAGGGGTTTCGCCATCACGACGTTGATAATGGGTTTTTTGTGACCAGAGTTCTGTAAAATGTGGAGGCACCTCCTGATAACTGGGATATTGTGGTACGGTCTCGATGTCTAATATTAAAACCTGATGCAGATCTATGTTTTCCAGCATGAAGTAAATTTAGCAGATAAATTGGAATTTGATATTTCAATTGCACGGGCGTTTTTTGAATGAACAATAGAAATCAGCCAATCATTACTCCAGGTTTGTTAAGAACCGGCACCCGGATCATGTTGGTTTCCACAATGCTTTCTGGCACGAAAATGAATTTTTTATCGTAGATCTGGCCGCTAATATAGTAGCTAAGCCAGTATTCGTTAGTAAGCCCGAATACTTGTTCATCGATAAGTTCAATCAGGGCATAGCTGCGACCCGGCACATCGCCAATCGAGTGACGAAGAATGGACGTCTTTACATCTTCTCCTTCTTTTTGGCCATAGCCTTTAGAACTAACCAATACGGTCTCTAAAGGTTCATCCTTCAGGTTGATGAGATATACATTCCAGTTTTTGCTTTCCGGAGTTGAATTTTCAAGAACAACTGCAATAGCAACATTTTCAACAATATTTTCTGGAAGATCCTTTTTCATTAAGGTTGAATTCTTAATTTGTATGAGCTTATTGTAATTTATTCTGATCGTCAGGTTGGTAATAAACTACCGTTTCTTCGCGGCTACTTTCTTTGTAGTTTTTTTAGCTTTTGTTGTAAAAGCGTCAGGTACTTGTTCAGTGATCAATTTCTTTACAGTTTCTAACGGTAAAATAGCTAATTCTTCAGGAGTATATTTGTCATCGGTAGCGGGGTTTTTGCCGAGCTTTAGCATTTGTTTTCCGAATCGGATAAAGGGCCCCCATCTGCCGTTTTCAATAGCAATTTTATGATCGGGCCATTGTTGAATAAAACGATTAGACTCCTTTTCTATTTTTTTGCTTATCAACTCTTCAACTTCGGCTTTGCTCAAAGTGTCAAAATTGAACCTGACAGGCACGTTAATGTAGAGATCATTCCATTTAATAAATGGTCCGAACCTCCCTTTGCCTTTTGTTACCGGTAAATTATGGTAGTGAGCAATGGGAGCATCTGCGATATTCTTTTCGTTGATAATTTCAATAGCACGGGGTAAATTTACTGAGTGCGGATCTTCTCCTTTAGGGAGGGAGATAAAGCTTTCGCCCCATTTAACATATGGACCAAAGCGCCCGACTCCTACACTTACCTCTTTTCCTTCGTAATCCTCTAATTGAAAAGGTAGTTTGAAGAGATCTAACGCCTCCTCAATGGTAATGGTTTCAATCATTTGTCCGCTGCGCAGGCTTGCGTACCGTGGTTTTTCGTCTTCTTCATTCTCAGACGTTTCGCCAATTTGAACGAACGGGCCGTAGCGTCCAATCCGAACGGAGATCTTTTTGCCAGTTTCAGGATCAATGCCTAGTTCGCGGCCCCCATTTGCACGTTCAGCGTTCTGTGTAGTATTTTCTACTTCCAGGTGGAAGGGATGATAAAAAGAAGTCAGCATTTCTGACCAGTTTTTAAGACCCTGCGCTATTTCATCAAACTCCTTTTCAACAGTTGCCGTGAAATTGAAATCTACAATTCCTTTAAAATGCTGAACAAGGAAGTCATTTACAATAGCGCCGATGTCTGTGGGGAAAAGCTTATTTTTTTCCGCTCCGGTGGTTTCTGTTTTCGTATCGGCAGTTACTTTTCCACCTCGTAATGTTAAAACACGATAGTTACGGGGTTTCCCTTCCCGTTCTTCTTTAACAACATATCCACGGTTCTGAATTGTGGAGATGGTGGGAGCGTAGGTGGAAGGTCTTCCAATTCCAAGTTCTTCCAGTTTCTTAACAAGGCTTGCCTCGGTATACCTTGCAGGCGGGCGTGTATAGCGCTCTGTAGCCGTCATGTCCCTTAGATTGAGGTTCTGGCCTATGGCCAGGGGAGGCAGAATAGCGTTATCAGTTTCATCATCAAGATTTACTTCCTGATCCTCATCGGTAGATTCCATATAGACTTTCAGGAAGCCATCGAATTTCATAACTTCTCCGTTAGCGACAAGCTCTTCGTCTCTTGTTGAGACTGTAATACGCGCGGTGGTTTTTTCAAACTGCGCTTCGCTCATTTGAGAAGCAATAGCGCGTTTCCAGATCAGGTCATATAGACGTTGCTCCGAAGGGTCACCACTGGTTGTATGCTGGTCAAAATAAGTAGGCCGAATAGCCTCGTGAGCTTCCTGAGCGCCGGCAGATTTCGTTTTATATTTTCTTAACTGATGGTATTTTGAACCATATGCTGAATTGATTTCAGCAGCTGCAGCGTTTAATGCAGTGTCTGAAAGGTTTACAGAATCAGTACGCATGTAGGAGATCTTACCATGCTCATAAAGTTTCTGAGCTACAGACATCGTTCGTGCTACTGAAAAGCCAAGTTTTCTGCTTGCCTCTTGCTGTAAAGTTGAAGTGGTAAAAGGTGCTGCCGGACTTCGTTTAGTTGGTCGGGTGTCTAAACTTTTTACCGTGAAGATAGCCTTTGCGCAATCATTTAAAAAGGTCTCTGCTTCAGGTGCCTTTTCAAAGCGTCCCGGCAGTTCAGCCCGGAAGATCTCTTTTTGATTTTCAGTTGAAAAAATGGCTACCACTTTGAAAGCAGCAGTTGCACTGAATTTATTTATTTCGCGTTCACGGTCAACAATTAGTCTTACAGCAACTGATTGCACCCTGCCTGCCGAAAGCGAAGGTTTCACCTTTTTCCACAGCACGGGAGAAAGTTCAAAACCAACAAGACGATCTAATACACGCCGTGCCTGTTGTGCGTTGACTAAATTATAATCTATTTTACGTGGAGATTCAATTGCTTTTAAAATTGCCGGCTTAGTTATTTCATGAAAGACTATTCGCTTTGTCTTGGCCTCACTGAGACCCAGTGTTTCAAACAAGTGCCAGGAAATTGCTTCTCCCTCACGGTCCTCATCCGATGCCAACCAAACCATTTCTGCATCCTTTGCCAGTCTCTTCAATTCGCTTACAACAGCTTTCTTGTCTGCTGGCACTTCATAACGCTGCGCAAAATTATTCTTGATATCTATAGCATCATCGGTCTTTGCGAGGTCGCGAATATGTCCATAGCTGGACTTAACCAGAAAGTCTTTTCCGAGGTAACCTTCAATAGTTTTCGCTTTTGCCGGAGATTCAACGATGAGTAGATTTTTAGCCATTAATTAGTAGGTTTTGCTGCAAAGTAAGTTATTAAAAAAGGGAACGCCAAATTAGCAGTGTTGCAACATACCTAAAATTAACGCAGTAAAAGCGGATTTTGTTAGCTGGAGGAGGTTATATCAGAAATTATATATTTCAGAATAAGCCCTGAAAAGTATCACCGTTCAGAGAGATATATACTAAGAAGGAGCTTAAATTAAAAAGCCGCCTCCTAAAAGATCCTGCCCTTCATAAAAGACTGCCGATTGACCGGGGGCGATTCCTGATACCGCATGGTGAAATTCTACCTTCATGTGATCGCCGTTTTGAACGATGCTGCTTAACGCTCCGGCGTCTTTATAACGGATTTTTGTTATTGCTTCCAGAGGTTCAGTAATTGAAGCATACTTAACGAGGTTGAGATTTCTGACGGTGGCAGATGTACGGTCAAGTTCATCAACTGTACCTAACATCACGGTATTACTTTCGGGCAGGATGCGTGTAACGAACATTGGGTGGCCGAATGCTACCCCCAAGCCTTTTCTTTGACCAATAGTATAATACGGATAGCCTTTGTGTTTACCTACCACACTACCGTTACTTAAAACAAAATTACCTTCTCCAATACGATCATCAAGATCTTCCACTTTATGCCTTAGAAAGGCCCGGTAATCATTATCGGGGACAAAACAGATCTCGTAACTTTCTGACTTTCCTGCGAGCTCCATTTGGCCCATATCTTTGGCCATTTGGCGTATCTCTGCTTTGGTAAAGTTCCCCAGAGGAAATCGTGTTCTTGCCAGGTTTTGTTGACTCACACCCCACAACACATAAGACTGATCTTTATGTTCATCTTTCCCTTTCGAGATGACATACCGGCCACTGTCCTGCAAACGAATGTTCGCGTAATGGCCTGTTGCTATAAATTCACAATCTAGTTTATCAGCACGTTTTAATAAGGCTTCCCATTTAATATGAGTATTACATAAAACACAGGGGTTGGGCGTGCGGCCAGCAAGATACTCATCAACAAAATTGTCGATCACGAAGTCTCCGAACTCGCTTCGGATATCGAGAATGTAGTGTGGAAATCCATATCCAACAGCCAACGCCCGTGCGTCGTTTATGCTGTCAAGGCTGCAGCATCCGGTTTCTTTGGATGATCCGCCGGCAGAAGCGTAGTCCCAGGTCTTCATTGTTAGCCCAATCACTTCATATCCCTGCTCGTGTAACATCACTGCTGCTACCGAACTATCAACACCGCCACTCATGGCTACCAGAACTCTGCCTTTTTTACTCATCTTATTTTGGAAACCTCTGAAAATACGAAAGCAATAGAGGCCAGTTTTTATAAATTGAGTGCAAAGATAAAGTTTTGCATACTTTTTCCTTTAAACATAAAGTCAGTTAGCAGTAAAGTTTGTCATGGAACAATAATCAGGTCGAGTAATTCCCTGCTCAAATCAGTGAACGTATCAATGTCTGATAAGACAGGTAACACAGATACTGTTCCGGACAAACCTTCTATTTCGTGTAAGGTGTCGTTATAAACAGTGTGCGTACTCCACCTCTTATTTTTAAAAAGGCGTTCCTCCGGATACTTCATTCCTAGCAGGTAATAACCGCCGTCTTTGGCGGGACCGATTACGAAGTCGTGCGTCTGAAGCTCATTGAAAGCTTTATTTATTAATTCAGCGGTTAATTGAATGCAGTCGCTGCCGATTATTATTATTCTGCTATTACCACCTTGGTTAACTGCTGTCTGAAAGGCATTAAACATTCTTGTGCCCAGATCGTCACCGGTTTGGAGCAACTTTTCAAACTGACTTTCAGGCCATTCATCCTGAACGGGAAGTTGATCAGCGTAAAACAGTAAGCGGTTTGCCTGAACAGAAGAACTGATGTTGCGGGTATGGGCGAGCAGATATTTGTAAATCAGTAGAGCCTTTGGATGACCGATATCTTTCGCAAGGCGAGTTTTCACATTTCCTTCAACCGGGTTTTTAATGAAAATTATGAGCGCATTATCCATCAGGTCAGTTCTCCGCCGCAGCTCGACCCTGCACCCGCTGTACACCCGAAACAATGCTGGTTAATGATAATCTCACGACCGGATAATTTGCCTGAATCAAACGAGGCGATATGACCCGGCATGCCTGAATTGATTCTAAGGTCTAACATTTGATTAAAATCACAATCATATAAAAAACCATCCCAGCCCACAGAGACAATCGATCTGCACATCACATTCTGGGCCGCATTAGGATTAAAAGAATTGACAAGTTTTTCCATGTAGACATCGAAATTACCACTGGTCATCAAATAATCCAGGAATCTGCTTATCGGTAAATTGGTAATGGCGAACAGTTCATTAAACTCGATCTGGAATCGTTTCTTTAGTTCGCGTTTAAAGTCTGCTTGAAGCCCTGCTTGAGAAGGAGGTAAAAATGCTCCCGATGGATTATATACTAAATTCAAAGTTAATCCCGATCCTTCCTGTCCATAGCCAACGTCGTTCAGCATTTTTAAAGCTTTTACAGAATCGCTGAAGACCCCCGAGCCGCGTTGAGCATCTGTTTTAAAAGATGTGAAATAGGGGAGGGATGAAACTACTTCAACCTTGTGATCTTTAAAAAATTGTGGCAGATCATGATATTTCTTATTGGCGACTATTATCGTCAAATTACAACGAACAATAATTTTTTTTCTAAGTTTTGAGATTTCTTGTACAAACCACCGAAAGTTTGGGTTCATCTCCGGAGCTCCACCAGTAAGATCTACTGTGGTGATATTGCTATTAGCGAGTGCATTCAGACAGTGTTGCATCACTTCCAATGTCATTATTTCTTTCCGGTCAGGCCCCGCATCCACATGGCAATGCTTACAGGTCTGATTACACATTTTTCCAAGATTCACCTGAAGTGTATCTATCCGGATGGCTTTTAAGGGAAATAAATCCAGTGATAATAGTTTCTCTTTAAATCTTGGCAAAGCGATAACCTCTTCATCAGCTGAGTTTAGAACTTCCAACTGGATAAAGGTATTCGATAAATGATGATGAGAGGCTTGGAGGCTTTTCACTTTGTGGACATTATTAAGGTGATTAGCAATATTAAGCAATTATTACATAGACAACTCCTTAACCTTATTCATCATTTGAACCCCATGTACTAATGAGGAGCCCGAGCGGATAGCCGCTGCTACATGAATGGCTTCCATCATCTGTTCTTGGTTAGAGCCCTTCTCCAAACAGTCAGTGGCGTAGGCATCAATGCAGTAGGGGCATTGTACAGTATGAGCTACTGCCAGGGCGATTAATGATTTTTCCCTGGCTGTTAATGCGCCTTCTTTAAAAACCTCACCATAGTAGTCAAAAAATTTCTTTGCTAGTTCAGGCTGGTATTCGTCAATGTTTCCGAATTTTTTTAAGTCGTCCGGATCATAGTATGTTTTCATATCCTTTTATTTAATTACGACTAATATAAATTATTAGTTTTTAGACTTGGCACCTTCTGATATTTTAAACCAATCTAATTTGTGCTTATGGTTACATGTATTTGCACGAGAAGAGCTGTTGTACAGATTTTTAAACTCTGCGAGAATCTTTAAATGAACTTATTCGAAATTGAAACTCTCATATGATAGATAATTACTATTTATCTATCAATTAGTATATAATTGCTAAATATCTATTTTACAATAGATAAGATGTAATTATCTATCATATAGTAGATAATCGTCAATTATCTATCATATAGTAGATATTTGTTGTTTATCTAGTTTTTAATAGATAATTTTGCTTTATGAATGAATCAGCCCTGGTAATAACGGGAGACATTACAGGATTTACAAAAATTCCATCCAACAAACGAGAGAAGCTAATTCAAGCCCTTCCAGACCTGTTTCAATTATGGGTAAAGCCTGAATATGCGCAAATCTTTCGCGGCGATAGTTTCCAACTACTATTCAAAAACCCCCGGGAAGGTTTACGTCGAACACTGCAATTAAGATGCTGGTTTAAAAAGAGCACAATTAAGGAGAATATAATGCTTGACGCGCGCATGGCGGTAGGAATAGGTCAGATTTCTTATTATGGTGAAACTGTACTTGACTCTGACGGTGAGGCATTTCACATCTCGGGTAGAGCCTTCGACGATATGGAAGAAGGTGAGTTTTTGAAGATTGTTACCGGCGATCAAGAGCTGAACGAACAGTTGAATACTATCTGCAGGCTTATGGATGTAATTATCAGCAGTTGGACACCCACCCAGGCGGAAGTAATTTTTCTCGCACTTGAAAATAAAACTCAACAGCAGATGGCCGATGAACTAAACATAGCGCAGTCGGCAATAAACAACCGGCTTAAACTGGCTAATTGGAAAGAAATTGAAAGAACGATTCATTATATTTCCGACTTACTAGAACGTTGAGATGATAACTGACGAAATTAACATCCTGCTACGACTCATTATTGCACACTTCTTAACAGACTTTGTTTTGCAGCCTTCTTCCTGGATCGCCGATCGTCAGGCTAAGAAATGGCAGTCAGGAAAATTATATATTCATGTTCTAATTACGGCCGCCGGGGCTTATCTATTCTCCGGTCTATGGAAAGTATGGTGGCTGCCTTTGTTTATTTTTATTACCCATCTATTGATTGATCTATGGAAATCGTACCGTCCGGCAAAGATGGTCTACTTTCTGGCAGACCAGTTTTTACATATACTAATGATCATTTGGTTATGGATTATAATTTTTAACAGGTGGGATGAAACAGGGGCCTTCTTAACAAGTGTTTACAGCAACAGGAATTTCTTAATAGTTCTGGCATCTTACATATTCCTTACCTGGCCGATGGGAATAATGGTTGGATTAGCTACGGAAAGATGGCGGGACGAGGCTGGTGTTAATGCCGAAGGGCTGGCACGCGCAGGTATGTGGATAGGTTTTTTTGAACGATTCCTCATCCTTACCTTCATTCTGATTGATCAGTATACGGCGGTTGGTTTATTGATTGCGGCTAAATCAATTCTAAGATTTAATGATAAGGAAGGTAACACTCAAAAGAAAACGGAGTATGTACTGATTGGTACGCTCATGAGTTTTTCAATATCGGTATTATTAGGGTGGATAATTGATTCAATCCTTAAAGTCATTTGATATAAACGGTTTTGATATTGACAAACTCCCTTATTCCATATATTGAAAGTTCCCGTCCGAAGCCTGATTGCTTAATTCCGCCAAAAGGCAGCCGCGGGTCTGACCGTACCAATGAGTTTACAAAGCAAGATCCTGCCTGAAGCCTGTTAGCGGCAATTTTCTCAGCTCTGGCAATATCCCTGGAAAACACGGCGGCCCCCAATCCAAAAACTGTATCATTTGCTATTGATATGGCCTCTTCTTCGTCATTGGCGGTAATGATGCTGGCCACCGGACCAAATAGTTCTTCATCATATGCAGGCATCCCTTTTTTAACAGAGGTTAATATAGTGGGAGGATAAAAAGCATGCTTGCCTTCTGAAATCTGACCACCCAAAATGCATTCAGCTCCATTTTCAATGCTTTCAAGAACCTGTTGATGTAGTTCATCGCGAAGATCGACTCGAGCCTGCGGGCCTATTTCCGTCTTTTCGTCAAGGGGATCGCCCATTACCTTAGCCGACATTTTGTTCTTGAAAAGCCGAATAAAGCTTTCCTGAATAGATTTCACAACGATAAACCGCTTTGCTGCGATACAACTTTGCCCGCTGTTAATTAGCCTGCTGTTTACGCAAGTCTCTGCTGCTAATTCAAGGTCAGCATCTTCAAGAATCAGATACGCGTCACTACCTCCAAGTTCTAACACCACTTTTTTTAGTACTGAGCCCGCTTTCTCCGCTACTTTCTTACCAGCCTCAACACTTCCGGTCAGTGTAACAGCACTTATCAAGGAATTTTCAATAACTGAGCTAACCGCTTTGCTGTCGATAAGAAGTGTTTGGAAGACGAAATCCGGAAACCCGGCCTCTTTAATTACATCTTCTATTGCCAGCGCACAACCTGGGACATTTGATGCATGCTTCAGCACAGCACAGTTACCCGCCATTAAGCCAGGAGCAAGAAATCTAAAGACCTGCCAGAAAGGGAAATTCCACGGCATCACGGCTAAAATAACACCGAGTGGCTCATACGAAATATAACTTTTTGTAGCCTCAGTTTCTATGGACTCATTAGCTAAAAAACGCTCGGCGTGTTTAGAATAGTAATCACAGACATCCGCACATTTTTCAATCTCCGAGATGCCCCCTTTTAAAGGCTTACCCATTTCAAGGGCCATCAACCGGGCGTACTTTTCTTTGTTCTTCTGCAGAACCGCAGCAGCATTGCGAAGCATACCTGCTCGCTCAGCGAAAGGAACTCCTTTCCATGTATTCCAGGTCAGATGAGCCTCTGTGATTTTTCCAGATACCTCGTTCATGGAGTGTTGCGCGTAAGATTGGATCAGGGAACCGTTAGCAGGGTTTATCGATTGCATAACTATAATGATTTTAACCACGGATAATATTTATTTCCGATTGTGTCCCAGTTAATATATTTTTAACCTCCGGGCGACACTGTTTTATCCATTGGCTTATGTTTAACACACTATTAGATGGGTGTTTGGTATGCCCGATTAAACATTTATCTGGGTGAGCAAAATCTTTTAAATGTGAGAAAAATTAGTGTATCAAACTATTATGTCTAATAACACGTTGAGTAAGATATCGTTTTATATCATGAAAAAACTGCTGTACCTCAACCTTGTGTGTTTGTTTGTTTTATTTTCCTGTAGAAAGGATAATCCTATAGATATACCAGAACCGGTTGCCAGTGAAACAATAAGCGGTGTGATAACTGAAAATATTACTCTCAAAGCTGATGTGAAGTATCTGTTGAAGGGTAGAGTGTATGTAAAGAATAATGCTGTCATTACAATACCCGCAGGCGTTACCGTCGAGGTCGAGAAAGTAGATGATCCAGCCAATAAAAGTGCTTTAATTATAACCAAGGGATCTAAACTGGTTGCTGATGGCACAGCTGAAAAGCCTGTTGTATTTACTTCATCGTCAGTAAGCAAAACACACGGAGATTGGGTTGGGATTATCATCCTGGGAAGAGCTCCAACGAACCTAAGCGCTGCTCATGTAATGGGATTCCCTACATCTGTTGATACGGAGTTTGGAGGTGATTTGCCAGATGATAATTCCGGCTCTATAAAATACTTGAGATTGGAGTACGCAGGAGGGTTAAATCCGGCCCAGGAGGAGGAGTGGGAACTGGATATGGCAAGCGGCTTAAGCTTGATGGGTGTCGGTTCAGGAACTCAGGTTGAGCACATAATGGTCAGCAATTCAAACGATGATGGATTCCAATTTGTTGGCGGCAATGTGAACGGAAAGTATCTAATTTCTTACAATAATGGAGATGATGATTTTGACTTTGATAGAGGATACACAGGTAAACTACAATTTTTAGTTGCATATAGAACTGCTCATTCCAATTCCGTCATTCGTGGTAATGGCATGGAAAGCCTTAATGATAAAGGAGCCACCAACGCTCAACCTTACACGCGTCCTGTAATTTCTAATATGACTATCCTGGGGCCACCAGCTATTAATACCGATCTTACCGATCAAAGCCAGGGAATTTACATCAGGAGAAACACCAGATTTGTTGTAAGGAACTCGATAGTTGCCGGTTATTCAAACGGTGGCTTGATGATGTGTCCTAAAACCAGACCTCTTCTCATAAATAACCAGGGATCGCAGTTTAAATACAATATGGTTAATGCGGATGTTCCTGAACGTGCTTTCACTTATGACAATGGGCCGACAGGTGTAGTAATTGTGCCTGATTCCGAAGTCGCTAAATACGCTGTCGAGACTTCTGGGATCGAGAAGGAGGCTGTAAATCACAATGCAGTTATACAGCCGGTAACAGACCTGCAATTAATAAGTTTGACTTCGACAGCCCCTAATTTAACTCCAATGGAAGGTGCAGCAGCGTTGAGTGGCAGTGATTTTTCGGACCCTGAATATTCCACTTTCTTTACAGTCGTCACACATCGTGGCGCTATTGGTACCCAAAATTGGACTATTGGTAACTGGTCAAATTGGAAATAAAGAGTAATGAATTATAATCTAATTTGTAGTAATGTTATTTTTTATAATTTGCAGAGAAACCTATCATATCAATGTTGAGATCATAAACTCGAAAGGTGACATTACTATTCCCTGAAATTCGCAGAAGTAGGTAATTAACCCTGTATCAGAAGCCATAAGTGAATTTAAAATCTTAAGGAAAATGATAAGGGGGGGGAAGTTAAGTTGCGCTCATTCAAACGCTGACAAACTCATGCCGTTAGTCGAAAATTCACTCAACAATCGATAATTTCGATTTTAAAAATCATGCCTTTTTGTAAGAAATGAATTGCCATTCATTTTTTTTGCTCTTCTCATACACCACTTCATAGTTGACTCCATCTAAGGTAAAAGCAAAGGTGAGGTCATTCACGTTATTGTCTTTTGGAATAAACCCGGGCATTAATGTATCCGCAATGTGATTAATTTGGTCAGCAGTATGTTTCGACATCGTAGAAAGTTTGTCCGGTAAAATTAATACTTCTTAATCGGTTTAGGGCCGATGCTTCAATATTGTTAAGATAGATATAAAGCAATAATCCCTTTCGGTATAACCAAAAGGGATTATAATAAGTTTAATGAACCTGCTTACTCTTGATTGAGCTTATTGATTTCGATGCCAATTAAATTCACTTCTTCATCCTCTTCGAATCGTGGCAATTCTGTGTAAGAATCAAGTTTCAGCCATCTTTCATCATCTTTTTGCATCTTCAAGTATTCTTGCCCTTCTTTAAATATTGTGTAAATATCATCCTCCTCAGGAAAGACAGAATAGACTATATTTCCGATGTCGATATCAAAAGGTTCCTGCATTTTTCACTTCTTTATAACGAATAAAACTTTTAATTAGTTGGCGGTGATCAAACCGCAACCGATACGACTACCAGCGTTCCCTGTTGGTTGTGTAGTAAAATCGTCAACACCCGAATGAACGATTATTGCACGGTTGAGTATGTTGGTCTTTTCATCACCACCTATAGTCCAACGATCGCTATTTAGGGTGATACTTCCTTCACCTTTATCGTTCAGCTCTATATTACCGATATCTCCCGAATGGAATGCCGCGGAACCCCACTTGCCGTGTGCTTCATTTGTTGGATTCCAATGACCATGTGCACCCTTACCTGCATCGCTGCAATCACCATGTTCGTGGATGTGAACAGCTACGCTTTTGCTGGCCATTTTGGGAAAAGAAACCTGAAGTTTCAGATCTACACTTCCGTTGTCGTTGCTGCTAAAATCGGCTCTTCCACTGCCCGTGGTGTCAGATTTAGTGGCGTCAATATCCGCATGCGCTTTGGATACAGCAGTCGCATTACCTTGTAAAGTGTCTGATACGGCACTTGATGAGTCCTGATTGCCTGTAATATTTTTCCCGTTACCACAAGCTGCAACAGTTATCAGAAAAATTCCAACAATGGTTCCGTTTGTAAATAATTTCTTTATCATTTCTTTATGGTTTTTAAAGTGATGTTTGATGACTAACAAATTTTGTAACTAAAAGTTTATCGAAGATCTTTACAACCTGGTCTTCCCTAATTTGCGAAAATTTTACGCAGATGGAACTGAAAAAAGGCATCTAAAGAATCTGTCCTTTTGTTATTGTTATTAAAATTTAACGGTTTTATAAGATAGCCGCTAATTCCAAGATCTTCAGCAAGACGGCGGTCTGCTTCCTCACCGGATGTGGTCATTATAAACACCTCAATACATTTATAGCGATCATCAGCCTTTAATATTTTTAAAAATTCTATGCCATTCATAATCGGCATGTTCAGATCTAAAAGGATTACGTCTGGCAGCATATCTGGATTGTCTTTGAGTATATCCAACGCTTCAATTCCATTGTAAGCAGTAAATAGCTGGTAATTCTGATCTATTTTATTTAACGAACGTTCAACGCTGATTACATCAAGTTGGTCATCCTCTACTAATAGTATTATTTTTTTATCCATAATTCTAATTTTTCGGCCATGTGAATATAAACGAAGCACCGTTTCCAGGTTGAGATTCTACTTTAATACTGCAGTGCTGATCTTCGATTATTTTATGCACAATTGCCAGGCCAATGCCAGTACTTTCTTTCGCATGCTTTTCACGGAGAGTCTGAAAAATAACGAAGATTTTCGAGTGATACTTGGAATCAATTCCAATTCCATTATCTGTTACCGAGAATTCGTAAAACTTCTCCAGCTCCTTAAAGCCAATATGCACAAATCCTGGCTTGTCGGCAGAATATTTAACTGCATTACTAATCAGGTTGCTAAATACTTGTTCAATCCTGACTTTCTCAGTTTTAAATGATGGCATCTCGTCTATCTGGATTTCAAAATCAATTGGCACGATCGATTCAACAATCTCTTTCAAAAGGATATTGATGTCCACAAATTCTTTGTCAGCCTGGCCCCGGCTAATTCTTGCATAATGGAGAAGCGCATCGATAAGTTCATCCATTCGCTTTATACGACCTGGGATAATGTTTAAATACTTTTTCATCTGATCAGAGAGTTCTCCTCCCAAATCCTCCTGAATCCATTGTACAGCGTTGTAAATCCCACGGATGGGGGCTTTTAGATCATGCGATACAACGTAGGCGAATTGATCGAGTTCTTTATTACGCTTCTCTAGTTCGGTGATGTTTTTACTTAAAGTTCCAGACATTAAATTCAACGATTCGGAAAGGCTGCTTAACTCATCGTTTTTTTCATCCACGACTTTTACAAACTGTCCTTTTGAGATGTTGTCGGCCAACTGAACCATCGACTCTATTCTTTTGGAAATAATTTGTATTATATACCATGTGCTGGTCACACCGATTATTATAGTCAGAAATGTAAAGCCTAAGGAATAATATTGTGTTTCAGTGATCGATGAATTCAAAATATCCCTGCGCCAGCTTCTTACCTTGTATTCATGGCGGTCGAACTCATTAAACTTTGAACTGATGATATCATTTATTTTTTTACCAAACTGTGTTTTAAAACGTGTTTCAAAAAGTTCTTTATAGTTATTGGGCAGTGATGTGTTACTATTCAGTTTTGCCTCGATCAGAGAGTTTGCGTAGGACGTCCATTGTTTATGCAGGTAGTAGATCGAGTCTAATTTTGTCAACTGGCTTTTTGTAGTTTGCACCAGCTTCTTCTGCTCCTCAAAATATCCTGGGATAACCTTTAAACCTTTGTAATACGGTCTGAGAAAGGTGGTGTCATCCGTTAATAAGAATCCGCGGTGCGCACTCTGCATATCAATAATGTTTTCATGCAGCTTGCTGGAATTGCGAATTATCGTTTCTGAATTAGCTAAAAAAGCAGAGTTTTTATTCACCTTCTGGGACAATAGGTAATTAGCATAGCTATTAACCAGAGAAAGGCCAATAACGATCGCAAATCCCAGGAAGATTCTGGCTGATAGTGTCATCTTCTAACTTAAAGTGTTTTGACTAAACTCGAACTAGTCGTCAAGTTCATTTCCCGGGATGGTGAATCTAAAACAAGTTCCATTCCCTATTGAACTTTCGATTTGGATGGTTCCACCATGCTGTGCCACGAAATCCTTCACAAGAAGTAAACCCAAACCGCTTCCCTTTTCATTATCAGTGCCGGATATCGATGAGGAAAAGGAAGTTGCAAAAAGCTTTTCCTGCGTTTCAGTACTCATGCCAACGCCCGTATCTGACACACATACTTCAATCATGCTGTGCATAGGTTGAGCGGTTACTTTCACGCTGCCCCCATGCGAAGTATACTTTATGGCGTTGGTTACCAGGTTTTGTAGTATTGATCTTAACATTAAAGAGTCAGCGCTCACATAAATATTCTTCGGAACAAGGTTCTGCAGGTTGATCTTTTTCTGTTCGGCATTGTCGTTCAACAGTTCCAGTGATTCATTCATCCGGTTAAATAAGTGAATTGACTCCGGCTTGAAATTCTTCTTATCCTGCTGTTTTTTCGCCCACTCAACTAATTCGTTAAGCTGCAGCAAAATTTTCTTGGATGTACTGTGTATTATAGTTGTTAAGGTGCTGATATTTTTAGGTGAGTGATTTTCTGCCCCTGCATAGAGCTTTTCTGACGAAACCATCAGTGCCGTTAATGGGTTTCGCAGATCATGAGAAATAACAGATAGAAATTTGTCCTTAGAGTTGTTAAGCTCTTTTAACTCAATATTGACCCGTTCCAACTGCAGTGTCCGCTCGGTTACTCTTTCTTCCAATACCTGGTTTAAGTGAAGAAGTTCTTCGTTAATGCTCCGTAATTTTTCTTCCTGCTGTTTTAAGAGCTGATTCTTTTTAAACAGTTCGGAAAATACTGCCACCTTAGACCTCAGGATTTGTGGATTTACGGGTTTTCTAATATAATCAACAGCGCCTGTTTGGTACCCCTTAAATACAGATGCATCTTCATAGTCCTGACCAGTAATGAAGATTATAGGGATGTTTCTCAACTTTTCCCGCTGGTAAATGATGCCAGCAGTTTCATACCCATCCATGATGGGCATTTTTACATCCAGTAAAATCAATGAAAAGTCCTGATCTTTTAGCAAGATTTTTAAAGCATCTTTTCCGGATGTTGCTTTGGAGAAAGAGTAACCATCTTTCTCCAGCACTAACTCCATCGAAAGCAGGTTGTCTTCGCGGTCATCAACCAGAAGAATTTTTATTTGGTTCGTACTCACTCTAAAAGGGTTATTGCAGTAATCAGTTTCTATTTATGTAACCAAACTTTCATCAGCGACATCAATTGATCAGTTTTTACCGGCTTAGTTATATAGTCAGACGCCCCTGATGCGATACATTTCTGCCGGTCACCGATCATAGCCTTAGCTGTTACAGCAATGATAGGTAAAAGTTGATGCCTTTGTTCTTTTCGTATCCGTTGAATTGTTTCATAACCGTCCATTTCAGGCATCATTATATCCATTAAGACGATATCTACATCCTTCTGAGAGTTTAAAATCTCTAAAGCTTCCCGACCACTTTCGGCCGTTATTACATCCAGGTTAGATCTTTCAAAAGCCGCTGTAAGGGCAAACAGGTTACGAACATCATCATCAACAACCAGTACTTTTTTACCATCCAATATCCCATTACTGTTTTTCTGAGAGAATACAAGGTCTTTGCATTCGTTGGATACAAGTTTTGCATCGATATGCAGGCAATCAATAATCTCCTCCAGAAGCTGGCATTCCGAGCCTTCGGTTTTTAGAATAGTTTTATAATTAAATCTCTTCAGATTGATGATCTCTGTCTTTGCAATTTCGAAAGGTGAATAAAGAATAAGTCCTGTATCAAACCGTTTTTGTTGACTCAATACTTTTAACAATTCAGTGGATTCCGTTGTGTTATAATCCAGAATTATGCAGTCGAAGTCCCCGGATTCTTTCAGTTTATCAATAGCTTTTTTAATTGTGCTGTGAGATTCAACTGAAATTACCGGACTATTTAATAGTCTTTCAATATTATTCTTCTCCTTTTTATCGCTTTCTATCAGAAGCACTTTCTTGACAGCTTTATCATGAAAAGATGTAATGCCAGACATTAACTCATCTAAAGAGCGGTTTGATAGAGGCTTCAGATGAAAACTCTTTGCGCCATGCTTTAAAGCCAGCGCCCGGTTGTCCTCTCCCGAAATGAGGTGAATGGGGATGTGACGTGCCTCTGAATTGTTTTTTAGGAATTTAAGCACCTTCCATCCATTCGACTCAGGCATGTTCACATCAAGTGTTATTGCGATAGGGCTGAAATTCTGAATGCCTTCGAAAATCTCCAGATAGGTTAATGCTGTTACTGCTTTCAACCCGAAATCATGGGCTTTATCAATCATGATTTTGGTGAACCTCACGTCATCCTCAATTACAAGCACTACGCGATCATTAGGCAATATGTTATAGCGATCATCATCAATCAGATTTTCAATTTCTGCCTGCATGCCCTTTGCAGCAGTCATCGGTTGGTGATTTCTGACAGGGTTTTCACCAACCAATTTTGTTCCCTCTTTGTACATCAGCGGAAGGTAAAGGCTGAACACACTTCCTTTACCCAATTCACTTCTTACAGTAATTGTTCCTTTTAGCAACTCTGCGAAACCTTTGCTAATTGATAAACCCAATCCTGTACCTCCGTATTTTCGGCTGGTTGAACCTTCAGCTTGCTGGAAAGCTTCAAAGATCAGGTCTTGAGTATTTCCGGAGATACCAATACCTGTATCCTCAATTTCGAAAACGATAACAGAATCAGTTCCGGGTAGTGGGTGTTTTGCTGTTTTCTGACGATAAATATTCAGGCTAACCTCACCCTTATCAGTGAATTTAAATGCGTTAGATAGTAAATTCTTAAGGATCTGGTTAAGCCGTTGGATATCCGTTTCCATTGTATCAGGCAGATCTTCCTCTATTTCGATCTTAAAGTTAAGATTCTTGGCTTCTGATATTGGTTTGAAGGTGGCCTCCACATATGATGCAATTTCACGGAAGCTTACAGGCATTACATCAGCAGAAATAACCCCTGACTCAATTTTTGACAGATCTAAAATGTCATTAATTAGCTGGATCAAATCATCACCGCAGGAGTGAATGGTTTTTGCATATTTAATCTGCTTATCACTCAGATTACCGTCATGATTTTCAAACAGTTGTTGAGCCAGTATTAGTAAACTGTTTAACGGTGTCCTTAGCTCATGAGACATGTTCGCGAGGAACTCAGATTTGTATTTAGAAGTTAAGGCCAGCTGTTCTGCTTTTTCCTCAATAGAACGCCTTGCTTCTTCTACTTCCTTGTTAATTTGCTCAACCTCTTCTTTTTGTTTTTCAAGAAGTTGTGCTTTATCATTCAGCTCGTCGTTTGCCCGTCTTAGTTCCTCTTGTTGTGAACTTAGTTCCCCTGCCAGAGACTGGGATTGTGTTAAAAGTTCTTCTGTCCGGGTATTGGTTTCAATATTATTCAACACGATACCAATACTTTCTGTCAGCTGATCTAAAAAGTCAAGGTGGGTAGGACTAAAGTTATCAAATGAAGCCAGCTCAATTACCGCTTTAATATTATTCTCAAATAGTACCGGTAATATTACGAGGGAGGAGGGAGGAGCGCTTCCTATTCCGGATTTGATCTGTAAATAGTCTCCCGGAACGTTAGTGAGTAATATCCTTTCTTTATCGATCGCGCATTGGCCAACCAAACCCTCATTCAAAGAGAACTCCATGTTAATGGTTCGCTTGCTATCGGGGGCATAGCCTGCAAATAGTTTAAGCTTTGGAACTCCTGTAAGCTCTTCAGGGTGTTCCAGGATATAGAATGCTCCATACTTGGCATTAACCAACTCAGATAGCTCTGAAAGGATCTTGTTTGCCACCGCATTTCGGTCACGCTGTCCCTGGAGCATCTGTGTAAACTTCGCAAGGTTGGATTTTAGCCAATCCTGTTCGTGGTTCCTTAAGGTTGTTCCTTTTAGGTTGGCAATCATCTGGTTAATTGTATCCTTCAATGCTTCAAGTTCACCTTTAGCATCCACACCAATCGTCCTGGTTAAATCTCCTTTAGTTACTGCAGAGGCTACCTCCGAAATAGAACGTACCTGGGTAGTTAAGTTTTGTGCAAGCTGATTTACGTTTTCCGTCAAATCTTTCCATGTTCCTGAGGCACCGGGTACACTTGCCTGGCCACCTAATCTTCCCTGTACACCCACCTCACGTGCAACCGTTGTTACCTGGTCAGCGAAGACCGCCAGGGTATCAATCATCTCGTTGATCGTATCTGTCAACTGGGCAACCTCACCGAGGGCATTAATGGACAGACGCTGCTTTAAGTTACCTTTTGCAATACCGGTTGCCACCTTAGAGATACCCCTGATCTGGCCGGTAAGGTTGGATGCCATCTGATTTACCGAATCCGTTAAATCTTTCCAGGTACCACCCACACCTTTTACCTGTGCCTGGCCCCCCAGCTTTCCCTCCGTTCCTACCTCTCGTGCCACACGCGTTACTTCGGATGCAAATGAGTTCAGCTGATCCACCATCGTATTGATGGTGTTCTTCAGGTCCATCATCTCACCCTTTACGTCAATCACTACCGTTTTCGAAAGGTCACCACCCGCTACCGCTTTGGTTACCTCGGCAATGTTACGTACCTGCGATGTCAGGTTACTCGACATCTGGTTTACCGAATCTGTTAAATCTTTCCATGTTCCCGCAACACCCGGTACAAAGGCCTGGCCTCCCAGGTTACCATCGGTACCTACCTCCCTGGCAACACGTGTTACCTCGGATGCAAATCCCCTCAGTTGATCCACCATCGTATTAATAGTTTCCTTCAGCTGCAGGATCTCTCCACGTACGTCGACGGTGATCTTCTTAGATAAATCCCCGTTTGCTACCGCAATGGATACATCCGCTATATTTCTTAACTGAGCCGTTAAATTACCGGCCATTTTATTTACCGAATCCGTTAAATCTTTCCAGGTACCGTCCACCCCCGGTACGTTGGCCTGTCCACCGAGTTGCCCTTCCGAACCTACCTCACGTGCCACCCTGGTTACCTCCGAAGCGAAACCGCGAAGCTGATCCACCATTGTGTTGATCGTATTCTTTAATTCAAGTAATTCACCCTTAGCATTTACCGTAATTTTTCGCGAAAGGTCACCCTTGGCCACCGCTGTGGTTACTTCGGCAATGTTCCTTACCTGTGAGGTGAGGTTATCCGCCATCTTATTTACGGAGTCCGTTAAATCTTTCCAGGTTCCACCTACACCCGGCACGTTTGCCTGGCCCCCAAGCTGTCCTTCTGAACCTACCTCCCTGGCCACACGCGTTACCTCCGATCCAAAGGAGTTCAACTGATCCACCATCGTATTGATCGTGATCTTAAGCTCGAGCATCTCTCCACGAACATCAACCGTGATCTTTTTGGATAAATCTCCCTTTGCCACCGCGGTTGTTACCTCAGCTATATTTCTTACCTGGCCCGTTAAATTACCAGCCATCTGGTTTACTGAATCCGTTAAATCTTTCCAGGTACCACCAACGCCCGGTACGTTTGCCTGACCGCCTAACTGGCCGTCAGAACCCACCTCCCTGGCCACACGCGTCACCTCTGATGAGAAGGAGTTCAGCTGATCCACCATCGTATTGATCGTGTTTTTCAGCTCAAGGAGTTCACCCTTTGCATCCACCGTAATCTTTCGGGACAAATCTCCCTTGGCTACCGCAGTGGTCACCCCCGCAATGTTTCGCACCTGGTCAGTCAGGTTACTACCCATCTGGTTTACCGAGTCGGTCAGGTCTTTCCAAACCCCACCGACACCTTTCACCTTCGCCTGTCCTCCCAGTTTACCCTCGGTTCCTACCTCCAGTGCCACACGTGTTACCTCTGATGCAAAGGAGTTCAGCTGATCCACCATCGTGTTGATGGTTTTCTTCAATTCAAGCATCTCCCCCTTAACATCCACCGTGATCTTTTTGGAAAGGTCACCATTGGCCACCGCGGTAGTTACACCCGCTATATTTCGTACCTGCGAGGTAAGGTTACCCGCCATACGGTTTACTGAATCTGTTAAATCTTTCCAGGTTCCCGCTACACCCGGTACTTTGGCCTGTCCGCCCAGCTTTCCTTCTGTACCTACCTCGAGTGCCACCCTCGTTACCTCCGAAGAGAATGAGTTCAGCTGATCCACCATCGTATTGATGGTGTTTTTAAGTTCCAGGATCTCTCCTTTAGCCTCTACCGTGATCTTCCGCGAAAGGTCACCCTTGGCCACCGCCGTTGTTACCGCGGCAATATTTCGTACCTGGGCAGTTAAGTTACCCGCCATCTGGTTTACCGAATCGGTCAACTCAGCCCAAACACCCGCAACACCTTTAATCTTTGCCTGCTCTCCAAGTTGTCCTTCCGAACCTACCTGACGTGCAACCCTGGTTACCTCGGCAGAGAATAACCGTAATTTTGAGAGCATCTGATTAGATTCCTTTGCAATACGCAAAAACTCGCCTTTAAGCGGCTGGCCATTTATTTCCAGGGAAATTTCCTTAGACAAATTACCGTTGGCTACCGAGTTGATCATTCCTGCGATTTCGAGGGTAGGGTGGGTGAGATCGGTGATCAGGTTATTTAAGGACTTCACACCTTCCGCCCATTCACCCCTCGCATCAGGAAGTTCAATCCGTTTAGACAGGTTACCACCTTTGCCAATAATCTTCTCGGCCGAAGAAATCTCTGAAAATACCCGCTCGTTCGAGTCGATGATATCATTAAGCACCTCGCAGATCCTGCCGCTAATGCCAGCCTGAGTCACCGGCATTCTGGCGTTAAGTTTTCCGTTTTTAACCAGCGTTAAAACCTTTAATAATTCTTTTAAATCTAGTGTTTCATCAGATTCAACCGCTACAGATGAACCATTTATAGGCTGTATATTCTTATTCATTTTTAACGGATTTCTGGTCCTGATAGATTATTAACGTATATAAGGGGTGATAGGATATAGATTTTATAAAGCTGACAAATCTTGACACTACTTCTAAATTAAGTCTGTAAATTTCACTATAGAATTTCCAAAGTAAAGAATTTTTACTCCCTGACAAAGGTGTCTCACCAATTCGATCAAGCGTTATTCTTAAAAAGAAATAACTTACTTTGAAATCAATGTAGTTAACTGAGTTGTGTCCTGTAAATTGTTTAACCTGGCTAGTAAATGTTGTACAAAGTGAATAATTTACTGTACAGTAAACTCTTTTGATAATTGTCAAATGAACGGTCACAAAATACGCAGATATAAGTTTGTACAAATTGTTTGGTGGTCAACCATATTAATTGCAATAAGTCAGCCGAAACGAGTGTTCCAGTTCAAATAATTACTTACAAACTAGTCATCGACATTAAAATAATTTCGAAATATTTTATAGAAATTTAGAAACAAGACAGATGAAATTGGGACAAGTCAAGGAACCTGTTTCATTTGACGGACTGATGTGTAATTTGGGCAATATCAAGAAGTATAACTTTTCCTATGCGATTCGATACAATGACCGGAAATGCAACTCTTAACCCATTTGATAAGGTTGGTAATAGACTCACATATTTTCCCTTGTGGTTTCTGAAAACAGCTTTGGTTTTTGCCGTACAGCGTCGTATTTGAAAAAGATTTCCTGGTAGTTTGCTCGTAATCTGCTCTTAAAAAAAGTATTGGCACGCATTAAGGAATCATTAATTTGATTATTTGATGATCGCGATGATTGCCAGCCGAATGATACTATGTTAGAGACATTAATTGCGAAATGTCAGAGCCTCTAAGAACTAACGGCATTCAGAATCAACTGGTTTTTGACTAGGATCGACTGTAAGCCTCAAAATCCCTCACTCCAGTTTGATCCTGACAGCTTTAACCTTAATTCAGTGATTTTAAAATGATCATTGGAGGGCGCTGAAATCTTAATCATTCTTTGCGACTATCTACATTGAAATAAAGTACATGAAAAAAGATAATCAGGATTGTCATCCCAGCTATCACCTTAAACTTTCTCATATGGGCATCTTACTCTCCTCTATAGCGACTTCAAATACTCAATAAGGTCTTTTTTTTCTTGAGACGATAAGCCGGTTTTAAGAAATGTGTTGTAATGGTCAACAACATCACTTAGTTGACTAAATCTGCCATCATGGTAGAAACCACCTGTTGTTCGGGCAAATAACCCTCCTAAGGGCGTTGTCCGGTATTTTCCGGTAGGTGACCGCAAGGCTTCAAAATCATCAATGCCGATCTCGCTGGCGGAATGTAACTTATTGTCGGCTAACAAGGGCGGCATATGGCATTGTGCGCATTTAGCCTGAGTCAGGAAAAGTGCCTTTCCCTTGCCTGCCGCTGCCCGGTCATAATTTCCTTCAGGAGGCTTGGGCGCTGATATGGAATGCTGGTAAGCTTTAAGAGCGGGCAATTTGGAGGTTAGAAGATCGGGGTTGTGACTGATATTCCAGAAACTGTTTTCCACTGCAATAGGATATTTGACCGGATCATTGAGGCGCGGATCATGAAAACTGCCCTTGCCGTGCATCTCTAGCGTTCCTACAAATGCGTTCCAGTAGCTGATATCACCGAAACCTGTATACGTGGTTAAATCTATGCCTTTGAGGCCAAAGGCAGCCGGTATTAAGTTGGCGGCTACTTTCCCATCCGGGCGCATGGCCTTTCCATCCAGGATCAGGGCTGCATTAAATTTCCCCGGTCCCCATAAACTAAGTACCTGCCTTAAGGTTTCTTCGTCAACATGCAGAAGGTCAGTTAAGGGTTTTGCATTGTCGGTGAGTGAAATAATTGCTCCAACATTCAGGTCCCTGTTTGGCCATCCATCGAGGCGTTTTCCGATGCCCGGAGCAAATGAATTATCAACTGTTGAATGGCAGGCTGCGCAGGTGATGCCGACAGATGCCATTCCCCCCGCAGGATTAAATGTTCCCTTTATCCCTACAACGGCGTTTAATTTTAAAAGCGCCAGGGTGGTTGCCGGGTCGTCAAGGTTGACTTCACCGGACTTTATTCCTTCCACTACTGCCGGTGGCAATGCCCCGGCATCTACCTTTAAGCCAACTGCTAAAGCCGTTTTAGGACTTACACCGCCTCCAAATCCACCGTTAGCTTCACCCGCAATGGCCTTATCTATATGAAGCGTTCCACTCCACCATTCTTCGTCACCAAAGGTATCAAAACGGAAAATTTCCCGACCTTCTCCAATCAGGTTTCGGTTATCTTCATTCTTATCTTTTTTACATTGACCTAAGCCTATAACTGCGATCAACAGTGTGGCCATAATTAATAGCGTTTTACGGTTCATAATGTTAAATTATAAGATATAAACGGATAGGGTAACCAGGCTGATGAATCGTTTCGATCATGATACATGCATCCCATTTGAAGTTCAATTATTAGAGATTTCTTCAGTGAAAAGGGTTACAAAATATCGGTATACTTTATCTTTCCGTTCGGGAGAGTAAGTTCAGATTGGGAATAATTTATATCTTCTTTTGCTTAATATCCTTATAACCTGGCCGTCTATTTTCCCTAGAATTGTGTTGCCAGCTGCGGGAATGGATAGTATAGCCATCGAAAAAGTGTGCATGATTAGATTGTCAACATTATGATCAGACAATCCGCTGCTCGTGCCGGTTGTAAGGGCCGGTTTGAGAGTATGAAGATCGGAATTTAGTCTACTCTTGCTTTACTCTTGTTCGTGTCTTGCCGCTAATTTAGCGGCAAGACCTGAACAAGACCTGAACAAGGCACAGCAAAAAAGAATAAGATTACAGACCTGAAATTAAACGATAACGACATATGATGAAAAGAAAATTCAGATTTCAAGTTATGCTCTTCTTAGTCTTTTCAGGGTTCGCTAATGCTTCCGGGCAACAGAGGCCCAACATCGTGATCATTGTTTCTGATGACCATGCTTATCAAACTATTAGTGCTTATGGAAGCAAGTTAATGAAGACACCCAATATTGACCGTATTGCGAACGAGGGCGTGCTTTTTAACAAAGCATATGTTACTAATTCTATCTGTGGCCCCAGCAGAGCGGTAATATTGACCGGGAAATACAGTCATAAAAACGGTTTTAAAGACAATGAAAATTCAAGCTTTAACGGTGGTCAGAATACTTTTATTAAAGAGCTGCGTACGAGTGGGTATGAAACTGCATGGGTAGGGAAGTGGCATTTGGAGACTCAGCCCCAGGGATTTGACTTTTGGAAAATACTGCCTGGGCAGGGATAATATTATAACCCTGATTTTGACAATATGAATGGAAAAAGGGAACGGATAGAGGGCTATGTCAGTAATATCATCTCCGACGAAAGCGAAAAATGGTTGGACCGCCGAAATACCAGCAAACCATTTTGTCTGGTTATTGGCCATAAAGCAACGCATCGTACGTGGCTACCTGATACCACTGACTTGGGTCTGTATGATCAGGTCAAATTTCCGTTGCCGGCAAATTTTTACGATCAGTATGAAAATCGTAAAGCTGCAGAAGTGCAGGATATGACCATTGATAAAACGATGATCATGGGCTACGACTTGAAGATGCTATCCTATAGCAACGGAAAGGAAGGATCAATCGACCGAATGAGTCCCGATCAGCGTGAAAAGTTTAATGACTATTATGGTCCGGTAGAGGCAGAGTTAAAGGCAATGAACCTGAGCGGAAAAGCACTGGTAGAATGGAAGTATCAGCGTTATATGCGAGATTATTTAAGTACTGCTGCATCACTGGACAGAAACATAGGCCGCACTCTGAATTACCTGGATAAGCATGATCTGGTTAAAAATACCATCGTTATTTACATGTCTGATCAAGGCTTTTTTATGGGAGAGCATGGCTGGTTTGATAAGCGTTTTATGTACGAAGAATCGTTTAGGACGCCCATGATGATGCGATACCCGGGCAGAGTTAAGCCGGGAAGCGTGTCTGAGAGCATGGCTATGAACCTCGATATTGCTCCCATCATGCTGGATGCAGCAGGTGTAAAGATCCCTAATGATATTCAGGGCGAATCAATGCTGCCTTTGATTACCGATGATAAGCATAAGGGACGGGATGCGTTGTATTACCATTATTATGAGAATGGGGAACATTCTGTATCACCGCACTTTGGCATTAAAACTAAAAAGTATAAGCTGATACGGTTTTATAAACGAGTTGAGTCATGGGAGCTGTATGACCTGGACAACGATCCGCATGAAATGAATAACCTCTATGGGGAGCAGGGTTATAAAAAAGTAACCAGATCATTAAAGAAACAACTGAGAACATTGATTGAAAGGTACGAGGATCAGGAAGCCGGCAAATTGATGTAAAGTCGCTTTCAAACGCGGCTATCTATCCGGCTTCAGTTTAGCATGAGCTAATAAAATTGAAGTTGGGGTTAGCGAACCATTAGACTTTCTGCGTTATTTTCATTAAAAATTCCTTCTGGTATACCAGCGGGCTTTTACCAGTAATTTGCTTGAAATACTTATGAAAGCTCGCGAAGTTGTGGAAGCCACTTTCATAACAGATCTGCTTCACGTTGACTTTATTTTCAATTAAGAATTTACAGGCAACACCGATCCTGATTTCATTGATAAACTGGGAGTAGGTTTTGCGTGTGCGAGATTTAAAATACCGGCAGAAAGAATTAGGACTTACATTAGCGACTTCCGCCACTTCGTTCAATTGAATTTTACGTTTAAAATTAGCAATTGAATAATCATAAATAGCGTTGATCCTGTCATTTTCTGCAGCCTCAAACTGATGTCTGAAACCTATTGATGAAAGAAGATTTTGCTGACTGCAATTTCCAATAGCGATTAGCGCCTCCATTAAAAGTATTATTTTTTTAGGGCCTTCCGCATTTATGATATCGTTGAGGATTTCGCCCACGCTGGCTTTAGCCTTGTCACCAATCTGGATGCCTCGACGCGCCTTTTCGAGGGTGATTTTTAAAAGTTTATTCTCCGGAAGGTCAAGGAAGCTATCGCCCCAGAAATTCTCACAAAAATGGATTACTCTCACATCCGCGCTCACCTTGCTGTTTTCTTCAAAATATTCGTCGTCGAACCTCCAGTAATGAGGTAGATGTGCACCCACCATTACCAGGTCACCGGAACGAAAGCGTTTAATACTATCACCGATAAATTGAGTGCCATTTCCACGTTTGAAATAAATGAGTTCTACTTCAGGGTGGTAATGCCAGCGATTGTTGAAATGTGGAATTTTATCCTGGCGGGCGCTGAATGACTGCGCCTGGTTTATTGAAATTTTAAGTAATTGTGGTTTCATTCTTTCACGTTCAGCAAAGTGAAGGTATGGGAATAAATTCAATCTCATATACCCTTATTTATTTCCTTTGAAAATACTTAGGTTAATATCGCTGAATGATTAGGTAATTTCATAAAATTAACAGTGTCCAGAAATCCTTTCTTTGTGTACAGAAGGTTCATTTTTGTTCAAAAAAGTTATTTTACATTTATATGCAGAAACGATACTGTCTGGCACTCGACCTTAAGGATGACCCGAAATTAATAGCCGAATACGAGCAGTATCACCAACAGGTGTGGCCCGAAGTTTTAATGAGCATTAAAGATTCAGGAATCCAAAGTCTGGAGATCTATAGAGCGTCAAACCGGCTGTTTATGATTATGGAAGTAAATGACGAATTTTCGTTTGAAAAAAAAGCAATGCTTGATGCAGCAAATGAAAAAGTCCAGGAATGGGAATCGTTAATGTGGACTTACCAGCAGGCTTTGCCCGGCGTGGAAGCAGGTGTGAAATGGAAGCTAATGGATAAAATTTTCGAGTTGTAAAACAATTTATATGGCCATAGTAAACCAGAGAACTGCCGAAATAAGTGTTCCGGCAAAGGGCAAAAGTTATACGCTTCCCCTTGTGCTTGTCACCAGCCTATTCTTCTTATGGGGGATGGCTTATGGACTGCTAGACGTTTTAAATAAACATTTCCAGGAGGCACTTAATATTACGACCGCCCGCTCTACCTTGCTGCAGGCCGCATATTTTGGCGCCTACTTTCTGGTAGCCTTGCCGGCAGGAATATTTATGAATAAGTTCGGCTATAAGAAAGGGATTATTCTCGGGCTACTATTATATGCATCAGGAGCATTTATGTTCTTTCCCGCCGCAGAACAAGCCAGTTTTAATTTTTTCCTCATTGCGTTATTTGTTCTGGCTTCCGGATTGGCATGTTTAGAAACTGCAGCAAATCCCTATGTCACAGTTTTGGGGAATCCGGAGACCTCGGAGTTCCGGCTGAACATGGCCCAGTGTTTCAACGGTGTGGGCTCCTATATCGGCCCGGTCATTGGTGCCACATTGTTTTTCGGCAGCACAAATGATGCTGGTAACCTTGATTCTGTGAAAATGGTTTATCTCGTTATTGGTGGGATCGTATTGATTATAGCAGGATTTTTCTTCAAAACAGCTCTACCTGAAATTAAAGAAAGTGAGATTGTTTCCGAGGAATCACTTGACAGAAAGCCACTTTTCAGTCATCGCAACTTTACCAATGCGATTATAACGCAGTTTTTTTATGTGGCCGCCCAGGTTGGCATCGCTGCATTATTTATTAATTACTGTACCCAGGTAGGTAATGGAATTGATAATGCTGAAGCCGCGTATTTGCTGTCGATAGCATTTATTCTGTTTACTGCCGGGCGTTTTGCAGGCACAGCTTTGATGAAGGTAATCAGTCCTAACAAGTTGTTGACGATCTACGCCTTAATTAATGTTATCTTATGTATGATCGTTATTTCCGCAAACGGAAATATTTCCATCTATGCATTGATGGCCATATTCTTTTTCGAGTCTATTATGTTCCCTACCATATTTGCTTTGGGTGTTAAAGACCTCGGACATCATACCAAAAAAGGCTCTTCTTTCATTATCATGTCCATTGTTGGCGGGGCATTGATCCCATATGTAATGGGTCTGTTTACTGACGAGTGGTCTGTGGCTATTGCTTACACTGTTCCCTTGTTTTGTTTTTTAATAGTTGCCTGGTACGGGTGGAGTGGCTATAAGGTTAAAACACAAGCTGGGATTTAATTTAGAGATCATGTCAGAAAAAGTTTTGCGGATTCATCCGGGAGATAATGTGTTGGTAGCGCTTCGTGATCTTTTCACTGGTGAGACGATCAGCTTTGAAAATGAACAATATGTTTTGCAGGATAATATAGCTGCCAAGCATAAGTTTGCCATGGTTGATTTAAATCCGGGAGATGAGATTAAGATGTATGGTGTTTTGGTTGGTAAAGCAACCGAGCCAGTTCGAAAAGGTGGATTGATAACTACCAATAATATTAAGCATGCTTCTAATGAAAATTATAGTAAGCAGAGACAATATGATTGGGCTCCACCAGATACAGATGATTGGAAAGACCTAACATTCCAGGGATATTTAAGATCGGATGGAAGGGTGGGTACCGCAAATTACTGGTTGTTTGTACCTACTGTTTTTTGTGAAAACCGCAACCTTGACTACATTAAGGATGCTCTTTTACAGCAGTTGGGGTATGCGCCATCCCATAAATACAGGAAAGCAGTAAGTAAATTAGTATCAGCTTTTAAACAGGGAAGTGATCCGGATATATTTACCCCCCAGTCATTATTGTCTGAAGAATCGGTATTCATCAACGACCGACTCTTCCCCAATGTCGACGGTATAAAATTTTTAAATCACGAGGGGGGGTGCGGGGGCACTCGTCAGGACAGTGAAATGTTAAGCAGGTTGTTGGCATCATATGCCGATCATCCTAATGTTGGTGGTATTACAGTTTTAAGTTTGGGCTGCCAACACCTGCAGGTAGATCTATTGTTAAATGATATCAAGGAGCGAAATCCGAGCTTTGACAAGCCATTATATATTTTCGAGCAACAAACAGCAAAGTCAGAGGAGCTGATGATAGCTGAAGCTATTCAGAAAACGTTTTCTGGTCTGATTGAAATTAATAAGTCAGTCCGGACACCACAGCCACTTAGCAAGCTTTGCGTTGGAGTGAAATGCGGTGGTTCTGATGGTTTCTCAGGTATTTCGGCTAATCCTGCTGTTGGTGTTGCTTCAGACTTGATCGTTGCCCTGGGGGGGCAGGTACTGCTGGCTGAATTCCCCGAGTTATACGGAGTCGAGCAGGAACTGGTAGACCGGTGTACGACTTTTGAAGCTGCAGAAAAATTCACGAGACTGATGAAGGACTATGATGCGCGTGCGCGTGCTGTAGGCAGCGGTTTCTACATGAATCCTTCACCGGGCAATATTAAAGATGGCTTGATTACCGATGCAATTAAATCGGCCGGGGCCGCAAAAAAGGGTGGTACAGCACCAATAGCAGATGTTCTGGATTATACAGAGCCTGTCAGGAAGCCGGGACTTCACCTGGTTTGCACTCCTGGAAACGATGTGGAAGCTACCACCGGCAAAGCTGCAAGCGGCGCAACACTGATATTGTTTACTACTGGTTTAGGTACTCCAACAGGAAATGTGGTATGCCCAACCATCAAGCTGGCAACTAACACGGCCTTAGCTGAGCGTATGGCTGATATAATCGATATTGATTGCGGTAAAGTGATTACTGGCGAAAAATCACTTCGGCAAATGGGCGAGGAGATACTGGAATATTGTATCCGGGCCGCAAGCGGTGTAATAATTCCAAAAGCAGTGCAGCTGGGGCAGGATGATTTTATTCCGTGGAAACGTGGCGTAAGCCTTTAATCTGATTTTATATTATGAAGAAACTTTTTTTGCCGCTTAGTATCCTGCTTCTTATATCAAGCATAACCTTTGCCCAGAGTGTTCCTATTATTCCTTTGCCTCAAAATGTCAGAGGAGCAACTTCCGATTTTAGGCTACATGAAGCAAAGCTGATTATTCCCACAGATGCCAAGGCAAAGAAAGTAGCCTTGTTTTTCGCTGAGGCCGTAAAGGAACAAACAGGGTTAGATCTGTTGAAAAGCAAGGGTTCAAAGCGGATCACGTTTGAATATAGCACGACCACCAGTCAACCTGAAGCCTATCGGATAGTCATCGCCTCAAGCTCTATAAAGGTTACGGCGAAATCTGATACGGGCCTATTTTGGGCTGTACAAAGCCTGCGACAACTCCTGCCAGTTGAAAAAGCGAAAACGGTGAATCTGCCGGCCCTTGAGATTAACGATCATCCCAAATACGGTCTTCGAAGCAATATGCTCGATGTAGTTCGTCATTTTTTCTCCGTCGCCTTTATCAAGAAACACCTTGATCTGCTATCTTACTATAAAATAAATACCTTCCACTGGCATTTAACCGATGATCAGGGATGGCGTATAGAAATTAAAAAATACCCTAAGCTAACTACAGTAGGTGCCTGGCGTAATGAATCAGATGGTAGCCTGCATGGTGGCTTCTATACTCAGGACGAGGTTAAGGAAGTGGTAAGGTATGCTGCCGACCGGTATATTTCTGTCATTCCGGAAATTGAGATGCCTGGCCATGCAGTTGCTGCGCTTGCTGCCTATCCTGAACTTTCATGCACTAAAAAGCAATTCACTGTGCCTTTTTATTTTGGTGTGCATAAGGAAGTCTTTTGTGCGGGGCAGGATAAAACTTATGCGTTTTTGCAGGATGTATTGAACGAGGTGATGCCTTTGTTTCCATCTAAATATTTCCACATTGGCGGGGATGAAGTCCCTAAGGACCGCTGGCATAAGTGTCCTGTTTGTCAGCAGAAGATAAAAGATGAAAACCTTAAAGATGAGCATGGTCTGCAGAGCTATTTTGTAAAACGGATGCAAAAGTTTGTGCAGTCAAAAGGCAAAACGATGATCGGCTGGGATGAGATCATGGAAGGCGGTGTGGACAGCAGCGCAATAATAGAAGTTTGGCGTGGTCAGGAGAAGGCAAAGGAAGCTGTTGGAAACGGTAATAAAATTATTCAGACAGTTTACTTCGACGGTCCTCCTGAATCCTTAACCCTTAAAAAGACATTTGATCATGATCCTGCAGTGGCTGGTGCTGAAACGAAGGTGCTTGGATCAGATAGTCCGGTTTGGGCTGAATACATCACTGAACTAAACGCGCAGTATATGATCTTTCCCCGCATGCAGGCGTTTGCTGAGGCATTGTGGAATGGAACAACTGAGTTCGCTGATTTTAAAACAAGATTGCAGCATCATTATCAGCTTATGGATAAATGGGGTGTCACTTATGGAGCAGAGGATCGGAACCTTCTGACGGCCAGGCTAAAGTATCTGCCCACTGAAAAAGTCTGGCGCGTGTATGCACAGACTGGTTTAAAGGAAATTAAGACTCATTACGCTTTTGGTGATGAGAAGATTACAGCATCCTCAAAATCATTTAACGATTCGCTTACGGTTAAGTCACCTGTAAAGATAAGTCTTGTGCCTTTTCGTGGTGAAAAACAGGCATTAACTCCGCTTGTGTTTGAGGTGGTAAGTCATAAAGCAGTAGGGAAGGTTGCTCAGTTCAATACGCCCTACCATGAAAACTATAAGGAGGTTGGTGATTTTGGACTTACGGATGGATTGACAGGCAGTTTAAATTATGGTGACGGAAGCTGGCTTGGCTGGTCTGGCAATAATATGGATGTGACTGTAGATTTGGGAGCCGCGACATCTTTTCAAAGCATCCGAATCAATTTTCTTCAGAACACACAATCATGGATACTGTTGCCAGTGAAAGTAGATTTTTACACGTCTGATGATGCTAAGAAATGGAAGTTGGTAAAGTCTTCAACTCATGAAATCTCTGGCGAGGACTATGCTCCTCAAACACAGCAGTTTTCGTTCAAGAGCGATAAGCCTCAGAAAGCAAAGTTTATAAAAGTTGTGGCGACCGCACTCGGCAAGCTACCTGAATGGCATACCAGTGCAGGTGGGGAAGGCTGGATATTCGCTGATGAGATAATAGTTGAGTAAGCATGAACCGTTTAGTAAAATTTTGTTCGGATGTTTTCATTAAAGGATAAGACGGCAGTAGTTACCGGTGGTGGGAGTGGTATTGGTCGAGCGATTAGCGTGTTGTTTGCCAGGCAAGGTGCCACCGTTCACATTATTGACCTGAGCGAAGAAAGCGCTGAGCAAGCGCTTCTGGAAATGGCAGAGTCCGGCAGCAAGGCTTTTTCGCATGCATGTGATGTTGCCTCGCAGGATCAAGTCTTAAAAATATTTGGCAAAATAGGCCCCATTGATATACTGGTAAACAATGCTGGAATTGCACATATCGGACGTGCTGATAATACCCCGGAAGCTGATTTTGTAAATGTTTTTAATGTCAATGTTAAGGGTGCTTACAACTGTTTATATGCGGCAATCCCCCAGATGAAAGTCAGGGGTGGAGGGGCTATTTTAAATATGGCATCTATTGCAGCATCTGTTGGTATAACGGATCGTTTCGCTTACTCGATGAGCAAAGGCGCTATTCACGCGATGACTTTATCGGTTGCCCGTGATTTTCTGGAAAATCAGATCAGGTGCAATAGTATCTCCCCCGCACGGGTTCATACGCCATTTGTGGATGGTTTTATAGCGAAAAACTACAGTGGCAGGGAAGAGGAGATCTTTAAAAAGCTTTCTGCCAGCCAACCGATCGGTCGTATGGGTAAACCGGAAGAAGTTGCTGCTTTAGCATTGTATCTCTGTTCGGATGAGGCCGGATTTGTCACAGGTTGTGATTATCCGCTTGATGGTGGCTTTATTAAATTGAATAATTAGAATGGAGATGAATTTGCATGTTCGCAGCTTGCTAGCAACAATAATCGCAATAGGTGTTTTTGCTGCGTCGCCTTCGCAGGCTCAGCAAAAAAAGTCTGTAAGCAACCATGTGATTATCAGTTCCGCAGATACCCCGGCTGAGATTATCCGAAAAGCAGCAAACGTAACCCCTTCTAAGAGACAATTACGCTGGCAGCAATTAGAATTAACGGCCTTTTTCCATTTTGGGATCAATACGTTTACCAATAAAGAATGGGGTGATGGCAAGGAAGATATCACACTGTTTAACCCCACCAGTTTAGATGCAGAACAGTGGGTAAAAACCAGTAAAGAAGCAGGCATTAAACAGGTGATATTAACGGCAAAGCATCATGACGGGTTTTGTTTGTGGCCTACTAAGACTACCGAACATTCGGTAGAGAACACGCCGTGGAAAAATGGTGAAGGTGATTTGGTAAAAGCGGTTGCAGATGCCTGCCGAAAATACGGTATTGGCTTTGGTGTGTATCTCTCTCCATGGGATATGAATTCGCCCCTATATGGGACTGAAGCATACAACGACTTCTTTATTAAACAGCTTACCGAGTTGTTAACCAATTACGGTCGGATTGATGAAGTTTGGTTCGATGGTGCAAATGGTGAAGGAGCTAACGGAAAAAAGCAGGTCTACGATTTTGACAGGTGGTATGCACATATCCGGAAATTGCAGCCTTCAGCAACTATTGCAATCATGGGGCCCGACGTCCGATGGGTAGGGACGGAAACTGGTTATGGCCGTGAAACTGAGTGGAGTGTGGTTCCTGCAAGCGCACAACTGCAGGACAAGATTGCAGCCGGGTCACAACGAGACATTACTTTTGCTCCTTTAGGCGATATGCGTGGTGCTGATTTGGGTAGCCGTGATAAAATTATGGACGCAAAAGGATTAATATGGTATCCCGCGGAAACCGACGTTTCGATACGTCCGGGTTGGTTCTATCATCCCACAGAAGATACAAAAGTTCGCACACCTGAAAACTTGCTTGATATTTATTTTAGTTCAGTTGGTCGTAATGGCGTCTTGTTGTTAAACCTGCCTCCAGATACTCGCGGTTTGCTTCATGAAAATGATGTTAAAAGCCTGATGACATGGAAAAGAATGCGGGATGATATTTTCGAGAACAACCTGGCAACGGGTGCCGACATTAAATCAATTAATGGTAGGGGAACCCAAAAAATGCTTGATGGCAATGACGCTACACATTTTATCACTCGCGGAACAGATACCAGCACAGTTATCGATTATATTTTGAAGGGCGAAAAGACATTTGATGTTCTGCTTTTACAAGAAAACATTCGCGTTGGGCAACGTATTGAAAAGTTCATCCTGGAGTATGAAGAAAATGGTGAGTGGAAAAAAGCAGTTGAAGGAACTACTGTTGGCTATAAACGGCTGCTTCGTTTTGATCCTGTGACAACGGATAAGGTTAGGCTAACTATTTCATCATCACGTTTAAATCCAACTATTGCAGAGTTTGGTTTATACCATCAGGGCATCTTATAATAGGGTGTACTTAAATCTTTTAAATACTCGTGAACACATAACTAATTAAGTAAATATTAAGAAATTATGAAATTGATCAGATTCGGTGAAGCCGGAAAGGAAAAACCGGGAGTACATATTGAAGGTATAAATTATGATCTTTCAGCTATGGTAGCTGACTACGATGAAGCTTTCTTTTCAGGAAGCGCACTTAAGGAGTTACAAGATGAACTAGGAAAACGTCAGGATAAACTACCAATAATACCTGCCGGTACAAGATTAGGAAGCCCGGTAGCGCGACCATCAAAAATTGTCTGCATTGGTTTGAATTACGCTGATCATGCGAAAGAAACGAATGCGCCGATCCCTCCTGAACCGGTAATTTTTATGAAATCAACGACTTCGTTATGCGGGCCAAATGACGATATTATGATCCCGAGAAATTCGGTAAAAACAGACTGGGAAGTAGAACTTGCTGTTGTAATTGGTAAGGAGGCTAGCTATGTGGATGAAGCGGAAGCTATGGATTATGTAGCCGGTTATTGTCTGCATAATGATGTAAGCGAAAGGGAATTTCAACTGGAACGTAACGGCACCTGGGATAAAGGGAAGGGTTGTGATACATTTGCGCCACTTGGCCCCTGGATGGTTTCCAAAGATGAAGTTGCTGATCCGGGGGATTTAAAGTTATGGCTAAAGGTGAATGGTAATACCATGCAGAACGGAACCACGGCGAACTTTATTTTCAATATAGCTTTCGTGGTATCCTATGTGAGCCAGTTTATGACGCTGCTTCCCGGAGATGTTATTTCTACAGGAACGCCAGCAGGCGTCGGCCTTGGCATGAAGCCCCCGGTGTATCTGCAACCGGGAGATATAGTTGAATTAGGAATTGATGGGTTGGGCACGTCCAGGCAGACTGTGGTTGCATTTTCGAAAGTTTAATTTAATTCAGTCCTATAAAATTCTTATGAGAAAATCACTCGTAATACTTGTCCTCTTTTTCTCCCTGCCGCTTTCAACAATACAAGCGCAGCAGGCATACCAGCCATCAAAAGAGAATCTAGCGGCAAGGGAATGGTTCAGAAACGCAAAGTTCGGTATGTTCATTCACTGGGGTGCATCCAGTGTTTTGGGTGATGGAGAGTGGGTTATGAATAACCGCAACATCAAGGTAGACCAGTATTATAAGTTGCAGAACATTTTCAATCCTCAGGAATTTGATGCAGTAAAATGGGTTGGAACAGCTAAGGCAGCCGGTATGAAGTATATCACATTTGTCAGCAGGCACCACGACAGCTTTAGCAACTGGGACACGAAACAATCAGACTGGAAGATTACAAATACACCATACGGTAGAGATGTTCTCAAAGCGCTGGCAGAAGAATGTAAAAAGCAGGATATCAAGTTGTTTTTATACTATTCTACATTAGACTGGTCGCGCAATGATTATCAGTACCAAACTGGCCGGACAGGACAGGGAACCGGACGTACCACTCAGGGAGACTGGAATCAATATATTGCTTTTATGAAAGCGCAGCTTACGGAACTGCTTACCAATTACGGAGAAATAGGAGGCATCTGGTTTGACGGCCACTGGGATCAGACTGAACCTGAGGGTGCTCAGGATAGAAGCTCAAGGGTGGATTGGCACTATGATGAGATCTATAGCCTTATCCATAAGCTTCAACGGGAAGCGCTCATTGGAAATAATCATCATTTAACACCCTTGCCGGGAGAAGATTTTCAGATGTTTGAGCGCGATCTTCCCGGTGAGAATAAATCTGGATTGAGTTTTCAAAAAGCTTCAGAGAATTTGCCGCTTGAGACCTGTGAAACCATCAATGGCAGCTGGGGCTTCAATATTACCGACGACAAATATAAATCCACAAAGCAAATCATCCGGCTTCTTGTAAACGCCGCGGGATTAAACGCTAATCTGCTGCTTAACATCGGGCCGATGCCTGATGGAACCATTCAGCCGGAGTTTAGCAGCCGCCTGGATAGCGTTGGGCAATGGATGGCCAGGTTCGGCAATTCTGTTTACGGTACCCGCAAGAGTTCCCTGCAAGCAAAACCATGGGGAACGATTACCGAGAAAGGTGATCAGATTTTTATTCATATTTATGATGATGCTGCAAAGACAATTGTTCTGGATGGTCTTCTGGACAAACCCCGAAAGCTGATCTCTCTATCAACCGGTGAACCGGTTAAATATAAATACAGCAAAGGCCAATTGGTAATTGATATGACTAAGGTTGATCGCGACAACTTTGACACTGTTTTAAGTCTGGCGGTACGCCGCAAATAAAATCCTGCCCATGAGAATTGACTCCCATCAGCATTTTTGGAAATTTGATCCGATCCGTGACAGCTGGATCGATGATACCATGAGTGCTCTGCGTCGGGATTTTCTACCAGAGGATTTGGAGCCGCTGCTTCGGGAGAACGATATTTCGGGATGTGTAGCGATACAGGCGGATCAGTCTGAGAATGAGACACACTTCTTAACAGACCTTGCTAAGAAGCATGTGCTGATAAAGGGCGTGGTTGGCTGGGTTGATCTGTGCGCACGCAATATTGAGGAGCGCTTGGAGTATTTCTCGACGTTTAAAGCATTAAAAGGATTCAGACACATCATACAGGCTGAAAAAGAGCCAGATTTTATTCTTCGCACAGATTTTTGCAGCGGTGTTTCAAAGCTTAAGAAATTTGAATTTACCTATGATATACTGATTCTTCCAGGAACCTTACCCTATTTGCCAAAATTCATTAGCCAGTTCCCGGATCAAAAGTTTGTGATTGATCATCTCGCCAAGCCAAACATCCGGAAAGGTGAAGTGAAGGAATGGGAGTACCACGTTAGAAAAGCCGCTGCCTTTGAAAACGTGCATTGTAAGTTATCCGGAATGGTAACAGAAGCTGATTTGCATCACTGGAAATCAGTAGATTTCAAACCGTTCATTAATGCAGTAATTGAAGCTTTTGGAATAGACAGAGTCATGTTTGGGAGCGACTGGCCCGTATGCTTATCAGGAGCAACCTATCAGGAAGTCTGTTCAATTCTGGAATATAACACAACTCATTTAAACAGTGTAGAAAAGGAGAAGTTGTGGGGTCAGAATGCTGAGAAGTTTTATAATCTGGAGGTTTAATAATCTATTAATTGTTTACAGTACTTACCGAATTTTAAAATGAAAATACTTCTGACGCTGATCGCATTTCTCCTGATAAATCTCTCCAGCTCATCAGCGAAATCTACCGATACTCTGAAAGTAGTCTCGTATAACCGCGAAACGGTGGTTACAGATCCGTCTAAGGGATTTAATATCTATAAGAAATGGAGTGTCTTCCCTAAATCGAATGTTCCAATCAGGAAGATCATGATGCGGGTGAAATTCGGTTGCCCTGACAGCATGCGCTGTGCCGACTGGGATTACATGGACCGGATCAGTATTGGCCGTACCGGAGGAGTGAAAGGTACAGTTCAGGATTACGAGATAGGCCGGATGCTGACACCATATGGAGGTGCTTTTGCAAAGGACTGGAACTTCGAGTGGGAGCTTGATGTGACAGATTTTGCCTTATTGCTGCGCGATAGTGTCGAGATTGAGTACCGCCATAACGGCTATGAACCCAATACTGATCGTGGTTGGGCTATTACCGTGGCATTCGATATCATAAAAGGGACGCCGGCGTATGAAGCGGTATCGATTAGCAAAATATACGACAGCAGCTATCGCTACGGCGATAGTGCCAAGCCGCTGGAAGAGGTACTGAAACCTGTTTCTTTTGTGGCGGCAGGCAATGCTTCTTTTGCCCGCTTGCGTATGGTACAAACAGGTCATGGGATGGATGAGCCTGACGGCTGCGGTGAGTTCTGCAGTAAGGTTAGGGAAATCCGGTACGACGGGAAGCTCATTGATTCCCGGTCTATCTGGAAGGAATGTGGCGATAATCCCCTTTATCCACAGGCCGGAACCTGGGTGATAGACCGTGCCAACTGGTGCCCTGGTAATTTGATGGAGCCTGACATCTATGATTTGAACGTAACGGCAGGAGCGAGCCATATTATTGATGCCCGAATGCAAAAATATGTCTCACCAAAACCTAGTGCTGACGAAGTGATCAGCGCTTATCTGATTCAATACAAACCCATAAAAGCCCAGAATGACGCCGCATTAGAAGACGTCTTGTCTCCATCTTTAAAGCCGATACACAGCCGTCAAAATCCGGCTTCTTCAAACCCTCAGATAAGGGTACGGAATCTCGGCAGTAACGAGATCCGCTCTTTGAACATCAGTTACGGAACGGTTGGATTTGAGATGAAACGCCATAATTGGCAGGGAAGGATCGCGCCCGGTAAATCTACAGTCGTCACTCTTCCGGGAGTTATCAATTCAAAATCAGGTTCTAATACTTTTAAGGCTGAAATCTTAAAAACCAACGGTGAACCGGACTCATATAAAAAGGATAACCTTCTGACGACAGTGTATGAGTCAGCCCCAATACTTGCTGATACTTTGGTTTTCCATCTTCAAACCAACAATCAGCCGGAACATAATTCATATACTCTGATAAATGCAGTTGGCCGCGTAATTAAGGAAAGAAGCCTGGGAAGTTTAAAGCCGGGTACTACTTACCGTGATACGCTTGTTCTTGAAAAAGGAGCATATACCCTGGCTTTGGCTGACACCGCCGGTGATGGACTTGAGCTTTGGTTTAATGCCAGGGGAGGTCGTGGCTTAGCCAGGCTTGAAAACGGCAATGGTCAGATGATCAAAGCCTTTGAATCAGATAGCGGATCAGGGTGGGAATATAATTTCACGGTAGGTACTAAACCCGACGCAATTGATGGGCGCCAGGTTTCCATCGGATTATACCCGACGCGTACGAAAGACAAAACGACTCTGGATTACTTTGCTAATAAAGAAGCTGAGGTACTGGTTCAACTGGTAGCAGATCCCGGTGGTGCGGTGCTTGAAGAACACCGGTATAATAAATTGAAACAGGGAATATTTACTTTTAACCTGGAGCATTATTCTAAGGGTCGGTTCTACATGAAAGTTTTTGTAAACGGAGAACAGAAATTCAACAAACGTATCCGGTTCAGGGAATAGTTCAGCACAACAAAGGTAACGAAGACACAAAGACATGGATCTGAAAATTAAGGATAAAGTAATCATCATAACGGGTGGGGCCAAGGGTATTGGTGCCGGGATCGCCAAAGTTCTGAGTGCTGAAGGCTCAATAGCTGTGATTATTGGCCGTAATGAAGCCGATAACCGGCAGACAGTGTCTGAAATAGAATCAGCAGGAGGGAAAGCCTTCCAGGTGGCGGCAGAGTTAACCGAACCTTCTGAATGTGAAAGATCTGTTAAAACGATCATTGATACCTTTGGCCGTATAGATGGACTGGTAAACAATGCCGGTGTAAACGACGGCGTTGATCTGGAACATGGTAGCTATGATGCGTTCATGGGTTCCCTTCATAAGAACCTGGTTCATTATTATTTAATTGCTCATTATGCGTTGCCCGAGCTCATTAAAACGAAAGGACCGATTTTGAACATTGGCTCTAAGACTGCTGAAACCGGGCAAGGTGCAACTTCAGCCTACGCAGCAGCCAACGGTGGTCGCAATGCCTTAACCCGTGAATGGGCGGTTGAGCTCTTGAAATACGAGATCAGGGTGAATGCCGTCATAGTAGCCGAGAGCTATACTCCTTTATACGAGTCATGGCTCAGCACGCTGGCTGATCCTGAAAAGAAGTTAGCGGAGATAACATCTAAAATCCCTTTGCAGAAACGAATGACAACGACTGAAGAGATAGGGAATATGGTTGCGTTTCTGTTGTCACCAAAATCAAGTCACACAACAGGTCAGTTAATACATGTCGATGGAGGGTATGTACACCTGGACAGGGCGCTGAGTTGAAACACAATTGCCTAATTAGCTCAATTAATTGCAACTTGTTGGCAGTGAAAAGCTTAAATGTGAGCGCCCTTTACCGGCACATTAAATCGCTTTCTTATTTCATCGTTTAACCAAATAGCTGCCTGCGTGAGTGCGGGATCAATTACAATAGCTCCTTCTTTTGTGATGAGCACGAGTCCGCTATGTAATGCAGGTATTGTGCCGTTAGTGTGCCGGTACAAATTGCCTTTAACCTTTACCAAAGTTTTCTCCAGGCAGGCATCTGGCTTTCCGTAAATATCGGGCAGCACTTCACGGTTTTTATATAGAGATTGGTCTGTATAATCAGCCCCAATTAAACTGTCTTTTTTTGGAGCTAAAAGATTTAAGCCTGATAAAAGAACAATTGAGAGACACAGGGCTGATAAATAATTAATTTTGAATTCATGATGCGATATGTTTAATAAGTATTAAGCAACGCTGAAGTATTGTTATCTGTAATAGCCAAAACTTCATCTGACAAATGAGTCTTTTTAGGCATGGCGATAAAAATGATCGGGAGGTAAAGCGGCAGATCCGAAGTCAACCCATTTTTCATAAGCATCCATAAACCTTCAGGAATTCTTTTGTAAATTTTTTAATAAGAATTCCCTTTTCGTCAAACAATCCCGATGCATCTGCTATGCAGGCTTCGGGCTAAGGCATTGTAGGTATATTTTTAAACAGCAGTATAACCGCCATCTACCATCAGGCTTGTTCCTGTAATAAAAGAAGCCTCATCACTCGCCAGAAAAAGTACAGCATTAGCCACTTCTATTGCTTCGCCTAAACGACCGGCAGGATGAAGACCTACTAATTGATCTTTTATGTCAGCGGATACCGTTAAAATTAAGGGCGTATTAATGTATCCCGGACAAACCATATTGCATCGTATTCCTTCTTTTGCATGGGTTGTTCCAACCATTTGGGTTAACATTTTCACCCCTCCCTTTGATGCGGAGTAAGCAGTAAGTCCTTTTCTGGCCACAACACTGTGGATAGATCCATTATTGACAATAGCGCCACCGGTTCCCTGTTTTTTAAATTGCTGTACAGCATACTTGTTGCAGAGGAAAGTACTGGTTAAGTTTACGTCAATTACTTTTTGCCATTTTTCAAATTCCAGAACATCAACATCTGCTTCAATATTAATTCCTGCATTAGCAAAGAACACATCCAGCTTTCCAAATTTTTTAACGGTTTCGTCAACTAGATTTTTTACATCTTCTTCACTCGCAACATTTGCTTTTACGAAAATGGCTTCTCCTCCATGGTTTTTAATTTCTTCTACTACTTTATTGCCGTTTTCTTCGTCAACGTCGCTTACTGTAACTTTTGCCCCTTCTTTAGCGAAAAGTAATGAGGTTGTTTTACCAATTCCTGAAGCTGCGCCAGTGATAATGGCTACTTTGTTGTTTAATCTTTTCATGTTGTTCTTTTTTAAAATTATTAAATTATTTTAAGCTTAAACCCACCATTTACCCATGTCGATAAACGTGTTCAACTCCCCTCATCAACCTTTGTTTTATTCCTATTTAATTTACGGTGAGGTTATTTATGTATTGATGATATTTAGTTTGTCACGTTATAATAACTTAGACAACCATATATTGACCGTAGCATTTACTTTACTTAAATAGATTAGCACTTCCTCCATTCAGAAAGTAAGCATACAAGGTAGAATGAAAGTAAGTATAACTACATGGTCATGCCGCCATCTACGGCAATAGACTGACCTGTTATGTGTTTGGCTTGCGAAATGAATACTACTGCCTCGGCAATGTCTTCGGGGGTTTGGTCTATACCTTGGGGTATAAGATTTATTTTATTACGTTCCCAGGACTGCTCTTCAGTTTCGCCTTCCAACTTCCAACGGTCAGCAATACCACCTTCACCACGCCACATACCAGTACCCACAATTCCGGGGCAGATGCAATTGACCGTTATACCGGTACCTGCTACTTCCTTGGCAATACTGTTGGAAAATCCGATTACTGCAAATTTGGAAGCCACGTAATGGGAAAGGTGAGCCATACCTATTTTACCTGCAATAGATGCCGTATTAATGATTGCTCCGGAACCCTGTGGCTTCATAATTTCCAATTCAGCCTTTGTGCAAACAAATATGCCCTTACTATTTACACTCATCACCCGATCCCATTCCTTGGGTTCAATTTCTTCGATACTGCCAATACCAACTACACCTGCATTATTGCAAGCCACATCTAACCTACCAAATGTGTCAACTATCTTTTTTAATGCATCTCTTATGGATTGGAGATCCGCAACGTCCGCGACTAAGGCAAGTGCTTTTACGCCATGCTCCTCGATGGCTTTTATTGTACTTCCCAAAAACTCTTCTTTAATATCAGCGATGGCTATCGTGGCTCCCTTTTGGGCAAACTCAATAGCAATCGCTTTTCCAATACCACCGCCTGCACCTGTAACAAATACTACCTGACCATTTAAGTTTTTCATAACTATAGTATTTAAGTTTAAAATTAATTTACAGTAAATAAAGATTAAATAATGTTTTCAACTTTTATCAAGGATACTCTTTGTTCAGTAGCTTGTGAGTTTATGAGAGACTATTTTTGACTAAGGAACTGTGATAAAAACTGATTTTATCTTTCTCAGTTCGAGGTTTCTTGTCCTATCGGTATCTCTAACAACAAAGCTTCTCCTGTCTGAAATTGTCTTTTTTCGTCTAAGCGGTTTCAATTTCTATCCCGCCATCTCACCGGAATCTTTCAATAAAATCGAGATATCTCCAAACCTAGTATCGCCATTGTTATCACTATATACTTTTGTTATTGGAACATATATGGTATTTAAATAGTAAATATTAGCTTATTTACCCATTCTATTTCATCCTGGTTAATAGTATGTCCCATGTTGGTATAAATCTTTTCAGTAGCCGACGCATTCAAAGTCTTTAGTACATTCGTGGTAGCATATATTCTTTCAATAGGAATATGCGGGTGGGAGCGCTTGAACCAATAAATATGGGCGTATTTTAAGATTGCCTTTATAGTCTTCACTATAAGTCTTATCGCCAATTAAGCCTCCTGTAAAGGCTGCCACACCCCGTATTTTTCAGCATTACGGGCCACAAATTCCAGCGTTAAACAGGCACCTTGAGAAAAACCTGCGAAATAGACGTTTTCAGTAGGAACGCCTTCATTCAGAAGGTCCTTAACGATCTCCTTTACAAGATTTAAGGCTGAAGATAGCCAAGGTTCATTTTATGTTGGCGGTGCAAGAAACGAATAGGGATACCAGGTGTTGTTGGTTGCCGGAGGTGCAAGCAATGAACAATTCTTTACATTCAGATGCGCGGAAAACGATAAAATATCTTCTGCACTTCCACCTCTGCCATGTAGCAGAATTAGCACTTTGCTTGTTGGTGTTATTGTTTCTCCCGCTGCTTTTATGTTTTTCTGATGCATATTTTAATAATGAATGATGTAAACTTTTTTTAAAAGATGAATTATACCTGCCTGTGGTGTCTAATCTTTATTCCATACATCAGCATATTCCACCGGATGGCGTTTGAATTTGGCATGAACATAAGGACAAAGTGGAATGACTTTTAAGCTATTTTTTCTTGCATATCCTACCATTTCTTTGAGCAGTATTTTTGCGTATCCTTTGCCTTCCGCTTTTTCCGAAACTTTGGTATGATAAACGGTTAGATTGGAACCGGATATACTTACTTCCATTTCACCTAGCTGTTCACCGCTTTCCATTGTAAAAAAATGGCCAAAGCCTTTATCGTCTACTTTTAGTTGTACATCTTCCATAACTCTTTTCTAGGTGAATAATGTCATGTCTCACACTAAAATACTATTCTTTGATGAATTCTTTTGTACTTCTTATTGTATCAATGGGCCGAACGGAATTTTCTATTTCTGCACGTTGCGGTTCGAGAAATGGTGGCAATGACAACCTTTCACCCAAGGTTTCATATGGTTCGTCGCCCATAAAGCCAGGGCCGTCTGTAGCCAATTCAAATAATATTTGTGGTGCCACTCTAGCGTATAACGACTGAAAAAAGAAACGATCGACAAAACCGGAATTAGGAAGCCTTATCTGGTTCAACCAGGCAACCCATCTCTGTAGTTCTGCGGTATGTTCCACCCGGAATGCCGCATGGTGTACCCTACCAAAGCCTTGCCGAGCTTCGGGCAGTTCTGAGTTCTGTTCTACAATAACAGAAGCACCGTTACCACCTTCGCCTATTTCAAATAAGTGAAATGATCCTTCCTATGCCGTTTCTTTAAATTTTAAGGCTGATACCAGCATTGCTTTTAATGCCTCAAAATTGGATATGCAAACAAACACCGGACCTAGTCACGTAATAAGTCTTCGGATGCTATCAGCCAAAAATCTTTTTCAAGGACATACTGCTCGATCAAGTTATCTATATCTCCAAAGTAATTGTAAATCAACTTTTTATATAGTCCTGCTTGTTTTGCTATCTGATTAACTCCTAATCCAGTATATCCCTTAGTTCGAATACTTTCACCAACAGCGGAAATAAGCTCAAGCTTTGCCAGTTCTCTGTCCTTTGTTCTTCTGGGTTTCCTGATTTCACCTGTTTGATTTTCCATAATTTATAGATTAGAACCGATGCTTTTCGAGATGTGAAGTTTTTGATCTAAGTATTCAAAGGCATTGAGTGCCTTATCGAGCTGTTCTCTGGTATGTGTAGCCATGAGACTCATCCTTATTCTCGCATTCTTTTTAGAAACGGCCGGATAAATGATTGGGTTCGTGTAGATGCCTGCTTCAAGCAGCAGCCTGCCTGCTTCGCCTGTTAAAGCTGCGTCCCCAATTTTTACGGGGATAATAGCGGATTCAGTAGTACCGACGTCCAGACCAAGGTTAATCAAGCTGGATTTGAAATAATTGATATTCTCCCATAGTTTCTCCTTCCATTGCGGCTCTTCATCTACAAGGTCGATAGCCCGAAGAATTCCGATAGCGGCAGGAGTAGAGGTAGCTGAAAATAAATGCTGGCGGCTCTGATACTTCAGGAAATTAATCAGGTTCGGCCCAGCGATCCCATATCCGCCAACATTGGCAAAGGTTTTACTGAAGGTGCCTGTAATTAGGTCGACTTCTTGCATAGTTCCGTATTTCTCCATCGCTCCCCGGCCTGTTTGCCCGATCACATCTACGCCATGCACATCGTCAACACATAGGTAGGCATCGTAGTGTCGGCATAATTCAACTATTTTGTCCAACGGGGCCATGTCACTTACTGAGGTGAAGGTGCAAAAATCGAACGCGATGAGTATCGACAATATGCTTATAAAGGCAATAGAGGCACTTTCTAACCTGAAGTCATTGTATGAACATGGGGATGCCTTAACAAAAAGGCAGGTATTGGGTTCGATATTTCGTGAAAAATTGCAGTTTGACGGGAATGAATATCGAACCCCGAGACTCAACGAAGCGGCCCAGCTTATCTATCAGATTAACAAGAAGTTACGTGGAAATAAAGACGGGAAAGAACGCGATAATTTGCGTCTTTCCCGTTCAGTACTCCAGAAGATACAGATTTCCAAACATTTTATTGAAGATTTGGAAGTTTTATTGCGTTTAATAGCTTGAAATGACATTTTAAAAAAAGGTAACGGGAAGAATATCCAATCGCCATCCCAACTTCGAAACACCTAGAGAGCGCATAAGAAGTTTGTTTTATACCTGTTTTTGACAAACCATAGGGAATTACTACCTAACTGACCGTGGAGTCAAACCTGTTTGCTTTTTGAAGAAATTATTAAAATAATTGGGATACTCATATCCAAAACTGTATGCTATTTGAGGTATGCTTCAATCTGCATGCTTTAACAAAGCTTTCGCCTCTTTGCCCACTCAATTTAATATATGTTGAGTTGTGACCAGTTACTTTTTTAACAGCCCGATTTATCCTAGCGATATTGGATTATTTTGTTCTGTAAACGCCGTCATTCTTAGTTTTAAACGTTCTTTCAACGCACCTCTCTAGTTAACATTCTTTATAGTTCGTTTTTACAAGGGAGGTTTTTATCAAAGCAATCCAGGTTATCAGCCGTTGTTCGAGCAATATTTTTCAATGCGATATCTGTAAGAAAACCCTGATGGCTTGTTATTAAAACATTTTTGAAGGTCATCAGCCTTGCAATGACATCATCGTTTAAAATATCCTCAGAATGATCTTCAAAGAAGAGATTGCTTTCCTCCTCATACACATCGAGGCCGACATGCCCAACTTGCCCGGATTTAAGCACATCTATTACCTCCATTGTGTTAACCAGACCACCCCGGCTGGTATTGATCAGCATTACGCCTTTTTTTCATTTGGGAAATAGCAGCTTCATTGATCAGGTATTTGGTCTCCGGTGTTAGAGGCGTGTGAAGGGTGATGATATCGGATTGTTGACACAAGGATGTAAAATGTGTGTATGTGACGTCGTATTTGTTTTTTAGGACATCATTCTCAGTTCTATCATTAACCAAAATATTGCAGCCAAAGCCATAAAGTATTTTCGCCACGATCTGACCGATCTTACCTCCTCCAATAATACCCACAGTTTTTCCGTGCATGTCAAATCCGACTAAACCGTCGAGTGTGAAATTCTGGTCCATTATTCTGTTGTGAGCCCGAATGAGTCTTCTGTTTAAGGCGAGCATCAAAGCAACGGTATGCTCGGCCACCGCAAAAGGAGAGTATTCTGGAACATGTGCGACCTTTATGTTCAGCTTTCTCGCTTCGGCAAGGTCTACGTTATTGTAACCCGCTGAGCGAAGCGCCAGATATTTGATCCCCATTTTACTCAGGATCAGCAGCACCTCTGCTGATGCATCATCGTTCACGAAAATTGATACCGCCTCAGTTCCTTCGGCAAGTGCTGCGGTGTCTGGAGATAGCCCGGGGACAATGTATTTGACATCATACCTGCTGTTAAAGGCCGTTTCGAGATAGCTTCTCTCAAACTTGTAGGTACTGAACACTACAATTTTCATCATTCAATTATTGAACCCAGGGGCTGATTGCCACGGATTAATTAAAAACTTCCAGTAGTTTTATTTCATTTCGGTAAAGCAGGATCTTACCGTCATTTTCCAATTGCTTCAAAAGACGAGAGATCACTACCCTGGAAGTAGCCAGTTCATCAGCTATAACGTAATGCGAAACCTTGATAAGGCGCGAACCCGATAATCGTTGTTTTTCTCTAAGGTAGGAGATCAGCCGCTCATCTAATTTATGAAAGGCGATACTCTCAATCGACTTGAGTAATTCTAAAAATCGTTCATTGAAACTACGCATGATGTAGTTTTTCCAGCTTGGATATTTACACAGCCATTCGTCCAGCTTAGTATGCGGAATAGCGATTAATTCAACATCATCTTCTGCAATCGCCTTTACTTCACTTTTTTTAGCCTCCACGCAGCAGCTATAGGCCATCGAGCAGCTTTCGCTGCTTTCCAGATAATACAAAAGTATCTCTTTTCCTCTTTCATCCTTTCGCAGCACTTTAATAGTGCCTTTCACAATAATGGGCATCATGCGGATGTATTTATCATAATCAATGATAATATCACCCTCTTTATAGTGTTTCACTTCCCCATATTCCGCCATTTCTTTAATCAGGGCGGGTTCAAATGTAGAATCGAAAGCAGTTGAAGTACTCATAGGCGGCAAATCAAAAAACAAGAATGGGGGATACCATTCTTGTTAATCAAAGTTATCATTATTGTATGTAGGCGCGAAATGATATAAGCTTAAGCAGAGGCTACCCGTCATACCAGTAGCGTTTTAATGTTTAATGAGGAAGCTTAGTTCTCAATACGCCATATAAATAGGTGCCGACTAGCGCGAAGAAAAACACGATGGCCATTGATAAAAAGCCATAGCCTATATTCACTACCATCGGTCCGGGGCAGGCACCGCTTAGAGCCCATCCAAGGCCAAAGATTGATCCGCCTAACAAGTAACGCCAAAGTGATTTGTCCTTCGGACTGAACTGAATAGGGTTGCCATGATAGTCTCTTATTTTATACTTTTTAATCAGCGCAACTCCGATAACGCCCAATATTACCGCCGTTCCGATGATTCCATACATGTGGAATGACTGAAACCGAAACATCTCCTGAATGCGAAACCACGAAATAGCTTCTGATTTTGCCATTACAATTCCGAAGACTATACCGAGTAAACCAAATTTCAAAAACTTCATATCCTTAAAAAATTAACGGGAATATTAAAAATGTCATTATTAAACCACCGGCGAAAAAACCAACGACAGCTATCAGTGATGGTATCTGCAAATCAGACAAACCGCTGATCGCGTGTCCCGAGGTACAGCCACCTGCATACCGCGAACCAAATCCCACCATTAAGCCTCCGAAGGCGAGGACCAGGAAACCCTTCAGTGAAAAGGCTGATTCCAGACTGAACAGTTCCTCAGGTTGTAAGGACTGCGGAGCGGCAAAACCTAACTCTTGAAGGTCGGAAATAGTCGACTGTGCAATCTGTACCGGTCCGCCATTTGACAAAAATTCTTTAGCGATGAACCCGCCGGCAATAGCGCCCACAAGGAAGACCAGGTTCCATATTTGGGATTTCCAGTTAAAATCAAAAAACTTAACCTTTTTTCCAAGACCGCTGGCGGCGCAAATGGTTCTTAGATTGGAAGAAAAACCAAAGGACTGGCCAAAAAATAAAAGAAAAAACATGATTCCCGCTATCAGGGTACCTGAAAACCACCAGGACCATGTTTGTGTAATTATATCTATCATGATTGTACTTTATTGTTTAAATGGAATGAGATAATGGGTTTAAAAAGATGATTGATCAATTTCTCGGTTGCACTGCGGTGAAACAAGCTGCCTTTACCATGTGTACCGATGTAAACCAGGTCCATATCATGCATCTGATTAAAATGGATCACCCCGTTTTCAACGTCCTTATCGTTTATTAAATGACATTCATAATTGCTAAGGTCATTTAGATTCGCGAAAGCTTTCATGTTTGACTCTACAGCGGGAGTTTTATCTTTCACTTTCTCAGAGATTATCTGAAGTAAATGGATTCTCATATCAAATGCTTTACTCAACTTTTGGAGTAGTGTAAGCTCTTCTTTGACCGGATTACTGAAATCATGAACAAATAAAATGTTGTTGATACTTAAATCTGACCGATCGCACATTAATGAAAGCACAGGTGTCTTTGACCGGCGCGCAACGATCTGTGTTTCCGACCCCGATACAGTCTCCGAGAATCCCCATGCGCCCTTGGTTCCCATGACAATTAAGTCAAAATGATTCTGATTTGAGAAATCCAAAATGGCATCAGTAGTCTTACCTAATACCAGGTGTGCATGAATCTGATCCCCATACAGGCTTTTTATTTCTGAAAGTTTTCTCTCCGCAATCTCTTTTTGTGTTAAAACATAATTGACATCAATTTCTCCGCAGGTTTGAATCTGCCCTAAAGAGTCCATAAACACCGTATCAGGCACACCCATAACGTGGAGAAAATGAACTTCAATAGCAACTTTTTCTTCCAGCTTTTTTACCATCAGGTAGGCGTATTCGGCTTGTACCGAGAAATCGGTTGGAATGAGAATTTTTAAACTTTCCATATTATTGTTGTCTTGAGTATTTATAGTCTGCATGTGTCTGGAAGGGAAAACCTTAGCTCACTATGTCATTGCAAGCTATATTCCGAATGCTTTAAAGCGCTGGGCGCTTATTTTACATGTTGATTTACATCTTCCCAGGTACCGCCGTTGACCACATTGCTGAAACCGTTTTGCTCTAAAATTGCTTTGGCCTGACCGCTTCTGTTACCACTCCGGCAAAATACCACAATATTTTTCTTGTCTTTGAATTGCGCTAAACTGGTTTGCACATTATCGAGTGGGATGTTCACCGAGCCCTTTACATGGCCCTGAGCAAATTCGCCGTGTGAACGTACATCCACCAGGAATGCACCGTCGTCAATAATTCCCTGCAGATTGACAGGTTCTGAACCCCCAAAAAGCTGTTTGAATATGTTCATTATTTAAAATTTTATTTTGCGTGTTGTTTAATTACAGCAAGTAGGTTACTCTTTTGTACTACACCACTCTGTCTCCATAATGGCTTGCCGTTCTGAAAAAGGATGAGGGTAGGTACGCCTCTAACCTGGTAATCAGAAGCTGCCTGCTGATTTTTATCCACATCTACCTTAAGAACCGTAGCGGCTTCTCCTAGTTCCTGTTTTACATCTTTCAGGATAGGGGCCATAACCTTACATGGACCGCACCATTCTGCGAAGAAATCCACAAGGACTGGCTTGTCAGAATTAATTATCTCTTTAAATGTCATGCTCTATATTTTTTTCGGTGATCACTTCAGCTTTCTTTTCTTTCTTAAACATTCCTGCTACTAAGCCGCCCATCACTGCACCATAAATGCTGCTGTTTATCGGATCGGAGGTAATAGCGCAGGTGCCCGAATTACATCCTACCTGCTGCCAGTAAAAGAAACCCGCGATTGTGCCCAGTATAGCGCCGGCCAGAAAATGCGCGTTCTTGTTAAACCACTTCTTCATAACTGGTTCCATTTATTGATTTCCCAGGCTTCCGGGCAGGAGCAGCACAAGCGGCAGTACCACAGCAACCGGCATTGAAAAGCGCCATTCCACCGAATAATAAACCAGCAGCACCCAGCAGTAAGTCTTGAAGAACCACTGCCTGCACAATAATCCCGATGCCAATCAAGAGGCGGATGAATCTGACGATTGTCCAATTTTGGAGGATTGTATCTTTCATTTTGTTGCTTTTATTTACTATGTTTTCTCTCTGTTAGTGCAAATATACCGGCTGTTTCACCGCTTAACGGTAACATAGGTTACAATGAGTGGGACCATTGATTGGCTGCCGCTTTGTAACGGCAGCCACTATTGTCTTGTTAGCCCTCGCTGACAACCGGTTCCCCGGCACCAACCCATTCGTTGATGCTTCCTGAGAAATTCGCCACGTTATTAAATCCGTTACGGGCAAGTACAGAATAACCAATGGTTGCACGGTCGCCACTTTGGCAATGAATGATCACTGGCTGGTCTTTGCTGATCTTATCCAGGTTTTCTGGCAGGGTACCGACGAAAACGTTATCCGCTTTCGCAATATGTCCCTCTTTATATTCCGTAGCACCTCGAAGGTCAACTACCTGGACTCCGTTGTTTTGGATCAGACGCTTGGTTTCTTCCAGTGAAATGACATTCGCCTGGTTTAAAATGCCACCGCTTTCTGTCCAGGTAGAAGTGCCAGGAATGTAACCTTCAATTTTGTCCAAACCAATACGCATCAGCTTACGGGTCAAATCTTCCAGCTGTGATTCGTCAGCCAGCAACATAAAAGGCTCATCATATTTTAATAACCAACCCGCCCATGTGGCGAATGAATTATTTCCCTGAATATTGATGCTCTCCGGGATGAAACCTGCTGCAAAGTCTGCCTTGTCGCGTGCGTCAATGAGTTTCATGCCTTTTGCAAGGTTTTCTTTTAAAGTATCTGCCGAAAGCTTTTTAAGCTGCGGTACTTCAGTTATTAAAGGCCGCTCCACTTTATTTAGCTTCTTCATCATTGCAAAGTATTTCGGCGGCTCGGGTTGATCTTCAAGAAGATACTTTGTGAAGCCCGCTTCGTCATTGGCAAATTGAAATGCCCAATTTCTTAACTTTTCATAACCGACAGTAGTACTTGGTACAGATCCAAGTGACTTGCCGCACGCCGATCCGGCACCGTGACCAGGCCAAACCTGTACATAATCCGGTAGGGCAGCAAATTTGTTGATAGACTGAAACATTTGTTTAGCCCCAATATCTTGTGTGCCTTTCATGCCCGCTGCTTTCTCAAGCAGGTCTGGCCGGCCTATGTCTCCGACAAAAACAAAGTCGCCTGTAAAAAACATGATCGGTTTGTTAATAGCCGGATTATCGGTTAGTAAGAAACTGATGCTTTCCGGAGTATGTCCGGGGGTATGCATTACATCAAAGCTCAGGTTTCCAAGGGTAATCTTATCGCCGTCTTTTAAACCGATATGCGGGAATTCATATTCCCAGCCCTCACCGCCTTCGTCAGATAAATACATATCGGCACCGGTTAGTTGAGCCAGCTCTCTGGAGCCTGCAAGAAAATCAGCATGTATATGGGTTTCCAGCACGTGCGTAATTTTCATATTGTTAGCCTTCGCTATTTCAAGGTATGTATCCACATCCCGTTTTGCATCAATAACTGCGGCTACTCCGGCTTTCTGACAGCCGATAAAATAACTGGCCTGTGCAAGGCTCTTGTCGTAAATGTGTTGAAAGAACATAATCTTTAATTTTGGTTATTTGATATACAAAGATGCAACGATCTTCGTCGGAAGTTGGTAACATTAGTTGCATTCGGGCGAAGCTGTTACCACGCCAAATAGCCGGTTTAAGCGCCCTGACAATCAATGTGTAATAACGAGTTTCCGATTGAATTAGCGAACGCGGCAGTTGTTTAATGTGCACTGATATCGAGCTAATAGTTATACCGGAGCATTCTAAGAAAAGCACCAACTTTTACGATTTCTGAGTTGATCGATAGGCTCAATGCACCTTCGTTAGGACGGGGAAATTGCGTTTAGGGTTGGCCAGTTAATTTGCCTATGTAACGAGCAGCGCTGCCGTTATAGAAAAGAATTTAACCCTTCTGTTTAAGATCTTACTTCGACACTGCCTGGAACAGTTTTTCCGGATCTGTAGATGGACCGTCATTCAGACCGTCGAAATCACCTCTAGCATACTTAAGTGCAAACCTCTCCCGGTCAATCTCTTTGAAAGACCGGACTCCCATTTTCCTGAAAAGTGGGAGTGGCGGGCACCATCCCTGTAAACCATGCTGCAGCAGAAAAGTTAAAACCACTCCGGGTAAGATCAGCCACCTCTTATTAACTGTGGCCGAAAGTACTACTCCAATTCCTGCGAGCGCGCTCGCATTGGTGATGAGCATTCTATCCATATACCATTCTTTCTCCAATTCTTTGATTCTGGCGTTTATATCAGCTGTATTAAGCCTGGAGTAGTATCTGATATTATCCCTAAGCTCCTGCTCGATTTCCTGATTTAAAGAATCGGGAGAATTCTTCTTAACTCTGTCATTTTGCGTTGCCATTGGAGTGTTTCTCAAAAAAAAACATAGATAGCTGATATATGTTCTTTGATCTATTCAAGTTTTTAGGCACAACAGATCATAAATAATATTACGGTTAAGGATGTACTACAGCCCAGCCCTGGTGCTGACGTATGATTATTTCGCCTGCGGCGCTCGGTACATATGAAATAATGGGTAAAAGGCTGCTTTTATCAATCTTTCTTTCCCGGATGGTATTTTCGCATTGAGCAAGAATGACACCTTTCAAATGAAGATCTTTCATTGCGCCAGCGTAAGGTCCATCCTTAGCGTAAACTTGCACGGCATCCCCGAAAACTATCAGTTCAATTTCAAGTTTTCCCTTTAAGCGGGTGTCTTCCAATACGTTCTTAATGTTTTTGAAAGTTGCCTTTATCTTTTTCTCGTTTCCATCATTTAAAATATAAAGTGCTTTATAGCTACTTAAGGTTGCCTCTGCTCCATGAAAGATTTTATTGGAACTTTGGGCGGTTGCTGTTTGCGCTATGTTAATTAACAGGGCAACAATAAAAAGCGTCGCCAGTTTTTTGATGATCATGTTCTCTTCGATTTTATATTGCTGCTTTTTTCAGGTATTTTAAACAAACTTATAGTCATAGCCTTCCAGTTGTGATAATAAATCGGCCGGCACATCAGTTGCGGTTACCCTTCCTTCAATTTTTGGTGACACAGGGGAATGGACGGCCAGGTATTCCGTCATTATCTGATGCAATGTAGAACCAAGCTTTTTGGCGTTTTTCACATTCTCTACGCGGCATAGTGTATCGTCCGGATCTCCTTCACGCTCACATGCTACAATACTATAGAGTTTATCCTTGATTAGAGGTTCACCTTTTACTTTTACCCAGTTCAGTCGTTTCCCTTTTTCATGATACGCTGTGAAATTGATTTCCATACCGCTAAAACGTACTACCCATCCGCCAAAACGTTCTGACGGTTTTTCTGAAAATACATTGTGTAATTCCTTTTCCAGCCAGTCGCTTAATTGTTGACCGGTAATTTTTCCTCCTTTAGCATCACTTTCTACAGGGAGCATGCTCCATAGGAAATCAACATTAATTTCCGACGTACCGGTCTTAGGATCAGGTACCAATGGCGGACAGAAACGGAAGCCATTGCTCAACGCAATATCTGGCTTAAATTTCCACATGATGGCATCTGTAATCATATTATCCATCGGGTTTTCCAGAACATAGTACCTCACAAGAGGGACTGTACTTTTGCCGATCACTTTATTTAGCTGGTGCTTATAAGGCTCCTTGGCGTTCCCAACAAGGCCTAACATGGTCGTATCGGGCTTGTATTTATAAGGATCTACATCCAGTAACTGGTAATTATGATCTTTTATCTTTCCGTCTTCTATAACAATATCGAGTTTTGAGATGAAAGACCCAAAAGCTCCGGGTTCTGTAACCTTAGCATATTTAGCGTCAATCGGCACGCGTACCCGTTCATGAGTATCGGCTCCCAGGATATAATCCACTCCTTCAATTTCTTTGTTATTACCAAGATCCACCTGCTGGGCCAGGCCTATATGGGTTACAAGGAATACCATTTTACAGTTTTCGTAATCCTTCAGATAGCGAATATATTTTGCCACATTCAGTTCCGGTTTTGTGAATTTTATACCCTCACTGTATGCCGGCGACTGGCGCTTTGGAGTTAAAGGATCATTGTATCCAATAAAACCTATTTTGATCCCCGCCAGCAAAGTAGTCCAGTAAGGGGGAAACATTAATTCGCCATTCTCACGATCCTTCGTATCGTGAAACATATTCGCGCAAATTTTCTGAGCCTGGTAATTACCGAGGTCTTTGCGCATCATCTCCTTGCCATAAGCAACCTCCCAATTGCCGGGAAGGATAAGGTCGTAGCCCATTTGATTTATCAAGGGTACGATGGCCTGTCCCTCACTTAAAGAAGCGACGCCACCGCCCTGGAAACAATCGCCGCCATCAATGATCAGGGTATTCCCCGGATTTTGTGCCTTCAAAGTCTGAAGCATCGTTTGCAGGACAGCAAAACCACCGCGCTTTTTGTACACGGGCTGATTTCCTTCCCAAAAAAACTCATCATGAGTATCCAGCTGAGAATGAATATCTGCTGTATGCAGTAAAGTGATCCGTTGAGCTTTACCATTTTGCAATGTCTTGCTTCTTAATATTTCCCTCTCCTGATAATCATCTCCCGTGATGGCAGAGGCGATCTGTGGAAGACCTGCTAAAGCAAGTCCCGCCAGACCGGCAGTTTTTATAAAATCGCGTCTTGTATTACAATCACAACTTAAAGTTTTAGTATTTGACATTGACTTTGGTTTTGTTGGTTGATTTTTGTTGACCTGATATATTCGGTCAGTTGGCACTTTTATAAAATTTCTCGATTGGCTCATAGGGTCCATATTTATGCTGGGCCGCAGAAAACTTGTCGGCATAGGGAGCGAACGGAAAGTCTATGGGTTTTTTACTGACATCCTTCCAGTCGTTTTTCTGATTTTTATGAGGGCGGGTTTGTGAATTCACGTAGGCTGCAACATCCCACGCTTCCTCATTGCTAAGCTGTGTGTTATCATGAGTGGTCCCTAAAGGCATATTGTTTTTAACATAACCGGCGAACCTTGAAAGTCTGAATAAGCCGGCCCCGTCATTGTAGCTGTGTGTTCCCCACAAAGGAGGGTAGAGGTAACCGGTTTTATCCGGATTTGCCAATCCTTCGCCGTTCTGTGCATGGCAGGATTGGCATTTACCACTGTAAACGATTGCCCCTTTCTTAGGATCGGCTGCACGGTCTAAATAAACCAGGTTTTGAATTCCGGCACCTTCGGGGGTTTGCCCCTTTTGGATACCGGTGCCCAGCCACTGCATATAGGCCAGCATTGCTTTCATCTCTTTGCCGGCACTATCTGGTGCCCGGCCGTTTAAACTGCGTTCAAAGCAATCGTTAATTCGTTTTACTATAGTTTCTTTGGTGCCTGAACGGGCCCTGAATTTAGGGTAGGTAGAATATACGGCCGAATAATTATTACCCCAGGGTTTTGCACCGGCATCCAGGTGACAATTCTGGCAGTTCATTCCATTACTAATGGCTGCAACTTTGCCATTGGGGCCGAAATAAGCGGAAGTGTTAGCGATGAGATCTTTGCCGTAAAGGATTTCCTCACCAGCCTTTCCGGCGGGCAATGTGCTGGCTTCCGGAGCGTTCCACAGCGTAGTTGAGACCTCTACAGATTGAGGCTGTGCTGCCACGGGAGATACGGCAGGCCCTGATAAAGACGGTTGATCTGTCGGCGCATGAGAGCTTTGACCAGTCCGCATACCTAAATCTATCAAAGTCCCTATAAAAACAAGGGCAACAACGATAAACAGGCCAGCGATAATGACCACCGAACGAGAAATGCTGAGGATAGCCTTCTCAATTTCTACTTTTAGTTGATTTCCAGACATTCCAATACGCTTTAATCGGTTTAACCAGTCCCAATATGCATGCACGCATGTAATTGGTTAAATAAGCTAAGTATAAATTTAACTGTTGGGTAAGGTTCTAGAGGTAACAAAAGTTACATTCGGGATTTTTAAGCAATATAAAAACCACCGGTTAAAAGAAATGCTCAAATTGGACATCCAGGTAAGTGGCGCTTTCTTATTAAAGTTAAGAATAGATTCTCGAAATAGTCTGAAAATTCAGTTGATATGAACGAAACTAGATTCTATTTAAATGCTAAAAAGACACTTCCAGTAGGGTGATCAATTAGCTTAATAGTGTGAATAAAATTAATACTCCCATATTCCTGCAAGTGCGCTCGCATTGATGACAGTCTATCAAAAATGCTATTCTCTATCTACGTCTTTGATTGGAAAGATCCGGACCGGCGGCGACGAATATTCACCGCCGTCCGGATCGTTGTCTGTAAAAGCTTATTGCTGTGCCGGAGAAAGCAAACCAAGTTTACTTTGACAACTCATTTAGAAACTTTTCCATCTCCGGTGTATCATAATTAGCCATCCCTTCATGCGCAAACACAATTTCTCCTCTTGCATTAATAATGACCGTTGTCGGTAGGCTTCCCCGAAATAATTGTTCGGGTATTTCCCCTGTCGGGATGTAAACCGGTAGATCGTATTTTTTCTTCTTCATAAAAGCGGTGGACTTTTCAAGTTTACCATCAGCATCTGCCAGCACAAAGACCACGTTTTTGTTATTCTTAAACTTACTGTAAAGGCGATTTACTGATGGCATCTCTGCAATGCAGGGAGGGCACCAGGTAGTCCAGAAATTCAGAAATACAACTTTACCCTTTAACCTGGCCAAATCGATGGTAATCCCTTCCGACGATGTAAAGAGTGCGGATGAAACAACTGGTAAATTTTCGCCGGTTGTTTCAGCGGTAGGTACAGCCCCAGGCTTCGGTTCTAAGCCAGTTATATCCGCATCAAACAATCCGGTTCTGACCATTCCGGTCATCAGAAGACCTTTAGCCTTCGGACTAAATACCAGGATAGAAATGAAGATAAGGGTGATAACAAACCCAATATTTGATTTTAAACTTTTAATTATGTTCATGATTTTCGATTTATACTATTCTTACTTTTTTATTGAGACTGCCGTTCCTTCTTCCAATTCTTCGGAACCTTTTTTCACAATCTGATCTTTGACACTAATATTGGCGAACACCTCCTGCAAAGAATCACGCCGTGTACCTTCAATAACCGGCACACGTTGAACTTTCCCGTTTTGCAGTGTGAGCAGAAAGATGCCGGTCTGGGTATGAATTAAGCTTGTTGCCGGAACCCATAAAGTGGAATCTGGTCTTTGCAGTTTAAGGTTAACCTGGGCATATTCGCCGCCTTTTAACGTTTGTGAGGAATTCTCAACGTCAAACTCGGCCATTATAGCCCGGGCTGTCCCGTCCAGAAGACCGCTATTTCGAGACAGCTTTGAATTATATACCTTTCCCGGTCTGCCAGACACAGTAAAGGTCACTTTTGTCTCCGGATTCATTGATTGAGCATGCTTTTCCGGAATGGCGACCATTAAGCGCAGGTCATCCTGCTGAGCAAGAGAGAACAAGGGCTTCTGATTGTTTTCGCCTACCAGGGCACCAACAGAAACATTCCGATCCATGATCGTCCCGTCAAAAGGAGAGGTGATTCGAAGATACTTTTCTAATTGTCCGGAAGCACTGGTCTTTGCTTTAGCCGCCATGTAGGCAGCGCTGTCACTCCGATACTTCGCTCTGACCCGATCAAGTTCTATTTCCGCGACGGCTCCGCTTTTTAGTGCTGCCTTGTTCAGACGTTGAAAAGCCTGCCTGCTATATTGATAATCTTCATACAATTTTCGCTGATCGGATTGAACCGACAGATACTGCTGGCTAACTTCCGGGGCTTCCAATACCGCCAATAACTGCCCTTTCTTTACCTTGCTTCCGCGGTCGACAAATATTTGTTTGATAAATCCTTTTGCTTTTGGAAAGATATCAACTTGCTCATTAGGTTTTAATTCACCCGGTAGTGAGAGTGAGTATACCGGACGATCAGATATAGCGTATACTATTTCCACCTCCAGGCTTTTTTTGTCGTCCGGAACCCGACTAGCATTAGCACTTTCTCCCGGCGAACAGGCTGAAAGCCCGGCAATACTGATTGTAATAATAAATACTAGGATATTTTTAAAGTACATAAGGTTAGTTTGTTAAAATGGTTCTTTCTTTTATATGTTGATCAAGTGCAAACTGGCTTTCTGTATCATCAGGGTCCAGCGAGTTACTTATTCGGGTTGAATTGTTCCGCGCCGATGTGAACAAATGCGGCAGAACTAATAAAGTGGTCAGCGTTGAAAAAATTAACCCGCCGATTACTGCCTGAGCAAGTGGGGCAACCTGTTCAGCGCCGTCTCCCATACCCACCGCCATCGGCATCATTCCGGCTATCATTGCCAGCGTTGTCATTATGATTGGTCTCAATCTGGACGATGCAGCTAAAAAGGAAGCTATCGGAGCGTTCAATCCCCTTTGATATCGGTTATGCTCGGCTTGATTTATCATGAGCACCGCGTTAGATACTGAAATTCCGACAGACATGATGATCCCCATATAGGATTGAAGATTTAAGGTGCTTCCGAATAAAAGCAGCATCACTAAACTGCCGGCGAGCACCGCAGGCACTACCGACAAAATAATCGCTGACAATGCAAAGGATTGGTAGAATCCGGCAAGCATCAGGAAGATTACAACCACTGCGACAAGCAGCCCTGTCTGCAAGCCACTCAACGTCTCGTCAAGTAATTGCAAGGTTCCTTCGGTTTTGATCAATACTCCACGGGGTGGATCACCGGCGTCCTTAATCGCCTTTTTAACTGCCTTTGAAGCAGCTCCGAGATCCTGTTTATGGGTATTGGCCAGAACCGTTACATACCTGTTTGGCCCTTGTCGGTTCACCTGAGCAGCAAGTTTCATCATTTGCAGTTGAGCCACATCTTCCAGAACTGGTCTTAAAGAGCCGGATTTTAAGGGTAGGGAACGCAAGCTTTCCAATGACTGCATGTCTTTTTCAGGAATTTGCAATTGCACCTGGAAGACCAGTCCGGATTTCGGGTCCATCCACAGGTTTTTGTTGGTGAATCGTGTGGACGATGTGGCCAGTGTTAGTGCTTTGGTTACATCTTGCAGGGTTAAGCCAAACTGAGCTGCAAGTTCACGATCGATATTAATCTGAACACCGGGATATTGAAGGGGCTCAGCGATATGTACGTCTCGCAGGAAGGTATTTTTCTTTAACTCAGCTTCAATTTTTGCCGCATGGGTAGCCGCCACCTTCAAAGGTCCGGCAGCTACTTTTATCTGTATGGGAGTAGATGCACCCTGGCTCATGATCTTTTCGACCATTTCCATCGGTTCAAAGGTTAATTGGAGTTCCGGAAACTCACGTTTTACATCTTTCCTGATCTGGTCCTTCAGATCAACCATCGGTTGGTCATATATATACTGATCAACGGACACCTGTAATACGGCCTCGTGTGACGCACTTGTAAATAAAAAGATTGGATTAATTGCTGTTGCCGACGGCTGTAAGCCTGCGAAAGAGGAAGTGATCTTGATGGCACCCTCAGGCAAATTCTTATGGATCAGCGTTGTTACATCCTTCAAATATTTCTCTGTCTTTTCCAGCCTTGTTCCCTGCGGTGCAGCAATTCTCAACTGAATATCCCCGCTGTTGCCGGCAGGTAAAATGTCTGTTCCAATTGACATTACGCTAAGCACCACTATCACAATAACACTGACCGCATAAGCACTCAGTACTTTCCACGTATTGCGATCGAACTTTCTGGTTAACAGCAGATACTGGCGCTTAAATTTCTCAAAACGTGTCAGCTTCTTCTTCTTATAGCTTCCTTGATGATGATGGAACTGTTCAGGCTTCATCAGCCAGTTTGCCATAATCGGAACGAAGGTTTGAGAGGCTATAAAGGACGCGATCATGGCGAAAGCAACAGCCATTGAAAGCGGAAGAAACATGTCTTTAGGAATCCCCGTCATTAGAAATGATGGAACCAGGACGGCCAGAATACAAAGGAGGATAAGCAGCTTTGGAATAGATATTTCTAATAAAGCATCCAGAATGGCTCTCTCCTTTGGTTTCTCCATTTCAAAATGCTGGTGAATATTTTCAATGGTAACTGTTGTCTCATCCACCAGTACGCCGATAGCAAGAGCCAGCCCGCTAAGTGTCATGATATTGATCGTTTGACCAAACATATACAGCATAATCACAGCCGACAATATTGCGATGGGGATGGTGAGTACTACGATCAGGGCACCCCGTTTATCACCAAGGAATAGTAGTACCATCAACCCGGTAAGCACTGCGCCAAGTATTCCTTCATGTATCAGGTTATCCAGCGACCTTTCTATATACCCTGACTGGTCAAATACATATTTTACCTGCACGTCATCCGGTAAGGCTGCTTTAAGCATGGGAAGTGCCTTTTTCAAGTTGTCAACCGCTTTAAGCGTCGAGGCATCCGCTTTCTTTATAATTGGCAGATAAACCGATCGCTTGCCATTTACCACTGCATAACCGGTGGTAATGTCTGTTGCGTCTTCAACGGTTCCAATATCTCTGACAAAGATCGTAGTGCCAGAACCCGAACGGACAGGAATATTCAAGAACTCCTCAGGTCCCTTAGCAATAGAATTGACGGGACTCATCAGGTTCTGGTCGCCGATACGGATATTACCGGCCGGTGAAGGAAAATTATTCTTTGCTATAGCAGTGGTTATTTCTTCTGCTGACAGGCCATAAGATTGCATCAGCTCGGGATTCACTTTGACAACCATTGTTCGAACATTTGCTCCGAAAGGGGCAGGCGCAGTAATCCCGCTGATATTAACAAACATGGGCCTTACGCGAGTCATAGCTAAATTCTGGAGTTCGTTGATTGACCTTTTTGAGCTTTCAAAGGCCAGCTGACCAACCGGTAACGAGCTGCCGTCAAAGCGAACTACTTGTGGCGGGACAGCTCCGGGTGGTAGAAACCCCATGGCGCGGGATACCTGGGTTGACACCTCTGCCGCGGCCTGCGCCATATCAGAGCCGGGGTAAAAGGTAAGCTTCATCAGGGTAAAGCCCTGTATGCTCTTAAAATCAATGTCCTTTACACCGCTGACAAAGATGAGCACCTTTTGAAACTCGTTAGCCATAAAGCCATCCATGTAGGCGGGTGTAAGTCCGCCATAGGGCATAGCGATGTAAATTGCAGGAGACTCTATGGCTGGAAAGACATCGACATTTATCTTTTTTATTGCAGTAAAAGAAAAGTAGGCAATTGCCAGTATGGCAACCATTATGGTTGTGGGCTTTCGTAAAGCGAACCGTATAATATTCATGTAGTATCTTAATTAAACTGATTGGATAGATCACTGAAGTTTCCTGAAAGCTCAGATTTAATGATCACCTGATCCCATAATTGCTGGTAGGCTTCAATATTTACTTTTTCAGATTGCTGCAATAACAGTTCAATCTGAAGCAACTCGATTAAATTGATCAACCCGTTTTCATACCTTGATAAATAGAGTTCATAGGCCGAACGAGCATTTACAACAGCCCTGGAAGTGTTATTTACTTGCTTTATTTGCGTGCTAATGCGTGACTCTGAGGACTGTAACCCTGTACGAAGCTGTAACAACTTCAACTCATAGCGACTCTTGCTGGCATTCACTTGCTGAGCGGCCATCTTCTTTTCGATGCCGCTTGTATAAATATTGCTGATATTCCAGGTAAGGCCGATACCAACCAGGTAGTTGTTGGTGCCATTGTTGAAACTGGCCGGCCAGCTATTATCTACCAACTCGTCGCTGATACCGCTTGCGCGGAAAGACGTTCCTCCTAATATCGAGATAGAGGGAAATATTTTACGGGCAGAAAGCTCATGCAGGGCTTGATTCTGCAGGATTCGCTGGCTGATCCCGTCCAGATAAGGATGGCTGTTACCAACTGAATCTGCTGCGAGCAAACCCGTAGATGCGTTCAGAAATCTAGTGGTTACTATCGTCGAATTTTGTGGAGCAGCAGGAACAACTTCAGTGAACTGGATCCTGCTCGACAACATCTTACCTTCCCATTCGTTCAACTCGGCCTGTGTTTGAAGGTAAGTGGCGGAGGCAAGCAGGGTGTCTGCACCTGGTTTCAGACCGGCACTAGTTAAACTGGCGGAAAGGTCGAGGATCTTTTTAACACGGGCGGCATTCTGGCTGGCCCAATCTGCTTTCGCCTTATTGTAAAGCATGTTAATGTAGAGCCGTGACACTTTTATCTGCAACTCTAGTCTGGCTGCGTTTATTTCACTCCCGGCTTCCTTTACGGCGTAACCAGCCGCTTTCAAAGCCACCCGCCGCCGGCCGAATTCGAATATTTTCCAATCTGCCAGAGCCGAGCCAAACATGTTCCCCGATGAGGCCGCATCCGTACCGGTACCAACAGGACCGGTCACATTGAATGTTCCGGGAAGTGGGAAAAATGCCCCTGAAGTGCCTGAGGAACTTCCATATGAGTTTTGTACCTGAAGCTGCAAAGAGGGTAAAAAAGTTTGTTTTACCTGCTGTTTCTCAGCTTCAGCGAGTTGAAAGTTCGCCTGTTTCTCGGCGAGTGATGGATAACTATCGAAAGCAGCTTGCCAGGCCTGTTTCAGGGAAAATGCTTCTGTGGTTTGCGAAAAGGATTCAGTACTGACGATTATAGAGAATAGGGCCGCCAGATAAAGCCGTTGCTTTATCATATATATCTGTGTTAACTGGAATGAATAATTTATTTATCTGAGTTTTCCGACTGCATAAGGACACAGCGAATAAAACGTAGAGGAGATAAAAAAATTAAATCAAATCAGTAAACGACGATTTTTGAGATAAATAGGGGTGAGGCCTTTAGAAAAGGTGACTTCGGGGAAATGGTGATGGAGATTTTTAGCTAATAGTGCTTTTAACGAAAAAGCTGGTAGCAGGAAAAAAAATGAAAATATAAAAAGTGGTGTGTTTGATGACTGAGAGGAAGAATCATTTGTGAAAACTTCCTGGTCAGATGCGTTACAGAGTTCAGCGTCTGAAATCAAATGGCTTCCTGCCGTTGGTACTTTCTTTGTCAGGGCTAAATTTTCAACCCCCGCATTTTCAAATAACCAAAGATTGATCGTTTTTTTAACAGGGCAGGCAGATAATAAAAAGAGCGCCAGCAAAATGAAAGAAACCGGTCTGGTTTTTTTATTTTGACTTCGATCGATATTTATTAGGTGCTTCAACATTGTAACTGCGGCAAAACTAAGAAATTAAATTTGTTAAGCCTCTAGCGAATGTAATTATGTTGTTATACGGGTTTACAAACTGTCTATCACTCTTTGCAGTCTTTGACTTACTTCATGGGCAATTGATTTCAGCTCTGGGTTATTTACCGAAGCCATTGTTTCCATTGGATTTACCGCCGTAACTTCGGCTGTTTGTTCGTCTTTTTCCTGAAGGAGAATATTACAGGGAAGCAAAACACCAATCTTATCCTCCTTCTCAATAGCCTGATGGGCAAGGGCTGGATTACAGGCGCCCAGGATGCGGTACTCACGAAATTCCACATCTAACTTTTCCTTAAACTTAGTTTTCAGGTCTATTTCTGAAATAACTCCAAAACCTTCTTTATTCAAAGCCTCTATAGTTTTTTCTAAAGCTTCATTGAAAGAATATTTTACCTGTTTTGTTAGATTGTAGGCCATAAGATTTATTGATCTATTGTTTGTTCGAATTGATAAATATTAATTCAGATTACGATTCAGTAAGTAATTTCTACTCTTTCAAATTACACTGCTTAATCTAATTTATCTAAGTTAATAATAAAATATAGGAGCAATACTCCAGATTTCCTTTCTCCAGGATAGCAACCATTAATGTCCTCCCATTGAGGGAAAGAATATTTCTTTTACTATAATGTACATCCCCATGACCAGTACAAACCAGCCGAACCCGACTTTCAGCTTGTCGCCATGGATCTTTTTAGATAATACAATACCTACGAAGATACCGATTACAGCTAAAGCGGTAAAACCACCAAGCAGCTTCCAGTCTATCACCTGGCTACCCTGAAGGTCTCCCATAAAACCGACTAATGATTTGATAGCTATAAGGAACAGGGAAGTTCCAACCGCTAATTTCATCGGCATTTTAGCCAGTAATACCAGTGCCGGGATAATCAGGAAACCGCCGCCCGCACCTACCATTCCGGTCAGTATACCTACACCAGTTCCCTCAAGTAAGATCATCGGGTAGTTGTAGGACAGGGGCCCATTCTCATCACTCTCTTTATTTTTTCCGGGCCTGATCATACTCACCGAAGCAAGGATCATTACCACCGCAAACAAGAGCATCAGGGCTATCGGTTTGGTAATAACAAAACTGCCGATTGAAAAAAGTTCCGCTGGGATGATGGGTACCAACCACATTCTGGTTGCATATACTGCCAGTAGGGAAGGTATACCAAAGATCAGCACTGTTTTGAAATCAACTCGCTTTTGCAGTGCGCTTTGAACTCCGCCAACCAGGGAAGTGGCCCCTACAATAAATAAGGAGTAGGCGGTGGCCAGCACAGGATCAACGCCCATTATATAGACCAGTATGGGTACTGTTAAAATGGATCCGCCGCTTCCGATCAAACCCAATGAGATGCCTACTATAGCGGCCAATATGAATCCTAATATTTCCATGTGTGCAAATTATGTATGCAAATATCTGAGATGCAATGGCAGAGTTCGGTTACATATGTTACAAAGCTATAGGGTCTCGAAACTTAGGAGGAAATTGAACAGATTAAAGTACTGACAGCTAGATTGCTTATACATTCATCCTTTATAACAATTTTTTTTAAGTCAATGAAACTCCTATAAGTCTCCCGATACCGAATGTCACCGCTGCAGCAGCTAAACCAAATATCACCTGCCTAAAGCCCGAAAACCAGACGCTTTTGCCGGTAAACAGGGTAATTGCGGATCCAATTAAAAACAAACCCACGGCGCTGAAGGCTACACTGATCAATACGGCTTGCATTCCGCTGGTAAACATAAAGGGAAGTACCGGAATAACGGCACCTAGCGCAAACAGGATGAAGGAATAGACCGCCGCCTCAATGGCTGACCCTTTTAGTTCTTCAGGATTTATCCCTAATTCCTCACGAACCAATAATTCATGGGCCACCGATGTATCTTTTATGATCTCAGTAGCCATCTGATGAGCCTGGGCTTCAGGAATTCCCTTAGCTATATAGATTAAAGCTATTTCTTTCCTTTCGCCTTCAGGATTAGTTTCCAGCTCCTCCATTTCTATCTGCATTTGGTTTTCGTACAGTTCCTGCGAGCTCTTTACGGAGATCCATTCTCCTAAGGCCATTGATAGTGCCCCGGCTAATAAACCGGCAACACCTGCCAGTAAAACGCCTTCCTGACCCGAGGTAGCTCCGGCAATTCCCATCACCAGGCTAAAGTTGGATACCAGCCCGTCATTTCCACCCAGTACCGCTGCCCTGATTGCGTTTCCGCCAACTGAACGGTGCCTCGACTCAAACTTTGAAAGCTGAATGCCCGTTACCTTTTCTTCTTTTTCAAGGATAGACCTTAATATTTTGACATGGGTGGTCTCGGTGCCGCTGATCTTCAGTTTGTTCTTCTGTTTGGCACTGATCACCGCATTGGAAATACTCTTTTCGGTTATCCATTAAAACGCCAAGAACATAGTCATAGCCAAAAATCCTACCAATGAGGTTAAGCGTTTTTGCCCTCCAGGAGGGTCGAATTAAATCTTCTAAACTTAGGTTTTCTTTCGCCGCAAACGCTTCTGCATGACTTCTTTCAATATCGCTCATTTGCCTGAAGACGCTGGCAATCGTGTCGTCTTCTTCATGCTCAGCTAGTTTTTGATATAAATAACTGGCGTCTATTTCAGTCTGAATGGCTTTATTTTTCATGAAATGCGGTTTATTATCATAATTGTGAGCAGTCAATTTCTTATGAGATAAATATAGCTAATACAATCAGGACAGAAGGCCGGCACACTTAGCCAGGCGTTATTCCTGATGTCCGGCAATTTCTTAAATTGCCAGTATGGCGGAAGGTTGTTTAGTAAAAGCGCAGTTCAATTCTTACGTTGCAATGCATTCTGACCTGGATAATTACTGTTGACAGAATCGTTAGAAATCCAATGCTTCCCACGGCCTAATTTAAGCCCAGTGTATCTGATTGGAAACATTCTCAAACCCATCCTGAACAAGAGTTCGTTGTGCCAAGTAGCCGCGCATTCGCTGCTGGCATAAAATATAAAGAAAATTTATCAGTGGGCATTTCTGCAAGCGGATCTCTTATTCGTCCATAGGATTATTTATTGCTCCTTCAATAATTCCTCCTGCAAATTCTTCCGGAGTGCGTACACCAATTAAAGCGGCATCAGGTTCTACTGATCTTAAGTGCTGGACAGAGTTTAGCTTTGAAATAGCCGTCGGGGATCGTGGCGATTATCTTTTTTACATCATCAACGCTGAGGCGAGTCTTTATCTTCTTTTTGTGGCGGGCCCTGATGCTTATGCATAGCACTGTCAACTTTGGTGGTTATGATGAACTGCCTTAGCTGGCCTTTCTCCCAGGCATTTGCAAGTGGGTCTACTTTAGGCATCGGAATATCCTGACGGTTTTTCTTCTTTTCAGCTGTAGAGATATTAAAGCGTTTGTCTCTTTCTTCAACAAGTTGCTGATGGAGCTGTCCGTCTTTCGTAAACCCCATCATAATCATTGGGGAGCCTATAGGTAAGGTTCGTTGCTGGTCGGTATGCCAGGTATGTATAGTTTTCCCATAGGTAGAAACTAACTTCTCCATCAGCTCGTGCTCTGCTACTTCCGGTATTCCAGGTGCAATAAGAGTACCCGACTTTACCTCATGATGATGCGAATGCCATAACTTTTTCTCTTCATCCGAAAGAGTTTTAAACAAACGTGCGGAAATAATGTATTCGACACCCATAATCTTTGCGTCTTCATCATTGCCGTCGTAAATTATTGCCTGATGAAAATCTTCATTTAACTGGGAAACATAATGATGTGCCTCCATTTGGGCGTTTATGTTCCCATTATAAAAGTGAAAGCCGTCGAGATAGGCGTTGATTTTCTTTAGCGGCGATTTACTTTGCAAAAGATCAGCGCCAATCTCTAAAGTTTTTGACTTTGCATCCTTGTCACTCCCGGGAACATCCACATTGGAGCCTGTGTTTTTTCCTCCACAACCAGAAATTGCAAGGAATATTCCTGAAATTAATAAGCTGTTTTTCATTGTCTAATAATTTGAGTGACTATATTACTTATTTACGTTACACCTAAAGAATTGTTTTCTTGAAAACGGATATAACTCCCCTATGAAAAACCTGTATAGATGCGGCCTTAAAAAACATTCGAGCTCAGCGACAATAGTCACAGAACGAAAGCTTTTGAACCGAGGTCTTTCCTTCAGTATGAACGAAATGATAATGGGAAATCAAAGACCTGGAATAAGAACCTCTTGGGTTACCAGTCTCCTGATGAACATATTTGCTAATATTGTAAACGCAATATCTCGTTCAATAATAATAAACTCGTCATTGGTTTCCGCGACTGACTGATGGGCTCCAGAGATATTTATTATGCCGTTTCGGACAATAACGGGGAAACATTCAGCTTACCGAATAAATCGGGAAAAGGAATCTGGCAGCTAAATGCCTGCCCGATGGATGGGGAAGGTCTAGCTATTAATGAAAGCGAAATCGTTTCTGCTGCCTGGAGGAGAAACAGTGATATTTATTATTCCTCTGGAAACAAGCCTGAGCAAAAACTGGGTACAGGCCGGGATGTGAGCATGGCTCAAAATAAGGGCATAACAGTTGTGGCCTGGCAGAAAAAAGTCTTATCGAGTTTATGAATTTTGAACAAGAATTAACAACTGAAATCGGAAAGGGAATTTCACCGCGAGTATACTTACTCAGCAATGGCAAAACTATTTGTGTATGGGAGGATGATAAAAGCGATCCGGTATAAAGTGATTTAGTGGCTTAAGGGAATTGAAGAAGGTGGCTATAAAGAAGCGACCCTACCCGGACAGTTCGACAACATTATAATAAATAGTGACATTTCTAAAGAGATATTATGGATGATACAATAAAAGTTGCGGATTATATCAATAAGTTTTTCGCCCATTTCGAGGCTGCCCTAAAGGAAAAATTGATAGCCAATTGCAGTATTAAGGAATTTAGTGCAGGTGACGTAATGATGCAAATGGGCCAGTATTTTCGCTCAACAATGATTATCGTAGAAGGCCGTGTGAAGTTATACCGCCAAAGGGAAGAAGGCAGTGAATTTTTTATGTATTATATAGAACCGGGGGGGGCATGTGCTCTTTCCATGATCTGCGCAGCCAGACAGGAAACCAGTGAGGTTATGGCCAAAGCAGTAGAAGAAACTGTAGCCCTACTTATTCCGCTTCCTTTAATGGATGAGCTGATGCGGGATTACAAAACCTGGTATTATTTTGTGATGGACACCTATCGCAAGCGATATGAAGAACTCCTGGTGATGATTGATAATATCGCTTTTAAAGCAATGGATGAGCGATTGGAATTTTATTTGAAAAAGCAGCATGAAGTACTTCAGACCAATGAACTTCATTTCACTCATCAGGAAATTGCCAATGATCTTTCTACTTCCAGGGAAGTTGTATCACGCTTGTTAAAGAAACTGGAACAGCAGGGCAAAGTAGAGGTTCAACGCAACTTTATTAAATGGCTGCATTAAGTCGCCCGAAAGTATAAAAAAAATTGTCCCAGCCTCAGGGAGCTGGGATAATTGCAAGTGCTAAGTAGTATTTCAGGCTGTATTGGTACTACTTCCGTTAATTGTATGCGGCTGGAAGAGAATTTTCCATTCCAGTCATCCAGTTCAGCCAGTGTTTGCAGGTACGAAGAAGAAGCGAGCTAAGGGTAAATACTCTGATTCTTAAATATCGTTCCTTACTAAATTAAAGAGAATACTTGTGATTTATCCGGATTGTAAGGATTGTTTTTTTGTAAAAAATGCGTTAAAGCTTCCACTACTGTAAAAGGTAAATCAACTCTGTTAGCTCCCAAATTAGCGGCTACACCCTGCTGGGTGACAAAAGCTGATTTGTAAGTTTCATCATGTTTCAAACGTTCCTTCCCAATATAGATATCTTGTATCCGGTGCCCTTTTGGATTTTCAATCCTTATATAAGCAGTTAGACCCAGGCATCTTTTTACATAACCTCCCATTTGCTTCATTGGATCCGCAGAAAAAGTGCGTTCCAGGTTTTCTTCAAGCATATTGAGGATTTCCTTTCCAGTAAGTTTCACAATAGAAACGGGTGGATTCATGGGGATTATATTAAACAAATCCCATTTACTGATGCGGCCCGGGGGGATCGGAACTCCATAACGCCATCCATTTGAAAATGCAAGCTCAGCGGAGGTGGCATCCTTTATCGCATGCAATAAAAGATCATCCATAGAGGAGTTAAGCGTATTATAACGGTCCAATAAAACACCAGTATGACCTATAGTTTCTACCTGTAAATCTTGATAAGGTTTCATGATTGCCGCGATCATTTCATCCATTTCCTTATCCTGGTCAACAGATTCCGTAACCGGAATAAGTTCGTATTGATAGCTTTGAATGCGGTTGTCTGAAATGTCAAGCTGTAAATGACCTAAAAACGAACCATGGCATCCGCATTGAATAAGGATGGTGCCATTAACCATAGTGGGTTCAAATAATCGATTATGGGTATGTGCGCTCAGGCAAACATCAATTCCTTTAATCCCGGAAAGCATTTTAACATCCTGGGGATATCCGTTGTGAGAAAGTAAAAAAACAGGATCGGCCCCTTTACCCTTTACTTCCTCTATGTACTTAGGCAGTTCTTCTGTTCCCTCAGTTATTTTTAATCCCTTACTGAACCGTTCGGGCATTGTTTTGTCAATGATATTGGAGCATATTCCAATAACAGCAATCTTGGTATTTTCAACTTCCACTATAGTATAGGGCTTAAGAAAAAGTTTTCCTTCATTCCCGTAAACGTTAATGCCTAAAACCGGATAATTAAGCTGACCGTTCAGATTTAACAATTGAACAGGGCCGTAAGCAAAGTCCCAATGTCCAACCATGGCATTAAATCCAATTTTGTTTAAGACAGGTACAATAGCTTCGCCTTTTGACTCGACTAATGGTAATGTTCCATGAAACGTATCGCCACCGTCAAAAACCAGTGTGTTTGGATTTTGCCTCCGGATACCCTTTATCATTCTGTAGATTCGGGAGTATCCGCCCGCTGTTTTAATTTCCCGATTTTCTGCGTTATAAAAAACTTCAGGATGAGGTTCCATGTAACCATGTACATCATTTAAATAAGCGATTGATAATTTCATAAGATTAGGTTATTCCCAGCCCCACTGTTTAAAAATAGTATGACCAGCGGGAGATTTCATGAACGTTATAAAAGCCGATGCGACTTCTTTCTGATCTGTAATGGCACTTATAGAAACGGGAGTACCGCGGTATACCGTTTGTTTTTTCGGAATTTTAACCAGATCTGTTACATCCTTTAAACTATGTACCAGCAAGCATAGCCGATACAGACATCGTATAAATTATCCGATTTCCAGGCTTCAATTCCTAAAGCACTATTGGCAAAAGACTTTCCTATATTTTTTTGAATTTCCGCAATCAGGTTCTGATTACCTGCAATATCTTCCCACATACCAAATTGACCCTGCACCGTTTACATCTAAAAGTTTAATGCCGGGATTGGCGAGATCTTTTACATTCGGATATTTTTAGGATTGCAGGGTCGAACCAAAATAGCAGCGGCTCTTTTGTAGAGCTCGTTGCGGGAGGAAGCATCAATCAATTTAGGATGATCTGCAGTAAACTGAGTAAGGATATATTCTGCCCCACACCAAATACTATATCAGCATTCTCTTTTGCTTCTGCTATCCATTTCTTTTCTGGTCCAGTCACAACCTTTACGGCTATATTATTTCATAGCAAATGTGCTAATCGGTAATGAATCCATATTTTTTGTAAATGGCTTTTGCCGTAAGGCTTATCAAAAAATCCATGAAATACTTTGCCGCCACGGGATTGGGTGCTTTTTTCAATAGCCCCGCTACATTTTGAGAGACCACATTTTCGCTGGCCGGGATTTTTACTTCTTCTACCGGATTCCCGATCATTTTCTGATAATGTACTTCCGTGTACCAAACCGGTGCCGCATCAGAGTGTTCGTACAAAATCCGCATGGGCGATTGGCGATGATGAATTTGGGTAAGAAAGGTTGTGCTGTCTTTTACCTTGGTTTCCATGACCATCTTCTTTAGGCTTTCGCCACCCGCTTTAACATACGATTCCTCGATACGCTTACCAATTCCTTCCCATGCCGGGTTAGGCATACTTACCCTGACATCTTTGAGTCCCAAATCTTTCAAACCTTTTATGTTTTTGGGATTACCCTTCCTTACCATGATGGATAAACGGTTTTTTGCGAACATCTCGGTTCTGCTAAACCATTGAGGTGTTTCTTCAATACGTCCCTTGCCGGCAATATATATGTCAGGTTTCAGGCTTATTCTCATATTCCCGATAACTATACTTCCGCTTTCAATTTGTTTAGCCAAGATTCCCGGCGGAAGGGTTTCTACAAAAATCCGTTGATACTGCGGGTGTTCCTTTCTAAAAGCAGCAAGCAGGTCATCCAGCAACATAAATGGATTTCCACCTAAGAATATCACCAGTTGAGGATCATTGATATCTCCATACAAGTCAGGCACATTATCAACTCCGGGTACGGTAAACTGAACGGTACTTTCAGGCGGTTTGTTCCATGGCGGATCATAGCGGTGATCCTGTCCTTTAACAGTTGTCGTCATAAAAAAGAATGTTAGCAATAGTACTTTCGGCAGATGTTTCATAACTATATTTTTAAATTAATGTAAATTAAAAGTGCAACAGGTTTTACTAAGGATGTACGACGGCCCAGCCCTGGTACTGCCTGATAATAATTTCTCCGTTTGCAGTGGGAACAAAAGAAATGAAAGGGAACAAGGTGGATTTGTCTATCTGCCGTTCCTTGATTGTATTTTCGCACTGGGCGAGAATTACTCCTTTTGCCTGCAGATCTTTCAAAGTCTGTTCAAAAGGGCCCGCTTTTTCGTAAACCTTTACTCCATCGCCGAATACAATTAATTCTATTTCAAGCTTCCCCTGCAAACGCGGATCTTCAAATACATTTTTTATGTTTTTAAGTGTACCGGTAATCTTTTTTTCATCTCCACTATTTAGGACGTAAAGGGCTTTATAGCTTTTATGTGCAGCTTTTGCTCCGGTAAACGGCCTAGTAAATTGCTGGGCTATAACTGGGTTAATCAGGGCAACCAAAACAATAGCAATTACGAGGATTGATACCTTTTTCATACTTTATATTTTTAGAATAGTTTTTCTTTTATTTATGCTTAGTGATAAGGTTAAACTGCCTTTATATGTTTACTGCCTTTTGATTTTTATTATTTCGTCCATAGAATATTGGAAGCCTCCATTGAATGAAAAAAATAAAAGGCCTCCCAATAATCCTATGTTTTTCATTAAGGACCTGATCCTTCTTGATTTCCTACCTGAACAGTGATTGTTATTTTTTATTATCAGAATTACCAGAAACTGAGAGCTTACATTAGTCTTAGAGCCAAGTAAGAGAAGAACCCCCTAATAACAGTCCAGCTGCTTAAGGGCATACCTTCCCCAAGGCTGTATAATAAGTAATTCAAGCATTTTGTCTTAATCTAAAGGTTAATATGGGTCTATTGACATTATTGACCAGGCATTTGGTAATACTACCAAAAAGTAAATGTTCAATACCTTTTTTACCCTGAGTTCTGATGCAGACCATATCCATTTCCGCTTCTTTGCTAAAATTTTCCATACTGCTCGCAAGTGGATAATCACGATAAAGGTGTATTTCAAAGCGTTCAAAATGATGTTCCTCTGCAAAGAATTTCATTTGAGCTTCTATGAGATCAATGTAGCGCTCATCTCGTTCTTTTAATATTTGCAATAAGTGGATGGTACCATTAAAAGCTTCTGCGATTCTTTTAATAAGGTTGATTTGTCTGCCTTTACCAAAATATTCAAAATCTGTTATCAAGAGAATATTTGCCAATTTCAAATTGATATTGTCAGCTCCGGGCTTCAACTTAATAACCGGTACCTTAAGATTTCCGGTTACATGCTGTGCATCCAATCCTGATCTGAGTTTGGTAAAATCATCGCTGGCCTTTGTTCCCATGATTATCAAATCAGCTTCGATTTCAGATGCTGCCTGATGAATCTGATCGGTTAACACTCCTGTTTTAATATAAAATTCAATATTTCTGCCGGTATTTTGTAAAGGTTTGAAAAGAGCACGTGCCAGATTAATTGCTTCTGATAATTTGGGAATGCCACCTTCATTAAATTTCCCGACTTCAATTACATGCAATAAATGAATTTTAACAGGAAGTTTTTCTGAAAGTTTATCGGCCATTAATAGTGCCTGTTCACTTAAGGTGGAGAAATCGGTTGGAATTAAAATATTTATATTGTCCATATTATTTTTTATTATTCAATTCAAACTGCTCCATTCCTGAATTCAGAAATGACCCAAATGCTTCAGGATCATAATTTGCACCCTGGGGCTTGGTTAACATTTCATCATCATGATCCAATAAAACATAGTAAGGTTGGGAATTGGTTTTAAATCTGCTTGCCTGGAAGTCGCTCCACTTATTTCCGATGGTTTTTAGTTTCTTTCCGCTAAAGGAAGATACCTTTTGCTCGTTTTCTGATAATTCTGTTTTATCATCCACATATAACTGAATTAAAACATAGTCCTGCCTTAACTGCCTTAACACATTCTTTTCGGGCCAAACAGTAGTTTCCATTTTCCGGCAATTTACACAAGCATGTCCTGTAAAGTCGATCATCACTGGTTTATTAACCTTTCTTGCATAGGCCATTCCTTCTTCGTAATCAAAAAAAGCATTCAGGTTAAGGGGAGCGTGAAAAATGTCATCATATTTCTTTTTCGTTTTCTGCAATGCCCCGGAATCCTGATTTAAAGAAATGGAATTAGTATATAAATCAAAGTCCTGACTTGCCTGAGGGGGGAGAAATGCAGAAATAGCCTTTAGAGGTGCTCCCAATAAACCAGGTATCATGTAAACAGTAAATGCAATGGCCACGATGCTGGAAATTAATCTGGGAATTGTTAATACAGTAGTAGCTGAATCATGGTTAAACCGGAGTTTGCCAAGCAGATAAAGTCCCATCAATCCAAAGATAACGATCCATAATGCCAGAAAAATCTCCCGGTCTAGCAATTGCCAGTGGTATGCCAGATCAACATTTGAAAGAAATTTTAAAGACAGGGCAAGTTCCAAAAAGCCAAGCACAACCTTAACTGTATTCAACCATCCCCCCGAGCGTGGGAGGGAACTCATCCAGGAAGGGAACATTGAGAATAAAACAAAAGGAATGGAGAGTGCAAGAGCAAATCCAAGCATTCCCACGGCTGGCGCCATTAATTTACCCATTGATGCTGCCTGCACCAGCAGAGTGCCAATAATTGGCCCAGTACACGAAAATGATACAAGAGCTAAAGTTGCGGCCATAAAGAAAATACCAGCAAACCCGCTTTTTTCGCTTTTGGCGTCCATCTTGTTTATCCAGGAAGATGGTAAAGTGATTTCAAAGGCTCCCAGGAAAGAAGCCGCAAACACTACCAGCATCAAAAAGAAAAAGAAATTAAAAATGCCGTTTGTTGATAGTGCATTTAATGCATCGGCACCGAATAACAGGGTAACCAGTAAACCTAATACCACATAAATTACAATGATTGAAATGCCGTAAACGGCAGAACGCATCAAAGATCCGCGCTTTGAAGATGCTGTTTTTGTAAAATAACTTATTGTAAGTGGCAGCATGGGAAAGATACAGGGCATTAAAAATGCAGCGAATCCTCCTATCAATCCGGCTATAAACACCGCCCATAAAGAATCATTTCGCTCATTTATAGGATCAACAGCTTTTTCAAGTGGCTTAATTGAATCTCGTTTGGTGCTTTCTGCTTCTTCAATAGTTCCATTCTCAGGGCTTATTGGTGTAAATTCCAGGTTTTCTATGCTGTCTGTTGCAACATCCTCTTTTTCTTCAATAGAAGAACTAAAAGCATTAGTCCAAATCGACAGAATCAGAAAGAAATTAATCAGTATAATCTTCATGAGATGCTTAATGTAATCTTGGTTTTATTTTTTTTTATTTTAACGCAATACTAAATTTCACATCCGCAGGTGGTAGGCATTGTTTATCATTACATGCCATGTATTCGATATTCCCCTTCACAATTGCGGGAGCTTTTGAAAAATTTACCTTTTGCTGGAAAATTACAGTGTTTGAAAAATAGCTAACGTCCATATTAAATACTTTTTCAAAACTGGTGAGGGGCTTTGGTTCAAGTGTGCGGCTCGTTAATTTGTATGTTTTTGAAGGACTAAAAGTAAAGGAAGTTTTTACAGGTCCTCCAACTGCTACATGTTGAGAATAGATATGCCAGCCCTTATCTATAGTAGCCTTCATGTAAATTATTGCTTCGTTTTTGCCGGTTTTTTTTGTGGCATAAGACCATTTTACCGGGTTTAATATTTGTGAATAAGAAGAAGCACTTATTAATAGCGCACTTATAAAGAAAATTAGCTTTTTCATGGGATTCGTATTTTAAGAATAATATACCTGCTGATTTAGCAGGTAAATTATAAACATCATTTAATTATTAATTAACTCCTTAAAGAATTTTATAACCTCCGGACGGGAGTAATCTCCGCCACCTTCGTGCCTTCCGACAACTCTTCCTTCTTTATCTATAATTACTGTCGTAGGTATTGATCCTGAAAGAAAATCGGATGGGATTGAACCGGCGGGTGAATAAACCGGTAAGTTATACTTGTGGTCATCCATGAACTTTTTTGATTCCTTATAATTATTATCGACATCCACCATTAAAAAAAGGACATTCTTATCACCAATCTCAGAACGTAATTTGTCAATTGAAGGCATTTCGGCTATACATGGTGGACACCAGGTAGCCCAGAAATTGATGAACAGTACTTTGCCTTTCTGTTTAGAGATGTCAATGGTTTTTCCATCGCCATCTTTAAATAAAATAGAAGGCGCCAGCTTTACTTTGGGCTCCATCGTTTTGCTATTGGCACTTTTTTGTGAGGATGGTACTTCAGTTAATGATTTCTCTTCTGTCGTATTCGGTTTCATTAAATTAATCTCGGTTAATTTATTAATGATAAACGCTTTAGCATCAGAATTTATAAATAATATGGTTGCAAAAAGAATTGCAACTCCAAGTGTAATAACTGGTATGGAAAAAATTTTATTTTTCATTGTTGATTAATTCTTTAAATGACCGCCTCACGACGATTAATTAGTGGTTTTTTTACTCAGTGAATCTATTTACGCCAAACTGATATTATCCGACAGGCTTATCCTATGCGAATGATCGGTTAATTACAAATGCCTTTTTTGACTATTTACCCTGCAAAGAGGCTTTTAATCCTTCCGATGAGAGTGAAATAAAAATAGTTAGGAATGCTCTATGCTATGTTTTGGAATAGCAAGAAACATGGTATGAAGAGAGTGAGGATCAAATCAGAAGGGATCTGTTCCTTAAATAAACAGGAACAGCATCAGGATAGATAGAAGATAGTTCCTGATCATATTTTAAGTTATATCCTCTATCAAGGGAGTTAAAGTCAAACCTTAGAAAGGTAGGTAGAACAAGATCAGGTGAATGTGAAAGAGTAATAGCACGTTCCGGCAAGCTTAATTTTTGAATTAAACTGGCATAGGCACTATTACACGTGACGGTTCCGAAATTTTCGGCTTGGTCATATCCTTCCTGAGTTTGTTCTTTCTTGGAAGATTCTTCCAAAAGAGCATAAAAGGCTTTTTTAACAGGGCAGGAGCCCAATCCTAAAAACACTAAGATCAATGATAATCCTATTATTGATCTTACGTTATGAGAAAGTCTAATAAGTGCTTTCATTATATTTTTTTAAATTGAAATTTTAGCTACAAATCGGTATTGTAATACAAAAGGTAGCGGTAAAATTTTTTTAACAATCAAAACTAAATTAAGTATGAATTCTCTCAAGTTGATTATTCTACCAATACCGGTTTAACTGATTTTATAATTTCATGGAAATTTCCCATTATTTTCAAATTGATCGTTAGCGTTTTGTTTCCGTCTTTACTTCTTCATATAGGGTATCTTCAACTTTATCCGGTATTGCTGAACACCTGAAACAATATAAAAGCCGAGAACAATCCCATTAATGCGCTATGTTGTTAGAAAGCCTGAAAAGCGATAAATATTGCCAATCCTAACCGCAGCCATCGCATGAAGGTCCAGTTTGTTAATAATGGGCTTTTTATTGTTTCCATTTTTAGTGGTATTTTTTAATTCGCCCAAATTTCTTAAATTTTTATTGCGAGGTGAGTGACAATTGTCACCAACCATTACTTTAATTACAGTTCTTTTACTATAATAAAAATTCTCATAATCAGTACAAGCCAACCAAATCCTTTCTTCAGCTTCTCTCCATCCACTTTTGTATTCGGAAAGCCGGCAATAAATCCCGGCGATGGCAATAGCTGTTCGCTTAATTAAAAGGAGCCCGTCAATATTAAAATGCCCTAAGTCTCCGGTAAAACCAATTAATGATGACCGCAGCATATGGATAACCGACCGCACCCGGGCTGCGGGCAAATTCAACGGCTTTTTTGACCTTGCTTTGAACAAGCGATCCGCATTGGCGATCACACCGGAATATTCCTGTCCATGGGAGGTCATCGGTGAACGTATCAAAAACGACCGCGTATGCGCACCTGGCGATCTCTGGATCATCGGTGCCCAAGCTATTACCGCCGATGCACTTACTGAATTTATGATCGCGCATCCGGAAGTAACATGGATCTGTGAGAGCAACTAATCACGCAGCATCAAGGTGACGGTCGAATTTTCGACCCCGTTTGCCTGGTCCTGCAAACCACGGATGATTGGATGGCCTAGTTTTTCATTAAGTGCGGTTTATCATCATAATTGCCAGCGGTCAATTTCTTATGAGATAAATATACCTAATACAATCAGGACAGAAGGCCGGCATAGCTAGCCAGGAAGTTATTCCTGATGTTCGGCAATTTCTTAAATTACCAGTATGGGGGAAGGTTGTTTAGTAAAAGCGCAGTTCAATTCTTTACGTTGCAATGCATCCTGACCTGGATAATTACTGCTGACAGAATAGTTAAAAATCCAATGCTTCCAACGGCATAATTTAAGCCCAGGGTATCTGCAAGGATACCTGAAAGTATGGCGCCAAATGCGTAGCCTGAATCACGCCATAGTCGGAAGATCCCAATGCTTTCGGCCCTTTGAGAGGGGTTTGTATCATCAGCAATGCTCGCCAGAAAGGCCGGGTAAACCACGGCCGTACCTAGTCCGAGGAACACGGAGATGGAAATAAAATGAAGCGTTGAATTAGCATAGACCAATGCAACTATAGCAATCCCCTGGAGCAGCATGCCCCAGAACAATAGCTTCTTTTTGCAGATCATATCTGACAGTTTGCCTGTAAATAGTTGCCCCAAACCCCACACAGCGGGATACACAAATACAATGGTTCCAATCTGCGCAAGGCTATAACCCCTGGTAGCCAGTAGTATGGGTAGTAAGCCCCAGATCATACCATCATTCAGGTTATTGATCAGTCCGGCTTGGGTAACCGAAGAAAGATTAGGGTGACGGAAAGTAGTATCTAAAAAGATGTTCTTCAATGGCTTTTGAGCCGAGGTCTTGCTTTCAGCATGAACAAAATGACGGGTGTCTTTTACAAGGAAAATACTTGCCAAAAGTCCAAATACCGACAGGAAAATACCGATGATGAAAGGGTAGGGCCTTAAACCGTAAGTGCTGGCAATATAGCCGCTTAACAGTGCAACCAGTGCCACGGCAAGGTACCCGGCAAATTCATTAAGTCCCATCGCAAAGCCACGCTCTTTTTCTCCAACAAGGTCAATTTTCATTACTACTGTTGATGACCAGGTTAAGCCCTGGTTGATGCCCAGCAGAACGTTAGCCAGGATTATCCAGTTCCAGCTGTCGGCATACATCAGCAGGAGTGGAACGGGCAGGGCGAAGATCCATCCAATTATCAACAGGTTTTTTCTGCCAATCCTGTTTGCCAGTGTTCCGGCGAAGTAGTTGGTGATCGCTTTGGTAAAACCGAAAACAATAATGAAAGATAGGATAGCAGATTTTGCAACCATCGCAAATTCCTGCGTTGCCAGTTGCGGCAGAATGGTTCGCTCCAATCCAATCATGCCTCCTACAAAGGCATTCACTATGACCAGCAGGGTGAACTGCTTCCAGTTTTCTTTTAGTCCTAATTTAGCTGCCATTCGATTCTAACTGTGCATATCTGTGATCAAACAAAGGTCTTACAAAATATAGAGTTTTGTGGTGACTTATGTTACACGGGGGTAAGCTACAAGTTTAGCCAACCATCTACAGTCATAATTACATGATCAAGTGCAATAATATCCATGAACTTTTCTCCTTCTTAATTTTTCTGGTAATCAGTAGATCAGCGTCACTGGGTCTTAACTGACCTGAAGGATGGTTATGTGATAATATCATGCCTTGAGCAGGTTTTTAGGGCAATACTGAAAAATTAGTTTCGGGATCTGCAGCTGCACCTGATACACCGCCGGATGACACTTCATAGTAAACGTTTCTCGAACTAGTAAAAGCCATTTCTGAAGCCTTAATTTCGGCTGATAAACCACATTGATTCTGATACCTGGAACAGTAAATCTGATTTTATTGCTTTTCCATAATTAGCTGAATTAAATAAATGAATTAATTATGGCGCTCAATCAGGGTTTTGGCCAATCAAGTCCCAAAAGCAACGGAATAAATGCATTCTCTGATGGAAGTTCCTTTAGCACTAGTAAAGGAGCACTATCATTACACTTGGTTGAAAAGTCTCGGTTAAGACTGTTAATAGGGGAAGGGTAAATCGAACTCAAAAACTGCCTCTTTGAAGCATTAGAGCAATATTGAAATAAATTAGAAATGGAAAACCCTCTTCACGGCATGTAAAGAGGGTTTGTACTCCAGAAGATACAGATTTCCAATCGTTTTATTGAAGATTTAGAAGTTTTGTTGCGTTTAATTGCTTGAAAATATATTTTTTAAAAAGGTGACGGGAATAATATCCAATCATTGGCAGTATTTGCCGCACATCATCGCAATCTAAATTTTAATACTTATAATTATTGCGGGAATAACACTACAATATGGATAATATTCAGCCTTTAAATCTTAAAATAGATAGTCTAAAGAAAATTGAAAAGGTTAAACTTTTTCATCTCATCCACGAACTGGTTGGAAAGTTAGGGTATACATCGATTGTTGAAAGGTCTGATGTGATCACTGGAACCTATTCAGGACCCTTGTCAGAACATCAACATGCTTTTATTTATTTGGATGAAAAGTTGAATGCATCGGAGGATGTGAGCACCTATAAAAAGACGATAGATGAGTTTTCTGTACAAAATAAGATTGTAACCTTTTTTGTTTTTAGCAACAACGTCATAACCAAAGGATTTCAGACCAATTTAAAAAGCCGGTTGTCAAACTTCACTGTTGATTTTCTGGGTCGGGACAATTTAATTGAGCTTATTGAAAAGCATCTTCCAGACTTTTGGAAGCACGATGATGTACATCTATTAAAATATGAAAAATCCTATTGTGATTCCATTAATGGTGACAACGATCTAAGGAAACTCCAAATATTCAATGAGAAGTATGAACGGCTATTCTCCATGTTCATTGAGCCTGATTATTATCATTTTTATGAAGATAAAAATACTGGGACGCCGATTAGAAAAAAGGTTGGGATGGATCAGTTATCTACTAATTCTAAACCAATTATTCTCTCCGGCAACGCTGGAACAGGCAAAACAACTTCTTTGAAAAAAATTGGTGAACATTTAATTTCGGCGAATAAGAGCAATGCCGGAAAAAAAAACTTGCCTATTTTTTTATCTATTACCGAGCTATTTGAGTCCGGATATGATATTGAGTCGCTAATTCAAAAAAAATTACAAAACTACTTTGATATCACAATCAATTTATTTGCACAATATAACGTTATAATTCTGGTAGATACGATTGACGAGCTGGAAGATGTAAACCAAAATAAAATTCTTAACCAGCTCGAACATTTGTACAAAAATAGTCAGGTCAACTTTATAATTGCTTCCAGAAACCATGAAAAGCTTTACGCCAATCCAATTCTTAAAGAATCTGATAACTTCTCTATTGAAAAATTCAATAATGATCAGATAAAGCGTTTTATTTCTAATTTTTTTATTAATGAACAAACCAGGGCAGACACTCTTTTAGAGGCATTAAAAGATAATAGGATACTTGAAAAGTTACCTATTACGCCTCTGACTTTATCTTTAATCTCTATTCTATATGAAGAAAATAACCTTGAGATTCCAGCAACGATAACTGATATCTACGATAATTTTAATTCTGTTCTCCTCGGCAAAGCCATTGTATCCTCTAGATTAGAATTTATTGATAGCTCATTTAGAGAAAGGATCTTGTCATTATACGGTTTGGCTCTACTTGAGAAAAAGGAACATACACCGATGGATAAGGAAGAATTTTTTAAATTTTTTCTAGACTATTACCAGAATAAGACGATTCCGATTAGGAAAGGTAATCTCCAGGATGTCCTCGATTACTTAATAAATAACACGGGTATCTTATTAATCAAAGACGGCAAGTATGTGCAATTTAGCCATGACTCGTTTATGGAGTATTACGGTGCTATAGAGATATTTAAACACCAAAGAGATAAGGAACACCTGATGGTTGATAATTTCCTTGAAATTAACTGGCAGAACGCTTCTTTCTTTTATGGTGGGAAATCAAAGGATATGTCATCATTCTTGGAGGCAATTATTAAGAAAACCAAATCCTCTACTAAAATTAATGACTTCTTTATGGGGGTAGTGGGGCTTGGGTATCTGATGCAGTCATTATATCAGACAGATAACAAATTAAGGAAGGAGGGGGTAGACACTGCTGTTAATTTGAACATACAAGCTCATGAAGCCTTACTGAAGTTATCTACAGATGATAATGCCATGTTTAAAAACTATAAGCTTCCGATCCTGCTGTTGATGAATGTTTTTTATTTCTATGAGAACTTTAACTCAATTACTTTAAAAGAGCCGTTGATTCTCGCGTTTAATGATTTTTATACTCAATATCAAAAACTAACTGATACGAGCTCCGGATATAAAAGCCTGAAAATCGCATTAACTCTCAACTCAAAGCGAATTAACGAAAGTGTGCAACTTGAAGAACTTATCTTTAAAAGTAAGTTAACTCACGATCCAAGCTTAGTAATTTTAGCGGGGATGGCCTTAGACATGAGTAAAACCGAGAATTATAGGGAATTAAAGAAAGCTGTAAAAAAAGACTATCATAAACTGAGTGAGCCGCTAAAGAAATTAACTGAAATCCCTGCCAGCAAATTGAGGTTTAGTAATTATGATACGATTCGCTCGGAGAGACGAGTAATTTTGGTGACTGAGGGCAAAACTGACGCAAAAATTTTAGAACACGCGTTTATGGTTTTAACTGGTGGTAGTTTGCCGTACTGGGAAATTAAAGCTGCCGGAGACGACGCCGGAGGAGTAAAAGAATTAGCCAAATTACTACAAAGCAGCTCTCCTATTTTAGCTAAGGATCAAAGACTAATTGGATTGTTCGACAGGGATGCTGGTGGACTTCAAGAATTTAATGGTCTAAGGAACTTTGAGCTTCTTGAAAATCATACGGTGAGAAAGCACAGAAATCACGAGATTTATGCTATATGCTTGCCAGCCATCGCTGATAGGGAGCATTATATTCAAGAAAAGCAAGTATTCAATTTTTTAGAAATAGAGCATTATTTTTCTGACGAATTGCTAAACCAGCATAATAAGCTTAAAAAAACCTCAATCGATAAAGTTTATGAGATTACTGGAAGTAAAAATTCATTTGCAAATGAGATTGTGAAAATTCAAGATGCAGATGTGTTCGTTAATTTTACAGAACTCTTTGAAAGAATTGATAAAATAGCCGGCTTCTCAATAACTTATAGTTAGTACCAAATTTTATTTTAAGTCTTGTGTAACTAACGACAGGTTGCCGGATGTTATCTTGATCACCAATTCGTTTGGATGAAACATGTTAAGGCGCATATATCGTTTGTTCAATGTAAGCTTAGGTACTTTACAGATAAAAGGGCTAAATCAGCCCTTCATCCGCAAAGGAAAAATATCCATCTACAGTCATTATTACATGATCAAGTACACTGATATCCAAGAAAGCTCCTCCTTCCTTAATTTTTCGAGTAATTCTAAGATCAGCATCACTGGGTTTTAGCTGACCTGAAGGATGATTATGTGATAATATAATACTGCTTGCGCAGGTTTTTAAGGCGATACTGAAAATTAATTTGGGATCTGCAGCAGTACCGGATACCCCGCCGGACGATACTTCATAGATTCCTAATACTTTGTTGGCCCTGTTTAACAGGATTATCTTAAACTGTTCAAAAAGTTCAATCTTATTCATATCCCAACTTTGAGAAAGAATGTCGTAAGAGTTTTTTGAAGTGGTAATAGCCGGCCTTTCTGAAGCCTTGAATTTTGGCTTATAAGTCACGTTGATTTCTGATACCTGGAACAGTGAAATCTGATCTTGTTGCTTTTCCATAATTAGCTGATTTAAATGAATGAATTAATTATGGCGCTCAATCAGGTTTTGGGCAATCAAGTCCAAAAAGCAAAGGAGTAAATGGGTCAGAGAATGGGCCAGGAGCGTTTATGCCGGAAGTTTTTGGACGCCGTTGCAGCCCAAAGCCTAACTTTGTGGTATATTAATATTTGAATTGATTTTTTTTTGCCTTTGAACAGATGGTAGATCGGAAGCTTTCTTATTTACTTATTAGAAGCGTACAAGCACCTAAAGCCCGGAATGAGAAAGGCTTCTTGGTTAACCCTTACAAAGCCTAGGGCTTACGTTCTCGCTTTTACAAATCTTAATGGTCCATCTAATAATTGCTTCTCAGAAGTTTACAAGCACTTAAAGCCCGACTATATTTGAAACCGGCGACTGTGCCCTCCTGAAACCTTACAAAAGCTAAGGGGCTTGCGCCCCTCGCTTCTGCAAATCTTAGTTTAATGCACCGCTGCCATGTCTGGAAAACCTATCGCAAAGGTCAAAAGCAGTTTGGGAACGCTGTAAAGCTGTACCGTACATGATGGATTTGAATTTGCTTTCATCGTCCTTATAATTCCGCACATTCTGAAAATAGCCGGTTACGGCATTGTATGCCCCGAACAAAGTTCCTTTAGTGGTGGCTTCCTGTTGGGTGGGACTTGACAAGGCGTATTCCATCACGCTGCTGACCATGTTATTATAGGCCGTTGATAGTTTATCTTGTTGGTTATTTTGCAGATTCTTCAAAACTTCCTTATTAGGAGCCATAGCCCTTTGTACTAATCGTTTAACCTCATGATCAGTAATTCGGACTTTTGACCAGTGATTGAATACCTCTTCCAGCTCTGCGCCTAACTGGTTTGTGATTCCCAATAATTTATGAGCCTGGTTTAATCTGTCCTGTGCGTTTGAGGTGTGTCTTATTTTAATGCCGTTGCTGTGATTTTTCATCGCGGCATTTAATGTATTGGCACAAACAATCCGAACCGGCGTAAATGCGGCGGTTATACTGCCGTAACCATCATGTGAAGTGGTCAGAAATAAATATTGTTCTATCAGGTCATCCTTTCCAACCCTGATATAATCAGGAAGTTTGGCGGTTATAAAAATGCGTTCCCCTTTACCCAATGCCCCTGCAGTTTCATAAAGAATCCCATCTTTGTTTCCTACTATACTATCAAAAAATGAGAAGGCATCTGTATTCTGTACCACCTGATAATCTTTTCCAACTACTCCCAAAACTTGTTCTGTATCGGTTCTAACTGTTGCATAATGGTTGGGCACTTCAATTTCAGGGATTTTTACTTGTGTAATACCGTTTTGATTATCATTATCAAAGGTAAACAGGGTTCGTTTTTCGACGGTGTAATCTAAGCCCGCGAATTTAATCGCTTCTGCACTGGTTGGATAATCTGTAATAATTTGGCCCAGATTGTGCCATGCTTTTTCCTTTACGCTGAAAAAACTGTGCTTGCCTGTTTGCTGGTTATAATTGAGATCGTGTGACATGATTTCGTTATTAATAGTGATTGAATCTGTTAACTAAAAACAATAAACGCCCCTGCCAAAATGGGAAGGGCGTTTATGTATTACACAGGAATTGAAATTCCTGCTTCGATTTCTGCAAGTCTGTTTACGCACATGCTGTTAACATATTGCGCCACTGAAAAAATGATTACCGGATTTTTAGTGGTGAACTTCCTGCGGTTGTCGTCCTCAATAGTGAGAACACAACCCTGAAAATGATTGCTGTCTGTTTCTTCGGCATCTTCCTTTTGTGCGACTTCAAAAGCTTCTAAAGTGTCGATGGTCTCTAAAAGCTTATCCCTTTGAATTTTCCGGCGGTGCAATTCTTCCACCAGTTTTAAAGTGCTTTCCAGATTGAGTGCAGGCTTTTCAAACCGGATTTCTGTTTTAACCTCCTCTTGAAATTTTTCCTGTCCTGTAGCTTTTTCAGCTTCGCCTTTACTGTCTTTTGAAAGATTGTTTAGCGAAGGCCTTAATGCGGTTGCATTAGTTAGGTCTTTATTTTCTGCATTTTTTGCATTGTTTTGATTTTCTAAAGTTTTCATGAGCTTGAATTTTAAATGAACGTTTTAAATAATAAATCTTTCATTACTCTTCTAATGGTGGAGCTCTTCCTTTCATCGTGTGATATTCAAGTGAATTTGTATAGCTTACGAAACCCCGTCGGCTGAAGCCTCCGGTGGCTTTTTGTTAAGCAGCTCACCTGAAATAGCCATGCTCAGATGCAAGGCTTTTTGGAAAAAAATACTCTTTGGAGCGCAGCGGAAAAGGAAGATTTTTTTTCAAAAACCCACAGGGCCCGGCCTTGCAGAGAAGTGTGGCGTTCAGAAATTTGCTTGGCCAAAAAGCCTATGGTAGGTGTTGGGAATCGTTAAGAAAGGTTCAAAAAATTAAGTTCTTATAAACTGCAGGAAGTGTGGCGGAGGCACGGAGCCACTCTTCCATATCTTGCAGGGAAGCGGCTGAAATGAGGTACGAATGAGGCGGCTGAAGCTGCTGAATTAGGAGCGGTTTTGAGGTCGCATAGTTTCATTTTATAAGTGACGGCAAACAGCTATATACTTTTAAAAAACCATAGAAAACAGTTACCCTTACAAAAGGCAGTAAGTGTGGCGGAGGTACGGAGCCACTCTTCCTTTACTGCGGGGAAGCGGCTGAAATGAGGCACGAATGAAGCGGCTGAAGCTGATGAATTAATAAAAATCAAAAAAACTACAATAAAAAAGGCCTGATTTTTTGAACCAGGCCTTTCAATAGAATGCATTATCTTTATTTCGCGTTTTTCTTTTCCGTTACTTCCTGACGGATTTCCTGGGACATACCTTTCAGTTGTTGCATAGCGTTACGCAACCGGGTTCCGGCAGCCTTATTTCCTTTTTCGTAAAAAAGGGTTGCATCATTTTCAGTGGTTGCGAATAATTCCTTTAACGCTTTAAATTTCTCCATGTGATTGATCTTTGAAATGAATACTAGTTGTATATTATCTATAATGAGCTAAAATATGCTTTTTTGCTATATGTGAATCCCCTGGCTCTCCGCTTTTTCCTTGCCCTTTGCTTTCCCAGAGGATATCTTATTTTCCAAAGCAGATTCTTTCAAAAACTGCTCCCTTTTTTCCGGTTTACCATTTTCTGCAAATAGATTGATCTGGCTATAGCGTGGAACAGCTTCGATAAACAGTTTAATTTCCTCGCCGTTCTTTTGGGTTGTGATCAAAGGTCGGTTTCCGCTTTTTAAAGATTCTTCCAATTTCTCCCTTTTCGCCGGATCAGAAAGCTCTTTGATATTGAATTTGTCCAGTACCTTTTTCAAATCGAAGCCATAAGAAGGGACATGATATTGATTGGTGGTGAAATTTTGGTGACGGTCTTTCGGCTTATCAAAATCCAATTTAATCCATGCTTTATAAGGTACCCCACCGACATTAAGCAGGTCATCGCGAAAAACCGAACGACCCTGGATCAGATTGGCAGCCTGTTCTGCTGTAAAGCCTTTCCCTTTTTCCACATAAAAAACCTGGCTGACAGTGGGAGTGTAGTAGGTTTTGTTAAATTCTTTACTGACATAGTTCACTTTACTATTCTCCATAGTAGCCAGTGTAGACTTATTACCGGGGTTTTTCCCAACGGCCAGTTCGCTCGTTCCTTTTTGCTCTTTAAAATAAGCAATGGCTTTATTGGGGCTTTCGAATGTCCGGAAAACAGGTTTATCTTTTTCACCTGCTGAAATCACCATATACTTCTGTCCTTCTTCCAACTGCTTGCCGTGGTTCAGCGCTACCTCATACTTATTAAAATAATAGAAATCAGACTGCGCGGATTTTTTAAAATGTAGCGTAAAATCTACCTGTCCTTTCCCTGCAGAGAGTTGGTTTTGCAGCTGAAATTCCGGGAGGCTTTTGTCCATGTGCTTTTCCATTTCCTCAATAAGCTTATCTTTGAAGCCCAGGGCTTTCATTTCCCCTTTTAGGTTTCCTAAATTGTTTAAGTTCATAATATGTAAAATTTTAGCGGTTTACTATTACCATTAAATGCAACCGGTTTATGAGCTGGTCAACTCAGGGGTACTCAGGCTTGTTGTTGCGTAACAGGATTTTATGGCCTGCATTAAGTCTGGCTTTCATTCGTTTTGTTTTTTTGCCGAACAATCCTTTAGCAGCATCAAAGCCAGCACCGGCAACTTGGGTGGCAATGGGTTGATCAAAACCCGGCAATTGAATTCCGCGTATGGCATCAACAGCTCCTTCATTAACTGCGTTTTTAATTAACGCTTCCGGCACATTTATTCCCTTCATCCCGTCCATATCAAAAACCGAGAGGTCAACTGGAATAATGGAATGGCCGATGCGTATATTTTTTATATCGAGAATCAGCCTTTGATTAGTAATCTCACAGATACCGTAAATGAGATGATCTTTTGGAACGATCTCTCCGTTGAGGATAACCGAATCCAGCAGGCGAAGCTTGATTACGGAACCTTGCGTTACTTTTTGGTTATCTTCAATAACCGCAGGGATGGCTCTAAACAGGTTATCGTTCGATTCGGGATTCTTATCAGTGTACTGCACTTTAAGCCGCTCGGGATGCTGAACATCCAGTATCTTTTCCAGCATCTCGTTCAATTGTGTTATTTCAGGATCCTCAGCGGGTTTTTGCTGCATTGTCCGCATCAAAGCCTCCAGGCGATCCACATCACTTTTGATATTAGCTGTTTGAGCGGAATTACGGTTAAAGGAAGATGGCTTTGGCACTTCAGCTTTCCCAGGACGATTAATCTCTTTGTTCAAAGCTTCCAGCTTCTGATCGATTAAGTCTGTTTGCGGGTCTTCTTGCGGTGCAGAAAAGCCCAGGCGATCCGCAATCTTTTTTATTTCGTTCCCATTATGATTAGCAGAATCGCGCTCTGCCTGCTGGTAGTAAGCTAATTTATCCTGGGGTTTATCAGCTTTGAATGCCGCATCGGGCAGGCTTGTATTGATTCCATTCTGCCCTGTCATGCGATTTTGATCGCCTCTGCCTCCGCCCATCGCATAAAATGTAAGGGCCAGGAAGGGTAGGACCAGTAACGGTAGTACGAGCAGCATTTTGCGTTTGTCTTTGAATTTTGATTCCATCTTTATGTTTTTAAATTTTGGTTTATAGAACTGGGATTAATATCAGGTAAAGGCAATACCCTCCAAATGCGACACAGAACAGGATGAAGCTCATAATGAGAACTTTCGCTGATAACTGTTTGGTCTTCCTGTTCAGGCAGTTCGCTAAACGGTATTGAGCTTTTATAATGTGGCCGGCTACATGTTTTGCGATCTTATCCTGTTTGCCAGGATCTTTAGCCCATTTAAAGATTTTCATGTTTATTACTTCAATAGCTCGTTCCTGTTATCCAAAACTTTCCATTGCTGGATCAGGAAACCGTGTGGGTTGTTATCTGATCTGGAAACGTTGCGCAAATAGCCCTGAGAGATTAGTTTTCTGGTGACTGTTGAGGTGGAACGGATAAGTTTTTGTGTAGCGTAACAATGAAATACAAACGGATATTGGCTAATATCCAATCTAATACTGTCAATGGAAATCTCCTGGGAAATATTGGCGGAAATAAGGTTGGTATAGAAGCCTTTTTCCTTTAGATTATCATATTGCTTTTTTGCGCTTTCGTCTGCCAGGTCCATGGCTTTAGAGATATTTGCTTCTATGACCTTATCATCTGGGTCTAATGTAAAGAACCAGTGATGGAACATTTTAATATGGTCTTTCGCTTCTACCGGGATATTGTCTTTTCGTTCACCCGAAAAGGCTTCCAGTGCTTTTCCGTTGGCAAGGATGTAAATCCTCGACTGTGCAGAAGCGACCATTTCATAACTTTTGTATATGGCAAAGCCGGAGACCAGGGTACAGGCCAGTATCAGGAAAATACTGAATGTTTTGATATGCTTAAAGGCAGTATCTATGTTTTTGAGTTGTGTGAACATCGTGCAGTATTGAGTAGTTAGTATTGAGTAGTTAGTACTTAGCATGTAGACTAGCTTCTGGTATCATTTTCCAGCCAGGCGGTCATGCTGATGACCGGAACGGGGATTGGCTTTATCTGGGAAATAGTCGGTATTGCCTGCACCGGAAAAACCCTGGTAAACTTTTCTCGCACCGTCTCCCATCACATCAACGGCCATACCTGCACCTGTGGTTCCTGCATGAGAAGTGTTGCTGACTATGGTGTTTACTCGCTGAAGGATCGTATTGCCTCCGCCTGCATGTACCACATAATTGGCCACATTGGGAACGGAAAAATAGCCCACAATACCAATTACCAGGAAGATCAGATACGCCGTATCGGTGCTGCTGAAGAAAGTATCTCCCTGCTGTCCGATTTGGTCTATATCTAGTTTAAGCATGTTTTCCTGTATTTTCCCGAGTATGCTTCCGAATATGTTTGATATGGGCAGCCATAAAAAGATGTTCACATACCGGGCAATCCACACGGTAAGAGTATGCTGGAATCCATCGAATACGGCAAACCCGAAAACCAGCGGGCCTAAAATGGCAAGTACGATCAGGAAGAAAGTCCTTATGGTGTTGATACACAAGGCTGCCGCCGCATACAGGATTTCCATTACCTGGCTCATCCACTGTTTGATACTGTTCCGGAAATTATAGCTCTGTTTGTCCATCCAGAATTTAATGTCGTTCCCGATACCGTCCATTAAGCTTTCGTTGTCACGATCCGGGTCATTGGGATGGGTGTATTTATACCACTTGTCACTGTCGCCACTCCCGGTTTCGCCAACGTACATTTCATAGAACTTGCTGTCTTTAATGGCCTTTTCTTTCTCATTCAATAATGCCGCGATAGCTTTGTTGGAAGCACCGACCATTGCACCGGTAGCCGTCACGGTGGGTTGCATTACCCCGTTCATCATGGCGATAACGGCCGGGAATAGCATAATTGCCATTCCCAGAGCAAAAGGGCGGAGGAGTGGATAGAAGTCAATCGGTTCGGCGACGGCAATCTGACGCCAAACCCGGCTAGCGATATACCACAATGCCCCGAAACCCGCAAGGCCCCTGGCAACCCCGATCAGTTGGGCGCACAACGGAAGCATTTCGTTATATACTTTGTCAAGGACGGATTGCATCCCGGAAATGGTTTGCGCCATATCCTGGGCGTGTAATTGTTCAGGCAAAAGCGTGGCTGAAGCCGTCATAAATCCGGCTGCTAATACTACCTTTTTCATACGATCAGTTTATATTATAGTATTGCTGTGTAGAGTTTATATCAGCCTTTTCTCTGGTTCTTTGTAAATTGAGAATAGTGGCGTGCTTGTTGAAGTTTCTCAAAAATTGAAGTTTATCCTGAGTATCGGCAAAAATTCGGTCGATGGCCTGAAGGCGTTCATCATCGCTCATACGTAATTTAGAGGAGGTAATAACCGTGGCTAGTTCGTCCAGATTGTTTAAACTTTGGTCAAACAACTGTTTATAAACCTTGCTTAGATAATTAATCTCTTGCGGGTTGAAGTTGCCTGAGCGTTTAAAACGGTTAAATGCAGATTTGTATTCCTTCACGATACTCTTCTGATTGCTGATGATATCGGCTACACGACCGTACTTTTTTATCTCTGGGCTGACCAGTGTAAGACCGTCCAGAAAAACTTCATGCAAAGAAAAATTGCCTTCAGAAATATTTTTTACGGCATTGTACCCATCAGTGACGATTACATATCCTTTTTTCATATCGGTAAGGATGTTTCTTAGCTGGCTTAACTTCTCAACGTTTAAAAGCAATTGCTGTACTTCAGTCGATTGGGCTATAGAAGAGTGGAAGCTAAAAACTGTAAGGTAAATGGTCAGTATCCCTGCAGTCCAACTCAACTTCGAAGCACCTGATGATGGATTATTCGTTTTCATATAATTGCTGAATTTTGTTTACGGATATCTGTTCGTTCTCTTTCTGCCTGATGAGCGCGTGAACATGGTTGCACAAGCTCCGGGTAAAGGCGGATTTGTCTTTCATGCTTTCATATATCTTTTCAAGCCGCCCGATGCGCCCATCTTCTGACATTTCAACCCGGGAAGTGATAGTTAACAGCAGCTCTTCCAAATCACCGGCACATTCTTTCATTACGTTGTCTCTGACCGCTTGGAAGTAAGCGCTATTGGAAGCAGACAAACTCTCACTTCTACTGATTTCCTTAAAAGCGTTTCTGATCGCCAATTGAAAAGCTATAATCTCAGCAATTCGGACATCATTGCGTATAGCGGGGCTCGCGGTTTTTAATGAGGCGATAAAGGACCTGTGAAGGTTGAATTCCCCGTTCGAAATATCTTTGACCGTTTGCAATCCGGTACCAGCAATTTCATATCCTTTTTTTAGATAACCCGCATAGATTTTAAGGGCTAGGATCTGTTCAAAGAGATATTTTTTCTGTGTCTCTTTTTGCTTAAAAACTTCATCCCAGGTTTGGCATTGTGCGGGAAACGGAATAAGGAGCAACGACGAAATGAAAAGTAGTAGTGCAACCTTAAATTGATTCCTTAAGATCTTTAAGCCTTGTTCCTTCATCGTTTCTCCACTATTAATCAATTCCATACAAATCTTTTAAGGTAGCCACTTCGTCAACTGATTTTGCACGTTGAATACTCAGTTTGATGTTTTGGGTATTGAACTGTTTCAGGTCGCTGTAATTGATATCCATCTTATCGGCGGCAACATTGATGATCTCCAGCCGTTTGCCGTCGCTCATTTGTGTTTTAAAGCTATTTGTCACCAGAAGGATCTGATCGAGGTTTTTGATACTTTCATCGAGTATGCCAGAGTAGACTTTTTCCATGTAAAGAAGCTCATCCGGGGTAAAATGACTATCTTTTTTAAACAATCCCCAAGCCCACTTATATTCATCCACAATAGCGATTTGCTTTTCCGTAAGGTCTTTAAGGCGTTTATAGTAAGTGATTGCGGATTTGACCTGCCATAACTCATTATAATACTGGCTGTAGAGTTCTCTTTGTTTTTCCGTCCACTCGGATATCTCGGTTAACTTGAGTTTGGACAACTGATTTTCTAAAACTTTTTGTGCGTTCTGCAACCAGATGGTCTGGTTCTGCAAGCGCTGTACTTTCAGGTCAATCGCTTTAATGACCTTTTTTACCCCGGCCTTAATGACCTCTGTTACTGCGACCTGGGCATTTGCACCTTTGGGCAGCGAAACAAAGATCGTCATGGCGCTCATCGGCAGGATGACCATGTACTTCTTCATAGCATTTAATATTGTTTTTTTCATTGGGATGAATTTTTCGTTGTCAATTGGTTTAAATTGCCTCTTAATGGATTCAAGCCTGTTTTCGAGGCAATAAGGGTTTCATACGCTTGTTTTTAAGTAAGCGGCATCGTCTGGAAGCTTCATCCAGTTGTGATTAATTTTTACTAATCTTTGTTAGTCGATCTTTTGGTATTCCCGTCTGACGACCCTCAAACGGTTTGTTTGAGGGTAGAAGGTGATCGTTTTGCCAGTTGTGATTTCGTTTAAAACCTTGGTATCCGGATCAAAGACGGCTACCCATTCTTCGGCTTCATATTGAAATTCGCCAGGCTTTCCGTTCTCCATTCTCCTGAAACTGGTTTTACGACGGATGATGTAATTGTTGCTTTCTCTTTCAGCAGGTTCGATAATCAATGTGTCAAAGGCAATGCTGTATTCACTGGAGGCGCTATCCACATATGTTCCGGGAATAAAATCTTCTATTTTGTTTGTCGTACATGCTGAAACTACTGCAGTTATCATTGCGATTAAAAGAATTCCTGTTCTCATAACTATTGATTTTTGATGTCTTCAGCCAGGGCTGCAATACCTTTTTGAACGTTACCATATTTTTGGGCGTATTCCTTAACTTTCATCTTCTCGCTTTCTTCTGTCGTGTAAGCCAGATATTCTTCCAGGGAAACTTCCGTACGGTACACTTTACTGTATTGTCCGCCCAGACTGATAAATACTTCTTTGTATTTCCTTTTGGGGTCGTTCGCCTTATTCATGGAAAGGATCTGTGCTTTTTCTTTTTCGGTCAAACCCAGGAGTTCCTGAATACTGTCGAACTTGTTCTGGTATTTGCTCTGGTCCAGTAAGATTTTGCAATCACTGTTATTGATAATGGCTTGTTTGACGATGGGGGAGCTAATGATGTCCTCGACTTCCTGCGTAACTACGACCGCTTCACCAAAAAATTTCCGGACCGTTTTGAACAAATACTTAATGTATTCGGCCATTCCTTCTTTGGCTATTGCTTTCCAGCACTCTTCAATAAGGATCATTTTTCGTATCCCTTTCAGTTTGCGCATTTTGGAAATGAACACCTCCATAATGATTAGCGTAACAGCAGGGAACAGGATAGGGTGGTCTTTGATATTATCCAGTTCAAAAACAATAAAGCGTTTATTCAGCAGGTCCAAGTTTTGGGTTGCGTTGAGCAGGTAGTCGAATTCCCCGCCCCTATAGTAGGGGTTGAGCACGTACAGGAAATTCGATATATCAAAGTCTTTCTCCTTTACTTTACCGTCTACAAGCACCTGCAGGTATTCATCCGATAAAAAATCATAAAAAGTATTGAAGCAAGGTGATATGTCGGGGTATTTTTCTAAATGCTGGTAGTATAGGGTTAAGGCATTAGATAAAGCGACATATTCAGAGCGTCGAAAATTTTCATCGTCTTTCTTCCAAAGGGCAAGCAGCAGCGTCTTAATACTTTCTTTTTTTTCAGTATCGAGCACATCGCCTTCTGCCAGAAAAAAGGGGTTGAATTTGATCGGATCGTTTTCGGAATAGGTAAAGTAGTATCCGTTTAGCAGATCGCACAGGCCTTTATATGAATGACCAACATCAACTAATACAACATGGGTTCCCTGCTCGTAATAGCTTCGTACCATGTGATTGGTAAAAAAACTTTTACCTGATCCGCTGGGACCCAAAATGAACTTATTGCGATTGGTGGTATAACCTTTCAGGATGGGTTCATCAGAAATATCCACATGAACCGGTCGTCCGCTTAACCTGTCACCCAGGCGGATGCCAAAGGGACTGATGCTATCCCGGTAATTGGTTTCCAGGTTTAAAAAACAAGTTGCCTGTTCTACAAATGTATCCAAGCTTTCGTTCATGGGAAAGTCCGCCTGGTTACCTGGAATCCCTGCGTACCAGATCTGGGCCGCTCCGTCTGACTCCTGTTTAGCCACCGCATCCATTTGCGCCATTGCAGACGATACTTTGTTTTTGAGGTCTTTAATAGTTTCCGTCTTGTCAGACCAGGCCAGAATATTGAAATGTGCTTTGACGGGTAAGCGCTGCTGCCCTATAGCTTCATTCAAAAAATCATTGGTGGCATCCCTGCTGATGGCGTTTTCCCTGGAGTAGGCGGAAAGGGCCTGAAGCCTGAGCTTTTTTGATTCGAGTCGTTTAAGGATTAAGGGTGCATCCTGAACGAAAATGTACTGGTTATAAATATGATTGCAGTTTAACAGTTGACCTAAAGGGCTGGCAAAGCCGATACTGAATTTTGTACGATCTGTACTATACTTGTCATAGTTGATGCGGCTGCCGCAAAGCGGGGGCAGGTTATCTGCATCGGAGAGGGTATAAAGCTGTGCATGTTTATCACCGATCCTGATTCCATCTTTTAGATGAACATCAGTTAAAAGTGCATGCTGATTTGGCTTTAGAAGGAAACAATACTGCTCAATGATGCCCGGCTTATTAGCTGTTCCTGCAAGCTCATCATCACTCAGCCTGCGTAAATTCACAAAACCGCTATCTTCAAGGATCCGTTCAAATTGCCCGGCGTTGTCTAAAAAATCCTGGAATAATAAGGAATTTATTGCTTGCCGTGGGACAATCGATTTGCGTAAAACATTGCAATACACTGAACTGGAAACTTTCCTGCCATGCGGTTTCATGGTTAAAAAGATATAACTGCGGTGATCCAGGCAAGGGCGTTCGTTAAAAAATCGCTCACTTGACCGCGAAAGAAAGCTGTTATCCGATTTTTCAAAATCAGCCTCATAACGGCTCTCGATAAACCAGTCCTGCTTATGAAAAATACTGTGACAAGGCAATAACTTAATCGATTTTATTAATGCCTGATGATATGCCTCATAGTCCCTGTCGGATAAGGTAAATATCTCCGGTAGGGTCGCTTCGAATGCAATAGTGATATCACCCTGCATGGAAACAATGGCACTATGCTCGACTTTATATAAGGGCCATATTTTTTCTGCTTCAATCATTTCAAGCTTTTTTAAGTTGGGTGAACAGACGCCTGGATCTGAATTTCAGGAATGCCGGCAACCGGCGTTTGGCGAGATATTTCATCAGCCCATGCTCGCCGTATTTATGGCTTAATTTGAACACGGTAAAAAATAAGGCTGTACCCGTTCCTAATATCAGCGGAAGAATAATGAACAGATTCAATCCTGATATATAGAGTACAGCAAAGCCAATGAGCAGGAAAACAAGTCCGCCAGCCAAGTAAGCAATGTACTGCGCCTTTAGCCCTTTAAATTCGATGGGCTTGTTTACCCCCTTATTGATTTGATAGATGCTAGCCATGATTTTTACTTTTTGTTTGATTTCAATGGTGTTCAATAGAACGCTATGCTCAGTTAAATACCAAAGAATGATTTTAAAACCGTGGCAACTACCACTAAAAAAACACAGCTGCCGAACCATGCGGCGGCTACTTTGTTGGTATCCGGCTCACCCGCGTTCCATTTATTGAATACTTTGATAGCTCCTATGATTCCAACTACTGCACCGATGGCATACATTAAATCGGTGCCCGTATCGAAATAGCTTACCACCTGATTTGTGGCTTCCTGTATTCCGGCATTGGCATCCTGAGCTCTGGCAGTTAGATTATTGAAAAGGATGGTGCCCATTAAAAGCGTAATAGCGAAATGCCATGACTTAATCGTAAATGGCTTTTTAAACTTGACAGATTGGTATTTCATGAGATTATTTTTTATAAAATGAATTTTAAGATGAATGAGGGCTTAATCCCACATGTCTTCAAGCTCTTCGTTGGTCAGCATGAAGGGGGCATTTTCCCGTACGAAATCATTGATGTATTGAATATTCGGATCGATGCCAATTTTATGATGTTTTGCTTTGGTTAGAGCCAGCAGTGAGAAAAAATCTGATTTGTTACCGTCCTCTTTTTGCAGGATATTGAAAATCGTTTTAAGTTCTTCCATTACATCCGGCACTAACCCAAGTTGCGCTGATTTTGAATCCTTACTTGTTGGGCCAAAACCAAAGCCGTTCATATTTACCGTTTCCAGTCCCTCAGGTTTTGCGGGTTTACCCATCAGATCATCTGTTGGTATCTCATCAACCTCATCTTGCCAGGCATGGGGCAATGGTTCATTCTGTAGATAAAATTCTTTCCCGGTTAAAAGCCTCTTTAAGTCCTTTCGGTAATAGAGCATGACAATGGTGATGTACCAAAGAAGAGTGAGGATCAGGGCGGCAACGAGGAATTGCGGCCAGGTGAAATGTTGCAACATAATTTCTTCAAATTTTTCCTGCATCTCCATGATGCAGAAACTTCAAGAACAAAGGTTGGGGTACTGCAAATCTTCTTTTAACACCATGATAGGAAGGTGTTATAGATTTTTTTAAATTCCAGCTAATCTTGCCTGAAAGGCGGCTTTTGCAGTTTGATTCCCCGGTTCGGTTTATATTCTAAATCTTCTTCCACCCGTTTATGGATGGCTTCCCGCATCTGATCAAGGAATTTTGTATAGCTAATAGTCTTGCGCCTGCGGATGTCAATGAACTTACGATGCACACTACCCATTTGCAGGTTTAAACTGTCTTCCAGCCATTTGATAATATCGGCAACATCGCAACTCCCGCCATTGATCTGGCCTGTATAGTAGAGTCCATAGGCAAGCTCAGCGATATTTACTTTATCTCCGGTCCAGGTGAGTTTTTGCTTATCATCACGGGGTTCTTCACTCGAAATCGTTTGTACCTTGTTAAAACTGCTTAGCCGCTTCAAGATCTTTTTGCTGAGCAGTTCATAAGCAATGAATTTTGAAAATAGATAATCGCAGTTTGTCGGAAATTCAGAAAGTAATGGCGGAATTTCCTGAGGAAGCCCAGACTTAACCTGACTTATTGGTGTAAAATACAGGTGATCCAGTTCAACCATGTCATGGCGATAGTATTCATAAAGAAATTGATTTTGGTGGAAAAAACGGTTTATGAAATTGAGTTCTCCTTCAAAATATGTCTGAATGGTTTCAGTGGTACCTTTTGGTTTCGCATTATTAATTTGATAAAGCTCTACATGATATATTAGTAGGGAATAGAATTTTGGCCTTGTGTGTTTAAAAAAATGAATCTCCTCTTGAATACTATCAAAGGAATGTTTCTCATTAAATTCCTGTAAAGCTTTTAACGCCGATCGTATCTTGCTAATAGCTGCTGTTACTTCTTCAAATGAGTCAGTCTCATTCTTGTTGATGGCTTGTAACTCCTCCTTAAGCTGTAAAAACAGCTTGTCAGTAAAATGATTTTCCATAGTAATATAGTTATAGTGAAGTCCTGCGTTCGCCGTAAAACCGGCTGGTTTACGACTTTTAAAAGCGAGGGATAATATATATACATAGGTTTGTTTTTCAATTTCCTTATCAAAATTGGACAATAAAAAATCCTCTGTAAATACGCTATTGGGAGTATTTGACTACTTTAAAAGGAGTATTTGCACCGTGAGGATGATAAATCAGGTGTTTAAGTAGAAAAGGTTTTTTTTAAGGCTATAGACAAGCTCATTTATTTATATCTGTTTGGAGCCAAACTCTGCCAAATGTCTGGCAATGGATCTGGAGGATGACCACTTACATAGAGGCAGACTGGTACCCATAGGAGATTATGATTTGTTTATCCGTTAGCTTTTATGGTGAGTTTAATTCGATTGATCCCTTCCGGTTGGCACAGTTACTTTATAAGCATGATACATCACTTACCATTAGTCTGGCTTCAGGTAAGCAATCGATTTGTGTGATAATGAAATGTATTCATATATTTGGCGAAATGATTATTCGGAATTTTAAAATATTTGTGCTTTACCTGGCAGGTGTATTCCTGTTTATGCACAATACTGTTCCACATAGCCATTCTGACGTCTCACTGAAAAGCACACACCAGCATCATGGAGGTCATCATCATGAACATGAGCGTGACGCGGGTTCTTCTAAAAGTGATCCATTGGAACTTCCTTCTCATCAGGAGAGCGTCGCAAAATATATAATCAAACATAATTCTGAGCAAACTCATTATGCACCTGAACTGCTGTATTATATTCCAGGTGTTTATTTTTTAGATCCGACTGATCCTATTACTTTATCTTATGTTCGACCACAGAGGAACTATAGCCTCAATTGGGATTACTTGTCTGTATCTTCTTCTTATTTAAGAGGCCCTCCTTCTCTTATCATTTCCTAATAACCGTTTTTCTTTTTTATTCACCAGTTTCGGAAACGGGACTCATTTATTCATTTTTCGATTTTTTCCATAATGAAGAAGTACATTCTTTCTGCCATACTATTAAGTAATATTTTAATTGCCTGCTCAAATACTTCATCTCAGGAAGGTGAGCATAAACACGATGACGGAAGTACCCATACGGATCATACAGATACCGTAGCTCCGGCAAAACAAGAAGAGTTTACCGCAGATAGTACGGTTACAGATACTACAGTAACTGACAGTCATGATGAGTCAAAACCTCATTCTCATTAATCAATATTATAATGAAATCACGTGTTCTTATAGCGTTTTTGATGGCGGCCAGCTTATTTGGCTGCCAATCAAAAACCGCTCAAAATGAAGCTCCTCCGCAGGAATTAGCTCCGCTGGACTTCACGCTTTATACAGATAAAACAGAGCTTTTTGTTGAGTTTAAACCGCTGGTTGCAGGTACGCAAAGCAAATTCGCAGCACATTTTACGAAGCTGGGTGCGGCTTTCAAACCGCTCACTGAAGGTACCATCACGGTAAGCCTTATAGTCAATGGCAAGGGTATCCGAAATACAGTAGATGCAGCCAGTTCGCCCGGTATTTTCAGGTTGGCTCTTACACCCAATCAGACTGGAAAAGGCCAGCTGATTTTTGATATAACTACTAAAGATTTTACCGACCGGATTGTCATCAATGATATTACGGTTTATGCTGATGATAAAACGGCCCTGGCAAACCAAAAAGAAGATACCGGCGCGGGTGAGATTTCTTATTTGAAAGAACAGGCATGGAAAATAGAATTTGCCAACAGCCCTGTTGAGCGGAAAACATTCCATGAGACCATTAGAACATCCGGGCAACTTCTTGGCGCTCCGGGGGATGAGGTTACATTGATCGCTAATACTCCGGGCGTAGTTAAGTTCTCGGGCCAGGCATACGCTGCAGGGGTTCCGGTGCGCAGTGGACAATCGCTGTTTACTGTCAGCGGAGCTGGTGTTACTGAAAATAACATCGATGTGGAGATCAGAAATGCCAGGGCTGAACTAACCAAGGCGAGGGAAGATTTTAACCGTGCGAATCTTTTAATTAAAGATCAACTGATGACACGGGGAGAGTTTAGTGAAGCTAAGTTGAGGTATGATAATGCCCGAACTGCATTAAATAGTTTAACAAGGAACTATAGCAGCAACGGGAAGAGTATTACTTCTCCAATGAGCGGTTTCATAAAAACTATTCTTGTGACTGAGGGTGCTTTTGTAGAAACAGGCCAACCACTGGCTATCGTGAGTAAAAATAAAAACCTGATCTTAAGAGCAGAGGTGGCGCAGCAGTATTATCCTCTATTGAATCAGATAAAGGATGCTAACTTCACTACTTCAACCACCGGAGAAGAGACTTTCACTACTCAAAAATTGGTTTCCGTAGGGCGGTCTACTGTTAATTCCCCTTATATCCCGGTCACGTTTACAGTTAACAATTCCGGTAAGCTCCTCTCCGGCGCGCTGGTTGAAGTTTTTTTAAAATCTTCTCCAATAGCAAATGCTATCTCAATTCCGGTCAGCAGTTTAGTTGAGGAACAGGGCAATCTCTACGTGTATGTGCAAACAGCCGGTGAAAGCTTTGAAAAGAGAGAAATCAAAACGGGGTCTTCGAATGGACTGGAGATTTTAGTTACCTCCGGATTAGCTGAAGGTGAGCGGGTGGTAACCAAAGGAGCCAATCAAATTAAAATATCTTCTATGTCTGGCGCAGTTCCGGCTCATGGGCATGAACATTAAGCAGAAATTTAAATGCTAAATAAAATAATTAAAGCATCACTAACCAACCGGTTACTGGTGATGATATTCTCTGTATTGTTAATTCTTGGCGGGGCATATACTGCTAGTAATATGGAAGTGGATGTATTTCCGGACCTGACCGCGCCAACCGTTGTTGTTCTTACCGAAGCTCATGGTATGGCGCCGGAGGAAGTTGAAAAACTAGTCACTTTTCCCATAGAAACATCGCTTAACGGAGGTTCGAACGTACGAAGAGTACGATCTTCTTCTTCCGCGGGTATTTCGATCGTATGGGTGGAATTTGACTGGGGAACCGAAATATACAGGGCGCGGCAGATTGTTACTGAAAAGCTTGCTGCCACATCTGAAAGGCTTCCGGCAAATGCATCAGCTCCTGTTCTGGCGCCCAACTCATCCATTATGGGTGAGATCATGCTGATTAGCATCACCTCGGATAAGACAGACCTTCGGGAGTTAAGAACGTTGGCAGACTGGGCTATCCGGCCCCGTTTGCTTGCTACGGGCGGTGTATCTCAGGTTGTTGTTATTGGAGGGGAGTTTAAGCAATACCAGATCCTGGCATCCCCTCAAAAGATGAGAGCTTATAACATCTCCATGCGGGAGCTTTTGCGAGCTTCTGAAGGGGCAAACGGCAATTCTTCCGGTGGCTTTTTGAGTGAATACGGGAACGAATACATTGTTAGAGGAATAGGTCGTACAAACAATACGGCTGAGTTGGGCAATACGGTCATCAAATCAGTTGATGGCTTTCCTGTAAAAATAAGTGATGTAGCTGAAGTAAAGATCGGTTCCGCTGTAAAGATCGGTGACGGGTCGCTAAAAGGCGAACCTGCGGTGATCATGACCGTGATGAAACAGCCTAACACCAATACGCTTGAGTTGACAGACAAGATCGATGCGGCTATAGTTGATCTTAAAAAGACTTTGCCGACGGATGTTAACATCAATACCAAGATTTTCAGGCAGGCAGATTTCATCAACGGGTCTATAAGCAACATTCAGAAAACACTGCTGGAGGGTTCTATTTTTGTTGTTGTAATCCTGTTTATATTCCTGATGAACTGGAGGGCGACAGCCATCTCATTGATCGCTATTCCAATCTCTTTACTCGTCAGTATACTTACGTTAAAATGGCTGGGGTTCACCATCAACACCATGAGCCTGGGAGGTATGGCCATTGCGATAGGCGACCTGGTTGATGATGCGATTATTGATGTGGAAAACGTTTACCGACGATTGAAGCAAAACGCCTTGAAACCCGCAGAGGAAAAACAGCCTGTGCTGGAAGTCATCTATTCGGCGTCGGTTGAAATCCGTTCGTCTGTCATAAATGCAACATTTATTATCATCGCTGCATTTCTTCCGTTGTTTTTCTTGTCAGGACTTGAAGGGCGTTTACTTGCACCTTTAGGGGTAGCTTTTATTGTAGCCCTTTTTGCATCGCTGGTTGTGGCTATTACACTTACACCCGTATTGTGCAGTTATCTACTGACCAATGAAACTGATCTTAAAAAAGCCAGTAAGGAAAGCTGGCTGGTTACCCGATTGAATGCCGGGTATCTCAAATCGTTGGAATACTCCTTAAGGTTTAAGCGAATGTTAATCGGCGGTGCTGCAGTTCTGTTTATACTGGCTATGATCATTATGTCGGGGTTTGGGCGGAGTTTTCTGCCTGAGTTTAATGAAGGTTCTTTGGTTGTGTCGACCGTAAGTTTACCGGGCATATCTCTTGACGAGAGTAATAAGATTGGGGCGCAGATAGAAAAAGCGTTGTTGACGGTTCCGGAAATAACCATCACTACCCGTCGAACGGGAAGAGCGGAACTGGACGAACATGCACAGGGCGTGAACGTGTCGGAGATTGATGCGCCGTTCACACTGGACGAACGCGACCGTGAAGAGTTTATGACCGATGTACGGGAAAAACTCGCCGGTATTTCTTCAGCGAACATCACCATTGGGCAGCCAATCGGCCACCGGATAGACCATATGCTTTCGGGAACGCGGGCAAACATTGCCGTAAAAGTATTCGGCAGTGACCTGGGCAGGTTATTCAAAATATCAAATGATATAAAAGCAGCCATTGAAAGCACGCCCGGGCTTGTAGACTTAAGTGTTGAACAGCAGGTTGAGATCCCCCAGATACAGATAAAGGCAAAGAGGGATATGCTTGCTAAGTATGGCATTACCATCGGTGAGTTTTCCGAGTTTATCGATGCCGGCTTTGCTGGTGAAAAAGTCGGGGACATTTATGAAGGCGGACGCAGCTTTGATCTGATTGTCAGGTTGAATGAAGAGAACCGGGGGAATATTGACAATATTCGGAACAGCCTGATTGATGATGGAAGCGGAAATAAGATTCCACTGATGTATGTAGCAGACATCGTGTCATCCTCGGGGCCTAATACGATCAATAGAGAGAATGTGGAGCGAAAGGTAGTAGTGTCTGCCAATGTTTCCGGAAGAGACCAGCGTAGTGTTGTGGATGAAATAATGCAAAAGATTGGCAGTCAAATCAAATTACCTGAAGGATACCATATCGAGTATGGCGGCCAGTTTGAGGCCGAGGCAGAAGCCTCAAGAACACTTCTTCTATCTTCAGTTTTGTCTTTTCTGATCATATTCCTGCTGTTATACCAGGAGTTTAAGAATGTTTCGCTGGCAGCTATCATCCTGATCAACCTTCCCCTGGCATTAATTGGCGGGGTAATGAGTATCTGGATCACGTCAGGCGTTCTCAGTATTCCTGCAATTATCGGTTTCATTACTTTGTTCGGTATTGCCACCCGCAACGGGATCTTGCTTGTCTCTCATTACCAAACGCTGGAAGCGGAGGGGTATAATTTATACGACACTGTGGTCCGGGGTTCTATTGATCGGCTGAGTCCGATTCTGATGACCGCATTAACTGCCGGGCTTGCTCTTATTCCGCTTGCCATTGCCGGAGACCTGGCCGGAAACGAGATACAAAGTCCGATGGCCAAGGTTATTCTTGGCGGACTCCTGAGTTCTACTTTGCTTAACCTCTTTGTGGTGCCGGCAGTATATTATTTAGTTAAATCCAGAAAAGTGATAAAATGAAACTTGCATGAGCTTACCGGTCAGACAACGATAAGTATATAGCTTCATGCAAGCGTTATTCCGATAAAAACCAAATGATACAACGATGAAGATATTGATATTAATAACACTGCTGCTTTCTATCGGATTAGCGGGGTTCGCACAATCGATAGAGGAGGCCCTGGAGAGTGTAAGGAAAAATAATAAAACCATTCAGGCCGGGCAACAATACCAGCTATCTCAAAACACACTGGCTAAATCAGGAAACACTCCTCAAAATCCAGTGGTGGAATATGATCATTTATTTGGTTCTCCGGCGGGAGCCGGAACACAAAAGGATTTTACCATCACCCAGCAGTTTGATTTTCCTTCCGTTTACGGAAACCGAGCTAAACTGTCGAAGGCAAAAATTGAACAAAATAGCTATCTGCAGAAAAACGCCGAGCAGGAAGTTTTGCTCGAAGCTAAAAAATTGCTCATTGAATTGGTGTACGAAAACAAAAGGCAGGATGAATTAGAGAAAAGACTTGCCGTCAGTCAAAGACTGTTCATCGACACCAAAAAGCGATTTGATTTACAGGATGCGACTATCCTCAACTACAATAAGATCAAGGTTCAACTGGCGACCGCTCAAAGTGACGTCGTTTTGCAGAAGGGGAAAATAGCACAGCTTACAGATCAGCTGATCGGTTTAAACGGGGGCAATGACATCCGGCTAACTGATACTATATATCCGCCGATGATTCCTGTTCCCGACTTCGAGGAACTGGACAGCTTAATAAAAGCGAATGACCCGATCCTTCGGACGTTTGAAAAAAACATAGATGTGAATAAGCAACAGTTAGGGGTGGTGAGATCTCTAACGTTACCTAAGTTTGAAACAGGATATCATTCTCAAAGCATTTTGGGGCAGAAATATCGAGGATTTCACCTGGGGATCAGCGTTCCTCTTTGGGAAAACAGGAATAAGGTGAAGGCGCAAAGTCAGGCAGTGGATTACAGTTCTTTGCGGATGGAGGAGCATCGCATTGAGCACCGTTTGAGCAACAGGCAAATCTATGACCGGCATATCGCCGTAAAGGAGTCTTTAGCAGAGCTGCAAAGTATTTTAGGTAATCTGAATACCTTACCTATGCTGAGTAAGGCTTTAAGGCTAGGACAGATTACCAGTATAGATTATGCAAATGAACTAATATCCTATTATTCTTTAACAGACCGGTTACTGGAATTGGAAAAGGAATATCATTTAACGGTTGCGGAGTTATATAAGTTTAGGTTGTAGCTGTTAGGTATGATGTATTAGGTAGCAGGTATTAGTAAGTTTAAAAATGTTAGTGTTTCATCTTCATGGCGCCGGATTTTCCTAGCTGGTCTAAGGCATCTTTGAATCCTTGTGCTAATTTCAAAGCAGAGCCTGTACCTAAATAATGTAGAAAAATGATCCTGGGCTCGTCGCCAAACATATGGTTATGCAATGCGACTACCTCAATATTATTTGCACGTAATGATTTGATCACTGAATTGACTTCCGGTTCAAGCATCGCAATATCTCCCGCTATATGTGCTCTTTCCATTGTACCCGCAAAAGATGCCCATGAATTAAGACCTATTGAAGCCGTCATTTCGGCTCCCATAGCCATAACTGAGAGATCATTTCTTCCAACGGTATATTTGACGGTTGGTCCGTTTACAGCCGCTTCCTGTTTGACAATGGCGTTTAACTGGTCAAGCTCAAAGTTCTCTTTGCCGGTTTTTTCGGATTGAGCAGACGCAGCTGGTTGATTTTGAGGAGACAACTTACTGTCTTTTATTGTGTTTATGTATTTTTTAGCCAGTTCTTCAGGGGATCCCAAGCCATGAATATGCATATAGAATATCCTTGGGTTTTCATAGAAAAAATGATTATGAATGGCGCTGATCTCCAAACCATTTGCATGTGCAGCGGAAATTAGCGGATTAACTTCCTCCTCTAGCAGAACACAGTCACTCATTAATACCGCCGATTTACCATCCATTGTCTTTTTAATAGCCACCCAGCCGCCAAAACCAAAAGGAATGGGTACGGATTCACCCTTGACCGTTACTTTTAAATCATTACGGGGAAGTGAAGTGTTGTGAGTTGCCTCTGCTTCTTTATAAGTACCTTTTTTACCCAGAGCTGCTTCAATGGCTGCTATTTCCGCCGGTGACAAAGGGGGCGTTATTACAAAGGTGGGCGCGAAGGCTTGAAGTGGCTCTAAATCTACAAGACTTGCTCCTAAGATTAAGGCTCCGGTGCGTAATAGCGTTCTTCTGGAAAATTCAGTTTTCATCATAGTTGCTGGTATTTAGTAGTTAGTATTTAGTAGTTAGTATTGAGAAGTCTGGTAGCGGTTGAAGTGACGTAACAGGTGAATTTACTCAAAGCTTTAGATTCCAGGTATGTTTTTCGTCCTGAACATATTCCGATTTCCAGCTGTTCTAAATCATCCCTGTAATTATAGGATAGCCCGGCTGAAATGGCCCATAATCCGGCAGCCTGGGGCGCCAGATCGAACCGGGCGGTATCTGCTCCACGAACAATTTCTGCCAGTTGATGTAAGGCCGGTTGGTTAAGCTGATGTTTTTTAAGGATGAAGTCGAACGTACACCGGTCGCCCTCGTGCGAGTATTCTGCACCGAGAATATCATAAGGTATGGCATTCAGTTCTTCAGCTTTCGCGAATACAATTTCTTTGGAAACGTAGATAAATTCCGCTTCCTTGTCAACAAAGTTTTTGATCAGCCAGGGACAGGCTATCCGGTCAATCTTTGGACGTTCACGGGTTATCCATTTCATGGTTGTGAGGTATGAGGTGTGAGGTCTTAAATCAGTTTAATTATTATTCCAATTATTGCTGCAATTCCAATGATAGCGGGCTCCTGTAACTTCTTTACGTAAACGAGGGCCAGAACACTGCAAACAGCAATTATGGCTGTCGGGATATCTATAATCGATCGCATGGCAATCACGATCACTGCACCTACCAACGCACCGATCACCGATGCAGTGATGCCATCCACGAAGGCTTTAATGCTGGTGTTCTTAGCAATTTTTTTAAATGACGGTGCTAATAAAACAGTGAATAAATAACAAGGTAAAAAGACGGCTAAGGCTGCTACGCAAGCGCCGGGAAATCCGGCAACCAGATAGCCTATAAATCCGACCGTGATTACCACCGGACCGGGTGTAACCATTGCCACGGCTACTGCATCCAGAAATTGGTGCTCTGACAGCCATCCAAATTCTTTAACCACTCCACCATGAAGAAATGGGACAATGGCTAAACCACTGCCAAATACAAAGGCGCCGGCTTTACTAAAGAATAAGGCGATGTCCCAAAGTTTATCATTATCAAATTGCCAAAAGCCTGCTCCCACCAAAACAACAGAAGGAGCGAATGACAATTTTTTAATCCAAAGTGGCGGCGCCTTGATGAACATGTACAGAAGCCCGGAAGCAAGGAAAAGAAGTACTTCCTCCCGTTCGGTGACTACGGTGACGATCACCCCAGCGAGATACAATAACCAAAGGATCCATTGTGACCGGATTTTGGCAAGCTCCAATTTGCTGATGGATTTAATGGTCAATTTATAGGCACTCATCGAAATAATACCGATCACTGAAGCACCTACACCGTAGAATACAGCCTGTATCCAGTCAAGGCCGCTATAGATCTTATAGACCATGCCTAGTAATACCACCATGATGAATGATGGAATGACGAACGCCAAACCCGTCAACGTGGCACCCAGAAGGCCGTAATGAACAAAGCCAAGATAGATTCCAAGTTGGGCGGCCAATGGCCCTGGAGCAAGTTGGGCCAGGGCCAAACCTTCTTTGTATTCTTCTTCCGTTATCCACTGCTTGTTTTCAACCAGGTCGCGGTGCATGTAGCCTACCAAGGCTACCGGACCTCCAAATCCCCATGTTCCAAGCTTCAGGAAGTAGATGGTTAGCTGTTTGAGTGAATAACGATGGAAAATAAGCTTATCGAGGTTATCATTGGGAATACCTTTATCTGTTTGCATTGTAGTCATATACCTAAATTGTGATACAAGAGTACCCAATAACGGAAAACCAAAATAGAACGGAATTAACTATTGGGATTCTTTTTACCTTTCACAGGATTTTTTTTATAATCTGATGGACTTTGGCCAGTGTGTTTCTTAAAAATCCGGGTGAAATGACTTTGATCTGAAAAGCCAGTCAGGTAGGCAATTTGGGTTAATGTATAACCGGGAGTATTGAGCAAACCAGTTGCCTTTTCTATACGCTGTTTCCTGATGTATTCACCAAAGGAAAGATTATCAAAATGTTTAGAGAATTCTCTTGACAAATAAGCAGGGTGGACATTTAGTTCTCCAGAAACTTCTTTCAGGCTAAGACTTAAATTAGTGTCAATCTGATCCTGAATAATTTCTTTCAGTTCTTGGGCCCAAGCTGGGATTTTCTTTTTCTGAGTTTTCTGTTCAGCTATGTACCGGGTAAAAACGTCCAGCAACTGGTGCTCGACAGGATTTTGAGTATGCTTTTCTTTTTTTAAATATTTGGACCAGCTATAAAGAGCATCATAAATTAACATGCCCTTCTCCAGCAAGTCATAATCATTGGCCGTATTATGAGCCAACCCTGCTGAAATGGCCCATAAGCCGGAGCTTTGAGAAGCCAAATGATGGGCATCGGTGTCGGCACCTCTTATAATTACTGCTATAGTCTCCAGTGCAGGATCTTTAAGGTTATATTTCTGAAGAAAATAATCAAAAGTGCACTTATCGTTGTAATGAGTAAATTCAACTTCAGGAATGTCAAAAGGTATTGCATTCATTTGATTCGCTTTGAGCAGAACTTCATCAACGTGAACGTAAATGATCTCGGCGTCTTGATCAATAAACCTTCTAATTAACCACGGACAGGCTATCCGGTCTATCTTTGGTCTTTCCCTGGTTATCCATTTCATGAATTTGTAATCAGATCATAAATATAATACGAGAATTAACAATTTGCTCGGAAATACCGCCCATCTTCCAATTCATTTGGTCTGTGGTTATTTCATAGAATCCAATATTTTGCCACTTGTTTATATAATGGTTTTGCATTACCATTATTAATTACCCTGCGATTATGAAAAGTTGAGTCAGCTAAGATCACATGAATACGATTTATGAAGTGGAAAGATAGAAGGTGGCAGCTGCAGTTAAAAAACTGAAAATTCGGAAGCAGGGTTCGTTACAAGAGATCTTGTCTGGACAAGGCGATTGAGCTATTTTAAGAGGATGATAAGTGAACAGTTTGAGCAAAAAATAACTGTTCCTGCTCAAGCTTATGAACAAGCTCAACTTTGTTACTCACATTTGTCTTATGAAAGATATTATGCACATGTTTTTTGACAGTGAACTCAGATATAAACAGCTTATCAGCAATAGCCTGATACTTTTTACCCTGCCTGAGCAATTGTACTATTTCAATTTCCCTGTTGGTTAACTTGTATAAACGGCAGTTTTCCTGAAATAGTAATGGTTGTACTCCACCAATAGTTAAATCCATTAGCTTTTGATATTCAAGTCTTGCCCTGGTGACTGATTTGGATATGAATAAAATAGTAATGACCACGAAACCGCCGTTAGTGCAAATCACTTCAATCAACTGCCCAAGATTAAAATAAGCAATCACGGTCATTGAAACCCAGGGGATTACTGCCAGATAAACTGCAATGACCTCCATGAAATTTGCCTTGCTTTTATTGTCCTGATACTTAGCTCTTATTGCCCTCAAGATTGCCCAAAGGAGTACAAGGGAATAGAAGAATGGAATGATGATACCGTACTGGATAGCAAAAACCAGATTCTGTTGGATGGAGTAAACTATGACAAAAAAGATCATATAAGGCAGGATGAGGAATAGCAATACACCATAAACGGCATGAAACCGTAACCTGATTAAATCAAAGCCTTTGTAAAAATAATAGGGAAAATAGGAGGCCATCAGGAAACCACTTCCGTAGGCAAGGATATTTTGAGTGACAACTGGAATATTGAGTTTCGGATCCGGAAAGAGCCCGCCGCTGATATTATAGACAATGAGCAGGAATAATAAGATCAGATAATAAAGCCTTTGTTTTTCCTGTGGGCGTGATAGGTAGTGAATAAACTGGTAAAAGAACATTATAGTTTCGAGTAAAGCGAAAATGCATGTTATTAAAAGCATTTCTGTACCAAATACATTCATAGTGCTACGATTTATAAGGATCCCGTTTCAAAAAAAAGAGTTTATAAGACAAATCGAGCTCATCATACACTTTAAACCCGAATTTTTGATAAAATGGCAAATTGCGTAATGTGGAGGTTTCCAGATACAAGGGCAGAGCCTGTTTTTCATTTTCATCTATTATTTCCGTCAACAAGCTGGTCCCGGTACCCAGGCTTTGATATTCCGGATCAACACCAATAAACCACAAGTAACATTTCCGTTCTTTCGGTTGGATTTTTTCGATCACTGATTCCCTGTTAATGGCCTTATTCAGGTTACTAAAACCAATGCATTTGAACATCAGTTCAACATCCAATAGTACAGATTTGACGGTTGTTTTCTTTGTATGGGGGTAGAGAAGTAAAGCGCATGCCCGATTATCATCAGACAAATAAACCTGACCAAACAAATAACAGACTTCAAAAGAATAAGCCATCAGGGCACTGATCCTTGTCAGCCTTTTTTTATCTTGCTTTATGATGTAGTTAACACTTTGATTTTTATCAAAAGAGCGTGTTAATATATTTATTATCAGGTTCTTCTCATTATGCGTTGCCTTTCTCATAGATTCAGAGTTAGTGCGCTAACATTCAATTATTCTATACTTTTAAAAAAAAATACGATTTAAAAATGTTCTGTGAATGCTGCTCAATTAAGATTAAAAATTAAATTTAAGTTCATTTTTTTAAGGTAGGTGGTGACATGCACACATTTATTTCAAATATTTTTCTGTCACTTGCTTTCTTTCCATTACAAATAACGAGTTGACAATCGTAAATGGAAGGAAATAAAAAAGCAAGCATGGATAATTCCGGGTTGTTGGGTGAGAAAGGAGTGATAAAAGGCTCGAACCCTCCGGGAACGCCGAGTAGTCGCAGTATATGCCTTTTAAATTAAACCTGGGTTGTAATTCCTTAGGCTCTACAGCATTATTATTTTTGAACACCAATTAAAGGCTCTCTGATTTTAAGATAACCTGAGTAGTTTCACCTTAATGCGGAACAGATTGGGTAAGGTTGTTGGTTTTGTTGTGGAAAAAGTAAACCAGCTTCTTAGGAATCACCTCATATTACGAGCTTAGATTCTAATAACGACTTAAGAATATTATATCCCTTGCGGACTTTTCAGCAAACTGTATTTTGTTTTTTCGATGGAAGTCTCCCTGGTACATGACATCCGATAAAAAATCACTATTGCAGCACCAATTGTAAGAAACCCTATGACTGCTATAGATGCATTGATGCCGACCGCGTCAGCAATAATTCCTGTTAGGATGGCTCCTATAGCATATCCTAAATCCCGCCATAAGCGAAATATCCCTAAACTTTTTGCCCGGTCAGAAGGGTGGGTATTTTCTGCTATGGTGGCCAGAAAGGTAGGGTAAACCAATGCCGTTCCGAGGCCAAGAAGTGTTGCCAGGAGGAGGAAATGAAGCATGCTGAAAGCGAATATCAACCCGATTAATGCAAAGCCCTGAAGCAGCATCCCGGTATACAGAAGATTCTTCTTGCAAAATATATCAGCCATTTTTCCGGTAAACAACTGCCCGATTCCCCATACTGCGGGATAGGTTGCTGTAATTATTCCAATCTGCTCGAGGTTAAATCCTTTCGTTGCTAAAAGAATCGGGAAGATGCCCCAGGCCATGCCATCGTTGAGGTTGTTGATTAATCCTGCCTGGGTTACAGATCCAAGGTTCTTATTCTTCCAGGTTGTTTGCCAGAATATATTTTCAAGTTTTGGTAAAGTGCTCTTTGTTGTTTCAGCCGCGACATGGTGTTTGGTATCTTTTACAAAGAGCAAGCTGCTGAAAAAGCCCAGTACGACCAGCACGATGCCGATATAAAACGGATATGGACGCAAGCCGTACTCTGAGGCTATATAGCCTGTTAAAAATGCCACCAGGGCTACCGCCAGATACCCGGCAAATTCATTCAACCCCATGGCAAAGCCTCTTTGCTTTTCGCCTACCAGGTCAATTTTCATCACGACGGTTGTACTCCAGGTGAGACCCTGATTAATACCCAGCAGGATGTTTGAGAAGATGATCCAATTCCAGCTATCGGCAAACATCAGGATAAAAGGAACGGGGGCACCAAACAGCCACCCAATTGTAAGCAGGTTTTTTCGGCCAACTTTATCAGCCAGGGTTCCGGCGAAATAGTTAGTTATTGCTTTTACAATACCAAAAACGATGATGAAAGACAAAATAGCGGTTTTGGCTGCCAGATGAAATTCTGTTTCGGCAATCTGGGGAAGAATACTTCTTTCAAGACCAATCATGCCTCCTACAAAAGCATTAATGATCACCAATAAGGTAAATTGACGCCAGTTTTCTTTTAATCCTAATTTTACTGTCATAGAAGAAGGTTAAGAAATGGCACAGCGATTTGCGCCGGCTTCCAGGTCAGCGGGATTGACGTCTGAAAAGTCACCTTTGGTATTTTTTTCTACAATCGATAAATAGTTTGCCGGGGCAGGAGGAATACGACTTAAAAGCGTTGCAACAAATTCACTTTCGCTTAACTTGAGCAATAGCACAGCCGTTTTGATTTCTTTCAATGTAGCCTGTATAGGTTTCCTGTCAAACTCCACCGGCTGACTGGTATGTGCCGGTAATACAATGATCTCATCATTTAAGGTCAATAGCTTCTGCAGGGATTGATACAGCAAAGTTGCTTTTGTATGTGCTTCCTCCTCACTGGCTTTAAGATCCGGCCTTCCCACCGCATTGGTGAAAAGGGTATCGCCGGATAGAAGTACCTTGTTATCGACCAGAAAAGATGTGCTTTCCAGGGTATGACCGGGGGTATGCATCGGAACGATCGTTATTGCACCCAGGGTTATTTGCTGCTGGTCAATTATCGTTTCATGGGTATATCCGATCTTATCGGTTAGGGGAATATGGACCGGAACCGCATTATCCTCTGAGAGCTGTTTGGATCGGGAAAGGTGGTCCGCATGGATGTGAGTTTCCAGCACAGCTTTTAATCTCCAGTTATTGTTGTCAAGAATATCCTGGTAGACATTAACCGGTAAGGAAGCGTCAATAACAATGGCTTCCTCTTTTGAGGAGATTATGTAGGAAAGACAACCCTTCCCGGTTCTCCGTAGTTGAATTATGGAAAAGTCAGGGAATGACAGTTGAGCCGTATTCCATGACAGACTCCAGCCCCGCATGCCTTCTTCAAGCGAGTAGGCTTCATAGCCTTTTTGCCGTAACAGCTCAGCAGCAATTAAACTGGTTTTACCGCCGGCACAAACGGTGACCACAGGTATATTTTTGTCGATAAACAACCCTTGTAAAGCATCCACGCTTCCGGCCTTCAGCTTATCATAGGCATCGATATGCATGCTGCCGGGAATATGCCATTCTGCTCGTTCCTGAGCCGGCCTTATGTCCACCACATTAACTGGCTTGTCATTCTCAAGCCACTCCCGGAGGGAATTGGTACTTATTACAGGTGCTTTCGTTTCCATGTTGTATTATTATTAAATGTGAAGTATCTCAACCGGCAGACCTTTCAGTTTCCACTCCGGAAAGCCTTCCTTTAAACGAATTGCGTTAAAACCCTTCTCTTTCAACAGGCCTACTGCATCATCCGCAAAAACACAGAGAGGACCCCGACAATAGGCTACATAGGTTTTATCTTTAGGGAGTGATTGAATGAAGCCCGGAATTTTTTCTGAAGGCATTGATAAAGCGTACGGAAGATGGCCGGCGTTAAATTCTTCCTCCGGACGGATATCCAGAAGAACAATGTTTTGCGTTTCCATCCTCAAAAGAAGTTCGTCTATGCTCAGGGCCTCTAATGCCCCTCTCTTTTTCCGGTAGTCATTGACCAATAATTCAACGGCAGCTACCCGGTCAAAGCCTACCTCGCGTAAACTGTTCCACGCTGCATAGACCTTATCATCTGCCAGTTGGTAACGGATGTAATTGCCTTCTCTTTGAATCTCGACAAGATTAGATGCTTTTAAAACCTGCAAGTGCTGGGAAGTATTGGCAATGCTCATTGCGGTTTCAGCAGCAATCTCTTCCACAGTGCGTCCTGTTTGGGCAAGAACGTCTAAAATTTCAAGGCGATGCGGATTAGCCATCGCTTTTACCAGCTGTGCAAGGAGCGTATAAACGCTATTTTTAAACTGTCTCTTTTCCATAACTTTTATTAGGGCAAAGATAGACAATACTCGGATCTATTCAATGAAGTTATTGAATAGAGTAAAGAATTTGTTTTGCAGCTTGTATTTAAGCATTTGCTTAAATACTTATTCTTATTAGCTTTGTCCAATGAATGATACTACTTGCAGCAGGGTATTTGCGGATCGGCAGCAAATAAAAAATTGTAAAGATAAGCTTCAGGCCAGTCAGGAACCGTTGGTAAGGTTGTCTAATATATTGGCTTTATCGGGTAATGAGGTTAGGTTAAAGATTGTTTATCTTCTGGAAGAAGAGAAGGAGTTATGCCCGTGTGATCTGGCGGATATTTTAAGCATGAGCATACCTGCGGTATCCCAGCATTTAAGAAAGTTGAAGGATGGTAACATTGTAGAAACAAGGAAAGTGGGACAGATGATTTACTACTCATTGACTCCGAATAATTTAAAAGTATTGAAATCACTTTTTACCCATATCAATCTTCAAACTAACAGTCAGGAAACAGTATGATCAATATAAAATCATTCGGCACCATGACAAGTGCCAGCGTCCTTTCGGCTTTTGCCGCTTCACTTTGTTGTATTACACCGGTTATTGCGTTGCTGGCCGGCAGCAGCAGCATCGCAGCAAACTTTTCGTGGATCGAACCTGCGAGACCTTATTTAATAGGATTGTCTATTGCCGTATTAGGATTTGCCTGGTATCTTAAATTAAGACCCGTTTCAATGGAAGTGGATTGCGATTGCGAAACACCCCAAAAGGCACCATTCCTTCAGTCAAGAACATTTTTAGGCTTGGTTACCATTTTTGCTGTTTTAATGATGACTTTTCCACTTTATGCTAAGGTGTTTTATCCTAAGCCAGCAGCGCAAGCTGCAACAATTGCAGCTGTTGAAAATAAGCAGCAGGTAAAGTTTCTTATTGAGGGAATGACCTGTGAAGCTTGCGAAGTGCATGTAAACAATGAGGTGTCTAAAGTGCCCGGTGTGTTAGCATATCAAACTTCCTATGCTTCCGAAAACAGTGTCGTAAGTTTTGATCAAACGAAAACTGATATAAAGACTATTGAAGCGGCGATTAAAAAGACGGGATACCGTGTGATAAAAAGCATCCAGTAAGAAAGGCCAATGCTGTTCAAACAAGTAACAGTAGAAGATGTTGCGATAAAGATTAATAAAGAATGGAAAACACAGTCACCTTAGAATCAACAATCACCTGCCCGAATTGCGGTGTTCAGAGAGTAGAAATTATGCCAACAGATGCCTGCCAGTACTTTTACCAGTGTACAAACTGCGAAGCAGTATTCAAGCCAAAGCCGGGAGACTGCTGTGTATACTGCAGCTACGGCACGATTCCCTGCCCTCCAATACAAATGAATAAGCCTTGTTGTGGATAGTTCAGCAAAATTGTATCCTTTCTTTTTATTCTGTTAGCAATCCCATACCTGGGATTGCTTCCCAATTTATATAGACACTGATACACTATTGGTTCGGGTGTAGAAGCTGCTCCTCTTTATTGGAAAGGTAGCCATTGATCATGTCACCGGTAAACTGTACAAATGCAGCGCCCTGCTGGTAGGAAAGGGCTGCCATTTTTTTCATGATATAAGCATTTGCACCATAGATCATTCGTTCGCCTGAGCCTGTAGCGTGTCGACTATCACTGGTATACGCAAAAACAAATGGCTTTCTGCTGCCTGATTTTGGTGCTGTGGTTATGTGGTAGGTTTGTGAAAGAGATGCAACATTTACAGTATAATCGTATTTACTGCCCGGGTTTAAACCACTGACTTTAAATTCATGATGGGTTGCCGGGATTGCATCCTTCATTACTTTTTTATTAATTGACAAGGTCGAAATTACAGGCTCACTGGTTTCAAACCAGATAACAGCCTCCGTATCTGAAATATTATTTACATAAGGACCCTCGTAGATGGTGGGTATGACCTTAAAGGGGCCGGTTCCTTCTACTGATACTTCGCCGTCAAAAACGATCATTCCTTTTTCATCGGTCAGGCGGTAACCTAATGTAAAACCTTTGTCTTGTTCCCAACCCACAAAGTCATATGGATAACGAAAGTCATTTTTAATATTGGCAGTTACCTTTCCGTTCTGGAGGGGTCTTGTTAACCGGAATACGGGAAGTGGATGGGGAGCCTTTCCATAAGGAATTAAACCATAGGTAAATGTGCCTTTAAGGGTACCAAAATCAAATTCTAAACCGTCTTCAGTCCCTTGCGGCTTCCCTAAAAGCTGTTTTATGGTATATTTAGGGCCTGTCGTATCCGCATAAAATTTCTGGCCATCCTTCTCAAAATAGAGCCGCTTGCTTTCATCTTATTTAATGTTGGTGTAAGAACCTGGAATAGTGTGCTGTTGGGCTTTAACTGAAAGCTGAACAAATAGAAGCAGGATAACTGATAATATGGTTTTCATTTTTTTGATTAATATTTAATATTGATTAAACAGGATCTGGTGCCAACCGCTTTATCCAATAGAAATAAAGCCTGGAAAGACCGTAAGCCAACGGCCAGGCAAAAAGGACAGGGACCAGAACATCACTTGGATAGTGCACGCCTAAGTAAACTCTGCTTAATGAAACAAACAGCGCCCAGGGGAAAAGAAGATAGGGAAGCCATGAAATTTTATCAGAGACTACAAAACTGAGATAAAATGCCAAAGCGAAAACATTCGCCGCATGCGAGGAAACAAATCCATAAAGCCCGCCCCGGTAGTTGTTTACAAAATGAAGCTGTGACATCAGATCAGGCTCATGGCTTGGTCGGAGCCTGAGTACCAAGGGCTTTAATAAACCGGAAGCGATCTGGTCACTAAAAAGTATCAAAACACCGACCAATACCAGCATTGGCACACTGTGCCTTTTAAATTTATAGACCAGCAAACCCGCAAGCAGCAAATAAAAGGGAAGCCAGGTTAAGGTTCCGCTGGCAAACCACATGACGTTATCCCAAAACGGTGTATGAAGTCCATTAATAGCCAATAAGATTTCGCGGTCTATCGTATTTAACTGTTTTAGATCCATTTGATCTCAAAGGTTTCTAAAATATTCTGCAATATCCATAAGCTGCTGATTATTTAACAATTTCTTAAAAGTCCGACACACGGGCTGGCCTTCCTGTGTACATATACATGTATTCATTTTCAATCAAAAGATCTTATTTCTGCGGATTGGACCCGTAAATTTTATGAAGGACAAACCGAAGTATAAAGCCAGCTAAAAGGAGCAGGGCACCAGAAACAATTATCTTTAAATCCAATGAAACGGCCATTAGCAAACATCCTATCAGGCCCAGTACAGGCACAATTTTACCGTAACGCTGCTCTTGAACGGGTTGTTTCAAAGCGGCAATATTGGTGATACTGTAATATAAAAGAATGGTAAAAGCCGCCGAGGCCAGTATAAATTCAAAAGTGCCAAAAATACACAGGAGCAAAATAAGGATGCCCGTGGTAAAAATCCCGATATGCGGAATACTGTTTTTTGTATGGATCTTTTGAAAGACCGGCCATAGATCGTTTCTTCTCCCCATGGCAAGCATCATCCGGCTGATGCCTAATATCTGGCTGAGCAACACACCCAGCATGGCAGTAGAAGCTCCAATCGTGATGATTGTTTTTATCCCGGGCGTGTTCATTGCATTTGCAGCAAGCTGTAGGGGGGATTTAGTACTGGCCATCGCTTCGGCACCAATTATCCCAACTGCAACGATACAAACAAAAGCATACAAAACAATAGCGATGATGATGGTGATAATTACGGCACGGGGTATTGTCCTTTCAGGATCATTAACCTCTTCGGCCAATGTGGCAATGCGGGCATAACCTGTAAATGCAAAAAACAGCAGTGCGGTAGCTTCTGCAATTCCCGAAATCCCGAATGGCGTAAAGGGTTCAAAATTTCCCTGTTTGATCGCCGGAAAACCGCTGATAATAAAATAAACCAGTGATAGCAGGGTGAACGAAACTATAATCAGATTCAAACCTCCTGCTTTTTTTATTCCAAAATAATTGGCCAGGGTTAATAGAATTATCGCTGTTACCGAAATTATTAAAGGGGAGCCTAATGGCACTAGTTGATAAAAATAATTCCCGAAACCTATGGCAACCACTCCGCCGGCAGCAAGCTTGCTCACTAAGAACATCCAACCGGCGGAAAATCCAAAACCGGGATTAAGCAAGCGATAGCCATATTCATAAGTACCGCCGGCATGCGGGTAAACTGCTGCCAGTTGCGCAGAGCTAAGGGCATTAAAAGCAGCAATGATGCCGGCAATCAACAGGCTTATCAGCATTGCAGGGCCGGAAACACCTGCGGCTACTCCTGTTACCACAAATATTCCCGCACCAATAATGGCACCTAATCCTATCCCCACGGCATCTTTAAGGGTCAATACTCTTAAAAGCCCGCTTTGTTTCTGCTGCTTCATCTATTTCGAGTATTGGTTTTCCACATTTTTGAGTCTAATGACCACTTTCCTCCTCCTTTGACAAGTAAAAACATGCTTCCTAAAGACATCGACCAGTCGGTACGACTGTCGTGTAACATTGACCAGAAACCATTGTCTGCTAAAATCTGTGCTTTTGTCGTAGCAATGGCCACTAACATGATCATGAGTAATGGAATAGCAGCAAGACGGGTGAGCAATCCTAATAGAACGAGCATGCCGCATATGATTTCAAAGCTACCCACAAAAGGTCCCAGGAATTCAGGATTGGGTAGGCCGATCTTCTCAAATCTTCCGGCCCCTAGCTTATCAGCAAATAAGAACTTTTGTATCCCTTCTGATAGAAATACTGCTCCAACCATTAACCGGATAATTACAGTTGTTTTGCTGTTATCTGTTTGAAAAAGTTTTTGTATCATTTTATCTTCTAATGGGTGACTGTCTTTCCGTTGGAACCTTAACAGTAAAAAAAGGAACTTTTTCCATGGTATGGCATGAATTGCAATTTGAGGTTAGCATCGCAAACCCCTTATTAAAATTGGAGGTATCCCTGCTTTCGATTGTTTTTTTCATCTTCGGCAATATATAACTTAAGAAATGAGTTCCGGATTCTTCTCTTTTAGGCCTGCGTTCAAAACCGTTCTTCAATGTAGTTTCTATTTTCTCTACCTGGTAACTGGCATAATCCCAATTTTCATCTTGGCCAGCCCAGTACAATTCCTGGTACCGGTAGCCTACCTCAACCATTGTGGCATCAAAGCCCCGCAGCTGCCCGGCAACTGTCTTAAATTTTTCAGTGCTGCTTCCCTTAAGCCAGCCTCCCGCACCGACCGCCTCATTATCAGCAGCATTCTCTTGTTTGTCATTACAGGAAAAAAGTGAAACAAAAATTATTGCTATTGGGATAAATGCAGCTATAGATTTCATGTTTTTAATTTAAACTTTTAAAATCAGTACAATGCGACTAACAGCTAGCAATAATGTGATTACCAGCTTTCCATTATTGCTTAATTTTTAAAAAAATATTTCCGACTCTGTTTTCCAGGGATGCATTCAGTCGCTTGTAAATTTCCTAAAACAGTGTAGCTTGATATCTGCTAAACCAAGCCTGAAACGTTTGCATTTTTGACAACAAACATGCTCTTTCAAGCTTTGAAAAGGTATTGCTCCTTTTGTTTTCCATGGCATTCCTTGAGCTTTTTTAACGGATTGAAATTAAGCATTTCGTAACATATCGGCATATTCATTAGGCAGGGGGCTATCTTCAACTGCTTTTGCGGCCTTTTCAATGTCATACTCAAAACGTATAAACTCAACATTAATGCTGTCCTTGTCCAGTACTGAACTCTTCTCATCAATGGTCAACATTACATAACCGCCTCTTCGATCCCCATCTTTGGGTTTACCTGCTGAACCTATGTTGATTGCATGGCGATAATGATCTTGTCCATCTGCATTAGAATTTAAAATACGGTGATAGGGTTTATGGGTAAAAAAGCTTACCACAAACATGATCGTAAAATAAACGACTAATGGGATGGCAATACGCAGCACATCCATCGGGATTTGTATGATTCTCCCTTGAGGCTAAACATCACTAAGATGGTAAATAGAAGAGCTATCAGGGTAATGGGAGAAATTTGAATGCAAGGTGGCGACATGGAGGGATTTATTTTACAATGCTATTTTTTTTCTTTTGAAGATGTTATGTATGCAGGCATTTGTGAGGACTGTGAAACCAAGTTGAAAAATTGAAGAAGGTTGAATTTAAAACCGTATCAAGCTTAACTTATAACTGGCAAATAGTTAGATTTATTGATAAATTTTGGCAGTCGGATTAGAATAGTTAGTCCAAGGATCAATACGAATGATGCTTCAGTATTTGGGAGAGATTCCACTTCCTGAAAAGGATTTCATACAGAACTGACATTAGCGACTATTTTTTTAGGATTACGTAAGCAGATACAGCATATTTAGAATGGTAAATATGGCTACAGATCTGAGAATATTACAGGATTAGTAGTTAAATAATCTGCTCACTTCAGATAAAAATTTAAACCTTATAGTATTTATTAACTATATATTATTAGTTTTGCAACCATCTAATGAGATGCATCTACTTAATAATGACAATTATTGTGATGGGCCTGAGTTTAATGCCTTGCAAGGATAGTGGTATAGGGGGTAAACAGGAAACTTCGTCATTTATAAGAACAGCAGCAGATAGTGATAATCATCAACAAGCGAAAGATCAATGCTCCCCATTCTGCCAATGCTCTTGTTGCAATACTCCAACTATTTCCAGGATAAGTTCAATAAAAATTATTCCACCTTTAAGAGTCGGAACAACATACACAGATATTCTTCCCGGCCAAATTCTTAAGAATTTTATTTCTATCTGGCAACCGCCTAAATTACTTTCTTAAAATCCTTTCTTTCATGCATGCTCACAGCATGTCATGCATTCACATTATTATTTATTCAATTCATCGCAATGATTATGGCTAAGTATACCAAGTCATTTCGTAAGAAAAAGGGTGGAAATTATAGAACTAAAAGCTATAAAAAGCCCGGCTGGATGAGAATATTAAGGCTTATTTCTTTAATAATTCTTTCCATTATTATCATTCTGGCAATAATTGGATTATTCAGGCATTTTTTATCACATTTTAGATAGATATGCTTAACATAAATATACATTTCTCAATTAACATAAATTGTTAATCGGCCCTTTTGATAACTCATTTTATTTATCGAATTAAGGTTTATGTGGGATTATCCTTCCCGTCAGATCCTAATCAATACAACTAATTAGCGTATGTTCAACAAAATCATTTTATTCTCTATAAAGAATAAAGTCACCATCGGGTTAATGACCCTGGCTTTAATTATATGGGGAATTTACTCCTTAACCAGGCTGCCCATAGACGCGGTACCCGATATTACCAATAACCAGGTGCAGATTATTTCACAGGCCCCAAGTTTGGGAGCTCAGGAAGTAGAGCAATTTATCACCGCCCCCATTGAGCTGGCCATGGCCAATATCCCGGACGTGATTGAAAAGCGTTCCATTTCCCGTTCGGGGATTTCGGTAATTACCATCGTTTTTGAAGACGATACAGATATTTACTGGGCCCGTCAGCAGGTAAGCGCCCAGTTAAAAGAGGCCGAAAGTAATATACCCGATGGTCTGGCAGAGCCAACACTCGCACCCATTACAACCGGTTTGGGCGAAATTTATCAATATGTTCTCCATACTAAAAAAGGGTATGAAGATAAATATACCGCTACTGATCTGCGCACTTTGCAGGACTGGGTGGTACGTACACAATTAGCCGGAACCAAAGGTGTGGCCGAAGTAAGCGGCTGGGGCGGTTATGTGAAGCAATATGAAATTGCCCTGGATAACGAAAAGCTGAATTCGCAGAACGTAACAATTTCTGACATTTATGAAGCCCTGGAAAATAATAACGAAAATACGGGAGGTTCATATATCGAACAGCAAAGCAATTCTTACACAATCAGGGGAATAGGCCAGGTTAAAACACTTGCCGATATTGAACGGATTGTAGTGAAGAATGCCGGCGGTGTACCGATATTAATCCGGGATGTTGCAACCGTTCAGTTTGGAAGCTCCACCCGTTACGGGGCCGTTACCCGTAATGGCGAGGGGGAAGTTGTAGCCGGGATAACACTCATGCTAAAAGGCGAAAACTTTAACGAGGTTATCAAAAATGTAAAGGAACGGATTGTTCAGATACAAAAGTCATTACCCGAGGGAGTAGTTATTGAGCCCTATATTGACCGAACAGAGCTGGTGGGCCGGGCTATTGGAACAGTCCAAAAAAACCTGATTGAGGGTGCCTTGATTGTCATCTTCGTTTTAGTGCTTTTATTAGGAAATTGGAGAGCGGGATTAGTTGTGGCTTCGGTTATTCCGTTAGCGATGCTATTTGCATTTGCCATGATGCGTTTATTCGGGGTATCAGGAAACCTGATGAGCTTAGGTGCGATTGATTTTGGTTTGATTGTAGACGGGGCCGTCATTATTGTGGAGAGTGTGATTCACCGGATCGGCATGAGCAAGCACCACCACCAGGGGGTTTCAAGATTATCAAAGGATCAGATGGACAGCGAAGTTTATGAAAGCTCCAGCCGGATGATGAATTCAGCCGCTTTCGGACAGATCATTATCCTGATCGTATATCTGCCCTTGCTAACCCTTGTCGGGATTGAGGGTAAAATGTTTAAGCCCATGGCACAAACAGTGGTTTTTGCTATTGTAGGGGCGTTTATTCTTTCGCTTACGTACGTGCCCATGGCCAGTGCCTTGTTTCTCAGCAGAAACACCACTCATAAACGAAATATTTCGGATAAGATCATGGATGGTTTACGGAATGTATATCAGCCCATGCTTGCAAAAGTATTACGGTTTAAAAAGCTAACAGTGGCCGCTGCTGTATTGTTGTTTGGTATTTCAATCTGGCTTTTTAGCGGAATGGGCGGTGAATTTCTACCGCAATTAGAAGAAGGTGACCTGGCAGTAGAAATCTCCATGTCGCAGGGGACCTCGCTTTCGCAGGTAGTTGAAACTTTCGGCAAGGCTGAGAAAATCCTGATCGATAATTTCCCGGAGGTAAAACAAGTCGTTACCCGTATTGGAAGCGCCGAAATCCCGACCGACCCTATGCCTGTTGAGCGTGGTGATATGATGGTGGCCATGACACCCAAAGATGAATGGAAAACAGCAACAACCAAAGATGAAATGACGGAGAAAATGGAAGAAGCGCTCTCCGTGCTTCCCGGGGTTAATATTGAAATTACCCAGCCTATGCAGATGCGGTTTAATGAGCTAATGACGGGTGTCCGTCAGGATGTGGCTATCAAAGTATATGGCGAAGATCTGGATGCGTTGACCCAACAGGCCAATCAGATTGCTAAATTAATAGCCCCGGTTGAAGGAGTAAGTGAACCTTTCGTAGAAAAGGTAACCGGCCTGCCACAGGTTGTTGTAGAGTATGACCGGGACAAGATTGCCCAGTACGGTTTAACTATCAGCGATGTCAATACTATATTACGCACGGCTTTTGCCGGAAATGTAGCCGGAGTTGTATTTGAAGGCGAAAAGCGGTTTGATATGGTTGTCCGCTTACAGCGTGATCTCAGGGAGGATATTTCTAGCATTGAGAACCTGTACATACCCCTTCCTTCAGGTAATAAGATACCATTGAGCCAGGTAGCTTCTATTGAATTAAAAGATGCACCGGCCCAAATATCCCGCGAAGACGGCAAACGCAGAATATATGTTGGCTTTAACGTTCGGGGCCGGGACGTGGAACGTACGGTAGCAGATATTCAGCAAATACTGGGTGAGAAATTGAAGCTTCCGACAGGCTATTATGTGACTTACGGTGGCCAGTTCCAAAATCTAATAGAAGCTAAAGAACGGCTTTCGATAGCGGTTCCGGTCGCTTTATTGTTGATCCTGGGCCTTTTGTATGTTACTTTCCGATCATTCACTCAAATGCTGCTGGTTTTCACAGCGGTTCCTTTATCAGCAATAGGCGGTGTTTTTGCTTTGTTAGCCCGGGGGATGCCATTCAGCATATCCGCCGGGGTAGGTTTTATTGCCTTATTTGGTGTGGCCGTACTGAACGGAATTGTATTGATCGCGTATTTTAACCAATTGAAGCAGGAAGGGGTAACCGATATATACCAACGGGTAATGGAAGGCACCAAAGTGAGGTTGAGGCCGGTCATCATGACTGCCGCCGTGGCTTCTTTAGGCTTTTTGCCGATGGCCCTCTCAGGAGGCGCCGGTGCCGAGGTTCAAAAACCGCTGGCTACTGTAGTTATCGGTGGACTAATCTCAGCTACCATTCTGACCTTGTTTGTATTACCCTGCCTGTATATTTTGTTTTCAGGCAGAAAAAAGAGATTAAGTATGAAGACAAAAACGATAATAGCAGCATTTATAATTACTGTATTTGGGTTCGGAAGTTTCAGTGCAAAGGCTCAAATTACTCCTTTGTCTTTGGACAGCGCTGTATCGATGGCCTTAAAAAACAACCTCCAGGTACGGTCAGCTAATCTTGTGGTGGATCAGTCAAGGGAGTTGCAAAAAAGCGCTTTTGATCCTGCCAAAACAGAGGTTACCTTATCACAGGACCCTACCAGCGGAGGGGGTAATGATAACTCTCTGGGAGCTAGTCAGACCTTTGCCTGGCCCGGATTGTATAAAAATCAGCGGAATGTGCTAAATCTGCAAACCACACTTTCTGAAAGGTCCCGCAATTTTACCAGGGCTGAAATTATCCGCGACACCAAGTCGGCATGGTATTCTTACTTGTATAGTATGCAAACACTCCGGGTCTTGGATTTCCAGGACAGCGTATACCGTAATTTCATAAACAAATCAGAGATCCGGTATAAAACAGGTGAAACATCTAATCTGGAACTGATCACTGCCAGAAATAAATATCAGGAAGTTCAGGCATTGAAAAAATCGGCACAAACCGAATTGAAAATTCAGGAACTCCGCTTACAGCAATTACTGAATACCAAAGCTATTATTCAACCCATTGAGGAAAATTTGCCCGTATTATATCGGAATGAATTGGATACAGCAGGCAGCAGTAACCCGTTGCTTAGTTTTTACCAACAACAAATCGAGGTGGCAAATGCCCGGGTCGATCTTCAAAAATCGAGAGCTTTGCCTGAAATTACTTTGGGTTACAGCCAGCAATTGGTTATTCAATCATTTGATCCTGCCAACATCAACAGGGGGTATACTCCGGGTACGCGGATTGCCGGTATCCAGTTAGGCCTTGCTGTTCCGGTTTTTAACAGGGCCGGACGTGCCAGGGTTAGCAGCGAAAAATTAGCCGTACAAATTGCTGAAACCGATTACCTCCATATTCAAAACCTATTTCAGGTACAATATCAACAGGCGTTGCAGGAGTACCTGAAGAATAAACAGATTGTTGATTATTATACAAATACAGGATTAAAACAAGCCGATGAACAACTGCGGATTGCACAGGTTTCTTTTGATTTGGGAGAGATCGGCTACATCGAATTTATCCAAAATATCACCCTTGCTGTACAAAGCAGAATCACTTACCTGGAAACGGTCAATCAATTAAACCAGTCGGCCATACAATTACAATTTTTAAAAGGAGAATAATCACATGAAATTAACAATCAATATAAAGCAGATATCAGGAGCTTTAATCATATTCATCCTTATGGGTGCATTCATTACCTCATGTACCAATAGTAAAGAAAGTCCATCAGAAACAGTGACAGAAGAACATGCTGAAGAAGAGGAGGGAAGCGGAGGGCTGGAATTAACTGCGGCACAAATTAAGTCGGTTGATATTGTCATTGGTTCTATCGAACAAAAGAACCTGAGCTCGGTGGTTAAATCAAGCGGACAATTAGCCGTGCCACCTCAAAATGAAGCAGAAATAAATGTATTATCCGGAGGGATTATTCGCAGGATCAATGTGATGGAGGGCCAGCGTGTAAGTAAAGGGCAGGTATTGGCTGTAATAGAAAACCAGGAGCTGATCAAATTGCAGCAGGATTATTTATCGGTAAAAAGTGGGTTTAGCTTTGTAGATGCTGAATATCAACGGCAGAAACAATTAAAAGCAGCAAGCGCCGGCACCGGTAAAGCGTTTCAATTGGCAGAAGCAAATTACAATGCAGAGATTACCCGGATAAAAGCTTTAGAGCGTCAGTTGCAACAGTTGGGTATCTCGCCCAAGCAGGTTTCGGGCGGAAATATCACATCCCAAATTCCTATTGTTTCACCTATCAGCGGAACACTCGGAACAATTACCGCTAAAACAGGTTCTTTCGTACAGCCCGGTACTTCCTTAATGAATATCGTAGATAATTCGAAAATTCATGCCGACCTGGTAGTTTATGAAAAAGATCTGGCTAAAGTAAAAGTTGGCCAGAAAGTAAATTTCCAGTTGACAAATCAGGACAATCAGTTGATCGAAGGGGAGGTGTACGGCATCAACAAGTCTTTTGAGAATGACAGCAAAGGGGTGGCTGTGCATACAGTGATCAAAAAACCTGCTGGTAATTTAATTCCGGGGATGTATGTAACGGGGCTGATTAGTGTAGGTACAGAAACTGTTTCGGCAGTACCCCTTGATGCAGTGGTACGCTCAGAAGGTAAAGACTACATTTTTATTGTGGATGAGAATCCGGAAGAAGAACCGCATGCAACAAAAGAAGGGGAAGTTGAAGAAGAGAAAATCCATTTTAAAAAGGTTGAAGTAACCGCCGGGGTTTCAGAACTGGGGTATGTACAAATCACCCCTTTAGAAAAATTGCCGGAAAACGTGAAAGTGGTGACCAAAGGGGCATTTTATTTACAGTCTAAATCTGCGGGGGGAAGCGAGCATTAATTTTTATTGAGTATGAAAATGCTTCGATCATTAACCGATAGCTTAGGGGTAAATTGTAATTATAATTCGGTAGAAATAGTTCTGCATATATCTTAAATCTGTTTATTATGGAAAATCAAAATCATGAACAACTCATTCGAACCTTGCTAAATTGTGCTTTAGCTTGCGAAAATTGTGCGGCCCAGGGTTTTAAGGAAGCCCAAAGTGAGATGATGGAAAAGTGCATTCCAATGGATATTGATTGTGCCGACATCTGTATACAGGCTGCCAGGTTATTGCAAAGAAATTCTGCCCTTGCGCATGAATATTTGCTGATCTGCGAAAAGGCTTGCAGGATGTGTGCCGAGGAATGTTCTAAACATGATCACGAGCATTGCAAAAAATGCGCTCAGGCCTGCAATGAGTGTGCGGAAGCCTGCCATGCACATCATGGCGATGTCCGGTTAAGCTAATTAAAAAATAAGTATGCGCCGCTCTCAGGCAGCGCATACTTTATTACACAATAAAATAAATGAAACATGCTTCAGATTTTAGAATTTACAGCAGATAATGTTATTGCCACCAAAGCAGACGAACAACTAAAGTCTAAGGACTATGAAAAACTTCATCCTATTGTTCATAACATACTGGATAATGGGAAAAAAATACGATGGTATTTAGAGATAACAAGTTTTGAGCAGTGGTCTGTTGAAAAATCCTTGCAATGTGTTACTCATGCCGATGACTTTGAAAAAATTTGTTGTGTGGGAGCAACTGAGGATGATAGCCGAATCATTTCATTACTCCAACCTTTTAGAAATGCACAAATACGCTTTTATACTATAAAGGACAAGGAAGATGCACAGACTTGGATAAAGGAATAGAGAATAATTCAAATCAGTGATATATCTGTGATCTTATAAAAACAGAATAAAGTTTCACAACCACTATTCTTCCCGCATGTAATATATTATGGTACACAATTATGAATAGAATTTCAACAATCTGATATGGTTATAGCGCAGAACAAAAAAGTTTCACCGGCGGGACAAAATAAAAGACGCTTGAAAATAGTACTTGCTTTGACGCTGACTTATCTTTTGGCAGAAGTAGCAGGTGGCGTTTTAACAAATAGTTTAGCGCTGCTTGCAGACGCTGCTCACATGTTAACTGATGTTGCAGGTTTAGCACTTTCATTATTTGCAATTAATATGGCCTCAAAGCCTGCCTCTCCCGAAAAAACGTATGGCTATTACAGGACTGAAATTTTAGCTTCATTAACCAATGCCGTTATCTTAATTGGTATATCAATATATATTCTTTACGAAGCTTATCAGCGGTTTTTGAAACCTCCCGAAGTGGAAAGTAAGGTCATGCTAATTGTTGCTGTAGTTGGGCTGGCGGTCAACATTGCCGGTATGCTTATACTCAGAAAATCATCAACAGAAAGCTTAAATATGAAGGGCGCTTATTTTGAGGTTTTATCTGACATGTTAACATCAATCGGAGTGATTGTTGCAGGTATAATTATGCTAACAACAGGTTGGTATTACGCCGATCCACTTTTATCTGCGGGTATCGGTTTGTTTATTCTTCCAAGAACCTGGATCCTGCTTAAAGAATCTGTTGATATACTGCTTGAAGGAACGCCAAAAGATGTGAATATTGGAGAATTACGATCATCTGTTTTACAATTAAAAGATGTAGAAGAATTACACGATTTACATGTTTGGTCGCTCACCTCCGGAGTAAATGCGATGAGCGCTCATATTGTTATTTCGAAGGGAGCTAATTATCATGAAGTTCTTCAAAGTGCTAATAAATTTATAACAGATAATTTTAAAATTACCCATACCACATTACAAATAGAAGAAATAGAATTTAAAGAGTCCCAGGTCCATCAGTAAGATGTAATCCAGAATGTTGAACCATAATTCGAAGTTCAGCCTGGGTACGGGAAAAAGCTAATTAGTAATTGTAAATGTTAATATGCTGACCAAATAGGTAAGCTTGAAAAAAGCAAAAGAGTAGTTTTAAACTTAGAAGTGTAGGAAAATAATGAAAAAGACTGAAAACAAGAAGTTTAAAATTGTACAATGGATTAACAAGCTGGATTCTCATCATCGTTTATATATAGCACTATTTTTTTCACTTTTAACATTTCTGATTTTCAAAGGAAATTCTTTTCCTATTCATTTAATGATAACATGGTTATCTTATATTATAGTCAACCTGTTATTTTCCTGGATTACAATTTTGACATCTCACCCCAGTGAAGTTCAGAAGATGGCTCATAATCAAGACTCAAGCCGTACACTAGTTTTCATTTTTGTAGTAGCGACAGCATTCGCAAGTCTGTTTGCAGTCGTCATTTTACTTCAAACCAGAGGAGACCTACCTGACCAAGAATTGACCCTTCACATTAGTATATCAATGGCTGCTGTCCTCTCTTCCTGGTGGTTAGTTCATACGGTTTTCACTCTTCGATATGCCCACTTTTATTATTGTGATATAAGTTTAGATAAAGGGGGTAAACATAAAAAGCCGGGTGGATTGAACTTCCCGTCAGAACCAAATCCTGATTATTTGGATTTTACATATTTTGCTTTTGTAATAGGAACAACCTTTCAAGTTTCTGATGTACAAATTACATCCAGAAGGATCAGGCGTTTAGTTTGGATGCATGGAGTGATATCATTTGCATTCAATACCATTATTGTTGCTTTGATTATCAATATTATATCTGGGCTGATAAAACAATAAAAGGGTAATCAATTTTTGTCGTCGATTCCTGATATAGAATCAAAACAAAGAATGAAAAGAACACTTAAAAATCTTAGATGAAGGGGTGAGACTAAATATAGATTACGAAAATATAGAAACAATGAACAGGACATTCGAAAACTTTGAACCGGAATTAGCAGACCTTAGCCCGCAGGTTAAAGAAAAAGCGATTGAATTAGCTAATCAGATATTGGCAGAGGGCAAATATTCTGATCAGTATCAAGCCCTGAAAGAAGGCATTAAACAGGCCGAAGAATGGTTTCTTAACCTGGAAGGGTAACACTACATTAAATACAGACCATGCAAACAGAAAAAATAAAAGTAAAACAACAGGCAAAAAACTGCTGTGACACTGATAACGATGATATTAAACAACCGGCTGTTTCGTCAGAACATAGCGATGATGATGGCCACGATCACGGATCGGCCGAAACCCCTTCATGGCTCAGTCACTGGCCGCTGTTAACCGCTCTGGTTATCCTCCTGATTATGCAAGTGCTGGATTTTGGCTTTAAAATCAGTTTTTCAAAACCGGTATCATTGATTATTTACGGCATTGCCTACCTGCTTGCAGGCTACAACGTACTGGATATGGCCTGGCGAAAAGCTAAACGGTTCGACTTTTTTAATGAATTCTTTCTGATGAGCGTAGCCACATTAGGGGCATTCGCCATCGGATCGTACAGTGAAGGCGTTGCCGTGATGGTATTTTATTCAATCGGAGAGTGGTTTCAGGATGCTGCTGTAAACCGGGCAAAACTAAGTATCAAAGCCTTGCTGGATATTCGCCCGGATACAGTTGACGTTCATCGGAACGATAAGATCGAAACTGTTGATCCGTCCGATGTAAAAATCGGCGAATTGATACAGGTGAAGCCAGGCGAAAAAGTAGCATTAGATGGCGAACTAACATCTGATAAAGCCACTTTTAACACCGCTGCCCTTACCGGAGAAAGCAAGCCCGATACAAAAGAGAAAGGCGATAAGGTATATGCCGGGATGATCAACCTGAATACCGTAGCCGAGATAGAGGTTCTTTCTGAATTTAAGGATAGTAAGCTAAGCAAGATATTAGAGATGGTTCAGGATGCCACCGCCAGGAAATCTCAAACGCAATTATTTATCTCCCGCTTTGCAAAGGTGTATACGCCCATCGTATTTGCGTTGGCTGTTATACTGGTTACCCTTCCTTACTTTTTTGTCGATAATTATGTTTTTAACGATTGGCTTTATCGTGGCCTGGTGTTCCTGGTTATCAGCTGCCCATGTGCATTGGTGGTCTCTATCCCTTTGGGCTATTTCGGGGGCATTGGTTTAGCCTCCAAAAACGGAATCCTATTTAAAGGAGGGAACTTTCTGGATGTAATGACCAAAATCAATACAGTGGTAATGGATAAAACAGGAACTTTAACCAAGGGTGTATTTGAAGTTCAGCAGGTAGTTGTGAGTAATTTTGATGAAAAGGAATTGGTTAAAATGGCCGCCGCTATTGAAAGCAAATCTACCCATCCGATAGCCATAGCTGTCACGCAATATGCAGGAGATGTTTTAAGTAATGTTAAAATAGAAAAAGTTGAAGAAATATCGGGGCATGGCTTAAAAGGATTAATTGACGGAAAAGAGGTTTTGGCCGGAAATACCAAACTTCTTAAAAAGTTTAACATCAGCTACGATGCCGCCATAGACCAAATTATAGAAACCATTGTCGTATTAGCTGTAAGCAACCAGTATGCGGGTTATATCACCATTGCCGACGAAATAAAGGAAGATGCCAAACAAGCAATCGCCGATATGCACCAATTAAATATTGAAACGGTAATGTTAAGCGGCGATAAGCAGAGTGTGGTTAATAGTGTGGCCAAGTTTTTAAATATCGACAAAGCATTTGGCGACCTCCTGCCTGAAAATAAAGTCGAGAAAGTAGAAATGCTTAAAAATGAAGGCAAGCGAATTGCTTTTATCGGCGATGGCGTTAACGATGCCCCGGTCATAGCTTTAGCAGATGCCGGTATTGCCATGGGCGGTTTAGGCAGCGATGCTACTATTGAAACTGCAGATATTGTGATCCAGAATGATCAGCCCTCAAAAATTGTGGATGCCATCAAAATCGGCAAAATCACCCGCAACATCGTCTGGCAAAATATCATCATGGCCATGACCGTGAAAATTATTGTGCTTGGTTTAGGTGCCGGAGGCATCGCCACTTTATGGGAAGCGGTTATCGCTGACGTTGGAGTGGCTTTGTTGGCGATTTTAAATGCGGTGAGGATACAGAAGATGAAATTTAATTGAAGAATTATTGACCAAACACTGGGCGATTACGCAGTCTTTGGTCAATAATAATTTTATGACAGTTTACTATAATTCAGTCTTTAAAAGTAGGTGGATAGTCCAAACTGTATACCCGCAGTAGTTGACGCAGGGTTACCTAAAAGGTCTTTTCGCCTCTCTGAGCGGTAGTTTAATCTCAGAACAGTTTGGCCTGAGGGACGCCAGCTGACAGCAGGAACGACGGCAACTATGTGATCAGAAATATTACCTCCGGTCTCCCTGAATGTGCCCGCGTTCCAGTCAACATACTCCAGCCGTACGGCTAAATTTATAACTGATTTTTCAAAGTTAAACACCGGTTTGCTATAAAGGGGTTGTACAATGTCCAGAAAGCCACCCCATTGTTTATTGGCAAATTGCTGACTGAAAGTTTCCGGAACATCTACTTCAATTAAAGCAAGTTCTCCGTTTATATAGGTTTTCAATTTTGGAAGCTTCGTGTTGAAGTCCAGAGCCCATACATTCAGCCTGCGCTTCTTATCAAGGGTTAAGCCATCTTCTTCAAACTTGTTATAGATCCCGCCCATATATGAAAATCCGATTTCACCTATGTTACGGTTTCTCAAAGCAAGTTTGCCGGTAAAAAGTGGCCTTCCGTTATTGCTTTCTTCAAATCGGTCAGGCTTAGCCTTTGACGCCGGTAAAGAGGTTCTGTTTTGATCATTGTTAATTATTTGATCATCAAATCCATTGGTGAGGTAGGTTTCATACCCCAGTATCCAGTTGTTGTAATAATATTTGCCATGCAACCCAAAGCCTACATTACTCCATGTGGCGGGTAATAGTTGAACTGCTGAAATCGGCCGGTCAATAAACTCCCATTTCGGGCCGTCGTGATTTTGATTAAAAGCACCAATCGGGTTCATCACGATGCCTCCCCGAAAATTAAGTATCGGATCTAGTTCAAGATCCATTGCCGCAAATTCAATATTTATTTCTTTAGTGCCATCTTCAAACTCTAATTCAGATAGAAACTTGATGTTTTTTGAAATAGTAGATGAGAAAAACAACGTAAACCTTCGTGCCTGGAATGAAAATCCGTCCGAAATACCGTCAGTGCCCATGTACTGAGTATTGGCTTCAATATATCCCCCAAGGGCAACAGGCAATTTCCCAAGATTCAAAAACGGACGGTTATATGAAGCATCCATATTCATCACGACCTTGGTTGTATCGATCGTTTGCCTTTTAATCAGTGTACTGTCTTTTTGAGCAAATACAGGGGCGTTTAAAACTACAACCGCACAGATTAACAGAATGTATTTATAGTTGGATGTAAATATTATCATGGTCGGTTGTAACTTTAAACTGTTTTAAATTCCTTTCTGCAGGGGGATTTTGCACCACTCCTTTGTTGGTATATTCACTTCCATGGCATGGACAAACTATGAAATTATCGTTAGGCTTTACTTCACATCCCTTATGGGTACATTCCGTATAAAGCGCTGAGTAATCCTCCTCACTATGTTTATAAATGCAGATAGGAAATTCGTGCGTTACATGTTTAATCATCACAAATTTGCGCTGTAACAGTTGCTCTTTTTTTAAGTATGAAAACTCAGCCTTTTTTATTGCTATCTGGTTATTGATCATACTACTTTGAGCAAAATATGCGGCAGTACCACAGCTTTCAAGTAATACAGATACTGCAGATCCGCCCAGGCAAATAAGGCCGCAGCTTTTGATAAATTCTTTTCGTTCCATAGGGATGTTTAAAGGGAGTTTAGAAACTTTACTATTGCTTGTTGTTCTTTAGCTGAAAGCTGCTTAAAGTTGTCCCTGCTCTTTGTTCCCTCGCCGCCATGCAGCAAAATGGCTTCTTCTATACTTTTTGCCCGGCCATCATGCATCAAAAAAACACCGCCGCCCTGCGAATTCTGTGAAAGCCCTAATCCCCAAAGTGCCGGTGTCCGCCATTCGGATGTTAAAGCGCCTCCTTCTGTAAATCCGTCATCCAGACCAGTTCCCATATCGTGTAATAACAAGTCGGTATACGGGTGAAATTCTTTATTGTCAAGGGCTTTAATGGCTGAATACCCGGTTTTCAATGTTTGTTTGTGGCAGTTTTCACAACCTGTTTGGAGGAATAAGTTTTTACCGGCTATAACTTCAGGATCGAAAACATTACGTGGTATAGGAGCTTTTAAAGTTTGGAGATAGAAAACCACATCGTTCACCGTTTTGGAGGAAACTTCGGGGTCGATTTCCAGCCCGCTATAAACGTCAAATGGTTCAAACGTAGACGTAATTCCAATATCCTGGTTGTAGGCGGTAACTGTCTGCTGTAGGAGATCGTATACGCTGGCTTTTTTTCCAAACCGGCAAATGTATTTCCCATCTTTAACCACTGCCTTATTTCTCACTTGCACATAATGGGGTATCTTATTCCAGTTTGGAGTACCAGAAATTCCATCGCCATTGCTGTCATCCGGATCGGCCATTGCCAGCAGGTCAGCATCTGAAACCAGATCAAGAAATCCTAAACCGGTGTTGGCAGGGGGAGTAAATTTTGAGAAAGGCACACCCTTTGGAAGCTGTTCGGGCATAAAGCCAGGAATAGCCCGGTTTTGAAGTTGGGTTGGTCCCTGCGCCAGAACCGTGTTGCCGGTGCTGTCAAGGGCGGACGTAAACCGGATCAGTGTTGTAAAGGGATGGCCTTTACCATCGCCCGCATGGCAACTGCCGCAGGACGTTGCGACAAATACTGCTCCCAGGCCTTTTTCAACGGTGAAAATTTCATCATTGAATGCGACATCCCCATCAAGAAACTGCTTTTGCTGCTCATGTGTAAGTCCTTCGACTGGGCCGTCCAAAAGTTCATCCTCAGCCGGAGAAGAAGGCAGTATCTTCTCGCACGATGCAATAATCGTGACTACCAGGATTGTAACGAACAAGATTATTGACTGTTTAAGCGACATGAGTTTCTGTATATTTTCGGTAAAGTTACAGCTATCTAATTATATTTTTAGATTAATCTAAAATAAAAAGTTTATAGCTCTAAATATTCGAGTGAGGTTTCAGATTTTCCAATAAAATAAAACGGAGAGGTTGTTAATTTTTTGAGAATCAACTCTAATAGCCAACGCAGTCAAGAAGCTTTCCAACCTCTTGTGCAGTGAAGTGCGTTTCATTCAATATTCCCGAATTATCAAGCAAATTATTTGTTGTTTTGTGCCTTAAACTATTTTAGTCTTTCTAATGCTAAAAAAATCACAACCTTTAGGTCGAGTGATAGTTACCATACACCAAATCTGTTACTGCCAACATGACAACAACTCGATCTAAAGTCTCAATAGCCGGTCTATTAATCGCTTTAGGAATCATTTTCGGAGATATCGGTACTTCCCCGCTATACGTACTCAACGCAATAACAAAAGGAAAAGTAATTACTGAAGAGCTGATATTGGGATCATTATCCTTGATAATTTGGACACTCACCCTTCAGACGACAGTCAAGTACGTTATACTTACGCTTCAGGCAGACAATAAAGGGGAAGGCGGAATATTTTCTTTGTATGCACTCATCAGGCGTTTTCGCGGTAAGTGGCTTATTTTTCCTGCGATGATCGGTGGGGCCGCATTACTGGCTGATGGAATGATCACTCCAGCCATTTCCGTTACATCTGCAATAGAAGGGCTTAAACATGTTCCTTTCCTTTCTGATATCAGCCAGACCACCATTGTCTATATTGTAATTTCGATACTGACCGTCCTTTTCTTTGCTCAGCAATTCGGTACTGCTTTAATCGGCAGGTTCTTTGGACCGATGATGTCAATTTGGTTTGTGATGCTGGCAACGCTGGGTTTTCTGCATATCTCGGACGATCTAAGTGTTTTTAGCTCCTTCAACCCGTATTACGGTATCAAGTTACTCATTGAATATCCAAAAGGGTTTTACATTCTGGGGGGTGTCTTTCTATGTACAACCGGCGCTGAAGCATTATATTCTGACCTTGGTCATTGCGGCAAATGGAACATTCGTTTCTCATGGATATTTGTAAAAATCTGCCTTATACTTAATTACCTTGGACAAGGCGCCTGGTTATTAAGTCACTATTCAGGGAAATTAATTTCAGAACAAATGATTGAGTCGGGTTTTAATCCGTTTTACTCGGTTATGCCTGATTGGTTCCTTTATATAGGGATTCTAATTGCAACAGCTGCAACAATTATCGCAAGTCAGGCATTGATCTCCGGATCTTTCACCTTAATCGGTGAAGCAATGAGGCTAAACATCTGGCCCAAATTCAGAATCAATTATCCAACAGAAGCACGCGGACAGGTCTATATTCCTGCAGTAAATCTGCTTTTATTTATTGGTTGCATAGGTGTGGTGTTATACTTCGGCAAGGCATCGAATATGGAAGCTGCATATGGTCTGGCTATCACATTATGTATGATAGCGACTTCAATCCTTTTTGCAAACTATCTAATTATCAAACGTAAAAAGCCATTCCTAATCTATTTGTACCTGCTCGTATATTTTGCGATAGAATTCAGTTTTTTGGTGGCCAATATGGATAAATTCTCACATGGCGGATATATCACATTATTTATAGGTGGGATTCTTTTTTTTATAATGTACAACTGGTTCAGATCCCGGAAGATCAAGAACCGGTACGTTGAGTTTGTCGACCTTGATCACTACATACCCAAGCTAAAAGAATTAAGCAACGATGCTACTATCCCAAAATATGCCACTCACCTGGTTTATTTAACCAGCGCAGATAATCCCCGGGAAATAGAACACAAAATCATGTATTCACTTTTATATAAAAAACCGAAACGTGCTGATATATATTGGTTTATACATGTAGATACATTAGATGATCCTTATACTTGCGAATACACGGTTGACAATATTGTGCCAAACGACGTTGTAAGGATCGAATTCAAACTTGGGTTCCGTGTGCAACCAAGAATCAACTTACTCTTCCGTAAGGTTGTTGAAGATATGGTGCGCAATGAGGAAGTAGATATCACAAGCCGCTATGAAAGCCTGGAAAGGAGTAAAGCCACCGGTGATTTTACCTTTGTTGTGATGGAGAAATATTTAAGTCCGGAGAATGAATTGACTTTCTGGGACCGTTTTATGATGAAAGTGCATTTCATTATTAAAAAATATAGTCTTTCAGAAGCTAAAGCGTTTGGGCTTGATACGAGCAACGTGGTAGTTGAAAAGTTTCCGCTTATTGTATCTCCAGCTCCGGATTTGAATTTGGTCAGGGTTAATAAGCCAGGTCGGGTTCGTATTTAAGATAGGCAGGAAGGCTGAAGGTTTAAGGTAATTGGAATTGGTGGTTAAATATTTATAATTATACCCTATCGGGTTCAATGAATTAAATTATTTCGTATTTATACCCTTTAGGGTATAAGCGTTGTGCTAATTACTATAAACTTAAACAAGCCCTTACTTTTGGTCAGAAATCTCTTCTTCACATGTGTGATCATCGGCGTACCAGCCACTAGTCCTATGCCAAACGATCACCACCATACCCAACCTACTTGATTTTGATACAACCAGAAAGCGGTTTTTTAAGATTGTAATTTTCGTTATATTTAAGTGAACCAGATACTGTTCTCTGGTAATAGATTTTTGGGCTTCGTGGTGCGGACCTTGTATAAGACAACTCGATTATTCCAAAGTCTTGCACAATCAAGAATCAGCCAAGGATGTGGTATTTTTATACTTGGGATATAAAGATAAAGAAGCAGCTTGGCAAAAAGTGCGAGAGGAAAAGAACATTCCAGGAGAACACTTTCTTTTGAACAATTCGCAAATAAAAAAAGTGGAACTTCTTTTAAATGTATATGGTATTCCACGCTACGCTATACTAGACAAAGCCGGCAACATAGTGGATGATGACGCTCCTGATCCTACAAACTCAGATTTACTAAAAATCTTCAATAATCTTAAAGATAAGTAATTAACTACAAACGAACGTGGGGATGTGTTTACAAGGTGCATAAACTAAATCATAGCCCATTATCCAATCTTTCCAATCAAAGTCTCGGACAATTTATCTTAAATCAGGTTTCCAAGAGGTCGGGGAGGGTCATGGTAGGGTTCAAGTCCATAGATTTATGGACTTGAACCGGGGTAAGTCCAAGGAGCACATCAACAAGAAGGGTATGTAAGATTTAAACCTTGCAACGGGTAAGCTAGAATTTCGACATTCAATCGCTGAATTAAGCATTGACCAATCAATGCCCCACCGTTGAATCCACCAGGTATTTTACCAACTTTTCAATCTACTTGTTTTTTACGAGCATCTTCTTTTGTTCAATTTTGTTCTGCTCGATTCGGAACTGATCCAAAGGTGTTAAGCCTGATTCATTTTCCCAATTCGTAGGTTCTATTAATCGTCTAACGTCTATGCGCAGGATCCAGGCTATTTTATTTAGATCATGAAGGCTTGGTTGGTTTACATTTCTGCACCATCTCGATACTGTATCTTTTGTTACCTCTAAAATTTTAGACAATTCAATTTGATCGACATCACACTCATCTAATACAATACTTAACCTGTTTAATCTGGATTTCTTCATTTTTATAAGTGCAAAAGCAAATATAAAATACCTAAATTATTGAGTTTCAGCTAAATATAGACATATGATATCGTTTAATAGATAATATTTATCTACTTATATTGTTTTGTTATCTACTTTTCTCTATATTTGGTTATGTAAAAATATTTACAAAGGAATATGCTTAATAACTTTTAAAAGTTATTCTTACGAGCCTGCGACAGAAACCTGACAATTATTGAACGTAGGAGTAAGTGTGGCGCCAGTGCCCTATCTTTGCAATAGGGTCGGCCCCGCTTTCTTTATGTTCAACTCTCTTCGGAGAGTGGCCTTGTCAGGGCCTCTGTCATTTAGATAAGTGGGTTGCCGACCTTATTGTTTTTAGGTTACCATTTATCAAGGCTCATAATTGATTAATAAATCAAATATGAGAGCAATACAATACAAATCTAATTCCAAGACCAGTTTTGACAGCATAGCTTCAAATCATAACTGGAACGGTTATGTCTATTTCAGTTTCTTAATTGGTTTTTTTCAAAATCGGTTATCTGATTGGCAGGTATGCCTCCGTCCGCATTCCAGTATTCCATTTTCAAATATTTTTGGCCGACATTTCAGCGATCTGCTTAGTTCCATTCAATTCACTTTGATCAAGCAACCTCCTGATTAAATTTTTGGCTGTTGGCGGCAGGGTTCCAGTTTAGTTGATTGATTATTAATCCCTGCCTGCCTTCGGTCTTTCCTTAATCTTGAGGTGTTCGCCTAAAAAGATCTTACTAGTCAATTCCTAACCAAACCAACCAAGAAAATGAAAGCAAGAAATAGCTTAAGGGGCATGCTATGGCCTTTGATAAGCGCAATACTCAAACTCAAATACCGGCTTTTCAGTAGCAGGAAGCCACAAATCTCTGGCAAGAATCCGTTTAACATGGATTTTCAAAAAGTAGCCGCAGATAGTAAGCGCATCGCCGAAAAAATGCAGGCAACACGGCGGCTTGCAGAGCAGAGTAAGCTTCAGAATGATTCACCTTCAGGTAGTGCTTCGGGAGTGCAAAACAATAATGATCCGGAAAGCGGCCGTGTGCTCTGTGGCTGGCGGGAAGATGAGGATGATCGCTTTAGCGTTCAGGACTATTTATTTACCTCGTACCGCCAGAACCCGTACTGTGATCAGCATCCTGAAAAGATGAAGGCGATTATGAAAGCCCTCTTCCTGGCAGACCATGATGCCGCGCAGTTGGAGCAGTATGAGCTGGAGAATGGGAGAGTGCAGCAGTTGGTTATACAGAAACCTGCGCCCACCTTAAAGCAGGCTCTTTACCGCGGTTTAAGAGCGGGTCTGGTGCTGATCATGATCATGGGCGGGCAATCAGTCCAGGTGAAAGCGCAGACGGAGATTAAGGCACTTAAGATAGGGGATAAGGTGCCGGATGTAACTATTCAGAATATTATTAATTACTCATCCACATCAGCGAAGCTCTCTGATTTCAAGGGCAAGCTGCTGATCCTTTATTCCTGGAGCACTACCTGCAAAGGAAGCGTCGACCTTCTTCCGCATATGGCAACGCTTCAGAAGTCATTCCCCGCAAAAGTGCAAATCATTGCCGTGGGTAAAGAGGATGGTGCCACGGTTAAGCGGCAGGCATCCCTAAAGGGCATGGGCGGCCTGGCTTTCATGCCATCTGACAGCCAGTTGTTGAAGCTGTTCCCGCATCACTTGGTACCTCAATTGGTCTGGATCAACGCGGAATCAAAAGTACTGGGCATTACTACCGGTTATGATGCCACTGAAGCGACCATTCAAAAGATCATCGAAGGGCAACCTGTTGCCTTCAAAGATCCGAAGGCAGATCAAATGAATTTTGATTCGGAGAAACCACTTTTTGTAAACGGCAATGGCCGGGAGACTCCTATTCTCTATCGCTCTTTATTGACCGCATATAACAACGGACTTCCGGGGATGCTGGGCATTAAAAAAGATAGCAGCCAGATTCGTCTGTATGGGATCAACCAGGGCCGTCTTCCACTATATTTCATGGCCCTGCAACTTCCGGGCTATCATTGGCCGCTTAACCGCATTCTTTACCAAAATGTGGACTCTTCCAAATTTGTCATTAATAACTGGGTGGAGGAGAAGCAGGCGAAAGCCTATTGCTATGAATTGAGCCTGCCACTATTTTTCGAAGACCGCTCGCGTGCTATCATGCTGCAAGACCTGATTCGCCTGTTTGGAGTTACCGGACGCATCGAAAAGCAAAATCGCACGTGCCTGGTGCTCAAAGCTCTACCGGGAAAATTGAAACTTCAGACCAGTGGCGCTAAGACTGCAAATAATTTTCATAGTCCTCTTACCGAAAGGAAATGGATGAATAATACGGGGTTATATGACTTGATCGCCCACTTGCAGGAAAGTAAAGGGAACTTGCCGGTAATAGACGAAACAGGTTATGAAGGAAAAACGGATTTAAAGCTGAACAATGATCTGAAGGATATAGCCGAATTAAACAAGTCCTTAGTCAGGTACGGGCTGGTGCTCGAACAATCTCAACGCCTTCTCGATATGCTGGTATTTTCTCGCGCTGATGTTTCCGCCCCACTGACTCAGACCAAATAAAACATTAAACAATCTTATATTATGAAAGCATTTATAGTACTAATCCTATGCAGTTTCCTTGCCCTGCCGTCCATCGGACAGCAACTGCTGCACGGCAAAATCCGGACGGAAACCGGACTTCCGCTGGCGGGAGCATCCGTCCGCCTGAAGAACAGTCTATCATCTGCCGTTTCTGGTCAGGGCGGAAGCTTCACCATTAACGTCGCTTCGCAGACGGATACCCTGCTGGTGTCCTATGTTGGCTATCAACCCATCGAGCAGGCAATCAGCATGCCTCTGGCATCGCCCCTGGTCATTACGTTAAAGGCACTGGTTAATGAGCTGGAAGCGGTAACCATCAGCACCGGTTATTACCAGGTGCCTGCTGAGCGGGTGACCGGATCATTTACACAGATAGACCAGGAAACTTTTAACCGCAGTAACTCATCAGATGTGCTCAGCCGGTTAAAAGGAAATGCCAGCAGTATTCTATTCGACGAACGGCACGAAGGCAAGCCTGTCATAAGCGTGAGGGGCCTGAGTACAATTTATGCAGCCACGGAGCCCTTGATCGTTCTAAATAATTTTCCATACGAAGGCGACATCAATAACATCAACCCTAATGATGTAGAAAGTGTTACTATCCTGAAAGATGCCGCCGCCGCTTCCATTTGGGGGGTACGGGCAGCCAATGGGGTGATCGTGATCACCACAAAAAAAGGAAAGGCTGGCAAGGCACCCGAACTGAGTTTCAACTCAACACTTACCCTGGGTAATAAACCGGATGTTTATTATAATCCGGGATTGTCATCAACCGACTTTATCGGTGTGGAAGAATATCTGTTTAACCAGGGTTTTTATGAAGGGATGGAGGCCGATCCGGCGCATCCCGCATTGTCGCCTGCTGTTGAACTGTTCATCGCACGGCGTGACGGCGTTTTGTCTGCTGCAGAAGCGGGCGCCCGTCTGCAGACGCTCAGCCAGCAGAATGTCCGTGATGATTTCAATAAGTACGTGTACCAGAACAGCATCAACCAGCAGTATGCCTTAAACCTGACGGGCGGTACTGATTTTAGCAGCTATTACCTGTCGGCAGGTTATGACCGCGGTTCAAATGCTACAGCAGCCATTAATGATCGATTTACGTTAAGAGCCGACCAGGTATTTTCTATCGGCAAAAAGCTAAAACTCAAACCATCAGTCGCTTATAGCAGCACCTCCATGGCCAGCGGCAGGGAAGGCATTTATAGCGTTAAGCCCGGCATCAGCATGACCCTTTTCCCTTATGCCCGTCTGGCCGATGAAAACGGAGATCCCTTGCCAGTACTAAAAGATTACCGGCAGGGCTATGTGCAGGGCATGGAAGCCCTTGGATTGCTGAACTGGGAATACATTCCGCTGGAAGACTACAAGTTGCAGACTACACAGGAGAAACAGAACGATCTGATGCTGAATATGGGGTTTGAATACCAAGCCTCAAAAAACTTAAAAGCGAAGCTGCAATACCAGTATGAAAACAGTAACAGTGGTGCCCGCCAGTTTGCGGGGGAAGACAGCTACTATGCCCGGGATATGATCAACCGCTTTACGCAGGACGACGGATCAGGCTCTTTGACTTTTTCGGTACCCCGTGGAGGTATACTCGATCTGAGCTCAGGCGGTATGTCCGCTCAAACGGGCCGGGGGCAGCTGGAGTATTCCAATAGCTGGGGTAAACACAGCCTGGATGCTTTGTCTGGTGCGGAGATCCGGGAGATTAAAAACATCGGAGACATATACCGGACCTACGGCTATATAGATGATGGGCTGATCAGTGCACCTGTGAATTTGTTCGAATATTATCCAATGTACCATAATGCGGGGGACTACCAGCCGGTTCCGCAGAACAACTACTTTACAGATCGAACGAACCGCTATACCGCCTTCTTCATTAATGCCGCCTACTCCTTTGATAAACGGTATATCCTGTCTGCGAGCGCACGTAAGGATGCCTCCAATTTATTCGGTGTCCGGAGCAACCAGAAAGGCGTACCCTTATGGTCGGCCGGTTTGGCCTGGAACATCCATCAGGAAAAATTTTTTAGCGCCGACTGGCTCAACCTGTTGAAACTGCGGCTTACCTACGGTTATAATGGAAACCTTGACCCGAGCCTGGCAGCTGTGGCCACGATTTACCAGACTAATGGCAATATGAATAACCGGCCTTATGCATTGATCCGGTCGTATCCTAATCCCGATTTGAGTTGGGAAAAAGTAGGCGTATTCAATGCGGGGCTCGATTTTGAACTGAAAAGTCAGGTCATCACTGGCAGTTTGGAATACTATGTCAAACGCAGCAGGAATCTGATCGGTGATCAACCCGTTGATCCTACGGTAGGCCGAATGTCAGGAACGATTCGCCGGAATGTGGCCGATATGCTTACGCAAGGTATCGATCTTCAGCTTAATTCCAAAAATTTGGATCGTGACTTTAAGTGGAATACATCGTTGCTCTTCAGTTATAACATCAACAAACTAACCGCTTATCACATGGCCAGTTCTCGTACCGCCAGCACGTACACCCACGGCGGGTATGGGATAGTGCCGGTAGTGGGTAAACCTGTATATAGCATTTATAGCTTTAAGTGGGGTGGACTTGACCCGGCAACGGGCGACCCGCGGGGAATACTCAACGGACAGCCAAGCTCCGATTATACTGCTTTAGGCTCCGAAACTACTTTGGATGATCTGCAGTATCACGGCTCTGCATTGCCTCCGGTATTTGGTGGCTTATCTAATACCTTTTCATACGCTGGCTTTTCTTTATACGCCAACCTGAGCTTCCGCCTTGGCTATTTCTTTAAAAGGCAGTCTATTGACTACGACCGTTTGTTCACTAAATGGAAAGGGCATCATGACTTCGCCAACCGCTGGCAGAAGCCTGGCGATGAGCTCATGACCAATGTACCGTCAATGGTTTATCCTGCCGATTACGCAAGGGCGGAATTCTACGACGCCTCGTCAGTCCTTATTGAAAAAGGAGATCATGTTCGGCTGCAGGATCTAAACCTTTCTTACACGCTGCAGGGCACAAATTTGAAAGCGCCGTTGAAGGGAATGCAGCTTTACGCCAATGCCCGTAACCTCGGGTTTGTCTGGAGGGCAACCAAATCAGGTGTGGATCCTGACTACCATTCTGAATTCCTGCCTCCTTCATACAGTCTCTCGTTCGGCCTGAGAACCAGCTTTTAAATCTAAATACTATGTGCTAACTACTAAATACTAATCAAATGAAATTCTACAAATACATCACTCTCCTTTTGCTGGCATGCACCAGCCTGTCATGCGAAAAGTTTCTGGAAATCAAACCGGACAAGGAACTGGCGGTGCCTTCTGACAAGCTTTCGAACCTTAAGCTGCTGCTGGATAACACTAATATCATGAACCGGCAATATCCAAAAATGGGTGAGGCAGCATCAGATAATGTCTATATCCACGATTCGGTATGGCAGGCCATTTACCAGGTTTTAGCCACCTCCTGTAATTCGTATCTCTGGAAAAGGGATGTCTTTAACGATAGTGAGCGGAACGATTGGTCTGCATCTTATGCCGTGGTTTTCAATGCAAATCTGGCTTTTGAAGGAACAGACGTCATAAAAAAGGATGAGTCAAACCAAACAGAATGGAACCAGGTACGCGGATCAGCCTTGTTTTTCAGGGCATATGCATTTTATGCTTTGCTGCAGGAATTCGCGAAGCCCTATCTGCCAGCTTCGGCCAAGCAGGATCCAGGAATTGTTCTAAAGCTAAATACAGATATCAACGAAAAATCAACACGTGCCTCCGTTGAGCAATCTTATCAACAGGTAATTGCTGACCTGGAACAAGCAGTTGCTTTGCTTCCTGTTAAAACCACCTTTAAGACGGAACCTACCCTTACTGCTGCTTATGCTATGCTCGCCCGTACTTATTTAACCATGAGGGAATATAACAAGGCGCTTGAATATGCGCAAAAGTCAATGCAGTTATATCCAGCCCTGATTGATTATAAGATGGTTAATCCGGCCGCAGCCTATCCAATGCGGCGGGATAACGAGGAGGTGATTTTCCATGCTACAATAATGCTCGACCGCGCACTAGCCTATCCTTACGGACGCATCGATGAAAAACTATACCATGAATACGCCGACAATGATCTGCGAAAAAAGCTGTTCTTCAAAAACCATGGTCCGGATGAGATTGCTTTTAGAGGAAGCTATGACGGATCGCACACTCCATTTGGAGGGATTGCCAATGATGAGGTTTACCTGATAGCTGCCGAATGTTTGGCCAGGACAGGTAATAAAGATCAGGCAATGAAAGTACTAAACCAGCTTATGGTCACGAGATGGGATGGAACTTTTACACCATTGATTGCCGATACAAATGAAGAAGCATTAAAGATCATACTGGATGAGCGCAGAAAGGAACTTTTGTTAAGAAACCTGCGCTGGAGCGATTTGAACCGCCTGAATGCTGAGCCAGCATTTAAGAAAACAATTGAAAAAGTATCAATGGGCAAAAAGTATTTGCTCACTCCGGAAAGCAGATATGTTTTCCCGATTCCACAGGTGGTTATTGATGCCAGTGGGATGGCTCAGAATTAATTCAAGAAAAAGGTCCCGTACGTTGTGCACGGGACCTTTTCTGTTAGCTCCTAGAAATGCAGCTTAACATCATCCGGGTTGGTGGCGCCGGCAACAGTGGGTTTACCGGTGCTTCCATTTTCTGGTGCCTGAATAGCACATCTGTCACCAGAACCGTCACAGCTTGGCATTGAGGGCAACTTGCTGTAACTATTGGGGCTGGTTATATTGCCTCCATTATACTGAAACCATTCCAGTGCGAGGCTATTTGCTGGTTTCGCTGCAGGTGCATTGAATGCAAATGCTGTTGATGCACCTATTACAAGGGCGATCAGTCCGGTATTGATTTTATTTGTAAACATGACTTTTAAATTTAATTGAATGCCTACTCTCAAGGTTTTCGGCTTCTCCTTAATGGATTTATATCATTCGTTGATGATCGGATTATCTACAATACAACCATCGCAACTAAACCGCCTTCCCCATAGTCCTCCCGTCTTCTGATGTTTGTATCAATGCAATAAGTGTTAACACGAGGAAAAATAGATTAAAGAGGAGATGTTCCGTCCAGCTCATGTTCTCCAGTATCCCGCCGCATGAGCAGGGTATACGGTCAAAGAGATTAAGCGAAACTGCGATGATGTAAATGTTAAAATTAAGTAGCAGGAGCAGAGACAAGTAGAGCCCTATGGTTCTGGTCTGTGAAACTATCAATAAACCGGCAGCACAAAATTCAGTCAGCGGCACAGCCATGGCGAGGAATTCTGATAATGCGGCGGGGAATACCTGTTCCAGCATCTGGGTGCGACTTTGGTCGAAAGCAATCAGCTTACTTGTAGCTGCATAAACCCAGAGGATGATGAGAAGAGCGGAAACGATTTCAATGATCCTGTTTGTTTTCATAAATGCAGATCCATTTTTATAATAGATTCCTTTACCTAAAGCTCCGTTTAACTTCGGGTCATCGAACATCGTTTAAGCAATTAATCAAATGCGTTATGGCAAGTAGTGAATGCTATTTTGCCAATCAAGTAATTGAAGTAGTTGTGGGCGAGTTGGTACCGGAAACACGGCTGGCCTTTAAACTCTATTCTTAGGGGAGTTAGATTGCTATAAGAGAACCTTCAACGGCCCGAAAGATGCTATTGAAAAAGATTTTGGGCAGTGCTGGGCAGGTTTATTGGTTGGCATTTGCCAATTGGCCGCGATACCCAATTTGTGGTGTTTTTTGTTGCTCGTGCTTTATAAGCCATTGGGCCACTTTACAGACCGCAATCGGGTAGAGAGAAGTAATATTCAAATCATTTTTCCGAGCGGAGATGGCTTAATGTAGCAGGATGAATATTTAAGAAGCATGCAATATCTTTAAGATAAGCCAGGTTAAAAATCTCTTTATGTGCTTTCATTAGTTTGCTGAACTTGTATTTACTATCCTTCCTTACCATATCATGATGGTGATCGGAAATCCGGCTCAGGTACTCTTCGATCATTGCTCGTTCAAAGAACCGGTATTCCGTAAATTGGTTAATCATGATCTCAATATCAGCTGCGGAGATGAGAAGCAGTGTACTTTCCTCTAAAAGTTCAATGCATTCACCGGATTCTTTCTGCCGGAAAAAGCTCCTGAGTGATAACATCAATTCTCCTTCATACCAGAACCAGCTGGTTATTTCACGACTAGATCGCTGATCATAGAAATATACCCTCGCTGAACCTTTTACTATATACCATGCATATAAGGGTACATCGTGTTCATTTAAAAGCAGATGATTTTTTCTGTATAATCTTTCTTTTACCACCCGAGCAAGGAAGTCCTTCAGCTTTAGGGAAAGGTTTTCCTTTACTGGCTGATGTTTTTCAAAGAGAAGGAAAAGCAAATCTATATGTGCTGGGTTGTCCATATTATATGGTTAGGTTTTTTTTGCATGCTCAAAAGCAATTTGGATAACGAACTTCAATGTTTTCAGTATTTCTTCGCGGTCTTCCGTGTTTCGTATATCTAATCCGCAGAAGGTGCTTACTTTGCCATGCAGAACTATATAATAGATTCCAGCGGTCAGCAGTGCGCTTAAGGCCCTGAAATTTAGCTTAGAGTCTTTGAAATGTTCATCTGTTAGTTTTAAAATTTTTTCGCCCAGGTCTTCTCTCGCGTTTGAAATGCTGTTCATAAGAGGGCTTTTGCCGGTAAGCTCCCATAGAATGAGTTCCTGAATTTCTTCTTCCTTGAAAAAAAAATGAAACTGCTCCTCCAGGATATTTGAAATGAGATCTTTAAGGTCCATTTTAGATTCGGCCGCAGCGTTTACTCGTAGTTCTTCAGAGGTTATCATCCAAAAGTCTTTCTCAACGACATATTGTTCGATGAGTTGATCTACCGTCCCAAAATAACGGTAGATCAACTTTTTATTCAACCCTGCTTGCTTGGCTATTTTATTGACACCCAATCCGGTGTACCCTTTAGTACGGATAATTTCGCCGACTGCAAATATGAGTTCAAGCTTAGCAAGTTCTTTGTCTTTCGACCTTCTTGGTTTGCGGGCTGGTCTAACTTGGTTTTCCATACTATTATAGATTAGATCCGGTGTTTTTAGAGATATGAAGTTTCTGATCAGCATATTCAAATGCGTTCAATGCCTTGTCCAGCTGTTCCCTGGTATGTGTTGCCATAACACTCATTCTTATTCTCGCATTCTTTTTAGAAACTGCCGGATAAATAATCGGATTGGTGTAAATACCAGCCTTCATAAGCAGCTTGCCTGCTTCGCCGGTAGTGGCTGCATCGCCAATTTTGACGGGGATAATGGCGGATTCAGTGGTGCCTATATCCATACCTAGATTAATTAAGCCGGATTTAAAGTAGCTTATATTATCCCAGAGTCTATTTTTCCATTGCGGTTCTTCATCCAAAAGGTCGATGGCCCGAAGAATTCCGGCAGCGGCAGGAGTTGAAGTTGCCGAAAATAAATGCTGTCGGCTTTGATACTTCAAGAAATTAATCAGGTTAGGATCAGCAATCACATACCCGCCAACATTGGCAAACGTCTTACTGAAGGTACCTGTAATTAGGTCGACCTCTTGCATAATTCCATATTTCTCCATCGCGCCCCGGCCGGTTTGTCCGATCACACCTACGCCATGTGCATCGTCAACACACATGTATGCACCGTAATGGCGGCATAATTCAAGTATCTTGTCGAGGGGGGCCATGTCGCCATCCTGAGAATAACACCATCGACAATTACCATCTTAGTGCGGTATTTATACTTTGCTTCTTTAAGAAATCTTTCTAAAATATCCATTCGATTATGCAGGAAGACTTTCTGATTGGTTAACAGACAGCCTTCATATACACTGGCATGCACGGCCATATCCACTATAGCCAAATCTTCTTTTTGCAGCAGGCTCATTAAAGTGGCACTGTTGGCTGTGTAGCCGGTGGTGTAAATGATAGCACTATCTCTGTTGAAAAAGGCAGCAATCTTCTTTTCAAGTTCTTCGTGGTAACTGAACTGTCCTCCAATAGCAGGCGAGGCCCCGGCCCCGGAACCGTATTGTTGGATACCCTCAATTACCGCCTCTTTGATTTTCGGATGCTGAGTAAAACCCAGGTAATCATTAGAGACGAAACTGACATAGGATTTTGGATTTTGATTCTTATCAAAAATAATCTCCATTTCAGGGCCACAACCGGTAGTGGATACCAGTCGGTAGTTTAAATGACCTTTATGAGCCAGGTACTTAAGATAATCATTAAATAGATCCGCTCTGACCCATGCGTCCGCACCGGGTACATTTTCAAAGTCTTTGAAGCTTGCTTTTGTGAAGTCGATTGCCATATTCTATTGGTTTATGATAAAACTTCCAATAAAATTAACTTCCTTTTAAATACGAGGTGGTGACATGGACGAATTTATTTTAAGAGAGAGTTACTTTTTTATAAAAAGGTAGGATTACGCCGACTGAACCGTTTTTGATTTTCGTCCATTAGGGGATGATTTCGAAAAATCAGAACCAAAGCGTTTATAGATTGTCCTTTAGCCATATGTTCATTTACAATTCGGCCGATAGTGAATAGGAAGATATAGTCTTGATCACCGGCTGAACCATAATCACTGCATAAATACTTTATGCACAATAGCAACGATAATGATTACTGACGAAGCAACAAACAATTATAATTGATTCATTTAACACGATTATTATGTCACATGAAAAATTCCAAAACTGCATCGATGCCTGTGTGGCCTGTGCAGTAGAATGTAGCCACTGTGCTACCGAATGTTTGAAAGAAGAAGATGTAAAAATGATGGCCAGGTGTATTCAACTGGACCTGGAATGTGCGGCCATCTGCAGGTCAGCAGCCGAACTGATGAGCTTGGGGAGTGAATACAGCGCCCACTTATGCCGTATTTGCGCCGATGTTTGCAACGCTTGTGCGGAAGAATGTGAAAAGCATGCGGAGATGGGCATGGATCATTGCAGAGAATGCGGCCAGGCTTGCCGTGAGTGTGCTGCCGCTTGCGAAGAAATGGCAACTGCCGTTTAACCTTTTGAACCTGGCGTTCAGGGTAGGTCATTATGCGAACAACTTGATGCTAAAGATATCTGTGCCCTGTTATTCTCGAACGAAGAGAAGTCCTGTTGCAATGTTGCAATGTTAAAATCAGGATAATCTGTCTGGCGTTAGATGTACTAACGCATGAATCAAGTTATTAGAAATTTCAGTTAAAGATTTAAGCACCTTTAAAATTAAATACATGAAAAATTTCAAATTTTTAATTTCTGCTCTTGCACTGGTTATGCTAATCGGAGCCTGTCAAAATCGGTCTTCGGAAACGGCGGGTAATGATTCAACCATGCAAGACGATGAATCTTCAATGTCAATGGACGGAATGGATTCAATGAAGAGTAATGAAATGATGTCCGCAATGTCCGGGATGATGGATGCTATGAAGCAAATGACCATGACGGGCAACGCGGATGTAGATTTTGCTATGATGATGCAAAGGCATCACCAGGGAGCGGTTGATATGGCCGCTATTGAATTGCAATCCGGTGAAGATACAACGCTTAAACAAATGGCTCAAAAAATTATCGAGAATCAAAAGACGGAGATTAAAGAATTGCAAGCCTTTGTTGATGCTCATAAAAACCCTGCAAAGAATTATGATCCAACTAAAAAAAATGAAGGTTTTGCGAAATCAATGGAAGAAAGCATGATGGAGATGATGAATATGCCTAAAATGGATGACGATAGTGCTTCTTCAACTGATCATCAATTTGTAATTATGATGATACCGCATCATCAAAGTGCTGTTGATATGGCAAAGGGCTTTCTTCAATATGGCAAGGATGATAATCTAAAATCAATGGCTACAAAGATAGTTGAAGATCAAAATATGGAAATTGCTGAGTTTAAAAAATGGAAAAGTCAGGTTAAATTGAGATAAATTCTTAAACTATCGTGTTGATGGACAATTTACCACCTGCAATTTTCCTGATACCGGTTATTGCCCTGATAGTATCAGTTTCTGTTTACTTCGTTTTAAAAAAGGCAGCACCAAACAAAACAACCTTTACTCGTTATGTTCTTATTGTGCTGGTTTTGGCATTTCTCCTCAATTTTGCCTGGGAGGTCTTGCAAATGCCTTTATACAAAATGGATACTTATAACTTGAAGAGTATTGCATTTTGTGCATCAGCCGCGGTGGCAGATGCTATAATGGTTCTCTTGCTTTTTATGTGTTGTGCTCTGTTTTACAGGAAGCCGCTTCTGGTCCGGCTAACATCATCCACAATTTTGTTGATGGTGTTAGCCGGGGCTATAGGTTCCATTGTGGTTGAGAAATTCTATGTGTCATCAGGCACCTGGACTTATACTGATTCTATGCCCATCATCCCCCTTATTAATGTTGGTCTTTCACCCATTTTACAGTTTATGATTCTACCTGTTTTGATTTATTACCTAAGTTTTCAGCTTCTCAAAAGGTAAAGCCAGTAAGAACCTAATTTAGTGCTTTACATAAAAGCAAGTATCATTATTAGTATTATTGGTTTACTGGTAAGGATAGCCGAGCTTTTTCCCAGCTGAAAACTATGTGACCATCATTTGCGGATTCAGGAAGAATTTGATATCGCAAACGTTCCTGGTTTTCTTGCTGCATTTCGGGCTGTAATCTAACCCGTACCAGGTCCTCTTTATCCGAATAGTTATCCGCCAAATGCTGCTGCCAGTTTTTGTTAATAATCACTATCCATTCTTCTTTACCAGGGATTGTAAACACTGCATATTTACCTGCCGGTAATTTCGTTCCTCCGATTGTTAATTCCTTATCGGTTTCCAGACTGGTGGCACTGTGTGCTCCGGTTACCCAAACCTGGTCAAAAGGTACCAAACCTCCCCAAACCACTCTGCCCCGGACAGCAGGCGAGTGATACTTGATTTTGATGTTTGCAGTTCCAATATTGCCTTGTGCCTCCGCTTTTAAACTACCTTTAAGTGTGTCTGATTCCGGTTGTTCCAGGATTACCAGGGCAGCCTTTTCCTGCTTTACCGTGATCGGAGGATTTACCTTTTTTTGAGATGAGGAACCCGACGTGCAGCTTGAAAGCATCAGGTAGAAAATGGCAGATAAAAAGTATGGGTTATTTCTTAGGGTCATTATTCAGCAAGTTTGAGTTCACAGCAAATAAATGAATTTATTTCCTGCTACAAACTTACATCGGTCAATTTAGTTCACTTCTTGAACATGCTTACTCTGTATATGACCAAGAAATACAAATAATTATATAAGTATTTCCTGTAATTATATAAAACGATATAGAGCAGGTAAGCTAAATTTGCCTTAATGATATGATTTTTTTCGGTAATAGTTTTACTTTAGTATTCAGCAATGAAAAGAAGTTCATCCATACAGCTCAAAGCCGCTTTTCTATTAATTGTGTTTTCTTTGAACACGATTGTAGGCTTTGCTTGCACTGTTGAATTTGATATGAAGCTTAATGAGTCCCATCATGGTGATGAAAATGCTTCCTTAAGCCGTAAATCTAGTGAGCCGCATGTTCATGAACAAAAAGCTGCTGCCACTCACAAACACGATAGTTCTCATTCGCATGATGATACGATAAAGGATCATGAGCATGCTGAGAACGCTATAGATGACTGTTGCACGGATGAAGTTATTGATTTTGAGCAAATCGATAAGCGTGCTCCGCAATCTTTTGACTTCAACCTTCAACCCGTATTTTTCGCCCTTTTTCTTTCCGGCTCGTATCATTTTGATGCCTATGGGTCGGATAAACTTATATCAGGACGTAAATATTTTGCACGAAGTTATCATCCCCCTATACCCGAAATACGTATAGCCATCCAGAGTTTTCAAATTTGATTTAATGTTTTTGCCCTGATTGCATGGCGGGTTACCTTCATGCCGATAATTATTGGATAAACATTAAAATCAATTCAAATGAAAACGATATTTTTTATGGTTGCCCTGATAGCAACTACATTTGTGCAAAACAGCTTTGCACAAAATAATGCCAATAAAACTCAACCTGATCAATTACTCTCCTTATACTATGACGTTAAGGATGCCTTAGTAGGCGGCAAAGCTGATGAAGCGGCCGCAAAGGCCGCGGAGTTTCTAAAAGCCGCCGATGCGTTAGATGCCAAAACACTTTCGGAAGAAAACCGCAGCGCGTTATTAAAAAGTGCCGCCAATATTTCGAAAACCAAAGACATCAGGAAACAACGCGAATACTTCGCTGGTTTCTCCGACCAGATGTTTGCCCTGGCTAAAACTACCGAGCTCAGTACAGAACCTATTTACAAGACTTACTGCCCGATGAAAAAGGCAGGATGGCTCAGCAAGGAAGCCGCAATCAAAAACCCCTATTACGGAAGCGCCATGCTTAACTGCGGGAAAGTTGTTGAAACTATAAAATAATCTGCTACAGGTTAATAACCCCTATTTGCTTGCAAATACGGGTTTGCCAGTTTCCGCCAATAATGCAACGCACGTCAACGATCCTAAAAAGATATTCCGGTTCCTTTTTATAAAAAAGTGCTGCCGGTAATTCAAAAGAAATCGCCATTCACCATTTAAATTTTAATATTATGAAAACCTTAATTTTTAGCATTGCCCTGTTAACCTTGTTTTTCGCTGCCTGCAATAACGGCACGCCAAAAAATCAAACGGAAGAAAATCCTGCTTCTACTGCAACCGTGGAACCGGATACAAAGCAAGGTACAGCCACAGCTTACATAGAACCGCTGTTAAACGGTTACCTGCAAATCAAAAATGCCTTAACAAAAGATGATGATGGAGGTGCCGCTGCTGCCGCTAATGAAATGGTGAAAGCATTCGGCAGTTTTGATAAAGCTACGCTAACCACCGAACAAGCCCAGGTATATAATGATATAGAAGAGGATGCCAGGGAACACACAGAACATATCGGCGCGAATGCGGGTAATATCGGACATCAACGTGAGCATTTTGACATATTGAGTAAGGATCTTTATGATCTGGTTAAAGAATTTGGAGCCGGGCAAAAACTGTATTACACGAACTGCCCGATGTATAATAATAACAAGGGTGCTAATTGGCTTAGCGAAACTAAAGAGATTCAAAATCCTTACTTAGGGCAATCGATGCCTACCTGCGGTTCGGTTAAGGAAGAATTAAATTAACGAGCATGAGCCGGTTAAAAGCAGGATTATTGGTTTTGCTAGTTCTAATGGTAGCCATTCAATTGATACAACCTACCCCTAACGTTGATAAAAGGGAGGTTGTACCGGTTCATTTTACCAACATGTATAATGTGCCTAATCATGTGCAGGCTATTTTGGAAACTTCCTGTTATGATTGCCACAGTAATAATACCCGGTATCCGTGGTATGCCAAAATCCAGCCAGTTAGCTGGTGGATGGCCTCTCACATAAAAAAGGGGAAGGAGGAGTTAAACTTCAGCGATTTTGAAAATTATTCAAAACGCAGGCAGCTTAGCAAGTTAAAAGCAATAGCCGGCAGCGTAAAAGACGAAACCATGCCTTTACCATCGTATACCTGGATGCATGGTAAAGCGAAACTTTCCAGGGAGGACAAAGATCTCCTGGTCAACTGGGCGATAAAAACAAGAGACAGTCTTTCACTAAACAATTGAAATGATGAAAAAGATATTAATACTTATACTAGTGGTTTTTGCGGGCCATATATCATTTGCCCAACATGAAGGACATAGCCCCACTGGAATAAAGAAACAGGAAGTTTATACCTGCCCGATGCACCCTGAAGTGCAGACGAACAAGCCCGGGAACTGTCCCAAATGCGGGATGAAACTAATTGTTCAGAAGCCTAAGGCTGCTAAACCAAAAATACCTGCCCCGGCTAAAAAAAGCTTGCCCCAAAAAACTGGCAATAAGCCTGAAATGAAACCATCGCCGAAGCAAAGTACCGCTAAACCTTTGGGGCAAGTAACGTACACCTGTCCCATGCACCCGGAGATCCATTCGGGCAAGCCAGGAAACTGCCCCAAATGCGGAATGACTTTAGTAAAAGAAAAGCCTCGGGCAACTGCTCCGAAAAAGTCCGCAGAAACGCATGTGCCCATGAAAGACACCACTAAAAAGCCTGAAAATAAGGATAGGCATGTAATGCCTGCCCATGCGGAAGGCGGGCACGAAATGGAGATGGACGATGATAATGCAACCCTTGCCAATATAAAAATGGCAAAGGCAAATTTAGGCCCCATAATAACTATTGCCAGCACCCGGCCGCCCCGTACCGTCCGTTACGATCTGTACATTGCCGATACCACGGTGACTTATGGTAAAAAATCAAAACGGGCCATTGCGGTTAACGGGCAAATACCTATGCCTACATTGACTTTTACTCAAGGTGACACCGCAGAAATATATGTGCACAATAATTTAGATGAAGAAACGTCCCTCCACTGGCATGGTTTATTTTTACCAAACAGAATGGACGGCGTGCCCTTTCTTACACAGATGCCTATAAAGCCAGGCGCAACTTATTTATATAAATTCCCTATTATACAGCATGGCACGCATTGGTACCATAGCCATAGTAAATTGCAGGAGCAAATTGGTATGTACGGTGCATTCATCATGAACAAGAGGGCAGAGTGGAGCATTCCGACCATTCCTGTAGTGTTAAGTGAATGGACAGATATGAACCCGGAAGAAGTGCATCGAAGCCTGAAGAATGCCAACGATTGGTTTGCGATACAAAAAGGCGCTACACAAAGTTATTCAGAGGCTATCAAAGCCGGGCATTTTAAAACTAAAATAAACAATGAATGGAAACGCATGACTGCCATGGACGTGAGCGACGTTTATTATGATGCTTTTCTGATAAACGGCAAAAACCAGAATGAACAGCCTAAGTTCAAAGCAGGCGATAAGGTAAGACTGCGAATAGCTAACGCAGGTGCATCTGATTACTTCTGGCTGAAGTATGCGGGCGGTAAAATAACGGTTGTGGCTACCGATGGAAATGATGTGGAACCGGTGGAAGTGGACCGGCTGATAATTGCCGTGTCCGAAACCTACGATGTAGTGGTGACTATTCCTGAAAATAAGAGTTATGAATTTTTGGTAACTCCCGAAGATCGGACAAAATCAGCCTCTTTATGGCTGGGAAGAGGAGAGAAAGTGCCGGCCGGGAAGATGCCCAAGCTGAAATATTTTGCCGGGATGAAAATGATGAACGACATGATGGATATGCAGGGCAACCTGATCGAAATGGAGGGCATGAAGATGCAGAACCAGGCCATGGATATGAACACCGTAATGTACCCGGAAATTACCGGCGAAGATAATGGCAGGGGAATGCCGATTGATGAAAGAACGATGGACATGAAGAGAGATTCCACGCAAAAGCCGGATATGAAGGAGCACAACATGCAGGACATGGACAAGACGAAGGAAGACAGCATGAAGAAAAAGGCGGCGAAGGAGGGGCACGACATGCAAAACATGAACAACCAGAACAAGGAGTTTATGAATGCTGAGTCTTCGGATATTGTCACGCTCAATTACAACATGCTACGAGATCCCAAAAAAACCACATTAACTGAGGGGCCCTGGAGAGAATTGAAATTCGAGCTGACCGGTAACATGAACCGCTATGTGTGGAGCCTGGATAATAAAGTGGTTTCCGAAAGTGATAAAATAATGATCAAAAAGGGCGAAAACCTACGAATTATTATGTTCAACAACAGCATGATGCGCCATCCAATGCACCTGCACGGACATGATTTCAGAGTTCTGAACGAACAGGGTGAGAACGCCCCGATGAAAAACGTCATTGACATCATGCCGATGGAGAGGGACACTATCGAATTTGCTGCTACAGAAGCAGGAGGCGATTGGTTTTTCCATTGCCACATCTTGTACCACATGATGAGCGGTATGGGCAGGGTGTTCAGCTACGACAATCCTCTGATTGCCAAAACCGATATTACCGACACGAAAGGAGCTAGGCGGGGCTTAAATTCCGACGACCGGCAATTCCACCCAATGGCAACTGTCGGTCTGGAAAGCAACGGCAGCGACGGGGAATTGATGCTTGGCAGTACCCGCTATCGTTTTTCTACAGAATGGCGGCTGGGCTTAAAGGCCATGCATGGTACCGAGAGCGAAACGTATTTTGGAAGGTATATAGGTAAAATGCAATGGTTATTTCCCTTCATCGGATTCGACTATCATTATAACAGTGTGAGGAACGAAAGTGAAAAAAACTTTTTTGGGCAACTGAGCAATCAAACAAACAGGCAGGCTTTTGTCGCGGGTGTTCAATACACCCTGCCCATGCTGGTGTTAGCGGAAGCCAGAGTTGATAGCAAGGGAAAGTTTCGGTTTCAATTGACACGGGAGGATATACCTGTTACGCCAAGGTTGAGGCTGAATTTGACAGGCAATACCGATAAGGAGTATATGGCCGGATTGCGTTATGTCGTAACCAAATATTTTGGGTTCTCTACCCACTATGACAGCGATATGGGTTATGGGGGAGGAATTACAATAACTTATTAACTGAGTCTAGTCTTATTAAAAAAACCTTATAATCATTTAAAGCACATGAAGACAATTATGTCGTTTCTATTTATCCTGTTTCTAGCTCCTACCGCATTTGCGCAGAAACAAAGATGTTCCATCATCTTGCTCCTGAATTAAATAAGTTCAAGGCGTTTACTTTTAGTGATTACAAAGCATAAGTGCGGGTTCGGCAATTATGCTTTTGCTACTGAGAGATATATTTATGCATTAAGCATTGGCGAAAAATAACATAATATAGCTACTTAAACACTATATGCCGGGCACCCCAACTGCAGAACGGCAGCGGGAAACCAGGTGTCATTTCCACCCCTGGTAGTAGTTCTATATTTTTGCCTTCGATTCTGGATGAGTTACTTCGTTGCTGACGTCCCTGATTTTGTTTTAGAAGGCTGATTCCGTGCCGAACTCTGGCTGGTCATAAAGTCCACTGCTTTTCAATTACGAACTTCTGGAAACCTGGATAAAACCGTTGAAATCCGCCATTTTACTATAAAATTGCTTCAAAGTTTGTACGGGCTGAAAACTTGATAAATGTCACATTTTTGTACACCCAACGTCATAGCACCTTATAAATAGCATTAATACCTTTAACTCAGATTAATACTGCAGTGAAGAGAATTACAGTTTTCATACTAGCCCTTTTATATATCACTACCTCTTCCGGTGTAATGGTAAGCATGCATTGGTGTATGGGGGAAGTCGTTGACTGGGGCTTCTCACAAAGTAATGATGGAAACTGCCCGAATTGCGGCATGAAAGAGATTGAGAGCAAGGGCTGCTGCAAGAACGAGCAAAAGCTTATTAAATCTGACCATGGGCAAAAGGTTTCTGATGCTTCTTATCGTCTGCAGTCTACCTCAATTGGCGTAAATCATTCTGTTTTTGAATGCACTGCTGGTAATGTTGCTTCATTAACGGATGCACATCTCCTCAGAAATGGACCACGGCAAGACATATCTTTGTTTATCCATAACTGCGTTTTTAGGATATAATACGTTCTTTTTGAGTAGTACCCAGCAATCTAAAGTTCGATCGTTTCGTCTATCTAATTTTCTTTCCCTAGCCTTTTGCACAAGACTTTCCATGTATATTAAAAATTAAAACAATGAAAAAGTTAATCCTACTGGCATTAATCGCTATTGCCCCCTTTACTGTTTCACAAGTAATGGCCCAAAAGAAAGCGATCACATCTCAAACTGCGACAGTATCCAAAGGATACACCGTAGTTAATCCCGGGGAACCGTTAATTATTTACAAGTATGTGCATCGGGCACACTCGGCTAAGGAAGGGGAAAAATACCGCCCTAAATATTTTTTTACAACAAAATCATCCGATGTTCTGATGGCGTTAACCAAAACAAATTTGAAAAAAGCATTTCCGGCCAATCATGCTTTCCATGACGCGATAGATGCAAATTTTGAAAGCGAGGCTGATCTTATTAAGTATGATAATTTTCATAAAATGTATAAGCTTAACTGGCTATTACAGAATAAAACCCAGTAACTTAATAGATGGTAGTAATCGATCCAAAAGAAGGGAGCGGTTACTACCTTACGGGTTATTTATAAATGCTCAGGTTAGATTCTAAAGATTCATCCAAGGCTATACAATACGAAGACATTGATATCATCAAAGCGTCACGGGAAAAACTTCTTTTTACCGGAAAAAGCTTCATGGGTCTCTTCATAGTGTAGGAGTGAGTAAAGAAGCTGATTGAAGGCGGCATTTATTAGGAAGAGATTTTGTTCATAAGGGAAATTCAAATGAACAAATAGACCATTCGGGTTTACCTTTTACCTGTCTTACCAAAATAATATGCTTCATACACCTGCAACAATTTAATCAGGGCATCATGATTGAAAAAATTATCTCCTGGTCTATAAATAACCGTTTTTTTGTTTGGTTAGGTATCGCTTTCATCGTTATAGGCGGCATCTACTCCATCATGGAAATGCCCGTGGATGCCATACCTGATCTTTCTGAGAACCAGGTGATCATTTACACGGAATACATGGGCCGGAACCCCACCATCATGGAAGACCAGATTACCTATCCCCTGGTTTCCAACCTGCAGGGCATTCCAAAGATAAAGTCTATCCGGGCGGCTTCCATGTTTGGGATGAGCTTCATTTTCGTGGTCTTTGATGACGGTGTAGATGAATACTGGGCACGTACCAGGGTGTTAGAACGACTGAATTATGCCCAGCGTTTTTTGCCACAAGGGGTTACCCCCACATTGGGCCCTGACGGCACAGGTCTCGGACATGTTTACTGGTATACCCTTGATGGTGATGGTTATAACCTTGGGGAACTCCGGGCATTACAGGATTGGTATGTGAAATTTGCTTTACAGAATGTAGAAGGAGTAAGCGAGGTAGCTTCCTTTGGTGGCTTCCAGAAGCTTTATCAGGTAACGATTGATCCTCACAAGCTAATTTATTATGGAATTCCCCTAATGGATATAACCAAGGCTGTTGCGGCAAATAACCGCGACGTGGGGGGAAGCCTTTATGAAATGAATTCCACGGGGTATCTTATCAGAGGGCAAGGCTATATCACCGGGCTGGAAGATATAAAGGATATTTCCATAGGTAACTACAAATCAATTCCCGTTTTTCTAAGTGATGTAGCTGATGTCCAGATGTCGCCAGATCTGCGGCTAGGTATTGTGGAAGAGAATGGTGAAGGGGAGGTCGTGGGTGGCATTGTTGTGATGCGCTTTGGAGAAAATGCCAAAGATGTAATTGAACGGACAAAGATCAAAATGAAGGAGGTGGAAAAAGGACTGCCTGCCGGTGTAAAATTTAAAACGGCTTACGACCGGAGTAGCCTGATACTTTCCGCTATCGATACATTGACGGCATCGCTTTGGCAAATGATATTGATCGTTTCTATTGTGGTCATTATTTTCTTGTTCAGCATCCGTAGCGGCCTCATTGCCATTGCTTGCATCCTGCTATCCGTTCTTATTGGTTTTATTCTGATGCAATTATTCGGCGTAACCTCCAACATCATGTCCCTTGGAGGAATTGCCTTGGCCATTGGTGATGTAGTAGACCCGGCAATTGTTATGGCCGAAAATGCTTACAGATCTTTAACAAACCGTGTTTTAAACGACCAGGGAACAAACTAATATGTCCACAGAAAAACTAAATAAAGACAAAGAACGGATCGGCAATACAAACGAAATTACCGATGACGAGCGCGTGGCGATTATACAGGAATCATCCCGCACCGTGGGACGGGCTGTTTTTTTCTCTGTCCTGATCATGATCATTTCTTTTGCGCCCATTTTATTCTTAACCGGGCAGGAAAAAAAATTGTTCTCACCTTTGGTGTTAACTAAAACCTTCTCACTAATAGGTGCAGCCATTCTTGCTATTACTGTAGCCCCGATGCTCATCCGTACTTTCATGAAGGGCAATCTTATACCCGAAAGTCGAAATCCGGTATCTAACTTCTTTGTTACCCTCTATAAACCTGTCGCCCGGTTTTGTCTTACCTGGCGTAAAACGGTTCTGGCTGTCTGCCTGGCATTACTGATCGGCAGCATTCCATTAGTTACCAATTTGGGAACAGAGTTTATGCCGCCCCTTGATGAAGGCTCCTTATTGCTCATGCCGGTTACCTTGCCGGATGTCTCTAATTCGGAAGCGAAAAGAATTATGCAATTGCAGGATAAGATCATCAAAGGTTTCCCTGAAGTGGAGAATGTATTGGGTAAAGCAGGGCGTGCCTACACCGCGACCGATAATTCGCCTATCAGTATGATCGAGACGATCATCATTTTAAAGCCTAAAAAGTTATGGCGCGAGGGTCTAAGCAAAGAAAAACTCATTGCGGAGATGAATGAGAAGATTCGCATACCGGGGGTGGTGGTAGGATGGACACAGCCTATTATAAACCGTGTAAATATGCTCTCTACAGGTATTCGGACGGACGTAGGAGTTAAAATTTATGGAAAGAACCTGGACAGTATATATAATATTGGCCGACAAGTAGAAAAGACCGTACAAGGAATCGAAGGCTTGCAGGATTTATATGTGGAGCAGCTTACGGGCGGTAAATACCTCGATATCAAAATAAGGCGACGCGATATTGCCCGTTATGGGTTGAATGTGGATGATGTGAATATGGTAATTGAGAGTGCATTAGGCGGGATGATGCTGACCACCACGGTGGAAGGCAGGGAACGTTTTAATGTAAACTTGCGCCTGGCACAGGATTACAGGAATGATATCGATGAGATCGCAAGAATTCCAGTACAAAGCATGAATTACGGGGTGGTCCCGCTTTCGGCGGTTGCTGATATAAACATCAGTGAAGGGCCGCCTATGATCAATTCTGAAAATGCCATGTTAAGGGGCACGGTGCTGTTTGATGTTCGCGGGCGAGATATGGGCAGTGTTGTAAACGAGGCCAAGCAACGGGTTGATGAAGCTTTTAAAAGGCTGCCGCAGGGATACTATGTCGAATGGAGCGGCCAGTATGAGAACCAGGTGCGTGCGAACAAACGCCTCACCATCATTATACCTATCGTATTGCTGATTATCGCCTTTATCCTTTTCGTCACTTTTCACTCGTACAAGGCAGTTCTGATGGTCTTTATCAGCGTTCCGGTAGCGCTTATCGGCGGGGTATATTCCTTGTATTTTTACGATGTAAACTTCTCAGTAGCTGTTGCTGTGGGATTTATCGCCCTTTTTGGAGTGGCGGTAAGCACGGGCGTTCTGATGATTTCCTATATGAACGACACGGTGAAGAAACTCGTACAGGAAAAAGGGAACAGTTCGCAATCGATTAGCCCTCTCATGCTAAAAGAAGCTATTCTTTTTGGGGCCACGCAAAGGGTGCGGCCGCTGCTCATGACCGTGCTGGCCAACATACTGGGTTTGATCCCGGTGCTGGCTTCCACGGGCACAGGAAGTGACGTCATGAAGCCCATCACGATCCCTTTTGTATTCGGGTTGATAACTGCGACCCTTTTTGTGCTGATTGTACTGCCGGTTATTTATAATCTGGTCAGGGAATGGGAGTTGAAAAAGCATGGGAAAATGGAAGTGCTGGACATTGGGGAATAATAAAGAGGATACGATCATGAGAAAAATTATTTTATTAGTGCTCTTGCTAATTGTAATAACCGGCTCCTCAAGAGCTCAGGTTACTGACCGTCTTTCACTTGGAGATGTTTTCACTGAAATTGATCAATCATATCCTCTATTGCGCCTTTATCAAAGCCGGATCAATAGCATTAAAGCTCTTGCAGAGGGTGCTAAAAGCTGGATGCCGCCAACTGTTTCGGTGGCAATGGACAAGTTTCCCTACCAACTAGGGATGATCAAAGAAAACTCTCCCATGAACCAGGCAGGGATCATGTTTTCGGTCGAGCAAATGATACCAAATCCTTCGAAGCTTAATGCTAAGCGTGATTATATCCTCTCACAGCAGAAAATTTCTGTTAATGAGGCAGAATGGGAAAAGAATGTGCTGCATTATACCGCACGACTTTACTACTACCGGCGATATACGGCAGAAAAGAAAATGAAACTGATAAGTGAATACGGTAATCTCTTACAAATGCTTATCAAGACAGCAAAGGATAAATACGTTTACAACCAGGCCGATTTACCTGCCATTTTTAAAGCCGAGGCGTCATATAGTGAATTGAAAAATATGGAAACCATGCTGCTTTCGCAGATTGCCGAAAGTAGTATAGGGCTAAACACATTAATGAGCAGAAATGTGGATGCACCTTTTTCAATTGATTCAGTTCTTGTGCCAAACGACTATCAATCGGATTTCCTGAACACTTCCGATACATCCTTGCTGAACCGTAGCGACCTTCTTGCGGTTGAAAGTCGGATAAACTCCATGCGAAGCAACCGGCGGCTAGCGGCAACGGGCTCTAAGCCAGATTTTGGCATTCAGGTTAGCCATGCGCAAATGTTTGGCATGGCCAACCAGTTTAGTATTATGGGAATGATTACCGTACCCATAGTTCCCTGGTCATCCCGTATGTATAAGTCGGAGGTGCTTTCAATGAATTTTGAAATTGAAGCTATGGAAAATGAACGGGCTACCATGCGACTGATGGCTGCCCAGATGATCCGTGAACGGATTACGATGTTAAACTACGAAAACCTGCAGCTGCAAAATTTAGATACCAGTATTATTCCGGCCTACCAGAAAAACCTCGAAAGTAACCTGATTGCCTATCGCCAAAATACAGGGAGGTTTTTTACACTGCTGGATGCCTGGAACATGCTGCTGATGAAAAAAATAGAGCGCACTGATAAATTAGGGCAGGTATTTTCCCTTCAGGCAGAATATGAGTACCAGCGGCAAATAAAGTAAGCCATGAAAAATCAACAACAACATATCTGCAATCAACTCAGCGCATTTTGCCTGGTCTTTTTTCTATTGCTGTTGATAGCATCCTGCAATTCAAAATCAGATGATCCGGAACAGAACGGAAAACATCCGGCTGGAAAAGATAGCATAAAGGGTATAAATAAAAGCCCGGCGATGGCAGATCATGAGCAAATGGAAGCTTCGGAAAATATAACCAAACGGGAGGTGATGATAAACCCGAAGGGGGGAAAAGTGCCGACCGATGAAACCCAATGGAACAGGTTGCCTGCCAATCAAACTGTGATTTCAAAACAAACGGCAATTCTGGTGGGAGACAGCAGGGGACAATTTACCATCAACGGCAATGGGTACGTTACGGTTGACCTTCGCAGAAACCGTAAAATCCCCATGCGAATCGGTGGGCGCATTGAGCGGCTTTATGTAAAGTACAATTATCAGTATGTACGAAAAGGGGAGAAGATCATGGAGCTATACAGTCCGGAATTGAACACCTACGTTTCTGAATACCTTTATATACAGCGCAAAAGCATGGATACGGTTTTGATGGCCAAAGCAAGACAAAAGTTGTTACTGCTCGGGTTGAAAAAGGATCAAATATTGAAAATTGATCAAAGTGGTGCTGCACCTGCTACCATAACCGTTTATAGTCCTTTTGAAGGGTATGTGCTATTTAACCCATCAGCTTCCGGGGGTGTCATGGCTGCCCAAAACACACCGGGTGGCATGGGCAGTGGAATGAATAATCAGGCAGGTTCTTCCACAGACATTCCTGGCACAACGCTATCCGATAATTCCATACGGGAAGGCATGTATGTTAGTAAAGACCAGACCATATTCTGGATTAACGATTTCCGGGAAGTATGGGGTATCGTGTCTTTTTCACATGAGAACGAGAAGATATTAAAACCGGGCGTAAATGTAGTGGTGAAAAGTGAATTGTTCCCGGAACAAACCTTTCAATCCGTTATCCCCATGGTTGAACAGGTATATATGGGCGGTCAAAAGTTTACGCAAGTGCGGTTATATCTGTCTAACAGCCGCAAAAGGCTGAAACAAAATTCGCTTATCACGGCAACTGTTTCCGTTAGTTCTAAATCCATGATGGTACCGGCCAGCAGTGTCTATTACTTGGGCGATAATGCCATTGTTTGGGTTCGAAAAGCAGTTTCAGAGCAGGGAAGCAATATTTTTCAGGCCAGGGCCGTAAAAACCGGCAATCGTAATAACCAAAATATTGAAGTATTAAAAGGTTTGAATCCGGGAGAATACATTGCGAAAGACGCAGGTTATCTGGCGGATAGTGAAACCGTCATACAATATTAAGCCATGAAATACAGGAAATTAATTTGGGCAGCATGGGGGTTAGGTTTACTGGCGACAATAATAACAACGGGCTCTTGTACTTCCGAAAAGAATGAAAATTCTGCGCAGCACGCCGGAGGTCATTCTGATTCAGGTTCAGTAAAAAAGGAAATTGCCAATGAGGAGGTGATAACCCTGACGTCGCCTGATGAAAAAAATGCCAATATTCATGTTGATACGATCAGAACAAAAGTGATGGCTGAATATTCCACTGTGCTGGGTACTGCAAATTTCGACCAACGGAACATTAGTGTGATTACTTCCCGGATCCGGGGCAGGCTGGATAGACTGCTTGTACGGAATCCTCAGCAATATGTTAAAAAAGGGGAGCCCCTTTATTCTATTTATAGTGAGGAACTTCTAACCTATGAAAATGAGTTATTGTCTGCACTTGAGATGAAAGCGGAACCGTCCCTGCTGAAAGAATCATTAGATCTGCTTGTGGATGCTGCAAAAAAGAAGTTAGTGTTATTTGGTTTAACTAATACGCAAATTGAACAGCTGCAGAAAAGTAAGTCAGCATCCCCGTTGATTACTTTTTACAGTCCTGTTTCAGGAACTTTAACAGAGCTGGCTGTAAGTGAAGGACAATATGTAGAGGAAGGAACGGCGTTATTCCGCGTGGCGGATATGTCAATATTGTGGGTAGAGGCTCAAATGTATAGCAACGAATTAAGGTGGCTGGATGGTCAAACAACCATCATGGTTGAGTTTGATGATTTTCCTGATGAGATGTTTCCAGTTGTGCCGGTATTTGACAACCCCGCTCTGGAAGCGGATAGTAAAATAAGCCTCGTTAGGTTTCAGGTACAAAACCGATCTAATAAATTGAAGCCCGGAATGATGGCTTATGTAAATATCCGAAGGGGCGAGAAACGGACTTTGGTGATCCCGAAGAGTTCGATTGTGGTGGGCAAAATGATCTCCGCCTGGGTTAAAACAGGAGAGGGAACGTATGAAAACAGAATGATCCGACTGGGCATCCAGAATAAAAAAGAAGTGGAAGTGCTTAGTGGTTTACAAGTGGGGGAATTAATTGTGACCAACGGGGCCTATTTGCTTAACAGTGAGTTGATATTGAAAAAGGGCACAGGAATGCCCGGAATGAAGATGTAAGTTTTCGCTCAGTTGGTATGTGGCGAAGACGTTTTTCAAGGCTGCTGCTATCAAGTTACAAACGGAGTGTAGCCGGGCAAGAAACCCATTAACTGATAGATTAGGCAACCATGGAAATCGCTCACAAAGATCAGAAAATTCATGCAACCTCCGTTGAGGAATCTGTTGCATTACTAAAGAGTGACCTGGATCAGGGCTTATCTGAAGGAAAAGCCATGGAAAGCCTCGAACGTTATGGTTTAAATGCGATTGCCGAAGCTAAATCGATCACCGCTTTCCAAATACTGGTCAATCAATTTAAAAGTCCCATCGTTTTCTTATTGCTCTTTGCGGCAGCCTTGTCGTTTTGGTTTAAAGAGTGGCTCGATGGCAGCGCCATACTTCTGGTCCTCTTCATTAATGCTGCCATTGGTTTTTATATGGAAATCAAAGCAAGGACATCGATGCGGGCTTTGAAAACACTTTCGGCGATACCTGCGAAAGTTTTACGGGACGGCAAGTTAAATGAAATCAATTCTGAAAACATCGTACCCGGCGATATCATATTTGCGGAAGCAGGTGATTTGATATCGGCCGACGGCAGGATTTGCCGTTCTACCCAATTGCTGATTGATGAATCGGCCTTAACAGGAGAATCTGTACCTGTTGAAAAGAACCCCGCGACCCTAGCGGAAGAAACAATATTGGCTGACCGTATTAACATGTCGTTTAAAGGCACTTATGTTGCCAAGGGGAATGCCTGGATACTTGTTGCAGCTACCGGGATGCAAACTGAGTTAGGCAAGATCGCCACCATGGTTCATACTTCTGAACAGGCTGCATCGCCATTAGAAAAGAAGCTGGAGGCCTTTAGTAAGAAACTGATTAAAATAACCGTTGGGCTGGTGGTTGTTATTTTTGTTGCCGGTTTAATTAACGGACAAAACATAGTCGACATGCTGGAGACAGCCATTGCTTTAGCGGTGGCGGCTATACCAGAAGGTTTGCCCATCGTGGCAACCATGTCATTGGCACAGGGCATGTTAAAAATGTCACGTTATAATGTGATCGTTAAGAAGCTATCGGCGGTTGAAACCCTTGGCGGCACCAACGTAATCTGTACGGATAAAACAGGAACACTAACCCAGAATAAAATGGAAGTGGTATTTGTAAATACCCACTCCGGCACCTGGAAAAAGGATGTTCCCTTTACAGGGAAGAAAGAGCATTTGGAACTGATCATCAAGGCCGCCATCTTATGTAATACCGCCGACATTCAGTCCTCGGGAAATGAAACCCAGGAAATTGGCGACCCGATGGAAATTGCCCTCCTAAAGTTTGCGAAGGGCAATGGAGCAGAAATTGACAAGCTCCGTAAAGATTTTGTGAAAAAAGACGAGGAGCCTTTCTCCAGCGAAACAAAGATAATGGCCACCTTGAATGCGCACGGCGGCGGTTACCTTGTCTTTGCAAAAGGTGCCGCCGAAGAATTGTTATTAAAATGCACTTCGGTCTTTGAAGATAATATTGTACCCCTGGATGGATCAAAAAGGGAAAAATGGTTGGACACAGCCGACAGATTTTCTGCAACCGGGCACCGCGTGATCGCCATTGCCTATCGCGAAGCTGCTGAAATACCAATTTCATTGTACGACAACCTGGTATTTATCGGATTTGTTGGCTTGATTGATCCCCCAAGGCCTGAAGTACTTTCCGCCATAAACGACTGCAAAACCGCGGGAATTAAAGTGGTAATGATAACGGGCGATCACCCGTCCACCGCTCATTATATCGGCACGCAGTTAGGCATATCTACACCTGAGGAAGTGCCTCTCATGGGCAAAGACATGAAGAGTTATAAAGATTTGACCGAAGAAGAGAAACAACGGTGGATTAGCACTTCAGTTTTTGCCAGGGTCAATCCAGAACATAAGCTTGACCTGGTCAGGGTCTTTCAGGACAAAGCTTATGTGGTGGGTATGACTGGCGATGGGGTAAACGACGCACCAGCTTTGAAGAAATCGGATATTGGTATCGCAATGGGTCTTCGGGGGACTCAGGTGGCACAGGAGGTTTCAGATATGGTGTTAAAAGATGACTCCTTTTCCTCTATCGTAATCGCTATCAGGCAGGGACGCGCCATTTTCGACAACATTCAGAAATTTGTGACTTTTCTCCTTTCTTGTAATCTCAGTGAGTTACTGGTAATCGCCACCGCGGCCGTTATGAATCTTCACTTTCAGTTGCTGCCCTTACAAATTCTTTTTATTAACCTGATTACTGATGTATTGCCCGCCCTGGCCTTAGGAGTAACGATGGGCGGGGCCAATATTATGAAACTGCCTCCGCGAAAATCATCGGAGCCCATCATTGACAACCTCCGGTGGAGGCGTATATTCTTTTATTCGATAGTAATTGCGTTGGCAGGCATAATCGCTGTTCTTATTAATCACTATTATTTTCATAGCGGCCAGCCCTGGGATGCTGCTATGTGTAACAATGTTCTCTTTTTCACGATTATTTTTTCGCAGCTCTTCCATGTGTTCAATATGGGCACGGGTCCGTTTTTTAACAATGAGGTTATCAAAAGTAAGTATGTCTGGTTTTCAATAATTGTAAGTATACTCATCGTAGTTGTAATGATACAGATCCCTTACGTACGTGAAGCATTGAATGTAATACCCATGACGGCTGGCGAATGGGTCTTAATCCTTTTAGCTTCTATATCCTCTGTTATGGTCATCCAGTTGGAGAGGCGAATGAAATTTATTAGTGCCTGATCATATTAAAGCGAGATTATGAAACACAGATGCGATAAATTCATGTTTGCTACCGGCATTGAGAATAGTTATCCCACTATTAGCTTAACGGATGGCAGCACTTTCCGGGTTGATGAAATGCTTAAAGCTCATCATTATCAATATTGGAAGGAAGACTTTAACTTGTTGAAAGAAACAGGCCTAGAATTTTTGAGATATGGAGCCCCTTATTATTCTACGCATACCGGCCCCGGCTGCTATAACTGGAGTTTTGCTGATGACACCTTTGCACTTCTGCAGCAATTATCGATTATACCTATTGCGGATCTCTGTCATTTTGGAGTTCCTGACTGGATAGGCAATTTTCAAAATGGGGAATGGCCACACCTGTTTGCTGAATATGCCAGAGCATTTGCCGAAAGATTTCCTCATATCAAATATTACACTCCCATCAATGAGATTTATATCGCAGCAACTTTCTCCGCAAAGTACGGCTGGTGGAACGAAATGCTTTCAAGTGACCAGGCCTTTGTTAACGCTCTAAAAAATCTTTGCAAAGCCAATTTGCTGGCTATGCAGGCGATCCGGAAAGTAAATCCGGAGGCTATTTTCATTCAAAGTGAATCAAGCGAGTATTACCACGCTGAGTACCCCAACGACTGCTGTCTTGAAAGGTCTTTTTTTCTAAACGAACAGCGATTTCTTTCTCTGGATCTTATATACGGTCATCCGGTATCCTCGACGATGTACAACTACTTAGTGGATCATGGAATGAGCAGGCAGGAATATGAGTGGTTTATGAATCATGCGATAAAGAATCGATGCATCATGGGAAATGACTACTACGCCAGCAATGAACACTGGGTGCATCATGACGGTACTATCAGCAGCAGCGGGGAAATATTTGGTTACTACGCCATTACCCATCAATACTTTAGCCGCTATCGTCTTCCCATCATGCACACCGAAACAAACTGTGCCGGGCTTGGCGCACAAGTTTGGCTTAAAAAGCAATGGGCAAATGCCTGTCGGTTAAAACAAGACGGGGTGCCGCTGGTGGGATTTACCTGGTACAGTTTAACCGACCAGGTTGACTGGGACTCTTCCTTAAGAGAAAATAACGGGCACATCAATGATCTGGGCCTGTATGACCTGGCCCGGAAGATCAGACCTGTTGGAGAAACTTACAAGAAAATAATAACCGCATGGAAGGAAGTTCTTGACTTTGATTGCTGTAACTTCTACTTCAGCAATCCTCTATAAATCAGGTTAAATAAACTTGGTTAAATTTACAATACATCAGCCGGCAGCGATTGTGATTGAAGAACAAATTGCCCACTGTGACTTATTCTAGAAGACCTTTTAAAATTAGCTGGATGTTATGGAAAATAAGAAAATTACTGAGGTATTAGGCGACAAAGCCGAGTATCTGTTGGCCCATACTTGTACAACTATCGATAAAAAAATGCTTCACCTCCCCTCAGCAAATCATATTGAGGAAATATGGGTGAACAGCAATCGCAATAACCAGGTGCTGCGCAGCTTACAGGCGTTGTTAGGACATGGACGCTTGGGTGGCACCGGGTACTGCAGTATATTTCCGGTTGACCAGGGTATTGAGCACAGTGCGGGTTCCGCGTTTGCGCCAAACCCACTTTACTTTGATCCCGAAAATATAATCAAGCTGGCTATAGAAGGTGGCTGCAACGGGGTTGCTTCTACATTTGGAGTTTTAGGGATCATGAGCCGTAAGTACGCGCATAAAATTCCCTTTATTGTTAAGATTAATCACAACGAGCTGCTAAGCATCCCGATTCGTTATGATCAAACGCTTTTTGGTAACGTTAAAAGCGCATGGGATATGGGAGCAGTTGCGGTAGGCGCTACAATTTATTGGGGTAGTGCCGAAAGTACCCGCCAATTGAAAGAAATTGCGGAGGCTTTTCAAATGGCGCATGAATTAGGGATGGCAACCATCTTATGGTGCTATACCCGTAACAATGCCTTTAAGGTGGATGGGGTAGATTATCATACGGCTGCCGATCTTACCGGCCAGGCTAACCATTTAGGCGTTACCATACAGGCTGATATTATAAAACAAAAACTGCCCACAAACAACGGTGGTTATTTGGCAACTAAACACGGCAAAACGAGCCAGCTTGTTTATGATAAACTAACTTCTGATCATCCCATTGATTTAACCCGTTACCAGGTGCTTAACTGCTACAGCGGTCGGGTAGGATTGATAAACAGCGGAGGTGAAAGTTTGGGGGAGACAGACCTTCAGGAAGCGGTAATTACTGCGGTGGTGAATAAGCGTGCCGGAGGGATGGGTTTAATTCTCGGAAGAAAAGCGTTTCAACGCCCTTTTAATGAAGGGGTAGAAATGTTGAAAGCTATCCAGGATGTGTATCTGGATCGGGATATAACAATAGCATAATCTGTTTGCATTTTATTACCTTCTTTTAACACAAATAATGTAACATCATATAAGTAAAGCTATGGAGCACAAACACGTTAAACCTAAAAAGGACATGGCTAAAAGCACTTCTATTGGTGAACAAGTAAATCCGATTAAACCTGCTGAAGATCATAGAAAAATGAATCATAATGGTATAGAGCATGAACACAAACCAACAATGGGTATGGATGGCCATGACCACCATGCCATGATGATTGCTGATTTCAAAAAGCGCTTCTACATCACGCTGTTTCTTAGCATTCCCATTGTATTGCTATCGCCGATGATTCAGCAATGGCTTGGTGTACAATGGATGTTTCCCGGTTCCATGTATATCCTTTTTGGCCTATCCACTATTCTATTTTTTTATGGAGGATGGCCGTTCCTGACCGGTTGGGTCTCGGAAATGAAAACCTGGAATCTGGGCATGATGACCCTGATCGGCTTTGCCATTTCGGTAGCTTATATCTATAGCGTAGCTACCGTTTTTGGCCTGGATGGAATGGACTTCTTTTGGGAGCTGAGCACTTTGATCCTGATCATGCTGTTAGGGCATTGGATCGAAATGAAATCCGTTGCCGGAGCCTCGAGGGAGCTGGAATTATTGGTCAAGCTAATGCCGGCCGAGGCGCATATGGTAATAGGAAAAACTACTGAAGAGGTTCAAACGGATTCACTAAAAGCTGGTGATGTGATCCTAATCAAGCCGGGTGAAAAGGTAGCGGCCGATGGAAATATTCTCGAAGGCGAAAGTTATTTGAATGAGTCTATGCTTACCGGTGAATCAAAACCGGTGAAAAAAGCAACAGGTGAAAAGGTGATTGCAGGTTCTCTCAACGGGAACGGTTCACTAAAAGTAACGGTTCTTCATGCCGCAGCAGATTCTTATCTAGCGCAGTTGTCAAGTTGGTGGAAGATGCACAGAAAGATAAATCAAAGACCCAGTTATTGGCAGATGTGGCTGCCAAATGGTTAACCATTATTGCTTTGATTGCAGGGATTGGTACTTTTCTCTTTTGGTGGTTGGAAGGGGAACCTTTAGCTTTTGCTATTGAAAGGATGGTAACCGTAATCGTGATCTGTTGCCCGCACGCTTTAGGATTGGCGGTTCCGTTAGTGGTGGCTAAATCTACTGCTCTTTCTGCACAAAATGGCTTGCTGATTAAAAATCGAACCGCCTTTGAAGAATCGCGGAAGATCAGCACCCTGGTGTTTGATAAAACGGGAACTTTGACCATTGGCAAGTTTGAGGTGTCGAATGTTGTGGTAATTGATGCACAGATTAAAGAAGAAGACTTACTTAAATATGCTGCGGCTTTAGAGGGAAATTCAGAGCATCCCATTGCCACTGGTATTATGGCGCTAGTGAAAAAAAGAAATATTACCATACCGGAAGCTAAAAATTTTAACGCCATCACAGGCAAAGGAATTGAAGCAAACGTAGAGGGAAAGCAAATAAAAGTAGTAAGTCCGGGATATCTTAACGAGAATAATATTGAAGTCCCATCAAACTTTAAAAGTGACTCCAAAGAGACGGTCGTATTTATCATCATGGATCGAAAATTAATCGGGTATATAGCCCTGTCAGATCAGGTTCGGCCTGAATCTGCTGAGGCCATTCAGACCCTCAGGGATAATGGAATTAAATCGTTTTTATTAACCGGCGATAATGAAAGAGTAGCCAAAAGTGTGAGCGATACGCTGCAAATGGATGGTTACATGGCCGAAGTTCTCCCGCACCAAAAGCTGAATAAGATTAAAGAATTGCAAAGTAAGGGAGAATTTGTTGCTATGACCGGTGACGGTGTAAATGATGCGCCGGCTTTAGCACAGGCCAATATCGGGATCGCAGTTGGATCGGGAAGCGATATTGCTGCGGAAACTGCAGGAATAATTTTGGTGAACAGTAACCCTAAAGATATCGTCAACCTGATATTATTCGGCAAGGCTACTTATCGTAAAATGATGCAAAACCTAGCCTGGGCAACTGGTTATAATGTTATTGCATTGCCTTTAGCTGCGGGAGTTCTGTATCACTGGGGTATTCTTTTAAGTCCTGCGGCAGGTGCAGTATTAATGAGCCTAAGTACAGTAATTGTAGCGATTAATGCGAGTATGTTAAAGGTCAAATCATAACATTAAACAAAATATAGAAAAAATTAATCTCATTTTAAATAGGGATATTACCAGCTAATTTTAACACTACTTCCCTATATTATCTTTTTAATCAAATCTTATGTTGAAATCAGTATTTATCTTCCTTTTGATTATCTCGTTGAAATCCAGTGCTGCTGATATCCAGGGGCAGCAACCAAACTTAGCAATAGACACTAAAGGAATTGTAAGAATGGTTTATGGCGAGGGAGAAAAGATTTATTGTATTACCTCGAACAATAACGGCACAACATTTTCAAAACCGGCACTGGTGGGACAAATTCGAGGTATCCATTTGGGTCATACCAGAGGACCACAAATTGCTTCTTCCAAGAACTACAGTATGATCACGGCCATTGATGAGCAGGGCAATATTCATTCCTATATACTTGATCATTTGAGCAAGATTTGGGAAAAATCAGCTAAGGTTAATGATTACAAAGATTCTGCAGTCGAGGGATTAATGGCCCTTACGGCGGATAAGGAAGACAACTTTTACGCAACCTGGCTTGACATAAGGCTGGCGAAAAAAAACAATATCTATTTTTCGTCAATTAATGGAAATTCATCTGTCTGGAGCAAAAACCTCCTGGTCTATAAATCACCCGATGAACATGTTTGCGAATGCTGTAAACCCAACATTGCCTTCAATGACGGTAAGCTGGTGGTCAGTTTCCGTAACTGGCTGATAGGTTCAAGGGATATCTACTATGCTGTTTCAAGCAATAGAGGCAAAATGTTCAGTGCGCCACAAAAATCAGGAAAGGGAACCTGGCGGCTGAATGCATGCCCCATGGATGGCGGTGGATTAGCTGTAAACGAGCGGGGAATTGTTTCCGCCGCATGGCGCCGAAACAGTGATGTTTTTTATTCATCTGGCAACCAGCCGGAGCAAAAACTAGGTTCGGGCCGGGATGTGAGTATGGCTCAAAGCAAGGGAAAGACCTTTGTGGCATGGCAGGATAAAAATAAGATCCGGGTTATGGACCTCAACACTAGGCGAACTGCAGAAGTTGGCAAAGGAGTTTCACCAAGAGTATACTTACTCTCTAATGGTAAAGCTATTTGTGTATGGGAGGATGATAAAAACGTTAAGTATAAGGTGATTTAAGTATTTTATGAGCTGCCTCGTTATATTTGAGGCAGCTGCTTTGTTTAATACAGTTGTCGAGCAATAAGTAGTTCGCTCAAATAGAAAAAGCCAGCGATAAATTAGTTAAAATTTATAAGATAGCGTCGCTGCAAATTGTCTTGGAGGAATGGGATTTATACTATAATTCTCATGAACATAATAACTAAGCGTATTGGTTAGATTTGACACTTTCATTAACATATTAATTCTTTTGAATGAGTAACCGGCAGATATATCTACAGTAGCAAAATCCGAAACGGGTATTATTCTTGAACCGGTCTGAGTTTGCCCGATAGTATTGTTCCATCCACCCAACCTTTTCCCAATATAATTAGTTGTAGCCCCAAGCCTTAAACCTTTAACATAAAAGTTGTTAAATGTATAAAATGCACTTGCGTTTGCCGTGTGGGCAGGACTATTCACAAGGCGCTGACCTTCAATATAATTGCCTATAGCATCAGGCGTATTGGTATATCGCATGTAGTTATAGCTGTACCCGGCAATAAGATCTAAACTCCTGAAGGGATGACCTATTAAATCAATCTCCAGGCCTTCACTTGTGGTTTGACCTGTCAGTTCTTTTAAACCGCTATTTGTATTTGGAGTAATCCCATCTGCTAAAAAAGGTGCGGTTTGAGCAAGGTTGTTGTTAACAATTCGATAAGCTGTAAAATTAGCAGAAATGATACCTTTGAAAAGATCATTTTTCACACCAATTTCATACTGATCAATCAGTGACGGGTTCAAACTGTTACCGTTTATATCAGTACCGGAGTTTATACTAAATGAATTGGCATAACTTGCAAAAAACGAAGTGAAACTGGTAGGCTTATACACAATTCCAAAGTGTGGAGAAAATGCCTTATCATCTTTCTCTTCAGCTTTAATTGCTGTATTAGTTATCAAATCAGTTGTTTTTGCCGCAAGTGCTTTTTGATAAGACCATCGCAAGCCTGCTAATACATTAAGCTTGGGCGTAATTTTCATTAAGTCATTTATATAGATACCGAAGCGATTACTAGGGGTGACCGCTACTCTTATGGGGTTCATAACCGGCATATCAGCACGGGCACTATATTTAGAAGGATCCAGAATATTAATAATATCATAGTTGGCAGGTCTACGAATATTTTGCTCGTCAAGATATTCAAAGTTTCCCTTTACCGTTTCCGTATACGTATAATTTGTATTCAAATACCTGTCGGCATCAGCACCTACCAGTAAGGTATGATCAATAAAACCTGTTTTCAGTTTTCCCTTTAGATTGATTTGTCCTGTATAATAACTCTCTGAAGTATTCGATTTTCCAAGGGGACGTGTCCAGTCGCCGTTTTCAATCGGTTGAACTCTTTCTACCGTTTGAAATTCTCTCTTATATTTCTGATACGCTCCGGTTATGTCTAAACTCAATGATTCTGAAAGTTGGTGAGTTAAGTTTGCAGATGCAGTTGCTTGCCGGGTTTTTCCGTTTGCCCATGAAGTTCCTAAAAATCTATTTCGGGGTACATTGGTAATCCTGTTATTAATTGCACCTATACCGAAATCCGGAGTGTAATTGTCTTTTAAATAATCACCCTGCACTGTTATCTGAGTTTTATTTCCCAATTTAAAAAGGAATGAAGGATTCAGATAATACCGGTTCGATTCAACTTGATCTCTAAAGCTGTTTGATGCTTCGTAAGAGCCTATGAAACGGTAAGCAACCTTAGAACTAAGTGGTCCATAAACATCTATTGAAGGTTTGTACAAATCATAGCTTCCGGCACGCAGAGAAAGTACCGCTCCATGTTCGAACTCAGGCTTTTTAGTAACCATATTAAGAATACCGCCGGGAGACACGTTTCCATATAAAATAGCTGCACTGCCTTTTAAAACTTCCACCCGGTCTAAAGAACTTACCTCAGGCATGGCGCCGGTATTTATTCTAGATCCGTTCTTGAACATATTGGTACTGCCAAAGCTATATCCTCTGGCATAAAAGGTTTCCTGAGTACTTCCCCTTGTGGTTCCCAGGTAAACACCATTTACGTTCTTCACGACATCGCTTAATCGCTGTGATTGCTGTGTCTCAATAATATCATGACCTATGATAGCAATACTTTGAGGAAGATCCATTGATGCCGCCGGTAATTTCCCGATTGATACAGGTTTTTTATTGGCGCTATTCCAGCCAGTAATAATTACTTCTGGTAAATACGCTGCACTTTGAGCAACAACAAAGTCAACATACACTGTTCTTCCCGCGATAATTTCTACTGTTTTTTCCTGAGTTTGTAATCCAATGGAGGAGCTTATTAAAGTATAAATACCCGGTTGAACCCCTGCAATTTTATACGAGCCATTTTCAATTGTTAAGGCGGACTTATTGATTTCTTTAAAACTTACTTTAACGTAAGAAGCAGGTTTCCCATCATTCGATTTAACAGTTCCCTTTATGTTCCCGGTTGTTTGGGCGAAAGACGCCCGACTCATAAAGGCTATAGCAACAATAAAAAAAGCTGTAGTAAAAGAAGTTTTCATTTGTTATTTAGATTGATTCTAAATGCAAAAGTAAATACTTAAACGGATCAAGCAACTTTATTTAGAATTATTCTTAATAGCCCGGTGAGATACCACAATCAATCAATAACAATACATCAATGACTTTTAGTGATTGGAGTTATGTTGACAATGCCGGTCCTGAATCGTCGTTTATGTTTGACGAGATTAACGCTAGCTCATTAGATATCAATTCCCGAATATCTTCTTTGATCCTTTTGTAGTTCTCCAAAACGCTTTCTGCGGTAACATGCTCTACAATAGGAAGGGATCTATATCGATTCTCTTCATTTCTGATAGTTTTGTGGTTGTTTTGAATTTCGCAATTGAATACCTTAAGCTTAATTTTACAATCGGGGTTATCAGCCACGATACCGACAAATTCTCCAGATGATAAAGCGGATATCTTTGCTGCAGGAATGGCGTATTCTAATTGCGTCGATTGAGTGGTGGAAGTATCTGAGCTATTCATTGTCATACTGTTTCTATCCTGAAGGATCTTTCCAAAGTTCTCCGATAACCTTCGGGCTGTGTCGCCTGTGACTTGCCCGCTGATAATATTGCCGACGATACCGGTAATAACCTCTGCTTCATCTGTGCCGTAATCTTTTTTGAGCTGGCTAAAATCCTGTACTGCTAACGTAGTGGCGACCTTATTCGAACGTGCCGTTGCAATGAGGCTGTCGATATTATTAAAGTATATCGTTGGAAACTCATCAAATACCAAACTGCTCTTAAGCTGATCTTTGCGATTTACCAGTTTGATCATCCGCGAAATGTACAATGAAAGCACTGCACCGTAAGTTTGCAGTTTCTGAGGGTTATTCCCAACACAGACAATTTTTGGCTCTTTGGGATTGTTCACATCAAGCGTAAAATCGTTGCCGGATAAAACATAATACAATTGTGGGGATGATAACCTGGCCAGGCCAATCTTAGCGCTCGCAATTTGTCCTTCCAGTTGTTCCTTCGCTTTATTCTGAAAGGCCGATACAAACGGATTGATCAGCACCTTGATCTCTTCCTGGGTTTGCAGTATAGCAAACAAGGGATCATAATCGGCCTGCATCAGTTCAATAACATGGGGCAGAGTACAATACTTTCCGTTTTGATAAGTACGCAGGTACCAGATAATCGCCGTCAGAAAGTTAATAGGTGATTCGACAAAGAAGTCGCCCTGCTTTTTTATCCATTGCCTGTTTAAGCCCAGCATAATCGTCCTCGAGGCTTCTGTAGCATCGGTGATATCTTCCATACCGGCAGGATCTAATGGATTACATCGGTGTGAACGGTTTAGATCGTCAAAGTTGATTACATAAAATGATGGTCTGATTTTATAATTCTTTTGGTATTGTAGAAGCTTATTGAAAGTTATTTTGGTCAGGTCATCGTATTTAAAGTCATAAATGAACATGCAAAAGCCTTTTTTAATGTGCTGATCTATGATGTGGCGGATCACAAAATAACTTTTACCTGCACCTGGCGTTCCAGCCACTAATAAGCCGCGGAATGGATTAATGAAGTTGATCCAGCTTTCGCGGATTGTTCCTTTTAAGCTATATCTGGCAGGCAGGTTTACAGAATATTCATTTTCCAATAACCGTTCTTCTTGGGGAAAAGTCTCGTTTACCGTATTAAAGATGTCTTTTTGTAAGTTCAACTTGATGAGACGGGATAAATAGGTTCCACCGGTGGTGATTAACAGGAATCCAATTAGGGTGGATAACATATAGCTAATGGCAATAGTAGGAACTCCGGCATTTATAGAAAAGCACAGGTCACTTAAAAAATAGATTAAGCAGCCTGTTACCAGGAAGACCAGGATTTGGTTTATCCTGATTTTTTCATCCTTTTTCCCTTTGGCCCCAATCAATGAAATGGATAGAAATAACAACGCAGCCAGCTTGGGCTTAACAATTGTGCTGAATAGGCCGGTCTTTGCCATATTTTCAATAATGCGGTCTGTAATTTCTGCCGTCAAGCCCCAATGCAGGAAAGCTTTATAGCAGCAAAAATAAAAATGGATGCTTAATATTGTGATACTGATAAACCTTGTTAAATCAATGATCTTGCGCAACCCCTGGGTATCTTCTCCTGTGTTCATTCATTATCTTATTGGATGTATGTATATGGATCAATGTCTATAATGACATTCCTGTCTGTTTCTTTCTTTTCCTCTTTCTAGTGGGAATTAAAGGTGATGTATAGTCTTGTTGGGGTCCGTTCAGCAAGGCTTCTAGGTAACCTAAATCTTCCGACGGCTTCAGATAAGTTTTGGCTGGTTTGGGTTGTTCCAGGTAGTTTGTCGCTTTTTGCTGTAGCAAATAGCTTTTCCCTTTCGGCTTAAGCGGCTTATCCGTATGACCTAAGCGTTCCATGATGCCTTTAGCAGTGTAGTGTTTCCCCAGATCACTGCCATTGAAAACCGTTTTGTTCTTATTGTCGATAAAAGTTAAGCCGAAAACATATCCTTGTTCGTTCTGCCGGAATACCACGCGGACGTCTTGTTTTTGCAGTTCAGCCTGAAAAGTAGCTCTTGAAATCTCGATGTACTGGCCAAATACCTTATCTATCTGTTTTTTCAAATCGTCGCGGTAAGGCATCCTTTGTTCTTTGTTCCTGTCAAATTGCAGTTCCAGATTTGCTAACGTAGGCTCGCCGTATATTAAGCTGGACTTAATTGGTATACCGACTTTATTGTTTTTTTCATCCAGAAGGGAATAGATCAGTCCTTTCTTTTGAAACATCATGGTATCTTCTTTTCCACGGTCGGCGGTGACATTAAACTGCTTTAGAATGGCATTGAATTCAGCAAGGGATGTGAATTTATAAGTGTGGCTTACCGCATTCACAATATTAGTAATTGCCCGTTTCGTCGGTACTTTTCCATAGACTGCCTTTTCAATATCCGCGGCCTTAATCCCCAGGGTGTTGCTTGATGTTCTGCCTTCGGCCTGTGTTAACTTAAATTCCAGCTCCAGTTCCTTTCTTGCCGTTTGAGAGACTGTCCTGCCAATACCATGTATATCAATCCGCTTTCCATCTGGTTTAATGGTAACCGTTGCAATGTGCAGGTGGGGGTGGGCAGCATCGAGGTGTTTGTATATTAAATAAGGCTGCTCACCAAACCCTATTTTAGCCATATAAGCTGTGGCGATTTGTTGCAGTTTTTCATCACTTAGTTTGTCTTCATTGGCAAAGTTGAGGGAAATATGCAAAGCGTTTGTTTTAACTCTTCCATTCAGCATGGTGAGGTTTTCATACCGTCGAACCTTACTTTCAAGGCCCAGTTTGATTACGTCGGAGGCAAAGCCGCTTGCCATGATTAACCTGGCCTCTTCTAGATTAACCTTATTCTCGTTATAATTCAGGATTCCCCGGATGCTTTTACCGCTTGTGATTTTTGCAACCATTTTTCAGCCAGTTGGGATATAAGTGTCAGCAAGTCTTCAACCTTGCTATCTGTTTTTTGATAAAGTATAGCTGTCCGACTGGCGTAGAAAGCCCGTTCAGCTTCATTTTGACTGGTATGGAAGTATTTGGTTTGCTGATTGATATTAATACCAATAGCCTTTAGTTCTTTGCGGATCAGTGCCATTTCTTCCATAGGAGCGTTAAGGGATATATCGCGGTAAAAACAATTAATTTTTTTCTGGGTAAGGATTTTCCGGGCGACTTCACCAACGGATCCGCAGTCGCTTTCTTTCTGCAATTTTTCCAGCCGCTTAAAAACAGACTCGGTTACCCTGATGATAATCGGCTTACTTAAGATATCTTCCGGGTTAGCAAGTTTTTTCCTGGGCATACATATCTCTTTTAGAAAGTTCCAGACTTTGCAAGTTCCGCAGCAAAGTCCCCGGCTCAAGTCCGGCAAGATGTTTTCGTATACGAAAATACATCTTGCTGCACACCCGCGTGGGCAAACACTGACCTAACCTAAGCTTTTTAGAAGCTGGGTTTATATTTATCGATTGTTCGATTGGCTCTTATGAAAATGATGAAAAGATCATTGAATAGTTAAATCTTAGTATCCACTTTGTGTGTCTTTTTTAAAGGAATACCGGAGCGTAATAAGTGGCGAATCCGATGTCGTGGTTCTTTTGGCATACGCTTAATTCGAGGTTGGTAGGGGTGAATTAATTCGGAGGCCGTTAGGTCGGTGGGTGCTAGGATATTTGTCATTGCTTTGAGGTTTGTAAAGCCAAAGTTTCGAGTAGTTTTTTAGGGTGTCTCACACTAGGTTAACAAGGTGTTAAAGATTTCTTTTAGAAGGCTACACATTCGTGATTTTCGGACGATTTAAAGAAAAGCTAATCATCCCGTCGGTAGGCTGCTCGCTCAAATCTACAAGAACCAGCTCTGTACAAAAAAAATGGTGATACACCGCCCAAGTAGTTGCTTAATAAGCAATTAAAGAGAAGAACTGGTATTTCTAGGAATAGCTCTGCTATTTAACAGGTCTTTGATTTGAGTTTACTCCCTCATAGACGGTTCACTATATCCAAAGACTGTGATGTCGTATGAACTAAAAACACTTAACTTTAAAAACTTAAATTTATCCTCCTATGTATATATCGTCTATAACCATATCAGGTTTTAGGAACTTTTCCGCTACGTCCGTAGATTTCCAAGAGGGCGTTAATGTTATCATTGGACATAATAACGCAGGTAAGACGAACCTTTTAAAGTCTATTTCACTTATTTTGGATGGACCAACTTCAAGGAAATTGGAAATCGATGATTTTAATAAAAATGTGGACATAGAGGAATTAAAAAAAAATCCACCACGCGTCCAAATTTCTCTGGAGATCTCGGAAAGTAAAAACGAGAATCTTGCAGGTGATGATCTTGTAACTGTAGCCAACTGGCTCGTAAAAATGGAATCTCCATATTTGGCGAGGCTTACATACGAGTTTTTTCTTCCTCAAGGGGAACATGATGATTACTGCAATCAATTGCTAACGGCAAAGGATAGCAAAGATGCTTGGAATATTATTAAACATAACTTTTTAAGAAAGTACATATACAAAATATATGCAGGAAATCAGGATCTTAAGATTACCGCAGATGCTGATGGTATTGGGAAATTCGACTACCAATTTCTGAATGCAATCAGGGATGTCGAACGGGATATGTTTACTGGCAGAAACACTTTGCTAAGGGAAGTTGTCGATTTCTTCATCGATTATGAGATTAAGAACAATGGTAAAACACCACAGGAAAAACTTCATGAGCTAAAGGTGCAAAAGGAGCTATTTGCCAAAAGTGCAAATGAGTTGCTTAAGATGCTTCAGGATAGAATGAAAGAGGGTCAGGGCCACATCCTGAAATATGCCAAGGATACTGGCGCATCCTTTAACGAAGCAGCCCCAGATTTCGATGGAAGTATTTCTGAGGCTGAGCTATATTCTGCCCTTAGACTGATAATCAGGTACGCTACAGGTATAGAAATTCCGGCTACACATAACGGTCTTGGCTATAATAACCTAATATTTATGTCACTGCTGCTTGCGAAAATGCAAGTGGATACCAATGGTGATTACCTAGGTAGCAATGCGAAAGTATTCCCGATTTTAGTGATAGAAGAGCCAGAGGCACATTTACATCCTGCGATGCAGTATAAATTCCTTAAGTTCTTAAAGGAGAATGTACAAAATAAAGCCCGCCAGGTCTTTATTACATCGCATTCCACTCATATCACATCAGCGGTTTCATTGGATGAGATTATTTGCTTCAGCGAGCATGAGAATAGGCTGAGTGTGGGTTATCCTGGGAAAGCTTTCTCCAATAGCGTAGAGGATATAAAATCTAAAGCTTTTGTTCAACGTTTTCTAGATGCAACGCGTTCGGATATGCTATTCGCTAAAAACATCATTCTCGTAGAGGGGCTTGCAGAACAGTTGCTGCTTTCAACAATGACCAAATACCATGCTAAGTCCCTTGAAGATGTGCACGTGGCTGTCATCAATATCGGGGGGCGATACTTCGACCATTTCCTTAAAATGTTCGACCATCCTAAACCGAATACAATTGCCAAGCGCATATCTTGCATCACAGATAGGGATCCTGAACAGCAAAAGCCGGGAGAACGTTCAAAAGCCTGTTATCCATTTGAAACCAATTTGCAACCCAGTTATTTATATAAAGAAACGTCTGGTATAAATTTATCGCTTTATAGTGCGCATCCTTCTGTCCGCTTTTTTACCCAAGACCAACTGAAAGGTAAGACATTGGAATATGAGTTGTTGTTCTATAACCCGACCTGTAAATTGTTATTGACTGAATCTACTGGAAATTTGATGGAACTGGAAATGCTTATGGATGCTATAGTTGCCGGAAAGGATCTTGCACAGATCGAGTCGGAAAATATTTTGAGGGACACAACCGAAAACCAAAGAATTTTAGATGCTTTAAAGTCAGGGCCACTTGGATGGTCTTCCACAGAAATACTTCATTCATTGGTTGCGGCTAGATACCTCAACTCCGTCGGAAAAGGAGAAAATGCGCTCGAGCTTGCTATTGCTCTTGAGGCCAATCTGATTGAGGCAACTCCCGTTGCTTTCACTGTTCCAAAATATATTACTGATGCAGTTGATTGGGTATGTCCGTAAATATTATCAACTCTGAAAGCATCCTCTCTGATTTTGAGACTCATTTTAAGGTCTCCGCTGGTCCGGGGGCTGGTAAGACAAAATGGCTAGTTGGGCAGATTAACAACGTGCTTACCAATTCTAAGAGACTAGGGATTTCTCGAAAGATTGCCTGTATTACCTACACCAATGTAGCGGTAGAGACAATTACAAAAAGACTTTGTGATGGCATTCACCAGGTGGAAGTTACCACCATACATAGCTTTCTTTATAAATATGTGCTGAAACCATATGCACACTTTCTCCCGGCGAGTTATGAACTCGACGCTTCTAGGTTACGAGGGCATGATGACAAAGTGTTAACCAGCTTTTCTTTTTTACGCGATTGGAAAGTGCGTACCGGACAAGCCAGGATACGGGATGACAAGGCTGTCGCAAATGCACTTCATTCTCTACGTTGGACTTTCAATACCGGTGGCAATTTGGTGGTAGGAACAAAATATCCACATAGGGCAGATGGTTATAGTATAAAGAACGCTTCATATTTGGAGTATAAAAAGATGGCTTGGTCTAGAGGGGTTATCCATCACGATGATGTTCTTTACCTATCCTTTGAACTTATTGGGCTTTTTCCTTTTATCTTGGAGGTTCTTAGAGCAAAGTTCCCATATTTCTTTATTGATGAATTTCAGGATATCAGCCCGATACAATTGATTCTGCTTAACAAGATATTGGAAAAAGAGACGGTTGTAGGTGTAGTTGGCGATAGTGCGCAATCGATTTATGGCTTTATGGGAGCAGAGCCAAATCAGTTCAGTAATTTTTCGCCCACGAACATACGAGCGTTTGAAATACAGGACAATTGGCGGAGTACGAAAAGGATTGTTGATTTATTAAACCTAGTCCGAACGGATCTCCGCCAGGACGCTAAACGAGGTATTGATGGAAACAAACCAATAATATTGATAGGAGATAAGATAAAGTGTCTTCAGAAAGTTTTGTCAGATACACGGAGCGAGGATGTTTGTACTTTATCGAGGGATAACCTTATTGCAAATTCTATCAGGAAAGGTATTTCCACCAGCGTCGTGAGAAATATGCTTCTAGAACTTTCTTTAGGTGATTCAAATTCCCAAAGAAGAAGAACTATATTGTGGTGCGCCAGAGGTATCGAGTACGCCGAACAAGGTTATTTTAAGGAAGCTCTAAAAGAGATAGGCAAGATTAATGATATCGAAGATGAGCAGAAAGCAATTAAGCGTAGTCTTGAAATATTGAAAATATTGTTAAAGGGGAAAGATAATTTTGCAGGTGAAAGTATTATGTGTCTCTATGATTTTATAAACTCATCCAGTATTGCAATATTGTCAAAACCAACCGGAACAGCGATTAAAGATCTCTACAATAATGCAACCTATCTGGATCTCGCAGTGTGTATTAATGCTGTCAACGAGTCATTGCCGTATAGAACTATTCACAAATCAAAAGGGGATGAATTTGATTGTGTTTTGCTTGTGCTCTCTGAAGATGAAACTGGAACATTCAACGAAAATGAGGAGTTGGAATTTCTATTGAATCCCGAATTAAGTAAGGAAGAAAACAGAATAAGATATGTAGCAATCAGTCGGGCCAAAAATCATCTTTACTTGAGGGTGCCAAGTTTGTCAGCTGCCAATTACACACTGCTGACTGCTAAAGGATTTGATATTTTGGCATGCCCCTAACAGCATTTCTATTTAATAAGCCATCTATTGTCCAATCCATAATGAAAACAGTATCAAAATATTTTCGGAAAAAAAGCATAACATTTTCGACATTCCATAAGCACGATGCCAACACTGCTTTGCATAGAATAACAACTGGATGAAAACTAATCCAGGCTAAGTTAGGACTGCTGAAGCTGGCAGAGCAGTTAGGCAGTGTTTCTGAAGCGTGTAAAGTAATGGGCTATAGCCGGGACAGCTTCTACCGGTTTCAAAAATTATATGAAGAAGGCGGCGAACTCGCTCTTTGGGAAATCAGCCGCCGCAAGCCCTTGCTCAAGAACCGGATTGAAACGGAACTGGAACAGGCGGTCGCCGCTTACGCCATGGAAGAGCCGGCTCAAGGGCAAACTCAGAGCCTCCAACGAATTGTGCGAAGCGCGGTGTATCGGTAGGTCCCTCAACGATTCGGTGTGTGTGCGCCATGATTTGGAAACGTTTCCCAAAAGGTTAAAAGCGCTGGAAGCCAAGGTGGCCTACGATGAAATCCTGCTGACCGAGTCTCAGGTGGCTGCCCTGGAACGCAAGAAAGCCGAACAGGAAAGTCGCGGGGACATTGAAACCCATCATCCGGGATACCTTGGAGCTCTAACGTAACAAGAGGCGTAGAACTGTCTTAGCGTTACTTCACGTGTCATAATTCATTTCTTGAATAATACTTAAAGTTTGTACTTCAACGGATTGGCTTTTTGTCTTTCTATTCGGGGCCTAGCGGTTAATTAGTTGACGACAGAAACGCTACCAAAAAACGATTCACTTACCAGCTCTGCTTCAAAAATTGAAACTCTGAACTCCCTGTTTGCGGATGTTATGGAAATAACATTTTTCATACGGCTTTTCACTGGTATCGATATACCATAGCGTTTCCTTATCTGTATATCTAGGCTCAATGTTAAGTTGTAAAGAACCTATTTCTGAATAGTCTTTCGCAAGCAATGTCCAGTGGATCGTCACTTCGCTAGCGGCATCTTTCTTTGGAAGAATAAAAAATTTGCGAGATTCAAATTGGTCATTTTGAATCAGGAAATTTTTCTCAGGCTCGATGTATCCGTTTCGATCACCCGACTTCCAGCTGTGTCTTATGTATGTCTTGTTCAATATCTGGGTTAATGGGGCGCTTTCAATACCGAATTCCTCGAAATCTCCTTCAGCTGAAAATGAAAGTTTGTAATCTTCTATCACATTTGCGCCAATGTTCCTAATGATAAACCCGAAATAAGAACCTTGATAGAGTTCATATGAGGGATAAATGCTAAACGAATCAGGCAAACCAGCACGAACAGGATATTCTATTTCTGCCGGTTTTCCATTGATGTATAAAGTTAGATTCCCAATGTCGCGGTCTTTTATCCTTCTTTTTTTTCTGAAGAGGAATGACAAAAATTCCCAGAACTTATAGGTTCGGGGCATACGCCAATCTGCATCTTTGAAATTTTCGAAAGCATTCGTTATCTTCTTTAATTTCTCTGTCTGCTCTGCTTTAGTTTCGTGGCGGTAGATGCGCTTTTCCCGAACAAAGTGGGGCCGGAAATCTTTAACGAGCTTGTCGTTGTCCAGAACTACTTCAACTTTATGATTTGTAAGGTAATCGCACTGCCCTAGATACCAATTGTAAAGATGCTTGTTATCCTGGATCACGCCTGAAATATATTCCCAGAAGCATATTTGAATTGAGAATTTGGACGCTTTTAGATGCTCTAGATTTTTCACTCTCACATATTCTTCAATTTCTCTGTCTTTATAGAGCGAAGTGGCGATTATCAGATGCTGTATGGCTGGGACAAACTCGAACGCCTTATTTATCTCGCGATCGATTATTGCTTTGGTAATCTTACTTTTAATCCCACTTTTTAAATGAAGTCTTTTGTTTTTACATTGGATACCAAAATAGTTCGTTTCTCCCCGAGGTATTCCTGCAAGATCAATTCCCTGCTGTCCCTGCGAATTAGTAGAATTAAAATCAATCTCATGTGGAATATTCCAGACTGTGCCCCATACTTTCTTACATACAATTTCAAACTGTACCCAGTCTTCAGGCGGTGGTATCGCGAGTTTTACCTTCATCCTATATTTACTAAATATTTGATCTAGCCATAAAACCAATACCTTTCGCTTTGTAGCGTATTTCTTCTTTAATTAAAACACTGATCCATTCTTGCATTTCATTAACCGTATCGAAATCAGGGAACGGATTATTATCCATTGGATCGTTCATCAAAGTTCCGGAAGCAAGTGCTTCACAACTTCTTCGCGGGTGCCACCATAGTTTAGAATCCTTAAAAGTTCTCATAATACTATAATGGTGGCTATATAGAAACTCTGACCAATTTTGCGTTACCAATTCTTCCTTGTCAATATCAATGATATCCAATTCCGAAAAGACCCTGGAACGATTGGATTGCAGTGCAGTGAGCATTAATTGCCGGGCATCTACATCGGTTGCAGGCGCGCTGTATCCAAACAGAGTGATGTAATAAGCGTGTTTGATAGTTTGCTTTAATTGCGTCCATTCATTTCTTATGGCCGCATTCACAGAATAGTTCTTTTCTGCCACCGGATATAATAGCGGCATTTTTTCAAAAGGCCGGTTGCAGCGGTGACAGATTATGTTGTAATAGTTTCCATTGACCTTACACTTCTTACAAATTCCAACAGCAACATTTCCATGCAAGAAAAGTAACTGCGGTAAACGATCTTTAAACCTAGCGTGCCTGCGGTAGGTTTGTAGCAACAGAGGGTCCCAGTTGAAAGTGGCTATCACATCCTTTTCCCGCAATGAAAGGATCAAATAGTCGTAAAGATTTGGCGTGTCTGCAATCTCAAGTTTCAGGAAATACTGATGTACCCCATCTTCTATCTCTCTTCTCAATTTCATTTCGTCGGGATAACTATGTATCGTGCTATAAAGGAGTTCGAAGTCATCCATCAGATGATCATATTTTGGGGAAAGGACATCGGCTAGACCCAAATCCCTTGCAATGGTACTCATTACTGGTAATTTGCGGCCGTGTTTATCCCCGGATAGGAATGCTGCACAACTGGCACCTGCGCCAAGAATTACCAGATGGGGATTTCTACTTACCCCATTTCTGAAATCAGGTATAACATCTTTCATTAATTGTAATTGTTTGCTTTACGAATATTGCTAATTTGTTCCTGATCTTCAAATTAGCTCCTGATTATAAACCAGCACTTCGTTTTAAATCTATAATAAATTGGTCGACAAGAATCCTGTCGGGGGTACAAAAGCTGATTAGTGCTATTTTTCTCGTTTCTGTCCGGTTTTTTGTTATTGTACAGCGCAGTTAATCTGATACATAAGTAGTACAGTTTCATTGGTCTTTCCGGTCCGTTGTTCTGTTCCATCAAAACTCCATTTGGCGCGAAAATCGAAATAATTATGCATGGCCGAGCAACCAAAAAAACCATCATGTACGCAGTTATGAAAAGCGCAGCCAGACCGCATTAATATTTATACTGATTTACTGACTTTCCAGTATTTTCTAATCCTTTCTCTTGTTCCGACGATCGTTCGAGTCCTAGGAAATATCTTGTAGAGTAGGCTGTATATGAAGGAAAGATGTGCTCGTAGTACATCTTTCCAAAGATACCCGTACTGAGAAACAACTCCTGTTGCGATTCTGTCCCCCTTATTTTGATAGCTCTGTTCTTATAAATAAAGACACCATGATCCTTTCGTCCAGCAACCACTTTCATAGTTTCCTTCTTCGAAAGCCACTCGGCCGTCATGCCAAAATCATTGAATAACTTAATATACTTTTCTAGCTCAACCATGAAAAAGATTTTGACCCGTCCGAAAAGAATATCAAATAAAAATTGCTTTGGGAACGGCATAAAAAATAGCGGTTTATGAAGTGAATTGATAACAGAAAGAAAGTCAACGATAATGTAATTACCTCCATGGTGTTCACCTAAAGAAGAAAGAATCCTTGGCCCTATATCCTTGAAAGGTCCTTTATAAACACCTATATGCAAGCAGTCTTCGATAACGTCATAAGCCCACATGTTACGCGTTTGTAATTGTGTATATAGTGCATTTAATCGTTCAGTGAAATATGGTGTTTCCTCCGTTGGTGTTAAAATCTTGACTGGCTTTCCAGAAGGGTCTTTACCTTGATCTGTATTTAGAATTTCCATCAATGAAGACATTTGAACAAACTGCTTCACGTTACGGTCAATTTGTTGGATAGTTTTTTTATCCGGTTTTAAGTCTTTAAAAACCTCCTTTATTGGCTTTCCCGAATTAAACAGGTCGTCCATGATGTTTAAGATCTCATGGTTTTTTTGTCCTTGCTTGACCTCAACGAAAACCAATGAGTCATCCCCTTTCTTCAGCAGAATATCACCTGCTTGTATGTAGGCGGAAAGGTCTGTTATTAATGCAAAGTCTAATGCTTCTTTATTAAATTCTTTGGCGGCAGCGATCACCGACTGAATATTTGAATGAAGCAACCGTTTTTCACCCGCAACTGCGTTATAAAGCCTCCTTGCGATGTAAAGCTGTCCGCCAATCAGTTGCCATGCTATTGTATCTATCAAATGCCGTAGTATACGCTCTTTGTGGATAACGATTTGTAATTTATCTTGAATATGAACAAACCTTGTTTTGTCAATATTTCTGTTCAATGTTTTTAGTTCGGAATTGAGCTGATCTTTTTCACGTTCGAGCGATAACATTAATGTCATTATTCTATCCTGCGATATCTTAAAACCTTCATGGACATTAGATACAAATGCTTCCCTTTTCACTAGCATATCTGCCTGAAAAGTGTTAAAATCGATCTCTTTCTCTCCAACCGTTTTTTTAAGTCCATACTCACATATTAGGTCCGCTATTTCAATAGCTTCGTCCTCAAAGGTCTTCAACGCAATCGTCTTTGCTAAGACTGATGGGCGTTGTGCATCTAATTTCAGTATAGCCTCCTCGATTGTCACTGAACCGGTGTATTCTAAGATATACTTCTCATAGTCATCAGTTAATGGTGTATGAATGCCATTTCGTTTGGCGTTTAGTAGATAGCGAACTCCATCTAAGCCTTTTTCTCCCGACTCTTTTAAAATTGACTGAATAGCCAATTCTGCTAGTATACTTGCTGTATTAAGCCCAATATTTGAAGGAATAGATGTATAGATAACCTTGTTTATGCCTTCCAAATCATCGACCGTACATACACTGACTTTATTAACGCCCGTTTCTTTGGATCGGGGATAAGATTTTGTTAGATCTTTCTGGCGGGTTTCTCGACGCCATAACATGTTTTTTGCGCTTTCTAACGAGACATGAGGATCAAGTAATAAGATATGCGCCTTAACCCGACTTCCCCCATTTTTCACAGGTATTAAAGTCGGGGCATAATCTCTAGTGCTACTTAATCGCGCATATTCCACTGAAAAAGGTGTTAAACATTCTATTCGGTCAGTGATGTGCGGTTCTATTTCTAATCCAGGATCATCTATTAACGATCCATAAGCTAAAATCCCGATAGTTTGATTCATAGTTGGCAAATATTATCGATGAATATACATAAACTGAGCTTTTGTCGGTAATCTACTTCATTAGGAGAGCTGAAGTTGATTTACATAAGACAGACATAGGTTAAATGCAGGTTATTTGGGTTACCCTGACGGAGTCTTTCACCAAAAAGCTAGCAAGGAAAAGTTGAGATTGGATCTGTTGACATGGATTTGTTGCTTTCCCAAATCAGATGAGATCTGTTACAATTCTAAATCGATAGCACCTTCCGCTCATGGTGTTAAAAGAAAATTAACAATTGTTCCATTTTAGCTCTTTTCTAGAAGGAGCTAGCAATGTTAAATGAAAAACGAACCATTTCACCTGAAAAAGCAGTTGAAATTCTTAAGAAACATGGAACAGTCGTGACATTAGAAGAAGCGAAAATTATCATGAGTTTCATGTATAAAATAGGTAAGTTAGCTGTAAATCAGTATGTTAAAAATTAGGATATTATGAAGGTTGCCGATGTATATATTAGGGTTAGTACTGACGAACAGGCCGATAAAGGTTACTCCCAAAGAGACCAGGACGAAAGGTTAAGGAAGTATTGTGAGCTAAACTCTATTAAAGTTCGCAAAGTGATCTTTGAAGATCATTCGGCAAAAAGCTTCAATCGCCCGAAATGGACACAATACTTAGCTGAAATTCGCAAAAATAGGGGTAAAGGTGCTGATTTGGTACTCTTTACTAAATGGGATCGGTTTAGCCGAAACGCTGGTGATGCCTATCAAATGATAGCCACTTTAATGAAGTTAGGCATCGAACCACAGGCCATTGAACAACCATTGAACCTTGAGATTCCTGAAAATAAGATCATGTTGGCTTTTTATCTCGCTGCTCCGGAAGTGGAAAATGATCGAAGAGCACTAAATGTGAAGAATGGCATGCGCCGGGCAAGCAAAGAAGGGCGCTATATGGGCCGTGCACCAATAGGCTACGATAATAAAACCCGTGAGGACGGCAGTAAATATATCTCACCCAATGTAAAGGAAGCACCTTTTATACAGTGGATATTTAAAACGATAGCAGAAGGTCTATTTGCTCCCGATCAAATCAGAAAGATGGCAAATGATAAAGGCCTTAGGATTAGTCGAATGAACTTCTATCGTGAGATCCGAAATCCCTTGTATTGTGGTAAAATAGTGATAAAGAAGTACAAAGATGATGAAGAGCAATGGGTCAACGGCATACATGAGCCACTTATTTCCGAAGCGTTATTTTATAAAGTGCAGGACATAATAAACGGGCGAACAAAAGGCATGCGGGTTCAGGCTGTAAAGATTAACGAGGGACTGCCTTTGCAGGGATTTTTACAGTGTGCAACTTGTGATAAACAGCTTACCGGCAGTGCCTCAAAAGGCAGGAAAGGTGGGTTTTATTATTACTACCATGCTCAGTCTGTTTACGGATGTGGCTGCCGGTATCGGGCTGATAAGGTCAATGATGCTGTGTTGAATGAGTTGGAAAAGTTTGTTCCGCTTCCAGGCATGAATGAATTATATAAAATGGTCGTACTTGATATCTATAGGGAACATAGAGGAACCGGGCATAATGAACGAAGAGGAATCGTGGAACAAATTGAAAAGCTTAATGCCAGGCTGGCAAATGCCAGAGATTTATTATTTGATGAGAAGCTCGACCACAAAGATTTCGCAATAATGAAGAAAGATTGTGAGGAAAAGATAAAACGCCTGGAGGCGTCTCTGAATGAGGTGAAGGTGCAAGAATCGAACACCATGAGTATTGATAATATGCTCTTGAAGGCAATAGAGGCACTTTCTAACCTGAAGTCACTGTATGAAAATGGCAATGCTTTAACAAAAAGAGAGGTACTGGGTTCGATATTTCGTGAAAAACTGCGATTTGACGGGAATGAATATCGAACCCCGAGAGTTAACGAAGCAGCACAACTTATCTACTTGATTAACAACAAGTTAGGAGGAAATAAAAACGGGAAAGAACGTAATAAAATACGTCTTTCCCGTCTAGTACTCGGAGCGGGAATCGAACCCGCACTCGCTTTAGGGCGAACAGGATTTTAAGTCCTGCGTGTCTACCAGTTCCACCATCCGAGCAGGTGTTAAACCTATTAAACTTCAATCCCTTCCTGGTAGGGGAAGGGATCAGAGCGAAAGACGAGATTCGAACTCGCGACCCCGACCTTGGCAAGGTCGTGCTCTACCAACTGAGCTACTTTCGCATTGTGTAAATGTAATTTCCAATTATCAGTAAGCGTTTTTTAGAACCGCTTTTCCGTTTTGGTGTTGCAAATATAGATAGAAAAGGTTTCCTGTCAAGTAATATTTCGCTTTTTTTACAAATTTATTCTAAGTGATTGTCTTTCAGCAGGTCAGAAATCAGGTCTTTTTCAAAACCCCGTGAAGCTGCGTACAGCATCAGCTTATACCGCTGTTTGAAGGTATCCTTTTCCTTAACAAGAGCAGACTTTTTATCGAGAAGTCGCTTGAGCGTCTTCATATAATCATCATCATCGATTTTTTGCAATGACTTTTGGATGAGTTTATCCGGCACTCGTTTTAATTTCAAGCCCTGTTTTATTTTTATCTTTCCCCAGCCCTTAATTCTGAATTTCCCAAGCGTGTAGGCGACGGCAAAACGCTCTTCATTGAGGAAATTATTTTCTATCAATTCTGAAATGATTGTCTCTACTTCATTTTGATGTAATCCCCACTCGTAGAGCTTGTTCCTGATCTCATGTTGTGAACGCTCCTGGTAGGCACAAAAGCTCTCAGCTTTAAGCAGTGCCTGCTCTTTTGTAAAAACTTTTCTTTTTATTTCAGGGTCAGTCATTGTGCAGAACAAGTTTGTAAAAAATCATAACAATCTTAATAATTTATAGAAATTCGTGCATTATGAACCACCTCTTGTATTCGGTCGACGAAATTACTGAAAGTATCGGCGGAAAAGCTTTTGTAGAACAACCCGTAGCACAAATTCGTACGATTTTAATCGATAGTCGTAAGATAACGGATACTGAAAAAGGTTTGTTCTTCGCTTTAAGAGGCCGACGCGATGGGCATACGTTCTTAAAAGATGTTTACAGCGCGGGTGTTCGTAATTTTGTGATCGATCAGGCTGACTTCGACAGATCTCCATTTCCCGGTTCTAATTTTTTTCTGGTTGTAAATACATTGACTGCTTTGCAGGATCTGGCCGCACACCACCGGCTAAAATTCACCTACCCGGTTATTGGGATCACCGGGAGCAACGGTAAAACGGTTGTTAAAGAATGGCTCTACCAGTTACTGGCTCCGGAGAGCAATATTGTTCGCAGTCCGAAAAGTTATAACTCTCAAATAGGAGTTCCACTATCTGTATGGGAGATGAATGCGGAGAACAACCTGGGTATTTTTGAAGCGGGAATTTCCAAAACTGGGGAAATGGAGAATCTGGCCAGGGTAATCCGACCCACTATAGGCATTCTTACTAATATTGGCGAAGCGCATGGCGAAGGTTTTGAAACGCTGAACGAAAAGATCGCAGAGAAACTCAAACTTTTCCAGGGAGTTGACATCTTCATCTATTCATGCAAATACCTGGATGAGTATCCGGGGGAGCTACCCGGGAAAAACAAGTTCTCATGGTGTTACCGGGACAAAGCGAATTTAGAAGTGTTTGACGATGAGATTCTGGATGATAAGTTCCAGTTTCTCAGGGCATGGTATAATGGGGTGGAGGTGCACGCCGTAATTCCTTTCACAGATCATGCGTCAGTAGAAAACGGAATAATATGCTGGGCAACATTGTTGTCGCTGGGATATGATCCGGAGGAAATTGATAAAAGACTGGAAAAGCTTCTTCCAATTGATATGCGCTTAGAGATGAAGACGGGAATTAACAACTGTTCTATAATCGATGACTCTTACAGTCTTGATCTTTCTTCCCTGGCGATAGCATTAGACTTTTTGAAACAACAGAATCAACATCTCAGACGCACATTAATATTGTCGGATATTCCAGGTACCAACGGAAACCGGAGCGCCGTTTACGAGAAAGTTTCAAAGCTTATCGAAAATAAAGATGTAAATAAGCTCATTGGTGTAGGCTCCGATATCAGCGGGTTCGAATTTCCAGTTGAAACAACTTTCTTTAAATCCACTGAGGAGCTGCTGGAGAATATTCAGTCACTCAAATTATATAACCAAACCATTCTGCTGAAGGGTGCGCGTTCCTTCGAGTTTGAAAAAATTAGCCGGGCCCTGACTCAAAAGGTACACGAAACGGTGTTAGAGATTAATCTTACCGCCATTGAACACAACCTGAATTATTACAAGTCAGCATTGAAGCCGGGGGTGAAACTAATGGCTATGGTTAAGGCGTTTTCCTACGGGAGTGGAAGTTTCGAAATAGCGAACCTGTTAGAGTTCAATAAGGTTGATTACCTGGCTGTCGCTTATGCAGACGAGGGAGTAGCTTTACGCACTGCAGGCACCACTTTACCCATTATGGTGATGAGCCCGGATTCAATGGCCTTTGACACCATCATCGAAAATAAGCTTGAACCAGAGATCTATAGTTTTCGCATATTCGAGGAATTCATGGAGGTATTGAACCGTAAAAACAGCGAAAACTATCCAATTCATATCAAACTGGATACCGGCATGCACCGCCTGGGCTTTATGGAGGTGGAGATCCAAAAGCTGCTTGAGTTGCTTAAAGGTAATAAAGCAGTCAGGGTGCTAAGCATCTTCTCACACCTGGCAGCGAGCGACGAGCCGGAACATGATGAATTCACCAGAGGTCAGATTAATCGGTTCGATCAACTGTCAGCCAGAATTTCAGCAGAGTTAGATTACGCCGTTCTCCGACATATCTCGAATACCTCGGCGATAGCTCGCTGGCCCGATTCCCAATTTGACATGGTCAGGCTGGGCATTGGTCTTTACGGCATTGATAGTTCATATCCAACGAGATCTCCTTTACAAACAGTAACTTCGCTGAAAACCAGCATTTCGCAGATAAAGGAAATTCCAGCCGGTGATACCATTGGATATTCCCGAAGTGGCAGAATGCCGCAGGGAGGAAAGATCGCAACGGTGAAGATTGGTTATGCCGACGGATATAGTCGTGGACTCGGAGAGGGGGTGGGCCAAATGCTGATCAACGGTAAAAGGGTGTCCACTATTGGGAAGATCTGTATGGACATGTGCATGCTCGACATCACCGGTTTAGATGTCAATGAAGGAGATGAAGTAATTGTATTTAACGATCAAATTAAGGTGGACGATATAGCCAGGGCGATTAACACGATTCCATATGAGATACTAACCGGAATTTCCCAGCGGGTGAAGAGGGTGTATTATTACGAGTAACTTTATTAGGCGATTTGTCAATTAGTTGATTTGTCGATGAGTCGACTAAGTGAAAACGCAAACCAAATTTTAACACATTTCGGTCTTTCTCTGATGGCCAAATTGACAAATTAACAAATTGAATAAATGAATAAAATTTTCCGGGCAATAATTAACTACCTGATAAAAGGTGCCTTAGTAGTAATTCCCATCGGAGCAGCGCTTTTCCTTATATATTGGGCGGTATCTAAGCTTGATAGTACACTTAACTTAAGTGACACTATCTGGTTTGATCAGGCCGGAAATCCCATCTACATCCCAGGCCTGGGTATTCTTTCCATTCTGGTGATTCTCTTGGTGGCAGGTATTATTGTTACCAATTTTGTTACCGAACCCATTTACAATTGGTTTAGCCGCTGGCTCAACCGCCTGCCAATTTTCAACTTCATTTACAACTCGGTTAAAGATCTTGCCGAAGCCTTTGTAGGCGATGAAAAGAAATTTAATGAGCCTGTGCTGGTAGAAGTAAATGAATTTGGTTTGAAAAAAGTAGGATTCTTAACTCAGAAAGATCTTGCGAAGATTGGTTTACCCGGTGAGGTTGCGGTATATTTTCCATTTTCCTATTCATTCGCCGGTCAGCTGTGCATCGTTAGTATCGAAAAGGTGCGGCCACTTAAAATGTCTGCGGGTGAGGCCATGAAATTTGTGGTATCCGGCGGAGTAAGCCATATTGAATAATCGTCTAATTTAGACTATCATCGATTTAGTCTAATTTGAAGTCTTGTACAGCACTCCACTTAGCATTCTCGTGTTTTAAGAGCGTGAAGTGGTCTGCCTTAAAGCTGAAATTGACCTGCCGATCTTTATAGTCTCCCCAGATCGCCGGAAAGAGCTCTGCCGGTATATCCCGGTAGGCTATGGTTATATGCGGGTGGAAAGGCTGATCTTTCGACTTATCCAATTGTTTGTCAAGGTGATTTTGCCGGATGACGGACACGATCGCTTCCTGCAAACGCATCAACTCCGGTGATTTCAATGCCTTGATGAATACCACTTGCGACTTAAACGTGCCGAAATTTTCAAGGTCTTGCGTAAACGATGGAATGCCCTTCGTTCCCTGATCCAAAAGCCGGATCAGTTCACCCTCAAAGGAATATTCCAAGTGAAAAGGACGGTACAAAGTGATATGCACCGGCGGCTTGAGCGCTTTCTGAACGCCGAACTTTTCTGCACACTCCAACCTGATCGCATGGATTTCATCACTTAAGTCTTTTGGCGGGAGCAGGGCTAGTAGATATAGATGGCGCACTTTTAGAAAGGGTATTTTAATGCTGTTTATCTGACGGACTGATGTCTATTTCTTAAATAACAATTAATTACCCCGTAGGGGCAAAATGTCGGTAGAAATAAGATACAAGTGGGCATACCGTGTTGTGTGCCTCACGGCACGCCGATTCTGCATTATTAAAAACCGATTAAAGTGTAAATTACTATTAGAAGCTTAATCTATTAAACACATCCTCAACTCCAACTTAAATTTCTTTTGATTTCCCAATTGCGATCCTGTACAATACAATTCCCATGATCACAAAGAAAATGAACCCCAGGATCTGGTAACCGCCTGATCCCAGCATATTGGTTAATCCAGATTCCACACTTAAGCTACCAACAGGACCCGCTGTAGTTTCAAAGGCCATAAAGAAGGCATAGATCACACCCATTAAAGCCCCGCCGGCCACCAGTCCGGTAGCAAATAAACTTCCGCGGCCCAGTTCGTCATCTATCGCTACTTCATTTTTTCTTTTCGCTCTCCAGTCAACCAGTCCCTTGATGGCTCCCCCGGCAAAAATAGGCAGGGTAGTAGAAAGAGGTAAATAAGCACCCACGGCGAACGACAGAGAGTTGACTCCGCAAAGTTCTATAGTTACGGCTAAAAATACGCCAACGAGTACAAATTGCCAGTCGAGGTTAAAAGAAAGCAAGCCTCTGATCAGCGTAGCCATCAGGGTACCCTGCGGTGCAGGATACAGATCGGTGCCGATAGCATGCTGAATTCCCTGGGCCAGCATTTCGGGAGTCGGACGATCCAGAATGGATAAGGTAAGGCCAATAACCCCCGCCGATACAATTGCCCCAATAAACAATGCGATTTGCTGATATTTAGGAGTCGCACCTACAATATAGCCTGTTTTCAAATCCTGAGAGGTGGCTCCGGCATTTGCTGCAGCGATACATATCATACTTCCCACTACCAGTGCCATAGGTTCATAAAATTCGCCTGTCCAGCCAACGCTGATAAAAACAAGGCAGGTCCCCATAAGAGTAGCTATGGTCATCCCTGAAATAGGATTGGAGGAAGACCCGATCAAACCAACAATACGGCTTGATACCGTCACGAAGAAAAAGCCAAAAACTATTACTAGCACTCCGATCAGCAATTTATTGATCATTGAATCACCCGGAATCTGTGGTAGTATCACCATCAGGACGATCAAAGCGATACTACCGAAGATCACCAATTTGAACGACAGATCATTTTCAGTCCGCTTTACAGCCTTCGAGGCGTCTGCGGTTTTTCCCACAGAGGCCAGGCTGGATTTGAAGGATGAAACAATAGTAGGAATCGTTTTTAGCAGGGTAATAAAACCACCTGCCGCTACAGCCCCCGCACCAATCTGCCTGACATAAGCTCGATAGATCGCATCAGCAGTATCTGTAAATGATTTAGTCGCCGGATCCCATCCACCAGGTCCCCCGGGAGTTAAAATGTCTTTAAGGTAGCCTAATTTGACCAATTGTAAAGCTGTAGTTTCGGCAGGAACCAGTGAAGCAAGCAAAGGTATCAAACCGAGCCATGCCAAAACGCCACCTGCAACGAGTACCCCGGCAATCCGCGGGCCTATGATATATCCAACCCCTAAATATTCGGGAGTGATTTCTCCGTTTACAGTTGCTGAAGGAAAATACCGGTTGCTCTGTTCGGTAACCCATGCCGGGGCATCCGCAATAATATTAAATACCTTTTGCAGAATAGCATAAGCAAATGCGAAGGCTAAACCATAATAAGCCGTCCTGGCGAAGTCACCGCCTTTTTCCCCCGCAATCAATACGGAGGCACAAGCTGTCCCTTCGGGATAGGGCAGAGTGCCGTGTTCATCCACAATCAAAGCTTTTCTGAGCGGGATCATCATTAAGGTTCCCAGGATACCCCCTAAAGCTGCCAGAAAGAAGATCGGCCAGTAGGAAAAAAAAGACCCGCCGTTGCTGCCTGCAGAGAGAAAAAGAAATCCCGGCAGGGTAAAAACCACACCGGCCGCTATCGACTCGCCGGCAGAACCGGTAGTTTGGATAATATTGTTTTCAAGGATGGTAGTCTTAAAATACTTACGTCCCAGTGAAATAGCCAAAACCGCAATGGGAATGGAAGCCGAAACGGTTAGGCCTGCCTTTAAAGCAAGGTAGACAGTTGAAGCCCCGAAAATGACTCCAAACAAGGCACCTAACAAAATTGATTTAGCTGTAAATTCTGCCACCCTGCTGTCTGCAGGTACGTAGGGCCTGAATTCCTTTTCAGTCTTAATTTCGGACATAAATTATAAATAAGGTTCTTGCTCTTAAAGATAGTTTTTTTGCGCATATTTCAACTTAGGGCTAATTATTTACTGCGGAACTGTAGATTTGCCTTAACTATGGAGAAGAAAAAGGCGGTTTTCCTTGACCGGGACGGTGTTCTGAACAAGGAATTAGGGGATTACGTTTGCCGGCTGGAGGACTTTAAGGTATTGGAACACAACTTTAAACCGTTGCAGGAACTTCAGCAGCGTGGGTATTTGCTCATTGTGATTACTAATCAGGGAGGCTTAGCCAAGAAGTGGTATTCCGAAGAAGCGCTGGCTCTAATGAACGAGCACCTGAAGGCCACCTACGCCAGCGAGGGAATCCATTTAACCGAGATTTATTACTGCAGGCATCATCCGGAATACAACGGCAAATGCTTATGCCGTAAGCCCGGATCCATGATGCTTGAAAAGGCCGTTGCCCGTTTCAATGTTGACGCCTCCGCTTCCTATTTCATCGGCGACCGTGAACGGGATGTCTTGGCCGGAGAAGCAGCCGGAGTAAAGGGTATCCTGATCGACTCAGATCAGCCACTAAGTGAGATACTGGAGCAGATTAAATAATTTCTAAAACGACTGTCATGAGGCGATCAAAATGGGTGGAAAGGAAATTCCAAAGCATTGATGATAACGGCCTGTTACCCGGTATCATCGAAAGACTCGAAGGAACAATAGTACGCCTGGAAGCTAAGATCAGCAAAATGCCTGAATCGCTCTTGTCCGAGGTATCCTCTGAGAAGTGGTCTGTGAAGAAAGAAGTGGGCCACTTGAATGATTTGGAACCCTTATGGCTTGCTCGTGTCATTCAGATACAAACAGGCCTTACGGAGATGATTGCTGCCGATATGAGCAACCAAAAAACACACTCGGCGAATCACGACGAAAGAAGGATTGAAGACCTACTTTTAGACTTTAAAATCAGCCGGGACCAGCTGGTGACCAAGCTGAAGTCGCTCAATGAAGAAGATCTAGAAAAGTCATCTGTTCACCCACGCCTTAAAACACCAATGAAGATTGTGGAGCTTGCTTACTTTGTTGCCGAACACGATGATCATCACCTGGCGCAATTAACACACTTGCATCAGGCGCGAACCGAGGATTAAGTATCGAAACTTAAGCGTCGGAAGGAAGAGCAAAGGTTAAACAAGAAAGGAATTATCAGGCTAAATCTTTCTTCCGTTTAAATTCTGAAGGAGTACAATTGTATTTGGATTTGAACACAGTTGAAAAATAAGTAGCTGACGAAAAACCCACCTGATAGGTTATTTCTGAGATGGATAAATCTTCGTTCATCAATAAATATTTAGCTTTCTGTAAGCGTCTGTTCAGAATATAATCGGTAATACTACATTCTAATAGCGCTTTAACTTTTCTGTAAAGTTGTACCCTCGAAATTCCCATGCTCTTGCCAATAACATCCACACTAAAATTCTCATTTCCCAGATTGCTTTCTACAATTCCTGCAAAATCGTTCAAAAACTTTTTATCAAGCTTCTTTGATACCGGTAATTTGCTTTCCCCCTGATATTCGCTTGTATAATGCGATTTAAGCAGGTTTCTGTTGTGCAATAAGTTTTTAATGGTTTCAGTTAAGTGTTGAAGGTTGAAGGGTTTTGTTATGTAGGCATCCGCTAAAGTCTTTATTCCTTCTAACTGTTGTTCGGAACTTCCTCTGGCTGTAAGTAAGATGAAGGGAATATGCGAAGTGCGCACATCGTTTTTTAATACTCGGGCGAGTTCGGTTCCTGATTGACCGGGCAGCACCACATCAGAAATGATCAGGTCCGGAACTCTTTCAAAAGCTTCGTGCAGGCCGCCATTGCCCGTGTTGGCTGTAAAAATTTCATATTCACTGGCTAATTTTTGCTTTAAAAATTCAAGCATGTCACTGTTATCTTCAATAATTAATAAAGACTGTTCTTTTAAACTTTCAAAAGCTTCCGGCTGATCTCCTTCAAACGGATCTTGTTCCAAATCTGAGGTGTAAAGTTTAATGTTATCATAGTTGATATTCATCTCAGGAGTTCTGGCAAGTTTTTCCTCTTCCTTCAAATGTCCGTCACCTAGTGGCAAACGTATATAGAAAGCAGTTCCCTTCCATTTCCTACTGCTTACATTAATAACTCCCTTATGCAACTGTATAATTTCCTTTGAAAGAGATAGTCCCAGGCCCGATCCCTTAGACTGGTCAGACTCGCCTTGGTAAAATAATTCAAACGCATGCGCAACAGACTCTTCCGTCATACCCGTCCCGTTATCTTCCACTTTTATTTCAATTTCTTTTTTCTCCTCATCCTTTTGAATGGTGATCAGAATGCGGCCATTGTCATTAGTGAATTTGAAGGCATTGGATAAGAGATTGAAAAGAACCTTATCGAACATATTGACATCAAACCAAACCATCGGCTTTTTCTCCGAGCTAATCAGCCGCAGGTCAATATTTCTTTTGGAGGCGATATCTTGAAAAGAATCAAGTATTTCCGTGGTAAAAGCGATCAGGTCATTCTCTGAAGCCCTGATTTTCATTTTGTCATATTCTATTTTCCTGAAATCGATTAGCTCGTTAACCATTTTCAATAGCCGGATCACGTTTCTGTTTATCAGACGTAAATGTTGTTTGACGGTTAATGGAAGTTTGGTGTCGGCAATTAGTTCTTCAAGCGGCACCAGGATCAAAGTAAGAGGTGTTCTGAACTCATGAGAGATATTAGTGAAAAAATTGAACTTTGCTTCTGAAGCCCTTTTTGCTTCGGCCGACATCTCTAATAGTTGGTTTTGTTGTTGTTGTATTTCCTGGTTTTTAGATTCCAGTCGTTTATTGCTCTTCCAGTTTTCATTTAACGAATAGAATGCTACACCGGCGAAAACTATAGCCAGCACGAGGCTTATAACCAATATATTTAAAAGAACCTCCTGATCATTAAATATCTTTTCCTGTTCTTCTAACTTAGTTTGCTGTCTTCCAATGTCCAGATATTGGCTGTTTATCTTGTCAGACTGCATTTTCATAAGCTGAACATTGCCCGAGTCGATAACAACGGTTTTGAGAATATTCTCTTTGTCAAAAGGCTGCTTATTTAAAATGGAAAATGCCGTCCGGATAGCTTCCTTCCCCCCCGTTGGGTAAAGCATGGAAGCATCAATTATACTATCGGCGACATATTTTAAACCGTTATCAGGTAAGGCATCTACACCGATTATCTTGATTTTATTTGTTGGATTATGCTTTTTTAAAGCTTTATAGGAGCCAAGGGCCATCTGATCATTATGGGCAAAAACAGCATCAATTTGTTTAGAAGCCATATCTATTTTGCTCACTTCTTTTTCAGCCTCATTGATAAGCCAGTTTCCATATACCTGCTTTACAATGCGCATGTTGGGATAGTTTTTCAGGGCATTATAAAATCCCCGTTGCCTCTCGATAGCCGGCGAAGAACCCGATAATCCCATTACTTCGAGAATCCTACCCCGTTCGTTCAACTGGTTTGCCAGGTAGGTCCCCGCTATTTTCCCTATTTCATAGTTGTCAGCCCCTACGTAAGCCGTGTACAAGCTCGAAGCAGTTTTCCGGTCAATCACTATTACGGGTATTCCCTTGCTAAAGGCTTCTTCCACAATGGGAGTTAAAGGCCTGGCTTCGTTTGGGGAAATAATGAGCAGGTCAATTTTGTTCCTGAGCATGGTTCTTACCTGCTGAACCTGTGTTTCGCTGCTGTTCTCGGCGTCTGTATAGATCAGTTTCAATTCCGGGTGGAAAGATAATTCCCGCTTCATTTCCTCCAACATGGTTTTTCTCCATTGGTCAGAACCCACACACTGCGAGAACCCGATCGTATATTCTGTGTTGCTGTTTTTGCTTTTACAGCCTGACAGTACGGACAGCCCCAAAAGGATTAATAGAAAGTAATAAACATTGAAGGAAATAATTTCCTTGTATCTCTTTTTCATTCAATTTTTTCAAGAAGAATAATAATTGGTTACGGTCAATTTACAAAATTAAAGATAACCCCGAAAAGCGCTGGGTTTGTATAATTCAAATTAGCGGATACTGATGTATCAATTTTTAAATATGCTGTATCAAAAGTTGAAGTTACGGATGCTTCGGAGCTTTTTTATAAAATTAAAGCACTGATAAACAGGTGTTTGGGGTCATTTTGATATGAATTTAATATTTGATGTAATTGATACGCAATTAAACGACCCCGGCAGCAATTTCACATACTTTGGTTTTAAGAAAAGCTATAAAAGTTATGAGAAAAAATTCTGTTATTGCATGGTCATTGGTTGTGGCCCTCGGCGGTTTCCTCTTTGGATTTGATACCGCTGTTATATCAGGTGCCGAAAGAGCCATTCAAGCCTACTGGGACCTGGGTGTATTTGAACATGGGCTTACGGTTTCAATCGCCTTAATCGGAACCGTAATAGGATCATTATTAGGTTCTATCCCTTCGGATAGATTTGGCAGGAAAAAAACCTTGTTTCTTGTCGCCGCTTTATACCTTTTATCTTCTTTAGGTACCGCTTTCGCTACCGATTGGTATGTCTTCCTGGCCTTTCGTTTATTAGGAGGTTTAGGTGTGGGCGTTTCTTCGGTTACAGCTCCAATTTATATATCTGAAATATCCCCAGCCAATTCCAGGGGTCGGTTGGTCGCCTTGTTTCAGTTAAATGTGGTTCTGGGTATTTTGATTTCCTATTTATCCAATTACTTAATCGGGCAGGGAGGAGAAGATTCCTGGCGTTGGATGCTGGGAGTTCAGGCTGTCCCATCGCTCATTTTCTATATCCTTATCCGTTTCGTTCCGGAGAGTCCGCGTTGGTTGATCCTCCATAAAGGTAAAATGGAGGAGGCACGCCAGGTGTTGAAGAGAATTAACCCCTTAAATTACGAACAGGAGTTGGCTTCTATTCAGCAATCGCAACACAACCCCGGACTTCATCACTCTACAGCGAAATTATTGTCCGCGAAATACAAATTCCCCATAACTCTGGCTGTGCTTTTCGCGGTTTTCAACCAAGTATCCGGTATCAATGCAATCATCTATTATGCACCTCGTATTTTCGAAATGGCAGGTCTGGGCGCTCATACCTCTTTGTTATCCACGGTAGGTATCGGTCTAGTAAATTTTACTTTCACGCTTCTTGCCATTGCTTTTATCGATAAGATAGGCCGTCGCACATTGATGCTGATCGGGTCGGTAGGTCTGATTCTTTCTTTAGGAATGGTATCCAGTACTTTTTATACCGGTAATTTCAGCGGGTTTGCCATCACCTTTTACCTGATGATCTACATAGCCTTTTTTGCTTTCTCACAAGGAGCCGTCATCTGGGTATTTATCTCAGAAATTTTCCCCAACGAAGTACGTGCTAAAGGCCAGACCCTGGGAAGTTTTACCCACTGGATCATGGCTGCAGTCATCGCTTTCAGTTTTCCGTATTTCGCCGAAAAATTGGGTGGCGGTACCACGTTCCTGTTTTTTAGTTCGATGATGGTACTCCAGTTAATTTTTGTTTGGAAGCTGATGCCTGAAACCAAAGGTAGATCATTAGAGCAAATTGAAACTAATATGGTGATGCACTAAATTTTTAAACCGCGTTTTTTTAAAACTCATAATTATGAACGGCAAGCAACATCAGGTAATATGTTTTGGAGAAGTTTTATGGGATAACCTGCCAGAAGGTAAGAAACCCGGCGGCGCCCCAATGAATGTAGCTTATCACCTGAAAAAAATGGGGAAATCAAGCGTCTTGATAAGCAGGGTTGGGAATGACCAGGACGGAAAGGATCTATTGGAGGTGATCAGGCAACTGGGTCTGTCTGATGAATTATGCCAGGTTGATAATCAGTATAAAACCTCACTGGTAGAAGTAGTCATTACCCCCGATCATGAAGTGAAATATGATATTGTTTTTCCGGTTGCATGGGATTTTATAGAATACGAACCCAGGCTGGAAAGCATCATCCCAGAGGCAGAAGTGCTCGTATTCGGAAGCTTAGTTTCCAGAAATGAAGTTTCCCGTGCTACCCTTGACCGAATTCTGGATCTCTCAGCCTACAAGGTTTTTGACGTCAATCTGCGGGAGCCCCATTATGATCAGGCGCACATAGCTCACTTGTTGCATAAAACCGACCTTCTGAAATTAAATATCCATGAGCTAAACCTTATTTCAGGCTGGTTTGGTTCGCCTGAGAATGAGGCCGACAAGGTCCGGCTCCTGCAACAGAAATTCAATATCAAGGAGGTGATAATAACGAAAGGAAGTAACGGAGCTTCTTATTACACTTCCGAAATTCAATACAATTATCCCGCCTATAAAGTAGAAGTTCAGGATACCATAGGAAGCGGTGATTCTTTCCTGGCGGCTTTTCTTGCAAAAAAATTGAGTGGCGAATATTTGGAAGGAACCCTTGATTTTGCCGTAGCCGTTGGCGCTTTTATAACCATGCAGGCAGGCGCCTGCCCGCAATATTCACCTTTTGACTTAAACAGATTTATATGGAAAACCCAGTTGAATGAATTAAACAAGCAGTTAGAATCCCACCAAGCATTTTCAAAACTTAAACCAAACCAATCATGAAAAAATTATTACTAGTAGTCCCGCTGTTATTTCTAATGGGGCTAGCTTACGGACAAAACCGAAAAATTTCCGGCAAGGTCCTGGAAAAAGCAAATCAAGATCCGGTTATCGGAGCTTCGGTAGTTGTATTGGAATCTCAAAAAGGGGTACTTACAGATCTCAATGGAGCTTTTTCTCTCCCGGCTGAGATAGGCCAAACAGTTAAAGTTACTTATTTAGGTTTCGAGGAATTAATTTATAAAATAGAGTCTTTAGATTCAAATATCGTTATCCGGCTAACGGTTGATGAGAAAACCCTTGACGAGGTGGTTGTAGTCGGCTATTCTACCCAAAGAAAACAAGATTTAACAGGTGCGGTTGCCGTAGTTGAGCTATCGCCCGTTAAAAATAACAGTTCGGGAAATGTGATGCAAGCTCTCCAGGGGCGGGTAGCCGGATTGTATGTTGAAAAAGACGGTTCACCAAATGGATCGAATAGCAGAATACTTATACGGGGTTCAAACACTTTGGGTAATACCGACCCTCTTTACGTTATTGATGGAATACCCACCACAAGACCGGAGATTTTTCAAAATTTAGACCCGGCAACTATTTCCTCAGTTCAGGTACTGAAAGATGCATCTGCGGCATCTATTTATGGTGCAAGGGCATCTAACGGAGTCATTATAGTCACTACCAGAAATGGCAGCAATACCGAAGGTAAGGTTAACCTTCAGTTTAACAGCAGTGTATCATCCCAATCAGAAAAATCGACGAGGTTTAAAATGCTTAGCTCGTTGGATAGGGGAAGGGCATTGTGGCAAGCGTCGGTTAATGACCGGCAGGACCCTGCGGCAGGATATGGTGAAATTTATAATTTCGACTGGAATAACGATTTTGACAATCCGGTATTAAATCAGGTAACCCTTCAGCCTCTGGTTGGTGGCGACCCAAATACGCCTGCTGGAAATACAGACTGGCAGGATGTGATGTATAAAACAGGGTTTGTAACCAATAATAGTTTAACCGCTTCGGCAGGCAGTAAAAATTCATCGCTGGAAATAAACCTGGGATATTTGGAGAATACCGGAATGTTAAGGTATACCGGCTACGATAGAATAAATGGAAGTATTAATGCTCTTACCCGAGCCTTTAATGACAAAGCTTCGTTTGGTGTTAATTTGCGTGTTGCCAACTCTAATGAAACCTTAACAGCTACTGATTTAGGAAGCGCCACTACCACTTCACTTGCAGTTAGTATAGCTCCAACTATTCCGGTCTATCAAAAAGACGGGCAAAGTTTTGCAGGTGAATCAGGAGCCGGTTATTCCGACAGGAATAACCCCTTACATATGCAGTACCTGTCCAGGTGGAATAATGCAAATCGCCTGAACTCGTTCGGTAACGTTTTCGTAGAAATTCAGCCTGTTAAAAACCTATTTTTCAAATCTAATATTGGCATTGACGATTCAAGGTTTCGGAATAAAGTAATTACCCCCACCTTCTCCGAAGGAGCCTTAAATCGTACAACCAATAGTTTGCTTTTCGATCAAAATCATTTCAGGAGTCTAACGTATTCTAATACTTTACGCTACAATTGGGACCTGAATACCAAAAACAGTTTTAAGATCCTGGCAGGCTCAGAATATATTAAAACGAACCTTGATTTTCAAGCAACTAAGAAAGAGGGTTTTGCCATTCAAACTGAAGAATATTTTACGCTCAATGCTGGTACAGGAAATGCAACTATTGCAGGCGGTTCAACGGGTAATCGTTTATTTTCCTTGTTCGGACGGATAGATTACAACTTTTCTGACCGGTATTTAGCCGCCATCACTGTTCGACGCGACGGTTCATCCCGTTTTGGGCCGGATAACCGCTATGGTATTTTTCCAGCCGCTTCTATAGGTTGGCGAATAGATCAGGAAGGGTTTATGGTGGATAGTAAACTATTTTCCGAGTTGAAACTTAGAGCCGGTGTTGGTCGGGTAGGCAATCAGCAAATAGGTGATTTAGCACGGTTTGGTTTATTTGATACAAGATACGGCACTGTGTTATCCCAGTTGCAAGGTGGTTTTTGGGAACAGTATATGAATATTGGTACCGCTTATTCTTTGTCTGGTGGTAATACCGGTGTATTGCCTTCCGGGTTTGTTCAAACACAGGCCGCCAACTCAGCGCTTAAATGGGAAACAACCGATGAAGTAAATGTGGGACTGGATTTTTCTTTGTTTCAACAAAAGATTTTTGGGTCTTTTGATTATTTCACACGAAAAACCTCGGGCATTTTAATTACCCCGCCTGTTGCATCAGCTTTAGGCGAAGGGCAAAATAAAGCCGTTAACGGAGCGTCTAAAAGTAATAAAGGCTGGGAATTGGTATTAGGATACCATGGAGAACAGGCCGGTGATTTTACCTATAATATCCAAACGAACTTTGCTCATTTCAGAGATAAAATAACAACGCTGCCAGAAAACGTACGTCCAGCCTATCCGGGCAACCTGGTCAATACCATAATAGGCCATTCACAATTTGATATTTTCGGATATAAAACAAACGGACTGTTTCAATCTCAGCAGGAAGTAGATGCCGCACCGGATCAGATTGGTGCAGGCCCCGGAAGGATCCGCTATGTGGATATAAACAATGATGGTAGAATTGATGATTTAGACAGAACCTGGATTGGAACAACTTTGCCAACTTTAGAATACGGGCTGAGGATAGATATGAGTTACAAAAAATTGGATTTATCTCTATTTGGATCCGGCGTAGCCGGCAGGACAGGATTTGATGTTTATACCGTATTCAATAACCTGATGAGAAGCCGGGAGAATGTTGGACCGGGTGTCTTCAATGGCTGGACTCCTGAAAACACCGATACGAACGTGCCTGCTTTAACGCTCAAAGACAATAATAACGAAGGCCGTACCTCTGACTATTTTTTTGTGAATACCTCTTACTTTAAAATGCGCAATGTTCAGTTAGGATATACACTTCAACCAAAATCTGTCATTTCAAAACTGCGTTTGTTTGCTATGGCAGAAAACCTGTTTAGGGTTAAAAGCAGTGATTATTTAAGCCCTGATCCTGAAAGAATAGATCTTGGACCTGTACCAATTCCACGAACTTTTACATTCGGTATCAATGCATCATTTTAATTAATTAAAGATAAAATCAAATGAAAAAGATATATATAGCCGCTTTTATCACCAGTAGTCTGATGTTGTTCGGTTCCTGTGATAAAAACCTGGATTATACGCCTACAGGTGTACTTTCATCAGAGGACTTAACTTCAACTACTGCTATAGAAGGTTTGGTAACGGCAGCTTATGCTGCTATTGGAAATGGTGATATGATTGGCCCCATATACAGTAATTGGGTTTACGGAAGTGTACGCTCCGATGATGCATACAAAGGGGGAGGTGGAACCGGTGACGTGGGTGAAATAGATGCCATTGAACATTATAATTTGGTTACGCCTACCATGGATGCTTTCGTTTCCCGGACATGGAAAAATCTTTTCAAGTCAATAAGCAGGGCTAATGTTGCACTTAGAGCTGTAAATTCTCTTCCTGATGCAAGTTTTCCCTTAAAGAACATCCGGATTGCGGAACTCAGGTTTTTAAGAGCTCATAGTTATTTTACGATGAAGCTACTCTACAAAAGCATTCCCATTTTTGATGAAAACGCAACTGCGGAGGATATCTTAAAAATTTCCAACAACTTAAATAATGACGAATCCTGGGATAAAATCGCTGCTGATTTCCAGTATGCCATTGATAATTTGCCCGAAACCCAGCCTGAATTGGGAAGGGTCAATAAGTCTGCAGCCCAGGCTTATTTAGCCAAACTAAGGCTATTCCAGGCTTATAAGCAAGATGCCACACATCGGGTAACCGGCATTGACCAGGCCAGATTGCAGGAAGTAATAACATTAACGCAGGCGGTAATTTCTTCAGGTAAATATGCCTTAAGTACGGATATTGCAGATAACTTTTTACCCGAAACCGAAAACGGACGAGAATCCATATTCGCTATCCAGTTTACCATTAATGACGGTACAACATCAGGGCGGTTAAATTATGAAGACGGATTAAACTATCCGCACGGGGCACCGCAATACGGATGCTGTGGTTTTAACGCCGCCAGTCAGAACATGGTGAACGCGTTTACCACTGATGCCAACGGCTTGCCAAATTTTACAACATTCAATAACGGCATAGCTAATTTAGCTACAGCCACTGTAGATGTTCGCCTGGATCACACGGTTGGTATTGACGGTCACCCGTATAAGTATGATAACACAAAACCCTTCAGTAACAGTTGGGTACGGGATGCAGGTGTATATGGTAATTTTCATACCATGCGCAATCAGCAATTAGCATCAAGCTCGTCCTACTTCAAAAACGGTCCTTTTATGGGAGTTGCCAAAAATTATGATGTGCTCAGGTACGATGATATATTGTTAATACAAGCAGAAGCATTTATTGAAACAGGACAGCAAGACCGAGCATTGCCGTTAATCAATCAAATCCGGCAGCGGGCAGCAGCAAGTACCGCCAGGCTTAAGAAAGCGGATGGCACATTCGCTTCAAATTATAATTTGCAACTTTATCCGGCTGCCAGCTGGACTCAAAGCTATGCGCGCACCGCTTTGCAATGGGAACGACGTCTGGAATTTGCAACTGAAGGGGCACGCTTCTTTGATTTAGTGAGATGGGGCATTTCAGAACCAACCTTAAACGCATATTTAGACGTAGAAAAAATCAGGAGGCCATTTTTGGCGACAGCCAAATTCACCGCAGGAAGAGACGAATACTTACCCGTTCCACAGTCTGAAATTACCTTTACAAATGGATTATATAAACAAAATCCAGGTTATTAAGAATTAATGAGAAGTAGGGAGGACACATTGCCTCCCCACTTTATTATTTATTGAAGCGTATCTAACCTTGTAAATCAGTTAACCATGAAAGAAAAAATAGTTGTTGCATTAATCGGCTTCATCATAATAACCGGCAATTTATTTGCACAATCTTCTGATCGTGCAGAGGGTGAGAAACATCGGCCTCAATTTCATTTTACGCCTAAAAAGGCCTGGATGAACGATCCAAATGGGATGGTATACCTTAACGGAAAGTACCACCTTTTTTTTCAGCACAATCCTGACAGTACGGTTTGGGGCCCGATGCATTGGGGCCACGCGATCAGTACCGATTTGATGCGTTGGGAAGAGCAGCCCATCGCTTTGTATCCGGATAGTTTAGGTACTATATTCTCGGGCAGCGCGGTGGTCGATATAAATAATACCAGCGGTTTCGGTACGGAAGGCAAAGTTCCGCTGGTAGCGATATTTACGCACCACAATCATGATTTGGAGAAAAAAGGCTCCGGACTCTATCAATATCAGAGCCTTGCTTATAGTTTGGATGAAGGGAAAACCTGGACGAAATATAAAGGTAACCCGGTATTGCCAAATCCCGGTATTAAGGATTTTAGGGATCCCAAAGTAATGTGGCATGAGGCCGGCAAAAAGTGGGTGATGACTTTGGCAACCATGGACCGGATCACGTTTTATTCATCACCGGACTTAAAAACCTGGAGCAAAGAAGGTGAATTTGGCAAAGATCAGGGCGGACATGGCGGCGTTTGGGAATGCCCGGACTTATTCCCTTTGGAACTAAATGGTAAAACCCATTGGGTTTTACTGGTAAGCATCAATCCCGGCGGGCCTAACGGCGGCTCGGCCACACAATATTTTATTGGTCAGTTCGATGGTAAAAATTTTAAGCCCGATCATCAGGATACTCGCTGGATAGACTATGGAACGGATAACTATGCAGGGATAACCTGGTCAAATACGGGCAAACGAAAGATTTTTATTGGGTGGATGAATAATTGGCAATACGCAAATGTAGTTCCGACGAATCCCTGGAGAAGTGCGATGACTATTCCGCGTGAATTAAAGTTGAAGCAAGTTGACAATAATATTTTCGTCGCTTCAGAACCGGTAATGGAACTTGGAAAAGTTACACTAAAGCCGGTTTCATTATCTAATATTAAAGTAACAGGAAGCAAAGACCTTTCTTCTCAGTTCAATACTAACGGAGTGTTTAAACTTCAGCTTAATACAGGTAATTTACAAAGTTTCGCGCTTGTGCTTGCAAACGACCTGGGTGAGGAACTCCGGGTCGGATTTGATAAAAGCAGTAACCGTTATTACATTGACAGGACGCAAGCAGGAGATAAATCTTTTGAGAAGGGGTTTGCAAAAATTCATTACGCACCGCGTTTAGGGAAAAGTGAGTCGACGGATATAACCCTTTTGGTTGATGTAGCTTCTGTGGAATTGTTCGCCGATGATGGATTGACAGTGATGACGGATATATTTTTCCCCAATAAAACAATGAAAAAAATATCTCTGAAGGCCAATTCGCTTTTTACGGTTAAAACCCTAAGTATCGCCCCTGTCAAATAGCGTATTCATTAACAAAGGCCCGGCATAGGGCCTTTGTTATTCTTAATGATAGGTCTAAAATTCAAATGTGAATCATTACAGACGCGGTTTACCACCTTGATTAATAAAGCTATTGCCTGGCCGGATTAAACACTTTGCTTTTTACAGACAATATCCTTCACAATATTTACAGCATGTTCGCGGGAATTCTCGATGAACCAGACATGGGTCTCCATGCCACCGCAAATAACTCCTGCCAGGTAAACACCTTGCTGATTAGTTTCCATCGTCACCGGGTCGTGCTCGGGTATTTGCTTCTCGTCTTCAGACACGCGAATGCCCATTTTTCTGAGAAAGCCCAGATCTGGTTGATAACCCGTTAAAGCCAAAACATAATCATTAGGGATCACCTGTATTCCATCGGGAGTTTGAATTTCCACTTCATTCTCACGGACGGCAATTAAGCTTGAATTGAAAAAAGCTTTTATGCTGCCTTCTTTAATCCGGTTAATAATATCTGGTCTGACCCAATATTTTACACGTTCGCCAATATCCGCTCCTCTGACCACCATGGTTACCTCCGCACCTTTCCTGTACGTCTCCAATGCAGCATCAACAGAAGAATTGCTGGCACCAACCACCACCACCTTCTGCATTCCGTAAAAATGAGGATCGCCGTAATAATGTCGCACCTTGGGCAACTCCTCCCCGGGAATATTCAGTGAGCAGGGAATATCATAGAATCCGGTTGAAATAATGATATTACGGGCCAGGTATTCTGCTTTTGAGGTTTGTATGCTATAAAACTCGCCAGCTTTGGCAGTTGATTTCACTTCCTCAAACAAATGAATATTCAGCTTAAATTTCAACGCAACCCGGCGATAGTACTCCAATGCCTCCGCTCGCACCGGCTTAATATTGGTTGAAACGAAAGGAACGCCGCCAATCTCCAGTTTTTCCGAGGTCGAAAAAAAAGTCATGTTCACGGGGTAATGATATAATGAGTTAACCAAACAGCCTTTCTCAACAATCAGGTAGGAGAGACCGTGTTTCTGCGCTTCGATTCCACATGCCAGTCCGATCGGACCGCCACCTATAATTAAAATGTCAACAATTTCAGGCATAGGGACAAAGGTATCATTTGTTTTTTATCTGGATTTTCAGGACCGGATTGCTGGTACATTAACGGTAAACACTTGAAAAAAGGGTCTGTAAAATGAACTGTGTCATTTGTTGTGAGCCCCTGGCCCCACCAAAGGGCCAAAGGGGCGGTTACCAATTAGCTCAAATCTAATTTCATTCTCTCGGGAAACCAAATCGCCAACTTCTGAGCGGTCTGCGCCCAGTTGGGAAGTGCTAAGGTCCATCGTTCACTGATTCTGTTTTGAGCCAGGTAGATGAGCTTCAACAGGGCCATATCGGAGGTAAAAGCCCCTTTGGTCTTGGTTACTTTACGAAGCTGCCGGTGAAAAGCCTCAATCGCATTGGTGGTGTAAATCATCTTTCGAATCGCCAGATCATATCGGAAATAGGTGGATAGCTTGGGCCAGTTTCGCCGCCACGAGTCGATCACCTTCTCATATTTCTTGCCCCATTGTGCTTCCAGATCATCCAGTCGCAGCTCGGCTAGGTCCAGGGTAGTGGCCTGATATACGGGCCTTAAACTCTTCATGAACTCCGGTTTATCCTTGGTGGCTACGTACTTCAGGCTGTTGCGAATCTGGTGAACAATGCAACTTTGTATTTCCGTTTTGGGAAAGGCTGCCTGAATGGCTTCCGCAAATCCATTCAGGTTATCGATACAGGCAATCAGGATGTCCTTCACACCGCGGTTTTGCAGATCGGTCAATACCGATAACCAGAAGTTAGCTCCCTCACTGTGAGAAATATACATGCCCAGCAGTTCTTTCCGGCCATGCCGGTTGATCCCCAGGATATTATAGACCGCACGCGAGACGATCTGATAATCTGCTTTCACTTTGTAGTGCATGGCATCCAGCCACACAGTCGTATAGAGCTCATCCAGAGGACGCGACTGCCATTCCTTCACCTGCGGAATGATCTTATCGGTAATGGCCGATAAGGTACTGTGGCTGATATCCGTATCGTATATGGCCTTAATATGACTGGAAATATCCCGCAAACTCATTCCGGTGCTATACATGCATAAGATTCTCTCCTCCAGGCTTTCGGCCAGAATAGTTTCCCGCTTTTTGATGAGCTGAGGTTCAAAACTGGAGGAGCGGTCCCGCGGAGTATCGATGCTTAGGGTGCCGCTACCGGTCCTGATCTGCTTACTGGTTTTGCCGTTCCGGCGGTTCCCGGACTGGCGTTCACCCTCATCCAGATGACTTTCCATCTCAGCCTCCAAAGTTGCTTCCAAAAAACTTTTTATCAAGGGTGCAAAGGCACCCTCTCTTCCAAACAGGGACTTGCCCGAACGAAATTGCTCAAGGGCTTTCTTTTTCATTAACTCGTAATCGAGTTCCTCTTTCTTATTCATAATAAACTGCGGCTAAAGTATGTTTTTTACTTTTTGACACAGTTCATTTTCCACTCTCTGAAAAAATCTGCGCCCGCTTCTTGCTTTTATTATTGCAGAAATAAGACCTTTTTAACGGCCCTGATTTTAATTAAAAAACACTAAGAATTTGCTTGTAGGATGCTTGTAGTTTCCTAGTAGAATCTTACTAGGAAACCTTAAGGAAACCCCTATTAAACCTTAAGGAAACCCCTGCGAAATAAGAGTAAATTATTTGCCTGCATTGGACATTAACAAGGCCCGTTTAAACCGCTTAAAAGGATGGTGTTCCAGATGATTAATTCTAGTTAGATTCTGCTTTCCGTCGCTAACGGATTCGACCAGATTCCAGATCACCACGAGAAATTCTCTTTAACAAATAGTTTGTGATTTGTTAAACGAAAAAAGCCGTTTAGAGAAACAACTCTAAACGGCTTTAAATATATTTAAGCTAAACCTTACAAAGTTTATTTGTTTGCTGCTTTCGCGTGATCGGCAAGAAACTGGTTCAGGCCGATGTCGGTTAACGGATGTTTCATTAGCGCGATGATCGCAGATAAAGGACCGGTCATTACGTCTGCACCTAACTTAGCGCAGTCAATAATATGCATCGGATGACGAACTGAGGCCGCAAGGATCTGCGTTTCGTAACCATAGTTGTCATAAATAAGGCGGATATCGGAAATAAGTCCTAAGCCATCTGTTGATATATCGTCTAAACGGCCGATGAACGGAGAAACGTAAGTGGCGCCTGCTTTTGCGGCTAACAAAGCTTGTCCGGCTGAGAAAACAAGTGTACAGTTGGTTTTAATTCCTTTAGATGAGAAATACTTGATTGCCTTAATACCCTCCTGAATCATTGGTACTTTAACCACGATCTTTGGATTCACGGCAGCAAGTACTTCACCCTCCTTAATCATCGTTTCATAATCAGTGGCAATTACTTCTGCACTAACATCCCCTTCTACTATCTCACAAATAGCTTTATAATGGTTGATAATGTTGTCATGACCAGTAATCCCTTCTTTAGCCATTAAGGTAGGGTTGGTAGTTACACCGTCTAAAACCCCAAGATCCTGGGCTTCTTTAATTTGTGCGAGATTTGCGGTATCGATAAAAAATTTCATGGAAAAAATTTGAAAATTTGAAAATTAGTAAATGAGCAAATTAAGTCTTCTTGCTCGTTGATATTATCTTATTAATGATTTTTTGAATTTCTGTTAGTTGTTCAGTTAAGCCAAGTAACTCTGGATGATGATACAATTCAGTACACAGCGCAAGCCAATATTCAGTTTCGTCAACTTCTTTAATTGCAATCTTAAACTTATGGATGAAATCTGCTTTGCTTTCGGCATTCTGGGCTTCATGGGTATTCGCTCCTATTGATGTAGCACTTCTAAATAGTTGGTTTGAAAGTGGAAAGTCTCGATTCTTTTGAAGTAATTGACAATAGCGGGCTGCGTTAACCGCAAAGGAAAAGGTCTTTACAACAATCGGATTTTGATTAGGGGGAAAGTTTCTCATAGGGAGGAGTTAATTTGCTCATTAGCTAACTTGCTAACTAACTCAATTTAAGAAAAAAAAATGGGCAAGCCCCTTTTATCGCACCGCTCAACCTTCTACCCTTGCTGTGTTCCCACCCTGGGGGAGTTCAAAAGGAGCTGGTCGTAAAAGACTTACCCGTCACAAAAGTAACAAAATTTGTGTCATTACACACTCAAAATGCAACTTATACAGACTTTGGCTATTTTCTTTTTTATGTGTCTGATTATCAGTAGAAATGATTTTTTGAAGTGTATTATGTAAAAATCGCTTCATATTCTAATGGAAATGTAAAATATCATATTATCATTTTTTCTATTTTTTGCATGTTTGGATGAAAAAATTATAATGAACTATTATTTAGAGTTGTTTTTTTTAGGCTAATGACAATAATAGTTAGCAATTAAGTAATCGGTTTTTAAATCCCTATTTTAGGGCCTCCAATACAACCAATTCATTATGAAGGCAAAGAACGAGATCCGGAAGCAGGGTTTATACGAGGAGGCATTTGAACACGACGCATGCGGAGTTGGTTATATCGCCCAGATTAAAGGGATTAGATCCCATCAGATTGTATCTGATTCATTGACAATTCTTGAAAATATGGAACACCGCGGGGCATGCGGTTGTGACCCTGATTCGGGAGATGGAGCTGGAATACTTATCCAGATTCCCCATCAGTTTCTAAAAGAGGAGTGCAGCACACTGAATTTTGATCTCCCCGAACTGGGCGAGTACGGTGTGGGAATGGTATTCTTTCCAAAGAAGGCTACTTTGAAGGAAGCCTGCAGGACGGAGATATATAAGGTAGCAGAAAAAACGGGTTTACAGATATTAGGATTTCGCAAGGTGCCCGTCAAAACTGCAGGCATTGGTGAAACGGCACTTTCTGCCGAACCAGATATGGAGCAGATCTTTATCCGTAAGCCTGCCCAGATCTGGATTGCTGAAGACTTTGAGCGGAAGCTTTATGTCTTCAAGAATTTCATTTCGAAAACTATTGCCGACGTTGTAAAGCTCACCGGGCAGCAATTTTACGTTGCTTCTTTCTCGCAGCATACTATAGTTTACAAAGGTCAGTTAACCAGTATGCAGGTGCGTAATTACTTTCCGGATCTGCAGGATGACAGAGTATTATCAGCGTTTGGGATGGTTCATTCACGCTTTTCAACAAATACTTTTCCCTCCTGGAAACTGGCGCAGCCATTCCGTTATATAGCTCACAATGGCGAAATCAATACCCTGAAGGGGAATTTGAACTGGTTCTATTCAGGTATTCGCTCATTTGCATCTCCCTTTTTCAGCAAAGAGGAGATGGATATGTTATTGCCTGTAATTGATAACAACCAATCTGACTCTGCGTGCCTTGACAACGTGGTTGAATTGCTCTATCACTGCGGGCGGTCTTTACCTCACGTATTGATGATGCTGATTCCGGAAGCCTGGGATGGTAACGAACAGATGGATCCGTTGAAAAAGGCATTTTATGAATACCATGCGACACTTATTGAACCATGGGACGGTCCGGCAGCGATCACTTTTACCGATGGCAGAATTATAGGAGCTACACTTGATCGAAATGGTTTGCGGCCCTTAAGATATATGATCACCGAGGATGACCGCATTATTGTGGCATCAGAAGCAGGTGTTTTAATAACCGACGAATCAAAGATCATCAAGAAAGGCCGTCTTCAGCCGGGCAAGATGCTTATCACTGATATTGAAAAAGGAAAAGTACTCTCTGATGAGGAGGTTAAAAATGCGATTATAACCAAGCAGCCTTACTCTGAATGGCTCGAAAATTATCAAATCCGCCTGGAGGAATTACCGGAACCAAGAGTAGTATTTACTGAATTATCCAGCGAGTCTATATTCAAATACCAGCAAGTTTTTGGGTACTCAAGGGAAGACGTTGAAACAATCATCAAACCGATGGCTGTTTTAGGCAAGGAACCGATTGGTTCTATGGGAACGGATGTTCCGCTGGCTGTACTATCCGATCGCCCACAGCATTTGAGCAGCTATTTTAAGCAGCACTTTGCGCAGGTAACTAATCCGCCGATCGATCCGATCCGGGAGAGGCTGGTGATGAGTCTGGTTGGATTTATGGGTAACAACGGTAATCTGCTTGACGAAGATAAGATGCATTGCCATTGTGTGGCTTTAAAGCAGCCGATTCTGGATAATACCGAGTTAGAAAAACTTAGAAGTATTGATACCGGGCTTTTCCACGCCAAAACATTACAGACCTACTTTAAAGCGGACAAGCAAAACGGTTCCCTTCAACGAGGAATCGACCGGTTGTGCCGGTATGCTGAGGATGCAGTGTATGATGGCTTTGAGGTTCTTATACTTTCAGATCGCGCTCTAGATTCTGAGCATGCGGTTATACCTTCTCTTTTAGCAGTTTCTGCGGTTCATCATCACTTAATCCGCAAGGGCCTGCGTGGCGCCGTGGGTTTGGTAGTAGAAGCGGGTGATGTTTGGGAAGTCCATCATTTTGCCTGTCTGATCGCGTTCGGAGCAACGGCTGTTAATCCATACCTGGCATTGGCTTCCATAGCTAAACTTAAATTTGACGAGAAGTTGGATTTATCTTTGGATATCAAGACATTATCAAAAAATTATATTAAAGCTGTTGGTGACGGATTGTTGAAAATATTTTCAAAGATGGGGATATCTACACTGCAGTCTTATCACGGTTCGCAGGTGTTTGAGATCATCGGCATCCAGCAAAGAGTTATTGATGAGCATTTCAGTGGAGCGGTAACCCGGCTTGAAGGTTTGGATCTTGATGATATTGCAAGGGAAGCATTATATAAACACTTTAGTGGGTTTAGCCAGCAAAATACAGGTAGCAAGCTATTACCAGAAGGTGGAATTTACCAGTGGAAGCGGAGGGGTGAGGTACACCTTTTTAATCCGGAAACAGTGCACTTATTGCAACATGCAACCCGCACAAATAACTATGAAATTTATAAGAATTATGCAAAGCTGATCAACGATCAGTCAGAAACGCGCTATACTATTAGAGGCTTACTTGGTTTTGCCCATCATCGTCAGCCAGTTGCCTTAGAGGAGGTGGAACCTGTGGAGCAGATTATGAAGCGTTTTGCAACGGGCGCCATGTCTTTTGGTTCGATTTCGCATGAAGCCCATAGTACTTTAGCTATCGCGATGAATAGAATCGGCGCGAAAAGCAATACCGGTGAAGGCGGCGAAGACGAGATCAGGTATGAGCGGTTGTCAAATGGAGATTCGATGAGATCGGCGATCAAGCAGATCGCTTCGGCAAGGTTTGGCGTAACGGCCACCTACCTTGCTAATGCCGATGAGCTGCAGATCAAGATGGCTCAGGGTGCAAAACCGGGGGAGGGTGGACAATTACCAGGAGATAAGGTGGATGAATGGATCGCAAAAGTTCGTCATGCAACACCAGGGGTGGGGTTAATCTCTCCTCCGCCACATCATGATATTTATTCTATTGAGGATCTGGCTCAGCTGATCTTCGATCTGAAGAATGCTAACCGTGATGCGCGGATCAGTGTTAAGCTCGTATCAAAGGCTGGCGTTGGTACTATTGCGGCGGGTGTTGCAAAGGCACACGCCGATGTAATTCTGATTTCGGGATATGATGGTGGAACCGGCGCTTCGCCGTTATCTTCTGTAGTACACGCCGGTTTGCCTTGGGAATTAGGGCTCGCAGAAGCTCAACAAACCCTGGTAAAGAATAAATTGCGCAGCCGTGTGGTATTACAGGCCGACGGGCAGATGAAAACGGGTAAAGACATTGCAATTGCTACCCTTTTGGGAGCTGAGGAATGGGGGGTAGCAACGGCAGCTCTGGTAGCCGGAGGTTGTATTATGATGCGTAAGTGTCATTTAAATACCTGTCCGGTTGGTGTAGCTACGCAAGACCCTGAATTACGAAAATTATTCACAGGGAAGCCGGAGCACATAGTCAACCTGTTTCGATTTATTGCCGAAGAATTACGGGAAATCATGGCAGAGTTAGGTTTCCGGACCATCACCGAGATGGTGGGAAGGGTGCATTTCCTGAAAATGCGTGAAGATATAGATCATTGGAAAGTGAAGAACCTGGATCTTTCAGAGTTGCTTTACGCGATGGATAATCCATCCGGACTGACCTTATTTAACAGTGAAAAACAGGATCATGGAATTGCAGAAGTTCTGGACTGGAAGCTTCTGGAGGCTGCCGGGAATGCAATTGCTACCAAGGAGCCGGTATTTGCTTCCTTTGAGATCCGAAATACAGACCGGACAACGGGGACTATTTTAACACATGAGATCACAAAGAAATACCAGTCAGCAGGACTTCCGCAAAACACGATAAACTATAAATTCCACGGTTCGGCGGGACAAAGTTTTGGTGCGTTCTGTACCAAGGGTATTTCCTTTGAGCTCAGCGGAGAGGCTAATGATTACGTAGGCAAGGGGCTTTCAGGAGCCCAATTAGCTATTTATCCCGATAAGAGTAGTAAGCTGGTGCCGCAAGCCAATATGATCATTGGTAACGTTGCTCTGTATGGTGCTACGGCGGGCGAGTTGTTTGTACGCGGACAAGCCGGTGAGCGGTTTGCTGTCCGAAACTCTGGCGCGACTGCGGTTGTGGAAGGTGTAGGAGATCACGGTTGCGAGTATATGACTGGAGGCCGGGCATTGATCCTGGGCAGAACCGGTCGGAACTTTGCCGCAGGTATGAGCGGGGGTATTGCCTGGATTTATGATCCGGACCACGTATTCCCTAAAAACTGTAACCAGGAAATGGTTGACCTGGATCCGCTGGGGTCGGACGATAAAGAGCAGATTCTCCAGTTGTTAAGGAAACATCAAATGCTCACGGAAAGTAAAGTGGCATCCTTCTTATTGAATAATTGGGATCAGGAGGTTATCAACTTTATAAAGGTCTATCCTAAAGAGTATAAGCGAGTATTAAATCAAGTTAGAGTTCAACAATCAGCACAATAGTATTATGGGAAAAGCAACAGGATTTAAGGAGTTTGGAAGAGTATTGCCTGAAAAAATACAACCTGCTGAGCGTGTAAAAAATTACAATGAATTTGTAGGGTTATACCCTGAAGAAGAGTTAAACCACCAGGCAGCGCGCTGTATGAACTGCGGGATACCTTTTTGTCATTCGGGTTGTCCGCTTGGTAACGTTATCCCGGAATTTAATGATGCTGTTTATAATGGAAAGTGGGAGGAAGCCTACCTGATCCTGGCGTCCACTAATAATTTCCCCGAATTTACCGGGAGAATTTGTCCGGCTCCTTGTGAAGCCGCATGTGTGTTAGGCATCAACAAACCACCGGTTACCATCGAAGAAATTGAAAAGCATATTATTGAGATTGCTTTTGCCAAAGGATATATAAAGCCACACCGACCCCTGGTTCGGACCGGTAAGTCTGTTGCAATCATTGGTTCAGGTCCGGCAGGATTAGCTGCTGCAGCACAGCTTAATAAAGCGGGTCATTTGGTAAAGGTATTTGAACGGGATGATCTGCCCGGAGGTTTACTACGATATGGAATTCCGGATTTCAAGTTGGAGAAATCGGTACTTGACCGACGTATTCAATTGATGGAGGAAGAAGGAATTCAGTTCATCTGTAATACCGAGGTTGGAAAGGATCACAGCATGACGGAGTTTATTAATTCTTATGATGCTATAGTCATGGCGGGTGGCTCGACTATTCCAAGAAACTTAAATATCCCAGGGCGTGATCTCAAAGGGATTCATTTTGCCATGGATTTTCTGAAACAGCAGAATAAGACTTTAAGTAAAATTACTTTTACTGACGAGCATATACTGGCAACGGACAAAGATGTAGTGGTAATTGGCGGTGGCGACACCGGATCTGATTGTGTAGGCACCTCTAACCGTCAGCATGCAAATTCGGTGAAGCAATTTGAACTGATGGTTCAGCCTCCGCAGGAACGAAGTCAGCATATGCCATGGCCAAGTTTCCCGATGGTGCTCAAGACAACCAGCTCACATGAGGAAGGTTGCGAACGCTATTGGGGGATTAATACCAAATCGTTTATTGGAGATGAACAGGGGGCTTTAAAAGCGATACTGGTAAGCGATGTAAGCTGGGAACTGGATGGGTTAGGCCGACCGGTAAAGTTTGCAGAAAAAGAGAACTCGGAACGTGAGATTCCATGCCAACTTGTGTTGCTGGCGATGGGTTTTATACACCCGGAGCATGAAGGATTGGTTGAAAAAACTGGTGTTGAGCTTGATGAACGTGGGAACGTAAAGGCAAAAGAAGGAGATTATCTAACTAATGTTCCGAAGGTATTTGCAGCCGGAGACGTTCGAAGAGGACAGTCGCTGGTTGTTTGGGCTATCTCGGAAGGAAGGGAAGCAGCCCGAAAAGTAGATGAATTTTTAATGGGCCATTCTGCCCTGGCTACTAAGGATAGGGTAAGGCAGTATTTGGTGTAATTTAAGTCTTTTCAGGAGCGTTCAACGTATCTGTCAACAGCCTCCGCTACTAGTTGATTGAGAGAAATACCTTTTTCTATGGAGGTTAAAGCTGCCTTTCGGTGTAACTCAGGCTTAAGCCTCACGTTGAATGTTCCTGTATAACTTTTTTCTGGATTTTTATTGACTGAAGCACAGAGTTCAATGTAATGGTCTACCGCGTCTGAAAATGCCGTTTCCAGTTCTGTCACACTTGTTCCCTCAAATGTTATCAGATCGGTGATAAACTCAATCTTTCCATGAAACACTTTATCATCATTGCTGTAGCGAACACTGCCTATGAAATCTTTATACCTCAATGTGTTTTCCATTTCCAGATGTTAGATTCCTAAAACTTCTCTAATTTCCCGAATTTGATATTGGTTAAGAGTATTTGCCGGATGTGGTTGATGTAGTCTTATTATTTGTTGACTGCTTTTATTTATGAAGACTCTTCTGCTCCCGGAAGACTCAGTTTTACCAACTTCACTAAAGTTATAACGATTAAAAAGCAGAATTAATTCATCCCATGTAAAGTCAACTGGTTTTGAGCAAAGTCGACTAATTAATTGCTCCTGCCTGCTCATCTCCGCGACTAGAATATAGTTACATGTAATTATATAAATATAAATAACACCCAAAGGATCACCAAAGTATTCTCAAACTATTTCTCAGATGGGTTTTTCTTCCCTACCAGTAATTTCTCCACCGTCTTTTGAATCCGGTCAGCTTTGGTCTTTTCTTGTTTGGCAGTTAGCACCCAGCTGACGTACTCTTTTCTGTTAGTGTAGGATAAAGATTCGAAAAAGGAAATGGAACTTGCCTGGTCCTGCATCGCAGATTTCAGTTCAGCAGGCAGGGTTATAATACGATTTTTAACGTCAATATACTGGCCAAGTGCGTTGTTTTCAATTTCTGAGTCACAAACTTCAGAACGCTTCACCTGGCTGGAGGGGCGAAAACGAAGTGCGGTCCAGGTTTCATTGATTGCGGCAGCAGCAACTCCGCTTAGTCCGTATCCGGCTGTTTCATCCCATGACTGCATCATCTCAAGATCTGATACGACCCCTGAACTTTTTTTAGGATAGGTTATCCACAAGACAGTATCTGGACGCAGATGATTCTGCAACCACACGAGATCTCTTTTAAGCTCTTCACTGTTTAAAACAAATAACTGAATCACATCAAAAGTGCCTCCTGGCTTTTCTATAATCTTTACTTCCCGGGGCAGCGGTGTTAAAAGTTCGCTATAATTGTTTGGTGCATTAACAAGGAGCACCCTGTGGGCAGGTTTAATTTGTAACTTCTTGGCCAGTTTACTTTCTTCCATGTTTATTCGCGCTTAAGACTTAACTTATTGAAAAAATCCCATAAAACGATCCCCGCAGACACTACGATATTAAATGAGTGCTTTGTTCCAAATTGTGGTATTTCTATGCATTTGTCTATCATTTTCATAGCTTCCTCGCTTACTCCATTTACTTCATTACCGAAGATAAGCGCATATTTATGTTCTGCCGGCGGATTGAATTGATTCAGCATTACGCTGTTTGACGCCTGCTCTATGGCGATGATCTGATAGCCCTCACCCTTTAACTGGGTAATTGCATCAGTAATTTCTTTAAAATAAAACCAGTCAATAGACTGGGTGGCACCTAAAGCTGTCTTTTCAATTTCGCGATGAGGTGGTTGCGCTGTTATTCCGCACAGGAAGACTTGTTCCACTGCAAACCCGTCGGAAGTACGGAAAATAGATCCCACATTATGCATACTGCGCACACTATCCAGGATGACGGTGACAGGCAATTTATCTTGTTCCTTAAACTCCTGTATGGTTGCGCGATTTAATTCATCAAGCTTTAATTTTGACATGAAACAAAATAAATAATTTGTGGGTATGAATAAAGGATTAAGCTGTTAAAAGGCCAAATATGATTCAAATATTTTATATAATTTTCCGATATTATCAATAATAAAAAGCACACATATTTTGAGAACAAGCCAGTCAAAAGTTTTATTTTCCTATTTAGGAAAGGACGTCTATAATGTAATACTGGAGAATGACCGGGGAATGAAGGTCTGCCTGAGTAACTATGGTGGTTTAATACAATCAATAATACTGCCCGACAAGTTTAATAACTACATCGATGTTGTTTTAGGATTTGATCACGTTAAGGATTACATCTCGACGGACTACCTGGCTCATTACCCTTATTTAGGTGCAATCATTGGACGTTACGCTAACCGGATCGCTAATGCGCGCTTCCCGCTAAATGGCGAAATCGTTAAAGTTTCACAAAATACACCTCCGCATCAGCTTCATGGTGGCTTTAGCGGGTTTGATAAAAAGGTTTGGGATATCGTTTCCGTTAAAACAGCCCCCGGTCCTCAAGCAACCTTTCGGTATGTGAGTAAAGATGGCGAAGAGGGTTTTCCAGGGAATTTGAGTGTGAATATAACTTTCGGGTTAAATAATGCAAATGAACTGACTCTAAAAATCGAGGCGCGTACAGATCGCACAACTGCGGTAAACATGACTCATCACGCTTATTTCAATCTTAATGGAGATGGAGGTCCGATTGAAGATCATGTAGTAGAAATTCCAGCAAGCCATTATTTAGGCCAGGATGTTGATTTTGTATCTACCGGGGAGCTGATCCCGGTCGACAAAACGTCCCATGATTTCAGAATAGCTAAAAGGATCGGGCATAACTGGAAAGCCGGCGAAGGTTACGATCAGGGTTTTGTGTTAGACAAATCTCCGGGAGTATGGGGAACGGCGGCTACCGCATTTTCTGCACAGACAGGAATTAAACTTGAATTATTGACCGATCAACCCGGCGTTCAGTTCTACACCGGCAAGTATTTGAACGTTAAAAATGGAAAAAAGGGGATGCATTATCGTCCTTTTACCGCGTTTTGTTTTGAGACACAACAACACACCAACGCGGTCAATATCCCACATTTCCCTAACACTATCCTGGAACCGGGAGAGAAATATCTTCACACAATGACTTACAAGTTCAGCTTAGAAAAGAATATCTAAACATATCCTATGGAAGGCTCAGCTCAACAAGCCAAAACGGTTTATCCAATCGTAACGCCCTATTTAATCGTAAAAGAGGCAAAGCTATTGATGGAGTTTCTAAAAACAGCTTTTGACTTTCAGGAGCTTACCAGGCATCTGCAGCCTGATGGCAGTATTATGCATGCTGAGCTGACTCTTGGAAACTCGATGATCATGTTAGGTGACGCCAGTGAAGTCTATCCTCCTAATCCGACTATGATCCATTTGTTTCTGGATGATTGTGATATTTTTTATCAACGTGCACTGGACGCCGGAGCAGTGTCCATTAGAGAACCGCAGGACCAGGCTTACGGGCACAGGAGCGCAGGAGTGAGCGACCGATCAGGAAATGAATGGTGGATTGCTAGTGATATTAAAGGCTGATCAGACGAGCAACAACCTTAACTTCCATTGTCTGAGTAAATCGCGTCTGTAAATGCAATAATAACCGACAGAGCACAAAGCACACAGGCCGCAGATAAACCACCATAGCAGATCGTAACCACCTTGCTGAATTAGTATTGCCCCGTAGATTGGGGCGAGTATCTGGGCTGCCGACCAGGCCATTGTATATAAGCCAGCATATTCACCGCGATTCTTTTCCGTCGATCTCGAAATCCAGAAAGTGTTCATGAACGGCATAGAAAGCATTTCTCCAAAAGAAATGATACACACGGAAAGCAGGGCTACCCACACCGCTGCCGGAAATATATTAAAAAGTAAAAATCCGGTGCCCACCAGGGCAACGCCTATTGTAATAAAATACATGCTAGGCCTTTTGCCTTCCAGGTTGTGGATTAAAACCATTTCGGTGGCGACAATTAATAATCCGTTTAAAGCCATAAGTATCCCGATAAACTGTTCGCTAAAGTGCCAGACGGTTTTGAAGAAGACAGGTTGCATGGTGAAGAGCTGGAAAAAGCAAGAGGCAAACAATACGGTCAGTAGTATGAAAATCAAGTATAATTTGTCATTGTAGGCCGATCTTATAACAACAGTGTCCGGAGTGTTTTCTTTTTCTTTTTTAGTTTTTCCGGCTGGGAGAAGCTTAAGGAGTAATATTCCGGCGAAAATATTGGTGCAACCATCAACATAAAATAAGTAGTGGTAATTAACTGAAGCCAGGAAGCCGCCCAGAGCTCCTCCGAATGACCACCCTAAGTTGATCGCTAAGCGATTAAGAGAATAGGAGCGGGTTCTGTTCTCTGTAGTGCTGTAGAATGCAACAGCCGTCGAATTTGCAGGTCTGAAAGACTCGTTGCACATACTCAATATATAAGTACCAATGCCTAACGTGAGAAAGGTGTCAAGGAAGCTGATTATAATAAACATGAGTCCTCCGGTTAGCAATGCACCTGCCTGGAGATAATGAAAGCCTATCTTATCGGTTACCTTACCGCCGATAAAGGCTCCGGCAATTGAGCCTGCTCCGAAGAAGGCCAATATGAAGCCAGCCTGAATGATGGTAAAGTTTAGCTGCTGCGTGCAGTAAATGGTCATAAAGGGAAGCACCATCGTTCCGCTTCGGTTGATGAACATCACCAGGGATAAATACCAGCTTTCCGTGGATAATCCGCTATATGCTTTTTTATAAAGACTGATAGTGCTAAGGAGCATGCGATAAAGATATACAAAGCGTTTAAAGCTACCCACAAAAAAGCCCCGGTTATGACTCCGGGGCTTGATTGGTATTGTGAACAGAAACTTAATTTAATGCTTCCTCTTTATTCTTTTCTTTCATCCGTAGCTCTCTCATCTTTTTTTTCCATTCCGGACTTTCAAACTGCTTCTTCATTTTTTCAGTTTCAACTTTCATATCTTCCATTTGCTTTTTCCACTCCGGACTGTTGAATTGCTTTTTCATTTTTTCAGTTTCAACCTTCATATCTTCCATTTGCTTCTTCCACTCCGGACTGTTGAATCGCTTTTTCATTTTTTCAGCGTCAACCTTCATCTCTTCCATTTGCTTCTTCCACTCCGGGCTATTGAATTGTTTTTTCATTTCTTCGGCTGACATCTTCATCTCTCCCATTTGCTTCTTCCATTCCGGGCTGTTGAATTGTTTTTTCATTTCCTCGGCGGATATCTTCATGTCTTCCATTTGTTTCTTCCACTCCGGGCTGTTGAATTGTTTTTTCATTTCCTCGGTGGATATCTTCATCTCTTCCACTTGTTTTTTCCACTCCGTGCTGCTGAATTGTTTTTTCATTTCCTCGGTGGATATCTTCATCTCTTCCATTTGTTTTTTCCACTCCGGGCTGCTGAAAAGACTTTTCAACTCATTGGTATCAATCGGAGCTGGTGGAACGGGTGCTTCAGATGGGTCAAATTTTGGTGGTGCCGGGACTTTTGGAGGTAGAACGGTATCAAGGGGAGGTAGGACTGGCACCGGTGCTGGTGGAGCGGGGGGTACCGGAGGGACAGTCTTTAGCCTTTGAGCTTTAATTTGCAGATTCTTTTTCGAAGCACTATTTTTTGTGGTGTCTGCAGGTATAATCCACGCTAACGACAAGCTGATGGCAATAATACTGAGTAAAGCAAACAATTTTTGCTTAGAACTTTGGTTTTGAGCTTTCATTTTGGTTATATTTTTGATTCGGTTTAACAGATTAAATTCCTTGCTTCCGGATATCGACATTGCGAGACCGCTTGTATCAATTCGATATTCCTCAATTAGTGCTAACGCTCTCGCATAATCTTTTGGATTATCGGTGCATTGAACAACTACATCATCACAACAGTTTTCTCGCTCTGACCTGATTTCTTTTGACAGGAGCCAAATTATCGGGTTGAAAAAGAGTACAATTTCCATTACCCGCTGAAGTATATTGATCAGGTAATCATGCCGTTTAATGTGAGCCAGTTCATGTATTAAAATTGCTTCAACCTGATCAGTGGTCAACTGATTAATTGTGGCCAGTGGGAATAAGATAACGGGTTTTAAAAAGCCGGCTGTAAACGGTATGAGGAGTTTGTCGGAGACATGTAGTCTAACTGATTTCGAAACTCCGAGTTTCAATTTCAGATTGTCCAGACGTTCAATCCAATAGATTGTTGCCGGAATGCTACTTTTTAATTTATTAATATTTAAGCTATGCAATGCTATCACCAGAAAAATAGCCTGCGAGAGCAGCCCAGCAATGTAAGCCCATCCCAGCCACAAAGAGTAGGGGATGGCTAGCTGATTCCATGAGAGTACAGAAACTTCAGAATAGGTTGTCGGTACACTTTCTGCCAGGCCTTCAGCATCGACCGGAGCAGAGCTATAATATTTGTGAACTGAAATTATAAAGGACGCAAAAACCAGCACCAGGCAGCTATAGAGCAAATTGTAACGCCATGACGAGCTTAGGTCTCGAAAAACGAGTAGAGCGATCTTTAGTAACACATAGATGATCAGACCATAAGCCAACGAAGCGAAGATAGACTGACTCAAAGCTGCAAATAACGGGGATGCATACATGACCTTACTTTTTTTCTAATTGATCCAGATATTCTTTTATTTTTTTGATTTCTTCTTTCGAGGAGTTCTTATTACTTAAAGCCTGCATTACCAGCTGAGAAGTAGAGCCATTGAATACCGTATCAATAAGGGTTTGAAGAATTCCCTGGCTGGTATGGGCATGCGTAATGAGGGGTTTGTATTTATGCGTTCTGCAGCTGGTGTCCCTTTCTACAAGCCCTTTGTCATGCATTATCTGCATGAGTTTAAGAGTAGTGGTATAACCAACTTCTGCCTCCCGATCCCGGGTTAGCTCTTCATTTACTTCACGTACAGTACTTTCCCCATTCTTCCAAAGTATCTGTAATATTTCAAGCTCACTTGCTGTCGGTTTAACTTTCATAATTAGTTGTACGAATAGTTTCGTATACAATAATACGAATCATTTCGTATACCTAAAATTATTTCACATATTTTAACAAATAGGGGATTCTATGGATTGTGTTTGTTGGAGGTTGAATGTTCTATTAAGATTTTATCAAACGACACGTGTCTACGGTTTCATTTTTCCACACAGCGGACAAAGCAGTTCCAATGCATTAACTTTACGCCTTCTTAAAAATATAACTTTGGCAAAGACTGATCAGAAAGAAACACCCTTAATGCTTCAATACAATACAATAAAGGCCAAATATCCTGGCGCTTTGCTGTTGTTCCGGGTTGGAGATTTTTATGAGACTTTTGGTCAGGACGCTGTTAAAGCTGCCGGAATCTTAGGCATAGTATTAACAAAACGTGGCAGCAATAATGGCACACCTATCGAATTGGCAGGTTTTCCACATCATTCTTTAGAAACCTATCTGCCAAAATTAGTAAGGGCTGGTCAGCGCGTCGCCATCTGCGATCAGCTTGAGGATCCAAAAACCACCAAGACTATTGTTAAACGTGGGGTTACGGAATTAATTACCCCGGGAGTTTCATATAGTGATAATATTATTCAACAAAAATCTAATAACTATTTAGCGTCGCTATATTTTGAAAAGAACCAGGTTGGCCTAGCTTTTCTGGATATCTCTACCGGCGAATTTTTAGTTGCCCAGGGCAATACAGATTATGCCGACAAACTGTTGCAAAGCTTTAAGCCAAGCGAAGTGATTTTTCAAAAGAGCCGTCATCGTGACTTCACCGAATTATTCGGTGACCGCTTTTATACTTACCAGCTTGACGATTGGGCTTATAGCGGCGACTATGCGCAGGAATCCCTGCTCAAACATTTTGATGTTAAATCATTAAAAGGTTTCGGAATTGATCGTCTGAACCTTGCTATAACAGCCGCTGGGGTTGCGCTGCATTATCTGAATGAAACGGAGCATCGAAATTTACAGCATATTTCATCTATTTCACGGATCGAAGAAGAGCGTTTCATGTGGCTCGACAGGTTCACTATTCGTAATTTGGAACTCATCGGCTCATCTAATGAAAATGCGGTTTCGTTGGTTGATGTGCTTGACCATACCTGCTCGCCAATGGGCGCCCGTCTGCTACGCCGTTGGATGGTTATGCCCTTGAAAGAGCAAAAACCAATTGAAGAGCGCTTAGATGTAGTGGAGTTCTTAGTTGAAGATGACCAGCTTCGTGAGAATCTGTTGCACGAAATCAAACAGATTGGTGATCTGGAAAGACTAATTTCAAAGATCGGATTGTTGAAGGCTAACCCAAGGGAGGTGATGCAGTTGAAGCGCGCTTTACATGCGACTTCAAATATTAAGGTGCTATGTGAGAAGACAGATAATACATCGTTAACGCTGATTGCTGAACAAATCAATCATTGCCTCAGCATAAGAGATAAGATTGAAACCTGCCTGCAAGCAGATCCTCCGGTATTAATAATCAAAGGGGGCGTCATTGCCGATGGGGTAGATGAAGAATTAGACCGGCTTCGGAAAATTGCCTTCGGTGGGAAAGGATATTTGCTGGATATGCAAAAGCGGGAAGCTGAAATCACAGGTATCCCTTCATTAAAAATTGCGTTCAACAATGTGTTTGGGTATTATTTAGAAGTCACACATACGCATAAAGATAAGGTGCCTGCCGACTGGCTGCGAAAACAGACGTTGGTGAATGCAGAGCGTTACATCACCCCGGAACTAAAGGAGTACGAAGAGCAGATACTAGGAGCGGAAGAGAAAATTCTTACCATTGAAACCCGGTTATATAATGAACTGGTTATTGCTCTGAGCGACTTCATAAAGCCCATTCAGCTGAATGCCCAGCTTGTTGCTCAGCTGGATGTCTTGCTAAATTTTGCAACACTGGCGATCAAAAATTATTATGTCAAGCCCCGGATTAACACTGGGAGTGTGATTGATATAAAAGGTGGCAGGCATCCGGTAATTGAGAAAACGTTGCCTCAGGGGGAGGAATATATTTGCAATGACGTTTTCCTGGATAGTGAAAGCCAGCAGATCATTATTATTACAGGGCCCAATATGGCTGGTAAATCGGCGCTGTTGCGACAAACAGGGTTAATTGTGCTGATGGCCCAGATGGGATGTTTCGTTCCGGCAAAAGAATCCATGATCGGTATAGTAGATAAGATATTTACCAGGGTAGGAGCTTCTGATAATCTTACTACAGGCGAATCAACCTTTATGGTTGAAATGAATGAGACAGCCAGTATTCTCAATAATCTATCCGATAGAAGTTTGATCTTAATGGATGAAATAGGTCGTGGTACCAGTACATACGACGGAATTTCCATTGCCTGGTCTATTGCGGAGTATCTGCATAATCATCCGACGGCTAAAGCTAAAACCTTATTTGCTACGCACTATCATGAATTGAATGAATTGAGCAACTCATTTAACAGAATCAAAAATTTCAATGTCTCTGTAAAGGAAGTCGGCAATAGGGTAATTTTTTTGCGTAAGCTGGTTCCCGGCGGCAGCGAACACAGCTTTGGTATTCACGTAGCTAAAATGGCTGGTATGCCATCAAAGTTGGTTGGTCGGGCTCATGAAATACTTAAACGGCTTGAACAAGAGCGCACGGGGGGTGAACACGTGAAGGATAGCATCAAAAAAATTCAGCAGCAGGCTTACCAGCTTCAAATGTTTTCTATTGATGATCCAATCCTGATTAAGATTCGTGATATGTTAAATAACCTGGATGTTAATACGCTCACACCTGTGGAAGCACTAATGAAGCTAGATGAGATTCAAAGAATTCTCAAGAATTAGTGCAATCAACTTGACTTTTTAGGTCAAGGGGTAACAACTTATAATTACTCTACACCTGTCGCGCATATCTACATGCCCGATTTAATATAACCCCAACCTTGATGTTGTTTCGCAACGATCTCATAGATTCCATCAGGTACGGTCTGCACGCCAGGCAATAATTGTTCTTTTTTAACCTGCTGATTTTTCATAGCAATTTCGCACACTTTGAAGGCTATGTTTTTGTTCATGGCCAGCTTTTTTACATCCTCGGCAACCGTTGAACGGTCCGCAACTACCATATCCAAGGATTTACCGTAAAAAACTACTTCCATCTGTGCTGCCGGATCTGATTTGGATATACCTTTTAGCCAGCGGATCACTGTGGAGTGAGTGTTTGTATCCCTACTGGTGAGGTCAAATACCACCTTGTAATCTGGTGTTTGGGCGATTGAAATTCCTTGACTACATAAAAGAATGAAGGCAAAGAGCATGAGTATCTTTTTCATGGGATAAAAATTTAGTATATAAAAGTTACGGTTTTTGAATGATGAATTCAACGGACGAAACGTTGGAAATTAAACGAACTTACCTAACTTAAAAAACGAATAAAACTTAACATGAACGATTTGGAATTTTTCTGAATCCTTCGTAATCCACCGATGTGAGTAACCTTCGTTTGTACCGAAGATTTTATTAGCCGAAATTGGCAGCATGGGATTTTTAAACAGGAGTGGATGTCAGATTTTATTCGCCTTGCTAGTATCAATTTTAGCCGTTTCATCCTGTAAAAGCAGAAAGATTGCAACAGATTCATCTAAAGCTAGAAACACCAGTTTTTCAGGTAGTCTGAGGGATAAATATGCTACAGTGTTGGGTGTATCTAAAAACCGGCTTCATAACGAAAAGCTTTATCGTTTTATAGATAGTTGGATGGGGGTACCACATCGTACAGGAGGAATGGACAAGCGGGGGATTGATTGCTCGGGGTTTACATCACTATTGCACAAGGAGATATACGATCAATCACTTCCCAGGGTAGCTAGTCAGATGGCCGTACAGGTAAAGCGTAAATATGAAGGGAACTTGGAGGAAGGTGACCTGGTATTTTTTGATTTTGAGGGCAAGAAATTCAGTCATGTTGGTGTTTACCTGCAAAACAACAAATTTGTGCATGCCTCCACCAGCAAAGGCATTATTATCAGTGATTTGAAAGACCCCTGGTACTATAAATACTTTTCGCGAGCCGGCAGCTATAATCCCTGAAAACATGCCAGCAGGGTACAGTGTGAAAAGAGCGGCGAGGTTATGGGTATAATTCTTAAATTTGCACACGGCAATCAAATTGCCTCAAATATAATGAACAAGCCAAAAGCGGATTACACCTTCTGGACAAAGTACAAGCGATTTGCCACCACTGAAATTTTGATGTATTTGAGTATGATTGTTGGCATATTGCTTGGTATTCTAATCTTTAGTTAAGTAAAATGAAGTTAAATTTAAAACGCCCTCTTGCCTTTTTTGACCTGGAAACTACTGGCGTTAACATTGCATCAGACAGAATTGTAGAAATCTCGATATTGAAAGCGATGCCCGACGGCACCGAACAAATAAAGACTTTGCGAATTAATCCCGGAGTTCCTATTCCACTAGAATCATCGCTGGTGCATGGAATATATGATGAGGATATTAAAAACGAATCGTCCTTCAAGCAAGTAGCCGAAGAGCTGGCGCGCTTCATGGATGATTCAGATCTTGCCGGATATAACTCCAACAAGTTTGATATTCCCATGTTAATGGAGGAGTTTATCAGGGCTGGAGTAAACTTCGACCTTGAAAATCGCCGGTTTGTAGATGTGCAGAATATTTTTCACCAGATGGAACAGCGTACTCTTCGGGCTGCCTACCAGTTCTACTGTGGTAAGGCAATCGAGAACGCCCATTCTGCCGAGGCTGATATTAAAGCAACTTACGAAGTTCTACTAGGTCAATTAGCGAAGTATGAGAATGTTGAATGGGAGGACAAAAAAGGAAATAAATCAATACCCGTCAAGAATGATGTAGATGCGTTACATGCTTTTACAAATCTTAGCAGGCCTGTGGATTTTGCAGGTAGGATGGTTTATAATGAGCACGGTGTCGAACTGATCAACTTTGGTAAACACAAGGGTAAGTGTGTTGAGGAAGTATTCCAGATGGAGCCAAGCTATTATTCGTGGATGCAGAAAGGCGACTTCCCGTTGTATACCAAGCGCTGTTTGGAGAAGATATGGATCCGTTGGAATGGAAAGAAAGAACGGCTGAAAGTTGAAACTCAAACAAAGATTTCTATCGAGCCCAGGAATAAACCTCAGGAACGATCTGAGGCTTTAACGCCAAGAGTAAAGGAAGAAGCCAAGCCGATAAATACCGACATGCTTGAACAGTTAAAAATGAAGTTCGGAAAATAGATTGATGGAGCACTGTGTTCCTCTTCGGATCATATTTTTTCTCCTTCAAAATATTAAAGACGGTTGGTCAATTCTTGAAACAGCTTAATCAGCTGATTTCAAGAATTGAATATTCCTCTTCAAACCAGCAAATTTGGTGCGCTTTACCGCGGAATTTTTGAAGACTTTTTGAAACACGTCTTCACTTATTTCTTCCCAGTCTTGGCGGCTCATAATTAAAAGATCGGGGTGGGGTTGAAATGCCGGTTCACTGTTGATTATTGAAAATTTATTCCAGGGGCAGACATCCTGACAGATATCGCACCCAAACATCCAGTTTTCCGTTTTGCCTGCAAATTCTTTTGGCAGTTCGTTTTTTAGCTCGATGGTTAGATAGGAAATGCATCGACTTCCATCAACAATATAGGGAGCTACAATAGCATCGGTAGGGCAGGCATCAATACATCGAGTGCAAGTGCCACAATGATCTTGCGCGGGAGCGATATCATATTCCAATTCAAGATCTACGATAAGTTCTGCGAGGAAAAAAAAAGATCCTGTATTTTTATTGATAAGGTTCGTGTTCTTCCCAATCCATCCAAAGCCTGCCTTTTGGGCCCAGGCTTTGTCGAGCACCGGAGCCGAATCAACGAACGCGCGGCCGTTGACCTCGCCAATGCTTTCATGGATGAAGTTCATTAACTCTTTCAATTTATCCTTTATCACAAAATGATAATCGGCACCATAAGCGTATTTACTAATCTTCGGAGCTTCAAAATCACTTTGGGTCTGTTCAGGGAAATAATTTAATGCTACGGAGATGACCGATTGAGCGCCATCGACGAGTTTAGTAGGATCCAACCGTTTGTCAAAGTGATTTTCCATATAACTCATCTCGCCGTGGTACCCATTTTTTAGATAGTTTTCCAGACGAGGTGCTTCTTCCTCCAGGAATCCTGCCTTAGAAATACCGCAGAATAGGAACCCTAGCTCTATGGCCTTTTGTTTTATAAGATCAGAATATGCCTTGTGATTGGTTTGCATGGGATATTTGCAAAGATAATAAATGTTAATTTGCAGATAAGCAATCCTTATTTATTCTATTAAGACGTCAGTTTGCAATGAATAATTTCGCAGAGAAAGTCATTCAATTTTATCAAACTATTCAGCTTCCAAAGCACTTACCTGAAGGAATTGAATTGATGCAACCTCATTTGCTGTCCGAAATATCAGGAGTATCTTCAACTTTTTACCGAAAGTTTTATTCAGATGATCAGCCGCGAACATTCCTGATTGGAATAAATCCAGGTCGCTTCGGCGGAGGCTTAACCGGTGTTCCTTTTACCGATCCCGATAAGTTGAGACGAGTCTGCGGAATTGAACATCAGCTGGCGGGGAAAGCGGAATTGTCAGCTGACTTTATTTACCAGGTCATTCAGGAGTACGGAGGCGTAGCTAAATTTTACAGTGACTTTTATTTTACTTCTATGATTCCGTTAGGATTCACAAGGAACGGTAAGAACTTAAATTACTATGATGATACGGACCTTATGCAACAACTGTCTCCTCTAATGGCGAAATGGATGACAAAGCAGGTAAGTTTTGGTGCTGACAGAAACCGATGTATCTGCCTTGGCAGTGGGAAAAATCTGCAATATCTTAAAAGGCTAAACGAGGAGCATCGCTTCTTTAAGCGGATTGATGCACTGGACCATCCCCGTTTTATTATGCAATACAGGCGCAGGAAGCTGTCGGAATACATTAACAGATATCTTGAAATTATCGAGAAGGAATAGAATATGAATTCAAGTACCACATCACATGTTGTTTTTCCGGATAGATCAATTGAAATGCTGTTATGGTACATCTATTGATAGGGAGGGGCTGTAACAAACAAACAAACGATATGATTTCAAATTCTCTAAAAAATTTAACTCTTGCAGCTGCTTTGTTAGCGTCCGGAAGTTTATATGCTCAGGACACAACCTTGGTTTCGTCTTCAGAGATAAAACCTTTCGCTCCGGCAAGTTCCTTCAGAACATGGTCAGTGGGTTTGAATGCCGGTGTGCTTAGCCCTACACTTCCTTTTGGAAAGAACGATTTTACCACCTGGAAGCCTCAGTTAGGTTATGGCGCATACATCAAAAAGCAAATAATTCCAGCTCTGGGAATAAAAGCTGATTTTCTTGCGGGAAAATTGGAAGGTGATAACAGCGAACCATGGGAAAGTGGCATTGTTACAACAAGTCCTTATGATGCTTATGAAACCAGTTTAAAATATTCCGGAAGTTTAAGCGCACAGCTTAGTCTTGCTAATATATACTGGATGAATCGTAAAAATGTGATTATTCCATATGTTAGCGCCGGTGCCGGAGTGCTGGGGTATAATATCGATCTTACAGATAATGCGGGTCAGCAATCACAGTTTAAGACCGACGGAAATGTGAATGAGATCTTCTTCCCGGTAGGCGTCGGAGCGAAATTTAATTTGTCTCAGGGAGTTAACCTTGATTTGGGATATACGATGAATTTTGTTGATGGTGACAATTTGGACGGATATCATAACAGACCCCAGGATGATAAGTTTTCGTATGGACAGATCGGTCTGGAATTTGCTCTTGGGAAAAAATCGAAACCTCAGCTTGCAACTTATAACCCGGTTGCGACAATGGAAAACGACTACATCACTCGTAATGCTGAGTTGAAAAGTCAACTGGAAGCAGAACGGGCAAGTAGCGCACAGCGCCTGGCTCAAATTGAAGCAGATTGGAAAAAGTTTTTAAATGATTCGGATAAAGACGGTGTTTCTGATCACTTTGATAAATGTCCTGATACGCCGCAAGGAGCCCAAGTTGATGGAGCTGGTTGTCCTTTAAAAATTACTACGGTTAATCCTGTGAGAGTAGTTGTTACAGAAGAAGACAAAAGGGTTGTTGCTGAAGCGATTCGTAACCTTGAATTTGATTTTGGAAAGGCCACTATCAGATCTACCTCTTATCCTTCTCTAAATAACGTTGCTGAGTTGCTAAAAACAAAAGACTTTAGCCTGAAATTGGCTGGTCATACTGATAATGTTGGTAGCAATGCTGCTAATTTAAAATTATCAAAAGATCGTGCTGAATCAGTTAAGTCTTACTTAGTAAGCCAGGGCGCCAATGCATCTAGAATTGAAGCTACCGGGTACGGCGAGAGTCAGCCAATTGCTACTAACAAAACTAATGCAGGACGTCAGAAAAACAGACGTGTTGAATTTACACTTTATTAAGAGTAGAAAATTTAATGTAAAACAAGAAAGGCGCTGTCAGGCGCCTTTCTTGTTTTTATGTGGAGAAAATTGTTAAAATAACGAGGGATTTCCCCCATGCTTTATTCTTCCTAAGTGCTTATATGCATTCTCTGTGCATTCTCTTCCCCTTGATGTTCGCATTAAATATCCTTCCTGAATCAGGAAAGGCTCGTACACCTCCTCGATGGTACCTTCATCCTCGCCAACTGCAGTAGCAATTGTTTTAAGGCCTACCGGTCCGCCTTTAAATTTGTCGATAATGGTTGTTAATATTTTATTATCCATTTCATCAAGGCCATGTTGGTCTACATTTAACGCATTCAGGGCGTAGTTTGCGATTTCAGTGTCTATACTACCATTACCCTTGATCTGCGCAAAATCACGCGTACGGCGTAATAGTGCATTGGCAATTCGGGGCGTTCCCCGACTCCGTCGGGCAATTTCATAGGCACCTTCATCACTAATCGGGGTTTTTAAAATTTGAGATGAGCGCAACACTATAGTAGTGAGTAGTTTTGCATCATAGTATTGCAAACGGGAATTAATCCCGAACCTGGCTCTCAAAGGAGCAGTTAATAAACCGGATCGGGTTGTAGCGCCTATTAGCGTAAAGGGGTTAAGTGAAATCTGTACGGATCGGGCGTTTGGACCGGTCTCCAGCATGATGTCGATCTTGAAGTCTTCCATTGCGGAATACAAATATTCTTCAACCAGTGGACTCAAACGGTGGATCTCGTCAATAAACAGAATATCGCCCATTTCCAGATTAGTAAGCAGTCCGGCGAGGTCACCGGGCTTGTCTAGTACAGGCCCGGACGTGACGCGTATGTTCACGCCCATTTCATTGGCAATGATGTAGGAGAGAGTTGTTTTGCCTAAACCTGGGGGGCCGTGTAAGAGCACATGATCCAAAGCTTCGCCGCGCAACTTTGCAGCCTGCACAAAAATCCGTAGGTTCTCCAGGATCTTAAACTGACCTGTGAAATCTTCAAAAACCTGTGGCCGCAATACCTTTTCTATCTCCCGTTCGGTTGATGAAAGATTTTCCTGGTTAGGATCGAGATGTTCATTCATGGTTAGATCAGTATGAGGTATGAGGTATGGAGGTATGGAGGCTAGGTATCAGGTATGCTCAATATCTATGTAACGTGTAGTTGTCAAATCTAATATTCTAAATCTATTTTCTAGGATTAGGATATTTACGGAACCAGCTGTCTATTTTAATGCGAATGACTCCAAGGAAAGCTTCCTGAAAGATCTTCGTGCTCATCTTTGATGTACCTTCCGTGCGATCGGTGAAAATGATTGGCACTTCCACCACCTTAAAACCATATTTTATGGCTGTGAATTTCATTTCGATTTGAAAAGCATAGCCAATGAATTTGATCTTGTCCAGATTGATGGTTTCAAGGACCTTGCGACGATAGCATTTAAACCCTGCTGTCGCGTCCTGAATGTCAATACGAGTGATCAATCTAACGTAGGCAGAAGCAAAATACGACATTAGAACTCTACTCATTGGCCAGTTCACGACATTAACACCCTGTACATATCTGGACCCTATTGCTACATCAGCGCCCTCAATACAAGCTTGCTTTAGCCGGATCAGATCAATGGGATTGTGGGAAAAGTCGGCATCCATCTCAAAGATGAATTGGTAATCCTTTTCTAAAGCCCACTTAAATCCGTGGATATATGCCGTACCTAATCCCAGTTTTCCTTTTCTTTCTTCTATATATAATTTCCCTGAAAATTCACCCTGTAAATGTTTCACAATATCGGCGGTACCGTCCGGCGAGCCATCATCGATAATTAGTATATGGAAATCTTCTGGCAATGAGAAAACTGTACGAATAATCTTTTCAATATTTTCTTTTTCGTTGTAGGTAGGAATTAGAACAAGGCTGTCTGATAACACGTATACTCATTTTATAAGCGGCTAAGATAGGGGATAAAAATAAAAAACTCGTGATGTATGTAAATCACGAGTTTTTAGTTGAGTTAGAACGTTTTAACTCACACCACTCATTAGTCTCTTAAGGACTGGTGAAAGCAGCAGCAGAATAATACCTGCGCATATTGAAGTCAGCGTTAAGAAACTGAATAGTTCCATATCCGGAAAATTATTTTTAAGTATGGCTTCGAGCACTCCGGCCATGTAATTAGCAAGTGCAATAGACGCAAACCATAATCCCATCATTACCGACACTATTTTTTGTGGCGAGAGTTTGGAGATCATTGATAGTCCGATAGGGGATAAACAAAGTTCGGCTACTGTGTGTAGGAAGTAAACTAAAACAAGCCACATAGGACTTACTAAATTGCCACCCTGAGAGGCTGCGTTAGCAGCGCTCATAACAACGAATCCTATCCCGAGGAACAGTAAGGCAATCGCAAATTTTACCGGAATATTCGGATTCTTTCCAATCCGCGATAAGCTGAGCCACAACACGGAGACAACCGGAGCTAAGGATATAATCCAGATTGAGTTTACTGATTGAAACCATGCAGCCGGCATTTCCCACCCGAAGATCATTCTATCAGTATTACTTTCTGCAAACAGATTGAAAGTTCCCCCGGCTTGCTCAAAACCAGCCCAGAAGAATATATTAAAAAAGCAGAGTATGAAGATCACACCAACACGTTTCCATTCAATACTTCCTTTAGTATTGCTAAAGATGATATAAGCAAGCGCTAGCACTCCAATTACTGCCATAACTGTAGTTAACAAAGATTTCGCGCTCTCACCCAAATTCCCCCATAATATAAGTAAGCCATAAACAACAGCTAAAGATCCAACAACATATAAGGTAATATGAGACCAATCTTTTCCTGCTAATGTTAATTGGGTCTTTGATTGTATATCACGATCCGGAGCAAAGCCTACATTTCCTAATAAACGACCCTGAACTGCAAACCAAACTGTTCCGATGATCATGCCTACGCCAGCAGCACCAAAACCGTAAGCCCATCCAAATTCTACAGCCAGATAGCCACATACTAAGGGAGCCAGAAAAGCCCCAAGGTTGATTCCCATATAAAAAATGGTAAAAGCTGAATCCTTACGAGGGTCGTGGTCCGAATATAATTTTCCGACTATTGTTGAAATATTTGGCTTGAAAAATCCATTACCTACGATTAAAACACCAAGGCCGAGATGTAATAACCATGTACGAGCTTCAACGTCGCCGGTTTGGGAATATGTAAGGGTAAATTGACCTAAGGCCATTAAAATGCCCCCTATAAATATTGCCTTTCTTTGGCCCAGAACCTTATCGGCAAGCAAGCCACCGATAATGGGAGTAAGATAAACGAGGCCCGTAAAAATCGCATATATTTCTAATGCTGATGTTCTGTCAAGTTCAAACCCTCCATTTACGATTTGAGCAGTGAGATAGAGCACGAGTAGCGCTCGCATTCCATAATAACTGAAACGTTCCCACATTTCAGTTGCAAACAGTACGTATAAACCTTTAGGATGACCCTTTTTGACGATCTGTAGTTCTTCAGGATGAAGGATTTCTGATTGATCCATTTTAAGTGATTAGTATATTTTAGATTATTTAGTGGCTTAAATTAAGCATGTTTATTGATAATTCCCCTTAGCCATTTAATCATGGCAAAAATGATAAGACCTGCTAGTGTGCAGGCTGCAAAATTTACGAGGAAGAAGTTTGCTTTGTGGTCATAAGTATCCCACAATGAAGCGAGAACCCCGGAGAGTTTGTTACCTATAGAGGTGGCAAGGAACCACCCGCCCATCATCAAAGAAGTGAGTCGGGTTGGCGAAACTTTAGAAACAAGAGATAAACCAATAGGAGAGAGGAATAATTCCCCAATTGTGACCACAGCATAGGAACCGATTAACCACCATGCAGAAGCTTTTTCAGTTGTCATATCTGTACTCCAAACTGCAGCTGCCATAATCAATGTAGATAGGCCCGTGATTAAAAGTCCGTAACCAATTTTTGCTGGCGTAGATGGTTCAGCGTTTCGCCTTCTTAAAAAGCTGAAAAGACTGATCACAAGCGGGGTTAAAAGAATTATAAAGAACGGATTGACCGACTGAAAAATCTCTGTAGATATAAGCTTTAAACTTTTTTCTTTGGATTGTGGCCAATCCTGCTGAGGCAGGTTTTGAAAATAAGGATTCGGAGATAAGATATTTACCGGAACTCCTTCAGATGTTTTCTCGACTCGGAAATAGGAATCATACTTTGGAAAAGAATCCGGTGCAGTGCTTAGTTCCTGTACCATACCAAATGGTTTCAGTACAGGACTTGCCTGTTGAGGGATCTGCCTGTCAGTATAGGTTTCCGCCCAGATAGTAAGAGCTGACGAGTTTTGTTTGAATACAGCCCAGAAGACTACAACGACGGCGAATATTGCCAGTAATGCTCCAACTCTGGACTTATCTTCTTTATTTGATTTTACAAGCAAGTTTATATAAAAACCGATAATAGGTAAACAGGCTAAGATAAATGCATCTGTAGAATCTGACCCGAAGATATTACCCGGGATAAACCAGCCCAAAGCTCCAACAATAATAGCGGGTAAAAAGATGAGCCAAACAACTTTTGAGACTGGCATATCTTCCGGATTAGCCGGTTTACGAATGTCTGCTTCTTTAATATGCTTTGTGCCGGCCAGGAACCAAAGCACCCCGACGAGCATTCCTACCCCTGCGGCACCAAAAGCATACCCCCATCCATACTCATTCCGCATATAGGCGGCCACAAAGTTGCATATGAATGCACCCAGGTTTATACCCATATAAAAAATGTTGTAGCCTGAGTCTTTTAAATGTTTTCTTTCATCCGTTGAGTATAAATTACCCAGAAGGGTAGAGATGTTAGGTTTAAAGAAACCATTTCCAACGATTATGAGAAGGACAGATAACCAAAAGTATGTCATGCCCGGAATGGCAAGGCCAAAGTAACCTAGCGACATTAATACGCCACCGATTAAAATAGATTTGCGGTATCCCAATATTCTGTCTGCAATCAGCCCGCCAAGAAAAGGTGTTAAATACACTAATCCAAGGTAAGTACCCACGATATCAGATCCTTCTGCGCGGCCCAGGCCCACACCACCTTTCGAGGTATCTGTCAAGTATAAAAAGAGGATGCCGAGCATCAGGTAATAGCCGAAACGTTCCCACATTTCAGTGAAAAACAAGACATATAAGCCTTTAGGATGTTTTACATTAGCAATCTCTGCCATTAGTCAGGAATAGGGGTTTATTTTAAACAAAAAAATCTTGCCACTTGAAAAGCAGGCAAGACCTCAAGAATACGAATTAATATTTTTAAAAAGATTAATGAACAAAATTTCTATCGCAATCCTATCTGTTTAGTGCGATTATTGGCCACCACCCGTACCCTTAAGCTTCCGGGGATCATTAAATTGATCATCCTTGTCAGTTGGCGGGTTCTCTAGTTTTAGATCCGAAACCAATTTAAGAAGCCCATTCTGAATTTTATAGCCATCATAAGAAAAGTCAGGACCGTAAAGATCATATCTCCCTTCTAACTTTGGGTCAGGAGGAGCAAGATGATCAAATACAATTATTCCTCGTTTCGGATCATAATTTAGAACCATAGATGCGCGGCGGGTATATTCGAAAATTATGCGCTTTAATCCGGCAGCATTTTTATCACCATCAAAGACGGGCATGCCGAAAACAGGTTTTTTATCTTTAAAATGCAGGATTTCGATTACCTTCTTATTGGATTTAACATTGTTACCCTTCCATCCTAATAGTACATAGTAAGGAGTTGGCACATTGGTTGTGACAGGAATAATACTATAATACTGGGCACCAAACCACTTTCCGTTATCCGTGATAGTGTCAGCTGGGTTTTTTATGTCGGCGGTGAAATCAATCAACGGAAACATTTCAAGCTTACCGTCCGAATTATTCATTTGAATAGTGCCATAATAACGGTAGGTACCATCATTATTCATGACGTGCCAACTAAAGATTTTAAACTTTCTATCCGGAGGAGTTTGAACTGAGATAGCTTTGAGTGAATCAAAATTGAAATTAAAAGAATTAGGGGTTTTTAGCGCGCTAACAAGAGTTTTTATGAATGTATAACTCGCATTATATCTTTCCGGTTCACTATTATTATTGAAAATATTGAAACTGAGTTTTTTTAGGCTATCCTGCCAAACATTCAACTTTTTTCGATTGTCGGTATCATCGGAATGTTGGGCCATACTGATATCAGGCCCAAAAGCTAATAACAGAAACCATATGAACGCTAAATATTTCATTTTTAATCTAACGTAGGATCTCTACAACAAGTGCACTCGCTCCGCCGCCGCCGTTACAGATTCCTGCAACACCAATTTTACCATCATTTTGCTGTAATACATTTAACAGGGTCACAACTATCCGTGCGCCTGAAGCACCAAGTGGATGCCCCAATGAAACAGCACCACCGTTCACATTTACTTTAGAAGCATCGAGGCTCAATTCCCTATTGTTAGCAAGTGCGACTACAGAGAATGCTTCATTGATCTCATAAAAATCTACTTGATTTGCATCAACTCCGGCATTTTTTAACGCTAGCGGGATTGCTTTAGCCGGCGCGGTAGTGAACCATTCAGGTGCTTGTTGAGCATCGGCGTAACCTAAAATCCTGGCAATTGGTTTTATACCGAGCTCCTCTGCCTTCTCTTTACTCATTAACACTAGCGCTGCTGCACCATCATTTAAAGTTGAGGCATTAGCGGCAGTCACCGTACCGTCTTTCTTGAAAACCGGCTTCAATGAAGAAACCTTTTCGAATTTGACTGTTGCAGGTTCGTCATCAATGTATAATAAAGTTACCTCACCTTTTCGATCCGTTATTTCAACTGGTGATATTTCATTATCAAATTTTCCACTACTTTGAGCCTGTTGTGACCTTTTGTAGGATTCTATTGCATAAGCATCCTGGTCCTCACGACTAATATTACACTCGCTGGCGCAAAGTTCGGCTGCAGACCCCATATGGTAATTATTGTAAACATCCCATAATCCGTCTTTAACCAAGCCATCCGTTATCTGACCATCACCCAGACGATAACCGTTACGAGCTTTGTCAAGATAATAGGGAACATTACTCATGCTTTCCATTCCGCCTGCTACAACAATATTATTCAAGCCAAGAGCGATGCTTTGTGCCCCAAACATAATTGCTTTAGTGCCGGAAGCACAAACTTTATTGACCGTAGTAGATGGAACATCTGGCAAGCCGGCAAACTTTGCCGCCTGTGTAGCAGGTGCCTGACCTAAATTAGCGGATAATACATTTCCCATAAAAACCTCTTCAACAGCGGAAGGGTCGATACCCGCCTTTTCGACAGCGGCTTTAATAGCTGTGGCTCCCAGCTTAGTAGCTGAAATAGAAGATAAACTTCCCCCGAAACTACCAATAGGTGTTCGTACCGCAGATACAATATATACCTCTTTCATTATTAGTGTTAATAGTTAGGCCGCAAGGTAATAATTTGGCCACAATAATCACCGGCCGACTTTAATTTGGAATTGATGTTATAAACATCTTATGCTTATAGCTTGAGATGTTTAATTGAAATATTCGCGTGCAAGAGTTTTATCATGCCCATAGATATCATCACGAAAACTTACATTGCCATTAGCATCAGCCCATGCGGTAAAATAAACAAGGTAGACTGGGAGTACTTGTTTTAGTTGTACATGCTTTTCTTTTCTATCAGAAATAACACTCTGAATTTTTTCACGATTATAGCCGGGGACTTTACGTAACAGGTGGACTGCAAGATCTATTGGTTTTTCAACTCTGACACATCCGTGACTAAATCCTCTGCTTGCCTGACTAAATAATTGGTCGTTCGGAGTGTCATGCAAGTAGATATCATTTGTATTTGGAAAGATAAACTTCACATCACCCAAATCGTTCCTTGGTCCAGGTCTCCTTCTTACTATATATTTGAAGTTCGATTCATTCACAGAAGCCCAATCAATGGAAGCAGCGTCTATTGGGCCACCTTTACTGTCAACCACTTCCATATCCATTCTTTCCAAATATGCAGGATCTCCTATAAGTTTCGGTATTAACTCTTTTTCTAAGATACTGAAGGGAATATTCCAGTAAGGAGAAAGTACAACGTATTCCATTTTATCGCTAAAAACAGGCGTCGAATTCAATGTCTTTCCAACAATCACTCTCATTGTCATTTTTTCCTGCCCCTTTTCATAAACATACAGTCGGTATTCTGGAATATTCACTAATAGATAGTCAGGTTCAAAAGTTTTTGGAATCCATCTCCAGCGCTCCATATTCAGAATAATAGACTGTATACGCTTATCTATAGGAACGTTAAGCAAACGAACGGTCTCACCTCCAAGCTCACCATCGGGCTTCAATCCCATGCTGTTCTGAAATGATTTTACAGCACTCACTAAACCGGCATCATATGTATTTGTATTAGCGGAATCTACTGTGGCAGAATGGCCTAAAAGCCTGCGGCGTAACGGAGCTACAGCAGGCGAACTTTCACCAGCTTTTAATTTTGTTCCAGCGGGTATCTGAGGCCATCCGCCTTCCGATTTTAGTTTTCGATAACCAGCTAACGCTTTTTTAAGAGCAATATAATCTTTGTGAAGAGGTTGAAAATCGGCGTAGTTGTACTTACTTTTTCGATATTGTAATACAGTTGCCAGTGCTTTATGTAACTTTATTTTATTTCTTTTAACATCCCACTCAATATTCTTATTCTCAATTGGAATAACCCGTCCGCGATAGTAATCGGACGCCCAAACAAAATATGTTCCAGATAATGCCAGGTCGATATCCCTTTGTAAATTCTTATAAAGTCCGGTGTCTTTTTTCGCCTTCTCAAGGTCATCAAACAACTTAGGAAAATCTTTTATTTGATAGTCTTTTGGATTCAATCCATCTTCATCTGATTTTGCGATTACACTTAGCATTTGTTCGGCCTGGGGAACTAGCTTATTATCTTTGAACCAGCCTAATTGATACTTACGCTCTCTGTAAAATTTCTTAGCCCAGTCTAACTCGCTGGCGAATTTAGGCTCTTTCTTTAAGTAAGAAGCGATATACGTACTGTCAACCGTTTGCTGAGTACTCATGGTGCTAACTTTATCGCGACTTGAGCAAGAACTCAAATAAATAGGAATTATAGCGGTCACGAGCAGAAGTTTGGTTGCTTTGAAGAAGTTAAAATAGGAATATCGAAGGAGTGCAGAGCATGGGTTTCTAAATAGCATATTTTTCCAGGTTCGTCTTGTAGTTAGTTAATAAACCTGATTGCACATTTACAACAAATGTGCCGTTATTAAAAATATACCTTGATTACTGTTTGCTGTCGGGAGATGATAGTGGGATATTTAAAATAGTCCTCGCAGTAGTAACATCTTCGCCTTTAAAAGCATTTAAATACAACTGATATCGCTTTGGGTTTATGGGTGCGTAAAATGATATATTCGGACCTGACTCCAGAAGCCTCATTGATATAGCGTTACCAAACTGGTCAGTTTTAACGAGATACCAATTATAGGTTAAATCTTTATGTACTGAATCAGCCAATTTCCACTGATTATTTTCCAGCACTAATGCGTGATAAGTGTAATGCGAATTAGCATTAATTGTTGCCGCTGGCCTAAGAATCTTAATTTTGGGTAGCAACTTATGTGAAGAATGCTTTTTAAGTCTGTCTTGAAGCCGGTGGAAGGAGATTTTTTTCCTTCCCCAGTTATCTTTTAGACCTTCGAATGAAACAAGATCACTTCTCTCCTGGTCCTGCCAGTCTGCGATAAAAAATCCTTTGTTTTCAATGCTTTCATCAAGATAATCAGATGCTTGAATCTTACTAAAAAAGTAGGGAGCACCCAATTGATAATCAATGTCTTTTTTGGAGCTGTTATTACGAATGAGTCCGAAAGCATCTATTTCAGGTACAAGATTTTTTATAAAAATTATATTCTCCGCAAGCCTTTCTTTCACTTCAACATCAACAGTAACAGGCCTTTCCGGATCTTGCAATTTAATTTTTCTGACTAGTGTTCTAAGCCAGTTTGCATAAGCATATTGATGATAGAGTAGAGTAGGTTTAGGATATCGGGATTGATATTTTTGCAGTGGAGTGTTAGCTATGTTCCAGGCGATTATTTTTTTATCTCCTTTGAGTTCCGCCACAGATTTTAAAATGGATTTTTCGAGTTTTTCTACTGCCTGTTGATCATCTAAAAAATCTATATTATCATCGATGTAGAAGCCAAAGACAATATTGAGATTATAGCGTGCGGCCGCCATAAAAATATTGTAATCATATACATCGGGGCCGTAACGCTTTATGGTGTTAAACCCCATCTGCTTTATTTCATAAAAATCGGAGTTTATTTCCTTGTTCCTCAATGAATGGTAATTTTTTGTCCAGTTTAAGCCTTTTGTATAATTAATTCCTTTAATTCCATTTAATTTATCACCAACACTCGCTGTCAATGCCTGGTTTTTCGAAATAGCAGATGGGCTTTTTAAAGGTGCCAAGGGGGGTATATTTCTCGACAATTTACTGGCTAATATAATTTCAGGGTTAGAAACTCTCCAATCTAATTGCAAATCTTTCGACTTAACCGGTACGTTTTGATCAATCCCGCTGTTAAATAATACAAACGCTTTTATTTCGGGAAACTTCTTGCCGATAGAACTTGCAGCATTTTTAAACCATTCGTCTTGACGCCCATCCGATCTAATCGACCCCATCTCAGCAAGCATTACTGGAATTCCCGAATTGATGACTGGCAGTTTATGAAATGGTGCGTATAGTTCTTCCATGCTATACCATTTTTGATCGGGGCTTTTACTACCGTAATTTAGATTTGTTATCCCTATCCAGTCAACGTAATCCTTGCCAGGGAAATAATCCATAACGGCTGTTGCTTTCCATGGATTCCACACCCAAATAGCATTGAATGCTCCTGCTTTTACAAAATATTGATACACATATCTCCATGCTTTCTTAAACTCCTGCGGTGTATTGTCTCCACGTTCAGACCAGGGGTAAAATGGATTATCAGCTTCATGTGCAAAGCGAATAAAAATTGGATGATCTAATTCACGTATTTGTTTTGCGAAAACAGACAAATATTCATCATAATCTCCTGCCGCAATTTTTTGAAACACCTTTCGATCTTCGGTTGCATTTGAAGAATTATTAAATAAATTTTGCCAGGGCTCCCATGTGATCATCGGAGTTGAACCGTTCTTATATATCGAATCAATAACACTCGCTGGTAAATAGCTGGATTCTTTTTCACCCCACGGAATATATAAGGAGATAATATCAAAATGGGTTTGATAACTATCTATTAATTTAATCGAACTCAGTCCATTTGAAGAGGAAGGAGCGAAAATCCCATTTAAAAATAATTCACTTGTCTTTACAGTTGTTGTTACTTGGGCAGAATGCGAACTGCGGGATTGTATTAAATAGCCAGTAGTCGCCATCGTGATTAACGTTAGAAAAATAGCAATATGACGAATCCCAGCATAAACTTTAATTCGCATTTTCCAAAATAATTTGCGGGCATAAAACGCACGTTTTGCCGACATATTAATAACCCTATACTTCTTCTTTAGTTCCCTTAAATATGCTTGCTTGCTAGCAGCTATATTAAAGCAAAGGATCAGGCAATTAATTCCGGCGAGCCCCGCCATTACAAACGTGTATGGATTCCAATCGGTATATAAACCGTAACCTATAGCAAAAAGGGATATGGCCAGAACGATTAAGTTTGGAATATTCAGCGGCCAGTTATTCTCCTCCGTGTCGTCTTTGGGTGTTGGAACATAGGGAACTTTTTTACGAATAATAGTATATAATATTCCTACAATAAAAATCCACCAGGTCCCAATCATTAATAACCCACCCACAATGTGAAACCCTCTTTCCTCATCCTCCATGACCCATCGCTGGACGTAATTTCGCACTAATATTATTTGAACAACTAAAGGAAGGCCCACCAATGCAAATGAATAAAAATCCATTTTAATTGGATTAACCTCCATTAATAAAGACAGTATAGGTATTAGAAAATTGATCAGAAAAATGAATCCTGACAAATAATAAAAAGGTATAACTCCATAATGAAGTTTTTGTCTCCAGGTAAAGAGTTTAAAAAGCTTAAAATAGGAGGTTACAAACAACTCGAAAACACCCCTGGACCACTTTAGTTGTTGAGCGTAATAGGCCGATAAGGTTGAGGGTACCAAACCCCGTGCGAGCACGGCTGGGACGTATACTGATTTCCAGCCCTTAGCATGAAGCTGCATAGCTGTATGCATATCTTCTGCTAATCCCGGAGCATGCCCGCCAATTGAGTCTAGCGCGCTTCTTCTAAATGTGCAATTTGCGCCAATGGCCAAAACAGTTCCATACTTGTTCATCGTCATCATCATGGGACCGTAGAACTGGAATGTCTGCTGAGCGGCTCCTTTAGCGATTAAGCCTTCATGAAAGTTTTTGTATGCCTGAACAATTTGCACGAACCCTACTTTCGGATCGTTGAAGTGAGAGATTATCGGATCTAAAAACTCAGGAAATGGAACGTGATCAGGGTCAAGTATAACGCATATTTCACCTGTTGCATATTGAAGCGCATTATTAATATTGCCTGCTTTGGCATTTATTTTTTTTACACGGGTGATGTGATGAACTCCTAGTTTATTACAAAGATCTTTAAGATACGGGTCATCAGCTTCGTCACATAAATAAGTATTATGAGGATATTTTATGCGTTGGATCGCCGTTAAGGTTTCAAGCATCATATCATAGGGTTCTCCTGCGCAATAGGTCGTAAAAATATCAACTGTGTATTGTCTTGTTAATGCAGGCGTTTCCGGAACCGTTATATAAAAATAATGATACCATTCATGAATGATCTTTAAGCAGGTAAATGCCAAAGCAATAATTAATAACCAATAAAGAGTTGAATTGTCTATTATTGAGTCATTTAAAAGAATATACAGAAAGAAGATCATGTCCACTAAACCGACCATGATCATAAATCTTAAAATGTATAACTCTTTAAAAGATGGTGCTTTGATGCGTTCAGCAGGCTTCATTAATTACTTACAACGTAAAAAGGTGTATTACAGGTTGCGAAATTTCCATAATGATCATATATCGTCGCAAATATCCGATAAGGTCCTTCCTTAGATGGAGTCTTAAAACTGGCTTTTAAATTATTGGAAGAGAGTATTGCCTTTGCAATAGGCACTATTTTTTTAGACTTGATTTTATCGTTTTCATACCAATCTTCAGGATACAGTTCCCAAACTGTGTAGGCAGAAGTATCGTTTCTGGGCAAATCCAGAGTGGCTTGTGCAATCTCTCCCGGTTTAAAAAGAATGTTGTCCATTGCGCCTTTACCATTAACCAACATGTAATTTATCTTTGGAGCCGTCTTTAAGGGCCGTTTTCCCGACCAGTGATATTGCATTACACCTACCGCCTCTGTTTGTTGTCCCTTTTGATTAAACATGCTAAACCATGTATGTGTGGTTTCTTGCTTTTGCCCCCAATAAAAAACGAATGAACCGAGAAAACTTGAATTTTCATGTGGTATATACCCATACATCTCATCGTATTGTTCTGCTTTTTTGGTACTTGTACTCTCAATATGTGCACTCCATGCATTTTTTTGTTGGAGCCACGGTCCTTCAATGCCCCATTCTGCGACTATAAAAGGACCTTCCCAAAACCAGGCAATCTTTTTAAGATTCTTTCGCAAATCCTTTACAGAGCCAAAGATGTTGATCGAAACGACATCAATATTTGTAAACATAGTCATGCCAAAAAGATCCTTTCGACGCAGGTTCATCATAGTCGTTGTGACGGGATGATTGGGATCATCCCGATGAATCATTGTAACAATGTCGTTGAATGAAGTGTAGAAGTTGTAATACTTAATAATATTTGGTCTAAATATTAATTCGTTGCCAACACACCACATTAACAATGCAGGGTGATCTTTATAGCGATTCACCACTTTGGTTAAATCGTCTAGTTGCTTAGCTCTCTTTTTTGAATCATTATAAACATATTCTACATACTTACTTTCCGGAAGAGGCAGACCAACCATTACAGCAAGACCATTTCGTTCAGCATCATCTAAGATTGACCTTAAATTTAACGTATCATAAGTCCTAATTGTATTGCCACCGATTTCTCGCAGCTTTTTCAGATTAGTATGCCCGGCCGCTCCCTTAATCACATAGGGTTGTCCATTTCGGTATAATGTATATTTGCTATTGTCTTGTTTTATATAGACAGTACGATTCTTATTCCGTGTAGCATCTACCTGGCATCCGGCAAATACAAATATCAATAAAGAAACCGGTAAAAGCCGGTAAAACAGATTCACATAGTACTTAAATGGCATCAGATAGATAGACGTTATTTCGGCAGATAAATATTCCCTGCTCTTTGATTGCAAATTTTAGACCCCAAATAAAACAGCAATCAATATTTAATACAAAATTCAGCTAAAGTTTTTATTCTGCTGCAATATATCAGAATATTTATGAACTACTACTTTGCTAACAAACAATTAAAATAAAAAAGAGCTATCGATGATTCAATAGCTCTTTTTTATTTTACCTCCCGTGTATTTATTACTTTTTAGGCCATGAAGCCCAATTGCTGCAGTGTCCGCCCAGATCAGTTTTACCTATTTTAGTTTGTACGCCTGAATATGCAGCATTCATTACTGCTAATGGCGCAAAGTTAAGTTTTCCCTTCCCGGATAAAAAAGCTTTGCCGAAATGGTCCTGGCTAAGTCCATGTCCTGACTCATGAAGCGCGATAGTCTCCACATCATAGGTTGAGCCGTCATTCCAGGTGAATGCATCATTGTAATATGTTTCCCGCCAGGCCACGTCGGCTTTATTGTTATTATCAGTATCAACAGCATTACCATTCTCGTCTGTAAAAATAATGGTGAAAGTAGCTGCTAAAATAAAGTCACCCCCAGCTGGAGCCACCTGATCAAAAAAGGACCTCGGTAGCCAACCAGCATGATTGATGTCTGCAACATAATCAGAGCTGCCCCCGTAACCCAAAAGCGATGCTACAATACCTGTCGGAGTAGTTTTCGAAGGAATTCTGGTGATACCCAAATCTGAACATTTAACACCGTCCCACGTCCTCATTGCTCTAATTATCGCATTACTAGTGGTAGATAAAGGCAAATCATTTGATGGACGGGCATTATCAATATGGTAGGTGATGTTTGGCGTGCCATCCAGGCTCAGAGATGCTACAAAATCTTCAGCCAACTGCTTATTTCCACGATTGTTAAAAAAGACAGTATTACCTGCTCTTTCATCCTCGCCCGAGGTAAAGTACTCTGCTTTGTACATTTGTACACGCAATTTACTTGAGCTCGATGGAAGCGAAACAAGCTGAGTAGTTTTTCCAGCTTTCATTAGCAGGTCGGATTTAGGAAACTCTTGCTTTTTCAAACTGTTAATCTGAGATTGTTGTTTGGGTGCAATTTCATCTTCCTTACAGGAAACAAGGAGGGTAATAAAGAGTGTTACAACTGTAGTAAATTTTAGATTCTTCATAATTAGATGTTAGAGGATTGATAATAAAAGGATTCAGAGGTAGGGGAATATAGACGGGAGGTTTAACTAATTTAGGATAATTGAGATTATTTATTTACTCTTTTTTTAAAAAAATATGTGATTTTAATTGATCTAATTAATCTAATTCTTTTTTAAGAAACATTCGTTTTTCAAAATAGTTATATCTAAAACTGTGTATTTTATTTCCCCGTATGACATCGTTGAGCCACATTTTGACGCACCAGTTAATTGCTATCGTTCGTGGGGCAGATCCTGATGAGATACTCGAAATTGTAGACGCTTTAAAAAGCGGGGGAATTTGTACGCTAGAAATCACATTGAACTCGCCTAAAGCCATCTCAGTGATCGAGAATTTGACAGCTAGATACAGTAGTGATTTATTGATTGGGGCTGGTACCGTGCTGGATGCTGAAACTGCCAGAGCGGCGGTTTTAGCAGGAGCGAAGTTCATAATCTCGCCCACCACCGATTTACCCACTATTACTTTAACCAGACGATATGGTTGCGTGAGTATCCCTGGGGCTTTTACACCTACCGAAATATTAAAGGCGTTCGAACATGGCGGCGAAATTATTAAAGTCTTCCCGGCTATCCTTGGTGCGGGTTATTTCAAGGAAATTCAGGGTCCTCTTCATCAAATTCCACTGATGCCCACCGGGGGGGTCAATATTGAAAACATTCAAGAGTTTAAAAAAGCAGGGGCTGTAGCTTTCGGTGTTGGCAGTGCATTGGTTAGTACTAACATAACAGTAGACGATTCCTATCTAAAGGCGCTCACTGAAAAAGCAAAAGCGTTTGTTGCGGCAATTTCAAATGGACAGGCATGAGAGTTACTCACTTCATTTTGTATCAGGTACCACCGCGGTGGCTATTCTTAAAGATAGAAACCGATGAAGGAATCAGCGGTTGGGGAGAACCTGTTATTGAAGGTAAAGCAGCAACAGTAAAAACCGCGGTCGGAGAATTAATGGAGAACATCTTAGGGAAAGATCCATTAACAATCGAAGATCACTGGAATGTAATGTACCGGGGGGGCTTCTATCGGGGTGGGGCTATTCTAATGAGCGCCATCGCCGGTATAGACCAGGCACTTTGGGATATTAAGGGAAAATTTCATAACGCGCCAATACATCAATTAATGGGAGGAAAAGCTCGTAATACGATTCGTGTATACTCGTGGATTGGTGGTGACAGGCCCGAGCATGTTAGAAAGGCGGCGCATGAGGTGATACAAAAAGGCTTTACGGCCGTCAAAATGAATGCCTGTAGTGAAGTGGAGTATATTGACTCGCACGATAAGATTGATCAAGCAGTTGAGCGCATCGCTGCCGTGCGTGAGATAGCAGGCAGTAGTGTGGGTATTGGAGTCGATTTTCATGGACGTGTCCATAGGTCAATGGCCAAAGTGCTGGCAAAGGAACTTGAAGCATTTCACCCTATGTTTATCGAAGAACCCGTGTTGGCTGAAAATAACGAAGCCCTGCGCGAAATTGCAAATCATGTGGCGACTCCTTTAGCCACAGGGGAGAGGATGTTCTCCCGTTGGGACTTTAAAAACCTGCTAATCCAGGGGTATGTGGATATTATTCAGCCGGACCTTTCTCATGCGGGTGGTATTACGGAATGTAAAAAGATTATCTCAATGGCCGAAGCTTTCGATGTGGCCGCTGCCCCTCATTGTCCCCTGGGGCCAATTGCCCTGGCCGCCTGCCTGCAGGTAGATGCAACCTGTCTTAATGCATTTATTCAAGAACAAAGTTTGGGAATACACTATAATAAAGACAATGATCTGCTTGATTACCTCACAGACCGATCGGTGTTCGATTATAAAGATGGATTTGTAGCTATACCTGACGGTCCGGGTCTGGGAATTGAAATAAATGAAGACTATGTTATAGAACGAGCTAAAATGGGTCATAATTGGAGAAATCCAATCTGGAGAAACCGGGATGGAAGTTTTGCAGAATGGTGACCGGGCGTCTTAGCGATCTTTTTTAAACAAGAAATGTTGGAACAGTTCTTAAGTTGTGATTGGGGTACAAGTTCATTCAGACTAAGGTTAGTTAGCGCCATAGATTTTAAGATTATGGCAGAGCGAGAGTCAAAAGAGGGCAATGCAACAATATTTAATGACTGGGCTAAAACCGGTAATCCTGTTGAAGAACGGTTTGGCTTTTATCTGGAGGTTGTTAAAAAACATATAAAGGCACTGGAGAATCAGGCTGAGCAGTCACTTTTGGGAAGTCCGGTTCTCATGTCCGGCATGGCATCATCGACCATAGGAATGATTGAGCTCCCCTATAAGCAATTACCTTTTGCGGTGAACGGGTCAGATCTTCATGTAAAAGTCTTTCACGCAAATTCGGATTTTCCGCATCAGATTGTCTTGATTTCAGGAGTTAAATCTGAAACAGATGTAATGCGGGGTGAGGAAACCCAATTGGTAGGATGTATGTTCGATGTTCGTAACGAAGCACAGTTATTCCTGCATCCGGGGACGCATTCTAAACATGTGGTAGTCAAACAAGGAAAGGCAATAGCGTTTAAATCTTATATGACGGGTGAGCTTTTTTCTGTTCTTTCCCGTGAAAGCATCCTTGCAAAATCGATCAAACAAGAGGGCGAAATTTCCCAGCCCGATCATTTAAGCAGCTTTAACAAAGGTGTTAAAGACGGGGCGAAGGGAAATATTCTCCACGAACTTTTTATGGTACGAACGAATCACCTTTTCAATAAACTGAGTGAGGTTCAAAATTCATATTATCTAAGCGGTTTATTAATTGGAACGGAGCTTAAAGATTTACAGGGTGCTTTTAAAGGTAAAATAGTTCTGACCGGTGAATCCTCCCTGGTAGCTCATTATCTTGAAGCATTGAGGTTTTTAGAGATTGACCAACAATGTGCAGATCTGATTATCAAGAATCCGACACAGGTTACAATAAATGGCCAGTTTCAAATTTTTAGGCAATTAACCCGGCCCCTTAATCAATAAGTGGCAATTCGATAGAGAATGTAGACCCCTGCCCAAACTCACTGCTGACCTTTAAAATCCCGTCATGAGATTTGATAATCTCAGAAGATATATATAGACCCATACCCAAACCTGAAGTCAGAAACTTTTTATCCTCCACACGGTAAAAGCGTTCAAATATTTTACTCTTTTGCTCATCTGAAAGGCCTACTCCCAAATCAATGAGCGAAACGTTGGCTTTACCGTCCTCGCGAAGTGCGGTCAATGTTATTTCCTTATCCTCGGCGGAATATTTAACAGCATTGCTAATAAGGTTCATAATCACCTGCTCTATACGACCTATATTCCCGTAAATCATCAAACTTTGTTCGCAACGGCAGGTAAGTTTACGGCCAGGATAAAGGTGATGAAAATTCTCTACACAGCTTTTTACGAGTTCAATCAGATCAAAATCTGTTTTATCATAAAGAAGCTGGCCTGCATGAATTTTACTTACATCCAATAAATCGTTTACAAGATTCTGCAATTTCTTCATCGCCCCCTGAGCCTTGTAAACGTATTCTTTAACGGCCTCCGGAAGCGGTTCTTTTTTAAATCCGCCAATAATTTCAAGATACGCTTTGACCGTAGTTAGAGGTGTTTTCAATTCATGACTCGCGATTCCAATAAACTCATCGCGCTTTTCAATTTCCTGTTTCTGTTCTTCAATATCGGTATTTGTGCCAAACCAAGCCAGAATCTTTCCCTGATCATTCCTGAAAGGCAGGGAATAACCCAGATGCCAACGGTAAGAATCATCCGATCCCCGTTTTAAACGATATTCGATTTCGTAGGGTTCACCTGTTTTAACTGAGTAATCCCAGGTTTTCCGGGCTACCGGTAGATCGTCGGGATGGACAATGCGCTCCCATGCAGATCCTTTCGTTTGTTCAAATGTTAGTCCGGAGTACTGATACCAACGTTCATTGAAATAATCCATATGCCCCGCTGTGTTAGCTGTCCAAACGATTACCGGTATTTGATCAGCAAGAAATTTAAACTGCTCTCTGCTAAGTAAAAGTTCTTTGGTACGCTCATCAACCAGCTCTTCTAATCTGTCATTAAGTATACGGGTTTCCTGTTCGGCCTTTTTCAGCTGTTCGTTTTTTATCAAAAGTTCCTTTTCCGCTTCTTTCTGTTCCGTAAGATCAGTTAATATAAGACTCAAAGCCGTCTTCTCATCCAGTTGAATCTGGTTGCAAGATATTAACACGGGCAATGCATGATTGATATTCTGTTGCTGCAAATAAATCTCCATCTTCACATCCTGGTGCCAGGCACAATGGAGAAGTTCTTCGTAATTCTGTTTCGAAGCGACAGGTATAAAATCCATGAATGGTTTTCCTATTACCTTTTCCAGCGGTACATTTAGCATTGCTGAAAACCGGTCATTGCTGTATAAAATAGTTCCATCGGGATTGAGCGTAACAGCACCCTCACTCATTTTTTCAATGAATACCCGATAGGTACGATCAGCGCTCTTTAGAGTATAAAGTTCCTGACCATTATCTCCCTGTACTATAAGTGCGTCTACTTTGCCGGTTCTAATGGCATTTATAGCATCATGCGCTTCTTCAAGTTGCAGGCGTAAGTCATTATTTTCACTTACTAGTTGCTCATATGATTGCGTAATTTCCAAATGATCAAAATTTAGGAATTTTCCCCAATTCCTCTAACAAGTTTATTGGTATCAGACAAGTCGCCAATGAACCGCCTTTCAGGGAGGGGAAATTTTTTGATTAATAATGGTAAGGCAATAATTTGCTCTTGTTCTGCCAAAACTGGCTGTTGATATATGTCTATAATTTCAAGATCAACATTGTTTTTCAGCGATTTTTTGCAGAATGATTTAATATTTTCGATAGCTTTTAAAGAATTGGCCGAAGCCCCGGCAATAAATAATTTTAGCTGGTAAGTTTCATTATTAAGTTGTATTTCACTCAAGATCTCAGGGATACTTTTCGGTTCCTGCATGATAACTCAATCTAATGGACGAATGTTTAACCCTACAAGTACTTTTTCTTTATTTGAGAGGTCGCCAATAATTTTTCTAATCGGTTGAGGCACCTTACGTACTAATGTAGGAATCGCAAAAATTTGATCTCCTTCGGCGAGTTGCGGCTGTACCAGCAGATCAATTACTTCAATCCGATACTTTCCCTGCAAATGTTCCTCGCAATACTTTTTAAGATTTGAAAGGGCAGCCATTGACTTTGGAGTATTACCGGCTATATATAAACGCAACTCCCATTGCTTATCTTCAGTCATTCTTTTTATTTTTAGACAACGTTTCGCCTCCGCGTAAGCGGGTCATTTCTTTCCTGGTTTTTTCTTGAATCTCCTTCTTTAATGCTTCTTCCTGGTACACCTTATTCAATTCCTCTTCCACACTTTCAAATTCGGATTTCAAGCTGGATATTTTTGATTCCAAAACAAGCTTCTTACGCAAAACTTCACGATCCTTTCGGTTAAGGGCGTGATCGCGAAGAGCAACCCCGGTTTTCTCTTCAATTTCATGGCTTTCACGTGCAGACCCAATTAGTACTCCATCCGGACCAAGATAGACCTCCACCAGATTGAGTCCCCTGTCATTGATGACAAATTCCCGCACCTGGTTTGAGTGTTTCATCCCACGTGACTTCATGATGTATAAACCACGATTACGCTCTCCATTCGTTTCAATATCTCTCACCGTCACCCAGGCGTCAACTAATGAGGATACGCCTTCATCAGTTTGGTCGTTTATAACGGTATTGTAATTTAAAGCGGTAAAAAGAACAGTGATCTGCTCGTGTTGTAAGAAGTCTATAAGCCTTACCAACATTGATTTCACATCAGAAACAGGTCCCACAGTTATTAGATTGGTAATTGGGTCAAGTACGACTACATCAGGCTTGAATTTGGTAATATGTTTGTGAATAGCAACCAAATGCATCTCCAATCCATATAACGTAGGCCGCGAAGCATAAAAAGTTAAGTTGCCCCTGTCCACATGGCCTTGCAAGTTCATGCCTATAGACCTCATATTTCTGATGATCTGTTTAGGGGATTCTTCAAATGCAAAATACAAACATTTTTGACCCCGATTGCAGGCTTCATTTGCAAAGGCAGTTGCTATACTTGTTTTACCTGTTCCAGCTGTTCCGGAAATCAGAATGCTACTTCCTTTATAGAATCCTTTTCCTTGCAGCATGTCATCCAATGCGGGTATCCCTGATGAAACCCGTTCCGACGAAACCTCATTGGAAAGCTCGAGCGAGGTAACTGGTAGTACCGAAATTCCATCTGAATCAATCAAAAAAGGGTATTCATTGGTGCCATGATGAGAGCCGCGATATTTTACAATTCTTAGTCTCCGTGTAGATATTTGATTAATTACACGGTGGTCTAACAAGATAACGCAGTCAGATACATATTCTTCAAGTCCCTGACGAGTCAAGGTGCCGTCACCGCGCTCCCCGGTGATAACCGCTGTTACCCCCTTATCCTTTAACCAGGTAAAAAGCCGGCGAATCTCTGCCCGTAGGATATTCTGATTGTTGAGACCTGAAAACAAGTTTTCGATAGTGTCCAAAACCACGCGTTTCGCGTCGATCGTTTTTATAGCGTAATCTAACCGGATAAACAGGCCTTCAAGATCGTATTCGCCCGTTTCTTCTATCTCGCTCCTGTCAATATGTATATGGTCGATTTTAATTAATCTATCTTTCTCTAATGTTTTCAAATCAAAGCCAAGCGAGGCAACATTCATTGCTAACTCGTTCGACTTTTCTTCAAACGCAAAGAAGACGCCGGGCTCATTAAACTCGAGCGCGCCGCGAACAATAAATTCTGCAGACATTAAGGTTTTGCCGCTCCCTGCTTCGCCGCAAATTAGCGTCGGGCGCCCGGTCGGAAGCCCTCCTTCGGTGATCTTGTCAAGACCTATAATACCAGTTCTGGTTTTTGCTAACCCCGGATACTTCAGTTCGGAATTCTGTTTTAATTTCATAAGCCCTGTTGCTATATGGGGTATACGATGTATTAATTAATTCTCAAAATGTCCTTTTCATAGCGAATGTGATGCCAGAAGCATTCATGATGAAACAACGGGGTAGGTGATGAGATAAAATGGACCTGAAAATTTTTTGCAGGATTATTTGTCGATTTTTAGATACACCTTTCTAAAGAAATACTTCAAAAGTTCAATACTTAAGATACTCACACTCGTCATGATTATTATCACACCCATGATATTCCAATGGAGTGATGTAGTCTTAAAAATAGAATGAGAATAGGGCAAATACACAATTAATAACTGCAAGATGACAGTGATTAATATGGCGGTCCATAACTTCACATTCTGAAACAAGTCTGAAGAAAACAGGGAATAATAGGCTGATCGCACAGAAAGGGCATTACCTAGCTGAACAAAGCACAGCGTTGTAAAAACCGCAGTTTGCTGAGTCTTTACATCATAACCTTGCTGGGTTAGCCACCAAAGGACACCAAGGCCGACGACCGTCATTACTGCCCCAGAAAGCAAAATTCTTGGAAATAATTTCCCGGCGAATAAGTTTTCTTTAGGTGGTCGGGGAGGACGCTCCATGAGGTTTTTTTCTGCTGGCTCGGCAACCAAAGCCAGACCCGGCAAACCATCGGTAACTAAATTTATCCACAGAATATGTATTGGCAGTAATGGAATGACAAAACCTAACAGCGGGGCAAAAAATATGATCAATATTTCAGAAAGATTGCACGACAATACATACAAAATAAACTTCCTGATATTATCGTAAATCCGTCTTCCTTCGCGTACCGCCTTTACAATAGTAGCGAAGTTATCGTCCAGTAAAATCATATCTGCAGCTTCTTTTGATACATCGGTGCCGGTTATGCCCATTGCAACGCCAATATTCGCCTGTTTCAAAGACGGTGCATCATTTACTCCGTCACCGGTCATTGCCACAAATTCTCCATTGCCCTGGAGGGACTTTACAATTTTTAATTTTTGTTCGGGAGAAACACGCGCATAAACAGAGGTACGCTTGGTTAATGCATTAAATTCGTCGTCGCTTAATTTTTCGAGGTCAGCTCCCGTCCTTACACATTCAGAGTTGTTTTCGATCATCTGTAAACGTTCAGCAATTGCATGAGCCGTGAGAGGCTGATCGCCGGTGATCATAACCGTTTTTATTCCCGCGGTTTTGCATTGCTTAAGAGCATCAATGACCTCTTCCCTGGGTGGATCGATCATGGCAGCCATTCCCAGGAAGTGCAGATCTTTTTCAATTTCTGATTTAATTTGATCAGGTCTTTGTTTAAAAGTTTTATATGCAAAAAATAAAACTCTCAAGCCTTCTGCCGCCCATTCACGATTTTGATTAAGCCAGCCCTGAACGCGGTCACCATATTCAGGGGATAAAACTTCAGTGATCCTAACAGGAGCACCTTTCACAAACAGAATCCATTTATCATCAAATTGATGAAAAGTGCTCATCCGCATTCTGTTCGAATCAAAAGGTATTTTTTCTAATAAAGGAAATTCAGTATCAACATCTGCCTTAGAAAGACCATCGTTCAATACATGCTTGACTAAAGCAGTCTCCGTCGAATCCCCAAGCAATTCATCGTTTTCCGAAAATCGTACTTCGTTGTTTAACAGCATAGCGTGCTGCAACAATTTTTCATTGTTTTCAGTAACATAAGTCTTTTCAACGGTCATTACGTTCTGAGTCAGCGTTCCGGTTTTATCGCTGCAGATGTACGTAACTGATCCTAAAGTTTCAACCGCGGGCAATTTTCTCATCAACGCCTTTTGTTTAACCATTCTATTAGCACCCTGCGCGAGAGCAATTGTGATTACAGCAGGCAGGGCTTCTGGAAGCGCGGCAACCGCGAGAGATAATGACGTCAAAAACATTTGGAAGGCCGGTTCACCCCGCCATAAGCCAAATCCGAAAACTATCAGACAAATGAGTACCACAACAATTGCCAACTGCTTACTAAACAGTGAAAGCCTTTTTTGAAGGGGAGTTTTTTGAACGCCAGTTTTCATCATTCCGGCTATCTTTCCCAGTTCCGTATTCATGCCGGTGGCAGTTACTACAGCTTTCGCAGATCCATTGCTTACGATGGTTCCTTTGAAAATCATGTTCAGTTGGTCCCCTGCAACTAAATTATTCTCACTGATAACATCAACCTTTTTTTCAATGGAATGACTCTCTCCTGTAAGAGAGGATTCATCGGTTTTAAAGGAACTAACTTCAATTAGCCTGGCATCAGCGGGGACTATATCTCCCGCTTCTAATAAAATAATATCGCCGGGAACAAGCTCTGTAGTATTTATTTTGGACGGACTATAGTTTCGGAAAACTACAGCGTAATTGGCCGCCATTTTTTGTAACATCCGCACTGACTGCTCGGCGCTGTACTCCTGTGAATATCCAATCCAGGCGTTGCCCACAATAATGATTAGAATGACAATGGCATCCGTATGCTCACCAACAAAAAACGAAATTGCAGCCGCAATAATTAATATTACGATCATCACGTCCGTAAACTGAGTGAGAAAGATGACTAGCTTGCTTTTCTGCTTGGCTTCTTGTAGGGCATTTCGTCCGAACTCCTTTTGCAGAGCCAGAACCTCATTCTTTTGTAATCCTTGCGGCGATGTATTAAGTTGCTTGTAGACTTCCTCCGGGCTAAGCTGGAAATATGCTTTCATATTTTGAATATCGGCTGCTTATTCCAAATTTACTTTAAAAAACCCGGCGTATTATCAGTAATCCTCTAAATCTGGGTCTTGGATTATATGGGACTTTCTTTTGGACTGGTTCGTACCAGGTTCGCGTCAGTCCACCAAACTGATGGACTGACAAAAGCCTGGTTCGGTGATGGTATCAATATCGTCCTCGTAGTTGCCTTGCAAATTATAATTCTTCAAAGCCTATTGCTGGCCTGTTCGTGATTTTAACTTCAGATAAAACTTCAATCGCTGTGCAGAAAAAATCTCAATAATAAAATAGATTAAAATATCTCTTTATAAGAAAATGTTTATTATCTTAATGAAGATGCTAGAGCTATACAACGATTTTCCAAAGTTTTAAATTTAATTGTGTCTAAAGCAGTACCGATGACTATCTATCTTTTTACCTTACTTTCTGAGAAAAAGAAAGCACGCGCTGTATTGCAAAGCGTGTTTTTAGCACAAAGAATCGAGAAAGAAATGATTTTTCAGCTTTATTATCTGGAAGGCATTTTTGTAGAGATATGGTATGATCCGGTTGATAGCAAGATTTATAGCATGAAGCCATTTATCACCAGAAGATATCTTGAACCTTTTTTGCATAAAATTTCCATAGAGGAGATTACTGGATTATTAAGTTCCTAATACGGTCAGATTCTATAGGAAACGGAACCTTGATTTTATCACGGTGACGTACTATACAGGCAAATTGATTAAAAATTCAGTTCCTTCTGCTTCGACGGAGTTTACCGTTAACTCGCCTCCATGAGATTTGATTATATCATAACTAAGAGATAAGCCTAGGCCGGTACCTTCTCCTGCCGGTTTAGTCGTGAAAAAAGGCTGGAAGATTTTATCGGTAATATGTTTGGGGATACCCATGCCATTGTCTTTTATAATTATTAAAATACTTTCACCGTTGTTTTCAGAAATAAGTTTAGTTGTCACACTTACGACCGGTTCAAAGTTTTTGTCTTCTTCTATGGTCATTGAGCTGACCATCTGCTTTTTGTCGTTAACCGCGTAAAACGCGTTGTCAAGAAGGTTTAATAAAACCCGTCCAATGTCTTGAGGAATTATTCTAACCTTTCCAATTGACTTATCAAAGTCTGTTATTATTGTGGCATGAAAGCTTTTATCCTTCGCTCTTAAGCCGTGGTAGGTTAATCCAAGGTATTCCTTCGCTAGTGCATTGAGATTAGTCAGCTCCTTAGTTCCGGGGTTATTCCGACTATGCTGAAGCATGCTTTTTACAATCGCTTCGGCTCGTCCACCGTGATGATGGATTTTTTCAAGACTTTGTCTAATGTCTTTTGCTATTCCTATGGCTTCTGTCTGATTACCGTTGCTCAGCTCAGTTGTCATTTCATCCAAAAGCTCTTTGCCCAATTCCGAAAAATTGTTCACAAAGTTTAGCGGATTTCGTATCTCGTGGGCGATGCCTGCTGTTAGTTCTCCAAGAGAAGCCATTTTTTCCGAGTGGATTAGTTGAGCCTGGGTTAATTTCAACTGGTGATACGCCTTCTCAATTTCTCGCGCTTGCTCCAATTCCTTTGACCTAGTCTTTTCACGCTCAACTTTAAGTAAACGACGACGTTGTAAACGGTCAAAGACATAAAAGCAGCCAGCTAGCAGGGCAAAATAGAGTAGGTAGGCCCACCATGTTTTCCACCAGGGAGGAGTAACAATCAGTAGAACCGACCGCTCTGCCCAAACACCGTCGATGCCTGAAGCTTTAACTTTAAATTTATACTCGCCCGCAGGAACGTTATAATAGTATGCCGATTTATCCGACCCTGCTTTTCGCCAGGTTTTGTCATAGCCCTCAAGCATATACAAATGTTGGTTGGCATCAGGATCTCTATAATCAATTGCTGCAAATTCGAATGAAAAGTTATTCTGCTTAAAATTTAGTTGAATGTCTTTAGTTTGCTCTATGGGCTTTTTCATTATCCGCTGCTTACCCGGAAGCACAGGTACGTCTTCAATCCTTAAGCCCGTCAAAAGTATTGAAAGTGGCTTCGCGTCCGGAATTAACTTGTTAGGGAAGAATGAATAATAGCCTGTAGCATCTCCAAACAGAAGTTCACCTTTACTTGTCTTGTATCCAAAGATAAAACCAGGCGTAACACCTAATGATTTACCATAAAAAATGGTATAATTACGATGGGGACTGATTCTAAAGATCCCTGATATGGAACCTGCCCAGATATTTTTGTAGTTATCTTCAATGATGCTGCTGATGTAGGCGCTGCTTATTTCAGAGTTTTGACTTTGAAATAGGGAAAACTCGTCGGAATTTTTGGACTTACTGTAAATCCCCAGTTCTGTACCTGCCCATATAGTTTGGTTGGAATCATAATATACACTCTTCACGGATTGGCCTGCCAAATAGTGTCTGGTTTGTCCGGTTTTGACGCTAAAACGATTTAAACCAGATCCGCTAATTCTCGCTATCCAGAGATCACCCGACTTATCTTCTGCTAGTCCTGTAACCATGTCGTTGATAAAATTTCCAGCCACCTTAGGATTTTGCCGATAGTGCGTGAAACGCCCTGTTGCCCGATCCATCAGTGACAAGCCGCCTAATCCTGCGATCCAGAAATCTCCCTGGCGAGTTTCTAAGATGCTGTTTACTGACCCGGAAAAGATGCTTGCCGGGTTATTCTTATCATTCTGGTATCTTGTAAATGTTCCTGTTTTAGGATTGAATAAGCTGAGGCCGTTTTCGGTGCCAAGCCATAATCTACCTTTTCGGTCGCGGTAAACTGCATTTACAATGTTATTGCTTAGCGTACTGGCATTGCCCATATCGTGACTGTATAGCCGGGATATTTGGCGGTTCTTATTTAATTTTAAAAGGCCGTTATCAGAACCTAGCCATAGTTCTCCCGTTGGTTCTTCGGCAAAAGACAAGATTGCAATTCCAATATGTTTATGCGGAATCCGGATATTTGAGGGATTGATACGGTAAAGATTATTCTGCTGGGTACTCATCCACATTATCCCATCGCGGGAAGTGTAGGCCCACCAACAAGTGTTGTCTGAGAAATCCTGGTAGGGACTTTTCCCTTTACCGAAGTGGTCAACCTTTTTTGTAACTGGGTCATAGCGGTTCAAACCTCCTGCCATTGTTCCGATCCATACTTTTTTAAGACTGTCTTCACCGATAAAGGTAATATGATCCACGCTTCCGGATAATTGAGGGCGGCTTAATTGATCTGGCTTTGCAGGATCATAAGTATGGCGCATGAATCTGCCAGTAGCCCTGTCCATAGTGTGTAAACCGTCTCCGGCAGTACCAACCCAAAAGGTACCCCTCGTATCCTCGTATATAGCTCTAACTTTATTGTTTATTAGGCTGGTAGGATCCTGCGGGTCGTGCAGGTAACGTGTAAAATTACCTGACCTCCTGTTGAAACGGTTTAGCCCTCCGTCCTGTGGTCTGGTCAGGTCCAGAAACATTCCGGTGCCAACCCAAAGTGTTCCCTGGCGGTCTTCGTAGATCGCTCTGATCTTATTGTTGCTTAAACTATTGGGGTCCTTCTTATCATGAGAATAGTGCTTGAACTTGCCTGTTTTTTCATCAAGTAAATCCAGACCTCCATAACTACCTACCCACAGATTTCCTCTACTATCCCGCAGGATAGCTGCCACGGTATCATTGCTGAGGCTTGAAGGGTCATTTTTGCGGTTACGATAATGAATGAATTTTCCGGTCGCTGGATCAAATTTATCCAGTCCCGTGCCAAAGAAGCCGATCCAGATCACACCGGAAGGGTCAGCAATCACCACCTCAGGATAGGTGCCCCCAAGGGAACTGGGATCTTTAGGGTCGTTGCGATAGCTGTTTAGGTGATACCCATCAAACCGGGTAACAGATCTCTGCGTTTGATCAGAAAACCACATGTAACCGTTAGCATCCTGAGTGATACAATTTACTTTTCCAACGTTTATCCCATCAATTCCATTAAAAAGATTAAACTTCAACTCCGGCGACTGGGCCATGAGATTTGTCAACCAGCAAGCATAAGTTAGAATTAAAATACCTGTAAAGAACCGCCTCATATAATTATCAATTGGATATTTATGATGAATCTCTATTCGATAAATGGCTTGTAAAAGTTAAGTTTTTCTTGCAGCCCCGCTGATGAGGTTATTGTTATTTAGTAAATTTTGGGTAATTGGAACATAGCGTTGGTGCCAAATGATTTCCACGTGAATGCTATCAGCTTCGTGGCAATCGGTTGTAATAAGGTAGTATTTTTGATTTATATATCAAACAGAATATTTACGGCAAGCCAGGCAACAGATTCGGTCAGGAACTTTTAAACTTCCGCCGAAAATCGAAGTTGTCCTATTCCTATAGATGAAGCAAGAATTGTTTTCTTAAAGAAAGTAGATTCATTATTGCTTACTTACATTCTTTAGAATTGCAGCTTTTAACGGCTCAAGATGCAGTACTTTTGTTGTTTCGACATCGTTATCCAGGAGATTAATAAAAACCGAACCTGGTGGCAATGTGAAACTCTGAGCGGGCTCCTGATTATTGAAGCATACAAGAATTTCATCTTTTTCATCAAATCGTTTATAAACCAGCTGACCTCCGACGGCTGTCAAAAATTCTATATCACCAGTAACTAGAACAGGATTACCTTTACGAATTTCGATAAGCTTTTTGTAATAGTTAAACTGCGTTTGATTAAATCCAACCTGATCATAAAGTTTAGTCCCAGGCTGAAAATTGTTTCGACTTTCATCCTCAAAGCAGAATTCATTCCACCAAAGTGGCTTACGTTGATCCGGATCATCGGCACCCCACATGCCCATTTCTTCACCGTTCCAGATATGCGGAGCTCCTATCGTTGTAAATAAGTGAACTAGGTACATCTGCACACGGCTATATATTTCAGCGTCGGGTTTCCCGGTCAGATAATGGGGGTCTTCCATCGGACTAGCCATTAGTTTGTACTTATTAGAATTATAGAAATCTGTAAGCAGCCGGGGCGAATCATGAGTTGAAGACACATTCATCATGGCATAGCAGTGATCCTTTCCTAAATTATCCCATAAATACTCCAAGTTCTCTTTGAACTCTGCCGCGTCGATGCTGAATGGTGATTTAGAAAAAAAGTACCGGGCCGGTTTATAAGCATGGTAAAACATTATGGCATCAAATACATCACCTTGAATGAAAGGCGCAGGATCCATAAATTTATCTGGAAACTCCTCCCACCATATTTCACCAACAAGGTAAGCATCTGGTTTTACTTGCTTCACTCGTTTTCTGAAATCCCTCCAAAAGCTCATACCAATATGGTCTGCCACATCCAAACGAAAACCGTCGATTCCCAATGAAGGCTTTCCATCAGGTGCAAGCCAACGATCCGTCACTGACATGATATGCTGCTTAACGCCTTCATTCAAATCTCCTTCATAAGGCTTACCAGGCTCACGGTGGCCTGTAATATTCACCTTTTTTAATTCAGGTAAACCTTTTACACCCATCCAGCAACTGTATTCTAATTCAGACTGCTCTTTGTCCGCATCTCCAAATGATTTGATATCATACCAGTCTTTGAAAACGGAGTTTTTCCGGTTCTTCAAGATATCCTGCCATGCCCAAAACATCACACCCGTGTGGTTCCATGAGTAATCCATGATGATCTTCATCCCACGGGCATGCACCGATTCAATTAAATGTAAGAATAACTTGTCTGCAGCAGTCCATTGCCAGCCGCACGGATCATCGGGGTCTTCGGATGCTATGATTTTGTTATCTCCCTCCGGATCAGGACCGAAGTTCACATCTATATGATGATAATTGCGCGCATCAAATTTATGAGATGAAGTCGCATCATTCAGCGGATTCATATATAGAGCGGTGACTCCAAGATCCTGCAGGTAGTCAAGTTTGGAGAGCACTCCCTGAAGATCACCGCCATACCTGCGGAAGTTGACAACTTCATTAAATGGTTTTCCTTCTTCCCATCCCTGTTGATCATACCAGTTGCCGGTCCAGTGACTTATAGTCCAGTCTGCCGGTGCATTTTCATTCAACCATGGAATATTGATATTCGCTGGTTGCGGATCATTGGTTTGATCCCCGTTATAAAAACGCTCTGTGAAAATCTGATACCAGATTGCTGACTTACTCCAGGCAGGCGCTTCATTGAAAGGGGGTATATGATCAAAGCCGATTAAAGATGAAGAGTTAGAAGGTTCAGTCATTGGAAATGTTTGTCCTGCAAAAGTAGTTTAAAGACATTTAAAGTAATGCTAAAGACAAGATAGATTATGGGAAAAACAGCCAGGCCAGATTAGAACATGTGAAAGCTTTTTACTTCAAGTCGCAGTTAAACTATTTGGAAACAAAGAGCAAAATTGGCTGTTGATTACAAATCAATTAACGCTCTTATGACTATTTGCCAATTCACAACACTCAAGGATAAGGAGAAGATTAATACTGTTCTGGAAAGTGTGTTATTAGCTGAACGGATTGAACAGGAAGTACTTTTCCGACTATATTATTTGCAGGGTTTTTTTGTCGAAATGCGGTGCGATACCGATAAAAGACGTGTTTACGGCATGAAACCTTTTGCCACCAAGCAATCGCTGGAACCATATATTAACAAGGTCTCTATTTCAGAAATCACCGGTTTACTGAAAGCAACGTAATATTTAATTGCAGATTCTAGAGTAGGTTTTCCGAAGTAGAAGAAGAACTTTAGTTACAGCGTGACACGAGAATTTTAACGTTTTGGGAACATTGCCTAAACAATAAAAAGGGACTGACTTAAAAACAAAAAACCCTCGATCTGTAAAAGAAAGAGGGTTTTTGCTACCGGATGTATTCCGTATCGTCGGGATGGCAGGATTCGAACCTGCGACCTCCTGGTCCCAAACCAGGCGCGATACCGGGCTACGCTACATCCCGAACTTTTCATAAACTGAGCATTTAAATACCCTGTTGTTTGAAGGTCTGCAAAGATAGTATTTCCGCAGTGATAGTCAAATATATTTAAAAATATATTTTCTGCGGAGAGAGAGGGATTCGAACCCTCGGTACCGTTGCCAGTACGACAGTTTAGCAAACTGTTCCTTTCGGCCACTCAGGCATCTCTCCATGTCAATTAAAACGCCTCTTTTGAGGACTGCAAATATAGTAATTCAACCATGCCATCAAAAAATATTTTCAATTGATTTAGAGGCAACAAAGAGGGAGGGAGTTTATTGAGCAGTTTATTTATTGGTTTGAAGTAAGTAATCGATACGAACATGATAAATGCCCATCAGCATAGTCTTGAAAATGAGCTTGATAGTCTCAATATCCTTAAGAGTAATGTTGCTGTCTGACAATTGCTCCTGATCCAGTTTGTATTCGATAATACGTTCTACCAAATCACTTATACTTTGCGCATCCGGCTCTTTTAAACTTCGGGATGCTGCTTCAACTGAGTCAGCGAGCATCAGTACCGCAGTTTCTTTAGAGAAAGGGATCGGTCCTGGGTAACGGAAAATGTTCTCATCGACGAATTTCTCAGGGAAGTTTTTAAGGAACGACTGGTAAAAATAGTCCACTCGGGTATTCCCGTGATGTGTACGGATGAAGTCAATCAGCATTTCTGGAATATGATTTCTCCTCGCTATTTCAACCCCTTTGTTTACATGTTGAATGATAATCTGGGCACTTTGCTCATACGAAAGGGTGTCATGCGGATTTGCACCTTTGTTTTGATTCTCGATAAAATATTGGGGATTATCCATCTTGCCAATATCATGGTAGAGCGCACCTGCACGAACTAATAATGCATTGCCTCCAATTTTGAAGATGGCGGCTTCCGCCAGGTTCGCGACTTGCAGTGAATGCTGAAAAGTCCCTGGAGCTTTAAAAGCCAGATCGCGGAGTAAGCGGCTGTTAGTATTGGTCAACTCCATCAGTGTTACGTCAGAGGTTATTCCAAAAACTCGTTCAAAGGCATAAATAAGCGGGTAGGCAAGCAAGGATAATAGCACACTGAAGATGAACGGAAGGAAATTGAACCATTCAATGTCAGCAAATGATCCATCACGAATAAGTGAAATTCCCATGTAGGCGATAAAGTAATTGCCGAGAATTAGTAAAGCTGAAATCAGAAACTGTTCCCGTTTGATCAGATTTTTAATGCTGTATATAGCAACCATACCTGCCGTAATTTGTAAAAAAGCAAATTCAAAGCTATTAGGAACAAAAAATCCGGCTATCAGAACAACCAATAAATGAATGTTTAGCGCCAAACGTGTGTCAAATAAAATGCGGATAATGATGGGAACAATACAATAGGGGATGTAGTATAAGCTGGGTATTTTAATCCGGATGGCCCATGACAGCACCACCAGCATACCAGTTATGACCAGCAGAATGAGGGAAAGCTGGCGGTTGTCTTCAAAAATATCGCGCCGAAATAAATAGAGGAAAACAATTAGCAGGGTTACAGCCAATCCAACAAGCAGAAACTGGCCGAAAAGTATGAGTTTGCTGTTGCCTACAACCCGTGCATCATCTTCGTAGGCTGCTCGCAGCGATTCAAGTTTCTGATAAACCTCGCCGCTAACATTACTTCCCTGGGTGACAATTAGTTCACCTTTCTGCACCATTCCGCGAGTAGTAGATATACTGTTTAAGGCATCATTCTCTAATTTATCAGTTAGCCGTTCATCGTAAATATAATTAGGCTGTATATGTCCCCTTATTAATCGAGCAAGCCAGTCTGCGTTTTTCAGATCTTTATTTTTAGCGAGCTGTCTATTAATGTAGTCTTCGGCCGTATTAATGTCTAGTACATCCACGGTATTTCTTTGCGTAGATACATTGTTTTTGACAATGCTAAAGTTATAGTATCGGTTTACCTGTTGATATTTTTTAACAGGTGAAATGACGCCTCGCTGATAAACTTCTTTTAGTATTCGATTTCCAAGGGCGAGGTATTTACTTTTCTCCCGCCCATCAACGCCTGATGATGACCATTTGGTTTCAAATTCTGTATTGAAGTTTTCAAGAGAGCGTAGCACAACTTCTTCATTACTCTGATAAATCGGAAGAATTGATTTAAGGATACCTTTTTTATCTGCTTCGATCTCAGCATTTGTTTTTTTTATGGCGAAACTATAAGGAGATACCAGATCCTTTTGCATCCATATCTTCCCTTTTTCATACTCAAACCTAAAGCGTGCTTGCTTAGGCAAAACAAGCGTGATGATCATCACGCTGAGGGCCATCATCAGAAATTTGAGGCCCGTAGCGTATCGGCGGTAAATTATGAGGTGAGAATTTTTCTTTAATCTGGCCAAAGTGCGGTTTTTTAAGCCAAATTTACTAATTTCTGTCAAACACCCGGATTATGCGAGTAAGCATTTTGATTCAGCTCTTCAGCAATGCCTGCTTGCGGGGCGCTTAGTTCTGACTCGACGAAGTACATATCAATCTCTCCTACGTTCTTAGCGAGTATTTTACCACGGTAAGTACATAAATATTGATCCTTGACTATCTCATAAGTATCAGCAGAGATATTAACCCGACCGGGTTCACCATTGCTCTCCATTCTGCTAGCCGTATTCACCGTGCTTCCCCAAATATCATAAGCATATTTTTTACGCCCAACAACTCCTGCAACAACCGGCCCGGTATGTATTCCAATGCGCAATTCCCAAGGCAGATTGCCGGTTTCTTTTTTCATTTCATTGCGGGTTTTAATGTACTGTTGGATCTCCAGGCTCGCTTTTATGATTTTTATGGGATGTGAATCGTCAACAACAGGAATACCACCTGCGCACATGTAGGCATCGCCAATAGTCTTAATTTTTTCAAGGCCATGTTTCTCAATAATGTCGTCGAAGGCCATGAAGTACGTGTTTAGTTCAAGGACGATGTCCTGGGGCGACAGAGCATCGGCCATCTGGGTGAAATTTTTAAAATCACTGAATAGTACCGAAACTGTCTCATAATATTTAGGTGTTGCCTGACCATCACGCTGCAGTTCTTTCGCAACCTCCTCGGGAAGCATATTTGATAGAAGCGATTCTATCTTAGCCTTTTGCTGATCTAAAAGCTTATTTGTTCTGGACTTTATAATTGAATTCCTGAAAAGCATAAACGCTATTATCAATATCAGTAAAAGCCCGCCGATCAGCGAATTCCGAAGGATACGCTGCTTATTTAGTTCAGCCTGCTGAAGCGCCCGGTTTTTTGTTAAAAGATTAATCTCCGCCTGCTTCTTTTGAATATCGAAATCAAACTGCACTTCACTCAGCCTTTTATCTGTTTCAACGTTATACAAAGAATCCTTTAGCTCCGTCATTAGGTTTTGGTAGATGTATGCCTGGCCATAATCTCCGGTTTTAGCATATGTTGAGGCAAGCCCCTGGTACGCATTTTTCAAGTCGTAGAGCGAGTTTAATCTACTGGCGAGCGTTTCGGCTCTTTTGTAAAATAATAGCGCCTTCCGGGTGTTGCCTTGTAAAGCATAGGTATTTCCTAAACCCAAAGCTGATTGTGCAATCTCCAGTTGTCCGTCTATATTTTCTGATACATCGAGTGCCTGTTCATGATAATCAATAGCTCGGGCATAATCCTTTCTCTTTTGATAAACCTCAGCTATGCTATTTAGTGAATAAGGCAGGTTTATAGAGCCTTTATAGGCTTCAAGCGATTTCATGAAATAATACAGGGCTAATGAGTCCTGTCCGCCTTCAAGATAAATTTCGCCAATATTTACCGAAGCGGTACCAATTGCGTCCTGATTGTTAATCTCCTCACTTAATGGAAGCGCTCTTAGGTAATACTGCAAAGCTTTATCATGAGTCGCTGTTTTTCGATCATATACAGCACCAATATTAATTAGTGAAGTGGCTATACGAAGTTTATTATCTAACTTTTCTGAGACTTTTAAAGATTTCAGATGGTAATTCAATGATCTGACATCTTCACCCATATTGAAGTATACAGCACCCAGATTACTTAGAATATTGGCTTGTCCAAGCTCATCATTTATTGATTTGAAAATTTTCAATGAGCTTTGCCATTGGTTTATCGCCTCTGTGTAGTTTCCCTGAATATAGTAGGCATTACCGATGTTTTTTAGAGCGTAAGCCGCTCCTTTCTTGAAGTTGATCTTAACTGCAAGATCAAAAGCCTGTCTTCCGTATCTGATGGCCCTTTGAGGATCAGTATTGAAATGATTTTCACTTGCAAGTATCAGGTTGTTTACTCTTACCGTATCATCCTTAAAATCCGCCCGGAAAAAAGTCTGTGGAATGACAAGTTCATTTGCAACGCACACCCGCGTAAGCAACAACAGTAAGAAAACACAGCTGCCAGTAATTTTAATCATTTGATATTTTTGTGCTTAAAGCAATCCTGGCAACCTGACGCTTTATCTGATAATTGTATAATTATATTGAAGCGATACCCGCAAATAATAGGTGTAACCAGATGCCTGGAAATATCCATCATTTAAAAATACAAAATTTTTGCGATCAGATTCACATCTTAATGATTCGCAGTACCTTATAGTTTCGTTGACTTTTTATTTTAATCAGGTATAAGCCAGCATTAAGTCCGGTTAAGTTAAGTTCCAGAGTATTTTCAGATGCCTTCCGGATACTGTTCGGCGAAACCGAACGTCCGTTTATATCGGTAATGATGACGTCTTTTTCCGAAATATTATTCCATCGAACGGTTATTAAGTCTGCAACAGGATTCGGATATATTTGAATCTCATTTAAGATCTGGTCGTTGTTAAGTGAAATAGAATTACGATCCCTTTTCATTTCATCAGTCAAACCTGAACTTTGATATAAAGTATTGGTGATCGATTGAAAAGAGCACCTCGAAGAGGTTGAACTTGCTTCAGATGCAACAGCCGCTTGCTTATTAACCTCATAGGTTTTTACAGTCCATGTTAGCTTCGCTCCATCAAAATATATTATAAACTTTCCACTCCCCGGTAGAAACAAGATAGGTGGCACACCCGAGAACGAGCCGGAGCTTTTCAAGAGGTTATCAGGACCTATTGGCACATATACAGGCGTTGAGTTCGGATTTTCATATGTGAAATGAGCCGCATACTTGAACCCGGAAGGATGATTAGTGAGTAATTCAACACAATCTAAATATGGTTTGATTTTTCTGGCACCCGGGCCTTTGGGATTCACATACAAGGTGCCCGGCATATAGCTAATTTGATAACCAGGATTGGCAGGGTTAAAAGTGAGATTGGATGGGATGATTGAGTACAAACCTGGAAGCGAATTATACGAAGGATTCAAGGTATGTGTAAGTCCCGAAACTGTGGTGCTGTCATTAAACTGGTATCCGCTAATTGTTGAAGTGAATGTTGGCAGAGCGGAACCCTGGAAAATGACTTTATCATCAGCCCTCACTGTTAGCGGAGCAGGTAGTATGGTTAGTTTACCTAAGCCGTAGGTAATTTCAAAGTTATTTGAAAGAAGTGCACCAGGTACCACAGTAAACTCACCTGCAGTAACACCCGTCACAAGGGTAATAGATTTGAATTCTGTAAGAACGTCATCAGGTGGGGCAGTAAAATCAAGAGAGTCCACTATTATAACGATATCAGCACCGGGTACATCTACCGTGCTGCTATTCACTATTGGGGAGCCATTCACAAGTTGCCGGGCATTTACTGTTGCTGTGCCATTAATTAAAGCTTTGGCATTGATTAGAGCTTTTGCATTAACCAATTGCCGGGCGCTGACCAATGTGGCATTATTCGGATCTACCTGGTAATTGAAGATCGATTCAACAGCTACATCAACAATGTTCGTGCTAACCGGTTGATTATTGATTAACGCCTTTGCATTAACCAATTGCCGGGCGTTAATCAGTGCCCTTGCGCTTACCAGAAAGGTTAGATCTTCCAAATCTGAATTAACTAATGCTCTGCCATTAACTAATGATCTGGCATCAACCAAAGCAATTGCATTAGCCAGGTTTTCCTCGTAACCATTGCTTAAGGAGTTTAAAAATGTATTCCTGTTCAAAACAGGAATGGCAGCATCGTCATAGTCAAAGTGAAAATTAAAGTCCCCGATTTTGCTTCCATAAATAACTGAGGTATCGCGGGGAGTAATTTTTAGCGGTAATTTTTGAATTGCCAGCAAACCGTCAATAAATGTGTAATTATAATTTTCAATTAAAGCACCGTCATTCGGATCTGATGGATCCAGTGCTGAGATAGACGGTCTGATGAAATAGTTACCAGTATTGCTTAAGCTATTTGCAGGGCTAGTATATTTAATTGAATCTAGCCCGAGCTCAGATAAGGTATATTCTGTATCAGCTAAAGGAATTCCATCAACCTTTACGCTGGCAGTGAATGTAGGTATCGCTTCACCGTACTTTTTCACCTTGTTATCTGCAGTGATGGTAATGTCTTTTTTTACGACTGCGAAGAAATACAGGGTATCTGAATTGCCACCATCATTATTCAAAATAGATACAGATGGAGTATTCACATAAATTGCCGGATTGCCGGTGCCAAATGCTGGAATGACCGCTTGTAAGGTGGTTGAGTTGACAAACGTAGTAGTCAAAGCGTCACTACGGTAAAAGATTTTTGAGGTGGGATCCAGGAAATCTCCTTTTACGGTTACAGTGAATTCCTGTGTTCCTGGTGTGATATTGGTATCAGGTAATGCCAGCTCACTTATATACGGTTTCGGACTGGCAAATGACCTCATCGAGACGTTGGGCTGGATAAAGCCGCTTCCTGACGCCTTGTCAATGCCTGCAGGCTGGATGTCAATGGCATAGTTAGAAAGTATACTACGAAGCTGTGATGGAGAAATATCAACACCTGAAAATTTCTTTTGTGCCTCGATTAATAATGCTGCTGCTCCTGCGGCGTGAGGTGCGGCCGCTGAAGTCCCGAAAAAGTTCGGGAATGGATCATTATCGATATTTACACCACCGAGTTGCACTGTTGTGTTGACACCGTTAGGAGCTGCAAAATCTGGTTTATTCCGAACCACCCCATTAACAGGTGTGCCTCCAAGAGAAGAAAACGAAGCCATGGTGGGGGCATTACCAAATGCCGGTGTATTTGTATACAGAACAGCCCCAACAGCCATAGATCCTTCTGCATTAGCTTGTCCTACAATGGTAGAGGTACCAGCGTTATGTTCAGTGATCACTCCTTCACCTCGGAAAATGATATACTTGAAGTTTACGTTTTGCGTGCCTGAAGCCCTCGTGATCAGCAGACTTGTATTGGTATTTTGGGTGGCCGTAAATGACAGGATTTCTAGTGGGTCTCCACCTAGATTATTCCTATTGAAACCGAAAAGGGTAGCCCCATTATTATCAGTAAGGTAAATATCAAGGTCGTTTAGCGAACCAACCGGATTGCCTCCAAGTGAATAAATGCCATCTGTCCATTGGAGCACAATAGTGTAAGCTCCGGGAGCAAGGGATATACTTTGAAACACATCGCCACCTGCGAAGTTATGAGCTGAACCACTTAATCCATTGGGAGCAGCCACAGGATTAAAAGTTCCCTGGTAAGACTTATTGCCATAATTTCCCGCAGCGGAGAAGTATGACACTCCGAGTGCAGCTACATCATTAACCGCCTTGGCGACTACTCCATCCTGAAAAAATGGTTCTGTAATAAAGGTGATATCATCTACAATTACGTTACAATTATCTTGTTGCAGTTCTTTAATCCCCAGCGCGAAATCCCCCGCGCTGATAAAACCGGTTCGGAAAGCAAGGCTGGCCTTCGGTGCCACATCATGTACAATCTGCAGCATTGCCCTACCCTCGTCACTTCGCCTGCCGAATGGATAGTCTCTTAAAACTTTCACCGGATTTGCGTTATTGGGATTTCCAACTCCCGGAAGATCTCCGTTTTCTACATCTGTCTTAGCAGGATCTCCAAGAATTGTATTATAACTGTCCGAAAGCACTCCGACTTTTACACCTTCTCCGAAAACATCATATCCATTTCTTACAAAATCAGTGTGCATGGCGATATCACCCTGTGTATTAGCTACTCCGCTGCTTGACACCGGTGGAAACAAAGGTCGCACATAATCTATCAGATCGGTCAGGAGGTCCAATTTTCTTAAATTTTCTATAGGATATAACCCGTTGATGATGAGGGAATTAGGGCCATTGCTTATCAGGTTCGTAAGCCCATATTCGCTTGTTTGAAGTAATGTTAATAATTCAGCGTATTTGCCAATTTTAGAAATCACTTCAATATATACGCTTGAACCCTCTATCAGGAAGACATTTTTGGACAGCTCTTGATCAGTCTGACCATTCAAAAAAAGGGAGTTCAGTTCTGAACCAATAATCTGGTCATACTTACCGCCCAGTGGGGGTGGAGTAGCAGGGATGACAGGCAACTCATCTAAAGTGGCACGCTTTATCTTAACACCGCTTTGTAATGTTATATTATAATTACTCCACAGTGCGCCCGAGATATCGCTTCCGCCAGTGCCCGAGCCGATATTTATTGAACCGTAAGGCGCCCAAACCGTGCCAGCCCATTTTGTGGCACTACCAGAAGATCCGTTGGTGATATTAAAGGCATCCTTCCTGGTTGAAGATGTCGCTCCGGTTCCGTGTGATTCAGTGTAGATCCTCGCTTCACTTCCCCCGTTAAGCAGGCTTGTACTAACTTTATTTAAATCAATATCCCCGTGTACATAGATTTTGAATATCCCAGAAGGACTATTCTTGAAATCAAAAACAAAGTTATTGTTGGTGCCTGAGTTCTTAATTGATTGAAATACATAAATTCCCGGACCTGACAGTTTAATTATTTTTCCGCCGGTTAACACCATCTTCCCGTAAGATCCCGGAGTTATTGTAATGGAGTTATTAATGGTTGTCGATCCGTACGCCGGAAATGTATTGATCGCAGGCATATCCGGTAAAACAGGAATTGAAGGAGTATCTATAATATTTCCTCCTTTTGGAGTGGGGCCTATATAGGTGGTGCCTGCCGGATGGGTGACTTTCCCGTTTACCACGCCACCACTTATAGCTATATTACCTTTTACGTCAATATCTCCCGACAGTAGGGCATTAGAACCGATCTTAAGAATAGTTCCGGTTTTATTTAATGTGTTACCGGCAGATATTTTGCCCTGAATTGTGTTGCTGTTCGTTAATTCAATAGTACCACCGCTATGTAGGCCTCCGCCAATAGCCGCGCTACCGGTCGAGCGGATGAGGGAGTAGCTACCAATATCACCACTGCTAATAGTGATTGATGAACTTAGTTGAACGCCTTTACCTGCTGCATTTGTGTTTCCTCCAAATATTACGAAATCGGAAGGCTTAAGCTTAGGTGCTTGACTCCAGCCAGTTTGAGAGAAACCTAAAAATAGAGAACTAACAAAGAAGGCAACTTTGGGAAGTAAACATTTTTTCATTTCAGAAATTTTAGAACATGAAACCGATCGAACAGCTTATCAGCCTTTATCAGCCTAAATACGTACTTATATAAAAACAGGAAAATTTATATGCCGGCAAAGCTTAAAGGACAATAGTATAGAAGTAGCGGTCCTTGAAATGATCGGTAAATATTAAACGTTACCGGTATTTATTCAATTATTTCTTGCCTTATTAAAATCAGTAGTGTTTAGAAATTCCTATCAACGAAAGGAATCGAAAGTGTCTGGCTAATAACGATTTGTAATCAGGATTTAAAGATACAGAATGCTATATAAACATTGAATTTTATTCTTAATTAAGATAAACTTAAAATCATAAGCGTAGCAGACTATAATTTCGCGAAATTTAACTGTTTAAAAGGTTCTCTTAATTTCTGGGATGACCTGGTATGATATTGATGATTTTGTAAAAATTTCAACTGCATCTGTTCCCACTCCTGGTTGTCAGACACTATATTGTAACATAAAAATTCTTTTCTTAAGTTTTCGCCGATAGAGAAAAAATCATCGCGCCCTAAATAATCCAGGTCGGCATCGCATATTATTTTTTCAAGCAGGGTTGCCGGAAGCTGTGGAATTTGGGTAGCCATTATCAAATTGATGACAATCGATTTTTCTTCAGTAGTCAGATCAAAACGATCAGCGTCAGCCAGAAAAATCTCGCAACTTTTGATTTCGTGATTTGCATAAGTTTGCAAAAAACCTGTATCATGATATAGTGCCGCAATTTTGAGCAGATACAAATCCCGGCAGTCTGCTATATGTTCATCGGCAGCGATACGAACAGACTGGTCAAGCACATCAAGTGTATGATTCAGACAATGATAGGTTAGTTTAGAACTGAGCTTTGAAAGCTTGTTGAGAACTAGATTTCTAACTTTTTGAAATTCATCCACAAAGAGAATATTATCGGTGAGGTTAAGTCTTTTATAAATTTAAAATATTTTTTCATAAAGTAGCATCGAGTTTATTTTTACTTCTTCAAATCAAACCTTTCTGACGAAAAAACTTGCAATAGATTAACATACCTGGTGCCTGAGGCATGAAAGGCAATAGTATCTTTGCCGTTTCATTTAATTCATATGAGTCAGAAAATTAAAGACAACAGTGTAAAGCAGTTAAGATGGATTGGCAATGCAGAAGGCATTAGTTACCTGGTATTATTGTTTATTGCTATGCCTCTTAAGTATTTATTTGATTATCCTATGGCAGTCAAAGTGAATGGTTGGGTACACGGAGCCCTTTTTGTGGTTTATATAGGCGCCGTTCTAAAAACTGCATATTTAATTAAATGGGATTTTATGCGCGTGGGAGTAGCTTTAGTTGCGTCTTTGATACCCTTTGCTACATTTGTATTAGATAAAAAACTTAAACAAAATCAGAGGTTATATTAAACAGGTGCACATAGTTAAAACCTGGTAACACTTAGGTTTAGCACTCAGTATTTGTTTGTGTATTCCAAAATATAACGACGGCTTTTCAATCTGATGCGAAAACTGAACCCCTTGCCTCTGATCATTCTGGTTTTAATCTCGGGCTTGCTCGATTTTTATGTTTTCGGTGGAGTAAAGACGCTTACCAGAGGACTGTCAAACCGGTTTACCATTCATTTGCTTTACTGGCTGCTATCGGGAGCAGTCCTGTTTTCTTTCCTTTATATGCTTTCCAGGGTATTCCCTGCACGTGAGTTCAGCCTGATATTCAATATTTCTTTCAACTCGTTCCTCACAATTTTTGTCAGTAAACTGGTCTTTGCTGCTCTGCTATTAGGCGAGGACCTTTACCGGCTTGCGGTTTCAGTATACAATCTGTTCATCGGAAGTGCCCCCGTTATGCCCGGTCGGTCGGTACTCGTTAGCCAGCTCATCCTTGGCCTTTCCGGCATTCCATTCTTTTCTTTTTTGTTCGGTGTTACAGTCGGAAAATATTATTACCAGGTACGGCGTTCCACAATATATTTTGATGATCTGCCGAAGGAATTTGACAATTTCGTTATCGCCCAGATTTCCGACATACACGCCGGCAGCTTTGACAATCCTAAAGCGGTGCAAAAAGGGATAGATCTCATCAACGCACAGAAGCCTGACCTATTTGTATTCACAGGAGACCTTGTGAATAATAAGGCAACGGAAATTTTGCCTTATCTAGAAATTTTTAAACAGGTAAGAGCAGTTCACGGAAACTATTCCATTTTGGGTAATCACGACTACGGAGATTATACGGGCTGGGAGAGTCCTGAAGCCAAAAGTCTAAATCTGGATGCTCTGAAACAAAACCATGCAAAGATGGGATACCGTTTATTGCTGGATGAGCATGTTCAAATAGACAAGGATGGCGCTCATCTTTCACTAATGGGTGTCGAAAACTGGGGAAAAGGCTTTGGTGAGCGCGGTGATTTGCAGAAAGCCATGCGGGGAATTAACCCGACGGATTTTAAAATACTCCTTTCTCATGATCCCACACACTGGGATGCGCAGGTAAAAGAAAACCCGGTTAAAATACATCTTACTTTTTCAGGTCATACCCATGGAATGCAGTTCGGCATTGAAATAGGTAAGTTTAAATGGAGCCCCGCAAAATACCGTTATCAGAACTGGGCAGGCTTAGCCCAAAGTAACGGCCGTTATCTATATGTAAACCGTGGCTTCGGTTTTATCGGTTTCGCCGGGAGGGTAGGCATCTGGCCTGAAATTACCATCATCCAACTAAAGCGGAAGAGAAAGTCTTGAAAACTTAATGCATTATTTTTCAGTATTAACTGGTTCCTTTGCAGATCTATGTCTTTATATATCGCATCACTAAATTCCGGAAGTAACGGCAATTGCTATTATGTAGGCAATGATACCGAAGCGATCCTGGTTGATGCCGGAATTTCATGCCGTGAAACCGAGAAGCGAATGCTCCGGCTGGGCTTGTTTATGAATAATGTGAAAGCAATCTTCATTTCGCATGAACATTCTGACCATATAAAGGGACTGTGTGTTTTGGCAAAGAAGTACCAAATCCCTGTTTACATTACACCGGGTACGCTGGTTTGCAGTAAACTGGCTCTGGATGATAACCTGGTGAGGCCGTTCAAACCGTATCAGGAAGTTCGCATAGGAGAAATGTGCATCACCGCTTTTCCCAAGTTTCACGATGCCTTTGATCCGCATAGCTTCCTCATCTCCTGTAAAGGAATACGCGTTGGAGTCTTTACAGATATAGGCGACGTCTGCGACGGTCTAACGTTGCATTTCAGCCAGTGTCATGCTGCCTTTTTAGAGGCTAATTATGATGATGACATGTTAAATAACGGCCGTTATCCTTATTATCTTAAGACCCGTATTCGCGGCGGCAAAGGGCATCTTTCCAACGTACAGGCATTAAACCTCTTTAAGACGTCAAAGCCTGCGTATATGAGCCATCTATTGCTGTCCCATCTTTCAAAAGACAATAACTGCCCTGAACTGGTTCATAGTTTATTTAGTGGCCACGCCCGTAATACAGAAATTGTTGTGGCCTCGCGTTATGTAGAAACCGCAGTCTATAAAATTGATGCTGCTCCATACAGCCCTGAAATCAAACAGCGGGTATTTGTAAAAGCCATACAGACTTCACTTTTTTAAATCAGTTTACCTGGCTTCGTTTTCTTCATCTAGCTTCCGCTGATATCTGAAGAATAATTGCGAAATCGGAACGATCATCACCCCGGCAACAGCAAAGGTTATAAAAGCCACCCTCAAATTGAAAGCATGTGATAAGTAGCCAATTAAAGGCGGGCCCAAAAGCATGCCGGCGATTGCATACGTAGCTATAATTGAAATCGCCATACCAGGTGAATACTTTCTGGAGGTGCCAGCCAGAATGTAGGTCATCGGTACCACCGCTGCCGAGCCTAAGCCAACCAATGAAAACCCAACCAGCGCCGGAACGAATGACGGATAGCCTACAGACAGTGTAATACCAGCAACCACGCACAAACTGCTCAGAATATAAGCACGCGGCATTCCGATTTTTCGGGTCACAAAATCGGAAAGGAATCTTGAGAGGGCCATGAAGACCATGAAAATGAGATATCCATAGGTAAATACTTCCGCATGAAGTACTTCCTTAAAGTAAATTCCGCTCCAGTCAAACATACCACCCTCGCAAATAGCGGCGAAGAAAACTAACAATCCCAGGTATAGGATATATGGATCCGGTTTCCCCATTATGATTTTGTTTCCCGTGGGTGACCGGTCGTTCCGTAATAGATACGGATAGGAGAAAGCGGTTATAATTACTCCTGATATGGCTACCAGCAGTAAATGCATTGACATTGAAATATCCAGGGCTATTAAAATAGTGGATACGGCAACTCCGAAAATACCACCAGAACTCCACAGGCCGTGGAACGATCCCATTATGGGAACACCTAATTGTTTTTGAAGGGAGAGTGCCTGAGTATTTACGGAGATATTAAAAATACGCATGCTGAAAGCAAACAGGCAAATTGCCGGAACCAAAAGGAAGGTTGTATGAGCAAATCCGATCAGGGCAAGCGAAGCGGCATTAATGCCACATGCTACCGACAAAGGAATGCGACTGTCGTACCTTGAGACCAGCCAGCCGGAAATAGGTAAACCAACCAGCGAGCTCACAGGCATACTTAAAAGCAGAGTGCCTAACTGCGCATCGTTGAAATCAAAAAATGTTTTTATTGTCGGAATTCTCGATGCCCAGGTTGAAAAACTGAAACCAGACAGAAAAAAGAAGATGCTCAGAAAGAGTCTTTGCTTATTGAATAAAGTCATAGGTGGGTTTGAAACTCTTTTGATTCGGTGATAAACTTAACAAGAAACATAACAATGACTCAAGTGTTATTAAAAGATATATTTTAATACTTACAGCTATGTTACCAGATGAGAATCAAAAGCATCAAGAACGCAAGCATGTGGACCAAGATCCTGAACTTCCGGCGCAGGATGTAAATAATATTGGCACCGTCGGATTCGTTAGCTACAAGAGCAAAGAAGGGAAGGGCAGTTATAAGAACATCGGTAAATTAAAGACAAAGGGCCCCAATATTGACGGAATCGGAGAGAATGAAGAAGATCATTCTACCAAAATCTAGTATCTGTCAGTTTTTTTCAAAAGTAAATACCTGTAAGGTATTGCCGTTATAAGTGCAGACCCAGGCTTCAAGCGTGTCCAAATTTTCCCGCAGATCTATTCCTACAGGTTTGCCAGTACATTTTATGGAATAAATTCTCCTGAAATTCCCCTTATTAATTTTAAATACATCAATAGCATTTCCTTCATAGCAAGCAACAACCAGGAATCGTTGATTTTCAGATAAGGCTATAGTGCGCGGATGAGCCGAAGTGGAAGCCTTAAATAACACGCGGTTTGTTTGGCTACTCAGGCAGGCAATTTCTGAGGGAGTGTTATAAGAGGCAAACAACCGCCCATTGCCGCTTACTATATGTCGTGGATTATCGCTTGTGCGAATGTTCCCTTCAATCCTCCACGATCGGTTGTTAATCACACTAATTACGTTGGTACCCATATTGGTCACATATGTTTTCGGGTAAAGCTCACTGGAAATTGCAATTCCACGGGGCAATGCGCCTGTTTTAATATCGTGCACCCTTTTTCCGTAAGGCGGTACCGAATCATTGATCCTGATCGCGCTTACCGAATTCGAATGCCAGTTGCTGACGAGTAAAAACTTGTTGTTCGATGTGACAGCTATGACCTTTGGCGTCTTGCCGGTTTTGATAAAAGGAACTACTACTGTATCAGTAACCTGTTTTTGAAGGTCATAAACAAAAAGGGTTTTAGTGGGATACCTCGCTAACGAATAAGCTACAAGGGTGCTATCCATTCTGATCGCCACAATACCGCCCGCATTGTGAAGTGATACCCACAGGATTTTACCATCATGACTGAAGCACCCTTCAACAGGCTTCTCTTCAAAAGATGGCATCGGACTGTTGAGCTGGTAATTCCAGCCGGTGGCAGGGGTGGGCTTAAACTTAAATTTCCGGGTGATGCTTCTAGTATAACTATCAAACTCATAAATACTCATCTCCTCAAGGTTCAGGCTATAAAGCCGCGTGCCGGCAGGATTGAATACAACCGACTTGGTCCATGCAGACGAAGGGATATGTTCAACGCCACAAAAGGTAAGTTCAGAATAAACACTGTCCCGGGGTGCTGTTGTCGGCTTTAAGGTTTGAGCCAGTTGTTTGGTGCCTGCAAAGCAACAGAAGGCAAAGAAAATCGCTGCAACAAACAGACTTTTAAAGTTTTGTAAGTTCGGATTTGCTTTCATGCATCCACTTTTTGAAAAGAAGCACTCAACCCCTAAATTGTTTTGTACAAAAAACTCCCTTATGTTTGCTTATTAGCAGGGTTTTTATACTTTTGTGCCGTTGATGCGCCCATAGCTCAGCTGGATAGAGCAACGGTTTTCTAAACCGTCGGTCAGGGGTTCGAATCCCTTTGGGCGTACAGGTAACCCTCTTTAAAGCTATTTAAAGAGGGTTTTATGTTTCTTTCATACGGTGTACTATACAACTTATACAGTTTACCTGTCTTCTAACATTTTAAGCTGTTCAGCTATCTGAATTAAAAAACCTTTTGGCGACGTACTGCCATGTATGAGATTGCAACCCTTTTCATTCCTTTTAAACCGTCAGAACCACTCGCGTTCCAGTACAGTCAAATAAATAGAAAGGTAATCCACCACTTCCCATCGCCATCCTGATATAAAATACCGGTTTGTTTTGATAGGATGTTAAGTAAATTCTGCCCAAATAGTTTCCCATGTGTTTCTTGGTTTCAATATCTTCCTCCGCCTTAACAATAATATCTTTTAACCATTGCAGCAATTCCTCAGGTTTGGCAAACTCGCATGCAGAATTTGCCTTCGCTATTGCTTCATTTAACGTTATACGCTTCACCGGATCAATCGGCAAATCATCCACGTGTTTACTGCAATTAATCCCCGCAAAAATCATCAAGGAAACAAATAGAATCATTAATTTTTTCATTCTCTTTTGCGATTAGTCAAATATTTATACGTTAAGGTAACCTACCTTTCATTAAAGCTAATTGATTTAAATCATAGCTCAGTATTGATATCTGTTCCGCAAAAGATTATTGATCTTTTGGTATTCAAAGCCAGGTAATAGATACCAGCTAAAGGATGGCGGCCACTGATCATAAATTTAATATTGTTTCCTGCAGATTCTCTATCCGACGAAGAAAAAAAATCCCAGAGGAAGGAGTTTTCATCGTTGACTTCCTTCATAATCTGGGAGCCCTGGCTGGGTTTCCACCCAGGCTCAACCTATTTTACAGACCCTTTTAGTGACACTATACAGACTCCAAAAGCCCTCGGTTTTTATAAAAGTTTGGTTAAGGTTTCCTAGTAGTTTCCTAGTAGTTTCCTAGTAGTTTGTTAGTAGTTTGTTAGTAGTTTTTTACTACGAAAGCTTCAGGATCTTACAAGCATTACATAGTCAAAGATTTGATAAAAATAAATCAGCTTAAAAGGGCTCACTGGCTCACTATACTCGGAAGCTAAAGTTTGATTTTCGGGGAAACACGCAGATTATAAAGCCGTTTTTTTTAACCATGCAAATCGCGCAGCCAGCCGGCCAAATAAATATGCTCACCGGCTTTCCGACACGAGCCTAAAGAAAAGGTCGCTAAAAAAATTACTTTGATAATATGTGTGGTAAGGATTTACTACCTGAAGTAGTACGTGTTTTTATTTTACGGACTCTTCGAATACAGTTCTATTACTGTAGACAGCCTGGCACTTGAATAAATCCATTTAGAATATTTTAGAAAATCAATCTGCCCATTACCGTCCCGTTGGTTTCTATAAATGTCGGCTTTAGCTTGAGGGATAATTTGCGCTACTATTGTCTGGCTTTAACCAAGCTTGCCAAACCTTATTTAGTTTGACGTTAAAAAGGTTTGGCTAAAGCCCTCATTAAAAAGCAGCATTTTAATCCACTGGCTAAAGCTAGTGGCAATTGACTGAGCTGCTTCAGTTGCCTCCAGCTTTGGCTGGAGGATAAATAATGTCATCGTTTGATTGGCTTTAGCCAAAACCTCCCCTTATCTCTTTTACAAAAAGGGCATTTTAAGCTGCTGCTAAAACCAGTGCTAACTAAATGAAGTGGGAATTATCGCTTTGTTCATAGCGTGCTCAGAAACTTCTTATAAAACGTTAGTAGTAATTACCACCGGATTGCTTAAGATCTTGTGCATCGGACAAAGATCAGCTATTTGCTTCAACCGAGTTTTTTGCTCCTCGCTAAGGGGGCCTTCCAGGTGGAGGTGTTTTTTGATGTGCGTGGTTTGCTGAAGTTCGCTTCTGATAACATCCATAGAGAGCTCGATTCTTACCTTCTCAAGTGGCCATTTTTTACGATCGGCATACATGCGGAGGGTAATTGCGGTGCAACTGCCTAAGCTCGCCAGTAAAAGCATGCTTGAATTCATGCCTTCATTGTTGCCGCCTAATTCAAGCGACTCATCAGAAACAATGGTGTGGCCGTCAGCTGTTATTTCAGTACGGTAATGATCTCTGCCTATTTCCACGGAAGCGCAGGGCGCCGTTACACAATTTTCCATCTGCCCAAGCTAACAAAAAAATAGCCACTTCAAATATATGAAATGGCTCCAAGCAGGTATGAATGTGTCATCCTGCCAGTTCGTCCATGGGCTGTTGAAGCCTTGGCATACTGATTATATTATCCTGGTTGATCCCGAAAGACCAGAAGCTGCCTGCCATTTTAAAGATCTTGAACAGTTGATTTGATTCATGAAGAAGGAAAAATTCAACCCACTGGGTTAAAGACATTTTTCCCAGTATAGCGTGGGTCCCAATGCGCGAACCATAGTTTTCATTCAACTTTTCAAGCTGATTGATCAGCTCCTGCCGAACCCGGTAGATTTCATGAAGCAGTGAGCCCGTAGTTTTAGCCGCCGTAAATGAAAATTCCGGATCATTATCCGGTTTATACATTTCGAAAAACGGATTTAATTCAGAGGTTATTGCCTTAATCCGATTCAGGAATATATACTGATATCGACACATGTATGCGACAATCTCATGTATTGCCCATTTGTCAGGAGTTAATCTCTTATATATAGCTTCCGGAGGAAGACCGTCGATATAGTATTTAATGATCTTATGCTGGGTTGAGAACCGGTTTAGTGTCTGGGCTGGGATTTCCATGTTGGTTAGTTTTAGGTATTACTATAACGCCTTCTTATATGCAATGTTTGACGGCTCCGAAGAAGATTTTTTCGACATATTCTCGCCTTTTCCTCGTCGTGAGATGTTGTATTAACTGGACATTATTAAGCATACCTCTGGTGATACAGCCAGCAGTAAGGCTAAGTAAATTAAGCAAGATAGGCGGTTCATTAAAGAAAAAAGCTGTAAGACCTTCTGGCGAGAGTGGGTTTTGGAAATGCTGATATCGAACATCAGAATCGGACATTAGACAATCTGCAGCGGTGAGATATTACATGTTGGCAAAAAAATTAATTAAAAACCCTGCAAGGCGAATCTTACAGGGTTTTTAATAAAATTTGATGGATTACTCCGCAGCTGCTTCTTCATTGATGAAACTTTCTGCCACTACGGTTAACGCCACATCGGTTTCTTTTTCATTATCAAGAGTTTGTTGTAAAAGCTCAACCACCTGGGTATGGCCCATGTTATTGGCAAGAGTTCTAAGAGTGCCATAGGTAGCAATCTCGTAATGTTCTACCTTTTGAGCCGCTAAAATTAAGCCGGCATCTCTGATCATTGTTCCCTTATCAGTATCTTCCATAATGCTTTTCGCCTCCTCAAGTAAGCCTTCCATAGCATCACATTTCTTCGCAGCTGCTTTCTCGTCAAGCAATGCAAACACCTTTTCAAGTGTGTCAATATGGGTTTGTGTTTCTAAAGTGTGCTTTTCGAAGCATGCTGCTAATTCAGTGCTGGTTGCTGCTTTCTGCATTTTTGGCAAGGCTTTAACCAGATGTTTTTCTGCCCAATAGATGTCCTTCAGTTCATCTACAAAAAATTTATGGAATTCTGAATCCTGCATTTTTCCGGTTAAACCAGTAGGTCTTTTAGTTGTCGTTTTGCTGTTTGCTGTCTTTGTTGCCATAGTAGTATGATTAGTTTATTAGCAAACAGCGGGAATAAAGGTTTGTTTTGTCAATCCGATCGGAATTGAAGAATCAATATTCCAAAGAATAAAGACCTTCAACTTTCTGATATATCTGCATCACCAATTCTTCGGATTATTGTGAATCGTATATGCGGTTCGGGAAGCGCTTTAAATGCGTATTTACCGCAGCGATTAAAGGATATAGCGGAACCAAACAAATCTTATTGCTGCAAGCTCGTAAGGTCACGAGCGATAGGCTTATATTTTTGACTTGTTTTAAAGGAAAAACCCTTATTGTGTTAGTCAGGATCAGGTCCCTCGCGATTATAATTTTTTATCTTAACATTTAAGTTATATTCAGACTTTAATTTGCGCCTATAAACAAATATTAATAATGTACACAGCGTGTCTAAAGCAGGGCAATCAGGTCGTATATGAGAAAGTATATCACTTGTGGCATTTGAAAGTTTACGCTTACTTTCTCCATAAGACTAAGTCGAAGTATATGGCTGAGGAGATGGTACAGCTTACTTTTATCAAACTTTGGAATTTTAAACACACGTTGGATGAGATGATACCTCTGGAAGCGCAGCTTTTTACCATAGCCAGAACTACCATGCTGGACTTTTTAAAAAAACAAGCAAATCGGCAACGATTAGTTGGTGCAATAAGTCCGGCTAGTGAACATACATCAGAACCTTTTTGGGAATTCGATCTTGAAAATCAGGTCACCACTTCCATCAATACTCTTCCGCCCATGCGCAAGCAAGTCTTTCTCTTGAATCGTTATGAAGGATTTTCAAATAAACAAATAGCTGAAAAACTTGCAATCTCTCCGCGGACAGTTGAAAAACATATGTCATTAGCGCTTCGGCAGCTAAAATCGCTGCTTTATACTTTGTTCTAGATTTGGCGATAATCCATTGACAATAAATAACTCTTTGCCAGTCTTTTTATGTCAAACTCTAAGTTTGTTGGGGACAGCTGGTCTTTTCTAAAAATAATTTTCTTCCGGTTACGTGTAAGCTCCCTTAGAATCGTATTGCTATTAGAAGAGTTATGGAAGAAATGTCAGAAGACTTAATGATTCGTTTTTTTAAAGGACAGTGCGACCGGAAAGAGGCGAATTCTGTACTTAAATATCTCGAAGGAAATGGTAAGGCGGCCGAAAAATATCTAGGCAGGAAAGAATGGGATGAAATTGAATCATCTGACTTTATTTTTTCAGAAGAACGCAGTCAGCAAATGCTTTCTAAGATCAGATTTCAGACCTATGACCGGCCTAAATCCAAAATCGTAAGCTACAAGTGGGTGATTGCCGCATCATTAATACTTGTTATGACGGCTGGCTTAGTCGTTTTCAAAATTGGCTTGAATAATCAAGATCAGATTGCTCTCAATAAAAAAGCTAGTGTATGGCGGTCCGAGAAGAATTTTTCTGATAAAAGCCAGGATTTAATCCTGGCAGACGGTTCTTATGTTGAACTGGGCCCCGGATCAACAATCAGCTATCAAGTTCCGTTCCCGGCGGAAAAAAGAGAAATAAAATTAAACGGGAAAGGTTTATTTAAAGTAGCCAGGGACAAAAACCGGCCTTTTACGGTTCTCAGCGGAAGTATTTCAACGACAGCTTTAGGAACTGAATTTACTATCAATGCATTTGCGGACATGAATATGGTTAGCGTCAAGTTGCATGAAGGAAAAGTTCAGATTAAACGGTTGACTGAAGATGAAGTTTTCTACTTGCTACCAGCCCAGGAACTTTCCTATAATAAAGCTACAGGAGCTATGGTGATTAATCGTTTTGACGTTGTTAGCAAAAATGGCAGTGAAAGTAATAAGAACTTCAAAATAAGGCAGACCGGGGTAACCTTATCTTTCGATCGTGAGCCTTTAAAGAATGTATTTAATCAGTTAGAAAAGGCTTACCATATCAATTTAACTTACCCGGAAGATGGATTTAAAGATTACTATTTCACGGGAAGCTTCAATAGTACCGATTCGCTGGAAAGAGTCCTGCGGATCATTGCACAAACCAACGAGCTTGACTTAATAAAGACTGGTTCGACATACAAGATCATTAAAAAAGCGCTAACCAAATAAAACGATGCATATGAAACAAATTACACTTACTCTTTTAACGCCGCTTAGAAAGCCCGGGCTCATTACCTGCCTGCTTTTTATGCTGTGCGGAACGAGCTTTTCTGCCTACAGTCAGGCAAAAGGAGCGACCCTTTCAGGAATTATTGAAGATGAAAAAGGTGTGACCTTGCCCGGTGCATCGGTTGATGCTATAGATGAATCAACCGGTGAGCGTAAGGGCGCTTTATCTAATGAAAAAGGTTTATTCAACATCTCAAATCTAAATCCACAGAGTACTTATACCATTACAGTTTCCTATGTAGGCTTTGAATCACATATCATTAAAGGATATCAATTTAAAGCCTCAGAAAACGCATCACTTCTGATCAAGCTTAAAGAACAAACGAATACTTTAGAGCAGGTGGTGGTGACTGGTTATTCAACCCAGCGTAAAAAGGATCTTACCGGAGCGGTTTCTATTATTAATATTAATGAGGCCAAAACGGTTCCTGTGGCTGGTATTGACCAGGCATTGCAAGGTAAAGCTGCTGGAGTAAGTGTTGTTGGCGATGGTCAGCCGGGTGGTGGAGTGTCCGTGAGGGTTCGTGGTTATAGCACTATCGGTAATAATGATCCACTGTATATTGTTGACGGGGTGCCTACAACCTCGGGTATCAGTATGATCAATTCTTCGGACATTGAATCTATCCAGGTGTTAAAAGATGCTTCATCAGCTTCTATCTACGGCTCGCGAGCTGCCAATGGGGTAGTGATTGTGACTACCAAGAAGGGAACAAGGGGGAAAACTCAGGTAGCTTATGATGGCATGACGGGAGTACAGAACGTCGCCAATTTACCGGGAACATTAAATTCGCAGCAGTTCGGGGATACTTATTTCAAAGCTTTAAAGAATGATAACATTACTCCAAATCATCCTTTGTTCGGGAATGGTGCCACAGCTGTGATTCCAGAATTCTTGAACGCTGCCCAGACAATCCGCTCAGGTAATACCAACTGGTTTGATCAGATCTATCAGACTGCTCCGGTTCAGTCACATAACGTGATGTTAACAAGCGGTAATGAGAAATCAAGACAGGCATTTTCTGCCGGTTATTTCAATCAGGATGGTATTTTAAAGCATACCGGTTTTAACCGCTATTCTGTTCGTTTAAATTCTGATTATAATATTCTGGACCGGGTAAGATTTGGTGAAAATATAGGTGTTTCATACGCAGAAAGAACCGGTGCAAATTCTAATCTTGCAATCGGCGGAGTAACAGGCGATGCGTATAAAGCGCATCCCCTAACCAATATCTATGATATTAACGGGAATTTTGCTGGTCCGGTGAGTGGATTAAATGACATAAGGAACCCATTAGCTAACCTTTTTTACAACAAAGACAATACGGGTAAAACCTTAAGAATTCTAGGTGACGTGTTTGCTGAGGTTACAATTATGGAAGGTCTAACTGCCAAGACAAATTTTGCCCTGGATTATAATAACTTCAATCAGCGTTCATACAGTTCAAAATATAACGAAGGGCCGATTACCAGTCAAACAATAAGTAATCTGACCACTCAGAATAATGTTTCAAAAACCTGGACCTGGGCTAATACAGCTAATTATACTAAAACTCTTGGTATGCATCAGTTTGACCTGTTAGCAGGCACAGAGGCTATTAGATTTTACTCTGAATTTTTCAATGCCTACCGTGATAATTTTCCTGTGGATATTTTGGATGGACGGTATCTTGATGCAGGTCAGGGATTGCCTAAGAATGGTGGTTCAGGCGTAATGTCTACGTTATTTTCGTTATTCGGAAAGGTCAACTACACTTACAATGACAAGTATCTGTTCTCTGCTACGGTACGTCGCGATGCTTCCTCAAAGCTTGCCGATGGTTTTAACACGCAAGTATTCCCAGCTTTTTCTGCCGGATGGAGAATGTCTGAAGAGTCATTTATCAAAGACAATGTTCCTGCAATAAGTAACATGAAGCTTCGCTTCGGATGGGGTCAAACAGGTAACCAGGAAATTGCACCATATGCAGCATATTCATCTTTCGGACTGGATCTGTACAACACTACCTATGATATAAACGGAACCAACAATTCGCTTGTACCGGGTATAGCCCAGCGCCGTTACGGTAACGACCAGTTAAAATGGGAAACGACCACACAAACCAACGTCGGTTTAGACCTGGGTTTATTTGACGAGCGTGTAAATCTTACTGTAGATTATTTCAATAAGGATACTAAGGATCTGCTGGTTCAACCAAAGCAACCTTCTGTACTTGGACAGGCGGCTGCTCCCTACATCAACGGTGGTGCAATGAATAACAAAGGAGTGGAGATAGCTGCTAGTTACCAAAGCAACAGGCAAGGCAGTTTCAGATATGAAATTGGCGGGAATGTAGCTTTTATAAAGAATAAGCTTGAGTCTCTTACTGGCGATATCTCTTACATTTCGAGCCCTGTTAATAATAACCTAAGCCGAGGGTTGGAGTTGCAGAGAACATCTGTAGGACAGCCTATCGCCTCATTTTACGGTCATCAGGTTTTGGGAATCTTTCAAACAGCCGAACAGGTTGCTGCCGCACCCGCGCAGACGGGAAAAGGGGTGGGACGTATACAGTATGCCGATCTGAATGGTGACGGTACGGTAGACGCAAGTGACCGAACCTTTCTTGGAAGTCCGATGCCTACGGTCACCTTCGGTTTGAATTTGAAAGCCGACTATAAGGATTTTGATCTGGGTGTATTTTTCCAGGGAGTCTCCGGAAACAAGATCTATAATTTCATGAAGTATCACAACGATTTCTTCTTCGATCAGTTCAATAAGAGCACAAATATTCTAAATGCATGGACTCCTGAAAATTCAGGTTCTACGGTGCCTGCATTAAGTACCAGAGATGTAAATAATGAGTTAAGACCGTCAAGTTACTTTATTGAAGACGGTGCATACATCAGACTTAAAAATGTGCAGATTGGCTATACGCTTCCTGCAAACCTTGCTCAAAAGATACGGGCTCAAAAACTAAGAGTGTTTTTACAAGGACAGAACCTCGCCACTATCACAGGTTATACGGGAATGGATCCTGAAGTTGGTATGCAGAACTACACTTCTGACAACCGTAATTTGGATATGGGAGTTGACCGTGGTCTTTATCCTAATTCACGGACTTACAGCTTCGGTTTAGGAGTGACGTTTTAATCTGTTTAATCTTAAAGAACTTATATTATGAAAATAAAATTAATATACCTGGCTGTAACTGTTGTTTTGATAACAGCAGCCTGTCAAAAGAGCTTTCTTAATTCTCCGCCCCTGGGCGAGTTATCTAAAGATCAGCTAGCTGAGAAAAGCGGTGTTGAGACTGTGATCATAGGTGCATATAGTGTACTAAACGGTCAGATAGATCAGGCATCGAACGCATTCAATTCACCTGCTTCTAACTGGTCATTTGGTGATGTTACGTCGGATGATGCCTACAAAGGCGGTGGAGGAACAGGAGATCAAAACAACATCCATAAAATGGAAACATACACTCATGACGCTACTTCATTGGATGCGCAAAGAAAATGGATGGCCTGTTTTGAAGGTATCAACAGGGCAAACGAGGCCATCAAATTGATAAAGGCGGCAACTGGTTATGATGAAGTGTTGCGAAATCAGCGAATTGCTGAAATGCGTTTTTTGCGTGGCCACTTTTATTTTGATCTGAAAAAGATCTATAACAAAATACCTTATATCGATGAAACTGCTGCTTCAAAACAAGATTACTATGTGTCAAATGAAGCCTTAACCTCCGAACAGGTATGGCAGAAAATAGAAGATGATTTTAAAGCAGGAATTAATGTATTACCTAATACACAAGCTCAGCCGGGAAGACCTACTCGCTTTGCAGCATGGGCTTATCTGACAAAAGCTTATGTATTTCAGAAGAAATGGACTGAAGCTAAAGCAGGGGCTGATACTGTGATCTCTAAGGGTGGCTACATCCTGATGAATAATTTTTCAGATACATTTACTCCGGAGAATGATAACGGGAGAGAGATTATTTTTGCAGTACAGCATTCCATTAATGACGGATCGACAAACAGCTATAACGGTTCAATAGGTGATCGCTTATTTCCGATCGGTGGTCCGTACTGGCCCGGAGCACAATACGGGTTTTTGCGTCCAACTCAAAACCTTGTAAATAGCTATAAAACTGATGCGCAGGGATTGCCGGTAGCCGGAAACGTAGATCTAACAGATACAGATTTTGTTGACCCCAGGTTAGACCATGCTATTGCCCGTCAGGGGATACCGTTCCTGGATCTTCCTGTTCCTTACAGCACGGCATGGGTACGGGATTTATCTACTTACGGCCCTTTCAGCTTGAAAAAACGCCTGGTTTCGCCTTTAGGTTCGCATTGGTTAAAGGTTAACCCTTACACCAATGATCTCAACTATTATGTGATCAGGTATGCTGACGTTCTGTTGTGGAAAGCTGAAGCATCTATAGAGACTGGAGATCTGGAAACGGGTCGCCAGCTGATTAACCAGGTCCGCAGAAGAGCGAGAGATGGCAGAAAAGTCCAAAAAATTGGTGTGGGTGGTGATGCTGCCAATTATAAAGTGGATGAATATGCCAATGCATTTACTGGCTATGCCGATGCGATTGCTGCTCTAAAGCTGGAAAGAAGGTTAGAATTTTCGTTGGAAGGGCATCGCTTTTTTGACCTTGTAAGATGGGGTGATGCTGCAGATGTGATCAATACCTACCTAACCGTTGAAAAGACGAAGAGAGCGTATTTATCAAATGCGGCATTTGTAGCTGGTAAACACGAATATCAGCCGATTCCTCAGAATGAAATTGATTTGAGTAAAGGAGCACTCAAACAGAATCCTAATTTCTAAAAGGTAAACAACCAGAAGGATGTTGATCTCTCAAAGGATGTTGATCTCTCAACTCGGATTGACTTTACCGTGTTTGGTGTTGTCTATACCGTAGATAGATCAACAGGTAAAACAAAGGGCTTCGCATTTAATTGTGAAGCCCTTTGTTTTTTGAACAGCCAACAACTACCTGAAACCTTTCATATCGTAGGAAGGAATCCAGTTATTCCTACTATTCCAGGTTATGGATGGTCTGTCGGAAGCTACAATAATGAATTTTCCGCCTGACCTAAGTTCCTAGTGTGTAATCCAGTTCGGTCCAACTTCTTTCCATTTGAAGTCACATCCGTTATAAATGCGTTAAGCTTAAAGCGTTATCCGGATTATGGATGATGCCGCCGGTGCAATGTCTTCCTGGTATGTATTTGCGCCCAACACTTAACATGTTAAAGGGGTAGGGGGCAGCAGGTGATAATTGTCAATGATCTCCTGATGTTCCCAAAAAAACGTTTCTGGGTCAACAGGTTAATTTATGATTGAATCATTTTTTGTTTGAGAAAATTAATATGATCGGGAGGGTCAAAAAGCAAAGTAAAAATTTGTACTTCATTTGGCGGGATTCAGGATATTAAATACGATAAATGTACTCGATCCGCGGTTTCCACAGATATGTAAAAGCAATTGAGTGTAACTTTAGCAGAACTCAATTCTTAACGCAGTGAAAGACAGACGTTAATTATAATTTTTTCATTGTTTAATAACTCCTTCAGATAATTGAATATTTTTTTACTTTAGCGATATGGTCGTTATAAACAGTCACTCAGAATTTGAATCAAAATTAGGTCTTGAGATAGGGGTCTCTTCCTGGCATAAGATCACACAGGAGCAGATCAATAAATTTGCTGGTGCTACCCTGGATCATCAATGGATACATACAGATCCTGAGCGTGCGAGAACTGACAGCCCTTTTCAGGCAACGATAGCTCATGGCTACCTGACACTTTCACTAATCCCTTTTCTTTGGAAGCAAATTGTAGATGTTCGTAATCTGAAAATGGAGGTAAATTACGGTATCGAGAAGTTGAAATTCGGGCAGGCTGTAGTGGTCGATAGTGAAGTTCGTTGCCGGGTTAAACTGGCGGCTATTACGAACTTAAGAGGAATCACTAAAGCTACTTTAGCTATCCAGTTGGAAATAAAAGATCAGCCAAAACCAGCTTTCACAGGCGACGTTTTGTTTCTATACCATTTTATTTAACAACACTAACGTAAGTTACACAGCCATTTGTGCTATTTGAATTTTTAGGCCTAATAATCTATAAAATTCTTTAAGAATAGCGGGATGGCCTGGCCATGCAGGGGAGGTCGTTAAATTGCCGTCTGTAATAGCTTCATTCGCAGGTATGTCTTTATAGGTTCCGCCAGCCAGCGTGATGTCAGGACCAATAGCCGGATAAGCGGTGAGCGTTCGCCCGCTTAAAACGCCAGCCGCGGTTAAGATTTGTATTCCATGGCAGATGGCCGCTACAGGTTTATCTGCTTCGAAGAAGTGTCTGGTAATTTCAAGCACCTTATTGTTAAGACGGATGTACTCCGGGGCCCGACCACCACAAACATACAGACCATCATAATCTTTAGCATTAACTTCGTCAAAGGTTTTATTCAATGTGAAGTTATGTCCTCTAAGCTCCGCGTAAGTTTGAAATCCTACAAAATCGTGTATGGCTGTAGCTACAGTGTCACCTGACTTTTTATCCGGACATACAGCATGCACTTCACAACCTACGGATAGTAAGCTCTGAAATGGAACCATAATTTCGTAATCCTCTACGAAATCACCTGCGAGCATTAAAATTTTCTTTGCCATTTGTTTTGATTTTTGTTACTGAAAGATAAGGAAATTTGAAGTTTGTAACACTAGTTTTTCCTATTAGTGAGATTGAAATCCAGTAAGTTATCTAACATTTGATCCCCGGAAATTCACCGAACTTTAATTAATGATTAGTACTAATTTTCCGATATGCTCACTGCTTTCCAGCAGCTCATGTGCCTTGTTTGCATTCTGTAAAAGAAAGGAGCGATAGATAACCGGTTTAAACTTCCCGTTAGCTATCAGTGGCCAAACATTAGTCTGTACTGCTTTTGCCAGTGCTGCTTTAAACGTTATTTCTCTGCTCCGCAAGGTGCTTCCAGTGATAATAAGCCTTTTCTGCATGATCTGCATCACATTTAATTCGGCTGGATTACCCTTCATTGCATTGATGAAAACCAGCCGTCCTTCCGGGCGAAGTAATGCAATATTTTTTGACATGTAATCACCGCCGATCATATCCAGGATCACTCTACTCCCTCATTCGATAAAGTTTCTTCAAAATCCTCTTGTTTATAATTGATGCATCGATCTGCTCCAATCGAGATACAGGCGGTGCACTTCGCAGCTGATCCGGCAGTAGTAAACACAACTGCTCCCATCGCTTTTGCAAGCTGAATTGCTGTAATGCCTATGCCGCTACTGCCGCCATGTACCAGGAAACGTTCACCTGCTTTTAACGAACCCCTTTGAAATACATTATGCCATACGGTAAAAACAGTTTCAGGCAATGACGCTGCTTCTTCGAAACTGAGGCCTGCAGGTACGGGTAAACATTGGCCTTCATCTATGGTGGCAAATTCAGCGTATCCGCCACCAGCAAGGAGCGCGCAGACATTATCGCCTTTTTCCCAGAGACTAACCTCTGTTCCGCATTCTTCAATTATACCTGACACTTCCAGTCCGGGTATGTCAGCCGGGGCACCTGCAGGAGCTGGGTAAGCGCCTTTACGCTGCATAACATCGGGTCGGTTGACACCGGCAGCTTTAATACGGATCAGTACTTCTTTGCTGCCCGGAACAGGCACTGGTCTTTCTTGTATTTGCAGCACGCTGGGGGTGCCAGGTTTGGTGATAATGATAGCTTTCATTTACGTTTCTGGTGAAGTGATGTATTCAATAGACAAATGAATGTTGTGCTTGTGTGATGTACAAAGACCGACCATTTCATCTTCAATCATATGCCCTTATTATTCCGAATAAAAAACTTTTTTCGTCCTTCTCAACAATCAGGAAAAAGTGTAAATTAAGCTATAAATTAAAAGCTGAATGACTAGAGAATGGCCTGAATTATCTTATAGCGAGGCAAAGGATACTTATGAAACTCTTCACATGTGGACACAGATTGTTGGGAAGATCAAGCTGATGAAACTTCCCTGGATCAATCATTCCTGGCACGTTCCTTTAGGAGTTTCAACAACTGGTTTAACCACGTACGGGCTGACACATGAAGACAAGCATTTTCAGATAGACTTCGATCTTGTGCAGCATAAGCTTAAAATTATAACTGATTCGCGTTTAACCCGAATGTTTGATCTCCAGGGATTGTCCGTTGCACAATTTTACGAGAACGTTATGAGGGCCCTAAACGAGCTAAATATCGCTGTCGAGATCAACGTTGTGCCAAATGAGATACCAAACGGCATTCCTTTTAATCAAGATAAAATTCATAAGACATACCATCCAAAACATGCGACAGCTCTACATAAGGCGCTATTAAACACTCAAAACGTTTTAACTCAGTTTCGCTCTGAGTTTAGAGGTAAATGCAGTCCTGTTCATTTTTTCTGGGGAAGCTTTGATCTGGCGGTTTCAAGATTCTCCGGACGGGAGGCACCAATGCATCCCGGAGGCATTCCGAACCTTCCGGACCGTGTGGTTAGGGAAGCTTACTCACATGAAGTAAGCAGCTGCGGCTTCTGGCCCGGCAACGAGGCTGTTCCTTTTGCCGCATTTTACAGCTACATTTATCCGGAACCAGATGGGTTTAAGAAAGCTGTAGTGCTGCCCGATGGGGCTTATTATCACGACGACCTTGGAGAGTTCATTCTGCCCTACAAAGTTGTTCGGAAAGCTGCTGATCCAAATGAGAAACTTATTGAATTCCTGAGAAGCACTTATGATGCAGCGGCCGATCTTGCGCAGTGGGATAGAGGTTCGCTTGAGAACAGAACGTTTATATCCTCGAGCTATTAATTTGTAAGCATCTAGTTATTTGAAAATAGTTTAATGCGCTTTCGGTCAACTATTCATCTAACGAGTAATTAAAGGAACACGAATTCAGGCTTTGACAGCTAATTAGCTATGCCATTTATTTTAGCGGTCTTTTTAAATGGATAATTTATTTGAGATTGATTCAGGGATGCCGAAAGGTTTCCACTATTTTCCCGATTTCTTAACTCAAGCGGAGGAGCTCGAACTGATTTTGGAAATAGAGAAAACTCCAATGTCAGCATTAATCTTTCAGGGCTATGAGGCAAAACGTAAGATTGCAAGTTTCGGTCACGACTGGAGTTTTGAAAGGAGAACTCTTTCCAAAGGAAAGGAAATCCCGATCAGCTTCAAGCCCCTTATACTAAAGACATCGACACGCTTAAATTTAAACCAGGAAGACTTTGTGGAAGTATTACTTACCGAATATCCAATCGGATCTGTAATCAACTGGCATCGTGATGCGGCGCCGTTCGATACCATAGCAGGTATTTCCTTGCTTTCTGATTGTGTATTTCGATTTCGACCCCATGAAAAGGCAAAACAAGGCCGATCAGCTATAGTGTCCTTGCCCGTTAAGCGTCGCTCTCTATATGTTATACAAGGCGAATCACGAACGGATTGGCAACACGGAATTTCACCTGTTAAGAACCTTCGGTACTCCATTACTTTAAGGACCCTGAAACCCGCGTTTAACTTTGTTACCTGAGCTCGTCATTAACCCCAGTTAAGCAGGCTTCATTAATATCTATAAGATAGATAGTATTGAACTCTGACATCGTGTCCATAGCGATGCAATAACCCAATATTTATTCACTTTTCTTACTTTTGATTGATTGTCAATAGTATAGATGCGGCTTTTTTTGCAGCATTGTATTATGGGTGTCAGTTATTGAGAAATATTTATAGATTCAAATTATACTTTTCACTTTTGTGCCCGGAACTTGAATTGGCCTTCAGATAGAGATGAATAAAGATTTTTTACAGCAAATATTTAATAAGCAGCAACAAAAACAGCAAGTGCCAACAAATCAGGTAATTGCTGGTTGGGCCACGAAACTGATATACGTTTTATACCCGGAACTATCGGAGACTACTTATCAAAACGTTGAATCAATTCGTGCTGAGTTCAAAAAGCTTGAACAAAAATTGGTTCTCATAATGGATCTCACGAAGGCTTGCTCTGAATGCAATCATGAAGCTGTCAGCGCTGCCTTTTTTAGCCAGCTGCCTGAGATTCATAGATTATTAAATACAGATATCGAGGCGCTTCATCGGGGTGATCCGGCCGCCAGGACCTGTTTTGAAGTGATCAGGGCTTATCCTGGATTCTACGCCTTATCATTTTACAGAATTTCTCATCTCCTTCATTTGTTAGAGGTACCGCTTATTCCCAGAATATTAACGGAATATGCACATAGTAAGACCGGCATTGATATTCACCCTGCTGCAGAAATAGGTGAATACTTCATGATCGACCATGGTACCGGTATTGTAATCGGAGAGACGTCAATAATAGGCCGTGACGTAAAGATGTACCAGGGAGTTACGCTCGGAGCTCTGAGTGTAACTAAAAGCATGGCGCAGCAGAAACGTCATCCGACAATAAAAGATAATGTCGTAATCTATTCAGGTGCTACTATTTTGGGAGGTGAAACGGTAATTGGCGAGGGCTCGGTAATTGGGGGCAATGTATGGCTTACGCAGTCTGTTCCTCCCGGCTCGCTGGTTTATCATAATCCGGAGATAACCGTAGTAGAAGGTAAATTCATTAATAATATATAAGCATGGCGACGATTTTAGATACAGTTGGTAATACACCCATGGTTGAGCTTAAAAGACTCAATACAAATCCGGGTGTTAAGATTTACGCCAAGCTGGAGGGAAATAACCCGGGGGGAAGTGTAAAAGACCGGCCTGCAATGAATATGATTAAGAGTGCTCTGCAGCGTGGGGATATTGACGAACACACTAAGTTGATTGAAGCCACCAGCGGTAACACTGGTATTGCCATGGCCTTGATGGCCAGGTTATATGGACTTAGTATTGAGCTGATTATGCCGGTTACTTCAACTCGCGAAAGGGTATTGACTATGGAAGCATTTGGTGCCCGCGTAACCCTTCTTGAAACTATGGAAATATGTAGGGATTATGCGGACGAGAAAGCAGCCAGCGGGGATTATTATGCACTGAATCAGTTTAGTAATCCGGATAATTATCTTGCACACTACAAGACAACTGGTCCGGAGATCTGGAGAGATACTCACCATGGAATTACTCACTTCGTCAGTTCCATGGGAACTACCGGAACCATCATGGGATGCTCTGCTTTTTTTAAAGAGCAAAATTCTGCTATCCAGGTCATCGGCTGCCAGCCTACTGAGGAAGCATCTATTCCCGGCATTCGTAGGTGGTCTAAGGAATATGTACCGAAGATTTTCAATCCGGATAAGGTGGATCGGGTGATGGATATTTCGCAAGAGGAAGCTGTGGAAACTACAAGATTACTTGCCCGGGAAGAAGGAATTTTTGCAGGTATGAGCAGTGGAGGTGCAGCATCCGCTGCGCTACGTCTTAGTAAAGAGTTAAAAGAAGGGCTTATTGTATTTATCGCCTGTGACAGGGGTGACCGCTATCTTAGCTCTGATCTTTTTGGATAGGCTTTTATCAGATTCTATTTTTGTCAATTAGAATTGTAATTGCTGGTTCCGGGCCTCTCCAGTCACAGCTTGTTAAATAATTAGGCCACCTCTCTTGCTCCTGTGCCGGCTAACAATAATTCTCTTAATAATTTAAAAAGCTCTGGTAAACAAGCTGCATATATGCTTTGCCATATCGCAGCATCGCGCTGTCAGACTTTAAGTTATCCGCGTCTTTACGGTAAATGACTTTTTTAGATTCATTATCGAAAGAAACGGTTTGATGCTCATTAGCAACACCAAAACCGTTATCCCAATCAAAGAAACTGAACCCAGCAATAGCCGGATTTAACAGATCGCGACTCCAACCGAACTGCTGGTGTGGAATGCCGAGCTGGTTTAACAGAGTCGCTGCTATGTCGGTCTGACTTCCGATTTTACTGATCACTTTACCTCTAAATTCCGGTTTCAGAGCATCGCCAAAAAAAATGAGTGGTATTCGAAAACGTCCAGGGTCGTAAATCTCATAAATACTTTTAGGCAACCTATGACCATGATCCGCTACAATTATAAAGAGGGTATTTTTATACCAGCTTTGCTTCCGAGCTTCTTTTAAATAGGCTGCCAGACTTGAATCTGTATAGTAGGCGGTACTTCTGAATTTATCCTCCAGAGTCTCACCGGGGAAATGTGGCTTTCCGGGAACTTGAAAAGGCTCATGATTTGAAAGGGTAAGAATCGTTGAAAAAAAGGGCTGATGAAAATATTTAACCTCATTAACATGTTTCTCAAAAACTTTGTGATCAAATGCTCCCCATGCACTTAGGTCTCTCCTGTCGAATTGTGATTTGTCTTTCACGGTATTGAACTCGTGACTAAACAAATAGGACTTTATATTAAAAAATTCACTTTGTCCTCCGTAATAAAAAGAGGTATGATATCCTTTTTCTCTCAACGCCTGGCTTATCGACGGCAGTTTTTCCTGCTTGTCATTTATTTTAATGATACTTATAATTGCCTGGGCCGGGAAAGCACTCAAAACAGCAATTAGCCCTTTGTCAGTACGGTCGCCGGATGCAAAGATATGATCGAACAATAATCCATTATCGATTAAATGCTCCATATTGGGAGCAATGCCTTTTTCACCGCCAAGGCTCTCAACCAGATCAGCTGTAAAACTTTCAAGCAAAATCAAGACAACGTTTGGTCTGGGAATGCCTAATATTCGAGCTGATGGGGGATTTGAATCAATAGCGTACAATTCTTTTACTATGGCTGCAGCTTCTTTCTCCGGATAATATTTGAATGGGTTCTTTTGGTTAAGATCCTGTTTTACAAGATCCTGAATAAGATTCCACTCAGTATTTACAGCGGCATGATTTAAAATTGGTTTACTGGAAAAATAAGCCATGCTCTGATTGATGGGAGCGACATCCACGCCGCCGCGGATCGTCAGGAAAGTTATACCGATAAATAACATTGACGCTAAGGTCTTCTGCCACACATTAGCCTTTGAGGGAGGGATCTGATGCGCGATTATAAGGCGGGACAGCAATATTCCCGCAGATATCAATACAAGCAAGATGGAAATAGATAACAGGATAGGCGAGGAGGAGCTGGATGCGATTGCCTCCCTGGTAGAATTGAAGAAGAAGTCAAGTGCCTTCGAATTGATTTTTGAACCCCATTCGCGATAGATGTTGAAGTTGATTACGGCGATTAGGGAACATAGTGTAATAAGTATAGTGACGTAAGTTTTAGTAATGGCAGGCTTAAAATTAATGCGTGGAAAGATCCACAATATTATAAAGATAAGCAGGGGTATCGCTGAAATATAACCAGCCATAGAAGCATCAAGACGCAGACCGTAAAGGAACGATTTTAGAGTTTGAGTGATTGGAACGCCGTTAAGTTTATCTGAGAAATAAACTAAAAAGAGCAAACGTTCGAGAGAAAAGAAAACAAGCCAGAAAAGATAAAACCGCAGTAAAAAAATAAAGCTTTTTAACATTGCCGCAAGATAAATAAAACGGACAATGTTAAAAAGCTTTAAAGTGAACGTTACCTTCCGGTAAACGCTATGTGTTTCTATCAACCACCGCCACTCATTTGCATAAGCTGATCTAGTGTAATCTCTTCAAAATCGCCATTAGCTGAAAATGATCCTGCCGGAACCGCTCCAGCTTTTACTTCCTTCACTTTGGCTTTTACAGTGATGCCGTTCATGAACGTACTGAATTCGAGCGGAAAGCCGTAGCTTTTATCATAGTACCGGGACAGCGTATTTGGAGTTACCTCGATGTCTTTTGTGAACCAGGCTTCGAAATTCTGATTAGACTTCTTTTCGTTCACCGCGTATTTTTGAGCTTTATAGCCGGCTAACTCTTTAGTTTCTTTTCCCACTTTTAGGGTCAGGTCAGGAAGCTTATCCTGAATTTTTTCCTGGTCAGCAGGAGTGAATATCACAGAGAATTTCTTACCCATCATTGGTATGTCGAGTAGCATTCTTTCGTATTCCTTTTTTATATTGACAATAGAAGTGCTGGAATACATTGGCGATTCGGTCTTCAGACTTGCAGAATCGCCCTTAAAAAATACTTTCAATTCAGAAGGGAAGTTAGCGGCCATGGGTTTCATTTGTTCAGGTAGCTGCCACTCTACTGCATAAGTTATAGTTCCTTCGGCTATTTTTGTTGCGGGTTTCTGCGCAAGAAGCGCCGTTCCACTCGCCATTAAAGCCATACTCAAAATGATTCTTTTCATGTTTTAGAGGATTGATTTTAATAAAGACGATCAAAACAGTGATTTGTTACCCCTTATAAAAATTATTTAGGTATAGCACTATTTTTTTCTTATATTGAAATATGAAATATTTATACGGTATAATATTTCTAATAAGTTTCAGTGCAAGTGCTCAGGTCAATACCGGTGCCCGGTTCACGTCGATGGCATCTGCAGGAGTTTCGCTCAAAGATGTATGGTCGTTACAGTTAAATCAGGCAGGGCTTGCGGGCATAAAAAAAGCCACTCTTGCTATTGCGTTTCAAAAACCCTTCGCGGGGTATGAGTTAAGTACCCAATCTGCTATTTTCGTTATACCATTCCATCAGAACGTCTTAGGCTTAAGCTTCCAGAGATATGGCTATGCATCGTACAATGAACAGCGAGCTGCTTTTTGTTATGCGAAAGGTTTCGGTGATCAACTATTTGTTGCTCTGAATTTCAACTATCATCTTTTGGCAATTGAATCCTATGGGTCATCCAGTACATACTCTGTTGAAGCCGGTATTCAATATCATTTAAATGATAAATTATCTGTAGGTGCTCATGTTGCAAACCCAACTATAAATAGATCACATTCCGACTTTAATCTGTTGAACCCAAGCAAGATACAGGTTGGCATATCTTATTTGTTTTCGAAAAAAGTACTGATTGCCTTAGCTACCGAGAAAACTCTGGCTGGTGGAATTATAGATACTAAGGCCGGACTTGAATACCAGATTATTGACTTGTTAGCATTGAGGGGTGGGATATCCGCCAATCCTTTTAAGCATTATGCAGGCGTTGGCTTGGGTTTTCGAAACTTAAAGATGGATATTGCTGCTTCCTCGCAGCCGGTTCTCGGTTACTCTCCTCAAATAGCGCTCAGCTATGAGTTTTAAGGCAATCACCTGTATTTGCTTTATTTTAACGATCGCTTTTAGCGGGAAGCCTGCCTTTTCACAGACAGATGCAGACCCGGTAATACAACAGATCATTGAGGATATGTCTGAAGATATGGCCGAAGATTTTGATTTTTCAGAGTTGACTGAACGGCTAACCTTTTACCAGAAGCACCCTGTTGAGATCAATAAAATAACGCGGGAGCAGCTTCAGGAACTAGTATTCCTCACACCCCTGCAAATAAATGCCTTTTTGGAACACCGGCTGGAAAATGGGAAAATAATTGACCTGCTTGAATTGCAAAGCGTTGATGGGTTTGATTTGTCTGCCATCCGCAGATTCATAAACTTTGTTTACCTGGGTTTGCCCAATTCTTTAGAGGCTATTTCCCTAAAGAACTTGCTTCAAAAAGGTTCAAACGATCTTATGATTCGGTATGGTCAGTATCTGGAAAAGCAAAAAGGCTACAAGACAGTAGAGGGAGCGGAAACATCTGCCTACATCGGTACACCTCAGCGATTATTGATTCGCTACAGATATAACTATGGGCGCAATGTTTCTGCTTCGATCAACATGGAGAAGGATGCAGGTGAACAATTCTTTCCGGCTAATAAATCTATTGGCTTTGACTTTAGTTCTGCCAACGTTTTCATCAGGAACGCCGGCAGAATAAAGAAAGTTGTTGTGGGAGATTATTCCCTTCAGTTTGGTCAGGGATTGACTTTATGGTCAGGATTAACTTTCGGGAAGGGTGCGATGATCACTACACTCGCCAAACCGGAACTCGGCTTGCAACCCTATAGATCGAGTAATGAATCTTTATTTTTCCGTGGGGTGGCATCGACAGTTAATTACCGATCTTTTGACATTACTCCATTTGTGTCGTTTAGGAATATTGATGCTGGAATTGAAGAAATCAATGGAAATTTGCCTAAGGTAGGCTCCATGCCCCAGAGTGGCTTGCATCGTACAAAAACGGAGCTTGCCAATAAAAATAACCTTCTGCAGACTGTTTATGGCGCCAACGTCCGGTATGTTAAGCCTAAATTCAATGCCGGGGTTACTGCCTACCAAACCAGGTTTGATAAGCCTGTTCAAGCCGGACGGCTTTTATATAATAAATTTGAGTTCGAAGGTAGCATGCTTACTAATGTGGGGTTCAATTACGGCTTCACTATAAAAAACACGTACATCTTCGGCGAAGCTGCATACAGTGGTAATCGGAGCATCGCATTCGTGAATGGTTTGATGAGCAGTATTGCTCCGCAGGTTTCAGTAGTTCTTTTGCATCGACACTATCCCCATGATTATCAGTCATTCTTTAACCAGGCAGTTGCAGAAGCCAGCAATTCAGTGAATGAAAACGGTTTGTACGCAGGGTTGCATATCAAACCGGCAACTAAGTGGGATGTATCGGTATATTCAGATTACTTCCGTTTTCCCTGGTTGAAGTTTGGTGTAGATGCTCCCTCGACGGGATACGAACTTTTTAGCCAGGTAAGTTACCTTCCTTCTAAAACCACCAAATGGGCTATCAGGTACAAAAAGGAGCAAAAGCAGGATAATGACGATGTGGATAATGCCATTAAAACTTTGCTGAACGTTAGCAAGCAATTATATCGCTTTGAATTCAGTTCCAGGATAAGTAAGATCATCACTTTAAGGAATAGGCTCGAAGGATCTCAGTATCAAAAGGACACACAGAAAGAAGAATTGGGATGGTTGGTTTACCAGGATGTGTTAATCGATCCTGTGAAAGCACGCTATTCGGGGAATATGCGGATTGCCCTCTTTGATACTCCAGGCTTCAATTCACGGATATATGCCTATGAGAGTGATGTGTTATACGGCTACTCGATCCCAGCCTATCAGAACAGGGGATTACGATTTTATGTTAATGGCCGATATCGTATTACCAATAAAATGGATATGTGGCTGCGCTACAGTCTGAGCAAGTATAGTGATCTAAATGAAATTGGAAGTGGCCAGGACCAGATTGATGGGTCTAAGCGATCGGAGATAAAAATACAATTCAGGTATCAGTATTGATGTTTTTCAAAGGTGAAATACCGTTTGTGCGTCTGCTGGTTCCCCTGATCCTGGGCATTACACTTGCCATGGTGTGGCCCGGAAAAGGCCAGTGGGAGTGGGCGCTTACAGTTTCAGTAATACTGTTTTTTGTTTTCAGTCTGATCGTCAGATTTTATAAGCTTGAGAGTGTCTACAAGCGGAAATGGCTTCCCGGCTTATTGATCCAAAGCATGATCCTTCTGGCAGGTTATGCACTTACCTTGTCTTCTGCACAGAAATATGATGCGGACTATTTTACAAGTTTTCCTTCTGAAGCGCTTATTGTCGTTGTCAGAAATGAGCCGCAGCTGTCCGGTAAGATCCTGCGCTTTGAAACGAGCATTGAAGAATCTCTACTAGTTAAATCCAGGCGGCCAGCTTCAGGAAAACTATTAGTCGCGATTAATACTGATTCTATAAGTCCTATGACTTTAGGCTATGGCGATAAACTGCTGATTCCGTCGCAATACAATGACATAGACCCGCCATTTAATCCGGCTGAGTTCAATTATAAAAAGTATCTGGAAAGCAGACAGATTTATAAGCAAATATTTCTTAATCAACTACAGGTTAGGGTCTTGAGCCATCAAGAAGGAAACGGATTAATTGCCCTGGCGCTTCAGCTACGCACACGGATGGTGGCTAAATTCTATAAATATTTACGGGATGAGGACGCCGCCGCCCTGGCATCAACCCTTATATTGGGATATCGTGCAAATCTGAGTAGAGAGGTTGTTTCGGCCTATTCAAAAACCGGGACGATGCATGTGCTTTCTGTTTCAGGGATGCATGTAGCAATCGTTTTTATAGTGCTTGCTTTTTTAATGCGACCATTAAGTAAACATGCCAGGCTTCGGTATGTGAGCGCCTTCATTATTATCGCGTTTATCTGGTTTTATGCCCTTATTACAGGTTTTTCACCCTCAGTTTGTCGCGCCGCAATGATGTTAAGTTTCGTGGTTTTAGGTAAAACATTAAATAAAAACCTAAATACTTATAACCTTCTCGCGATCTCAGCATTTTTCCTGCTTATTTACAATCCTTATAACCTGGTTGACGTAGGGTTTCAGCTATCTTATTTAGCGGTAATCGGATTGATATACCTCCAGCCGAAAATATATAACTTACTCTATTTGAAAAACAAAGTTCTGGACTACTTATGGAGTTATTCTGCTTTATCAATAGCCGCACAGCTTGCAACTGTTCCCATTAGCGTTTATTACTTCCATCAATTCCCGGTTTATTTCCTTGTCAGCAACCTGGTGGTCGTGTTGCCTCTGGCCGTCATTATGTATGCAGGGATTGCCTTTCTTTTTATTCCCTGGCCATCGGTACTGGTTCCTTTGGGCGATTGCTTAAACGCTGTTATTGTTTACACCAATAAGTGCTTATTTTATATTGAGGATCTGCCTTTTGCGAGCATTGGGGAAATCTGGATCAGCACCTTTCAATATGCTCTGATTTACCTGGTCATCGCCAGTGTTATATGGGCATGGATATATGGCAAAAAGGTTGCTGTGTACGCTTGTATGGCATCTATCCTGCTTTTCTCGGTGACCGTTACTTACAAGAAAATCACTGACAAGAGCGGCCGGCAGTTGATATTTTACAGTCTGAGAAAGAATGCAGCAATTGCATATATCCAAAACGGGAAAGGTTATTTATTCAGTGACCTGATTAACGATGAAAAAACACTATCTTTTTCAATCAAACCGGCGATGGACAGTCAGGGGATTTCTGAACTAACAAATATGAATTTGGACACCGTTTTCTCGGACAAGCAGGTACGAGTTTCACCGCCTTATATGCAGTTTGGAGAATATAAGGTTATCCGTTGGGGTAAACATATGGATGGTTTGGTATTCAATGGAAAAGTGAAAGCAGACGTCATGTTGCTAAGCGGGAATCCCCGGATCAGTGTTAAAGAATTAAAAGGCTTGGCCGATTTCTCCTTACTGTTGATTGATGCAACAAACTACAAATACCTTGTGGCACAATGGACAAACGATGCGAAATCATTGGATATTCCTCTCTATGTTTTAAAAGATGCGCCTGCTTATGTGGTATCATTTAACTGATCAACGTTGAATGAATCGATTGAAAATAATCCGTGAGGCTTCGATCGTGAATTGATTATAGTGTAAATATGAGTAAACTTATTACCTCCTTTACAAGAGAACATTTTTTGACCAGACTTAAAGAAGAAGCGATCTGGGATCTGATCGTTGTAGGCGGCGGAGCTACCGGGTTGGGGACTGCACTGGATGCGGCAGCCAGAGGTTTCAAAACTTTATTACTTGAGCAATCAGATTTCGCCAAAGCAACATCAAGCCGCAGCACTAAGCTGGTGCACGGGGGAGTTCGTTATTTAGAGCAGGGTAATATTTCATTGGTTTTTGAAGCCCTCAAAGAGAGAGGCCGGTTGTTAAATAATGCGCCGCATCTGATCAAAAAGCAAGCATTCATCATTCCCTGTTACGGAATTTGGAGCACACTAAAGTATGTTATCGGATTAAAATTCTATGATTGGTTGGCAGGAAATCTCAGCTTTGGGAAATCGAGGTATATAAGCAAACAAAGGCTTGAACCCTTAGTGCCAGGAATAAATCCGAGGAACTTAAAGGGTGGCATAGAGTACTTTGATGGTCAGTTTGATGATTCCCGCCTTGCCATTAATATAGCTCAGACCTGCGCTGAACAAGGAGGGGCGCTGCTCAATTATGTGCGTGTTAAAGGTTTGTTAAAATCTGGTGATGGAAAGATAAAAGGTGTTATTGCGCAGGATCTCGAAAATGACCAGGAGTATACGCTCAAGTCAAGGGCGGTTGTTAATGCCACTGGTGTTTTTGCCGATGACATTCTAGAAATGGATAATCCCTCAGCAAAGCCACTCATCAGGGCAAGTCAGGGTGTTCATGTTGTAATCGATCAGTCCTTTTGGAAAAGCAATCACGCCTTACTCATTCCAAAAACTTCAGATGGGCGAGTGCTCTTTGCAGTTCCATGGCATGGTAAGATTCTACTTGGCACTACTGATACACCCTTGCCCAGTCACAGCCTCGAACCGGTAGCATTAAATGAAGAAATTGACTTCATCATCAGGACCGTTGAGAAATATCTTTTGATTCCTCCTGGCCGAAAGGATATATTAAGTGTGTTCGCGGGTTTACGGCCATTAGCGGCTTCGGTAAATGATTCCCCTAAAACGAAAGAAATATCGAGAAGTCATAAACTCCATGTTTCCAATTCCGGGTTAGTTACGATTATGGGCGGTAAGTGGACAACTTACCGTAAAATGGCGGAAGACACGGTTGATGAGACGATTAAGGTTGCTGGCCTCCCTAAAGTTGCCTGTATTACTTCTCGTCTGAAGATCCACGGTTTTTCGAATTCTCTTGACCAGAGTCCGCTAGCAATTTACGGCAGCGATAAAGCCTATATTGAAGATCTGGTCCGCAGTGAACCGGTATTAGGGGAACTGCTCCATCCGGAAATGTCTCATATAGTAGGGGAAGTTATCTGGGCGGTCCGGAATGAAATGGCCAGAACGGTTGAAGATGTGCTTGCAAGAAGGCTGAGAATGTTATTTCTAAACGCCAGCATAGCGATAGAAATGGCTCCCAGGGTCGCTTCCATAATAGCCTCAGAACTGAAGTATGATGAACATTGGGTGAGTAATCAAATTTCAAGTTTTAGCACTTTAGCTAAGCAGTACTTGCCCGATATGCATTTCTATAAAAGCGATGAACCTTTAAAAATTCAAGTTAATGACTAAAGAAAAGTTTATTCTGGCCTTTGATCAGGGAACTACAAGTTCCCGGGCTATTGTGTTCAATCAAAAAGGCAGCCTTGTATCCGTTGCTCAAAAAGAATTTACGCAGATATATCCGCAGGCCGGTTGGGTAGAGCATGATCCGCGTGAGATTTGGTCCAGCCAGGCTTCCGTTGCCGCGGAAGCTATTTTAAAAGCGAACTTACTAGCCATGGACATTGCCGCCATAGGTATCACCAACCAGCGCGAAACCACTGTGGTCTGGGACCGCCATACCGGTACGCCTCTTTATAATGCAATTGTATGGCAGGATCGGAGAACGGCTGACTACTGTGACAGCTTGAAGACGTGGGGGCTGGCAGCGATGATCCAGGAGAAAACAGGACTGGTCATCGATGCTTACTTTTCGGCGACTAAAGTCAGGTGGATTCTGGAGAATGTTGCCGGTGCAAGAGAAAAAGCAGAAGCGGGAGAGCTGGCATTTGGAACCGTTGACTCGTGGCTGATCTGGAATTTAACAGGGGGGAAGGCTCATGTAACTGATGTCAGTAATGCTTCACGCACCCTTTTATATAATATTACTACCCTTGAGTGGGATAAGGAATTATTAGAACTGTTTGGTATACCCGCGAGTATGCTACCTGAGGTCAAAAGTTCAAGTGAGATATTCGGTGAGACTTCTGCGACCTTGTTTGCAACAAAGATCCCAATTAGTGGCGTTGCCGGAGATCAGCAGGCGGCGCTGTTCGGGCAGCTGTGCACCCAGCCGGGGATGGTTAAAAATACATATGGGACGGGCTGCTTCATGTTGATGAATATCGGCGAAAAGCCGATTATGTCTAAAAATAACCTGGTTACTACTATAGCCTGGAAAATTGGGGATAAAACAGAGTATGCGCTCGAGGGAAGTATTTTTATTGCGGGCGCAGTGGTACAATGGTTAAGAGATGAACTTAAAATGATATCAAGTTCTGCCGAAGTGGAGGCGCTTGCCGGGAAAGTAGAATGCAGCGATGGAGTATATTTAGTTCCGGCATTTGCGGGATTAGGTGCTCCCCATTGGAACCAATATGCAAGGGGTACTATATTCGGCATTACCCGGGGAACCAACGATGCACATATAGCCAGGGCGAGCCTTGAGAGCATTGCTTTCCAGACTATGGAAGTGTTAAAAGCAATGGAAGCAGATTCGGGAATTTCAATTAAGGAGCTACGTGTTGATGGGGGAGCTACCGCAAATGATCTGCTGATGCAGTTTCAGGCTAATATTTTAAAAGCCCGGGTTGTAAGGCCGCAAATGGTAGAAGTAACAGCTATAGGCGCCGCTTATTTGGCAGGACTAGGTATTGGCTATTGGAGCAGTGTTGAAGATATTCAGCAGCAGTGGGAGATAAACAAAGTGTTCGAGCTTGATGCTGAATTTGATTCTGATGAATTAATTAAGGGCTGGTATAAGGCTGTTAAAGGAGTAAAGGCGTGGACAGAGGCATAATGATAACTGAATGGTAACACTTAATTAATCTGATATGAGTCAATTTGCAGCCGAGATGATCGGCACCTTCTTTTTAATACTTCTGGGAAACGGTGTGGTTGCAAATGTGGTTCTGACGGGAACAAAAGGGAATAACGGTGGATGGATTGTCATCACCACCGGCTGGGCTTTAGCTGTATTTGTCGGGGTGGTGATTGCGGCACCTTTTAGCGGTGCGCATTTAAATCCTGCTGTAACCCTGGCTCTGGCTATCGCACAAAAATTTGACTGGGCTAAGGTGCCCTTGTTTATTCTTGCCCAGTTTATAGGTGCTATGCTCGGAACGACAGTTGTTTGGCTGATGTACCGGGACCATTTTATTAAGACTTCCGATCCGGGGCTAAAGTCTGCAGCCTTTTGTACATCTCCTGCTATTAAGAATAAAACATCCAACCTCATCAGCGAAGTGGTAGGAACGTTTGTATTGATCTTCGTGATCTTTTATTTTACCAATGCAGAGATGGGGACAGATAAGACACCGATTGGTTTAGGATCGCTGGGAGCGCTACCGGTTGCCTTCCTGGTTTGGGCTATCGGGCTATCTCTCGGTGGCACCACTGGCTATGCCATTAATCCTGCCCGAGATCTGGGGCCACGAATTATGCATGCCATTTTACCTATCGCCGGAAAAGGAAGCAACAACTGGAGCTATTCCTGGATCCCTGTTGTAGGTCCGCTGGTTGGGTCATCACTAGCCGCGCTGCTCTACATGTTCCTCAGAATTTGATTTACTAAAACATACTATTGAAGATGCAGATCCTTTCAAAGAAAAAACTTCTCACAACTTTAATCATATTGACAGTATTCTCAGGCTGTCGGGTATTTCATCCAGCCATGCAAAAGCAAGCACCGCTACCAGCGTTTGATAAGGAAGGTCACCGCGGGGCACGCGGGCTAATGCCCGAAAATACGGTACCGGCTATGTTGAAGGCAATAGATCTGGGTGTGACTACTCTGGAAATGGATCTTCAGGTTACGGCTGATAAGCAGGTTATCCTATCTCACGATAATCATATTAATACTTCATTTACATTAACTAGTGAGGGAAGGGAGTTAACAGCTGAGGAAGCTGAGATGAGTGCTTTTTATAAAATGAATTACGAGGAGGTGAAGACCTTTGATGTGGGTACCAAGTTCTATGATAAGTATCCTAAGCAACGAAAGTTCAAAGCTCATATTCCCCGGTTATCCGAGGTGATAGATTCTGTGCAAACATATCTAATTGCCAATGGGAAGCCTCAGGTATTTTACAATATTGAAACCAAATCAAGTGTTGAAGGTGACAACCTCTTGCATCCTGATCCAGATGAGTTCATAAGACTGGTGATGGAGGTAATAGAGGGTAAGAAGATTACCCCCTGGACGATCATTCAATCCTTCGATGTAAGAACTTTGCAGGTATTACATAAGAAGTATCCTCATGTAAGAGCATCGTTTCTTGTTGAAGACGGTGCATTAGATTCTAATCTTCAGAAGTTGGGCTTTACACCTGCAATTTATAGCCCGGCAGCTAAGCTCGTATCAAATACCTTAGTTAAGGAAGTTCAGGCTAAAGGAATGAAAATTATCCCATGGACTGTTAATGATAAGCACGAGATCGAACGTTTAAAGGCTCTGGGAGTAGACGGAATAATAACAGATTATCCGGACTTATTTTAATTAGTCATTTCATTTGTGTAGCATCAAAATCTTCGCGATCCTTATTCTGTTGATATATTTCAATTAGATTTGAACTCTCATGGACAGACCTTATTCAGGTAAGATCAAGAAATCTCATTATGAATTTGGCCAATGAAACAACATCACAAAATGGAATTGGTAAAATATAAAGTCGGCAACAGGGTTGCTTATATTACGTTGAACAGACCTGAAAAGCGTAATGCGCTAAATCCGGAACTGGTAATCTCCTTAATGGAAGCTTTTACCAGGGCTAGTCAGGCCAATGATGTTAAGGTGATCGTTTTGAACGCTTCCGGAGATGTTTTCAGTGCAGGAGCAGACCTTGCTTATCTGCAGCAGCTTCAAAGCAACTCCTACGATGAAAATGTTGCTGATTCATCAGATTTGAAAGATCTTTTTTATACAATTTACACGTCACCCAAAGTAGTTATTGCCCAGGTGGAAGGTCATGCTATTGCCGGTGGCTGTGGCTTAGCTTCAGTTTGTGATATTGTGTTTAGTATTCCTGAAGCGAAGTTTGGCTACACCGAAGTAAAGATTGGTTTCATTCCTGCACTGGTGGCCTGTTTCCTGGTACGTAAGACCGGTGAAGCGCGTACAAAGGAGCTTTTACTGAGTGGGGAATTAATTGATGCCGCTACAGCATCAACATACGGACTGATTAATTTCATCTGTGATAAGGATAACATTCAGGAAGCTGTAAATACCTACGCTGAGAAATTAGTGTCAGGTACTTCTGCCCAGTCGGTTTCATTAACTAAACAACTGCTTAATCTCGCGCAGAATATGACACTTGAAGAAAGTCTGGATGAAGCTGTAAATTTTAATGCTACTGCACGTGCAACCGCTGATTGCAAGAGAGGAATTTCTGCTTTTCTAAATAGAGAAAAGATTGAGTGGTAGTTAGAGAAAGTACTAGTATTCCCATAAAATTTCTTCTCTAAAACTCGCCTTCCGGTTTATTATTCAATTCAGTTCAACAACTTATCAAAAAGGGTGTTAAAGAAATCAAATGCAGACAAAAACACCCGAAGATAAATCATTTGAAATTTTCCTGATTGGTGATACGGGTAATATTTCGCGTCATAAGCCGGATGCGGTGCTTGAAACATTAAAGGCACATATTAGCACGGATCAAAATTCTGCAATCGTTTTTTTAGGAGACAATATTTACCCGCGCGGTCTTCCTCCCGTTGGTCATTTGCTTCGAAAGGAAGCAGAGCAGACATTGGACGCCCATAAAGAATCGCTTAAAGATTACCACGGAAAAGTGATTTTTATTTCTGGAAATCACGACTGGAATAAAGGTCGTAAAGACGGATATGATTACGTTTTGCGCCAGGAAAAATATTTGGAGAAACTGTTTAATAAAAATGTGTTTTTGCCGTCAGGCGGTTGTCCAGGACCGTCGGTAGTTCAAATTAACGATGACATTTGTCTCGTCCTGATCAATACGCAATGGTGGTTACAATCCGGTTTCAGACCAATAGGAAAGCAATACGGTTGCCGTGTATCCAGTGAAGAGGAATTTTTTGAGCATCTGATTAAGGTGCTGGATGATAACAAGCATAAACGAATAATTGTGGCCGGCCATTCGCCTGTTTACAGCTATGCTATCCATGGAGGGCGGTATAAATTCAGACATCATCTCTTTCCATTTACAATTTATCACAGGAAAGCCTATGTTCCGCTTCCGTTTATAGGATCTATTTTACCGCTTTACAGAAAGTATTTTGGTGCCAGAGAGGATATTGCTCATCCCCGCTATCGAAGATTACGAAATCGTCTGAAAGAGATTTTTAAAGAATATCCCGGATTGATTTATGCTGCCGGACACGAGCACAATTTGCAGCACATAAGTAAAAATAAGAATCACTTTTTAATTAGTGGTGCAGGGTCAAAATTGAAATACGTATTACAAGAGGGCAAAAACCTGCACTTTGGTCTTAAAGCAAAAGGGTTCTTTAAACTTAGATGCGAGCCTGGCGGGAAGATATCTGCTTCAGTATGGGCACTGAACAGTGCAGAATCAAAGGGGAAATTAGTGTATGAGAAAGAGTTAAACTAATCTAGTGGAGGCACCAAAACCGTGAGGGATTTATGCAACATTTCTATATGGAACTGCTTGACCTTACCAATCACTTCGCCATCAACCTGCAGGGTAGTTCTCCGGCTGCACCGTAACACTGCCTGTTTACAGGAAATCACCTCGACATAATCTGAGGTATCAAGTTTGTTTCTAAACATCTTCCAGGCAATTGAAAGAATTTTGATATCCGGAAACGGCTTAACAATGATAATTTCGAAAAAGCCATCGTCTAATATTCCATGCGGATTAATCACTGCTCCGGTACCATACTTTGACGCATTTGCAAACGTAACAGACACAGCTGTTCGCTTAATCTCCTTGCCATCATAAATAATATGGAATCTGTAGTGCTTCATTAAAAACATTTCGCCGAAAAGGTGACGTGCATAGGTAAGAATCCCGCGGCGGCTATCTTCTTCGAAACGTTTTACAATGCGGGCATTCAGGCCAATATCAGCAAGATGAATGGAAATTATGCCATTTATGCGGATCAGATCAATCTCCTTTTTTTCACCTGTTTCCAGCAGTGAGATCGCCTGCTCAACTTTATAAATATCAAGTTCTTTTGCCATACCATTAGCAGAGCCGCTGGGTATGATAAGTAATTGGATCTTAGTTTCGGATAATAGACCGGCAATCAGGTTTACTGTTCCATCGCCTCCGGCTGCAGCAACACAGTCAGGTTGAAATTCAGAAATCAGTTGTTGGATCTGCTCTTTGTCATTAGCCTGCATCTTATAGATGAGGAAATCGAAGCCGCTCTGTTCTGATTGTTTTACTATGAGTTCATCGAGAGTTCTGTCAGCCTGAACGCCTGATTTGGGGTTAATAACAAACAGAACTTTCATGCAGAGCGGTTATTTATTTTGAGGTTATAATTGCTCTTTTACTTCCAGCAAGAATTGCTTCAGGCGTTCTAACGAGTCAATCACCTTTTGGTTTTCTTTAATCTCGCTTTTATTTTGTTTTAAATAGTCTTTTGCACCATGCAAGGTAAAACCTTTATCCTTCACCAGGGAAAAAATGATCTTTAGGTTCTCTACATCCTCAGGGGTAAAAAGGCGGTTTCCTTTCTTGTTCTTTTTAGGTTGAAGAATATCAAACTCCTTTTCGTAAAAACGAATTTGAGAGGCGTTTACATCAAACATTTGGGTTACTTCACCCATTGTATAGTATAGTTTAGTGATGTCACGTTCTTTATAAGGCATCTTAGCGTTATTGATGATGATTTTTCAAAAATAATCATTTTACTAAACGCTTACACTAACTTATTAATCTGGATTTCTCATATCCAAATCTCACATCTAAATTTATCTTTGCACAAATTGATTTTTTAAGGATGACCACCAAAGAAATAAGACAGGCTTTTTTAGACTTTTTTGCAAGCAAAGGACACCAGATCGTTCAATCAGCTCCAATTGTAGTAAAGAACGATCCGACTCTGATGTTTACAAACGCGGGAATGAACCAGTTTAAAGAATTGTTCCTTGGTGAGGCACCCGTCAAGTATCCACGGGTTGCAGATACTCAACGTTGTTTACGGGTTTCGGGAAAACACAACGACCTCGAGGAAGTAGGAATTGATACCTATCATCACACCATGTTTGAGATGCTTGGCAACTGGAGCTTTGGTGATTATTTCAAGAAAGAAGCGATTACCTGGAGCTGGGAATTGCTTACTGAAGTCTATCAGATTCCTAAAGATCAGTTATATGTAACTGTTTTTGAAGGTGACGATAAAGAAGGTCTGCCAAGAGATCAGGAAGCTTATGATCTATGGAAAGGATTGATTGCCGAGGAGCGTATTCTTTTAGGAAATAAAAAAGACAACTTTTGGGAGATGGGTGAGACGGGCCCCTGTGGCCCCTGCTCCGAGATTCATGTGGATTGCCGGACTCTGGAGGAAAGAAATTCTACACATGGGAAGTCACTTGTCAATAATGATCACCCACAGGTCATAGAAATCTGGAATAACGTATTCATGCAGTTTAATCGCTTGAAAGACGGATCTCTGCAACCACTTCCAGCCCAACATGTTGATACAGGTATGGGCTTGGAACGCCTGGTTAGAGTTCTTCAACAGAAGACCTCCAACTATGATACTGACGTATTTCAGCCGCTTATCCAGTTCATCTCTAAGGCAGCAGGTAAAAGATATGGTGAAAATGAGCAAACGGATATAGCCATGAGGGTAATGGCTGATCATATACGTGCTATTTCCTTTTGTATAGCCGATGGTCAGTTACCATCTAATAATAAAGCAGGCTATGTAATCCGGCGAATTTTGCGAAGAGCTGTTCGTTATGCATATACGTTCCTTGAATTTAAAGAACCGTTCCTGAATGAACTGGTTCCTGTTTTAGCCAGTCAATTCGACGGTGTGTTTTCCGAATTGAAAGAACAGCAGGACTTCGTTCAAAAGGTGATCAAAGAAGAAGAAGCATCCTTTCTAAGAACTCTCGCTACAGGAATACAGCGTTTCGATAAATACCTCAATGAATCTGATTCTAAGGTAATAAGCGGTGATTTCGCTTTTGAGCTTTCTGATACATTCGGTTTTCCAATTGACCTGACTGAGCTGATGGCTCGTGAGAAAGGCTGGAATGTTGACCTTCCGGGTTTTGTAGCAGCGCTTGAACTGCAAAAAAATCGTTCGCGTGCTGCTACGGCAATAGATACCGGAGATTGGATCATTGTAAGTGAAGGGGAAGAGGTAGAATTTACCGGCTATGACGAATTGGAAACAGAATGCAAGATACTGAAGTATCGACGCGTTATCACGAAAGGGAAGGAGCAGTTTCAGGTTGTATTGAACAGAACACCTTTCTATGCCGAAAGTGGCGGTCAGGTCGGAGATACCGGCAGACTTGAAGACCATTCACGTTTGTTTCAATTTCAGGTAACAGATACGAAAAAAGAAAACGCACTAATCATCCATTATCTGGACCTATTGCCTGCGGATGTCGAAGGGAAATTCTGGGCGTTAGTGGACGATACCAGGCGAGTATCCGCACAAAGCAATCATTCGGCAACTCACCTGATGCATGCAGCTTTAAAGCAGGTATTAGGCAATCATGTGAATCAAAAAGGATCACTTGTTAACGATGAGTATCTGCGTTTTGATTTCTCGCACTTTTCTAAGGTAAGCGATGATGAGCTTGCCGCAATTGAACTGATCGTTAATGAGAAGATCAGGGAAAACATTGCATTAAAAGAGGAGCGTAACGTACCCTATCAGGATGCTTTACAATCAGGTGTAACCGCTTTGTTTGGCGAGAAATACGGTGATTATGTTCGTGTCATTACCTTTGGCGATCAATTCTCAAAAGAACTTTGCGGAGGGACACACGTTCAGGCCACCGGACAAATCGGTTTTTTTAAGATAATTTCAGAGAGTGCTGTTGCTGCAGGAGTAAGACGTATTGAGGCAATAACAGGTGCCCGTGCACAGGAATATATTAGCGAGCAATCCAGGGTCATAAATAATCTGCGTCAATTGTTGAAAAATCCAAAAGATGTAGTCAAGGCGGTAGAGACTTTGCTCGAGGAAAACAACAGTTTTAAAAAGGAAATCGAGAAAAATATAACGGAGAAATCAGCAGGATTAAAGCATGAGTTGGTGAAGGAGATTCTCAACGTTAATGGGATCAACCTGATCGCTCAGAAAGTTAAGCTTCCCAATGCTGATGCGGTAAAGAATCTTGCTTATGGTATTAAAGATCTTACCGATAATCTTTTCCTGGTACTTGCAGCAGAAATTGACGGAAAACCTAATTTAACTGTAATGATCTCGGAGAACCTGGTAAAAGAACGGGGCTTAAATGCAGGAACCATCATACGTGAACTAGCCAAAGAGATCAATGGCGGCGGTGGCGGACAGCCATTTTATGCAACTGCCGGTGGTAAAGATCTAACCGGGCTTGATAAAGCTCTGCAAAAAGCACAAACACTAATTTCTTAACAAGACTAAAGAGACGGTTAACCCTTTCATTTCTACAAAAGACGTTCTCAGTATGTTACAGGGCTCTTACAAACATTGCCCCTGCATTGCTTATATTTGCATTAACTGTATAACGGCATATAATCAAGCCATTGTAAATCATCAAATTAACAAACGTGAAAAGATTATTATTATTAGCAATAACCGTATTAACAACATTAGCTGCCTGTAAAAACAACGATGAGTTTACTATTGATGGAAAAATAGAAAATCCAGGTAGTATAAAAAAGGTGCTTCTTTACGAATTAGACCAGGTTGTTGATTCTGCTTTTTTGAACGAAAACAATGAATTTCGGTTTCGCAGAGTATCACTTGAACCTAATTTCTACACCATGCTTGCTGGCGAGAAAAACTTTCTGATCATAGCAAAGAATGGTCAGGAACTTGAGTTTGAGACCAACCTGGCGGATACAAGCAATGCCTACAAAATTGATGGTTCGGAAGAGTCTGAGAAAATTCGCGAGTTTAACAAGCTTAGCAATGATTACGGTAAGGTTTATCAGCAAATCCAGTCAGATTACAACCGTATGGTCAACGAGAAACCTGCTTCAAAGGACTCCATATATAATTCCTTAATGCCCTTGTTTCAAAAAAACATGGATGCTTTCTCGAAGGAAGCTTTAAAGTTTGGGGAAGATAACAAAGATAATCTTGCCGGATTTTACGCAGTGGGTACAATAGATCAGCAGCGCTATGAGCAGGAGCTAATTAAATATGCTGAGGATATCAAAGGTAAATTTCCTAATAATAAAGCTGTCGAATCATTTATAACTAGAATGATGGAGGTGAAACCCGTTTCTGTCGGACAGCCAGCACCTCAATTTGAACTACCAACTCCGGAAGGAGATATAGTGAAGTTATCAGACCTTAAAGGTAAATACGTGCTGCTGGATTTCTGGGCATCGTGGTGTGCACCCTGTCGTGAAGAAAACCCTAATCTTGTTAAGCAACATAACGCTTTCAAAGACAAGGGTTTCACTGTTTTGGGTGTATCACTTGATAAGGCAAAAGGACCGTGGGTTAAAGCGATAAAGGATGACCAGCTAGATTGGACGCATGTATCAGAGCTTAAGGAGTGGAACGGAAAAGTTTCAACTCAGTATAAGGTTGAAGGCATTCCTGCTTCTTTCATATTAGATCCATCAGGTACTATCGTCGCAAAAAATTTACGAGGTATTGAGCTTGAGAATTTCCTTAGATCCATGTTAAAATAGTATTACTTGAAGTATCATTAACAATTTGGTAACAATGAGTTAACCTGCCGAGATTGAAAACGACCTAATTTAGCAGAAAATTATAATCATTATGAGCGCTGTAAAACATAAGATCCTAGTTGTTGACGATGAACCTGATATTCTTGAGCTCGTAGAATACAATCTTAAAAAAGAAGGGTATCTTGTTTATACAGCAACCAATGGTCAGGAAGGGGTTACTAAAGCAAGAGAAATTTTGCCGGACCTGATCATTCTGGATGTTATGATGCCGAAAATGGATGGGATAGAAGCCTGTCGCATAATGAGAACCATGCCGGAGTTTAAAAATACCTTTATGGTCTTTTTAACAGCCCGCAGCGAGGAGTATTCTGAGATAGCCGGATTCAATGTTGGCGCTGATGATTACATCGCGAAACCTATTAAACCACGTTCATTAATAAGCCGCATCAACGCTATTCTTCGCAGAAATGTGCAAAATGAAGAGGAGCCGGAAAATAAACTTGAGATCTCTGACCTGGTCATTGACCGCGATGCCTACCTGGTATACCGAAAAGGGGAGAAAACCGTTCTTGCCAAAAAGGAATTTGAATTACTCTATCTTTTAGCATCCAAACCAGGCAAAGTATATACCCGCGATGTAATACTCAAAAGCATCTGGGAAGACTCGGTTGTAGTTACTAATCGTACAATCGACGTGCATATCCGTAAATTGCGAGAAAAACTCGGCGATACTTATGTAACCACAGTTAAAGGAGTGGGATATAAATTTGAAGTTAAGGAGTAAGGAAAGGAGTAGAGGGCAAAGAAGAAGGATCAAAGATGAAACTCTGTTTTTCAAATCGTTGATCTTTAATCCTTATTCCTTATTCCAATTTCCCGAATAATTCAAGTCATTAATCTTTAATCCTTGTTCCTTATTCCAATTAACCTGTACCTTTGCACCTTAAATTTACCGGTGTGAAGTTTCCCAAGTTTGAAGATCTGATCCTTTTTGAAAACAATGACCTGATTGTTGTTAACAAACCTGCTTTTTTAAGTTCTCTGGATGAACGTGAAGGGGGCGACCTGAATTTACTGAGACTGGCGAAGCAATATTCGGACGATGCGCAGATATGTCATCGCCTTGATAAGGAGACGTCAGGCGCTCTTATAATAGCTAAGAATCCAGAAGCTTACCGGTTGGTGTCAATGCAATTTGAACACCGAAAAGTTAAAAAGATCTATCATGCCATTATAAACGGCACCCATGTTTTTGAAGATTTACAGGTAGATCTTCCTATTTTGAACCTGGGGAATAAAAACGTAGCCATTAATCGTCAGGATGGTAAGCCTGCGCTTACCGTATTCAATTCCTTAAAATATTATAAGCACTATACTTTGGTAGAATGTAGTCCGGTTTCAGGGCGCATGCACCAGATCAGAATTCACCTGGCCTCTCAACGCGCATCTATTGCCGGCGATGAAATGTATGGCGGAAGTCCGGTATTTCTTTCTGAAATCAAACGCAGTTACAGATTGGGCAAAGACCAAGAAGAGTTGCCTATCATGAAGCGTTTTGCCCTGCATGCACATCGCGTTACCTTTAGAATTAATGAAACTGAGGAGATGACTTTCGAAGCACCTTATCCAAAAGACTTCTCCACCTTGCTTAAATTATTGGATAGATTCGACGTGTAAAATAGTTTGTGTAAACGGGTCTTAGGTCAAACCCTTTGCTACAATTGAAGTTTATATCATAATTGAAATCATCTTTTATCAATAACACTCCTCTCGTTCCCTTTTTTCAACAACCTCGCAAATAATGTTATTGTTAATTCTTGATGTTGGAGGGTTATCTACCTTTTAACGTTTTGATTTTTTATTAATCCGCAAGGTCATGAAAGAAAGATTTTTTAAAATCTTAATTGCGTACTTTCTGGTAGCAAGTATGTTTTTCCCAAATTCATTAAAGGGGCAGTCAATTCAAAGCTTAACACTTATCAATGCTGAGAATGGCAACGAACTAGGGCAACTTCAATCAAATCAAACAATTAATCGAGCTACCCAGCCGGGCACTAATATAAATGTGAGGGCGAATATGAGCCCCGAGTTTTCAGGAAGAGTAGAATTTTGGTATGACGGTTTATTTTTCCGGACGGAAAACTATGCTCCCTATACATTGGCGGGAGACATTGCGGGTGTCTATAATAAATGGACTCCGACTATTGGAAAGCATACGCTCACGGCAATTCCATACTCTGACATTAGCTCTAATGGAACAGCGGGACAGGCAATTACTGTAAACTTTAGTGTCATCGAAACAGCCGATACTATTATAAACGATTCCGGTCCGGTTACTGTTGATGGCGAGCTTAAAAAGTGGCACAGGGTTACACTTACTTTTACAGGTCCTAACGTAAATGAAGGAAGCATACCTAATCCTTTTTTAGATTACCGGCTTAATGTAACCTTTACTCACAGTTTGGGAAAAAAATATACTGTTCCAGGTTACTTTGCTGCGGATGGAAATGCAGCGGAAACAAGTGCAAGTTCTGGTAATAAGTGGAGAATTCATTTTGTCCCGGATGAACCAGGAAACTGGACCTATCATGTGTCTTTCCGAAGCGGGCAAGATATTGCAGTTAATGATGACCTAAACCAGGGAGTGGCAATAGCCCAACTTGATGGAGTAACCGATTCATTTACGGTATTAGCAACTGATAAAACAGGGAGAGACCTGAGAGCCAAAGGCCGGCTACAGTACACCGGCAACCACTATCTGCAGTTTGCCGAAACCGGTCAATATTTTATTAAGGCGGGAGCCGATTCGCCTGAAAATTTTCTAGCCTATAACGATTTTGACAATACTCTGGATAATGGACAGCGGAGGAAAAGCTGGGCGCCTCATTTGCAAGACTGGAGACCAGGCGATCCGACCTGGCAAAATGGAAAAGGCAAAGGGATAATTGGAGCCATAAACTATCTGGCAGCGGAAGGTATGAATGTCTTCTCGTTCTTAACGATGAATATAAACGGTGATGATCGAAATGTCTTTCCCTATGTGAGTTCCTCCGTCCGGACCCGCTTCGATGTGTCTAAACTGGATCAATGGGAAATAGTCTTTAACCATGGACAAAACATGGGAATGTATCTGCACTTCAAAACGCAGGAAACTGAAAACGATAATCTGCTGGACGGAGGCGATTTAGAAACTGAAAGAAAATTGTACTATCGGGAGCTGATTGCCCGGTTTGCTCATCACCTCGCCTTGAACTGGAACTTAGGAGAAGAGAACACACAAACTGATGCCCAGCGTAAAGCGATGGCTCAATACATGTATGATCATGATCCTTATAAGCATCCAATCGTTTTACATACCTACCCGGGCCAGCAGGAGAGCATTTACAGATCTTTGTTAGGAAATGCATCGAACCTTTCAGGAGTATCAATTCAAACGAATGTTTCCAATGTATATAATGAAACAAGGAAATGGGTAGAAGAGTCGGCAAAGGCTAACAAAAAGTGGGTTGTCGCTAACGACGAACAGGGCTCTTCTCTTTCCGGTGTAGCTGCCGATGCAGAGTATGCTGGTAATCGCGGTTCTGTTGCTGATAATTCGGAGAACATCCGCAAGAATGTTTTATGGGGAAATTTAATGGCTGGCGGAGCTGGGGTAGAATATTACTTTGGTTATGAAACCGGAGAAACCGACCTAACTGCACAGGATTTTCGTTCCCGGGCAAAAAGCTGGCGATATGCAAAACATGCACTTGACTTCTTTAGGTCTTATACCCGTTTTCATGAAATGACCCCACTAGCAAATTTATCTTCCGGATGGTTGTTAGGAAATGTAGGTAAAGAATACGTTGTATACTTAAATAATGGAGGTACAACGAATATTGACCTTCCTTCGGGAGCTTATGATGTCAGATGGTTTAATCCCCGTTCAGGAGGACCACTGCAAACTGGCAGTGTTAGCAAGTTGCAATCAGGCAATGTCTCCATAGGCAATCCCCCAGGAGATCTGTCCTTAGACTGGGTGGCATATATTCGTAACCATTTATTTCAACCTACTTCGGATGTTGTGTTCGCGGTAAATGCTGGGGGTAAAGCTTACAAAGGATTAAATGGAATAAATTATCTGGCTGATGCGAACTATTCTGGCGGATCAGTTTACAGTACGACTAATGAAATTAATAACACTTTGGATGATCCATTATATCAAACCGAGCGTTATGGTAATTTTAGTTACTCCATTCCTTTGAGCAATGGCAACTATGAAGTCACTTTGAAGTTTGCCGAAATCTATCAAATTGATTCTGGTCTAAGAAATTACGATGTCCTCATTGAAGGTGCACCGGTAATGCAAGCCATTGACCTTTATGCGTTAGCCGGTTTAAATCAGGCCTATGACGAGGTAAGGACAGTAACAGTTAATGATGATACACTTAATATTGAGTTTATAACAAATGTTAATAATGCCAAGCTATCCGCTTTTCATGTAAGAAAGATTGGTATTACAGACAGTCTGTTAGCCGGAGCTACTACTAAGGCACTTTTATCTAGATCGGCTGCGCTGAGCAAAAAACAAACACCTGTACAGATCAATATCTACCCTAATCCAAGTAACGGGCTGATTAATGTCGAGGCAGGTGCTAAAGTTCCTTACATCGTTAATGTCTATAATACCCAGGGTGTAAACCTTTTACGTTATACAATTAACACCAAACAAGGGAATATAGATTTGAGCAGGTATGGATCGGGCATTTATGTGGTTGAATTCCTTGTAGAAGGAAAAACGCTAAGGAAAAAAGTGATCATCGAATAAAGATAAAATATCCTTACCTAGTTGGTACTATGCAAGTGCCTGCTCATCCCTGCGCTTAAATTTCTGGGTTCTGTTCGTTTTTAATGATAATTGTTCTGGCTAACTGAAACATAGCTTTGCAAATTACATTGTAGATTGTAGAACTTGGCTCAGCTGATTCGTAAACTTATATGAAAATACTACTTACTGGGGCCACCGGCTACATTGCCCAGCGACTTCTTCCGGAATTATTGAATGATGGTCATTCAGTTGTTTGTTGTGTAAGGGATAAGGGACGCTTCGATCTTACTCGATTTAGCAGCCCTGATATTGAAGTTGCAGAAGTTAATTTCCTGGAAGAAGACACTTTACAAAACATTCCGGAGGACATAGACATTGCTTTTTACCTCATTCATTCCATGAGTACCCGAAGCGGTGACTTCGAAAGAATGGAGTCAGATTCTGCAGAGAATTTTGTGAAGCGGATGAATCAGACCCGCGTGAAACAGGTAATCTATCTGACCGGAATCGTGAATGAAGAACATTTATCCAAGCATCTGAAATCCAGGAAGAAAGTAGAAGAAATCCTTGCTGCCGGCAATTATTTTTTTACAGCTTTAAGGGCGGGGATAATAGTAGGATCGGGAAGTGCCTCTTTTGAAATTATTCGTGATCTGGTAGAAAAGCTACCGGTGATGCTCACGCCGCGCTGGCTTAACACCAGAACACAACCTTTGGCCATCCGTGATGTGATATCCTACCTTAAGGGTGTGATTAATCTGCCTGAGGCAATGGGTAAGAGTTTCGACATCAGCAGCGGGGAGATTCTCACTTATAAAGAGATGCTGTTACGTTTTGCTAAAGTAAGAAAGCTCACAAGAAAGATCCTGGTTCTGCCGGTTTTAACGCCGAGGCTATCTTCTTACTGGTTATACTTTGTTACCTCCACCTCGTTTGCGCTTGCAAGAAACCTGGTGGACAGCATGAAAGTAGAAGTTATCGGCAAACCAAATGAGTTGGGTAAACTGTTAAATATTAAGCATGCAACCTATGAAGAAGCCATAAATATGGCCTTCGTGAAAATAGAAAATGACCAGGTGTTATCCAGCTGGAAGGATGCGCTTACCAGTCAGACATTATATAAAGGAGTTACTGAGCATTTGCAGGTTCCTTCTGAAGGTTGCTTCAAAGATTACAGGAAGCACAAGGTAAAGAGTGCAGAGAATACGCTCGATAAAATCTGGCGGATTGGTGGAAGCACCGGATGGTACTATGGCGAGTGGTTGTGGAATATTCGGGGTGTGATGGATAAGTTTGCCGGCGGTGTAGGTTTAAGGCGGGGTCGCAGAAGTCCTACTCAAATATATGCGGGTGATACACTTGATTTCTGGAGAGTGCTGGTAGCCAGCCGGGAAGACAAGCGATTATTACTGTATGCAGAAATGAAATTGCCTGGGGAAGCCTGGCTGGAGTTTAAGATCAATGAAAAGAACGAGCTGGAACAAACCGCCACGTTCAGGCCTTTAGGTTTACAAGGTAGATTATACTGGTATTCCGTGTGGCCATTTCACGGGCTTATTTTTAATGGGATGTTGCAGAAACTGGCTTCTTAAGGTGCTGCAACATCCCATTTATGTTTACAAAAGGCTAAGCTCTTTAGATCAGGTATAACCTAAAATCTTTAAAACTTGCTTGCTATTCTGTTCTTCTCCAAACACCTCAAAATTGAAAGTCTCATCCCGGTTTCTACGAATGATGACCTGTTTTGGCGATGGAAGCAAGCAATGATGAATACCGCCGTAACCACTTAATACTTCCTGGTAGGCTCCAGTATGAAAGAAACCCAAATATTGAACTTTACGGGTCTTTGGCATGAACACGTTGTTCATGTGGGCTTCCTGATTGTAGTAATCCTGGCCATCGCAGGTGATTCCGCCAAGGTTTACTCGCTCGTATTCAGAGTCCCAGTTATTTACTGGTGCTAATATATACTTCTGGTTCAACGCCCACACATCAGGCAGGTTAGTAATGAACGAGCCGTCAAGCATCAGCCATTTCTCACGGTCGTTTTGCTGTTTACGGCCCAATACTTTATATAGAATCCCGGAAGCTTCAGCTACTGTATATTTACCAAACTCAGTGATGATATCCGGTTCTATAGTGTCGTTCTCTGCACAGATCTCTTTAATCCGCTTGACAATCTCATTAACCATGTATTCGTAGTCAAAATCGAATACTAATGAATCCTTAAAGGGCATTCCACCGCCAATGTCTAGGGTGTCCAAATCTGGATTTACCTTTTTGAACTTGCAGTAAAGAGTTACGTATTTTTCGAGCTCGTTCCAGTAGTATGGAGTATCAGAGATACCCGAATTAATGAAAAAATGAAGGAGCTTCACCTTAAAATTAGGGTTTTGTGCAATCTTGTGATTGTAAAAATCAATCACATCCTCGATACGAATACCCAGACGTGAGGTGTAAAATTGGGAGTCTGGCTGCTCTTCTGCGGCAATCCGGATTCCGAGGTTACAGGCTATGTCCAATTCGTCATCATAAATATTGAATTCCTCCTTATTATCTAAGACCGGAATGATATTGTTGAATCCGTCGTGCAGCATATCAATGATATATTGCTTATACTGGAAAGTCTTAAAGCCATTACAGATCACTGTAATGTCCTTATTCAAGACGCCTTTTTTTTCCAGAGCATCAATCATAGGCATATCAAATGCGGAGGACGTTTCCAGGTGTATCTCGTTCCGCAACGCTTCTTCAACAATATGCCTGAAATGAGAACTTTTAGTGCAATAACAGTATTTATAGCTACCGCGATAGTTATTTCGTATAATAGCCGACTGAAACAGCAGTTTGGCCTGTTGTATTTTTTTACTTATAATAGGAAGATAAGTAAACCTTAAAGGTGTTCCATAGGTTTCGATCATCTCCATGAGGTTCAGATCATGAAAATATAGCTCGTCGTCTATAATCTCAAATCCTTCCTGAGGAAATCCAACGCTTAAATCAAGAAACTCCGCGTAGCTCTGCATTTTTTTATAATTTTGCCAAAGATAATTTTTTAGACTTTAGATTAGGATATGAGTTGTGAGATTATAAAAATATTACTTCTAAACTTTATTGTCGTTAAAGCAGATCTCACAAACTAAATCTATGCCTGAAATAAAGATCATTGAAATAAAGTCAGAACTTGGTGCAGGTACTCGTGGCGCTAGTCTTGGCGTCGACGCCATTAAAATCGCTGCCCTTGATTTCGGAAGTCGTTATTTCAAAAAATATAACAGCGTAGAAGTTCCTCATGAGAATCATTTACTTCTTGAAGCCACCGGAAGCCAATATGCAAAACGTATTTCCGGCGTTTTAACTATTATTGAAAGGGTGAGTGAAGAGGTTACCAAGACTCTTAATCATAAAGAATTTCCTATTGTGCTTGCCGGCGACCACAGCTCTGCGGCGGGAACTATTTCGGGCATTAAAAAGGCTTTTCCTAAATCTATACTGGGCGTTATTTGGATTGATGCCCATGCCGATATTCATTCGCCATATACTACTCCATCCGGGAATTTGCATGGAATGCCCATGGCAATGGTTTTAGATGAAGATAATATTGAATCTAAAGTTAATACGCTTGATCAGGAAACAGTCAATTACTGGTATCAGTTAAAAAACATTGGTAACATTGCTCCAAAGATTACTTACAAAGATGTGGTTTATATTGCTACGCGGGATACAGAAACTCCCGAGGAGTATTTATTGAAGAAGAATAATGTTAAAATTTTCACCACTGCAGAAATCCGCAAGAGGGGCGTTGAACGAGTCGCTATTGATGCGTTACAATATCTTGATCATTGCGACTTAATCTACGTATCCTTTGATGTGGATTGTATTGATTCTGCAATCTCCAGAGGAACCGGAACGCCCGTTGCCAACGGAATCACCGAACGTGAGGCAGGTAACTTAGTCTCCCGGTTAATGACAAGTGACAAAGTTTGTTGCTTTGAAATTGTCGAAGTAAATCCAACGCTTGACAAAGAAAACCTGATGGCCGAGAATGCTTTCGAGATCCTGGTACGAGCGACTAATTCTTTAATCAACGATTAGAATAATTCAAATACAATACAGGCTTCTATACAATGCCTGCACAATAAATATATGACCCTGGAAAATAATATTATCAGCCTGACAGTTAAAGCTGTAAAAGAACTATATGGGGCAGACCTTCCCGAAACACAGGTTGCCCTGCAGGAAACCCGAAAAGAGTTCAACGGACAAATTACTGTAGTTACTTTTCCGATGATCCGGTACTCAAAGAAATCACCGGAACAAACCGGACTGGAGATAGGCGAGTATTTGAAAAGTAACATCGTGGAAATCATTGATTTCAATGTCATTAAGGGGTTTTTAAACTTATCTGCGGCAGACAATTTCTGGATATCACAACTTCAAACTCAAATTAACAGAAGTGATTACGGACAGTTTCCCGCAAACGGGAAAAAGGTGATGGTAGAATACTCTTCTCCAAACACTAACAAACCTCTTCACCTGGGCCATGTACGTAATAACTTACTGGGCTTTTCTGTTGCTGAGATCTTAAACGCATACGGCTACGAAGTTATAAAAGCCAACCTGGTAAACGACCGTGGTATTCATATCTGTAAATCAATGCTTGCCTGGCAACTATTTGGTAAAGGGGAAACACCTGAAACTAACGGCTTAAAGGGTGATCACCTGGTAGGTAAGTATTACGTAAAGTTTGATCAGGAATATAAAAAGCAAATTGAGGAGTTAGTTTCGACTGGCCTTACCGAGGAGGAGGCTAAGAAAAAGGCGCCGCTGATAATCCAGGCGCAGGGAATGCTGTTAAATTGGGAAGCTGGCAACAACGATACCATTGCACTCTGGAAATTGATGAACGCCTGGGTGTACTCCGGTTTTGATGTAACCTACAAAAAGCTGGGTGTTAACTTTGACAAGTTTTACTACGAATCTGACACTTATATTTTAGGAAAAGATACCATACAGGAAGGTTTAGATAAGGGGGTGTTCTTCAAAAAGCCTGACGGATCGGTTTGGATTGATCTTACCAGCGACGGTTTAGATGAAAAGCTTGTATTACGTGCTGACGGAACTTCTGTCTATATAACTCAGGATCTTGGGACTGCGGAGTTGAAACATGACGATTTCCAGATGGACGAATCGATCTACGTGGTTGGAAACGAACAAGACTATCACTTCAAAGTGTTGTTTCTGATCTTGGAGAAGCTTGGCAAGTCATGGGCAAAAGGCCTGCATCATCTTTCTTACGGAATGGTTGACCTTCCATCCGGAAAGATGAAATCCCGTGAAGGAACTGTTGTTGATGCTGATGAACTCATAGACGAAATGCTTAATACAGCCCGTCAGCGGACTGAAGAGCTTGGTAAAGTGGAAGGTTTCTCAGAACACGAAAAGACAGAGTTATATGAGATGATTGGCCTGGGAGCCCTTAAATACTTCTTGTTGAAGGTTGAACCGAAAAAGCGTTTGTTATTTGACCCCAATGAATCAATTGATTTTCAGGGTAATACCGGACCGTTCATCCAGTACACCCATGCACGTATAAATTCTGTATTAAACAAAGCATCATACACCGTCGGAGATTCTAAACCCTACAACTCCGCATTATCGGCTGTCGAACGCGATCTGCTGGTTATACTTACCAAGTACCCGGACGTTGTTGAAGCCGCTGCAAGGGACTACAGCCCGGCGCTTATAGCGAACTATGTGTTTGAGCTAGCTAAACTTTATAATAAGTTCTATCACGAAGAACCTATATTGAAGGCAGAAGTTGAAGACGAAAAATATTTCAGACTTGAACTTTCTGCGGCAACTGCCGCTGTTATCAAAAAAGCAATGAACTTGTTAGGTATCCAGGTTCCGGATAGGATGTAAATCGTATTGTTTCATTTAAGTATACAGACCGTCTCAGTGAGACGGTCTTTTTTTTGGCTTAATCAGCAGCGGGTTACAAGCTGTACAGGCCAGAAACATTTTACGGTTGATAAATTGAACGTTATCGCCATTTTCAGATGCTTTCTTCAGCTCTAGACACTTCTGCTTAGTTATTGGTCAGCAAAAAGGCCTTCCAGATGGGTAAGTGCTGAACACAGGTGACTAAGGACTGAACAAGAACTGAATCAGCTATCTCTCTGTCTAGTCCTAAAATAGCTATACAGGTTTATGAATTAATTGTAGATAGACTATACATTGCAATTTGGTAATTGGGATTTAGTTATACAACTATCTTTTTCCCTTTTTTTAATTGGTCTTTTCTTCCATCGTTTCGTGAGAATTTCCTGTTTCAAGTGGGCGTTTTCGGGTGTCAGATAATCACAACTGCTATGCGGCCGAACCTGGTTATAGGCCTGGATACTTTTAGCGATCAAAGTCCTGGACTTGGCAAGTCCCACATTGGTGCTATACAGATCGAATTCTGATTTGAGAATTCCATTGACCCGTTCTGCTAAAGCGTTTTCATAAGGGTTCCCGTTCTCCGTCATACTGATGGCGATTTGATTTCTTTTTAAAAGATCCACATAGGCCTTGCAACAATATTGAGATCCCCGGTCGGAGTGGTGAATCAGCTGCTCGCTGTACATCCGGCTCTGCAGTGCCATCTGTAATGCATCGATACATCCCTGCGCAGATAAGTCTTTACGAAAGGCATGGCCAACGATTTTTCGTGAATGCGCATCTGTTATCAGACTGAGGTATCCCCACTGTCCGATCATTCGAATATAGGTGATGTCACTTACCCAAAGTTGCTCTGGCCTGTAGATGATCATGTCTTTTACCAGATTGGCATATTTACGCATCCAGTGCTTCGAATCGGTCGTGATGACTCTTCTTCTACGTCGCCGGATGTGCAGGTTGTGCGTCCGCATCAAGTCAAATAAATAATCCCTTCCAATCTTTATTTGCTGTTCCTGTAGCTCTTCCTTGAGCATGTAATGCAGCTTTAAGGTTCCCACCCGCGGAAGTGTCTTGCGGATCTGAAGCACCTTTTGCAGGATGATCTCATCTTTTAAGCCTTCATCCTGAGTGCGCCACTGGTGGTCGTACCAGGCGTGTCTTGTTTTGCCAAACAGTCGACACAGGGTCTTGATCCCCTGCTGGGGAAAGTCCTGTTTCATTCTTCCGACTGCTTGGCACCAGACTTTTTTCTGATATCAATTTGAAGCTGTTCTTCGGCGATATCGATCAAGGTATCAAGCGCCTTTATCTTTAGTTCAGCTTCAGCAAGAGCCTTCTGAAGGTCTTTTACTTCATCTTTACTTTTCTTTTGGGATGTCCTGGCCATCGATGGTGCGGGTTGATGACCCACAAGATCGTATTTTTCCTGCTGATCGGCCTTAATCCAATGCTTAATGGCCGTAACGCTTTTTACGTTGAAGGTAATGCGGGCCTGACTGATCGTCATTCCCGACTCTATAGCCCGCAAAACGGAACGCCTTAGCGTGAGCGGATAAGCACACCGTTTATTACTTTGGTATTCTTTAGATCCATAGGTGGTCATCCACAAGCCCAGGGTAGACTTCACCATCCCATACTTTTCAACCGCTGCGCTTCGGGGCAGGCCGCCCTCAACAAGCGAGACGATCTCTTTGATCAACCGCTTATCAAACGGCTGAGTTTTGTGATGCCGTACTACGAACGGCTCTAACTTTTCTTTGGTTTCCATACACTGATTTTAGTGTATAGTTTTTTTAGGAATTGACACTCTGGTACTTTCAAGTCAAAATACAGAACAATAAAAAGCCGGTCTGGATCTTCCGCAGGCCAGCGTTTTCTAAAGGTTGAAATTAGCTTCTAAATTTATCTGCAATAACCAACTCTTTACTGCCGGCAGTGTATTGATAAAAGCCGGAGCCAGATTTAATTCCTTTATTACCAGACATTACCATATTAACAAGTAAAGGACATGGAGCATATTTTGGATTTCCGAACCCGTTGTGCAAAACCTGCAATATAGCGAGGCATACATCAAGGCCGATGAAATCTGCGAGTTGCAAAGGTCCCATCGGGTGGGCCATTCCGAGTTTCATAACGGTATCAATCTCTTCAACACCCGCCACGCCTTCGTATAAAGTATAGATCGCCTCGTTGATCATGGGCATCAGGATGCGATTAGCAACAAATCCCGGATAATCATTTACTTCTACAGGCGTCTTCCCAAGGTTCTTCGAGAGTTCCATAATCTGATTTGTAACCTGATCGGAGGTAGCATAACCGCGGATAACTTCTACCAGTTTCATCACTGGTACCGGGTTCATAAAATGCATCCCGATCACCTTTTGGGGGCGGCTGGTTGCAGCCGCAATTTGGGTGATTGATATGGAGGAGGTATTGGATGCCAGAATGGTTTCCGCTTTGCAGTTCTGATCAAGATTTTTAAAGATCTTTAGTTTCAGGTCCAGGTTTTCGGTTGCTGCTTCTATAACCAGGTCAGCATTTTCAACTCCTGACTTAAAGTCTGTGAAGGTCTTGATTTTCTGTAAAGTATGTGATTTGTCGGCTTCTGTTATCGAACCTTTAGTTACCTGGCGGTCCAGGTTTTTGGAGATGGCTGCCAGTCCTTTTGAAAGCGCTTCGTCAGATATGTCAACTAAATTAACGGTATAACCGGTCTGAGCAAAGGTATGAGCAATGCCATTTCCCATCGTGCCAGATCCGATAACAGATATATTCATCATAAAATAGGTTTTTATTGCAAATATATAATTGTGGGGTGTGGATATGTATAGCAGGCAACATTATTTGATCCGACCAGAAGCATATCAACTTATATTTTTTGGTTATTTAAAAGACATTAAGCGGATTGAAAACAAGAAAAGCGGCTCATTGAGCCGCTCTTCTTCATTCAACCTAACCTAAACCAACCTAAACCTTTTCTTTACGCATCCTTTCACCTTTTCTACCTTTATGGTGTTTTTTTCCTCTTTCTTTTTGATTTTCTTTTGACTCGCGATAGTTCTTAAGCTGATCAGCGTTTAATATCTTCTCAAGTTTTTTATCATTTTCAGCCATCACTTCCTTATGCTTCTTTATGCGATCTTTCATTTCTTCAGAACGTTCTGCACGCATCTTTTCCATCTTTTTCGCCTGATCAAGCTGCAGGTTATAAACTTTAGCATTCTGATCGGCTGTAAGATTTAACTTTTTTTCAAGCATTTCGGTCCTTTGTTTTGCCCGTTCTTCTGCTGTTCTTTTTTGTCTTTTTTCTGTCTGGGAATATCCGGAAGTTAATACTCCAAATAAAATGGCTGTAGTTAAAATAAGTGCTCTCATCGTCCTATGATTTATATTGAGATAGATGAATTTATTGGCAAAGGGTTTAAGAATGGATATGTTAAATAATGTTAAGACTTGTTTCCATGTAAACCTGAAAGAGACTTCTGCATCTGTGAAACCATGCTTGTCAATGACTCGAGGGTTGGTTCTGCAGCTGGTTCCGGAAACTCGGTACTGATAAAAGCCTTAGCTTTCCAGATCTCCAGCACATCTTCCGCAGGAATAGAGTATGGCTCGTAAACTGTATTATCTGAGATGAGCTTAAGGCTTTTATTCTCCTTAAGCTTATTACCCACCCGCTTATAGACAATTCCCTCGCCCTTGCTGATTATGACATAGGTCTCACCAGGCTTCAAATCACTCCAGTTTGTAAGATACTCGCCAACTACGATGGTGCCTGATTGCAGCGGCAGCATGGAATCCCCCTTTATTTCAAAAGCGCGATAGGTGCCCTGTTTAAACATAGGCAACTGAAATTTAGGTAACTCGCTGATATACTCTGGATCGGAGTACCCATTTAAATAGCCAGCACTAGCCTTCACAGGTACCAGTTCAATGTTCTCCCGATCATTAGCATCCACAGAAATACTCAGTACGCGAATGTTTCCGGGATCGCCTTTAGGGCGCGGTTTCCACCTCTCATCTATCTTATCGTTAATAAGCTCGTCCATTGAAAGCTCATAGAAAGATGCGAATTTTTTTAGCAATTCATATTTGGGCTCCGCTCGCTCTTCTTCGTAAGCTCCGACAAGAGACCGCTTAATATCAAGCGCATCAGCGAATTGCTGTTGGGTTAACCCTTTCTTTTTACGCAGGTACTTGAGATTTGAAGAAATATTTGCCATTTGAAAATAAATTTGTGATTGCTAAAATAATTAGTATTTTTATGCTCATAAAATTAGCAATTATTTTGCAATTCTCAATAGAGAAATTAATTATTAATAGACGGCAAAAAAGAGAGAGTATGAAAAAGTATGTTTATTTAGTGACCGATCGTAACCGTAGCTGCCTGCATGTTGGTATGAGCAGTGATCTGATGAAAACTATGGCATTTTACCGCCAGATGCCGAACCTCTTTTTTGATTCCGGTCAGCAACTAACCCGCCTAGTTTACTTCGAAGAACTAAATTCTGAGTTGACCGCTATGCAACGCTTTAATTTGATAAGCCGCTTTACCCGTATTCAAAAAGATCGGATTATTCGGTCGGTTAATCCTGATTGGCTGGATCTGACTATTGGCCTTGATTTCGAAAAAATGTTGTTCGGGGGTATTCAGGTTGGACTGCCAGTCAGAAATCTTTCTTAAAAGGATTTGGTTTTGAGAATTATCTTTTGATGAACCTTAATGCTGCCGAATTCATACAATAGCGTTTTCCACCTTTATCTTTTGGTCCGTCATTAAACACGTGGCCCAAATGAAGTCCGGTTTTGGCCTCTATTACTTCATCGCCTGATATACCGAAGCTTTTCTCGTCGATTACTATCACTGCAGTGGGACTGATTGGTTTAGTAAAGCTGGGCCAGCCCGTACCGGAGTCAAACTTATCCTCAGAACTGAAGAGAGGTTCCCCGGTTGCAGCACTTACATAAATACCACTTTGATAGTTTTTGTCATACGGATTATTGAAAGGTGGTTCTGTCTCTCTTCTCACCATTACGTCATATGATATTGGACTCAGAACCTTCCTCCATTCAGCATTAGTTTTTTTACAGCAAAAACAGTTGCGCTTTTCTTCGTACCTGCATTCTGGCCACAACCTGAGATATTGATGACCAATAGTAATGCTAATAAGGTCGATGTCGTTTTCATAATATAAACTAACGTAATATCCAAACAGCAAGTTTTAAAAGTCGCTTAAAAAAAAAGACCCGCTGTAAGCGAGTCCTTTCTCATTAAAAGAAGATTGAAATTATTCTTTTGGCAATAACACATTGTTGATGACATGCATTACTCCGTTAGACTGCTCCACGTCAAACATGGTTACCAAGGCAATATTACCTTTACTATCCGTAATTTGAAGATTCTTCTCAGCGTTGATGGAAACTGTTAAATCTTCCCCTTCAACCGTTTTTAAGGTCGCATTTCCATTAGCACGAGCTACCGCCAAAGCCAAATCTTTCGAGGTTAATTTCCCTGGTACTACATGATACTCAACTACATGAGCTAACTTCTCTTTATTTGCTGCTTGCTTAAGCGTATCAAGGGTTCCGGCAGGCAATTTTGCGAAAGCATCATTCGTTGGGGCGAAAACTGTAAATGGTCCGTTTGCTTTAAGGGTATCAATCAATCCAGCGGTTTTAATAGCTTCCACCAACGTGGTGTGCTCTTTTGATTTGGATGCATTTTCAATAATATCACTGGTAGGAAGCATTGCTGCGCCACCAACTACTTTTGATTTAACTAAAGCTTTTGAAGTGTCCGGTGTAGATGTCTCTGTTTGGGAAGGAGCAGCTTTAGATGTACTGTCCGGCTTAGTTTGCGCTTCAGCAAATAGTATGGAAGTAAACGTAAAAACAGAAGCTGTGAGAACAAAAATTGATTTTTTCATGAGATTTTACTTTAATTTTTAATGAATAGATGTAGTTATTACAAGTAAAATTTCAAACGTATATGCGTTAATGTTTTGGTGTCTAATTATATCATTAGCTGTTTAATTAACTTTTCAATATCTAAATTGTTGTAAAGCGCTTTTTGAAATGTTTGTAAAATATTGGTTATCAGTTAATTAAAATGAATATAATCGCACAGGATATTTAGTTACAAAAAAAGAGCGGCTGATCAGCCGCTCTTTTTTTGTAACGATTTTCGCGATAAACTTACCAACCAGGGGCGAAAGTTAAGCCAAACACACCGCCATTAATATCTTTCCTTTGAAATGGAATTGCAAAATATGGTTCAAGTACGAAATACCCGAAAACATTTACTCTTAAAGAAACTCCGGCACTCATTGCTGGAACGCGTTCGTAAACATCTTCAACTTGTCCGGTCTGAGGATTGGGACGAGTACCAATCTTGGAAGGTTGGCTTTTGAAAGCAACCTCTGAATTTTTATCCCAAGCCAGCCCCATATCAAAAAAGGCATTCAGGTCTGAAAACAAAAACTTAGATTCAATAGCTGACAAGCGTTTTGGACCTGTGAAGGGAAGTCTAATTTCAAAATTAGCTACTGCGATTTTGGTACCAACAAGTTGATTAATATCAAAACCGTTTGCTGCGGTTGATCCTTTTTTATAAAAAGAATTCGCTTCGTAACCTCTGATCAGATAATTGTAACCAACGTAAAGTGGGTATAGTCTCGCCTCGTCTCTACCGAACCTGGAGTAGTTATAAGCTCTGGCAGCAATGGTAAATGGTTTTACACGTAGATATTTACGCAGATCGGCAGTAACAGCGCTCAGATTATAATCACCCATGTAGGTTTCAATACCTAAGCGGTAACGGAATCCGGCTAAAGGTGAAGTTACACCTGAAAAAGAATTATCTCCAACAAACGCACTGTTTAGTTGATAGGTAGTAAATGAAGCAAAATCCACTCCATAGGTTTTGGCTGCCTCATCTTTTGACAGTTTCTCTCTGTTTGAACCTATAGGGAATCCGATAGAACCTGAAGTTGGATCGAATTCATAGAAGTTGTTAAACCGATCTATCCTATAGCTATAGTAAGAGGCACCTGTACCTACTTCAAAGCGGTGAATGCGTGAAAAAGGGTAGGATGCAAATAGCTGAACCTGATCTTCGAAAGTGCGAATGATATCATAGCGTTCAGCATATACGGGAACTGTGCCCCCCTGGACAGGAATATCATCGATTCCAGCTGATAATAGGCCTGATACATATGGGATATGAGAAATAGCGGCACCCCAGTTAACCCTGCTTTGCTGGTTAATGTATGCTACCTGTCCACCAAAGTCGTAGATCTCACCATTTACGGCTGCTGCTGCATAGATCTGATTTCGACCAAGGATATCACTAAAGACTCCCTGAACTCCGCTTGACAAGCCAGTTCCAAATCTGCCTACTGAGGCGCCTACACCATTGCTGGATAAATAATCAAGCTTGAATTGTGGCTTATAATCAATCCCTTTAATTGAATCTGTAGCAACCTGTTCGAATCTTTCAAAGTTGCTCAAGTTGGCATTAATAATATCTACACCAACTGCATTCGGTGGAGGCAGAGTAGCTGCATCAAAATTCAAAGCAGTTGGGTCTACTGCTACCGGTTTAAATTCGTCCACTTTGGCGTTGTAAATAGAATACTTTTGCGCACGATAATAGGAGTAAAGAATATCATTATTTCGTGATACGCTTAATGCAGGAGAAAACTCAGTGATCCCGCTTATGCCCGTGAAATAATCAGTAAGCTGTTCTACAACACCACTAATAAGATTATGACGGTACAGATTTCTGAAACCATCACGATTACTCAGGAAGTATATACTTTGATTATCCGAAGAAAATTGAGGGTTTAAGTTGTTTGCCCCATTGAACACATTAATATCAGTAACCGCCTTGGTAGCGACATCAAGGATGGCCAGATTAAATGGTATGTTAACTTTTGCTGATGAACGGTCAAGGGTAGTCCTATCACTACTAAAAACTATCTTACTGCCGTCACCAGAAAAACTGGGCTGATAATCTGAATATTTATCATTGGTTAGCTGAGTGACCTTCTTAGTTTTTAAATTGTAAAGAAACAAGTCTCCTTGTCCATTTTTTAACCCTGTAAAGACAATATCTTCACCGTTTGGCGACCAGCTAAGATTACTAAATTCCTCGACATCAATAGAAGTAGTGAGGGTAGTTCGGGCATTTTCCGCATCGACAATCACCAACTTGTTTCTGCCGCTGCTAAATACGCTAAAGGCAAATCTCTTCGAATCGGGTGACCAGGAACCGGCGGATTCAATAAAATTGAACTCGTCGATATGGCTATTTTTTGCCCTACTTGTCAGCTTTCGAATAATTTTGCCGGTTTGCGCATCGGCCAGAAACAGATCGATACTTAACAATTCTTTTTCAGACAAAAAAGCTACATATTTCCCATCAGGTGAAATGGCTGGAGCCACGTTATAATGTTCACCACCATTCTTCTCATCAATTATTCTTCGTCCTACAGGTATCTGAGAAGTATCTTTTAGAAATGGCTTGTACGCATTTTCAATACTTGTTTTCCACAGATTAGATAACGTTCTTTCATCATAACCAAACGTCCGTTTGATGGCCATTTCGTAGCCATACTTTGCGGTTTCTTTAAAAAAAGGAACAATCACAGTATCTCCGTAGGTTGAGCCAATATATGACCAGAACGCCTGGCCGTAACGGTAAGGGAAATACTTATTCGAGGTGGTTAGATCTTTCAGAGTTGGAATATCTTTGTTGAGCATAGCGTCCCTCATCCACATGGATGTATATGCATCCACTTTACCGATGGAGAGATACTCAGCCATTCCTTCAACCATCCATAGCGGCAGGTTACCAATATTCTCGAGATTTGTTGAATCGCCTTCTATCAGCGAATGGTATTGAAATGCGTGAACAAGCTCGTGACCTAATACGTGACGTGTTTGATGATTTAATTGGGTGACGGGCATAATAACCCTGTTTTTCATGCCTTCCGTTACACCACCGGTACCTACACCAATTTCGCCCTGCAATGCAGTTGTCTGTTGAAAGTCCGAATGATTTGAATATAAGATGATCGGATTCTTCTTTGTGAAAGTGTCCCGAAACACCTGCTGATGCAGATCATACCACACTTCGCTTTCTTTAATGAACCGTTTTACAAGGCTATCATTATTCAAATAGTAATATAGCTCGAAATGCGGCGTTTGAAGTACATCAAACTTCAGGTTTTTATAACGTACCTTATTCTGTCCGAAATATTGAGCGTTTACTGTTGTGACCGAGCTAATTATAAGTACAAAAAGAAGGGCACAGGTAAACCATACTGTTGATGGTTTACAGCAAGACATGGAAAAGTTTCTCATCTTATAAAGTTTAGCGGTGATTCTAATTTACGGAAAATTTCGCGTATGGATTTAATATGTTGTTTAAACACATAAAGTATTAAAAGGTTATTTTCAACCACTATCCTTCTTCCTTCTCTCTTCCCGTAATTCTTTGCGCGTTTTCTTTTCCTCCTGCTTTGGCTGAGCGGTAGCTGGTTTGGCAGATTTATCTTTTGGCTGGGATGTTGAATTTACTTCTTCACTCTCTGGTTCAGGAATCTGAAATTCAACCGAATCTTGATGCTCGACCGGATTAATAAGTGAATCCACTGATAAGCTGTCGACGGTGACAGTATCAGTTTGGGCAAACTCATACTGGGGTGTTACGCAATTATACTCCATTGTTATTTCTACTCCCGGTTTAGGAAAAGGTCCAAAAGTGATGCCGGACTTAGGATCCTGATATACTTTCTCCATAAACGTCGCGAAGATCGGTAAAGCAGTTTTTGAACCTTCGCCGCTTCCAGAAGAGCGAAAATGTACCGTGCGTTCGTCGCAACCTACCCAAACGCCTGTTACCAGATCTTTTGTCAGCCCCATATACCATCCATCTACGTAATCCGATGATGTACCGGTTTTCCCGGCAATTTGATTCCCCTTCTTAAATAATTCCCATTCCCATAGAGCTTGCGAGGTACCCCCGGGTTCTTCCATACCACCCCGTAACATATACATCATCAGCCAGGCCATCTCTTCGCTGATCGCTCTTGAGGTTTCTGCTTTAAATTCGGCAAGTACTTTCCCATCTTTATCGGTGATCTTTTCAACAAGTATGGGTTCTGAGCGCATCCCTTTATTTAAAAATGTTCCGTAAGCTTTCACCATCTCAAAAACACTAACGTCATTAGCGCCCAGGCCGACAGAGGGTACTGGCTTTAATTTACTTTCAATACCACATTTATGAGCATAGTCGACCACACTTTCTGCACCTACCTTTTCGGTAATTTGCGCTGTTATAGAATTAATTGATCTGGCCATGGCGTGTCGCAAAGTCATATCCCGGTAGGAGAAACTATAGCTTGCGTTATTGGGTTCCCAGTACTCGGTTTCGTTATTTTCTATAAATTTAATTTTAACAGGCTTGTCAGTCATCTTATCGCATGGGGTCATTCCTGACTCCAAGGCTGCCAGGTAGGCGAAGGGCTTAAAAGTAGAACCTGCCTGACGCTTTGCCTGGTTAACATGGTCATACTTGAAAAACTGGTGATCTATTCCCCCAATCCAAACTTTGATATGACCACTGAACGGATCCAGTGTCATCATACCGGTGTTTAAAAACTTTGAGTAGTACTCCAGCGAATCTAGTGTTGAAAATTCTACTTTCTTTTCTCCGTCCCAGCTAAAAACATTCATGCTTTTAGGTCGTTCCAGATAGATTCTTATTGAGTCAGCATTGTTATTATACCGCTTTTTTAAATAATCATACACAGGTAATCGCTCTGCAGCATTTAACGCAAAATCCTCAATTGGATCACCTTCAGAGTTTCGCCACGGTTTCTCATTTCCCCACTCATTGTTTAGCCGGCGCTGCAATCGTTTCATCTGCCCTATGACCGCCTCTTCAGCGTGTTCCTGTAACCTGGAGTCAATGGTCGTATAGATTTTTAGACCTCCTTCATACAGATCATAATTATTTTCTTCACACCATTTTTTAATGAAATTAGCTGCAGCAGACTTTAGATAGGATTCTCCCTCATTACCTTCGTTAAACTCGCCCTGTTTGGTTTGCAGAGGTAATTTGCTGTAACGCTCATATTCGTTAGGGGTCAGGTAATTATATTTTTGCATCTGCGATAGAACGACATTTCTGCGTTCCAAAGATTTCTCCGGATTTCGCACCGGATTATAGGTGGTGTTTGCTTTTAAGATCCCGATGAGCGTAGCCGACTCCTGGACCTCAAGTTCGTTGGGTTGTTTATTGAAAAAATGCTTGGCAGCTGTTTTAATACCATACGTGTTTCCGCCAAAAGGTACCGTATTAAGGTAAAGCGTTAAGATCTGTGGTTTTGTATAGTACCCTTCCAGTTTTACAGCTGTCATCAGTTCTTTGAACTTATAAACCAGGGTTCTCAAACCGGGAACATATTTTATCAACCCTTCAGACTTTTTATTACGCGTGCTATAAAGATTTTTAGCTAGCTGCTGGGTTATTGTACTTGCACCACGCCGATCTCCAGAGGCAGTTGATACTAAACTGGAGATTAAAGACCTGAAATCAACACCTGAATGCTCAAAAAATCTAACATCTTCGGTGGCAATTAGCGCGTTAACTACGCTGGGGGCAATCTTATCATATTCGACAGGGGTGCGGTTTTCTTTATAATAACGACCAATAAGCTTTCCATCTGCAGTATACAGCTCGGAGGCGATGCGCATGTTGGGTGTTTTAATGTCAACTATATTAGGTGAGTAACCAAAAAGACCCAGAAAGTTTAGTTCAATGGCACAGAAAAGCAGAATAATGAAATAAATAAATATCACGCTATAGCGCAGAGGTTTGAATTTTATTCTTCTGAACATTGAGTAAATATGTGAAAATTACACGGCTAAAATGATAAGGAAACGTTGTTTTTACAAAACACTTCAGCGATAACGTAGTTTCCAACTTAAAATTTCTACCTTAAAATATTATTAAGCAAGCATTTAGTATGGACGAAATTGTAAAAAACTTTAAAATAGATAGTCAAAAGAAAATAAGCCTTAAAGATTTTGACAGCAATGAAACATTTGACTACAAGAAAGAAGATGCAGTTGACATACTGAATGAGTATAAAGCTGAAATGGACGAACTCCAGGAGAAGTTGTATGCTACAAATCGTTACTCCGTGCTTATAATTTTCCAGGCTATGGATGCTGCAGGCAAAGATAGCGCCATTGAGCATGTGATGAGTGGCATTAATCCGCAAGGTTGCCAGGTTTTTAGTTTTAAGCAACCGAGTAGTCAGGAGTACGAACACGATTTTTTGTGGCGACACTATCTTGCTTTACCTGAAAGGGGTCGTATTGGCATACATAACCGTTCACACTATGAAAACGTATTGGTTTGCAAGGTACATCCGGAACTGGTACTAAAGGAGGGGATCGGGACCTACACTTCAGTAGAATCACTTGACAACAATTTTTGGGAAACCCGTTATAAAAGTATCGTAGATTTTGAGAAACATCTCCATCTCAATGGAACTGTGCTCATCAAATTTTACCTGAATCTTTCGAAGAAAGAACAAAAGGTACGCTTTCTTGAGCGAATAGACGACCCGTTGAAGAACTGGAAGTTTTCGTCCTTCGACGTTCAGGAGCGTGGTCATTGGGATGACTATATGAAAGCCTATGAAGAAGCTATTTCTAGCACTTCAACAGACGATGCACCCTGGTATATAGTGCCGGCAGATAAGAAGTGGTTTACAAGAATAGCCATCAGTAAAATAATCGTTGATAAACTCAAATCGTTGGATATGAAATTGCCTCTGTTGTCAAATGAGGAAACGTCAAAACTAGAGGATTGCCGTAAACAACTCGAAGCTGAATAGCTCAGATCTTTATGATCTTACTCCTAAAAAGGGGGCGGCCTCTTAAGCTAATCACACAGATATAGATTCCGTTCTCCAGGCTCGCAATGTTGTAAGACTGGCTGATATTGTTCAGCACTTCCGTGCGGACTCTTTGTCCCTGTGAATTATATAGATTAAGTACAAACTCATCGATCGTTCCACTTAGTACCGTAAACGTCTGACCAGCCGGGTTGGGAAAAAGAGTAAATTGATAAGTATCGAGGTAAATCACGGAAGCCAACTCAGAAATTATCTCTCTGCCATCCTGCGTTATTAATACCGCGCGGTAGTATTGGATACCTGGTTTCGGATTGAAATCAGTAAACGAATAATTAAGGGATTGGATAATAGCACGCTCGCCTAACGGACTATAAGAATCCGGACCCGCTTGCTTTTCCCAGCGGATGCTTTTTAAACCAACAGTACTTCCCAGGTTTAAGGTCAGGGTAACGGCATTTTTAGTATTTACATCGGCTAGTAATGATTGAACATAACAGCCAACACCCTGTGAAGCAGCATTAATGGTCAGGCTACGCAGGCCCTCAAAGCCATCCTTATGGACTGGACTTATAGCAAAGAAGTCTGAAGATATTTCCTGACGATTAACCAAGATCGATGTATCGTTAATGGTTTTTAAGATTTGAAGGAGATTATCTTTAATGGTATATAAATTATACCTACTGGTCTCCATATGTGACGGCCAACTAAGTAAAACTCCATCTGTACAGTTATAGCCTACCCTTAGTTTCGGGGGAGTGGAAATAGAAAACTCTTCGCTCATATAGTCTTTGCCACCCACTGACATTTTCAATATTGCTTTGGCAAATACATCAGGGCTGTTCCATTTTAGAAAGCCTGTTTTTAACCCAACAGTGGATATTTCATTCCATATAGCCCCACTATCATAACTAATCAAAATTTTACCTCCTTCAACAGGTATTGAGCTTTCCCACCTCAGGTAATTATCTTCACCGGCAAATACCTGATCAACTGACAGGGGATAAGTCCATGTGAATTTTCCAGCTGGTTTGACACTGTAGCTTATATAGAAACTTTGTCTTCCTGTAACCCGTTGTCCCGAAACATGTATTGTATAATTGCCTGATGAACCATTGACAGTAATTTGTTCAATGTTATTTAAGGTATCCCTTTTTCGAATAGCGGGCGCAGTCAAAGAATCCACATTCGGATAACTACTCAATACCCACGGCTGAATCTTATTCCCATCAGGATCCATTAGCCAAAGATCAAGGTCATTGATCAGAGCTCGCGGGGCATTTAATTCCGCAGCAGGATCATTCCAGGCCAGTGTCACTTTAATCTCCGCATTTTTATCAGTTATGGTCAGCGGGAACACCAGCTGGTCTGACGACGACAATACTCCGCCCTTAAAACGATTTTCCTTGATAGTTTGAACCGATTGAAATGCATTTAAATTTCCAAAGCCATACTTGAAGTCGGGAAAGGGGCGACCCTGATCATCGGCGGAGTTTACCATAACACTTTTAACCAGAGCCGCAGAGGGGAGAACGCCTGTTTGTGTTTTATACTGCTGTTGAAGGAGGCTTACCACTCCGCTGGTTAATGCAGCTGCGCCTGAAGTTCCTTCCGCCCCGGCAGCCATTAGTTCGGGTTTGATGCGTCCGTCATATGCCGGCCCCGCTGAGCTTAAAGCCTCTGCCACATGCTCATTACTGGTTCCGCCAACCACCAAAACATTTTTAGCCTGCTTAAAGGTGCCAGATAAATTAGCGAAGTTGGAAATACCTGCATAGAGCCCGGTATTTGGTGGAGTTGTTCCACTATTTCCGGCTGAGAACACATGCGTCAGTGTGTCCGCCAGGAAGATTTGCTGATCATATTCGTTTGCTTCAATACCATAATAATTCTCGATGCCAGTTCCATACGAATGATTTTGAATGCTTACCCCTAAAGCGTTTAATTCAGACGCAGGGTCGGGGGATAAATTTTTATAATCAGATGAAGTTAGCCTGACCTTGGGTGCGGCACCTAAGCCTTTTATAAAGCTGTTTCCGTTACCACCAACCAGAGTTGCCATAATGGTGGCATGTGAGGAAATATTCGTCGATTGTAAAGGCGAGGTTATACTTCGACCTAAGAGATCCAGATCGTTTACATTATACCGTTCCTCCTTGAGAGAAATGGTGATGCCATTTCCAGTTAAAGAGGGATATAGTAAGTGAACTCGGTTTACCTGGTTTACAGATAGATCCAAATCATTTATTAAAGTTTCTTCGCTGGCTGTTCTTTGGAAATCTGCAAAGATGATGGCCGGGTTATCAAGTATCTTTTCAAGCTGATTTGATTTAGTGTTCAAATATATCTTTCGGCCATCTGCCTTAATTAGCTGCTTACTTTCTAAACCGAGATCTGCAAAGACTTTTCGAGGCTTCAATACCACCACTACATTCAGGTTCCGCTTTGTAGTCTTGACACTCTCTCTCAGCAAATTGTCGCTGGCTTTCCAAAAGCTATTTACCGGCAATTGGAAAATCACGTTTTTGCGGGATAGTCTGCCGTTGGTCTTTACAATATAATGTTGCCGGTCAAGCTGCCGAACAACTTTCAATTGCTCATTTTTCAATGCCTGAGTAGAATTAATTTTGACCAAAAAAAGATCAGAAGAATCCAGATGGCTACCTGGTCTCAGCAGCGCTTTAAACCGATCAGAAAGGCTTTTATCCTGCGCTCCGGCTACAAAAAAGCTTAAAGTAAGAAGAACACTAAGGGCGCCTTTTAACATGTCTGTGTAAAAAAATTAAATTGAAAACCTATTATAATGTAACGATTTCATTATATATTGAATTTTTAAAATGGCAAAAAGCAACAAACAAAAGGTTAAATGCAAGGTTAAGGATTTCTAGATTATACAGCTCTCCCCGGTACTATTTAAATTTTTACACCATAAACACATCTAAAAATCAAACCAATCTAAAGAACCCATGATCTTAAAAAAAATTCAAATCTGCATACTGGCCGGGGCTGTGTCAGTTGCTGCTCTATCCTGTAAGAAATCAGAACGTGCTCCGGAGCCAGTTCAAACAGGGGTATCACAACAAGTACTAGACAAAATTGAAAAATTGGGTTTCAGCAGTGAAAATGTAATCGCCCGCAATGGCGGTTATTTAGTCGAAGGGGATATTCTTCTTACTGACGAAAATCTAAAAAGTGATCCAAATAGTCCGAGTTTAAGGATTGCGCAAGATGAACAGTACCGAACCACCAACCTGGTAACCGGATTACCGCGGGTAATAACTGTTTCAGTATCAAACTTAACAACTCCGTATTCCCAGGCAGCAGACCTGGCAATCTCACGTTACAACGCACAAAATTTGCGTATTACTTTTCAAAGAGTAAGCAGCGGTGGGAACATTAACATCATCGGTTTTAATGAAGGACCTAGCGGTGGTTATATCACTTTGGGTTCTGCGGGCTTCCCTACTTCATCCGGAAATCCATTCAACCAGATCCAGATGAATACCAACGAAGCAGCTTATGGCGCAAATCCGGACGTTAATTACCTTGCTTCAGTATTAACGCACGAGATGGGGCATTGCATTGGATTCCGTCATACCGACTACATGGCGCGCCAGTACAGCTGTGGTGGTAAACGTAAAGTTAATGAAGGAACAGCAGGCGTAGGCGCGGTGCTTATTCCGGGAACGCCAAGTACACCTGATGCTGAATCATGGATGCTTGCCTGCTCAAACGGTGGTAACCGCCTGTTCAATGCGAATGATGTAATTGCACTGAATTACCTATACTAATCTAAAAATGGTGTAAAGAAAAGCCCTTCCTGGATAATAGGAAAGGCTTTTTTTATGGTTTGATGCATTAAAGAATTTTGAACTGATCTGCGTCTCTCAGAAACGGGTGGCTAATCCGGCTTTTCGCTACTTCATCCAAATTAATAGAGAATGTATACAAATCCTCATCATTCGGTTTATAATACACTACTTTTCCATTCGGATCTATGCACATAGAATCTCCGGAATGATAGATCTCATTGCCATCATGGCCCACACGGTTAACTGCCACCACAAAGGCCTGATTTTCTACTGCTCTCGCTGGAATAAGGGTGCGCCAATGTAAAGAACGTCGTTCTGGCCAGTTGGCTAAAACCAGCAACATATCATATTCTTCGTTCGTGTTACGCAACCATACCGGAAAACGAAGATCATAGCAAATAACAGGGCATATCTTCCAACCGTTTAACTCAACAAAAAGTTTCTTATTTCCAGCTGTGTAGTGCTTGTCCTCTTCGCCAAACCCAAACAGGTGGCGTTTGTCATATTTTTCAAAAGTGCCGTCGGGTCTCATCCAGATAAGGCGATTATAATATTTGCCTTCTTCACGAATAATTAAGGTGCCGGTTATCACGCATTCAAATTTCTGAGCCTGAGCCTGCATCCACTGCATACTCTTACCGTTCATCTCTTCTGCCAGTTTCTCCGGATTCATTGAAAAACCTGTACTAAACATCTCCGGTAACACAATTAGATCTGTTTTTTCCCGTATGGCTGATAAACGCAGGCCAAGATTCTGAAGATTCTTGTCGATATTTTCCCAAAAAAGGTAGGCCTGGAAGGTGGTTATTTTTAGAGTACTCATTTATGTAGGGTATACGGAATTGCTTAGTTCGTCTTGTTTGTTTAAACTTTTATTAATCTTTCAACGGCTTTCTCAAGCGTTTCTTGCTTTTTGGCAAAACAAAAGCGTAAAACATGCTCATCTGAACGACGATTGTAGAATGCTGAAACCGGAATCCCGGCCACCTTAAAATCTTTAATCAGCCTTGTTGCAAATTCAACATCATGCTCATTAGAAATGCGACTATATTGAACACATTGGAAATACGAACCCAAGCATGGAAGCAGATCAAACCGGGTATTGCGCATCAACTCTTTGAAGGTATCTCTTTTTTGCTGATAGAAATCTTTTAAATCCAGATAGTTAGATTCATTTGCAAGATAATCTGCTATTGCATACTGCACGGGTGTATTAACGCTAAAAACCAGAAACTGGTGTACTTTACGAAACTCTGCCATAAGCCATATAGGCGCAGCACAATATCCGATCTTCCAGCCTGTATTATGAAACAACTTTCCGAAAGAAGCTACTATAAAGGATCGTTCCCGCAAGATCGGATATCTGGCCATGCTAAGATGGCTACAGTCATCGTAAATCATATGTTCATAAACTTCATCGCTTAAAATTAAGATATCGGTATTCTGTATCAGGTGACTTAGTTGCTTAATATCGTACTCTGTCAATATCATGCCGGTAGGATTGTGCGGCGAGTTTAAAATAATTAAACGGGTACGACTGCTTATCAGCTTCTTTAACATCTCCCAATCGATTTGATAGTCGGGCGCTGAGAGTTCAAACGATTTTACCAGCCCCCCGAGTAATTTGACAGTGGGAGAGTAGCAATCATAAGCAGGTTCAAAGATGATCACTTCATCATTCGGGTGAATGACGGCCGTTAAGGCGGTGAAGATAGCTTGAGTACCACCAGCGGTAACAGTGATCTCTGTCTCCGGATTATAGCTGGCCGCGTGCAGTTTATTTATCTTCTCTGCTACCTTTTCGCGTAAGTTCAAAACACCGGGCATAGGCGCATATTGATTGTGCCCTTTTTTCATATGCTTTGATACCAAACCAATAAGTTCAGCCGGGCATTCAAAATCAGGAAAGCCTTGCGACAAATTAATTGCATTGTTTTCCAGCGCCAGTTGCGACATTACCGAGAAAATAGTAGTACCTACATTTGGAAGCTTAGATGTAATTGAAATCATTATCGCTAAAGTAATAAATTAAAAAATTTGTTGCCTTTGTCTTTCGGGAGATAACTTAGTATTTCTTTTAGGGTTTTATTTTTTCTAGTTAGAATTATTACCTTCAACGGGTATGACCTTTAAAACTAAAGAAAGTCGCCTATTTCTAATATTAGGGACCTTTTTTGTCGCTAACGCAATCCTTGCTGAATTTATTGGCGTGAAGATCTTCACGGTTGAAGGCTCATTAGGGATGAGAAAATTAGATATTGATCTGTTTGGAGTCCCTGATCTCTCTTTTAATATGTCAGCCGGTGTAGTCACATGGCCGCTCATCTTTATCATGACTGATATAATCAACGAGTATTTCGGAGTCAGACAAGTGCGCTTCCTTTCAATACTGACATCAATTCTTATTACCTATGCCTTTGTAGTCGTAGGATTTGCTATTAACTTGCAACCGTCTGACTTCTGGATCAACCAAAATATCGACGGGCAGCCTGTCAACATGAACCTGGCCTTTGCCGGAATCTTTGGCCAGGGGATGTGGATCATTGCAGGCTCGATAACGGCATTTCTTATCGGGCAAATTGCGGACGTCATGATCTTTCACCGGATCAAAAGATGGACCGGTGAAAAGGCCCTCTGGCTACGGGCAACCGGCTCTACATTGGTTTCGCAATTTATCGACAGTTTTGTGGTCATCTTTATTGCTTTTTACATCAACCCACAGTACAACTGGAGCTGGCAAATGGTTGCAGCCATTGGGATTGTGAATTATACATATAAGTTCGTTGTAGCTATTTTAATGACACCGCTTTTATATGTAATACATGAAATAATCGATCGCTACCTCGGGAAGGATCTCGCACACCGCTTAATTGAAGCTGCGGGAAAACGAGACGTTGATGTTAAAATGCCACTTAATGCTAACAATTAATTACCATCTTAGCCTCTTTAACTATCAGCTATTGTCTCACGACAACTCTAAATCTTAACTATCCTGGTCCAATTAATTTTGACAAAACCTTCTGTATATACAGGACCTTTGATGTTTAGTAATGAGAAAATTGACTTTCATGGCAGGCAGGGTACAACCCATCAGAATTAATATGCCGCTAATTGATTATTATAATTATTAAAGGCATCGCTGTTAGTTAATGAGGAAAGAGCATGCGTAGTTAAGGTGTTTAATACATTCCTCAAACTAAATCCTTTAATATGGTTAGCCGGTAAACAAGAATCTGAGTTTGACGGTCGATTCGGTTAGGGAATTTACATCGGTAGCTGTAACTATTTTTCCTTTTTGGGGCAATTCTTACAGCGCTTGCCTTTTTTATACTTTTTGCAACACTTTTTAAATACACACTCCTGCATGAATTGCTCCATACCCTTGAGTGACATTTGATTATCCTGAGAGTCCTCTGCCGTTATTCCATTATTCATCTCAATAGTTTGACCCTTCCAGAGGTTTTAAACGTTAATTTTCAATGGTTATGATTTCTTATCTGTAGCTATTTGCTATTTTCGTTCCAAACCAACCTTTAAGATGATAAATAAAACAGTTCTAAACGCCGTAGAGGCAATTAAAGATATCGAGGATGGCATGACTATCATGCTGGGTGGCTTTGGCTTGTGCGGTATTCCGGAAAACACAATCAATGCCCTGGTCGAAAAGGGGGTTAAAGAACTCACCTGTATTTCTAATAATGCGGGAGTAGATGATTTTGGGATAGGCCTGATGCTGCAAAGGCGACAAGTAAGGAAGATGATTGCCTCATATGTGGGCGAGAATGCAGAGTTTGAGCGTCAATTATTAAGCGGCGAGCTGGAGGTTGAGCTGGTACCCCAGGGGACTCTCGCAACCCGTTGTATGGCCGCCGGATATGGCATGCCAGCCATTTTCACACCTGCCGGAGTAGGAACGGAGGTAGCCGAAGGAAAAGAGACCCGCAATTTTGACGGTAAGGAATACCTGATGGAAATGGCTTTTCAATCTGATTTTGCCATCGTTAAAGCCTGGAAGGGCGATACCGCCGGCAACCTGGTCTACAAGGCAACTGCGCGTAACTTTAATCCTGTAATGGCAATGGCCGGAAAAATCACTATTGCAGAGGTGGAAGAACTTGTCGAGCCCGGTGAGTTGGATCCCGATCATATCCACACCCCTGGAATTTACGTTCAGCGGATCTTTCAAGGGACTAACTATGAAAAGAGAATCGAACAACGCACAGTGAGAAAAAAAGAATAAAGTTGAAAACGATCATACTTCTTGAAGAAATAGCAATGTTCGATTTAGCATTGTTTGCTTTTGCAACTACAGGTTTTTGCTGGTCGGTTTTTCCTTCTTTGTTGCTAACCGCTGACATTAATATGATTGGTTATGCTGCAAATAGTCGATTTGTAGCCTTCTTATATAATATTGTTCATCACAAGGCATTGGCCATCTGCATTTTTATCGGCGGCTTTTATCTGCAATACGATTGGGTTCTGTTGGCAGGAATTATTCTATTTGCTCATTCATCCATGGATAGGATATTTGGCTACGGATTAAAATATTCAGATCGTTTTACCCATACCCATCTTGGCCATATCGGCAAGAAAACTAATTAATACTTATATGGCTTTAAGCAAAGATCAAATCGCGAAACGCATCTCTAAAGAAATAAAAAACGGCTTTTACGTAAACCTGGGAATAGGTATCCCTACACTGGTGGCCAATTACATCCCTCAGGGGCTTGAAGTAGTCTTACAGTCTGAAAACGGATTACTTGGCATGGGTCCTTTCCCGTTTGAAGGAGAAGAAGATGCCGACCTGATTAACGCAGGTAAACAAACTATTACCACGCTGCCCGGATCAGCTTTCTTTGACTCGGCGATGAGTTTTGGGATGATCCGCTCTCAGAAGGTAGATTTGACTATTCTGGGTGCTATGGAAGTTTCAGAGAATGGTGATATAGCTAACTGGAAAATACCCGGCAAAATGGTCAAAGGCATGGGCGGAGCAATGGACCTGGTGGCCTCAGCCAAAAATATTATTGTAGCCATGCAGCACGTAAACAAGGCTGGAGAAAGCAAACTACTTCCGGAATGCACTTTACCGCTAACCGGAGTCCGCTGCATTAAAAAGATTGTCACAGAGCTGGCCGTGCTGGATGTGTTGCCGGAAGGAGGTTTCAGACTCGTAGAAAGGGCTCCTGGGGTAAGTACTGAATATATCAAATCTGTAACCACCGGAAAACTTATTATAGAAGGGGAAGTTCCGGAAATGCAGTTAGATTAGATATTAATAATCGTGACAGGTAGATAATACACCTGTCACGGTATACCCGGTTAACTCAACTGAAGTCTCGCTTTTAAATCTTTAGAAATCTGCTCAGTGATACAAATGATATCCTCGGCTAAGTGGGTATTGTTAGTAATCACCCTCGAACATTCATCCCTGTAAGGCAATAGATACTCTCTGTAAGATGGTATTACGTGATTATGCCATTTATATAAGATGTCTTCCTCAGAGTAACCACGCTCTATTAAATCGCGTTTCAGGCGACGTTTCAATGCTACCTCTTCCTCGGTATCTATAAAAATCTTTAAATCCATCAGCGCAGCTATCTCTTCAAAATGAAGAATAAATAAGCCTTCTATAATAAGAATAGGGGCTGGCTTGATCTCCAGCATTTTAGGCGTAGCGTTCGGATTATTGAAGGTATATTCCTTCTTAGTGACCACTTCGCCACGTAACAGCTTGTCAATATCATCTAAGAAATGCTGTTTGTCAATTGTTGCCGGAAGATCAAAGTTATAAAGCTTGTTCTCTTCCGGGGTCATGTTATGCGCTACAGGTATATAGTAGTCGTCCTGTGAAACCAGGCACACATCATCTTTCTGAAAGTGGTTCAAAAAACAATTGAGAAAAAAAGTTTTCCCCGAACCGCTGCCGCCGGCAATACCAATTACATAAGGCTTAGAATTCATTAGGAACGCCGTATACGATGTTAACTTGGAAACGTTTATCCAAAGCGCCAATCAGCTCGGCAGTAGATTTTGTTATTACAATGATCACGTCTTTTGTAGATTCATTCTCGGTAAATTTCCCTACCACTTTGGCAAAAGTGCTTTTATTTGTCATCGTATTAGTAACCTTTATTACCGTACCGATAGGTGCTGTACGATGAAGAGCCAGCATTTTGCTGCCGTCCAGACTTTCATCTGAAATGCGTAGAGCTATTCCTCTATCATCAACCTCCCTTAAGCCGTAACGCGCAGGTGGGAGCCTCAACCGCTCACCCGCATTAATACTACTGTCAATCTGAGTGGGATTAGTATTTCGGCCATCCGTCATATTCCTTGGTAAAGCAACCGGAGTGGGAGGGGTTATCTCCGCCGTTTGAGTACCGTAGCGGATCTTGAGTATCTGGCCTGCTGCCAGGGAGTTGCTGGTAATATTATTCAAAGATTTTATTGCATCAACCGAGGTATTAAACTTTCTTGCGATTGAGTAAAATGTTTCCTTCGGCCCCACCTTATAATCAACCGTAGCTGTTTTATCACCTTTGTCCGCACTCTTGTCGAGCTTACTTGAAAGAGGAACATTGACAATACGGTCAGGGCCAACAACTCTGTCTGTGGGCACCTTGATTATGGCACCGATTTGTAATGACTTATTTGTATTGAAGTCGATTACAGATTGTGGGCTTACTTTGTATTTTCTGGATATTGAATAATAGCTTTCCTTAGATTCTACTTTATGTACAATAACTTTTTTACCGTTTGAATTTTCAACTCCAATGGAATCTATTGGTGCAGCCGCAAGGGTCGTAATAGAAAATAAGAGAGAGCCAATAGATAATAACAGTTGTCTCTGCATGAATTCGTTTTTTTAAAATTTGCGCAATTATACTAAAAATGAAACAATTAAGCAGGTTATTCCTTCTCAGAAAGACGAATACGCTGTAACACAAACGCTAAAAATTTTCCTTTTGTATACATGATATCATTAGTATCTGATACTCTCTCCTGTTTAGAAAGTTTCACTTTATATAAAAACATCGGATACCCGAAAATTGCATGCTTATTGCATTAACCTGGCTATCCATTAATAAAAATTCAATAATATTATGAACGCCAAAGAAATAGGTTTAGAAGAAAAAGAAGTAAAACCCATTGTTGATCATCTTAATGATCTGCTTGCAAATTATCACATTCACTATCAAAAGTTAAGGGGCTGCCATTGGAATGTTAAGGGAGCACACTTTTTTACCCTTCACGTTAAATTCGAGGAGTTGTATACGAACGCCCAGCAAACTATTGATGATCTCGCAGAACGAATACTCACCCTGGGTAAGTCTCCCCACAGTACATTTTCCGAATATATAAAGGTTTCAACTATCCAGGAAATTAATACTCTTGGTATGGGTGATATTGCAATGGTAGAAGCTATAATGGATGATTTCTCCAGGCTGATTGATATGGAGCGGCAGATAATGACCCTGACAGCCGAGGCAGGCGATGATGGAACCAATGATCTCATAAATTCTTTTATGCAGTTCAAGGAAAAGAATAACTGGATGCTACGATCATTTTGCGGAAAGAAATAACTCATAAATCAATCTGCAAATAAAAAGTCCTGCCAGTTTAAAACTGACAGGACTTTTTATTTTATACTTAATCCTTAAACCCAACTAATCCAGATTCGGACGATATACCTCGCGATCAGAAGCGTGCACCAATTGTCAAAAACACATTATTACTAGTGTTTTTCAAATTAGCAATCTCTCCGGCGCCTGTTATCTGATAATCTGCGTAGTCAGAAGAAATAACATAAGGAGTACTTGTCCCATTGAAAGTCGCGTTCTGGTAAGTCAAGTCGATATACATTAGATTTGTACGAAACCCAATTCCTGCAGACAGAATATCGGTAGATATTTCAATATTTTGATACGGATTTCCTACCCGGTTATAACCAGCTCTCAGCATCATATTGCTTATTTTATATTCGCCACCCACCCGTAAATTAACGGCTGCGTTATAGCTGTCGCGAATATCATTGTTATTACGCACATCTGTAGCGCTTTCATTTGATTTGAAATGGATTGATGAATAATCCACATATTCAACATCAGCGCTAAGCAGCCCTTGTCGATTAATAATAGCCGACAGCCCGCCGTTCACCCGGAAAGGTGTGCGCAGGGTATACTCAAAGTCATAAATAGCCGGCTCGTTGGTGTAGGCAGGTGTAATAGCACTGCCATTAGCCCGCGTGTAACGGGTGTCTAAGGACTCCACAAAACTATCCGAGATTTGAAACCATGTCGGACTGATGAAACCAAGGCCGACACGGACTGCTTCAGTTGCCCGGTAGATCATTCCAATCTTCGCGTTAAAACCTGAGCCGGTTGTTATTTGATTACTGTTATAGGTGAGATCATAGGTTCCCCCAGCAAAATTAGGATTCTGGCCTATAAAAGTTTGATTGTTTCCTTGCTCACCAAACTGCCTGTCGGAGTTAAAATCAACAGAAGCCAAGGCAATAGATGCACCCAGGTAAAGCTTATTGCTGTAGTTGGCGCCCGCTCCAAAGTTTACTTCTGATTGGGATCCTGTGCGGTAAACCCGATTTTGCTGGTTATTGTTTAATGTAGTTGTAGGGAAATAGCCTGTATTTCCAACATCATCATTTTCGATCAGAAAATTATTAAAAGCCATTTCGGTTAAGGCACTTTGTGAAATTTCACTATTGCCAAGATCTGCTAAATAGTCAGCATAAGAACTGTTAGGATTTGTTGCGCCAAAATCGATCGTTGTATTGAAATTGTTCGTTTTATTATAAGAGATGCCATAGTTAAAACTCAGCCAGCCTGTTTTTAAATCATTTCCTTTGGTACGAGAGGTAGGATTGTAAATTACCACACCCACCTGATCTATTCCAAGGCGGTCTTTCTGCGCTGTCGAATTCTGACCGATATACTGAGCGTCTATTTGGCGGTTTGAGAAATCAGCAGAAAAATTAAACTCTGACTTGGTAAAAAGACCAAGTCCGGCAGGGTTGGAAGATAATGAACCTATATCTCCTCCAACAGCAGTCTGGGCACTCCCCATAGCCTTAAAGCGGGAAGAAGCGCCTTGCTGTGATTGTGAGAACAAAAGAGCATCTGATGCATATTGGGCAAAAGCGGGGCTTCCTGCTGCAATAAATGCAGTCAGTACGAGTAGATTTTTGAAATTCATTCTGAAAATTTGCGCTAAGATCTAATAAACGGTTACCTGTTTCCTGTACGTGATGGTCTGCTGCTACCCTGATCCGAAGACCGCTGAGGCGTAGAAGATGGAGGGGGAGATGATGGCCTCTCTGCTGGTCTGCTCTCTATACGTGGCGGCGGACTGCTTTCTCTTTGTGGCCTGGAAGATCGTGTTTCAGTAGGTGCCGAAGCTGGCCTTGTCGATCCTGATCTCGCCGGAGCCGCTGTTCCTGTGCGAGCTGGCCTGCTGGTGCCTATCCTGGAAGGTTGAGACGACCTGTCGATAGTAGTAGAACCATCGTTCGTTGTTCCTCTAACCGGACGATTCGGTGCAGTCCCTATTCGGCCACCATTACTACCCGGATAACCTCCAGAGCGTACATTATCAGTTTCCCTATTTGGCCGGGTTCTATAATTAGGGTTCACAATAACAGGTCGGCCAATGCCATAGTATCCATTCCCGTAATTGCCATAAAAACCGTTTGAGTAATATGGGTTGTAACTATTGTAGTAAGAATAAGGGCCCCAGTAATTTCCGTAATAGCTAGAACCATAATAGCGCCATGGGTTATAGTAATTATACCCGCCGTAACCGCCAAATCCTATACTAATACCAAAGGATGGTCTGTTGTAATAATTGTAAGAATTAAAGGTGCTATAGTATGGATCATACCTATAATCGTACCAGGTATCGTGATAACTTCTCCATGGTGAATAGTTGCGGAAGCGGTAGATTCGGGCCGAATAATTACGATCAGCATAATCACGATCGTTGTAATCATAATCTTCATCACCGTAAAGTTCTTCTTCCGTAACATAGCCGGGGTCAGATTTTTTCTCCTCCGCTTGAGCACGATATTCTCTTTGCTCCCGAGCCTGAGCTTCAGTATAATATGCGTCATCAACCTGGTCGTTTTGTTGCGCCAGCTTGTTTGTAGAGCAGGCACCTAGCAACAGAATAGCAACTGCAGCAAACGTAGGTAAAAGTCTCTTTATCATGAGGTCGAGATTTAAATGTTTGATAGATTCGTTGATAATTGTTAGACGAAAGTTTTGTTAAATGGTTGCATGCATAATAAATTATAATACACGTGCTAGTTTTATAACTTTGTCGCCTAACAATATAATGCTTTAAAATTACAAAATTCATTCCAGATAAACACGTATGAGCAAGGGCCTGACTAGTAGAAATGAGGATTATTCACAGTGGTATAACGAACTTGTTACCAAAGCCGATCTCGCCGAACATTCGGCAGTAAGGGGCTGCATGGTGATTAAGCCTTACGGCTATTCTATTTGGGAGGGAATGCAGGCTTTCTTAGATAAAAGATTTAAGGAAACCGGTCATAGCAATGCCTATTTTCCATTATTCATCCCTAAGTCATTTTTCTCCAAAGAAGCCAGCCATGTAGAGGGTTTTGCAACAGAGTGTGCCGTAGTAACACATTATCGCCTTAAGAATGATGGAAATGGGAATATTATTGTCGATGAAGATGCTAAGCTGGAAGAAGAACTAATTGTCAGACCTACTTCGGAAACCATCATCTGGAATACTTATCGTGGCTGGATCCAGTCATACCGCGACTTGCCAGTACTTGTTAATCAATGGGCAAACGTGGTCAGATGGGAAATGCGGACGCGCTTGTTTTTGCGTACAACTGAATTTCTTTGGCAGGAAGGTCATACCGCACATGCCACCGCGCAGGAGGCGATTGAAGAAACAGAACGCATGCTGGATGTTTACGCCGATTTCGCCGAGAATGTGATGGCCGTCCCGGTGATCCGGGGTCGCAAGACTGAGACCGAACGATTTGCCGGCGCTTTAGAGACATATTGTATTGAGGCTTTGATGCAGGACGGGAAGGCCTTACAGGCCGGTACATCTCATTTTCTCGGACAAAACTTTGCCAAAGCGTTTGATGTGAAGTTCAGCAACAAAGAAGGTAAGCTGGACCATGTATGGGCAACGAGCTGGGGTGTATCAACCCGTTTGATCGGTGCCTTAATTATGGCTCACTCCGATGATGCAGGTTTAGTTTTACCTCCTAAACTAGCACCTATGCAAGTAGTTATAGTGCCTATCTATCGTTCCGACGAAGAATTAGAAAAGATCTCTGACCTGGCTAATGAATTAACTTCGAAACTAAAAGCCAGAAATATCTCTGTTAAGTACGATAACCGTGATACTTACAGGCCAGGGTTTAAGTTTGCGGACTACGAGATGAAGGGTGTTCCCGTACGTTTGGCTATAGGGGGGCGCGATCTCGAAAATGGAACTATAGAAATTGCCAGAAGGGACACCCGCGAAAAACAGACGATTAGCCGCAAAAACCTGGATGAGCATATTGAAAAGCTCTTAGAAGAAATTCAAGTATCAATCTACAATAAAGCGCTTAACTTCCGCAACGAAAATATTCGCCAAGCCAATTCATACGATGAATTTAAACAGATCCTGGATGAGAAAGGTGGGTTTATCTCCGCTCACTGGGATGGCACAGTAGAAACCGAGAAGCAGATAAAGGAAGAAACAAAAGCGACGATTCGTTGCATTCCTTTGGATAATAAGCTGGAGGGTGGCGTTTGTATGGTAAGCGGAAAGCCATCTACCCAACGGGTGCTGTTTGCGAGAGCATATTAATACGGCTGGTTCAAGAAAAAAAATCGCATAACGTTAATAAAATCCAAATAAAAAGGAAGAGGCACTCTCTTCCTTTTTTTATGCCCGGTCGGGTTTTAATACAGCACCGTGGCGCTTTCAGAAAACTTTTTCGACACAATTCATTTTACGCTCTCCAACACGCTCAGAATATACCTCGTTTTTGGTTAACCATATACTCAGTATATGGTTACAGGGTGCTCACAGGTTTTTGATCGAAGGATGACATAGTAAGCACATAGTAAGTACATAGTAAGCACATAGTAAGTGTGCTGTCAAAGTGGGTGAAATTCATTTTTAATTCCAGCCATTTGACTCATACCTGTAATGGTCTGTTTTTATATCTATCCGCGCATTTAAAAATGTAAGTTTACATACGCGTCCGCCTTTAATTTTCATTTTAAACCGGTAGTAAATGAAGTCACAAAAGCTCTTTTTAGCGGGCCTCCTTATCGCCATCGCAGCCCTCGGCTGTAAAACCGCGGCTTTAAACAATCAGCCAACCGTCTATTCCACCAACAAAACCATTTCGGAGAACTGGGCTTTGTTGGCGTTTGGGAAGGCTGATGATGTAAATCCCATTTTGAAACCCGGTAATTTATCGTTCAATGATCCCACTTTGAATAAAGAAGTACTGTGGGAGCGGAAAGACGTGTTCAATCCTGCCGTGGTTGTCAGGAACGGAAAGGTGTACATGCTATATCGCGCTGAAGATTCGATCGGCAAGTATGCGGGCACTTCCCGGATCGGGCTGGCTGAAAGTAGCGATGGTCTTCATTTTCGCAAAGAAGCTAAGCCAGTGCTTTATCCGGATAACGATCTGCAAAAGATTTACGAATGGGAAGGTGGATGCGAAGATCCACGAGTGGTTGAAGATGAGCGCGGGACTTATATGATGACGTATACTGCCTATGACGGTGGTAAAGCGCGTATGATGATAGCTACATCTAAAGATCTTCAGACCTGGCAGAAGCGGGGGCATGCCTTCGCAACGGCTGGGGAGCGGTATGTTAATGGCTGGTCAAAATCAGGTTCGGTTGTCTCGGATTATCGCAAGGATGGGAGAATTGTGGCTACAAGGATAGATGGCAAATACTGGATGTTCTGGGGAGATACGCACCTTTGGATGGCAACATCTGAGGACCTGATCAACTGGACACCGGTTAAAAGAGCAGAAAATGACCTATCAACGCAGCGGGTAGACTCTGCTAAATCAATGTATCCGGAGCTCAAAATCGTACTCTCACCGCGAAGAGGGAAGTTTGACAGTGATTTGGTTGAACCCGGACCACCGGCTATGCATACTGCCGAAGGAATTCTCCTAATCTACAACAGCAGAAACATCCCCGCTATTGGCGATTCAACTTTAAAGGAAGGCACCTATGCCGCTTCGCAAGCTTTGTTCAATAACGATAATCCAACAGTACTGATGAAGAGGATGGACAGGTACTTTATGAAGCCTGACCGATCATACGAGATAGAAGGTCAGGTGAATGAAGTATGTTTCCTGGAAGGTTTGGTTCGTTTCAAAAACAAATGGTTTCTGTACTATGGCACCGCTGATTCAAAAATCGCGGTAGCGGTGAGTGAAGCTGGAATCAAGGAGTAAGTTTCGTTAACAAGAAAACGGCTGTAAAGACTTATTTTCCTGGTCAGCATTGCCAGATAACGTCAAGGAACCATTTTTTTGAATCGTAATAATAGTGAAGTGGCAAAAAGCCAGTAGCACCCGCAAGTGCATCGGTTTGTTCCGAAGTATATTTTTGAGAAATCTCCATGTGGATACACTCATTCTCCTCAAATTCTATTTTTTGGTCATCAATTATAACTTCTTGTTGTTTGCGGCTAACAAGGTAACTCTGGCACGATCCCGTTTGAGGATTGTAAGTAGGGTAGTGTGTAAAGGCTGTGAGATCGAAGTTGCCGGCCAGCTCCCTGTTAATGCGGGTTAAAAGATTCAGATTGAAATTCCGGGTAAAGCCCTGGCTATCATTATAAGCATTCAGGATGGTTTGTGGATCCTTTTTAAGGTCGAAACCGATTAACAGGAGGTCGCCTGGCTGAAGATGCAACTTAAGTTTATCACAAAAATTTAGTGCATCTTCCGGGAACATATTACCAATGTTTGAGCCGAGAAATAAAACTAGTTTTGGCTTTGATGATAGTTCATTTGCCTTCTTAAGCATAGTGAAATAGTCTCCATTCAGCCCGTTAATCATCAGGTTTGGAATCTCTAATGGCAAATGACTTGAGAGATTATCGATCACGCTTCCGGAAATGTCAATTGGAATGTAATTAAAATCAACTTGTTTATTTGCGAGGTATTTAAGCAGGAACTTCGACTTTAACGCGTCGCCGGCGCCCAGCTCTACGAGGTCGAAACTGGGATGTTTTTCAAGAATAGGATCCAGTATCGCAGCTGTTTGCGAACATAGAATCTCATGCTCACAATTGGTAGGATAATATTCAGGCGAATGCATGATCTGCTGAAATATCTTATCGCCTGCCTCATCATAAAAATATTTAGATTCAAGGAACTTAGGTGATGTGTTCAGACCTTTTAGAACATCTTTTAAAAAGATATCCCTTCCTGTAATTTCTGACGCTGTGTCTTTCATCAATAGAGTAGTATGGTTGTCCATATATTATTTCGCGAGCCTGATTCCTGTAAATTGCCACCGTAAAGGAGGTTGGAAAAAATTGCGGTAGGTATTTCGGCTATGCCCAGGGGAGGTTACTTCAGAGGCACCTCTCAAAACCATCTGGTTTACCATGAACTTCCCATTGTATTCGCCGATAGCCCCTGGCGCTTTAGTAAAGCCGGGATAGGGCAGATAGGCACTTTCAGTCCATTCCCATCTTTGTCCCCAATTAAAGTAATCTGATGCAACTTCCCATTCAAACTCTGTAGGCAAACGCATTCCTTTCCATGCCGCGTAGGCCGCCGCTTCGTAGTATGAGACATGACATAGGGACTCATTCCATTTCACAGGAACAAGTCCCTCATGTGTATAATTATACCATTTGCCCTCGATCTCGTGCCAATACATTGGCGACTTAACCTTATTGGTATTCACCCATTCCCAGCCGTCGGCATGCCAATGCCTGAAGTCCCTATAGCCGCCATTATTCATGAATTCAAGGAACTCGATATTGGTTACCAACTTATTGCAGATATGGTAGTCCTGGAGGTATACTTTATGACGGTTTAATTCATTGTCAAAACAAAAACCTTTGCCTGCGTAACCAACTTCATAAACCCCTTCCGGGATGTGTACGAATTCGGGTGTAGCTATTTGATTTCGCTCGACATGATCGCCTTCCTCGTAATTTGAACCTGCCAGTACTGGCTGGGTTGGCCTGAGCGAAGCAAACGCCGGGAACAGAGGGTTATGACCCAAAATGTATTTTATGTCTGTACAGAGAAGCTCCTGATGCTGCTGTTCGTGGTTTAATCCCAAGACCATCAACTCAGATTGCTGGGCTGTTAACTTTTCATCTGACAGAAAGTTTTGAATTGCCAGGTCAACATATTCGCGATATCGATACACCTCTTCTACTCCCGGACGGCTTAAATTACCCCGGTCAGTCCGAATTACCCTTGCACCCACGGTTTCGTAATAACTGTTAAAAACATAGTTGTAATCTGCACTAAATTCCTTGTAAGTTTTTGAGAAGGGCTTTAAAATGAATGTTTCGAAAAACCAGGTTGTATGACCAAGGTGCCACTTGGGTGGACTCACATCGACGACGGGCTGAACAACATAGTCTTCGGTTTGAAGTCCTGAACAGATCATAACCGAATGTTGCCTGACATTTTTATACTGTTGCAGTAACATGGCTATTGGCGTTTTAAATAGTTTGTAAGTTCGGAAATGTTTTTAACCCCTAAATCCTCCGATTGTTTTCTGCGCATCATTAGCGCATAGGCATTATTAAATCCTATGGGCTTTAGCCAGGTAATTGCGAACCTTTCTGAAAACTCTTTCTTTACATATGAATAAACCTGGTCTTTGGTTTTTAAAGAGGCAACAGTAGCTGGCGGACTCTGCAGGATGACCAGTAACCCGGTACCTGTATACTCAGGATATAAGTCGATCTGATTATTGGTTAGTGCATCGAAACAAATCTTTGTGCCGCCAAGTCCAGTCTTTGTTTCAACCGCCAGATCCGTGTTTCCGCGGATAAGCATGCTGTATATATTGGCCAGGATGTACTGCTCGCCAAATATTTTGGAGCCAATTCTGATCGCTCCGCCTTTCCCTGACCGGGGCAGCTTATACAAACCTGTTTGGTTTAAAAAATCGCGGGCTACTTTAGCGGGACTTTGCTTCAGATAATCAACACGGTAATTCAGATCAGTCATAATAGAATCATTGATTTTGCCGGCGAGTTGATCTAGTGCTGGTTCCAGTTCAGGAAATCTGTTCAAGACATCAGTTTTAACTATAGGGGCAGCAAAGTAAGGGGGGAAGATGCCTTTATCGTCATTAAGTACCATCAGGTCGAAAGCTTTGAGACGGCCGTCTGTAGAATAACCACTGATCACATCCAAATCTTTTTCGTAGGCTGCCTTGTACATCACAGCATCACTGATTACCACTGTGCGGATATTTAACTTGTATTTTTCCTTCAATCCCAGGTAACCGTCCTGCCTTCCCATAAACTCAGGTGTAAATCCCGCGAGGAGAATATCTGCCTTGATTGCAGGAATAAGATAAATTCCGGAGGAAATAACCAGCAGGCCTGCCAGGGTTAGAGTTGCGGCCCTTAAGTTACGTAAATTCAGTTTTTGTAGAAGCGATAACGAGTAGTCGAACAGGATGGCTAGCAGGGCAGCGGGGATGGCACCTGCAAGGATCATATTTGAATTATTAAGTGCAATTCCACCAAAAATAAACTCGCCCAAACCGCCCGCTGCTATATAAGCGGCCAGCGTCGCAACTCCCACATTGATGACGGTTGCGGTGCGAATGCCAGCCAGAAGGACCGGCATGGCCAACGGAATCTCAACTTTACGTAGAATTTGTAAATTGCTCATTCCCATTCCTTTTGCGGCATCAATTATTGCAGCGTCTACCTCTCTTATTCCCGTATAGGTATTCCTGATAATGGGAAGTAGTGCATATAAAAACAGAGCAACAATTGCCGGTTTAGGTCCGATGCCCAGGAGAGGGATCATTACCCCAAGCAGGGCGATACCGGGAATTGTTTGCAGGATACCCGCCAGGCCAAGAACCGTTCCGGCGTACTTAACTTTACGTGAAATGAAAATCCCCAATGGAACACCTATCAGCACGGCGATCAGCAGCGAAATTAAAGTCAGACCAATATGCGTGAGCGTCTGTTCAAGAAGTTTTTCCTTTTGCTCCAACATGAAAGTCCATAAGCTTTGCTCATTCATACGCCTTTATCTTAAATTCACTGTATGCGGTCATGAGCTCTTTATATCCACAGGTTTTGTATTCACCAGTCAAATTGTTGTTAATACGAATGCGATTGCTTTCTGACTTTAGCAAGGCAACAAGGGCCTCCCAAACGCCCGTGTGATGATCCAAAACAATATGTGTCCTGGTATCATTCTGCTGAGGGATGTAATCCCATATGGTCAATATGGATAAGGTTTTTAATTCCAGTTGCAAGCGCTGATCGTTGAAGAATTCTTTAACAAAGTCGTTTTGTGGTTCAAACAATAGCTCATAAGGGGTCCCGATCTGTTCAATGGCTCCTTTATTCATCAGGCAAATGCGATCACCGAGTTCAACGGCTTCCATAATATCATGAGTTACCATCACTATGGTCTTGTTCTTTAGCTCATCGAGCTGATTAAATTCTTTACGTATAGTTGCCCTGGTAACCGGGTCTAATGCGCCAAGCGGCTCATCCATCAAAAGTACCGGAGGGTCGGCCATTAACGCCCGGGCAAGTCCAACTCTTTGTTGCTGCCCGCCGCTTAACTGAGCTGGAAATGAATGTAAATATTTGACCACCGGCAGGTGGAGCTTCTCCAGAAGTCCAGCGGATCTTTCTTCTATCTTCTGCTTGTTCCATCCAAGGAGTTTGGGAACAATAGCAACATTTTCGGCAACGGTGTAATGCGGAAATAGTCCGTTATGCTGCAGTACATACCCGATTCCCCGCCTTAATTTTTCAGGCTGTTCATTTGAGATGTTTTTACCGTCCAGCTCAATTGAACCCTGAGACGGATCAATTAACCGGTTTAACATTCTAAGGGTAGTGGTTTTTCCGCAGCCACTTGGCCCTAGCAGTATGAGGGTTTCGCCCTTTTCAACACGAAAGCTTATATTATCAACAGCTTTAACTGAATGATATAACTTGCTGACATTTTGAACATTGATCATTTTTTATCAAGTGTCATGAACAAATTATTCAATGATTCTGCATAAGTGGGATGAGCAAAAATTCCATCGCGAATTTGCTGATAGGTGACTTTTCCCATCATAGCCATCTGCAATACAGTCATCACCTCTCCGCCTTCCGTTCCGATTACTGCCGCGCCCAGTATCTGCTTTGTTTTCTTGTCAACGATCGCTTTAATCAGGCCTCTTGTGTCACCAGTCTCTATCGCGCGGGCTACCTTTTCCATTCTGATCAACGCCACCAGATATTTAATGCCGGCTGCTTTTGCTTCTTTCTCTGTTATGCCAATGCGGCCAAGCTGCGGATCGGTAAACATACAATAGGGCACCATCCGGTTTTTGATACCTTTTGTTTTCTTTTCAAGTAAGTTTTTAATGATAACCAAATGGTCATTATAAGAGATATGAGTAAAAGCAGGCCCACCTTTTATATCACCCAAAGCAAAGATACCCTTGACATTTGTTTCAAGGTTGTTATTGACTTTTATATACCCTTTTTCATCTGTGCTTACCCCTGTGAGTTCGAGATTTAATGGGCCTGTATCCGGAGTCCGGCCAGCAGCTATCAATACGTGGGAACAGGTAAGAGATTTACGCTGGCCACTTATATTAAGTACAGCAGTGATACTGTTGTTCGAGTTCTTTGTTAAGCTCCTTGCTTCTGCTCCGGTCAGAATAGTTATTCCCTCATCTTCAAGAATATTTCTAAGTTCTGTTGAAACATCTTCATCTTCCCTTGAAAGGAACTCTGGAAACGCTTCTACGATGGTTACCTTGCTGCCGAACCGGCTGAACATCTGACCGAATTCCAGCGCAATATAACTGCCGCCAATAATCATTAAATGCTTAGGTATTTCATTGATGTTCAATATCGTAGTTGATGTAAGATAATCTACTTTTTCAATGCCTTTGATGTGAGGAATAGTAGTTCTGCCCCCAGCATTTATGTAGATATTTTCGGCCCTGAGATGAAGATTTTTTTTATTTGCTGATAGTATTGTGATCGTTTTCTCGCCGGTGAAAAATGCTTCGCCATAATAAATATCTAATCCTGGGACCTTTTCGAGGTTCTTTATAGATCCCTCTCTGAAGTGTTGGACAACTTGGTCCTTTCTGGAAATTACCTTTTTAAGATCAACAGAAACATTTGGAATTTTAACTCCGAGAGGACGGCTATTTTGTGCCAGGTAGGCTAACCGGGCTGAGGCGATCATGGTTTTTGTAGGTGTGCAGCCGGTGTTGATGCAGGTGCCGCCAATGTGCTGTCTCTCAATCAACGCTGTTTTGTATCCTGCATTAGCAAGCTTTTTAGCCAGCGGGGTACCTGCCTGCCCTGATCCAATGATAATTGCGTCATATGTTCTCATAGGCTATTTAGGTTTATTAAAAGCTTCGATAATGTTTTAAGTTGGGCTTCGAGATTATCGTCATGACATGAGTCTAATCCCTAAGAATCAAAAAGACGCTGATGTTGAGGTTATGTTGTTCCATAATCGTCTGATACTGAAAGTTAATGGTTTAACAATTTTACGAAAAAAATCAAGCCGTTAATTCTCCTTAAAGAAGAATTTTACGGTTATATTTCTTTTGCCAATAACATAACCTGTAATTTAGGCACCAAAACTTAAAACATGAAATTCGGAACCAAAGCGATACATGCCGGTCAGCACCCTGATCCAACTACCGGAGCGGTAATGACTCCAATATATCAAACTTCAACCTATTGGCAAAAGTCGCCCGGCGACAATAAAGGCTATGAATATTCGCGGGGTACTAATCCTACCCGTAAAGCATTGGAAGATTGTCTGGCAGCCTTAGAAAACGCCAGATACGGATTAGCATTTTCAAGTGGTATGGGAGCTACAGATGCAGTAATGAAATTGCTGATGCCAGGTGACGAGGTAATTACCGGTAATGATCTGTATGGTGGCTCGTATCGTATGTTCACTAAGATCTATGCGCAGTATGGTATCAAGTTTCATTTTATTGATTTAACTGATGCAAACAGCGTTAATAACTATATTAACGATAACACGAAGCTGATCTGGATAGAGACGCCAACCAATCCGACGATGCAAATTGTGGATATCGCGGCAGTAGCGCAAATCGCAAAGTCAAATAACATTTTGCTGGCGGTGGATAATACTTTTGCTTCTCCGTATTTGCAGAATCCTATTGATCTGGGTGCTGATATCGTGATGCATTCGGTGACCAAATACCTTGGTGGCCATTCGGATGTGGTCATGGGAGCCTTGATGCTGAACGATGAAGATCTGTACAAACGATTATGGTTTATTTATAATGCCTGCGGCGCTACGCCCGGCCCTCAGGACTGTTTCCTGGTGTTACGAGGATTAAAGACCCTTCATTTGCGGATGAAAGCGCATTGCGAGAACGGCCGTCAAATAGCGGAATTCTTAAAGACTCATCCTAAAGTGGATAAAATTTACTGGCCAGGTTTTACTGATCACCCTAATTATGAGATTGCTAAAAAGCAGATGCGTGATTTCGGAGGAATGATCTCCTTCACAATCAAAGGAGCGGACCTTCAGGAAACATTCCGTGTTGCATCATCATTTAAGGTATTTTCTCTGGCAGAATCATTAGGTGGGGTTGAGTCATTGGTTAACCATCCAACAACTATGACCCATGGTTCTATTCCAAAGGAAGAACGTGAGAAAGTGGGGGTTATTGATAGTTTGCTGCGTTTAAGCGTAGGAGTGGAGGATATTGAAGATTTGCTGGAAGATATAGAACAGGCACTTTCTTAGAGATTAAGGAACAAAGAACAGGGAACAAAGACCCGGATAAATTTTGGTTTTGTTCCTTGTTTTTGTCATACGGTGTATAGTAATTCGCTCCTTCCCAATCAGATCGCGTGATATTTTAAACGTTCACACAAGACGTCCGAAGGAACGATATACCTACTAAAATTCTATTTTCTACCGACAAGATGTTCCTGCGGAACAAGCATTCGTATTAATTTGTATTGAAAGTAGCCAGGTAAATAAAATCAAATTACCTAGATTTTGAAGACAGAATTCTATCGATTCGTTTCGTCATTTACTCCCTTTTACAAAATCGGGTATATTGTAGGACAAGAGCATTGTACTTGTTCCGTAGGAACATATTGTTGGTATAATAAAGCCAGATACATCAGCCCGGCGTTCTATCGGTACGCTTCGTGTTTTAATGCTCACAATTCGATCAACACAACCTGGATGTAATAACAAAAAGTCTAATTTTGGTACTTGTTCTTTCCACTTGATCATGACATCTCATCTTTCATCCGATTTCTCAAACCTCAAAGCTTTCCTTGACTCCAAGGTAGAACAATATAACCGGCCTGAATTTATAAAGAATGATCCGATCGTTATTCCGCACCAGTTTTCGCTGATGCAGGATATCGAGATCATGGGTTTCTTTGCTTCTATTCTGGCGTGGGGACAACGTAAAACTATAATTAATAAATGCATAGAACTGATCGACCGTATGGACGGCGCGCCCTACGATTTTATCATCAACCACCAGGATTCGGATCTTCAGAACTTGCTGGAGTTTAAACACCGCACGTTTAATGATACGGATCTTTTATACTTTGTCAGCTTCCTTGAGCATCATTACAATGAATTTGATTCCCTGGAGGACGCTTTTTTACCGTCAGTAACGGGATTGAAAAGGCCAGAGGTATACCGAAAAGAATTTTTAGATAAGACCAGTGCACGTTCGCCGGATACGCAAGCTTCGGCTGCCTGCTACGCATCGGAACTTCAGGTTGGACCAGTGGATATCGAGTTCTCCTTAAATCACTTCAGGACATATTTTTTCAGCCTGCCAGATGCTCCAACAAGAACTGTGAAGCACATCTCTTCTCCAATGCAAAAGTCTACATGTAAGCGTCTAAATATGTTTCTGCGCTGGATGGTTCGGCAGGACGATAAAGGTGTTGATTTTGGAATCTGGGAAAGGATTTCACCGGCAAGCCTCATCTGCCCGTGTGATGTACACGTAGAGCGGGTTGCCCGCAAGCTTAACCTGATTTCGCGTAAGCAAACCGATTGGCAAACCGCAGTGGAATTAACTCAGCGCTTGCGTGAATTTGATGCCGAAGATCCGGTGAAATATGATTTTGCGCTGTTTGGTTTAGGAGTAGAAGAGAAGTTTTAAACAATGTGATAATTTGCCAATTTTCAATTTGTCAATGTTGGATTTTGTAATTTGCAATTACTTTAGATCATACTGATACTATGAAACCACTTGTACTCATCCTTGCTTTCTTTGTTTTGGCAGGAACTACTTCCTTTGCCCAGCAACCAAAAACTAAGTACAAAGCTGTCCCTGTTGAGAAAGCGGATAAGATCATCGCAAAGAAAAAAGTAATTGTTCTGGATGTCCGCACGCCGGAAGAGGTTGCTGAGGGCTTTATTCCCGGGGCAATTAATTACAACTTTAACAGTGCCGACTTTGAACAGCAACTGTCAAAATTAGATAAGACTAAACCCTACCTGGTTTATTGTCGCTCAGGAAAACGCTCAGCAAAGGCCATTGAAATGATGAAAAGCATGGGATTTAAGCGACTTTATGAACTTACCGCAGGCTATCCGGCTTATAATGCTTACAAGGTAAATGCTTCATCTCCCAAAGATTGAGCTTTGTCTAAAGTCTCAAATTTGATATCTCCAATCTCGCTCTATGATCTCCTTTCAAGTTCTGATTGAAAAATTTAAAGATAAAGGTGAGAAGTCGGGCTGGACATACATATATATCCCGGAAAAACTGGCTATCCAAGTAAAACCTGACTGCAGAAGTAGTTACCGGGTTAAAGGTTTCTTCGACACTCTACCGTTCGAGGGGATTGCCGTGGTTCCAATGGGCGAGGGTGACTACATCATTCCTTTAAAAGCTGAGCTTCGTCGCAAGCTTCGTAAAAAAGAAGGTGCCGTACTGAAGGTCAGCCTGGAGGAAGATAAAAATTTCAAAATTCTTATACCCGATGATCTGGAGGAATGTCTGAATGAGCAGCCACACTTTATTGAGAATTTCCTGAAGCAACCTAAATCTCATCAGAACTACTTTCTCAACTGGATTAATTCAGCGAAAACAGAGCCCACCCGTGCAAAGCGAATAGCAATGATCGTTAGTGCAATGGATAGAAGTCTTGATTTCGGGCAGATGCTTCGGGAAGATAAACAAAAGAGATCCTCATAAAACAAATTATTTAAATTGTGTTTCTGATTTGCAAATAAGATGGCAAAGCATTTGTTATGCTCCGTTAGATTAATTTAACTAACATTAAACATAATTATATGAAATCAAAAATTACCTTACTTATAGCATTCCTTGTTACGGCATGTAATGTTTTTGCGCAAACAGAGTCGCCCTACAAAACCAGCTGGAAAGCTGATGGACTGGCGATAGCAGGTGGAGTAGGACTTAGCGCTCTTGGCCTGAGCCTGATAAAAGATAAAAAGGACCTGACTGAAGCTGAAGTTAATGCTTTGTCAAAGGACGATGTATTTTTTATGGACCGTTTTTCTGCAGGTGATTTCAGTGACCAAGCTGATAAAGACAGTTATATCCCGTTTTACGGATCTTTTGCTGCAGTTCCCGTGCTGATGCTTCTCAACAAGAACGAACGTAATCACGCCGGGCAGGTTATGACTTTATTTATTGAATCCATGTCTATAACAGGTGCTTTGTTTTCGATCACTGCGGGATCTGTTCAAAGAAGCCGCCCGTTTGTCTACAATACCTCACTGCCAATTGGCGATCGGACAGACAGTGATGCACAACGTGCTTTCTTTGCAGGTCATACGGCTGCTACTGCTACAGCAACTTTCTTTGCTGCAAAAGTATTTAGTGATTTTAATCCCGATTCAAAAGCGAAGCCATATGTCTGGGCAGCCGCTGCCGTTGTTCCGGCGGCTGTTGGTTATATGAGACTACGTGGCGGTCAGCATTTCTTAAGTGATAATTTACTGGGCTATGGAATCGGTGCAGCCGTAGGCGTACTAGTTCCGCAGCTTCACAAGAAAAGCAATACGACAGGGTTATCAGTTGCTCCATTTGGTGGGAATGGAGTACAGGGAGCCAGCCTGACTTATACAATAAAGTAAGTTTTTGAACGGTTTAACAGATTCTCGCACTTGTTTTCGATTTTGTTTCAGGTGAATGAGATCTAATTGTTTGGGACGATGCGTCTGCAGGATGTAAGAAAGCAGACGACTGTTCGTCAATTTGCCGGATGATATTACTTTTGTAAATATGGCTGAAGACTTAAAGATTATTTCCGCAGGTAAGGAACCGCAATATCAATCGATAATACCGCAAATTGAAGCTCTTTTAGAAGGGGAGAGCGATCTGATAGCTAACCTGGCAAATGTTTCGGCTGCATTAAAAGAGCAGTTTAAATTCTTTTGGGTGGGATTTTATCTCGTCAAAAGTAGCGAACTGGTATTAGGTCCTTTCCAGGGCCCGGTTGCCTGTACACGTATTGCACTTGGCAAAGGTGTCTGCGGCGCTGCCTGGCAACAGAAAGAAGCTTTAATTGTGCCTGATGTTGACGTTTTTCCCGGACACATTGCCTGCAGTTCTGCTTCAAAGTCTGAGATCGTGATACCGATAATACGGCAAGGTGAAGTAGTTGCTGTTCTTGACGTTGACAGCGATGAGCTGGATCAGTTCGATTCGGTTGATGAAAAGTACCTCACAGAGATAACTGGCCTCATCCAATTCTGACCAGAGAATTGGATTCCTATTTCATAATTCTTAATTCTACGAATGAAGCTTCCTTTAAGTTTTTACCAGCGTGATGACGCTGTATTGATCGCCCGCGAGTTGATTGGAAAGCACCTTTACACCAATATCGAAGGTGTAATAACCGGTGGCGTTATTGTTGAGACTGAAGCTTACCAGGGACCGGAAGACCGGGGGTCACATGCCTATAATCACCGGCGAACACCGCGAAACGAAATGATGTTCAGCGCAGGAGGTGTCGTTTATATGTATATCTGTTATGGCATACATGATATGCTGAATATAGTAACTGGTACGGATAGCGTTTCGCACGCGGTGCTTATTCGTGCCGTAGAACCGCGCGTGGGTGTTGACGTCATGCGTCAGCGGCGTGATCTCTTTACGGAGGATTCCCGCTTATGCCGGGGGCCCGGCGCTTTAGCTAAAGCATTAGGTTTGGTGAAAGCGCATAATGGTGTTAATCTACAGAATGATACCATATGGATTGAGGATAGAAGCGAAGAATTAAATAATGATGGAATTATTGCTTCTGCCCGGGTAGGGATGAATTTTGACGGTCCATATAAAACCATTCCCTGGCGGTTTTATGTCCGGGGCAATCGCAATGTCAGCAAGCCCCACATTTGATTTCTAAAACTTAGCCTTCTTATAAATGTTCTGATTACAAATACCCTAACCATGGAAAACAATCAGGAGAATTTAATGAAATTAAAGGAGCTGGTTGACGGGGTGAAGATAGCGATGCTATGTACCAGTCAGAAAGATCATTTAAGAAGTCGCCCGATGTCGACGGCGGAGTTTGATGATGAAGGAAATATTTGGTTTTTCACAAACGAGTATTCCGGTAAAGCTGATGAGTTAACGGAAAACCATCAGATTTGCCTTTCTTATTCACTGCCATCAAAAAACAGCTATATCAGTATCAGTGGTGATGCGAGAATCGTTAATGACTGGTCAAAGATGAAGGAGCTTTACAATCCGGCTATAAAAGCCTGGTTTCCTAAAGGACTTGATGATCCGGAGTTAGCTCTTCTAAAGGTAACCCCGCACCAGGCTGAGTATTGGGACAGCAGTTCGAATAAAATGGTTATCTTGTATCAAATGGCGAAAGCCATTTTAACTGGTCACAAATATCAGAAAGGTGAGCATGGCCGGATTGAATATTAAACGTCATTCCCGCAATTTTAAGAAGCCGGTTATTTAACCGGCTTTTTTGTATAATTGGCCCATGCAGTTTCAAAATAACAGGCGGTTTGCCGAGGCACTGGATAACTCAGATGATCTTAAAAAATTCCGTAACGACTTCTTAATCCCGAAACAGGATGGTAAAGAAATAATTTACCTTTGTGGCAATTCTTTAGGCTTGCAGCCGAAATCCGTTAAGAAGTTTTTGAATGAGCAGCTATCTAACTGGGAAAACCTTGGAGTAGAAGGTTGGTTTGAGGGTGAGACGCCATGGTTGACTTATCATAAAGAGATGCAGAAGTTAATGGCGCCGATTTTTGGTGCACTTCCTGCTGAAGTTATTGCGATGAATGCGCTCTCTGTCAATCTTCACCTGCTAATGGTGAGCTTTTACCGGCCGCAGGGGAAAAGGGTTAAGATATTAATGGAAGCGGGGGCTTTCCCGTCTGACCAATATGTTGTGGAAAGCCAGGCGCGCTTTCATGGATTTGATCCTAAAAAAGTTATTATAGAAGTAGCTCCGCAGAAAGGAGTGGAGATTTTACAGACTGCCGAGATTGTTGCTGCCATACAGGAGCATGGCGATGAGATTGCACTGGTGTTATTTGCGGGAATAAATTATTATACGGGTCAATTCTTTGATCTGGAAGCAATCGTTAAGGCAGGACATTCTGCCGGAGCCTATGTAGGTTTTGACCTCGCCCATGCTGCCGGGAACGTTCCCCTGAAGTTGCATGACTGGAATGCAGACTTTGCCTGCTGGTGTACTTACAAGTATCTAAACAGTGGTCCCGGTGGTATTGGAGGTGCTTTTGTTCATGAGAAACATTTTAATAACAAGAGTTTAAACAGATTTGCCGGTTGGTGGGGTTATAACCAAAGTTCCCGCTTCAAAATGGAAAAAGGCTTTGTTCCTGAACATGGCGCTGAAGGGTGGCAATTAAGCACCAGTCCAATCTTATCTCTTGCTGCACACAGAGCTTCATTGGTAATGTTTGATGAAGTTGGGGGTCTTGCGGAGCTTCGTAAAAAAAGTCTGGCACTTACTGCATACCTCGAGTTTATGATTGCTGAGGTCAATCGAACGATAGGCTATGAGCAGTTCACGGTCATCACTCCCAAAAGTCCCGACGAACGTGGTTGCCAATTATCCTTGGTTGCGAAAAAAGACGGGAAAATAATTTTTGATGAACTTTTTAAACGTCGTATAGTCGGCGATTGGCGAGAGCCGGATGTTATCCGGTTAAGTCCTGTTCCGCTGTATAACAGTTTTATGGATGTTTTTCAGTTGGGACAGGCACTGCAGTCGATATTGAAACCGGAATAGTTCCATGTAGGGTCCAGGCTTCCGCTTTTTCGGCAAACAGGGGTTTAACCTTTGACCACACCTTTTTAAAGAGATTGGACCTGCGGTAATTCTCCAGATCTTGTTCCGTATTCCAGTAGCTGATTGTGAAGTATTCCGATTTAGCGTCGGCAACTTTAAAAAGATTAGTTGTATGGCAGCCTTCAAAATCTTCGATCAGTGCCTGTGTTTGATAAAATAAGTTTTCGAATTCGACGGCTTTGTCGGCCTGCAGGCTCAGTTTAACAAGGCGGGTAATCATGGATGAAATTCTATTCTAACGATGTCACCCAGGTGAAGCCCTAACAAGCCGCTGGCATTACCTTTATTGATGGCAATTTCAAGGTGATTGCTAATGCCGAACAAGCAAAGTTTTTCCCCTTCAGGAACTTCATTATAATGCCAGCTTAGCTGCGAGATTGATTCATTTCGCTTGAAGTACAGGGTGAAGTCACGATTATTTTGAACGCTGGTAAAAATATCTTTGGTTATGTTCGTAATGATGTTTTGAAACGAATCAATATAAATAACGTTTCCGCGGATCAAGCTCCGCTCAATGACGGGCTGCAGGGTCGTCTTTTCTTCAATAGATCCAACCGGGATACCGATGTCTTTTAGCTTTCCGCCTTTTGCCAGGTGTGTGGCAGCTTTAGAAAAGATATCCGATAGTGGGAAATGCAAAAATTTAAGATCCTGCATGATATTCAGTTCAACGATCTCCGATGGATCTTCATCAAATAATAAAGAAAAAATTCCATTATCAGACCCGACAAAATAGTGATCTTTATACTTTAAAGCCAGGTATCGGGTTTGCTCATTGAATACAGAATCAATACCAATGAGGTGCACAGTGGCTTTTGGAAAGTAATGAAAAGAGTTTTTTAAGATAAAGGCAGCCTGTTGAATATTAAAGGCAGAAATGTTATGGGTAATGTCAACAATATTAGCTGTGGGTAACCGACTCAGGATGCTTCCTTTCAGGGCGGCCTGATAGAAATCTCTGTCACCCAAATCGGTTGTTAAAGTAATTATTGCCATTAAAATGTTAATATAAATTATTATTCTTGCGATAGGTAAACAATGGTACAAATATTGAATTTTTAATCAAATAAACACCAGACCGATTTTTAATACCACTAATTTGAACGAACTGAATTTGTCTATAGAAAGCGTTAACCCTCTGGTAATGTGGGGGGCTAATAATGAGTATTTCGAGATTATAAAAAAACATTTTCCGAAGATAAAAATTGTTGCTAGAGGTAACGACGTCAAGGTTTTGGGAGATGAAGTTGAGCTGAAAAACTTTAATTCCAAGTTCCAGGATATTGTTGATCATGTTGACAAATTTCAAAGCCTGAATAATAACGACCTTGAGCATATCTTAGGGACAACGATACCTGTGTTAAAGGACGGAGATACTGCAGAAGCCAAAAGTTATGGTGGTGGCGAACCGATTGTATTTGGCCCGAATGGTATTGTTGTAAAAGCACGTACTGCTAACCAGCGGCGCATGGTTGAGAGTATCAGTAAAAATGATATCATCTTTGCAATTGGTCCGGCTGGAACCGGTAAAACCTATACGGCGGTAGCACTGGCAGTTAGAGCGTTGAAGAACAAAGAAATAAAACGGATTATCCTTACCCGTCCGGCTGTTGAAGCCGGAGAAAACCTTGGTTTTCTTCCAGGGGACCTTAAAGAGAAGATAGATCCGTATCTGCGTCCTTTATATGACGCGCTTGATGATATGATCCCGGCAGAGAAATTAAAGCTTATGCTGGAGAATCGTATTATCGAGATTGCTCCCCTGGCTTTTATGCGTGGCAGAACCCTTGATAACTGCTTTGTAATTCTGGATGAAGCTCAGAATGCAACTGATATGCAATTAAAGATGTTCCTTACTCGTATGGGACCGTCAGCCAAGTTTATTGTTACCGGTGATATTACTCAGATTGATCTTCCAAGAAAGCAGCATTCTGGTTTACACACAGGTCTACGCATTCTTACCGATATTAACGGGATTGATATCATTTACCTAAGTGGCGAAGATGTTGTAAGGCATAAACTAGTTAAAAATATACTCCGCGCATACGGAGACATTCAATAACGGATTTGAGAGGTTAGATTTGAGATTTATTTGAGAAGGTAGCCAGACCAACTCATATCTAACTTCTCACCTTTAACTTCTCAATCTCACATCTAATATCTAATATCTCAACCTCAATGAACGCTATTAAAGAAACTCACTTTCAGTTACCCGGTCAAACCAGCTTTTATAAGGGAAAGGTTAGAGATGTTTATACTATTGATAATAAATTCCTGGTAATGGTTGTAACAGACCGGATCTCGGCGTTTGATGTTGTTTTGCCTGAACCTATACCGTATAAAGGCCAGGTGCTTAACCAGATTGCCGCAAAAGCACTCCAGGCCACTCAGGACATTGTCCCTAACTGGGTCATCGATGTTCCTGACCCAAGCGTAACCATCGGAAAGATATGTGAACCATTCAAAGTTGAAATGGTTATACGTGGCTACCTCGCCGGTCATGCCTGGCGAGAATATAATACCGGCAGGAGAGAGGTATGTGGTGTAGTGCTTCCTGAAGGATTAAAAGAAAATGACAAGCTACCTGAACCAATCATCACACCAACAACCAAAGCGGCCGTTGGACACGATGAAGACATTTCGAGGGCCGAGATAATTCGCCGGGATATTGTCGCTGAAGAAGATTACGTGCAGTTGGAGAAATACACCAGGGCGTTATTTCAGCGAGGGACTGAAATTGCAGCAGAGCATGGTTTAATACTTGTGGATACTAAATATGAATTTGGCAAGCTTGATGGTAAGATTATTTTAATTGATGAGATCCATACGCCGGATTCTTCAAGATATTTTTATCGTGAGGGATATGAAGGTTTGCAAGCGGAGAATCAACCGCAACGCCAGTTATCGAAGGAATTCGTTCGTAAATGGCTGATAAATAATGGCTTTCAGGGCAAAGAGGACGAAATGATTCCAGCTATGACTGATGAAATCGTTACATCGATTTCCGACCGTTATATTGAGTTGTATGAACATATCACTGGCAATGACTTTCAAAAGGATGATAACGGAGATATTTTACAACGTGTTGAACGGAATATTATTGAGGCACTTAAGCGTTTAAAGTAATTTTAATTTATTAATATTGTAATACGGACATCTAATAGCCTCACCATGAAATTTACTGTAGACAAACACGAGAAATACGTTTTAATTAAGCTTAATGAATCGAAGCTTAACAGTCTAATCTCACCGCAATTAAAATCGGAGTTAATTTTAACAAATACCGAAGGCCAGCGCAATATTGTACTCGATTTGTCTGCTGTCAAGTATTCTGACTCCTCCGGCTTGGGAAGTTTACTTGTTGGTCATCGTATCTGCAAGAATGCTGAAGGAACTTTTATCTTGACAGGGATTAATGAAAATGTTGCCCGTTTGATCACAATTTCCCAATTAGATAATGTATTGACCATAGTAGGTTCAGTTGAAGAGGCTATCGACTTGATTTTTATGGAAGAGATTGAAAAGGAACTTAAAAAGGAAGCTAGATAGATAAGCTTGTTGGCTGCGTATGAAATTCGAAATAACGATTCTAGGCAGTAGTTCTGCAACTCCTATTTTTAACCGTAACCCTTCCGCCCAACTTCTTAATATAAATGAAAAGTACTTCCTCGTTGACTGCGGGGAAGGGACACAACATCAATTGCTTCGTTTTGGCATAAAATCCCAACGCATTGATGACATATTTATTAGTCATCTCCATGGCGATCATTACCTCGGACTTATTGGTTTATTATCCTCCCTCCATCTGAATGGCCGTACTAAGCCGATGAACATTTATGGGCCGGCCGCTTTACAGGAGATCATGGATGTTAATTTCAAAAATTCCCAGACTGAACTTAGATATCCGGTAAATTTTTTCGCTATTGATCCCGACAGGAGTGCCTGCATTTTTGAAAATTTTGATGTAACTGTAAGCACTATACCTCTTGAGCATCGGATTCCCTGCACCGGGTTTAAATTTTCCGGAAAAAAGCGTCTTCCGAAAATCATCAAGGAAAAGGTGGATGAGCTGGAAATTTCTGTTGAAAATATTCCGTTGATAAAAAAGGGGTTTGCGTTTACTGATAGACAGGGGGTAATTCACCCTTCCAGTGAGCTTACCACTGAATCAGAAAAACCTAAGGCTTATGCTTACTGTTCGGACACCATATGCAATTGGAAATATCTTGACCTGATAGATGGTGTTGACCTGCTATATCATGAAGCTACATTTATGCATGACATGGTAGATCGGGCGACGGAGACTTTCCATACTACAGCCTTGCAGGCTGCGGAAATTGCAATAAAGGCAAATACCAGGCAATTACTCATCGGGCACTTCTCTGCACGTTACCGTGATCTGGATCCGGTATTGCAGGAAGCAAAAAGTATTTTTCCGGACACCTTCCTTGCAACAGAAGGTTTAACTTTTAGTCTATAAAAAAAGCCACTTACTATTCGGTAAGTGGCTTTCTCTATAAAAATGAAGGCTAGTCTTTTTTACCCCCAAATACAGAGAAGCTTACATAGCGCTTAGGATTTGCTTTCAGATCGATCATTAATTTATCCAGGTTAGCCGCTGCATTATTCAGATTGTCATACATTTTAGGGTCATTAATAAGCTGAGATAAAGAACCTGTTCCGCTATTTACTTTAGTGATCACTGCCTGAAGTTCTGCGACCGCCTTGTTTGCTTCAGCCATAGTTTGGGCGAAGTTTGCTTTTGCAACATCGTCTGTAACCTTGTCAAGGTTATTCATTATGGATGTGATTTTTTCGTTATTATTTTTGAAGTTGCCGGAAATAGATTCCAGGTTCCCCATGATGGCAGCAATCCGGTTGCTTTGGGTGCCAACTAAGCCATCAACTGTTTTGGTAGTGCCTTCAAGTGTCTCCAAGGTTCGCGCTATACTGGTGAAACTCCGTTCAAAGTTCTTCTGAAATGCGGGATTCAAGGTTGAGTTTACTGAAGTAAGGACAGAATCTAATCGCGCTACGATCATCGCAGCTTTTTTCTGAACCGGTTCTACTTGTTCTAAAAGATCTTTCTCGACATTTGCATTTAAAGTATCCCCGTCCTGAGCATATTGGCTGCTGCCTCCGAGTTCAAATATAATCGCTTTTCCTCCTAAAAGATCGGTACTCTCCAATCTGGCTATCGTATTATTAGGAACTGCGTATTCGGGATCAATTTTAAACTGAGCAAGGATTTGACCGCTGGAGAGTAAAGTAAGCTTAGAGACGCGGCCTATCTGGTAACCGTTGACCAATACGGGCTTTGAGACTGCGAGGCCGTCAACGCGATCGTATTTGGCATAAAATTCATTCTCCGAAGAGAATACATCGTTGCCTTTTAAAAAGCTATATCCGACAATTAATATGACGATTGCTACAGCTGCAAGAACGCCGACTTTAGTTTCACTGGTTATTTTCATTCGTTTTTATAGTGGTTAATTAATGCAGAAAATAACAGGCTGAAATTAAATTACATTGTTGCCGAAAGTACGATCTATTTACTCAAGTTCAACCTGTTTTTTATAATTCTGAATTGCCTTCAACAAATTATTTACAATTTCGTTTTGGCCGCTATCAGAATTCATATATTCCTCTTCACCGGGATTGGAGATAAAACCAATTTCAGTTAGTACAGCCGGCATTCCTGCACGGGCAAGAACAGCAAGACTTTGTTCTTTCACCCCACGATCAACTCGTCCTGTACGTGAGAACTCATCCTGCATAAATGTTGCCAACTTTATACTCTGCTCACGAAAAGCATTTTTCATTAATGAAAGCATGATGATACTTTCCGGATCTTTCGGGTCATAGCCTTCATAATTTTCCTTATAATCTTTTTCCAAAAGGATGGAAGCGTTTTCCCGCATGGCTACGTCCTGCTCGTCCAGTCTCCCAAATCCTGAAACGAACGTCTCGGTTCCTCTGGTAGAAGTGCTCTGAACATTTCGGTAAATGGGAACTTTTCTTCCCTTGCTATCTTTTTTATAACCATTTAAAACTCTTTTAATAGGCATTGAGTTACAATGGATCGAAATAAAAAGATCTGCCTTAGCTCTGTTTGCGATACCAACACGTTCGTAAAGAGGAATGAAAACATCCGTAGTACGGGTGTAGATCACTTTCACGTCTTTCATTTTTTCTTCAATACTTTTACCCAGGAGTAAGGCAACCTGCAAGGCAATATTCTTTTCTTTCGAAAAGCTGCCATGCGTATGGCCATCATGTCCTCCGTGACCGGCATCAATTACTATCGTTTTGATCCGGTATGCCGCTGGCGGAGTATTGCTGAAAGCAGACGACGAAAACGTTACTAATAACAGCAAAGAAGAAATGTATCTTTTCAATGGTATAATTTTCATTAATTTTGGTCGTATAGTATGTTCTGTTAGTGCAAAAATAATATTCATCATCGAATTTGGAATTTATTAAATCGTTTTTTAGATACAGCGTTAGATCCGCACTCTTTTTGTTGATATCTATCCCTGCTTTTTCGCAGCAACCGGTTTTAAAACCCGCGCCTGTAAAAAGAGATACAACTGTGTCTACTACAAAAACGGATACTTTAACGAATAAGTCTAAATCGGCTGCCGGCGTAAACTCAAAAGTAAATTATACAGCTCAAGATTCGATCCGTTTTGATCACATTAATAATATAGTTCATTTATACGGTAAGGCGCGGATAATTTATAATGATTTTCAACTGGATGCGGATTACATCCGGCTAGATCAAAAAAACAACCTGGCTTTTGCAAAAGGGTATACGAATCCGAAGAGTAATCGTTACAGCGGGAGACCTATTTTAAAACAAGGTTCGGAACAGCCAATTACTACAGATTCGCTACTCTTCAATTATAAAACAAAAAAGGGAAAATCTTATGGCGTATTCACGGATGTCGAGGGAGGATATCTTCAGGCCCGTCAATTCAAAAAGAATGAATATGATGAAGGTTTTTTTAAACGAGGGATATACAGCACCTGTAATTTACCACATCCACACTTTGGAATACATATTACACGCGGGATCGTTACCGACAAGCAGATCATAACCGGCCCGGCTTATCTGACAATTGAGGATGTTCCTCTACCACTTGGCGTTCCCTTCGGTTTTTTCCCTAAGCCTAACCGACGTTCCGGAGGTGTTTTATTTCCGACATTTGGGGAAGATGGACAGCGCGGTTTTTTTATGCGTGATCTGGGATACTACTTTGGGATCAGTGATTACTGGGACATGGCCGTTCGGGGTACTTTCTATAGCAAAGGTTCTTATGAAGCAAATACACAGGCCCGTTATAAAAAGAATTATAAATATGATGGTTCGCTGAGTTTAAGATATGCGTCTACCAAGACAGGTATTGAAGGCACTGAAGCGTTTGAAAACCCTTCAAAGGATTTCAACATTGTATGGAGCCATTCGCAGAGGCCTGAATCAAACCCTGGAACCACATTTAGCGCTTCTGTAAATGCCGGAACCGGAAGTTATTTTACAAACACGGCTGCTGGAGGCACTTATGATTTCGATCAGCTCACCCGTAACACGCTGTCTTCGAACATCAGTTATGGTAAGGTGTTTGCCAACGGGCTCTTTAACTTCACTTCAAGCTTAAGCCATCGTCAGGACCTGCAGGCAGGGACCGTATTTTTGGAGTTGCCGACTTTCAGTTTGAACATGACTACGATTAATCCATTTGACGATAAAGATCGGGTAGGAGAGCAGAAATGGTTTCAGAAGATCACAATGGGTTATAGTTTACAGGGTAGTAATTCTATTGATACGAAGGAAGAGCTGTTGTTTCAGAAAGATGCTTTGCAGAACTTTAAAACAGGCTTTCAGCATAATATTCCTATTAGTCTATCCCTGAATGTACTCAAATTTTTCCAGTTTAACTCCGGGGTGCAATATAATGAACGGTGGTACTTGCAAACCATTCGAAAAAGATCCTTCCCTTTATCAGGCGCTGCATTGATCGACACGGTAGCTGGATTTAGCCGCGCATATGAATATAGCATGAATTCGGGATTATCCACAAAATTCTATGGTACTAAACGTTTCACAAAGGGTAAAATTGAGGCCATCCGGCATGTAATGACGCCCTCATTCAGCTTTAATTACCGTCCGGATTTTGCAGATGATCGGTTTGGATATTACCGAAATGTAGTTTCCAACACAGCTGGTGATGTGGAGAGATATTCCATTTATGACGGTTCGGTTTACGGAGGCCCCGGTTTTGGTAAACAAGCTGGTATTAGTTTCAACATAGACAATAACATCGAAGCAAAGCGCCGTGCTAAACTTGATTCAGTTCAAACAGCAACATCTGATAAAATTCCCATCTTACAAAATTTAAGCTTCTCTGGGAATTATAATTTTGCAGCGCAGGAAGGAATTCAAAAGTTATCACCTATCAATTTCTCAGGCCGAACCGCCTTTTTTAAGCAAAAGCTTGGAATTAATTTTAACGGTGTACTTGATCCTTATAAAATTGATTCTCTAGGTCATCGTTCAAATAAATTTATGGTTGAAAGCGGTAAACTTGCTCGCTTAACCAGCTTCGGTCTGTCAACTGATTTTAGTTTAAACTCGACAGCTCTAAAGCGCCGCAACGAGAATTTAAATCAAATAGGTCAGAACATGCAGGGAGCCACACCGCAACAAGCACAGGAGCTTGCCATGATTAGCCGTGACCCTAACGCATTCGTAGATTTCAGTATCCCCTGGAACATTAGTGCTTCTTATAGCTTTCAATATTCAAACTCGGGCTTGTCCTCCTCAATCACCAACACACTTAATTTTTACGGTGACTTTAACGTTACCCCTAAATGGAAAGTGCAATATAACTCCGGGTATGACTTTCGTGCGAACAAGCTGAGTCTAACCCAGATTTCTATCTACCGTGACCTGCATTGCTGGGATCTTTCTTTCCGCTGGGTGCCTATTGGCCAGTACCGGAGTTATAGTGTCGACCTGAAAGTTAAGGCCTCTATTTTACAGGATCTTAAATTGAGTCGCCGCCGCGATTACTTCAATAACTTTTAATTCATGTTAGCTGAAATCATTACCATAGGCGATGAGATTCTCATTGGTCAAATTGTAGATACTAATTCTGCCTGGATGGGGCAGAAGCTCAATGATGCAGGAGTCCGGGTAAAGCAGATAAGCTCTGTATCGGATGAGCGGCAACATATTTTGGATGCACTAAAACTGGCAGCTTTACGGGCAGACCTTATCATAATCACGGGAGGTCTTGGTCCGACCAAGGATGATATAACAAAAAAAACGCTTGCAGAATACTTTAATACTGGCTTGCGTTCTGACGCTGAATCACTGGAGAACGTCAAAAGTATCTTCTCAAAATACAACAGACCGATGCTGGATGCGAACTTACGTCAGGCGGAGGTGCTTGAAAATTGTATTACTCTTCAAAATAAAAATGGCACTGCACCTGGTATGTGGATAGAGCACGAGGGCAAAATCTATGTGTCATTGCCCGGTGTTCCCTTCGAGATGATGTACCTGATGGAGGAGGAGGTGATCCCCCGGATAAAGTCTGCTTTTAAATTGCCTGTAATCAGTCATCACACTATTTTAACCGCCGGACTTGGAGAATCTATGCTATCCGATCAAATATCTGATATAGAGAATTCCTTGCCGATGCATATAAAACTGGCATATCTTCCTAAGTTGGGAATAGTGCGGTTGCGTTTAAGCGGCTACGGTGAAGACAATGCACTGCTTAATCAGGAGATATCTGAAATCAGTAAAAGAATTGTTGATCGGCTTGGAAATTATGTAATCGCAGAAGCAGACATATCACTTGAAAAAAGTGTTCTCGACTTTATGCAAGCAAGAAGCTTGACTCTTTCAGTATCCGAAAGCTGTACTGGAGGAGCCCTGTCTCATTTGATTACTCAAAATCCGGGCTGCAGTGCGGTGTTTTTAGGAGGAGCAATATCATATTCGAACCACTTGAAGGAGATTATGCTCGGAGTATCTGCTCAAACACTTGAGCAATTTGGTGCAGTAAGTGAAGAAACAGTTAAAGAAATGGCCACCGGGGCAATTAATAAATATGAATCCAACTACTCCATTGCGGTCACCGGCATCGCTGGTCCCGATGGTGGTAGTCCCGAAAAGCCCGTTGGCACAGTCTGGATTGCAGTGGCAAACTCAGCAAGAGTTATTACCCGAAAGTTTGAATTTGGTAGCCGTCGAATCCAGAATATTGAGAGATCGGTGACCAGTGCATTGACAATGCTATTTAAATTACTGAAAGAAGATAACGCATAAGGTAAAAAAACTATTTTTGTACCCATAGTGCGACTACAAATTAAATATCGACTTTTATGCTTTTGTCTCTAAGGGCACTAGTTTAACTCCAAAAAATAGAAATAATATATGGCTCAATACGAATTATTATTGCCAAAAATGGGCGAGAGTGTCGCAGAAGCAACCATCATCAAGTGGGTGAAACAACCGGGGGAGATGATCGAGGCAGATGAATCCGTCCTGGAAATCGCTACTGATAAAGTCGACTCTGAAGTACCGTCGCCCGTAGCCGGCAAACTTGTTAAAACTTTATTTAATGAAGATGAAGTTGTACAGGTTGGAGCCGTGATCGCTATTATTGAAACTGATGCCCATGCAAATATAGATTCGGAGCCTGTTGAGGAATATAAAACAGAAGCACCCGCGAACGAAGAGATTCCGGGAACAGAGCAATTAAGTCCTGCAGCAGAGAAAGCACAGTCGCCAGTAAATTATGGTTCATCCTCTCGCTTTTATTCGCCATTGGTAAAAAGCATTGCAGCTGAAGAGGGAATTAATTTAGATGAACTTAACCAGGTAAAAGGATCCGGTGCGGAAGGTCGTGTCACTAAGCAGGATATATTGGATTTTGTAAAACAGCGGTCTTCATCGTCGGATGAACATGAGCTCGAGATTCCAACATCTTCTTCGCAGTCTGCGCCTCAACAAAAAGCGCCTGAAATTCAATCTGCGAGACCAGAGCCTGTAATCAACCCGACTGCACCTGCAGGATCAGTTGGTGGCGGTGATGAAATTATTGAGATGGATCGTATGCGCAAGCTGATCGCCGATCATATGGTGATGAGCAAGCAAAATTCTCCTCATGTTACATCATTTGTAGAAGCAGATGTAACCAACCTGGTGAAATGGAGAGAACGTGTTAAAGGAAATTTTGAAAAGCGCGAAAGTGAGAAAATAACTTTTACACCAATATTTATTGAAGCTGTTGCCAAAGCTATCAAAGATCTTCCGATGATTAATGTATCGGTTAGCGGGACACAGATTATTAAGAAAAGAGATATTAATATCGGTATGGCCGCAGCTTTACCCTCTGGTAATTTAATTGTGCCGGTCATAAAAAACGCTGATCAGTTGAACCTGGTAGGTTTAACCAAGTCAGTTAATGATTTGGCAAAGCGTGCTCGCCAGTCTAAACTTAAACCTGATGAGACCCAGGGGGGAACATTCACTATCACCAATGTTGGTACATTTGGAAATGTAATGGGAACTCCGATCATCAATCAACCACAGGTGGCTATTTTAGCAGTGGGAGCCATCAAGAAGAAACCGGCTGTAATCGAAACGGAGTATGGAGATGTAATTGCCATTCGCCATATGATGTTTTTATCTTTATCATATGATCACCGTGTTGTAGACGGAGCTTTAGGCGGATCGTTTGTTAGAAAGGTTGCTGACTATCTGGAAGCCTGGGATAGTAACCGTGAGATTTAAAAGAAATTAATCTGTAATATAGAAACCCCTGGAAGTTAAACTTTCAGGGGTTCTTTTATGATAAAGGTCCCGCTAGCCGGCCTAGAAGTTACTGGAGGATTTCTGCCAGTTCAGAAATTACTTGAACTTCTGCGATCTTATTTCCATGATCGGCTACTTCTGCTACGAAGACCCCTTCCTGTGTTAAGTATTCCTTGTTGTCTAAAAGGCTTTGTAAACGAACCTGACCTGTTACAAATTGGAAATCATCCGCATAGAAGCGTTCCGAAATATGTTCAAACTGCAGCTTTTCCAGCAATGAATTGTCGGTATAACGAAGATAAATATTTACTATGAGGTCATTAGAAGGCTCCAAACTGATTTTCTGATGATGTTTTTTGTACTCGTAACGATAGTCATAACGCAACGCAGCGATATCTGATAACACAGCAGAACCGGTGGGATGGCCCCCTGCACCTTTTCCAAAGAAAAATTGCTGATCTGCAAATGCCGCTTGAACAATCACTCCATTGTATTCATTTTCTACGTTGTAAAGAAAGTTGTCGGACTTTATTAGTTTGGGCAATACATATAAAACAATCTCTTTATCGTTTATTTTCCTGGCAGTTGGAATAAGTTTTATTTTAAAGTTTTTCTCACGAGCATATTGAAGATCTTTTTCTGACAGATTTTGGATCCCGATATTTAAGACATTCTTCGGTTCGACGAAAACACCATAAGCGTGCGAAGTGGCAATCACAAGTTTGTACTTAGGATCGTAACCTCCCACATCAAGGATTGGATCGGTCTCAGCAAAACCGAGTTCCTGCGCTTGCTTTAATGCAGTATTATAATCCAGATTCTCGGAAAAGACTTTGGTTAAAATGTAATTGGATGATCCATTAAAAATGCCGCTAATAGAGTGAAGCAGTTCGTTATCGTAGTATTCTTCAAGGTTTCGTATAATCGGGATACTTCCGCAAACAGCTCCTTCATATAATAAGGAAGTTCCATATTCGACTTGAATATCAACGAGTTCTTGTAAGTTTTCGGCAATCATTTTTTTGTTTGCGGAGACTACATTTTTGCCATTCTTTAGAGCAGTGGACACAATTGTGAAAGCGGCGTCGGCATCATTTATTAGTTCAACTACCGTGTTAATCTCTTCATCATTTAAGATCTCATCAGCAACGGTAGTAAAAAGGCTCGCATCAAGTGTACGGTGTTTTTCCGGGTGTTTAATTGCTATCCTTTTAATTTCAAGGTTCAGGTCTTTAGTTTGGATGATATCATAAAGCCCCTGACCGACAACTCCAAATCCAAATAACCCTATAGTTAGTTTTTTACTCATTTTGTTATGCTATTTTATGCAAACTGACCACGCTACCGTTTGAGTCACTGCTCTTTAGAAAGTTTCCTATTTCTTTTGTTAATGTTTCAGTTTCTATTAAAAATCCATCATGGCCGTAAAATGAGGTAACTTCAACAAGGCGGGCCTGAGGTATCTGTTCTGAGAGAAATTTTTGTTCGTGCAATGGAAAAAGGACATCATTGCTTATTCCGATAACTAGGGTTCTAGCTTTAATTTTTTTTAAGGCCTCCTCTACAGTATTTCGCTTCCTACCTACGTTATGGCTATCCATAACTTTAGTAAGGAGGTAGTAGCTGTAAGCATTGAAACGATTGACAAGCTTCTCGCCCTGGTAGTTTTGATACGAAGAAGCCTTGAAACCAAACACTTTATCAGTATTTACTTCCAGCTGGGTAGCTGCGTAAGTCTCATATGCACGGTAGGATAGCAGAGCGATACTTCGTGCAACCTTTAAGCCTTTATTTCCTCCTGAAGGAGTTAAGGCGTAAAAAGTTCTATCAGCCGTAATAGCTAGTCTCTGACTTTCATTGAAGGCAATTCCCCAAGGCGAGTGCTGAGCGTTAGTGGCAATTAACACAAGCCGCTTGATCTTTTCGGGTTCAGAAATAGCCCACTCAACCGCCTGCTGTCCACCTAATGACCCACCAATTAATAAGCCTATCTCGGCTAATTTAAGATGTTCGGCTAATAACTTATGAGCACTTACCATATCGCGGACGGAAATGTCCGGAAAGGAAAGGTAATATGGCTGGCCAGTCTTTCTATTGATGCTTAACGGATTACTTGTTCCATACGGAGAACCTAAAATATTAGCACAAACGATAAAGTGTTCCCGAGGGTTAAATAAACAATTCTCGCCGAACAGTCCGCACCACCAATCGAATACATCAGAATTCGCTGTTAACGCATGACAGACCCAGACGACATTATCCTTTTTTTTATTTAAACTTCCATATGTATGGTATGCAATCTGAAGATCGTTTAGTTTTTTACCACTCTCTAATACAAACTGCTTTTTATGCTGATAGATTTTTGTATTCATTACTCTTATTCTTGTCGTACTAATATTAATTGAGCACGGGTTGTTCCTTGCTCACACTATCAAAAGCCAATTGCAGGTCTGCTTTTATATCATCGATATGTTCGATTCCTACGGAGATTCTTAACTGTCCCGGAGTAACACCTGAAGCAGCTTGTTCTTCTTCACTTAATTGCTGATGAGTCGTAGCTGCCGGTTGTATGATCAGCGTCTTAGCGTCACCTAAATTGGCCAGATGGCTGATTAGTTTTAGGCTGTCTACAAATTTAATTGCGGCCTCTTTGCCGCCCTGTATTTCAAATGAAAGAACAGCTCCGAAGCCATTACGAAGATATTTTTTTGCAGTTGCATGATAAGGGCTGCTTTCTAAACCTGGATAATTTACCTTCTCTACTTGAGGATGCGCTTCAAGCCATTTGGCTAACTCAAGCGAGTTGTCCACATGCCGCTGAACCCGTAGTGATAAAGTTTCCAGACCCTGAAGAAGTAAGAAAGAATTGAATGGAGATTGTGACGGACCAAAATCACGGAGTCCCTCTACACGTGCACGGATAGCAAACTGGATATTACCAAATGGGCCGGCTGACCCAAATACATCATTAAAAATCAGTCCGTGATAACCTTCCGATGGTTCCGTGAACTGTGGAAATTTACCGTTACCCCAGTTATAATTTCCCCCGTCAACGATAACGCCACCGATGCTGGTTCCATGTCCACCGATCCACTTTGTTGATGATTCTACGACTACATGAGCGCCATGCTCCAGCGGCCGAAATAAATACCCTGCTGCTCCGAAAGTGTTGTCAACAATTAGTGGGATATCATACTTTTTGGAGATTGCGGCAATCTTTTCAAAGTCCGGAACATTGAATCCGGGATTTCCAATAGTTTCAATAAAGAGGGCTTTCGTCTTCTCATTTATTAAGCTTTCAAAGCTTTCCGGATCATCACCGTTGGCAAACCTAACCTCAATTCCCAAGCGCTTAAATGCCACTTTAAACTGATTATAAGTACCTCCATATAGAAATGAAGTAGAAATGAAATTGTCGCCCGCCTGCATGATATTATTCAGAGCGATAAATTGGGCAGCTTGCCCGGAGGCTACGGCTAAAGCTGCTACACCGCCCTCTAAGGCTGCTACACGCTTCTCGAAGACATCGGTAGTAGGGTTCATTATACGGGTATAAATATTTCCGAATTCCTTTAATGCAAACAGATTTGCTCCGTGCTCGGAACTGTTAAACACATATGAAGTTGTTTGATAAATAGGAACAGCCCTTGAGCCGGTGGCAGGATCAACTTCCTGGCCTGCATGTAGTTGCAATGTTTCAAATTTTAAGTTTTCTGCTGACATAGTTTAAAGCTTTAAAATGAACAGTATTTTATTCTAGACGTGGGAATACGAGAGGTTGCAGGTATAACCTGCACCGGTAATAGATTTTAGAAAGTCTGATTACCGCTTAATAGGGACTACACATACAGCAACGAACTGTAGAGATAGTTGCAGAAACAAACGCCGGAAATAGATTTTCCCCGGTGGATTTTAGCGATGTTGAGTTGATTTCCTTTTTCATAACCTTAATTTTATATTTCCCATGTAACCGGGACAGGAATTGGCACCTTCCCCGAAACGCCTCGGGGGGTTGTCAGTGGGTCGCAGAGCCTGATCTCTCGCCACTTCTGTATAAATCAAAACCAAGAAGGTTATTGAAGACAGACTGGTATTGCTACCAAATAATGTTTCAAATATAGAAGATTATTGAAAGTAACACCAAATTAAATTTGTAATAATTTTGTAACCTGTTGAAAGTCAGCAGATGTTTTTTTTAATTAATCGGAAATATTAAATGACACCATAACAATTAACTACTTAATGCATTTTCAAGATCGGCAATCAAATCTTCAACATTTTCAATTCCAACCGATACTCTGAGTAGATTTTGCGGGGTTGTTGTTTCCGGCCCTTCTATCGAAGCGCGGTGTTCTAGCAGGCTTTCAACTCCACCAAGGCTGGTTGCCTGGGTAAATATTTTAACGCTGTTTGCAACTTTCAATGCTTCGTCTACCCCCCCCTTGACTAAAAAAGAAAGCATGCCTCCCCAGCCATGCATCTGTGCCTTGGCAATCTCGTGTTGTGGATGGCTTTTCAGACCAGGATAGTAAACATGCTCGATTTTAGGATGTTGGTCAAGATAATTAGCTAGTCTTTCTGCGTTAGCTGCATGGGCTCGCATTCGATAAGGAAAAGTTTTGATTCCCCTTACAGTTAAATAGCAATCAAACGGAGAAGGAACTGCACCGGCTAATTCCTGATTGGTTCTGATTCTCTTCCATAACTGATCTTTTACTTTTGTAATTAAAGCTCCACCCAAAACATCACTGTGTCCGCCAAGGTATTTGGTTGTCGAATGCATCACAATATCGCAACCCAATTCTAATGGACGTTGAAAAAGAGGAGTGGCAAATGTATTATCGCAGGCAACAGTTATATTGTTTTCTCGCGCTATTGCAACGAGGGCCCGTATATCACAGATTTTCAGGAGTGGATTTGAAGGGGTTTCAAGCCATAATAATCTTGTTGTTGGCTTAATAGCACTTTTCACAGCTTTCTGATCTGTCATATCTACGAAGGAAACCTCATGAATGCCGTTGTAGACTTCATTAATTTGATTCCGGAGACCATGATACATGTCAGCAGGAGCGATGATATGACTTCCAGGTTCAAGGGCCTGAAAAACAGCCCCACCAGCTGCATTTCCGGAAGAAAACGCACAAGCGTCAATTCCTCCTTCAAGCTGATATAAAACCTGTTCTAAAGAGCTTCTATTAGGATTGTCGGCACGTGTATAGATGAAACCGCCGGGATAACCACCATCAGGACCTCTTTCAAAGGTAGTTGAGAGGCTGAGAGGCTGTATAACGGACCCATTTCCCTTGTCTACTTTATTTCCTGCATGTATTGCGATTGTTTCAATTTTCATCGGGCTGTTAGTTTAAGAGAAACTACCAATTAATCTCAGTAGTTTACCAGTAATGTAATAGTGATTCTCAAATATATACCATCGAGCCATTTATTACTCATTTGTTTGTAAGATATAAACATATAAACCTGTTATTAATACCATTATCGTATTTTTGTTGAAATTTTTGGAATGAACGCTGAAGAGAGTTTAACGATAATACTTGAAGATATCAACCTGTCTGAAGACCTTCGACAGATCGCCCAAAAAGTGAGGAGTAGCCTAAGAATCACTTTTGAAGAATGTGTTTTACTTTATGAAAAGGCAGGTCTCCCTTACCTGGGAGTGCTGTCTAATTACATCCGTGAAAAGCGACATGGGGATAAAACCTATTTCAACAGAAATTTCCACATCGAACCTACTAACCTCTGTGTTTACGACTGCAAGTTTTGCTCTTACTCAAGGCTCATTAAAGAACGTTCTGAGGGCTGGGAATATACTATGGAAGAAATGCTGGATATTGTCAGAAAATATGACGGGCAGCCAGTAACAGAAGTACATATTGTTGGCGGTGTTTTACCGCAATACGATCTAAAGTTTTATTCTGAGTTATTTACAGCTATTCGTAATCACCGTCCCGAGCTGCATGTGAAAGCTCTAACGCCGGTTGAATATCACTACATGTTCAAAAAGGCGAAGATAGACTATGCTACAGGTATGAAGTTAATGAAGGATGCAGGACTTCAGTCAATCCCTGGGGGAGGCGCTGAAATTTTTCATCCGCAGATACGTGAACGCATAGCGAAAGACAAATGCACAGGCGATCAATGGCTGCAGATACATGAGGAATGGCATAAGTTAGGAATGCACTCGAATGCTACCATGCTTTATGGGCATATCGAGGAATATAGACACCGTGTGGACCATATGGATCAGCTTAGAGCTTTACAGGATAAAACCGGAGGTTTCCAAACCTTCATTCCCCTAAAGTTTCGAAACCAGGACAATCAGATGTCAAACGTTCCTGAGGTTTCAGTGATCGAAGATCTCCGTAACTATGCAATATCCAGAATTTACCTTGACAACTTTGAGCACATCAAAGCCTATTGGGCAATGATCAGTCGAAACACCGCCCAGCTATCTCTGAGCTTCGGTGTGGATGATATTGACGGAACTCTGGACGATACAACCAAAATATATTCCATGGCCGGCGCCGAGGAGCAGAATCCCGCTATGAGCACCCGTGAGCTAGTGGAATTGATTAAACAAGTAGGAAGGCACCCCATAGAAAGGGATACCCTATACCAGGTTATTACCGACTATCAGGATTATACCTTTGCTGATGAAATGAAGCCTAAATACTACAAATTGCCGGTAATCTCTGAAAAGCAAATAACTGAGTAAAATAGGCCGCGACAGATATAGGAATGGAAGAACAATGTAAAAATGGAGAATTGGAATTAGATCCTGAATTTACAGTTACTAAAACATTGTACATTATCCGGCATGGAGAAACCGATCTAAACAAAAGGGGAGTAGTACAGGGACGGGGAATTGATTCGGATATCAATGATCATGGCAAGCAACAAGCTGAAGCTTTTTATCAAGCGTATTGTCACATCCCATTTGACAAGATTTATACCTCGACATTAAAACGGACGCATCAGACAGTTCGGAAGTTTATCGATTCTGGTATTCCATGGGTTCAATATCCGGGACTTGATGAGTTGGCTTGGGGAGTCTATGAAGGTCAGGAAAGTTCAGAATCTTTAAGGAAAGCATTCCGGCAAATGATGGACTACTGGCTGATTGGGGAACTTCACAGGAAATTTGAAAAAGGTGAAAGTCCGCTTGAAGTCAAAGCACGCCAACTAGTGGTCCTGGAAAAATTAATAGAAAAGAATAATACCGATCGGAACGTACTTATTTGTATGCATGGCAGAGCAATGAGATTATTTCTTTGCTTGCTTCTAGACATTCCGTTAACCTCTATGGACAAGTTTCCGCATCTTAACACAACACTATATAAGCTCGAGTATAACGGGACTAAATTTCGTATCAAGAGCTTCAATAATACCGATCATTTAAAGTATTTCATATCCTGATAAATTACGTGAATAAAATAAGAGTTTCAGCAGTTTCATACACTAACACCAAGCCTTTCGTTTACGGTTTAAGACATTCCAGCATTATCAATTTCATTGATTTAAGTTTAGATATCCCTTCAGATTGTGCTAACAAACTAATTAATAATCAAGCCGATATAGGATTAGTACCTGTTGCCGCCTTGTTAGATATTCCGAACTATCAAATTGTTTCCGATTATTGTATAGGCGCTACAGGTGCGGTTGATTCAGTCTTCATATTTAGTGATAAACCTATCCAGGAGATAAGATCTATCCGTCTTGATTCGCATTCCCGAACCTCCAACAATCTTGCATTGGTTCTGTTGAAAAACTATTGGAAATTACAGCCTGAAGTCGTTGAAGAAGGTGCAGATGCTTTTGTACTTATTGGTGACCGGACTTTTGGCAAAAGGGATCAGTACGCTCATTCCTATGACCTCGCGAAGGAATGGCAGAAATTTACTTCTCTACCTTTCGCATTTGCTGTTTGGGCCGCTAATAAGCCGATAAGCGAAGAATTCGTCAGGGAGTTTAACATTGCATTGAAGCTTGGTTTAGATAACCGACTTGAGGTAATTAAAGATTTGCCTTTAAATGGCTTTGATCTACGAGATTATCTGCAGAATAAACTCGATTTTAATCTGGATGACAGGAAGCGTCAAGCAATAGAGATGTTTCATGGCTATATCAAAGCATTATAATAGTTCGGAGGTAGTTGATATCTGAGTATAGTGACTCAATTAACGTTGAGATCTTTACATCTTCTATAAATTGCTCAACACATGTTCAATGGTTTCTGCAATTATCTTTTGAGGATTCTTGCTGAATTCACCCCTTACCCTGCTAGCTAACACTGCATTTACCGAAAGTGCTTTGTGTCCAAGTGCTTTGGAAAGCGCGTAAATACCTGCTGTCTCCATCTCTAGGTTGGTTATGCGATGGTTTCCAGCCTTAAAAGTCTTCAAAAGTTCTATTAGGTTTGGTATCGCATTTTGCGCTCTGACTTCTCTTCCCTGGGGAGCATAGAACCCTGGTGCCGTAACTGTTATCCCCTGTGGTAAATTCTGCGCGTATTTTTTTAACAAAGTTTCATCGGCCGACGTAATGTACGGGGTAATCCCCTTGATGTGATGAAAATGAGTTTTGATTTCATCAAGAAGCATGTGTTCGTCACCAGAAACTTTGTGGAAGTAATAAGTCATCAGGGCGTCTAATCCCAATCCAAATCTCGAAACAAGGATGCTGTCCACAGTAATATCTTCCTGCAAAGTTCCGGTAGTACCTATTCTAATGATGTTGAGGCTTTTTAATTCACTCCTGGTAGTTCTTGTTTTAAGATCAATATTCACCAATGCATCTAGCTCGTTAAGTACGATATCTATATTGTCTGTACCGATACCGGTTGATAGGATGGTTACCCGATTCTTCCCTGAATAACCCGTGTGAGTGATAAATTCTCTTTTACCCTTTTTTATCTCAATACGATCGAGCCGCTTACTAACCTCTGCCACGCGCTCAGGATCTCCAACCGTGATTACAGTGTCAGCAATATCTTCTGGCAATAAGTTGAGGTGATAAATACTTCCATCGGGATTAAGGATTAGGTCTGACTCAGAAATAGGCTTCATGGTGTTTATTTAAGTTTTAGTGCCTTTGCGTCTTGTCTGTAGACGCTTAATTCGTAAAGTTACACGGTCGAAATATATGTTGATTTCAAACCTTCGACTTTATCTAACTTACCTAGAACTTGATTCAGCATTGACTTGCGAACAATTATCTCCATTGAACAATCGTTATCGAACTTTTGATTGTTGATTTGAAGATTCTCGTCTTTTATGATTCTCATCACCTCATTTAAATTACCATATTGGAAGGTTAAACGGTAAACGTCGTCGATGGTCTTTTCAATGATCTCTGCAGCTGAGATACTTTCCTGAGCAGCAGTTTTATAAGCGTTAATCAGTCCGGACACTCCTAATAATGTTCCGCCAAAATACCTGACTACTACAATTAATATATTTGTCAGATCTGCGGATAACAAGGTGTTCAAGATAGGGCGTCCAGCTGTGCCGGATGGCTCTCCATCGTCGTTTAAACGAAACACAGAGCGGTCAGCGGTAAGTCGCAATGCCCAGCAGAAATGCCTGGCCTTAGAGTGCTCGGCACGCAGATTCGCAATTAGCTCTTTAATTTCCGACTCACTTTTAACCGGTATTGCGAAGCCGATGAATTTACTTCCCCGGTCCTTAAATATACCCTCGGCTGGATGAGAAATTGTTTTATATGTATCTTCAAAAAGCATTTTTGTTCATTTCGTTAATTTACTCCCGACCAATTACAACCAGAATAATGGAAACTATAGCTAAAGCGATCCCGGCATAATTCAGACGGCTAAGCCTTTCCCGGAATACTAAAATTCCCACAATGGATCCAAGAATTATAACGCCTATGTTCATAGTAGAAAAGACCACAGAAGGCTGGGAAGACAGCGACTGATGTGCTTTCAGATAAAAGAGGATATTTCCAAAGTTGGCCATGCCTAGTATAAGTCCGCATATCACATTGATCCATTGAAATGTAATTCTCCGTTTCGCAAATAATACGACTAGTGTTATGATTGAAATTACAAAAGCAATTATGAAAATAATCTGTAATGAGGCTGTATAAGGGATCTCTTTATTTTGAGCTATTTGCTTAAAAAACACATCTATCACTCCCAAACCAAGGAATACTGTAATCAGATAAACCCAACTGGCAGATGATTTTTTGTTTTCATCCTTTTTCCACGGTATAGAGAATAAAATGGCGGCAAAGCCAACTGCAATCCCTGCGGATTTTAATAGAGAAGGAATTTCTTTAAATAGGAGAAACGCTGCAAACACCGGAATAAATAGCGATAGTCTTTGTGCTATATCTGTCCTGACAATCCCGCTGTATCGTATAGAAGCTGCCAGGATTACAAATAAAGAAGGCAGAAGGAATCCCAGTAGCACATAAATTGGATAGGGGAGTTTGGCGATATCTAAAACTAAAAGTTGCGGTCTGTAAAATATATAGCACAAGATGCCTGCAGACAAATAGTTCCAAGCGATTGCCTGCGTGACATCAATTTGGTAACGCCTTGCCAATTTTAACAACACAGAAACAAAAACGCTGCAACAAATACTTAAAAAAATGAATATCATTTCGATTTACAGTTTACGTACGATTTGTAATATATCGTCTCCTACTATTTCACTGCTTATGGGTTCAACATTTAACTGAGGTGCTGGAATTCCTTCAGCCCAAACGTTGCTACTCGTGAAGATCCGGGCTTCGTCCCATAGCCCTGCATCAATAAATAATTTGAGTGTTTGCGCTCCTCCTTCAATGATAATCGATTGTATGTCCATCAGATATAATTGGTAGCATATAAGCTGAGGCAAAAGATTTTCGAAATCCTCCAGTTCCAGTAACTTGATGTTATTATTCAATTCGGTTTTTACGGAGTTAAAAACAATTGTTTTCTGACTTTGATCAAATAGATGTAAAGTGGAAGGAAGTTGAAGATTTCGGTCTATAACCATTCTGACCGGATCTCTGCCAGTCTGCAATCGTACGTTTAACCGGGGATTATCTATCAGAGCGGTACTCTTTCCAACTAATACGGCATCTTCTTCTGCCCGCCATTTATGAACAAGTTGCTGGGATAGTTTGGAACTGATCCAACCCTGACTTCTATCAGCAGGAGCAAAGTAATTATTCTTAGTCTGTGCCCACTTTAAAATTATATATGGCCTTTGCTTTTGAACCCTCGTAAAGAACCGTCGGTTTAATTCCCGGCATTCATGCGTTAAGACATTCTCGATAATCTTGATACCTGCATTCCGCAGTCTTTCAATACCGTGGCCATCAACCAGTTTAAAAGGATCAGAGCATCCTACAACTACTTCCGAAATCTGGTGTCTGATAATAAGGTCTGAGCAAGGTGGTGTCCTGCCATAATGGGCGCAAGGTTCGAGGTTTACATATAGCGTTGCCCGTTTTAAAAGTTGGTCAGCATCGACATATTTATTAAGTACGTCCTCAATGGCATTAGGTTCAGCATGAGCACCGCCATATACTTTGTGATAGCCTTCACCTATAACGTTTCCATCAACTACAATAACGGATCCTACAAGTGGATTTGGACTCACATACCCTGCGCCTGACAGCGCAAGATCAATACAACGTCGCATAAAAAACTCATGGTCAGGCATCGGGCAAAAGTAATAAGATTAGCGGTAATACAGCATTCTTCAAACTCTGATGAGTCATAATCTTTATCTTTGCCAGAAATGACAGTCCGGAAGTTAGAGAAAAATTTTATCGATCAGTTATCTGTATTGTACGAGTTTGAAGAAGCCCGTAATCTGGCCTGGCTTGCTATAAGTTATGTTTGCAGGCTCAACAGGATGCAATACCTGGCTGCAAAGCAGAATGAACTTCCTATGACGGAAAAAGTGCAGCTTTTGGATATTTTGGATGAGCTGAAGACTGGTAAGCCATTTCAGTATGTTTTAGGCGAGACTGAATTTTACGGATTACCTTTTAAGGTTAATTCCTCTGTATTAATTCCAAGACCAGAAACTGAGGAGCTTGTTGATTGGATAATTAAGGATCTCAAAAGCGAGTATTTAGAGTTTAATGGCGTAAATATTCTTGATATAGGCACTGGAAGCGGTTGCATTCCAATTGCTTTACAGAAAAATCTACCAGGTATACGAGCGTTTGGCATAGATATTTCTGAAGCGGCCCTTGAAACAGCTATTGCGAATTCAGTCTTAAACAAAAGTGAGGTGGGTTTTCTTACAGACGACATCTTTAACATCGTACAACCACAAATAGTTAAAACTGAATATAATCTGATTGTAAGCAATCCGCCATATGTTACTTATGCCGAAAAAGAGCAGATGCATCGCAATGTACTTGCTTTTGAGCCTCACAATGCGTTATTTGTAAGGAACGATGACCCTCTTATTTTTTATCGTGCTATAGTGATTTTTGCCAAAGAACATTTGACGGAGGGAGGCAAATTATATCTCGAAATCAACGAAAGCCTTGGAACGGAAACGGTCAGGCTGCTTTCCCAATATGGCTTTGAAGATGTGCAGCTGCGTTCAGATTTACGCGGCAGGCCGAGAATGATTAAGGCTGAGATAAGGTCGACAGTTAGATAAATGTAAATTACCACTTAAGATATATGTCAACAGAAGTAAAATGCCCCGGTTGCGGCCACTCTTTTCCGCTTGAGGAAGCGATTGGTAAAGAATATGAACAGCAGTTAAGAACTAAAATGGTTTCCTGGCAGAAAAAAAAAGAGGAAGAGTTCAAGCAAAAGGAGGAAGATTTCAATACCCGTCAAAAGCAGCAGGCTATACAGTTTGAAAAGCAACTGGCTCAGGAAAAGACACAGATTCTAAAACAGGTGGAAGAAAACCTGCGTAAAACTATTGGCAGTGATTTTGAAAACAAGTTAAAGATGCTTGAGATCTCGAATCACGAACAAGAAGAGAAACTTAGTCTGATGAGGCAAAAGGAGCTCGACTTCATGAAAAAAGAGCGGGAACTTAAAACTAAGGAAGCAGAAAGGGATCTTGAATTCCAACGAAAACTAAACGAGCAGACAGCTTTAATTGCTGAACAAGTAAAAAAGCAGGAGCTAGAAAAACACCAGCTGAAAGATACAGAAAGCCAACTTAAAATGAGGGAGCTTGAAAAACAGCTAGATGATCAGAAGAAATTGGCAGACGAGATGCGGCGTAAAGCGGAGCAAGGCTCCATGCAACTCCAGGGCGAGGTTCAGGAGCTGATACTGGAAGAATTGCTAAGGAACACTTTCCCTTTTGATATTATTGACGAAGTTGGAAAAGGTGTCCGGGGGGCAGATTGTATTCAGGTTGTGCGTAATAGTTTTGGACAGGAGTGTGGGAAGATTATTTACGAAAGTAAGCGAACCACCAATTTTTCTGCTGACTGGATTGAGAAGTTAAAAAAAGATATGCGTAGTGCCGGGGTTGATGTAGCCGTAATCGTAACGCAATGTTATCCTAAAGGCATGGATTGTTTCGGAGAAAAGGACGGCGTATGGATTTGTTCTTTTGATGAGGTTAAAGCGGTAGCCTATGTATTGAGAGACGGCATTATTAAACTATCTGGCGCCAACAAGTTTCAGGAGAACAGGGGTGATAAAATGCATATGCTCTATGATTACCTAACCGGAACCGAGTTTTCTGAACAGTGGAAAGCGATCAGGGAAGGTTATATGTCCATGAAATTATCTATTCAAAAAGAACGTGACACGATGGAGAGACTGTGGAAGTCACGAGAAAAGCAATTAGAAAAGGTGTTGTTAAACGCAGCTCACATTCGGGGATCTATTGAAGGAATTGCAGGAGCAGATACTATACAACTTAGCCTTGAAGACGATGATGACGCTTTACTTTTGGAATAAAGCCAGTCAGAACAGACCTTTTATTCAATTGTAAAGATACTTCGGAAAACTAAAGGCGAAATCTGAAAGGCGAACAGAATCAGTTTTGCGCATTCCTGCTTCATTAATTGTTCCCTCTAATGATTCAAGATGAAAATATTCTGATTTTAAGGTGGTGCTTGAGTCGCCAGAGATTTCAGTCGCCTGTTTAGGTACAGGTAATATTTCATCAAACGGACAATCATCATACTGCCTTTTCATTGTACTCAAAGATGGGTTTTTTCCTTTATATTCATAATGAGAAATATCAATTCCGAACACTTTCTCAGAATTTTTACAAACCTTAAAGAGATAAGCTGAATATACACCGTCAGGAAGATCGAAGCTACAGAGCATTGGAAGAGTTCTTGCTTCAGCCCACTGCGTAAACGCGTCAACACTATCGTCTTGCATACCCTGAGTCCCAACCTTAACATTTAATTCAGTCTGGAAAGACCATACCGGCGTGCAGTACTTTGTGCCTTTTTCGCTGTAAACTTTAACTTCGTCGTATTTAAAACCTTCTGAGTAGTCCATTGTAGTCCGGTGTTATTTACAGTTTGTACGCATACAGGGTGCGTTTAGATACAATAATTTCCATTTTATTGTGTTATACGAAAGTTTTTTATCTTTTATTTCCTAACCTGCTGATTCACAGGTTAATTATTTTATAGAAACCCCGAAAATAATTAATCCTTTTCTTAAGGTGCTACAGCTAAATTTTGTATTTTATCTATGATATAGTGCATCAGTTACAATAGGAAGATGATTACTTTTGTATTCAAATTTTTAAAGACCGAACTGTGTTATTAGATAAGTTAAAGTTAAGTAAGCCCCTGATACGGTCGATGACCGAAGCTGGTTTCCTAAGTGCGTATGAAGTGCAGGCAAAAACGATGAGCAGAATAATTGGCGCCCAGGATATGATCATATCTGCACCAGAAGGGAGTGGCAAAACTACAGCCTATGTACTTGGCACATTGATGCGATTAAAATTTGGTGTTGAAGAGGCGCCTCGTGCCTTAATACTGGTGCCCGACAAAGAAGGTGTACTCGCTGTATTAGATCAATTCAACTTGTTGAATAGAAATCAGTCGATTCGCATTATAGCATTACATGCGGATCAGGCTGTACAAACTCAAATGGATGCTCTTGCTGATGGTGCGGACATAGTTGTCGCAACTCCTGATCGTGCTCGGGCCATCTACCTCAAACTTGGTCTGAATCTTAATAAGATCATTATGTTTATTGTCGACGACGCTGAATTAATTATTAAAAAAGGTTTGCAATTGCCTGTCGTGGAACTGGCCCGAAGTATTTCACGCTGTCAACACTTAATATTTACTGAAGTGATCCATGAGAAGCTTCATCATATGATTGATCCTTTCATGAATTTTCCAGCGATAGTCGAGATTGAGAATTTATCGCCGAACAAATTGGAAACCCGGGACCAGAATCTATACCAGGTGCCGGATTTTCGTACAAAAATCAATCTCCTTAATTTGATGTTAAGCGCTGACGGACATACGGGCAAAACTATTGTATTTGTGAATACCCGCTTAACAGCTCAGAAGCTTTTTAAGAGCTTGACACCTTCAGTTATGAAAACTTCGGCTGTTCTTAACCCACTATTCTTTGATCAGGTTGGCTTTAGCTCGGTTGAGGAGTTTGAAGAAAATTTAGAAATCAATACATTAATTGTAGCAAATGAAGGAACCGGGATAATTGACGTGAGCAGAATATCAAGCTTAATACATTTAGAAATTCCGGATGAAAAAGAAACATATCTTAATCGAGTGATGGTAGATGCAGAATCGGATGGATTGAGATCAATTCTTTTTTCCACTGATATTGAACTTAATACGATTAAGAAAATTGAACAAGCCGTTGGCCATAAGTTAATAATCACCGAATTACCTGAGGATCTTGTTATACATAAAAGTAAGGCTAAATCAGTGTCAGCAAATATATCTGCTAAAGAATCTCAGACAGCGGGTGCAGCTTTTCACGAGAAAAAAGAAAGCAATGCCAAGGACTTTAATTTCTCTACGCGCGAGAAGGCTAGAATGAATCGCAAAAAGAAGCACGGATAGTTTACGTGCACCTTAAGGCAACTCCTCCACATTAACCTATTTCTGCATGTCTGATAATTAATATTATGTTAAATAGTATTTCTATTCTCTTGCCTATAGCCCTCACTTCGCTAATAATGCCTAAAGCCTCTTTTTGGAACAGTAGTTGTGTGTGACTAATGAATCCGGGTAAAGGAAAGTCCAGGTTGATAATGTGTTGATTACCGCTACAGTATTATTCAAAATAAATGTTTATAATTCTTGATCTGATTTGAAATGCCGAAACGTATACTGATTTGTGATGATGATTCCGATATTCTTTCAATTTGCCAGTTCATATTGGAAGAAATTGGTCTGGAAGTGCATACTCGTAATAATTGCAACAATATCCTGTCTGTGGTCGATGAGGTGAAACCAGACGTCATTCTAATGGATAATTGGATTCCAGATACCGGAGGTATTATCGCAACACGTATCATCAAACAACATCCAGTTTACAAGAACATTCCCGTTATTTATTTTTCTGCAAATACAGACATCAAGTTACTTGCGCATGATGCTGGAGCTGACTCTTATCTTGCAAAGCCTTTTGATATAAACGATTTGGAGAACGCAATTGCTTCTGCCAAGGTTAATTAGATAACTGGATAATTAAGGTATTCAAACTATTTTAATCTCTTAACGTTTTCTAACTGAGCGCTGGTGGACGGTGCTTTATTAGTTACCTATGAATTCGTAATTATGCGTTCTATTTGGAAAGGTTCCATTGGATTTGGCCTTGTTAATATTCCTGTGAAGCTTTATTCTGCTGTGCAAAGCAGCCGGATTGATCTGGATATGCTAGACGGCCGGGATCATGAGCATATCAAATTCCAACGTATTAACGAAAAGACACGGAAAGAAGTTCCGTATGATAAGATAGTTAAAGGCTATCGCCTTGATGAGGAATATGTGATTCTTGATGATCAGGATTTTCAGGACGCCAGTCCGCAAAAAACAAAGATGATTGAGCTGGAGAATTTTGTTGACATCTCCGCCATCAACCCAATGTATTACGAAACTTCTTATTTTGCTGAACCCGAGACCCAGGGAAGAAAGGCCTATGCCCTACTCCTTCAGGCATTGAAAGAATCAAAACAGGCGGGAATAGCCAGATTTGTCCTTCGCAGCACTGAGAACCTTTGTGTGATCCATCCTGTAGATAAAGTTCTTGTGGTGACTAAGATCAGATTCGCTGAAGAACTGCGTTCAGCGGAAGAGATCAATACACCTGATGACGTCAATGTAAGCAAGAAGGAACTGGACGTTGGTTTGGCTCTGATTGCCCAGTATACTTCCGAATTTAAAATAGACCAGTTTAAAGATGAATACACCGCTGAGCTTCTAAATATTATAAAGGCTAAAGCGAAAGGTAAACGTCCGACCATCAAGAAAATGAAGCCTCAGCAAGCAACTAGCGATGATCTGTATGACCAGCTAATGCAAAGCTTGAATACAGGTAAGAGTGCGTAGTTTCTAAACGAATACTTCATTTATTTTGCTCTTTTTGGGACTTCAAAAACCTACCCTAAAAAAGAGGCTTGCTCCCAATAGGAAGCAAGCCTCTTTTCATTTAGTGTGTTATATTTTATTGCAAAGCGGCAATCTTCTTAGTTATCTCATCAACTTTAGCTTGATTTTTCTTAATTATATAGTAGGTTTTCAAGTTATCAAGTGCCAGGCGTGATTTAGGATCGACAGATACAGCTTTTTCAAGATAAGGAAAGGCGCTATCAAATTGCGAATTCGCCTGCTTCATCATCGCATCATAATCTTTCTGCTTGTTTTGAGGAAGCTTATTTGCAGCGTTATACAACTCAATACCTTTATTAAGATAAAGTCCGCCGATGTTAAGATTCGCATCTCCGAATTCCGGATCGATAGCTAATGCTTGCTTGTATGCAGTAATTGCTTTCTCGTTATCATTGGATGCGTTGTAAGCAATTCCAAGGTAGAACGGTAACAATTTGTTTTTAGGATCTTTTTGAGCTTGTGCTTCAATTTTGGTAATCACCTCTTTTTGCTTTCCTGCCATTAAGCTTAATTCGATCTCCTGAGTAGCCAGTGCTGCGTCATTCGGAAATTTTGCAGCGCCTTGAGACGCAGTAGCAATAGCCTTAGCGGTATCTCCCTGCATAGTATAAAGCTTCGAAAGATCAAGGAAGACTTGATTGTTACCAGAGAAATTAGTTTTTACCAGATCTTCGTATTTTTGAATTCCTTCTTTATACTTCTTTGCATTAATTGCTGATAACCCGGCATAATAAGTAATAGTGGTATCGCCGGGACGGAAGTTCAACGAATTATTAAATGAAGTAAAGGCATCTTCAAACTTACCCGCCTGGTAGGCCTTCACACCTAAGTTCAAATCATACTGGGCCAGATTAGCCGATACTTTATCAAGGCTTGATTTGTTTGCACCAGCCTTGTCAAGTTCCTTCGCTTTCGCTAAAGCAGCGGCGGCTTCAGTAAGTACTGGTCTGGATGTAGCGGGAACAGAATCAAGAAGTGCCAGATCAGAATAAATCAAAGCTTTATATGTCCATGTGGATGGATCATTCATTGTTTTTTCATGAGCTGCAGCTTTATCAACAGCGTCTTTGGCAGACTTTAAGTTTGCCAGCCCTAAAGCAGCTGAATTGGCATCTTTAAGTTGTGCATACTTTTCGTAATTCGATTTCGCACTGTTTAACTCGCCCTTTTGAGCAAATCCCACTGCGGAAGTCCCCACAAACGTCAATGCTAAAATGAAAGATTTAATTTTCATAATTCTAATTTAATTTAAGTTGATTAATCTTATTGTTCACTTTTTGAAGTTGAACTTCGTCGCCTGAATAACGATACAATATGGCAAGAGATTCTAAAGGTTTTACCTGATTTGGGTCAATTTCATTTGCTTTTGACAGATGTTGTAATGCGACGTAAATAAATTGTTTTTTATCCTGTTTCTTAACGTAGGACGTTAAGTTAAGTAAACCTAAAGCATAATTCGCATCGTAATTGTTTGGATCAATATTCAAGACTTTTTCATAATGCTCTTCAGCTTTTGAAACATCACCAGTCATTTCGTACGAAAATCCTGCCAAAAAATTCAACGGAATGCTGTACTCGTCGATCTTTAAGGCATTTGGCAATAAATTAACTACTGTGGCGTAATCATGTTTTTCAGCAAAATAGTTTAGCTCCTTAAAAACCAGATCCTTATCTTTCGGAAATTTAGCTCTCCCCTCTTGTAAAGCATCGAGTGCCAACTGTTGGTGCCTCCCCAGACTGTAGAGCTCTGAAAGGCTGAAATAATAAGCAGGCTTAGGATTCTCAGCTATTAATTTTTTGTAATATAAAATTGCCTTTTCAGGATAACGCAACTTTTCATAAATGATTGCCAGGTTATGAGTAATATTCAGATTTCCTGGCAATAGCGAATCAATCTTTGTAAACGCGATGGCTGCCTCTTCAAAGTTGGAATACATAACCGCGGTAGTAGCCTCAAACAGGTAGCCTCTGGCTAATTGATTCTTAATAAACTCGATCTCTGGTTCGAACTCTGTGTTAAACTTTTCGCTTTTTAATAAATTCAGGGAATACGAAGCTTCGAGTAGTGGATCTTTTACATAGGTGAATTTCCGGTTAGAGTCAACTACTGCAAGTGCCGAGTAAACCATAGCCCTAATCAGGTTGTTCTTAAACGACAAAGAATCTTTTTGTGTTTTATATGCCTCGTCAATATTTTTTCTTGCTGCTTCCAGTTGTATGATATCTTGTGTCTTCGTAAAATGCGCAAAGGCATTTGTCGCCTCTTTTGCGGGATTTTGCCCTTTAACGAAAAGGGGAAACATCAAACTGAACGCTAAGAACAGTAGTGGAATGTAAATCTTCATAAAACGGGTTATTACAAAAAGCTCCCCTATTCAAAGAATAGAGGAGCTATATAACTTACAATTATTATTCCTGATCTGATTCAGGATCTTCTGTTTCCGAACTAAGCTTCTGATCTTCAGAAGAGTTTTCATCTTCCGGAACATCACCGTCATCTAATCCTTCTGTTTCGTCTAATTCCTCCGGGTCATCGTGTGGTACTTTCGCAACTGATGCGATAGAGTCGCTTCCCTTAAAACTAATCAGACGTACACCCTGAGTTGCTCGTCCCATCACCCTTAAGTCTGCAACACCTATACGAATCACAATTCCTGACTTGTTAATAATCATCAAGTCATCTGTATCAGTAACATCCTTAATGGATACCAGTTCACCGGTTTTATCGGTAACGTTCAAGGTTTTAACACCTTTACCGCCACGATTAGTCACACGGTAATCATCAATATCGGTACGCTTTCCGTAACCGTTTTCTGAAACAACCAGAACGGTGACCTCTGGATCGTTAACACTGATCATTCCAACAACTTCGTCCTTTTCATGAGCCAGAGTAACACCCCGTACTCCTGTTGCATTCCGACCCATCGGCCTAACTTTTGACTCATTGAAGCGGATTGCTCTGCCTGAACGCAAAGCCATCACAATTTCACTGCTGCCATTGGTCATACAAGCTTCAAGTAGCTGATCGCCGTCATTAATATTGATGGCGTTAATACCATTAGACCTTGGACGTGAGTAAGCCTCCAAAGATGTTTTTTTGATGGTACCTTTTTTGGTACACATAATAATAAAGTTGTTTTCAAGGTATTCCTGATCTTTCAAGTTGACAACTTTAATGTAGGCCTTTATATTTTCCTCTTTCGGTATATTTATTACGTTTTGGATAGCACGGCCTTTACTGGTTCGTGTTCCTTCCGGGATCTCAAATACCCGCAACCAGAAACATCGTCCGGATTCAGTAAAGAACAGCATGTAATTATGGTTAGATGCAACCAGCATGTGTTCAATAAAATCCTTATCACGAGACTGAGAACCCATTGACCCTTTGCCCCCTCGCGCCTGCTTGCGATATTCCGTTAAAGCAGTACGTTTTATATAACCTTCGTGCGAAATAGTGATCACCACATCTTCATCTACGATGAAGTCTTCCATCGTCATATCCTCCGCAGAGTGGGTAATAGAAGTGCGGCGCTCGTCACCATATTTCTCACGAATCTCAATCAGCTCATCTTTAATGATCTGCATCCTCAAAGACTCATCTGCTAAAATGGATTTTAAATAATCAATGGTTTTCATCAACTCAGCATATTCTTCCTTGATCTTATCACGCTCAAGTCCGGTTAAACGACGCAGAGTCATATCCAAAATTGCGCGAGCCTGTATGTCAGACAGCGCAAAACTTTCCATTAATCCAATACGAGCATCATCCGGACTATTAGAAGCCCGAATCAATTTGATCACTTCATCCAGGTGATCCAATGCAATCAGTAAACCCTCTAAGATATGAGCCCTCTTCTCTGCTTCAGCAAGATCAAATTTTGTACGGCGTATAACTACTTCGTGACGATGATCTACGAAATGGCGAAGCATATCTTTCAAAGTCAGCATCATTGGCCGGCCATGAACGAGAGCAATATTGTTTACACTGAAAGAAGTTTGCAGTGCGGTATACTTGTAAAGGTTGTTTAGAACGATAGCTGCATTTGCATCACGCTTGATCTCGTAAACGATACGCATACCATCACGGTCAGATTCGTCGCGGATCTCTGAAATTCCTTCTATCTTTTTCTCATTAACCAGTTCAGCAGTGCGTTCGATCATGTTCGCCTTATTCACCTGGTATGGAATCTCGTTCACAATGATCCGTTCTCTGTCGCTGCCATACGATTCAATTTCTGCTTTCGCACGCATCACAACCCGGCCACGACCGGTTTCAAAAGCATCCTGAACCCCGCTGTATCCATAAATGATACCACCGGTGGGAAAATCTGGAGCTTTAATGTACTGCATTAGCTCCGGAATCGTTATCTCATTATTCTCAATATAGGCTACCGTACCATTAATTACCTCAGTCAAATTGTGAGGAGCAATATTAGTGGCCATACCAACGGCAATACCCGAGGCACCGTTAACCAATAAGTTCGGGATGCGCGCAGGTAAGACGGTGGGTTCTTTTAACGAATCATCAAAGTTAAGCTGGTAATCAACGGTCTCTTTGTTGATATCGGCCAGCATTTCTTCGGCTATCTTTTTCAGACGAGCCTCTGTATAACGCATTGCCGCTGCACCGTCTCCATCTACCGAACCAAAGTTACCCTGACCATCGACCATGGGATAACGTAAACTCCACGGCTGGGCCATGCGGACCATCGCTTCGTAAACGGAAGAGTCACCATGCGGGTGATACTTACCTAATACGTCTCCAACAATACGTGCAGACTTTTTATGTGGTTTAGTGCTTGTTACGCCCAGATCAAGCATTCCGTACAGAACACGGCGGTGAACAGGTTTCAAGCCGTCGCGAACATCTGGTAATGCACGGGAAACGATTACCGACATTGAATAGTCAATGTAAGCAGATTTCATCTCCTCGTCTATGTTAATGGGAATTATTCGGTCGTTGGGTTCTAGATTGGGTATCTCGTTATCTTCAGCCATTTTATGGATAAGTTCTTTTAATAATTATGCGATCAAAATGATATCTATCGCATAGTCGTTTTAGCGACTTGCGAAGTTAGCAAAATAACTAGGCTTTAGGAAGCTGTGGAAAAGTTTTAAGACACTTTGAGGCCTCGTTTTGGTTGTAAATGACCAATGATTGAACTGAATGCATTTACATAATGCCACTGGATAAACTAGTACAGGAGATAACACGCAAATCTGCCATTAACCTTTGGTTAAGTAGTGGAAATCAAGGGGGTTTTAATCACTAGCGATACCACTTGTTTTATTCGACACTTTTAAGAGATAAAGCCATTTTTAGTAGTGATCGAAATTAAGAGGCTTGAAGGAACTTGCTTGCTTTCGTATAAGCAGGTTCGGGGCAGTCCGCTAACTTGGCGGCCTGACCCGAACAAGGTACGAACCAGTTACGACCAGGTCAGTTAATATCGGGGGCTTGTCTTATACTGAAATAGCTTTACAGATAGCGAACGGTTTACGGATTAAGCTTGACAATGATAAAAGTCATACGGAATAAACTTTACATGCCTTTTGATCATACGGTTTTAACTTTACAATAATGCCTATAATTATCAGAAAACACTTTGGGGGTGTTTTCTAATTCCCGGCTATGTGTTAACTGTTGGGTATGCAGTTTACAACTGTAATGAGGCCTGATATTATTATAAGCTGCAATGGCTTTACATACCGGATCCACTGCTGCGTTGTAGGATTCGAAAGTCCGGTATAAATCGAATTCAATTTTAAGAATTCCATTTACGCGCTCAGCTACCGCATTGTCGTAGGGACTTCCAGACTGGGTCATACTGATGTTTATCTGGTTTTTCTGTAACAACTCGACATAAGCATCGCAGCAATACTGAATTCCCCGGTCCGAGTGATGAATGAGAGGCCTTCCAGGGTATTCCCGTTTCTTAACCGCTTTGTTCAATGCCATCAAGCAGCCGCTTGCATGCCTTTTGATCATACGGTTTTAACTTTACAATAATGCCTATAATTATCAGAAAACACTTTGGGGTGTTTTCTAATTCCCGGCTATGTGTTAACTGTTGGGTATGCAGTTCACAACTGTAATGAGGCCTGATGTTATTATAAGCTGCGATGGCTCTACATACCGGATCCACTGCTGCGTTGTAGGATTCGAAAGTCCGGTATAAATCGAATTCAATTTTAAGAATTCCATTTACGCGCTCAGCTACCGCATTGTCGTAGGGACTTCCAGACTGGGTCATACTGATGTTTATCTGGTTTTTCTGTAACAACTCGACATAAGCATCGCAGCAATACTGAATTCCCCGGTCCGAGTGATGAATGAGAGGCCTTCCAGGGTATTCCCGTTTCTTAACCGCTTTGTTCAATGCCATCAAGCAGCCGCTTGCCTTTAGGCTCTGGCTGAGATGATACCCCACAATCTTTCTTGAAAAGGCATCGGTGATCAGGAAAAGATAAATAAACCCAGACTTGTTCGCAGGTAAGTAATATCACTTACCCAGACCTGTTCGGCTTTTAACGGCTCTCTTCTTTGGATCAGATCAGTCCAGGTCTTGTAATGATGAAATGACTGCGTGGTAACGGCATATCTGCGTTTAATTTTGATCAGAAGATCCCGTTTTCTCAGAATAGAAAAGAAACCGTCGCGCCCGATAGTAATCCGGTGGGCTTCAAACCGCCCTGCCAGCATGACCAACAACTTGATGCCACCTACCCTGGGCAGAACTGTCCGTATTTCTCTAACCCAGCTTATAATCAGCTCGTCCTGCAATAGGCTTTCATCCCTTCTTCCCTGCATATCATACCAGGCCTGCCTGGATTTACCACAATCCGCAAAGTGTTTCCACGGAGATAGTATTATATATCCGCTTCATTTGACAGACGGTTTGGTACCAGACTTTTTTCCGATATCGATTCCCAAGGTGTCTTCGGCTGTAAGGATCATCATTTCCAGGGCGGCGATCTTTAAATTGGCTTCGAATAGTTGTTTTTCCAATTGCTTCTTTTCACGCTCAGCATCATCCACACCTCCCAGATCTGCCTGGGCTTCCAACTCATGAGCCTGCAGCCATTTCTGATACCATCTGACAAAATAACGCGAGGTATGTTCTCCGCTCAGGCCATACTTTTTAGCTAACTGGCCGTGGCTCAATTGACCGGTTAAATACGCCCGGGCAATCAAGATTTTGAGGTTTTCATCGAATACGGGCGGAAGGCCCGCTTTACTTCCTTTTCTTGGTTTTTCCATTTGCGAACTTTAAGATATTAATTTGTTCGCTTTCTGTAAGGCAAATTCAGGAATGGACAATAGGGAATTGCTGCAGGGGATTGACTTGAACGAAAGTGCTATTGATTTTATTTTATTTTCTTCCAATATTCTTCCACTTTCATGCCGCTCGGGAGCACACCGTTTAAAGTTAGCTTATCATTGTCAAGCTTATATTTATAGCTGATGGTTTTGCCTACGGTTTGAGATGGTTGTAAACTGTATTCACTGGTAACTAAAAACGAATCGCCTTTAATTTCGTACCGGCCAGAACCGTATTTTTCAGGCTCTGCTCCTTCTTCCAGAACAAAGGCTTCGTAAGTACTTGCGGTGTAGGTACGCTGCATTTTGAAATCCGGGGAAGCCTTCTGTTGATTATCATTATAAATGCCGCCATCGTATTGCCATGTGCCTTTAAATGAGTTTGACGAACAAGCCACCTGCATCATGATAAAGATTCCGAATATTCCGATTGTTGATTTTGTAGGTTTCATTGAAAGTAGTATTGAGTATTTAATTAGTTGTCCTGAAATAATTGTAGTGTTATGGAGAGACAGCTGAGCTGAGTTCCCTGGTTAAGCCCAGCTTATTCCTTTTTTTAGCAATGATAATGTCTTTTCTTCTTCGCTATTGGGTTCGGCTTTGAAATCGTATGTCCAATTAGCTTGAGGTGGCAAACTCATCAGAATAGACTCAATGCGACCGTTAGTCTCTAAGCCGAATTTTGTGCCTGCATCATACACCAGGTTGAACTCTACATACCTACTTCGACGTTGATATTGCCATTGCTTTTGAATATCGGTAAACGGTTTATTCCGATTTCTATTGATCAGCTCCGTATAAATGGGTAAAAATGAACGTCCTAAAGCTTTAGAAAATTCAAAGATCTGATCCCAGTTAACTCCCGCAGTTACGGGGGTCAACCGATCATAGAATATACCTCCAATGCCTCTGGTTTCGTGGCGATGTTTGATATAAAAGTAATCGTCAGCCCATTTCTTGAATTTATGATAGAATTCGGAATTGAACTGGTCGCACACTTGCTTTAGCTGCTGATGAAAAAATCGGGCATCCTCTGAGATTACATAATGGGGAGTAAGGTCAATTCCACCCCCAAACCAGCGAATTGGTTCTGCATTTGTATCCGCTGCAGGCATCTCAAAATACCTGATGTTCATATGGATAATAGGTACTAATGGGTGATTGGGGTGCATAACGAGAGATAAACCTGTGGCAAAAAAATCATTACTTTGAACAGCAAACGCCTTTTTAATCGGCTCGGGAAGCTGTCCATGCACTGCAGAAAAATTTACTCCTCCTTTTTCAATGATAGCGCCATTTTGCATGATGCGGGTGCGGCCTCCACCTCCGCCTTCCCTCTCCCATTGTTCCTGTACAAACTTTCCGCGTCCATCCACTATTTCAAGGCCCCGGCATATTTCATCCTGAATAAGTTTGTATGCTTCAGCAACATGCTCTTTTGTGATCATTCCTCAAAAATGAGACTTTTTGCTGAATAAGTAGACGCGGCCAAGTAAAAAGGATGACATGTTTTCTTTTTCAATTGTTCAACGGATCGTATTATCCGGGGGGTGAGCATACCACACGAGTTTATGTGTTACATCTAATCTGAATGCACGGTTAAGTATACCACTTACACGATCAGTATAATAAGGAAGGCCTGGAAAACGGGCTTCTGGAGGATGACGGGGTTGAATATTTTAAAATATTTGAGCCTATTTCTTCTTTAAAAAGCACGTCTTTAACACCACACTCATTCCATCAACTTTACAATCGACCTCATCTGCGTCATCGGTTAGACGAATCTTCTTAATTGTTGTACCCTGTTTAATAGTTGTGGTTGATCCTTTAACCTTCAAACTTTTTATTACCGAAACGGTGTCTCCATCCTGGAGGATATTACCATTACTGTCTTTCACTATCAACGCTTCCATTCTAAATTTTTGTACAAAAGTAATTTAATTCTGCGTGGCTGCAGACTTTATGTATTAGTCGACGGGAGATTCTCTTGCTAAAGCTTGTGTCAGAGACCTGTTTCGCCTGAGGCTTCCACGTAATCGAGATCTTTGCCGTAGGTTTCATCCAATTGAAATAAAGCATAGTAAGCGATGGCTACTAATAACGTCGCGACAGCCAGGGCCGCATTTATGATTCCGAAATGCGACCTCAAAAAGGTGAAAAGCAAAGTGACAAGAATCAGAGATCCCCTCACAAAATTAGGGGCAGTAGTGGTAACCGTAGAACGCAGGTTAGTTCCGAACTGCTCGGAGGCCATAGTTACAAAAACCACCCAGTAGCCGGTTGCTATTCCTAAAAACACGCAAAGTGTGTAGAATCCGTCTGCCGATAGCCCGTCGGAAAATAAGAAGAACAAAATGCCTGCGTAGGTCATGCTCAGAAACAGGAATACAATCTTCTTACGGTTTTTAAAAATTTGGCTGAGAGCCCCAGAAAGAAAATCTCCTAAGGAAATGCCGATGTAAGTGAACATCACTCCTTTTCCGGTATCCAGTGTTTCCTGAATCCCAAGTGCTTTACCAAATTCAGGGGCAAGTGCGACCAGTACTCCCACAACAAACCAAACCGGCACTGCTATTAAAATACTATAGAGGTACTTTTTAAATCGGACAGCACTATTAAACAGCATCGAAATATTTCCTTTCCGCACCGCCTGAGTCTTTATCCTTGAATACATTCCGGATTCAAACACGCCAATGCGTAATAAAAGCAGGAACATACCTAAACCGCCGCCTACGAAAAACGAGATCCGCCAGCTGAAGATATCGCCAACAAAATAAGCCACCACCGCTCCCATAATTCCAACTCCTGCAACTACCATGGTTCCGTAACCGCGCTTTTCCTTACTCATACTTTCGCTCACGAGGGTAATACCTGCGCCGAGTTCACCGGCTAAGCCTATACCAGCTATAAAACGCAAGGCAGCATAGGCTTCGACAGTCTGTATAAAACCGTTGGCGATATTAGCCAGTGAATACATAATAATTGAACCGAATAAGACAGAGATCCGTCCTTTCTTATCTCCCAGTACTCCCCATAAGAGACCGCCCAATAGTAGGCCGGCCATTTGCCAATTCATCAACGTTAAGCCAGTATCAGCAATAGCTTCAGGTGCAACTCCAAGGTCTGCTAAACTTTTATTTTTGATAATCAGAAAAAGCAGCAAGTCATAAATGTCAACAAAGTAACCAAGGGCAGCGACGATGATCAGTATGATAACATTTCTATTGGAAGTGGCGTTCATTGGCTAAAGTTTGAGGGCATTAATCTACAAACAAAATCGGCAAACAGAAAGGTATCGTTAGTTTGCAAGCACCCCCGGAAGTGATCAGCAACTTTCAGCATGGATGATTAATTATAGGAATACTTTTAAAGATCGTTTGAGTTTCGGATATTTAGCGATATGCAGTTTTCCGAGAATACGCTCAAATGGGCTATGCGCTTTTATCCTCCATTATTTTTTCAACGTATTTGGGTCAAAAAATTTCACAAAGATTTTAAAGGGGTTGAAGTTAAAATTTCTAAAAGTCTGGTAAACAGCAATTATAATAATTCAATTTTCGGAGGAACGATCTTCAGCGCGTCAGATCCGTTTTATGCTTTACTCTTCGACCAGGTATTGATACGCCGCGGATATAAAATACGCGTGTGGTTAAAAAGTGCGCAAATAAACTATTTGAAACCTGGAAGAACAGATTTGTATTTTAAGATAGAACTGACTGAAGAGGATATTCTAGAAGCGGAAATGGCGCTGAAAACGGTGGGTAAGTTTGTTAGGGCGTTCCCGATGGAAATTAGAGGAGCGAATGGAGAGATCTGTGCAAGTGTTATTAACGAAGTGTACGTTCGCAATCTTTTTAAAGGTGAAGAAGAGACCGTAGCTTATTAATTTTTAGAAGATGAGTACTAATATCAGGAAGCTAATTTTAGAAGGTGAAGGAACTACCTTAGATTTTAAAAATACAATAACAAGCTGCGAAAAAATTGCCAAAACAATGGTTTCGTACGCTAACAATAAAGGTGGCCGACTACTGATTGGGGCAGCAGATGATGGCCGTATTGTGGGCGTTAAATCAGAGGAAGAAGAGAAATATATGATCACCAAAGCGGCTGTTTTTTATAGCAAGCCTGCTTTGGAACCGAGGTTTGAAGAGGTATATATCGACGATAAGATTGTGCTGGTAGTGGAAATTGACGAAAGTGAAATGAAGCCACACTATGCCCTTGGTGAAGATAAAAAATGGTGGGTCTATATTCGGGTCAAAGACAAAAGTGTTTTGGCGAGCAAAATTGTTGTTGACGTTTTAAAGCGTGAAAATAAGGGGGATGGCGTGCTACTTGAATACTCATCTAAAGAGAAAGCCTTGCTGGAATACCTTGATGAGCATGAAAGGATCACCGCAAGGCAATTCAGTGATATGCTAAATCTATCGCGGCGTCGTTCTTATCGCATACTGGTCAACCTGGTTTTGTCAGGAGTTATCAGAATCCATACAACAGAAAAAGAGGAGTTTTATACCGCTGTATAGCGTAACTATCTTTCTAGACAGATGTCGTAATTTTGTTGCCATATTGCAATATATGTTTAGTATCTTTAGGTATGGAAAAGAAACCAATGTTTAATGAGGCAGCTGTTTCTTATCAAACATTAGAGAATAAAAGTATCATGTCGCTGATACACACGGTGCGGCAAGGCATCAGCTTCACGGCCTTTATGAGCCTGGTAGATAAAAGTCCTTTTAACGCTTCTGAGTGGTCTTCATTTTTGCATCTTTCTGAGCGCACGATGCAGCGCTACAAAAAGGAAGAAAAGAAATTCGATCCGATTCATTCTGAAAAAATCCTTGAAATTACCCTGCTATATAAAAAAGGTGTTGAGGTATTTGGTGATACCAATCGGTTTAACGCCTGGCTTAATGCCACTAACATAGCTCTGGGTAATGTAAAGCCTAAAGAGCTTTTAGATAACACTTTCGGGATCTCGTTATTAAAAGACGAAATAGGTCGTATTGAACATGGCGTTCTTGCATGATCGTTTTTCGGGTAAGCCATACCAATTACTGTAATGATCTTTCGGGGAAAGGGGCAAGTATCTACGGTGGACGATGGAATAGCAAGGGGAAGGCCCTCTTATATACCGGCGACTCAAGGGCTCTCTGCACCACCGAGATTGCTGTTCATACCCCGTTAGGAATTGTTCCGGTAGACTACAGCCTTGGCGTTATCGAAATTCCTGCGGTCTCGATTATACAGGAGATTATTCCGGATCAATTACCTGCCGACTGGAAAAGCTTCCCGCATTCAGCGTCAACCCAAGCAATTGGAGATCAATTTATTCAGCACAACAAAATGCTGATCTTAAAAGTTCCCTCTGCGGTAGTACCGGGCGAATCCAATTATCTGATCAATCCGGCACATCCGGAATTCTTTACAATCAAACTTCTCAGGACAGAGCCTTTTATATTCGATGAACGTCTGTTTAAGTAATAACTTCTTCTGCTAACTGTCGCTTCATTCATTATATTTGCGCCCCTTTTATCATTCTTGTGAAGCAGCTATACCAAAAATATAAACCCTTTTATCAGAGCAATTTACACCTGGCTGTTCCCGTTGTGATTTTTCAACTAGGTCATACATTGGTACATACCGCCGACAGTGTGATTATAGGGCATTTTGTGGGCACTACCGCTCTTGCGGCTGTTTCATTGGTAAATAGCATTTTTACAATTGTACTTGTTATCGGAATCGGTATTTCCTATGGCCTTACCCCTCTTATAGCCCAGGAAAATGGTAAAAGACAATTTTCTGAATGTGGAAAGTTACTGGCCAACAGTTTATTGATCAATGCGATATCCGGAATTCTGCTTTATGTGTTAGTCTATTTCGGTTCTTTGGCAGTTATAGACCATCTAGACCAATCGGCGGAAGTAGTTAAACAAGCCAAACCTTACCTTAACCTTCTCGGATTTTCAATTATCCCCTTAATGGTATTCATGACTTTTAAGCAATTTGCTGAGGGCTTGGGTTTTACCAAACAGGCCATGATGGTTTCTATATGGGGAAACGTTTTGAACGTTTGCCTGGGGATCATTTTTGTAAAAGGATTTTTCGGGATTGAGCCCATGGGTATTCGAAGTGTTGGCTGGAGTACTTTGATCGACCGGAGTATCATGGCCGTGGTTATGGCGGTGTACGTTTTACGGTCACAAAACTTCAGGAGATATCTGAGCAGTTTTGCCCTGAAATCCATTGATATGCTTCGCTCAATTAACATTATGAGGATTGGGGCGCCGGTTGCCATGCAATACACATTTGAAGTGAGTGCTTTTAGCGGTGCCGCCATAATGATCGGAACGATTGGTGCGGTTGATCAGGCAGCCCATCAGGTTGCAATTAACCTGGCTTCGATGACTTATATGATGGCAAGCGGGATTTCGGCGGCAGCAACCATTAAAACAGGGAACAGCTTTGGTAGTAGAAACTTTAAACAGTTACGCTTATCAGCAATTTCTAGTTATCATATCGTGCTGGCTTTTATGATGATTACTGCCGTACTGTTTATAGGATTTAACCAGTTTCTGCCGTGGATTTATACTACAGATAAGAATGTAATTGCCATTGCTGCCCAGCTTTTGATTATTGCAGGCTTTTTTCAGTTATTTGACGGAACCCAGGTAGTTGGACTCGGTGTTTTACGTGGGATGGGAGATGTAAATATTCCTACTTTCATCACTTTCGTGGCCTATTGGATCATAGGGCTTCCGTTGGGATATTATTTAGGAATTGTATTGGGCCTTGGTGCCGAAGGGATCTGGTACGGTTTAACGCTTGGTTTGTTTGTGTCAGCTGGTTTACTATTCATCCGTTTTGACAGGCTAAGCCGGCGATTTGCTCTTCAGTCCTCATAAAAGAGAGCGGGCTCTAAAGCCCGCTCTCTTTATTCGAATAGATTGAATTATTTATAACCCATATTGTGCACACTTTTAACAGCTCTTCCAGAAGGGTCGTTCATTGTTTGGAATGACGCATCCCATGCAAGTGCTTCTGGTGTGCTACATGCTACTGACTTGACAGAAGGCACACAGGCAGCGGCAGAATCAGAAGGGAAATGCTCCGTGAAGATCGTACGGTAGTGATATTCTTCTTTTGACATTGGCGGGTTTATCGGAAAGCGAAACTTAGAGTTTGCTAATTCCTCATCACTAACTTTAGTTTCGGCTGTAGCTTTAAGAGTGTCAATCCACCCGTAGCCAACGCCATCAGAAAACTGTTCTTTCTGTCTCCAAACGATACTCTCGGGCAGATAATCTTCAAATGCTTTGCGCAGGATCCATTTTTCCATTTTTCCATCCTTTGCCATTTTTGCTTCGGGATTTAAGCGCATGGCTACATCCATAAACTCTTTATCGAGGAATGGAACCCTGCCCTCGATTCCCCATGCAGCTAGAGACTTATTAGCTCTCAGGCAATCATATAAATGTAGCTTACTTAGTTTGCGAACAGTTTCTTCGTGAAATGCTTTAGCGTTAGGTGCCTTGTGAAAGTAAAGATATCCTCCAAATAGTTCATCGGCACCCTCACCTGAAAGAACCATTTTTATTCCCATAGATTTAATTACTCGCGCAAGCAGGTACATTGGTGTTGAGGCTCTGATGGTGGTCACATCATAGGTTTCCAAATGATAGATCACATCTTTAATCGCGTCCAGTCCTTCCTGAACGGAAAAGTTAATTTCATGATGTACTGATCCGATATGGTCTGCTACTTTTCTGGCAGCTACAAGATCCGGAGAACCGACCAGTCCTACCGCAAATGAATGCAGTTGCGGATACCATGCTGCTTGAGTGTCATTAGACTCAATCCTTTTAGAAGCGAACTTCTTTGTAATGGCTGAAATGATTGACGAGTCAAGACCACCGGAAAGTAAAACACCGTAAGGCACGTCGGACATTAACTGTCTGTGAACTGATTCTTCAAGTGCTTTCCGCAATTCGTTAATATCAGCTGCGTTATCTTCTACATTCTGGTATTCAGTCCAATCTCTCTTGTACCACTTTTGAAGCTCCTGACTTTCCTTACTGTAAATGAAATGACCGGGTAGAAACTCTTGTATCTTACTGCAAACACCTTCAAGGGCTTTCAGTTCGGAAGCAACATAGAAGTTGCCAAACTTGTCCCAACCCATGTATAAGGGAATAATTCCCATATGGTCACGGGCAATCAGGTAGCAATCATTCTCTTTATCATATAAAGCGAAAGCAAATATTCCGTTAAGGTCTTCAAGAAACTTTCCACCCTTGCTTTTGTATAAGGCAAGTATAACTTCACAATCTGATTTAGTTTGAAAAGGATACTCCGGGAAACCCGTACGGATCTCCATATGATTATATATTTCGCCGTTAACGGCAAGTATTATATTACGGTCTTCACTATACAAGGGCTGGCCGCCTGATTGGGGATCAACGATAGCGAGACGCTCATGCGCCAGGATTACGTTGGTATCACAATAAATTCCTGACCAATCTGGTCCGCGGTGACGTACCGTTTTGGCCATTTCTAACACTTTAGGACGTAAATCCTGAAGCTTGCTTTTCAGATCAAATACTCCAATTATTCCACACATTATATCAAATATTTATTGTCAAAAACACATTCTTTAACGAAATCAAGCAAACGTAATCATTTTAATTATAATCTGAGTTAATAATTATAAAATTATTAATGATTGTTCCAATTGACTGACAAATTTGATAATTACTTGTAACATTTCCATAGTTAAAGCAAACTCTCCAGTCATCTGAATATCTAATGCAAAAAAAATGATCAGGCGAATACCCTGATCATTTATGATAAATCAAAAAAATGTTGTTATCTCATTAGAAAGGTAAAGTTTCCAATATTCTTTAAGGCAATGCCTGTCCCCCGAACTACCGCACGCAATGGATCATCAGCGATATGCACTGGAAGTTTTGTTTTTGACGAGATTCGTTTATCTAATCCCCGAAGCATTGCACCTCCGCCTGTAAGGTAGATTCCTGTTTGATAAATATCCGCGGAAAGTTCAGGTGGAGTTATTTCAAGTGCCTTTAATATCGCTTCTTCTATTTTCGAAATGGATTTATCCAGGCAATGCGCAATCTCCGTATAGGAAACAGTAATCTGTTTTGGTGTACCCGTCATCAGGTCACGCCCATGAACGGCAACATCAGATGGCGGATCCTGGAGCTCTGGCAATGCAGAGCCTACCTCCACTTTGATCTTTTCGGCAGTCCTGTCTCCAATCATGATGTTATGCTGACGACGGATATAATGGATGATGTCAGAGTCAAAGGTATTTCCGGCTACCCTGATAGATTGATCGGAAACGATTCCGGACAGGGCAATCACGGCTATCTCAGTAGTCCCCCCACCAATATCGATAATCATATTACCCATTGGCTCTTCCACATCAATTCCAATACCTATAGCGGCAGCCATAGGCTCGGGAATCAGATACACCTCCTTTGCTCCTGCAATTTCTGCAGAATCTCTTACAGCCCGTTTCTCTACCTCTGTAATCCCCGAAGGAATACAGATCACCATTTTTAAAGAAGGAAAAAACCAGCTCTTATCTTTATTGATCATCTTGATCATTCCGCGGAGCATATGTTCGGCGGCGCTAAAATCGGCAATAACGCCGTCCTGCAACGGTCTCACGGTTCTAATGTTGTCGTGAGTTTTTCCTTCCATCTGCATGGCTTGTCTTCCGATGGCGATTACTTTATTTGTGGTTTTGTCAAAGGCTACAATTGAAGGTTCGTCAACAATAACTTTATCGTTATGGATAATCAGGGTGTTGGCCGTACCAAGGTCAATAGCTACTTCTTTAGTGAAAATATTAAACAGGCCCATATATTAATTTGTGTGTGTTAGCTCGAGATTTAAGAAGTGGCAAATCTCAGCTTTTTTTCTGAGGAGTTTCGCAACTAATTATTTCAAATGTTTTTAATCCGTCGGGCATCTCCCATTGGATCTCAGAGCCTATAGGATAACCTAGTAATGCCACGCCGATTGGCGCAAAAACAGACACTTTCTGCTGTTTAAAATTTGCCTCGCCGGGTAAGACTAGTTGAAATTTAAAGGTTTGACCTGTTTCGATGTTCTTTATCCCCACAATTGAGTTTAGAGAGGCAACATCTTCGGGCAGATCTTTATCCTTAACTACTTTTGCCGATTTCAATTCTTCTTTTAACTTGGTTTTATTGAAATCTGAAAGATTGCTCCCACTTCGGGTTAAATGTAATTGTAGAAGATCGAAATCGCTTTTTGAAATTAATAATGCATTTGACATGAGATTGATTTTTAAGTGTTTTCTATTTCGAACAGGATGTTCAAATTAATTTGTATAAACAAAAACCGGGAGTATGAGACCCCGTGCCAGGAAAAGGTCGGGGTTTATATAATGAAGTCTTTGCTGCTCTTCTGAAAAGAATAGCCGAAGGAATAATGCACCGGCGCACAGCATGACGCCTGCACTTTCACCCGGGTGGCAAAAGTATCAGGAAACTGCTTTTTAAATATGCGGGGCATTGGTCTCATTGTTACAAATAATGTCTTTTTTACTTTAGAAAGCAAATTAATTAAATAAATTGATTTGCTTCTGACAGCATTTAACCCATTTGCTAATTTAGTGTCTTGGAGAATGACACTTTACTCATTCCATTCTTCTGGTATACGCCGATGCAATTTGGCTCTAAAGATTCATCAAAGTGCGGTTCATCCCCTTTCAATACCCTCGGAACTTGTGAGGTGTTCCTGAAAAAGTAAACGGTAGTCGTTCCGTATTTGGTATGCGGCATCAGATTTCCATAGGCGATCATCTCGTTATATAATGTGTCTGACACCCTAACGGAATAGACACGCAGCACAGGCCCTGTGTTATTTTCATTTCGGTAAAATGCCGTTTCAGTAAAGTTTCCTTTCAAATCCTTAACCCCTGGTTGAGTAAATGAATCTTTGATCATCCAGATCAATCCGGCTATTGCGACAATAATTAATAGGTATTTACTTTTAGAAACTTTCATGTGTATTGTGTGCTAGAACTGACGGGTACTGCTATCCCGCGATAGTCGCAAATTTTAAATGTTGCGTTTTAGTATTGAATAGGAAAAGCCCGAATGTAGTTCTTATTTTAGCGCGAAAATAAATACGAAGATGGGAAATACAAAAATTACAGTGAACAATAACGGTTCTTTGCGAGTTGAAGGTGACTTTGAGATAGTAGATAAAAATGGCAATATATATGATCTTGCCGGCAGAGATTTGGTTTCAATCTGTAGATGCGGACTTTCCGAAAATAAGCCTTTTTGTGACGGATCACACAAGGGACATTTTGAACACGATGCTGTCGCATTCAACCTGCCTCCCAAAAAACAATTGTAAAATGTAGAAAGCCGGTCAATAATCTATTGACTGGCTTTTATTATACCAGTTGGTTAACCCTTAAAAATAAAGTTGAATAGCAGTTTTAAACGTGTTGCAATGCGCCTGAATTATATCGTTAATCCGTGGTGAATACCCTCCTCCCATGCTCACCTGTACCGGAGTATTATAGTTCAGACATAGATTAAAAACAACTTTGTCACGTTCCTGGCAAGCAGCGGTACTTAGCGAAAGTTTGCCTAATTTATCCGTTGCTAACACATCCACACCAGCCAGGTAAAAAACAAAATCAGGCTTAAAGCTTTCAAAAGAGCTTGTTAGGTTCGCCCGAAGAAGGTTTAGATATTCTTCGTCTTCAATTCCGTCGTCAAGCCCAATATCCAGATCTGAGGCCTCTTTTCTGAACGGAAAGTTTTTCTGGCCATGCATTGAGAACGTAAATACTCTTTTCTCATTTTTAAAAATCTCTGCTGTACCATTGCCCTGGTGTACATCCAGATCCACAATGAGAATACGGGTAGCCAGTTTTTTATCCAGAAGATAGTTCGCTGCAATAGCCTGATCATTTAATAAACAGAAGCCCTCGCCCCAGTTGCTGCCGGCATGATGGGTTCCGCCTGCTACGTTAAACCCAATACCGGCATTAAATGCGGCAATACTGGTATCGATAGTTCCCTGTGCAATCCTCATTTCACGCTCAACGAGCATCGGAGATAATTTGAAACCTATTCGCCTTTCCTCAGCTGCCGAAAGTTTATGATCTCGCATCCGTTCCCAATACTTGGTGTCATGAGTTGATAAAATGAACTCCTCATCGATGATATCGGGCGGCCAAAGGTTATCATCCGTAATGACACCTTCATAAAGCAGTTGTCCGGGGATGAGCTCATACTTAAGCATTGGAAAGCGATGTCCCTCTGGTAAAGGATGAACGTAGAGCGGATGGTATGCTATTTTAAGCAAATGGATAACAAATACTTTTAAGGATGTTGTATAAATCGGACATCAACCAAGTTCAACTTTATGCTGAAATGCCCGAAGATATGTATAACCTCGAAACAGGTTTTGATCCAGGGTATAAATTGACTAAAAACTGATGTATCTATATGGAACAATGATCAAATTAAACCTAATTTTGCAGCCGTCATAAAACTGACACTTACAAATCCATTTAATGGCAAGATCCAGATTAAACAGCGGGAACGCACAAGCTGAAGAACTACCTAAAGCAAAAATAAATAAAGAAAGTATTCAACAGGTGGTTCGTTTGCTTAGCTATTTAAAACCTTACAGGTGGAAGTTTTTCCTGGGCTTTATATTTCTGATTCTTTCGAGCGCTAGTTTCTTCTTGTTCCCATTGCTAATGGGCCGTTTAATAGGTACCACTACTGCACCTGTGCAGGGCGGAGATATGTCTCAGGAGATCCTCGATTATTTTCCCAGCGATCTGAACACTGTTGCGCTTACTTTACTGGGTGTTTTATTTATCCAGGCTATTTTCTCTTTTTTCCGGATCACATTGTTTGTTGAAGTAGCTGAAAAGGGGCTTGCAGATATACGCAGGGACACTTATTTTAAACTGATCACTTTGCCTATGAATTTCTTCAACCAGCGTCGGGTTGGAGAGTTAAACAGTCGTCTTTCAGCGGATCTTTCACAGATCCAGGATGCCATTACCACTACTCTGGCTGAGATGATCAGGCAGACAATCACCTTTATTGGCGGCGTTATTTTTCTGGTATTGGTTTCCGGAAAGCTTACATTAATGCTTTTATCGGTATTACCGGTATTTGTGGTTATAGCAGTAATCTTTGGTCGCTTTATCAGGAAGCTATCGCGTCAGGCCCAGGATAAATTGGCTGAATCCAATACAATAGTTGAGGAAACTTTACAGGGAATTTCTAACGTTAAAGCTTTTGTTAATGAGACCTATGAGGTGTACCGTTACAACAAAAGTATTCGTGAGGTAGTTGTTATCGCACTGAGAGGCGCAAAGTTCCGTGGTATTTTCGCATCGTTTATAATCTTTTGTCTGTTAGGAACCATTGTTACTGTAGTCTGGTATGGTGCTCACCTGGTACAATCGGGCGAGATTAGTATGGCCAGCATGGTTACCTTCATTCTGCTTTCCACTTTTGTGGGTGCGGCAATGGGTAGCTTTCCTGAGTTGTACGCAACAATGCAAAAGGCTTTCGGGGCTAGTGAGCGGGTACTTGAGATATTAGCCGAGGCAAATGAGCCGATTTCCATTAATAAAGATGACAATGTAGTCCGTCATAAAATTAATGGCTCTCTGGAGTTCAATAATATTGAATTTGCGTATCCGTCACGCAGTGAAATCACTGTATTAAATGGGGTTTCGTTTAAAGCCCAATCTGGTGAAAAGGTTGCGATCGTGGGACCAAGTGGTGCGGGTAAATCAACTATAGCCGGCTTGATCCTTCGTTTTTATGATGCACAGGCCGGCAGTTTGTTGTTCGACGGTAAATCTTCCAAAGAGTTTTCCCTGACTGATATCCGTAACCAGGTAGCAATAGTTCCGCAGGACGTGTTGTTATTTGGCGGATCAATATACGAAAATATAGCCTATGGTAAATTAACCGCCTCGCGTGATGAGGTGATCTCTGCTGCGCAGCGGGCTAATGCACATGACTTTATAAGTGGCTTTCCTGAAGGCTATGAGACGCTTGTTGGTGAACGTGGCGTTAAACTATCAGGTGGGCAGCGTCAACGTATCGCTATCGCGAGAGCATTACTTAAGGATCCGGCGATCCTCATTCTTGATGAAGCTACTTCTTCGCTTGATTCAGAATCTGAACGTTTGGTTCAGGAAGCACTGGAAGAATTAATGAAAAATCGTACTTCAATTATCATAGCCCATCGCCTCTCGACCATTCGGGAAGCCGATAAAATTGTTGTCCTTGAAAAAGGAAAGGTGATTGAAAGTGGTACGCATGATGAATTACTGCAGATAGATCAGGGACTTTATCGCTATCTAAGCGGATTGCAGTTTGAAGTATAATAACCACTAATTCACAATTAAGAAACTAGGTCTCAATACTTCTATGTAAGTACTGACATCTCAATACTCATATCTCAATACTCATATCTCAGTACTTACATCTCACTACTCAAATCTCTCTTAATGAAACTTACCGTTTGGGGCGCTGCACAACAAGTTACCGGAAGTATGCATCTGCTGGATCTGGACAACTACAAGATCCTTGTGGATTGCGGGCTTGATTACGAACGGGATACATGGTTGGAGAAGAATGAGCAGTTTCCGTTTTCTCCGGAAGAGATTGATGTGGTTATCCTGACACATGCCCACATTGACCATTCGGGCAATTTGCCAACTTTAGTAAGGATGGGTTTTGCAGGTCAGATTCTATGCACGCCGCCCACTGCCGATCTTACTGAACTTTTGCTGCTTGATTCGGTGAACATCTTCTTAAATAAACAGCGAAAACAACGCCGTGGTAAGCGCGGGAATATATCAGGTCCAAAGCCCTTATATTTGCATAAGCATGTGATGGAAACTGTTGACAGGTTTGTGACCATTGGATTCAATAAGCCATTTAGAATAAATGGAGACGCTTCTCTAACCTTTATTCCGGTGGGGCATTTGCTTGGAGCGGCATCGGCAGTGCTAACCATTTCTCGAAACGGGCAAACCAAAACTATCGCTTTCAGTGGTGATATTGGAAGGAAAAATTACCCGGTTTTAAACGATCCTGAGGACCTGCCCTCTGTTGATTACCTGGTATTAGAATCGACATATGGAGGCAGGAAGCATAAGGCGACGAACACGATCGAGGAAATGCTTACTGAAACAGTCAATGAGGCTTGCATTAAGACCCCGGGCCGGCTTATTATTCCCGCATTTAGTGTTGGACGTACGCAAGCCCTCGTCTACTCCTTAAACAGGCTTTTTAGCAAGGGCCTACTGCCGCGGGTGAAAGTATTTGTTGATAGTCCTATGGCAACTTATGCAACCGAGATCTTTCGAAAGCACCATCACCTTGTTAATGCGGAAGCACAGGAGTTCTATCATCAGGAGGGTGATGAGTTTGAATTTGATAACTTGGAATACATACAGGATATGGAAGCTAGCAAGGCTATAAGCAACTATTTCGAACCCTGTATCATTATCTCCTCAGCTGGAATGCTAGAAGGCGGACGTATACAGGATCACCTCTACCATAACATTCAGAATTATTACTGCACCATTTTTTTTATAGGATATTGTTCTAAAAACACTCTAGGTTATCGTTTACTACGAGGCGATCCAATTGTTACTATCCGGCACCGTGAACTTTCTGTCTATGCTACGATTAAACAGACTGATCTCTTTAGCGGTCATGGCGACCATGATGACCTTCTAAATTTCGTGAATCAACAGCCGAATGGAAGATTGAAAAAGGTATTCTTAGTGCATGGCGAGGTTTCTTCAATGGAAAGTCTGCAGGAGGCTCTTTTTAATAACACCTTCCAGGTTGAAATCGCAGAAAAAGGTAAAACTTATTTACTAGATTAATTACCCTGTGCCTAATTGATCTCATGGATAACTAATCCTGATTGAAATTTAGGTTCAAACCAGGTTGACTTTGGTGGCATCACCTCCCCCGCATCAGCAACCTTGATCAGTTGTTTAATGGAAGTCGGAAATAAGGTGAAGGCTATAGCAAACTCGCCTTTGTCGACCATTTCTACTAACTCCTTTATTGGGGTCATTCCTCCCAAAAAAGAGATCCTTGAATCAGTACGGGGATCTGATATCTTAAGGATAGGTTCAAGCAGGAAATCTTGCAGAATAGTAACATCCAACTCTGCAGTGGGGCTTTCGTTGTTGTATGTATGTGGTAATGGAGTTAGGAAATACCAGGTCTTGTCCAAATACATTCCGAATTCATGCAGATGGGTAGGCTTGACTTGGATCTCAGATCGTTTAACTTCAAAATTTTCTGACAGCTGCGATAAGAATTGCTCGTTTAGATAGGGTCCGGTATCTTTTACAAGACGATGGAATTCAAATATTTCAAGCTGACCTGCAGCCATATATACTGAGGTGAAGAAATTATACTCTTCGTCGCCCTTATGCTTAAGATTCAGTCTCCGCCGTTTTATTCCTAACAGAGAGGCCGCAGCCGCCCGATGATGTCCGTCAGCAATATACGTATCCGATAATTTAGCGAAAGCACTAGTTAATTCGTTAACTTCAGCTTCCATATCGATTTTCCAAAGTTGATGATGAGACTCTTCTGTTGTAAAATCCAGGTCAGCTAAAACGGTTGTTCGTTTCCGAATAAACGTATCAATCCGGTCATCCTGAAGATAAGTGATCAACACCGGATTTGCATCTACTCCTGTCTGCTGCAAATAATCTATCAGCGCGTTTTCACGGTCAGGACGCGTGAGCTCATGCTTTTTTACGGTATTATTAAGATAATCATCTATAGATGTGCAGGTCCAGATTCCTGTTTGAGTAATGCCTCTATGCTCGATGCGATAGATATAATGCGCGGGTTTAATATCGCGAATCAGGATCTTATCCTCTAAAAAGTCTTCAAAGTTCTCGGTGATCTTTTTGTAAGCCAGCTCACGTTTAGAACCCCGCAAAAACTTGTTGTCTACTTTTGGAACCAACATATTCACATATGAATAAGGGTTCTCTTCTCTGATAGCTTTAGCTGTTTCCAGATTGAGATTTTCTAATTCGAGCACAACCCTGTTTACAAATTCAGGATTGGGCCGAATTCCTTTAAATGGCTTTATTCTGGGCATGCATTACCTGAAACTATCATAACTTCCTTATAGAGCTTTTCTAAAAATCTAAACTAAGCTCAATGTTACTTACTACTATTTAGTTTTAAAAAAATCAATGATAAGGTTTGCAAGTTCCGTACCGATTCTTTCCTGAGCTTCATTGGTTGATGCACCGATGTGTGGGGTAAGGGATATTCGCTGGTGGGTTAGAATTTCCGTTCTCGGTGTTGGTTCATTATCGAATACATCTAAACCAGCAAAACCTACTTTCCCTGAGTTCAAAGCAGTTAGCAAAGCATCCTCATCGAGAGTGCCACCACGTGAACAATTAACGACTCCTACACCATCTTTCATTATTGCAAATTCCTCTTCACCTAATACTGGTTTCTCTGCGTATGGCACGTGTAAACTAATAAAATCAGAGTTCCGCAAAAGTTCATCCATAGTTACGGTTTGAACCGGACAGGAAACTTTAATATTGCCGGCAAGCGCCAGTTCCAGGTGGGAAGGCACTTCAAATAAATCGAAAGCCAAAACTTCCATACCTAACCCTAATGCGATTTTTGCCGTTTCGCGACCAATACGGCCAAATCCGATAATACCGATCTTCTTACCGTGAAGCTCTATTCCCTTTGCGTAAGCTTTCTTTAGATCATTGAATTTTGAATCACCTTCAACAGGCATTCTTCTATTGGAGTCATATAGAAAACGGATACCGTTAAATAAATGAGCGAACACCAGTTCTCCTACCGAAAGCGAAGACGAGGCGGGTGTATTAACCACAGCCAATCCTTTAGAGCGGGCATAATCCACATCTATGTTATCCATACCTACTCCTCCCCGGCCAATTAACCGGATATTCGGACAAGCGTCAATTAATTCCTTCCGTACTTTCGTGGCGCTTCGAACAGTAATTGCATCGTATGCTTTCAGGCCTTCTGCAAGGTCGGCTTGAGGAATGTGATTGGTGTCAACTTCAAAGCCTGCTTCTTCAAGTAGTTTTTTTCCTATCGGATCAATGCCATCATTGGCCAGTATACGTAACATATGATTGTTTTTATGAGTAAAGAAAAAAGAGTAAAGATTAAAGAACTAAGAGTAAAGAACAAAGATTTAAGAACAAAGGCTAAAGAGTAAGGGACAACGAGGCAAACTTTTTAGTTATTCGTCATTTTCTCCTTGCTCTTTGCTCCCTCTTCGTTTATCCATCCCTACTTGTGTTTTTGTTCAAAATCCTGCATCGCGTCTATCAGAACATGAACGCTGGTTATTGGTAAGGCATTGTACATTGACGCACGAAAACCACCAACACTGCGGTGGCCCTTTAAGCCAACAATACCGCGTTCCTCTGTAAATTTTAAGAATGGTTTTTCAAGCTCACGATTCTCCATTACAAAACAAACATTCATACGGGACCGGTCTTCTACTTTGCAAGTACCTTTGAAAAGCGGATTCCGATCAATTTCACGGTAGAGTGACTCTGCCTTGTTAATATTTTCACGTTCAATTTCCTCAACACCACCTTTTGCTTTTAACCAGCGAAGGTTAAGCATAGATACATAAATAGCGAATACGGGCGGTGTATTATACATTGATCCCCCATCAATCTGCACTTTATAATCAAGCATAGAAGGGATCTTTCTGTCAATTTTTCCAAGGATCTCATCTTTTACTATGACCAGGGTTACACCTGCTGGACCCATATTCTTTTGTGCGCCTGCATAGATCAGGTCAAAATCTGTGACGTTAATTTTCCGGCTTAAGATATCTGATGACATGTCACACACTACAGGTACAGATGTTTTGGGAAAGTTCATCAACTCAGTACCGTAGATAGTGTTGTTTGATGTACAGTGGAAATATGCAGAGTCTTCAGGAATCTGGAAATCCTTTGGGATAAATGTGTAATTCTTATCTTTAGAGGAAGCCACAACATTCACATTGCCGATCAATTTAGCCTCTTTAATTGCTTTAGTAGCCCAAACTCCGGTATCCAGATAAGCAGCGCTTTGGTTTTCTCCAAGTAAATTCATAGGAACCATCGCAAACTGCAAACTTGCACCGCCCTGCAATAGCAGTACTGAATATCCCTCAGGCACATTCAATAGTTCTTTAACTAAGCGTACGGTTTCATCAACCACCGCTTCGAATTCAGGAGTACGATGTGAAATTTCTAAGATTGATAAACCAGTTGGGTTAAACTCGATGACAGCTTGAGCAGCTTGTTTAAAGACTTCATTGGGTAAGATGCAGGGACCTGCACCGAAGTTATATTTCATGATCTTATTTTTATAGCGTCAAAATTAGGAGATTATTATTTACACATTGAAAGTGTTGGAAACTTCATTTTTGTTGAAATAATCAATTGCTCTTTATTTTGGCAATAATACGAAAATTGAATTGTCTTGATGTTAAATAATTGGGAACCGCATACTGGTTATTGTTCACATCTTTTATCCAAAGGTAGGATACAGTGTTGTTGATGTCCAGCAAATTGAATATTTCAGCATAGGCTATCAGCGATTCAAAATAGTGGTCTAAAAAAGTTAGTTTAGTCTTATTTTTCCGCTCAATAAAATCTTTTGAAAAACCGATATCAACTCTTTTGTAGGCTGGAATCTTAAAAACATCCCGATATCGCGCTGTCGCCGGTGGACCAATTGGCAAAGCAGCCCCGTATAACAACGTTAGATGCACTTTATTAGATGGGCTGTTCAGAAGTCTATCCTGAAAAAAGATCGAAGCATTTACCCGCTGATCAGATGGCCGTTTTAAATATCCCGGCTCCACCTTTACCTGATTTCCTCCGGCATCCTTGTCATAAAAGAAGTCTCCCTCAATATCTTCAGCCGTTTTCATAAATGATAAACGAAATGAAGACTCAAGATTATGTACAAACTGACCGCTAAGGTTGAAATCAGCCCCGGTAGCATATCCCTCTGATTGCTGATCAGCAAGATATCTGATTCGAAGATTTTCAATCTTATACGGCGTCAGATTGCTTAAATGTTTGTAGTACAGTTCTGTACTGAATTTTAGTTCAGTACCCAGTGCCGGAAAACTATAATCAGCAGCTCCTAAAAAGTGCCATGAGCGTTGGGCCTTAACAGCATGATTAATAGATCCGTTTAAATTCCTGAACTCCCTGTAAAAAGGCTGTTGATGGTATGCACCCCCAGAAAGCCTCAGAAGCAGGTCATTCTTAGTTTGAGGCTGATATGCAAGAGTGATCCTTGGGCTGATTAATACTTCCCTGGTAAATGAACTATAATTAGCCCGTAGGCCTGCTGAGAGAGTTAACCAGGGATTGAGCTCCATTGAATTCTGCAGAAAGCCGCTAAGTCGCCTGGTGACTAGCTGGTTGCTTGCGAACACCACATTGGTAAGTAGTAAAGCATCCTGATTCACTGGAAGAATGTAACCTGCAGAGTCGATAACCTGGTATTCATTAAGCTGGTCGTCGATATCATCAACCTGGAATCGGATGCCCGATTCCCAGAATGACCGGCGAAGTTGACGATAAGCTTTTATTTCGGTACTGTAAATTCCTGCTTTTAATTTGTTACGTGCATAATCGAGGTTAGAACCGATACCCCTATTTGCTCTGACTGTTCCAAAGGCAGGATTCCCGATATCCGTTTCAATTTCATCGAAAATATACCGGCCTTCAATATCAAAGCGCTCTTGTTCTGTAATTCTGAATGCCGAGGTTATCCATTTGAAGTTGAGAGTGGCTGTGGGGGCATAGACCATTGAAAATGCACCCATTAACGTTTCATACCGGTCGGCCTCTTTGCCTTGATAATCGACCTGTAGTCGGAGCACTTCATTGAATGTTCCAAACTTCGTTTCCCTGCTTTCGGGTTCTAGCGAGAAGCTACTCAGGTTGTAGTTTCCCATTACAGAATAGCTGATCTTATTATTTAGATCTCCCGCATAAACAACCTGGTAATCAGAAAATTGAGGTTGATAGCTGCCCTTTATATCCTGGGTATTTAGTACGGACCTATTGTCCTTCAACCTGATGCCGGCAAGCAAGTAATTCCGTTTATACGGAAGTTTGAGGGTAACCGAATTACCGAGTAAGCCCAGGCTTGCAGTGATGCTGTTGCTATCGGGACGCAAATACTTTACATCAAGAACGGACGATAGCTTATCACCATATCGTGCTTCAAAGCCTCCTGCTGAAAACTTAACTTGTCCGGCAAGTTCGGGATTGATAAAGCTCAACCCCTCCTGCTGCCCGTTCCTGATCAGCAAGGGACGATAGATTTCAACGTCGTTTACATACACCAGATTCTCGTCGAAGTTACCTCCACGAACAGAGTATTGGGAGCTCAATTCATTATTAGATGAGACGCCAGGAAGGGTTTTCAAGATCGATTCAAAATTCCCTGACACGGAAGGCAGGGACTGTAACACGCCAGCATTGATTCCAAGCGTATTTTTGTTATTCTGCCTGTTGCCGCTAACCTGCACTTCATCCAAAGTTCTTAGGTCGGGACTTAATTTGATGTCCTGTTTGTTGGGTTTTCCTGTAATTAAGCCTATCTCGAGCGATACAGTTTTGTATCCCACGCGACTGACATGTATTATTGCTCTTGACCCAGGAACAAGCAAGCTGTAAAATCCCCGCTCGTCAGTTTGTGTGACTATTGGGGTGCCTTGAATACGAATAGATACACCGGCAAGGGGTTCTGATTTATCACTATAAACGTGCCCGGTTAAAGGGAAGTTATTTTGGGCTATTGCAAAATTAGCTAAAACTGTAAGTACTGCGACCAGAAAATATCTCACTAAAAAGGGCTTATGTTCATACAGAGTAATAAATGTAAAAAAATAACCACTGATGTTTGAACAGACAATATACCCTATTTATGCATTGTGAAGTGCTGCCGATATATTTTTAAGTTCAGAAATGGCACCGGCTGGATCAGGAGCAGCAAAAACTGCATTACCGGCAACCAGCACATCAGCGCCTGCTTGTAGAAGTGCCAAAGCGTTATTACTGCCAACTCCGCCATCAACCTCGATGAGAAGTCCGTCATTACGACCTGAGGCTAACATTCTTAGCGTCTTAATCTTCTTGTAGGTGTTATTGATAAATTTCTGGCCACCAAAGCCAGGGTTCACTGACATAATACAAACCAGATCCAAATCTTCGATAATATCCTCAAGTACCTGAACCGGGGTATGCGGATTGATAGCTACGCCGGCCTTGCAACCCAGGGATTTTATCGCTTGTATAGTCCGATGTAAGTGAGTACATGCCTCGTAGTGGACGGTGATATTAGCTGCTCCCGCATTCTTAAATTGCTCAAGATACCGATCAGGATCCACGATCATCAAATGAACATCAAGAGGCTTTGTCGCATGTTTATTGATGGCGTTCAACACAGGGAATCCAAAGGACATGTTTGGCACAAAAACTCCATCCATAATATCGATATGAAACCAATCGGCCGCGCTGGCATTGATCATTTCAATATCGGTTTGCAGGTTAGCGAAATCAGCAGATAATACAGAGGGGGCAATTAAATGGTTCATATGGCGAAATTACAGATATTAAAGAATTAGTACCGTCAGAATAAGTTAATTTTTCTGGTCATCATTCAGGATGTCCTTAATTTTATATAACTCGGCTACGTCTATCTTGTCCTTTGGTCGATCGGCGGCTTCTTTTGATTCGATCAGATGATTTATATGTAAAAAGGGAATATCAGTATCATAAATAGTCGCTATTGAAGCCATCTCCAGATAGTACTCAAAACCTTTATCTAAGCCTTTAACAGCTGTCATAATATCCAGTCGGATGCCATTATTTAGATTAAAAGAAGTCCATCCGGGAATAAACTGCATCGTTTTAAAGGAGTCAAAGTCACCCCATCCGTATTCTCTAAAAACATCCCTAAGCCTTTTGCGGTTTATTTCAGAATCTTCAATCCAGATATCAATATCTGCGGTGGTGCGTTGGTAACCATGTAAATTGGTCGCAACGCCGCCTATCATGATGTATCTTAATTGGGATTGGTTTGCTATTTTCCAGAAACGAAGCAACTCACTGTCAAAAACATCCATATTAATTATTAGGAAGACAGGGTTTTATGCTTTATCTCAGCTTTGCGGAACATAATATTCATTTTCATGAGGGTGGTCATCATATGGAACCGCTCCTCATAGGTACGTTTTAAAGCTGATTTTAATAACTCAGTTTCACCTTTCTCATAATCGGAGTTGGGCTCATTAACGAAGTTTTTGTGTTCCTTTTCCACTGCAGGGCGCAATTGATAATGCACTGCAATTTACAAAATTTTAGGCAAAAGAAAAACCCGCCCCTAGGTACAGGGACGGGTTTTAAATTACTTTAAATACTATTTATTGTTTTGGAGCTTCCTGGCTTTTCTGATCTTCCGTACGCGGAGGTCTTGGTAATAAAGCTTTACGCGATAACTTAAGTTTACCTTGTTTATCTACATCAAGCAATTTCACGGTAACGGTATCTCCAACATTCAGTACACCTTCCATCGTCTCGTAGCGTTTCCAGTCGATCTCAGAAATGTGTAATAAACCATCCTTACCTGGCATAATCTCAACGAAAGCACCAAAAGGCATAATCGTTTTAACTTTACCTTCATAGGTTTCTCCAACTTCTGGTTTTGCTGCAATAGCTCTGATGCGGCTTACTGCTTTATCAATAGCTTCTTTGTTATCAGCAAAGATCTGGATGATACCCTGGTTATCTTTTTCTTCGATAGCGATAGTTGCACCAGTCTCACGCTGCATTTCCTGAATAATCTTTCCACCGGGTCCGATAACAGCACCAATGTATTCTTTATCAATTTTTAGGGTAACAATACGCGGAGCGTGTGGCTTGTAATCCTCACGAGGCTGACCGATAGTCTTCTTCATTTCATTTAAGATATGAAGACGGGCTTCGTTAGCTTGTTCTAAAGCAGCAGTTAACACTTCCCACTTTAATCCATTGATTTTCAAGTCCATCTGGCAAGCTACTATACCTTTTTCAGTACCTGTAACTTTAAAGTCCATATCTCCTAAATGATCTTCATCACCTAAGATATCAGATAAGATAGCGTATTTACCAGTTTTCTCATCAGTGATCAAACCCATGGCAATTCCTGATACAGGTGCTTTAATTTTGATACCTGCATCCATCAGTGCCAATGTACCAGCACAAACAGTAGCCATTGATGAAGAACCGTTTGATTCTAAAATATCAGATACGATACGAATTGTATACGGATTATCGTCCTCATCAGGCAGCACCTGCTTTAATGAACGCATCGCCAGGGCACCATGTCCAATTTCACGACGACCAGCACCACGGTTAGGCCGAACTTCTCCGGTTGAGAAACCAGGGAAATTGTAGTGAAGAAGGAATTTTTGGTAACCGTTAAAGAACGCACCATCAATAAGCTGCTCATCAGACTTAGCGCCTAAAGTAACAGTTGTTAATGCCTGAGTTTCTCCGCGTGTGAACACTGCAGATCCGTGAGCAGATGGCAAGTAACCAATCTCACTCCAGATAGGACGAACGGTACGTGAATCACGGCCATCTAAACGAATCCCTTCGTCAAGTACCAGGTTACGGATTGCATCATACTGAACATCGTGGAAGTATTTCTTAGAAAGGAAACCAACTTCATCGGTAAGCTCCTCGCCTAATGACTCAATAAATGCCATTAGTATTTCGCCGAATTTATCACCACGCTCTTGTTTACCTGAATTGCTTTTTGCAACTGCGTAAACCTTATCGTAGGTGGCAGCGAATACTCTTTCTCTAAGCTCTGGCAGGTTAGTCTCATGACTATATTCACGTTTAACCGTTTTACCAACCATTTCAGCTAATTCCTTTTGAGCTTGTACCTGGATAACTATCGCTTTGTGAGCAAATTCGATAGCTTCAACCATTTCAGCTTCAGAAATCTCATTAGCTTCACCTTCCACCATCACAATATCGTGCTCAGTACCTGCAACCAGGAATTCTAAAGTAGCACGCTGTAAATCGCTCAGGTATGGATTGATAACCAGCTTGCCGTCTATCTTAGCAACACGAACTTCAGAGATCGGCCCGTTGAAAGGAATATCTGAAACTGCAATTGCTGCTGAAGCTGCCAAACCTGCAAGGCAGTCAGGCATTATATTTTTGTCAGCCGAGATCAAAGAGATCATCACCTGGGTGTCAGAATGGTAATCCGAAGGAAACATTGGGCGTAATGCACGGTCAACCAGACGCGATATCAATACCTCATAATCAGATAAACGTGCTTCACGACGTAAAAAACCACCTGGAATACGTCCTGTAGAGGCGTACTTTTCTTGATAATCTACCGATAAGGGCAGAAAATCAACACCTGCTTTCGCTCCTTTTGTAGAAACGACAGTAGCAAGTAACATGGTGTCACCCATGCGTACTACAACAGATCCATCAGCCTGTTTAGCTAATTTTCCTGTTTCAATTTCGATCATACGGCCATCGCCCAGATCAAATGTTTTCTTAATTGCGTTATAACTCATCTTGTGTTGTTTACGAAGCGCTTTTCCTCTTTTGAACGCTTCAATTGTATATTGACTTTAGTTTTTTGAAATTAAAAAGCCATCTCAGCTGAGATGGCTTAACAATGGTTTTCTGATATTAAATAGATTTAATAATATCTCTTAATTCCAATGCTTTAATAATAGCACGGTAACGGTTAATATCTTTTTTGAAGAGATACGCTAATAAAGCACGACGCTTACCAACTAATTTTTGAAGAGATAACTGAGTAGAAAAATCTTTTCTGTTATTCTTTAAGTGCCCGGTTAAATGAGCAATACGCGCGGTAAACAATGCGATCTGACCTTCGGCTGAACCTGTGTCAGTTGTGCCTTTACCATGTTTGGCAAAAATTTCTGCCTTGAATTCGTTACTTAAATACATTACCTGAATAATATTAAAGCGATTTATAATTGAACAATTAGGCGCAAAGATAGATTTTTGCCGTCTAATTTCAAAGGTTTTAATTATCATATCTGCCAGAGGTATTCTGTAACCGGAATGCCTGGTTAAAAACCACAGAAGATAAAAATAGCCATAGAAGGTCTTGCAGACTCTCTTCGAGAATAAAAAGAGAGAAGGATGCTATTTATCTAAAGATTGAAGCCGTTTCAATTAGCCGTGCTTAAGCTGTTTTCTCAAATCATTAGCAATAAGAAATGACGTTTAAGGTCCTCTAAAAAACTCGCCTTTTCTTTTACACTTACCATATGCTTACTATGTCCTTACTATGTGCTTACTATGTCATCCTTCGATCAGGATATAGTTAACACCCTGTTATAATATAGCGAGTATATGGTTAGCACCGACTTAAACTATAACCGACCTTCCAGAATTCAGTCTGTTTTGAGGATGGCTGGTTTTTCAGCCCCTTAGGACAAAGAAATAAGATCAGCCAAGATTTTTATGAGGAGGGAATTCGTTGCAGCCCCGCTTGAAAAGATTGTAAGGTCTGGCAATAAATAATGAGAACTAACAGATGGGCAAAACTTAATAGGAAAATATTAATAAGATAAGAGTGAAATTTTAGTTTAACGTTATTAAAACACAAATTTGATCCATGGAATCACCGATAGTATACAGCAGATTTAAAACAGAATTTAAAGTTCGTCCAGACGATATTGACATGTTCAATCACGTTCATAACAGTACTTATTTTGATTACGTGCTGGCCGCCCGATATGAGCAGATGGAAGCTAACTACGGTATGCCGATGGAAGAGTTCTTGTCCGGTGGATATGGATGGGTTGTAAAAACGGCCTATGTTGATTACAAAAGGCCATTAGGATTGGGTGATACCTTTACAGTAGAGACTGGGATTGATACCATCAATTCCAAGGGATGCCGCGTAAGTTTTGTTATTACCATTCATAAAACCAAGAAAGTTGCTTGCGACGGCTGGTTCGATTACGTAATGATCGATATAAATACAGGTCGGGGAACAAAGGTTTCTGAAGAAATGATTGAACGATATTCCATTTAGTTGGTTAGGTGTTTAGTTTGTTAGGTGGTTAGTATTTAGTAATGTAAGATGGTTAATTAGAATTCTAGTAAACCAGCCACCGAATTAACCAACAAACTAAAAACCTAACAATCTAATCACCTAACAAACAACTATTAATAAGCTCAGTATAAAATTCAGTAATATCTTTTCCGGCTGCTTTAACCTGTTGTGGGATGAAACTGGTTGCTGTTTGGCCGGGGATAGTGTTTATCTCCACGAAATAAAAATTGCCGGTCTCATGTTCCAGAAAGTAATCAATACGCACCATTCCTTTACAGTTTAAAACCTCGTAGGCTTTACTGACTATCCTGACAACACGCTCCCTCTCCTGGTCAGTCATTCGGGCGGGGGTGATCTCTTCAGTCATGCCCGGAGTGTACTTGGCTTCGAAATCGAAAAACTCTTTCGGACTGATCACTTCTGTTGCGGGAAGTACTTCAATCCCGGCGATACCTTTATAGATACCAACCGAGAACTCCCTCCCATTAATAAATTCCTCTACCAGAACCTGGGTATCTTCATCAAACGCTTTAGTCAGAGCTCGGGCCAGCTCATCATTATCCTTCACTTTGCTCATTCCAATGCTGCTTCCCCCGTTGTTAGGTTTGATAAAATAAGGAAGCTTTAGCTGCGAGGTAACCTTGTCAATATTGACTACAGAATTCTCGAATAGCTGGATTGATTTTGCAATAAATAGCTCTTCTATGCCGTCAACAATTGCTTTGGTGTAGCCCTTATTCATTGTTAAAGCTGAAGTAAGTGCATCGCAACTGGTATAGGGAATATTGATCATATCAAGATAACCCTGTAATTTTCCATCTTCTCCCGGAGAGCCATGAAGAATAATAAAAGCGGCATCAAAGGTTATAGACCGGTCCGATAGGCGGATTGAAAAGTCATTCCGATTTATTTCCGTTCTATTAGTCTGAGCATCCTCATAAAACCAGGTGTCCCTGCTAACAACTATCCTATATACGTCAAATTTATTCTTATCGAGTTTGCTGTAAACAAAATCGGCGCTTTTTAGTGAGATAACGGACTCACCGGTAAAACCTCCGGTGACTAAAGCGATAGTCTTCTTCATGGCGCCAAATATAATTTTTAAAACAATTGAATAACAAGCACAAGGAATTATTATCTTCCAAAATCTTAATTTTTAAATTAAGTTTGGCATCCTCCGTCTGCTCTGTCAGCCATGCAGCGAGGCAAATTTGATTAGATACCAATAAAACATAATGAGTAAATTCTTCGCTTACCTGGGAACAAAGACTTTTCGTAAAAACCTCATAATAGCCGTTGTTTCCGTTTTTACACTATTACTTGTCATCTTTTACAGCCTGAATTTTTATACGCGGCACGGGGAAGGATTGCCAGTGCCTAAATTAAAGGGCTTAGCTGTTACAGATGCAATACAGTTGCTTGAATCGAAAGGATTCAGATATCAAATTGACTCCGTTTATTTAATAGATAAGGAACCGGGTATGGTAGTAGAGCAAGATCCCGACCCGAATACCAATGTCAAGATCAATCGTACTATTTACCTGACCATTATCACACGTCTTGCACCCAAGATCAACTTCCCGGAAATTAGCGGTAAAACCTTTTTGGAAGCTCGTTCCATAATAAATAATTACGGACTTAAATTAGGCGATACCACTTATAAATCGGACGTTGCCCGCGATGTAGTTTTAAGCATTTCTTATAACGGACGCGCAATGGCTTCAGGCCAGGAAATTCCAAAAGGCTCTAAAGTGAATCTTGTTTTAGGCGACGGTATGGGTGCCAGTGAAGTAGATATTCCAAACTTGCTGGGGTTAAACCTTAACGAAGCACGTTTGTCTCTTCTTGGGGCATCACTTCATTTAGGGAATATAAGTTACGAGGGTACAATTATTGACACTGTAGGAGCTCGTATCATTAAACAGGATCCTGCTCTAACTGATTCCTTAAGCAAGGTAACTATAGGCAGTCGTATTGACGTTGTCCTCAGTAATCAATAATACCCATTGATGAATATTACAGTAAATGAATTGAAAGATTGCTTAGACATTCGCGGATCGATCAATATCATTGATGTCAGGGAAGAACTCGAGTTCCATACGTTCAACATCGGAGGGGAAAACATCCCCTTAGGTAGTTTGTTGACAGAAATCGATGACTTAGAATACAACAAAGACCGATCACTAGTAGTTGTGTGCCAGCGCGGCTTGCGAAGCGAAACTGCCCGAAGAATACTTGAAAGTCATGGTTACAGTAATGTAAAGAATTTGACCGGAGGTTTACACGCCTGGGCCAGAGCTCAATTATAAATCCTAACCGAAAACCCAATAACTAAAATTTATGTGCGCTGCAGAATCAAAAAAGCTAAATTTTAAAGCAAAGGTTGCCATCTCGCTAGCTGTTTTTGTCGTGATTATTCTTGGGATCACAGCCTTCAACTATTATCTGAAGATTTTTGGCCCCAATGTTACTGATAACCAACAATATTTATATATAAATACCGGATCAGCTTTTAGCGATGTATATACAACGATCCGCGAAAAGGAGATGGTAAAAGACACAACTTCTTTTCTCTGGACTGCCCAGAATATGGAGTATCCTGGGAAAGTAAAACCTGGCCGGTACCGCCTTGAAAAGGGAATGAGTAACCGTAAACTTATTAATATGCTGAAAGCAGGAAACCAGGAACCGGTTAAAATTGCATTTCAGAACGTAAGGCTTAAACAAACGCTGGCAGGCATGTTAGGCAAGAAGTTAGAGACTGATTCAGCCTCTATTATAAACCTGCTTGATTCGGCTGCTTACGTTGATAAGTTAGGCTTTGATACCAATTCGGTTTATACCATGTTTATTCCAAATTCATATGAAATTTACTGGAATACATCCGCTGAGAAATTTATTGACAGGATGCACGCTGAGTATAAAAAGTTCTGGAATGAAGACCGCAAAGCGAAGGCAAAAAATGTAGGCCTCTCACCTATCCAGGTTAGTGTAATGGCTTCTATTGTTGATGCTGAGGCGCTGCATGATAAAGAAATGCCCACAATTGCGGGGCTGTATATGAATCGTTTCAACAAAGGAATGCGTTTGGAGGCTGACCCAACCGTAATATATGCCAATAACGATTTCGAGATCCGCAGGGTGCTCAATAAGCATCTATTAAAAGTATCGCCCTATAACACCTACCTGAACAAAGGTCTGCCTCCCGGCCCAATCTCAATGCCTAGTATTAACGCCATTGATGCTGTCCTGAATTACACAAAGCATGATTACATTTATATGTGCGCCAAAGAAGATTTCTCGGGATATCATGCATTTGCATCAAACTTGCAGCAGCACCTTATAAATGCGCGTAAGTTTCAGCAAGCCCTTAACGACAGAAATATTAAAAAATAATGTTCAGTCATTCAACTAAATTAAGGGTACGGTATGCCGAAACAGATCAAATGGGATACATGTACTATGGCAACTACGCCACATTTTACGAAGTTGGCCGGGTAGAAATGTTGCGCAGTCTTGGTATGACCTACAAATCCATGGAAGAGTCCGGAATTATTATGCCGGTTTTGGATATGAAATGTAAGTTCATTAAGCCTGCACTATATGATGAGGAAATAACCATCAGAGTGACCGTGGCTAAGATGCCATCTTTGCGTATCCATTTTGCTTATCAATTGTTCAATGAGAAGCAGGAATTGATCAACGAAGGCGAAACCACTCTGGTCTTTATCGATGTAAAACGCAACAAACCATGCTTACCTGCTGCAGACTTTCTGAAAAAGCTACAGCATTTTTTTGATTAATTTTATTCAATGATCTGGCTGCATAAGATATTTTTACGATTTAGACCTTACTATCTGCTCATTGAATGGACAAAGGTGATGATCCTCCCGGGATTTAGCCCTCTGCCTCTTTATACAGTAGCAAGCTTTTTCTTCCAGGAGATTGGTAAAGACTCACTGATTAATAAAGCTTCCTCGTTGGCTTATAACTTTATGCTGGCCATCTTCCCCGCTATTATATTTTTATTTACGTTAATCCCCTACATACCCATTGATAATTTCCAGGACCAGCTGATGAACCTAATCTCACTGGTATTGCCTACAAATGCTTATCTAGCCGTGGAAACTACTTTGGAAGACATCGTGAAGAATCAGAACTCCAAGCTTCTTTCATTCGGTTTTATCTTTGCCTTGGTATTTTCTACGAATGGTGTTCATACGCTAATGGAGGCATTTAATAAATCCTCGTTAATCATTGAATCCAGGAGCTGGTTCAAACAAAGGCTGGTGGCACTAAATTTAACGATACTAATTGCCTTTGCATTAATTTCCGGACTGATTATCATTACAGTGGGCGAATATGTATTTGCTTACCTGCAAAGCGAGTTGTTCTTCAAAGATTCGTTCTGGATACATGTAATAGACCTCGTTCGCTGGTTTATTCTGATTGCCATATACTTTGTTACCATTTCACTCCTATATCGTTACGGGCCTGCTAATGCTAAAAAATGGCGATTCTTTAGTGCCGGCTCATGGATGGCTACCATTCTCGCTATCTTAACTTTTTGGGGCTTCTCATATTACATCAATAACTTCGGTAATTACAACAAGCTTTACGGATCTATAGGAACACTGATTGTAGTGATGATCTGGCTATATTTAAACTCTCTGATCATCCTGGTTGGATTCGAACTGAATGCCAGTATAGATCTCTCCAAACGAAGCATTAAGATAGTAAGACCACGTTTTAACAGCTTCAAGAACGAACCGGTAGAAGAAAAACTGATGAGGAAATAATAAGCTATCAGTTATCAGCTGTCAACCTTTAGAGCGACTAGCCAACGCTTAGACTAAAAGATAACCTAAGAGCTGAAAGCCCAATCTGATAGCTGCTACCTAAAAGCTGATACCTCCTACCTGATAACTCGTACCATCTAAATTTTTTCTACCTCTGTATCTGCCACTTAACCTGCTTATTTGAAAAAGAACTACTCTCAATTTGCAGAATTGATTTGAGTTTGTACTTTTGCGACGGAGAGCTGGCAGAGTGGTCGATTGCGGCAGTCTTGAAAACTGTTGAACTGTTAAAGGTTCCTGGGGTTCGAATCCCTAGCTCTCCGCTTAAAAAAGCCCTGTACTATTTAGTATGGGGCTTTTTCGTTTTAGAAAATGATGCGGTCTGAAACAATGACCATATTAGATAAATCGTATTTCTCAAAACAAAAGGGTATGTTTACCTTAGGCGACTTTTAAAATAAAACGTCTTATACAAATTCATAGACTGTACCCTCATTTATAGAATCACACGATGCAATTGCTACAAAAAAAGAAGAAAAATATCCTTGAACTGTGGATGAAAAACCAGCTGGCCGATGAAGGTTTGCGGGAAGATTTAATTAGTAATGAGGATTTAAGAAGCCAGTCAGAAGAGTTAATCACTGCTTTAGTTGGCAACTTATCGTCATCTGCTACTCCGGATCTGGAATCCGATGAGTGGAGTCCCGTGATTGAAATTCTTGGAGGCATTGCTATTACCCGTGCACGTCAGGGCTTCAGTCCCCGTGAAACAGGGAATTTTCTGTTCTCTTTAAAAGAAGCCCTATTGGTTGTTTTACAGCAGGAGATCAATGATGATCCTCAAACTTTATTTAATGAGAGTTTGAAGATTAACCGCATAATGGATAATCTTAGCGTAATTACCTTCGAGACTTTCATAAAAGGTCGTGAAGAAGTTATTCTTCGCCAGACAGATGAGATTGCTGAGATATCAACCCCGGTTATTCGGCTTTGGGATGGCATTCTGGCTTTACCAATCATCGGTACTTTAGACAGCGCCCGCACCCAGGTGGTGATGGAAAACCTTCTGCAGGAAATTGTAGCTACAGGTTCAAGTATCGCTATTCTGGACATTTCCGGTGTCCCGGCGGTAGATTCTTTGGTTGCTCAACACCTGATGAAAACGGTAAGTGCAACCCGTTTGATGGGCGCTGAGTGTATTATCAGTGGTATTCGCCCTGAGATTGCGCAAACAGTAGTTCATCTAGGAATTGACTTATCGAATATTATCACAAAGTCAACCCTTGCCAGCGCCTTAGCCTACTCGTTTAAGATAATGAAGCTGGAAGTTAGAAAAGCCAATAATCTTCAAAAGATATAAAATACGTCAATGGATAAAATTCCTATTCTTCGGATGGGGCCTTTTTTGCTTGTCACTATCCAGGTGGATCTGTATGACCGGCTAGCTCTGAATTTGGAGGCCGACTTGGTTCAAACAGTTAACAAAACTAATGCGAAAGGTGTCCTTATTGATATATCTGCCGTCTCAATTGTTGATTCCTTTATGGGACGGATCATAGGCAATATTGCTGGTATGTGTAAGATACTGGATGCTGAAACCGTTGTTGTTGGTATGCAACCGGCTGTTGCCATAACCCTTATCGAACTAGGCCTGCCGCTGAAAGGTGTGCATACAGCCCTTGATGTGGAGAAAGGCATGACAATGCTTAAATCTATGATCGATCTTAGAGAAGACGATGATGACGAAGAGGGCAGCGAAGATGACATTATCATTGAGTAAGGATACAGTACAGGTCGTTAAGGAGCAGGATGCCGTTTTCTTAAAAAACCGTGTCAAAGAAATAGCTGTAAGGATCAAGATGGGACTTGTTAATCAGACCCGCCTGATCACTGCAGCCAGCGAACTCGTGCGTAATATGCTGCGTTATGGCAATGGTGGAACCTGTGTAATTGAAGTAGTGTCCAGCGGTCGGATAAACGGTGTTAGATTAACTTTTATCGATAAAGGACCGGGAATAGCTGATATCAACCAGGCTATGCGTGATGGCTTCTCTACAGGCAAAAGCCTGGGACTTGGACTGCCGGGAGCTAAGCGTCTCGTCAACGAATTTGATATCGAGAGTACAGTGGGAAAAGGAACGAAAGTAACGATACTAAAATGGGCCAATGGTTGACGCTACACATGTAAGTTTTATCGCGAATGACCGCAGTTACTTCTCCCTGATAAAAAAGGAAATCCACCGCATTGCATTAGATGCGGGCATCAATCAGGACCGCTTAAATAAACTGGATCTCATCATAGCGGAGATGACCTCAAATCTTTACAAGTATAGTGAAGATGGAGAAATTCTGCTTGGCGTATTTGCAAACGCCGGAACCCCCTATATAGAAATAATCTGCATCGATAACGGACCAGGCATGGTTAATCCCACCAGGATGATTCAGGATGGTATGTCTACATCCAAGACCCTGGGTCATGGGTTGGGCAGTATGAAACGGATGTCTGACACGTTCGAACTTTATTCACTTATTGGCTGGGGAACAATTGTACTCAGTCGCATTTTCATTGCTCCTGCCAAAGTGATGGCGAAGAACGATGTTATTATACGACCTATTGTAGTTGCAAAACCCGGTGAAACGAAAAGCGGAGATGGGTATTCCTACAAGATAACGGATAAGTATATCAAAATAATGCTGGCCGATGGTTTAGGACACGGTCCGGAAGCTAATAAAGCAGTTAACGAAGCTGAAGCAGCATTTAGAGTGTTTCCTGATTTTAGTCCGACGGAAACCCTTCGTTTCATTCATAACTTGACTAGAAAAACAAGGGGTGCTGTTATTACCATTGCAGGCTATGAATTCGCTTCTAAAACCTGGAGTTGTACCGGGGTTGGTAATATAGTTACCCGGATGATGGGCGCTACCACTTTTCGCAATCATATGGCTTACAATGGCATTGTTGGCCATAATATCCCTAATTCAATGAGTGATCAGCATTATTCAGGAGAACTTTTCAATCAGGCAATGCTTTGCTCTGACGGTATAAAAACCAGAATTGATCTTCAAAAATACCCACAGATATCAAAATACGACCCCTCAGTATTGGCTGCAGCTATATATAAAGATCACGCACGAAAAACTGATGACATGTCAGTTGTGATAGCTAAAATTTCATAGGATGATCAAGATTGTTACTATATCACTGGAGAATGAAATGGATCTGGTGCTGGCCCATAAGAGGTCTATGAAAGTTGCAGAGAGGCTCGGTTTAACTGTCGCCACACAAACTACTTTCGCCACCGCCGTTTCTGAAATTGCACGAACAGTTATTGAACATACCGATCACGGCTCACTTATAATTGGGCTTGAAAAAAACAAACTTCGCTATCAGCTTAAAGCCACTGTATCCTTCGACAGTAATATACACTTCACCAATGAGGATGAGGGCTTCTATTACGCTCAGAAATTAATGCCCGAATTTACGTTAACAAAGACGAATGATGCCAACTTGATTGAGATGAAGATTGGATTGCCTCGTTCGCTGAACCTTGATCCCTTCAAAATTAGTGATATCCAGAAGTTTTTTAATGAAGAGCTGCCATTAAATCCTTATGAAGAGATTAAGCTGCGTAACATAAAGCTGAATCGTCTTACCGAAAAACAGGACGAAGAGATCCGCAGATCAAAAGTTGTAGATGAACAAAAAACCGAGTTTATTTCTATAGCCAGTCACGAAATAAAAACCCCGATTACTGTTCTAAAAGCTTACACTCAATTGGCAATGGGGATGAAAGACCATTGCGATGACCATATGAGGGTAATGCTGTCAAAAATTGATATTCAGACAAACAAGCTGCTTTCCCTCGTTCAACAACTCTTGGATGTTTCTCGTATGGAGAACGGAAGTTTGCAGTCAGATAAAGAAGTGGTCGATTTCAATGACTTCATTGTTAATATGGCAAGTTTAACGCGGCATATTATCCCAAATCATGAATTAACTACCACCCTGTGCGAAACGGTATCGGTTAAGATAGATTTACTGCGAATGGAACAGGTCTTTTCAAACCTTATTGGTAATGCTGCTAAATACTCTGCAAAAGATACGCGCATTGAAATTGCTTGTCATAAATTAGATAATGGCTTTGTACAGATCGCTGTTAAAGATGAGGGAATAGGTATGACACGATTGAGCGTCGATTCTATTTTTGAAAAGTTTTATCGGGATAAAGATGTGATTAAAACACATTCCGGGTTAGGTGTGGGCTTGTATATTACTTCTAAGATCATAATTGATCATGGTGGCAAGATCTGGGTTAAAAGTATCCCGGGAAAAGGGTCTACTTTCTTTTTTACTATTCCCTGCTTTCCCGCTCCATAGTCAGGTTCATTGAGCGTTAACAGGCTCTGTTGGCCTAACGGTTACACTACAGCTTAACTCGTCTCAACCTTAGAGAGTTCAAAATAACTGAAATTGAACTAAAGCTCATTGCAAGTGCTGCGATCATAGGTGAAAGTAGTATTCCGAAAAACGGATATAGAAGTCCAGCCGCTATAGGTATTCCCAAAACATTATAGGCAAGGGCGAAGAACAAGTTTTGTTTAATATTTCGCATCACTCGGTGACTCAAAGATATTGCCTTAGCTATTCCATTCAGATCGCCTTTTAACAGAGTAATATCAGCGCTTTCGATAGCTACGTCCGTACCTGTGCCCATAGCGATACCAATATCTGCCTGTGACAGTGCCGGAGCATCATTAATGCCATCACCAGCCATTGCCACTTTCTTTCCTATGGCCTGTAAGCCTTTTATTTCATTCAGCTTATCTTCCGGAAGCATCTGAGCTTTGTAACCATCCAGATTTAAGGCTGAGCTCACACTTCTGGCAGTATCCTCATTATCCCCGGTAAACATGATCACGTTCAACCCTTCTTTCTGAAGTTTTTGAATTGCCTCTCTGCTCGATTCCTTAATTTTATCGGAGATGACCACGAAGCCGATAGCCTCATTTCCTGCTGACAAGTAAGACACCGTTTTGCCCTGTTTTTGCTCGGCTCTCACCTGCTCGCGCAAGTCAGCGCCAATCTCCGCAATTACCTGTTCCATTAGTTTTGCATTTCCTAGTGCCAGGTCTACGCTATCTTGCTGCCCTATAACTCCTTTACCAGTAACTGCTTTAAAGTTTGATACAGGTTCCACCCTAATATTCTTATCTGCTCCATAGCGAAGTGTGGCCTGCGCTAATGGATGTTCGCTGTGACTATTCAATGCCATGATCTTCTGAAGAATGTCATCCGCTGTAAATTCCGCTTTGCTGCTGATTACTTTCTCTACGGAAGGTTTTCCCTCTGTTACAGTTCCTGTTTTATCGATTATAACTATATCAACTAGATTCATTTTCTCTAATGATTCCGCATTTTTAATGAGTACGCCCGACCGTGCTCCCTTCCCTACTCCCACCATAACCGACATGGGAGTTGCAAGCCCCAGGGCACAGGGACAGGCGATGATTAAGACGGCGATAGCGTTCACAAAGGCGTAGACATGAGCAGGCTGCGGGCCATATATTGCCCAAACAAAAAAAGTCACCACTGCTATTAGCACAACTATGGGTACGAAATATCCCGAAAGCTTATCTGCCAGCTTTTGAATAGGCGCTTTCGAACGGCTGGCTGCATTAACCATCTCTATAATCTGGGAAAGCAGGGTATCTGATCCTACCTTTTCTGCCACCATTACGAAGGATGTATTTCCGTTAATCGTTCCGGAACTAACTTTCTCGCCGGCCACCCTATCCACCGGAATAGGCTCCCCGGATATCATAGACTCATCTATTGTTGCCATGCCTTCCTGAATACTGCCGTCAACAGGTATCTTGTCACCAGGCTTTACCCGTAATAAATCACCGACTACAATGCTGTCAATAGCCACTTCCTGTTCTGTACCATTAATAATCCTGATTGCTTTGTTCGGCGCAAGTTTAAGGAGTTCCTTTATAGAACTATTTGTTCTGCCATGAGCACGGGCCTCCAAAAGCTGGCCTAATAAAACCAATGTAAGAATGACCGTCGCCGCTTCAAAATACACATACACCGTTCCAGCATGCGTCTTAAAATCCGAAGGGAAAATATCCGGGAGCAATAATGCTACGACGCTGAATAACCATGCTACCCCTGCTCCGATCCCAATAAGGGTAAACATGTTGAGATTCCAGGTAAGGACAGATCGCCAGGCACGATTAAAGAACATCCAGGTTGCATAAAAGACTACCGGAATGGAAAGAAATAATTGAACCCAGTTCCAATACTTTAAATCCATTATCTTAAATAATGGATTATTGGGTATCATCTCCGACATAGCAATGATGAAAATTGGAATGGTAAAAATAGCAGCTATCTTAAACTTACGTAATAGTTTGTTATAGGTTTTATCTTCCGACTCAGTGTCAGCATCCATCGGTACCAGGTCCATTCCACATATCGGACATGAACCTGGTCCATTACGGATTATTTCTGGATGCATTGGGCAGGTATATCTGACGGCCTTTTTCAGCTGTAGCTCTTCTATCAGGTTCATTCCGCATACCGGGCAATTTCCAGGCTTATCATATATTTTTTCACCCTCACAATGCATAGGGCAATAGTATTTTGACCCGCGATTCCCGGCGGGCTTTGAAGACAGTGTTTGGTTGTGATGATGAACGGAATGATCGGTGATAACTGGGTGATCCTTAACGGCAGTATGCTGATGATTAATCGACTCAATAGAATAATTTCCGGCCAACGCTAATGCCGCCTGAAATTTATCAGTCGGCACGTGCATTTTCATGCTAATGACTGCTTCGCCCAGCTCAATGTTAACCTCGGCCGATACTCCATCCACGGAATTTAACGCCTCTTCAATTTTTTCGCGCCCGCTTCCAGTAAGTAATCCGGTAATTTTATAAGTATGGGTCATAGTATCTTTGTTAAGCGGTTAAAACAATCATCGGCCTCTTGGTTAACCAACGATATCACTTGTAAAAGCTTCCATCTTAATGATTTATCCGCTCAAATCCTTCGATATATTCAATCGAGATTGTGGATACTTTCTTTTAGAGGAATGAGTCTGCCATTCTGCAGCCAGCACGATACAAAACAAATGTAAATCAATGATTTAGCATCTTTTTATAAAATTCATGAAGATTTTTATAAGATTCCCCAACTCACTTTTAAGCATTTAAAAAAAAAGGCGAACTAAGACTTCAAATGTCCCGCATTGGGTTGATCTGTTTACGAATTCTTTTTTGTAATTGAGGGATCACTTCAGTCATAAACCAGGGGTTTATTTTCACCCAGTTTTGATTCCTGGGTGACGGATGTGGTAAAGGAAAATATTGCGGAAGATAATCTTGATAGTGTTTAACTGTCTCTGTCAGGCTGCCTTTTACATTTTTTCTAAGGTAATAACGCTGTGCATATTGACCTATGAGGAGTATCAGTGGTGGAGTTTCAAAAAGAGAGATAATTTGCGGGTGCCAGAGCGGCGCGCATTCAAATCGGGGCGGCATATCACCTGAACTCGCTTTACCAGGGTAGCAAAAACCCATAGGCATGATCGCGAAGCATTCTGGATCGTAGAATGTCTCATTGTCCACATCCATCCATTTTCTTAGCGTCTTCCCACTTGCATCATTCCAGGGGATCCCTGATTCATGGACCCTTCTGCCCGGTGCCTGTCCTAAAATAATTATTCGGGAAATCGGACTTAGTTGGACAACTGGTCTGGGCCCTAAAGGCAAATAGTTTTCACAAATTTTGCACCTTCGTATTTTATCTAACAATAACTCCATCAACATCAAATATGCTTGCCTTTCTGAATTACCGGATACCGTCAACAGCAAACTATCAATAAAAAATCCCGCACCTCAAGAGCGGGATTTTGTCGTAATCCAAATTGAAAACTTTCTAATAAAAATCCTTCACAGCCTTTTTCAAGGAAATAACGTTAGCATTATCCGAACTTGTGTCCTTACTAAAAATTGAAGAGGGGGTAACGTCGGATTTGTAGAAGGCTTTATTAGCAGTATCGTCAGCGGCAAGCTTCGATCCGTTAATAGTTAATCCGGCGAACAGGCCCTTGCTGCGTGAGTATGAATATACTTCCGCCTCGAACTGTGTGTCGGTACTCGCTGATGAACTTCTGCCTACCGGCCCTGCAGCCACACTTACGTCACCGCCAAGCGTAAATTCACCCTTTGCCAGCGAAGTAAGAATACTTCCCTTAGTAAAAACCATCACCAGGTCTATAGACTGCACACCAGCCTGAAACCCAAAGCTCCCGCCTGTAAGTGTTACAAATACCGGATCACTCCAACTGCCATCTGTATTTTTAACCATTGCGACACCTTTACCCCGCTGTCCGCCAATCCCCAAACCCGCTTTGATGAGCTCGGGTACTATGACTAACCCTTCCGCTTTTTCCATAAGCTGCTGCGGGATAGTTTCCTTCATTGCAGCAAATTCCTTAAGTACTACCGCAGATTTCTGCAGTTTGTCATCTTGTTTATCCTGCGCAACTAAGGATAATGTAGAAAAACATAAAACAAGAATCACTAGATTGATTTTCAGTAGTTTTCTCATAACTCGATTTTTTAGATAGATGATCAATCATAAAGGATTTTTTATCCATTCTTAATCCTTCCTTATTGTACTCCTCATAAACAAAATTACTATACCTTGGTTTGAACCGTATTTTAACAATGTGGACGTTTTACATTCGGGAATCCTTGCAACCCCTCTCTTAAAGACGATTACTTTGTTTCCGTTCCTTAGTGTGGAACTTGGGCTGCAGATACCCAAGTGTCATCAGCTACTTTCAATCACAGTGTCGAAGTAAGTTGTTGTGTGTTGCCCACTCTAAAATTTCATAGATTTTCCTTTATCGCTATCCTGACCCCATTTAGTTGTCCTTTTGTACAATTTAAGGATAAATCATCAGGAATATAAAGGCAAATAAATTGACCAGAAGCACCACGCCGTACACAATATTTGACTTGCCGCTGCTTAATGATAACATTACCGTAAATACTGACAGTCCTAAAAGAATAATTGATTTAATATCTAACCCCAGGATAATGGGAATATCATAATAGATACAAACTGCCGCCACACTTGGAATTGTAAGTCCTATACTCGCCAACGCAGATCCCAGAGACAAATTTATACTGGTCTGAAGTCTGTTGTTTCTGGCAGCTATGATTGCAGCAATTGCTTCAGGCAATAGTATGATTGCAGCAATAATTACGCCTACCAATGCTTTGGGTAGGTGATAGCCGATAATAATACTTTCAATAGTAGGTGAAAGGGTTTTTGCAAGCAAAACAACGATGCCCAGACTTACAAGAAGGAATATAAAACTTGACACGAACAATTTATTGTTGATTACAATTGGCTCTGCAGCATCTTCATTTTCATCTGGTCCAACCGTTAGAAAATATTGACGGTACCTGCTGGTTTGCGCAAATAGAAAGGAAGAATAAATAACCAGGCAGGCGATGGATGCAAAGATCAGTTGGGGCGTCGAATAATAAGACCCGCGGACACTTTCGGTAAATGTGGGAAACACCAATGTAAATACTACAATAGATATCAAAGAAACGAGAGCTATGGTAACAGAAGACTTGGAAAAATTTTGCTCGTAATGCTTCAAACCTCCAATCAACAGGCACAAACCAACAATCCCATTAAGGATCAGCATCGTTGCAGCGTATACCGTATCCCTTGCTAATGATGCTGCTTCCTGCCCTTCTGACATCATGAGGGATACAATTATTGAAACTTCAATGACTGTGATCGATATAGCGAGGATAATCGTTCCGTAAGGCTCTCCCACCCGTTCTGCGATTATTTCGGAATGATGTACTGCCGACATCACACTCAAAATAAGGAGTATACTAGCTATAACTTGAAATATGCTGCTGTTGTGTATAAGACCCGAAAAAAAAAGAATCCACGCCAGGGCAGGAACGTAAGTAGTCCATTGAAGTAATAATTTCTTCATATATCAGGTTTAAAAAGTGATAAAAATAGTGTTTCTGATTAGGATTTTCATGATTAGAGGATAAACAGGCTCGTTTATCGGCTATTGTCTGAATCCGGATTTTCTGGATGAGCGGATGGACAGGATTATCATTGTCTGAATCAGGATTTGTAGGATTAAGGGATGAACAGGATTATAGCAGCTAGGTTTATCGGCTATTGTCGGAATCAGGATTTTAAGGATTAGGGGATGAAAAAGATTATCTGCGCTAAAATCTGCTATGATTCAGGCAGTTATTCTTAAGGCCATTATTTATTCCGATATTAATTCATAAAGCTTTTATTCAACACTTCATTCGAAATGATAGATAGATGCCAACACGTACAAGATCAATGGTTGCGCCATGAAAGTACATAACACTTTGGGGAATGGTTTTCAGGAGTTAATTTACCAGCGGTGCCTTTCAATTGAACTGACAAGAGCGGGTTTAGCCCATGTCCCGGAGGTGGAACAAACTATCTTCTACGATGGTATCGACGTGGGAACTCGACGGGCAGATTTCGTTGTAGAGAGTCAGGTAATTGTAGAACTGAAAGCGTTGATAATTTGCAAGACGTGCATTTAGCGCAAGCTAAGAACTATCTGGTCGCTTATAACTTTCAGATCGGCTTGTTAATCAACTTTGGGGCGAGTTTACAGTTCAAGAAAATATATCGATAAGATATACGGTGTTCTATCCTCCATGATCATGAAAATCTATTAATCCTGAAAATCCTGACTCAGACAAATGGATAATCCTGCAAATCTCTAAATCCTGAGAATCCTGATTCAGACGGTGAGGGTATAATCTGCCATACTATCTGTCATAACCCTGCAACTCTCCAAATCCTGGGAATCCTGATTCAAACAATGAGGTATCCTGATCCAGACAGTGTACCTTTGCCCAATAACTCAAAACTATGGAACAAAAGAACAACCCTCTTCACGGCATCACCCTTGAAACCATCATACTCAAACTTGTTGAGAAACACGGATGGGTAGAATTGGGTATGAAGATCAATATTGATTGTTTCAATAGCAACCCAAGTGTTAAGTCAAGCCTAAAATTTCTTAGAAAAACTCCCTGGGCGAGGTTAAAGGTGGAGAATCTATACCTAAAGACAATTGAATTGCCATCCTGATTCTCTCCTCTCCAAAGATTAAATAGTCGTACGGGTCAATTGCTGCCTCTCAAAATCTTTTCCATTTTGCGACCTTTTGCCAATTCATCAACAAGTTTGTCTAAATACCTTACTTGTTGCGTTAATCGGTTGGAGAGCTCTTCTACGCGATAGCCGCATATTACACCAGTGATCAGATGAGCATTCGGATTTATGGTCGCATTCTCAAAGAATATTTCAAAGGTTGCCTTCTCATCGATAAGTTTCTGAAGTCTCTCTCCATCATAACCGGTGAGCCACTCAATTACCTGATGCAGTTCGTCTTTGGTTCTGTTTTTCTTCTCAACTTTTGCAAGATAGTGGGGATATACAGATGAGAATGTCATTTTCGCAATTCGCTCGTCATGATGGTCTGTATTGTTCATAAGTGGATTAACCGTTACTCTTTTAACTTATTTCAATCTTTCTAAAAGTCCTTTTCTTTTCACTATGTTTTTGTAATCCCATTGAATTTCTCTTGATTTCTCAAGCCAACGTTTTATATCGTCTTCCTGTATTTCAGAAGAATCATTATAAAATACCGATGCATCTTTAAATTTTTTGCCTTTCAACTTTAAATCTTCTTCCTCAAAATCGGCGCCGCTCCAAAACATTAACCTTATTCCAGCTTTCTGTTTACTGTAACCCACAATTGGATTGTTGTCTAAAAACCAAACAGGATGGGCATGCCAGATCTTGTTTTCTGCTTCGGTTAATTGATCGTCAATGATTGATGCAAGCCGCTCGCAGATTTCCTTATTTTCAGGGCTTTGCTTGTTGTTGTAAGCTTCAATTTCGTTATTCATGACTGTGAAAAATTTTCCTGTTAACGTCTCCTATTCAAATATCCTTGTCTTAAATAGCTCTTTCATTTGGTCAAAGTCTTGTTTTGGTGTTTTACAGATATAAATTCTTTGATAAAGTTCTTCCTCGTTGTCTGCATAAGGATTGTAAATTGTTCTTACAAGGCTTACATCCTCAAAATATGGGCTGAAGAAATCACCCACCCGATAACTTAAAGCAATAATAATATCTGGCATTTTTCCTTTAGGTGTCCAGCTGTAATAACTTCCGTGATACGAAAATGCTTTTGGTAAACCGTAATCCCCTCCGAACAGATTTACTGCTCCTGCTTGTCCATAATGTTTGCCCCAAATTTTCGAATCCTGTTTTTCATTTGCCGGCAAACTATCGTAAACTGAGTGTAATTGCTGCATGGTTTCTTTCCATTTTTCTTTGGTATAGTACTCGTCATATTTTACCCCATATTGGCCGCCTTCAATGTCATTCTTTTCAAACGGATACACTTTAGTAAGGTAGCGATTGAAAGAATAAACCGGCATCCCAAAAGGAATTAGAACAAGAGCTAATAATAACAAAGCAGCAATTGGATAGATTATCCATTTCTTCTTTTGCAAAGTAATTTGTTCCCAGAATATGGCACCAAATGGTAAAATCGTCAGAATTATGGGATAGAAATAATAAGCTTTTCCATTACTGAGTGACAGGAAAGTAATAGAAAAGATGATTGAAACTGCTAAAGGTCTGTTGAGCGTTTCATTATTTTTAAAAATATAGATAAACGCCGGAATAATAATCAATAAAGATGACAAAGGATTGATGTCAATTAGCAATTGTCCTAAATTTCCTATACGGGAAAGCTTGTCTAATTGTGTTTCGTAAAGCCTGCCAAACATTTGCAACACAGGAAAGTCGTTTACGTATTGCCAAATCAAATTGGGCAGTAACAACAAAATAACCAGGATGATATTTTTCCAAAAATATTGGTGTAGAAGCGCCTGGCGTGTTCTTTTAAAAAGTAATAATGCAGATAAGCCTAAGATAAAAAACAGAGCATCATATTTGACAGAACAACCTAGAACAACAAATGCTGTTAAATACCATAAACTATTGTTATCGAGATATTTTACGAACCTTGTTAGCTGATAAAAACCTAACACCCAAAATACCTGACTAAAAACTACGGGTTGAAATAGTTGTTGGGAACGGCCAAAACTGGGTGCAATAATGATGCACATCAGCGCCAGAAAGATTGCCTTGTTTTTTCCACCTAATTCAATTGTTGTTTTTGCTACATAGATGATGATCAGGATACTTGCAATGTGTGTAAAGAGATGATGTAGATATACAGAACTGCTGCCAAAGAGATTCTGGATAAAAGCCAAAAGTCCAATCAGCGGCGGAAACTCCATATAGCCGAAAGCCAGATGTTTGCCTGTCTCAATATGTAATAATTCGTCTCCCTGGAAACCTGAATTGCTGTCTGCAACCAAATGCAGGATCAATTTTATAATGCAAAAAATTAGAATGAGTAACCTGTTCTGATTAGTTATCTGCTTTCCTGTACTATCGTGCATCCTTTAGGGCATTACAGCTAAGTCCCAAACTTTAAATGTATCGGTTAACCAGATTCTCCAGGTACTCCTGCCGGCCGCTTTTCACAGCAGGCTCGCCATTCTCAATAGCGTAGGCACGCAGGTCTTCCATGGTAAGTTTACCTTCTTCGTACTCTTTTCCTTTGCCGCTGTCAAAGGAAGCGTAACGATCCTGACGCACCTTCAGAAAATCTGACTTCTGCAGGATGTTATCGGCTGTAATGAGGGCGCGGGCGAAGGTATCGGCACCGCCGATGTGAGCATAGAAAAGGTCTGTTGGGTCGGTAGAGTTTCTTCTGATTTTAGCATCAAAGTTAACACCGCCACCTTGCAATCCGCCTGCCTCCAGTAACACAAGCATGGCCTCGGCTAACTCGTTGACGTTGTTCGGGAACTGGTCAGTGTCCCAACCATTCTGGTAGTCACCACGGTTTGCATCTATTGATCCTAATGCACCGGCATCGGCCGCTACCTGCAGCTCATGCTGGAAGGTGTGACCTGCGAGAGTTGCATGATTTACCTCTATGTTGATTTTAAAATCACCCAGCAGGTCATGCTGACGCAGAAATCCGATTACCGTAGCACAGTCATAATCATACTGATGCTTAGTAGGCTCCATTGGTTTCGGCTCAATAAAGAATGTGCCTTTAAAACCTTGCTTACGAGCATAATCTTTGGCAGTATGTAGGAAACGTGCAAAGTGCTCCTGCTCACGTTTCATGTTCGTGTTCAATAAAGTCATGTAGCCTTCACGACCACCCCAGAACACGTAGTTTTCGCCGTTTAAAGCAATGGTAGCATCCAGGGCAGCTTTCACCTGCGCGGCGGCGTGAGTCAGGGCATGGAAATCCGGATTTGTAGAAGCACCATTCATGTAGCGGCTATGCGAGAACACGTTGGCTGTTCCCCAAAGTAGCTTAACGCCACTTTCCGCCTGTTTACTTTTCGCATATTCCACCATGGTCTGCAGACGACGGTCGTTCTCAGCGATATCATTGCCATAGTCTACCACATCAATATCATGAAAGCAGTAATACGGCATGCCCAGCTTGGTGATGAATTCAAATGCGGCGTCCATCTTTGCCTTCGCGCGCTCAATCACATCCTTACTTTCATTCCAGGCAAAGTTGAACGTAGGCGCGCCAAACGGATCACTGCCGTTGGCGTTGAAGGAATGCCAGTAGGCTACAGAGAACTTGAAATGTTCTTTTAATGTCTTACCGGCTACTACGCGGTTTTCATCATACCACCGGTAGGCCAATGGATTATCAGACTCGGGGCCTTCAAAGTTGATTTTTCCGATACCTGTAAAATATTCTTTCTCTCCTAAAGTGGGATTTGCCATCATATGTTTGTATTTGTATGTAAATCAGTTTTTTAATTGTTTTTCTAATAGTGCTTTCCAGTCCTGGTAAACGGCCTCATAGTTCTCCGTTTGAGATGGCTCAATTAGTTTAAGTGGTTCAAACTGGCTAAAAGCTTCCTGGGGTGATGAAAACACCCTTGCACCAATTCCAGCTCCGAGGGCAGCCCCAATGCTTCCATCATTCTGGTATAGTTCTACTGGCACCCCGGTGGCGTTCACAAAGGCTTCAGCAAACAGCTCGCTCCGGAACATATTCGTGTGGCCGGCCCGAATCACTTTCGGGTTCATGCCGTTGGTACGCATAATATCCAGCCCATACCGAAATGTAAAAGCAATACCTTCCTGCACTGCCCGGAACACGTGTGATTTACCGTGCAGGTTCAAATTAAGGTGATGGAACTGGGCACCGATGATGCGGTTATTGAATACCCTTTCGGCCCCATTCCCGAAAGGAAATATGCGTAAACCGTCGCTGCCAACCGCCACTTTACCGGCCTCTGAATTCATTTGCTGATAATCCAGACCGTCACCCATATTTTCCTTAACCCAGCTGTTCATTATGCCGGTACCGTTAATGTTCATGAGCATACCAACCCGTTTTGACTCCGGAGTGTAGTTTACGTGCGCAAAAGTATTAATCCGTGACTGCGGATCATAAGTCAATTGGTCGCTTACCCCATAAATTACCCCTGACGTACCGGCGGTAGCCGCTACTTCGCCCGGGTTAAGAACGTTCAAAGACAGGGCATTGTTCGGCTGGTCGCCGGATTTATAGGCCACCGGAATACCGGCTTTCAAGCCAAGAGCTTTGGCGACTTCTGGAGATACCTGGCCGTGCTCCGAGAACAGCGGTTTTATATCCGGAATAATATCCGGCTTAAATCCGAAGAAATTCATTACATCTTCCGACACCTGATCCTTTTGGAAATCCCAGAAAATTCCTTCTGAAAGCGCAGAAACGCTGGTAGTAATATCGCCCGTCAATTTCATGGCAATGAAATCGCCAGGCAGCATGATCTTGTAGATTTTGGCAAATGTCGCCGGCTCATTTTCTTTTACCCAGGCCAATTTCGCCGCAGTAAAATTTCCCGGCGAGTTTAACAAACTTGAAAGGCACTTTTCCTGACCGATATGTTCAAGCGCTTTTTGGCCGTATGGCACCGCCCGGCTGTCGCACCAGATGATCGAGTCACGCAGCACTTGATGGTTCTGATCTACCATTACAAGCCCGTGCATTTGGTATGCAATACCAATAGCCCCAATATCTAGTGGATTAAAAGTCCCGGAGGCGTTGACTTGCTTTAAAGCCTGAAGGGTATGCTCCCACCACATTTCCGGAGATTGCTCAGCCCAGCCCGCTTGATGAGACGTGATTTTAGATTCCGTTACCGGGTATTGCGCAGAGGCCAGGCTCTTTTGCGTAGTGGAATCTACCACTGAAATTTTTACTGAAGAGGTGCCTACATCTATTCCAAGTAACAGCATAAAAACAATTTGTAAAGTTGAGGCTGAAAGCTTTCACATAAAGCAGGATGATTGTCCCACTCGCTTTGACTATGCCAACATTGTCATAAGTTTAAGACTAATTTTTGAGAATAGAGAATGTGGACTCATATCATCTGTCGTTCACAGAGCACTATTCCTTTACGTGAGGATAAAGTTGCTGGTAATATCTAATAACTCCGCATTAGCAGAAAATAAATCGCTCTGATATAATTATCGACGGAAATATTAAAAGTGTAGTTAAACGAGCTAAGGTTTTAATTCGGCCTGCATGTCAGAGGTAATAAAATTGAATTTCAACTCACAAGATATCTCCATATCCAAGAACCACTTTCATACTCACATCTCCTGTTTCAATCTCCGAGATTAGACAACCAATCTACCCAAATATTGGCTATCCGATTGCCCCGACCGATCCGCGGCAATAAAGCCAATATAAATATCCACCTCGGCTCCCTGGAAAGTAGCTGGCAGGGCGATACTTAGTTCACCGGCATTACGGAAAGCGCCGTCAAAGATCCGGGTGAGGGCTCTGAGGTTAACGGTGTCGTAAATGAGTACTATCATTTGATCGGAACCGTCATACTGGTCAACTTCTGATATATTCCAACTGAAAGACAACACGTTGCCCTCCCCGAGAGTAACCGTTGGATCAATTGCCCCAGCCAGTTCACCCCCACTGATCCTGAACAATGCGGGATCAATGTAAGACCCGGCATCATCACTCACCACCGCCACTTTACGGGTGTAGGCAACAGCAGCCCTGTAGCCGCCTGTCTGAGTGTAATAATCTTTAAAACCGGCTTTTACCAGTTCTTTGACCGGCTTCAAATGATCCTGAACCATCTTAAATTGAGCCTGGTTTAACAGTTCTCCCGGTGTGTGCTTTGTTCTGCGCCGCGGTAATGAGCGCATGTGATATCTATCGCCTTGCACGATGCCGACTACGGTGCCCACTTTTCCGCTAAAGCCTCCTAATATTCCGTTGTTAAAAGTTGCCATATCCTTGTTATAAACGTTTCTAATAAATTAAAATTAAGTTCAATATAATTAAAAAGTTTCATACGCGCAATTAACAGTGTACTACCCATATGCTCACTATTTCGGGATATAGTGAAGACGCTGTTATAACCCTGTTAATACCCTGTTATCACCCTGTTATCCAGAAAGTTTTTAACTACCTGGAACTGCCCCTTTAAAACCACTTTCGTTTCGGTTTTTGATATCTTGTAATTTCCTTCCAGTTAAGAGGCACCTTTTGATGTTCTTTCACATTTACCCCAAAAGAAATAGAAGCAGGCCAAGCCGTCTATGTGCCCGCGTGTTTGCAGACAATTGAATCAAACACAAGAAATTGCTATGAAAAAAAAGCGTCCGGGGTGCGGACGCTTTAAGAATTGATATTATGTGGTGTATCTATTTTGAAATTTCGGGCAACTCAGCGGGTTCCTCATCCGCGTGAAGCGAATCTTTATGATCTTCGGGATTGTATTGAGCTTGCAGTTCTGCCAGTTTCTTTTTTCCGTATGCTACTCTCGTGATTAAAACAAAGAGGACAGGTACGATGAATAAAGCGAGTATAGTAGCTGAAAGCATCCCGGCGGCCACGGTCCAGCCAATGGTTTGACGGGATACGGCACCAGCACCCGAAGACAGAATTAAAGGAACCACACCCAGGATAAAGGCTAGTGAAGTCATGATAATAGGACGCAACCTTAGTTTAACGGCTTCCATAGTGGCTGCAATTAATTCCATACCCCAGTCGACGCGTTCTTTGGCGAATTCGACAATCAGGATCGCATTCTTCGCCGAGAGGCCGATCAGCGTGATCAATCCGACCTGCGCATAGATATTGTTATCCAGGTGCGGCAGAAACATCAGCGCCAGGATAGCGCCAAATAATCCTAAAGGAACACTTAACAGGATGGAGAACGGTACTGACCAGCTTTCATATAGTGCAGCAAGCAGTAAGAACACTACCACAATGATCAGGGAGAAGATAACGGTCGTACTGTTACCGGCTTCCTGCTCCTGCTGACTTAATCCGGAGAAATCGTAAATATATCCTGCAGGAAGAGTTTGCTCGGCTACTTCTTCAAGTGCCTTAAGCGCGTCGCCACTACTGTATCCGGGTTTAGCGGAACCACTCACTTCTATAGCTCTGAATAAGTTATGGTGATTGATCATTGAAGGGTTTTCTACCTTTTTGGAGGTCACCATTGCACTAAGCGGCACGGGCGTACCCGACATGTTTTTCACATACAAGTTGTTCAGATTGCCAATGTTGGCTCTAAAGCCCGTATCGGCTTGTGAAACCACCCGGAAGCTGCGGCCATACTTAGTAAAGTCGTTAATGTAGCTACTTCCAAAGTAAGAGGATATGGTGCTATACACTGCCCCTATCGATACACCCATTTTCTTAACCTGCTCACGATCAACGGTTAATTTGTAGTTAGGTGTATTAGAACTAAACATCGTATAAGCCATTCCAATTTCAGGTCGCTGATTTGCGGCAGCCAGAAATTTATTGACAATTGCCTGGAAGGCTTTAATATCGCCGGCTTGCTGCTCCTGGATTTGAAGGGAAAATCCACCGCTAATACCAAGACCTGGAATTGGAGGCGGCTGCACCGCCAGGATGGTACCTTCTTTATCTCCTGCGAATGCTTTAGAAACTTTACCGATTACGTCGCCGACTACAGTGTTCCGGTCATCCCAATGGGTAAGCTGAACAAAGAAAGTTGCAGCGTTAGATTTGAAGGCACCGTTCAGGATGTTGATCCCGGAAACGGAAGTGACATTTTTAACCTCCGGGTTCTCTTTGCGAATAGTTTTGGTTACGCGGTCAACGAACGCATTGGTACGCACTGCGGATGATCCTTCAGGCAATGTTGCGCCCACTATAAATACTCCAGCGTCTTCATTGGGGATAAATCCGGAAGGCTTGGCCGAAAACATAGCCATGGTACCTACATAGATACAGACCAGGATCACCATCACCAGTGGTGCCCTGCGCAATGACCATTTAACGCCCCTTGAATACTTAGCAGTTACTCTACCAAACCATGAATTAAATTTGTAGAACAACTTGTTTAATCCTTTAGATTCTTTATCTAAACGGGATGGTTGTAAAAGTATTGAACATAGGGCCGGCGTTAACGATAAGGCGATAAACGCTGAAATTAAAACCGAAACCGCTATGGTAATAGCAAATTGCTGGTAAAGCTGACCTACCATTCCGGGGATGAAACCCACCGGGATAAATACTGCGGCAAGGATTAGTGCAATTGCAATAACCGGCGCGGTTATATCTTTCATCGCTTTTCTGGTAGCCTCTTTTGCCGATAAACCTTCCTGGTCTATATAATGCTGAACAGCTTCAACCACCACAATGGCATCATCCACAACAATACCGATGGCCAGTACGAATCCAAACATGGTAAGCACGTTGATGGAAAAGCCCATCGTGGTAAAGAAGATGAACGTACCGATAATGGAAACAGGGATGGCCAATACTGGAATAAGTGTTGCACGCCAGCTTTGCAAGAAAATAAACACTACCAGGGTTACCAGTATAAGTGCCTCAATTAAGGTATGCACCACACTATTTATGGAAACATTAACAATGGATACTGTTTCGTATCCGATGACATAATCAAGATCGTTGGGAAAAGATCTCTTCAGATCTTCTAAAGCCTTGGTAATTCCTTCCGCTGTTTGAACAGCGTTTCCTCCGGGAGTTTGATTAATACCCATCATCGCCGAGATATCGCCGTTGATACGGGAACCAATTCCGTAAGAAAATTCACCAAGCTCAACACGGGCAATGTCATCCAGATAAACTGCTGACCCGTCTGCTCCGGTTTTAACAATAATGTCTTTGAATTCTTGTTCGCTGGTGAGATCACCATCCATGACGACTGAAAATTCGAATGTCTGGTTGCTCTCTTGTGGAGGACCGCCTACGCTACCACCCGGCATCCTGGTATTTTGCTCCTGAATTGCCTGGGTTACCTCTGCGGGGGTGATTCCGAGACTGGCCATTTTGGTTGCATCCAGCCAGATCCGCATACTGAAGGGCTGACCAAAAGCCTGCACGTCACCTACACCTTTAACCCGTAGCAAGGCATCCTTTAAATACAGATTCGCATAGTTGGAAAGGAATTTACGGTCGTAGGTTCCATTCGGAGAAACAAGGCCTAATACCATCAAAAGATCGGTATTGGCCTTTTTAGTAGTGACCCCCAGTCGTCTTACTGATTCGGGAAGTGAGGGTTCTGCAATCCCCACCCTATTCTGCACGTCAAGTGCAGCCACATCTATGTCGGTACCTACTTCGAAGGTAACTGTAATGGTCGAACGGCCATCAGCACTGCTCCTGGAGGATAAATATTTCATACCCGGAGTACCGTTAATCTGGCTCTCAATAGGGGTTGTTACGGTTTGCTCGACGGTTTGCGCATCTGCACCGGTATACATGGCACTAACGGTAACCGTCGGCGGCGCAACGCTCGGGTACTGGCTGATAGGCAGGCCGATCATTACAATCGTACCAACCATCACAATCAAGATGGAGATAACGATGGCTGTGACCGGGCGCCGTATAAATACTTCTGAGATCATATTCTTTTACTAAGGAACTATAAAAATTATTTTGTTGCGCCCTGCTGTTTCGTTGTATCTGCCGAAGAAGTGGGATTAACGACTGCTCCGGGACGAACATTTTGAAAGCCTTCAGAGATAATGACGTCGCCTAATGCAAGCCCTTCTCGTACCACCACCTTACCACCAGACTCGCTGCCCAGTTTGATTATGCGTTGCTCAGCCTTACTGCTATCGCCCAACACATACACCGTGAACGCGCCTAATTGCTCTGACACTGCTTTGTAAGGAATCGTTAATTGTTTACCCTCTGAGCCGTTCAGCACCTTAACATTACAGGTCATGCCGGAAAGAAGTAGACCTGAAGAGTTGGGAAAGCTGATACGAACCTTGATGGTTCCGGTTCCGGGGTTTACAGCCCGGTCAATCGCTACAATTTTTCCCTGCATTTTATACTCCTTTCGGTCCTGAAGCTCAACGCTGAAAACGGAGTCGGCTACGGTACTCTTAGGATTTTTCTGCAAGGCCATGAAACGCGGAATATCGCTTTGATTAATGGAGATGTCTACCGCCATCGGGTCGTTAGTTGACACTGTATTCAGGAGTGTTGTACCCGGACTAACCAGAGCGCCTAATTTTACCAGCGAGATACCTATTGTACCGGTAATCGGCGATACAATTACGGAGCGCTTAAGATTAGCATCCGCGACAGCTAGAGCGGCCTGTGCTGCCGATACCTGCGAAGTGGCATTGGCCAGATCGGTCAGAGCGTAGTCAACTCTTTGTTTGGCAATAGCTTCCTGCTTAGCCAGTGCTGAGTAACGATCGGCGTCCTTCTTTGCTTTGGCCTGGTTTGACTTTGCTACCTGAACATCAGCCTGCGCTGCCCGATAGGCTGCAAGATAATTCGTGCGGTCTATTTCATATAGCTTCTGCCCTTTGCTTACCTTCTGACCATCTCTTACGGAAATGCCGGTAATATAACCGCCCACCTGGGCGCGCAGTTCCACTTCGCTTAATGCAACCACCACTCCCGGATAAGAATCAACTGTGGTCACCTCTTCCTCACCAACGGTGTAGGTAGTCACTGAGGCTGGCGGCGGCGCCATTTGCTGTGCGGATTTATCTGAATTTCCGCATGAGGCTAGAAAAAATGTCCCCAGGATCAGTGCGCCTCTGTGTATGTACTTGAAGTTCATTGCTGATTTTTATTGAGTGATGGTGATTGTTCCTATTGCTTGTTTAACATCCAGCTTTGCCGATAGCAAGCTGTATAATGAGTTGAGATAGTTCAGTTGAGCTGTCCGGAGATCGGTTTCCGAAGTCATCAGGTCCAGGTAAGCTTTTATACCTTCGTCGTACTGAAGTTTTATGGTACTGTAGACCTGTTCAGAGATCGCGACATTTTCCCTTGCAGTTTTCCAGTCGTTTAAATTAGCCTTATAGTTAGCCATGGCTTGTTCATACTGCGAGTTGATCAGGTTCCTGGTGTCTTCGATATCCAGATCGATCCTGTCTTCCTGCAATTGAGCTTTCCGGATCTCTTGTGTACGTTTTGTTCCCTGGAAAATGGGGATGTTCAGTCTCAAGCCAACTACAGACCCGGGAAATGCTTCGTTATACAAACTCCCGAAGTCATTATTTAAATAGTTGAAACTATAATTCATGAAACCGGATAGTTTAGGCAGATAGGCCAGTTTATTATAATTGGTGTTGATGTGTAAAAGTTGTTTCTGAGTCTCGAGCAAACGGTATTCTATTCTGTTTTGGTAGTCAAGGATTAGAGTGGTATCCAGTAACACATCCTGCTCCATGGTTTGATAGCTGAATTGCAGACTCATATCTTCACGGGGATTGTATCCGATCAGGCTTTTCAGATAAGCGTACTTTGATTTAAGCAATTCATCCGTACGCTTTTTGTCGGCGCGTGAGTTGCTTAAACTGATCTGAGCTCTCTGGAAATCCGTTTTGTCAACAATACCGGCTTCATACTGAGCTTTGGAATCCTTCAGCTGCTTATCGAGACGGCTAATATTCTCTCCTATAATTTTACGCTGTTCCTGGCTGGTTAAAATGTCGTAGAAAGCTTTGCTCACCTCTACTACAGTAGTTATCTTCTCATTTTCTGTCGTCTGCTTATATTGCTGGCGGTAGTATCTGGCTGATTTGGAAGCTTGTATTAAGCCTGCATTTAAGATCTGTTGATCTGCCTGCAGCGTCAGTCCGGAGGTGTTCTTTGTACCGAAAGTTATATAGGAAGTTTGCCCATTGGTAGTAATGGCATTAGATTGCTGTTTTATGTTATGATTAAAATTTGCATCTGCATTTACCTGGGGTAACCAACCTGAAAGAGCCGACTTGATTTCTCGTTCACCGATCTCCTCATCAATGAGCGATTGCTTAACAGAGGGCTTATTTGTAAGTGCAAATTCGATTACCTGATCGAGCGATGCGTTCTTTAGAAGTAAGGAATCATTGGTTATTTGAGCGGAAGCACTCGTCCCACTCAGCACAAATGCAAGAATGATGAGGAATGTAAAGGGCTGATAACGTATCATTTGAGATTGAATGAAGAATGTTTGGAATTAAGAGGTGCAAATTTACGGTTCCCGAGAATTGAATTTTCTTAAAACTTACTGAATAAAGAATATAGTTTACTGAAGTGTGTCAAATGGACACTCAAATGGATTTGAGTGTATGGTTGAATTCCATCAAATAAATTCCTCGCCCGCCCTTATTGTCACAGGAGCTAGCCACTACACAAGCGACTCCTGAGTTTAACAAAATAGAATTAATCAACTTTTTTATATACTAAATCATATGGTTCACTACAGTTAGGTACGAAGGCCAATAAATAACCTTCTGCTTAAATAAATGGACGAAAACCTACTGCTTGTTGTTTTTCTGCTACCAGCCCGAAAGATGGCTGCCGCCCGTTAATAACATTGGTGCAAAAGTCTTATCAAAATTCGACTCTCTTATTATATAGATTGCGGAATGACATACCATTATTACTGATTTCAAACTTTGGTTTTCGGAAGACAGTTGCAATTGCTCTAGTAGTGCAGGAAGTCGAAAAGACAATAACAACTATGTTGATTTTCACAGACCAGGCAAAAGCTAAATCAATAGCCTCCTAGGACAACACTCACAGAGCTAACTTCTTCAAAACCACTATTAAGCCAGCATCATCATCAACCATTGGCTAAGACTGCGACTCCGAAGGAGTCGAAAACCTCCGTTCACTATTTTCTATAAAGCTTGGATACCTTCGGCATCCTTTTCAACTCTTAACGGTACCGAACATTGGTTAATATCTTCTTCACATTAGAACAGAGTTAAGCTTAACTCTTATCCTGAAGGGATAAAACGTTTGTAGAGTAGTGATTTGCCCTGCCTGCGCCCCCCCGGAGTCGACCCCCTCTGTTTTCTATTTGCTATAAAGCTTGGATACCTTCGGCATCCTTTGCAACTCTTAACCGTACCGAACAACAGGTTACTTTATTAAAAATCACATCTAAAGTTCATCAACCAATGAACTTATAGTTTCGGCTAAAATTTTAAAATCTTCTTCCCCACTCTCAATAATCCTTATGTTAAAGTTTTTTCGAAGAGCTTGAATATTAACGGTTATCCCGAAGGGATAAAAGCTTTTTAGAATAATGATTGGCAAAGACTGCGACTCCGAAGGCGTCGAACCCCTCCGTTCACTATTTTCTAGAAGGCTTGGATACCTTCGACATCCTTTAGAGCTTCTTAACCAAATTGAACACCCTACGGCGTCCTCAAGGTCCACTTGAGATACATCAACCAGGGAGCTTGCAGTCTGAGCTTAAACTTTAAATTCATTTAAACTCATTTGGGTCCGCTATTTATACGTTCCGGCTTTGAAATCTATCTGTTGGGTTGATAAATGGAAAGCGATGATCCCATAATCCATACCTTTATATTTAATGGTACCGGGGCAGATTCAAACTCGCTTCGTCAAGAAACAGTTACCACACCTGGCTGTCAGTTACAGTTAGTTACCGATAGAAACCCATAATGCATTCTATAAGACCAAATAAAGACTTCTATAAATATTTCAGGTTCATTATTATCCCTGCGGTTTTCACAGGATTTTATGTGCTTGCATTCCTAATTGATCCTTACAGGGAGTGGTCCCACTTTTTTGACCGCAGCGCCCGGGAAATAATGTCGGAATGGTTCTTTGTATTAATATTTTGCTGGCTGCTGACTGAAATTAGTCTTCTTGTAGCACGGCGACTGGATCAGACACTACCTTGGTTCGAATTTCCGGTAAGCCGGTTCACTGCTCAATTCGTAATCCAGGTAGTGGCTACCATTGCCTTCCTGTTTCTATATCTCCAGTTTACATTTCTTATTGCGGGTGGTGAAAAAAAGCTGAGCGATATGGATAAGCTGGTTATCAGGCAAACCTTTGGGGTGAGCTTGCTCCTATCCATTCTAATCAGCCTGATCTTCACCGGAAATTTCTTTTTTCATAAGTGGAAAGGTGCCATGCTCGAAACTGCCGAATTGAAACTGAAGGCTGCCGAACTAAAGGAAAATGCCCTCGAAGCACAACTACAATCGCTTAAAGTGCAACTGGATCCGCACTTTATGTTTAATAATTTTAGTACCCTTTCTGCTTTAATATCAGAAGACCAGGCCTTAGCACAGCACTTTTTGGATAATCTGGCCAGAGTTTATCGCTACATGATCGCGAATCTGAACAAGAATTTAATATCTGTTCAAGACGAGGTTTGCTTTGCTAACGCGTATTTCTACCTGATGAAAATCAGGCTTGGAGAGAATGTTAAGATGGAAATTAATATCAGTCAGGATGTTCTTAAGAAAGGGATCCCTCCTATTACCCTGCAGCTGCTTATCGAGAATGCAATCAAACATAATACTGCTTCCCGATCAAAACCTTTAAAGATCGCCGTCACAGAGGATGAGCAAGGTAACCTAATTGTAAGCAATTCTTTGCAACGACTTAACTTCAATATCCCTTCAACAAATATGGGACTAAAGAATATCGAAAGCAGATATAAACTGTTATCAACCCGGTTGCCAGAGATCATTGAAAAAAAGGATCTGTTCGTTGTGAAATTACCATTATTGAGATTATGCGAATATTGATTATTGAGGACGAGATACGGAATGCAAATCGCCTACAGGGCCTCGTGTTGGAAATAAATCCTGCTGTTACGATTTCAGGAATATTAGAAAGCGTAGCTGAAAGTGTTGAATGGTTGCAGGCAAATGACGAGCCTGACCTTATTTTGATGGATATTCGGCTTTCCGATGGCCTTTGCTTTGAAATATTTACATCGGTCACCATTACCGCCCCGGTAATATTTACGACAGCCTATGACGAATATGCCATCCGGGCCTTTAAAGTAAACAGTATCGATTACCTTTTAAAACCAATCGATAAAGCAGAACTTTCAAGTGCGCTGACTAAACATCGCCAAATCGTCTCGCAGCAACAGGCCGATTCAACTATCAGCAACCTGATAGAGATGATGAAGAAACAGGAAGTAGTACACCGGACCAGGTTTCTGATCCCGGTTAATGATGGATATAAAACGGTAGCAGTGCAGGATCTGGATTACATCTATTCAGAGTATAAAGTCTCACACCTGGTCTCAAGAGACGGGCAGGTACAGGCGGTATTTCAGACGATGGACGAGCTTGAAGAGCAACTGGATCCGGATACATTCTTCAGGGCAAACCGCCAGCATCTGATCAGCATCAACAGCATTGACACCATTCACAATTACTTTAATGGAAAGCTCAAGGTCGTTCTAAGCCGCCGGCCCGACGTTGAAATTTTTATCAGTCGCGAAAAGGCTTCCATCTTTAAACATTGGCTTGATCGTTAACGGTTCGTCAAATTATTGAGGAATCTTAAATTAATTTAAGTTCATGTAAGCTTAGGCATGATTATTCGTTTTGAGAAGGGCAGTATCTACCAATTTTCAGTTCAGAATGGAGTCGGTTTGCCTCAGTATATAAATTTTTCAGTTCAGTGAAAATTTTCATGTTAACTTAATAATTTGATGATAATTTGCGAACATTATTTTAATACAGCTTATCAAATATTTAGGGGAATTGCATGTATGCAGAAGGACTTTTATTGATTGTGCCTTAAAAAGGCGGGTTTTTATGCCTTTTAATGCTGATGCCTGTTTGTACCTATGAACCGGCTATCCTTAAAAACCCTCACTAAAAGGCTGCTGACAACCCAGCCCAGTTCGACTGCAGTTCGTTGTCACTTAAAACTAATTTATTCAGATGAAATTTTGTATTTTAAGGCTATCAAACTGTTGCCCGGAAAAACAGTTTTTGAAACTTTGAATAATCAGAAAAATGCTAACTTCTTTTTTTCGAAAAATCGGCTAACCGAATCTTACAGGACGAAACAGGAGGCTTGAGCGCGAACGTTTCCTTTATACAACATTTAATACTATAATGTATGCATAAAAAATTACAAGATAGAATTGCCTCTTTTACAGACGCAACTGCGATAAAAGAAAAAGGGTTATATCCTTACTTTCGCTCTATAGAGTCAGCCCAGGACACCGAAGTAATAATAGACGGTAAAAAAGTGTTGATGTTCGGTTCGAATTCATATCTGGGATTAACGAACCACCCTAAAATAAAAGAAGCTGCCAAAGCAGCCATTGATAAATATGGAACAGGTTGTGCCGGGTCGAGGTTTTTAAACGGAACCCTGGATATTCACCTTGTATTGGAAGACAGGCTGGCGGCTTTTGTCGGTAAAGAGGCAGCAGTATTATTCAGCACAGGTTTCCAGGTTAATTTGGGTGTAATCTCCTGCCTTCTTGACCGTAATGATTACCTGATTCTGGACGAATATGATCATGCCTCAATTATTGATGGTAGCAGGTTATCGTTCTCAAGGAGCATTAAATATGCTCACAATGATATGGAGGATCTTCGAAGAAAACTTAGCCGCCTTCCTCAAGAATCGGCAAAGCTGATCGTGTCCGACGGTATCTTTAGTATGGAGGGTGATCTGGTTAATCTGCCGGAGATGGTGACGATAGCCAAAGAATTTGGTGCAAATATAATGATGGATGATGCGCATAGCTTGGGCGTGATCGGTTTAAATGGTTCAGGGACAGCATCTCACTTCAACCTGACCAACGATGTGGACCTGATCATGGGTACTTTCAGCAAATCGCTGGCCTCTCTTGGTGGTTTTATTGCGGGAACCACAGAAACCATCGAATATATCAAGCACAGGGCAAGGTCGTTAATGTTCAGTGCCAGTATGCCCCCTTCAGCTGTTGCCAGCGTTATTGCCGCCCTCGATATTATAGAAGGCGAGCCGGAGCGCATTGATAAGCTTTGGGCTAATACTAATTACGCTAAGCAGCTTTTACTTGATGCAGGGTTTGATATTGGCGCTACTGATAGTCCGATCATTCCCATCTATATCAGGGATAACCATAAAACCTTTCTGATCACCAATATCCTGCAGAATAACGGAATCTTCGTTAATCCGGTGGTATCCCCTGCTGTACCTGCGGATTCGTCGCTGATCAGGTTTTCTTTAATGGCAACTCATACTTTCGAACAAATAGATATTGCTGTAAAAAAATTACATGCTGCTTTTCAAGAGGTAAGTGTGAAATTAGTTAATGCACGCGCATGAAAAAAATCGTAGCAGTAACCTCGAAAAGGGACTTGGGGTTGTTTATTGATTTTCCTCATGAGCTGTATAAGAACGACCCGAACTATGTTCCTGAATTGTTTATCGCGCAGCAAGATATGCTGACGCCCGGTAAGCATCCCTTTCACGAGCACTCTAAACTACAATTGTTTTTAGCGTATGAGGGCACCAAAATCGTGGGAAGGATTGCGGCCATACAAAACAATAACCACAACAGCATTTACGGTTTAACGGACGGCTTCTTCGGTTTTTTCGACGCTATAAACGACCCGGAAACTGTTAAACTGCTTGTTGAGGCCGCCGAAAACTGGCTGCGTGAAAGAGGGCTGACCACCGTGATCGGTCCGGTTAATTTCTCTACCAATGATATATGCGCCCTGCTGATTGATGGCTTCGACGGGCCACCGGTAGCGATGATGCCTTATAACGCGCCTTACTATCTACCCCTGCTTGAAAGCGCGGGCTTCGGCAAAAAGGTTGATTTGCGGGCTTATAAGTTTACAGCTGGAACCTATAATGACAGATCTTTGAAGCTTACCACGGCCATTCAGGAGCGTTTGAAAAGAAACCGGATTATCATTCGGAAAATTGATATGAAGAACTTCAAAACGGAGGTTAAGGCTGTTCGTGAAGTTTATAATAAAGCATGGGACAGCAACCTGGGTTTTGTGCCAATGACTGAGAAGGAATTCGATTATTTGGCGAAAGACTTAAAACTGGTGATGGATCCTGATTTTTGCCTGGTTGCCGAGCAGGACGGGAAACTGGTTGGATTTTCTTTGTCAATACCTGATATCAATCAGATTCTGATAAAGATCAAACGGGGCCGGCTATTTCCTTTTGGATTGCTAAAGCTCTTGCTTTTAAAACGTAAGATTAAGGGAATTCGAATAATGGCTTTGGGTGTAGTAGACGGTTACCGGAAAATGGGAATTGAAGCTTGTTTATACGGTTTAACTATTAAAGCTTTTCAGGAAAAAAAACTGGAATATGCTGAGGCTTCATGGACACTGGAGCATAATGACCTTGTCAATAAGGCTATTGAACACATCAACGGAATTCCTTACAGGAAGTACCGGATCTTAGAAAAAGCCATATGAACAGGGTGCTGATCACTGGAGCCAGCGGGTTTTTAGGATACCATTTAATCCAGGCGGCATTAAAGTCGGGAATGGAAGTATTCGCCGCAGTCCGGAAGAGCAGCGACATTGAACATCTTAAAGATTTGAACATACAGTATGCGCTGGTCGACTTTGGCTCTGTAGATAGCCTGAGAAAGGATATTGAAGAGAAGGGTTATAATTATATAATCCATGCAGCGGGAATTACAAAAGCCAAAACGGCGGAAATCTACAATACCGTTAATGCGGGCTATACACGCAATTTGGCAAGGGCGGCTGCATCAGCCAATATTAGTCTGCAGAAATTTGTCTTTGTTAGCAGCCTGGCTGCACTGGGGCCTCTGGAAAACCTGGATGTGCAAATTGAAGATGACTCGCAAGCTAAGCCGGTAACCATGTACGGAGAAAGTAAATTGCTGGCTGAACAGTATTTGAAGGAAATACCGAACCTGTCGTTTATAATATTCCGGCCTACTGCTATATACGGTCCGCGTGAAAAAGATATTTTTATTCTCTTCAAGAGCATTAACAGAGGATGGGAGCCACACATCGGCCGGTTCGACCAGCAGTTATCCTTCGTTTATGTTAAAGACCTGGCAGAAATTATCATTAAATCACTGAGCTCGGCAATTTCCGGAAAGAGTTATAACGTTACGGACGGAAAATCATACAACCGTTACGCGTTGGCCGAAGGAGTAAAACTGGCATTAAATAAGAAAACATTTAGTTTTCATCTTCCGGTAAAAGCGGTTCATGCGTTGGCGATGACCATGGATTTAATATATTCGAAAAGTGAGATGACCCCGGCTCTAAATAAAGAAAAAATGCCCGAGTTAACCGCGATAAACTGGAACTGTGACATCAAAAATATTATAGAGGATTTAAAGTATAATCCTCAATATACTCTCGAAAAAGGGTTGAGCGAGACTGTAAAGTGGTATAAAGACAATAACTGGTTATAAATAAGGTAATACATTAGAAATATGAGAGAACAAATTCAAAATGCCGATGGCAAACTGGGGATTCTGATCCCAGGTTTAGGAGCTGTTGCGACAACCATGATTGCCGGAGTTGAAGCAATCAAGAAAGGTATTTCACAACCTATAGGTTCTTTAACTCAAATGGGGAGTATCCGGTTGGGAAAAAGAACGGAAAACCGCTTTCCAAAAGTGAAAGACTTTGTCCCTTTGGCCGGTCTCGATCAGATCGTTTTTGGAGGTTGGGATGTTTACGAAGATAACGTGTTTGATGCAGCTATGAACGCCAAAGTTCTTGACGCAAACTTGCTGAGAGATGTTCGTAAGGAACTGGAAGCAATTAAGCCGATGAAGGCTGCCTTTGATCAAAGATATTGCAAAAACCTGGTTGCTACACATATTAAAGAAAGCGCCACCAAATGGGACATGGCTCTGGAGGTGATGGAAGACATTAAAAATTTCCAGAAAGACAACAATTGCACTCGTGTAGTACTGGTTTGGTGTGGATCTACAGAGATTTACTTCGAGCCCTCAACTGTTCATGAAACCGTTGCGGCATTCGAGCAGGGCTTGAAAGATAATGACACGCATATCGCTCCTAGTATGATCTATGCTTATGCGGCTTTGAAATTAGGGGTTCCTTTTGCTAACGGGGCACCGAATCTTACCGTTGACATTCCGGCTTTCATTGAGCTATCGAAACTTACCCAGACTCCTATTGCAGGTAAAGATTTCAAGACGGGCCAAACGTTGATGAAGACCATTCTGGCTCCCGGACTAAGTGCACGTTCGCTGGGAATTAATGGCTGGTTTTCGACTAACATTCTGGGCAACAGAGATGGCTTAGTTTTAGACGATCCGGATAACTTTAAGACCAAGGAAGTATCGAAGCTTGGTGTGCTGGAAGACATTTTGCGTCCGGATGTGAACCCTGAACTATACGGAGATCTGTACCATAAGATCCGGATCAACTACTACCCTCCTCATGGCGACAACAAGGAGAGCTGGGATAACATCGATATTTTCGGCTGGCTGGGTTATAAAATGCAGATCAAGGTGAACTTCTTGTGCCGTGATTCAATTCTTGCAGCACCCATTGTATTGGATCTTGCCCTGTTTATGGACCTCGCCAAGAGAGCGCAGATGAGCGGTATTCAGGAGTGGCTATCATTTTACTTTAAGTCACCTCAAACAGCGCCAGACTTACGGCCGGAGCATGACATCTTTAAACAACTTATTAAGCTTCAGAATACTTTGCGGCATTTGATGGGCGAAGATCTGATCACTCATTTAGGCCTTGATTATTACCAGGATTTCGTTGATGCCTTGTAATGTTATTTCATAAATACTTTTCGACCGGCCTGGGAATTGGTTATATCGGAAAAGGCGCGGGTACTGTTTCGGCAGCAGCCGCATGTCTTTTGTGGTACTTCTTCCAGGCCGGTTTTATTCTGCCATCAGCGATCTGTATTTGGATCACTCTTCTGATTACCATTCTTGGAATTTGGACTGCCGGAAAAGTGGAAGCATTATGGGGTAAAGACAGTAATCGCGTGGTTATAGACGAGATTGCCGGAATGTGTATCACCCTTTTATTTGTGCCTGTTACCTTTACCTATTTACTTATCGGTTTTATGCTTTTCCGTTTCTTTGACATCGTAAAGCCACTGTTTATAAAAAAACTGGAAGCTCTTCCAGGTGGCTGGGGTGTGATGGCTGATGATGTACTTGCCGGGGTCTATTCAAACATCGTATTGCAGGTGTTAATCATTTCACCTATTTTTAAATGAGCAATATGTTAAGTTGCAGATTTCAACAGGATGGGTAAATTTTAAACAATGATACTATTTTTAGGAGGCCGTTAATTTCGCACGAGGCCGCCAAGAGTAAGATACTCAGAGTCGCAAAATTTAATATCAAAACTATTTGATTTCACCCTGGAAAAGACTGCATGAATTTTGAGTCTGATTTTTGCGGGTGATATTTATCCGGTTTTTAATATCAGCTCAATTCGCGATTTGATATACTTCAATGCCTGGTGAAACGCTTAAAATTTGAATTAACTTAACAATCTATGGAAGTATCTAAATTCTCGATTATAAGGGATGCCCTTCAAAAGGGTATTTATAAAATACTAAATCCCTTTGTCAGAGGATTAATCAAACTTGGGTTAACACCCAACATGGTTACCACTATCGGACTTCTCTTAAATATTGGCGTAGCGCTCATATTCATTCTAGCTGCAGAGCGAACAAATCGTGGTGACTTATCATATGTAGGCTGGGCAGGTGCACTGGTATTGTTCGCTGGAGTTTTTGATATGCTGGACGGCCAGGTAGCGCGTCTCGGAAATATGAGTTCAAGGTTTGGAGCGCTTTATGATTCCGTTTTAGACCGTTACAGCGAATTGATCCTGTTTTTAGGAATCTGCTATTACCTGATTGCTCATCACTATTTCTTAAGCTCGCTTTTCGCCTTTATTGCTTTGATCGGATCTATGATGGTCAGTTACACCCGTGCAAGAGCCGAAGGCCTGGGAATAGAATGTAAAGGAGGACTTATGCAAAGACCTGAACGAATAGTTACCATCGGGGTGTTTGGTATTGCTTGCGGCGTTGCCGGTTATTACATGGGCAGCGATTACAAGCTGTTTATCCCAGGTATCCCCTTTCATGTCTTTGAAACAATGTCAATTTTCACCATTCCGATAACCATTATGGCAGTAATGACCAATATCACCGCAATCAATCGTTTATTGGATGCAAAGAAAGGTTTAGAGAAACAGGAACTTGAGGAAAAGAAAATCACCTCAGGCAAAGTTCCGGTAATGACAATTGCACTTGTTTTTCTTCTCACATCTTTTATAAGTGCTTTTCAGCTTTATGAAGCTGGTGCCTAACTAATTGCTCTTCGGAGTTTTGACGATTAATTTTAATATTTGAGAACTAATAAGATTGTATACACTATTAAATTGACGATACGCTCGTTAACAGATTAAACAGAGAAATAAGATTGAATTTTTGAATTAATAACTTCCTGGTTATGAAAAAGAATTTTATCTCTAACTCTTCCGACTCGGTGAGAATGTTTAAAAGTGATCTTCTGGATAGTTTGTCTAAAGTTCCCTATTTCGTACCCTTGATTGTATATATTCCTCTAATTTCATATTTGATCTGGAAAGCCTTTGCATCAGTGCAGATGAATGCACTCACTTTTTTCGGTTGGCTACTGGCTGGCTTGTTTATCTGGACTTTTACAGAATATATGCTCCACCGTTTTGTCTTTCATTTTGAAGCTTCGTCTGACTGGGGCAAGAAGATACATTTCATTTTTCACGGAGTGCATCATGATTATCCCAACGATGCCCACAGGCTGGTAATGCCGCCCTCTGCAAGCATACCGCTAGCCCTGGGGTTCTACATGCTGTTCGAATGGTTGCTGCCGCAGGGAGTGATTTTTGCTTTCTTCCCAGGCTTTATTGGCGGCTATCTGGCTTATGACATGACACACTACGCTTTGCATCATGCAAATTTTAAAAACTCCTTTATGCGTAAACTGAAACAGCACCATATGCTGCATCACTATTCTGATGCAACAAAAGGATATGGAGTCAGTTTATCCTTTTGGGACAAAATATTCCGATCCGATTTTCCGAAGAAGTAACATGAATAATGCTATACCCCTATCCAAAGGGCTTTTTACTAAGAAAGATATTTTCACCACTTTAAGTGTCTCTGTGATCTACCTGCTGCTCTCAGCCTTCCTGGTTGGCTTTAAGACAGACCAGGTTGTTTTGATCCTGATCTTTAACACACTTTATTACGCTTCAGCCGTTAGCAGGAAGTTTATCCTCGGCTTTTCCATTTTTATAGTTTATTGGATCCTTTTTGATTACATGAAAGCTTTCCCCAACTACCTGTTTAATCCGGTAAGCATCGGTGGCTTGTATAATCTTGAAAAGAGTTTTTTTGGCATTTCGTCCCACGGGCTTATCATTACTCCAAACGAGTATTTGAAAATTCACGCGAATACGTTTTTAGATATTCTTAGCGGAATATTCTATTTATTTTGGATCCCGGTACCCCTGGCCTTCGCCGCCTGGCTGTTTTTTAGGGCTAAAAAAATCTTCCTATTCTTTTCCCTCACGTTTGTCCTGGTCAATTTCCTCGGCTTTATCATCTATTACTTCTACCCTGCAGCACCACCGTGGTACATCCAGGTTTACGGTTTTGAATTCCAGGCCGCTACTCGGGGGAATACCGGGGGACTTGGCCGATTCGATCAGTATATCAACATACCGGTTTTCCATTCAATATATAGTAAGAGTTCAAATGTTTTCGCCGCCATGCCTTCACTGCATTCCAGTTATCCTTTGATTGTGCTTTACTATGGCATAAAATGCAGATTAAGAATCGGCAGCATATTCTTCACTATGGTTATGCTTGGGATCTGGTTTGCGGCCGTTTATTCAAGTCACCACTACGTACTTGACGTACTTGCCGGCGTTATTTGTGCAATCATCGGCATCTGGTTATTTAAATGGCTTAAGGATCGGGCACCGGTGAATTCGTTTATTAATGCCATGCTTCGGGTAATCAGTTAAACGTTTTGTGAGTGTGTGCAACCACTCTTTTCTAACTATCAAGATTCCAAAGGACCTTCCCTCCTGGTGTTAGATAAATCTGCTTCAGCGATCAAAAATCGCTGTTCGGTCATCTTTCACCAAAGAGATAAGCCTTATAGATTATTTTCGTTAATTGTTAAAACGTTAAATCTATCAGCATGAGAAAAGATGAAAACAAGATCAAAAGAATAGCAAGGCTATCCTTTAAATTTCCGGTAATCAGGCGCTCTCCCGAAAATATCTCCAATCCGGTTCTTACTAAGCAAAGTCTGCACAATTATTTCGCCGAGAAGATGTCGAACTTTTCAATTATTGTGGGATACATCTTCGAGAAGTTGCAGGGTGCCATTCCACACTCCGCCCTGCAGCTGAAATCCCTGGATGCATTACGTGCAAGGCTTAAAAAAATGCAGGCCAGATTTCTTGTCCGTTATCACAAACTTACCGACAAAATCAGTAATCAGCCGCACGTTCCCATCGATCTTCTTAAACCGATATTTGCTCTTATCAACCGTTTCGAGAGCAGACTTATTTCAGAAGTATTAAATGCCGGTATCCGCCGTGAGGAATTGCAAGAATTTAATGATAAGAACCTCTTGTTTTTATCCGTCAAGCAGTCGTCTAGTTCCCTTTGAAAATGAAATTATCCATTGTAGATATATCAACAGTTTTACCGGGAGAAACGAGGCATGATGCACTAATGCACAGCATTGAGCTTGCCAAACATGCAGAAGTCTTAGGTTACAACCGGATTTGGCTGGCTGAACACCACGGAGCAGGTTTTATTGCAGGCAGAGCACCGGAAGTCCTGATTGCTGCTATTGCTGCCAATACTTCAAGCATTCGTGTTGGATCAGGCTCAGTATTACTTAACCACTACAGCTCTTTCAAAGTTGCCGAAGTGTTTTGCACTTTGAACGAGCTTTATCCGGGACGGATAGATTTAGGCGCCGGACGGGCAACCACCGGTCCGGTAACTGATTTTGCTTTACAACAAGACAGAAGCAAACAGTTTAACAGCGATTCAAATCAGCAAATAGCAGAGTTGGTAGCGTGGCTGGATAACAGTTTTCCTGCTACCCACCCCTTCTATCAGTCTCCACTGCACACTATCGACTCTAAGCCGCAACTACATTTGTTAGGTTCAAGTCCCTGGAGCGCTTCTGCAGCTGCTGAACTTGGATTGCGTTATGTGGCTGCAGGCTTTATCAACCAACGCGGAGCTTACCAGATCATTGAATCCTACAGGAATAGTTTTAAGCAATCTCAAACATGCAGCGGCATCCAGAAACCGGAGGTTATTCTTGCCATCCACGCCGTTTGTGCAGACACAGAGGAAGAAGTCCGTCGTCAGCTAGCGCCTGTTCATGTAATGTATAAAAACCTGTCTCTTGGCAAACTTGATGACCCAATACCTGCCGCTGACCAAGCAGTTGAAGAGCTGGGCGGCTTACCAAAACTAGAAAAGTACATTCCTGAATCCGGTATATTGCCTAAGTTTATCGGTGGAACGCCCGAGAGTATACGGGAACAGTTTGAGCAAATTGCTCAAGATTTTGCTGTTGACGAGATCATGATTCAAGATATGATCATGGACCAGGAAGCACGTTTGCGTTCTTATGAATTACTCGCTGCGGCATTTAAAATTGAAACCACATAGATGAAGACTCTAATTGTTACGACTGATTTTTCTAAAGAGGCAGAAAATGCGATAGAGTATGCCGGTGCCCTCGCGCAGCAGATGAAGAGAAAAGTAATTTTATTTAATTCATTCACCATTCCGGTCCATGCTACCAATTCCTTGCTGCCCGCTTCTGCTTTTCAGGAGATGGTTGTTAGGAACAGAGAGATCCTCGAAGCCCGGGCCCTTAAACTAGCTCAGACTTATCTTATTGAAGTTGAGTACGAGTCTGGTTTATTGGATCTGAATGAAGGAGTAGAAGATCTGATTGAGAAACATAATGGTTCAATAGTTATTATGGGTATGGCCGCAAAGTCCATTGATCAGGATCTTTTTGGCAATACCACCACCTCGTTAATGATGAAGTTGAAATATCCGGTTCTGGCTATACCGATCGGGTCGACCTTCAAGGGTATAGACCGGATCCTGTATGCTTGTGATGAATTGCAGGAGAAACCTATATTGGATATGATCAGAGAAATTGCGAAAGTATTGCAGGCAGAGGTTGAAATCTTCCATGTAGGCAAGCATGTGGCGCGATTGGCAGACGAGGAAGCAGAAATTCCTTATGCGAATTCAATTGACGAAGCATTGGAAGAGGTTCCTCATTATTACAAGAACGTTCAATCAGGAGAGGTGATCAATGAAATTGAAGCTGAAGTCCTTAAAAGTAGTATAGACCTTTTAATAATGGTTCCCCATAAGTATGGGTTCCTTGATTCTCTTTTGCACCGCAGTAAAACCAGGGTAATGGCATCAAACAATAAAGTACCGCTTCTATCGATACCTTTTAAGGCAGAGAAGAAATAGCTCTTGTTGTTAGAAAAATTATCTGCCTATCCCATAGAGGATAAAGTCAACAATGCGATCACACGATTTCTCACTGGCCGTCAGGCAAGCTGAAGTACTGGAAGGTAATTGAAGGCCGCTGAAGGCGGCGGTAGTCCAGATGCTATAAAAGGAAATCTCTTCATCGCAAAGGTCTTTAAATTCACCACTCTGGACTCCTCCGGCAACTATCTCCTTGATGAAGTCCACCTGCACATTTTCAAACTGTACCTTGATGCGGCAGATCTCCGCGTAGTTATTGAAGATATCATTATAAACAACCTCTCCCAGATTTTGAACCTTCTCACGAAGTTTTAAGCGAACCATCAGAAAGGCTTTAAGTTTTCCTTTAGAAGTGCTTTCAGCGTTTATTGCCTGACGAATCGCTTGGATCAGCCGCTTTAACTCATCATTTACAACGGCTTCAAACAACTCCGTTTTACCCGGGAAGTAATAATAAAGTGTGCTCTTTCCTTTGCCTGTAGCCTTGCCTACATCTTCCATGGTAGTCTTTTTCAAACCGTATTGCGAGAACAGACGCTTGGCCGCCTCAAGGATCTCTCGGACTACTTTTTCATCCCTTTCAATTAACTCACTCATTCGACTGATCTAATAATTTAGTCTAATATACGAAAATTATTCCAATTAGGCTTACCAGGCTTGCATAGGTTATCCAGAAATGTGTTTCGACATTGTGCACTCGCTTCAAATAGGGCTAAAACGCCCCTATTGTCAATTACATGCAACCTTATCGTCAGAAAAGGATCATACAAGCAATAAGTCAGGCACTTAGAAACGGGCCGGGTTTGTAAAGGTAGTAATCACTTGACTACTTCAGAATATTGGACTATATTTGTATCACAGTCGAAAGACATAAATTAAATAGAAAACAAAAAACACAAAATCATGAAAAAACTAATATTATCCGTAACCGCTGTATGTGCTATTCTTTTCAGCGCGAGTGCTCAAACCGAGAAAGGGAAATTCCTGTTAGGCGGAACAGCCTCCTACCAATCCACTAAATCAGATGCCGATGGAGCCAAAGCTGATCAGAATCTAAGTTTGGTACCTAACCTGGGCTACTTTGTGGCTGATAACTTTGCCCTGGGTACCGGCTTGGGATACAATTACTCTAAAGTGGGAACTGCCAGCCCTGCTGGTCAGAACGAAGCGATCGTCGTCAGTCCCTTCGGACGGTACTATGTAAATTTAAGTGAACAATTTAAGTTCTTCGGGCAGGCTTCAATACCAATGGCCTTTGGCACCGTGAAAGCTACTGATGCCAACGGCGATTCAGGAGCAAAAGCAGGTACTTCTACCTCAATTGGCGTGGCTTTGTCACCAGGATTTGCTTACTTCCCGACTAAAGAGATTGGTATTGAATTCGCTTTCCATGGAGCCTCTTACAACAATTATAGCGTTGAAGATGCAAACGATAATGACATTGCAGGTGCAGGCCGCGAAGACTTTAGTGTTGGAACCAGCTTCTTTACCCCTAAAATCGGGTTACAGTTCCATTTCTAATAACTGATACCTTTATTCGAAAGGCGCCTCAACAGGCGCCTTTTTTTGTGACTTTAATTATCGAAATTCTTTCGGAGCAAATAAATCTACATTGTTGTCTGTCTGACCGTGGAAGATTGACCCATTATTCGTTTTTGAATAATCAAAAAACTGTATGAGCAAATAATTTAATGGACATGCAGGCTTATACTTAGTCGCTTTAAGCTCATTACATTTAAGACTCTTCACGTCATCGTTTTATCTGCAGGTTTTCATCAAAGAAGCCTGTAATTCTTTTATACATCTATTTCATCTCCAGAACCTGCTAAGCCATTATAAGGTGAAGAATGCATTCATAGCCGAAGGTGGCGAGGCAACGCTGGCCGCTAAAAGAAAGGTTTCAAATACCAACTAACACGTGATTGATTAGTGATTCGATTAAATAAATAAGCGATGATGAGAAATGATAAAACTATTAGCCTTATGCTCATTCTGGGCGCGGTCGGCGTTTTTCTCCCTTACACCATCTTAACAGTCATATTTAGTTATCCTGACATTCTCCGGCAGGAAACTGGAGTTATCCTGACCCGGTTTCATCAAGGCGGTTCGTCACTCATATTCACCTGGCTTGCCTTTCCCATGCCTGGTGTTCCTTTGCTTATGGCGTATGCCATGATTGGGCAAAAAGTAGAAAGGCAATTACCCTATACAAAGTGGATTACTAATTTCGGGATTATCTCTGTTGTGCTGCAAATAATCGGCCTTTTGCGCTGGGTATTTGTGGTGCCCGTTCTCGCCAGAGATTTCATTAGTACGAATAATGCAGCCACCCGGGAGGCAGTTAAAATTACTTTTAAGGCCGTTCATCAGTTTGGCGGGGTACTTTTAGGCGAACACCTTGGGCAGTTGTTTACCATTATCTGGACCGTTTTCATTGCATCCGCTCTTTCTAAAATAAATGTCATCCCTAAATGGCTTGCCTTATGGGATATGCAGCTTTTTTATTTATTTGCTGGCCAGGCAGAATTGTTGGCTACAGTAATTCACGATTTTCCTGTTCTTGATTTAGCAGGGTTCATTGGAAGCACCCTCTGGTTGATATGGCTCATCTTACTTGGCATTAACTTTTTAAAATAGAAAGACGACGTGAAATCTGAAAGTTAAGCGAACTATCGCTGACGTAACATCAATTACTGACCGTGGGTGGTTCCCAGAACATCCAACCACCACTCCGAACAGCCTGGCGTAGTGCATATTGTAAAATTTTTTACCGGCCAACTGTTCACAGTAAATATTATACTCAGTAAATTTGTAAATAAACAAGAACGTCATGGAAGATAATATCCCAACTCTAAAAAGTTTGCACGACCTGCTTGATTATGATGCAAGTAAGTTTACCAGTGCGGAAATTCAATTGTTGAAAACCATTCCTGGATGGATTAACAAGGCAAGTTCTCTGAAGTTAAAAGCTGTTTTGCAGAAGTACAGAGATTTATTACAACAACATATTCGAAAAATGGAAGAGTTTTTCGAAGAAGAAAAGTTTAGTTCACTAAGTCTGAACAACAGGATAATGCAGACTTTTATAGAAGAAGCGGAAGAAAAGCTTTCGATTTGTGGCGAACCGGATGTTAAAGATGCCTGCCTGCTTGCGAGTATTCAAGCTATTAATCATTTCAAGATCAGTGCATTTGGCACTGCAGCAGCATTTGCCCACACGCTGGGAATGGAGAAACATGCAGCAATTTTTCATGAAGCAGAAGTTAATGAAAAACAGATTGACGATCGCCTGTCGCAGTTAGCCGAACATGAGATTAATATCAGGGCAAAGGAGATTGGCATGTTGCCGAATGATTGAATAGCTTTAATTTCAAAAATTGAATTTCCGGATTTGGTTATACGGGAAGTAGATAGATCGATTTCGGATTATTTAGGATTGGAGCCTGCATTGCGTAATTTCATAAGCATAAACAGACCAAAGCTAATCTCAATTGCCGAAGCAGTTAATATGGAAATATGAGGTTGTGCATCTAATTTGAATAACAGATATGCAGTAACTCCCAGCACTATCCCTAATACCCAGTAAGTTCGCGCACCAAATAGCGTAGCAAAGGTTAGGTACCGGCCTCCGATGATTAACAGCATGCCTTGAAAAAACCATTCTACTTTTTGCAATGACAAGGCATAGGCTAAGGGCATGCACATAATCATGAATATTGTGCCTTCCATTGCAAGCTGGCCTAAAGGATTGTTTGGTGCATGGGAACCACAGGCACCGAAAGCTTTGTTGACCAGGATGGCAATAGGATGAATGAAAGCACCACTAACAAGCAATGTCCACATAGCCTGCATTGGTGAAAAATAAAGGGCTACGATTCCAGCAATAAGCCAAACTACTCCCGACACCATAACACCGGTAAAACCATTTAAATAACCGACACGCATATTGAGTTGTGCATGTTTTATATTCAACATATCAACTTCTTCGGCAATTTTATTCGCTGGTGATTGGCGGTAGATTTTTTCCTTATTCATGCTTGTTAGAACACTGGAACTGTGTTTAGTTACAGCTTCAGTTAATCTGCCGCCATTCATATTGTAATTTAGAGCTAAGCTAACAGATACAAACGGCGACGCACTTCCGGCAAGGAGTCAAATGAGCTAACTCTTTACAACCCGACTCCTGCTATCTACTTTCGGACGCTTCTCTAAGAATGGATTTAAAATCTTCAATTTGAAAAGGCTTGCTGATATAATCATCCATACCCGCAATAAAACATTCTTCCCTGTCTTCCTTATAAGCACTGGCTGTCATGGCTACAATTCTCGGCTGCTCTCGCAATTGGCTTCTAATCTGGCGGGTGGCTTCTAAACCATCCATCTCTGGCATCAGGAGATCCATAAGAATTAAATCGTAGGGATGTGCAGAAGACATTTCCAGAGCCTCACGACCATTATTAGCTAAGTCTGGATTATAACCAAGTTTGTTCAATATCCGAATTGCAAGCTTCTGATTGATCAGATTGTCTTCAGCCAGAAGGATCCGTAAAGGAAAGTCAGATGCAAATAGTTCTGAAAAGACGTAATTTTCCTTCTTCTGAACCTGAATGTCTTTACATGCATCGGCACTTCTGCTTGGTATTGTGAAGGTAAAGGTACTTCCCAAACCGGCCTCGCTTTCCACATCCATTTCACCACCCATCAGTTGAACCAGGCGGTCGCAAATAGCGAGGCCCAAGCCAGATCCACCGTATTTCCGGGTCGTTGAGGCATCCACCTGGATAAAGGGATGAAATAACCTTGGTAACTTCTCTAAAGGGATTCCAATTCCCGTATCCTTCACGGTAAATAAAAGATTGAATTCCCCTCCGGAGAGTTCTTTAAATCCTACGTTCAGAACGATTTCACCCTTTTCGGTAAACTTCAACGAGTTATTGATCAGGTTAATAAGGATCTGACGAATACGGAGATTATCACCCTTTAGCATGTCGGGTACCCGCCGGTCTATCTCATACTTTAATGATATACATTTCTCGGAAGCCATTCCTGTAAACAAGTTTACAGCATCATCAACACAGGATCTTAGGTCAAAATCATTTTCTTCGATCTCCATATTTCCGGACTCAATCTTAGAAAAATCCAGAATATCATTGATTACGGACAACAAAGCTTCACCACTCGATGTGATCATCTTTACGTATCCCTGTTGTTCGTCATTAAGCGGTGTTTCATTTAAAAGCGATGACATTCCAATCACACCGTTCATTGGTGTTCTGATCTCATGGCTCATCGTCGCTAAAAAAATACTTTTCGCCTTATTAGCTTCTTTGGCTTTTCTTTCTGCCACCTCAGCCAGTGTTTGTGCCAGATAGGCTTGTTCTTTTTGCTTTTGCAGTTCTTCATTGATCACATAGACCTTATCTGATTGCTTCTGCAATTCCTCAGACTGCGACAGCAATTCTTCATTTAAAGATTGTAGGTCCTCTGCCTGCGATTGAATAGTTTCAAGGAATGAGCGCTGCCGGGTAATATCTTTCGCGATAGTATGCACTCCAATGACCTTCCTATCTACAATCACCGGTATTTTGGTTACATCTAAAAGCAGGCTATGACCGTTTTTCCCTATGCGGCGTTCAAACTTAACCGGTTCCTTCTGAAGCAGACTTTCGGTTGAAAAATCATAGTCCAGGCTTAGATCGGCTGAACGATGACTGTTGATAATCTGATCTGCAGATTTATTTAACAGATCTGCTCCTGCTGTGTTGATTTGGAGGATCAATCCCTCATCATCTTCATAATAAACAAGATCAGGATTGTTATCAAACAAGGTTTTATACTGTCTTCGGCTTCTTCTAAGTTCCTTATCTCTTTTCACCCGTAAAGTAATATCACGCATGCTAATAGCAACTGCTCCAATGTTCGGATTTTCTATGTGATTAGATGCCTGGCCTTCCATCCAAATCCACTCTCCCGTTGCATTTTTTATACGAAACTCCGCACTTTGGTCAGTTTTCTTAACAATAACGTCCAAAAGTACCTGCTCTAAGTCACTGACATCATCTGGATGCAACAGGTCAAAGCCACTAGTACCGACGAGTTCTTGACTTTTATATCCTAGTATCCTGTAAAAGTTATTGCTCACCATCGTGAACGTGCCTTCGTGGTCTATAAGGGCCAACAAATCGAGTCCCTGTTCAGCCAGAGTCTGATAAAGTTCTTCTTTTTGAGCTACCTCCCGCCGGGCTATTTTAATGGCTTCCAGTGATTCCTGCAGGATTAATTCTTTCCGCTTCGATTCGTTTATATCCTGTATCATCCCCCTAATACTGGTAACATTTCCGTCAGTATCTGTAATTGGCTGTCCAATTATTCTTACCCAGCTATTAAGACCTGGTCGAAGCAGCTCAACTTCTAACTCATAGCGTTCTTTGTTTGTTAACGCCAGGTGAAAGTGACTAATTATAGCATCCTGCGACTTAGGGTTAAAATATTTGATAGTCTCTTCAAAGGATATTTCACGAATATCTTCCAGACCTAATAACAGCAACCCTTCCTTAGTCAAAGTTATCTTCATGGAGGGTATAAATACTTCCCAGCCTCCCACACGCGCCAATGTGTTGCTCTCTTCCAGCAGGAATTGAGACTGCTCAAGTTCTTTTCCTTTTCTGATCACAGGTCATTCTTAATGATATCCCGGCTTTCGTTAATCTTATTGAGCTGAAATGAACTGTATAACAATTGAACGGTTAGAAAAATTATAAAACCGGCAACCATTACTACTACCCCGTCCTCCTGATCATAGTATCCTAGTTGTTGCCCTTTCAATCTTAAATATCCAGCAACAAAAGGGATCAAAACAATCAGTAAAAGAACTTTTTTAATAGCCGCGCCACTATTTTCAGTTTCGAAAAACTTCAAAAAACCTTCCTTACGGGAAAAAAGCAGCAGACAGGATGCAGCCAGCAGAAAAACGAAATTTAATAACAATGAAAGGTAGTTGGTGCCTGTATCTGTTACTAATAATTGATGCAAAAGGTAGCCTTCAAAATAGATAACACCTAAACAAATTGAAAGAATAATTAATACCTGGAAAAAATAGGTGCTTTTAAAAAAGGCTCTTGCAAGAAGACCGAAGCAAGCCAGTAATAGATTGATGAATATAAAAGGGTTTGTACGAAAACCGTCACTGGCAAAAAGATCATCAATCGTCAAATAGCTGCTTATCAGATTTCTGCATCCAACAGCGACCGTTAAAAGAATGATTACAGTTATTACTTTTAAAAGAAGAGAAAAGAGAGATTTTACCCTGCTAGTTTGGTTATATAGAAGTATCCATACACCTAGCAAGACAAAACTAAATGGTGCATAAACGTCAAGTTGCAGCAACCCCGGAATGATATTAAGTAGATCTGTGTACTTTGTCAAATAAACCGACAGCAACATAAAGCCAGTACCCGATGTCAAAAAACCGATAAAAACAGGTAGCTTAAACCCCTCCCCACTTAGCCTACGAAAAAACATATATATAAATATCCCCGGGCGGGAATACGAAACTGGCCTGCTAAAGTTTCAATATTATCGTTAAATATACAGGACTTGCGTTGACGGATAGACTTTTGTAATGTTTTGAACAATTATTCTATTAGATTACCAGAGATGCCCTTCTTTGAAGAGCCCGAAAAATCAAGCGGCTGGATAGCTGAACCCCCGCCCTACTCAATCCCAGCGTTTAAAGATAGAAGGGCAATATCAATAGTAAGAAAACCTGGTCGATTGCTAACAGTCACAGGAAGTTACATAAAATGGTGCAGTTATTTGATTTATTCACTCCGATCCGTTTCCTGAGTTGGTTTCTCTCCCAGAAATTCCACCCATGCCTTTTTCATACAAGGATAGTGCTTGGATGCTTCCACAAGGTTCAAGAATCCGATAAGGTTGTCTTCAAACCTTTTTGACAATGTGTCATCCTTGAGAATGCCCTTGTCGTCAAAAGACTCATGGGCCACAGCTAATGAAAACATGTTCGGATAAACTCTTGCACCAAGATGCTCAAAGGGAACTCTCAACGACCATAACCCCCTGTTACCGCCAGCCATAGAAGGGGATGCAGACATTATTAAGCCGTGACGCTCATTGAAAGGTTGGGGACGAAAACGTGAAACCCAGTCAATCACATTTTTCAGAAACCCGGGCATGGAGCCGTTATACTCTGGCGATGCAATCACAAACGCATCATTTGCCAAAAGACGCTCACGAAACGCTTCGGCACCTTTCGGGTGATAGCTGTCTTTTTCCAGATCCTGATTGAAAGAAGGACAATCAAAGTCATTCATACTTGCAAAATCCACCCTGCCACCATTCCTCTCAATGATAAGGGCAGCCAATTTTGCTAATTTTGTGTTCAATGAATCACTTCTTAAAGATGCGGAAAAAACAAGAGTACTTGTTTGGCCTCGTTCATTGTTTTTTTGTTGCTCTTCCATTTGATCTTTTTTATGACCAGGGTGTTTGTGTTTCCCTGTCAATATAAAGCTAAAAAACGGCGAAGTGTTTAAGTAGTGTTGTAATTATAATAGCAAGATATAGGTAAAGAAGGATGATATCGTTTGAAACTTCCCTAGCCTAGTCGGAGGAAAGCCCACAATTCTTATCACTAATTATTATGCCCGTGGCGTAAACAAAAAAAAGCACCCCTACCACAGGGTGCTAAAGCTTAACCAACCAACCAATCAATCATAATAGAAATGAAAATCAAAGGTATCCCTGCTGGCGGTGTTTTACAATCCATAAAGGTTATCTTTATATTAACTTTTTGCTGAACATGATGAGATAATTAAAATCAATAATCTGCAGGTCGTAGTATTCGAAGATCTACTCCTTGTAATATTGTGATTCATCTATTACCTTCAGGCGATTCAGCCCTGCTCAGTTGACCCCGTTAGTTCGAAAGTCAGCATTGTTCGTTAATAAATTGATTACGTAATCATAATATTAAATTCACACAGACCATTTAACTTAGAAAAGGTCCTTTCCTGCGCTAATATTTAACATCATGGAACTAAATATCGCAATCATCTCAGTTGTCGTGATCTTGGCAATCCTGCTTGTGATCTTTATTATCCGTAAAAACTTCAGGGATCAAAGGGAACTGGAGGAAAAGATAAAAAAAACCGAACTAGGCACCGATCACCATAAAGAAGAAAAAATTTAGATGGGTTTCAGGGAGTAATTTATTGGCTTAACTCATCTTGCAGATCGCAACTAATTGCCTATAACAATTGATGCATTATGATAAATTCTTTAACGGAATTTTAGTATGCATCCGCTACCTTTAGTCACTTTCTCCGACAGATGGAGGTCTGAAAACAAATAACCAGTGCCCAACTTCCCATACCTACCAGGAACTAATTCAAATTATGGATTTCTTTGAGTTTGAGAAATCCCAAGTCGAATTGTTTAACTTCTGATCTTCATATTCTTTAATTAGCCTTAGTAAAGATTCCCGTTCCTGATACTCAGATGTACCCGGGAATGCCTTATAAGTATTAAGAACACTGCTCAATGCTTCAACATATTCAGCCTTATTAGTTATTTTTTTCAAGCTTTTCATTTGTGCTCACTTTAGAACTCGGAATTTATATAGTCTCTTAAAGATATTTATTAAGTTAAAGTTATCCCACATTATGTAATACTTAATGAATAATCGTATAGGTTATGGTAATTTTGAAATATCTTGCTGTTATCAAGGAATTAACTGTGTCTTAAAACTTTTGCAGCTGAAGATGACTGTAACAAATTACTAATACACTCGAGCTGCACTAAAATGATTTTTGTTAAAGATTGGGCTAAGAAGTGTGACTGCCCTTTAATTCAAAACAGAATAAACACTTCGCGGTTATCCTACTATCTGCCTTACTTACGCCTACAACTTTCTAAACATTTAATAAACCGGTATAAGCTAACCAAACTTAGCTACTATGAGAAAGGTATTATTCTTCATCCTCAAGGGATTGCTATATCTTATTTCCATTTTGCCTTTCTCGATTATTTACCTTCTTTCAGATATCCTATATATCTTTTTCTACTATGTATTTAAATACAGAAAAAAGGTGGTTTACGAAAACCTAACCAGATCCTTCCCTGGAAAATCGAGAAATGAAATTGAAGCTATTGCGAAAAAGTTTTACAAATTCCTATGCGACCATATTCTTGAGTCTGTTAAAATGCTCACTATTTCCGAGGACACAATCAGAGCAAGGTTTCGAATAAACAATATTGAAGAGATTCAAAAGCATTTAAATGACAACAGATCAATTATAGCTGTCACAGGCCATTACGGAAATTTTGAGTGGGGTATACTGATTTTGTCCATCCATATCAAAACACCTGTGTTTATTGTTTACAAACCCATTAAGGATAAGCGCATTGAAGGCATGGTCAATAAAATGCGGGCAAAATTTCACGCAGTTTTAGTTCCAATGCGAAGTATATTAAGGAAGATGTCGGAGAGTAGAAACGCATCTTATGTTGCAGTTTTAGTGAGCGATCAAACACCGGCAAAGTCAGAAATAACATACTTTATCCAGTTTTTAAACCAGAAAACTCCTGTTTTCCTGGGTGTGGAAAAACTGGCAAAGATGACTAATGATCCTGTGGTCTATTGCCACATCGATCGACCAAGACGTGGATATTATGATTGTACGTTTGAAACTCTAATTGAGGAGCCGCAGCTTCATCCTGAAAAGCACATCACTGAGTGCCATACCAGGAAGCTAGAGGAAATAATCCGGAAAAAACCAGAACTCTGGCTCTGGTCGCACAGAAGGTGGAAATACAGTATTTAATTTATGAAAAGGTCTCCTTTCCATTTTCCAGTGACAGCATTAGTTAAAATCTTTTTCCATAGTGATCACCACATTTCCAACTTTTTCTCCGGATGCTACATACTTATAGGCGTCCCTGATTTGTTCCAGCGGATATTGTCTATCTATAAGTGGTTTGAAACTTCCATTATCTATTAGCTTTCCGAAAAATTGAATACTGGATTTAATTTCAGAAGGAACTGGAAATATCACTTTCTTCTCACCCACTACTTTCGTTATAAGCTAGTACTGAATTTTGTATCATGGGACCCAGTTCGGATGAGATATATACACCACTCTGTTTGAGCAGAGGCTTGCATTTGGAAAAATTGCTTTTGCCTACAGCATCAAAAACAAAATCATATTTTTCATTATCTTTTGTAAAATCTTCTCGCTTATAATCGTCTACCTTATTAGCTCCTAATTCCCGTATCAACTCCATATCTTTAGTACTGCACACCGCAGTAACATCGAGGTTAGAATATTTTAGCATTTGAAGAAGCGCTGAACCTATGGCTACTGTTGCACCATTGAGGAGAACTTTATTGCCCTCCTTTAAGTTTATTTTATTGATGAAATTATAGGCATAGTGGCCACCTTCAATAATTGCAGCTGCTTGTTCGTAAGAAACGTTATTGGGGATTAGTGTTAACGGCCTATCTTCTGAAAAGACCATATATTCTGCATGTGAACTTGAGCCCAGGTCATTAAATCCCCAAACTTTGTCAGACCGCTTAAAGTTTTTCACGCTTCTACCAACATCGACAATTATACCGGCGAAATCTGTCCCTGTAGTTGCCAATTTTGGGTTAAAAAACACCGGTAAATAATCTCATTATGTACGGTTTGCCGGTTAGTATGGCACAGTCAGCTCGGTTGACTGTACTGGCATATACCTTAATCAGTACCTCGTTACCCATAGGCATAGGTATAGGCACGTCGTCAATTGCAAGTGTATCGAACGAACCGTATTTTCTACGAATGGCAGCTTTCATCATATTATTTTAAACCTTAGGTATAGACTTCGACAACTTAAGGTAAGTACTTTCTTATGATTGCAAGATTAAGTAGATTAATGCTGCTAGGATTAAGGTCAACAAAGAAAAATATTTCTCAAGAAGCGTTTTGGCAAACAAGTTCCCAACTGTGTTAGCAATAAACAACAGCAGAAATACCCACAGTGTCCAGGTTACAGCGTTATCAGATAACCCATTTGTTAAAATATTAGCTTTAAGTAATAGCACCCATGATAGAAACAAGTTGATCCCGATGGAAACAATTTCAAAAATGTACATCTGGGAATCGCTTTTTAGCCGCCCGCCCCAGGCAATGTGATACGGAACAACCTTCACCAGCATCAACGTATGAAATAAAATTATTATAAATTGTAAGCCGAGTATGATTTTTATGGCATGACTTGAAATATATTCCATGTGACCCTGTAAAAACTATTAAATCTATTTGCATTACCCCCCTTTGGGGCCAAACTTCATCTAATCCAGCCCGGTGCTCTAAATGCCGAATTCTTCGGACGATTAGTCCTGTAACCTAAGTTTGACATTGCACAGAGATGATCCTTTTAGAGTATCATACTGTAATCAATCTAACTTTGCTCTCCTAACTCCCTCAAACGTGATCTTGACAGGAAGGATGGAATCCCCTCTGAATTTCATTTCATCAATACAGGTCACCCGGCGATTTCGGTCTGTTTCACCCAGAGGTCGGCGGTGATAGACCAAATACCACAGGTCTTTTTTCGGATGCTGTATTATCGAATGATGTCCAGCACCGGTAGCAACGGCAATATCTTGTCTCAAAATCTTATCAGCTCTTTTGAAAGGGCCAAAGGGCGAATCAGCAATTGCGTAGGCTACCGAATAATCCGGACCAGTCCAGCCACCTTCTGACCACATAAAATAGTATTTCCCGTTTCTCACAAACATTAATGGCCCTTCCACATATTGATCGGGTGTAATCTCTTTAAATACAGAGCCGTCGGGAAATGGTACAAAACCAGTAAAATCCTCATTGAGCATGGCTATATTACAATGCTTCCAGCCGCCATAAATTAGATAATAGCGGCCGTCGGTGTCTTTAAATACAAATTGATCAATAGGCTGAGCGCCGTTATGGAACTTGCCAATTAACGGCTTACCCAGGTGATCTTTAAAAGGACCTTCTGGCTTATCTGAAACCGCCACCCCTATTCCACCGATCTCCTGGTTACTTTGAATATCATTCGCTCCAAAAAACAGAAAATAACGGCCATCTTTTTCAGTAATGGAGGGCGCCCAGATGGCTTTCTTCGCCCACTTAATTGACGCAGTGTCTAAGATCCGGCTATGTTTCTGCCAGTTCACCAGGTTGTCAGAGGAAAACGCGTCAAGAAATACCTGTTGCTCATATGGCGCTGAGTAGGTAGGATAAATAAAATATTTGTTGCCAAAAATCACTCCTTCCGGATCGGCATACCAGCCCGCAAAGACAGGATTCCCTGATTTTACCGGCCTTTGCACCAGACAGCTGCCGAGCACAGCACATAAAATAATACTGAATGCTAATTTCAACTTCTTGATTTTAGTTTTTGCTAAAAGCCCCCGCATCATTAAATCTAAAGTTCTTATGTTATTATTAAAAATAGTTTATTCCTGTTTGATATCTATTGTGGGTGGTCCAACAATTTCAAATCCCCAGCTTTTTCCTTTTTCTGTGGCTGGAACACCTTTCTCCATCCAATGTGGCGCGGGTTTTCCTTTAAGATAGTGGTCGAAGAACTGCTGTTCCCTGATCTGAATATCTTTACGGTTTTGGCGTTGCACAAGGTTATGGGCTTCATTATTGTAATTCAGCATCCACACAGGTTTATTCAATCGGCGTAAAGCTGTGAACATTTCGATCCCCTGATACCATGGCACCGCTCCATCTGCATCGTTGGCCATAATCACAACCGGAGTGTTTACCTTAGGCAAGTGGAAAAGTGGTGAATTCTCGATATATAATTCCGGTTTCTCCCAAAGGGTAGCACCTATCCGACTCTGAGTCTTTTCATATTGGAACTGACGATTCATACCGCTGTCCCATCTAATACCACCATAGGCCGAGGTCATATTCACGACAGGTGCGCCAGACCAGGCCGCTGCGTACATATCCGTTCTGGTGATCAAATGAGCAACCTGGTACCCTCCCCAGCTTTGACCTTGGATGCCTATTTTAGAACCATTAACCCATGCATTCTTTTTTAAGCTTTCAACACCCGAATTGATAAATTCTTCTGCTGATTTGCCCGGATAACCGATCTCGTAGCTGACATCCGGTGCAAAAACTATGTAACCATTACTTACAAAGTATGATATGTTTAAACGTGACGGAGTAGGTGTTGGGGCGATGTAAGTATTCAGACCGTCAGAAAGTTTCTCATAAAAGTAAACGATCATTGGATATTTCTTGTTCGGATCAAAATCCTCCGGTTTGTACAGTATCCCTTCAGATTTGTAGCCTTTAGGGGTAGTCCAATTAACCAGTTCTGCGGTTCCCCAGTTGTACTGACTTTGCTGTGAATTAATGGCGCTCAGCTTTGTCTCCTTTTTAAAATCATTTGAAACGTACAGGTCAGGACTTGATTGATAATTGCCTTTGGTATATACGAATGAACTGCCGTCCCTTGCAATAAGTGGTTTTGAATAGCTATGGGACGACATAATAATCCTTTTAGGATTATTAACACTAGTTACACTGGCCGTGTACCAGCCACTTTCTTTAGTGACATTGTTAAAAGCACTTAATATAATTGGCAGCTTCGAATTAATTACTTTGTCATCAACACTAAATCGTCTGAAAGTACGCGGCGCATCGAAATCAATGTAACGGAAGGTAAGCAAGTTTTTTCTGCCATATCCATTAGTTATTATTTTTGGAGTTCCTAAGGCCGGATTAAAACTCCAGATATCGTAACGATCATTAATTAATACTTGTTGATCGTTTTCCGTCCACGTAGCGATGCCGTAAGGGCTTGGATCGTCTGGAACGTCATTCAATTCGCTATAGAATGGTGTATCCAGACCCTTGTTCAAAGCAAGTGTAACACCTGTTTTAATGCTGTAGGTATACCAGTTTCTGTCGGTATGGTCGTACCATATTACGTAATTAGCTCCCGGGGACAGATTTGCGCCACCACGAATCTTCGAAGCAATCTTCTGTCGCTTTCCAGTTACTGTTGACAACAGGTGAAGATCTCTATAAGTTGAACCTGTCCACTGGATCTCTTTTCTACTTTCGATATCACCTGAAACCAACGCATATTCACTATTGCCTTCATCACCTAATTCAATATCAGGAATTTCCAACGACCCTAACTGAAGTATCCTTGGTAAATTGTTTTTTGGATATATGACTGCCATGTAGCTGCGTTTTAATTCCCGCTCCACGTTCTTTAGTTGCATGGGCTGCAGATAATCATCCTTGTAATTCCACACGTCAACCTTTGCTACTTCAAACTCGACAATATTAGTGTCCTTGGGTGCAATGATTGGGGAGGTACCAAAGAACAGTTTTTCAGAATTTTTGCTAAAGAAAACGCGCCCCTCAACATTGACGTTCCAGTCGGCAGGCATTCCCATAGTGGTTTTATCTGCAATCACCCTTGCACTGTCTAACAGGGGGGTGTAATAATACAAACTGTAGAACTTTTGAAGTGATTTTTCAGGTCCCTTTTCTGCGGTAAAGGCAAATTGCTGATCCAAATCGTCAAAAGCCAAATTCTTATAATTTCCCTTACCTGAGCTGATGTATTTCAATTGATCTTTCTCAACATCATACCAAAAAAGTCCCGCCTTAATTACTGAATCTTTTTTAGAACCACTGCTTACAAATGCAAGGATCTTACCATTATTACTCAATGAGTAATCTGTAACATACTTGAAAATCTTCTGGGTTCCTCCTGTTAGCTTATGTAACACCAGGTCGGTTCCTTCTACTTTAGCAGCATTTGATGGTGAATCCTCATCAGCCAGAAAATCTGAATCGGTTATTCTATTAGTTTCCTTTTTCTTTTTAACTGTATCGACTGGTGCTTTGTCCATTAGGTAGACCACGACGTTTGATGCGTTTTCCGGAAGTTTATAAGATTTAACACGCCCAACCTTTAAAACCGGTGCCTGTCCTAAAGCCATAATACCTAAGGTATCTTTAGGCATATCATCCGCTTTTTTCTTCTTGATTTTGGCTAACCTGGTCTCCTGATAAAAGGGCTTGATCAGAAATACGGCATACCTTGAATCCTCAGAAAACTCGGCTGAGTTAACTCTTTGAACATTGGAAATAGCTTTTGTTTTAAGATTGGTTATTGCAAGTTTGGCGTCTCCTTGCTGAGGGGTGACAGCATACATCACCCAGAGGCCATTATTACTTATCCGCTGGGAATTAATTGATTGCCAGGCATCGTAAACCTGATGATCTAATGGCTTTTTTGACGGTTGCTGCCCAATGGACAAAAAGGAAACCGATGACAGAATTATAAAGAGTAAAGGTTTTCGCATATGTTCTTTAGCATTTTATGAGTTAGTGCTAAAGATGCGAAATTTGGGTTGAACGGAATGGGCATAGCTGGTTTAATTAGTCAACTTCAATATAATGGTTACATAATATAAGATCTGGGCGCTCTTTCTTTGACCCTGCAAATCCACAAGTCTCGCCTGCTTCTATCAATTATATTTCATAAAGAGTCCTCAAACATCAGCATCGCCTTTTGTGTTGAATTGAGAGAATATTTTATGAGTAATAACCCTAAACACACTGACTACAAACAAAAGTTTGAAGAATGTAACGATAAATTTGAGACAATATTCAGATTAACATCCGTTGCATCTAAGATCATTAATTCAGATCTCACCATTCTAAAGGTCAACAAAGCACTCACCGAACTTTTAGGTTTTTCTGCAGAAGAAATTGAGGGAACAGAGATTCTGGATTATGCCTGTGAAGAGTTCAAAAAACACTGGCATGATCTGCAGGATGAATTATGGAGCAAGCAAAGTCCATTCTTTAAATTAGATGTCTGTCTGATAAGAAAAGATAAATCACTCGTCTGGGTAAATGTAACCACTGTCTTATTCAATGAAGATGGTATTACCTACGGCTATTCGGTTTTGGATGACATCACCGGGAAAAAGCATTTTGAAGAAAGTGAAAGAAGGTTGAATCTGGCTTTACAATATTCGAAGATGGCTGCCTGGGAAATGAATCTGGATGATCATTCAGTCATCCGATCACAAAACCATGATCAGATTTTTGGCTATAAGAATCCGATTAACCAGTGGAGCCTTGAACATTATTTGATGCATCTTCTTCCGGAAGATTCCGTTCGTTTCCAGGAGGCCGTTCAATCACTATCCCATCAGGGCCTGTTAGATTTTAAAGGACGAATCCATACCGACAATCTGTCTTTTAAGGTAGTACACTTTCAGGCTGAGGCTGAATTCAATGCGGCTGGCAAGGCTGGCAAGGCTGGCAAGGCTGGCAAGGTAATCGGCACCGTTAAAGACATTACCAAAGAGAAATTATTGGAAAGACAAAAAGAGGATTTTATCAGTATCGCCAGTCACGAATTAAAAACTCCAATTACAAGTTTAAACGCTTCGTTGCAATTGATCAATAGAAAATTAAGCAGTCAGGACGAGAAGATTCAGGACCTGGTTAACATGGCCAATAAAAGCATGACGAAGGTAAGCGGATTGGTTGAAGATCTGCTTAGTGCGACTAGCATGAGCAAAGGCCAAATGCACTTAACTAAATCAAATTTCAACCTATCGGAGCTGATAGCAGATTGTTGTGATCACATACGCTATGGCGATGAATATTCTATAAAAACGAACGGAGATCTAAATTTGACAATTCATGCTGATGCAGAACGCATTGAACAAGTAATTACCAACTTAATTAATAATGCAGTAAAATACGCACCGGATTCGGAGGAAGTAAACGTGTTTATCGAAAGACTTGATCACATGGTAAAAATATCAGTCGTAGACAAGGGGCCAGGAGTTCCCCCTGAAAAAATTGTCCATTTGTTTGACCGATTTTATAGGGTTGAAAGTGGTGGAAGTCGATATTCAGGTTTGGGATTGGGCCTATATATCTCGTCGGAGATCATCAAAATGCATGAAGGTGAAATCGGTGTTAACAGCGAAGTCGGTAAAGGCAGTACTTTCTGGTTCACCTTACCGGTGGAACAATTTGCCATCTCGGTTTATTAACGTCTTTATTGAACTTATCATCTCTAACTAATCAGGGCTGCCATTCGTTTTACTAACCTTGAATTGAATAAACTTTCTCAATGCAATTTAAATAATAGAACAATCACCATCCTCGATTTTGTTATAGAAGCTCGCATTGCCGCAATCAGTCAATCGATGAAGGTTAAACGCATTCTGCCATTTCGGTTACGACGAATGGTTGGTCCTTTTATCTTTATGGATCACGCCGGCCCGGTACTGCAGGTGAATTCAAAACTTTCTTCACTAGATGTGTTGCCACACCCGCATATTGGACTTTCTACAGTAAGCTACCTGTTTGGTGGACAAGTAACACATCGCGACAGTCTGGGCGTTGAACAGATCATCCGACCGGGAGAAGTAAACTGGATGACGGCAGGTAGTGGTATAGCTCACTCAGAGCGGTTTGAGGATCCGGCTGCACTGGCTGGAGGAAGGTTAGAAATGATACAGACCTGGGTAGCCCTACCCGAAAAAGATGAAGAAACCGCACCTGCGTTTAACAACTACACTCCTGATCAGTTACCTGTTTTTACCGACAAAGGAGTTTGGATGAGGCTGATAGCCGGCGATGCTTACGGACTGACTAATGATGTAAAGACAAAATCTCCGCTGTTTTATCTTCACGTAATTCTTCAGAAGGGTGCACAATTTGAACTTCCAAAAGAACATTCAGAACGCGCTTTTTATATCGTGAAAGGAACTGTTGCAATATCAGGCACAACTTATCCTGAAGGACTAATGCTGGTCTTCAGCAAAGGGGTTGATCCAATACTAACGGCAAAAGAAACTACAACTTTAATGCTGTTGGGTGGTGAACCTTTAGGCGAACGATTTATTTGGTGGAATTTTGTGTCTTCACGAAAAGAACGAATTGAGCAAGCGAAAGAAGACTGGAAGCAAGGGAGGATAGTATTGCCACCAAGCGATAACCAAGAGTTTATTCCACTTCCTGATGATTCATCCAAACCAGCGGGCAGCGCACCGAGGCCTGAGCCGCTTTCATAAGAGAAACTCATAGGGCTCTCTTAGAAATTGTATAAAAGCCTTATTTAAATTCCTATTATTCTATAGAAAGGTTCAAGTCCAGGAATCTTATGGAATTGAACCTTTCTGTAAGTTTCTCAAGCCGGGAAATACAAACCCTTAAAACCATTCTTGAAGCCCGTTATGGCCACGTATCTATTTTACCGGTGTAATAACAATCTTTCTGAACTCGATCGGCCCATGATCTCCCTGGATATATATCGGACCAGGTTCGCCCTCATTACTATCCAATGCGCCACCAGTAATTCCAGGAATTTCCTGGTTGCTAATGATCGTTTTACCGTTTGCAACGACCGTAACCATGCGACCAACTAATGTAATATCATAAGTTTGCCATTGATCAGGTCCCAAAGCAGCAATCTCACTAGGTGTCAGGAATCCATAAACACCTCCGAACAAGACATTCGACGGGTGTGCATCTTTTGGCGCATCTTCAATCTGTACTTCATACCGTCCTCTTAAATAGACCCCACTATTACTGCCTTTTGGATATTTGAACTCTACACGTAGTTTGAAGTCTGTAAACTTTTCGTTTGAAACCAGGTTAGCGCCTGATTTAGGACTGGTTAGAATACCGTTTTTAACTGCCCATTGATTCTCACCCATTGCTTTCCAGCCACTAAGGTCCTTACCGTTAAACAATTGTACGGGCGATCCCCAAGCGGGCGGCGATGTTCTTGTAAGATAGGGCGCTTTCACACCTTTCCAACTATGGTTCTTTCCCTCACTAGTAGTTATTGTACCACTAATTGTTGCACCAACAAGCTTACCTTCAATTAAAAAATCCTGCTCACCACTCTCCCACTGCGGCGGAATAGTAAAGTTAAATTCACCGTTGTTAAACTTAACTTCGGCTACCGGACGTGCACTGCCGGATATGCCTACGAAACTACCTACTAAAGTCTTGTTTCCCGAAAGCTTCACTTCTAACCAGGATGGCCTCGGCTTGCCGTTTTCATCGATGGTAATATCCCAGCGTCCTATAAGGTCTTTTGATTCGACTGTATTTTGCATACTGGAACTTGAAGTGTTTGCAGCCATTAAAGAATTAGCAGATCCTAAAGTTAAAAGACCACCCAAGGTCAGTACAAATAGTGTTTTACGCATACAAAGTTTAAATTAAGTTAAAATTAGCTCTCCGGTAAATACATTTCAATGCTCCGATAGTACCGTAAGATAGGATTTATTGATTGGTTACACCAAATTAAATGAATGAAGCTCGCTAGAATAATTGCTTTATGGCACCGCCGGTATTCACGAATTACGTTCTTAAGTCGTTTTACTTCCTCAATATGTTGACCTAACGTCAGTTGGGTTAGGTCAGCATTTGTTTCCATAACTTTAAAACTAGGGCTTTAAAGTCATGAAGCCTCAGAGTGCTTGCATCGCAGGTAAAAAAGCTGTGTTCTAAATTGCAATATGGAACTGAGATTAGTCTAAACAAATCGTTTAATGACGTTGATCATCTTCTTCCGATGCCTTAAGTCACTCTTTAGTTTACACTTTTTGCTGAAATTTATCAATTAAAAGCATTGAGTTATGGAAAATCAGACATTAAGTGCCGAAAGTAACACCGTGGCTGCAACAGGCAGACTAATGAGAGGTTTGGTCTATGGCGGACCAGGTATCATTGAGTTAAAAGAGATTTCCGTTCCGGTGATTGAAAAATCGACAGATGCCCTTGTAAAAATATTAAAGACAACCATCTGCGGAACCGATCTTGGTATTCTACATGGAAAGACGCCAAGCTGTAAGCCTGGTACTACCCTTGGCCACGAAGGGGTCGGGGTTATTGAAGAGGTTGGTGCATCGGTTAGAAATTTTAAAAAAGGAGACCATGTAATCATCTCGTGTATCACATCGGATGGTACCTGCGAATACTGTAAAAAACAGATGTACTCACACTGCGAAGACGGAGGCTGGATACTTGGCCACCTGATCAATGGTACCCAAGCTGAATATGTACGTATCCCCCACGCTGATAATAGTCTCCATGCAATACCAGCAGGAGCTGACGAAGATGCGTTGGTTATGCTTAGTGATATATTGCCAACAGGCCACGAGATCGGTGTGCTGAGTGGCTGTGTTAAACCGGGAGATACAATTGCAATTGTTGGTGCCGGACCCATCGGTATGTCGGCGTTGCTAACAGCACAGTTTTATTCACCCGCCAGGATCTATATGATCGATTTGGATGACAATCGTTTGCAAGTGGCGAAAAAGTTTGGTGCAACGGATATCATCAATTCTGCCTCGGAGGATGCGGTCAAGAGGATAATGTCTGAAACAAAAGATGGCGTTGATGTGGCCATCGAGGCTGTCGGAGTTCCTGCCACTTTTGATGTTTGTCAGAGAATTGTTCGTCCAGGCGGACATCTGGCAAATGTTGGCGTACATGGGAAAAGTGTAGACCTTCAAATTCAAGATCTTTGGATCCAAAACATCACAATTACCATGGGATTGGTTAATACAGATACAACCCCCATGTTATTAAAAACAGTTTTATCAGGAAAGATCAATCCGGGTCAACTGATAACACACCACTTTAAATTAGATGAAGTACTTAAGGCTTACGAAGTATTTGGTAACCCGGCCAAAGAGAAATCTCTAAAAGTCATTATCGAGCCGTAGTAAGCGCTACTTTAAGATATCCTAGCTGGATTGTTGAAAAGGCCGCATTGGTAACCCGTGCGGTTTTTTTTACCTGGTGATATATATAAACACTTAGAATTACCGCTTTAGAAAATTGTCTTAACAAACAAAAAACGTCAAACAATGAAAACATCAGATTTCACTACTGCCATATTGGTAAACCAGACTCCGAAAGAGGTATTTGATGCCGTCACGAATGTTCGCGGATGGTGGTCACAAGAAATTGAAGGCCCAACAGCTAAACGGGATGACGACTTTAGATACCATTATGAAGACGTTCATCGCTGCCATATAAAATTAATAGAAGTCATTGCTGACGAAAAAGTCGTTTGGCTTGTGTTGGAGAACTATTTTAAGTTTACGAAAGACAAAAGCGAATGGACAGACACAAAAATGATTTTTGAAATCTACAAAAAGGATAATAAGACCCAACTCCGCTTTACTCACGAGGGCCTGGTTCCTGAATATGAATGTTTTGAGGTTTGTTCAAATGCGTGGACACACTACATCCAGGAGAGTCTATTCAAACTGATCACTACGGGTAAGGGAGAGCCTAATAGTACGGGCAAACCGCAAACTGCTGATGAGGAGAGGCTCGGTTCACGACACAAGTAATGTTGATAATTTTGAGATTCTAAATTAACTGGTATTGATTTTCAACATTAATTAATGGCTTAGAAAGATGACTGATCAGCAGGAATTTGATTTTCCATAATGAAATACATAATTCGAACATTGCCGATTCATTTCTTCTGAGCCTGTCACAATCATCATAAGTAGTAATCGAGATCATTGGCTTAAAATTTAATTTTTCTTATATTGATAGTATTCCATTTTAAACAAAATATTCGCCCTACTATAGAAAAAGCGCCGAATTAATCTTAAAAAGAAACCGAGAGTCCGAATTCTTGGACCAAATTTCTCATTGAGCGAAATATCAGATCCAATCGATAAAGCAGAATTGATATATAATAGCACAACTTCCGAATACAACCATATTTAATATTTAAATATTAAAGCCTGTATTATGAAAAAGTCCTTACTATTTATTATTTGTCTTTTGACCTGTATGGTTTCTGTGAAAGCACAGATTTTGTTTGGCACCACCTCTGGCGGGGGAAAAGGCGGAGGTGCCATCTACAAGCTTGTACTCGAAACAAATAAACTAACCGTTGTTAAATCTTTCGAAAGCCTTGCCAAAGGACCAAGCTCTAAATTAATCCAGGGTAGCGATGGATTGTTATATGGCATGACACAGCTTGGGGGAAGGAGTAACAGCGGCGTTATCTTTGCATTTGACCCGCTCGCAAAAATATATAGAAGACTCTGGGATTTCGACCACATAAATGGACAATACTCTGAAGGTATCCTATTACAAGCAACCGATGGGAAACTTTATGGAATGACTTCTCAGGGCGGGGCTAATAATCTGGGGGTGATCTTCTCCTTTGACCCCTCCTCCGGGAATTTTAAAAATTTATTAAATTTTGACGGAATAAATGGCAGTGGGCCATTAGGAGGCCTTGTTCAAGCGAAAGATGGAACTTTATATGGCATGACAACTTTTGGCGGAAGCACTAATAACGGGGTAATTTTTTCGTTTATGCCTTCATCCTCAACTTATACTAAACTGAAAGATTTTAACGGGGTTAATGGAGCTCACCCTTATGTGAGCCTTGTCACCCGGCGTTTACCTGGTCAGGCTTTCTATGTCTCAAAAAGCAGAAACTTTTAAGATAATAATTACTGAGTAACAGAGCAGAAAATGCAAAAAATACAAAGCAAATATTATAAAAACTGATACGATCCCGATCAAACGTATCCACTTGAACGCATTGAAAGAAATACCCACTTGGATTATTTCCTTTTCGTCTCATATCAATCCTACTTTCCGATACAGAATATTTACAAGCCTCCTTAAAGCCTCTGTACTTAACTATTCAATTATTAAAATCTGTATTATGAAAAAGATTTTTCTAACATTCATTTGCTTGACATTAGACCTGTGCGTACCTGATCTCGTTTTTGCGCAACCTGGCACGCTTGATAAAAGCTTTGGCACGAACGGACGTGTTGTGGTTCCACGAAGTGCAAATCCATATGTTTTTGGGAGTATTGGGGGTAAGGAATATGGGTCAATGGCTATACAAAAAGATGGAAAAGTATTAATAACTGTAGGCGCTCTTCATTCTACGACGAAAATGGCCGCTTTTGGAATTGTGCGCTTAAATCATAATGGAACATTGGATGAAAGCTTCAGCGATGACGGAAAAGCCTTTGCAGAAATGTCCAACTTCTATGCGGTTCCATGGGATATATGTATAGCTCCTGATGGAAAAATAATCGTCACCGGCGAAGTAGCGAATTCCCGCGGTGAAGATATGATTTATCACAGGTTTGCAGCCGTTCGTTTAAATCCGGACGGCACGCACGACAAGAGTTTTGATGGCGACGGAATCCTTTTGCTTGAAGAAGATTCCGGAGGTGATAGCTACAGCGTAGCTGTACAGGAAGATGGTAAGATTTTACTGGCTGGCTATGGCATAAACCCAAAAACCAATGAACCTAATTTCAAAATTATACTTCTTAATGAAAATGGGTCTATTGATACTGGTTTTGTGGAAAAGGGAATGCTTTTTATTGACCTGACGTTAGGTAACAAAATAAGATTACAACCAGATAAAAAAATATTGATTTCCGGAGATGATTCATTTGATTTGAATAGTAGTTTCGACTTCACAATCGTTCGTTTGAACCCCGGGGGAAGCCTGGACACCAGTTTTGGCTCGGGAGGAAAAACTTATATTGATTTCGACGGAAACACTGACCACGCAAATGACCTGGTAATTCAGGATGACGGAAAAATACTTGTGTCGGGAACCACATACAGTCGAAATACGCCGACTCTTTTTACTGGTGATTACGCATTAGCACGGTTAAATGGAAACGGAACTTTAGATAGTAGCTTCGCAGTAAATGGTAAAAAAATAATCGACTTCGCTAATTCCGATGATCTGGGGGGCGGCGTAGCCGTTCAAAAAAACGGAAGTATTTTAATGAATGGATCTTCGCCTGCCGAGATTGAACTTACGCCTAACTCCTCAAAAAGGAATTTTGGAATAGTGCGGCTATTGCCCGATGGAAGTTTGGACACTGCTTTTAATGGAGATGGAAAACAATTATTAGATTTTGGTTCTTCAAGCTGGGGTTTTGGTGTGCTTATTCAACCGGATGATAAAATTGTCGTAGGTGGTACACAATTTGGAGTCCCTGCCCTCGCAAGATTGATGTTTGATGACAGCCCCCCTCCAGTTAATTTACCCCCATCTTTTACAAAAGGTCCTGATCAAACCATATTAGAAGATACTGAGAAATTTATAGAACACTGGGCGACTGATATATCTCCCGGTGAAGGTGAAGCTAATCAAACTATAAGGTTCATCGGTGCTAGTAAAAATAAAGATTTGTTCCAATTTCCCCCGTCTCCCAGTGTGAATGGAGATTTGTTTTTAAAACCGCTATTAAATGCAAACGGCTCTGACACGATAACCCTGGTTCTAAAAGATAACGCCGGGACAGACAATGGAGGGATTGATGAAAGCAGTCCTAAAGCTTTTACCGTAACGGTAATACCCGTCAATGATGCGCCGGCCTTTACTTTAAATACCATTCGCTTTGTAACAAAGGTTAATAGTGGTCCTCAGTCAGTAAAAGAATGGGCGTCCGAACTTTCCAAAGGTCCTGGAAATGAATCCGGACAAAAGCTCCGGTTTTTAGTGAGCAATAATAATAACAGCCTGTTTTCAACCCCACCATCTATTGATACAAGCGGAACATTACAATTTACAGGCGCTAAAAGTGCGACTGGTATAGCGGAGGTTACCGTTACTCTAAAAGATGACGGCGGCACTGAAAATGGCGGAATAGATCAAAGTCGTTCTCTCACTTTTACCATTACTATAAATTCTGCAAATGAAAAGATAGTGACTTTATATAGCACCACGTCTGAGGGAGGGACAGGAAATGGCGGAACTATTATAAAATTTGTCCCTTCTTCCAATAACTTAACTGTTCTCAAATCATTTGATTTGAACTCGAAAGAAGATGGATATTCTGTAACCGGCACCCTGGTTCAGGGTAATGATAAAAAACTTTACGGTATGACCACCTTTGGAGGTAGCAAAGGCTATGGGGTGATCTTTTCCTTTGATCTTGCGAAATCGAAATACACCAAACTTAAGGATTTTGATAACGCTAATGGGGCCAATCCAAAGGGTGGGCTCCTGCTGGCCAGTAATGGGAAGTTATATGGGATGACAGCAAATGGGGGAAGCAATAACAAAGGGGTTATTTTTTCCTTTGACCCCAGCAAACTTGCTTATACTAAGCTAAAGGATTTCACCGGCCCAGACGGTGAGAATCCTCATGGAAGCCTTATGCAGGCAACTGATGGAAAACTATATGGCATGACAAGAAATGGCGGTGCGGGCTCAGGCGTGATTTTTAACGTTGACCCTACTAATTCCAATTTTACTAAACTAAGGAATTTCGATAATGAGGTAATATTCGATTTCAGCGAAGGACGCTTCCCTTATGGAAATCTGATTCAGGCGAATGACGGAATCCTTTACGGCTTGACATCCAGGGGTGGTTTTGACACAGGCGAGGGCGCTATTTTTTCATTTGATCCCAAATCCTCCGTATATAATTTAATTTATAATTTTTTTTCTCAGGGAACAGAACCGAATGGAAGTTTGATACAAGCAAACGATGGTAAATTATACGGTATGACCACGTGGAATGGAGAGTTTGATTCTGGAGTTATTTTTTCCATTATTCCTTCCCAACAATACTCTCGACAAGCATACTCAGTACTTCATAATTTTGATTTCGCAGAGGGCTCTCGACCAAGAGGCACGTTAATTCAGGCTAGCGATGGAAAGTTATATGGCATGACCCAGGAAGGTGGAATCAGTACTAAAGGAGTTATTTTTTCTTTCGATTCTCCAACTGGTGTGTTTTCTAAGCTGAAAGATTTTAACGGTGATAACGGCGCTTCTCCAGATCTCGGCTCTAGCTTTATTGAAGTTAGCATCGATGAAATTAACACCGCTCCGGTTCTTACAGCCATTGGCAATAAATCTATTAATGAACTGGAAGATTTCAGATTTACTGCGAAAGCTACCGATGAAGACTCACCGGCTAACACATTAGAATTCTCACTGGCTAATGCTGCTGCAGGAAAATTCCCTGAAGGAGCTACTATTGATAAATCCAGCGGCTTATTTTGCTGGACACCTACCGAAGCCCAGGGTCCGGGAACTTACCGGGTTAAAATTGTGGTTTCCGATGGTGCATGTACCGATGAGGAAGAAATAGAAATCAAAGTTTGTGAAGTCAACTCTAAACCAGTTTTAGCTACCATCGGCGACCATACAGTGGACGAAAATAAGATGCTGACTTTTACAGCCAAAGCTGTCGACAAAGATATTCCGGAGAATACCTTAAAATTTTCGCTTGCTGATCCATCTACAGGCGACTTTCCAACCGGTGCAAGCATCAATTCCTCTACCGGAGCATTCAACTGGCTGCCCTCAAAAACTCAGGTTCCCGGAACTTTTAGGATTAAAGTGATTGTTTCTGATGGCACTGCCACAGATGAAGAGGAATTTGCAATCAATGTTCGGAAAACCAGTCCTGCATCCCTTACTGCCTTTCCCAATCCATCTGCTCAACATGCGACTGTCCGGTTTGCAGTTCCAACTGATGAAGCAATGGTTACACTGGTAGTTTATGATTTTAAAGGACAGCAAATAAACCGGCTTTATGAGGGGCGCGCGGAAGCAAGCAAACCTTACAGCTTTGATCTAGACGGTTCTAATCTGTCACCCGGCGTATACCTGATCAGACTTTCTATGTCGCAAAAGGCCGAAACATTTAAGATAATAATCACTGATTAACAGAGCAGAAATGCAAAAGAAATAATCACAGATATTGCAGAAGCACACGGATCGACTGTATTAGATTGACACTTGGTGAAAGTATCTTCACAGTTAGGATATTCCTATCTGTTGCCTTCTATTTCCCGATACAGAACTTGGAGAAAATGTTCTCCAGCAGATCATCTGTGGTCACTTCGCCCGTAATTTCACCCAGGTAATACAGCGCCTGTTTGATATCCATGGAAAGGAAGTCGGAAGTAACGTTACCATCTACGTTATCTAAAACTCGTGAAAGAGCTTCGCTGGTCTTTTGAAGGCTTTCCAGGTGGCGGATATTGCTAACCAGTACGTCATCAGTGTTAATCTTTGCAAGATTAACTTTCCGCAGAATTTCATCCTTAAGCTCGTCGATACCGTCTTTATTTTTTGCGGAAATATAATTAGGATTAAGGTGAGCAAATTCAACCTGCTGTTGCGGGCTAAGAAGATCGGATTTGTTAACGACCATTACATAGGGGATGTTAAAGGCGTCGAGTTCTTCCAGCTGACTTTCAATCTCTTTAATAGGTTGCAGAGGATCTACCAGGTAGATAATCAGCTTGGCGGACTTCATTTTTGCGTAGGTACGTTCCACGCCCTGCGCTTCCACGATATCTTCGGTGGTACGAATTCCGGCTGTGTCAATAAATCGGAACGTGATGCCATGGATATTAATCTCATCTTCAATGGTATCACGTGTAGTGCCAGCAATTTCAGATACAATGGCACGCTCTTCATTCAAAAATGCATTCAGCAAAGTAGATTTACCTACGTTTGGTTTTCCGGCAATAACCACCGGGACGCCATTCTTCATCACATTGCCTTGTTCAAACGAACTGATCAATCGCTGAAGAACATGATTGATCTTATAAATGAGTGCTTTTAAATCATCCCTGTTAGCAAACTCAACATCCTCTTCAGCAAAATCAAGTTCCAGTTCGATCATTGAAGCAAAGTGGATCAGTTGCTCACGTAAGCCCTTCAACTCATTAGAAAAGCCGCCACGCATTTGCTGGAGTGCCATTTGATGAGAAGCTTCAGAGTTAGAAGCGATCAGATCTGCAACAGCCTCCGCCTGAGAAAGATCAAGAGCGCCATTGAGGAATGCCCTTAAGGTGAATTCTCCGGGTTTAGCGGGCCTTGCTCCGTGCTTCATGCCCAGCTTTATAATTTGTTCTATAATAAACTTAGAATTATGGCAGGAGATCTCGACTACGTCTTCTTTGGTATAAGACGACGGTGCGATAAACAGAGATACCAAAACCTCATCAATTACAACATCATTCTCTCTGATAGTACCAAAATGAATAGTATGGCTAGCCTGTTTACTGAGGTCTTTACCTTTGAATAACTGATTGGTAATAGATACAGCCTGTGGACCAGAAAGACGAATCACTCCTATGGCCCCGCTCCCTGCAGGAGTTGCCAAAGCAATGATAGTATCTGTATGGTAGTTCGTAGCTGCGCTTGAGTTCATGCAGGCAAAGGTACAAGCAAATTAGCAAATGTGCGGATGAGTGAATTAGCAAATGAGAGGAATAGTAAATGAGCAAATTGATGATCGAGTAGTCAGCTAAAAAAGTTTGCTCATTAACTCATTTTCTAATTCCCAAATTTGCTCATTTACTCATTTCCATGCTCATCGGCTCATTCCTTTATAGATCATCTCCGAAACCTTCGCCATAACCTCCTTGCCCGCTTCTTCATCTTCCAAACCTTTTGATAAGATTACAAGCACATATTTGCGACCATCAGGAAGATAAACAATTCCGGCATCATGCTGTATTCCGGTAATCGAACCCGTTTTATGAGCTATCCTCACCTCTTTCGGAAGCCTGGCAGGAATAACATCGTTGAACTTTTGGTCAAGTAAAATGCCGATCATTGCTTTAGAGCTTTGAGGATCGGCAACGTTGCCCTGTGCCAGCGCAGAGTAGATTACCATTTGATCGTAAGCAGTGGTTGTATTATTCAGGCCTTTCTCATAAGCTTTTATATCTTCCACACCTCGCAACACCTGAATATCATTGGCACCGAGGTTTCGCATAGTCTGATTGACATTTTCAGCTCCTACCAGTTCAATAATCATATTGGTTGCCAAATTACTGCTTTGAATAATCATCCGGTAAAGCAGGCTGTAGATATCCAGTTTACCGCCTATTAACTTATAAAGTTCTTGGTCGCTGTCGCTGCTTTGGTCTAATACGTATTCAGAGCTATCAGCTATGCTTTTGAAGTTCTGGTGCACCGTCAGCGAGTCTGTTAATGCAATTTTCCCGGTTGATACCTGTCTATAAGATTCCATCAGAACCGGCGTCTTCATGGTACTTGCCGCATGGAATGACTTCCGCTCATTGATTAGAATTTCTCTTCCCGATTGCAAATCCCTGAAAGCAAGAGCAAATTCTCCTTTTACAGAGGAAAAGTGTTTATTAATTTGACCCTTCAAGTTAGTATCTACTGGTGAAAACGAGGAAGACGCTGACGTGAGGAAAATTAGAAATAACTTGAACATGCGTCAAGATAGGCAAAATACACACAAGTACTAAAATCAGCGAATTAACGTGTTTTGTTTAGACTAAGTGAGGTTAACAAGTCGGTTTTATTTGATAAACACAAGAGAACAGTGACCTTTATATTTCGGTTTGAAAACCAGGTTAGTCGTTTCGGCAACACCGTTTAAGTGACGGATCCATGCGATCACTATTTCCTCCACGACGCCGTTTTCTGAATCAGTTCGATGGAAAGGAAATACCCTTATCCTATGAGGCGGATGAATTGGAAACGAAGCTTTGACCAAAGTTATCATCGTGTAGAACCATTCGCACGAATACTCTGGATCATCTAATTCAAAAATATCTCATCAACAAATAGCCACGCCGGTTCACCTTTACCAGGATGCCAAGCCGGAAGTTTCTTCACATTCTTAGCTACGATCTTCAGGAAGGAGATCCGTTGCGGTTTAAACTTAGCCTCCACTTTAATGAACGACTCCTCATCACCTTTCATTGTGGTTTTTGGTTTCGTGACGCCTAATAACCGCAGGTTACTTTTAGTGCTGCCGCCCCAGATTTCGATCCCGGCAGGAGGGAAAATATAGGTTGGTAATTGTCGCAGCACATTTAACGTTACTGATTGCACGTTTACCGGTTGTTTAAAGAACAGCATGGCCTCCATGTTATTCTCTCTAAAGCCAATCCACTTTCCGGTATTAATATCATAATCCCCCAGTTGCTTATCGGTCAGGATTGTTGCCCCCTCTGACCTGTATTTTTCATTAGGCGGCAATAGAAACAGAATGCTATCAGGTTTGTAGGTACTCTTGTAAAAATTGGTAGTTACCGCATCGCTGCCATACCAACCGGCCTTGTAAGCCCGGGCTTTCAAAGTAGTATTTTCTTTAACTAGGATTTCTTTGTTATAGATAAGAGATTTAAGGCTATCCGGTTCAGACCCATCTGTGGTATATCGGATCTTAACTCCATTTATCGGATGTTTTATTTCTACCGGGATGGAAGTTCTAAAAACAGCTGCTTCTGTATTAATGCGTGGCTGATTTAACTTAATAGGATGATTCCCGTCATCTTTAAAGCCGGCGATTATAGCTATGCCCCTGGTTGTTTTTTGTAGCTGCTGAATTTCTGATTCGCTAACCCTGGTATTCCATAGCGTCAGTTGTTTAAGGCTATTCATCTTCCCGGCCTGCTCAACAAAATTATAACTCACCTTCGTGCCGGATAAAGACAAAGCCTCTAGATGTTTCAGGACCAGTAACTGTTTTAATCCTGCGTCGCTGACTTCGGTAAAATTAAGGTTCAGTCTCCGAAGGTTCTCAAACCTGGCAATTATTTTCAGATCATCATTACTTACAGGGATCTTGTTCAAATTCAGTGACACGATTTGATTTCTGATCGGGCTAAGCTCCTCTAATATCTTTGATTTGTAGGAACTTCCGTTGTAAATATTCACAGCCAAAGCCGGAGACTCTTTAGCCAGAGGAGAAACAATCCGGTAATTATTGTTGAGTTTTTTTATCGTGTTTTCATCAGCCGCAGCAAATTCATATTTTTCTGCGGGGGTTTCTGTTGGTGTTAAAAATGTTGTTGCCAGCAATCTTAAAGAATCATCAGGCGGTAAATCAATTACTTTTCTTTTCAATTCGGCGTTGTTTTTTATCCATAGGTGCAACAGGGTAATTTCTTCCTTTGTCAATTGCGCTTTATCTTTGGGGGGCATGTGTTTCTTTTCATCCAGCGGCAGATGTATACGCTCGAGCAAAAGGCTGATCTCCGGTTTTCCGGGCACAAATAATTTCCCTGTTTTTCCGCCTTTTAGTAAGGATTGGACATTATCCATCATCAAACTTCCTTTGGCTTTGTCTATGTTGTGGCAGCTCAGGCACTTTTGCGTAAAAATGGACATAATCACATGATCAAAGACTTTGGCCTCAGCTATCGGCACTGCAGCAACTTCTGCCGGGGATGTCACTGATTCAAGAACAAAGTTATCTCCATGAGTTAATGTAGCACCGTAGTGACCGGCCACAATTACACAGACGGCCGTGAGAATAGCTCCCGCCCTGGCCGCATACGTATTATACCAGGAAGAATTTCTGCACCAGTAAATAATGGAGGCTATAAAAACAATGGCTACGCCTGTCCATTTATGCCACTGCAATATGTCTCCGGAATATCCATCTTCCATAGATAAGAAGAGTCCCATAACTACTGTTACGGCTGAAAAAAGTGCTCCTGCGAGTAATAAATTCGAAGTGAATTTTTGATATAACTCCTCTCTTGAGTTAGCGTCCTTAAAACGAAAGAACTCGAGAAACATGGCCAGCATCAGGATTACTATCGGGAAGTGCAATACCATCGGATGCATCCTGCCTAAGGGCTGCAACCAGTAGGGAACCGTGATTTGATCTTCAAAAACCAATAAAAAAACAATAAAGATATTGGCCGCAAAAAGTACATTCTCAGCAAGACCTTTAACAGTAACTTTCATAGCACGTTATACGCGGGTAAATTTATATGGATAGACTTTTCCGGAAGCCCATTGCGCTACGTAGAGGTTTTCATCATCATCCACACATACATCGTGCGGGTTTAACAAAATCTTTTCAGCTTGCGCCATAGGTTGCAGCACACCGTCTATATAATTGGGTGGGGTACCTCCGATATTGGATACAACCTGATTGTTTTTGTCTAGTATCGTAGTAAAACCACTCCCATCTTTGCTCAAATCAGGCGATCTTAATACAGCTGCATACAGGTGATCATTTTTTATGACCGGCCTGCAAACACAGGCTCCGGGCAGATTGATTATCTCTTTCAAATTGCCCTGCATATCAAAACGTTTAAAGCAATTACGAGTACGGTCTGTAACCAACAGCGATGGTAAGCCCTGCCGGGTATCAATACAGATTCCATGGGCATTATCCAGGTTTTTGGGCTCCTCTCCTCTGCCACCAAAATAGCTCAGCAGTTTGCCATCAGCACTGTAATGAAAAACATATTGCAAACCATAACCATCGGCGATAAAGAAATCCCCATTATCGGCCACTGCTGTCTCGGTAGGTACAAACTCCTCATTTTTCTTATATAAGCCAGTCTCCATTGGACAATCAATGGTCATCAGGATCTTCCCATCCAGGGTGGTTTTATATACCTGATGCCTGTTGGTATCGGTAATGAATAAAAACTCTTTGCCATTTTCCTTTGCCAGGGTCAAGCCGTGAGCACCGGGAAATTCATGCCCCCATGAATTCAGCAGTTTTCCTGATTTGTTATAAATAAGGATATTGTTTTTAGTCTCATTAGTTAGTAAAATGATCCTTCCCTTCGCATCCTGTACCATTTCATGACAATCGTTTACCGGATGTTTTAGGGGATTTAATTGTCCCCATTTTGTATCCAAACGGTACCGCATGTTATTATGTCCATAAATAGGCCCTTTGGGTTTTGCAAACAGGTCGCTGGCTATAAAAAAGCTTGCCGAAGCTACCGATGTATGCTTTATAAATTCTTTTCTATTCATCTTAAATAGTATTGAGATGTGAGTAGTGAGTATTGAGATGGATTTTCATGCGCCTTCGATTTCCAGAATGGTCATATGGATTTCATAGAGTGTCCTTAAAAGTATTTTTTTTCTTAATTTCTAATTTTAATCTGCTTCGTTTTGCACGCAGAGTTGGATATAGGCACGCAAAGTCTACATAGTCTTACACAATGGTTCTAAGATTAAACTTTGCGGCCTCTGCGCCTTCTTTGCGGCCTTTGCGTGAAATAACCAATGTCTTAAAGTTAGCATCCATGTTTTATCATTCCCATGATCTTGGAATCTGTGGTGGCCCTCTTCAGATTTGTTAAATGGAAGAATGAGCCAACAGAAACCATAAGCGTTATACTAAAATGTCTTTCACAACTTTTCCGGCAACATCAGTAAGCCGGTAACGGCGCCCCAAATGTTTAAATATTAATTTCTCATGATCTAATCCTAATTGATGCAGAACTGTTGCCTGGAAATCATGCACATGTACCGGGTTTTTAAGCACGTTGTAGCCAAATTCATCCGATTCACCATATACAACCCCAGGCTTAATTCCACCTCCGGCCATCCAGATGCTGAAACAGCGGGGATGGTGGTCACGTCCATAATTATCTTTTGTCAGTTTCCCCTGACTGTAATTGGTCCGGCCAAATTCGCCGCCCCATATAACCAGCGTTTCATCAAGCAGCCCCCTTTGCTTCAGATCAGTAATCAATGCTGCCGAGGCCTGATCTACATCTTTCGCCTGGCCGGCCATCTCTGAGGGAAGGTTACCGTGCTGATCCCAGCCCTGGTGGTATAATTGCACAAAGCGGACACCATTTTCGCTTAATTTACGGGCAAGCAAACAATTAGCCGCAAAAGTCCCCGGCACCAGGCAATCGGGTCCGTAAAGCTTTATAATATCATCCGGTTCTTTAGAGAGGTCGGTAATTTCAGGAACAGCGGTTTGCATCCGGTAGGCCATTTCGTATTGCTGCACCTTCGCATTGATCTCCGGGTCACCAAATTTCTGGTACGACAGATCGTTCATTGCAGCCAGATTATCCAGCATTTTTCTCCTTTCAAACCTGTTGAATCCTTCAGGATCTTTCAGGTAAAGTACCGGATCTTCACCACTGCTAAACTGTACTCCCTGGTGGGTTGAATCCAGGAATCCATTTGTCCAAAGTTTCGAATATACGCCCTGGCCGTTGCCTTTACCCCGTGAAAGCAGAACGGTAAAAGCTGGCAGGTTTTTATTCTCGCTGCCTAATCCATAACTCAGCCAGGCACCCATACTGGGCCTGTTTCCTTGTTGTGCCCCGGTTTGAAAAAAGGTTAAAGCCGGATCATGATTGATCGCTTCAGTATGCATGGATCTGATGATACAAATATCATCCACCACTTTTGCGGTATAGGGAAAGAGATCACTGATCCATGCCCCGGACTGACCGTACTGTTTGAAGTCATAGTATGAACCAACCAGTGGAAAAGAAGCCTGATTAGATGTCATCCCCGTAAGTCTTTGCCCTGCACGGATGGATGGAGGGAGTTCCTGCCCCATCATTTCCCTAAGCTTAGGTTTGTAATCAAAAGATTCCAGCTGAGATGGAGCGCCGTTCTGGAATAAATAGATCACCCTTTTCGCCTTAGGTGCAAAGTCCGGAATTCCCGGCGGAAGGCTTGTGTCATCCATTCCCCCGGTAAAAAGATCTGGTATAAGCAGGGAACCCAAGGCAACACTACCAAGTCCTAAGCTTAACCTGGATAAGAAACGGCGCCTGTTATAGTTAAGGCCATGTTCTAAAAAATCCTTTTCCATATATCAGGTTTTTGTAATGGTTTCTTCTAAATTATAAATGGTGGTGATTACTCCCATCATTGCCGCCAGGGCAGTTTTGTTGATTTTCGCAGGAACTGGATACTCTCCTACAGCTAATACTTTCGCAGCATTAGATTTTTGCTGAAATACCTTTAACTGATCTGAGTAGTAGGCTGTAAGCAGGCTAATTTCTTTTTCAGTGGGGTTACGACAAACGATCAGACGAAACGCCTTTCTAACTTTTGCTTCAGCCTGGCTATTCTCCTGTAATAATTTAGCTGCCAAAACACGGGAGGCTTCCAATACGGCAGGGTCGTTCAGCATGACCAATGCCTGCAGCGGGGTATTAGTATTTAACCGCTTCACTTCGCACTGATCCCGGTTGCTTGCATCAAAAATGCCCATCGCAGGTGGCGGAACGGTCCGCTTAATGAACGTATACATTCCTCTACGGTAGAGACTTTCACCATGATCCTGCTTATAGTTCGCCAGCAGGCCCCGGCCAGATGTTGCGCTTTCCCAAAGCCCTGCAGGCTGGTAAGGCTTTACACTTGGGCCGCCTATCGTTTTGACGAGCAGTCCGCTGCTGGCTAAAACCAGATCTCTTACAAACTCTGCCGGGATCCGGTAACGTGGTGCACGTGCAAGCAGAAGGTTTTCCGGATCCATTCGTAATTTTTTGGATGATATTTCTGCCGACTGCCTATAGGTGCTCGAAAGGACGATCAGTTTTACCAAGCGCTTGATGTTCCAGCCATGGTTCATAAAATCTACCGCCAGCCAATCCAGCAATTCCGGGTGAGACGGAAGCTCGCCCTGCATTCCAAAATCTCCGGACGTTTTAACAATACCGCGTCCAAAAAACTCCTGCCACACCCGGTTCACGAAAACCCTTGAGGTAAGGGGATTTTGCTTGTCGAATAACCATTGCGATAAACCCAGTCTATTTTTAGGATACTTGTCACTGAAAGACAACAAAGCTTTCGGAGTTCCCGCCTGTACTTCTTCCCCATGCGAATCGTATACGCCCCTGTTGAGGATATGTGTTTTTCGAAGTGTATCCCTTTCACCCATAACTGAAACTATCAGTTTGCCGGTATCCTGCTTGTTCACAAACGCCAGTACCTTTTTTACATCATCGTTACTGATTTCCATCAGCGGTTTTTTAGCAAATGTTTCAGGGCCACCGACTGTTGATTCCAGACCTACTTCCTTAACGTTGTTGAAAAAAGCATATACCTGGTAATATTCCTTCTGCGAAAAAGGATCGTATTTATGATCATGACAATGCGAGCACTCTAAGGTAGCCGCAAGCATGGCCTTGCCGAACGTATTAGTGCGATCGGTAACATATTCTACACGATATTCTTCATCAATAACTCCTCCTTCTTCGGTGATCTTATGATTCCGGTTAAAGCCTGTGGCCAGAATTTGCTCTTTCGTAGCGTTTGGCATCAGGTCGCCCGCCAATTGCCAGGTGATAAACTGATCATAAGGAATATTTTTATTGAAAGCGTGAATTACCCAATCTCTCCATGGCCATTGCGAACGATAGTTGTCATCCTGGTAACCATGCGAATCCGCGTAGCGGGCAACGTCGAGCCAGTGCAGGGCCATTTTTTCTCCGTACGCCGGACTTTGCATCAAGGAGTTTACCATTTTTTCATAGGCATTGCTGCTATTATCTGCCATGAACTTGTCCATCATCTCAATGCCGGGAGGCAAACCGGTAAGATCAAGACTGAGCCGTTTCAACAATCTTTCCTTATCAGCTTCCAAATTAGGCTTAAGCTTTTTTTGCTCCAGTCTTTGCAGGATAAAATGGTCGATCTCGTTGGTTACCCAATCTTCGTCATTCACCTTTGGAATAGCCGGTTTCTTTGGCGCAGTGAAAGCCCAGTGACGCTCATACTTAGCCCCCTGTTGAATCCATTTTTCTATAATTGAAATCTCATAAGCTGATAACTTGAGGTTTGAAGATTGCGGGGGCATCAGAAAAGCCGAATCCTGTGAAGAAATTCTTAAAAACACTTCTGATTCCTGGGGTTTAAAAGGAACAAGGGCGTGAGCTGAAGGCTTTTCTTTTAAGGCTTTATAAGCTTCTTCAGCGATATCCAACCTTAAACCGGCTTCACGCTTATTGGCATCCGGGCCATGGCAAGCGAAACACTTATCGGAAAGAATGGGCCTGACGTGAAAGTTATAACTAACGATATCAGGCACGTCTTCTTCACCTACTGTACTTGTTGACGAACTATTACACGCTTGAATAGCATAGGTAATAACCGAAAATGTCAGCATTAAATAAAACAGTCTCCGATACATATCAAGAATTAATTGGTTTGACAGGTTAAAGTTACATTCCCACCTTCAGTAAATTTATAATATTCCAGCCCGATAATTTAGTGAATATGCCGGAAATTATTGAGCTATTCTACCATTTTCAATAATTGTTTAAGTTTTTAGCCCGCCGGATGAAAGGAATATGGGGTATACGGAAGGAAGCTTTATATTTATGGTTGTGTGGAAGGATCTGTTTGCAGTATGACAGCTAAGTTTCCGTGAGCCAGCTCCTAATCTTCAATCCCTAACTGGATTGTAATGACGGGCCCGTGGTCGACGTCCCACAGGGAAATGTTATTTACGCAATATCGCTACATTAGATGGTTTGGAAGGACCAGGTCTTCTGTACCTGTCGGACAATTGAGGCAACACTCCATCCCAGAAAATATTTAATAATATTCCCCGCCTTAGTTAATTAGCGATAATATTGCATACCGTTAATCAGGATGCAATACGCCTATAAGTTGATGTATAAGAATAAACAGTCCGAATCCATTTATACTTTACAATTCGGGCTTGTTTGTTTAAGCTCTTTTCTATTTTCAGCCAGTTTTAACATGCTGATTCCTGAGCTGCCGGAGTATTTGAGTGCGATGGGGGGTGCAAACTACAAAGGATTGATCATTGCGTTATTTACCCTTACTGCCGGATTTTCCAGACCATTTAGCGGGAAGCTGACCGATACTATCGGGCGGGTACCGGTTATGGCCGTAGGGTCCATAGTTTGTGTGATCTGCGGGGTCCTTTATCCGGTATTAACCACAGTATCCGGCTTCCTCTTTTTAAGGCTGCTCCATGGTTTCTCGACCGGATTTAAGCCCACCGCAACGTCAGCATATGTGGCCGACCTGGTGCCTGAAAACCGATGGGGAGAAGCCATGGGTGTTCACGGCGTTTGCTTCAGTACCGGGCTGGCTATCGGCCCTGCCATTGGCAGCACGATTACGGATAATTATTCCATCAACACCCTGTTTTACTGTTCTTCCCTATTTGCGTTTCTATCTGTTGTCATTTTGGGCCATATGAAAGAATCGCTCGAAGCTAAGCAGCCTTTTCGGCTTGCCCTCTTAAAAATAAATAGAAATGAAATTATTGAATTCAAGGTAATCCCCGCGGCACTGATCACCTTTCTGAGTTACATTAGCTATGGAGCGATACTCACAATCATTGGAGACTGGGGAAATTTCCTCGGAACAAGTAACAAAGGACTGTTTTTTATGGTATTCACCTTGGCTTCCCTGATGATCAGATTTATCGCAGGCAAGGCATCGGACCGTTATGGCAGGGTCGGGATTATTAAGATCTCACTTGTGCTGCTCGCAGTTGCCCTTATACTGATAGGTCTCGCTAGTTCCTCATTTTATTTGATGTGCGCTTCGGCACTCTACGGCGTAGCTACCGGTATGCTTTCCCCCTCTGTCAATGCCTGGACCATTGACTTAAGCGATCCCTCCCACCGCGGTAAGGCTATTGCGACCATGTATATCGCGCTTGAAGCTGGTATAGGGCTTGGTGCCCTCATTGCCGGCTGGTTGTTTATCGATGATATTGCCATGATTCCTGTTACTTTTTACATCTGTGCCGGAATCACGGTCGCTGCCCTTGGGTATTTATTCATTAAGCCTTTAAAAAATCGATCTTAAAATATTTAATTCTGCTACGAAATTAGTATTCTAATATAAAAGGAGTAGTCATTGCCCTCTCCAGTCTAAAGTTTTGCCAGTTTCTATTTTGGCTTTTGAGTTGACATCTTCAAGCCTGTAGTTTCAGCTTCTACGGGCACTTTGCACTTAACCAGCGGTCCCGGTAGGTAGTACAAAACGCAATTTTTAAAAGGCTTCGTAAATAATCCTTCAGACGTGGAACCTAAAGCGCTTTTTGTTTGTTAAGAAATTTTACTTTCTAAACTAAAAGCGCAGGAAGATTTCTTTTTCTAAAATTAATCAGATCACTAAACTCAACTATCAAAAGCAAATTTATACTAATGAAAAAACCTCAAAAACCAACGGCATCAGTAGCCAATGAGAAAAAGGCAAAGCTGGAATCTAACACGACCGAAGACACCGGTCAGTTTATGACCACCAACCATGGAGCGCGTATAAATGATGATCAAAATACGCTGAAAGCAGGAGAGCGCGGATCTGCCTTGCTCGAAGATTTTATCTTTCGTGAAAAGATGACTCATTTTGATCATGAGCGGATACCCGAACGGGTGGTACATGCCCGTGGTTCAGGGGCTCATGGCGTATTCCAGGTTTATGAGTCGCTCTCATCTGTTACCAAAGCTAAATTCCTTTTAGATCCTACCGTAGAAACTCCCGTATTTGTGCGTTTCTCTACGGTAGCGGGCTCCCGGGGTTCAACAGACCTGGCCAGGGATGTGCGGGGCTTCGCAGTCAAGTTTTATACCCAAGAAGGGAACTTTGATCTGGTAGGCAACAATATGCCGGTGTTCTTTATCCAGGATGCCATTAAGTTTCCCGACTTGGTACACGCCGTTAAACCGGAGCCCGACAATGAAATACCACAGGCAGCTTCTGCCCATGACACCTTCTGGGACTTTATCTCCCTGATGCCGGAGTCGGCACATATGATCATGTGGTTAATGAGCGACCGGGCGATCCCGCGCAGTTTTAGAATGATGGAAGGCTTTGGGGTACATACTTTCCGTTTGATCAATGAAGCAGGGACATCCAGCTTCGTCAAATTTCACTGGAAACCTTTGCTGGGCGTCCATTCAGTGGCCTGGGACGAGGCTCAGAAGATCTCAGGTAAAGATCCCGATTTTCACCGCCGCGATTTATGGGAGGCGATAGAATCCGGCGCTTTTGCCGAATGGGAATTAGGATTACAAATAGTACCTGAGGAGGATGAATTCAAGTTCGACTTTGATCTTCTCGATCCTACTAAAATAATTCCCGAAGAACTCGTTCCGGTACAACGGGTAGGTAAAATGACGCTAAACCGGAATCCGGATAACTTTTTTGCCGAAACGGAACAGGTAGCTTTCCACCTGGGCCATGTGGTCCCAGGAATAGACTTTACCAATGATCCACTTTTGCAAGGCCGGCTTTTTTCTTATACCGACACCCAGTTAATTCGCCTGGGGGGACCGAATTTTCAGGAGATTCCCATTAACCGTCCAATTGTACCTGTGCATAACAACCAGCGGGACGGGCATATGCGACAAACTATCAATAAAGGTAAAACAAGCTACAATCCGAATTCATTAGGCAACAATGACCCTGTGCAGGCTAAAGCGGCTGAAGGCGGCTTTACTTCTTATCCTGAACGTGTGGACGCGCAGAAAGTAAGAGCCAGAAGCAAAAGTTTCTTTGATCATTTTAGCCAGGCCCGGTTGTTTTTCAACAGCCAGTCTGATCCGGAAAAGAACCACCTGGTTGATGCGCTTACATTTGAACTGGGCAAAGTAAAGTCAATGGCCATCAGAGAACGGATGCTGGGTATTCTCAAACAAATTGATAAAAAACTCGCCTCTCAGGTAGCCTATGGTATCGGTGTAGACGTACCGCAAAACCCCGAACAACCCATGAACCGCAGCATACCCGCTGACGGAAATCCCGCTGATTTTCAGCCTGTACCAGTGGAGGGTTCCCTGGCTAAATCTGAAGCTTTAAGCATGGCCAAAACCATAAAGAACTCTATCAAAAGCCGCAGAATTGCGATTCTGGCTGCCGACGGTGTTGACATAAAATCACTGAGCAGGGTAAAGCAGGCACTTTTAGCTGAGGGTGCGATGGTTGAAGTGGTCGCTCCTAAACAGGGCTTTCTGGCAGGTGCGGGTGATGATGATGAGCCGATCATGGCCGATCAGAGTTTCCTCACGACTGCTTCTGTAGTTTATGATGCCGTATATGTCCCCGGCGGAACTACCAGCGTGGCTACCCTGGAGGCGGAACCAGATGCCGTACATTTCTTAAACGAAGCCTTTAAGCATTGTAAGGCTATAGCCGCCGATGAGCAGGCCATACAGGTCCTGAAAGCGACTTACTTTAGTAAAAAACTTCCATCAGATTACAGTGATGAAAGCATTTTAGAGGAAGGTATTGTTATTAGTGATAGTCTGGACAAACTGGCTATGCAGTTTATTGCCGCCATTGCGCAGCATAGATTCTGGGAGAGAGAGAAACCTCGAAAAATACCCGCCTAATAATACTTCCCCCTAAAATTCAAAAAAGGCCTGTTCTACGACAGGCCTTTTTTATGAGATCTTTACCGTAGCAAACCAGCTAGTTCTTTGGGATTTGCAAGCCCGCCGCTAATTAAACGTGGAATTGAAACCCGTCAAAAAGAGTATAAATTTCCAATTGGTATTGTTATAAATCAATCTATACCTTCTAACGAATCAAGATCATCTTCACCTTTTCCTTTATTGTTTCAGTTAACTTCCTTCATAAATACTTCCTTGTAGTTTACTAGTACTTGATCCCTACGAAGTCCCTAGAAAACCCCTAGGAAACTACTACTAAACTACTAGGAAACCCGACGGAGTTAGATTGCTTAGTAAATCCGAATTTAACTTAAACAATAATTGCTATTGCTTTCTGGGTAGTCGGTGAGTTTGGATAATCCCTGCAAAATTATAGCCGTCACCAGAACAAAACCTGTATCGAAGACCTTCCCACCATTCCAAATAACGTTCGCTACTGAAGAATGCGCTTCCGTATCGAGCATGTTGGCAAATTCTATGTCAGTCATTTCTTCCTGAAGCTTTTTTTAACGCTATTCATAATTTAGTCAATACCGATTTTGCGCCTGCATGGTAATGTCTTTGGCCGCTGAATGAAGTTTAGATTGATACCAACCATAACTCTTAGGGTCCCTACCTAGCGTTTCTTACAATCTTTAAAATCCCCGAGGCTTGTGAATTGATAGTTTTTCGTACCACCTCTTACACCATATCTTAAAAGGTTTCAAGGTCAGGCAATAGATCCGGTTGTTGTTCGGGATTTTAGGTTTGCAGCAGACTATTAACAAATAGTTCACCCATTCCAACTGCGGTGCATTTTCAATCCTTCCTGGGCAGTAGGATGTCCTAATTTATGCAGGACGAGAAAACCAAAGAATGGCATCATGCTGTAGGAGACGTGGAGATTTACCATACGCTTTCGCAACCTGTGCTGCCAGCGCTGACGGAATCTGATCTACGGGAGTAAAAGCTGCGCTAAAAGTCATTATCCTCGGAAGGCACGGCCAGGCGGACATGGTCTAAAATGTGAGAAATTACCATCGACTATCCGGCCCATTGATATGGGATTGTTGCTGTAGATTATCAATGATTGAAATGGTGTTGGAGGATAAGAAGTCACAACCTCCTTAATATTTTCCGGCAATAACACGTTCCCCGTTGATAGGTTCAGCACATATTCCTGTAAAGCCGGTGCGGTATGTAAATTTTAACCTCCAATTTAGTGAATGCTTAGATAACGTTGTTATTTATGTTTTTTTAAAGCTTAACGCAGGATTAGTAAAATGGATAATCGTGTCAACTAAAGCTTAGATTTCATTCGTTATTTCTATGGGAATAGAGAACATTCCCGGTTCGGTTTCTTTTTTTGGGTTTGCTTAGCCCGGCAGTAAATGCCATACTGCTAACGTTTTGAGGCTTGCCGAAGGGCGGGATTTATTACTAAAGTTCGAACGACGCACAGTATTTGATGAGCACAAATGCCTATACGAAGTACGTCATCACGCCTTTTGGCACAACATTGTTAGGTGTTCGTTGCTTTCTTCGACTAAATTTGTCCCTTATAATTAGGATCAAAATCTACCATCCATTCAATTCCATATTTGTCTCTGAACATACCAAAGTATGACCCCCAGGGGCTGTCGACAATTGGCATTTCAATTTGTCCGCCTGTTGAAAGGCCGCTAAATAGTTTGTCAGCTTCTTCTTTACTTTCTGCACTGATGACAATTTTACTCCTGTTCTCATTTTCGTTTGTTCGTCCCATACTTTCAGGAACGTCGTTGGCCATTAGAACGTCCTTCCCAATAGGCAAAGCAATGTGCATTATTTTATTTGCTTCGCTTTCTGCTACTTGAAATTCAGCACTCGCAAGGTCTTTGAAACGCATAATTTTTGAGAACTCTCCGCCAAAGACTGATTTGTAGAAATTAAATGCTTCTTCAGCATTTCCGTTGAAGTTAATGTGAGGGTTGATTGCTGCCATAATTCTATTTTTAGTGTTATTTAGTTTTTTAATGTCAGTTTCAGTCCGGTGTAATACATGCCTAATTGCACCTAAAGGTTAGGGGTTGAAGTTGTAGCGGATTGTTCCACTTAGCCTGCCTTATCACTAAAGTAGGTAGAAAGCAGTTAGTTTCAAATTGCTGTGACCGATATAGCTTGAAGCCGTTTGTTAGCAGCTGTGTTGTATGTCGTTTCTTGTCAGGCATTAAGTTGTCCCGTTTGGATAAGCCTGTTTTTAATTCGTCTTTGTGCTTCGTCGTTTGTTATGCCTGGTAATAGTCCCTTACAAGTGGACGGGCAAAGTCCTGATGCAGTATATCTTCTGGTTGTTGGTTGCCTGTTAGAGTTTTTACCTTTGTCGGTACGCTTAGAGTATTGTCATAGTCGGATAGGCTATTGCAAAGGAATATATAATAATTTATATAGCAGACCTGATTCATCCACAGATAGCCTTCCATTTTTATCGCCGCAAATAAATGGTAGATAAAGTCCCTGATGATTCTGCTGATCTTAAAGCCATGCTCTCACCCATCCACTGATCCACGGCGCTGGAGTAAACTTTTCATCTTCGCCACAGTCTGAAGAGTATAAACGCTGCTGATACCAGGCAAATTAAATTATCAACGTGGAAAGCATGGTGGCTTTTATTACCAGAGTTGTTTTTATATCCGGAAGTTCATTTAATCTTCATGTTCAGGCCTCAACTTTACTAAACCTTAATATCAATAAAAACAAATACACACGAAATGCGCAGAATCCTATTATTGGCTGTCCTCTTTGTAGCATTGGGAGCAACCACATCATCAGCACAATACAGCAGCCGCGACAGGGTCGATAGAAGAGTAACAGAACCGGGAGTATATCAGGATGATAGAGGCGACTACCAGTGGCAGACCGTTGAAAGACGGGTTTGGATTCCGGAACGCCGCACATCTGGAGTATTCGGCATTGGCTCACGAACCATACCCGGACATTACGAAATGCGCACCGATCGCGTTAAAGTTTACCGGAACGGAAGTAACCGTAACGACCAGTATGGCTCAAAACGAAAGGGATGGGAAGGAAAACATCCTCATGGAATGCCGCCGGGACAGCGTAAAAAAATGGAAAACAGAAATGACGACCGACGTTATGACGACCGCCGTTATGATGACAGACGCTATGATGACCGCCGTTATGATGACAGGGACGATCGTTATGATCGTAATTACCGGGATGATTCCAAATCAAATAGCAAAAAGAAGGGTAAGAAAAATTAATACTCTTTTGTAATATTTTCAAGTCCTCAGAGGTCACTCTCTGAGGACTTTTTTATTTTATTAGCTTTGGCCTGAAATAATAACGTGCATGAAAATTAATACCAAAATAGCAGCATTAGCTGGGATGATGGCGCTCGCCATTGCAGGCACTTCCTGGAAAGTATTCGAGGAAGGAATGTTTCCTTTAAGTGAGATCAGTAAACTCGACTTAAAGAAAGCGGGATTGAAAATTGATCAGAAAGATATTTACAATCCTAATGGAGTAAGTTTAATAGATGCCCTGGTGAATGTAGGTGGCTGTACCGGATCGTTTGTATCCGATGAAGGGTTGATCATCACCAATCATCATTGCGCCTTCGGTGCCGTGCAACAAGCCAGCACACCTGAGAAAGACTACCTTACCAATGGCTTTGTAGCTCGTGAACGGGAACAGGAAATTGAAGCTAAAGGCTTAACATGGCGTATAACAGATAGTTATGAAGATGTGTCGGCCCGCATATTAGGTGCTGTTGCAAATGAGAATGACCCCTCTAACCGGATCAGGATCATCACTGAGCAGATGAAAAGTATCGCCGAAGAGGCAGAAAAAGAAGATTCAAGCATTAAGGCAGAAGTCTCTGAGATGTTCATTGGCAAAAGTTATGTGCTGTTCAGATACAAGACTATCCAGGATGTACGACTGGTTTATATCCCACAACGCTCTATCGGCGAATTTGGAGGAGAAACCGACAACTGGGTGTGGCCACGTCATACCGGCGATTATTCGTTTATGAGAGCTTATGTGGCTCCGGATGGTTCGCCAGCAAAATTCTCTAAGGATAATGTTCCGTACAAGCCTAAAAAGTTTTTAAAAGTTAATCCCAAAGGAGTTAATGAAGAGGATTTCGTATTTATTCTTGGTTATCCGGGCCGTACTTTCCGTCACCGCCCCGCACAGTTTATAAAATTCCAGGAAGACTTTTTACTGCCATACGTATCAGAGCTTTATGACTTTCAGAATAAAACTATGGAAGAAGCCGGTAAGAAGGATAAAGCTTTGGAGCTTAAGCTAGCTACGCGAATTAAGAGAAACGCGAATGTTATGAAGAATTACCGCGGCAAACTGAAAGGATTAAGTGGCTTGCAACTGGTTGACCAGAAAAAGAAAGAGGACGAAGCTTTGGCCCAGTTCATCAATTCAAACGCAGAGGCTAAACAAAAGTATGGTTCGCTAATGCCGGATATCGATAAGCTTTATAACCTGATCTATAGCGACGCAGCACAGGATATGTGGTTAAGCCAGATCTACGCCAGCACCAGCCTGTTGAACGTAGCTCGTCACATCAACAACTTTAAGCAAACTCTGGCGGCTCAACCGGCAGCGAATCGTGCTGAGTATTACAATGCTAATATTGCTAAGCTTGAGCAGACTGTAAGAGGCGTATACGACAGCTATGATCTCAATACCGATAAAACTATTTTTAAACGAATGGTCAACGATGCTTCTGCCCTGCCGCAAAACCAGCGGATTAAGGCGGTAGATAAACAATTAGCGAAAGGGTTTGATAAGAAAGAGCAGGCTAACAAATTTGTAGAAAGCACCTTACAGTTTACTAAACTGAAAGACCTGAACTATACGCTTAACACAATTTTCAAATCTCAAAAAGCTTTAACCGATTATAATGATCCCCTTTTAATCTTTGAACAGGAAGTATCTGCAGAAGCTACGAAGCTGAAGGTAGAAAAAGATCGCAGGAACGGCTTGCTGAACAAATTGATGGGCGACTATGTGGCAGTCAAAGAGAAATTCCTGAAGAAGGACTTCGTTCCGGATGCTAATAGCACCCTGAGATTGACTTATGGTTATGTTCGCGGATATTCACCGGCAGATGCTTCTTACATGAAACCCTTTACAAGCGTAAAGGGAATTATCGAAAAGGGAAGCACCAACAATCCGGAGTTCGCCTACCCTCCTCAAATTAAAGATCTCTGGCTTGCGAAAGACTTCGGCATCTTTGCAAAGAAAGATATGAACGATGTTCCTGTTGCGCTTTTATATGACATGGATACAACAGGTGGCAACTCCGGCTCTCCTATTATGGATGCAAATGGTCAGCTGATTGGTGTAAACTTCGACAGAGCTTACGAGGCTACGATTAATGACTACGCCTGGAATCCAGATTACAGCCGTTCTATTGGTGTGGATATTCGGTATGTACTCTGGGTAGCATCTAAAATTGATAAGGCCGACTTTTTATTAAAAGAGATCGGAATCTAAAACCTGATTATACCCCCGGTGAATAAATTGCCGGGGGTATTTTTATATTTTTTTTTAAAACGATGATCGTCTCCATTAGCATTGTGAAATACCGGAGTTTATATATTCCGTTTGCGTTGCTGGCGATGGCATTACATCGTATCCCCCTGATGCTCGATAAAAGTTGCACCTTCTGGAAACTGATGGGTTCCGGCAAAGACGGAAAGTTTACACTAAAGCCCGACTGGCAAATGTGGGTTACTCTTGCAGAATGGAAAACCTCGGAAGACTTTAATAAATTTTATCAAAACTCCTTTATCTCAGTTTGGTGGCGAACGTTTGCAACAGAGGAGTGGACAATCTTATGTGAACCTTTAGCATCACACGGAAAATGGTCTGGTAAAGAGCCATTTAAAAATAAATCAAGAGTTCAAGAGAGCACGGTTTCAGAGCCTATAGTAGTGTTAACCAGGGCCACCATCCGGCCTTCGAAAGTAAAAAGCTTCTGGTCGAATGTCGGTTTGGTATCCGCAATGATGGATACCTCTAAAGGTTATATCACTTCATTCAGTATGGGTGAAGCACCGTTTTATCTACAAGCCACGCTATCAATGTGGGAAAGTATGGATGACGTGATTAATTTTGCTTACAAATCTCCTGAGCACGCGGAAGTGATCCGTAAGACGCGCTCCGAGAACTGGTATAGTGAAGAATTGTTTGCACGTTTCAGGCTGGTGGCGAGTTATGGAAGCTTGAATGGGAAAGATCTCTTTGCCGAATTTCAGAAAGCTAAGGGCGTTTGTAAAAACTGATATTTGATAGCGCCCGCAAACTTTTGACTAGTAAAAACCTGATTTACAGATATTCCCGATGGCCGCTCTTCGACTCCGCTAAGAGGGACATGCTGCGATGGGCAACCCGCTAACAAGGTCTGATTCGCCATAGGCCCGCTCATAGTTACACTACCCGATTAAAATTATCGACTTATTTCGACTTGTTGAGCGGACCGTGTTATCCTGCGCGGAGTCGACGGAGACTTCCATCGGGATAAAAATAGTTTACGACAACTAGTGATAAAGACTCTTGGGTGGCTCCTCTTCGGCTCCCCTCAGAGTGACATACTCCGATGGGAATTATTAGTTAATTAAAGAATATATTCCCTGGCATTCGACATGTCCCGATCTTTTATCGGGAGAGTAAAGGAAAGGATTCTTAATAAAGTCCACTTCACAAATCAAACAATCAAAAATTAATCTGTTATAGATAGTAGCACTTTCTTCGTAATTTAAAAGTTATTTCAAACTGTGCTCCTAATTCGCATCATAAAATTCACATCATGGGAAAAGATCCGTACCAGATTAAAAAGATTTTAAATACCAAAAACGGCACCTACACTTATTACAGCCTTCCGGAACTTGTTAAACAGGGTCATGCGATCGATAAGCTCCCCTTTTCTATTCGCATATTACTGGAAAACGCACTGCGTAACTTCGATGATTTTGCAATCACCACCGAGAATGTAGAAACTTTGTTGAACTGGAAACCTGAGGCCTCTGATAAAGACATTCCATTCAAGCCGGCAAGGGTGCTGATGCAGGATTTTACCGGCGTGCCTGCTGTCGTTGATATTGCTTCATTACGGGCCGAGATAGCCCGGAAAGGTAAAAATCCCGACGAGATCAATCCTCTAATCCCAGTTGACCTTGTCATTGACCATTCGGTACAGGTAGATTACTTCGGGACCGATTACGCCTACGACCGTAATATGGATGAAGAATATAAGCGCAATAAAGAGCGCTACCAGTTTTTGAAATGGGCTCAAAAATCTTTTACCAACTTCAGTGTAGTTCCTCCGGGAATGGGGATCTGTCATCAGGTAAACCTGGAATACTTGTCGAAGGGCGTCATTGAACGAAACGGCGAAGTATTTCCGGACACCTTGGTGGGCACCGACAGCCATACACCGATGGTGAACGGAATTGGTGTGGTAGCCTGGGGTGTGGGCGGAATTGAAGCTGAGGCTGCCATTCTTGGTCAGCCCATCTATTTCATTATGCCGGAAGTGATCGGATTACGCTTAACAGGCAAATTACCGTTGGGCTCGACAGCAACGGACCTGGTGCTGACTATCGCAGAGCTTCTCCGGAAGTACGGCGTGGTAGGGAAATTTGTTGAGGTGTTCGGGTCAGGGCTTGATAATCTTTCTGTTCCCGACAGGGCTACCATCGGCAATATGTCGCCAGAGTTTGGTTGTACTATCACCTACTTCCCTATTGACGATAAAACGTTGGAATACATGTGTAAAAGCAATAGATCTGAAGAACAAGTTAAACTGGTAGAAGATTATTGTAAGGCTAATATGCTTTGGAGGACAGGTGACGAAAACATCACTTACACCGATATCGTGGAGTTAGACCTGGACACTATAGAACCAACCGTTGCGGGGCCCAAACGTCCCCAGGATAAGATCTTATTAAAGGACTTTAAACCCACTTTCATTGATTTGCTGCACAGCACCTTTGGCCGGAAATATATTAAACCGCCGGATTTGACCAGATGGTACGCCGAAGGGGGCAGCCAGCCGGTAGATAGTCCGGTAGACATGCCTCCGGAAACCAAGATTGAAGAAAAAATTGAAGATGGGATGAAGAAAGTATGGGTAACACTGGGACAAAGGAAATTCGAGGTTTCGGATGGCTCTGTCGCTATTGCCGCCATAACTTCCTGTACAAATACCTCTAATCCTTTCGTCATGATCGGCGCCGGTTTAGTAGCCAGGAAGGCCCGTGAACATGGTCTTGACACAAAGCCCTGGGTTAAAACCTCCCTGGCTCCCGGTTCTAAAGTAGTAACCGACTACCTCGAGAAGGCAGACCTGCTGGACGACCTGGAAGCTTTGCAGTTTCATGTGGTTGGTTATGGCTGCACTTCCTGTATCGGCAATTCGGGACCGCTGCCCCCTTACATCGCAAAAGCGGTGGAAGAACACGACCTGGTAGTTGCTTCTGTACTTTCAGGAAACCGGAATTTTGAAGCACGTATTCATCCGCAGGTTAGGATGAATTTCCTGATGTCGCCTATGCTGGTTGTCGCATACGCCATTGCCGGTCGCGTTGATATTGACCTGATCAATGAGCCGATAAGCTACGACCCCAACCAGCAGCCTGTTTATTTGAAAGATATCTGGCCTTCAGATGATGAGATCAACGATTTGATGAGCAGTGTCTTATCTCCTGACCATTTTGCTAAAAGCTACGGCGAAATCTTTGAAGGCAATGAGATCTGGCGTAACCTGGAAGTACCTAACGACCAGCTTTATGTTTGGGACGATGAGTCAACCTACATCAAAGAAGTGCCCTTCTTTTACAATATCTCTGATGATGCAGAGCCCTTAAAAGATATTAATGATGCAAGGGCCTTGCTGGTATTGGGTGATAGCATCACAACAGATCATATTTCACCGGCAGGATCATTTAATGAACACTCTTCTGCCGGTCAATATTTAACCGGAAGAGGGATCGATAAAGCAGACTACAATTCTTATGGCTCCCGTCGTGGTAACGATGAAGTGATGGTACGTGGGACCTTCGCAAACGTAAGGATCAAAAATCTGCTGGCAGGCAAAGAAGGTGGTTATACCTCGTTTTTACCCTCCGGCGAAGAAATGTCTGTTTATGATGCATCGCTAAAGTATAGAGACGCTAAAACGCCGCTGGTGGTATTAGCAGGCAAAGAATATGGAAGTGGCTCTTCCCGTGACTGGGCAGCTAAAGGCACCTTCCTATTAGGAGTAAAAGCAGTGCTCGCTGAAAGCTATGAGCGTATTCACAGAAGTAATCTGGTAGGTATGGGCGTTTTGCCCCTTCAGTATAGGGTTGGAGAATCTGCTGCTACACTAGGACTTACCGGTCGTGAGATATTTAGCATCACCGGGATTGCAGAAAGCATCAGTCCGTTAAAAGTGCTGGATGTAATTGCGAAGCGAATTGACGGCCAGGAAATCCGGTACCAGGCCATTGCCAGGCTTGACTCTAAGATTGAAATTGAATATTACCGGCATGGGGGAATATTGCAATATGTGCTACGTCAATTTTTAGACAAAGCAAATGAATAGATCCTAGATATGAGATGCCAGATATGAGACAATAAATCATATTGAAGATAGAGCGGCGTTTATGATTGTACGGAGTTTTAGTGTACGTTCGTCCCATATTTTATTTACTATCCCAATCCTAAAACAATGAGAGTAATCGCAGAACTCCCGCACCCTGTATGCAAGATCACCATTTTTTCCATGAACCAGAAGTTTATCATTAAGCTAGAAAAGGGTGTGTATGAGCAGAGTTATAAAGTTTCCGAAATCGATCTGACCGATGGCGTAGATGGTGTCTTCAAGATTCTGGATGATGAATTTATGGCTACCGTTGCTGAGCGTTTCCAGCAAATGCGTGCTGACTTTGGGGCCGCTTTTAACAGGTATGAGGTGTTGTAATAACTCCCTTTGAAAAGCGTAAAGTCTAACTCTCCGTCGTTAAATATAATCACTCTTACTCATCACCGTAACATGTTGAGTGGCTAATCCAAACTAACAGCATTGACTTAATAATTCAAATCGTCTATTTGGCGGATCTGTATAAAATTCTGTTACCCATACACATAGGTTTTTAATGTGCATAATGATTATATTTAAGAAGAAATCATTGTTTAAGGTGACCTGAAGGATTAAATGGCTGTTTGGCAAGTATTCTATTTATACCAGGTTTCCTGACTAATTAAAGCCAAAAAAATGTCGATGCATCTTCCCAGATTTCCGATAACAGTGTTTTTAGTGATATTTTCCCTAATTGCTTGCAAGAAGAAAGAAAAAGAACCGTTTGTTATATATACGTTTATTGGAAATGGTTCGGGTAGTCAGGTTGTTCCTTCTGTGACAACTAATGGGACCGCTACTTTTAAAGCTCAATATACGAGGCCAACACTTAAGCTCTTTGTTTACAGTGTGTTTTACAAAGATCTTTCGGGTCCATGGACTAAAGTTAGTATTCATGGTCCAGCTATGCCTGGAGTTAATACACAAGAAATCACCGTCGCTGAGGGGAATCTTGCTTCAACATCCGGACAAGTTGATGGAAGTTACCCCATTCCGGATTCCCAGGTGAATGATCTTCTCAATGGTCAGTGGTACTATATAATCCATACAGAGAAATTTCCCGACGGAGAAGTAAGGGGTCAGATTATTAAAGAGTGATTCAAAAGTTTGATCAATTTGAATGCTCAACGAGTTTTTCGATCAATGCACTTTCAGCAATGAACTATTTCAGCACCTTTATCTTCCTCAACCATTTCTTCACTTCTTCCTGCTCTTCTTTCTCTTTTTCACCCTTTATCACAAAATAAACACCGTCTCTCTCCACCCCACCTTTAATTGAAAATCCATCCAATACAGTGCTGTTGGGAGCCATCTTTTTCAACGTTTGAAAACTGCTGCCGACTCCATAACCTGCATTGGTATTGAATGGTATAACAGTCTTCCCGCTTAAGTCATACTGCTTCAAGAAGCTCTTCATTGGCGGCGGCAGCTGCATTCCCCAGGTAGGAAAGCCTATAAACACCACATCATACGTATCCATACTGTCGATTCTTGTTTTGAGGGGTGGTAAAAAGCCTCTTTCATTCTCGTTGGCCACCTGGTTAACGATTGTGCGGTAGTCTTTAGGATAGGGGTTTACGAGCTCCAGTGAAGCCAGCGTTCCGCCCACATTTTTATGGATGATCTCCGCAATAGCCTTCGTATTGTTGGTTCTTGATAGATATACAATCAGTATCTTATTATCGGCAACCACACTCTTAGATTCATTTGCTGAATCCTGCGCATTGGAACAACCGGATAACACACATAGCAGTATGGTTACCATTAAACCAGTGGATTTTATTAATTTCATATGCCTTTCTTTCAATCTAATCCGAGCTACCCTGTTAGAGAATTTCTGCGTTAAATTCTTCCTGTCGTTCTCAAAAGAATTGTTTTTTTACGGTGCGCTTGTTGGCGCCGGTCTACCGTACTCCTGATCGGTAACTTTTGTTAACCATTTGGTTTTCCCGTTTTGTGCAGGTGAAATTGCAACATAGTTAACGCCACCTCGGGTGTTGCGCCATGCCAGTGCTCTACGCCCGGAAGGCATTTGACAACATCGCCTTTACAGACTGTCTGCTTTGGTTTGCCTTTCTCCTGAGAGTAGCCGATGCCTGCAGTGATCATTAAATTTTGCCCGGCGGGGTGCATATGCCAGTTTAATCGGGCACCCGGATCGAAGACCGCCACAGAGGTGCTATAAGTAAAAATACTGTCGGCTTCATTTAGTTCTATGAGCCAAACGTTTCCTGTGTGATTAACAACGGCACCCTTCCCTCCTTTAGAAAAAACAGGCGCATTCCTGAGCATGGCTTGCCCAGAATAGACCACAGTAAGTGCGATCGTATACAATGCTTGTTTTATCATGTTATATTTTGCTGTGATATCTAAAAATCCAATCCTTCCAGAACACCTGAGACCTTTATATCGTCAATTTATCAACGGTCGATCATTTTTTGTGCTTGTTCTGAATAACGGTCACCCTGCACATCGAGCTTGGAGATGGCTCCGTTTATTTCCTGAAGATCATCGTTGGAAAGCACTATGTCTGCTGATCCAAGATTCTCGTCCAGCCGGTGTAATTTAGTAGTGCCCGGAATTGGCACGATCCATGGCTTTTGCGCCAGTAGCCAGGCAAGGGCTATTTGAGCGGCACTTGAACTCTTTGTCTCGGCTAGGCTGGCCAGCAGATCAACCAGCGCCTGATTAGCTTTACGGTTTTCTTCAGAAAAGCGGGGAACCGTATTCCTGAAATCATTCTTGTCAAAGGACGTTGTCTCATCAATCTTGCCCGTCAGAAATCCTTTACCAAGTGGACTAAAAGGAACAAACCCGATTCCTAATTCCTCCAGGACGGGCAATATTTCCTGTTCAGGCTCTCTCCACCAAAGCGAGTATTCACTCTGGAGGGCGGTTACCGGCTGAACGGCATGGGCTCTGCGAATAGTCGCCACGCCAGCTTCGGATAAGCCAAAGTGCCTTACTTTTCCTTCCCTGATTAAATCCTTAACGGCTCCTGCAACTTCTTCAATAGGAACATTGGGATCTACCCGATGCTGATAAAATAAGTCTATGACGTCTGTCCTGAGTCGCTTCAGCGATGCTTCGGCAACTGCTCTCAGGTTTTCCGGCCGGCTATCAGTGCCTGCAATAGCTCCGTTATCGAATTTAAAACCAAACTTGGTAGCTATAATCACCTGCTCGCGAAACGGCTCTACAGCTTCCCCCAATACTTCTTCGTTGGTGTATGGTCCGTAAGCCTCAGCCGTGTCAAAAAAGGTGACGCCGCGCTCGAAAGCCGCCCGGATAAGTTTAATCGCATCGTTCTTTGCCGTTACTGTTCCGTAACCAAAACTTAATCCCATACATCCCAAACCAAGAGCGGAAACTTCTAAACCACTCTTACCTAATATTCGTTTTTTCATGGTCTTCATTTTTTAATTTAGTACCGAAATTGTTTACTCACCAAACTGGATACACCTACACTGCGTAGATTTTCGTAATGCTTGCTAAAAATATTAAGGACTGAAAAAAGGTTTTGTGTGATTTGAACCCATTTTCCCTTATTGTCTGTTACAAAGGTCCTCTGAATAAGCGGCTAACCTGGTAGACGGATTACGGTTTTATCAACCAATTTTACTGATTATCAAATTGGAAGATTACTAAGGCTCATAAAGTCTAATTTTGAGTTGGAAAGACCGATGATAAACAATGAATTACTACTTTAGAAAAGCAAACCCTTCTGAGATTCCGCAAATCTGGGAGATCCTACAAAAAGCGATCGTTCGCAGAAAACAAGATGGCAGCGATCAATGGCAGGATGGTTATCCAAATCCGGAAGTCATACACCAGGATATTAAAAAAGATGCCGGATTTGTTTTAACGGAAGGAGAAACAATTATCGGTTACAGTGCAGTATTGGTGAATGACGAACCCGCTTATGCAAAAATCGAAGGAAAGTGGCTATCCAACGATGATTTTGTCGTTTTGCACCGGATAGCCATTTCGGACCAGCATATAGGCAAGGGTCTGGCGAAAAGGATCCTGGCATTTATAGAAGAATTTGCAGTAATTAATAACATCTACAGCATTAAAGCAGACACCAATTTTGACAATCTTGCCATGATGAAAACTTTTGAAAATGCAGGTTATACTTACTGTGGTGAAGTTTACTTCAGGGGAAGCCCAAGAAAAGCTTACGAAAAAGTGCTGGCCAGGCCGGCTGAGGAAAAGTAATTATCATACCTCATGACCTTCTATTTTTAACTTTAAAGCTGCTGATACGGTTAGCGCTTCAGTTTAACTGATTCAGAAGCCGTGTCGCCATTTACCAGGTTATTAAAATCATAGATATAGCGCCTTCCACAATAGTAACCAGCTCGACATCTTTTTCTTTCCCTACCGGCTGCAAATTTAAGCGCATGATAGCCGTCATTTCGGCCGATCTAATGGAAGCTGTTCTGGATGGTAAATAGTTGCAGAATTGATGCAGTATGGGGCTACTATTTGTCACAGGAGGAGGACATGGAAGGAATTGCTTAGATGAGCCCCGAAGTTGAGATCCAAGCGGACTTCCCGATGGCACAAAGCTCGTCACGGTACATGAACCTATCTGATACCATCTATAAACCTATATAGATGATACCCAAAGAATGTTTTCTAAAAAATGAACCAATTAAATAAACCAATGGGTGCCGCACAGCTACTGTAACCGTGGTTAATGCTACACTTTGCCGGCGCGCTGGCACCGAAAAAGAAAGGCTGCCCGGGGGCCTGAAATTAAATATCCCGAATCAAACTTCTCGGTTTCTCCCGGGGTTAGATGCATTCGTATCGATCTATAATTTTTTATGCATCGAAGCAATAAGTGGCACAGATTGCTTTCTATTACAATGATATTTATTCATATTTTTAATATTTTATAGTATATTATTAGTTTTATGGTCTGAAATAATCATATATTTTCTAAAAGCACCAATAATTATAGATAAAAGACATAATAATTGTCATTTTCTAAACGGTAATAGATAAAAGAACAAATTAAATTGCATTTATAATTATAAATAGATATTTTTTAGCAACACAATTGAGTAAAAGTCAAACAATATGATGATAACCTTAATAAATTTTTTATTTTACTTGCATAAGTGTTATCAGTACACTATGTTTGTATCGGTTTATATCTGTGGTTAGTTGTAAACTTTATTGGTTGGTTAAGAACATCTCCATTCTCCCCGTTTGGAGATGTTCTGTTTTATACTAAATCATATTCACCATCTTTTTAATGGCTTCCCATTTTTAATTGAGACCGCCGGTTGAAGAACCCGATATCGAAATAAACTCGAATGGCAGAGCTTAGGCTAATGGACTGTTCCTTTCCGATCCTCAGGCAAGGTATATCATCACGAAAATCAACACGCATCCATACATACAGAATGAAACTTGCTTGACCTGATTCCAGCCAGCTGACTGTTCTTATACACTTATAGCCAGACCTACAAAAAAAGGTGGAGTGACAGTGATTATTTAGGAGCGGCAGGAATGGCTAAATGTGGTTGAGGAATAAGGGTCCGCATTATGAATTTGGGCAATGGTAATGAAGAATTAAGCACCCGGTGGCATTTTTATAAAGAAACGATTAGGAAGAGTAAATAAATTGCCTATGCGCCAGCTTTTTTTGTAAGAAGCCAAACTAAGTCTGGACTGCACCGCTGAGATTTTTCGCTATTTGTTGATTTTAAATGGTTGTACTACCGTTTTCTGCTGTTATTTAACACTTGGGATTTTGATTTATCCATTTGTTTAATTCATTTAAGTAGTATGGCAAGTCGGCGAGCAGAAAATACAGCCGTTAACCTGATCAAAGTGATTTTTGGCCCGTTGTACGGCCCCGGCACAGGAGTAAAATTCGCTCAAATAAAATCGATTTTTTACACCTGGTAAATAGCGGCAAAATTCATCGTGCACTTCATGATCTCCATTCTCTTGGGCTTGGTGGTTTACGTAATACTTCTTCATTTATCTGGAATTTATAATCAAAGTTAATCAGACATTACCCACCGTATTTACGGGAAACCGTAACGGACCATTTTTATAAAGAAGTTTAATAGAATAGCGGGATTTTAGAATTCAGGATATTCCTTAGCATTTAGGTAAACAAGGTTTTACAGCTCCGCTTTTACCATTTAGGAGGACTAAATGATGCCCATGTCTTTACAATACGCAACCAACTGCTCGTTTTTTGAAAAACCGAGAGACTCTTTCATCAGGTTAAGACGCTTCTCGACACTGCTCAGGCCAGAGGGGCGAATTTGGTTTTGATCGAGGTAAGTTGGTATATCTTTCTGAAGCGTTCCTCTCGACAAAAGCGTGATGACGGTGACATCAAAGTCTTTAAAATCATGCGTATTCTTTAACTTAATCGCTTCGCGAAAGTGGACAGGCAAGTGGCGATTACCATTAAATAGGCTTTGCACGGCCTCTTTAAGTTCCAGAGCATCCCGGCGTGCTTTACGAACATAGCCATTAATTTTATAGTCACGGAATAATCCTTCAATAACTGCCGGCCGGTGTTCTGCCGAAAACACGAGGATTTTTAAATCAGCATGCACCTGACGTACGGCTGCAACGAGCGCCGCACCACCGTCAAGATTCTGTACGCGATTATCCTCCTCGAATGAAAGATCAGTGATCAACAGATCATACGGATCTCCATCAAACAAGGCTTTCTGTACCCTGCTCAGCGCATCATCACAATAATATACATATGTATGCTTAATGCCGAGGTCATCGAGGGTTTTCCGAAGGGAGATGCTCGCGCTTTCGTGGTCCTCTGCTATTAGTACACTTTTGAACATGATTGATCCTTTAAGTACACCGGGAAGGAAATCGTAATTGTAATTCCAAGTCCGTTGGTTTGGTCAAAAGTAATTGTACCTTTTAAACCTTTAATACGGTTTCCCGTATTTTCAAGTCCGTTGCCATACCTAACATCTTCGGGAAAGCCTATGCCATCGTCCGAGTAGGTAATGTTGATGTGGTCATCAATCTGGCCAAATTTAATCAGCACATTGCTTGCCTGGCTATGCTTTTTCATGTTTACCATTAGTTCCTGAAGTATGTGGCCTACCTCCTGCCTGGCGCTTTCATTAGTGCTTTGCCATAAATTTTTGCTGTTTCCCTGCAGCAACACTTTTGTCGTGCTGCTAGCAAACGATTTGACCAATTGGGCAATGGTCTTTTGGAAATCGTCAGTTGTAAACGCCGTCTTTTCATATGAGAGGTCTCGCGAACGCTCGTACATGTCCTCGATCTTATCCAACAAATGATCTTTGTTGACCTCGCTCCCGTTCTCAATTTCCGACATCATTCTATAAAGACCATTGGCAACCACATCATGCACCCTTTTGGATATTCTGAGTTGATTTTCCTTGATTTCATTCTGCGCTTCGAGATGCAGCCGCTGCTTTCTTTTCCGGTACCAGAAAATAAAGCTTACACATACTGCCACCAGCAACGCAATGGCAATTTTCACCTGGTATTCTTTCTCGGAGTTGTCTTTTGAAAGCCTGAGGTTATCCGTTTCATGCTTTTCGGCTTCGTAACGGATCAGGGCGAACTGATTGGCGGCTGCATTACGGGCATAGAGAACACTATCGCTCAAGTGCTGGTACACAGCAAAGTAACGCTTTACAGACTGAGGCGGACTCAGGCTGATCAGTTTCTGCAGAGCTTCAAGCTGATCTACCGGACTGCTTAGTTTTCTTGCGATATTATACATGCTTTGCGCATAGAACAGCGCCGAATCGGGACGTTCTAAAGTATAATAATCAGAAAGATGAAAGTAGCTCGAGTTTAATCCCCAGAGGTCCTTTTCTTTTTTCCGGATCTGCAGGCCTTTCAAGAGTTCAGGCGCTGCGTTGTAATCCGGGTTCTGAAGCCACTTAGTTTTCGCCGCATTGGTTAATACCCTTGCGTAGGATAATGGTTCCCCCCGTAGCTCGGCAAGAATTTCCTGGTATAACTTCAATGCTTCCGGATAATTTTTTTTCTTCTGGTAAACCTTTCCTTTATTGTTGACGATAGTAAGCCGGAATCCCTTATCGTCAGAGAATTTTATGGCCCGATTGTAATAAGTAAGGGCCTTATTATAGTTCAACAGGTTTAAACTGGTAGTTCCCAATTCATTATAGTTTGATGCAAGGCACCACCGGTGTGCTTCTTTTGTTTCATTTAAAAAATTCAGGGAGGTGAGCAAGTTTTCCTGGCTGCCGAAATAGTCACCGGCATCCGACAGGATAACGGCCATGTTGTTGTAGGCCATTGCCACTTCGAGACTGTCTTTAGAACGAGTGACAACCTTATTGAAATAATAAAATGCAGAATCATTTTGGCTATGTATGAAAGACTCTCCTTTTTTGTAATCCTTCCCTTCGGCAACAATTGGAGAATAGTTCTTTTGACAAGAGCAAATGGTCAAAATGAAACCCGATAAGAAAACTAGTAGCCTTTGCAAATTCTGTTTTTTTTCTAAAAATAGAAAAAAGAGATTGCCTGACACTAAGCACCGTAATGTTAATCTTTGTTACGGGACTTTACAGCAAAACGTAAGTCAAGAATGCTTCGCTGCCTGATAAAAACCATAAGGTTTAGGTGGTTACGGGGAGCGTGACAGGGTATCAACGCCGGTGCAGTATCTTCATTAGTATTCGAGCTGGTGTCATCTTTTGCGAGGGCAATTTCTTTCGGGACTCTGAATCGGATAGAAAATTCATTACTAGTTTCTCTAATCCGGATGAAAATTATGATAACAACAAACGACAGTAATTGCGAACTTATTTAAGTTTTAAACGTAAGCGCGTTTAAATATTCTGTTCTTCATCTCTTCTTCATGTTGGAAGGCTATTTTTAATTATCCAAATGAAAGACAAGTGAGAATAGAGGCCTTTGATATTGAAGTGAAACTTAGCACCCATGATGTAACACTGTTTGTGGTACCCTTTGAGATTCATTCCACAGCACCAACAATTGGCTATTTGCTGGTCAGAAATAAAGAAAGCCTTGGTTCGATCTTTCTAGGTGAAGATTATCGATGGACAACCAGAGAAACACTTCCCTGGAATTCGCAGGACCTTCAACTGATTGGTAACGAGATCGAGTCTCTTTATTTTCTATTCCAGGATTAAAGGCATTACAATTTACCTGACTACTTCTTAATCTGGTGAGTATCCCGCACACTGCTGAATGTCAGTGCCAACAATTTCCAATCTCTGCCTCGTTTTAGATAGACTTCGGTTACAGTGAATTCAGTTAAAGCCTCATTTCCCCTGACAATTGCCGCAAGAGTGATCCGGTTCCAGACAATGGCCGTCTTCTCAAACATTTCTACCGCTACATCATGAACTTTAGCCTCTTTATACCAGATTTTCCCCGTTTTTATTATATCGAGCTCCTCGTCCTTTTTCCAGGTGCCGCTCATGTGAACAAACTTTGATTTGTTGTCGAAGAGGCGTTGCAGTTTTTCTACGTTCTTATCTGCCATCCATTGCCATTTGTCTTTTGATAACTGGATAATTGTTTGTTCCTCTTTTGATAATTGAGCGAATGAACATGTGGTACTCAATAGGAATAAGGCTAAGCCCAGGATATGTTTTGTCATTTTATTTGGTGTTTATATCTTAAATTATTCGCTTGCATAGTTGTTTTTAGAAACCTAAATCAATCAAACTTACCCTATAGTTTGAAAGTAAAGTACTTCCCCACTCATTATCAGTAATAATGGTTCATTAATCAGTAATATGTATCCTATTAACAAAAATAAAATGACCGACTTTTGAGGGAGCACTCCGAAAAACACTTTGGCGAAAGGAAAAGTGACGGAAATACAATTGCCAGAAATTTAAGATTACCTAGAAGATCTAAAGACATGAAAAAATTGATTATTGCCATGCTATTATGTATCGGTACTGTACAGCTAACACATGCTCAGGCTAACCTGCCATCTTCAGAAACGACAGTCAAAACTAAAGACGAGCAGGAAATTATAGAACTTTCCAAAAGTAAATGGGCCTGGATGGCCGAAAAAAACGTGGAAGCTTTAGGCGGTTTGTTCGATGAAAAATCTGTTTTCGTTCATATGGGTGGTAGTTGGGGAAAGGGCCGGGAACTTGACGTGATAAAAAGCGGCGGAATCTGGTATAAGAAAGCAGAGGTTTATTCAGCTGCTGTAAACTTTGTGGGTAACACTGCTATTCTGTTAAATGATATCGACCTGGTGGCAGTCGTCGGCGGAAATGAAGTGGTCAACCCATTTATGGTGACTGAAGTATATGTTAAAGAAAATGGGAATTGGAAAATGGCCTCACTCACATTTTCGAGATTGCTCAGGCCGGTAAAAATTATTAGCAATAATAACGATCCTGAAAAAAAGCCCTGACATTAAGATGATACCCCGAGGTTTTACAAAACAGAGCTGGAATAGACAAAACTTAATTGAATGAAACAGGAATTACTGAAATGCCTCGTTGCTTTGACTTTATTGCTGACCACCTCAATATCAGTCACCGCCCAGAATAAACAAAAACCGTTAATTATTGCCCGCCAGGGCAGCTTTGCTGTTGGAGGTACTAAGATTACAAAGCCCGGGAATTTCGATCTGAATGATGCCCTGAAAGGCCAAGGTCAGACCTTCCACGGTGATCATGCATATGCGTTTTATCAAATTCCCGTAAAGGCTCGCCGATATCCCTTAGTTTTTTTGCATGGAGCTGGTCAGTCTAAGAAAACCTGGGAATCTACACCGGACGGAAGAGAAGGTTTTCAGAATATTTTTGTGAGAAGGGGTTTTAGCGTTTATCTGCTCGATCAGCCGCGGCGTGGCGACGCTGGGAAGAGTACTGTGCCTGTAACGATCACCCCTGCCCCTGACGAACAATTCTGGTTCACACAATTCCGGATCGGTAATTATCCTGATTATTTTCCAAACGTACAGTTTCCAAAGGATTCTGCTTCGCTGGAACAGTTTTACCGGCAGATAACCCCAAATACCGGCGAATTTAATGCGGAAGTTATTTCTGAGTCAATTTCCGCGTTATTCAATAAGATCGGAGAAGGTGTTCTGGCAACCCATTCGCAGGGAGGTGGCCCGGGTTGGCTTACAGCTATCAAAAATGATAACGCAAAAGCTGTTGTAGCTTACGAACCATACAGCGGTTTCCCGTTTCCTGAAGGTGAATTGCCCCAGCCTATACAATCAAAGGGCCTGTTAGGTGAACTTAACGGAGTGGAAATAGCGCCATCCGATTTCAAAAAGTTAACCCGTATTCCCATTGTTATATACTACGGAGATAATATTGCGCTGGAGCCGACCAATGTATGGAATAAAGACCATTGGCGTTCAGGGCTTGAAATGGCGAGAATTTGGGCCTCAGTTATCAATAAACATGGAGGAGATGCAACAGTCATTCATTTGCCGGAGGTTGGTATCAAAGGAAATACGCACTTTCCGTTTTCAGGCCTGAACAATCTCCGCGTAGCGGACGAATTGTCGAGATGGTTAAAAGGAAAAGGATTGGATAAGTAACATCTTCTTCTACTGTTTCGCACCATGACTAGTATCTCTACAAAAATGAACTACTCAGGAGGCGAAATTGCCCGATGTCAATTTTTGCCGGCGAGGCTTAGCGAATCCCACATGGTAGCCAAAGGAAAGGCCGGAAAAGTAATTTTGGTACATAATACCGTAATATGTATACGAACTTCTACCGCGCTAACTCCGAAGTTTATATCATCACTTCTCCGGTACAAAAAACATCTATTCGATTGAAGTGAAAAACGAGATTAACTATGATTAAATTATTGAAATCTATAACGATTACCCTACTCCTCTCGACTGCAGCAAGTGCGCAAACCAATACCGAGAAAAAGCTTAGCGTCAGGGAGCAGGCAATTGTCCGTATTTCAGCTGCTACCGGAAAAGGCGACCTCCCAAAATTAAAAAAGGAACTTAATTCAGGTCTTGAAGCTGCATTAACTGTTAACCAAATTAAGGAAGTCCTAATCCATGTATACGCCTATGCCGGATTTCCCCGGAGCATTCGGGGCTTGCAAACTTTCATGGCTGTATTGGAAGAACGAAAAGCCAAAGGCAATAACGATGTGCTGGGTACAGAAGCATCTCCTATAACAAATGATCGCAGCAAATACGATCGTGGAAAGCGGATTTTAGACAGCCTGCTAGGCGCTCCCCAAAATGGCCCCGCACCGGGTTATTCAGCCTTTGCGCCGCAGATAGAGATCTTTCTTAAAGAGCATCTTTTTGCTGATATTTTTGAACGCGATGTGTTAACCTATGCTGAAAGGGAGTTGGCTACGGTATCGGTGCTCAGCAGTATTGGAGGCGTTGAACCTATGCTCCGTTCACATTTAAATATTTGCCTGAATGTTGGCCTACACCCGATTCAATTACAACAATTTGTAGGTGAGATAAGATCAGGCATAGGTGAAAATGAAGCAAAGGCAGCCCAGGCTGTATTGGATGAAGTATTAAAAGCAGGTAAATTTTAATAATGAAAAAATTAACATCAATAATTGCATTAGCTATTTCAGTTGCAACTATCGATTCGGTAAATGCACAGAAGGTGCGGCAACAAAATCCCTACACCCTGGTATATGAAGGAGCCATTTCTAAAAACGAAAAAGGAAAGGTAAACATCCACCAGGTGAGTTATAAAATAGAGGATATTACAATAGCTGCCAATGTTTACACCCCACCTAACTACGATGGTTCAAAGAAATACCCGGCTGTAGTTGTAGCCCACCCTAACGGAGGCATAAAAGAACAAGTTGCAGGCTTATACGCTCAGCGATTATCGGAGCAGGGTTTCATTACTATTGCAGCCGATGCCGCTTACCAGGGAGCCAGTGGTGGAAAGCCCCGCAATGTGGATAAGCCAGCAAACCGAATTGAGGATATTCACGCCATGGCCGACTTTATCTCTCAATTCAAAGGTGTTGACACAGCAAAACTTGGTTTACTCGGCATTTGTGGCGGCGGCGGTTACTCGTTAAAAGCGGCTCAATCTGACAAAAGATTTAAAGCAGTTGCCACATTAAGTATGTTCAACTCGGGTTTGGTAAGGCGTAATGGTTTTATGAATTCACAATCGTCAATGATCCAGGAACGATTAAAACAAGCATCAGATGCCCGGGCACAGGAAGCGGCAGGTGGTGAAGTAATTTATGCAGGAGTGGTAAACCCGACAGATGAGGAAATTGCTAAAATACCAACAGATCTGTACCGGGAAGGCTACGAATACTATTACAGAACCCATGCACATCCAAATTCAACCTTCAAATACACGATGAGCAGCTTAATGGACTTGATGACTTTTGATGCCAACACCAATATGGATCTAATAAACCAGCATCTATTGATGATCGCAGGTAGCAAAGCCGACACTTATTATATGACGGATGAGGCATTCAAGAAAGCAACCAACCCTAAAAGTAAGGAGTTGTTTCTGATTGATGGGGCTACTCATATACAGACTTATTGGAAACCTGAATACGTATCGCGAGCTTTAAATAAACTGGTTAATTTTTATCAGGCCAACCTGGAAATTTAAATGACTGATTTCAGAAGATTCACCGGCAGAATCAGATTACAATAAATTCAAAGTTTTTAAATCGGAGAATAAAAGACATCAGTCATGAATATAACAGTATTAAAAATCAGTGGTTTAATTTCCATCATTGGTATTTCGACGGGATTGGGCTCTTGTAATAATACCAGGGAGCAACATTCCGAAACCGAGCAGCCCGCAGCCACTATGGTTTTTCCAAAAGGGCAAAAAGTGACGAATAATAACTTCACCGGAACGGTATGGCTCAATTATCTGGCAGAAAATGATACTACCTACAATGTCAACATTGGTTCAGTAACTTTTGAGCCGGGTGCAAGAAGTAATTGGCACTATCATAAAGGTGGGCAAATACTCTTGGTGACGGAAGGGAAAGGATTATACCAGGAGAAAGGGAAACCAATTACAGTAATTGAAAGGGGCGATGTGATTAAATGTCCTCCAAATATAGAACATTGGCACGGAGCCTCCCCTGCCAATTCAATGACACATGTTGCCATCGGCACCAATACGAAGCTAGGCGGAGCAGTATGGTTGAAGCCAGTAACGGATGCAGAATATAATAAATCACCCATTGACATCGATGAATCGTAGTAAAGCGGTATTTTAGTTTAGTGTAAATAGTCGTTACATCTCTTCATAAAAATCACAGATGACAAATCAAAAAACTTCCATTTCCAGGCGATCATTCCTGAAATCTTCGGCACTTGCGGGAGGCGGACTGATGATAAGTTTCACCTGGTTGTCAGCATTCACCGCCCCCGGTAAGATCAGTGACCCTGAAGGTAGTGAGTGGTTAGAGTTAAATGGGTACATAAAGATCACCCCCAATAACATTGTAAAAATTCTTAATCCTAATCCCGAGTTTGGGCAGAACGTGATGACCTCACTTCCAATGATCGTAGCCGAAGAGTTGGAGGCAGACTGGCAAAAAATAATAGTCGAAATGGGTCCACATGACAATGTAAAATTAGGACCTCAGTTTACCGGGGGAAGCAATTCGGTGCGGATGTATTGGAAACCGCTTCGTGAGGCCGGAGCTGCAGCGCGCTATATGCTGATTGAAGCCGCAGCTCAGATCTGGAGCGTACCCTTGGATGAGATTACAACTAAAGCCGGAATGGTATATCACCAGAAGAGCGGCAAATCAGGAACGTATGGCAGTTTTGCATCAAAAGCTGCCGGCATACCCATACCCAAAGAATTGAAGTTAAAGGACGTGAAAAACTTTAATGTAGTTCGCAGCTCAAAGAAAAACGTAGAAGGAGTAAAAATTATTTCTGGTAAGCCCCTTTTCGGAATAGACTATAAACAGAAAGGAATGTTGATTGCCATGATTGAGCATCCACCTGCTTTTGGGATGAAGCTAAAATCATTTGATGCATCGCAAACCCTGAAAATGCCGGGCATCAAAGATGTTTTTAGTCAGAAGTTATATGAAGATGGTTTTGAGCAAGGCGGATTCGATACACGCACATTTAATGATTTACTGGTGGTGGTTGGAAGTTCCACCTGGGAAGTAATGCAGGCCCGGAAAAAACTAAAAGTAGTTTGGGAGCCGGCCGGCGATACGAGGGATACTATGGGAGGCAGGGGCCCGAAACGAGAGGTTGTTATACCGGAAGAGCTTGAGAGTACAGAGGGAATGCTTAAGAAAATGCAGGAACACGCAAGTAAACCAGCCCAGGAATTAAGAAAAGACGGCGATCCGAAAACAGCGTTTAAAAATGCAGCTCAGATTATCGAACGTACCTATAATGCTCCATTTTTGGCTCATAATTGCCTAGAGCCGATGAATTTCTTCGCCCATGTTACGGATGAAAAGGCCCTGGTAGCTGGTCCTTTGCAGGCACCGGGTTGGTCGGAGCCTACCCTTGCAAAACTTTTAAACCTGCCGGCAGAAAAGATCGAAATTCAGATGACACGCATGGGTGGCGGCTTTGGTCGCAGGGCCTACGGTCATTATCTCTACGAAGCGGCCCTGATCTCTAAAAAAGTAAAAGCTCCGGTCAAATTGGTTTACACCCGAGAGGACGACATGACTTATGGTATTTATCGCCCGATGTACACCGCTACTTACCGGGCGGCTCTTGATGTCAATAAGAATTTAATCGCGTTCCATGTAAAAGGTGGCGGAATTCCTGAACATGCCATCCATGCCAACAGGTTTCCGGCAGGGGCAGTTGATAATTATCTTGCTGAGGGCTGGATGATCCCCTCAAATATCACCATTGGAGCATTCAGGGCGCCACGATCAAACTTTAATGCGGCTGCAGAACAATCTTTTTTAGATGAACTGGCGGAGGCAATGGGCAAAGATCCTATCGACCTTAGATTGGAGTTATTGAAAAGAGCCAAAGAGAACCCGGTTGGTAAAAATAATGATTACGATGCTGATCGCTACGCTGAAGTGTTAAAACTGGTAAAAGAAAAGTCGGGATGGAATAAAGCTGAGAATAGCAAATTCAACCGTGGAGTTGCTGCTTATTTCTGCCATAATTCTTATGCGGCCCATATAGTAGATATGGTAATCAGGGACGGGCAACCTTATGTGGAAAGAGTAGTTAGCGCCATTGATTGTGGCATTGTTATAAATCTGGATGCGGCAACAAATATGGTTGAAGGCGCCGTTATTGACGGGATTGGAAATGCTCTGTATGGCGGATTAACACATAAGGATGGTGGCGTGGAACAGAATAATTTCCATAACTACAGAATAATCCGAATGCACGAAGCGCCAAAAAAGATCGAAGTTCACTTTGTGCAGAATGATATCGATCCTACAGGCTTGGGTGAACCACCGTTTCCCCCGGTATTTGGAGCTGTAGCAAACGCACTGTACAAAGCTGCCGGCAAGCGTTTTTATCAGCAGCCGTATGATCTGGAGTTGAAGAGTAAACCTTCTATGTAATCAATTGATAATCATAATAATACTATCCCCTATGCTCAACTTAACCATCAATAAAAAATCCTATAAAGTAGATGTAGATCCGAACACCCCGTTGCTGTGGATACTCAGGGACACCCTTGGTCTTGTTGGAACAAAATATGGCTGTGGGGCTGCACAATGTGGTGCCTGTGTAGTTCACCTCAACGGTGAAGCTGTTCGTTCATGTGTTACAAAAGTTAGCCGGGCCGCCGGAAAGGAAGTTGTAACGATCGAGGGATTATCAAAAACTAATGAACACCCACTACAAAAAGCCTGGCTCGAGCTGGATGTACCTCAATGTGGATATTGCCAGTCAGGTCAGATCATGTCAGCGGCGGTGCTTCTGATAGAGAATAAAAACCCGACAGATGAGGATATCGACGCGGCTATGGCCGGGAACATATGTCGCTGCGGAACTTATATGAGAATTCGTAGCGCGATTCATTTAGCAGCCGAAATGCAGAGGAATGAAGGTTAGCAGAACTCTTTTCTAAGTGAGAATAATTTATTATAAACATCCAGACCATACTCAATGCTAAAAAAAACTATCCCTATTCTGGCAATAATCATCTCTGTAGTCATTTTCCTGAGTTTCGGTGTAGAAAATCAAAATAAGCTAAGCACGGCGAAGATCGGGTCTGTTAATAAAGATAGTGTTGAATCGGTTAAGGCATTTATGACTGCCTACGCGGTTTTAATGAGTCCCCGTTGTATGAATTGTCATCCCTCAGGTGACGTGCCATTACAGGGCGACGACAGTCATCTGCACACGATGCTGCCACGCAGGGGGTTAGATGGAAAAGGAGTTTATGCTATGAAATGTTCGAACTGCCATCAGCCGGCCAATGTGGAAGGTTTACATAAACCACCCGGCGATCCTGACTGGCACCTGCCGCCGGCGGATATGACGATGGTATTCCAGGGAAAGACACCTAATCAACTTGCCAAACAATTGGTGAACTCGCAAACAAACGGCAATAAAACGTTGGAGCAGTTGATAGAACATGCCGATGACGGCTTGGTAAAGGCGGGGTGGAATCCGGGCGAAGGCCGTACACTGCCTCCCATCAGCCATAAGGAATTTAAAAAGGCATGGATCACCTGGATTGAAAAAGGCGCATATGCGCCTGCTGGTAATTAAGCAATTTATGAAACCAGCACACTTTCTTTTCGTAAATTAAATTGACTTTATTTTTTGCCGATAATTGCTGAAATCCAATACTTATTCTATAGAAATCTGACGTTGAAAATCATTTATTTTTTAGAAAACGCGTATCTTATTTGATTTCAGCCAGCTATCAATACTACTCCCGGTTTCTTTCAGGTAACCGACAGCAAATTAGTAATCTTCTGATATAATAGTTTTTGATCCACCGGTTTAGTCATCCAGTCATCAGCTCCCAGGTTAAGAATCCGTTCCCGGGTAGATTCCATCACATCTGCCGTAATTACAATGATGGGAACCAACTTATTTTTTAGTCCGGATTCGCCATTCCGAATAGCGGCAGTTGCTTCATACCCATCCATCACTGGCATCTGCAGATCCATTAAAATAATATCAACATCAATGTTCTTCAAAGCTTCCAGACTTTCAGCGCCGTTATTCGAAAAAGTAAGAGTGGTATTCAACCATTGTCTCATCATCATTTTAATGACCATCTGATTCATTGGGTTGTCTTCAACAACCAGAACATGCGTGCCGAGCAAATCATAAGACTCATCCGGGAACTTGTTTACCGGCTTCACTTCTTCTGCAGGCATAAAATATTTTAGGGAAATGCTGCAGTCTGTCCCCCTGTTTTCTATACTGGTTAATCTGATAACTCCGCCATGCAAATTAACCAACGAATTAACTATACATAGCCCAATGCCAAAGCCGCCATATCTGCGTCTATCGCTAATATCCACCTGCGAGAACATTTCAAAGACAGAAGCCAGCTTTTCCGGCGCTATTCCAATGCCTGTATCACGAATAGTCAATACCAAATCCAGATGGCCCTCAGTTTCTACTGATTTAGCATCAAACGAAATACAACCCGACGAGGTAAATTTTAACGCATTGCTTAATACATTATTTACCATTTGTTCCAGGCGGTTTGGATCCCCCAATACCCGGATAGTCTGCTTCAAATTGGTAGAAAACTTAAATTCCAGGCCCTTTTTTGTGGCCTGCTTTTGGTAATTTAACCTGGCTTTCTCTAAAATAGAAAATGGCGAAAATATTACACGATCAAGCCGGATCTGCCCCTTCTCGATCTTAGAAAAGTCCATGATATCATTGACAGAAGAAATCAAGCTAAAAGCCGCATCTTTTATCTCCTCACAGGTAGCTTTGATCTTTTCGTCTGCAATTTCACTTTCCATGCTGTTAGTCAGACCGAGTATCGCGTTCAGCGGTGTTCGCAACTCATGGCTCATATTCGAAAGAAAGTACGACTTTACATCGTTCATTTCCTGCGACTTTTGCAGCGCTATTGCTTGCAGCTCCTCCTTCTTACTTTTAAGCACCCTGATCCGGTTCGCCATCGACAATGAAAGCGCAATAATTTCAAGTCCGATGCCCGGTTTAGTAATATTTTCAATAGAAAAACTGGTTATAAGTCCAAAGTTTAGCAGAATAGCTAGCGTAAAGCAAATAAAGAGAATGGCAATTCCAGCGGTGTAAAAAAGGTCTAATGGCTGTTTCTTTACAAAAAGTACAATGATTGAAAGAACAATCAGCAGCATCCCAACCAGCGTTAAAATGTTAACAGCAGGGTATGAGATTTTTAAGAACGAGGGAAATAAAACGATGCCTGATAAGACGATAGCTAACAATATATATAAAACTTTGAATGCTATATAAACACCCTTACTATTCTGTTTAATATTCAGAACCAGTTCGCTGTACTTGCCAAAAAGATAAGCTGCCGAAATAGCAAAAATTATAACTGCATGCAGATTTATCCATGAATTGCTCCGGTCAATGAACTGGTGAAAAAAACCGTCAAGGGCAAACTGGCATAAACCTACGCAGGCTACATATAAAGAATAGTATAGAAAAATGCGCTCGTTTAAAGCAAAGTAAAAAAACAGGTAGGTAATGGTAATGATAAATAAAATGCCATAAAAAATTCCCATTACCAGCTGGTCATGGTAAATTATTTCCAAAAACCGTTCAGGACTGATCAGGTTTAGCGGCAGGTTATTTTTTTCCCCGTCATTCTTCACTTCCAATAAAGCCTGTTTTTTTTCTCCCGGTTCCAGTTGAATCTTAAAAATGGTTTTTCGAAATGCAACGCTCCTTTCGGCAAAAGACAGGTTATCGCCGCTCTTCTGGGTTGTGAACGAATTTGCTTCGTCAAACAAATAAAAGTTTACATTATCGGTCACAGGCTCAGCAGTCTCCAGGTAATAGAAAAGTGGCCTGTCTGATTGATTTTGGAGCTCAAACTTCACCCAGTAGGTACGATCTGTAAAGCCAAGGTTACCGTTTATTCCTTTAATCGGCCTGAATTGAAGCCTGTTCGGCTTGTTTCTTACTTCATCGATCGATAGCTCGCGGTCACCTGCATCAGCGATACACGCGTATTGAATAAGAGATATTTGATTAGGAATCGAACCGGGTTTGAAAATGTACTCTGCACTGACGCCGTGAAAAGCAAAAAATAACAACAAAAAGAAGAAGGCCCTTTTCAATATAGATGAGATGTACGTGTATAAGTAACGAGAATATAAATGAGAGAGTCTGTAAAACTACTACAGAAAGGATAAACTGCAAATAAATCCGAAGAATGTTTTCAATGGAAATCTAACGGATTTTCTGATTCTGTGATGGCATGGAGTAATAGAAGTACACGTTTAAATTTCGTTTGCTATCACAGCAAGCCGCTTGCGACCAAGGATACCCACATCCTCTAGCCCGATATAGATACCAATAAGGAAATGTCTTTTACGTTGTGTTCGTTATCTGCAGAATCGTTTTTCCGATGGTCTGCAAATACAAGCAATAGATTTTACTCTTCACTAATCGGGGCCAGGTCAGTCGGCTCAGTCCTGTCGGCAATTTTCCTCAAAATATCATCGAGTTCTCTTCCCGAAGCGACAAGGTATTTTAGTAATTCCCCAAACTCCGGTGAATGTTTTTCTACATCCTCAAACAGGTTGATAATCTCCATCATCCTCGCTAAAGGCGCCCGTACAACGTGCGACTGCATAAAAGCAATGTCATTAAGCTTTTGATTTTGCTCTTCCAGGGCTAATACACTCTGCACACGTTCTGTAATGTCATTTGACAGCATTAATGCAGCCATAGAACCGTTGAAATCAATAATATTCTTTTGAATTTCCACATAAATAATAGCACCATTCTTCTTTTCATGCCTGTGTAAACCGCTTGAAAACATTTGTGGGAACTTTTTAGCAAAGTGTACGGCCTCAAATAACCCCAACCTATCGCCGTTAAAACTAATATCATTGATCGACATGTTGAGGAATTCTGCACGGCTATATCCGTATTCCAGAACAGCAGTTTCATTAACATCCAGAATTTGATAAGTATCTATATCATAAATCCACTTAGAAAGAGGGCTGGTTTGGAAAAGCAATTCATACTTTTTTTCCGACGCTTTTAAAATTTCCTCCGCCTGTTTTTTCTGTGTAATGTCTACCATTAGCCCACGCAGCAGTTCTGGCTTCCCATCCACACTAATTACAGATACAATATCTTCAAGCCAAATTATTTCCCCATTGGCTTTAATCATCCTGTATTCAAACCGGTGGTTTTCACGCGCAAGGGTCATGGCCTGGCAAAAGTTGATGGCGTTATCGAGATCTTCCGGGAAAACATGCTTTTGCCAGAATTCAGCCTCGCCCATCCATTTTTCCGGGGTATAGCCCAATATATGCTCGGCCTGTGGACTTACATAGGTAAAGGCAATAGTGTGGGCGTCAGCCTCCCAAACAATTCCATCAATGCTCTGAACAAGATTTTCAAATTTTTCCTTAACAACTCTGGCTTTTTGCTTTAGTTCCACCTGAGTTTTAACCTCCGCTGTTATATCCTGAACGGTGTGGATAATATACACCGGCACGCCGTCAACTAAAACAGGGATATTCTCGGGGTTCCAGTACCTGGCTTCATATTCATCGGTACCATAGGTAGGTAGAAAATATTTCTGAACCTCCATTTTATGGGGCACACCGGTCTGTATCACCTCACTAAGCGAGAGAGCCAGGTTATCTGAAACACCGGTGGAATTATCCGGGAAAGCCTCAAATACGCCTTTGCCAATTAAATCATCTTCATTCATTCCGGTAACCTTCAGGTAAGCGAAGTTCACTTCTGCAATGGTGAAGAGGGGCGCATCACTTAATAGTAGCAGGCTCGGTAAAGGTGTAGCCTTAAAAATTTTGTTGAAATATTCGTTTTGAATCACAATAAGTACTTAAATATATATCTGAGGCGGCTTTTTCTTAAATGCGGATATAGTTCTACGATCTGGGTGCCGTAAAAACGCTTTATATGAAATAACAGTTAATGAGAAAAATTTAAAGATTCTTAAAATGATTCCTGCGCGAGCAAGCCAGGGTACAAAAATATGAATTTAAACGAGCAATTCAATTCGCTCATCACCCACCGCAGCGAAACAAGGGAATTTAGTCTGGTTTGTGTTAACCTCAATGATTGCGCTATTTGAATAAAAATTCACTCGCTTAACTTCTATATAAATACAAATCCGCTACGGATTCAAAAATATTCCTGCCAGATACCATAGAGTAAAGTTCTAACTATTTTTTGATTTCACCTTCTGCCGGGTTTGAGTCAATTGTCGTTCAGTGTCGTTGATGTTAACACTCTGTTGTTTGTGCCGCTAAATCTGGAAGTGTCTATAACTTTTCTTCCTGCTTTAAGCCGGTCATTAATAATTACCCCCATTGCATTCCCGGAAAAGCCCTCCTTACAGAATATGTAAAAAGACCTTCAGCAAAGATCTCCGTATTGAATTGATGGCCGGATGAATCCGGTGATTGATATTTAAAGCTTACTGTCAATTCCTAAAAAAACTATACACTAAAATCAGTGTATGGAAACCAAAGAAAAGTTAGAGCCGTTCGTAGTACGGCATCACAAAACTCAGCCGTTTGATAAGCGGTTGATCAAAGAGATCGTCTCGCTTGTTGAGGGCGGCCTGCCCCGAAGCGCAGCGGTTGAAAAGTATGGGATGGTGAAGTCTACCCTGGGCTTGTGGATGACCACCTATGGATCTAAAGAATACCAAAGTAATAAACGGTGTGCTTATCCGCTCACGCTAAGGCGTTCCGTTTTGCGGGCTATAGAGTCGGGAATGACGATCAGTCAGGCCCGCATTACCTTCAACGTAAAAAGCGTTACGGCCATTAAGCATTGGATTAAGGCCGATCAGCAGGAAAAATACGATCTTGTGGGTCATCAACCCGCACCATCGATGGCCAGGACATCCCAAAAGAAAAGTAAAGATGAAGTAAAAGACCTTCAGAAGGCTCTTGCTGAAGCTGAACTAAAGATAAAGGCGCTTGATACCTTGATCGATATCGCCGAAGAACAGCTTCAAATTGATATCAGAAAAAAGTCTGGTGCCAAGCAGTCGGAAGAATGAAACAGGACTTTCCCCAGCAGGGGATCAAGACCCTGTGTCGACTGTTTGGCAAAACAAGACACGCCTGGTACGACCACCAGTGGCGCACTCAGGATGAAGGCTTAAAAGATGAGATCATCCTGCAAAAGGTGCTTCAGATCCGCAAGACACTTCCGCGGGTGGGAACCTTAAAGCTGCATTACATGCTCAAGGAAGAGCTACAGGAACAGCAAATAAAGATTGGAAGGGATTATTTATTTGACTTGATGCGGACGCACAACCTGCACATCCGGCGACGTAGAAGAAGAGTCATCACGACCGATTCGAAGCACTGGATGCGTAAATATGCCAATCTGGTAAAAGACATGATCATCTACAGGCCAGAGCAACTTTGGGTAAGTGACATCACCTATATTCGAATGATCGGACAGTGGGGATACCTCAGTCTGATAACAGATGCGCATTCACGAAAAATCGTTGGCCATGCCTTTCGTAAAGACTTATCTGCGCAGGGATGTATCGATGCATTACAGATGGCACTGCAGAGCCGGATGTACAGCGAGCAGCTGATTCACCACTCCGACCGGGGATCTCAATATTGTTGCAAGGCCTATGTGGATCTTTTAAAAAGAAATCAAATCGCCATCAGTATGACGGAGAACGGGAACCCTTATGAAAACGCTTTAGCAGAACGGGTCAATGGAATTCTCAAATCAGAATTCGATCTGTATAGCACCAATGTGGGACTTGCCAAGTCCAGGACTTTGATCGCTAAAAGTATCCAGGCCTATAACCAGGTTCGGCCGCATAGCAGTTGTGATTATCTGACACCCGAAAACGCCCACTTGAAACAGGAAATTCTCACGAAACGATGGAAGAAAAGACCAATTAAAAAAAGGGAAAAAGATAGTTGTATAACTAAATCCCAATTACCAAATTGCAATGTATAGTCTATCTACAATTAATTCATAAACCTGTATAGCTATTTTAGGACTAGACATACAACTTTGAAATTACCCCTGTGTTGGGCTCTGGTTCGGGTCGTGCTCGGTTCCTGTTCGGCTAAAAGTCCCTTTTTCCCAGTTCCAGCCCAACACTGTCCCTATCTGAACCGAACCAGGTAGTAGTTTGGTAAGTGGCAGAAGAGGTTAGAAGGTTTTGAGAGTCATTGTTCGCGGTTATTTATGGATAATTTATGAAAACCGCCAAAAATATTTACCGATTATCAAATATACCCTTCAGTTCAATTCGCCCAGAGCTCGTTGCGTGTGTATTACTGCATTCAGGGTCTTAACCTATTTGAGATTTGTAGAAAAACCGCTGCTACTTGCGAAATGAATCAATATAGGAGCCCCACAGCATATAGATGGACGCTGTCCTCGATGCGACCGGTTCCTGTCGTAATCAGGAGTTATGTAAATGTGCAGGCAATTAAAGCTGTTGACTTAGCAAATTGCAAAACATGACCTTCCTCCTGTTAATAAACTGCTAAATATTTTGTCAGACCATTATTCTTTAAAAATTCTAATTTTTTTTGGTGTAAACTCTATTCATAACTCTTATCTGCTATAGCGAAGAGCTTGCTCTAACTTACGTGGCAGTCGGGATATTCTTTCCATATTACTAAAACTTTAATTCAATAAGGGGTGTTGCTTCTAAACATTTAAATACTTTTTATGAAAGCAGCAGTTTTTCACAAAATCGGAGACATCAGTGTTGACAATGTGGATGATCCACGTATCGAAGATCAGGAAGACATTATTGTCAGGGTAACCTCTACTGCCATTTGCGGCTCCGACTTACATATTTTCAATGGTTTTTTCCCCCAGTTGAAGGATATGGTAATGGGCCACGAGTTTATGGGAGTTGTTGAAGAGGTTGGCACATCGGTTACTCACATTAAAAAGGGCGACCGCGTGGTGGTTCCGTTTGTGATTGCCTGTGGTGCTTGCTTTTTTTGCTCTCATAACCAACATCCTCACTGTGAGAATACGAATCCCGAAATGTACGGGCCGGAAGGCCATTTGATGAAAGGTAAAGGAAGCGGTCTTTTCGGATTTACAGACATGTATGGTGGCTATGATGGTGGTCAGGCTGAGCTTGTCAGAGTTCCAAAGGCTAATACTGGGCCACGTATCATTCCGGAGGATTTGACCGATGAGCAGGTTTTATTTTTAACCGATATTTTTCCTACCGGATGGTCCGCTGTTAAATGGGCCAAAGTAAAACCAGGAAGTACGGTCGCCATCTTTGGCAGTGGTCCGGTTGGCTTGATGGCCCAGAAGTCTGCATGGTTAAACGGCGCCGAAAGAGTGATTGCGATCGACCCTCTGGATTACCGTCTGCAAAAAGCTAAGAACGTCAATAATGCAGAGATATTAAATGCGCATGATGAGCATTTGATGGATAAGATTAGGGAGATGACCGGCGGACGTGGTGTGGATTGTGCTATCGACGCAGTGGGCTTCGAAGCAGAGCGGGGATTCCTGGGAAAGCTGAAAGCGGTGGTTAATTTAGAAAAAGGAACTTCTAAAGTTATCGAGCTCTGCATAGAGGCTGTTCGAAGGGGCGGATCAATAAGTGTAGTTGGTGTGTACGGAAGTAACTATGATAATTTCCCCGTTCACCAACTTTTTGAAAAGGGACTAAACATCCGTTTCGGCCAGGCTTATGTGCAGAAGTATATTGACGAGCTCTTCAAAATTGTTCAGGACGGTAAGGTAACCCTTGATGATATTATTACTCATCGTATGCCTCTGAGCCAGGCTGCAGAAGCCTATGATATTTTCAAGAACAAGAAAGATGATTGCGTTAAAGTGGTCCTTACACCTTGATGCGCAGAAGAAGTATAGATTATGAACTTAGCCATCGCCATGGAGAAACACAGAAGTAGCCCCATGGCGATGAGCTTAGATCGCTTGTTGGAAATAAACTAAATAATCAAAACACCAGTGAGGTCATCGGAACTAATTGGAGCCGACGTATGCTGATGAATCACCTTCCATCCTTCTTCAAATTTTGAAAATCCAAGTGTCATTCTATTTTTCATGCTTCTTAAAACCTCGCCATCGCTTGAAATTGCCTGAAACTGAATCAGCGCACTTGCAAATCCAACGTTGCCTGACTGATTAATTTTTATCATTTCGAATTTCACTTCTACTTTTTCGTTACCCAAAGAACCAAACCAGTTTTTAATACTTTTAGCCCAATCTGATAGATTTAAATGAAAACCCTGGTCCCACATATCGAATATGACGACTTGCTCGTCATATAGATCAATCATAGCATTGGAGTCCTTATGCCAGGCTGAATTTCGATAGGTCGTGAAAAAGTCTTTGATCTCCATATAAATTATTTAAAATTTTCAGATTACTTTTTTAGAATCACCCGCAACGGAATTTAGACTATAAGCCTCTGCCAATTGCCAGCTAAAGATATAAACTGTTATTAGCTTAAGGTACTTGTTTTTTCCCGGAACCACACATTTAAGGCGTATAGATCAAGTAGGTTCTTTTGCCATGAGAATGATAAAGTGACGCGAGGTTGTAATCTTACCTTCGAGAAAATGATTCGATTGGTCAAGTAAATAGCTATACAGAGAATATCGTAGCAGAAATTAGAGTTTTCAATCCCGATGGTATTAGAAAATACCTTAATCCAACTAATTTAGCGTTCGGAATTCCAATGGCGAGCGGCCGACACGCTGCTTAAATACCCGGGCGAAATGCTGGGGATATTTGAAGCCTAATTCATATGCAATCTGGCTAACCGATTTGCTGGTATCAAAGATCCGCTCCTTTGCAATATCAATTAACTTGGATTGAATATATTCCTGGGGTGATTTTCCCGTTTCCTTTTTGATCAGATCGCCAAAATAGTTAGCAGACAGGTTGAGCTCATTGGCGCAATATGCAACTGTCGGCAATCCAATGGTCTGTGGTTTGTCAGACAGAAAATAATTTTGCAGCAGATTTTCAAATCGTTCCAGGATACCATTATTTACATTATCACGCGTAACAAATTGACGGTCGTAGAAGCGGACACAATAGTCCAGCAACAGTTCAATATTGGAAGCAATGAGTCTTTTGCTATGCTTATCGATCGCACGGTCCAACTCATACTCTATTTTTGAAAAACAATCAAGTATTAATTTTCTTTCACGTTCTGAAAGGTGAAGTGCTTCGTTTGACTGATAGCCAAAGAATGAATAATCCTGAATGTGGCGACCGAGTGGCGTACCATGTATTAAATCGGAATGAAAAACAAGTGCATAGCCCTTCGGCTGATAAAAATCGCCATTGCTGTTAACGCCAGCCACCTGTCCGGGAGCCAGGAAAACCAAAGTCCCTTCCTGGTAGTCATACGTATTTCTACCATACACCAGGTCGCCACAAACGACCTGCTTAAGAAATATCGTGTAAAATCCAAAGTACATGCGTGACCCTTGTCTGGGGTCGGCCTTTGATAAATCAACAACACTCACCAGCGGGTGGCGGGTTTCATTCTTATTGAAAGCATTGTACTCAGCGATAGTATTAAATCGAAGCATTTCCATAGCATTTGTATGAATCAAACCAAAGTTATCACTTTATTCATTCCCTGATTGATTGATCAGCCGGATCAGTAATAATGGTATACAAATCAGTAATCTGTATCCGATACAAACAGATAAAAGATAACATCTTTGATTTGATAAGAAGGTCAATTATTATAGAAAAACTATTAATAGGGTTGGCATTGCCATTGATTTTCACCAGTTCATTATATGCACAGCAATCGTTGCCCACTCCTTTCGCTCCAACGGTTCGTACGCGTTCCGGTGTGTTGCGTGGAGTTAGTGAAGGAGTGTCGCCAGCTTTTAATGGAAATAACTCATCACATGCAAACAAAGCGATTATATTGGTTATTATCGTTAGTGACAAAACTCATTTAGCTGCAATACAAATGTGAGCGGTTCCTGAAATGATTAATTTCACTTAAGTCATCGCCAATAAACTCTTTACATCATTAAGTTATGGACGAAAAAGAATGTCTCCACAATAAGAAAGATCAGTCTGTACCTAATGAAGCCAGGCGGGACTTCTTAAAGAACACCTCACTGCTGGCGGCTTTTGCAACCATACCCCCGTCGCTGTTACACGCAGCTGAATCTCAATGGGACGAAAAAACAGCCGCCTTTTTTGAAAAGATGTCACTGTCGTTGGAAGTCAACGGCACCGCACATCAGTTATCAGTTGAGCCCCGCGTAACTTTGCTGGATCTGCTCCGTGAGCAGTTATCTTTGACAGGGACGAAGAAAGGTTGTGACCATGGGCAGTGTGGTGCCTGTACCGTTCATGTCGACGGCAAGAGGGTGCTCTCCTGTTTGTCGCTAGCCGTAATGCTTGAGGGAAAAAAGGTTACTACGATCGAAGGCTTGTCTGCCGGTGATAAGCTTCATCCCATGCAGGAGGCATTTATAGAACATGATGGTTTCCAGTGTGGCTATTGTACTCCAGGTCAGATTATGTCAGCCGTTGCCTGTATCAAAGAAGGCCATGCTAGTACAGACGAAGAAATCCGTGAGTACATGAGCGGCAATATCTGCCGCTGCGGCGCCTACCCAAATATTGTGAAAGCCATTAGCGATGTGAAGAAGGGAGGCAGGATCATATGATAGGCTTTGATTATGTGCGTGTTTCCAGTGTTAAATCGGCTATAGAAGCTATAGTTAAGAACAGTACTGCTCAATGGATTGCAGGTGGAACCAACCTGGTTGACCTGATGAAAAAGGGAGTGGCCGGCCCTGAGAAGCTGGTGGATATCAACAACCTCCCTCTGAAAGAGATCTCAAAACAGGGCAGCAATTTACGCATTGGCGCTCTTGCCCTTAACAGCGAAGTTGCCGAGCATGAATTAGTAGTGAAAGAGCAACCGCTGCTTTCTCTGGCGCTGCAAGCCGGTGCTTCGCAACAAATACGGAATATGGCCACAGTTGGCGGCAATATGATGCAACGCACCCGCTGTCCTTATTTCTACAACACCGACATGCCCTGCAATAAGCGTGAGCCGGGATCAGGTTGCGGCGCGCTGAAAGGTTTCAACCGGATGCACGCCATTTTCGGTGGTTCAGACAAATGCATAGCCGTCCACCCGAGTGATATGTGCATAGCATTGGTCGCTTTGGATGCCACCGTTTTGGTGACGGGACCAAATGGTGACCGTAAAATTGCCTTTCAAAACTTTCACCGTTTGCCGGGTGATACTCCGCAAAAAGACAACACACTGAAGAAAGGTGAACTGATTGTGGGACTGGAAATACCGGAGAATGAGTTTGGGAAACATGTGCACTATTTAAAGGTTCGCGACCGCGCTTCATATGCCTTTGCATTAGTGTCAGTAGCCGCGGCGCTGGATATCAAAGGGAACACCATCAGGGATGCGCGGCTGGCTATGGGCGGGGTCGCCCACAAGCCATGGCGGCTGACCGAAGCGGAGAATTTTCTAAAAGGAAAACAGGCTTCAGAGGAGGTCTTCCGTCAGGCGGCAGAGTTAGCGCTCCGCAATGCGAAGGGCTATGGTCACAACAATTTTAAGTTAAAGCTGGCGCCGAACACGATTGTTGAAGCTTTGAAAACAGCCACGGGGAAATCATAAGCAATATGGAGAAAGACAAGACAGCCGATCGCATTGACCGTGTAGACGGCCGGGCAAAGGTAACCGGCAACGCTTCGTATGCCGCGGATCATAAAATACAGAATACCGTTTATGGCATGCTGGTTGGAAGTACGATCGCTAAAGGTCGTATCAAAACCATTGACACAAAGAGTGCCCTTCGCGCCCCCGGCGTACTGGCCGTAATTACTCATTTAAATGCACCCAAACTGCCCGGATATACCACCGGAAAAGACCCGGCAAAACCGCCTTCGGGAGGTGCACCGCTGCGTTTCTTCGCAAGCAATGAAATTCTGTATTATGACCAGGCAATTGCCCTGGTCATAGCCGATACTTTCGAGCGCGTAGTACATGCTACGCGCCTGGTAAAGGCTCAGTACGATAAAGCAGTCCATAAGACAAATCTGCATGATAATTTGGATGATGCTAAAATTCCTACAGGACCGCGGTTTGAAGATTATAAGCGCGGGGACGCCGAAGCTTTTCAAAATGCAGCGGTTAAATTAGACCAGGAATATTATCATCCGGCGGATGTTCACAACCCGATGGAACTGGCAAGCATCATGGCTGTTTGGGAAGGTGCCGACCGGGTTACAGTGTATACAAAAACGCAGGGCGTACAGTCTACCCAGCGATCGATAGGCGAAGCATTTAAGCTTCCGTTGGAAAATGTAACCGTTCATGCCGAGCATATCGGTGGTGCCTTCGGAATGGGCCTTCGTACCTGGCCTTACGAGATCGCCGCGGTTATGGGCGCCCAAAAGGTAGGTAAGCCATTAAAATTAGTTCTGCATCGCGAACAAATGTTCACTAACGTAGGCTACCGGCCCGTAACGATTCAGAGAATGAGAATGGGTGCCACAAGGGATGGGAAGTTAACTGCGTTGTCACATGAGGCCACCGGTAACACATCAGCTTATCAGGAGTTTACTGAAGCAACAGTTAATATCTCCCGTTTCATGTATACCTGCCCGAATGTCACCACGCGTTATCGTCTTGTTCCTTTAAACATCTGTACTCCTATCTGGATGCGCGGGCCTGGTGAAGCCACCGGCTCTTTTGCCCTTGAATCGGCTATGGACGAGTTAGCATTCAAACTGAACCTGGATCCGCTTGAATTCCGGATCCTTAATCATTCGGATAAAGATCCGGAGAACAACCTGCCCTGGTCAAGTAAATATTTAAAAGAATGTTACCAGCTGGGTGCTGACCGGATCGGGTGGAAGCACCGGAAAATGCAGCCAAAAAATATCAAGGAAGACGACTGGTTGGTCGGTTATGGCATGGGTACGGGTGCTTTCGGTGCCTTTCGCGGCGCGGCAACAGTGAAAGCCCGGTTGATGCCCGACGGTAAGCTGCTTTTACAATGTTCAGTAAATGACATGGGCCCGGGGACAGCTACTATGATGACTGCCATAGCTTCGGAGGCGATGGGCTTGAAGCCTGATCGCATCAGGGTGCAGATGGGAAGTACCGGCTTACCACCGGGACCTATGCAAGGCGGATCTACTGTAACATCAACAGTCGGTTCCGCAGTGCACGATGTCTGTTTAGCATTGAAAGAGCAGATCGCCGAGCTCGCAGTTAAGGATGGTTCTGCATTCCGCAAATCGGACCTGCAAACACTAAAAGCAGCTGATCTGAGCTTTTCAGAAGACGGCATTTCACTGGAGAAAAATTCTTCCGTAAGAATGTCGTATAGCGATCTCCTAAAACAGAACAACTTATCGGTTATTGAAGTCACCCGCGAATCGAAAGGGAAAGAACAGCCTTACTCTAGCTATTCGTTCTCGGTACACTTTGTCAAACTCCGCGTCCATCTCGCAACGGGAAGAATAAAGATCGACCATGTAGTATCCTGCGCTGATGCCGGTACTATTGTCAGTGCTAAAACTGCGGAAAGCCAGATGATTGGCGGCGCAGTTGGTGGCATTGGGATGGCCCTTATGGAAGACCTGGTTATTGACCATCGTTTTGGAAGGCCCATCAACAATAATTTCGCTGATTACCATGTGCCGGTCAACGCGGATATTCCGAAGGTGGACGTACTGTTCGTTAATAAAAAAGATCCGTACATAAATCCGCTGGGTTCAAAAGGTCTCGGGGAGATTGCACTGGTTGGGGTTGCTCCCGCTATCGCCAATGCGGTCTTCAATGCAACGGGGCAGCGGATACGGTCTTTGCCGATCACCGCGGATAAACTGATTCAGACTGAGGCATAGTTTACGCAACTGTGAGCAGATCTTTAAATGTTTCTTCTAACACTTGAGTGAAACTGCTCTAAAATACTGACCAACAACTCCTTATGAAGGAAATTACTGATATACTGAAAGCTTATCAAATCGCCCGAAAGGAAAAACTAAAAACGGCCCTGGCTACTGTTGTCAGAGTTGAGGGCTCCTCCTACCGAAGACCGGGTGCACGCATGCTGATCACCGAAGACGGCCATCTAACAGGTGCTATCAGCGGAGGTTGCCTGGAGGGAGATGCATTAAGGAAAGCCCTTTCGGCTATTGTGCAGCAGGAAAACAAGCTAATTACTTACGACACCACAGATGAGGAGGATGCGAAGATCGGCGTACAGCTGGGCTGCAACGGAATTGTGCACATTCTTTTCGAGCCGGTCAATGCGGACGATCCGTTAAACCCTATTGACATGTTAAGCACCTTGCAAAGCGAACGCAAAAATGCGGTAGTGGTCACCCTTTTTTCCCTTGAAGGCAAAATACAACCCGGGACTAGTATGCTATACCGGGAAAATACACTAGAGACAAAAATCCCCGCTTCTATAAGTGCGCAGGTAATCAAAGATGCAGCTGATTCATTAGGCAATAAGCTTTCAGATTTCCGGACTTACGATGTTGATGATCGTAGAATTGACGGCTTTCTGGAATTTATTCCGCCGCCTGTTTCCCTTATTATTGCCGGTGCCGGGAATGATGTGCAACCACTGTCGGAGATTGCTTACCTGCTGGGCTGGAATGTAACTATTGCTGACGGCAGACCTTCGCATGCTTCCGTTCAGCGTTTTCCAATTGCGAACCGGGTGTTAGTTGTGAAGCCGGCTCAGCTCTTATCGGAAATAACGATTGACGAGCAGACTGCCATTTTACTGATGACCCACAATTACAATTATGACCTCGAACTGCTTGACCTTCTGTTGAAAACAAATGCGCCTTACATCGGCAGCCTGGGACCAAAGAAAAAGCTGCTCAGAATGCTGGATGAACTGGGGCAGAATACTGAAGAAAACCGTTTGCGGGTACATGGCCCGGTAGGCTTGGATATTGGTGCGGAAACCGCCGAAGAGATTGCTATCTCGATCATTGCCGAGATTAAGTCAGTTTTTTCGGGTGGCTCGGCCAGGTCTTTAAAAGAGAAAGCGAATCCTATTCATCAAAACTGGTAATATTTATGAACACAGGAATCATCATATTAGCGGCGGGAGAATCAAGCAGGTTGGGCAAACCCAAGCAACTGCTAACCTACCGGGGAAAAACGCTTTTGGAAATCGTAAGTGATGCGGCAATAGACTCCGGTTTTGAGGTTATTGTTGTTGTACTCGGAGCCTATGCCGATGAGATTTCAAAACAGCACCATCATCCGGATATTACTTATATCATCAATGATAGTTGGAGGGAAGGCATGTCGTCGAGTATCGCTGCCGGAATGTCGGCTCTTCTGAGTGAGGATAAAGATCTGGAAAACGTGATCATCGCGGTTTCTGATCAGGCCTATATAACCGCGGAAATATTTAAGAACCTTTTGAACAAGCGGGAAAAGACAGGCAAGCATATTATTGCGAGCCGTTATGCGGAAACGACAGGCACCCCTGCACTTTTCAACAAGGAATACTTCGATGACCTTATATCGCTGGAAGGCAATAAAGGAGCAAAGGAACTGCTTAGCAAGTTCCCCGATGATATCGAAACTGTTGATTTTGAACTTGGCTATATTGATATTGACACTGAAAAAGATTATATGAATTTAATTGATCACAGATGATAGCGGATTCCTTTAGACGAGTGCATGATTACCTGCGGATATCGCTTACCGATAACTGCAATTTCCGCTGCTTTTACTGTATGCCGGAGGAAGAATATGACTTCACTCCCGCTTCCCGGCTGATGCAAACGGATGAAATTGTCAGGCTGGCAAAGATATTCGTAGAACAGGGTGTGAAAAAGATACGTTTAACCGGCGGCGAACCGCTGGTTCGTAAAGATGCTGCGGAAATCATTTCCGAGTTGGGTAAACTGCCTGTCGAATTGGTGATCACCACCAATGGAACCCGTATTGCCGAACTTTTGCCCACGTTAAAAAACGCCGGCATCAAAACGATCAACATCAGCCTCGACACGCTTCAGCCGGAAAAGTTTCTGTTGATCACCCGTCGCGATGTGTTCCACCAGGTTCGCAGCAATATAGAATTGCTTTTGCAGGAGAAGATCACCGTAAAGATCAACATGGTGGTGATGAAAGGACTTAATGATGGCGAGATCAAAGACTTCATCGACTGGACAAAGCATTACCCCGTTCAGATCAGGTTTATCGAATTCATGCCGTTTAGCGGGAACAAATGGACCAGCAATAAGATGTTTTCCCTCCAGGAGATCCTGGCCGCAATAGAGAAGGATTTTACCGTACTGCCGGTTACCGACGAACCTCACGATACAGCCAAGAGTTTTTTGATCCCCGGTCATGTGGGGTCCTTTGCCGTCATCAGCACGATGACCGCCCCATTTTGCAGTACCTGCAACCGGATGCGGCTGACCGCCGATGGGAAACTTAAAAATTGCCTGTTCAGCGATGGCGAGACAGATCTGCTTACCGCGCTCCGGAATAATGAAGACGTACTTCCTCTTATCAAGGCTTCGATCTGGAGTAAGAAAAAAGAGCTCGGTGGGCAGCTGACCACCCAGTTTGAAAACCTGGATGCGGCGGCTATCCATAACCGGAGTATGATCACCATTGGAGGATAATTGCAATATGATCAGTGTTTCCGAAGCCAAATCCCTCATAACAAATCACATCACACCTCTAAAACCTGTTCGTATCAGTCTGGAAAAGGCTGCCGGCCTGGTGCTGGCATCCGACATTTACGCCGGGCTTGATCTTCCCCCCTTCAGGCAATCGTCGATGGACGGTTATGCTTTAAGGTTTGAAGACAGGCAGCGAGCGCTCCGGCCTGCCGGTGAAATGGCGGCTGGAGCAGCAGAGATCATTTCGCTAGAACCCGGAGAAACCTGCCGGGTGTTTACCGGGGCACCTCTTCCCGAAGGTGCCGACTCGGTGGTCATGCAGGAAAAGATCATTCAGCAGGATGGCAGGATTATCATTCAGGACAAGGATTTGACGGCGGGATCAAATGTTCGCGAGAAAGGCAGCGAGATCCGGTCGGGCGAAATGGCCATGAGAAAAGGTAACCTGCTAACTCCGGCAGCGATAGGCTTCCTTGCCGGCTTAGGTATTGCAGCAGTTGATATTTTGCCAACGCCCCGCGTGTCAATTATTGTCACCGGGAATGAGCTGTGCAAACCGGGATTGGACTTAAAGTTCGGTCAGGTGTACGAAGCAAATTCCTATGCGCTTTCGGCAGCCCTGAAAAACGAAGGCATTGAACATTTCCGCATTAAAGAAGCAGAGGATGATCTTGAAATATTGACGAATGTATTAAAAAGTGCTTTGCAGGATGCTGATGTTATATTGCTTTTCGGTGGCATGAGCGTTGGCGATTATGATTTCGTAGTCGAAGCATCACAGCGCTGCGGAATTCATCAGGTATTCCATAAAGTAAAACAGAGACCCGGCAAGCCGCTTTTTTTTGGAACACTTGCTAATAAGTTAATTTTCGGGCTACCCGGAAACCCCTCGTCGGTTTTGAGCTGCTACTATAATTACGTGCTGCCGGCCCTGAAACAGTTGTCCGGAAAGAAAAACTCCTTGATAGAATTAACGGTGGAACTGGCTGAAGGCTATAAAAAAAACACCGGGCTTACCCATTTCCTGAAAGGTATTTATGAGGATGGCAAGGCGACGCCGCTTAGCGCACAGGAATCCTTCAGGCTGAGCTCATTTGCCCATGCAAACTGCCTGATCCGTTTAGACGAAGACCGGCAAGACTTTAAAGCCGGCGACCAGGTTACGATCATGCTTTTACCAGCTTAGAAAGTGGAGGAATACTATATACTTTTTTATGTCCTGCTTTTCATCGTAGCCTTTCTGTATGCGTCTATTGGGCATGGTGGGGCAAGCGGTTACCTAGCCCTGATGGCCATATTTGCGGTATCACCGGCCATTATGAAACCAACTGCCCTACTGCTAAACCTTTTTGTTTCCTCCACTTCTTTTATCCAATTTTACCGCGGCGGACATTTCAGGTGGAAAACGTTCTGGCCTTTTGCTATGACCTCTATCCCACTCTCCTTTGTGGGCGGAACCATGGCAATTGAAAGCTCTGTGTATAAAAAGATTCTCGGTGTTCTTCTGGTGATTCCGGTTATAAGGTTTTTTTTCATAGATAGTGACCCAAAGGAACTCAGGAATTCAAATACTATTCTTTCAATCGCAATTGGCGGCGCCATAGGCTTGATATCCGGAATGATCGGTATTGGCGGCGGCATCATCCTCTCCCCCGCCCTGATCTTGTTGAAATGGGCCGATCAAAAACAGGCGGCTGCAGTGAGCGCAGCATTCATTTTCGTCAACTCTGCTGCAGGGCTGGGAGGTCAGATGTTGAAGGGTTTTGAATTCAACCAGTACATGGTGGCTTATGTGGCCGTGGCCTTTACAGGCGGCATCTGCGGCGCTTACTTTGGAGCTCTAAAGTTCCCGCAAACCGTATTGAAGAATGTGCTGGCCGGAGTACTGGCACTGGCCGCTTATAAATTATTGTTTACACAAGCGTAGCCCTGAAGATGATCTGCAAAAGGCTGTTAAATTGTATCTAGACCAGTGAAAAAGACGCAGAGTACATTGACTGATGAAATTTCAGCATCTTAAGTTTAAATTAGCAGAATGGAAATCGAGATCATCAGTTTTGGGAGAATATCCGAATTCATCGGGAGCCAGAGAATTGAAGTATCCGGAACCGGCAACACGGACGAGCTAAAAGGATACTTGGAAAAATCCTTTCCGATGCTAAAAAACGTAAAATATAAGCTGGCTTTGAATAATAAGATTGTACAGGGAAATCTGCCGATCCTAAATAATGATAAAGTAGCCATTATGCCACCGTTCTCCGGAGGTTAAAAAATATGTCAGCAGAAAGATATAACCGGCAGATCATCCTTAGCGGATTTGGAGAAGGCGCACAGCTTTTGTTGTCGCAGGCTCGGGTTTTGGTGTTTGGCGCGGGCGGTTTGGGCTGCCCCGCAATGCAGTACCTTGCTGCCGCGGGCGTCGGGCACATCGGCATTGTGGATGACGATACAATCGCGTTATCGAACCTGCACCGTCAGATACTTTTCACAACTGCCGACCTGGGCATGCTGAAAGTTGAGGTTGCCGCCTCCAGATTACGGCAAATGAATCCGCAGATTGAAATTATACCGCATTCGGTGCGCATCGTTAAAGGCAATGTCCTCAGTCTGCTGAAAAACTATGACCTGGTACTGGATGGAACGGACAATTTTGAATCTCGCTACCTGATCAATGATGCCTGTGCACTCCTTAAGAAAACGCTGGTATTTGCGGCGGTTTCCGGCTATGAAGGTCAGGTGGCGGTATTCAACCGAACAGATGATCATGGCGAAAGCATCAACTACCGTGATCTTTTTCCGGTTTGCCCAACCCCCGGCGAAGTGGCTAATTGTGCCGAAGGTGGCGTCCTCGGTGTTTTGCCGGGAGTGATTGGCACCCTGGCGGCCACAGAAATAATCAAGCTGATAACCGGAGTCGGAAAGCCGCTGGTTAACAAATTGCTGCATTACAATCTATTTACTAACGAACAAAATATCATGAATATCAGTCCGGGGCAGGATTACAAGCTGGCCACTACCGAGGAGGAGTTTTTCGACACGGAGTATCATACTTCCTGTAAGATCCGGGAAGGCTATCTCGAAATTGATGCCCTTCAGTTAAGTTCGCTTCGGCAACAACCTTCTACCCTTATTCTGGATGTTCGGGAAAGGCATGAGTTGCCTCAGCTCGACAGCAGGATCTTTAAGCAGGTTCCCATGTCTGAATTCGCCGATTTCCTGGAGACCGAGAGCCTGGAAGAAAACATCATCCTGATCTGTCAGCATGGCATCCGGAGCGCAGCAGCCGCTGAAGACTTGTTCGAGAAATATCACGATACCAAAAAGATATATAGTCTAAAGGGCGGGATAGCCAAATGGAGAGATCATTTTTAAAGATTATATGAGCGACAGAAAAGTAAAAAACATATTTGTTAACGGAAAGATAGATCCCACTTTCATAGCTGAAAGAATTTCTAAGCACAGTACGAAAACAGCCATTGGCGGCCACAGCATATTCATGGGGCAAGTTAGAAAGGATGAGATTGAAGGCAAGTTTGTATTAGGTATTGAATACACTGCCTATGAAGAACTGGCCCTGGAAAAAATGCACCAGATCAGGGAAGACATCTTTCAAAAATACCCGCTGCACTGCCTTCATGTGCACCATAGTCTGGGTTTAATAAATGCAGGAGAAATCTGCTTGTTTGTATTTACCTCTTCGACGCACCGCAAACCGGCTATTGATGCCTGTTCAGAGCTCGTGGAAAGGCTAAAAGCTGAATTGCCCATCTGGGGACGCGAAATATTCGAAGACGATACACACCAGTGGAAAGAAAATAATTAGATGGTAAATATTACAAAGAAATCCAGCACGCTAAGGATTGCCATTGCCCAGGCCACCGTGAGCGTATCCAAGCAGGAAACTATTGATGCGGTCGAACAGAAAAAGATCCCCAAGGGTGATGTATTCGAATTTGCCCGCGCCGCTGGTCTCCTGGGGGTAAAGAAAACCAGCGACCTAATTCCTGATTGCCACCCCCTGCCCATCGAGTTTACTTCAATCACTTATGAAATCGCCGGACTGGATATTTTGATCACGGTGGAAGTGCATACCATTTACAAGACCGGTGTAGAGGTTGAGGCCATGCATGGTGCCTCAATCACTGCACTGACCATGTACGACATGCTGAAGCCAATTGATAAGGGCGTAGAGATCCGGAACATCCGGTTGCTGAAGAAGTCCGGAGGGAAATCTGACTTGTCGGCCGCTCGTTTTGAACATATCAAAGCCGCAGTGGTCGTTTGCTCAGATTCTGTATCGGCAGGCATTGCACAGGATACGTCAGGCAGAGCGATCATTGACCTTCTCGATCAATTTGCTATCAAAACGTTGGCATATGAGATCGTGGCAGATGATGTCTGTGCGATCAAAGAAAAAGCGCTGGAACTCTGCGGACCGGAGCACCAGTTGCTCATATTTACAGGGGGAACCGGCCTTTCTGCCAGAGACGTAACCCCCGAGGCTATCCGCCCGCTGATCGACCGAGAGATTGATGGTATCATGGAAGCGGCAAGGCGATACGGCCAGGAACGGATGCCCCATGCCATGTTATCGCGCGGTGTCGCCGGATTTATCGGCGAAACGCTGGTGCTCACCTTTCCAGGCTCCAGAAATGGCGTGGAGGAATATATCGCTGCCTTATTTCCACAGGTGTTGCACCTTTTCAGCGTGAAACAGGGTCAGCAACATTAAAATTAACTCAGGCACGTATAAGTATTTTGAATATAGACACCCAGTATTTTAAATAATTGTTCTATACGGCAATTTATGTCGCGTCGGGTGGAGCTTGGGATAGCAGGAACGTTTTTCGGATGGAGGATTATTGCAAATGAGATCACTATCGAAAAAGCAATGTTGCAAACAGGCGTAAAGCACCTATTAGGATAGAATTAAAAGTTTATATAGAGTATACTAACACCTTTAAAATGAACTTTTTACGAAACTAAATTCGACGTTACAATTTTTTTCTACATTATCTTACATATTTACGATTGGCACAATGATTAGCAAGACCTCAAAAGCGCCTACGACCAATATAAAAAAGTCTAAAGTACCAGCACTGATCAATACTAGCTTCTACCCTCAATACGCATAATTAGAAATTTCAGATCTCTTGGGAATGCAAAACTAGCTATCGAGGTTTGTAAAACTTCAATTTTAAAAAAATCATATATCTATTTCATCTTTATAGTTTTATATAGTCATACATGGTTCTACACTTTAAGTAAATAAACTTGACAGGCGCCAAAATTATCCCTGTAAGCGCCTTACTCCCTTCTTTTTCGCGGCCGGAACCTTATATAGCTGTGTCGCTAGTTTAAACTCCAGCTACGGAATTCCATGATGATCTTTGAAAAAGGATCTTTTTAGTACCAAAATACAGGGTGCTCCTTCTAAACCAATGAATCCGCAAGACTCTAAGAATTTGTTAACAATTTCCTTACAGGTTGCTTACTATCTGATCACAGCTTTACGATATAGTGATGACATAGTAAGCACATACTAAGCACATACTAAGTTCGGTCTGAGGTGAGGATCAGATCTACTGTCCTTCGGTCCGCAATTTTCGTGGAGCAGGAGGAATTAATACTGCATTACAGCCACATTCGGCAAGCAACTCTTACTAAATCTAGACGAAGTGCGGGGATCTTTAAAAACTTGTTCAAATAATCGGTTTTAAATCAATCGAAATGTCATTCTGTACGTTTTTTGTGAATTCGCTTATAAAGCTTGGTCTAAAGTTTAATTACAGTTCCGAATACTAGAGGGAGATAATCTGATCATTTTAACCGCTGGATAAAACTGACGCCTGGAGATTTGTGTTCAGGCGAATACGATATCGGGACTTCGTTCATGTTTGTCAAATAATACTAACCCATCGGTAGATAGACCAGAAATCCTTAGAGCTTAAAAAGCGAGCTCAATAGCCTTAAAAATTGGATATAAATACTTGATATTAAGTAATTTATTAGATGAAACAGAATTTAATTTGGCAAACAGCCACTCCCATATATATAAAAGTCATTCTTATATGGATAAGCACTCTATATAGAGTTATACAAGTAGCTGATAAATAGACTATTGTAAAACGTGTCGAAATTTTATTCTGACGGTCAAAAGTGCCAAATAAAGGAGATTTAAATACCTGATGATAGATTTTTATTTCACAGCATAGCATCCAAAAAAAAATCATAATTTTGGTGCATGACAGAACAAATCAGATCTCCGAGATTTTTAGTTTTAACTATTCTAATAATCTGCGCAGCCTTAACCAGAGCATTACCCCTGTTAATTCCACATATCTGGAACTTCACTGCTATTGGCGCGTTAGCAATATTTTCAGGCGCTCAATTCAATGACAGACGCCTGGCCTTTATCATGCCTTTGGCAGCTATGGCGATTTCAGATCTATTTATCGGTAATGGTTTTAGTATGATCGTTTACCTGGCATTTACTGCTATGGTTCTCTGCGGATTTCTAATCCGTGAAAAAGTTTCGGTTCCTAACGTTGCTTTGTCATCAATAGGGGGTGCTCTGATATTTTATCTGCTTACTAATTTTGCATTGCTCTATCCGGTGAGTTTGTATCCGCACAACATGCAGGGGATCATTGCTTCATATGTTGCGGCTCTTCCATTCTTGAATAACATGGTTGTTGGAAACCTTCTTTTCAGCGGTGTTCTTTTCGGAAGTTTCTATTTGTTATCTAAGCGTTATCCAGTATTAATTAACAGGTAACCGTTTTTACATATACATAAATTGAAAAACCCCGGACGCTAAAGCCGGGGTTTTTCAATTATAACAAAACTAGTGTTGAGTGTTAGGGGTTGTTCAGCTTCTTTCCATCAGATCGTTAACTAGCATACGTACTCCGCGGACTGCCTTCTCTTTGATGTGAACGATCTTATTGGAATGAGTCACGGTTGTTTTTGGGTCAACCAAGAAAACTTCAGTATTTAATGGAAGTACATCCAGCAAACCCGCAGCCGGGTATACCTGCAATGATGTACCAATAACGATTACCATATCAGCCACACTACAGATCTCAATAGCTTTTTCAATCAACGGTACCGGCTCGCCGAACCATACAACATGCGGTCTGAGTTGATATCCTCTTTCACACAGGTCTCCCATCTTTAGGTCGGAACCTTGGATATCATAAGTGAGGTGTGGATACTTTTCTGACTGGGCTTTGGTAATGATGCCATGCAGGTGAATCACTTGTTTAGAACCCGCCCGTTCATGCAGGTCGTCAATGTTCTGCGTGACAATGTGCACATCGTATTTGTCTTCCAGCAATACCAGGGCTTTATGTGCATCATTAGGCTGGGCTTTCAGAACAGACCTTCGGCGGATGTTATAAAATTCCTGCACCATCACCGGATCTCGTTGCCAGGCTTCAGGGGTGGCAACATCATAGACGTTATGTCCTTCCCATAAGCCATCCGCATCCCTGAAGGTTTGCAGGCCACTCTCCGCTGAGATACCTGCCCCTGTTAATACCACAATCTTCTTTCTGCTCATATAATGTCAATATATGCAAATGTGTTCCTGACCGTTTTATTCGTTGACTTGATGTCAAATGATTCAAAATGGCTTGCGCCTGCTTCAAATTTAACGGGCTGTTTGAAAACTGGTCCGTCAAAACAGAATGTATGAAATTCGCCATTTTCGCCTGCAGGATCAACACCTTCAGGTAAATCTTCCAGAAACCGGTTATTCAATTCCTTACCTAACAAACGCTCATCCAGAACAGCATGATCAATGCAGCAGGTGATGGCTTTAAATCCTGATTCGATGAAGTCATTCATTAGCACGCCGGATTCAATTTGCCATAAAGGAAAAAGAGCGGTCATTCCTGCTTTGTGCAGCAAGTCTTCTCGGTAGGTTTTTATATCCTGTAAGAATATGTCCCCGTAAATAACGGTGCTGATGCCTTCGTCTTTTAATTGGGCAGAGATTTTAAATAATTCATTCTCATATTCATTATTGTCCGACATCGCATTTACCCACATTTTATGTAAGGGTAAACCGGTTTGTAACGCCTGCCTGGCGAGCACGGATTCCTTGATCTTGTGGCCTGCCGTTTCGTTTGTTCCCTTGTGGAGAGTAGTAACTAATCCGACAACGTGGGTCTGGAGATCCTGTTGTGCTCTATGTAACGCCATAGCGGCATCCTTACCGCCGCTCCAGAAGACTACTGCTTTGCTCATCTTTATATTAGGATATTCTAGTCATTTTAAAATTAAAAGCTTGCTGAGTATTTCGCAAAGTAGCTAAGAAAACGCAAAGCGCGCAAAGCATAGCACCTAAACCTATTCTCTTTTCGATCTCTGCGATTAACTTTGCGCGCTTTGCGTGAAACCACGATAACGCTTAAACCAAAAATAGCGATGAGATCCCTCCCATCGCTATTCAAATAACAACAACCCTTACCTGATCTCTAACCTTAAACCGGCGTTGAAGTTTAAACCCCGGGTGGTGTACCCGGCGAACTCGAGGTAATCCTCGTCTAATAGATTTTTAACATCCGCGAACAAAGTAAGTTTAGAAGCCGGCTTGTATTGAATATAAGCATCCAGCATATTATAAGAAGCTAACGTGGCGCTCACCTGGTTAAATGAAGAGTCAAAATAGAAGTCTTCCCGGTTTCCGGTGAACTTATAAGTTAAATTAACATCAACCTTCGCTCCCATGCTAATTCCCATACTGGCACCGAAGGTGTTTTTAGGACGCCTGAACAAGTTAAATGCAGTGGCGGATGGCGAGGTCATCTCACCGTCTACATAGGCATAGAACGCATTTAAACTCACCGCCTGGAAAGGATTAGTACTCAGTTCTATTTCAAAGCCCTTGTCTTTCTGCTCATTCTGATTGATATAGCCGAATTGATTCGGACTCAGCTGACCGAAATCAATTACATCTTCGATCTCCCGATTGAAATATGAAACATTAACATTCAACTTCTGCGGAAGCAGATCAAAGTCAAAGCCAGCTTCATAGGTGCGCGAGGTCTCGGGTTTTAGATCCAGGTTGCCATACTCTGAAAACAACTGGTATAGCGAAGGAACGCGGTAGGCAGAAGAAACGTTTACAAAGAACTTGTACCGGTCATTAAATACATACGAAGGGTTGACGGTGTAAGTGAAATTTTCGCCATATTGGCTATGATCATTCACCCGTCCGCCCAACTCTGCATGGAAACCGCTGTTGGTTTTAAAGAACAGCGAGGTGAATAAGCTCTTGATATCGTTATCAGCCACAAGTGCAGCGGAATATGGATTGCTTTGTTCTGTAGCTGATCGTTTAAAACTGGCCCCGCTGGTGAGATCGAGGAAGCTCAGCAGCTGATAATTCACACCTGCTTCAATTTGAGAGATCTCTCCTTTGTTATTCGTTATTGACTCCTGGTTGTCGAACAGGTTTTTCACATTATTTTGACTCAGGTTAAAGTTGAAGTCGCCGTTATTGAAGTTTAGCTTTCCGCCTAAACCAGCAAGAATAGAGTTTTTGCGATAATTGTAGTCGATAGCATCGGCGAAAGCGCCATTATCCAGGCCGGCCTGGTTACCGTTCGCCTGTACATTCGCTCTTAGTAGAAAACTTTCTGAGACCTGCTGCCCGAGATTTAAGCTTACGGACCGTTGTGTAAAGTTGTCTTTATCGAAGTTCGTTTCTCCCTGCGCTGGAGAAGCAGTAGAATAGTTCTTCGAATCTAAATTCGAGCCATTGATAGCGATAGATGTTTTACCGATCTGGCCATTCAGCCCTAACACCTGCTTGTAAGTCTCGTAGCTTCCGCCTGTAGCCAGTAAGCTTGCGGTGAGTTTGCCAGAGCCTTTTTTGGTGATGATATTTATAACACCTGCAACGGCATCAGAGCCATATAAGGTGGAATTCCCGCCTTTCAAAATCTCTATGCGTTCGATCTGCTCAACCGGCAGGGCTGCGATATTATACTCGCCGCTAATATTCGAAGCGTCATTAACGGGAATCCCGTCAATCAGGATCAGCGTGTTTCCAGGCGCGGCGCCTCGCAGATAAACAGCTTTGATGTCGCCGGGCGTATTGCCATTGCCGCCGATAGTTAATCCTGCGACGTTGTTTAAGATCTCAGGGAGACTGCGGCCCTGGCTTTTTGAAAGGGTTTCGGCGGAAATCACCCGGACAACTTTACCAATTTCAGACTGTTTCTTGGAGGATCGGGTTGCGGTTACAACCACTTCATTCAGGTCTCGCACAGGCTCCTGCTGAGCCAGGGCATTGCCGCTCAGCAATACCAGTTGTGCAAGCCCCAGGCCTGCAGCAACATAATTCTTTTTTGTTTTCATTTTGTTGTGAGTGATAAATACTCACAGCAAACAGTACATCAGAATACTTTAAATGACCGTATACGGTAACCGTAAACGCTCATTCAAGCTTCAATCCCCGAAAGCTATGAATTAATAAATCTTTGGCAGGTCTTCTGACTTACTCCCCTTGGTTCGTCTTCCCATTCTACAGAACAGTGACTTAGATTGAACGCCGGTACTTGGAGCTTACAGCTGCGGGACAGTAACGGATTTACACCGTTTTCCCTTTTCATCCCGATTGCGACACCGGGAACCAAAAGCGCTGCAAATGTAAAACAACCTGAAGTATTTACAAACCCATTCTGCCAATAAATCATCCTGACATATTCTTTATATTTAGCAGATGAAACAAGGCATGTTAATCTTTTTATTGATTCTAATGATTTTCCAGAGTTCTTATAGCCAGTCAAAAGATTATATCGATACTCAATATTTAGAGAAATTACTGAAGGACAACCAGGTGCTTTTCGGCAATATCTTAAAGAATCCCACTAAAAATGAAATACAGATACTCTTTACCCGAATAGAACGGGATGAAGATAACATGCCGCATTTCAAGTCATTTGGCTATCGTCTGGATCCGTCCTGGTACTTCTATCCGGCCAGTACAGTAAAGTTGCCCGCTGCCATTTTTGCTTTGGAGAAAATCAACAGCTTAGATATCAAAGGGCTGACTAAGGAGTCGACCATGCTGACCGACAGCAGTTTTGCCGGACAAACCAAAGTGCGGAGAGACAGTTCATCTCAGACAGGATTACCCAACATCGATCACTACATTAAAAAAATTCTTTTAACCAGTGATAATGATGCTTACAACCGGATCTATGAATTTGTGGGCAGGGCTGAGATCAATAAAAAGCTTCAGAAAAATGGTTTAACAAAGAGCAGGATCTTAAACCGGCTGGCGATTGGCGATTCCGGAGAATCAGCGAAGCATACTAACCCCATCTCTTTTTACAATGGCGATAAATTGGTATACAGCCAGAAAGCTCAATACGACCCGAAGGATTACCCCCTTGAACTGCAGAACCTGACTCGGGGAAAGGGTTATATGGACGCAAATGATCATCTGGTTAATGAACCCTACTCCTTTGCTGATAAAAACGTTTATACCGTTGAGGACCAGCAACTGGTGCTGAAAAAGCTCTTCTTTCCGGAAGCTTTCCCTAAAAAAGAACGTTTTAATCTTAGAGCGGATGATTATAAGCTGATCTACAAATACATGTCGATGCTGCCTTCCGAAAGTGACTTTCCTAAATATGATTCAACAGAATTCTGGCCTTCTTATAGCAAGATGCTGTACTACGGACGCGAAAAGGACGCCGTGATAGACCCTGACGTCCGGATCTTTAATAAATACGGGGATTCGTACGGCTATATTATCGACAATGCCTACTTCGTGGACTTTAAAAATAAGGTAGAATTTATGCTGACCGCGGTGGTTCAGTCAAATGAGGATGAAATTTATAACGACAGCAAGTACGAATACGAGACTGTATGCTATCCTTTTATGAAAAACCTTGGACGAGTTCTGTATTCTCATGAATTGAAACGGGAGAAAAAGCATTTGCCCAGCCTGCATAAATTTCAGTTCAGGTATTAGTGTCGGGTATTTAAGTTGACTCCAACTTTATCGAGAAGCTCATTGAACCGGGGATCAGAATGCAAAGAGTCAAACTTGGGATCAATTTTAAGACTGCATAAGGATTCCTCGTGCCTTTCATAACTTTTTTGAAGCCATTCAAATGCCTGATCTTTTTCTCCGAGTGCGGCATACACCAGGGCCATTGCGCGATGATCATTGGGTCCGAATTCAGTTGATTTTATTTTTTTGATTAGAGGCTGTGCTTGTTCTTTACGCCCGGAAGCGGCGCAAATATGAGCCTGCGCCAGGTCTGTTTTAACTTTGTTTTTCGTAAACTTTCCCCACCGCCGGTTTTCAGCGATAGCCTTGTCGATCATGCCCTTAGCCTGGTAGCAAAGAGATAGAAGTCTGTAGGTAGGTACAAAATCCGGATAGATTTCCACTGTCTTTAGGCCGACTTCTATAGCCTTATCAAACTGACGGGTATAATAGAGGTGGATGCCTTTGTCTTTCAGAATTCCAGGGGAGACTGGATCAAGGTCTACGGCCTTAGAGATCTCGCTCACTGCTTCCTCAAATTTTCCGGTAAAAAGCAACCATTCGGCATACCAATGCCTTCCAGTGGCATAATTGGGATTGAGCTCCAGGCCCCGCTTAAATTCCTTCTCAGAGTTTATCCAGTCCCAATCATTGAGCATTAAAGACGTAGCCAGGGAAATGTGAGCCTCGCCCAGGTTAGGGTCTATCTCTAAAGCTTTATTAACGGCCGCCATTTGCTTTGGATAAAGTTCTCTTCTGGAAATATTGGTGTATTCACCCATCAGGCTGTATGTATCGGCCAGGCCGGTCCATGCTAGGGCATAGTCAGGATCTTTTTCCAGCGCCTTTTCAAAAAGCAGGATGGCCGCTTTCATCCCTTCTTCATTTCGCCGATTCCAATAGAAGCGACCCTGCAGGTACAGTTGGTAGGCCTCCGGATTTTGTGTATGCGTTTTAGTAATCCGTTCACGGTCGTTTCCGAGTAACGTTACCCTTAATTTCTCTGTGATAGCTAGTGCGATCTCATCCTGAATAGCAAATACATCCTCCATTTCACGATCATAACGTTCGCTCCATATATGAAATCCGTCTTCAACATTGATTAGCTGGGTCGTTATCCGAAGTCGGTTTCCTTGTTTACGAACGCTACCTTCGAGCACTGTGTTTACTCCTAATTCCTCCCCAATGATCCGCAGGTCAACATTTTTACCTTTGAATTGGAACGAAGAAGTCCGGCCGGCAACCTTCAGGTCTTTAACATGTGCCAGGGAGCTAAGAATTTCTTCAGCCATCCCGTCACTGAAATATTCCTGTTCTGGATCATTACTCATGTTAACGAATGGGAGGACAGCAATGCTTTTTTCAGGAAGTTTTTTAGATTGATCATTCACTTTCGAAATATTTAAGCCGGGATCTGTCACTATTTTATAAATCTTGACCGGGAGCTTTACGTTCTTTAGCGATTCCTGCCGAACAAACTGGGTAACTATGCCGTGTTTATTAGAAACATTATTGTAAACAGAATCTGAGATATAAATATCACCCGGTGCGGCTATTGCCTGGATTCGCGAAGCAATGTTTACTCCATCTCCAAATACATCGTTGTCCTCAAATACTACTTCACCGAGATGAATTCCAATACGTAATTGAAATTCTTTGGCCTGCTTGCATGCTTCCTGGATTTTAATGGCTGCATTTACTGAGTCACTTACGGTTGAAAAACTGGCCATAACACCATCACCCAATTCCTTTAGCCACTTGCCCCCATACTTTTCTATTATAGGCCGCTGCATCTGTCGGTTCTTAGTGAGCAAACTAAATGCATGTTCCTCGTTATTACCCATAATGGAGGTGTAACCGACAATGTCGGTAAACATAATAGCAGCTAATTGGCGGGATTGCGACACGGTAACTTTTTTTTGCAGCATTAAGTTAAGAAAACAGATGCGTTATGAACGCATAATCGATGTTGGTTAAATCTTTTATAGCGATCAGATTTGCCTTTTTAGGCAAGAATGATTATGAAGTGGTTAAAACAGCAAAGGCCTAATTCTGTTATCTAATCACAAACCATCACAAAAAGAAAATCTCTATGCTAGAATCAATCACGAACAAGCTTACTGATGCTGTAAAAGGTCCGTTGCTTCAGGAAAATGAAAATGCCAATGTAAATATGCCCGAGCGGATTTTGTCCATTCTGGCCGGTGCTGTTATCACATATAAAGGTATTAAACAGATCACAAATCACCCGGTAATTGCTTTACAAGAAGCTATGGTAGGTGGTATTTTATTATATCGTGGTGCTACAGGCGTTTGTCCCATTTACTCCAGATTAGGAAAAGACAGTACGGACACGAAAGCCATTAGCATCACTGAGCGGTTTATTGTTAACAAACCGAGGGAAGAGGTTTATGCTTTCTGGAGAAACTTTGAAAACCTCCCGAGGTTTATGAAACATCTTGCTTCGGTGGAGGAACAAGGTAATAATCGTTCGCAGTGGAAAGCTAATCTTCCTGGCGAGATAGTTAAGTTAACCTGGAATGCTGAAATTACACGCGAAGAAGAGAATCGATACATAGGCTGGCAATCGATAGAAGGATCGATGGTTGACAATGCTGGAAAAATCGAATTTAACGATGCGATCAATGGTTCAGGAACCGAGTTAACTGTTGAGATCAGCTATTTCCCGCCTGCCGGCAGCTTAGGCCAGGGAATCGCTAAATTATTGAATAATGTTTTCGAAGATAAGATCCGTGAAGATGTAACTAACTTCAAACATTATGTAGAGGGTGAAGAATATCAAACCTATGTCACCTCCCCAAGCTTTGTAGAAAAGCTTCAGAATACCTTTAAAAAGGAGTCTTAAGGTTTAGCAATAGCATAAATAAAAAAAGCCATAGTATCCCTTTGTATATCATCAGGAGACTATGGCTTCTTTATTTGATCTGATCTAGCTATAGATCTTGCCTTTGACAGGAACAACCCGGTCCAATGCACCCATCGTGATCAGGTATTGGGCAAGCATATAGGTGGCGATAATCAACACTCCTGAAGATTCAAAATGTTGTACAAATTTATTTATAGCCAGAAGCGTATCTGAGATAACAAACAGGATGGCGCCGGCTAATATTAGTTGAAAGCTCAGCAAATTTACGCGCTGGTATCGGAATCCCGCCATAATGACCATTATAGAAATAATCACCATGTAGGCCATCACCGGAATCTTCATATCACCTAAATATGATCGTATGAAGATGTAAAAGCCAACTGTAAACGCCGCCATTATGAATAGTATCATATTTCCATGCTTGTTTGAACCCGTCGGGTCGTATCGGTAATCTCTGAAAAACGCAATGGAGTAAAAAACATGAGCGATTAAGAAGGCTATCAGACCTATTAAAAAGAAGGTTGCATTAGTGTCAGCAAACAATAAGGCCAGGTCACCGGCTAATGAAAATAATAATCCTCCGAAGATCAATTTACTGAAATGACCATAAAGCCTTGTCCTGCTCACCAGATACCCGGTTAATATGAGACAGATCAACGGCTTTACTAAAAATCTGGCTTCAGCAATATTTAGCAGCTCGACAATCAGATACAACATGGCTATTAAGCCATAGCTTACACTAAAGCTGAGATGACGTTTCCACATAAAGCAAATTTGGTTTGATCAGGTGAAACCAAACAAATGAAAAAATACACAAGAGTGCACTTACATATATTAGTGGGACATTTCCCGCCTCAGCTTTGTATGTAAAAATCGTGCCTAGCCAAAATAACAGCCTGAAGTATTCGAATTTCGCCAACCACCTTCTTTGTTCCAGAAGCGCTCCGCAGGTGGTCAAAGACAGAATAACCAACAACGTGGATGTGATTAATTGTAAGGTAGTTAGTTTGCTGTAGGTAAACAGAATCAATGTTGCTAGCGATAAAGCGAAAAGGAATTGTACCAAAAGGTACCAGTTTAGTTTGCTGTTATATTGAGGACTGAATTTCTCACGGCTGCTGCTATTCGAATAAGAATTATTCGGCTTATGGTCGCCCTCACTTTCTGGCTGCCAGCCGGGGGGCTTAATAAAGACATTTAATTTATTCCTCACCGATGATGTTTTCCCAGCCATATTAAAAAGGTCGTACCAGTAATGAAAGTTCGCCCAAATAGGGTTCCAGCTGGCCAACGGTTTTGTAATGCCGTAGACCACCTCTTCTTCTTCTGCCTGGAATGTACCGAACATCCTATCCCAGATTATTAATGAGCCTGCATGATTTTTATCTATGTACTTTTTGTTTGAACCGTGATGTACCCGGTGATGCGAAGGGGTATTAAAGATCCATTCCAGGGGTCCCATTTTTCCAATCGTACGGGTATGTATCCAAAACTGATATAGTGTGTTGAAAGAGCTTACGGTAAGGAACATGAGGGGATCAAACCCGACGATGGCAAGAGGCAGGTAAAAAGCCCATGAGAAGCCGCCCTGAAACCACGACTGGCGCAACGCGACTGTCAGGTTATATTCCTCTGATTGGTGGTGGACGATATGCGAAGCCCAAAGCGCATTCACCTCGTGGCTCATACGGTGGAACCAGTAATAGAAGAAGTCGACACCAAGAAAAAGAAGTAACCACGTCCAGAAAGTATTTGGGAAGGTGTAGATGCGCCAGTTATCGAATAGGTACAAGTACCCAAAGAAGGTGACTGTTTTAAGGAAGATGCCGACCAGCTGTGAGCCGATCCCCTGACTTAGATTGGCGATTGAATCATTGAACCGATAATAATTGAGCTTCTTACATAAAGAGTAAATGACCTCTACTCCAATGAGGATAAAAAATAAAGGGATTGAAAGCGCAATGTAATCGACCATTATAAACCAATTTAAGCATTTAACACTGATATCGAAATACACAGACTACGATTCCTGATTCGCAAATGATATACATATTTCTCAGTTAATATCTATCTTCACCACCTTTAATTTATTACTATGATAAAGAAATTAATCTTATTAGCTGCACTGGTCCCAATGATTGCCAATGCGCAGAAGAAAAATAACCAGCAGGTAAAAGCAGCACACCCAGCTATTTTAAAATCGGCAACCGATTCTGTAAGCTATGCTTTCGGATTAAAAGTGGCCACGGACTTAAAAGCTGGCGGAGTTGAGAGTTTGAATTATGCTTTGTGGAGCAAGGCAATGGAGCAAGTATTTAATGGCGAAAAGGCGGAAATGACTGATGAGGAAGCCCAAAATGCGATTACGAGATTTATGACTTCAAAAGGTGAAAGGAAATCGGCGGAAACGAGTGCTGATGGAGATAAATTTCTGGCAGAAAATAAAACGAAGCCGGGAGTTATAACTACTCCTAGCGGCCTACAGTATATCGTATTAAAACACGGCAGCGGCCCGAAACCTAAACCTAACGCCGAAGTAACTGTTCATTACAAAGGGACGTTGCTGAATGGAAAGCAATTTGATAGCTCAATTGACCGCGGAGAACCACTTACCTTCCCACTTTCCAGAGTGATTCCGGGATGGATTGAAGGGTTGCAGCTTATGCAGGAAGGCTCAACTTATCGCTTTTTTATTCCATGGAAGCTTGCCTACGGTGCACAGGGTGCCGGACAAGATATTCCGCCTTACAGCGTTTTGATCTTCGAGATTGAATTGTTAAAGGCAGGTAAGTAATGTCCCCATCAATCAACAACGTATTAGTCCCATTAAAAGAGTAAGGTCGCTGATCTTACTCTTATCATTTATAAGCATAGATTATGAAATTCAAATTAGGAGATTTTGTTCGTTTTGTTGACGAGCGGATCGAAGGATATATTACCCGGATCATCAACGAAGAAACTGTTGCGGTGACAGACCAGGATGATTTTGAAATACCCGTTCTGATATCACAAATAACCTGGGTACATGGCCATGAACCCGCTGATAATAAGAAGCAGGAAGAGAGTGAACCAGTAGATGGCGGGAACTTCCAGCAGCAGGGAATTTTTTTGGCTGTTGCTGCCGATGACCGCACGTCATCGGTTGTTCATTTTCACTTGCTTAACCAAAGTAACTTCAAGCTGCTGGCTACTTTTAAGACTGAGAAAGACGGACATTTTAAAGGAGAGTTTGCGGCGGAACTACCAGAGCAGTCTATCCAGAAGGTTTACTCAGCTAACTTGTCCGAATTGGATAAATGGCCGGAATTTCATATTCAGGTACTGCGTTACACCGGCAGAGATCTGAAACCCGATTTGCCGTTATTTATCAGCAGAAAGTTTCGAGGAAAAGATTTTGCAGGTGCGAAGAAACAAATCCCTCTGACTAAAAGCAGCGGATGGCTAGTTCAGCTTGATGAACCTGAAATGAAAATCGATGCACAAAAGCTAAAAGAAAGCTTTCATAAACCGGCAATCGAAAAAAAGGAGATTGAAAATCCAGGGAAACAAGTGGATCTTCATATAGAAAAACTTCGTGACGATTACCAGTTCTTGAACAGTTCTGAAATATTAGATATACAGCTTAATTTCTTTAAGAAGTCGCTTGAAGCGGCCATTGTGCATAAGCTTGATTCTATCATCTTCATACACGGAACTGGTAATGGGGTATTAAAGAACGAAATCCACAAGTTAATTAGTAAGCATCTACAAATTAAGACTTTCATGGATGCTCACAAAGAAAAATTCGGCTATGGGGCTACGCAAGTTGTTCTGAAATAGCATCTAATTTACTTTTTTCTCTTCTCTTCTTCTTGTTAAGTCGCTGGATCCACATGATGGTGCCGGTTACCGGGAAGGTGGCACCCAGCAAACAGGTGATAAAAGCGATCACCTTTGAATACACTCCAAAGATTGAACCTGTATGTACGGGTTTGAAACTGGAACGTACACGCTGTCCCAGATTTTTATCACTAAACATCAGCGAACCGATTACTTTTCCACTGTATTGATCCAGGTAATAAGTATTGGATGCCATGTCATAAGCCTTCTCAGGCAATACAGTTACGGAATACGCTCCTGCTGAATCCTTTGGTGCGGAGATGTTATAATACAATACATCTTTAACTTCTTTGGAAGCACGGCTTAACACTTCATCATACCCGATAGTCGCAGATCCTGGAATCAGGGTTGAGGAAGGTGGCTCAGCAGGTGGTTTCATCTCTGATCTTGTAACTGTGTAGATACCTTTGTTGAACCACTGGAAGGACCAGGCAAGACCTGTGAAAGAAAATATAAAAAGGAAGATAGATGTATAGAATCCGAGTACTATATGGAAATCATGGTTTAATCTTTTCCAGCTTCCGTCCCATTTAATCTTAAGGCGCTGTTTAAGAATATTTCGGGTCTTAGGCCACCATAAGATTACTCCGGTGATCAGGATAAACAAAAAGATCAGAGTAGAGGTCCCCACAATATATTTTCCAATTCCATCATTTTTACCAAGCAGCCAGCGGTGAAGAGCAAATACCTTGTAGAAAAATGTTTCGCGATAGCTGTAAAGTTCCACAACCTTTCCGGTGTAAGGATTTACAAAGGCTGTCTTTCTAGCCCCTTCGCCCCCCTTTTTCGCTTGATCCTTACCCTCTTTTCCTGCCTTCTCTTCAATGATAGGTTTACCTGAAGATTCTCCTTTCGGTGCTTCCGGACTGCTGACCCCAACTTCAACCGTGCGGTTCGGATCTGTGTAAGCCTTCAACGAACCTATTTTAACATCCGGATATTCAAGCCTAACTCTTGCGATCAGTTCATCGGACGACAAGCGCCGCCCTTCTGGCTTTGCAAAATATCTGTCCGAACTGAATGTTTCCTGCAGTTCCTTCTCGAACACCAGTATTGCACCCGTAAAACAGGCGATCAAAATGACTATTCCTGCTGCGAGACTCAAGTACAGGTGGATATTACGGAAGAATACCTTCATAAAAACGTTAAGAGGACAGTGCTGATTAACTAAGTTAAAACTTGTAGGATATAGTTGTGAAGAGTTGACGCGGCGCAATCGGGTTGATGCTATTATCATCATGGGCATTGTAGCTTAGCTTGTTTGTTAGGTTTGAAACTTTAACACGAAAAGCTAAACTTTTGTACTCATAACCAGCAGATGCATCAATCATCGTGAAAGCAGGAAGTGGCATCAGCTTAAACGCATCGTTCGCTACGGTCAGACGAGTTGAACGGCCCGCAAACCGGTCGCCGAAATAAAGGGCGCCCAGACCCAGATTAAGCCCCTGGAACTTTCCGTTGTTGAATCTGTAGTATAAGTTTGCGTTAGCAGTACTTGATGGGTTATATCTTAGTTTACTGCCCACTTCGTAGATAGTGCTCTTGGTATAGCGGGTATCGTTATAACTGTAACCGGCCATTAATGAAAATCCTTTGTAAGATTTACTCGACAGATCAACCTCAAAACCTTTGCTTGTTACTTCACCTGCCAACTCCTGAGCTGTAGGATACAGGGTGTTATATTCAGGAGAGCCCGGAAGAATAGCCTGAGCCTGATCACTATTAACAATCTTATAAACGGTAACATTAGCTGAAAGTGCCCCCTTCAGAAAATCATTTTTGATTCCGGCTTCATACTGATTCAACATTGATGGAGCCAAAGCAGAACCGGTGTTATCAATACCAGAATTCAGGTTAAATGAATTCGCGTAGCTTGCAAACAAGGCCATTGTTTTTATTGGCTGATAAACAACCCCTACTCTTGGCGTGAAAGCGTCGTCGTAACGGGGCTTTCCAAAGGCAGTCACATTAGTAGCTTTCCTCAGCACATTATTTTTGGTTTCCATATAGGAATAACGTAAACCGGCGAGAACTTTAATTTTGTCAGTCAAACTGATCAGATCCTGAGCATATACTCCTGCCCTGTTCACCGGGTTGATATTAACTGTAGTAATTGTTGATTCAGGAATATCAGTTCGCTGAGCTGACTGGTCAAAATTGAAAATATTCACCACATCGTATGTAGTTGAACTAGGATCAAGGGGGTCGAAGACAAAAGAAAATGCATTTGTACGGGTATTATACTTATCAATATCAGCACCTACAAGTACACTATGCTTGATATTCCCCGTTAAGAACTCGCCAGTTAGATCTAGTTGACCCAAATAATAGTCCTCTGAAATTTTGCTTCTCTGTAATCCTCTGTTCCAGGTTCCATCAGCTTTAATATTAGTGGGCCGTGAAGTGCTGAACTGATCCAGGTTATAATTCTGTGCAGAAGCAATGGCTTTTATCTGCCAGGTCGTATTTAAATTATGCGTTAATGTCGCAGTTGAAGAAAGCTGTCCAACGTTATAGTTAGCCCAGGAGGCACCAATAAATTGATTCCTTGGAACATTAGCAATCTCATAGTTTATAGCCCCGATTCCAAAGTCAGGTTTGCGATCATCATTTAAATAATCGACTTCAACCAGTAACTGAGTTGTATTGCTGATCTGGTATAAGAGTGACGGATTGACATAGAAACGTTCTGAGTTTACGTTTTTACGGAAACTTCCGGCATTTTCATATGTGGTATTCAGTCGGTAAGCCAATTTGTTACTTTGACCTACGGCCCCATATACATCAATTGCTGGTTTATAGAAATCGTAGCTACCGGTTCTGAATGAAACCTCGCCGCCATTTTCAAACTTAGGTTTCTTAGTGACAAGGTTTAAAATTCCACCAGCACCGACATTACCAAATAAAATAGCGTTGCTTCCCTTTAAAATCTCTACACTTTCCAGTGAACTGATCTCAGGCATCACACCATTATTGAAACGAGACCCGTTTTTAAAAGTATTATTACTGCCGAAGGCAAAACCTCTTCCGGCAATTTCCTCCTGTGTGCCACCGGTCGTACCCATTATATAAACGCCATTTACATTTTTGAGCACATCGCTCATTCGTAGCGTTTGTTGCTGAGTTAGAACTTCATTGCCAATGATAGCAACACTTTGCGGCATATCAAGAGGTTTAATATTTGCTTTTCCTGCCCTTGCTGGAATTTCATTAATAGTTCTTCTGATGGCAGTAACTACTATCTCGTTCAACTGCATAGCATCTTCTACCATGATAAAATTCGCTTCTACTGTTTGGCCAGATCGCACATAAACAGTTTGCGTTTGTTCTTTAAGTCCAATGAAGCTTGCCTTTAATGTATAGGTTCCTTCTTTGATATTCTTTAGTGTATAGTCTCCCTGATCATTTGAAGTTGTTCCGCGATTTATTTCAAGCAATGAAACGTTTACAAAAGCTGCTGCCTTACCATCAGCACTTTCAACCGATCCAGTGATGGTTCCACCCGGAGCCTCCGCCCTTAATATAGTTACACACGCTAAAATAATAGCTGGAGCTGCAACCAAGACCCTTTTTAATGTAGAGATATATTTCATTGTTATTTAGACTAATTCTAATTTACTGCAAATCTACAAGAGAAATTTAATTATCAAAACATTATTTAGAATTATTATCAATAAGGATTAACATCGTTAGTCGGGCTATAATCACGTTATTAGTCTCTGTAAATTACTAATTTTGTTAGCAGATGAAACGTTCAGGCTCTGCAGATCTGCCCCTACATTATGGTTATGTACCCACATGGCTTGCTGAGCGTATGTCAAAGCTCGGACTAGCAATTATCGAAACTATTGTTGCTGAATACGGCAATGCCGAAGTTTTAAGAAGACTGAGCGATCCTTTTTGGTTTCAAAGTCTGGGTGCTGTGATGGGAATGGACTGGCATTCTTCAGGCATAACAACTTCAGTTATGGGGGCTTTGAAACGAGCTATAAATCCTCACTCCAAAGAATTGGGAATTTATATTTGCGGTGGAAAAGGAAAGTATTCCAGGAACACGCCTGCTGAGCTACATAGAATAGGCGAACATACAGGACTCGACGCAGACTACCTGGTTCGATGCAGTAAACTAAGTGCTAAGATTGATAATACGGCCGTTCAGGACGGATTTCAATTATATATGCACAGCTTTATTGTTAACGACAAAGCGGACTGGGCTGTAGTGCAACAAGGCATGAGTGGAAGCAGTTCTACCGCACGAAGATATCATTGGCACTCTCCTGAAATCAAATCATTTGTGGATGAGCCTCATAGCTTTGTCTACGGTCAAAACCAAGGCGAGATACTTAACCTGGTGGATCACGAAGCATTTGCAGTTCATGATGTGATGATTGAGATGACAAGGGAGAAACCACAACTTTTATTGAGCGAAGCCCAAAAGCTGGTCATGCCGGCTCATCATGATGTGAGAGTTAAAGATGTTGATTTAAAAAGGCTCGGCGCGATGCTGTGGCTGGCTCATGAAAAGAAACCTTCCGACTTTGAAGGACTGTTGTTGCTAGAGGGCCTTGGACCGCGAACGTTGCAATCGCTCGCATTAGTCAGTGAAATAATCTACGGCACACCTTCCCGTTTCAAGGATCCGGCGAGATTCTCCTTTGCCCATGGCGGTAAGGACGGTCACCCTTTCCCAGTGCCCTTAAAGGTATATGATGAAAACATTGGCATTTTGCACAATGCGGTCCGAAAGTCGAAACTGGGTATCAATGATAAAAATGAAGCTATCAGGCGTTTGTCTGCAATTTCCATTGAGGCTGAGAAAGATTTTACTCCAAACACAAACCTGGATGCCGTGATTGAAAAAGAACGTAGTAATTCATGGAAATACGGAGGCCGAACTGTTTTCGGTAAAGCCAAACCTCCGGTTAATCAGCAACTCAAACTATTCTGAAGTATCCTTCCTTAATCTTTTAATTAATGTATAAGCTGATAACGCCGCCAGTGCAAAGATAGATGCACTCAGCAAAGGATCGAATGGTTTTGGCGGAAGATACTGTACACCATCATCATCCATGATTGCGGGGTCGTCAACATACCGACCATGTTTTGGCACGGCGGTTTGCTTAAAGTTCTCTACCAGCTTTTTAAGATCCTGAGCTAGTTCCTCGCCGCTCATTGGTACTCCATGCCCGGTGGCCGCTACTGAAGGTTTAAGGTCGGCAAGTTTTCTTACAGACTCTTCTGCTGCAACCCAATTATTGGTAAAGTACCGTGGTGGTCCTGATAGATGCTTTTTCTGCGTTAAGGATGCAAAAGCAGATTCCTGCCTGGTAGTTACAAACGCATCGCCTGCAATGAGCGTGCGATCACTTTGTCTAAACAGAGATATATGCCCCGGAGCATGACCGGGTGTGTGTATATATTTCCAGTTTTCTATGAAAGGAATCTGTCCGTTATCAGGCAACGCTTTTACCATTCTTCTCAAATTAATCGGACCCGTTGGAAAAGCCCACGAAAGAGAACTCATTAATCCTCCGCCTACTGAAGGATCTGGTGGTGGATACGCAGATTTTCCGGTCAAATAAGGCAGCTCAAGATGATGCGCATAGACCGGTACCTGCCAATGTTTCAATAAATCTTTTAGTGAGCCTACATGATCGAAGTGGCCATGGGTCAAGATAATTGCAGATGGAGGAGTGCCGATGCCGAAAAGGTGCTCAGCCATTTGTATTATTTTTTTCGATGAGCCTGGAACCCCTGCATCAATTAGCACCCATTCTTTGGAACCGGGTGATTTGGATATCATGTAAACATTCACGAAAACTATCTTCATGCCCCATACTCCCGTAGATACGTTGAAATAATTTACTTCTTTCTCCTTTGGTTGTGGTTCAATTAATTGATTTTGCATAGGACTCTTTTTAAACTTTCAATTTAGCCAACCGCCATTAGAATATACAATTAGCCTCTTATTTATTTAATCCATCCCTTATCTTCTGCGCTGCGTTAAGATGTTTGGCTAGTACAGGTAAAGTTTTACTAGCAAAGTCACTGATTTCAGCGTCATTTATTTTTGCTGCCCGTTCAAAGAGCTCGATATCTTTCTTATGGTCGTCTACCATCATGTCCATATATTTTTCATCAAATTCTGCACCGCGTAGTGTGATCATTTCATTAATATGCCTTTCATGATTTTCGTTGACCGATGATGGAAGGTCGATTTTCTTTGCCAATGCTATAGCGTTTAACTCTTCATTGGCCTTTCCGTGATCTTTGATCATCATTATTCCAAAGTTTTTAACCCCCTGGCTTTTCGAATTCTTTTCTGCCATCTCTCCCAACTGAACTTCCATGACACCACCACTCGCAGCTTCGATTAGAAATTCCGATATATCATCATCGAGGGTGCTTGAAGTATCGGCCATTGTCTTCCCATTTTCGTTATAACTACCTGATTTTGACCCACCGGTGCAGCCGTGGATAGACCAAATCACTACAATTACGAGTAAAAGAAAATCCGCTTTTTTCATATTTACCATAGCATGAAGGTACTTTTATTATTTTGGAACAGGTTGAGTGTTTGAAGGTTTTATCTTAAAACAGGTATTTTTTGCATTAAAAATTCTTTTTTGATTTTAATTTTATTCCATACCTTGCAGTAATAATTAATAAACCAACACAATGAAAGAAGGTACAGTAAAGTTTTTTAATGAAACTAAAGGATTCGGGTTCATCGTACCCGCAGAAGCAGGTGAAGAAGATGTATTCGTACATTCATCTGGTCTAATTGATCAAATTCGTGAAAACGATAAAGTTCAGTACGATGTTGAGCGTGGCAAAAAAGGCCTTAACGCTGTTAATGTGAAAGTTGTTTACTAAAATCAACATATATCATTGAGCAAAAAAGCATGTCGAGAGACATGCTTTTTTGCTTTATACCCATCTCCTCGATTACAACAGATCATTTGCCAGGTTCGCCAGTTCACTTCGTTCACCCTTTTGAAGAGTAATGTGAGCGTGCAAAGGATGGTTCTTCGCCTTATCTATTAAATACGATAATCCATTACTTTCAGCATCCAGGTAGGGAGTATCAATCTGGTAGATATCGCCCGCAAATACAATTTTTGTATTTTCCCCAGCCCTGGAGATAATCGTTTTAACCTCGTGGGGTGTCAGGTTCTGCGCTTCATCAACAATAAAAAATATCCTCGATAGCGTTCTCCCCCGAATAAACGCCAGCGGTGCAATCACAATCTTCTCATTCGCCACCATCTCATCGATACGAGCTTGCGCTTTAGTGTCTTCAGCAAATTGCTCCCTGATAAACCGCAAGTTATCCCAGATCGGTGCCATATATGGGTCCACCTTTGATTTAGCATCACCGGGGAGAAAGCCGATGTCTTTATTACTAAGCGGAATGATCGGGCGCGTTATAAATATTTGTCGGAAATTTTTCCGCTGTTCTAAAGCACTTGCTAAGGCCAACAAGGTCTTGCCCGTGCCTGCATTACCCTGTATAGTCACCAGTTTAATTTCATCACTAAGTAAAGCATGGATTGCAAAGGCTTGCTCTGGATTCTTGGGGTGAATTCTGAACACAGACCGGTCTACCATATATTCCAGCCTGTTTACTTTGGGATCATAGTAGGTATTGATAGTCGAGCCGTTCGCTGGTATTGTATAGTAATGGATGCTTTGTAAAATAGGAAGATTCAACTTATCCGCTGGCAAGGATCCTGTTTTGCTTAATTCAGAAACCAGTTTACCGGGTACTTTTGCCAGATCTGTTTTACCACTATATAACTCCTCAACATTTTTCACTTTGCCGGTCTCATAATCTTCAGCTGGCAAATTAAGGGCTTTAGCTTTCAACCGAAGACAAATATCTTTAGATACAAGGACAACTTTTTTATCAGGATTGTGATCTTGAAGGTTTAAGGCGGAGTTAAGGATTCGGTGATCAAACTTTCCCGCACCAAAGATATCTTCCGCATCATTTATGGCGGGCTTATCGTCCATAATGATCTTAAAGTTCCCATTACCTTTGCCTGGCAAAGGAAGCCACTGATTAATGAGGTTATCTTTAGAAATCTCATCAATGAGCCGGATGAAACTACGTGCTTCAAAGTTGCGGGTTTCATTTCCCGCTTTCATATTATCGAGCTCTTCCAGCACTTGGATAGGAATAGCAACATCGTGTTCCTGGAAATTTTGAAAAGCGGCGTGATCATAAAGAATAACCGAAGTATCTAGTACAAAAATCTTCTTTCTGGTAATAAGTGAGTTCTTAGCCATAAGGCTAAAATTACAGAAAATAGGATAAAGTCTTTGGCGGGAAGTAGGGAAAGTCACTACAAACAAAAACGGAAATCCGCCTCTTTCGATTTAGATTCCCGTTTTAACTTTTTCCGTAACCTTAGTTACGTAAAAGTACCAAGCCTCTGTATCTTCAACCAATTCGTAGTCTATATGTCTTTTCAAACATTAGTACCCGTAATTCTTTACTTTGTCATTGCATTTCATCCATAGACTCAACTGCAACATAGGTAACGTCTGCCTTTTGGGACTTAAGTGTTCAGTCTTGATCTTTCGATTTCCGATCTGAGTTTAAGCTTAAAGTATCCAAAACCGGTGAAGCCTAAGCTTTTCGTATTTTTCGTGGACTTTTATCAGACTGTCAAAGTACTTCGTTCTTGATAATTCTAAGGTAGGCAATTACATGTATACGTGTCAAGTAAAAAATGAAATTTCTTTTAAACAATTTATTAACAGCTTTATACCGGTTATCAACAGTGAGAATTCCTCTTAATTACCCTTTTAAGCCCTTTATCATCGGTTTATTAACAAATCCCTCATTCGGTTAATTCACATAAATGAAGAGGATCGCTTTTAACAAAAGCTTATTCGATCCCGAGCATTATCCTATATCTGAAAATCTTATCGAAATAATTTCGCCTCTTGGCACAGTATTTAAACAAAGCAGGGCATGAATAAGCTATACACAGCTGTTGTCACAGCTAAAGGAGGCCGAAACGGCCATATCAAATCGTCTGACGGTATTTTAGAGATGGATCTGCGAAAGCCACATGAGATGGGTGGTCAGGGTGGTGCATCTAACCCGGAACAACTCTTTGCAGGAGCGTGGGGTTCTTGCTACCTGGGTGCTCTATCTGCAGTAGCCGAGAAAGATGGTATTGATCTGTCTGAAGCGAAAGTTGATGTACACGTATCATTTAATGAAGATGGAAATTCCTTCGCACTCTCTGCGGAGCTGGATGTTCACATTCCTGGAATTCCTGTTGAAGAAGCTCAAAACCTGGCAGATAAAGCTCATCGCGTTTGTCCTTACTCTAAAGCCACTAAAAACAATATAGAAGTTCGGGTAACCGCAATATAATTCACCTCTTCTAAAGCCCTGTATCCTATTCCCAAAGAAAGTCGATGCAGGGCTTTTCTGTGTCTGATTTATAATGGCACGACAAAACATTATCTTAGCACTTTTACAAACCTTTTTTAATGATTCAAACCAGAGAGGTAAAAAGCTTCATTTTCAGCCAGTATTTCTCTGACGGCCTTCTGATTACTTGCGGTGTCCTCCTGCCCTCTTTAATCTTTTATCATTACAATCAGATAGAGGTTGGCATTACGATATCTCTCGGAGCAGTGGCGGTTAGCATCGCGGACAATCCCGGACCCGTTATTCACAAAAGAAACGGAATGCTAATTTGTAATCTCTGCGCTTTCCTAACTGCTATTATAACTGGTTTGATCAATCAATCTCCCATTCTGCTTGGTATCGAGATCCTTGTTCTTTGCTTCTTTTTCTCGATGTTTTCGGTTTATGGGACCAGGGCCTCATCAGTTGGTACGGCCGCCTTACTGATCATGATCATCAGCATCGATCAGAAGTTAACTATGGCCGGCACTCTCCGCCATGCAATCTATGTACTAACCGGCGGTATCTGGTATATGCTGCTGAGCTTATCCGTAGCTCAGATACGACCCTATCGAGCCGCACAACAGGCCCTGGGCGAGTGTATTAAACAACTGGCGAAGTATGTTCGGTTAAAAGCTGCCTTTTATGACACCGATGCCAATTATGAAAAGAACTATAAAGATCTGATTGATCAGCAGGTTATCATTCACCAGCTACAGGATTCAGTTAGGGAGATTCTCTTTAAAAGCCGGATGGTAATGAAGGATTCGACTCCTACCGGACGTATGTTGATCCTGACTTTTGTGGATATCATTGATCTTTTTGAACAAACCATGGCAACCTTTTATGATTACCAAGCACTAAGAAATACATATGGAAAAACGGAGGTACTTAAGGAATTTAAGGCCATCATCAATAAAGTTGCAGATGAACTGGAAGACCTAAGTTTTATAATTACCAGCAATTACGCGGTTGCACGAATGAATAACCTCCAATCAGAGCTGGAAAAATTAAAGACTAAAATCGATTCTGTGGAAACAGAACATGGTTTGAACAACCTGCTTCTCAAAAAGATCCTGATCAATGTGCGTAATATGATTAACCGTACGCAAAAGATCTACTCCTATTTCAATCCTAAAACCTTAGCTCAGCAAGAGATCAGGTCAAAGTCAGACCTATCTAAATTTGTGTCCCATCAGGACTACGGCATTAAGTTTCTGCGGAATAATCTAAATATGGAGTCGGGAAATTTCAGGCATGCCATACGGGTTGCACTGGTTATGCTCATCGGCTACCTGGTTTCAAAACTATTTCCCTTTGGCCATCACAGTTACTGGATATTATTAACCATCCTTGTGATCTTAAAACCCGGATTCAGTTTAACTAAAAAACGAAATTATGAACGTCTGATAGGGACCTTAGCCGGCGGGTTGGCTGGTGCCTTTATTTTGATGGTAATTAAAGATCAGACTGTATTGTTCAGCTTACTATTGTTATTTATGGTCGCCGCATATAGCTTTCAAAGGCTTAATTATATAATAAGCGTCCTTTTCATGACGCCTTACATCCTTATCCTTTTCCATTTTATTGGAAGTTCAAACAATTTGCTTATAGCTCAGGAAAGAATTACGGACACATTGGTCGGCTCCGCCATCGCACTGCTAGCTAACTATTTTATTCTTCCTACATGGGAATATCAGCAATTGAATAGTTCAATGCGCGAAGTGTTGGTCGCTAATTATAAATACCTGCTGAATGTGGCCGACATGCTGACAGGTAAGCACTGGGATGTCACCGCCTATAAGCTAACCCGAAAAGCGGTATATGTAAGTTCAGCAAATATTGGGAGTACTTTTCAACGAATGATGTCTGAACCAAAAAGCAAGCAGAAAAGCGTGAAGGATCTTCACAAATTTGTTGTTTTAAATCATGTACTTTCTTCTTATACGGCTACCCTTATTTCTACTTTGCAAGAAAATAAGTCAGAGAACGTAAATATGGATCACATAAAACTTATCCGGAAATCTCTGCACCATTTAAACGAAGCGATCTATCAGTTAGGTGACCCTAAGTTTCCGGCAATCAAAGAGATAGAATCACAAAACGTTCTAACTACGGAAATCAGAGATTCGGAAAACCTTGATTACGACTCCCGATTTTTGACCGAGCAGCTTGAGCTTGTTAAAACAACCACCGCCGATATTTTGAAAGTGAGCAACCTGCTGTCTTCCCAAGGTTAAAGTCCTATCTCCTGTTTAATATTGTTAATCCTAAGTTCCATAGTTTCATAATCAGCGTACCCCTGGGCTATCAGATAAAATTTCATTTCTGATTGCTGTATGAAAGCAGAAGGATAACTACTCACCTGCAATTGTTTACCTAGTGCAAGATCGTAGCGCGCCGCTTCTTTGAACTGCTCATCATTCATTCTGCTTTCGAATGTATCAGGATCAATACCATAATTAACGGCGAGGTACCGATATAATTCAACATCATTTGCATCCCTACCATCAAAAAAGATTGATTCCTGAATGTTACGGGCAAAATCCAAGGCTTTTTCAACGAATAAACTTTTGAATACAGAAAGGGCAATAGCTGGAATCTCAGAGGACATTAACATTCCGCCCTTATCCAAATTTTGCAGAAAAGCCGGGCCAAATATAATGCCGGTGATCTCTGAAACTTCCTTGTACTTATCATAATCAGAACCGGTTAGCAGTGACCCCGGCGTTGCTATTTCTCCCAATACCATTCCGCCGCTCAATACCTCAAAGTCAAATTCATGGCAGTAATTGTCGTGTATGGCCTGCATCACAGGGCTAAAAGCGTAACACCAGCTACATAAGGCATCGTAAAAATAAATGATCTTGGGTTTCATGCATTTAGTTGTTGTCTAACACTTTAAACCTATTATTCATCGGGTCTGTTTGACCAATATTAGTAGAATGATTCTTTCCCGGACTTTCAATCCAAATACGTATCATTCATAAGTTTTCTCTTGGGGCAATTATTTCGATATCCTCATCAGCAAGTTGCTCCTCTAATTTCCTAAACGTGAAAGCTGCAGTAATACCATGAATAATTATCGAAATAAAAACAACAAATGATACGATGGCCCAGAGTTCTTTACCATGGTTGAAAAAGGTTTGATTTAAAGCAAACGAAAGGTAAAAGAATGAGCCAATACCGCGAATTCCAAAGAAACTGATAATGCCTTTTTCTTTGTAATGTAGATTAGGTCCGGTTAAAGCGATATAAGCGGTCAGTGGTCGTATGATAAAGATGAAGGCAATTCCAAATAACGCCATTTCCCAGGTGAGACTTTTCAGGATGCCGGTTACTAAAATGCCTCCGAATAAAATCAATACAATTGCGAGTAAGATCCGTTCGATCTGATCTGTAAATTCATGTAGTTTTTTATGAAATTTGTGCTGCCGCTCGTAGGCGCGCATTGTTATAGCACAAACAAAAACCGCTATAAAGCCATAACCATGAATTAATTCGGCAATACCGTATACAAGCAAGGTAGCCGCGATGGCAATAAAGCCATCTCTGGTTAGTAAAAAATTCCTTTTCTCTGGAAGGTCAAAAACCAGGTAACCAAGAATTTTACCAAGAATAAAACCACAGGCTACGCCAGCGGCAATCCGGTAAAATACATCCATCAAAAGCCACTCCTGTATGCTTGCGTTGCCATTGCCAGCGATTATGGCAAGCGTTATTGCAAGCCATACAAAGGGAAAGGCAGAGCCATCATTCAGTCCCGCTTCAGCAGTTAATGAAAACTTGACGTTATCCACCTCCTCTTCATGGGGCGGTCCCACCTGCACGTCAGATGCCAGAACTGGATCCGTTGGAGCTAATACAGCACCCAGCAATAATGCCGAGGCCCAGTCAAATTTAAAAGCCCACCAACCCATTACCGTAACCAGTGCAATACACAAAATCATGGTGATGATGATAAGCCTGAACGGAACCCGCCAGTTTCTGAAAGAAAATGGCTGATCAATTTTAAGTCCCGTTCCCATTAGGGAGATTATAACTACCAGTTCGGTCAAATGAACCGCAACGACCTCATGCCGGTCAACGTCAGGTTTTGGTAGAAAGTCGAAGAAACTATATAATAACGCTCCAAAAGCGACATAAATAATTGAATAAGAAATTCCCGTCTTTGCAGTGATAGCCGGCATCCAGGCCATGGAAAGAGCGGCAAAGCCTATTACCGTGAGTATCAGTATATATTCATTCATTCCTATCTTGAACAACCAACTTTAAAAATGTTTTTATGAAAAACGATGCAGCCATCAAGAATGGATTGAGAGACACAGCTGAATGTTATACATCAGGCAATCAAAATTAACTCAAAGTGTTTTCTGATGACTAAAAGCATTATAAAGTTAAAACCGTATGATCGAAAGGCATGTAAAGTTTATTCAGTATGACATTTATATTTGTCAAGCTTAATCCCTAATCCGTTCGCTATCTGCAAAGCTATTTCAGGATAACACATACTTCCTTCCTACCTACCTGGTTCGTAGCATGTTCGTGTCTTGCCGCTAAATTAGTGGCAAAACACGAAGAAGACCCGAACAAGACCCGACCGATGTATTGATTTGATGCATGGTTTATCTTGAAGATGCTGAAGAATGGACAGGCTAATCCTCTAATTATTTAATTAGCTGACTAGAAAAAAACATGATCGCTAATGAGGGTTGTAAATGCTTCCTGTAAAACTATCAGAGATTAGAATTTTCGTTGAACGGAAACCGGTTTATTAAATCACTGTGGGATGTTTTACAATAAAAGTTTGCTCGCTAAACCTAGTAACAACAGGAAGCCGAATACATCGGTAAAAGTGGTAATGATAATAGATGAAGCGATAGCGGGGTCAATACCTACACGTTTCAACATCAGGGGGATTGCTGAACCAGCGACACCCGCAATAATCAGGTTGCCGGTCATAGCGGTAAAAATAACTACACCAAGCATTGGATTTTGATCGTAGAAAACAGCGAAGAGAAAAATGATCAAGCCGTTAGTTGCTCCATTTATTAAACCTACGGTAAACTCCTTTAATACAGTTCGATAAGCCTGGTTATCTGTCAGATCAGTTAAGGAGATCCGCCTTACGGTAACCGCCAAAGCCTGGGTTGCGGCGTTCCCGCCCATACCAGCAATCATGGTCATGTAACCTGCCAGGATGCCTAGTCTTACAATGGTGTCGTCAAAATAGCGGATCACCGAGGCAGCCAGGAATGCTGTTCCGAGATTTAAAATAAGCCAGGGAAGGCGACTCTTTACGGCTTCCTTCCAATTACCTGCAAGTTCCTCATCCTCAGATACTCCCGATATTTTCAATATATCCTCGGTATTCTCCTCCTCCATAACGTCGATAACGTCATCGAAAGTGATACGGCCAAGCAAATGCATTTGGTCGTCGACAACTGGAATACTAGTTAGATTGTATTGTGAAATTAAACGTGCCACTTCCTCCTGATCGGTTTCAGCTTTCACGTATACGAAATCAGCCTGTATCAATTCGCTGATTTGAACAGTGTTACGCGATTTAATAATATCTTTTAATGAGACGATCCCCTTGAGAACATTGTGCCTGTCGATAACATTGATGGTATAGAATTCCTCCATCTCTTCGCTTTGGCGGATAATTTCATCCAGCGCTTCTTTCTTGGTTAGATCTGCGTTGATTTTGATTACCTGGGTGTTCATTATACCACCCGCTGTATCTTCTTCGTACTTTAATAAAGAGCGAATATGGGAAGCATCTTCTTCGTCTATGTGCTTCAGAATTTCCTGCTGCTGTGCTTCAGGGAGCTGGCTGATTAAATCTGTCGCATCATCATAGTCAAGCTCTTCAACAATTTCAGACCGACGCTCAGGATGCAGATTTTCAAGAAGCTTTTCAGGATGGAACTCAGCATCCATCTCTGAGATGATCTCAGAGGCGGTATCAGCAGGAAGAATACTGATAATTCGAGCACGCGACTCTTGTGGAAGACTTTCGAATAAGATCGCAATCTCTGAAGCATGGTATTCTGATACCAGCTTCAACAGCTCTTCATCATCGCTTTCAAGGGCTTGCTTGAAACGAAGAACATCGGTTTTATTTAACTCAAAAGATTGCATCAGGCGCTAAAAATAGGAAAACAGGGCGACAAAACTTCCTTTTGGCTGAATTCTATTCTTTGAGGTTTTTGTAAAATTATTTATCAGAGAACACTCTGGCAAAATTTATCGGTTTGTTCCTGCCGGGGGGCAATGTTAAAAATCGCATGAAAAAGTTTACGGTTCAAAAGTAACCGTTTGGACCAGTGCATAAATTAATTCCTGGAATTTAACCAGCCTTTGCGCCAGAAATAAATGATTTGGATAAGAGCGATGAAAAACATGGCAATCATTGTATAAACATAGCCGTTCTCTGCATAAAGTTCAGGCATATTGTGTTTCAGAATCTTACCAGTTTCCGGATCCTGATATGAAAAGTTCATCCCATATACGCCCGCGATGAAGGTTAAGGGAATGAATATGGAGGAGATAATTGTCAACACTTTCATAATTTCATTCATTCGGTTACTGATGATGGAAAGATTCATATCAATTAAGCCGGTGGTGATATCACGGTAGCTTTCCACCAGGTCAATGATCTGCATGGTATGGTCGTAGGTATCGCGCAAAAAGGTTTTGGTTTCCGCGAGTATCAATGGCGAATCGCTGCGAATCATGTCATTAATCTTATCCCGTTCAGGCCATACAGCGCGGCGAATAAATATCATCGCTCGTTTAATAGCCTGAATATCATACATCATTGATTTGCGGGGTTGCCGGTATAACAATTCCTCCAGCGTTTCGAGTTCATCGCCTAAACGATTGATCAGTTCGAAGTAGTTATCGACAACAACATCCATTAGTGAATACAGCATATATGAGGACCCGCTTGTGCGAATGCTGCCTTTATCAGTCTTCAGACGGTTAATGACAGGTTCATAAAATGAAGTGTAGGATTGTTGAAAGCTGATCAGAATCTTTGAAAAAAGAAGATAGGAAAGCTGTTCATTATCAACTTCCAGGTTTTCGTTGATGTACAATGAACGGCTGATTGCGAATAAATAATGCTCAGATTCATCCAGTTTAGGCCTTTGACGGCTGCTGCTGATATCTTCCAGAACGAGCTTATGGATATTAAACCTCTGCTCGAGGTACTCAAATAATTTCTTGTCGCCAAGGCCCTCAATGTGAACCCAATGTGTATAATTCGGAAATTTAGCTAACTGTTCATCAATTTCCGTGTATTTTTCTGTTACTTTTTCTTCATAGTGATCATCGTCATATGAATGAATAGTGATTTTTGGCTTAAGGTCAGACTCTAGTAGTTCGAGTAACCCGGGACTACTTCCCGGCGTGGTTCTGTGGTTATTTGATTTAACCCGGATACGTTTTATCTTTCCCATTACATAAGATATTTGCTGCTCTGTGGACCCTGGTTAAATAACAGATCAAGAATGCTTAAATTTTTCAGGAAGCCGTTTTTTTCTTCAAACACCTGAAAGTAGGTTTTAAAATTTATTGGGGATTCTTTCTTCGGATGAATGATCTCGCGATAGTCAGTAAGATCTGCGTAGGAACTTTCATATTCATCAGTAAACTGATAATTGACGTTAAGCTTCAGAGCCCCTAGCAGGAAGAGCAGGATAGCCTCATTATAATCGCAAAGAAATTCCCATTTCTTTTCGTAAAAAGGGAGAAGACTGTCTTCGTAAAATTCGAAGTAAGCCGAACTTCTGTATGAGGTTTGCAAACTCATCAGGTGCATACGTTGCCAGTTAAACTCATAACTTATGCGGACGTCCTTAAGCGGAGTATGCACGTTTGATCCTTTGATAACGGGAACAATCAGGTCTAACTTTCCATTAGGCGAATGGATAGATGCGCGATTCCGAAATGTTTGTTTTGGGAAATGCTCATGCTTTTCGAGCAGAACATTTTCTTTATGTGTTATTAAACGGCTAAAGTACTCTACGGGCGGGTGATAAAATAACGGGAAAATTGCTCCTTTTTGCATCGTATACGTTAAGTTTGCAGACAATTTTTTTGTCGAAATTAAGGATTAAAGCTTCCGGCTCCAAAAGAACCGTAAGAATAACAAATTACATTACCGGCAAACTTAAAGGCCTTAAGCAGTCGATAATCCCAAGCAGATGAATACGAGTCTAAGCAGGCTTAATACATTTTTTCTATCTCTTATCTCCCATCTCCCCTTTTGGTTGTTGTACCTGCTTGCGGATCTTGTATTTATCGTACTCTTCTACCTCGTAAAATATCGCCGAAAGGTTACCCAATCCAACCTTGCGAATGCTTTTCCGGAAAAATCAGATGAGCAAAGAAATCAGATTGAACGGAAGTTCTATCGTTTCCTGGCAGATATGATTATGGAATCGCTAAAAATGAATTCCATTTCCGCAAAAGACATTACAGCCCGCTGTCATATTACTAATCCTGAATTACTTCAGGGGTATTTTGATCGTGGTCATTCTGTTCTATTGGCCACCGGTCACTACGGAAATTGGGAATGGGGCAATCTTTTTATGCCGCTGCGATTCAATGAAAATATGCTTGTCATTTACAAACCCCTCAGTGATAAAATTTTTGAAGGATATCTTAACAAGATGCGGTCGCGGTTTGGGTCAGTAATGATTCCGATGAAGCTTACCCTGCGTAAGATCATTGAGATGAAAAATGAAAAGTATATGGTTGGTTTTGCAAGCGATCAAACACCTACCAGGCATGAATCAAAGTATTTCACTAACTTCTTAAACCAACCTACAGCAGTGTTCCTTGGACTGGAGAAAATCGCCAGGGCGACCAATCACCCGGTCATATTTGTACAGACAGAGCGCCCAAGAAGAGGGCATTATCAATATACTTTTATCACCATTACCGAAAATCCTGCTGTTACTTCCGAATATGAAATTACGGATTGGAACGCTCAACAGTTAGAACAGATAATCCGTCGCAGGCCCGAATTGTGGCTTTGGTCGCACAAGCGCTGGAAGTTCACTCCTCAAGAAATTAATCTATAATGTATTTTCCTAAAGTTGCCGTTGTTATTTTGAATTGGAATGGGAAAAATTACCTGGAAAAATTTCTTCCATCGGTATTGGCAAGTTCCTATCCAAATTTGGAGATAGTTGTGGGAGATAATGCTTCTACAGATCAGTCTGTGGCATTTATTAAAAGGAATTATCCATCAGTCAAAGTAATTTCCACAGGAAAAAACCTGGGATTTGCTGGCGGATATAACGAAGTTTTAAAGCAGGTAGAAGGCGATTATTATGTCCTTCTAAATTCTGATGTAGAAGTAACTGTCAATTGGCTTGAACCTGTTATTGAACTGATGGAGAGTGACCGGGCTATTGCGGCTGCGCAACCGAAAATACTCTCCTATCACAATAAAAAGGAATTCGAGTACGCAGGCGCGGCAGGCGGATTTTTAGACCGCTTCGGCTATGCTTTTTGTCGTGGACGAATGTTTGACGCGGTTGAAAAAGATGAGGGACAATATAATCAGGCAACTGAAATTTTCTGGGCATCGGGTGCCGCGTTTTTCATAAGAAAGGCAGTCTGGGATGAATCAGGGGGATTGGATGCTGATTTCTTTGCTCATATGGAGGAAATCGATCTTTGTTGGCGGTTAAAGAATAAAGGTTTCAAGATCATGTATTGCCCAGCTTCCGAAGTTTATCATGTTGGCGGAGGGACCCTAAACGCGGAAAGCGCTTACAAGACTTATCTGAATTTTCGAAATAACCTGGTAATGCTTCAGAAAAATCTTCCGCCAGGAAAGGCTTTTCGTATAATTTTCGTCCGTTTTTGGCTCGACCTGTTATCATTAGTTAAGTACCTCCTCCAGGGAAGCGCAAAAAATGCGCTAGCTATAAGCAAAGCGCACTTTTACTTTTTTGGCAATCTGAACGGCAACCGTAAAAAGAATCATACCGACAAGTCACGGTTCAACTCTGCCGGACTATATCGTGGAAGTGTGGTTTGGGATTTCTTTGTTCGAGGAATCAAGCGGTTTTCTGATTTGAAGTTTTAAGCATCTGTCTTGGCCAGGTTCATAAAATAGGAGGTAAAACTTTCAAAGTCATCAAATTTTAGATCGTATTGATCTGTTTTCCCGAATCCGTAACTCAGAAACACAAATGGCACTTCTGCCATCCGGCTTTCTTCGCTGTCGGTTTCAGTGTCTCCAATATACACCGGGTTGCTAAGCTTATACTTGTCAATAAGCAACCTGATATTGTAGTGCTTGGGTTTTGAATTTACCCCATGGGCCATTTCATCGGTAATCAAATGTTCAATATTTGCCCACTCCATAAATTGTTTGATTACGTTATCCGGGCAATTGCTTACTATAAATAACTGATATTTAGTGGCTAGCTGCTCCAGCCCTTCCTTTACGCCTCCGTAAAGGACGCCACCCATTTGCGGGATCAGTTCCGCTCGCACTTCGTTAATTGACCTGAAGATCCGCTCTTGCTTTTCTTCATCGAAATCGGGCATCACATGTTCTAGGACTTTTCGCTTTTCCCAACCCATCATGTGACTGAGATCTGCGCGGCTTATAATCTTATCTATATTCTCATTTTTGAAACCCTCATTCCATGAAGCCACATACGTATCGGCGGCATCCCAAAGGGTGCCGTCCATATCAAAGATTAAACTGTCCGGTTTATTTATCATAGTATTGAGTAGTTAGTAATTAGTACGGAGATTGGAATCAAATACCAATTATATTAAACACATGTTTTAAAATTACGTTGATTTTATTTACCGAAGATATAAGAACTATTAGGATGGCTGATTGGAAGAAATTATTTAGTGATGTGAGTTCCGATGTTGAACAAAAATTTGACGACCTGTTTTTTAATCTCAGGAAGCGACTTAAATTAAATGATCCGCTGCAGATTGTCACCTACCGAAGTTATGGAACGATGAATAGGTTGTATATAAAGGGTCGCGTGCTAGAGGATAAAGGCATTGATGCTGCTACCGATAATGATACGATCGTTAATAACCTGGTTAATATGTACCATCGCTTTCAAAGTGATGAGATTCCGGGCGCATCTTTGAAAGTATGTTTCCAGGACCAGGAGCACATCGTAGTAACAGATGAAGAAGGTTACTTCATGCTAAACCTTGCTCCGGAAACACCTATAGAATGGATGGATATGTGGCATGAGATAGACATTCAACTAATGAAAGCTCCTGTCCCATTTTCGCCTGGTTTAAAGGGTATAGCCGAAGTTTTAGTGCCTCCTTTAGACGCTGAGTATGGTATTATAAGCGACATAGACGATACTGTGGTGCAAACCAGCGCGACGGATGTTTTGGCTATGTCAAGAAAAGTTTTTCTTCACAATGCACGTACCCGGCTTCCTTTTGCGGGAGTATCTGAGTTTTATAAGGCTTTGCAGCTCGGCCGGAATGGACAGCGAAACAATCCATTCTTTTACGTATCCAGCAGTCCGTGGAACATGTATGACCTTCTGAAAGACTTTTTAGATTTAAATGAGATTCCCGAAGGTCCGCTTCTTCTCCGTGATTTTGGCCTTCAGGATAATAAGTTTATCAGCTCGGGTCACATGGGGCATAAATTTAAAGAAATTGAAAATATTCTCCTTACTTATCCCCTTTTAAATTTCGTTTTAATTGGGGACAGCGGACAGGAAGATCCAAAAATTTACAGAGAGGTTGTAAAGAAATACCCCGGCCGCATTCTTGCAATCTACATTCGTGATGTTCAGTTAGCGCAACGGGAGAAAATAGCAACTGATATTTCAACAGAATTAAAGGACTACGTGGAACTGGTGATAGTTGATAATACTGTTGAGGCAGCTGAACACGCTGCTAAAACCGGACTTATTTATTCCGAGGCAATTGCGGAGATTAAGTTAGACAAAGAAAAGGATAAGGGTGAGACTGCGGGAAAAGAAGAAGCAACAGCAATGGAAATAGATTAAAAACCTGTTGTGAAGGATTCAAGGACTTCTAATTGCCAGCCCCTATCCACTTAGACCATGTCCTTTTTTGTTAGAGTTGGATTGTCTATAGGGTAAAGAAAAGACTACAATACGGAGTGATTTACTTATCTCAAAAAGTGAGATAAATTACACACCAGTATACATTTATCTTCCCAACAACTCTTTTTCATAGGCTTTAAGCAAGCATTAAGGTAAATTTATTTACCTAAAATCATCTGCTATGAAAACTAATTACGGTCTTAGGAAACGAAGCTTGCTTATTCTGGTAATTTTTTTTGGCGCATGCGATAAAGAACACGCTCAATTTGTGAACACAAGTGAAGATTTAAGCTTGGAAGTGTATGCAGGAACAACCGCAGGCCGCAAAAACGGACCTGTGCTAGAGGCGCAGTTTCTATACCCAACCCATATTGCTATTGGTCCTGATAAATCACTTTACGTAGTAGATGGTGGATCAGCGATTGGCAAACAGCCTTTTTTAGTTACGGGCACTAAAATCAGAAAAATCACCCCGGATGGTATCGTATCAACATTTTTCGATGTTGCCAGTTCACAATCGGGAATACAAAGCATTAACGGAATTGCGGTAAACAAAGCTGGTGATGTTTATATTTCTGAAGGTAATCAAATCAAAATGATCCGCCCTGATGGTAGAAGCGTCGGATTAATCGCTGGAACTTTAGGCCAGGATATCATGAAAGATGGGCCTGCTATAGAGGCAACCTTTCACGAACCATCGGGCTTAGCTTTCGATAAAAACGATTGCTTGTATATCCTGGATACAAAAAATAATGCAATTCGCTTTTACTCAAACGGAAAGGTGAGTACAATTGCCGGTGGGAATAATAACTTTATTCCCGGTAACGCACCTATGGACGGAACTGGCCCTCAAGCTCAATTTGATTATCCGCAATTTATAACATTAGGGCCCGATGGGTCTATTTATGTGAGTGGTGGTTATTTTCCAATTATTCGAAAAGTAACCCACTCCGGGGAAGTAACAACATTAGTGAAAAGTTCAAGCGAGTATGAACCGGGGAATGTCCATACCATCAGAGGAATTACATTTGGGCCGGAAGGCAGGCTTGTTGTGAATCTTAATTCTGGAAAACCTTCCAGAAAGACTTTTTCTTTTTCGGTGTCGGCGGTTTCTGTTGAAGATTTGGCATTTACTGAACTTGCCTCAAACTCCTACGAAATAAACGATCAATATCCCTACGATGATGCAGATGGTTTTCCGAGTTCCCGGGAAGAGGGTTTAAATTTTCCGACAGGTATGCTGGTTCATGAAAAGACTTTATATATCGTTAACTCGAACAGTCATAAAATTCTTACAATAAGCTTAAAGTAGTTTTGAGGCTTTTTGTTTAGCGAAACAAAAACAATTGGAAGAATACATTGTCACTACCTTCAAACAGACTGAGCAGTCTATAACGCCAATCTCTGAAAAAACTAGAATAGAACGACTATTTCACGGCTCTATAAAAAACTCTCGACAGCAAGCCTGTAGCCATCCAACCCAAAACCAGTAAGCACACCTTTGCAGTTCTTGCCGGTTAACGAAACATGCCTGTATTCTTCGCGAGCATAAATATTAGAAACATGCACCTCAACTACGGGCGAATTTATAGCCGCAATTGCATCTGCGATGGCTATCGATGTATGGGTGTAGCCCCCAGCATTCAAAATGATACCATCAAAGCTAAAGCCCACTTCATGCAGCTTATTGATCAATTCACCTTCCACATTGCTTTGGAAGTAATCTATTTCAAGGATGCTGTATTTCCCCTTAAGATCTTCCAAAAATGTAATGAAATCGCTGTTTCCATAAATAGATTGTTCGCGAACTCCTAATAAGTTTAAATTTGGACCGTTAATTATCTGAAGTTTCATTCGCTGAAATATGAGATTTTTGAAATTAGATTTTTGAAATTAGTAGTAGTTTAAAAGCCCCCGGCTTTTAATATCCAAACTTATAAAAACAAATTGGACTGGCAATCAGCTTTAAAAGGCTTCAAAGTATATCTGCGTCTTGAAAGATCTTTGTCTTCTAACACTATTGAAGCGTACATTCATGATGTTAGAAAGCTTCAGCAGTATTTAACTGCTCATGAACTGGATCGGGATCCTTTACAGATAACAACTGATGACTTAAAAAACTTTGTTTTTTGGGTTGCTCAGCTGGGGATGCTTCCCGCTACTCAGGCAAGGGTCATATCAGGATTAAAGGCTTTCTTTAAATATCTTCTATTGGAAGACCTCCTCCAGGCAGACCCCTCCTCTTTGCTGGAAAGCCCGCGCATGAGCAGAAAATTACCGGATACACTCAATATTATCGAAGTAGATAAGCTGATATCTGCTATTGATTTATCAACTCATGAAGGGATGCGAAACAAAGCAATGCTTGAGGTTCTTTATGGTTGTGGGTTGAGGGTCACCGAATTGTGTAGCCTTAAAATATCAAACCTGTTTTTGGATGTCGAGTTTATTAAAATAACGGGCAAAGGAAATAAAGAACGACTAGTGCCCATCGGTTCAGAAGCGGTGAAATTTCTTAGGATCTATCTGGATGATATCAGGGTGCATCTAAATATTAAAACTGGCAAAGAAGACTTCGTATTTCTTAACAGAAGGGGAAGTTCGCTGTCAAGAGTTATGGTCTTCATTATCATAAAGAATCTTGCTAAAGAGATTGGATTGAAGAAAAGCATCAGTCCGCATACTTTCCGGCATTCCTTTGCTACTCACCTGGTGGAAGGTGGTGCTGATTTACGAGCCGTGCAAGAAATGCTTGGCCATGAAAGCATTACTACCACTGAAATCTATACACATCTGGATCGAAATTATTTACGCGAAGCAATCATTCAGTATCACCCGAGAAGTTAAGAACTTTCTGGTTTTTTGCCTCAATCCACCTTGACATAAATTTGGTACTTGCCATTGTATGATGCATTAACATCGATCCGGTAAAATTATTCAGCCGGTGGACTGCTAGCTCATCCCTAAGGTTTGTAAGCTTGGTAGAAAAGTTTGCGTTGAAATGTTCGTCAGAAAAAAAGTGATTTACAATCTGTACTCCGTTTTGCTGGGCGTTGGTCCATAACCTTTTATCAGTATACAGCTTGATAGCAGCTTCAGCAATTTGATTCGGGTCGTCGAAGATAGCTCCATTCCAAGGCAAGCTTTCATGCATTGCTTCTGCGCCAATAGTTGTTGTTACGCTCGGGGTTCCACACTTCATTGCCTCCAGCAACTTACCTTTTAAGCCTGCGCCAAAGCGTAAAGGTGCCAGGCACACCCGGGCGTGCTCCATCACCGTCATCGCATTATCTGCTCGTCCTTTTATCAGAAAACCTTCCCTCGGGTTATGTAGCTGAAGGACCTTTTGAGTCGGATATGCTCCATAAATATGTAATTCAGCTTCCGGCAGAGATTTTCTGATTAATGACCATATGTCTTCTCTTAAAAATTTAACAGAGTCAAAGTTAGGCTCATGGAGGAAATTACCAATGCTTATAAAATTCTGACGCTCTGTGAATGACAGCTTCTGTGAAATCTGTTTCAAGTCGAGCCTATGGGTCATAAATGGGAGGTAGTATAGAAGACTTCCATCTACTTTAAATACTTCTTTAAGAAGTTTTAACTCGTAACTGGAAATAATAAGTGAAATATCACTTCGCAATATGCTTGCGATTTCCCTCCTTGCCACATCAGTCGAAAGGAGATCATCTGTGTTGAATTCCCTTAACTCCTTGATGGCTTGGTGGCGAGCACGGCGTAAACAGTGCAGATCTTCTGTATCTAGAATCCGCAAAGCATTTGGACATTGCTCTGATACCCGCCATCCGAATTGCTCTTCTACCATAAACCGGTCAAAGACAACGATAGACGGACTTAACTGACGAATAAATCGATCAAAGTCCGAACTATTCAACTCCACTTTTGCTTTCTCCACATGTAAGCTTGATAAATCTGCGCAATAAGGACTGTCGGCGGCAGCACTGGCAAAAGTTACCTTTGACCCATTAGAAAGGAAAAATTTAATCAGCTGCATCATTCTGACACCGGCTGCCGAGGATTGAGGTTCGGGCCAAACTGAACCAATAATTAGAACATTTTGATTTTGGGTCATTGAAATACTAATCAAATTTGACGATACTTCACAAAGATAGGTTTATCAAGCCATCGGTTTCGGCAGCAATATATTATCGCCGCTTATTGTCAGGAAAAACTGCTTACAAATAGTCCCTTTACAAATTACCTTTTTAGAGAAATAATTATTTTTATTCTATATTTAAAATATTCAACTTAAAACCTTAAAGCCATGAGTGTAATTTCAGAATTTAAAGAGTTTATTTCCAAAGGCAATGTAATTGATCTTGCCGTCGGTGTGATCATTGGTGCCGCATTTGGTAAAATTGTAACATCCCTGGTAGATGACATCATTATGCCTCCCTTGGGTTACATTCTGGGAGGAATTGATTTTGCAGAAAAGAAGTGGGTACTTGTACCTGAAGATACTTCTACAAAGGTGACTGAGGTGGCAATCCGTTACGGAAATTTCATAAATATTGCAATTCAATTTTTAATAATAGCAGCCTGTATTTTTGCAATTATTAAATTGATTAACAGTTTAAAACGAAAAGAAGAAGCTGCACCTGCTGCAGCCGTTCCTACAAAGGAAGAAGCTTTACTTGCCGACATTCGCGATATTTTGCGTTCACAAAACAGATAATTGTTTTCCAGGTTGTTTTCATCTTGTGAACTAGCAGGATGAAAACAACCATTAATTTTCCACACTATTTAAAACAAGGTTAATTTCAGACTAATTGCCTTCGACGTATTTCTTAAAATTATCTAATATCGCCTGCCATCCGCTCCTTTGTAATTTAACTGAATTTGTGCTCTCAGGATCAAATATCTCAGATATTTGGGTTGAGTTCCCCTGATCTGTAAAAGTTATTTGAACTTTTCTGCCGTCACCAAGAGTATAAGCAATGTATTTGTTCGGAATTACTTGATCGTAAATTCCTTCGAAGTCAAATCCAAAACTCTTGTCTCTGGCTTCCATTCTTGATAAGAATTTGCCACCCACTCTAAGATCGTTTATTGAATGCGGAGTGTGCCAATCGTCAGAAGCATTATTCCACTTCATTATATGATCAGGCTCAGTCCAGTATACCCAGGTTGTTTCTACCGGTGCGTGAACAGTGGTTTCGACCATTATTTTTTTTTCTTGTGTTTCCATAACCGTTGCTGTTAAAATTGATGACTATTGAGTTCGGTTTGAGAACTCTAAGTCGTCAGGTATACTAATTTAATGATTAAAGATTTTTCTTTTGATCCGAACGACAAATAATCAGCGATAACTTTTTCGACCTTGCTAGTTCATGTTTGACTTGTTAATTCAAATGCGGGGAAGCGGGTTCATATGTCAACCACTCACCGCACTTTTGATTATAGTTATTCAAAATCACGTGAACCAATGGCAAAGGGCCACCAGAGCGTTTCGGATTCCTACCGAGTGTTTCTCAAGAATTTTCAATCGTTCTGAGGGGCACTAAAGCGATTCCACTGTTCCAGGAGTACAAGGAAAACAAGAATGTCTAATGAGAAATACTTTATGATAAATCTTTCATTAAAAACGAGCCTGAGGTATTAGCGAACTAAAGATACAGTTATTAGCAAAGCAAAATTGACAGGAAGCAGCCAGGTGGAATTACCCTGGTTGAAGATTTTTTTCTATCAAGAGTTGGATTATTCCGTCAACCAGTCCCACTCTGGGAACAAAAATCTGTTTTACCCCTCCCCATTTCATCACAGTAAGGTAAATCTCACTAGCCGGAATGATTACGTCGGCCCGGTCTGGATTCAACCCCAAAACATTAATACGCTCTTTTAAAGAGTATGAATTTAAATAAGAATGAAGCGACCTTAATTTAGTAAAACTCATTGGTATACCCTCCTTCTCATCAGCCATTTTATACAAACGGTTTATATTTCCACCTGTGCCAATACCGAGGAGATTTTTATGTGTCCGGTTTTGTTCTTTAATCCAATCTCTCATTTCAAACCAGGTTTCTTCTTTATCCTGATTATCAAGAATGCGTATTCCTCCGAGATTGAAGGAACGGGAAGAAACTATCTCCCCCGCAGAAAACACAGATAATTCTGTGCTTCCGCCGCCTACATCGATGTACAGATAATTCTTTTTACGATCAAGGTGCTGTTCAATATGGCTACTATAAATGATATTTGCCTCTCGTTGCCCTTCGACAATTTCGAGGTTAATGTTCGCTTTAGACCGAATCAGCTTGACCATCTCCGGGCCATTTGTCGCTTCCCGCATTGCAGAGGTTGCACAAGCCATATAATCTTCTACGTGATAAACATCCATCAGATTACGGAACGCCTGCATAGTCTTCAAAAGCTCTTCAGCTTTCTTAGAAGATATTTTTTTATCCAAAAAAGCGTCGTCTCCCAATCTTAAAGGCACCCGAACAAGGGTGTTTTTCTTGAAGGAAGTCTCCTTTTCACTCTCAATTATATCCGCAATAAGAAGTCTTATAGCGTTTGATCCAATGTCAATAGCAGCGTATCTCAAGGTTTACTGTTTTTATATTTCAAATAAGTGTAGATATCCGATTGAGCACGATATGCTGTTTTAAGACGGCCACGAAGATACCTGTTATTATTGTACTGGTTAATTTCTCTGGCCTTCGTATTATCCTTCAATTGAATATCAATAATATCTCTGATCTCCTGCTTGATATCCTTATCAAAAATCGGGAAGCCAACCTCCACCCGATGATCAATATTTCTGGTCATCAAATCTGCCGAACTAAGGTACATCAACTCCTTGCCGCTGTTAGCGAATATCCAAACCCTTGCATGTTCCAAAAATCTATCAACGATACTTCGCACCGTTATATTCTCGCTATACCCTTCAAGTCCGGGAATTAAGCAGCACATACCGCGTATGATGAGCTGAATCTGAACTCCTGCATTGCTGGCATCATACAGTTTCCCGATCATGCCCTCATCACTCAGACTGTTCATCTTCAAAATCATATAAGCCGTATTACCGGCTTTGGCCTGTTTAATTTCGTTATCAATCAGGGCGTATAACTTTTCGCGACTTTCAAGTGGGGAAACGATCAGGTGTTTGTACCCACGGTAAAACACCTTTTTCTCTAAGCCAATAAACAACTTGCCAAGTTCGAGTGTAATATTTGGATTTGCGGTGAAAAGACTGTGATCACAGTATGTTCGGGCAGTTTTTTCGTTAAAATTACCGGTGGCTAAATTAGCGTAATAAACACTTTTCCCTTTTTCAATACGTTTAACAAGGCAGATTTTTGAATGAACTTTATAATCGGGCATTCCATAATTAACAATTATTCCCTCTTCCTCCAGCCTTGTAGTCCAATAAATATTGGCTTGCTCATCAAACCGGGCCTTCAATTCGAGCAGGCAATTCACCTTCTTGCCGTTCTTTGAGGCATTTATTAACGCATTAATAATTCTTGAATTCTCGGCAAGCCGATATAATGTTACGCTGATCTCTTTAACCTTCGGATCTATAGCAGCTTCTCGTAAAAAATGTATAATGTAATCAAATGCCTGGTAAGGTAAATTGATAAGAAAGTCTTTGTGCGCGATTTGTGCGAACATACTTTCGCCTGTATTCAGATCCCTTAGAGGCAATGGGGGCGTTTTTCGATATTCTAACTCCGGCCCTCCGACATTTGGGAAATTAATAAAATCCTTAAAATTATGATACCTGTTTCCCGGAATTAACCCATCGGCCGATAAATCTAATTGGGCAACCAGAAAGGTGAGCATATCAAGCGGCATTGCCGTATCATAAAGCAATCGCATTGGCTTACCCTTCCCCCGTTTCTGTAAACTTTTAGCAAGAGCATCAATAAATTTCTCACTTACTTGTCGGTCAAGATCCAGCTCTGCATCGCGTGTAAGCTGAATTGAAAAGGCTTCTATCTTATCAAAATCGAAAATGAAAAATATCTCATCCAGACAATACCGGATTATATCATCCACCAGAATCACATATTTCAATTGATTGGTTTCGGGCAGAACCACAAATCGGTCCAGATCACTGGTTGGAATCTCAATGAGAGCAAATCTTGCTTTTGGGCTGTTTGACCTGGTCAGCCGAACTAAGAAATAAATACCGCGGTCTTTAAGCTCCGGAAACGGATCTTCGAGGTTCAACATAACCGGCACAAGTGTACTCAATACTCGTTCACGAAAATAGTTTTTAACAAACTGGCCTCTCGAGACATTCAGCTGCTGTTCGGTGATTATAAAGATTTTTTGAAGAGCAAGTTCCTTTATAATGTCATCCTCATACAAGTGGTTAAACTTGCGCTCATGCCTTACCACTATACTTTTGATCTGTGCTAAAGTTTTTTTGGGGCTATATCCGATTAACTCCTTTGCCTTATTATTGATTTTTGAAAGGCGGTTCAATGTAGCCACCCTAACTCTATAAAATTCATCAAGATTAGATGAAAATATAGCCAGGAATCGTACACGCTCTATTAAAGGAACAGTTTTATCCGCCGCTTCCTGCAAAACCCGGTCATTAAAAGATAACCAACTGATTTCTCGATTAATCAGCGGAATGTTTTTAGGCATGGTATATAAATAAACAATCCCGACCGAAAGAAGTCAGGAATGCAAATATGAAAAATATCTTGTTAACTGAATATTAACCTCAGATTAACATACTATATCGTGTTGTTATTTTCATCCTGAGGGTTGCCGTTTTGTTCGGTAGCTTTTGGAGCAACAGTTGGTGGTTCTGCTTTAGCCGAAACTTTCACTTTTGGCGTCCTGGAAGTAGCGGGCTTCTTCGCAATCGCTGATTTTGGTGCCGAAGGTTTGGAAGCTTTAGAAGCGCTTGAGATAGCCCTCTTTTCTCCGTCCACCGGAATTATGGCACGACGAGTATAAGCTCGTTTAGGTTTTACCTCAGCATTAATTCTACTAACTCTCGCTACAACCTTCTCTGCTTTCGCAACCGATTTAGAAGTTGGAATTCTGGGAGTAGTTAACGGCTTTTTTATTTTTACCTTGCTCTTGTTAGAAATCTCAATTTTATCCCCTACCGCTTCTTTGACTTCGTGAAATTTATCGGCAAGCTTTTTTGCGAGTTGTCTGCTTGCCTTTTGAATGTCTTTCCCTAATTTACTGGCGTCGTGTCCTAAGTTCGAAATCACCTCGCTGAACCTATCCATTATCGATTCCTCTAATTCTTTCTTTTCGGCCCGACGGGTAGTTTTTTTAGCAGCTTTCTTGTTGGTTTTGCTTTTACTTGACTTCATAATTTAAGGTTAGGGAATTTAAAGTGATTAAAGCTAAATTTGCAGACAATTAAATATATCAACAAAAACTTAATTTCCCAATAGTATAAGAATTATGCCAACATTCGATATAGTAAGCAAGGTAGACGGTCAGACATTGGACAACGCAATTAATACCGCAAAAAAAGAAATTTTGAATCGCTATGACTTCAATGATTCGAAGAGCACTATCGAACTTGATAAGAAATCCAGTGAGCTAACTATTGTAACTGAAAACGATATGCGTCTACGTGCCATCGAAGATACAATCATATCAAAGATGGTTAAACAGCAACTTGATCCGGATAGTATGGATCGCGGCAAAGAACACTATGCATCAGGAAATATGATCCGCAAGGAAATTAAGATCAAAGAGGGACTTGATAAGGAGACCGCAAAGAAGATTGTGAAAGCGATAAAAGACAGTGGTTTAAAGGTACAGGCTTCTATCATGGATGACCAGGTTAGGGTACAGGCCAAAAAAATCGACGACCTGCAAGGTGTTATAGCCCTCTGCCGTAAAGAAAATTTTGGTCAACCATTGCAGTATATCAATATGCGAGACTAATAATCGGGAATCATGTTGAGGAATAATGATGTTCAATAGCGAGCCCGATGTTCTCTAAAAAACCTACATCTGCGTAGTGATCATCCGTTAACCGCCAGCAACCATATTTATTTGCTATGAAGAAGCTCGAACCGTTTTCATACAGTATTCGATAACCCTGTTCGCCGTTGTACCTTTCAGGTTTTGCTTCCAGCGAATAAATTAATCCGGTGGAAGGATCTTTCGCCTTGAATTTCATGGTTAATTTATTAGAGTCCGCCTTCTATTACAGATTGTAAATGTTTCTGAAACCACCCAAGAGCAAGGACGGCTACTTCCTCCAATTTTCCTGGCTCCTCAAACAGATGACTTGCATCTTCAACAATCGCGATCTTTTTCTTCGTGTTTAATAGATTAAAGGCTAATTCGTTCAATCCAATAACTTCATAATCAAGACTGCCAACAATAAGAAGAGTTGGAGCAGTAACTAAAGGCAATTTGTGGGCGGCCAAATCTGGTCGGCCGCCTCTTGAAACAATGGCATATACCATAATTCCTAAAGCGGCGGCCGCTTCCAGTGCTGCCGCTGCGCCAGTACTGGCTCCAAAAAAAGCTATTTTTAACCCGGTTGTTCTCTTATCTGTTGTTAGCCACTCTGTAACCCGAATTAATCTATTTGTCAACAGATCGATGTCGAATCTTCGGGTGGTATCCCTATCCTCCTCCAAACTAAGCAGGTCAAATAATAATATGCCAAATCCTGCCTGGTGCAACATGTCTGCAACAAGCTTATTTCTTGGACTTTGCCTGCTACTACCACTTCCATGCACAAAAACTACGATAGCTTTAGCGCCTTGTGGAATTATCAACGATCCTTTCAAACGGGTGGTTCCAACCGGTATTTCGATCTCGTCGTTTACTTCTTGAATTACCATACGTGTACCTTAGAGAAAATCATCTAATGCACTTTGCACCGACATTTTGAGGTTATTATTTCTGTACAGTTCTAATATTTTTCTGCTTTTTCCAGCAATGCCATTAATTTTTCATCGTCAAACTCGCTAAAGTTCTCGTAAACCTGCCCTACAGCATAAAATGAAGTCGGCTTAATTAATACTTCAATTGCGTCTGCTTCATTAAGTCTTTCATTATAACTGGTACCTGAAACAGGTGCCGCAAGTATGATTTTCGCTGCCTTCTTTTTCCTGCAAAGCAAAATAACCGGAACGAGGGTGACGCCCGTCGCAATACCATCATCTACAATGATAACTGAACGTCCTTTCATCTCAGGAAGAGGCATTCCATGCCGGTATTTTTTAATCCGACGCTGTACTTCCAGTTCCTGGTCTGCTATGATCTGATTAATCATTTCTGGCGACAGCATATTTTCGACTTTAGGGGAGACGTAAATTGAATTTTCTTCGCTTACTGCACCGATACCGAATTCAGGTTGTTGCGGCAGGGGAAGCTTTTTAGAAACAATGATAGATAGCGGCGTATGCAATTGCTTGGCAACATAAAAAGCGACTTCAACTCCTCCACGTGGTATTCCAAAAACCATAGGATTGAGATTCCTATACTTCCTTTCCAACAGAAGCCCCAAATCATAGCCAGCCTCTTTTCTGTCCCTGAAAAACCGTCTGTTCTCTGCATAAACCATTTTAATAGATTTACAAGTCGCAAGGTTGCAACTAGAAGGCCTTTATAAAGTCAACCTATAAAGAAATAAAAAGTTTAAAAAAATATGAGTGTGATAAAGTTGCTTAAATCGGTTTCAGTTAAAAGACATATCTTAGAAATTACCATGAATAAGGTGTTCAAATGTATATATTTTTACAATCTAAACGCCCTTTACATCTTTAGTATCATAATCGTCGATATCCGTGATGTAATTATTTTGAATCAAAAACTCAAACAATGGTTTCGCTTCCGCAGATACAGGCATATTCCGGGTTGTAATAATCTCGTTTGACTTTTTATTTAGATATGGATAAGCATATAACTTAACGTTTCTGCTGAACAAGTCACTGATATAGGCCAATAACTCATCAGTATAGTTTGCCCCATAGTTATCTGAATTAAAAATATTCTTAAGATTTGAAATATTGGTTGATATGCCCACGCTATTTGCGTTGCAACGTGATAAATATTGGGCTAATTTATGGTTGCGCGCAAAATCTGATACAATTACATAGTTGCCGGTTGCACAAAGTTCTTCCGCGCGTTTCGCAAAGGTTTCCAGATCCTCATTATTAAATTCCCGGTTATCATCAAGTAAATTCGTCATCAATACTTCTACAAGAACAATCATGTTTTCGTCCTTCACAAGTTGCGAGCGTTTAAACTGTTCTACTGCCCGGTTGAAAAGATCAAAGTTTGGAGTCGATTTCTGGCCGAACTTCGTACGTAATATCATTACATCCTTTTTATATAAAAGATCTTTACTCTGTCTGGCTTCACCGCTAGCATCAAAAATGGCGGCTCCCGAAAAACCTTTCGCAATCAGGTACAGATTAACCAGTCGATCGTTTGCATTTTTAAAAGCAGGCCCCTTAATGCTCACCAGATCAATTTCCACCGAGCCGATCGATAAATTATCAACCAGTGATTCAATCATTGTCTGAACATCGTCATTGTGGAAGTAAGCCGCATAGACTAAGTTTACACCCAGAACACCTAAAACATTTTGCTGGAGGTTGGCATCGCTATCGAGAAGCCGCACATGAAAAACGATATCGTTAGACTCCCCGCCCGGAGTAACCTGGAAACGGATACCCAACCATCCATGCGGATCATTACTCTTGCTAAAATTTAATGTAGTTACAGTATTGGCAAATGCGAAAAATGTTTTAGTCTCATATTTTGGTCCGTATAAACGTTCCGTCAACAGATTAAACTCATGACTGATCATTTTATCCAGCCTTGATTTGGTCACATATCGTCCGTTTTCCTCCGCACCATAAATAGAGTTGCTAAAAACCATATCATATGCGGACATGGTTTTAGCTATCGTACCGGAGGCAGCGCCGGCAGTAAAAAAATTCCGTGCAACCTCCTGCCCTGCTCCAATTTCAGCAAACGTTCCATAAATGCTGCTATCTAAGTTAATCTTTAACGCTTTACGCTTATTCTCTAATATTTCCCTGACCATATCGGCTAAATTACAAAAATTGCAATGTCGCTTAAAAGAAAAGGTGCCATGCTTTCACAAGGCACCTTTTCAGGAATTAACAAACGTTAAAATGAAACCAGCAAATTCTTATTGGATAGAAATCTCGCGAGACTGCATTTTAGCTTCCTCTTTTTTAGCTACAGCCACCTTTAAAATCCCATCTACATACTCAGCTACAATCTTAGTGTAGTCAGCGGTATCAGGAAGAGTAAAAGTTCTTACGAATGAATTATAGCTGTACTCGCGCCGGTTGTATCTTTTATCCTGGCTGGCTTCTTCACTTTCTAATTTAGTTTCGGCAGAAATACTTAAGATATTTCTATCCAGGTTAATTTTAAAATCATCCTTTTTCATTCCAGGGACCGCCAGTTCAATATGAAATTCATTCTCAGTCTCAGCTATATTCACAGCAGGAACACGAGAAGTTAAGCGATCGGATACAAATGAATCATTGTTAAAGAGTGATTCAAAAACATCGTTAAACAATGGGCTTAACGCTTGTGATTTGTTGCCATTTGAAAACTTTACTAGTGTCATTTTTTGGTCCTCCTTTAAGTTTTTTTATTGTTATTTGATAACTGCTAAACAATCGGTATACCAAGCGGGTTTAATCACTATCCGGAAGGACTTTTAAGACAGTTTGGCACTGAAAAATTTTCACATACGACAATATGACATATGACCTTATTAACTGATTTCCATTATAAATCCCCGATTGCGGTACGCTTTGCGGATATTGATGCTTTCGGACATGTAAATAATGCGATATATCTCACTTATTTTGAGATAGCCCGCTCAAGTTATTGGAGTGAAGTGGTTCATTGGAACTGGGAGAAAATGGGAATCATTATCGGAAGAGCAAACATTGATTATTTGAAGCCGATCGGGCGAAATGACCAGGTGTTTGCTTACGTACGTACATCACGGATAGGCAAAAGTAGTTTTGACCTTGAATATGTCCTGGTGAGATCAGACAACGGAGTTGAGGAGATTTGCACCACAGGCAGCACCGTTTGCATTTCATTTGATTACCATCTTAACTCTTCTTCACCTATTCCGGAAGAATACAGAATTAAAATGCAAGAATTTGAAGCACTAGAAATTTAAATCTCAATTATTTCATGCTCAGATAGAAGTCTTTCAGTGAAGCGCTTTACATTTTTTTTATTCCCGGAAACTTCCATTGCTACTCTAAAACAGTTGTCCTTTTTGTAGAAATCTTTTTGCAGAAGTTTTAGGCTGTGCTCTTTAACCAATTCTTCTACCTTATCAAAACTTTCCAGGTTGGTATTATTGAAGGTCAAAGTGTATTTTTTGCGATGATTAGAGATATCTATCAACATCTCCATCTTTCCAAACACTGATAATATTAAAAGAACAAACAGGGCAAGTAAAACGCTCAGCAAATAATCGCCGATGCCAATCAACATTCCTATAGCAGCAGCAACCCAGATTACTGCCGCAGTGGTAAGGCCTTTTACATCAAGGCTGCCTTTAAAAATCACCCCAGCACCTATAAACCCAATGCCGGTAATAATATTAGCAGCAATACGGTCGTCACTTCCACCAATGCGTTGAGACACTATAGTAAAAACCGTGGCACCTAGGGAGATTAATATAATTGTCCGAAAACCAGCAGACTTGTTCTGATATTCTCGTTCAAATCCGATAATGCCTCCGCAAAGCACAGAAAGCAAAATCTTAATAACATCTTCAGAAAAGATTTCCATCTGTAAATTTCTTCAAAGGCAATAATTAATTTTCTTAATATATAGTATTTCCCTCAATAATTTCAGGAATCATCTTCCCGGGATTTAAAATACCTTTAGGATCAAAAGTATTTTTTATCCCACGCATCAGACTAAAATGAATTTCTGAATATTTCAAAGGCATATATTCCCGCTGCACAAGACCGATTCCATGTTCACCTGATAAGGTTCCGCCAAGCTTTACGGTCAGCTCAAATATCTCCCTTATCCCTTCCTTTAGTTTTGTTCTCCAATCTTCATCACTCATGTTTCCTTTTATGATGTTTACATGAAGATTTCCGTCTCCTGCATGGCCATAACAAACGGATTCAAAACCATAGCTCTTACCAATTTCCTTTATGCCATGAATCAAGGCCGGTAACTCAGCTCTTGGAACTACCGTATCTTCTTCCTTATAAATTGAGTTTGATTTAACTGACACAGCCATGGTGCGGCGCATTCGCCATATATCCTCTTTCTGAGCTGAGGAATCAGCGAAAAGAACATCAGTGCAGCCGCTTTCCTCTAACACTCCGTTTATCAATTCAGCTTCAGCGAATAAAGTATCCATGTTGGTCCCGTCTACCTCAACCATTAGAAAGGCCTCAACACCATCTTTTAAATCGAACCGTATATGGTCAAATCGAATAACCCATTCAACTCCTTTCCTTTCCATAAATTCAAGAGCTGAAGGTGTAATGCCGGCTCTGAAAATCGCTGAGACAGCCGCACACGCTTGCTCATTACTAGGAAATGAGGCAAGCATCAATACATTATGTGCAGGTCTTGAAATTAGCTTTACAACTATCTTCGTGATGATACCCAGGGTACCTTCCGAACCGATCATCAATTGCGTAAGATTATAGCCTGATGCATATTTAAGAGTGTTAGCACCGGTCCAGATGATATCCCCTGACGGAAGAACCACTTCGAGGTTTAATACATACTCCCTTATGGTCCCATACTTAACCACTCTCGGGCCACCACTTCCATGGGCTATATTTCCGCCCATGAAACAGGTTCCTTTACTGGAAGGATCAACTGGATAAAGCAAACCTTTTTCTCTGACCGCGTCCATAAACTCTTCAGTTATGACCCCCGGTTCTACTGTAGCCTGAAGGTTGCGTTCATCAATTTGGATAATATTAGTAAAACGCTCCATTGAAACTAGGAGTCCACCCTTAACAGGTAGTGCTGCACCACTTAAACCAGTTCCACCTCCCCTCGGCGTTACTGGAATGAAAAACTCATTGCACAATTTTAGTAAGGCAGAAATCTGTCCCGGAGTCTCCGGTTTAACCGCTACCTCCGGATAATAACGAAGATCTTCGGTTTCATCGTGAGCATATTTTTCAAGTTCCGAACGATCGGTCAGCATATTATCAGCACCAACAATTTGTTCAATTTGATCGGCAATATCTGCGGTTATAAGTTGAAAGGGCATTATCTGTTAAAAATTAATTCAATTAAAGAGTTTTCTACCTGACCCGCGAGCGGTGGATGCATTTTGCGGATTGCAACCCGGATAACTTTTACCGCAAGAAACTCGTGTCTTATCTTCTCAAGTATACCATGTGCTACTGTCTCAATAAGCTTACGAGGTATATCCATCTCCGCTTTAGCAATATTGAACAAGCGTTCATAATTAACCGTGTTATTTATGTTATCGTCGCCATGTCCATAGACCTCCAATTCAGTATCAATATCTACAATGAACTCACAGCCTACAATCTGTTCGTCCGGGTAAAATCCATGATAGGCAAAAAACCGAATTCCTTGCAAAGCTATTTTCTGCCGTATAATTCCCATACAGGCAAAAATATAATATTGATTGACATAAGGGACTCTATTTATATGATTTTGATACCCGGGAAAAGAGTCTGTGGGCGTAAATACTTATTCAGCTAATTTACTAATTTTGAAAAGTACTTTAAAGTCGTGGGTGTTAAGAGTAACATCCAAGTGATTGATTTAACCGAAAGATCGAAAAAACCATTCCTAGCCATTATTTATCTAAACCAACAATTTATGCATACCCTAACACCTGAACACGAAATCCGCCGCTCATTAAAAAAGGATTTGTATGAAGCCCCGGATTATTACCAGATTGATGAGTTGTTAACCGATGAACACAAGCTTGTTCGGGATAGTGTGCGTGATTGGGTTAAGAAAGAAGTGAGTCCAATTATCGAAGACTTCGCCCAGCAGGCAAAATTCCCGAAACACCTTATAAAAGGCCTGGCAGAAATAGGAGCCTTCGGCCCTACTATACCAACGGAATACGGAGGTGCGGGCCTTGACTATATATCTTACGGTTTAATCATGCAGGAAGTCGAGCGTGGAGATTCTGGCATCCGTTCCACTGCCTCGGTGCAAGGCTCTTTGGTGATGTATCCAATATTCGCATATGGATCTGAAGAACAGAAGCGTAAATACCTCCCCAAGCTTGCCTCAGGCGAATATATGGGATGCTTTGGTTTAACCGAACCAAACCACGGCTCAGATCCTTCCAGCATGGAAACCAATATAAAAGATAAGGGGGACCATTACTTGCTGAACGGTGCCAAGCTGTGGATATCCAACTCCCCTTTTGCGGACATCGCGGTAGTATGGGCGAAGGATGACCAGGGAGATATCAGGGGAATTGTCGTTGAACGCGGCATGGAAGGTTTCTCGACGCCGGAAACACATAATAAATGGAGTTTACGAGCTTCGGCAACAGGTGAGTTGGTCTTCGATAACGTTAAGGTTCCAAAAGATAATCTGTTCCCCACTATTAAAGGCCTTAAAGGTCCCCTGGGATGCTTAAACCAGGCCCGCTACGGCATTGCATGGGGCGCATTAGGTGCGGCTATGGATTGCTACGATACGGCTCTGCGTTATTCTAAGGAAAGAATGCAATTTGATCGTCCTATCGGCGGATTTCAATTACAACAAAAGAAGCTTGCGGAGATGATTACTGAAATAACCAAGGCGCAGCTGCTTGTATGGCGATTAGGTGTCCTTAAAAATGAGAACCGTGCAACCCCTGCGCAGATCTCAATGGCTAAACGGAATAGTGTGGAGACGGCATTAAATATAGCTCGCGACGCCCGCCAAATGTTAGGCGGCATGGGCATAACAGGCGAGTTCCCGATCATGAGGCATATGATGAATCTGGAATCAGTTGTAACTTATGAGGGAACCCATGACATCCATTTGTTAATCACAGGAATGGATGTAACCGGACTAAATGCCTTTAAATAATTTAAAAGAAACCTTTACTAAAAGAGACACCCTTAGCGTGTCTCTTTTAGGTTAATAGGTTATGCTGAAACAGCCTTTAATCCAATTAAAGAAGAAATCAGGGTTGTCAGAAAAAATAATCTCCAGAAAGTAGCCGGTTCTTTAAAGATGAAAATCCCAATTAGCACGGTCCCTACAGCGCCAATACCTGTCCAAACAGCATAGGCGGTCCCGATAGGCAACGTCTGTGTTGCTTTATAGAGCAGGAACATGCTGATCGTAAGACATACAAAGAACCCACCCATCCAATAGGTGGCTGTCATCCCGCTAGTCTCCTTTGCTTTCCCCAGGCAAGAAGCAAAACCCACTTCAAATAAACCTGCAATTATTAATATGATCCAATTCATTAGATAGACGACAAAACAGAAAAATGAAAATTAAAACCTGCCCGAAGAATAAGAGAATGATCTTTCACTTATATCGATTGCCAAAAGACGGCAATTAATACAATAATCGCTACAAACATCAGCACAATTCCCACTAAATCCTGACGTCTTTTCCGAACGACCTTCTCGCGGTTTTCATTCAGGTAATATCGACCATCATGAATTGCTACTAACACCCCATTCCTGACCATATTATTAAACAGGCGTCCTTTCGCGACTCCGTGCTCCAATGGAAAAATCGCATTGAAAGACGTTAAGGCATCAGCCTTCCGGAATATATTAATCATTTTTTCCTGCCTTGTCATTACATCCGAACGCCTGGTTATTGAAAATCGTATTATCAGTTGAAGCTATCTAATTTACTTCAAAAATGCATTTTTATATCTCAATACCGTTTTATTATTCGGTTAATGTTAATAGTTTTGCCGCTGCATCCACCGTCTATGACCTTTAAAAATTTTTCTCTGTTACTCCTCTTTCTCCTTATTTCCGATCAAACTTTTAGTCAGAGCAGTGCGACCCTCAAAAAAAGAAAAGAAACTTTAAACCGGGAAATTGAAAACCTTAAACGAAGCAGAAGTAAGGTTGATAAAAATAAAAAGCTTTCCTTACAACAGATTCAATTAATTAATGCTCAGATAAACCTCAGGGAAGAGAAAATTAACACCATAAATTCTGAGGTGAAGATTCTTGAAAGCAAGATACAGGACAATACGAGCGAAGTGCGCAGCCTTCAAGGCCAGCTAGGCAAGCTAAAGGCTGACTATGCCAAGATGCTGCAGTTTGCGCAAATGAACAAGAACTCGTACAATAAACTCATGTTTATTTTTGCTGCCCAAAACTTCAACCAGGCTTACATGCGATTGAAATATCTTCAGCAATTCACATCATACAGAAAACGTCAGGCGGGATATATTCAGAATACACAAAGCAACCTAAAGGTTCAGATAAACAAACTCGATAGAAATAAGAAAGAAAAAACTATTCTACTTCACGATCAGGAGGCCGAAAAACAAGATCTCGGAAAGGACAAGGAAAACAAGTCTGAGGAACTAAATAAATTAAGCAAACAGGAAAAAGAGCTAAAACTTCAGCTCTCTAAAAAGCAGAGGCAAGCAAATGCTTTAAACAGTGCTATTAAAGCCGCTATCCGGAAAGAGATTCTGGCTGCACAGCGTCGCGCCGCAGAAGCAGCCCGTGTTGCTGCTGCAAAGGCAAAAGCAGCAAGTGTTAAAGCTCCCGTTGCCAAGCCTGAGGCCAAAGGCACGTCCATCCTCGCATCAAGTCCTGCTGATGCAAAGCTTTCAAGCAGCTTTGCCGGAAACAGAGGACGCTTTCCAAAGCCGGTGAGTGGCGTTGTAGTAGAAAGTTTTGGATCACATAAGTATGGGAATGTAACGGTTTACAACCCTGGAATCAACATTAAAGCCACGCCGGGTGCAGCGGTGCATGCAGTTTTCGATGGGGAAGTTTCAAACGTAGTATTTATTATAAATACCTATACCGTCATCTTAAGACATGGGGAATATTTTTCTATCTATTCGAAACTAAAAAGCGCCAGTGTTTCTAAGGGCCAGAAAGTTACTACCAGGCAAGCTATCGGAATTGTAGCCACAGAGGGTTCAGAAGGTACAACCGAGCTTCAGTTTCAGATATGGAAAGGCGGAACTCCCGTTAATCCATCGAGCTGGGTTGGCGGTTGATGGAAGAAGACACTTTCTTTTCTGATGATGATAAGAAATTCTCATATCTTTTCAATCTAATCGCTGAAAGTTTAGTCCTTAACGACTATGCCCAACTGATTTAAAAGCATAGTTGCATTAAAGGTTTTGCACTCTCCTACCTTTAATTTATAATCGAATTGCATCTCCTGGTCCTGCACCCATATATCGAAGTAGAAGTTGCGGACGTACTCTGGATAGTCTTTCTCCAGGTGCGCTATCTGCAGATCATGAGTAGCCACAATCCCAACGGCTTTTTCGGCAATCAATTTCTCGATTACCGCTTTAGAACCTTTGTATTTATCTATTGAATTGGTTCCCCTCAGCATCTCATCAATTAAGAAAAACACCTTACCTTCCTTGCTCAGAACTTGCAGTAAGAGCGCTAAGCGATCTAATTCTGCCTTAAAAGTTGATGTGTTTTCATTCAAAGAATCACGTATGCGCATGTAGCTGAATACCGTCATAGGCGTTACCTGCATGGCGGCAGCACAAACAGGTGCACCACATAAAGCCAGCACGGTATTTATTCCCAATGTTCTCAAAAACGTTGATTTACCAGCCATATTTGATCCGGTAATTATATCGATCTTCAGTTCATTAAGTAAAGAGTAATCATTTAAAACCCTGACTTTAACCGGGATAAGCGGATGCCCGACAGCGGAGGCGGTTAAGGTATAAAATTCATCAGCAGTAATTTCCGGAAAGTGATACTCATCATGATTGATCTTTAAACTTGCCAGACTGTACAGTGCTTCAAAATCCGCAATCACCTCGAAAGAAGCCGCGATATTTTGACTGTTATTCCGTTTCCATTCTTCGATTGCCAAAAACTGGCGAATATTCCATAGCATTGAAACTTTAACGACGAAGCCAACTAAAGGCACTGAACCTAAATTCATCCGGTTAGTTAAAACAAACAAACGTTTAACCTGGCTCGAGATGCCTTTACCTTCAGCTCCCCGTAATCGTTCGGCATACAGTTGACACAAGCCTGATGTCCAGGTCTCTTTCTCGATCAGCTGAAATGAATCCGAATATCCAGAAAGGGTGACTCCGGCTTTTGAAATCAACAATTCCGTTCTTTCAGTGACCGGCGAGGTCATTTGAATAATGAAAAGATTGACAATCGCCAGTACAATCACTGCGAGCCAAAGCACCGGAACAAATATTGAAACCACAACTAATGGAATAAAGATCCAGCCAATGATCCTCACATAGATGGTTAAACCATTTGATATCGTCTGCGGCTCTAAGTCAAGGTATTGGAGCAGGCTCCCGATGTGATCTACACCCGGCTTGTTTGCAAATAACAACCGGGCTTGAAATTCCAGTTTCCAGGCAGACTTTCCAGCAAGTTCTGAAACTGCTTCCTGTCTTTTTTTAATTGCCGGACCCTCTGAAGGGTGTAGTAGCCAATCCGCCAGCTTAGCATTTCCAATTATGGTAGCACAGCGATTTATTAACTGAAATAAAGAACCTGTACCGAATATGTCAAGATCGGATGTATAAACATGGCCATCATTCTGCCATTTAGAACCATTGGAATAGATGTTATTATAAGTATGGATGCTTTGGATTTCATTTTCATTGACGGTCCTTAGGTCTTTATGAAACTGCATATTTTTCTCAAACCGGCTCTGTTTGCTGACAAGCCAGGCGAAAAAAATAACCACTGCAAAAAAAACGAGTTCAGTAACCCAGATCAACTCAAATTTGAGAGATTGGTAGATCAGAATAAAGCCTAATGCTATCACACAAAGGCGTAAAAAAGAATAAATGTTGATTAATTTATCCGCCTTTTTTATCTCCAGCTCAGCGACCGCTATGTTATCCTGGTAACTTTTGATAATTTTTTGAATCATTTCTTTAGGGGTGTATATTACCTGATCAGTCCGAATAGACCGACCGAACCCTCTCACGAAGATTGTATCCCGAAGACATTACTTCTCCATATGCCCCAGCCGTTCGTATGGCCACCAGGTCTCCTCGTCTGGTTAAAGGCAGATCAACTTCTTTTCCAAAACAATCGGTGCTTTCGCAAATTGGACCTACCACATCATATTTTAACGTCAGGCGCTTATCTTTGAGAACTTCGGATTGCGTAAGTTGCTGGTGGTCTGTGCTTAGATTTTCAATGTGGTGATACGCCTGATATAAAGCCGGGCGCATCAGCTCGGTCATACCCGCATCCAGAATAACGAAGTTTTTCTTTAGGCCATTTTTCACAAATAACACCCTGCTTATCAGGCTGCCACAACTGGCAACTAAAGCTCTGCCTAGTTCAAAATGAATTTCCTGTCCGGGCTTTCTCTCAAGAAACTTATCAAAGATTTCAAAATACTTTTCAAAATCTACGATCGCACGAACGTCCGGATGATGGTAATCTACACCCAAACCACCCCCGACATTTAAGATCTTTAACATAAATCCCCGCTCAGAAAACCACTCATGTATTTCATTCACCTTTATACAAAGGCTCTTAAATACGTCGAGATTTGTTATTTGAGAACCTACATGAAAATGAATTCCAACAAATTCCAGGCTTTTCGTTTTCTTTAGAACTTCTACACAATTCGGCAGTTCCCACTGATTAATCCCGAATTTATTCTCCTCCAAGCCTGTGGTAATATATTGGTGGGTATAGGCATCTACGTTCGGATTAATCCGAAGGGCGATTCTCGCGAGCTTATTCTTTTTAGCAGCCAGGGAGTTAATTACCTCAAGCTCTTCAACAGATTCCACATTGAAGCAAAATATATTGTTGTCAAGCGACTCATTAATCTCTTTATCCGACTTTCCGACACCTGCAAAAACAACTTTCTCCGGGCTAAAACCAATTTCAATTGCTTTTTTGACTTCATTTCCGCTAACGCAGTCCGCACCAAAACCATTACGATTAATGGCTTTTAAGATCTCCGGGTTGAAATTAGCTTTTAAAGCATAATGAACATGAAAACCATATTTGTCAGCGGCAAGCTTACAGCTGTCGAGCGTTTGGTTAAGTAAAATAAGGTCGTAATAGTAAAAGGGCGTCTCTATATCTTCAAAACGCTTTAAGATATCCTGATCGAACATGTAATTTAAAATAGGCGGCTGTGAAGAGATCTTAATGCCTCCACTTTATCAGCCGTATTAAGCAAAAGAGAAATATTGTAGCTGCTGCCTCCGTAAGAGATCATCCTGATCGGAACATGTTTAAGCGCCTCAAATACTCGTGAAGCATAACCATGGCGATGAGCACCGAAATCCCCGACAACGCAGATGATCGTTTGCTCAGCATCAACCTCAACGGTCCCAAACCCGTTTAATTCGTTAATAATATCCGATAAATGACGGGTGTCATCGATGGTTAACGATACGGCCACTTCAGACGTAGTGATCATATCAATGGGAGTCTTATAGCGTTCGAAAACTTCAAAAATGCGTCTCATAAATCCATAGGCCAGCAACATCCGGCTCGATTGGATCTTAATTGCGGTAATGCCGTCTTTCGCAGCTATCGACTTGATCTTTCCTGGTTCACTATCATGACTGATCAGTGTTCCCTCTGCCTCGGGATCCATAGTATTTAACAACCGTACCGGTATCTTGTATTTCTGAGCCGGAAAAACACTTTGAGGATGTAGTATTTTTGCTCCGAAGTAAGCTAGCTCGGCAGCTTCATCAAATGATAACCTGGCGACAGGTTTAGTGCCTTTAACAATCCTTGGATCATTATTATGCATCCCATTAATATCCGTCCAGATCTGAACTTCTTCTGCTTTGATGGCGGCGCCAATAAGCGATGCAGTATAGTCACTTCCCCCACGCCGAAGATTGTCGATCTCACCAAACGAGTTGCGGCATATGAACCCCTGAGTAATAAATAGCTTAACATCAGGATTTTGATCAAGTAAAGGCTGAAGATTCTTACCGATGTAATCCACATCCGGCTCATTATCTTCATCAATCCTCATAAAGTCTAAAGCCGGCAAGAGCTTCGAACTGATACCAATCTCTGAAAGATAAAAGTGATATAGAGTCGTTGAGATCAATTCCCCCTGCGCCAGAATAACTTTCTCTTCAATAGGAGTAAAAAGCTCATTTGCAAACGATGATATCAGGCCAAAATGATAATCAATCAGGTCCTGCGCGCTCTCTAAACCTTGCGGAGTTGAAAACAATTCTTTGATAAATCGATTATAAGAATCGTGTAATGTATTAACCAGATGGGCAGCCTTTAGCTTATCGCTTTCCAGGAAAGCTTTAGAAATTTCAACCAGGCTGTTTGTAGTTCCCGAAACCGCCGACAGCACCACGATCTGCCTTTGGCCTGGATCGATAATTTTTAAGAGTTCTTTTATTCTGTCAGGACTACCTACTGAGGTGCCCCCGAATTTTAATACGAGCATTTCTAATTGTTAATTTTATTTTGCAGCTAATGATATTTATACTTGTACATAATTACCAACCAATTAAATTTCGTTTAAACTATCTACAAAGCCGCTAAAATTAGTTAAAAGCAGGGAATTTAGGCACAAACAAAATTTTATTTGAATAATACAGCGCTGCAAAGCCAAAAAGAATTTACAGCAACGGACAGAAATCAATTTGAAACCTTAAATTAACATCTTCCCAACCATAACCTTATGAATGAATTAGAACCTTCCGTTTTAGAAAAAGTAAACAGCTGGCTAAACGGCAATTATGACGATACCACAAAGGGGTTGATCCGTGAATTACTTAACGATCGGGCAAATACCGAGTTAACCGATTCTTTTTACCGCGACCTCGAGTTTGGTACAGGCGGGCTGCGGGGTATTATGGGTCCTGGTTCAAACAGAATTAATAAATATACAATTGGCAGTGCCACGCAGGGTTTAAGTAATTACCTGAAAAATAAGTATCCCGGTGAAGAGATAAAAGTGGCAGTCGCTTATGATAGTCGCAACAATTCGAGGCTGTTTGCTCAAATCACTGCTGATGTATTTTCGGCTAACGGTTTCAAAGTATATTTCTTTAAGGAATTGCGTCCTACTCCCCTGCTTTCATTTGCCATCCGGCGGCTAGGATGCCGGAGTGGCGTCATGCTCACCGCATCTCATAACCCAAAAGAGTACAATGGTTATAAGGCTTACGGTGCTGATGGCGGTCAGTTCACTTCTCCTGATGATAAACTCGTGATGGATGAGGTTTCAAAGATCACCAGTATTGATCACGTCAATTTCAATTCGATACCTGAAAATATTGAATCAATTGGCGAAGAAATGGATAAACTATACCTGGATCAGATCGTTGAGTTTTCAGTTTCAACTGAAGCAATTCAAAGGCAGAGAGACTTGAAGATCGTTTTTTCTCCGATCCATGGAACAGGAATTACCCTGGTGCCACAAGCATTGGAAAAATTTGGATTTACAAACATTAACCTCGTCGAAGAGCAGGTTAAACCGGATGGAAATTTCCCCACTGTAATATATCCTAATCCGGAAGAGAAAGAAGCATTAACCCTGGCGCTCGCCAAAGCACGTCAGATTGATGCTGACCTGGTGTTAGCTACCGACCCCGATGCTGACCGTGTCGGCATAGCGATTAAAAACAATGATGGTGAATTCATTTTGTTAAACGGTAATCAAACCGGCAGTTTGCTGATCAACTATATGCTAACCGCATGGGAACAAAAAGGTAAGTTGACCGGCAACGAATACATTGTATCGACAATTGTAACTACAAATCTGATCGATGAAATTGCGAAAGCTAAAAATGTGTTTTGTTATAACACGCTTACCGGTTTTAAATGGATTGCTGCGATCATGACAGCACTTGAGGGCAAAAAAACGTTCATTGCAGGTGGTGAAGAAAGTTACGGATACCTTGTAGGTGATCATGTACGTGATAAAGATGCAGTAGTAGCAAGTGCTTTCATCGCAGAAATGACAGCCTTTTACAAAGATCAGGGAAGCAGCCTCTATAATGCTATGCTGAACATGTATAAGGAGTATGGATTCTACAAAGAGAAACTTGTATCGATTACTAAAACAGGCAAAAGCGGAGCTGAAGAAATTAAAGCAATGATGGAGCGTTTCCGCAATGCGCCTCCTCAAACACTTGGAGGTTCCCAGGTAATTTCACTAAAAGATTATGAGCGGAGATTAGAAACGGATCCTGCCAGCGGTACATCCAAAGAACTTGACTATCCAAAATCAGATGTTCTGCAGTTTATCACTGAAGACGGTAGCATTATTTCAGCACGTCCCTCAGGGACTGAGCCGAAGATAAAATTCTACTGCAGTGTAAAGGCTGATCTGCCTGATGTTTCTCTTTTTGCGGAAGTTGATAAGCAGCTTGATGATAAGGTAAAAACCATTATTGAAGATCTGGCTGTCTAAATAATGTTAGTGAAGATTTGATGCTAAAAGTGATTCCCATCATATTTAAAAGTGTCAAATCTTCTCTATTTAAAAGCGCTCAAGGATTATCTTTGTATGAAGATATGTTACAGAAGCCAATTAGTTTTTTACTGATCCTGTTAACCCTTTCCAGCGGGTTTACCAGGCTCTACTTCTATGCGGGTTACGAGCTTAATAAAAATTATATTGCTACCACACTTTGCGAAAATATTGCAAAACCTCAATTGCAGTGTAATGGTAAATGCTATCTGAAAAAAAAGATTAAACAAGCTGAAAAATCAGAGCAGAAATCAGAACAATCAAACTCAAAACGTTTCTTTTCCGATCAGTTTCTCATAACTGATTTGAGTTTCAAGTCATTCTTCCGGCAAACAGCACTTTATTTTCCTGTTAATAAGCAATGGAATGTTTCAGTGAATTCTAACGCAATTTTTCACCCTCCACAGGCCTGATTATTTCTTCTTTTTGCCATTTACTTAAGGAGCCACCTCTATGTGATCCGCACTTAATGGTCAAACGCCTTTTATTTTTTAAAACGCCTTGAACTGGGCGAGCCTATACATTTCGTGCTCCCTTGTTCAAAGTTTGCTCGTACACTTATTTCGAAGAAATAATGAACAAAAAACTATTTGTATTATTGTTACTGGTTGCCGTAACTTTCAGAATACAGGCGCAAACCACTTCCCTAATTAGAGGGAAGGTCTTTGACGCCGAAACTAAAGAACCCTTAAAGGGAGTTACTATTATTGAACTCGCTTCATCGAATAAAACAAGCACTGCAGAAAACGGAGTATTTTCCCTGCACAGCAGCTTACCGACCCCTCAATTGCTGGTTTCCTTTGTAGGATTTGAATCTCAAACGATCAGAGTAACCAATAATCAGCCATTTACTATAGCCCTTCAACAGAAAGCGGAAGGTTTGGAAACCGTGGTAATTACTGCTAACCGCGAAGCCGGTCTTCGAACCGAAGCTCCGGTTGCCATCAGTAAAATAACTGCAGGCCAGATAACCGATACGAAAGCTAACCTTTTGGTTGAATTGATTAATAAAGTTCCCGGGGTGGTGATGCTGAATTATAATAATGAGCAACATGGCATGGGAATCCGGCAACCTTTTGGTACCTCGGCTTATTTCTTATATCTGGAAGATGGCATTCCGATGCGACCACTAGGCATATTTAATCATAATGCGCTGATCGAAACCAATATTTTCGCCCTCAGTAATGTGGAAGTTATAAAAGGTCCGGCCTCATCTTTATACGGTGCTGATGCTGTTGGCGGGACTATGAATTTCATCACCCAGAAACCTACTGCTGTACCTACAGCCAGGGTGGGTGTACAAACAGACAACTATGGATATCGAAGAGTTCAGTGGGGCGCAGGCGCTTACCTGAATAAAAAGGTTGGAGTCTTTATTGGCGGATTCGTCGCCGGGCAGAATGACAGCTGGCAAACCCGGAGTGATTACAATAAGTTTTCGTTAAATGTCCGAACCGACTATCATCTGTCTCCAAAAACCGACCTTACAGGAAGTCTGTCCGTTAACAATTACTTTTCGCAGACCGGTGGGAGTGTCGATAGCCTGGCTTATTACCAGCGTAAATATTCAAGTAATAATGATTTCACTTACCGAAAAGTTGATGCAGCAAGAGCCAGTGCTAAACTTACCCACAACTGGAACCCGGGTGCGCGCTCAGAGATCACGACATATTATAGAAATAATTCTGTTGGACAAAATCCTTCCTACTCCATCCGGTGGATTCAGGGCACAACCAGGGCCTCAGGAGAGATCAATGAAAACAGTTTCAACAGCCTTGGACTAATTGCCCAGCATAGTCAGCATTTTAATTGGTTTAACTCAAACTTATTACTTGGAGCTTCAGCGGATCGGTCGCCTAATACAAATCATGCATATAAAACAGAACTCGAAGCTAATTTGAGAGCCGACAACAAATCTGTAGAAAAATTCACCATTATTCGCGAGCTGCCTGATGATCTTTTGACTAGCTATCAGGCAAACATTTTTAACTCGGCTTTATATGGCCAGTTTGATTTTCACCCGGCTCATTTTCTAAAAGCGTCGGTGGCAGGTCGCTATGATCGTATGTTTTTTAACTATGACAACTATCTCGACAGAACTTCAGGAAGCAAATCCTATGGTCAGTTCACACCTAAAGTTGGACTTACCGCTGATTTAGGTAATGACATAGGCTTTTACGCCAATTTAAGTAAGGGTTTCTCTCCTCCGGGCCTTTCGGCTATCTTCCGTAAAAAAACAATCATTAACCCAGGTGATGAACCTTTTTATTACAACCTTAAGCCCGCCCTATTTACCAATATGGAGATGGGTGGCTGGGCAGCATTTCTGAACAACAAAATTTATGTTGACTGGGCAATCTATAAAATGAATGGAAGAAATGAGTTGCTCAACATCCGTCAGCCGGATGGTTCCCTGGATTACCAGAGCGCTGGAAAAACGCTCCATAAAGGGATCGAGTATTCTATAGCATATAAACCAAATAGTCAATGGTCTTTTAGATTTGGTGGCTCTAATGCTATTCATCGTTTTGTTGAATTCACGTTAAGCGCTCGCCAGGCCGACGCTGTTAAAAACGTTAATGGTCTTGATATGCCACAGGCACCAAAATGGGTTGCCAATACCGAATTAGTTTACAAACCCGCTTATGTAACAGGCTTGCGTGTTGGTCTTGAGTGGCAGGCCATTAGCTCCTGGTACCAAAACCAAATCAATACAATTAAATATAATGACAAGGGTGCTTTTGGATTTAAAGGTGTTAGTGTGATCAACCTGCGAACCGGCTACCAATTCAAAGCTCTGGAAGTATTTGTCAATATACTTAATGCAAGCAACGAACTGTATGCTTCTTCGGCAACCCGGGGCAACAATACAACCGATCGTAGTACCTATACCCCCTCCGCACCACGCACTTTTACCACCGGCATTCAATATAATTTTACCGGAAAAAACTAGCTATCCCATGAAAATATCAAACATATTTATTCTCTCCGTTACTATAATTCTTATTAGCGCTTCCTGTAAACAGAAAGTCCAAGATTCCATTGTAGTTAAGTCAATTAAGACTACCAGTAAAGAAGCAACAAGTGTCTATTTAACAAATGACAACCAAGGTAATGCGGTACTGTGCTGGACGGAACGAAGCGCTAAAGACTCCCTCTACAGATTAATATACGCGATCTACGATCCATCAACCCATAACTTTGGAAAATCCACCATAGTGATCGGTTCAGCCGGAACAAAAGCCTCTCCGGAAAGTATGAACAAGATCGCTTTCAAATCCGACGGAACAGTCATAGCTGTCTATACACGTAAATTTGAAAACCAAAAGAATCCGTTTGCCGGGGCTATCCTATACAGCTCATCAATTGACGAGGGTAGAAGCTGGTCAAAGGAACAATATCTGCATTCTGACACGGCCCATACTTACGGGCGCAGTTATTTTGACCTTGCGCGTATGAACAATGGTGAGATTGGCGCGATATGGCTTGATGGTCGTTATGGAAAGGCAAATCCCGGCTCAGCGCTATTCTTTGCAAGTACATCGACAAATAAAGGTTTTGCGAATGAAAAGCGTATAGACACCAGTACCTGTGAATGCTGCCGCACAGAGCTCCTGGCTGCTAAAGATGGCAAACTGCACATTGCTTACCGACGTATCATGTTTCCGGTTAAAATGCTTGGCAAACAAGTACGTGATATGGCTTACACCGTCTCGGAGGATAACGGTCAGTCTTTTCAAAAAATCAAAACCATTAGTCATGATAATTGGGCTATTGATGGTTGTCCGCATACAGGTCCTTCGCTTGCCGGGAACGGGAATGATATTTACGCACTTTGGTTTACAGCAGGAAACTCATCAGGTGTATATTCTACTAAGAACAAAGGTGCAGGAACGGACTTCGATCCACGGGAACTTCAAAGCAAATCAGCCCGCCATCCGCAATTGATTAGCATCGACGACAAAAGGATTGCTATGGTCTGGGAAGAGGATTTGAAACCTGAATCAGCTTCCACTCCGAATAATCATCAGCATAACATGACGATGAAGCACCAAAAAGCGTCATCTGCTAAAATTTCTTTGAAAATACTGAAAGATGGAAAAGAGCAAAAGAATCTCGATCTTACTACTGGCGATCAGGTAGATAATCATGCGGTTCTTACCAAGATAGACAAGGGTGTGTTAGTTGCCTGGGTTAGTGAAGATAAAAGCGTTTCAGCGATTCATTATGCTTTAGTTAAAACGGATGAGTAGACACATCCTGCTAATACAGCTTCTTTTTAAGGCAATCGCGATATAATTGATAAATTTGCCGCCATGAAATTAATCCTTCCCCTACTCCTTGCTTTAATAATCCTTCAATCGTGTAATACAAGTGAACCCAAAAAATTACCTATCCTTGGGGAACGTGAACCTGTCGAAAGCGTGGTAGATGGAAAAACGGTAGTCGACACAATCTATCATACCGTTGCCCCTTTCAGCTATTTAAACCAGGACAGCGTCCCGGTAACAGATAAAGATTTCGCCGGTAAAATTTATGTCGCCGATTTCTTCTTCACGAGCTGCAACACTATATGCCCCATCATGCACCGCAATATGTTGAACGTGTATGAGAAGTTTAAAGGAAATTCGGAGGTGAAGATCCTCTCGCATTCTATTGATGCCAAATATGATGTTCCCTCCCGCTTGAAAAAATATGCCGGCAAGCTCGGCATTGAAGGCAACCAATGGGAATTTATAACCGGTTCCAGCGATTCCATCTATAATGTTTCCGCAAAAAACTACTTGGTAGCCGCTTACGAAGATAAAAGTGACCCCCAGGGATTTGTTCACCAGGGCTGGTTCATATTGGTTGATCAAAACAAACATCTTCGCGGCGCTTACGACGGCACTAAAACCGACCAGGTAGAGCAATTGATAAAGGATATTCAGGTCTTGCTGGATGAAAAAGCCGCCAATGCGAAATAAAGCCCTCTATTTTTCCTTTATCATTATCTGCCTCTGTATTATTTTCCAGGCCTGCCAGAGCGAAGATGAAATAACTTATGCACGCTACTATGTTAACGGTAAGGGCCTCTATGAAAAACATTGCCAGAACTGCCATGCATCTGACGGTTCGGGTCTAAGAAATCTCTATCCGCCGCTTACAGATACCGCATATATCAAAAGTAATCAGGAAATACTGGCTTGCATCGTTAAATACGGTATGAATGATACTATAACAGTGAATGGACAGATCTACGACAGTAAAATGCCTTCGAATACAGAATTAACTGATATAGATATCACTCAAATCCTGGTTTATATTGGTAATTCATTCGGTAACAAAGTCGGCATCTTTGAGTTAAATCAAGTGAGCGCAGATTTGAAAGAATGCCAGTAATAATGATGAATTACGAATTTTAAACAACCATCTCAAATCTCATATCTAAAGTCTAAACTCTCAAGTTTCGCACCAAATCCTTATCTTTGCGGCAAGCAAGCCGTTCTATCGCTGTTCATCTTAAATGAAGAGAGGAAAGTCCGGGCAACATAGAGCATCCTGCTTCCTAACGGGAAGGCTTCGCGCCACGCGGAGACGGAAAGTGCCACAGAAAATAAACTACCCTGTGCAAACCGGGAAAAGGTGAAAACGTGAGGTAAGAGCTCACGGTTTCCGATGGTAACATCGGAGGCGGTAAACCCCAGGAGTTGAAAGACCAAATAGGCTAACGCATGTAGGGCTGCTCGTCCGATGTTAGCGGGTAGGTCGTTTGATCCCGACAGCGATGTCGGGACTGGATAAATGATAGAAATCCCGATTTATCGGGATACAGAACCCGGCTTACAGGCTTGCCTTTTTATTGAATTGCTCTACTCGATTCCGGATACAGATACAAAAACAATCATTATATTCGCAAAAATATATTTCCCTAATCCTTACTGGAAATAACAGGAGCACACTTTATATGGCAAAAATTTTAATTATCGATGATGAGCGCGCTATCCGGAACACTTTACGTGAAATTCTGGAATACGAAGAATATCAGGTTGACGATATTGACAATGGTATCGATGGGTTAGGACTTATCCGAAAGAATAAGTACGACCTCGTTCTATGTGATATCAAGATGAATAAAATGGATGGCATGGAAGTGCTTACTGAAGGCCTTAACATTCATCCAGATCTGCCGTTTATCATGATATCAGGTCACGGTACTGTTGAGACTGCCGTTGAAGCCAGTAAAAAAGGAGCTTTTGACTTCATTTCTAAACCACCGGATTTAAACCGTTTATTGATCACTGTACGTAACGCCCTCGAACGCGGAAACTTAGTTACAGAGACCAAGGTATTAAAACGTAAAGTCAGTAAAACACGCGATATGCTTGGTCAGTCGGCTGCCATATCACGCATCAAGGATACTATCGAACGTGTTGCCCCTACCGATGCCCGTGTACTGATCACGGGTGCCAACGGTAGCGGTAAAGAATTGGTTGCTCGTTGGCTGCACGAAAAATCTAACCGTTCGAATTCTCCTCTAATTGAGGTTAACTGCGCGGCTATCCCTTCTGAGCTAATTGAAAGTGAACTGTTTGGTCATGAGAAAGGATCTTTTACATCCGCTATTAAACAACGGATCGGAAAATTCGAACAAGCAAGTGGTGGTACTCTTTTTCTGGACGAGATTGGTGATATGAGCCTTTCGGCACAAGCCAAAGTTCTGCGTGCCTTACAGGAAAATAAAGTGACCCGTGTTGGTGGCGAGAAAGAAATTGAAGTAGATGTACGGGTAATTGCCGCAACCAATAAGGATCTTCAAAAAGAGATTGAGGCTGGTACTTTCCGTATGGACTTATACCATCGTCTGAGTGTTATCTTAATTCACGTACCTCATTTAACAGAGCGTAAAGATGATATACCTTTGATCGCAGAAAGCTTCTGTTCAGAAATATGCAACGATTACGGTATGCCCGTCAAGAAGATCAGCCCTGATGCTATGGAAGCTTTAAAAGCAATGCCATGGACAGGAAACATACGTGAACTAAGGAATATGGTTGAACGTCTGATTATCCTTAGCGACAAAGTGATCACTGATAAGGATGTCAGAAACTTTGCCAATCCATCAGCGGCGCCAACAACAACAACAACCCAATTGAATGGCACTGCCAGCACATCTCACACTAATTTTGATCAGTTCACCAACTTCCAGGAATATAAGGATGCCGCAGAACGCGAATACATCAAATACAAACTAGAAAAAAATAACTGGAACGTATCAAAAACAGCCGATGACATCGATATTCAGAGAAGTCATCTATATAGTAAAATAGAAAAATACAGTTTGAAAAGAAGCGAATAAGCCGCAGGTCGATCTGGTCATATTGAAAGCCGTTACGAGGAAACTCGTGACGGCTTTTTTATACGTTAAATTTCAGAATTCGTCCATTTTGACCAATATCTGGAAGGTAGCTTACCATGTGCTCACTATGTGCTTACTATGTGCTTACTATGTCATGACTATATCCGCGACATAATAAGGACATTGTTATTATATAGCGAGCTAATAGTTAAGGTGGGAGCAGGTTAAATAAAGTTTTGATGATACAGCGGAGATAGGTTTGGTTAAACCCGTTGATTGTCTGGGTTCGGCAAGATCAATGGCAAACACTTGAGATAGTAAATTAGAATGCAAATGCAGGATTTACCCATTGGATTAACCAACAGATAAATTTTAAATATCAAATAAGAAAATGATGGCTACCTGGGCAGGTAGCCACGGGAATTAAGTGAGATATTAGCTGAATTAGTACTCTAGTAATAATAAGTTATTACTAGAGTATTACAGGCTTTTGATTTCAGCAACCAATTTCTGTAATACTTCCTTGGCATCGCCAAAAAGCATTGAGGTTTTAGGTTGAAAGAAGAGTTCGTTTTCAATACCTGCGTAACCTGGTTTCATGCTTCGTTTATTTACTATCACCAGCTTCGCTTGTTCAACATCCAGAACGGGCATTCCGTAAATTGGCGACGAGGGATCAGTTTTGGCGGCAGGATTCACAACATCGTTCGCACCAAGAACTAACACCACATCAGTAGAATGGAACTGTTCGTTAGCCTGTTCCATCTCCTGCAGCTTGTCGTAATCAACATCCGCCTCGGCAAGCAGCACGTTCATATGACCGGGCATCCTTCCGGCAACCGGGTGGATCGCATAGGTAACTTCCACCCCTTTATCAGTGAGCACTTTTTCAAGCTCGTGACAAACATGCTGAGCCTGCGCAACCGCTAATCCATATCCGGGAACGATGATCACCTTCTGAGCATAACTCATTACAACAGCCGTATCGTTGATATTGATTTCTTTGAAGTTACCCTGATCTGTGTTACCCCCTTCAATTCCCTTATGATTTCCTCCGAACGAGCCGATCAATACATTACTAAGCGGTCGGTTCATAGCTTTACACATTAGGATAGTTAAGATCGTTCCTGCTGATCCGACCAGGATACCTCCAGTTAGCATAACCGGGTTATCGTATAAAAACCCACCACATGCTGCAGCTACCCCTGTAAAAGAGTTAAGCAGCGAAATGACTACCGGCATGTCGGCACCACCAATTGGCAACACAAAAAAGACACCGTATAGTAAGGAAAGAGCAAACGCTGTGTAGAAAATGAAATTTAAGTTCGCCTGAGGAACAATAATAAAATAGGCAGAAGCCAAAATTATGACCGCAAAGAGCAGGAGATTGAAAATATGCTGTCCGCTAAACGAATAATCTTTTATTCGGCCATTTAGCTTTGCCCACGCGACCATGCTCCCGGAAAATGATATGGCGCCGATAATTAATCCCGCAAAAATAACCAGTAAAGTTACGCTGTTTGCAGATTCGATATTGTGGCTTAGGTGGCCAAACTCAACAACAGAAATAAGAGCGGCACAGGCTCCCCCCATCCCATTAAAAAGACTCACCATTTCGGGCATAGCCGTCATCTTCACTTTTCGGGCAGCCATGGTGCCGGCAACGGTGCCAATAGCCAGACCTGAGAAGATCCAGGCATAGTTGCCAAGTTTCGCCCCTTCTTCCTGGTATAAAAAGATAGTCCCAAAGATCGCGACGCCCATACCGGTGGCTGCAATCAGGTTTCCCTTTCTGGCAGTTTCCGGATGGCTTAACATCTTCAGTCCGACGATGAAAGTTATTGAACCTATTAAATAGCAAATGGTAAGAATACTTATTTCCATATTATATTGATTATCAATCTTTTCAGATGATTACTTCTTCTTTTTAAACATCTCCAGCATCCGGTCCGTAACAACAAAGCCGCCGACCACGTTGAGCGTTCCGAGCACTACAGCAAGAAAGCCCACCATTAAAGCGATGTAGTTGTCCTGCTCGGCCTTTCCCATGACAATGATTGCACCGATGATCACCACGCCGTGGATGGCATTTGCGCCACTCATAAGTGGCGTATGCAACACACTGGGAACCCGACCAATCACTTCTATGCCCAGAAATATACTAAGGATGACAATGTAGATCATCTGCTGATGTATTGTAAACCAATTTAAAAGTTGTTCCATTCTAAGATTCTTATTTAACTATGCTTAACTAAGAGATTGCTTTACCCGCTCATTCATCACTTCGCCTTTATTAGTTATGCAGGCGCCTTTTACCAGATCATCTTCAAAGTTTAGATTGAAAACCCCCTCTTTAGAAATGAGCAACTGCAAAAAGTTCAGGACATTCTTTCCATATAACTTACTCGCATCGGCAGGCATCCCGGCAGCAAGGTTTGAATCTCCTATTATACTTACTTGATTAGAGTTTACGGTCTCGTTATTTTTAGTTTTCGCGGTATTGCCGCCAGTAGAGGCAGCCAGATCTATGATCAGGGCACCGGGTTTCATCTTTTCTAAAATAGCATCAGTTATTAGAATCGGGGCTTTCCGTCCGGGAATCTGAGCGGTAGTAATGATCACATCGGCCTTTACCGCTTCATCGGCTATCCGTTGCTGCTGCTTTTGTTTGTACTCGTCTGTTTGTTCTACAGCATACCCACCGGCAGCGGATGCATCAGCCGCCCCTTCTACTTCGATAAATTTAGCGCCAAGGCTCATCACCTCTTCTTTTACGCTCGGACGGGTGTCAAACACTTGAACAACTGCGCCTAAACGACGAGCCGTCGCGATAGCCTGTAAACCCGCTACCCCTGCTCCCAGGATCAAAACTTTGGCGGGGGTTACACTACCAGCCGCTGTCATGAACATGGGGAAATACTTCGGTAGATGCAGGGCGGCCATTAATACCGCGCGATAGCCGGCAATATTAGCTTGCGAACTCAATACATCCATACTCTGCGCCCTGGTTGTTCGGGGCAGCATATCCAGGCTAAACACCGTCGAGTGACTAGATGTCCATTGGTTAATAAGGGCATTCTGAGAAAGAGGATTAAACATTCCAACCACTATTGCATCTTTTTTGAGAATCGCCATCTCTTCTGCAGATAAAGGATGGATACACAGAATTATATCGCTTGTCTGTAATACATCCTCCCGGGAAGCAATTAAGGCATCAACTTTCAGATATTCATCATCAGAAGCGAAGGCTTTCAGCCCACTACCTTTTTCAATAAGGATCGTAATATCTTGCTTTCTTAACGGGATAACATGCTCCGGCAATAAAGATACCCTAGATTCAAACGCTGGTTCGTGCAGAATTCCGACTGTCATGTATTGTATTTAAATGGTGTGGTGGCCTAAATTAATAAAAAGAACTTAAGTTAAATTGCTGTACGCGTTTATTAGTCGAAAAGTGATTAGAGTCATTTAAGCCGCTGTGCATTCGATTTTTTCGTACTTTTTAAAAGATTTTCCGGTAACGGTTTTATCCAAATTTTATGCAGTCAAAAAACTATCTTTGCGGCTGAATGAAGCATATACGTAACTTTTGCATTATAGCACACATCGATCACGGGAAGAGTACATTAGCTGATCGCTTGTTAGAATATACCAATACTATTTCATCGCGTGAAGCTCAGGCTCAGCTGCTTGACAATATGGACCTGGAACGCGAACGGGGCATTACTATAAAAAGTCATGCTATCCAGATGGATTATGAGCTGGATGGTCAGAAGTATATTTTCAACCTGATCGATACTCCCGGTCACGTTGACTTTTCATATGAAGTTTCCCGGTCTATTGCCGCATGCGAAGGCGCTTTATTGATTGTAGATGCATCGCAAGGAATACAGGCTCAAACGATCTCTAACTTATACCTGGCATTGGAACATGATCTGGAGATCATCCCGATCTTGAATAAGATGGATCTTCCGGGAGCTATGCCTGAAGAGGTAAAAGATCAGATCATTGAGCTGATTGGCTGCAAGCGTGAAGATATTATCGCTGCATCCGGAAAAACCGGCCAGGGTGTTCATGATATCCTTGAGGCAATCGTTCACCGGGTACCGGCACCAAAGGGAAATCCCGATGGAGAACTACAGGCGCTGATCTTTGATTCTGTTTTTGACTCGTTTCGCGGAATTGTAGCCTATTTTAAGGTGCTTAACGGTGAGATCCGCAAAAAAGATAAAGTAAAGTTTGTTGCAACCGATAAAGAATATATTGCCGAAGAAGTTGGCACACTAAAACTAAAGCAATCTCCCCGAGATGTAATTAAAACCGGTGACGTTGGTTATATAATTTCGGGTATTAAAGAAGCCCGGGAGGTAAAGGTTGGTGATACCATTACCCATAAGGACAGGCCAAGTAAAGAAGCTATTAAAGGCTTTGAAGAGGTTAAGCCTATGGTATTTGCGGGTATTTACCCCGTTGACACCGATGAGTTTGAAGAGTTGCGTGAAGCGATGCATAAACTGCAGTTGAACGATGCTTCGATTGTTTTCGAACCGGAGTCATCAGCAGCATTAGGTTTCGGTTTCCGTTGCGGATTCCTGGGAATGCTCCATATGGAAATCATACAGGAACGTCTTGAAAGGGAATTTGATATGACGGTGATTACTACCGTTCCTAACGTTTCATACAAGGCATTCACTACCAAGGGTGGTGGAATTGATGTGCACAACCCCTCAGATCTACCTGATCCGAGTAAGCTGGAACATGTTGAAGAGCCTTATATTAAGGCCAATATTATCACTAAATCTGAGTTTGTCGGCCCAGTGATGTCACTGTGTATCCAAAAACGAGGAACCATAGTTAACCAGTCATACTTGACCTCGGACAGGGTGGAATTAGTATTTGAGATGCCTATGGGCGAGATCGTTTTTGACTTTTACGACCGTCTGAAAACTATATCGAAAGGTTATGCTTCTTTTGACTATCACCAGATCGGTTACCGACAATCTGACCTCGTTCGCCTAGATATTCTATTAAACGGTGAGCACGTGGATGCTTTATCGTCGCTGATCCATAGAAGTAATTCTTATGATTTCGGCAAAAGGATCTGTGAAAAGTTGCGCGAACTTATTCCCCGTCAGCAGTTTGAGATTATCATTCAGGCTTCTATCGGTGCGAAGATCATCGCCCGTGAAACCGTAAAGGCATTGCGTAAAGATGTTACGGCAAAATGTTACGGCGGTGATATCTCCAGGAAACGCAAGCTTTTAGAAAAGCAGAAAAAAGGTAAAAAGCGAATGCGCCAGGTTGGAAACGTAGAGATTCCTCAATCGGCGTTTATGGCGGTTTTAAAATTGGATTGATGCTTATAGTATCAGGTATCTATTATAAAGTAGCAGGACAAAGCGGCTATGATACCTGATACTTTATACTTACTACTTGATACCCTATGCAATTACTCGACGGAAAATACGTATCGGAGAAGATTAAACAGAAAATAGCAATTGAAGCAGCAGAGATCCTTGTCAGCAGGGGTCGGAAGGCGCATTTGGTTGCTATTTTGGTTGGAAATGATGGTGGCAGTGAAACCTATGTTGCCAGCAAGATGAAAAATTGTGAGAAGGTAGGTTTCAAATCTTCGCTTTTCCGGTATGATAACAGCGTTTCAGAGGCTGAGTTACTGGCCAAGATTGAGGAGATAAACCAGGATCAGGAGGTGGACGGTTTGATCGTTCAGTTGCCCCTTCCTAAACATATAGATCCTGAGAAAGTAACTGAAACTATTGATCACCGAAAAGATGTGGACGGCTTCCATCCTATCAACCTGGGCCGGATGATGCGGAACCTTCCTTGTTTCATTCCTGCAACTCCCTATGGGATCTTACTGATGCTTCAGGAATATAATATTGAAACGTCGGGCAAACATTGTGTGGTAGTTGGCCGAAGCAATATTGTAGGAAGCCCGATGAGTATCCTGATGGCCAGAAATGCAACCCCTGGTAACTGCACGGTTACGTTGACTCACAGCAAGACAAAAGATTTGCGGGAGCAGGTTCTTCAGGCCGACATTATTGTTGCGGCTATCGGCAAAAAGAACTTTATTACCGCTGATATGGTTAAGACCGGTGCAATTGTGATTGATGTCGGAATTAATCGGGAAGTGTCAGCGAAAACAAAGTCAGGCTATAAGTTATACGGCGACGTAGATTTTGAAGGCGTGGCGCCAAAAGCTTCATGGATTACACCAGTTCCGGGAGGTGTAGGTTTAATGACAATTGTTGGACTTTTAAAAAACACCTTAGCTTCCGCAAAGAAAGAAATTTATAATTAGTGTACGGATGCATTTTAAATCTATTACGTAATGATTTTCTTTGATAAAGGAAATCAACGAAATGGCTTCAGAGGAAACAACACTCGATGTTTAAGAAAGTAAGGCCACTGTTGCGAAACAAAAGATAGAACTCCTTGCCGGAATATAAATATCGCAGAGAACTCAGCTTTTACAGTGAGTGGGGCATTTGGCGAATCGTAGAGTTTATGACTTTGAAGATGGGCTGCAGTATTATGCGGCTCTCGAAAGTGGTTGTAGCTGTATTATCACAGAAGACGGTAAGGAAGCTCTGAGCAGCAAGGAATTTCTAATAAAACATTTGGCAAAATAGGTTGCAGCGGTGAACTTATTTTCCGTCAGCAATCTTATAACATGTACTTTTCTGGGATTACTAAGCCTTCTTTCTCGAAACTCCAGATTACAGACGTTATGAGCCATCTGCCCTCGATACAGATGTACTGAATGAAGCTGACCCCTCGTTTCCAATTGGGCGTATCTTTTATGAAACTGTACTCAAATACACTAATGCGCTGGGCCATTGTTCCAAAAATCTCTGTTTTGTCGGATATTTCTTGCTGTACAAAATAATCCGCCTCCCCAGTTTCAATCTCCGCCATGATCGCATGGCCGAAAGTTTGAAGGGTAAAGTCTAATGGTTTTTCCAGGTTATTATTAATCAGCTTGCCTGAACCATAAAAAAGTTCTTTAAGCTGGTCGAAATTGGGGTAATGTTCGGTGCTAAAGCAAAGGCTTTGATAAAAGTGTTCCGTTAAATGATCAATTTCCTGTGTAATCATATCTTAAAGATATTTTTAATGAACGCCCATTTTTCTTTTAGACCAATATAAAGGCCATCTTCACGTTGCTCAACCGGATAAATATTTATGTAATCGCCCTGTCCGGGGGAACCCCGACCTGTACTAAGATCATACTCATAACGGTGAAAAGCGCAAATGAGTTTTTTATCTTTACAAAAACCCTGGCTCAGATCAGCGCCGGCATGAGGGCATTTACTTTGAGTCGCAAAAAACTCATCATCAACTTTTACCACACATATTTTCTTACCCTCTACCTTAATGAGCCGAATAAAGTTTTCCGAATTATAGACGTCATTTGGCAAAATCTTTATCCAGTTCATTTATTAAAGTAATTTGTTCTCGTCACCTGTGTGTCGCAATGCACATTAAGCATCTCTCCGTCCTATAATCTGAGTATATTTGCAGCCTAATTTACAAAATGGCACATCAAATACCATCCGACGGAACACTATTACCTTTAATGGAAGAATTTTACACCATTCAGGGTGAAGGATACCACTCGGGAAAAGCGGCTTACTTTATCAGACTGGGTGGCTGCGATGTAGGCTGTCACTGGTGTGACGTGAAAGAAAGCTGGAATGCTGAGCTGCATCCCTTAACGCATGCCGATACAATCATTGAGAATGCTTCTGTGCATCCGGGTAAAGCGGTTGTTATCACTGGTGGCGAGCCACTGATCTATAACCTAGATTACTTGACCCGGGGGCTGCAGGCCCGGGGTATAAAGACTTTTATAGAAACATCCGGAGCATACCCACTTTCGGGGAGCTGGGACTGGATTTGCCTGTCTCCTAAAAAATTTAAGGGACCCAAGCCCGAAGTAAGTTTGGAGGCTGGCGAACTTAAGGTTATCGTTTTTAACAAAAGCGATTTTGCCTGGGCAGAAGAACATGCGCAACTTGTTTCAGAAAACTGCAAACTTTACCTGCAACCTGAGTGGTCAAAGGCAACAATTATCACTCCGTTGATTATTGATTATGTAAAGCAAAACCCTAAGTGGGAAATCTCTCTTCAGACGCATAAATACCTTAACATTCCCTGATATTGGCCAGATGTGCTATATTTAGGTAAATAATGCACATTATCCATGAGAGCGCTCAAGTTTTTCACCATACTAGTCATTACTTTGTTGTTTAACGATATTGTAATAGGTCAGCAGAAGGCAGTTAGCTACGTTGACGGGAACTTCAAACTGCAGGGATATTTGTCTAAAGCAAAAGCTTCGAAAGACAAAATTCCAGGGATAATTATTATTCCGGCCTGGTTTGGACTAACTGATCATGAAAAAGAGGCTGCCAATAAGCTTGCCCTACTTGGTTATCACGCGTTAGCTGCTGATATCTACGGTCCCGGCAATACTCCCAAAACTCCGCAAGAAGCAGGAGAAAAAGCAAATTATTATAAAGCTAATTTCAATGTTTTTCAGTCCCGGATTAGGGCGGCAATCAGGGAAATTATTAAACAAGGTGCCGATCCGGCACAGCTTGTAGTTATGGGTTATTGTTTTGGCGGCACCGGGGCGCTGGAAGCTGCCCGGGGCGATTTGCCAGTGAAAGGTGTTGTTTCGTTTCATGGCGGATTGGGTAAAGATCCAAAAAGAAGTAATACTATAATAAAACCCGCTGTCTTGGTACTTCATGGTGCCGATGATCCCTATGTTCCTGCAGCTGACATCACCAGGTTCCAGCAAGAAATGAGGGAAGGAAAGGCCGATTGGCAAATGATCTATTACGCCGATGCTGTTCACGCCTTCACCGAGAAAAACGCCGGCAATGATAATTCAAAGGGTGCGGCTTACAATGAGAAAGCAGATAAACGTTCATGGGGACATATGAATCTGTTTTTAAAACAGCTATTCATGTAACACATTATTCATGGATACGTACAGTGTGCAAGTCTCTTAACAACATCTTCAGCAAAATGCTTTAACCTTGTGAAAAAACTCCTGTTCTTTATATTGCTAAGCCTGGCAAACTTTGCCTACGCACAGAAAAAAAATTTCTCAGAAAACAAGCAGGCTCAAAAAGCTTATGAACTGGCGAGCCAATCTATTTCTTATAAATTTTATGACAAGGCTATTGAGCAGCTAAAACATGCTATATCTTTTGACTCTAAGTTTATTGCTGCTCATCAACAATTGGGGGACGTATACAGGAAGGTTTCAGATTATAAAAGTGCTAAGCTTAGCTACCAGAAAGTCTTAGACCTAAATCCAGAATTTCTACCCCTCACCTACTTTGGTTTGGGAGAAAGTGACTTAAACACCGGTGACTACGCAAATGCACTGAAGCATCTGCAAAAATACGCTACCTATCCTCTGCAGGTAACAAGCAAAAAACTCGTTGAAAAATTAATCAAAGACAGTCAGTATAGTCTGGAAGCTATTAAAAACCCAGTCAATTTTCAGCCACGGAACATGGGTGAAGCGATAAATACGAAAGAGCAGGAATATTTACCAGTTTTAACCGCAGATGAACAGCTATTAATTTTTACACGCCAGGCAAATAGAAACGAGGACTTTTATAAAAGTATTCAGACGGATAGCAGCTGGTCGCCTGCAGAGCCATTAAGTGAGGCTATCAATACTAAAATCTACAATGAAGGGGCTCAGTGCATCTCTCCGGACGGCATGTATATGTTCTTTACAGGATGTAACCGGCCGGATGGACTTGGTAGATGTGATATTTATTTATCCAAGAGAGAAGGGAAAAACTGGAGTGCGCCATTTAATATCGGTGGCCCGGTAAATACACCGGGCTGGGAATCGCAGCCTTCGTTAACAGCAGATGGAAAAACGTTGTATTTTGTGAGTACAAGATCCGGAGGACAAGGTGGCTATGACATATGGAAGTCTGACTTAAAAGACGACGGATCGTGGACGTACCCTGCCAACTTAGGACCAACGATAAATACTCCTTATGATGAGCAATCACCATTCATCCATACTGACGGTCAGACATTGTATTTCTCGTCTAATGGTTGGCCAGGGCTTGGAAATAAAGATCTTTTTATCAGCAGGAAAGATTCGGCTAATAAGGGCTGGAGCACACCCCAAAACCTGGGTTACCCAATAAATACTTTTGGAGAGGAAAGTGGCTTGACGATTAGCAGCGATGGTAAGACGGCTTTTTTTGCTTCGGATCAAAAAGGAGGATACGGCGGATTAGACATTTACTCTTTTGAAGTTCCTACTTTATTGCGCCCTGGTAAAGTAACCTATGTAAAGGGAGTTGTCTTTGATGCTGACAGTAAAGAAATGCTAAATGGAAAAATTCAAATTATCAATTTGAATACCGACCAGGTAGTTTATGATGATATATCGGATCTTGAAACCGGAGAGTTCCTGGCGACGATGACCATCGGCAAAAAATTTGGCTTAAACGTTTCTAAAGATGGGTATCTGTTTTATTCGAAAAATTTTACTTTGGATAGTGAACTGGGAGATAAGCCTTTTAACATTAGAGTTCCGCTGCAAAAAATCAAGGTAGGTGGTTCTGTGGTGCTCAACAATATCTTTTTCGATTTCAACAGGTTTGATCTGCTAGCGGAATCGAAAGTAGAACTGCAACAGCTAATTCAATTTTTAAACTCCAATCCGAAAATATCTATCGAAATTAGCGGGCATACGGACAATGTAGGTGATGATAAATCTAATCTTACATTATCTGAGAATAGAGCAAAGACAGTTTACAACTTCTTAATCGCAAATAAAATTCCGGCTAATCGTTTAAGTTATAAAGGGTATGGCGAGACCAAACCTATAGCAGAAAACAATACAGAAGACGGCCGTAAAAATAATCGACGCACTGAATTTAAGATCACCAAAAATTAATATGGAACAAAACTTTAAAAATCATTCCCGAATTGTAAAACCTTACCATGTACTTTTATTCTTATTGCTGATCGCTGGTCTGATAGGGTCGGTGGTCAATTTAACAATGTCGTATAATACAGATCATGTGTATTCCGCCAGCCTCTTGCTGCTATTATTCGTTATTTGCCTGTTGATAACCTGGTATGCAAGGGCTTTTCCACTTAAGGCACAAGACAGAGCTATCCGTGCGGAGGAGAGCTTAAGGTATTATATAATGACTGGTAAACCGCTTCCCCAAAATTTGAGAATGGATCAAATAATAGCTCTTCGGTTCGCTTCAGATGATGAATTAGCGAAACTAATTGAAAGATCTCTTCAAGAAAACCTTAGTTCAAAAGAGATTAAAATGGCTATTAAAATGTGGAAATCAGACCATTATAGAGTTTAATTATAAGATCGCTTCGCGAACGCGAATCAACTTAATTAATAGCTGTTCCAATTTATCTAAGGGGAGCATGTTGGCACCGTCTGACTTAGCATTTGATGGGTCAGGGTGGGTTTCCATAAACAGACCGTCAGCACCAACAGCTATTGCAGCCTTTGCTATGGTTTCAATCAACCCGGGCTTACCACCAGTAACTCCACTTGGTTGATTAGGCTGCTGGAGCGAATGGGTGCAGTCCATCACTACCGGCACGTTGAATGAGCGCATTTCGGGAATACCACGATAATCAACAATTATATCCTGATATCCAAAAGTATTTCCGCGATCAGTTAGAATGACATTTGGGTTTCCGGACTCAATTATTTTGTCGACGGCAAACTTCATCGCGCCTGCTGATAAAAACTGACCCTTCTTTACGTTTATGGTTTTGCCTGTTTTGGCAGCTGCGACCAAAAGGTCGGTTTGCCTACATAAAAAAGCCGGTATTTGAAGCACATCAACATATAGAGCGGCTATAGCTGCCTCCGAACTTTCGTGGATATCTGTTACTACCGGCACATCAAATTCACTACCTACTCTGGCTAGAATTTTAAGTGCTTTTTCATCTCCAATACCTGTAAACGAATCAAGTCTTGAGCGATTAGCCTTCCGGTAAGATCCCTTGAAGATCAGGGGTATTTGAAGATTATCTGTAATTACTTTGATTCGTTCGGCAATCCGCAAAGCAATATCTTCCCCCTCAATAACGCATGGACCGGCCATTAAAAAGAAATTATTGCTGTCCGTGTGTTTAATTTTCGAGATGTTGTTGATTATGCTGCTTGCGGTCATATAGGATTAGATTAATAGGATTATGAATAGATGGCTCGGGCGTTAAAATGCCCTCAATTAGTTTCCTAATTCTGATAAGAATTTGATCCTCATAAGTTGCAATTCCTCCCGCGAATAATCTTCATCGCCAAGCTCTGATAAAGCTGCATCAATTGAGTCGACTTCCGAAGCTCTGAAATAGTCATAAACTTCCTCCTGCCTGTCTTCATCAATCATATCATCTATGTAATAATTCAGGTTTAATTTAGTACCCGAATTTACAATAGTCTCTACCTCTTTAATAATCTCTTCGTAAGACATGCCTTTTGACGAGGCAATATCTTCCAGCGCAATCTGACGATCTATATTTTGAATAATGGAGACTTTAAGAGCCGATTTATTTGCAGCTGATTTGATAACCAGATCTACAGGCCGGTCAATGTCGTTTTCCTCAACATAGAATTTGATCAACTCTACAAAGGGTTTCCCAAATTTTAATGCCTTGCCTGCTCCCACTCCATGTATTTGTTTTAATTCATCAATAGAGATTGGGTAATGAGTACACATTTCTTCCAGAGAAGGATCCTGGAAAATTACAAACGGAGGAAGATTGTGTTGCTTTGCAATCTTCTTCCGAAGGTCATTCAACATCATTAGCAAATGGGTATCTAACACCCCTACCTGAAGCCCTGACCTTTCACTATCATCCTCGGGTGACTGAATTGGAGTATTGAGAATGAATTTAACGTTATGCGGGGACTGAATAAACGCTTTTCCAGATCTAGTTAACTTCAGTAATCCGTAGTTATCTACGTCTTTAAAAACAAAATTGTTAAGGACCGCCTGTCGCATTAAAGATTTCCATAAAATCTCGCCGCTATCTCTACCGGATCCAAAAATTGGAAGTTTATCGTGTCCGTATGAGGAAATCTGAGCATTGTCTACGCCCATCATAATGTTAATGATGTGTTGATCATCGAACTTCTCACCGAAATCTTCAATCAATTTGAGCACCTGTTGTAAGGGCTCCTCAGCGGCGAAAAATTTCTTATTTGGGTTACGGCAGTTGTCACACATGTTATTACAGCCTGCTTCGTTGAAATTTTCACCGAAGTAATGTAAGATCTGCTTACGCCGACAAACTGAGGATTCCGAATAGTCAATAACTTCCTTTAGTATCTGTGTGCCTATTTCTCGTTCGGAAACAGGCTTGTCTTTCATAAATTTTGTAAGCTTATCTATATCTTTTTGAGAGTAGAAAGCAACACAAACACCTTCCCCACCATCACGGCCAGCTCTACCAGTTTCCTGATAGTAACCTTCCATACTTTTCGGGATATCGTGATGAATTACGTAACGTACGTCGGGCTTATCTATTCCCATTCCAAAAGCGATAGTAGCAACAATTACATCTACATCTTCCATCAGAAAGTTATCCTGCGTTTCAGCTCTTGTTTTAGGATCTAAGCCGGCATGATAAGGCAAGGCTTTTATACCGTTCAATCTTAAGGCTTCCGCTACCTCTTCCACCTTTTTTCTGCTGAGGCAATATATAATGCCGGTTTTCCCCTCCTGAGACTTTACATACCGAATGATCTCTTTCAGTACATCCCGCTTTGCTCTTACTTCATAAAATAAATTGGCCCGGTTGAAGGATGATTTGAACAACACCGCATTGGTCATCTGAAGATTTTTCTGAATATCCTGCTGTACCTTAGGGGTGGCAGTTGCAGTTAAAGCAATAATAGGAATATTATCACCTATGTTATTAATCACCTGCCGTATCCGTCTATACTCAGGTCTGAAATCGTGACCCCACTCTGATATACAGTGAGCCTCATCAACGGCTACAAATGATACCGTGATGCCTTGTAAAAATTCTATGTTTTCTGCCTTAGTAAGTGATTCCGGCGCTACATATAGCAATTTGGTTTCGCCGTTAGTTACATCCTGTTTCACCTTGGCAATCTCTGCTTTATTAAGGGATGAATTTAAGAAGTGTGCAATGCTCTCTGTGCCGCCAAATGCCCTGAGCTGATCTACCTGATTCTTCATTAATGCGATGAGCGGTGAAATTACTATAGCGGTGCCTTCACTCATCAATGCTGGTAATTGATAACATATAGATTTGCCACCGCCGGTAGGCATAATTACAAAAGTATCCTTCTTTTGAAGAATGCTGGTGATAATCGCCTCCTGGTCGCCTTTAAAATTATCAAAGCCAAAGAAATTCTGTAAATTGTCAAATAATGATTTATTGATCTCCATTTTTGTTCTGGAACGTGTGGGAAAGGGTAAGATTGAAAATGAGGGTAAAATTATTAATAAAAAACATACTTTTGCGCTAAAATTGCACTTAAATAAATATTCCTGATTGAAAACCAGCAAAGAAATTTTAGAAATAGCACGGAAAACAATTCGGATTGAAGCTGATGGATTAACAAGACTTTCAACTCAATTAAATGAAGATTTTGCTACCATAGTGCATAATATATTATACTTAAACGGGCGGGTTATTGTTACAGGAATTGGTAAAAGTGCAATCATAGCTCAAAAGATCGTAGCAACCTTAAACTCGACAGGAACCCCCTCAATTTTCATGCACGCGGCAGACGCCATTCATGGAGATTTGGGGATGATTCAAAACAATGACTTGATCATTTGTATTTCAAAAAGCGGTAATACTCCCGAGATTAAAGTTTTAGTTCCACTGTTGAAGCAGGCGGGTAATACACTTGTAGGCATGGTTGGCGACCTTAACTCTTTTCTTGCCCAACAGGCAGACCTTATACTGGATACAACTGTCGAGTTGGAAGCCTGTCCTCATAACCTGGCTCCAACAACTAGTACAACCGCCCAGTTGGTTATCGGTGACGCACTGGCTGTGTGCTTGCTTGAAAGCCGAGAGTTCACGAGTGCCGACTTTGCAAAATTTCATCCTGGCGGGGCATTAGGAAAACGTCTATATCTAAAAGCTGGCGATCTTTCCAGCCAGAATGAAAAACCGCAAGTGTTACCTTCCACCGCTGTTCGCGAAGTTCTGATTGAAATTACAAAAAACCGGCTTGGTGCGGTGGCGGTTATTGAGAACGATCAGATTGCGGGAATAATCACGGATGGAGATATCCGCCGAATGATGGAAACCAATAGTTCCATTGACAGTTTAGAAGCCCGGGACATCATGAGTAAATCTCCCAAGCATATTGACAAGGATGAACTGGCAGTGAAAGCTCTGGAAATTATGAGGGCCAATAATATCACCCAGCTTCTGGTGAGTTCAGAAAATAAATATCACGGTATTGTCCACCTTCACGATTTGCTCAAAGAAGGAATAATTTAATATTATACAGCTTAAATGAAAGATAACTACGTACTCATAATGGCAGGCGGGATAGGAAGTCGTTTCTGGCCCGTAAGCCGGGCATCCCATCCCAAACAATTTATCGATATCCTGGGAACCGGCAAGACTCTCATTCAGCAGACGTATGAACGCTTTTTAAAGATCGTACCTAAAGAGAATGTATTCATTATTACCAATGATCTTTACAAATCTTTGGTAAAGGAACAACTGCCTGAGCTTGCAGATTCCCAGATTTTGGCGGAGCCAATTATGCGAAACACGGCACCTTGCATTGCATATGGCTGTCATAAGATCCATAAGATAAATCCCAACGCTTGTGTGGTAGTTGCGCCGTCTGATCATCTCATACTCGACCCTGAGGGTTTTATCAAGGCAATCAACCAGTCACTTAAAACCGCATCTGAACAAGATTGTCTCATTACGCTTGGAATTAAACCTTCAAGGCCTGACACTGGTTATGGATATATCCAATTCAATTCATCAACAATAAACGGTGATTTCCATAAAGTGAAGACTTTTACTGAAAAACCTAATCTGGACTTAGCAAAAACGTTTATTCAAAGTGGTGAATTTCTGTGGAATGCAGGGATTTTTGTATGGTCAGTCAAAAACATCATCAAGGCATTCAGTCATTATTTACCGGAGATAAACGACGTCTTCAAAGAAGGGGAAGCCGTTTTCAATACTGCGGCTGAGCAGGCATTTATTCAAAAAGCTTATTATCAGTGCACCAATATCTCTATAGATTACGGCATTATGGAAAAAGCTGACAATGTATATGTTCTTCCGTCCGAATTCGGCTGGTCGGATTTGGGTACCTGGGCTTCAGTTTATGAGCTTGCAGATAAAGACTATGTAGGAAATGCGGTGATGCCGACTGACCGGGTTATTATGTATGATTCATCAAATTGCATGGTGAATGTTCCAAAGGAAAAGCTGGTCATCTTACAGGGCCTGCATGATTTCATCATCGTAGAAAACAACAATACGCTGCTAATTTGTCCAAGAGACGAAGAACAGAACGTTAAACAGGTTGTTGCAGATGTGAAGCAACGGTTTGGCAGCGAGTTTATTTAAGCGTGCGTTGACGTATCGCCTCATATATCATTATTCCAGCTGAAACGGAAACATTCAACGATTCAATTTCGCCAAACATTGGAATTTTAGCGAGATGGTCCGCTATGCGGATCAGCTCATTTGAAATTCCATCTTCCTCTGAGCCCATGATGATGGCGGTGGGTATAGTATAGTCGGGCTGATAGAGATTTTCATTTGTTTTTTCTGTGCAGGCCACCAACTGCAGACCAGATTCCTGTAAGAAGGATGCTGTTTTCGCAAGGTTGTCATGCCTGCAAACCGGAATTGTATACAGCGCGCCCGCTGATGTTTTTATAGCATCCGGATTGATTTGGGCCGACCCTTTTAACGGAACCACAATAGCATGTACACCGGCACATTCCGCAGTGCGTGCGATGGCACCCATGTTCCGCACGTCCGTTATTCCGTCGAGAATTAATATTAATGGAGTTTCACCTTTTTCAAAAACGGCAGGAATTATATCTTCTATCTTCTGGTAGATAATCGGTGAAATGAAGGCGATCACACCCTGATGATTTTTTAAGGTAATGCGATTTAACTTTTCAACTGGAACTTGCTGATAAGTCAGATCATTTTGTTTAGTAATTTCCTTCAGTTCGTGAAATATATCTCCTCCTAACCCTCGCTGCACATAAAGACTTTCTATCTCTTTCCCACTTTTGATAGCTTCAATAACTGCTCGAATCCCAAACACCATTTGGTTAGATTCGCGTTTTTCAAAGTTACGTTTGTTGGAGAATGAGTTAGTGTTCATTTGTTTTTTTTATAAGGCTTCGAAGGTAACTATAATTTATGTTTTGAGTATAATATACCTCAACTATCACCTTTGAAGCTGGGATTGTTAACATCTCTAAAAGTTATAAACATACGGTTTAAACGATGTGAGACGGATATTTCCGACTGGATAAACAGGTTATCAACATCTTGTGTGAACAACAAAGATTGAAAGAGGCATGAATATCAGTTAGTGTGATTTGCTAAAAAATTTGGATGTGAACAACTTTGAGTAGCTAGCACCTCTTTTTAATTTACTTTTGAAGCTATGAATTCAGAGAGCAGTCAGGACTTTAGCCGGAGTAGTAAAACTCCAACAACTGACAGAAGAACCCGACTAAGTGGAGTTACAAGTGGGCTTGGAAAATTACCTCCGCAGGCTGTTGATCTGGAGGAAGCAGTACTTGGAGCGTTGATGTTGGAAAAGGATGCACTCTCCGCGGTGATTGATATTTTAAATCCGAACGTTTTTTATAAAGACAGTCATCAAAAAATATTCACAGCCATCCATACTCTGTTTCAAAAATCTTCCCCAGTTGATATCTTAACTGTTACGGCTCAATTGCGTCAGCAGGGAGATCTGGAAATGATAGGTGGTGCTTACTACATTACTGAATTAACCAACCGGGTAGCATCAGCGGCTAATATTGAGTACCACGCCCGTATCATTTCTCAAAAATTTATACAGCGAGAGTTAATCCGGATTTCTACCGAAATAATTAGCAATGCTTATGAGGATACCACGGATATTTTTGATTTGCTTGATAATGCAGAAAAGAACCTTTTTGACATCGCTCAAAACAATCTTCGACGTGACTCCAGGAAAATGGATGATATTATTCGAGAGTCTCTGGATAATCTGGAAAAAATTAAAGACCGTGTAGACGGTTTAACAGGAGTAGCTTCGGGATTTACTGCATTAGATCGAATCACATCCGGCTGGCAACCTTCTGACCTGGTTATTATAGCCGCCCGCCCGGCAATGGGAAAAACAGCCTTCGTTTTAAGTTGCGCAAGAAATGCAGCAGTTCAGTTTAATAAACCTGTTGTTGTGTTCTCATTGGAGATGTCTTCCGTTCAATTGGTCAATCGTCTGATATCCGGAGAAGCTGAAATTGAACAGGAGAAAATCCGTAAAGGTCAGTTAGCTGAATGGGAGTGGCAACAGCTGCATTCCAAAATTGGGAAGTTAACAGAGGCTCCCCTGTTCATAGATGACACTCCAGCGTTAAACATTTTTGAATTCAGAGCAAAATGTCGTCGACTGAAAGCCCAGTACGATATACAACTTATCATTATCGATTATTTGCAATTAATGCATGGCAAAGGAGAAGGCAAAGGCGGTAATCGAGAGCAGGAGATCGGTAGTATCTCCAGAGCGTTAAAATCTGTCGCTAAAGAGTTAAACGTTCCGGTTATTGCGCTCTCGCAATTAAGCCGAGCTGTAGAATCACGTCCGGGAGCCCAAAAGAAGCCAATGCTTTCCGATTTAAGGGAGTCAGGATCAATTGAGCAGGATGCAGATATGGTATTATTCCTGTATCGCCCTGAATACTATGGTTTAACTGAGGATGAGCAAGGGCGCTCAACAATCGGTGTCGGTGAAGTAATTATTGCGAAGCACAGGAACGGTGAAACAGGTACAGTTCCATTACGGTTTGTAGGTAAATTCGTTAAGTTCACAGACCTGGAAGAGGATTTCTCTAGTCCAACCTCCTTTAGCAATTCAGATCCTTTTGCTGGGATTAGCCCGTCACAAGATTTTGAGAAGCCGAGTAACTTTATAATCCGGCCGTCAAGAATGGATGAAATGGATGACGAACCGCCATTTTAATATTAATGTGGCATTAGAGTATTAATCCTAATAATACGCCCGCAAAAATTAACATAGGTGCTGGCACCCGGCTAAATGTCAGAAATAAAAATGTAATGACAATAACTGAAATGGATAAAGGAGTTATCCCAATAGGTTGAAGTAAAAAGACTATAGCTGCCGTTAGAAACCCAACTGAAACGGCATTTATCCCTGACAGCGAGTTTTTTATTCGGCTGATCTTTTTCAGATCGTTCCAAAATGGAACAATGAAAAGAATGAGTATAAGCCCCGGAAGGTTAATACCTAGTGTGGCTACCAAGCTACCCAGCATTTGACCAAGGACACCATATCCCGCATTTTTAAGCGTAATCCCGCCGAGAAAGGAAGAAAAGGCGAATGTGGGTCCCGGAATAGCTTGCTGAAAAGCAAACCCTGTCAAAAACTGATCAGCACTTAAATACTTCTTCATCTCCACAAATTCAGTAAACATATAAGGAACTAAAACCTGCCCGCCGCCGAATATTAAAATGCCGTTACGATAGAAATTTTCAAACAAGCGAATTGGCAAACTGAATGGTGAAGTTCGGTTAATAATAGCACCTAAAGCGGCAAACAATAACAAGATACCTATGAAATAGGCAATCTTCTTCGGATTTACCTTTGAAAAGAGCTTAAATCGCAGCTCGCTTTCTTCTAACGGGGTATCTATTGCAGATGAAATTATTCCACCAAGTAAGATCAGGATTGGAAATACATAGGCGTTTCTTAGAATTAATGTTGCTATTAGCGATGAGATGGCCAACCATATCGCTGTAGGAGTTTTTAAAATTGATCTGGCTAAAACGAAAGCAGCAGAAGCAACGATTCCAACAGCTATTGGCTGTATAAATTTGAGTACTGTTTCAAATTTTTGCTTTTCTCCTAAAAAGGAATAGCTTATGGCGGCAAAACTCATAAGACTGGCCGAAGGCAGTATCCAAATAAAAAATGTGATAATAGCTAGCGGCAGGCCCCCGACTTTGTAGGCTATCCCCACCAAGGTTTGTGTTGAAGCGGGCCCTGGAAGTACTTGAGTCAACGCATTTAACTCTAACAGCTCGCCTTCCGAAATATAATTTCTCTTTCTAACGAACGTATTAAGCATTATACCGATGTGTGCTTGTGCACCCCCAAAAGCGGTTAAGGTATACCATAACACATCACGTAAAAAAATTAACTGACGCTTGCTGATCACAAAACAGAATTAATCATCTTCATAATCCTGTCCAACAGCTGAATTATATACCGCCTGTAATTCTGAAAAAGTGTGGTTATCCTTAGATTTTCTTGCAACCGACATACCGTCCTGATAGGTTTTGATAGCGTCGGTTTTGCGGTCTAAAGCTTCATATAGCTTACCCAAATGGTAATAGGTTCCCACATAATCCGGATGATTATGAATGAGATCTTCGTAATAAAAAAGTGCTTTATCTGCTTCGTTCGAATTTAAATACTCGGTTGCAAGAGCATATTTTAAGAAAGGATCGTTGGGTTCATTTTCAAGGAAATCAAGAAGCTTTTGTAATCGGTTTCGTTGCATTTAAATTTGGCTTTTTTAAGTAGATTTGCAAAAACAGAATTCTATATGAAAGTATTAGTATGTGTAAGTAATGTTCCGGATACTACAACAAAAATAACCTTTACCGATCAAAATACGCAATTTAACTCGGCAGGTGTTCAGTTCATACTGAACCCGTATGATGAGATTGCTTTGGCTCGCGCTATTGAGCTTTGTGAAAACGGAAAAGGAACTGTAACCGTAATAAATGTTGGAGAAGCAAGTACCGAGCCCACAATCAGGAAGGCGCTGGCCATTGGAGCTGATGACGCCGTAAGGGTAAATGCAGCACCTCGCGATGCTTATTTTGTATCCTATCAAATTGCTCAATATGCTAAAGAAAACAGTTTCGACCTAATCCTAACAGGACGGGAGTCCATAGATTATAATGGTTCACAGGTTGCTGCCATGATTGGAGAATTTCTAGATATGCCATCCATCTCTATTATTAAGAAGCTGGAATTAAATGATGGAACCGCTACAGTTCAGCGTGAAATTGAAGGAGGCAAAGAGATGCTCACTGTACTTTTGCCGCTTGTTGCGAGTTGTGCAGAAGGGGTAGCAGAGCCGAAGATTCCGAATATGCGCGGGATCATGTCAGCACGTACCAAGCCGCTCCAGGTTATTGAGGCAAAAGAGATTGAAAAGATATCTGAATATAAAAATTTTGAAACTCCGGCTCCCCGGGGTACAGTTACCATGATTGATGCGAGCGAAACAGAGAAACTTGTTAATTTATTACACACCCAGGCAAAAGTTATCTAATCAGATCTAGAGGAAAAAAGTATGTCAGTTTTAGTATATGTAGAAAATGCCGACGGCAAGTTTAAAAAATCAATCTTTGAAGTTGTTTCTTATGCGAAAGCAGTAGCCGATCAATTAAACTCTAATCTTACAGCAATCTCTATTGGTGGTGTGAGCAATGAAGATTTGAGCAGTTTAGGGAAATATGGAGCAACAAAAGTTTTAAATGTTTCTAACGAAAAATTAAAAACATTTGTAAACCAAGCGTATGCTTCCATTATAGCAGAGGCTGCTAAATCCGAAAGTGCAAATGTGATAGTTTTGGCTAACTCATTTACCGGAAAAGGGTTGGCACCACGAATTGCGGTTAAGTTACAGGCGGGATTAGCTGACAGTGCTATTGAACTTCCTGAGCTGACTGATGGGAAGTTTATTGTTAAAAAAACAGCCTTTTCAGGAAAAGCGTTTGCCCATATAGAGTTAACATCAGAGATCAAAATTATCGCTTTAAATCCTAATTCTTATCAGGTAAGTGAAAATGGCAACGTTGCGTCAGTTGAGGATTTTCAATCTCAAGCTAGTGAATCCGATTTCAAAACAATGGTTCAGGAAATTGTAAGAGCAACTGATAAAGTATCATTGCCAGAGGCAGAATTAGTTGTTTCAGCAGGGCGTGGAATGAAAGGTCCTGAAAACTGGGGAATGATTGAGGAACTTGCCAACGTATTAGGCGCAGCAACTGCATGTTCAAAACCGGTGTCGGACGCGGGATGGCGTCCACACGAAGAGCATGTCGGACAAACAGGTATTGCTGTTAGCCCTAATTTATACATAGCCATCGGAATATCAGGAGCGATTCAGCACCTTGCCGGTGTTAGTTCTTCAAAAACTATTGTTGTTATCAACAAAGATCCGGAAGCACCGTTCTTTAAAGTAGCTGATTATGGAATAGTTGGTGATGCTTTTGAAATAGTGCCGAAATTAACTGAAGCAATCAAAGCTTACAAAGCTCACGCCTAACATACCTACAGATTTAGGGCTATCAAATTGAGAGCCTTAACATCCGATATAATTATGAAAAAAATCAAGTTAGACATTGTCGGTTTATCTTATAGTCAAACTCAATCCGGAGCTTATGCCCTTGTTTTAGGCGAAGTGAACGGCAGACGTCGGTTACCGATAATTATTGGAGGGTTTGAAGCGCAAGCAATCGCTATCGAGATTGAGAAAATGACGCCAAGCAGGCCTTTAACTCATGATTTATTTAAATCCTTTGCTCAGGCTTATCATGTCAACATCCTTGAGGTTATCATCTATAATTTAGTAGATGGTATATTTTATGCCAAACTAATGTGTAATGATGGCAAAAAAACAGTAGAAATTGATGCGCGAACTTCAGATGCCATCGCCCTAGCCGTGAGATTTGAATGCCCGATATATACATACGAATTTATTCTTGCCACCGCTGGTATTGTCATAGAGGGAAATGATTTCGTTTTTCTTGAGAATATTGAAGCGACGACTGAAGAGAAAGTCGCGACTTCATCTTCAAATTATACCTCGTTGTCAGATGAAGAGCTGAAAATTAAATTGCAGGAAGCTCTGACCGAAGAAGCTTACGAAAAAGCAGCAAGAATCAGAGACGAAATATCCAGACGTAAATCGTCATAAAGAATAATCTCCTTCCTACATTAGCAGCTTTAATTCCTATTTATAAATTTCCAGCTTAATCCAGTTTAAATTCTTTTATGGAGAGATTTACCGGCCTTATTGGCATTATTCTCATTTTTGCTATCGCCTTTCTTTTATCTAATAACCGAAAAGCCATTAATTACCGGGTTGTATTATCTGGACTGGCGGTTCAGCTATTTCTAGCCGTCTTTATTTTAAAAATACCACTAGGTAAAACGATTTTTTCATATCTGGGAGCTGGCGTTACTAAGATATTGAATTTTTCGCAGGCTGGCGCAGCCTTTGTATTCGGCCCTCTTGTGAACGTAGAATACATGACTAAGGCGTTTGGAGTCGGCCATGACTTCATTTTCTTTTTCAACATCATCCCTACAATCATTTTTGTGGCCGTGCTGGTAAGCGTTGCATATTACCTTGGAATTATGCAGCTGATTGTTAAATTCTTCGCTTTCATAGTATACAAATTGATGAAGGTTTCGGGTTCAGAAGCGCTTTCCAATGTTGCGAGTGCGTTTGTTGGACAGGTAGAGGCCCAAATTATGATCAAACCCTATTTAAAAGGAATGACAATGTCAGAACTGCTAGCATCTATGGCGGGTAGTATGGCTTGTATTGCCGGAGGTGTTATGGCTGTTTATATTGCCTTAGGTGTTCCGGCTGAGTACTTGATAGCTGCCAGTTTAATGGCGGCGCCAGGCGCTCTTGTTATTTCAAAGATTGTGTGGCCCGAAACAGAGATCTCTGAAACTAAGGGAAAGGTATCTCTTGATATTAAAAAAACAAACGCAAATTTGGTGGATGCCATTTCACATGGAGCAAGTGAAGGTTTGAAAGTAGGGTTAAATGTGATTGCCATGCTGATTGGTTTCATAGCAATTATAGCTCTTGTTGATTATGTGTTGGGCAAAATTGGTTTAGGATTAGATAGCTTAGGAATGTCTCTGGCATTTATCGGAATAGAATTGAAAACATTGAGCCTGAACCAGATATTGGGTACTATCTTTTCTGTGTTTGCTTACGCCATGGGCGTACCCGGAAAAGACATACAGGTTGCTGGTTCACTTATGGGCACCAAAATGGTGATTAATGAATTTGTTGCCTACTTGGATTTAGCCAAAATTAAGGAAACTTTGGACCCAAAAACATTGCTTATTACTAGCTTTGCCCTTTGTGGATTTGCTAACTTCAGCTCAATTGCGATTCAGGTTGGGGGAATCGGGGAATTGGCGCCAGAACGGAGAACTGACCTTGCAAAGTTGGGCGTAAAGGCTTTGATCTGCGGTACTCTTGCTTCTTATTTATCAGCAACTATTGCAGGAATCTTAATGTAATAAGGCATTTATTTTATAACAGAAATCCCGACCTGATAGATCGGGATTTCTGTTATAAGTAGTTCTATCTTTCCGATATATCCTGAAATTGTCGGTTCACTTCACCAGTGTAAATCTGCCGAGGCCGCCCGATAGGCTCCTTATTTTCACGCATTTCTTTCCATTGCGCAATCCATCCAGGTAAACGTCCTAGTGCAAACAGAACCGTGAACATATCAGTTGGAAAGCCAAGTGCACGGTAAATAATTCCGGAGTAGAAATCAACATTGGGGTATAATTTGCGTTCTACAAAGTATGGATCATTTAAAGCAGCAGCTTCTAATTTTTTGGCGATATCCAGGATAGGATCATCTATTCCTAATTTCTCCAATACCTCATCACATGCCTTCTTTATAATTTTTGCTCTCGGATCAAAGTTCTTGTAAACCCGGTGACCGAATCCCATTAATCTGAAGTTATCATTCTTGTCCTTTGCTTTGTTTATCCATTTGTCAGTATCTCCCCCGTCTTCCTTGATTTTTTCAAGCATTTCGATGACGGCCTGATTAGCACCGCCGTGCAGGGGTCCCCAAAGGGCTGAGATACCTGCAGCTATTGAAGCGTATAGATTACAATCTGAAGAACCAACCATCCGCACAGTTGAAGTAGAGCAATTTTGTTCATGATCAGCGTGTAGAATCAGCAATGTGTTCATTGCACTTACTACTACCGGATCAATTTCTATTTCTTCTGTCCGCTGACCAAAAGTCATGTTCAAAAAATTGGTTACATAATCATATTTATTCTGAGGGTAAATAATAGGATGGCCCATTGATTTCTTGTAGATCCATGACACCACAGTCGCCATTTTAGCAAGTAGCTTAATCATAGTCAGATTTTGCTCTTCAGCAGTCTGTTCAGGATTCAACGACTCCGGATAAAACGATGACAGAGAAACAACTAATGACGATAGCTGACCCATAGGATGAGACTTTGACGGAAAACCATCAAAGAATTTCTTCATGTCTTCATGGATCAATGTATGTCTTGAGATCTCAGATTGAAAATCGACTAACTGTTTCTGCGTTGGAAGATCTCCATAGATCAAAAGATAGGTAACCTCCAGAAATGACGATTTCTCTGCAAGTTCTTCAATTGAGTATCCCCGATATTTTAAAATACCTTTTTCGCCATCTAAATAAGTAATCGCGCTCTTGGTTGCTCCGGTGTTTTTATAACCTGAATCCAGAGTTATATAACCTGTTAATTCCCGGAGTTTAGAAATATCTAACGCTTTCTCATTTTCAGTTCCCGTAATAACAGGAAGTTCAAATGTGCTATCACCTAGTTTTATGGTTGCAGTTTCTGACATATTATTTTTCTTATGAAACAAAATTAATTAAATCCATGTCTTTAGCATGAATTATTCAGGAATCCTTTGCAATAATAATGTTATAATTAGAATGCAAAATGTTTTCTTATCCATTTCTATGATAAAGGTCGTTTAGATGTGATGACTATGTTCGAAAGAGACTTTATGAGAGGATGTGGGAAGTCGAAGATATGAGGAGCGTAGCGTAAGCAGTGTGTATTCTGATTAGCACAAGATGTAGATTCTGCTATCGCACTATATGATTATTCTAAAACAAAAAAGTCCCGCCGAAACGGCGGGACTTCAAAAATCTTTTGGAGATTATTTACTTAATTTAAAGCCGTAAGCAACTCTCAGAGCTACCTGCCCCAAGTTACTGCCATCTTGTGCGAAGCCTTCATAACGTAATCCCAAGTCGATACCAGTGTTGGTACCTATACCAATACCCGGAGCATATACTAAAGCCGTTCCTTGTCCTTCATCTGTACCAAATGCCGCACCAACTTCTCCAGAGATGTAGAAACGTGCAACCGGGAAAATCTTGATTCCAGCTTTAACAGGTATAAAACCTAAACTTTCATATCCCAAAGCAGCCTTTGATTCATCCTTAACTGAGAAATTAGTGTATCCCGCGGATAGAGTTCCGGAAATATTGCTGAAAAAATCCTTTTGCAAACGAAGATCACCACCTAACGCAATGTTATAATTATCATTAGTTGGTAAACCTGCACTCACTCCTGCACCTAATCTCCAGGCTTGAGAATCTGTTTGCGGCTCCGAGGTTTGTGCACTTGCTGTATTGACTCCTATAAATATTGCGAACGCAGCTACTGCGGATGCAATCAGTTTTGTAGATCTTATCATATTTGTTGTACGGTTATTTTAACCGAACATCGCTAAACAAGCATTATGCCAATAATATAGATTTCACTTTAAAGATCTGATCGTTAATTGATTATTATTTTAGCCGTTTTCTTCTCATTTTGATCGTTAGTGATAATCATATAGTAAACACCCGGTATCAGATGATGGGAATTTAAATCGAAGCTGACTGTACTTACGCCCTTCTCAAGGTTCACTTTTGGAAATTCAATTGCACGACCTAGCGTGTTGAACATTTTGAAACTCCATTCACTTCGATCTTTCACACTAAATGTTATCGAGAAATACTTTTGAGCTGGGTTTGGATGAATCGTTAATATTTCGTCTTCAATATTGCGCTTACGTATGTTTAATGACAAATTTAAGGGCATGGATTCAGTAGAGAGAGCCTGTGGAGATGTTTCTGCAACATAGATTTCGAAGCTGATACTGTCGGCCAAATTGGTTTCATCTGTAACAATTATCGACACTGTGTACCTACCCGCCTCGTCAGTCACAAAACCCGATATCCTCCCTGATTCCACATCAATTGCAAGGCCTTCAGGCATTCCGTTTGCCAAAAAAGCATAGACGGGATTTATATCAGCGTCCGATACCGCTAAATAATATTCCCAAAAATCACCCGGTGCTAAATTTACAGGGGCTGGCGTGCTCAGTATAGGCCTGTTATTAACCATCATATTAAAACTCATCTGATCTTTTGCATTATGGTTGTCTGCTACGGTTACTGTAATCGGGTAATCGCCGCTAGAATTAGTTGCTGTTCCTGAAATGGTACCTGCATTATTGATATTTAATCCTTCGGGCAGGCCTGTAGCGCTAAACGTTAAAATAGCATCCTGATCAGGATCATTAGCTAACGTTTGATAATTAAACGGTTCGTTTGCAACGACTACCAGATTGTTAATCGCGGTAATCTCTGGGATCCTGTTGCTACTACTCACCGTAATGTTTAACTGCCTCTCAATTCCAGATAGGCCATGTTGATCTGTTACTGTTAACGTAGCGCTATATTCACCAGGCAAAGCGGTTACAGTCCCAGAAATTAGTCCCCTACTACTACTGATCGTCAAACCTTCTGGCAGATCAGTCGCTAAATAAAGTAAGCCTGTCGTTCCGTCCTCTGGATCATTGGCAATCACTTGATAGTTGAAGTCTGAGTATTGAATAATAGCCTGAACCACCGGCTGGGTAATTACCGGAGCTTGGTTGGCGTTGCTCACCGTGATCTTAAAGCCGATAGCGGCAGCTGCCAAACCATTCTTGTCTTCGACATTTAACGTCACCTCATACTCGCCCGCTAAGGCAGTCACGGTACCTGAAATCAGTCCGGTAGTTGTGTTGATTGTTAGGCCTTCAGGTAGACCGCTGGCTGAATAAACCAGCCCGCTAGTCCCGTCTTCGGGATCACTGGCCTCCACCTGATAACTGAACGACTCGCTCCGGGTAGCCGTGCGGTCACCCACACTGGTAATTACCGGAGCCTGGTTGGCGTTGCTCACCGTGATCTTAAAGCCGATAGCGGCAGCTGCCAAACCATCCTTGTCTTCGACATTTAACGTCACCTCATACTCGCCGGCTTGGGCAGTCACTGTACCCGAAATCAGTCCGGTCGCTGTGTTGATCACCAGGCCTTCCGGCAAACCATTAGCCGAATACGCCAGCCCGCTGCTTCCGTCTTCCGGATCACCGGCCTCAACCTGGTAACTGAACGACTCGTTACGCGTTGCTCTAAGGTCACCCCCACTGGTAATCACCGGAGCCTGGTTGGCGTTGCTCACCGTTATCTTAAAGCTGACAGCGACAGCGGCTAAACCATCCTCATCCTTGACATTTAGAGTCACCTCATAGTCGCCGGCGATGGCAGTCACTGTACCCGAAATCAGTCCGGTTGCTGTGTTGATCACCAGGCCTTCCGGTAAACCATTAGCCGAATATACCAGGCCGCTGCTTCCGTCTTCCGGATCACTGGCCTCAACCTGGTAACTGAAGGACTCGCTCTGGATAGCCGTAAGGTCACCCACACTGGTAATCACAGGAGCCTGGTTAGCGTTTCTCACCGTAATTTGAAAGCTCACAATCACAGCTGCCAAACCATCCTTGTCTTCGACACTTAATGTCACCTCATAATCGCCGGGTACAGCGATCACTGTACCTGAAATCAGGCCGGTCGCGTTGCTGATTATCAGCCCTTCCGGTAAACCACTGGCCGAATACACCAGCCCGCTTTTACCGTCTTCCGGATCACTTGCCTCGACCTGGTAACTGAAAGACTCGGTCCGGATAGCCGTCCTGTCGCCTACACTGGTAATCACGGGAGCCTGGTTGGCGTTGTCCACCGTGATCTTAAAGCCGACAGCGACAGCTGCCAAACCATTCTTGTCTTGGACCCCTAACGTCACCTGATACTCGCCGGCTACGGCAGTTACGGTACCTGAAATCAGGCCGGTGGATGCGTTGATCACCAGGCCTTCTGGTAAACCATTAGCAGAATATACCAAGCCGCTGGTCCCATCTTCCGGATCGCTGGCCTCCACCTGGTAATTGAAAGCCTCGTTCCCGATAGCCGTGCGGTCACCCGCACTGGTAATTACCGGAGCCTGGTTGGCATTGCTCACCGTGATCTTAAAGCCGACCGCAACAGCTGACAAACCATCCTTGTCTTTGACATTTAACGTCACCTCATACTCGCCTGCTAAGGCAGTCACGGTACCTGAAACCAGTCCGGTAGTTGTATTGATTGTTAGGCCTTCAGGTAGACCGCTGGCCGAATAAACCAGCCCGCTGGTCCCATCTTCCGGATCACTGGCCCCCACCTGATAACTGAACGACTCGCTCCGGGTAGCTGTGCGGTCACCCGCACTGGTAATTACCGGAGCCTGATTGGCGTTGCTTACTGTGATCTTAAAGCCGACTGCAACAGCTGACAAACCATCCTTGTCTTTGACATTTAACGTCACCTGATAATTGCTGGCTACGTCAGTCACGGTACCTGAAATCAGTCCGGTGGATGTGTTGATCATTAGTCCTTCTGGTAAACCACTAGCAGAATACACCAAGCCGCTGGTTCCGTCTTCGGGATCAATGGCCAGGACCTGGAAACTAAACGACTCACCTCGGATAGCCGTGCGGTCGACCCCACTGGTAATCACCGGAGCCTGGTTGATTTGATTGATAACATTAAAGTTAATCGTTAAGGGTGTTCCTGCTATACCACCTGTGGAAGTTGAGTAGGGTGTGGCCTTCAATGTATATGACCCAACAGTGGGAGTCCATGAATTATAGTTACCGTTGGAATCGCCAAATAAAGCGTATGGAGCTCCAGTTTCAGACTGATTACGCGTTTGTGTTCCAGTGAGTGCGAAAACGACTCTGCCAACAATCGAAGGACTGGTATTTGCCCGAATATTAAGATTTCTACTTTGAAGTGTGGCCAAATTTAAAGTTGTATTACTTTCAATCGTTTGAATCTCTTGATCGGTGTTAGCATTTATCAGCGAAAAGCTCAAAACTTGCTGACCATTAGATGATGGATTAACTATTACTGTTACCCGATCAGAAGCACTGCTTAAAAGTTCCTGATCTTTGACGATCAGATTGAAAATATATGTGCCAGCTGATAAGTTGCTTACTGTCGGTTCTTGAAGTGAGCCGTTTAAAACAGCAGTAGAAGGACCGCTAATCTGGCTCCATTCATAAGTTACATTCGCACCATCTTCGGGATCTGAGCCCCAGCCATTTAAAATGACACTCGAAGTGGGAAGCGTTATAGTTTTATCTAGGCCTGCGTTAGCAGTGGGGACCTGGTTATTAGTCCCATCTGATTGAAAATATACCGCAATCCCTGAGATTTTGGCATTATCGATAATCTTAGACAGAGAGATATTAAGCACTCCATCGCTTACCTGTAAATTTTCAGCTTTAATAACAGATGCCGCATATCGCCCTCCATAATCTTTATACAGGTCTATATTCTGTAAGGCAAATTGACCACCTTCTATGCTTACATTGAATATCCTTCTTCCGGATGCTGAAAAATATAATTCAGCAAAATGCAATTCAACGGTATACTTTCCACTATTAGGAACAGGAATATTGTAACTAAAATTGCCAAATCTTTCCGTTTGATAAAGAGCATCGTTAACCGTATTACTGATTGGATTCAACGCACTAAAAACAGTTCCTCCGGTGAAATACTGATCAGCTTTCCATTGCTCATTTCCAAACTGAACACCAGGTCCACCGGTGTTAATACGAATAACTTCTGCTAAAGACACAGTGGTAGCAGGTTCAACATTAATTGTGAAGTTAGTTGACGCAGTACCATTGTCCTGATCTGTAACTGTTAAATTTACAGTGTGGGTACCGGTTACGTCGAACACATTTCCGGAAATCAAACCTGTGCTAGAGTTGATTACCAACGAGGCAGGCAAATTTAATGCTGAATAAGTTAGTACATCTGCTGAATCTGGGTCGGAAGCATTGATTTGGTAGTTTACAACCTGATTTACTTTTACTACTAAATTTGCGGGTTGAGAAATCTTGGGCGGATTATTAGCTCCTTTAACTGTAAGTAAAAAACTTGTAGAAGCGGCCAGACCCTCTTGATCTGATACACTTAAGGATACAGAATAAGTGTTAGGACTCCCGGTAACCGTACCTGATATTAATCCTGTACTTGCATTAATTACCAAAGATGCAGGAAGATTTGAAGCCGAATATGTTAAAACACTATCCAGGTCAGGGTCTGATGCGATCACCTGATAATTAAAAGTTTGGCCAACTTTCCGACTAAAGTTGTCAGGTTTGGTAATCACTGGTGGCAGATTAGAATCAGTTATGGTAATCTTGAAATCAGTGCTGCTTGACAATCCCTGTTGATCACTGACCGATAACAAAACTGTAAAAGTTCCTGCAGGGGCTGTGAGACTTCCTGATATCAAGCCCGAGGTGGCATTAATACTTAAAGAAGGAGGTAAATTAGTAGCGGAGTATGTCAAAACGAACGCTGAGTCCGGATCCGATGCAAGAACCTGATAGTTAAAAGCCTGACCAGAAGTTAAGGTCATATCGGAAGGCTTGGTAATCACTGGCTGCTGGTTTGGGCTATTTACAATAATTTGGAAATTGGTGCTGCTTGATAACCCCTGTTGATCGCTGACCGATAACATAATAGTAGAAGTTCCGACAGAAGTTAAAGTACCTGAGATTAACCCAGTGGTAGGATTAATTGTTAAGGAAGAGGGTAAATTACTAGCTGAATATGTCAAAACTGACCCTAAATCATTGTCGGATGCGATAACTTGATAGTTAAAAGACTGACCATTTGAAACGGTTATATTTGGGGGTTTTACAACTACTGGTGCGGAATTCTCAATAGTGGTACTTGATTGAAGAAACACAGCTATTCCAGAAATTTTAGCATTGTCAACCACATTGGTAAAGGAAAAGTTTAAAATTCCATCCACCACCTGAATATCTTGGGCTCTAATGACGATCGCTTTGAAAGGTCCTCCGTAATCCCGGTTTAAGTCAGCATCCTGCATCCGAAACTGCCCATTTTCAATATCAGCAGTGAATATTCTAGAACCGGAGTTTTGAAAGTATAACTCTGCAAAATGTAGCTCTACTGTATATTTACCTTGCTGAGGTACCGGAATTGAATAAGTCATATTTCCAAACCGTTCTGTCTGGTAAAGCACATCATTTGTTGTGTTGCTTATTGACACAGTGTTTTTGTAAACTTTTCCACCGTTGAAATTTTGATCCGCTTTCCACAGCTCGGTTCCTAATTGAAGGTTAGGACCACCCGCATTAATTCTTACTACTTCTGTCAAATTTGCTGAGTTTGAACTAGGTACGGTAATAACAAAATTTGTAGTGGCTGATAAATTAAACTGATCTTTGACCGTCACATTTATTGTGTAAGGTCCGGCTCCCGCAGAAACAATTCCTGAGATGATACCTGTATTTGGATCAATCATTAAGGAAGACGGGAGATTTGTTGCGCTATACGTTAACGTCGCTCCAGCATCCGGATCTGATGCACTAATTTGATAAGCCCAACGCTCTCCAGAAGTTAAGGTGATATCTTCAGGCTTAGAAACTGTTGGGGGACGGTTTGGCGCATCTGACTGGAAAAAAACAGAAATTCCAGAGATCTTAGCATTATCGACAACATTCGCTAACACTATCGTTAACAGGCCATCGTTAACCTGTACATTTTCCGCACGTGTAACTGAAGCAGCAAATCTACCCCCATAATCTTTAAAAAGGTCAATATTCTGCGCGAGGTACTGGCCATTTTCAACATTTATATTAAAAATCCTTCGGCCTGAACTTGTAAAATATAATTCTGCGAAATGCAAGTCAACCGTGTACTTTCCACTTTGCGGAACAGGAATATTATAGGTCATATTCCCAAATCTTTCGGTCTGATAAAGTACATCATTTTCGGTTTTACTAATTTCTGTGTTACTGCTAAAAATTTTGCCTCCGTTAAAATATTGATCTGCTTTCCAAAATTGATCGCCATACTGGACGTTCGATCCCCCAGTGTTTATTCTTATTACTTCTGTCAAAGTTTGAAGAGTTGAATTAATAACTTTTATATAATCCCAGGAAGCGGTGTATGGACTTTTATCACCGCTAGTAGCTATTAATCCAACTGCTAAAGCGTTATTATCTTGCAATACTCTCAGCACATTGCCAGTCATGGTAAGCACCGGGCCAACGCTAACAGGCACTGTACTTGAGTTTGTTTTATACTTACACTGAACTAAGCCTGTAGCGGGATTGATATCTATGAAAAGATCAATTGCACTGGCAGATAGAATATTAGCAACGGGGAATATATTCTGGTAACTGATCTCTCCGCCATTTTCGATAAGGATTTGAATTCCCGGATTCCCATTGTTAGCATGCAAAACTAACTTAAGATAATTATCCTGATCTCCGGTGCCAAAGTACATTCCTTGGGATTGACTCCCCAGTTGGCTTCCAGATGCACCATCAAAAAATGAAGAGCCGAGAATCTTACCTTGAATAGTAAATGGCAAGGTATTCTGATTCACATTTATGCCAAATTGAAAAGCGTATTTTTGATCATTGGTCAAGGCATCACCCGAGTCTGCAGGAGCGGTAGCAATTCCGACAGCTCCGCCCATTACTAAATTTGGTTTCTCAATATCATAGTTTTCCTTATAATCGGTGGTATTATTACTCATCAATCCCGTAAAACCTAAACCAAATAAGCCAAAACCGGGATTTCCATTTAGGAAAGGATAATCTATAGGCATACTGGTTGAAGTACCATTAAATTTATCCAACGAAAACTTATCAACGTTATCATCAAGTCCGTCATTATCATCGTCAGGGTCAATAAGATTGGAAATTTCATCTAAATCAAAATCATCGGGTTTACTAGCCGAAGAGCAAGGATCTGTACCATTCGCCGTTTCATCACCATTACTAAAACCATCATGATCATCATCCATTAGAAAATTGTTTACATCGCCTGTACAATTGGCAACGTAAACGGCAGTCGACATCGAATTAGTCTGCCCGTTTCCACCTTGTTGATTGGCACCAGCACATAAGAATAACTTTCCCTGGTAATAGATCATTTGAGTAGCATGCCTGCCGATATTAAGGCTCGGTTTTGTCAGCCAACTATTATTCAGCGGGTTGTAAGCTTCAACCACAGATAGCGCCGAACTGGAGGTTGCAATTTCACCACCTGCCACTACAAGTTCGCCATTCACGAAAGCGACGCCTGGAGCACCCCGTTGAGTAGGTATCTGAGTTGGAGTCGACCATGTATTACTTTCGATATCAAACACATTTACCTCGGAAATTGTATTCGCTGCAAAATCCGGATAATGAGTTTGGCGACCTGCGGCAACATATATTTTACCGTTGCTAAGAGAGGCCATAAAATGATCTCTGGCTATCGGCGCATCCGGTAAAATTCTCCAGACACCGGTTTGAGGATCGTATTCATCAACCCAGGAAACCCAGCCGTCACGATGTCCGTTTTGAATTCCGCACACAATGTAAAATTTGTTGTTATGTAGTACTACGCCTGATGACCCTCGCCTTCGGTCTGCGGGGATCGACGCTCCAATAGACCAGGTATTGGTTTGAGGACTATATTTATAAATATTTTGTACAGGTACTTCATTGGGATATGAACCGGTCATTGCGCCAATTGCATAGATTTCATCATTGTAAACTACTGCCTGAAAATGGTGTAATTCTATGGGCGATGCAGCTCCTAAAGACCAGACCTTAGTTACAGGGTCAAAGATATTCACGTTCTTTTCAACGCGACCACCAATAAGATAAAATTTCCCATTAACCTCAGCAAAACCATTTTCATGTCGTACGGGTGGAATAGTGCCGGACGAATTATACACCACATTGCTCCAAACTTCGGTTGGAACAACCGGCTCAAAAACTGTGATACTACTCGCTCCATAGGTTACAGCCCATACCGTACCTGGAAAAATATCATTATCACCCTGAGCTATCACATCAAGTGGTTGACTTCCAAAGCCTCCTGCTAATACTGAAACCGAAACTACAGATGTACCTGTCGAATTCAATTTAATACGGTAAATGTTTCCATCAAAAGACGCAGCAAGTAAATCGCCTCTTAATTCACCATTGAAATTAGCCGCCGAAGTATACTCAGCTATACCATTGGTAGAAGATCCCCAGGTATATAAGGCTCCGTCATTTACTCCCGGATTTCTATAATCTGCTTCAACCGGGTCGGCCATGGTAACTGGCACCGGAGGCCAGTCTACAGTTGGATTAAGGGAAAACATCCCTAACCCAGTAGTGTTATTAAAAGCATACAGTCCTGCTCCGGCAGGATTAGCTCTTATAGGATTAGGGTGACCACCATAAATAGGCGCCAGTCCCGGCGCAGAAACCAGATGCAAATTATCGCGGTTATTTACCTTTGCATCACTTATGCCCGCTGCAGTAGAACCCGGTTCACCGGGAACATAATTATTAGTCACACCAGACGTTCCCTCCTTATCGGGATAGCCTCCCCAACCTCCGTTAGCACCGTTGTCTATGGTATACATCCGCCCCTCCCTCCCCGGAGTTTTGGTGATAAGCAGATCATAGGCGTTTCTATACCCGGCAGAATGGATTTGAACGGGTCCGTTGAAAACTAGTTTAGCCTGGTTAACACCGTCATTTCCACCCCAGGGATCGTTTATATCTGAATTGTTTGCTCCGCTATTGGCTCTGGTCGGATCATCAAGTGTCGGTAAAGTATAGCTTCCTCCAAACTGTGTCTCAATCGTATTCAAGTCAATTTTCAAAATTGCCGCAGATAGTGCATACTCTGTAATAAAAGCAAAATTATTAGAAGGTGAACCCGCGTTTGTATGTCCGCCAGACGCGATATATAACGTATTAGTCGCTAACTCTAATGTCAGACCGTTCGAAGAATGATTCTCTTCCGAGCGCGGCAAACCCTTAACGATATCGGTTTTTACCCAGGAAGTACCATTCCACGTTAATTTTGAAAGGATCCCCGAGTTAGTGTCAAGATTTTTATCTCCGGCAGTGCCGCCTCCACCTATCCTGGGATCACTTGAACAAACATAGATAATTGGATTGGCAGCCGTGCCCACTACCAATAGTCCGGTTACTTGCCTGGTGTTGATAGCAGTATTAGGAGATCCATCATCATCATGATTTGGAATATTTCGAATCAAATTAATGGTTTCGGTGCTAGTTACGGAATAACTATTTGTAGCATTCTTTTGAATTGTATATGCGAAGATGGTTCCATTCTGTTGCGAAACGTATAACCTGTTATCAGGGCCGAATTGCAACGAAGTAGGATTAGTTAAATTTTCACCTACAAGCGCACTTGATCCAAAATTAATTGTAGTTTGGGCTATTGAAAGCGTAGAATTAGAACCCATAAGAAACACCAGAGCAATCAAAATGCTCGAGTAAAATCTTACGTGGAGAGCGTAATTTTTCATTTAAAGTTACTAATAAGATTAAAAATAGAAGATATAGGCTGAAAATTAAGTTAATAAATAATTACTTAAAGTAAAGAATAACGAGCGATTATTCATAAAGTTTTTGATTTTTAACTTTCTGTAGTCGAACAATCGTATGCATTAAATTGAGGCCTGTTTACCAAAAAATTTCATTGTTTGTAGGGGCGCAATTACTGATGAAGCAGCGGTTAACTATACTGACTTTCAACAAAGGTGATTGTAGAATCGCTGTAAGTGTCTACTACGACGCGTCGTCTATTGGGCTTCAATTGCTGACTAAAATGTAGCTAATTCTGGATCTGGATCCGAGACTTTATAAACAAAAAAATGGGCAAATTGACCTCGTCAATTTGCCCAAAATTATTATTCGACTATAAGCTTCTTTCTAATTAATAATTAATTTGATGCTATTCCTTTCATTTAGGCTATTGGTCAAGATTAAATAATAAATTCCCGGAACTAAGTTATATGAAGTTAAATCAAAGCTTACCGTATTTATTCCTTTTTCGAACGATTGTTGAGGAAGGCGAATTATATGTCCGTTGGTATTATACAAAATGAAATCCCACTTGCTCCGCTTTTTATTAATAAAAGTTACAGAAAATTCTTCGTGCGCAGGATTCGGAAAAACTCTTGTTTCAAAATTAGAATTGTCGGCTGAAACGGTAGTGTTCTCATAAAGAGGTAGCGAGTTGGTACTCATTAATAATGTTTCTTCTACGGTAATAACGAAATTGGTAACAGCACTGGCAGTATGCTCATCTACCACCGTCAAACTTACAGGGTATATCCCGGGAGAAGTTACCGTTCCGCTAATTAAACCGTCGCTGCTTATTGTAAGAGAAGCCGGGAGATTGGTAGCAGTATAAGTCAAGCTGTTATTTTCAGCATCAGAAGCCAAGACCTGGTATGACCATTGGTTTCCCAACGCTAACGTTACATCGGCTGGCTTTGTAATGGTTGGAGCCTCGTTATCAATTAGGGTGATTACGAAACTTGCACTGACTGCCTCTAACCCTTCCTTGTCGCTTACATTCAATATTATATCATAATCCCCTACCTCAGCAGTTGCAGTTCCTGAGATCAACCCAGTTGCCGGATTGAGGCTGAGGCCACCCGGCAAATCGCTTGAAGTGTATTGCAATCCATTTTGTCCGTCTTCAGGATCACTGGCTTGTACTTGGTAGCTAAAGGAAGTATTTCGAGAAACAATCAGATTTCCCGGGGAAGTGATCACCGGCGGCTGGTTAGGATTACTAATTCTGATGGTAAAGCTCTTTTCAACCCCCGACAAGCCCTCCTTATCTTTAATTCCCAGCGTCACTGTGTAATTGCCCGGAGAAGCGGTAATAGTTCCCGAAATTAAACCGCTCGTAGAACTAAGCGTTAAACTGGCTGGCAATCCATTTGAGGAGTACACTAGTCCAAGTTGACCATCCTCCGGATCGCTTGCCTCGACCTGGTAAGTAAAACTATTATTTAACGTAGCTACCTGATCAATCGGTTGAGTAATAATCGGTGCCTCGTTTGCAGAGCTAACAGTGATTGTGAAAGTTTTTCCAATCCCTGATAATCCTTCTTTATCCTGAACATTCAAAAGGACTGAATAATCACCCGCGATATCTGTTACCAAGCCCGAAATCAGACCCGTCTCAGAATTTATACTTAGGCCTGTTGGTAAACCATTTGCCGCATACACGAGGCCAGTCTTCCCATCCTCAGGATCATTCGCCTCTACCTGATAACTGAACGAAACATTTTGCGTCGCAATAAGTGAATCCGGCTGGCTAATGACGGGCGGTTGATTTGCGTTCATAACAGTGATTACAAAGCCGGTGCTGGCAGTTAAACCCTGTTGATCTTGAACTTCTAATATGACTTCGTAATCTGCTGCCTGATCATTTACAATACCACTGATTAAACCAGTGAATGCATTGATAGTCAAGCCTACAGGTAGATTTGTAGCTTTATATTCCAGTGCGGTACCTTCCGGGTCATTCGCCATCACCTGATAGCTGAAGCTTTCACCTGCTATTACGCTCATATTTTGCGGCCTCGTCACTACCGGAGGCTGATTTGGATTACTCACAGTAATTGTAAAACTTGTGGTAGCCGCTAAGCCGGGTTGATCTTTAACTGTAACAGTAACTGTATAAACACCTGCTGCTCCGGTAACAGTGCCGGAAATCAGTCCGGTGCTGGAGTTGATATTTAAGCTCGCCGGCAAATTATTCGCCGAGTAGCTGAGGGCAGTCCCTTCCGGATCATTGGCGACCACCTGGTAACTGAAAATTTGACCCGTGATAACATTTGCATTCGCAGGTTCGGTAACAACAGGAGGTTGATTGGCCTGATTTATTACCGTAAAAGTGACTGTTAAAGGGGTTCCCGCTGTTCCTCCCCCGCTGGCGCCAGAATAGGGAGTGGCCTTCAAACTATAATTACCAACAGCCGGAGTCCAGGCATTATAATTCCCATTCGAGTCTCCGAATAAAGCATAAGGTGCGCCGGTCTCTGTTTGATTACGCGTCTGGGTACCACTCAGGGCAAACACTACGCTTCCCACTGTCGCAGGGCTGGTATTTGCCCGGATATTCAGACTTTGACTGGGCAGGGTAGCCAGATTTAAAGTTGTATTAGAAGAAAGAGCTTGAATATCCTGTTCGTTAGCGGCATTTATCAGCGTAAAGCCCACGAGTTGCTGACCGCCCCCGGTTGCTGGATTGACAATAACGTTAACCTGATCAGCAGGGCTGCTTAACAGCTTCGAATCTTTAACAATCAGCGCAAAAACATACGTTCCTGCAATCAAATTACTTACTGTAGGACTGGCCTGAGCATTGGAGCTGAACGCAGCGGTAGAAGGGCCGCTGACCTGACTCCAGGAATAAGTGACATTAGTTCCGTCTTCCGGATCTGAACCCGAACCGGATAATACGACGCTGGAAACTGGAAGTGTGATCGTCTTATCCATACCCGCATTGGCCACAGGGGCCTGATTAGTAGTTCCCATCACCGTAATCACAAAACTAGTGCTGGCCGATAAATTCTGTTGATCCTTAACCGTCAAATTAACGGTGTAAGTATCTTGGACTGCCGTCACACTACCGGAGATCAAACCAGTGTTAGCATCAATGGATAGCGAAGCGGGCAGGCTGGTTGCCGAATACGTTAATATGCTCCCCGGGTCCGGATCAGATGCTTGAACCTGGTAACTCCACGATTGGCCAATATTTAATGAAATGTTCGCCGGCTTAGTAACTACTGGCGGACGATTGGCCTGATTAATTACCGAAAAAGTAATTGTTAAAGGCGTTCCTGCCGTTCCACCGCCACTCGCGGCCGAATACGGAGTACCTTTTAAGGTATAACTGCCTACGGGAGGAGTCCAGCCGTTATAGTTCCCGTTTACATCGCCGAATAAAGCATAGGGAGCACCGGTCTCCGTTTGACTACGCGTCTGGGTGCCGCTCAGGGCAAACACCACGCTGCCTACCGTTGACGGGCTGGTATTCGCCCGGATGTTCAGGCTCTGACTGGGCAGGCTAGCCAGATTCAACGTGGCATTGGTGGCGAGCGTTTGGATCTCCTGTTCGTTACTTGCATTCATCAGCGTAAAGCTGACCAGCTGCTGACTGCCGCCGGTGGCCGCATTGACAACCACACTGACCTGATCCGGCGGACTACTCAGCAGCTTGGAATCCTTCACGATCAGTCCAAACACATACGTGCCGGCAATCAAATTGCTAACCGTCGGACTGGCCTGCGTAGTGGAACTGAAGGCAGCCGTTGAAGGGCCGCTCACCTGACTCCAGGAATAGGTGACATTGGTGCCGTCTTCCGGGTCTGAACCCGATCCTGATAATGCTACGCTGGAGGTTGGTAGAGTAATCGTTTTATCAGGACCGGCGTTGGCCACAGGAGCCTGATTGGTAGTTCCTCCTGATTGCTGAAAGACCGCTATACCCGAGATCTTTGCATTATTGACCACGTTGGTTAACGTAACGGTTAAAAATCCATCGCTCACCTGCACGTTGGACGCTTTAATTACCGTGGCTGCCGCTTTTCCCCCATAGTCTTTGTACAGGTCGATATTCTGCAAAGCAAACTGGCCGTTCTCTACATTGACATTAAATACCCTCGAACCGGCAGTCGAAAAGTAAAGCTCGACAAAGTGTAAGTCCACGGTGTACTGCCCAGTTTGCGGTACCGGAATGTTATAGGTCATATTCCCAAATCGTTCGGTCTGATACAGGGCATCATTGGTGGTATTACCGATGGCGATGGCACTGGTGAAGATGCTGCCTCCCGAAAAGTTTTGATCGGCTTTCCACAACTCCGTCCCAAACTGGAGGTTCGGCCCCCCGGCATTAATCCGGACTACTTCCGTTAAGCTTCCTGTACCCGCGACGGTTACGACAAAGCTGGTCGAGGCAGATAAATTCTGCTGATCTTTCACCGTTAAGTTAACGGTATAAGTACCGACCGATGCCGAAATACTCCCCGAAATTAAGCCGGTGCTGGTATTAATGCTTAGGGATGCTGGTAAACCGGTGGCCGAATAAGTTAAAACCGCTCCGGCATCCGGGTCCGAAGCGATGACCTGGTAACTCCAGGACTGTCCACTCATTAAAGTGATATCGGCAGGCTTGTTAACCACAGGCGGGCGATTTGCTGGCGCTGAGCCCGATTGCATGAAGACCGCTATCCCGGAGATCTTTGCATTATTGACCACGTTGGTTAACGTAATGGTGATAAATCCATCACTGACCTGCACGTTGGATGCTTTAATCACCGCGGCCGCTGCTTTTCCCCCATAATCCTTGTACAAATCGATGTTCTGCAAAGCAAACTGGCCGTTCTCCACATTGACGTTAAACACCCGCGAGCCGGCAGTAGAGAAATAGAGTTCGGCAAAGTGAAGATCCACCGTGTACTGGCCGGCCTGCGGTACCGGGATGTTGTAAGTCATATTCCCAAATCTTTCGGTCTGATACAAAACATCATTGGTGGTATTACTGATAGCGATGGCGCTGCTGAAGGTGCTGCCTCCCGAGAAGTACTGATCGGCTTTCCATGACTCACTTCCAAACAGAACCGCAGGCCCCCCCGCATTGATCCGGACTACTTCCGTTAAGCTTCCTGTACCCGCAACGGTTACGACAAAGCTGGTCGAGGCAGATAGATTCTGCTGATCTTTCACCGTTAAGTTAACGGTATAAGTGCCCACCGACGCAGAAACACTCCCCGAAATTAAACCGGTACTGGCATTGATGCTTAGAGAAGCTGGTAAACCGCTGGCCGAATAAGTTAAAACCGCTCCGGCATCCGGGTCGGAAGCGATCACCTGGTAACTCCAGGACTGTCCACTCGTTAAAGTGATATCGGCAGGCTTGTTAACCACAGGCGGGCGATTTGCTGGCGCTGAACCCGATTGCAGGAAGACGGCTATCCCGGAGATCTTCGCATTATTAACCACGTTGGTTAACGTAATGGTGATAAATCCATCACTGACCTGCACGTTGGATGCTTTAATCACCGCGGCCGCTGCCTTTCCCCCATAGTCTTTATACAGGTCGATATTCTGCAAAGCAAACTGGCCGTTCTCTACATTGACATTAAATACCCTCGAACCGGCAGTCGAAAAGTAAAGCTCGGCAAAGTGTAAGTCCACGGTGTACTGCCCGGTTTGCGGTACCGGAATGTTATAGGTCATATTCCCAAATCGTTCGGTCTGATACAGGGCATCATTGGTGGTATTACCGATAGCGATGGCACTGCTGAAGGTGCTGCCTCCCGAAAAATATTGATCGGCTTTCCATGACTCACTTCCAAACAGGACCGCAGGCCCTCCCGAATTGATCCGGATTATCTCCGTTAGGGATTGGGGAACGGAACTAATGATTTTCAAATAGTCCCAGGAAGCAGTGAATGCACTTTTATTCCCAGCAGAGGCAATTAGCCCCACGGCAACCGCATTGGTATTCTGCAAAACGGTCAACATATTGCCGGTCATTGTAAAAGCAGGACCAATTAATACGGGCGATGCAGCGGAGTTGGTTTGATATTTACATTGCACAGCCCCGTTTGCCGGGTTAATCTCAAAGAAAACATCGATGGCACTTGCCGAAAGAATGTTACTTACCGGAAAGATATTGGAATACGTAACCACGCCACCATTTTCAATCAGAATCTGAAAACCGGGATTTGCATTGTTTGCGTGAAGGACCAGTTTCATGTAATTGTCCTGGTCGCCCGTACCAAAATAAACCCCCTGAGACTGGGTTCCCAGCTGGCTCCCACTCGCCCCGTCAAAAAAGGAAGATCCCAGGAGTTTGCCCTGAATGGTAAATGGAGGGGTGGTTTGCCTAACATTTACACCAAACTGAAAAGCATACTTTTGATTGTTCGTTGTTGGATCACCGGGCTCTGCGGGAGCTGTAGCAATGCCGACGGCACCGCCCATCACCAGGTTTGGTTTACTTAGATCAAAATTGTTCTGATAGTCGGTGGTATTGTTGGTCATTAATCCCGTAAATCCCATACCAAATAAGCCAAAGCCGGGATTACCATTTAAGAAAGGATAATCGATCGGCATATTGGTAGAAGTGCCGTTCAGGTTATCCAACGCAAACTTATCCGTCATATCATTCAGCCCGTCGTTATCATCATCCGCATCCCGCAGGTTCGATACAAGGTCTCCATCAAAGTCTTCAGGCTTGCTGGCGGCAGAGCAGGGATCCGTGCCGTTGGCTGTTTCATCGCCATTACTGTAGCCGTCACCATCATCATCTAAGACAAAACTACTAACATCGCCGGTACAGCTGGTCGAAGCTTTGGGTTCAAAGATGGTGATACTATTTGCCCCATAAGTGGTAGCCCAGATGGTGCCTGGAAAAATAGCATTATCGCCTTGTGCAGTCACATCCAGCGGCTGACTGCCAAAACCACCCGCCAGAATGGACACGTTGGATACCGCTGTGCCGGCAGAATTTAGCTTGATACGGTAAATATTCCCGTCAAATGAAGCAGCCAGCAGATCTCCGGCTAAAGCACCATTAAAGGCAAGGGACGTATACTCGGCGATACCATTGGTAGAAGAGCCCCAGGTGTATAGGGCACCGTCATTCACACCTGGATTTCGGTAATCCGATTCAACTGGGTTGGCCATGGAAACGGGCACTGGTGGCCAATCCGTAGTTGGAGTAAGAGAAAACGTCCCCACCCCCGTCGTGTTATTGAAAGTATAAATTCCGGCACCAGCCGGGTTAGCACGTATAGGGTTTGGGTGACCTCCGTAAATTGGCGTCATACCCGGAGCTGATACTAAGTGCAGATTATCCAGGTTATTAACTTTCGCATCATTCACTCCCGCCGTAGTCGAACCGGGTTCACCCACAACATATTTATTGGTTACACTTGCGGTTCCTTCTTTATCCGGGTAGCCACCCCAGCCAGAATTAGCACCGTTATCAATGGTGTACATCCTTCCGGTTTTTCCCGATGTCTTAGTGATCACCAGGTCGTACGCATTCCGGTATCCCGCTGAATGAATCTGAACAGGCCCGCCGGCAACCAGTTTGGCTTGATTTACCCCGTCATTGCCACCCCAGGGGTCGTTTACATCCGAGCCATTAGGTCCTGAATTCGCCCGGGTCGGATCATCAAGGGTAGGCAAAGTATAGCTTCCCGCAAATTGGGTTTGAATTTGACTTAAATTAATCTTTAAAATTGCTGCCGAAAGCGCATATTCCGTTATAAAAGCGAAATTATTGGATGGCGAACCAGCATTGGTGTGGCCACCCTGGGCAACATATAGCGTATTGGTTGCTGCATCCAGGGCCATTCCATTATTTGAATGGTTTTCTTCTGAGCGGGGCAACCCTTTAACCAGATCCACCTTTACCCATGACGAACCGTTCCAGGTCAGTTTAGAGATGATCCCGGAATTGGTATCTAGATTTTTATCTCCGGCTGTTCCTCCTCCGCCAATCCTTGGATCACTGGACGAAACATAAAGAACCGGATTAGCGCTTGTTCCAGTTACCAGGATCCCGGTAATCTGTCTGGTTGTAATCGTTGTGTTAGCAGTTCCATTATCATCGTGATTTGGAATATTTTTAATACTCAGAATCGTTTCTGTAGTTAAAACAGAATAACTGTTCGCACTATTTTTTTTGATTGTATAAGCTAAGATGGTTCCATTTTGCTGGGAAACATAAAGCCTGTTATCTGGTCCAAACTGCAGGGATGTAGGATTGGCTAAAGTTTCACCTGTCAGCGCACTGGAAGTAAAATTAACGGTGGTTTGAGCGCTGGCAGTACCATTTAACAGGTTAACAAAGATCACCAGCCAGCACAGGTGCATAACTATTTTTTTTGAAAACACCTTCGCGGGTAAAGTGTAAAAAGTATTCATAATAGGTAGTTTATACATTATTTAACAATAGATTTCAGAGATTTTACAAACCCAAATGACTATAATTAAGTTACCAATTATTATAAATAGGTTGCCATTTTTCACACCATTTTCGCCATTAGAAACGTTTAGGAGCACCTTTTCGCGTTTATTACTCGGAAGTTTATAAAATTATTGATAGGGAAAGTTGCCTCTATAAATTATAAAAAAGAGACTCGGGAGTAAATTTTTTATACCGGGGGGGATAAAGGAAGTTGTGTTATTAAACTGGCTCTGAAGCGGAATTGATAAGCTGGCACCTTTACTGAGCTGCGACTCGCCCGAATATTTAAGGAAAGAATTTCCACTTGCTAGGTTGATCTAGTTAAAAAAGGCAGATTAACTAAATCAATCTGCCTTTAACGATTTTGCTAATCAGCAACAATTATCTTAATTGATTATAATTTTGCTGTCTTTCCGTTCATTTAGATTATTAGTCATAATCAAGTAATACACACCAGGAACTAAATTAAATGAAGTCAGATCAAAACTTACCGTGGTTATTCCTTTCTCAAACCAACCCTGACGAAGGTGAGCCATTTGTCCATTAGTGTTATATAATGTGAATTTCCACTCACTCCGGTCTTTGATTTCAAAAGTTACCGAAAACTCGCTGTGTGCAGGGTTTGGAAACACTTTTGTTTTAAATTGAAAAATATCATTTTCAACGAGGGTGCTCTCATATAGAGGCATAAGTTTGGCAGTCATTATTGCAGATTGCTCTACTAAGTTTTCACGCAGCTGGTTTACAGCTAGCCCGGCACTTGCATCTATTAGGTGTATAATGAAGCTTTTGTCCACTCCTGACAAGGCTTCCTTATCCTGGACATTCAATCGCACCTGATAATCACCAACAATATCTGATGCTAAGCCGAAGACTAAGCCGGTTTGTGAATTAATACTGAGGCCTGCTGGCAAACCGTTTGCCGCATAAATTAGTCCTGTCTTACCATCTTCCGGATCATTTGCTTCAACCTGATAATTGAGCGACATATTCAGGGTGACAGTTTGAGGATTCAGATCGCCAATAACCGGAGCTTGATTATCATTTATAACAGTTATCACAAACTGAGTGGTGGCGGTTAACCCCTTCTGATCTTGAGCTTGTAAGGTAACGTTATAATTTCCTGCATGGTCGTTCACCCTACCACTAATTAAACCGGTATTGGTATTTATAACCAAACCCCGGGGAAGATTCGTGGCTTTGTACTTCAAAGGTTCGCTTTCAGGATCAACGGCGCTCACCTGGTATTTAAAATTTTGCCCGGCCAGCACACTTGTGTTCTCTGGCGTTTGGATCGTATGAGGCCGATTTGATTTGTTTACCTTAATGGAAAAACTGGTGCTGGCTGTTAGTCCGGGCTGGTCTTTGACTGTCAAAGTTACGGTATAAGTACCTTTTGGTGCGGTAACCGTGCCTGAAATTAACCCTGTCGCCGCGTTTATGGTTAAGCTTGCTGGCAAATTATTCGCACTGTAACTTAGAGCAGTCCCTTCCGGATCACTTGCTATTACCTGGTAACTAAAGGTTTGCCCTTCTATCACATTGGCATTTGGCGGTTTAGTAACAACCGGGGGTTGATTAGCCTGACTTTGATTAACCACAGTAAAGTTGATAGTTAAAGGGGTCCCTGCTGTTCCGCCTCCATCGGCGCCTGAGTAAGGAGTACCTTTTAAGGTATAACTTCCCACGGGAGGCGTCCAGCCATTATAGTTCCCGTTGACATCACCGAATAAAGAATAGGGAGCGCTGGAATCTGTTTGATTAAGCGTCTGGGTGCCGCTTAGGGCAAACACCACGCTGCCCACCGTCGACGGGGTGGTATTGGCCCGGATGTTCAGGCTCTGACTTGGCAGGGTAGCCAGGTTCAACGTGGCATTGGTGGCGAGCGTTTGGATCTCCTGTTCGTTACTTGCATTCATCAGCGTAAAGCTGACCAGCTGCTGACTGCCGCCGGTGGCCGCATTGACAACCACACTGACCTGATCCGGCGGACTACTCAGCAGCTTGGAATCCTTCACGATCAGTCCAAACACATACGTGCCGGCAATCAAATTGCTAACCGTCGGACTGGCCTGCGTAGTGGAACTGAAGGCAGCCGTTGAAGGGCCGCTCACCTGACTCCAGGAATAGGTGACATTGGTGCCGTCTTCCGGGTCTGAACCCGATCCTGATAATGCTACGCTGGAGGTTGGTAGAGTAATCGTTTTATCAGGACCGGCGTTGGCCACAGGAGCCTGATTGGTAGTTCCTCCTGATTGCTGAAAGACCGCTATACCCGAGATCTTTGCATTATTGACCACGTTGGTTAACGTAACGGTTAAAAATCCATCGCTCACCTGCACGTTGGACGCTTTAATTACCGTGGCTGCCGCTTTTCCCCCATAGTCTTTGTACAGGTCGATATTCTGCAAAGCAAACTGGCCGTTCTCTACATTGACATTAAATACCCTCGAACCGGCAGTCGAAAAGTAAAGCTCGACAAAGTGTAAGTCCACGGTGTACTGCCCAGTTTGCGGTACCGGAATGTTATAGGTCATATTCCCAAATCGTTCGGTCTGATACAGGGCATCATTGGTGGTATTACCGATGGCGATGGCACTGGTGAAGATGCTGCCTCCCGAAAAGTTTTGATCGGCTTTCCACAACTCCGTCCCAAACTGGAGGTTCGGCCCCCCGGCATTAATCCGGACTACTTCCGTTAAGCTTCCTGTACCCGCGACGGTTACGACAAAGCTGGTCGAGGCAGATAAATTCTGCTGATCTTTCACCGTTAAGTTAACGGTATAAGTACCGACCGATGCCGAAATACTCCCCGAAATTAAGCCGGTGCTGGTATTAATGCTTAGGGATGCTGGTAAACCGGTGGCCGAATAAGTTAAAACCGCTCCGGCATCCGGGTCCGAAGCGATGACCTGGTAACTCCAGGACTGTCCACTCATTAAAGTGATATCGGCAGGCTTGTTAACCACAGGCGGGCGATTTGCTGGCGCTGAGCCCGATTGCATGAAGACCGCTATCCCGGAGATCTTTGCATTATTGACCACGTTGGTTAACGTAATGGTGATAAATCCATCACTGACCTGCACGTTGGATGCTTTAATCACCGCGGCCGCTGCTTTTCCCCCATAATCCTTGTACAAATCGATGTTCTGCAAAGCAAACTGGCCGTTCTCTACATTGAGGTTAAATACCCGCGAACCGGCAGTAGAGAAATAGAGTTCGGCAAAGTGAAGATCTACCATGTACTGGCCGGCCTGCGGTACCGGGATGTTGTAAGTCATATTCCCAAATCTTTCGGTCTGATACAAAACATCATTGGTGGTATTACTGATAGCGATGGCGCTGCTGAAGGTGCTGCCTCCCGAGAAGTACTGATCGGCTTTCCATGACTCAGTTCCAAACTGAACAACAGGCCCTCCCGAATTAATCCGGATTACCTCCGTTAAAGAAGGGGGAACGGAACTGGTGACTTTCACATAATCCCAGGAGGAAGTGAATGCCGCTTTGTTCCCGGCCGATGCAATTAACCCCACAGCGACCGCATTGGTATTCTGCAAAGCGGTTAATATGTTACCCGTCATGGTAAAAGCAGGACCGATCAATACGGGCGATGCAGCAGAGTTGGTTTGATATTTACATTGCACGGCCCCGTTTGCCGGGTTGATATCAAAGAAAACATCGATGGCACTTTCTGAAAGAATGTTACTTACCGGAAAGATATTGGAGTAGGTAACCACACCATTATTTTCAATCAGAATTTGAAAACCCGCGTTTCCATTGTTTGCGTGGAGAACCAGTTTCATGTAATTATCCTGATCTCCTGTTCCAAAATAAATCCCCTGGGACTGGGTTCCCAGCTGGCTCGCACTCGCCCCGTCAAAAAAGGAAGATCCCAAAAGTTTGCTCTGGATACTAAATAAGGGGGTTGCCTGGGTTACATTTACACCAAATTGAAAGGCATACTTTTGATTGTTCGTTGTTGGATCACCTGCCTCCGCCGGAGCTGTAGCGATACCAACGGCACCCCCCATCACCAGATTCGGTTTACTTAAATCAAAATTATCTTGATAATCGGTAATATTGTTGGTCATCAAGCCCGTGAAACCCAAACCAAATAAACCAAAGCCTGGATTCCCATTTAAGAAAGGATAATCGACAGGCATATTGGTAGAAGTGCCGTTCAGGTTATCCAACGCAAACTTATCCGTCATATCATTCAACCCATCGTTATCATCATCCGGATCGCGAAGATTTGACACAAGGTCACCATCAAAATCTTCGGGTTTGCTGGCAGCCGAGCAGGGATCCGTACCGTTGGCCGTTTCATCGCCGTTACTGTAGCCGTCGCCATCATCATCTAAGACAAAACTACTGACATCCCCGGTGCAATTAACTGACAAAGCTGGTTCAAAAATGGTAATACTACTTGCCCCATAGGTGGTGGCCCAAACAGTGCCGGGAAAGATGGAATTGTCCCCTTGGGCGGTTACATCCAGTGGCTGACTCCCAAACCCGCCCGCCAGAATGGACACGTTGGAAACTGCGGTGCCGGCAGTATTTAATTTAATACGGTAAATATTCCCATCAAAAGAAGCAGCCAACAGATCCCCGGCTAAAGCGCCATTAAAGGCAAGGGACGTATATTCGGCGATACCATTGGTAGAAGAGCCCCAGGTGTATAGGGCACCGTCATTCACACCTGGATTTCGGTAATCCGATTCAACCGGGTTGGCCATGGAAACGGGCACTGGTGGCCAATCCGGAGTTGGAGTAAGAGAAAACGTCCCCACCCCCGTTGTGTTATCGAAAGTATAAATTCCGGCACCGGCCGGATTAGCACGAATTGGATTGGGGTGACCTCCGTAAATTGGCGTCATACCCGGAGCTGATACTAAGTGCAGATTATCCAGGTTATTAACTTTCGCATCATTCACTCCCGCTGTGGTCGAACCGGGTTCACCCACAACATATTTATTGGTTACATTTGGGGTTCCTTCATTATCCGGATAGCCACCCCAGCCGGAATTAGCACCGTTATCAATAGTGTACATCCTTCCGGTTTTTCCCGACGTCTTAGTGATCACCAGGTCATACGCATTCCGGTATCCCGCTGAATGAATCTGAACCGGCCCGCCGGCAACCAGTTTGGCTTGATTTACCCCGTCATTGCCACCCCAGGGGTCGTTTACGTCCGAGCCACTAGGACCTGAATTCGCCCGGGTCGGATCATCCAGGGTAGGCAAAGTATAGCTTCCCGCGAAGTCGGTTTGAATTTGACTTAAATTAATCTTTAATATTGCTGCCGAAAGGGCATATTCCGTTATAAAAGCGAAATTATTGGATGGCGAACCAGCATTGGTGTGGCCACCCTGGGCAACATATAGCGTATTGGTTGCTGCATCCAGGGCCAATCCATTACTTGAATGGTTTTCTTCAGAACGAGGCAACCCTTTAACCAGATCAACCTTTACCCATGACGAACCATTCCAGGTCAGTTTAGAGATGATCCCGGAATTGGTGTCCAGGTTTTTATCTCCGGCTGTTCCTCCTCCGCCAATCCTTGGATCACTGGAAGAAACGTAAAGAACCGGATTAGCGCTTGTACCTGCTACCAGGATTCCGGTTATTTGTCTATCAGTAATAGTTGTGTTGGCAGTTCCATCATCATCATGATTCGGAATATTTTTAATACTCAGAATCGTTTCTGTGGTTGAAACAGAATAACTGTTCGCACTATTTTTGGTTATTGTATAAGCTAAGATGGTTCCATTTTGCTGGGAAACATAAAGCCTGTTATCTGGTCCAAACTGCAAGGATGTAGGATTAACTAAAGTTTCACCTGTCAGCACACTGGAAGTAAAATTAACGGTGGTTTGAGCGCTGGCAGTACCATTTAACAGGTTAACAAAGATCAGCAGCCAGCACAGGTCCACAACTAATTTCTTTGAAAACACCTTTGCGAATAAAGCGTAAAGAGTATTCATAATAGGTAGTTTATACTCAGTTAGCCAATGGAATCCGGAAATTTTAAAAACCCAAATGACCTTATCTTTAAGTTACTAATTATTATAAAAAAGCAGCAATTTTTAAAACCATTTTCGCAAATAGAAACAATAGAATTACATTCGGGCAACTGTTACTTTACAGTTTACAAAATTAATATAGTGATGATTCATACCGGGGCCTTATCCTTACGGCGAGTTTGGTAAAGCTGCTCCCTAGTAATGTATGAGTTTAACAACTTTACTCCCGTTCAAGCTACTCACCATTCGTAAATAATACAATCCGGTTGGTAGATTGTAAGGACGTAAATCGAAAGTCAGTATTTTAACCTCATTCGTAAGATTTGCTTTGGGAAACTGGACCACAAGTCCCAGGCTATTGTAAAGTGTAAAGCTCCACTCATCCGTATGATTAACAGTGAGTTTGACGTTGAAGTATGTTTGAACAGGATTTGGATAAACTGTTATCGAATCAGAAATTAATTCATAGTTTAATATTTGGAACTCTTTGTCTAATGAAGAACTACTACTCATCATAGTAGAGGTTGAGTTGGCCTGATTAACAATGTTAAAATTTATGGTCAACGGAGCTCCTGTACTACCAGTTCCTCCTGAACTGGAATAAGGAGTGGCCTTTAACGTATAACCGCCAACTGCTGGCGTCCAGGCATTATAATTCCCGTTTACATCACCGAATAAAGCATACGGAGCACCGGTTTCTGTTCGATTCTGAGTTTGCTGGCCGCTTAAGGCAAACACGACACTGCCCACTGTGGCGGGGTTAGTATTTGCTCTGATGTTCAGGCTTTGACTGGGAAGATTTGCTAAATTAAGGGTCGCATTTGAACTGATGTTTTGAATTACCTGTTCATTACTAGCGTTAATCAATGTAAAACTGATAACTTGTTGAGAAGTTGATGAGGAAGTCACCGTGATTACAAAACTGGTGCTGGCGGTTAAACCAGCCTGATCTTTAACCGTTAAGGTAACTGTATATGACCCTGTTTGAAGACCTACCGTACCTGAAATAAGACCAGTGGTTGAATTAATAGCTAAACCACCGGGGAGATTAGTTGCCTGGTAACTAAGCATACCGCCTTCCGGGTCACTCGCCAGAACCTGGTAGCTAAAATTCTGACCCACAACCACACTGACATTTGCGGGCGTAGTAACCCCGGGTGGTTGATTAGCCTGATTTTGATTAACCACCGTAAAAGTAATCGTTAAAGGCGTCCCCGCTGTTCCGCTGCCACTCGCGGCTGAGTACGGAGTTCCTTTCAAGGTATAACTGCCCACCGCAGGAGTCCAGGTATTGTAGTTTCCATTCACATCGCCGAATAAAGCATAGGGAGCGCTGGTCTCCGTTTGATTACGCGTCTGGGTGCCGCTTAGGGCAAATACCACGCTGCCTACCGTCGACGGGCTGGTATTGGCCCGGATGTTCAGACTCTGACTGGGCAGGGTAGACAGGTTCAACGTGGCATTAGTGGCGAGCGTTTGAATCGCCTGTTCGTTACTTGCATTCATCAGCGTAAAGCTAACCAGCTGCTGACTGCCGCCGGTGGCAGAATTGACGATCACACTGACCTGATCCGAGGGGCTACTCAGCAGTTTAGAATCCTTCACGATCAGTCCAAACACATACGTGCCGGCAATCAAATTGCTCACCGTGGGGCTGGCCTGCGTAGTAGAACTGAAGACAGCCGTAGACGGACCGCTCACCTGACTCCAGGAATAGGTGACATTGGTGCCGTCTTCCGTGTCTGATCCCGATCCGGATAACACCACACTGGAAGTGGGAAGCGTGATCGATTTATCCGGACCCGCATTGGCAACAGGAGCCTGATTGGTAGCTCCTGCCGATTGCTGAAAGACCGCTATACCCGAGATCTTCGCATTATTGACCACATTGGTTAACGTAACGGTTAAAAATCCATCGCTCACCTGCACGTTGGATGCTTTTATTACCGCGGCCGCTGCTTTTCCCCCATAGTCCTTATACAGGTCGATATTCTGCAAAGCAAACTGGCCGTTCTCCACATTGAGGTTAAATACCCGCGAACCTGCAGTCGAAAAATAGAGCTCGGCAAAGTGCAGATCTACTGTGTACTGGCCGGTTTGCGGTACCGGAATATTATAGGTCATATTCCCAAATCGCTCGGTCTGATACAGGGCATCATTGGTGGTATTACCGATAGCGATGGCACTGGTGAAGATGCTGCCTCCCGAGAAGTTTTGATCGGCTTTCCACAACTCCGTCCCAAATTGAAGGTTCGGCCCCCCGGCATTGATCCGGACTACTTCCGTCTGAGAACCAGCAGGAGCAGATACATAGTCCCCAACTGACATTGTATTAGTTTGTCCATTTCCACCGCGAGAAGTGGCCCCCGCACATAAATAAAGCTTTTCCTGATAAGAAATCATTTGTGTAGCGTGTCTGCCAACATCAAGCCCAGGCTTCACCTGCCAGGTATTTGTAACGGGGTTATATCCCTCAACTGTTCTAAGCGCAGTGCTTGAACTCGAAACCTCACCACCGGCAATAATGAGCTCCCCGTTGATATAAGCTACTCCCGGCGCACCGCGGGGAGTAGGAATCTCAGTTGGGCTTGTCCATATTTTGGTGGCAATATCATAAACATCCACTCGGGCGATAGTATTTGCAGAAAAATCAGGGTAATGGGTCTGCCTCCCCCCTGCCGCATAAATTTTTCCATCGATTAAGGTAGCCATAAAATGATCCCGGGCGACAGGCGCATCCGGGAGTTCTGTCCAAGTGCCTGTAACCGGATTGTACTCATCCACCCAAGGCACCCATCCATCTATATGCCCGTTTTGAATTCCACAAACTATATAAAATTTATTGTTGAATAAAACAACGCCGGCAGAGCCTCTACGCCTATTTGAAGGGATTGATGCACCTGTTCGCCAGGTGTCCGTCTGAGGATTGTATATATAGACATTTGCCAAGGGCGTTTCGTTTGGATAAGATCCCGTCATAGCGGCAATAGCATAGATTTCGTTATTGTATGCAACACCTTGATAGTGGTGCATCTCTAAAGGAGAAGCTGCTCCCAAACTCCATGTCCTGGTCACCGGATCGAAAATATTTACGTTTCTGACAGTCCGTCCACCGAGTAAATAGAACTTACCATTAAGTTCCACAAAAGCATTTTCATGCCGGGAACTTGGAGTTATTCCGGACGAACTATAAACCACCGGGCCCCAAGTTTCTGTCACTAAAGGACTGCTTGCATTAATTTTTTTGGTTTTTACACCTGCTTTAAAATTATGAGGATTAAGCTTCCAGGTTGCACCAAAGGAGAAGGATTCTCCTTTGGCATTTGAGAATCTATCTACAAAACCCGAATTAATTATGAAGATGCTCAAATACAAGCAAACGGAAGTGTAGAACTTTTTCATAGACGAAAAATTATGTTCTTACTATAATCCTTAGAATAAACAACTAACCGATATAGTTAATTGGACGTCATTAAGTTAATAATAAAAACTATTTCTAACAATAGATATAAGTCACTTCTATCGATTACTAGCTCCTGCCTGATCGCTTTTAGGTCAGCCATTTTCGCTTATTTTCATACGGTTGTACTACACTCACAGACCCGCTCGTCATTTAAGCTTACCATATGCTTACTATATACTTACTATATGATTACTATGTCATCCTTCGATCAAATACCTGTGAGCACACTGGTATCATATAGTTAGTATATAATGAATCGTAAAGAAGTTAGCCAGGTTCGATTCAAATTAATGTTAGAACATTAGGATCTTGTCGAGAAGAAAGTGAGAATGAGGCTTAAAAGAAATAAATCCGAAGAATAAGATTTAATTTGATTAAAATAATTTAAATTAGTACAACACATAACCTGTAGAAAAATGATGACACTTGATGTGGATACTTCGCCGTATCCATTGGTTCATTCTGAATTCCTCCTAAAACTCAGAAATTTGTATTCCGCAGAAAATTATTGCTTTAGGCGGATACCTGGATTATTAAAAAAGATTCCTGACAACCGCCTTCATCAAATACTTACAGAGCACCTTCCTGTAATCGTGGAAAGGATGAGAAGACTTGAAAAGATATTTGACGAAATCAATGTTAAAACCGGCGGAGCGGTTTGCAGAACATTTAAAAGTTTGATCTCTAAAGCAGGTAACTCAATCTATCAAATTAGACTTAAACATAACCATAACACTTCCGAACTACTATCAACCCTGATTGAAATTAGTATTTACAGGTGTTCGATTTATAACTTTCTCCAGGAATGGATTATTAACAACATCCAAAAGCCTTTTCTGATTCATGCTTTAGGAATGTGTGTAGTTGAGGAAGATAGATTTTTTCGGGCCCTGTTGAAGATCAGGAAAAGTCAATCATCAGGTGAGTTCAACTTTGGCTCTTCAGTCTTGCAACCAGCTTAGGCCTCCTGGTTGTACAGTTTAAGTCTTTCAATTTAATGACCTAGTGGCGATCATTACCATGGCGCCCAAGCTGCTGCAGTGCCAAACTGACAGCTAAAATTATTTGGAATACCTCTTGCAGAGTATCAGCAAATAAAATCTAACCCTATTATGCAAGAAAAAGGCACAATTTCAATTCATACGGAAAACATTTTTCCCATTATTAAGAAATTTTTATACTCTGATCATGAGATCTTCCTTCGCGAACTGGTTTCAAATGCGGTAGATGCCACACAAAAAATAAAAAGACTTGCTTCTATTGGACAATATAATGGCGAGCTTGGAGACTTAAAGGTTGAGGTATCATTTGACGAATCTGCTAAAACGCTTACCATCACTGATCGCGGTTTGGGTATGACCGCTGAAGAGATAAAGAAATATATCAATCAGATCGCTTTTTCAGGGGCGGAAGAATTCGTCGAGAAATTTAAAGAATCCAAAGATGCCAACGAGATAATCGGAAAGTTCGGGATGGGTTTTTATTCATCTTTTATGGTTTCTGATCAGGTTGAAATTCAGACTTTGTCTTATCAGGACGGTGCCGAACCAGCTCACTGGATCTGCGATGGCAGTACCGAATTTGAAATAGGCCCAGGCACCCGGACAGAAAGAGGTACTGAGATCATCCTGCACATTAACAAAGATTCTGAAGAGTTTTTGGATAAGCAGCGGATACAGGGAATTCTGGATAAGTATTGTAAATTCTTACCGGTTCCAATAAAGTTCGGAACTAAAAACGAACAACAGCCTGACGGTGAAGATAAAGATGGTAAACCCCAGTATAAGTCGGTTGAAATTGATAATATAATTAATAACACTGCTCCAATTTGGACTAAGTCTCCGAATGAGCTTAAGGATGAGGATTACCTGAGTTTTTATAAGGAACTATATCCGTTCTCAGAGGATCCACTTTTCTGGATACACTTAAATGTAGATTATCCATTCAACCTTACAGGGGTTCTGTATTTTCCCAAGCTAAAGAACGATTTCGAAGTTCAGCGCAATAAAATCAAGCTATTCTCACGCCAGGTTTTTATTACTGACGAAGTGAAAGACGTGGTTCCTGAATTTCTGATGCTCTTGCACGGTGTAATAGATTCACCAGATATTCCCCTGAACGTATCACGTAGTTTTCTTCAGGCCGACAGTCATGTCAAAAAGATTAATAGTTACATAACTAAGAAAGTAGCTGATAAATTGGCAGAGCTTTTCAAGAATGATCGCAAGGCATTTGAGGATAAATGGACTGATATCGGATTATTTGTAAAATACGGAATGATTAGTGAAGAAAAGTTTTACGAGAAAGCGAAAGACTTTACTTTATTGAACAATACAAAGAGCGAGCACTTCACTTTGAACGAGTATGCTGAAAAAGTTAAGTCTCACCAGACCGATAAAGACGGCAATGTAGTGTATCTGTACGCCACCGATGTGACCAAGCAAGATGCGTTTATTCAATCTGCTAACAAGAAAGAGTTTGATGTCCTAGTGATGAGTTCACCGATTGATACTCACTTTATTAGCCAGCTTGAGCAAAAGCTTGAAAAGACATCTCTTAAACGTGTGGATGCAGATGTTATCGACAAGTTAATATCTAAAGACGATACTCCGGAGCATGTATTAAGCAAAGATGAAGCTGAGCGGGTTAAAGGCATCTTTGAAAAAGCGATCTTAAGGCCGAACATGAACGTTGAAATTGAAAGTTTGAATCCAAGTGAATTCCCTGTCATTGTTACTATGGATGAGTTTATGCGGAGAATGAAGGATATGTCTCAAATGGGTGGTGGAATGAGCTTCTACGGTTCGATGCCCGACAATTATAAGGTAACTATCAATGGTAATCATAAGCTTATTAGCAGAATACTTCAGACAGAAAGCGAAGAAGAACAGACCGGTTTAGCCAAGCAAGCTTTTGATCTTGCTTTACTTTCTCAAGGCATGTTAAGTGGTGCCGAATTAACGGAATTTGTTAGTCGTAGCGTGAACTATATCTAATGTAAGTATAAGCCCTGATTCATTAAGATGAGTCAGGGTTTTTTATACCTTTGAATTATGAAAGTTGAACTGAGCCACGCAAACGATAAAATCGAGAAAACCGTTATTGAAGTAAACAGCCTTGATGATCTGTTAGAGATCTGCAAAAAGTTTGATCGCGACATTATCCTTTCATTGCCAATGCAGAACACAAAGAGTAAGTTTGATTTCTATGTAATGGTTTACGATGATAGTATAGAATAACTTAAAGTGAACTTAACCTAAATCCTAAAATAATTGAACCGCCGTATAATATGGCGGTTTTTTTTATGTGATGACGCTGCCCAACACCGAATTAAAGTTCCGACTAAAACATTAAATTTAAAGAAGGTATAAAACTTATGAAACTGCGGATTTTGATTGTTTTCTACTTCCTTTCCGCCTTATCGGCTAACGCACAAAAAGTGGGCCTTGTGCTAAGCGGAGGCGGAGCGAAAGGTTTAGCTCACATAGGTGTTTTAAAAGCATTGGAAGAAAATGAGATCCCGGTTGATTATATCGTCGGCACTTCTATGGGTGGAATTGTTGGAGCAATGTATGCGGCCGGATACTCACCTTCGGAAATGGAATACATTGCTCTTAGTGATGATTTTCAAGCATGGGTAAATGGCCGCTATAAAAGCGACTATGGTTTTTTTTTTCGAAAAAAGCCCGATAACCCTTCTCTGATAACTGCCAAACTGCAGATTGATAGTGGCTTTAACGCGCGGATTCGTCCAAATCTAATTAACGATATCCCCCTAAACTTTGCGCTCCTGGAGCTTCTCGCGCAGTCGTCAGCCAATGCCCATGGCGACTTCGATAAGCTGTTTGTGCCTTTCCGTTGCATGGTTGCAGATGTTTTTTCACAGAAATCAATTGCAGTAAAAGATGGTAGTCTGGTGGAGGCGGTACGCGGAACCTTTACAGTACCACTAATTTACCGGCCGGTTAAAGTAGCGGGGCAGTATGTTTTTGACGGAGGTTTGTACAATAATTTCCCAGTTGACATAATGAAGGAAGATTTTAAACCGGATTATATCGTTGGTGCCAATGTTTCGTCAAAAACCTACAATGAATATCCAAAAGACGATGATGAAAAATTGATGAACCGCCTTTTGATTTATCTCTTCCTATCTAAATCAGACTCAACCGCCATTGGTGAAAACGGAATATACATTCAGCCAAAGGTTGACAAATTCAGTGTCTCCAATTTTAGGCCCGTTGAAGAACTCATTAAAGAAGGATACGATGCAACAATAGCCGATCTGCCAAGAATAATGAAAGCTGTTAGCAGAAGGGTATCAGCAAATGAGCTTAAAGTTAGGCGGCTAAAGTTTTTAAAAGCCAACCCGCCGTTAACTTTTAGAAGCGTAAAGGTTACCGGAGTGAATTCAAATCAACAAAAATATGTTGAACGTGTATTCAGCAGCGATTCAAAGGAAATCACGCTGCAGTCAATAAAACAGGGTTACTACAAACTGGTTGCCGACGATAATTTTGAAACCGTCTATCCGCGGGTCAGCTATCTTCCGGAAAAAGAAATATATGAATTTGAATTGCAGGTACAGCCTCAAAAGAACTTCAACGTAGACCTTGGAGGAGTAGTTTCTAGCCGACCGCTGAGTACAGCATATCTTGGACTCAGCTTTAATTATCTTCATTCAAACTCTTATACATTTACAGCCAGTTTCTATTCAGGGAGGTTCTACGAGTCAGCTCAAACTACTGCCCGAATGGATATTCCAACGCGCGTGCCGTTGTTTCTAGAATCCGAGTTCACCTATAACCATTGGAATTATTTAAATACGAGTCAGATTTTCTTAGAAAAATCTGAGCCTAAATATATTGCCCAAGCCGATCGAAGAATCACTTTTAAGGCCGGCATCCCGGCTCTCAAAAACGGGAGACTTCGTCTGGAGACGGGCCTGATTAATTTCAGCAATCAATACAGCCCCGACAATACTTATTCTCTGGGAGATATCCTTGACAATCAAAAATTTAATGGTTTTCTAGCCGGTATCATATTGGACAAGAATTCTTTGAATAGCCGCCAATATCCAAATGCTGGCTCAATGTGGGAATTTAGCCTGAATTATTATAAAGGGAATGAAGAGTATGCCCCTGGAAATATATTTAGAGATGAGTCATTTTTCCCACAGATAAAACCTATCAATCAAAACTATCACTGGATTAGGGTCAAATTAGCAAACGAAAATTACCTTTTAACAAAAGGAAGATCTGCACTGGGATACATGTTTGAAGCAGTACTAAGTAATAAACCGTTATTCAGCACCTTCAATTCTAATTTACTTAGTACGCCGGCTTTTAATCCACTTCAAGATTCTAAGTCGTTGTATTTAGAGCAATTCCGCTCAAATTCTTACGCAGCGGTGGGATTAAAGAATGTTGTGCAAGTATATAATAATCTGGATCTGAGGCTTGAAGGGTATATGTTTTTACCGTTTCAAGAGTTCCAATTAGTGGGCGGGCAGGGAACTCAATTCGGGAAATACTTTTCAGACCGCCATTATGCGGCATCTGCCGGGCTGGTGTACCATACAATTGCCGGACCTGTCAATTTAAGCATAAATCACTATGATGATCGTCAAAATCGACTAGGCGTGATGTTTCATATTGGATTTTTACTCTATAACAAACGTTCTTTTGAATAATCTCCAGATCAGCTTAAAACCTCAAATATTAATACAGGGACCTGCTTATTTTTCAAAGTTGCTTCTCCAATCGGTTGGCAGTTAAATGACTGCTTAATTTGCTGATAATCCCGATCATCGATTAAAATCTGACTTGCTTTGGCTTTTGACTGTAACCTCTGAGCAGTGTTCACCACGTCACCTATCACTGTATAATCAAGTCGCCTAAGATTCGCGGACCCTATATTGCCTGAGATAACTTCTCCACTTTTAATACCGATCGCAACCTCAGCTTTAAATTGCTCGTCATCGACTGGCGGCAATTCATTTAGTTCTTTGCGGACTGCAAGGCTTGCCTCTATTGCGCGATCAAGATGATAATCCCCACGGAAAACTGCCATTATAGCATCCCCCATAAACTTATCTACATGGCCACCCTGCGAAATAATCTTATTTACCATGACATCAAAGTACCGGTTTAAAAGTTTGACGACTTTATCGGCAGGCTCTCGCTCAGCAAAGGATGTGAAGCTGCATATGTCGAAAAACACCACTGTTGCCTCGACCGTTTCATTCAGAAGCAGAGTAGTCTCGGCACTTTGATGACTCATAAAATTCAAAACGTTCTCATCAACATACATGCGAAGTATATTATTCTCTTTAATCGCCTGAAGTGTACTTTTAATTTGATTTACATGTTGGATTGTTTTTTCCAATGTCAATTCAAGATCCAGGAAATTGATCGGTTTGACCACAAAATCAAAGGCTCCCCGGTTCATTGCTGTTCGGATATTTTCCATATCTCCATAGGCAGAAACCATTACAGTTTTTACCAATGAACTGGCTTCACTAAGCTTGCTTAAGAGGCTCAATCCGTCAAGTTCGGGCATGTTAATATCGCTTAGCAAGATTGAAATATCTGGATGCTCTTCTATCATATTTAATGCTTCTCTCCCATTCAATGCGAAATAAAAAGCATATTTACTTTCTCGAATTTGGCGACGGAATTTTTGCTTTATTAGTCCTTCTAAATCTTTTTCATCGTCTGCAACAAGTATTTTTACCATGATCACGTCAGTTTAAAATTGGGTCTTAGGTAGTGTGAGATATAATATATTAGCTTTCGGAAAATGTATCTAAATGTATATTCTTGCTAACTGGAAGAATTACCGTGAATTCTGCGAATTCCCCTTCCCTAGTGTCCAGGTTCAAGTCGCCATGGTGTGCTTTAATGATATCGTAACTGATTGATAAACCAAGTCCGGTACCTTGTCCCGAAGGTTTAGTAGTAAAGAAAGGCTGATAAATTTTTTCAACAATTTGTGCCGGCACACCAAGCCCATTATCGTGTATCCGGATTAAAACCTTATCGTCTAACCTTTCCGTTGTCACGGCTACAGCAGGTTCAAAGTGACTGTCATTTTTTAGGCGGCACTTCTGAGCAACCGAATAGAATGCGTTATTATACAAGTTCAGTAAAACCCGGCCGATATCCTGAGGTACCACAAGAAGCATGGGAAGGTCTTTAGCAAAATCTGTATTGATCTTCGCATTAAAGGTTTTGTCTTTCGCGCGCAGTCCATGGTAGGCAAGTCTGAGATATTCATCCGCCAGCATATTAATATCTGTGGTTTCCCGGGTTCCGGTATTACCTCTTGAATGAAGGAGCATCCCTTTCACAATCGAGTCAGCCCGTCTGCCATGCTGATAGATTTTCTGTTCGTTCTGAGCGATGTTATCTGCCAATGCCATTGCAGTTTCATTATTACCCTCTCTCAAGATCAATTTCATTTCTTCAATTAGTTCTTTATTAACATCCGAAAAGTTATTGACGAAATTTAAAGGGTTCTGAATTTCATGGGCGATACCTGAAGTCAATTCTCCAAGGGAGGCCATTTTTTCTCTCTGGATTAATTGTGCCTGCGTAGTTTTCAGTTCATCAAGCGCATGCTTGATATTATCCCTTTGCAGAGAAATTTCTTCTTTTTGTTTCAAGATTTCCTGAGTCCGGCTTTTGACTTTTTCCTCGAGGATATTACGTTCTCTGATTAAATTCCGGGAACGATACTGGGAGATTCCCCAAACCCCGCCGATTAAAAAAAGGGCGAAAAAAGCGTAGGCCCACCAAGTCTGCCACCATGGACGAGCGATAGTCACCTCTATATTTTTTTCAGCCCAAACACCATGGCTATTGGCAGATTTGAGTCTAAAGTAATAGTTACCCGGGGGCACGTTAAAATAGTAGGCGCGGCCATTTTTATCCGCAATACGCCACTCGTTATCATAATTTTCAAGCCTATAAAGAGTTCGGTTGGCTTCAGGATTGCTGTATGCGATGGTGACAAAATCGAACGAAAAAACATTCTGGTTATGCCCAAGCTTAATTTTTTTGGTTTGCCAGAGCCTACCTGAGAAAGGTGCGCCGGGTCCTTCCTCCACCACCTTGTTCGCTATTTTAAATGACGTTAGTAAACTTTCAGGTGGACGGGAATATTCATTTAATGCTTTCGGCGAAATTACAAAGTAGCCAGCAGTATCACCGAAAAAAAGCTCTCCATTTATACCTTTGTATGCCGATGTATATATTAATGAGTTTTCGTTAATACCAAACTTTTCTCCAAAAAGGGTGGATAAATTGCGTTGGGGGTTCAATCTTAAAAGACCATAACTACTACCCATCCATAGGTTTTTTTGATCATCTTCGATGATTGAAAATACGTCGGAAATACCCGTCACCGAACTGGGATCAACATATCGCGAAAAAACTTGTGAAGATTGGTTGAATTTATAGAGCCCGTCATCGCCTCCTGCCCATAGTTCTCCGTCCGTATCCTGATAAATACTTGCAACATTAATTCCTTTAAGAAAATTATTAAATTTTCCCGACTCTTTGTCTAGCTGATTCACGCCGTTCTGTCCCCAAGCCCCAATCCATAGTGCCCCGTTGCTGTCTTCCAATATGTTGGTTACCAGATTAGGTCCAAAATTTAAAGTATCAATTGGTTCAAGAAGATAATGCGTAAACGATTTTGTTCTTTGATCCAGAAGGTTTAAACCTTGCATGGTTCCTACCCATATGTTATTTTGACTATCCTCATATATAGGCACCACAAAATTGCTGCTTATGGTGCCGCCGGTTCTCGAATCGTGTTTAAATCTGGTAAAAGTCTCACGTTCTCTATTAAACAAATTTAATCCCCCCTCTGTTCCAATCCACATTCTACTCGTTCGGTCTACATACAATGACATCAATACATCACTGCTCAAAGTATTGGAATTGGATGGGTTATGTAAAAAACGTTTAATAATTCTTTTATTTTTATCTGCCTTTAATAGGCCACCCGTGCTGGCGAGCCATAGCGTTCCATTGGATTCCTGATAGAACGAGCTCACGGGTCCGGATTTTGACGCGAAATGGGTAAATTTTTTCAGGAACGGATCTATTGTAAACAGATCTCCCACCATATTACTAACCCATAGAGTACCATCACGAGAACTATAACCAGCCCATGCATTTGATCCTTTATATTCACCAGGTCCCGCGGTATCGGAGGTATAGTGTCTAATTTTCTGGGTTTTAGGGTTAAAATAACTCAGGCCTGCATCAGCTGTTCCAATCCATGTACCTCCCGTTGCATCTTCTGTGATAAAAGTAATATGTGCAAATGAAACATCCGCTTTTTGTATTGGCGGACGGCTCAGGTTGCCAGGATGAGAGTTATTAAAAAGATGGCGTTTGAAAGTACCGGTAATTCGGTTCATTGTATGCAGGCCATCTCCCGCTGTGCCAACCCAAAAATTGCCCTTTGTATCTTCAAAAATCGCCCTGACTTTATTACTAATTAGACTTTGTGGATTACCTGGCTCGTGTTGATAGCGGGTAAACTTTTCTGTCTTCCTATCAAACCGGTTTAAACCGCCCTCCCATGGCTTTCCACCATCGCCGGCGAAAGGACTGCCGGTTCCAACCCAAAGCGTTCCCTGCCGGTCTTCATACAGGGAACGAACCTGATTATTGCTTATCGTTAAACTATTTTTTGGATCATAACGATAATGAATAAACTGGTTTTTCTTTGGATCAAAGCGATCGAGTCCTTGATGAGTACCTACCCATAGTGTTCCATTGTGATCATAAAGAAGAGAGGCCACAGTATCGTTACTTAAACTCGATCGTTCGTTTTTATTATGGCGGTAATGTGTAAACTTCCCTGTAGATGGCTCAAACTTGTCGAGACCTGCGCCAAGGGTTCCAATCCAAATCATTCCGTCAGAATCGACGCATACTGATTCAAGTATGTTGCTGCTAATCGAATTTGTATTAAGCGGACTATTTTTAAAGGACGTCATTCTATAACCGTCATATTTGAATAAGCCTTTCTTAGAAGCAAACCACATGTAGCCTTGCTGATCCTGCACGATGCCCGTAACATGCTCAAAGGTTTTTCCTTCAGATGGGTAGACCTTATTAAATATCACTTCCTGTGAGAGCACCGCCGACGAACGCAGTACCGTTATAAAAATGAAAGCGATATGAGCGACTTTAAGCTTCATTTTGAACTAGCGGCAAGTAAATTATAAATTCTGCGCCTTCCCCTTCTCTGTTAATTACTTTAAGATCTCCGCCATGCGCCTTAATTATATCATAGCTTAGCGATAGACCGAGTCCCGTTCCCTGACCGGCGGGTTTAGTGGTGAAAAACGGTTGATAGATCTTTTCGATTACTTTGGCTGGAATACCAGTGCCATTATCTCTAATCTTTATTAGCACCTGGTCTTCAACTTTTTCAGTCTCTACAAATATTGCAGGGTCCTCATTCGAATCAACTACTTTCTTGTGTTTTTCGATCACCGAATAAAAGGCATTGTTATAGAGATTCAATAGTACCCGGCCAATTTCGGGCGGATTAACGAGAACTAAGGGTAAGTTGCTGGCATAAGTAGAATGAATGGCTGCATTAAATGACTTATCTTTTGCTCTTAGTCCATGGTAGCTTAGACGCAGGTATTCCTCTACCAGGTCATTTATATCAGTCGGTTGTTTTAGTCCTGTACTTACCCTTGAATGCAATAGCATCCCTTTCACAATAGAATCCGCTCTTTTACCATGGTGATTGATTTTTTCCAAATTCTCAATTACATGACCGAACATTTCATCAGCTTCAGCTTTATACTCTACGGGCATGTTTGTACAGACAATCTTGTGAAGTTCCGTTAAAATTTCCCCGCTTACCTCAGCAAAATTATTTACAAAATTCAGTGGATTTTGGATTTCATGCGCAATACCTGCTGTAAGTTCTCCGAGTGAAGCCATTTTTTCTCGTTGAACCAGATGACGCTGTGTTTCGCGCAGATTGGTTAAAGTCTGTTGTAAAATTTCTGCCTGTTTGGATAACTCAACCGTTCTTTCTTGCACCCGCTTTTCAAGTAAAGCATTTTGTTCAGAGAGAATCAGCTGCTGTTTCTCATTTAATGCTTGAAGATCTTTATGATACTGTAACTTTTTCCGCTGACTGCTGATAAAAAGAATCAGAAAGCTGCAAAATAGCAGCAACATAGCCGAGATACCGATGATGACCCTTGTTTCTATGTTAAACTCAGGCAACATGGCAGAATGATTTCGCTATCATTACACATAGAAAAATATAGACCACATTGTGGACATTCCACATATTAGAAGCAAGTGTTTCATTTTCAGTCATCATAGGTACATAGAAAAGAAAAACAAAAAAGTTAGTTACCACGTAGATACTCAAGCCAACTACAACCCAAAAATCTTTCCCTCCTGTCAACACCTTTTCCTCTTTTAATTGGGATAGATAATAAATCATACAATAGGTCAATAAAATGTATGCCTCCGCCGCCAGTAAATTTCCGCTTAGATGGTGTGGATTAAAAAAATCATCACCCATACTAAAGTTAATACTTAGAAAAAGAATAAATATGAAAGGCAATACTTTCTTAATCAATTTATAATAAGGTTGCTGAAGGAGAATGAAGAATAAGCTAAAACAGGTAAATCGAACAAGAGAATGTACATTATACAATACCACATTCCCTTGTAACCAGGAAGGGAAATATGATTTGAAGTCGGCGATAATATCACCAGAAATGTTAAGCAAGAGCGCTATCCATAAATAGATTACTACAGGCTTGAGATATTTCGGTTGCTGTTTGTGGTTCCTCAACACCGATAATGGTATCAAAAGAGCCCATACCTCTGACCAATTAAGGATTGTAAAAAACGCTTCACTCATTTATTGATCTTCATGACTAATGGATCTTTATCGTAGTTAATGATATATGTGCTAGAGTGTTGTAATCAATAGGCATTTAGTATCCTATGATTTAGCTTTGACCAACTAGCCGTTTAACTGTTGTGAAAAGTAAGCTCGATCGGCAAAAAAGTTGCTTATGAGTAGTTTTATATTAAATCAAAAAATATTTATCAATCGCCCCATTTAAGTCTAGTAAGGCGGAGAAGGATTTAATTTTCCACGCGAAACGGGAAGGATTTGTGAACTTAGATCTCTTAACGAGTTAGTAAACGTTATAGAAAATTCAATAACATAAGTACCTGCGGCTGAGAATCGCTTCAGCTCCGGAGTAAAAATCACGTAATTCTTAGTCGAATCATTTCTGGATGCAGTGTTCACTGATTCTTTTAGCAATTTAAATACTGAATCATTGTCCAATTTCTGGTCTCCTAAAAATACTTCCTTGTCCCCCACATCTTGTACGATGTCGTCTACCAGCCCTAATATCTGATAATTGGGATTGTAATCTTTATCGTTTTGCTTACCCGCAAATGCCACCAGGGTCAGTCGTCCATTTTTAAATTTATAGAACTGAAAAAGAAGTTTTTTATAACTCTGATCACTCAGCAACCGGGCAAGCTGGTTCTTAGAAGTATCCGCAAAGTTTTCCAGGTATAGCGTACTCAGACCCGAATTGATTGAAGCCGAAGACAACCCATCAACGCCTGTAGAGGCCATCAAACCAGACTTGTCTACCTGAGCAGGAGAATCTGATTGATCCTTATCATTACAAGCATTCAGCATTGTTATCAGGATTACCAACCTGAAATATCGCGAGTAAGATGTTGTAAGAATTGGAAAAATATCGAACCGATAGCGGGTTAGTTCTTTTAATTTTTTCATAAGTAAAAATTTACGGCGGTAACCCAAATTCAAACTTTAATTGCTATTAAATATATAAATTTATAAGGCTATGGTCAAGATTCACATGAAAATGAAATTTTATGGTTTATCAAAAAGCGTTACTTCAAATTAAAGAATTTGTCGAAAACTACTATTCAGACAATCTTAATCCAAATCGGCTCTATCATAACCTTCAGCATACTCAGGAAGTTGTTGACTGGGCATTGCAAATTGCAGGACATTATAAGCTCGATAGTAAGAGCCTATTTATCATTCAGGCAGCTGCATGGTTTAGTGATATTGGATTTCTGGACGATCCAGTCAACCCAGAAAAAAGGGGCGGCAGGATTGCAGAGAAATTCTTAACCGAAATACAAATGGATGCTGATATAATTAAAAGTATTAAAAGCTGCATCCTTTCGACCCGTTTACCGCAGGCGCCAGAAAATTTCATGGAACAGGTAGTTTGTGATGCAAATATGTTCTATCTGGGGCTTGATGACTTTGAACAAAGAAGCAAGCTTATTAGAAAAGAGTTTATTCTGATCACCGGAAAAAAAATATCGAAAGATGAGTGGAAACACAGAAACATCGAACTTTTGCAAAATCATCGTTTCAAGACCGATTACAGCAAACAGTCGCTCACAGTTCAGCAGAAAAAGAATCTTGACCAGCTATTGGATTTATCGGAAAATTCTACAGAATTATTAAAAGACGCCGGGAACGCATTGAATAGATCAGGGTCTGATATAGTACCGACCACGAACAGCACGATTTCCCAGCGAAATGATGCGTCTCCCCAGAAAATAAAAAAGGTTTCAGAATCCAACGGTTCCTCAAAAAACACAAATCGTCCAGACCGCGGGATCGAAACAATGTTCCGAATCAGTTCTACAAATCACCAGGCGTTGAGTCAAATGGCGGATAATAAGGCGCACATCATGATTACCGTTAATTCAATAATTATTTCGGTATTACTCTCGGTCTTATTTAGAAGCTTGGATAACGAGCCTCACCTGGCAATCCCGGTTGCAATTCTCTTGCTGGTGAATGTGATCACAATTATATTTTCTATCCTGGCAACCCGACCAAACATTCCTCCCGGCAATTTCACGAAAGAGGATCTGGATAATCAAGAGGTTAACCTTTTATTTTTCGGTCACTTCTATAAAATGCAGCTTAATGATTATTCACAGGCAATGACCCAATTGATGGAAGATAGAAATTTTCTATACAGTAGTTTGATCAAAAACTTATATCAACAGGGGCTTGTTCTTGGAAAAAAGTACAGGTTTTTGAGGGTTTCCTACAACGTTTTTATGTATGGTCTTGTCCTATCAATTGTAGCTTTTGGAATTGCCATATTAATAGATCAGCTATAATATCTGCTTGTTCATTTATTTATTGATTATTAGTATCAATATTATTAGTATCATTATGACGATTAGAAATACTTTGATCTACTATCAAAGCTTGCCATCATAAAACACACCTGTTCAATGCGAGTAAAACTTATAACTCTTTGCTTTCTTTTTCTAGCGGTTTTTCCAGTCTTTGCCCAAACAGATTTAGATAACTCAAATCAAGTGGCGATTAACAACTTCCTCGTCAAAGAAAATCTTCTTAAAAATGATAAAATAGCTATAATTGCCTGCGACGCTAATGAAAGGCCTTTAGAGAACGTTAGTGGCACCTTTCAATTCAGTATTAACGGCTTCAAACAAGCTTTGCGCTTTAACGATGGTGTTGCGGTTTCGCCACAACAGATCGATAAGTCAACTTTCATATATCTGCGTCATGAAAATGAGAATGGAACCCATGGCAAATTATACTATGTATTAAAGAAAGACCTGGATTTAAAGCTAATTAAAATAAATTGGGTTTTATTAATCTTGATACCACTTATCGTAGTTATTCTGGCTACCATGTTTCGCAAATTTATTCTTATCGCAGCGATTCTTTTAATTATACTCTTCGTTTTCAATTCAAGTAATGGACTGAAAATAGGTACATTTTTCGAAACTGTAATTGATGGACTTAGATCGATCTTTTAAATTAAACCTTAATAATTCCTACTCATAGAACAACTGAGCACAGATCTGACTTTAACTCGCTAATGTTTCGCACGTTGAATAAGATCAGGCCACAACGAGAAATCTATTTTTTTATGACTAAGTGTTAGTAATCGCTTATGGATACAAAAAACGAATCTTGGATATGATCCGAGCTTTACTATTTGCCCCCTTATCATTCATTCTATTCCTTCTATCCCTATCAATTTCCGGTTATGCTCAAACGCGGGCGGATTCTATTCAAAAGCTACAGGAAGTTGTTGTTAAAGCTTATCTTTCAGAGCAACAGATCTTAAGATTACCTTCGTCTGTATCGGTTATAGATAGCCGCCAATTGAGGAATCAGCCTGGTACTACCCTTTTACCGGCACTCAATTCACTACCTGGGCTACGAATGGAAGAACGTTCGCCCGGCAGCTATCGCTTATCCATTAGAGGAAGCTTATTACGTTCGCCTTTTGGCATCCGGAATGTTAAAGTTTACATGGACGACTTTCCGCTGACAGATGCTGGAGGTAACACCTATTTGAACTTAATTGACGTCGAAAGCATTAATGGTATAGAAGTTCTCAAGGGGCCCGATGGAAGTTTGTTTGGCGCTAACTCCGGAGGTGTCGTTGTAATTAATCCTTCTAACAGACGTGCTGATAGCTCAAGTGCGTCTGCAAATGTGTCATTGGGTTCCTTTAACCTGCTGCAAGAAAAGTTCAATATCCAGCGGAATCTCGGAAAACATTTTTTCCAGCTTACGCAGACTTATCAAAAATCTGATGGCTATAGAGAACATAGCGCTTTAGACCGACACTATGCGCTCGCCAGATATAACTGGAGTTATTCTGATGATAATCAGCTAAGAGCTTTAGCTTTTTATTCCGATATGGATTATCAGACACCGGGCGGATTGACTAAGAGCCAGTATGATGCTAACCCTCGCTCGGCACGGCCCGCCACAGCATTTATACCCGGCACCATAGAGCAGCATGCCAGCATCTTTAATAAAACTCTTTTTGGAGGATTATTAAATGAATCTAAGGTTTTAAAACAATTGCGACATACAATAGCGGTATTTGGATCTCATACAGATTTCAAAAATCCATTCATTACCAATTATGAGATCCGCGATGAAACAACGGCGGGAATCAGGACATATCTAGAATTAAGGGGATCCCCTGGACGAAAATTGGTATGGAAGGCAAATACCGGCATCGAGTGGCAACAAACAAGCACAGATATTCGAAATTATGACAATAACTTCGGCGAAAAGGGTGCTATTCAATCGTCGGACGAACTTTCGGCCAGGCAATATTTTTATTTCGCTAAACTTTCAGCGACTATATCTAAACGTGTTGACGTTGAAGTTGCATCGAGTATCAATTATTATCGCTTTGGTTTCGGCAATAATGACCTGCTGGCTGTTAATCATTTATCGTTCAAACCACAAATAATGCCCCGGTTTGCCCTTTCCTATCAGTTTTCTGAAAACTTGGCCTGGCGTAACTCTGTGAGCAGGGGTTATTCACCACCCACAGTTGCTGAACTGAGATCATCCGATCAGCGAATAAACACCCACTTAAGGCCTGAAAGTGGCTGGAATTATGAAACAGGGATCCGCACAAGAAGCAATTCAGACCGTATTTGGCTGGATGCTTCAATATTCCATTATAGGCTTCAGGACGCTATTGTAAGAAGAGTGAATGCTGATGATACGGAATTCTTTTTAAACGCAGGGGGAACACAGCAGCTGGGATTTGAAGCACAGCTTTCAGCGTGGCTAATTGCACCTTCTAAAATTGGAATAGTTAGAGGACTCCGATTTAGAAACAGTGTAACACTTAATCATTTTAAGTTTCGTAACTATCAAAACGGAGAGTTAGATTATTCTGGAAACCGCTTAACCGGCGTCCCGGACAGAGTAATTGTAAGTAGTGCGAACCTGACTTTACCCTCCTCATTTGACCTATTTATTCAGTATAACTACACTTCAAAGATTCCAATCAACGATATAAACACTGAACTTGCTGATAGCTATAACCTGGTACAAATAAAATTTAACTGGCGTAAACAAATCACAGCTAAATCAAAGGTTGAGTGCTTCATAAGTGTGGATAATCTGTTGAATGAAAAATATAGTTTGGGGAACGATTTAAATGCCTTTGGAGGACGGTATTATAATGCAGCACCTTTCCGCAATTTCTACGGAGGTGTAAAAGCTGCCTTTTAAATCTCTGCAATTTGAGGAGCGTTTGGACAATAATTACCGTTTGTTTTATATTTAAAAAGGCATCCCGATTCCAAAATTATATTGAACAAATCTGTATACATCCGGCCAGTTTGTTATTGCATAGCGATCTTTGAAATCCCTCTTACTAAACAAATTCTTAATGACCCACTGATCTGATCCTGTAAATTGGGGATCTTTAACTTTAAGACCAGCATCTAGCCTAAAGACAAAATAATTTAAGTCAAAGCGCAATCCGGCACCCGTACCGATAGCTAGTTGATTTAGGAATTTGTTAAACATAAACTCTCCACCGGGGTTTTCAACAGTCTGCCGTAATTTCCATACGTTCCCAAAGTCGGCAAACGCTGCACCTTTTACTTTCGCGCTGAAGAAATTATCTACTATTTTAAATCTGTATTCGAGGTTTCCCTCCAATTTTATTTCGCCAAGTTGATCCAGGTTACGCAAATTTGTTCGCAAAGTATCAGCCCTCCCACCAACACCAAGAGAAGCTCTGTTATAGTTTCCGGGTCCGAGCGTGCGTGCCTGCCATGCCCTTACCCCGCTTGAACCACCTGCATAAAAATTCTTTTCGAAGGTCAGGAAATCACTGTTACCATATGGAATACCGACACCTGGATTTAAACGGGCAACAAACTGCCGCTCGTTACCAAAAAATTTATATATCCGGACATCAGTTTCGAGTTTAACATATTGTTGAAAAGGGATTCCGAATAGTGTACGGCTCCCAGCAGCATCAGTTTGTGGATTAATAACTTTGGTCAGCAAGCCAAGGGTGTTCCCCGCTGCATCAATATTTCCCCGGAAGTAGATGAAGTTATTATAAGTATTTAGCCTTATCGCGTTTAGTGTATACGCATATTGACTTCCCAGGTTAAAGAGCTGCCGATCGTTTGTACGTACATACAGTAAAAAGCCACGATTGATTAATGTATCTCTAAAGATAGGATCAAGTTTACCGCGCCGGAATTCAATATTGATCGGAGTTACCGAGTGAAGTTTGTATCGCGTTTCATTCCAGTCATAAGAGATTGAGTTAATCAAAACCCGGTTAGAAAAGGCACTTTGCTGATCGAAAAGTTGAAAGCTGCTCGAGATAGTAGTATGTGGAATGCCGTGCCTACCAATTTGTGGAAGACGAAACGGTACCAGCAACTTAGGAACAATCAGATTAGCTCCAATTTGGAAATCCCTGCTAAATATTCGCTTGAGTACGCTGCCGCTTGCTCTGGCGTCAAACTGGATACCATATCTTGCTTTTATCTCCAGCAACTCTGCTCCACCAAAAAGGTTTCTGTTAGAGTAAGTATCACCAAAATTGAAACCGTTGCGACCGGAGTTAAATGTGAACTCCCCCTCAATTCGGTTACTCATCTTTTTTAACGGAACAATGTCGACACGAGGATTTAACCGATTGGTACTATCAGCAGTTTTGATGTAATCGATCTTGACGTTTTTGAATACATTAAGATCATATAGGCGGTCATAAGTGAGGTCCTCCTTACTAAGATCGTAGATATTTCTTTTCTTTATGTAGTTAAATTTGGCGAGTAACTCAGGATCAAATTTGCGCGAATAATCTTTAACATGATATTGCGAATCTATAATAGCGGAATCCGGTTGAATATTGAGAGTGTTTCCATTACTAGTTTTGATGTTTATGAAGCTTTCGTTAATCGTATATATTTGATGAGCATTCTTATCAACAGGGTTTGAGAGAAACATTTTAAGATCAGCCTGGCTCGAGTATAAGTTGGTATCTACCTCAAATCGCACAAATTGCCTGACATAATCATAATACCCACTACGTTTCATCATCACAAATATTTGCTCCCTCTCGTAAGCCAGTGAATCTGCATCGTAACGCTTTCCAGAATCAATATGACTAAAATCAGCCTTGCTACGACCATAAAGATCTGCTACCAGTGAATCGCTTATCACGTATTCAATGTTTCTAATATTAAACGCGGGGCCGGGAAGAGCAGTAAATAATATTTTGGCTTTTTTGTTCTTTTTCTCGATAGCACTTTTAACTTTTGCCCTGAAGAAACCTTTGCTTTGAAGAAATTTTTCAATCTGCAGGCGTGATATTTCAACCAAAGAACTATCTAAAACGTTAGGCGCTTCCCCAATTTTCTTCAATCGATCGGTTCTATAAGCTCCGTTTTTTGTATTAAAGGTGTTGTATAATGCTAGATTAAGGCGAGAATTAGGTCGAATATCTTTTTGAATATAAAGCAAGGCTTGTTCAGAAAACTGCTTATCTATTCCTTCAATCTTAGCTTCTTTTACCAAAGCCTGATCCTCAGGCAGAAAGCGGGAGGCGTTACAGCTACTCAATATGATCATCAAAAGCAGTATACTTGCAATCGGGAAATTACGTGTCTTAAGATATGCTTTCAAAGTCTCAGATAAGTTTTATAAAATCATTACATCAAAAAAAATTCAGAAGAGAGCACAAGCTTTTTATAGTTGAAGGCATAAAATCTGTCACCGAATTTATTCATTCTAATTATTTAGTTGATAGTGTCTACTGCATTGAAAATGTGATGCCAAAGTTGGCTAAATTACCTCAAAAAATAAAGCTAAATGAAATTACTAATGTCGAACTTGCAAAGATCAGCACCCTTACCTCTCCCCAGAACATTTTGGCACTTGTTCAGGTCCCTAACGACAATGAAATAAAAACATTTTCTTTTAAAGGAAAATTTACCCTTGCTCTTGATGGAGTGCAGGATCCGGGGAACTTAGGCACTATTATAAGAACAGCCGACTGGTTCGGCCTTTCGCAAATTATTTGTTCGGAAGATTGTGTAGAAGTATATAATCCGAAGGTGGTTCAGGCCACCATGGGGTCGCTATCACGGGTAAATGTTAGATATGGTGATCTGTCAACTGTTTTAAAGAATCCTCAGGTATCTGTCTTTGGTGCCATGCTTAATGGAAGCTCAATCACTACGACCGACTTTGGAACCGAGGGAATTATCGTTTTAGGAAACGAGGGGAACGGGGTAAGCGAGGCAATTGCAAATGAAATCAGTCATCGGGTAACTATTCCAGGCCTTGGAAAAGCTGAATCATTAAATGTAGCCGTCTGTGCATCATTGTTTTGCTATGAACTTAAAAGAAATATCTTAAAATAAAATTGGGTGGCAACATTAATTTACTATTTTTGCAACGTTAAAAAATATGGTCGGGTGGCCGAGTGGCTAGGCAGAGGTCTGCAAAACCTTTTACAGCGGTTCGAATCCGCTCCTGACCTCTCATAAAGAATTAGAAAAGAAGATCATGGGTGTTACACGCTTAAAAAGAAAAGACAGAAAAAACAAGACTACTTCTCGTTTAGAAGTACAGTGGTTAAAATTAGCCCGCAACGTAGAAACAGGAAGCCGCTCTGCAGAATCACCTAAAAGTCAGATCAGCATTAATAATGCAGTCTTAGCTCAGGTAGAAGCAGCAGCCAAAAACTAATACGCTGCTAAGAATATTAAAGCCTGGTCATTACTTGACTGGGCTTTTTTAATTAAGAAGGTTTTTAAGGGGTCGTTGAACCTTTTTTGAATGATCTAACAATTATTGCTCTGAGGCTTCTTTCTTCTTCTCTTTATTCCGTTGAATAGGCCCCACAACAACTTCCTTCGCTTTACGATTTTTCTTAAAAATACGTTTTTGAAGATCAATTACCCTGACTGAAAAAACATTAGAGGACTTGGAACTGCTGCTGAGCTCGTCCAGATTTGAATCTACGATATAAATCTTGTTGCCTACCGTTTCCGCTCTGTTAGGATAAATGTATTTGTAATTATCAGTTCGTAATACTCTCGCCGTTTTCCAACTGTTATTGCTATTTAAAATATGTACCTGGTTATATCCTTGTGCCTGCGACATGATCAGCAAGTGATTCGAAGTGAATTGCAAACCATTAACTCCTTTAAAATCCCCCTCTATCTCAACCTCCGAGATCTTACTGCTGTCCTTAATGTCAATCTTGAATAATTGGCCACTTTTGCTTCCCACAAGAAGGTAACCGTGCGAATGGTAGACAATTCCATTCAGGTTCTTCCCCTCGCTTTTAAAGTGATCGCTATTTACCCAAACAGATGCTTTGCCATTGGGCTGAACTTTGTAGATCACAGGTGAATAACTGTCTGTCACATAAATATTTCCGGCATCATCAATTGTGAGATCGTTTACAAAATGAGGGCCGTTAAAAAGAGTATCGAGGTTGATTATAGAAGTTATCTTATTAGACAGAAGGTCAATTTTAACAAGTCGGGCTAAATTATTTCTACCTTTCTCGGATGAGTAGGCCGAATAGCCCAGGTCACCACTCAACACGTAAAGATCATGTCCTTTAATCTTCAACCCGGATGTTGCAACGAGGGCACTATCCTTCAATAACAGCGTATAGTCCCCTTTTTCGTTTACAGATCCTATTTGCCCCTTTTTCATAGAGCCCACAATAAACTGCTTTTTGGCAGGATAATAAGCAATACTCTGCGGATAGATATCCGCTTCAAAATAGTTAATCACGAAATTTTGGGCCTGGATACTCGCTGACAGAAACAGCGTGAATAAAAAAGTTAGTATAACCTTCATAGCATACATTTAATTCGGTTGCTGCATAGCATGAATCAGATCTTCGTACTAATTCATGTTAAAGATTTTGTTAAGCAACTTTAAGTTACAGATTTTATAACTTTCTATGATATAGATTTTTAATTTGTATAAAAGCGATATTTGGAAGGTTAAATTCATTTAAATTAGAGTGGTAAAAGCTAACACGAATATTGAACCTTCCGAATCACTCTATCCAGTTTTTAAATGAAAAACAGGTAGAAGTAAAAGCACATGAAAGCATCCTGGATGCAAGTCTCAGAGCCGGCATTCCGCATTATCACGTTTGTGGTGGTCATGCCCGTTGCTCTACCTGCCGCCTACTCATTATCGACGGAGCCGGGAATCTTTCAGCACCCAACGAAAGAGAGACTGCGCTTAAAGAAAAGCTCGGCTTATCGGATAACATTCGCCTGGCCTGTCAAACTTATGTACTAGGCCAACCTATAACGGTTAACCGAATTGTAAAAGATTCATCCGACGTGCAATTATATCTCAATGATAACCTGAACCTAAAGAAGCGCCAAATCGGCCAGGAAAAGAAATTAGCTTTATTATTTATGGATATCAGAGACTTTACTCCGTTTATGGAAAAAAATCTCCCTTTTGATGTTATCCATGTAATCAGTAAATTCTTCTATGCTATTAAATTAACCCTTAAAAAGTTTGGCGGGAGAATCATTGAAACTGCAGGTGATGGACTATACGCAGTTTTTGGTATCGACGAAATGGAGGGGAATTTTATTAAATCTTCAGTTGATGCGTCATTTGCTATGCATAAGGCTACTGAAGAATTTAATAAAAGCTATCTGCTTCCGTTTTTTATGCATGAGTTTGAGATAGGTATTGGATTGCACGCAGGCAACGTGATCTATGGAAGTTTTGACGTGGATCAACCTGAACAACTTGCTGTAATGGGTTTTGCAGTTAACATTGCCGCCAGACTGCAAAACGCCACCAAAGAATACAACAATTCATTTATTGCTTCCGAAACGATTGTTAAAGAATTAGAAGGTGATTTCTGCGAACATTGCAAAGTTGATGTTAATTTAAAGGGCGTCAGCCAACCAGTACCGATCTATCTGATGGGAACGCCTTTTAAAAACGGTAATGCCATACGATAAAGTAAATTGTGGTATCAGGTTTCTGGCTGATAATTTTCCAAAATCCCTTCATTTATTTTCTTTATTAACCCAGGTCCTTCATATATGAAGCCGGTATAAATCTGAATCAATGACGCGCCAGCCTCCAGCTTTTCCAAAGCATCGGCCGGTGAATGAATCCCACCGACCCCTATGATTACAAATGATCGATTTGATTTTTCAGAGAGGTATCGTATCACTTCGGTCGACCTGTTTCTTACAGGCTTTCCGCTCAGCCCGCCGGTTTCGCTTTTCAACTCTTCCGAAGACTTTAGATTGTCCCTGCTAATAGTTGTATTGGTAGCTATTACGCCGGCTATTTTTGTTTCCTGAACGATCTCAACAATATCATTCAGTTGAGAATCACTCAGATCCGGGGCAATCTTTAACAGGATTGGGCGTGAAACCTCATTTTTAAGATTCCGCTGCTGCAGTGTGTTCAATAAATTTTTTAATGGCTCCTTTTCCTGTAACTCTCGTAGACCCGGAGTATTCGGTGAGCTTACATTCACTACGAAATAATCTACTACGTCGAATAAGCGGTCAAAGCATTTAATATAATCACTCACCGCATCCTGATTTGGCGTCATTTTATTCTTCCCGATGTTTCCACCAATAATCAAACCGTTCCGCTTAATTCGCTTTAAACGATCAGCAGCTATATCCACACCCTGGTTATTGAAACCCATTCTATTGATAAGCGCCTCATCCTGCGGAAGCCGAAACATACGTGGCTTCTCATTACCGGGCTGAGGTAAAGGCGTTACGGTCCCGATCTCTATAAAACCAAAACCAAACTCTGCAAGTTCTTCCACCAGTTCGGCATTTTTATCAAAACCTGCCGCCAAACCTACCGGGTTTTTAAATTTCAAACCCATTACTTCACGCTCCAAATGAGGATCATCGAGCTGATATGTGTTTTTTATCATCTTCTTTGCTCCCCAGATCCGGTTTGCTACCCGCAAACCGCTGGTTACAAAATGATGAATATTCTCAGGATCGTATTGAAATAATACTGGTTTAAGATACTTGTACATAGCGCAAATATAAGATGATTAAAGATCAGAGTGCATAGCTTTTAATCTCCATTAAAATTCACGACTATCTATTTATTTAGGTATTTTAAACCTTGAGTTCAAATAATGACTTCGCTCATTAAGTAAGCGACTCTATTTCTCTACTTTGCACGAACTCACGGTATTTTATCGGAAAGTATTAGAAACGATTACATAAATGAAAAACTGGATAGCCTCGCTTGCCATTATCTCCTTGATAGCATGCAATAAAAGTCAACCAGGTACTAAAGTCCGAAAAAGTGATATCACCGAATCTGTGTATGCCTCCGGAATAATAAAGGCAGTTAAGCAATACAATGTCTACGCGACAGTTAATGGCATACTCCAAAAGGCATATGTATCCGAGGGTGACCGGATCAAGAAAGGCGATCCACTGTTTCTAATTGATAATCAAACTTCCACCTTAAACACAGACAACGCCCGGCTCGCTCTTGAACTGTCAGCACAAAACATCCGCGAGAACTCTAACCGCCTGCGTGAACTCGAACTCCCGTTGAACCTGGCGAAGGAAAGGCTTCAAATAGATTCAAGCATGTATGCACGGCAACAAAATCTTTGGAGCAATAACGTCGGCACAAAAGTAGAACTTGAACAGCGCAAGCTTGCCTATGAGTCTGCCCGTTCAAATTACCTGTCTGCACTAAGCAGATACCGCCAGGCCAAAACACAGTTTGAAACGGAGTACCGCCAGGCGCAGAACAATCTGAAGATCAATAAAGAACTGGAAAGTAACTATACTATTCGCAGCGAGACGGATGGGGTAGTGTATGACATCTTGAAAGAACAAGGTGAATTGCTTAATCCGCAAGCTCCGATAGCGGTTATCGGCAAGGCTACCGACTTCCTGATGGAACTGCAGGTCGATGAATATGATATTGTAAAGGTGCGTGAAGGCCAGAAAGTCTTAGTGACCATGGACAGCTATAAAGGCAAGGTGTTCAACGGAACAGTTAGCAAGATCTACCCGATCATGAATGAGCGGTCGAGAACTTTCACAGTCGACGCTCTGTTCAAAGAGAAACCTGAAGAGCTTTATCCAAATTTAACGCTGGAAGCAAATATTATTATTCAAACCAAACGGAACGTGCTGATCATCCCTCGTGAATACCTGATAGACGAACAATATGTCTATAAAGATCCTGATAAGGAAGAACGATCAAAGGTCAAGGTTGGATTAATGGATTACCGATATGCCGAAATAGTTAGCGGTCTGGACACCGGCCAATACGTTTACAAGCCCTAATCATGCAGTCACTTCTAATTTTAAATATCTCCCGGACATTACTTCTTGCGCGCTTGCGCCAATCGATTATTGCAGCCATAGGCGTTACCTTTGGAATAACCATGTTCATTACCCTGGTGAGTTTCATGACCGGATTGAATAAGCTTTTAGACGGGCTGATCCTTAACCGAACTCCACATATCCGACTTTACAACGAGATAAAAGCGTCAGCACAGCAACCTGTTGATCTTTCAGCGGAGTTTAAAAATGACATTAACATCATCCGATCCGTCAAGCCTAAAGAACGCCCATTGGAGATTTATAACAGCCAGGCGATCATGCGGACTCTAAAACAGGATCAGCGGGTATTAGGCGTAGCGCCTAAGGTTACGGCACAAGTTTTCTTTAACGTAGGCGCTATTGATTTGAATGGTATAATAAACGGAATCGATGTACTGGCAGAGAATCAATTATTTTACTTCGGTGATTACGTAATTAAAGGCGATTTGCGTGATCTTAAAACCGTTAACAATAGTATTATCCTGGGTAAGGGTGCAGCAGACAAAATGCTTGTCGATATAGGAGATGTAATCCAGGTAACTACTGCCCGTGGCGAACGTTTACCGCTAAAGGTAGTGGGCGTGTTTCAGCTCGGCATAGCCGACATTGACAATGTACAAAGTTATGCTTCAATTCAAACCACCCAGAAACTGCTCGGCGAGACAAACAGTTATTTAACCGACATCCATGTTAAATTAAAGGACCTCAGTTTCGCACCTGCAATGGCCAAAGAATATGAGAAGTTGTTTAACATTGATGCTATCGACCTCCAGGAAGCCAATGCGCAGTTTGAAACAGGCACCAACATCAGAAACATTATCACCTATGCGGTAAGTATCACCCTGTTGATCGTAGCCGGGTTTGGAATCTACAACATCCTTAATATGATGATCTACGAAAAAATGGATTCCATAGCGATATTAAAAGCCACTGGCTTTTCCGGACAGGATGTTAAGGCGATATTTCTGAGTATTTCATTGATCATTGGAATCACCGGTGGAATACTGGGTTTGATTTTCGGTTTTACATTCTCATCAATAATCAACCAGATCCCATTTGAAACAGCCGCATTACCGGCAGTGAAAACCTACCCAATAAATTTTAATTCTTTATACTATGTGATCGGGATAATCTTTGCAATAGTTACTACCTACATCGCCGGCTTTTTCCCGGCCCGAAAAGCCAGCAAGGTAGATCCAGTAGAAATCATCCGGGGCAAATAGATGGAAAAAGTTATACTCGAAACCCGCAATATTAACAAGTACTTCCACGACCCGGTTACCAACCAGGTGTTAAAAGACATATCCTTTTCAATGAGACAGCGCGATTTTATCTCAGTAGTTGGTAAATCCGGTTGCGGAAAATCAACGCTTTTATATATCCTGTCAACTATGGATACGAATTTCGAAGGCGAATTAATTCTTGATGGCGAATCCATGAGCGGAAAATCTGACAAAGAACTCTCGAGCGTCAGAAATGAAAAGATTGGTTTTGTGTTCCAGTTCCACTACCTGCTTGCAGAATTCAGTGTATTGCAAAACGTAATGATGCCTGGGTTAAAGTTGGGGCGGTATGACGCCAAAGAAGTAGAGCATCACGCCATGGGGCATCTGCAAAGTCTTGGAATAAGCCACCTGGCTACAAAACGTGCAAGCCAAATTTCCGGAGGTGAAAAACAACGAGTCGCGATTGCGAGGGCGCTAATCAATAATCCGCTCATAATAATGGGAGATGAACCCACAGGAAATTTAGACCGTAGGAATAGTGATATTGTGTTTGATATTTTCCATCAACTCGCTGCAGAAACGGGCCAATCACTTTTGATTGTTACACATGATCATGAATTTGCCGAGCGTACAGACCGGATTATTGAAATGGATGATGGCAGAATAGTGAAACTAAACAACAACTCATAGCAACCAGCCTATACTTTGGAAACATAGTGATTTATTTACCTATTTTTAATGAACATTTAAATTGAATATGATCATTAACCATTGAAATCTAATTGCTTATGAATTCAAAATATATGGCCCTTGTCTTCATTTTTATTCAGGCTACCAATGATAGTTTTAGTCAGGTACCGGATAAACTTCAAAGTAATTTGCAGACAATAGATGTCGAGTCGAAGCAGATTAAAACGATCCTATCTTTAAATCAGCACCTCGAGGCTCCTAACTGGTCGAGAGACGGGAATTATTTTATTGTGAACAGCAACGGTAAATTATACTCGATAGACACTGTTGGAAATAAAGAATTAAAAGAAATTAACACAGATTTTGCCGATCAATGTAATAACGACCACGGAATTTCCCCCGATGGTAAGCAACTGGTTATCAGTCATAATAAGAAAGTGGCTAATGGTAGAAGTTCAAGTATTTACCTTCTGCCGATTAGCGGGGGTAAGCCCGTTGAGATCACCACTCAAACCCCCTCATACTGGCATGGCTGGTCTCCTGATGGCCAAACTCTAACCTATTGCGCCTCGAGGGACGGAAACTTCGATGTTTATGCTATTCCGGTATCCGGTGGTAATGAAACCAGACTTACTTTTGATGACGGTTTAGATGACGGTCCCGAATACTCGCACGACGGAAAATATATTTATTACAATTCATTTAAAACCGGAACAATGCAATTGTGGCGAATGAATAGCAATGGTACTGTTCAAACACAGCTAACTAATGATGCTTTGTCGAATTGGTTTCCTCACCCCTCACCGGATGGTCGGTGGATTGTTTTTATTTCTTACCTGGAAAACCAGGGACAAGACCATCCTTTTGGCAAACGTGTAAAACTCAGACTGATGTCTTTGAGCGATAACTCCATCAGCGATCTGACAGACGTTTTCTATGGCGGACAAGGAACTATCAACGTTCCCTCATGGTCACCGGACAGCAAGCAGGTTGCCTTTGTGAGTTATAAAGACCTGAGATGATGTATAAGCCATTGATATGTATTACAGACTCCGTTAGTTCTGCCCCAAGTCTTTGACGCCATGGAAATGTCATTTGAACGCTGTCTCATAAATTAAAAAACGTAATTCAAAAAAACGTACTTTTGCGCCCAAATGATTGCGATAAACAACCTCACGTTCGAAATCGGTGCAAGGGCATTATACGACGAAGCGAACTGGCATATTAAACCCGGTGAAAAAATAGGATTAATTGGTGCTAACGGAACCGGAAAAACCACACTTTTAAAGATTATTGTTGGAGACTACGCTCCTACCAGCGGTACCATCTCGATGGCTAAGGACCTTAAAATGGGCTACCTCAACCAGGATCTGCTGTCTTATCAAAGTGATAAAAGTATTTTACATGTAGCTATGGAAGCCTTCGAGCGTCAAAACCAGCTGCATACTGAAATTGAGATTCTACTTAAAAAATTAGAAACCGAATATACTGACGATCTAATTAATAAACTTAGCGACAAACAGAATGAGTTTGAAGCATTAGATGGCTACAGTATCGAATACCGTGCGCACGAGATCATGGCGGGTTTAGGTTTCAGTGAAGCTGATACTCACCGAACCTTGTCTGAATTCTCCGGAGGCTGGCGTATGCGGGTAATGCTTGCGCGAATTCTACTGCAGGCACCTGACATCCTGCTGCTCGATGAGCCTACCAACCACCTGGATCTACCTTCAATCAAATGGCTTGAGACTTACCTGCAAGCATTCGAGGGTGCGATTGTTATTGTTTCTCACGATAGATATTTCCTTGACCGTGTTGTTAGAAAGATCGTTGAGTCACGCAAAGGCAAATTGATTCCTTATTCAGGTAACTACTCGTTCTATGTAGAAGAAAAAGGCTTAAGAAGTGAAATTCAAAGCGGGCAGTTCAAAAATCAGCAAGCTAAGATAAAGCAAGAAGAAAAACTCATTGAGCGTTTCAGAGCGAAAGCCAGCAAGGCAAAGATGGCCCAATCCCGTATTAAAGCTCTTGATAAGATGGAACGTGTCGAGGATGTGGATAACGATAACCCCGAAGTAAACTTCAGTTTCAAGTTCAGCAAACAATCAGGACGACACGTTATCCGGATCGAAGACTTATCTAAAGCTTACCCTGGGGTTCCAATCCTGAAGAATGCGACAGCGACGATTGAAAAAGGGGATAAAATCGCCTTAATTGGGGCTAACGGCCGGGGTAAATCAACTCTTTTAAAAGTAATTGCCGGCGCAGACAAAGACTTTACCGGAATGTGCGAAACCGGTCACAACGTAACGCAGACATTCTTTGCACAGCACCAGTTGGAAGCATTACATCTCGACAATGAGATCATTCGCGAACTGCAGGCTTTCGCACCCAAGCACACTGAAACAGAATTAAGATCTATACTAGGATGCTTCTTATTTACCGGTGACGATGCTTTCAAAAAGATCAAAGTTTTATCAGGAGGTGAGAAATCACGTGTAGCTTTGGCAAAGGCATTAACGGCTGATGCTAATTTCCTGATTCTTGATGAGCCAACCAATCACCTGGATATAGCGTCGGTAAATATTCTAATCCAAGCCTTGCAACAATATGAAGGTACCTGTATCATCGTTTCTCACGACCGGTATATGCTTGATAATGTGGCAAACAAGATCTGGTTTATCGAAGATCAGGAGATTAAAGAGTATCCTGGAACTTATGCAGAATATGAAGTCTGGAACTCTAAACGGGTATATGTTCCTAAGAAAATAGAAGACGCGCCTAAAAAAGAAGAGAAGAAGGTGGAAGCCAAACCTAAGGTTATTTTTGAAGACCGATCAAAGGACTTGAAAAAGCTGAACCAGGCTCTGCAAAAACTCGAAGAAGATATCGCGGAACAGGAGAAAGAAGTTAAAGCCGCTGAGGCAGAGTTAGCTAAAGAGGAAATCTACAGTGATTCGGAGAAGTTATCTGAAGCCAATCGTCGTTACCAGCAGTTGAGCCCACGCTTACTGAAAGCTCAGGCTGAATGGGAGCGCCTTGCTGAAGAGATAATGGAACTGGAAGCAAAATAAAATCTAATAAAACAAAATGAGCTCCGCTGGAACCACTTTTAAGAGGACGCCTGCGGAGCTTTTTATTTAGCGCCTTGTTGCTATAGCAGCATTTGCTCTTCACAACCACGCGCGTGCCGACCTACATTCCATTACTCATGTTCGTGTCTTGCCACTAGTTTAGCGGCAAGACACGAACATGATACGAGCAAGACCCAAAGCTTTCTGCTTCTGCTGGCACAAGCAGAGTCCCCAGCTCTCAAATTATAATCTTCTAAAGGGTCATTTCTCATTTTAGACTAAAAGCCTTACTTTACCGAAGCTTAATGAACAATTCCAATGAGTAAACTCGTTTTTGTTTTTCTGATACTAACATTCAGTACTACTTACGCACAGAAGAAAAACCGTGTAAATCGTCAAACTGAGCGTGCACCAGAACAACAGATCAGGTACGAGAACTTTACCTATATACCTGAAATTAAAACTGTTGAATTTTATAACCGGGAAAAAGAGCAATCAATACCGGTTTATATCTTAGGAGGTCAGCAAGATCTTCTGTTAGCATTTGATGACCTACGCGCTGGCAACCGCAACATCTATTACAGTATTGAACATTGCGACTTTGACTGGAAAAGTAGCCGCTTGTCTCCTATCGACTATCTTGATGGCTTCACAGAAGAACGTATTAATGATTATCGCCTATCGTTTAACACACTTCAGAAATATACTCATTACGAAGTTTCGTTGCCGAACCTGAGCATCAAACCAAAGATCAGCGGCAACTACTTATTAAAAGTCTACGAAGATAATGACCAAAGTCGCCTGTTGATCACACGAAGGTTTTTTGTGGTGGCATCTTCAGTGAACATTCTGGCAGAGATAACGCGTTCAAACGATGTCTCCCTCCGTAACCAGCGACAAAAGATTAATTTCCAGGTAGAACATCCGCAGGTAAACATCACCAATCCTTATCTGGATGTTCAGGTAGCAGTAATGCAAAATGGACGCTTTGATAACGCTCAAACTACCGCCCGACCTACTTTTGTACGTAATAATCAGTTGGTGTACAACGATGTACGCAGCTTTGACTTCTTAGGCGGGAATGAATTCAGGAGGCTTGACACCCGCAGCCTGCGCTTTCAGTCTGAAAATATTGCCCGGATAGTTAAAGATTCCCTCAATACCGTTGTTTTGCTAAGCGATCCTGTATTGAATCGTATGAGTTACACCTATAATTTTGACGAGAACGGAGCTTTTTATATACGTAACCGGGATGGCCGTGATAACAAGACAGACGCTGATTATGCCAACATGCAATTTTCATTAGTCGCCAAGCGACCGACAAATACCGGTGAGGCTTACCTGGTGGGCCAGTTTAACGCATACCGAATCACTGATGAGTACAAACTTACCTACAACGAAATCCAAAAGCGTTTCAATGGTACTGCATTCCTCAAGCAAGGTGTTTACGACTACCATTATGTATGGGTTGATGACAATAAAGTTGATGACGTGGTTTTCGATGGCTCTTATTTTGAAACTGAAAATAACTACCAGATATTTTTCTATTACCGCCGCCCCGGTTCCCGCTGGCAGGAACTAATTGGCTTTAGCCAGATTAATACGGTACGGAGGTAGATTGGCATAAAGAATAAGGAACAAAGATGAAGGGTTCTTACGCTGCTTAACTCTGCTAGTTTGATCATTTCACTTTTTGCTACACTACTCTTCATCTTTGGTCCTTAACTTCTGCCACTGTTCCGCCTTATTGGTGCTCTTTGCACTCTGCTCCTTCTTCTTTCCTCTAAAAAATCTCTGTCAAAAACATACCTTTGCAGCCATATGGCTATAATCTCCAAAAAAGCAAGAGAATCGTTTACAGTGATGAACGAGTTGGTTTTACCCAACGACACCAATACCCTGAATAATCTAATGGGCGGCCGTTTATTGCATTGGATGGATATTGCAGCGGCTATTTCCGCGCAAAAACATTGTAACCGCATTGTAGTAACTGCCTCTGTGGACAATGTTTCCTTTAAGCATGCAATTAAGCTTGGTGATGTGGTTACTATTGAAGCAAAGGTTACTCGGTCTTTTAATACATCAATTGAGGTAAGGCTTGACGTATGGGCAGAAAATATTCCTTCTGGCTCAAAGTTAAAGTCAAATGAAGCATACTATACATTTGTTGCTGTTGACCAGAGCGGGCGCACCATACCTGTCCCAGAGCTTAAGCCGGAAACTGAAGAAGAACAAGTCCTCTACGATGGTGCTTTGCGCCGTCGGCAGTTGCGACTTGTATTAGCTGGCAAAATGAAGGCTGATGATGCACACGAACTGAAAGCTCTCTTCTTTAAAGTAGCTGAATAACCTAAAGGATATGTGATCTGGTTAATTTAGGGTAAAACCCAATGTTATGGAAAATCATGATTGGACTAAATTCACTAAAAGAATTCCTGTTAAAGCCAGGATTCCCGAAATCTATAATTTAATCAGTAAGCGAGAAGGGCTGGAAACCTGGTTCCTCCGGCTGGCAGAATTCACCACCCCCGACAATGAGATCAGGGCGAGGAATTCTGAAATCGGGGAAGGTGATACTTACCGGTGGATGTGGCATGGCTACCCGGATCATGTGGTTGAAAACGGTCGCGTACTTGACGCCAATGGAGTAGATACTATTCGCTTCACCTTTGCGGGAGAGTGTATTGTAGCTATTACCGCGAAACCTCATAATGATATTTCCGTTGTTGAGATCACTCAGGAAAATATCCCTACTGACGAAAAGTCAAAGATCAACTATTTCATTGGCTGTGGTGAAGGTTGGGCATTCTACCTTGCAAATCTTAAATCTATTTCAGAAGGCGGTATCGATCTTCGAAACCGTGATGAAACATTACAGGGAGTTTTGAATTCTTAATTGTTCTGCCTGAAATCAATTCTTGGGCTGCAATATTGAAAGAAACTTATGTCAAAAATCATTTGACGTTATAAGCTGGTAAAAGAAACCTGAGATAGGCTATTCAGCCGGTACCCTTGTCGGGCTTGCTTGCGAGTAGCGCAGTAAAACCGGCTGGATATTCTTAAATGATGTTTCCTTGTTAACATTCTCGAATCGATGAACGGAACTAACAGCGTTAACCAGTGAACCGATCAAAACACCACCAACTGCTGTTGCAACTACTATTACAGGCAAGGCCAGTGAACTGAGCTTGCCTTTATTATTCCCGTCGATATAAATCGGAATCCCTGCAAGTGCGCCGATACTGCCCGCGATGAGGGCATGTTTTTTACGTGAATCTACGCGTTTGATTCTTATACTGCTTATACTGTCGGCACTGAAAAACTTCTGCTTTCCCAAAAAATCGATAGTCAGTCCCTTATCGGAGACATCCATCAACAAACCTTTATATTGATTGTCAGTATTTGTTACGATCAGGGCATCATAGTTTTTAGGCTTTTGATCCGCAAACAGCGCCTTACCTGATAGCAGAAACAGGCCGAAAAAAAAAGCAATTTTGAATAATGATGATTTAACTGACATAAAATAAAAAGATATGGTAATGGTAACTTAACTTCCCAACTCGATAATCCGGTCAAACTCCTCGCCTTTCAGAGCCATCACGGAAAGCCGGCCCTGGCGCACCAGTCCAATATCCTTTAAGCGGTCGTCAGCTTTCACTTGTTCTAACGTAACAGGGTATTTTAAGGTTTCAACTGGTTCAAGATCTACCACGACCCAGTTTTTGTCGCTGGTAGTCGGATCCTGGTATGCCTCTTTAACCACTTTTGCAATGCCGACCACTTCTTTCCCTTCGTTGCTGTGATAGAACAAAACCAGATCGCCGGTTTTCATCTCTCGCAAGTTGTTGCGCGCCTGGTAATTGCGGACACCATCCCAAAACGTACGACCATCGTCGTTGAATTTTTTCCAACTATATTTATGCGGTTCACTTTTTACTAACCAATGATTCATTTAATTCTTTTCTTCATGCATGATCGAATATCAGGCGGTTCTTGCCGGATAAATTCAAAACTAACAAATATGAAAGAATAAGCGTATTTATTGATAAAATTGGTAGAAGCAAGCTCTGAATGATGCTCCCATAATACATTATGCAGACGGCCAGCCCTGTTGTGCGGCATAAATGTTTCCCGCCTGAATCTTGTGCATAACAAATTTGATTGTAACTTAAAGCCCGTTTGCGAACTATATAATTAACGGTATAAGTTCGTTGACTAATTTTGAGAGAATAAATACTTATGAAGTGTTTCATTAGCTATACGGCCATTTTGCTTTTTATACTAGGTTGCGGAAATCCGGAATCTGCAGAAAGCTATATAGTAATTCTTATAACCGACAAGGCATCGGAAAAAGATGGCCTATATTTAAATCTATCCGATCCTGAAATAATAAGTCAGACATACTCTGGAGAAGCTGTAAGGTATTTTGCAGAATTTGACAAAAGTGACCGAAAATCGATTCCTTACGCAGAAGCGTATAAGAACTATAAGGACAGATATAAGAAATCCTATTATGAGCTTTTCCCGAGTGATTTTCTCACTCAAGTACCCAATCGAACTTATAATGCCATTATGATAGACACATTAAAGAAGACAGCCTTTACGAACAAAATAGGCATCACTGTTAGGATGTACTAACTCCATTGCTTCTGCTTCAGCTATTGGTCAGCTAAAAGGCCCTCCAGTGTATCAGAGGTAAAGAGTTGGTGACTAGGAACTGAACAAAAAGTGAACCACGGCACTTTGTGTCAGGCTGATTTCTGTGTCTGTTAAATATGGATCGCTAAGCAGTGCGAAGACAAAACATCCAGGCTGACTATTTATGATCGGTATGGCCCAAATCCATTTGCGGGTCAACCATGTCACGTACTAATTTTTTCAATTCCTTGATCTCCGGAAAACGCTGCAAATCTTTTCTGTTAAAGATGATCTGATCGTTTAAAGAAATGACGAAAGCTCCACCGGTCTCGCTGGGAACCAGCATTACACCCTTAAGCTGGTCGGCAAAGGTACTGAGCAGTTCCTGAGCCATGTAAGCCGAACGAAGCATCCAACCGCACTTCGGACAATATTCTATAGTGATAACCGGTTTGTTAATCATGAAGGACATCAATTAGCTGATAAAGATGTGAATTTTTAAGTGATCAGGAGAGCTGATTTTCAGACCTTTGTTTCTCGGCCACCCACTCAGCCTGTATTCTTTGTCCTTCCGAATTATCTTTGAAGTCGTCATCCCGGTTTGAAGCCATCGTTTCTGAGAAAGGCGTCGTCTGGGGGATATAATCTTTGTGATGTCCTGGTTTGCTGTAATCATACGGCCAGCGATAGATTGTAGGAATTTCTCCAGGCCAGTTACCATGAATATGCTTCACAGCAGTGGTCCACTCCATGGTGTTAGACTGCCATGGGTTCTGACTGCTCCTCTTTCCGGCAAATATTGAACTGAAGAAATTCCACAGAAAAGCGGTTTGTGCAAATGCCCCAACAATGGCGGCCCAGGATATAAAGCGGTTAACAGAAATCCATGCATTCATGAACTCAAACTCTGTAAAAGCATAGTAACGTCTCGGAACTCCATCGAGTCCCATAAAGTGCATCGGGAAGAATACAAGATAGGCACATCCGAATGTTAGCCAGAAATGAAGGTAACCCAGCCGTTCATCCATCAGCCTTCCAAACAGTTTAGGGAACCAGTGATATACCCCAGCCAGCATGCCGAATATGGAAGCGCAGCCCATTACCAGGTGGAAATGAGCGACCACAAAGTAGGTGTCATGTAAATTGATGTCTAACGAGGCATTACCCAAAAACAAACCTGTAAGTCCGCCTGAGATTAGGAAAGAGACGAAGCCAATTGCAAATAACAAGGCAGGCGTGAACCTGAGATTACCACGCCATAGAGTAGTTAGATAATTAAAGGTCTTGATGGCCGACGGAACGGCTATAATCAGGGTGGTGATCATAAACACGCCGCCGAGAAAGGGATTCATTCCGGAGACAAACATATGATGTCCCCAGACAAGGAATGAAAGCACAACAATCCCGATCAGCGAATAAACCATGGCATGGTAGCCAAAAATAGGTTTGCGGACATTAGTGGCAATCACTTCAGACACGATTCCGAAGGCAGGCAAAATGGCAATGTAAACTTCTGGATGGCCAAGAAACCAGAAAAGATGCTCCCATAGGATAGGACTACCACCTTCGTTTGGCATCACGTGTCCTTGTATAACAATATCCGAAAGATAGAAGCTAGTGCCGAAGCTGCGATCCATAATAAGCAATACTACAGCTGAAACGAGCACCGGAAAAGTAAGGGCACCAAGTATGGCAGTTAAAAAAACTCCCCAAACTGTTAATGGCATTTTCCACATATCCATGCCATTTGTACGCATATTCAAAACCGTACTTATATAGTTCAATGCACCCATCATGGAAGATCCCACAAAAAGGAAAATACTGGTAAGCCATAACGTCATGCCAGTGCCCGATCCGGGAATAGCTTTTTCGAGTGCAGAAAGGGGTGGATACACCGTCCAGCCGGCGCTCGCCGGACCACTCTCAACGAAAAAAGAAGCTGCCATCACCACACATGCACTAAAAAAGAACCAGTACGAAAGCATATTGATAAAAGGCGATGCCATGTCCCTCGCTCCTATCTGCAGCGGAATTAATAGATTGCTGAATGTACCGCTTAGCCCTGCCGTTAACACGAAAAAGACCATGATAGTACCGTGGATGGTTACCATAGCTAGATAAAACTCCGGCTTTATGCGCCCTCCGGTCGCCCACTTTCCAAGGAAAGTTTCGAGCAGCGGAAAGTTTTTATCGGGCCACCCAAGTTGAAGCCTGAAAAGAACTGACAGCAACATCGCAAATACCGCCATAATAATTGCTGTAATGAGAAACTGCTTGGCTATCATTTTATGGTCATGACTGAAAACATATTTGCTCAGAAAACTTTCTTGATGATGCTCAGGAATAATAGAATCAGCATGAACAATGGGAGTAGTTATGATGTTTGCCATTATGAAAGATATTTAATGAGATAAAAAGTCGTGTCCGACATCCTATAAAAATACTCTTCAATTATTTAAGCTTTGCCATGAAACAGAGCTGGCTGCCTATTCAAGATACAAAACTATTTTGGTAAAGTTGAACGGTTTGGAGCATTTGCCGCATATGGTTGTACACGCCAGAGAGGCGCGGAATCGCTTTCTCCGTAGTTATCGGTTAAAACTTTAATTAGATGCTAAATACCGCTCAGAAACGTTTTAAAAGTGTTCTTATTGGGCTGAACTATTTTTCAATTTCCTAAATTGCTGCCGCAAAGACATGAACTATATTGACTTGCTCTTATTATCAATAGTATGCCTATCGGCGTATTCGGGCTGGAAGCATGGTTTCATTTTTTCCTTTGTTGAATTGGTCAATTGGACAGGTAGCCTGGCCATCGGTTTTATGATTTACCCCTTGTTATCAAGCATAATATTAAAGATTATAGATGTAGAAAGTTTTTGGACAATCCCGCTTATATTTTTAGTTTCAATAATTGCAGCGAGGATGCTTCTAGCTCTTATCCTGGATAACGTTTTAAAATTGGTCCCTGAATCCTTACACGACAATCTTTCTAATAAGTTAGTAGGCACTATTCCAGGATCAATCAATGGAGTCATATTTGCCGCGTTATTAGCTATCGTCATTTCGGGTGTTCCGTTTGGGAACAACTTCTCAGAAGAAGTTCAGAATAGCTCTTTAGTTTATAGGTTAACTGCTCAAACGAAATGGATAGAAGACAAAGCCCGACCGATTTTTAGCAATATGCTAAATGAGTCGGGAACGGTTATCACCATCCATCCAGAGACCAATAAACTGATTAAACTTCCGTTTAAGATAAATTCTTCAAAAACAAGGCCCGATCTTGAAGCACAGATGCTTGTTATGATAAACCATGAACGGGTTGAAAGGAATCTAAAACCATTGAAAGCCGATCCGTCGCTAAGAGAGGTGGCCCGCAGTCATTCTATCGACATGTTTAAGAGAGGGTATTTCTCTCATAATACTCCCGAGGGCAAGGACCCCTTTGATCGCATTAGAACGGCTCATATCCCCTTTATGACCGCAGGTGAAAATCTCGCTCTTTCTCCTAATCTTAAGACCGCTCACAGCGGCTTAATGGAATCACCCGGGCATAAAGCAAATATCCTTCATCGCGACTTCGGTCGTGTGGGTATCGGAATTATTGATGGCGGGAATAACGGAATAATGGTGACTCAGAACTTTAGAAACTAGAAGACGTATCGGCTTTAAATAACGTGGTTTAACCGTGCGTGTTAATTCTGTGATCCTAAAGAGCATCTTAAATGATATTATGGGGTTCCGGAAAAGAAAAGCAAGCCATCCTGGCTGGCCCGTATCCTCTCAACCTAACTTTTTGGAATCTTCTCTCTTCATACCCATATTTAAGAATGGAGTGATCAAATCAATGGGGACCGGGAAAATGGTTGTTGAATTATTTTCAGCAGAAATTTCCTTTAACGTTTGCAGGTAGCGTAACGTCAATGCGCTTGGCTCTTCGCTTAATACTTTAGCAGCATCAGCCAGACGCTGTGCTGCCTGGAATTCACCTTCGGCGGCAATTACCTTACTCCTTCTCTCACGCTCTGCCTCTGCCTGTCTGGCCATGGCGCGTTGCATCTCTTGTGGAAGGTCAATTTGCTTTACTTCCACATTGGAAACTTTAATACCCCAGGGCTCCGTTTGAGAATCTATGATCTGTTGCAGTTTATGATTGATAACATCTCTCTGTGACAGAAGGTCATCCAACTCTGATTGACCTAATACACTTCGTAAGGTTGTTTGGGAAATTTGAGAAGTCGCCATTAAAAAATTCTCCACTTCAATTATGGCTTTATCGGGCTGCAACACCCTGAAATAAACAACGGCATTTACTTTAATCGATACGTTATCCTGTGTGATTACATCTTGCGGCGGAACGTCCATTACAATAGTCCGTAAGCTTACTTTAACCATCTTTTCAATAAAAGGAACTAAAATAATAAGTCCTGGCCCGCGGACGCCAACCATCCGGCCCAAACGGAATACAACGCCGCGCTCATATTCATTAAGGATTCGGATTGAACTAGCCAGGATGTACAGTAAAAATACTACGAGAATGACTAATGTAAATGGGAATGTTTCCATACTTTTCTAAGTTTGTTATGATTACGACCTATTTTATTTGTTTAGCTGTTCTACATAAAGAGTCAGGTTGCGAATAGCCTTAACTATTATTCTTTGTCCTCGATCAATGCTTCCTGACAGGGATTCAGCATTCCAAAGTTCGCCATGAACCCGTACGGTCCCAGACGGTTCCAGCCTCGCCAATGCTTCACCTTCCTCTCCTATAATTCCCTCTATACCCGTCATTGATTTTAATTTCTGTCCTTTAATAGCAAGTCCAACTAAGAAGAAAAAGAAAGCTGCAGTCACCAGGGTAGTTGGCACGATTACTCCCCATGATATTTTAAGAAATTCCAAAGCAGAATCAGTTCTAATCAGCATAATTGAGCCTAGTGCTAAAGCGATAACTCCCCCTATTCCCAACACACCGTAGCTTGTAATTTTAACTTCTAAAATAAACAGAATAAAGGCAAACAGTATAAGCCCCAGACCGGCATAGTTTACCGGAAGTGTATGCATAGCATAAAAAGCTAAAATTAGGCATATAACACCTATAACGCCAGGAGCAATTGCCCCGGGACTATATAACTCAAACAAGATTCCATAAAAACCAAGCATCATCAGTATATAAGCAATATTCGGGTCGCTGATCATATTCAGAAATCTTTCCGAAAAGTTCATTTCCACTTGTTCTACCTTAACGTTTGTTGTTTTTAAAGTTTTAGTTCCTGAATTTAACTGCACCGCGCGTCCGTTAATCTGCCTTAATAACGCTTGTTCGTTTTGCGCGACCATATCAACCACTTTATTCCTTACGGCCTCTTCTTCAGTTATTGAAACACTCTTACGCACCGCTTCTTCTGCCCATTGTAAATTCCTTTTTCTCTTTTCGGCTATGGCCCTGATAAATGCGGCGGCATCATTCGTGGTCTTATCATTCATAGTAGAATCCATTCCACCCTGCATACTCACCGGATGTGCGGCACCAATATTTGTAGACGGAGCCATTGCAGCAATATGAGCTGACATGGTTATAAAGACACCCGCAGAACCGGCATGAGCGCCACCAGGTGAGACATACACCACAACCGGTACCGATGATTCGAGTATATCACTAACGATAACCCTCGTTGATTTCAATAACCCTCCAGGGGTATTTAGATGGATGATAATGCATTCAGCATTGTCTTCTGTAGCCTGTTGGATTGTGCTTTTTATAAAATCAGCAAGAGCAGGATTAATTGACCCATCAACTTTTATCGAGACCACCTTTTGAGCACTCAGAAAAAGTGGTAATAAGAGGACGATTAAAGAGATATAAAGGCGCTTCATAAAGCAGGTTTTTAAAGTTGGCCAATGATAACTTGTAATATAACAAATTCTGTTGACATCTGTAATGAACCCGCCAGGAGAAAGACACGAGTTGAGAAACTTCATTCCAATTCAACGCATGGCGTTTAAATCGGACGAATTACGCTACGAAGAAGGTCTCTGATTAACGGATTTTAAGTAGCGGTCTTCAACCAGACGATTGTCCTTAACAAGCTCTGTAATGTGATAAGGTTGCCTATTCTGCGGTTCTTCAACCAATTATATGAATATGCGCAGGAATGGTGTTACTAGGATGACGAGCAGCCCTTATGCTCCTAATTTCGAATTTACCATAGTTATCTGTTTTACACCATCCGTGTAAGCGTCCATGCCAGTTTTGTACTCCCTGGTCTTTTCCGCTTTTAGAATAATATCCTTCGCTATCGGTTTGATAAGCATAAAGCATTACTTCAGGATAAGGGGTCTTAACATCTGATTTAACGAGAGTCTCGGAAATTGAATCCTCTCACCGGTTCATTTTGACCAGCAATGAACATCACCTTCGTCAGTGATGCAGGCATACGAGTTAAAGAGCAAATTATATCTGTATCCGGTTTTTCGCAGATGTCTTTTCTGCACCTGGCTGTTTGCACCATATTCTACCTATCCGCGAGATCTCACCGGTCCGCACGTGATTGCTTGAATCAGCGACTTTCATACTTACCGAAATTTAAAGATCGATTATTTAGTTTACTCATCTCACTGTGGTTTGAAGAAGTCTTCCCCCATTTCAGAAGATCCTAAAATAAAAAAGCGGGTGTGGCTCACCCGCTTTTTGAAAAAATTATAGAAAGGAAATTACTTGTAGATAATTCTAGTGATTCCTTAGCTTACCGACTACAGTGTCCAGAGAGCTTTTTAATTTGTCGACAGCACCTTTAACAGCCTGTTCAATAGTGTCTGCGTTGTTGGTAACCGCAATGGGCTGAAGTCCTTCCAATCGCGCCTCCAACACGCACCGCTTATCGTTCTGACCTTCTTTATTGCTGTTCTCATCAGTTAGGTGAACTTCCAATCGGGTGATTTGATTGCTGAACCTGTTTAACGATTCTGTCAAGGTGGTGGTGAAATACTCATTAAGTCGTTCGCTGCCTTCTATGTTGTTGTCGGTATTGAATTGAATAATCATAGTGCTGATTTTTTGGTTACAATGATCCGTTCTATTTCTATGCCAATAGTTAGAAGTCAGGAACCAGGGGTGAAATCTGACAAAAGTTTGTAGATGCAACAATAAGAGTTTAAATCTGTTAGTCAGGATATTTAAATTAGTTCCATTCACAACCTTAGTTATTTCCGCTTCGGATGCTAATCATGTAATATGAGTTTTTTTAAAAAAGTAACTATTGTAGCGCTCTTTATAATTGTCATACTCATTCTCAGGTCAACCTTCAACGTTCTGCTGATGGCCTTAGCAGCCTCGATTATTGCGCTTTACTTTCATGGATTTGCCGGATTACTGAAACGAAATTTAAAGTTGTCACATAAGTGGAGTATGTTCCTCTCCATTGCAGGATCCTTTTTAATTCTTGCGTTATTATTTTGGCTAATTGGAGCAAGAGTGCAATCACAGATTTCGGATCTAAGAAACAAATTGCCTTTTATGGTCGAGCAGGCGAAAAGCCAGGTTAGTCAGTATTCATGGGGAAGTGAGCTTATCAATCAAACGTCTGGCGAAAATTCTAAGAAATTAATGGCAACAGCAGGCCGGTTTTTTAGTTCAACTTTTGGGGTGTTAGGAGATCTCTACGTCATTCTTTTTTTAGGAATCTTTTTCACGGCCGATCCCAATATATATAAGAAAGGTATAGTTGCCCTCATACCGCCAGAAAGGAAAGAAGAAGGGCGCGAGTTGTTAAATGAACTAGGTTCAAAGTTAAAAAGCTGGTTTAAAGGGATGATCTTCTCGATGCTAATCGTAGGTACGCTCACCGGAATCGGGCTTTCAATAATTGGCGTCCCAATGTTTTTTGCTTTAGCGGTTATAGCGGGAATTCTTAATTTCATACCCAACTTTGGACCTTTAATCGCCATGGTGCCCGCCGTCCTGATAGGGTTGACACTTGGAATGGATACAGCCTTAATTATAGCCGGCATGTATATTTTCATTCAGGCATTGGAGAGTAATTTAATTACACCATTTATTCAAAAAAAGCTGGTAAGCATCCCTCCAGCGCTCATTATACTAGCACAATTGATAATAGGATCAATAACCGGCTACCTCGGAATCATTCTCGCCACCCCGGTTCTATTGATCCTTATGGTAGTCGTTAACCAGCTATATGTTCAAAAGCAATCAGGCCAATACCACCTCTCGTCCGATTAAGAGATCTGTTAACCAGACCCGCAATAGTCAATTCACGTTAAACAAACTGCTTGTAACAAACATTTGATCAGAGCTGTCCTTGTTCCTTCTTTTGGCAGGTTATATCCAGAACAACACCTGTAATATGAATCGGCACGCCAACGTCGTTGAAGTATGTTTTTCCTTTAACTCTTAACCATTGAGGTTTTTTCGTTTTTGCATTTACAACTTTAAGCTCGTGATCATATACCCCTTTATTCTCTCCCTTGAGCGTTTTTTCAAAAGTTTCCTGAATGGTAATTTGATCGTGGGTGGAGATGATCTGGCTGAAAACATTCAGATCAACATATTCTCCGGGCTCAAAGCCTAGAAGCTCGTTACACCGCTTATCTGATATCCACTCTTTAGTTTCGACATTATAATCCCAGGTACCAAGCTCGGCAGCTACGGTAGCAAAGTGCAGGCGCTCGGTATATTCCTCTAACAGCGCTTCTGCTTCCACAAGTCCCTCGACCATACCGCGCTTGTAAGTTATGTCTTCAATAGAAAGGATCACTAAATTTTCTCCGGTAATAGATTCAATTTGATGGGCGTTCAGGCAGACTGTTTTCAGCCCGATAAGGGGAAAGACATGTTTAACCTCAAAGTCTTTAATCGGTTTTTTATCCTGTAAGACCTCAGTCAATAGTTTTCGAAGAGCCAGAATATCCCACTGGCCGTCGCCAAGGTCATAAATATATCTGCCTTCTGTGTCCTTTTCACTTACTTTAAACTTCTTGTAGAAACCTTCTGTGGCTCGTAAAACGTGCAACTGATTATCCAGCACAAGCAGAGGGTCGCGAATTGTATCTAGAATTGCTTCTGTGTATTTTCTGGAAATATTTAATTGATCGTTGCGGTCGACCAGTTCTTTGTTAACAATCGTAATCTCTTCATTGGTACTCTGGAGCTCTTCCTTCGACGTCTCAAGTTCCTCATTTAAACTTTGCAGTTCCTCACTGCTTGATAGTAGTTCCTCATTTGTGCTCTGTAATTCCTCATTCGCAGATTCCTGCATTTCGGTTATTGTTCGCATATCTTCGCGCACCTGCACTAACTCGTTTTCCAGCTGCTTAATGTGGAGGTCACGCGGATCTTGACTATGAGAAAGGGTGTCATCATGGCTCTCACCCAAACGCTTTTTGGGGGATATACTGTTTTCAAACAACACCAGATAATGAAATCCGTCAGCCTCCGTTATGGGCACAACTTCTATATTCACATAATGCTGTTTGCTACCCGATTTAAAGAAGATACCCTCCTTACGAGCGGGAGCGTTTTTTTTCTTGGCAAGATGAAGCAGATTTCGGAATTCGAAAGCCAGACCCTCCCTTGCCATCTTCATGATATTCAAACTCGCTTTGCCTGGTAATGGAGTTAGCCAGGTATCCGTCAAGCCGCGAAATTGGATGATATCGTAGTTTTCGTTTACCAGAACGCCGGCCGGAGTGTACTTTGCCAATAGAACTTCATCCGCAACCTGATAGATGCTTTTGTCCGTGCCCGAATGGGTTTCCTGATCCAGGTCACTCATCGTTTGTTCACTGCGGCTGCTGGTCACATTCATATATCGTCCACGCGGACCAATGCGTGAAAAGATCTTTTCCTGGCTATTGTAAGATGTAAACAGATCGGTATTTGTACTGATTGACTCTGCCTTACCGAGCATTAAAAAGCCGTTATCGTTTAAGGAGTAATGAAATGTGCTTAAAGCTCTTTTCTGCAACACCGGCTCAAGATAGATTAATACGTTCCTGCAACTAATCAAATCCATTTGCGAGAAAGGAGGATCTTTAAGAAGGTTATGTTGTGCAAATACACACAAATCCCGGATAGACTTATCAACCTGGTAATTGCCGTCCAGCCTATTAAAAAACTGCTGCAGCCTTGAGGGCGAAACCCCGCTTAGGTCTGACTGACGATAGATTCCGGTACGAGCTTTGGCCAAAGCACTTTCTGAAATATCCGTAGCAAAGATCCTGATCTTCATCGTGGAGGCTTTATCACCAAGGTATTCTAACAGGCAAATGGCCATAGAATAGGCTTCCTCACCGGTGGCACAGCCGGCTACCCATATTCTGAGGATATTGCTGTCTTTTTTCTGCTTAATCAGAATTGGAAAGATAGTTTTGCTGAGCAGGTCGAAGCTTGCCTCATCACGAAAGAAATTGGTGACTGAGATCAGCATGTCATTGTAAAGTGCATCCTGCTCGATTTTATTTTCGCGGACAAAGGCCAGGTATTCCTCAGGCTTCTCAATCTTATTTAACGCCATCCGCCGCACTATCCTGCGTTTTAAGGTGCTTGATTTATAGAACGTAAAATCAACACCCCGGCGAACCCTTAGTACGGTAATTAATTGCTTAAACACTTCCTCATCTTTCTCCGGTAGATGTCTGGCGATTTCTGAATGTGTATAGTTATCACGAAAGGGCTGATTAAGCTGGATCAGCTTTTTGACCATCTCACTGGGAGGCAATACAAAGTCCACCGCTCCGGCCTTTACCGCGCTAGTTGGCATTTCATTAAAGGCCGCAGATCCTTCATCCTGGGCCATAGTAATGCCGCCGTAAGTTTTAATCACCTGGAGTCCAAGCGTCCCATCGTTTAAGGTGCCCGACAGTACAATGCCTACCGAAAAGCTTTGATGGACCAGACCGAGGGAGGAGAAGAAAACATCGATGGTTTTCGACTGATCTTTCTTTTCGACAAGCTTTAATTTCCCATCATCGGTAACTAATATTTTGTTAGACGGAATGGTATAGAAATGATCCTTTTCCAGGTTAATATTCTCTTGAACCTCCAACACCGGTATTTTTGAAAGAGGTTTTAAAATCTCTGGTAAATGGCTTTCCCGATCAGCGCTTAAATGCTGCACGAAAACATAAGCCATTCCCGTTTTGGCAGGGATAGTCTGAATAAAATCTTTGATGGCATCTAAACCACCGGCTGATGCGCCGATACCAACGACAGGAAATTGTGAATTGGAAACTTCAACAGTATTTTGATCAGGATTAGACATATTGCTTGGTAACTCGCGACTATAAATAAGAGGATGTTATATAGTATTACAAAATTAAATAGAGATTGTTAGCAATCACAGAACATGCGAATGGACAGGTATAATCTAAATATACCACTTGATTTTCTCTTTTTAAATTTCTTCCTTAAAAAAAACTTTATAATAATTCATTGATTTTTCATCATCAAAGCCCTTTTCTATTAATTCCTTATTGCCATGAATGTAGATGTGGAAGTTTTTGTCGAGCTTCAGCACACTTTTAAAGGTGCGGGCTTGCTTTTTCACGGCGGCGCCTGATATGTCAAATGAGCCGGTTAAATCGGTTTCAAACTCTTGCTCATAATCCCGGGTGAAGCTTTTAAATGACTCTGCCGCTTTCTCGTTGCCAATAACTTCTTCAGAAAATTCGTCTATGTTAAAAGTCTCTTTCTCTTTGAAGTATTTCATGGATCGGTTTAACAAATCAATTTTGTCCGCTTTAGATACTTCAAAATCATCGTCAAGCTTCTGAGTTATAAAGTTCTTGTAGACGCTGAGCGTTGTATTCGTCTTATTAAAGCTGTCGTTCCTGATCTTTAATTTCAGGAAGTCATCTTTCCAGTAGACAGCGTCCTGGTTATTTGTTTTATCCAGCACCAGAACTTTAAAGCCAGCTTCCTTTTCGCAATTGAAGATCAGGCATCCTTTATCAAGCTTTTGAATATTAATCCCTTCCTGCTCATATTCAAGGTTAAAACCTCCTGTATCGGGATACACCTTTAAATAGGTTTCCTTAGTCTCAGATTTGAAGATACCTATTGCATCCAGCAGCTCGCCTTCCAGCTGAACACCTGTGAAATAAACTAAATATAACTCACCAGACTTTATTCGCGGATGATCAGAAAGATCAAAGAGATACTTTGTTATCTTCTGGCTGATCTCATGAAATGTATTGCCGTCAGTGAAGGCAGTTGTCGCATAGTGAAATATCTCATTAAGTTCCAAATCACCTGGATGGGTAAAATGATACACTTCATTTATCTTCTCAAACGATCCAAGAAAATATTGAAGAAGAATTTTATTTAAAAACTCATCTTCGATCTTAAGTGAATTGTCTGAGAGGGCATAAAATTCATTTTGTGACTTATTGCCAACGCGGTGGACGGAAAGACGGCTCATTGCAGCCTCGAAAGATGAAACCATTATTAGTAGTGGAATGTGAGATATAAGTATTGAGAATAAGCAAGCGCCAAATATGAGGATTGAAACTTGGAATTGAAAACAAGATAAACTTAAACTAGACCCTCTCTTTAAGAATATCAATTGATCTACTCGGAAAGCATTACGGTAGGATTACTGCAAATCAATTCAAAAGGCGAAACCGAGAACCTGATGAAGCTAAATTAATTTAAGACGAACTTTAGTATTCCAACAGTTCGGGTGACTGTGTTGACCAATCTATAACGGAACTGCTTTCGCGGTAACCGAAATAATGTCTAATTCAAATACACATAAGTTATTCCGTCTCCCCCTCTGTCGGCATGTTCGTCTTCCAAACGATTTACATGCGGGAATTTGCGTAAATATTCACGAATCATTTTTCTAAGAATACCATCACCCTTACCATGAATTATCTTTAAGCTTGATAAACCCATCATCAAAGCTTTATCAAGATATCTTTCGACCTCATAAAGTGCTTCCTCGCCCCTTTTGCCCCGAAGATCAAGCTCAGGGCTGAATTGAGAAATATCTTCAGTGAGGCTTGAGCTGTATGAAGAACGGCGAATTTCTTTAGGAACAGTTTTATTAGATACTTTCTGAAGCCGCTTTAGTTTAACAACGGATCTAAGATCACCAATTGCCAAAACAACATTGTCCCTGGCAATACTAATTACCTGGCCGATGGTTTCTGAATCTTCAAGCCTCACCCAATCGCCGGATTTAAGTTCGGCTTCGGCAACCGGCAACTTTACAGGCTTTTCCTTAATTTGATTCTTATTCAATTCATTCTGAAGATTTTGCCTTAAACTTTGGGTTTTTTCTTTATCAGCCTTGCTTTCTATTATCTGGGAGATTGTATTTTCAATTAATTTATTGGCGCTTTTTATGATGTTCTGAGCCTCCAGTTTAGCATCCTTAATAAGTGTTTTTTTGTTTTCTTCCAGAAAAGACTTGAGTTTTTCATTTTCATCAAGTAAGGCTTTTACGTGTCGCTCTCTTTTTTCAACTGCCACACGAACATCCATCAACTGCTTTTTATCACGCTCCAGATCAACCAATAATGTATCAACTTTCTTTTGGTGTTCGCCTATTTTATTTCTTGCAGCCTCTAAAACTTTAGGCGGCAGTCCAATTTTCTGTGCTATCTCAAAAGCATAAGAGCTGCCCGGCTTTCCCATCTCAAGAATATAAAGAGGTTGCATCTCAAGATTATTGAATAGCATAGAAGCGTTTTCCAGTCCCGGTGTGGAGTTAGCAAACACTTTAAGATTAGAATAATGCGTAGTTACAACTCCCTTTACGTTTTTTTGATTCAAAGATTCCAACACAGCTTCAGCAATCGGCCCGCCGAAGAGCGGATCAGTTCCGGTACCAAACTCGTCGATAACAACCAATGTTTTGGCGTTAGCATTCTCGACGAAATATTTCATTTTCGAAAGATGCGCACTGTAAGTACTCAAATCGCTTTCAATAGATTGATCATCGCCAATGTCTGCAAATACTTGCTTAAACACACCAACTTTGGAATGCTCATCAGCCGGAATCAACAGCCCTGCCTGGACCATTACCTGCAGCAAACCAACCGTTTTCATACAGACAGACTTCCCCCCGGCATTAGGTCCCGACACCACAATAATACGGTCGACGTCGTCAATTTTAATATTCAAAGGAACCACCGTTTGCTTTTCCTTCTTGAAATTGAGCAATAACAGTGGATGCCGGGCATTAATCAGATTAATCTCTGCGTGGCGGCTTAACTCCGGCATTTCCGCTTCAATGTCTATCGCAAATAAGGCTTTAGCCCGCACAAAGTCTAATTTGGTTAGAAGACCATGGTAAGACAAGAGTAAGGGCACAGAAGGACGTAATTGATCTGACAGCGCGATTAGGATTCTGATGATCTCACGGCGTTTATCAAACTCAAGATCGCGAATCGCATTATTCAGCTGGAAAACTTCTTCAGGTTCGAGGTACACCGTTTGGCCCGATGCTGATTCATCATGTACAAACCCTTTTACCTTTCGCTTATTTTCAGCAAGAAGCGGAATACAGAGCCTTCCATCACGAATAGTTAGATTGCCATCTGCAGTCCAGTTATTGTTCTGCGCACTTTTAAAAATCTGATCAATCTTTTTACGGGCTTCCTGTTCAGCTTTCGCAAGATTGGTAATGATATCTAAAAGTTCTTTTGAAGCATTGTTTTTAATTTTCCCTTTCGGATCAATAACTGCCTCAATTTTTTGAATGATGGATTTCTCGATAGGCAGGTGCTCAAAGAGAGCTTCCAGATTAGGATAGATACCTTCACGCTGTGAAAAATAGTGAATGACCGAGAACACCGTATTCAGCGACAGATATACCTGGAAGAATTCATCTTCACTTAAATACGTGCCTTCAATTTTAAGCTTGGCGGCAAGTGATTTAATATCAAAAAAGTTATTGATCGGAAGCGGTGAATCGTTCAGCAGTATATTTTTAAACTCCTTAGTCTGACTCAGGAATTTATGGATATGGTCGTAATTAGTTAACAGCTGGATCTTATCAACCATTTGCTCCCCCATCGGACTGATGCAAAAGCCTTTAATAAGTCCCTTAATTTCTGCGAAACCTAGTTTTTCTGAAGCGTTATTGGGATAGATCATTTAGTAGTGTAGGAAACCCAGTTTCTTAGATTATGGCCAGGCTGATGGATGTTGTTAATTAAATAAGCCGGCAGTATCATTTTTAAAAAAACAATTAGGCTGAGGTTTTAACCTGATCTCAGCGTTTTTCTTTTGGATCTTTAGCGCTTCTGCTTCTTTAATCTTTTGTTGTTCATTGCTATTCTCAATCAGCTCCATAGTTTCTAGTCTTTTTAGCACCTTGTAATACATGGTGTCCAGAAGTTCCGGATCGCGGGAATAATACCGCAGGCTCTTTTGAATTTGCACTGAGTCAGTGTTATATTTTCGATACATTACCTTGTAATAATTGGCAGCAGGCTGAGTGGTGGTATCATATGCGGCACTGCTGACATATGAATCAATCAAATGTAAATCGGTTAATAACAGTATCATTTTCCCATTTTCAATAATCCCCTTAGGAACCTTGTTGCCATTACAGGCGGTTACAAAAATCAATACGAAAAAACCCAGTATTAAACGCTTCATTTGTTATTTTTGCGGTTCAAAAATTATTCAAAAATACAGATTTTAATGAGCATTGCCACCAACATATCAGCTTTAAAGGGCGAACTGGAAAGTATAGACGTAAAATTAATAGCTGTTTCAAAAACCAAAAGCTCCGAAGAGATCATGGAAGCCTACGATGCTGGGCAACGGGAATTCGGGGAAAATCAAGTACAAGAGCTTGTAGAAAAGCATGAGAAGCTGCCGAAAGACATTAACTGGCATATGGTAGGGCATTTGCAGACTAACAAAGTAAAATCTATTGCCCCATTCATTACCCTTATACACTCTGTTGATAGCCTGAAGTTATTGCAGGAGATCAACAAGCAGGCGTTAAAAAACAATCGCGTAATCGACTGTCTACTACAGATCTATATTGCCGATGAAGAAACTAAATACGGGTTAGATTTCGACGAGGCTGTTGAACTGTTACGCTCTGAAGAATTCGCTCAACTTAAGAACATCAGGATAACCGGTTTGATGGGAATCGCAACTAACACCGAAAATCCCAAACTAATTAATGAAGAATTTTATGAGCTGAAGACACTGTTCAAAGGAATTAAGCAGAGTTTCTTCCGTAAAGATGAAAACTTCAAGGAAATTTCAATGGGTATGTCAGCCGACTACAAAGCTGCTGTAGAACAGGGCAGCACCATGGTAAGACTTGGAAGTACTATTTTTGGCAACCGTTAACGGTGCTATAAATTCTCAATTATAACAACATCACTATGAATATAACTATCCGTGAAGCACTTAAAGAAGACTGTCCAAGGCTGCTTGAACTGATAAATGAACTGGCAGTTTATGAAAAGGCACCGGAGGAAGTTACTGTCACTCTTTCCGAATTTGAAGATGCTGGCTTCGGACAACAACCGGTCTGGAAAGCCTTTGTTGCTGAAGCTGATCAGACAATTCATGGTTTTGGTTTATACTATGTAAGATATTCAACATGGAAAGGGTGCAGGCTGTATCTGGAGGATCTGATTGTTACAGAAGAAATGCGGGGAATGGGTATTGGCAAACTTCTCTTTGACACTCTGGTCACAGAAGCTGTAAATAAAGGTTATAACGGAATGACCTGGCAGGTGCTTGATTGGAATGAACCGGCTATAAACTTCTACAAAAAATACAACGCCCATATTGAAAGTGGCTGGCTGAATGGTGCATTATCCAAACAACAAATAAATCTACTACAGGGGAATGCAGATTTATAAGTTTGGTGGCGCGTCTGTAAAAGATGCTTCAGGGGTTAAAAACCTTGCGAGAATAATTTCCCTGAACAAGGATAAAAAAATAATTATTGTTGTTTCAGCTATGGGAAAAACAACAAATGCACTCGAATCATTGACAGATGCTTATGTTAAGGGTAGCAGCAACGTGCATGAATTGTATGAAGAAATTCAACAATATCATCAAAAAATTCTTTTTGACTTATTTGAAGATCAGAATAACCCGATTTTTGACGAAATAGCAAATACACTAATTGAAATTGAATGGATGTTGGAAGATGAACCGCATCCGGCTTACAACTTCAATTATGATCAGATCGTCTCTATTGGCGAACTGCTCTCCAGTCGCATTGTTTGTGCTTACCTTAATTCCCAAAGCTTGAACAGCCAATGGCTTGATGCACGAGGATTTATTCAGACAGATAATAACTACCGGGAAGGAATTGTTAATTGGGATAAAACCTGCAACGCAATTCAAAGCCGATTGCCACAACTGCTGAAAGAGCATTTTTTAGTCACACAGGGATTTATAGGTGGAACTTCGGAAAACTTCACTACCACTTTAGGACGTGAGGGTTCAGACTATAGTGCTGCTATTTTTGCTGCCTGCCTTAAAGCTGAAAATTTAACTATTTGGAAAGATGTTCCAGGTGTTTTAAATGCAGATCCTAAATTATTTTCCGACACTCGCAAGTACGCAGAGCTTCCTTATTCTGAAGCATTGGAAATGTCTTACTATGGGGCTACCGTTATTCACCCTAAAACAATAAAACCCCTGCAAAATAACCATATCCCTCTTTTTGTGAAACCATTTTTAAGTCCCGAAGAAGAAGGAACTATAATCAGTGACTGTGATCAATTCTCTATTGATTTTCCAGCTATTATAGTAAAACAAAAGCAAGTTTTGGCTTCTATTTCGACTAAAGATTTTTCGTTTATTACAGAAGAACATTTAGCTGATATCTATCGGACATTTGCACAGGTTAAAATGAAAATTAACATGATGCAAAACTCGGCGCTCAGTTTATCTGTATGTTGTGATGAAGATCCGGAGAAATTTAATACTCTTCTCCAACTCCTTGAACCTGATTTCAAAGTTAAATACAACCAGCAATTGCAACTGATCACCATCAGGCATTATACAAAAGAAGTTATTGATCAACTTAGTGGCGGCAAGGTTGTATTAATGGAACAACTTAGCAGAAATATGGCCCAACTGGTTATTAAATAATTTGAATCAGGCAATATTAAATAGCGAAGTACAGTCATTTATTGAGGCTAACCTGAATACAGATACAACACGGATCCTTTTGACTAAGAGTCCGTTCTCCAATGTTACTTCTCGTGAGTTAGCTGAACAAATCGACAGCAAAAAACGCTGTGAGAAGAAACTTCCGCTGTGGTTTTCTACTCCCGGTATCTACTACCCTCCCAAAATATCAATAGAGCAGGCATCCTCAGAAGCTACTGCCCAATTTAAAGCGACACTGGTTAAAGGAAAAACTTTGCTAGACCTGACAGGAGGGTTTGGGGTTGATAGTTATTATTTTGCAAAAGCAGGAATGCAAGTGTGGCACTCAGAACTGAATGCAGAACTTTCTGAAATAGCACATTACAATGCAAAAGTGTTAGGCATCTCTGCAATAACGTTCCATCAGGGAGATGGACTCGGTCTGCTACAAAAAGACAAGTTCTTTGATACTATATTTATCGACCCTTCGCGCAGGGTTAACCGCCAGAAGGTTTTTCAATTAAAGGATTGCGAACCAAACGTTCCTCAGCACCTGGAAAAGTTATTAAAGGCATGCTCCTGCTTAATTATAAAAACTTCTCCCCTGCTTGATTTGCAAGCGGGCCTGAAAGAACTAACTAATGTCAGCAGTGTATATGTAATAAGTGTTAAAAACGACTGTAAAGAATTGCTTTGGATCTTAGAACCAGGTAATACGTCCACAGAGCCGGAAATTATCTGTCACACCTTTGGTGATGAGGATCATAACTATCGATTCAAAGCCTCAGAAGAACGTTTGTTAACATTAAAACGATTTTCAGAACCATTAAAGTATCTTTACGAGCCAGATGTTGCTCTGTTGAAAGCCGGTGCGTTCAAACTTATCAGCAAAGATTTTAATATTCTGAAGCTTCATACAAATTCTCATGTGTATACTTCAGAAACCTTAAACCCCAAATTTCCGGGACGCAAGTTTATAATAGAAAAGTGGGGCGATTATAAAGGCTTCATGAAGCAGAATAAACTTAAGCAAGCGAATATAATAACCCGTAATTTCCCATTAAGCCCTCCTGAGATAAAATCCAGGCATCATGTCACTGACGGTGGCCATCAGTTCTTAATATTTACAACAGGCTCCGCAGGCCAGTTACTTGCCATTCAAGCTCATAAAGTATAAATAAAAAAAGAGCTCCGTAGAGCTCTTCTAATTTTTATGGTTTGGGATTTATGACTTCCTTACGTTCACCGCCTGCATGCCTTTTCTCCCTTCAGCTATCTCAAATTGAACATCATCGTTGTCCCGAAGAGAATTGACTCCCCCGTCAACGTCCTTAAAATGTACAAAGATGTCTTTCCCGTCATCCTGTACAATAAAACCATAACCTTTCTGTGTGTTGAACCATTTTACTTTTCCAGTTTTCATAAAATATTGGTATTAGAGCGTTAATTAAATTATATGTTTTAGGTAAGTCAGATCACTAAAAAGTATTATAAAGATATAAAATTATCTGATAAAACAAATTTTACAAAAAAGCAAGATTTTTTAATTTTTTATTGGGTCAGGCTGAGGAGTCATGCGCAGATAGGACTTAATTTCAGTGAACCCTTTTGGGAACTTAGCAGGTATATCTTCAGTCTTGATAGCTGGAACTACCACCACATCTTCTCCTGATTTCCAGTCGGCGGGTGTTGCAACACTATGGTTAGCCGTCAATTGCAATGAATCAATTACCCGTAAAATCTCCTGGAAATTTCTTCCCGTAGATGCCGGATAAGTAATCATCAGCTTTATCTTTTTATCCGGGCCAATAATGAATAATGAACGAACAGTCACGGTCTCCGATGCGTTCGGATGGATCATGTCGTAAGCTTCTGAAACCTTTCTGTTATCGTCAGCAATTAGCGGAAAATTAACCTCCACATTTTGCGTTTCATTAATGTCGTTGATCCATCCTTTATGTGATTCAAGAGAATCAACACTTAAAGCGATAACTTTTACATTTCGTTTATCAAACTCTTCTTTCAGAGCTGCAGTTCTGCCAAGTTCAGTTGTACAAACTGGTGTGTAATCGGCAGGGTGAGAAAACAATACTCCCCAACTATCGCCCAAATATTCATGAAGACTAATCTCACCCATTGAGGTCTTCGCTTTAAAGTCCGGGGCGATATCACCTAGTTTTAAACTCATAATCGTAATATTTAATAGTAATATTTAAATTAGTTAGCTCTCTAATTTAAGAAAATGTATCCTGCAATCAAACATTAATTACATACGTAAATCGTTGTCTAAGAAACTGTCTTATTGACGTTGAAGCGCGCGAATGGATGGGGGCATTTTCCGTAACCGGTCTTCAATTTCAATTTTCGGAACAAATTTGTCCAGACCAGCGTTTGCATCGGACAAGTCGAACTCGGTGATTCCCTTTGTTGACAAGATGCGCTTTTGTGTGGTTGAGCTAAAAGCCCCGGTATTCAGGTATTTCAGTGCTTCCTTTAAACTGGCCTCATTTAAATCTCCAAAATCATATGAAAGATCATCAATTGTGTTCTTGTCAACTTTAAATCCCTGGTAGTAGTCCGAAGAGCCTACACTGTTAACCGTTTTGAACGAAACAGGATAAATATTATATTGAAATACCGGGATTGGGAAAAAGCCTACAGGCTTGCCGAAGGTGTGATCCTCGCCAACCAGTTTCACATTTAAAACTGGCTTCAGATTATTAATCAAAAGTTCACTCGCTGAGGCAGATGCTGGCGTTACGATGAAAACGATACGACTCAAATTCAGACTGCCGGTTTTATAAAACAGCGTGTTTTCGTTGGATGCGCTGTAGCGTTTGTTAAACTCGTAAGTATACATTACCTTTTGTCCCCTGCCTACATTTTGCGGGGCTAGCATATTAGCCAGAGTATCCTGTGTTGACACATAGCCCCCACGATTATATCTCAGATCTACAATCACGTCATTAACTCCCCTTGACTGAAAGTAATCCATGGTCACAATCAGTTCTTGAACAGAGGAGGGACCCGAGAACTGGTTATAAACAAAATAACCTACTTTCCGTGATCCGGCACTATAAACGTTTTTGTATATAACAGTATTTAGAGGATAAACACCTTTGTTGATTGTGGTATTAACAACTGAGCCATCGGGTTTCACAAATGCGAATTTGGCTGAGGTAGAGGAACCGAAGAAGATCTCATTGATGTAATCCATATCCGCCTTCTTACTCCCGTCTAACGCGCGACCATTTATGCTTTGTACTCTCCATCCGCGTTTAATTCCCTTGTTACCTCCCGGCGAATACGGATAAACATAATTCACTCTAAGATCTGTGAGGCTCGTATGAAATTTAACTAAGAAGCCGAAGTCACTTGTAAGCCCCTGAGTCGCCCGGTCGGTCTCTTCTTTGGTTTCTACAAAGCTGAACCTGTCTAAAGGCTGAAAAGATCTGACCTTGGTCATTACTTCATAAATATCTTTAGAATCACGAGGCCTGAACTCCCGGATGGATGGCAACAGCTCAGTCCATAAATAGATATCTTTTATTTTCAGATAGGCCGAATCTCTTACTTCATTCTGGACGGTATAAGGTTCAACGTTGGAATCTTTCTTACAGGATGCTAAAATTAACCCTGTGAAAACAACTGATAACGTTAAATATTTAATTTTATGGAGGGAATATTGTAATTTAATCATGGCACACTTATAACGAAAAACCCGTGCCAATTAATGTTGTTCTCTGTCTTTACTGGGTAAAAGAATCGAAATAAATGAAGTCAACTCCTGCTGAACTTGCGAACTCCGCATCAATTTCATTGCTGCCAATTATTATCAGGTCCTTTCTGAGTAACTGATGTTTACTGAGTATTAACTCAAGCACATTGGTTTCTGGCTTCGGCTTAACCTCATCAGCAAAATAAACAACCAGGTATTGCTCAAGTCCATTCCATTCCACTTGCTTAATTTTATTAAGTTGAATTGCCGGGTTGCCATTCGTAACCAGGAATATTTGTTTCCTGTCAACTACCATTTCCTGCAAGAGAGGCAGCATTCGATCGAAAAGAACCAGTTTTAGGGGTAGTCTTGCTGTATAATGGAGCTTCTCAAAATTATCTTTATATTTTCTATCAATTCCGAATACCTCACTTGCCCGTTCAAATAATCCCGCCGACCCGTGATTCTCATAGGCTGTCTTCATGAAGGATACCAATTCCTTAGAAGAAGGAACGGTCTCCGTGAATTCAATGAAATTGGCGAACAAGTAATATACCTGGAGCAAGTAGTCCCTTTCGGGATAAAGCACATTATCAAGTTCAAAAATAAAACCCTTCTTAGAAGGCGCTAAATCAGAATAGCTTAGCATCAGGCTGTAAACAGTTTAAATGTAATAGTATCTATCATTGATTCAATATAAAAAATCCCGCTAAAGTTTTCCTCTGGCAACAATATAGAGTCAGGCAGACTACCGGCTATCACATTCCCCCTCTCTATAACAACAGGTTGCGAGGAAGCAACTTTAGACGCCGGCTTTTGCCCATTGAGCCACAAAACAGATGGCACCATGACAGAGATCCCATACTCAAAAAACAATTGCCTGGACTCGGCAAGAGGCATCATTTCTTCAATTTCAAGAGGAAAGATTTTCTCAATGCCTTCATTAAGCGCTATATCTAACATCTCATGGGCATAACTGGGCGAGTTGCCTTTCGGAATCCTGAGAAACTTTTTTCCCGAGAATGCAAGATGTGGCAGTTCCTGGCTATCAGCAAAAATAACATCAGAAAGCTGAAGCAGCCTTTCAAGTTTATAAGCTTCGGCATGAGAAGCCGCGGTAATAAGTACAGACATCTATTGGATAATTAAACCGTCTTTCATTTCGACTTTACGATTTGCCATATTGGCCAGACTTTCGTTATGGGTCACAATGATCAGTGTTTGGTTCAGGCGATCGCGCAGGTCAACAAATAAGCGGTGGAGACTTTCAGCGTTATTTGAATCCAGGTTTCCCGAGGGTTCATCAGCCAGTATTATTGAAGGATTATTGATAAGAGCCCTTGCCACGGCCACCCGCTGCTGTTCACCTCCAGAAAGCTCATTGGGCTTATGGTTGATCCGATGACTCAAGCCCAGCAGTTCCAGTAATTCCGCTGCCTTTATGCCAGCTTCCTTTTTACTCCTTCCGGCGATAAAAGCCGGGATACAAATGTTCTCCAATGCGGTGAACTCGGGTAATAAATGGTGGAACTGGAAAATGAAACCAATTTCTTTGTTTCTGAATGCACTTAGCTTCTGTAGCGATAAAGATTGGACGGCAATACCGTTGATCTCAACATGTCCATGCTCGGGCTTGTCCAAGGTACCGATGATGTGCAGCAACGTACTTTTTCCGGCTCCGGAAGGGCCAACTATGGTAATAATTTCGCCTTTGCCAACCTCCAGATCAACCCCTTTTAGTATTTGTAGTTTTCCGTAAGATTTTTTTATTCCCTTTGCTTTTAGCATGGGTGCGAAGATACAAAGTATAGCTGAATTACGTTTTCAAAAGCGAATCTGCAGGTGTCTAAATAAAAGAGCCTGATATATCACCTTTCAAAGATTTCAATTTCCAACTAACTGCTTAACCTAAATGACTTATTCCTAAATATAAGTTTTAGAAATTGAACCAAAATGGTAGTTTTACGCCAAATTTCAAACAAATGAACATTCACGAGTATCAGGGAAAAGCTATTCTAAAAAGCTTTGGCGTACGCGTTCAGGAGGGCATTGTTGCCGACACTCCTGAACAGGCTGTTGAAGCTGCTAAAAAGCTTAAACAAGATTATAATTCTGACTGGGTTGTTATTAAAGCCCAGATACATGCCGGTGGCCGTGGCAAGGGTGGTGGTGTAAAGCTGGCTAAGAACCTTGATGAGGTTAAAGAGCGAGCAGAGCAGATCATTGGTATGCAGCTGATAACACCGCAGACAGGTGCTGAAGGTAAATTGGTAAGTAAGGTGCTGGTGGCTCAGGATGTATATTATCCCGGAGAGACTGAAACTAAAGAATTTTACGTGAGTGTTCTTTTAGACCGCTCGAAAGGCCGCAACATCGTTATGTATTCTACTGAAGGCGGAATGGATATCGAGGAAGTTGCAGAGCACACTCCTCACTTGATTTTCAAGGAAGAAATTGATCCAAAAGTAGGATTACAGGGTTTCCAGGCTCGTAAGATTGCCTTTAACCTGGGTCTTAGCGGCGAAGCTTTTAAAGAAATGGTGAAGTTTGTTACCGCCCTGTATAAGGCTTATGAGGCAACAGACTCCTCAATGTTTGAAATCAATCCTGTCTTAAAGACATCTGACAATAAAATACTGGCGGTTGATGCGAAAGTCAACCTTGATGATAACGGATTATTCCGTCATACGGATTATGCTGCACTTCGTGATTTGAGTGAAGAAGATGCAACAGAAGTAGAAGCTAGTAAATCAAACCTTAACTATGTGAAACTTGACGGTAACGTTGGTTGTATGGTTAATGGTGCGGGATTAGCAATGGCTACGATGGATATCATCAAGATCGCCGGCGGAGAGCCTGCTAACTTTCTTGACGTAGGTGGTACAGCTAACGCAGAAACTGTGAAAGCTGGATTTAATATTATTCTTTCAGATCCCAACGTTCGCGCTATTTTGATCAACATCTTTGGTGGTATTGTTAGATGCGATCGTGTTGCCCAGGGTGTGATTGACGCTTACAAGGAGATCGGAAATATTCCTGTCCCGATTATTGTTCGATTACAAGGAACAAATGCGGTAGAGGCTAAAAAGTTGATTGACGAATCAGGCCTGAAAGTATTCTCGGCTATCCAGTTAAAAGAAGCAGCCGACTTGGTAACTAAAGTACTAGCGAACTAAAGCAAATAATTATCTAATAAAAAAAGGCGCCAATTGGCGCCTTTTTATTTAACCTTAGCTTCAGTCTTTCCTACAAAGTCCGGCAACTCCAGATTAACACCAAGGCGTTCATTAATCTTCTTAATGGTGTAATCCGCTAATATCGGCGTATCGCTTTCATCATGCTGATGCAAGAAGAAGTATACGGATTGCAAACCCTGCGTCTTCCAGTCAGCTAGCCGATCTGCCCATGCGTCAACTCTTGTAAAATCAGAATCATGCAGTCCATTTCCAACAAAGCGAATAAACGCATGCGGTGTTGAAAGATTCATATGCACGCAGTCTCTTCGCCCGGTTGCATCGGTAATTACTGCACCTTTCTTAAGCTTCCTGAACATTTCAAAAACATCCTTTCTAGCCTCCGCATCAGCGTACCAGTCCTTGTGTCTCAGTTCAACAAACAGGTCAAAGTCATCCGGTAAACCCTCAAGATAATTGTGCAATATGTCAATATTCTTAGGCCCGAAATTATCACTGAGCTGCAAAAAGGAAGGCCCCAAATATCTACCAAAATGAGAAATACTCTCCAAATATTTACTCGTAAGCTCCTCTGCCCCTTTTAAACGCTTAATATGACTGATCCCTTGAGTTACTTTAGGACAAAACTTAAAATCTTGTCTCTCACTTTCAGCTTTTTCACGCCATTTACTAATCTGTTCAGCAGTAGGCATTTTATAAAATACAGCGTTCAGTTCAATGCTGTTGAAATGTTTTACATATTCATCCAGAAACTTCGCCTCCTTTGTCTTTTCCGGATAAATCAGGCCGACCCACTCTTTACGTCCCCACTTTGCGCAACCTACGTACACCTCCGGCAACTTAGTCCTTCCGGCACTCTTTAAAACTTCTTTAGTTAATTCCGTATCAGGTGGCAAAGTAAAGTCCACTTCAGGAATCAGTTCAGGGGCAACGCGTCCAAAATCCATCTCTAAAAATAGCAAAAAAAAAATGTCCCTCATTTTCATGAGAGACATCTAAATATTATTTAAGCAATAACTATTTTACCGTTTCAACGATCGCTTTAAAAGCTGCCGGATGGTTCATAGCCAAATCAGCTAAAACTTTACGATTTAAAACGTTACCGCTAGCAGTCAATTTACCCATAAATACGGAGTAAGATAAGCCGTGCTGACGGGCACCCGCATTGATACGCTGAATCCATAACGCTCTAAATTCTCTTTTCTTAGCTTTACGGTCACGGTATGCATATTGCAAACCTTTTTCAACTGTGTTTTTCGCAACGGTGTAAACCTTGCTTCTTGATCCGTAATAGCCTTTGGCCATATTAAGGATCTTTTTTCTTCTTCTTCTTGACGCTACTGCGTTTACCGAACGTGGCATAGTGTGTTGTTTTTGATAAGCGGTGGCCCTTGGGGGAACTTATAAACCGGTTACCTGGTTAAAATTAAATGATTACTTCCCGATACAAAGCATACGCTTTACGTTGCCCATATCAGCATCAGATACTAAACTGGTCTGACCTAAGCCACGCTTACGCTTGTTACTCATCTTGGTTAAGATGTGACTTTTGTATGCGTTCTTTCTGGCGATTTTACCTGTTCCAGTAAGCTTGAACCGCTTTTTTGCACTGGAACACGTTTTCATTTTTGGCATAACTGTTATCTATTTTTATTTGTCAATGATTCAATTTGAGTCAATTCGTCAATCTTATTATCAAAGCCCCTAATGGAGAATTTGACAAATTGATAAATCGCTTTTACTCATTTGCAAAATTTACTCATTTGCAAATTTGCACATTTACTTCTTACTCCCTGCTTTAGGTGCCACGGTTAGAAACATCCGCTTACCCTCTAATTTAGGTAGCTGCTCTACTTTGCCAACCTCTTCCAAAGCCTGGGCAAACTTAAGCAACAAGATCTCTCCCTGCTCTTTGTACACAATGGCCCGGCCTTTAAAGTGAACATAAGCCCGTACCTTTTCGCCGGATTCCAGGAAACCGATTGCATGCTTTAATTTGAACTGGAAATCATGCTCATTGGTGTTAGGCCCGAAACGGATCTCTTTAATCACCGTTTGCTTGGCATTAGCCTTGATTTCCTTCATCTTCTTCTTCTGCTCGTATATAAACTTGTTGTAATCAACAATTTTACACACAGGCGGAACCGCATTTGGAGAAATTTCAACTAAATCCAAATCCTGCTCAACAGCCTTAGCTAAAGCTTCGCGAATAGGATAAATCCCTGTTTCCACGTTATCACCAGTGAGGCGAACTTCCGGAGCCCTGATCAATTCATTGATCTTATGCTCTGCTTCTTTCTTTTTAAACGGAGGGCGTGGTCCTCTGTTAAAGCCTGGTCTTCCTAATGCCAAATTATATTTTTGTTAAATCTTAATTTCGTTAACTAATTGATTTTCAAACTCCTCAACTTTCATGCTTCCCAAATCACCCTGGCCATGTCGGCGAACTGAAACCAGTCCTTCTTCCATTTCCTTCTCTCCTACTATGAGCATATAAGGGATTTTTTTCACTTCGGCGTCGCGAATTTTGCGGCCAATCTTCTCGTCCCTGGAGTCAATCAAGCCGCGAATATCGGAATTATTAAGTGATTCTAAAACTTTTTTCGCATAATCCTCATATTTTTCCGAGATAGGAAGTACGATAAATTGCTCAGGTGTAAGCCACAATGGGAATTCACCGGCACAGTGCTCGATCAGCACCGCGACGAACCTCTCCAAAGAACCGAAAGGTGCCCGGTGGATCATTACCGGCCTGTGTTTCAGGTTATCGCTACCGGTATATTCCAGTTCGAATCGCTCCGGCAAATTATAGTCAACCTGGATAGTTCCCAGTTGCCATTTCCGACCCAACGCATCTTTAACCATGAAATCCAGTTTCGGTCCATAGAAAGCAGCTTCACCAAGTTCTATGACTGTTGTTAAGCCTTTTTCTTCAGCTGCCTCGATGATAGACGATTCAGCCAAAGCCCAGTTCTCGTCACTGCCAATATATTTCGCTTTATTTTCCGGATCCCGCAACGAGATCTGGGCAGTATAATTATCAAATCCCAAGGCTTTAAATACATAAAGCACCAGGTCGATCACCTTTTTAAACTCCTCTTTCACCTGGTCAGGACGACAAAACAAGTGCGCATCATCCTGAGTAAAACCACGAACACGGGTTAAGCCATGCAATTCTCCACTTTGCTCATATCTGTAAACTGTACCAAATTCAGCATAACGAACCGGAAGGTCTTTATAAGAACGAGGTTTTGTTTTATAGATCTCGCAGTGATGCGGGCAGTTCATCGGCTTCAGGAAAAACTCTTCCCCCTCCTGCGGTGTTTTGATAGGCTGAAAAGAATCCGCGCCATACTTTTCATAATGACCGGAAGTAATGTAAAGGTTTTTATGACCGATGTGCGGAGTAATTACCTGCTCATAACCTGATTTAACCTGTGCCTTTTGTAGGAAGTTTACCAGTTTCTCACGCAAAGCAGTCCCTTTAGGTAACCACAGTGGTAAACCCATCCCCACCTTTTCCGAAAAAGCAAATAGCTCAAGTTCTTTACCAAGCTTGCGGTGATCACGTTTCTTGGCTTCTTCAATCATATGAAGATAATCCGTTAGCTCGCTGGCCTTCGGGAATGTTACGCCATAGATACGGGTCAACTGCTTTTTACTCTCATCACCTCGCCAGTATGCGCCGGCGACATTCATTAATTTCACAGCTTTAATAAAACCGGTATTGGGTATATGCGGACCACGGCAGAGATCAGTAAAGTTACCCTGGTTGTAAAATGTGATCGTTCCGTCTTCCAGATCTTTAAGCAAATCGAGTTTATACTCATCGCCTTTCTCAGTGAAATATTCTATCGCGTCAGCCTTTGATACTGCTGTTCGCTTATACTCAGACTTAGTCTTCGCCAGTTCAACGATCTTATTCTCAATCGTTTTAAAGTCATCCGAAGAAAACTCCCGGTCGCCGAAGTCAACATCATAATAAAAACCTGTTTCTATAGCCGGACCGATACCAAATTTAGTTCCCGGATATAAAGCTTCCAGTGCTTCGGCCATTAAGTGAGCAGAGGAGTGCCAGAAGGTTGACTTACCATCCTGATCATTCCAGGTCAGCAATTTTACTTTAGCATCCTCATCAATAGAGCGGCTGGAATCCCAGACCTGGCCGTTTACCTCAGCTGCTAATACATTTCTGGCTAAGCCTTCCGAAATCGACAAGGCTATCTGGTGGGGGGTAATTCCCTTTTCATACTGACGAACAGTTCCGTCAGGTAATGTAATGTTGATCATCTACAAAATGATTTAGAAGTTGTGAGAATTAAAAAAATACCAATCACCTACTATGTGATCTTTAGTTCGAGGTGCAAAAATAATATTATTATATGATTACACTGATTTTTATAAAGATTTCACCAATTAGGGATAATTTCACTGATTGTAAAGGATTACCGATTATGAAGGGGCGCACCGATTATAAAATATTGGAGGTGACTTAGCTAGGAATGATAATGGTCTGGTTCGGGACTTGTTCGTGTCTTGCCGCTAAATTAGCGGCAAGACACGAACAAGGGTAAAGCCAGTCCAGAACAAAGTAGAGTTGATTGACCATTAAGCCTCATGAAATAACCGGTCGCTTAGGCAGTCCGCTCAAGATAAGTGCAAGCACTTTAAAAATCGGTGCAATCATTTAGCAATCTGTGCAATCATCTCTCTAATTATGTATTTTTAGATTATGAACTTTAGCGAGCTGACCGAGATTTTAAACGAAATAGCTGATCCACGTGCCCTGGCCAGTTGGCAGCGGTTAAATATTCAGTCGAAAGATACCTATCTGGGTACCGGAATGAGCAAACTTAAAGAACGTGCTAAAAAGATGCCCAAAGACCATGACTTAGCCATGGAATGTTGGCGCAGTACTATCCATGATGCCAAAATGATGGCTTGCTTTATCGATGAGTCAAGGAAGATCACCGAAGACGAAGCCGACGAAGTTATTCACAGTATTGATGTTTGGGGGCTAGGTGATCAGTATGTAAAAAATCAAATAACGAAAACACCCTTTAAGGTCGAAAAGGCTGAACAGTGGGCCAATGATAAGCGTGAGTACGTACGGAGGGCGGGCTATCAGTTGATACAGACACTGGCTGAAGATGACGACAGCCTGCCGGATACCTGGTTTGACGCCTATCTGCGCCATATAGAGAATTTACAGCAAGAAGCAAATTTCGTTAAAGAAATGATGGCTTATGCCCTGATGGCTATTGGGGGCAGAAACAGGGATATGCATTCCAAAGCTTTACAGATAGCTAAAAGAGCAGGAAAAATTCAAGTTGATTATGGAGACACCTCATGTCAAAGTCCGGATCCGCTGAGCTTCCTGAATAATAAAACTTTTTAGTTTCCGCCTTCGCGAATAATCACCTGATTGCCATTACCACCACGGTTTCTGAACTGCTCCTGCATTCTTTTGCGGAATTCAGACTGCCTGGTAGTGTACTCTTCTTCAGTGATCAGCTTGCCCTTTTTAGGCATCGCTAGTTCAGAATCTTTGATCTTGATGTATTCAATGCTGCTGGCGTAATATTTCATCCTCGCATTTTCCACCCCCAGCACTACTCCTTCTGTCCATAAGGCAGGAACCGGAGAAGCCGCAAAGGCAAGATCCGTAGTATACCACACCGTAGTTGGTAAACCATTCTTGTCTTTAATATTCACTTTTTTACAATCCAAACCTGCAATTTTTTTCGTCTCATCAGTTATGGCGATTTCGTTAGCTGATGAACCTAAGGTTCTTTCTAAAAGCAATTGCTCACCATTCATTTCAAACGATTCAGTTACTTTCTTACTAGCAAAATTGAAAAACATTTCCCGGTCCGCATTTCCTCCAAAGCGCATTACCCGCATTCCCTCCTGATTACCGGCCTGGCTGATATCTTCTTCCAATTCTGATTTTTGAAATTTAGCTCCGTTCGCGTTAAAAATAATCTCCATTTTATTAGTGATCTTATCCGGCATATTGAATCCGTTGCGTCGGGGTCCTTGCTGCACCTGATCCTCGGCACCTGCCCTCATTGCCTTCGTATCAATAACCTGGGTATAATAAATTACACCAGAGGTTTTCTGCTGAGCAAAAACATAGGATGTAAATACCAAGCAAAAGCTGAAGAGTACTAAAAGCTGTTTTGACATAATACTGGAGATTAACTGACTCAAATATATTATTAAAATGTAATGGGATCTGTTAAAGCTTAGTTAAATCAATAGCAAAGTTAGTTGCCAAGTAGCAACCATAAAATCCACATGTGTATTAGATTGAATATGTGTTAGACAGTTTAACATGCCGGAAACTAATCAATAAAATATGACAGGGTTTTTTAATCGTGAGAAGTAGGTTTCCGGAACGACATCCTAAAGAAAAAGCTATTTGAAGATAAAACAGACCGGAAAAGCTGTGTTTAACCCGCATTACGTCGCAAAACAAAACAATTAAATGTAAGTTTCTTATCTACCTATGAAACCGTTTCTATTCTTAACTTCAATATTTATAATCCTGACAGGCTGCACTGATTTTGAATATAGCCCGCATCAGGCTTTTGACCCTGACAGTCCAACTAACCTCAACGCAAAAAATCTCGACAAACTCCTTAAAATCCAGAATGACGACACTGTTCGGTTCATTATTTCTGGTGATTCCCAGAAATCTTATGCTGAAGTAGAACTCTTTATTGAAAAGGCAAACAAAATGCCTGGAATTGATATGGTCTTTATTGCCGGAGACCTTACCGAATTCGGGACTTTACAGGAAATGGATTGGGTAGCTGATCAATTTAATGAACTTAATGTCCCGTTTTTCGCGGTAATCGGTAATCACGATCTGCTTGCGAAAGGATCAGTTGCTTTTCAAAGGATATTCGGCAGTCTGAATTATTCTTTCGCGTATGATGGAGTAAAATTCATATGCCATGATACCAACGGAAGGGAGTATAAGTTTAATGGCAAAGTACCTGATATTAACTGGCTTCAGGCTCAAATGTCTGCGTCGGGAGACGTGAAGAGTTATGTTGGCATCTCACATGTAAGGCCATTCAGCAGCGACTTTGACATTAAACTGGATACTGCATACACTAATATTTTAAATAACAATCCAGCATTTCTGGCGTCGTTTCATGGTCATGACCACAGCTTCGGCGAGTATTTTCCTAATAACTCCAGAGTGCCTTTCGTAGTCACTACTACGCTGGGCAAAAAGGGCTTTTTATTAGTTGAAATTGTTAATGATCAAATAAAATACAAACGTGTCACTTATCAAAAATATGACCTTCATAATCTTACTCTTTAGTGTACAGAGTAAGGTATTAGCTCAAAAGTTCCTGATTCCGAATGGGGCTATCGTGCAGTATGCCGGAAGCATTGGTTATTTCAGCGGAGGTGTCAGTTACAATCTCTTTAAGAATAATAGGGGAAGTTTTGATGTGATGTACGGTTTCGTGCCAGAATCCAGAGGCGGCTCATTTAGTACGCTGACCACCAAACTGGCCTACCGGCCTTTCGAAATTAAAGTTAATGATTGGATGATCATCCATCCCGTAAATCCGGGAGGGTTTTTCAGTTACACCATCCAGAAAGATCTTGACCTAACCTGGGATAAGGATCAGTATCCCAAGGGTTACTATTACTGGTCGGAGGCCTTACGGGCACACGTCTCGCTGGGCAGCGAATTTACCTTCAATACTACCAAGCTACTGAAGTCAGGCAAACCTCAGGCCCTTACACTGTTTTACGAAGTGAATACCAATGACCTGTACCTGGTCAACTTTTTTCAAAACTTACAAGCGCTACCAGTAACAGAGATATTTAAGGCTGGCGTAGGTATAAAAGCGTCCTTTTAGGTCTGAAAAGTTAAACGTTTCCCCAGCCATTGGTGAGCACGTCGGCCAGATGCATGGTTTTAATCGGAAGGCTGTGCTTATCAATATACCCTTGCAGGTTTAACAGGCACGATGCATCAGTTGAGATAATATAATCGGCTTCCATCTCCATGGCATTATGCACTTTTTGTTCGGCCATGGCGCTTGAAATGCCATCAAATTTCACGGCAAACGTTCCGCCGAAGCCACAACAGGTATCCGTATCACGCATCTCTACCAGGTCGAGGCCATGCACTTTACTGAGCAAGGCACGAGGTTCGGCCTTGATATTACATTCGCGTAAACCAGCGCACGAATCGTGATAAACTGCACGACCATCAAGCTCGGCACCGAAATAATCCCTTTTGATCACATTCACCAGGAAATCAGAAAGTTCATAAATGTTATTTTGTATTGCCCGGCACTTATTGTGAACCGCGGTGTTTGTGAAAAGGTCATTATAGTAATTTTTGACCATTCCCGTGCAGGATGCAGAGGGTGAAACAATGTAAGTAGTTTCCGAGAAGTCATTCAAAAACTTGCTTCCTACTGTTTTTGCTTCTTCCCAAAAGCCGGCGTTAAATGCAGGCTGACCACAACAAGTTTGTTTAGGATTATAAATAACCTTACAGCCTGCTTTCTCAAGCAATTTGAGCGTACTAAAAGCGGTTTGCGGGTAAAGTTGATCTATAAAACAAGGTATAAACAGTTCGACGGTCATAGTAAGGTTATGCGCTTATCCAAGCAGTTACTCAGTAAATTAAAAGACTTCAGCAGATTTTAGTTTAACCGAAGGCTCTGGTTTCATAAACAAAATCGAGAATAAGATAACCAGTCCTACCAGGAAATAACTTCCCAAAGTTAAAGCAGAAACTCGCATACTTCCCGTAAATTCTTCAATATAACCAAAACTAAATAATCCAATAACTATTGCCATCTTCTCGGTTACATCATAAAAACTAAAGAAAGACGCCGTGTCCGGTGTGTTTTCAGGAATTAATTTCGAATATGTAGAGCGTGAGATCGATTGAATACCGCCCATAACCAAGCCCACAATAGCTGCTAGTGCAAAAAACTGGTACTCGGTTGTAATGAAATAAGAGCATATACACACACCTATCCAGATGATGACCACGAAAATCAGCACCGGAATATTCCCGTATTTTTTAGCGAACCGTGACATGATTAAGGCTCCAAGGATTGCCACCAGTTGAATGATCAAAATTGTAGTAATCAGCTTAGTAGTTCCCAGGTTTAATACCTTTTCACCAAATGCGGCAGCCACGAGCATGATGGTTTGCACACCCATCGCATAAAAGAAAAAGGCCAGTAAAAACCGTTTAAGCAATTTCATCTCAGCTAGTTGTCGCCAAACCTTCTGCAGCTCCTGAAAACCTCCGTGAATCACCTTTCTATTAATCCGATTGTAATTAGGACTTCCGGCGGGCAACACTTTAAAAGGAATTTGTGCGAATATAACCCACCAGATCCCTACTAGTAAGAAAGATAAACGGGGTGCGAAGGACGCATCTGTGATACCGAAAAGCCCAGGTTTAAGTATAAATACGAAACAAATTATTTGAAGAATAACGCTTCCGATATAGCCATAAGCAAAGCCCTGTGCACTTACCTTATCCTGGTTATCTACGGTAGCAATTTCTGGAAGATAAGAGTTGTTAAACATGACGCCCCCTATATAGCCCATCGCTGCCAGCGCGAAAAGAATAATACCCACCTCCAGGGTATCGATCTTAAAAAAAAATAAACCGGCGCAGCTAATTGCCCCCAGGTATGTAAAAGCTTTCATGAAAATTTTCTTATTCCCCCGGTAATCGGCAACTGACGACAGAATAGGAAGTAAAATAACCATTATAAGGTAGGCCGCCGAAAGCGCATAGTTAGATAAAGCGGTATTGGTAAAACGCCTTCCAAAAAAGAAGACTTTGTCATCTAACCCGGCGGTAATAGCCACATAATACGCTGGAAAAATAGTGGAAGTGATCACCAGATTATAGGCGGAATTTGCCCAGTCGAACATAGCCCAGCCCCTGATGGTTTTCTTATTATTTTTTTGTTCCATTCCTCCTCTAAAGTAGAGAAATTTCGGAAATCAGAAAATTGGGTATTAAGCTACAGATAAAAAGCATTCAAATTCAACATGCAATTGGCGAACATAAACCGAAGCTATTCATTTGAACTTTAGAAAAAGGTTGAATGAATGTTAATCGAGGTTGAGAACACCATGTAAATTTCAGATGGTTTTTGATTGCTATCTGGTTAACATCTGGAAAAGATTATTTTGAACATAACCCGCCTCCTGCGTCGGCTTCGTGCCTGTAAAACAAAAAAGTCTTTCAAATATTTACCTTGAAAGACTCTTTTGAATCCAGACTTAACATGTTTATATTCTTTATTTTATCTTCCTTACACTAGAGGCGCCTTGATCATTGTTGCTGACTTTTGACGGGTTACCGCGATATTCTACATCGCTCGATCCGCTCGATTTAACTTCTAATTCATTCAATACATTTATTTTAGATTCACTTGCACCGCTGGATTCGATACGATACTTACCTACTACAAAGTCAAGTGCGCTAATTGAAGAGGAACCGCTCAGATCGACGTCATGACTGCTTGCCTGGCCTTTAAGTGAGATTTCGGCAGAGCCGCTTGATTTAGTGCTCACATTAGCTGCATTCATATTCAGGTTTACCTTACTTGAACCGCTAAGATCCATCTCAAAATCTTTCAGCTGCAGTAAACCATCACTTACTATTTCGACCGCACCGGAAGCATTAACACCTTCATACGCTTGCGAGCTGAGGTACACTGTAATTTGTCCTGTATTGCAAAAGTTCCCTTTCATGTCAATGTCTAAAGTATTGCCGCTTACTTTGGTTCGAATTTCGTCCATCAGGTTATCATCGGCTGTGATCTTTAGTTCCTGTGGACCCTGCTTCAGCACCAACTTAATAGATCCGCTTGTTTCTACAAAGGTAAAAGGCGCGACATCCCGTGTTGTAGTGACCTGATTTCCAGAACCCTGTATACAATCACTATTACATCCCCCGATCAACAAGCCGGCTGCTGCTATTAAACATCCTTTAAGTACTGATACTTTCATATTATTTAAATGGTTAAGACCGATGAATGTAAGACAAGCTGGCTATATAAACAAAAAAGGAAGCGGTTTTTATCGAACAGCCTCCTTTAGTGAGATGTGGGATTGAGATTTGAGACTTAAGCTGGATGAATGAAATGAAATAGTGTGATCTTAAAATTCAAGGTCAAAGTTTAGCGTATTTTCTTTTTCTGGAACTCTTGAATAACTTTTGATTGTAGTTGATTGGCCACCCTGGTTAATGGATGCCGCAGCACCCTCGGATATCGTCAATGAACGGCTTGGAGAAGTAAAACATGTAGCTTGATAATTAGCTTCGCCACTTAAAGAAAGATGCTGATTGTCTGATTCACCGGATAACTCGAGTTTAGATTGATCTTGTAGGGAAGTGCTAATATTTACGGCCTGTGCATCAATCTGAGCGGTGGCGTTGTTCTTTAGTTGTATATCCAGATCAATGGTACTTAGTTGGTTCATACTGCGAACATTCACATTACCGCTAGCTTCTATAGCCGACAAATTACTCACTGTAATTGTAACAGTTAGCTTTTCTTTATTAAATGAAGTAATGCGCAATTCCCCGTTTTCCCACTGCACCAGCGCATTCTTCGTATAGTAGTTGTCGTAAACCTTGAGATTCTCTTCAATTCCCTGGGTCAGGTAAACATCAACATTCCCCATCAGAACTAATTTATTTATATGTTTTACGTCTTTAAATTCAGTGATAAGAAGATTCTTATCAGCCGCATTGGATTTTTTGGAACTGCTGATAAAAATTACAACGAAAGCCAAAACTATTAAGGCCAGCATTTTAGGGATTGATGATTTCATTTTTTGTTAGGTCATTAAAAATTTAACATTTAATTAATTATCACATAAGTTTGGTGCCAGATAGCGTGTTATACATACTACCTTAGGGTTTTCTGAATACGCGGTTTATTATGTTTCTATCACGCTTTATAGGACGCATCAAAAAAACAAACGTTACAGCAAGACCCAAAAAAATGTGTTAAAAGTTTGTTAAATTTTATCTACTAAGAAACTTAACTTTCGGCAGGCCGCTAAATGCCTGTACGTATAAGTGCGTAAATGAATATGAGCAATTTGTAAGAAACCGATTTATGACATGGCAAACATTCCGTTTGTTGAAAGACTGGCAAATTAAAAATCAATGCGTGCAAATGACTGGCTTATCATAGACTATGAAAGCAGACCATACAAATAACCAAATCCACGGAAAAGCTGAAGGACTGAGAATCCTTCAACGACTATTTAATTTGCGATAGATTCACCGGCTAGTTGTTCTTTGATGACGGCTAACAAATAGTCGATATCGAAAGGTTTCTTTACAACCTCATCAGCACAGATCTCTTTTACGGTTTCAATTTGAGCGTGAGTAGACAGGACAATTACCGGAATGTGTTTCGTGGTTTCGGCAGCTTTAATTTCCCGGCATAAAACTGTTCCCTGCTCAGTAGGCCTTACCACATCCAGCAAAATCGCGTGGGGTTTGTTTTCCCGAATTACATCAAAGATTCCATGTTCATTCTTACATTCAATAGGTTGATAACCTTCATCAGTTAATACATGACCAATGATCTGAAGAATGTCAGGATCATTTTCTACTACAAGAATCTTTGCGCTCATCGCATCAAAGATATATAGATTCTAAATTTATCGTACTAAAAAGTTTGGCGCCGGCTTCTTTTTACACTTACACGTATATCGGTCATACATAGAACCGTTCGCCGTCTGATTTCAGCTTCCCTGCATCGACCAGCTCTCGTATGACCCCCAGTTTTTCCTTCTCATTTCCGCTGTTAAGCGACTGGACAAGCTCATCTAATAGCATCCGGCCGGAAGCCAGCAGGCTAAAGATCTCATGAGTAATTTCATCAGCAATGCTTTCTCTTTTGCGCAGCCGCTTTTCTTCGAGGCAGACATCGCAAACTCCACATCTACCCGCGTCCGACTCATCGAAATATTGGAGTAATGACTTGCTCCGGCAGGTCTTATCCTCTGCGTAGGCAATAACAGCTCTCACCTGGCTTTGCGAGATTTGCTGGCGCTCAGATATATGTTTGCCGTTTATAAATAAACGGCTGGAATCAACCCTGGATTTCACCCACTCAACGTGGGGCTTGTCGGTTTGTGGGAGGTATTGCAAGAGTTGAAAGTTTTGCAGCTTTTGAAGGATGGTTATTACCTCAAACTTCGAAAGGCCTGTCCTTTTAGCTATCTCAGTTTCTTTAACCGGAACATAGTGATCAAAGATGCCGCCATAAGACCTGAGTAGCGTTTTAATGAACTGATCGTACGCTGGCTGCTCTATCTGGAAATGATATAATGACTCCTGCCCTGAAATAAACTGGACCCGGGAAGGCAAAAAAACCGTTTCACTTAACGCAATATATTCATCGCGCTCTAAGAACTTCAGTGCATTGATAGTCTTGATGGGTTCCAGCTTAAAGCGTGTACAGAATTCACCGACATCAAATTCCAGAGAAAGACCCTCTCCCGCGCCTATTGCCAGTTGAAAATAGTTTCCTAGCCCATGATAGACCTGTTTGATTTCTTCAACCGTTGGGAAACTTTGCTCTAGTCTTTTTAGAAGCTGCTGCTTATCCGATGCGTTATAGAGTAACACGGCAAATGCTTTTTTATCGTCACGACCTGCGCGACCGGCCTCCTGGTAATAGGCTTCCAGACTCTCAGGCAGATCCATATGAACCACAAATCGCACGTCCGCTTTGTCGATTCCCATCCCGAAAGCATTGGTAGCCACGATAATCCTGGTTAGCCCCTGCTTCCATTTCAATTGCTTCTGCATTCTTAGAGGGGTATCTATGCCGGCATGGTAGAAATCGGCAGAGATGCCCTGCAAGCTAAGCTGCCTTGCTATTTCCTGAGTCTGGCGGCGGTTTCGGACATACACAATTCCGGATCCAGCAATCCTTTTCACTATGGTCAGAAGCTTTCCATACTTGTTTTCCTCATCTGACACCACATAGCTCAAGTTTTTTCGCTCGAAAGATTTCCGCAGAATGTTGTTCTGATTAAACAGTAACTTCTTTTGGATGTCTTCAGCAACACGGGCGGTAGCAGTGGCGGTGAGTGCCAGCACGGGCACTTGCGGGTGAATCTCCCTAAGGTCGGCAATATGCAGGTAAGGAGGCCTGAAATCATAACCCCATTGCGAAATACAGTGTGCTTCATCAACCGTAATCAAATTTACTTTCATATGACTGATGCGCTCGCGGACAAGGTCTGAAAGCAGTCTCTCGGGAGATAAATAAAGAAACTTAATGTCGCCGTAGATGCAATTATCTAAGGCAATGTCCACTTCGCGTTTACCCATCCCCGAAATAATGGCGACAGCCTTAATGCCTTTGGCTTTCAGGCTCTCTACCTGGTCTTTCATTAGGGCAATCAGCGGAGATACAACAATACAAATTCCGGGTTTTAGTAAAGCAGGTACCTGGAAACAGGCAGATTTGCCCCCTCCTGTTGGCATGAGCGCCAATGTGTCTTCTCCGTTTAAAACAGACTGAATCACCTCCTCCTGCAACGGTCGGAATGTGGAGAAACCCCAGTACTGTTTAAATATTTCGTGAATGGTCATGCGCTGAGCTCAAAACTAAGAGAATGATCTGAGATTCGTCATTTAGAATTTACCCTGCCTCAATTTGCAACGTTCTCAGAGCCCCGATGGCATCTTAAATGTTACTGAGCAAACCTCTGAATATTTGCTAAATTGCGCGCTCAATCAGCGTAAAACATGAATAAAAGCGTTATTTCCACACTTTGTATCCTATTGTTCAGTCAGCAAAGCTTTAGCCAGGACACTCCTTCCAAGTCTAAATGGAATATCGAAAAACCCTCCGGTCCTACCAAATCCATCAACATAAACACAAATGAAGGCACATGGATGAACCTTGATGTGAGTCCTGACGGCAAAGAAATCGTATTCGACCTTTTGGGCGATATCTATAAAATACCAATGGCCGGCGGAAATGCTACAGCGCTGGCCAGCGGTATGGCATTGGAAGTGCAACCAAGATTTAGTCCTGATGGGAAGTATATATCCTATACCAGTGATAAAGAAGGTGCGGATAATATCTGGGTAATGAAAGCAGATGGCAGCGGGAAACGGGCAATAACCAAAGAAACCTTCAGACTTTTAAATAATGCGGTGTGGACTCCGGACAATCAAAACCTGATTGCACGCAAGCACTTTACAGGAACCCGTTCATTGGGAGCCGGCGAAATGTGGATGTATCATATAGCAGGTGGCGGCGAAGGCGTACAATTAACAAAGCGTAAAAACGATCAGCAGGATGCCGGTGAGCCGGAAGTATCGCCTGACGGTAAGTTTGTTTACTTCTCAGAGGATGTGTCACCCGGCCCGTTTTTTCAGTACAACAAAGATCCTAACGGTGAGATTTATAACATTCGACGGTTAGACCGCTCGACCGGCGAGATTAAAACAGCTGCCGGCGGACAAGGGGGTGCTGTTCGTCCACAGCTTTCTCCGGACGGGAAATATCTCGCTTTTGTAAAAAGAGTGCGGCTGAAATCCGTGTTATTTGTTCAGGACCAGGAAACCGGCGAAGAATGGCCGCTATACGACGATCTTTCCCTGGATCAGCAGGAAGCATGGGCCATCTTTGGTTTATATCCTAACTTCGACTGGACTCCGGATAGTAAGAACATTGTTTTTTACGCTAAAGGAAAAATCCGAAAGTTGAACTTGATCACGCAGGTAGTAAGTGAGATTCCTTTCCAGGTCAACTCGACCCATACGATATCAGAAGCGCTTCATTTCCAGCAGAAGGTGTTTCAGGAAGAGTTCGACGTAAAGATGATCCGTCAATTGACCACATCCCCTGACGGTAAAAAAATTGCGTTCAATGCTGCAGGTTATATTTACGTAAAAGAACTACCCAACGGAGAGGCTGAACGGGTAAGCAGGGGAATTGACTTTGAATTTGAGCCCCAGTTTAGCCCTGACGGCAAATCATTACTGTTTGTGAGTTGGAATGATGAGAATAAAGGGTCTATCAACAAAATAGATCTGAAGAACGGGCGAATCACTAAACTTACCACCGAGAAAGGCTTCTACTACTCACCCAGATTTTCGAATAAAGGCGATAAGATTGTTTACCGAAAGGGATCAGGAAATGATGTTTTAGGTCATGCTTTTGGTAAGAACACTGGTGTTTATGTAATGCAGGCGAATGGATCAAATGTAAAACTGATTTCAGAATCTGGAATACGACCTGTGTTTAACAGCAGCGACGACCGCATTTATTTCCAGAGCAGTGAAGGGAGCAAAAAAGCGTTTAAAAGTGTTGACCTGAATGGCGGAACTCCAAAAACGCATTATACATCCACCTATGCAAATCTATTCGTTCCAAGCCCCGATGGCAAGTGGATAGCATTTACTGAATTGTTTAACGCCTATATTACCCCCATGGCAAGCGCTGGCACTTCACTCGATCTATCGTCAACTAATAAAGCGCTTCCATTAATTAAAGTAAGCCGCGATGCGGGCAATTACTTGCACTGGAGCAGCGACAGTAAGAACTTGAATTGGTCCCTGGGTCCGCAATATTATTCCAGAGAGATTAAAAACTCTTTTGCCTTTGTTGAAGGAGCTCCCGAGAAACTGCCGGCAATTGACAGCCTGGGATTGTATGTTGGGTTCAAAATGAAATCAGACCTGCCTTCAGGAAAAATAGCCATCAAGGGCGCCCGTATTATTACCATGAAGGGCGATGAAGTGATTGAGAACGGAACGATTCTAATAGAGAAGAACCGCATAATAGCAATTGGAAAAGATATTGCAATTCCTTCTGACGCAAAAGTAATTGAAGCAGATGGTAAAACAATAATGCCCGGAATTGTTGATGTTCATGCTCATTTGAGAACAAGCCCTGATGGTGTTAGTCCTCAGCAAGACTGGAGCTACTACGCAAACCTTGCTTATGGGGTAACCACCTCACATGATCCTTCCAGTAATACAGAGATGGTATTCAGCCAATCTGAGATGCTGAAAGCAGGAACAATGGTAGGACCGCGTGTTTATTCAACAGGTACTATTCTCTACGGAGCTGATGGTGATTTCAAAGCAGTGGTTAACAGTCTGGATGACGCCCGCTCAGCCCTTCGCAGGATGAAAGCGGTAGGCGCATTCTCCGTGAAATCATATAACCAGCCTCGTCGTGACCAACGCCAGCAAATCATACAGGCAGCGCGCGAACTGCAGATGGAAGTAGTGCCAGAAGGCGGATCTACATTTTTTCATAATATGACCCATATTATCGACGGTCATACCGGTGTAGAGCACAATATTCCGGTTCTCCCAATTTACAAGGATGTAAAATCTCTATGGAACCAAAGTAAAACTGGCTATACTCCTACCCTGATTGTGAGCTATGCTTCTCAATCAGGCGAAAACTTCTGGTATGACCGTACGAATGTTTGGGAGAATGAGCGCTTGCTTAGTTATACCCCTCGTCACATAATTGACGAACGGTCACGCCGCAGAACTACTTCTGAATTTGGCGATTACGGTCATATCGAAGTATCGAAAGCGGTTAAGCAACTAGCTGACGGCGGCACTAAAGTTAACCTTGGCGCTCATGGACAAATCCAGGGTATCGGCGCTCACTGGGAGTTGTGGATGCTTGCTCAGGGGGGCATGACGCCGTTACAAGCTATTCGAAGCGCCACGATCAATGGAGCCGAATACCTTGGAATGGGCAAAGAAATTGGATCTCTGGAAACGGGTAAACTGGCAGATCTGATCATTATGGACGAAAATCCACTGGATGATATTCGCAACAGCGAAAAAATAAAGAATGTGATGATCAACGGTCGCTTATACGATGCAGAGACTATGACCGAGACAGGAAGCCGTGAGAAAGCAAGAAACAAGTTTTGGTGGCAGATGGGACGGTCTGAGAATTTCAGTATGCCGGCTGAAAATGTGGAGACGCATATATTCACTCATCCGGAATGTGACTAAGGTTGGTATTTCAGGAGCTTTTGGAGGCTCCTGAAAGTGTACCTCCGTTAGTAACTACGGTTCAGAATTAATGCAGTTCTTCCACCTCTGATTTCTGCGACTCTTCAGCGATCCGCCTTTGCAGATCAGGGGAAACCGGGGCATAGTCGGCAAAACGGCTCTTTACTTTAGCGCGGCCCTGGCTGATGCTTCGCAGGGATGACAGAAATTTATCGAGTTCGGCTAAGGGTGTACGTGCCCGGATCACCTGGGCACCGTTCTCACTTTCCATGTTCATTATGGTACTGCGCCGAGCCTGCAATTCGGTCATGGCATCTCCCATCATCAGGTCGGGAATTGAAATTTCCAGCTCATGGATTGGTTCGAGTAAGAGAGGTTCGGCGTGCATGAAGGCCTCTTTAAAGGCCATCATACCGGCGATTTTAAACGAAATATCATTACTGTCGACCGGGTGCATCTTTCCATCGTAGACACTCACCCGTACATCACGTACATGGGAACCAGTGATCGGGCCTTCATTCATTTTCTCCATGACACCCTTTAAAATAGATGGGATGAAACGGGCATCGATCACACCACCTACAATACAATTATTAAAGACCAGTTTGCCGCCCCACGACAGTTCAATCGTTTCCGTGTCACGCACCTGGAATTCAGTTACCTGGGGCATCCCGTCATAGTAAGGCTCGATCTTCATAAAAACTTCTCCAAACTGACCGGCGCCTCCGCTTTGTTTCTTATGCCGGTAAGACGATAAGGCAGGCCTTTGAATAGTCTCACGATACGGTATCCTCGCCTTCTGGAACTCTACCTGCATTTTGTAGACCTGCTCCAGTTTCCATTTGGTAACAGCAAGGTGAAGTTCGCCCTGTAGCAGGAGTATAACCTGGCGTAGCTCGCGGTTATACTCAATATCCATGGTTGGGTCCTCAAGGTGAATCTCGTTTAGCACTTCCCCAAGCTTCTCTTCATCCTGCTTGCTTTTGGTCACAATGGATACGCGCATCTTAGGGGTAGGAAAACGCATAGGCTCTATACTGCCTTTTGCCCCCTTCCCGTTCAGCGTATGATTGGTAAAAGAGTTCTTCAATTTCAGCGTACACCCGATATCACCAGCCTTCAACTTTTCAACTGAATTCCTGTTCTTACCGTCGGTGATGAATAATTGGCTGATACGCTCAGTAACCGACGTCTTTTCATTATACAACTCCATCCCAACGGTCACTTCGCCGGATAAAACTTTGAAGAAGGACAGTCGGCCCAGGTGAGGTTCGGTAAGGGTTTTGAAAATAAACAGCCGGGTAGGTGCTGCCGGGTCGCACAGCACTTTCTCGCCTTCTTCAGTCAGCTCTGGCGGCATCTCCATAGCTGAGGGCGCCACATTATCGATAAAGCCCATCATTCTGCCGGTGCCCATATCTTTTTTCGCCGATAGACAAAAAACCGGGAACACCTGGTGGTTCATCATCCCTATCTTCAGACCCTTGCGCAGCTCATCCTCATCAAGATTACCTTTCTCGAAATAGAGTTCCATTAATTCCTCGTCATTTTCTGCCGCCTTTTCTACCAGCTCATTATGCAGCTGACCTGCCCTCTCCTGCTCACTTTCCGGAATTGGTAATTTCTCAGGCTTTCCACCCCCCTCCGGAAACCTATACATCACCATCTTCAGCAGGTCAATGATGGAGTCAAACGCGGCCCCGGGATTTAAGGGGTACTGCACTACTGTTACCGAAGAACCGAAAAAAGATTGCGCCTCTGCGAGCGTCTGGTTGAAATCAGCTTTCTCACGATCCAGCTGGTTGATGGCCAGAATGGTAGGTTTGCGGTACTGATCAACGTAATCCCACAATAACTCCATCCCTACTTCCAATCCGCTTTGAGCATTCAGCAGGATGATCGCTGTGTCGCTTACTCGAATGGAACAGATCACTTCGCCGATGAAGTCATCCGGACCGGGGGTGTCAATAATGTTGATCTTATAGTCGCGCCATTCGGTATGCAGGGTGGTGGCATATATAGAACTCCCCCGCTCATGTTCAATTTCGTGGTAGTCGGATACCGTGTTTTTCTCTTCCACCGTTCCCCGCCGGTTAATGAGGCCGGCTTCAAACATCATCGTCTCTGCAAGCGTGGTTTTCCCGCTTTTCGCGGAACCGATCAGCGCCACGTTCTTGATATGTTTCTCATCATAAGTTTTCATAGTTCGGATTTTTAGGGCGTTTGCTAGATAAACTTTAAGAAAAGAATAAGATACGAAATTTGAGTTTCACGCCCTAATGAAGACGACTTCTTTCAAAAAATATTCAGGTAAGCAAAGAAAGATTGAATGATGCGTCCTGGAGATCAGACCAACAGCGAGTCAATGCGGTGTGCGTGTACCATAGCTTCGCTTTCCGACCAGGTGAAAACTGTAAAGTGACCATCCTGTGAAGCGACCAGTGCAAGAGAATCCCGCTGATCGTTTACAAATTGCGCTGCCGACAAATGACGAGTGCCCCCGTTACTGGATGGATGGGCAATGACTGCTGTGCTTCCCACAACCGGCTCGGTAATTACAATCTGTCCTACCATTTCATTGGCCAGGGGACGAACTATCTTAGCCCCAAAAGCCAGAAGCTCATGCCGGTCGCTGATCACCGTAGCCCCATCAATCGCGGTAAGCCCGGCAATACTTTCCACCTCACGCCGTAATGCTGCTTGCCAGGCACTACTACTTCTTTCATTCGCGTCTTTCGACAGTAGTTCGGTTAGTGATGAAAATCCGCGGGTTATGGAATACTTTATCGGTTGAAGTATAGAGTTACGCCAGGCATCGTTTCCGGCGGGAACAACCAAGAGTAGACCGCCACGCTTATGTGCCCGCATAGATACAGCAAGCTGGATTAAAACATTGACAGATTTGTCTCCGGAAGATCGAAACCCAAGCAGGGACGTTAGAAGAGAGGGACAATCGGGCAGGTAAGCGCTATTTTGATCGATCACTTTTACCTGGTCGCCTTTTAGTACGGCAATATTAACAAACTTGCCAAAGCCAAATATGCGGCGATGCTTTATTACCAGCAAAGCCGGTTCAGAAACATCCAGAACAAAACAATAATCGGGGATATTATGGGTAGTTCCCCAAATATAGAGGCCATGCTCATTGTGCCAAACCCCCACGTGAATGCCCGGACGTTCTACCCCCGGAGCAAGTTTAGTCAGTGCATCGGGACTCAGTACAATTTTATGTTCAAATAACAGCGGCTCACCCGATTGCCCGGGTGGAAGCAGCGCCAGTGAGATTTTTGGTGAAATACCTTCTTCCTTTCGCAAACTGGCCCAGAAAGCCACATCGATAAGCGCTTCAATAACCTGTGCGTTGGGATGAGAAACCAGATCTTCATCTCCCCTGTCTCTTGCGGTCGCCAGGTGTGAGGCAAAATGCGCCTCAATTGCCGGAGCTACGACAACGGCAGCCTGGTAAGTGGAAACGCTGAAAGTATTGATGTTCTGATTCATATACTATTCCAGAGTAGATCTGATGTCACCAGTATGATATTGAAATAATGCTAATCTACGGGTTTTCTGAATATTAGTCCAATTCACAGCAATCCTCATCTATCAATCTATGTTTATTGTCCAGTTTACAAAAGGCATTTTTACAAACCCGACATAAATCTATACAGGAGAAGCCACAAGCACTTGTTACTGTCCGAGATTATAAATGAAAAATGGATCAAACAAAAGGCTGCCCTTTTTGGGGGCAGCCTTTTTCATTACTAATGTGTGTTTACTATCTATTTAACCGGAATTACGTCGATTATAACGGTACGATTATAGAAACGCTCTTCAGGTAAATTGTTTTCAAAAGGTGAACGGGTAAGATCTTCACCAAAACCGGCGGTTTCAAATTTTACGTTTTTAATACCTTTTGCAGACAAAGCACCTTCAATGATTTTTTGAGTTTCAGAAGCTCTGCCGGCAGACAGCGTTTGGTTGTAATCATTCTCACCAATAACATCTGTATGACCGTGTATAATTACGGTTGAACCGTCAGAGATCAATGGAGATACTATATCTTTCAGAAAGGTGTTGTAAGATGCAATGGTCTTTGTCTTATCAAAATCAAAAAGGATGCTGTAGCGATAAGCCTTTTCAATGCTGGCAGTCGGACGTGTTAAATGAACTGAAGCCTCTTTGGTAACTGGAGTTCCGTTTTTAGTCTCCCCGGTCATAATCATTTTATAGTTTCCTTCCGTGCGGTCACCTAGAACAGAAGCTACTGAAACACCTTCCTGATCATTGGTAAATGGTCCGCAATTTTGAACTGCTCCGTTTTCATCTGTGATTGTTACAGACCAGGTTTTCAGCATATCCTTTGCACCATCTACAGTAAATACTACCTGTGTATCTAGTGGATTAGATGTTGTAGAAACAATTTGAACCGGCTTCATCATTTCACCACCGACCTGCATCAATAATTCAGATGAGTTACTTTGGATATCTACACGACGATCGCCTTCACGAAGAAGAGTCAATTCTTTGGTTGCACCAGGCTGCTCAGATGGGATAAGTGGTTTTGTACGCCCCTGCGTTGTAACGCGGGATCCGCTGATACCGAATACCGACACCAAATATTGCTTTACTGATTCAGCAAAAGATTTACCTTCTGCAGGTCCTTTTGCTGAGGCTCCGCTCAAGGAGATAGTCGAAGATGGATTTGACCTCATCCGGTCGCCAAGAATGTTCAGGATGTTGTGATATACATTCAACTGACGCGCTGAACGGGCAGCAGTACTTTCGGTTGGCTGCTGCAGTAATACTTCTTCTTTGAAATAAGATGCCTGATCAGATGTTAAAACAACATAGCGGCTTGGTACAGCAGTAGAACCTTCATCAAAAAACACTGAATTACGCAGCGGCAAAGTTTCGCTTACCTGGCGGTGTACCGGCTCGCTGATCGGGCCACGCACTGCAAATGTAACCTGGCGAACAGGAACTTCAGCAATTGGGTTTTCTGTAACCGGCGCCTTACGAGCCTTGCCGAATTTCAAAGCAATACCGGTTCTCACGGTTGTTAACGAAAGACTTTCGATATCACGTGGATCCTGGCCAAAATATGGGTGGAAAGAAACAAATGGAGACAGGTTAACCTGTGTACCGCTACCCTTAGGAGAGATTGGAAATTCATAACCCATACCAACCTGTCCGGAGATAATTGTAGAACGCATGGCAGTCAATTCGCCATCAGTATCCGGTTGTCTGAGTTGAGTATATTCAAAATCCTTTTGCTGATTAAAGGCTATCCGCGGACCGGCGAATAAGTAAAAGTTGGCTAAAGATAAACGCAGGCTGGGCTCAACGGTTATGTAGTCCATATTGGTCTTTAAAGTTGCAGGGCAATCACAGGCCGCCACTACTCCGTCAAACTTGCCACCACGGCCATCATAACCAACATTAAGCATTGCACCTAGCAATCCTGCTGGGCGGTATTCTACGAAAACAGAACCGTATGGACGTACTCCGTTACCTTCATGAAAGGCAGCTGGAACGATCAGTGAATTATTCAACCTTTGGGTTGTACCGCTATAGAAGTTTAAGTTAGCTGCACCAGAAACACCAAACCACCAGGTTGGTTGAGCAGCAGTGGTCTGCGCCTGCACGGTGCCGAAGGCTGTTACGACCATCATCGAACCGATGACGATCTTTTGTATTATTTTATTATTGGATAACATGGGATAAATCTTTTAGTATTGAGTTCTTGTTTTGTGATAGTGACAGGTTTATCCCCCGAAGGGGAATAAACATATCGTTGAGGGATAATTAAGGCTTAACTACTGTACTTGTGTTTAAAGTAACAGCTGTTTGTGCCAATAACCTACCAGTAACTTTTGAACCTGTATTCAGGGAAATAAGGGTTTTACTCAGGATATTTCCGAATAACACCGTGTTAGTTCCAAGTACTGCCTGACCGGCAACAACCCAAGTAATGTTTTTGGCTTGTGCACCACCTAACAATTTAACCTGTGCACCTGTATTGAGCGTAAGATCCTGAGCGATTTGGAAAACCCAGGTATCATTTGCTCCACCGGATAAGGTAACACTGGCATTAGGGTCTATTAATACTCCTGTGCTCCATTTGTATAGCCCAGGAGCTAAAGTCAGACCGCTGATATTTCCGGCTCCTTTTTGAAGAACGGGTGCAGGGGTTACCAGGTTATTTGCAGTAGTATAAGCAGTTTCCATGTTTGCAATAGCTATCGTCAAATTGGCTGGAGTAGGTGCAGCGTAATCAGAAGCAAACACTTTACCGGTTACATGAGTCGCAATGGTTGTGTGTGATGACTGTCCATTCGTATCCATAATTAATCCAAAACCGGTGATTGCGGTTGCAGCTGCCGGACTAACTCCTATGTTACCTGCAACAGCGGTTACGCCGGTACTTGAAATTCCGGATTTTGTTAAGATTGAATAATCACCAGCCAGGCCAAGAGGAACATTGATAGGACCTACAGGGAGTACTGCTGTAAAGTTAGCGGTGATATTTTTATCGGAAGTCATATTAACCGTTAGGGGGTTAACTGTGCCGGTAGCGTTGCCGCTCCAGGAAGTAAATACGAAACCTGCATTCGGTACGGCTGTAAGCACTACAGAACTTCCGTGGTTGTAAGTTGCTTGTGTTGGATTTTTAGAAACCGTTCCGTTTACTCCGCTTGCGTTTAATGTATAGGTTTTGATTGCGAAATTGGCAACCAAAGTTCTGTTAGCACTTAGAGCGAAAGTATAATTAGCACTGGATGAAACAACAGCACCTGTACCTTTGTCGGTCCAGTTGGTAAATGTATAAGCAATGTTGGGAACAGCAGATATCGTTACGGATGTACCAGCGGTATAAGCACCCTCTCCATCGGTAGTTCCGCCTGTTGCCGGGCTCGAGGATAATATAACAGCAAACTGTGATGCTGGAATAACTTTGAAATTGGCAACCAATGATCTGTTACCGTTAAGAGCTAACTGGTAGTTTGAACTTGTTGAAACAACTACTCCATTATCTGTCCAGTTTACGAAGGTGTAACCTGCATTGGCAGTGGCAGTTATTGCTAAATTAGATCCCCTGGCGAATGAACCTGAACCTGTGGTTGTTCCACCAGCTGCGGGACTTGATGATAGATTTAATGCAAAGTTACCCGCTACAACCGGTGCGAAATTAGCTACCAGCGCTTTGTTTCCTGCCATAGTGAACAAGAAGCTTGGACTGGTTGAAACGGCTGTTCCGCCTTCAGTCCAGTTAACAAATGTAAAGCCTGTTAATGGTGCAGCGGTCACTGTAACTGCAGAAGACTGGGCGAATGACCCGGCTCCAAGAAAAGTACCGCCTGCTGCCGGAGTAGCCGATATAGTTACAGCCGGAATAGTTGTGAATGTCCAGACGTAATCGTTAATCATTGCAGTACGCAGAGTATCTGTAGCGCCTGTTGTGATTGTACCCGTGTAGGTAGTAAATGGCAATAGGGCTATAGTCGGTGTAAAAGTGAATGTTGTACCGTTAGCTGTAGGAGCAACTGTTCCGGGGATTACCGTTGTTCCCTGTTTGATTGTAAAGGTTGTGCCGTTAATTGTTGATGGGGCCATGTCTGTATTGAAGGTGGCCGAGATCACCTTGTTAAGCACAACATCAACTGCTTTATCCATGGGATCGGTAGATACTACTACCGGGCAGAGTCCAACGATCTCGCCTTCAAAGTCATCCTTTTTACATCCTGCCGCAAACACGGTAAGGAGTAAAACGAATGAGCACATGGTTTTGAATACATTAGAATAGCCTCTGCTCTTACACACTTGAGTACTACTCTCAATAAGAGTACTTCTTTTGGTCATATAAATTATATTAGATAAATTGATAAATAAATGATCTGCTACCTGATTCAGAATTGAATCAGAATTTAAGATGCGACAAACCTAGAGAAGCCTGAGGCGGGAAAGTTATATTATTGTGTGAATAAGTTACATGATTCACACATTTCCGAGCGTCCGGTGAGAGCTGACGCCATAATGCTTGAAGTAGGAAGGAGTTACACCAGTAACCTTTTTAAACTGGTTTGACAAATGCGCTACACTACTATAGTGCATCTTCAGGGAAATTTCGGTAAGATTAAGTTCATTATATCCGATCAGCTCTTTTACCCTGTAGATTTTATTCAGAATGATGAAATTTTCGATAGTGGTACCCTGAACTTCCGAAAATATATTAGCGAGGTAAGTATAGTCCAGATTTAACCTGGCACTCAAATAATCAGAAAAATTAGTTTTTAGCTGACCCTCCGAATGATGAACCACTTCGATAATTATATGCTTAATCTTTTCGATCAAGATATTTTTCTTACTATCCATCAGTTCTAAACCTGACCGGAGTAAAGCTGTCCTTACACTACTGAGCTGTTCGAAAGAAAGAAACCCGGCCACCGTTACCTTACCGTACTCTAACATTGTGCAATGCAGTCCGAGCTTTTCTAATTCGAACTTCACTACCAATTTGCAGCGGAGGCTAACCATGTTCTTTATATAGAGTTCCATTATGACCTTATACGCAAAGCGGGTGCCCGCGTTGCACACATTTCTTTTTTGTTTTAATTAGTTTCACTTAATTAATAAAAAGGCACTCTACAGCACTAAAACAGTAATTTGGCCTTTGCTAAAGCAGTTTGGAACATTAACAAACCGTCCTTTTTTGCAGGTTTTATGCACGAAATTCGTCCTTTGACGAAAATATTGTGTGAAAAGTTATTTATTCCTTACCAAAAATTTAACTAAGCTAACCACTATTCCCTTATCAAGGTTTTTCATAAAAATATTCATTGACGATTATTAAACTCTTTGCTTTTGCCTCGGCCTCTTGCGACCAACCAGATAAAACCGTCCTCATCCTGGTAAGCTTTATCACCGGTATAGTATAATCCAAAATTAAATAACTCTTTTCCTTCTTTAAGGATCACCAAAGTATTCCCTGAATATGCCGTTTGGCTTCCGGGTATCCATTCTCACACAAATAGTTCCCTCTCGCGCACCGGTAAAGTTTGGCCCTCTTCATCAGCAATAATTACTTCATATAAAAAGGTAGGCTTACCCATATCCGGAAGATTCGCTACCAGGCAGGTGCTTTCCGCCTGTCCGAAGCCGTCACGGATCAGCACCCCTGTTCCTGCTTTCCACATTTCAATAATCTCGGCATTCAAAGGTTCTCCGGCAGCCACACATTCGCTAAAATTAAAGCGGTAGGCTTTCAGGTCTTCAAGAATCAGGAGCCTGAGTACAGTAGGCGGTGCACAAAACGTAGTGATCTGGTGCTTTTCCATCAGCGTCAAAGTATCACGTGCATTAAAACGTCCTGGCTGGTGGTAGGCGAAAACCGTAGCACCAACGTTCCACGGTGCAAATACGCAGCTCCAGGCAAACTTGGCCCATCCGGGCTGCGATATATTATAATGAATCAAAAATATCCCTGGCCCAGTTACATTTTTCGGGCTTCGGGATTTCTAACCTGTGTAATTCTTCAAAATTTTTAAAGGCAATAAGGTCGCGGACTTCTCTGAATAATTTTTCCATGTGTAAATTCAGGAGTTACTCTTAGAAACGTGTGCATTACAAAGAAGCAGTTTTCTGCTTTATTTGGCTTGTATATTGATTATTTGGTATATTAAAGTAATATAGCCAGCTAGATTAATCTGTTAAAATCCCCATAATCCCAGAACCTATGATGAAGATTGTTTTTTTGTTTTGTGCCTTCTGGATCAGTAGCACAGCAGTATTGGCGCAAAGCGATGAAACTACCACTAAAGATAGTGCTGAATTAAACACTGATACCCTTACAACAGATAAGGGATTGTTTAGCCGTTGGTATCGGTCTTCGGGCGTGAGCCCGGCCGCAGATCTTCGTTCTGAGGATGGATTGCTGTTGGGCTTAACCTTTAAAACTAAGGAAGATAAAAATTCAGGGGAACCAAAAGGTAATGTGCACTCACTAACTGCTTTGCATAGCCTATCTACAAAGTCCTTCATCCTAAAACAGAAATCTGAATGGCTTAAGGTGTTTGCAAATACAGATATCATCATCAATGCCATTGCGGATATGACGGGAAATATCATGAATTATTATGGGCAGGGAAACAATACACCTTTTAAACGCGAAGGTAATCATGCAAAATTTTACCGTGTAAACTTTTCATATTACCACGCTGAGGCGGCATTACGATTTAATTTAAGAAATAATGTAACCGTCAGCGTGGGTCCGTCCTTCCAGTATTATTCCAATGGCAATAACAACGACAGATTTATTTCCACCCCGGAAATCATAAATTCTTACGACAACATATTCGCTGACAAAACCCATGGGGGAGCCACATTATCCCTTGGCTGGGATAAACGAGATGACCCTTTGACTCCCAAAAGAGGTTTCAATTTTGAACTGCGGATCCACGGTTACGAAGGCTTAAATGATGCGTCAGACGCTTATGCACAGGCATTCCCACAATTCTCGTTTTATATACCTTTAACTAAAAAAGGCAACCTGATACTTGCTGAGCGTGTTGGTGCCGGTTTCACAACAGGCGAAACGGCGTTCTATCAAAGTGCGTTTCTGGGTAGCCAAAACAACTTGCTTGGGTTTAGAAAATATCGCTTTGCTGGGGAACACTTGCTTTTCAATAATCTTGAACTTCGCTTTAGCTTTGCTGAAGTAGAACGGGGATTTTTACCCGCCAGGATGGGCTTGATCGGAGTTTATGATGCCGGGCGGGTCTGGATTGATAATGAAGACTCAGATCGGATACACCATGGTGTAGGAGCTGGTATGTATTTGTATCCTTTTAACCGCTTCTTTGTCCGCGGTATTGCCGGTTATTCGAAAGAAGGCTGGCAACCAACCATTACCTTACATCAGCGGTTTTAAGGGAGTGGCGGGTGAAAATTGGCAGGTTAATGGTTTTAAGTATCAAGTATCAGTAAGAAAGAATTCCCTGTGTTTTAAAGTTCTTTTTAATCCATATTTTGCAGGTTAAATTCTGAAAGTATGGTAAAAATAGGAGTTATCGGTCTGGGGGACATAGCAGGTAAAGCGTACCTTCCGATCTTGAGCAGCCAGCAAGGCGTAGAAATTCATCTTCTATCAAGAAACAAAGGTGTGCTGGCGGACGCCGGCAATAAATACAGGTTCGGTAATCTTCATCATACTTTAGATTCATTGATCCAAAGCGGAATCAGCGCCGCTTTTGTCCACACTGCTACCACTGCTCATTACGGTATTGTAAAAATACTGCTCGAGCATGACATAAACGTATTTGTGGATAAGCCCGTTACACTCGATTATAACTCTTCAAGGGAACTTTTTGAATTGGCTGAAAGCAAAAGCCTGATACTCATGGCCGGCTTTAACAGGCGGTATGCTCCTGTCTATCAGAAACTAAAGGAACTGACGGAACCCAGTATGATCATTATGCAAAAGAATAGGCAGGCCTTACCCTGCGAATTGCGGAGCTTCATTTTTGATGATTTTATACATGTAGTAGATACTTTAAGATACCTTTTCCCCTACCCTGTTGATCGTCTACACGTCAACGGTATGAAAAAACATAACGTCCTCTACCAGGTCACAATCCAGTTTCTAAGTGACAACGGTGCGACAGCTATCGGCATGATGAATCGCGATGCAGGCACAACAGAAGAAAAAGTCGAAGTGTTCAGCAGCGGGGAAAAAAGGGTGGTAAATAATGTTTCTGAACTGTTTATCCATAAGGGCACCAACATCAGCCGGATCGGTTCGAGCGATTGGGAACCGATGCTTCATAAACGGGGCTTCGAACAGATGATCAAGGACTTTCTCCAGTCCCATGAAAACGGCAAGGTTCCAAAGATATCAGGAAAGGATGCCCTTCTGACCCATGAAATGTGCGAAAAGATTGTAGGACAGCTTGAGGATCAACTAAAGCTGGCTTAATTAGTAGCTCACCTATTTTCACAAAACGTTCCCATGGAACGAAATTGCACACCCTGTCTGTATTTCTACTAACGAGACGTTCCGATGGAACGAAAGCCTTATTAATTAACTTTGCTGAATCGGAAGCGCCATTCCTCATTCTCCAGCTTTAGCTGGAGGAGGAATAGAATGCAGGACTTGATTGGCTTCAGCCAAAATATAGTATTGTGTATTTAAAATAAAGAAGATTTGGCTAAAGCCTTAGGACAAAGGTCTTTTTTATCCACTGGCTAAAGCCAGTGGCAATTGAAAAATGCTATCGAAAACTAGGAGGAGCCATTGCTACGTTCCTAAGGGCTTTACAGATTGATATATTAGGAATAGTCCGCCACTCTCAACTGGACCGCTTTTAATCTTACATAAACTCCCAGGCACTCTGATAACCATTCATCTTTTCTGCATAATCAATAAAACCGGAGTAGAACGGCAATCGCGAAAGCGTGGCACTGTCGCCAATTACCACCAGCTTTTTACGCGCCCTCGTCATAGCTACATTCATCCGGCGAATGTCGGACAGGAAACCGATATTACCTTCGGTATTGCTGCGCGTCAGGCTGATATAAACAATATCCCGTTCCTGACCCTGGAAACTGTCAATCGTATTCACCGCAATCTGGTTTACAAAAGGTTTTAATTCGTCGGCCTCAGCGAGCAGTTCTTTCAACACAAAGATTTGCTCTTTATAGGGTGAAATGATGGCGACCGACGGGGTTTGTTCAAAGGTAGAAGAAGAATCGAGCTTCACGAGGACTGATACCAGGTGCTTAATCAGCAGTGCGGCCTCATCGGGATTAGTAGTACTCGTGCCTTCCGTCTTCTCATCAAAGCCGCAACCTGCAGTGTCAATAAAATGCAGTGCATGGTCGCCGGGGAATAGGCGGTGATCGGCTACAGTAATGTGAGCACGCAATTTATCCTGGTAGAAGATCCTAGAAGAATATCCCATGATAGGAATATTCATCCGATACTGTTCCTCTAATAAAACCACGGCTTCGGGATGCTGCTCAATGCACTTTTCCAAAAGGGTGCTTCCCAGGCCTTTTCGGGCAGCTTCGTACGATTTAATGGTAGGGGACAACTGAAAGGGATCCCCAGCCAAAATAATCTTTTGCGCTTTCAAAACCGGTATCCAACAGGCAGGTTCGAGCGCCTGCCCCGCTTCATCAATCACTACTGTATGATACTTTAATCCGGAAACTGTGTAGTGATTTGAGCCGACCAGCGTAGCAGTGATTACTTGTGCTTTAGCAATCAGATCTTTCTGTATGTAATCCTCAATGTTGGCTACTTCTCTGATAATCTTATGAGCCTCATCAAAAAGAGCTTTCCGTTGCTCGCGTTCCGCCCGTCCGAAATTGCGCTTATACTTATGCGCCATATTGCGGTATTCGTTAGCCTGCTTCTTCAAACCCCGCACTTCCTTCATACTGCTGTGAGCTGCAGTTTTGCTATCGAGCGTTAACGACATCAGTTTGTCGGACACACGTGCAGGATTACCCACCCGAAGCACATTTACCCCTTCATCATCAAGTTTTTCAGTAAGCAGATCCACTGCGGTATTGCTTGGAGCTACTACCAGTATCTGCTTCCCGTCCTGTTTAACTAAAGCCTTGATCGCCTGAATAAGGGTCGTGGTTTTCCCTGTACCCGGAGGACCGTGAACAATCGCCAAATGTCTTGCTGCAAGGATCATGTTTAAACTCTCCTGCTGTGAAGCGTTTAGTTTAGGAGCGATAAAGACCGGAATATCAGTATTAAATGACGGCTTGTTCTTCCCGGTAAGAATTTTGACCAGCCCGTTGTCTTTGCTTTCAATGAGCCTGGCTGCTTCTTTAAGAGCGGCTTGCATTTCGTCATAGCTTTTATCATCGAAAAGCAACTCTATACCAAGCTTGCCGTCGCTCGCCCAGTCGGGAAGCTCATCAACCCGCAAGTTTATTTTACAGCGATTTCCGCTTTGCCAGGTGATGGTTCCTTCCAGTCTGTCATTCCTTGGATCATGATTTGAAAACAAAACGGCCGAAGATCCAAAACGTAATTGGTGGCTCAGGTCATGATGGGTGGTTCGCTCAGCCTCAACGGTAAGGTAATCGCCCCTGCTCATTTCAGTATTGCGAATCGCAATGGGGTACCAACTCAAACCCGCGATCCTTCGTTCGGCTATAGAACTTAACTCGCTGAGCTGCTGGTATGCATACAAATCTGCGTCACGTTCAATCTTCAATAAGCTAAGAAGATCCTGGAAATATGTGGTAGACAATGTTTGTAATTTGAGGGGTAATTCAACCTTGCTATTCTGGAATAGCTAGTTGGGTAAAAATAATCACAATAGCGCGCGATCAACAATACATTGCTGGCATGCAGACATTGGCCACATTAAGTGACTCTCGTATTGACATATTAACATATGACAGATTAATACGTTTTCGCATTAACGGTTAATGCATTGCCGTACTAACGTATCGACAATTAGCGCATTTTTTAAAGAATGCTTACCGAATCGTAAACCAGCACCTTTTCCCACAGCATCTCTGATTCTTTAATAAAAACCAGGTGGGTATCCTCAACCTGGTATTTGTCCTGATCAGCTTTCGACGCGAAGGTCAAGCTAAGGCAATAGCTGTAAGAGCTGTCAATAACAGGGCGATTAGTGCTTGCAGGAACTCCTATATGTTTAGTCTTAATGTATTTGGAACTATTGATATAAGTCTTCATAGATTCTTCAAACCTGGCCCTTACAGTTTGATCAGCAGGGTTTTTTAACCAAAAATAAACCGTATGAACGAACTCTTTATTTTCTGACTTTGTTTCTTGAGCCTTTGCGGCTGATAATGGATCTATCATAAAAACGATGGCGATTATTAAAATGAAATTCTTCATAAGCTAGGGCATTAAAATCTTCAGATTCAATGATATGTATTAATACTCATTCACAAATTAGCAAATTAATTATCGTTTATACACTAATAAGAGCTGATCTTTACCATAAAGGTATAATTTGTCTGCCTTAACATCATAGCGGGTTACGTTCTGTAAATTGGTAACAATCTGATTTTCTTCATCCATCCGGCCTTCGCAGTACTTTTTGGTTGTAACAACGCTTTCGAATGTAATCGCAGTTTTTACTATTTCATAGCCGGCGGCAAAGCTGTTGCAAGCAGCAATACCGCTTACCTTGTTCTCCTTTTCGTCGAATTGTATAACAGCGTTTCCACCCAGGTTTGCAGGCACTTCGTTGATAGAAACAAGTTTCCAAGGAGTAGCACCCAGGTTAGCATGATCGGATTTCTGGTTTATAATGCTGCAACTGCCAAGCATTCCAATGATGAATAGTACAAAAAGTTGAAGTAGTCTCATAGCTGTTATTTTGGCCATTCAATGCAATAACTATTCCTAAATGATTTACAGCTCCTGGGCTATGATATACCCGCTTGCCCAAGCCCACTGGAAGTTATAGCCTCCCAGCCAGCCGGTCACATCAACACACTCCCCCCCGAAATACAGCCCCTTAACTTTCTTAGCTTCAAGGGTTTTCGATGAAAGCTCGTCGGTAGCCACACCGCCGCGCATCACTTCCGCTTTGTCATATCCCTTATCGCCGGCAGGCTTTACTTTAAACTCATGAATAAGCGATTCCGCTTTCTGAATATCCTCCTTTGTTAAAGAAGCCAGATTTTTATTTACGGGTAAGTAAACACCCAGCGCTTCGGCGAACTTGCGGGTATATAAGTCGGCAAGCAGGTTCAAAAAAAGCTTACGTCCATTTTGTTGCCTCTCCCTATTAATTAGTTCTGAGATATTCTCTTTGGGGAGCAGGTCAATGTTAATGCTTTCTCCGGGCTTCCAGTACGAAGAGATCTGAAGGATCGCAGGCCCGCTTAAACCCCAATGGGTAAAGAGAATATTCTCCTCAAAGCTGATCTTATCATTAGAAACACGACAGAACACCGAGTTCCCGGAAAGCTGTGCATACCAGTCGGCATCTTTTCCCGTAATAGTTAAAGGGACGAGCGCCGGAGCCGTCTGAATTAATCGCAGGCCGAACTGCTTGGCAACACGAAGGCCGAAATCAGTAGCTCCCATCTTTTGGATAGGCAGACCGCCAGAAGCGATCACAACCTTTGGAGCTATAACTTGCTTTAACTTTCCGTTTTGCACGTAGCTAATCCTAAAACTTCCCTCTTCCAGACGCTCGACTGAGGTAACTTCGGCAGCACATACTATTTCTTGCCCCATCTCCCCGCATATATTCTCAAAGACGTTCACAATATCCCTCGCATTGTTTGACACCGGGAAGAGTTGTCCCAAAGTCTTCTCCTTGCCACTGATGCCGTACGTCTCAAAAAAATTGATCGTATCTTCGACCGTCCAGCGCGAAAACGCAGACTTTGAGAAGTGCTCATTCTCGGAAATAAAGTTAGATGAATCAGCATAAAGGTTGGTATAATTACACCGTCCCCCTCCCGAGATCAGGATCTTGGCGCCCACATTTTCATTCTTTTCCAGCACCAGGGTTCGCTTACCCAGGTATCCCGCCTGCACGGCGCACATCAGTCCGCATGCGCCCCCGCCAATTATCACTCCGTCAAAATTATTCATATTGCTAAACTCATCGCAAAGATATGCGCCTTTTCTTAACTTATACTTACAAATACCTTAGGCACAATTAAACATCAAATCATTGAAACTAAGCCAGATAATCCTGCGTATGAAGCCTTATTAAATCTTATAATAAGTGAGCATAAAGCGATTAAATAAAGCCGTAAATCATTTTACCACAGCAGTAAAAAGTTTAATGGAAGCCCAGCCGGAAGAAAAGGTGATAGCCCACTTTGCCAAAAGCCCATCCGTTGAACTGAGCCAGATATTGGAGATCTGTGAGCAATTGGAAGAATATGAGATCTGTCATGTAGTTTCCAGTGCCCTCAAGTCCAAAGAACAAGTTGCCGCATAAGCACTACTTAAACTTATTCTTTAAAGCAGCCAGTTTGCTTTGAAGATCTGTTTCGGGTACATCCTTCTTTACTTTCACTTCCTTCCGGAATTCGGGCTTCGTAACCCGCTTTTGTTCTGCCTGTTCCGTCTTCATTGAAAGAGCTATCCGTTTACGCTGCACATCTATTTCGGTAACGGTAACCATTACTTTTTGACTCACTTTAACCACTTCGTTCGGATCTTTGACAAAACGATTGGCTAGTTGGCTTAAATGAACCAAACCGTCCTGGTGCACGCCGATATCTACAAAAGCTCCGAAAGCAGTAATATTGGTAATAATTCCCGGGAGCTTCATCCCTGCCTTCAGGTCGCCAATTGAATTGACACCCTCGGTAAAGCTGAATTCTTCAAACTTTTCCCTCGGATCTAATCCAGGTTTCGCCAGCTCTTTTATAATATCATTTAAAGTGGGCAGCCCCACCGTTTCACTTACATAGCTCTGCAATTTGATCTTTTTTCGCAGCTCATCCTCTTTGATCAGATCCACAACCTTGCAGTTGAGATCCTTAGCCATTTGCTCGACAAGCGCATAGCGCTCGGGGTGAACAGCACTGCTGTCAAGCGGATGCTCAGCACCCCGAATACGCAGGAAACCTGCGGCCTGCTCGAAAGCCTTATCGCCAAGGCGTGGAATCTTTCTTAACTCAGCCCGCCGCTTAAACGCTCCATTCTGGTTGCGGTAGTCTACTATATTTTGGGCCAGCTGAGGACCTAAGCCCGATATATACGATAAGATCTCCTTGGACGCTGTATTCAATTCAACGCCAATGGCATTCACGCAACTGATTACCGTATCATCCAGCGAAGCCTGCAGCTTATTCTGGTCAACATCATGCTGGTACTGCCCCACGCCTATTGATTTCGGATCTATCTTCACCAGTTCAGCAAGCGGGTCCATCAAACGGCGACCAATAGAAACCGCTCCCCTTACGGTGATATCTTTATCCGGAAATTCCTCACGGGCTATATCCGATGCGGAATAGATGGATGCTCCACTTTCATTCACCATCACAATCGTGACAGCCGGCAAATTCAAACTGCGCACAAAAGTTTCAGTCTCACGACCAGCGGTACCATTACCGATCGCAACAGCTTCCACCGCGAATGTTTCTGCCAGGTGCCTAAGAGTTTTCTCCGCTTCTTTTACATTTCCCGCACCCGTATGCGGGTAAATGGCGGTGTTCTCCAGTAATTTTCCCTGCTCATCAAGGCATACCACCTTACAGCCGGTCCGGAAACCCGGATCAATGGCCATCACTCTTTTCTGACCCAGCGGAGCAGCCAGCAGCAACTGCCGGGCATTTTCTGCAAATACCCTAATAGCTTCTTCATCGGCCACTTTCTTGCTCATCAGGCGTACCTCGGTTTCCATGGCCGGCTTCAGCAAACGCTTATAACCGTCGGCAATAGCCAGCGAAACCTGCTCTGATGAAGCATTGCGGCTGGTGATAAATTGTTTCTCCATTATCTCAATAGCCTCCTCTTCCGGTACCACCACATCCAGCGAAAGAATGATCTCCTTCTCTGCACGGCGCATCGCCAGAATCCGGTGCGACGGGGCCGACTTAAGCGGCTCTTTCCAGTCGAAATAGTCTTGGTATTTGGTTCCCTCGGCTTCTTTTCCCTTAATCACTTTCGACTGGTAAGTTCCCTTTTGCAAGAAAATGTTCCTCACTTTCTCCCTGATCTCCGCCTGCTCAGAAATATGCTCGGCAAGTATATCACGGGCCCCGGCTAATGCTTCTTCCTTATTGGCCACGCCCTTCTCCGAATTGATAAATCGGGCAGCCTCCGTTTCAATATCCAGGTTTTTCTGACTTAGCATAAGATCCGCTAAAGGCAACAAGCCCTTCTCACGTGCAGCAGTGGCACGGGTTTTCCGTTTAGGCCGGTACGGCAGATAAATGTCTTCCAGCGCTGTAAGCGTCTCGGCCCCCGCTACCATCAGCTCAAGCTCAGAGGTTAAACTACCGGTATCGGCCAACGATTTCAGAATAGACTCACGCCTTTTCTCCAGGTCGCGCAACTGCTGCGCACGGTCTCTGATGGCTGCAACCTGCACTTCATCCAGACTGCCTGTCAGCTCTTTACGGTAACGCGAGATAAACGGCACCGTAGCGCCTTCGTCCAATAAAACAATTGTGGTGGAAACCTGCTTTTCTGAGATAGAAAGTTCCCTGGCTATTTTTTGAGAATGATTGACCATCGTGTATCGAGAGGCTTCAAAGCCCCCTATTTATCCGGCGAAGTTGAGTTTATTGCTTTGAAAATGCAAGAAAAGATTACTGACATATGTAAAATCGAGATCTTAGGAAACTTACGAAATTCTTAGCAGGTTATTCGGGTGGAAGATTCTCAATATTGAAATCCTAGGTTTAAGCCATCCGATTTTTGCTCCTGGTTCCTTAAATTTTATTTTATTTCTCTGGTGGGCAAGCTTTTGGAAGTAAATCCCCACTTAGTGTCTTCTTTTTCACAACAGGAATTGCTAAAAAGAGTATTATTTGCTTGCTATAATGGACGAAGCCGTCTCCAAACAACTTGAAGACGGCTTCTCGACCCTTTTAAAGGCAGAATCTAAGAGCATAATTTCAAAAAGTGCACCAATAAGAGAATATAAAAAATAATGGGATCTCAAAAGCAAAACGCATAGCGGCTAAAAAAAACTATCAAAGGTTCCGTGCATCCGGGACTTAATTGTTCGTGCTACGCACGCAACGAAGTCCTATTTGTTGTGCGGTCGTTCTTTTTATAGGTCGACGGTGAGTTTCAAATGTCTCCCAAGTCCGGTTTGAATAATTTTCATTAAGGTTGACAGCCGGATGTCAGAAGCATTATTTTCGATTCTGGAGATATAGGATTTATTCGTTCCACATTAAATTCCTTTTAAAACAAAATAATTCGACTTGCAAATATCCCCTTCGTTAAGTAGAGTTTCCTTTTTGTCTATTCTTTTGATTTGGAAAAATTGAAAAATTTCAGTGAATTCCTCATCACTTACCGTTGTGAATTTGTTGATATGTGCTTTAAATTGTTCGGACATTTTTTATAGTGAGCGTTTCAATAGAGTTGCATATAACGTTCGGTGGCTTGCCGAAGGCGGGGATTAACAATCATTACCTCTCAAGCCTGCACTAAAGATAATTAATTCCAGAAAGTTTGTTCCACCACTGTCTCCCCCGCTTTTGGCAAACCGCTGTTATGCGAGGTTTCTATTCCGGTTCCTGGCGTTATAGTTTGATAGAAAACTCCAGGTGGCCGCCTAAGCCAAGCTCGACTATCTTTTGAAGGGTTGAAAAACGAACCTCTTTGATGTTGTTCTCGATTTTGGAAATGTAACCCTTGTTTGTTCCGCACTTTTCGGCTAGTTCTTGTTGTGTCATGCCTCTTTCCAGGCGCGCCTGTTGAAGAAGAAAGCCAAGCTTGAACCCTTCGTAATCTTTCTCAAACTCGTCACGTTTGGGAGTACCCTTTAATCCGTATTGTTCGTCCACGAACTGGTCTAGGGATTTCAAATTACTTTTCTGTTTCATATTCTTTCTTTATTTTAAGCGCTTGTTCTATTTCAGACTTCGGTGTCTTCTGAGATTTCTTTTGGAATCCATTTGCCAGTACAACAAGCTTGCCCTCGTCAAAAAAGCAAAATATCCGAAAAATGTCGCTTCCAAGCTGGATTCTTATTTCATAAAGTCCGTCAGTGCCCGTGAGATGCTTTAAATAATTCTCCGGTACTTGCTGTATAGTTTCGATCAACCTAAACGTCCAGATAATCTTTTCTTTCACTTTCGGCTTTTGCTTATCGTAAAAGTCAGTGAAGTACTCCTTGTACAAAAAGATAGTCCTGAATTTTTGTACATTCATACAACGCAAAGATAAACAGAGTTGTCCGAATGTGCAACTCTCCGTTTCTGACTTAGGCTAAATCAGGGGGAATCGTCGATGGGAATAGATCGTGTGAAATCTCGCATAACGTTTTGGCGCTTGGCGAAGAAGCGGATTTCGAAGCCCTAAACTGTCAACCCAGCACAAAATTTGATACGAGGTAGAATGTTCATTTAACCACTGAAACCGCTTTTTTGCCAAACGCCTGTTAGCGGTTCGGGCTTCTTTTCTTAGAACTTCATTTTTTCCTATTGATATCCTTTTTGTAATTCTTTACTATTTTTCCGAATTCTTTATCTTTTTTCCGTCTTTCAACAACCGAAGATTCAAAATGAGCTTTCTCTCTTTCTAATTTTAGGTAATTTTCATATGAAGCTCGGTCTATTTCTCCCTTTTCAACAGCTTCAATAACAGAACAACCTATCTCATTCGTGTGGGTACAATCTTTGAACTTACAATTCTGAGAAAGCCTGATAATCATATCAAATGTAATTTCTAATCCGCTTGTTGAATCGGCAATACCTACTTCTCTCATTCCTGGATTATCAACTATTATTCCTCCATTTTCAAGAATAATTAATTTTCTGTGACTTGTAACGTGTTTCCCTTTATTTGTACTCTGGCTAATTGTATCTGTTCGCATTATAGATTTGCCAGAAAGATTATTTAATAGAGTGGATTTTCCAACACCTGAAGAACCAAGCATACAATATGTTTTACCTTTTTCAATAATCGCTTTTATTTTGTCGTACCCATCTTGTAATTCGTTACTTATTGCAATAATCGGAACATTATTAATTCGAGCTTTTATTTTCTCCAATATCTCAAAAGTCCGATGTTCATCAATTAAATCAATCTTAGTGAGCACTATAATGGGGCTAACCTTTGATGAATTACAAATTGTCAGATATCTTTCAAGTCTATTAATATTGAAATCCCTATCAGCGGCTTGCACCAATAATGCATAATCAATATTTGTTGCTATTATTTGTATCTCTCCGAATTTACCAACGTCCTGTCTTGAAATAACGGAGAATCTCGGTAATATGCTGTGAATAATAGAAAAATCTGAATCATGAATTGTTATTGCAACCCAATCGCCAACGGCTGGAAAATCTTCACGACTTTTTGATGAAAATCGTGAATTCCCTGTTATCTCGGCTTCAAATTCTCCTTTTTCAGTTTTCACAATATATCTTTCTTTATGTTCTGATATAACTCTTCCAATCTCAAACTCTTTAAGGTTATTCTCATTCCTTAATTTTTCAAGCTTATTATTATATCCTAAATCTTCTAATTTCATTTCAATATAGAATTGATTAGCTTATTCAATACTCACAGTCATTTTTTAGCCTGACCGCTAACGTTATTGGTTTGCGCTGTTAGTGTCGGCTTGTGGGTTGGAAATAGCGCAAAACATGTGTTAACTGCTGATGTTTATTAGTTCAATTGACTAAACGGTTTTGTTATGTAGCTTCAATAAATTAGTTTCATAAACACCGCCTGCATCAACACGAGTAATTTCATCTAATGCAATTAATAGAAAGCCTCGGGCAAGGGTAGATTTGATCCCAAACTCCTTGATTACAATGCTTTCATTGTCTATTTCTTTAATTTGTCCAATTATGCACATTCCACTATAAATGTTTTGGATTGTAATAGAAACACATATTATGTAATGCAAGGGGGCCTGGCAAATGGTTATTGTCCCTATGCATTGGCAGGCCATCACTATGCAGGCTGGGTCCTCTACAAGAGACCCTGCTTAGACAAATAAACTGTAACCTGCCAGCCTATTCTTTCGTTGCTTCGGCAAAACACCATCATCTCACTCGTATTAACTTAAACGAAGCATAAATACCTCTGGAATAAACCGAAATGCGGCGCAAATCAGGTCGTATTCAGAGTATCTCGAAATTAATGATAACAGTATGTAAACAGTATGTTAACAGTATCATAACCATGTGCTGAATATATCGCAATATAATGAGCATACTGTCGTCACCCTGCTAACAAAGGGTTGATAAATTATTATCGTAAAACCTTATAACAATTAGTTCGCGGGCAATAATGAAGTAATAATCGCGCAATAGAATTTTTGGGGGAATAGCGGAATATGAGAGTTTACCTGATGCTAGCTACGATCCATCTTAATTTTCCATTGCGCTTTCAAAAGCTCGACAACTTTCTGATCGGTTGGGAAAGTGACATCATCAACAGTGAGGTCTGCGATATTTTTCCAGCGGAATACTTGCAGCAGGTCTCCCTCTGAGTCGAAGTCGAAGATTTCTTCTTTAAAATTTAACAGTAAGTCTGTTTTGGGCTTAACCACATAGTATACGCTGATAACCTGGCTATCGTTGAATACTGATTTAATAAAAAAGTCGGTTGTGTAAAAATGATCGGTAACATCTATCTCTACCTCACATTCTTCTACAAACTCCCTCTTCAAAGCGTCTATCAGCCCTTCACCATATTCTAATCCTCCACCTGGAAATTTACTGAATCGTAAACCATATTCCTCTTCGTCACTTAACAATACCTGGTCCTGATCATTGATCAGGATCCCGTAGACGCGCACATTGAATGGATACATTATGAGAAATGCTTTTGATTACGGGTAACGTTGTGAGTATTCCACGCGATGTCTGTTCGCAGGGGCTCGCTTCTCACCGGACAGTCATCCATCCGGCAATAATGGCAACACTGCGGTAAACACGGATCAGCATGAATAAAAAACTCAGTCTGTACACGAGCACTTTCATTCACCAGTTTATCCAAACCGGAGACCTCTTCGTGTACCCTGTTCAAGTCGAAATAATACGGTAAAGTTAAGTGGCAGTCAATATGTAAGTCAGTTCCATAACGTTGTGTGCGGAGGTTGTGTACATCAATCCATGAGTTATGCCGATTATTATTCAATATACTGATCACTTCCTCAACCACTTCAAAATCCGACTCATCCATTAAACCGCCTACAGACTTGCGTATTAGTTTATAACCATGATAGATTATATATAAACCGAGCACAATAGACAGCAGGCTGTCCAAATAAGTGATACCCGTAAAATGGATTAATAACAAGCCAACCACCAAACCGGCGCTCGTATAAGCGTCAGATTTTAAATGCTTACCGTCGGCATATAACGTTAAGGAGTTGAATAACTCACTTTGCTTGATCAGATAGTGCCCTAACCAATAATTAACAACACCTGTTATTGCGATAATGATCGTACCGCTTACAAGCATTTGAATTTCCTGTGGTATAAATAAGTTATAACCAGATTTAAATATGATAATAATTCCGGCAAGCAAAATCAGGCTTCCCTCCACAAAAGCTGAGAAAAACTCCACTTTGCCGTGTCCATAAGGATGGTTTAAATCCCGCGGCTGCGACGCGAGGTAAATACTATAAAAGGCAAATGAACTGGCCAGCACATTGACAATGCTTTCGGCAGCATCGGTTAGAATTGCATTTGAAGAGGTTACAAAGTAGGCTGTAAATTTGGCAAGCATCAATAAGATGCCTACACTTAAAGAGAGCAGAATGACTTTTTTTTGTTTTTGCACAAGCAATTTTTAGAAGCACGGCAAATTTATATAATCCTTGCAGCATTTGTAACAAGAATACCTTTTTAAGGTATTTCCAAATAATATGGCGGCTATTGACCCAGGTTTCTATATTTGCGAATTAAAACTATTCGTTATGTTATCTGATCGTATAAACCAGCTCTCTGAATCCCAAACTATAAAAATGGCTAAAATGGGCCGTGAACTAGCGGCGAAGGGTATTGATGTAATAAATTTAAGTTTTGGAGAGCCTGATTTCCACACTCCGGAATTCATTAAAAAGGCCGCAAAAAAGGCTTTAGATGAGAATTATACTTACTATACGCCGGTTTCCGGCTATATCGAATTACGGAAAGCAATCGCCGGAAAGCTGAAAAGAGAGAATGACCTGGAGTATGGAATTGATCAGATAGTTGTTGGAACGGGCGCCAAGCAATCTATAGCAAACGCTGTTTTGTGTGTGGTAAACCCCGGAGATGAAGTTATTGTGCCCACTCCCTACTGGGTATCGTACTCAGAAGTAATTAAGCTGGCTGAAGGTGAACCCGTTTTTATTAAAAGCACTGTCGAACAGGAATTCAAAATAAACGCCGAACAACTTGAAGCAGCTATCACCCCAAAAACGAAGCTTTTCATGTTCTCTACACCCTGTAATCCAACAGGAAGCGTGTATAGCAAAGAAGAATTGAGAAGTCTCGCCGCAGTATTTGAAAAATATCCTAATATATATATTCTCTCTGATGAGATCTACGAGCACATCAACTTTGTTGAAAAACATGAATCGATTGCCCAGTTTGATGCCATCAAAGATCGGGTGATTATTATCAACGGTTTATCTAAAGCTTACGCGATGACTGGCTGGAGATTAGGATATCTGGCAGCAAATAAGGAAATTGCTCAGGCTTGCGACAAAATGCAGGGACAGATTACGTCAGGTACATGCTCTATAACCCAGAGAGCCGGAATAGCTGCCTATGAAGGCGGGTTGGAAAGTGTAATGGAGATGAAAAACGCATTCCTTCAACGTCGGGATGTTGTCTATGAACTCCTCAAAGAAGTTCCTGGTGTAAAAACGAACCTTCCTGAAGGCGCGTTCTACTTTTTCCCGGACATTAGCTCCTATTTTGGTAAATCATTTGAAGGGACTCCGATTAACAATGCCACAGACTTATGTTTGTATCTTCTGGAACAAGCTCATGTTGCTGTTGTTACCGGGGAAGCATTTGGAGATGATTCGTCAATCCGTATTTCATATGCTGCGTCTGAAACGATGCTACGCGAAGCTATTAAGCGTATTTCTAATGCTCTTTCTAAACTTACCTAAATAAATACTGCTGATATTTTCTTAATAACATTCTATGCGTCACATTTTCCAGAAGTTCAGTGAACTAACCGTTCTGATTATTGGTGATGTAATGATGGATACCTATTTGTGGGGCCGTGTAGAACGAATCTCACCTGAAGCCCCGGTCCCAATAGTATCAGTTACAAAAAAAGAAAATCGTTTGGGTGGGGCAGCCAATGTCGCTTTGAATGTTCAGTCATTAGGAGCCCACCCAATTATATGTGCCGTTATTGGCGATGACCAGGAAGGCACTGAGTTTTTAAAACTATTAGACAACCAGAAACTATCTGATGAAGGGATCTTAAGGATCAGCGGTAGACCGACAACCGTTAAAACCAGGGTAATAGGTCATAATCAACAAATTGTCCGTGTCGATGCAGAAACAGATCAGCAAATTTCCGCTGCGATTTCAGAACAGATCTTCTCCAGCGTACAGCGAATAATTCAGCAACACAAGATCGATGCAATCATTTTCGAGGATTATGACAAAGGTCTGCTCGGTGAGGAGCTGATTAGCAAAACGGTTAAGCTAGCTAATAGCCATCAAATATTAACTGTTGTTGACCCCAAAAAGCGGAATTTTTTGAGCTATCAGAATGTGTCTCTTTTCAAACCGAATCTCAAAGAGCTGCGCGAAGGGTTGAAAGTTGACATTGAACCCCGTCAGATAAAAGATATCAATGAAGCGGTGGTGCTTTTACAGAATAAGCTGAATGCGAAGATGGTAATGGTCACTCTTTCTGAACTGGGTGTATATATTAGCTCCTCTAAGGGACAGAAAGTGCTGCCCGCACACATTCGCAATATTGCCGACGTTTCCGGTGCCGGAGATACGGTGATTGCCACAGCAACTCTTTGCCTGGCCGCCGGACTTGATGAGTTCAAAACTGCCGAGATTGCCAACCTGGCCGGAGGGCTGGTTTGCGAGCAGGTGGGCGTTGTTCCAATAGATTACGACTTATTACTCTCGGAAACCAATAATCTTTAACCTGCGCAGCTTATTTGCTTCTGATGGCCTCTACCGGATCCAGTCTGGATGCCATGAATGCAGGAATGAATCCGGAGATTAAACCAATCATGGTAGAAAGAATAATGGTCAGGATAACTTTGCTGATGTCTACCACAATCTCGAGATCGAACGCTGTCTTTGAAATATATGCGAGTAAATAAACGATAGCTAACCCGACTGCTCCGCCCATTAAGCATAACAATACAGACTCAATTAAAAATTGAAGCATAATGAAGTAGTTTTTCGCTCCCAGCGATTTCTGAATCCCGATGATATTAGTCCGTTCCTTAACCGAGACAAACATAATATTGGCGATGCCGAAGCCACCTACAAGAATTGAAAAACCGCCGATAAATGCTCCGGCAAAGTCAATTATTCCAAAAAGCTGATCTAACTGCCCAGTGAGCATGGTTGTCTTATTTAGCGAAAAGTCATCTTCTTCTCTTGGGCTAAGCCTGTGTATTGAACGAACATTGCCCCTTATCTGACTTTCAATCTCGGTCACTGATAGCCCTTCAACTCCCCTAACCGTTATCTGGGGATTGTACCTTTCATCTTCCACATCGACAATATTTTTCGCAAAGTTTAGAGGAATTAAAACGGTTTTGTCCGCTGAGATTCCCAGCATGTCCTCCCCTTCCTCTTTAAATACTCCTATAATGGTGGCTTTGCGACCCAGAACACTGATCACCTTACCAATTGGATCCTGATTCGGAAATAATCCATCTGCAACCGAATAACCTATAATGGCGATTGGTCTGCCGCTCTTAGACTCAGAGTCGGTGAAATATCTCCCTGATTCAAAATCAAACTTCCAAACCCGATAGTAGTCATGTGAGGTTGCATCAATTTGTACCCCTTCAATGCTGTTGTTTTTGTGTTTGATGGTACGGTTACCCATACTAATTTGAAAAGCAACACCTTCGGCACTTTCCTCCATCCGTTCTGATAGCTTGTCAAAATCTCTAATCGTTGGACTGGGACGGCTAATATACTTCCACCATGGAAAGTCGGGCCCGCCTACCCACGGCCATTTTTGTATGTACACCGTATTACTGCCCAGTTTTTCAACACTGCTTTGAATATTGTTTCGTAAAGTATCAACCGCAGAAAAAACCCCAATAATCGTCATAATACCAATAGTTATCCCCAATAAGGATAAAATGGTACGCAGCTTATTTCCATGAAGGGCTTCGAATGCGAAGTTGAAACTTTCTTTTACGAGTTTGAAAAATATCATATAGGGGTTAGACCAGTAATATTATAAAACGTTACAATTTTTAAGGAGGAAAGTAACGGAAAGAATTCTGAAATTAAACAAAATCAAGCAATTGTGCTTTAAGTAATACAAATAATAATTTATAACTTTGCGCCCTAAAATTCTTACTGAGTATCATTATGAAATTATCACAATTCAAGTTCAATTTACCCGAATCTTTAATAGCACATACACCGGCTCCAAGCCGTGATGAAGCTCGTTTGATGGTCTTAGACAAAAAAACGGGAGCTATAGAGCATAAAATTTTCAAGGATGTACTGGGCTATTTTGAAGACAAGGATGTGATGATCTTGAACAACACAAAAGTCTTTCCGGCCCGTTTATACGGCAATAAAGAAAAAACAGGTGCCACCATCGAAGTATTTTTGCTTCGTGAACTAAATAAAGAGTTACGCTTATGGGATGTTTTAGTCGATCCGGCTCGTAAAATCCGGGTAGGTAATAAACTGTATTTTGGTGACGATGATCTTCTTGTTGCAGAGGTGGTTGACAATACGACTTCAAGAGGACGTACTATTCGTTTCCTTTTTGACGGTACGGATGAGGAATTTCGCAGGAACATCGAAATACTGGGTGAAACCCCGCTACCTAAATACATAAAGCGCAAGGCGACTGCTGAAGATAAAGACCGCTATCAAACCATTTTTGCTAAAAATGAAGGCGCAGTAGCAGCTCCGACGGCTGGCCTGCATTTCAGCCGCGAGTTAATGAAACGCCTGGAGTTAAAAGGCGTTAATTTTGCCGAGGTAACGCTGCATGTCGGTTTAGGTACTTTCCGTGCCGTTGAAGTTGAAGATCTGACCAAACATAAAATGGATTCAGAACAGTTCATCATTGAACAAAAGGCTGTTGATACGGTGAATAAAGCTATTGAGGAAAAACGTAGGGTATGTGCGGTTGGAACTACATCCATGCGTGCTATCGAATCAGCTGTTTCTGCAGGACGTATTTTAAAGCCGGCTAATGATTGGACGAGCAAGTTCATTTTCCCTCCATACGAATTCAGTATCGCTAACAGTATGATTACCAACTTCCACACTCCGGAGTCAACCTTAATGATGATGGTTGCAGCCTTTGGTGGGTATGAACACGTAATGAATGCCTATGAAGTAGCTGTTAAGGAAAAATATCGTTTCTACAGTTATGGTGACGCCATGCTGATAATTTAAATTCTGTATAGGGTATACACCAACCGCCTGTAAAATTATACAGTCGAATACGTGAATACCGTAAGTACTAAAATTTCATAAATGAAATATTACGCTATTATTGTTGGCGGAGGATCTGGTTCCCGGATGGGTAGTGCGATTCCTAAACAGTTTCTAATTCTTGATGAAAAGCCTGTATTGATGCATACAATACAGGCTTTCTATTTTTCCTTTTATAAACCTGAGATAATCCTGGTATTAAATATCGATTTTCATCAGTACTGGGAACAATTATGTGAAGAGTATAATTTTACCGTCCCTCACACGCTGGTAAAAGCCGGAAGTCAGCGTTTTCACTCTGTAAAGAATGCTCTATCGTACATAAAAGGACAGTCAATTGTTGCTGTGCACGATGCTGTGAGACCCTTAGTCAGCGATGAGCTGATCACCAATACTTTCCGCGAAGCAGAGTTGAAGGGAAACGCAGTTTGTGCGGTTCAGGCTAGTGATTCAGTTAGAAAGCTTGCAGGTAACTATTCGGAGAGTGTAAATCGGGATGATATATTTTTAGTGCAGACCCCACAGGCCTTTGAAAGTGGGATTTTAAAGAAGGCTTATAAACAGCCATACAGAGGTATTTTTACTGATGATGCATCCGTTGTCGAAAGGTCGGGAGTAGATATAAACCTGATTCCGGGAGAAAAAAACAACCTTAAAATAACCTACCCTGAGGACATTTTAACAGCGCAGTTATTTCTGAGGAAATTACTGAAACAAAAAAACCCGTACTGAATTTAATCAATACGGGTTTAATTTATGTATCTGCTTAGACGGTACCGCCTCTAATCACTCTTAGTAAAATTGCTATAATGGCAATGACTAAAAGGATGTGAATAAGGTTTCCACCAAACGGAGAAACAAACGCTCCGAAGATCCAGACAATGATTAAAATTACAGCGATGATGTACAGCAAATTTCCCATGATTTTAGTTTTTAAGTTTAAATGAGATATGATTTAATTTAACTTGTAAATACTAAAACCATTCCATTTGTTTAAACTTTGTAAAAATTTGGTCGAAAAAGTGAAATAAACTGTAAAAAAAGCCCCGATAGTCAGGGCTGCTTTTTAATATTCATCTTCGTTAAAGAAGAAATCATCTTTGGTAGGATAGTCGGGCCATATTTCCTCAATATTCTCATAAGGCTCACCGTCATCCTCCAGCGCCTGCAAGTTTTCTATGACCTCAACTGGAGCACCTGACCGTATAGCGTAGTCAATTAGTTCATCTTTGGTGGCTGGCCAGGGAGCGTCTTCCAAATGCGACGCTAATTCTAATGTCCAATACATATTCCTAGAATTTTTAAAAAGTAAATTTTGGCAAAAGTATAATAAAATTTATAAGATTATAAAAAACTTTTTTTTTCAAGTTATAACCTTGGAATCCACTGATTTTCCGCCACGTTTTGTTCATTGCCAATTTGCCTGGCTAATACAAATAAGAAATCACTTAAACGGTTTAAGTAAATCATTATTTTTTCATTTACATAACTATCTTCAGCCAGATGAACACTTATTCTCTCCGCTCTCCGGCATACGCATCGCGCGATATGGCAAAAAGAAACAGCCACTGTACCACCCGGCAGAATGAAATGCTTCAGATCCGGGAGTGATTCGTTCATGGTATCCATCTCATGCTCTAAAAACTCAATATCTTTATCGTATAGATCAGGAATTTTCATTCTGGACTTCTCCGGATCTGACGCCAGCGAAGAGCCTATTGTAAATAAGCGGTCCTGAATTTCCTTAAGTACGGTTTTTTGGTGATCTGATATAGCATCCTGATCGCGTATCATACCAATGTAGCTATTCAACTCATCCACTGTTCCGTAACTTTCAATACGCAGGTGATGTTTTGGTACCCTGGTTCCTCCAATCAAAGACGTAAGGCCTTTATCGCCGGTTTTGGTGTATATCTTCATAATGGTAAATAAAAAGAAAATCCGGCTTATGTGCATTAAGCCGGCCCCTGTATTTTGTGTTTAGACTTTTTATTGAATCTTCTCGAAGTCCGCGCCTTTTTGCTCCATAGACGCCAGCCTTGGTGATACGGTTTTAATATTATCGTTAAGATAATCTTTTTCAATCAGCCCGTCACGCATACGAACAATGCGGTGGGCATGCTGGGCTATATCTTCCTCGTGGGTGACCAGAATAATAGTATTACCTTTAGCATGGATATCTTCCAGCAGGCCCATTATTTCAACAGACGTTTTAGTATCCAGATTTCCGGTAGGCTCATCCGCTAAAATAATCGAAGGGTTGTTGATCAGCGCTCGTGCAACCGCCACGCGCTGACGCTGACCTCCAGAGAGCTCGTTTGGCTTATGATCCACACGATTACCCAGTCCCACATTTTCAAGAGTCTTACGGGCCCTTTCCTCACGTTCTTCACGACTCACTCCGGCATATACCAACGGCAAGGCTACATTATCCAGTGACGAAGACCGTGGTAGCAGATTAAAGGTTTGAAAAACGAACCCTATCTCTTTATTTCGTACTTCAGCGAGCTCATTATCTGTCATTTCGCTAACGTTGATGCCGTTTAAGATATATGTCCCTTTTGTCGGGGTATCTAAACAGCCTAATATATTCATCAATGTAGATTTCCCAGAACCTGAAGGCCCCATCAATGCTACAAATTCACCTTTGTTTATATCCAGCGTAACCGATTTTAGCGCATGTATAACTTCTGCGCCAATAACATATTTACGCCCAATGTCATTGATAGTAATAAGGGAATTTTGTTCAGTCATGATTTTATTCTTTAGACTTCAATAAGAAACGGAATGTTACAAAACGTCAGTGAATTGCTGACATTTGTTATTAATAATTTATGCCGGCTCTCACCTTTTCTGTCGGATCAAGCAATTCTTCGTCAATGTTGTGAGGGTTGCCGTTTAACCTGGTATTTATTAGTTTGTAAACATGCGCTCTTAATTCCTCTGCATCATTAATATTTAGTTCTGAAGTCTCAACCGGCTCGTGGATATATACGTTACTGATGCCGGGCTTGCTCCCTGACTTAGATCCATCATCCCACATAAGTTTCCAGTTATCTGAAATGGTTACAGGCAGTATAGGAATGTTTTGTTCAATTGCCAAACGAAAAGGCCCTATTTTAAACGGATGTAACACCGGCGGAAAGTCATTACCAATGCGACCTTCAGGGAAGATCACTAAATGCGTTTTCTTTTTAAGATACTCTTCAGCCCGCTTAAACGCGCGGTAAGAAGACATTTTACTGTCCCTGTTTATTGGAATATCGATAGTTTCGAAATAAATCTTAGTAACTATGTTATCCAGCAATTCGTCTTTACCGAGGAATACAAAATTGCGCTTCGCCAGCAAAATAATAGTTGATATATCCAGGTTGGAGGTGTGATTTGCACAAATGATATAGGTCTTTGACCAATCAACTTCCTTGTCATATTTAAAATTGAAAAAAATACCCGACAGGTAAGACGTAAAAAGGCTTAAGATCCGGCGCATGAAGTTCATTCCCGCAAGGTTTACAGGGCTGCGTGCGAAAAAACGAACGAAGGGATAGATGAACAGGAAGACCAGGCCTATCACGAATTTGTAGTAAACAAAGTGGGCTTTTTTCAGCTGCTTCCTCATGTGTATCCAAAATTAGGAAAATATGCCTTATTCGCAAGCAGACTGGTTTCTTATTGCCTAACCCTTGCATAGATTTTGCAGCATTCCTACTTCTTTGCTGCCCTGTCCGTTTGTAAAAAATTACTTACTTTCGCCACCTATGGAAACTGTTGTTAGTGGTATACGGAGTACGGGAAAACTTCACTTAGGGAATTACTACGGAGCTGTAAAAAACTTCGTGCAAATGCAGGATGAATATAATTGTTTCTTTTTCATTGCCGATTACCATTCCTTAACAACCCACCCCACCCCCCAGGACCAACATGGCAATGTAAAGCAGGTTCTGATAGAATATCTGGCAGCAGGTATAGATCCTGAGAAGGCAACTATTTATGTTCAATCGGATGTTCCTGAGGTTATAGAACTCTATCTTTATCTTAATATGAACGCCTATATGGGAGAACTTGAAAGAAGCGCTTCCTTTAAAGATAAGGTGCGTGCAAATCCCGACAATGTAAATGCGGGTTTATTAACCTACCCGGTTCTAATGGCTGCCGATATCCTGATACACAAGGCGACGAAAGTCCCGGTAGGAAAAGATCAGGAGCAGCATTTAGAAATGGCGCGCACCTTTGGTAATCGTTTCAATCGTTTATACTCTGCAGACTGCTTCCCCGAGCCTTACGCATTTAATTTCACTAATCAGCTGGTCAAGGTTCCCGGCCTTGATGGAAAAGGTAAAATGGGCAAATCTGAAGGTGAGGCCAACGCTGTCTATCTTTCAGATGATCCGGATACTATCCGCAAAAAGGTAATGCGGGCGGTGAGTGATTCTGGTCCGACCAGAGAAAATGAGCCTAAGCCGGAAGCCATTCAAAACCTGTTCGATCTCATGAAAGTGGTGTCGGCTTCAGATACTTATACCCACTTCGACAGTTTATATAATAGCTGCCAGATCAGGTATGGTGACATGAAAAAGCAGCTTGCAGAGGATATGATTATCGCTACTGCACCAATGCGTGAAAGAATCAAAGAAATCTCCAACGATACATCGTACCTGCGCCAGGTTGCTTCTCACGGAGCCATTAAAGCTCGCGAAAGCGCCTCAAAAACGATCAGGGAAGTCCGTGAACTTATTGGCTTCAAACAATTTTAATTAATTACCACCAGATACGCTCTTCATTCCTATAAATTCTGAACCACGAAATAATTAAAGAAAAATGCACATTGCCATAGTAGGAAATATAGGTGCCGGAAAGACCACTCTTACCGAGTTACTTGCCAAACATTTAAAGTACGAACCACAGTTTGAAGCCGTAGATCACAACCCTTATCTCGAAGACTTTTATAGTGACATGAAACGCTGGAGCTTCAATCTCCAGATCTATTTTCTGAATAGCCGCTTTCAACAACTTCGGGATATTCAAAGTGGTGATAAAAATATTATTCAGGATCGGACTATATATGAGGATGCTTACATATTCGCAGAGAACTTGCATGACATGGGCCTTATGACCACTCGTGACTACGAAAACTACAGGGCCATTTTCGATAATATGACCTCCTTTATTAAGCCGCCAGATCTTTTAATTTATTTAAAAGCATCAGTACCTACGCTTGTTAATAACATTCAACGGCGTGGTCGTGAGTATGAAGCTGGTATTCGCCTGGATTATCTATCTAAATTAAATGATAAGTACAAAAACTGGATAGACAATTATACAGTTGGGAAATTGCTGGTGCTGGATAAAGATAATTTAGACTTTGCTAATAAACCTGAAGACCTCGGGTTTGTAATTCAAAGTATCGAAAGGGAAATACACGGTTTATTTTAATTAACCTACGGTATGCATAAAGACTTCCGCGACGATGACCCAGAAAACTGGAAGTGGGGAGTATTTTATGTAAATGCAAAAGACGACCGGCTGATCGTTCCAAAAAGAATAAAGAGTATGGGCTGGACTTTAAACTTTGCACATAAAAAAGCATTAATTGGCGTTGGACTTATCATAATTATCATAATAGCTTCACAAATCTATTTTAAAGAATCATGAAATTTACAGGGATTATACCAGCGCGATATGCGTCTACGCGTTTTCCTGGAAAGCCTTTAGCAGATATTAGGGGTAAAAGTATGATTCAGCGGGTATACGAGCAGGCATTAAAGAGTGAATTACTGTCATCAGTAATTGTAGGTACTGATGACCAGCGAATCTTTGATCATGTAATCTCCTTTGGAGGATCGGTTCACATGACCTCAGGCACCCATCAAAGCGGCACAGATCGTTGTGCTGAAGTGGCCTTAAAACATCCCGATTCTGATGTCCTCATCAATATCCAGGGTGACGAGCCATTTATTGACCCCAGGCAAATAGATATTCTGTGTAAATGCTTTGAACAACCCGATGTACAGCTGGCAACTTTGATTAAACAAATCACTGTATATAATGAACTGACAAACAACAACACCCCTAAAGTTGTGATTAACAATCTAAACGAAGCAATCTACTTTAGTCGTACTCCAATCCCATTTTTAAGAAACCACGAGTTTAGCGAATGGTTGAATCATCGATCATTCTTTAAACATATTGGTATCTATGGATATCGTAGAGAGACGTTGCAGCAAATTACCCTGCTGCCGGTTTCAGGCCTTGAGCAAGCAGAAGCACTTGAGCAACTTCGCTGGATTGAAAACGGGTTTCGCATTAAGGTCGCTGTAACCGATGTGGAAAGCATCGCAATAGATACCCCTCATGATCTTGAAATGGCACTCTTGTCAGTTGATCTGAGCAACTACCCCTAGCGATTGCAGGCAACCTGACGTTTTTAAAACACCATGCCTATATTTCTGTTCATAAAAGAAAAATAGATCTGGAATGAAAAAGGTGCTTATAGTTATGGTTATTTTGGTGCAGGCTTTTCTTTATTATGCCTGTGATAACGGTAAGAACCCCGATAAATCAACAGTACTGGTAAATGAATCGGATGTCGATGATGGCGGTAAAGCGTTTATGAAAGCAGCCTCCGTGAGCGGCATAATGGAAGTTGAACTGGCAAAAATTGCTCAGCAACACGCTACTTCCCCGAATGTTAAGAAATTTGCTGAAGTGATGATCTCAGACCATACCCGTATTTTTAATGAGCTGAAAAAACTTGCTACCGATAAGCATATCCTCCTTCCAATTGAACTGGAACAAGAACAAACAGCAGAGTTAAATAAATTAAAAGAACTGAATGGTACCGAATTCGACAGAAGCTATATGCGATTGACTGTCAGAGGCCATGAACAAGCTGTGAAGGATTTTGAAGCCGGTGCAAGGAATCGAGACCCACAAGTAAACAAATTAGCTTCCGATAAACTTGAAACGCTGAAAGAGCATCTTTCTGAGTCCAAGTCGATTTTCAATAAAGTTATCGTGAGCCGGTAATATACTTAACACCTTAATTATGGAGACCATTAGATTGAAAGATCCCCTCTCAAACGCAGACATGGAATTGCAGATAGCTGCCGAAGAGTATAATCAGCAGCAGGCCTGGCGTGTTAGCTTTCAGGATGGAAAAACCACCTTGCTTGGCTTAGATCAGCACCGCATCTGGAAACAATTTGACGGAAGTCCTTTAGGCTCAGCTCTTACAAATAGTATCGGTCGTGCAATTGAAGAAAAGCAAAATTACTCATCCTGAATAAACCAAATCGCCTCAGGATCTGAGTTCCTTATCGATAAGCGCATCCCATTTCTTTTGAGCAGCTACATTTGATCCATGGCTTGTTTCCGTGTCATACTCCACCTGTATCCTGTTCATCTCACGCAATGTCTCCAGATACTCTACCGATAAAATGCCCTGGTAATTATCCACATTCAGATCCTCATCTTTTATCCTCTTTTTAAATCGCTCAGCCGATAGCTTCACTATGTCGAAATGCCTCTGCTCATGATTTAGAGTTTGCTGCGTCCTTGCATCATTCTTGACCCAGGAAAAACTTCTAACCAGGTAAATCTTGAGTTTGATATCTACCTTGATTACTCCATTTACGATTTTATATGACTCCTCGAAAGCCAAAAAAGGGAAAATCTCCGCTGCAAACCTACTTCGAATATCAGGCTTGCTTTTAAAGTCAGCAAAACTGAGGGGCTTTCCCGCTTCATAAAATAGGGTGTCGCTCGTAAGATCATTCTTAACCTCGTAGAATGTCAATTCGAGGCTCCTGGCAAGGTTCTCATTCCGACCAGCCTCCTGATTGATCCAGGTATTGAAATATCCAACAGCATTGATCACGGATGCACTTATTACCGACTCAATTAACGCTTGTTGATTTGCTGATCTTATGTAACTGGCTCCGCCCTTACGATCTGTCAACTTTACTCGCTCATTGTTTCTGACAATCTCGAAAGAAACGTTGAAATCAAGGTTACCGCTGATTCTTCCATCCGGCATTGGCGTCTCCGTTATTTTTAATTCATTTATAGTAAGGGTGATCGGGCGCAGACTGGTGTCACGAGTTAAATTTCTAGAGATAAAACTGAATAAAGAATGGTCGGCACCACGTTTCAGATCTATTTGCAATTTTTTAACCGGTGTGTTCGGGGAAATAACTAAGCTGCCGATTGATTCCTTCTTTTTACGGTTGTCGACAACCTCTTTAATGTAAAACTCCTTGGGTATAAAGGGAAACTTCTCCTCCTTTAGTTCTATCACTCCAACGGAGCTTTGAGCAAGAGCAAAAGATGCGTGAAAAATAATGCAAAGACTAACGACAAAAAAAGACGAAAATGATTTTTTATTAGTTCTATTCATAATAAAGCAGAAATACACACAAACTTCTCTATCGGTCAAAACGTAATCCGATTTTTTTTGTTCTAACGTCTGAACATCAAAAATAAACTCTTTAAATTTATATAACGATCTACCTATCGCCGTGACGGTGCCCTGTGCTTATGTAATTATTTCTACTCTTTTTTTAATTTTTAACATTCCAGAGTATGAAAAATCTTACTATATGCCTCTTTATTGTCTTTATTTTAATTGGAGCTTTTAGCTGTAAAAAAGATAATTCACCACCGGTAGTCATACCAGACGAAACCTATAAGGTTACCTCAGAAGAATTCCGGAATGACCTTCTATTTGTTAATAGAAATGACTTCAAGATCTTAACCGATAAGCCTGCTGAATTCTCATCTGGCGATTCACTGATTAAAATAACTTTAGATGGAACTATTGAACGGTTAACCTCGGGTGAAGTCGTGGCTATTGATATTAAATGGAAAGATAACCCCGCCAAGAAGACTAAAATATATGCACTCGGCAGCACCGATGATAATCATGATGCACCTTACAGCAGGTATCATGGTAACGAGGCTTCGAGTGCTTATGAATCGTACCGCCTGGGATGGCAAACACTGCAAAAATTACCGGCATCTACTCAGTCCTATGCGATTATTTTACGTCACGGTGATGCCGATGAGGGACGTGACTTTACTGCAGCAAATCCCGGAAGTGATGAACCTGATAACTGGTGGAAGTCATGCGATAATACTTTGGCCCGTCAGTTAAACAACCGCGGCAGAGACAGGTCTACCGAACTTGGTAAAGTATTTAAAGACTTAAACTATCCTATCACCAGGGTAATCAGCAGCGAGTTTTGCCGGTCAGTGCAAACTGCTCAACTGATCAACGCTGGACCTCCAATAGTGCAGGATGAACGCATTAATCACCCGGAACATAATAAGACTGGCAAAGGATTATTCAACGGAATGATAGAGATCATGAAAGAGCAGCCTGTGGATAACAAAATGACGCTGGTGGTTCTGCATCATCCAGTTAATGAGACAGGCCCCCAGGGATATCCCTCTTTCCCTTTAGTGTCACCATTCACCTGGACAGGTGCCTACATTGTTAGTGTTTCGCCAGATAAGACCATTAGCTACCAGGGAGCTGTTTCATTTGCAATGTTCAATTATTGGAGGAATTTGAAACTCAAGAGACTTTAGGCTTGAAGTCATAAATCAAACAGGCTTATTCCGATGAATTGGAATAAGCCTTTTGATTAAGAGATTTGGGATCAATTAAACAATAAGAATCAACAATAAAATGATAATGATGATAGCTCCAACAGAAAGATAAACACCTCCTGATAACGCTTTAGCTTCTTTTTTCATTTCTTGTAACTCCTTACGAAGATCTTTACGCTCAGCTCGTGACAAGGAAGATCTGTCCATCGTTTTGATCTCCTGAACTCGTTGCTCAATGCTCTGAAGTTTAATTTGCTGTTGTTCGGTTAAAGGTGCTTTAGCAGGTTTCGAATCATTGGCCATTACAGCAGGTGAAGCCAAACTCAAAATAATAGCAGTGGCTAAGAAGTAAATTTTCTTTTTCATGTGAATTAAAATTATAATGGTTAAACAAATTCAACAGCAGAATATAAACTGTTATTTATTCCCTTAACAACAAAAATTGTTCCGCAAAGTTTAAAATATAAACCTGCCATAATTGAAAGAACAAAATATTTTAGCCTAACTATAACAACATACTCTGACCACCATTTTGTATCCCTAAATAAGCTAACAACATATCCGTTAAGTTGATGTTCAGTAACACCTTCATACTAGCAGATATTCGAATGGAGTAAGAGAAATCGGATTCTAAAAAGACGTTATATAAACGACTGCTATTGTAACCTATACCTCCAGCATCGTTATTTTTGCGGGAAACTTTTGAGCGTGTCCATAGATCAGATTACGGAGGTAATCATTTGCAGGATAAGGTGTTAATTTAGATTTCAGCAGTTCCAGATTAAGTGTTTCGGGTAAAGACTCAAGAAAGCCGACACCATAAAACTTTCCATGTTCCATTAGCACGCAGCTTCGCTCCCGCTCAGATCGCCCTTCATCGATAATGGCAAAACTTGGCATTGAGGTTTTCAATCCCTGGAGTGCAGCTTCGACACGTTCATTATAAATTACTGATGACTCCTGTTCAGTACAAACCATACATTGCTGATCGCTATGTACCCGGCACTCATCCCCTTTCTGAATAAAACAAAGCCGTGCGCAAAGATTAAATTCGCTGATGAGCCTGTTTAAAAGTATGTGTCCTTCCAGGATGTAATTAAAAGTGTACAATACCGGTAAAGATTTACGGCATCTATCAATCGCGAGACGTTTATATCCTTTTTGATCCTCAAAAACATACAAACCGTATGCATGTTCGTAGCGTTTCAAAGAACGGTTATTGGCGGGCCATAAACGCTTTATTTCAACGGCTTCTTCAATTAAGGCCATCAATTCTGTACCGCACTCTTTGAAAGTTATCGAATAGATATCACGAAGAAATTCTTGTTTCTGCCTTCCGGGATTATTGTTTGAAAAATGACTAAATACTCTTTTCCTAATATTCTTCGCCTTTCCAACATATATGACCTTGCCTTTGGCATTGTGGAAATAATAAATCCCAGCGGTGAAAGGCAGTTTATTAACATCTTCCTTAGGCAAATTGGGGGGCAGTGACTGTTCCCTTGACCGGCTATTTAAAGATTCTTTGATATGTCCGTCTTTGTCGTTTTGCAGCAGCAATGAAAATAGCATCGCTGTAGCCTCCGCGTCTCCCGCAGCCCGGTGCCTGCTGGTGTTTATAATCCCGAGGTGATTGCAAAACCTGCCTAAGCTGTAAGACGGTAAACCAGGCAATATCTTTCGCCCCAGGCGAACCGTGCATAGCTTTTTTGTCTGGAGGTCAAACCCTGCTGAAGTAAGATGATGGCGCAAAAAAGAATAATCGAAATTAACGTTATGGGCAACAAAAATCTTGTCACGAAGCAAATCGAAAACCTGAGGAGCCACCTCTTTAAATGATGGTGCAGCCTGCACCATCTCATTGCTGATGCCCGTTAATGCTCTTATATATACAGGAATATCGATACCAGGATTTACCAGCGTCTCAAATCGCTCAGTTATTTCGGTGCCGTTATGGACTCTGATCGCAATTTCTGTTATGCCGTTAGCATTAGCATGCCCGCCTGTGGTTTCAATATCAACTATTGCATACATAACAATTAAACAAATTAGCTCTGCAAAGATAAAGTAAAATAAAGCTAATTTATTTAGTAATACATTATTAGATGACCAATTTATTCGTCGTCATCGAGCCTGAACGTTTGGTTATAAAAAATGGATCCGAATCCAGCCTCTTCAGGACTTCCAAGAGTTATTGAAGGTTTACTCACTCTTTTTCGTCTTACCCGTTTGTAGCTGGCTTTTAACGTCTTAAGATTTTCTTCAGAAATCTGACGTAGACCGCTGTAAGTTAAAAGGTAGTCTGAGGGTTCGGATGTTTGACAGTTGATTCGATCCTGTGGATATTGGCTTTTCATAATTCATTGCATAGGTAATTTATATAATACCCTAGCCATGCAAAATGTTTTGCCACTTAGCGCCTTTTTAACGGAGCCAGGAGGTACTCCAGCCCATTTAATTTAATTTCATAAATCGTTGACAGCAACATCCCCATCTTCCCATCCGGAAATCCTTTCGACTGATACCATGAAAGGTAAAACTCCGGAAGATCGCAGATCAGATAGCCCTTGTATTTGCCATAGGGCATCCTCATTTTAACAAGCTCTTCTAATATCTCGGGATTCATAACTTAAAGTCTATCGGGAATCGAATAAAAAAGGCCGGTATTTCCGGCCTTTTAATTGAGCAATAATACTAAACATCGACCATTATAATTTCTACTTTCTGGTCATCTTGATCTCCATTGACTTGAATTCCTTACCATCTATGGTGGTATACATTTCCATTATTTCAGTATTATCATCAATATGTTTCATTACCTGCCTAATTTTCAGCTCCTTGCCGCTAACGGGATCTACCGATGTGCTATTAAATTCTGCCGACTTAGTGGCATCATTCCATTTCCCTTCCGAATACATAATGCCCGTACCCATATTATCAATCCAGGTACTTACAAGCACCTTTTTTGCATTATCATAACCAGTAATGGCAATCCCTTCGAATGGCGATCCCATCATCATACCGGTGTGAGTAGAATGTTGGTACCGACCGCCTAATATCATTTTGTTAACGGCAGTCGAAGTGCTTTTAGTGGGCTCGGCTCCCGGTTCCATCCACATGGTCACTTCTTCCTTCCACTCGCCATCCGATTTGGCCAACATTTTATGGATGGCGCCCGGAGTCATGTAGTCATTCCAAGCTTTCTGTTCTGCGGCCTGCTTATCGGTTTGTGAGTAAGCCGGACTAAACGCCAGCGCAGAGAACAAACCGAACATGATTTTTAATACAGTTTTCATAGTTTAATGATTTAAACAGTTAATGATATTAAAACAGCCATTTCAACAGCTACTTAAATATACTTAATGTTTAAAAAAAATTAAGGGCTTAATCCGACTAAAGCAGGAAGTCAGGAACATGGATCCTAAGTGACTCAACGGTGGCTAAGGATGGCTATCTGTTTTGTGCAGATTTGACCTTACAGATAGATAACAAAAATGCTTCTATTAGAAAAATAGAAAAACTTGTGTATTTGGAAGGTTAATAATCCGGCAGTCTGCTATTTGCCCGTCTGCAAACCGATCGCCTTGGCAATAAGTGCCATTTTATGAAGCCAGGTTTTTAACAGAAATTCTTTTCCTTTAGAATATCTGATCGTTAGATTTATCTCTTCTGTATGCTCGTCCATCTCTGAAGACATAAAATTAAATCGAAACCTATTATTAAAGTGCTTACCGAAGTCGTGGTTCAAAGTCTGTGAAGCAAGCATGATATCACCAGATAGCCATTCCTTCTGCTCGTATAATTTCAAAAGTTCAGTCTCGGTGATTCCCATCATAAAAGCAAATTCATTTGCCGAGTGACCTGCAGAATAAGCAGCGTTTTTAACTATTTTCCCGAAATGCATTGTATTAACATTAGTAGCCCCGCTATAAAACATGCGGTTCTATTACGCTTTCGTATTTTATCCCGTAAAGGTTACATAAAGTTTGAGTTAGGCTGAAAATAGGATTCCATATTATCTTCTATATTTGGCCACATTATTTTTAGCTAAAACATGAAGCGTTTCATAATCATACTTCTCAGCATTTGCGCCTTAAACTCAAGTGCACAAACAAAGAAAAACCTGATACAATACGTAAATCCCCTCATCGGTACGGAAAAGATGGGCCATACTTATCCCGGTGCCACCGTTCCATTCGGGGCAGTGCAGCTTAGTCCCGACACCGATACCATTCCGTATGCCATGAATGGCAAATACAATAAGGATGTTTACAAGTATTGCGCAGGCTATCAGCATGACGATAAGACAATAGTTGGTTTCAGCCACACACATTTTAGTGGCACAGGTCATTCGGATCTGGGCGATTTCCTGATCATGCCCACCACCGGGAAACTTCAACTGAATCCAGGTACGGAAGATAAGCCTGAAAACGGTTACCGGTCAGCATTCTCTCACAAGAACGAAACAGCTGAAGCTAATTATTATAAAGTAAAACTTGACGATCATAATATCCTGGCTGAGATGACTACGACCAGTCGTACGGGCTTGCATAAGTATACCTTCCAAAAATCAGACAGCGCACATATCATTTTGGACCTGATGGCAGGGATTTACAACTACGATGACAAGAATGTTTGGACATTTATTCGCGTAGTCAACGACAGCCTGGTTACGGGTTACCGCCAGACTAATGGCTGGGCTCGCACAAGAACAGTTTACTTCGCCATGTCATTTTCTAAACCGTTTAAGAGCTATGGTTCTAAAGATCATTCGCCACAGCAAGTTTATAAGGGCTTCTGGAGGAAATTTAACCAGGAGAACAACTTCCCTGATCTGGCTGGCAAAAAGCTGAGAATGCATTTTGATTTCGACACCAGGCAGAACGAAAGCATCATGGTGAAATTCGCACTGTCGCCTGTCAGTCAGCAAAATGCCCTTGTTAACATGCAGACTGAAATTCCGCACTGGAATTTCGAGAAGGTGAAAACGGATGGTCAGCAGGCATGGAATCAGGAATTAAATAAGGTTGTTATTGAAACTAAAAATGTTACTGACAAGCAGAACTTTTATACTGCCATGTACCATACATTTCTGGGTCCCACCACCTACATGGACACCGATGGCCGCTATAAAGGACTTGACCAGGAAATTCATCAAAGTAAAGATTTTACCAACTACACCACCTTCTCGCTTTGGGACACTTACCGTGCCTTACACCCGCTATTCAATATCTTGCAACCTGAACGCAATTCAGACATGGTTGAATCTATGTTGGCTCATTATGATCAAAGTGTTCACAAAATGCTGCCTGTTTGGTCACATTACGCCAACGAGAACTGGTGTATGATCGGTTATCACAGCGTTTCTGTTGTCGCTGACGCAATTATCAAAGGTACATACACAGGCGATGCGAATCGTGCTTTGGATGCCTGTGTTGCAACTGCCCGTTATAAAAAATACGACGGCCTGGAATACTACATGGCTATGGGATATGTACCCGAGGATAAAAACGGCTCATCCGTATCGAAGACTTTAGAGTACGCTTACGATGACTGGTGCATTGCCCAGGTTGCTAAAAAACTAAACCGTCAGGATGTTTATGATGAGTTTATGAAACGTTCAGATAATTGGAAAAACGTGTACGATAAGTCTACAGGATTTATGCGCCCCAGGCTTAGTGACGGAAAGTTCAGAGAGAAATTTGATGTTTTGCAAACCCACGACCAAGGATTTATTGAAGGGAATGCCTGGAACTATAGTTTGTATGTACCTCACGATCCGAATACGATGATCAATATGATGGGGGGCAATGATCGCTTTACTACGCATCTGGACTCTTTGTTTACGATGCACCTGCCTGATGAATTCTTTGCGGAGACTGAAGATATTACCCGGGAAGGAATTATAGGCAACTATGTTCACGGCAACGAACCGGCGCATCATGCAGCTTATCTGTACAATTATTCTGGCAAGCCCTGGAAAACCCAGGAACGGGTGCGGATGATCCTAAAGAAGATGTACCAGCCTACCCCTGACGGGCTGGGTGGTAATGATGATTGCGGACAAATGAGCGCCTGGTATATATTTAGCTACCTTGGATTCTATCCTGTAGCACCGGGTTCAGAGGAATACGCTTTAGGAAGTCCTTCAATGGTCTCGGCTAGTGTTGATGTTGGCAAAGGTAAAACCTTTATTATCGAGGCACGAGATCAGCGTGATAAAAATGTATATGTGAAAAGAATGGAGTTGAATGGCAAGCCTTACAGTAAGAACTTCATTAGTCACTCGGATATCGTGAGCGGCGGCAAACTAGTATTTTACATGACTTCTAAGCATCCTTAAGATCAGACATGGATATCTTCGGTCAGGCTTTACTTGATTACAGCCAGGGGACGTTAAAATCGAAGGTCTGGCTGCATAATAATTACGGACCTCCTGAAGAAATGCCCGTTGATGTTTTTTTCAGAAGCGGAGCGGAAATGCCTGAGCTGGAAATATTAGCCATGGGTTTGTGCGAAGGAAGAGTTCTGGACATTGGTGCGGGTGTTGGCAGTCATACACAAGTGCTGCAGCATAAAGGATTTGATGTAACAGCGCTCGAAATATCCGCGTCCGCATGTCAGATCATGGAAGCCCGCGGGGTTCGTAAAGTTATCAACGCGGATGTCATGCAGTTTAGCGCAGAAAAGTTTGACACTCTTTTGTTGCTGATGAACGGCATTGGTTTAACCGGAGATCTGGCAGGATTAAGTAATTTCCTAAATCATGCAAAGACATTGCTCAACCCTGGGGGAGCACTGATCTTTGATTCTTCAGATATACTCTATTTATATGACGGAATTAAATTACCAACTGAGAAGTATTATGGTGAGATCGCTTTTCGATACGAATACAAAAGACAACTTGGAGATTGGTTTAAATGGCTCTATGTTGATGCCACGCTACTTCGAAAAATAGCCTCCGAAGCAGGCTGGCAAATGGAGTTACTATTTGATGATGGAATGGATCAGTTCCTGGTACGACTCAAACCGTCTAATTAATGGCAATTGTGAAGTCGGCCTCGAAAACATGACCTTTTTCCAGGATATGGATTGATTCTTTCTCAGAGAACTCGGAAATCTTTCCCTCTGTATCCGCGCAGCCAAGCCAGGGCTCCAGACACACAAACGGGGCTCCGTCCTTAGACCAAATTCCCAGATAGCTGAAATGAGGATATTCTATTGAAACGCTATGGGAATGATTTTTACTTTTTAAACTGACCTTGCGAGACTTGAGATCTTTGAATACCAACGCATCTTTTGCGAAAAGTTCTTTATTTATAGGTAGTGTATTGCCTTCCCTTTCAACGATCTCCGTCTCACCGCTATAGAATCCACTTGGTGACAGGAGATGTTTGTTTAACGGCTCATCATACTCGAATTCCAAAAAGTAATCCTCCTGCGCTTCATTGGCAAAAAAAGGAATATTGAAGCCCGGGTGCCCTCCCACCCCGAAGTGTATCGACTTGTCATCGTAATTAATCACTTTGTAAGTAACACGAACTTCCCTTCCTGTTAGATTATATAAAACCTGGAATGAAAACTTATATGGAAATATAGCCAGTGTTTTTTCATCATGACTTAATGAGAACTTTGCATAAGCCTCGTCTGACTCAATGAGGATAAACTCTGAATGACGCGCGAATCCGTGTCGCTGCATCGGATAGGAAATTCCATCAATAATGATCTGATTGTTTATACACCCGCCGACAACGGGAAAAAGATTCGGAGCGTGCCATTCCCAAACGTTTGGGTCTGCCTGCCATAAATGCTCGGTGTTAGTCTCCTTGCTAAACAAGGAAGTCAGCTCTGCTCCTTTGTTGGAAATAGAAACTTTTAGATATTCATTTTCAAGTGTGATCATATTCACGGGTTGTAACCGTAAAAATGACAAAAAAACTGCTATTGTTTGGCACTTTTATAATTACAGGGAATTAGATCACTGATCTGCAGAAAGCCGCTGCGTACTAATGAGCCGGTTCTAAATATCTAAGCGCTTGCTTTTCTTTTAACCCAGGGTTTTTTCTTTTTGAACGGACTTTTACGTTTTATCTCAGGCTGGTATAACGGGCTTTCACCAAGTTCTTCCGGTAAAGCAACCCTGGCAATCTCTCTGCCTATCAACTCTTCGATAAATGAGAAACGGCGCTGATCTTTTTCATTAACGAAAGTAATAGCAGTACCGGTAGTCTCAGCTCTTGCCGTTCTTCCAATGCGGTGGATATAATCTTCCGGGTCTGGTGGTACGTCAAAATTAATAACCAGGCTGATTCCTTCAACATCGATACCCCTGCTTAACACATCAGTTCCGATAATAACGGGCAATTGTCTGGCTTTGAAGCTTCTAAGAATGGTTTCCCGTTGCTCTTGTTCCAGATCTGAATGAAAAGCTTCGGCCTTAATGCCTTCTCTTTTCAGAGTTTTATTAAGCTCCTTCACTGTCTCCTTACGGGAAGCGAAGATCAATACACTTGGATGAACATCACCTTTTAATAAACTGGTGATCAGCTTTATCTTTTGATGATCGTGAACCATATAGACCTGCTGTAAAATACCAACAGCCGGCTGAGAAAGAGCGATGTTGATCTGCTCCGGCTCTTTCAGAATAGTGTTTGCAAGCTTGCGAATCTTAGAGGGCATTGTTGCAGAGAAAAGCATTGTCTGGCGTTTCTCGGGCAGGAAACCAATAATGCGAATTAAATCCTCATAAAACCCCATATCAAGCATCCGGTCCGCCTCATCCAATACAAGGTATTCCACATGCTCTAATTTTATTACTCCCGAGGAAAGGTGAGCTATCAGCCTTCCCGGTGTGGCAATAATAATATCGACACCATCCACCATGGCACGGCGTTGCTGCTCGTATATCATACCATCTCCACCACCATAAACAGCGATTGAGCTAATGCCTGCGAAGTAAGCAAGTCCTTCAACCTGCTGATCAATCTGTTGAGCTAACTCGCGGGTGGGTGCTAATATTAAAGCTTTTGTGTATTTTTTATCTGTTGTACTTATCTTTTGTAGAAGTGGAAGCAAGTAAGACGCGGTCTTACCGGTGCCTGTTTGGGCACATGCAATCAGGTCGTGATTATTAAGAATAATAGGAATCGCTTGCTCCTGGATGGGTGTTGGTTTTAAATAACCCATGCTTTGTACACCTTCAAAAAGCTGGGGATCGAAGTTAAAATCGTTAAAAGTCAAAATTTGTTGTACTGTTTTAAATGTTAGCTGCAAAAGTAATCAAATTGTTCGGTAATTCAGTCAGGCAGTCCTGCAGGTGCTTCGTTTTCAGTACGTTTCGATTTATACAAGGGCCGGATTTAATGCTTTTTACATAAACAAAACTACATGGGTCAGCGTTTAATTTTTAAACTACAACCAATATAATCTAACTATGAGCAGCACACAACAAACCCATGATCACCAGACTATAAAGGACTGGGCTATAGAAAGAGATGGCGTTCCAGCAAAGGTGAAGGGAACGGGTATAGATACTGACGAGGGAGTTTTGCGCATTCACTTTCCCAGAAAGAGTGAAAACAATGATAACTTTGAAGAAATAGAATGGGATGATTTTTTTGAAAATTTTGAAGAAAACAACCTTGACCTGATCTTCCAGAATAAGAAAAAGGATGGGGAAGTAAGTACTTTTCACAAATTTGTTAAACGCGCATAACCCCAGAGTCTTAGCAAAATTAATTAAGTAAAATGTTTAAAACTTTTCTTAGCGGAATGAAAGGCTTTTAAATTCATTTGGCATCTGCTTTGTATATTTATAAGCACGAAACAAACTTAACTTAAATGCTATGAATAAGATCCTTAATTATTCCGCCATTAAAGATTACAAATTCCCCTCAAGAAAAAATGCATTTAAGTATGCCGATACTTTTATCGCTTTGATTTTTTTGCTGATGCTTATCAAACAATTAATTAGTTAGTGATCTAAGAATATTCAAAGTACCATTCGCTATCGGCCTGCAAAGGCGGGTTAAACGAGCGAATGCTATTAATTGTGTAATGTTTAGAGGGCTCCTTTGGGAGCTCTCTGAATTTGAGGGCTTCTCCAAGGTCCTTATGCACAAATTGTATTTTCTCAACAACAGCGGCAGATTCAGAAAAAAACCCTACTTTTGAATCCCGTACAAAACGATGTTTTTTATCATGATTTCGGCCTTAAAAATCCGTTCTGGTAAAATTTCTCAACAATCCTTATTTTATCATGACCAAATACATTTTTGTTACGGGCGGCGTTACTTCGTCGTTGGGAAAAGGTATTATTTCCGCCTCATTAGCTAAACTTTTACAAGCCAGGGGGTACCGGGTTACCATCCAAAAATTCGACCCCTACATTAACATTGATCCCGGAACGTTAAATCCCTATGAGCATGGCGAGTGTTATGTAACAGAAGACGGGGCAGAAACCGATCTTGATCTAGGACATTACGAACGGTTTTTAAATGTCCCTACCTCCCAGGCTAACAATATAACCACGGGCCGCATCTATCAGAACGTAATTAACAAAGAACGTGAAGGGGCGTATTTGGGTAAAACTGTTCAAGTTGTTCCCCATATTACCGACGAGATTAAGCGTAACATGCTTATTCTGGGCCAAAACGGTGAGTTTGATATTGTGATTACCGAATTAGGTGGTACCGTAGGCGATATCGAGTCATTACCCTACATTGAATCAGTACGACAGTTGCGCTGGGAGTTAGGCTCAGGTAATTCACTGGTCATCCACCTTACCTTAGTACCATACCTTGCCGCTGCCGGTGAGTTGAAAACAAAACCTACTCAGCACTCCGTTAAGATGTTATTGGAATACGGTATTCAGCCGGATATTTTAGTCTGCCGTACCGAACATCATATTTCTCAGGAAATAAGGAAGAAAATTGCGCAGTTCTGTAACGTGAACATCAATGCAGTAGTGGAATCCATAGACGCTCCGACCATTTACGACGTGCCCCTGCTAATGTTAAAAGAGCAGCTTGACCGTACGGTATTGACAAAATTAAAACTACCTCATAAGAACGAGCCTGATTTGGAGAGCTGGAAATATTTCCTTGGCAGACTGAAAAATCCTACCAATGAGGTCCAGATCGGAGTTGTGGGTAAATATGTTGAACTTCCTGATGCTTATAAATCGATCACCGAATCCTTCATTCATGCAGGTGCTAAGAACGAATGTAAGGTACATGTTAAGTACATCCACTCGGAAAGCCTGACTCCTGAGAACGCTATAGAAAAACTCAAGGGCCTTGATGGAGTGCTGGTAGCACCCGGATTTGGCAGTAGAGGGATTGACGGCAAAATTGATGCAATAAGGTATGTGCGTGAGAACAACATTCCATTCTTCGGGATTTGTTTGGGAATGCAGTGTGCTGTAGTAGAATACGCAAGAAACGTACTGGGATTAAAAGGGGCGGAAAGTACCGAAATGAATGAAGACACCAAGTTTCCGGTGATCTCCATGATGGAAGAACAAAAAAAGATTAAGAATAAGGGGGGAACTATGCGCCTTGGTTCTTATGCCTGCGACTTGAGAAAAGGCAGCAAAGCAGCAGCTGTTTACGGCAAAAGCCACATTAACGAGCGCCATCGTCATCGTTATGAATTCAACAACAAATACTTAGAGCAGTTCGAAAACGCGGGCATGATTGCTTCAGGTATCAATCCGGAGAATAACCTGGTAGAAATTGTTGAGCTTAAAAATCATCCGTTCTTTGTGGGAGCGCAATTTCATCCTGAATTAAAATCAACTGTTGACAATCCACACCCACTTTTTGTTAACTTTGTCGCCGCTTCTTTAATCCACTCAAAAAAGAAGTAGTTGCATTGTAGCAATACGAAATATTAAAAATGGATAGAAATACTTTTACAGGACTCTTCTTGATCCTGATCATTCTAGTCGGTTCAACTTATTTTCTTAAACCTTCTGAGCAGGAAATTAAAAAAGAGCAAATACTTCAGGACTCGATAGCAAGGGCAAACAATAAAACACCCTCAAAGCAAAAACCAGCTGATATAGTCAAAATTACGCCTGCTAAACCGGTTGTTGATTCAGCTGCATTAGCAGGCCCGTTCGGCTCTTCCCGTACCGGAAACGATCAAGCCGTTGTTTTAGAAAACGATTTAATGAAGGTAAGCATCAGCCCTAAAGGCGGCCGCGTAGCCTCAGTTTTGTTGAAAAACATGAAAACTTTCGACGGCAAGCCGTTGATCATGTTTGAAGGCGAGAGCAACAAATTCGGGCTACTGTTTGGTGCAGGAGGAAAAAATATCAGCACCAACGATCTCTATTTCACAACTTCAGAACCAGGTATTTCGGTTTCTAAGCAGGATTCAAGCTCATTAACCATGCGCCTGACCTATGAAGAAGGCAAATACATTGATTACATCTATTCCTTAAAAGGAGATAGCTACCAGTTGGGTTTCACTATTGCTACAAAGGGTATGCATGATGTGATCAGTACTCAGCAGCAGCAACTTTCTCTAAACTGGGAGTCCGTTTTGATGCAAAAAGAGATGGACCTCGTTAATGAGAACCGTTATTCGACAGCCTACTTTAAGCCACTTGAAGACGATGTAGATCATTTGAGTCTGACGGAAAGCCAAACTAAAGAATTGAATGAAGGTAAAATTCAATGGATCTCCTTTAAGCAACACTTCTTCTCAAATGTTTTAATTGCCAAAAACGGTTTTAGCGGCGGAACTTTGGCTGTAAACATCTCCACAGAGCCAAACACAGTGAAAGGTTTTAAAGCCACCATGCATCTTCCTTTCACAGGACAGGATACGACTTATCCCATGGAGTTTTTCTTTGGACCAAATAAAATAAGCATTCTCGAAAAGGCCGGTTATGATGTATCCAAGCAAGTTGATTTGGGTTACTGGCCATTAAAATATATTAACCGTTGGGTAGTTCTGCCTGTATTTAACTTCCTGGAGGGGTTCAACTGGGGTTATGGTTTAATTATTCTTGTCCTGACCATCTTACTTAAAATGGTTCTGTTACCACTAACCTACAAGTCCTACCTTTCGATGGCCAAGATGCGAATCCTGAAGCCGGAGATGGATGAAATTAAGGGTAAAGTAGGTGATGACAATCCAACACTTCTTCAACAGGAATATTTGAAGTTATACAAGAAAGCCGGTGTTAATCCACTTGGAGGCTGTCTTCCTATGTTGATGCAATTGCCGATCATTATGGCGTTCTTCTTCTTCTTCCCTAACCTATTTGAACTGCGGCAGGAAAGCTTCCTTTGGATGAATGACCTTTCAACCTATGATTCGTTTTTCAACCTTGGTTTCACCTTGCCGTTTTTAGGAAATCATATCAGTTTGATGTGTATTCTGATGACTATCTCCACACTGATTTATACCTATTTTAATAACCAGGTATCCGGAGCGACAGGGCAAATGAAGTACATTGGTTACATTACTCCTATCATTTTCTTTGGGGTGTTAAATAGCTATCCATCCGGATTAAACTATTATTACTTCCTGGCCAATATGCTGACCTTTGCACAACAGTATATCATCCGTTTGTTTGTAAACGACGAAAAGATTCACGCCAGAATTCAGGAGAACAAAAAGAAACCTGCTTCTGAGAAAAAACAGAGCGGCTTTCAGAAACGTATGGAGGATTACATGCGCAACCAGCAAAAAGCCGCAAAACCTACTGAAATTGCGCCGGTAAAAGGTTCCGGTAAAAAGAAATAATTACAGCTATAGAAAGCCGCCCCTAAGGCGGCTTTTTTGTTGACTTTCCATTATGGTTACACAGCGAGCTGCTCGTTGTACTTATTCCGATACTGAATGGGCGATAACCCGGTCACCTTCTTAAATATGGTTCGGAAAGCTTTCGTATCTGTGTAGCCCACTTTAAACATCACTTCGTTGACATTCTCTTTGGATGATTCAAAGCTCATCTTGGCTACTTCCATTTTAACCCGTTGAATATATTCTACAACTGTGTTTGACGTAGCTTTCTTGAATCTTCTTTCCAGGTTCCTGCGTCCAATTGCAAACTTCATGGCAAGCTGATCCACTGTGATCTTCTCCTGAAAGTTTTGCTCGATGAATTCCTGTGCCTTCCTGATCGGCTGATCTGCGTGCTCTTTCTGACCGTGGAAGATCACAAACGGCGCCTGACTGTTCCTTTCTATTTCAATCTCGAATATCTTAGAAGAGAGCAAAGCCATCTGCCTTCCTGCAAACTTTTCCACTAAATATAAAATTAGGTTCAGTGATGAATAGGCACCGCCGCTCGAATAGATCCCACCCTCATCAGTAATGATCTTATGGGGCACCAGCTTGACGTTGGGGTACATCTGTTTAAATTCTTCTGCTGCAATCCAATGGGTAGTACAGCTTTTACCGTTTAACAAGCCAGTGCCCGCCAGAATAAAGGCACCAATACACAAGGACACCACCTCTGCCCCTGCCTTATAATGCTTATTGATCCAGGGGAAAAACTTTTTATTTATCTCAACCACATTTCGCATGTCACCATGTACAGCTGGAATGATAATCAAATCAGTCCGAATATCATCGTCAATGGTTAGCTCAGGCTTGATCGTAAACAGGCCATTTTTCAGAGTACATTCTTTTGTCAACCCGATAGTCTGAACTTTAAACAAAGGCGGTTTTCCCGCGCGTTCCATCGCCTCGTTCACTTTAGTGAACATTTTAAACGAAGCTTCGATATTGCTTAAGCTGACATCACCTTCCGCAATAAGTATTGAGATGTGTTTCATAACTTAAATCTAAGGGTTAATACTGTCGCAATCAACCCCTTATATTGCCGCAATACGCCTTTTCATATTGGATCGAATCCAATAAATTTGTCTTGTTACTTAATACTTTATATTACAAATGAAAATGATTGAAGTATTTAAAACGAACGTCGAAAAAGTGCAACAGGCCACCATACTCATTGATGAACTAAGCCTGCACTTCCCGGGAAGCAAGATCAACTTCGATCTGGATGATTGCGACAAGATTTTGCGGATTGAAGGAATTCATTTTTTAACAGAGAAGGTGATGTTTCTTTTAGAAGAAAATGGTTTCAATTGCAGATTGCTGGAATAGAAATCGGTAACAGTTTTAGTAAAACCAATACTAACCCAACAAATATGGAAATCCAACCAGCTGATAATCGAATGTTTTCGTTAATTGTCCTACACGATATGCATACCAAGTTCTTCTTAAGTGCTCTTGAAGGAATTAAAGATCAGGACGCCCATAATAGGTTAAATACTAAAGCAAACCACATTGCCTGGCTTACAGGAAGTCTTGTTGAAGAAAGATTTGAGTTAGCAGGTGCTTTTGGAATCAAAGAAAGGCAGAAGGCCCACGAATTTTTCAAGGACCATCAAGGGATCAAGGAGGGTATCACCTATCCACCGCTCTCTGAATTTAAACAGGATTGGGAGAAGATCAGTCCAATTCTTAGAGATTGCCTGCTGAATGCAAGCACAGAAAAGCTCAATTCTACCTTCGAAATGATGCCCGGTGATACCATGAGTTATTACGACCTAATCACGTTTATGACTTACCGGGAAGCTAATTGCATCGGACAAATCGCCTTATGGAGACGATTGCTGGGATATGATGCGATGAAATATATGTGATTGCAGATTTACACATCAAATAAATAACTTAATGGCAATTGTAAGAGTGAACTAAATTAAATTGAAGCTAATGGAAAGGTTAAGTTTTTCAGTCAACATCAATGCTCCCAGAGAGAAAATATGGGGAGTTTTATGGGGAGATTCTACCTATAGCGAATGGACCGAAGTTTTTGGGGAAGGTTCCCACGCCGAAACGGATAACTGGAAAGAAGGCAGCAAAGTGAAGTTTCTCGCTCAGAATGGCGAAGGCATGTTAAGTTTGATATCAGCTAACAGGCCCAACGAGTATATGTTATTTAAACACCTGGGCATGGTTAAAGGCGGTGTTGAAGATAAGGAAAGCGAGGAAGGAAAGAAATGGGCAGGAGCTTTAGAAAGTTATACGCTGCAAAGTAACAATGGCTCAACAACATTAAAAATTGAAATAGATATCACACCTGAGCATAAAGAATACTTTGACAAAACATGGCCCAAAGCCCTTGACAGGGTAAAAGCACTGTCTGAACAATAATTCTAAAATTTTCAGTGATGGACACATCTTATCAAACAACCCCTGTTGCAGAGTCAGGGAAACAGGGTTCAGAAAATACTACACAGCAAAAGATTACACCGTTCCTATGGTTTGATGGCAAGGCCGAAGAGGCGATGAATTTTTATACCTCAATTTTTAAAAATTCAAGTATTCTGAATACCAGGCCGGGCGCTGACGGAAGAGTTATGACGGGCACCTTCCAGCTCAACGGATACGAGCTGATGGCACTGAATGCCGGACCAATGTTCTCCTTCTCGCCTGCTGTGTCCTTCTTCGCCACCTGCGAGAACGAACAGGAGATAGATCGTCTGTGGGCGAAACTATCTTCCGGTGGCAGTGTGCTGATGGAGCTGGATAAATATCCCTTCAGCGAAAAGTACGGCTGGTTACAGGACAAGTTTGGGGTATCCTGGCAACTCTCCATATCTGACACTAGTCAGCAAATCTCACCTTCTCTACTCTTTGTTGGCGATCATAAAGGGAAGGCTGAAGAAGCCATTCAATCCTACACTTCTTTATTTCCGGATTCCGCTATAGCGCATATTGAACGCTACGGTGATGAAGATCAGGATCCGACTGGCACCATTAAGTATGCCTCGTTCTCTCTGAATGGCCAGGATTTTTCGGCCATGGATAGCAGTATGTCGCACGAGTTCACTTTCACGCCGGCGATATCTTTCTTTGTTAAATGCAATAGTCAGCCCGAAATAGATAGCTATTGGGATAAGTTATCCGAAGGCGGTGAAAAGCAAAGATGTGGCTGGGTCAGGGACAAATATGGCGTCTCCTGGCAGATCATCCCTCCGGTTTTAGGGAAATTGTTAGGCGATCCCGACAAAGAAAAATCTAAACTGGTAATGGATGCCATGCTTCAAATGGATAAAATAATCATTACTGATCTTGAGCAGGCCTACAATGGTAATAACGAAAGTCAGCAAGCAAACACAGATAACGGAGATTTGGTGATTAGCAGGGAATTGCACCTCCCAGTTGACAAAGTATGGCAGGCATGGACAGATCCTGAAACCTGTAAGAAGTGGTGGGGACCAAAAGATTTTACTTGTCCGCATGTGTACATAGATCTTCGGGTGGGCGGTAAAAGTCTCAGCTGTATGAGATCTCCTCAGGGTGAAGAATTCTGGTCAACCGGGGTGTACAAAGAGATCATCCCTCACAAAAAGCTGGTAACAACCAATAGTTTTTCAGATGATAAAGGCAATGTGATTCCTGCAGCCAATCTCAACATGCCGGGCAACTGGCCTATGGAACTTCTTGTCACCGTTACTTTTGAGAAAAAAAATGGTCATACTTTAATGCAACTCAGGCACCACGGAGTTCCTCGGGAAATTATTGACAATTGCAGAACCGGATGGCAGCAGTCCTTTGATAAAATGGAGAAAAACCTGAAAGAGAAAATGATTCTGTAATAAACAAAAACCTAAAATCATGGCAACTAAAATCTTTGTGAACTTACCTGTTAAGGATCTCAACAGGTCGGTAGAATTCTTTACTAACCTGGGATTTACTTTCAACCCCCAGTTTACGGATGAAAATGCAACCTGCATGATTGTCAGCGACAGTATTTTTGTGATGCTCCTGGTAGAAGACCGTTTCAAGGATTTCACCAAAAAGGAAATTGCGGACGCTACAAAAACCACAGAAGTCCTGATTTGCCTTGACGCCGCAACCCGTGAAGACGTTGACGAAATTGTTAACAAAGCGGTAGCAGCTGGTGGTTTGAATTACCGGGATCCAGACGATTATGGCTGGATGTATAGCAACTGTTTCGCCGATCTTGACGGCCATCAATGGGAATTCGCCTATATGGACGAAAGCAAGATCCCACAGGACCAACAGGTAAGCAGTAACCAGGCCTGAGAAAGACAACTCATCGACCTAAAACTAATAGGATGACCGACAATAAGCTGACAGTTATGCAGTATATAGAGGGCTTCAACGCTGGTGACCATGGAAAAATCCTATCCTGCCTTACCGACGATGTTTATTGGGAGATGCCTGGCCTGTTTCAATTGTCCGGAAAGGAAGCATTTGACAAAGAGATAGAAAACGATGCATTTGAAGGCAGACCTGTTATTAACATTACCAGACTGGTTGAAGAAAATAACATCGTGATAGCGGAAGGTGAAGTCAAATCAAAACGAAAGGACGGCGAAGCGTTTCAGGCCGTATTTTGCGATGTCTTCCATATGCAGAGCGGAAAAATCAAACAGCTTAGCACCTATCTGATGAGTATATGACGTAAGGCAACCTCTGGTCGCAATGTAAAATATTGAATCCTTAACTCAATTGTCATGGCAGCAATAAACCCCTATCTAACCTTCAACGGCAATGCTGAAGAAGCGTTCAATTTCTACAAATCTGTATTTGGTGGCGATTTTGCAGGCGGTATCAATCGCTTTAAAGACACACCGGGGTCGGAGAAGATGTCTGCTGAAGATCAGCAGAAGGTAATGCATGTAGCACTGCCTATCGGAAAGGGAAATATGCTGATGGCCAGTGATTATGTGGAGGGAATGGGTGCGCCATTCGCCGAAGGAAATAACTTTTCGATCACTATTTCCGCCGACACTGAAGAGGAAGCCCGCAGGCTATTTGACGGATTATCCGCTGGCGGAACTGTGGCTATGCCACTCGGAAAAACGTTCTGGGCGGACTTGTTTGGCATGTTCACCGATAAATACCGGATCAACTGGATGGTGAATTATGGGGATGGACAAGGTAGTTAGTTGCCAGTGAGCAGTAGCAGTTTTAAGTAGCAGTGGCAGGATTTAAGCAGCAGGTTGGAAATGGCAGTGACAGGCGGGAATAGCGGTAGCAGAAATTACCTGCTTGCTGCAACCCCAAAACTTGCTTCTCTCCCCTGCTACCGTTACTTGGTATTTTCTGCTACTCTCCCCTGCTACTGCAACTGGCTACTTCTGTACTGCAACTTGCAACTCCTTTCCTGCTACTTTCTTCCCTTTTCTTTACTTTAGCACAAAAGTATTCGAGGGCCTTAAAATGAATATTCTATCAGAACATTATTCACATTACCGCGAAACATCCATTAGCAACCGGTTCATCAAGCACGCAGATCTTATTCAAACTCTCACAGAGCTGGAACAGAACCTACTATTTACTACTTCGATAGCAGGTCATTCTTTCGAAGGACGTAGTTTAAACCTGATCAAGGCCGGTACAGGCGAAACGAAAGTGTTTATCTGGAGCCAGATGCATGGTGATGAAGCCACGGCTACCATGGCTATTTGCGACCTGCTTAATTTTCTTATTGCCGATGATGGTTTGAATGATTTACGTGCTCGAATACTCGAGAGTTGCACCCTATACATCCTGCCCATGGTGAACCCTGATGGCGCGGAGGTATTCACACGACGAAATGCCCAGGGAATTGACATCAATCGCGATTTCCATAGACAACAAACTCCCGAGGGAAGAGTATTGAGAAGCTTACGCGATCAGATCAATCCACACTTCGGGTTCAATATGCACGATCAAAGTACACTCTGGTCTGCAGGGGCTACCGGTAATCCGGCAACTATTTCTGTACTGGCCCCCGCCTATGACGCAGAATTGTCTATTAATCTGAGCCGTGAACGTGCTATCCAGGTTATTAATAATATTAATAGCGGACTTCAGAAGCTAATCCCAGGGTATGTAGGTCGTTTTGATGACGAACACGAGCCCAGAGCCTTCGGAGATAACTTCCAGGCTGCCGGCACCAGTACCATCCTGATCGAAGCAGGAGGATACAAGGATGATCCCGAAAAACAATTCATCCGTAAATTATCATTTATCGCCCTGCTAACCGGACTTGAATCGATCACCAGTAAAAACTACATGACTACACCAACACGGCTGTACTTTGATATCCCTGAAAATGATAAACGGCATTTCCATTTGATATTGAGGAACTGCAAAGTAACATCAGCAAAAAGCTCTTACATCCTGGACATCGGTCTTGTGGCAGATGAAAAATTAAATCCTGATCAAAGATCAACCTCTTTAACTTACCTGGTTGATGATGTAGGTGATCTGACTGGGTTTTATGCTTACGAGGATATTGATGCATCTGCTTACCAATTAATACTGACCCGCCCATTGACTGTTGATGAGAACGCTGATTTTATTCTTCAGGATAACCTTGAAAACGTTTTATGTATAGAGAACGGACGCATTACAAACAATAGATTGGTTGGTTAGATGGTTAGATTAAGAATCCTGGTAAATCGATGTTCAATTAAACATAAAAAATCTAATCTTTACCGTAATAAAACTTGAAAATCGTAAACTGCAAGCCTAATTCATAATTCTTAATTCTTAATTCTTCCACCCCTTCCCCGCATGGCCCTTAATTACGTCTGGATTGCATTTTTTCTGATTGCGTTTGTTGTAGCCCTTGTTAAACTCATATTTTTTGGTGATACCACCATTTTCACCGGCGTAGTTAACGGAATGTTCGACAGCGCTAAAACCGGTGCAGAGATCTCGCTTGGTTTAGTAGGAATTATGACTTTCTGGCTGGGTATCATGAAGGTCGGTGAAAGAGCGGGCATGATCAGTTTATTTGCCAGAGGAGTGGCGCCTTTCTTCAGCAAACTATTTCCGGATGTGCCCAAAAGTCACCCGGCTAACGGCTCCATTATCATGAACTTCTCGGCTAATATGCTGGGGCTGGACAATGCGGCAACTCCGGTTGGCTTAAAAGCTATGAAGGAGTTGCAGGAGATCAATCCGGTTAAAGACACCGCCAGCAATGCCATGATCATGTTCCTCGTTCTGAACACCGCTGGTTTAACACTTATACCTACGTCAGTAATAGCGTTGCGAATGGCTAATGGAGCTGCCAATCCCGCCGACATATTTATCCCCTCTCTGATTGGTACCTTCATATCATTTATCTCCGGGATGATCGCCGTTGCGTTTTATCAAAAGATCAATCTATTTAAACTCCCGATCCTTATCTTTTTTGCAGGTTTTCTCTCACTCATGGCTGGTTTATATTTCTGGCTGGGTAACCTGCCGCCAGATCAGATCCAAGTTTATGCGGGTTTACTGGGTGGTATCATCATCTTCTCGATCATTACCCTGTTTATAGCGTATGGTGCCGCCAAAAAGATCAATGTTTACGAAGCTTTCATTGACGGTGCTAAAGAAGGATTTCAAACATCGGTAATGATCATTCCATTTTTAATAGCTATCCTGGTTGCCATCAGCGCTTTCAGGACAACAGGCTGTATGGATTACCTGGTGAATGCGATAGGTGCCCTGGCAGCAGCCTGTGGGCTTGACACATCGTTTGTCCCTGCTCTTCCGGTCGGGCTAATGAAAACTCTTAGTGGAGGTGGTGCCCGCGGGCTTATGGTTGACGTAATGAAAACCTATGGTGCCGATTCGTTCGAAGGACGCCTGGCCAGTATTATACAGGGGTCGACAGAAACCACCTTTTATGTACTGGCAGTATACTTTGGTTCGGTTGATATCAAAAAACCCCGATACGCTTTAACATGCGGCCTGATAGCCGATCTTGTGGGGCTTATTGCAGCCATATTTCTAGCTTACATATTTTTCGGACATACTATTAAATAGATCGCTATGATCACAATAGCCCTGATTGCCCACGATGCCCGCAAAGACGATATGGTGTCATTTGTTAACGACCATTACGACATCTTAAAGAAAATGAACCTGGTGGCCACCGGAACAACAGGTCGCCGGGTGCAGGAAACTGGTCTCGAAGTTACCTGTAAATTAAGCGGACCGCTGGGTGGTGATGCTCAGATTGCGGCTATGGCTGCCGAAGGCCAGCTGCAGGGCATCTTCTTCTTTCGCGATCCGCTGGGCAAACATCCGCACGAACCCGATGTGCAAATGCTGTTACGAATCTGCGATGTACACAATGTCCCTTTGGCCACTAACCACGCGACCGCTAACTACGTGCTTCTGGGCATGGATGAAGGACTGAATATTACAGCCTAATCTGACTAATTTCCTTTCAACTTTCGCCTGGTAGTTGTACTCCAGACTGCCTGTCATAATATAACTCCGGATAACGGCAATCCAAACGGATCTCAGACCGCCTTGAAGCTAGTCGTTTCGCGCCCGGGTTGTAACCGCCTACGCAACCTTTGAGGGGCTGCTGGGTTGCACACGGTTAATTTTACAGACCCGACTCGGCCCTCGATCACCGTGTACTTGATATGTACTCACAGTGTGTTGACTATATGCTGATCGAAGGATGACATAGTAAGCACATAGTAAGCACATAGTAAGCACATGGTAAGCTCCGAAGTAAACAGGAAAACTTCAGGCTCAAAAATACCGGTTTGGGAAGCGTGCTTATTGCATGAAATTATTGGAACTTAGGCTACTCATATAGTCAATAAAATTCTTCTTCGGAAAAACACAATCAGAGTCAGCTTTTTAACTTTTGCAACGATATAGCGGCACCAAACTTGCTCAGCAAAACAACTAACCCTACCTTCATTGCAGTTTGGGTTTAGCTAACCTATTATTATGGAGAACAGACGGGACTGGAAAATCAAGAAACCACAAGATTTTTGGGGAGAGATTGCTCCATGTGAGCATGTGCTACAGATCTATGAAACTAATGAGGCGTTTTTAAATACGCTTGCAGGCTTTGTAGGTGATGGGATAAATTCCAATGACTGTTCTATTGTAATTGCCACCCGGGCTCATCTTAATTCTCTGGAAACTCGCCTCACCTCTCACGGAGTTAACGTCGAATCCCTGATTAGCGAAGATCTTTACATTCCGATAGATGCCGAAGAAGCTCTTGCTGTTTTTATGATAAATGACTGGCCTGATCCGGAATTGTTTTTTAATATGGTTTCGAACCTGATTCAAAAAGGTCGTTTAAGAAATAGAAATATCCGGGCGTTTGGTGAAATGGTTGCTTTATTATGGGCCCAGGGTAATAATGGTGCAACGGTGCAATTGGAACATTTATGGAACAGGTACTGTGAACAACAGCAGATCACTTTGTTTTGTGCATATCCTAAGAGTGGTTTTACTGATGATGCTGAACATTCGCTTCAGCATATATGTGCCGCTCACTCTAAAGTCATTTCCGGAAAATATACGGGTGAGTCAGGTGTGCATTATAAAGATGCCAGCCTTCTGGCTTTTTAGCACCAGGTTCACTGCATCCCCGATAGCGAAGCTTACCATTAATTATTGATGGGAATTTATGAAATTCGGAAGTCGAATTTTGTGTCGGGCTTAATGTTAGACGGATTATACCAGTATCCTTTCATTCAGATGCTTCAGATGGCGTTTCCTCAAGCCATTTTAATGCAAGTTCTTTTTCTGTAAAAAATTGAGAGGTGATACTGCCGGTTACTATATACAGAGTTCTTCTTGCGAATACGCTTCACCGCGAAATTGGTAAGAACGCTTGCTTAAAATAGAGTTTGAAGAATTGAGATCGTGCTATGAAATCACAAGGCTGGTAGTATTGAATGTCAACGTAACTGAAGCACTACTGTTTGGCATGGTAACTAAGACGAAGCTCAATACCCCTGGCAAACGCATACCTGTATCCTCAATCTTTTAACAGAAAACACGTCAATAAAAAAAATTTAAGGCCGGTTTGAGCTCTCAGAATGGCATAAAATCATGGCTGTAATTATCCAAATAATCCAGGCTCAATTTGTTGGGGAAAAAACGTAAGTCAGGCAGCTGCGTTTTCTCAAATTTCCCCATCAACGATTTTATTAAAAGGACTGTATTTCAATGTTAATAAAAAAATAACAGGCTTCTAACTAAGCAAATACCGAATTATCAATGGAGTTAGCTGCCTGGCTTAAAGTCGGCACAATGTTTACATAGTCGGCAGCATAACGCATGAAAAATATTTTATAAGAAAGGTTGTTTTATAAAATATTATGTACTTATATTAGAATTATATTATTAAACTATTAGGATAACAGAATTATTTGAGAAAACTCTACTTTTTATTTCAGGCTTGCGTGTAACTCGGGTATCTACTCTCCGGTAATAGCCAATCCTTCTCATTCATTTCTTAAGTACTGATAGTACCTGTTTCAATTTATGAAATTAGATACTACCTCATTCTGCTTTTGCTCAAGCTCTTCAGGTTTCCTGTGGGGCCATTCGTTTTTAATACAGTCCTCTTCAAAATCTATAGCAGCAGAACCTCAATCTGCTGCAACCAAACCTTTTCCCTACTTCAAAAAAGCATCATTATGAAAGTAAAATTTGCTACCCTACTGATTGGGTTCATGGCTCTGTTCTTTACAGGACTGAGTGTGCAGGCACAGACTGACACAACCAACGTCTCCAATGCGTATGCCGCTGCAGGCAAAGCTTCGCCTACGGTAACATCTGATAAGGATGATTATGCGCCTGGGGAAACTGCCATCATTACGGGTACAGGTTGGACGCTGGACAGCTTGGTTGACATCCATCTTGAAGAAGATCCTGCACACGACCATCATCATGGTTATCACGGTACTGTGGTTGATGCAAATGGTAATTGGAGAATTGAGTATCCGATTGAGGAAAGGCATTTGGGAACAAAGTTTACAGTGATTGTGGAGGGTACACAAAGTGGGTACAAGGGTCTGGCTTATTTTACAGATGGAAATACAAGTTTTAGAGCAAGTGGCATCCCCGACGGCGTTTTAATAACTGTAGATTATACTTATGTGCAAGGTTCATCAACCACGAACTCATCGAAAACGTTTACTACTCCTTCAACTTCTACAACAGACGGCTTAAACAATAGGACTGTTAATTTTACATACCCGGCTACTATTTCGGTTGGAAGTTCCGTTTATAGTTATAATGGAGCTAATTTTCCTAACCCGTTTAATACAGGTGGCGGATCAACGGTAAATGTTGTTACGGGAAATTATGTATTAAGTTGTACTTCACCGACCATAACCACGCAACCAGCCCATCAACCTATAGTCTATGGTAACAATGCTGTTTTTTCGGTTGCTTCCAGTGGTTCAGCTACTCTAAATTATCAGTGGCAGGAGTTTATCACCGCCTGGAACAATATTTCTGATGGAGGCATATATTCTGGAACTACTGGATCAGTATTAACTCTAACTAAGCCAGGTGTTTTGCTGAGCGGAAGAAAGTATCGTGTTATCATATCTAATAATTGCGGAATTGAAACAAGTAATGGTAATTCAACCCTAAATGTTGCGAAAGCATCTTCTACAACACAGGTAAGTATCACCGGAGATCCTTTTACTTATACCGGTGCAGATCAAACACCAGCTACTGTCAGTGTAATCGGTGCTGGTGGATTAGCCCTCACCCCAATTGCCAATTATGCTAATAATACCAATGCAGGTACTGCTACTGCCTCCTACACATTTGCAGGTGACGACAATCATGAAGGTTCCACCGACAGTAAAAACTTCACTATTGGTAAAGCGGCTACTACCACAACGGTAACAATCAACGGCGCTTCGTTCACTTATACCGGTGCGGCTCAAACGCCGGCGACCGTTAGCGTTACCGGTGCAGGTGGACTAAACCTGACGCCAGTTGCAGAATATGCAAATAACACTGACGCAGGGTCGGCAACAGCTTCCTATACTTATGCTGAAACTGCTAACTACTTAGGCAGCGCCGACAGTAAAAACTTTACCATTGGTAAAGCGGCTACTACCACTACGGTAACAGTCGTAGGTGGCCCGTTCACCTATACCGGTGCCGCTCAAACACCGGCTACAGTAAGTGTAACCGGTGCAGGTGGGTTAAACCTGACGCCAGTTGCAGAATATGCAAATAATACTGACGCAGGTACGGCAACAGCTTCCTATACTTATGCTGAAACATCTAACTATTTAAGCAGCGCCGACAGTAAAAACTTTACCATTGGTAAAGCGGCTACTACCACAACGGTAACAGTCGTAGCTGGCCCGTTCACCTATACCGGTGCCGCTCAAACGCCAGCGACCGTCAGTGTAACCGGTGCAGGTGGATTAAACCTAACGCCAGTTGCAGGATATGCAAACAATATTGACGCAGGATCGGCAACAGCTTCCTATACTTATGCTGAAAATGCTAATTATTTAGGCAGCGCCGACAGTAAAAACTTCACCATTGGTAAAGCGGCTACTACCACAACGGTAACGATCGTTGGTGCTCCATTCACTTATACCGGTGCGGCTCAAACACCGGCTACAGTAAGTGTAACCGGTGCAGGTGGGTTAAACCTGACGCCAGTTGCAGAATATGCAAATAATACTGACGCAGGTACGGCAACAGCTTCCTATACTTATGCTGAAACATCTAACTATTTAAGCAGCGCCGACAGTAAAAACTTTACCATTGGTAAAGCGGCTACTACCACAACGGTAACAGTCGTAGGTGGCCCGTTCACCTATACCGGTGCCGCTCAAACGCCAGCGACTGTCAGTGTAACCGGTGCAGGTGGATTAAACCTAACGCCAGTTGCAGGATATGCAAACAATATTGACGCAGGATCGGCAACAGCTTCCTATACTTATGCTGAAAATGCTAATTATTTAGGCAGCGCCGACAGTAAAAACTTCACCATTGGTAAAGCGGCTACTACCACAACGGTAACGATCGTTGGTGCTCCATTCACTTATACCGGTGCGGCTCAAACACCAGCTACAGTAAGTGTAACCGGTGCAGGTGGATTAAACCTGATGCCAGTTGCAGGATATGCAAACAATACTGACGCAGGAACGGCAACAGCTTTCTATACTTATGCTGAAACTCCTAACTATTTAGCCAGCGCCGACAGTAAAAACTTCACCATTAATAAAGCAGCAACCACAACAACGGTAACGATCGTTGGTGGTCCGTTCATCTATACCGGCTTGGCACAAACACCAGCTACAGTAAGTGTAACTGGTGCAGGTGGATTAAACCTGACGCCAGTTGCAGAATATACGAACAATACTGATGCAGGATCGGCAACAGCTTCCTATACTTATGCTGAAACTGATAACTATTTAGGCAGCGCGGGCAGCGAAAACTTTACCATCGCAAAAGCGGCCCTGACTGTAACCGCCGAAGACAAGTCCAAGGACTACGGTGCAGCGCTTCCAGGCTTAACCGTGAAATACACCGGTTTAGTCAATGGCGATCAGGCGACCGCTACGCCAGGAACTGCCAACACACTGGCTACCGCCTCCAGCCCGGCAGGAACCTACGCCATCACGGCAAGTGGTGCAGCAGATCCGAACTATAACATCACCTATGCTGCAGGAACTTTAACCGTGAATGCGGTGGACGTACTGGTAACCGCTGAAGACAAGTCCAAAGACTATGGTGCGGCTCTTCCAGGCTTAACGGTGAAATACACCGGTTTAGTCAATGGCGATCAGGCGACCGCTACGCCAGGAACGGCCAGCACACTGGCTACCGCCTCCAGCCCGGCAGGACCCTACGCCATCACTGCAAGTGGTGCAGCAGATCCGAACTATAACATCACCTATGCTGCAGGAACTTTAACCGTGAATGCGGTGGACGTACTGGTTACCGCTGAAGACAAGTCCAAAGACTATGGTGCGGCTCTTCCAGGCTTAACGGTGAAATACACTGGTTTAGTCAATGGCGATCAGGCGACCGCTACGCCAGGAACGGCCAGCACACTGGCTACCGCCTCCAGCCCGGCAGGAACTTATGCCATCACCGCTAGTGGTGCAGCAGATCCGAACTATAACATCACCTATGCTGCAGGAACTTTAACCGTGAATGCGGTGGACGTACTGGTTACCGCTGAAGACAAGTCCAAAGACTATGGTGCAGCGCTTCCAGGCTTAACCGTAAAATATACCGGTTTAGTCAATGGTGATCAGGCAACCGCCACGCCAGGAACGGCCAGTACACTGGCTACCGCCTCCAGCCCGGCAGGAACTTATGCCATCACCGCTAGTGGTGCAGCAGATCCGAACTATAACATCACCTATGCTGCAGGAACTTTAACCGTGAATGCGGTGGACGTATTGGTTACCGCCGAAGACAAGTCCAAGGACTATGGTGCGGCTCTTCCAGGCTTAACGGTGAAATACACTGGTTTAGTCAATGGCGATCAGGCGACCGCTACGCCAGGAACGGCCAGCACACTGGCTACCGCCTCCAGCCCGGCAGGAACTTATGCCATCACGGCAAGTGGGGCAGCGGATCCGAACTATAACATCACCTATGCTGCAGGAACTTTAACCGTGAATGCGGTGGACGTACTGGTTACCGCTGAAGACAAGTCCAAGGACTATGGTGCGGCTCTTCCAGGCTTAACGGTGAAATACACCGGTTTAGTCAATGGCGATCAGGCGACCGCTACGCCAGGAACGGCCAGCACACTGGCTACCGCCTCCAGCCCAGCAGGAACCTACGCCATCACGGCAAGTGGTGCAGCGGATCCGAACTATAACATCACCTATGCTGCAGGAACTTTAACCGTGAATGCGGTGGACGTACTGGTTACCGCCGAAGACAAGTCCAAGGACTACGGTGCAGCGCTTCCAGGCTTAACGGTGAAATACACCGGTTTAGTCAATGGCGATCAGGCAACCGCCACGCCAGGAACGGCCAGCACACTAGCTACCGCCTCCAGCCCGGCAGGAACTTATGCCATCACGGCAAGTGGTGCAGCGGATCCGAACTATAACATCACCTATGCTGCAGGAACTTTAACCGTGAATGCGGTGGACGTACTGGTTACCGCCGAAGACAAGTCCAAGGACTACGGTGCAGCGCTTCCAGGCTTAACGGTGAAATACACCGGTTTAGTCAATGGCGATCAGGCGACCGCTACGCCAGGAACGGCCAGCACACTGGCTACCGCCTCCAGCCCAGCAGGAACCTACGCCATCACGGCAAGTGGTGCAGCAGATCCGAACTATAACATCACCTATGCTGCAGGAACTTTAACCGTGAATGCGGTGGACGTACTGGTTACCGCTGAAGACAAGTCCAAAGACTATGGTGCAGCGCTTCCAGGCTTAATCGTAAAATATACCGGTTTAGTCAATGGTGATCAGGCAACCGCCACGCCAGGAACGGCCAGTACACTGGCTACCGCCTCCAGCCCGGCAGGAACTTATGCCATCACCGCTAGTGGTGCAGCAGATCCGAACTATAACATCACCTATGCTGCAGGAACTTTAACCGTGAATGCGGTGGACGTACTGGTAACCGCTGAAGACAAGTCCAAGGACTATGGTGCGGCTCTTCCAGGCTTAACGGTGAAATACACTGGTTTAGTCAATGGTGATCAGGCAACCGCCACGCCAGGAACTGCCAACACACTGGCTACCGCCTCCAGCCCGGCAGGAACCTACGCCATCACTGCAAGTGGTGCAGCAGATCCGAACTATAACATCACCTATGCTTCAGGAACTTTAACCGTGAATGCGGTGGACGTACTGGTCACCGCGGAAGACAAGTCCAAAGACTATGGTGCGGCTCTTCCAGGCTTAACGGTGAAATATACCGGTTTAGTCAATGGCGATCAGGCGACCGCTACGCCAGGAACGGCCAGCACACTGGCTACCGCCTCCAGCCCGGCAGGAACTTATGCCATCACCGCAAGTGGTGCAGCAGATCCGAACTATAACATCACCTATGCTGCAGGAACTTTAACCGTGAATGCGGTGCCATTGGTGATCACGGCCGATAACCAGAGCAAGCCTTACGGCGCTGCCCTGCCAACCTTAACCGTCAGCTATGCCGGTCTGGTCAACGGCGATACCGCTCCGGCAACCTTGGCCACCATCAGCACCACCGCTACGGCAACCAGCGCATTCGGAACGTATCCGATCACTGCTACCGATGCGGCCGATGCCAACTATACCATTACTTATGCACCGGGTACTTTATCGGTAACCGCTGTGCCATTGGTGATTACCGCTGATAACCAGAGCAAGCCTTACGGCGCTGCCCTGCCAACCTTAACCGTCAGCTATGCCGGTCTGGTCAACGGCGATCAGGCAACCGCTACGCCAGGAACTGCCAACACACTGGCTACCGCCTCCAGCCCGGCAGGAACCTACGCCATCACTGCAAGTGGTGCAGCAGATCCGAACTATAACATCACCTATGCTGCAGGAACTTTAACCGTGAATGCGGTGGACGTACTAGTTACCGCTGAAGACAAGTCCAAGGACTACGGTGCAGCGCTTCCAGGCTTAACCGTAAAATATACCGGTTTAGTCAATGGTGATCAGGCAACCGCCACGCCAGGAACTGCCAGTACACTGGCTACCGCCTCCAGCCCAGCAGGAACTTATGCCATCACCGCTAGTGGTGCAGCAGATCCGAACTATAACATCACCTATGCTGCAGGAACTTTAACCGTGAATGCGGTGCCATTGGTGATCACGGCCGATAACCAGAGCAAGCCTTACGGCGCTGCCCTGCCAACCTTAACCGTCAGCTATGCCGGTCTGGTCAACGGCGATACCGCTCCGGCAACCCTGGCCACCATCAGCACCACCGCTACGGCAACCAGCGCATTCGGAACGTATCCGATCACTGCTACCGATGCGGCCGATGCCAACTATACCATTACTTATGCACCGGGTACTTTATCGGTAACCGCTGTGCCATTGGTGATTACCGCTGATAACCAGAGCAAGCCTTACGGCGCTGCCCTGCCAACCTTAACCGTCAGCTATGCCGGTCTGGTCAACGGCGATACCGCTCCGGCAACCCTGGCCACCATCACCACCACTGCTACGGCAACCAGCGCATTCGGGACTTATCCGATCACTGCTACCGATGCGGCCGATGCCAACTATACCATTACTTATGCACCGGGTACTTTATCGGTAACCGCTGTGCCATTGGTGATTACCGCCGATAACCAGAGCAAGTCTTACGGCGCTGCCCTGCCAACCTTAACCGTCAGCTATGCCGGTCTGGTCAACGGCGATACGGCTCCGGCAACCCTGGCCACCGTCAGCACCACCGCTACGGCAACCAGCGCCTTCGGAACGTATCCGATAACTGCTACCGATGCGGCCGATGCCAACTATACCATTACTTATGCACCGGGTACTTTATCGGTAACCGCTGTGCCACTGGTGATCACGGCCGATAACCAGAGCAAGCCTTACGGTGCCGCCCTGCCAACCTTAACCGTCAGCTATGCCGGTCTGGTCAACGGCGATACCGCTCCGTCAACCCTGGCCACCATCACCACCACTGCTACGGCAACCAGCGCATTCGGAACGTATCCGATCACTGCTACCGATGCGGCCGATGCCAACTATACCATTACTTATGCACCGGGTACTTTATCGGTAACCGCTGTGCCACTGGTGATCACGGCCGATAACCAGAGCAAGCCTTACGGCGCTGCCCTGCCAACCTTAACCGTCAGCTATGCCGGTCTGGTCAACGGCGATACCGCTCCGTCAACCCTGGCCACCATAACCACCACCGCTACGGCAACCAGCGCCTTCGGAACGTATCCGATCACTGCTACCGATGCGGCCGATGCCAACTATACCATTACTTATGCACCGGGTACTTTATCGGTAACCGCTGTGCCATTGGTGATTACCGCCGATAACCAGAGCAAGCCTTACGGCGCTGCCCTGCCAACCTTAACCGTCAGCTATGCCGGTCTGGTCAACGGCGATACCGCTCCGGCAACCCTGGCCACCATCAGCACCACTGCTACGGCAACCAGCGCCTTCGGGACTTATCCGATCACTGCTACCGATGCGGCCGATGCCAACTATACCATTACTTATGCACCGGGTACTTTATCGGTAACCGCTGTGCCACTGGTGATTACCGCTGATAACCAGAGCAAGCCTTACGGCGCTGCCCTGCCAACCTTAACCGTCAGCTATGCCGGTCTGGTCAACGGCGATACCGCTCCGGCAACCCTGGCCACCATCACCACCACTGCTACGGCAACCAGCGCCTTCGGGACTTATCCGATCACTGCTACCGATGCGGCCGATGCCAACTATACCATTACTTATGCACCGGGTATTTTATCGGTAACCACTGTGCCACTGGTCATCACGGCCGATAACCAGAACAAGCCTTACGGCGCTGCCCTGCCAACCTTAACCGTCAGCTATGCCGGTCTGGTCAACGGCGATACCGCTCCGTCAACCCTGGCCACCATCACCACCACCGCTACGGCAACCAGCGCCTTCGGAACGTATCCGATCACTGCTACCGATGCGGCCGATGCCAACTATACCATTACTTATGCACCGGGTACTTTATCGGTAACCGCTGTGCCATTGGTGATTACCGCCGATAACCAGAGCAAGTCTTACGGCGCTGCCCTGCCAACCTTAACCGTCAGCTATGCCGGTCTGGTCAATGGCGATCAGGCAACCGCTACGCCAGGAACTGCCAACACACTGGCTACCGCCTCCAGCCCGGCAGGAACCTACGCCATCACTGCAAGTGGTGCAGCAGATCCGAACTATAACATCACCTATGCTGCAGGAACTTTAACCGTGAATGCGGTGGACGTACTAGTTACCGCCGAAGACAAGTCCAAGGACTACGGTGCAGCGCTTCCAGGCTTAACCGTAAAATATACCGGTTTAGTCAATGGCGATCAGGCAACCGCCACGCCAGGAACTGCCAGTACACTAGCTACCGCCTCCAGCCCGGCAGGAACTTATGCCATCACCGCAAGTGGTGCCGCCGATCCGAACTATAACATCACCTATGCTGCAGGAACTTTAACCGTGAATGCGGTGGACGTACTGGTCACCGCTGAAGACAAGTCCAAAGACTATGGTGCGGCTCTTCCAGGCTTAACGGTGAAATACACCGGTTTAGTCAATGGCGATCAGGCGACCGCCACGCCAGGAACGGCCAGCACACTGGCTACCGCCTCCAGCCCGGCAGGAACCTACGCCATCACCGCAAGTGGTGCCGCAGATCCGAACTATAACATCACCTATGCTGCAGGAACTTTAACCATAAGCAAAGTAGCCCTAACAGTAGTGAATACAAACCGCTCGAAAGTATATGGCACCATATTGACTAATGCCGACTTTACCGGAAGCATCACTGGCGTTGTAAACGGAGATAACATTACTATAACTCGTGGCAGTTTAGGTGCCCCAGCTAGCGCAACAGTTGATGGTTCTCCCTATCCAATTATAGGAACGTTGGTAGATCCTAATGGCAAACTTTCTAATTATAATATTACCAATCCTAATGGTGCTCTTACTCTAACCAAGGGAACCTTATTGGTAAAAGCTGATGACAAATCTAAATTCTGTGGCCAGGCCAATCCGACGTTCACTGTCACAATCACCGGTTTTGCAAACGGAGAAACTGATGCGGTTATTGATTCGCGTCCTACGGCTGCTACCCTGGCAAATGAAAGCAGCACGGCAGGTAGTAACCCCATAACTGCCTCGGGCGGATTAGATAATAATTATAGTTTTATTTATTCTTCGGGAACTCTTACAATTCACTCAGTAGCAATTGACGCATCGGCAAGCAGCAATCCAGTTGCGGTAGGCAGCACTGCTACCCTTTCAGCTACCGTTTTTCCTGCTGCTGGCGGGATACCAGTAGTATTTACACTTGACAACGGAAATGGTGGAATAACTAGTTACAGTGCTGTTACAAATAGCTCAGGTGTGGCAACGACAACCGTGAGTAGCCTTGCAGTCGAAGTTTACCTGGTGACGGCAAAAGCAGGAAATAACTGCGCAACAGCTATAGCATACTTGCCTGTATACGATCCAAACGGCAGCTTTATCACCGGTGGCGGCTGGATCATTTCACCAGCTGGCGCTCTAGTAGGTAAACCAACGACTGGTAAAGCCAACTTTGGATTTAACGCTAAATACAAAAAAGGCAATAACCAGGTTGATGGGAACACCGAATTCCAGTTTCAGGAAGGCGATTTCAATTTCAAAAGCAACGTCCTGAATGCCGGTACTCTGGTCATCTCAGGTGCTAAGGCAACTTTCAGAGGTGTTGGAACTGTAAACGGAGCAGGAAATTACGGCTTTCTGATATCCGCAACTGATGGAGCCATAAATGGTGGCGGCGGATTGGATAAATTCCGGATAAAGATTTGGAATATCGCTACCGGCAATACCACCGTTTATGATAATCAAATTGATCAACCAGAAAATGCCGATGCAACCACTTTACTTGGTGGCGGCTCAATCGTCATCCACGAAGTGAAGGGCGGCAAGGTCTCATCTACCACTCCTTTAGCCGAAGTAACCCGTGGCCTGGATATGAAGATTGTTGAACCAGTATTGGAGCAGAGAATCAAGCTTGGCGCTTACCCGAATCCATTCGGCAAACAATCTACGATAGCTTTTACTCTGCCTACTGATGAGCAGATGGTTACCTTGGATGTGTATGATCTTAAAGGTTCTAAAATTAAACGGATGTATGAAGGAAAAGCCGGAGCAAACCAAACACTGGAGTTTGAGTTTAATGGAGCTACCCTATCTCCAGGAATGTATCTGCTAAGATTAACAACTCCTAAAAAAGTAGAGAACTTCAAAATGATCATGACTGAATAAGTAAAATTTTAATTAAACGAAAAAACCCCGGCTAGCCGGGGTTTTTTCGTTTAATGGCTTATTGATATAGTAAAACAACCATTAAAGTGTTTCTCTGTACTCAAATCTTACTACTGCAACGTTATTATCCATAATATAACTATGAATAACGAAAAAATATTTCGCAGAATAGATTTATTTAGTAAAACTTACTTATATTAGAATAAATATCTTCTACTCTTATGATAATTTAATATCGTGAGAAATCTAGCCAGTTACCCTGGTTCTCTATAAGAATACGACCACCGCCTTCATCTGACTTAAATTGAAATGAATTTCTCTGGAATTTATTCCAGTGGCCTTTGCTTTCAAGACCACCTCTAACCTGTTTAAAATTTTCAAGTTTAACCTTAAAAATAGATCATGAATGTAACTTCAACTACTCTACTATTTGCTGTGTTCATGGCTTGGTTCTTAACAGGATTGAGCGTCCAGGCACAAACTGCTACAGTAATAACCGACAAAGCAGATTATCATCCGGGTGATACTGTTGAAATAAGTGGTACAGGATGGCAACCGGGAGAAACGATAACAATAGCTTTGGAGGAGATTCCTAAGCCGGCGCTCTGCAATGAGCATACCATGTCATTGATAGCTGATGCGGCTGGTAATATTTACAGTAAACAATTTTTGATAAGAGTTAGCCATTTAGGCGTTTTTTTCAATCTTAATGCCACTGGAATAACTTCAGGATTAACTGCTCACACATATTTTACTGATGCCACAGTCACGTCGATTTCATCAGGAGAGTGGCATAAAGGAAGTACATGGGCACAAACTATAAAGACTGGTACGATAACTTCCTCCAATTCCTCAACACTGGTTAACGGCAAAGGCACATTATTTACTGCCGAACTAGCAATCGGGAGTGTCTTACGCAAACAAGGGATAATTATAGGAACCGTAGCGGCGATTACAGCTGATACAAGTTTAATGCTAAATACAAATGCCGGTTACGCAGTGTTAAATGAGATATATTCAGCCCAGGTTGTTCCTAAGTCTGGTGATGCCGTTGTTATTGGAATGAATAACGTCGTAACTATTAAAGAGTCTGCCGATTGCTTTTCAGTGCTGTTAGCCAGTCCCACAACTGGCACTTTTCAAGTTACCAAGCTCATAATAAATTCAGGCAAAACGTTTACTGTTGGGTCGGGAAGCGGACTGGTAACCATCGGCAATAATGCGCCACCAGGAAGTGGTTCTTTTCATAATGTTTCACTCAATGTTGATGGAACATTGCTGTCGGGTGAGATTAACCAACGCCCTTCCGCAAGATCCTCCGGTTCTGGAAAAACGGATACGTATTTAAGTATCAGTTCAACCGGCACTGTCACTGTTAATGGAAATGCTACGGGCAACAATGCTATAGGAGCTCAAGTCGCAACTGCGAATGTCCGTTTTACAGGTGAGGGAAAGTTAAATTTAACTGGATTGTTTCAAACCGCTGGATTCGAATGCTCAACCGGAACTGTGAATTATAATAACTACGGTTCCCAATCTATTAGAGCAGCGACATATCATAATTTAAGTATTAATGGAAGTGGCATTAAAAAATTTGCTGGGATCACAACAATAAACGGTTCTCTATCAATAAGCTCTAATACAGTTGTTAATTTAGACCGCTATGCTCATACGACAAACACTCTTATGCTTGGCGGGTCAGGCACTTTTTCAGGTACCTGGGGAAGTACCAGCTCAAATCCATTAGCAACTCATACAAATGACATATACTTTGCCGCCTCAACTGGCAGGGTAACAGTTGCAACCGGCGGTGCCTGCGTGCCACCATTGGCTCCAACACCAGGAACGAATACATTTACTTACGATGGGGAATTAAAGATAGCAACGGCAAGTGTATCGCCAGGCGAAATAATTGATTGGTATGGTGCTGCCACTGGTACAGTTAAAACCACCGTACCAACTGGAACGAATGCTGGCACTACTTCGGCTTATGCTGAAACTAGAAATATAAACTCTGGTTGCGTAAGTATGACAAGAAGACTTGTTACTTTAACTATAAACAAATTCCCTCTCTTGGTGAGCGCAACAGGCATCAACAAAGTGTACGATGGTAAAATAACCGCCGGGACAACCTTAAGTGATAACCGTGTATCGGGAGACGTTTTCAATACAAAGTATACCGACGCCAGCTTTAACGATAAAAATGTTGGAACAGCAAAACCGATTAATGTCACCGGAATTAGCATCACTGGAGACGATGCAGACAACTATACCTTCAATACGTATGCATACAGCGAGGCTGATCTTACCTTCAAAGTTTTAACTATAAGCGCAATAGGGATCGACAAAATATATGATGGCAACGTCTCTGCCACTGTGACTTTAAGTGATGACCGAATATCAGGGGATGATTTCAGTAAGAGCTATACGACCGCCAGGTTTGACGATAAAAATGTTGGAACCGGAAAGCCAATTAACGTTGATGGAATTAGCATCATCGGAACGGATGCCGTCAATTATAAATTTAATACGTCTGCATCCTGCGAGGCGGGTGTTACCCCCAAAGTTTTAACTATAACCGCAAAAGGGGTCAACAAAATATATAATGGCAACGTCACCGCCACTGTGACTTTAAGTGATGACCGAATATCAGGGGATGTGTTCAGCACAGGCTATACAGCCGCCAGCTTTGAGAATAAAAACGTTGGAACAGGAAAGCCGGTTAATGTTAACGGAATTAACATCACCGGAGCTGATGCAGCTAATTATGCGTTGAGCCCTTTATTAACCATAGCGGCCAACATTATCCCCTTGCCCCTTATTGGAAATTTCACTGCTAGCAATAAACTATATGACGGTAATAATACAGCTACAGCAATTAGTAGAACGCTTGACGCGGTAATACAACATGATGAAGTTAGTATGATAGGCGGAACTGCAGCTTTCGTTGACAAAGGCGCCGCTATTAATAAAACGGTCATCTTGACCGGGGCAGGGCTCACAGGGATTGATTCCGGCAATTATAGCTTGCAGACTATAGAAACCGCATTAGCCGATATTTCCGCCTTGCCGGTAAGTGGCCGCTTCTCTGCGTTTAATAAAATTTATGATGGTAATATTTCGGCTTCAGTTGCCAACCGTTCATTGGAGGGTACGATAGCATCCGATCACATTATCCTTGCAGGTGGGACGGCAACTTTCGAAAATAAAAATGTTAGAATAGCTAAAGTGGTCAACCTTAATGGCGCAACCCTTACCGGTACAGATGCTGCAAACTACATCTTAACCGGTGTAGCCATTACCAACAACAACATCTCTCCCCTTGCTATCTTAGGTACTTTCACCGCAGATGACAAAATTTATGATGGCAACACGTTGGCTACGGTATCCAGTCGTTCATTACAGGGTAAAATCGAATCCGACCATGTTGACTTGAATGGCGGAGCTGCAACCTTTAATAATAAGAACACTGGAACCGCTAAGGTGGTTACTCTCCATGAAGGAATTCTCACCGGTACAGATGCGGCAAACTACACCTTAATCGGTGTAGCCGCCGCTACCGCCAACATTACCCAAAAGGTTCTCTTCATCGCAATCTCGGCGGAGCATAAAGAATATGATGGTAACACCACGGTTACTACCTCTGCGGCGATTGCAAGCGGACTTGTCGAAGGCGACGAGGTGATGGTTACTTCAGAGAGCGGAACATTTGGGAACGAGAATACAGGAACCAGCAAAACTGTGACGGCGACTGTGAGTAAGTCCGGAGCAGATGCTGAAAACTATGCAGTTAATACCACTGCTACGACCATGGCCAACATCACCGCCAGATCAATTACTATTACTGCAGATGGAAAATCGAAGACATACGGTAATGTCGATCCTCTTCCCCTTACTTATCAAATTTCAAGTGGCAGTTTAGTAAGCGGAGAAAGCTTTACCGGGTCATTAAAACGTGTCGCCGGAGAAAACGTTGGATGGTATGCTATTCAGCAGGGATCGGTAGCCCTAACAAATAACTATGTTTTGAGTTACGTGACTGATAACCTTATCATCACTCCAAGGCTTATCACCATTGCCGCTGCTCCAAAAACAAAGTACTGCAGCCAGGTTGATCCTGAGTTAACATACTCCATTGTATCCGGCAACCTTGTGAATGGTGATACTTTCTCAGGCAGTTTAATTAGAAATTCAGGTGAGAGTGCTGGGCAGGCCTATGCAATTAACCAGGGAAGTATTGCTCTGAGTGCTAATTATACGCTAGGTTATAGCGGTGCTGTGTTCACTATTAATGATGTAACTGTTGATGCAAACGGAAGTAGTACTCCCCGGGCTATTTTAACGCCGATCACATTAACAGCTTCCGTAAGCCCGCAAGTAGCCGGAGTTACCGTTAGTTTTTATGTTGACAATGTAACTAAAGGAACATCCACTACCAATACCTTCGGCTTAGCAACTATTACCATTCCCGCATTACCATCAAATGTATATGAGGTAAAAGCGATTGTCGGTGTAGGCTGTTCAGAGTCTGTGGTTTTTCTGCCAGTCTACGATCCCAACGGTGGTTTTGTAACAGGTGGCGGTTGGATTTCCTCTCCTGCAGGCGCTTATAAGGCCGAGCCAATGGCTACAGGGAAAGCCAACTTCGGGTTCGTAGCTAAATACAAAAAGGGTTCAACCATTCCTGAAGGAAACACTGAATTCCAGTTCCATGCAGGCAACCTAAATTTTAACAGCTCGGCTTATGATGATATGCGTCTGGTAATTGCCGGAGCCAAAGCAAATTATAAGGGAACCGGCAAAATTAACGGAAGCGGCTTTTATGGATTTATGGTATCAGCCATTGACGGCCAGCTTAATGGTGGAGGTAACATTGATAAGTTCCGCATCAAGATTTGGGATAAGAATAATCTAGACAGAGTTGTTTATGACAATAACCTGGATCCATTGTTTATTGATGAAAATGCTGTACCCGCTTCTGCGTTAGGTGGCGGTTCCATCGTCATCCACGAAGTAAAAGGCGGAAAACAATCCTCTACCAATGCTCCTTTAGCTGAAACATCCAGAGGTCTGGACATGAAGCTGGTTGAAAGGGTATTTGAGCAGAAGATCAAGTTTGGTGCTTATCCGAATCCGTTCGGCAAACAAGCTACAATCGCTTTTACCCTGCCTAACGATGAGCAGATGGTAACAATTGATGTGTATGACCTGAAAGGCTCTAAAGTTAAACGGATGTATGAAGGAAAAGCTGGAGCGAACCAAACTCTTGAATTCGAATTTAACGGGTCCAGCTTGTCCCCCGGAATGTATTTATTGAGGTTAACGACACCTAAAAAAGTAGAGAACTTTAAAATGATCATGACTGAATAAAAAGGATCTGACTTACTGACAAAAGTCCGCTAGCCGGGCTTTTGTCAGTTAAATACGGTAGAATGCCTTGTCTCCTATTTAAAATCTGATGCCTAATATCTCATATCTCAATATCTCAAATCTCTAATCTCACAGATTTGGCTTAAACTTGCATTAATTATGAGAGCCTTTTACGGAGATTTAAAATTAGGAATTCTGGGTGGCGGTCAGCTTGGCCGCATGCTGATTCAGGAAGCGATCAATTACAATGTGACCACGAAAGTGCTGGATCCTGACAAAGACGCTCCGTGCAGGAATCTTTGCGACGAGTTTATTACTGGTTCTTTAACGGACTATGAAACTGTTTATGCCTTCGGTAAGGGGCTTGACCTGATCACCATTGAGATCGAAAAAGTAAATGTCGACGCCCTCGAGAAGTTGGAAGCAGAAGGTGTGGTAGTATACCCGCAGTCGCGGGTGATCCGTTTGATTCAGGACAAAGGATTGCAGAAGCAATTTTTCAAGGAGAACGATATACCAACCTCCCCTTTCAGACTTATTTCAAAGAAAGATGACCTGAACGACTCAGGTTTTGCTTTTCCATATTTTCAGAAGTTACGTAAAGACGGCTATGATGGTCGCGGGGTATATAGGGTTGAGTCGCCTGCTGATTTCGGCAAAGCATTCGAAGAGCCGAGTATCATCGAAGAATGGGTAGACTTTGACCGTGAGCTTGCCGTTATTGTCGCCCGCAATGAGAACGGCGATGTAAAAACTTTTCCCTGCGTTGAAATGGAATTTAATCCACAGGTAAACCTGGTTGAATTCCTGATCTCACCCTCTAATTTACGTCAGGACATCTTGCTCAGGGCCGATGAGCTGGCTATTAAAATTGCCGACGATTTGAAGATTGTGGGGATACTGGCAGTAGAAATGTTTTTAACCAAAAATGGTGAAATTCTAATCAATGAGCTTGCACCAAGACCGCATAACAGCGGCCACCAAACCATTGAAGGGAATTACACCTCGCAATACGAGCAGCATCTGAGGGCGATCTTCAATTTGCCTTTAGGAGATACCCGAAGTATCAGCAATGCGGTAATGATAAATCTTCTGGGTGAACCTGGCTATGAGGGCCTTGCTGATTATGAGGGCATACATGAAGTGATGAAGATGGCTGGCGTGTATATTCATTTGTACGGAAAGAAAATAACGAAGCCTTTCCGGAAGATGGGCCATGTGACTATTATCGATGACGATCGTGAAAAAGCGGTCGAAAAAGCCAAATTTGTACAGGATACCATCAAAGTGAAGATCTGAATGAAATAGGAAGATCAATCAATTATATCAATATTTAATAATAACCGGATGAGTAGAAAAGTAGGAATTATTATGGGCAGCAAGTCTGACCTGAACATTATGCAGGAAGCAGCTGATATCTTAAAGGAACTTGGAGTAGATTTTGAGATGACTGTGGTATCAGCACACCGCACTCCCGAAAGAATGTTTGATTACGCAAAAAATGCAGCATCCCGTGGATTAAAAGTGATCATCGCGGGCGCCGGTGGTGCCGCTCATTTACCGGGAATGGTAGCCTCGATCACTCACCTACCCGTTATTGGTGTCCCTGTTAAGTCGTCTAATTCTATTGATGGATGGGATTCTATCTTATCTATCCTGCAAATGCCAAACGGTATTCCGGTGGCGACGGTAGCTTTAAATGCGGCAAAAAATGCAGGACTGCTGGCTGCCCAAATACTCTCTACAGCCGATGAGAAACTGGTAGGTCGTCTGATCAGTTACAAGGAAGATCTCAAAAAGAAAGTAGAAGAAACCGCGCGCGAGATGGAGGGATGAGATTGGTGGGAGGCAGGAAGAAGAAGTGTAGTTTAAAAGCTGCAATAGCGGTAGAAAGCGGCAGTAGCAGTTATAGCTCAACGCAGCAGTAAACCAATACCTCATACCGGATACCTCTTACCTGATACCTCATACCTCATACCTGATTCCTAATTCCACATTGGGTTTTCAGGGAAGTTTACGATATGTGCATATTTAGGACCCAGGCTGATGACCACTTCTTTCCATAGATTTTCGCCGTCTTCAGCGAACAGGGAATCTGCGGAATACTCGTTGCTGATGATCCACGAGTTTTGCTCCATTTCTGTCTCCAGTTGTTCCTCTCCCCAGCCGGAGTAGCCAATAAAGAATCGAACCTCGTCTGCTTTGATCTCACCATTATTGATCATTTCTTTCAGCTTTTCGAAATCCGCACCCCAGTAAACACCGTCTTTGATCTCTATGCCGCTCAACAACTTGTCGTAGCAGCGATGAATAAAATGCAGCGAGTCGTTTCCCACAGGACCGCCTATAAAAATTGGGAAGGTACAATCCCAGCATTCTGGAACAACGTCACTGAATAAAAGATTGGTTCGCTGATTTAGCACAAAGCCCACGCTGCCGGCAGATGAATGTTCAGACAGCAAAACAACAGATCTTTTAAAATTAGGATCCAGCATAAAGGGCTCAGAAACTAACAGGCAACCACTTTCAAGGTTCTTGGCACTCATCATAGCTATTAAACAACAGATTTAACTTTTCTGTTTCCTTAATTATATTACATATTTATTTAACAACAATCCGTTCCTGCTTTAGTAGATTTGCATCAGAAAAATTACCATGACCATAGAAAAAGATATATTAGAGAATCTGCGCCAGGATTACCGGTCGGAAAAGCTTACAGAAAAAGATGTTGCTGACAATCCGATCAGTCAATTCAGCAGGTGGTTTAAAGAAGCCCTGGCAGCTAATTTACATGAGCCTAACGCTATGACACTAGCGACCGCCGGAATAGATAGAAAACCAACTGCACGCATAGTTCTGCTTAAAGGTTTCGATGAAAAAGGTTTTGTATTTTACACTAATTATTTAAGTGCGAAGGGAAAAGAAATGGCTAAGAACCCAGCTGTAGCCCTTGTCTTTTACTGGGGTGAATTGGAACGCCAGGTACGTATTGAGGGAACTATTGAGAAATTAAGCAAGGAAGAATCAGAGCGTTATTTTCAAAGCCGGCCGAAGGAAAGTCAGATTGGCGCTGTTGTTTCGCAGCAAAGCCAGGTATTGGCTAACCGTACAGAGTTAGAAAAGAAATGGGATGAAATGGAAAAGGTTTACGCAGATACGAAGGTTCCAAAGCCGGCCTACTGGGGCGGATATGTTGTAAAGCCTACGTTGATTGAATTTTGGCAAGGTCGCACCAGCAGGTTACACGATCGGATAGTTTACAAAAAAGCAGATAAGAAAACCTGGAAAATAGTAAGGTTAGCTCCCTAAATTGAAATTTAGTCATAAAAAAAAAAGCTGTCCAATTTATTTGAACAGCTTTTTTTGTTTATGTTGTTCTGATCAATAGACCTTAACCATAAATATATAATTCTTGAGCTTTTTTATCTGATCGGTACGGCTCAAACCTGCTAACGTATTCTTCTTATTTAGAAGTAGTTTAGTAGTAAGTGAATCCTGGGGAATAGCATCTATTGACTGTAATAGATAACGTGATTTGATGGCAAATGCGGCCCCGTCCGTTTCCATTTGCTTCGCATTGATAATACCTACCACATTTCCTTTACTGTCAAGCAGCGGGCCTCCACTATTACCAGGGTTTACAGATATATCAACCTGGTACGCCACCGTGTCGCCGTTATAACCAGTCAGCGAACTTAAATAGCCACGATTCACCACATGGTCCTCGCGTGGGAAACCAATTGTATAAACATCCTCTCCAAGATCAGAGCCGGACTTCTTAAATGTGTATGGAAGTGAAGACAAAGGCTTAAACCCTGTGTCGACAATCTGGAGAACAGCAATATCGTAAGCAGGATCTACGTAGATCTGTTTTACTTTAAAAGATGTGCCTTCAGAATTTTGCACATATACCGAATCAGCATCTTTAACTACATGATAATTGGTAACCACATAACCATCTGCAGAAAGCGCAAAGCCCGTTCCGCCAAACTGGCCGGGGCTTGCAGGGCCTTTTGCGGGTAAATCATTTATCCCTTTGATCAATGCGTTATGAGACCGCTTGATACTGTTAATATCGCGTCTCAGGGCACTGTAGTTATTCGTAACAGTTTTATCAAAATAGCCCGTTGAAAACAGGGTGGCAAAGACGGTGAAGATAGCCACAGCGGCGGCGATTGCCGTGTTGAAACGGTATTTACTAATCAAAGTCCGGATCTTAAAGGAGGCAGGAGTAAGATCCTCCTTTAGCGCCTCGATATCCAGCAACGCATGGGCCGCATCCATATCGGCATTTAATTGTTTACGTTCGGCATATTCCGTAATGTGGCTAAGAAAGTTTTTGTGTTCCACTACTTTATGATCAATGGCAGCATCCTCATTCCTCAGTTTCTCAAAAGCGGTTTGCTCCTCCACTGATAATTCACCTCTTAAATAAGCTTCAATCTTGTTGATCAATTCTAATTCACTGTTCATCTTCTCGTTATTATACCTGGAAAAATAATTTTTTCAGGCGCTGCAGGCATTTATACTTTTGCGTTTTGGCATTATCAGCATTGGTGTATCCAAACTTCTCGCTGATATCCTGCATAGACCTGTTCTGCATATAGTAATCTTCAATAATCGTTTTACAGGGTTCACCTAGCAGTTTCAATGCTTTATCCATCTGTCGGAACTGGGCATCTTTCTCTTCATGATAGGCCAGATCCAGATCCACGGCTTCTACATTTTCTAAATCGATCAAGTCTCCGGAAACGTTCCTGCTTTTTTGATTCAGCCGCTTCAACCATAAACGACGGCAAACAGAATAAATAAATGTTTTCAGCTTGCTGTTTAACTCGAAACCTCCGCTTTTTACCTTATTATAAAGTACGATAACCGATTCCTGGAAGATGTCCTTGGCATCGTCTTCATTTCCATTGTTGTTCAGCACTAGCTGTAAAACCATCGGAAAATAAGATTTATATATCTGGTTGAGCGTATGCTTTGAGTCATTCAGAATTCCTACAATCACCTCACTATCCGCTGGAACTGAACTTTTTATCTCTTTGCTCACTCTTAATACTTAATATTTGAAATTGTAACCCAATGATAGGGAAATATAATTTTGTTTGTCCCGGGAGCGCTCTGGGTTACCTATCAGCTTTCGGGGTATTAATAATAACTTCAAACTTAAAAAAAACCACTATGAAAAATGTATTCAAATATGGCTTTTTAGCCATCACGCTAACTTTGTCGGTCGCAGCTTGTAATACTAATAAAGCGGATGGTGACAAAAATGATACAACAATGTCTGACACTACGATGATGGACACCACTATGACAGATACTGCAGATACATCAACGTTGTAATTTGTTCCTAAATATAAAACCGTCTGAAAGATTCAGGCGGTTTTTTTTTTATTTATGGGGTTACCTTTTGAAAGTTTAAGTATTAACAGTAATTATTTAAAACAAACACAAAACATTAGAATGAAAAACTTATTCAAATTCGGTTTCTTAGCCCTAGCTATTTCTTTATCAGTTGCAGCTTGTAACACTAACCAAAGCGAAGACGCAGCTTCAGATTCAATTGATTCTACTGCTGAAGTAACTACTGACGCAATTGATTCAGCTGCTGATGCAACTATCGACACTGTTGATTCTGCTGCTGATGCTAAAGTTGATTCAGTTCAAAACTAATTGATTAATCTTTAATAGGACCATCACCCTTTCGGGTGATGGTTTTTTTATCTCTTCTTTACTCGACGGGTTACCTTTTTAAGTTAACCGTATTAACATTCAAATAATTCAACTTAAACAACATGAAAAATCTATTCAAATTCGGTTTCCTGGCTTTAGCTATCTCTTTATCAGTTGCAGCTTGTAACACTAATCAAAGTGAAAACAATGCTTCTGATTCAATTGATTCTACTGCTGAAGCAACTACTGACGCAATCGATTCAACTGCTGATGCAACTATCGATACTGTTGATTCTGCTGCTGATGCTAAAGTTGATTCAGTTCAACACTAATCACTAAATAAAGCATAAAAGCCGTCGTAAGAAATTACGACGGCTTTTTTATTGTCAATTTTTTAAACAGTGAAACAGTGTCTAACACAAATGATCAGACACTTCCCTAAAACGTTAAGCGGCTTTTCTAAACCAGCCTTTTACTTTTCTAGAATTAATATCTGCTAGTAGATACATACATGGCACCAGTATCAATGTAAGAAAAGTTGCAAAACCGAGCCCGAAGATCATAGTCCATGATAAAGGTCCCCAGAAGGCAACGTTATCCCCGCCGAAGAATATATGCGGCTCGAATTCTGTTAAGAGCCTGGCGAAATCTATGTTAAAACCAATAGCTAAAGGAATTAATCCGAGCATGGTGGCCGTTGCGGTTAACAACACTGGTGTCATCCGCGTACGTCCCGCCTCTATTACCGCCTCTTTAACTGACATGCCCTGTTCGATCATCAGATCGGTGAACTCTACAAGCAAAATACCATTCCGAACTACAATACCTGCCAACGCAACGATACCAATCCCCGACATTACTATCGACATTTCCATGCGAAAAATGGTTATTCCCAGCAACACACCGATTATACTGAATACAATCTCGCTAAGGATGATAAGAGGTTTGCTGACCGAGTTGAACTGTGTAACCAGAATTATTAAAATAAGTCCCAAAGCGACTAACAGTGCCGTTCCTAAAAAGGCTGCAGTCTCCATCTGCTCTTCCTGTTCACCTGCCATTTTTATCTGAACGCCAGCAGGAGCATGAAACTGGTTAATTTCATTCTGAATGTTTGTCACAACCTCGTTAGGGTTGTAATCACCCAACACATTTGACGACAATATAATAATCCGTTTCTCCTGCTTGCGCTTAATACCACCATAGGTATTTACATAGTCGATATCGGCAAACGACGACAAAGGAACCTGCCGGATAATGCCACCCATCCCCATATCCCTGTAGGTGACCTTCATATTGCGTAATGCCTGCAGATCATTTCGCTGTTCTTCTCGGGCACGAAGATTAATTTCATAATCCTCGTCAGCATCCCGAAACTTAGAAACCTCTTTTCCATAGATAGCAGTCCGTAGATCCGATCCGATCTGGCCTGTCGAGATACCTTCCCGGTTAGCACGTTCGCGGTTTATATCAAAAATAATCTCGGGCTTATTGTTCTGAAAATCAGACTTCAATTCCTCAATCCCCGCAATTTGCTTCGTCTCCAAATATGCCTTCAGCTGCTCGGATGCTTTCACGAGCGAATCCAACTCATCACCTGTAATTTCGATACTGATAGGCTTAGATGTTGGCGGGCCACCCTGCTCTTGTGCTACCGTAATTTCAGCGCCGGGAATGCCTTTTACTTCTTTACGGATCTTATCCAGATACACAGCTGTATTCACCCCATCACGCAGACCGTACTGAACGAATGCCACAGTGACTTTACCTCTGTTGGGATAATTACCCTGATCTTCATCCTGCGGATCTGTTACCCCCACTGTTACGTTAGAGATGATTGATGATACAACCGGGTTGTTCTTTCCATCAACAGCTTTGGTTACGGTTTCTTCGACCTTCTTAACCACTTGATTAGTATAAGCTTGGTCTGTACCTACGGGAAGGCTAATATAAACGTAAACAAAGTTTGGATCACCGGTTGGGAAGAACACTACTTTAGGAGGAATAACTCCAATTAGCGCAATGGTAAATATCAGCAATCCAACGGTGCTCCATAACATGGTACGTGGACGGTCGAGAGCCCAATCAAGGACGCGGACATATTTATTCTGAATATTAGGCCAAACCTTGGTCTGAAAATTATGAATGACACCTGTAAGAAAAAAGTGATTGATCAGGTATAAAATAGCAATAAACACAACCAGGTTTCCAAAGCCAAAGTTAATCAGGTAAGCCAGTACGGCCAACCCGGCAAAGATCATTAGAGTGCGTTTAACCTGTCTATCAAACGTAGGTTTTCTATTAATATGATCCTCCGGATGCATGAAGTCGACAGCGAATACCGGGTTGATGATATAAGCCACCACCAGGGAAGCCAATAACGTAATAATCAATGTTACTGGTAAAAAGAACATGAATTCCCCAATTACTCCAGGCCAGAATAGTAATGGAACAAATGGAGCCAGAGTGGTTAAGGTTCCCGAGAGAACGGGCATAAAAACTTCACCCGCTGCTACTTTTGCAGCTTTAACAATAGGCACATTTCCATTATCGAAAATCCGATGGGTATTTTCAATTACCACTATGGCGTCATCCACAACGATTCCCAATCCCAGTAAGAACGAGAACAATACAATCATATTCATAGTAAAGCTAAACCCAAGCATTCCTCCAAGTGCGGGCATAGCCATAAAGGCAATGAACATAGAAAGCGGAACAGACAGCGCCACAAACAGCGCGTTTGTGACCCCCATGAAAAACATCAGGATTATAGTAACCAGTATAAAACCGATGATAATCGTGTTAATCAGATCATGCAACGTAGTTCGGGTCTGATCTGACTGATCGCCGGTAACGGTTACCTGCAAATTTTTAGGCAATTCCTTGCCCTTCATGTCCGCTATCAGCGCATTGATCTTATCAGATGCTTCAATCAGGTTTTCGCCGCTTCGCTTTTTAACGTTCAGCGTTATTACGTTTTTACCATATAAACGGGCATAACTTTCCTGCTCTTTAAAAGAATCCTTTACATCAGCAATATCTCTCAAATAGACCGATGCACCTGTCGGAGTTTTGATGATCAGATTAGCTATCTCGTCCGCATTTTTAAACTCATTCTTAATATTTAAAGTTCTGCGCACGCCATCCATTTTTACGGTACCGCCCGAGATAGTAAGGTTTTCATAACCAACCGCCGACTCAATATCCCTGAAAGAGATCTGCGCAGCAGCCATCTTATTTAAATCAACATTGATCTGAACTTCCGGATCCAAAGCACCAACCACATCGACTCCCGAAATCTCTTTCAGGCCCTCGATACGGTCCTCCAGTTCATCGGCATACTCCTTCAAACGTTTCAGGTCAAAATCGCCGGAAATGTTGACGTACATAATTGGCAGATCGGCCAGGTTTATATCCTGAACATTTGGCTCATCCGGTAAGTCATTTGGCAGATCCGCTTTGTCAACCGCATCCTTCACCCTTTGCTTGGCGTCCGTAATATCGATGCTGGTATTAAACTCAGCAGTGATTATAGAGAAATCCTGGAAAGAATTTGAAGTAACTTTTTTCAGCCCTGACGTTGACTGAAGTTCCTTTTCAATCTGCTTGGTCACCAGGTTTTCCATATTCTCTGGTGAAGTACCAGGGTAAACAGTAGTGACGAAGATCTTGGGAATTATAACTTCCGGAAAGTTCTCTTTAGGCAATCCCATATAGGAGAAATATCCCATTACAGCTATAATAACTGTAAGAACATAAATTGCAGTTTTATTGTCAATCGCCCAACTGGACGGTCCGAATTCTTTATCTACGTCTTTCATTTGAATATAGTTAAAATCAACTGACCTAACCTGCAAGCAATGCAAGCTGATAATCTTTTATACCTAAAATTTTATTATATCCCCCTCATTCAAATCCTGGAAGCCGGCGGTAATAACCTTATCACCAGATTTCAACCCGGATAAGATCTCTGCTTTACCTTCAGATACTTTACCCGCTTCAATATTAACCCTTTTAGCCTTGCCCTTATCTGCAATGAAGACGTAGTCACCGCTTTCTGCCTTCTGTATTGAGTTAACCGGAATTATTAAAGCTTTATCGTTTTTATAATCCACGATCTTAAGTACTGCCAGCATATTTGGACGGAAAGTAGCTTTTGAGGGTAATTTCACTTCTACGTTAAAGCTTCTTGAGACTGGATCGATAGTTTTCGACGCAAAAGAAAGTTTTGTTTGAAGGGTATCAGGTACGTCAGGTAAAATGATACTAACTTCATCGCCTTGGTTAACCCTGGCAGCATATGACTCTGCTACCTGGGCTTTAACTTTAAGGTTTGAAGCGTTAATAATACGGATACCTGAAACACCCGGGGTTACTGCCTGTCCCACTTTTAGTTCCATTTCGTCAATAGTACCTGAGATCGGCGCCTTAATCTTATACATGGAGGCCTGAGAGCGCAACGTGGAAATACGTCGCTCAACACTCTCTTTCTGCGTTTTTGCGTTTAGATATTGAACCTCTGTACCTATCTTTTGGTCCCATAGATTTTTTTGACGCTGAAAGAGGGCATCAGCCAGTTGCAGCTGAGTCTTTAGCTCGGCCATATTCTGGTCCAGAACTTTATCGTCAATTTGCGCCAGTACTTGTCCGCGGCCAACTCTCTGTCCTATTTGCGCGTACACCGCAGTAACAACACCGGGCGCTTCAGGTGTCACTTGTACGTTCTCTTCCGCATCTACCTTTCCCTGTATCTCTACAAAGTTTTTAAAAGCATTTTCAGAAACCTCAAAAACTGTGACCTCTTTTGGGGCGGCAGGAGCTCCCCTTGTACCAATTTCAGCTTCCAGGGCAGCAATCCGGGTATCTATTTCCGTACGCTCTTTTTTAAGCTTTTCAAGCTCTGACTTTTTATCGGTAGATTTTCCTGCACACGATGCCAGGAAAATCACTACAGCGATTGATATTATCCGTTTCATTTTATATGTGGTAATAGTTCGATTAATAATTAATTTTTCCGGATGCTTTATCCAGGTTTATTTTGTTGATCAACAAGTCGTATAAAGCTGTTATATAATTATTTTGAGCTTCAATCAATGCTGTTTCCGAAGTGGTAACCTCCAGGCTAAATCCAACCCCCTGCTCATACTTGATCCTCGACACTCGAACTACCTCTGTGGCCAGTTCAATATTTCTTTTCTGATTGTCTAAAGAATTTACTCCATTCTGATAGGCAGTTTGCGCGTTCCCTATCTCCAGGTTGATTCCATTTCTTAGGTTGACCAGCTCATTCTCCGATTTTTGAACTTCTAACTTTGCATTTCGCATTTGGTAAAGTTTCTGGCCGCCAGAAATTAGCGGAACAGATAAGCGCAGGCCAATTACCGTTGTTGGGAAATTCTGATCAAACAACGCTGAATAGGAATTAGATTGATAGCTGTTCGATGTATTGGCAAAACCTTTAAGTGTTGGTAGAAACAGGCTCTTATAACGCTTCAGGTCGAGTTCATTCAGTTTCTTCTGAGTCTGCAGGAGCGAGTATTCAATTCTATTTCGGTATGCGGTAGAGTCAACAACAAGCGCTGCTTCTTCCAAACTTTGCAAACCCTCAATGTCATCTTTCAAAGAAAGCTTGGTTTCTATGGGCATTCCCATTTGAAACTTAAGCATATCTAAACTTACTGCCATCAGCCGGATCACGTTCTCACGATCAGTCACCAGGTTATTATTCAATACATTCAGCCGATCTACATCTATCTTTTCTACGAAGCCATTCTTAAACATCGCCTCAGTGTCAAATAAAGATTTTTTTAGTCGGGCAATATTTGCATCGAGTAATTCAAGCTGCTCATTTCTCACTAAAACTGTATAGTAAGCCTGGCTTACTGCTACCGCGGTCTCAATCAAACTACGCCGAAGATTCTTACTTGACAGTTCCCTGAATGTTTTCGACGCCTGCAATCCAACCAGGTAAGAACCGTCAAAGATCAGCTGGTTTAGCTCTAACCCAATTGACGACTGGTATTTAACCCCAAATTTAACGGGTATCTGAGTTCCCGGCTGACCAAATATTTCTCCAGGCAACAAACTAGTGGGTACTTTAATATAATCCGAGAAATTAGCATTCCCGCTAATTTCAGGTAAACCAATTCCCAAAGTTTGCTTGACCGTATTTTTAGCAATCTGCTCATCCACACGTGCGTTTAAAACCGTGCTCTGATGGTTTTGAGCATAGTCAATTGCTTCCTTTAAAGTAAGGCTATAAACTAGTGGCTCTCCTGATTGTCCCCATGCTTCAAGGCCCAAAACCAGGCAAAGTAAAAAGGTAATTAGTTTGTGTTTCATTTTTCTTCTTTAACTTTTTCAGCAATTTGTTTGTACTTATCAATCAGTTTATAACCCTTGGGTGTACAGAGGCCATATAGAAAATGCTCGGTGATTTCAGTCATCAGAAGAGCAATATTGTATTCATCCATTGGATAGGTGTTTTGACTTAAAACCGTATCAATTTGCCCTATCCGCATCCAAGTTAATATATCAACATTGATCTCTTTGCGATAATTCCCCTCTGAAATGCCTCTTTTTAAATTGTCATGTATCACCTTAAATAATTTCTTCTCTCTAAAGGTTACATAAAACTGCCATGCTTCCGGATAGTACTTTTGAAGATCATAAAATAACATCGGGTTCATCTTAGATAACAAATGCTGCATTTGTGTTACAGCAAAAAACACTTCGTGAACAGCATCCTCTGAATTGTCTATGCAATGATCCATTACACATACCTGGTTCTCCAGCTTTTCCCGCATCAGTTCAACCACCAGAGCATTCTTATCGGTGTAATTGAGATAGATTGTCTTCTTCGACATGCCCAAATGCCTGGCAATATCATCCATAGTAACGCTCTTAATCCCATACTGGCAAAAAAGCATATCTGCCTGAGTAATAATGTGTTCTTTTAATTCCAACTCTTTACTAGATTACACAATAAAACTATGGAAACTATTTTTAACTTCAAAGTTTCCTGTAGGTTTTTTATCAATAAGGGATAGTACCTGTGCCTATGCTATAATTCGGCAGGAACACGAAATGATTGAGTACCAAAATTTGCTGCCCTTTATTATTTTATAACTTTGCGAAAATTTTATAGCATGAGCCTTTCTCCACTAACTGCCATATCTCCTATTGATGGTCGGTATCGTAAAACCACTTCTGATCTTTCGGCCTACTTTTCTGAAGCCGCATTAATTAAATACAGAGTATATGTAGAGATCGAGTACTTCATCGCTTTATGCGAACTGCCCCTGCCACAATTAGAGAATTTTGACAGTCAGAAATTTGAGGCACTCCGTAACATTTACAAGGAGTTTAATGATGGTGACGCCGAGGCAGTAAAACAAATAGAGCAAGTCACCAATCATGATGTTAAGGCGGTGGAGTATTTTATTAAAGAAAAATTTACTCAGCTTTCGCTGGATGAATTTAAAGAGTTTATTCATTTCGGCTTAACCTCTCAGGATATAAACAATACTTCAATTCCCTATTCCTTTAAGCTCGGTATGGAGAATTCATACTATCCCGCTTTAGCGGAATTGCATGAATTACTGGAAAAGCTTGCAGCAGACTGGGCCAGCTTGCCTATGCTTGCTCACACCCACGGACAACCGGCTTCGCCAACACGCCTGGGCAAAGAGATCAATGTGTTTATCGAAAGGCTGGGTGTTCAAACATCACAACTGAAACTTATTCCATATTCGGCTAAATTTGGCGGAGCTACGGGCAATTTTAATGCGCATCATGTCGCATATCCGGAGACCGACTGGAAGGCATTTGCCAACAATTTTGTAAACAAAAACCTCGGACTTAACCGGTCGCAGTATACTACCCAGATTGAGCATTACGACAATTTTGCAGCGCAATGCGATGCGCTAAAGCGTATCAATAATATCCTGATCGACCTTGACCGGGATATGTGGACTTATATCTCGATGAATTACTTTAAACAGCGAATAAAAGCTGGCGAAGTAGGTTCATCAGCTATGCCGCATAAAGTGAATCCGATTGACTTCGAAAATTCTGAAGGTAATCTGGGAATTGCAAATGCCCTGTTTGAGCACTTTGCCGCTAAACTTCCGGTTTCAAGGTTGCAAAGAGACCTGACCGATTCAACGGTATTACGCAATATAGGCGTTCCTTTGGCTCATACCCTTATCGCAATCAAGTCTACTGTTAAAGGATTGAATAAGCTTTTATTAAATGAAGATGCGATCCGCCGTGACCTTGAAGATAATTGGGCAGTTGTTGCAGAAGCCATTCAAACAGTCCTTCGCCGCGAAGGGTATCCTAATCCTTATGAAGCTTTAAAGGAACTCACCCGTACTAATCAACAGATTAATGCCGATTCTATAGGCGAGTTTGTTGAAAAATTAAATGTTTCGAATGCAGTCAAGGAAGAGATAAAAAACATCAGTCCTCAGAACTACACCGGCATTTAGTATCAGCTACATGTAAAATACCCGGCGGTATAAAAGACATGTAATTATAATTGGCTAATTTTACAATCATAAATTTTTGATTCATGAGCGCAGCAACATCCACTATAAACGTTTATACAGAAGGTACGCCTAACCCGGCTACCATGAAGTTCCTTGTAAATAAATTATTGATCAACAACAGTATCGACTTTCCGACAAAAGAAAGTGCTGAAAGTTCACCTTTCGCCCGCGAACTGTTTAGGTTTAACTTCGTTACAGGTGTGTTCTTCGCCAGTAACTTTGTTACCATAACCAAAGCTGAAGGATCTGACTGGGCTGATATTGAACCCCTATTGAAAGAATTCGTTAAGGGTGCAGTAGAATCTGAGTTGAAAGTTGTTGAAACCGAACAGAAAACCGCTGATTTTGAAGGTACCGATACGGAAATCAAAATTCAGCAGATATTAAATGACTATGTACGCCCTGCCGTAGAACAGGATGGTGGAGCAATCAGCTATAAGTCATTTAACGAGGGAATTGTAACTGTCGAGCTTCGTGGCTCGTGCAGCGGCTGCCCTTCATCAACCATCACTCTCAAAGCCGGTATTGAAAATTTATTAAAGCGAATGGTTCCTGAAGTTACTGAAGTAGTTTCAGAAGCGCTGTAATCCTTTTGTAATCTGGCCTATACCTTTGTCAGGTTTTATAATCAATTAAATAACGTTATCCTTACCCATTAGGATCTACAGAATACTTTATTAAAAAAGCCATCCCCGAACCAACCGGAGGATGGCTTTTTTAATTTAAAACCTAATAAATCCGCTCGCTGGAGGTCCTCTAAAAACTCGCCTTTTCTTTTACGCTTACTCGATGATTACTATATGCTTAGTATGTGCTTACTATGTGCTTACTATGTCATCCTTCGATCAACATACTGTAAACACACAGTAAGCACATAGCGAGTACCTTGTTAGCCCAGAGAAAGCAGCGTTACACCGTTCTGGAACCTACCCGAAACCTGACTGATACAATTCTTATTGAATTCTTGGAATCCTTTTCTTCAGATCTAAACCATCTGGAGAGCTTTTTATCTAGCACGAGCTGAAGAAGAACTATTTAGAACTGAAGAAAGCACCACAATATTGCGCATTTCTTTTATTGCCGGACCAAATTTCATTCTGGATTGAGCGGTAAATGAGAAGTGGTTCTCGTTACCTCATACAAAAAAAACGACCGCCAGTGATGACGGTCGTTTTTTCGTTTGGAAGGGCTCTCTAATAACAGGGCCAAATAATTTTTTTTTTTTAAAGCTCAGTCGGGTAAGTTTTATTGGATATTAGGCTGGATTTGTTTACGAATACCAGATGCCCATTCGGTAATCGCTATCCTTTGCTCCTGTGTAAGTCTTGAATCGGTATGTATAATCGAATATGATTTAAGGGGCATTTCTTCTTCCTTCACCATTTCAATAAATTCCTCCATTTTATGATCTGCTTTTTTAGCTTCATAGGAAGTGAATTCAGAAAAATTAAACTTCCTTTTTCCTTCTTTAATATGATCATTAAGCCACCAGGCTATCGGTTGAATCTGCGAATACCATGGATACACTGTATTATTTGAATGACAATCGTAACAAGCGGTTTTAATCAGCTGTTTTAACGAATCAGGTGCCTGGTAGTGCGCGAATAGTTCATTCGGAGTGGGCGCTGAGGATTCATTCTTTTCGGGCCTGAAGAACTGGATAATTATAAATACCGCTAATGCTCCCAGGATTACTTTTTGAGTCTTTGACATACAATTAATTTTGGTTACGGTTTCTCTGTTATAAAATGTCTCGAAATGATCTCTAACAGCTCCTGGGTAAGCTTACCATTGGTAGCGATTACTTCCCGTTTAGGTATGATCTCATTGCCACCCGCAAAATCGCACACCTCACCTCCAGCCTCTCTGACCAGCACAATGCCTGCTGCGATATCCCATGAATTTAAATTATATTCAAAATAGCCATCAAACCGACCAGCGGCGACATAAGCCAGATCTATAGCTGCGGAACCTATACGGCGAATGCCGTGACATTTCCTCATTACCTCTTTAAAAACTTCCAAATAAGGTTCCTGCTTTTCAAAATCATAAAACGGAAAGCCGGTTGCCAGTAGGGTGTTCTCAAGTTTGGGAGCGAGCGATACGGAGATAGGCTTGCCATTCAAGAATGCCCCCGCATCTTTCCAGGCATAGAAACATTCATCACGATTTATTTCATACACTACTCCCAGAATCAAGTCCTTCTGGTATTGAAGCGCAATACTAATGGAGAAGGTTGGTATTCCATGAATAAAATTAGTGGTTCCATCCAGGGGATCTATGATCCAGCTGTAAAGTTCGCTTTGTTTGACAATCGTTTCTTCCTCAGTTATAAATCCCGCCTCCGGTAACAGAACAGAAAGCCCCTTCACCAGCATTTCTTCCGCAGTCTTATCAACGTATGAAACCATATCATGGAGGCCTTTATACTCGATATGGGCACTGTCAAAGACGAGCGACTCTTGGCGGATAAACTCGCCAACCTTTTTACTCAGATCAATAACACCGGGTATGAGAGTTGATAGATCCATAGTTAAACCGCCGGTATGGTTTCAGGATGCTTCCTTGCGTTATTCATCGACAAAATGACCCCGATGATGCCCCCTATTACTAATATGAACGAAATCAGTTCTGCCTGGGTGAAGCTTAAACCCATCACATGGTATTTTGAATTAACGCGGATCAACTCTATAAAAAATCTTTCAAGCCCGTTAAAGATCAGATATATAGACCACATCAAACCGGGAATCTTTATATAGCTACGAAGCGACCATAATACAGCAAAAAGGATCAAGCAAACAACGACTTCGTAGAAAGGCGTTGGAAATACAGCAACAGGCAGTTCATTGCAAAAATTGCCAACGCAACCCGGAATTGGAGTCCCTTCGTTAACCACGTTATGGGGATACTTAAACGACCAAACCCAATCCGGAGCCCAGCCTAACCAGGACGGTTTAGGAGCAATGTTTTCAATTCCCCAATCACCATCACCAGACATATGACAACCGATACGGCCCACAGCATAAGCCAGCATCATTCCGGGTGCACCAATATCCAGCATATGAATCCACTTGATTCCGTATTTATTAGCGTGATAGAGAACCGCAGCACCACCACAGATCAAACCGCCATAAAAAGTAAGGCCGCTGAAAGAAAGCAAACCATCAATGGGGTCTTTCATAAACTCATCCCAGTACTCCAGGTTATGAAATATCTTAGCGCCTAAGAATCCCCATAAAGCAGCCCACATAATTAGGGTGCCCATCAATTGGTATGGGTGAACGGTTTCTTTAACAATTTTTGGATGTGGAAGCTGTTCTTTCTTCTTTTCGGAATAAGCCCAATAAACAAAAACAGCAGCTAATAAAACTCCGCCGAGAAAACTACCCTGCGTTGAAAGAATAAAACTCTGCGGATTAGCGACAAACTCGCTGTAATTGAATAATCCGCCAAGAAGCTTATAACCTACAACAAATCCAAAAAAGCCGTTTAAGACCATTTCTGACAGGGTTGCCGGTTCGCCGACTTTTACACTGCGGGTGAATGGATAAACTAGGCCTTGTTTTTCTTTACGCTTGAATTCCTGTGAAAAGGCCCAATAGGCGGCCACAAATGCAAAGGCTACAAAAAATCCGAAAGTTTGTATTGGAAGCGGAACATGAATACCGAACAGGTACTCGATAAGGTAAGTTATAGTTGGAAACATGCCCTAAATATACAATAAAGCTTAAAAGATGAAAGGGAGGATTTGGATTTGAACAATAAGATTCACATCAAGCAGAAAAAAACGAGCACACACTGCAATGCTTACTATGGTGCTTTCCTCTTTGAATCTTCGGCCGCTGCTTGAAATAATAAATTATAACACATGTACTAATGGCTTAGTACTTCCCGGTATTCTTCGACCTCCATATCGCCATCGTCGGCTACCGCGATGAGTTTAACAGATTTGATGTCATTAACGAGCAAAGGATCGTAAGCAGTTTTCACTTTAACGTAGTTACGACTGAAACCATGCATAAATCCATCTTTATGATCGCCTTCAAACAGTACTTCAGCATCCTTGCCTGCCTGACTAACATAAAAGGCCCGACGCTTCTTCTCAGACAAAATATGCAGCATCTTACTGCGGTCAGCTCGCTGAGAACCCGGAACAGGGTTCGGCATTTCCGCCGCTGGCGTGTTTTCTCGCTCAGAGTAAGTGAAAACATGCAGGTACGAGACATTTAATTCATTCAGGAAATTGTAGGTATCCAAAAAATCTTCTCTTGTTTCATCAGGAAAGCCAACAATTACATCCACCCCAATACAACAATCGGGCATGACTTCTTTAATTTTCGCGACCCGTTCTGTGTAGAGTTCGCGACGGTAACGACGGCGCATTAAGCCAAGGATCTTATTAGAGCCGGATTGCAATGGTATGTGAAAATGGGGCACAAAGCGCTTCGAGGAGGCGACAAAATCGATAACCTCGTTAGTTAACAGGTTAGGCTCGATAGATGAGATACGGAAACGGTTGATTCCCTTTACTTCATCCAGGGCGATGATCAGATCTAAAAAGCGATTCTCACGCTTGCCTTCCCTAATACCGAAATCGCCCAGGTTCACACCTGTGAGTACAATTTCATTGATACCCGACGCTGCTATTTCCTCGGCCTGTTTAACCACGTTCTCAATAGTATCGCTACGACTGGCACCGCGGGCAAGCGGAATAGTACAGAAAGTGCAAGAGTAATCGCAGCCATCCTGAACTTTTAAGAAAGTGCGGGTCCTGTCTCCAATGGAAAAGGCCGGGATAAACTGATTAGTGTGCTCAATCTCCTGGTTGAAAATAAGCGTTTTCGGTTGTTTAGTGAGATCGGAAATGTGTTCGGTGATCTGAAATTTCTCGGCTGCGCCCAGCACTATATCCACTCCGGGAATGGCGGATATTTCGGCCGGCTTCAGCTGGGCATAACAACCCACAATAGCAATATAGGCGTTCGGCGAATGCTTAAGCGCTTCTTTAACTACTCTGCTGCACTTTTTATCAGCATTTTCGGTAACCGAACAGGTATTAATCACATATACGTCGGCTTGGTCGGTAAAAGCAACCGTATCAAAACCTGCTTTCGAAAACTGGCGACCGATCGTGGAGGTCTCCGAATAATTCAGTTTGCAACCAAGTGTGTAAAATGCGACTTTCTTGTTCATAGAAGCCGCAAAGATAATAAATAGTCGGGAGTGTTAGATTTGAAGAATGATGTTCCCGCAGTAAAAATCCGCGGCGGTTATCTAAGGTTGGCCCCACCGGTATGAATCATTATCTAAGCCTGCAAGATCAATTACCCTGCTGATAACGGTTTCCGCAACTTCGTCAACCGTTTTTGGCAAACTGTAAAAGGATGGGGTTGCCGGACACACAATTGCTCCAGCTTCCGTTACCGTTTTCATGTTGTTTATTTGAATGAGGTTTAATGGCGTTTCCCTGAGTAGTAGAATTAGCTTGCGCCTCTCTTTAAGCATTACGTCGGCTGCACGTGTCGTGAGGTCGTTAGACACTCCGCTAGCTATTCTGCCAAGGGTACCAGCAGAACAGGGACATATGATCATCGTATCAAAGCGGGCAGATCCCGAAGCAATCGGCGACATGAAATCGTTTTTATCGTAAAACTTAAAATCATAGTTTTTGTAATTCTCATTGCCGAGCTCAAACTTCCAGACTGATTTTGCATTGTCTGACATCACTACTGCAATCTCTTTTATCTGATTTCGCAGCATTAACATTTTTTCTAATAGTATGCGGGCATAAATTGCTCCACTTGCCCCTGTAACCGCTATGGCAATTTTTCGTTCAGTCATTCTGCTAAAGGTGGAAAATTATATGGAACAAAAAAAGGGCCGAATACAAGTATTCGACCCTACATCTACCTATGAAAAACATGCCCTTTGGGAGGGCACTACAAATATAAATAAATTACAATATTCTCCAAATTTAATTGAAGGTATTTAACCTATATTATAAGAAGTTATTTTAGTAAAAAAGATATATTTATTCATAACTCGTTAATGAACAGCTAACTGCGTAAGAAATACTATTTAAAACATTTTAACATTATTATATTAATGATTCATGACGAAAATTTTTAAACCTGGCAGATTCCGTTCCATAGAGAATTCAGGTTAAGCAATTTCTATGGACTAATCTGAGAGAGTCCGTCCTGAACAAACGCAGGCAGACGATGTTATAGAACAAATTCAGAGAATATGCTAAACTTAATTCTTGATCTTGATAATACCATTTATCCTGTAAGTTCTATTGGCGAAAAACTATTCGCTCCCCTTTTTGAGCTTTTGAAATCACCGGAATACCATCTTCCCGAAGCTACAATTGATGATGCAAAAAAACAGATTATGCGTATCCCCTTTCAAAAGGTCGCAGATCAGTTCAACTTTCCTAACAACTTAACGGACACAGCTCTTGACCTTCTTAGGAATTTAACCTACAATGAGGAGATGAATTATTTCAAGGAATATCAGTTAATAAGAAATTTAGATACGCGGAAATTTCTGATCACTACCGGCTTTAAGAAATTACAGGAGAGTAAAATCAGGTCATTAAACATCTCGCACGATTTCACCGAAATCTTTGTGATTGATCCGGACATAAGTGAAATGACCAAGAAAGATGCGATGATAAAGATTATGGAGAAATACCAATTGCAGGTTTCTGATTTGCTCGTTGTGGGAGATGATCCGGAATCGGAAATTAAAGCAGCGAAAGAGCTGAGGATTGTCTCATTTTTACTTGACACCAACAATAACTATCCCAACAGCGAGGCGGATTATATTGGGACGAGTTTGGTGGATGTCTTGCGTTATATCGGATAATAACAAATCATCCGCTTTAAAACAGAGAAAGCCTTCCATTTCTGAAAGGCTTTCTGGGGTAAATGATGGGGCTCGAACCCACGACCCTCGGTACCACAAACCGATGCTCTAACCAACTGAGCTACATCTACCGTTTATTGTGTCTGCAAAAGTAACCAATTTGACAATTTTTACAAATTTATTTGTCCAATCGGGGCAAAAAAGTCATTGCTAAACACATCCCGCTGGAATACAATACATTAAATAATATTATTTTAAAAACAGTTCGCATTTTCGGTTCCCATTAGGATAAAATAACCGGTTATACCGATGCCAGAGAAACAAAATCAGTAATATTGCGCTCTTTACTCACAGTTTAAATGATAGAATTATTCACCGATGGAGCATCAAGCGGAAATCCAGGTCCTGGGGGATTTGGAACGATTTTACGCGCAGGTAATCATTACAAAGAGATCTCTGGTGGTTACCGGCTGACAACCAATAATCGCATGGAGTTGCTTGCCGTTATAGTGGGTCTGGAAGCTTTAAAAAAACCTGGCCAGGACGTGACGATCTATTCCGACTCTAAATATGTAATCGATGCAGTCGAAAAAAAGTGGGTGTTTGGCTGGCTTAAAAAAGGCTTCGCTGGAAAGAAAAATAAAGATTTATGGATGCGTTTCCTATCGGTTTACAAACTGCATAATGTAAAATTCACCTGGGTTAAAGGGCATGCCGGCCATCCGGAAAATGAACGCTGCGATGTATTAGCCGTTCAAGCCGGCAAACAAAGAGATCTTTTAATTGATTCGGTATTTGAAATGGAAAATAAAAGACCGGACTTATATAGTTAAATCGCGCCCTGTGACGACATAAGTTCCTTTTTTACAAAAAATAGTAGCAGTTACTCCTCTTCCCTTTCCGGTTGCAATCAGCGAATATATCTAGTTTATCCGAACCTTGCATCAATCCTTGCGTATGAAACACACATACGAGAATAAATATTATCATGGATAATAAAGGGCTACTAGAACTAATTTTACATAAGGAAGGCGCAAATGAAGCGTTTCAGGAATTGTCTTCTAAATTTAATATTACGGACTCCGTACAAATAAGAAGAAATTGGAGTGAAGTTGAAAACTTGCTATTAAATTTCACAGTTAAGAGATATAGCATTAGTACAGACTTTTTGCTATCGGAAACGGTCATACAACCGTTTAAAAACGGCGATGAAATAGAGGAAGTTAAAAAGTATTTATTTAATTAAAAGATTAAAGGGGTTACGGCTTATGATATCAAAAGGGAGAAAAAATATAGAATTTTCTCCCTTTTTTAGTTGACTGGCTGAAAATGACAAGCGCAGCCAGCAGCTACGCGCACATACAGTTAGTCTATCCCACCAATTATGCCCAGATCTTCAAGCTTGGCTTCCACTACCCTATTATCAGGCACCTGTGGCGAATATTCACGCATCAATTCTTCAACTTTAAGTACCATATTTTCAGACCCGATGAAAATGCAGGAACGCTGATGCAAGCTTACCACATCTTTCTCCATAATGCGCCGAAAACCATCGGTTGCACGCCCGCCAGCCTGTTCAATAATAAAAGCCATTGGATTGCATTCGTATACTAAACGTAATTTGCCATTAGGGGCACTTGCAGTAGTGGGATATAAGAATACGCCCCCCTTGATCATATTGCGATGAATATCAGCCACCATGGAACCAATATATCGGGACGTGTAAGGACGGTTGGTAACGAGGTCTTCAACCTGGCAGTATTTTAGATACTTTTTAACGCCATCAGGAAAATGAACATAATTACCTTCATTGATGGAATATATGGTACCGTCTGCCGGAATCTTCATCTCAGGATGGGAAAGACAGAATTCGCCGATTGAAGGATCGAGAGTAAACCCGTTTACGCCTTTGCCCGTAGTATAAACCATCATCGTTGAAGAACCATAAATTACGTATCCGGCTGCTACCTGCTCTGTCCCATTTTGCAGAACATCTTCCAGTGTAGCTCTTCCTTGCGTAGTTTTACGTCGGTAAATAGAGAAGATAGTTCCTACCGCAACGTTAACGTCAATGTTTGAGGAACCGTCGAGCGGATCAATCGCGACAATATATTTGGCATTTTTTGAAACCTCACCGTCGATATGTACAAACTCATCATTCTCTTCAGAAGCTACAATACAACATTCGCCTCCGCTTTGTAACGCTGATATAAATTGCTCGTTGGCATAAACATCCAGCTTTTTTTGAGATTCTCCCTGAATGTTCATTGTCCCCGCGTCACCCAGAATATCCATCAAGCCCGCTTTGTTCACCTCACGGTTTACAATTTTAGCGGCGATACCAATGTCGCGGAGCAGCCGTGAAAGTTCACCCTTTGCATAAGGAAAATCATTTTGCTTTTCAATGATAAACTGACCGAGCGTTTTAACTACCTGCATATACCTTAGTGTAAATTAAACATTATCTAATACCCAATTCTATAGCCTCTAATGTATGGATATTTTTCTCAGTTATGCAAAACCGAAGCAATGTGCGCACTTTATGCCAACCTTCTTTTCCCGCAGCTCCGGGATTTAAGTGTAAACATTGTATTTTCGGATCAAACATAACCTTCAAAATATGGGAATGCCCAGATATGAACAGGTCGGGTGGATTTTGGTTTATTTCTGCCCTTATTTTCGGATTGTACTTACCCGGATAACCGCCGATATGAGTCATCCAAACATTCACCTGCTCACAGCCAAACTTTAAATGCTCGGGATATTTGCGGCGAATATCATTTGCATCGATATTGCCATATACTCCCCTTAATGGCTTGAATGCCGAAAGCTTTTCTGCGAGCTCCAAATTCCCAAAGTCGCCAGCATGCCAGATCTCATCGCACTGCTCAAAATGTCGAAAAACCGACTCATCAAGAAAACTGTGGGTGTCTGAAATTAAGCCGATCCGAACCATATAAATATTAACTCTAAGCTGTGCATTTTGTGCAGCTAAAATATGCTAATTGTGAAGTGTTTCACAGGTTATTTGTTCGGATAAGAAGCAAAATATATCTGTAAATTTAATAGCACCCTCGATTATCCCTTTTGTTTTTGAGCCCAGGCTGCCCTTATTTAGATCGAGATAAGACCCAGATTCTGAAAGTACGTTAATACGTTGTACCTAAAATACACGAAGGTATCATACCAAACCGCAACGCTGTTTAAAGTCAAAACTTAATAAATTTTTATTTAATCTATTTATTTAATCAACTTAAAAAGGAGGTTCAAATGAAAACTTTCACGAAATCTAAGAATCGGCATTCTAGTAGCCAGGTGAAGGTTACACTATTACTAATTCTGTTTTTTAGCGTGTTGTTTAGTTGTAAAAAAGACTCTGAACCGAGCCTGGATGTGACTAATAGAGGCGCAGAAGCAAGTATAAAAGACAAACCGGACATCACTGTTAAAGCGGGTGGCTCTATTCAGCAAGCGGTTAATGATGCTAGCCCAGGAGACGTTATCAAGATTATGCCAGGTGTTTACAATGATTCAGTATTGGTAGACAAGCCGGGCATAACCATCAGAGGTACTGGAAAAGTTGTGATTAATAATCCCGGAGAATTAGAAAATGGAATTACCGTTAGATCTAATGGCGATGGATTTACGCTCGAAAACGTAACTGTTCAGGGATTTGAGGAGAATGGTGTCCTTTTAGTCAGGGTGGATGGTTTCACTCTCCGGAAAGTTATCACCATTGATAACGGAGAATATGGCCTCTTCCCTGTAGTATGTAGCAACGGAAAGATAGAACACTGCACTGCAAGCGGGCACTCAGATACCGGCATATATGTAGGTCAGTCAACTGATATAGAAATTAGTCATTGCACTGCCTTTGAGAATGTTCTTGGCATTGAAGTGGAGAACTGTTCCAACGTACAGGTTCTTCAGAACCACAGCTATAACAATGTAACCGGCATACTCGCGGTTCTGCTGCCCCAGTTGCTATTAAAAGAATCTTCTGGAATTCTGATCAGCAAAAATATTGTAACTGACAATAACCATGTTAATTTTGCTCCCGCGGATGGCGGGTTTGAATCCATTGTGCCTAGCGGGATTGGAATTCTTATAGTTGGAACTGATCATACCACCATTGAACAGAACCAGGTAAAAGAAAATGACTTTTTGGGAATTGGAATATTTAGTTCTCTAACAATTGGCCAGATTGCTAATATTCCACCAGCAGCATTTGATATTGAACCCAATGCTGATTTCGCCAGGGTAGTTGACAATAACCTGGTAAACAACGCGACCCGACCATCACCATTACCTTTTCTTCCTGCCGTAGATTTAATCTGGGACGGAACTGGGACCGGCAACTGCTGGCTAGGAAACAATTATACAACAAGCGCCCCTTCCCCATTACCAACCTGTAATTGAACAAATACCACTTAACCGGAATTTACCATGATGGTTAAGTGGTTTACTGCATTTCTGGGTTGCAACAAGTCATTTTAAAAACGAACAAAGTTTCGTAAATTTAAGAGTGGTCATTTGTATGACTATGTTTTTATGGATATTATCATCCGTTGAATATTTAAATACTGACTATAATCTGATTTATAATCCTCTAAATATAATTCATCATGTCACTCTCATCAAAACACGCAACAAGCCGCCGCGGCTTTATAGAAACAGTTGCCGCTGGCGCAGCAGTGATCGGTTTATCCGGTTTAGTCAACCCACTGGATAGCCATGCTCAAAATTTAAGTTCTTCCATGAGTTCTGTAGATGCCTGGTTTGATAAAATTAAAGGCAAACACAAGATGGTCTTTGATGCCACCCGACCTCATGAAATTATGCCTTTCGCATGGCCAAGAGTATTCCTGTTAACGAATCAAAAAACAGGTTCTGACGAAAAAGATTGCACAGCTATGGTGATCCTCAGACACGATGCCATCCCATATGCTATGGAAGACAGTCTCTGGAAAAAATACAAATTTGGCGAAATGTTCAAAGCAGATGATCCGGCAACTAAAACCGCTGCAATGAGAAATCCCTTCTGGCAACCAAAACCAGGTGATTACAAGATACCCGGTATCGGAAATGTGGCCATTGGAATAAATGAACTGCAGCAGAGCGGTGTACTGTTCGGCGTTTGTGACGTAGCACTTACCGTTTATAGTGCTGTGGCAGCTGAAATTATGAAGCTTCAACCTGAAGACGTTAAGGAAGAGTGGGTCGCTGGTATCTTACCGGAAATCCAGGTGGTACCATCGGGTGTATGGGCTATAAACAGGGCTCAGGAACGCGGTTGCGCTTATTGTTTTGCGGGCTAACAAACAATCTGTGGTTTTACAGCTTCTTAGACAGCAGATATGAAACCTGATAAAAGATGCGGCATAAGATTATAACCGGGATACTGATTATACTATTAATATTTACCGGTGTCTACGTTTATAACGAATCTTTTAAGGGAAAAAAGAAAACCGCGTTAAATAAAACCAATGTATCTGCAAAGGCAACTCGTGTTAAGGCATGGGTAGCACCTGATACTAATACAATTCCGCGAACCAGAGAAGGCGAGTTGATTCGATATGGCCAGAAGCTAATTACCAATACTTCGGAGTATTTAGGTCCGAGGGGAAGTATTGCACACATCTCAAATGGCATGAATTGCCAAAACTGCCACCTTAGTGCCGGTACCAAAAGCTTCAGTAATAACTTCGCTAAGGTTTCCTCTGGTTATCCCAGATATCGCCCAAGGAGCGGCCGTATAGAAAGCATCGAGTTTAGAGTGAATGATTGTCTGCAACGAAGTCTCAATGGACAAAAAATAGACAGCCTAAGTAAGGAAATGCGTGCATTTGTAGCCTACTTTAAGTGGGTTGGGAAAGATGTAAGCAAAGAAGATAAAATACAGGACGAAGGGGTTGAGAGTCTTCCACTTTTGAACAGGGCAGCTAATCCGCAAACAGGGAGGATGCTTTATTTAAAGAAATGTAAAATCTGTCATGGCAGCAACGGAGAAGGTTTGTTGAGGTATGATTCTGTCGCCTTTACTTACCCTCCATTGTGGGGACCCCATAGCTACAACTCAGGTGCTGGCATGCATCGACTGAGCAGATTAGCCGGGTTTATCAAGAACAACATGCCTTTTGGAACCACCTACGAAAATCCACAAGTGAGTAACGAGGAGGCCTGGGATATTGCAGCCTACATCAGTTCTCAGTCGCGACCTAATTACAATATAAACTTTGACTGGCCAGATATTTCGACAAAACCGTTTGATTATCCTTTTGGCCCCTACAATAACGGGTTTTCAGAGAATCAGCACCAATATGGGCCTTTTAGACCAATTAAACAAGCCAACGAAAGGTTAAAGAAGAAAAGTCTCTGAGGTGAGGTTTCTTTCTAAAAAATTGTAAAGAAATCTTTTAAGAGGCGGCAGTATGCTGCGGAATATTCTTTTAAGCGGCTGTAAATAACGAAATCTTCCTGTTCGGCTTGTCTAGGTTTGAATCCGAAAGAAATAACATGTCTGTGTGGCTTATCATTAGCGAAAGAACAAATGCTAATTTTCTTGTGAAGGTGTAGGCCGTGTCTCAAAGCCAGTCCTTGCACCATTCCCGAAAGTGCTACCGGAAGGATCATAAGAAGCTGGCCGTTCGCTTCAAGGCGCAGTACGGAATTCTGAAGTAAAGTCTCAAAAAAAAACTGATCAGTATGCCGGGCAATTGTCTTTAATGGATCATCAGATTTCAATGATCCGATGAAGAACGGAGGGTTCGAAATAATCAAATCGAACTTAGCACCTCGATTATCTTCAAAATAATTTTCAAAAGAGGAATGATGACCTGTTAACCGGGAACTGAATACAGACTTTGAAAAATTATTGTTGGCTGTAGAGGCGGCGCTTTTATCGATTTCTACAGCGACAATCCTGGCAGACGAAAAGCGCTGGGCCATCATCAAAGCAATCACACCTGTACCTGTACCGATATCAAGAATATTTTGCGGCCTCACCGCGTCTGCCATCACCGCAAGCAGAACACCGTCGGTATTAACCTTCATTGCACAGCCGCTTTGATCAACGTCGAACTGCTTAAACTTGAAAATATTATTTTTCGTAGAGCTCAAGGGGAAGATTGTCAGGGTCTGCAAAAAAGGTAAAGCGCTTTCCAGTAATCTCATCGACACGAATGGCTTCAACCTCTAAATTTTTTGCTCGCAACATTTTAACGCTTTTATCAATATCATCCGTGGTGAAAGCCAGATGTCGTAATCCCTGTGCCTCCGGCCGGCTTAATCGTTTCGCTGAATCAGGAAAAGAAAATAACTCTATTTGTATGTCCCCTACTTTTAAGTCAAGCTTGAAAGAATCTCTTTCTTTACGGTAAGTCTCTGACAGAATTTCAAACCCGAGCAATTCAGTATAAAACTTCTTTGAGACAGGATAGTCAGCGCAAATTATTGCTATATGATGTACACTAGTTATGTTGAGCATATCAATTGAATTGCAAAGTTACAGGTAATGAAATGAGTATTTAAAGGGCATTTGTAACTATGGTTAGTTTGTTGGCAAACGGAGGCATCTTGCAATTTCCCGCGTAGTCAGCCTTTCAGTAACAAAAACGCTGACAGGATCGAACCTGTCAGCGTTGACTATAATCTATTAACACTAAGAGCTTAGGCTCCTAATATTTCATGCAATACATGATTAAATACTCTTGTTGATTCACCTACTACACCAAAACTTTCTTCATCCACAAGCAACTCTCCGGAAGTAACTTCACCAAGTAAGCTGAAGTCAGTTTCAGAAGTGGCCAGTAACTCAACAAAAGCATCCTGGTTTTCCGGCTTCACCGATACTACTACTCGGCCTTGAGCCTCGCCAAACAAGAAAGCATCTTTGCGGATGTCTCCATCAGTTTCTACAGAGAATCCTAATCCGTTAGGCATAGACGATTCAAGCAAAGTAATATATAAGCCACCATCTGACACATCATGTGCTGATGAAACCAAGCCCTGAGAAATTAACTGCTTAATCACCTGGTGCATAGCATACTCTTTTTCAAGATCGAAAAAAGGAGCCGGACAAGCAGTGATGCCATGATACGACGCCAGGTATTGAGATGACGAAATATCATTTACACTTTCACCTACCAGGTATATCAGGTCTCCTTCTTTCTTGAAGTCAGAGGTCATGAAAGTTTTAACATCGTCCAGCACTCCCAACATTCCGATAGTTGGAGTTGGAAAAACCGGTCCTTCATCAGATGACTGATTATAAAAGCTAACGTTCCCGCCGGTTACCGGAGTTTCAAACCTGGTGCAAGCTTCGCTCATACCTTTGATAGCACCCACAAATTGCCAATACACTTCGGGCACATACGGGTTACCAAAGTTTAAGCAATTAGTAATGGCTACTGGCTCTCCGCCTGCGCAGGTGATATTACGCGCAGCTTCTGCAACCGCAATGGCACATCCTTTTTGCGGGTCAGCGTAAACATATCTGGAGTTGCAATCAACAGTCAAAGCAATCGCTTTCTCAGTTCCCTTAATATTTACTACAGCGGCATCACTTGGCTTATTGGTAGTCATAGTGGCCGTACCAACCATTGAATCGTATTGTTCAGTTACCCAGCGTTTAGAAGCAATATTAGGATGTGCTACCAGGTGACTGGCAACGGCCTTAAGATCTTCCGGTTGCTGAACACCATCAATACTAAATTTTTTATTTTCCTGGTAATAAGCAGGTTCACGATATTCCCGTTGGTATACCGGAGCACCCCCACCCAAAACCAAATCATCTGCAGGAACATCTGCTACCAGTTGACCATTCATATAGTACTCCAGACGCTTGGTATCTGTAACTTGTCCTATTTCAACACAATTCAAATCCCACTTGTCAAAAACTGCTTGCACTTCTTCCTCTCGACCTTTTTCAACTACAATGAGCATCCGCTCCTGTGATTCTGACAAAAGGATCTCAAAAGGCTTCATATTTTCCTGCCGTACAGGAACCTTGTCAAGGTCTATGCGCATACCGTGTTCGCCTTTCGCACTCATTTCTGAGTTTGAACAGATAATACCGGCGGCTCCCATATCTTGCATTCCGATAACGGCCCCTGTTTTAATAACTTCTAAAGTCGCCTCAAGTAATAGCTTTTCCTGAAAAGGATCTCCTACCTGTACTGAAGGAAGATCGTTTACGGAATCTTCGGTTATGTTTTTTGAGGCAAAGGCCGCCCCGTGTATCCCGTCCTTACCGGTTGCTGAACCCACAATATAAACCGGATTTCCAACTCCATAGGAGGTTGCAGAAACAGTTCCTCCAGATTCAACAATACCCGCAGACATTGCATTCACCAATGGATTTATAGTATAACAATCATCAAAAAATAACTCTCCGCCAACCGTGGGAATTCCAAATGCATTTCCATAATCACCAATGCCTTTAACCACGCCTTTTAAAAGCCATTTATTACGCTCAGAGTCGAGATTACCAAACCGAAGAGAGTTTAATTGTGCAATAGGACGCGCACCCATGGTAAAAATATCGCGGTTTATACCACCCACCCCAGTTGCAGCTCCCTGGTAGGGTTCCAATGCCGACGGATGATTGTGAGACTCTATCTTAAAAACACAGGCAACACCGTCACCAAGATCAACCATACCAGCATTTTCCTCTCCTGCTTTGGCAAGCATTCGCGGACCATCTTTAGGAAGTGTTTTTAACCAGGTAATTGAGTTTTTATAGGAGCAGTGTTCACTCCACATGACCGAAAAAATAGAAAGCTCGGTAAAATTAGGAGTACGCCCTAGAATCTCCTTAATACGATCAAACTCTTCAGGAAGCAATCCCAGGTCTTTAGCAGTTTCTACGGTTGTCTGTTGCAATTTTTCCAATGTTACGGGGGTTTTGAAAAGAAGCCCAAAAGTAGGAAAATTTGCTAATTAGCTAAGGAGTCTAATTGTCAATTTCTTAATAAGTTGTTAGGCTGGTCTAAATTGCTCGAATTAGCATCTCAGAACATGTATTATTCAATATAGTTGGCACCTATAGAAAAAACATAGGCAAAATCATCCTAAGCTGCAAAACACTATGCCGGTACTCAGGTTCATTGATCATAAATTTATTTAACCCTCCCTGGAAGCGTAATTCAATACCCATATCCGCCTTATCATTTAAATATGTGCCTATGGTACCAACTGCATCAAAAGCGGTCTTATTGACAGTGCCTTCGCGAAAATCTAACTTGGATCCGCCTTTAGTAGTGATGTTGCCATCAATATAAAATCCAACCTGAGGGCCTACTCCAACATAGAAATTGGAGGTTTTAGATAAATTAAATCGCACTATTGCAGGAATGTTAACATACCTGAATTTCATGTATTCCGCACTCGAATTTCTATTTACGTTGTCCAATTTAAAACCCTGTTCAGAAAAGGAAGCTTCTACCGTCAAACTTAACGGAACTGATTTATTGATCATTGTCAAAACCCCAATCCCGGCATTAAATGTAGCAAAAGGACTAATCGCTGAGTCATTTTCAAAACCGGAAATACTGGTCCAGTTTAAGCCACCTACTAAATAAGGAACATACGGGGATTTAGACATGGTGATCTCATTGTTTTGAGCCGACACATTATCGAACACAAATAGCGAAAAAACAAGAAGCATTAAGCGATAAAATCTCATTTCCGAAAGTTAGATTCAATATATACCCCAATAAGAGGCGGGTTGTTTTACCTAGCGAGACCGGTAACAATGTAAGCGCAACCATTATCCGCAAGGTATATAATTGTATAAACATAAAAAAAACAGCCTTGGATACTGACTTAATGATGTCGCAGTTTAAAGACATTAATGGCAGCATGGAATCATTTGGAATGATTAAATTATCAAAGCATGGTTAACCGACCTTATTCCTCAATCTTAATAAAAGGACTTATTTTTTAGCTTTTTTGTATAAAAATCGGTTTTTTATGATTTTTTTGATAACTTTTTCAATATTTAACGTAAAAATTAGAATCAATCACCTACTTTTGTCATGATTCATCAAAAAAACAGACCCAATATGCCAACTTTAAGATTTCAGGCTTTAAACGCCGTGCTTTCCAGAACAATCCCTGAAGTAAAACCTCCATCATCAAAAATCTCAGATTTTTACGGAGTAAATGTTTTTGATAAAAAGAAAATGAAAGATTTCTTATCAAAAGAAGCATTCATAAGTCTTAACAACTCGATTGATCTGGGAGAGTCTCTTCACAGGGAGGTTTCAGACCAGGTAGCGTCAGCCATGAAAGCATGGGCTATGGCAAAAGGTGCAACACATTATACACACTGGTTTCAGCCCCTAACCGGTACCACCGCCGAAAAACACGACTCATTTTTCGAGCCTACGAGCGATGGCTCAGCAATAGAACATTTTTCAGGTGATGCACTTGTTCAGCAAGAGCCGGATGCATCCAGTTTCCCTAGTGGTGGAATTCGTAATACTTTTGAAGCCCGTGGATACACTGCCTGGGATCCTTCTTCACCAGCGTTTATTATTGAAAGTGCTTCTGGCAAAACCTTATGTATACCAACTGTTTTCGTATCGTATACTGGCGAAGCACTTGATTACAAAGCACCGCTGTTGAAAGCTCTTTCTGCCCTCGATAAAGCTTCTACAGACGTTTGTCATTATTTTGATAAATCGATAGAAAAGGTAAATGCCTCATTGGGAATTGAGCAAGAGTATTTTCTTGTCGATACCGCTTTATTTCATGCCCGCCCGGACTTATCCATGACTGGCCGCACGTTGTTCGGTCATATGTCAGCTAAAGGCCAGCAACTGGAAGATCATTACTTCGGAACGATTCCGGAGCGTGTGTATGCTTACATGCTTGACTTTGAAACCGAGGCTTTAAAGTTGGGTATTCCTCTGAAAACGCGTCACAATGAGGTAGCCCCTTCGCAGTTTGAATGTGCGCCTATCTACGAAGAAATTAACCTGGCAATTGATCACAATCAATTACTGATGGACCTAATGGACAAAGTAGCCAAGCGTCACCATTTTAAAGTGTTATTACATGAGAAACCTTACGCCGGTATTAACGGTTCCGGAAAACATAACAACTGGAGTTTAATTACCAACACAGGCAAGAACCTTTTGTCACCCGGAAAAACTCCGAAGAACAACCTGATGTTCTTAACCTTCTTTGTAAATATTGTGCGTGCAGTTCACGAACATGCAGACCTTTTGCGTGCTTCAATTGCTTCGGTAAATAATGATCACCGCTTAGGTGCTAACGAAGCCCCGCCGGCAATAATCTCAATTTTCCTGGGAAGTCAGTTGAATGAAGTACTTGATGAAACTGAAACCTCAAGAGTAACTAAAAAGGTGAAGGAAGATCCTAATCTATGGCACGGAATCCCTAAAGTACCTAGTATCCTGCTTGACAATACAGATCGTAATCGTACTTCTCCTTTTGCTTTCACTGGTAATAAGTTTGAATTTCGTGCAGTCGGATCTTCGGCTAACTCTTCCGCGCCAATGACCATCCTGAACACCATCGTTGCTGATCAGTTGGTTAAATTTAAGGTCGAGGTAGATAAGCTGATCAAAAAAGGTGACAAAAAAGATCTTGCCATCTTAACCATTGTTAAGAAATACATCAAAGAATCCCGGAATATCCGTTTCGAGGGAAATGGTTACAGTGAGGAGTGGGAAAAAGAGGCTGCAGAACGGGGATTGTCGAATATTAAAACTACTCCAAAAGCCCTTGATGCATATATCAGTGAGAAATCTATAGAATTGTTTGAAAAGAACGCCGTTTTCAATAAGCGCGAGATCCATGCCCGTCATGATATCTTATTGGAGAGTTTTTACAAAAAACTGCAGATCGAAGCTCGGGTAATGGGTGAAATGATTAAAACCAGCATTATTCCCGCTGCTATTGCTTATCAAAGCAAACTCGTTGAAAGTGTCTGCGGTTTAAAGGAGATCGGCTTAAAACCGGAAAGCTACAAGGCGCAGCTTGAAATAATCAATGCGTTAGCTCTTCACATCAATTTTATCAAAACAAACGTTGATGAAATGATCGAAGAACGTAAAAAAGCTAATGTCATTGAAGATACCAGGGAGAAATCCATTGCTTATGATGAGAAGGTGAAAAGCTATTTTGAGCCACTTCGCTACCACGTAGACAAAATTGAACAATTGGTTGATGATGAATCATGGCCATTACCTAAGTTCAGGGAATTATTGTTTATTAAATAGATTTGAGAAATTAGATTTTAGATAAAGTTCTGCTTCGGCGGAACTTTATTGTTTTATGACAAACCCGAACATGTCTATTAAGACAAGTTCCAGGCTATAACGACAATCTCAAATCTCATGTCTTACATCTCAAGTCTTAAACCTAAATTTGTCGCCATGTCTGATCTCAAATACAACCAGCGCGGCGTATCTGCCGGTAAAGAAGATGTTCATAATGCTATTAAAAATATTGACAAGGGCATTTTCCCTAAAGCTTTCTGCAAGATAATTCCTGATATCCTGGGTGGTGATGCAGACTGGTGTAACATTATGCATGCTGACGGTGCCGGTACAAAATCATCATTGGCTTATATTTACTGGAAGGAAACCGGCGATCTATCCGTATGGCGTGGTATTGCACAGGATGCTATCATCATGAATCTTGATGATTTGCTTTGCATTGGTGCGACAGATAACATTCTGCTTTCATCTACCATCGGGCGAAACAAAAACCTAATTCCCGGAGAAGTAATCGCAGAGATCATCAACGGCACTGAAGACATTCTTTCAGAGCTTCGTGATCTCGGTATCGGCATCTACTCAACGGGCGGCGAAACCGCAGATGTGGGCGATATTGTGCGCACGATCATCGTAGATTCTACGGTGACTTGCCGGATGAAAAGGGAGGATGTTATCTCAAATGATCGCATTCAGGCAGGAGATGTAATCGTTGGTTTATCTTCATCTGGTCAGGCATCTTATGAAACTGAATACAATGGCGGTATGGGATCAAATGGCCTTACATCAGCCCGTCATGATGTATTCCATAAATATGTCGCTGATAAATATCCGGAGAGCTATGACCCTTCAGTTCCCTATGAACTGGTTTTTGCTGGAAATAAAAAGCTTACAGATAAAATAGAGGTAGAAAGCGGTTTAACGGTCGATGCAGGAAAGTTAGTACTCTCTCCTACCCGTACGTATGCACCGGTTGTTAAACAGATCTTGGAAAAATACCGCAGTCAAATAAATGGCATGGTTCATTGCAGTGGCGGAGCACAAACCAAAATACTGCACTTTATCGATAACCTGCATATCATCAAAGACAACCTCTTCCCGGTGCCACCGCTTTTTAAGCTGATCAGGGATCAATCAGACACTGCTTGGGAGGAAATGTATAAAGTCTTCAATATGGGTCACCGAATGGAGTTCTACGTGCCTGAAGAGATCGCACAAACAATTATCGATATTTCACAGTCATTCAATATTGAAGCGCGAATTGTTGGTCGTGTAGAGCAAGCAGATACAAAGCAAGTAACTATCCGTTCCGAGTTCGGAGAATTTGTTTACCATTAGGCAAGGTCAGTCTATTTATCTGGATTAACCTCCATTGACCAGCCTCTATCTAAATGGTTCTTTATCCGGTTCGGGAAAATAGCGTTCTTTAAAGCGGTTGTCACTGTTTGTGTGCCTGCGGCAGATAAGAAAGTTAGGGCGGTCGGTACGCTGGCTTCGCTGATAATGGCGGCCACAGCGCCCGTTATGCCAACTCCTGCAACTCCGTATATAATCTCGGCAGTTGGCCTAAAGTTAGAGTAACGCCGGAAACCTGTGATATCCCGAATAATTATTGTTTGTTCTGGCCCCTTCTTCTTCAGGAATTTTTTGAGAGGTGAAATATGAATGATGCTATCGCCTATAGCCAATACCGTCCCCTCTATTTCCTGAGGTTGTTCCATATACCCTTCATAACTGAGTCGGACTAAATCTTTCTGACTAATGGAGATCGTCTCGCCGTTGTCTACATTTATGAAGACCAATTTATTCTGAGCATTTGCAGAAACGCTCACGCAAAAAGCGATAATGAGCAGAAGATAGTTCATAAAATCAGTTTGAACATTCAAGTTACAGAATATTCAAACGTTGAAGCACATCACCTTTAAAAAAGAAGCCCCCTTAAACATATAGCTTGAGGGGACTTCTTTAAATCGTTTAAGAGCCTACTTAGACTTCATGATCAACTTACTCTTATCAACCGGAATTTTCTCCCTGCGGATATCAAGTTCATTAATAATATTCTTAGCCCCGCCTAACACGTCGATACACCATAATACAAAACGGGCATCAACAGAAATAGTACGCTTGTAGTTCTTATCAAAAGCGATATCACCGCTCATTGCCTCCCAGTTGCCATCAAAAGCCAAACCCATTAGCTCGCCGTTACCGTTGATAACCGGTGAACCCGAGTTACCGCCTGTAATATCATTATTAGATATGAAATTGACAGGCAGCGTACCATTCTCCCCATACTCGCGGAAATCGCGTTTTGCATAAGCGTCAAGCAATGATTGAGGAAGATCGAACTCGTCATCACCTTTCTGGTATTTAGCTACCATCCCGTCAATATCAGTTGTGATATCATAAGTGATCCCGTCCTTAGGTGAATAGTTCTGTACCTGTCCGTATGAAATACGCATCGTCGAATTTGCATCAGGATAAATTAATTTCCCTTTATTATTTGCAAGCATCGCTTTTAAATACAAGTTATCCAGTTTGTTTTTCGCAGCAGCGAAATCGGTGGTGATGCTACCGAAGTTATTCTTAATGTATTCCTGAGGATTTAAATTCTTCGCATACTCATAACCTGGGTCTTTTTCAAGGGCAGCCATATTGGGATTGGTAAGGAATGTACGCAATTTAGCCGGATCTATCAGGCTGCTGTTTGCCCATAGATAGTCAGCATAGTTTTTAAACGTTGCTTCCGGTGAACCCTTCCAGTATTTTTCGGCAATTGTGGTAATAAACTTAGGATGTTGAGATTTAGGAACATCATTGTAAAAAGAAGCTAGTAGCTGTGCAAATATTTTTTTATCAGCAATCTCGTTGTAAGTTTCCTGATAGGTATTTACCATGCTGTTTAAATTCTCTTTAACACGCGCAATATATGCTTCATCATCTTTCTTCTCTGTCATAGCATTAAAAGCGCTGCCTAGCTGCGAAGCATTTCGCGCCCATGGAGACGCAAGCAGGCCTTCGCTAAGGTAAGTTAAATGCACTGCATAAGGCTCGTAAGCGGCGTACGCTTTTTTGTACTCATCCATCAAGCCTGCATAAACAGAATCAGATTTAACCGATGCAGTGAATTTGGCTTCTTGTTTTTGTTTCTCCTCGTAAATATTAAGACGTTTAAGCTGTTCGGTTTGACCTATATAATATTTCCAGTAATTGGCAATCTGTGCGTACAAAGAAGATAGCTTTAAACGTGTATCTACACTTTTATCCATTTCTTCTTTCCATGCCTTCAACCGAATGTCACGAAGCTTAACGGTAGTCGGATTGGTTTTTTCAGTTGCCAGTGCTACACCGTATGAGGTCAAATAGCGGTCTGTACGGCCCGGAAATCCGTAAACCATCGCGAAATCATTGTTTTTAATCGGTTTTATTGACACCGGTAAGAACTTTTTCGGAGTATAAGGTTTATTGCTGGCGCTGTAAGCAGCAGCTTTGTTGTCAGCACCCGCATACACTCTGAAGATCGAGAAGTCACCGGTATGACGTGGCCATTCCCAATTGTCTGTATCACCACCAAACTTACCAATAGACTGCGGTGGAGCACCTACCAGGCGAATATCTGTAAAGCGGTCGTAAACGAATAATAAAAACTGATTAGCCTTATAGACATCCTTCACTTCTGCCTCAGAGGTTGTACCCGATGTAGCATCAGCCGAAAGCTTTTTACTAATCTCGGCTATTTTAGCAGCTCTTTCACCATCCGTAACACCAGCCAGTGCTGCTGTTACTTTAAGAGTGACATCTTCCATGCGCACCAGGAAACGTACAAACAGTCCGGGTATGGCTTTTTCTTCAGCATGAGATTTAGCATAAAATCCGTTATCAAGAATGTTATTTTCCGGAGTTGAATTAGATGCTACTGCATTATATCCACAATGGTGGTTGGTAAAGATCAATCCGTTTTTAGATACGATCTCACCAGTACAAAATCCGCCGAAAGAAACGATGGCGTCTTTAATGCTGGCTTTGTTTACACTATACAGATCTTCAGGGGTTAGCTTAAAGCCCTGTTTTTTCATCTGCTCGTAATTTTTACCGATAAGCATCGGCAGCCACATACCTTCATCTGCCTTGGCCATATTGCCCATCAGGAGGACAAAAACCAACAGCATAGAAGCTATAAGTTTCATTTTTTTCATGTTTTAATTATTAGTTGTAATAAGAATCCAGTCAATGGATATCTGTATAAATTTTTTGGTCTGCGAAGATAAGCAAGCAGACATAGTGTATTGTTATTTAATCTTCAAATTTTGAGCCATAAAAAAACCCGCTCCTGTTAAGGGCGGGTTTTTTTAACCTAGAAGCTAGACTAGTTAAAGATATATCTAACACCAAACTGTGCAGCCCAACGTGAACGGATTTGGTCAACACCATAAGCAGTTCCCCCAGCCGGAGTTCTGAAAGTGTAACCACCACCGTTGCTTGATGAGTAATTGATTAATGTACTGGCGTTGTTACCCAATGAGTAAGCTCTGCCCCAATCTTTATTTATCAAATTACCTACGTTAAACACGTCAACAGATAACTGAATCTTGTTTGCGTTAGCTCCAATCAAACCACCGAAATCTTGTAATAATCTCACATCAAAAGCATGTTCCCAAGGCATACGTGCACCAAAGCGCTCTGCGTACTGACCTCTTCTTCCACTCAGGTAAGAGTCATTTTCAATAAAAGTATTTAAAGCATCCCATTGCTCTGCAGGAGATAATGCAGGCAGTGTAGTTGTTGCTGGCAGTGGGTTAAGCTTGATCTCTGATGCGTTCCTAGGAATGTACATCAAGTCATTCTGATTAGCACCATCACCGTTCAAGTCACCAAAATAAAGATAACTTACAGGCTCACCAGATCTTCCGGCATAGAATGCAGCGATTGAAGTTCCGAATAATTTTCCTTTACCGTATTTAACGCCGTAGCTTAAGCTACCAACAAAGCGATGACGAATATCAAATCTGGAGAAAGACGTTTCAGCATCGTTTGGATTTAAAACGATTTGATTGAACTGCCAGTTAGAACGTGCCGTTGAGCTGGTACCACTATTCTTATCTAAAGCCTCACCATAAGTATAAGCAATCGATGCATTTAAACCAAACATAAACGACTTCTGCATCTGAGCGGTTAGTGAATATGAAGATCCAGCGCTTGTGTTAGTCAATAGAATTGCATTGGTAACCGTAGAGTTTACTTTGCCACCATAAGTTGGTCTTAAATCGTTACCTCCGCTAAGTGCAGGGTTTAGTGTTCCTCTAACACCCTGAATATTGATATCAGAGTACTCGATATTATTTAGAGTTTTATTATAGATCGCTTCTAAAGTAGTTACGATGCCACCAGGCAATTTGAAGTCAGCAGCAAGATTACTACGGAACGTCTGTGGCAACTTAAAGTTATCAGAGATTAAGTTTAACTCATAAGTGCTTTGTGTACCACCTGCAGTCGACTGCTGATTAGGGTCAGGTTGAAAGGCTGTTGGGTTGTTCTGGAATACTGTTCCGAACAAAACACCATTGTTGGTAAACTGATTTGAAAGCCATACAAACGGAACACGTCCGGTAAAGATACCTGAACCACCACGGAATTGAAGGCTTCTGTTACCAAACGGATCAAAGTTGAACCCTATACGTGGAGACACCAATGGTCTGCTTTTAGGAGTAACATCTGTTCTGTAACCAAAAGCAGTCTCAGCCAAAACATTTCTTTCTGGCTTGTCTCCAAAAACAGGAATATCAATACGTAAACCGGCAGTTAATTTCAATTCCGGAGAAACCTGGATTTCATCCTGGGCATAAAAACCTAATTGCGCAGCGCTAAAGCGAGCTTCACCTGGATTATCAGTTAACGGATAAGTTGCTTCAACCCGGGCAGGCTTGGCAGCCATAAAATCAGCAAGGTTGTTAAACTGCCAGTAACCGTAACGATTGTTTACAAACAGGTTTCTGAATTTAAAAAACTCATTGTGTGTACCTACCGTAAATGTGTGGTTTCCTGCAAAGATCTTGAAGTTATTAGTCAGTTCGAAAATATCCTGATCTAACTGATTAGCAGTACTGCTACGCTCAGAACCAAAGTTGATCTGGTTTCCTGAACCGTTATAGTTGTTGATCTGTATATGCGGGAATAATGAACCTGATATTGAACGTGCATCACGAATTCTTGAATAACCTAACAACAAGTTATTTGACAAGTTCTGAGAGATACGGCTGCGTAATTCTAACACAGAAATGTTCTGATCGTTATTATTCCTTCCACCGTTATTACCGAACTTAAAGTTATTGTTTGAACGTGAAAACACATCATCAAACGCCTTGATGTAATTATGACGAAGCATTAACTGGTTTGCATTATTAATATTCCAGTCTAATCTTCCGAAAACTTTATCATTTTGCGTCTGACTATTTACTTCACCAAAACCACCAACATCATATCCGTAAGTAGTTTGTACGTAGTTAGCCAGGTTCTGAGCATCAGCTGTGGTTAAAAGGGAACCATTCTCGCCTGCATTTAATACGCTTGGAGTTTTAACGCGACCCAGCTCAGCGTTTACAAAAAAGAATAATTTGTCTTTTACGATTGGACCACCTACGCGGACACCATATTGATAATTGCTGAAATCATTTGACTTAACCCCATTCGGCTGCGTGCCTACTGTACCTTGATTTCTGCCAAAAGCATAAACAGAACCTTCAACTTTGTTAGTTCCAGAACGGGTAATAGCGTTTACACCGGCACCGGTAAAGTTTCCGTAAGTGATGTCGTAGGGCGCTAATACTACCTGAATCTCCTGAATTGCATCCAAAGAAATTGGCTGAGTATTAGAACCGCTTCCCGGAGTAATAGCCGAGCTTGAGGCAGCAAAAACATCATTGTTTACAGCGCCATCAATCGTGATATTGTTATAACGACTGTTTGCACCACCAAATGAGTTACCATTTGCCTGAGGAGTTAAACGGTAGTAATCACTTAATGATCTGCTCAACGTAGGTAAAGCTTCAATTTGTTCTCTGCTGATCGAAGTGGAAGCACCTGTTTTCTTATTGTTAAAAACTGCATCCTGAGTGCCTACAATAACAACTTCACTTAAGCTTACTCCACTTTGTTTCAAAACGACATTGAAATTAAATGGCTCGCCTAATTTTAAGCTAACGTTATTAAGAGTTTCGGGTTCGTAACCTAAATAGGTTACTGTAATGGTGTAGGGTCCGCCAACACGCATGTTTTGAATGCTAAAACGGCCGTCAGCATTGGTGGATGCTCCGTAGAAAGTTCCGGTTGGATCATGTATTGCCTTCACTGTCGCGCCAATTAAAGCTTCTTTTGAGTCTTTAACGGTACCAGTTAAACTACTCGTAGTCACCTGGGCAAACGTGCTGAATGCCGTCAGTAAGAGTACAAGAGTAGAAAGTAAAATTCTCTTCATAAAATTTGTTCTTTGCTGTTTTTTTAAATTTTGCGCAAATATAGAAACCATTTTTCTTAATTCATATTAAGATATTGTTAACAACCTCCTTATTTTTAGACATTTCCGTTTTAAGGTATATTATAAGGCGGCGGCCTTCGCTTATCAGCGGAAACATTTTTCACTAGCTGACTATTTTCTTAGATTTGGCGACAATTATTGAATCCTCACACATAGATTATATGAATTACGACATCATCGTTATTGGAAGCGGACCCGGCGGATACGTGGCAGCCATTCGTGCAGCTCAGTTAGGCCTCAAAACCGCTATTGTTGAACGCGAATCATTAGGAGGCATTTGCTTAAATTGGGGTTGTATTCCAACCAAAGCCTTGTTAAAAAGCGCCAACGTATTTGAGTATATCACCCACGCTGCCGATTACGGGATTACCGTTCAGGATTCAAAGGCGGATTTCGGTGCTATTATAAAGCGCAGTCGTGGTGTGGCTGATGGAATGAGCAAGGGTGTGCAGTTCCTGATGAAAAAGAATAAGATCGACGTCATCATGGGAACCGGTAAGATTAAAAAAGGCGGCAAGGTCGATGTAACGGCGGCTGATGGATCGGTAAAAGAGTATAGCGCAAAGAATACAATCCTGGCTACCGGTGGCCGCTCACGTGAATTGCCGAGCTTAAAGCAGGATGGAAAGAAAATAATTGGCTACCGCGAAGCAATGGTATTGCCTGAGCAGCCTAAATCAATGGTTGTTGTAGGTTCCGGCGCTATCGGCGTCGAGTTTGCCTACTTCTACAATGCTTTGGGTACCAAGGTAACAGTAGTAGAGTATCTTGATAACATCGTACCGGTAGAGGATGAAGATATATCCAAACAATTGTTGCGTAGTTTAAAGAAGGCGGGGATCACCATTATGACCAGCTCTAATGTTGAGTCTGTCGATACTTCTGGAAATGGCTGTAAGGTTCAGGTTAAAACGAAAGCCGGAACTGAAACCTTAGAATGCGACATCGTTCTTTCCGCGGTTGGTGTAACTGCCAACCTGGAAAACATTGGATTGGAAGAAGTTGGTGTTAAAACAGATAAAGGCCGTGTACTGGTTGATGATTTCTACAAAACCAATATCGAAGGCGTTTACGCTATTGGCGATATTGTAAAAGGTCAGGCCTTGGCTCACGTGGCGTCTGCCGAAGGAATTATCTGCGTTGAGAAAATTGCAGGTCATCACCCAGAGCCATTAGACTACAATAATATCCCTGGTTGTACGTATTGTTCACCGGAAATCGCTTCTGTAGGATATACGGAGAAGGCAGCCAAAGAAGCGGGTTATGAGATCAAAGTAGGTAAATTCCCTTTCTCCGCCTCGGGTAAAGCAAGTGCCGCCGGCACGAAAGACGGATTCGTAAAAGTGATCTTTGATGCCAAATACGGCGAATTCCTCGGCGCCCACATGATCGGGAACAACGTTACCGAGATGATCGCCGAAATAGTGGTTGCACGTAAGCTTGAAACTACCGGAATGGATATCGTTAAATCGGTACATCCCCACCCTACCATGAGCGAGGCCATTATGGAAGCCGCCGCTGATGCTTACGGCGAAGTGATCCATTTATAAATTTGGTTTAAATATTAACAGAAAGGGCCTGCGGAAATGCGGGCCTTTTTTGTTTAACATATTGAAGGAAAATACTTAGCTGGTACTGGTCTGGTTCGTAACAGGTCCGTGTCTTGCCGCTAAATTAGCGGCAAGACACGGATAAGACCTGAACAAGTCCTATACAATAGAGGGCTGAATTTACCTGCGCTACGGATTTTTTTGTTTTGCCCATGTACCAAACTCTACTGAAAAAGAATAAAACAATCGATCTTGGGAAATCTCCACATCATAAAAATTGTTAATCTTGTGTATTCATTGATTAATATCCTCGTCAAAATCATCAAACCAAACCTATGAATCTATACACCATTGATACCGGCTTATTTAAATTGGACGGCGGCGCGATGTTCGGCGTAGTGCCAAAAAGTATCTGGCAAAAGCTGAACCCGCCGGATGACAATAATATGTGCACCTGGGCTATGCGTTGCTTGCTGGTTGAAGACGGCGATCGGCTGATCCTGATAGATAATGGAATGGGTAATAAGCAGGACGAAAAGTTCTTCGGGCATTACTATTTGCACGGCGATGACACGCTCGATAAGTCGCTTGCAAAGCATGGCTTCTCTAAAAGCGATATCACCGATGTTTTTCTAACTCACCTGCATTTTGACCATTGCGGTGGCTCAATTATTCGCGAAGGCGAAAAGCTTAGACCCGCCTTTGATAATGCCATCTATTGGAGTAATGAGAAGCACTGGGACTGGGCGGTGAATCCAAACGATCGTGAAAAAGCATCATTCTTGAAAGAAAACATTCTTCCCATACAGGAAAGCGGACAGCTTCAATTTGTTGACACTGAAGATGGCGTAGCATTTACAGAAAGTATTAAGATCCGGTTCGCCTATGGGCATACCGATGCGATGATGCTTCCGCAGATCAACTATCGCGATAAAACAATCGTCTACATGGCTGATTTGCTGCCCTCTACTGCACATCTGCCTCTCCCCTATGTAATGGCTTATGATATGTTTCCGTTGCAGACCCTGATGGAGAAAAAAGCCTTTTTAAAAGAGGCTGTAGAAAACGACTATATTCTGTATTTCGAGCATGACGCGGTAAATGAGTGTTGCACACTGCAGCAGACCGAAAAAGGTGTTCGTGTGCAGGATACTTTTGCGTTGACCGAGATTTGATAAAGTGTATTGGGATGAGTGTATAAGCTGGCGAACATTAGTCGATACTCGATCTTACTCTAAGGAGTATTCTCATCTAAAATTATGGATCGAAAAGCACTACCAATTTGTGTTTCTGGGTTTAATTTACCATTTAAACAATTCAAAAATTCACCTTCAGAGTCAAGCCCTGGACTGATTTTAACTTCAGGGTGTTTTGCTCCTTGAGTAAAATTGGCTGACTACTGAGACTAATTTGACTTGTGCTGCGGCTTTCTTTACCGGCACTAATAAAAAAAGGAATACTGGCTAAGGCAACTACACCTCCGCCAATGGCTATATAGGTTCCGGTGAAATCAAAATTAAACCCCTCACGTTGATTTTCATGCAAAAGCTGAATGATACCGCCCACGGCAGCAACGCCAAGTCCCGTTCCTAACAAAATCCAACCTGTCGTTTTTTTTTCGTTTCTTTCTTTAGTGAGAAAATTGTTGTTAATTTTTACTCTGCTTACCAACTGCTGACAAAAGCCTTCTCCTACAAAGAAGAGTAATGCTATTAGAATAATAAATTTTCTCATATCAAACCGTTAGCTACTTAAATATACAGATTAAGCAGCATTTTTTTGAAAGCGTTTTGATTTTAAATTATTGTGATTCCGCTACACTTCTATAAACTCCGGTTTATTTCCCAGTAAACTGTCGATCTCGGCCATCACCTGATCATCGATTAACGGCAAGATCTCTAATGTTGTTAAATTCTCTTTTAATTGAGACGTTTTAGAAGCACCAAGGATCACTGTACTGACATTCGGATTTTTAAGGCACCAGCCCAGCGACAGTTTAACAACCGGAATACTCAAACGATCGGCGATACCTTTAAGACCTTTTACTTTCTGCAGATTCTCCGGTTTCAGCCAGCGTTCCTTCAGCCAGCCAATACTTTCTATCTGTGCGAATCGTGTATCGTTAGGGTCGGCTTCGTTGTACTTTCCGGATAATAAGCCTGAAGCTAATGGACTCCAGATCGTGGTACCCATTCCAAAGTCTCGAAATAACAACAGGAATTCCTTTTCCATCTTCTCCCGCCATAGCATATTGTATTGCGGCTGCTCCATCGTTGGAGGTACCAGATGGTTTTTAGCCGCAAAGTAATGCGCCTGCATTATCTCAGAAGCGGTCCACTCCGAGGTGCCCCAATAAAGAATCTTGCCCTGTTGAATTAATTGATTCATGGCCCAAACAGTCTCCTCAATCGGAGTATTCTGATCAGCACGATGGCAGAATAGCAAATCCAGATGATCAAGCTGCAAACGCTTTAGCGCGTTATGCGTACCTTCAAACAAATGCTTTTTAGAAAGGCCGGTCATGTTTGGCTTTTTCTCTTCAGCACCAAAATAGATCTTACTGGAAACGATATAAGAACTGCGGTCCCAATTTTTCTTTTTAAGGATATTACCCATAACTATCTCTGACTTACCCCCGGCATAACCTTCGGCATTATCAAAGAAGTTCACCCCGCTGTCATAAGCGATATCCATCAATTCTTCAGCAACGCTGTCCTCAATTTGATGTCCAAAAGTCAGCCAGCTGCCTAATGACAAGGCGCTTACCTGTAATCCTGATTTTCCTAAACGACGATATTCCATATAAATCAACTAAACTGGTAAAACATATAACCGGCTTTAAAAATAAGATTTGTTTCTTAACTTAAAGGGTAAAATGCAGAAACAACCTATTGAACTTGAATGAGCGAGCAAGTACCTCCATAATTTATTACTTTACTGAAAAATTTATCCAGATGAGAAAGCTTTTATTAATCTTCTGTCTAGGCAGTATCTCCTATGCAGCTTCAGCTCAGGAATACAAAGTTGTAACCATAGTCGAGTCGATTGTACCTGCCGGATTGGGTAGATCCCGCATTATTGAAAACAAAACCGATGTCAATGTAAATGACTTTACTACCGAAAGAGTTAACGGTAAAGAAAGCGAGCAAAGCAATGTTAAACGGAGCAACGTTAAAATAGATACGTTCTCAGAAACTAAGTTGCTTAACTTCTTTAGTATTGGAGGTATCAACTTTCAAAACATTGCTTCCAATGATGCAGTGATCACCTCAAAAATGAATGAGCTGGGTAAAGAAGGATGGAAACTGGCATTTGTAACCAGCGGAGTAGAAAGTAACGCGGGTACCTAGGATGGAGAAGGAATTTTTATCACCCGCTTGGTTTTTAGCAGGCCTGATAAATAAGACTATTGAAATTATCTACCTTAATTATTGAAAGTTTACTAAACCTTACATTAACCTTTGTTTGATTTTTCATCCTGTTAAATTCATCTGCAATTGATCGATAACATAAAGATACTAGGCACCGAAATATTATCCGACAACTGGTACACGTTAAAAAAAATCACGTACGAGTATTCTAAAAAGAATGGTTCAACTCAAACACAAACCAGGGAAGTTTATGACCGAGGTAACGGCGCGACGATTTTACTATATAATAAAGAAGATAAGACGGTCATCTTAACCCGGCAATTTCGGCTACCCACGTTTGTGAATAAAAATCAGTCCGGCATGTTGATTGAGGCCTGCGCCGGCTTGCTGGATAAGGACAATCCGGAAGATTGTATAAGACGGGAAACTACTGAAGAAACAGGTTACCAGGTTACCGAGGTTCGAAAAGTATTCGAAGCTTACATGTCTCCGGGCTCAGTGACGGAAATCCTGCACTTTTTTATTGGAGCCTATGACAGCTCAATGAAACAACACGATGGCGGCGGCTTAGATCATGAAGAAGAAAACATTGAAGTTCTTGAAATGAAGATCGATCAGGCTATGGAGATGATTCGATCCGGAGAGATTAAAGATGCCAAAACGATCATGCTCTTGCAGTATGTCAAATTGAATAAGATTCTTTAAGTGCTCATTTTGAAGTTTCTTTTTCGTGGTTATTGAGAATTTCCAGATATTGCTTTTTAATAAAGGGATCTTTTGCAGATTGATAAATTGCTTTAAGCGCCAGCGTCTGGGCTTTTCGCAGTGCATGCGCTGGACTGGTTTCAACCTCGGGAACAACACCCTTTCCTTCCCAGTTAGTTTTGGTAATTGGGTTTTGTACACGGCCTGTCGGAATAAAGAAATCAATCCTGGTTCCATCAGCGAAGGTGTAGACAGGAACAGTTCCGCCGGGATTGGCTCCCCCACCTGTGCGTTCGCCAACTATCGTAACTCTCTTTAGCGCCTGGAGATCGTAAGCAAACTCCTCGGCAGAGGAAAAAGTTCCTTTGTCTGTAAGTAAGTAAACCGGCTTGTCTAAATATCGCGGACCACTTAATTTATTGATCGTTCGGATAGTATCCACACGTTCGTTCCACGTTATCGTAACCAGGTGTATTGAATCAGCAGGAAGTAAATAACTGCTGACACCATTGGATAGCATCCCACCTCCGTTTCCTCTCAGATCGATAATTAATGCCTGTGTGTTAGCAACAAAAGTAAAGGCCGAAGGTAATAGGTTATCCATAGATCCGAATGCCTGTATTTTCATAAAACCAATATCACCCGGAAGAATCTCCAATGCGGTTAATCCATTATTTAAGAAACGGGGATTTAAGAGATGCCAGGGGACATTCTGAGCAGATTCGCCCATCTTTGTAGTTTCCTTTTCTCTGATAAAAAAATTAAGATGACCGTCACGGGTTAAGTGTTTGAAATCTGCAGCCAGTGAATCGGTAAATTCCTTTCTTCCCGTAATAGCCCTATACCTTCCCGAAGCCCATTGCTCATCGAGGTAATCAACAGTTGGCGCTATCTTTTCCTTGAAGTGATAGGTTTTGGAAAATTCCTGCTTTGCCCGGTTGAATATTGCCTCCTTCTCCTGGTCGCTTATCGTTTGTGCTGATAGACTACTGCATGTAAAAAACAGTATTGCTGTTATCACTTTAGTTTTCATAGCGTCGAAGTTTCTAATTATGACCTGCTTATCAAACTCCAGGTTACACCATACAAGGAAACGTCAGGTAAATCAAGAGGAGATTAGCCGATGCTCCTAAACAATTTCACCCAGATTATTGGACGTACTAATAAGTTAAGAAATATTATAAAATGGTCCGCTGACTATTTTAAAAAACATTAAGAAGATACAACCGCTTACCTGGGCAATCAAGTTTTCCAAACTCCTTTATGCTATAGTCTCCGCTGGCCTACCAAATCTTTTGTTTTAATCATAGCATACTTCCTTCCGAAATAGACCATCGAAAAAACAGTAAGCAAAATCCCGATTGCTGAGAGCCCAATTACACTGTTTGAAAAGAAGGTGACCCAGTTTAGCTGCACCTTAAAGATCTCTTTGCTAAACAAAACCCCCACGCTGCCGACATAGCCAACGGAATCGGCCACGTAAATCAGAAAGCCGACATTGCCTGTGTATTTGAAGGTTGAGATCAACCTGTCGAAGAATACGGCATTGAAGGGAATATAGACCATGTACAAACCCAACCCGACAAGCATCATCCACCAGATAGGTTCGATTGAACTAGCCGTAAAAACCAGTGTCGATGCTCCGGCAACAGTAAATCCAATCAGAATAAATACATGAGCAGTTTGCAGAGCCCTATAATTATTTTTTATGAGCACCATGCTTCCAATCAAGACCAGGATGATCAGCGTTATCGGAGTTTCAGTCTTTGAAAATATAGCCGGCTGATTGAAGTAACCCAGCTCTTTCCACATCTCTGCACTAAAGTTATCACGGATATCCCTGAAAATGGTTGCAAAAGAATAGATCAGAACACAAGCTGCTATGCCCGGAAGAAATTGTTTCAAAAAGGCTTTGCGATTTGCTTCGGTCATCGGCAGGCGTTCTGACCGTAGTTCGATGTCCTCTTCACTCGGAGATGGAATTTTTTCCATCAGGTACACAAAGAACAGCAGGGGCAGCGCAAACACTAATCCCGTATAGAATGGCACCCAGAATTCTGAAACGCCAAAAGTCACCATTAACCAGGCACCTACAGACTTTACAAACCCGGAAGCGAAGATGAAACTTACCGCCAGCGTTGCGCCAATAAAATCAGTACTTCTACGACCCTCCACATAGGAAAAGACAACTCCCCAGAGCATTCCTAAAGGAAAACCATTTATTAAAAGGAAAATAATATTGTAAGGGACGGGGACAATGGCAAAAAACAACCAGCTCATCCAGGAGATACCTGTTAGAATTAGAATAATAGTACCCCGCCCTGTCCGTCTTAGTTCTGAAATATATTTAATGCCGTAGAATTTGGCCAGCATGTAGCCTAAAACCTGGCTTATCACTAATATAGTTTTATAGCTATAACCCGCGATTTCAATCCCGTCAAAAGTGGCTACAGTAAAGGATTTCCTGAAACCAAAGATCATGGTATAAGCCAGGAACACGACAACCGCTGCATAAATACCTACTTTTAACCGGCTATGTTGCTTCAAAATTATATCAGACATATTATTTATTTACTTTGTTAGAATGTAATTCCGTTGGAATGTAATTATTCGCATCGGAATTTCATACATTCTCAACTGTATCAGAAATAGGATGATGTTTACACATTTGAATAACCTACTTTTCGGGAATCTAATCTTGCGTAAGCAATAATCAATTTAATCTATCGGACAGTAAACTAGTATCAATTAATACCATATGCAAGTTCGTCTCATCCCATTCTTGTTACTAATCTTAGGCACATCCAGCCAGCTTTGCGCTCAATCCCGTGATCGCGTGAGCAGCTTTAATATCAACATTGGCGTGTTACCGAAAGGCAAGCTTAACGCTATCACCGACGTAGCAGGCGTTAAGGTGGGACATCTGACATTGATAAAAGACGATTCCATCAGAACAGGTGTAACAGCTATCCTCCCGCACAGTGGAAATTTGTTCCAGCAAAAGGTTCCTGCAGCCATTTATGTAGGCAACGGATTCGGTAAACTCGCTGGAATCACCCAGGTGAAGGAATTGGGTAACCTGGAGTCTCCAATTATTTTGACGAATACGTTAAGCGTTGCTACCGCAATAGATGCAGCTATTACACATAGTCTTTCTCAAAAGGGAAATGAAAATATCGCGTCGGTAAACGCCGTGGTGGGCGAAACAAACGACAGCTATCTGAATGATATTCGTGGCCGTCATATTTCACCTGCACATGTGCTGCAAGCTATTTCGGCCGCTAAGGAGGGCCCGGTAGCAGAGGGTAATGTGGGCGCCGGTACAGGCACCGTTTGTTTTGGTTTTAAGGGAGGTATAGGCACTTCCTCCCGGGTTATTCCTAAAAGCCTGGGTGGTTATACCGTTGGGGTACTTGTACAGACCAATTTTGGTGGAGTTCTTCAGGTAGACGGTGTTCCGATAGGCGAAGAATTAAAAAAGTACTACCTAAGCGACAAGTTAAATGATCCGGCTGATGGAAGCTGTATGATTGTAGTTTCAACTGATGCACCCCTGGATGCGAGGAACCTCGAACGGCTGGCTAAAAGAGCATTTATGGGCCTTGCAAAAACAGGCGGCATTGCCAGCAACGGCAGCGGTGACTATGTGATTGCTTTTTCAACCGATACATCTTTAAGGGTACCTCATAATTCTGATAGCATAATGCAGCGGCAAAACATCCTGAATAACGATGCTATGTCGCCTTTGTTCATGGCGGCAATTGAAGCCACTGAAGAAGCTATACTTAACTCTATTTTCATGGCCGAAACGATGAAAGGAAAAAACGGCAGAACCGTTGAAGCCCTGCCCCTTGACAAAGTGATTCATCTACTCAAAAAACATAAACGCATTAAATAGTTTAGGTGTAATGGGTTTTTAGGAACTATCTAAACAGGAAAGGGCAGAACTGGTCATTCGTATCAGCAATCAACTCATAGATGGTCTGCGAAATTCAGAATCTGGCAAAACCAAGCTTTTCTTCGCCAATGATGACACATACATCCGGAAATCAGCCTATCTGTCTGTTGGGAGAATCTATTTTACACATACTCTTCATCAATCCTCAATCATCAGTTTACTTGATACCCTATTGCTTGAGGAATAATTCAAGATCCGCCAGACGGCTATCAACGCCGCAGGAGAGAAATCGGCAGGAAAGAATTCGCCATTGTTGAGCACTTTTTTGACAAAGGGCTATTTGATAATCATCACTCGGTCAGGAACGCGGTGATAGGCTCTGTTAAAGATGGGTGAAGTGAACCCTGGTCCTGTATTAAACTGGACACGTAACTATTTGCATCATCCTGACAAGGAGATCCGCAGAGAGACCTGTCATGGTATAGAGCTGAGAGGAAGAAAACACCCGCAAGATATTTTGCCTTTACTTTAGGAATTAGAAGATGACCGGACAGCAAGAGTCCGTAATACATTGGTACATGTACTGGGTCAGATAGCCTACAAAAAAGGCTGCCTGGCTATCGTGGTGGATCATCTTAAAAACTGGAAGAACAAACCGCTTGTCGCTGATGCGCTAGAAGAGATCGTTGATGTCCATCACCGTTATCGCGATTTCTCTGCACTGACACAGACGGAAGCCCGAAAATTCATACAAGACCATTTATGAAGCTCTCGGAGTAATAGGTTTCCTACGTAACAATCTGTAAAAACTTAACGTAAATCTGTATAATTCCCTAAATTCGACGGGAACAAGAATTCCGTATACCGTAAACATGCAGCTTACCCAACTGGACATTAAGGGATTTAAGAGTTTTGGTGATAAGATCACCATCAATTTTAATGAAGGGGTAACTGCCATCGTCGGACCGAATGGATGCGGTAAATCAAACGTAGTTGATGCTATTCGCTGGGTTCTGGGTGAACAAAGCACCAGAATGCTACGATCGGAGAAAATGGAGAATATCATTTTCAACGGAACAAAGAACCGGAAGCCTTCTAACCTGGCTGAAGTTTCGCTTACATTCGATAACACAAAAAATATCCTTCCTACGGAATATTCTCAAGTCACATTGACCCGTAAACTCTACCGTACCGGTGAGAGTGAGTATCGATTGAATGATGTTCAATGCAGGTTGAAGGATATTACTGATCTATTTCTTGATACCGGCGTCGGTTCTGACTCCTACTCTATTATCGAATTAAAGATGATCGATGAGATCATTGCGAACAAAGAGGGATCACGCCGGGCCTTATTTGAAGAAGCTTCCGGAATATCAAAATACAAGCTGCGTAAGAAGCAAACCTTTAGCAAACTGAAAGACACTGAGGCCGACCTCAGTCGGGTGGATGATCTGCTGTATGAGATAGAGAAGAATCTCAAAACACTGGAAAACCAGGCTAAGAAAGCAGAACGGTATTACCGTATAAAAGATCAGTATAAGTCATTTAGCATTGCACTGGCATCGTTTAAAATTGTCGGTTTCCGTGATTCATTAAACAAGCTGGAAGATCAGGAACAGCAGCAAGCTTTTGAAAGGTCAGGAATTACCGAACAGCTCAATTTACTTGAAGCAGCCCTGCAAAAACAAAAACTGGAAAATCTGACCAAAGAAAAAAACCTCTCTGTTCAGCAAAAGACAGCGAATGATTTCATAGCCAAAATAAGAGCTTATGAAAGTGAGAAAAAGCTAAAGAATGAACAACTAAGGTTTCTCGAAGATAAAAAGACACGCATAACAGAAGAACTGGAACGCGATCAAAATCAATTGAATCACGTCATCTACAACCAAAAACGATTGAATGAAGAACTTCTGCAGGAGAGTACAACATCAGGGGAACTAAAACTGGATGTTGAATTCAGAAAGAATGAACTGGATGAATTAAAACTAAGTCAACAGGAAGCAAAAAATGTTCTTGATTTTAATAACCGGCAGAATAATGAACTTCAAAATCGGGTGCATCAGCTTGAGAAAGACATAGCTATTTTAAATATTCAAAAAGATGCCCTGGGTCAGGAAAGCAAACGGAATACCGAAGACGCACAGTCTAAAGAAATAGAGTTAACCGACTTCAACCGGCATGTGGCTGAATTACAGAACAGGCTTGAAACCCGTCAGCAGGAAATGAATACCGCAATCAAGCTTGAAGAAGAGTTACAGCTGCAAGTAAATCTAACTGCCGAACGAATTGCTCTTCATAAAGAACAATTGAATCTCGAAAGCCGTAAGCTGGATTCTAAGCAAAACGAATACAACCTGACCAAATCGATGGTCGATAATCTCGAAGGCTTTCCTGAGTCTATACGCTTTTTAAAAAAGAACACACATTGGGCTAAACAGGCCCCTCTCCTGTCGGATGTTTTGTTCTGTAAGGAAGAGTACCGGATAGCGATTGAAAACTATCTGGAGCCCGTAATGAATCACTATGTGGTTGACACGCAGTCTGAAGCCGTGCAAGCCATCCGTCTTCTAAATGATTCATCAAAAGGACGGGCAAACTTTTTTATCCTCGAAGCCATTATGTCGGCAGTTAAGCGTGCTATAGTGATTGCAGAAAATGAAAAGCTGATCTCAGCGCTTGATATAATTTCTGTAGATGAGAAATATCGCCCCCTTTGCGAAATGTTGCTGCACAATGTCTTCCTGCTTCAAAGTGGCGAAGAGGAAGAGTTAAACAGCGGGTTACCTAAGGAACAGGTGGTTATACTAAGCGGCAGCGGAAAATTCTCTAAGACGAAAACAGGCATGTCAGGAGGTTCTGTAGGCTTGTTTGAAGGAAAGCGCATTGGCAGGGCTAAGAATTTAGAGAACCTCGCCAAAGAGATGAAAACCCTGGAAGCAGCCATAAATATCCTGAAGAATTCGATCCAACAGGAAACGCTGAAGCTGGGTACATTAAGATCCTCTTCCCAAAGCACCGTCATCCAGCAAATCCAACAAGACATTAATCGACTGAACAATGAGCACATTTCAGTAAAAACCAGGCAGGAGCAATATGTTGCCTTTATTGAAAACAGTCAGAATCGGAAGCAGGACATCGAAAACAAGATCACTTCTATAAGCAATGAATTACTGGCTGCCGAACCGCAGCTGCTTGAATTAAAAGCCCAGAAACAGATCCACAACGACCAGCTAATTTCTTTGCAGCAGGAGTTCAGTAATCTTGTAGAAATGGCAACTGTTAAATCCGGTCACTACAATCAGGAGAATATCCGCTTTCACCAGCAACAAAATAAGGTGTCAGGTATTCAGAAAGACCTTGAATATCGCGAAAGTCAATACCGCAGCCTGGAGACGCGCATTATGGCTAATCAAAAGGAAATGGAAAAGATCACTGCTGGAATTAAGGAGGCTCTGAAACACTCCGATCACTCAGACGAAGACTTAATGACTATGTATCTTCAGAAGGAAGAGCTGGAAAAGGGTGTTCAGGAACTTGAACAGGAGTACTTTGCGTCGCGAGGCGCTATAACCGCTTCAGAAGATGAAATTACTCTTTTAAGAAGAAAAAAAGATCACGCTGACCTGTTGTCTGGTGAACTGAAGGATCAGAAGACTAATTTAAAAATAGATCTGAATGCATTGAAGGAACGCTTGTCCGTAGAGTTCTCAGTGGATATTTCCGAAATGCTGGATGATGAAAATAACCAAAACGAACAAAAGCAAACCGAAGCTGAGCTTAAAGAGAAAACGGACCGTCTAAAACAGCAGCTCGAAGAGTTTGGTGCTATAAATCCGATGGCCATGGAGGCCTATCGGGAAATAAACGAACGCTACAGTTTTATTCAGGCCCAGAAGAAAGACCTGGCCGATGCTAAAGCATCGCTTATGCAAACTATTAAAGAAATAGACGATACCGCGCGGGAAAAGTTTCTTGAGGCATTCTTCAAAGTTCGCGAAAGCTTTATCGAGGTCTTCCGTTCCCTTTTCAATGAAGAGGACAGCTGTGACCTTGTCCTCAGTGATCCGCAGAACCCACTTGAGTCGGACATCGATATTCTCGCTCGTCCAAAAGGAAAGCGTCCGCTTTCTATAAATCAGCTCTCAGGAGGGGAAAAGACCCTGACAGCTACTGCCCTCCTCTTTTCCTTATACCTGTTGAAGCCGGCTCCTTTCTGTATTTTCGACGAGGTTGATGCCCCGCTTGATGATACTAACATTGATAAATTCAATAATATAATCCGCACTTTTTCTGATAGATCTCAATTTATCGTCGTGTCTCATAATAAACGAACCATTGCCAGCACAGATATTATTTATGGTGTAACAATGGTCGAGCAGGGTGTCTCTAAAGTAGTAGCTGTAGACTTAAGAGAAGTGGCCTAAATATTGCCGGTTGACCAAAAAACTCTGACATTCGAACGCCGCTGCAATAATTATCACATTCCACTATATGACCAAAATCTTTACCCTCATTGCGCTGCTTGCGTCTGCAAGTGTATCCGCACAAAATATCAACCGTAAACAACTGCTCAGCGATGTTGAAATACTATCATCCGACGTGTACGAAGGCCGTAGAACAGCAACACGGGAGAACCAGATGGCCGCTAATTATATCGTCGATCGCTTCAAGACTACTGGCCTTAACTTTTACCAGGACAGTTTTAAGCATCCCTTCACCTTTCAGAACCGGAGTAATCAAAGTATTAACGGAACTAACCTAATTGGTTATGTAAAAGGCAGAACCAATGATGTGATCATCATCTCTGCTCATTACGACCATGTAGGAATCTCTAACTCACTTATCTATAATGGTGCTGATGATAATGCTTCGGGTGTTGCCGGGTTGCTCGCTATGGCCACATACTTTAAGGAGCATAAACCGAAAAACACACTAATCTTCATCGCTTTTGATGCTGAAGAAATGGGCTTGCAGGGTGCTTATGCTTACCTTAAAAATCCTATTATAGAAAGCTCCCGCATAAAGCTGATCGTAAACTTAGATATGATATCGCGCAGCGATAAAGGAGAACTTTACGCAGCTGGCGCATTCAAAAACCCTGTATTAAAAAAGATCCTTAAAGGTGCTGAAGCAGGGACGGGCGTAAAGTTGATTTTTGGTCATGACGACCCTAAGCTCGGACGTGATGACTGGACGATGCAAAGTGACCAGGGGCCTTTTGCTCAAAACAATATTCCTTTTGTATACTTCGGTGTCGAAGATCACAAGGACTACCACAAGCCAACAGATGAATATGAAAACATAAACAAAGATTTTTTTTACCCCGCTGCTAACGTCATTTTGAACAGTGTGGTGAAGCTGGATAAGCAGCTAAAGACCGTAACTAAAAACAATAGATTTTCGGCTAAAAAAGCGGTGGCTGATAAAGTGGCTTTTCATGGGAATTAATTTAGCCTGCATCATTGATCAATAAAGTGATGAGTTAGAACAGTTGAGTTAAAGAAAAACGCCCATCGAAATTCTCAATGGGCGTTTTTTTATTTTCTGAGTCCTAATATTTCAAATCTAATTTATAGACCTCGCTTTAATTTCGGCAGCCTTTTCTCTACCATTCCTTTAAAGTCGTTCTTATTCAACTGCTGGTTGATGCGTTCTACATCCTCCCTAACTACCGGACTGAGGCTACTGATACGATCGGCACCTTGTTTAACTGCCAGAAAGGTACCTTTCTCTGAATACGACAGCGCATTAGCCAATAAACGCTCCTGTGGGTCGCCGAAATCCTTGCCTATGTCATCAAAATCACTTTTATCTACCGCTATCCCATCGAAATAACCACCTTGATCTAAAAGATTTTTGGTTTCAAACTGAGGAATATACAAATCCAGTTGGTCAATAGTAAGCGCAAAAAAGCCGACAGGTTTGCCATATGTTTTACGCCCAATCAGCTTAACGTCCATTACCGGTTTCAAATTGTTAATTACTAGTTCACTTGCAGAAGCAGTAGAAGCTGTCACAATAAAATAGGCTTTACTTATATTAGCTGAACCCTTTTTCTCAAATCTGGACACGTTACCTGCAGCTTCTGTAGGCTCATAGTTATAATCGAAAAAAGAATACCAGCGAAATACTCCGTCATTCCCTTCACCCCAAAATTTCTGATTCTTTAAAATAGTTGCGTTTCCCTCCTGCATTTTTTTTGTCCAGTAGGTAGTATACATTACTTTACCGGTTGCAGATGAAGGGGCAATAAGATTAGTCAGGTGCTCTGCAGTTGAAACAGACCCACCACCATTGTACCGCAAATCCACAATAACTTCTGACACCCCGTCAGCAGTGAATTTTGTAAATACCTCATCTAACCGGGGTGTTGAATTTGTAGTAAATGAGCTAAACACAACATAACCTACTTTTTTCGATCCAATAGTATACACTTTGGTAAAAAGCACAGGATCAATGCTGTAAGAACCGCGGTTTACCACAACATCAACGTTTGAACCATTCTTTTTAGTTACGGTCATAGAGACCGAAGCGTTATTGCCGAAGATGGCAGCATTTAAAAAATCGAGGTTAGCCTGAGAGTTACCATCAAGATTAGTTCGGCCATTTAATTTGATGATCCGGTCACCACGACTTAAATTTTGCAAACCGGCAGGAGAATTAGGATACACATACCTGATACGCAGGTCATTGCGGTCACCATTGTTGAAATTAGCCGAAAAGCCGTAATCGCCGCTCAGTCCGCCAAGTTCTTCCGACAGGCTTCCATCATCTAAAAAAGAGTACTTATCAATTGGCTTGCCCGTTGAAGCATCTATTTTATACTTCTTAATCGCATCTAATTCTAATTCAAAATCACCGAAAGACCGGGCCTTAAAAACATCATAAGTCGGCAAAGCATCGTTCCAGTAGTAGGTATCCTTTGCGTACAGAAATATCGAATCTTTGGTTAGCTGCTCTCTTGTTGCCTGAACAGGATTCACTGGAACAGGATCAATCTTAGGTTCTTTCTTACATGCTGTAGCAAAAAACAATAATCCTATTACAAAAACAGAAATTTTCAGGCTTCCTCGTTTTGGAGTTGTAAACATATTTTATCTATGAAAAGAGGTATCAATAAGAAAGTTAAATATAATATTTCAGTCTTGTTATTACATATGATACGATGATTTTGTTCAATCGGATGTCCGACAAACGTAATTATGACATAGTGATTGAGAGATGGTTTAATATGAACTGTTTTATATAACAGAACGATTTGTATTTTTGCGGCTCAATAAAATTTATATGGTAAAGCGCACGCGGATAAAAGAACTATTAGCAACGACAGAATTTAACCGGGAGGTTACAGTAATGGGTTGGGTTAGAACATTTAGAAATAACCAGTTTATTGCAATAAATGATGGCTCTTCGCTGAATAATATCCAGGCTGTAGTTGACTTTGCTAATACCGACGAAGCTTTATTAAAAAGGCTGACCACAGGGGCTTCTGTTTCTGTTACCGGAAACCTGGTGGAATCTTTAGGAAAGGGACAGCGTGTTGAACTGAAGGTTTCAACCCTGGAAATCATTGGTGACAGTGATGCTGAAAAATTCCCGTTACAACCTAAGAAACACAGTCTGGAGTTTTTAAGAGAAATCGCGCACTTGCGTTTTCGCACCAGCACATTTAACGCGGTGTTTAAAGTCCGTCACGCACTTTCATTTGCCATACACCAATTCTTTAACGAAAAAGGATTCGTGTATATGCACACTCCAATAATCACTGCCTCCGATGCTGAGGGTGCCGGTGAAATGTTCCGCGTATCTACGTTTGATCCGGATAACATACCGCGAAATGAAGACGGCAGCATCAATTACAAAGAAGATTTCTTTGGTAAAGCAACCAACTTAACAGTATCAGGTCAGCTGGAAGGCGAGCTTGCCGCGATGGCTTTCGGAGATGTATACACTTTTGGTCCAACCTTCAGGGCAGAAAATTCCAATACTACACGCCATCTTGCTGAATTCTGGATGATAGAGCCCGAAATGGCCTTTTATGATCTTGATGGCAACATGGATTTGGCGGAAGAGCTGCTTAAGTATGTAATCAGCTATGCTATCGAAAATTGCGCTGACGAGCTCGAGTTTCTAAATAATCGTCTGCTTGAGGAAGAAAAATCAAAACCCCAAACCGAGCGTTCTGAGCTAAGCCTGTTAGCCAAGTTAAACTTCTGTTTGGAAAACGACTTTGAGCGCCTAACTTATACAGAGGCTATTCAAATTCTGAAAAGCTCTAAGCCTAACCAGAAGAAACAATTCAAATATCTGATAGATAACTGGGGAGCTGATCTGCAGTCTGAACACGAACGCTATTTGGTAGAAAAACACTTTAAGAAACCGGTTATCCTAACCAACTACCCCTCTGATATCAAGGCTTTCTATATGCGCCAAAACGAACCCGATGAGCAGGGACGGAAAACTGTGCGCGCAATGGATATCTTATTCCCGGGCATCGGCGAAATTGTAGGTGGCTCGCAACGCGAAGAACGTTTAGAAAAGCTGGAACAACGCATGAATGAAATGGACATTCCTACCCATGAAATGTCGTGGTACCTTGATACCCGTCGCTTTGGATCAGCGCCGCATGCTGGCTTCGGACTGGGCTTTGAAAGACTGGTACTCTTTGTAACCGGAATGACCAATATAAGGGACGTTATTCCTTTCCCAAGAACGCCAAAAAACGCTGAATTTTAGAGGCTTAGTCCATATTACTTTATGAATATAGTCGTTAATGAAAACATCAGGCTTGAATTAACCACTGTAAAACATGCGCTTCAACTTTTTAATGCAATAAACAACAGCAGGGCTCACCTTTCGGGGTTTCTTCCCTAGGTAGATAATATTCAGTCCGTTCAAGACTTTACAGACTATTTAACAAGTTGTGAAGGGTTATATCAGCAAAAAAAAGAAGTAAGCTTTGTAATATTCTTCAAAGAAAGCATAGTCGGCCGGATCGGATTACATCATTTAAACCTGCAAAATAAGACTGGCGCAATAGGATATTGGTTAACCAAAAGTGCAGAAAGAAAAGGAGTAATTATTAACGCTTCCAAAGCTGTCACAGACTACGGTTTTCACGATCTGGGCTTACATAGGATTGAGATCAAAGCAGCAGTAACAAACTTTAAAAGTCATGCAATACCAGAAAAATTTAATTTCCATAAAGAGTGAGTTCTAAGGCAGGCTGAACTCCTTAAAAATCAATTTGTTGACCTTATTTTGTACTCGATGCTGGCCGAAGAATGGGAACGGAAACAAAGCGAGAATTAGCACCCATCTTTAGTGTATCTTACGCTAAGATACACTATCTGATAGTCAATAACCAATGAGCAATGATTATGTATTATTACACGGCCGCAATTCAACCACGTTGATTCTCTAACATGATAAATATTTTATTGCTTGCCTTTTATTTCAATTCTTTGTTCAAACGATAAAGCTGCGGCATCTTTAACGCAAGCTGAAAACATTGAATCAAAAACCACCATTGTTAAAACCCAAACCTCGGATGCTTTGAAAGGCACCATAACAGGTTATCTAAATTGGTACAGGTTTAATAGATTAAGACTTGAACAATTTGATCTAGTGAGCGGAACGCCTGGAGATACTTCCAAAGCCTATGCTGTTAATTTTTCACAAACAGAACTGTATTTGACCCAATTGAAAAAGAGTGGGTTTGTTTCGAACACTTATATCGAGAACTTTAGGGAATATTTTAGGACTTGTAATGAAAACTTATTAAAATACCGTCAATATGACGGCCCGGCATTAGGATTTGAGTTCGACCAGGTTACCAGAAGTATGGAACCCGAAGAAATCTTGGACAAAATCGATAAGCTGAAAATAATCGGTAAAATACAAGGAAATAATGCGTTGGCATCAGTCAACGTTAGTAATTATATGGAATTACGGATAAGTTTAACGAATGTAAATACGAAGTGGCTGATTGATTCGATAGGTTTTGGATCTATTCAGAAGTAGCAACCTCAAAAATTTTAAGACAAAACCGGGAGTATTACTTTTAAGATCCGGTCAACTTTGCAATCTGCTTAGTTAATTCACCTGCACGAGCGGTATTTATGGTAGCACTGCAAGTTTGTCTGAAAACAGATGCAGGATAAATATATGTCCATTAAATTTATAATCTAACCGAACAACTCTTCTCTAAACACACTATTATAAAGTTTGTAAGTATTCGTTGTCGGCTTTTATTACAATTTAAGTTTAAGCTATGGACTATTTAAAAAAACTCGTTACTGAAATCGAACTTCACTCCATCGAAGGGATCAAAGAATGTTTTGAGAATGGAATTAGTCCGAACGATAAATACCGAAACGAACCACTCATTTATGAGCTGATAAGCGAGTATACGCGAACTTCAAGATTCAAAGAATGTGTTAATGTTTTTGTAGGGTACGGTCTGCATTTTGAAGATAAAGCACTGCTGGCCGTTTTAGCTGATAATGCCGCTTCTCTAAAATCTCTTATTGATACACAATCCGGTATAATTTCACAGACCTATAATCTTCGTTGCGCTTATACTCCATTTGACCAGGTTACCCTGCTACATATTTGTGCCGAATTTAACCACGTTTCTTGTGCTAAAGTTCTGGTCAGCCATGGTGCAGACGTAAACGCGAGAGCTGGAATCGATGAGTATGGCTTCGGAAGTCAAACACCTATCTTCCATACCGTCAATCAAAATTCAAATAATTCGATTGATATGCTCAATTACCTGCTTTCTCAATCAGCAGACTTAAAGATAACAGTTACCGGCCTGATATGGGGAAAGGGCTATGAATGGGAAACCTTAATTCCGGCTGTCAACCCTGTCAGCTATGCGATGATGGGTCTTCTTCCGCAAATGCACAGAAACGAAGTGGTAATTTCAAAGGTTGTGTCCATATTACTTAAAGCTGCTTACGAAGTTGAATACTCATCGCCAAATGTTCCGAATTCTTATTTGAAATAAGTGTTGATCTGATATATCCCTCCTTTTCCCATCAAAATTATCTTACTTTTTAATAGCAATTTTCGTGTCCCCAAAAGAATATGACGTCTTAGTCTGTACTATTCTGGGATTACACTTACTATGTGCTTACTATGTGCTTACCATGTGCTTACTATGTCATCCTTCGATCAGGATATAGCTAGCACATGGTGAGTATATAGTAAATACATGGTTTACCACGATCCGTAAGATGTCTGATCTTTGAAGGGTCGCTGACAATTTTGTGGAAACAAAAAAAACCGCCCCTTTTAGAGGCGATCTTCTTTAAAAAAAAATCTATGAATTGAAAAACCTATTGAGCTCTTCCGGTTTTTTTGTCTTTCTGACGACCAATTACATACCCGGTTCCGGCTCCAACGACTCCACCGATCACTGCACCGCGACCATCCTTTTTATCCACCAGGATTCCGGTAACGGCGCCAGCACCGGCACCGATGGCAGCACCTTTGGCTGCTGAGCTCCAGCCTTTTTTAGCTGGAGCAGCAGGCGCGGCAGCATAAGTATGATGAACTACTGTTTTTGAGCTAGTTTTAGAAGCTGCAGCTGCTGCCGCTGTGTTTTGATTTTCAGCAAGTTGAGCTTCCTCCTCACGACGGTCAATTTCTTTTGCAACCGCTTCAGCTCTTTGAAAGCTATCTAATCTGATACTGTCTTTATATCTTTTTGTAGTCTGATAGGTTTCAGCATTGGTACTCGCGTTACTATTACAGGCAGCAATTCCGGCAGCCATTGTAATCATTATAAGTATTCTTTTCATGTCTCTTGAATTTAAATAACTTGCATCTAATAGTTATCGCATTTGTATGTGGTATAAGAGAAAACAATGCCAGAGAATTACAAATGCTTATCCGGTAATACGCGAATAGCTATCTATAAAATTTGAATTTAAAGTTCGTATATCCTTCAAAATTACGGCGCATCTAATTGAAAAACAGCTAATGGTGCCACAGAATGCAAGTGAATAAAACTATAATTGAACAGGCGATAAACGGTTAAGTGGTCACACAGTCGAGCATCGAACGCTCTTATGAATTGATGGTAAAGATATTCATGGAGGCTTGGACCTGACCTGGAAAACATACAAAAGCCTTTAATATCGGGCAACGTTCAACGGTATTATTTTCCATTTGTTTTAATTATTATTTGTGCATATATATAATCGAACATAACGGAGTCGAATTAGATTTGTAAAGCCATATCTCATGAAAGATAACCTTTTGCTTTTCAATGTAGTTGGCATCAAGCAGGAAACCGAAACAGCTAAAACCTATGAGCTGGAATTAAATAATGGCAAACCGCTCAAATTCATTCCCGGCCAGTTCCTAACCTTCATCATCAATGTGGACCAACAGGAATATCGCCGCTCTTATTCAATAACATCACTTCCCCGGGAAGCGCTGAAAGTAACTATCCAGAAAGTAGACAACGGACTTATTTCACGGTATATATTAAATTCGTGGAAAGTTGCAGACAGGCTGGTGTCGCTGCCACCGATGGGGAGGTTTACGTTACGCCCGCAAACTATTGTAAAACGAGATATCTTCTGCTTTGCCGGCGGGAGCGGCATTATTCCGGTATTACCTCAAATAAGAAAACTGTTATTGGATGAACCGCAAAGCATCATCCACCTGATCTACAGCAATACCAACGAGAGGAAAACTTTATTCTTAGATGAAATTGAGAAACTCAATAGAGAGTATCAACGACTAGAAGTTACATTTCTATTTTCCGAGCCAGCGCTCAGAATAAAGGAACGCGGCAGGCTTAGTAATCTCTATACGGAAGAGTTGGTAAAACGGATGTTAAGGTATGAAAGATCAAATACGGTTTTTTTAATCTGCGGACCATTTACTTATATGCGAATGCTGGGGATCACCCTACCCTCTCTGCATTTCAGGAAAGAAAATATTTTGAGAGAGAATTTTATTCCTGAAATTATGCGGTCAGGTTACGTTAGCCCGCCAAGGTTTCCTGACACGGACATAAGCATTGAACTAAACGGTCAGTATAATCAATTATCAGTGGCAAGTGGGCAGGATATTTTAACTGCAGCCATACAAAAGCGCTTAAACTTACCCTACAGCTGTCGTGGAGGAGTTTGCGGTAGCTGTGCAGCAATTTGCAAAAAAGGAAAAGTATTTATGAGCATCAATGAAGTGTTAACAGATGAAGATATAAAAGCAGGATGGGTGCTCACCTGCACAGGATATCCTGCCGAAGAAGGCACGGCAATCGCTTTTTAAGATAAAAAAGATTAAGGATCAATAATAAAGGAGTAATCCTCTTTGTTCCTTAATCTTTGACCCTGGTTTATTCCCCTTCCAGAGAATGTCCTCCCGGATCTTTTTCCTTCTTTAACTGATCAAGAGAAAGGTTAGTACTCCCACTTAAGTTTTCTTCTATTTCTTCTTCAGTTCCCTGGGTGGTTGCAGGCACTTCATTTTCTTGGGGATCCACGCGATTTTCATTTCCCTGATTCTGACGATCGTCGGTTTCGGCATCTTTCTGATAAGATGGAGGTGCGGTGTGCGTAGCTTCAAGAATTCTCTCCCCTTCACGAGCGTTATTAGCGGCAGCATCACTATTAGAAGCATCCTGGGCTCGGTCGTCGTTACCGGGTGATTGTAGATTCAACGGCTGGTCTTCGCCGTTAAAATTGTTAGTGTTTTCTGGCATCATAAGTGTTTATATTTATACTCTTAGTTAATTCCTGAGGTTAAAATAAATCTCATCTCTCCGGTTATATTAAACCAACGGCGGGTACAGATGTTTTTACCAATAATTATCTAAGCCAACCTAAATCAACAAAACCTCTCATGCCCCGTTGGACAAGAATTACTTTGAAAGTTGCCGGAATTTTCCTGGCGCTGGTTATCATCGCCTGGATGGCTATTGCCGCCTATGTCCATACACATAAAAAGCAGCTACTCGAATCTATTACGGCGCAGCTGAATGAAGACCTGACAGGCACTTTGACTATCGAAAAGATGGAACCTGCGCTTATCAGAGGGTTTCCGGGGATATCCGTGAGTCTGAACAATGTAGTACTGCGTGATAGCTTGTGGAAGAACCACCGTCACGATGTATTGAATGCTAAAGAAGCTTACATTTCCGTTGATGCATTTTCAATCTTAGGAACTACTCCAATTATAAGAAACATCAAGATCACTAATGGCAAGCTATATCTCTATACCGATAGTTTGGGTTACTCAAATACAGATCTCTTTAAAAAGAAAACTGCAAATGATCAGGCAACTGAGGGCAACCGAAAAAAAATCAACCGAATAGACCTTGCCAATGTAAAGCTGGTGATTGAAAATCATTTGAAAGCAAACCTTTTTGATTTCAACATCGCAAGTTATACCGGAAAAATCAGATACAACAACGATGGATGGAAAGCCAATGCTAACTTGAAAACATTAGTTAACAGTTTAACATTCAACACTAAACGTGGAAGCTTTATAAAGAATAAAACCCTTGAAGCCGACATAGAATTAAGTTTCAATAAAGAAAATCAGCTGTTAACAATTCCTATTCAGGATATGAAAATTGGCAACAGTGATTTTGAGATTGGAGGCAAATTTTCACTTGCAGAGAACTCTTCGGCATTTGCCCTTGATATTAAGGTACCAAGCCTAAATCTAAAAGATGCCAGTTCACTTTTTACCCCCAATATTACTTCAAGGCTTAGCGGATATACATTAAAAGATCCGCTATCTGCCAACGCTAGTATCAGGGGTAATTTGAAGGGTGGCGTTGATCCTAATATTAAAGCCACCTGGCAGGTTAAAAACAATACACTGGTGGCTAATGGTGAAACCATTACTGACTGTAATTTTAATGGCAGGTTCACAAATGAGGTAATTAATAAGCAAGGAACGAATGACAAAAACTCTAGTTTGGGCTTATACGACATGACTGGAAGCTGGCGCGGAATCCCCTTTAGAGCTGATTCTATCACCCTAACCAACCTAAAGGCTCCTATAATGGCCGGAGCGTTCTTTGCAGATTTTCCACTGAAGAAACTAAATTCTGTTTTTGGGGAACAGACATTTTCTTTTGGCAGCGGCACTGCTAAACTAAACTTGCTGTATAAGGCACCGTACTTCAGCAAAGATCAAAGCCAGCGTTATATTAACGGTAATGTACAAATCAAAAATGCTTCGCTGAATTACTTGCCGAGAAACCTCCCTTTCAATAATGTTAAGGCACTGATTAATTTCAGTGGTCAGGATCTTTTTCTTCGAAACATTAATGTTCAAAGTGGTGGAAGTTCCTTGCAGATGGAAGGTTCAATTCGAAACTTTCTAACTCTCTTTTACACCGATCCGACGAAGATGCTGCTTGACTGGAAGATTAAAAGCCCTCAGATTAATCTGGGCCAGTTTCTATCTTTTCTAGGTAAAAGACAGGCCAGTAAGCCGGCAGGAAGGATTAACAGATTTTCGCGCCAGCTTGACCGTATGCTGACTGAGGCAAGTGTGCAAATGCAGATGCAGGTTGACAAGGTTATTTACAAGAAGTTTGTTGCTCATAAGGTAAAGTCTAATCTCACTTTAAAACAGCAGGGAATCAGCATTAATAATATTAGTTTAAGTCATGCCGGCGGAAGTTTGCAGATGAATGGAAATATAGATCAGAAAGGCAAGCTTAATCAGGTTCAACTGAATACCAGTATTCGGAATGCTAATATCCAGCAGCTTTTTTATGCCTTTAACAATTTTGGGCAAAGTGGAATTACTGACCAAAATTTACGAGGTACTTTCAATGCGGACACCAGAGTTTCGGGTACTATGCGTGATAATGGCGATATGGTTCCGCGAAGTATTCGTGGCACCATTGATTTTAGTCTGAAGAATGGCGCACTGATCAACTTTGAGCCTATGGAGCGCATTGGCAGCTTTGCATTTGCTAACCGGGATTTCAAGAATATTACATTTAAAAATCTCTCTAACCGGCTGACTTTGGATGGCAATACGGTGAATATTCCACCTATGAAAATCGAGTCTAGTGTATTGAATATTTACCTGGAAGGGGTTTATGGTTTCTCATGGGGGACTAACATCGCCATGCAGGTACCGCTTCGAAACCCTAAAAAAGATGAGTTCATTTTTGATAAAACTGAACGGGAAAAAAGAGCCAAAAAAGGTATTGTGATCAATTTGCACGCCGTTGACGGAGAGAACGGCAAGGTGAAGATCAAGCTGGGGAAAGACAAAGTTCTCTAGTAGAGTTCCATTAGTTCCTCCAGATCCAAATGCTCTGTCACCATCTGAATATTACCATGTTCATCGAGCGGCCATTGATCCCTGGGTCTATCCCAATATAGCTCTACCCCGTTACTGTCGGGATCGTTCAAGTACAAGGCTTCCGAAACGCCATGATCTGCAGCTCCGGTTAGCGGATAACCTGCGTCATTTAGCCGTCGCAGTACCGCTGCCAGATCTTTTCTGTCCGGATATACAATTGCGGTATGGAACAAGCCTGCTGCCCGCTGAGGAGCCGGCGGAGCTCCTTTAGAATACCAGGTATTTAAGCCGATATGGTGATGGTATCCCCCTGCCGAAATAAAAACTGCCTGATCACCGTATCGCTGGGTTATTTCAAACCCCAAAAGATCATGATAAAAAGCCAGGGCTCGTTCAAGGTCGGCAACCTTTAAATGTATATGGCCGATTCGGGTCTGCGGTGGAATCTTGTAAGTCATCATTTAAAGCTAGGCAATTTGAATTTGATTAAGAATGGTTCTTAGAAATTCCTCTGTCTGCCAGCATTATTTCTGCATTCTTAAAACTCCATATCGGAGTCCTTTGCTTTATTCGCTATATTCATAGGCAGCCATAAATTAAAATGCAAGGAAGCAGTTTTAATGATTTATCTGTTAAGCAATTAAACCGATGGAAAATACTTCTTCAATAATAGTAGAGGCTCAGATGCTCATAAGAAAACCCGCATCAGTGGTCTTTCAGGCGTTTATAGATCCACAAATAACGACCAACTTTTGGTTTACTAAATCAAGCGGCAAATTGGAAGTCAACAAAACGATTACATGGGAATGGGAGATGTATGGGGCTTCGACAGATGTAGTTGTAAAGGAAATTATACCAGATAAAAAAATCTCAACAGAATGGGGCGACCCTGCAACGACGGTGGACTATGAATTTAAAGCTTTAACCGAGGACACCACCTATGTGGTTATCAAAAATTATGGGTTTAACTTGGTGGGCGGAGAATTAATAGAAGCCGTTAAGGATAATACGGGTGGGTTTACTACTGTACTGGACGGTTTAAAGGCTTATTTAGAGCATAATATTAAATTGAATTTGATTGAAGATAAATTTCCGATTAAAAATACTTAATTCGATAGGTTGGAAGCAAAAGCACAGGTAGTCATCGTAAACAAAAGCTACAGATTAAACAATGAATATTTTTTGTTGTAGTTTTAACCATGCTCATCAAAATCTATCCGGATAACCCAAACGAAAAAGCCCTGGAGCAAGTAGTTGAAATATTGAAGAAGGGTGGAATAATCATCTACCCTACCGATACAGTTTATGGCCTGGGCTGCGACATTACAAACCAAAAGGCAATCGAAAAGATTGCCCGTATTCGGGGAATCAAACCGGAAAAAGCCCATTTCTCGTTCATCTGCCATGATCTGAGGCATATTTCTGATTACATCAAGCCTATTGATAATGAAACATTTCGGGTATTAAAGAAAGCCTTGCCAGGAGCGTTCACTTTTATCTTCAATGCCAGCAAGAAGGTCCCTAAGTTGCTCAGTTCTAATAAAAAGACAGTCGGCATTCGGGTTCCTGATAACAATATCGCACGCGGAATTGTTAAATTATTGGGCAACCCGATCATCTCTACGTCCATACGGGATGAGGATGAGATTCTAGAGTATTCTACTGATCCGGAATTGATTTACGAAAAGTTTAAAGATCTGGTTGATGTAGTGATTGATGGTGGTTATGGAGATAACGAACCTTCTACCGTTATCGATTGCACTACCGGAACCTTTGATGTGATCCGTCAGGGAAAAGGTAAACTCGAACTGGTTGTGTAAATTCGGCTTATTCAATTCCAATCCGGAATACTTTTATTAATTCTTCTGCTGCAGCTAAGTCCTGCAATCCGGTTGTTAAAGCAGGAAATGCCTTATAAAAATGGTTAAAACATAAATTTTGTACTTTAGCCGCCTATGAGCAAACTGATTAACCTAAAACCTTTTAAAGACTTCTTTCAATCAGGTCAGGTTGGCGGAATTATTTTACTTATTTGCGTTATTATATCGTTAATTATAGCCAACAGTAACTGGAGCGAAGGTTTTAATGAGATCTTAACAACTCAAATTGGTTATGAAACTTCCAGCATTCATCTTCGCTATCCCATAGCCTTGTGGATAAATGACGGCCTGATGGCTATCTTTTTTCTGTTGGTGGGCCTGGAAATAAAACGAGAGATCATTGAAGGTGAACTCTCATCTCCAAAAAAGGCGGCAATGCCTATTTTCGCGGCTTTGGGCGGGATGCTGGTGCCGGCCGGTGTTTATTTTCTGTTCAATAATTCTACTGAAACAAGTTCAGGCTGGGGAATCCCGATGGCTACTGATATTGCTTTTGCCCTTGGTATCATTTCTTTGCTTGGCAAGCGTGTACCTGCTTCTCTCAAGATTTTTTTAGCCGCCCTCGCAATCGTTGATGACCTGGGTGCCATACTCGTGATTGCCATATTTTATACAAATGAGCTTCATTGGGATCAGTTACTTTACTCAGGTGGCATACTTGCAATGCTTATGTTATTTAATAGGCTGGGAGTAAAAAACCTTGTCTTTTATCTTATCCCGGGAATCTTGTTATGGTACTTTGTTCACCACTCGGGTATACATGCAACGATTGCCGGTGTACTATTAGCTTTAACTATTCCAACCAATCCAGTTAAAGAAACCTCACCTCTGGAAAGTCTCGAGCACGCTCTAGTGAAGCCTGTTAACTTCCTGATTATGCCCATCTTCGCATTAGCAAATACTAATATTCGTTTTGAGTCCAAAATGCTTGAAGGACTGGCCAGTCCTCTTGGACTAGGTATCATTTTAGGCCTGCTGATAGGCAAGCCTATCGGAGTAACGCTGTTCTCATGGCTTTCGGTAAAGTTAGGCTTTAGCTCAATGCCCTCTAAGGCTGGATGGCGCCACATAGTTGGTGTAGGGCTACTTGCGGGCATCGGTTTTACTATGTCCATTTTTATTGCCCTGCTTTCTTTTCCTTCCTCTGCGGAGTTTCAGATTGAGGCAAAGTTTTCCATCCTGGTAGCCTCTGTTTGTGCAGGCATCTCGGGATATATCTTTTTAAGTGTACTTGATAAAAAGAAGAAGAAAAAACACTAGCAAAGCTTGCAATAGTTTGCCGTCTCTTTCCACATGAACCGTCTCACCTATCAGATAAACGGCATATGGAATTAAACCGGTCGACTGATCTATATCAGTCAGTTATATGAATGCCACCAGTTTTTAAATTCTTGATAAAGTCGCCCACTTGTTCAAGATGATCAGGCTGGCTTAGAATCTTAACGAATGCACTGCCGACAATTGCTCCGCGTGTATACTGGGCGGCTTTATTAAAGCTTTCGTTATTTGAGATTCCAAAACCGATCATGGTGGGATTTTTCAGGTTCATCTGCTGTATCCTTGAAAAGTAACGATCTGCCTTATCGTCTAAAGCCAGATTCTTGCCTGTTGTAGATGAAGACGAGAGCAGGTAAATGAATCCATCGCTCAGGTCATCTATCTTTCTTATCCTGTCGTCTGAAGTTTGTGGGGTGATCAGGAAAATATTGCTGATGCCGTGGCTTTGAAAGCAGTCCTTATACATACCTTCATACTCGTACATCGGCAGATCAGGGACGATGACACCATCTACACCTGCATCTGCACATGCAGCACAGAATTTTTCAACACCATATTGAAGGACAGGATTAAAATATCCCATTAACAATACCGGGATAGTAACTCGCTTCCTAAGATCTTTTAACTGCTTAAAAAGCAGCTCGACGGTCATTCCGTTCTCTAAAGCTGTTTGAGAGCTTTGTTGGATAACCGGTCCATCAGCAAGCGGATCTGAGTACGGAAAGCCAATCTCTAAAAAATCTGCGCCTGCTTTTTCAAGGGCGTCGGCGATGTCTAAAGTGCTGGCTAATTGAGGGTAGCCTGCTGTAAAGTAAATGGATAGTATAGGCTCCTTTTTATGGGAGAAAAGTTCGTTTAGCCTGTTCACGGAATAGAATTAAGAATGATGAAATAAGATTTAAGAATTATAAAGTGACAACATAAAACTAGAGATTGAAGTATTTCATGTACGTATCCAGGTCCTTATCGCCGCGGCCTGAAAGACAGACAACAACGGTCTCCTGCCCGGTAAATTTCATTTTTTCAAGATGCGCGATCGCATGAGCCGATTCAATAGCTGGAATAATTCCTTCCAGCCGTGCACACAAAAGGCCGGCTTGCATAGACTCGTCATCAGTGATGCTGACATATTCTGCACGCTTTACCTTATACAAGTGGGCATGTTGAGGACCAATACCAGGATAATCTAACCCTGCTGAAATAGAGTACGGCTCTACGACCTGTCCGTCTGGAGTTTGCATCAGTATAGATCGGCTGCCGTGCAGCACCCCTTCTTTTCCAAGTAGTGTTGTTGCAGCAGATTCGCCGCTGGTTACGCCTTTACCCGCAGCTTCTATGGCAATCAGCCTTACATTCTCGTCATCCAGGAAATGATAAAACATGCCCATTGCATTGCTCCCGCCACCAACACAGGCTAATACATAGTCCGGCGTCTCTGATCCGGTCTTTTCCTTTAATTGAATTTTTGTTTCCTCAGAAATTACAGACTGAAAGCGGGCAACCATATCAGGATAAGGATGCGGCCCCACTACCGAACCGATGATATAATGGGTGTCCTCCGGATTGTTAATCCAGTCGCGCATGGCTTCATTAGTAGCGTCTTTTAATGTTTTACTCCCAGAGGTTGCGGGAATAACCGTCGCTCCCATCATCTTCATTCGTGCAACATTCGGCGCCTGACGTTCAATATCAACCTCACCCATATACACGATACATTCAAGGCCTTTTAAAGCGCAAACAGTTGCCGTGGCCACACCATGCTGGCCTGCTCCTGTTTCGGCGATGATCCTCTTCTTTCCAAGACGTTCGGCCAGTAGGATCTGGCCAACCGTATTATTGATTTTATGCGCGCCTGTATGATTCAGATCTTCTCTCTTGAGGTAGATGGTGGTTCCGTATTTTGCTGATAAGCGTTCCGCCAGGAATAAAGGTGAAGGCCTGCCCACATAGTCTCTTAACAGTTGCTGAAACTCCCGCTGAAATTCCGGTTCATACATAATCTTTAAGTACTGCTGACGCAGGTACTCTACATTTGGATAAAGCATTTCCGGGATGTAAGCTCCCCCAAAGTCACCGTAATATCCATTCTCATTAACCTGGTAATTATTCATTCCAAAAGTATTAGGTACTTAGTATTTAGTATTTAATTCGGCAAAACTGTAATCTTACCTGCAGAGGTTTTATTACTGTTCTCCGTCAATTGTTTTTCTTATTATTCGCAATGGCTTTAAAAAGATTGAAAGCCCTGTTTAGTTGTTCAATGTTCTTTAAGCCTGGACTGGTTTCAAATTTACTGTTCAAATCAACAGCATATAGCCGGTGATCGTTTATGGTTGTCATCTCATTTAGGTCTTCCAAACCTATCCCTCCACTTAAAAAGTATGGCTTGTCTAAACGATAATTTTCGAGAATCTTCCAGTTAAACTTCAACCCGGAGCCTCCATGTGTGGGAGTCTTCGTATCGAACAGAAAATAATCAACCGCAGCATTATAGAGTTCAAGTGTTGTAAAATCAAAGCTCTCGTCTACTCCAAATGCCTTAATCAATGCGACTTCGTTGAACGCTTTCTTAATCTCTTCCCGCAGCGCCTGACAATACTCCGGAGTTTCACTTCCGTGTAGTTGAATAGCTTTCAAACCGTATTGTTTCACTTTGTGCAAAACAACTGTTAACTCCTCATTTACAAAAACTCCGGTTATGTCAATATCCGCAGATAAATCCTTCAAACCGGGGTCAAGATTGTTAACATATCTTTTAGATCCGCGGTAAAATATCAGCCCTATGTAGTCAGGCTTGAGTTCTGCAAGTGCACGAATATTTGCCTCATCTCTCATCCCGCAGACCTTTACTTTCATAGCTGTTAATCTCAATTTAATGCTAGTAATTTATTGAAGCTTTTTAAAGCCTGTTTATTTAACAGAGATTCTTCGGCCTCATAAAAACAATCCGAAAAAGAAGACTCAGATTTAATTGTTCTTATCGCAGCAGCTGCATTGCACAAAACGACGTTGTTCTGCTCGGTAGTTCCTTCTCCCTGTAACACGGATCTGAAAATACTAGCTGATTCCGGTACCGTACTGCCGCCGGCAATGGTTAGGGGGTCTATCTTTTCAAACCCTAAAGCTGCTAAGGAATGTAGCTCTTCCCCTTTATTGGTGTAGGTTTTAAAATCACAGGTCAAAGATATTTCATCGTAACCCTCTAGAGCGTGAAGGACTGTGTATTTCAAGTCTTCCTTTTGATATAAATAAGCAAAGAGCCTGGCAAGCTCGAGACTATAAACCCCAACCATCTGAAACTTTGGTTTGGAAGGATTGACCATAGGTCCAAGCATATTGAAAAAAGTTTTCACTCCTAGTTCTTTACGGATTGGAGCAACGGTTTTCATTGCAGGATGAAACAGCGGAGCATGCAGAAAGCAGATTCCGGCATCTTCTACATTCCGGCGCAGCATATCGGTATCGTTAGTAAACTGATAGCCAAGGTACTCCATCACATTTGAGGAGCCGCAACCTGATGAAACGCCATAATTACCGTGTTTAGCTACCTTATAACCGGCTCCGGCTACTACAAAAGATGCAAGTGTAGAAATATTAAAGGTATTTTTACCGTCTCCTCCAGTACCGCAAAGATCGATCAGGTCGAAATCATCCAACTTGGTTGGCCTGCAGAGTTCAAGCATGGCGTCGCGGAAACCTTCAAGCTCATCAACTGTAATATTGCGCATACAATAAACCGCCATAAAAGCTGCCATTTGAGAAACGTTGAATTTCCCCTGGGTCATATCTGTAAGTATTTCCTTAGCCTCTATTTTGGTAAAGGTTTTCTGTTCAAATAACCTGTTTAATATCTTTTTCATTCGCTATAGGCTTAAACGTTAAGGCATAAAAAAAGGGCTACCATATGGCAACCCTAAAGTCTTTTATATATTAAAAACATACATACTTTACCTGATTGCCGAACGATCTCTCATTTGCCACCAATAGCCTGCAGGTATGTTATTTACTTTCATGAATGGCAAATATGGCTAATCTTTTTCTGTGCTGCAAACCTTTTTTAAGTATTTTTAGCGATGAAGGCAACGCGGCGGTCCAGAAATTTATTCCTTTTAAGAGTTCGACTGGGTCGTATCCTGCTAATCTCTCTTGGTGTTCTACTCGCCGCGTTTGGTTTAAAAGGCTTCCTGGTTCCCAATCATTTCATCGATGGCGGTATCACCGGCATATCCCTTTTAACTGCCCAACTGACAGGAGTGCATGTATCTGTATGGCTGTTTATTTTTAATATTCCCTTTATTTACATGGGATTAAAGCAGATAAATAAAAGTTTTGCCCTCAATACTGCTATGGCCATTTTTACGCTAGCGCTGGTTATCTATTTTATTGAATTTCCGGTGATCACAGACGATAAGCTACTTATCTCGATATTTGGCGGTTTCTTTCTTGGCTCAGGAATTGGTCTCGCAATCCGTGGTGGCAGCGTGATTGATGGAACTGAAATTCTTGCGGTTTACATAAATCGCAAAAGCATTTTGAGTATTGGAGATATTATTCTTTTGATCAACGTGGTCATATTTCTAGTTGCCGCATTCATATTAGGCATTGAAACGGCTTTGTACTCCATCCTCACCTATCTATCAGCTTCAAAAACGGTAGACTTCATAATCCAGGGTATTGAGGAATATACAGGAGTTACCATTATCTCAAATAAAAGCAATGCCATCCGGGAGGCAATCACAGAGAAATTAGGACGCGCCGTTACCATCTACAAGGGTGAAAGGGGCTTAACGGATAGTCAGTTTAAATCGAAGGATATCGATATAATATTTACAGTTGTCACTCGTCTGGAACTTTCAAAGTTAAAAGGTGAAATTGAACGAATTGACCATAAGGCTTTTATTGTAATGAACCCAATAAACGACACCAAAGGTGGCATGCTTAAGAAAAGACTATTGCATTAAATATTGCTCGTGCTTCTTTAACAGGATGAGTGAACAAGACAAGTCCAAAAAGTATGGCCTGGGTAAGATAAATTAGTCCGGCAACCCAGATGAGGACAGAATTGTACTGACTTCCCGATTTTAGCAAAGCCATACTACCGATAAAGAAATGAGTAACATTGCTGATTGCAATGGGCCTGCTATATATTCCGCCAATAATATTTCCACGAGTCATCCAGTTAAGCATTGCATAAGCAAAATACAGGGCGCCTAAGATCTGCACGATTATTAGTAGCGGATTTTGTTCGACCGGAGAGATATAACTCAGTAATTCTTTAGGTAAGAAAGTCAATAAAACGCCTGCTACTGCCATAGTAGCCGCACTCAGGGACATTGATACTTTAGTATTCATAAAAATCCATTAAGTTAAGAAGCAGAATTGATCACTCGTCAATTAGCACATTCTGTGTGTACGATGAAAAGGATAAGGATTTGTTATAGGAAGCGATAAAACTGTTATAAATCTAAAGTAAAAACCTTTTGCTCTTTTATTTCCTTAAAGCCAATGTGTTTGTAAAATTGATGTGCCGGAAGCCTGCGGGTGTTAGAACGGACCCGCAATGTTTTAACCCCCTTCATCAGCGCCCAATTGGTAACTACAGTAACCAGTTTCTCGCCAATATGCCTGCCTCTAAAATTCTCGTCAACAACCAATCCTCCTATTTCAACAAAAGGTGCTGACTCAATCCGCACAGCATAATATGCATGTATCCAACCTACTACCTTCTCATCAATTAAAGCTGTGAAGACACAATTAGCTCTATCGCTGGCCATTTTAGTTATGCGGGTTTGAATCTCTTCGACTGACGATGGATATCCTAATTGGAGAGAAAGCTCAGCAATAGTTGGGCTGTCATCTAATCTCATCTGCCTGATCTTTACATCTATTTCCATTGTGACTGCGCATAAATGCCTTTAACGAATGTAATTATCATATGCTTCAAAAGGAAATCAAACGAAACAATAGAAATATGGAGCTGTTCTCATTCACATTACTAATAGATTATGGAAGATCAACCGAAGAGCTTTCCGCCACAGGAACAGCGGCATCAGCCGGGAAAAGAAGAGAAAATGACGCCGAAACCCGAGTATATTAGCCCGGATTATAAAGCTGGCGGAAAACTAAACGGCAAAGTTGCCGTAATCACAGGGGGCGACAGTGGAATTGGGAGGGCTGTAGCGGTTCATTTCGCAAAAGAAGGCGCGGATATAGCTATCGTATACCTGGATGAGCAGGCAGATGCTGAAGAAACTGGTCAACTGGTCGAAAAAGAAGGAAAGCGTTGTCTATTATTGAAAGGAGACGTAAGCGATGCAGGTTTCTGTAAGCAAGTAATCGAACAGACCGTAAAGGAACTTGGAAAGCTCAACATTCTGGTCAATAATGCGGCACAGCAATTCCCGCAGGAAGAATTACAGCAGATCAGTCATGAGCAACTCGATAAAACTTTTAAGACCAATATCTACTCCTATTTTTATCTTACGCAGGAAGCTCTTAATCATTTAAAAGAAGGGGATTCTATCATTAACACCACCTCTGTAACTGCGTACCGGGGCAGTGAACATCTCCTTGATTATTCATCGACTAAGGGAGCTATCGTTAGCTTCACCCGCTCATTGGGAAAAAACCTGGCTGCAAGAAAGATCAGGGTGAATGGAGTTGCGCCGGGACCTATATGGACCCCACTAATTGTATCATCATTTGATGATGAACATATCAAGCATTTCGGAACCGACACTCCGATGGGGCGCGCAGGACAACCCTCAGAAGTAGCACCCGCCTATGTTTACCTCGCATGTAATGACTCCTCATACGTAACTGGCCAGATAATTCATATCAACGGTGGCGAAGTGGTTGGAGGATAGCACGTTAACATACAATCCGTTAAATAGCTAAAACCAAGTTGTGATTAAATAGTTATAAGGTAACATCAAAAAATAATAGATATGGAAACCAATGACAATGCAGTTGAAGTATTAAATGATTTAGTAGAGATAAATAACGATCGTATTAAAGGGTATGAAAAAGCTATAGAAGAAACTGAAATGGACGATTCTGACCTTAAGGTTATCTTCGAGCAAATGGTAACTGAAAGCCGGCAGTATAAGCAAGCGTTGAGAGATGTGGTGGTTAGTCTGGGTGGCGAAGTTGAAACCGGCACAACTGCAAGTGGCAAGATCTATAGAGCGTGGATGGATGTAAAGGCCACGTTTTCTGGTAACAGCCGGAAATCAATTCTCGAGAATTGCGAATTTGGTGAAGATGCAGCTCAAAAAGCTTATCGCACTGCTCTCCAGGATGATGACCTTCCAGCCTCTGTGCGTGAACTGGTTATGAGACAACAGCAAGCCTTAAAATTGTCTCACGATAAAATTAAAATGATGCGCGATCAGCAATTATAGTTATACGATTCTTTAAGGAAGCCGGTTTGATCATTCATCAAGCCGGCTTTTTTGTTGCCTTGCTTGCCGCCATAAAGTCAACAATCAGCTGGTACATTTTATTCCTCCCGAAAACCATCTGGGTGATCATCCCAATATGTTTCTTTTTAGCTACCTGTTCGAAGCTGGCAGGTTGGCCTTTAGCCTTGAGCAACTCATACAATCGTCGCGATTGAGTTTGTATGGCCGGGTAAGTACGTTCTCCTACAAGAATAAGATAAGGATTATCAATATTAGCAAAGTGGGTCAGCGGCGAACCCTTCTTCCAAACCTCCGTATCAGTACCGAAAGTTTTTAAAAAGCTAGCAGTCTGCTTTGTTTTTTCGGCTGTAAGAAGGTACTCATGCATATCCAAACCAAAGCCGTCATTTAAGATCACTCCCTGGATAGGATTATCAATGCCTTGTTCCTTAAAAAAAAGAGGATCTGAATTAATAAGGGCGGCAAGATGCCCGCCGGCAGAATGTCCCATTACAAATATTCGATCAGCGTTACCTCCAAACCGACTAATATTATTCTTAACCCATTTAATGGCTGCAGCACCATCAGAAGCCATTTCGGCATATTGGTGTCCTGGTGCCAGCCTGTAATTTATATTAACCCCGACGATGTCTTTGTTTGCAAAATTGCGGCCCAGCCACCAGTAAATGTCCTTCTTACCACTATCCCATGAACCTCCATGAATGAAAACCAGTACATCTTTAGTTTTGCCGTCTATCTCCGGATAATAGACATCTAATAAATTGCTTTTTCCAAAAATTGTATTGGTGTAAGCAATATCTTTCTCCGATTTAACCCTTGCGGTTAAAGCCGTACTTATCGTATTGAAATATAGAAACATTAAAAAGAAGTGCTTTAGTTTCATGGGAGAGGAGATTTTATATGAGCAAAATCCTAATCCTTAATTTTTTAATTATTGAATCAGCGGGTCTTTCTCTTTTGTGAAATGAGTATAAACCAATCCATCCAAAAAGGATGGCAAAAATTTATTTAGAAAAACCGTTAGTTTCCCTTGCCCGGTCATAATCAAAGTTCGTTTTCGTGCTATCACACCCTGAACAATAATTTCAGCAACCCTCTCTGAAGTCATCATCTTTCCTTCATCCATACTGCTCTCCCCCTGGGCGGAGCCGTCCTTCACTAAAGCAATATTACGAATGTTAGAAGCAGTAAAGCCCGGCGAAGCAATCATCACATGTAAACCGTTTTTCAAATTCTCAACTCTTAAAGCTTCCAGGAAACCATTTAAGGCAAACTTAGAAGCTGAATATCCAGTACGCCCCGGCAAGCCTCGGTATCCTGCAATGGAAGATATGCCCACCACCGAACCTTTATTTTTTAAAAGTTCCGGCAGCGCATACTTTGTACAATACACAGCTCCCCAAAAATTAACATCCATTAAATTACGTAAAACAACCAAGTCCAGATCTTTAAATAAAGCCCTCATGGAGATTCCCGCGTTATTAATCAGAATATCAATACGGTTAAATGTTAAAAAAGCCTGCTTTATCAAATGTTCACAGTCCGCCTCTTTTGATACATCGCACTGCACTGCTACAGCCTTGACACCATACCGTTTTTCCAGATCCTGTGTTATTTCACACAGCGTTACGTATTGCCGCGCGCCTAATACCAGATTTGCTCCCTGACGGGCAAATTCTTCTGCACATGCTTTTCCAATCCCGGAGGAGGCACCAGTGATTATAACTGTTTTAGACTTAAGAGACATAGGGGAATAGGATAATTAAGAATTGGGAATTAAGAATTAAGAATGATGGACAATCTATTGCTGACAACTGATAGCTGACAACTAACAGCTACTTCATCAGCGAATTTTCATAAGGCACACGGGTAGCAATAGAACGACCAAGAGTTATTTCGTCAACATATTCCAATTCCCCTCCAAAGGCTATTCCACGGGCAATGGCACTAATTTTAACACTCTGATCTTTAAGTTTTTTATATAAATAAAATATCGTAGTGTCGCCCTCCATTGTGGAACTTAAAGCGAGTATTACCTCTATCACTTCACTGGTTGATGTACGCTCAACCAAACTCTCTATATTAAGGTCGGAGGGACCAATGCCATCCATAGGAGATATCAGTCCCCCCAGCACATGGTAAACGCCGTTGTACTGACCTGTGTTTTCAATAGCCATTACATCTCGGGTATCCTCCACAATACAGATCAAACTTTTATCTCTTTTCACAGAAGCACAGATCTCACAAACCGGCAAGTCAGAAATATTGCGGCAAACCTTGCAAAAGCGTATTTCGTTTTTTAAACGGGTAATTGCATTACTAAAGCCCGCAACATCAGCTGCCGGTTGATTCAATAAATGAAGAACCAGCCGTAAAGCAGTTTTTTGCCCTACTCCCGGCAGTTTGGAAAACTCATTAACTGCGTTCTCAAGCAACTTTGACGAAAAGTTCATGTTGCAAATTTATATTTAAAAATATAATCTCTGTTATAACAATCTAAAGCAGACTTTAGCTTCGCAAATTACCATCAGGCAATAACCAAAATTTTACCTGACAGAAAATCTAATAGCCGTGTTTGAAAACTATAATTATTACATTTAGCCCCGAACGAAATTAAAGTATATGTCCCCAATTGTTTTACTATCATTCCTTATCGGCTATTTTGCTGTTCTAATTATCATCGCTCACTTTACTTCCCGAAAATCAACAGACAACTCCACTTTCTTTACAGCTAACAGAAATTCCAAATGGTACCTGGTCGCTTTTGGAATGATTGGGACCGCTCTATCAGGAGTTACTTTTATCTCGGTACCTGGTGAAGTGGGGTCGCCGGCAGGTAACGAATTCAAATATTTTCAATTCGTATTAGGTAACGCGATAGGCTTCATCCTGGTAGCCACCGTTTTGCTTCCCCTGTATTACCGCATGCGGTTAACTTCCATTTATACGTATATCGAGCAGCGTTTAGGTACCTGGAGCTATAAAACCGCAGCCAGTATTTTCCTGTTAAGCAGAACCATTGGATCTTCGTTCAGGCTCTACCTTGTAGTAATCGTCTTACAGCGCTTTATTTTTGATGCTTACAATATCCCCTTTTGGCTTACGGTGCTGATCGCGTTAGGACTTATCTGGGCCTACACTTATAAGGGCGGGTTAAAGACTATTATTATTACTGATACATTGCAAACCGTGTTTCTGGTTTCTTCTGTTTTCCTGACCATTTATTTCATCTGCGACAGTTTGAACTTAAATATCCCGGAGGCCTTCGAAACTATTAAGGAGAGCGGTTATTCTAAGATCTTCTTCTTTGAAGATTTTGTAACCAGCAAATTCCACGTCACTAAGCAACTCTTGGGCGGTATATTTGTAACTCTTGCCATGGTAGGCCTTGACCAGGACCTGATGCAAAAGAATCTGAGCTGCAAAAACATCGGTGAAGCTCAAAAGAACATGTTTACATTCACGGCAATATTTGTACTGATTAACATTTTCTTTCTAAGTGTTGGTGCACTGCTTTATGTGTACGCAACCGCAAACGGTATAGCTATTCCTACGGATGCGGCGGGGAATGTACGTACAGACTTCCTATTTCCCGAAATTGCTTTTAATCATCTTGCTTTAATTCCGGGAATTGTCTTCATGCTTGGCCTTACGGCTGCCACTTTTGCAACTACCGACTCGGCATTAACGGCCCTGACAACTTCTTTTTGTGTAGACTTTTTAAATTTTGATAAAAAGGATAACATTAACGACCCGACGGTTGTGCGAAGCAGACATTTTGTACATATTGGCTTTTCAATACTAATGTTTCTCGTTGTAGTGTTGTTTAACGCTGTGAATAATGCCAGTGTTGTGAGTGCCATTTTTACTGTTGCCTCCTACACATATGGCCCCTTGCTGGGTCTATATGGCTTCGGCCTGTTTATGAAGAATCGCGGGGTCAGGGACAAGCTGGTTCCCTTTATTTGTTTGTTATCTCCGGCTGTATGCTTATTTCTGAATGCCAACTCCAAAACTCTAATGGGTGGCTATGTTTTTGATAATGAACTGATCGTAATTAATGGCTTGATCACCTTTATCGGTTTACTGCTAATTAGCAAACCTACAACAGCCAAAACTCAGTATTAACAGTAGAACTTTCCAGATTTATGACTAGTGACGAAAAAATAAGAAATGCTTTTGAAAACAAGAACTGGCAAGAAATAAAGGTTACCGACTCCTGGCAGATATTTAAAATCATGGCTGAGTTTGTTGATGGTTTTGAAAAGCTGGCCCGTATCGGTCCCTGCGTCTCCATCTTTGGGTCTGCGCGTACCAATAATGAAAATAAGTATTACAAGCTGGCCGAAGAATGCGCACGCTTATTAACAGAACGCGGCTACGGTGTTATCTCAGGCGGCGGTCCTGGTATTATGGAAGCAGCCAATAAAGGCGCTTATGAAGCCGGTGGGAAATCCGTAGGACTGAATATAGAACTTCCGTTTGAACAGTTCCACAATAAGTATATCGACCGCGACAAGATCCTTGAATTTGATTACTTCTTCATCCGCAAGGTGATGTTCATGAAATACTCGCAAGGCTTTATTGTTTTGCCTGGAGGCTTTGGTACGATGGATGAAATGTTTGAAGCTTTAACCCTGATACAAACTGGCAAAGTAGCCCGTTTCCCAATTGTTTTAGTGGGCACTGAATACTGGGGAGGTTTGATGGAATGGGTTAAGAACACCATGCTGGCTGATGAAAAGAACATCAGTGAGGAGGATTTAAATCTTTACCGTTTAGTGGATACTGCCGAAGAAGCAGCGGAGCACATTTTTAGGTTCTATGATAAGTATGTATTGAAACCGAACTTTTAGAATGAAAGAACAAAGATTAAGGATAAAGGACCAGAAAATCTTTTATCCTTAATCTTTACTCCTTCAATTGTTACGCTCAAACATATATCTCCCCCTTCAAATAAGTGACCGCCTTGCCGGACATCAATACCCTGTCGCCTTGAAGCTGACACCATAATTCTCCTAAACGTTCTGATACCTGGAAAGCATAAAGGTCATTCTTACCTAGCTTATTGGCCCAGTAAGGAATCAGGTTACAGTGCGCAGAACCGGTTACGGGATCTTCGTTGATGCCGGCTGCGGGTGCAAAGAACCGGGAAACAAAATCACTGTTATCTCCCGGCGCTGTTACGATAATGCCTAGCGCATCAATTTTGGATAAAGCATTAAAATCAGGCTTTAGTGCTCGTATTTCAACTTCTGATTTATAAACCAGCATAAAATCGCGGGAGCGCAACACCTCAATTGGCTGGCTGCCGCCTAGCGCATCCAGTAATCCATCCGGAGCTTCAGATGGTTCTGCCACTCTCGAGGGGAAATCTAAAGTATACAGACCGTCGTTACGGGTGACTGTTAACCTGCCTGCTTTTAATGTATGAAAGTGAATCACATCCCCCTGATAACCCAGTTGGGTGAAGATAATATGAGCCGTTGCCAGGGTAGCGTGGCCGCAAAGATCAATCTCCAACTCAGGGGTAAACCACCGCAACTCAAAGTCATTTCCTTGCGGGATAAAGAAAGCAGTTTCTGCAAGATTGTTTTCTGCAGCAATCTTCTGCATTTGCGGTGCCGGCAGCCATTCAATCAAGGGACATACAGCTGCAGGATTACCTCCGAACAACTTATCGCTAAACGCATCGGCCTGGTAGATTGGTATTATTTTCATTTTAAACAAGATTGAAGATGTGAGATATGAGACATTTCGTAGAATCTAAAGCACTCAATCTTATGACAACGGCCGCCTGGCTTCATTCCTTCACAAACACATAAGGGTCGTACTCAATGAAGTCGTTGGCTTTGATCGTTACGGAATTTACTTTTTTGTCCTTAATATCAAATTTAGTACTGAAAACTCCATAAGCAATGTTATTATACTTCAGCATCCATTCGTCATTATCCATGTGATCTAAGGTTGCTTTTAACTCTTTATGATTAGTGAACACTACTTCCAGCTTAGTTTTACTCAGCTTATTGATACGGATGGTACCATAAATTTCATTCTTATAATTACCGGTGTACGCATCAATTGTCAAAGCAGGCTTGGCCTTCCCCACTCGCTCCTCAAATTTCAAAACATCTTTTTTAGCTTCCGCGAGATCTTTCAAATGGTCCGGCAGAGCCATTTTACTACGGTTAACGTACGGTTGCTTTAAATAAGCATCGAGGATCTGATAACGCAGTAATTCGAAAAAGCCCTGATTATCATTATTCGTCAAAATAGTTATACCCAGATTTAACTCCGGAACAAAGCATGTATTGGTCACGAAGCCAAAAGCGCCGCCGGTATGCCAGAAAACTTGCTTGCCTGCGTAATCGGCCATGAATACGCCTAAGCCATAACCTCTGAAATGTGTGGGATATGTTGCGCTTTTACGACTCGAAGTGGCAATGTTAATGTCCCTGGTCTTTTGAATCACCGGCCATGGCAGCACTTGTTTACCCTGAAAGCGTCCGCTGTCCAGTTGCGTCAACAACCATTTAGAGACATCACTTACACTACTAACCATACTCCCTGCCGGACCGATATTATCTACCTGGTCGTATGGGAGCTCTGTAAGTTCGCCGGTAAACTGGTTTGTATAGGGTTTAGAAACGTTATTCCGTTGAGCCATACCTGCGGTTAGCATGTAGGTATTATTCATCCTGATAGGCCTCAGTATGCTATCCTGGATGTATTCTTCCCAGCTCTTTTTGGTCACTACCGGAATTACCTCGCCGGCTGTCAGAAAACAGGAGTTGCAGTAGCCGTAGTCCTGGCGAAATACGCCGACCGGCTTCAGTAATTTCATCTTCTCGATAACCTGCTGACGGCTCAGAGTGCCATTCCAAAAAGTAAAATCACCCTGAAAGGTTTTGGTACCGATGCGATGACTCAGAACGTCTTTAATGGTAACCAGTTCTGTCGATGTTTTATCGTAGAGTTGAAATCCAGGCAGATACTTGGTAATTTTATCATCCAGTGAAAGCTTTTTATTGTAGTCTAACTGCGCTAAAGCGGTCCCGGTAAATAATTTGGTATTGCTGGCAATCATGAAGAGAGTGTTCTCATCAACGGGGGCTTTGGTTTTTATATCCCGTACACCAAAGCCCCTCATAACAACCGGTTTACCGTCTTTAACTATGGCGATAGCCAAACCCGGAATATTCCAATCTTTAATTCCTGTTTTGATATAGTTCTCCAGGCTGTCGGATATAAATGTGGGTGTTTGCGCGTAAGCAGTTTTGCCAAGGAACTGGAGAACGAATATTGCTAAAACAAGAAATCTTTTCATGCGAGGGATTAAAATAAAGATTGAAAAATACTAAAATTTTTTTGAAGCAAGGTATCTGTGAAGTTACGTGGATGAAAGTTTTCATGTTACACCCATTTCCGTTGACCCGCTAAATAGTCATCTAAAGAGCCCCTTCCGAGCTTAAAAAAGTGCGAATTTTTGCCGGCCTGCTTTCGAGCTTAGTATGTGCTTACTATATACTTACTATGTGCTTACTATGTCATGACTATATCAGGAAGCTGTGATCATATAGTCAGTACCTAGTGAACTTATTGTTACCCCATTTTTTAGCATAATGTAAGCTTAACTGAAGTAACAGCAGGAATTATCGGGTTGGGCACTTTCCAAGGCTAGAGAAACTCCGGAAACGGATTTCATATCTGACGGATAGCCAAAACTGAGTTCACAAAAAAGGCCGCCTTTCGCGGGGCAGCCTAAATGAGTGTTGGGTTTAAATGCTAATAGTAAGTAAGTCGGATTACACCTGCTAACGATTTAGCCAGACGAACCACCTGACGGGTATAACCATATTCATTGTCGTACCAAACATACAGCACAGCCGACTTATTATCCTTCGATAGAATAGTTGCAGGACCATCGATGATACTGGCGTGTGAGTTCCCGATCAGATCGCTGGATACTAATTCATTTGATATTGAATATTCAATTTGTTCCACCAGGTTACCGAAGAGAGAAGCGTTCTTTAAAACGGTTTCCAGTTCTGCTTTAGTGGTTTCACGTGATAGCGTAAGGTTGAGAATTGCCAGGGACACATCAGGAGTAGGAACACGAACGGCGTTACCGGTTAACTTACCTTCAAGGGTTGGTAATACTTTGGCCACTGCTTTATCCGCACCTGTTTCAGTAATCACCATATTTAAAGCAGCTGAGCGGCCGCGGCGATATTTAGCATGGTAATTATCCAGAAGATTCTGGTCGTTGGTGTAAGAGTGTACCGTTTCAATGTGCCCTTTTTCTATGCCGAACGTCTCTTCCACAATTTTTAGTACCGGCACAATAGCATTGGTTGTACATGATGCCGCTGAAAAAATGGTTTCCGATTTGTTCAAGTCTTTTTGATTGATTCCGAATACTATGTTAGGAACATCTCCTTTCCCCGGTGCTGTTAGCAGAACTTGTAGAGCGCCCTTTGCTTTCAAATGCTCGGATAATCCCTCCCGGTCACGGAAAACGCCGGTATTATCAATAACCAGAGCATCCGAAATCCCATATTGAGTATAATCTAATTCATGGGGATTCTTGGCGGCAAGCATGTAAATAACCTGTCCGTTGATGATCAGGGCTTTATGCTCGAAGTCCTCAACGATAGTGCCCGCAAAAGGACCATGTACAGAATCATTGCGTAATAGATCTGCTCTTTTAATCAAATCTTCATCGCTGTAGCTGCGGGTAACAATTGCACGTAGACGCAATTGCTCACCTTTGCCCGCCTGGGTAATTAATTCCCGGGCTGCAATCCTGCCAATACGGCCGAACCCATACAAGACCACATTCTTTGGCTGCATGGTGATCTTATCCTTCCCAATATGGCTTCCCAACTTTTTAATGACAAAGTCGTTGGCTGAAACCGAATTCCCTTTCTCATCGATCCATTCTGATGCCAGGCGGCCAATATCAATACGTGACGGCGCCAGGTTTGACATGGCTATAGCCCGGGCAAGAGCCAGGGTGTCGTAAATGGAGATCTCTTTATTGATAATCTCACGGGCATACTGGTGATGTGACAGTACTTCGCTGCTGCCTATGTCAAATAAGGGCTTGCGAAATAGCACGAGTTCGATAGAGCGGTCAAACCAGAGGGTTCCAACGATACCAATCAGCTCGATGGCCTTCTTCTCTTTTTCAATCCAACTGGTAAATTCGGTTTGGTATTTATTCAACATAGTTAATAAAATTGATGGTTAGTTCGGCTGGGCCTAAAAGTAAAAAAGATCGGACGTAAGCCCAATCTTTTCTAATTATTTTGTTTTTATATGATTATCCCAAATAAGATTTTAGAATCTTACTTCTTGACGTATGACGAAGGCGCTGTAAAGCTTTATCTTTAATTTGTCTGACACGCTCACGGGTCAGGTTAAATTTTTCGCCAATCTCTTCAAGTGAAAGTGGATGATTAGTACTTAAACCGAAGAAAAGAACGATAATTTCACGCTCGCGCTCGGTTAGAGTAGCCAATGACCGTCTGATCTCTTCAGATAAAGATTCATCAATCAGGTTACTGTCTGTATTTGGATCATCATTCTCCAAAACATCCAGTAATGTGTTTTCTTCACCCTGTACAAAAGGCGCATCCATAGACACATGGCGACCTGAGTTACTCAATGTATCGGTAATTTTATCTACTGTAGTTTCAAGGGTATCGGCAAGCTCTTCCGGTGAAGGCTCACGTTCGAATTCCTGCTCTAATCTTGAAAATGCTTTACTGATCTTACTTAAAGAACCAACCTGATTCAGTGGCAAACGCACGATACGTGACTGCTCGGCGATAGCCTGCAGAATTGACTGGCGGATCCACCAAACGGCGTAGGAGATGAATTTGAAACCTTTAGTTTCATCAAAGCGTTTTGCCGCTTTAATTAAACCTAAGTTACCTTCATTTATGAGGTCACCAAGAGTTAAGCCCTGATTCTGATACTGCTTAGCCACAGAAACAACAAACCTTAAGTTGGTTTTTGTAAGTCTTTCTAAGGCGGCCTGATCGCCTTCGCGGATTTTCTGGGCAAGAATTACTTCCTCTTCGGCTGTGATTAAATCTACTTTACCAATTTCGTGTAAATACTTATCTAATGATTGGGATTCACGATTGGTAATCGATTGTGTGATTTTGAGTTGTCTCATTTATAAATTAATAGCCCTTATAAAAGTGTGCAAAGTTAAGAATATATACGTTCTTAACGATTAAAAAGGGAAAAGGTTAGCGGATTTTATTAACAGATTTCGTTTCTTTTACTGTTTGTAAACCAACAATAATAGTGCCTAATGACGCACGAAAGCAATATTTCAACCGTTTACCCGTTATTGTAAGTGGTATTTTACACAAGTGTTATAAAGGGCCGGGTATTAAGCTGATATTAAGACAAGATTATCTAAAACAATCTTTTTTGTCAGTCTGTATTATGTCAGGTTACGATCCTTAAACCAGACATCATCTGGTTTGGCAGAGAAATTTGTCATCTCTGCGACAAGTTTTGCCGGATCAGCGTGCGATAATATAAGCTTTCGATTTACGGGTTTTAAAAACTTACGTTCAACCATCAAATCCATCTGAAGTAACAAATGATCGTAAAACCCGTCGGTATTCAAAAGTCCAATCGGCTGCGTATGCAAACCAAGCTGCAGCCAGGTAAGAACTTCAAAAAACTCTTCCAGCGTACCGAAGCCACCAGGTAGTGTGATCATCCCGTCAGAAAGATCAGCCATCTTCTGCTTCCGCTGGTGCATATTTTCAGTAATGATCAATTCAGTCAACCCCGTATGGCCAACCTCCTTATCCATCAGGAACTGCGGAATCACTCCGATAGCTGTACCGCCTCTTAACAAAACCGCATCAGCAATTAACCCCATAACGCCTACCCGACCCCCACCAAACACCAAAGTAATATCTTTCTCCACGAAAACATCTGCCAGCTGGTTTACAGTTTTTAGAAGACCAGGATCGCCATTGAAGTTAGAGCCACAGAACACACAGACTGCTTTCATATTTAGATTAAAGGATAAGGATCAAAGAACAATAATTAGCCAAATAAACCACCTAACCAACTACCTACTGTAATTAGGTGCTTCTTTAGTGATCGTTATATCATGCGGATGGCTTTCACGCATTCCCGCGGCAGTAATTTTAACGAACCTGGCGTTTTGAAGATCTTCAATTGTAGGCGATCCACAGTAGCCCATACTAGCTTTCAATCCTCCGATCAGCTGGTACATTACTTCGGCTAAAGAGCCTTTAAATGGAACACGGCCAACAATACCCTCAGGAACTAGTTTCTTGATATCGTCTTCAACATCCTGAAAATAACGGTCTTTAGAACCTTGTTCCATCGCCTCGATGGACCCCATGCCCCGGTATGACTTAAATTTACGGCCTTCGTAGATAATCGTTTCGCCAGGTGACTCTTCTACACCGGCGAATAAAGAGCCTGCCATTATTGAGCTTGCGCCGGCAGCAATAGCCTTGGCAATATCACCAGTCTGTTTGATTCCACCATCGGCAATAACAGGAATCCCACGACCGCGTAAGGCTTTTGCGCATTCGTAAACCGCGTATAATTGGGGAACTCCTACACCGGCTATAATACGAGTGGTACATATAGAACCCGGTCCGATACCTACCTTAACTGCATCTGCTCCCGCGTCCGCTAAAGCCCGGGCAGCATCTGCCGTAGCAATATTTCCAACTACCACCTGCAGATCCGGGTAATGCGACTTAACTTCTTTTAGCTTATCGATGACTCCTTTTGAGTGGCCATGAGCTGTGTCGATTGTGATTACATCAACACCGGCCTTTACAAGAGCTTCCACCCTCTCTAAAGTATCGGCTGTAACTCCAACTGCAGCGCCTACACGAAGACGGCCATGCTCGTCTTTACAGGCTTTTGGAAAGTTTTTGAATTTTTGAATATCTCTGAAGGTGATCAAGCCACTTAAACGACCATCCTTATCAATAATAGGAAGTTTTTCAATTTTATAATCCTGAAGAATTTCTTCGGCTTGCATCAAGGTGGTACCCAGAGGTGCTGTAATTAAGTTCACCTTTGTCATCACATCGCTAATCTGACGTTTCATGTCTTTTTGAAAACGTAAGTCGCGGTTAGTGATAATGCCCTTTAACTTTCTGTCGCCATCTATCACAGGAATACCACCAATGCTGTATTCTTTCATAATGTGAAACGCATCTGAAACCAGCGCACTTTCTACTAACGTTACGGGGTCCTGGATCATTCCACTTTCTGACCGTTTTACCTTACGAACCTCGTCAGCCTGCTCTTTGATACTCATGTTTTTATGAAGCATTCCGATTCCGCCAGCCTGTGCGATGGCAATGGCCATACCTGATTCAGTTACAGTGTCCATCGCAGCGGAGACGATAGGAACGTTTAACCGGATTTTTCGGGTGAAGAAAGAGCTTGTGTCCACGTCTCGTGGCAGTACTTCGGAATATGCGGGTATTAATAACACATCATCGTAGGTGAGACCTTCAGATACGAATTTTTCGGGATCGAGTTGCATGGCAAATAATTGAGTTTATTACTTGCGGGGCAAAGGTACCGATTTATTGCTTTCTCAAATCAGTTTCTATTAAATAAATAAAATAGTTCTTGCCAATTTTATTTCTTCGCCTAAATTTGCAGGCTTATTAATAATTAGTCTAAATAAGAATGAGAGTTTTTTTTACATTGATATTGTCACTGGGCGTTTGCGCAGCTTTGGCTCAAAACCACAGAATAACTGGTACTGTATCAGATCTTGGCGGAAACCCGATACAGGGTGCAACAGCATCAATCAGGGAGTTATCCCGATCCGTTGTCACATTAGCAGATGGAAGCTTTGCCTTTAATAACCTTACTGAGGGAAATTATACATTACTGATCAGAGGAGTTGGTTTCGAGAATTTGAACCTGAAAGTTCAGTCTGCTGACACCTCCCGCCTCAAACTGTTATTGAAACCTTCCATAAAACAACTCAGGGAAGTAAGTATTTCAACCACCCGAAGTAAAGAAACGTTGGGAGAAACCCCCGTATCAGTAACCATTTTGAGTGCAAAAGATATTGAAACACAGGCGTCGATAAATCCAAATATCAGCAATATCTTAAGCTGGTCTGTCCCTGGCTTGGGCTACACCAACAATACAACTTCTAATGTCGGCCAGACTCTACGAGGCAGAAATGTATTGATCCTGATAGATGGGATTCCTCAGAGCACACCCCTAAGAGCAGGGAGCCGCGATATCCGCAGCATTGACCCTGCGGCCATTGAACGTATTGAAGTTATTAAAGGAGCTACCTCCATTTATGGAAATGGAGCAGATGGCGGATTGATTAACTATATCACCAAAAAAGGTAATCCCTCAAAAAAATTCGGTTCAATAACCAGTATAGGGAGTTCCGGAAACCTGGTCGCTTTTAAAAATTCAGCCGGCGGAAGGTTTTCGCAGCAATTTTATGGTTCTGGAAATAAGTTAGACTATGTAGTTTCTGGCTTATATGACCTGACAGGCGTTTTTAAAGATGGCGCAGGAGAAGTCATTTCCCCCAATTACGGGCTTGGAGAAACAAACGCCTACAATGCGTTCGGAAAGCTTGGTTATACTATTAATCCGGATAACCGGGTTGAGCTGATGTATAACTATTTTGGCTCCGCACAAAATTCTGATTATATCGTACAAGCCGGTAAATATGGGGTTAAGCCAACCATCGGGGTTAAAGGAGACCGCGGGGGAATCAATGAAGGAACCCGTTATAACCACAATGCCAATTTAAGTTACAGTTCAAAGAATTTAATCGGGGAAACAGATCTGGAAACTAATGTTTATTTCCAGGATTATAAAACGGTATATGGTTTTGATAGCTTTTTCTACGGCGGTGGTCAATCTCAGATAACCTCCTCAAAAAAGGGGATTCGAGCCAACCTGATCACACCCTTCAGTTTATCTTCCGATCTAACCGGAGACCTCACGTATGGATTGGATGTCTTAACTGATCGAACCGCACAAAGTCTGGTAGACGGTCGTGTATGGGTACCTGAAGTTAACATGCGCAATATGGCACCGTACGCCCAGCTGAGCACAGAGATCTTTAATCATTTTATATTCAAGGCAGGTCTGCGTTATGAAAACATATCCATTAATATCGATGATTATCAAACACTGGCTACCGGCGCAAACAACCAGGGATCTGTGGCTGTAACACGCGGAAAGCTGGATTATAATGCCTTAACCTTTAACGCAGGCCTGCGTTACGCAAAATTAGGTTTTTTCAAACCTTACGTGAGTTATTCGCAGGGCTTCTCAATATTTGATCTTGGCCGGGTTCTTCGAACTGCCAAAGAAAACACAGTAGCAGCACTCAATACAAAGCCCGTTATTGTAAATAATTACGAAGCCGGTTTTAACTCTGATTTTGACAAGATCAGTTTGGAGGGGGTATATTACATCAGCAATTCCAAATTGGGTTCAAACCTGGTACAGCAGGGAGACATTTTTGTGCCGCAACGCGCTCCGGAGCGCGTTTGGGGATATGAACTAGTTGCAACCTTTAATCCGGTAAACCAATTTACCATCGGTGCCAGCTATGCATACGTGGAAGGTAAAATTGATGGCAACAACGACAAGGATTTCGAGGATGATGCCGACACCTATTTAAACAGCACACGAATTTCTGCTCCAAAAGCCACGGCGTTTTTTACTTTCAAGCCAAATACAGTGTGGGATGTTCGTTTGGATTATATCTTTTCAGGGGACCGGAAGCGCTTCCAGGCCAATGCAACAACAGGTGCATATTTATTCGGAGAAGGACCAATCAATCAATTTCAACTATTCAATTTAAGCTCATCTTACAAAGTTAATCCGGCAGCCAGAATAAACCTGGGTATTGAAAACATCTTCAACAGAAAGTATTATACTCCTGTAGCCCAATTCTATGGTCGCGACGCCGATTACACACGCGGTAACGGGATCAGATATAATATCGGTTTAACTTATTCACTATAATTAAAATGTCTGTTCGAAAATGAACAGGCTCTGAGCATGACCAAAAGTTTCGGGAAAACTCTTTACAAAATTCATAAATGGACGGGCCTGATAGCAGGCCTGTTCATTTTTATCCTGGGAGTTTCCGGATCTATCCTCGTTTTTCATGATGAAATAGAAAAGTCCGTTGATCGTCGTTTTTTGACACTAGAGAATAACTTGCGGGTAGATATCGACAAAGCCTATGAAACCGTCACCACATCCTTCAAAAACTGGGAAATCCGGCTTGAACATTTTTCAGATAACCCGAAAGAAAGCCTCGTTTTTGGATTAAGAAGGCCAACGGAGCGATTGACCGTTTTTGTTCATCCGGCAACCGGGGAAATTTTAAAGCAAATAGACAGCGAAAAGACATTTATCAAATGGATCCTGAAACTTCATTATTCTTTACATGCAGGCACTTTCGGAAAAACCCTTGTATTCATTATTGGGCTTTTCTTCCTTGTTTCATTAATCACAGGACTGGTCATCTATCGAAAAGCATTTACTGATATATTACTCTTCCGGATAAAATTTAACCAAAAAAATAAGAAATCAATTTCATCATCTCTTCACCGGTATGTTGGCGTATGGGCTGTTTTGTTAAATTTGATCGTCGTTTTTTCCGGTCTTTTAATCAGTTATGATGTGATGATTAACGGATATTCTGCGACGATAAACAAAAATCCAACAAGTCCTGAAATCGGGATATCCATTCAAAAAACGCTGAAAACTATAAATGACCTTTACCCTGAATTTAATGCCAATTACGTTCGTTTCCCCAAAGAAGAAAATGTAAACCTTTTGGTTCTAGGATCGTTAAAAACCCAACCCTTTTATTATAGCAAAACAGGAAATACAATAAGTATCGATCCGGGAAGTGGCGAAATAGTGAATTATAAGATTATTGAAAAAGCGCCTCCAAAAGATCAAACGGCAAGTATTAGCAGAGCAATTCACTTTGTAGAATTCGATAATATTTTCGTCAAGCTACTTTTCTGCCTGGCAGGACTTAGCGTTCCCTTATTATCTATTACAGGGTTTCTGCTTTGGAAATGGAAAAACAAAAAAGACAAGAAGATAAGCCGGTCAAAATCTGGCATGTCCAATACGCAGCTGCGCTGAAAAAGTCTCTATCTTTTGCCAACAATTACCTTTTGAAAGTCTTCAAAGTTTAAATACTGATTAGCCAGGTTAAGAATATCATCGGGAGAAATATTTCTAACAATTTTAATATACTTGGTGTAGTAGTCGTAATCCAGTCCGGAGAAATAAATGTTTTTAAATTTATCAGCATGCGATAGCGCATTTTCAAGACTGCCGAGCATCGAGCCGAGCATATAGTTCCTCACCAGATCAAGTTCACCTTCAGAAACCTTTTCCTGTTTCAATAAATTAACTTCTTTTTCTATTTCAACCATAGCCTGGCTACAAACGTCTGCACCAACTTCTGATGCTATAAAGAAGTAACCGGTGTTTTTTAAAGAAACAAGAGCAGAACCTATACCGTAAGTAAACCCTTTATCTTCACGGATATTCGCCATTAGTCGCGAACCAAAGTAACCACCCAGAATAGTATTTAAAACCTGAAAGCCAGGAAAGTCTGAGTGTGTGCGATTAATTGCAATTTGTCCGATACGTATTGCAGACTGCAAGGCATCCTCCTTCTCTAGATAATGCTCTGCGCCCGGTTTGTTTTGAAAACTGAAGAAATTAGGTGCAGCAGCTTCTGCATTCTTCCAATCAGAACCAAAAACTAAATTCAGTTCCTTCAGTGTACTATCATCAACTTTGCCCGCTATGATAAGTGTGCAATTCTGCGGCTGGTAGGCTTTTCTAAAATACTCCACCAATTGATTCCGGGTCAGGCGGTCATATACAGAAGCATCAATATCATATCCATAAAGGGTATTTCCAAATAACGCTTCGTTAAATACCTTGCGCCCTACAAAGTCATTCTTCTCCAGGTTAACACTCAGCTTCTGCTTCTGGTTCAGTATGAAGGTTTCGAGTTCGCGCTGTGGAAATATTGAGTCAGTCAGAATAGCTTTCACGATAGGCAGAGTGGCCTTTAGATGCTTATTCAGGGTAAAGAGTGTAACAGTTACCTGATCAAAATTATATTCTGTTTGCAGAAAAGCACCATAGTAATCTATCTTATCGGCAATCTGGGCAGCCGAATATTCTGAAGTACCGTCGTTTAATAATGTGTTTGTTGCAAAAGCCTGCAACGGTTTGGTTTCATCCCATTCAACATTTGAAAAAATAAATTCAATTCTAACAAGATCCTGTTCGCCTCCGTTTATTACAAAACATTGCAAGCCATTATCGAGTAAATGCGGCTGTGCATGCAAAAGGTTTATATCTTCAACTTGCCCAAAAGCAGGTGCTAAAGTTCTGTCAATCATATTAATTAGCTAAGTAATATAGTGTTGATGAATTTTCTTTTCGAAAGATCTGCTGTGCCTGCTGCTGGATCTGGGAGGCTGTGACGTTCAGGTATTTTTGAGTTTCGGAATTTAACCTTTCCGCATCTCCTAACAATTCAAAAAAGGCAAGGTTCATCGCTTTATCCAACAAACTCATATCGGAGAACACCATCGTAGATTCAATCTTATTCTTCACCTTCGTAAGTTCATCGTCGTGCACAAGATCAGTCTTCAACTGCTCTAATTCATGCCATATTGAGGCCTCTGCAATTTCCATAGAAACCCCTGGTAGAGGTTTCCCTTCCACAACAAATAAACCAGTATCAAGACTTCCGGTTAAATATGCGTTAATCTCACTGAATAACTTCTGCTCCTTTAAAAGCTTGCGGAATAGCCTGGAGGAATTGCCTCTTGAAAGAATATCTGATATCAAGTCAACTGTAAAGTAATTCTCATCATTGCGCGAAGGCATATGGAATGCTTTATAGATAGCATTTAACGGTACATCAGCATTCACGGTTAACTTGCGTTCTTCAGTTTGCTCTGGCTCGGGTTCTAAGTTCCGGGAAGGTTTTTCCAGGCCGGGAATATCGCCAAACCATTTCTCTGCCAACAGCTTAACATCCTCAGTTTTTACCGAGCCGCCTACTACCAGGATTGCATTTGCGGGATTGTAATGCTTTTTGAAAAAATCTCTTACATCCTCAATGGTTGCATTCTCAATATGCTCCAGCACTTTGCCGATGGTGGCCCACTGGTAAGGGTGTTTCTTATATGCCATGGGGCGAAGCTTCAACCAAACATCCCCATAAGGCTGGTTTAAATAGCGTTGCTTAAATTCTTCGCAAACGACGTTACGTTGCACTTCCAGACTTTTCTCTGAAAAAGCAAGACTTAGCATCCGATCACTTTCAAGCCAGAAAGCAGTCTCGAGATTTACTGCCGGTAAGGTGATATAATAGTTAGTGATGTCGTTACTGGTAAAAGCATTGTTCTCTCCTCCTACTCGTTGCAGGGGTTCGTCATAGGTCGGGATATTTACAGAGCCACCAAACATCAGATGCTCAAATAAATGAGCGAAACCTGTTTTATCAGGATCTTCATCACGTGCTCCCACATCATAAAGGATATTAACAACAGCCATGGGTGTCGTTGGGTCCTCATGAACCAGAACTTTTAATCCATTTTCCAGGGTGAATCGATCAAATAGAACCATATTAGCTAAACTGTTTAAGTTGCAAAACGCCGAATTTAAGAAATTTAAGCGTGTAATCACTAAAAGTATATTATCATCCTTCAGTAACAAATTACTGTTAATCTATAATCCAGAGGCAAGTGATTATCTTTGCACAGATGATTACCTCAGAATTACTACAACGAGCTTTGAACTTCGAGTTTCTAACTCAAGATGAAGGATTACATTTATATAAAAACGCCGGCACAGCCGAATTAATGCACGTAGGTAATGAGCTTCGCAAGAAGCAGGTTCCGCATGGCAAAGTAACATGGATCATCGACCGCAATGTGAATACCACCAATGTTTGTATCGCAAATTGCAAATTCTGTAATTTCTTCCGTCGGCCCGGGCATGCCGAGAGCTACATTACCGACATTGAAACGTATAAACAGAAGATAGAAGAAACCTTTCGTTTAGGTGGCGATCAGCTTTTACTGCAGGGGGGCCACCATCCTGATCTGGGTTTGCAATTTTATGTAGATCTGTTTAAACAGTTGAAAGAACTATATCCTACCCTTAAACTTCACTCATTAGGTCCGCCCGAAATTGCGCATATAGCCAAACTTGACGGACTTACTCATACAGAGGTTCTATCTGCTTTAAAAGAAGCCGGCCTGGACTCCCTACCGGGCGCGGGTGCGGAAATATTAAACGACCGCGTACGCCGCCTGATTTCAAAGGGGAAATGTGGCGGGCAAGAATGGCTGGATGTTATGCGGGCAGCTCATCAACTACATCTGACAACATCAGCAACGATGATGTTCGGCCATGTAGAAACTCTGGAGGAAAGGTTCGAGCATCTGGTTTGGCTACGGGAAGTGCAGGCAGAAAAACCGGCAGAGGCCAATGGCTTTCTGGCGTTTATCCCATGGCCATTCCAAGACGACGGAACTCTTCTAAAAAAGGTACGAGGAATAACAAACCAAGTAACGGGCGATGAATATATTCGCATGATAGCCTTAAGCCGTATCATGCTTCCCAATGTAAAAAACATTCAGGCATCATGGCTTACAGTCGGTAAGCAGGTTGCTCAAATCTGCTTACACGCAGGCGCAAATGACTTTGGATCTATCATGATTGAAGAAAATGTTGTTTCCGCTGCAGGAGCTCCACACCGATTTACCTCAAAAGGTATACAGGATTCGATAAGAGAAGCGGGCTTTGAGCCTCAGCTGCGTAATCAGCAATATGAGTTCAGAGATCTTCCCGAGCAAATTGAAGAACAAGTTATCACCTATTAATTAAGATTCTGCTAAATAAAGTTCGTTAGCTCGTAACATTTATTACATTTAGTTCAAAATATGATACTGAACGCAATAATTGTTGACGACGAAGAATATAGCCGCAAATCACTATACTACCTTGTTCAGGCCAACTGCCCGGACGTTAATATTATAGGCTCGGCTGAATCAGTGGCGGCCGCCAGAGAACTTTTGAAAACCCACTACGTGGACATCGTCTTCCTGGACATTGCCATGCCTAAAGAGAATGGCTTTGAGCTCCTACCCGATCTTGAGAAAAATGAGACGTCGGTAATTTTCACAACAGCTTTTGACCAGTATGCCCTAAGAGCCATTAAAGCCAGCGCAATCGATTACTTATTGAAGCCGGTAAACATTGAAGAACTGCAGGAATCAATTCAAAAAGTTTTTGCCTGGAAAACGTTGAAAAGGAATCAAAATCTGGATAACCAGACGTACACCGCTTCTTTAAAGAGTCTTTCTGAAAACATCAATAGTTCAGAAGATATCAGGAAAATATCACTGTCTGATTCTCAGGGTTTCAAAATCAAAGATATCGCCGATATCATTTATATCGTGGCCGACAATAATTACACGCGATTTTATTTCAAAGATTCTGAAAAGATGATTGTTGCAAAGGCCATGAAGGATTTTGAAGAGATTTTAAATCCGGATCATTTTGTGAGAATACATAAATCAACGATCATTAATCTGGAATATCTTAAAGATTATTCTAACAAAGATCGGCTTTTAGTGACTATGAAAGACCAGACTGAATTATCTATATCGAGAAGAAGGTATTCAGAGTTCCTGGATCGGATAAAGGCCTTTCTAATCAAATAAATTACTCCCGTGATCTATCCTATTAGCATGGCCCAACGCTTTAGATGCCTAAACTTCGTATTTTTAGCTTTTTTTATCACTAGTCAGCCGGCATTTTCGCAGACAATTAATTTTAAAAGTTATGGCATACCTGAAGGGATCGCCAATTCAAACGCATACTATAGTTTGCAAGACTCCCGGGGCTTTTTATGGATAGCAACATCCAGCGGAGTTAATCGCTTTGATGGTAAGAAATTCGAATTATTTACAACCGACAACGGACTTGCCGACAATGAAGTATTGTCGATCTTTGAAGATTCCAAAGGACGCATCTGGTTCTTAAACTTCAACGGCAGACTGGGCTATTATTTCGATGGTAAATTTTATAATCCGGAAAATGATCACTTGCTTAAACAGGCTATTACCAATGCGAGCATTATCAACTGCTTCGAAGATTCGTCAAACAGGCTATGGTTTTCTACTAACCAGCAACAAATAATCGAAATCGATAAGCACAAAGTGACTGTCCATTTGAAATCCAACGATTCTTTTGATATATCAAACACCTTTATTTTCGAGGATGACAAGAATAGAATCTTAGCGGCTAACACCAAAGGTTTTTATTACCTCAGTGACAGAGCTATTACCAGGGCTGCTGCCAGACACCTCCCCCTTTCATTCAAATCTTCTAAATATGATAGTCGGACTAAACAGTTGCTTTATTTATCGAAAGAAGGCTTGATTCAATACACTAGGGGCGAATTTAAAATTGTAAGGCCTCTTCCCGCTGAGCTCCAATCAGTCAAAATAGGCTCTTTTCTGATCAACAAAAATGATGTTTGGATATCTTCTGTTGACAATGGCTTGTACGTTGTTAAGCCGGATGGCAAGTCCATGGCTCACTATCTTGGTGAAAAGATAATTTCTAATACAATGCTTGATCGGGAAGGAAATATCTGGGTTACTACATTTGGAGATGGACTAATTCTTCTACCTGCACATACTGAGAATATTTTGCAGTATACCACATCTACGGGCTTGCCTGAGGATGTGATATTCAGCGTTCTAAAAGATAATTCAAGTCGACTATGGCTTGGTTTGAAATCGGGTTATATATCCATAATTGACGGCAAGAGTATAAGCAAGGTTCAACTTAAATACTCCGACCTCCCATACAACCCCATCAAAAGACTTGAGCACGATAAAGAACGAAACAGTATTTGGTTTGCATCAAACATTACGCTTGGAGAGATCAATATTGAAAATCCAAAACGAACGATCAGGTTTTTAAAGGAAAAGAACAATCTGACTTTTTCTCCTAAGTCGTTTGCGTTGAGCAAAAACGGCAAATTGGCTTTTTCTCTGGCCTCTGGCGTCTATGTTCTAAACGATAAAAATGCGGACTTAATCTTTGAAACAGGGGCGAATTCCGCGACGCAGAGCTTTTTTCGGGATCGGGCGTTTAAAGTGTATTATGACTCGAAAGAAAGGCTATGGTTCTCTAATGTTAACGGACTGTTTAGATATCATAATAATACGGTCGATACCCTTTCTAACTATTCAGATCTGTTTTCAAAACGGGTTACTGATATGCTCGAACTACCCGATGGAACAATGGTTATAGGTACCCATGGCCAGGGTTTAATATTGTTCGATAAAGCCAATCAGATCACACGCATCGGTATTAAGGAGGGTCTCACAAGCAATATTTGCCGCCGTCTTGCTTTTGACGGTAAATATATCTGGCTTACTACTTTCAGCGGCGTGGACAAATTTGAATATAAAGCTACCACAAATACCATAAGAACTTATAAGGTAAAGAATGGCTTAACCTCAGATGAAGTTCTGGACATTTTTATCGATCAGGAACAAGTTTTCCTTGCTACAAATGCAGGGCTAACGGTGCTGCCGCAAAACGATCCGGTGCCGGAATTGAGCCCTCCTCTATTTTACATTACCGGTTTTTTAGCTAACGGCCAACCGTATAAAACTCGGGAAGTGCCTAATCTCAGATATGACGAGAATAACATCTCAGTCAACTTTACGGCTATCAATTACAGTCAAACAACGGAGTTTTACCAATACCGGCTAAACGAGAATTCTCCGTGGATGGATATTTCAACCAACACTATTGAGTTTGGATCCCTAGAGCCAGGCAACTACCAGATTGGCATCCGAGGCAAACTTAAGAATAGCAATTGGAGCAACCCGGCTATAATTTCATTTGTTATCAAGCCAGCATTCTGGCAACACTGGTGGTTTCTGGCCGCTATGTACTTTCTGAGTTCGCTGCTATTAATTGGTTTGATTTACTTGTATTTTAAAAAGCGACGTCGTAAAGAGTTGGAAACCCTCTCTGTCCAAGCAAAAATACTAGCTCTGGAACAACGCGCTTTGCAGGCGATGATGAACCCCCACTTTGTGTTCAATATCATGAACTCAATTCAATACTTCATCAATACAAAAGATTCACAGGCCGCAAATAAAGTATTAACAGGGTTTGCAAGACTAATTCGCAAAAATCTGGAAATCTGCACAAAAAGTCATATCTCTCTTGAGGAAGAGTTAGTTTATCTTAAGCTATACCTTTCCCTGGAAAAGCTTCGTTTCGGTGATAAGATGTTTTATGAAATCGATTTAGATGAGCAAATCGATATCGAGGAAACAATGATTCCGACTATGTTGCTGCAGCCATTCATAGAAAATGCTATATGGCATGGAATTATGCCAAAAGATGAAGGAGGAACTATCCATATCACGGTGGGATACGAAAATGACTTGCTTACTGTTCAAATCATAGATAATGGAACCGGAATAGATAATTCTCTAAAGAATAAAACTTCGAGCCATGTAAGCCGGGGAATGCAAATTACGAACGACAGAATTCAGTTATTGAATAAAAATAATAAACGCCATATTTCTATACATACCCGTCAAACTGGTGACTTCGGAACAACAGTTACCGTAAAAATACCTGTATAGTTACCGTTTACTAAATAATAAGTACCGTTCACCCTTTTATTCTATTTTCTAAATTTAAAACAATTAGAATTGTTTCAACAAAGCGAAGCAACATATGAATACGGTATGGAATTATGCAAAAATAGCAGGCGGCTTTGTAGTTTTTTTAGTCACTAAATGCATTAAAATATAAAATCTACCTAAGATTACGTTTTGATTATGTGTGTGTAAAAGCGGTAGAAACTTCCCCCAAGTTTCTCCGCTTTTTTTATGATCTCTTTCCGGATCATATTCGAATCAACCTTTAATAACCCTACCCCTTACCTAATGCAAAATATTACTGAAGTTAGCTGATCAGACTATAAAGGGACCAATGATCGTGAGAACTTGCTCTTTGGTTAGGGGTTGATCAAAGGATTCTGTAGCTGCTGATAAAGAAACAGGTAACCCATTTATACCTGTTAGTTTGATCCCACCCTGAATATCCGATTCTTCACCGTCATAAACGGGTTGAATAACTGTACCTGGTCCTTGTTCTTTACCGGTTATCCAGGGTTTTACATCTATACCATTACTTTTACGCATTTGCCTGATATGGGATGAATGGCGGGCCTCTACTGAGTGAATATTTAAGGTAGCGGTTACTGATGAAGGAGCGCCAACCAGTCCAGCAATCTGGCCTTTATAAGCTCTGACGGCGGTATCCTTCAACACCTGGGCTAACGCCAAAAAGGTATTGTAATTAGAAAAGACATCCGCAAAAGGGCCTGTCGTGCCCCCTTTGCCACCCGTAAAGTCAAACTTGGGTTTAGCCACAGGATTTACCTCTAGGAATTGAAGTGCCGCTAACAGGAATGCAACATGTTTCTTTTCATGATCGAGGATATTCGCAATTTGATTACGAGCAGCACCGGCAGAGATCAGGGTGGGTGCAGCAAGACCAAGGGTATAAAATTCAACTGCCAAATATTCAAGCTGGAGGGCAAACTGAAAGACTTCCTCTGTATTCCTGGTAGAAGTTTGTGCCTGAGCCTGGTTAACCACTAATCCAGATGCTAGAGGCAAGAATGCAAACTTAATTCTGGACCCAATATTGAAAAATTGTCGAATTACTTTGCGCCTTGCAGTCAGGCTCTGGCCTCCTTCGGTATCAATTTTTTCAAGGCTTTCTAATATGTTTAAGATATTCATATTCTTTCGCTTAGGTAGTCGGAAGACCTGATGAGTTAATTTGAGCCTTAATGTAGGGTTGAAGCGAAATCAGAACAACTGACGGAAGTTTTGAACTCTCCAGGCCGTTTACGTCAACCACTTCGCTATCAGCAAAAGAACCATCACTAATTAAATCGCGAATCAAGGCCGCATGACGGGCTTCTACGGAGACAATCTGACTTGCCAGAGTCAAATACTTTGATTCTTTAAAAAGTGCACCAGCACCATTGTAAGCTGAAACAATAATATCCCCTAAAGTTTTAGCAGTTGCTAAAACACTTTCTCTGTTTTCGAAATTTACGGCTGTAAAGTCCGTGTCAAAACGAGGAATAGCTACCTGGCCAAGTGCATTTTTGAAAAATTCACTGTGAGCTATTTCATGATCGCGAATATCAGTAAGCATAGCCCTTTCTTTTTCTGTTACCCCGGAATAAAACGATACAGCAACCCGCGTGTAAAAAGCCGATTCCACCTGCTCTAATACGTACAGGTAATTTAGCACGGCCACATCTCCTCTGCCCAGGTGAAATCCTTCTAAATTCTCCTCCTTTTGACAACCTGCGGAAAACAAAGCAACTCCGGCGGCACCTACCCCCGCGACTCGTAAAAAAGAGCGTCGATTAAATTGGAAAAACATATCTGCTTGAGTTTAAAATTAATCATTAGTCGTGTCTGTAAATCTAGGTATATAGTTGTCTTAACGAGCTTCCCGATTATGTTGAATGGACAATAAAAAAGCTTTTCAACAAAATTATTATTTAGAAGCTATTTACCTAAATTTCCCAATGTCAAATACAAACATCATTAATGGAACCTAAGCAGCTTCAAAAATTTATAGAAGCATTGATTTTCGCTTCTGAAAAAGGGATAACTATACCTGAAATCAAATTGGTTTTATCAGAAGTTGCCGACCTAAAGTTAACTGATGCTCAGTTGCATTCAGAAGTTTATGACATTCAAACAAAATATAATCAATATGATCTGAGCATTGAGCTTGTTTATATAAACAATGCTTACCAGTTCTTAACAAAAAAGGACTTTTATCCCATCATCAAATTACTACACCTTCAGCGATCAAAGAAATCTTTAAGCCAGGCAGCATTAGAAACACTCGCAATAATCGCATATAAACAGCCTGTTACAAAGTTAGAGGTCGAGCAGATCAGAGGTGTAAGTTGCGACTATTCGATTCAAAAACTATTGAATAAAGAACTCATTATTATATCAGGACGTTCGAACACGGCTGGGAAACCTATACAATATTCCGTTAGTTCTATGTTTATGGACTATTTTGGCATAAATTCTTCTGCCGACTTACCTAAATTAAAAGATATGTTACCAGAAAACAACGAGATAGGATCGCAAGAGTAACCACCGCAATACATTTATTCGTGAAATTGTCATTGCGGTTTTTAAAATCTTTTTAATTTTAGGCCATAAACACACACAACACAACCCTATGAAAACTTCAAAGTTATCAGCCAGCTATACTGAAGTATCAGATACTTTTACTGGCCTAAGTCCGTCTAAAAAGAAGACAGCAATAATTGACCCGAACGATTTTGATGAAGATGAACTCGAGATCGACCTCGATGATGACCTGGCATCATTGGACGAGTTGGCTGTAGATGACGATGACGACGATTTTTAAGTAAAAAACACCTAAAAAAAGCATTCAGCTAAGCTGAATGCTTTTTTATTAATATGCCCTCAATACCTGTTTAGCCAATATGATTTTAAAAGAAGTTAAGGATCCGCGCAGTCAAAAAGAGTTTTTAAATGTGGCGAGAACCATTTATAAAGATGATCTAAACTGGATCTGCCCGCTCGATACCGACATTAAAGCCGTTTTCGATCCAGCAAAAAACAATTTTCATCAACACGGTAAATGTAGCCGATGGGTATTAAAGTCAGAATCAGGCGAACTAATAGGTCGCATTGCCGCCTTTATTAATGAGAAAAAAGCATATCAAAATGAAATACCCACCGGAGGGATAGGCTTTTTTGAATGCATTGATAGCCTGGCAGCAGCTTCCTTATTGTTTGAAACTGCGCAGAGATGGCTTTCAGAACAAGGAATGAAGGCGATGGATGGTCCGATAAACTTCGGTGAAAATGATAGTTTTTGGGGCTTACTAGTGGAAGGATTTACCCCACCCTCTTTTGGTATGAACTACCATATGCCTTATTACAAAAACCTGTTTGATCAGTACGGATTTGAAACGGTATACCAGCAGATAACTAATCACCTGGAGGTCACAAAACCTTTTCCCGAACGGTTCACTAAAATTGCACAGTGGGTAGCCAACAAGCCTGGCTACACTTTTAAGCATCTGGAAAGGACGAACCTTGACAAATATGCCCAAGATTTTATCGAAATCTACAATGATGCATGGAAGGATTTTGAAAATTTTGTACCGATAAACATGCAAACTACCTTGCAAAGTTTTGAAAAGATGAAAGTAATTATGGATGAAAAGCTGATTTGGTTTGCTTATATCAACGATGAGCCGGTGTCATTCGTAGTTATTGTGCCTGACGCTAATCAGATGATCAAGAATTTAAATGGGAAACTTGGATTAATTGGGAAATTCAAGTTTGCGTATAATCGCTGGAAAGGTGTTGACAGGATGCGAGCCGTCGTTATGGGAACTAAACAAGCTTTTCAAAAACACGGATTAGAATCTGCCCTGTTTATAAAACTGAAAGAATATGTCCTACCCATGAACCAATACAAGGAACTGGAATTGTCTTGGGTGGGAGATTTTAATGATAAGATGCTATCGCTTCATGAAGCTACAGGAGCAACTTTTGGCAAAAAGCATCTTACTATGCGAAAGAAATTTTAAAGCCTGTATGAAAGAGACTTTACTTAACTCTTTGAGCGTCTAAGTTCCTCATACAATTCAATTACTTTTTTCTGTAATTCAATAACTTCCGTTTCCCGATCCTGAACTTTCTTGGTCAGCACCTCCAGATCTGAATTATACTTTTCTTGTTGCTCAGTATCATTAAAAGTTAACAACTGTACAACACTCATTTCGAACAAAGTAGAGATTTGCTCCAGACGTGACAAATTGACATCAGTAATACCAGTTTCAATTTTAGAAAAAGCCGGTATAGAGATATCCAGACGCTTAGCTACATCTTCCTGACTCCAACCTTTCTGATGTCTTAAAAGCCTTATTTTTTTACCTAAAGTTTTCATGTGCGTTTAATTTAGTGTTTTTTCAGGAGCTTTCTTTCTGACTGTTTTTTAACACGATATCGGTAAGAGCACTCAGATCCATTCCCCCGAAGTTACCTGAACTCATCAACAGCAAGTTTTTCCCCTTATAATTAATAGAACTCAAAAATCTCTCCAATATTTCGACATTGTTGAAAAAATTTACTCTGGTGTTATCAAATGCTTTTTTAACAACGGATTCATCATAAGGTTCTAGCTTTTTCTGTAAAAAAATTGTGTCATCTATAAAAACTATTGCTTCATCAGCATCACTCATTGTTCCTGAGTATTGATCAAGGAAGTCTTTATTTAAGCTACTAAAGGTATGAAGCTCTATTAATGCTATTAATTTTCTATCCGGGAACTGTTTTTTAACCGCCTCTATTGTTGCAGAAAGCTTCGAAGGCGAGTGCGCAAAATCCTTAAAAACCGAAGTATCCTGATTTTTGCCCAATAATTCAAGTCTGCGGGCGGCCCCATTAAAACTTTTTATTGCCTCATAAAAGCTCTTGTCGTCAACCTTAAGTTCGTTGCATACCAGCCTTGCCGCGTTCAAATTTAATATGTTATGATCTCCAAATACGCTTAGAGGAATATTGCCTTCTTTAGACTGAATGTATGTAACGCCGTCAGTTACTTTATTGGGAAGCAGGGAGTATGGAATCAAATTTAAATTTCCCTTGAAATCACTCACAAGCTTAGCCACGTTTTCATCGTCTTCACAATAGATCAAAGTACCATTGTCTTCGATTGTGTCCAGAAATTTTGCGAATTGTTCATTATAGTCAGCAAATGTCGGAAACACATTTATATGATCCCATGCAATCCCACTTAAAACGGCGATATTAGCATGATACAGATGGAATTTCGGCCTTCTATCAATCGGGGAAGACAAGTATTCATCACCCTCGAGAATGATGACAGGGGCGTCGTCGGTAAGTTTAACCATAGTGTCAAAACCGGCTAGCTGAGCACCAACCAGGTAGTCGAAGTTATTTCCAAAAAAATTCAATACATGCAGAATCATAGAAGTAATCGTTGTCTTACCGTGACTTCCGCCAATCACAACCCTCTTTTTATTTTTAGATTGCTCATAAATATATTCTGGATAAGAGTAAACCTTGATACCAGATTCTACAGCACGCAGCAATTCCGGATTATCCACCCTGGCGTGCATACCTAAAATAACTGCATCCAGATCCGGAGTTATACACTCGGGGTTCCAACCTTGCATTGCCGGTAACAAACCATACTTATCAAGGCGGGATTTTGATGGTTCAAAGATCACATCATCTGACCCGGTTACATGAAAGCCTTTTTTCGACAAAGCTATTGCCAGGTTGTGCATGGCGCTTCCGCCGATCGCAATAAAATGTACACGCATATTTAAAAAAGATAGGTTCAATAAGCCGCTAATGGCCTACTGGATACTAGAATTTTATGAAGAAAAATTAAATACGGCTGAATTTTGCGGCCACCCACTTGCTGTCAGACTTGTGGCCTAAATATTTCAACTTTAATTGTGCTGCCCTATCGGAAATCATGTCGAGGTCAGCGCCTTCATAGAAACCGCTCAAGAAGATTAGTCCATTCTCATTAAGCACCTGAGTATAACGCTGCAGCTGATCTAAAAGAATATTCCTGTTTATATTGGCCAGAATTACATCAAATTGTTGTGAAGGAATGGTGTCAGCAGACCCGCATAAAGCACCAATATTTTCAGTCAAATTTAAACTGGTATTTTCTAATGTACTTTCATAGCACAAGGGATCATTATCAATTGCAAGAATGTTGTCTGCACCTAATTTCGAAGCAAGAATCGCCAGGATACCCGTTCCACAGCCCATGTCTAAAACACTTTTCCCTTTGAAATCTTCCTCAAGCATCCATTGCATCATCATCGACGTCGTTTGATGATGTCCGGTTCCGAAAGCCATCTTTGGATCAATGACTATTTCGTATTTAAACTCAGGACGAGGCTGGTGAAAAGTAGCCCGCACATAACACTGGCCTCCTATCTCAAGAGGTTCAAAATTGCTTTCCCATACCTCGTTCCAATTTTTGTAGGGAATGAGTTCCTCATTATAAGAGAAAGCAAACATATCCTTGTGCTGTTGTAAAGCCTGATTCAATTTTTCTGTATTGTAATCTGAAACAGGAATGTAAGCTTTAAAACCGCTATCTGTTTCTTCGAAAGTATCGAAACCAATTTCCGAAAGACTATCGATTAACAAATCGCGGTAATAATCTTCTGAGGACGATACAATGAAGGTCAGCTCTTTATAATTCATTACTTGCCAAAGGATTTAATAATATCCACAAAATCCCGTGACTTTAATGAAGCGCCGCCAATAAGTCCCCCATCGATGTCGGCTTTTGCAAAAAGCTCTGCAGCATTTTTAGGATTACAGCTGCCTCCATATAAAATAGACACGTTTTGAGCGATGTCACCACCATATTTATTTTCCACTTCTTTACGGATAAACTCATGAATCTCCTGAGCCTGATCCGGAGTAGCGGTTAGACCAGTTCCTATTGCCCAAACGGGTTCGTAAGCCAGAATTACTTTTCGGAACTCACTTTCTCCGAGATGAAACAAGCCATCAACCAGCTGCCGTTTGATCACATCAAAATGGGAATTCTGATTCCGCTCATCTAAAGTTTCACCAATACAGAAAATTGGACTTAATTGGTTTTTTAAAACCGAATTTACTTTCTCTGCCAATAGGCTGTCTGACTCAGCAAAATATTGTCTTCTTTCAGAGTGTCCAATAATTACATATTCAACTCCAATAGATTGCAGCATCGAGGCAGATACTTCCCCTGTGAAAGCTCCGCTATCAGCCTGGTGGCAATTCTGAGCACCAACAGAAACATTCTGATGAGACTTTGCGAGCTTACTGATGGCGCTAAGATGTATATATGGGGGGCAAACTATCACCTGCTGCTCGCCCATCACCTCGTCGTTAACCATATTGACTATCTCAGAAAATAATCCAACACCTGTTGTATAATCCAGGTTCATTTTCCAGTTTCCGGCAACTATTTTTTTTCTCATATTACTTAGCTTATTAATTAGAATTTACGGTGTCTGGAAGTCAATTGAAATATTTCAGTCATGATATTCTTTTCAATTTCATTAAAGACGTGATTACGGCGTTCAAATACTTTCTCGGCAGTTTCAAACATTTTATTCAATGCATAGGTGTCAAAACCGTGTGGCCCACCCCAGGCAAAATCTGGGACGAAGTTACGCGGAAATCCCGATCCGAAGATATTCGCACTAACTCCTATAACAGTGCCTGTGTTAAACATAGTATTAATTGCACATTTTGCATGATCAGCCATGATAAGTCCACAAAATTGCAATCCCGTTCTTCTGAAATTCTCCTTCTGATAATCCCAAAGTTTAACTTCCGCGTAATTATTCTTTAGATTAGAATTATTGGTGTCGGCACCTATGTTACACCACTCACCCAGTACCGAATTACCGAGGTAGCCTTCGTGCCCTTTCGAAGAATAACCCATAACCATTGAATTATTAACTTCACCTCCAACCCTGCAAAAAGGTCCAATCGTTGTCATGCCGTATATCCTGCCGCCCATTTTAACTTGCGAATCATTACATATTGCAAATGAACCTCTTATGTTACAACCTTCCCATATTTGCGCGTTTCTACCCAGATAAATCGGTCCTGATTTGGTATTAAACGTTGAACAATCAGCTTCAACGCCCTCCTCGAGAAAAATATCGTCACCAAGAAGGGTGTTTGTGGAATTTAACGGGGCTGAAGTACGGCCACGGGTAATTAATTCGAAGTCTATACGAAGTTCCGCATCATTAAACATAAAGATGTTCTCTGGGAACTCAACCCTTGTGAAAGAGCCGTTATAATTGATGTTTTTATATTTATGTGTTTGTTGATAGTCAAATTCACGGGCTGCAGACGCATTCAGTTTAACCGCAATCAATAAACCATGGGCTGACAATGCTTCCCCTTCCACGAGTTTATCTATCGCCTCCAATAATGAATCACCAGGGCATACTGAACCATTTATGAAGATATTTGAATCTGTTATGATGACCGGAAATTTCTCTCTTAGGTACTCCTGGGTCAAAAACGAAACATCAGCCTGTAAGCGTCGCTGCCACTTTTCAGCGATTGTTAAAATTCCAAGCCGCAATGCAGCTACCGGCCTGGTGAACGTTAATGGTAGTAAGGAGTCGCGCGCTAAATCATCGAATAAGATTATCGTCATTGGACAAAAATAAAAAAAGTCCCGACTGTTGAAAGACGAGACTTCTATTAATTATAAAACTGTGTTCAGTTTATTTCTTTTCGTAGCGGGTGCGGAATTTATCAATACGTCCTGCTGTATCCACCAACTTCATTTTACCAGTGTAGAATGGATGAGATGTGTGGGAGATCTCTAACTTAACCAAAGGATATTCGTTACCATCTTCCCATTTAACGGACTCTTTAGTTTCTATGCAAGACTTAGTTAAGAAAGAATATTCGTTTGACATATCCTTAAACACAACTAATCTATAATTCTTTGGATGCAATTCTGCTTTCATCTTCAATACTTTTTAAGAGGTGCAAATATAGATTAATTTTGAGGTACAAAAAAGTAAAACGGAAATTATTTAAATATACGTCGTTTGGCATGCAACTACGTTTAAGTTACACGCAGAATTCCTGAGATCGCAGTACAAACAAGAAATTCATTCTTTGCAGCTAGGCACCAGCCTTTTATTACTCATATTCGTATCAGGCCGTCAATTTAACGGCCTGATACGAAGCAGTTACGAACCAGTCCAAACCAAGCTACCGCGAGGCCAATTAGATCTGATCAGATTTCTCGTTGGATATTACGGGGATGCTTTGACAAAGCTCAATCAAGACTCCGTTGGCACTTTTGGGATGTACAAAGCAAACCAGTTTATTATCGGCACCCTGCTTAGGCTCTTCATTTAATAGGATAAAACCTTCACCTTTTAACCGGCTCATTTCGGCAACAATATCATGTACATCGAATGCAATATGATGTATACCCTCCCCCTTTTTCTCAATAAATTTAAAGATGGCACTAGCTGGCGATGAGGCTTCAAGCAGTTCTATTTTATTTTCGCCGATTTGGAAGAACTCCGTAACAACGTTTTCACTCTCGACAACCTCTGTTTTATAGCTCTTAGCACCCAGTAGCTTTTCATATATACTGCTTGCCGCTTCAATATTTTTAACCGCTATTCCGATATGTTCTATCTTGTTCATAAGTCTATTTGTGGCATAAAGATGACCATTAAAAGGCTATCGTTAAAGGAGGCTGACCTATATAGTGATGTTAAATTCCTTATATTTGTGCTCGATTTACAATAAAACACAATTTAAATGAATCTTCCAATTTACTTAGATAACAACGCCACCACGCCTCTTGACCCAAGAGTTCTAGAGGCAATGCTCCCCTATTTCAATTCTAAATTCGGTAATGCTGCCAGCCGCAATCACGCCTTTGGATGGGCTGCCGAAGAAGGAGTGGATTATGCCCGGGAACAGGTGGCCCAGTTAATAGGTGCTACTGAAAAAGAAATTATCTTCACTTCCGGCGCTACAGAATCTGACAACCTTGCCATTAAGGGAGTGTTTGAAATGTATAAGGAAAAAGGAAATCATATAATTACCTGCACTACTGAACACAAAGCCGTTCTTGATGCATGCAAACATCTTGAGAAATTAGGCGCTGTTGTTACCTACCTTCCCGTTAAGGAAGATGGTTTGATAGACCTTGATCAGCTGGAAGCTGCCATGACCGAGAAGACCATTTTGGTTTCGATCATGTATGGCAATAACGAGATTGGTGTTATCCAACCGATTAAAGAAATTGCTGCTATTGCTCATAAGCATGGTGCGTTATTTATGTCAGATGCTACTCAGGCTGTTGGCAAAATTCCGGTAAACGTTAATACCGACGGAATAGATTTAATGGCCTTCACCGGTCACAAAATGTATGGCCCTAAGGGTGTTGGTGCGCTGTATGTTCGTCGTAAAAATCCAAGAGTAAAGGTTACTGCTCAAATGGATGGTGGAGGTCATGAACGCGGTATGCGTTCAGGAACTTTAAACGTTCCGGGAATCGTCGGCTTGGGTAAAGCTGCGGAATTATGTCGCTTAGAAATGGAAGAAGAGTCTAAACGTCTTTCAGCTTTAAGAGATAAATTGCAGACTTCATTATTAGAGATGGAAGAAAGTTACCTTAACGGTAATCCTGACAACCGTTTACCGCATGTTGCCAATATTTCATTCAAATACGTAGAAGGTGAAGGATTGATGATGGCTATGAAAGACCTTGCGGTTTCTTCAGGTTCAGCCTGTACATCAGCTTCCCTTGAGCCTTCATATGTTTTGAAGAGTTTAGGCTTATCTGATGATCTGGCTCATTCGTCGATCCGCTTCGGGTTGGGACGTTTTACTACAGAAGAGGAAGTTGACTTTGCTATAGCGCAGACCAAGAAAGCAGTTAATCACCTCCGTGAACTATCTCCACTTTGGGAAATGTTTAAAGACGGAGTTGATCTGGATTCAGTAGAGTGGGCAGAACACTAAACGGACATTATGATCAGGTGAGACTATTTGTCACCTGGAGTGAATTGGCAATATTATTGGATTAATTAAATACAAATACCGGGATTACCGGAAGAAAAAAAATTATGGCTTACTCAGAAAAAGTAATTGATCATTATACCAATCCGCGTAACGTTGGTACACTTGATAAAGGAAATAATAACGTTGGTACTGGTTTAGTCGGCGCACCTGAGTGTGGCGACGTGATGCGCCTGCAGATACAGGTTGACGAGAATCACGTAATTACCGATGCGAAATTTAAGACCTTCGGATGTGGATCTGCGATTGCATCATCATCTCTGGCGACAGAATGGTTGAAAGGCAAATCTATTGACGACGCGATGAAGATTGATAATATGGATATTGTTGAAGAGCTAGCATTACCACCGGTAAAAATTCATTGTTCAGTTTTGGCAGAAGATGCAATAAAGGCTGCTATCAATGATTACCGGGTGAAGAATGGTCTTGAAGCACTGGTTAGCGAAAAGTCACATCACTAATTGAGATTTGGGAGATGAGATTTGAGATATTAGATATTCTCATCTCTCAAATCTTGATTCTAATATTTTTAACATGGTTACAGTAACAGATAAAGCGAAAAGCAAGGTAGAAGAACTAATGCAGCAAAACGGGTTGGATAGCACCCATTTCCTGCGCGTGTCGGTTCAGGGTGGCGGATGTTCTGGCTTGTCTTACAAACTGGATTTTGACAATGAGGAAAAACCTGGTGATCAGTTCTTTGAAGATCAGGGAGTACGTTTAGCTCTGGATATGAAGTCTTTTCTATATTTAGCAGGAACTGAACTTGATTACTCTGATGGACTCAATGGAAAGGGTTTTAATTTTCATAATCCAAATGCTACCAGAACTTGTGGCTGCGGCGAAAGTTTTTCAGTATAATAACTTGATAAGGCAATAACCGGTTTCTAGTATAGAGGACTCAAATTTGAGTCCTTTTGTATTATACAGCTATTCTGTATTATTGTCAAAATAAAACTGATCCAAATGAGTTTAGATAAAGGACTTACAACCATACCAAGCTTGCTTCGCAACGTGGTCAAACAAGTCCATCCAGATACTACGACTTTCCTTTTACAAAAGGTAAAAGATTCCTGGGAAGAAATAAGCTACGAGCAGGTACTGTACAATGCCGACGCAATATCTTGCTATTTTTTGGAGATGGGCATTAATAAAGGTGACCGGCTGGCGTTGATCATCGAGAATTCTCCTGAATACGTTTATTACGATCAGGGCCTCCAACAAATTGGGGCCGTAAACGTGTCAATATATCCTACTCTATCAGAAGGTGAAATTGAGTATATCTTAAATGATTCGGGTGCACGGAGCATACTGGTCGGAAACCCCTTCTTATTCCGTAAGATCTTAAAGATCGCCAATCGCTGTTCGGAATTGCAGAGGATTATCCCGGTGTTCCCGGATTATGAAAAACACCTTGAAAAAATAAATCTTAATGCAGGTGTAATCAGCTTGCAAAATCTGATATCTGAAGGCAGTTCACAAATAGTAAATTTTCAACAACAACTTACGCATGTTAGGGACAGAATTCTTCCTTCCGATCTGTCGTCTCTAATCTATACTTCGGGTACAACAGGGATACCTAAAGGTGTAATGCTTACGCACTCTAACTTTGTTGAGAATGTGCGGGTCTGTTTGCAGCAGATACCTGTGATTGACGAAAACGAAACGTTCTTATCATTTCTCCCACTTTCTCATGTTTTTGAGCGGACAGCTACTTACCATGTGTGCTGCGCAAGAGGCTGTAAAATTGCATTTGCACAAAGCCTCGAGCTATTAGCCAGAAATATGGCTGAAGTAAAACCGACGGTTATGAGTTGCGTACCACGACTCTTAGAGCGCATACATGATAAGGCTATGAAAGGCGGTACTGCAGAAGGGGGAATGAAAGCCAAAATCTTCACATGGGCTATTGCGATTGGCCAACAGCATCGGGAGATCAAAGAATCGGGAAAAAGCCCGGGAATTTTATTAAATCTGGAGCATAAATTAGCTAACAAACTCGTTTTTAGTAAAATCAAAGAGAAAACAGGGGGCCGCTTAAAGTTTATGCTATCCGGAGGAGCCGCACTTCCTAAAAATGTAGGAGAATTCTTTGGTAACCTGGGCATCAAGGTGCTTGAAGGTTTTGGTCTCACTGAAACGTCACCAGTAATGTCGGTTACAGAATATCACCGGCAGGTTTACGGAACTGTTGGACGAATCATTCCGGGAATAGAGGTAGCAATTCAGGATGTAGAGACAAAGGAATTTATTACCGTTCAAACCCACAATACTTTCAATGAAGATTTCGAATGTGAGGAGGGTGAAGTAATCGTTCGCGGCCATTGTGTGATGAAAGGATACTGGAATCAGCCGGAAGAAACTGCACAAGTCATTGATCCGGATGGTTGGTTTCATACTGGCGATGTTGGGAGATTCTATAAGGGCAATCTTCAGATTACAGACAGGATTAAGAATATGCTGGTGAATGCCTATGGGAAGAACATATATCCTACACCAGTTGAAAACACTTATTTAAAAAGCTCAAAAATTGAACACATTTTTTTAATTGGTGATAAACGTGAGTATGTTACTGCCATAATTATTCCTGCCAAAGAGACTATGGAGGAGACTTTTCATCTGCAGGAAGAGTTCTTTAATGATAAGCAGATTTTTATTACTGATAAAGAGATTATCGACTGGATTGGCAAAGATATTAAACACTTTTCAACCGAACTGTCAAAGTTTGAAAGAATTAAAGCCTTTATAGTCAAACGCCAACCTTTCACAATTGAGGAAGGCGAAATTACGCCTACCCTTAAGGCTAAACGCAAGGTTATTGAAAAAAAATATGCTGATGCTATAAACGATATGTATCTGCAGGAAGTTGATGCAGACTAACTGACCTGCACATTTCCACAACATAACCAACAAATTATTGAATTTCAACCGGCTGTAGAAATCCATTTTCTCCACTGAAAAAGCTATTTTTGCAAAAACTGAACACTACAAATGAGTATCGGACTATCTGAACAGGAAATATTACGCCGTGAGGCGATGACGGAACTTCGTAAGCTGGGAATCGACCCGTATCCTGCTGAAGCATTTAACATCAATGTAAATGCACGGGATATAAAGGAGAATTACGAACGCGATAAAACGTCTTATAAGAATATCAGTTTTGCGGGGCGGATCATGAGCAGACGGATCATGGGTAGTGCATCTTTTGTAGAATTACAGGATTCCACCGGACGAATTCAAGCCTATATAAATCGCGATGAAATATGTCAGGGTGAAGATAAAACTCTTTATAATACCGTTTTTAAGAAGCTTCTGGATATCGGTGATTTTATAGGCGTTACAGGTTACGTATTTACTACAAAGACCGGTGAAATTTCTGTTCATGTAAGTGAGATGAAGATTTTATCGAAGTCTCTGAAACCTCTTCCAATCGTAAAGCGTGATGATGACGGTCATATTTATGATGGTTTCACAGATCCCGAAATGCGTTACCGCCAGCGTTATGTGGACCTTACCGTAAATCCTGATTTTAAAGAGATTTTTATAAACCGCTCCAAGGTGATCACCACCATGCGGAATTACTTTGATAACCAGGGTTGGATGGAAGTGGAAACGCCAATTTTACAACCTGTGCACGGGGGAGCTGCGGCCCGCCCTTTTAAAACGCATCATAACTCGTTGGATATGCAGCTTTTTCTGCGTATTGCAAATGAACTTTATCTGAAACGCTTAATCGTAGCTGGCTTTGATGGCGTGTACGAGTTTGGCAAGATGTTCCGGAACGAAGGAATGGATAGGACTCATAATCCGGAGTTTACTTCGATGGAAATCTATGTGGCCTACAAAGACTATATCTGGATGATGGCGATGGTTGAGGAATGTTTGGAAAAAATTGCAATCGCAATCCATGGCAAATCAACCGTACAGGTAGGTGACCATTTGATTGAGTTTGGCGGACCTTATGAGAAGCTAACCATGTATGAATCCATACTTAAGCATACAGGGGTTGACGTGTCAGGTATGGATGAAACATCACTCCGGAAAACATGCAAAGAACTTCAGATAGAAATTGACGATTCAATGGGTCGTGGAAAGCTTATCGATGAAATATTTAGTGAAAAGGTTGAACCGCACCTTATCCAACCTACTTACATAACCGACTATCCGATAGAAATGACCCCGCTTGCTAAGAAACATCGCAGCAAGGAAGGCTTGGTAGAACGCTTCGAGTTGTTTGTAATGGGAAAGGAAATTGGAAACGCTTATACCGAATTAAACGATCCGATCGATCAGCGAGAACGTTTTGAAGATCAGCTTCTTTTGGCAGGGCGTGGTGACGAAGAAGCAATGGCCATGGACGAAGACTTTTTAAGAGCTCTTGAATATGGCATGCCTCCAACCAGTGGCCTAGGTATTGGAATAGATCGCCTGGTTATGTTAATGACCAACCAAAGCACTATCCAGGAAGTACTTTTCTTCCCGCAGATGAGACCTGAGAAGAGAGCTAAAATATCTACTGAAGAAGATTTTATAGCTATTGGAGTACCACGTGAATGGGTGCCTGTAATACAAAAGATGGGGTTCAATACAGTGGAAGAACTGAAAGCTGGAAACCCTAATAAGATATTTAACGATCTGGGTGGAATGCGAAAGAAAATGAAACTTGATATAACGATGCCTATGCGAGATAGTATAATGGCATGGTTTAATTAACATAAGCTTCACAAAAAGTTAAAGGCTTGTAAACATTTGGTTTACAAGCCTTTTTTATTTTTAGAAAATTAAAATCTATAATTATGAAATACTCAAGCTTAGAAATCACAGAACAGGAATATTTGATAAAACTGAACAAAGATGACTTCGATCTATCCTTTATCTATCAGCTGTTGAAGCGAATTCAATCAGAGCAATTATTCTTTACCAGGAAATCCTTTGAACAGGATGAGGACATAAGTCGACGAGATGATGTAATCGATATTGATACTCGCTTCGACAGGCTATGTGATAAATAAGCGCAGCATGTCCTAGGTTACCTGTAATTCCTTGTTTGCTGAACGTTACGATCTAACATGCCCATCTGATCTTTCATCATTTTAATTTGATCAGCCAGAAGCTTGTTCTTATCAGCTTTCTTAGCTTCCTGAAGATACATACTCGCTTCGCGCTTATTGCGCTTCGCCATAGCAATCCCTGCCAAACTTAGTTTAGCTAATGCAACATTATGATCCATGGTCATTCCTAATGAAAGAGCTTTCTTAAAGTATTTCTCTGACTGTAAGGGCGCTTTCCGCGATTCTATCAAGCCTATCAACAGATGATAATAACCATGCTGTGCACTCACTAATTCTTTCTCGTAGTTTTTGATTTTATTCAACCACACTTTTGCCTGATCCATGTTCTCCTTACGAAGGTGATATTGAGCAAGAAGCATATTCTCATTGAAGAAAAATGTTAAAGCCACCAAAATAGCCACAAATATCAATGGTATTCCCCAGCCCCAATGGCCAAACACCATCAAAGCTATTGCCGCTCCCAGTATCGCAAACGCGATAATCAATCTTATAAAATTAGGCATTGTCTTATTCTTAATCAGTTAGATTTGTAATTGCAAATATCCGTTTATTTGCTTGTTTAAGCAATATAAAACCGAACATTTATGGTGATTGAATTAGCTGACGACTGGAATAAACAACTAAGCGATGAAATCGAATCAGGTTACATGCAAAAGTTACTTAAATACCTTGAAGACGAGCATTCTTCAGGTGTTCAAATCTACCCTTCGAAACAGCTGATGTTTAATGCTTTCAATCAGACACCTTTTAACAATGTAAGAGTAATAATACTAGGGCAAGATCCCTATCATGGTCCCGGCCAGGCACATGGGCTGGCTTTTTCTGTTAAAAAAGATGTTCGCTTCCCTCCTTCTTTAAATAATATCTTCAAGGAGTTAACAAGCGATATCCCTGATTTCAAAAAACCTGAAAATGGTGATTTAGGCCATTGGGCAGATCAGGGGGTATTATTGTTAAATACCACGCTGAGCGTGGTGGCGGGCAAGCCAACTTCGCATCAAAACCGAGGTTGGGAAACTTTTACGGATGAGGTGATTAAAAAACTTTCAAATGAAAAAAAAGGCTTAATCTTTCTGCTTTGGGGAAAGCATGCGCAAAACAAGAGATCGTTAATCGATTCTAACAAGCATTATATTTTAGAAGCCGCCCATCCATCACCTCTGTCTGCACACAATGGCTTTTTTGGATGCAAGCATTTTTCGAAAACCAATCAGATCCTTCTGGAAAATGGAAAGAAGCCTATCGACTGGCAGATTTGACGTTAAGCTCTATTTAAATACCTCCTAATACTCCAATGGAACGGCAGGTTCTTTTTTGTTTGTCGACATAATCATCATGGTTTGAAATGTTTTGACGACCGAGATCCTGCTAATCTTATCCATTATAAGTCTTTCGTAAGCTTTGATATCCTTAACATAAACTTTAAGTAAAAAGTCGCACTGACCGGTAACGTGATGACACTCGGTAACTTCTTTTATGGCTTTGATTTCTTCAAGAAACACCTGAATAGTATTATTCTTATGGAAATCCAGCTGAACCTGGATGAAGGTTTTAATTCCCAGGCCTAACAATTCCTCATCAACCAGGGCATGATAACTTTTAATATAACCTGCATTTTCCAGTTTTCTCACTCGCTCAAGAGTTGGCGCCGGTGATAAACCAACTTCAGTGGATAACTGAAGGTTTGTGATACGACCGTTCTCCTGTAGGATTTTTAAAATGCGTAAATCTATCTTATCAATTTCTGTTGCCATAGCAACAAAAATATGTTTTTAGTCCGGATACCAAATATTATATTTTAAAAACATAGAATAATTCACATTAATTCTCCTCTAAATTTTAGACTAATCTAAATTTATTATTAGATTTGCTTTAACCAGCTGGTCTATGAACTCATTTACAGAAGAAAATTACTTAAAAGCTATATATCACCTCAGTAAAGAAGATGGGTCGGTTGTTACAACAAACAGCATATCAGAGGCAATAAATACAACCGCCGCTTCCGTGACGGATATGTTAAAGAAGCTTGCTGAGAAGAAACTAATCAGTTATGTTAAGTATCAAGGCACTACATTAACGGATACCGGACGACGGGCGGCGGCAAACATAATACGTAAGCATCGGCTATGGGAGGTTTTTCTGGTAGAGAAACTCGACTTTAAATGGGATGAAGTACATGATATAGCGGAACAACTAGAACATATTAATTCTCAGGAATTAATTACCCGCCTCGATCAATTCTTAGGCTTCCCCAAAAGTGACCCGCATGGAGACCCTATTCCTGACAGCGAAGGAAATTTCCATCAAAAGCAACTAATCAAGGTATCAAAGTTGTCACCCGGCCAACAAGGTAGTATTTCAGGAGTGAGTGAGCACTCAGCAGTATTTCTACAGTTTCTTGAAAGAACTGGTTTGATTCTGGGAGCTGTTCTTAATATTAAAGACGTATTGGAATATGACGGTTCTGTCACCCTATTAATTGATCATTCAAAAGAAGTCACTATCAGTCGCGAAGTGGCAAAAAATATCCTGGTTGTTATATGAATACCAAAACGAACGCAGTCAAAAGTGAATCATTAAGCGAGGTACACAGCACAGTGCAAACCTCAGGTAAAACAGGCTGGCGTAAGCTGCTGGCATTTATCGGACCTGCTTATCTTGTGAGTGTAGGATACATGGATCCGGGAAACTGGGCTACCGATATTGCCGGAGGAAGCCAGTTTGGATACTCTCTGATCTGGATTCTGCTGATGTCTAATCTTATCGCACTGCTTTTGCAATCATTAAGTGCACGCTTAGGTGTTGTTCAGGGAATCGATCTGGCGCAAGCCTCGCGGAAAGCATATCCCCGCCTTGTAAATTATCCCTTGTACGTTTTGGCACAAATTGCAATTATAGCATGTGATCTGGCTGAGATTATAGGAATGGCTATAGGCTTAAATCTGTTATTTGGCCTACCACTTATCTGGGGCGTCTCTATCACTATCCTGGATACTTTCCTGCTGCTTTTTCTGATGAACAAGGGAATGCGCATGATGGAAGTGTTCATCGTTTCCATGGTGTTCATAGTTGGGATATCATTTTTAGCTGAAATGTTTATTGTCGAACCAGCTCTCGGCGAGGTTTTATCAGGCTTTCAACCTTCCATACTTTCTGGTAATGCCCTTTATATTGCAATCGGAATCATTGGTGCGACCGTAATGCCTCATAATTTGTATCTGCATTCGTCTCTGGTTCAGACAAGAAAAATAGAGCGCAGTTCAAAGGGAATTAAGGAGGCGTTAAAGTATAATTTAATAGACACGGCGGTAGCGTTAAACCTCGCCTTTTTCGTTAATGCTGCTATTTTGATACTCGCGGCAACCGCTTTTTTCAAAAACGGATTATTTGAGGTTGCTGAGATCCAGGATGCTTATCGGCTGCTTGAAGATATATTTGGCTCGCTGGCTCCTTCCCTGTTTGCTATAGCGTTAATTGCGGCCGGACAAAGCTCGACTATCACAGGTACTCTCGCAGGGCAGATCGTAATGGAGGGTCATCTTAATTTACGAATACAGCCCTGGATAAGAAGGTTACTGACCAGATTGCTGGCTATCATTCCTGCTTTCTTCACGATTCTTTATTTTGGTGAAGAGTCGCTTGGTGAACTGTTGGTTTTAAGTCAGGTGGTTTTAAGCTTGCAGTTAGGCTTTGCAATCATTCCACTTATTCACTTTAATTCGGACAAACTGCGAATGAAGGAATATACAATTAAGACTTGGGTAAAAATCCTTGCATGGCTCAGCGCTTTCATCATAGTGGGCTTAAATGTCAAACTGGTAATTCAGGAGGTGAGCTCTTGGATTGAAAGCTCAAGCGGAAATATCTGGTGGATATACGCAATTGTTTTCCCGGTTTTAATTGGTATAGTAGCACTTCTTCTATATGTAATAATAGCTCCTTTCTTCAGAAAACAAGATCAGGGCATCTCTGTAGTGCCTCATGGAGAAGCAATGGAGATTCCGGAAGTTGAGGATGTGGTATATAATGTTATCGGTATTACAGTAGACTTTTCAGACAAAGATCGAAATACTATCAGGCATGCGTTAATACAGGGTGGAAAAGGCGCTCGTTATCTACTAATTCACGTAGTTGAAACTGCAGCGGCGAGATTTCATGGTGACAAAGCAATGGATTTGGAAACTCAGGCTGACACAGCAAATCTGATGAAATACCAGGAAAATTTAATAAAACTAGGCTATCAGAGTACTATAGCTGTTGGTTACGGAACTGCATCTAAAGCGATCTCACATATTGTGAGGGAAAACAATCTAAACCTGCTTGTAATGGGAGCTCACGGGCACAAGGGTATCAGCGATCTGATATTTGGAACTACTGTGGACACCGTAAGACACAAGGTGGATATTCCAATCCTGATCATTAAATAAGAACGATCACCTAATAATTAGATATAGTTTTTAATACTTTAACTAAAGCCGGGGGTTCCAGGTAACCTGAATGCTGATAGACGATCTCGTTCCTGGAGTTTAAAAAACAGATAGCCGGATAGCTAACCTGGTCATTGACCGTTCCCAGTTCAATTGCGAGCTCATGAACCCCCGTGTTTCTACCGGTAGGCTTATATCGGAAATCACGTCCGGCAAATTTGATCGTCTCATTTTCTTCGCCATCTAAAATTATCAAGTAGAACTTCCTTTTAAGTAACTCCGAGACGCTAGAATTTTTAAACAGCTATGCTTCATACTATTGCAATATGTGCACCACTTCGTTTGAATAAACACCATAACAATCCTGTTCTCAGAGTCTTGTAGATCCTTCAAATTTTCAAACGTTACAGCCTGGGCGCGGACTTTCGAGCCAATTGCAAGAAGCAGTACCAGAATAAAAGTATGTGCACTAATAGCTCTCATCTGCAGCTACTTAAAATTGACACGGAGACCTAGAAAGCCTCGAATGCCCTGGTTTGGAGCATACACAAAGCTAGGGTCAAACTTCAACCCATAGGGATTATCGGGAGTAGCCAGAACTTTCCCTTCACCGTCATATTGAATATTCTTATCAAAAGGATCCCTGCTCCTCGAAATCAGAAAAGGTTCACTTTTACCTGGAGTCCAGTTTAACAAATTTTTGATTCCTGCATAGATTTCATACTTCTTACTTCCACTATAAGTAACCTGAATGTTCTGCAAACTCCAAACCGGGGAATTCGCACTACGCGGATCTGAATCCCCTAATCTTGGCAAACGCATGGGTCCATAGATGTTCCCGGTATAATCTACACTCATATGAAGCTTGTCGAAAAGGTATGAAGCGGACCATGTCCCTGTCCATTTCTCGGCGAGCAAAGGGTGAACTTTATTATGAACTCCTCCATTTACATTTTTTGAAAATACATCTAATAACGAACCGCCTGCGAGGATCTTTAAACCATTCATTAGGTTAATATCTATATTAACACTCATGCCTCGCGAGACAGCGTAGCCCTCAAGGTTGCTATAGATTATTTTGGCAGGATCAGTCAAATAATCCGGAAGAATCTGATTATTGAAGTGTGTATACCACGCAGACGCATCCAGATTGATGATGCTCCCATTATTAAAGTATATCTTTTTAATATAATTCAGGTTGGCGTTATAGCTCCTTTCAGGTTGCAGTTCTTCAGTAACAACTACCTCCCTCGCACCGGTAAGGGCTGCATGTTCTTCTGTAAACAAACTGACAACCCGAAAACCGGTACCCGCGTTCAAGCGAACAATGTTTCTATCGTTGATAGTCCATTTATATGCGAGCCGCGGGGTTACAATATTGCCATGAATCGAATTATAGTCGTATCTGAAACCCATCAGCAGCTTGTGCTTTTTAGATAGTTCGATTTCATCCTGCACAAATACACCGGGCAGATAAATCTTATCAGGATTGTTTTGTCTTAAATCATTCCCCAGCTCCGTAGCAGGTGTATTATCATCATAATAGGTGTATCGAAGAGCGCCGCCTGCAAGCAGATCATGATTTCCAATCTTTTTATCCCATGTCAATTGAGAAAAAGCGATCTTCTGTTTTGCAAGGTAAAGGGTTTTACCGTAAACCGAATTCTGACTATGATCTGTATACGAAAATGCCATCAACATCTTCTCTTTAGTGGGGAGCTGATAATTCCCAATCATCTCCCAACGCTTGGTGTATATGCTCTCAGCATATCGCTGATCTCCACCACGGAAAGACTTATCCCAGCTCATGTCGCCTCCCCATCGGTCTTCATAATTGTAGCGGGCCGCGACAGTAAACATCCGACTTTCCTTTCGATCAAAATTCCACTTCTGAAACACTGAAATACGGTCCTGCTGAGTGACATCTGTAAAATTATCGTTGTTATTATCAATGCGATTGCCATATTTAAAATAATTGACACCGGTCAGTACGGTTGCCTTCTTACCAGCATTGAACTTAAATCCGACATCAGTATTAACCTCCCGCCATGAAGTGGTGAAAACATCGCCGGAGAAAACCGGTGCATTCTGTGGCTTTTTGGTGATGATGTTAATTAAACCGCCCACCGCCTCTGACCCATATAGTGAAGATGCAGGCCCTTTCACAATCTCCACCCGCTCGATTAAAGCATTTGGAATACCGGATAGTCCATAAACAGAAGAAAGTCCGCTAACGATCGGCATACCGTCAATTAGTATCATGGTATATGGGCCTTCCAGGCCATTGATGTGAATATCCCCCGTATTACAAACGTTGCAGTTTAGCTGAGGCCTTACTCCATTTATATTTTGCAAAGCGTCAAAAACAGAAGGAGTCGGATTCTTTCTAAAAAACGCCGGACTATAAACCTCCACCGGTACGGGGCTTTCCAACCGACTCACCTCCTTTAGTGTACCAGTGATCACAACTTCATTCAGTGCATTCTTATCTGGCACCAGCAGAAAATCCAGACTTACCTGTTGGCTGTCAGCAAGAATAATATGCTTTGTTAATGACAAATATCCCACGGCAGATGCCTTAAGAGAATACTTTCCCGCTGGAAGATCAGTAATCTGGTAAAGGCCAGAACTGTCTGTTGACACTCCCGTTTGCATTTTTAGCACCTGTATACTCGCGAAAGCAATCTCCTTATCATCAGATGTGACTCTGCCTGAAATTTGTGCGAACGACAATGACGTGGAGAAGCATAAGAAGATCAGAAAAATATATGTAGCAAGAGTTTTCATTGGGCAAATTTAGGTTTATAAAAATATAAATTTAGATTAGTCTAAACAAATATTTACAGGAATCTATATCTTACTTATTCGTGAAAGGATCACTTTTATCAAACCGCTGGTACAGATCAAAACTTTATTAGCTAAAATCTTCGGATATTAGCGTTTTAAATCTCTCTATGGCTACAGGAATAAACATCAAGAATAAAAGGGCATATTTTGAATACCACATCCTCGAAAAGTTTACGGCAGGGATTCAACTTCTGGGAACAGAGATAAAATCGATTCGCGAAGGTAAAGCTGATCTTAACGATGCTTTCTGTGCTTTCTTAGGAAACAGCCTGTATGTCAGGAATATGCAGATCGCAGAATATTCACATGGATCTTTTTACAACCATGAAGCAAAACGCGACCGGGTATTATTATTAAATAAAAAGGAGCTGGCGAAACTAAAAACGAAGATTGAAGAAAAAGGCTTCACCATCATTCCTTTACAAATATTCACCAGTGACCGAGGTTTCGCTAAGGTGGAAATTGGATTAGCACAAGGTAAAAAGCTGTACGATAAGCGCGAAACCTTAAAAGATAGGGATGCAAAGATTGAGATGGACAGAGCAATGAAAAGATAATTTAGAATTAAGAATTGGAAGTTACCAATTTGAACTATGTGCGAATCAACAACCATCTAACCAGATATTTTAATTCATAATTCATAATTCTATTACCAGGCCTGATCTCCCACCAGCGGAACGAATCTGAAAGTATCCAGCTCAAACTTTTCGTAATCCTTTTCACTTACTCGCAAAACAGTCAGCATTTTTTGGGAGTTTTCATCTCCTACCGGAATAACTAAAATGCCACCAATCTTTAATTGCTTCAGCAGGACTTCGGGTACAAACGGTGCTCCGGCTGTGACTATTATTTTATCATAAGGAGCATGTGCGGGTATTCCTTTAGAGCCATCGCCGCAGAAAAACTCAGGTTTGTAACCCATATGCGGCAAAACCATTTTTGTTCGTTTAAACAAGTTCTCCTGTCTTTCGATAGTATAAACCTCTGCGCCCAGTTCAAGCAAAATACATGTTTGATAACCAGAACCGGTCCCAATCTCCAGAACCTTATTTCCATTCTTTATATGGAGTAACTCGGTTTGATAAGCAACAGTATATGGCTGAGAGATCGTTTGACCATCACCAATTGGAAAGGCTATATCTTTATAAGCCTGGGGCCAAAATGTTTCATCAAAAAAGTAGTGTCTCGGGACTTTAGCTATTGCCGACAAGACGTCCTTGTCCTGTATCCCTCTTTCCTTTAGTTTCTCAACAAGCTTTTTACGGGCTCCCCTTTCACGATAATTATCTACGAACTTATGTGCCATTTCAATTCAAAAATAGCGTTTGATAACCATAAAACGCCTAAACTTAGCTTCCAATGTGCTTATCCGACTTTAATCACTTCTCTTTCAATCAATAAAATTATCTTTCAAGAAATACAAAGTTTCTAATAAGGATCTACATCAATTTGTATATAGACACCCTTGTTCGCCGGTTCGGCTTCAAATCCAGTCAAAGTTTGTTTAAGGGTTTCTTTAACTTTTTGAATGGAGATACCGTCCTTTTCAATCTTTATCAAAATTGTTTGGATGTAATAGTTCCGAATCCGGCCAATTAAAGGGGCTTGTGGCCCAAGTATCCGATCGCCCAACTGCTTTTTTAAGATATTCGCTAGTTTAACCGATATCACCGCTAATTTATTTCCATCCTTATGCTTCACATCCAGTTGAATAAGCCTGTAAAGTGGTGGGTAATGAAAATTACGTCGCTCCAATATCTCGGTATCAAACATTTCATTATAATCACTCCTAATCACCTGCCCGATTACTCGGTGAGTGGTATCGTAAGCCTGAATGATTACTTTCCCTTGTTTCTCTCTGCGCCCAGCTCTTCCGGAAACCTGGGAAAGTAATTGAAAACTTCGTTCAAAGGCCCGAAAATCCGGATAATTCAGAATGCTGTCTGCACTGATTATACCTATAACTGTTACATTACCAAAGTCAAGACCCTTAGCTACCATTTGAGTACCCACCAGTATATCGATTCGGCCGTCCTCAAACTCGGTCAACAAATGTTGGAAACTATTACGCGTACGGGTTGAATCAAGGTCCATTCGTGCTATCCGTGCACTTTGGAAGATCATTTGTAGCTCATCTTCGATTTTCTCAGTACCAAAGCCCTTTTGTTCGATACGGGTAGATCCACAAGCCGGACAAGCATGGAGTATCTCTTGTTTATAACCACAGTAATGGCAGTGAAGCTTGCTGCTACTCTTATGAAAAGTAAGGCTTACATCACAGTTGATACATTTCGGTGAAAAACCACAGGTTGCACAAAGTAAGAATGGCGTATAACCCCGACGGTTCTGAAATAAAATGATCTGTTCTTTACGGGCTAGAGCAGCTTCAATCTCAGCAATCAAAACGCTGCTGAAATGTGACTGCATAGTTTTACGCTTGGTTTCCTCAGCAATATTGACTACCTCAATTGACGGAGGCAATACCCCCCCAAATCTTCCTTTCAAATCCGCCAATCCGTACTTTTTTATCTTGGTGTTATAGAAAGTCTCTAATGACGGAGTTGCGGATCCCAGCAGAACCTTGGCATTATGCAAATGTGCCAGGTAGATCGCCGTGTCACGTGCATGATAACGGGGTGCTGGATCATATTGCTTGTAAGAAGATTCGTGCTCTTCGTCAATAACAATAAGACCCAAATTACTGAAAGGTAGGAAAACTGCTGACCGGGCGCCTAATACAATGCTGTATTCCCTTTTTAAAACCTTTTGCCAAACCTCTGCCCGCTCGTTGTCACTAAACTTTGAGTGATAAACGCCGATCTGGTTACCAAAATATTTTCTCAGCCGCTCAATTACCTGCGTCGTGAGGCCAATTTCGGGCAGCAGATATAAAACCTGTTTTTTATCTGCAAGAATTCTTTCAATCTGCCGGATATAGATCTGCGTTTTACCGGACGATGTATCCCCATGAAGCAAGATGACGTCATCCTTTTCGAACTGTACGTTGATCTCATCAAAGGCTTGCTGCTGAGCCGCATTAAAAGTAAAATCGGCAGACAGCTCTTCATCCTCTGTATTCAGGCGGCTGATTACCCGGTCTTCTTGTACAAATATCTCTTTGTCTAGCAAAGCCTTTAAAGCGCCAGGGCCACTTCCGCTGATTTCTAATAATTCGGCTTTAGTAATAGATGCTTGCTGCTTTTCAAGTTTCAGGTAGGTCATTAATGCTTCCAGCTGTTTCGGAGCCTTTTCTAAAACCCCGAAAAGCGCGCGCATATTTTCTTGTTCGCGGTACAGTAGGTTAAGTGTGATGAAAGCCTTTTTCTTCGGTTTAAACTTCTCAGTAATTTCTTCGGAAATATTGATAACCCCTTTTTCGAAGAGTCCCTTTAACAGAGGGAAGACTGTCTTCTGACCCAGGAGCTTACTTATATCACTTACTCGAAGCTCCGAATGTAATTCGAGTGCATCAACTATTAAAAATTCCTTATCGTTTAAGCCGGACTTGTCGAAATCGCTCTCAGCAAGAAGAGTTAGTCGGGTCTCACTTGCTAGTTTCAGAGCCGCGGGTAAAGCAGCCTGCATCACTTCGCCAAGATTACACAAGTAGTACCCGGCAATCCACTGCCAAAGTTCTAACTGCAGGGCGTTAACCACGGGCTCATCGTCTAAAACCTCGATCAAATATTTAGCTTCATAAAGGGCTGGCGGCTTGGTATCTATTGAAAAGACGATAGCCGTATAAATCTTGCTCTTTCCGAACTGAACGACTACCCTTTTGCCAATACCTATCTGTCCGTTCATTTCGAACGGAAGTCTGTAAGTGTAGGTACGCGATATCGCTAAAGGCAAGATTACCTCAACAAAAAGGGTCTCCCGTTCAGCAGTATTCGGCTCATTAAATTCGAGCATTATTTATTCCGTATAGCGGCCAGTAATAAAGTGGTCCAACCGATGATAAAAAACAGTCCTCCAATCGGTGTGATTGGGCCAATGAATGAAGTTTGCGTAATACCCAGAATGTCTTTGGCAGCCAAAGTATAAAGCGATCCCGAAAACAAAACGATACCCAAAGTGAAACTCCAGTATGAAAAATTTATTAAGCGACACTTAAAGCGGGAAAAGGTAGATAAAAATAGTAATGAAAGAACGTGATAAAAATGATACTGCACTGCTGTTTCCCATGTTTGCAACTGATTGATGTCAATTTTGCCTTTCAACCCATGGGCGCCAAATGCGCCCAGGATCACGGCCAATATTCCAAATAGAGAAGCTGTAATGATAATTCTTTTATTCATTGCGTGGTTTAATCCGCTAATGTAATAAACCTGCCTACAATTCGTCGGCAACCACTTAAAAATATAATTTTGCTGAAAGTCTAGCTAATGAATAAAATTTATCTGACCACTTTCCTTTTACTAGTGGCAGTTTTCACGGTTGCCTACCTGTATTTTTCAACCATCTCCGCGGGCAGTCGAAATAATGACAAAGCTCTCTCATTAATTCCGAATGATGCAGCACTTATCTTGACTTTCAAAAACGATAAAGATATTTACGAAATCTTTCGTGATTATACTGTGTTCGAAGCAATTACCGGAAAGCAGAAAAAAGAAGAAATTTCGGCGCTTAAATCAATTCTGCTCAATTCAGACCAAAGTTTTCGAAGTTCAAAGGGCCAAAATATCTTCCTCTCATTTCACCCTCTGAAAAGCGATTCAGTCGCATTTCTATGGATCATGCCTATGCCTCAAAAATCGAGCGATTCGGATGTGATTAAATCTCTAAAAAGTAACAGCTCTTTAGTTTATAAGGAAAATAAGACTTTCAATCTACCGATCATTGAAGCCCAGATTAAATCACTCAACCGTCCCTTTTATATCTATATCGACAAAAACGTTATTTTGGGAAGCTTTTCACGATCGGCAGTAGAGAATAGCCTGGACTTGAATAGCCCAAAAATATCAGCGGATTTTACGAATGAAATAAACCAGGCCAGCAATCCAAATCAAAACGCTCCGGCCAGCGTGTTTGTCAATTACCGAGGTTCAATTCCGTTTCTTTCGAAGTTTTTTAAAAACAATTTAAGCGGCAACTTTTCGCTTCTTAATAACTTCAATGCTATCGCTACTCTAAACCTGAATTTTAAAAGCGATGCATTAATGTTCAACGGGATGACCAAACCGGACACCACACAAAACAATTTTATAAATCTTTTTTTAAATCAGCAGCCGGTAAAAAATCCGATAAAGCGTGTCGTTCCCAGCAATACAGCTAATTTCATCGCTTACGGAGTGTCAAACTACAACAGGTTTCACAGGGATTTAAAAGGGTTATTGAAAAAGAGGAATGAGATTGAAAAAATCAACACAAGTCTAAACGTCATCAGAGAGGAAAGTGGAATTAACGTCGACCGGGATATCAGGAAGTACTGGGGAAATGAATTTATAACATTTCAGTTATCTACACAGGAGAAGTTTGCCGCAATAAAACTAACCAATGGACGTCAGATGCAATTTTTTATGGAGCCTTTGAGCTCAGAGTATTCACCGAACATCCGCCATCTTAATTATCCCGGCCTCTTATATTATTATTTCGGCGACGGCTTCAAACAGTTCAATAAGCCTTTTTATACCATTGTTGATAATTTAATGATACTTTCCAACTCGCCGGGGAGTCTTAACAGATATCTAACACGTTATAGCCGGAACTCACTTTATGAAAACGATCGATTCTTAGTCTTTGATCAGCTGGTAGCCGATCAAAGTAATATATCTGTATTTGTTCATAATCAAAATTCTCGCAGCAACATTAAATCTCTTCTAAAGCCGGAATATGCTAAAGCTCTTTCAAGTGATAACTATGGCTTAAAAGAATTTTACGGATTTTCTTATCAGTTGAATAGTGAGAATGATCAATTTTTCACTAACTTTTATGCCGGATATGCGGAAAAGCCCGCAGATACGTCACTGTCAATAACACCCGACAGTATTAAATAAAGCTACTGCAACAAACATCAGCAAAAACGGTATAAAAGAATATGAAGAGAATCGCGTTAACAATTGTGCTTGCCATGAGTACTTCTTTAGTTTGGTGTCAACAATTCGGTCTCTACAATTCACTTACGTTATACGATGCATTCGAAAATCCTTCGCAAAAGGCTTTTCAGGCAGATAGCAGTCGCAAATATGCTTTCAATTTTTTCATACCAACTTTTTCTTTTAACGGGCGGTTCAGTGGACCGGCAGAAAACAATTTCAAAACGCTGATTTACCAAAGCGCAATTAATGGAGATGGTTTAGTGCTTGGTCAAGGTGAAATGAACCGGGTAACAGCTCAAACCAATAGTTATATGCTGATGCTGCGAATTTTCAGCAGGGTGGAATACAACCGGGAAATTGGTTTTTCATGGCAAATAAGAAACGAAGGAAGGGCGAAGGTAACCAACGAGTCTCTTGCCATCTTCGACAATTTTAGCTTATTCACCCACGATGAATATTCCAATATCTTTAATAACGAGGGTTTTAATCAATCATACAATCAGTATAGTTTTAATTATCGCGAAGACTTCAATAAGCGTCTGTCGCTTGGGGTGAAGCTAAGTGTGTTAAGTGGCATTACATACAACAAGCTTGATATAGAAGAATCGCAATTAAGTATACGGCGAGATCTCAATGAATTCGACGTACAATTAAAGGGGAATTTTAAGTCAAATGTCCTTAAGTCTGACTTAAACAGTGGTATTGTTAATCCAACGTTCCGCGATCCCGGTGTCTCGGTTAGCCTGGGTGGAAGCTATAAATTCAGGGGTGGATGGTTCTTGTTGGGTAACATTAAAGATATTGGTTTTATAAAATGGAATAAAAATTCATATAACTATGATCTGGATGACCTGATTAAAATTGATAATGCTCAATTTCCCAGTGCTGACGAGCGGTTAAGAGATGGCATTGAAGACATGGTAAAGATAAGAAGAGCAAACGGCCAGTTTAATAGCATGATTAATGGTAAAGCCGAGGCACTGATAAATAAAAATTTCGGGAACTATAAACCGAATTTTATTCTTTCTAAAAATCTATTTTATCCGGGGGGTAATGCTGCCCTGGTAAATAATTATCACTGGAGAAACTTGGTTTTAACGGGAACAGCCGCATATGATTTAGATAAATATATAGAGGTAGGCGGCCAGATTATGATCAAATCTCCCAATGTCGAATTCTTTATGGGTAGTGACAACCTCCTGAAGACCTATCATTCTTCTCGTTCTCTAATCACTGACTTTCCATATGGGGGTGGCGCCAGTTCGGCTTCAGCTTATATGGGCTTCGCTATGAAATTCGGACGTATGATGGAGCACCAACCTAATTCGAATTTCATCCCTGGCATGAATGCGAATCATGACCGCGTGGGAATCTTCAGAAGATTGTTTGGGAAAAGATAATACTCGAGTGCTATTCTGATAGGATATTCTATTTGGATACACCAGCTATAAAATCCTTCAAATAAAAAGGTTCAAAGTAAGCCAGATCTTCGACTTCGCCAATTTCCAACTTTCTTAAAGCTGGAATACCTAAATGCGCAGCGGAATTTTCAAATTCTTGAAACCGGTAATTTGGATGTACTGAGTAAAGCGACTGACTTTTGTTTGCGCCGTCACCAAAAACTATCACCTCATTTTTTTCAAAATACTGTTCAAAAGTTTGCTCATTTAATATCTTAGCTGACACCGGTTCGATCTGGTGGATTTTCGAGTCATATAGAGCAGTGTATACCTCCATACGGCGGGCATCAATCATAGGGCAAAGCAAACTTGCATTATCCGTATTTGGATATTTCTGCATAAAGCCACTCGCCATTGCTTCAAGAGTATCAATAGAAATCAACGGAATGTCCAGGGCAAAGCATAACCCCTTGGCCGTAGAAACGCCGATCCGTAAACCGGTGTATGATCCGGGCCCTTTACTGACAGCAATAGCATCAAGTTCCTTGTAATCTTTACCCGCTTTTTTCATCACTTCATCAATGAACAAAGTGATTTGGCTGGCATGAACATTTCGTTCATTCAATTCCTTAACAGCAAGCAATTTACCATTAGCTGAAAGAGCAACAGAACACATTGTTGTAGCTGTTTCTAATTGTAGGATCAGTTTGCTTTGCATTTAAGAATATATAAATTGTTTAAGGAACCGGATCATGGCCATGTCCACCCCATGGATTGCACCGTCCAATTCTTTTCAAGGTTAGCCAGCCGCCTTTGAAAGGTCCATACTTTGTAATGGCTTCAACGCCATATTGAGAACAGGTGGGCGTAAACCGGCAGGAAGATCCCAGTAACGGCGAGATGAAATACTGATAGAAACGAATCAGCAACAGGAAAAATTTCCCTAAAACCCGGTTGATCATCATATTTAAATATGACTTTTAAGATAAGCTTCTTTAAGTTGTAACAAAACAAGCTTAAATTTCTTCTCCATTAAAGGATACTCGACAATGTCTTTACCCACGTAATGAATACCCAATAAAAGCTGCGCCGAATGATCCGCCAGGAAGCTGTAAAGTTCCAGACCCTTATTTAACCTGTAGATTTCGCGTATTCGACGCTTGATTAGGTTACGATGAACCGCCTTTTTAAAGCGTCGCTTCGGCACATTGATCACTACCTGGGCAGGTACGTCTATTGGTAAAGGATGCCTAAGCCAAACAATCCGGAACGGATATAAAAGAAAAGAAGAACCGTTATGAAAAAGCTCTTCGATAAGCTTCTTACTACATAACCGTTCTTCCTTTTTAAAAGTATACATTTAAGATTGCTTAACACTGTTAGACGGCAGATCTAATCTGCGGCAGCAAAAAGCAATCAAATATTATGCTTTATGAAGACGCACATCAGAAACAGAAACTCTTTTTCTGCCTTTCGCTCTTCTGGCTGCCAGTATTCTTCTTCCGTTTGCAGTGCTCATACGTTCTCTGAAACCGTGCTTATTTCTTCTTTTCCTTTGAGATGGCTGGAATGTTCTTTTCATGATGTTTTAATATATATTGCTTTAAAAAACAAGAGCGCAAATATAAGGTTGATTTTTCAAAATTCAAACTATCTGTTTGATTAAAAACCAAAATAGTGATACATGTGAAGGTATATTTTACGCTGGTTGACTCATCATAAAGTTTAATATGTAAATTTGACCATATGTTACGTCAGAATTTACAGCAAAAACTCCTACAAAAACTCTCTCCACAACAAATTCAGTTTATTAAATTATTGCAGGTGCCAACTGTGGCGCTCGATACCCGCATTAAAGAAGAACTGGAAGAAAACCCCGCTTTGGAAGACCTTAGTTTGGCAAACATGAATGAACCTGCCGAAGATTATCCTGACCGTGATCCTGATGAAGACACATACAACGCAGAAGACACTCCAGATAATAATGACGAATTTAATGTCGACGACTATCTGCAGGAAGACAATATTAACGACTACGGCTCAAAGTATGAGCAAAACGGTGAAGATGAAGACGACCGTAAAGAGATACCAATAGCAGTTCAAAGTTCATTTTTTGAAAGCCTGCAAGCTCAACTTGACCTTGTCCCCTTGTCTGACAAAGATTTTTTCATAGGCCAGCAAATTATTGGGAGTCTGGATGACGACGGTTATTTACGTCGTCCTATTGGTTCCCTGGTAGATGACCTCGCATTCTCACAAAACGTATTTGCCGAAGAAGAAGAAATACTGGAAATGCTTAAAGTAATTCAGTCATTTGACCCTGCTGGTGTTGGCGCACGCGATCTCCAGGAATGCCTTCTTATCCAGTTACGTAAACGTGAGCATGTCCCAACCGTTAAGAAAGCTATTTTGGTGGTGGAGAAGTACCTCGAAGAATTTACCAAGAAACACTACGACAAACTTGAGCGTTCCCTGAATATGGATTCTGAAGAACTGAAAGAGGTTGTAAATGAAATCCTAAAACTTAATCCGAAACCCGGTGACTCCAATGCAGTAACAACCAAACAGCTGCAGGTAATCCCCGACTTTCATATCAGTAATAATGATGGCACGCTGTTATTAACCTTAAACTCGAAAAATGCTCCCGAGCTGCGCGTTAGTCGATCTTACCAGGAAATGTTCGAGCATTATGATAAAACCGCTCAGAAGGACAAAAAGTTAAAGGAGGCAGTTCAATTCGTCAAGCAAAAACTTGATTCAGCCCGCTGGTTTATCGATGCCATCAAACAAAGGCAGCAAACTTTACTGAAAACCATGAATGCTATCATGAACTATCAGTACGATTACTTCCTGACGGGAGATGATCGTAATTTGCGCCCAATGATCCTGAAAGATATCGCTGACCGGATAGGGATGGATATTTCCACTGTATCAAGGGTTGCGAACTCTAAATATGTTCAAACGGAATTCGGCACCTTCCTTTTAAAATCGTTTTTCTCCGAAGCCATCCAAATGGATAGCGGTGAAGAAGTATCAAATAAAGAGGTGAAAAAGATTTTGGAAGAATGTATCGGGAAAGAAGATAAAAGACGCCCTCTGGCCGATGAAAAGCTGACCGAAATTCTTAAAGAAAAAGGCTATAACATTGCCCGCCGGACCGTCGCAAAGTATCGTGAAGCAATGAATATCCCTGTAGCACGACTGCGGAAAGAACTTTAAGATTCGAATAGTTCCAATTCACCTTAGCCCCTAGAATTGATTTTCAAAGGCAGTTGCCTTTAGGCCATCTGCCGGCTATATTATATATAATTTCAAGGTAATAGGTTCGTACCTCGTTCGACCATCCTTAGACCAAACGGCTTTTGATCTAAGGATGGTCGAACCTGACCAGAACATGGCTCCTTTAATTGATATGCATTATCTATGCTTCTCCCGAATCTGAGGAACTTAATTATTCCGGGAATGTCATCTATACCTATGTAAGGCCAGCACTACCAGTTCCTTTGCGGACAGGTTACTTTATAGCGATTATTTAGTAATAAGCCTAGGACGATTTCGTGGGTACCATTACTTACTGACCGCAGCTCGGAAGTAGTAAAATCATAGGAATAGCTGAGGTTGAAAAAGTGACCAACGTTGAGACCGGCCAGCGCTGCAAACGAATCGTCTTTACGGTAGCTTGCGCCAAGCCAGAATTTATCCTTAAATGCCAGCTTCATATTCAGGTCTATAGACGCAGGCACCGGTGATACTAGTTTGACCATTGCCGAAGGTATAGCGGCAATGTCTTCACTCAAATAAAATTTATAGCCTGCAGTGATAAAATAATGCTTCACCTGCTTCCCCTGATTGTAATCGGCATAATCAGAAAAGTCAAGTTGCCTTCCTAGTAGCTGCTGGGCCGATACTCCAGCAAAGTAGCGAGGGCCGTACAGCCAGATACCAGCGCCTAGATCCGGCTGAATCTGGCTTTCGTTATTGTCCGATATCGCCGGGTCTGTTGGATCTTCCAGGATTATTTTGGACCGGTCAAGGCTTATCCTGGACATGCCTGCAGCAACCCCCACTGCCACATTCATATTTTCAGTTAAACCAAGATGATACGCGTAGGTAAGGTTTATATCAGTTCTGGAAAACGGACCAATTTTATCAGAAACCAAATGAAAGCCAACACCATGGTGAGGCTCGGAGGCTTTATAGGTTTGCACATAACTGCGGCTCATCGGGTTATTTCCCTCACCAGGAAATGAGGTGGCACTTCCTTGCGTGAACTTCTTGCCAAGTGGTGCATGTATAGAAAGGTATGAAGTGATAGGCGCATCCGTGAGACCCTGCCACTGATTACGATAACCTGCTTTAACGTCTGTATAATTTTCTATACCCGTAATGGCTGGATTAAGAATATAATTATTGAAAATATACTGAGTATATTGTGGCCTCTGCTGTGATATTGCACTGTAAAAAGGGTATAATAAAATCAACAGTGTAATAAGTCTCTTCATTATTATCTTATAATAGTTACGGCTCCTGACACAGTTTTTCGCCCGCTCTTTGGGTTGATAATATAATAATAAGTTCCGACCGGAAGGTCACTGCCATTAAACTTTCCGTTCCATGCCTCGGTATATCCTAACGAAGTGAAAACTTTGTTGCCATACCGGTTGAAGACTTCAACCACAACATCCGGGTAACTGTTCAAATGCTTAATATTCCATTCGTCATTTACCCCATCATTGTTCGGTGTAAAGGCATTCGGGATGATTGGAGTTTTTAACACCTTAACGGATACCTCGTCCGTAAATCCACAGCCCTGATTAGAGGTAATATTTAGTGTGTACGTGATATCTTCTACTGGAGATGCCACAGGATTCAAAATATCATCTCTGTCTAACCCTGTGGAAGGCGTCCATTTATATATCAGGCTATCGCCTGATGCTTTTGCATCGATTTTAACGCCTTCGCCCTCCAAAACATTAAAGTCATCGCCGGCAGTTGCCAGAGGAAGTGCTGAAACTCTGATAGTTTGCGTTTGGAAATTTACACAACTGTTAGTACCCGAGAAAGTATAAGTAAGAGTATGTACCCCTGCCCCTGCGGCGGCTGGATTAAAAAAACCGCTTGCAGACACCCCGGGGCCAGAATAAATTCCCTGACCTGGAATACCGTTCAGCAAACGACCCTGCTTTATCTGGAATGGTGTTTTATCAATACATACAGCAGCCAAAGTATCGAAAATTAGTTCGGGTTCTGCATTTAACACGATGTCAATAATCTGCTCATTAACACAAACTTGTCCGGAGTAAGCTAACATTTTGGCTTTAAATGCTTTCCTAGCCGGCGTGTTGAATCTGGCATACTGATATTCGTAACGTTTGACGGTATCGCTTCTTTTATTTGGATTCTCGTCAACCACCTTAGACTCCGGCTCATTATCCAAATCAAAGATCCATTCAATTTTTGTCAGTTCACCAAAATCAACACTCGCCCTGTCTTCAAAAATTACCGGTTGGCTGCTACATAGTTTATCTGCATTAAGTACCGTGAACTGAGCCTTAGGAACACTCCCATTTACAGTAAAAGTTTTTAAGTGTTTCACTTCGCAACCTTGGGGAGAGGTGACTGTAAGAGTAACCTGATAACTCCCCGCAGCGGTATAAGTATGCTCTGGATTTTGAAGAGCCGAAGCGTTTGGCCGTTGTGCATTTGCATTAGGGTCTCCAAAGTCCCACATATATTTCACTTCCGAAACATCGCCTGCCACAACCGATTTATTTGTAAACTGTGCCTTTGTATCAGCCAGGCATACTTCTGGCATTTCGAAATCGACCACTGGCGGACTGTAAACGGTTATATTTTTTTTCACCGGATCACTTACGCAACCTTGATCGGCTCCTGACGTCAATGTCACCTCATAGGTGCCCGCTTTAGTGAAGGCATGTGCAGGATTCTGTTCTGTAGAAACTTGTCCATCCCCAAAATCCCAGTTCCACTTACTAATTTTGGCAGTTTCCAGCACCGAAAGGTCGGTAAAATTCACCGGCACGGTTTCGCAAACGGTCGTTCCAGTACTAAAGTCTGCCAGTGGCTTGTGCAGCACCTGCACTTCCTGCACGACAGTAACCGGTTCGCAGTTAGATTCGTTCGTGACGGTAAGGATTACTTTGTAGGTTCCTCCTACGGAAAAAACGTGGGCGGGATTTTGTAGTTTGGAGGTGTTCGCTTCTCCCGATGCTGAATCTCCAAAGTTCCATAGCCAGGTTACTAAAGGACGGCCCTGACCATCACTTTCATCTTTAAACTTTATGCTGTCGCCAGCACAAATACTTTGATCGTTTGTGAATTTTGGCACCGGCGGATTAAAAATGGAGAAATCAAAAAACAATTGCTCACTACTGCCGCAACCGTCGGCGAGCGCTTTTTCAGCTATTACGTTTACCGAGTAATCTTTCGCCCGAGAATAACGGATTGTATCAGCAAGCTCGTAAACGTAGTACACAAGATCGCTTTCCGTATAACTGGAATCTACCACAGGAGCACTAAATTCCCGTACAGGGAGACCATCCTCGAGGTTCCAGGATAATTTGGTTGCCTGATATGGTAAAGTAACCTTAAATTTCAGCGGTTCATCTACGCAGCCGTTAGTAGCCTTTATGTTTTGAACACGAGTCACCAGTTCAATTCCAAGGCTCTCAACATTGGCGCCTGCAGAATACCCATAAGATTCGGCGCTTCCGAATCCATACGCTATGGCATTAAAGCCTTTATCAGCTCGTAAATTGTGAACGCCGGCGAAAACTGAGAGCCTTGCATATGAATAGGTAGGATCGCCCGGGATAGGGTTGAACGAAGCGGGAGCACCATCTATGCGAAAACTAGAAGCGGCGGTACTCTCAATGATCACATTAATGAAGTGATTAACAATCAAATAGGCTGATGAAGAATAGACCGTTATATTATCAATATTTTGTTCCACAGAATTCAGGAAAATCATCTCCGGATCACCGGCTTCCTCAGGGAATACCGAACAGTTAATTGATCGTCGTTGTGTAACGGCATATTGCACCACCTGTATCGGCTTGTCGGATTCAATAACATTAGGTGACTGCGAATCAAACTCGTAGTAAAGATTATTTGTAAAAGCGCTATTAGCCAAAGTATTCCCATTTAGTTTGACAATAGCAGACGGGTCGCTTTTTAATACCCGAAATATATCGTAGTTCCTGGATTTCAGTGGTGCAGTTATAAACTTTCTGCCCCATGAATTGGTGGGATAAACCTGTTGGTACAGATTATCGGAGGAGCCGGTTCCATCTTCGCCGCAGCCAATGGCAATCTTTCCACTTCCTGAAAATACCGCGATACGCTTGCATGGTTCTGTGGTCGTTGTAATCGATCGAATAGTTGAACCGGTAAGATCAACCCCTGTGGAGAAACCGTTAGGGGTAGTGAATGTATTTACACCTAAAACCTGGTAGATTTGACCTTTCTTTAAATTAACAATGAAGGGGACCCCGGCAGGATGACCATGTGTTGCTGCCGCCGGAGTGATCTCCACCTGAGTATTATCTTCGACTGCTATCACAAAAAAGTAAGAGAAAGATGATCCCTGGTTAGATATCTGAGTATAATTAATCGAATAATATTCTTTTCCTAAAGCGGTTACCGGTAAAACCAGGGTGGCACCTGAAACATTTTGATTGTAAATATGTGAGTACACCACCACCGGTCGTTCGGCAGTTATATGTATTCCCAAGTCATATAAGCCTTCTCCATCAAGGTAAGCCGATTGGGGAATATCAACAGTGGTAATTGAATTTGCTACTACTGAGAATTTTCGGGAATAGCCAATACCGGGAATTTCAACTACTCCGCTCGTGCTTACATCAGAAGTGACATAAACAGTCATTTGCTGGCTATTATTACTGTAACCCCTCACATGATTTCCATACCCCAGCCAAAAGTCTCTTCCTTTATTAGAAGTGCTTTGGGCAAAGACAGAATTGAGCGCCATCGTGATAAATAACAGCAATAAAGGAAATCTTGAGAGTCGTTTTATACGCATTTTTCCTTTTTAGCAAATTAATAGACTTCTTTAAAGTTACAAAACAGCCTGTAATTAAATGAGGCTTAAATAAATGTTTGTCAAGTCGTTACTAAGTTTATGTAATTGAATGATGATACATCAACTTTAAGATGCAAGTAGAACTCCAAACAATCGGTTGGAGCCGGATAATGCTCTTTATTAAGCAACCATTATATTTACCAGATAATAATCTAAGATGATAAAAAGTATTACTCTCCTCTTTCTTGTGTTCACGGGCTTTGTAGAAGCAACCGAAGCTGCAACTGTTGATACAATCCGAACTTACAGCGTTTCGATGAAAAAAGAAATTAAAGCGGTAGTTATCAAACCCGATAATCAGAATTCTAAGACTGTTTTTCCGGTAGTTTACCTTTTACATGGTCATGGTGGAGATTACTCAAATTGGATCAAACAAGTGCCTAAATTAAGAGACTACGCAGATCTATACCAGATTCTTATTGTTTGTCCCGATGGTGGGGTTTCCAGTTGGTATTTTGACAGTCCGGAGGACCCTGCCTCCAGATACGAAACCTATGTGGCAGACGAGCTGGTAAATTTAATTGATAAACAGTATGCGACAATAAGAGCTCCACGGGGACGGGCTATTACTGGCTTAAGTATGGGAGGCCATGGGGCATTATACCTGGCCTTTAAACACCAAAACATTTTTGGTGCAGCCGGCAGCATGAGCGGCGGTTTGGACCTCAGACCTTTTCCAGATAACTGGAGTATTGCGTCACATTTGGGAAAGTATGCCGATAATCCGGGCAGATGGGATAATAATAGTGTTATTAATTTAACTCATCTACTAACACCAAAATCTCTGCAGCTAATTATTGACTGCGGTACACAGGACTTCTTTTATGGCGTAAACACCGCTTTTCATAATAAGCTTGTTGAGCGGAACATTCCGCTTGACTTCATTTCGAGACCGGGCGCACATAATTGGGATTACTGGCGCAATGCGGTAGAATATCAACTGCTATTTATGAGCAAATTTTTCAGCTCGCAGAGTATTAAAAAATCAAACTAAAAATTCAATTAAACCTTCCCGAACCTCTATTCTAATTTCCTCGGGTTTTGTAATCTCAATGAACTTATCATCAACATGAGCATGAGTACCATGCCAATGCATCGTGATATTGCTTCCTTTAATTACTGTCAAATGAACTTTTTCTTCTTTACCTAGAAGCTTGCTTGTAATATAATCTATCAGCGCTTCCCGATGTTCCTCGCCTGCCAGGGCTACATCAAACTCCCCGTCATTAATGTTCACATCAGGGCCCAGAACAAGATTCGGCCCAATAGACCGAATATTCATTACTTCAACCATAAGATATTCGCCTGAATAATCAACGCCATCAATATTCAGGTTGCAGTAACAAGGCTGATAAGATAATACGATGTTACGAAGCTCTTCAAGAGCAAGTTCAAGTTCTTCATCCGGCGTGTGCGCCTCGACCCGGGCGACTTGCATCCGATTAATCAAGTAAGGAAATATGCCATAACCAAGCCCTTCAATGAAAAATTTTTTGTCAGCCATGCCGTAAATTTTACCGACATCAAAGGGCTTTCTTCTGGATAAAAGCCACGACTCGGCAGCTTCTTCGGCTGGCACTTCTACCTGTAAAGTTTTAGCAAGATTATTTGCGGTTCCTAACGGCAAGATAGCCATGGGGAATTTTTTATCAATCAGCTTTCTGTTAAGCAACTTAGCCACCACTTTTCTAACGGTTCCATCGCCACCAGCGATAATTAAAAAATCGATATCGTCGCTGATATCATCCCATCCACTTTCTTTTACCGATGCGTACTCACAGTCGAAACCCTTTGATTCAATCATTGCAATAAGATCATGATGTGAATGTTCTTCATCACCCGCTGCAGCATTATGCAATAATTTTACTTTAGTCATATTATAATTTGTTCTAAAACATAGCGAACGGTTTTTGGTTGGCATTATAAAAACTATTTTTTATTATGAGAATACTGGTAACTAATGATGATGGAATTTATAGCCCGGGAATAGCTGCCTTAGCTCACGCCGCTATGATGTTCGGTGAAGTAAGAGTGGTAGCGCCTGATGTTGAGCAGTCGTCGATGGGCCATGCAGTGACTCACTCAAGACCACTTTCGTATAAAAAGTCGCCCATTGAATTCCCGGGAATTGAGGCTTACCGGGTGAATGGGACGCCAGCTGATTGTGTTGCTTTGGGAACCCATTTATGGGCAAATACCGACCTTGTGCTTTCGGGCATTAACATGGGGCCTAACCTGGGTAACTCCATGTGGCATTCAGGCACGCTGGCAGCAGCTAAACAAGCAGCTTTGTTGGGAATAAAAGCGGTTGCATTAAGCACTCCTGTAGGAAAAACCGAGCCCGACTTCAAGGCTTTAGAACCCTTTGTTCAAAAAACTTTGGCTCTTTTGAACGCGATACCTGATCGGGGCTTATATAATGTAAACTTTCCTGAGAATCCAAAAGGTATACGCTGGACCAGGCAATCTGTACGTCTATACGATGGCCATATTGTTCCCGGAACTGATCCGATGGGAAGAAAGCACTATTGGTTTACAGTAACTCCTCTTGAACCAGCGGAAGAAGGAACAGACCGGTGGGCAGTCGAAAATGGATATGTATCCATCACCCCTCTTCGTCTTGATCTGACCAACGAACGGGAATTAAGGAAAGCTATAGAGGAAAATCCGGCAGAGACCGTTTAAACACTTGCCAGCAATTCAGTATCCATATTAATCAATATCTAGTTTTTGGTAGTTAAATTTCCCTTTTATGTGAAAATTGAGATATCTGCCTTTTGAAATTGAAGCTTTGAACTCTTTATAAACCTTCTCGGGAACTTCATTATAGCAATAAACCAATCCGGATACGTATTTGATTGTAAGGTTTTCCGTATCTGGATTATATTTATAGGAAGAGATCACCGATGAGGGCATGGAAATATCTATAGATGATAATTATTTATTTAACGTGAGTTGTACCTCGCTACGGGGTGTAAAGCTTTACCGATTGCTTCTATTAATTGAGGATTAATGTCGTTCTCATCCATAACACTCCAATCGCCATCCTTTTGAACAATTACAAATGAGTCTTTCTCCGGAAAAAGAATTCTCCATCCTTGCTCTCCGTTATAATCTTCCGGCCGCGCATCCAAATTTAATTTAGTGTTTGTTAGCGGCTCAACAATTTTGATCCTCATGACTTTGTAATTAATGTTATTAAAAATATAATTTCAACCTTTAGAAAATGTGAAAATTAGCACACAAATGATATTTTAACAACCTTTATGAACTGGATTGGTTTAATAAAATTATTCTTCACAGCGCCTGGTATTTTCGGATATACAGCACTTTGATTTCCCTTACTATTGATTAGTCTGTTATCAGAACAAGCCCGGAGTAAGGCGGTTAGTTTTTATTGAATTTATAATTCACGAGTTAAATGATTTGATTTGCTGATAAACATCCCGTGAATTGATGACCATCGTCACGTCAACTTCTTATTTTGAACCGCACATTTGGCTCTGGAAAAAGACTGGCGTAGTTGCGCATTATTTTGTCGATTTACCAATAATAAAGGGACTTAAAGTATTTGGCACAGTAATATGTTCTTGATAAAATAAGTTTTACATTCTTACAATTGTAAAAGATTAACTTCTTTTACAGCAACCCTATATGCATGACTAAAAGTATTTTTATCGCTTCGGCCGAACCTCACTGTGGAAAATCCATAATCGCTTTAGGGCTTGTTAATATGCTGCTTGGTAAAGCGCAAAAGATCGGATATTTCAAACCCATTATCAATGAAGATGTAAAAGGCAAGAAGGACGTTCATATAGAGACTATAATGACCTACTTTGATCTTCCAATGAGTTATGATGATACTTATGCGTTTAACCGCCAGGAGGCTTTGCACCGCCTTGAGAACGCTGGCCAGGGTGAGATGATTGACATAATCATTAACAAGTATAAAAAGCTTGAGGAAAACTATGACTTTACTGTTATTGAGGGGAGTGATTTTTTGGGCGACGGAATAGCCTTCGAGTTTGAAGCGAATGTTGCAATTGCGAAAAACCTCAGTGCCCCGGCTATTATTGTCATTTCAGGTTCCGGAAAAACGACAGCCCAGATTGTTAACTCTGTACTCAGCCTTACACGCAGTTTTGAGCATCGCGAAGTACAGGTTCTGGCTGTGGTAGCTAATAAGGTGAATGAAGAGCAAATAAACGATGTGAAAGAGTTGCTGGCTACCCAACTTACCAAAGGAATCATACTGGCAGTCATTCCCATGGATAAGAGTCTGCAGAGTCCTACCATGAAAGAGATACACGAAAATTTGGGCGGTAAACTCTTGTTCGGTGAAGAATCTCTTTCTAACAAAGTAGATAATTTTATCACCGGGGCAATGCAAGTACCCAACTTTCTAAATCATATTGCAGAAAACGTTTTAATTGTTACCCCGGGTGATAGAGGTGATATTATCATCTGCGCGCTGCAGGCTAACCTTTCCACCAGCTACCCTAAAATTGCTGGAATAGTTTTGACCGCCGGATCAGAGCCGGAGGAACCGATCATCCGGCTTATTGATGGACTCCAAACTGTGGTTCCCATCATATCAGTAAAAACCGGCACCTTTCAAACTACTACACAGCTTGGAGCTATTCAATCTAAAATCACACCGGATAATACCAAGAAGATTGAGCTGGCCATCAATACTTTTGAAAAATATGTGGACATGCAGTCTCTAGAGGATAAGATTATTACTTTCAAACCTGAGGGGATTACACCCCATATGTTTCAATATCAGCTGACCAAATGGGCTAAAAGCGCAAAAAAACACATTGTTCTACCCGAGGGAAACGATGATCGGATTTTACGGGCAACAGCAAGATTGATAAATCAGGAAATTGTGGATCTTACCATTTTGGGTGATCCAAATGAAATTGCTACATCTGTAAAGCGACTCGGGTTGAATCTTGACTTAAACAAGATCCGCATTGTTGATCCGGCAGATTCTGAATACTACCACGACTATGTAGAAACGCTGTATGAATTGCGCAAAAACAAGAACGTTACTATGGAGATGGCTAGAGATTTGATGACTGATGTATCTTATTTTGGAACTATGATGGTTTTCAAAGGTCATGCAGACGGGATGGTTTCTGGTGCAGCACATACAACACAGCACACAATAAGGCCCGCTTTACAATTTCTGAAAACTAAGCCGGGAGTTTCTGTCGTATCATCCGTATTTTTCATGTGCCTGCCTGACCGGGTATCGGTTTTTGGAGATTGTGCCGTTAATCCAAACCCTACAGCTGAGCAATTGGCGGAAATTGCCATCTCCTCGGCGGAGAGTAGTCAGCGGTTTGGCATTGAACCTCGTATAGCTATGCTCTCCTACTCATCTGGTACCTCCGGAGAAGGCGAAGATGTAGAGAAAGTGCGTCGTGCCACAGAAATTGTAAAGCAAAAACGTCCGGATCTTAAAGTTGAAGGACCCATTCAATACGACGCAGCAGTTGATCCTGCCGTTGGTAGTCAAAAGATGCCGAATTCAGAAGTGGCCGGAAAAGCAAGCGTGCTGATCTTCCCCGATTTGAATACGGGAAACAATACATACAAGGCCGTTCAACGTGAAACAGGGGCGCTGGCCATTGGTCCGATGTTACAGGGTTTAAATAAGCCTGTAAACGATCTTAGTCGCGGTTGTACTGTTGACGATATTTTTAATACGGTGATAATAACAGCCATTCAATGTCAGGAAAGCTAGCAAGTACCGCAAGCAGGAGTACACTATTTTATTACGCACATCCATGAATATTTTTGTAATTAACTCAGGAAGCAGTTCCATTAAATATCAATTATTTAAGATGCCTTTTGAAAAGCCTGTATGCAGCGGCTTAATTGAACGCATAGGGCATGAAAACTCGTTTATCAAACATAAGGGGTTCATTGAAGGGAAGGAGTATTTAGTAGAAAAAACTCTCGAGCTTGCAGGTCATGAAGAAGGCTTAAACGAGGTATTGAGCCTGCTAACGGATCCTAACATCGGGGTGATCAAAGATCCGAAAGAAATTTACGCTGTCGGGCATCGTGTGGTGCATGGAGGCGAAGCGTTCGCCGCTACCACCTTCATAAGCGAAGAAATAAAGGATAAGATAAAAAAGCTATTTCCCTTAGCTCCCTTACATAATCCCGCGAATTACATGGGCATTGACGTTGCAGAAAAGATCTTCACAAGCGCAAAACAAATTGCCGTCTTTGACACTTCTTTTCATCAGACAATGCCAGAAAAAGCATATCGTTACGCTATTCCGAAATCTTACTACACTGATTTGAGGATCAGGTCATATGGCTTTCACGGTACCAGCCACAAATATGTTACCGAGCAAGCTATCTCATATCTTGAAAAACCTGATGCAAAGCTCATCACTATTCACCTGGGGAACGGCTGCAGTATGGCTGCTGTAAAGGGTGGCAGATCGATAGATACAACTATGGGATTCGGCCCGTTGAGCGGCCTTGTAATGGGCACCAGAAGCGGAGATATCGACCCGTCCATCATCTTTCATCTCATCAATCAGTTAGGCTATGACCCGGAACAGGTAAATACATTACTGAATAAAAGAAGTGGCATGCTCGGCATGACAGGCTTCAGCGATATGCGTGATATTGAAAGTGCAATTAAAAATGGCGACGATGAAGCAGAATTAGCAAGTGAGGTGTATGCATACCGTATTCAAAAATATATTGGTGCTTATGCAGCTTCTCTTAATGGTCTCGATGCTATCGTTTTTACTGCAGGAGTTGGAGAAAACGATATCAGCATGCGAAAGCGAATTTGTGAAAATTTAGACTTTTTGGGAATTATACCTGATCTTGAAAAGAATAATATACGCTCCGGAGAATTGAGAGACATCAGTGATAAAAAATCTAAAGTCAGAATCCTTGTCATCCCAACAAATGAAGAGCTTGAAATTGCCCGGCAGTGCGTAGAATTACTGGAAACGGGAAAACAAAACGTTTGAAACAATCCTAACGAAAGGTCTACACTTTGTCTTTAATCAATAGAAAAATGCTTTCTTCCAGGCCTGTCACCTCATGAGGCACGGAGGCGGGAATTTCTAGCGTGTCTAGCTCAGTAATTACGGTCGTGTTCCGCTCCATTTGAAATAGAATCGACCCTTTCAACACAATGATCAAAGCTGGAGTAGCACTTAGGTGTTTTTTTAGTACTTGCCCCTGCATTAATCCTATCGCAATTGTCATCTGTTTTTCTGAGTTACTTACGACTAACGTGGATGGCTTTTGTTCGCTGAATTGTAGATTTTTTAAAATATTCATAATTGCTGTTTTTAAACGGTTATGAATTGATCAACATTTGTCTGGAACATAGAAATCTTGGACTGTTGAAAGTTCCTATAATATACTAAAACGATTCCGTCAAATTAATAAGTTGCCCATAGTTAATTCTTTAACTACCGATCCTGCTAAAAAAATATAAATTTGCAGGGAATGAACGATGCCGCTTTATTAAATTCGATTATTGAGAATGCAATCGATGGTATAATAACTATCAACAAACAAGGACTAATAGATTCTATAAACCCTGCAGCCTGTGAGCTTTTTGGCTATACTCCTGATGAAGTGATTGGCAAAAATGTTAAAGTATTAATGCCAAACCCATATCGCGACCAGCATGATGAGTATCTGGCGCGTTATCAGCGCACTAATGAGCCGCATATTATCGGCATTGGCCGCGAAGTGCAGGGCTTAACCAAAGACGGTATAATTTTCCCTTTTCGTTTAGCTGTAAGTGAAGTCAGATTGGAAAATGCAGTTGTTTATGCAGGATTTATTCATGATCTCACTAAAGAGAAAGAAGCGGAAGAAAAAATTAAAAATTACGCCCTCGAACTGGAGAAGCTGGTGGAAGACCGAACAGCGACTTTACGCAGTATGGTGGAGGCTTTAGAAACGGCCAAAGAAGAAGTCAGCATTTCTCTTGAAAAGGAGAAAGAGCTTAATCAGCTCAAAAGCCGTTTTGTTTCCATGGCTTCCCATGAGTTTCGTACACCATTAAGCTCTGTACAGTTGTCGGCTTCGCTGATTGAGAGATATGCTCAAAATTTCGATAACGCGAATATCGTCAAGCATGTCAATAAGATTAAGAATTCGGTTGGCAACTTAACCGGAATTCTGAATGATTTCTTATCCCTGGAAAAACTAGAAGCTGGAAAAACACAGGCTTCCGTCAGTAAATTTGACCTGGTTAAACTTTCTGAAGAAATAACCGAAGAGATGCAGCTGATTGCTAAGCAAAACCAAAGCATTATTTATCAGCATACCGGCTTAAGCAGCAAAGTCATTCTAGATCAGAACCTCCTTAAAAACTGTGTCATCAATCTGATAGCAAACGCTATTAAATATTCCGGCGAAAACACCTTCATTGAATTCAACACCGAGATAACGGATACAAACTGTTCGATAACAATAAAAGATAACGGTATAGGCATTCCTGACAGTGATCAAAAATATCTGTTTCAGCCTTTCTTCCGGGCTCACAATACCGGTAATATTCCAGGAACCGGATTAGGTCTAAATATTGTTGCCAGGTACACTCGCCTGATGAATGGCCATATAACCTTCGAAAGCACTCAGAATAAAGGTACTTTCTTCACTATAACCTTTTCCCACAAGGATGAAAACTAATATTTTAATCATTGAGGATAATGATGATATCCGCGAAAGCACTGCGGAGATTCTTGAGTTGGCAAATTACAATGTAATTACTGCTGAGAATGGAAAAAAAGGAGTTGATTTAGCTCATAAACACTTCCCTGATATAATCCTTTGCGATATAATGATGCCAGAGCTGGACGGTTACGGCGTTTTGTACCTATTGAATAAAAACCCAAAAACTGCTTCAATACCTTTTATTTTCCTTACTGCTAAGGCAGAACGGCTTGATATGAGGAAAGGCATGGAGATGGGTGCTGACGATTACCTTACGAAACCATTTGATGATATGGAGTTGCTCAATGCAATAGAAAGCAGGCTTCATAAAAAAGATCAGCAAAAGGCTTTTTATAGTAAATCATTAGAAGATCTTAATTTATTTGCTTCACAGGGCAATGGCATCATTGAATTGAAAAAGATCATTGCTGAGCGAAAAATCCGGCTGATTAAGAAAAGGCAAATCATTTACTACGAAGGAGACGTGGCCGCCGGTATTTATCTGATCATTTCTGGCAAGGTAAAGGCGATTAAATTAAGCTCTGACGGGCGGGAACTACTTACCGGCATGTACGGACCGGAAGAATACCTCGGCATCCAGGCGCTTTTATCAAATGAGTCATACAACGAAACTGCGGAGGCCATAGAAGATACTACCATCTGCCTGATACCGAAGGACATAATCGAACAAATTCTAAATAAGTATGCAGATGTCGGAAGACAGTTTATCAAAATACTTTCAAACAATTTAATAGAGAAAGAAGAGCAACTTTTACAGCTTGCCTATCATTCTGTCAGAAAGCGCATGGCGCAAACACTTCTAAGACTCGCGTCACAGTCGGAGCCCAATAATACAACTTTGCGAGTTTCAAGAGAAGATCTGGCGGCGATGGCCGGTATGGCCACCGAAACGGTAAGCCGTACTTTAAGCGATTTTAAAGAAGAAGGCATTATCGAAAAAAAAGGCAGTAATATCGATATTCTTGATATGACGAAATTGCAGAAAATGAAAAACTGACAAGCATCACATTTCTATCTGACCTCACACATAGCAAGTAAGCACGCCTACCAGTAGATTTGAAGAAATAATCTGCTGAGATGAGAGTTGTTGCATACAGTATTAAAAACTTCGAAAAGGAACTTCTGGCTAAGGCAAACCAGAGGAAGCACGATATTACTTTAATATCGAATCCTTTAAATTTGCAAACAGCCCTCTATGCTGAAGGTAAGGATGCCGTTGTCGTCTTTACAAACGATGATTTGTCGGCCCCTGTTATAAACAAACTGGCCGACATGGGAATTAAATATATTGCCACACGATCCGTAGGCACCGAACACATCGATTTGGTGCAAGCCGAAAAAAGGCATATAAAAATTGCAAATATTCCTGCATACTCTCCGGAAGCTATCGCAGAGTTTGCTGTCACCCTGGCACTTGCTCTCAGCCGAAAACTGATCCCAGCAGTTGATCATACCCGTAAATATGATTTTTCAATTAATGAAAATCCGGGCTTTAATTTTCACGGAAAAACAGTGGGCATCATCGGATTTGGTCATACTGGACTTGCGACAGCATCTATTTTCAAAGGGTTTGGCTGTAAAATTTTGAGTTATGATAGTTCTTCCCTAACAAAAGCAACTCAAAGTAAGGCAGTTGGTCTGGATACCCTGCTCCGTGAATCCGACATCATTTCATTACACCTCCCACTGACTGCCGACACTCATCATTTAATCGATGAATCGGCTATCGCAAAAATGAAAAAAGGAGTTATGCTGATTAATACAAGCAGAGGTGGCCTGATCAATACAAACGAGGCCTTGAAGGCATTAAACAGTGGTAAGATTGGCTACCTGGGACTAGATGTTTATGAACACGAGAAGGAACTTTTTGGCGTTAATAATCCCGATAAAATTAAAGATCCATTGCTTGAACAGCTTGTAATGCACCCCAATGTAATTGTTACCCCACATCAGGCCTATTTAACAGTCGAAGCTTTGCATGAAATTGCATTGCAAACGATTTGCAATCTCGATCAGTGGCAGAAAAACAGTTCCTCGGGCAAAGCTTGTGCTTAATACCCTGATTACAAATTTCATAATTACTATTTAATGGACGTCCAGCATCTTATTGATAAATACAATGTTCCCGCTCCTCGTTATACCAGCTATCCAACGGTACCATACTGGAATACAGAGCCACCGGAAGTAAACGAATGGATTAAATCAATTCAATTATCTTTTAAACAAACCAATAATACTGATGGCATCAGTTTATATGTCCATCTGCCCTTCTGCGAAAGTTTATGTACCTATTGCGGATGTAATACGCGCATCACGAAGAATCACCAGGTAGAGGAACCTTATATCGGTGCAGTATTAGCCGAATGGGCCTTATATTGCAACATTCTTGAAAGGAAACCGCTGATAAAAGAAATACATCTGGGAGGCGGTACTCCCACATTTTTCAGTCATCAGAATCTTCAAAAGCTGCTTAAAGGTTTACTGTCTAAAGCAACGATCCATACAGATGCAGAATTTAGTTTCGAAGCACACCCCAATAATACGACTGAAGAGCACCTTCAAACATTATATAATCTCGGCTTCAGGAGATTAAGTTTAGGCATTCAAGATTTCGACCGCAAAGTTCAATTTGTAATCAACAGGATGCAAAGCTTTGAGCAGGTCCAATCAGTGACAGATAAGGCCAGGAGAATCGGTTATACATCAATAAATTATGATTTGATATACGGCCTTCCATTGCAAACAATAGAAGGATTAGAGAGTACTGTGAATCAAGTCATAAAACTTTTACCTGATCGAATCGCTTTTTATAGTTACGCCCATGTTCCCTGGATTAAGCCAGGGCAGCGCAGGTATACCGAAGAGCATCTGCCCTCTGTTGAAGCCAAGCAAAAATTATACGAACTGGGGCGCAGGATGTTCACACAAATTGGTTACGAAGAGATCGGAATGGATCATTTTGCGTTAAAATCTGACAGTCTTTACATGGCAGAGCAGTCCGGAAAACTCCATCGGAACTTTATGGGATATACCCATCATTACACCCGCCTGATGCTCTCTTTAGGGGTTTCTTCAATCAGCGATACATGGTTTGCGTTCGCTCAAAATGTTAAAAAGGTGGAAGATTATATGGAACTCATAAACAATGGTATACTCCCTATTTTCAAGGGCCATGTTTTAACTGACGAGGATCTTATTATTCGCAAACATATCCTAAATTTAATGTGTGCTGGTACCACAACCTGGAATGATAGTTCTGATATATGCGAGGCGCTGTTGGAAGGACTGGAAAGAATGCAGGAACTGGTTAAAGATGGTTTAGCAGAACTAACACCAAATTCATTAACCGTGACTCCCTTAGGGAAACGATTCCTCAGAAACATTTGCATGGCTCTTGACGCACGTTTGTATGCGAACGAACCAACTAAACAGCTATTTAGTATGGCGGGATAATTGTGGCCATCATCTCATCTAAAAATCTATAAAATGCACGAGCAACAGGATATATTAACGTTGGAAGATGTTAAGACATTGGTTGACACTTTCTACGACAAAATTCGGAATGATGCTTTACTGTCACCAATTTTTAATGAGCGTATCCAAGACCGATGGCCTGAACATCTTGAAAAAATGTACCGCTTCTGGCAGACTGTTTTGCTAGACGAGCAGACATACTCTGGAAGCCCATTTCAACCGCATGCTAAATTACCGGTAGATCACTCGCATTTTAAAGAATGGATGACCTTGTTTACCCAAACTGTTAACGAACTTTTTAGCGGACAAAAGGCAACAGAAGCAATCTGGCGAGCAGAAAAAATGGCACAGATGTTTGAATTTAAGATTGAGCACTATCGTAATAACCCATTTACAAGTATCCATTAGGTAGTTAAGAACTTTGATTATGTCTAAGGTCAATCTTAAACGTATCTACGCCCCCCCTGCAGAACAAGATGGCTTTCGAATTCTGATTGATAGATTATGGCCGCGGGGATTAACCAAAGAAAAAGCCCACATCGACAAGTGGATGAAAGAAATTGCTCCATCAACTAAACTACGCAGATGGTTCGAACATATGGACGAGAAGTGGGTGGCATTTTCAAAGGCATATGAAACCGAATTAAAGAGTTCTGAGCTTACCTCAAAAATACTGGAACTGATACAATCTCATAATACAGTAACTCTGCTCTATGCTTCAAAGGATGAAAAACATAACCATGGGATCGTACTGCAAGAGTTTTTAAATAGAGAGCTGGATAAGATCTCCTCCTAGCCAGCTCTCTATTTATAATTGCGTATCTGATCAGGGTTTTTCGCCAAAAAAGATTAGCGATCCCGAATCAAAAGCGACATTACCGTCAGGATATCTTTGAGTTATCATTTCAAAAACCTCTGTTTTTATTTTGTCTCTTAACGAGTCATCAGCTTTACTAAGGGCTGCAACTATCGGAGCACCAATTTCGGTCATCATATTCCAATATTGGTCCACAGATCCGGCAATTAGCTTTCCCCTTACCTCGGTCTCAACTATGTTCGTCAAGCCAGCCTGTCTGAACAAATGGGCAATTAAGCCGTTTTCAGAGCATCTGAACATACCCGGTGCTTCAGGTACCGGTGGCGGAAGTTCCATATTTTCATTGATGATGCCCATAAAACCTGTTACCCAGAAGTTTTTTTCAGGTACATCCCACACCGAGGTAGCTATTCGTCCCCCCGGCTTCAAAACACGCACCATTTCCTTTGTTGCCTGAAACATATCCGGGAAAAACATATAACCGAAACGACAACTGATTGCATCAAAAGTGTTGTCTTCAAATGGCAGGTTAGAAACATCAGTTACTATAGTTTCAAAATTTTCAATTCCACGCAGTGCGGCATTTTCACGCGCAACCTCCAGCATACCTTCAGATAAATCAGTACTGACCACCTTACCCGTCTTTAACATGGACGCAATTGTCAGTCCGGGCTCTCCTGTACCAGAAGCAACGTCAAGTACCAAATCACCTTCCCCTAGCTGCAAAAGCTTTATGATTTCATCGCCATGGGGCTTTAAAAAATCCATAGTAAGTTCATTCCATTTTTTCCAGCCCTGGGAAAACTTGTTCCATGATTCTTTTTGCTGTTCTCTGATTTCTTCAAGGTGCGCTTCCATAGCCTCAATTTTTACTATAAGTTTGAATCTAAAATCTCAAGGTTTTTTATGCAATTAACCGGAGGTCGAAACTTAGTACTTAATTTATAAAATAAAATGCACTAATTAAAATGCACCATCTAAGTGCTTGAAGTGCAGTAAACTAGGCGAGCCATTCCATAACAGCTTGAAAGGCACTCTTGAGATAACGACTAATAGATAATTCAAAATTCGTAGTCAGCACTAAAAATTGGCGTAAAGCAATTGGAAGCGATTAGCCTAATCCACCCGACAAATTGCCCCTTCCGTAGTAAGAGGTATTCTTGGAGATAAAAAAGGAATATCAAGTTCAGCGCCACGCAACAGAAACCAGATTCCCATGCAAAGTGTTAAATACGGCAGAACCTTTGAAAAACGAAGTTGCGCCCATCTTCTGAAAAATAATCCCGCGACTGCGGCGGTAAGCATCAGTGGAGTGGTTCCCAGACCAAAGAAAAACATGAACTCCGCCCCTCCGATAACTGAATTAGAGTTAACAGCTCCTGCTAATGCGAGATAAACCATCCCGCAGGGTAAAATGCCATTTAACATTCCCGCAAAGAAGCCACCGTAAGGCTTCACCAGGAGTTTTCCCATCCGGTTAGCTAACGGCCCAATTAATTTTAACTGAAACCGTTCGAAAGTAGTGATCCTCTTCTTTGAAAAATGAGTAAAGGCGATGATAATTAAAATGACACCTGTTATTATACTGATGCCTTGTTGCCAGCCTAAAAGATTGAAATTCTGACCAATCAAACCAAACAAGAGTCCGAAGGCCATATATGTCAAAATCCTCCCCGCCTGGTATAACAAGCGTTGAATAAGTGCAAACCAAACAGAGTATTGCGAAAGCGGCAACGACATTACAAGCGGTCCGCACATTGCTACACAGTGTAAACTTCCGAATAAACCGGTAAAGAAAGCAAGTGCGTTTCCATTCATGGCATTGTCATTTCACGTTCGACCATATACTCTTTACCATTACTGCTAAATTCAATAATCAGATTCCAGGGACCTTTTTTCAATTTGCTTGCCGGAACAACAAAACTGATTACTTCATTCATCTTTTCTTCAAACACCTGGTCCAGGTTCGAATCAGACGGACGTTTACAAACTAGTTTATACTTTGATGGCGACTTAAATAAAACAAGGAGGCCTTCCTCATTCACCTTGAAATCAGGAATCAAAGAATCCTTAACAGCCAATGTTTTTAGATCGTACACTTTGTCGTAAGCCAGGCCTTTTTCATAATAGTCTTTCTCAACCAGATCATCGTCTCCCCCCTCAATCACCATCTTAGTTGCCATAGCAAGTATGAAAACCATAAACATCGCCATTCCAATAATTACTTTTGTTCCCCAGTTCATACGTTAAAAATTTGGCGGCGCAATAAACGTTGTCTCCAGTTTTTCAATTACCTGTTCTCCGGAAATGACATTCAACTCGATATCTGATTTATACTTCTCCACTCCTTTTTGCGGGCGTACGATAAAAAACGTAATTTTATTACTCTGGCCTTTGTCTAAAGTTTCTGCTTTTTGAATGTATTCAATCTTTACCTGCGGATCTGCAGGTACAATCTTTAGATCAATATTGTGATTCGTTTTATTAATGATTTCTGCATTATAGAGATTGCTCACTGTCCCATCCTCGCGTAACTGGTATAACGTGCCTGCTGCTCGCAGCAGTGTCGTCTCGACATCCGTCCTTCTTATTAACAGGGTAGCTAATGCGGTAATCATAACCAGTAAAATAGCCGAATAAGCATATAATCGCTTACTAATTTTAAAAGGCTTACCTGTGGTGATCTCCTCTTCCGATTTAAACCCAATAAGCCTTATAGGGCGATTTACTTTGGTCATCACCATATCGCACGCATCAATGCAGGCCGTACAGTTGATGCACTCAAGCTGAGTTCCCTCGCGTATATCGATGCCCGTTGGACACACCTGAACGCACAAATTGCAATCTACACAATCCCCATGCAGATGCTCATTCCCTTTATTGATTTTCCCTCTTGGTTCGCCACGCTGATAGTCGTAACCGACAATCATGCTCTGCTTGTCTAACAGCACCCCCTGAAGTCGACCGTACGGGCAGATCACCGTACAAACAATCTCTCGTACATATGCAAATACAATGTAGAATAGCAAAGTGAAGATAACGATCGCGATAAATCCAGTGACATGCTGACTAACAGGCTGCCTGATGATCTCCAATAAGCTTTCCGTGCTGATGATATACGCCAGAAAAGTATTCGCAATAAAAAACGATATGAAGAGAAAAATGAAATGTTTAAGCCCTTTCTTGAAAACCTTTTCAGCACTAAGTGGCGAAGCATCCAGCCTTCTTTGTTTTATTGCATCCCCTTCAATCAATACTTCAATCTTTCGAAAGACCATTTCCATGAAGATGGTCTGCGGGCAGGCCCATCCGCACCATACCCGCCCGAATACAGCGGTAAACAGCACTACAAATACCAGGAAGATAAGCATGGCTACTACAAACAGGTAAAAGTCCTGTGGCCAGAATACTACACCAAAGAAAACGAACTTCCTTTCGAGGATATTAAAAAGGATGAGCTGCTCGTCGTTGATTCTTAAAAAAGGGCCGGCGAAGAGCAGGGCAAGAAGTACCCAGCTTGTTATGTTGCGATATTGATATAATTTCCCTTTAACTAGTTTAGGGTAGATCCATTGTCGCCCTGTACCTTCCGGATTTTTTATTTTATCCAACCTTACTCCTGCTTCTTCCATCTTATTTTTTATTTGCCTTAAGCATTCAGCTTAATGACAACTTTACAAGCTCCCACCTGATAGTAATTTAATCTAACTCTCTTTTTCACCCTGAGCAGCTTTTGCATTAGCTGGATTAGTTCCTTTTAATGTCATGATGTAATTAGCTACCTCCGAAATCTGCTTTGGACTCAAAGTTTTCTCCCAGGAGATCATTCCTTTCTCCGGCACACCGTATTTGATGGTTTTAAACACATTATTGATCTTTCCACCGTGCAACCAATATTCGTCTGTCAGGTTCGGACCAACCGTACCTTGCCCTTTGTCACCGTGACAAGCCACGCAATTTGCACTATATACCGCCTTACCACTTGATATCACCGGAGCTTCAGTGCTTATCACTACGGTGTTTTCATCTAATTTATTGGCCGAATTAGACAGGTAAAGTTTTTTCTGTTCGTCTGCTGCTTTCATCTCAGTCACATATTCCTGTTCCTGCGATGGTCCCCAATCTGCAACGTGGTATGTAATAAAATACATGATGCCCACAGCGATGCTACCGTAAAACAAGAAATTAAACCACCCGGGCACAGGATTGTCAAGCTCTTTAATGCCATCAAATTCATGTTCAATAAGCAGATCATGCTCCTCTTCTATCGGTCTGAGACCCAGTAGTTTATTAAAAATACTGGGCTTGTTCTTCTCAATAGCAGCCCATTCCTCATACTCCAGCTTTTTAACCGTTTGTACAACTGGTGACTGACTGGGAGCCGACAACTCTTTTGAAAGAATGTTAAAGGTATTGAGCAATACGAAGGCAAAAGCCAGCAACAAGATGGCAACAGCAAGGAAAACAACAACGAGTATCGTTACATACCTATTATTGCCTGTAGCTACAGCTTTAGTCGTCTCCTGCGCAAATGCGGGAGACGTCATCAGTAAAAAGACCAGGAAGTAGTTAAGCTTTTTCATACGTCTCGTCTTTTTGATCTTCATTTAACGGAAGGTTCCTCATATAAGCGATATGATTCTTATTCATTTTGATCAGTAACGCCGCTACTGCGACAAAGAAAATAAAGAATATCAGCAGGGAGGTGATCAGATAGATATCGTTCCCTGTCATTTTATCTACGAACTGCTTGAACATGGCTTGTTGTTTGGTATCTGTTATTGTTTAACGATTTCTTAATTATTCGCTGTTTTTCCTACTTTAATATCGGTGCCAAGGCGCTGTAAGTATGCTATGATGGCTATGATCTCACGGTCACTTTGCACTTTAATATTATCGCGCGACAAGCTTTGAGAAATAAGTTCCGCCTGCTCACGCAGATCTTTATTCGCAGTCTCGGCATAGCCTTCCGCATATGGAACACCCAGCGTTTGCATGGCCCTTATCTTGGAAGCAGTGGTTGTTGTATCTAGTTTCTGATCAATTAACCATGGATAAGGAGGCATTATACTTCCAGGAGACATAGTAGTTGGATCGAACATATGGTTGAAATGCCATGCATTCGAATACTTGCCACCCTGACGATGAAGATCCGGACCAGTCCTTTTTGATCCCCAAAGGAACGGGTGGTCGTATACAAACTCCCCTGCTTTACTGTATTCGCCATAACGTTCTGTCTCCGAACGGAATGGACGTACAGTCTGCGAGTGGCAGTTAACACATCCTTCACGTAAATAAATATCCCGTCCCTGAAGTTCAAGCGGACTATATGGTTTTACACTCGAGATGGTAGGAATATTTGACGATATCATAAAGGTTGGCATCATCTCGACCATTCCACCAATCAAAATTGCAATTAACGCAAGCACCATAAACTGAATAGGACGGCGCTCTAAAGTCCGGTGTATCGTTTTTTCAGAAGAATGGGGGGTGAACTCTTTAGTAAGAGCCATTGACTCCGCAGGTTCATTCGACAATAATTTACCGCCTGCCATGGTCTTGTAAAGGTTCCAGGTCATTACTATAACACCGGCCAGGTATAAGGCGCCGCCTATAGCCCTTAACGCGTGCATCGGAATGATCTGAAGTGTTGTTGACAGGAAACTTGGATATTTCAACAGGCCTTCGGGTGTGAATTCTTTCAGCATTAGCCCTTGGGTAAAACCCGCCCAATACATTGGTACGGCATAGAACAGAATGCCCAGCGTTCCAACCCAGAAGTGAAAGGAAGCCATTTTTTTGGAGTACAACTCAGTCTGGTAGATTCTTGGGATCAGCCAATAAAGAATAGCGAATGTTAAAAATCCATTCCATCCTAAAGCGCCTACGTGAACGTGAGCGACAATCCAATCAGAAAAGTGCGCTATCGCGTTGATCTCCTTAAATGAAAGCATAGGGCCTTCAAAGGTGGCCATTCCGTACGCGGTCAAACCAACCACCATGAACTTAAGAATGGCATCATCACGTACCTTGTCCCACGCACCGCGAAGAGTCAGCAAGCCATTGATCATACCACCCCAGCTCGGAGCAATCAGCATAATTGAAAAAACAATACCAAGTGATTGGGCCCAGCCTGGTAATGAGGTATAAAGCAAATGGTGAGGTCCGGCCCATATATAGATAAAAATTAACGACCAAAAATGTAGTATGCTCAGTTTATAAGAATATACAGGCCGGTTAGCCATTTTCGGAAGGAAGTAGTACATCATTCCCAGGTACGGTGTGGTCAAAAAGAAAGCTACCGCATTATGCCCGTACCACCACTGCACAAGTGCGTCCTGAACACCTGCATAAACATAATAGCTTTTAAAAAAGGAAATAGGCAGCTGCACCGAATTCACGATGTGAAGCACTGCTACAGTAACAAAAGTGGCAATGTAAAACCAGATAGCCACATACATATGCCGTTCCCGTCGCTTAATAATGGTACCGAACATGTTCCAACCGAACACTACCCAAATGATGGTTAAAAGAATATCAATAGGCCACTCCAGCTCTGCATATTCATGGGAGGTGGTTAAACCTAAAGGAAGGGTAATGACTGCCATTACAATAACCAATTGCCATCCCCAGAAATGGATCTTACTTAACTTATCGCTAAACATCCGGGCTTTTAGCAGGCGCTGCAGCGAATAGTAAACACCCATAAAAATGGCATTCCCCACAAAAGCAAAAATTACAGCATTAGTATGCAGGGGCCTTACCCGGCCGAAAGTTGTATACTGAGAACCGAAGTTCATCGCTGGAATTATAAGTTGCAGGGCTATAATGAGACCTACGGTCATCCCAATGACACCCCATACAATTGTAGCAATACCAAAGTTGCGCACAATCTTGTTGTCGTAATTGAATTTCTCAAGCATAAAAGTAAAGTAGTATTGTTTCCGGTGTAAAAATAGATTCAAGGCGTTCAGACTCGGATGATGTGAGCTTTATTGAAATGTGATCTTCATCATTTTTCAATACGCTTACGCTTTTTCATCGGGCTTATCGTCATCGAAAAGGATACGAATTGCAGGGGTGTGCATATCATCATGCTGCCCGTCCTTCAATGCCCAGAAGAAAGCAGCCAAAAAAAATAGCGCCATAATAATACTGCAGCCAATTAGAAAATAGATTATATTCATTTTAACGAGTTTTTGCGTGCATAATAATGGGTTGCCAGGCTGGTGAAGGCAATAATTGTAACGGTGCTTATCGGCATCAGCACGGCAGCCGTTAATGGTGAAAGCGTTCCCTGAACAGCGAAATAGACCCCAACTAAGTTATAAGACGCAGAGATCATAAAACTTCTCCTAATCGTTTTAATCGCGTATTTCGATTGGCGAATAAATTGAGGAATTTTTTCAAAAGATGCACCATCTAAAATTGCATCACATCCCGGTGTAAAGTTGTTTATGTCGTCAGTCACAGCCACTCCTAAATTACTTTGCTTTAAAGCGCCGGCATCATTCAGGCCATCACCCAGCATCATAACCATATTGCCCGAGCTTTGGAGGCTTCTAACATACTCCAGCTTATGTTGCGGACTTTGAGTAAAGTTAATAGATGTGCCCTCGGGAAAAATTGCAGTTAGCGCCTCCCGGTCATTCTCGTTATCTCCGGAGATTAAATGGAAATTAAATTTATCCTTTAGCTTTGAAATAAAGTTCTTCAACCCGGTACGCCATTGTTGCTTTACCTGGAAAAAGCCCCGGTAGTCTCCATCAATTGCGACATGCACGGTGGAAGAATTTTCGTTAATCCCGTTAGTCAACCCTACAAATAAGCTACTGCCTATCAGAATTGCATGCCCATCCACAAATCCGGAAATACCTTTACCAGCAATCTCGCGGTAATCCACAACATCAGAGAAAGCATTCGCACTTAGCCATTTTACAATTTCCCTGCTCAGTGGATGCGTGGAACTGCGCGCCAGGGAAGCTATCCGGTTGTTATCAATGCTGGATAAGTCACCCGAAAACGAAAGATTTACAGCATCGGGGGATGAAATAGTACCGGTTTTGTCAAACACCAGGGTATCTATTCTGGCCAACTGCTCCACTACATCGGTATTTTTCAGAAAAAAGCGATTCTTATCAAAAATACCCAGTACAGCAGAAAGAGTAAATGGAGTACTTAATGCCAACACACACGGACAGGCAACAATCAGGATGGCCGTAAACGCGCCCCAGGCTTTTGCGGTATCATCAACAGACATCCAATAGCCTGCAGAACCTATGGCCAGGAAAAAGACTACAATGCTGAAGTATTTGGCGATACTGTCGTTGAAATTCTTTATACGATTATCGGAGGCTCCAAAAGTCTCATTGTTCCACAAACGCGTTAAATACGACTGAGAGACCGGCTTAACAACTTCCAATTCGATTACCTCGCCCATTTGACGTCCCCCCGCATAGACAATCTCGCCCATTACTTTTTGAACCGGAGCTGATTCACCGGTTACAAAACTAAAATCAATATACCCCTCGCCTTTCATCAGAATACTGTCAGCCGGTATGATCTCGTTATTTCGGATAAGTATTCTGTCGCCAACATGTAGCTCGTTGATAGCTAAAGGCTTTTCGGCACCTTTTCTTATCACCGTAATTGCTACCGGAAAATACGAACGATAATCCCGTTCGAATGATAAATGATAGTAGGTTCTTTGCTTTACCCATCTGCCCATGAGCAATAAAAAAACCAACCCGCTGAGCGTATCAGTAAAGCCCGGACCGGTTTGCGTGATCACCTCAAATGCAGTTCTTAAAAATAAAACTGCGATGATCAGTGCCAGTGGTGTGTCAAGGTTGAACATTTTGTTTTTCAACCCCGCCCATGACGATGTGAAAAAATCACGTCCACTATAGAAAGTTACCGGAATGGCAAAAGCAAGGTTAAGCCAGGTAAACAGTTGTTTGAAATTTTCATCAAAAGATGATAACCCGAAATATTCCGGAAAACTAAAAAGCATTACGTTTCCCATGCAGAATCCGGCCACCGCAATCTTCTTGATAAGATCCCGGTTAACTGAATTCTTTTTCTCTTTTACGACGTCCTGTAAGGAAATTGAAGGCTCATAGTTGATTGAACAAAGCAGCTCAACCAGCTGACGTAAAGAAAGTTCTGTATGGCGAAAAGTGACAGATACTTCTTTTTTAAGAAAGTCTATCCTCGAATTAACAACTGCCTGATCCAGCTTATGTAAGTGCTCGAGTAACCAGATACACGAACTGCAGTGAATAGCAGGAATATAAAAAGTAATGACGGTCAGATCCTGGTCGGTGAAATCAACCAGCTGTGTGATGATCGAAGGCTCATCAAGATACTCGAAATGCTTACTCTGAGCTGGTTTACTTTGACCAGGATTATCGTTATAAAGGTAGTAATTACAAAGATTATTGGAATTTAATATCTGAAAGACACCCTGACAGCCAGCGCAGCAAAACTTTTTTTCTTCTATATGAAAACGAGTATCCTCGCATTCGGTGCCACAATGATAGCAATTGGTTATAAAGGAAGTGGTAACCGCCATATTTGATTCTTTAACTGCATCAAAGATGCTTGTTGAAAACCTCAATCAGAATGATCACAGTTTGACGATTTTGTGATCCGGATCATTCATTAAAAGATTTACCGGGGCTGTCACACTAAAATAGCAAAAAAAAATACGTTATACCTTATTTCAAACCTGCTCTTCCTTGGTGAATAACCTCTAAACCAGTACTCATGTAAGGCAGTCAGAATAACCTGAACAAAGATTCATAAGGCGTTTTCAGAACTCAGGTAGTTGTATGTATTCAATTTCCTCGGACGACATAAGATATATGTAATCTTATATAATCCATTTAGTGAGGCACATCATTTCGGAAGATGGAAAATCACTCCACCTTCGCAGACCAAACAGCAGATAAGATGAGCACTCCCGAGCACATACCTTCAAACATTTCAAAATTTATCAATGATAATAAGATAGCGGCAATTTGCTGTACAGACGAAAACAAGCAACCTTATTGCTTCCATTGTTTCTATGTTTTTGATCCGAAAAATAAGCTGCTGTTGTTTAAATCTTCAGAAAAAACCTTCCACGCTGGCCTGCTTTCAAAAAATCCAATTGTAGCAGGAAGCATTTTGCCTCAAAGAATAAAAGTGCTTGCTCTAAAAGGCATTCAGTTCACCGGGATTGCACTCTACTCCGACTTTCCTGATCAGCTAAGCCCGGAAATTTATTACCACAAAAGACTTCCCTTCGCCCTCAATAAGCCGGGAAAGGTGTATTGCATTCAGCTCCAAACAATCAAAATGACGGATAACAGTGTCCTGTTTGGAAAGAAGTTACTGTGGAATAAACCAGAGCGGGTTTAATACAGTCCTGACAGGTCAATCGAACGGCTCTTGTAATGGCGAAAATCTCTCCGGCCTGGATCATCAAAATACTTATTATAGACTCGCCATGGATGAAATAGAAAATGAAAAATATTCTTTGAAAACCGAAGAGATTCGCCGAAGCTTAAATAAAATGATACAAATGGATCGCTGACCCAAGATAGATTCAGGCCAGCAGATTGAGGATCTTTTTAATTCTTCGAACCTTCATAGATTACACCGGACGTGGGTGTTTCTTTCAACTCGATTCGTTTAAGGCCGGGGATCAAAGGCTTGATTTTATTCCATAGCCAAACAGCAAACAATTCAGCGGTTGGATTCTCTAAACCGGCAATGTCATTTAGATAAGCATGGTCTACAAGATCGATCACTGGCTTAACTTCCTTCTTCAGAGCACCAAAGTCCATTATCCAGCCTTCATCTGCGAGCACCTCCCCTTCTACATAGATGGTCAGGTGATAGGTGTGGCCATGAAGCCGCCTGCATTTATGCTGTTCGGGAACATTAGGCAGGAGGTGAGCGGCGTCAAAAGTGAATTGCTTAAAAATAATCACAGAGAGATATAATTAAAGACGTAATTAGTTTTTAAACTAGGAGACTTGCTTGATGGCAGCAACATCTGTGTAAAGCAATCTGAGCTTTGCTTCAGCCTCCGCCAGTTGCTTGTTCATTTTATCCATATAGTTTTCTGCCTGGTTGCTGATTGCTGGGATCAGTCCCCTGTAATATTCTATTCCCTGCAGCAGCTGATCTTTAAACTTGACAAAGTATTTAGCTTTCTTATCACTCAAATCATTCATATGGGTTTCAACATCCTTTCTTAGATATTCTATATACAAATTTAACTCATTAATAAACATATGGGGACGCTGCGTTTTGGGAAGCAGGTTAAGTTTTCCATATATGTGTTTCACCATTTCATCAAGAGAAAAGATTCCTGAAAAATAAGCAACATTAGGCCCGGGACAAATAGCTACAGCCTTATTTTCTTTTGGTTTCAGGAGCCCATGTCTATGGTAAACAGATGAGGTAAGACCCTCGCACAAACATATTTTTTCAACTATCTTTTCAAATTTCTCTTTATATTCCTGTTCGGGAAGTTGCTCTGTCTGTAGTTGCTTTATCTTCAGGTTTTGAAATTCACGTGAAGCCGTACATATTGGTGCAGGCGTGAATTCTGTATTAGAAACCAGGTACTTCTTAGTACACGGGCTTCCCGGCCGGCCCTTTGCAATCCGGTCTAACCTTTGCGATTCTGCGGTACTCTTACGGAAATTATTAAATGGTATTCCCAGTGGAGACGAACCACTTATATAAAAATCATCCTGCGATGCATCAACCAGGTTTGACATTGTTTCATTGTCAACGTTAGTGGCTTCGGGGACCAACAGAAATGGACTTCCCCATCCGGTTGCATCCATTTGATAATAGTCCATCAGGAAGCTATTTTCTTCGGCCGTTCCAATTCCTCCCTGTACGCTTATCCGCATATCAGGGACAGATTGAAGATTAACCCCTTTTGAAAGTAAAGCAGGCTCATATAATGAGTAAAGCTCTGCGATCATTTCATTTTTCTTCACCTTAAATTCTTCGAGTATCGGGCCTAATAGAAATCCATCCGTAGCAAAGGCATGTCCCCCGCAATTCAGTCCTGATTCAATCCGGAATTCAGACACCCACAAGCCTTTTTTAGCTAAAAACTTCGCCTGAATGAAAGCAGAACGAAAGTCGCTAACTTTTAGAATTACCTTCTTTTCAATATACCCTTCCTTCGATGGCAAAAAGCAGGTAAAGTTTTCAAGGTAACTATAAAGCCTTGGGTTCATACCTGCAGAAAGTACCACTGATGACCGGAGGTTACTTTGAGCAAAACCGCGCAATGCCGCCAACGCATCACTGTATTCTTCTGCCAAAGGTTCTTTACTAGCAGAGAAGTTCAGCTTATCCACCTTCGACATGATATTTACGTCTATTGAACCCGGCGTTATATCTTGTCTTAGTACATCCTGTAACATCGCCTTCAGGTTAGGGTCAGAAACCAAAAGCATCTGTTTGTATTTTAACTTTAATGCCGAGGTTTCAGGTAAAAGATCGAAATAACGGGTGATGTCTGAAAGAGGTTCAAAAGGCGAACTTCTAAGTGCCTCGAAATCTTCATGTACAAGTTTATCGATCAGGTTTAGATAAGCGGTTATCCGTTTAGCACGGCTGTCATGTTCCTTTAACTCTATGGGAATATAACCTTCGCCTCTTTTCTCTGCGTGAAATTTTCGCATTCTTTCAATCAGCATATCGTCTACAATGGAAGCAACTGAAGAAATACCAAACTTGGCTACCTTTAAAGGCGTATCAACCGAAAAACCAAGACCTAAAACCGGAATATGAAATGTATGACCCATCATTATTATATTTTACTCCGGCAAAGAAGAAAATAAATGAGCGGCGAATAAATGATGAGAGTCACATTCAAAACAAAACCTTCGGCGTCATCCAGAAGATTGCATGAATAGTACAATTGCCAAAATCACTTATCCTATACATCTATCAGACTTCAATGAATAAGACAGCGACCTTTACTACCACGTTTTTAAAAAACCTGCGGAACATTATTTATAGGGGAACCGGGAGCATTAATAACTTAAATCTGCATCAAAAGTTAATCTGGCTTAAACGTCAGCGATGTGTTGGAAACACTTTTTAAGCAGCTGATAAACATCATAGCAATGCCGCAAAACAGGATAAGGGCCGCAATTAATAACATGGTATTGATGTAGGGGACGATGTTATAGGTAAGCCCTGCCACGCCCTGCACCATGAGCAACAACTCATTTATGATGACACCCGCCACAAAAACAGTAGTGCCTGATATCAACATTTTGGTAACTGGTACTAATTCAAATGAAACAATATAGCCGATAATAAAAATACTGGTCACGGCCAAAAGAACAAGGTGAAGGTAGCCGATAACGATGGGTCTGAAGCCATAAGACAGCTGACTGAGCTCCGGGTGAACTGAACCGGATTGAAGGAGCAATTTTATGGTAAATGCAATGGCCGAGAGCAGCAAGAGTACTTTGCCATACTTCGAGAATTGATGGCTTATGAAGATTTTGTTCTTAATAAACACTTTTATCATAAAGGCCCATCCTGCTAACTGGGCTATTACCGCAACTACCACAATACCATAAATAATATTCCCAAACGGCATATATAACACAGATAAAAAATAAGCGGGGATACAGGCAAAACAAAAAAACACAAAAGCAATCTTGAGATCCTTTACAGCCGTCGTTATCTTTTCTAAGTTGGATACCAACAAACCCATTCCCGCAAAAAAGAACCAGCCGTTATATTGAAAGTGCAGAAAAAAATAAACCATGGCCAGGTGCCAGTTTTGGTCAACTATTTTGGTCACCATCATGTATGACAAGCCAAAAGTACCAATGGATGAGATTACACTGAAAGCCAGCGCCGCTCTAAACCACCAATGGCTCACCGTGTCCAGGTTCATCCTGTTCAGATCTTTCCAGTAATAAGCGGCAAAAATGAAGGAAATCACGATGGAAAGTGTAGAAAAACCGATAGAGTAGAAAGCGTAACCCTGGATGATGAAACTAACTAACATACCATAAGCGGTAATAAGGTTCGCATACAGCAACCAGCGGTATTTCCTAAAAATCCCTTCTCCATTTTTCAAGCTAAGGTTGTACACCAGCAATATCATTAACGTTTGGGTAATCCAACCGGCAAAAGCAAAATGCGAATGGCTGTGCAAAACGTATTTCTGGTCTACAAAGGGGAGCGGAAATTCAATTTTATAGCGCATAACTAAACCCAGGAAAGCAACAAGCAGCAAATTTAAAAATGAAACCGTAAGCCATTTGCGTAAGGATTTGTTCATGCGATTTTTTTTTAACGATGTCTATTAGCCATTGCCTTTTGGTAAAGTACATTCATACCTGTTTACGCTTTCTTCTTCATCAAAAATTCTCTAACAACTGTTCCTTGCAGCAAGCAAAAAGCGTTTACTTCCTTTTCATTCCGTGCGGGCAGTCAGACCTGTACCAAAACGGCGCACCCTCTAAGTGCACCTTTGATAATTATAAATCTTTAGTTTTAAACTGCCGGGTAGAATACCATACCGGTAAGGCTATCCATAAAAGTAAAACCGAGAATGAAAACATGAGTCCTGTAGAGGTTCCAAAAAAGTCTTTGAAAACAGCTCCTGTATAACCCATCATAGCAGAAACGTCCAGCTGCAATAAAATCAGTATGCGGCTCAGGTCTATTGGATTAAGGGCACTCACCCCTATCATCGGCTTCTCAAGGGGATAATCTGCGAATTGGAACAGCAGGAACAATACAAATCCATCGAATAATATTGAAAAGTAAAGCCAGAGCATTATGGCCGCGCCAATGCCTTTGGCTTTATCCCTGGTTTTCACCGTGGCCAGCAGCGCGATTGCCACAAAAATAACGCTTAGAACAATGCCTACCGCTATCATGGTAATGCCAATCATATTGGCCTGGTATATTAAAACCGGGATACCTACACCTATAAAAAAGGCAAGAGAAAGCGAGGTGGCCAAGCCGGCGAACAGACTAAGCCAGATGGTCTTTCGTTTTAGGGGCTGACTGACCAACAGCTCCACAAACTCTGCACTGTTATACACATAAATAGTCGAAAAAATGATACTTACCAGGGGCACCACTATCAGGATAATATTTAATAAGCTCAATAGACCTTTGCTGCTGCTATCTTCCAGACTGAATACGGTAAACGAAGATGCCAAAAGAAACAAAGTATAAAATATTACAATCCGGTTGCGGAGAATATCGGTTATTACATATTTTATGATCTTGTTCATTTTAATAGATATGAGATATGAGACTTTAGTATTGAGATAAAGAGCATTTATGTGCAAGTAGTAAAAAATAGCTGAAAACTGATTATTGATTGCTCACAGCTAACTGTTCATTCGTCATCACCCACGCAATTGCTTTAGATAGTTTTTCTTCCCCGGTATGGTGTTTCAAATCTTCAATGCTTTTTTGGAAGAGCAATTTTCCTTCTTGCATATAGATAATCCGTGTAACTAGGTCGTCCAGTTCGCTTAATACGTGGGAGGTAATTAAAACCAGTTTTCCTTTTTCCTTTTCTGCGATGATCTTATCTTTCAATAATTCTGATGAGACGGGATCAAGTCCGGCCGTTGGCTCATCCAGGATAAGCACCGCCGGATTGAATAAAAAGGCGAGTGCTGCACTTATCTTCTGGCGCGTTCCTCCTGATAAGGTCCGCATTCTTTTATCCAGAAGATTGTGCAGAGAAAAAGCTTTAATCAGATCGTCGTCCAGGGCTGTCTTTTTATTGCGGATGTCCTTCATCATATCCAGCACCTGGCCGATGGTCATATTATCCGGATACCTGCCTATTTGTGGCATATAACCAATCTGATCCCGGTATTCCCAATCGTTACGAATATTTTTACCCATAAATTCAATCGTACCGCTATCGGGTACCACCATCCCCAGAATCGATTTTATTAAGGTTGTTTTACCACAACCGTTCGGGCCAATCAAAGCGATACATTCTCCTTTTTTACAGGTAGTGGACACATTGTTGAGGGCTTTTAATTTCCCGAACTGTTTTGTAATGTTAGTTGCAATGATCATAATGTTGGTGTAAGAGGCTTTCAGCAATCAGCTTTCAGAGCCTTAACTAGCTACTAAAGGATTTCTTCTATTTTGCCTTAACTTTGCTGAAAGCTGATTGCTAATCAAAATGCTTTCTTCATTAGCGGAGCAGTATCCTTCAGATTCTCGGGTGTAAGGCTCGGCAATATTTTTTCGGTTTTATCTAGTAAGGAGGTTATGAAAGTCCGGAATAAGATCATAGCTGTCGGGTATTTTTCCACGATCATTGAAAACATACTGACCGGCCGGTAGGGAATATCGCCAATTTTATCTTTATTAAGGTCGTAGCCTTCGTATTTATCCCAATAGTTATTGGTAAACCTGTTTAATACGAGCGAGCCGTTCGTACCAACATCGAAAGTATTGCCAATAAAATTGTTCCGTTCCAGTTCCACATCCATGCAACTTGCCTGGATCTTCAACGCCCACCCATTGTTCACAAAGGTATTGCGCTTCATTGAGATCCGGTTGGCGCCCTCCATATAGATAGCGCTTGTATTTTTTGTGAAGTAATTGCCCTCCAAATACCCATCAGATATTTCTTTCAGTAAGATGCCATGAGCAGCGTCACCCCAGTTCTCGTCAAAGTAATTGCTGAACATTTTGATCCGCTGGGAGAACATCACAGATACTCCGGAACCATTATCGCTAAACACATTTCCAACATAGGCATCATCATTTGAAAACATAAAATGCAATCCGTAACGCCCGTTTTTTTCCGACGTGTTGCGCCAAATGATTGAGTTGGTCACAAACTCCAAATAGATGCCATCCCGATGGCCAGTTACATGGTTGCCGATCATGCGCATGCCTTCACTTTTCCAGACATGAATCCCATTGCCGTTTTGCTGTTCTCCTTTACCTTTAACGGTGAGCCGGTTGTTTTCAATGATGCAGTCCACGCTATTTTCGGCGTAGATTCCGAAAAAAGTATTTTCAAGAATATTGTTTTTGATGTTGACATTTCTGCTGTCATAGATCTTTATCCCGCTCAGGTCGTCCATATTCGAAACGCCTGAATTGATAATCCGAAGTCCGTCGACTACAACAGCGTCAGCGGTAATAGAAATGATTTCGTATTTATTCTCGCCATCAAGCACAGGGTAATTTACCCCTCTGAGAACAATGGTTTTATCGATGACCAGGTTTTTCTCTTTGTAATGACCGGCATGTACCAATACGGTATCACCGGCTTGGGCAGCTGCAACCCCTGCGCTTACAGTTTTATTTGAGTGGTCTGATCCGACAGGTATTGTCTTAGCTGAGGCGGCAAAACCGACGAATAAAAACAATATGAATATTAAATACCTCACTTCTGCGCATCCTCCCAGTTCATTTTAAAGCCAGGAAACTGAAGCAATACTTTCGCAAGGCTGTCTTCGTTGGTAAAAGCGGCTAGATTCCCGTTCATCGGGCTGTTTAATTCAGGGCTCTGTAAAAAATAGGCCTTCTCAACATTTATTAGCCCGTGCGGCTGAACGAAGTCTGTAAAATAGATACCGGCAGTTTCCTCCGGCCCCACTTTTTTTGAACTTATGAACGCCTTAACACAGTGTGCATCATCAAACTTATATACTTTTCCTTTCTTCGTGACTATTTCAGCACCGTACCGTTGATCACTAATGGTCATTTTACAAAAATCACAATTGTCTTTGCCAATACGGATCGGTTCAGGATCGGTACTGCAGCTACTGAGCGACAGGGTAAGTAATCCAATAATCCATAAAGACAATGTGCTTGCCTGAACGTTCATTTTCTTAACTCTCCTCCATTCATATATAACGCCGCCCAGCAATAAGGCTCCCACAGCAATAAAGATCCATCCGCCAATATCGGGTACAGACCATGCACCAAAGTTCAGCAATTGTTTATAGCCAATCAAGGGTGGCTGATAAGCCATTCCGGGTACTTTAATAGCGGCATCCGGACTTAGGTCATGTCCATAACTGTATTCCCATCTATAAAAGTCAACCATTGCCAGAACTCCAAAAGCCACAAAGAGACCAAACACGATATTCATCCACTTTCTTTTTGCAAGAATAGCCGCGCCTATAAAAAGGATTGAAAAAAACACGATGATATACGGTAGCACCTTAAACTCTACAAAATCGTCTGAGTGCAGGGTTTTCATACCGATATAGTGGTTTAAGCCATTGATAATATCCACATTGCCCTCTAAACCAGTAGCATACATCAACAGACGTAAACCCTCCGGGTATTGTGGAGCCATTAAATCTATCCGCCATATAGGTGCGAATAAAACTGCCAACAGGCCAAGTCCGCATATAATTAGTATTATTCGGCTTAGTGTTGTGATTTTTTGGTTTTTCATAAAAGGGGGAATTGAATATTATAGCTGACTATCAAAATTTCAACTGTGCCTCGTTGATCCTTTTGATAACAAAAAGAGAGGTAAGAATCGTACGGTATAACCGCAAGATCCGTACCTCTCCCTGTTTATGGTTTACTTCTTAGAAGCAGACACCTTAGCGGTAGCTTCGGGTTTTGGCTGATTGGTACCAGTACTGTAACTTATTGCCACGTTGCTGCCTGCAGGCGATACCCGCACATAGCCCGACATCTCCTGGTGCAATGCGCTACAGAAATCTGTACAATATATCGGGTACATACCGGCTTTTTTCGGTATCCATTTTAAAGTGGTTGTCTCACCTGGCATCACTAGTAACTCGCCGGTTAAGGCTCCTTTAATGGCAAATCCATGCGGTACATCCCAATCCTGTTCAAGGTTGGTAGCGTGGAAATAAACTTCATCGCCCACTTTAATTCCTTCAATATTATCAGGAGTAAGGTGAGAACGGATCAGCGACAGGTTTACATGTACTTTGTTGCCTTCGCGGAATACTTTCGTTTCGCCTTCGCCTTTAGATACATACGGGTGCATATTTTCTTCGATTTTGAAGAACTTAACCGATTTATCACGGATCGCACTTGCCGCTATACCTTGAGCATAGTGTGGCTCGCCAATAGTTGGATGATCAAGTATCAACTCCATCTTATCCCCACTGATGTCAAATATCTGCGCACTTTGAGACAATTCAGGTCCTGTTGGCAGGTAACGATCTTTGGTGATCTTGTTATAAACCACCATATATTTGCCGGTTGGTTTTCCGGTGTCACCACCTGGGATCATTAAATGGCCCGGAGAGTAATAAGTAGGCTTTCTGTCTAATACCTTTAAACTCTTCACATTCCATTTCACTACCTCACTGGATACGAACATGGTTGAGTAGGCATTGCCTTTATCATCAAACTCTGTATGCAATGGGCCTAAACCTGGCTTTTGAACTTCACCATGTAAAACAGCATCGTATTTTAATACGGGAATACCATCGTACTCTCCTTCAAAATTTTTGGCTGCAATGGCTTTCTGCATTTTATCAAAACTAAAAACCGGAAGTGTGGCCGCTAATTTACCACTTGATACGATGTATTCTCCTGTAGGATCAACATTGACACCATGCGGAGATTTTGGACAAGGAATCATGTAAACCAATCCTGGATGATCTTTGATATCCAGCACAGTTACTTCATTTTTCATGGTAGAAGTTGCAGTGTGCGTTTTCTCGTCGAAACGGTTGCTTGCATATTTAACAGCTTGCTTGCGTCCTTTGCCTGCCTTAATCAACTTTTCAGCTTCTTTCCAATTTACCGCCATCACAAAATCCTTATCATTTTTGGATGCGTTTACTTCCAATAAAGTATTTGCCTGCTCGGTATTATAGGTACTAAAGAAAAACCATCCGGCCGATTTGCCTTTTCCAGCACGGCTTAAATCGAAGCTTATACCTGGTGTTTTCAATTGAAAAGCAATATCCATGTGGCCGTTATCTTTATCCACACTGACAAAACTTATAGTTCCTTTGAAATTTTGTTTGTAGGTATTAATCGGCACATCACCGTTCTGATCATCCAGAGGAATACTAAACCTTGTACCTGCAACAATATATTCAGAGTTTTCGGTAGTAAACGGAGAGGAGTGGTTACCGCCGCTATTTGGCAGCTCTAAAATTTCTGCAGTGCGGAAGGTCGTTAGGTCTATCCGGGCCACCCGCGGGGTATTGTTAGCGTTAACAAAGGCCCAACGTCCGTTCATTGCGCTCTTTGTTTGCGACATAGACACGTGGTGCAAATCATCCCATGGCACCTCGCCATGTGAAGTATTAAGCATTGGTTTTGTTTCTTCGCTGTATCCCCATCCTTTTTCCGGATCTACCGAGAAAACCGGAATTACACGCAGTAAACGTCCGCTTGGTAATCCGTAGACCGCCAACTGGCCGCTAAAGCCTCCGGAAACAAAGCTGTAATATTCATCATAGTTCCCCGGGGCAACATAGCTTTTTGCAGCCGCATCTCCGCTGATCGCTGAACCGGCATCTTTTGGCTTGCATGCATTCATGCTGACTAATAGTGCAACGGCCGCCACGCCAAGAACACTGTTTCTGTTAATTTTCATCGTTTGTGTATTTAAATTGGGCTTAAGGTTTATTGGGTGATATCTTATAATCTTATTGAACAAGTAATCTTATTGAACAAGGCATACCTGTAGCGTTAAGCCGCAATAATTGTTGCCTTTAAGGGTATTCGTATATTTTAGAGGTTTAGTACATAGGAAAGTTATTTCGCACCGTCATTGTCCCGCATAAATTCTAACAGATTCCGGGCGTCATCATCTGAAAGGCTTTGATTAGGCATCCGCACAAGACATAGTTCCAATTGAGCCTGTAGTTTAGGATCTACATCGATCATAGCGTCCGGATTGGTGATAAAATTCATTATCCACTCAGGTTTGTGACGTTCGGTAACGCCGGCCCAACCCGGTCCCACCAGCCTTTCGTCGGTAAGTTTATGACATGGGGCACACTTTACCTGGAAAAGTGCGGATCCGGTCTTTACTTTAGCCGGTTCTATGGCACCCAGTTCAATATCTTTAAACTTCCCTTCACCACGGTCGGGATCATATGTTGAAACATCATCTCCTGTAGTGGCTTCAGCGGCGGCAGTACTTGTGTCCGAATCAGTATTGTCACCGGAACCCGCACAGGCAGCAATAAAGAATAGCAAAGAAGCAAGGATCATTAATTTTTTCATAATTTAAAAGTTTGTGGTTGTAAGATTACAGAAGCTAAGTTACCGACTATTTGAGCTACTCCATCAGAATAATAATTTAAATATTTCTAATCGCATTGTCATTTGTGGCTCGCTAGGGATAATTTTGCTCTCTTCTGACACTTTGTAATTTTTGAATTTTAGTCTAATTGTTAGCCACCCGCCTATTCTTTCATAATATAAAATTAGCCTTTCCATGTCGTTAATGTTGTGACGCATCTTTTAAGCATAAATGATAGATATCACATAATAAAAGATCATATCATTTATGATAGATGACCTATTTTAGGAAGTATCTGTTATTTTCATAATCATTAACCATTTCATTAATTGTTTTTCTACTAAATTCAAATAATAACTGTTCTCTGATCGGACGAATCTGATAATGAATTGGACATGGCTCAAAATCCGAACAATTCTTTAATCCCATGGCGCAGGCTGTGAATATCTCGTTACCGTCAACTGCGCGAATGATGTCAATGAGCGCAAGGTCATGGCTGTCCTCCATGTAAAACCCTCCATTCGGTCCCTTTGCAGAAGAAAGGATATTTTTACGTGACAGAATTTGCAATATCTTTCCTGTAAAAGGCATTGGAGATCCAATTGCTTCGGCAATCTCAACAATCCCAGCTTTTCTGCCTGCATTACTTGTATGAGTTACATAAATTGAAGCCCTTATGGCGTACTCGCAGGATTTAGACAAAAACATTTTCCCTCTATTTTTGCAATTTCAAAATCTGTCCTTAAGCCTTCTCTAATTCCTTCTCAAGTTGTAGCGCTTTCGGGAATAAAATATTATTTTCCAAATGAACGTGCGTTTGCATATCGTTTTCAAATTCCTCAAGCTTTTTAAAAAGGATAGTATATGAATTGCAAGCCCCGGCCGGTAAGGTGAAATCAGAGGTCAGTTTTCTGATCAGGTAAAGATCTTCGCCCAGTTGTTCATGATCCATTTCCATCACTCTTATCGGGTTGATGATTTCACCGACCAAATGCCTGACCATCTCACTGCCGGTTTGCCGGGTATTTACAAGTTCGTTGATGAACGGGAAAAGAATTCGTTCTTCCTTGCTCATATGTAAATTCAGATCCTGTGCAATGCGCTGAAATATTTCGGCCACAGTTAGCAGTTCCGGATGTGAACTACCGTGAACACGTGCAACTTTCTCGGCCAACGAAGAAATAAAAGGTAAACTTTCCCTGCAGTAATGATGATGGGTATTAACAATATAGTCAGTCAGAAATTCAGGTTCGCATTTATCAAAATCCAGTATCGTTTTATCATCATCGGCAGCACTTAGTGCTTCAAGTTCTCCTTTAATGTAATTCAGACTAATGTTTTTGTTTTTACTCACTTCAGAAAGCGTCTTTTTGCCTCCGCAGCAAAAATCGATTCCCAGCTTTTTGAAAACCTGGGCCTTTCTGTAGTCCCTGGCAACCATCTCCCCGATGGTCTCTTCCTGCGATTCTATTTCCCTTTTAGCGATTTTAACCCTCCAAATTTCCGGACCGTTTTCTAAATATTCCCAGGTGAAGGTTTGGCCGCGTTCTGCAAGTAATTGATAGTATAAGGGCTTTGGATCATGATCATTATGTATGATCAATGCATCACCAGGGAACTTAGAATCAAACTTTTCAAAAATAGTTGAGTGTTTAAATCGCGGTTCTATAATGCTTACATTTAAAATTTCGATGGTTTCCATTTCTGCTACTACATTAATAAAAGACAAATTTATCTTCTATTTGGGGCTGGCTTGTGATCCCGGTCATATAATTTGGTAATCCTGATCACTTATATAGTCCCTATCAATTATTATAAGTTCAAATAATCCGCAGAATTAAAGCTCTCCAAACTATTTTATTTTCTGAGTCCAGAATTCAGTGTGAAATTCCTCGTTGAATGGTTTATGAATTTGATCAAGCGTCGCACCGATTTCCTCCAGCTGCTGAGCATTTAAGGTTTGTTCCAGATAAGGAAAGAATTCTCTTTCTTCATAACGAATATGATTTTCTAACAAACCAGCCAAGTTTGAAAGAGCTGCAGGCGACTGATCAAGACCACGGACAACATCTGCAATTAACTCCCTAATCGTTTTATGCTCATGTAAAATACGTTCCTTGGAGGGATCATTATCGTCGAGGTAAATGAGTACTTGATCCTCTTCCGCTTTGAAGTGTGGAAATAGTGCAGCTTCAGAAAAATAATGGATATACTCAACGATTAAATCTGGCTCTACCTGATATTTCAATCCCTGCTTAATCTTCCATCCCAGAAGCAATCCGTGGTGATGATCCCTTGAAAGGCTTATTAAATTCTTATCTCGTTTCATATCTCGTATTAAGTAAAACAAAGGGCAGATAGCCAAAAATTGATGGTTTCAAGCTACATGCGCCTTGTGATAATCAAAAACTTCTTCAACAAAGATGATCAACACGCGCAGCAATTTCTATGACCGGTATCATATTATTATATGATAGTAGAACAACGACATTGCACTGGCAAGCAGGACTTGCAGGCTGCCGGTTTATAAATAAGGATTAAAAAAAATGTAACCCTTGATCCTTCAATTCTCTCTAATAATTAAAAATCAATAAAAGTTGAATTTAAAAAAGACAAAGATGGACTTACTTAAAAAATTTACCAGTCTGGCAGCAGGTGCAGTTACCTTTTCGCTAATTATTGGAGGGCAGGCCTTTGCACAGGGAAACCCAAAACTCTCTGATGCTGAGGTAGCTTCTGTAGCCGTTACCGCAAACCAAATCGATATTGATTATGCCGCTATTGCGACAAGGAAATCGAAGAACGAATCGGTACTTCAGTTTGCCAAAACCATGGCAAATGATCACAAAGCGGTAATCGATCAGGCAGTTGCTTTGGTCACTAAACTAAAAGTAACGCCTCAGGACAATGCAGTGAGCAAAAAATTGCTTGCAGATGCGGAAAAAACCAAGACTAAACTCAACTCTCTATCTGGACAAGCTTTTAATAAGGCTTATATAGAGAACGAAGTAGCTTATCATAAAGCAGTAATCGGTGCAGTTGAGGGGCTTTTGATTCCCGAATCAGAGAATGCTGAATTGAAAGAATTACTGCAGCATATTGTTCCGGCGCTTAAAGCCCACCTTGCACATGCGGAGATGGTTCAGAAACACCATGCGTCGAAGTAATAATTTAATCCTGATGTCACGCAAAACAATACTGATTCTGTTCCTGGCTATTATTGAAACTGCCGGCTGTTCGTCAGAAACTGAAAAACGCGTACCACGTATTCATCATGTGCAGATTAAGAACATGAAATTCGAACCTGCTCAGATAATCGTAACTAGAGGCGATAGTATAGTATGGACCAACCTCGATATCGTGACCCATGATGTGACAGAAGAAAAAACTAAAGCATGGACTTCCGCTCCTATCACAATTGGCAAGACATGGAAAATGGAGGCTGCAAACAGCGCCGATTATTTTTGCAGCATTCATGTGGTAATGAAAGGTAAAATTATCGTTGAGTAGCATCTGCCTGCGGCAGAAGAAGTGCGTGACTGAGCTTGGGCAATTTCCTTTAGGCGATGATTTGCTTAACTTTATATAAGGCAAAAGACGGGCGAAAAGTCTTTATTGACGCTGTTGAGTACATCTCAACTGTTATAGGTGTATAATCTTGTGAAATGATCGAAATAAAAGAAAAGACACTAAGCGATGAGGAAATTGTCGAACTGGTTATCAAGGGTGAAACGCACTTGTATGAGATCCTGATGCGCAAATATAATCTCCGCATGTTCCGGATCAGTATGTCGATAGTGAATGAAGACATGGAAGCTGAAGATATTATGCAAACGGCATATCTAAATGCCTATCTGCAACTTCCTAATTTCAAGAATAAATCAAGTTTCGGCACCTGGCTAACCCGGATCGTGATAAATGAAAGTCTGCTTCATAAAAAGAAAATAGCCAGGCGGCAAAGGCTGGATCAGGATGCTGAGCCTGAACATACAAACGTTGAAACCCCTTTAAAAAGTCTTATGACTAAAGAATTGAAGACAATACTCGAGAAAGCGATTTCAAAGCTTCCTGAAAAATACAGGCTGGTATTTGTCATGCGTGAGATTCAGGAAATGAGTACGAGTGAAACAATGGAAGTTTTAAACCTTGGCGAATCAAACATCAAGATCCGATTAAGCCGGGCAAAAGAAATGCTTCGTAGCCAATTAACCGCGTATTATCAACCTAATCATCTTTTCGACTTTCATTTAAGCCGCTGTGATAGAATCGTCAACGCGGTGATGAATAAGATCAGAGAAGGCCGATGACTACGATCAGCCTCGAATTTCTTGCGAGGTGTTGTCAGTTAGAATCGTTAATACAATAGACACTGAACTGGCGATTGCACACCCTCTAGTATTACCAGATAATAAAATTAAATGCTAGCCTTAGTTTACTTCCAGATCATCTTTTGACGGGAGTTTAGGAAATCTGGCATGCGGTTCGCGCTGGTACCAATACCCTACAGTAATAATGTCAGATTGCTGGGGCAAGTATCTGCCTCCATCGCGCCAGCCTAGATCTTGTATTGTCGCCTTCAAATCCTTATCGAAACGGATGGGGTCCTGAATATGCCACCGGTACATACCAAAACGCTGCTGCGAGTTGTAAACACCGTCCGGCCGGATGACCTGGTGAAGCCCCGCATAAGGTGTAGTGTACTCCTGGTATTGCCTTGTCTTCTTGTTTTCAAAATTGTAAGATCCCAAAAAATAATCTTCTGTACCGGTTCCCACGATGGTCGCAAAATCCTTATCCCCATCCATAAAAAACTTAATTTCCCCTTCTCCCCACCATCCATTATTGTTCACTCCCATACCCATATAAGTTCCTATATACTGTCCTTTACCTTTAATACCGTCAATTATAGTATGCAGCGAAGAATTGGTCTGTTTTGATCTCCTGTATTGAGCATGGAAATAGCCTTCGTCTTCACCTACATCTGTCAGCGTGTAGTCTATTTGGTAGTAAAGACGCATTTCTCCGTTGGGATTGAGGTTTTCCATAGTTACTTTACATTTCTTTCTAAAAGGCATCTTCCAGAAACTATTAAAGGCACTTCCCGGGTTAACGGTTATCGGCAGCGAATTGAGGTGCGCATATTCGTTCCAGCCCATTCCGAAAAATGCACCAACAGGAGTTTCCACAGAGGGCTCTTTCTCATCATCCCAATAGAATCTCAAGACCGTAAACTGCCAATTCCCGGTGGGCGTCATCCACATATGCTGTATAGCTCCGGGTCCTTCGATTTCGGCAATGGTAACGGTCTCTCCGGGATTAATGATGATAAAAGGATTGACCTTCCACCCTACCCCTAAATCCCTTGCTTCATTTGCAGCATTAGCTACATTTCGCTGACCCTTATTCTTCGCAGGGTCAGCCATCCCACCCTTACCTTTTTCGCCAGTAAAATTTTCCGGACTGATAGATCGGGTTTTAGCATCCGACAACCTCGAAAGGTTACCAAGGCCCACATTCAATCCGTCAAATTTTTGAGATTGCTGTGCAACAGAACAAAAGTGCAGCGCAAGAGCCGCAACAAAAAGGGATAGCTTCTTCATATCTACAGATCTTAATTCTATTATAGGTTTCATCAGGATCAGTCTAAAATTTATATGATCTGATCTCAAACTCATTTACAAGGTAATGATATCACCCGCAGGAGAATGGTAATTCTTAAATAAATGTCCCAGCTCAAATTCTCCACCTTGAACTCCTTGTACATCCTTCTGGTCTTGTTTGACCATCCTTAGATCAGGAAGCTTTCGGTCTTAGGATGGTCGAACAAGATACGAGCTAGTCACGACCGTGACCATGTTGAATTTAAGCTAAATGACCAAAGCATTTGAACCAAAACTTCTGGCAAGCCGAGTTTGAAGAAATAAAAAAAATCTACTTTTTTCTTGCAAAATAAATTGTTCATCGTATATTTACGATATGCAATAGCAGGGCATAAAATTAAACGAACTAAACTGATTTAATAAGTTAATGGCACTAAATAAAAAAGCCGAATTTTCGGAAGCAGATCAAAAGATTGCTGATCTGGCCAGAACTCTTGGTCATCCCGCGAGGATTGCTATTCTGCGTATCCTGGCACAAAAGAACACATGCATCTGTGGCGAGATAGTGGAAGTGCTTCCCTTAGCTCAGTCTACCGTATCGCAGCATTTGAAAGAATTGTTAAATGCTCATTTAATTAAGGGAACGGTTGATGGTTTGAAGTCTTGCTACTGTATTAATTGGGAAACCATGAATGAATTCTCTAGAGAACTGGATTTTCTATTCAAAGACCTTCAATCACAAACCCAATGTTGTAACTAATTTAAAGCGTTATGAATAATCATCAAGCATTAAACTGGCAAACATTCAAAGAAACGCTGGTTCAGCATCCGGACCTGGAACTTCAATTTCAGTATGCGGAAAGCAGCCGCGTTAATCAATCGTATCATATCACCGAAATTAAGCAGGCTCCTATTACCGCGGTAGATTGCGGAGGCAAGCTGAATTCGTGGACGGAGGTCATTGTCCAATTGTGGGAACCTGGTAAAAAGCAGCAGGAAAGAGCTATGAAAGCTAAAAAAGCACTTTCCATTATTGAGCTGGTCGAAAGATCACTAACTCTGAATCCGCTGGCGACTGTAAAGATTGAATTCGGGAATTCTGAATTTGATACACGGCAGATGTTTCCCGGAAAGATTACCGTGCAGGGTGAAGATCTTGTTGTTGATCTTCGACCGGATACAGTGCAGTGCAAAGCGATTGAAAGAGGCGGGAGTTGCGGAACTACTGCCAACGGTGAAGAATGCTGTACGCCTGCCGAAAGTGCGAAGCCAAAAATTAAATTAACTACTCTGGCAGCGGCGGAAGTCTGCACTCCCGGAGGCGGATGCTGTTAGCAATATGATTAAGATTATAAATTTAGATCCCAGCCATTGGGAAGCAGTGGCTAAAATATATGAGGAAGGCATTGCGACCGGAAATTCAACTTTTCAAACCAGCGCACCAACCTGGGATGAGTGGGATAGCGCGCACACCAAAAACTGCCGACTGGTAGCAATCGATGAGAGCACGGTTTTGGGATGGGCAGCTTTAAGCCCGGTATCCGGAAGATGTGTTTATGCCGGCGTGGCAGAAGTGAGTGTTTATATTTCTGAGAATGCACGTGGAAAAGGAATTGGGAAATTACTACTTCGGGCGCTGGTTACAGAAAGCGAGATTCAAAATTACTGGACTTTACAGGCAGGAATCTTTCCGGAGAATATCGCCAGCATAAGTCTGCACCAGCAGACAGGGTTTCGAATTATAGGAACAAGAGAAAGTGTGGGTAAAATGAACGGCATTTGGCGAGATTCTTTGATGCTGGAACGAAGAAGTAAAATTGTGGGAATCGATTAAAAAGAAAGATCATGAAAACGGATGAAGAAGTAAAAAATCTGGTAAGAGAAAAATACAGTCAGATTGCTTTGCAGGATAAAGCTACGAATGAGACATCGTGCTGTGGCGCCGGAGGGTGCACCACCGAAGTGTACAACATTATGAATGATGATTACAGCCAGCTTGACGGTTACCAGCCGGATGCTGATCTGGGTTTGGGTTGCGGTTTGCCTACCGCATTTGCGAAGATCAAAAAGGGGGATGTAGTTATTGATCTGGGTTCTGGTGCAGGTAATGATTGTTTCGTAGCAAGAGCCGAGACAGGTGAATCCGGTAAGGTGATTGGAATAGACTTTACGGAAGCCATGATCAGCAAAGCACGTGAAAACGCAGAAAAGCTTGGTTTTAACAACGTTGAGTTCAGGTTTGGAGACATTGATCAAATGCCGGTTACAGCCAATACGGCTGATGTAATTGTGAGCAATTGTGTCCTAAACCTAGTTCCGGATAAGGCTAAAGTTTTCAGCGAAATATTCCGGGTGTTGAAACCAGGTGGCCACTTCAGTATCTCGGATATTGTATTGGCGGGCAATCTACCTGAAAAGCTAAGAAACGCTGCTGAAATGTACGCCGGATGTGTTGCCGGAGCCATTCAGAAGGAAGATTACCTGGAGCTAATCAGTCAGAGCGGGTTCGCGAATATTAGTTTGCAAAAAGAGAAAGCAATCATTATTCCGGATGATATACTGGCCAATTACCTGAGTGCTGAAGAAATTGAGGAATTTAAATCTTCTGATCTTGGAATTTTCAGTATTAGTGTCTTTGCAGAGAAACCAACGCAAGAAAGTTGTTGTACACCCGGAGGCGGATGCTGTTAGGTCCTTCCGATCTCAGGTAAAAGATTATTTAAAGGGCGAGACAAACTTACAGATCAATTACCCTATTCGTAGCATCGCGGCATATTCATCAGGCAGCGGGCTGTTTTCAACGGCTTTAGCTGCCTTTTCTATGTCGTACTCGAAACGAATGAATTCAACCGTGATACTTTCCTTGTTATACATTGTGGTGCGTTCGTCAATGGTTAGTACAACGTAACAGCCTCTTACATCGCCATCTTTTGGCTTTCCAACAGAACCGGTGTTGATTGCGTGGCGATACCGTGGTGTTTCTTCTGGACCGGATTTCAGGATCCTGTGATAAGGTTTATGGGTATGACCGAAGCACATAATATCCGCGTCTGCCTGTTCCATTATTCTGAGCATACTTTTTTCGTCCCGGTCTTCAAAAAGATATTCATTGACTTTTCGCGGACTTCCATGAACCAGCAATAGGTTTAATTTATCAGAGTTAAGCTGAAACTCTACCCGAATATGCGCCGGCAGTGTCTTCAAAAACGCTCTTTCCTCCTGACCTATTATTTCATTAGTAAATGAGATCGAAACCTGGCCCATTGCCTTCTCGTTCTCTGATTTGTATGCACAGCCACAATCATCACTGCTTCTGCCGACACCATAATCATAGTTACCTGCGATCGTTGGGATTCTTCTTTTTCGAATCTCTCTAATCACCTCGTTTGGCCAGATATTATATCCTACCAGGTCACCCAGACAATAAATAACATCTGGATGCCGGTTATCTACATCATTAAAAAAGGCTTCAAGCGCGGGAAGATTTGCATGAATGTCAGAGAAAAGTGCAATTTTCATTAGTAAAGATTTGAGATGTAAGACAATAGATATAAGATCATGATGAATTAGATTTCCGATTCAATCGTTCTTAATTCTATCGGTTCGGGTTGAACCTTCCCGTAGTATTTATCACGCAGCCAGAAAGATACCTTAACCAGGATGATCAGCGCAGGCACTTCAACCAGTGGCCCGATAACACCGGCGAAGGCTTCACCCGAATTGATGCCGAATACACCGATGGCAACCGCGATTGCCAGTTCAAAGTTGTTTCCGGCAGCTGTGAAAGCGATCGACGCGTTTTTCGAATAGTCCGCCCCAAGATATTTCCCGAAAAAAAAGCTTGATAAGAACATCAACACAAAATAAATGGCCAAAGGAATTGCAATTCTGACTACATCCATTGGGATCTGTACGATCATTTCTCCCTTTAGTGAAAACATTACCAGGATAGTGAAAAGAAGGGCAATCAGTGTAATTGGTGAAATGAACGGAATAAATTTGGTTTTATACCACACATTTCCCTTTAAACGGATCAATATTACACGGCTAAGAATTCCGGCAACAAAAGGTAATCCCAGGTAAATGGCCACACTTTCGGCTATTTGGCTCATGCTGACGTTGACCTCGATGCCTTGCAAGCCGAATAAAGGCAACAGAACGGTGATGAATACATAAGCATAAACACTATAAAGCAGTACCTGGAAAACGCTGTTTAAGGCCACCAGCCCGGCTGCGTATTCGCGGTTACCCTCTGCCAATTCATTCCAAACGATTACCATAGCGATACAACGTGCCAGACCTATAAGGATAAGCCCGATCATATAATGAGGATGATCCTGCAGGAAGGTGATTGCCAGCGCGAACATCAGTATGGGCCCTATTACCCAGTTAAGAAGCAATGAAGCTCCAAGTATCTTTGTATTGCGAAACACCTCCCCCAGCTTTTCATATTGAACTTTCGCCAAAGGCGGATACATCATCAGGATCAATCCAATGGCCAATGGCAGATTGGTAGTGCCAGAAGAAAAGGAATTAATGAATCCCGCTGAAGACGGGAGGAAGTAACCGATACCTACCCCCACACCCATTGCCAGAAAGATCCATAAGGTTAAATAGCTATCCAAAAAGCTTAGCGTTTGGCGATTTGCGGCGGGTGCGCAGTTATTTGCAGACATAAAAAAAATAAGTAATTGTTCTAAGCAATCTCCCGGTGAAATAATTGAATGTTTAGCAGCAGGATTCGGCTGTTTTAATTTGGGTAAATAGCTGGTCGAGCATTAGCTTGCAGTCTTCCCATACCCTGCTATTTATACAGTAGCATATACTGGCTCCTTCTATAGATCCTTTGATGAAACCAGCGGTTTTTAGTTCTTTTAAGTGCTGAGATATGGTAGCCTGCGCCAGGCCAAGTTGTTCAACGAGATCGCCGCAGATGCACGTTTTTGTTTTCGACAAATGCTGAAGAATGGCAATCCGTGCGGGGTGAGCAAGGGCTTTGAGCATGACAGAAAGCTCGTTTTGCTGCGTTGTAAATAGATTACTTTTGGTGATTCCCATAATATTGCAATATTACGATAATATGTATTTAAGAGCAACTATCTTTAATGAAAAAAGTCAAATCGGTAAGACGAAGGAGATTAGATAAGGGCACTCATCAGCAATACCATCAGAAAACCTGTGACTGCTATCAACGTGGTCACGACAGTCCAGGAGCGAAGAGTCTGGCGTTCAGTAAGCCCGAAGTATTTGCTAACCAGCCAGAAGCCACTATCATTAACATGCGAAAGGATGCTTGCTCCGGACGCGACCGCTATGACGAGCAAAGCCCGGTGATAGTCGCTATAATCGAAACCTTCCATAAACGAGGCTGTCATTCCGGCCGCGGTTATCATGGCTACGGTAGCAGATCCCTGCATGATCCGGATAGCTGCCGATGTAAGGAAAGCAAAAAATAAAGCCGAAAAACCGTACCGTGTCATCACTTCGGCTAACATTTTACCTGTACCTGTTTCAGTTAATATTTCTTTAAATACTCCTCCCGCCCCGGTTACCAGGATGATCATACCGGCAGTACCTAAGGAAGCGGTACTAATATCGAGCAGTTCTTTTTTGCTGAATCCTTTTCTAATACCCAACAGATACCAGGCAAACAGATTCGCCAATATTAGTGCGATAAATGGATGGCCAAGCATTTTGAAGATATCTTTCGCTCCTTCAGACAAAGGAATATTGTCTCCCAAAGGACTATCGAGGTAGGTATTCATCAAAATCAGAAGCAATGGTAATGCTACAAGAGCCAGAATGATACCCGGAGAAGGAAGCTTTGAGGGACTGACTTTTGTTTCGAAAAAAGATGGTGTTTCTACATAGATCCTTTTTGATATGTAACCGGCAAAAAGGGGGCCGCCTACAATCGCAGCCGGGATACCGGCAATAAATCCAGCAGCAATCACTAATCCAAGGTCGGCACCCAAAATACTCGCCACCGCGACAGGCCCCGGGGTAGGCGGAACAAAAGCATGGGTAACCGCTAGGCCGGCGAGAAGCGGTAGTCCGTAATACAGGAGAGACTTTCCGGTTTTTTTCTGCAACGCGTACACTATCGGCACCAGTATGACAAAACCAACATCAAAAAAGACCGGTATGCTGACCAGAAATCCTGTTACAGCTAATGCCCAGGAGGCCCGTTTTTCGCCGGTTTTATCAAGTATATAAGCTGCCAGCGACTGCACACCGCCCGAGGTCTCAAGGATAGCACCAAACATTGCACCGAGTCCTACTACAATGGCAATATATCCGAGGGTATTAGCCATGCCTTTCTGAATACTGTCGACAATATCCAATGCGGGCATGCCGGCCATCAGGCCTACGCAAATACTTGCAATCAGCAGGGATAGAAATGCCTGGATTTTGAAATATAATATTAAAACTAACAATAAGGCAATGCCGGCTATAACGGCAAACATCAACGAGTAATCAATCATCGTATCGAGGTTTCCAGTTAGTATGAAAATATTGACCCGCCGGTTTGTCTTTTCGGGTGTAAGTATGGGCTCCGAAGTAATCACGCTGTGCCTGAATAAGGTTTGCCGTGGAATCTGCAGTTGTGTAGGCAAGAAAATAGTTCAGCGCAGCTGACATAACGGCTAAAGCTATACCTTGCTGAATACCTTGAGCTACTGTAAAAGCAAGGTCCGTTTGCGAATTCCTTATTTGTTGCACGATTTGCGGTGAAGTAAGAATAGTCTCATCTCTCTTTAAGATTTCCGACAGATCTTCCATCAGGGCAGACCTGATAATACAGCCGTTTGTCCAGATGCGTGCGATCTCACTTAAATCAAGTTCCCAATGATGATGTTTCGCTGCTTCAATAATCAGGTTAAAGCCAATATTGTGGTTAATGATTCGACATGCTCGGTACGCATTCTCTAAACTTTTAACAAAGTCTATCCGGTTGATGTCCTCAGTAAATGTTTGCGTTGGATACAGAGCAGCAGCCTTCACGCGGCTGGCTTTCATCGCTGACAGCGAACGTGCCATTACTGCTTCAGCCAGCGGACTATAAGGCACACCATACTCCAGGGACGCATTTATTGACAGTCCTCCAGTTCCTTTCTGTTCAGCCTGGTCAACGATCAAGTCGAGAAGCAGATGATCCCCTTCCTTCTTCTGCAGAATCTCGATAGTAATTTGGAGCAGATAGCTGCTAAGGTCTTTGTTCTGCCAGTGCTTCAGAACGTTGACTATCTCATCCGGTGTAAATCTTAACAAATTTTTAAGCAAGCCGTATACTTCGGCCAGTAGCTGCATTTCAGCGTACTCGATGCCGTTGTGCACCATCTTGACAAAATGGCCCGCGCCCCCCGGCCCGATGTAAGCAGCACAAGGATTACCTGATTTATCCTTCGCGGCAATTGCCTCCAGGAACTTGGCAATGAGTATGTAGCCCCGCTCTGATCCTCCGGCCATGATAGACGGCCCACGTCTTGCACCTTCTTCCCCTCCTGAAATGCCCGTTCCTACAAACAGGATTTCTTTGGCGCTTGATAGAGCTGTTCGGTGGATCGTATCTTTATAGTGGGAATTCCCCCCATCAATAACCACATCTCCCGGTTCGAGCATATCTAGCAGCTGATGGAGCTGTTGATCAACTGCACCTGCGTAGATCATCAAGAGGATTTTACGGGGCTTCTTCAATGCTTGAATGAATTCCTCCAGTTTATCGAAACCTTTTAAGGTGGAAAAAGAAGGATTTTCGGCGATCATTTTCTCTGCTATATCCTCTTCCTTGCCAGGAACTTGCCGATTATAAACTGCAACCCTGATGCCTTTTTCCGCAAGATTTAATGCTAGGCTTTTGCCCATAACTCCTAAACCCAATACCCCGAACTCTGATGGTGGACTCATGCTATTAAGTTTAGTTAAGATTTCCTGAACGATTAATTCAGGACTGCCAGATATATCGACATGCAAGCCGTAAGCGGGTTTTTCAAGAACTTCCAGCTGGGAGTTCAGCATTGCCGGCGACATATAATGTTCTGTTCGTGATTCTAATCGGGCTAATATTATATCGCGTGTACCATCCAGATAAATCCAGTTAACCTGAAGGTCATTTTGAAGAACCTGACGATAGTGCTCTTTTAAAGCCGAGCACGCCAGTACTGCGCCTCCCCGCTCTTCCCATTGCCGGAGATTACTTGCTAACTCTTCAAGCCATGGCATCCGGTCCTGGTCGTTTAGAGGGATGCCGTTCTTCATCTTTTCAATATTTGACAAAGGATGAAAATGATCAGCATCATAGAAAGGTAAGCCCAGCTTTTCAGCCAGTCTGGAACCAATGGTTGTTTTACCACAACCTGATACTCCCATCACAATAAAAATCATTTATGAAAGTAAATTATTTCGGTGAAACGGAGGCTGGTTCAAGAAAATAATGGAATGATATGGTGCAGCTTTGATAAAGTGCGGGTTCAATATGTAATAATAGGTCAACCTTTGGCCGCAGTGCTTAGTTTCTAAGCTATCGTAATAATGAAAAGGACAGAAATTTTTAAGTTACACGCTGGTTAAGAGATCGATCTAGCCCTATAGGGATATCGAAAGGAGAAGATGATATCCAATCTCATCTCCAATAACCTGCAGTTCAGCATCGTTCCAGGGGAGGTCATCTTCTGTTACCCATGTGCAGTCAGCGTCCATCTGGATAGATCCCACTGTCAGGGTATTTAATACGAGTAAATAGCCGGCTGTGTTATCGCCTTCAGGTATTTCGAATGGAATCACAAATATCTCTGCAATACCGGTTTCTAATTGTACACTGATATCAAAAGCTTCAATCATGCTGGTAATATTTAAAAGTTCAAAATTTAGGCTGAGCTGCCAACTACAATAGACAATTTTAACGCTGAACAAATATCCTTAGTATCAAAACAAAGGGATGTCGGCGATCAGGGAACGGCTTGAAACTGCTGGAAACGGATTTGCTTTGGAAGAGGAATCTACGAAATAAATACAGTTAATAAAACAATAGCGGTCAGAAAAAACATAAAAAGACAATACCATTAAATACTTTTGAAAAAATGTTTTGACAAATTATCAACATTTTAAATATGAGCCATTTTGCAACTTAGGCTGAATCCTTACTAATCGACTGTATAATAAAATCGAAGAGGTTGGCGTCGGAAGGTATGTTAAGCTTTTTTCTTAACCTGTACCGGCTTACCTCAACGGCCCTGATGGTGATGCTCATCAGCTGGGCAATCTCTTTAGAAGAGAGGTTCATCTTTAGATATGCACATAACTTCAATTCATTCGGCGTAAGATTTGGATGCCGTTCTTTAATATCTGATAAGAAATTAGAATGCAGGTGATCAAAATGGATTGAAAACTGATCCCAGTCAGCATCTCTCTTTTCAACCTCATTCAATAAACGAAAGATCTGTTTAAAATCAGAGGAGCTATTTTCAGCATTAGGCATTTTTTGCAAGTTTGATACTACCTCTTTTATTTTGCTCAGCACCTTGCCACGTTGTACAAGATGCATCGTGGTACTTGCTAACTCCTTGTTTTTAAAATTTACATCATGCTCAAGCTTTTCATTTTTGAGCTTTACAATTTCGCTCTCATTCCTATCAATTTCGAGTTGATGGAGATACCTTAACTTTGCCTGCTCTTTTATATGTCTCTTATTCTGCCATTTAACCAGTAAAATGAACAGTGATATAAACACGATACAGTATAGCAGATAGGCGAGGTTGCTTTGATACCATGGCGGCAGAACCTTAAAAGTGTATGCGACCGGAGCGGACGAATTCCCGAGATTGTTACGGGCCTTCACTCTAAATGTATAGGTACCAGCCGAAAGATTTGTATAATCCTTCTCGCTTTTTTCAGACCATGCCGACCACCCTTTGTCGAAACCCGCCAATTGGTAGCTGAACTCTATGTTATCCTGCTGCTCGTACAGAGTAGAAGCATATTCGAAATGAATGGAATTGAAATCACTATTCCGAATTGACAAAACAGACTCAGGGTCCTGGGTTGCTGCAGGCAATTTTTTATTGAGAAAATAGCCACCAAAAATAACGGTATCGCTTTTTCCAAATGCTTTGACCTTACTAATCAGCGGATTCAGCTTATTAATATTCTCAATATACTTTTCATAATTGATATGGAACACTCCTTTATTGGCACCAATAAAGATATTATTCTGATCTACGGGATAAATCGTTTCGAATCCGCCAACAACTTTAGACGCTAACTCGGGGAAGTACACAATTGTGTAAGGTTTATTTGCCTTAAGCTGTTTAAAGTCCACGATTCCAACTTCTTTATTAGTGATAAACCAAATATTTCCGGCAGGATCCTCTTTGAGGTATTGTATAGAAAGATTCCCCAGCGTTTTATGGAATTGTGGAGAGGGAATGAAAGTGCCTTTCTTACTGTTATACTCGTAAATGCCTTTTTCAGTGGCAATAACTATTCTGTTCTTTATTTTGAAAACGTAATTATAAAGAGTGGATGGCAAACCATTCTTTTTTGTGAAGAGGGTTGTTTTACGAATCTGATTTTGGCTGAATGAAAGTTCTATCTTATAAACCCCGTGATACGGATGGGACGCCCATACCGCATTTGAGCTTTCTTCATACACCGTAAAGCGCAGCGGGTCATTAATCCCTTTAATAGAACCTTGATCATAGAACCTCCCATCCTTATAGGTTAGATGGTGAAGTCCGGTATAAGTACCAGCAATTATATTTTTTGAAGGAAAGACAGTCGAAACAGAATTGAAGAGCCAGGTGCCCGGATAAGAATAGATTCGGTCAACTAAATTATCTCTGACAACAAAAGTTCCATCTTCATGTGCGAGAAGTAAGTGTTTGTTAATTTCATCTAGTCCCCATACCTGGCCTTTGGTGTTTGGTATTTCATTAAAGTGGCCCGGAGACAAGCTAATATCGCGCTCGGAGGGAACTATTAAAGACGAACGGAATAAGCCATTGGATGTACCAATGTAAAGTCTATCCTCAAACATCCTGATTGCGTAACTAGTGACCTGCTTTTTGTCGTCGGGATGAATTTGTTTGATGGCACTGTTAATGGCCATAAAATCAATTCCGTCATCAAGACCCAGCCAAAGGTTTTTATTTTGATCGACAAAGAGACCTCGAATATTGTTTTTCTGCAACCCTTCGGAGTAGGAATATTTTTGAATAAGCTTGCCGTCTTTATTGATGATGATCACCCCGCCGGACGTGGTTCCGAGAGCATACCAGTTCTTATTTACGGGGATAGCAGAATAGATCCGATCGTTATAAAGAAGTTGATCCTGTGGAGTCACTTTTCTTGAAAGTCTGGACCCCCTGAGAAGAAAAAGGCCGTCTTTCAAAGTGGTGATCAACAAGGAATCCTCGCTGTATCCCAATATAGAGGTGATCGTAATCGATTTGAGGAGAGGATCCTGGCAGACAGGTGTCCAGTTACCATTTTTGAAAATCATTAGTCCTCTTGTTCTCTCCTGCGCGTAGACGGTATTATTTGCCACACCCAAAAATTCCCATTGCTTAGCGGGCATGACAACTTTCAAGATTCCGTCCTGGAAATGAAGGATCTTACTAATTGATCTGAAAAATATCTGGCCGTTCAGAATGTTAATATCCCAGATATCAGCAAATTGCCGATCCTTAACTGGAATCAGATCTCTCAAAGAGTGATAAGCCAGTTTGCCGTTTAGATCAGGAAAAAAATAACCCACTTCATCCTGGCCACCCACATAAATCCGTCCATTGGGATGAATTGCTAAAGATCTGACTACTGTTTTATTTGGTAAAGGATAGAGGTTCCAAAAAGTTCCATTAAAGGTTAATAAGCCCTCGTTATTTCCAAAATACATAATTCCAAACCTGTCCTGCCCCGCATCCCAATTTTGGGTACCTGCTTTATATGACAAATTATTATAGTTAATGATTTGAGGAGTGCCTATCTGATTTTGTGCATTTAGATTGGAAAAATAAAAAATTAGAAAAAACAGTACGGGGGAGAATCTCATCTAAATTAATTTGGTTATCCGGCTTATTTTCAAAATCTAAATATAGAATTTATACGCTACATGTAGTGATTATGTTGTAGTAGGCATGTAGCATCTAAAATGCGGTTTTTTTTAAAAAAAAGGAGCTCTGTATAGGTTATGTAGTAGTGAAAAAAAGACGGATGTAGTATTAACCTTCTACTTTTGATTTTAGGTTACCTCCCCAAGTAGCCTGCTAACCAAATAAAAACCAATTAAATTATCTTTTATGAAAGGAATGATTACTTTATTTCTCTTCATTTCCTGTGTGCTTTTTAGTCCTGCTTTTTCGCAGGTACAAGAACAACAGGTAAGTGGAAAAGTAACTTCGAAGGCAGATGGCTTACCATTGCCCGGGGTTACCGTTACAATTCAGGGAACAACAACCGGTACCAGTACCGATGCTTCCGGAAATTTTTCTATAAGGGTTCCAAAGATGGGATCCATATTAGAGTTCAAACAATTGGGAATGGAAACCCAAACCTTCACTGTGAATAACAGTAACCCTATTAATATTATTTTGACTGAAAGCACCAGTGCCTTAGAAGAAGTGGTAGTGGTAGGGTACGGTACTCAGAAGAAAAGTGTTGTAACAGGCGCTATTTCAAACGTAACAGCAGCAGCACTTGAAAACCAGGTGGTAACTCGGGTTGAACAGGCATTACAGGGACGTGCTTCAGGTTTAACGATTGCATCCAGTTCAGGTGCTCCCGGCGCTTCCTCTACAGTACGTGTCAGAGGTACCACCACAATCGGCAACAGTGATCCACTTTATGTTGTGGATGGTGTTGTTGTTGACGTTGGCGGTATCGATTACCTAAATCAGAATGATATCGAGTCTATTGAAGTATTGAAAGATGCTGCTTCGGCAGCGATCTATGGTGCAAGGGCAGCTAGTGGGGTAATCCTTGTATCTACTAAAAAAGGTAAAGTAGGCAGCATGAACATTAATTATGCTGGCTACTACGGAAATCAAGCTCCGGTAAGAGAGTTGGATATGCTTAATGCCACTGAGTATGCTACCCTTAGAAATGAGGCTTCGGTAGCTGGTGGCGGAGGTGTTATTTACTCAGACCCACAGTCATTTGGAGAAGGTACAAACTGGCAGGATGCCCTTTTCAATAACAACGCAGGTATCCAAAACCACGAACTAAGTATCAGTGGAGGAAATGAGAAGTCGACTTTTTATTCTTCTTTTGGCTTAACTGATCAGGAAGGTATTATAGCGAGCGCAATATCAAACTACAAAAGACATAACGTACGTCTTAACTCAACGCATAAAATAAAGAACTGGCTAAATGTAGGTCAAAACTTAGGTTACTCGCGTATTAAGAGCCAGGGTGGTTTAGGAACTAATACAGAATTCGGAGGTCCGTTAAGCTCTGTATTGAACCTTGATCCTATTACGCCTATAATAGAAACTGATCCGGCTTTAATAGAATTCTACAACCGTCAGCCTGTTGTCCGCGACGCGAACGGCAATCAATATGGTATCTCTCAAACGGTTGCTCAGGAGATGACTAACCCGTTTGCATACATTCAAACACAGCTTGGTAACTACGGCTGGTCTGACAATATAGTAGGTAACGTTTATGCGGAAGTTGAACCAATCAAAGGATTGAAATTCAGATCATCATTGGGAGCGAAACTAGCCTATTGGGGTGGCGAAAGTTTCAGACCGATCTACTATTTGAATGCAGCTACACAAAGCACTCAAACATCTTTTAACCGCGACAGAAACCAGGCATTCAACTGGAATTTAGAGAACACCGCATCTTATTCTAAAGTTGTCGGTCAACATAGCTTTACTGTTCTTGCCGGACAGGGAGCTTACGTAGATAATAATTCAAGCGGTATGAACTTGTCTTTCAGCAATATCGCTGCAACTAGTTTTGAAGAAGCTTCTTTTAACCTTAAAGTTCCTACTGCGAACAGAACCACTGATGCTTATGAAGGCATTAATCATACTGTAAGTTCATTGTTCGGTCGGGTAACTTATGACTTTAACGAAAAATATCTTTTCACCGGTATTGTGCGCCGTGACGGTTCTTCCAGATTTGGTAGTAATAACAAATACGGATACTTCCCTTCAGCGTCTGTGGGATGGGTTCCTTCACGTGAAGATTTCTGGAGTGAAAACAAAGTGGTAAACACGTTAAAAATCAGAGGTTCTTATGGTATAGTGGGTAACGATAATCTTGGAGATTTCCGTTACATATCAACAGTAGGTGCTAATAGGAATTATGTGTTCGGTTACGACAACTATTACATTGGTTACAGTCCTGACGCTCCGGCTAATCCTGATTTGAAATGGGAAGAAACCAGTCAGCTGAACATTGGTTTAGATGCGATCTTGTTTGAAAACTTCAATTTCACTTTCGATTGGTACAATAAAAAGACAAGCGGAATATTGCAGACTATTGCACTTCCTGGATACGTTGGTTCAACCGGCGAGCCATGGGGTAACGTTGCCGACATGGAAAACAGAGGAGTTGAGTTTGAACTTGGCTATCGCAAACAGTTAGGAGAATTAAACCTGTCTGTTAACAGTAACCTGTCTTTCCTGGAAAACGAAGTAACTTTTCTTGGAGAAAACAAGGCATTCTTAAACGGAGGTGCAAGCATCCAAAACAGCTCCTACCCTATTACCCGTACGGCCGTTGGCGAAGCTATCGGTTCATTCTACGGATTTGAAACTCAGGGAATCTTTCAAAATGTTGCGGAGGTTAATGCATACACCGGTACTAATGGCATGATTCAGCCGAACGCTAAACCAGGTGACTTCCGTTATTCTGATCTAAACCTTGATGGAAAAATCGATGAGGCTGACCGTAAATTCATTGGGGATCCAACTCCTAATATGACTTATGGTCTTACCTTAAATGCAAATTACAAAAGCTTCGACTTCCTTATCTTTGGTCAGGGCGTTGCAGGCAATCAGATTTTCCAGGGAGTAAGACGATTAGACATTCCTAACGCAAACTGGCAGTCTGAAGCATTAAACCGCTGGACTGGCGAAGGAACTTCGAACAACTACCCAAGGTTGACTACTGATGATCAGAATAGGAACTTCTCAAACCCATCAAGTTTCTTCTTAGAGAACGGAGATTACTTCCGCATCAAGACTTTGCAGTTAGGATATACTTTACCTACTTCATTAATCAGCAAAGCAGGATTAAGCAAAGCCCGTATCTATGTGAGCAGTAATAACCTGGTAACATTTACCAAATACACTGGTTTTGATCCTGAAATTGGAACCGGAGGAAGCTACGGTATTGACAGGGGTATCTACCCACAGTCAAGGTCGTTCTTATTCGGTTTAAATATTGGACTATAATTAAAAACATACAGATGAAAAGATTCAATATAAAAGCATTTACAGCTATGGCAGCAGGTCTGCTTGTGATGGCTGCATGTCAGAAAGATTTCCTGGAGGTTGATCCGAGAGGAACCCTTCTGGAATCCACGTATTATCAAAATGCAGATCAAGCATTTGCAGGCTTGGTAGCTGCTTATGATCCCATGGGATTTGAGACGGTAAATACTTACCACAACTTTGGCGCTTTAAACAGTGCTTCTGATGATCATGTTGCAGGTGGTGGCGGATCAGCAGATATGGAAACCTGGCAGGTGTGGAGTAATTATACACTCGATCCGTCAAAAGGTCCTCAGGGAGATTACTGGAACCGGAATTTTTCGGGTGTTGCAAGAGCAAACGTATTGCTGACAAAAGTTGAGGCCGGTATTCCGGGTCTTGATGATGCGACAACAACCAGATACATCGCTGAAGCTAAATTTCTTAGAGCGTATTACTACTTTGATCTTGTAAGATTATTCAAGAATGTACCTCTTTTTACTGCACCAATTTCTACTGAAGAAATATATACAGCAACACAGGCAGCTCCTGAAGCTGTGTGGGCTCAGGTTGAAAAAGATCTTGCAGAAGCTATTCCTAACCTTCCTCTAACAGTTCCTGCCACGACAGAAGGTGGCAGAGCAACTCAGGGAACTGCAAAAGCACTATTAGGTAAAGTATTGTTGTATCAGAAGAAGTGGTCAGCCTCGGCAGCTCAGTTTGCTGAAGTTAACGGTACACCAGGCGGAACTAGTAAATATGGCTATAAGCTGTTAACCAACTTTGGTGATATTTTCCTCCCTACTAATAAGTTTAACTCCGAGTCAATTCTTGAGATTGTGAAAACAACCCAATCAAATTCAGGCTGGGGTAACTGGGGTAACTTTGAAGGTAACGTTGCGGTAACTATGTTTGGTCCACGGGGTTATTCAGGTCCAATCTACGTATCAGGATGGAGCTTCAATCCTTTCGTTACTTCATTTGCGGTAATGATGAAAAAGGATCCTCGCTATCCGTATACCATTGCAAATATCGACAGTCTGGAAAAAGCCGGAAAAGCAGCTTACGAAAAGGGCTATATGAATACCGGATATTTTATCGAAAAATTCGCACCGAAAATTGAGTATCAATCTAAAGGCGGTGGTGAGCCTGCTTTAAACTGGCCGAATGACTACATCGAAATCCGTCTTGCGGACACTTACCTGATGGAAGCTGAAGCCCTTGTACAAGGTGGTGGTGATGCAGCAAGAGCAGCAGCGTTATTGAATGCAGTTCGGGCAAGAGTTGGCTTAAACCCAGCCCCGGCAACTTTAGATAATATCTATCTGGAACGTCGTATGGAGTTAGCTTCTGAAGGACACCGCTGGTATGATCTGGTAAGAACCGGAAAAGCAGGTGCCGCTTTGGGAGCCAGAGGATTTGTGACTGGGAAGCATGAGATTCTTCCAATCCCTCTATCAGAATTAAACAATACTCAACTGGTTCAAAACCCTGGATATTAATCTATAACGTATGAAATCAATATTCAAAATATCTAAAATATATTTTCTGCTGGCCTCTTTTGCAGGTTTTCTACTTGCGTCTTGCAGCCCGGAAGAATTCAACGGCTCGCTTGGGCCGGCTCCGACTTCAGATGTTGTGAAGTTTTCAGCAACGGCTGATGCAGCCAATCCTAACATCATTAACTTCAAGAACGAAACTCCGGGCACAATTACTGCCATCTGGGATCTTGGAAACGGTAATACAGGGGACGGTGCTCAGGTAAATGGTTCTTATGCCGTTAAGGGGACGTATACCGTAAAATTGACGGTGTTCACTAAAGGTGGTTACGCATCTAACACTAAGACTGTTGAGATTGCTGCTACTAACGTAGCGATGTTGAACCGTGAGGATTATAACTTCCTTACTGGTGGCGCAACAGCAGCTAACGGCAAAACCTGGCGTATAGAAGGTGAAACCAAAGGTCATTTAGGAGTAGGTCCCACTGGCGGTGCAACCCCTGAATGGTATACTGCTGGCGCGAATGAAAAGGCTTCAGAAGGTTTGTATGATGACCGGATCACCTTCAATCTGAACGGCTTCAAGTTTACAAATCAGAACAACAACACCACCTTTTCCAACTTTGAGTTTGTTACCGATCTGGGAGCGCCTGCTGCTACAAGTGACGTGACTGTACCTTATACCCCTGCTGCTAACACAGTATGGAGTATCCTGGAAGAAGGCGGCAAAAAGTACCTGGTTATTTCAGGCGGTGGCTTTATCGGTTACTATACCGGCACTACTAAATACGAGATCTTAACTTTAAATGAAGATGAGTTGTATATCCGTGGGATCTCTAAAAAAGCCGGTGATACATGGTATCAGCGTTTAGTACGTGCAGATTATGTTAGACCTATCGAAGCCAAGCCAATTAAGTCGGCTGATATCTTCGATAATTTCGATCAGGATGGCAACGTAACCTGGAAAAAGGAAAACCTGACATTAAACGAAAGCTACGATAACCCGCTTCCACTGCCAATCAATACATCAGCTAAGGCTGCTATGTATGTGAAACAGGAAGGTTCTGGTTTCATGTTTGCAAACATGTTCGCTGATTTCAACTATAAGTTTGATCTGACTACAAGGAACAAAATCTCTTTAAAGGTTTATATTCCTGGTTCAAACGACTTTACAACTGCAGCTGGAGAGTCATGGGCTAATCCTCGTTTGTTGAAACAAGTTTCTGTTAAACTACAGGATGGCACCTCTGCTCAGCCATGGGTTAACCAGGTGGAAGTAATCCAGCAGGTTACACAAACTGACCGTTGGGTTGAGCTTACGTTCGATTTCAGTGGCGCTGTCAGCAGAAAAGATCTTGACAGACTGGTTATTCAGATCGGCGGTGAAGGAAATCACATCGCAGGTTTGTTCTACATAGACGATATCAAACTACTTTAATCATAACTAAAAAGGTCAGGTTTTCCTGACCTTTTTGCAATTTTGTCATAGAGCTTGCCGGTCAATCCGGCAAGCTCAAATGATGATCAATTGTCCGGATTTAATCTCTCGAAGTCCCCCGATCAACTAATTCCATTCGCCAAAATGCAAAACAATAAGAATATGATAACTTCTATAGTTGCCAGCAGTTTATTCCTTATTATGAGCTCCTGCTCTAAAAAGGACACGCCCGGTGGTTCGATACCTCCCCCTGTGGTTGTTAAACCGGTTGATAAAGAATGGACATTCGAAGCGACGCCAACATGGTCCGATGAATTTGATTATTCTGGCGCACCGAATACAGCCAAATGGGGATACGATATAGGCGGCGATGGCTGGGGAAATAACGAGCTTCAATATTATACAAACAGTACTAATAACGCATCCGTCGGAAATGGCGTTTTGACCATTAGCGCACGAAAAGAAAATATGAACGGTAAGGAGTACACTTCAGCAAGGGTGGTCTCCAAAGGCAAAGGAGACTTTCTTTATGGCCGTTTCGAAATAAAAGCAAAATTACCTACAGGTAAAGGTACCTGGCCGGCTATATGGATGCTGCCAACCGACTGGGCTTATGGCGGATGGCCAAAGTCCGGAGAAATTGATATTATGGAACACGTGGGTTATGACCAGGACAATGTACATGTAACCGTGCACACCGAAGCTTATAACCATTCTATTGGTACGCAAAACGGTAAACAAAAATTAGTTACCGGGGCAAGTACAGATTTCCACGTTTACCGGATTGACTGGACACCCTACTCTATCAGAGGTTTTATTGACGGAGAAAAGATGTATGAGTTCCTCAATGAAGGAAAAGGATCTGCCGTATGGCCATTCGATAAGAAATTTCACCTATTGTTAAATGTCGCCTTTGGCGGCAACTGGGGAGGTGCCCAGGGTGTAGACCCTTCTGTTTTACCACAGAAAATGGATGTTGACTACGTAAGGGTTTATAAGTTAATCGAGAAGTAACAAATAATATATGTATATTTTCAGGACAGGCGCTTATAGATTATTGAGCCTGGCATTGTTAGTCTTGGTTACCACAGCCTGCGAGAAGAAGACGACAGGCGGTGACAATCCTTCGGTGATTCCACCAAAACCTGAACCGGTTAAAACAGATGTATTGTTTTATCTGACCAAATCCGACCGTTCAAGTGCATTCGCTAAACAGAATACAAGTCTTCTATTCTCCACTGCCAGTAATCAAAATCCTTCCATAGAAGTTGATGAAAGCAAAACATACCAAACTATTGATGGCTTTGGCTACACCTTAACTGGTGGCAGTGCTTCGCTGATCAATACATTAAGCGGCACAGCAAAGGATGCCTTATTAAAAGAGCTGTTTTTAACAGACAGCACACATATTGGAGTCAGTTACCTGCGCATCAGTGTGGGAGCTTCGGACTTGAGTACAGTGCCGTTCACCTACGATGATATGCCGTCGGGCCAAACAGACATTACCTTAAAGAACTTCAATCTTGACAGGGAGCGAACTGATCTGATTCCGGTGTTGAAACAGATAATTGCCCTGAGTCCCAGCATAAAGATCATGGGATCCCCATGGACGGCGCCAACCTGGATGAAGACCAACAACAGTTTTGTTGGCGGAAAGCTCAAGCCTGAATACTATGGAGTCTATGCCAGTTACCTCGTTAAATACATCCAGGCAATGAAAGCGGAAGGAATAACCATTGATGCTTTGACACCCCAGAATGAGCCGCTTCACGGGGGCAATAACCCGAGTATGTTAATGATGGCCAATGAACAGGCCGACTTTATCAAGAACCATCTGGGTCCCGCATTTGAAAGGGCCGGTATCACAACCAAGATTATCATTTACGATCATAATGCAGATAAACCTGACTATCCAATATCTATATTGAATGACCCTCAGGCTAAAAAATATATTGATGGTTCCGCGTTTCACTTATACGGTGGAGATATCAGCGCACTGAGCACGGTGCATAATGCCCATCCGGATAAAGGGATCTATTTTACGGAGCAATGGGTTGGTGGTCCTGGTGACTTTGGCGGGGATTTGAAGTGGCATGTCCAGAACCTGATCATTGGAGCAACCCGCAACTGGAGCCGTAATGTGTTAGAGTGGAATTTGGCTGCTGACGCAAACTATCGTCCTCATACCGATGGCGGATGCAGTACTTGTCTGGGAGCAATCACCATCTCCGGTAGTTCAGTGAGCAGAAATGTGGCTTACTACATCATTGCCCATGCTTCTAAGTTTTCCAGACCGGGTTCAGTACGCATTGAATCAAATAACCTGGCTTCTTTACAAAACGTGGCCTTCAAAACGCCTGATGGTAAGAAAGTACTTATCGTTCTGAATGCCGGCAATACACCACAAACCTTTAATATTAAGTCAAACGGAAAATCAGTCTCTTCTACCCTGCCTAACGGTGCGGTAGGAACATATGTTTGGTAACATCCATCGTTAAAATTCTTCTTAAATGAAAAAACCTGTCCGATATCTTCTTTCCAATATCTTCGTTTGCGCCTCTATCATCTTACTTTCTACCAATCTCAAAGCTCAGGGCTTTCTGGATGTTAAAGGCAAATCTATAGTCAACGGAACCGGCGAGAAGGTGATTTTACGCGGCATGGGGCTGGGTGGCTGGATGCTGCAGGAAGGTTATATGCTGCGTTTCCCAAAAGAAGGACAGCAACACCGGATTAAGGCTGGCATACAAGACGTGATCGGCAAAGATAAAACGAACGAGTTTTACGATGCATGGTTGAATAATCACACTCAAAAAGCCGATATCGACTCGATGAAAGCATGGGGGTTTAACTCCGTTCGTTTACCGATGCACTTTAACCTTTATACCCTTCCAATTGAAGACGAGCCTGTTAAAGGCAAGAACACCTGGCTGGAGAAAGGTTTCACCATGACCGACAGCCTGTTAGCCTGGTGTAAGGCAAATGAAATGTATCTCATTCTTGACCTGCACGCAGCACCCGGCGGTCAGGGGAATGACTTCAACATATCTGACCGTGATCCGAATACGCCTTCCCTGTGGGACAGTGAAGATAATCGTAATAAGATGATCACCTTGTGGCGTAAGCTTGCTGAACGCTATGCTAACGAGCCCTGGATAGGCGCTTATGACCTGATCAATGAACCAAACTGGGGTTTCACTGATCCGGCGGATAAGAACGGCTTGAAAGAACCACGTAATATTCCTTTGAAGAAACTGATGGTAGACGTTACCAGGGCCATCCGGGAAGTCGATAAAAAGCACATTATTATCATCGAAGGTAACGGTTGGGGTAATAACTACAACGGCATCCTGCCTACCTGGGATGATAAAACAGTGGTTAGTTTCCATAAATACTGGAATTACAATACGCAGGGTTCTATCCAGCATTTCCTCGATATCCGGGAAAAATACAATGTGCCTATATGGCTGGGGGAAACAGGCGAGAATTCAAACGTCTGGTTTACACAGGCCATCAGTTTGATGGAAAGAAACGAAATCGGCTGGTGCTGGTGGCCCCTTAAAAAGATGGGCTTCAACAATCCGCTGGAGGTTAAAATTAACGATGGTTATCAGCAACTGTTAGACTACTGGGCAGGCAAAGGGCCTAAACCTTCTGCCGAGGCAGGCTACAAAACAATGATGCAGATCGCTGAAAATACCCTGCTGAAAAATAATATCATTCACTACGATGTGCTTGACGCCATGTTCAGGCAAGTAGGTTCTAACAAAGCCATTCCTTTTAAGAAGCATACAGCTGGCAAAGTGATCCAGGCTGTGGATTACGACTTGGGCATCAGCAATGCTGCCTATTTCGACAAAGACTCCGCGGAGTTCTATATCTCGACAGGCACTGATCGCACTGGATGGAATTCGGGTCGCACTTACCGCAACGACGGTGTAGACATTCATAAAAGCACTACCCCGGCAGACTCATACTTCGTCACTAAAATAGAAGATGGCGAGTGGATTCAATATACTGTTCATGCGGATAAAAGCGGACAATACAAATTAAAGCTCAATGTAGCATCTGCGAATAATACCGGCAAACTTTCTGTATTGGCCAATAACCTTCCAACCAAAAGCCTTGCTGTACCCAATACGCGTGGCGAACAACATTGGCAGTCTGTCCAGCTGAACAACATCACACTCAAAAAAGGAGCTAATCAAATCAGGGTGCTCGCTGATAAAGGCGGATTTAACTTCAAGTCATTTCAACTTTTAAAATAAGACTCAATGCTATTCTCAAAACGCCTTCTATGGATCTATTTGACGATCGGTGTTTTGATTTTCGTTTTATCGCAATGCTCTGATCTGAATAAAAAGAAGTCCGCAGATATCCGGGGGGCCCACTATGCAGACCCCAAGAGCTGTGTTAAGTGCCACAGTAACATCAACGAAACGTTTTCAGAAACTTCTCATTTCCACACTTCCTCTGAAGCAACCGATCTGAAAGAATTTCCGAAAGCTGATAACACATTTGCGTTCAATGACAGTTTGAAGGTGGTTATCGAAAACCGGGACAATAAGATGTACCAGGTAGCCTATTCTAACAATAAAGAAATTGAAGCACACCGGTTTGATATCACCTTCGGCTCTGGTGAAAAGGCAAAGACCTATGCCTACTGGGAACAAAACTCACTTTTTCAACTGCCCCTCACTTACTATAAGTCCGTAAATAAATGGACCAACAGTCCTGGATTTCCGGAAGACCGTATCCACTTTCAACGAGCCATCATCAGCCGCTGCTTTGAATGCCACAGTTCCTTTGCCGAGACAAAGATTGTGAAGACAGGCAGCCTATCAGTGTCAGAAGAGATTGTAAAGGGTGCTGCCATTTACGGCATTGACTGCCAGCGCTGCCATGGTGCCGCAGCAAATCATGTCGCGTTTCATGAGGAGAACCCCGAAGAGAAGTCGCCAAAGTATATTCCGCAGATTAATAAACTTTCGCGTCAGCAAAAGATCGACATGTGTGCGGTCTGCCACTCCGGGAATGACAAGCTGACTCAGAAGTCAACATTCACTTTTGCTCCCGGTGATACCCTCTCAGAATATTATTTTCCTCAATATACCCGAAGCACCAAAGAGCCGGACGTTCATGGTAATCAGTACGGAATGCTTGCTTCGAGCGCCTGCTTTATCAAAAGTGAAATGGATTGTTCCTCCTGCCACAATACGCACGTGACCGAGAAAAACAATCCGGCCCTCTTCGCACAGCGCTGCAACACCTGTCATAATACCGACGCTCATCCCCTCCTCCCAGAAGTTGGTAAGGCAAATCTGACCAACAACTGCATCGACTGCCATATGCCCGTACAGCCATCTAAACTGATCACCTTTCAGCTGGCCGGAAGAACCCACAAGACCCCCTACTTGCTACGCAGTCATAAGATTGCAGTCTATCCTGAAGAAACCCAAAAGATCCTATCATACTTAAAATCAAAATAATCAAACAATGAAACCATATTTCAGTCGTATTTATGTATCCGCATTACTGATTCTCCCCATGGCAGTTCAGGCACAAGGACCCAGGTCAAATAAACCGAGCGCAAGGATTGAAGCACTCATCTCGAAAATGACAGTCGAGGAGAAAGTCGGCCAAATGGCCCAGGCCACGCTTGACGTGATTGGCAAAGGGGAAAACCGCTACGCAAGTTTCGAACCTTTTTCGCTTGATACTGCTAAACTTAGGAAAGCTGTAGTAACCTACAAGCTTGGCTCTATACTTAACACCGCAAATAACCGCGCCCGTACGCCCCAGGTCTGGAATCAGATCATCGGTCAGATACAGGAGGCAGCCACCAAGGGAACCCGGCTGGGCATACCCGTTATCTATGGTGTTGACGCAGTACATGGCGTTACCTATACTGCCGGTGCAACAATTTTTCCGCAGCAAATAGCGCAGGCAGCCGCAAGAAACAGGGATTTGGTCCGTAAAGGCGCTGAAATCACTGCCTATGAAACCCGCGCAAGCTCAATTCCATGGAACTTCTCCCCGGTACTTGACCTTGGTTCCGATCCCCGCTTCTCGCGCCAGTTTGAAACATTTGGCGAAGACCCCTATCTCATTACCGAGCTAGGGAAAGAGATGATCGTAGGTTACGAAGGCAAAGATGCTGACATATCTAATCCGGAAAAGGTAGCCACCTCGTTAAAGCATTTTTTGGGATATATGGTTCCGGCATCCGGCAAAGACCGTACTCCGGTTTATATTTCAGAGCAAGCCTTAAGAGAGTATCATCTTCCAGCTTTTAAAGCAGCTATTGATGCAGGCGCGCATACCGTGATGATCAACTCAGGAATTATCAACAACGTTCCTGTACATGCTAATTATGATATCCTGACCAAGTTATTAAAGGAAGAACTAGGCTTCAAAGGTCTGGTGATTACCGACTGGGGTGATATTGAAAATCTTTTTACCCGCGACAAAATAGCCAAAGATCACAAAGAGGCGATTGAAATTGCTATCAATGCAGGTATTGATATGTCTATGGTAGCCTACAATTACGAAGTGTTCTGTGATAATTTAATTGCCCTTGTAAAAGAAGGCAAAGTAAAAGAGAGCAGGTTGAATGATGCCGTGAGAAGGATCTTATGGGTTAAAGAAGAACTTGGCTTATTTGAGCGCCCCGTTACCAATATTAAGGACTATCCGAAATTTGGAAGTAAAGAATTTGAAAAAGAAGCTTACAACTCCGCCGCTGAAGCGATTACACTATTAAAAAACGAAAAGAATATTCTGCCGCTTACAAAAGGTAAAAAGCTTTTTGTAACCGGACCAAATGCACATTCCATGCGTACATTAAATGGTGCGTGGACCTATTCATGGCAGGGTGAAAAGGTCGAGGAATTTGCAGCAGGCTATAACACCATTTTGGAAGCTTTACAAAACAAAGCAGGGAAAACTAATGTGACCTATTCGCCGGGAGTAAGCTATAAAATGGATGGCAAGTACTACGAAGAATTGACGGATAAGTTTGAAGGAACGATCACTGCTGCTAAAACCGCTGATGTGATCATTCTTTGTATTGGTGAGAATACCTATACCGAAACACCCGGCAACTTAAATGACCTGTACATATCTGATCTGCAAACCGAACTGGCGCAACGCTTAGCCGCTACCGGCAAACCAGTTATCCTGGTGCTGAACGAAGGACGTCCGCGTATTATTAGCAAGTTTGCGGATAAGGTTCCGGCGATCATCCAAACATATCTTCCCGGTAATTATGGTGGTGATGCGCTGGCTGACATTCTTTTCGGGGATGTAAATCCTTCAGGAAAACTGCCGTACACCTATCCACAGTTCCCGAACTCGGTAGCCAGCTACATCCACAAGCCCGCTGAAGAACGTGAGACTACGGAAGGTGTTTACAACTACAGCGCGGATTTTAACCCACAATTTGTTTTCGGCCATGGGTTAAGTTATACTACTTTCACCTACAGTAACCTTGCTCTAAGCACCGGCGAGCTCAAGGGAACCGCTACTTTAACGGTGACTGTTGATGTCAGCAATACCGGTAAAAGAGAAGGTAAAGAAGTTGTTGAATTATATACCAGCGACCTCTTCGCCAGCCTTACACCCGATGTAAAACGCCTGCGAAGGTTCGATAAGATCAGTTTAAAACCCGGCGAACGCAAGAAGGTTACCTTCACACTTACGAAAGATGACCTTTCTTTTATTGATATGAACAACAAACCGGTCACCGAGAACGGTGAGTTTAAAATTCAAATTGGTAACCAGACCAAGAATTTCAATTATACCAACTAACCGCTAAGTATTTTCAGTAAGTCAAAGTATGTCCAGACAAAACCGTCTGGACATTTTTTTTGTGCTCGAAACTTTTTATTACCGCTGACCTGAAATCGTTTATGTAAAATATTATTCAACTATTAGTTGACAGTGTATTTATCATGTACTCACTATTTCCGGATATTGGTAACATACTGCAGTGATACTGTTAACATATTGTTATCATACTGTTATCCCGAACTCGGGTAGCTAATAAAATGCACCGATAATCAGGTTAGTTTTTGGGGAATCATGTTTTGATATGTTATCCTTTAAGTTTATGTCCTGTTGAAAGATCTGCGATGTAGAATGTAAAGCCTGGGAGGCCTGGGATCGCAGCTAATCGGTAGTCGCGTTAATTTACTGACGGCACAAAAAAAAGGAGCTCTCGCTCCCTTCTCAACTACCCTAACCTATGAAAACTCTTTAAACCAATTCTGGTTCTTCTTCGTATTCTTTAACTTCTTTATGATTGTAAGACGCAACCAACAGTTCGTCAATTGTATGTTCTTCCTTCTTGCCGTTGAACTTCTCAATCAGGCGATCAAAAATCTGGTACATAACCGGTACAATAACAAGGGTGAGGAATAATGAACTCACCAGTCCTCCGATAATTACCCATGCTAATCCGTTTTTCCATTCTGCACCTGCACCAGAAGCCATTGCAATCGGCAGCATACCGATCACCATCGCGATGGTGGTCATCAAAATGGGGCGTAAACGTGCCTGGTTAGCCAGGATCAATGACTCGTAAGTGCTCTTTCCTTCTTTCTTCATCTGGTTTGTAAAATCGACCAGGATGATCGCGTTCTTGGCAACCAGACCGATCAGCATAATAAGACCGAGAATGGTAAAGATGTTTAAGGAGTTATTTGTCAAACCAAGAGCCAATAATGCTCCAATAATGGATAACGGAATGGAGAACATTACCACGAAAGGATATACAAAACTATCGTACAAGGCAACCATAATCAGATAAACTAGTACCACAGACGCTAATAAAGCAATCCCAAGAGTTCCGAAACCTTCACTCTGATTTTCCATATCACCACTCCACACGAAACTTACTCCAGCAGGACGTTGAAGCTTATCAACTTTTCCCTGGAATTCGGTTACAATTGAACCCGTAGGGCGGCCTACTGACTGTGCCTGTACAGAAACGGCTGTACTTTTATCACGACGTTGCAGCTGGCTTGGACCTGATGCTTCGCTCACATCTGCAAATTGTGATAACCTAATCTGCTGACCGGCATTGTTCACAAAAAGCAAATTTTTCACGTCATCCAGGTTCTTACGGTTGAAACTTGAATAGCGGATATTAATATCGTACTCATATTCACCCTGGCGAAACTTACTATCGGTATTACCACTGAATGCGGTTTGCATAGTTCCACCCACCGTAGAAAGATTTAATCCTAATGCCGCCATCTTATCACGATCCACATTTACGCGGATCTCCGGGTTACCGGTTTCTACAGAAAGTTTTACTTCTGTGGCTCCTACCGTAGAGGCCAACTGGCTTTTTGCTGATTCGGCAAACTTCATTACGCTGTCCAGATCAGAACCGATAACAATTAGCTCTATTGGGGCGCGCTCTGCCGTACCCAGCATACTGATAGGTACAGTTTTTACTTTTGATCCAATAAGTAGTTTAGAAAGCTCACGGCTTATTTTAGCGGCATATATGGCTGACTCATCTTCACGGTCTTTTTTCTCGACTAACTTTACCGTGATCTCCGATTTATAAGGGGTTGACTGCGAACTACCCATTCCTTCACTCGATTGACCGACGGTTGTGATAAGTGAAGTTATCTCCTTTTGCTGAGACAAGAAATCTTCAGCCTTGCGGGTCATTTGATTGGTTTGTTCAATCGATGCATCCTTGGGCATTTCAACCTGGACTATAAATTCACCTTTATCACTTTTAGGAAAGAACTCTGCTCCTATATAACCCGCTCCCAGTAAAGCAAAGGAAGCGATCAACAAGCCGAAAGTAACTCCAAGCGTTGTTTTTTTATGAGCGAGAGACCATTTTAAGATTCCGGTGATCCAGGCCGTAAATCGGTGTAGCTGCTTCTCGAATCCAAGAATGATACGACCAAAAAAGGTACGATTCGTGATGTTTTCCAGTTTACCAAAACGTGATGAAAGAAGCGGAACAACGGTAAACGATGTCAGCAACGACAGCAGGGTTGAGATAATAACAACCACACAGAATTCACGCAGAATATCAGAAACAAGTCCGGTGCTAATAGCGATCGGGAAGAACACCACCACAATTACCAATGTAATAGAGGTTACGGTAAAGCCGATCTCTTTGGTAGCATCCATAGCCGCACGAACTCGGTTCTTACCCATCTCCATGTGACGGTAAATGTTTTCCAACACCACAATGGCATCATCCACCAGGATACCTACTACCAGAGATAATCCCAGAAGTGACATTAAATTCAGGGAGAAACCCAGCATTTGCATCCCGATAAAGGTTGCAATAAGTGATAATGGAATAGAAACCATTACAATCACCGCATTACGTAAACTGTGCAGGAAGAAAAGCATCACAAAGGCTACCAGTATAATCGCAAGGACTAAATCATGGATAACCGCATCGGCTGACTGCAGGGTGAAGACCGAGCTATCATTAGCCACCTTAACTGACAAGCCGACGTTTGCATAGTCTTTCTCTACAGTTGCGATCAGTTTATGTACGCCTTCACTTACTTCTACCGCATTCGCATCCGACTGTTTAATTACCTGCAAGGCGATTGCATTCTGTCGGTCGACCCGAGCTATTTTTTCTACGTCTTTCTGAGTATCCTGTACATCAGCAACATCACCTAAACGAATCTGGGCGCCGGTGGATGAAGTGGAAATTACCAGGTTTCTCAGATCATCAACAGACTTATATTTTCCAGCTAAACGAATCAGAATATCCTGGTTCTCTGTCTTAACGCTTCCTGTAGGGAAATCAAGATTAGAGCTCTGTATGGCTTGCTGCACCTGCAATAAAGAAAGGCTGTAACCTTCTAACTTGGCAGCATCAATGCCCACATGAATCTCACGTTCTTCACCGCCAATCAGGTTAACCTGGGCAACACCCGGAACCCGTGAAATGATCGGTGCAATACGCTTATCCATCAGGTCATAAAATGCGGCATCGTCCATTTTTGCCGAGGCAGACATGGTGATGATGGGAAGGTCATCCAGGGAGAATTTATTTAGGGCTGGCGCCTTTACATCTTCCGGAAGATTTGCCAGAATTGCATTTACCTTACGTTGCGCATCATTTAAAGCAAGATTGACATCAGTACCACTATTTAAGGTGATGGTGACTACAGAGATACTTTCATATGAACGTGAGTCGATCTTCTTGATATTCTCCATCGAGGACACAGCGTCTTCAATTTCTTTTGTCACGGTATTTTCGACCTCACTCGGGGATGCTCCCGGGTAGATGGTGCTTACAGAAACTACGGCGGGTGAGAATTTAGGCAACAACTCATAGTTAAGAGAGAAGTAGCTTAATAAACCCATTAGCGAGAGGACAGTGAATACCACTATCACCAGCGTAGGTCTTTTGATTGATATTTCGGTTATTTTCATTGATTAATGAGATATGAATATTGAGATATGAGTATTGAGATCAAATCGGTCTGTCAACTCAATTTTTTAAACTGGCGGCAATGATTTGACCTGCTCTTCCGACAATTATTTAATTGGTGCTACTTTCGTTCCATCGGTCAAATTGATCTGTCCGCTGGTTACCACCGTTTCGCCTTCCTTTAAGCCTTCAAGTATCTCTACCTGGTCGCCATTTACCCGTCCGGCAACTACTTTGCGTTCTTTGGCAAGATTTCCTGCTTCCAGAACGTAGATCAGGTTTGAACTTACACTACCTACAAAAGCGGTCCGCGGAACAGTAAGTGCGGGAGCTTGCTCCGGGAATTCAAATATCGCGGTACCATACATTCCGGCTTTTAGCTGACTTCCTGTGCTATTTGTTAGCTGGATCTCAACCGGGAAATTCAAGGAATTATCAGCCAGCGGAGCAATGAAAGTTACCTTTCCGGTAAAGTTCTTATCAGGGAAAACATTTGATTTAATTCTTACAGCATCGCCTACTTTCAGGTTCGCTACCTGAGATTCGTTTACTGTTACTGCCAGTTTCAATTTAGATACGTCAACTAATTGAAAGAGTTGGTTACCCGGGGCCACATAAGCACCCTGCTCAATGAAACGCTTATTGATTATGCCGCTGAAAGGCGCTCTGATATTCGTGTCACCGGTTTTAATACGGGCTTGCTTCAACCTGGTTAACGCATTGCGTGTATTAAGTTTGGCTTGGTCTAACTGCTGCTGAGTTACACCACCGGTTGTGAATGAACTGGCGTAACGTTCCTGATCTCTCAACGCATTCTGGTAGGTAGCCTGGGCTGCTTCCAGATCTGCGGAAAGACTTTCTGAATCAAGGATGGCAAGCGTCTGACCTTTGCTTACCCGACTACCTTCGTCCACGTATATTTTAGTGATCCGTCCGGTATTCTCTGCTGAGAAAGTTAATTGCTGAGCTGCCTGAAAATTACCGTTTGCACTAAAGTCGAGGTTTACAGCTGTTTTAGTAATTGCCGCAGTACGTACCGCCACATCACCCGAGCCCTGAGCTACAATTGCAGTTTTCTCCTCGTTCTTCTTTTTATTGTTGGAAAGAACCCAACCAATTAAAACAAACGCTGCGATAATTGTAACGGCTGTTATGATACCTTTTTTCATTTTTTTATAGTTTGATTTTTTGTAGGTAATGAACCTTGCATGAGCCTAAGCCCGTGCAGGTATCAGGACTTTAGTTTAAAAGTGATTTGATGTTTCCGTTGGATTTTACTAATTGTATTTCGGCAAGCTTATAGTTTAGAAGCGCCTGCGAATGGCTGTTCTGAGCCTCTGTTAACGCATTTTCGGCATCTAAAAGATCGGTAAGACCTGCAAGACCGTTCCGGTAATTATTCTGTGTACTTGCGTAAACTTCTTCGGCAAGCGTAACATTGGCCGTTTGCGATGTAATGGTATTGACGCTGTTACGCAGAGCAATCTTCGCGTTCTCATAATCCAGGTTAAGTGAGTTAGAAAGGCTTCTCTGATCCTCCTTGTTCTGGAGAATGTCTACCTGGGCCTGACGAACCCTTGAGCGGGTTGCAAAACCATCGAAGATGGGCACCCGGAGGGTTAAGCCTATAGCACCCATTCCATAGCTTTGCGACTCTTTGAAATTGATCTTATCACTTAATCCGTTGAAAGAGTAATTGCTCGTGAGCGCTAATGTGGGATAATACTCCGATTGAAAAGCCTTCTTCTGTAATGCCAGCAGATCTTCCTGTTTCTTAATGATCTGGTATTCGGTCCGGTTGCTCAGGTTTAAACTGTCAGCTGAAGACAGGTCCTGCACGGATGGATTAATTTTGGCAAGCTCTGCTTCGGGAATAGCAATCGGTGTATTAACGGGCATTCCCATGTAATACTTTAACACGTTTTCCTGTTGTGTGATACCGTTTACCAGTTGATCTCTTTGATTCTGCAGATTGGTTATGTTAACCTTTACGCGGTCCAGATCAATCTTTTTGGCAAGACCGTTCTTGTATTGAGTACTTACTATATTCTCTATTTTTCGGACATTTTTTATGTTGGTATCGATTACAGCCAGCTTCTGGCGGTTTACTAACACCTGGTAATAATTAGTTGCCACCTGCTCGATGATGTTCTCCTCGGTAAGCTCCGCATTCAGGTTGTAATAATCTTCGCTGGTTTTCGCTGCTTTCAAACCTGTAAAAACCTGCTGATTGAATAACTGCTGACTTAATTGAGCCTGGGCGCTGGCATTATAAGTAGTACCAATTGGAATTACCTGGCCATTGAAGAAAAGCTGCTGTTTGATAATCTGGTCGGTAAAAGTTCCGGTTCCGGTAACCTGCGGCAAAGCGGCAGACCTTACTTCCTGAGTTTTATATCTTCCACCTTCAATATCCAAACGGGCTTTCCGAACGGTTTCACTGTTCTTTATGGCATAGTTCAGCGCGTCTTTGAGATTAAGCGGAGCTTGTATTGTTTGCGCCTGCGAAACTCCTATTGGGAGTATCAAGGCAAACAATGCCATTATTAGAGTTGATGATTTCATTTTTATGGTGTTCATTTTTGGTTTTTCAATTTATACAGCCAGCGATATGTGCTGCTGTCCTTTAACATTTGTTATTCCGTAGAGATAAAGCTCGGTGAGATGGTTTAGAACTGATTTACTATCAAACTTCTCAGCCGGAAAATCCTGCAGATTCGAAACTGAATTGAGTTGTATCAACCGGATATGTGCAACGGTCTCTATCTCTAAGCTTGGGCGATATAACTCTTCCGCGATTCCTCTCTTAAGATTCTTTATAATAGCCTGCAGCACACATTCGCTCTTATGTCCTTCAACAAGCTGCCCTGTCTCAGGGAAATATTTTTGAAGTTCAAAAAATACAGCTGGCTTTACGGTTTGAAAAATCTCGATAATAGCCTGTGTCTGAAGAAGTACTTCCTGCACAGCATTGTCGGCTTCGTTACTAAAGGACTCTACTTTACACGCATGGCCCGCAACCAGACCGCTAAACACTTTTTCAACGATCTGATTTTTATCTGTGTAATACTGGTATAGTGTTTTCTTCGACACACCCATATGTTTGGCGATATCGTCCATCGTTACACTTCTGATTCCGTAAGAAAAAAACAGCTCCCTTGCTTTATTTAATATCCGTTCTTCCATTGGCGTGATTTCTAATTCCGTTCAGGAAAATGCGTGCAACCTCTTTTTGCTTATCTAACACCTGTTGAAAACTTGAGGCGTCAGGAAACAACTTCTCTACCTTCATGCAGGATCTTAAGCCCCTGAGAGTATCCAGTAGTAATTCGGTGGTTTTTAGAGCGTCAATATTTTGTAAATCGCCCTGGTCAACACCCTTTTGAATACTTTGAGCGATAATTGCTGCTTCGCGCTTCTTAATGCTCTGTAACAACTCAATCAATGCAGGATCCTTCAGGTAAGCATCCGAATAGTCCTCTTCCATATGAAGCATAAAATACTTCTGGAAAAAATCCCTTCTCAGCTCAATAATATCCATCAAAGCCGTTTCTCTATCTGCGATCCCGAGAATGATCTTCTCAACTTCTAGAAGATAAATTGAGCTAATCCGGTCTGCTACCGCCACGATCAAGCTTTGCTTATCCGGGAAATAATAATACAACGCTGGCTTAGACACCGAAAGGTCATCCGCTATTTCTGACATGGAGGTCTTATTAATCCCAAAATGAGCGAAACGCTTAATGGCTCCCTCAAGGATCAACTCTCTTTTTCTATCAGCTTCAACCATTTTACTTTTAAACTTCCTGACTATTTTAATTAATGGGTCAAAGATAAAAGCATTTTATGATTGCAACCAAGTGGGAAGCAAAATTTATTTATAGGAAGGATTAGTGTTTACAGGAGGATGACAGTTGTGAGTCTAGGGCCTTAACCCCTTAAGAAAGATAGAAGTCAACTGCATTTCCTTTTTCAGGATTGTATCAAACTCGCTTCGGTCAGGATAGAAGCTTTTTGAAGGGGAAAAATGATTTATTCGCATACCGGCTAATGCGTCAAGAAGAATTTCGGCAGTGAAGGCAGGATCTTTAACAACGAATTCACCTTTATTATGACCGCTTTCAAGAATGGCTTTGATCTTTAAGAACTCTGAATTACGGGCTTGTTTAAATACCTCGACCAGGTTTTGAGGAAACTCGTGGCCTGTGGAGCTAACGAATTCTAACAGGTTGAAATACTTTCGAACAAACTCCTGTCTTTTGTCGAGATAGAAGAACATGGCCTTCTCACTGTCTGTTTGTTTTGCGAGTCCAGCATCCATTTCCTTATCGATCTCTTTGATAATGGCATCCATTACCGCAGCAAAGAGGCTGATCTTATCCGGAAAGTAATAATAAAGCAGGGGCTTGGAGAGGGATAAATCGGAGGCAATTTCATTCATGGTAGTTTTAGCCCACCCGAAATGTGCAAACCGCTTTAACGCTGCCCCAATTATTAGTTCCCTTTTTTTATCCTGATTCTCCATTATATTTTCAAAAATAGCATTATTAAAGATAGCAGGCGGAATGGGCTCGATGCACAATGGTGCTCACCGTAAAAACTTAATTCAAAGAGAATTTAAAAAATATGGGTACATGATCAGAAATTAGCCTTGCCTCATCGTGATCAGCAAATGCCTGGTAAAAGGGAATAATGCCGGAATTGTAACTTTTTAATCTTGAGCTTACAAAAAAGAAATTATCAAACTCAGAAGCCAGGCAGTCATTCTCAATACACGTTTTTTTTAATGAGGTATTTTGACCAACCATTGAAGGCGAATAACCCATTTTTCGAAGCGGGTTAAATACAGTATGAGATTGAGGTACATTGAAGTCGCCTGCGAAAATCAGGTTGTGCGATTGGTAAATGGCTGGCAGAAACTTAAAATATTTAATCTCGGTCTCCGGTTGCATAGACTTGGTAATTGCATGAAAATTTACAAGCGTGAAATCTTTACCATTTGAGTTTAGCCTGATAAAATAGGGTTCGCGGTCGATTTCCTGGTGATAACGTTGTTCGAGCCAGGCATCCCCTACTTTCTTAAGTTTACTTGTTTTCCAGATGAAGGCGTACCGCTCTGTTTTATAAGCACTGCTTGAGGTCGGTTCGCTAAGCGCGTAATCCCATTTCATTCCCTTTCGGTTTAAAGCGTCATGGAGGCGGGCAACTGCTTGCGGACCACCGTTTCCCGCCACTACTTCCTGGATGGCAATCACATCAAAGTCTTTGATAACAGTAGCGATAAATTCTATTTCTGCATCGCTTTTACTTTTACCGAAATCTTTTAGATTCCAGGAGCAGACTGAGATCTGCGTTTCGCTAAAAGCGGTGAAAGAGATATGAATTAAGAATATGGTGATGATTGTGATCAGGTGTATTTGGGCATGTCGAAGTCTTTTCAATAGAACATGTTTAGTTATTAACGGGAAAGGCATTTTGCCAGGCAATGTTAGCTTTAATTTCATTAATACCAATTACGGCATTATAAGTACGGTTTATCACTTCCGTCATGTTATTGAAGTTTTTAGAGTACCAATAGTTAAAAAAACGGGCAGCATCATTGCTCGGGATGTTGCCCGCACTGAATTGTTGGTTTGGAGTAAATTGAAATTTTCCGTTTTAGAACTTACGTTTTCTAAATTCTGAGGATTTTTCACTGATCTCGTTCATCATATAATTGACACCCTCCTTGTTATAAGACCACTGTTTAGCCTGATCTTTGGATATACCGATCGTCTGTGCCTCGCTAAAAGCATCGATGTTAGCTCCAAAGAATTGAAACTCCCAGCCTTTGTTATCGGTAAGATCTTTTATCATTTTTAAAATTTGGGGCTTAGTGTAGCGGGTGCTGGCGTTTTCCATACCATCGGTAATGATGAATACGAGAACCCGTTCCGGGCTTTGAGCGTTCGCAAGAAAGAACTGGGTTTCCATGGCAGTTTGCAGAGTGCTCCCCACGGCATCAAGCAGAGCCGTGTAGCCATCAGGCTGATAAGATTCAGCGGTGAGCGAACGGACTTTCCGAATGGGCACACGTTTGATAGTAACCTGCACATCCTGGTTAAACTGAACGAGGGTAAAATTGCAAAGGCCCTCTTCCTGCTGCTGATTTTTGAGGAAGCTGTTAAGACCTGCAATAGTTTCTGCCTGCAAAGAGTGCATTGAACCTGACTTATCCAGGATGCAAATGATTTCGGTGTTTGTTTGATTTTCCATAATAATTTGATTTATGGAACAAATGTCCGGCGAAAAGCCGCCCTTATCTAATCTCTGCAACCTTGCAGCTGAGGAAGATCGTATGTGATGAGTTCACGGTCGATATTTATTTTTTTCAGACCGCCTTTTGGACCTTCAATCAGGTAAGCTTTAGCAATTGCAATATTCAGCGATTTAACAAAAGCCTCCTTAACACGTGAGCATTTTTCGTTGATGGAATTGTTTACTGGGTTCACTAAATCAGTAATGCTTTTTTGAATGCTTTCCGCGCTGGAACTGTTGGTAATTTTAGAATAGATCTGTTCAAGCTCGGCACGGTGATCCGATAGATAGGGAAAAGCAACGCCTTCAGGATGGCGCAGATAAAAAAGAAATAAAGTCTTCGGCAATGGCGACATTTTGATCTCCAGGTTTCCGAAATCAGTAAGGAAGAGTTTGGAATGCTGATTTATGAGTAAGCGGCTTGGATGTGGAGTAACCGCGTACTCACTCCAGTATTGCTTCATCATTTTCAGTATACCCTGTTTATCAGCTTTTAAATAGGGATTCAGATTATTAAGCAGGTGAACCACTACATCTAGCATCAGCTCCTTATCGCCAATTTGTTTAAGGCCCTCGAGGTGCGTTTTAACCTCCTCAGATAATATTGGAATAGCCTCGTCATGTTCGGGTACTACAATTTTATTAGAATACTGGTGACCTGACAGTTGATGACGAAGCGGAGGAGTTTCAACGCGATCGTGCTTATAGAATTGCTGGTCGGCTTCGTAAAATTGAACTTCATCCCCTAAGAACGGAGGGTGTTGAAGATCCCATAACTGCTGGAACCCCGTTTGAAAGAACTCAGCAACAGTAATATTATAGCTATTATAGGATGCAAGAATTTGAAAAGGTAGATCGATTTGAGAAAGCGCATCATCTGTATAGATCAAAAAGGCTTTACCATCAGAAGTTTGCAAATTGGTTTGAACCAGGAGCCGGTTTACCAGGATGTGTGCAGGCTCTTGCAAAGTGCCTAGTACTTCTTTAAATTCCGGCTTATTCAAGACGGGAAACTGATAGGTTAAATAATGCTGGATGGAGTTCCACTGCATATTGCCGAGCTGATGCAATGGAAGATAGATCAGCTCACAGCCCTGCCATTCGTACCAATGTTGCATACGCGGCAGGTGTTGCAATATATGTTCATGCAGTTCAGGGCAGGGTTCTTTCTCGACGTAAAAAACGGTTGGCTTCAAGAGGAGGATTATTAGCCCCAATATACAGGTTAACTGACATTATTGGAAGTGGAAAAATAGGATTGCTATCGGATGCCTACTTAAGTTGGTAAGCTACTACCTTGTTGCCGAAAAAGGTAGGAACGTACACAATATTAGTTTTAACATCAAAGCCGATATCCGCTGAATTTACTTTTTGCGGTCTTGTATCCAGAAGCTGTTGTACGTTGCCATCAGCTTTTACATAATATATTGCGCCGCTCCAGCATGAAACAACAAAATCTTTACTGGTGGTCTGCTCTATGCCGTCTGTACTTTCATCCATGCCCTCTGCTATCTTTGTAAGGCTTTTACTCTTATCAGCTTTCCATAATGCACCCTTTACCAGCAAATAAAGATCATTTTCAACAGCTAACAGACCATTAACGCCCATCTGATTCTCCAGAAAGGTGCTTACTTTTCCTTTTTCAATCTGGTGTACGTTCCCTTGCCTGGAGTCTGAAACGTAAATAATTCCGTTTTTATTGATAGAAATATCATTTAGAAATACGGCACCTTGAACAGGAATCCGCTTGGTAATTTTCCCGGTTGCTAATGCTATTCCAACTACTTCGTCAACATCAGCTACATATAAAGTATTGTTATAGATGCCCATGCCTTTTGGAGCACTCAGACCGGTGGCCCAACTATTATTTACTTTCTTACCATCAAGGCTGACCCTGGCTATCGACCCCCGTGAATCTTTTTCAGCAGGTTTACCATCTATGTTAGATACAAACAAAGTTTTACTTCCTGAATGATATAACACGCTTTCTGGAACCTTCAAAATGGAGTCGGTTTCCCATAATTTAACAAGCTGATGTTGCTGAGCGCTTGCAGCAGATGCACAAAGCAAAACACCCGAAATCAAAATAGCGTTGAAAAAATTTCTCATAATTAATGGTTTATCAATTAATAGATGATTGAACACTAAAAACTAATACCAAAGTTACAAAAGTTACAGTTCAATATCTGTAGTTCTTTGATGGATCCGATCGGACAGTTTCAAGGTGGAAACCCCAGTACATCAAAACGTATAATGTAAGTTGACCAGAACCTTACCGAAACTAAGATTGCATCAAAAAGCCGGATGTGTTTCAACCGGCTTTTTGTAACTGCGAATAAAAAGCTCCGGCCTCATCTGCAGCTTCATCAAAGGTTCTCTGATGGTAGATTCAGGGATTAATTTTGGCAAATACCAGTCCGGCGATAAGCGATTGAACAAGGCCATATATAAACCAGCTTGCCACCATTATTATCGTGATATCTAAAGCACTGAAGGTGATCCACATAACCGGCAGTAATGCCACCAGCGCGTATACTAAGCCAAACTCTAAGCCTCTGAGTAAGAACGGACCATTGAACAATCCTTTAAACCGGTCCCAGAACCACGCTAAGGAAAAACTTATTATGAAGGCGTGCATGTAAAATAGGATATCCCTACTGCCGTCTGAATTAAACAAGGGATTAATATACTCCATAAAAAGAGCGGGAAAAAGATTTACTCCCACATAAAGCCCACCGTAGCTTACAATGAATAATATTGTTCCGGCAATAAGTCCTGACAAGAGAATCTTCTTCATATTATCTTTAATTGTAGTTAAACCAGAGCTTCCCCGGTTAAGGATTCTTTGAATGTTAGATCTTTGTAAATAGTAAATATTTCTCTTTTGATATTCTTAAAAGATTTATTAAGGTCTAATATCTCATCGTTGAGACGTTCACTTGCAAGTTTAAGAAAGTCGCTGCTTTGAAAAGCTAAACCATTCATATTTGAGTTTAATTGCCCCTGGTAAACCATAAGTTCCTTTGATACATTAGCTTTAACTAAACTTAACTGAGATAGGTGACTGTTAATTAATTGGATTCTATTTACATTGTAATCATGCACCATAGGCAAAAAATACTTAAATATTAAGCTTTTAATAAATTTCATTTCATCGTCAAGGAAAATCAAATCTGATAACTGATGCTTACTTAATTGGTATAACCGCTGAAGTTCTAAGTTTTGTTTTGTTTCCATTTTTGCAAGTTTTATAAATTAAATTAGCATTAAGACTTAAATTCAAATTAACCTTTATCTGTTAGTTCAAGACTCTTACTTTAAGATTGAATTCGACATTCAGTTCATTGTTAGTTTTGATCATCCCGCCGATCTTCCGTGGGGGAACAATATTGAAGTCTGAAAAATTCACCTGCCTCGTTCCAATAAGAATTGCAGAATGAGGTCCTTCCGGTATAAATTTGTAGTCAACATCGAAGCGCTTGGTAACACCGGCGAGTTCTATTGTAACATCTCCCCTTACTGCTTCCTCTTCGTTGTTTTTGGGATATCTGCTTAAATTAAGGAAGCGTATCGCTAACTTGGGAAATTCTTTAGATTTTAATGTTTTCCGTAAATCACTTGTCATAACCGGGTTATGACAATCGAAATTTTGTACATCCAGTTTCATTGACCCGCTTATCCTTATCGCCTCCGTTGGCGCCCCTTTGTAAAAAGTCAGTGTATCGGGCCTTGAGTGATTAGCAATAACGCAGCTGAATTTATTAACATTGGTACTACCACCTACCTTAAGAGAGCAGCCTTTGCTGATCACCCACTTAGTTAAATATGGTCGGCTATCACTAAGGTTAAAACCGGATAATACGACAATAAAAACAATCAATAAAGGCTTAAAGCGGATCATGATTTTAGAAGATCAAATAAAAAAAGCAGACTGAGTGATCAGCCTGCTTTTACAGTTATTGGTTAGAAACCTACTACTGCCTGGACAACGAATCCATTGAATTCACCACCGTTGCGGTAATCGGCTACCGGTACATCTTTGTATTGTTGTTTAACATACTCACCTTTCAGCATCACGTTTTTTGTCATGAACCAACCGCCACCGACCGCTAAGCGATCAACTTTGATGTCATTATCGTAGATGATAGCTGGAGCAGTTCCGGCTGCAGCTACGTTTGCAAGCCTGGCAGTTACCGCGTTGTAACGAACACCAAAGAATACATTTTCTTTTTGACCTACCCTATACACTGCATCCATTGCATACTGACTCACTTTGCGATCGTTACTTTCATTTTTAGTTCTTCCCTGAGCAGCTTCATATGTTCCAAATAGTTCAAGGCCCTGTACTTTAAGGAAACCATTCAACTGTAGTGCATCAACTTTTTTAGAGAACCCAGGATTTAATCTGCCTGATGTAAAGTTTGCACTAACTGTGCTTCCCAATTTTTCCATTGGCATAAAGTAATTAGAACCGGTACGGTCGCCTGCATACAATGTCTGGCCACCAGAGCTTTTATTGGTGTAGTAAGAAGCTGCAAGGCGCACCCGGACCAGGTCATTAATTTGCTTGTCAAATCCACCTTTTAAATACAGAGCCGGAGATTTATGAATGTTATCATCCTGAGCTGTAGGAATCAAACTATCAATGTTTCCTTTAATCATACCGTTTGATACACCCAGCAAACCAAATAAACCATTTTTACGAACCAATACTTCTCCGCCGATCTCGGTAGTAAAACCGTCTAATATATAGTTTTCGATGAAGGGATTGTAAAGCGTGTGGCCGCCATCAGATCTCCGGAAATGCTGATCACCATAATTGATTTCCATGTGACCAATCTTGATAGTAGTAACTTTCATGATATCTTCCCATATTTTACCCTGGAACGGAAGCTTATCAAACTGAATATAACCACCTTTTACCCATGTTTCATTGTGGTGACGTGAAGAAAGATAACTTGTTAAGTTTAAGCGGATACCGTCTGCAAGTTGCACATCCATATACAGGTTGGCATTGGCAGTGTTAAATCCCGGTGTAATTTTATATAGTCCGCCAGAGGTATTCTGATGCTCCAAACCCTGAAAAGACTGTGTAAAACCAGCACCGAACTTTAATTTTAATCCATCGAAAACCGCGTTTGTATCTTTAGGTGCATCGAAGACGTTAATTCCGGATTGATCGTATGCCCGTAGATTATTAACAGTATTGTTTGATGTTGTTACCACCTGCGCCTGAACCATTCCAGAACCTAAGCAGGCTAGCATAAGTGCTGAAGCTTTGAGTATTTGTAGTTTTGTTTTCATTACCGTAATTATTAGTGTTGTGTGTTTTTGTTGAGTTATTTTTTAAGTTTCAGAATAAAATCAATCGTTACATCATCGCCGGTTTTCAGCGCACCCATCATGAAGCTTGGGGCTTTCATTCCATGACTGCTCATTTTAAGTGGTTCAGAACCTTTGATGGTAATACTTCCATCCGTATTCACCACATAAGTTGATTGAATAGTTACTGGTTTTGTAACTCCGGAGATGGTTAGGTTACCTGTAGCTTTTATGCTCTTTTGTAGAGGAACAATAGTAGCGTCGGTTAATTTGAAAGAGATTGTTTTAAATTTTTCAGCGTTCAAAGCTTTATATGCTCGTGTATCCATTAACTTTTCTTTGCTTTTGAGGCTTGTAACCGGCAGTGTAAAAGTCATAGAACTGAGATCCTTAAGTACTCCGTCATTTATCGAAAAATTTCCTTCGCAGGTGAAGTTGTTGGCTGTCATATCCCAATCGTGAAGATTGGAAGTTCCAAGTACTTTTATTTGGGAAGTCGTAATAACTTTATACGGACTTTGCGCTGTTGCTTTTTGTGTAATGGCAGTAATGCTTAGTAATAATGCAACTACCAGTATACTACTGACTGATTTCATTGACCATTTTGTGTTGCTTGAAGTTTTCATTTTCGATTCTTTAAATTTTTCCACCAAGCTGTTTCTATTTCTGTATTGAGCAACAGCCTACTTGCTTTGATTATATAATCCAAAGGTATTGCCGAGTTGCTAAGCACAGAATGACTGAAAGTGGTGAAAAGCGTAACCTTCAACACAAAAAAGCACTACTATGGTCACTTTTTCTGAGGTTCTTAACGAACACAAAAAAAGGGGGAGTTTAAAAGAATTGAATTCTTTTAAGCTACCCCTTTAAAATCGTGGATTTTAGAGCAATATCTCAAGTGATAACCCGGTTCGTAAAGGCCGGTAATCAAGTTAAGCTCTTGCGATTATTTACTGACAGGCTGAACATCTTTTTTGCCTCCGTGGAATATCAGATCATTCACCACTACCTCCGTGATAAACTTTTTCACCCCAGCCTTATCAGTATAAACCCTGCTGATCAACCGGCCTTCAATACTAATTTCACTACCCTTATGAAGGAAAGTTTCGGCAAGAATTGCATTCCTTTCCCACATGACCAGATTATGCCATTGAGTTTCTTCTATTCTTTCTCCTTTATCATTTTTATAAAAATCATTGGTCGCAATAGATACCCGGGCAACTTTTTTGTTGCTGGCTAAACTTTTAATCTCTGGATCGCTGCCCAGAAATCCTACCAGGCGCACACTGTTTCTTAAATTACTCATCGCTTTAATTTTTAGTATTCATTTGTTAACGAACAACAGCTCCCTGCTATTGACAGAACAAAATTGCATCTACACAAAAAAATTAGCCGGATGATAATCAGATATATCCGATTATAATCGGTTATAAACGGATACAAACGTTTTGTATATTTATGAAGCTGACTGATAATTTAAAGAATAAGCTTATTAAAGATTTGACATAATGGAAGCAAGACTTTGCCTGGACTGTAATGAAGAGCTAAAAGGCCGCTCTGATAAAAAGTTTTGTGATGATCTGTGCCGAAGTAATTTTAACAATCGTCAGCAAACCGAAAATAGCATGTACATGCGCCAGGTGAACAATATTTTAAAACGTAATCGGCGTATACTGGAGGAACTCAACCCTGGCGGTAAAATGAGAACCAACCGCAAAAAACTGCTGGCAAAGGGTTTCGATTTCGACTACTTCACAAATATATATCAAACTCAGACCGGCAAGATCTATTACTTCTGTTATGAGTCGGGATATCTAACGCTTGAGCGGGATGATATTTTATTGGTAAGAAGAGAGGATCATGGTAATTAAGGTAAACAGTTAAGAAGACTAAGAAGTAAACTATTTATGAAAAAAATAACTGCTGCGTTTGACGGGCTCAAGTTTTCCGAAAGCACATTACAATATGCGATAGACATTGCCAGCGATACTGAAAGCCTGCTAGTTGGAGTTTTTCTGGATGACTTTACTTATCATAGCTATAAACTCACGGACATGGTCGGTGAGGAGGGTGTTTCAGCCGTTAAAGTAAAATCGCTTATAGAAAAGGATACTGAGACCCGGCGGAAAGCAGTGTTGGCCTTTGAAGATACTTGTACCGATGCTCAAATAAAGCATGTTGTGCATCATGATAAAAGTATCGCCCTGCAAGAGCTGATAAAGGAAACAGTATACAGCGATTTATTAATAATAGGCGCAAAAGAAACGCTGACTCATTTCGATGAAGAGTTGCCCACACAATTCATCAGAGATCTGCTTGCAGAGGTACAATGTCCGGTACTATTAGTACCCGCAAGTTATCAGAAAATTGAAAGTATAGTGCTCTTATATGACGGTGATCCGTCATCTGTATATGCGGCAAAGATGTTAAGTTATATGTTGCCGGAACTGAAGTCGTTACCTACAGAAATCGTTTCTGTAAAGGTGGAGCAAACCCAAAATACTTTTCCCCAGGAACATTTGATTAATGAATTTATTTCATGCCACTACCCTGAGGCAAAGTTTAACCTGCTGGAAGGAATGCCTGAACGAGAAATAATTGAATATCTTGAAGAGAGACAAAATACATTGGTTGTGTTAGGGTCGTACAGACGAAGCATGGTATCACGGTGGTTTAAGCCAAGTATGGCTGATTTGATCATTAAAAAAACCGGTCTACCGCTATTTAGTGCTCACTATAAATAAATGGTTAGAGCTCAGTATTAAGACGTCAAGTTCTCTTTCGTAAGCAGTTAGTTGCTAACTCTTGTACTCGCCATCGAATGAAAACTTGTTTCTCTCCGAATGTTTAATCAGCCATATGCTTTGATACTGAGACGTTATACTTAATATCCCAGCACAGGCCTTTTTCGCCCTTCTTTTTTTGAGCCATAAATGTGACCTTTTTCTCCGCCACTGAAATTTCATCCTTGATTGTTGAATCAAAACTCCTGTGAGGGTCAGGAAGCTTCCTGACGAAGTGATTCATCGCATCGGATAAATCCGCCGGCAATGTCTTGATGCTTTTCATAAAATTGATTTATTCGTAGGTGTACATAAATTTACAAATCATATTTCAGTAGAAAGACAAAGAATTAACCTTTGTTACCTGTTAGCTACCGAATAGTTTCATACCGGCAAATAGGAACTGGAACTCTTGTTGTAATTTTGATAAGAGAAAATAAACAGAAATCAAAATGAGAAAAATCATAGCTCTTGCGCTCTTATTAGTATTTAATATTAGCGTTTACGCCCAGACAGAAAACCCCAAATACGATAAAGCCTTAGCGGATTCATTGGGTAGCGACGATTACGGGATGAAACCTTATGTTCTTGTACTCTTAAAAACAGGCATCAACAAAAGCACTGATAAAGTTGTAATAGACAGCCTGTTTAAGGGTCACATGGCGAATATCAACCGCCTGGTTGGTGCAGGTCTATTAACAGTTGCAGGGCCTTTACAGAAAAATGAAAAGTCATACCGCGGGATTTTCATTTTAAATGTTAAAACCATTGAGGAAGCAAATAAGTTGCTGCTCACAGACCCCGCTGTCAGCGAAAAATTATTAGAACCTGAATTATACATCTGGTACGGTTCGGCTGCCTTACCACTATATTTAAAAAGCCACGAAATGGTAGAAAAGAAGAAGTTCTAACCTGTTATAGCAGGCCATTAATTCTACAGTGCTACCAGAATTTCTTTCATAATTATTATCTTACGGAATACCCCGTATAAATCTTTTGATCTAGAATAGAGCGATTCACAATGCCTGCTAATAATTTTAACATCAACGGATTAACAGACGAGCAGGTAATATCATCCCGGAAAAAACACGGCAGTAATCGATTGATTTATAAAAAGGAAAATCGGTTTATTGAGGCTATCAAAACCCTTGCTCAGGAACCTATGGTCCTTCTGTTGCTTGTGGCATCTACAACATATTTCATAATAGGAGATGCTGGTGATGGCATTTTTCTCGCTTCAGCCATTATCATTGTCTCTGCCATTTCTTTGTACCAGGATTCAAGAAGCCGTAAAGCTTTAGAGAAATTAAAAGACTTCTCGCAAACCCAATCTACAGTGATTAGAAATGGTGAAGTTGTGGAGCTCCCCGGCGAAGACCTGGTTATTGGAGATAGCCTGATGATCGAAGAGGGCACTTCAATTTCTGCTGATGGTATTATCGCTCATTCGAATGACTTTTCTGTTAACGAGTCTATCCTTACCGGCGAGTCTTTACCCGTTTACAAAGACAGGGATAAGGAAGATAATTTCGTTTATCGGGGTAGTACCGTCTCAAGCGGGTTAGCGATCGCGACCGTGACTGCTATTGGCAACCAAACTAAACTGGGCAAGATTGGTAAAAGCCTTGAAAATATAAAAACCGAAAAGACACCTCTGGAAATACAAATTGGGAATTTTGTAAAAAAGATGGTGATCGCTGGAGCTGCGGTATTCCTGATCGTCTGGGGTATAAATTATTTTAAATCCTACGACATTTTAGACAGCCTGCTTAAGGCTCTCACTCTGGCAATGAGTATTCTTCCTGAAGAAATTCCTGTAGCATTTACCACTTTTATGGCTCTGGGCGCCTGGCGGTTGATGAAACTAGGTATTGTTGTAAAACAGATGAAAACTGTCGAAACTCTCGGCAGTGCCACGGTGATCTGTACCGATAAAACCGGTACCATCACTGAAAACCAGATGAGTCTGGCCAAAGTCTATTCCTTGCGATCAAAAAGTATATCCACCCTGGAAGAGAATCTGACTGATGGTGAACGGGAACTGATCCGGCTTGCTATGTGGGCCAGTGAACCAATTCCATTTGACGCCATGGAAGTTGCTTTGCATAAAGCTTACTCGCAAATCACTACGCATGACGAAAGACCACTCTTTAAAATGATCCACGAATATCCATTGGGAGGCAAACCCCCAATGATGACACATTTATTTGAAGACGTCTCTGGAAATAGAATAATAGCCGCCAAAGGTGCGCCGGAAGCCTTAATGAATATTTCAACTCTCAAGGCGATTGAAAGAAAACAAATAGAAGATGCTCTCCAGATAATGGCGACTGATGGCTACCGGGTATTAGGGGTAGCTACAGCCTCTTTTACCGGCACAAACTTCCCTTCCAGCCAACAGGAATTCAGCTTTTCCTTTAAGGGACTTGTTGCTTTTTATGATCCTCCCAAAAAGAACATTCAAAATGTACTTGAAGTCTTTTATTCCGCTGGCATTGCGGTAAAAATGGTGACCGGGGACAATGCAGCCACAACCGCGGCGATTGCCAAACAAATTGGGTTTAAAGGATATCAACAATGTATAAGCGGTGACGAGCTTATGCAATTGGATGATGCTGAACTTCGGGAGAAAGTAGAAATAACGAATGTTTTCACCCGAATGTTTCCCGAAGCTAAATTAAAGATCATAAATGCCCTTAAAGCCAATAATCAAATCGTAGCGATGACAGGAGATGGTGTTAATGACGGGCCGGCTTTAAAAGCTGCACATATAGGAGTGGCTATGGGTAAAAAGGGAACTGAGATCGCTAAACACGCAGCTTCCCTAATATTACTAGAAGATGATCTGTCAAAAATGGTGGAAGCAATAGCTATGGGCAGAAGGATATATTACAACTTAAAAAAGGCAATTCAATATATTATTTCTATTCATATTCCCATTATCTTAACGGTATTTATTCCCCTCGCCCTCGGCTGGATCTATCCGAACATCTTCTCTCCCACTCACGTTATTTTCCTTGAGCTGATCATGGGGCCTACCTGCTCGATTATTTATGAGAATGAGCCTATCGAAAGAAATACAATGATTCAGAAACCCCGGCCTTTTACTAACACCTTTTTTAATTGGAGAGAAATAACCATCAGCATCATCCAGGGATTGATGATCACTGCCGGTACACTTACTGTTTATCAATATTCTGTCCAGCAGGGCTTTAATGAATCAATTACCCGCACAATGGTATTCAGTGTTCTAATAGCCGCTAATATATTTCTTACCCTTGTAAACCGGTCCTTTTATTACTCGATTATAACCACCATAAAATATAAAAATGATCTGGTACCGGTAATTATTGCTGTCACAATTTTAATTTCCGCACTATTGCTTTTTGTGAAACCGCTGGCACAATTCTTCGAATTTGAGCCCCTAGGTTTGTCGCAGGTTGGCCTATGTATTTCCGTAGGGTTTTTATCTGTAATCTGGTATGAAGTAGCGAAATGGTTGAAGAGAAGGCGGGATGTAGTAATACCGGCTGATTCGCATATATTTAAATCGATTGTCTAAAACTCCGCAATTTTCGGGTATACTGATTAACCTATCATCCTTACATTTACCTTGATTAACAGTATCAGGATATGAAAATTCAGGAAAGGATAGACTTCAACAGAATTACCGCAGCAATACAATACATCCAAAGTAATTTTAGAAATCAACCCGGATTAGACGAAGTAGCTGAAAAAGTGAACTTAAGTTCCTTTCACTTTCAACGACTTTTTACCCGGTGGGCAGGTACAAGTCCAAAGAAATTTCTGCAGTACATAACTGTTGAATATGCAAAAAAGCTTCTCATTGACAACAAGGCATCGCTATTTGACACTGCTAACGAAACCGGGCTCTCAGGTACGGGCAGATTGCATGACCTGTTTGTCAACATTGAAGGAATGACACCGGGGGAATACAAAAATGGTGGAGAAAATCTTGCCATTGGCTTCAGCTTTGACCAAAGTCCTTTCGGAGACTTGATCGTCGGGTCTACATCTAAAGGAATTTGTCATATAGCGTTTGTGCAGGACGAAACAGAGGCCCTTGCAAGTTTAAAGGCTAAGTTCCCGAATGCTTCTTATGAAAAAATGCTGGGCACAAACCAGCAGAAGGCTCTGGATGTTTTCAAGCAAGACTGGAATCAACTGAATCAGATTAAACTTCATCTTAAAGGATCAGATTTTCAGCTAAAGGTCTGGGAAGCTTTATTGAAGATTCCAGTGGGGAGACTTACTACTTACGGTGACATTTCAAAGCATATTAAAAGTCCGGGAGCCTCACGCGCTGTAGGTTCAGCAATCGGAGCTAATCCTGTTGCGTTTTTAATCCCCTGTCACCGCGTTATTCAATCGTCGGGTGTGGTTGGGGGCTACCATTGGGGAAGCGCCCGCAAAACGGCGATGATTGGCTGGGAGGCAGCACAAGTAAATGCTGAGGAAGCCTTGATATAACTACTTTAACAGTAACCAGAATACCAGCACTAAAATGATCAGCCGTCAGGAAGTAAGCGATGATGAAATTCGCCAGCTAATAAGGCGAATGACAGTTCGCGTGGGCGGTAATAAACGTCTTAAAATTTATGGTTCCTTAGATTGTAAGTCAGGCAAACGAATGAAAAAAGCAACAAGGGTATTCTTTGTTTCTGAACAGGAGGCCATAGAACAGGGATATCGTCCCTGTGGAAATTGTATGAACCACCAATATCAAATCTGGAAAAATGAATCTCTTTAGCAATACGTCAGGCGAAAACATCAACATTTTGCCATCGGACGGAACTGTCAATTATCATGGCACAGTGCTAACTGCTGTACACGCAAACAGCTATTTCGACATCCTACTAAGTTCGATTAGCTGGAAACATGATGAGGCGGTTATAATGGGGAAGCACTTTATCACCAAACGCAAGGTCGCCTGGTATGGGGACAACAATTATGCTTACACTTATTCAAATACCACCAAAGAAGCATTGCCATGGACAAAAGAACTGATCGAATTGAAAACCCTCATCGAACAGAAGACAAAAACAACCTTCAATTCATGTTTATTGAATCTTTACCACAACGGTGACGAAGGTATGGCCTGGCATAGCGACAGCGAAAAGTCGTTAGGGAAGAATTCTACCATTGCGTCGATCAGTTTGGGTGCTGAACGTAAGTTTGCTTTTAAACACAAAACCAGCAAGCAGGTAATTTCATTGATATTAGAACATGGCAGTCTTCTGGTCATGAAAGATACAACACAGAGTCACTGGCTTCACCGGCTTCCTCCTACTAAAAAAGTTAACCGGCCACGTATTAACCTGACTTTCCGAACGATGATTGAACAATTCGGATAATTTACACTTCTGCTTAAAGTGACCTTCTTACAAATCAGCCCAGATCCTTTTCAGTCAAGTGCTTCCAGTATCGCTTAGGCACATTCTGTAAATGTAGCTTGTCGTTTTTCCGTTCCTTGATATTAACGTGTTTAAAGTAATCCTTCCAGAGCGTTTGATATAAGGCTTCATCCTGATGAAATAATATATCCTCTTTCGATCCCACATAAACATCCTCTGCGCAGCTTAAAGTCACTTCATCAACCTTTTCAAGATCATAATAGATGCCGTAATTACGCTTTAGGTCGTAAATAAGCCAACGCTGGTCGGCATATCTGCGTCTGAAGTGACTGGAAATCAAAGGCAAAACGTTATAATCCGGTTCAATGCCAGCGTAATACAAATCGTCTTTAAATAGTTGAAACCGCACAAATGCTTCCATCCTGTGCTTTTCCCGATGAACCATTTTATCAACCTGGCTTACCTTTAAAACGTTGGCATCGCCGTAGGCCCGTTCGGGTGACTCAGACTTCTCAAAAACCAGGCGCACATAAGCGAAAAGGACATTTTCTATACCCGGCAATTCAGACAGGAATGCAGAGTAAAGCGATCTTGAAGCTTTCGCTGAAAGTTTCTTTGACAAGCCTGACCATACCCTACCGGCTTTAAGATCATTTGTCACAACATAATACGGCATGGCGAATGCGTCGGGCAAAAAACGGTTTACAGTTGTAATACTCGCATCGCTATTACCCCGCTCATAAACTTCGAAGATAGCGGTCAGAAATCCTGCCCAGGTACTATCATAGAGGTAAATTTTCATTAAAATAAGCTTAGCTGCTGCACACTATTCTTTAAATACTTACTACTGGATCCGGCAAGAATGAATTGCTTGATCTTGGTACTACTCAAATCACGTCGCTCAAATTCCCGGCTGTTGCACGTAATGAAGTACCGTGCTCTGTTTAAGGCCACCCCAATTTTCTTTAAATGATCCCAGGAAAACTTCTGAAATTTGCGTCCTTCAACTATTTTATGTGCTGACTGCATCCCAATACCGGGCACACGCAAAATTTGGTGAATATTTGCCATATTGATGTCCACAGGAAAGCAATTAAGGTTGCGCAAGGCCCAGCTAAGCTTTGGATCAATGTCCAGATCTAAATGGGGATTGGCATCGTTGAGCAATTCGGTAACATTAAAACCGTAAAACCTCATCAGCCAGTCAGTCTGATACAACCGGTTTTCGCGAACCATCGGAACGGCACTTCCTAGGCCTGGCAACCGGTTATCGTTACTTACAGGTACATATCCCGAATAGTATACCCGCTTCAGATTGAAGCCGGAATATAAACGTGAGGCAGTGTACATAATCTGCTTATCGGTTTCCTGGGCCGCCCCAATAATCATCTGGCTGCTTTGTCCGGCCGGAGTAAACAAGGGTGTTTTCTTAAAAAGTCTCTTCTCTTCCTTTTTTAGAATGATTTCATTCTTGAGATATGTCATGGGTTGGAACATGTCCTTCCGGTTCTTCTCCGGTGCCAACAATTTCAAGCCGCTTTCTGTCGGAATCTCTATGTTGATACTCAGACGGTCAGCATAAAGGCCAGCCTCATGCATTAGCTCGTCACTTGCTCCTGGTATGGATTTCAAATGAATGTAGCCATTGAAATTATGTTCTGTTCTCAGCTTCCGGGCTACCCTAACCAAACGTTCCATGGTATAGTCAGCATCCTTAAATATCCCGGAGCTCAAAAACAGCCCTTCAATATAATTACGGCGGTAAAAATTAATCGTTAAATCAACTACTTCCTGTACTGTAAACGAAACCCGTTTAATATCGTTGCTTTTACGGGTAACGCAGTATGCACAATCATATATGCAAACGTTGGTAAAGAGGATCTTTAATAATGATACACAACGCCCGTCTTCGGTGTAAGTATGACAAATCCCATTGCTTGTATCACCTAATCCCTGGTTTTTGTTTTTACGGTTGCTCCCGCTTGACGAGCAGGACACATCGTATTTGGCCGCGTCCGCCAATATTTGTAATTTCTCTCGAATTCTTTCTGACATTAAAACAAAAATACTAATAATATTAGCAATCACACGCAAGTATTTATGGTAAATAAAAGTTCAATCCAAATGTTGAAGAGTCAAGCTTGCAACTAGCATTGCAAATCATTAAAGCTGGAATAAGCGTTTATTCTTCTGCCTAAACAAAGAAGTGCCTGTACACCAAAATCAGTTTCCCAAATATAGGTAAGCGCAATAGCTGATCTTTCCGACAATTACAAAAACCGGTTTTAGATTACTTTCTTTTTCAAACGCAGTTGGGATGGATAGCAACACTTTAATAAGAAATATAAGTTTATTAATCAAATGTGTTATTTTCTCTCACTTATATTATACAGTTTGCTGCCTTCAGTACACAATATCCCTTAAAAATTTGATTTGGGGCAAGTATGTTCTAAATTCATTAATATTAAGACATCTGCTCTACCCTTTTTTAAGAGGCCTAATCCTGTTCTAACTCAGAACACTAAATTATCAGCTATCGCTTTATAGCCCGGGATTTAAAATATAAATCTTTGAGTTTATCAAGATCCGTTTTCCGCACCAAAAATGATACTGCCAAAAATTTAAATGGAACTTCACTTTAAAATCACCCAAGATGAAAAAAAATCTATCAATTCCACTCGCATTACTCCTATTCGCCATGGTCATTGTAACCAGTTGCCAGAAAGAACAAACAGCCTATCAAGAGGGCGAAAATAGTGTAGCCAGCTCTCCTGAACGCCTGCAGGCTTCAGGTCTGGCACAAACGAACGGACGTATAGGAATTAATGTTTTACTTAATACAGCGGTCACTGACGCGCGATTAAATGATTTGAGGAAATATGGCAGTATTCTCGAAATATTCCCTGAAATTAATGCCTTAACTATGAGAATAGCAAGTAATAACCTAACCCCAATTAGAAACCTGGCGTATGTTAGTCATGCTAATCCTGATGCCGAACGAAATGGCTCTCCGGTGGATCCGATTGCAATTACTGACTTTTCCGGGGGTCTGAGCACATGGAACCTGGATGCTGTAAACGTTACTGAACCAGGTAAAGGAAGGACAGAAACTCATAATGGAACGGGGGTATACATCGGTGTTTTGGATACAGGCCTACCGGATTCCTGGAGGCAATACTTTCCACAAGAAAGAATTGCTACGCAATATGCAAAGTCTTTCGGTGGCGGTGGCGGGGAAGTGGGTAATGTATCTGAACAACCCAACAAGTGGGAACATGACCAAAACTCCCATGGTGGACACGTGACAAGCACTATTATTGGATTTCAACTTGGTGCTAACTATTTCAATGGCGTAGCTCCCAAATCGACTATCATCCCGGTAAAAGTATTAAACCAAAACGGAAGTGGATGGTCATCAGTGGTTGCTCAAGGAATTTTATATATCGCTAACTTGAAAAGCGGCACCTTAAGAAACTCTCCTGTTGTGATCAATATGAGTTTAGGCGGGCCGGCGTTAGATGCACTTGAGAAAGCTGCTATCGACTATGCCATAAGGCAGGGTGTAATTATAGTGGCTTCCGCAGGCAATTCGGGTGAACAGGGAATGGGATACCCTGGTGCTTACGCACCTGTAATAAGTGTGGCCGCCGCTGGCTTGGTTGCAGAGTTATCAACCCCTGATTGGTGGTATGCTAACAATGTCTCCGATCCAACTAATCTGAATGATTTTTATATCGCCTTATTTTCCAGCAGACAGTTGGCGGGACAAGATCTTGATGTTGTGGCCCCGGGTAGGCGGGTCGTTGGACCTTACCAGGTAAATAGTGGACAGTTATCTTACTTCTTTCTTTCAGGTACCTCTATGGCCAGTCCGCATGTAGCAGGAATTGTCGCTTTAATGGCCCAAAAAAAATCAAGCCTAACAGCAACGGAGGCTGAAACTACTTTAGAAGCAGCCGCAATTCCTATGGGGGCTGGAAGCCGTTTAGTAAACGGGGTTACAATAGCCTGGGGAACTAATGCAACCGGGAGTGGACTGATTACGGCAGATGCTGCATTGGCTGCTATTAATTAGCTTTGTGAACGTGCAGGGAAACAATCTATTCAGGGAATTATTTCAATTAAATTAAAGAACTAAAGACATGCCGGCAGTTTTTCTGCCGGCTTTTTAATTCCTCGACTCTCCCGTTTCTCATTTATCTTTGCTCTTTGCTCTTTATTTATTCTCCACTGAAACACAACTATGCGATTATTAATCCCGGTGCTGCTATTCCTCATAATTGAAACCCCCGCAATTGCGCAAATTGACAAAAGTAAACCCCTTGGCCTAAACCTCGAAACGGTTCAATACCCATATCTCGTAGAGTACATAAGTCTCAAGGTTCAGGGTGAATTATTAAAGATGGCTTACATGGATGTGAAGCCCCAGAATGCAAACGGAAAAACCATTTTGCTACTTCATGGAAAGAATTTCAATGGTGCATATTTTGAGCAAACCGCCAAAGACCTTTCCGACAACGGCTACCGCGTTATTATCCCTGATCAGATCGGTTTCGGTAAATCTTCCAAACCGCATAACATACAGTATACCTTCCAGCTGCTTGCCCAAAATACAAAGGCTATTCTTAACACACTAAAAATACAGAGAGTAAGCATGCTTGGCCATTCAATGGGCGGAATGCTCGCTACGCGCTTCACACTAATGTATCCACAGACCGTAGAAAAGCTGATACTCGAAAACCCTATTGGTCTTGAAGACTGGAAATTGCATGTTCCTTATCAAAGTGTCGACGACTGGTATCAGGCGGAACTTGCTCAAACTTATGATAAGATCAAGAATTACCAGCTTAATTTTTATTACGATAATAAGTGGAAACCGGAATATGATAAATGGATGAGCATGCTGGCAGGCTGGACCAACGATATTGATTATCCCCTGATTGCCTGGAATTCAGCGTTAACCTATGATATGGTTTTTACTCAACCTGTTCTCTATGAGTTCGACAAGGTCAATGCGCCCACCCTGCTAATCATTGGTCAGCGTGACCGCACTGCACTCGGTAAAAATAAGGCATCAAAAGAAATCCAGAATTTGCTTGGAAACTATCCCAAACTTGGAAAATTAACCGCAGCAAAAATTAAGAACTCTGAACTTGTTGAACTCGATAATGTGGGCCATCTGCCACATATCGAATCCTACCCCGAGTTTATTGGCCCTTTGCTTAAGTTTTTGAAGAAATAAACAATTAATATGTACCAGTAGATCGCAGGCTATTTTAACTTAAGCTTTGCAAGCGCCGTTATTCCGTTTTCGTTTTTCGGATTCAATTCCACAGAGCGCTGATAATTCTTAATAGCAAGGTCCTTTTGTCCAGCTATCGCGTATGCCTCGCCGAGGCTGTCATATGTATTCCACGCACCAGGATGAAGCTTTACATTCATCTGGAATACTTCGATCGCCTCTGTTACCATATTATGTTCTAAAAATCGATAACCTACAGTGTTGAAATTATCTTCAACAGCGACCGGTGTGAACTCATAGCTATCCATATTCACAGTGATCTGAGAGAAGATCTTCCAGTCTCCCGCTTTCTTTTCCAGCCCCCGGTACTCGTGTGATACGTATTTAATGGCAGTATCGTCGACACCTTTTAATACCTGATCATATTCAACCCATGCAATATTCTCGTCCTTTTTTATCAGGTAATTAGTGTTACTAAGTGTTATGGCGTCTGGTTTTCGTTTTTAAAATTCAGTCAATGCATCGGGGCCGAAATTTTCCCAACCTGTTGTTATCGAATAATTATAGGTAGAAATAAACGTGCGGGTAATACTGGCATCATGTAACCAGGTAGCCTGCCAGGCATTACCATCAGCCTTCACATAAGCTTCTGTTTCAGCTTTAATTACCTTCTTTATTTTATCCGTTTCATCGTTTTGAGCCAGACATATCGCCGGCAACAGGAGCGCCCAAGAACATAGTGTCAATGATAAAATATAACGCCTCAGTGTCCCGGGTCCTTGAGCAAGAGTATCCGCACTTTTTTGATAAATGCCAGGGGTGTCAGAAATTATTTCTTCCCCACAGTTCAAATTGATTCTCTTTTCCATAATGCTATTTTGATGGCATCATCGCCTTTACTTTAAGTTACGGCAATTATTTCAGTTAACCAATGCACATATTATTCATAAAAGCGATGATCAAATGTGCATAGTATGCACAATTTCAACTTGTTATGACAATTAGTAATTCGAAATAATTAAATTTAATAAGCCAAAAAACATCCTGATTCCAGCCACTTTCTTAGCTTTCAATTCCCGGCAATTCAATCCCGAAATTTCAGTTACCAGCTAACGTTTCTATTAAATTAAATGGGACAAAATGAAAACTTTCAACAGGATTATGGGTACGATAGTCATGGCTATTGTTCTCCTATTAGCGTGTTCAAAAGAAAATGACACACTCATCACTCCATCTGCCGAAGATGAGATCATCAGCAAAACAGGCCTGCTCTTAGAGGGCAGTCAGGAAGTCCCGGCAAAAAATACGAAAGCCTGTGGCACGCTTGACGTTTCTTACAACAAAACAACTAAAATATTAAATTATACCGTCACTTGGACTGCTTTAACGGATAACCCGATAGGTGCACATATCCACGGAGAGGCACCGCGTGGTATAAACGCAGGCATCAAACATGATTTCTCAGCACTTATTCCTAAAACGAAATCAGGCACTTTCACAAATACCGTATTGGTTGACGAGGTGGCAATTAAAGAGAAAGATCTGCTCAGTGGCCTTTACTATGTGAATATTCATACACCACTTAATCCTGGCGGCGAGATCAGGGGACAGATCGAATTCACCAAGCATGAAGTGATCAAAAAGAAGGGCTTACTCCTGGAAGGCTCACAGGAAGTACCGCCTAAAAACATTAAAGCTTGCGGAACCCTGGATGTTTCTTACGATAAAACCTCAAAAATCTTAACATACAATATTACCTGGACAAATTTATCCGGCAATATAGTAGGCTCTCACATTCATGGAGAAGCTCCACGAGGCGTCAATGCAGGCATCAGGCACGACTTCACAGCGCTTATACCGAAAACAACATCTGGAGCTTTTACAAACTGGGTACTCGTGGATGAAGTTGCGATAAAAGAAGCGGAGCTCCTAAATGGGCTTTATTATTTAAATCTTCACACACCTTTAAATCCCGGTGGCGAGATCAGGGGACAAATTGAATTCAAAAAACCCGAGATCATCACTAAAAAAGGCTTAAAACTGGAAGGTGCACAAGAAGTGCCGGTTAAGAATACAGGTGCAAGCGGAACTATGGATATTTCCTACAACAAAACTTCCAAAGTGCTTACATACACCGTTACCTGGAAAGACCTTAGCGGCAATCCAGTCGGATCGCATATCCACGGTGAAGCCGCACGCGGTGTGAATGCAGGAATTAAGCACGACTTTACTGCGTTGCTTCCTAAAACCGTCGCCGGGACGTTTACAAATTCAGTGACGGTTGATGAGGTTGCTATTAAAGAGGCGGACTTATTGAATGGCCTGTACTATGTCAACATCCATACGCCGGCTAATCCCGGTGGTGAGATCAGGGGGCAGATCGAATTTTAAATGAGCGTACTCGTATAAACGAGAAATACCGGTTCAACTGAACCGGTATTTTATTTTTTAAGACAAAATTCATTAATAAAAATCGCAGAAATCATTGCCAGTCCTTCAACCTTCCCCCTGTAACCTTCAACCTTAATACAGATCGGGAAACTTATCAGGATTAGTTTCTTTCATCATCGCATACACGGTCTCAATCACATCATCAACTGAAGGTTTGGTAAAGTAATCTCCATCAGAGCCGTAAGGTGTACGATGGGCTTTGGCTGTAAGCGTTTTTGGCTGACCGTCAAGGTGGTAGTAACCGCCCTGTGCTTCTAGGATTTGCTGCAGAATAAAAGCGGAGCCACCACCGGGAACATCTTCATCTACAACCAATATCTTACTTGTTTTTTCTAAAGAAGTTACACAAACTTTCTCTGTGTCAAAAGGAAGCAGAGTTTGAGGATCCACAATCTCGATCGAGATTCCCAGCTTTTCAAGTTCCTCTGCAGCTTCCTGAACTATCCGCAGTGTCGATCCGTACGATACGACAGTTATATCTGTTCCCTGCTGAACAACTTCTGCTTTTCCTAATAGTACCGTGTACTCACCAATATTTGAAGGCACCTTTTCCTTTAATCGATATCCGTTCAGACACTCGATTACCAACGCCGGCTCGTCGCCACGCAAAAGAGTATTATACATTCCGGCTGCCTGTGTCATATTGCGGGGAACGCAAACATGCACACCTCTTAGAGAGTTTACGAGCATACCGATAGGTGACCCTGAATGCCAGATCCCCTCCAGGCGGTGTCCCCTTGTCCTGATGATCAATGGAGCCTTTTGCCCGCCTTTGGTGCGATAGCTTAATGTTGCCAGGTCATCACTTAAAATATTCAGCGCAAACAACAAGTAATCAAGGTATTGAATCTCAGCAATTGGCCTCAAACCGCGCATAGCGAGGCCGATGCCCTGACCAATAATAGTCATTTCACGTATTCCGGTATCCGAAATGCGGTTAGTACCATATTTATCCTGTAACCCTGCGAAGCCCTGGTTCACATCACCAATATGACCGACATCTTCGCCAAACGCTATAATTCGCGGATCACGGGCGAAGTTAGCATCGAAACAAGCGTTAAGAACCCCGCGGCCGTCAATCGGACGGGCATTCTCATCAACTTTTAATGGGATATGTTGTATATTTAATGGAGATTCTGCAGACCCGGTAAACAACTTCGAATTAAATCGTTCCCGATTGCTTTCAGCCTCCTTACTAAACCAATTGAGCAAATCATCTTTAGCCGGCGACGTTTCATATCTCAAAAGGCGCAATGCCTTCCGAACAGAACTAATAATCTCTTTACGGGTAGGATCCATTATAGACCGCAAACCCAAACCAATCCGTTTAATCTCATCCGACGGGAATACTTCCAAAAGTTCAACGGCTGAATTGGCCTCTGCTCTTATAGATGCGTTAAATGCTGTCCATGCATTTTTCTGACACTCACGAACGTAGAGCTTTGCAGTTTTCTCAAGTTCTTCCAGCTCTTGCTCAGTGGCAATTGCCGACTCAAGCATCCACGAACGCATTTTGACCAGGCAATCGTATTCCACTTCCCAATCTAAACGCGCCCTGTCTTTATAACGCTCATGCGATCCTGAAGTAGAATGGCCCTGCGGTTGAGTTACTTCAATCACATGGATCATTACCGGAATATGCTTTTCGCGACAGATCTGGATCGCCTTTTCGTAGGTTTCACACAGACCCGGATAATCCCATCCACGAACTTTAAATATCTCGTAACCTTCCCCCTTCTTATCCCGCTGAAAACCTTTTAAGATCTCTGAAATATCCTGTTTAGTGGTTTGGTACTCCGAAGGAACGGAGATACCATAAGCGTCGTCCCAGATAGATACCGCCATTGGTATTTGCAGAACCCCGGCAGCATTAATCGCTTCGAAAAAAACACCCTCAGATGTCGAAGCATTACCAATAGTACCGAAGGCCACCTCATTACCATTAACCGAAAAATCGGTCAGGTAATCCAATTCACTATTATTACGATAAAGCTTAGAAGCATAAGCTAACCCTACCAGCCGCGCCATCTGACCGCCTGTGGGTGAAATATCTGCTGAACAATTTTTAATTGCCGTAAGGTCCTTCCAGCTGCCGTCTTCATTCAATGTACGGGTAGCAAAATGACCGTTCATCTGCCTGCCGGCAGATGCAGGCTCCGCCTCTTCATCCGGATGAGCATAGAGCTGGGCGAAGAACTGGCTGATTGTTGACATACCGGTAGCAAACATGAAAGTTTGGTCGCGATAATATCCGGAACGCCAGTCGCCGTCTTTAAACGCTTTAGCCATAGCCAACTGTGCTACTTCCTTACCGTCACCGAAAATACCGAACTTCGCTTTACCGGTAAGCACCTCTTTACGTCCTAAAAGACTAGCCTGACGGCTTTCATAAGCAAGTTTATAATCTTTGATTATAATGCTTTTAAAATCGTCAAAACTTAGTTCTGATGAACTCACAGTGCTGTTTTCTATCAATCCTGTTTCTGCCATATTTCTTCCGAATTGTTCAAAATTAATAAAACCCTCCAGCAAATGAACTTTCCTCCTTTATAAATATCCCCTATTAATTAATATATGGCAACAAACAGCCGAATCGTTACGTACAAAGGTTTTATTTGGAATGCTTTTTGAATTAAATAATTAAATTATATTTGTATAAACAACTAAAACATGAAAAAAATACTAACCTTATGTGCAGTAATTATCGGTTTCATAACATTCACTGCGATGCAGACCGATAATAAGCCTGAGTTTAAATTTGAAAAAGAAACTCACGATTTTGGAAAGATACCTCAGGGGAAACCCGTAAGTTATGATTTCACATTCACTAATACAGGTGAAGAACCCTTAATCATTTCAAACATTGAGTCATCATGCGGCTGTACAGTTCCTAAATATACCACTACACCTATATTAAAAGGTCAAAAAGGTACAATCACTGTTACTTTTAATGCAGCGGCTGTACAGCCTTCATTTTCGAAAGCGGTAACAATTAAATCTAATGCCCGTACACCAAACAAGCTTTTATACATTAAAGGCCAGGTAGTCGCTGCTAATTAATCAGCAAAAAATATAATACTGAAACCTCTCCCTTATACGGAGAGGTTTTTTATTTTTGCAGCCTATGCCAAAAATATCAAGTAAAGGGTATGATATGCCCGCCTCTCCCATCCGAAAACTGACACCCTTTGCCGATGAGGCGAAGCGCAAAGGCAGAAAAGTCTATCACCTCAATATCGGTCAGCCGGATATAGAAACACCCGAGGTGATGCTTAATGCTGTGAAGAACATTGATTTCAAAGTTTGGGCTTATACCGCATCTGAAGGCACACTCTCCTACCGCAGCAAGCTGGCGGAATACTACAACAAGTTAAATTACAATATCACCCCCGCAAATATATTGGTGACAAATGGCGGCTCTGAGGCAATCACAATCGCCATGGGCGCTTGCCTGGATCCTGGCGATGAGATCATCATTCCCGAACCTTTCTACGCCAACTATAACGGATTTGCCTGCATGAGTGACCTGGTGGTTAAACCCATCCTGTCGCATATCGAAAACGGCTTTGCTTTACCCGCCATCAGTGAATTCGAAAAACTGATCACGGACAAAACGAAAGCGATCATTATCTGCAACCCGAATAACCCGACCGGATATCTTTATTCACAGGAAGAGCTGAACGAACTTAAAACTCTGTGTTTAAAGTACGATCTTTTCCTGTTTTCTGACGAGGCGTACCGTGAGTTCTGTTATGATGGCAAAGAGTTCATCTCCCCTATGCATATGGACGGACTGGAAGAAAATGTAGTGGTGATGGATACCGTTTCTAAACGCTATAGTGCCTGCGGGGCGAGACTTGGATGCCTGATCACTAAAAACAAAGAAGTACTGGCAGCAGCTTTAAAATTCGCCCAGGCCAGGCTAAGTCCGGGTATGGTTGCCCAGATTGCCGGTACTGCCGCTATCGATACCCCCGCTTCTTATTTTGAAACCGTTAATAAAGAATATACCGAGCGCCGCGATATCCTGGTGAACTCCTTAAACAGCATGGACGGCGTGTTCTGCCCGAACCCCGGAGGCGCTTTTTACGTCGTAGCCAAATTTCCTATCGATAATTCAGACAAGTTCTGCCAGTGGATTCTCGAAGAGTTTGAACATGACAATCAGACAGTTATGATGGCGCCTGCTACCGGATTTTACAGTACCCCCGGCGCAGGGATCAATGAAGTCAGGCTGGCATATGTTTTGAATAAGGAAGATTTGAAGAGTGCCATGATCTGTTTGGAGAAAGCTTTAGCAATTTATCCAGGCAGAGTAAAAAAAGAAGATCAGGTACTTAAACAGTTATAAGTAGTAAGTTTTAAGTTGTAAGTTTGTAACTGCTACTGCAACTGCAGACTACAAATCAATCCCGGGGCCGACCGGAATTGACAGGATGGAGATGAATATGTAAGCATGCAGCGCGTTGTGAGACTAGCGCTATAATCTGAACTCTCAAACCACAGTTGGCGAAAATAACTACGCCTTAGCTGCTTAATTTAGAATTAAGTAAGCTTTTGTTCCGCTAGGTTCCGTTCTGTTACTTAGCATCAGGAGCATCGAACAACAGAACTGGCCAGGGTTTAATGGTGTGATAACCCGGCGAGAAAAAACACCTACGGAAGACGGTACAGGTGAACTTCTGACCTTCCCCTTCCCGACAATTCAACAGCGGTTAAGCATGTAGAAAGCATAATTTGTACCATGTTTGGACGAGGGTTCGAATCCCTCCGGCTCCACAACAAACTGTTCCTGATCCCTCTAACTCAATAAGTTAGGGGGATTTTTATTTTCGCGGGAACATTAGAGGGGATAAATACATCTTCTGAAAGGTCAAATTTTGAAGGTAGTCTCAAATCAAGATCGTTTTTGAACTTCCAGCTGAGTTTCGTGAATTGGCTTTGTATCAATTAAACCCTATTTTTTTTCAACAAAAACCAACTGATCAATCATCGCATTGCTGCCTTCTGAAGATTTAATGTGCAAGTTCAATTTACCATCATTGGTATCTTCCCGCATTACGAATAGCTTGACCCATTTGCCCTCCATACTTAGCTTGCCTGTCACTGATTCCCTGCCTTCAAGTACTATTTCAGCCACTCTTCCTTCATTGTTCCAATCTGCAAAGTGGATATACAATTCTCCAATTACCCCTTGCGGAGGATTGATCGTAATTTCTAACTCCTTTCCAAACCAGGCGGCTTTATCGTCCCATCGCCATACTGCTTCAATTTTTTTAACATCGTACCGCGTGTTGCGTTTCAGCATTGAAGCATCAGCATCCTTTTTCCAGGGATATTGTCCCCTCTTTTTTGGTGTGTGCTCACCAGCTTGAATAAATAGCAATGCATCGGAAAATTCTGCTGGTAAAGGCACTTTGCTTTCGGCTTCCTGAACCAAGGGAAAACTTGATTTCAATAAATCCCTGCCAACGTCCACTTTCGGATTAAAAACCTCGCTCCTCATATATTGTAACAAGCTATAACGTAACTGTTTGGCTACAACGTTTTGACTGTTTTGAATATCGTAACCGCATACCAACAAGCGTCCTTTGCCAACACGGCTTTCGAAAATAGACCCTAAACGTTCGTTTATATGAAAATCACTGATGGGTTGGGCAATCGGCTGTAGCGCTGCAGGCCAGTTCTTCAGTTTAAAGGCCCGGCCTTTGCTGATGGCCTGCCATTGCCAGTCGCTGTGCGACCCGGTAGGAAAAGCATCATATGCCGGATGCTGATCATTTACAACTAAGCCTAAGGTGGAGTTCTCCTGTCCGGGGAAAAATACGGCTGACCAGAATAAAGGCTCGAAATAAATAGGTCTGTATGTTTCTGGTTTACCCAACTTTGACGCGTATAGCAATACAGTTTCGCCATTTTGCAGCGCCGCCAATGTTTTATCATCCAGCTTATCCGTTTCAGTAACCCGCGACGCGGTTAAAGCGGGCAGATCCTGGGGATAAAACCATAGCGACCATTCGTTACTAAACGAGGTACCCGGAAGACTTATACGGATTTTACCTTCTATGGCCTTATTGACGGCCTTAAGAGGAACACTAATCTGTGTCACTGTTTTGAGTTCGCCACGGTTTACTTCTATTCCTTTAAGGGTACCTTTTCCCAACAGCTTGTTATCACTAGTGATTAATTCCCATTGTAAATCATTCTTTAAAAGGGCTGCACCATAATTTGCTAATTGAATGTCGGCGGTGAAAGTGTCGGTACTTTGCCAAATAAACTTTTTAAACCTGGCCAGTGGTACAACTGTATTGTTATATTGCCGGAAATATTCGGGGGAAGTTGTGCCTTTGCTGTCATAAAATACATCTAGCCAACCTACCAACGCTTCGCCCTGGCCCTGGTAATCCTGTAGACTCAGCATTTGAAAGCCGGCGCATGACGGGGTACGATAAAAGTTTTCAATTAATGCTTTATACAGGATTTTTTGCAATGCGCCACTGGCAGAATGAAATACAGAATCCAGGCTTTCTACCCCATTTATGCGGGCTGACTCCCGGCAGGCTTCCAAACTGCGGGCTTTCAGTACCCCCGTGTATTTATTTATTTCGCTCCATAAAGGATATACCGGAAACTGTCCCACCTCGTGCGCAATGATGGGGATATCACTTTTTGAGTAATTCTTTTCCAGATCATAATCAGTATGCGGACCCTGCATACCATAGGTGGCCCCTATTCCGGGGATCTGGTGTGTTACACTGAAATCATCAACGGGCATTATCTTTCTTGCTGTAGATACCGAATATAACCTGCGGTCATCCTGATCCTTCAGCTTTTTCACCCAACCCTGCATCGCTTCAAAATCAGAATTACCCAGCTCATTGCCTATAGACATCATTACAAAAGAAGGATGGTTGCCATAAGCATCCAGCATACGCTGTAACTCTTGTTGCACAAACCTATCGGCAGAAGGGTTTTTACCCAGGCCTTGCGGAAACCCTTTTGTTACCATGTCCGGGCGGTCTTTGGGCGGAGAGGTCATCCACCAATCAATCCAGATCGTTTCTGCCTGGATGTAAATACCCATCTTATCGGCCGCTTCAAAAGCAGCTTCGGGCGGGCACCAGGAATGAAAGCGAACATGATTAAGGCCGTAGGATTTATAAATCTTAAATATCCGTTCCCACTCGCCCACATCGCAGGAAGGATAACCAGTAAGCGGAAAGTGCACGCAATCCAGGTTGCCGCGCATAAATACAGAGGCGCCATTGATCATTATCTTCGATCGGCTGTGTTTAACACTTCGGAACCCAAAATTGGCCGAAACAGCATCGCTGTTTTGAAGGGTTGCAGTGATCTTGTAACGGTTGGGTGAAAATTCGTCCCACAATTTGATTGGAAACCTTAACTGAAAAATCGTCTCCTGTTCGGTCTTATCCGTTAGTTTTTCCAGTCGGCTAAAAACCCGCTTCCCACTCTGCAGATCAGTAATGGCATATTTTACTTTTACTGCAGCCGGATTGTCTAACTTCAGTTTTACGCGCAGAGCCTTACTATCTGCATCAGGATATACCTGGAGGTTTGTAATATGTGTCGCCTCCCTTGCCCGTAATTCAATTTTACCAACGATACCATTCCAGATACTCTGGGTATATTCTGTGTAAGCATGTCCCTTATCTCCTATATTATAGATCAGATCATTGTTGATACGAATAGTTAGTTTATGTTTTCCGGGTGATAGTTTTCCAAGATCGTGCAGATGGGGAACCGCAAGAGCATCCTGAATGTTTAGCGGCTTTCCATCAACCCATACTTTTGATTCCCACATAACCCGCTCAAGGTACAATTCAATATTTTTTTGTTCCCATGATGACGGTATGTTTATTTCGCGGCTATACCAGGCCGGACCTATGTATTTATAAGACCTGGATAAAACGCCATAATCCGGCCCTGATGTTTTGATGCCTTTATGACCTTCATCGGTAGTCCCCGGAAGCTTAATTATTTCGGTAAACCTTTCCGTGTGCCACTGGTGCTTTTCACCGCTGCTGTCAGGATCCAACCTGAATTGCCAGATACCGGCCAATGATAAAGTTTGCTGTGAAAAACCCTCACCTAAGGATAAAAAGAACAGGCATACTGTTAGAAAAAATCGCATCTGCATTATCAAGTGAATAAAATGACCCACAAAACCATTGATTGAGGATTAAGCGATCTGTTTTTACAGGAAAAGTCCCTTATCACGGTATCCCCCAATAAACCTAAATAATTTAGCTCTAAAATGGCTTCATCCTTTATCATAACCGCTTAAACAAAACTATGACAAGAGTATTTCTTTTAAAATGGACAATCTGTATTAAATGATGGATTATTTACTCCTGTAATTAATTAAGCCTTTAAAGACTAAAAGGCCTATCGCCGCATTTAGGTACTTTCGCGATGATTTTTGATAAGATTAAATTTAGATGAAATGACCCGCATGGAGAATATTACGATCTCAAAAAGAAAAGTTAAGGAAGGTTTTATAGGACAAAAAATGATTGTGTTACCTCCTAACATTAAAAAATGCTTAATTAAAAATCCATTCGTGCGGAATTTTCATTTAACAGCTATAGGATATTATCCCCATGCGAAATATCATAACAGGGAAAGAAAACAAGGGAGTCCTGAATATATATTATTGTATTGTGTTGAAGGACAGGGGCAAATAGTATTAGAGAATAAAGAATATTATCTCATCCCTAACACTTTTTTCATAATCCCCAATTCAATTCCTCACAAGTACCAAAGCTCTTTGGATGACCCGTGGAGTATATACTGGGTTCATTTTTCGGGAGATTTTTCAGATTTATTATTTTCGAGGTATTCAAATGGTAATGGGCCTGAAATTTCTTCTATACCTTATGATGAAAAGAGAATAACAGGTTTTAATCAGATCTTCTCAATCCTGGAGCATAGTTTTGAGACAAGGGAAATTGAAATATCAAATATCAAAATTTTGGAACTCATTTCATCCCTTATCTATTATAAGCATTCCAATCCAACCTTTTTCGATAAAGATTCCGTTGCTTTCTCCATTGAGTTTATGAAAGAAAGCATACACAAACCGTTAACCATCCAACAATTAGCCACGCAGCAGAAATTCTCAGTTTCTTATTATTCCAAAATATTTAAAGCCAAAACCGGAAGCTCACCAATTCAGTACTTCAATGCTTTAAAAATTCAGAATTCGTGTCAATACCTTTACTTTACAGATAATACAATTAAAAAAATTTGTGCAGATCTGGGTATGAAGGATCCCTACTATTTTTCAAGGCTTTTCAAAAATCTTATGGGAATCTCTCCTGAAAAATACAGGAAAATGCATAAAAATAGCCCAATAACTCAGTAGATAATCCCATCGGGTTTCTACGAATGGCAGTGTGAAGACCCTATTAAAAAGAAAAACAGCAAGCCTCATCTTATTAAAAGCAAAGAAGGAAAGTTAACTTTCATGGCGGGTCTCGGGTCTGCTTGGGCAACTAAGAAAACTGGTGAATTAATACCTAGGCCTCCGGGCAGAGTAATCAATTCATGAATCGCTCATGCAAAGTCTTTGTTCCTATCCCTTACTATTTAACTCTGCGGTAATTTCCCTACTACTCAGAACTGTATTCCCGTTCATCCAGTTGCCATCGGTTATTAAAGAAGCCGGCAAGTTTTACACCTTTCCTTCCGTCTTTTAACATATCGGCGTTAAATATCATAAAATCGGGAAAGCCGCTCCCCCCGGCGAAATATTGATTCGCATAAGCCGCTTTCATGCCGGTAACACCTGTTGCTGTTACTACGCCCACCAGTAGTTTTGAATCCTTTTGCGGCCAAACAAAATAAGATGCAAGGTCTTCACCGGTCCATTTCAGACTGCCCGCCGTTATTTGATTATTTTCAACCTGAATAGGACAATCTTTTAGCAACCTTTTCCAGGCGGCATTATTATCGGAGTTCCCATAAATAATTACATTCCGGCCCTTAAATTTGCCTTTCAAAAATTCTTTATCCATTACAATATCTACCGCTCCATTGCCGCGGTAATACCAGCTTTCGGCATCGTAAAGCGCTTTGTTATAGTTCACCTCGTTTTCATCGGCTTTGCCCATTGTACCAACTACAAAAACCATGTGGTTGTTAAACGCCTCCTTAAACGTGCCATAGCGTTCGGGTCCTTTTTCAAAAGCATCGGGCCTTGAACTTAAGTTCCAGCCCTTATTGTCCCTTTTAAAAAAAACAGTGTCGTTAGTTGATTTTGTTCTGTAACGAACAACATTCATTTTATCCAATTCGATGTTTATCTCTGCATTGCTTGGGAAATTGTTCAATGCGAGTCTGAGGACCGCCACATTTTCTGTTGTACCTGTAACCTGATGCTTATTCCTCGTTAAAATAATCCGGCTGTATTTTAAGGGATGGAGTTGCTGGTAAACGGTTGCCCATCTGTACGAAGCAGAAATGCCGGGGCTGGAAGTGGTAAAGTCAATGTTATTAACCGCCGAATCCGGCGGAATACTATGCCATTTGAAATAGTTAAACATCGGTGGCCAGTCTACGCTTTGATCGCCGAACCAATGCTCGCCGCCAGGATATTCATAGTAACTAAAATCTTTATGAAAGCCGCCTAACACTTCCCGCATCTGCCGGGCATAGGTTACCGGAACCACACGGTCGCTATCTCCATGTAAAACATAAACGCCCAGTTCACGGTAATTGAAGGCCAGTTTAGGCACATCACTTTGATTGCCGGCCCGAAGTAACAATTTTTCGGCAACAGAACTGCTGCTGTCAGGTATTCTTCCATCGGCTGATCCATAGTCTTTTAGGGAAGCGTAGCCAGCTGCCGGCCCGATAGCCGCCCACTTATCGGGATAGGTAGCACCGAGAAACCAGGTTCCGTGTCCGCCCATAGAGTGGCCGGTAAGATAAATTTGCAGGGGGTTGGGTTTATATTTTTGCCTGGCGATGTTTAACACCTCTAATGCATCCTGTCGGCCCCAATCTTCCCAGTTAAAGCCCCGGGGCCGGCGGTTGGTGGCGGCAATAACGGTTCCCCACTCTTTGGAACGATACGCCTTGGCCTGGCCGATGGCCTCAACCCCGGCGCCATGAACGGAAAGAAACATGGCGGCATTGTCTTTTATGCCGTTTAGCTGCGGGGTAACGGCGTAATATTGCAGACTGCCGTCAATAGCGCTGATAAACGTGTTGCTATGGTGCATGGTTTCATCAACCGCCTCAATCTTTATCGTCTTTTCATCATATATTTTTCCTTTTTGAAATAAAACAAGCTGGCAATCATACTTTCCTTTTTGGGTCACATTTGCAGCATCGAACTCAAATATTACTTTTCTCATGCCCATTGCCGGTATGGCGGGTATGGTTACCGTCTTCATTTTTCCGTTAAGAATTGCCCGTAATTGCAATTGTGTTGCCGCCTGAGCCGAAGTGTTGATTACGGTTAATGCCGCCTGGAGTGACTGCTGCTGATGCATAACTATATTAGGCAGGGTCAGATCATCCGTATTAATTGATACCAGCTTTTGGGGAAGAATAATCCTGGCTTGTACATTCGCTCCGCGGATATATAGTTCGTTCAGGCCTTTCCTGAGCATCACGGGCAAGTGCATGTAGCCGGCCCGATAGGGATCGCCCATATGCGGTACACCGTTAAAATACACGCTGCTGTTGCCTTCGATGTTCAGGATGGCAGCTTGCTGTTTATCCGAACGATAGCTGAGGTACAAATAATCGGCGCCGCGGTCCACACTTCCGGGGTTCAAAAAGGGATTGTTGACCGGCTGAAAATTTCTTCTTGAGAATATCCTGAACCTCCCGGTACTATCCGCCACTACTTCGTGCCATAGCAGCTTATCCCCTTTGGCGGATGTACTAAAAACTTTTCCGTTAGCAGGCTCTATCGCTTCGCCCCTGGACAATTTATAAGCTAACAAATCGGTATAAATTGCTTCCCTGCCGTAACGGCTGCCGGAAGGAACGGCCAGCCCGCGGTCAAAAGTAATGGTATCCTGCGCAAAAAGGCAAACAGGCGATAAAAGCAAAAAGGCAAGTAAAAACAATCGCGACATAGTTTTAAAATTGAGTTCCGTGCAAATCTATGAAATTCCCGTCCCGACCCAATAATTTGAATTGTTCAATAAAGTTTTGGCGCTGTCAATCATTAAAGTTGAATTCTGCTGCACCTGGTCAACGGTTAGGGTGTCGGCTACTTTGGCTGTGCAGGGGTTGCTGCTACAGCTGATGAGGGAGGTTGAGCAAAGGATCTGGAAGTATAGAAATGAAAATGTAGCCGATGGTGTATTTCTCGGGCTCTGGACTTTAACTTTCTTCATTTCGACTTACATGTAGTGCGGAAAGGCCTCCCTTGTATGCAAGATAGACCAAAAATCAAACTTCAGTTAACAACTACCGACAAAGTATGGGAGCTCATCAGCGCGCTGACTCTAATCTCACTTTGGGTCTTTACAATTAGTAATTATTTCAAGTTGCCTGAGACAATAATTGTTCATTTCAACGTAGCAGGAAAGGCAGATGGTTTTGGTGGAAAAGCGTCAATTCTAATGTTGCCTCTGGTAGCTACTATCCTGTTTGTCGGGATAACCATGCTAAATAAGTTCCCGCATATTTTCAATTACCTTTCAGAGATAACTGCAGACAATGCCCTTAGACAATACTCAAACGCGACCAGAATGTTGAGGTATTTAAAGGTGATATTAGTTTTTATATTTGGGCTACTGGCGTTTATGACCATTCAAAGCGCAACAGGTGGATCTGACGGATTGGGATTATGGCTATTGCCCTTAATCTTAGCCTTAAGCTTCATACCGGTGATATATTTTTTATCGTCAAATCTTCGGAAGAATAAATACCAGGCCTAAGATTTCGGGCATCATTATCAGTGTCTGCAGCAAATCCCAATTACGATGACCAAAACAGAAAATATAACACAGACTATAACAGACTTTGTAAAAGGCGGCGACAACCGCGACGTCCAGCTATTAGACAAGGTGCTTCACAAAGACTTCAGAGTCACCAATAACGGATTTAAGGGAACTCCGGGCGTTACAATCATTGATAAACAGAAATACCTATCAAACATTAAAGAAGGAGTTTTCGGTGGTTTACCCAGAGAAATGTCAATTGAGAGTATTGATGAAAACGAGACTATCGCAATGGTCAAACTGCGTTTAGAAAGCTCCGAAAATTACTTTGTTTCATTCAATTCGTTGGTCTTAGACATTGATAACGAGTGGAAAATTATAAACAATATGGCCGTTGTTGAACCGAAAAATAACAAGTAAAACAACCACCACTTTAGATTGTCCGGCATTTATAGAAGATATCATTGTGGTCTTGCGGGCCGTTTGTACTGGCTATACCAGGTAATTCTACCGTCTTTGACTTCGTTGATATCATGGTAGTAGGCCGAATCAACCCTGCCGTCTTTATACGTGTCAATTTCTTTATACCAGGTCACCACGTAACCGGCTTTTTTATCAGTAGAATACATTTTCTTCCATGTCTGCATTTCAATCGATACTGACTTCAGGCTGTCGCGGCTGGTCGACCACATCTTCATCAGTTCTGCGTTTGACAGGTTCATATGTTTGCCTGCATTATTGTCGTATGTTACCGAATCCCCCATAGCTTTGCTTAAGGCACTCATATTACCAGCCGACCAGTCTTTATAAGTGGTCAAAACCATTTTGAGATCTTCGTTAGAAACATTATCAGACCATGAGCTGGAGTAAGTAGCGGTGTAAGGAAGGTCACCCGGTTCCTGATCTGCTGTCGTGCTATCAGCACTGGTATTTATATCCACCTTATCATTACTCCTGGTACAGGAAGCAATTACAACAAATAAACAAACAAGTAAAGAGAGCTTTTTCATTTCGTTTATGTTTTTAGCTAAGTTTAATTTAAAATATCCTATTGGGAGTCAATTAAATATAACTAATAAATACCGAAAGCAACCGACTGATTTTTAGGTAAATAAGTCCTTCCATTTCTCTTCTAATACTAAAGTATTAAGTGCGCAACAGCCCCTCAAAAACTATAACAAAAAGCAAGAAATCTATCTAAACCACATGAAAAGTATTTGGACAGGACAATTTGATAACAACGAAATTAAAGTTGAAAATACCTGGCTTCATGGTGAGCGGCTCTATTTTAATAACGTTCTGCAGGATGAAACTTATGGCTTCACCGGAACAAAGTTGCTGGGACACCTCTTCGATCAAGACCGAATTAAGCTGAATGTAAAAGCTAACCTTGGAGGCCTTTTAAAAATTACCTGCAGTGTTTTTGTAGATGACCGAAAAAAGATCAAGATCCCTCTTAACTACTCACTCGCCAACCCCCGGCTCTTTCAACAACGGCTTAATCCTGGAATCACTCCACCGAAATTCTCTGTACACCTTTTTCCAATTCAATAGTATTCCCTCGCGACAGGATCATGTGATTCCTATGAAGATGCTGGAAATAACACACGAGGATCAGGCATCAGTATTGCCGGGGGAAGTTTAGCGTCCTCCTATCCAGAAGCCTTAATCAGAATTTTTAGTGCATAAGTTCTATTTCGAAGGCTGACAAGTTTTGGTCATGTTTTGCCATCCTAAGATCAAACGGCTTTTGATCTTAGGATGGTCGAACTTGACACGAACAGGACCCTTAATAGACCGGGTTACTGTACAATCAAAAAATCGCCTTCACTAAAGTTCGATAGTGCCTTTTACCGAGTGAAGAACGCAGAATCAGGGAGCAATCAATCAGCCTTTTGATGGCATCGAAGGCCTCACTTCTACCTTGCTTGGTAAGGCGCGCGGATGCATTTTTAGCAAGCCAACAACCATCTCTCCTATATCTTCCGGCTGAACTTTCCAGGCGTCTGCATCTGATGGGATGTGATCGTTGAAATGAGTAGCTACGGAACCCGGCATGATGGTGGTTACCTTGATGCCGTGTTTACGAAGGTCGAGCATGATGGCCTGAGTAAAGCCTACCAATCCAAATTTGCTGGCATTATATGCTGAGCCGTTTTCGAAAAAGTTGGTGCCGGCCAGGCTAGCCATGGTGATGATATATCCTTTGGATTTTTTTAACGCATCCAGACTCGATTTAACCGTATTAAACACACCGGTCAGATTGGTGTCAATGGTCTTTTTCCACTCATCTTCGGTCAAGTCTTCTATTGAATTGAAATAACCGACACCTGCATTGGCTATCACTACATCCAGTTCACCGAACTTGTCGATAATAGATTTAACTGCTGCCTGCTCTGAAGCCATTGAGCTTACCTCCGACTGCAGGGCTAATACTTTTGAAGAATCAGTGCTTAATGATCGGGCAGCGTCTTCCGCGGCCTTTAAGGTTCGACTGCTGATGGCGACACGCATGCCTTGCTCCAGTAAAGATTTGGCGATGCCATAACCGATTCCTTTGCTTCCGCCTGTGATGTAGGCTACTTTGTTATTGAGATTATTGTCCATGAGTATGAATTATGCCTTTTTAACGAATTGGATCAGCCGTAAAAATAAGGTTTCCCGTTGGCAAAGGGCCACGGCTTTGCTTTATTGACTCTCAGTCAACATGAAAATACAGAATGCAGTAGTGGCGAGCCGGAAACGCTATTGATCACATTATGATAGATCAACGGCTTTGTTTTTAGGAGATGGTTAAAAACGCATCTTCCTAACGTGATGGTATTGAATTTTTTGACCGGTAGCTGTTACTCCAGCTTCCAGATATCATCTCCCGTACTTTTCCGGGGCTGTTCAGACGGTTTGCCCGCTTCCGTCTTACCTGAAAATATGGGATCAAATCCTTCCTGCTGCTTATGAAAAGGTACATCTAAAGCTTTTAAGATCGCTTCAAGAGTGGCTGATTCTTTGGGATTTCGGGGATGTATGATTAGTGTTTCCATACTACTAATTTAAATAATTTAAAATAGAAGGTCATCTCAATCGTCAAAAATCAAACTTATGCGCCAGGCCTTGTAAATGATACAATAAACAGGCATTATTGCAGCAAATTTTTGAGATGCAGCAAGTCACGCATTATTTCCTTCATTTTGTCTTTCCGGTTATCATTGCTTTTCTGTTTTTCAGAGAAAGAGGTCTTAAAGTTTCTGCAATATTTTTATTAACCATGCTGGTGGATGCTGACCACTTGCTGGCCACCCCGATATTTGAAGCCTGTCGCTGTAGTATTGGCTTTCATCCGTTGCACAGTTATTTCGCAATTGGTTTGTATGTGATCTTTTTATTTCCTGTCCGAACAAGATTAATCGCAATAGGCTTATTGATGCATATGGCGACAGACCAGATCGACTGTATCTGGAACAACAGCACTTGCCTTTAGGTAAATAATCAAATCCATCGAAACAAAAAAAGCTCCGGTCTCCCGAAGCTTTCAGTCTTTAAATCGAATATTATTTGATCTCTTCTTTTGTCGACCCGCATCCCAGCATCTCGTCTCCAAAGTAAGGGTTTTTAATCTCCGATTGGCTCGACAACCAGTAACCACCGCTGTTATCGTTAGCCATCGGGCAATATTGTTTGTAAATAACACCGGATTTGATCTTTGAAGATTTCACCACCGACTCTACTTCTGCTGTCAGGCTCTCCAGCTGGGCGCGCTGTGCTTTCACATCTGTTACACTGGCGATCTTACCTGCAAGATCAGCACCTTTATTGTTTCCGGCATCCGATAAAGCCGTTTGCAAGGCAGCCGCTGCAGTTTGGGCTTCGGTGCCGTCTGTTTTAACAAACGCATTGGTCAGCTTCACGTAACTTTCATAAACTGCTGCCGTTTTAGGATTTTCGAACTGCGCCGGAACAACTACGGCAGCTGTCTCTGTATGTGTGGAATCTGCATTTGCAGCATGATCCGCAGTTTCTTTGTTTGTACCAGACGAACATGCTGTGAAGGCCAGTACGGCGATAGACAAGGTTAAATTGATTGCTCTTTTCATCATTTGATTTGTTTTCATTGCTCTAAATTTACTATTTATGATTGTGGACAGTTAAAGGATCTGCACCTTTTTTTAATACGAATTCACTGTAAAGCAGGTAAGCTCCGCTAATGACCACTTCTTCCCCGTTTTTGAGTCCCGAAGTGATCACAATATTTTCGGCATCTTCCGCTCCGGTGTTTACATTTCTGGGCGTGAAGGTTTCAACACCGGTCCTGATCCAGATATGCGAACCTGCTTCGCTGCGCACGACCGCAGCTAATGGCAGGCGAACGGCATTGCTCACTGAAGCTGAGGGCAGTAATATTGTAGCTTGCATCCCTGGCTGCAGATCTCCGGATGGGTTACCTATCACCCCGCGGATGGTCAGCAACTGCGTTCCGGGATTTATCTGCGGAGAAATGTAATTGATCTTAACAGTCTGCTCCTTTCCTAAATCATTGATCTGCACATTAACCGCCATACCCTGCTTAACAAGGTTTACTTCTGCCGGATACACATCTGCTTCAACCCACAATTGCGCGAGATCTTCCAGGTTCACTATAGTTGTGCCTTCAGCGATGTAGCTACCCTCCGTCACATTAATCTCGCGCACTAAACCTGACCTCTTAGCATACACGGTTATGTTGGGTGAAATCTTGTCTGACTTTGCCAATGATTTAATCTGTTCGTCGGAATAACCGAATAACAACAATTTGTTCCTCGCCGCGTCTCTCAACGTTTGATAGATCTTTTCACCCGGGAAAGCGGCTACCTGTTTCAGCTGCAGAAGATAATCCTGCTGAAGGGCTTGTAGCTGCTCACTATAAATACTGTACACCGGAGAACCGGCACTCAACAAACGACCGGTTTCGCGAACATAGAGTTTTTCTATCCGTCCGGCAAACTTACTAGCGATAACTTCAGCGGCTTCCGGGTTGCTGACCAGCCGACCATTCAGCACTTTTGAAGAGCCAAAGGTTCCTGTTCCAACCTTCATGGTTTGCACATTAGCTAGCTGAATTTGACTAGCATTGAGCATCAGCTCCATATCATTGCCCGCCTGGTTCAGGGGCACCAGATCCATCTGACAGATGGGGCAGGTACCCGGTGCATCCTGAACGATCTGCGGATGCATCGGACAGGTATATTTCGTGTCAGACTTTACTGCACTCTTTTTGTTGTTGCATGATAACAGGACGGTCATACAAATAAGTACAGATGCCAGGTATAAGATTGATTTTCTCATTGCTTAATTGAATCTGGTTTAACAAAACTTTCTGAATCTACCAGGAACCAGGCGTTAACCGCGATCTCTGTATCAGCAGAAACGCTCTCTCCGATATCTGCCCAATCGCCCATGGTATTAAGTACCCGGGTATAAACAGGTCTGAACCCTCCCTCCTGCTTCACAAACAAAACCTGTCTGCCTCCGAGCTGCAATATCGCTTTACGCGGAACCCAGTTACCGGATACCCCCTGAGAAGTAGTGCTTACATTAACAAGCTGACCCACCCGCCATGCTTTGCCCGGATTATTTACCTGCGCCCTCGCAACCGTGAAATTACTGCCTTCATTATAATAGGGCTGCACAAGGCTTACCTTCGTTTTACTAAGTAGCAAGGGATCATCCGCGGATGTGATCTCAACCTCCGTTCCCCGCTTGATAAGGTCTAATTGGTCAGGACGCAAAAAGAATTCAGCCCATACGGATGTGGCATCGATCAGATCGAAGAGCTTCTGCCCGCCGGTAACATATTGACCCTCCTTGACGGCGAGCGCATTTGTCGTATTTATTGCAGGTACAGCAGAGGTCGAGGGGTTTGCGATTGTTCCCATCGAGCTGCCACCCATACCGGAAGCAGCGCCGGCATCAGCGCCACCGCTGATCATGGTGCCACCGGTAGCCGATGAGCCCGCGGAAGAGCCGGCAGGCTGGGCTCCCTCAACGAGATATCCGGAATAAGGGCTATAAATACTGATGGTGTAGTCAATCTTACCTGAACGAAGCGTTGCCGCAATCTGTGAATCTGTCAAACCCAATAAACGAAGCTTCCTTTTCGCCGCTTCCAGAAGTTCGGGTTCGTTGTTCTGCTTCAGAAACAATAGCTCCTGCTGCGCATTGGCGAGATCCGGGCTATAAATATCCATTATTTTCTGCCCTTTGCTTACGGGCTGGTAGTTATATTTCACGTATAAACGTTCGATCCTTCCGCTAACCCGGCTTGAAATACTTTTCCAGTTATTTGTATTGTAATTGATCACTCCGCGAAGAACATCATCGGAAAAGCGTTTTCCCGATTGAGGCCTAACGGTTTTTACAGATGACTGAACCAGTTCATCGGTTGGTTTAACAAGGTATTTTAAACTATCGTCTGCACTCATCTGCCCGTGCCCGGATACCGGTACCAGGTCCATTTTACAAATCGGACAAGTGCCCGGTTCGTCGCTAACGATTTGCGGGTGCATCGGACAGGTATATTTTGACGATTCTTCGTGGGCATGCTCATCTTTTGTACTGCAGCCTGCGCTAATGAAAAGCAGGGTGACAATGATCAAACCGATCTTATTTCTCAATGCTTTTCTCATATTCGACAATCATTTTATAAAACCGCTGTAACTGATCCAGGTAGTTCATCTGGGCCATATTGATTGTTTCCCAACTGTCAATCACCATGGGCAGCTCCAGCTTATTCTCCTGGTAAGAAAGCATGGAAACTTTGAGGTTCTTTCCGAGAGCAGGCAGAATCTTCGATTCATAATTAGCCAGCTGCTTCTGCATGGTCAGCAGCTCCGTCTCCATGGATCTGGTCATACCCACCATTTGGTTCAGCATGGCCTGCCGTTCCTGAGCCATTGCCTCCCGCTCAAGTCCCATCGCTTTTATCTCCGACTTATACATTTTTGATGACCAGGGTGCAATCGGGATGGAGATCATCCCCATCAGGGTGTACTGGTTTGGCATCATAGCCGAACGATTGGCCATATGCTCAAACCGGATGCTGAAATCAGGTTTGGCCTGCTGTTTCGCCTGCTCTATATTGAGAGCCATTGAGCGGATACTCAGGTCCATTTTACGAATATCACTATGGGCTGCTATATGATAGGCTGAATCCACATTGTGCGCAGGAACAAATGCTACTTTATAAGTGGTGTCAACACGAAAGGAGTCCATTGCCGAACGATCCATCAGCGCATTCAATGCAATCTTTTTAGAGCGCATGTCACTTTCTGTCATCAGGATCATATTCTCCGCCTCATAGCTTCTGCCTTCTGCCTTAAATACATTACTCAGGCCACCCTGATTTAAGGGGTATCTGATTTCAGCGAGTTTACGCATGGTCTCCATGATCCGCCGATTTTCTTTTTGATACCTGATCTTTCTATCGGCGATCAGCAGATCAAAATACAAAGCTTTGGCTGTGGCCCGCAATTCATTAAATGCGATGGCCTTTGATGCCTGGCTGATTGCTGACTGTGAGGATAAGTACGCAGACCTGGCTTTAATCTTCGCCGGGTTGGGGATCTCCTGCTCTGCGGCAAACACCAGCGCTCCCTTCGCGTCCTCACCGACCATCGCTGCTCCCGGATAGGGTGTCATAAAGGTTCCTACACCCACCATCGGGGCCATCCATGCTTTCGCACCTTCTATCATCGCATCCTTGCTTTTCGCCTGGCTGTCATAGGCTTTTAAGCCGGGGTTATTCTGTTCGATACGCTGTAGTACCTCCTCCAGCGTCAGCACCTCCTGCGCTGAAGTTTGAATAGCCCATAAGGATATTACAGCCAGCAATACAATTTTAATGCTCCGCATCATACACCTCCATTTTTCCAAATTTTCTCAGTTCATATTCTTTCGTCATCAGGAAGATCAGCGGGGTAACCAGCAAAATATGCGTGGAGGATGTGAGTACTCCGCCAATCATCGGTAGTACGATTGGCTGCATAATATCACTTCCAACACCTGTAGACCATAATACGGGAATCAGGCCGAACAACGACACGCAGACGGTCATGATCTTTGGCCGAAGCCGCTTCGCCGCTCCTGCGATCACATATTCCCGCAGTTCTTCTTTACTGATGGTGTCACTTGAATTCCCCCTCAATTGTACCAGCTGTTTCATCGCATCATTCAGATAAATGACCATCACCACCCCTGTTTCAACTGCGATTCCGAAGAGGGCAATAAAGCCCACGGCTACCGCAATAGACAGGTTGGCTCCCCAGAAGTAGACCAGGAAAGCACCGCCAATGAGAGCAAAAGGTATAGTGACGAGGCTTAGGAAAGCTTCCCGCAGCGATTTGAACGCGAGATAAAGCGATATGAAGATGATCATCAGTACCACCGGGAGGATATATACTAAGGTCTGCTGACCGCGGATCAGGTTCTCATACTGGCCGCTCCATTCCAGGAAGTAGCCTTGCGGAAGATCAACATTACCGTTCAGCTTGCTGATAGCTTCCTGTACGGTAGTCCCGAGGTCGCGATCACGCACATTAAACATCACCGCCCCGCGCAGTATAGCGTTCTCGGAAGTAATCATCGGCGGACCATCAGCAAACCGGATATCGGTTACCGCAGACAAGGGGATTACTCCTGCGTCGGGCGAGTTTAGCGGTATCCGTTTTAAACGCTCGATACTGTTCCTGAATTCTTGACCCAGACGCAGGTTGATCTTAAAACGTTGTCGTCCCTCTACCGTATTGGCGAATGAAGCTCCACCGATCGCCGTTTCAACAGTAGCATTCACGTCATCCACGGTTAATCCATAACGTTCCAGCTGATCGCGTTTAATATCAATTTCGAGGTACTTGCCGCCGGTAACCGGTTCAACATAAAGATCTTTTACCCCTTCTATATCCTGCAGCATGGCTTTTACCTTTTTAGAAACGGCATCTATCTGCTTGAGATCCTGACCGTACACCTTCACCCCTACATCTGTACGGATGCCTGTGGAAAGCATATTGATCCGGTTGATGATCGGCTGTGTCCAGCCATTTACTACACCCGGGATCTGAAGTTTGGAATCCAGCTCCTTAATGATATCACTCTTGCTAATTCCGGCACGCCACTCGCTTTTAGGTTTCAGCATAATAATGGTTTCAATCATGCTTATCGGCGAATTATCGGTAGCGGTGCTGGCCCGGCCCGCTTTACCTAACACTTTATCTACCTCAGGGACCGACTTAATAATCTTATCCTGAACCTGAAGAATGCGTTTTGCTTCGGCGTTTGATATATCCGGTAAGGTAACCGGCATGAACAAAATTGACTGTTCATCCAGCGGCGGCATAAATTCCCGACCCAGACTCATCATCATAGGTATGCTGATCAGTAGGGCCAGGATGTTAATCCCGATAGTTGTTTTCCGATACTTAATGCACTTGCGGATCAACGGCTCGTACCAACCCTCCATCTTCCGGTTAATCGGGTTGTCATGATCAGACCTGAACCGGCCTTTCATGAAATAAGAGATGATCACCGGGGCTAAAGTCACGACCAGCAAGGCATCTATAATCAGGATAAATGTTTTGGTATAAGCCAGCGGATGAAAAAGCTTCCCTTCCTGGCCGGTCAACAGAAATACGGGGAGGAAAGAGGTGATTATTATAATGGTAGAGTAGAACACGCCTCTGGAAACTTGTTTACAGGCTTTCTCAATGATGCTCAGGCGCTCCTCGTCATTTAATTCTACGTAGTCCTTTTTGCCTGTCTGGCGTTTAAAAGGTCCTTTAATTTTATTCCACATGTGGTGTTCCTCCAGCTTTATATTCTTCGTTTAATTCAGCCTGCCGGATGGCGAGGTGTTTATATGCGTTTTCGGCCATGATGATCCCGTTATCCACGATTACCCCAATGGCCAATGCAATCCCGGTAAGCGACATGATATTCGAGGAAATATCAAATGCATTCAACAGGATAAAACTTGCCGCTATTGTGATAGGAATCTGCACAATGATGCTGACCGCACTACGCCAGTGGAAAAGAAAGATCAGGACGATGATGGAAACAACGATCATCTCTTCGATCAGCGTTATTTTGATTGAAGAAATGGATTCCTCGATCAATTCACCCCGATCGTAGACAATATTAAACTTCACGCCCTCCGGCAGTCCGCGGCTAACTTCCTCCATTTTGAGCTTCAGGCGCTCAATTACTTCCTCAGCATTCTCGCCGTACCGCAGCACCGCAATGCCACCCACGGCTTCGCCCTCACCATTGTAGTCGAAGATGCCAAGGCGACTCTCACCCGACATTTGGACCGTGCCAATATCCCTGATTCGAACCGGTATGGAGTTTTGTGTTTTAACAGAGAGGTTCTCCAACTGTTCCATCGATTCGAGATAGCCGGTAGTTTTAATAATATATCCCACATCATTCATCTCGAATTTACGACCGCCGGCCTCATTATTATTCGAGTTTACAGCCGCCATGACCTGGGGAACCGACAACTTGTAATAGGCCAGCTTATTGGGATCTATGGTGATCTCATACTGCTTCTGGAAGCCACCAAAGGAAGCAATCTCGCTCACACCCGACACGTTCTGAAGGGCGAACTTGACATACCAGTCCTGGATAGCCCTTTGTTCTCCTAAGTCCATTCCCGGCGCATCCAGGGTGTACCAAAGCACATGCCCTACCCCCGTTCCGTCAGGGCCCATCGTGGGTGTTACGCCCTCCGGCAAAGCACTGCCCAATGAATTAAGGCGTTCAAGTACCCTCGAACGCGCCCAGTAAACATCCACGTTGTCTTCAAAGATGATGTAGATAAAACTCATCCCAAACATGGAGGAGGCACGCACATATTGAACTTTTGGAATTCCCTGCAGGTTAGTGACAAGCGGATAAGTGACCTGGTCCTCAATGATCTGCGGACTCCGGCCCATCCACTCGGTAAACACGATAACCTGGTTTTCTGAAAGGTCAGGTATGGCGTCAATTTTACTGGTGCTTACGGAGTAAACCCCTGCAGCAAACAGAACTCCCGAGATCAGGAGAACCAGCAGGCGGTTCCGCAAGGAAAATGATATTAACTTCTCAATCATACAATTCGTTTATAGCTGTAGAACAGCATAGATACAGGCAGCAACGCGGAAGCATCCATTGATCTCATAATAAAAAATAAGAATGTGGAAATGGAAAGACATGAAATGCCTTAAGCCTGGCTTAAAGCCTGGCCAAAATAGAGAGGAAGATTATCAGATACGGAAAGTGCGAAGCATAAGAAAGACTGGTGTCTTTTCTGTTCGCGGAGGCGCATGATTATAGTTCGCACCGGTATTTATTTGTTGTACAGATAGCAGCGATGTTTCAACATCGTAAGGAAGAGCGATAACTGTAGGGAAAGATTTGAATTGAAAACTAAATTCAGCCTTTTGGGCTTTCTCTATTTTAACTTCTTGCTGATCTTTTTTGCAGCAATGTCTAGAATCCTCTGCATTCATCTTGCAATTGCTGCAAGCTTTAGATTCTGAAGGCTTAGCCATACCCCACTCTACCAGCTTACCCATACAGTAATGAAACTCTACGGTGGCGCCGCTGGCTACGCTGAAGTAAAACAGCACAAATGTTAAAATGAGGAACCTTTTCATTTGATCCGACAAATATAGAGTTTTGATTTGATAGCGGAGAATGAGGTGCAATCGAGATTTAAAATACCCTATTAAAAAACAATTTAGCTAACTACTGATGGCAGGCAAAAAGACAAAAAGAAAGGTTGACCACAGATACACAGATTAAAGAAGATGATCTAATAATGAGATCTTCAAATCAGCAAGGTAAAAGGGGTTTTCAAAAAGCCGCTTTTAAATCTAAATATACTGATCGCTGACTACTGATAGCTAATACCTGACACCTCATACCTGACACCTGATAGCTCTCTTGATCCTGATCAATGTTTTTTCTTGTTTGTAAGCAATGGAATGAAGGTTCGGCTACTGATACCTTTGTTATATGAAATAACCGGCGATTAATCGGACGGCATTATACATTTTCTGTCATCAAAGCCGGTAGATATCTAAAGATGAAAAGGGAACAATTTATTATGACAATAGCGACAGCAGCCGCAGGTTTGACAACATTAGCGGCATTCAAAAACCTAACAAGTGACTTTCCTCAACAGGATGAGGTCATGCCTGTTTTGTTTATCGGTCATGGTTCTCCCATGAACGGAATTGAAGATACTGAATTCAGTCGCAGGTGGACAAAGATGGCGAGCGAAATTCCGGTACCGAAGGCCGTTTTGGTCGTATCGGCACACTGGTTTACTAAGGGAACACGCATAACGGCAATGGATTTCCCTCAAACTATTCATGATTTTGGCGGCTTCCCCCAGGAGCTTTTTAATGTACAATATAATGTACCGGGCAATCCTGCGCTTGCAAAAGAAACCGCTGAATTATTACACTCTGCTAATGTTGAATTAGATCACGACTGGGGTCTGGATCATGGCACCTGGACGGTGATCCGCCATATGTATCCCGAAGCTCAGATTCCCGTGCTGCAGTTAAGTATCGATTATACTAAAGGTCCCCAATATCATTATGATTTATCGAAAGAACTGAGCGTCCTAAGAAAGAAAGGGGTGTTGATCATTGGCAGTGGCAATATGGTGCATAACCTCCGGATGGTTGCCTGGGACAGGCTGAATGACACAGAATATGCGTTCGACTGGGCTACCCAAATAAACAGTAAATTTAAAGACCTGATTGCTAATGGAGATCATAAACCGCTGATCAACTACAGCAGCCTGGGTAAAGAGGCCATGCTGGCAATTCCGACTCCTGAGCACTACCTGCCATTGATGTACAGTCTGGGGTTAAAAGGTAAGAAGGACGAGGTTTCATTTTTCAATGATAAGGCAGTTGGAGGCTCACTTACTATGACATCGGTGAAAATCGGGTAATTTAATAGTTCGTATAAAATCTAAAAGACAATGAATCCACAAGACACTTTATCTTCCGCTGACGGTCAATTTGCCCTGCAATTTTTGGCCAGGGAGCCGAATACAAGATCAGAAGCAAAGAAGGCAGTTATTTTACTGCACGGCGTTGGAAGCAACGAACAGGATTTGTTCAGTTTTTCAAATCAGTTCCCGGAGGATGTTCTCGTAATATCTCCAAGAGGTCCTTGTACTGTCGGCGCAGGAAAATAATGCCTGGTATGAAGTTGACTTTTCAACTGGTAAGCCAATTATCAATGCGAAACAAGAAGAAAAAAGCAGGAAAACCCTCCTGTTCTTTATAGACAGATTGAAGGAGCAGTATAATCTGGACCAGGTTTACGTTGGCGGCTTTAGCCAGGGGGCTATCATGAGTTTCACACTTGGTCTTACCCATCCGGCTGAAATTACAGGTGTAATTGCATTAAGCGGCAGGATTCTGGAAGAAGTAAGACCTCTGGTACAAAAGGATGCAGCCCTCCACAAACTGAAAGTATTTTTAGCACACGGCGTTCTTGACAATACCCTGCCTGTTGCATATGCCAGGGAAGCAAAAGAATACTTAGAAAGCTTAGAAATTCAATTAAGTTATCATGAATATCCAATTGCACATGAAATAAACAAAGAGGTGTTGGCGGATATAATTGAGTGGATCGAGTAATGGTTATGGGGGTTATAAGTTGTCCGGTGTATTGGTTTATGCGTTTATATGTTTATGACACTAAGGCCAATCGAGTTAATACTTCCAGCATTTTATTCCTACCGCCTAATACCCGGAACTAAAACCTAAAACCTAATTCCTAAACCTAACACCTAATACCTAATACCTAATACCTAACACCTAAGTACTTCCCTTATGGCCTTTATATACTCCGGATTACCTGTCATCCCATTATGTCCCTGAGGATCTAATGTAATCACTGTATCTCCAGCTTTTAGTAGTCTCTTCAGCTTCAGTGATGAATTATAATAAATGACTTCATCCTGTTTTCCGTGTATAATAACAATTGGCATCCTGCAGTCTTTAATGAATTCATTCGTTGGAAATTTATACCTTAACAGGAAAGTTGGAATAATCGGGTAGTGATACCTCATCAGGTCCGTCATATTGAAGAATGGCGCTTGCAGAATAAGTAAGCGCGGGTTGTTCGACGCGGCGAGCTTCGCCGCCAGGCCTGCTCCGACTGAGTATCCCAAAACAACGATGCGATCTTCGCCATACTCAGACTTCACTTCATCGTAGGCAGTCTGCAAATCTTCATATAGCTGACGTTCGCTGTGTACCCTCCCTTCGCTTTTTCCAAAGCCACGATAATCTATCATGAATACATCATAATTCAGACCGGTATAGGTCTTAGCTACGTCCCCCCAGGCTCTCAGGGATCCGGCATTTCCGTGAAGATAGAATATCAATCCGTTTGAACTGTTTGTCTTAAACAATAGCCCGTTGATCATTTTTTGATCCTTTGTTTTGATATTTATCTCTTCAAATATTTGATTAAACTTGAATTTGTAATTCCGGGGTAGTTTTTCGGGAAAGAAGATGAGGTATTCCTGGAAAAAGAATAAAAGCCCGCAAATTAGCAGGTAAAAGCTGCACAAAGTAATCAACAATTTCAGCCACATATTTCAGCCTATTGCAAGTTCTCAAAAGTGGCAATTGTTTTTGATGGCATCCCGTTAATCCACTTCTAATGATAAAGGAAACACAAGTAGTTTTTCAGCGTTCTTAAAGAAACTCTTTCCAGAATCCACTTTTTGCAAAGAGTTTTCTTAACTGTTTTAATTTATACAAAATGGAATCACCAAAGTTTGTAGTTGTCGTCGGAACCTCCGCCGGTGGTCTGAATGCACTCTCAGAATTTGTTGAGCAAATACCAAAAGAAATAAATGCTGCATTCTTCATAGTTATGCATCTATCCAAGACCAGCATAAGTGATTTTCTAATGCTCCGGCTGCAGCGCCTCACATCTTTAAAATGTGAAATGGCGCAAGAAGGAATGCCACTGGTGAGAGGGCGTATCTACATCGCCTCAGCGGATGTTCATCTACTTGTAAAAGAAGATCGGATTGTTTTGGGCCGTGGACCAGAAGAAAACCGTTGGAAGCCTTCAATTGATGTATTATTTCGTTCGGCAGCAGCAGCCTTCAGTACCCGGTGTATAGGAGTCATCCTGACGGGTTTGCTTGATGATGGCTCTACAGGGATGCTGGCCATTAAGAGAAGCGGGGGAATTTCTATTGTGCAGGATCCGAATGAGGCAGAATATCCGGACATGCCTCTTGCCGTATTGAACTTGATGGAAGTGGATCATTGCATTTCGCTGGCTGTTATGGGCGAAATTATCTATACGATAACTCAGACTGATCCGGTAAAAGTGCCCGCCCCTCCTGATGTGATTATCGAATCAGAAATAGCTGAGCGGGTAGTGGTGGACTATGATAACGTGAAGCAATTGGGAGAGAAAAGTATTTATGCTTGTCCGGATTGTGGCGGAGGACTATGGACGATAAACGCCGAAGGGGAAGGCAAGAACAAGCGAAACCGGTACCGTTGTCATATTGGCCACTCTTATTCCGAGGCTGACCTTGTAGTTAAACAGGAACAGGTATTTGAGTCGACCCTGTGGGTAGCCTTACGAATCATGGAAGAACGAAAAACTCTTTTACAAAAAATGGAGCGAGATAACTCTAAAAGAGGCTTTGTGTCGATGGCTAAGAGCTACAAAGAAAAAGCTGATGCCATCCAGGTGCACGTAGATAAAATGAAAGAGATTTTATTTGATTCTCAAAAGTTGGTATAGTAATGAGCGATCCATCGGATAATCACAAATAAAAAGCCTCTGCTTGTCAGCAGAGGCTTTTGACTAATAGATATAATTCTAATTAGATTACTTTTACATTCACCGCATTTTCGCCTTTACGACCTTGCTCAACTTCATATTCAACTGTATCGTTTTCACGGATAGAATCGATTAAACCTGAAGAATGAACGAAAATTTCGCTACCACCTGCACTTGGTGTAATGAATCCAAAACCTTTGGTTTCATTGAAGAATTTGACTGTACCTTGTTGCATTTTAATATTTTTAGTTTTTATTTGATCGTCCTCTACAAACATCGCTCCACAAATTTTAAATTTGACATAATGAGTGATCCGAGTCTGTGAGCGCTATTATAACCCTGGGGCTCCGTATCCACCCGGTAAACTTTACTTTTCCATTATTCAGAGATAGTAACGTACCATAGGTCTGCTTTTAGAAGTACGGTCTACTATTTGAAAACCGGCTCGTTCAAAGGATTTATATAAGCCGATCCAGGCAAATGCATCCGGCAACTTATTTTGAGTTGGAATTGTTGGATAGGCTTCGATGATTTTGATACCATTTTCTTTGGCATATTGAATAACTCCCTTTAGCAATGCTACAGACAGTCCCTGCCCCCTGAATTTTTTGTCGATAAACGTACAGGGAATAGACCAAACCGGCTTTTCGTCAATGCGTTTATGAACCCGTGATCTTTCGAGCTTCATAAAATCTTCCCGGGGTGCGAATGCGCACCAGGCGACAGGCTGGTCTTTGTAAAATGCAAGGATTCCCGCTGGCTTTCCCGCCAGAACAACCTCATGCATTGCATTTCTATTACCGTCATCTAATTTCCCCATATTAAAATCATTCGTGGGAAGCCGCGGATACATGCACCAACAATTGCCGCAAGCGCCTTTAACCCCGAATAATTGGGTGAATTTATCCCAATTGGCTTTGGATAGAGGCTCGAAGGAGAGGGAGGTTAAGTCTGACGAAGGGTGGTCTGTGTTCATTGTTTTAGTTTTCGCTTCCGGATCGCCTATCCTTAGGTTTAGATGGAGGTATTGAATGTTTCGCACGGTGGCTTTGGCAAACTTTGGTTGGGCTAAAGCCCTGGCTTGGTTTCACTTTTCCCGATCCACGGGCTAAAGCCCATGGCAATTGACTGGCAATTAACTTAGCAGCTCACCAGGGTTTCTGTTTCTTAGTCAATTGCCTCCAGCTTTAGCTGGAGATCATTAATGCCTTAAATCGGGGGCTTTAGCCAAACATTGGTTAGGCTAAAGCCCTTGATCGCTTCACTGTCCTAACCCAAGGAATAAAGCCCGTCGTAATTTACACTGGCAATTAACTTGAAAACTCACCAGCGTTTCTGTCTCTTAATCAATTTAAAAACCTGTAAGTTAACTTTACTAAAATGGAGTTTCTGGCTTGATTGGCAAAAGCATTGTTCCATAAGCTTTCCGATAAAGGTGTCGATAAGTCAGAAGCAACATCAGGGGTATTTCCCTGCGCCCAAACGAAGTATAATTCAGAACCCGCTTTATATTCCCACCGCATGATCAGGTTAGACCTGAATTGAACAAAATTAAAGTCAGGCTTATTAAAACTATAATCAGTTATCCCGTCCTCGTCTTCATCTACATTGTAAATGCCATTGCTGAAGTCTATCACACTGGACTTAAATGGACTAAACCGCCTATCATAGGATTTAGCGAAGGGGTTGGAAACAAGGGCAAAGTTATCATAGACAGGACGTGTAATAAATGGTTGTCCATAATATTGCAGGGTCAGATCCGGCGAGATGTTATAGCTTAATCTGCCGGTAAATCGCAGGGTCTTTTGATCCACCTTACCGACTATTGTTTTTTGACCGTTAGCAGTGCTTACATTACTTATAAATTGATCCTGTCTTCTCCAGTAATTAGAGTAATTTGCACTAAGGCTAACGTTGAGTGCATTTAAGGGTTGAATTGTAATACCCAGGCCGGAATCATGACCCTTAACAGTATTATCAAATCCCCAGAAGTTCTGCATATTAGCGTTCACGCTGACCTTCTTTCGGTAATCACTATTTATGTAAATATTATGGCTGATACCTGCAGGACGTCGCAGAGCTGTAGCCCCGCGGAGGGCACTGTTGGATATATCATAAGGATTCCATGTTGATCCAGTGCCGGCCTGCCAGTTGTTAGTAAAGGTTGCATGCGAATTAAAATTGAAGGCCTGGTAAATGAATTTACCGCTGTAATCCCATCTCGACCAATGGTTATAATTTAAGTTGGCGTTCCTGAATATAAAGAAGGGTGTTTGAAAGCGAAATCCGGCCCAGGTGAAATGATTGATTTCATTCGAGGTGAGCATAAAACCGATGTCATTTAATTCAAGACCTGGTGAGCGCGTAGTGATGCCAGTTTCAAATTTAAATACCTGCCCCCATTTACCTGCTTTCCCTCCAATCTTTCCAAATCTGATCGTGTTACCCGTTCCGCTTAGTGAGGTGCGGTTGCCGTCTACAGAAAACTCACTCGCTCCGGGTCGCTGGAATAGATGTTCAAAACTGGTTTGGGTCTGAAGTATCGCTTCTTTAGTTCCCTCCACACGGCTGAATACAACATTACCCCGAATATACCAGGTCCGGTTATTCCAGTAATGAAGAAAATCAAGTCCTCCGGTCCAGGCACTCCGATGCAGTATATCTTCCAGTCCGTTCTCCCGGTTTACTCCTGTGATAATACCACCTATAATGGTGTTACCCCCTTTAAAATCTTTTTGCACCCTTCCTACAAAGAAATTGCTTAGAGGCTCAACCAGCTCCTCCCTTCTTTGTCCCGCCAGGTCAATATCAGCCATTTCCCGCTGCGTAATGCTTTCCAGAATGCCGATACTCCATCCATTCCTGGTTTTCCCACTGAATTTAGCTGCACCGAGTATGGAGGTATTTTGGGGTACAGAGGCATATTCACCTCCATTTAACTGCGGATATTTATGCGGCGAACTACCGATACGACGGGCGTAAAATAAAAGATCGCTATCATAATCTCCCCCTGCCTCGGAGCCCGTCAGCTGATAGTCAAAGATATTCCTGCTCTCAATAAAGAAAGGCCGCCGTTCTTCAAAAAAGTTCTGAAAGCCATCGATTCGAACCTGCGAGGGATCAGCTTCTACCTGCCCGAAATCGGGATTAACAGTAAAGTCAAGGATCAGGTCATTCGTGACGGCGAACTTACCATCCAGGCCTCCGCTTAGCTTCAAGTCGCTGCCTGAAGCAAAAGGATTGCCCGGCTCGCTTTGATATTTATCTGCCTGCGAGGTAAGATAAGGTGCTAATTCAACCTGTCGGTGAACGGGTATGTCTTTAATGCCATGGAGTTCGCCGAAACCACTTACCCAAACTCCCGAGTTCTGAGGAATAGGCTGCCAGGTAGAACGTTCCTCCTTTCTGAAGAAACGCCTTGTAAACTGAATGCCCCATACTTTCGCTGGCTCGTTTCCATAACGCAGCTGGCTTAGAGGAATCTTCACCTCGGCCGTCCAGCCGGTATCATTGATGTGGCTTTTGGCAAACCAGATCGGGTTCCAGCTGGTATCCCAATAATTACCATTATTAGAAACCAATTCATCGCCGCGGACCCCGGAAGCTGAAATTGTAAAAGAAAATGCAGTCCTTAAATCATGATAGCTGTCAATATTCACCTCTACCCAGTCACCAGGAAACTCATCCCGACGGCCCATACGCTTGATAATGGAGTCAGGTGCACTATCATGGCAGTTGTAGGCTATATAGAGAAACTTTTCGTCGTAAATTATTTTAAAACCGGTTTCCTGTGAGGGAGCTTTTCCCTCATCTGGCTGAGATTGTATGAACCCGCTTCCCCATTCAACAGATTTCCAGGCTCCGTCATCGGGTATGCCGTCCAGAGAGATTTCCCCCTTGAACTTTGCAGTAAAGTATTTCCTTTTAACAGGCTCGGAATCGAGATTGTTACTTCTGGCTTCGATGGCCAACAAAGAAAAGATGATTAATAGGAAGAATATCTTGCCCATAAAAGTGTCGCCAAGACTTAACTATCTTAAATTTAGTAAAATCTGCCGTGTTAAGTCCTTCAGTTTTTATTGTATCAATAATGTTGTTTTTGTTCCGAACAATTAATCGTTTTCATAATCGCTCGACTTTAACAGTCACTTTTCAACAACACTGGAGTGTAATCCCGAGAAATGGCGATTCATCCGATTAAAGAACGTTTGCAGAGATAGATTGCGTCAGGCTTAGACTGTATCCTTTTGAGCTATTTAGTCAGATCGTAGATCTCGCTGATCTCTGCCAGAATTTCAACTGTGTTGATCTCCAGATCTATGATATTCCCATTATGAATGTCAAATACCCAACCATGTACCTGCGGATAGCCGTTTGATTTATAGCTTAATTGAACAGTAGCCATTTTGATAATATTAATGCATTGGTCCACTACATTTAATTCGACCAACCTGTTATAACGGCTCTGCTGATCGGTTATAGCATTCAGTTCTAACTTATGCATACGGTAAACATCCCGTACGGTACGTAACCAGGGATTTAGTATTCCCAGGTCTTTTGGTTCCATAGCCGCTTTGATACCCCCGCAGTTATAGTGTCCGCAAACGATGATGTGTTTTACCTTGAGATATTTTACAGCATACTCAATAGCTGTTATGGCACTCAGGTCGGTATGGTTGATTAGATTCGCGACGTTCCTGTGAACAAAGACATCACCCGGCCCTAAACCCATGATCTCTTCGGCGGTTACACGACTATCACTGCAGCCGATATAAAGGTATTCGGGATTTTGTTCTTTGGATAGATTTTCAAAAAACTGCGCATCTTTAGCCAGTTTTCCTTCTACCCATTTGCGGTTGTTCTGAAATAGTTGTTTGTAGGACGCCATATTAACAAATTAAGAAGATGCAAACATCACATTTTTTTTAAAGTGTTTAATCCAGGTTTTTGAGATAGTTTTAATTTGCCATGAACAATCGCACTTAATTTCGGATGCAGCTGGATTGAAACTATTTAAAAGATATTGTGAATGTGGTCCCTTCGTTCACTTTGCTGTCCGCCGAAATATGTCCGCCTAAGCCGGTAATATGATTATATACTAAATAAAGTCCGATTCCCTTACTGTCAATATGGTTATGAAACTTTTGATGAAAGCCAAAGATCTTGCCCCTCACCTTCTCCATATCAAAGCCGAGTCCATTATCAGAAATAACCAGCTGATTAATTCCATCGATCTTTTGAGAACGAATGGAAATAACCGGCGAACGATCTACTTGTGCATACTTGATCGAATTTGTGATCAGATTCAGAAATATACTCTCAAGGTATACCCGATTAAATGTAATACTCTCAATTGCTGAGAAATCGATATGAAACACAGCTTTTGAAGTAGCTATAAGCGCTTTAATCGAGGCTAATACTACGTCAAGCGTTTCATTTAAATTTACTATTTCAACTTTTTCATTTAGGCCTTCTTTCTGATTCAAGACATCTACATAGCTATCCAGGGTTTTCTTCAGGTTTTCGGCCGATGATTTGAGAATATTTATGAAAGCCAGTGTTTCGCGATGTTCAATAGTAGAGACGTCTAGCAGATTGAAAACGGAAAGCAAATTATTAACCGGAGCCCTCAGATCGTGAGAAGTAGTATAGTTTAACTGCTTGAGCGATTTATTTATTCTCGTTAAATTAGAAAGTTGCAGGTTTCGTTCTCCATCAAGTTTCTTTCTGTGGGTGATATCTTTAGCTATGGCAAAGATCAGCTGAGCACTTTCAACTGGAAGTGATGTCCAGGCCAACCAAACTATTTCACCGTCCCTGGTAACATAACGGTTTTCATAATTAAAAAGGGGTTTGTTTTTCGTCAGCTGATCGCGGACACCAGATGTAAAATGCCGGTCCTCAGGATATACGAACTGATCTATTGGCTTCGAATACAACTCTTCATTGCTATAGCCCAGCAATTTAGAAACAGCAGGATTAATTCTTTTAAAAAACCCATCGAAGCCTGCAATGCACAATAAGTCAGGCGATAATTCAAAGAAGGATTCCAATTCAACAGTAGATTTTGAACCAGACGTTACGTTGTTCATAATAAGAATTAGATATCTTTAATTTACTGCAAAACCTTAATGAAAAGACCGGAAGATTTCAGATCGCTGAATATAGCATTTAATCAAAAATAATATCATGAATATTATTAGATCTCTACTTATTCAAATGATTCGATCGCCCCGTATACCAAAGCCAGCTCATCATCATTAATACAATAAGGCGGCATCAGATACACTGTATTTCCAAGAGGACGAAGGATGATTTGCCGCTCGAGAAAAAATTGATAAAGCCGGGTGCTTAAGGAGTGAAAATACGAAGTATTCTCATTTGTTTCAATATCCATTGCGAGTATAGTACCGGTGCTGCGAAGATTCTTCAGAATCCTATGCGCTGAATTTTTCTGTCTAAAGCGGTGATGACTCGCGCTGATTCGCCTGATGTTTTCCTGGCACTCATCATTCACAAGCAGGTCAAAGCTTGCAAGAGCGGCCGCGCAGGCAACCGGGTTAGCAGTATAAGAATGGCCATGGAAAAAAGTTTTCGACCGATCATCAGATAAAAACGCTGAATAGATCTCATTGGTACAGGAAGTGGCTCCGAAAGCCATCGTACCGCCGGTGATTCCTTTTGACATACAAACAATATCCGGCTGACCGGACAAGTAGCCCGAGGCAAAGTGTTTACCCGTTCTGCCGAACCCGGTCATTACCTCATCAGCAATTGTTAAAATGGAATTATCTGAACATATTTTAATCAGCTCATCCAATACAGCTGCCTCATACATCAGCATTCCGCCAGCTCCTAATACCAGGGGCTCGAAGATAAAAGCAGCTATAGTGTCGCTGCCTTCGCTGATATGATCCCTTAGTTGACTGATTGCCAGCGCCTCTTCTCCTTTAACCGGCAGTGGAATATGGATAACATCAAAAAGCAAGTCGGAAAAGGCATTAGTGAAAGCGCTACGGGCACTCACTGACATCGCGCCAAAGGTGTCACCGTGATAAGCATGTTCAAAAGCAATGACCTTATTCTTTTTCAGACCTTTATTATTCCAGTACTGAACCGCCATCTTCACTGCCACTTCAGTTGCTGTAGAACCATTGTCGGAGTAAAATATTCTGGATTGGTTGGCGGGTAGTATGGAGAGCAGCCGTTCAGCCAGCTCAACTGCCGGCTGATGAGTAAAGCCCGCAAAGATCACATGCTCGAGGGTTTGCAATTGCTCAAACACTTTTTGGGCTATATAGGGATGACCATGACCGTGAATGTTTACCCACCAGGAAGACACTGCATCCATATATTTATGACCGGCATCATCAAAGAGATACAAGCCTTCGCCTTTAACAATAGCAATGGGTGCCTCACTTAACTGCGCCTGGGTATAGGGATGCCAGATCACCTGCTGATCTCTGGATGATAGGTTCATATAAGATATTGCGTTAAACTGTCCCGGAGTTCATCAGCTAATCGGGACACTGATTCTCTATTTACGGTCTTTTCAGGTAAAATTTTAGCCAGGCAGGGCAAACCTGTGTATTGAGTGATGAAATCTTCCGATGCCCGATTCGCCTCCCCATTGAAAATAATGCCGGTCACCTTGGCCCCCTGCTGTCTCAGCACTTCAACTGACATTAAAGTATGGTTAATGCTGCCTAAATAGTTCCGCGAAACAAGGATAACAGGAAGGCCCCACACCCGGATCAGATCGGTATTTAGTTGCTGATCATTTAAAGGCACCATAAGCCCCCCGGCCAGTTCTATGATCAGATGGTTAGTCGTTACAGGGATGGTAAGTTTGTGCAGATCTATACGGATACCCTCGGCGGCTGCTGCCGCATGCGGAGACATAGGCTCTGTGAGGCGATACCCTTCCGGATGACAAAAGGAATTTGCATCGCTGATATGCTCTCTAACAAAATCGGTGTCGGTGAAGTCGAGGTTCCCAGCCTGCACAGGTTTCCAGTAATCGGCCTTCAGGGCTTGAGTAAGAATTGCCGAGATAAAGGTCTTTCCTATTTCGGTTCCTATTCCTGCAATCACAAATTGCTTCATGTAAAAAGAATTTCGTTTAACGTATGCTTCAGCCGGTCGACGTGCTCAATGGTATTATGCATGTGCAGACTTATACGCAAACGCTCCTTACCAGGGGGAACGGAAGGACTTAGGATAGCTCTCACATCAAAGCCCGCAGACTGCAACTCAGAAGAAACTTGCATCGCACGCACATTACCTGGAATAATTACGCTTTGCACCGGACTGTCACTCTCAACCAGGTAGATGTCTTTTTTCGGCTTAAAATCTTTTTTAAAATGTCTGATCAGCTGATGCAAGTACGCATTGCTAAAAGTATCTGCCAATAAGTGGTCATAAGAACACTTTATGGCCACCAGCGAATGAGCCGGCAGCGCCGTTGTAAAAATAAAACTCCTGGCAAAATTTATCAGGTAGTTTCGCAGGACATTACTGCCAAACACTACTGCGCCATGACAACCAATGGCTTTACCAAATGTATGCACCCGCGCGAATACCTCCTGTTCAAGTCCGTAATGATTTACTAATCCCCGTCCGCGATCACCATAAACGCCTGTTGAATGAGCTTCGTCAACAATCAGGTTCGCTTTGTACTTTTTACAAAGGGCGGCGATCTGTATTAGCGGAGCTATATCACCATCCATAGAATAGACCGATTCAACAGCTACAAAGATCTGACCGTGCGTCGAAAGCAGCCTCTCGCAAGCATGCTGTAGTTTCTTTTCCAGGTCATCTGCACTATTATGCGCAAAACGCAACCTGCTGGCATAACTAAGGCGGCACCCGTCAATAATACTCGCATGGATCAGCTCATCGCAGATCAAAAAATCTTCTTTTTTTGCGATACACGAAAACAAGCCGACGTTGGCGTCGTACCCTGAATTGAAAAGCAGGCCCGCCTCTGCGTGATGAATACCAGCAAGCATTTTCTCGAGATCTTCAGCATAAGCAGTATTGCCTGAAATTGAACGCGACCCGGTTGACCCCGTCAGAAAATCTGTTCCCTCGGTAATCTTTTTTATCTGTCCCTTTATTGCGGTGGAGCGGGCAAAGCTTAAATAATCATTGGAACAGAAATCCACAAGGTTTTCATTGACCTGCAGATAGCGGTACATCGATTCTTCTTTTCGTTTATTAAGAATATCCTGTAAAGTTTGTTCAACCGATTGATTCATTCTTAAATGCTTTTCGGGGTTTTAACCCTAAAATTTCAAACATTTGCATGTCATCGTTAAAAGAAGGATTCGGCGTGGTCAGTAATTTATCACCTGCAAATATGGAATTTGCACCGGCCATAAAACATAAGGCTTGTTCGGGCACACTCATTTCCAGGCGCCCGGCGGATAAACGCACAACCGTTTTTGGCATAATTATCCGGGTAGTAGCAATCATCCGCACCATCTCCCAAACAGAAACTCTTTGCTGATCTTCAAGTGGCGTCCCTTTAACAGCTACCAAAGCATTGATAGGCACCGACTCCGGATGTTGCGGTAAATTACAAAGCGTATGCAGCATGCCTATTCGGTCCTGTTCAGTTTCTCCTAAACCAATGATCCCTCCGGAACACACTGTAAGGTTCGCCTTTCGAACATTATGGAGTGTTTGCAAACGATCATCATAAGTGCGCGTGGTTATTATGTTACTGTAGTTTTCTTCAGAGGTATCCAGGTTGTGATTATATGCATATAAGCCGGCATCTTTCAATTTGGTTGCCTGCTCAAAAGTAAGCATCCCCAGTGTGCAGCATACTTCCATATCCAATGCATTAACTGCAGACACCATCTCTATTACGCGGTCAAAGTCGCGGTTATCTCTCACCTCCCGCCACGCTGCTCCCATGCATAAACGAGATGAACCGGCCTGCTTTGCCTTTTGCGCAAGTTCAACCACCTCGCCAACCTTCATCATCGCATGCACATCCACATCCGTATGATAACGCGCCGCCTGCGGACAATAAGCACAGTCTTCTGTACAGCCACCGGTCTTGATAGACACAAGGCTGCTGATCTGCACTTCACTATAATCGTTATTGTTGCGATGGATAGTCGCCGCGTCATAGATGAGATCCAGCAAAGGGCGGTTGTAGATTTCGGAAATTTCTTGTTTAGTCATAATCGGCCGGCAAATTAATAATATAAATTTACCTAAATTGACTATCTGTCAAAGTAAACGAGCTTTTCTGAGGTTAATAGAGCCGTTTTAATTCGATCCATTGTTCGGATGAACCTTAACATAATAAACTCAATGAGCTGTTCCATTAGTACCTTTTCAGCATTATGATGAGCACGCAGCCCGTCTATGAAAACCTGATTATAGTTTACGCCCGGATGTTAATGGAAAGTCTCCCACACGGTCTGGTGTCGGATTAAATGAACCCAGACGATATTATTGCTCAGGCTTGTCTTTGCTCATTTCAGGAATAAAATTCAGTCTGGGAGTTAACCAGTATAATAAAATAACCCTGGAATACCGGTAGTTAAACGGTGAAAGTAGAAAGATACCCGCGAATAGCACTGTCATATACAAATAAGGGCTTTCCATATTATCTGAAATGAAGTAGGTAGCTACCGCCAGGGCGATCATTTCAAAAACGTTAAGCGTATAGCTTACAAACATAGCTACATACCAGTAGCCCGGCTCTTTTTCAAATTTCATTTCGCAGTGTGGGCAGCTTATGTTCATTATCTGCTGCTTTAATCCGTACATTGAAGTAGCAAACAAATCACCCCTTCTGCATCTTGGACATTTTGCACTCAATGCAGCTGAAAACACCGATGGTTCACTGCCTTCTCTCTTTGCTTTCAATGCTTGTTTATCAATCTCAAAGGTTTTCATATATGTCATTTTTTAAAGCCTTTTTCCTGAACTCTTCAGGTGTCAGGCCCTCCTGTTTTTTAAAGAATTTGGTGAAATATGAGTTATCATTAAAGTTTAGCTGATAAGAAATTTCAGTGATAGACAGCCCCATGTTAACCAGTAATCTTTTAGCTTCTAATAGAATCCGGTTCCTAATCACCTCCCCTGCTGAAACTCCTAGCAGATCCTTACACAGCGCGTTTAAATGATTGGGAGTTATATATAACAATTCCGCATATTCTCTGGGCAGCCTTAGGGAGGTGTAGTTTCTTTCAATCATCTGCTGAAAGGTTTTCAGCAATGTATGGTTATAAGAAGAAACATTACTTTCGGGCCTGTGGCTGGCAAAACGGGAAATTATTATAAACACCTCCAATAATAGCACACGCAAATAGTCCTCACTTAATTTGCTGCTGCCCGCTGACTCCTTTAAAATCTTTGCGAATAGTTCTTCCACATTGTTCCTGCTGTCTTCGGGGATATCAAGGACCGAATCAATTGCCGACCCTTGGAAGAAACTAAACTTTTCAAGATAATTGGCCAGCAATAGAAATGATTGAAAAAAGGCTGGTGAAAAGTTGACGACATAACCATCAACCGTGCCATCAAAGTCCCAGCTGTGTACCTGCCCGGGAACCATAAAGTAAACCTGATAAGTTCTTACTTCAAAGTTCCTGAAGTCGATTGTATGGCTTCCGGCACCCTCAGTAAATAAAACTATATGATAAAAGCTATGACGATGCGGATAATGCAGATGCTTGTGACTGACCGTGTAAGTTCCAAAACGGCTGATTAATAAATCTTCTTTGCTGAAAACTGAGATGTTATTAATATCATATATCGGGATATCCCTTTTCATTGGGACAAATTTAGGCAGAATACAGGTGAGTGAATGGCACTGCTTATCCTTTTAATGGTACTTTTCAGGGATTCGGAAAGGAAGGTTAGAGAGTTATAGTAGGTTTATTGGTTTAGGTGTTATAAGTTTAGGGGTTTATGGAATCCCTATCGCTATTCGTGAACTGATACCTGGTATAGGGTTATGGGGTTATAAGGTTAGAGGTTTATGAAATCCATATCGTTATTCATAGGCTGATATTCGATTGCTGAATCTGATTGCTGATACCCAATAACTCATACCTGATACTTGATACTTAGTATAGGGTTATGGGGTTATAAGGTTAGAGGTTTATGAAATCCATATCGTTATTCGTAGGCTGATATTCGATTGCTGAAATCTGATTGCTGATACCTAATACCTCATACCTGATACCTGATACCTGATACCTGGTACAGGGTTATGGGGTTATAAGGTTATAAGGTTATCACTCGGGGTACGATATTTCAATCCAACCTAAATTAAGCTGATGCCTGATTGCTAACCTGATACCTAATACCTAATACCTAACACCTAATACCTAATACCTAATCACACCTCTATTCTCAACCCTACCGGGCAATGATCGGATCCAAGGTATTCATTGCAGATCAGCGCTTCTTTAACATGACTGATCAGCGGAGTGCTTACCAGGAAATAGTCGATACGCCAGCCACGGTTGCGAGCCCTGGCGTTAAACATCTGGTTCCAGTAAGTATATTTTACTTCCTCCGGGTGAAAATGTCGGAAAGTATCGACGAATCCCGCTTGAAGCAACCGATCGAAACCATCAATCTCCCGCTGCGTGTAACCTGATGACTTGTTATAGTTCTCTTTTGCCCTGGCGATGTCAATTTCCTGATGCGCCACATTCAGGTCACCGCTTATAATAACCGGCTTCACAGCGTTGAGCCGAATGACATAATCGGTAAAGTCGGCATCCCATCTTTCGCGGTAATCGAGGCGTTTTAAACCATCTCCGGAATTCGGTGCGTAAATGGTCACCAGAAAAAACTTTTCATATTCTGCGGCTATTACACGCCCTTCCTGGTCATGTTCATCAACGTTCATATCAAAGGTCACATTGAGAGGTTTGATCTTAGTTAGTATAGCCGTCCCCGAATACCCTTTCCGGGCTTTTGATGAATTCACATAAGCTGTATAACCAGGAAAGAGTTCACACAAAGATCTTACCTCTTCGGCGCTCGCCTTTGTTTCCTGCAGACAGAGCATATCCGGGTCCATCGTTTGAACGTCTTTTATGAAATCCTTTTTCATAATGGATCTGATTCCATTTACATTCCAATTAACAAGGTGAAGGGCAGGCATAAAGAAAATATTTGCGTTGAATTTAGAGATTTTTAGTTGAAAAGTAGCTCGAGCCTTCAGGAATTAGCTCTCAGTAATCAGCCAGTCAGCTATCAGCGGTTAGCTATCAGCTGGATGCGGGATGCGGAGTTAATTCTATAAACCTATAAACCCGTAAACTTATAAACCCGTAACTTATAAACCCATAAACTACATGAAACAACCCACCTCCTAAAATCTCCAACCTCCAACCTAATTACCGTATTTTTGTGAAATACCCGGGGGGAGTTATGGTACCTGCCATCGAGAACAAACCTAAGAAGTCTGTAATTGCATTGATTCTTGCTGTGGTTTTTATTGATACGCTGGGTCTGGGTATTATCTATCCAATATTGCCCGCATTAATCAGCGAATTAACAGGCGAAGGGATCAGCGGCGCTGCAAGAATTGGTGGCTGGCTGACCGCGGCCTATGCGATCATGCAATTCCTTTTTGCTCCCATGGCGGGAAGTCTGAGTGATCATTACGGTAGAAAACCCATATTGATAATAAGCATGGCGGGATTATTTATCGATTACATATTCCTTGCCATTACTGACAATATTGGTTTATTATTTCTTGGGAGAGTTATATCCGGAATTTTAGGAGCTTCCTACACGGCTGCTTCAGCCTATGTAAGCGACATTTCAGATAAGAGTTTCAGGGCTAAATATTTTGGACTGCTCAATTCTGCCTATGGCGTCGGACTGATTGCCGGCCCCGTATTAGGCGGCTTGTTCGGTGCCCTGGGAGTCCGCGTGCCCTTTGTATTTGCAGCAGTTTTATCGCTGCTCTGCGCGCTGTTTGTCTTTTTCCTACTCCCTGAGTCGCTGCTTAGGGATAACAGGAGACCCTTTAAATGGAAAACCGCTAATCCCATAGGCGCCTTTATTTTTCTCAGAAAATATGCTTCGTTGTATAGACTGTTGGCAGGCTATTTTATTTTGTATGTGGCTTCTTATGTGGTGGTCAGCATCTGGCCTTTCTTCACGGCAGAGAAGTTTAAATGGACAGAAGTCGAGATAGGGATCTCGTTAAGTATATTCGGACTGTTTATCGCGCTGGCGCAGAGCTTTGCTACACATTTTTTTACTACCAGGTTCGGCGACTGGAAAACGGTCAGGATCGCATTATTATTTTATTTAGGAGGCATGCTTATGTTCGCCTTTACAAACCGGGTGTATATGTTATACCTGGCTATGATACCATATTGCCTTGGTGGAATTGTGCTTCCCGCGATACAATCGATCTTTTCACGCATGGTGGGAAAAAACGAACAAGGCGAAATCCAGGGTATCCTGTCCAGCACTGCCAGTGCCGCGGCAATCGTGGGACCGCCCCTTTTCACGCTTATTTTCGCCTATTCCATAAAACCATCAGCACCCTTTCATTTTGCAGGTGCAGCCTTTGTTCTGTCAGCGGCATTGTTTGTAGTCAGTTTGCCCTTAACATCAAAAAAAACGGTGTGATCTACCGCCTCTGATTCTTCGCTTAAAAGGGCATCAACTTTTATATACCGGAAATAAGTGGCTTAAGCTGCCGTTATTAATTAAAGTTTCGCTGAATAACCGTTTTTTCTATCTTTAGCCCTCTAATAAAAACAACTATGGAAAAGTTTTCAAAAGTAAAAGAAGTATTAGCTTCCATTGAAGCTGATGTTGAGAAGTTCTACAACAGTGGAAATAGTGCAGCCGGAACAAGGGTGCGTAAAGCAATGCAGGATCTGAAAGTTCTGGCGCAGGATATCAGAGCTGAAGTAACGGAATTAAAAAGCAAAGAGAAATAATAGCTTCTAAATTTTAGAAAAAGCCGCTTTGATAAGTTCAGAGCGGCTTTTTTGTTAATGTGTTACTGTGTAAGCTTTGCAGGTTTTGCTTTAATAAATTGAAGAAGCACCCAATAAAACTTAAGAAGTTCACTATATTTAAGATGAAGCCTGATTGAACGGATACCGTGACATCATAAAAACCATAGCCTGCAAATGAATAAACTGACCACTATTCTTTGTTTCGCCGCAGTTTCTAAACAAGCAAAAAGCATAGTGCTTTCATTGTTATTGATTGGAAGCTTTACATATTCTTCCTGCCGCAGCGTAATTAGCTCACCTGGCAAAGATAAGGATGACCGCCGCATCACTATCAATTATTTACTGGTGAATGATGTATACGAAATAGCCCCTTTAGCAGGCGGAACTGTCGGCGGTATGGCAAGGGTGGCAACCTTGAAAAAGGAATACCTGCGCTCGAATCCCAATACTTTCCTTGTGATGGCCGGAGATTTCCTGAGTCCCTCAGTATACAACAGCTTGCAGTATGAAGGCAAACGAATCAGGGGAAGGCAAATGGTCGAAGCGATGAACGAATCGGGAATGGACTTAGCAATTTTCGGAAATCATGAGTTTGATATTCCGGAAACTGATCTCCAAAACCGGATTAATGAATCAAATTTTCGTTGGATCGCATCCAACACATTCCATAAGACAGATACTGCCGTAATTGCTTTTGCAAAAAAGATACCTTCAGGTGAGCTGCCTTTTCCAAAGACCTTTATTTATTCTGTTAAGGATGCCGACGGAACAATGGCTAGAATTGGCTTCATAGGCTTAACTCTACCTTTCAACAAGGCTGGCTATGTCAGTTACAGCGATCCTTTGAATACGGCTGTTAAACTATATGAGCAGCTTAAAGACTCCTGCGATGCAGTCATCGCAATAACACATCAGCTCATGCAGGATGATATCCTGCTGGCCCAAAGATTACCCGGCCTGGCGATGATCCTTGGCGGGCATGAGCATGATATGCGCTTTCAGAAAGTGGGAAAGGTTCTGATTGTAAAAGCTCATGCAAATGCTAAGTCTGCTTATGCAATGAAACTTGATATAAATACCAGGCGGCGAAAGCTAAAGATTGAACCTGAATTGAAAATGATGGATGCAACCATTATAGCTGATCCGGCAACTTCTGCCGTAGTAGAAAAATGGACAAGGGTAGCGGATGAGAATTATGCTTCTCTCGGCTTTGATCCAAAAAAGATCGTTTTGAACGGTGGCGAACCCCTCGAGGGAAGAGAATCCCTGCTCAGGAAGCAACCTACCAATATGTCCCGGATGGTGGTTAAGGGCATGGAGTTTGCCTCACCTTCTGCAGACCTGGCTGTTCTGAATGCGGGTTCAATTCGTGTAGATGACATCTTACCGATGCCTGTTACGGAATATGATATTTTAAGAGCATTACCTTTTGGAGGCGGAATAATGGAGGTGGATATGAAAGGGGCCCTGCTCATCAAAACGCTCGCAGCGGGACTGAAGAACACAGGTAATGGCGGCTTTCTTCACTATTCAGATAAGCTCACATACAATCCGTCATCAGATATCTGGAGTCTGAAAGGTACTCCTCTGACGCCTGAGAAAACATACCGGGTGGCCCTCCCCGAGTTCCTGCTCACCGGAGGGGAAGCAAACATGGATTTTTTGAAGCCCGGTAACCCCGATATAATTAAGTCATATCCTTACATTGCTGATCCGTCGGATCTCAGGTCAGATATTCGCCTGGCAGTGGTAAAGTACCTCTATAATAATGATCTGAGCAAAAAGGAAAAGCCATAAAGTCACTAGAGGTCAATGAACAACCAACGAGCAAACGGGTTAATTGAAAAGCACCAGCTTGATAAGGTGTTAATATCCGGCTTTCTGCCAGAATAACAGAATTGCTGATATCTATTATCTCCAATTCCGGGGAGGATGTGGGAACTTTTGCAGATTTTTAAACAATAAATTTACATGCTCCAAGGCACTTTATTTCAAATTGATGGTGACACGCCATGGGAAGACCTGGGAAACGGCATAAAAAGACAGCTTTACGGTTACGACGACAAATTAATGCTTGTAAAAGTGAAGTTTGATACCGGTGCCGTTGGTCAGCTGCATGAACATCATCATTCGCAGGTAACATACGTAGAGAGCGGAGCCTTTGAAATGACAATCGGCGACCAAAAGAAGATCATCAGAGCCGGTGACGGTTACTACGTGCCGCCCCATGAAATCCATGGCTGCGTTTGTATCGAACCCGGAATGCTTATCGATGTCTTCAGCCCCCATAGGGAAGAATTCCTGTAAATTCAATTTATATTACGGGAGACTTTTACGGCTGCCAAAAGTCCAAAACCTTAACGACCGCATTTTCACATTTACATATTAGCACATTTGTACATTTACATATTAGCAAATTTGCATATTAGCATATTAGCATATTACCCTACCACACCCCCATCCACCCGATCCAAATAACGCTCATCACTCATGCCTGTTCGGTTAAAAAATATAACACTGCCAATACCCTGTTCGGGATATATCCTGATTTCGCAATAATAGCCGCCACCGCCACCTGCATGCGTAAAATACTTTTTTCCCTGTAATTGGCCTGTAAACCAGGATAAACACATCCCCGTTGGCTTCTTTTTCCGGGTGTAGTTTTCACTGAAAAGCAGTCTTTTAAAATCATCTGTTATCAATGAGCCATCCGTTTGCAGTAGCTCCTGAATGTATTTGACAAAAGCGTCAGGCGTCCCGATTAACCCGCCGTAGGAAGGGCCATTCACATAATAGTTTTTAAAGGGTTTCCAGCCCCCTTCCGCTTTAAGCATAAATTTCGATTTGTCTATAAAGAAGGCTAAAAGAAAGTTCATCCAGCTGAGCCGTTTTTGATACCCTTTCGCATGACTGCCAACTGCTGAAATCTCAAACCCTAACTGGCCTGATGTCAGTCCAAGTTTATATATAATGTTTTCCGTAATATATTGCTCGTAAGTAAGTCCGGAGACTTTTTCAATGAGTTGCCCAAGCAGTACGTAGCCGAGGTTTGAGTAAGCGAACTTTTCGTTAGGGTCAGATTTCGTGTTCCTGAATTTTGCAAATAATGCAGTAAAAAATCCGTTCCTGTCAAATGAGCTATGCTCGTTCGTGAGATGAATCCAACCCAAGGGAATGGGATTGGGAATACCCGCAGAATGTGACATCAGCTGCCGGATGGTTATTTCACTGCTGTAAGGGAAGTAAGGTAAATAGCTTTTTACCGGCTCATCTATCTGCAGCTTATTTTTTTCGGCTAACTGCAGGATAGCTAATGCTGTAAAAGTTTTGGTAACCGAGAAAGCGTTATAGGTGGTCTTCGAATCAACCATCTGGTTGTTCTTGATATCAGCAAAGCCGGCCTTATATCGCTTTAAGATCTGAGATTTGTCAAACAGAATATACTGGACAGATGGGGACTTGTGCTCCTTACAAATCTTCCGTAGTATGGCATCGGTCTCCTTCATACAGCCCCAGGCTCAGCTTTGCATACGCATCTGTTCATGCAATTGCCTGCCTTCACGCACAATAATGTCGATCGATTCCTCAATATCTTTCTTAGATGTTCTGAAATTAACAATACATGCTCTCAGACAGTATTTACCTTTTACTATCGCATTTGACAGGAACACTTCGCCACCCTGCTGCAGCCTGTCAAGCAGCGCCTTATTCAGTTTATCCAGGTAATCTTGCAGCGCCGTATCATCTCCGGAACCCTGGGGCACATATCTTAAAGTACAGATGCTTAAATGCTGACTAATGGCCTCCAATTCAGTGTTGATTAAGGCCAGGTCAAACATCAACTCCGAAAGTTCTATATCCTCGCCGATCATCTTAATATAACCATCCCTTCCCACCTGCTGTAAGATCAGCCAAACCTTCAGCGCCCTGAAGCCGCGGGAATTCTGCAGGCCATATTCATAGTAATTCAATACCGGGTCTTCTTCCGCACTGTCAAAATTGTAATATTCAGGATGTGAGCTGAACGTATCGTGCAGGTGCCTGCTGTCCTTTACCAGGGTACAGCCTGCTTCCAGTGGGCTGTAGAGCCATTTATGGGGATCCATCGCAGTTGAATCCGCCTCTTCCAGACCTGCAAAAAGGTGCTTCTTTTCCGGGATGACCGCTGCAGGAACGCCATAAGCACCGTCAACATGAAACCACAAATTATATCTTTTACAAACCGAAGCAATGGCTGTCAGATCATCGACCGCACCGGTACTTACATCACCTGCAGTACCGATCACCATGACCGGCTGATGGCCGCTTTCAAGGTCGTTTTGTATGGTTGTAGCCAGGATTTCCAGACTCATTTTATTAGCTGAATCTGTTTCGATCCAGCGAATGGCTGCGGATCCCAAACCAAATAGAGCAGCGGCCTTTTCCACCCAGGTATGCGTCGTTCTGGAACAATAAACAAGTAGTGTTGAAGGAGCATTAACCATACCCTGATCTTTAAAAGTCAAAGGAGCTTTAGCGGTTATCCCGGCGAGAAATCCGGTAAAGTTGGCCATATTGCCGCCGCTAACCAGTATTCCGCCGTAAGCTGGCGAAACGCCTATAAATTCGGCCAGCCAGCTGATGGTTTGTTTTTCAATTTCCGTGGCTATCGGACTGAGAATCTGAGCTCCCACATTAGGGTTGACAGATGCAGCCAGCAGATCAGCCAGCGCGGCAACAGGAGCTGCCGAAGAAGTAATATATCCGAAAAACTTAGGATGACCGTTTAACAACGAGTGATTAAAGAGCAAATCAGTAGCCCGGAGTAACAATTCAGCAACCGGGGAGGCTTTCTCGGGTAAACGCGCGTCGCCCAGAATTCTTTGTAACTGCTTTGGCGATTCGCCTCTTGTAACAGGGCGTTCATTAATTCCATTCAGGAAGTCCGAAATCGAGTCGATTAACCGGTAGCCGACTGCCCTGAACTCATCTTTTGTAATTTCTAGAGGACTGTTGCGACTGGTGTTCATTCCGGTTTATATGAAATTGCTTATAGGTCCTGACCCTTATTAAATATAATAATTAAGTTGAATTTGATGATTTGAAGATGAAAAAAATACTTGTCTATTTGATTAAAACCCTCACCTCCTCCACCTACGGCACCTCCTCCAGATGAGGACAGAATATTCCCGTGATCAACAATCCGGACTTTTATTTGTGCATCTATCCCGATAATTCCCATTTGCAGCTATTACCCATTGCACATTCCAGAACCTCCTCCGCCTACGGCACCTCCTCCAGCGGAGGACAGAATATCCCGGAAAACCTACTGTGTACCCTACATCCTATTCGCACATCTGCACATTTGCTTATTCCCCAATTCGCACATCTGCACATTTGCACATTCGCACATTTGCACATTCGCACATCTGCACATTTGCACATTCGCACATTCGCACATTTGCACATTACCATATTAGCACATTTACTAATTTGCTTATTTGCACATTTACCTCACCCGCTTAAACCTGTAATCCGATCTTTTTAAGATTCCCCCGCTAATTCCTTCTATCCAGGCATGCATCAGGTTGCCAGCAGGTAACTTATAAACAATTTGTTTGGGGAAATCATGGCTTGGATTTTCGAAAGTATAGGTTGCGCTATCCAGTTTGGCCAGTGTAAAAACCACCGGTTTCTGATCATTTTGTTTAGCAGTAACGGGAACATACATGATCTTCCCCCTCCTTTCCACCAGGTCTACTGTTTCCAGGACAAGTGTATCGTTCGCCTTGACAATATAGCTCTTACCAAGCAATGTGCTGTCGTTAGACTTGTACCAACTCTCATATATGGTGCCCTTTGCCGTTTCCATCGACCAGTGGCCCAATATTGCGTCCAGATCTTTAAATCCTTGGTAACTGTCTGCGAATAAACTGGATCAGCTTTCAACTGGGATAAGATTACTGAGACTATGATAAACAACTTTTTCATAGATTTTAATTAAGTGACAGACTTTACAGATTTCAAAATCAGGTTTCGCCACGGTATTCTGATTTGTAGATCTGCTTAAGATTAATTGCAATATTCAGTTCATTACCACCGTCGCAATTGCATTAGCAGATTGCATATTTGCATGTTCCCTGACATCCCAACTGCTTGACTTAAGTCAATGCCATTTCTTGCTTTAACTCAATTGAGGGAAAGTTCGACCTAGAGTATCTTTGATGTATTGGACTTGAGCGCAGAAAATCAGCGTAGCATTAAATCAAATAACCAGGAAATGATGACAGTAGATAAAGATAACTTAATGAATTGTGACATGGAAACCGGAATTTGTGAAATATCAGATCGAGTAGCCAGTCCTGAATATACAACGAACCTTCAACCGATACAGGCTACCAGCAAACCTGTCCGGCTTCTATATTTTACAGATCCTATTTGTTCTTCCTGCTGGGGTATTGAGCCGCAGATGCGAAAACTGAAACAAGAATACGGTGACTACTTCAGTGTCGAATACAGAATGGGAGGACTCCTGAAAAGCTGGGGTGAATATGGCGGAAGCGATGTTAGTAGCCCGGCAACTGTTGGCCAGCATTGGGATGAGGCCGGTGAACATTATGAAATGCCCATCAATGGGGACCTATGGAACGAAGATCCGCTTGATTCATCTTATCCGCCATCCATCGCTTTTAAAGCAGCACAGCTGCAGGATAGTGATAAAGCAGAACGCTTTTTAAGAAGGATCAAAGAAATGGTTTTTGTCGAAAAGAAGAATATTACAAAATGGGAGCACCTCGCACAGGCTGCGTCCGAAACTGATCTTGACCTCATTATATTCAAAAACGATTATGAAAATAAAGCCAATGACCTTTTCCAGGAAGATCTGTCAATGAGACTTGAGTGGGGCGTCCGCGGATTTCCGACGATCTTTTTCATCGATGAAGAAGATAACCGGTTTAAAGTCTATGGAAGCAAACCTTATGAAACATATGAGCAGGCACTTTTAAAACTGGTACCCGCAGCTTCTAAAGCCGCAGTGCCCATTTTTAATGAAGACCTATTGAAAGGATACGGTAGCATCACCAGCAGAGAATTTGCTGCTTTAAATAATAAAAGCTTAGGAGAATCAGAAAGCATATTAAACTCCTTCGCAGAGAAAGGTACTTTGCAAAAAGTTACCGCCAATACCGGAGATCTATGGAAGGTGATTCTTTAAAAGGACAGGTTGATCAGGTCGCTTTTCTGTTAACACCAAGATACGATCACTCCCATTTGTAAAATTTTAGAAACAACAAAGTCAGCCTGAATCTAATCAGGTAAATTCATCCGGGCACCCTGGATCGTGTGTTACCGGTTCAAATCTCGAAAAGATATTTCTGCTTAGTCTATAACAGGAATACGTAGTTCCCTGTATTCATAGTCCTTTATCAAAACCAGGAGAAACTCTCGCTCTTCAAAGTCTTCAGTTCCTGGTTTTGCATGAATGAGTTCAAGGGATCGGCTAAGAGTATCTAAGTATTCGGTTTCGGTATTAATAATTTTAAACATCTTCATGAGCAGAATTTATTTTATTAATGACCTACAAGATAAAAACAAATATCACTCAAGCATGCTGAAATGAACTATAACGTTATAGTAGCGGGTATAATTATATCGTTACGAGGTATGGATTTGTCAGGTTGTAGGTTTATATGCCAGTAAAGCTCCGATAGGTGTTAGCCAGTGTTTCGTTAAATTTCCAATGCAGGATCAGGGGCCAGTTTATTTCTCCAATTGTGCAAGCAGTGCATAGATCTCCAGCATTCCTGCCTGATCAATCAGTGTTTTAACTTTCTTTTTTCCTAATAAATTATTGCTATCCCGTTCTTCCTTCCAAATTCTTTCAGAATCATCGATGATGAACTGCAAATCCTTTTTATTACGGTCGACCTGGTATAATTCTATATAACCCCGCAGCAATACGGCGTTGAACCAGTAAAGACCCGGCAATTTCTTATCCTTGTAGAAATGCTTCCTTGCAGCCTTAGCGATTCTCCTGCCTTCATATAAGTAGGATTTATTCCCTGTGATTTCGTAGAGCAAAACATTCGACTGCAGCATCGTTCCGGTATTGTAGGTGTAGGTTGCAGAATCAATCATCATCCCTGGCAGCTTAATAGCATCATAATATATCCCTTCAGAAGAACGCAAATGCTTATTAGTCCATTGATATAAAATTTTTGCCGTATCAAGGTACTGTGCTTCCTTCGTAATCTTATATAGCTGCAATGCTATTAAGATCCCCGGGCCATTCGAACAGGTATTCTTAGTCGTTTTATCACCTTCCTTCCAGTACAATCCGCCCCCGCTAATTTCATCATACCCGGTCAGCATGAACCTATAGATCTCCTTTGAAAGCTCCAGGTACTTCTTCTCCCCCGTCCTGTTGTATGCGTCCAGATAGGCAATTGCAATCCATTGGTTATCGTCATAAAATCTGGCGTCGGCCTCTTGCTTAACAACATAAGCCTGGTATCCGGGGGCCGGTGGATTGGTATTGTAATACTGGTCAATAGCATTTTCTACCGGTTTCATATATGTTCCTGACCTGTCCAGCTCCTCCATTTCGTTGGATGCCTGAATTAAGGCGCATACAGGCCATAGAAAGGAATGAGGTTTATCATTATGCTTTGGATCATTAGTTTCCAGGAATAGCCCGGCTGAAGCATCGTAAAATTGCCCATAGATATTTTTATGGATCAGATCGACCTTATCTTTATACGATGAGGACTGAGCCCGCGCATTAATTGCAAAGCTTACTGTTAAAACCAGACATACGCACCAGATACTTTTATTCATAATCATTTTATTATGGACCGACCCTGCAGCCGCTTTTCGTGACTTACTTCTAAATTCAACTAATAATTCGCAATCTATTCAAAAACTCTCTGTTTGCTGCAGTAGACGGCAGCCCCTATCAAAGCCGCACTTTCACCCAGCCCGGAAATCAGCACCGGTATACCTAAGGATCTTGATCTTAATAATGCATTTAGCTGAGGCAGAAAAAAAGAATGTGCATTTGCAATATTGCCCCCGAGGATAACGCAATCATAGCTTTCTCCCATCTCTTGAAGCCTGAATAAAAATAAGTTAAGATTCTTGCTGAATTCCTCAAAAACCAAATTTACATTAGTCACATCCACAGGATCTGCGATAAGCTGTTTGACGTCAGCTACCTGGCAACCGGTTAATTCAAAATATCTTCTTACAAACCATCCGGAAGAAAAGTAATCTTCACAAATACCATCCAGGAAAGAAAATCGCCAGTAATCTGCATCTTCTGCCAATCCATCTTTGAAGGTAGCCGACCCAAAGCCCGTTCCTAAAGTAATGCCCAGAATATTGTTATGGCCCCTGCCTTCTCCCTCACATGCTTCACCCTGCAGAAAACAGCTAGCGTCATTAACAAATGAAATATCCGACGCAAGCTTCCCAAGTTCTTTCAACAAAGCTTCCCTGACGTTTAGGCCATAAAGTGCATCATATTTTCCCTGTCCTGACATCAGGGATATTCCATTTCCATAATCAAAGGGTCCGGGCATAGCAATACAAACTTTTCCGCAGTTTGGTTCAGAAAGCAAGCTCTCCTTTATTACCCCTGACCATCCATTAATAACCTCTTCGGCTGTACCAGCAGATTGTATTTTTGACCTTCGCCAGGACGAATCAATAATCCCGTGATTGTCCGGATCAACAAGAGCAGCGGTTATATGTGATCCCCCTATGTCGGCTCCGAGGATTATTGATTGATCTCCCATATCTTAATGATTAGAAGGAGTTGATTTTTTGGAATTCAGCAAACTAAGCCTGCCATATAGTTCAGCAATGCAGGTTTCATTCAGAAGCCACTTTGGCTTTGCCAGCTCCAACGGAGTGGACGTCCAGTTATAGGTTACCAGGCCATACTTATCCCTCGAATTCTCCCAGGCAGCGTCTAATTTTTTAGTTATAGCTTCTATATACCTGTAGTCTCCATCTACGCTGTACAGGCTCTCATAGCCCCGGAACAACACCGTAGTAAACCAGGGAAGATCGATCTGAAACTCCCTTGTACCGCCGGAACCGGGCACGCTGAAATGATTAAAAGCACCTTCAGCGATTGTTTTTGCTTCTGCCAAATATTTTTTATCCTTTTTGAACTTATACAACAGCACGGACGCTTCCAGCATGGATCCGGAATTATATGTGAAATAGGTTTTGTTTACGGTACCGTCCATCTTCTTATCGTTCATATACACTCCTGCAGAATCTCTCAGGTTATCATGCATCCAATTATAGAACTTCTCGCCCCATTTGAGATAATAAGGGTTACCGGTAGCTTCATAAATTTTTAAAGCGGCCAGCGTAGCCATTCCATTGCTGCACGCCGGCTTTTGGTCACGGTGGCCTTCCAGCCATGTTACGCCGCCGCCCAGCTTATCATCCCAGCCGCTCAGGATAAATTCAAAAACTACTTTAGCCCTTTCCAGGTAAACCGGATTTTTAGTATTAAAATATGATTCCATATAATCGATACTAACCAACCCGTTATCATCGTAATACCGGTCAACCTTTTCAAACCTTACGGGATAAGCCTGGTAACCTACGGGCTTCCGTAAAGTATCCTTGTACTGTTCCATTCCAGTGGCCAGACTGTCCAGGTACGGGAGGTATTTCTTCCGCAGCGAGGGGGTTTTTATCAGCACATTTGTGGCAGAGAACAGTCCTGAAAAAGGCCACAAAAAACTGACTTCTTTTTCCTTTACCGCACCTTCCTGAAAGTAATCCAGGCTCCCACTTTTACCGGAGGGAAAGTTTTCAGAAAACAGTCCGTATTCTTTCACACGATATTTTGTCCAGATTACCTGGTAGATGTCTTCGGCACGCTTCAGATATTCTTTCGAGGACTTCCTGGTTTGCCCGTTCGCATCATTCATAAAGAACACAGTCACAAACACAAGGGTAATACCTTTCAGATAACTTTTCATATTTCGGGTTTACTAGTCTGATCAGATTTAATTAATTATTTATCCACGAAGCACTACTGGATGGAGGGCGGGGGAATTGTACCCCAGCTTGTGTTGGGCTGGCTGCCCATAGTAAAGACCAGCTTACCACCCTTCATTAGCTCATCCCTGTAAATCCAGCAGTCATTCAATTCTTTGCCGTTGAACTCTGCAGACTGCACATACACGTTTTCAGTACTATTATTCAAGGTTTCAATTACAAGGCGATTATTATTTCCCAAACGGATATCGGCCTTGTCGAAAAGAGGACTTCCAAATTGCAGGACGGGCCTTGAATCTGTCAGGCCCTTCACATCAAATAATCCGAGAGAGGCCATTACATACCAGGAACCTAGCTGTCCCTGGTCCTCATCCTGCCCGTAGCCGTAACCGTGAATACTTTCGATGCCATAAAATTCATTGCAGATCGCCCGTGTCCATTTTTGTGTCAGCCAGGGTTTGCCTGAGTAATTAAACAGCCAGCTAATATGCAGGTTAGGCTGGTTGCCGTGATTGTAAATAGACTTTATCCCGGCAAAGGCGTCAATTTCCTTACCCCCGCCAAAGCTATTCTTTTGCGCTGTGTTGAAAATATTTTCAAGACGGTCGTTAAATTCTTTCTTCCCTACCTCCGCAATCAACCCGGCTGGATCGTGCGGAACATAAAAAGTATACTGCATGGCATTCCCTTCCTGGAAACCTCTCCACGGCTCATAAGGATCGAACTTTTCAATGAAGGAACCATCCGCCCTTTTGGGGTGGATTAATTTGCTTTCCGGATTGAACAACTTTTTCCAGCCGGATGCATATTTTATCAGTGATTGATAGTCGTCGCTTTTCCCGAGCGCTTTAGCCATCTGCGCCGCGGCAAAGGAACTGAAGCTGTATTCAAGAGTATGAGAAGCAGCAAACCTTGCACCGGTTGAATCGGTTTGATCCATATCGTGGTAGGGTACAAAACCATGCTTCACAAATGCCTGTACGTCCATTTTACCCGACCCGCCTTTTTTATTTTCCCAGCTGATCTCATTTGCCTTGATTGCCTTGTAAGCCAGCTCAACATCATAGTCACGGATTCCCACATTATAGGCACCGGCTATGGCCAGTCCCACCATGTTTGTACCGACTCCGGATACAAAATTGCTATTAGCAATACCGTCACCGAACCAGCCGCGATCTTTATATACTTCTAAATGTGTCTGAACAAAATCTTTATACCGTTCCGGATAAGACAGCGCCCATAGCTGGGTGAGATTCCAGTAACCGCCCCAGATAGCATCTGTATTGTAAAAATTATACTTAGGCTTTCCACTTTCGTCAAGAGGGAGCCTGCCTGTCGAACCGCCGTGCTTGGGGAAAGAACCGTCAATGTCGCTAGCGATACCTCTGCCGAGTAAAGCATGATAAAGGCCTGTATAAAATTTTGTCTTATCAGCTTCACTTTTACCTTCCACTTCTATCTTAGCTAATTCATTTTGCCACATCTGCTGGGCATTTTTCTTTGCCTGGCTGAAGGAAACACCTGAGGCTTCGGCATCAAAATTTTCTTTGGCATTTTCGATGGAAGTATAAGAGAGCCCTATTTTTAATTCAATAACTTCCTTATCCACCGTATTATATTCCAGAAACAGCCCGGCACCTTTACCCAGCGCTGTGTTAGCATCCCGCTGGATGCCCGAGGCCGTAAAAGATCCCACCTGTTCAGGCTTTTTACTTATCTCTCCCCGGAAATACATGGATACTCTACCGCCCTTGTCATACAGTTGCACGTAGCGCGGTTCTGTAGTCACAAAACCTTCGAAATGAGTATCGTCGGTCATCCGCACGGAGGCGTCTGTTACTTCGCCGCTCTCACCCTGTTTATTGCCAATGTCAAGTATGATCCTTGAGTCATCGCCTTGCGGAAATGTATATCTGTGAAAGCCCACTCTTTCAGTGGCAGTGAGCTCTGCGGTTACCTGGCTATCATCCAAAAAAACACGGTAGTACCCGGGCTCAGCAATTTCATTCTTGCGGTCGAAGGCAGAACGGTATCCGCTTTCCGGATCCTCCAGCTTACCCGGTATTACTTGCAGCGGTCCGGTGGCAGGCATCACACTGACACCACCTATCTGCCATTCATGAAAATGTACAAATCCTTCTATCGAGGTATGGCGGGTATCATAGCCTACTGCCTCCCATCCCGAAGGATTGCCGTAATGACCGTTTGTTGAAGGCGCAAGCTTGGCCATACCATGGGGCACAGCTGCAGGAGTGTAAAAGAACCAGCGGCTGTGGGCGGTTCCAATGTTCGGATTAACATATTTTAATACACTGCGTTTTGTACCACAGGAAGCCAACAGTATGGCGGCCAGGACGACCGACATGGCCAGGGCACTCTTAATTCGTTTGGTTATCATCATAAAAATTTTACTGAGGAACAAGCTTATCTGTTAGAAGGCTACTTTTCTTTTTTAAAGTGAGCAATGCGAGCATAGATCTCTACCATGCAGGCCTGATTGACAAGCCATTGTTCGCGACCGCGGGTTTTGCCCGTCCAGTCCTCGAGGAAAAAACCATTGCTATTCCTGGCCGATTTCCAGGCATGATCTACGTTAGCTATTAAGGTATTAATGTAGGTGGGGTCTCCGTCAACATCGTACAGGTCGATATATCCTCTGAATAAAACTGCCGTAAACCATGGATCGTGAGATGGAAAGAAACGGCCCAAACCGGAAACATTAGAGGTGAAATAGTCATAAGATGCTTTAGCGTCCGATTTAGCTTCAGCCAGGTACCGTTCTTCACCTGTGATCTCGTAAAGCAGAATGGCATTGGTTATCATAGCCCCGCTGTTATAAGTCCACTTGGTTTTGTTAATTGTACCGCTCAGGTGAACATCATTCCAGTAGGTTTTGTCCGTTGGGTCCTGCATCCTGGTCTTGATCCAGTTATAAACACGAAGTGAAAAATCCAGATACTTTGGATCTTTCTTTATTTGATAGAGTTTAAGGGCCAGATTTATAGCTAAAGCGCTGGAGTTTGTGGCCTTCATGCTATTGGGATTTGAAGGATCGTTCAGCCTGTTCTGTTCACACCAGAAAATCCCACCACCCTGATCCGTTGACTCCCCTGACATAACAAAGGTCATAGCCAGTTCAGCGCGGTTCAGGAAACTTACTGAACCAGTAGTTTCATAGGCCAGCACATCGTCAATTCCGCCAATGGCGTTATCATCATAAAAACGATCTCCCCCTCCATAAGTACCTACTGCCGACTGAAAAGCGACAGGGGTCCGGCTTACGTCCCAAAAGCCGCCAAGTCCATCAATTGTTCGTTCTATTGAAGGCTCCGAATATCCTAAGGATTTTAAAAGAACCGTTCCCGTAAATAAAGTAGAATGCGACCAAAAATAAGCCGCAGCCGGATCACCACCCCCTCTGGGGTAATTCTCGATAAAATAATTCGTGCCATTTAAAGAATAAAACTTTACAATATTGTCAAATACCGCCTTCGATTTTTCTTTATAGGTCTTAGCGTCAAAAAGCGGATTTCCTGACCCTCCGTTATTGCCACCTCCGTTACCGGAGCCGTCGATAAAATTACCGCCCTGTTTTTTGCTACAGCTTAGAAGCAAGCAAGTAATTACTGTTAGTAAGATCCACCTTTTCATGGGCTTGAGGTTTGAGATATGAGACTTGAGATGTGAGAAAAAAACCTGCTCCATTTTCAAGAATGTGAGACAAATTAAAGAAATGAAACCTTCATGAGCTGACGCAATGCTCATGAAGATTTATTCCTTCTTTATTCTTGATTATAGTACCGTGATTTTATGAGCATAAGATGCTGAAGGGTTGAGAAAGATCTCTGCTTTCACACTTTTCATGTCGGCTGCCGGATTAAACTTATAGGTATAGTCCCACTGGCTGTCACTCACCGGATGAAGGAAAAAGTACGAAGCCGGCGCGCCTACCGGGCTACCGTTATTTGCGTTTTCGCTTCCCATAAACTCAGATCCTTCAGAAGTGATCAGTTTGAACTTATAGCGCTCATCGCGTCCCCATGAGAATGGGTAGAATTCAACAGGGATACTTTCGCCTGTCCAGGTGCTGTTACCAGTATATGTAAGCACGCCTATGGATGTATTGTAGGCTGCCATAAAGAGTTCAATCTTTTCAATGGTAACCACCTGGTAAGTTGCACTGTTAAAATCAAAAGTTAAGCGCCGGGCAGTGGCACTCCCGTCAACGGTAACAGCAGTTTCACCTTCCTTAATGATATTATTCTCGATGAAATATTTTTTAGCATCCGCCCCTTTTGAAGTCAGCAACCGATAGGAACCCGCTTTCAAAGAAGTATATACTTCAAATACACCATCCTCCTTCTTTTTAAGAGGAATGGCCTTTGCCACTTCGTCGCCAGCTTCAGTAGCGCTGCCCACCAGGTATAACTCTGTCGGTATTTCAGCAAAACCCAGCGGCCTTTCAAGCTTCAACACTCTTGAAGCCTCTGCTTTTGCTATATTAGTTCCTTTGGTAGCTACCACTGTCCATTTAACATCGCCTGTTCCTAATGATTGGATGCCTGCCGCATTGGCGATCTTATTTAAAGTTTTGTGATCCAGGCTCAGCTTTGCCGATGCACCTTTATTATCTGAAAGTACACTATAAACAGGGTTTGAGAAATCTCCATCCTGTTTATCAAATAGAACTTCATATAAAACAAGGCCACCATCCGCGGCTTTAGCCGTTTCCCAGGTGACTTCAAGCGTGCCCGTTCCTGCAGGCTCTATTTTAACAAAGAAGTCATTTGCAGGGGCGGTTAAAGCCGCAGGGGCAGAAACATCCCCATAAAGTGCGTATTCCTTTTCGCAACTGCTGAAAAAGGCCATGAAGAATACTGCCGCTAAATATTTTAAGCTAGTTTTCATTTGAAAATTTATTAGTTCGTTCATTTATTTTTTTATCAGCAGCTTACCAGTTTGGATTCTGCACCAACAAGGAATTCTTATCTCTTTCGCTTTGTGGAACAGGCCACAAGTAATGTTTACCCGGATCGAAAACTCGCTGATCTACTCTTTCATAACCCTGGTCTGCAGCGAGATTATCAGTTTTTACTCCATGTAACCATCCGTTCAATACGGTCTCAGCTGTCTTCCAGCGCCGTATGTCAAAGACCCTTAAACCTTCCATCGCTAATTCAGATCGCCTTTCAGATCGGATTAGTGATTTAAGCGCGTTCGCCGAGCCACCCGGATAATTCAACGCAGCAGGATCAGAGAATCCTGCCCTTTGCCTGATCTTGGCAATGGTGGCATTCCATACCGTTTCGTTGAATTGACCCAACTCCATTTGCGCTTCAGCATGCATTAAAAGCACATCTGCAAACCTGATAAGCGGCAGATTAAGGCCGGAGTTAACCAGGTTTTGAGCTGATGGATCGAAAAATTTCGCCACATAATAACCGGTAGCGGTCGTGTTGGATGAATAACCAATGCTATTGTCACCGGTACCCTTATTAGTATTGATCGTTACTTTACTACCGTCAGGCCTGGTCCATTCGTAACCATGGTATGCAATAGTAGACTTCAACCTGGGATCGCGGTTTGCATAAGGATCGCTTTCACTCCAGCCGGAGCCTGTCTCACCTATCGACTTTCCGTTGGTCATGATGTAATTATTAACTAATTCCTGGGATGGAGAGATAGCTGCATAGCCCCCTTCTGTTGGAGGGATCAAAAAATATTGAATTCCATGGGTTCTGCGAACGGGCATATACTGTACGTCAAGAATGATCTCTGAATTATTCTCATTCTCCATTTTGAATAATCCTGAATAGCTTGGATACAGCGAATAGCTGCCAGCATCAGAACCAGACATTAGCTGCTGCGTGGTTGAAACAACTTTACTCCATTCGCCATTGTAAAGTTCCATTCGGGCCTTCAGCGCCAGAGCCGCACCTTTAGTTATGCGACCGGCATCTTCCGCCCCATACTCTGTGTTTTTTGGAAGATCCTGGTATGCAAGATCCAATTCGCGATAAATGAAATCGATGACAGCCTGGCGTTCTCCACGGGTTACTTTTCCAGCCTCTTCGATAGAGAGTTCCGTCTCAACAAGAGGGACGCCTCCGAAATGGTTTACCAGGATGAAATAGTGAAATGCCCTGATAAAACGGGCTTCGGCTTTTAGCCGCTTATTCAGAGCAGCATCCAGGTCAGGCACTTTGTCGATGTTCGATAACACGGTATTACATCTTCTGATACCTGCGTAACGCTGTGCCCAAACTTGCTGCATCAAAGGATGTGCGGCGTCATAGTTACCATTGGCAACATCTCTGACAAGGCTTCCGTTATTGGATTTTGTATAGGAATTGTCTGACAATGACTCTCCGAATATGAGCGTTTCCGCATCATAAATGTCGCTGTAACAGGCATTTACGGCATTAATAGCATCCTGTTTCTTCTCCCAGAAGGTAAGGTCAGAAGCTTTGTCAATTGGTGCCAGGTCCAGGTCCTTGCAGGCCGGGCTAAGCAGGCCACTAAAGAGCAGCAACAATATATATATGATATTTTTTCTCATGACTTTGATATACTTGATTATAAAAGATCAGAATTAAAATTTCAGGTCCAGGCCGAACGCGTATACCGCAGCAACCGGGTAAACCCTTCCACTTTGAGCGTTGCCATTATTAATTTCAGGGTCATAACCTGCTCTTAGCTTGCTAAATGTGAATAGGTTATTGCCTGTGAAAAAGATCCTGCAATTAGAGATTCCGGCTTTGTTTGTTACCGCAGCAGGTAGTGTATAACCCAGCTGTATATTCTTAACCCTTAAGTAAGCAGCATCCTGAATCCAGAAATCAGATTTAGCGGCATTATTTGCAGATTCGGAGCCTACAGTTAAGCGGGGATAGGTAGCCTGAGGATTGTTAGGCGTCCATCTGTCTAAGTGAAAGTCCATTACCGGACCTTCGTTATTATTGTGGAACGCTTCTGTAGCCTCTCCTCTTATCCAGGTACTCCGTTTACCTACGCCTTGTAAAAGTAGTCCCAGGTCGAGGCCTTTCCAGCGGGCTGTATAGTTGAAGCCGAAAGTATACCGCGGGAACGGATTCCCGAGCACTACACGATCTTCTTCATTTATGATATCGTCTCCATTCTGATCCTTATAGCGGATATCACCAGGCTTTACCTGGGATGAAAACGAGGGCTTCGGACCACGGTCTATTTCAGACTGGTTTTGGAAAAATCCGTCCGACTGGTAGGCATAGTAGGAATTTATAGGATCTCCCTCTCTGACCATGGTATTTACATCCCATCCGTAAATATAGTACTGGCCTTTCAGGTCGAGTACTTTATTGGTGTTATCGGCAAGGTTAGCACTGAATGAATGAGAGAAATTACTGAACTTTTGATTCCAGCCCAGGCTGATCTCATATCCCTTATTTTGCACTACGCCGGCATTCTGCGTTGGTGATCCGCCACCGAATACATCGGGAACCGGCAAATCAAGCAGGATATCCCTGGTCTTTTTATTAAAATATTCCAACCCGAAAGTAAGTTTACCATTGAGCATGGCACCATCCAGACCTACGTTAACCATGGTTGAAGTTTCCCAGGTAATGTCCTTGTTCGCCACACCAAAGTAAGCACCTGTAGCGGGGATATTGCCGAAGGAATAGGCAGGTGTAAACTGGCTCACAGTCGCTAGATACCGGTAAAGCCCGATATTCTGATTACCGAGCTGTCCCCATGAACCTCTAAGTTTCAATTCGTCGAAGATGTTTTGTAAACCAGCCAGGGCAGGTTCACGTGTCAACCGCCAGCCTGCGGAAACAGAAGGAAAAAAACCAAAGCGATTGCCTTCTGCAAAGCGTGAAGAACCATCGTAGCGGAAATTTCCCTCCAATAAATAACGCTCGTCGTAAGAGTAGTTCAACCTTCCAAAGAATGATGTAAGAGACCATTCCTCACCCGTGCCGTAGGTGCTGTTATCATCCGTGGTTGTACCGTTACTGATCACTCCGAAATCATTTCCCGGCAAGCCGATCCTGCGGATCTGGCTAATCCTGTATGTATTATTTTCTTGTGCATAACCACCAAGACCATGGATAAAATGTTTTCCGATAGTAGTTTCATAGTTGGCCGTAAGCTGTGAATTCAACAATAGTGTCCTGCTGAACTGGTTGGTCACTGAACTCTCATTATCCCCGCCACCTACAAAAGGAGCATAGTCAATAGACTTCCTGAACTCGTCCATCAGGTTATTTTTCAAGTCACCGCCAAATAATCCACCAATTTTTAATCCTTTGGCCAGTTTAACTTCGGCGGTCAGATTCCCCATCAGACCATCGTTTGAAAACAAACGCTGTCCGCCTTTCTCCAGTCTCGCCAGCGAGTTTGCATTACTGCCACTGCCGAGCACATAATTACCGTTGTCATCCAGGATCGGATAAATAGAAGGCATACGGGTAGCAGGTTCAATCATCCATTCGGTCCAGTAAGCATGTTCCTTAATGTCGGTGCGGCTATAAGCTATCGATCCGCCTACGCTGATACGTTCACTAACCTGGTTTTTTAGGTTTAAACGGACGTTGTACCTGTCAAGGCCGTAATCCGGTCCTTTGAACTGGCTCTCCTGGTTCACATAACCGGCAGAAAGAAAATAAGAAGTTGCCTTTCCACCTCCGCTCACACTCACATTATGGTTTTGCTGAAGTGCGTCATTCTTAAATATTTCATTGATCCAATTAGTATTAGGACCTCCGTTTCTGTAATCACGGATCTGCTGAGGACTGAATTGAGGCTGTAAACCCGAGTTTACAAGAGCTTCGTTCCTTAACTCGGCGTATTCCCATGAATTTACCGGATTAGGAAGGTTTGTGGGGCGCTGAACACCAACCATAGAAGAAAATGAAAGCTTCGGTTTTTCATCCGGCGTACCCCTTTTCGTTGTGATCAGGATGACTCCGTTTGCCGCACGGGCCCCATAAATGGAGGCGGAGGCGGCGTCTTTTAAAACAGAAATATTATCGATGTCATTCGGGTTGATATTATCGATGCTGCTGGCCACTCCATCCACAATAATGAGCGGACTTGCGTCACCTAGTGTTCCTAAGCCCCTGATATTAATATTTATACCAGATCCGGGTTCACTTGAATTCTGCTGAATGGTTAACCCGGGAGCACTCCCCTGCAGTGCCTCCACCGCATTGGCAACAGGACGGTTAGCGAGCGTTTCAGAATTTACCGTACTTACAGCACCCGTCAGGTTTGATTTTTTCTGAGTTCCGTAACCGACCACCACTACCTCATCAAGCGCTGAAATTGCCAGAACCAGGCTGACGTTAATGATCGACTGATTATCAACAGCTATTTCCCGGGTCGTAAAACCCATGCTCGTGAATATCAGGGTCGGCGAACCCTCCGGAACGAGGATGGTATAATTACCGTCGGCACCGGTTAAAGTCCCGGTGGTGCTGCCTTTTACTTTAACAGATACCCTTTGGAGCGGTACTCCAAGGTCATCCGAAACTTTCCCGGTTACTTGTTTACCCGTTGTCTGTGCTAGCGAGCCAGCTGCAGAAGCCAGCACGATCAACAGCATTAGTAGTATGTAAAGGGAGACTTTTCCAAACCTGGTTTGAGAAAAATCACTTACATAAATGTTCATTTAGATCGGTTATTTTAGTTAGTTATTGGTTAGTTATTAATTAAGAAGTCTTTTTGATAATCCCCGGACTGTTATCCTGAATCGGTTAAACGAACGTTCATATAGAGCATTATTAAACTGTAACTGTTGCCGGTTCTGCATTCTTCTCAAATTCCTTCTCGATCAGTTCGAGGGATTTCCCCTTCGTTTCGGGAAGCAGGAAGAAGACCACAATAAAGGCTATAAGGCAGCAAGCGGCGAAGAACCAGAATGTATTGGCCGTACCGATTTCTTTCAGGAAGATCGGGGTTAGCTGACCAATGATTGTATCGGCAATCCACATCACCATAATGCTTAGGGCCATGGCCCTTCCGCGTATATTTGCCGGGAAGATCTCGGACGCAACTACGAACTTCAGCGGACCTATAGAAAAAGCAAAACTGGCTAAAAAGATAACCACGGAGGCGACCAGCAGTATGTTATTGGTTTCACCAATAAAGAAACACAGGCCAGTAAAAAACAAGCTGATTGTGGCTCCTGCCGTACCTATAAGGTAAAGCGGCCGTCTTCCCCAGCCATCCACTTTCCACACAGCGATCAATGTAAAAAGCATATTCGCCACGCCGAAGAGGATCTGGCTTTGCAAAGAATTGGTCAGACTGATACCGGCGTTACTTAAAATGCTGGGTCCATAATATATGATGGCGTTAATGCCGCTGAACTGAGAAAATAAGGGAAGTAACAATCCGAGAACCAGTGCTTTCCTCACACCGGGCGCCAGTAACTCTTTATAGGAGCCGTTCCCTTTGTTTGAATTGCTTGTGATATTCTTAGCATCACTCTGTGCCTCCTCTTCACCTACCAGCGCTGATAAGATCTCCAGCCCCTCTTTAGTTCTTCCTTTTTGTATAAGCCACCGTGGGCTCTCAGGGACAAATAGAAGGCCCGTAAAGAAAAGGACTGCAGGCAGTATTCCAATGCTGAACATCCCCCGCCATACTTCTTCAACAAAAAGAAAATTAAACAAACCCTGTCCTTTGGATGCGGTAAGAGAATGATCTAACAAAGCCGAATTGCTCAGATAAGCGACCAGTATCCCAGCTGTTACCGCCAGCTGATAGTAGGTTACTAATCGACCGCGGATCTTTGCGGGGGCTATCTCCGAAATGTAGAGCGGTACAATATTCGATGCAATTCCTACCCCCATTCCACCCAGAATCCTGGCCCATATCACCATATCGAAGGAGGTGAACAGGGTGCAGCCCAGTGCCGAAAGCAGGAAAAGAACGGCCGACAGCATAAGCAGCTTTTTACGACCAAGGCGATCACCCAGCTCGCCGGAAATGCCCACGCCAACAATGCATCCGATTAGCGCCGAAGATACAAACCACCCTTCCTGCAGCGCAGATAAAGCAAATTGGTCTTTAACAAATGGCAGCACTCCCGAAATCACGGCCATATCAAAACCGAAGAGGAATCCACCCAGAGCTGAAATGCAGCAAACCAGCGGAAGAAGATTTTTTTTAATATCCATTTTCTTAATGCTTGTTATTTGACGAAAGCCTTAACTACCCTGGCCACACCGGGCCCTGAGTTTATGAGCTTATAGCTCCCTGCGGCTGCAGGTACCACAAAAGTTTCCGCGTACTGAAACGTTGCAAGCGTTCCGTCACCAGTTTCAATACTGACGGAAGAACCTTCCACAAGCATCAGAATATGGCATACGTCATTGTTTTCGACATCTATCCGGGTGTTAAATTCCATACGATGGACATCATAAAAATGGTCTGGGTGGGTAGGCAGATGATACACAGACCAATCGCCGCCCTTGTCAAGGATATATGGCTTCGATACCAATTCTTCTTCCACACGATTTCCTCTCCTGTCAAAATTCAGATTGTTGAATGCATGCTCAATGTTTATCGGCCGGGGTTTTCCGTCCAGGTCCATGCGTTGCCAGTCGTACATTTTGAAGGTAAAAATGTATGGTGTCGCACTTATCTCTAAAACCAAAGATCCGGAGCCGGCACTATGAACAGTACCATTAGGTATCAGGAAGAAGTCGTGCTGCCTGGCGGGCAAACTCTTCACATATTTATCTATATCGACTTTTTTCCCGTCACGGTTACTGTCATCAAGCTCTTTGCGAAACTCAAGCTGGTCAATATCTTCCTGAAAGCCCAGGTAAACCACTGCATCTTCCTTCGTTTCCAGCATATAGTATGTTTCATCCTGGGTGATCGTCTCGCCGAACTCTTTCTGAATGTAGCTTAAAGATGGATGACATTGTATAGATAGGTTACCTCCGTCGAAGGTATCTAAAAAGTCAAATCGAATAGGAAAGTCAGTTTGGAACCGTTCGGCGTGCTTACCCAGAACAGCTTTATACTGGCTGAACATTAAAAAATCAAAACTGATCTCCAGCAACCAGCCGTCGCTTTCAAAAACCAGCCCATTTTCAGGCACGATAAGCTCGAACGACCAGGCATAATTTACTGCATCTTTATTCAGACCGGCGATGCGGTCTTTCATATAATGGCCACCCCAGGCTCCCGGTGAAAACCATGGCCGCGCCCTGAAAACAGATTGAGAAATTTTCCGGAGACCTTCGTAAAGGTCGGTAGTCTTGCTCCAGTTGACCTTATTTCCCCACTGGGTATCTGCCAACACGGTAATTTTATCAAGTAATGCTTTTTTGTGTTCGTTCAGAACAACCCAATCCACAAAGTAAAAGCGCTTATACATACTCACCCCGTCCTCCGCGTTCACTGCACCCAGATTGTTGATCGAGCCCGCCCGCATGCGATACTGTAACTCATTCTTCGGAAGATCGAAATACACCAAAGTCGCATCCCATCCACACAGTGAAGCTCCAGTTCCTATTACAATGTTAATGTCTGCGGTTTCATCCTGTGAAATAGACTCTATCCTGTCCTGCATGAAAAAATCACCAATCTCCAGGGTCGTCTTTGTTCCCCACACAGAATCCGGAGTACCCAGGAATGGGGCCACCATAGCCTCTATGTCAGAAGCTGGCTTCAAATATTTCGAAGTGTCAAACCACTTAACGGTTTTACCCAATTTTTTGAATTCACTCTCCAGGTCTTCTTTAATACTGTCCCAGTAAATGCCCGCGTACCCATCCAGCATGGCTACTTTGCTACCCGAAAGGAAGTCGGCCAATGTGTTATAGCCTGAAAAAATTTGCCCATTTCCCAGCGCGTGAGACGGATAAATATTGTAACCCCCGGAAGCAGCATTTCCACGTTCCAGACGATCGGGCATCAGCTCTTCGTTTGATTTACGCACTTCTACACACTCTTTTGTACTACCGACTGTATCAATATCCATAATATTTGCTTGTACGTATGTATACACATACTGTTAATAAATTGAAAACCGCTCCTATGGCTTTCATTTGCTGATAATCTCTTACCTGCCTGACAGAACCGGCTCTGTGTTAGCTAGTATGTACAAACATATAGAATTAAACAATGATTGCAAATATTTTTTTATTTGTATTTTAGAACGGTATTAGGCTCTTTAAAGAGCTGACTGCAAGGCAACCAATGTGGTTTTAGGCACAAAGCCGCAATATGTATGTACAAACATACAAAACCTGCTTTTTTTACTACCTTTGTTTTTATACGACTATGAAGTTATCCATTGATCATAAAAGTCCGGTTCCGCTCCATATTCAGGCGGAGGAATTGCTAAGGCAGCTTATTGATGCTTCTGAATACCACAACGGAAAATTCTTACCCAACGAGGTAGAGCTTTCCCGGAAGCTGGCCATTTCACGATCTACTCTGCGCCAGGCTTTGAACCGACTGGTGTTCGAAGGTCTTTTAATCCGCAAAAAGGGTGTTGGCACCAAAGTAGTACAAAACCGGTCGGTAAGTTCTAAGTCAAAAAACTGGTTAAGCTTTTCCCAGGAGATGCAAGCCCGTGGAATCCCAATCAAAAACTTTGAACTTCATATCAGCTGGGTTTACCCTGACGAGCAGGTTGCTAACTTTTTTGCCATAAAGCAGGACAAAAAGGTATTAAAACTGGTGCGTTTGCGGGGGCAGCCGGAAGGGCCGTTCGTTTACTTCGAGTCCTTCTTCCATCCCCGTGTCGGGCTCACCGGTGATGAAGATTTTAAGCGTCCGCTATATGAAATGCTTGAGAAAGACCATTCTATCGTCGCCTATATCTCAAAGGAAGAGATTAGCGCTACTGCAGCGGATCCCTTCATCGCAGGAAAACTTGAGATTGAACCCGCAAGCCCTATCCTGGTTAGAAAACGGTTCGTCTTCGATAAAGCCGAACGTCCAATTGAATACAATATGGGATATTATAAGGCTGATAGCTTTAGTTATACGGTGGAGAGTCGGCGGGAGTAGCAATACCTTGAAATGTCAGGTTCCCAGGTATGAGAATTACAAGCCGAATATCACCGGCCAACCAGGTTCCTGAACTCTATTTCATCAATTGATCCCGTTACCCCCAATAATTATTCAGGTTTCAATATCCAACGGTTCAATACATTGTAAGGAAACTCCAAAACCACTTTGTAGAAATCCGAAGGACTGTTTGTTACGTCAATGACCGCAGAGCTATTTTTTACCGGAATTTCGGCCATTAGTTTATAGCTGTCGATTCCACCGGACTTGAAATTATTCGTTGTGCTCACCCATATTTTCACTTTTCCGGCGGGATTCAGCGTCTTCCAGTTCAGTTGTATCTTATTACCCTTCAGCACAGCTGACGGCTTTATAGCTGAAAGCTTCCCGGTTAGCGGTATGCCATCAATTTCAAACATCTTTTTCTTCGGGATGCGAACATCGAGGAATGATGCCAGTGATGGCATAATGTCGACAATTCCAGGATTCTCATGAAAGAAATAGCTGTTCAGGCCTTTGGCATTGGTGGCAATCCATATAGCTCTTTCCCTTTCCCCGTGGCCACCATGGCCGTAACCACTGCTATCTCTTCCATGATCGGTAGTAACATAGATCTGCCATTCTTCATTATGATTCTTCTCACGAAACTGAATGGCCTCATATAAACGTCCGATCTGATCATCGACTATCCGCACCGCATCCGTCAAATATTTGCTGTTGCCATGCCGGTGCCCCATTTCATCAGAGTATTCCAGATATACCCACGAAAGATCCGGAGCATTTCGCTTGATCGTGGCCACCGCTGTATCCACCACTGCTTCATCTATCAAATGATAAAAATAGCCCGAAGTATCATGAGGAAAGGTAATGGTATCCAGTTCCATCCCGTCGTAATGGAACTCCGGAAGCAGATTACCGGCCGCAGCTGCGTCGCTGCCGATCAACTTGGTCCGGTTGTCTAGCCAGGTGGAGAAAATGGCTGTTTTCTTCTCAGGATACTGCGCTTTAAAAAGGCGAAAAATATTCCAGTAGTTGTAATTGGGGGCTTCAATTTCATTTCCCCAAACATTATGCTTATTTACCCATGTTCCTGTCAGCAGGCTGTTGTACCCTACCGCAGAAATGGTCGGTGTTTGAGAATAGTTTCCTTTTTCACCTCCCACATAGGCGCGTGCAAAGCCACCATGCGCAGTCATCTTTTTTAAATGAGGCATTGGCAAACTTTCGATCAGGTCCGCAGGAATGCCGTCCGCGATTAAAAAAATCGCTTTATGCTTCTTTTGTGCCCATGTAAGGTTACTGCTCAGAAGTAAAATAATTATAAGAGGGATTCTATACATCAGGCTGGTCTTTGAAATACAATTCTGCAATTTAATATATTATAAGGTATCAGGTGTCAGCAATCAGGCATCAGCTTTATTCGGTTAGATTTAAAGGCAGTATCACGGATAATAATTTCAATTGTGCTGATTGCAACCGATGGAATGCCCCCTTGATCATCCATCATTGCGGCTCACAATTCTGATGAATATCGGGGTTGGTTTGATTACAGATATTGATGAGGCAGTATGAGCCGTGACAACCCGCAAACGATGAAATGCTGCTATTAATCAATTCGTCATTGCGAGGCTCAAAATTCTGATGAATATTGAGGGTTTTATTTGATTACAAATATTGTAATGAGCCAGGATGAGCCGCGGCAATCCCCAACCGATGAAATACTGCCTCCCTGCTTAACAATTTCTCTGCCTTATGTTCTTTAGTGAGTCAAAACAACTTAAGCTTATGCAGTATTTTCTTCAGTCGCTACCGCGGGTCATACTTTTTTCTGCAGGCAAAAAAGTATGCAAAAAGCCCGCCGCCGCTTTAAATGTTATGAAAGTCAGCAGGTAGGCTTTGCCTGTGCATCCCACATTTAAAAATGCGGAAGAAAAGTGAACGAAGAGATTTTCTGTGGGCCCTATATAGCAGTTAGGGTTGTGTGTTAATCGGTTTATTTCTTTTGTTATTAATGCAATATAGCAATCAACATAGCTTCAGTAATCCAACAGAAATCCTGCCCGTACATTGATTATTTTCATTCGGGCCTTGTCACCCTGAGCGGAGCTCGAAGGGCGGCCTCCGGGATATTTTGTCTGCGCCTAGCGGAAGAAAGCTGAACGGAGAGGTTATCTGCGGGCCCTATATAGCAGTTAGGGTTCTGTGTTTATCGGTTTATTTCTTTTGTTATTAATGCAGTATAGTGATCAACCTAGAAACAGTACTCTATGAAACGCTGCCCTTACGCTCATTATTTCGGTCGACCACGTCACCCTGAGGCGGAGTCGAAGGGCGGCCTCCGGGATATTTTGCCAGCCTTATAAGGGTGTTCGTTTCAATTGCCTCCGGCTTTAGCCGGAGGGTTAATAGCAATTGTTAGGAAAGGCTTTACCCAAACCATCTAACAACCTGCTCTTCAGAAGCGGATCAGGCTTGGAGCACAAAAAATACCGGAACCAATAATGCCGTGGTCTTAAATAAACTTCATGTTTTGGCTGAAGCCATCAAAATACTTAAATTGTAACCACAGGCTAAAGCCTGTGGCAATTGACCTATGCAGTTTTAAAGGGTGTCATCTTCAACCGCAGCCCGCATTAGCCGGAGTGTCAATAGCAACTTTCTTCCCAGCTTTAGCCAACCCTAAACCCAGTAGAAACACAACCCCATAAACCTATAAACCCATAAACTCCTACCCCATAACCCTCTTTCTACCTCCCCACCTCCAAATACCGGCAAAAAGCATTCGCCAGCCGCATCTGCTCCGGGTTTTTGCAGTTCGGCTTAAATAACTCCGGACTCGCCACCAGTATACATGCAGTCCGCGCCCTTGAAACCGCCACATTCAGCCTGTTTGCACTGTACAGGAAACCCATACCTCGTGGCGCATCTTCCGGACGTGAGGTCGTCATCGAAAAAATAACCACTGGCGCTTCCTGTCCCTGGAATTTATCTACAGTGCCCACATGAACGCCTGGCGGCAATAAGGAGATCAGTTGGACCACCTGCGAATTATAGGGTGCGATAACCATGATATCATCAAGAGTAAGAACCCTTGTCTGCCCCTCTTTGTTGGTCCAGAAAATAGAGCCGTTGCACAGCTGACTAATAAGTAATTGAATATGAGCGGCCTCCTCCGCTGAGGAACTTTGATTGCCCTGGTGGATCACCGGCTCGAACCATAAGCCGGCCCCGGAAAATCGCGTGTCGCCGCTAAGCAGCTGGTTCTCTAATCCTGCTACCGGGTTCAAAAGGCTTTCATAGAAAAGCTCGGAAGTGAAGTCACAGATCTCAGGATGCAATCGCCACGTTTCATTTAAAAAGATCCCCTGCTCCGGTTGAATGGTCTTATGCTCCCTCAGAATATGCTCAAGAGCCGACACCTCTGTCCCTTCCGGGTGACTTCCCTTTTGGGGCTGTTTCAATTGTTGCGGATCTCCCAACAGCACCAGCGAATTTGCCGCCTGCGAAACAGCAACCGTATCAATCAAAGAAAACTGGCCGGCTTCATCCACAAACAGAACATCAACCGCTTCAGCAAACTCCTCCCTGCACCAGAGCCAGGAGGTACCGGCGGCGACCATCACCTTGCCTGACTGAAGCGCTGCTAATACTTCCCCGTTATCCTTTGCCTCCATAATCCGCGGATGCAGATTGTCAGATGCGGAACCTACCTTCTGAATACAGCGCAGATCAAAATCCTGTTCGGCGGCTGATCGTACCACTTTCTCCAGCAATCCCCTTATCACCTTGTGGCTAAGTGCCGTAATGCCCACCTTCTTGCCGGCCCGTACCAGCGTCAGGATCATCTCCGCAGCCGTATGACTCTTCCCAGCTCCTGGCGGACCCTGTATAGGCAGAACTCCGTTTTCGATCATCTGCACCCATTCTACCGCCCGCTTCTGTGCGTTAGCTTTCTCCATGGGTAAGGCTGATGAACGCGGTGCATAACCCAATAACAGATCCCGCCCTGCCCGGTAATTCCCGTCACCATCAATCCCATGCGCTGCTACCCAACTGGCGATCCGGAAGATCGCATCTTCTTTTACCTTATCCGGAAGGTTCTCGTGTTTAAAGACAGATACCGGGTGAACAGCTTCCTTACTTGGCCCCTTCTTTATATCGATCGTCTGCTTGACAAGGTCGATAGCGATCACTTCACCGAAGCCTTCTCCACCCGCCGACTTCAAATCATCTCCTTTGCGGATCTCACATTCCTGCGGTGGAAAAGAATAACGGTCGACCACACTCTTTTTCACCTGCTCTCTTGCACCGGTAAAAACCAAACCGCTCAGTGCTGATTTCTCATCCATCAATTCCTCTTCCGGCAACTCGCATAACCTGAAATACTCCCACCAGGTCGCTTTCTTCTCCCGCCGGTACCAGTCCAGCATATTGGCCAGCAACCACCGCCCCTGCTGTTCATGATTCCGTTCTTCTCTTTCCAGCGAAACATCACCCGCAAGCTGTTTATACAGTCGTTCAATCTCCTGCTGGGCTGCTGTCAGCTCTTCGCTGGCCACCCCGTCCCTGGCTTCCGGACGCGGTATATCCGCACCAGCGGCAAGCGACTGCGCCCTTAGCACTTCAAGCCAGGCCCTTAGACTCTTAGTTGACAGGCAGTCCTCCATGTTATAAGTTTCAATAGCTTCGATGGTCGCCGGTGGCAGGTTGTAATCCTTTCTTTCCAGCAAACGCTCGGCAGTACGAAGCTGACGGGCCGCTTCCCGCAATTCCATTTTTCGCTCAAACTCATGGAATACTTCGAGCTCTTTCAATGAGTAGCGTTCAATACCAGCGATCACCGTTTGCCTTGCAACCTGGTACAGGTCCACGAACACCCCTGCCCGAAGTAGTTCATCCAACTCCATTTCCCTGGTTCCATACCTGCCGCTCAGGCGCTTAAAGGCCGATGGCTCATAAGGTGTATAGTGATAAATATGCAGGTCGGGATATTGCGAACGGCGTTCCATCAGCAGGTCCATAAAGGCTTCGAACGCGGCCTTTTCATCGGCAGCCGTAAAAGCCCAGTTTCGCTGGTAATCCTGTTCAGATTCATGGTTGAATACCCATCCAAAAAGATATTCCATTCCATTGCTTCCAATAAAGGGATCGCCTTCAAAATCAAAGAAGATATCCCCGGCCGAAGGTTCCGGCAGGTTGAACAGTCCGCTTCCGGGTTTAAATTCCAGGACTTCATATAAGGGCTGGTTCGTATTTCTCGACTCATACTGAAGCCGGGCCTGTTCTCTCAACTTCTCAAACGTGCGTACCGATCCTTTGGAAGGCCTGAACGTAAAGGGCAAAGGCAGCTCAGCCAGCCCCTCCAGGGTATCTACCTGCCGGCTGTTTAACTCTACCCGCTGCGAATTCGATAAACCAGCCACTATAGACAAATGATCGTCATCACGCCGCTGCCGGTCGCACTTCTGCCACCAGCGGCAAATCTCGCAGTGGTCTGCAGGATGCGGGTAGCTTGTCTGGCCACCAACACCCTGACTGATCTGCGAAAGCAAGTCTTTCTTGACCAGCCGGTGGTAAGCCAGGTAATCATTCACACGGTAGCTTTGCCTGGTGAAACCGTCAAGCGGCGTGATCACATACATATACTCGGGCATCTCCCCCTGTATTTCCGCAATCATCTCCGAATAAAGACAGAGCTGCAGTATGGTACCCGCCTTTGTTTCCGTGGCCAGCTTTGAATCAATCACCTCGTACGACCAGCTGCCCAGCAGGCTCGGCTTTTCTACCCGCTGCAAAAAGTCAAACCGTCCGTTCCATGGCTCACTATTCAGCACCCCCTGGTAAATCAATCCAACGCCCGCCTGCATCGCTTTAATGGTTTCCTCAACGTTCAGGTATTCCGCAACCGGCTCAGCGATGCTCAGCCCTTTGTCGCGCATTTGCTGAAGGTATTCCTGCTCGAACTCCCTGCCCCGCTGCTGCAATAGGTCCAGCAAAGGATCGTGATATTGTGGCTGCGCCAGCACGCCTTCAGCAACCCCCAAATCCAGGGCAGAAACATGAACACAGGAGATGTAATTGGAAAGATCCCCTGCAGATAATGTGATCCGGTCGTTGACTTTTTTCATGCGCGCTGATTGATTTTTAAACTCAATTAATGTACAAATATTACGGTGGAATTAGTAATGGAACAGGGAGGAATGGGTGGTGGCAATCCCGATGAAGGATCGGGATCGAAATGATCTCTAACGGATGAGATACTGCCTCGATCACTTGTGCTTCTGCTATGTGTTCTTCGGTGGGTTTAAAACAAAACTTAGTTTCATGGTCCACCTTCTGTAGTCGCTACCGCGGGTGTCAATTTTTTCTTCAGGAAAAAAAAGTAACCAAATGCCGACCGCAAGGGAGACCATTCATGCTAATAAAAACAATAAACAATTTGAATAAATCCCGCCGCTGATTTTAATTGTTATTAAAGCTAATACTTGGGCTTTGCCTGTGGTTGCCACAATTAAAAAAGGCGGAAGAAAAGGTGAACGGAGAGGTTTTCTGTGGGCCTTATATAGTAGCTAGGGTTCGCCTTTTATCGGCTTGTTTCTTTTGTCATTAATGCAGTATAACGATCAAGCGATTGCGAGGTTTACTGTATAACCGAAGAAATGCTAGCCTTAAAACCTCTTCATTACGAGGCCAGGAAAAACTCTGTGAATGATCTCTTGTCGGATGAATCTTCCAGGTTATAGCTTTCATTAAAGCATTATAATCTCAGCTCCATACTTTAAGAATCAACCAACACAACGGTCGCGGTGACCAGATATTAAACCATGTTTAGCCGTATTGCATAGTTCATCAGTTCAGCGTTGTTCTTCATATGCATTTTTTCCAGTATTCTGGATCTGTAGGTACTAACCGTTGACGCACTGAGTGAAAGTTCAGCTGAAATTTGTGACACCGTTTTGCCTCCTGCTATTAACAGCATGATCTGAAATTCTCTGTCTGATAAATGGTTATGAGATTCCCCATTCGGCTCGACGCTAAATTGATCCGCCAGTTGCTGGGCTACAGAGTGCGTGATATACTTCCTTCCGGATAGAATCTGATTAACTGCGGTAACCAGCTCCTTATCGGCAGCATCTTTACTCAGATATCCGGCAGCACCGGCCTTTAATGTCCTGATTGCCAGCTGATCTTCATGGTGAAAACTAAAAATCAATACAGGCAACTTAATACCCTCGGTTTTCATTTGTTTTAATATATCAAAACCGCTGCGGCCGGGAAGATCCAGGTCAAGGATAAGAACATCCCAAACTGCGGATTTAAGCAATTTAAATACCTCCGGAGAGTTGGTTGCTTCGCCAAATTCAATCATTGAAAACTCTTCTGAAAGGATATGCTTAATTCCGCGACGAATAGCCGAATGATCATCGGCAATCAGGATACGTTTATTCATTATTTATATTAACTGAAAAGTGAACCGTTGTTCTTGTTTTTTGATCACTCTTAATGAATAATTTACCACCAACCAAACCGGCCCGCTCACGCATTCCCAACAAGCCCATCGAAAATGGATTATTAATTTTATCCTGCACAATTCCTTTGCCATTGTCGGTTATCTTCATAGATAAAACATCGTTGCTCAACTCCATCTCCAGTTGTACTTCCGTGGCCTCTGCGTGTCTGGCCACATTAGTTAATGCTTCCTGACAGATCCGGAAAAAACAAATAGAAAGACTTTCGTTCACGAATTGGTCCTCGCTGACATTAAACTTTGTGGAGGATCTGATACCCGTTTTTTTCTCAAAATCATTAATCAACCAGGCAATAGAAGGAAACAGTCCCAGTGTATCCAAAATTCCGGGCCGTAATTCAGTGGCAAACTCCCTTAAGAATTGAATACTTTCATCCACATCAGTCATGACGGTTGTCAGAACCCGTTCGGCATTTGCCGGATTATTCAAAAATTGTTTTTTAAGCGATGACAAAGACATTTTAAGGCCGGTAAGTTGCTGACCGAATTCATCATGGATCTCGCGTGCAATCCGCGCTCTTTCTTTTTCCAAAATCGCATTTTGCTGCCTTGCGAATTTCCGGATCTCGCTTTCAGATTTCATAAGCTTTTCATAAGCTTCTTTTCTCTCTGAAATATCAGCTTCAATGTCAAAATAATGTGTCAGCTTACCATTGGCATCGAACAAAGGCTGGTGTTTTACTTCCACCCAGAAAGGGCGTCCGGATTTCGTATACTTTAGGATCTCACACTCAAAAGGCTTCATCCTATTTAAATTATTATTTATAAAAGCTATAACAGACGGGTTTGTGTCCCGGCCATGAAGTAAGGCACGAGATTTCCCTATAACATCATCAGATGGAAATTCAGTCATCCTGGTAAATGCTTCATTCACCCATTCAATATTACCTTGTGGATCAGTGATAATCACCGCGTCATTTGTTTGTTTAGCAATTAACGAGAGTTTGCGTAATTCTTCTTCCGCATGCTTCTGTTCAGTGACGTCAATGATTACGTTGACGCCTCCGGCTAGTCTGCCATTTGCGTCAACCATAGCCGAAGGGAATGGAAGCACATACCGGTATTTTCCACCCGGCTGTTTGACAATAAGCTGCTTACCACGAACAGGAACTCCGGTTCTTAGTGTAATATCCATAGGGGATTGACCTTTCTCAACGGGCAGAAAATCCGGGTTAAAAATTTGCATTTCACCATTCAGAATTGGTTTCCCAATCTCGGGATGAAAGCCTAACAGAGCGACAGCTGCCTTATTATACAGCTTTATGGCACCTTCCGCATCAGTGGTAAATACGGCAGCCGGTAAATTTTGTATCAGATCAACATATTGCTTTTCGCTTTCTTCTAATTTTTTACGCACCTGCACCTGCTCGGTCACATCCACTCCAAAATAAAAGATACCTTCTATCTGCCCCGCGCTATTGTTAAAAGGCTGAAACATAAAATTTAAATATACCTCCTGGAGGTTCCCGTCTCCCCTTGTGTCGAGCTGAAAGGGTGTCTCAAACCGGGTAAAGGTTTCGCCGGTTTCAAAAACATGGTCGAGCCATTGCTGAACAGGCTGAACTTCGTCCTGCGAAAATATCTCCATCGCCGGCTTGCCCAGTAAATCTTTTTTTGCTGTAAATTTATAATATAAAGAATTTACACTTTCAAATGTGTGGTCCTTCCCCTTTACGATACACATACTGACCGGCGCTTCATTAAACATCCGCTGGAAGCGTAGCTGTTCATTCTCAACCGTTTTTTCAAGATCCTTCTTTTCGGTTATGTCCCTTGCTACTGCATAGATCAGTTGCTCCTGCGCCAGGCTATTGGATGTCCACGACATCCACACGACATCACCGTTTTTAGTAATATAGCGGTTTTCAATGCTGCAATAAGGGTTAATGTTGTTAACAAGATCGTGAATGGCCCGGTGGGTCCTTTCTATGTCCTCTGAATGCACCAGCTTTGTAATCGGGATTGACAGCAACTCCTCATCAGAAAAGCCCAGCACTTTTGTAAATGAAGGATTTACACGTTTAAAGTATCCGTCGTAGCCGACTATACAGAGCATATCCGGGGAAAGTTCAAAGTACTGGCTAAACTCCTGTTCTGATTTCTTTCTTTGCAGATGGCTTGCCAGCTGTTCAATTAGAATCAGGCTTAGCAGTGGTAATTCAGTAATTACGTCCCGGTTTGTTGTGTAAAATCCGAAAACAGCAATAACCTGCTCCTTAAAAATAATTGGTATTCCGACACCTGCTAACAATTTATTATTTTCGGAATACGTTTTCCTGATCCATTCAGTGTTTGTGGCGAAGTAATCCAGCACTGCTGTTTTCTTTTGTTTCCATGCCTGCCCTATCAATCCATCTTCCGACTTCCAGCAGGTATGATCGTCTTCTGCTATACCCCCATCCATGCCCACCCGGCTGAATAGCTTAAGCTCCTTGTTGTCAATATTGCTTATCCATGCTTCGCCAGTTTCTGTTCCCGTGTAAACACAAAGTTCTTTTAATGTTAAGTCCAGACATTCTTTTAATCCCAGTTCAGCCGTAAAGATCTTGCTTAGCCGGGTAACCAGATCTTTTTCCTGCTGTAGTTTAACACGCTCTGTTATATCCTTAGCAATTCCGTAAATTCCCTGAACCCGGTTTTCAACTATGACCGGCATCACCGTTATACTTAGTAGGCATCGCTCACCGCCGGCAGATACAGCATGCATCCGGAAACCAAAAGCCTTTCTTTCCAACGCATCTTTAAAATAACCGCTGATCCGGGAGACATCTTCAGTCTCACACAAATCAGTAAAATGCATCGTTAGCAGATCTTCCGCAGGAGACCCTGATAAGTGAACAGCCGCCTGATTGACACTTGTGAAGTAGCCGTTCCTGTCCAATGAAAACACGGCATCAGGATTTTGCTCAAAAAGCGATTGATATTGCTGTTCACTTGTTTGAAAGGCACTTTTCATTAACACCTGTTTAGTAATATCTTCGGAGGTATGAAGTATGTATGAAATAGTTCCATACGCATTAAATACGGGGGTATTAGTTATTTCACAATACCTTAACAATGAACCGGAGCTGTCAACCGGCTGATGAGCAAACCGCTGGAGATCTATTTTGTGAGTCCTTTTTTCTTCCATCACGTACCTGAGAGAAGCAGACAAGTTTAGTTTTGAGTTTTCGGTGAAATTAACCGGAGTGTTATTAAAAATCTCGGAAAAGTGCTTTCCTGTTAATTGCTCGCGTCGAATGTCGTAAGCCTGCAGATAAGCTTCATTTACCTCAGCAATAATAAAGTCAGGTGATTCAGGTTGCAGTATTAGACCAGGTGTGGGAGCCGCATCAAATATGGCCCATGAATAATCTTTAAGCGACATGTTAATCTATGTGGTAGCAACCTTATATGTTGCTGGTGAATAAAGTAAATGAATAGAAGATGACTAAAGTTAACCTGGTTGACTGACTGTAAGATCATCTAACGATTGAGTCAAATTATTAGTTTCCTTCATCTGGCACGATCAGAAAAATATTGCAAATAGTTACTCAGTATTTCTGTGCTTTTATTGCTTCCCGAAATCAGTTAGCTGGTTGAATTTCAATAAAATGTAAATGGATTTACTCATTCCGGCAAAGGATTTGTCAACCCAGAGGTTCCAAATGATTAATTATGCGTTATCATTTTACTGCATTTTCGGCAGATATGTTTCATCATCTGCACAAACTGTAGCAGCCAACCTGATCTGTAGTTGTTTAAGCTACAGCAAAACCATCGATCCGTCTATATAATTACCTGTTTATGGCATCTACTTTTGTGCACGGAATCATAGGGTATAAAGTTTTGCAAGCTCCTATTATTCAGTACTCAATCCATTTAAAAACAGAATATGATGAAAAATTTTACAAAATTACTTGCCCTTGCAGCAGTGATGTTCGGGTTTTCTACGACAGTTAATGCCCAGGCAACTTCAGATCCTGCTACAGCATCTGCTACGATTATCACCCCTATCAGTATCCTCAAAGTAACTGATATGAATTTTGGTAATATCGCTGTTGCAACCGCAACAGGTGGTACCGTAATATTGACACCAGCTTCAGGCCGGTCTGCAACAGGCGGTGTGACTCTGCCCGCAGCTGCCGGCACCGTTGCAGCAGCTTCCTTCACTGTAAACGGTGAAGGCACGAATTCTTATGCTATAACATTGCCTGGCACTTTCAACTTAACAAGCGGTGTTAACACAATGGCAGTTGCCACATTTACAAGTACTCCTTCAGGTACAGGAGCGTTAACTGCAGGTACTCAAACCTTGAATGTAGGTGCCACACTTACTGTTGCCGCTGCACAGGCGGCAGGAAGTTACACCAACACCACAGATCTAACTGTTACAGTTAACTATAACTAAAAAGAGTTCTATAAAAAAAGCGCTGCTGTAGACAGCGCTTTTTTTATAAACAGTAAGAATCAAAAACTAATGGCAAAAATGCCCACTCGAGTAATTGAACGTTGTCCACAAACACTTTTAGTATTAATTTTTTCTATTCTATTTTTTTTTATTCTATGTAGTACATCAAATGCCGTGGCCCAGGGAAATCTGCTGATCAGCCCGAAAAGGGTGATATTTAATGAATCAATGCGATCAGAGGAGATCAACCTGGCCAATACAGGAAAAGATACTGCCCGCTATGTAATTTCTTTCATTCAGATCCGGATGAAAGAGAATGGAAATTTTGAGCAGATTACCCAACCAGATTCGGGACAAAATTTCGCAGATAAATATCTCCGCATTTTTCCGCGCACTGTTACACTAGCACCTAATGAGGCACAGGTTGTAAAAGTCCAGGTAGCCCAAACCAGTAAACTGTTACCAGGAGAATACCGTTCGCATCTCTATTTCAGGGCCGTACCCAAAGAAAATCCGCTTGACGAAAAATCCGCTATAAAGGATACAACTAATGTATCTGTTCAATTAGTACCCGTTTTTGGAATTAGTATACCAATAATTATACGATTAGGAAAGTCTAATTCAACGATTAACCTTTCAAATCTTGAAATAGAACATTGGCCCGGGTCACCACCAGTTCTTAAAGCCAGCTTTAACCGTAGCGGCACTATGTCTGTTTATGGCGATCTTACTGTATTACATACGTCAATTCAAGGTAAAGTTACCCAGGCAGCTCAAATCAATGGCGTATCCGTGTATACTCCAAACCTTGTAAGAGAAGTAAAAATTACACTGGATGGTAAATCAGGAATTGACTACCGTACAGGAGCTTTAAGATTGATTTACACGGCCTCTGCAAACGGTAAATCTGAAACATTGGCGATGGCTGAACTTGCTCTTGATTAGCAATTTTCCTGGCGCCTGCCAAAAAATAACTATAAGCTCATCAGAATAAGAAAATACGGGAATGACTAACGAAAATGAACAATTTTAATATCGCCATTAAATGGTGCAGTCATCTTTTGCTTTTTCTGCTCCTGCTGATATCTTTCTCAGCAAATTCTCAGGTTACCGTATACACGATTCAGGATTTTAACTTCGGAACATTTTACCAGGGAAATGCCGGCGGAAGCATCACCGTTTCTACAGAGGGCTTACGTTCATCGAGCGGTGATATTGTCCTTCTGAATTCGGGTACTTTAGTATCTCAAGCCATCTTTGATATCGAAGCCCCGGCAGACGCAGTGATTTCTATTAGCAGCCCAAATTCCACATTAAACAGAACAGAAGGGGGAAGCATGGCACTGGAAATAACCGGAAGCAATCCGGCGTCACCTCTTATTACCAAAGCAGTTGTCCCTGAGCGTACAAGAATAAGTTTTAGCGGTCGATTAATAGTTGGTGATGCGACAGCCAATCCCCCCGGGATTTACCAGGGAACATTCTCTATTACTTTTAATTATCAATAATCAGGGCCTTCTAACCTGAACAAACATGACAAAAAGGGTTTTACAACAAGCAGGACAGCGGTTTCTGTTGTTGCATGTTGCCTTTGGCTGCATTATTTCCCTTTTTATATTACTTTTCCCTCAGCAAGCCTATGCTGAAGATGAAATACTTTTTGATGAAGTCTCCGTATTCTTAAACGTTTCAGGTCTGGGTGGTAGAGAGCTGGAGGCCATCATTAAAAAAGAAGAAGTTTATATCTCAATAACCGACCTGTTTGACTTTCTCAAAATAAATAACCAGCTTTCTGCGGATTATGAGTCAATAAGCGGTTTTTTCCTCTTTGAAAACAATCGCTATGTGATAGATAAAACGAAGAACCAGATTCTCTTAGGAGATAAAGCGTATCCCTTAGGGCCTGATGCCCTGATGCAAACTTTAACTGGCTTATATCTTCGTTCAGAAGTATTCGGTAAAGTTTTCAGCCTTCATTGTGAGTTTAATTTCCGGAGCCTTTCCGTTAATCTCCAAACCAAACTCGATCTGCCGGTTATCCGTGAAAGACGTCAGGACATGATGCGGAATAATATCAGCAAGCTTAAACGCGAAATACAGGCCGACACCAGCATTTTTCGAAATTCCCCGGCATTTAATTTGGGGAATTTTGACTGGGCGGTAAACTCTACCTGGCAAGAGAAAGGACTTCAGGACACCCGGTTAAACCTGAGTCTGGGTACCATCATTGAGGGAGGAGAAGCAAATATCGCTCTTAATTATCATACCCGCCAAGACTTTAGTTTACGACAACAGCATTATCTCTGGCGATATGTCAATAATGACCAGAAAGCCTTACGCCAGGTCAAAGCCGGAAAGATCCCTGTACAATCCACATCTTCGCTTTATGCCCCGGTTGTGGGTTTGCAGTTTACAAACACTCCTACAACCTACCGCAGGTCGTTCGGAACTTATACATTGTCTGACTTCACCGAGCCTGAATGGATAGTTGAACTTTATGTAAACGACGTTCTGATAGATTACATAAAGGCAGACGCCTCCGGATTTTTCACCTTCCAGGTACCCATGATCTATGGTAACACGGCAGTAAAGCTCCGTTTTTTTGGCCCATGGGGAGAAGAACGTTTGAAAGAGCAAAAGATCAGTGTACCCTACAATTTTCTTCCGAAGAATGAACTGGAATATACTTTGAGTGCCGGCCTGCTGGAAGACGGAAAGCAAAGCCGGTTTTCACGGCTGGATCTGAAATACGGAATCAATAACAGGATCACAATAGGCACCGGGCTTGAGTATTTATCCTCATTATATTCCGGCAACGTCATGCCTTTTTTTAACGCCTCTGTCAGGCTGAGCTCAAATTTGCTCTTATTGGCAGATTACACCCATGGAGTTCGTGCGAAAGCGATCTTGAATTACCGGATGCCCACAGATCTCTTACTCGAATTACATTATATTAAGTATCAGAAGGGACAGCAGGCACTATTTCAGAACTTCCTGGAAGAACGTAAGGCTATGATCTCCAAGCCGTTCAGAAGTCAGCATATTGCCGGATTTTCCCGTTTAAGCTTTAACCAGGTAATTTATTCAAGTACACAACAAACAACTGCCGATCTGCTTCTGTCAGCCTCCATGAAAGGAATCAGCGCTAACCTGTCTACCTATGCTCAAATGATCAATGATGATTATTTAAACGTATATAGTAACCTGGCTATGGCCTTCAGGCTTCCCACGGGTATTACCTTCAGACCCCAGGTCGAATACGGGTATAAATTCCAGCGGATTAATGAACTCAGGGCAGAAATGGAAAAACAGGTATTCGAACGGGGCTTCCTTAACATGTCTTATCAGAATAATTTTAATTACAATATCCAAAGCTTTGCCCTGGGCTTACGGTTTGACCTTTCCTTTGCACGCGGGTCGTTCTCGGTCAGGCAGACTGATAACCGGGCCATTTTTATGCAATCCTTGAGTGGCGGCGGGCTTTTAGATGCCGGCACCAGGTACTTTAAGATGAATAACCGGACAAACGTAGGACGGGGAGGACTGATTATTTCGCCTTTCCTGGATCTGAACCAGAATAACCGGCGCGATAAGAACGAACCTAAATTACCGGGTCTTAAATTAAAGATCAACGGAGGCCGTGTTCAAAATAACCTTAAAGATACAACCGTGCAAGTATTTGATCTTGAACCCTATAACAGTTACCTGCTTGAACTGAACCGCAGCAGCTTTGATAATATAGCCTGGCAATTAAAAAATGCCGCCTACAAAGTGACTGTCGAACCCAATAAACTTAAACTGATCGAAGTGCCGGTGATGGTCAGCGGCGAAGTCTCGGGTATGATCTACGGAACCGCCGTTGATTCAACAGGACAAGGACGAGTCATTGTAAACTTTTACCGTGAAGGTGTTCCTGCGGCCCGAACCCTCAGCGAAAGCGACGGTTATATCAATTTCCTGGGTCTTGTGCCCGGCGCTTATACTGCCCGTATAGATAGCGCTCAGCTGGCTAAATTAAAAATGACAGCGGCACCCCATTCGAGGTCTTTTACTATCGCTCTTTCTATAGAAGGCGATATAGTTAGTGATATCAGTTTTAAACTGTGGAACACCGAAACTAATAAAGCAGTTGCTTCCCCGTTGCAGCTATCTTCCTCAGACACTTTAGCAGAAAACCATCTTGCCAGAGACATCAACAGCACGCTGGCTGAGGTGAACACAAAAGATGTGAAGCCAGCAGTCATGCTTACTATTGAAAACTTAAACCTGCGTAAAAGAGAGCCTTCACGAAGAAGCATAGCCCAACCTGTTGACGGAGGCACTCAAATGATGCCTGAAGCCAAACTGCCGTCGCCGGGCAATGATCCTGACGCCGGCACAGTGAATGATGCCGGATTCTCAATCAGAATAAACGCAATTGGCGACAGGTCCACCGCCATTAATTTGCAAAACAACCTGATGCTGCAATACAGTCATGCCGTCAGAATCTATTTTGAAGGTAATAACGCCTATCAGCTCAGCATTTCGGGCTTCGAAAACAGAAGTGATGCGGAAGACTTCTTACCTGTATTAGCCCGGCATGGCTTAAAGGACGCATATGTTATGGCCCCGAGAGCAATTTTTAAAACGGCAACTAAAGAAGCCAGTGTCCGGTTTCAGATTATCGCAGGCAGAGCATCCAATTCGGCAGGCATCAGAAAGATACAGCAACTGATCTTTAAAACACTGAACAAATCATCGTTCACGGTTAAGGACGGACAAACTTACAGGGTGTTGATTTCCGGGTATCGCGATAACGAGCTTGCGGTGCAGGATCACCAAAAGTTAGTTGCCGTCGGGTTAGAGAAAGGTTTTATATCAGAATACAGGGCAGAGGTGGTGGAGGTTAAACAAAAATCCACTGCCGTAACGGGTTCTCCGGAAAATCCCCCCTCTCGTCTATCTAAATTGCCTGAGCAATCTGCTATTTCAATCGAAGCCTCAGACCAGATTCCGGCAAGTCAAGCAGAAATAAAGCCGGCGGAAGAGGGCATTGTCCGGTTCCGTGTGGTTACCGAAAAGTCTTCTGACCCGGCTGTGATCAAACAAAATCAGGAAATGATCTTAAAAACGTTAGATCGTCCCTCTTATCCGGTCAGGGACGGTAGTTACTTTCGGTTGCATATCAGCGGATTTAAAGACCGGAAAGAAGCGGAAGCAGCCTTTCGAAAACTTATTGCAGCCGGCATGATACCAGGGTATATTACTTACTACAGAGAACGTACAGTACAGATCAGGTCGTTCTGACAACACCGCCGGGGAACCTTAGCCCCGCTGGTATATTCTGTGGCTTGTCGCATTTTAAACTACAGCAAAAACGGTGATCATACTATAAATAACCGCTGTCGCAGCTTATATCTTTAAGCACAAAGTGAACCTTGCGAAGAGTAAGGTATTTGATTGCATGTATAAAAAAGAAAATTTTGCTTGATGTCTAAATTTACACACTATGAAGCCCTTTTCGATGCCTCTCAGGTTCCAAGCCTGGTTCTGCTGAATGATCAGCCGCACTTCACTATTCTAGAGGCTAATGAAGCATATTGCCGGTTAATGCAAACGAGCAAACACGAATTGATCGGTAAAGGGCTGCTTGAAGCTATTCTGCTAAATCTTTCTGAATCGGGGTCTGACGCGGGATTCGACATGAAAAACTCGCTGGAGCAGGTCATGACTACCAAAACCGGCCACACCCTGACTATTCAGAAATATAGCAATGCGCCTGTTCATGGTACTGAGCAATACCAGTTAAAGTACTGGAATTATGAAAACTCTCCGGTTTTAAACGAACAGGGCGATGTCATACTCATCGTGCATGCTGCAAGGGATATTACAGACCAGATCCTTGCTCATGAGCGGGAAAAAAAAGCCAGTGTGGAATTGCTTAAAAGCCAGGAACAATATCTTTCCCTGTTTCATAACAATCCGGATGCGGTATTTTCATTCTCTATAGACGGCAGCTTTAACAGTGCAAATAATGGATTGGCGCAACTCGCAGAGTGTTCTATGGAGGAACTGATGGTAAAGACCTTTATACCATTTGTGGCCCCGGAAGACCTGGAAAAAGTAAGAGTGCACTTCCAGAAAGCCTGTGACGGGGAAATACAAAATTATCATACCGGAATGATAACCGCAAAGGGCAAAAGACTTGTAGTTAATGTAACGAACTTACCCATCATCGTAACCAATTCCATTGTAGGTGTCTACGGTATCGCAAAAGATGTTACGAACACCGTTCAGGCTAACAATGACTTGCAACAGAGCCGGGCGGAGCTCCAAAAGATTATGGATTCCTCGCTAGATCTTATCTGCACTATTGATGAGAACCGAAAATTTGTCAAGGTAAGCAAGGCATCCCTGACTCTCCTGGGTTATTTGCCGGAAGAACTGGAAGGCAAACCTTATTCAGATCTGATTGATCAAAGCGATAAAGAACGCATGGAGAAAATGTCAAGCGATATCAAAACCGGCCCGGTGGTAAAGAGCTTTGAAAACCGCTGCAGAAGGAAGGATGGTGACATGATCATCATGAGCTGGAGTGCCTACTGGGATGAAAATGACAGACTATCTTACTGTGTGGGCAAGGATATCACCAAACGTGTAAAGGCGGAAGAAGATATCAGGAAAACTGAGCAAATAGCCCGTTTGATCATGAATTCAGCCCTGGATGCAATCATCTGCATGAAACCCAACGGACATGTTACTTTATGGAACAACCAGGCGGAGAAACTATTCGGCTGGACAAGTGAGGAAATGTTAGGGAAAGACCTTGCAGATTTCGTCCTTCCTGAAAAATATCGAAAAACACTTAAAAACACACTGAGGCAGTTTATCAAAAGCGGCGTATCAACGATCATTAATAAGGTTGTCGAGGTTTATGCCATCAATCGCAAGCAGGCAGAATTTCCGATAGAGTTAATTATTATTCCAATTGAAAACGGAGGAAAACCATTCTATTGCGCGTTTATCAGGGATATCACCCAACGCAAGCAGTATATCTCTGAAATCGAAGATCAAAACACTAAACTGCGTGAAATTGCCTGGGCTCAATCCCATGTCGTCAGAGCCCCGCTGTCCCGCATTCTCGGTATTGTGGACTTGATTAACAGTCACTCGCTGGATAACACATGCGAACTGTTTGATGCCCTGGCAGCGTCGGCCAAAGAACTGGATCAGGTAATAAGAGATATCGTTAAAAAAACAAACAGGTTGGAGGTTTGAACAATTGGTTTAAACAATTCACACTGGTGTAGTACCTGGAATTTGATCTCTTTGCCGGTCAGATCCCAATAAACTTTTGTGCATAAACCACTATCGGACAAAGCAGCAGAAAATCGAATAACAGTGAGATTCCCAAACTATCAAAGATGTGCTTCCTGGGCCATTTTTCTTTAAAGGATTTGCTAAGAAGCAAAAAAGTTATCATGAGCTTTCTTTCTTAAAATGTATGCCGGTTTGCATGACCAATAGTGAGTGCAAATAATGGATTATCTGTCAACTATTATATCGTTGGGAGTCTCAATATAATGTAGTGGTTTGATCTACATTGGGTTACCAGACTGGCGAGTTAATGAGATCTTAAATAAATTTAATTATCGTGTCTCAATTGAATATACTCCGGAAATAGTAAACTAGTGCAAAAATCAATGCCAGTGCGACCAGATACCATAAAGTATAATTCCGGGTATTTAGAGCTTTCTCCTTCAAACGTGTTTGAGTCAGTTGTCGCTCAGTTTCCGTGGTGTTCGACGCAGTCTTATTTATGACATTGGCTCTCATGGACTCACTTTCTTTCGAGCCTGCTTTAAGCTGCTCATTTATAACAAGGCGGCTAGCAATTCCAGTAAAACCATCCTTAGCTGAATAATTGAAACGGCCTTCCGGAAAGATCTCTGTGAAGGATTGTTTTTCGGAGGAATCCTGGTGATTATATATACGCACTGCGTCGACTTGAGTGCTTTCCCTGGCTTTTGTTTCCCTCCGTATGTTTTGCTTCTGCAAGCTATCAGCCTGGAGGAAAATCTTTTCTTTAAATACTGAACAGGCAGTTATGAGGGTAAGGCAGATACCCAGGATATGGACGTTTACCAATCTTATATCTGGTTGCGGGGTTGGTATGGTTAGTTTCATGGTTTTTGGGTTAAAGGATTATTGGTTTATGGGTTTATAGGTTTATAGGTTTATAGGTTTATGAAATGCTGCCTTGATTATCTCGTCATTGCGGGGCTCAAAATGTTGATAGATGTTGAGAGCTTAGTTCATCCCAGAAAATTGAAACAGGTTAGTATGAGCCGCCAATCTTCATGGTTTTTGAGTTAGGGGATTATAGGTTTATGGGTTTATAGGTTTATGAAATGCTGCCTTCGATTATCTCGTCATTGCGGGGCTCAAAATGTTAATAGATGTTAAGAGCTTAGTTCATCACAGAAAATTGAAACAGGTTAGTATGAGCCGTGGCAATCTCCAACCGATGAAATGCTGCCTTGATTATCTAGTCATTTCGAGGCTCAAAATGCCGACAGATGTTAAGAGTTTGGTTCAGCACAGAAATTGAATCAGGTTAGATGAGCCGTGGCAATCTCCAACCGATGAAACTCTACCCTTTGATAGTGCTTTGTCTTCGTCCATAGCTGAAGAAACCAGAAACTGTTAATTATCTTCTTCAGTCGCTACCGCGGGTGTCACTTTTTTTCAACAGGAAAAAAAAGTAACCAAATGCCGACCGCAAGGGAGACCATTCATGCTAATAAAAACAATAAACAATTTGAATAAATCCCGCCGCTGCTTTAAATGTTATGTAAGTCAGTAGGTAGGCTTTGTCTGTGCCGGCCACATTGAAAAATGCGGAAGAAGAGGTGAACGGAGAGGTTTTCTGTAGGCCTTACATAGCGGATAGGGTTTCTCTTTTATCGGTTTATTTCTTTTGTTATTAATGCAGTATAGCGATCAACTCAGGCTTAGTCGGTGCTAGATATAGGATCACCCCAGCTACCCCATTTGCACATCTGCACATTTGCACATTCCGAAGTCTTTCATTGTGTAATAAAATCCGAAACCTGCCACACAGAGCTAACCATCCGTCGTTTTCGTAGCACCCCATCGCCTTCCCTGCTACCTGCTTCGTTGGTATTGCCTTCCACCGTGATCATCCATTTTTGGCTCCAGACATCCACAAAGCCAACATGAGCTATGCGGCCTTTATCCGGAAACCAGATCCCGAAGACATCACCTTTTTGTGGGAGGCTTTTGACTGCTTCTGCAACTCCTTTTCCTGCAACTATCTTTCTTCCTCCTACTTTCCTTTCTGCTACTCCCTCCTTCCCTGCTACTGCCACTTTTTCACCTGCTACTTTCCTCCTCTCCCAAATCACTTTCGACTTCGAAAACAGGCCCGGCGACCAGCCCGTACGTGGATTAGAAACTCCAGCCTGATCAAAAACCCAGCACACAAACGCTGCGCACCAGGGATCACCTTTCTTGAGTTTGACATGGCGGAGATATTCTTCGATTCTGGGGCCGTCGTTCTTGCCGGCTTTTTCTCTGACACCAAGCTCAGCGGTATAGATCTGTTGTACCTGGTTTCTTTTGAGGTCTGCTGATTTGGGGCTTACTAACTGCCGGGGTAAGCCAAGACTGGTAAGGCTTATTATACTGATGATGAAGATTGGTGCTTTCATATTTTGATTTTTTAATTTGTACAGGCCCTGTCAGGCTGAGCGGAGTCGAAGCCAGGCCTCCGGGGATTTCGCACTGTTAATTTTAAAACTTAAATGATTGTGGAAGTCTCCTTCGACTCCGCTCAGGATGACACCCTCAACGGTCAGGATTACCAAACTGACCCTACTAATGGTAATGGCCTTGTCAGGCTGAGCGGAAATGCTTGATGGAAGTCCCCTTCGACTCCACTCAGGGTGACACACGACTCCGCCCAGGGCGACCGTTGATATAAACGTATATCGAACATCACCCGCATTAAGCTGACACCTGACACCTAATACCTAGAGCACCGCCCCCAACACCATCACAAACCCATACAGCAGTGCCAGATAAAACACCAGGTAAATGATCACCTTATGCAATGACAGCAGGGATTTAAAATTCCGCTCAAAGTGATGCGTAGAATAATCGGTAAACACCGGCCAGATCGTCTTAAGCAGCCACCAGGTAACCGCCTTGAAGATGAGCATTGCCGATATCGCCAGGATCACCGCACTGAACGCGCCCGGATCAATGGGCGCAGCTGTGTAATCAACCTGCCGGACGAGGTGCGGGAAGAAAATGAAAAGTAAAAGAATAATGAGTATGCCCGCAAATTCCTTTCTGAAAGGAAAATGCCAGGGGAGGTAGTATTTTTGGATTAAGTCCATGGGTGGGTTAATTACGAATGAAGAATTAGTTAAAAAAAGGGTTATGGGGTTAGGGGTTTATAGGTTTATGCTATAGTGGGTTATATTATCTTCTGCATATCCAGCAATGGAATTCTGCCGCCCAAAAACTTCGTCATTGCGAGGCTCATGATCCATTCGATTCTGAGATCTGGATCTATCACAGATATTTAAACGGGGAGGTATGAGCCGCGGCAATCTCCAACCGATGAAATACTGCCCCTGATGAACACACAACGACGCGGTTTTCAGTGGGCCCGATAGGATCGGCCAGGGTTCTATGTCTAGACCCTATTCTAACTCAGGGCAAAAAAGCTGATACCTGAAAGCTGATACCTGAAAGCTGATCCTAATTCAAATTAATCGCCATGCCACAAATCAACGCACCACCAATATCCACCGCACCGGTATACACGCTATCCGATACTTTCTTCCCATCAGCAGACACAAAATACAACCACGTCTCCACCCTATCGCCGCGAAAGTTGCAGGGCAGGTACAGTTCTGCCCAACGGTCTTCGGAACCGGCGTTTGAACTGTGATAAATCCATTGTTCCTTTTCGGGGTTGTAGGCCAGCAGTACGGCAGTGCCTTCAAAACGGCAGTTATACATGCCGGGGCACCAGCTAAAGGTCAGCCTGGTTTGGTCGGCACTTACAAAGTGGCGACAGCCATGGTATAGAATTCCGGAAGTCAGCTTCACAGCCGGGTAATCAATCGCAAACTCAGGATAGGTTCCGGCAACTGCACCTTTCATTACCCGGGCAAAACTGCTATTAAAGACCGTGATGTGTTTTGCACCTAATTCTGGCAGGGGCTTTAGCAATGGTCGAAGCTGAGAAAGAAATGACAGGGCAAGTGCGAACTTCGCTCTTTGCGCCAATTGTTTCAACGTTGACGGTTTGCTGGATTTCACCGGCATTTTCCGGATGCAATACTGTTTTTTATACCGGTAGCCCACGATGTTTCCAACTTTTCCGCTGAAACCTCCGAGGATACCATTTTCTAACAAGGCCATAATTGATTTCTTTTTCATCAGTTAAAATAAAGAGCCGGGATTTTCCCGGCTCCAATTGAATTAGGCTATCACAACCTCTCCTGTATAAACACTGGTAGAGATCGTCTTTTTATCGGCTGCGTAGAATGCCATCCACACGTGCACCGTATCATCTACAAAGTTTGCAGGTAAAACAAGGGTATCCGTACCCAAACTGCGGGCATCGCCGTCGAGCGTAAAGACGAACTGCGACTGCACGGGGTTATAAACCAGCACCACTGCCTTATCGGTCGCCTTAGCCGTACCCGAAGTGGAGTTATCCTGCCAGGTCACGTTCAGATTGCCACCAAGTGAACTAGCCAAAGGATTCCAGGGACTGGTTAAGTTCCCTTTACTGATCAGCACTTTGGGATAATCAATCTCCAGGTTCGGATAAATTCCAATGATCGCCTCGGCAATCACCTGCGCAGTAGCGACATTATAACCGGTCTTCTTTACCGCCAGACTTTTATAGCCGATGTTCACCACCTCGCTAATTGGCTGCAGGAAGCCAGCCGCCATTCCGAGCTTAGCACGCTGGATCATTTGCAGATCAGTTGGTGCTTTGCTTGAGGGGCGTGGTAAGCTGCGCATGTAGTCTACCCCATTCCAACTGCTGCCCACCACCGTTCCGACCTTGCCGGAGAATGAGCCTAATATTCCTTTTCTATATGTTCCCATATTTTAATCTTAAAGAGTTAAAAATCAGCACTCTGATGTACCGGTACGCTGTGCTGCTGAACGAAAGTAGATGCTATAAAGCGGCAAAAAAATAGCTGAGCTCCCTTGAACCGGCTTTGGACCGCTTTGACCCCGGATTGGCAAAAATGTGGTGGTAAAAAAGACTTTCCTCAGCTCTCGTTGGGTCTGATGGGTTTGAAAAAACGAAATGAATTCCATTGACACGCAGGATCCTCTGCGAGAGACCCTGCTGAGACAAAAAAAGACTTTTATTAGCTCTCGTTCGGTTCTCGCTTAGCTCTTGTTCGGCTAAAAGGGCCTTTTTCTGAGTTCGAGCTGAACAGGAGCGCAACAAAGTATAAGGAAGAAGCGAGGAAGGTAGGTTGTAGGTGTGGGGTATCAGGTATGGGGTATCACTATCACAACCTGACTTTTTAACAGTAGCTGGTGTAAAAAGTACCAGATTCACTCTATTTAATATTTTACTAATTTCTGAGGGTCAAAAAAATGGTTCAGCGGGCCATGACCTTCTCCGGTCTTCACATCCTTACCATGCTCAATAGCCTTTTGAATATATACTTTACCTTTTAAGATCGAGGTATTCAGATCATCGCCTAACGCCATGAAAGAAGCGATAGCCGATGAAAGGCTGCACCCTGTTCCATGCGAATTGATGGTATCAATAGCGATCGACCTGTAAATCCGCTCATCACCATTTTTATTCAGGTAAACATCAAATAGGTCGGGCCCTTTTAAGTGACCACCCTTAATTAGTACCGCGTTACAACCAAATTGCATGATCCGGAACGCTGCCTTTTTCATATCGCTAATTGTTTTAACCTCCATACCGGCCAGTATTGACGCTTCATCCAGGTTCGGCGTAACCATTTGGGTTAAACCAAACAATAAGTTTTTCAACGTTGCTACCGTATTTTTTTCTATCAACAGGCGGCCGCTTGTAGCTACCATCACCGGGTCAAAAATAACCGGTACGCCCGGATGATCACATAAGGCTTCGGCAATGGCCAGGGCCAGTTCCGCATTATGTACCATGCCAATCTTAATAGCGGCAGGCTTTAAATCATCCATTACGGCTCTGATCTGCGCTTTCACAAATTCAACAGGTACAGGGTGTATAGCGCTAACACCCAAAGTGTTTTGTACCGTAATGGCGGTGATTGCGGTAGTGCCATAGCAGCCAAGCGCACTTATAGTTTTGAGGTCGGCCTGTATGCCGGCACCGCCGCTACTGTCTGATCCGGCAATACTTAATACAACAGGGTACCTGTATTTACTCATAAACCAATCTTAAATCACACCGTTTTTTAAACTGTACATTTCCCCTTTATATAAAGGCTTTAATAATTGGATAGCCATTTTACTGCGCTGACCCGTATGGCAGCAGAATACCAGTTTTTTATTTGCTGGCAACGATGCTATCTGTTCCTTTAACTCATACATAGGGATGTTGATCCCCCCGATATTATAATCTTCAAACTCATAGGTTTCCCGCACATCAACGAGGCAAATTTCGTCCGGAGATTTCGATAACCAGCTGTTTAATTCATCTATTGTAATCTCATTATTAATGATGCCGGGCGGTGCAGCGACTGGAATTTCCTGCAGTTCGGATGCCTTATGTTGTCTGGAAATCTTAAAAACAGTAGTCGTGTTATCGAGGGCATTAACCGTCATCAATTTACCGGATAGTGTTTCTCCGATACCGCAAATAATTTTGATCGCCTCGTTAGCCATATATGCACCGACGATGCCGGGTAATATTCCCAGTACACCTGTGTCGGCACAGCCGGGCACCTCATCAGATGGTGGCGCTTCAGCGAATACATCCCGGTAACCAGGGCCATCATGGTAATTGAATACAGAAATATGGCCTTCAAACTTAAATATGGAACCAAATACCAGCACTTTATTCAAAGCTCTGCAAGTATCATTAACCAGGTAGCGTGTTTCAAAATTATCCGAACCATCAATCACCAGGTCGTAATCTTTGGAGATGCGTTCCGAATTATCAGTATTAAAACGCTGGTCATAGACCGTTACTTTGATGTGCGGATTAAGCAGGCATAGCTTTTCTCTGGCCACCATGGCTTTCAATTTACCCACATCGCCTGTCGTATATAATATCTGCCGGTGCAGGTTGGTCAGGTCCACTACATCATCGTCCACAATGCCAATTTGGCCAACCCCTGCTGCCGCCAGGTATTGCAATACAGGACAACCCAGGCCGCCCGCACCAATCATCAGGACTTTAGCGCTCTTGAGTTTCTCCTGGCCGGGTAAACCAATTTCCTCCAATATGATCTGCCTGCTGTACCGCTTTAATTCTTCGCCATTCAACATGATTTATTAAGCTAAACTGTTATCCCAGTCTTTCCAAACCGGCTGGTAACCTTGTGATCTGATAAGCTGAGCAATTTGTTCGGGGCTGCGTTCATCACTGATCTCAAACTGTTCCAGCGATTCAGGTTCAACCGCATATCCCCCGGGATTGGTTTTAGATCCTGCGCTGATTGCGGTAATCCCTAACCTGATCATGTTATTCCTGAAGTTTGGCGATTCGCGGGTCGAGATAGACAGTTCCACTTCCTCGTTAAACAGGCGGTAAGCGCAAATCAATTGTACCAGTTCCCGGTCCTTCATTTCTACTTTAGGTTCCAGTCCTCCGCTAAACGGCCTTAACCTCGGAAAAGAGAGACTATATTTACTTTGCCAGTATTTTTTCTCCAGGTAATGCAGGTGCAGCGCCGTGAAGAACGAATCGGTGCGCCAGTCTTCCAAACCGATCAATACACCTAAACCCATTTTATGGATGCCTGCCTGTCCCAACCTGTCAGGGGTTTCCAACCGGTACTCAAAGTTTGATTTTTTTCCTTTGGGATGGTGTTTTTTATAATCTTCCTGGTTGTAAGTTTCCTGGTAAACCAGCACGGTGTTCAAGCCATAGGGAACTAATTGCTGATAGTCTTCCAGGTCAAGCGGTTGAACTTCCATCGATATATGCGCGAAGTGCGGGCGGATCAGGTCGAGCACTTTTTTAAAGTAATCTACATGAACTGTTTGGTTAGCCTCTCCGGTAACCAGAAGCACATGGTCGTATCCCATATCCTTGATCACGGCAACTTCCTGCATGATCTCCATCGGGGAGAGTGTTTTACGCTTCACCTTATTATCATAACTAAAACCGCAATAGGTACAAATATTATTGCACTCATTAGAGAGATAAAGCGGCAGGTAAAGCTGGATCACTTTACCAAACCGTTTCAGTGTTAAGTGCTGGCTTATCGCTGCCATTTGCTCAAGGTAAGGCGCTGCCGCAGGTGATATTAAAGCTTTAAAGTCTTCCAGGGTTCGCTTGTCTGCTGCTAATGCCCGTTCAACATCCTGGCCTGTTTTGGCATATATGCTGGCTTTCGTTTTGTCCCAATCGAATGATCTGAAAATATCTGTAAAGCTACTCATCTAAAAAAGAGGTTAAGGGGCTGCTTGCCACAGCATGAGTTACCGGTAAGGCCAGTTTGGCTTCATAGGCCATCCGTCCGGCCTCTACAGCCATTTTAAACGCTTTGGCCATTTGTACAGGGTTACCGGAAACAGCTATGGCGGTATTCACCAGTACAGCATCGGCCCCAATTTCCATTGCCCATGCCGCGTCAGAGGGCGATCCGATACCTGCATCTACAATTACAGCTACATTACTTTGGCTGATAATGATCTCCAGGAAGTCAACGGTCTTTAACCCCTTGTTACTTCCGATAGGCGAACCCAATGGCATGACGGCCGAAGTGCCCGCATCTTCCAGTCTTTTGCATAACACAGGGTCGGCATGTATATAGGGTAATACAATAAATCCCATTTTTGCCAATTCCTCCGTCGCTTTTAGGGTTTCGATAGGGTCGGGCATTAAATATTTAGGATCGGGATGAATTTCCAGTTTGATCCAGTTAGTTTCCAAAGCTTCGCGTGCCAGTTGAGCAGCGAAGATGGCTTCCTTAGCATTCCGTACGCCTGATGTATTAGGCAACAGGTTCATATGAGGATATTTCAGCCGGATCAACAGGTCGTCCCCTTCATTATTTTTAACGTCAACACGCCTGAGGGCAACGGTTACCAGTTCCGACCCGGAGGCCAATAACGCTTCTTCCATTAAAGCGGATGAACTGAACTTACCGGTTCCGGTAAACAGGCGCGAACTAAACGTTTTGTCGGCTATTGTCAACATGATTATTTAAGGTTTAGGTATTGAACTTGAAGAAAAAGCGTTTAATTGGCCATACATCCGTCGAACCAGCTCAGCCCGGTTAGCCGCATAGGTAATGGTACCGGATACGGCAATTCCGTAAGCGCCGGATTCCATTATTCCAGCGATATCATCCTGTAAAATACCACCTATAGCAATAATTGGAACCGGCGCCGGCGCCAATTTTTTCATGATCTCATTAATTCCCTCCCAGCCGAGTATGGGGCTTAATTCTTGTTTTGTATGGGTAAACCGGTAAGGGCCCAGACCTATGTAATCAACACCTTCGGCTATTCTCTGTCCGATATCCCGGAAAGTGTTCGCGGTTCCGCCAATGATTATTTTGGAGCCTGCAATTTTTCTTGCCAGGCTGACCGGCATGTCCTGTAAACCAAGGTGCACTCCAGATGCGCCTACCTTCAACGCGATCTCAAGATGATCGTTAACGATCAGTTTAGCCCCGTGCTGGTTACATAACCTCTTCGCTTCTAGCGCATACTCCAGGATGACATCGGCGGGCTGATCTTTAACCCGTAATTGTATCCACTTACATCCGGCCTTCAGGGCCTGACTGATGGCGGTGAGGTGCGACCCGTTTTCCGGTTGCTGTGAGATATAGTGTAATTTATCAACCATGATGATACTTTATTTGTGAAGCCAGATTTCTTTTAATTGATTAAAGCGCGCAAGTGCCTGATCCGGCTCATTCCAAAGGGTTCCCAGAACTGCGGCGCCATCAAAACCCATCGCTTTGACTCTGGTTAAATTAGATGTGTTCACTCCCCCTAAGGCAATTACTTTCGGCCTGTTCGTATCGTGGTCTAACTTGAAACCTGCCGGCAACCTGCTTTGATAACCGGGCTTTGATATACTATCAAACACAGCCCCGTAAAAAACATAATCAAATCGCTTTATCCCGGGCAGTATTGCCAGGTTATGAACAGACGTGCTTAGCGTATATCCGTCATCCAGCTGCTTTTGCCATTGATTTGTATTTGATTTCATTCGCGCGCGTTCTGTATAATGCAGCCTTTTCATACCAAAGCCGGCTGCTATCTGATGAAACTGATGCAGGGCGATCCGGTCATAGAACCGGGGTGCTATTCCATTTATTAAATCGGTTACTGTCTGGATTTCACTTCCGGGTTTCCGGATGTGAAAGTATCTCAAACCCAACTGAAACAGGTCGTTAATAATGATACTTTCATCAGCAACAGCAACCGGGCTTGAAATCACCATCAGGTCCATCATTTATAAGTAGATCTCACTTCCTTTCTGTAAAAATTCCTTTGATTTTTCTTCCATACCTTTTGACAACGCATCAGTTTCGCCCATGCCGTTTTCTTTAGCGTAGTCGCGTACATCCTGCGTGATCTTCATGGAACAAAAGTTTGGCCCGCACATGGAGCAGAAGTGGGCGATCTTGGCACCATCGGCAGGCAGGGTTTCATCATGAAATTCTTTGGCGGTATCCGGATCTAACGACAGGTTAAACTGGTCTTCCCATCTGAACTCAAAACGCGCTTTACTTAAAGCATTGTCCCGGTATTGTGCGCCTGGGTGACCCTTGGCTAAATCAGCAGCATGAGCGGCAATTTTATAAGTAATTACCCCGTCCTTCACGTCCTTTTTATTCGGCAGGCCCAGGTGTTCTTTGGGTGTAACATAACAAAGCATAGCCGTACCGAACCAGCCGATCATGGCCGCTCCTATAGCTGAAGTGATGTGGTCGTACCCCGGTGCAATATCCGTGGTTAAGGGGCCTAAAGTATAAAATGGAGCTTCGCCACACTGGGCCAATTGCTTGTCCATATTTTCCTTGATCATATGCATGGGAATATGGCCCGGGCCTTCAATAATCGTTTGAATATCGTGTTTCCAGGCAATTTTGGTGAGTTCACCTAAAGTTTCCAATTCGCCAAACTGCGCGGCATCATTGGCATCGGCAATACATCCGGGCCTTAAGCCGTCACCTAATGAAAAGGCGACATCATAAGCTTTCATGATCTCGCAGATCTCTTCAAAGTGTGTATACAGAAAGTTTTCTTTATGATGAGCCAGGCACCATTTAGCCATAATAGAGCCGCCTCGTGATACAATTCCTGTAATACGCCTGGCTGTAAGCGGAACATAACGCAACAATACACCTGCATGGATAGTGAAATAATCCACGCCTTGTTCGGCTTGCTCGATCAGGGTATCCCTGAAAAGTTCCCAGGTCAGGTCTTCGGCTTTGCCATTCACTTTTTCCAATGCCTGGTAAATAGGCACCGTGCCGACAGGTACCGGCGTATTTCGGATGATCCATTCCCGGGTTTCGTGAATGTTCTTTCCGGTAGACAGGTCCATAATCGTATCGGCGCCCCAGCGGCAGGCCCAAACCGCTTTCTCTACTTCTTCTTCGATACCGGAGGTAACTGCCGAGTTGCCGATATTGGCATTGATCTTTACCAGGAAGTTACGCCCGATGATCATCGGCTCGCTTTCCGGATGGTTGATGTTCGATGGAATAACAGCCCGGCCAGCTGCCACTTCCTGGCGTACAAATTCGGGTGTAATATATCCTTTGGGTGTATTGGCACCAAAACTTTGGCCGGGGTGCTGATGTGACATCACCTCATACTGGTCGTTCAATTGCTCTTTCAATAAATCGATGCGCTGGTTTTCCCGGATAGCTATGTATTCCATTTCGGGCGTGATAATGCCCTTCCTGGCGTAGTGCATCTGTGATACATTCATTCCCGGCTTTGCCCTATAAGGTTTGCTGATGTGCGCAAATCGTAATGCGTCCAGATTTTGATCATGGGCGCGCTGGTTTCCGTAGTCTGATGAAATATGTTCCAGCTGTTCTACATCGCCACGGTCTATGATCCATTGCTCACGCAGCCGCGGCAAACCTTGTTTCACATCGATCTCTGTATCCGGATCGGTATAGGGGCCGCTGGTATCATAAATAGTGACGGGCGCATTAGGCTCTGTTTCGCCAAATCGCCCATGCAATTTAGTTTCAGCCAGGCTCACTTCACGCATCGCTATTTCGATGTTATGCAGCTGACCTTTGACATAAATTTTGCGTGACCCCGGGAAGGGTGTACGGCTGATCACTTGTTCTCCAGGAATGTTTTCAGTTTTCATAATTTGGGTGTGTAATTATCCGCCTTGGGTGGCTTTGATGATAGTGAGATTATCGCCGGGATTTAAAAGGTGGCCTGACCAGTCGCCTTTAGCAATAATTTCCTGATTGACAGCAACAGCGATGCCTTTGGCAGGCTGTTGAATAACAGTGTCAAGCATTTGCTGCAGGGAGCAAGGGATAACAATGGGATAACTTTGCTGGTTTACGGTAATTTCCATCCTGTTTAAAATTTAATAAACTAAAGGAATGGACCCGTTGGAGGAATGGTAAACAACTTGTAAGTTGTTCTACTTTTCCCTTCGGCAGTACTAACTGCATCAGGTTCAAAGGGTATTTCTCAGCGCAAGGCACCCCTAAAGTTTTTGTAAAGGTATAAAGTATTACTAGTTTATTTAATTTTTATTCTGGTCTTGCAATCTCCTGATGGAATTGCCCTGCTATGCAGCCATAATTTGTTGGTCTGAACGGGCATATACCAATTCCGCCTGCCCGTCTTTTTTAACCACCCAAAGTTTGGTGAGGACAAGCCTCTCCTGGCAGGACAGGAATGAAGAGGCACTTAACCTGACGGATATAGACTCCCGAAAGGTATGAGAGCGGGTAATATCGCAATCCTGAATAAACTTATTTGTGAGGTAAGGCTTCAGCAATTACATCGTTATTACTTACATTTGCGCCGAAACAAGTTCTTTACTTTCTTCATCAACCAGTATAGGTTTTACTTAATTGTAGATTAATAGGGAATCGTGTGCAAATCACGAGCTGTCGCGCAACTGTAAGTAACACAAAAAGTTTTTGCCAATTATGTCCACTGCCGGTTTCCGGAATGGGAAGGACGGTAAAAATGTTACAAGCCAGGAGACCTGCCACTTACTGAATTGACAATGCTTTCGCGATTAGAAGCTATGGTCAGGTCTGGTTTGCTTAATAAATCCTGAATGGATTTGATTTGGGTCATATACTCTAAAGACAGGCAGTATTCACACTTTCCATTTTCTTATCATAACGCATTGCGAAGTTTAGCTGAAGAGCTTTTAACCGATTTATTCATTTAATCATTAAAAGAAAATGCTAACGCAAAACCTCGGCTACCCGCGAACTGGTAGCCAACGTGAGTTAAAAAAAGTCTGCGAGAACTATTGGGCAGGCAAAACGGGGCTTAAAAGTGTGCTTACCGTAGGGAAAACTATCCGTCATGAAAATTGGCAGATACAAAAGGATGCAGGTATTGATCTGATCCCATCAAACGATTTCTCCTATTATGACCATGTTTTGGATCATTCACTAATGTTCGGAGCAATTCCCAAACGTTATCATAAAGTGATACAAAAGAACGGGAATGAAGAACTTGATCTGTACTTTGCTATGGCCCGCGGCTATCAAAAAGACGGACTGGATATCAGTGCTATGGAATTGACCAAATGGTTTAATACCAATTACCATTATATCGTCCCGGAGTTTTATAAAGATCAGCAGTTTAAGTTATTTTCAACTAAGATTATTGATGAGTTTTACGATGCCAAACAACTTGGCATTATGACAAAACCTGTGCTGATCGGCCCGGTGTCTTACCTGTTATTAGGTAAAGAAAAAGAAGCGGGTTTTGAAAAGATTGACCTGATCAAAAATCTTCTGCCGGTTTACATTGAAATATTGAATAAGCTGAACGGTCTTGGCGCAGAGTGGGTGCAATTCGATGAACCGTTTTTATCGCTTGATCTGAGTGAGAAAGAACAGACGGTTTTTAGAGCGACTTATAAGCGACTACGTAAGGAATTTCCATTCTTAAAAATCGTATTGGCTACCTATTTTGAAGGCCTGGGAAACAATATCTCTGTAGCTACCGCTCTGCCGGTGGATGTATTACATATCGACGTGGTTCGGGCACCACAACAACTGGAAGAGGTGATGGCACATTTGCCAGATAAAACAATACTGTCATTAGGCATTGTAGATGGCCGTAATATCTGGAAAAATTATTTTGACGGGTCGCTTGCTATTATTGAAAAAGCGAAAGAGAAACTTGGTTCTGAGCGGGTATGGATAGCGCCGTCGTGCTCTTTGATCCACTCACCCTGTGATCTGAACAACGAAACAAACGAAGCTGTGCTAACTTCTGAAATCAAGCAATGGCTGGCTTTTGCCCGACAAAAAGTGACAGAGCTGGTACTGTTAAGAAACTTATCCGCTGGTAACACGGGCGCGGGTATTGAACGTCAGCTGGTGGAAAACAGGCGGGCCAATGAGGCGAGGAGAAGCTCTGTGCTGATTAAGAACCAGTCGGTTAAAGAGCGTGTGAGCAGCATTACTGAAAAAGATGACAAACGTACCAGTATTTTTCAGGTAAGAAAACTGCAACAGCAACAGCTATTAAAGTTACCGCTGTTTGCTACTACAACCATCGGCTCATTTCCGCAGACCGCTGAGGTAAGAAGCTGGCGCACGCAGCTCAAAAAGGGTTTGCTGACTGAAGCAGAGTATAGCAGCCTGATTGAACAGGAAACCTCCAAAGCAGTAAAATGGCAGGAAGAAATTGATCTCGACGTTTTGGTCCATGGCGAGTTTGAACGCAATGACATGGTAGAATATTTCGGAGAGCAGTTAGACGGTTTTACTTTTACACAAAACGGTTGGGTACAAAGCTATGGCAGCCGCTGTGTGAAACCGCCCATCATTTATGGGGATGTCTCCAGGCCGCAGCCAATGACCGTTAAGTGGTCGGCTTACGCACAGTCCTTAACTTCTAAATGGATGAAGGGCATGTTAACCGGCCCGGTAACCATTCTTCAATGGTCCTTTGTAAGGAACGATCAGCCGCGGGCCGAAACCTGTACCCAGATAGCTTTAGCTATACGTGATGAAGTATGCGATCTGGAAAAAGCTGGTATTAAGATCATACAGATTGATGAACCTGCCATACGCGAAGGCTTACCGTTACGAAAAGAAGATTGGGCGGGATATCTGAACTGGGCCGTTAAAGCATTCCGGATTTCGGCCAGTGGCGTACAGGATGATACCCAGATACATACCCATATGTGCTATTCTGAGTTTAACGATATTATAAACAGCATTGCTGATATGGATGCCGATGTGATTACCATAGAAACTTCCCGTTCGCAGATGGAACTGCTTGACGTCTTCGCTGATTTTAAGTATCCCAACGAAATAGGCCCGGGCGTTTACGATATTCATTCGCCCCGTGTACCTAACAAGGAGGAAATGACGTATTTGCTTAAAAAAGCCCGGGCAGTCATCCCCGACGGCCAGCTATGGGTCAACCCGGATTGTGGTTTAAAAACCCGGGCATGGGATGAAACTAAACGAGCATTGATCGAGATGGTTGCTGCCGCTAAAGAAATAAGGGAAAGCGTCACCACAGGAACAGCTGTTTAAACCAATACCTGAGCTGTACATCTCTATCAAAGATGTACAGCTTTATGAAGATATGATGGCAGATCACGAAAAGAAATATTGCCCCCGGTGTAACGAACCCTTTGAATGCAAGGTTGGCAGCATTCTGTTATGCCAGTGCCAGGGACTTACCCTTTCTGAGCTGGAAAAAGATTATATACGGCTGACTTACCCTGATTGTCTTTGCAGAAACTGCCTGCGATCTATAAAACACGAAATAAGTTCTACAGCCATCACACAGAAACTGCAGGCAATACTTTCACAAATTAAAAAATAGAAAACGCATCATTTTCAGTTTTACCTGCAGCTTTGATCGTACTTACTCAAATAGAGGTTGTCAGCGGGGCCTTTACTGAATGCCATATTTTCACATTCATGAAGTTGAAATACAGAAGCCAAAAAAATAGAAATAAAAAAAGGCTGCCTTCACAATATACTTATGAGACAGCCTCTTAGCAGAATATTTTTAATATTGCTTAATCTTCAAAATCGCAATCACCAAATATATTCAGGTTTGCTTTAAACTTATTATAAAGGTTAACATTCGATGCGGATGAAATTACGATAGCCCCGTTAGTTTTAGCCGCTTCATCCAAATCAGCAGAACTGACATTAGTTAGGAATTTGTTAAGCTTAACGTTGATCAGACCTAAATAATCCGCAGATCCACTAATTAGCAAATCCTCTGCCTCCACTTCGATTTCAAACTCATCGTTGAAATAAAACTCCACTGGTGTTACACTGCCCGTGTTGTTAGTATACGACCCTTTTAAAGTTAGCGGTATATCATTTGTAGAGGATTTTTCCAATTTCAACTTTAATTCTACTTCATCATAAGTACCATCTGGTATGGTAATGCTTCCTAATACCGGACTGATATCGAGCAAATTAATATTGAACTGACCTTTCAGTTCATATTCAATTTCAACATTATTATTCTCTGCTTCAAAGTCAATTTCAGTAACATTTAATTTTCCGGCAGTCCAGGTTAAGCTTGAGTTTGAATTCACGGTGACAATTAATCCGCTGCCAGAAACTGTAGAGCCAACTGATGCAGTCAAGTTAGATGGCTTCACCTGGTAGGAAACATTACCTCCGGTGGAATCCTCCTTAGCACAGGAGGATAAGGCCATTGCGGATCCAAGCAGTACCGTTCCATAATTTAATAAATATTTTTTCATGTTCTTTTTTAAAGGTTTATAAAATTCTTGCTTTGAAGGCAGTGTCATTATACGTACAGGTAATAAAAATGTTACCAGGAGTAAATTTATTATTAGTCATCCTGTGTGAAATTTCAAGGTGTTCATTTTATCATCGATAGTGAAAGACGTAAGTAATTAGCCGTGGCAATCCCGATGGAGGATCGGGATCGAAATGATCTCCAACCGATGAAATGCTGCCTCTTGTCTTCTAGCGTTTCTGCCCTCTGTTCTTTTGTGAGTTAAAACAACTTAACCAAGTGGTATATCTTCTTCAGTCGCTACCGCGGATGTCACTTTTTCTTCATTTGTTTTAGTCTGTTTTTCAGGCATTCAGGAGAACGCTGCGCTTAGTTTTTTCGTTGTTTTAGTAGTTTTAAAAAGGCACTCAAGAGGTCGCTGCGCTTAGTTTCTTCAGGAAAAAAAAGTATGCAAATGCCGACCGAAGGGAGACCATTCAAGCCGATAAAAACAACAAACAAACCTTGAATGAAACCCCGCCGCTGCTTTAAATGTTATAAAAGTCAGTGGGTAGGCTTTGCTTGTGCCCGCCATCCCGATGAATCGGGACGGAAAAGAGGTGAACGGAGAGGTTTTCTGTGGGCCTTAGACAGCAGTTAGGATTTTGCGGTTGTCGATTTATTTCTTTTCTTATCAACGCAGTATATCGGTCGACATAAAGCCTTTGTTTGCCGGTAACCTATAATAACCCCGTCATGGGTAGGCTCAAAATCTCTTTGGATTTCCAGGTGTTCATTTTATCATCGATAGTGAAAGAAGTAAGTAATGAGCCGTGGCAATCCCGATGGAGGATCGGGATCGAAATGATCTCCAACCGATGAAATGCTGCCTCTTGTCTTCTAGCATTTCTGCTTTCTGTTCTTTTGTGAGTTAAAACAACTTAGGTCAGTGGGATATTTTCTGTAGTCGCTACCGCGGGTGTCACTTTTTCTTCATTGTTTGTAGTTTCTTTCTTTAGGCATTCAGGAGAACGCTGCGCTTAGTTTTTTCGTTGTTTTAGTAGTTTTAAAAAGGCACTCAAGAGATCGCTGCGCTAAGTTTCTTCGGGAAAAAAAAGTAACCAAAAAACCCCGCCGCTGCGTTTGTTGCTTCTGAAGTCAGTAAGATGGCTTGGTCTGTGCCGGCCGCAACAAACAATGCGGAAGGGAGGTGAACGCAGGGGTTATCAGTAGGCCTTATATAGCGGTTACGGTTCCGTTTTTATCGGTTTAGTAGTTTTTTTATGAATGTTGTATAGCGACCAACTTATTGTATAAAAGGAAATTAAAAACACCACGACGTCATTTCGATCCCGATCCTTCATCGGGAGAGAAATCTCATACGAGAAAGCAAATCGAGGATTGAGCGTTCTTTGCCAGGATTGCCATGGCCGACATGTTGAGTGCATCCTTCAAAGACGCGGTATTTTCTTTTATCCAGGTTGGTATCTGTGGTTCAAAAAATCGATCATGGAACAATAGCATCGATAGGCTAATTTGCCCATCTAAGATCTCGTATCTCAAATCTGAATGCAGCTCCCTCTCCGGAATTTGAGAATGCTTTTCTAAAAGGTATTGCTCCAACTGTGCCGCATCGTGATCTGCCATGAAGATTATGTCCCGACAGGGTCTCCCGAAGGGGACCCTGCCATTTAGATATCCCGGAAATCTTTGACACATATTAACGGATAATTTACGGACATCTAATTGTTGAGTTCATCTTCCTTAATCTGTGTATCTGTGGTGAACTTTTCTTTTTGCCTGCCATCGGTTTTAGCATCCTTGTTTTATCATTTACAAATGATCTCGGAATCTGTGGTCAAAAAATCGATCATGGACAATAGCATCGATAGGCTAATTTGCCATCTAAGATCTCGTATCTCAAATCTGAATGCAGCTCCCTCTCTCCGGAATTTGAGAATGCTTTTCTAAAAGGTATTGCTCCAACTGTGCCGCATCGTGATCTGCCATGAAGATTGTCTGCAGAATTTCTTCAAGCTTAGCGGACTTGCTATTGCCATTGCTATCGATTACCTGGTCAGTTAAATCTGTTTCGTTTTCATCTGACGTAAACGGATTACTGTTTTCCTGAGGATTAACGTCATTCTTAATCGGGTATGATTCAAATTCTAACTGCTGTTTGTGTTCGCTTTGCATAGTATTAAGCTTATTGCTACTGATTGGCGCTCCCCTCCGCACCTGCCGTAGTTCATTCAATAATCATATAAAAGGGGTAAACCAGTTTAGGCTTTATTTTGTGCCCGGTTATTAAGGTGTCAAAAAGCCAAAATCATGCTTTGGTTGTCATTCGGCCCCGTTAACTCCGGCTTCATTTCTTTTGAACCTGCTTTGTTCGGGTTCCCCTTTTCATGTCCTCCATTTATCAAGCATGATTCTGCTCCAAAAGCCTCTGATACAGAGAAGAAAATACAAACGCCGATAACGAGCAGATGGGTGAATAAACAAATGATTAATCGTTTCCTGGTTTTCATTGACCACAAATTTATGACCTGCAGCTTTTCATTTCATTGACTTTGGTTAAGAAAGTAGGGATTAGGTATTAGCTATCAGGTATCAGGTATGAGGTATCAGGTATGAGGTATCAGGTATGAGGTATCAGGTATGGGAAACAAACCACCCCAACCACGGCGTCATATCGACGACCCCTTTGGGAGGAGATATCTCAGGTACTTAATGCAGGACCCTCCTCTCCCGAGGATGCATCGGCTTCGAAGTGACGGGAAGAAGGTAACTATTTCAATTTGCTCGAATATTTAGTCATCGAGACTGTAGACTAATCATTTCCCGTTTGACAAATGGTGCAGATAATTGTCTAAACTTTCGACGTAAATCCTGATCAGGGATTCGATGGATAGGGCATCCCTTCCTATAATGCACTTCGCTTTTAGAAATTTATCAGGAAGGAATTCAATGATTTCCAGTAATTGGGAATTATGCCTCTCCCACAAACAAATAATTTCTTCCTTTCTGAGCTTGCTATAGTAACCGTATTTATTCCAGTTATGCTGGTCATAAAAGACTTTCAAATCATGTTTGACCTGAAACATTGCGAATGTTTGGTGATAGTTAGTTGCACTGTCTATCAGCTCGCCTAAGATTTCCTTCTTACTTCGTATGCCAGCTGATTTAAAAGAAAATGCTATTTCATCAATCTGTCTGAGTTTATGCGGTATGAGTATGGATAAGTATCGAAGCGTTTGGATTTCCCTTTGCTTCATTTATATGTCAAGGCTATTCATTATGCAAATATATTAAGTTTCAGTTAAATATCTTCTTCTGGAACCAGGTAGTGATATATTAGCTGTCAGGTATCAGCTATCAGGTGTCAGCTTAATTTGTGTAAAGCCAGGATGAATACTATAAATTGATCACCACGAATAGACATTCAACTTAGATGTATAACGCGAAACAGGTATCAGCTATCAGGTATCAGCTATCAGCTTAAATCGGTGGAACGCTAGAATGACTACTATAGAAAAAATTACCACGAATAGCAATACAACCGTGGATTCATAAACTCATAAACTCATAAACCGCTTACAACCATAACCCCATAACCCGGAACTGGCAGCTATCAGGTGTCAGCTTAATTTGTGTAAAGCCAGGATGACTACTATAGATTGATCACCAGTATAGAAATTCAACTTAGATGCATAACGCGAAACAGGTATCAGCTATCAGATATCAGCTATCAGCTTAAATCGGTGGAAAGCTAGAATGACTACTTTAGAAAAAATTACCACGATAGCAATACAACCGTGGATTCATAAACCAATAAACCTATAAACTCATAAACCGCTTACAACCATAACCCCATAACCCGGAACTGGCAGCTATCAGGTGTCAGCTTAATTTGTGTAAAGCCGGGATGACTACTATAGATTGATCACCAGTATAGAAATTCAACTTAGATGCATAACGCGAAACAGGTATCAGCTATCAGATATCAGCTATCAGCTTAAATCGGTGGAAAGCTAGAATGACTACTTTAGAAAAAATTACCACGATAGCAATACAACCGTGGATTCATAAACCAATAAACCTATAAACTCATAAACCGCTTACAACCATAACCCCATAACCCGGAACTGGCAGCTATCAGGTGTCAGCTTATTTGTGTAAAGTCAGGATGAATACTATAAATGACCACCACGATTAGACATTCAACTTAGATGCATAACGCGAAACAGCTATCAGGTATCAGGTATCCGCTTAAATCGGTGGAAAGCTAGAATGACTACTATAGAAAAAATTACCACGAATAGCAATACAACCGTGGATTCATAAACCAATAAACCTATAAACTCATAAACCGCTTACAACCATAACCCCATAACCCGGAACTGGCAGCTATCAGGTGTCAGCTTATTTGTGTAAAGTCAGGATGAATACTATAAATGACCACCACGATTAGACATTCAACTTAGATGCATAACGCGAAACAGCTATCAGGTATCAGGTATCCGCTTAAATTGGTGGAAAGCTAGAATGACTACTATAGAAAAAATTACCACGAATAGCAATACAACCGTGGATTCATAAACCAATAAACCTATAAACTCATAAACCGCTTATAACCATAACCCCATAACCCGGAAATAGCAGCTATCAGGCGTCAGCCTAATTTGTGTAAAGTCAGAATGATTACTATAAATTGAAAATCCGGATCGCATCATATCTTTCATCTCGTATCTCAAATCTCAAATCTAATCTCAGCTCCCCCTCCCCGGGGGAGGGTTGGGGTGAGGCTCCGGGAAAAGCAAATAAACCACATCCTTTTCTTTGTAGTAGTACTTATTCCTGATTTTACTATATGGCAGCAGTCCTTCGGCACGGCGGCGCTTCAGGGTACTTTTGCTCCAGCTCAATTTAAACATCACATCCTGATCATTGAACCAGACTTCGGGAAGGCTGATCTTGCCGGCGTCGTTATATTCGGCCAGAAAACGAACATAGTATAGGATCTGTCCCTGGTTTCTTTCAATTATCTCAAGCTTTTGAAGTATCGGCTTATCCATAATGGCATCAATTTAAACACGGTTTAACCCCCTAATCTTCTTTTTCAGACTGATCAATCAAGTAGCTGAATGCTGTCAATGCCTGAGGTGATCTCCCTCAGACAATCAAGGACCAGACAAACATTCTGATCTTCCCGGTTAAGGAGAGGATATATTCCGGGACCGAAGAAATTGTTACCGGGGTCGCTGAATTCCTCCAACGGGATAGAAAGCTCAAGCGCAAGGCCAAGTAATACATCGGATGCACATTCAAGATACCGGACAATAGACTTCTTAGAAGGAATGTCTTCCAGCAGCTTAAGAACAAATTCCGGATGATAAAATGTTAATATTACCTCGGCTTCTTCTTCGGAAAGGTAATTCATCCATAAAAGGTTACCGTCAGTTTTTACCAGGAAATCTTTAAGTTTCACCAACGTGGTAACGAGGGGATCCCGCGGGCGGTAAGGCCCTTTCGCTTCTTGTGCAACCGGGTAACCTGCAGCTGCCGATCTTTGAAGTGCTTTATCCCTATTGTGAAAACAAATTTGTAAAGCATATCGCACCATGTTGTCATTAATTCGCGCTAGTATACAGTGCAACTCCATTACTCTAAGTTTGTAAGCAACAGCTGAAGACATAATCTGAAAAGTTTAATTATGTAAAATCCTTATTTCCCTTGTACTTCCTCTGCGATAGCATAGATCTTTTGCATACCCGCCTGAACATCTTTCATGATTTGAATAATAGTGTAAACATTCACATCGGTTTTTTTAAGCGCAGCAAGCGCCTTTTTGCACGGCGACTGCATCCAACTTGTTTCTTCTGCAGTAATGTCCAATCTTGATTCTGAGAGTTGTAAGGCGAGGGAAAATAATGAGACGACAGCTTCCTGCAGATACTCCAGCATCGAGCAGTGCAGGCCTATTGATTCGTCACCTGTAAACATAATAAACACGGGCCAGTGCCTGGCTCCTACTCCCTGATGATAAGCTTCGAGCATCTCCCTTTCAGTCAGACCATTAATTTGCATAGTCATGAACCTGTGCGTGTCAAGCGCGTAAATCAGGTCGATGAGCGGCTTTACCAGGGGATCTTTAAGCGCCTCCAAAAGGGCTATGTCGACAGGAATTGGATCTCCTTTAAAAACGTTCTGCAGATCCTTCAATTCATCACGCATACCCACATTGATCCCGTAAGCATACAAGCCGTTCATCACCTGCTGTAGCAGTGTACTTACCTCGGTGACCTTTATTCTGTAGTCAAAAACTTCGTTCATTATAGTACTTAGTATATAGTAGTTAGTACTTAGTATATAGTAGTTAGTACGTATTAGTGTATGGCAGGCTACCGGGACCCTTACGCCGGAAGCGGATGTTTAAAAAGAAATTTGATTGGAGGCATCAGGCAGCCGCTAAAGCGGCCAGGAATGCCGGAACCATTTTCAACGAGCCATTCTTAATTGATTCGGCTACGAGTTTTATACCGCATTTCATTTTTTCCATCGCGGTTGAACCAAAGCAGACCATGAGCGCTTTGACCGGTTTGCCGGCATAGAAGCCTATAAGGGCATCCCGCCTGTATAAACCGAGTTCTTCCAGCTCCTCAAGAACGGGCCCCGGGTCAAACTCTTCATTAAGCTCTACCCACACCACAAAGCCGGCCGTCGGCATTGTATAAGTCGCTAAGCCTGAGAGAGAATTCCTGAGTATTATGTCGACTGCTGAAGAACGATCCTGGTATTGCCTGAGCATCTTATCCTGCAGAAGACTGAAGGTTCCCTGCCTGACCATATTGGCCAGTAATCGTTCAGAAACCCGGTCGGGGACCGAAAAGTCCTTTGCAACACTCCGTACTGTTTCCATGAAATCCGCCGGCCCGATCACGATGCCGATTGAATTTAAGGGATAGGTCATCCTTGATACCGGCCCCAGGTAAATAACACGGCCTTTATTATAGGTTTCCCAAAAGGTCATCGGTGCCGGTCCGGGCCAGAACTCGTGTTCATTATACATTTCTATGATCACAAAGTGATGCTTGTCTGCAAGAGCCATCAGTTGCCGGCTCCGGGCTGTTGACAGGGGGAGACCATTAGGGATTCCGGCAGCTGGTCTGACAAAAACAACTTTTACCTGGTGCCGCAGACATATCTTTTCCAGTTCATCCATCAGCATACCTTCCCCGTCAAAGCCGGTAAAAAAGATCTCCGCTTTCACGATCCGGAAGGAAGCGATAGCCCTTACATCTTCCGGCGATGCCATCACCACCCCGGAAGAATGTTTTAACAAGCTCATTATGGTTACATTCAGATTTCTTCCGACACCATGAAGGGTGTGAAACTGGTTATCCTCTACGTGCATACCCAGGTAACTTAAGATCCTGGAAATTGCAAAGCTGATAACGGATTCACCTTCACATGCCGGCACATGCGCTAATATTTTCCTGTACTCCCTGAGATGTTTCTCCATAGAACCCAGGATGAGGCCGGATGAATCATTGCCGAGCGTAATATAAGGAACCGCCGAATTTAAAGGATCATAGGCAGCTACCGGATCATTGAAACTAAACGCCGCAAGCGGCGATCCATCCCCCCCAGCGGGCAAAGGCCGGCGAAAGGAAACAAAATAACCGAAAGGCTTACGCTGCTCCAGTAGCTTTTGCATCCTCAAAGTTTTGTAGACTGCTGCGATGGTCTTTTTATTGACCTTCAGAATTTTAGCAAAATCTGCAATTGTTAACAGTTTTTGTCCCGGAGGCAGCCAGCCTCCATCTATCAGGCTGATCACATGCGATCGTATCTGCGGAACAAGTGGCTTGCTTTTATCCGGTGGGAAATACCAGGGGATATTTAAATAATCCATATACGTTTTACATTCATTTTTCCGGACCGGCCTCCGGACTAACATACCCAAACCGGTTCACGCTGAACGCCTGCACCTTTTGCCTGCAGATCAGCCGCTTGCTCCCCTAATTCCGAAACGAGTTTAAAAAAAACATCTTAATAAAGAAGCCCCCATTTTCATTACCCCCTGCTTATTTCGTCCAATACCCATCTTAAATCATTCAATATTTTTTATATAAGCCTTATCTGTCATTAGAAGGGCATTTAAAAAATACGGCCGTTTTTCATTACCCCATTGAAATTGTTCTTAAAAGCCAGTACTGTTTTCTGTTTCCTTCCGATATTTAAATAAAATGTAATTATGTATCTGTCGAAGAAATTTTAGTTAGACGAAAGCCAATGGAAACAGTTGCTTTGTTCAAATTACTGGAATCCTATCACCCCCAGCGTAAGCCACTTTCTGAAAAGCTGAAGGAGGAGCTCAAGGTTATGATCCGAAAGCGGACCTATCGGAAGAGACAGCTCCTGCTTCATGAAGATCATGTACCTGAACATGCCTGGTTCCTGGCTACAGGAACCGCCCGGGTTTTTCATTACGATCAGCAGACCAAAAAGGAGGTAACCAGCTGGTTCTGGTACCAGGGCGAGCTGATCTTTCCCTTAAAAAGATTCATCGCCGAAAAGGAGAACGGAGACAATATCCAGCTTTTTAAAGAGAGCGTACTCCTGTCACTACCAGCAGAACAGCTTATCGATCTGGCTTCCAGGGACCTGGATTATTACCTTATCCAGGCTGCCATGCTGGATAGTTACAAATCCCGTTTGTATGAGCGCACCCGCGATCTGGCCGGGCTGGATAGCCAAAGCCGCTATCTTAAATTCTGGCATGCCCATAAAGAAACATTCACCGTGGCTAACCTGACTGAAATAGGCTCTTTTCTGAACATTCACCACAAAACACTCAGCGACCTGAGATCAAAGAACAGTCACATGGCTGATCAGTAGCAATTAATTCGCTGTTATAACAAGTACTTTACAACCATTTACGGTCAATAAAGTCGTCTTCAAATGGTTGGCAAACGCCTTTTTATGGCAAAACCGCCATTCTACCTTTAATAAGCGAAACAACAAGAAACGCTTATGATCAGGATACTCAAAACAGATATTATTCCGGCCATGCTCATCCTCCTGTGGACCTACGCTGCCGCCAGCAAACTGCTCGATTTCGACCAAAGCCGCACCGAGATGCTTGAACAGGTATTCCCGGGCGTATTGTCCAGATTTCTGGTTTGGGCTGTGCCGCTGTTTGAATTCTGTGCAGCGGGTTTATTGATCGTTTCAAAGACCCGGACCATAGGGCTCTACTTGTCTCTGCTCCTGCTGCTAAATTTTAGCATTTACATTATCACCGTTTTGCTGAATCTATTTGACCGTATCCCCTGCTCTTGCGGGGGAATATTGGAGAACCTGAGCTGGACGGAACATCTGCTCTTTAATGTCTTTTTTATTGTGCTAACCCTTATTGCCTTAATACAAACATCAGAAGAAGGGAGGGCTATGGGGAAGGCTTTATAGTTGCGATGATCGTTTGACGGTAATCCGATCATTTATCACCTAATAATATTATCTATTAAGGAGAAGCCGAAAACCTTGAGAGTAGGCATTCAATTAAATATCAAGAATATGATCTCTACAAAAATCAATACCGGCCTGATCGCCCTTGTAATTGGCGCGTCCACAGCTTTTGCCTTCAATATGCCAGCCGAAAAAGCGGCTAATAGTCAAGCCCTTGAATGGTTTGTATACAACGGTGGCGGTGAGGGGATTCCTGGTAATTACACAAAAGTTCCCTCTATGCCTTCCTGTGAAGGCGATGCGAACCTTTGTGCAATTTACGCCCCCGAAAATGGAACTTCCGGAAAGCCAACTTCAGATGGTGCCGCCCATCCCGATGAGCGGGTGCTAAAACAATAGCTATACCGACCGTTAATTAGAAGGCCCGGGAATTGAGAACTCCCGGGCTTTTATACATTAATTTTGCTCTATTCCGCTTGCAGCGATAACCTTCAATGGAATCGGCATTAAATAGCCTTTATCACCCGGGATTAAAGTGTAGGATTTATTATTAATTTCCCTGGTGATCGTCTTTTCACGTCCAGGTTCCTGGTTCAGGCGTTTCAAATCACTCCACCGGAGATTCCGGAAAGCAAGTTCCTTTCGCCGCTCTTCCAAAATAACGGTTAGAAGATTTGCAGGGACAGTTTCGGTAACCGGAACAAAGCTTCCTGTCCGCCATCTTTTAACAAGGAGGGAATTGAGCCGGTCTAATGCGGAGCCCGTGTTATTCATCCGGACGTAGCTTTCAGCTGCAATCAAATACAATTCATCAATTGCTAACCCATTGAAACGGGTATTAGCACCGTTATAACTGCCTTTAAAAAAAGCATCTGTACCACTGGTTTTAAAAAATACTGTGCGCCTCAAATCATCTGAATGATACAATGAATACAGGTTGCTGCTTACCGAGCTAAATCCCTGGGAAAATCCAGATAAAAGAATGATTGTTGAATGATAAATTACCTCTTCATTTAAACGCGACACGGGAAAATTTGCACCTGCATTCAGTGTGTTAAAATCAATAAGGTTGGAATTTCTGCTGAGTGCTTCCTCCGCATTCTTAGAGGCGTTGTCATATTGATGCATCACCAGGTAAACACGGGCCAGTAAGGCTGCAGCCGCAGGTACGCCCGGCCTGGTTTTATAGGCGGAGGTTACCGGGAGGAGGGACTTTGCTTCCTCCAAATCCGAGATAAGCTGGTCATAGCATTGCTTAACACTTGACCGTGCAATTTTTTCATTGATATCTGAACTTAGCTTTAGTACCACACCAGGATCAGAATTCGCTGTTGAAGCGTTATAACCTTTGGCAAATGTTTGTAACAGGTTGAAGAACGCAAATGAGCGGTGGAATAACGCAGCGCCTTTCAATTCTTTCCACTGGGTCGAGCCAGCTTCTTTTTCTAATTTCACAAGGCCGTCCAAAACAAGGTTTGCATAAAATACATTCCGATATGGTGTAGACCAGTCGTTCATATCATTCTCATTAAACAGGTCTCTGCCCCAGATATAGGCGTTTGCCGAGGTTCTCTGACCCTGCAGGAGGGCATTCCATTGAATACTCGTCATATAAACATCGTCACTTGCCAAATCTCCGGTGGCCGGATTAAGAGCATTCAAAGTATTGGTATTGTCCAATAAAAGTTGAAGGTATTTCAGATTATCAGACGGTACCGCGAGCTTTTCATCCGGCTTGGCGTCCAGGTAGTCTTTACAGGAACTAAAGGCAATTCCCAGGATTATGAGCAATACAAGTTTTAATATTTTCATAATGAAAGTTTTTAAAAGGTTAGAAACTAGCTTTGATGCCGAATGCCACGCTGGCACCCGCCGGTGTATATCCCGAATAGTCAGGGTCAAGCCCCAGCTTTGACGAGCGCCAAATAAACCCGGCATTGCGGAGGTTCGCAAACAATTGCATATCCTTCAGATGTACTGCCTGTAATTTGCCTGCTCCGAACTGATAGGAAAGATTAATATCCTGAAAGCGAATATGATCCCCTTTTTCAACTAGCGCAGAAGAATTGTTATAAAATTCATCACGGGCATCATTAGCGGGATAGATCATCGAAGGTACGCTTGTTAATTGCTCATCACCCGGCTTCTGCCACCGTTGAGCAAAATCGGCATGCCCCACCCAACTATTGTAGAGCCTGCTGTAAGAAATGGAAGAGCGGGTAAAATAGTAGCCCAGCCGATAACTGATGTTCACCAATAAAGAAAGGTTTTTATATGAAAACGTGTTACCCAGTAAGCCAAAACTTGTTGGTGTAGCAGGTCCGTGATATTGCAGATCGTCCAATGTTGAACTGTAAACCAGATCTCCATAGGCCTTCGACTTTTCACCAGAAAGCATACCCAGCGGATCACCGGTGGCCGCATCTAATCCAGCAAATTTGTAAGTGTAAATTCCGTGGACAGGTCTGCCGATTACAGGCGTAGCCAAATGACCGCCGTTGATAAATTGATAGGAAGACTTTGATAAATTGCCGTTGGCCGTTACTTCATTGGTGTTATGATTGAACAAAACACTGCTGTTCCACTTAAATGCCCGATTGACATTCCGGGTGTTAATGGTAATATCAATACCCCTGCCGATCATGTCTGCAGTATTCCGTCTGATGGTGCCCGAAATGACACCCGAGGTGGGATCAAGAGCCTGGTCACCAATCAGATCCCTTCCGTGCTTATTATAATATTCTACAGTACCGCTTAGAAAACCATTGGCGGTTTTAAAGTCAAGCCCCGCATTTAGAACGCCTATCTTTTCCCAGCTTAGGTCCGGGTTTGGATATGTACGTACGATGGCATAGGGCATATTATTTAAATTGCCCCTGCCCTGCACCACTGTGGCGAGTGCAGTCAGGTTTTTGCTTAAGTTTCCGTTAAAACCATAGGTGAGCCTAACTTTCAGATAATCCAGGATTCTGTTTTTAAAAAAGCTTTCATTATGTGCATTCCAGCTTAATCCTGCAGACCAAAGCGGAACGCCCTTCTGATTGCTGTTGACACCGAACAAATTAGAAGCATCTTTTCTGCCACTTGCAGAAATACTGTAACGATCGTCAAAAGTGTAAGCTGCATTGGCATAAAAAGAAGTATGACGATTCAGAAAACTGGAAAAATCATTATTGTACGGAATGCCCTGTGAACTGCCAGGGTTGGTATACAATGAATAAACAGAAGTATAATCGACAGGGACACTTACAAGGCCGCTTGGATCAAAACCATACGTACGGTAACTGTTTCCATCTTGCCGGATCTGCCGGATCTCTGCCCCTGCCAGTGCTGAGATACTGTGTCTAAAAATATCGTTCTGGTACTTAACTTGTCCACGGCCAGTATGCGATATTAACGACGAACTGTGAAGATCAAAAATGCTGCCGCGGGGTACCGGGAAGCCCAGAATTCCATTCGCATCGGCTTGTGTATATTGGTTTACCATATCACGGGTAAAGAAGGACTTTTCTCCGAAAAGCACTTTATTGTCCATGAAATTCCGGTTGTACTGATACATTGTCTGGGCAGAAAATCTTTTTGTGATATCATAGCTTGCATCTATACTCATCAAAAGCTCCTCTGTTTTTGAACTGTTCTCGGTATCCAGGTAATCGGTTAGTGGGCGATACTGCATGTCCAGTAAACCGGCATCTTCAAAGCGCGAGGCGTAGGTTCCCCGGTAATTCTTTACAACAGGTACCGGGATACCGTCATCGTCTGCCAGTTGGGCATAAGGATAAACGGCGTTATTGTAGCCGCTGGTAATTTCAGTTAATTCAGGAGCACCATTTTTTTGATTCAGTTGACTGTAACTTAAGGAGGGTTTTAACCGGAAACGCTTACTTAGCTGATAAGAATGATCCGCCCGGAGACTTAATCGGTTATATTGGTCGGCATTAACGGTTTTATTCCGGTCGTATCCTGCCGAGTAATAATAGCCCCCCTTATTTGTACCACCTTTAAAGCTTGCAGCATATTGCTGGTTCACACTATTTTGAGAAAGGTAACGGTTATAGTCATTCCGGATGTCCTGCTGTTTGAGCCTGGTAATAGCTTCATCCGCCTGTGCTTGTGAAATGATCCCCTCCCTTGCAGCAATCAGTAGCTCTACTACCGGTGTCAAAACTGGCCTTGAGGGATCGGCTTCTTTCGATTCATAAAAACCTTTTTCAAACAGGTTTCTCTCCACCTCAATAAAATCCGCGGATGAAATGGCAGGAAGATAAAAAAGGTCAGTTTTCTCCCCAAGGGTTACATTTGAGTTGAGTGATAAACTGGACGGCAGGTTGCGGGTTCCATTTTTTGTTGTAATCACAATTACGCCATTGGCAGCCCGTACTCCCCAAATGGAGGCCGCTGCTGCATCTTTTAGAATGGTAATACTTTCTACATCATTCGGGTTGATACTCTCTAAATTTCCGTCGAAAGGGAAATTATTAAGAACAATCCGAGGCTGCGTATCTGCAAAAATGGTACTCAGGCCGCGGATGCTTATCCTTCGGTCATCTTTCAAACGCTCATCAAAAAGCACAGCGTTGGTCACTCCTTTCAGCCTGCTGAGTATGTCTGCGCTGGTACTTTGATTTAGCGTTTTGTTATCAACAACGGTGAACGAACCGGTAGCCCGTTCGCGGGGCAATTCATAGTAGCCTGTTGAAATAATCACCTCATCCAATGTGGTACTTTTTTCAACCAGGGTGATTAGCAAAGGACCGGTCAGAGGATAGTTGACCGGGACAAACTGATCATGATATCCCAAAAAAGAAATCTTAAGGGTATCAGCGGTGCCACGTACGCGTACACTGAAACTGCCGTCAGCCATTGTAAGAACCCTTTCCTTACTATTCAGGGGGCTGACATAGGCGCCGGGCACAGGTAAATGGTCTGACGAGACCACTTTGCCACTTATTCTATCCTGTGCCATCATAATGGCCGGAATAATCAAAAGGATGACTAATATAATTTGTTTCATAAGTTTAATTTTTAAGGACAGTTGATTCTATTACTTCGGCTGGCGAGAGTACCAGCATGGGTAGTTTCCTTTTTTCCTGTTTGAACTGAAGCCCATGGATTGCAAGGGATTTATTTAAAGATTCGATATCGGTTATACTTTTACCGAGGTTCATATCCAGTGTATGCTTAATCCCCGTTTCGTCAAAAAGAGGCAGCATCCCTGGTTCAGTATTCATTTTTTCGATCAGAGTGGCAAGCCACTCGTTTCTTAAAAATTTGACTTCGCTATTCTTTTTGTCAAGATTATTTTCGCGCTCGCCATTGGCTAGTGTGGGTACTCGTTTTTTGTCTGTTATTGTAAGTACAAGGCATCCCACTTCCCTCTCCTCTACCGTCCCCATAATATTAAAGAACCGGGTGAGGTCTTGCTGCATGATCGAATACACCTGTAAAGTGTGCGAAACGGGAAGTATCAGTTCATAGCACCAGCTTTTTGTTGCCTGCTGCTGATACGAATTAGATATTACATATTTATTCCGATCCAGATTCTCAAACACCACCCGACTGTCTGCCCATCCGGTAGGCAGACGCCATGCTGCTTTATACAGGCTAATAACACCTTGATTAAAGGCGAATACCCGTACCGAAGTACTATCCTTGCGGATACCCAATCGACCGGAGACACCGCCCATATAGCCAGTTAACATCGAGCGATATTTGTAGGAAGCTTGGCCGCCATTTTGGTGATCAAATAATGGCTTTATAGGATCAAAATTGAGCAGATCTGTTTTTGGGGCTTCGAACTCTGCCTCTTGATTGTTTAAAATCCTTCCTACATTTTCGGCCGTAAAATCATAAGCCGCCGTTGTCTGTATGACTTTTCCTGCCTGGTCGATCCAAACCAGGTGCGGCACATAAACATAGGGAAAGAGCCCCTGCAGAACTTTGTCATCGGTTGCTATTACCGGTGCTAAACTACCGATCCTTTTATTTTTGATTAAAAAATTATTGATAAGGTCAGATTTCTGGCTGGTAATAAACAGCACCTGCAACTGATCGCCAAACTGATTTTGTAATTTGTTTGCATTACCGAATGATTCCAGACACCCTTTGCACCAGGTACTCCAAAAATCAAGTACCAGCAGTTTGCCTTTAAAGTCTGAGATCTTCGCTGTGGCAGATTTATAATTGATAATGTTGTTAATGGTTATGTCGGGTACCTTGTCCCCTATCTTAAGGGCCTTTTCTTGAGTCTGCGCCTTGACCCTACCTGATTGCCCGCCCATAATCATGATCAGCACTAAACCCGCTCTTAAACCGCGGTAAAGAGCCTGCTTCAAGGTCATCTCAGGTTTTTGAACAGTCAGCTGCTGCACCCTCCCATTCTCGAGCTCAAATTGCTCCAGCTGCGCGGCATCATGATCGGCCAGGAAGAAGGCTTTCATAATCGCTTTCATCGTTTCGGGATGCTGATCACAGTAAGGGTTCTGCCGGTACGAGGTATATAAATGGTCCTGAACATTAAAACGATCATCCTCATCTTCACGCCAGCCACAGAGCACACGACCATTCTCCGGATCATCATTGTTTTGCTCTCCCAAAGCACTACGTGAAGGCGAATCATTCTGAAGCTTACTTTCCTCTGCCAGCAACTGGGTTGCCTGCATCTTTTCCGCGATACGCTTACTATCGGCGGCTACTTTTTCAAAATCCATGTTGAATGGATTCTGATTAAGTTTTTGTGGCTTCCTGCTATTAAAAAGCCGGTATTTGAGTTTGAATACTGCGCTTATCAAAGGCCATAGCATGCCCCTTAAGCTATTTTTTGCTTTCATTTTTTGGGTTGGTTTGGTTAGAAATCGATTAGGTCACCCTGAGCTTTTATCGCTTTTGTCACCCTGAGCAGCCTGTCCCGATTCTTCATCGGGAGAGTCGAAGGGCTGCATAGTGAAGAAGAGTGAGAAAGTTAAAGAAAGACCGAAGGCAGGCAGGGAAATAATCAATCAACTAAACTGGAACCCTGCCGCCATCGGCCAAAGGGTCAATCAGGATGTCTTTTGAGTACGGAAAAGCGGAAGAGTAAAAGTGCGATCATTGATCATTTCGTTTAACTGATTTGAACAATGAAGCTTTAAGTGAAAGTCTAAATGATAGAGGGACTCACCTTATACGCAGTGGAGCCTGTAGGAAGGCTGGGTGCGCACAAAAGCAAGCCCACTCTACCACAAAGATAGAAATGGGCATTGACTTTTGGCTCTTGCACCCTAGAAGTTCCTACATTTCCACTACAAGATTCAAAAATTCAAATGCCATTATTAAATAATGAACTATTCACATAGTAAACAGTTCAATATATACTATTGATATTTAATATCTAAAGATATAAAACTAAAAACACTATGCAAATTATTTGACCAATTTTTAGCGTAAAATAAATTATCCATTTGGCAATGGATGATACCAAAGATTTAGATTATAGTAAAACAATTGCTGCTCGGCTCAAAGAAGTAATGAAAACAATTGGCCTTGAGATACCGGGGTTTGCAGTCTTTATCGAAAAATCAGAAAGTCATGTTTATTCCCTTTTAAAAGGAAGAAGGGAACTAACTACAGAAATAGCAAAGGATATTGGACAAAAGCTGGAATTTGATGGCAGTAAAATTTTTAAGCTGAACTATGAAATACCCGTAAGCATTAAAAAGTCTAAGTATTTAAACGCCTTCAATTTAAAATATAAAACTAACTCGGAGTACTTTATCAATAAGAAGATTGATAGAAAAAAATCTTACTTTATCGAATACCAATTACTTGAAAGTGATTTATTTGACAAACATGTTTATGTGTGGGAAGTAAATGAAAGGTGCCATGATTTCCAGAGAGAATATACAAGCGATGAACTATCGAAATCATTGCACTACCTGGTACAGAAAGGAAAACTAATAAGCGAAAAGAGACCTATAAAACTTAGGAGTGGAGGTTTTGGGACGAGGAAAGTTGATGTGTATATCAAAAGAAAAGTTTAGGCGGGTACCTACCTATAAGCAGGTAATAGTTGCAGACAAAATATGGAGATACTCAATAAAGGATCTAAAGTGTTCAAGATCTTCGTAAGTAAAATCTGGATTACTCGAGTATTGCACATCAAAAAATGAAAAATTCAAAAATTTAGGGCCTGAATTCTTCAGTAATTTCTTGCAGGCTTCCATCAGGATAAAACTTCTTATTACTTCTTATTGGTGTCTTCTTCAGTTTAAAAGAATAAACACGGTTTATAAGTAACGTTAAGATATACACTACTCCGGCTGGAATACCAGCATTTGTTACTTGTTGAAAGATGTTGTTAAATTCTTTAAAGTCCATAGCTATCACAATTAAAATTTATGATGCTATCCACTTTTTGGGGGCGGAAGTGCCCTATTATACAATTTTTTTTTGAGGTTCCAAAGGACACAAAAAATCCCGCGTTTAAGAGTCGCCAAAAGACTTTTTCATTCTTGAACTGACGTTTAGCAAAGTTTTTATCTTCATCAATTCCTTTCGGATCGCCAATAAGTATCCCAATTATTTTTTGTTTTTGCATGCTATTATAACTTTCATGCAAATTGCCACAACGGTATTTCCTTAATTTCATGAATGAAATTAAGGAAGATAAAATTTCTAAATCTTGGCTATCTGCCTTTTCAACTCTTCAAAATATTGAAGATAGGCACGGCCATTAACATTCGCTAGCGAGCGTTTAGAAATATTCAATCCAGGAAATAATTTGTTAATCAGTTCAGTTCTCTAATCCGGAGTAAGAGTAGGGTTTAATTTGCCAAGGTGGTCTAGTGCGTCCACCCAGGCGACTATGGCACCTTTATTTCGTTCTCCTAAGATATAATGACTTGTCACGTCAATTACTGGTGGTTTGACTTCTTTTAATATGTCAATATAATCCTGATGGACTCCGGCCCTAAATATAGAATGAATATTTAATTTCTCTGTCTTAGTATTCAGCACGGCCTGAACAATGGTCTTTGTTTCTCTAATCGCCTGATTAAGAATTTCATCCCAAAAGACCTTTAGAATATTGAATCTTCGCTTTAATTCTACTTGTTCTGCGTCTGTGGCTTTCAATAAAAAAATATTCAGTATTATGTCTCTTTCTATCGATATGGATGCAATATCTTCTAAAAGTTCCAATCTTAGAGTTTCTAGCTTAAGTTTATTGATCCATAACACGATGTCCTTAGCTGCCGCTTTTGCATAATGACTATAGTTATTCACATTATCGTCATGGAATACATATTTTTTAAATCCTTTAACCTTTTCATCAATCTTCTCCAAGCTCCGAACAGTTTCCGTATCGGCTAAAAATCTACCAAAATATTTTGCTTCGAGGGTTCTGGCCACTAACATACTCTGAAATTGCCTCATCAACTCATTGGCTTTAATCTCAATTTGTGATAGAGCGACAAAGTTTGCTGCCACCCTATTGCTTGTGTAAGACCTCGTTGCATTAAAACTATCTGAGCAAGATTGATCCCATTCTTGTTCAGTTATAACTTCCTTAAAATATAAATAAAATTTTGGTCTAGGAGTCAGCAGAGAAAACTCATGGTATAAAAAAGAAAGGTAGTGGTCTTTCTTTTTTAAGAGTTCTTGCCAGGGAAATTTAGCAATCGAAAGTTCATGATCAAAGTCCTTTTCGATATCTTCAATAAATTTATCATTGGTTTTCTTGATTGTCATCGTGGAACTAATAATGCGGATTGAAAAATTTAGTATTAATATAGCCGAAAATAGCGATCATTTAATAACCATTCCGGGTCAACGCTAATGTATTGAATTTGAAAAATTTAGGTTTAAGGCTTAAGGGCTTTTGGAAGATAGCTACTTCTGCCCTGTCTCGTTTGAAGAACCCTATCATCAGAACAATCACCGATAGACTAAGCGACCGTCAATGATTTGGTTGTTGAGCTTTTGAAGCCGGATACCTTGATAATCCTAAACTGCCATTTCAGATTTATCAGCATTGCAAAGCGAGGTTAAAGAGGAAATTTCAAACAAAGCTTTTGATGGAAGGGTTGACGGTGTATACGAGGAGGAAGAAGTCGCCGAGATTGGTGGTTGGGAAGAGTGAAGACGGGTGGGTGAATTTTGGGAGAGGTCACTTAAAACTGCAAAATCAGTTCGGAGTAGAAGACTCATAATCTTTGGGTCTCTGCCTTAAACCCAGCTTATAAGAATCGGGCTTTGTTATAGTAAAGCAATTGACTTCGCAAAATAAAAAATTCGAGAAGCAAACTCTCACTTAATGATGATGTCTGGAGATTAACAAGTAATTAGTGATCTAAAATTTACGATCGGGGTATTTCTAGTTTCAGGATTTTGAAATACTCGTTTTCCAAGTATTCAATGAATTCCTCGAAAGTCAAAAAAGTTTTCCAAGTTGCTCTGCTCACATTAACACTATACTTATCATTGTCAAGCCTTGTCTGGACATCACCAGTATTGTATTCGTCCATCGATGCAAGTCCACTCTCCATCCCATCCACTTTTGGCTCAATGACATCACCAATTTTAAGGATAAATCTCGCATTTGCAACAAAATAATCTTTGTCGACTAATGTATCGTATCGTTCACGCAACAACACGCAAAGAGCATATCTTTCTTTATATTTTTTTGCTGCACGCCCCTGAGTACCCGACATTTTAACGGTCTCGTTATGCTCAACGGTACTTTTGATTTCAAGATAAAACGGTTCATTTCCGGAATGTAATATTTCAAAGTCATAGCCAACGTCAGGATTGGTAATGTTTAAAGTTTTGATATTTTCAATGGCGGCAACAAAAGCATCCTCGGCAGCGTCTCCAACAGATTTCCTCCATTCTGCGTCTTCTGCTGCCTGTTTGATTTCATTAGCTGCTCTCAGCAATCTTTCAGTTCCGCCAGCCAATTTTGACGCAGTAATAAGCATATTCAGTTCAGATGCAGACATATCAAGTTCAGCTAATGCCTGGATCTCCTCTGGGGTTTTGTCAATTTTTGATAGAGCCATTACCATTTTACTGATCTCAGGGCCAAATGCTTTCACATACAGCACGGGCCTTTCCTTCCGAAAATGTGGAAACAGCTTTCCTCTTTCAGCCTCGTCATCGCCAAACCAGTCATTAAGGCTATGGAATAGTGGATTCAATTGTTTGCCCGACTCGACGTTTTGCTGAATATCCGCAGCTATAAATAACTCGTCAATAGGCTTGGCTAGTATCTCTGCTGATCTCCAAGGTAGAAGTTCAACCGATATCTCTTTTGCGACAAGCATGTTTTTTGCGTCCCCCCTTCCGGCATAAGTAGTATATAATTCCTTTAACAATGGATCAAATTGAGCTTCGCGATCTTCCCTGAAAACGTTTTCCTCAAGTTTTCTAAAACGACCACTTTGCATTGGAATGATCGCATTATTGTCAAGCAATGCTTTATAATCGGTCGTCCTATATAGGATCTCAATTAAGGTATTGAGCCATTCGTAAGAAGATACTTCCATATCTTGAAAATAGGTCTTACAGAAGGTTTTGAAATCTGGTTGTTGTCCGATTAGCCAGCAGACGTATTTGACTGAAGCGAATTCGGCAGAACCAAAATTAAAGTCATCCATGTCATTTACGAATTTCCTGCTCGGTACAGCTTCTGGTAACAATTGGCTGATGTGGTTATACCACTTGTTGCGTTCCCTAGCAAGGTCATTTGGAAACATGCTCACAAGTTCGAACACTGCTTTATACTTTTCCAGGTTTTCTTCTGATGGTAAAAGTGCACCTATTGCTGTATTGACACTGATATAAAAGGTTTTAACGTCGAAAATATCAATTCCTTCTAAGTTAGAAATGTCATTATGTATCAACACATCGTAAACTTTAAGTCCAAGTATACTTCCAACTCGCTTCATGGTGTCATTTAGAGCGGTGTCTTTTCGCAAAATCTCCTTTTTAAACAAATCTCCGTTCGTGTTCGGGTATATCGGATAGGTTTCAGCAAGGTCATATCTACCAATACGGTGAAGAAAGTTGATTACCCGGTTTAACCATATTGTTTTAGTCTCATTTTCAGCAAGAGTGAGGTTTTCTAGACCATCAGGTAAAATAATAGATTTTAAGAGGTTCTCCTCGGTGCATGTTAACGCAGATCCCCAATTTTCCGGATCCTGCGATACTATCCGTTGCCAGTTCGTAAAATCTGATTCTGCGGGGAACTCATCTTGGAAAAGTTTAACAGCAAGCTGATAGAATTCCAAGTTGTCTGCTTCTTGAATGAAAATAGTTGGTATTTTAGATTGGGGAAGCGGTATCAATTTTCCTGAAGCAGTCAATAACAATGGATGTTTGCTAAAGAACTCCCTTAACGGCTTCTGAATTGATTTACTATACCAATCTTTTGATGTGTATTCTATCTTTTCTTGCGGTAGACCACTTTCCGCCAAGAGATAGAGCCCGGTGATGCCTGCTGCCTGTAAAGTTTCAAAGAATCTCATCACTGCGTCCCGGTAACCGATAAGCGTAGTTCTATTGGTATCTGCAGTCGGATCTTCGCGATCATCTTTATCTTTGAATGTTCTGACACCATCCCTTGGTTCGGAAGGCTGGAAATTGGAGGACTGTAGCAGAAATGGTATATGCCATGTCTCTGTCCCTACAAGGGGGAATTCTTTGAATAACTTGATTTCATTTTCAATTTTCTGAACTTCCCATTTGCCATTCTCAAATATTGCTGGTACTGCGATGGTCAGATTGTCATCGTCATAATGGATTAGTCCGTCTACTCTACTGTTATTAGTTGACATTATGCCTTTGAGCTCGGAAAATTTTATTCCTGGAAATATTTCATACGGAGCAGATAAAGTATATATCGTACTTTTATTGTTCAGCGTGATTGTAACAGAGCCTATTCCTGACTTCTCACCTGTTGCGTTGATCAACAGTGTAAAAGGTAGATTCTTTATGAAATCCTGTATGCTTTTTGTTGCAAGATCCAACCCGTCATGATCAAGCTGATATCTATACGTAGTCGGAATTTTCACATCAATGTCCGCGACATCGTCTTCAAACAAAGTATTTATCGTTCCAAAAACCTCATTCAGTGCCACTTCCAATTCATCAAAACTATCCGCTCTTCGGTCAACAGGAATAACGAATTCTTTAAGTCCATTACGAGCTTCCAGTAAGCCGGAAACCGTGGCTAACCTATTTAAAGCATGCGTTGTAACAAATCCGGTCCCAAATTTGCCTGTATTTCCATCTGAATTATCAAAGGATTTGGTACTAGTCCGTCTTACCAGTGCCAAAAGGTCGTTAAGAGTAAAAGGGATTCCGTCATGTGAAAAACTGAGGAAGTTATCATCGAGTATAATAACTACGTTTACGGTTCTTTGCTCGGTTGTTCCTTCCTTATTTGCACAATCCTTTGCGTTCTGCAATAATTCCCAGACCCACCTCCGTCTTCTTTCCACTGGAACGGTTTTAAGTCTTTCAAGGTCCTGTAGAATAGCCTTTATTTCACTTTTTTTTCTATCTAAGTCAAGCGCAATATCAACGGCGTTTTTGTGTGAAGCCTCGCTCATAATGGAGAGTTTTTGAGTTATTTATTTGAAAACGAAAATACATTATTAAGCAGCAGAATTGCAGGTTCCATCAAATAAGAAAAACAAGTCGAACTGTTGATTTGGACATTCTTAAAGGTGCGTTTAATTTTCATAGCTTGCATTACTAATTCTTCAAACTTAACCGAAGATCCTCTAATGAAAACTATTAAAAAAATCAAGTTACATAACTTTAAAAGGTTTGAAACTTTTACGGTTAAATTCGATAAAGAACTTAATTTATTAATAGGTGATAACGAGGCCGGAAAAAGTTCTCTTTTATCGGCCATTGATATTGTTTTAAGCGGGAGCCGAAGCAAGATTGAAACACTGGGTATTGAAAGCATTTTTAATATAGAAGTTGTTGAGAAATTCCTGCAATCCGATAAAAAATACGAGAATTTGCCGATAGTTTTTATTGAACTATACTTAAATGACCAACACAACCCGGATGTCAATGGCAAGTACAATTCTGAAAGTATAATTTGTGACGGTTTAAGGTTATGCTGCGAACCTAATGACGATTTAGGTAAAGAAATTAAAGAAATTTTAGAGCAAGAAGAATCAAATTTTCCTTTTGAATACTACACCATAAGCTTTAAAACATTTTCAGGAGATAGTTATACTGGCTACAGGAAGTTTTTGAAGCACATACTTATTGATAACTCACAGATCAATAACGAATACGCTACAAGGGAATATGTAAAAGCCATGTACAGCAGTAATGCAAAAGACGGAGAAAGGCATAAGCATCAAAATGAATACAGGAAATTCAAGGAAACATTTAAAGGTAGCGTCTTGAATAATATCAACGACCGGTTACTAGATTATAATTTTGCAGTTAGGAACAGTCACAAAGCCAATCTTGAGACCGATCTTACCCTTACAGAAAACAATATCAATATAGAAAATAAAGGGAAAGGGAAACAATGCTTTATAAAAACGGAATTCGCCTTAAATAAAAGTAGTAGTAAAATTGATGTAATACTCCTGGAAGAACCTGAAAATCATTTGAGTCATCTTAACATGAAGAAGCTTATTCGAAAAATTAGAGAAACCGAGGGTAAACAACTTTTCATCACTACGCATAATGATTTAATAAGTACTAGACTTGATTTGAGAAAATCGATATTACTCAATAGTAATGGCGCCGTTCCTGTTATGCTAAAAGATCTATCTGAAGATACCGCAAGTTTTTTTATTAAAGCGCCTGATAATAATATTGTTGAATTCGTACTGTCCAAAAAAGTCATTTTGGTAGAGGGGGATGCAGAATATATTCTAATGGAGCAATTTTTTAGAGAGGTTTCTAAAACTGAATTAGATATTTCAAATATTCACATTATCTCTGTTGGAGGCACCAGTTTCAAACGCTATTTAGATTTGGCCAAATTGCTAAAGATAAAGACTGCTGTAATTAGGGATAATGATAAAGATCACCAAGTAAATTGTGTAGATAACTATAATGATTATGTTAGCGACCTCATTCAAGTTTTTTCTGACAAGAACAACCTGCGATACACGTTTGAAATTTGTATGTATGAAGATAACAAAACAATTTGTGATGCTTTATTCAGTGCTGGCCGACGGACTTTAAGCGTTCAAGACTATATGCTACAAAACAAAGCCGATGTTGCTTTTGAGATACTTGAAAAGAACTCGACAGAAATTCGTACGCCCTTGTACATTAAAGAAGCAATAGAATGGGTAAAAAAGTAATTTTTGCGGTTGCCGGCTCTGGAAAAACTACACTTATCCTTAACAGCCTGTGCCTGGAAAAAAAAGCGATCATCATTACATACACCAATAATAATTTAGAAAACCTTAGAAACGGTATCTTAAAAAAGTGGGGTTGCGTCCCCGATAACATTAAATTGCTTTCGTATTTCAATTTTCTTTATACCTACTGCTATCGTCCATTCCTTTCTTTTTCAATACGGGCAAAAGGCATAAATTGGAAGCCTAATTTAAATATCTATGCAAAAAACGATGCACGCTATATAGATGATTATAGTAGACTTTATAGTAATCGGATAGCCAAATTATTAGAAGAAAAGGATACGCTAAAGGACGTCAATACTCGCCTAAGCAAATACTTTGATATTATTTTTATTGATGAAGTGCAAGACTTTGCAGGTCATGATTTTAACCTTCTTAAAAGTATAGCTAAAGCCAAGATGGAAATGCTGTTCGTTGGTGATTTTTACCAGCATACCTTTGATACCAGCAGAGATGGGAAAGTAAACAGTACGCTTCACGATGATTATACAAAATACAAGCAGACTTTTGATAAAATGGGAATTAAAGTAGACACTACAAGTCTGATCAAAAGTTATAGATGTAACACAGAAGTCTGTAATTTTATACTGCAAAAAATTGGAATTGAAATAGAATCTCACAGAACCGATAGCTCACTAATAAATGTGGTAGATAACGATAATGATGCTCAACAATTATTTAGGGATGATAATATTGTAAAGTTGTTTTATCAAGAACATCAGAAATATAGCTGTCAGTCCCGAAATTGGGGCGAATGCAAAGGTGAGGATAAGTACAACGACGTATGCGTGGTCTTAAATAAAAAAACTTGGGACCATTATAAAAAAAATTCCCTAACCAATCTTCCGGCGCAAACCAAAAATAAATTATATGTTGCCTGTTCAAGAACAAAAAAGGACTTATATATCGTGTCGGACGAATACTATAGACAGCACAAAGAAAGTAATAAAAAAGCTAAATTTTAATTAGGCAGTAATGGGTGTAAGGGTTAGATAAATCCTCCTACTTAAGGTGAAGCATTTATAGGTATATTTGTGGATACAGTCCACTTTGAGTTAGAATTTCAAATATTTTATGGCCAAGACAATTATTCCCGTAGCAGCTGAATATGAAAAGGCAAACAACACGACAAAGAAAGTTTTTTATTTTAAGGATGAAGAATATAAAATTGATCAGGTTTCTCGGGAAGTTTTCCTAAAGGAGGATAAAGAGGTACACTATCCGACCCCTTTCCGAGGTGATGATAAATATAAGACCATCAGAAAATTTACATATAAGGGCTTTAATAAGAAACTACCCTCCGGTGTATATAAGGTATCCACCTTTGGATACGGTTTTACCAAGGTATTATCACCCGTGATCAGCTTTCTGAACGCCCATCATGATTTCAATGAGATCATCATTGAAAAGGCTGGGATAGACCATATGGATATCAAAGAAAAAAGACTTCGGATCTCTGATACAGGCCTTCAGCAATTATTCAATACTTTCACAGCTATTAATGGACGTCATAAAGAGGAAAAAGAGCGAGCAGCCCTGCATGAACTGAGTCAACTTTTTCCCGAAACAGTTCCTGCTCCGAAAAAAAGATATGTATCCGGCACGTTGACTGCTGCCTTGTCAGAATGGAAAAATTCAATCTCCGAATTTAACGAATCTGATAAAAATGCAATAAAAGACCTTTTTGATAAGCTGACTTTACTTCCCAATTTCTTTTCAGAAACTAATCTGGTTAAGACTAAGGAGATTATTGACAATAAGTTTATAAAAGCCGCATTAATTGAATTTGACGTATTGCTCAAAGCCGCCAGCGATACTCCGACATTGGAAAAGAAATGGCAGACATTCCTAAAGACTAATAGCTGGATATTTTCGACGCTTTTTGCCCAACCAGTTATTCTGCATAAGGATGAAGCCTATGTGGGTGGTAAGGATTACAAGAACAAGAACGGAAAGTATAGTGATTTCTTGATCAAGAATGGACTTAGCGACAATGTATCTTTTGTAGAAATCAAAACACACCTGACTGAACTTGTAGAGAAAAAGCCATATAGGGGAGACGATGTATTTGCACTTTCGAAAGAACTTACAGGATGCATCTCACAGGTACTCAACCAGCGTGATCATTTTCAGAAGGAATTTTATAGTCATGCCTATAAGACCAAGGATGTTCAAACACTGAACTCTAAAGCATTGATCATTATCGGTAAGCATGCTGCGCTGTCTGAAAAACAACTTCATGCCTTCGAGATGTTCCGCAACAACTGTAAAGATGTTGAAATCATTACATTTGATGAACTTTATCGTAAAATTGAAAGCCTGCTCAAAATCATGACCGGAGCAGTATCTTAACTATAGATTGCGTAGGATATAAATTATTCAACAAGACATCCTTTCGGTTTCCTTAACCACAAAACTGTCTGAGGAGCACCAAACACCGCCGAGTGCAAATTTGCTGTTATTCCCAGTGCATTTTGTCACTCGCTTTGGTTACCTTCTAAGTATAAATAATAGTCCAACACTGCAAGGTCTTTAATGTTTGTGTCTTTGCAAACCTGCCTAAGAACTTTGCAAGTGATTTTATATTTCTGACCATCCGTCAGTCCACGAGGAAGTTGTAAACCATACTTTTGTAATGCCTTATCAGTTTTACCGTTTTTTACGAAGTACAAGTCAGGCTTATGAGCTGCAAGAACTTTCGAAATAAATGCTTTGCTAACTCCTTCAACTTTCAAATCACCTTTAAGTGCTCTGTCATATCTTAAGGCAATGTCGATATTTTCATCACTCAAATATTTTAATAGCCTTTTTAACTGTGGAATATTTCTTTTAATAGCTGGGACTGCGATCGCAATTAAGTGTCCTAACTCCCATCTACGTTTCGCCTACTAAATTGCCCAACGTAAATAAGCTCGGCAATATCGTTTGCGGGAGCACCAAAATCTTGTGTGGAGAGAAGTTTCCCAAATGGTTCCTGCAGTTCAAGCAGATTAAAGGAGGGCTTGGTACTCATATTTAATGCTTTAAGAGAGGGTGGCGCTGAGGCTCAGCTGATTACGATCCAGATAGCCCGAAATACCAAAAGTAGACGAGTGATTATTAAGGAAATTATGATTTGTTTTTTAAGTTAATTGTTTATAGCTTAAAGTTTAAATCAGAATGCTTTGCGAAGAGTAAAAATGAAGCGCCACACTTGGGAAAATGGCATATGGAGTGATGGTGAAGGAAAGTTTCATCAGTGGGGTACAATAACGGAATACGTAGATGAAGGATTAGCGGTAAATACAATCGCAATTGTAGAATGTGCCGATGGTTCTATTGTGGAAGTAAAACCGGGAGACTTACAGTTTATTGATGAAGTATTCAATCCACGTTTGAATTAACAAAATCGTATCTTTTCAGTTACCCCGGTTGTATGCCAAAACACGGGTCCCGTAGCATTAATAGTGACCCATTCCTTTTGACCCTGCTTCTAGTTCTTTTTATAGAAAGTATCAGGAACTGCTCCCCCGTTCACATTCTGGAAAGCGTCTACTACATTAACAAAGCCGTAGTTTTTGGTTAAGGAATAAAGGGCATCCTGTGTAATTGTCACCGCGGATAAACTCCCTGCAGAAGTTAAGGAATTTACTGCTTGCCAAGTTTCCCTGTCTATCGTTTTTCTTTAAATGACTAGTAATATTATCAACAAAAGGGATTGCTAGCTCTTCGAGGGTAATCTTTGTTTTCTGCTGTTCAATCAGTGAAAGCAACGCCTGCAAATGCAAACTTATAGGTGGTTGAGTTTTCCCCGAACAGCATGATTGCTCTCCACTAGATTCTAAAGAGGGATCATTTATTTGGAAGCAGGTCATTTGAGCGCCTCATTCTAGACATTTATTATACCTACACATAACAAAACGATTGTGGCGGCATTTTCCGGTCAATCACATCACATAGGCTTCGTGGCTCGGCATATATTTTTGCATTAACAATTTGTATAGCATAAGCACGGTTCCGGCCATCAAAATATTCATTGAAAAAACTTTGCTTTATTCCTGCATGCGCCTTGGTTTTTTCCCAGATAAGTTGTGGGGTATCAGTTAGGATAGTGTGAATATCAAATTCCCCTACCACCTGTCCAACAGGCATCGTTGAGTAGATAAGGACTGTTTTTACGTTTTTATTTGAGAAAATTACCTTTCTGTATTCAAACTTCTTCTCTCCGCTAAATATTTTTGATACGAACTCTGGTTTAATCGATAATAATGCTTTCACTTACTCCTCCGAGGTTTAGTATTTGTTTAAACTGGCCATCTGTTAACTGCAAAAAGCCAAAATAAGCTTTTGGATCTAATCTAACCTCATCAAGTAGCTTGCCTCTGGTTAAACGTTTATCGAACGCAGCGTTGTAGGTCATCTTAATTACAAAAAAATTAGGCTTTGATACTTTATAATAGCTTGTGAGTTCTTCTGTATTAAAAACACTGTAATCCTTGCAGTAAAGCAAGTAATCCTCTAAATCACTGAAATCCGCTTTCGTCTTCACTTCTTCAACTACGGCTACCGAGGTGGCAACTGCGCGGTAATAGGCCGGCCCCTGGTAATCAGATGTTCTATAAATAACAATATTGTCACCCGGCTGAAGAGCGGATACGTCCATGTAGCATATATAAATTTTATGTATGCTGTTAGTGTGCGATACATCCTGTATCACATCATAATTTTCCGAGTTCAATAATGAATCAGGAAAGAGGCGGGAATGGAAGGCCGGATAAATGGAGAGCAGATATTTTCCGGTGTGTGGAATTTTTATAAGGGGATAGTCCTTACATATGTCGTTACTGGTTGGGGCAATTACCTTTAACAATACCTCTTCTATCCCATTTGCTGTTTGCTTGGTACCATAATGTATAAAACCGTATTTGTTAAATAAGTTGATTAGGGCGCTATGTTTGGAAAATACAGTAACATAAATCTCCTCTGCGTTTTCTATCGTTGCGTAGTCAAATATTTTTTTCAAAAACCGTTCACCCAATCTGGTACCATGAGGATTAACCTTAAAGGTTCCAACCTTAATTCTTTTTTTTGAGGAGAGTGGCGGAATAATGTCATTCACCTCCCCTGTTTCTGATTTTAGATACAGAAATCCTTCAACGCCGGTATCTTCTAAAACAAAAGCCTTTTCACTTTTATCTGATTTTGCTTTATACCAACTCTCAAATTCATTATAGTCGGCCTTTAAAGAATCAAAAAAGGGATCGGTTAGATCAATAGATTCAAAACTTGAATATTTCATTGGGGAAGGTTAGGGTATGAGTTGTTCATTGGTAAGTTACAATTTGAATTTAGTCAACTGAACGCAGTAGATGATCTACCCGCTCCATGATTCTTTCACTGTTCCACTACAACTGCTTTTCTAACTGCTACTTTAGATTAGGCAATTGCAACATCCTCTTCTACGTCCATTCTATCTTTTGCTAATCCTGCATAATATAACTTCGTTAGTTCTGAGGTTAATAAATCATCATTCATTAAAGCAAGGAATAGCTTTTTTGAGACATGGGTATCTAGCTTCAATTTTGTTCCATCCTCTGATAATCTAAATTTCTTCATAATAGGCCTGTGAGATCTTACAAACTGGATTACAGTTGCAATAGGCAATTGCATAACTGGCGAATTTAACTTTATGCGCATAATATGCTTTGCCAGATTTAATTCTGTAGCCATTTCACGAAGTATCTCAATATCATCCAATAAGCCAATTGCTTCAATAGCTTCAATATTTCGTTCAGCTTGATTTCTAATTGCTGTTTCAAACCCTAACCCATTTTCAAGCGCCCTTAGGTTCGTTACAATAAGGGAATTACCAACTTGCAAGACATCAACGGTTTTTGATAACTTAATTACGTCTTCATCCATTTTAACAAAGCGATGATCAGATTTAAATAATCCAAAATTTGTGTCGGCCCTCATGGTGCTTAGATGATGATGGTGCTTATAAAGTGCAATTTTTTGTTCTTCAGTGCCAATAGTAATTACAAACCCCTTTATATTTCTGAAATCATCATCACTAAATGAAAATTGAGGTCTATCGCTATTATTTAAAACATCGCCCAAAATATTCAGACCAGAAGGCATTTCATCCAAATCATATAGATATGCAGTGTTTTTACGTTCGTCTGCTTCGGTGATTCCTACATAGTTTAGCTCATTATTTGTTAAAAACTTCTCACTAAGGTATTCAAGCAACATTGATTTTAGTTCAGTCGAAGCTTCAATAGAAATATCGGCTAGTCTTAGTTCAGTTGTATTGTTATCATCAATTAATACTGTATATAAAACAAGACCGGAGGCAGCCTGATTGTCTATTTGTAATTGAATGTGAACTCGTAATTCTTGAAGTGTCATATTTAATAGTTTATAATTTGGCTAAAAAAATCTTATCGTCAATATTCTTTAATTTGATAGAATCGCCCACCTTCACTTTTCCACGGACTATTATTGTGATGTTTGCTCGGCTTTCGGTAGACACCTTGTAAATGTGATATCCCCATATTGCTAAAGTGGGATTGGTATAGAAAAGATTAGTTTTGATGTATATCCAGCCAATTAAAATTAGAATCGTAATAAGCATTATCGAACTTCGATCCTTATCAAGATCAATACAAGCAAGCGGCACTATATAGGTTGCCAAAAAGGTTACAGATTCAAAATTTAAGTTTTCTACCTCGGTAATTGCAGTCGGCAGATGACTTGCCCCTTTTTCGAATTTATAATTAAACCGATAATAAAAGAAAACAGCCATTATCATGAAGACAATACTAATAACTACAATAAAGTAATTAGTGAACAATGATGACCAGCCTATCCAAACACAATCATTGCCGAAACAATAAGGCATTTTATTTATAAATAATAACAGAAATAGGAGAAAGAGCGAAATAATATAAAATTCAAATTTTTGCCACATAACGATATACTTTAACGATTTCTTGATAAGAAGTAATTGCATCGATTGAAGAGAAATGCAGATTTTAGGAATTGCAAGCTTTCTAAAAAAATCAATACTTAACCGGTGCAATTAAAAAAGAAATCATTGGGCTTTAAAACGTAGTAAGACAGATGTCCATGATCTTCACATTCCTTGGCCCATAACTTTTGAATAATTTGGCTATTATTATAAATATCATTCATACCCTTAGACCAACTATTCCAAATGATAGGATGAATTCTATCAGCATTATACCAATAATATTCTTCCGCACATAAATTGAAGAAATCCATTGCGGCCCCATGGTATACTTGGTGTATAGGATTATCTAAATCCAATTCGTCATTCTTCAAATTGCGAAGCTCTTTCAAAGAGTTTAATGAACTATTTATCTTATCATACCTGGCGTTAAACTCAGTGAAAAGTTGTTTCATCATTCTATCATCTTCAAGTTTTCTTGTATGTTCAGAATACTTCTTAGACAAAATAAAAATCCAAAAAGCGGCACCTATAGTCGCGAGGCCAGCAATTATACTGGCAATAATATCGTTCGCCATGATTTAAACCTTAGTTTCTTTAAACTTAAGTTATTAAATTGGATATGAAGATTAAAGGTTGTATAAAAGGGTGAACGGTAGGATTTATTGAGGGAACGGTAAAAATGTCTGAGTTGTGATTGGAATGATTGGATGACGGGTTATGATTTATAGCATCTGTTCACAGCTTTATTTAATCTCTCGGTCAGCTGGCTGGTCAGCAAAAATTCAAAATCCTTAATGGTTCCCTTTTCATCACGCACAGACCTGAAAACACAGATCCCAAGAACAGACGAGTTAAAGATCGATTTCAACAGGTCGTTGTTTCGCTTCAATTGCTGATCGGCAAGTTTGCGCCCTGTAATGTCCATGGAAGATATGATCAGGCCGTCATTCAATTTTGCTACGTTGATGACGACCCAGTTTACCGCCCCATCAATAAAAAAATCCTGTTCGAAAGTTTGAGCAAGGCCACTCTCTACGGTATGTACAAATTTTTCGAACACCCCATTCCTAAACGAATCAGGCGACATGATACTTTCTCTTTCCCCAATCAGGTCCCTGCCGTTCCAATAAGTTTTTGCCTGCTCATTTAACAATACCCATTCGAAGTCGATGATCTTACCCTGCTTATCACGTACGGCTTTCCGCACCGAAATAGTGCTGAGAGGAGCGTCAATCACGGCTTGCAGAAGATCCCGGCTTTCCTTCAACTTCTCCTCGGATTGCTTCAAGTCTGTTATGTCTCTCGCAATTCGTAAAATACTCATTACCTTTCCGTGTTCATCCTTTTCTGGAACCAGCCGGGAGTAAAAGCACATTTCACCTTCAGGGCCAGAAATAGGCGTAAAGTGTGTGCGTGGCTGGCCGTCCTCAAATACCTGCCGCATTTTTTCCATAAAGGGAATCGCATGTTCTTCAGGGCCCATATCCATGGCTGTTTTGCCCAGTAGCGCCTCATAACAAAAGCCGGCCTTTGATTCAAACGCGGCATTGGCATAAATCAACTGCAGGTCTCTGTTCCAGCGGGTAACTACATCCGGAATGTTTTCGACAACCGCCATATAATGTTTCTGCTGCTGCAGATGCTCATTATGCGCACGAAGCTCCTCAAGCTCGCGGTAATAAAGGATCTGTTCACTTGCATCTGCCACCTTATGGATGATGTAGCCGATCTGGCCGTTCTTATCGAAAACGGGCGTGTTTGTCACCGTCCAATATTTATCTTCGGCTTCTGCCGGCTGCATATTACGGGTAAAAGCATCATAACGCAGGTAGCTTATGTCATGCTGATCCCCGGTGGCAAGAACCCGCCGCAAAGAACCGGTCAGTTCCTCCGCACTAATGCCAGTTTCTTCCGTATAAAAGGCTTCCACTGATCTGCCCTGAATCTCCGGGCGTGATAAAGATGCCTGTTTCAGATAAGCATTACTTGCGGTAATGATCCGGAGATCTCCTGCTATGATCAGGTACAGATCCGGCACTGTTTCAAATACGGAGAGTGAATGCTCCCAGTTAGAAGTGGCAGAACTGCAAATATTACTGAGCATTATTCTTTGTTTTATTTGTTAGTAACAGATCGCAGTTCAATTGGACTCCAGGGCTACCAAATCGAAAGCAAAATACTAATTAACAGCGGATTAAAAAGTCTTCAGTGCTACATCCTGGAAGCGGATAGAACATAAGGTGCCAGGTAATGTCCTTGGTAGGGAATCGAATTCCCTATTTTTCGGAAAAGTTCCTATAAAACAGGCGCCTTTATTAATCTTTATTCTATTTCGATCTTATCTCCTAAGGCCCGTAATTGAGACGCTACCATATAAAAATCCAGTCCGCTACCGCCGGCCGCAAGCAACGAACAAGTCAAGGGCTGAGTATTGCAACGCTCTTAACAGATCCGCTGAACACCTATTCTAAATTAATCCATCATGATATGTTGAGCCTTATCGTTTATTTTCCTTATCACAGTATCCAGTCTGACCGAGGCTTCGGCAATCATATTGAGAAGGTGTCAATTGATTGGATCGGCCGTGTTATGATTGAACAATGGTACGAGCCCCCATGAAAATTGTAGGTGGCGATTTTCATCAGAGGAGCTTACTCAATATTTTACTGTTGGAAATCCTGGCTTTTTGTCTAGAATCAGTTTAAAAAGATCGCCGCTTTTTTTATACGCTGAATTATCTGATCCATAGTGAAGTTCTTCGGATCAAGTTTACTGTCAACTTCCTTCCAATCGAGCGGGGTTGAAACTGTAGGCCGGACATACGGTCGAACTGAATAAACGCTTGCCAGCCTATCCGCATAATCATTCAAAGTGTAATCGAAAAAGAGCTTTCGTTCCCGATGATCCTTACTGAAAACATCGGTTATCAAATCAGGGATTCGTTTGTGCACAACCTGATAGATGGATTTTCCGAGCGATTTAGCCTCAGCATTGCTAAACCCGGTACAAGGAACAAAAATGTGTAGCCCTCGTTTTCCGGAGGTTTTAACAGCGGCTTTTAACTTGAGGTGATTGTTCGGGATTAGCAGGGGAATTTACCAGTGTCCAGGCATCTCAAATCATATTAATAACAGAAACATTTTTTTTGCTAAAAAAGTTAGCATGCCTTACCTTTGATCCATGACAGTTATCCGGATACGGTATCAAGGGAAAATTCATACCAGGGAGGTAACACGCAACTACAAAGGATGGTACATCATGACCAGCAAAGGGCGAGAATACTGGTTTCGGAGGGATGAAGACGGATGGAACTTAATACATGGGACATTGCCGGGGAACTTTATGAGTCAGATAGCTGAGCAGTTGGAGATGCTGGAAGGGCGGTAACTGAGAGGCCCAGCTTGCTTAGTAGCATCTCTTCATATATTTTGATTATAGTTTTTTGCAACTCAACCACCTGAGTTTCGCACTCCTCTAATCTTTTGGTTAAACTCTCCAGATCTGAACTCCGCTGTTCCTGCGCAGTCTCGTTCCAGCTTAGTAATTGTACCTCCTGCATTCCGTATAAAGTGGAAATCTGCCTCAAACGGGATAAGCTTATGTCCGTAATACCTGTTTCTAATTTAGAGTATGCTGCTGTAGACATCTGAAGGCGATTAGCTACGTCTGTCTGATTCCAGAGTTTTTGGCGTCTAAACAGTCGGATGGTCTCACCTAGCGTCTCCATAAGGTTATTTCGTTTTAAGTCTCGCCCTGTACTTCAATGAATATAACTATAATTATTACCAAAAAAGTTAATAGCCGAAAGCTGACCCTCTCACTTAAAAACCACCTGCTCAAATTCTTCTATATCACCCACCTGGTTAATCTTAACGGATTCTAAAAAGTCTTCATTAACAGGCTTTATCACCTCTAATCTTTTCTCTAATGGTTGCGAGTTATCCAACCAAATATCAGAACCCTCTTTAGTCAGAAACGCTGGCATCCGGTTATGGATCTTTCCCCATGCTTCCACGGCATCGTGGGTTATGACAGTACAGCTTGTGAAAACTTCTCCCGTTTCTTTATTGGTCCAGTCTTCCCAAAGGCCAGCAAGTAAAGTGAAGTCTTCGCCTTTTTGCTTTATGAAGTGAGGTTGTTTTTTCTTCTTTTTCTTTTTTTCATCTGCCCATTCGTCAAGTTCTTCCCATTCGTAATAACCATTTACAATAACAACACAGTGCTTTTTGCCTAACAGCGGTTTCCATATACTGGATTCCTGAAGTTTATCATACCGGGCATTGAAGGTTGAAAGCTTGTTGATCGGTTTCCCCGTCTTTGGATCAGGCTTAGCAAACCAGGGAATTAGCGCCCAGTTTTTATAATCCAGTTCGTTTGGATGACGACTATCTATCACAGGGACTTTACCCGTAGGAGGCACATTTATATCCCTGGTCCATTCGCCGCCTTTTGACTTCAAATCAAAAGCTCCTAAAATGTCATCTGTTGCTGGCGTCGCTACTCTTCCGCACATAAATAGTTTATTCTTTAATAATTATTAATTAATTGCGGTGCTGTTTCAGATTTTGATAATCAAATATAATAATCTAATTATATCCGATGCATCTCGGTCGCAGCAGCCTCACAGACCTAGAGCTTAGACCTCCCGGCTGATTTTAAAAGGGCGCTCTTGAGTCTTTAACTGATCTTTTCAAACGGAATCAAATCGGGGTATGATCAGTGAAACGAACGAGCGTCGGGATGCACTGCACATGATCCTACCAAACAAACCAGCATACATCCGGTTCAACGGCAATAACAAAAATCAGGCAGAGAACCAAGCACGTCATTGTGTGCACTACCAGTACACAATTTTAAAAAAAATTTAGATCTAAGATCTTGCCTTGTAGTTTTTAAGTATTTTTATTAGAGCATAAATCACACTAGGTAAGTTGGTTATGGGAATCTATCTGATTTACGGTAAAATTATCTTAATTATCATTTGGATTATTTTACAACCCGCGCAGCAGTCACCACATCAACAAAGTCATATTCATTCGACAGGTGCAACTCATTCATTAAAATCTAATGTTTTTGAAAAGATCACTTATAAAATCATTCCTGCACTGAATCAATCATTCGGATATGAAATTCTCATCGATGAAAAAGTTATAATTCGGCAAAGTACGGTACCTGGCATCCCTGGAATTAAAGGTTTTAAAGATAGAAAAGATGCTGAAAAAGTGGCCCAATTAGCAATTTCAAAAATCCTCAAGAAGCAATTTCCCCCTTCGATTACCGCTGTAGAACTACGAAAACTAAAAGTTTTAATATAATTATTACATCGTGTGTACGACCAAAAGATAATCTTATGAAAAATTTTCGCTTTTACCTGTTACTACTGGTGCTTTTTGCGAGCTGTCAAAAAGAACCTAATGACAGCTTGCCTTCCCAAAAAGATGTACAGCCGATTGAAATTTCAACTGACGGTGTTTGGACTAGATTACCTGATTTCTTAGGCAGAACACATGCTGTTGGTTTCAGTATTGGGAGTAAAGGCTATATCGGCACAGGCTATAGTTGGACGCCACTGTCGGACTTTTGGGAGTACGATTTAGCTACCGGGGTCTGGGAACAGAAAGCAGCTTTTGGCGGTGGAAAACGAGCAGATGCAGCGGCATTTAGCATCGGTGATAGAGGATATGTATTTGGAGGGGTGAATGAACGAGGAGCCGATGTTGTTTTAAAAGATTTATGGGAGTTTAATCCTGAATCAAATACATGGGAAAGGAAAGCTGATCTGCCAGGGCCACCCCGCTCCCACCCAGCGGGTTTAAGTATTGGCGAACATGGGTACATTGGGCTTGGCTACACTTACTTCAAAGCAATGGTCAATAATTGTCCGGTGGACTCCTTAAAGATATTAAACGACTTTTGGCAATATAACCCTGCGACAGATGACTGGGATGAAAAAGCGCCATTTGAAGGAGGAGCAAGATTCAACGTCGTGTCATTTTCAGTCGAAAAAAAAGGCTACTTAGGAACAGGTGAGCTTTTTGGTGAAAGGAAAGCCGATTTTTGGGAATACGATCCGAATGCCGATAGTTGGAGTAGAAAAGCCGACTATCCCGGAGGACCAGTGTCTGATGCAATTGGTTTTGGCATACAAGAACTTCAACGAGGATATTTGGGAACCGGGCCTGGAGCTGGAACTAAATTCTTTGAGTTTAATCCTGCGGCTAATGAATGGAAGCAAAGGACTAGCCTGCCATCGGGCTCAAGCGGAGGCGTTGCTTTTGCTATCGGAAAAAAAGGGTACATAGGCTCTGGCTTTTCCGTCGATGCAACCTTGAGAGAATTTTGGGAATTTAATCCTTTGTTGTGATCGAAGCTTCTATTAGGGCGTTAATCAGCGGTTAATCCATAGTAACTTAAAAACCAATACTGCAGTTTCCTGTTATCCACTCTATGCCAGAGGGACCAGTAATTCGATTTCTAACTGAGAGGTCTCAGAAATTTGTCGGGAAGAAAGTTTTGAAAGCTTCTGCAATCGACAACTCCCTGAACGTGACTCAACTTGAGGGACAGAAAGTACTCAAAATACAAACATACGGTAAGCAATTCCTGATCTCGTTCGAGAAGATCAATGTCAGTGTTCACCTGATGCTATTCGGCTACTGCTTAATCGACGAAAGGAAAGAAAATGGGAAGCTGCGCCTTGGGCTTGAATTCGACAATGGAGAATTGAATTTTTATGCTTCCAACGTTAAATTTGTGGAAGGAAAACTAGAAGATGTATATGACTGGAGTGTCGATGTACTAAGCCCAAAGTGGAACCCGACTGCAGCAGTGGAAAAATTAAATGAACTTCATAAGATCATTATCTGCGACGCCCTGCTCGACCAGGACATTTTTGCCGGTGTGGGCAACAAGATCAAGGATGAAATTTTGTTTAACACGAAAGTACATCCGGAAAGCAAGGTTGAAAACGTGCCTTTAGCGAAGAAGAAAGAACTAGCCGAAGAAGCTGCTTCCTTCAGTCACAAATACCTGGGATGGAAACGCACGGAAGTACAGGACGAAAATTTTAAAGTGCACTGGAAGGATACCTGTCCAAGAGATAAGAGCCAGATTAAAAAACCCAAGCTGGGGACTAACAAACGAACTACCTACCATTGCCCGGTTTGCCAGGTAAAATATTGATTTATCACTGGTAATGACTGTCTATTCGGTCCCCCACCAGATCAGCCCTCTCCTGGTCGAGATCGCCCTCGAGCCAAACCCAGCCATCGGTTAACCTTTGGTCATGAACAAGAACACCTAGCTTGCTTCGCAACCTGTAAACTATAAACCTCATTTCTGATCTCAGCGGACACCACTCAGGCATGATCAACAATTCGATCTTACGACTCTCCCATTCTACCTCAATGGAAAAGGGCATCTGATCATGTAGGTCGTCGAGCATAAGTATGTTTAGGTTTACAAAAATAAAGCGATTCAGCAAAAAACGTCTACAGTTCGGAGCACATTTATGTGACGGCTGCCGACTTGTCTGATCTCCTAAAGCCAATTAGGTCTTTTGGTGATTACGAAAAGATCCACCATCCGGTCCACTAAGTCTCGTATTCTTTCACTAGAAAAATGGTCTCACCATCTTCATGCAATAAGTACCTACCGGGGTATAACCTGATTTCATGGCCTTCCTGCTTTATTTCCATTTCGTCCATGAAATCTTTACCCATCAATTTTAATGTTTCGTTACCCTCTGTCTGAACATCTTCAAAGTCCAAATTCAAGGGAACCTCAAACTCATCGCCGGGTTCTACTTCTAAAAATTTCAGTTTCACGGCCTTGTTGAAAAAGGACTGCGTCCTGATCCACATCATCAAGGTCGTCGTATCCCAGGCTTAGTGCAATATCGGCAAAGGAGGGCATTAGTATAATGTGCAAATATGCAAATGAGGAAATGTGCAAATGAGGGAATTAGTAATTACGTGACTTGCTGAGTTTTGATGAGATTTTAGCAAGGGCAATGTCAAAGTAAGCAAATGAGTAAGGGCGCAAGTGAGTAAATGTGCAAATGAAGGAAAAAGGTAACAATGTGCAGATGAGTAAATGTGCAAATGAAGGAAAAGGGTGAACGGTAAAAATTATGCAGCTCATTGTTTAATCAATTGTTTTAAACGAGCCTGATAAGACTGCCAATAATTTCTCTTTGTAGTGTCGTCGAGGAAAGAAGCCGAGGTCAGTTTTTCAACTAAATTTGATTGTGATAACATCGACATTATAATATCATTTTGGATTTTATCGCTGATTCCTGCTTTCTCTGCAAGTATGGAAAATTGTTGACTAATTTTTCCTTGAGCTAAGTTTCGGGGTAATAATGCGTCATCCAATGCAAAATCTTTATCTGCTATGTGAATCCGGCTATTCAAAAGATCATAAGCAGGACTTAACCGATAATCTCCCATTGAGGTTTCAAGCACAGAAAAGTTTTTAAAGTGAGCATCGCCATTTGAAAACAGGTAATTAAATACAAGTATTTTCAACAGCTTAGGAGCCTCCAATTTATAAGCAGGTAAATAGGTCTCCATTAATTGAAATAACTCCAAATAGCTTCCTGAATACTTATAATGCTCTCCATGGGTTTGCGGTGTCCTGCTGGCTAAAGAGGCGAAATCATCCTGCGCTAGTTTTGCACCGTCTTCGGTCACATCAAAACGTTTGGTAATATATGCAGGAGTGCCATTTTTAAAGAATATTAATGCGTTTTCAGCTGTTTCTATTCCATATGCCTGACGGGCTATTTGCATGGTTAGGTGCTCGTTAGCCGGCATTTGGTCAGGCTTCTTACCAGCGCCCGGAATCGGCTTCAGAATGTAAGTTCCACGTTCACCTTCTTTGATAAGCCTTAACTTGTTTTTTTCAAGCAAAACGGAGAATTTTTCCTGTACTCCTGAAATAGACATACGCTTCCGATTTTCATCAAAAAGTTCATCTGTTTCAGGATCAGATGTCGGTGAACCATATGGTAAAACGTGATGTACCTTCTTACCACGAAATACTCTATTCAAACAGGCTCTGCTGTAAGTATCAAAGCCTTCTGCCAATGTACCAGGGCAATATTTAATTTCGGGTAAGCTCATGAATTTTCTATTTTTACGACTCTAACAGCCCCGATGCTGTCATTTTTGGCAGTAGTCATCAACAATCCAAAATGATCGTCCTTATCAATTCTATTTAGCCTACACACAACTTCTTTATTAGATCCTTCCGGTAGCATGTTATAAAAAAATGGGAAAAGGAATTTCGAATGAAACTCTTGTTCGATTTTCGGTAAAGTCAAACTGATAGCCGGCTTGTTTCTGTCTGCCATCCAGGAATCGTGGTAACTGAATGTAAAAGAACCGTTATCATGCTGGGTCAATATTCCTGCTTCCTCATCCTTATATAATATTTTCGCCTTTCTCATTTCTTAGGAGATATATCTTTAAGTTTCAGACAAACTTCCATACCCAGAACGTCGGCCAATTTGTGTAAAGTCAGGAGCGTAGGATTGCCTTTTCCACTTTCAAACTGTTTTAAGGTTCTTAATCCAATGCCAGACAATTCGGCCAAAGTTTCCTGCGTTACCTGTAACCCGGCCCTTCGTCCTTTAATTGTTTTTATTAGCTCTTCGAAGTGCATTATAAAGCTCTTTTTTATACAAATATATACATCAGTTTCAATATGTCAAGAAAAAGAGCAATAAAAAGCACTTTATAGTATACTTCTAAGCTTTAAGTAACCGATTTATTTGATTAGTGCATTATAAAGCACTACTTGTGAGTGGATCCGATCAGAAACTGAGGATGAATTCGGCCGAAAGAAACCTGGTACAATCAGCAATATAATAAAACAACACTGCTGATAGTAAACCTCGACTCCATCCGGGACTGAAAAGAATTGGAAGAAGGGTGAATATCATATTGTTTTCAAAAAACCGAAGGCCAAAGTCGGTGCAGGAGAAAATTTTCAATAGTATAATGGAAACAAAAAAAGGAATGTATCATTTAACTTCCTTCGACGAAGTGGATAATATTATTGAAAATATAAAGAAGAATGATTACTCTACGATTTCTACGTTCTTTTAAGAAAATTTAAAAAAATCTATAAGGAAAGACTAACTGGAAACAGTTGGTCTTTTTTTGTTATTACCGGGCACAAGTAAGCAGGTAGTTTCTTTAATACTCTTCGCTTATCGACAAAATCAACATAATTGACAAAACAAATAGCATTTTCATTATGTAGATGGCCTGCATTTAAGCTTTGGTCTTACTCACCTGGTTCTTTAATGAAAATACCTTCTCCATGATATCATCCATTCGTTCATAAAACGTGGCAAGGTTCTCCCGCTCTAGCAGGATTAAATCACTTTAATTTCCTGTTGTGGGCCTTAAACCAGTCCATAACATGGCTTTACTTGACCGAAGGTCATATTGATCATGAAATTCCGGAAAAGCTTTTCAGGTCCGTCTGAAATAGTGACGGGTTTTTTGGTATCTGTGATGATTTATGGTAGTTAAAGGAATGAGAAACGACTCATTCTACCTCAAGAACCACCATCCGACTCACTAAGAATCATACTCTTTCACTAGAAAAATGGTCTCACTATCTTAATGCAAAAAGTACCTACCGGGGTATAACCTGATTTCATGTCCCTCCTGCTTTATTTCCATTTCGTCCATAAAATCTTTACCCATCAATTTTAATGTTTGGTTACCCTCTGTCTGAACATCTCCAAAGTCCAGGTCAAATGGAACCTCAAACTCATCGCCGGGTTCAACTTCCGTAATTTCAGTTTCACGGCCTTGTTGAAAAAGGACTGCGTCCTGATCCACATCATCAAGGTCGTCGTATCCCAGGCTTTGTGCGGTATCTGCAAAGGAGGACATTAATATAATGTGCAAATAAGCAAATGAGGAAATGTGCAAATGAAGCAAGGGTGAACGGTAGGATTATTGAGGGAACGGTAAGGAAATGTGCAAATGAGCAAATGAAGGAAAGGGTAACAATGTGCAAATATGCAAATGAGGATGCTCCCAGCGGAGAGTGACGTGCCCAAAAGCCTTCTGCATAAACAAGCTTTCCGATAGCTCCATCCTCGAGCAATTGCTTGGCTTTTTCATTTCCCAAAGATGATACACCCTGGCTACCAACCTGGAATACTTTGCCGGTTTGCTTCTGAGCCTTAATAACATCCGGCCCCTCGGTTATCGAATGAACCATCGGTTTCTCACAATACACATGCTTTCCAGCTTTCATTGCTTCTATTGAAATATGCTGATGCCAATGATCTGGCGGTGCCACGATCACCGCATCAACGTCCGGGCGGCTTAATATTTCCTTGTAGCTTTTGGTTGTATACAGATCTGATCCCCACCGAGTTTGCGCCTCCTTTAATCTACCATCATACAGATCGCATACTGCCACTAGTTTGGCTCCCGGAACCTGCAACCCGGTCAAGGTATCCTGCACTCCCATACCACCGGCACCGATTAGTGCAATGTTAATCTGATCATTAGCACTTGAACCAGGTTTTATCTTTATTGATTCATAATACGTTGACTTACCGTCTTCTGATGCTGCGAAAACGTTTGATCCAACTGCAACTGCCGCAGTGGTTGCGGCTAGCTTTCTTATAAAACCTCTTCTGGACTCTTGAGAATCTTCTTTCATATTACGTTTAAAATTCATTGGGATTTGATTGACTGGCTTGTCTTATTTAAGCTCTTTGACGCGGATATCTTTCCACCGAACCTTTATTCTGCCGCCGTCGTGAATTTGCAATGCAATAAAACCATTGCCCTTACCTAGCCTATCATCTTTTAATTCGACCATCTTTTTACCGTTAAGCCACGTTGTAGCTTCTCTGGGTAAAAAGGCAGGTGATACTTTATTGTCTAAAATGTGTGGGGTAATTGCTTCAGATGAGGCCCGCCATGCTAGGCCCACAAAGATTTTATGGGAGAGATCTTCCGTGTTGATCCCAATGAGGCGATGATCGCCTTCGAAGATATGATGCGCCAGAAAATTGTAATGCCTGCTCACTTCTTGCGTGAAGTTGGTTTGAAGATGGGACAAACTTTTGGTCACTTTACTGACGCTGCACAGCGTTTAGGAGTCTATACCGCGGTTGATTACGTGAACATTATGAAGCAATTGATTGTTGACTGGAATGTGAAAGCCTTGGTGGCTTGAATGAAAGCGGTGAGAAAGCACGTGATTATGTAATACAGTTGCCAAATCGATTGCTACGAGTTGCCGAGCGAATGAAAAATCCGTCATTAGAATATAAGTTTAGCTGGATAGCAGGGTAACGATTTATAAATAGAAGGGGTTGATTTCAACCCCTTCTAAGAAAAAGACCTAAGATATTAAGGCTTTCCTGTGAGAAAAGCTTTGATATGTTTTGTAATTGCCCAGCCAGATTGTTGAGTGCTGCCCAGCGCTGAAAACCCGACACTCGAATCTAAGTTCAGTTGGTTATCCCTGATAACAACGTAACATCTTAAAACAATCCGAAGCAGAAACGCTTCGGTTTTTTTTGTTCCCAGCCGTCGGCCTCTTTCAACTCTTTTCCGTATCCTCGTCAACATTTTTTAAAATTAGCTTTTATGAAAAAACTTTTTACTCTTTTAATCTTTATGACAATCGCCCCGGCAGTTGTGCGGGCACAAAAGGGCTTTGACGTAGGATACATAGTGACGCTCCAGGGCGATACCATCCGTGGCCTGGTGGAAAATAAGAATTGGCGCACCAACCCGAACACGATCCGTTTTAAGCATACCGATGGCCGGTTAAACCTTTACAGCCCTACGGAGATCTCGGGATTTGCCGTTGATAAGGATCGATATGAAAGCTTTGTACTGCTTGTTGATAAAATGCCAAGGCAGTTGGATCAACTCAGAGATCAAAAAAGTCTGATACGCCGTCTGGACACCGTGTTTTTACGAACATTGGTGCAAACACCCGTATTAAGTTTATATCATTTCATTGATTATAAAGAACACCTGTTTCTTCGTAGAGGAAGCGATATCCCGCAGGAACTTTATCGAAACGTGTTTTTGAGAGACCTGGCGAGTAAAACCGTATTAGTTACCCAGAATGAGTATCAGCAGCAATTGGCAACTTATCTTTCAGACTGCCCTGACTTGGCAGACAAGTCCTTAATCCTGCCGTTTCGCTCTGACGATGTTAAAAACTTGGTCAAACAATATATCGGGTGTAAAAACCTGATCCTGCAATATGAAAGCAAAAGAGAACCGCTTAAGGTTGAGCTGGACGTATTTGGGGGCCCCGGCTCTGTTCAAACTTCTATTAACGGTATAACGCCGGGAGTTTGGAACGGCAAGTTCAACAGTGAATTAAATCCGGCTGTAGGTTTAAGGCTGAACCTGGTGCTGCCCCGCAGTAAAAACAAATACAACATTGTTAACGAGTTGATGTACCGGGGATATAAAATCGAACAGAATAAGCCGATCAGTTCTGGTTCTAGCGATGAGATTTATCACCTCCGTATGGCATTTTCTTATATAGTATTAAGCTCCGCTTTACGGTATAATCTTGCCGGAAAAAATAAACCTTCTCTTCCCTATATTTTAGCTGGTATATCAAACGGTTTCATGATCCGGGCCGAGAATTCTTCCAATAAAACAATTGATTTAGGTAGCGGCCCGAAAACATCTTTTGCCCGGGCCTTTTACAACCAGGTTACTAAAGAAAATGATTTCAGAAAGCACGAACAGGGCTTTTTTGCCGGTGCTGGTTTAGAACGGCAAAAATTAGGGCTGGAGTTTCGGTACAACCGGACAAATGGCTATTCTCCTTATCCCGAGGTGTCTACTACGGTAACCAATTATATGATTCTGCTTTCTTATCGTCTCAGGTAAAAGCGCAAAAGCTTAAGCTCGACCCCACAATTAATAAGCCGGATGAAGGTTGAAAAAAGACAGAGAGGGGCATCCTTTCGTGCATTCTCTGCTTTATAAGGATTCACTTTATGAAAATCTCTTACACTATTGCGGCAATGTCCTTCGTCAAGGCCATACCCTGACGCCACCATCTCCTTCACCGAATAGCCGGCATCGTGCAGCAGGCTGATAAACTTACTTTTGCTTATTAGTTCGGGTAATTGGTGTTCAAAGCTTATTTTTTGTTCGCTCATAATTATACCATGTTGCATGCCTGACCATTCATTTCAAGGCTGCACGCTTAACATGGTTAATTTAGGTTTAAGAACCAAGATTAACAATTATGGAGTTGGAAAAAGGGTGAACGGTAGGGATTATTGAGGGAACGGTAAAAAATGTGCAAATGTGCAGATAAGTAAATGTGCAAATGAAGGAAGGGAACAGTTAATCAATGTGCAAATATGCAAATGAGTAGATGTGCAAATGAAGGAAAAAGGTGAACGGTAAGGCAATGTGCAAATATGCAAATGACGAAATATGCAAATGATGGAAGAGGGAATGGTAAATTGCTGGACTTTGATGGAAATGATTGGATGATGAGCTATGATTTATAGCGCATGAAGATTGGGCATGAGGGGTAAGGTTCTTATATTCATTTTAAATTAAAAAATGCTTAACTTCATTTTAACTTAAAGAGCATTCTCTTTCAATAATTAGTAATATTAAAAAGTAGCACTATATTTGTATCATTATTTGTATCCAATACTCATGGATATGAACGCAAAAAGACTCATGGGAGCCGATAATTCATATAACAGGTTACATAAAAAAACTGATCAAATTCAGTATTCACTGACTCTGGCCCCTACTCCTGCCTCCTACAAGCCAGTGGCATGCACAGCAAGGCTTATACGAAGAAACTCATCTGATATCAAAGCAGCAAGAGTTTCCGCCTATAAGTATCTTGTTCCTTAATGTTTGATAATCCATTTGTATTCGGTAAGGTTAGGACTCAAGAGGCTCTAAACGATAAATACCTGATAAGTAAATCGACGTACCGGTTCAAAAGTGTTAAGAATGATTATTTAGCAGAAGCTGAACATTACAAAGGGAATATTTTTATAATCAAATACTTCCTAAAAAAACACAAATCCAGTAATAAGAGGTTTAACCTGCTTACGCATGAGTTTAGTTGTTCGAGAACCGTTTCTACCTGTATTCATATCATGTTGGCAGTTTTAAAGAAAAACCCGACAGCCAGTTTCGGCTTTATGGGAGCTCATACAATCAATCTGGCTGAAAGATTTGAAGAAAAACGATCTAATACAAAACGGTTTAGAATCTATAAATACGCTATTGAAGAACTAATAGGCACTGAAACGTTTACACATTTCATGAATGAAGAAAACAGCACCTATTTGGTAGTTAATAATAAAGTAGAATCAGTTGATGCCCTAAGCACTCAAGCTGACAATATGTTTATGGATATTTATCCCCAACTGGCAGGTATTTAAGTGTATCAATTTTCATTTCTTCAATGAGTTATCCGAGCGAACGTTCAAGTAACTGACCATGAACCCAATGGGCACTACTATTAAATTTTCATATACGTATCCAAATCCATTGGATCCGATCCTTTAGTGATTTTGGATTTTACCGCTAAAAGTTTCCAGTCCATTAAGAATCATATTGTTTCACTAAAAAATGCTCTCACCATCTTCATGCAATAAGTACCTACCCGGATATAACCTGATTTCATGCCCCTCTTGCTTTGTTTCCATTTCGTCCCTGAAATCTTTACCGATCAAATTTAATGGTTCATTACCCTCTGTCTGAGCATCCCCAAAGTCTACATCCGAAGGACCTCAAGCTCATCGACGGGTTCAAATTCCGTAATTTCAGTCTCCCGGCCTTGTTGAAAAGGACTGCATCAATATTAACAATTTTTTGATATTATCTCCTAATATGTGACAAATTAGGACATAATGCTATCCTTGTTGAGGAGTAGTGAATGAAATCCAGGTCTAATGCTCTGCTTTAGAACATGCCAGAAACCTCAATCCTTGGCGTATGTTTAAATTAGGGTGTTTAGGCCTAGTCCTTGTCCTGTGTTGATGTGATTCCCATAATGTTTCAAAGATTACGAGAACCTATGCAATCTATCTGCGCAACAAAATGTATAACGGTGCCATGTTTAAGCCAACCATTTGCTTTGAGGAGTAAACAGGCAAAGTTTAGCAGGCTGGATAGTTGCGAAAGCTCACAATAACTTGACTTATCCTCGATTCGCGAATTGAGGATTATCACCCTCTTTCCCGTGCCTGTTTCCAGTATTTCCCCAGGATTGGCTTTTTAAAGCACGTATCTCCGTTAGCAGCGTCGCCTGAAAAGTGGCAATACTTTTCCGGGTATTCGTCATTCCCAAATTGCAACCAAATTCGAAAGGCATCTTTGGAATAAGGCATTTGTAAATCAAATGGAATTTGTCGGCCGGTACGAATGCAGTAACCTAAAGACGATGGCCGGTTGTATGAATAGTCAACCATAGGCTTTTTATCATATGACCTATATCCCGAGAAATTGGTTGACTTTTCTTTACTGCTGAAGAACTGGTCCAGTTCGTCGACTTCAACTTTAGAAGCGAGGTAGCTCTTTTTCAAACCGAGCATGCTGGTCTCAATCTCCGGAGCATTCTTAAAGAGCAGCGTACTGTTTTCAATGACTTCATTAAAATAGCAGAAAGCATCATCATCAAGACCGGCATCTTTACTCCAGCCTGTAAGCGCACTCACAAGGTTCCCGGGAGTCTGCATATAAACGCCTGCTTCTATGTTGACATTTTGAGAAGCATCATAAAGATTTAAGGAAGTAATTAAGGCGCCATCCTCGCTTGCGTAGTACTTTGCATGCAGGTTCTTTTCATAGCGAATTTCAATATTCGGAAAGGTCTTTAAAAAGTCAGCATCTTCCAGGGAGATACGGTTCGTTCCTTTCTCTGCTTTCCCAAATACAACAGTGATCTGCAATTCAGAGTTTGATTTTTTAAGTTTTAACTGATCCTTGATCCGATCATGAAGTTTAATGTAAGGGGAAATGAGAAACAAGTATTCATCTGCATTTCTAATAATGTTCTCTAATACACTGTTCAGATTATTGCCTTCTACAAATTGAGCCATGGGTTATAAATATTGTAAGATATCCACCAGGTACATCATCGAGAGCAAAAATGATAAACCATTATTTCGCTAAACTTAAGTTTTTTTATCACTTCCGGCAATTAATGGAATTTAAAAATGGTGAACGGTAGCGATTATTGAGGGAACGGTTAATCAATGTGCAAATGAGTAAATGAGTAAATGTGCAAATGAAGGAAGGGGTAACAATGTGCAAATGTGCAGTAGAGGAGATGGGCAAATGTGCAAATGAAGGAAAAGGGTAACAATGTGCAAATATGCAAGTGAGTAAATGTGCAAATGATGGAGGGGTGAACGGCAGGGATTATTGGGGGTTCGTTGGAGGAGCGAATCAAGCATACTATGGCCACATACGTATTTTTTTAACCACTTAAACGGCCATGGGATGGTTAGATTTTCTAAATTAATCATGGTCGAAATCCTGAGCCTTATCGTTTATTTTCCTTATGATAGTATCAAGCCTCGTAGAGGCTTCGGCAATCATACTAAGGATGTGTGAATTAATCGGATCGACTGCGTTTTCATGATTAAACAATGGCACAAGTCCCATGATACCAGCAAGCGGACTTCTGACTTCATGGGATTGTATCCAGGCAATTTCCCGCAACTGTCGGTTTTGTCTTTCTATCGTTCTCAGATGCAGATATTCCGCGGTAATGTCCCTGGAGAAGCAACTGATTCCATTAACCCTGTCATTTTTATCCCGGATGGGGTTAAAGCTGACTTCTTCAAACCTGTCTTTGCCCTCATGCCTTTGCTCCAATATAATTTTATAGGCTTCGCCGGTAAACGCCCTTTTGTAATATTGCTGCATCTGTCGGCAGAACAAATCTTGCCCTTTTACCTTCAAACTCAATGGTGTGTGCATAAATATGTACGAAGAATATTTCCCCGCTTTTCCGACTATGTTTCCATCGGCCAAAATCAAAGTAAGTTTCCGGAACATCCAGGTTCGCTTTTGTGAAGGCTGCAATTTCTTCCGGAGGTCTTATTGATTGGCATTAATAGAAAGAAACTCCTCCCTGTCATAACCATATTGACGCAAGGCGGCTTCGTTGACCTCCAGAAATTCAAAGGTAAGATCGTCATAGATATACATGGGTAGCGGGCTTTCGTCGAATAGCCGACCGTTATGGGCGTTTCCTTTACGGATCCGCGCAAGTCTGATTGCTTTTAGCAGGTCGTAGTGGTTGAATTCTCCCTTAACCAGGTAATCCTCTGCCCCCGTTTTAATCGCTTCTATAGCCCTTGAGATATCCGCAAAGTCTGTTAGTCCAATAACAGGAACCTGTGGAAATTTTGCAGAAAACCCTGAATGAGATCCTTGCCCGGTGAACCCGAAAGAGACAATGCCGCTATGATGCATTCAGGATCACTATTACTCGCTTCGCCGGCCTGCATAAGATTGGTGCAAAATAAGACCTCAGGGTCGGCATAGCCTATAGTTAATAAATGCTGCTTTATTATTGAGATAACATCTGCATTATCCTCCATGACTACAATGCGATATTTACTCATGTTTCTCTGTTAGAATGATAGCTGGTAATTTAGGAGTTAAGTTTTCCTTTGATTAAAGGTATTTACTCTATGCATACTACGGGAAAGGTAAAATAGTGTTTTAGTTTTTCTCCATTTAAAAGTTAAAGAAGGCCTTTAGTGACCAGCCTGTTCAGCAATGGTATGGCAGCAACACCAGTCAGGTTCTGCTCTAAACCAGGATGGTTTTGTCGTATTACAGGCGCTTAACCGGTAGCGGATGGGTTTTCATGTCGTTATTACAGAGTGGAGCATTAAGAAAGTTCTAAAACGGCATGCAAGAAGGCCTACAGATCAATTTTTTGAGTTTTATCAACAATATCTCTGATTAACACATCTAATTCCTGAGCTGAATCATGAAGATGATTCAAAATCTCAGTCTGATTTATCGTGTCCTGATAATTTTTCATCAAATCAACTAAACTCAGGATACGGGATACTGGTGACCGAACCAGGTGAGACTGTATCCAGGCAATTTCCCGTAGATTTATATTTTGCTCTTCAATAGCCTGAATGTACTTTATCCGTTCTGTAACATCTTTTGAATTAAAGAGAATCCCTTTAATTGCTGGATCGTCGGCAAGGTTTGTTGCGATAGATTCCAGCCAGCGATACTGATCATCGTCCGCTCTGTACCTGTATGGAGAATACTGAACGCGTTTTTGCGTTTGTAATAGCGCCAAAGTTTGAGAAACCCTTTCCCTGTCGTCTTGATGGATACGATCTAACGCTTTTGTACCTATCATTTCCTTGAGTTCTAATCCAAGCAGAGTATTATAAGCTGGACTTAAATACTTATAATGGCGCTTTTCGTCCAGGATACTAATTAAGTCAGAGCCTTCCTGAACTAGTGCTTTAAAACGTTGTTCGCTTAATTTTAAAGCAGTTGTATGAAGTTTACGTTCTGTTACATCCTTAAAATAAACTGATAAACCGTTATCCGAAGGATAAGCACTCACTTCATACCATTTTTCTAAAGACGGATAATAGTCTTCAAAGAGAACGGCATTATTTGTATTGATGGCCTGATTGTATTTTTGGTAAGAAACGGAATCTATACTTTTCGAAAAGACGTCCCACAAATTTTTGCCTACGATTTCTATTTTGGGCGTGCTCAACATTTTTTCTGCCTGGCGGTTCCAGTAAGTTACTGTCCAGCTTTTATCCACGGCAAAAAACGCATCACCTATGCTCTCAAGGATCGTGTTCTTTTCTGCCAAAGTAGAAATAAGGTCCGTTTCAGCTTTTTTCTTGTCAGAGATGTCAATTCCGACGCATTGAATTTCAGCAGGCTGACCCTCCGGGTCTGTGAGACAAATGAAATCCCAAAAGGTCGTCTTTACACCCCCGTTTCTGGCGGGCTTGTCAATTTCAACCTGGAAAACTTCGTTCAGATTGGCCAGGCACTTTTCAACAGTAGCTATCACCCGGGGGTGATGATACTCCATAACAGACGCCTTACTGCTTATGCCAATTAAATTAATTTGGTCGTGAATCCAACCAAAATCATCCATGAACTTTTGGTTGTAGTAGGAGTAATTACCGTTAAGATCGATCCGGAGAATATAATTGGTTTGCGAAGCAATGATCCCCATAAGGCGGGATTCGCTTTGCTGCAAGGCAAATTCGTCATTCTTCCTTTTAGTAATATCCTGCATGGCACCGACCATTCTTGTAGCTTTGCCTTGCTCATTCCGGATGACGAATCCCCGGTCGGAAATAAAAGCATATGTTTTATCTGCCTTCAGATATCGGTATTCTGCAGTCCAATTTAATTCTGCTCCATCAACCACCTGGTATATTTCTTTTAAAATCCGGTGAATATCGTCCGGGTGAATACGGTCTTTCCATGAATTGCGATTGGTTACATTCTCCGAGGGTGTATACCCGAAAATAGTTTGGATTCCTTCGCCCCAGTATGTAGTTTCAGCATCCAGGTTCCAATCCCATATAACATCTGACGTTGCTTTGGTTACATAATTAAAGCGTTGGATACCTGATTGTATGACTGCTTCGGCTTCTTTACTTTCGGTGATATCCCGAATAATCATCGAGGTTCTTTCTTCGCCATATGCATCGACAAAAATCGCCGACGAGACCTCTGCGGGAAATTTGCTTCCATCTTTTCGTAGAAACGTAATTTCACCTTTTGCTTTGCCTTTTTCCCGGCGTTCCTTCAATAAAAGATTTAGCCTTTGGTCGGCACGATCAATCAGTCCAAACCTTCCCGCCTTACAAATTTCCAACTCAGTCATTCTGAAAAGTGTACAGGCAGCCGGATTCGCTGACAGAATTCTGCCGTCAGGTACCGTAAGAAGGATGCCATCCATGCTATTTTCGAAAAATGCCCGAAACTTTGCTTCGTTATGTTCTAATTCCGCTTTAACCTGCGCAGCTTCTGTAATATCTTTCATGGTTACAAAAGCACCAATTATATTACCTTCCTCGTCACGAGCCGGTTTATACCTTAAACAATAAATCTCCTGAAAACCATTCGAAAGGGGAATGACAAGTTCTGTGGATATTGCTTCGCCACTTAATACTTTTTGATATATAGTTCTGACAACTTCCCTTCGTTCTGGCTGTGTATATTCTAAAATTGGGTCACCCTTCTTTACAATCCTGCCAAAATGGCTTTCGAAGAGTTTATAGAATTGCTGATTGAACGAAACGATCTTTAAGTTTTTATCCAGTAAAAGAAATGATTCTTCTGTGTTATTGATAAGGACGTTCATTTCCCATGCGGCCTTCCTCTTCTCTGTAACATCGTTTACAATCTGCTCCGTTACATCTGTCGATACACAAAGGAGAAGTTCGACCTCACCAGCCGCATTTAGAATCGGGGAAATTTCGGTACTCCAGTGTCTGATTTCGAAATTTTCAGTGCCTTGAATTGGAATACTATATTTTTGTGTATCCATTTTGCGAGGCGCTTTGGAAGCAATTACCATCTCCAGGCATTCTTTCATTTCACGACCCCCATTTGCTCCCGGATTATTTGTGAGAACTTCAAATATTCCGTTATTGATTAACTCGCAGTTGGGCACACCTGTAGTCCGGCAAAAAGCTTCATTAGCACTAACGATCGTAAAACGGGGGCAATCAGGCAATACAATCAGGCACCCGGACGGAAAAGCGTTGAAAATCGCCTCAATGTGTATGGAATTAATCAACTTGGGTCAGCATAGGAACAATGTTATAAATAGTGCATTCAAGGTTGCTCATCCCTTATACGAACAAATAGGGTTTCAGTTTTATTTTTTTTAGCAGTTTTTTATTGTTGACAAGAGCCATCAATTTCGTTAAGAATGCCTGAGACTGAACTCCCGGATTATTAGATCGATACGGTACCCGTAATGCTATGGGAGCAGACTATATTATCATAAGCGGGGCGATTCCGGAAAGGATGAACCTCGATTCCGGGAAGGCATTTAGATAAAAGGCATATTTCCCCATATGATCATCGTTTGGTACGAGATTTTCGATAACTGCGATTGTCTAGCCCTTTTATCGCAACATGTCTCTCGCAGAATACCCAGCTTTAGTTTTCAAAACAATTTTGCATATACAAATCTCATGATGCCAGGTGAAATAATTCCTCAATATAAAGCTATCGGGGTTAATTACTTGATAAAAAGGGTGAATGGCAGGATTTATTGAGGGAACGGTAGGGAAATGTGCAAATGAGTAAAATGTGCAAATATGCAAATGAGTAAATGTGGAAATGAAGAAAAAGGGTGAACGGTAGGGAATATTGAGGGAACGGCAGGCAAATGTGGAAATTAGTAGATGTGCAAATGAAAGAAAGGGTGACAATGTGCAAATATGCAGATGAGGAGATGTGCAAATGAGGATTTAGTAATGACGGGAAATGCTGATTTTTGATGGGATTTAGGGAGGGTTTGTCAAGGTGAGATCCTCTCCTATCAGCAAAGAATATGCAGATGAGTAAATGTGCAAATGAGGATTGGTAAATGTGTAAATAACAATTCAATATTGTTTACACCAATCTGAGCACAAGAAGGGCAACAACTGAGAATACCAGAAACATTACAAACAAAACTGCGATTGCTCCACCTTTCAATTTGTTTTCTGGTTGGACCGGGAAAGGACTTTGAAGAATTGCTAACATTAGCACCCAGGCAACCAGAGCAGAAACGATTCCCAATAATATTCTCACAATGCTTATTGAAAGGAACCAGGGAGATACTAAAATCAATAGTGCACCTATCAGCCCGAAACCATTAATAATATTCCTCCACAAAATTTTTCTTGAATCCTTTGTTGCCTTTATCGTATACCTTAAGTTCAGATCAATAACCCGATTATAAGGTATTAACAGACAATCTCCCGGAATATCTTTGAGACAACCGGACGTTTTTGAAAATCGCTGAGCCCCTGTTAAATAGATTGCTTCAAGTTCACCCGTTTTTGCCGAGATTGTATATTGGGTTAAAAAACCTGAGATCATCCTAGATGACCCATCCCCATTATCCAGGATAACGTCTGCTGAGGTTGACAGTACAGTTCCGGATCTTGAATTGCGAAAGTCGTCAGATGATAATATATCTCCTTTGAAATAGTAGTGCCACTGGTTGGCAAACCTAAAAACCTGGAACTTAACATCAATTTTAAAGAACCTAACTATTATATGTAAGACCGTTCCCAGTAGGGCTGCAACAAAAATCGAAGCAAACATATAGGCCAGTGCATAACCTAAGTTACTTGTTGAAAAATCTGGAATACTATGATTGGAAAGCTCACCGTATACTTGCGACAAGGGCTGCCGGATGGTATTAAAAGTAAAATTAAAGGTGTTACTAAAAATAACAAACGTTATAATTTGGATCAGAAGTCCCCAAAAAATACTGGTAATTAGTCTGTCAGCAAATAAGCCGGCGCCAAATTGCTTTGCGAAATGCCCTTGAAAATAAAATCGCTTAAAAAAGACGCCTGGTACAATCAGCAATACAATAAAAACAACACTGCTAACGGTAAACTGCGACTCCATCTGGTATTTAAGATACCAGTGTTAGTTTTTCGTTATTAGAAAGCGTGATTTCTTCCTGTTTTTTCTCAGGATGTTCTTTTAGAGATTGAACAGCCTTAATATATTTTTCTCTGTCTGTTGGGTTAGACAATATCCTCCTGGCTTCCGGACTCATTACATCCATATCGTTCGAAAAAAACGACCCAATCACATTTCCAACCGCACTTGCTATTTGTCTGAAGATACTCATAGTATAAGCTTTTAGGATTAAAGGGCTCAAATATAATGCAACAATCGAAAATTTTGGCATTTGTTTTTGTCAGATATGGAAAATGACAAAGTGATCAAACTTCCTTTTTTACTAATGTACAATATATGGTTAGTTTTTTATAGAATCCAAATATGTTTCTATTCATTCTTTGAACTTTACCTAACGCTGTGATCCAAAGAGACATCACATGCAACGTCTCTTAAGCTGAGGCAACGTGTTTACTTACGTTCTGTTTTTATAAATGAGAGCAGCACACTTCCGCTGATCACAAGCGCAATAACCAGCAGAGAGATAAATGTGGGGATCTTGAAGACATCCACCATAACCATTTTAAGCCCTACAAATACGAGGATGATGGCAAGTCCGTAGGATAGATAAATAAACCGGTTAATCAGGTGCGCGAGTGCAAAATACAACGATCGTAGACCGAGGATAGCAAAAACATTGGAAGTGTAGACTATAAATTCATCCTGAGTAATGGCCAATATGGCAGGAATGCTGTCTACCGCGAAAACGACATCGGTCGTTTCGATCAGAATCAGCACGAGGAATAAAGGAGTGGCGAAGTTTTTACCATTCTGCCTGACAAAAAATTTGTCGCCATGCAACTGATCCGTAACGGGCATGATTCTTCTGAAAAACCGGATTACAGGATTTTTTTCCGGATCCATTTTCTTATCCTTTTCCGTGAACATCTTATAGCCGGTGTAAATCAGAAACACACCGAAAATATAAATGGTCCAGTGAAATTTCTCTATCAAAGCAACCCCGGCAAAAATAAAGATCACCCGCATGATTAAGGCTCCCAGGATGCCCCAGAATAACACTTTATGCTGGTACTCTTGCGGTATCCGGAAGTAACTGAAGATCAGCACAAAGACGAAGATATTATCTACACTTAAGGATTTTTCAATCACATAGCCGGTTAAAAATTCGATGGCCTTATGCTCCCCAAACCAATAATAAATCAGGCCATTGAACACTAAAGCCAGTGAAACCCAAATCCCTGACCATATCAAAGCTTCTTTAACACTGACTACGTGGGCTTTCCGGTTGAATACACCCAGATCAAGCGCTAGCATGAGAAGTACAAATACATTGAATCCAATCCAAAATGTGTTGTCAACTTCCATAACTCTGATGTCTAATTTTTTATGAAATAACTTAAATCCGCTGAATTACAAGAGCTCTACCCCTGACTCAGATTTCACGAAGAGCAGCATGGTCACCATGAAATCAGCCTCCTGTACAAATTTTTAGTCTCCATCTCAGCAATTATATTTAAACGTTCGTTCACAATTTGGGAAGCAGTACCATCATACCACATCATTCGTGAACAGACGCATTCACCTGCCGGAATTCATAATCTTTGATTAAAACAAGTAAAATTTCCCGTTCTTCAAACTCCTCAGAACCGGGCTCTGCATCCTTTAATTCGAGGCAGCGGCACATTGTTTCGATATAGTCTGTTTTTGTACTTAAAATTTTAAATATCATGGTCGTTTAATATCAAAAAAGGTGAAAAACCGGAACAGCGGCTTTGTACAGCTATGTGGGTTAAATGATCCATGCTGACGAGGCACACCACTCCGCCAGGAGCCGCCCGGACCGTTTATAAGTCGCCCTTACAAAAGAAGATATAGACCATGTATCCTCTTATAGTTAAGCTTATGAAAAACGAGTAGTTGTTTAAACTACATGGGGGCTAAGGTGAGCGCTAAGGGGTAGATGAACAAATAAAACCAACAGACTTCGATTTATTGACAATATCCTGCGATGCTGGTTGAGTTCCTTGCCCATTCCGTCAGGACGAGAAGGGTAAAAAGGGGAAAGAATTGATCAAGATAGGCAAGGATAGGAAACGTTTTTATTTCTAACACTTTAGTTAAACTACCAAAGCAGAAAAAACTTTAAAAGTAGAGTATGCCTTAACGGATGCAGGATCCAGGCTTAGTGAATTGCTGGATGGACTATGTAAATTCAACGAAGCGCACAAAAAAGTTTCAAATTTTAGAGGGCGTTTCAATGCAAGCTTCAAGAATTCGCGGTTAATCGTACCCGGTTCACCGCTCAGATATCTGAATAATCTGCCGGATATAAGAACGTAGTTACATTTTTAGATACATTGTTTTTATATTCTGGAAGAGCAGATAGTTTTTTCCAATAATCGTCTTTGCCAAACGCGTCCCAATGCGCATTTCTGTCTGTCATGCTCTCAAATGTGGTTAAGTACATCAGGTTTGGCATTGTGCTTCCCGCCACTACCTCTCCATAAAAAACCGCGTTGAAACTCAGCCGCTTGAACAAGCCAACTTCATCACCTAAATTAAACATCCGGATTTTGTTGGCTGAAATTTTTTCTGTGTGACCTTCATAACTCCTTAATTCATAAACCCTTTCCCTTTTTGGTGAATTTAGTTTCGGCAGGTTGAAACGTGGACTTTTTTCAAAGGCATCAAGCAAAATTGTTTCAATTCTTTGATAGGGAGGTTCATTGTATTCTGCGTCCAGGTACCCGGTTCCATCTTCAAGATATTTTTTGTCCTTCCGTAATTTGGAGTCTAAATTGAAGAAAACCTCTCTGGAAGGGAAGGGGATAAAAACATAAATTTGCTTTTCCTCTCCTGCCCTGCCTGCTTGTGAAGATTCAATAGGGCTAAATACCCCTATGCTGGATAGCCCTGCCCTGTGTAATGCCGGCAGGTAGGCTTTCTCCAGAAACTCGTGAACCTTCTTCTCCTGCTCCCCGGTTTTTAAGTGGTAGATTTTGATCTGATAAAAATCCAATTTCGCAGCTGCGCTTGAGAAAGCAGACATTAGCGCGATGAGCATAAACGGGAATATCAAAATTGCTTTTTTGGACATGTTATTAGTATATATATGTTTGTTAAACTGCAAAGTAATAAAACAAGAATCAATTTATCGTGCTCATTGTTACTCACAATTTTTCTAAGGGGAATGTGAAGTTATTTAGAAGGCATCTAAAAGCTGCATAATGATTTTCCTTTTGTAGCTCTCTCCAGCCTGGATCATTTATGAGTCGCCCCTACAAAAGAAGATATAGACCAAGTATCCTCTTATAGTTAAGGTTATGAAAAACGAGTAGTTGTTTAAACTACATCGGGACTAAGGTGAGCGCTAAGGGGTAGATGAACAAATAAAACCAACAGACTTCGATTTATTGACGATATCCCGCACGATGTGATGTCCATGTTTTTAGCAGCAACTATACGCTTTACGCCGACATGAGTGCCCGGGTGATAAATGTATCGACTGCGGCAGAAGAACTGGATGGTGTTATCCGGAAAATTGTCAAAAAAACCGGGCTAGCCGGTATTCAGATCCTAAAGGCGAGCAAAATTTAACGCGCATTAAATGTGCTTTTCGCATGTCAGGGGGGAGGCCGGTTATTTAGATTTTGAACCGGCTTTTTCGTACATTTAACTAAGCCCTTCAGACCGAGATGGCATCATGGTTAACGAATCAACTCCTACTGGTATTGAGGTACTTGGCGATAGCGAATGGGGCAAGCACTATTGCCAATTCTACGAAACTAAGCATGACCTGCTGGACATTCTGATTCCCTATTTTAAAGCCGGGCTGGAGAACAATGAATATTGTATATGGATTACCAGCGAGCCTGTCACAGTAGAGGATGCCAAAGAGCAACTACATAAAGTAATTCCGGATTTTCAGCAATATTTAAAAGAACAGCAGATAGAGATACTCCCTCATTCGGCCTGGTATGTTAAAGACGGCAGGTTTTCAAAAGAAGATACCGTTGCAGGGTGGCTGGAAAAAATAGACTCTGTACGTTCCCGCGGCTTAAATGGTTTAAGGGTAAACGGGAATGAATCATGGGTTGACTACGACACATGGAGTGATTTCATTGAATATGAATCTGAACTTAATGATTTAGTTGCTGGCCAACAGATTATTATTCTTTGTACTTATTCTATTACGAAGTTCGGTGCAGCTGAAATACTTGATGTAGCCCGTGTACATGAAGCTGTTATTACCAAGCGTCGGGGTGCCTGGGAAATTATTGAGGTGCCAGTGCTTAGAGAATCGAAGGCGCAAATACAAAAGGTCAATGATGAACTCGAACGAAGAGTTGCGGAAAGAACAAAAGAACTGGAAGTTGCCAATAAAAAACTGAAAGAAGAGATTCAGGAACATAAACTAACCGCCGAAACACTGAATAGATCAGAACGGGAACTAAGATCATTATTTGCTGCCATGTCTGATTTGGTGATGGTTTTGGATGGCAGTGGAAAGTATCGCAAAATAGCGCCTACACAAGCTTCAAAACTATACCCGCTTTCTAAAGGAACACAAATAAGTGATTTGCTTCCGTCGGAACATGTTGATCTGGTCCTGGAAGAAATTCAGCGGACCTTAAAAACCCTCCAACCCGCAGATATTGAATATAATCTAAAGGTTGATGATAAAACACTTTGGTTTGAAGGTAGGATATCACCGTTAACTGAAGACACCGTATTCTGGATAGCCCGCGACATTACAGACCGCAAAATGGCAGAGCTCGAAAGGGCCAGAATTATTAATGACATGGCTCAGCACTACAAAAACCTCGAGTTATTTGCTCAAATCGTTTCCCATGACGTTCGTGGCCCTGTAGCAAGTATATTAGGTATAGCTGAAGTGATGAAAAGTGATAGTACTACGCCGGAAGAACGGCTTGAGCTTATACAGTATTTATTCAAGGCAGTGGAAAGACTGGATTCGATCATAAAAGATCTTAGTTACACTTTGGAAATTAAACGGGAGATAAGAGAAACTAAGGAAACAGTCTATTTTTCTCAGCTTATTGAAGAGATCAGATCGAGCCTTGAAAACCTTTTGCAAACAGAAGAAGTACAGATAATAACAGATTTTTCTGCCCTTGATCATCTTTATACCCTTAAAAACTATCTGTTTAGTATCTTCTATAACTTAATTGTCAATAGTATCAAATTTAAACAAAGTGGTAAATACACACTTATCCGCATAAAAAGCCACGTAAAAGATGGTAGGCTATTTCTTAGTTTCAAAGATAATGGCCGCGGTATAGATCTTGGCCGGTATGCTGATAAAATTTTCACTCTCTACTCCCGCTTTCACGTTGACATTGAAGGTAAAGGGATGGGCTTGTTTATTGTAAAAACACAGGTAGAGACATTGGGCGGAAGCATTTCTGTCAATAGTATCCCGGGGTCAGGGACAGAATTTATTGTTGAATTTCCATACGAAGAATAGGGGGAAAAAATGAGTGAACTAGCAAAGGAGCAAATGATGAGGAAATGAGCATTACTTGTAAAGCAACCGTTCTCAGATCTACTTTATGGGCGTTGGCTAACGGCCAAACGATTCTTTTTGCGATAAATTCCGCAGGTATTCGTAGCCGTAGTTATAACGGTCGCTTCCTGGCACTACTATTTCAAAGGTGATATATTACCATCTAACGACTTTCGCAATTCAAGATCCGGAACTGTACTGTCAACCTCAAGAGCTGCAACAAAAATCGAAGCAAACATATATGCCAGTGCATAACCTAAATTACTTGTTGAAAAATCAGGAATACTATGCTCGGAAAGATCACCATATACTTGAGACAACGGCTGCCGGATGGTATTAAAAGTAAAATTAAAGGTGTTACTAAAAATAACAAAGGTTATAATCTGGATCAGAAGTTCCCAGAAAATACTGGTAATTAGTCTGTCAGCAAATAAGCCAGCGCCAAGTTGCTTTGCGAAATGCCCTTGATATAAAATCGCTTAAAAAAGACGCCTGGTACAATCAGCAATACAATAAAAACAACACTGCTAATGGTAAACTGGGACTCCATCTGGTATTTAAGATACCAGTGTTAGTTTTTAGTTATTAGAAAGCGTGATTTCTTCCTGTTTTTTCTCAGGGTGTTCTTTTAGAGATTGAACAGCCTTAATATATTTTTCTCTGTCTGTTGGGTTAGACAAAATTCTCCGGACTTCTGGGCTCATCACATCCATATCGTTCGAACAAAACGATCCAATCACATTTCCAACGGCATTTGCTACTTGTCTGAAAATACTCATAGGATAAGCTTTAGCATTAGAGGAATTAAATATAATGCAAGAATCGAAAATTTTGGCATTTGTTTGTGCTGTGACATAAAAAGTGACAAAGCGACTAAACTTCCTTTCTTACTAATGTACAATATATGGTTAGTTTTTTATAGAATCCAAATATGTTTCTATTCATTCTTTGAACTTTACCTAACGCTGTGATCCTATTTTATAAGATTTACAGTCTGCATTTCAGTCGCGTCACAAGCAGTTTTAATAACCTTGCAGGGAGATTCAATAATGGCCCAATCATGATAACTCAAGCCCTAGGCCCGGTTTTGATCGCCGACGCTCCTTTTTGGCCAAATCCAGGATTTTCATCTACTCCGTGGCGAAGCATTGGCCCTGTTCGCCACGGCTCAAGATGCTTCACATTAACACTGCCTTATTTTATGCTCTTCGATAGTCCATTAACATTAAAGATATGAATGTCAAAATCATTAATAAGTTTCCTTTAACTCCTGCTTTACCTGGTCAAATTCCTGCTGAATTTCATGAGCGGGGGGAGTGCTGAAAGAAGAGACTATCACAATCGAGATCATTGACAGGCCAAAACCCGGGATCATTGAATAGACTTCTTTATAGCGATGATCCATATATACCCAAAGCAAAACAGTGATACCACCAACCAGCATACCGGAAATAGCGCCGTTCCGGCTGGTATTTTTCCATAAAAGGGAAAGGAGTATAAGCGGACCAAATGCAGAACCGAAACCGGCCCAGGCGTGTCCGACCAGTTCCAGAATGCTCTCACTGGGGTTAAGTGACAGAAGCAAAGCAACAACAGCTACCACAAAAACGGATAGTCTGCTTACTAGCAAGAGTTCTTTCTGAGGGGCAGTTTTCCTTAAAAAAGATTTGTAAAAATCTTCGGTCAGAGAGCTGGAGGTTACCAGCAACTGTGAAGAGATGGTGCTCATTACCGCGGCTAAAATAGCGGATAATAAAAAGCCTCCTATTAAGGGATGGAACAGGGTTCTGGAGAAATAGATAAAAATGGTTTCAGGATCACCTATACTTAAATTCTTGTTTTCCATATAGGCGATCCCAACCAGCCCGACCAGCATAGCGCCGCCAACGGTAAAAATCATCCAGGTAATTCCTATTTTCTTTGCCGATCTGAGCTGCTTTACCGTGTCTATGGCCATGAAACGCACGAGAATATGTGGCTGACCGAAATATCCGAGCCCCCAGGCCATCAAAGAAATGATACCAATGGCGGTAGTTCCTTCAAACAAACTCAGGTAGCTGGCATCCTTATTACCAATGGCCTCAAAAACAGGACTTACTCCACCAAGATCTGTGAAAACGACAATGGGAACCAAAACCAGCGCCAGCACCATAATAGTTCCCTGAACGAAATCTGTTAAGCTTACTGCCAGGAAACCTCCTAAAAAGGTATATAGAACTACTACCGAACTGGTAAGCCATAAGCCGGAGCTATAGTCCATACCAAAAGCAGATTCAAATAGTTTACCACCCGACACCATGCCGGCTGAAGTGTAGAGTGTAAAGAATACCAGGATGACCCCACCTGATATAAATCGGAGCAATTTCGACTTGTCACGGAACCGCTTCTCAAAGAAATCCGGGATGGTAATTGCATTTTGTGCTTTCTCTGTATAAACGCGTAAGGAGGGCGCTACAAGTACATAGTTGAGGTAGGCGCCGATGGTAAGTCCGATGGCGATCCAGCTGGCGGAGATCCCTGATACGAACATCGCTCCGGGCAATCCCATCAAAAGCCATCCGCTCATGTCTGCGGCGCCTGCTGATAAAGCGGTCACGGCGGCGCCCATTTTTCGACCGCCCAGTAAGAACTCATCTACGTTAGAAGTCGATTTTTTGTAAGCATAAAAACCTATAGCGATCATCAACAGCATGTAAAGGCCGATTGATATCATTTGATATATATCCATTTTGTATAGTCCCGTCAGAAATAAAATTGAATGTATGCGCAACCCGCATGATTGAATGCACCTATCAAGTCAGATTGGTGCGGAGGCTTAAAAGTCCCGAACAGCAATGAAATAAGAAAGACAATATCCACCGCAGTGGTAATGCGACCACCGCAGTAGAATATTGTACAAACCTAACCAAAACCTAAAATGCCCTTATTCAACACCAGGTTGGTTTACCTTATAGTTGGTTTTAGCCTTCTCGGTATCGACCATTCTCTTTACATCTTCCAGTAACTTCTTTGCATCGTAAACGATACCATCCTTGACGGTATATTTGACGCCGCCTACACGAATCACCTTATTATCATCCGTCACTTTGATAGCGCCGGTACCATATAAGGTCTGGAAATTCTGAAGGGGGTTTTCTTCTACAATCACGAAGTCAGCAAGTTTTCCCACCTCCACCGAACCGATATCTTTATCCATACCTAAAGATTCGGCTCCGTTCAGCGTTGCAGCCTTGATCACCTCCAGCGGATGGAAGCCGGCTTCGCGAAGCAGTTCCATTTCACGCGGATATGAAAATCCGTATAGCTCATAGATAAAACCGGCATCGGTTCCGACCGTCACCCGGCCGCCACGGTTTTTATACTCGTTCAAAAAAGTCATCCACAACTGGTAGTTTCTTTTCCATTCGATCTCCTTCTCGGTTCCCCAGCTGAACCAGTAAGATCCATGGGCCGCACGATTGGGTTTATAATAATCCCATAGAACCGGAAGCGTATAATCCTGGTGCCATTCGGCCGTACGGGCACGCATCAGGTCACGGCCGGCCTCGTAGATAACCAGTGTGGGCGATAAAGTAAAATTAAGGGAGATCAGTTCGTCCATTACTTTGTTCCAGTGAGGGGAAAAAGGTGCTGCCGACTGTTTCCAAAGTTGGCCGGCCTCTCCGAAGCGATCCTGCTCGTTCTGGTAATTATAGTCTAGAGAATAGTTTTGAACGGTACGGTCAGAAAACAGGGCCTCTGGCAAACCATACCAGTGCTCCATGGAATTGAGACCTGCCCTGGCGCTTTGCAATACGTTCCAACGGCCCACAATCGTCTGACCATGATGCATCATTGAACGCAAACCCAGTTTCTTGTTCTCTGCAATAGCTGCCGTCATCACTTCCGGGCTGCTACCTGCATTTTTGATACCGTCGGCTCCACGCTTGGCATTCATCCGGATCCACTCACGGGCTTGCTCGGCAGTCGAGATGGGCGTTTTGCTGCCCTGGCCAAAACCAATGTAAGCTTTTATCCGAGGCGCGGTGATCTCATTTTTAGCACTCCGGGCTTTTTGGTCGAGCACCCAGTCGGCACCGTTACCACTGCCGGGGTCGGCGATAGTAGTAACGCCATGGCCCATCATTAGTTTGAATACATATTCGGCGTGGGGAGCCTGACGTCCACCGATGTGGGCGTGAGTGTCTACAAAGCCTGGCATCAGGTACATGCCCGCTGCCTGCAATTCTTTACCACCTGCCTTCAACTGGGGGCGCTTTGCCGCGTCAATAGATACGCCTGGGAAGCCGACAGTGACTACATCTACAATGCGGTTACCTTCAACAACGATATCAACCGGACCGATTGGGGGAGAGAGGGTACCGTTTATTAGCGTGACTCCACGAATGATCAATTGCGTCCAGGGGCCTTCACCTTCTTTACGATCTGGCGATTTTTGTATCTGGCTGTAAGAAAATTTATTAACACATAAACCTAGTACGAGCAACAGGAAAACTTTAGAAAGTATTCTCATGATTATGGATTTGGGTATGAATGGTATTTATATTCGTATAATCCGGTAAATGACAGTGTTCACCTGGCTATTATTCAACACCGGGCTGATTTACCTTATAGTTTGTTTTAGCCTTCTCGGTGTCGACCATTTTCTTTACATCTTCCAGTAACTTCTTTGCGTCGTAAACGATACCATCCTTGACGGTGTATTTAACTCCCCCTACACGAACAACCTTATTATCAGCCGTTACTTTGATGGCTCCGGTACCATATAATGTCTGGAAGTTCTGCAGCGGGTTTTCTTCTACGATCACGAAATCGGCAAGTTTCCCTACCTCCACCGAACCGATATCTTTATCCATGCCTAAAGACTCGGCCCCGTTCAGCGTGGCCGCTTTGATCACCTCCAGCGGATGGAAGCCCGCCTCGCGAAGCAATTCCATTTCACGCGGATACGAAAATCCGTAAAGCTCATAGATAAAGCCGGCATCGGTCCCAACCGTCACCCGGCCGCCACGGTTTTTATACTCGTTCAAAAAAGTCATCCATAGCTGGTAGTTTCTTTTCCATTCGATCTCCTTCTCCGTTCCCCAGCTGAACCAATAGGATCCATGCGCCGCACGATTGGGTTTGTAATAATCCCATAGAACAGGTAATGTATAATCCTGGTGCCATTCGGCCGTACGGGCCCGCATCAGGTCACGGCCGGCTTCGTAAATAACCAGTGTTGGCGATAAAGTAAAATTAAGGGAGATCAGCTCATCCATCACCTTGTTCCAGTGGGCGGAAAAAGGTGCCGCCGACTGTTTCCACAGTTGGCCGGCCTCTCCGAAGCGATCCTGCTCGTTCTGGTAATTATAGTCTAGAGAATAGTTTTGAACGGTACGGTCAGAAAACAGGGCCTCCGGCAAACCATACCAATGCTCCATGGAATTGAGACCTGCCCTGGCGCTTTGCAATACGTTCCAACGGCCCACGATGGTCTGACCATGGTGCATCATGGAACGAAGGCCCAGTTTCTTGTTCTCCGCAATGGCTGCCGTCATCACTTCGGGGCTGTTACCGGCGTTTTTGATTCCATCGGCACCACGCTTGGCATTCATCCGGATCCATTCACGGGCTTGCTCGGCGGTCGAAATGGGCGTTTTACTGCCCTGGCCAAAACGAACGTAAGCCTTGATACGGGGAGCGGTGATCTGGTTCTTAGCACTCCGGGCTTTTTGATCGAGCACCCAGTCGGCACCGTTACCACTGCCCGGATCGGCGATAGTAGTGACCCCATGGCCCATCATCAATTTGAAGACGTATTCGGCGCTCGGAGCCTGTGCGCCACCGATGTGGGCGTGCGTGTCTACAAAGCCTGGCATCAGGTACATGCCCGCTGCCTGCAATTCTTTACCACCTGCCTTCAACTGGGGGCGCTTAGCCGCGTCAATAGATACGCCTGGGAAGCCGACAGTGACTACATCTACAATGCGGTTACCTTCAACAACGATATCAACCGGACCGATTGGGGGAGAGAGGGTACCGTTTATTAGCGTGACTCCGCGAATGATCAATTGCGTCCAGGGACCTTCACCTTCTTTACGATCTGGCGATTTTTCTGGTGATTTTTGTGCCTGTGCAAAGCTTTTCTCAGAATAAACGGAAAAGAGTATCAGGAAGCATAGTAAAACTATCTTTTTCATAAACCTAATTTTATATTAATGAATGAATTAAAATTTATCCCAGAACAGCTTAGTGTTCAGCAGATCTTTTCCGATGGCAGCAGAAGCGGCCTCGTAGTTCGCCCCATTCAATGTTTGCTCTGAAATCGGATAAGTTGATCTGACCGGCACTGTGTTAATGAATGCTCCTTCCGGGGCATGAAGAACAGGGTAATCCAGCCGCCGGTATTCTGTCCAGGCTTCAGGTCCCTGCTTAAACAAAGCGATCCACTTTTGAACGCCGATCTTTTGTTTCCAGGTACCGGCAGCGCTACTGTAATTTACATTGGCACCAGCCAGGTAAGCATCAGCACTACTTCCAATACCATAGTAGTCAAATGAAGCTCTGATGGCATTGTTATAATGTGTTTCTGCATTTGCAGGGGTACCCACAATAGAGCGCTCCGCAGCTTCAGCCTTCAGAAACTCAACTGCAGAATAATCCATCAATATTTCAGGAAGCGCAGGATCACGGAACATGGTTCCGTAATTGGAATAATCATCAAATAAGACAACCTGTCCATTTTCAGCACCTATAAAGCTTCCCTTTTTCTGCGTAAAAAAAACAATGCGTCTGGGATCATTTCTAACATTCAATGTGTCCACGAAAGGCTGGGCAATGACTATATCCTTTCTGTTTCCTTCAACCAAATTTAGCCAGAGTGGATTGGTGTTCGGCGTGGCACTTAAGTAAGACATCTTTGCATTATCAGCATTGGAGGTAAATGCACCGGGCATAGCTTCAATAACTGTGGCAGTGCCCAACGCGTTGTCCGCATCTATCATCCGCATACCCATTTTCAATTTCAGCGAGTTCGCGAACTTCTTCCATTTATCTACGTCTCCGTTATAAACAGGGTCTCCGGTCGCAAAACTTGTCCCTGAAGTGTTCAGTTTTGAGATGGCAGCGCTCAGTCTGTTGATAAGATCGGCATAAACCACATCCCCTTTGTCATACTTTGGAAGCACGTTATTATAGTCAAGAGCTTCTGAGTATGGAATGTCGCCAAAAGCCTCAACCAGCAGGGCAAATGCCTGGATTTGCATTATCTCAGTAATGGCAAGCATGTTTTCTTTCCGGATAGTTTCGGCAGAACCTACAGGAACCCTTTCGGAGGTTACACGTGCACTTTCTTTGAGGTTTTTCAACACTTTCACATACATTTCGTTCCAGGTAGCACTGTAATAGTACTGAGAGATATTTGTGTATGTTACTGCTGTTACATGCTGCGCCCAAAGCTGCGACATACTGAGTGGCGTTGATGCCGGATAGGCTGCCGCTCCGACTACGTCAAACAGGTTTTTTACACCGAACGTGAAAAAAGATTCCCCCGATGCAGTTGTGGCATTTTTTACGTCAACATTCAAAGAGTCTAAATCTTTAGAACATGAAACCGAAAAAAAGATAAAGATCACTATGATAATCCTTTTCATAATCGTCTAATTAAAAATTTAGAATTGAACATTTACACCAAAACCAAACTCACGAACTGTGGGAAGAACACCGGTTTGAATTCCCTGCACGTTGCCCGAACTTAAACCAGCTTCGGGGTCTGCATATGGTAAGTTTTTATGGATTATCCACAGATTAGATCCGCTCAGAGTAAACTGAACACCTTTTATCCGGGTATTTTTTAGCATCGATACCGGCATCTTATAGCTCAGCGAAGCCTCTCTCAGTTTAACGTAAGAAGCATCGTAGATGAACATTGCTTCAGGTGCTTTAAGTGCTCCTAAAGCATGAGCATAATTATCCATCCGGGTACGAACAGTATTCCGGTTTCCACTGGCATCAACGCCTTCAAGAATAAGTCCTCCACCATTTGCCAGAGAATTACGCATTGGATTACCCAGATCATTTAAACCAACCAGGTTATCATACAATCCATTCCTGTTACCGGTTGACATATCAGACGAAAAGAGGTCTCCTCCTTGCTGCATATCAATTAAGAAATTGAAAATAATATTCTTATAGCTGAAGCTATTCCGAACACCACCAATCCAGTCGGGATTTATATTACCAATTACATAGTTGTTAGCTTGGGTAAGCATGTATTCGCCGGTAGTCTGATTTACCTGTTTCTGGCCGTTCACATAAACAAAGTCTCTTCCTGTGATTGTACCATAAGGCTGACCAACCGTGGCATTGATCCGGCCTCCCAAAACCAGGTTTTCAACCCCGTCGAACAGGTATAATACTTTACTTTGATTTTTAGACCAGTTGAGATTCACATTCCACGTAAACTTTTCACTTTTGACAGGACTACCGGAGAGAGTAAGCTCTACCCCTTTGTTTTCAACTTCACCTGCGTTCACGAACTTGGAGGTATATCCGGTGGAAGGACTTATAGCAACCGGCATGATTTGATCTTTGGTGTTCGTTTTATAGTAAGACATATCAAACCCAACGCGATTTCCGAAGAACTGGCTTTCAATACCTGCCTCAAAACTAGAAGTACTCTCTGGTTTTAAGTTTTCATTGTTTTTATTATCCGTCACACCATACATCTGACGGGTACCAAATGGAGTTGGCTTCTGAAGTACATCTACAATACTCAATGGGGGAGCACCGTTTCCAACTTTCGCATAGTTAACCCGGAGTTTACCGAATGAAAGAACATCACTCTTTATCAATTCTGAAAATATTACACTGGTTGCTATGGATGGATAGAGGTAAGAATTGCTTTCTGCAGGTAAGGTGGATGACCAGTCATTTCTTGCAGTAAGATCCAGGAACAAGAAGTTATTGTAGCCAAATGATACTAATCCGTACGCACCGTTCACTCCAATTTGGGTTAAACTTTCAATAGGTGCCGCCGGTACTGATAACGAATTGGAAATTGCATACAAGCCGGGCACAATTAAGCCGCCATTGGTTACCATGTTAACGGTTTCCATGAAGTTTCGGCGGATGTTGGACCCTAAAACCCCGCTGACATTGAATTTATCCGATAGCTGACGTTTAAAGTTCAGCATCAGATCATAGTTTATTTCCTTGAAGTTTGCATTCAGACGATCATATTTTCCAGGATAAGTACTTCCACTGTTTCTACGTTCTTCACGAGTAAAATTATAGTTGTCGATAGAAACGCGACCGTCTACATTCAACCAATCATTGAACTCATATTTTAAATTAACATTTCCAAAGAAGCGATTCCTTGTATCTGTAGAATAGATCTGGTATTGATTCCAGTATACGTTATCAATGGTTCCACCGGCGTAATTGCTAACGTTTCTTCCGGTGTTAAAATACGCTGATTTTAACTCCTGGATATCCACGTGAGTTTGCCACCACTGCCTGAAGGTGGCAACCGGGTTATTCCCCTGGTTACTACCTGTTCCCCCCGTCATGTTTCTTCCCAGTACGTCCGAGTTGACATAGTTGGCGTTTCCCGCCACCGTTAATTTAGAATTCAACTTGTATGAAGAGTTGAAAGCCACGTTATTACGCTTAACTTTGCTGTTGGGCATTAATCCATTCTGGGAGTAATTTGTATAAGAAAATCGATAGTTTGAGTTATCTCCCGAGCCTGCCAAAGCAACGTTATTGATCGTAGTTAAAGGCTTTTCGAAAAAGGTTATCGGGCCATTTGCTGGTGCTACCCATGGAGTTTTAGTTAAATAATTTGGAGATTCAGGATCTAATGACTTCCAATCGTAAACTAAAAGATTTTTGTCGTAAGGTGCTCCAAATGATCCGTAAGCCACATAAGGCACCAATGGATCCATTACCCCATCACCATCAGGGTCGCCTGAATTGAAATACGAATTTCTGCCGGCGCCATAAACGGCGCCCAGTCCGGCGCCATACTGCGTTTGAAAGGTTGGAAATGTTGATTTATCAATACTTCCGGTTGTTACGTTAGAATTCACGGTAATCTGTGATTTCATACCCTTTGCACCAGCCTTGGTAGTAATGATGATGGCACCATTTGCGGCTCTGGATCCGTAAAGAGCAGTTGCAGCAGCCCCTTTTAATACGTTGATTGATTCGATATCGTCCTGGTTAATATCAGATGCCATATTACCATAATCATAAGAAGCACCTGTTCCGGTATTCTGGCCTTTAACATTTAAGTTTGAATTATCGATAGGAATACCATCAATAACCCATAGGGCCTGATTGTCGCCGGTTAACGACTTATTTCCACGTATGACAATATTTGTAGAACCGCCAATGTTAGAATTTCGCTTGATTTGAACACCCGAAACTTTTCCGGATAATGCATTCGTCACGTTGCCCGTATTTACCGTATTGATATCATCTCCGGAGACGGCCTGAGAAGAATATCCAAGCGACTTCTTTTCTCTCGATATACCTAAGGCGGTAACAACCACCTCATCCATCATGGCCTTATCTTCTACCAACTTTACATTTATAATCTCCTCGTTGGTGACGGTAATTTCCTGCGGAATATATCCCAGATATTTGAATATCAGTATATCACCAGAATTGGCTGCAATAGAAAAACTACCTTCTGAATTTGTCGCAGTTCCGACACTGGTGCCTTTTACTAAAACACTTACACCGATAAGAGCCTCCCCTTTTTCATCACTCACCTTACCTTTTATGGGAATTTTATCAATCGATTCGTTTCTGGGCTCTAAAGGCATGTGTAAGCGAGATGGCTTAGCTTTATTTTTAATAATAATTGTTTTTTCGACAATGGAGTATGTTAAGGGCTGGTCTTTAAAAAGAGTTTCTAAAACCTTTTCAAGTGTTCCATCCTTTATATTGACGGTTACAAGCTTTGCACGGCCTATTGCGGCTTCTTCAAAGAAATAGTCATAATCGAGTTGTGTGCGAATCTCCTTAAGCACATTTGTCAGCGGAACGTTAGTCCTGGATATTGAAAGGTATTTTTTTTCAGCAGACTGCCCCTGCTGAAGAAAGAAAGTTGTTAAAAAAACGATAGTTAACTTTGTAAGGATCAAAAGCTTAGAAAACTTACGGGAAATACAGACTTTCCCCGGGTAAAATAAATTCATACCTTTAGTGGTTTTGTTTCATGAAATAACACTGATTTATGCTTTAAATCGCAAATGAGGCCGAACGTTAGTCTACAAGAAGTACCGCCAGTACTTCTTGTATTTTTTTTAAGGCCAGGTCTTTAGAAAATTTATTCCATAACCAGAACCCTCCTATCTTTAATTTCAAACTTAACTTTTCCTGTCATCTGCATGATTTGCAGGATATCTGAGAGGTTTTTACTTCTGGATATGGCACCCGTAAATTTGAGACCAGTTGCCGGGCTTTGATATACTACCTGAACATCATACCATCGTTCAATTTTTTCCATAATACTATGCAGACCTTCGTTATTAAAAATAAAATCTCCATTTTTCCATGATATAGTTGACTCAATATCAGCTGGTTCAACCCTGATGACACCCTTATTTACGTTTGACTGCTGACCGGGCACTAACAATTGGCTTGCGCTTGAGCCAGCCGGAAGGATTCTTACAGAACCTTCAATTAAAGTCGTGCTTGTAATACTATTATCATAGCTACTGACATTAAACTGAGTGCCTAGTACCTCAATCCGCTGATCTTTATTCTTTACAATAAAAGGAATGTGGTTGCCATTTTCGTTTCGAAATTTGGCTACTTCAAAATATGCTTCACCATCCAGCTCTACTTCGCGGGAATGACCTGAGAAAATACCAGGGAATTTAATTGTCGAAGCAGCGTTCAGCCAGACTTTAGAGCCATCTGCCAATTTTATCTGGTATTGCCCACCTGCTGGGGTACGGACGGTATTTACCTGACTGATAGCCTTGCCTTCAGTATTGGATAATTCGATGGACAACATGCCATCGGCCAGTTTGCTTACATGAATACCTGAATTGCTTGCCAGGTGCCCGACCGATGCATCATCCAGGTTTATAGATAATCCGTCCGCCAGCTCCAAAACAGCATTATTTCCACCCGGCCCGACATCACCTTTCAGCAGTTTTGTATAATGAGCTTCCGTCCGTGATCCCCTGTTAAAATAGTAGTAAGTACCGGAAATAATAAAAAGAGGTAGTAAAAGAGAGGCAGCGTACATCCATTTTTTTCTCCAAAGCTTAGTTATGCGCTCTCGATTTCTGCCTTCCCTGATCTTGAGTTGTACTTCCGAGAATAATCGGGCTTTTACATCACTGATATCTTCATCTTCTGTCTCGATAATCAGTTCGTCATCAGTGATATGATCATACCATGCATGCAGATAAGCTTCCTCTTCCGGAGTACAATCTCCCTGAAAATACTTTTGTGCTAATTCTTGCAGCTCTTTGTCGGACATTATTGCTCTGTAATAGGTTTTTATATACAGAGGGAGCTGAAAGGAATTTACCCTTAGTCTGTTAGATTTTTTTTAAAAAAAGATATGGAGATACCCGCGGAAGCTGAGGCGGACAACTTTTAAAGCCTTAGTGAGATGTGCCTCGGCTGTTTTCTGAGATATGTTTAAACGTTCAGCAACTTCCTTTAAAGATATATCCTCCAACTTATTATATTTAAATACAAGACTGCATTTTTCAGGAAGTTGATTTGAAAGTTCATTAATCTTTTCTAAAATCAGTTTATTGTTCACCTGATCTGCAAAATGTTCCACTGCCAAATGATCTGTGCTATAGTTGGCCTCGCGATCCCGCATTGCCTTTTCCTTCGCAAAATAATGGTAAACCGAATATCGGACCATGGTTGCTAAGTAAGATGGAAGACAATCTATTTCCAGGTCTTTGCGTCGTCTCCAAAGAGTTAAAAATACATCCTGAACTATTTCTTCCGATGCCTGCTGATTTTTTAACCTCTTATATGCAGCGTAGTAAAGTTTACTCCAATAGTGATCGTATATAATAGCGAATGACTTCTCGTCTCCTTCTTTTAAAAGCAGCAATAATTCCGAAATATTATACTTGCCGATCATGTAATTAGAAAACAGAAACTATTTTTTTACGAGATATAAATTGAAGATATATAAATTTTTTTTAGACTGAATCTATAAATGTTAACCCCCACGGAAAAAAATGGTTAAACTATCGGTTGAGTTGAATCAAAAACAGCCTCTGTGTTCATTAAACCACAACACCTGATTATTTATAACGAATCTGAATAAAGTGATTTTCAAGGATTCAACACAGTCGTCGTCAACTATCCATCTACAGTTCGAACATTCAGCTCGAATTTCAACTATCGCCCGAAGACTTTACCATGGGGTACCGGTCACCCTGATGCTTATTGAAATTATCTGTGAATTTCTGAGCCAATTCTTTTGCTTTTGCTAGATAAGAATCATTTTCTGCCCAGGTATTTTGCGGATTTAGAATGTGCGATGGAACGTCAGGACACGTCAACGGAAAGGCAAGACCAAAAATGGGATGCTTTTGATAGTCAACGTTATCCAGTTGATTGGCAAATACCGCCTTAATTATCGCCCTTGTGTGCTTTAGGCTTATGCGCTTGCCTGTTCCGTATGGACCACCCGTCCATCCGGTATTAATTAGCCAAACTTTTACTTTGCTGCACGACAACCTTTTCTCTAGCAGGGCGGCATACTTAAATGGGCTTAAAGGTAAAAAGGGAGCCCCGAAACAGGCGCTGAATGTTGAGACGGGCTCAACTATTCCATCCTCTGTACCGGCAACCTTAGCGGTATAACCACTTAAAAAATAATACATGGCCTGCTTGATATCGAGTTTTGAAACTGGCGGAAGGATACCATGCGCATCGCATGTCAGAAAAAATATATTTTTGGGATGGCCTCCAATTGAAGGTGAGGCAGCGTTGGGAACAAAGTTAATAGGATAACTAACTCGTGTGTTTTCTGTTATCTCAGAACTGCCGAAATCAATGATATCTGTTCCGTCCACAAAGGTTACGTTCTCAACTAATGCTCCAGATCTGACAGCAGAATAAATTTGCGGCTCCTTCTCTTTATCTAACTGGATACATTTAGCATAACAGCCGCCCTCGAAATTGAACACCCCTTCATCACTCCATCCGTGTTCGTCATCGCCGATAAGTCGCCGGTTCTCGTCAGCGCTTAAAGTGGTTTTACCGGTTCCACTCAGGCCGAAAAACAGTGCGGTATCGTTGTCTTTTCCGATATTGGCACTGCAATGCATGCTTAGAATCTCTTTTTCATGGGGAAGCAAAAAATTAAGTACGGTAAACATGCCTTTCTTAATTTCTCCAGTATAACCCGTGCCGCCGATTAAAATGATCTTTTTACTAAAGTTTATAATGCAAAAATTTTCAGAGCGTATACCGTCAGTTATCGGAATACCTTTAAACTTACTGATTTGTATTATAAGCCACTCCGGTTGGAAATATTGCAACTCGTTCGCGGTTGGTCTTAAAAACATGTTATGTACGAACAGGTTGCTTCAGGGGTTATCGTTGATGACCCGGATATTTAGTTTGTTTGCGTTTTCTGCACAAACAATTGCATCTCTTATCCAAAGTTCCTTGCCCTGGATAAAACGCATCATCTGGTCGTATACCTTATCGAAATACTTTTCGTCCAGTGGTATATTGAATTCATTCCAAAAAACACTGTTTTCGGTATAAACATCCTTTACTATGAACTTGTCTTTTGGCGACCGTCCAGTGAATCTACCGGTTTTTACAACCAGAGCTCCGGTGTCATTCAATACCCCATGTCCGTTTCTTAAAGTAAACTGAACAAGAGATCCGGGAGAACATTGGTAGTGAGTATTCTCGTCAGATGTCCAGCCTGAATAATCCAATTTAGCTGTTGTTGTCTGCGCTGTTAATGATTCAATCATGTTGTTTATATCCTATGTAAACCCATAAATAAAAACTGCGAGGTCGAAAAACTATACTTATCAGAGTCAATTTTTCAATTAACATCCCGGTGCTATTTAAAAGCATTATTAAGCTTTAAAGCCTTGACGCTGCTAGCTTTCTCCTTTTTACTTCACTTGTGATCAATCTTAGCTCTTTCCCTGTTTGATTTGATACTGAAGTATTTTCCTGCGCCCTCCTCATTAAATACGGAATTACATCTTCAAGAGGGCCGTAGGGCAAATATTTGCTTACCTGATATCCGGCTTTGGCCAAATTGAAAGTGATATTATCACTCATGCCATACAACTGCGAAAAATGAATGTTGGGATGATCTTTACGGAAGTTATATCTATTCAGCAATTCAATTGCTAACAAAACACTTTGATCATTATGACTAGCCACGATCAATGAAACTTTCTGCAGGTTTTTTATACAATATTCCAATGCGCTGTTAAAATCACGGTCAGTAGATATTTTATCCGGTTGAATCCGGCTAGAGTAATTAAATTCAGCTGCTCTTAAGCGCTCTTTTTCCATATAGGCGCCTCTAACTATTTTAACTCCTGGAGTATATCCTTGCTTTTCGGAGATAGTGGCAATTAATATTAGAAACCTCAATCTATCTACCCTGTAAAATTGAATCGTATTGAAAACGATTACACTCTTGCGATTATGTTTGCTCATCATTTCCATGGTAACAGCATCAATTGTATCTTGTATCCAGGATTCCTCTGCATCTACCAGGACGCCAACATTTTTCTCTTCACCCCTGGAACAAATACGTTTAATCCGGTGGAGCACTCTGTCCCATTCCTCAACTTCAGCCTCTGACAAGTGTGAGATATTTATTTTCATTCCTGCCTCCTCTGTCATTATTCCGGAATTTATCTTCGCTAACAAAGCAAATCTTGCAAGTCCCGTAATCTTGATACTGATAAAGGGAACATCCGGTTGATCAGAAGCATAATCTATTAGTGATATAAACTCATTGCAAACGGTATCAAAACTTTTTTCATTCATTTTACCTTCTGCACCGTAATCAAGAATAGCCTTCACATTAGACTCGCGAAGTTTAGATAGCACATCCTTCGTGTCAGTTAAACTTTTCCCGCCTACAAATTGCGTAAAAATGGTATTATGTATTAGTCGCCGTATTGGCAGCCCGATTTTTAGTGCAAGCGGTAGCAGTACAGTACCTGCCTTAACAATCCAGTTAACGCTCATAATCGAATAAAGCACCCTTGCTTTCTGTAAATCCTGGTTCGATCTGGATGCAAAACTTGTCTCAGTATTCTCCAGGTTCATTGCTATTTCGTTATTCATATCAATTTGTAGCTTTCGTTAAATGACGTCTTCACTGATTTCTCACTGTAATCCTTACTATCACCGGTTTACGTTAATCTGAATAATCTCTTAATAAGCTTCCCATCTCTATCTCTACCTTTGATTTAGTTGTAATAGCAGGCAAGTCCTTTTCCATAAATGGATAAGTGTAATTAACCGGGTTGACGAATGACTCCTTAATCGCCCTCGGTGATACCCATCGCAACAAATTGATTAGTGAGCCTGCTTTATCATTGGTTCCTGAGCCTCGTGCTCCACCGAATGGCTGCTGACCAACTACAGCTCCCGTACACTTGTCGTTGATATAGAAATTTCCGGCAGCGTTTCTTAACTCATAGGTTCCCTTTTCAAGAATGTACCTATCCTGAGCAAAAATGGCCCCCGTTAAGCCATAAATTGATGTTTCATTTATTAAACTTAGGGTCTTGTCAAAGTCGGAATCTTCAAAAACAAAAACGGTTAATATCGGGCCAAACAGCTCTTCCCGCATTGTATAATATCGCGGATCTTTGGTCTCTATTATTGTCGGCTCAATAAAATAACCTTTAGTCTTATCATACTTGCCGCCCGCAATAATTTCCACTTGGGGGTCCGCAATTGCCTTATCTATAGTGGATGAAAGTTGATCAAAAGATTTTTCATCAATAACCGCATTAACAAAATTGCTGAAATCTTCAACAGGACCTGTCTTGATCTTTATCAGATCATTCAGTATACGCTTTTTAACAACTGACCAGATAGATCGGGAAATATAAACTCGCGAAGCTGCCGAGCACTTTTGACCCTGGTATTCAAAAGCACCTCGTACAATTGCCGTCGCAGCTGCCACGGGATTCGCCGAACCATGGACAAGAATGAAATTTTTCCCGCCTGTTTCACCTACAATCCTGGGGTAGCTTTTGTATTTATGAATATTATTGCCAATAGTTTTCCAGATGTTTTGAAAAACTTCCGTGGAACCAGTAAAATGAATCCCCGAAAAGTCGGGGTGATTGAAGATTACATCACCTGCTTCTGGCCCCGAAGCGTAAACCAAATTGATGACACCGTCAGGCAAACCAGCTTCTTTGAAAATCTTCATCAATATATTGGCCGAATAAATTTGAGTGTTGGAAGGTTTCCAAACCACCACATTACCCATCATGGCAACACAACTTGGTAAATTCCCTGCTATGGCAGTGAAATTAAACGGAGTCAAAGCAAATACAAAACCCTCCAATGGCCGCTGTTCGACCCGGTTCCAATTGCCTGCAGGGGAGACTAATGGTTGTTGAGCATATATTTCTGACATATACTTCACATTAAATCTTAAAAAGTCAATCAGCTCACATGCTGAATCAATTTCCGCCTGGTACACATTTTTGGATTGTCCAATCATTGTCGCAGCGTTCAACTGGTAACGATATGGCCCGGCAATGAGATCTGCTGCCTTAAGAAATATTGATGCGCGGTGCTCCCATCCTAATTGTTCCCATTGTGCCTTTGCCTTTAAAGCAGCCTCAATTGCAGCTGCAACATCTTTAGCTGTTCCCTGGCTGTAATGTCCAAGAACATGTTTGTGATTATGGGGAGGCCGGATGGCAATTTTTCTGTTGGTTTTAACTTCATCAGCACCAATGTACATGGGGATGTCTGCTTTTTCTGTGTAAGCTTTATCTATAGCAGATTGTAACAAAGCTCTTTCAGCGCTTTCGGGTCTATATTCTAAAATAGACTCGTTTAGAGGTGATGGTACATTAAAAAAACCTTTCAGCATAATATCTATGTTCTACAAATACTTTAGAATGATGGTTAGAAACTCAAGTTGATCGTCTCATTATTTGTAAATGCTTCAATCAACACCTGTTGTAAAAGAAATGATAATTCAAAGAAAGGACTCCCGAAACATTTATATCTATCAGATATTATCACGCTCTTAGCTGAAATTGCCGGTTTGGTATTTTTTCGGTATTCCTAAGTAGATTTGCTTAAGAGTGAAGCAAATTTTAATTTAACTGCCAGAAGCAGCACTTTTGATTTGAGTCAATTGTTTGATGTGGCAATATAATGTTATGCATTATGCTGACAATAAGTGAGCACACCCTCTTTGCCTTGGTATTGTAATCATAAATCAGGTTAAAATGAAAAGGTGCCCTGCAGCACCTATATTTTAATGCGTATATGATAATGGATAACAAGCTATGTAAAAAGGAACAAATCACGCCAATTTAGATTGTCTTGCCAGTCATGGAATATTGGAATATTTTTGACACATAAGTATATGAAAGTAATTCAGTTTACAGTTCCGGTAGCAAATGAGGGTTCGGTAGTAGTACAGGAAGACATATTACCATACTTCTATAATTATTTCCATAGGCATAAAGAGATCCAAATTACGCTGATAATCAAAGGTGAGGGAACATTAATAGCCGGTAATTACACACAGCCATTTAAAGCTGATGAAATCTATGTGATTGGCCCTGACCAGCCTCATATGTTCAAAGGCGATGCACGGTACTTTGAAAATTTAGAGGAAAAAAATATACATGCAATACATATTTTCTTTGATCATAATAATTTAAACCCCTTTTTCAATATTCCCGAACTTCATTTTATTAAGAGCTTTACAACCGATGCATTGGGCAGTTTACAACTACCATCGCATCATGTGTCACAAATAGGTGAACAGATTATGCAGATAAGCAAGTGTGTAGATCTTGACCGCCTTATAAAATTTATATATCTGATTCAATCTCTTTCTATTACCGTTACAGACTGGAGATCATTATCTACCGGCTTCTCTAAATACTCCTACTCGGATACGGAGGGAATTAGAATGAATGATATTTATCAATATACAATTGAAAACTATTCTGAGCAGATTACTCTAGGAAAAATAGCATCTATCGCAAATATGACTACACATGCTTTCTGTAAATATTTCAAGAAACATACCCGTAAAACTTATCTGTCATTTTTGAATGAAATTAGAATTAATGAAGCATGTAAAAGTATATTGAAGGGAAACGTAGACTCAATTTCTACTGTAGCATATTCAACTGGCTTTAATAGTGCCATAACTTTTAATAGGGTATTTAAAAAAATTGTGGGCATGCCACCCAGTGATTATCTAAAGAAAAAAAGGGTTAAAAATTTTAGTTCTGAAATGGCGTAAACGGCTATCCGAAAAATTGCTGGGCTTTTTCTTTACTGTTGAAGTACTGGTTGAGCTCATTAACTTCTACTTAGAGGCAAGGTAGCTTTTTTCATACCGAGCATGCTGGTCTCAATCTCCGACGCATTTTTGAAGAGCAGGTTACTGTTCTCAATGACTTCGTTAAAATAGCAGAACGCATCATCATCAGGACCGGCATCCTGTGGGCTTTCACAAGCCGGACTTTCGTTTGGGTTGCCCTGACCAGCGGCCTGGTAGATCATAATGAGTGTGACGCACTTATTCCTGTTTATATCACTACAGCATCTCAGGCACAAAGCAAATGAGCAAGACTCTACATACCTCTCCTTGTGCCACCAGAGGGAGAGTAAGGCGGGGGTTGAAATGTGTTATCTTTTACTTACTTTGGTGTAGTAGCCGAACGCAGGCAGCGGGTATAAATGCTGATGATAGGCATATAGAGATAAGTTATGTTGCCTTCAATGAAAACTGCCCTTGTCATATTCGCAGTTCTAACCTTAGCATATAGTTTTCATCCTCTACCTTATGAATAACATTTAGAAAATAAGCCTGACCGAATCAGCCTTAATAGATTACCAGTCTTTTAAATAACGCTTAAAATTTACAGGAAAATCGTTATTCGTCATTTAACAATCTGCTTGTACACTTAATCATAAGCCTTTGATCGTTGTATTATTGCTGTTTTATTATCAACAGCAACGTTCAGTTTCTCGCAGACTAATGCCATAAAAATACCCATACCAGTTGATCATGGTAAGCGATTTCCAGAAAACGTTCAGGACTGATCAGGTTAGCGGCAGGTTATTTTTTTCCCCGTCATTGTTTACTTCCATCAGAGCGTGTGTCCTTTCGCCCGGTTGTAGTTCAATCTTAAAAACGATTTTTCGAAAAATAACGCTTTTTTCGCCAAAAAGCAGACTGTCGCTGCTCAACTAACTTGTAAACGAATCAGCCCTTTCAAACAAATAAAGACTTACATTATCGGTCACAGGCTCCGCAGTCTCCAGGTAGTAAGAGAGTGATCTGCCTGATTCATTGTGAAGTTCAAATTTTACCCAATAGGTCCGATCTGTAAAACCAAGGTTACCATTCCTTTCAGCGGTCTGAAAGAGAGGATGTTTGGCTTGTCTCTTACCTCTTCAGCCGACAGCTGCCTGTCACCTGCATCAGCAATTGACGAATATTCAATAAGAGATATTTGATCGGAAACCGCCCCCGGCCTAAAGACAAGCTGTGCGCAGACATCCTGAAAGGCAAAATATAATAGGACGAAGAAGAAAAGGCCTTTCAATGTAGATTGGATGTACATGTGATAATTAATGAGGATTAATGAGAGAGTCTGTATGACTATCATAGAGAGTATTAACTGCAAATAAATCTGAAAAATGAACTCATAACAAAAATGCATGTCAAACTTTTATATCGGTAACAGGTTAAGTTAGATATTCCTTTTAGATATGATTGCCTTTTATGCCAGAAAGATTTCCGGATGACGAGTCCTCCCAGCAAATGATACTATTTTTCAGGCAGGGGAATCAGAGCAGCCTTGCGGAACTTTACGATCGGTATGCACCCGCACTCCTTGGAGTTATAAACCAAATTCTTGAAGATCATGAGCAGGCATGTGAATGTTTACAGCATTCTTTCAACGAAATTTGGAATAGGAAGGCATCATATGACGTGAACAAAGAGCGAATTTTCACCTGGATGCTCCGCATCGCGCGAAGCTCCGCATTAAACTTTCGAGAGAACGGACACGATTCTTTCAGTCCGGGGCTTAACCCGGAATCACTTGAAAAATACGATAAAGTCCAAAGCCTGCTAACCAATTTTGAGAAAGTAAGAGCCGGTGTGTCGCCAGTCGATGGCTCCCAACCTCATGAGGTGCTTCATCTTGTCTTTATCAAAGGTTTTACGCTAGCCGGGGCAGCAAAGCATTTAAATATATCAACAGAAACCGCTAAGCTTCAATATATCTTTTCCATCAGGCAGTTGAAAGGGAAGGTAACCACATGAATAGCGTGAGAGATTTTATTAATTCCGGCATATTGGAAATCTATATCCTGGGCGAAGCCAGCCCTGCCGAAAGCCTGGAAGTTGAACATATGGCGGCGTCTTATCCGGAAATTGCAGACCAACTTCGGGAAATCAGTGAAGCCCTTGAAATTTATGCCCTTGCTCACTCTGTTGAACCGCACCCGGCCTCAAAAGCCTTTGTATTGGCAACGATTGATTATAGTGAGCGAATGTTTGCCGGTGAAAAACCGGTATTTCCACCGACTTTGACTGAAAACTCCACCATTTTAGAATTCGCAGAATATACAGAACGTGATGATATGCAGGTGGGGCCGGATTTTACCGGCATTGAGGCACGTATAATAGGCTACACCCCCAGCCTTACCACAGCAATTGTCTGGTTAAAGGATAGGGAGATTTCTGAGATTCACAGGCATGAGATCGAAAAATTTCTGATCATTGAAGGGACTTGCACTATCCGGGTTGATAACGAAATGCGTGAAATGGCTGCAGGTGATTATATCAGTATTCCGGTCAATAAAGAACATTCTGTTAAGATCACCAGCCAGATTCCCTGCAAAGCACTTGTCCAGCGAATAGCAATTTAACAAGCGCATCATTTCAGCACTAATATAATGCAAACTCCACTCTCCTGTTCTTCTGCCGCCCGGATTTGGAACCATTATCAGCTATAGGATTCATCTCGCCAAAGCCTACAGGATCCAGCAGGCCTGGATTAACGCCGTTACTGACTAAATATGCTTTGACCGCCCTTGCGCGCATCTCAGAAAGCTGCGTATTATATCGATACGTTCCAGTTGCGTCGGCAAAACCGGAAATCCGAAGAGTGACGTCTTTATCTTTCATCCATCCGGCCAGCCCCTGCAGCTTCGCATAAGAATCGGGATTTATCGTGGCCCGGTCAAAGTCAAACAATACGTGGTCGATCGCCTCGGCTACTTCCATCTTTTCTTTGTCTGTCGCCAGCACTTCAACAGGCGTTTTGTCAGACTTCTTTCGGACCGCAAGTGATTCGGCATCCTGGGCTAATCCGCTGCCTGCGCTAAGCAGGACAGCTGTAACCAGCATCATCGTAGTATAGAGATGTGTTTTCATCGTCTTAATTTATTTTAAACATTCTTTAATTGGTGATTAAAATCCCAGACCGAGCGCAAATCCGCTAACGGCATAAGGAAAGCTGATCTTCGACTTTGTTTTTCCGGATTTCAGATCAACCGAGTAGAGCAGCGTCCCGTCCTTACAGGTCAGGATGGCATAGGCCATATTACTTGTACCCCCAATATCAAAGCCATTGGCTGCTTCAAAATTGTTTCCTAAACTGCCGATCTCTGCCAGCGTACCGTCATTCGGCGGACTTTGGAGATAAAGCTTGTCGGTTTTGGTATCCATTACAAAGAGCGAAGTAGCAGTAGTCCCTGCAAAATTGTCGGCATATGCCGCGGCATTAACTGCTGGTGTTCCCGGTTTGAGCATGCCGTCTATAAAAGCAACCACACCTGTTTCCGGATGTACCCTTAAGTTCTGCCCGGTATTGCTGACGATACGAATGCGGTCGACCACAGGATTGAAGTCGAAGCCGAAGCTTTCACCAGATAATGGCGTGGAAAACATGGCTCCCACGACCGCCGCTGCGCCTGATGATACGTTTAACGTGTATATTTTAGAAGAACTCCCCAGTGCGTATAACTGCCCGTTAACAGGCCTGAAGTCTACTCCCAACACTTTCTCGCCGGCATCTATCCCGCTGATCATCTTACTGATAGGGTCGGGTTTATCGGGATTGAAAATGAGCAAATTATTATTCGCATCTACAGCGTAAGCAACAGGGTTGCCAGGGATGGCGATACTGATGATGCGGTTATTGTCGAAATCGCCAAGCTTATAAGCCTTCCCGTCATTCAAATCGATGTCATACAATGTTGCCTTATTATCATTAAACAATACAGCAAGCGCGGAATTATCATTTGCAGAAATATCGAAGCCTCCTTCACCGCTAAAAGATACACCTAAAGAACCTACCGCTACCAGTCCACCGCTATTAGGTGGATTCTGCTTATAGAGTGTGCCGCTGGTTATATCGATATCGAATAAAGTCGTAGTAGCGGCGCCTGCTGTGCTGTTAGTATAGGCTACACCCGAAACCATAGCGTTTGGAACTCCGTTAATTGAACCGTCGACCACCGCGACACCTCCTGTTTCGGGATTGATGCGAAGATTCTGCCCTTTGCTGGTAACTACCCTGATGCGGTCTACTGTTGGGTTGAAGTCAAACCCGGCGATAGTTCCATCGAGCATAGGCGAGAAAGCAGCAGCGCCAATTGGCCTGGCGAGGCCGGAAGTTATATGTATCACATAGATTCTGCTGTCGCTCCCCAGTCCGTAAAGCTGTCCTGTGGCAGGGCGGAAATCCATGGCCAGGATAGACTGGCCCGCCGGAAGACCGGTGATTTCTATCGTGCTTATCGCATTCTTCAGGTTATTCGCATTGTACTTTCGTATTTTACCGTCCTTGCATAGTGCGTAAAACATGATGTCTTTCGGCTGCTTCTCTAATTGAGCGTCAGGTAGGCCCGCTATTGGGCCCTCCTTCTCACAGGAGGCCAGAATCATTGAGCATGGGATCAGGAAAGCCAGTGCGCAGTTTCTGGCGGCTTTGAGTGTGTTGAGAGGTTTCATAGACATTAGGATTGGTTTAGAACACCTACGTAAAATTTATGAAGTACAGATTCCCAGGGAAGAAAAATTTATTACTTCAGGCTACGTTCGGAATTATTGAGGGAACGGTAAAAATGTCTGGAACTTTGATTGAAATGATTGGATGAAGGGCTATGATTTAGAGCACGCGGGTACCGCTCTAATTAATATTTACGTCGAAATAATCGGTGTGTATACATGAGGGATCTGCAATAGCAGTTAGACGCTTACGAAGGCGGGATTTTTAGCATCACTCTTCATTCGGGTGAACTGAACCTCCGCCTTGAGGAAACTGACTCCTAGCTCGGAACCCCTACTATCTCGAATTCCAAGCTAGCGGCTGGCAAGCTTTTCGCCCAATCGTTCAGCAAGTTCTGCAATGTCGTCATGTTTTGCTATCTGGGTTAACCAATTGGCTGGTATGCTGTCAATTCCGTAGAGTAGTCCTGCAAGTCCGCCTGTAACTGCTCCTGTGGTGTCTGTATCTGCACCCAGATTTACTGCTTTTAATACTGCGTCTTTGTAATTATCAGTTGTCAGTAAACACCATATGCTTGCTTCAAGTGTGTGGAGCACATAGCCGCTACTAAAAATATCTTCCTCTGGCCGTTCGTGTATGTCCTGTTTAAGTAAGCGGTCAAACACGGCTACTTCTTCCGGATTGATTGACAGGAATGCCAGGTGGTTCGTTAATTCTGTTTGCAGGTTTTTATAAGTCTCAAACTTATCTGTTCCTGCGTGTAGGTGCCGGGCAAATTCAAGATAGTAGAAGCAAGCGATTACGGAGCGAATATGACCGTGCGTAATGGAAGAGACTTGTTTAGTTAGCTCAAATCGCTCATTGATTGGCTTGTCCAGCAAGTAGAAAAGCAAAGGGGAAATTCTCATGAGTGAACCATTGCCATTTGATGAGACATCAGAACCACCGGCTAAATCTGGTCTTTCACCTTTGACAATGCGCTCAATTGCTTGTTCTGTTGCAATACCAATATCAAAAACATCTCCTCTGGCTGTCCAAAAGTTGTTATAGCACCATTCTATAAAATTTTGTCCGATGGTGTTTAAATCAAACTCGTTTGTCAATGCTTCGGCAAGGCAAAAGGTTAGGGAACTGTCGTCAGAAAAAGTTCCCGGAGGCAAATTGTAAGTACCGTAGCCATTCATATCAGTTACGGGATTTTTGCGAATGGCCAGTCTGCTTTCAAATTCAACGGGAACGCCAAGTGCATCGCCAACGGCAACTCCAAAAAGTACAGCCTTTATTTTGTCGGAATAGTCAACACCCTGAGTGCTAAATAAAAGCTGGCCGAAAGTACTCCAATTTGTTAGGCTGCCGGCTTCTGACTGAACGAGTTTCTCAGAGTAGATTTCACGAACATCAATCCCTAAGAGCCCTGCTGCAATTAGAAAAGAAATTGTTTCAATGTCTGTGTTGTCATCTTCGTTTTTATACTTTTCGTAATTTCTCTCTGCCCAAAACTCTTTAATTGAATAGCCAGCTTCTTCTTTTGTTAATTGTGCTTTGTAAACTCCGAAACCTGTCCAGGAACGATGAAAGTGAAGCCAGTCATTTTCGTAAAAGATAAACCACTTGTCTTCCATTTGTTGCGGAATCAGTCCATTCGTCAATTTTGAAAACTGTTTGTCAGTGAAACGCAGGTCAATCGCAATCCTTTTTGGATCGTCCATGGGTTCGTGTTTCCAGGTTGTCGTAGTAGCTATTTCCATTTTTATTTTTCAGTTTGTAAGGCTCATTAAAAGGCCAGGAAGTTTAAGGTTAGCAACAATCCCCATGCTTGCCCCTAGCGCTTGGGGATTGCGGAAGGCAGGGGATTTTTAGCACAAATTTCAATTAAAGAATGAATATCGAACCTTGCACGAATGCCCCATCAAAGCCGTTCTGCTCTCCTTTTGCCAATACCTTGCTAGCGCTTAGTTGTCTTTTCTGATGTCGGTTCATAATAAAGGATGACTGCACCACCGCCAAACGTTTTGGTTTTTATGAGTTTAAGCGTAATTTTTTCGCTGATGTCTTTGAATAACGGCAAACCACTTCCTGCGATCACAGGGTGAACACAAAGTTGATATTCGTCTATTAAATCGAGTTTCGTCAAGGCTACAATCAAGCTCGGACTGCACACAAAAACGTCTTTACCGGATTGTTTTTTGAGTTCCAAAACTTCCCCTTCAAGGTCCTGACTTGCTAATTTCGCACTTTTCCAATCTACGTTTTTAAGTGTGCGGGAGAAAACGATCTTCGGGGTGTTGTCTATTGCGACTGCAAAGTCGTCCCTTGCTTTATCGCCTGTGGGATTTTCCAGCACGGTTCGCCAAAATTCCATCAGCTGGTAGGTTATCCTGCCATATAAAGCGGCATCAGCGCTTTTCAACAGGTCAGCGTAGTGTTGATGTATTTCTTCGTCAGGGACACCTGAGGTATGATCACAAAACCCGTCAAGCGTCATATTAATTGCTGCAATGACCTTTTTCATAATTTCTTTTTTGTCAGTCTGTTTCGTGTCGTCGTACAATGACCGCTAAAAGTGAATGTGAATTCTTTCACCTGTCCTCTCCTATCCTTAAAAACGATTGTGAAGATAATGCACGGTGAAATGATTCATCAATATAAAATTATTGAGGGCAATAATTTGATAAAAAGGGTGAACGGTAGGAATTATTGAGGAAACGGTAGTAAATGTGCAAATATGCAAATGAGAGAATGTGCAAATGAAGGAAGGGGAAACGGTGAAACAATGTGCAAATATGCAGATGAGTAAATGTGCAGATGAAGGAAGAAGGTGCAGATTAATGTCAAGGTCTTATGTGCTTTTCGGTGGTTGAGGTTTAGTTGGTCGGGCCCTGAATGCGCTCATATACCAGTACCCAACCGTCTGACTCAATCGGGGCCGCCATGTAGATAGTCAGTTTATTGTTCTGAACGGTTATAAACCGTTTGAGGTCTTTATCAGTGTCAAAAACTAACCTGTCATCTGAATCAGTCCATGAACTTTCTTTAGCCAATAGGTAAGTTCCTGATTTGACAATAATCCCGGCATCGAGTTGTTTGTAGTTCCTATCAGAGAACTGCAGAAGCCTACCGTTTCCTGAGGCGAAAACACCTGGAGCGCCTGCAACCTGGACTCCTATCTCCCGACGAAGTTCCCACAGGCCTACTAAAGAATTATTGCCTATTAATTTTGGTGTAGTTACTTCCGACTTTTTACAGCCAATAGTTAACGTAATTACTGAAATTAAAATAACTAATGAGATCTTCTTCATAGCCTGGTGGTTTAGTTATAGGTTCACTATTAATACGACTGTCGTTAATAATATGCTACATCGTTGATATGAATTATTATGAAAACGGTAGTAGCTGCCTTATCATGAATAAGAATAAAAGGATTTTCAAAACTTACTAATTGCATTTTTTCGGCCTGGTAACCCTGCTTTCAACATTACCAGTAATTGTTTTTTAGCCTGCCAGCTAAAAGAATGATTGAGTGATCTGTAATTATGTAGGTTTTTGAGGGAACGTCGGATTTCTTATAGCTGATGAACCCGCCATCATTAACCTATTTTTTCAACGTCTGGTATAAAAAATTATAACATTCAAACTTCACATCAATGTATTCTTTCTCTGTTGCCTGCATTTTTTGACGCAATTCAGCTTGATGATATTCTGTTTCATCGTTGATTAATGTATTGTCAACCAGGGTGCTGTCTGTTTTAAGTTTTGCCTCCTGGAGTCTTATTTCAAGTTGAAGCGCAGAGAATTTAAAAGAGATCTCATCTAACCGATTCTGGTGAACTCCGGCCCGGGCTGCAATGTCCACAATACAGTTCCTTTGAATTACTTCTAAAAGTTTTTGCCCAAGCTCGTTCAGTTCCTCATGGTGAAAGTTTATGGATTGTTTCCAGTCAACAATTTCAGTTGTAAAATATTGTGCGATCGTGGTTGCCATATCTTAGAATTTGGTTAAATAACCCACGGATACATTCCCGAAGACAAAAAATCTAATAGTACACTCAAAGCTATTGAGCAGAACATATTTTATTCTTGACTGCTATTAGCTACTGATATGACGGTCGTCAAATACAGGCTCTTCAGGGACTGAGCATTGGCCCTTCGGGCGTATTAGACGAATGGGTGGTTTCCCGGCGCGGAAATTTATTTTTCTGGACTGATGATCGGAATCATGCCGTTGATTAAGCACTATCCCTTATTGCCCACTGAACTTTCAAATTTAAAAACCGCACATGAAACTTGTTTTACGGAAAGTCATCTGCTAATGATCGTCTGAAGACTATCAATTACCAATACTATCGTGAAATGACAAAAATTGTTTATCGGTGGGTTTGAAGCGTTATTAATGCCCCATATCTTTCAGTACTTACCCTTAGGGTTAGCTACATTACCAAAAAGAACGATTCCAATTGCATATCTTAAGCTCATCAACCATCCCGAAATGTACTTTACTTTAAGAGAATTTTTAAAAAGAAAAACTGATATCGGCCCCCAAAAACTTGACGAGATTTGTTCCTATTTTAAACTGATAAAAACAAAAAGGAATGAGATCCTTATGAGTTTTGACGAAGTATGTAAGTACTACTATTTTGTTAATAAAGGATGTATTCGTTTATTTACAAATACTGACGAAGGGAGTGAAATCACCAGATATCTTGCATTTGAAGGAAATTTTGCAACAGCTTTACCAAGCTTTATCGATCAGCAACCTGCAGGAGAGTTTTTGCAAACGATAGAAAAATCTGAACTGCTTTGTATTTCCAGAAATGACTTTTACCACCTGGTGAATACACTTCCGCAGTTTACAAAGATCTATACAGAGATATTGGAGCTTGGATTTATCGTCGCCCAAAAAAGAATTTACGGATTTCAGGGCTTTGACGCATTATACAAAGTGAAATGGGTGATTAAAAATCAACCACAGCTATTAACCAGGGTATCAAATAAGATCGCTGCATCCTACCTGGGCATTTCTCCTTCTACCTTAAGCAGAATCAAATCAAAATTGTAAAAACGTTGACATAGGACAACAATCCTGATTTAAGTTTCAAATAGCTTTGAAAAAAAATCAGGAATGAAAAATATTCTATTATTTCTTCTGCCAATATCAACAGCATGCTTCGGACAACAAATTCCTGAACTGAGAGCATCGCAAACGCCTGTCGTCAACTACATAAAACCGGCAAACGAATTGACTCAGGAGGCCGCCTTCGAAATGGCTGGCCGAGCCAGCCGGTCGGCTGCACTATTGAACAAAAAAGTTTCGATCGCGGTTTTAGACGCCTCCGGAACGGTTATTTTACTTACCCGTGGCGACGGCGTAGGTCCACATAATACAGAAGCAGCCAGAAGGAAAGCTTACACCGCACTCTCAACAAAGACAGCAACGCTACTATTATTAAGGAATGCGGAAGCAAGCTCCGACACAAAGAACCTAAACACACTACCGGAATTGTTGCTATTAAGCGGTGGGGTACCGATTTGGTACAAAGGCAATGTAATCGGAAGTATAGGAGTAGCTGGTGGCGGAAGTGCCGAAAATGATGATTCGATAGCCCAATCTGCAGCAATTACTGAGATTGGATTTACCATAATAAAATAAACCGATACATGAAAAAATTAATGTTCACAGTATTTCTTGCAGTGTTTTCAACGATCACATTTGCTCAAGAAACCAATTATCAACTTTCAAGTCATATATTAGACATATCCAAAGGAACACCAGCTATTGGGGTTACTATCCGGTTAGAACAATATAACGAGAATACAAAATATTGGTCTTTTATTGACGAGAAAGTAACCGATAGAAACGGAAGAATTACCGACTTTCTTAACTCCAAAAAAACAAATCTGGGAATCTATAAACTTACCTTTTTGACCAGCGACTATTTTAAAAAGAATAATACCGAGAGTTTCTATCCGTTTATAGAGGTTGTATTCCAAATTAAGGATAAGAATCATTATCACGTTCCGATCACGCTTTCGGCATACGGTTATTCAACTTATCGGGGAAACTAAATAGTTTTCAAAAAGGAAATTGCCCAATACGTTCAAACAACTACTAGTACGAAGTTGCTGTATTTCTAACGGTCACGAAAATTTCCGCAGCACCTCAGGAAGGCTTTGGGCATATTACAATGTCGAAAACATACACTCTTGCCTGTGGTTCATTACCTATTGTCAGCAAAAATAACGGGTACTGCACTGAACACTAAACTGCAGAGAAATAAGTTCAGCAATCGTTTCCTTCCCTTTGCTTATTTGACTACAATCTCATCGGCAAAGACCCTGGCTCGCTTCCCTGCACTATTGTGACTTGCCGGCAAGACGCCATTCTTCGCGCTCACGCGAATATGACGGCCTTTTTGCCCGGGAAAATCAGTTAAGTAATTCTGAATAGCTGACTTCTGATCCGGGAAAAAAAGGGATTAACGGTACGCGTTTCCTGGAAACTCTTAAATCGCCTCGGTCATCACCACCTCTTCCTGTGTCCGCGGATTCTCCGTCGCCTTCCTGGTAATTACCTGGTGCACGCGGTAAAGCAGGAATATGCTTAGCGCCGACACCCCTACTACCACGTAGCCCACGATGTCGTAATGTTCGAGGGGGCTGATTTCGGTTTTTTGTACAACGATGAGGCCGGCAATGGCGGCGGCCACTCCGCCTGCGATCTGCTGAAGGGAGGCGTTGATGCTCATAAACGCTCCGCGGTCGGCCATAGCAGGCACGGCACTGACCAGGGCGGTGGAGGGCACCATGCGGCTCAGGATACCCATCATCATCAACACGTTGAACACGACCACCAGCCAGAAAGGCGTTGCCGACAGATTGGTATAAAGCACGCAGATGATCATCAGCCAGATGGTGCCCACGGTGAATATTTTAAACTTACTGACTTTATCGCTTAAGCGGCCTACCAGCGGCATAATGATCAATGAGCAGACGCCGGAGATCATGAACAGCAGGGGTAACTGGGCATAAGTGACCTTCAGGTTGTTGATGGCGAATGCGCTCCCGAAAGGCATCATCATAAAGCCACCGATAGAGAAGACGGCCGTGGCGGCGAAGCCAATCCGGTAATCGCGCCTTGCCACGGTGTGCCATAAATGGGCCAGTGCTGTCCGGTCGTGCTGCAGCAAAAGATGGCGGGTTACGGGTTTCAGTTTCACCAGGATCATAATGGCGATCAGGACGGCCAGCCCTGCAGTCCCCAGGAATGGTGCCTCCCACGCCGCCCAGACGTTGGCTACATACAGACCGATGGGCACACCGAGCACCTGGCTGGCGCCAAAGCCCATCTGCACAAAGCCCATCACCCGGCCCCGTTGATTTAAGACAAACAGATCGGTAATAATGGCCATGGATATGGATCCGATTACGCCCCCGAACAGGCCGGTTATGATCCGGGCGGCCAGTAAAGCCGCGTAAGAATGCGCCAGTCCGCAAAAAATGGTCCCGATAATGAAGCCGGTGTAGAAAAATATCAGCAGCTTCTTCCGGTCAAACCGGTCGGCAAAGCCAGCGGTGAGCAAGCCTGATAAACCCGCGCTAAAGGCGTAGGCCGACACCGCAATACCAAATGCGGAGGGCTTCAGGGATAAAGATTTCATCATCATATCCCCCAGCGGCGACATGATCATAAAGTCCAGGATAACCGTAAACTGGGTCATGGCTAAAATGAAGATCACGATCTTCTGGTAGGCGGTAAAGGGTACAATGGCGTCTGCTTGTTTCATGGTTGATTTGACAAACGCTGACAGCATTTCGACACTGTCAGCGTTGAAAGAGCCAAATTTGGAAATTTAACGGAAATTCTTTCGGAAAGTTTTTGGTTAACCGGAATAACAATGTGCGAATTAGAAAATGTGCAAATATGCAAATGAGGGAATGAGGAGCAAATGTGCAAGTGTGCAAATTAGCAAATGTGCCAAATGAAGGAAGGGAACGGTGAGACAATGTAAATATGCAATAAGTTAATGAACGTAGATTTAACCAATCTCGACCCCCACCACGCCGTCATATCGACGACTCCTTAGGAGGAGATATCTCACGCATTTATCCGATCTTCTCTGCAAATTGATTATCTACCAGGCAGGTCACATTGGGGTGCAGCCATAGAAATGAGGCGGGCAACTTTGATGTGATCTTTTTGGAAAAGAACTCCCTGGCAACCTCCGACTTTCCGGCTCCCGTAACCAGCATCAGTATTCTACGCGACTGCAATATGTCAGCCATTCCCAAAGTCAACCCGAAAGTTGGCTTTTCAGGCATACTGATAGCCATAGGATGTTTCAATGAAGCCTGAGATAGTTCTGATACATGGCAGTTGGGCTGTAAAAAAGAAGCTGGCTCGTTAAATGCAACATGGCCATTCATACCCAGGCCTAAAACACAGAGATCAATGGGTCCATTATTTTGAAGGTATGAGCTTACTTTCCGGCATTCGCCTAACGGATCTGCCGGATTACTGTCGAAAGAAATATACTGATCGGATTTTAGCTGTAAGGGTTTGACGATATTTTGCTGTAGAAATGTTTCGCAGGATTGTGCATCACCCATACTTATTCCACCCCATTCATCAAGCTTTATCAACCTTAATTTTTTAAAGACAGCAGCATTATCAGGATATTTTTCCACTAGCTTTCTGTAAGTCCCGAGGGGGGATGAACCGCTTGCCCCGCACAATAACAGGTCAGGCTTAAAGGACAATTCTGAATAGACCAGATCGGCCGCGGCAACGCTCATCAGATCGTAATTAGTAAGTTGTACTATCTCCATGTTCAGTTTGAACTAAAGGGCCTGGTGTCTAAGTCAGCTAACATCTGTGATTTAATACCACCCAAAGAATTCAAACTTTGTGTTCCACACTGGGTAGCGAGATATAAACATTCATCTAAGGGCATGCTGTTCAGCCATTCGAATATGAAACCTGCGTCAAAGTTATCGCCTGCTCCTGTCGTATCAACAATTCTTAATGCCGTTAGAAACTGCTCAGGAATTTTATAGTCAGTTACAAATTCCTGAGTAAATGCTAGAGCGCCCTCAGCTCCCCGTTTAATGACCACTAAAGGGCATAGGGCTGACAGGAATTTGCCGGCTTCATACACCTCAGATTTACCACTAATGGCCAGGGCTTCCGCCTCATTCGGTAGAAAGACATCGATCATCGGTAAAATTTCGGTAATTGTTTTCCATTCGCCGGAAGGATCCCAGTTGGTATCGAGCGAAATGGTGACACCATTGTCTTTCAATGTTCTTATCCATTCAGGCCAGGCAGGAATTAAGTTATTCAGCAAAAAATAACCTCCGATATGCCAGTGAGAAGCCATTGTTAGCAAATCCTCTTTAAAAATAGAAGGCCCGATCAGATTTAACGTACCCAGATAGGTAAGCATTGCCCTGTCGCCCTTATAGGATAAATTTAAACCCATGGGCGTTTTTTCATCATCCAGTATATCAATCAATGAAGTATTGACACCGCTCTCCTCCAGGGTTTGCAAAATGATCTTCCCCTGAGGGTCGTTACCCAGCTTGCCGGCAACTGCAACCTTACCTCCAAGCTTCGCGATCTGCGTTGCAAAAATGCCTACAGAACCCCCCAGATCAAGAGAATAGTTTTCTACTAATTGCTCTGCCTGACCATATTCGGGTTTTACATTAGCATCGATCAGAATATCGATGCATAAATCTGCCACGGCCATGATGTTAAATTTCATTTGAAACGTTTTATAAAGTTTGATTCTAATCAGCCCGTGTTACTTATCGCTTATTTGAATTGCGTAAAACCCCGGCCAGCATTTCTTCCAAAACAGAAGTACAGCTTTCACAGCCTGTACCGGCTTCTGTAGCAGCTTTCACCTGGTCAAGGCGAGTCAGGTTTTCTGTATTTATGGCATCCAGGATTGTCCCCTTAGAAACCTGCTCACATAAACAGACGATAGTCGAGTCGGGCCAGTTAAGTATTTTACAGCTATTATCAGTCTTACTATTGTTTATGAGTTCTTCGGGCGGTCCGCTTATCCGGGTTTTATTCCGGGTTTGCTGAAGCAAGGTTGCATAATCTGAGGTGTCTCCTAATAGTATACCTCCCAGGATGTACTTGCCGTCTTTGGAGATATTAATCCGTTTATATACCCCCGCAGGCTTGTCGGTGTATGTAACCTGATCGTGCAGTTGCCTTTCGCCAAGGCCGTCGCCAAAGTAAGCCACGTCAACTTCAAGAATTTTCAATTTTGTGAAAATCACATCTCCCGAAAATGCTTTGTAGATATTGGATAAGCGCGCAGCCAGCACATCTGCCATTTCAAAACAAGGAGTTGCCAGCCCCCAGATCTTACCCAATGCCAGCGCACATTCTCCAATGGCATATATGTTCTCGTCGCTGGTTAAAGTGTAATCATTCACTTCAATCCCCCCACGCTCCCCGATCTTTAAACCAGCTGTTTTTGCTAACTCGTCCCGCGGACTAATACCGACCGAAATAACAAGCAAGTCAGCATCAATAGCGGAACCGTCAGAGAATGATACACTTTCAATCTTCCCGTTCCCTACTAGTGCTTTTGTTTGCTTGTTCACCAAGACATGTAAGCCTAAAGCCTCCAGCTTGTCTTTTAAAAGGGCAGCGGCAGCAGCATCAAGCTGCCTTGGCATAAGGTGCGGAGCCATTTCAATTACCGTAGTATGGATTCCGGTGTTCAATAACGCTCTTGCCGCTTCGAGACCTAAAATACCTCCTCCGATAACTACCGCCTTTCCTGCTTTCGGCGTGCGCTGCTGTATGGCCTTCAAATCATTGATCGTGCGGTATACAAAAACCCCCTCAAGACTGATTCCTTCCATAGACGGCACGAACGCGCTTGACCCGGTCGCAAAAATCAATTTGTCATAAGGTGAGATACTGCCTGATTTAGATCTTACCCACTTTTCCGTGCGGTTAATCTCAATAATGGGATCCCCTAAGCTGAGGTTTATTTTATTCTTCTCGTACCATGAAACAGGCGCTAAACAAAGTTCCTGTTCAGATTCAAGTTCAAAATATTTAGTCAGGTTAACCCGGTCATATGCCGGGTAACCTTCTTCACCAAAAACGGTAAGATCGTATTTCTTATTCAGTTTATATTTCAGATATTTTTCACAAAATTTAAAACTGGTCATCCCATTTCCGACCAGAATAAGCTTCATGTTTTTTTTTACATCAACGGTAGTTCTTTTCATATGAGGTTCCTACAGTGAAGCTTGAATGGTGTCGAGATACCATTGGTGGAAGTTTACAACGTCTACTTCCGAAGGCGCCATCGGGCCGGGGAGATATCTGATCGAATTAATTCCTTTTTGATTGTTTTCGCACAAATGCCAGTCCTGCTCGCCGGTGATCTTCCAAAATTCGGTTAGACGGTCAATGTCGTAATCGACACCCTCTACCGCTTTGCCATCGACGAGCCAAAATAAATCAACAACGGAACGCATCGAATCCAACGGTGTTATCCGCATTACCCAAATATAATCGCTCACACCATCCATCCAGAAATTAGGGTAATTAATAAGCCCTACTACCCCATTATCATAATCCTGATGTGCGCCCATTACAGGGGCAACGGGTTTACCGTTGATACTATAACTTTCTACCCCCTGCCTTAAAGGGTAACGTATTGCAAAATGACAGGCCCCATCTACTTTTTCAATCGTTCCAAGGGCAAGGCCCTTCTCAAGCCAGCTGGCATTCTGATCGGCCCATAGGTCTTCCCGTTCTTCTACCAGATTTGCACCAACTACCGCATTGCAATATTCAATGTGCACCGGCCCGCAGTGATAACATTCTCTGAAGTTTTCTGCAATCAGCTTCCAGTTCGCGTCCAGTTCATACTGATCACGATATGCTACCTTAGCATGGTTCAGCTGATAGGGCGCAAGGTAGGGTGCAAGATCAGTCATTTCACGGGAAAAATCAGGAGGGTTTTCTGAAAAAGAGATAAATATGACACCTTCCAGAATTCTGACTTGAACGGGGAACAGGCCAAACTCACTTTTATCAAAATCATCCGGCATCAGTCGGGCGCTACGCAGCTTTCCATTTTTCTCGTATACCCAATTATGGTATGGACATTTCAACTTTGCCTCATTTCCACGTTCCTCAAGGCAGATCACCGAGCCCCTGTGACGGCATGTGTTGTGATGGGCATAGATTTCCCCGTCGTCACCTCTTATAATTATTGCCGATTGGTTTATAACCGTGTACGTGAAATAATCACCGGCTTCCGGAATTTCGCAGGTAAACCCTGCAAAAAGCCAGTTACGGTTCCATAGAGCTTTCTGCTCAAGCTCCAGGACTTTCGGGTTGAGATAAAAATCCCGCTCCAGGCTCCAGCCCTTTCTATACCTGCCAATTAACGATGCGATCTCATTCATATCCTTTACAATTAATGATTAATAATTTGGCTAAACAGCTATTAACTGACCGCCACTTCAGCATCCAATTTTGGTTTTCGTTTTATAAAAAAGATCAAAGTTGCCATTATTGCTATTACGAACACCATGGCACTATTAACTGCAAACACCTTTTGCATTGGCATTTGCTCATAAAGCTGGCCGCTTAAAATATTTCCCAACACAGACCCGGCACCAAAATAGGCTGCCCATAGGAGCGATTGACCTGTCGTGCGCCATTGGGCAGGTACAATTTCATTTACGAACTCGACACCGGCTATCCACAACAGCGTCCACGTCAATCCATTCAATGTTTCAATCAGGATAACCCATTTCGGGTCACTGTTTACGGAATATAAGAAGAGTCGAAGAGAAGTTGCGAAGATCGCTATCACCAGCACCTTGCCCGGAATTATTCGCTTCAGAAGCCAGGCGGCAACAAAATAATACGGCAGCTCACTTAATGCCTGCACACTTATGGCAAGTCCCGTTGTTTCCGGGGATGCTCCGATCTCACGCATATAAATAGTCAGATAAAAAGTACTGGCCGATTGTGCTATAGCAACAATCACGATCACAAAAAGAAAGACCAGCAGTACTTTATTACTTATAATGTTTCGGAAATCTTTAAATTCAAGGTCCAGACCTTTCGATGAGGGTGCAGTCGAAATAAATGTCCGCACCACAAAAAAGGTTAACAAAAGAAAAACTGCGCTTAGGTAAAAAATTACATTTATCCCAAAAGCAGGCATCAGCCACCCCGTTAATAAGGCACCCAGGCCGAAACCAGGTGCACCCCAGAATCTAATACTGCTGTAAGAAGTATCGCCGCTGCTTTCTACCTGATCCAGGGCGATACTATCCAGCAAGGGTAATACAGGGGCGTTAAACAAAGACATTAACAAAGTAATTACAGCGATGGACAATATCCCCGAACCTGCTAAAGGAAAGACCGCGAATAAGAGGGCCGCTGCAATTATAACTCCGCGGAAGCATACTAACTTACCATACTTATCTGCAAGAACTCCCCAGGCAGGCTGTACAAAAAGCATCACCAGCCATGGAATGGAGGCCAGGTATCCTATAACCGTTCCGTTCAACCCCCTATCTTCCAGCCATAGATTAAGCATCGGCATCCATGATCCAAGAGACGCAAAACCAAGAAGATAAGCGGCCCGCAAAGGATTATGCTTTGAGAGGATTGCCGCCTGAATATTCCTTTTTATCGTTGTTATCACTCTTATTATTACGGTTTAACTGCGTTTGCTTACTTGTGACTATCACTTTGGAAGGACGAACGTACCTCCTCCCCAGGCAAATATTCGTCATAGACTAATAGCGTTAGTTTAATACCCCGGGTTCTGCTTGATTTTAACGTTGGCATCGATCGCCACCTGGGGAATTGGGTATAAAAGATATTTTGGCTCACTAGCTTTGGTTTTAAACGGGGGCCGGGGTGCCAGAAATTTCCCAAAGCGGATCATATCCTGTCTGGTAAATCCTTCCCATGCCAGCTCGAACCGGCGTTCCTTGTAAACATCTTCAAGAGTGACGCTTGTTAATAGCTTGTTTGCCATGCCTGGAAACGCTCTTTCACGAATTCTGTTGACCAGTTCAGCCGCATTGCCGCCGCCGTTACGAACCAGCGCTTCCGCTTTCATCAGGTATACATCCGCCAGACGAAAAATGTGAATGTCGTTTTCCATTGAGGTGCTCAGGCCTGCTTCAAAATCCCATTTAAGCACTCTCGCTCCTTCTTCCTGGTTGATCCAGCCCATACCGTCTGCATCTACCTCATTCATAACCATATCCACTGTGTGGACAAGAGGCCTTCCATGCCCTGTGATTAAAACTTCACCGGTTTCCGGATCCTTCATAGGACCAATCAGGAAAGAACCGTTGTAGCGGATATCTTCAACATCAAAACTCTTTACATATGATGGGTTCGCTGCAATCCCATTCCACGGGCTAATATTTAAACCTAAAGCGAGGGGGTCGAGGTAATGGAGCGTATTATAGGCAAGGCCGTTTTGAACCCCGCTTCCGCCAGACCTGAACACGGCCGAGAAAATAGCCTCCTTTGAAACATGATTATTCGGAATAAAATTAGTTTTCCAGTTTGGTTCTAAAGTGTAAGGCATAGCCATAACTACATCGCATGCTTCAATACATTCAGCCCATTTTGACCCGCCCTGGGGATTCCAGACTTCAGCATTCAGGTACATCTTGGCTAAAAGAGTGTAGGCAGCACCCTTAGTCATCTTACCGTAACTGGCAGGGGTAGCAACGTCGCTTCGTAGTTTATCCTTGACCGCATTCAACTCGCTGACAATAAACTCATAAACCTCTTTCCGGCTTTTGGTTTCCGGCTGATTTTTGTCCAGGAAGTCGGTGACAATAGGCACATTGCCGTAATGATCGCATAGCGTGTAGTACCAGAAAGCGCGAACTGCGCGGACCTCAGACAATATCTGGTCCTTTATATCATCAGCTATGCCCGGATTAATACTTATCTGGTGATAGATTTGGTTGCATAAAGAAATGGCAGCCATAGGCCCCTGATAAGCTCTGTTAAATCCACTGCTGCTTGCGGTCCAGGTGTGTTTCATCATTTCCTTAAACATAGGCTCTCCCCAGTCGCCGCCTTTGAACCCGGGTATAGCGACCATATCGGCGGAAAGTCCGTCCATCGTGAGGTAGCCGTCCCACTCCAGGTTGTGATCTTTCAAAGTGCTGTAAATGGGGCCCACCAAGGCATTTACCTGTGTTTGATTTTTGCCGAAATTACTGATGGCTACATCGCTGTACAATTCCTCATCGAGTTTTGTACATCCGGATGCGATTAAAATGCCCAGAACTGAGCAGAGTATATGAATACGATTTTTCATCTTGATTTGATTTTATAAACTGATATTTAAGCCGAAAGACAGTGTCCTTGCTTTCGGAACAAATGAGTCTTCCAGAACACCGGGAGCCAAACCGCTCATAGTAACTTCAGGATCGCCACCCTTGAATTTAGTGATCAGCAGCAGGTTTTGACCAGAAACGTAAACCCTGCATTTCTTTATCCCCGTAAAGTTTTTAAAATTGAAGTTATAAGCTAAACTGGCGTTATCAAGCCTCAGGAAGGAACCTTTCTGGATATCATAGCTCGATAACTTAGGATCTTCACTAATGCCATTAGTCAGAGCATCCTTCAGTACATTGGAACCCGGCAACCATTTAGCGTTTCCGTATTGTAAACTGGCATTATTCAAAACGTCATTGCCATAAACACCCCTGAAGAATACACTGAAATCGAATTTTTTATAATTCACCGAGTTTAAAATACCGTAGGTGAACTTTGGAATTGCATGGCCGATGTATGTGTAATCGGAATTGTTTATCTCACCATCGCCGTTGACATCCTGGATCACATACTTTCCTGTTTCGTCAAGTCCCAGACTTCTCCAGTTATAGAATGTTCCGACTTCCTGGCCTTCCTCAATAATATGAGTGGTTAAATTTCCGGAGCCGCGTAAATTAACACCCCCGTTCTTAATGCTTTCAGTCTGGAAGGCATCGTCAGACAGTTTAGTGATCACATTCTTGTTATGAGCGAAATTTACCGCTACATTATATTGAAGATCCTTCTTATCAACAACAAGTCCGTTAACAGAAAACTCTAAACCCTTATTTGACATATCTCCAACATTCGCCAGCATAGTGGGGTACAAATTCGGTGGAACCGGTACATTATACACATACAGTAAATCGCTCGTATTCTTAACATAATAGTCAATAGCGCCGCTTATCCGGTTGTTAATTAATGAATAATCCAGTCCGATATTTGACGATGCGGTTTGCTCCCATTTCAGGTTTGGATTATCATTCTGCTTATACTTGTAAGTATTGCGCCAAACTCCGTTATCAAAAAATTCATCGCTACGACCATATAAAGCAATTGAGTTGTATGGGTCAACACCTTCCTGATTACCGACGACGCCGTACCCTACCCGCAATTTAAGGTCATTGATGACGGAGCTCTCAGATAAGAACGGTTCGTCAGAAATCCGCCATGCTGCCGACAATGAAGGAAAAACGCCCCACTTATTATTCGCACCAAACTTCGATGAGCCGTCCTCACGCAGCGTTCCTGTAATAATATACTTGCCATCGAAGCTATAATTCACCCTTCCAAAAAATGAGATGAGTCTGCTCACGTTTTTAAAGGAATAGACATCGGTGGGAAAGAGGTTTTCGCCGGCACTCAGATTGTTGTCTTCAAAAACATCAGTGATAAAGCCCCTGTTGGAGGCACTCTCTGCCTGAAGCGTGTTCTCTTCGAAAGAATAACCCCCAAGTACTTTCAAACTATGGTTCCCAAACTCCTTTGAATACTCCCCGGTTAACTCCAGCAGGTCTTTATCCCAGCTTTGATTTCCCCGGTAAGCATATCCCTGGTCGCCCCTGCCCGCCTGGGTAGTCGATCCGTTGTAACGGCTGATGTTTTCCGTTTTTCGCTGTTTAAACAGGTTTACAGACGCCGTTAAACCCCTTGTAATTTTCACGTCCGTTTTCAGACCAGAATACACGATTGTGTTTTTAAACAGGTTTTTGTTTTCGGCAATGTTATGCGCCGGATTTCCCTGGTTAAAATCAGTGATCTCAAACCAGCTTCCGTCGTCATTTTTGACAGGGTATACAGGCAGCATATTATAAGCCAGTACGGTGTTGTAGGAGTTTGTAGGAGTATGAGAGCTTTTCACCGACCCGGTAGTGAAAGCAAAATGAATCCGGTCATTCAACACACTTTGATTAACCGTGAAGAGCGCATTATACCGTTGAAGCATATTATCGCGCATAATGCCTTCCCTGTCGAGGTAGTTCAGAGAAGCCCGGTAGGTGCCCTTCTCCAGACCGCCCGCAACAGACAGACTGTGGTTTTGCGAGAAGCCCTTTCGCGTAATTTCATCGAACCAATCTGTATTGGCTCCCAGGTCAAGTCCCTGTACATCCAGACCCTTTTCGCGAGCATAATTAGTCCATTCAGCAGCGTTTAACACCTCAGGTTTATTGGCAGTAGCATCAAAAGCCATGTAGCTTTCATACTGGGCGCTGGTTTGTCCTGCTTTACCTTTTTTTGTCGTGATAAGAATTACACCGCTTGCAGAACGGGAGCCATAAATAGCTACAGCCGAGGCATCCTTCAATACACTTATCGATTCTATATCCTGAGGGGAAACCGAATTCAGATCCATCCCGGGAATACCATCAATCACGACAAATGGTGCGCTGGAGCCAGTTAACGAGGAGGTGCCACGTAAACGGATAGTTTGCTGTGAGGTCACATCGCCGCCTTCAGTTGTTATAGCAAGACCGGAAACTTTTCCCTGTATCAGGTCAAAGGCTGTGCGGCTAACACCCTTATTGAAGTTTTCCTCGGTTACAAGGGTAATAGCACCTGATATGTTCCTCCGGGATTGAGTTCCGTAACCGACTACCACGACCTCGTTCAAGCTGCCGGGTTCCTGCATGAGGCTTATGTTTTGAGTACTCTGTTCTCCGTCCTTTAAGATCACCTGTTTCGTGTTTTTCGCAAATCCCAGATATGTGCAAGTCAGCGTGTAACTTCCCGCCGGCAACTTTGTGAAACTAAAGCTTCCTTTCGCGTCAGTTCCTGCGTTCGCCGTGGCCGGTCCTTCGAGTTTTACAGAGACACCCTGTAAAATTTGCCCCTGGAGGTCAGTAACAGTGCCTCTTATTGTGGCTCCATTCTGCTTAGCGGCTTTATTATCAGCAATTTCAAGGGGCTTAGAAACGTTCCGCTCAGAAAAGGTTACCCGCGGTGAGAAGTCAGCAGCGTTTGCCTGTAGACAGAATACAGTTAAAAGTAGGACAGTCAACTGCGTGAGCCTGACTGAAAATTGATCGAATCGCCATTTCCCATCTTTTGGGCAAGGGATTCCACTGTAAAGGCCTTTTAAATTCATGTTTATTTGGTTAGGATTTTTATGTGTATTCAGCTGTTAGTTGCAGTGTTTGAGACAGGGCGTTGACATTACTTCAAAGCTTCATCCTGATCCTTGTCCAGAAACTTGGCCGAATCCTGTATAGATTCGGTTTTCCATTCTAATAAAGCGCTGTCAGGAACGGTCTCAATAGGAATAATACTGGATTGGGAAGGCTCGTTATAAGGTATATTAGAAGCCCTGTTATAGACGGAAATTAAAGACCAGCGCGGCTTATCAGACAGGTTAGCTTCTGAGCGATGCAAAAGATTGCTGTGAAAGAACAGGGCGTCGCCTGCATTTATTTCTACATACACCAGCTCCATCGTTTTCAAAGCAAGGTCCACATGATGCTGGGAGGCCCCGATTTGCTCTCCGGAAAAACCGTGCTCAATACGTCCCATTCTGTGTGAGCCTTTAATCACCTGCAGGCATCCGTTAGCCTTATTTGCCTCTGTTATCGCAACCATTACCGACATCATCTGGTCCGGAAACAAAAATTCATTCTTGTACCAGTAGCCAAAGTCCTGGTGCCATTCCCACGCCCCGCCAACCCGCGGCTCCTTTTGCATCAATTTGCTGTGAAAGTGGCATACAGGGCTTTCACCCTGCAGTAAAAGTGCCGCCGATTCTACCATCCTCTTACTCTTGGTCAGCAGGCCGAAGGCATCATTGCCGGGCACGTACCAGAGCGTTAGTTTTGTTTTCTTACCCGATTGATCATTCAAATCAAAAGCATGTTTCTGCAGTACGTTATCGCCGGTTGCGATACTGTATAGCTTACTTACCTCTTCGCTGCTGAGAAAATTTCTGACAATAAGATACCCGTCCCTGCTAAAAACAGCAATCTGTTCAGCGGTTAATTGAAAATCTTCCATATGATGATTTTTTAAAAATGTCTTGCCGGCTATGCCGCAGTCTCGCCTGGGATTGCTTAATGGTGGCCGGCAAGGAGCCGGCTCAACCACTAATAATTAAACAACCGGAAATTTGAAGGTCGACTTCAGATAGACCTTTTTCCCGTTTTTACCTGATTTCCTGGCGGCCTCAATGATCTCAAGCACATGCAGTGCATGTTCCGCAGCAATAAGCGGCTCCGTACCGTTGACGAGTGCTTCTGAAATGACTGATGCTCCCTGCTGCCAGACATATCCGGCAGGATCCGGAACAAACCGTTGCGGTTGTTCGTGATCATGCGTTACCATATCCACACCGTGGGGCGCCCAGTCGTATCCTGCCAGGGCCATATTTCCATGGGTTCCCCATATTTGAATGGTCTGACTGTCCTCGCTCTTTCCCTGGTGGCCATGCGGATCAAAAAAATTAAAGCCGCACTGTACGTTGGAAAGCACGCCCCCGTCATGTTCCATAATCAATTGAGTATTGTCCTCCGCTACTACTTTTATTTTTCCCTTATCATCTATAGTCCGTTCAGGGGTAACAATGGTTGTCATCGCCATTACAGATCGGGCAGGGCCCAATAATCCCGTAAGGGTTGCAATATTGTAAACACCGAGATCGGGCAGGCTGCCTCCTAATTTTTCGTAAAAGAAAGATGACCAGAGCGGCCCTGTATGGCCATAATGGGCATGTGCACTTGCAACCCTGCCGAGTTTTCCCTCACGAATGGCCTTTGACATGAAAGCGAACTGCGGGCTGTTGACCACCGCCGGGGCGCCCCAGATACGAAGGTTCTTACTTTGAGCAAAGTCAAGCAATTCCCGGCCTTCTTTATAGGTATTGGCCATTGGTTTCTCACTCCATACATGCTTGCCAGCCTCTAAAGCTTGTTTGTTCAGCCGTCCATGCTCCTGCATGTCGGTGAGGGTGATCATCATATCAAAAGGAACACCTGCCAGCATCTGATCAATGTGATTATAATGATGAGCGACATTGAATTCCTTCGCACGGGAAATGGCACGTGCTTCGATGATGTCGCAAAGGCTGACGACCTCAACAAATTTGGATGCTGTTAAATGTGGCAAATACGATCCCGAAACGCTACCACAGCCAATAACGGCAACCCTGATTTTTTTACTTTCACTGGTTATTGCAAAACCCTCTAATGAGCTTAGAAGCACGGCGGCGCCTGCCATTGCCGTTTGCTGTAAAAATTGCTGACGTGTCATTTTATTCTGTTATTAGTTTGTAAATAGTAAATAAGATATTTGGTCGCCGGTTTTTTGAAATATCCGTCGGACGCACATTGATTAACTTTTATCTTTTTTAGACATTGCTGAGGTGAACCCTAATTTCTTAAACCGTTCTGCAGCTCAGGAATTTTCATAAAAAGGTTCCACATCAGTCCTGTACGGTAATTTCAATCATCACTACTGTAAAATCCACATCGCACTGTTGACATCATCATTCCCGCCAAACTGAGTCTGCAAGGCACTCGTCAAATTTTCAGCATTTGTATCGTACTCTGTCTGCGGATAGAGCCATCTTTTGGGCACTTGCATATTATTGAATGTGCCCGGCCCGACACTAAGCACCGGTATGCCAGTCCGCCTTTGCTCAAAGAAAGCCTCCCAGCCCGAATGCAAGAATAAGGCGATATATTTCTGGGTAATGATCAATGGAATTGCGTTTGTAGTGGAAAAAGCCACATTAGATCCGTTTAAGTACGTTTCTATTTGTGAATCCGAAATATTATAGAATTTCATAGACGTCCTGATGCCATTTTCATAATGCTCCTGGGCGCTAAGGCCATTACTAATCCAGTTACGGCTCATCGCTTCTGCAATTAAAAACTCCTGTTCGGCATAGCCCAGGAAAATTAAGGGTTCATTGATCTTATCATTGACAAATCGCCGGCTAAGTCTTGAAGCGTTAGAAGAAGCGGACTGCTGATCGGCCACCGTTTGGCCGGCATCTACACCATCATAGTTCGCAAAATTGCCAGGCACCGCACCCGGGACAGGCTCAGCAATGGAAAATAAGCGGGGGTCATTCCTGTCCTTTAATATCTTTACCATTCCTTTTTCAAGCGATACCGCTGTTGTCACCGACAAACTGCCAAAAGTGGGATAGTAATTATCCACCGCACTTGCATTAAATTCCAGGCGCGCATTATCTTCCGGACCTGACATTAACGGATATTTCGCCGGATCACTTGTAATATTTTGAAACTGACCTTTAATATTCAGGCTTGAATTTGCTTCCTTCCGGCTTAAGTGAACGAGGAGACGGAGCTTGAAGGCATTTACCAGTTTCTTCCATTGTCCCGCATCGCCGCCGTATATAATGTCTCCTGTTATGGTGCCATTAGATGAATTCAGTAAGGCATTGGCTTCTTCCAACTCCTGTAAAATTCCGGCGTAAACAGTTTCCTGTGTATCGTAAGCGGGCTTAAAATTTCCGCTTAAAGCCCCCAGAGCCTTTGAATAAGGAATATCTCCAAAAGTTTCAGTAAGCTGGCTAAACAACACTGCTCTGAAAAACTTGGCCAGTCCCCGGTAATTTACCTGGCCTGTCTCAGCTGCCAGTGAGTCCATCCGCATCACCTGGCGCAGCGTATTATAATTGTCAAAGCTGCCTTCCCGCCAGCTGTAGTCAACAGAGGAGTTGCCGCGTTCATAATAGGTGAGCTGCCGTGAGGCAAAAGCCGCCGATGTCGGATCGTTTTTAAAAACAGTTACACAAATATTGGTCAGCAATAAGGCTGGAGTAGCGGTGCTGGGCTGATTAGGGTCTGTTTGGAAATCACTGTACTTTTTGCAGGAGCAGATCAGCAACGCCGGCAATAGTAACATAAGTCCAATTCTCTTAAAAGTGCCTGAAAACATCATATAGATTAAAGATTAAGCAATTAAAATTTCAATTTAAGATTCGCGCCGATATTTCTATAGGTCGGTTCGGCAAGTGCAAAACCGCTGTTGCCGTCCGGATCCATAAACGGAACTTTAGAGGAAAGCCATAAATTCCGACCGGTCAGCGAGAAGCTTGCGGCTTTGAAAGGCAGTTTTTTCAGAACTTTTGGTGAAGCGCTATAGGTAAGCGAAACTTCTCTCAGTTTAACGAATGTTTGCTTGTATACATTCGCGCCGCCTACCCCGTTTACGTAACTGGCGAAGATGTAATCTATATAATTCACCTTTTCTGTGTTCGGTGCAAATACCCTGGTATCACTGGTTATATTTCCCTGTATATCATAGGTCGCCTCTCCGGAAGTTACCACCACTCCCTCCCCTACGTAGGTTTTATTACCTAAGTAAGCATCGTCACGAAACGAGTTAGCTGTTCCCGGGTGCATGCCACCTTCATATAATTTTGCTTCTACCGCATTGAACATCATCCCCCCAACCCGGCCATCAAATTGAAAACCAAGGTCAAAGTTCTTATAGTTCAGACTATTGTTAATTCCGAAGATGTAATCCGGATCTGTATGCCCTAAATTAACAACATGATCAATGTAGTTGGGGAATCCGTTACTCTCATGCACGATCTGGCCATCCGGTGAGCGTTGCCAGGTCCAATCCCTGAATACATCGATCCTTTCGCCTACTTTAACAGCGTTGCGCATCGGTTCGCCCCCGTAGTATGATTTAACATATCTATGAGCCTGACTGATGTTAGCTGAAACATCCCACTTAAAGTTCCGGATTTTTAACGGTGTGCCGGTCAGCATTAATTCAACTCCTTTTCGTATGATCTCATCCCCATTAACCACCACGTTGGAGTATCCCGAAGCATTTGATACAGGAGTATTGATTATGAAGTTCTTCTGCTGGTAATTAAAGTACGTGAGATCCAGCCCCAGACGGTAATTAAAAAACCGAAGCTCAGTGCCCACTTCCCGCGAGATGTTGACGTTAGGCTTCAATCCGCCCGACACCAGCGTACTGGCAACCACTAAGGACGAGTTCGTTCCATTCCATCGCTGGCCGGTTTGATAGGTCGGTAGTGTTCCATACCAGTTTTGATACGGATTGTTATATATATCGATTCCATCAGAAGATACCTTTGCCCATGAAGCCCGGAGTTTAGCAAAGGAAACAAATTGAGGCAACTTGAAGATGGTGGATGGTATTACTCCTAATGAAGCTGACGGATAAAAATAGGAATTGTTGGGCCGCTGCAAAACGGAAGTCCAGTCGTTCCGGGCAGTTATACCCAGGAAAACCATGTTTTTGTAGTCTACGTCCGCATAGCCATAAACGCTGTTAACCATTTTCTGGGCTAACTTGTTCATGGGTGTAACCGGTGCAATGGAATTACTGAGCGTATATAGAGCCGGCACATTTAGTCCAACGGTTGCAACATCCAGATAGTTATTGTTATTAAACCGGTTGCTGGCACCTGCCGAGATTGTTGTGCTGAGATCAGTTACGATCTCTTTTTTAAACGTTAGCAAAAGATCACTTACCAACTGAAGATTGTTCCCTCTTTTTTCCTGGTATTGCCCATTTAACAAGCCGTTACCGTAATATACATAGCTCCAGGGAGTTTGTATCGAGGATAAAGAATTATTGGTAATAATACCGCCCCTTGCCATCAGCGAAAGTGATTTTGAAAAATCATAAGTACCGTTCAGCTGCCCGGTAATCACATCATTGGTATAGCCGTTTAACGCCTCATTGGCGAGGAACCATGGATTATTGTACCAGGTGTAATTATAATTAAGTTGCTGAACATTCTTCACGCCGTATGGAATAGGATTACCATTTTCATTTAAACGGCTTCCACCGGGTTGCCAGTAATTTTTCAGATCATTAACATCTACATCAGGTCCCATCCAAAGCAGCAGGTTGTAGAAAAAGTTATTTGCTCCGTAGCCGGTCGTTGGAAAGTTAGGCGTATACTGCCGGTTGTACGAAAGGGTTGATTCAACCCGGAACTTGTCACTTAACTTCAGGCCGCCGGCCAGGTTCACCGTAGTCGAGTTAAGCTTAGTGTTTGGCACCTGGCCTTTTTGATACAGATGCGTAAATGAAATTTTATAATCACTGCGGTCTGTTTTCCCGGCCACCGTAACGTTGTTGCTGGTAATCATCTCATTCTGGAGAAAATTGGTCAGGTTATTTTTTCCTTTGCTAAGTAAGGGCATCGGTTTATAGTGACTGACATCAGTATAGCCTCCCTGTCTAAATTCATATAATTGGTTAGGATCATAGGGACTATTGTACTGCGGAGCCTCCGTATAACCGCTGGCCGTTGTCGGATCTTTTTGATTCAGCTTTGGCCCCCATACATATCCGTAATCATCGTACCATCCGCCGCCACCCTTGCCATCCACAAAGGCATAAAAGCCGCCCCACCCCATGCCGTACTGATCCTGGGTTTTCGGAAGACTTATGAACCCTGCCTGGAACTGGTTTGCAGAGTTAATGCTCACTTCAACACCATTGGCGCCGGTCTTCCCTTTCTTGGTAGTAATCATAATTGCACCATTGATCCCAAGGGATCCGTACAAAGCAGCCGCAGCCGCGCCTTTCAGAACCGTTACATTATCGATATCATCAGCATTCAAGCTCCATAGATCGAACGTTTCTTTATCCGTTGGGATACCGTCCAGAACGATTAAAGTGCTTGCTCCCCGAAGGTAGATCTCCGGGTTCTCGAACAAGTTGGTTTTTGTTCGGATATCGAGTCCGGATACCTTGCCAACTAAGTTATTGGCAAGATTAGATTCGGGTGCTTTATCCAGGGCGGCGCCTTTAACTTCCTGCGTTGCATACGCCACCTTTGCTTTGTCCTTTTTAATTCCAAGCGCTGTGACGACCACTTCATCCAGTTTTGTTTCTGAAGCTGTAAGAGAGACAGAAATTATCAGTTCGTCACCTACTATAACTTCCTTTCCCTCGAAACCGAGGAAAGAAAACACCAGTGAAGCGCCTTTTTCAGCCTCAATGTTGAATTCCCCCTTACTGTTGGTCATCGTGCTGTTCCTGTTATCACCTTTTACACTCACCGTCACGTACTCCAAAGGGGCACCTGCTTCATCGGTGACAACCCCTTTCACCGGTTTAAACATACCATGCCCCGCTGCCATTAAAAAAAACGGTGCAAGCAGAGCAAGAAGCAACCCGGCAATTTTTCTTTTAGTAATGATTTGACACATAAAAAATCTATTTAGCGTTAATTAATTGTTCATTTTTGAATATCCAGCGGTTCAAAAGATTATGAGGAAACTCCAACACCACTTTGTAGAAATCCGAAGGACTGTTTGTTACGTCAATGACCGCAGAGCTATTTTTTACCGGTATTTCGGCCATTAGTTTATAGCTGTCGATTCCACCGGACTTGAAATTATTCGTTGTGCTCACCCATATTTTCACTTTTCCGGCCGGATCCAGCGTCTTCCATTTCAGTTGTATCTTATTACCCTTCAGCACAGCCGACGGCTTTATAGCTGAAAGCTTCCCGGTTAGCGGTATGCCATCAATTTCAAACATCTTTTTCTTCGGGATGCGAACATCAAGGAATGATGCCAACGATGGCATAATGTCGACAATTCCAGGATTCTCATGAAAGAAATAGCTGTTCAGGTCTTTGGCATTGGTAGCAATCCATATAGCTCTTTCCCTTTCCCCGTGGCCACCATGGCCGTAACCACTGCTATCTCTTCCATGATCGGTAGTAACATAGATCTGCCATTCTTCATTATGATTCTTCTCACGAAACTGAATGGCCTCATATAAACGTCCGATCTGATCATCGACTATCCGCACCGCATCCGTCAAATATTTGCTGTTACCATGCCTGTGCCCCATTTCATCAGAGTATTCCAGATATACCCACGAAAGATCCGGAGCATTTCGCTTGATCGTGGCCACCGCTGTATCCACCACTGCTTCATCTATCAAATGATAAAAATAGCCCGAAGTATCATGAGGAAAGGTAATGGTATCCAGTTCCATCCCGTCGTAATGGAACTCCGGAAGCAGATTACCGGCCACAGCTGCGTCGCTGCCGATCAACTTGGTCCGGTTGTCTAGCCAGGTGGAGAAAATGGCTGTTTTCTTCTCAGGATACTGCGCTTTAAAAAGGCGAAAAATATTCCAGTAGTTGTAATTGGGGGCTTCAATTTCATTTCCCCAAACATTATGCTTATTTACCCATGTTCCTGTCAGCAGGCTATTGTACCCTACCGCAGAAATGGTCGGTGTTTGAGAATAATTTCCTTTTTCCCCGCCAACATAGGCTCGTGCAAAACCACCCTGCGCAGTCATCTTTTTTAAATGGGGCATTGGCAAACTTTCAATCAGGTCTGCCGGAATACCGTCCGCGATTACAAAAATTGCTTTATGCTTCTTTTGTGCCCATGATAAGTTACTTGTAAAGAGAAAAATGATTATAAACAGAATTTTATACATGCTGACTATCCTTTTAAATATTCTTAAATCTACTCCCGTCACTTAGTCATCACTACTATTATTCAGTTTAAATTCGATACTATCCTGCAATTTTATAATTTCACTGAAACAATAAGCATAATAGTATATTGATGACACCAGCATTAGAGCATCTACCCAGAGAGAACGAGGAGTCGTTTGTAGTAAGAGACTTTGATTATAACTACTATCCCACCCCCTGGCACTATCATCCTGAATACGAGCTGGTACTGGTCACGGAAAGCACAGGAAGGCGCTACATTGGCGATCATATTTGTGATTTCAAACCGGGCAACCTGGCGCTCATAGGGCCAGACCTACCGCATACCTACCGGAATGAAGCTGACTTTTATCATCCATCATCAGACCAGAGGGCAAAATCAATTGTCATTCATTTTTCTGAAGCATCTTTTGGTAATAATTTCCTTGGACTGCCTGAAGCCAAACCCATAAAAGATCTTTTAGAAAGATCCAAAATGGGACTTGAGATTACCGGCAGCACCAATCGGCTGGTAAGTAATAAATTGCACGAAATAGTCGGATTAACGGGATTGAAGCGCTGGTTTTGTTTGCTGGAAATGCTCGTTATTCTTTCGGGATCGAAAGATTTGAAGCCTATTTGTCAATCGTCATCTATCGGCAAAAACGATAAAGAGTCAATCAGACTATGCCTTGTTTTTGACTGGATATTATGTAACTACCAAAAAGCTTTAAAAGTTACCGAGGCAGCAGCGATTTGCAATATGTCCGAAAGTGCGTTTTCACGCTTCTTTTCCCAGAGAACCAGAAAGACGTTTTCCGCCTATGTAAATGAGCTTCGCCTAAATAAGGCCTGCATACTTTTACAGGAAAATGAATTGTCAGTTACTGAAATCTGCTATAAATGCGGATTTAATAACATCTCAAATTTCAACCGGCAGTTCCTGAAACAGTATAAATTGAACCCCATAAAATACCGCAAAATGTTTTTAGAATTAGCTAACTTTTGAAGAATATAATATAGCAGGCGCTAGAGCGAAGCGCCGGCATTTATAAAGTCAAAATCGTAGTAAGCTGTATCGTGATATTTATGATTCCAAAATAATTCACGTTGTTATCAAGCTGAGAACCTCGGAAATAACACTTCACCGCTTCGTTATCCGTATGACCTGGCCGCCGCCAGCCGCTAATTTCAGAGCCAGCACATCTGCCCTGGTCACGGTTTTAACTTGTTTGGTTAAATGGTTGGGATTTTTTTCGGCATCCGGGGCATCGGTGTAAAGCTCGGCGCTATAGTTTCCCTGCGGTAAAAAACCTAATGACACTTTTATTTCCCGGGCTTCGTTGTTGTTTATTGAGCCTACATACCAGTCAGTTCCTTTACGACGGGCGATGGTTATGTAATCCCCCACCTGGGCATCGGGAACTACCGTTTCGTCCCAGCTTGTTGGTACATTTTGTAAAAACTCAAAGCCTGGCTGGCCTTCGTAAGCGGATGGATAGTCTGCTACCATAGTTAGATAGCTTTCCAATACCACATACATCGCCAGCATATGGCAGCGTGTGCCTGCCATCAGAGGGCGGGTGAGTTGCGTTTTAAATTCAGGATTGGCAACTGCCCTGAACCCGCCCAAATGATAATCCGTAGCTCCGGCAAGCATCCGGGTGAACGGTATATCAATGTCGTGGTCAGGACTTATCCCTTCATCGCTCCATTTCCTGCCATTGTATGCTTTGTTTTAGAGTTCGTTTCGGAAGAAAGCCCCTTATGAGTCAGACAGTTCAGGGTAGCAAGGTTCCTGGTTGTAGAAATCTGTATTTTATCGGGATTATTCGGGAAATTAAACGTTCTTTAACTTCGATGCATATAAAAATTAATTTGGTTCGGGTGGGTTAAGTTTCCACCCATCACTTTTGGTAAATAAAAAATATTCACTTTGGCTCCTGCCTTACCCCGCTACTCCGTCACGTGCTGCACCACTTTTCCGCCTGATTTCTCTTTCAGGATAAGTTTTTTTCTACCGTCAGGCAGCAGCTCTTCCTTAATCAGGTAATGGTCCTTATCGTACTCTTTGTATTGATCCTGCTCTTCTGTCCCTTCTTTCCCTCTCCAAACTTCCAGATCCACCGGCTCCCATTTTTTTGTCTTAGCTGATTTGTAGCATGCGTCCATAATGGCATTGACGACGTATCCGTCATAGAAACTTTCCATAGGGGCTACCCCCTTGTCCATAGCATTAAACATATCTTCAAACATTTGGGGGTAACCCAGCGCATGAGCCTCATCTCCCACCGGGAATAGCCATCCGCTCTCACTTTCTGCTTTTTCTGCCACATATCCCTTTTCCCCTATACTGGTATACATCTCCATTCCTGTTCGCATGAAATGGTCGACCCGGATACTACCTTCTGTACCGGTTACTTCATCCCTTAAATCCATGCCTCCCCGGTAAGTCCAGCTTACTTCAAACTGGCCCACGGCGCCGTTGGCATATTTCACCAGCCCAATGGCGTTGTCTTCCGCTTCTATGGGCTTTACCAGCGTGTCTGCCCAGCATATTACTTCCACGGGCCGTACATCTTTGCCAATATAGTTCCTGCCGATCTCAATGCAATGGCAGCCCATGTCGATGAGGGCGCCCCCGCCTGAGTATTGCGAGTCCCAAAACCAATCGCTGTGCGGGCCTGGATGGGCTTCCCGGGAGCGGGTCCATAACACTTTCCCCAAAGCCCCATTCCCGATGGAAGCTAAAGCTTTGAGTGTTTTAGAAGGATAGGCCAAATCTTCCAAATACCCATGAAAGACACCTGCCTCCTCTACTATTTTCAGCATTTCCAAAGCTTCCGTTGCATTTCTTCCCAGGGGTTTAGTGCATAAGATAGCCTTGCCTGCCTGTGCAGCTAAACGTACTGCTTCCAGATGAAGGTGGTTCGGCAGGCCAATAACTACCACATGGGTGTCGGGAGATTGGATGGCCAGCGCCATGTCAGTCTCCCAATGAGGAATATCCCATTCTGCGGCAAATTTTCGTGCCCTTTCTTCAGAACGGGAATAAATGGTGTGGACCCGGTCTGGCTTCCGCTGCCCATGTAAACTCATTGTATAAAAAGTACCGATCAGGCCGGTTCCTAAAAGGGTGATTTTGTATGGCTGATTTCCCATGTTAATAACTTATGTGTGAGCCTAAATGGTTATTATAATCCTGTACAAGACAGGCATGTATAAAAAATACACTTCCTGTTTCAAATTGCCTACTTATTAAGAGACGCAAAAACGCCGGAGGCATATTGCAGATCTTTCTGATGCGCCGCCACCGCATTCATGGTGTTTGGCGATTGTTTCTCCACGCACTGCTCCAATACCAGGTGCGGGCGCACTTTCAAAGCCCGAAGCTCTTTGGCTAACCTCCTATAATCTATATCACCCTCACCGAAGGTCTCTGACCATATACCGTTTTTTGACTGCCTCAGATGTATCTCAGCAATCCGGTTACCATATAGGCGCACAATATCAAACAGGGCGAGCTGCGAGTTGCCTGCGCCTCTGTAAAGCCAGTGAACCTCCAGGCAAAGTGCTACATTTTTCGGATCTGTGGCAAGCATCATATGGTGGAACTCCCGTGCACCGTTACGCATCTCAACATCGTGATTATGGTAGGCCAGGACGATGCCCTGCTTCCGGAGCTCAGCGCCCATCCGATCCAGGTATACAGCCTGCATCTCTAATTCCGCGTCCGTTTTGTTCTCTTCTCCGCCCCAACGGATCGGGCTGGGGTTGGTCACTATTATTTTTACACCCAGTGGTTTTGCGGCCTCCGCAATAGCCTTCACCCCTTCCAGGCTTTTCTTCGCGTCCTGCTCCGTGTGCAGGGTGCATCCCACGTATATCGACCGCATTTCCAGTTTGTGTTTCTTTAGTAGCGGCGCCAGCAGACTTAGTCCTGCGGGCTCATTAACAGAAGGCTCATATCCCACACAGCCCGACTTGCGGAACTCGTGCAGGGAAACATCCATGTCGGCAAACCAATCACGGCCCTCCCGCTCATAAAAAGTGATCCAGGAGTACTCATTCGACGCGATGTGCAGCGGATCGGCTACAGTATTTTGTGCCCACGCCTCCGAATCAGGTAGAAGGCCCGCCGCTGTCAGGGCGGCAAGGGCTCCGAGGAAATTGCGACGGTTTTGTATCATGAGCTTATGTTAAATTTTTAAGAATCTATCTCGTATTTCTATCTAAATGGATGTGATACTTAAGGCAGGAAGTGAATCCAGTTGAGGCTCAGATAACTCTTGCCGTCATGCCCTTTCGGGAAATTAGAAGATAACACATAGATCGTGTGTTTTCCACTCAGTTTCTTTATCCTGACAGACTGTTCCTTCCAGTTGGTGACATTTCTTTGGTTTCCCACTGTAGGCTGTAAGTCCAGCGCTCCAATTTCGGGGCCATCAGGTTTATCTGCCCTGAAAGATAATCTGCAGGGGAAAGGAGTTGCAAAAGCTACCTGGAGTTTTCCTATACCAGACATATCAATATCCCGGAAGGTTATGTAACTCTTCTCTGATGGGAAGCGGATGTAGGCAGTGTTATAAATGACCGCCCCGGTATTCTTATCGCTGTAGGTGGCCCACATCTTCGCGTTTCGCAAGATATGGTTGTCCTGCCCAACCTGCGGGGAGGTTTTTCCAGCGCCATTGTCTTTATATAGGGCCCGGAATACATAGGGGCCTTCGGCTTTTTCATCCGGCATGAATGTTCCCTTTGCCGGTAGCCGGTTCAATGCCTTCTGCTTCTTTCCTATATCCAGAATGTATTTTATCATTTCAGCTACCTCCTCTTTTGTTAGCTGCGGGTGTGCCGACATGGCTATCTCGCCCCAGTTGCCGCTTCCGCCCTTGATAACCTTTTGGGTCAAGCCATCTACCGCTTCGACCTTATCTTTATAGCGTTCCCCGACCTGCAGCCAGGAGGGGCCTACGGACTTTGACTTTTCCTGATGGCAGCTCATGCAGTCACTTTGATTTATGAACTGCTGCCCCGGATGAAGGTAAAGGGAAGCCGATTTCTCCTGTTCCTGGGCCAGTAAGGTTAAATCGGTACCCATATCGGCCATATCAACCGTAAGCAGTACATCCTGAGCTGGAATTTTTCCGGCAGTTACACTACCGTCTTCCTTGTCATTCACCAACACCTGGTAGGCTACCGGCTTCCGCGGCCAGTAAAAGCTTTTGTTGCCTAAAATGTTAATGGCAACTTCCGGCTTTTCGTTTCCTGCCTCAATCCGGATCTCCTTGGTCGTGCTCAGGCCGTGGTTATCCGTCACCTTCAGACGAACCAGGTAATCCCCGGGCCTGGTGAACTGATACCTGGTTTCAGCCCCCTGCCGGAATTCTTTATCCTGCCCCACTAGCTGCCATTCATATTTCAGTTTATCATCTTTATCGTTATCATAGGACGTCGTTGCAGAGAAAGTAGCCTCAAACGGCACAGCACCGGCTGTTTTGCTTACCCCAGCCAGGGCTACCGGAGGCCGGTTCCCTTCTATATAATCAATGCGGGCGAGGCGGGCGTTCGGGTGCTGGGAAAACCAAGCCGGTCCATATTCCAACACATAGAGCGCTCCGTCGGGTCCGAACTCCAGGTCGATCGGGTGGTCGAACTTCGCGGTAGGCATAAACCGCTCAATCTTCACCAGCTCTCCGTCTTCGTCCAGGGTCACTACGTTTATCCAATCGCGTATCCACTCGGCGATGAACCACTTGCCGTCGTAATAATCAGGAAACTTCCGTTTATTCTTCACCCAGGCTGGCTGCTGCTTATAAAGGTCAGCATGATAGAAAGGGCCGGCAATCGGGCTTTTGCCGCCCGTGCCCAGATTTTTGAATTCCTTCGACTCATCGTAGGAGTACCAGATCAAAGCGCTCACGGCTGGAGGCAGTTCCTGTAGCCCGGTGTTATTTGGTGAATTGTTTACCGGCTTTTTGGGATCGAAGAAGGGTCCGATTTTCCCGGTGGCGTAGTCAAAATCCGCATATGGTTTGTTGTCTCCGGCAAAATAGGGCCACCCGAAAAAGCCTGGCTTCTTTGCCTGATGCCATTCGTCATAGCTGATCGGTCCTCTCGCCGGGTCGTCGATGGTGTTCTGCCCTACGTCGCCCCAGTACAACCAGCCGGTTTTAGCGTCAACCGTGATCCGGTATGGGTTACGCACGCCGATGGCATAGATCTCGGGCCGGGTTTTGGGGGTGTTCTTAGGGAACAAATTTCCTTCAGGGATAGAATAGGTGCCGTCCGGCTCCGGCTTGATGCGCAGTATTTTCCCCCGCAGATCATTCGTGTTGCCCGCCGTCCGCTGCGCATCCCAATACTCCCGCCCTTTCCGCTCGTCAATGGAGTTATAATACCCGGGATTATGCGGGTTGGTATTGTCGCCCAAGGCTATGTATAAATTCTTGTCAGGCCCAAACGCCAGGGAGCCTGCCGTATGGCAACACTCCGTTCGTTGGGTAGGGATCTCCAGCAGAATTTTCTCAGATTTCAGATCCAGTAAGTCGGACTTCAGTACAAATCGGGACACCCGCTGCATTGGCTTTCCGCCAACCGGTGAGTAAAAAAGGTATAGAAAATGATTGGCTGCAAAGTCAGGGTCTATGACCAGGCCCACCAGGCCATCCTCCAGCTCCTGAAAAACGGGCAGCTTTGCCAGCACACGTACCTTGTTTTGCCTGGTGTCATATAGCTTCACCAGGCCGGCGCGTTCGATAAACAAAACGTTTCCGTCAGGCAAAATCTGGAGCTCCATGGGCTCATTCAAATCAGACGCCAGCTCTATTTTCTGAAAACGGGTTTGATCAGGTATTGCCAAGGACGCCTGCTTATTGTCACTCGTTCCTTTGCAGGAAGAAAGACCTCCTGTTATAAAAATGCATATGCTAAAGAACACAAAAAAATTGCTATTGTAATTCCGGAAAATGGTCCTGTAAATTTCAGAAGGTTTCATTCAAAATATTTTACCCTTAAACTTTCTTAAAACTATAAACACTTCGGCAATCATTCTACATTAATTCAGTCTAAAACTGATACTTTCCTGATATAAAAATCCCGCATTCAGAGGAATTTAAAGCATATTGCTTCAATATTGAAATATAGGCAACGAATATGAAGCCTGCACTGGAACATTTGTAACCTCGCCCTGGCAATTCACCGGAGTATGAATTGGAACTGGTAACCAAAAGTACCGGAAAACGATTTATTGGTTATAAGATAAGTGAATCGAACCGGGAAACGTGGCTTTAACAGGCCCTTATTCTGCCTAAATGTACAAGAATGAGCTTATATACAATGAGCCTGAACCGGCCAGAAGGGCAAAGTCCATGGTCATTCATTTTTCAGAAAATGCATTTGGTTATCCCTTCCTGTCCTTACCGGAATGGAGCAGGGGCTTTGGAGTTAACGAGACAAATTGGGGGCTAACGACTAAGCTAACTTATGAACCTTAGACAAAGTAGCCCGGCTGTATAGGTCATATGACATTTAAACTATTACATTTAGTCGAAGTTTTACACGTACCCACTTATATTTTATGATAAGAAGATTCTTGTTGGCCCTTTTTCTTTTATTCGGAACACTTTGCGTACATGGACAAAAAAATAAAATCAGCACAGCAAGCGAACTCAAAAGGCTTAGCGCGATTGAAGATCTACCCCTTTATATTCAGCAAACGGCCGTTAAGCAGTTTTCATCGTACGATACGACCGGGAATAACGATGATGGTTTTAGCGGGAAATATTCATTCATAAGAAAAAATGCGGATGCTTCCTTAGTGCTCTTTGAAGACAAAGGGAATGGCGTAATCAACCGTATATGGACTCCTACGCCCAACGACGACATTTTCGATTTTTATTTCGGCGGCTCGTCTAAACCTCAATATTCCATTAAATTCAGCGACTTATTTTCTGGCAAAGTGTATCCTTTTATTGCACCCCTTACGGGTAACGAGTTAGGGGGATATTATTGCTACTTTCCCATCACTTATAAAAATGGGTTGAAAGTTGTATCGCGGGGGAAAAAAGTAGAGTTCTACCAGATACAATACAGAAGTTATCCAAAGAACTCCAAAGTAAAAGGCTTTTCAGCACAGCTGGATTCAAACGCAAAATCCGAGTTAAGCTCGATCGCCGAAAAGTGGAAAAACCTTTGGAACCCGGCAGGCGCTTCCTTAGTTAAGGAAGCATTGTTATCACCTGGCCAGTCTGTAACGCTGGCCGAACTCAATAAAGGCGGGCGAATCACCGGCATCAGGCTGAAGCATTCGGACGTATTCAGGGGATTAAACAAACAAATTTCAATAAGAGTTACCTGGGACAACGAGCCAACGCCGGCCATCTATATGCCTGTGGCCGACTTCTTTGGCTATGCCTTCGGCAAGGAATCAATGCAAAGTCTGCTTCTTGGTTCTGCTGATAACGTAAACTATTGTTACTTCCCTATGCCCTTCAGCCGGAATGCTAAGATCGAATTAGTGTACCAGACAACCGATCAAGGTATTAAGGCAGCGCCCATTAAAATAGATGCCGAAATTTACGTATCAGACAAGCCGTATAACCCGGGTATAGAAGGTAAGTTTTACGCTTTTTGGAATCCCAATAAAAAAACAACTGGGGGTGAACCCCACCTCTTCCTGAAGGGAAAAGGGAAAGGACATTATGCAGGCACTATTCTCCAGGCTCAGGGTTTAAACCCCGGAATGACCCTGTTTTTCGAAGGTGATGATGTAACGCGGATCGATGGTGAATTAAGAATACATGGCACCGGCTCTGAAGATTATTTTAACGGAGGCTGGTACGCCCTGTTAGATCGCTGGGATAGAAAAATGAGTCTTCCCCTGCATGGTTCGCTGGACTATTCTTTGCCATTTGCCAGAACCGGCGGATACCGGTTATTTATATCCGATAAAATGCCCTTTGAGAAGGAAATAACACATACCATTGAACACGGGCCGGAAAACAATAATATGCCCGGCGACTATACATCGGTAGCTCTTTACTACGCAGGAAAACCCGTTCATGAGAATCAGCAATCGCCAGCCAATAATTCGTTGCTAAGTGTTTACTTGCCAACAACCTTTATGCTGTATCCGCAACTCATACAGTACACCATCGCAGGGCAGGTTAAAATTGATGGTAGCGTTATTCAAACCACTAATGGAGGGCAGGTTAAAATTGACCTCAGCGAACTCCCTAAAGGCAGATATAAGCTCTATGCAGATGTAGAGAAAAACACCGACGGCGCAGAATTCAGCATCTGGCAAAGACAAAAAAGGGTCAGCGAACCGATCAGCTTTTATTCTGAGAAGAAAGAGCACCTGCCGAAAAGGTACTTGTGTGAGATTGATTTAGATGATTTTAGAAATGCGATCACATTACATATCAAACAAGATGCAGCAAAGTCAGTGTTACACATAAACAGGTGGATTTTAATACGGGCGGATGAGTGATGCAAATGAGTAAATGTGCAAATGAGTAGATGAGCAAATGAGCAAATGAGCAAATGAAGGGGAAAGGGAGGATGTGCAACCAGGAGAGCCCGCGTCTGTAAAGGCTGGAACTTTGTCAAAGAACCCTACGATTCAAACAGACCAGCAGCCGGAGATGCCGGAAGATCGGTAATTTACCAGGTTTTTTTCCGCCTCAGACCGTTGAACTGGTTAAAACAATATATTGATATATTAAATCTAAGGATTTTATTATAGAGGGTCAGACCCGTAAATACGATGCAAGACAAACCGAAGTATGAACCCGGCCAAAAGCAACAGAACTCCGGAAATAATTACTTGTGAATCCAATGAAAAAGCCATTAACAAACAGCCTGTTAAGCCTAATACCGGAACCGTTTTTCCATACCGTTGCTCATGAGCTGGTTGTATTAATGCGGCTAGGTTCGTAATACAGTAGTACAAAAGAATGGTAAAAGTAGCCGCGGCAAGGATAAATTTAAAATTGCCGAAAATACACAGGAGTAACATAATGATGCCCGTGGTAAAGATCCCGATATGCGGAATGCTGTTTTTGGAATGGATCTTTTGGAAGACCGGCCATAGATCGTTTTTTCTACCCATCGCAAACATCATCCGGCTGATGCCTAAGATCTGGCTAAGCAACACACCCAGCATAGCAGAAGACGCCCCTATGGTAATTACTGTTTTTATCGCTGGCGTGTCCAGTGAATTTGCCGCAAGCTGCAGAGGGGATTTACTACCAGCCATCGCTTCGGTGCCAATTACCCCAATGGCCACAATACACACAAAAGCATACAATATAATAGCTACTATTATGGTGATATTCACTGCACGCGGTATGGTCTTTTCGGGATCTTTAACCTCTTCCGCCAATGTGGCAACGCGTGCATAACCTGTAAATGCAAAAAACAACAGTGCGGCAGCTTCCGCTATGCCCGAAATGCCGAATCGTGTAAAGGGTTCAAAGTTTCCGCGTTTGATGGCTGGAAAACCGCTGATGATAAAATAAACCAATGAAATCAGGGTGACCGAAACGATAATCAGGTTCAATCCTCCCGCTTTTTTAATCCCTAAGTAATTGGCCAGGGTTAATAGGATTATCGCAGTTACCGAAAGCATCAAAGGCGAGCCCACTGGCGCCAACTGATAAAAATAGGTTCCGAAGCCCATGGCAACCACTCCCCCTGCAGCAAGCTTACTCACCAGGAACATCCAGCCTGCCGAAAATCCAAAAGCGGGATTAAGCAAGCGATAGCCATACTCATAAGTACCGCCGGCATGTGGGTAAACTGCTGCAAGTTGCGCAGAGCTAAGGGCGTTAAAAGCAGCAACTATGCCGGCAAGCAACAGGCTTATCAACATCGCCGGGCCGGCAACACCTGCGGCTACACCGGTTACTACAAAAATTCCGGCACCGATAATGGTCCCTAACCCGATTCCTATAGCGTCCTTAAGCGTTAATGCTCTTAAAAGCCCGTTGCTTTTATCATGCTTCATATTTCTCAGGGTCAGAAAAGCGTTTGATTTACTATTTTTTGGTCCCTGGCTGATATGAATTTCAGGTGCGCAATTACCAGCCGAATTTCAAAATAGGTGTAATCGCTGCCCAAAACTCTTTTAACTTCCTGAATTCCGATTTTACCGTCGCTTACTAACGACCGGATAATGTCCATCCTATCCGGCAATACCAGCTCATTGATCGGCACATGGCCCGCCTCCACAAAAAGCGCAATATGGTTTTCGAGCATTGGAATGCCCAGCTTTCTTTGCTCTGCTATTTCGGTAATCGATTTACCTTCGTTGAACAATTTCAGTGATGCCTTTTGGGCGGGTGTAAACAGGCTGCTGGGCAGAACGGTACCACCAGCGTCCGGTTCTGCACGTATCACTTTTTTGGTTATCCGGTTTCTAAGATCTTGTATTGCAGCGCCTTCAACCATGAGATTCCACAATACCGGGCAATCGTTGATCATTTTTAACTGGTCGCTCGCCTGGCGCTCCAATTTGCTATAGAATTTAACCAGGTCTGCTGGCGCCCGGTTGATAAGCATTTGTGTAAGCTCCCTTTTTAATGGGATAATCAGTTTAGTGCTCAGCTCTCCGGAAAAATAGATTGCTGCTTCAGTGAGTCGCCCTGCGCCTTTCGCTTGCCCTTCCGGGCCGGCGCTCCAGTGCTGATCAAGCTGGCGCAGGAACTTCGCGGCGATATCGCTGATCTTCATCATTTCGGGCAACAGGTTTATGGCGGGTTCCAGGTAATGGCTCTTTGCACTGAAGCGGTAGTTTTCCAGCGAAGAAGGCCATCGTTCCAGGTAGTTCACCAGGTGAAACAGGCGGAAGGCGTTGCGAATATAATGGTAGATATAGTTTCTCTTTTCGTGCTCAAGGATGGACTCAGGCGACTCAGCCCCGCCGATTCTTTTAGCAAAGGCGACGACTTCGGTGCGCGAAACCATATTGTCGGGGCGGATCGGCGTGAGCAGTACCACGCCCTCAAGCGTTCGGACGCGGCTCAGTGCCACGTAAACCTGGCCCGCGGCGAAGGCGCTGCCGGCATCAATGATTGCCTGGTCGAAGGTGAGTCCCTGGCTTTTATGAATCGTAATTGCCCAGGCCAGTCTGAGGGGGTATTGCCGGAATTCGCCGGTACTTGTTTCGCTGAGCTGGTCATTTTCATTCTGCTGGTACTGTATGAATGTCCAGAGTTCCTGCTCCACATCCAGCGAATCGCCATCGGGAAAGGTTACCTGGATATGATTTGGGTTAAGGGATGTTACGGTTCCGATTTTCCCGTTGAAATAGCGGTGCTCCCCGCGCAGATCGTTCCGTACGAACATCACCTGTGCTCCTGCTTTAAGGTGTAACTCCTGTTCTACCGGAAGGCTCTTCAGGTCCACATTTCCGCTTGACGATGCCTGGTAGATCACTGATTCGCCCGGCAGCTTCGCCAACTCCGCCAGGTTAATGTCATGAGCCATCCGCCGGTGAGAAGTGAGCCTGATATAATGTTCGGCGTGTGGAGGCTGAAAGGCCGGCAGATACTTACCCGTCAGTACCTCAAAATCGGCAGCGTCCGGTTCGTTATTCCGGATGTTGTTGAGTAATCTCAGGAAGACGGGATCTTTTTGTCTGAAGACGGTAGTCAGCTCAATATATACCGGCTCAGCACAAAGCATCACCCGGGCGTCGAAAAAGAACACAGACCGGTAGTACCTGAGAAGCTCCGCCTCTTCCGCGGGCGAGGCCACGGGTGGCAACTGGTACAGGTCGCCAAAGTACACAACCTGAACGCCGCCAAAGGGGTCCGGGTTGCCCCTGACGTGCCGTAGAACCTGGTCAATAGCGTCCAGTACATCGGCACGCACCATGGAAACCTCATCGATCACCAGCACTTCCAGTTCACGCAGGAGTTTTTCCTTTTCGCCTGTCAGCGTGTACTCACTGAGTACCGTTTGTATCGTTTTGAATATGGGCGAAGTACCCGGTACAGGCAGGATCAGCTCCGGGGGAAGCTTAAAAAGCGAATGCAGGGTCACTCCGCCTGCATTTATCGCCGCCACACCGGTGGGTGCGGCAATGATCATCTTTTTGCGGCACTTTGTCTTGAGCTCCCGCAGCAGCGTGGTTTTTCCCGTTCCGGCCTTCCCTGTTATAAAAATATGCCGGCTGGTTTCGTTAATAAACGAAATGGCGAGGTCCTGTTGCGATGCTTTGTTGTGATTCATTTGCGGCATCAAAATTAAACATTATGGCTCAGTCAACAGGGATTCGCTATTGTTGCTTTTAAAGTCTGTAGCTTCCCTGTCCATAAAAATAGAAGCTGATAAATATTGTTTCTGCTGTTTTGACGGCATTACTCAAGAAACTTTAGTCTGTGAATTATCTTCTTTTGTCGCTACCGCGGGTCTTACTTTTTTTCTGCAGGCAAAAAAAGTAAGCAAAAAAGCCCGCCGCTGCGTTTGTTGCTTCTGAAGTCAGTAAGTTGGCTTGGCCTGTGCCGGCCGCAACAAACGATGCGGAAAAGAGGTGAACGGAGAGGTTTTCAGTAGGCTCTATATAGCAGACAGGGTTCCCTTTTATCGGGCTATTTCTTGCATTATTAACGCGGTATAACGATCAACTTAGCCAATTCTGTTGAGTGAAGAAATTGTAGCCCGCCGCTGCATTTGTTGCTATTAAAGGCCAGTAATTAGGCTGGGCTAGTGCGTTCCGCAACAAACCCGATGCATCGGGACGGAAGAGAGGTAAACGGAGAGGTTTTCACTAGGCTCTATATAGCAGATAGGGTTCTTCTTTTTATCGGGTTATTTCTTGCATTATGAACGCGGTATGGCAATCAACTAATCCCATTCTGTTGATTGAAGATTTGTACTTCATAGGTATTTGCTTATGTTCCTGTCAGTTCATGTCCAGCTTGAGGATCGCTCGAAGAAAGCAGTACAACTATGAGGCGGACTGCTATTTGAAAAAACAACCGTATTAAGTGTTTTTTGCAGTGACTTAGTCAGTTCTACATGTCTAAATTTAAAAAATGCTTTGCGCCTTTTTTATTGTGGCTGCGAGATCAATGCCTTCACCCAGCACTCCGGTAAACAGATCCCCGGTTTCTTTGATGCGGTCTATAGCATTGTGGATCGTAAAATCCCGCATGGTGAGGCCGGGTCTCACCTCGTCCCAGGTTAGTGGCATAGAAACGGTTGCGCCCGGTTTTGGTCTTAAGGAATACACCGAAGCAATGGTTGCGCCGGGCCTGTTTTGCAGGAAATCGAGATACATTTTCCCTTTGCGGTTGGAGATCATCCGCTCGAGCGTGGTGAAGCCGGGTATCTGTTTTTGAACCAGTTTGACGATGATGTTGGCGAAAAGCTGGCTTTGCTGGTAGGTGTACTTGGCGCCGAGCGGGATGTAAATATGCATGCCCGTAGAGCCGGAGGTTTTAGGAAAGCCCGGAACGTCTATGGCCTGCAGCACGTTTCTAACTTCCTGGGCAGCCTGGATCACCTGGTCGAAATGCTGCTTGTCGGGGTCGAGGTCAATGACGCAATAGTCCGGGTTGTCGGGCGACTGCATCCGGCTGAACCAGGGGTTCATTTCAATGCAGCCGAGGGAAGCCATCCAGAGCAAGGTAACTTCATTATTGCCTAAAAGGTAATCTTTGCTTTCACCTTCGCTACTGGTATGCGGCATCGTTTCCGCCCATTCCGGTGCTTTATCCTTCACGTTCTTCTGGTAAAAACTTTGGCTGTGTATCCCGCCGGGGAATCGGTTCAGGGACATAGGCCTGTCTTTCAGATAGGGAACGATGAAAGGCGCTACCTGGTGGTAGTAGTTGAACATATCTCGCTTGGTCACACCGTCCTCAGGCCAGTAGAGCTTGTTGAGATGGGTAAACACCAGGGTGTGGCCATTGACTTTCCTGGTTTCCGTTTCTTCCTTAGAAGCGAGCAGTGAGTCTGGAGGTGAGCTTTGCTTTTCAGTTCGGACAGATTTTTTAGCTGGAGCTTTTGGCTTTGCTGCTTTTACCCGCACATTATCTGAATCTGAATTTCCTTCAAGGAGTTGCGCGGCCTCTGCTTCCATTTCCATGATTACATCGGCTGGCTTTTTGTCGCTTCGCATTCCTTTAAAAGAAGCCTGGCGGACTTTCCCGTCATGGGTAATCTCGGCAAATTCTACCTCGCATACCAGCTCCGGTTTTAGCCAGGTAGCCTTTGCGCCTAATCTTCTGGGCCGGAACTGCGAAGGCTCATCCACATCGGGTTCAATGTCGAAAGGGCATTCAGATGTGATCAGCCCCTTGAACTGCGCTATCATCTCTTTTTGCCTGGCGTCATTAAAGCCCGTGCCGACCTTACCGATGTAGCGAAGCACTCCTTTCTGGTCGTAGACGCCGATGGCCAGAGCACTGAAATATTTTCCCGTGTCTTCGTTCTTGGTAAAGCCTGCGATGACGACTTCCTGCCGGCGCTTAGCCTTGATCTTCAGCCATTCCCTTGACCGGGCATCAGCGGTGTATAAACTATCGGCGCGCTTCGCAATAATACCTTCCAGTTTCATCCTTTTTGCTGCCGCGAAGAATTCGATACCGTTTACCTCAAAAGCCTGGCTCAGGCGGATCAGGTCGTTATCGGTAGGGAGGATTGATTTTAAAATTTCCATGCGCTGGTAAAGGGGCAGATCTGTCAGCAGCCTGCCTTCATACCACAGGATGTCAAACACCACAAAAGCCAGGGTAGCGCTTTTGGTATTACGCCAGTTCTGCAATGCCCCGAAGTCAGCATTCCCCTTTTCATTCAGGGCGACTATCTCGCCGTCCACCACTGCATTCATATTCCAGCTTGCCAGTAATTTAGTGATGGGCTGAAACTGGTTGAAGGGCAGATTATTTCTCGACACTAAATCGGCCTTGCCACTTTCAATAATTGCCAGGGCGCGGTAGCCATCCCATTTAATCTCGTAGATCCAGCCGGGATCGTCAAAGGGCTCAGCTACCAGGGTAGCCTTCATTGGTTTGATATTGGCGGGAATCTTTGACTTAGCCGCGTCACTAAGCAAACTTTTCAGATTAGTAACAGGCGCGGTCTTTCCTTCCTCATCCCTTTCCAGATCTTCAATCTGTCTTTCGACTGTCTCAACTTTCATTGCCCGCCGCTTAGCTTCCGGCACATCCTTATCTGCCAGTTCTATCCAAACCGGAGCGTGATCACTGGCACCCTTCCAGCCCCGGACATGCTTGTCGACATCCGCAGCGGCGAGCCTGTTGGCAATCTTTTTATTTAACAGGAAATGGTCGAGCCTCAACCCGGCATTTCTGCCGTAAGCGTCGCGCAGGTAGTCCCAAAAGGTATAGATGCGTTCATTGGGATATAAGATCCGGATAGCGTCCGTCCAGCCCTGGTCTACAAGATCCTTGTATGCCCTGCGGCTTTCGGGTCGGAAAAGAGCATTATTGATATACTTTTCGGGTTTATAGGTGTCGATTTCCGTGGGCATTACGTTATAGTCGCCTATGAGCATAACCGGCAGTTCACGGTCGACGAGATCTTTGGCGTGCGCAGCCAGCCGTTCGAACCAACGAAGTTTATAATCAAACTTTGGTCCGGGCCAGGGATTGCCATTCGGAAGATAGATGCAGCCGATGACGATCCCCGCTATAAATGCTTCGATGTAGCGGCTGTGGGTGTATTCTATATCATCGCCGGGCAGGTCGTTTCGCAGCTCCCTGATCTCCGTTTTAGAGAGAATGGCTACACCGTTCCAGCTCCTTTGACCATGCCAGATTGCATGGTAGCCTGCTTCATTAATTGTCTGTACAGGGAAATTCCTTGTCTCGGCTTTCAGTTCCTGCAGACATACGATGTCAGGATCTGCTTCTTTCAGCCACCGCAACAAAATCTCCAGGCGGCCATTAATGCCGTTAATATTGTAGGTAGCGATCTTCATAAGGGGAGCTTACTCAGAATTTACTGTCAGGATCCTGGCTGTATTGTTCGGAACATATCGCTATTTGCGGAGAAAGCCCCTTTTGGGGCTTCAATTCTATTACTTTCGTTTATCCTTCAGATATTTTTCGAGCACCTTCCGGTCATTTGAGCCGGTAGCACGTATCGCGCCTGTTACCGCCTGGCTGCTAACACCCATTTTCTCTTTAAAATACTGAATTTCATAATTCTCGCTTCCGCTTACTTGCCGGCGGTCCTGACCACCTTTCTTTTTTTTATCGTCTGCCATAGCTTGATGATTTTTGGTAAATTATCTGAATAACAAGAGCGGAGCCGGTTAGTTTGTAGTGCAAAAATTGTCCTGGCTGGTTCGCTGACTCGATACCACGTAGGAAAATGTGCAAATGAGTAAATGTGCAGATGAGTAAATGTGCAGATGTGCAAATGAAGGAAAGGGACTATCCTCATTTATCCGCGATTCGAACCAGTAAACCGAACTTTATTTTTTTTTAACATATCGCTTTTTTTGAATTGTACTAAATCTAAATAATCAACAAAAACATGCCGGATAAAATCAAAAGAGCCAGGACGGACAAGGTCAGGACAAAAAGAAAAATCAAGGCGAAAAAAACAGACAAGAAGTAAAGGTGGTAAGAGTGGATCAAGCTAACGATGATTTTCTACCGACCAAATGTACCTGACGGCACATTACATTTCGTGCCTATACATCTAAAGTTAGCGATCCCTGTTTATCAATTACATTGATCTTGAAATTTGTGGTGATATAACCATAATTAATACCCGCGCTAAAAGAAGCCGAAGCTTGTAAAACATGATCCCCGTGGTAATGTACTACTGTTAATTAATATAGGTCATATGGTCATAGGTGAGGTTAGGCATCCCGTAAAGGTAGAAGATCAATTCTCTAGCTGCACGCAGGGTGCTCTTCGAGAGACCCCGCAGACCTGCAAATCCTGATCAGCAGAGAGAGACCCTGCTGCTACCTGCGTTTATGGCGTCGTGGAATGGAACTTGAATTATAAAATCCGGGAGGCGGGAATGGTATTCAGCTTCATGTACAGATCATCAAGCTTAAACGGCTTGTACAGGAAATCATCCATACCGGTTTCCTTTACCTTATAACTCAAATTGTGAGAAACAGAAGCAGTCAAAGCAATGATCTTAACCTTGGATTTCACGGGGTCTGCCATATTACGAATGGCGCGGGTGGCTTCAAATCCATCCACAAGGGGCATGTGTAGATCCATTAGGATGACATCATAGGTATTCAGGCTAACTTTATCTATGGCCTCCTGGCCATTCACGGCAAACTCAGGCTTGTTGTTCCAACGTTCAAACACTTTCGCCATTAAAAGCCGGTTCATTGCGTTGTCTTCAACTACTAAGATTTTTAACCGCTGAAGGTCAAAAGCATCATCCTGCTGTTTTACCGGTGATTCAACAGGTTGCTCGTATCGTTTAAAGTTTATATCAAAATAAAATTTAGAACCTGCACCGGGAGAACTTTCGAGCTTAACGCTGCTATTAAATATGGAAAGCAGCCGTTTTACGATGGAAAGACCCAGCCCTGTTCCACCAAAATTGCGTGCGGTGCTGGCGGAGGCTTGCGTGAACGAATCGAATATTGTCTCTTGTTTATCTGCACTTATACCAATACCGGTATCTGTGACAGCAAACCTTACGTCCAGCACCTGATTATCCATATAGTTAACCTTTAAGGCGACCGTTATTCTGCCCTGATCCGTAAATTTAATAGCGTTTCCCGCGAGGTTATAAATGATTTGTGCAATCCGGGTGGGATCTGTAACGACCCATTTATCAGCTAACTTTTCGTCAATGTTTAATACAAAGTCGATGTCTTTCTGTTGAGCCTGAAACTCAAATCCTAAACAAATTTCGGTGACCAGGTCGTTTAAATGAACCGGTATATTCTCCAGGTACAGTTTATCCGATCCAAGTTTATTATAATCAAGAATGTTATTAATGAGAGAGTATAAATTCTCAGCTGAAAATTTCAGAATCTGCAAACTTACAGCCTGTTCCTTGCTATGCGGATCCTGTAGCATGAGTTGGCTAATTCCAACCACCGAGTTTAATGGTGTTCTTAACTCGTGCGTCATCGTAGAGAGAAACTCCAGCTTCGATTCGGCAGCAAGATTAGCTTCTTCAACAGCCAATTGTAATTGTTCGTTAAGGATTTCTTTTTCTTCAATATTAGACTTGAACGCCTGCTGGAACAAATAATGACAAATAACGATGTTCACAAAATTCAAAAGCCCTATAATTTCATAACCCGGCGATGCAAGCTCGTTGGGTGCAATACCCGAAAACCGAAACCCGGTATTAAACAACAAGTGGAGTGCAACTGGCAAAACAGCGATGACAGAATATATGAGGCCAAAACGGGTACCCAGCAGGTAAAAGCTACCCAGGATAAGCATAAAGACAAATTGCAGTGTGAGGACATTAATATTTTGTGCGAACAGGAAGACATTTGACCATATTAGCATTAAGCCCAGAAAGAGCATTGCGTGAGATACCCCCAGTCTATATGCTCTATTAGCCAGGAGCACTTTCAAGAGCACAAAATACACTATAAACATTACCACAGCTCGTTGAAACTGTAAATTTTGCTCAAAGCTGAATGCTATACCGATTACAATTAAAGCTTTTATTAAAGTGAAAATGAGGACGCAATACAGAATTTTGATACTTGCATTAGTGAAGTTATCACGTTCTGATTTTAGAAGTTTTTTTAATGACCAGTTAAAAAATGTCACAGATTTTGCCATTTATATATTAAGTCTGTTTGGAAATTTTAGCGCAATGTATTGATAAAAATGCTTTTAAGCATGAGATAGGTTATAATTATGGTTTATTTCTGTAAAGTTAAATGGCCATCCCCAAGGATCGAAGGATGGAGGAGTGAAGGAAGGAAGGTTGAAGGATAAGTTAAATTAACTGATAGCCCCGGAAGGATAAAGGATGGAAGGCTGAAGGAATAAAGACTACAGATAGAAAGTCGGAAGCCAGATTAACTGATAGCTGGAGGCTGATAGCCCTCTGAAGGAGGAGACTGAAGGAATAAAGACTACAAATAGAACGTTGGTAGCCAGATTAAGTGATATTTGATTTGCTTAGCTGAACGCTTTTCAATCCTCCCGCTCCTGTTTATGCCCTTTTTTGCACTTGTGCTAACAGGCCACTAAATAAGTCAAATTCGTATTTAACGGCTAATAGAACATTCCACACTTCCCTGCCTCGTAGTTGAATAGAAGGGGTTTTAAATGCCACCTGAAAGCTGGTTAGAACACCCATTAATGATGTTGGTCCGGTTACGGATACATTGAATTCCTGACGAAGCTGGTCAATCAAGGCTCCTCTTTTAATTACCTCTGAATAAATGCTCTCGAATGGCAGAAACATGATTGCGAAATCGGTGGTGTTGGGCGGATCTAAATATTTAGCGCTGATATCCCTGGCCATTTGCCGAATGGTTACCTCCAGGTTGTCTGAAGCAGTTTCAATATCATCCGGCACCCCATACCCGTATGCAGTGTTCAACTGCTCGTAAGCATTTCTGGGGAATTTGGCATCGATGGGCAAATACACAAAATTGCTCTCATCATTAGTTTGCCCCGGAAGTTTGATGGCAAAGTCTACGGCATCGAAGCTTCCCTTCTTCGTTTTCACATTAGCCTGGTACTGATCGGGGGCTAGTATTTGCGCGAAAAGCATAGATAGCTGCACTTCTTCAACGCCTCTTAAATGATCATCATTTAATATCTTTTTCAAAATAATGAGTATAAAAATTAAACTTAAAGCAATTAATCTTAGCTTTCTCAGAAAAAGGGTGAACGGTAGTTATTTTCGTGTGAACGGTAGTTGAGAACACAGGTTGAAGTAGCGGGAGAAGGGAAAAGAGTGGCAGGGATAGGAGTAGCAGAGCGAAAGTAGCAGTGGCGGAGAGAAAGTAGCAGTGGCAGGAAGATAGTAGCAGGTTTATTATCTCAGCTGCTCCTGAAAATGTCATGGAAGGAGTTCACCACAGATTAAAGGATTTTCACAGATTAATAAATCCGACCACCACGTCATATCGAAGACCCTTGGGAGGAGATATCTCAGAGATCCTGAAAATGTTAAGAAAAGGTTTGCACCACAGATTAAAGGATTTTCACAGATTTAAAAACCCAACCACCGCGTCCTATCGACGACCCCTTGGGAGGAGATATCTCAGAGATCCTGAAAATGTTAAGAGAAGGTTTGCACTACAGATTAAAGGATTTTTACAGATTTAAAAACCCAACCACCGCGTCATATCGACGACCCCTTGGGAGGAGATATCTCAGAGATCCTGAAAATGTTAAGAAAAGGTTTGCACCACAGATTAAAGGATTTTCACAGATTAAGGATAGCGAATAGAAAATAATCTGTGTGAATCTGTGAAATCTGTGGTGCACTAAGAATCTTCTTACAAGACGCATCCTATCAGTGTCGATAAGAAGGTTTCACCACAGATTAAAGGATTTTCACAGATTAGGATACCGAATCAGAAAATACGATTGTGTGAATCTGTGGAATTCCATCTAACAAATTATAAAATAGCACTCTGGTTGCATGCAAAGGAAAATAAGAACCGCGAAGCCTGCAAAGCCTGCCACTTTACAATCAGTCTAAATCAATGGTTTTGAGATTAGACTTCGCGGCCTTTGCGCCTTAATTCTTTGCGGCCTGTTGCGTGAAATGAGTAGCCTACTAAAGTTAGCACCCATGTTTTATCATCTACCATGGTCTTGGAATCTGTGGTGCGCTAGAATTCCGTTGCAAGATGCATCATATCCACGATCCCTTACAGCTCCACCTTCTCTAAAAATCCGGCGAGCTCGTCCAAAGAAGGGCTTACTCCGTTCTTCATATAACAGGCTGCCAAAGCATTGGCGAGAACCAGCGCGTCATTCATAGTCAGCCCTAGTAATTCGGCAATGCAGAAACCAGCATTAAAGTTGTCACCTGCTCCCGTAGATATTGCTGGATGGGTGATCGAAAAGGCAGCTGCGCTGTTAAACCCGGAATTATGCCATGCGGAAGAGCCCTGAGACGTATGGATCATCACCGTGTTTATCCCGAGGAATTCGAATATTCCTTTTCCTGCTTCCATCAGGTTATCAGTAGTCTGAGCGCTGACTGCCTTAAAAACCAAAAGGGCTTCATTCCGGTTGAGGCTTAGTGTTACGTCGCAGAATGTTTTAAAGGATCTGATCAGTTTCAATGCTTTCCGTATCCGGTCACTGCTGAATTTGGAGCAATCAGATAAATCGAAAAAAACCTTCAATCGGCGGTTGATATTGGGAAGCACCTCATTTAGAAGCCCCACCCAGATCTCTTCTGCGTGACGGGTTTCACTCCAGTTTAAGATACAAAGCATATCGCTTTCCTGAATCAGCTGCACGATATTTTTAAGACCGACCCGCTTTTTGATCAGCTGCCAGTCTGCCTTGTTTAGCTGCGTCATGTGAGCCAGCATGATCTTGCCGTCGTTAAACTCCAGTGCGGACGTAATGCCAGGCTCCGTGAAAGTGTGCAAAGTCGTATTGGGATGCATATCAAGGAAGACTGCATCGGGTGCGGGATATCCGAATGCGCCGATACAGTGCACACGGGCACCTGCGTTGGCTAGTGCATTGCCCATGATGGGGGCGTTACCACCCAATTTCTTGAGCAGTTCTTCTGTCTCCAGGCTTAGGCCGCCTGTCCCTTTAGCGGCAATGTAGTTACCGAAGCTTTGTACCGTTTCGAAATACTCCGGTTCTCCAGCAGGGTTGCTGCGAAACACCACTTTCTGGATAGAATCGATAAACCCGTCGAAGCCGGTCACGATCAGCTTAGAACTTATAACATCCTGTTTCGATCTTAAGAGTTGGGACAATAAGGAAGTTTCTGCGTTCATATTGCGGGATCATGAAATCATTCCCCTTTACGGGAAAGCATGCTTGCCGCGTTCTTATCCAGGTAGATATAGGCGTTTTGATGCCTCTGGAAGATACTGGCGGGCAGGTCTGAAGTCACTTCACCTTCAATGGCGCTGGCCACTGCAGACGCTTTGCCTGAGCCGGAAGCAATAAGTACTGCAACCTCTGCTTCAAGCAGGTGGCGCGGACCCAGGGTTATACCATAAGTCAGCGGGACTTCCTTCCGAAAATATTTCTTCGCGACCTCCTTCGTATCCGCAGCTAATTCTGACAGGTGAGCATACAGATTAAAATCTACACCCGGCTCGTTCAGGCCTACATGCCCATTCATTCCAAGGCCCACCATCATCAGGTCGATACCTTCTTTTTCTTGAACCAGCTGATCTATCCGGCGGCATTCTGCCTGCAGGTCAGGCGCTGCACCGTCAAAAAAATGTATCCGGTCGGCATCGATAGCGAGCGGGCCGAAGAAGTTCTCCTCCATATAGTGTCGGCAACTCCCATCATCCCCGCCATTCAGGCCGGCCCACTCGTCGAGGCCAACAAAGTGACAATTGCTGATGTCCAATTTACCCTCTCTTATATCATCAACCAGGTTGCGAAGAACACCTGTGGGGGTATCGCCCGATGGAAAACATAGCAAGGAAGAAGGTTTGCTTCTGATATGTTTAGCCACAAAGTCGGCAGCAGCCCTGCACATTTCGTTATAGTCACTATGAATACGGATTGTCATCATTCTTTTATTTTTTAGCATTCAGCCAGAGATCAACCGGTTTTTCAACGTTAGCTGAAAACGGCAATGCAGTTTTCATTCCCGTTCCTGCGGAGGCATAGGCCGCGTAGATGATCTCGAGTACGGCCTGCCCGTCTTCGCCGGTGACAAGCGGCTGTTTATCCTCCCTGACACATTCGATAAAGTGCTTCAGCTCCTGGGGATAACCCTGGTTGAATATTTCTTCTATAACGGCAAAACTCCAGCCTTGTGTGGTATCGGCCTTCTCCATCGCATAGCCGTAGCCATCCTTACTGTAAGCAAGGGCCGAATTTCCCATAAACAGGTCGGCATAGATCACCCCTCCCGTACCATGGATCTCACAGCGGTCGTCCATACCGCCATGCTTTGCCCAGCTGTTCTCGGCCACCCCGGTAACGCCGCCTTCAAACTCCACGATGATCACCGAATTGTCCTCCCCTTTCGTGCGATCCTTATGTAACACCGTATCCATGGATGCGTAAACGCTTTTTACCGGCGCATTGCCCAGCATCCAGCGGAACCAGCCTAAAGCATGGCAGCCCATATCCATGATCACACCACCACCGGCACGGTTAACGTCGTAGAACCAGTCTGAGTGGGGGCCCGAATGCTTCTCGGACTGCTTAAGCATATAAATATTACCCACAGCGCCTTCCTTTACCAGCTGGCGTGCACGCTCGTATTTAGGTGCGAAACAGAGTTCTTCGGCGTACATGAGTTTCACATTGTTTTCTTTGCAGACGGCGATCATCTCGTCAGCCTCTTCCAGGGTTACGGCAAGTGGTTTCTCAATAATGATATGTTTTTTGGCAGCTGCGGCCCAACGTGTTACCCGGGCATGCAGGAAATTGGGAAGACAGATATCCACCACATCGCAACCGGACTCTGTAATAGCTTTTAAAATGTCGTCGAACCAGGCCGGAATGTGATGCTTTTCAGCGAACGCGGCGGCCTTTGTGGCATCGCGTGCATAGACGGCCACAATCTCCGCTTCGGGTACAAAGCGCCGGTATGATTCAACATGAATGTCAGAAATAAAACCTGCACCTACTATAGCTACTTTAATGGTCTTCATCTTTTGTTTTGCTTGGTGATCATGTTACTAATTGGTAAGGAAGAACGATCTGTCGAGCCGGATATCGTTTGATGAACTGCCGATCATTAGTTTGAACTCGCCCGCCTGTGTGATCTGTTCCACCTCGTCATTATAAAACGCAAGCTTTGACGCATCGAGCGTAAAAGTTACTGCCTTACTCTCCCCCGGCTTCAGACTCAGTTTACGAAAGTCCTTCAGTTCCTTTACGGGACGTACCGGCTGCGATACAAGATCACGAATATATACCTGAACGACTTCAGTCCCGGCATACTTACCGGTATTCTGCAGGTCGAAGGTTACGGTGATCTTATCTGAGCGGCTCATCGAATCCCTGCTTAGTTTCAAATTACTATATTTAAACAAAGTGTAGCTTAATCCATGTCCGAAAGCGTATTGCGGACTATTGGAAAGATCAATATAGGCTGAGCGATAGAACCGATCATCGTCTCCTGTTGACGGCCGGCCAGTATTTAAGTAATTGTAATAGATGGGTATTTGCCCTTCCGACCTCGGGAATGTCATGGGCAGCTTTCCGGAAGGATTATATTCCCCAAAAAGGACATCCGCAATGGCATTACCCGCCTCACTTCCCAGCCACCAGGTGTAAACAATGGCCGGCACGTTTTCGGCGGTCCAGTTAAACACCATAGGTCTGCCCGACATTAACAACACAACCACGGGCTTGCCTGTGGCCATAACCGCCTTGATCAGCTCTTCCTGCACACCGGGCAGGTGGATATTGGCTTTGCTTTTAGCCTCCCCTGTCATGTCATGACTTTCGCCCATCGCCATCACCACTACCTCAGCCGCTGCAGCAACCTTCAATGCTTCTCCAAAGCCTGCCTTTGATGTATCATTTATGGCGCAACCTGCCGCATAGGTGAGAGATGTTTTTCCAGCCTGTTTCTGCATTCCGGAGTACAGGGTCACCACATCGTTTTTCTGCCCGATGTCCACTGTCCAGAAACCTTTCAGATCCTTTTCAGCTTTTGCCAGCGGACCTATCAATGCGATTGACTTCAGTTCTTTGGATAAGGGCAGAATGTTCCGTTCGTTCTTCAGAAGCACAATGCTCTTGCGGGCCATGTCACGCGACGCTTCCAGGTGGTCAGGATGATTAAGGGTTTTCTTTTCGCGGGCCGCGTTGCTGTAGCGGAAAGGATCATCAAACAGTCCTAACTCGAATTTCTTCCGCAATATGCGCCTCACGGCATCATCAATGATCTCTTCGGATACTTTCTTTTCTTTTACCAGCTGTGCCAGGTGATGTATGTAGCTGCTGCTTTCCATATCCATATCAGTACCAGCCTTGAGAGCCGCTTCTGCCGCTGCCGTGTTGTCTTTTACATACCCGTGCTGGATCATCTCTCCTACTGACCCCCAGTCGCTAACCACGAAACCCGTGAATTTCCATTTGTCTTTCAGAATATCCCTGATCAGGTAACTATTTGCCGTTGCCGGAGTTCCGTTAAGATCATTGAAAGAGGTCATGAAGGTGGAAACCCCTTCGTCGAGTGCGGCTTTGAAAGGGGGCAGGTAAAATTCCCAGAGGGTGCGCAGGCTCATATCAACGCTGTTATAATCGCGGCCGCCGATGGCTGCTCCATAGGCAGCAAAGTGCTTGGCGCAGGCCATAACTGCTTCGAGGTCACTCAGGCCCTTGCCCTGGAAACCGCGAACACGCGCCCGGGCAATAGCTGATCCCAGGTATGGGTCCTCCCCGGCGCCTTCCATCACCCTTCCCCATCGGGGATCGCGGGCGAGATCGACCATGGGCGCAAACGTCCAGTGAATGCCACCGGAAGCTGCTTCCTTAGCCGCTACGCGCGCTGCTTTTTCAATCGCTTCCATGTCCCAGCTTGCCGCTTCTGCGAGTGGTATGGGAAAGGTCACATGATAACCATGGATCACATCCTGCCCAAACAGCAGTGGGATCTTCAGCCTCGACTTCATGGCAGCCTCCTGGAACATGCGGGTTTTTTCGACCCCCATGATGTTTAACATGGAGCCGATCTTACCTTCGCTGATCAGCTTCATCTTGTCCCGGAGATCGTCGGTCACTGGTCCGGTGGCGGCCCAGTCTCCGTTGTACTGATTCAACTGGCCAATCTTTTCTTCCAGCGTCATTTTAGCCAGCAGTGTATTTACCTTCTGAGCGGTGTTATCTGCCTGTGAATACACCCGGTTTATAGCCATAGAACAAAATAGTAAAATCAGGAAACATCTGCGGGTTGTATTCATTGAATTTAATGCGATGTGAGCGTTTTTGCCTGCAAGGTTTAGGTTCGTCTGTTAATATCCGGTTAAAGATTTCCGGCCTTTATTTCATCGACCGCATACTTTGCTGCGCGTGCGGTTAGCGCCATATAAAGGATCGAGGGGCTTTGATTTCCGGTGGAAGTCATGCAGGCGCCGTCGGTTACAAATACATTCTTGCATGTATGCAGCTGGTTCCATTTATTGAGGAGTGAATTTTGGGGATCTGCTCCCATGCGGACGCCCCCCATTTCATGAATATCCAGTCCGGGAGGCTGCTTATTATCATAGGTACTGATATTCAGGCAGCCTGCCTTTTTCAGCATACCGGCACTCTGCTCCAGAAAATCTTTGACCATCAGTTCGGCATTATCATCGTAGCCCACTGAAGTTACCAATAAGGGGATTCCCCACTGATCTTTCTCCGTTTCACTAAGCCGGACATGGTTGCTTTCTTTCGGTAAGGTTTCGCCCTGCATATACATGTAAACGTTCCAGCCTCCGGGTTCACACATACCATCTTTAAAGGCTGCTCCAATTTCAGGCTGTTCTTTGGGATTATTTCCGCGACCCCTGTAAGCTGCCATGAAGGTGGTAAACCCGCCGAGGTAATTCGTGTCTTGTTCTTTCAGGTTGCGGTAATTGGCGAGTATAGGCTCTGTGGGATTACGGCCGTAATAGTAGCGATCTTCGAAACCAGGCATCTGGCCCGTCACCGAGCCCCGGTAATTATGATAACCAATGTATTTCCCCATCAGGCCGTTATCATTACCCAGGCCATTGGGGAACCGTGAAGATTTCGAGTTCAGTAAGATCAGGTTGGTGTTCAGTGCGGACGCATTAACGAATATGACCTTCGCGAAATAGTCGGTTGATTCCATGGTCACCGAATCAATTACCCGCACGCCGGATGCCTTTTGCTTCTGTTCATCATAAATGATGGAATCAACCACCGAATTGGGCCTCAGCGTCAGGTTGCCCGTATTATGCGCCCAGGGCAATGTGGAAGACACGGAACTGAAGTAGCCGCCGAAGGGGCAGCCGCGCATGCAAAGATTCCGGGCCTGGCATTTACCGCGACCTTGTTTCAAATGGATTTCCTTCGGCTCCGTCAGGTGCGCCCAGCGTGCATGTACAAGATGCCGGTTAGCGTAATTGTCTTTAATGGATTTCTGGATCGCCGCTTCAACCGCATTCAGATCAAAGGGTGGTAAAAACTCACCGTCAGGCATAGACTCAATCCCGTCTTTGTTGCCGCAGATGCCGATAAACTTTTCTACATGCGAATACCAGGGAGCCACGTCCTTGTAGGTTATAGGCCAGTTGATGCCGAAGCCGAAGCGTTCCGGAGCGGTAAACTCATACTCACTCCACCGCTGGGTAGCACGACCCCAGGTCAGCGACTTCCCCCCTACCTGGTAACCCCTGATCCAGTCGAACGGCTTTTCCTGGACGTAGGGGTGATCTTTATCTTTGATGAAGAAATGACTGGTACTTTCGCTTATCCCCGCTGCTTTGCTGATCAGCGGGTTCTCGGCCAGATACTCCGCGCTAAGCTGCCCACGGTGCTTCAGTTCCCATGGATGCCGGTTGGCGGTTGGATAATCTTTAATATGAACTACATTCCTTCCTCTTTCAAGCACCAGTGTTTTAAGACCCTGCTCGCAAAGCTCCTTCGCCGCCCAGCCACCGGAAATTCCTGAACCGATAACAATGGCGTCAAAAGAATGATCCTCTTTTCCCTTAGAATTAATGTTCACTGCCTGATTTATCATGATTTTTTGGTGCTGGTTAAAAATTAGTCGAATTCCCGGTACGCGCCGAAGGTGGCCAGCTGATCCTCGCCCAGCTGAGCTGGTACAGGAAGGAAAGGCAACTTCAGGTTTTCCGTAATCTGCTTCCACAAATACGTCCGGGTATAGGTTTGATGAACTTTCTGAAAAGGAACTGCCAATAGAAGATCCTTTGCCTTCTGGTATTCTTTTTTATCGATCAGCAGCTGAACGGCTCTTTCCTTTATCCATTCATCCGATAATGCGTCAACAAGACTCAGCCACTTTTCGCGTTCTGCCAGTGCACTCTCTCCCATGCTGCGCAGCAGTTTGTCGCGTTCAACCACTACCTGCGGATGTAGTTGCAGGGAACGTTCATTAATTGATTCGAAAGCTTTTCGTGCATCCTCGAGCTTACCGTCAATTTTATATAAGCGTGCTAACAGTACCTGGGCGACACCAGTTTCAGAGGCGGACAGTACATTAATAGCCTCGGTCTTGTTTCCACGGCCTGCCAGCCATGCTCCATAATGAAAGAGCCACAGATCAGCATCCTTTTTGCCGGTTGAACTAATGGCCCATTTGAATGCGTTATCCAGGTTCTCAAATCCTGATGGCGTCCAAAGGTTCTGATGAATCTCAGGAGGCGAAGGAGCCTTCCCCCTTCTATTGAAGGCGCTCAGCAGGTCTTCCCAAACCTTCACCTCCGCGGAACGTGCCCAGCCAAAAAGGGGAACCTGATCCGGAGGCCGTAGGGTAATAGCCGGAACTTTTAGATCGTAAATGTTGAGTTCCCGGTCAGTGGGTATCCAATATTCAGTATGCCAGCCTGACTGGCCAGGCTTAAGCTCCAGCTTGATCGACTGGTCACCGATTGGACCGCCCTGGATCTCCGCATACGTTTCCCGTTTCGCGGTACTTAGCAGCGACCATTCTTTATCCGCGTCAACCCCATAGCTCCACAACTTCATCCCGGGAGCGATGGCTTTGTCGGCGATATGATACAGACCCGTTCCAAGCGAGGGCGTAAAAGCGCCGAAAGCGTTCGCATCTTTTGTTTTCCAGAAGTAGCCGGTCATTTCATGAATATCTGACTCCTGGCGGGGACCTTGCTTCTCCCAGTCAAGACTGTCAATCTTTGAGGAATGAGATAATACCTTACCCTTCGGAAAGAAGTACCGGGTATCGGGTGCAGTCGGCAGGGCAGCATTTGACCACGACATCCATGGATATGAATCGTCGCCCGGGTTTTTATAGACCACCCGTTCTGTCAGGAAGTCATCCTCCGGTCCCAGCGAGTATTCGACAGACCACTGCATACCAAAGCGTAGTTCGCGCTCGCCACAGGTTAGGTAAACCCTCTGGGGAGTTCTTTCGAGCTTGTATTGTACCGTTTCGTTCTGGCTTGGCGAATGAGAAATTGGAAAACTTACCTCTATGCCGCCTGCCACAAAATAAAAACGCGGCAGAATACGGGTGGCTTTGATCACCTCGGGTGCATAGAGTGATTCCTTACCTGATTTTTTATGGATCAGCGAGATCACTTTGCCGCTCAGATCAGGACAGACAACCGCTTTTACCTGCTCGTTCTCCAGTACTATGAACCGGTATTTTTTCAATACCGGCCGGTTTGCCGTCTCAGAATAACTAACGTAGGGATATACACCATTAGGGTCAAAAGCTGTGGGCACAGGTCCGGCGGGTACAAGCTCGTGGAAAAGCATGTACTCCTCAAATTCGCGGACATGCACTGACTTTGTCTGGGCAACGCTTAAAGCGGAAATACAACCGGCAATCAGGCTAAGGATTAGTCTTTTCTTCATTCCGGACTACAGTTTCAGTCTTTCGCTTAGTTGTTCGATCATCTTTCTTCCCTTCTCTACCGATTCTTTAAGATGCACTTCATCAAAATCCTTGTTCGAGGCAATGGTTTGCATGTGTTCTTCGAACTGCTTTAACAAGCGCTGATCTTTCTTATTCTCCGATTTAGCTGCCATTTCCTTCAATATCCTGATCTTTTCAAAATCAACGATACCTTCCCGAAGTTTTTCAAACCTGATACCGCTTGCTCCGCCCGGATAGATCAGGTAGCAGTCGCCCGCAGCCCATGATCCATGACGTGCGTCACCCATCGGATCTTGCGGCCAGGCATCATAAGCCCATCTCAGGAAGCCATTATAACCGTAGGCTGACGTATACCAGCTGATCCAACGGCCTTCAATTGGCGGAGAGAAAACGAAATTATTTGGGAAGGGAGGATTACAGCATACATAGTATGTGGTATTAAATCCGCGTTCATTACGCTTTTTTACGTCGTCCATACCCGACTCCTTGCCGAACAGAAAAGAATAGTCATTCAGATATTGATCCAGCTCCTGGTGCCAGTCGCCGGCGTAGGTTATTCTCCATTTCGATGAATGGTCCTTGATGACTTTAATAGCGGCAAGGGTTTGATCGAGCGGGTTTTCATTGATACCCAAATAAGTTTTTTCTAACCAGCCTTTCTTTTGAAGGTGAGCCTGGAGATCATCCAAAAAGACATTCCATACTTTTTTGAATTCAGCAGACTCCGGTGTCCAGACGGCATGAACATAATTCCCGGTCTTCTCGTCCATATAGCGGAACCTGTTTCCCCATGGAATCGGCGTATAAATGGTGATTGATTCGTCAATGCCCATACCCATGGCCAGTTCAATATAATCATCGAAGATCTTGTAATCAAACTTCCATGCGCCGTTCTCCTGCTTCAACCATTCGATCATTCCGCCTTCAAGCCGGTAAGAGTTATCAGACCATGGTGAGTTAACCGCGTAGGTAGTAATGTATTTACCGCCGGCATCTGCGTAAGGCTGCAAGTGTTTTTTCAGAAGCGCTTTATGCTCTTCAGACCAGGGCTCGAGATTAAAGTACTCAGCAACAACCCATGGATTCTGCCAGAGGTCTAACTGATGTTTCCAGTTTTCCGGTTTCGAAAGTTCCTGGTTCTGCACCTTCACGGTCAGATGAAGCGTTTTTTTACCTTCTGTAGAATGTACGACTACGTTTCCTTTATAAACACCGGGGGCGGTGGTTGAAGGAATATTGATACTGAACCATACCGGCCGAATTGTTTTGCCGGGAACGTCAAAGCGGTCAAATTTCTCAAACCGGTCAGGCATCAGGTAACCGTTGCTATAAGGGGAAGTCCCGCAAACTACATCACGCGCACCATAAGGATAGTTGGAAAGCACATAACGGACCATGTCAGCACTGATACTTGACTTGGGAATTGTATTTCCTTTCTCACTTACCAGGTCATTTAATTGAAATCTGACCTGCTCGAGCGTGTCAGATGACCAGACAAGCACCTGCGCATTGAGCTTTTCGCCACGCCATCCGGTTTCCGTCCATGAGGCTGACTCTTTTTTAAGTCCAGGCACTTCCGTTCGGAAATAGAGCGCATCCGTTGATCCGAATGCAGCCTGCAGTCCCTTTTGATCACTCTCCCAGCGCAGTGGTTCTGTTGATTTATCAAACGTGTGTTCGGGCTGGTAATGACCGCCCAAAACGGGAAGATTTATTGAATCGACCTGGCCCTTATGCACATGGTGAACCTGGGCAGAGGATATTCCTGCTGAAAGATAAATCAGGAAAAGAATGAAAGCCCCTTTCTTTAACAAGGAGTGACACCGTATTCTTAATCGTGGAATGAATAGGCCAGTTGGGTTCTCGCAAACTAGTTTATACATAACGTTCATGCACTGATTATTTAATTGTAAATCGCTTGCGATAAAAATCTTTCTGTCTTTTGATTGAGATATCGGGATAACTATTAAGTCTTCTGGCTGGTCATTCCAGAACTTATTTGCCTGTATCGTTTTTAAAAATACTGAATTTTAAAGTTCTCAATATAGGAAATACTGAGGATGCGAACGATTACTTAGTTCCATGCTTTTTCGCGTTGTTAACGCGTTGAAGGTATTGACCACAGATTTCAGGATTTTCATCTTTTTATACCGTGACCAAAAACTGAAATAATTAAAAGTTCACCCTGCTGATTTGGAGATCTAATTGTTTGAGTTCATCTTCCTTAATCTGTGTATTCCATCTAACAAATCATCAAAATAGCATTCTGGTTGCACGCAAAGTGGGATATAGGGCTTCCTATGTTATAAAATGTAAATAACTTTAAAGTAAGCCCCCTGCAGTTAAAGCCTATTATTTTGAATGGGCCTGCAGCTCATCGCAAAGTCTGGCTCGATTGGCATCATGAGTTATTTATTGGGATATTAAGCCCGTATAGTAGAGTAATTCTCAAAAGCCAACTGGCAGGGAGCTACTTTAACAAATATAGGTATGAACAAAAAAACAAAAAGTATTCGAACAAAAGAAACAACACTTGACTTTACCGTGGTAAATCCTGACGCTGCCGGAATTGACATAGCGGCCAGGATGCACGCCGTTGCAGTTCCGCCGGGGCGGGATAGTCAGCAAGTCAGGACGTTTGGAGCCTTCACAGATGACCTGCATGCAATTACAGGCTGGCTGAAGGACTGCCAGGTAACCACCGTCGCCATGGAAAGCACAGGTGTTTACTGGAAGTCCCTCTTTGCGGTGAGCAAGTACAAAGAGTCCCGGATTAACTATTTTGAAAAACAGCTCGCGAAACTCAAGGCAGTAGCATGAAGTTATATAGTAGCAAAATAAGGAAATGCAAAGCACGCAAAGCCTAACACTCTACGATCAAAATCAATGATTCTAATCTACTTTGCGGCCTTTACGCCTTGATCTTTGCGACCTTTGCGTGGGAATAAATAGTCTGCTAAAGTTAGCGATCCTTGTTTTATCAATGCCCATTGATCTTACAATCTGTGGTGAACTTTTCCTTTTGCCTGCCATTGGTAGTTAGCAACCTTGGTTTATTATTTTGACAGTGATCATGAAATTCCATCTAACAAATCTGTATAGTAGCTTATTAGTGAACACTGCTCAGCAGCCAAACCACCTCCGCCCTGTGTGCACCTCCGCCAGCGGAGGACAACAGCGATGAACGGCAATAGAAGATAGAAACTCAGAAATTTTCTGGATAAATCAGAATTTTCTTTTTAGATGAAATTCAACCATCTTTCATCTCCGAAAACCATGCATAGAACCTAGACTCCGCTGGTGGAGGTGGTCCCGATTTATCGGGAAAGGAGGTCGTGTTTTGTTTTTTAAAATGATATCAAGTTAGCATCCTTGTTTTATCGTTTACCAAATGACTTTCGAATCCGTCGCGCCCTTACCCTTCTCTCTTGGCGAATAATCAGATCAGTTAAGACGATATTCCTCAGTTCAAGGCGATTTTTTTATTCAAATACTCCCTTGCCTCCGAAATCTCCCTGCGGCTGGCGTTAGCAGGATCTGCCAGGCCGACTAACTTTTCATAGTAATAACGCGCTATATCCGGTTGCCCGGATCGCTCCGCAGCAAGGGCCGCACCATAAATACCATTGAACCGGTTGGGATGCTTTTTCAGGTCGGCTTCATAAGCGATGAATGCTTTGGCCGGCTCGTTCATTTGTGCCAACAGATCACCTAATAATTCCCGGGCTGGAATTACTTCACCAGGAGTGACCGGATGCTTGGAAGTTTTATCTTCCAGGTCAGCGGCGAGCATCATTGACGCAATTGCCTCGCTTTTTCTTCCTTCTTTAAAAAGGATCCACCCTTCTGAAGCTTTGATCTGTATTTCTACCTGCCCCGCTTTATAGAGGTCCTTTTGATCCAGTAAATTCTGGCGGTTTTTTTTCAATGCGGCAAGTTCCTTTTTCGCTGAACTGAGGTCACCGGTATTGGCCGCACCGAGCAGTCTTGTCAGGCGGATCATACTTTCCTGCCAGGGGTAATCCTCCCAGCGGAAGTTTGCAGGCGCAACGCTGAGGGCTGCAGCTTCCTTCCATAGTCTGTTTTCCAACAAGTAGCGGGCTGGTACCGCAGCAAAGGCGTAAGCCACTTTAAAATTCACGGGATGCACTTCTTTGAATGTTTTCAGGTAATCCCACTGCTGTTTTGCCTGCTCATTATGTCCCTTTTGCAAATAGGCATAAACCAGGTAGTCTATCCCGTGGAGCTCCTCATCCCAATGCCCTTTGATACCGGCGGATTCAGCATAGCATTGCGCCGAAGCAACAGAAGCCAGGTTGGAGTTAATGCATTCCTGCCACATGCCCAGCCTGGTGAAGATATGCGAAGGCATGTGCAGAGCGTGGGCTGAGGACGGAGCTATAGATGCATACCTTTTGGCGGCGGGAAGGGCCTTCATAGCCAGCTCCGGCGAGTCGTAGGTGTGAATGATGTAATGGACTACGCCGGGATGGTTAGGCTCGCGGGCATACAGCGCATTCAGGATCGAACCGGCCTTGTTTTGCCTGGAATAAGTTTTGTCCGCAGGGTCAGCCGCGGCGTTTAGTGCTAGTGCATAGAATATAGCCGCTTCCTTGTCTTCCGGATAGTCCGCCCTCAGCTTTTCCATAGCTTTTTCAAAACGGGCGGTACGCGTTAGATGGTCGGTATTTTTGTAATCCTTGTAAAAAGCATAAACTGCGTCGATGTAATGAGATTCCCGTTTAGATTTCCCTTTTATTGATCGCGCGACTTCGATCGCTTTCAACCCCTTGGCCAATTCCGCTGCTGCGGGTGGCGTCCATAGCGGGTGGAAATTACTCATGGCTACTCCCCAGTAGGCCATAGCGCAAGAAGGTTCCTTGTCGATCACTTTGGCAAAAACCTTTTCTGCTTCCTCGTATTCGAAGGAATGCAGCAGCGCCAGCGCCATGTCAAAGTCTTCGCGGACAGCGCCACCGCAGGAAATATCAAAATCCACTGAGCCCAGCTTCTTACCAGGAGTGCCGCAGGTGGTCACCTCTCCGCGTATCAGATTTAATTCTGTAATCACTTTTTGAGAGGGTGCCTTTTTGTCCGCACAGGAGGCGGCGGCTACAGATAGCATGATAGCAAGTGCGCACACTTGCCTTACTGATTCGTTCATCGTGCCAGACAAGGGTTCCTATAAATTTAATAAATTTTATGCGAATGGAGGATGTGGTGGAGGCGTGGAATTACGGGGATTCCCCGAAATAGCCAGCCACCTCGCCGTCATATCGACGACCTCTTGGGAGGAGATATCTCAGGTATTCTGTAAAGGTCGTGATCTGCAGGCATGAACTTCAAGAGTTACCACAGATTCAAGGATTTTCACAGATTAAGAATCTTGGAATGATATAATCTCACCTAACATTGTGTCATCCTCCGTTGATCAACGTCGAAGAGTGTCTGGTACGATTAGAAAATCCAATCTGTGTAAATCCGTGAAATCTGTGGTGGAAAATATTTCTCTCAATTTATCTCCGCCCAGCTAACCCCCTTTTTACAATCTCAAACCGGTGCTTTCCAGCAGGCAGCTCAAAGGTCCGGACGGTGGAAGCAGGATCATTAAGCTTTGATCCGGCCTGTTTAATCCGGCCGTCACCGATGTATAATTCTTCATCCGCATTTAGCGACAAACTGAGGCTAGCTGTTGAGTTTGCCGGTATGACGGCTTCGTACACCAGGCGGTCGCCCTTTCTCTCCCATCCTGACTCAATAAGGCCGTAGGGGCTTTGATGGGACGCCTTAAACTGGTCAAGTCCGGCAGCAAAGTTAGGCTGTAGTAGCACATTCCGGAAACCAGGTTGTGTTTCATCCGGCTTGATGCCGCCTAAACCCTTGTAGATCCATGCGCCAATTTCGCCGAACATAATATGATTCATCGAGATATCTCGTTTCGCTTTTATATCCCAGTTTTCATATAAAGTAGTTGCCCCGTTAACAATCCACCAGCCCCATGAAGGATAAGTTTCCTGGGAGGCAACCCGATAGGCTACATCCGGATAACCATTTTCGCTTAAAGCATTTAAAATAGACTTTGTACCAAGAAGCCCCACATCAAGGTGATAATTATCCTCCTTAACCCGCTTAGCAAGGTTGGCAGCCACTTTAGGTTTAAGATCGTCGTCTACGATTCCCCAATAAAGAGCGGCGCTAAGTTCTGTCTGGAGTCCGCTGCCATAGATACCGGTATCTTTGTTTAGGTATTTGTCGTTAATGGCTTTTTTAATCTTTGCATCGAGTGCGGTGTACCTAAGATGATCTTCCGGCCGGTTCATCAGTTTGGCCGCTTTGGCCAAAATAACGACGTCCGCATAGTAGTAGGTGGAAGAGGTGAATTCTACCGGTGATTTTGACTTCACGGGCACCCAGTCGCCCAGACCCCAGGTAGTCAGCCCGGCGGGAGCGCCTTCTGTAATATGGTCCACATAGCGTTTGATCGGCTCATAACAATCTTCCAGCGCTTTGATATCCCCGTAGAACAGGTAAAGGTTCCATGGAATAATGGCGATGGTACTTGTCCAGTCGGGACCGTTACCCCATTCATAACCCCAGCCACCCGTAGGAATTATAGAGGGGAGCACTCCGTTGGGCTGTTGTTCATCACGGTGGTCGGCCATCCACTTCTCATAAACGGTAATACCGTCAAAACTGTAAAGTCCGGTTTCAACGGCTATGTGGGCATCTCCGGTCCAGCCATTCTTCTCCCGTTGCGGACAATCGGTTGGATAACCAAACAAGTTTGACAGGTAAGAATTATTAGTAGCCTGCCAGATCTTGTCGAGGGTTTTGTTGGAAGAGCTGATCTTACCAGCCTTTGGAACATCGCTATGCATGAACAAGGCCGTCAGACTTTGTTGGTTTAGATCGGCTGAACCTTTAACAGTAACTTCTACATACTGAAATCCTTTGTAGTTAAAGCGCGGACTGAATGTTTCCGTTCCCTTTCCGTTTAAGATGAAGATATCGGTTTGAAATGGATCCTGATCATCTGTCGGGCGATAATGTTCATCAATGTTCGACATGTCCAAACGCCCGTTCTCATACAAGCGTTCGCCATGTCTAAGCCGCAAGACCGTTCCCGCCTTTCCTTGTACGCTTAGACGGCTTACTCCAGAGATATTACGACCAAAGTTATACTGAAAAGTACTGTCGTTGACCTGTTTGAAACTTGTGGCGGTAAGTTCTTCTATATCTCTGATGGGATGCATCGCCTGCGAGACAATGTTTTTAGAAGGAGTGGTACGATAGATGACGTCCTTCCATTTAGAATCATCAAACTTTGGCTGATTCCATCCTGTCTGCTCCAGCCTGGCGTCGTAATGTTCTCCGGTATAGATACTATTTAAAATCACCGGACTGAGCGATGTCTTCCAGTCTTTGCCGGAAGTTACAGTCTCGGTGCTTCCGTCATCATACGTGATCCGGACGTCCATACAGAATGCAGGACGGTTCCGCCAGGGCGCCTTATGAAAATCCCATACTGCGGTTGATTGATGATTATACCAGCCATTCCCAAGCAGTACGCCGATGGCATTATTGCCGGAGTTAACAAGGGAAGTAACATCATGTGCAACATATATCGTTCGCCGGTCAAACCGAGTGTAAACCGGGTCTAAGCGATGGTTGCCTACCTTCTGTCCATTAACATATAACTCATACAACCCGGCAACCGCAATGTAAGCCCTTGCGGAGGCCACCTTCCTGGAAGCCTGAAATGTCTTTCTGAAATAAGGAGCCGGTTTCAACTTAACATCTTCAGAATCACTGATCCAGGCACCCTTCCAGTTCTTTTGCTCCAGCATGCCGGTTTCAAAACTGTTCACTTCAGACAAGGTTGTACTTTTGCGATCCTGGTCCCAGATCTTTACGGCCCAGAAATAACGGGTGAATGGACGAAGAGCCTGTCCCCGGTAATTGACCAGCTGGCTGGCTGATCTTACTTTGCCTGTAGACCATACCTGGTTATTTTTACTGTTGCCCAGGGAAACAGAGTCCGTATTTACGATGATTGCATAAGAGACCTGCCTGGCTCCGGTGCGTGAATCCTTTAAACGCCATGAAAGCCGGGGGCTTTTGGCATCGATCCCAATGGGATTAACAAGGTATTCGCATTTTAGGTCCGTAACAGTCACCGGCGAAGCCGCATAAACATTAACGGATCCCAGGATCATACAAATCAGGAAAATCTTGTAAAAAAGGAAGGTGTTTATGGATTGACTCATTCAGGTTACTTTGTAGTATATAGAAACTGCAAAATAGGTAATTATAACGAATGCGTCAGGAAAGGATTTCACCACAGATTCAAGGGATTTTCACAGATTAGGATAGCCTGAATAATGACCTATTGAAATGAGAATTTCATCGAGTAAGAAATACAATCTGTGTTAATGTGTGAAAATCTGTGGTTCACTAAAAAATTCCCTTGTTGGGACCGATTCACCCCCGGAGCTAATGTGAGGGTGAGGATGCATGAGGCTACCTGTTTAATAGGGCCAATATCGTGGCCGGGTGAAACAGCGGAGCCATTCGGTTGTTAAATAGCTATCCGATCAAAATATATCGTTAAAAAGAAATAGAATGGAAATGACCTTCAAGTATAGCTCCCTCGTTTTTGCAGTCTTTTTTCTGATCTGTGGTTGCGCACCAAAACCTGGAAAACAAACCGCTCAGGATAGCACGACTAAGATCAATCCGGAAAAAGTGATTAATGTAATTCCTGAGCATCCTGAGCCCGACACGGTGAAAGGCAGTTTGAAAGCAGAAGCTACCGGCAAGATCGGGCCTGCAAACATCTGCATGCGTTACTCCTCTCCCGCCGTACGTGGCCGAGTAATCTGGGGGGAACTAGTTCCGTTCAATAAGATCTGGGTAACTGGGGCCCATAATGCCACCAGTATAGAAACAGACAAACCCATCACTATCGGTGGAACAAAGATTCCGGCAGGTAAATACGCCTTTTTCACCATTCCTGACAAAAACGAGTGGACCGTGATCATTAATAAGAACTGGGATCAACACCAGGCAGATAAGTATTCGGAGGCCCAAGACTTAGTCCGTTTTACTGTAAAGCCACAGACCGTAGAGAAAAACCAGGAGCGCTTGCGCTATGATGTTGTACCTGAAGGAAACAAAGGGAATTTGGTTCTAAGTTGGGAGAAGATTAGGCTTAATGTGCCGATTAGCCAATAGTCATTTGAAGATTTGGGGATTTGAACATTTGATGTTGGCTACCTCTTTAAGTTGCACATTCTCAAATTCGCTCATTTGCAAATTCTCAAATTCGCACATTATTTCCTCCTCCCCAGCCACAGCAAGCTATTTATGATCAGCCGCTCCTGAATTTTATTATCCAGTGTAAAGGATAAATTTTTGTTGCTGTTGTCGTATTTATGCTCATAATCAATGTCATTATGCCCCAACAACTGATGAGTAGCAAAATCATCAAGCCGGGTCTGGGATTGGGACACCTCATAATTGGAATACGAACATATTAAGAACAACAAAATAGAGTTTCTTGCGCGGATTTCATTTGGGCACTAACATTTGCAGATTCCTCTAATTTGGCAACAATTTGATTTGATGATTGCCAGTTTAACATAAGCAATTCAGGAAATGTCTCCTACTCGAGGACTTTGTTTACCTCCTCTTCTTAAAGCACTTCTTCCATAGCAGTGAAAGAAAATGAGACGCCACAATTACGATTGTTCTGCGTCGGTATGACCACGAATTAAGAATTTATCTGCCCCCACACTTACCAGGTTTTTACCGTTCCCTCAATAATTACTACCGTTCGCCCTTTATAAAGGCTTGTCATTACGGTAATTAAATTAATTGAGTATTATTGATAATTAACTTTTTCGAATGAAGAGAACTTTACTTTTATTACTGCTACTGTTAGCTGCAAACGTGCGAGCACAGGACTTTAAAGAATGGGCAGTAACGCAGGCCGAGGTGAATATGAAGTCTTTTGCGCAGGATACCAGTGCTGAAGCGATCTACCTGCAGGAATTTGGCGATGCCCGCATTACGGATGATCAGCAGGAAAATATCTTATTTAAGTATCACGCAAGGATCAAGATCTTTAAAAGCAAAGGCTTTGATCACGGTAATATCGTGATCCCGCTTTACATCGGTGATAACAATCGTTATGAAACCGTAACAGACATCGAAGGGAGAACCTACTATACTGACGAACAAGGAAAGGTTCAGATGCAAACTTTCAATGTCAGCAATATCTTCCGGGAGAAAAGCAGCAAACATTGGGAATACGTAAAATTTGCGATGCCAAATATCCGTGAAGGCTGCGTAATAGAATACAAATACACCCTCCGGTCGCCTTTTCACTTTAATTTAAGGAAGTGGGATTTCCAGGCAGATATCCCTAAACTCTCCTCCGAGTACATTGTGCACATACCCGCATTCTATGAATATAACGTTACACTGAAGGGACCATTGAAATTAAGCAAGAATGTTGGGTCGGTTGAGAAAGAGTGCTTTATTGCCGGAGGCGCAAAGGCAGATTGTTCTAAACTGATTTACCGGATTGACAACATACCGGCGTTTGTTCGCGAGGATAACATGACCTCTGCAGCCAACTTTCTCTCTGCTATTACCTTTGAACTTGCACAGGTTACTGACCTGAATGGTACAAAGCATAAAATCACCAAGGAGTGGCGCGACATTGACCTTTTGCTGAAAAAGCATGAAAGCTATGGGAAGCAATTAAAAAAGACAGACCTGTTTAAGGAACCTGTTGCTGCTATTGCCGCTAAAAATGCGGATGAACTTGCCAAAGCTAAAGCTGTATATAGTTACATCAAAGGCTGGTATAAATGGAACCGGCAGGCTGATATGTTTAGTGAGAATATGAAGAAAGCATATGAATCGCATTCCGGTTCAACCGCTGACATCAACCTGTCGCTGGCTGCCGCACTAACCGCCGCCGGCTTAGATGCCGAAACGGTAGTACTTTCTACCCGCGACAACGGAATTATCAATAAGCTTTATCCTACAATCGGAGATTTTAACTATGTCATTGTTAAACTAAATCTAAAGGACAAAAGCTGGCTGCTTGATGCTTCAGAGCCTTTGTTGCCTTTTGGACTTCTACCACTGAGGTGTATTAATGACCAGGGCCGGGTAATTAGTTTTGACAAACCTTCCTACTGGATAGACATGATTGCCTCTCAAAAGGAGACCAGGATATACACTGCTAATTTGACTCTGCAGGAGGATGGCAAAATGAAGGGTACCATCAGTAAAGTTTCAAGGGGCTATGAGGCTTTTGATAAGCGCAGCAGTATAAAAAGTTTTAATTCTGTTGATGAATTCGTGGAAGATTTGGACGAAAAATGGGCGAAAACTAAGGTCATTAAATCTGAGATCACAAATATCGATAGCCTCGAAGAATCATTAACTGAAATTTATACGGTTGAGATGGATGTGTTCGATGATTTGAATGGCGATAAATTTTACTTTAATCCTTTCTTTCTAAACAGAATTCGCGAAAACCCTTTCAAACTGGATAACAGGTCATATCCTGTAGATCTGGGCGCCATATCAGATAGCCGGATGATCGTGACTATTTCTCTTCCAGACAAATTTTCGATAGTCGGTCAACCTGCCAATCTTGCGTTATCGCTGCCTGGCGGTGGTGGAAAATTCCTAAGTACCAGCAGCACGATGGCTAATAAGTTCACGCTTTCTGAAATTAAACAACTGAATAAAGCCATTTATACACCCGACGAATATCCGCATTTAAAAGAGCTGTACAATCAGATAGTTCAGGTGCAGAAGACAGATTTCGTATTACAAAAGACAAAATGAGATTCCTTATAATTTGCGGAATGCTCCTGCTGACAGTTGCGGATCTGCTAGCCCAGCCCGCATATCAGGTAAGTCTGATCAATAAAGAATTACTTCCCAGGGCAAGCGCGGTAATCAGGAATCTTGACATCCGTATTGTGGTAAAAGATGCTAACCAGGTGAGCTACTCTTATAAGATAGCAACTACGGTACTCAACAAAAATGGTGATGAAGGGGCGGCTCTTTATCTGCCCTATAACAAGAGTATGCAGATCAGGACGGTAAAAGGATCTATCTTTGATGAATTTGGAAACCTTGTCTCTAAACTTTCTGAAAAAAACTTTAAAGATGTAAGTGCGATAAGCGACTTCTCGCTCTTTGAAGATTCGCGGGTTAAATTATTTCGCCCTTCGGTAAACACCTATCCCTATACCGTTGAATATGAATATGAGATTCAAGCGAAACATTCCATGTATTTCCCAAACTGGTTTCCTAAGAGCTCCGCTGACCTCTCTGTTGAACAGTCTGCCTTCCATTTTAGCAGCAGTCCTGAGTTCACTATTCGCTATAACGAGCGAAATTATGACGGTGAACCTGTCCAAATACTGGAAACAGATAAGCTAAGGTCGTATAAATGGGAAGTAAGAAATCTGAAGGCTTCGCGTTCTGAGCCTTATAGCTTAAACCCTGAAGACCTCTACCCTTCTGTTCAGATTGCACCGAACTCATTCAAATATCTGGGTGTACAGGGCGCATTCACCAATTGGAAAGAGATGGGTGCCTGGATGAATGAAAAGTTATTAAAAGGCAGGAATGAGATTCCGGCAGAAACCGCCACTTATATTAAAACTCTGACGAAAGATATTAGCGACCCTAAACTTAAAGCCCGGAAGATCTATGAATTTGTACAAGCGAAGACCCGCTATGTGAGCGTGCAGATTGGAATCGGCGGTTTTCAGCCAATAACCGCAGCAGAGGTTGATAAAATGGCTTACGGCGACTGTAAGGGGCTTGCCAATTATACCCAGGGCTTATTGAAGATTGCAGGTATTGAATCTTATTATGCTGTGATCTATGCGGGTGACAGGAAGCGCGACGCCATACCTGGTTTCGCTAGTATGGATCAGTTTAACCATGCGGTGCTGGCCATTCCGTTCGCGAATGATACTATGTGGATCGATTGTACCAGTAAGGTAAATCCTTTTGGCTACCTGGGTAATTTTACAGATGACCGTTTAGCGCTCATCTGTACTGAAGGTGGCGGTGAATTGATCCGCACTCCGAAATTTACAGAAGACCGCAGCCTTCAAAACAGAAAAGCCAGTTTTACGATAGACGCTTCAGGAAGCCTTACTGGGAGCATGACCACGACATTTGCAGGTTCCCAATATGACAACAGGGAAACGCTGGTGAGTGAGCCCGTTATAGAACAAATGAAACTGCTTCCCGAGATCTATGACCTTGGCGCTGCCAGAGTTTCATCATTTAAACTCAGTCAGGATAAATCCTTGAACCCTGTCACCACGGAGCTCATTGATTTGAGGGTGAGCAATTATGCAACGCGTAACGGCCAGGAAATTCATATCCCCCTCAACTATCTAAACCGCCAAAACCCTGTTCGTGAAATAGGCAACCGGCAAAACATGGTTCATATAAACCGGGGCTACCTCGATGTAGACGAAATGACCTATGCGCTTCCGGAAGGATACCGGGTTGAGCTGAACAAAACCAACTATGAATCAAAATCTCAGTTTGGCAACTATCTGGCGACTGTAGAACTAGACGGGAACACGGTTAAATATACCCGCAAAATGAAGGTAAAAGCTGGTACCTATCCGGCTGATAAATACCAGGAACTGGTTAAGTTTTATCAATATGCAGCGGATGCTGACAAATTAAGGGTTGTACTAATTAAGATGTAAGTAGAGGCGATCAACGCCTAGTCCGTTGTTTTTTGCCTCTCGTTCCTGATCTTGATGATTACCGGAATTAAAGCAATCACGATGCTGATAGGTAATATGTAACCCAGATAGTCCTTTATCTGTGGAAACTGTGATCCGAGGAAATAGCCTGCTAATGTAAAGATGCAAACGTACAATAGAACAGCTGCCAGGGTTACAGGGAAAAATGTGGCAAAGGGCATTGGTGTGGTACCTGTAATTACCGGGCTAAACGGGCGGATGACAGGTAAGAATTTCCCAAAGATAAGCGAAGACTTTTTATGCTTTTGAATATGCTTCTCGGCTAAGGATAAATATTTCTTTTTGAAGTACCAGGTGTCTCGTTTTTTATAAAGCCTGTCTTTAAACTTTCTGCCTATATAAAAGCCTGAGATGTCTCCTGCAATCGCAGCCAACATTATGCAGAGAAGCAGGATAGTAATATCGATGGGTAAGGAACCAGTACTTACCAGCAGGCCGGCGCTAAAAAGCAAGGTCTCACCACCCGGAACAACAAGGCCTAATAACAAGCCTGTCTCGGCAAATACAAAGCATACAATTAGCAAAAAGCCTCCCCATTCGATCAAACCTGATGTTTCAATAAATAGCATAGTATCAGCATTAATATTCTACTACTAAAAAGCCTCGGTATTGTTTGTAGTTGAGTTCTTACAAATGCTCGTCTTCCGGATTTTCGATCAGCAGTTTATTTTATGATCAGTACCCTGCTCTCGGTAGTGTGTGCGCTAAAGTAACCCAGGGCATTGTTGTCAATGTTTGATGGGGGGTTCGCAGGAGTTACACCAGCAGCCGGCCCGTTTTGGGTCTGCTGACTAATTGAGTACCAGTAGGTATACACAGGCTTATCAATCGATTGCATTTCAACCTCTATTACATCATCCTGCTTTAGCTTTTCACTATCATTATTGGGGTTATAAAACAGGGTATTTATAGCGTCTTTACCATCGGTGAAACGGTCATTTTCCACAAAGATCCGTTTTACCGGAAGCCCATTAACCTGCATGGTAAATCGATACTGGTTAACCCTCCCCTCAGGATCCTGGTAATATACCTCGACCTGCTTGTTTTGCTCGTTGCCAAAGGTAAATTTTTTAAGGCCCAACCCGTCAAGCTTAACAGCCTGGGGCATCGTCGATATGGCGGTGTACGTGGTGTTATCAACATTCACCCGAAGCGTATACGTTAAAAATGCCTCGCCTTTAAATCTTGGTGAAATATATCTTCCTGGCTGAGTTTCCACGAAGTCCCAGCTTCGTCCCAAATTATCTGTCACGGTTATGGTGGCGCCTGATACCGGCGGATAAACATTACTGTCGGTGTAAGGAACTGATCTGCTGATCCTGATGGTTTGACGCATTAGCTGATCGGTGATATTTCCCTCGATCACTAGTTGGGTTTCCGGAGTGTGCAGATCAATATCTATTACCTTTTCGCAGGAGGCTAAGCCGAGAACCGCAAAAAGCAAAACTGTATATAAAATGGTTTTTAACATGATTATTAAAAATTAAAGTTCCAGGTTACTGAAGGAATGATACCGAACAAAGATGTTTGAACAGCTTCTGTACGGGTAGAATCGTTCTCCTTATCCCGAAACTCTATAGAATATGGGTTTTGCCTGTTTAGGGCGTTATAAACCCCAAAGTTCCAGCTTGAGCAAAAGTCTTTCGTGGTCTTACCTTTCAAAGTCGCACTGATATCGAGCCTCCCGGTGTAGGGCATCCGGTTGGCATTTCGCTCTGTATAGTAAAATGTTGTCATACCGTCGAGATTATATTTTCCCGCGGGATAAGTAACTGCGTTTCCGGTACTGTAAATATAATTGGCAGAGAGTGTCCAGCGGGGACTAAGATTATAAATTCCTACGACTGCCAGGTCGTGGGTTCGGTCTTGCTTGGCAGGGTAGTAATTACCTTTATTAATTCCGTCAAATCTGCGTTCTGTTTTAGCAAGAGTGTAACTAATCCAGCCGGTTAATTTGCCTTGTGTCTTCTTCGCGTAAAGCTCGAGTCCGTAAGCCCTGCCCTCACCATACAATAGTTCCGATTCAACATCAGCGTTAGCTCTGAGCTCGGCACCATCTTTATAGTCAATCTGGTTCTGCAGCCATTTATAATATAATTCTCCCGAAAACTCAAAGGCATTGTCCTTCGCATTCGCGAAACAGCCAATAGCTACCTGGTCGGCTAATTCCGGCTTGATATTATTGCTGCTCATTACATACTGGTCTGTGGGAGATCCGGTGTTTGCGTTGCTGAGGATGTGGATGTTCTGCGTATTCCGGTTATAGGAGGCCTTCACCGAATTCTGCTCATTCAGGCGGTAACTTAATGACATTCTGGGCTCCGCATAGAAAAACGTTTTTACAAAGTCGCCCCGTTCATATTCTGAAGAAGTTTCGACATCACCGGCATCGTTATATGAGTTGATCGTACCGGGGCCAAGCAATGAAAAAGTACTTAACCTTACGCCGTATAGTAAATTAAGCTTTTCATTCAATGTCCATTCGTCCGATACATAGCCAGCCATCTCAAGCCCGTAACGATTCTCTACTGAAAATGGATTTATACTTGAATTTTCTGGTGCAAATATATCGGATGGCGCTACCCGGTGATGTGTAGCCTGCAAGCCGAAACGAATGATGTGCCTATTACTAAAATATTGCATATCCTGTTTCATGTTGTAATCCCTGATCAGCGATGTGATCCGGGCATTATAATTCTCATCCAGCAATTCAATACTATAATTGTATCTATTGTAAATCAGGGATGTGTTAGAAAACAGCCTGCTATTGAATACATGATTCAAACGCACCGTTGCTGTCGTATTCCCCCAGTCATTTGCGAACAGATCTTTGATACCGATATTATCTTGTCCGAAATACCCTGATAAAAACAAAGTGCTCTTGTCATTGAATTTATAATTTGCTTTTGCATTGATGTCATAAAAGTTCAGTGTAGTAGCGCTCAGCGACGAGTCCGGCGACGCTTTCAGCAGCAGGTCAATATAGGTTCTGCGGGCACTGATCATAAAAGAACTCTTCTCTTTCACTATTGGGCCGTCCATCTTTAGCCGGGAAGCGATTAACCCTATTCCGCCTTCAACCCCGTATTCCTTGTTATTACCATCCTGCATTTTCACGTCCAGAACGGAGGACAGCCTGCCACCGTACTGAGCGGGCATACCGCCCTTGTACAAACTGACATCTTTAATGGCATCGGCATTAAAGGTTGAGAAAAACCCCAACAGGTGAGAGGAATTGTAAACGGTTGCCTCATCAAGTAAAATGAGGTTCTGATCAGCCGCGCCACCGCGTACAAAGAAACCCGTGTTACCCTCACCACCTGCTTTAACCCCCGGCAGCAACTGTATCGTCTTCAATACGTCTTTCTCGCCGAATAACACAGGCATGTTGTCCAGGGCTTTCATATCAACCTTCTCGAGCCCCATTTGCGGACTTCGTACGTTTTCATTCTGACGATTTGCCGCACTGATCACCACCTCACTCAATTCAGAACCGGGAATAAGTTCTATATTACGTTTCAACGATGCGCTAACGGCGATCTTTTCAACAAATTGCTGATAGCCCGTGTAGCTCGTCACCAAATCATACTGGCCGGCAGGCCCGGTGATGGAGTAGAAACCGTAAGAATTACTTATGGTAGCGAATGTTGCTTTACCCTGCAATTTAATAGTTGCACCTATCAGAGTCTCACCGGTGGCGGCATCACTGATTGTACCGCTTACAGTGAAGCGCTGCTGTGCAATAGCAGGGGGAATTGTACGGAGACTGAAAAGGAAAAAGAAACAGGCAAAGGTCTTTATTGTCATGAAACAGGTGTATGGGCAGACATTCGTTCGACGATATCGCGCTGGCGAAGATCAATAATTTATTTGATGTCGTTTTTATGGATTCGACCACTTGAACCTGTGAATGTTACCTGATGTTATTCTTGCCTGAAAGACATGCAAGCATTATACTAATATTGTTAGCATAATGCTTAACATTACCAGATGATCAACCTCCAGAATCCTGATCTTTTGAAGGAAGACTTTATATCTGAAGTTCAGAATTGGTTTACTACCAATCCGAAGACAAATGATAAGATCAGAAAGATTAAAGAGCTCGTCAACTTTGAAGATAACACCCTTGTTATACAGGCAGAAGCGCTCGACGGGCAATATCTAATGAAGTACTTCAACAGAGAAAAATTTAAGGTAACAGCTGCCATCCTTGCGGATAAGATAACCCAGGTATTAAAACAAAGGATGAAGACCATCGGGGTTCAAAGCTACCAGCTGCATATCAAGGTTAAATATCTATCCCATCTATATGAGAAGCGTATCTCGATGAGTATATATAACTAAATAGCCGGCCGTAATCCACCAGATGCTGAAGTAAACGGACCTTTTATCATATCAGAGGAATCCTTTGATCAGTAAAGGCCTTAAAGTCAACAGCCCTTCGGATGGGTTGATCCGTACGGGCTGCTAACTTTACATTAATTCCGGATGCTGACGGGAATACTGATTTCGAAGATTAACATTATCGATTTACTTCGATAAAGCCGAAGATCTTACTGTATGGCAATCTGCCTAGTTGCCATTTTAGCCTCTTCTTTTTTAGCTACTTTAATATCGAGAAGCCCGTCGTGATATTGAGCGTCAATACGGGAATCATCAGCAGTATCGGGTAAGGCGAATGAGCGCACGAAAGAAGTATAACTATATTCTCTTCTGTTATACCGCTTATTCTCTTCAGAACTTTCCTGCTGTTTCTCGACTGAAATATTTAGCATATTCTTGTCGAGGTTGATCTTAAAATCCTCCTTCTTTAATCCGGGAGCGGCGAGCTCAATGTGATAGTCTTCCTCCGTCTCGAAGATGTTTACCGCAGGAACTTTGGAAGTTATGCGGTCGGAGATGTAGGAATCGCTGAAAAACGACTCAATCAGGTCGTTGAAGGGACTTAACAAACTTTGGCTGCGTCCCTCGGTAGATTTTACGAGTGCCATAATATGTACCTCCTATAAGATATTGTTTAATTAAAAACAATGATAAAGGACGTAGGTTCAAAAAAAACACAAATTTATTGGAGGGGCATTCAAGAAATGATGAGACAGTAAGCAGGTAATTATACGTAACCATATTTCTTCAAATACGTGTTTTTGAAATTCATGAATCTTAAACCTGCGGGAGTGGTTTTACATGTATGAAACTGGTTTATATCAGAAATGGAACATCGCAGGAGGTGCAGGCAGTAATGCTGTTTGATGAAAGTTCTGGCGTGCTCGTTGGCTTCTATTATATATCTGAAAGTAACCAGACCGAAAATTCAAAAGGCATCTGGCTTGTAGACATCAGCACAAATTTGCCGGCAAGTAAACCGATTCGTTCCATTTCAAGCCTCTTGCAAAATTTATGTGCTAATTAAATCCCATTGATCAATTGTCAGGGGTAAATTGCCACGGGCTTTAGCCCGTTAATTTTATCTTTATAATGTCTCTTTCAGCCACTTGAAAAATTCACTTTGCCATACGATTGCGTTCTGCGGTTTGAGAACCCAATGGTTTTCATCCGGAAAGTACAGCAATTTACTTTTTATGCCCTTCAACTGAGCGGCCTGAAAGGCTTGTAGTCCCTGTTCGGTAGACACTCTATAATCCCGTCCGCCCTGAATGATCAGGATGGGTGTTTTCCAGTTATCCACCAGTTCAATAGGGTTAAATTTCCTGAAGGCTTTTTGAGCTGCATCATTCTTCTTATCCCAGTAGTTACCGCCGAAATCCCAGTTAGTGAACCACAATTCTTCAGTAGTACCACTCATACTGCGGAGGTCAAATACACCGTCGTGGGAGATTAGGGTTTTAAACTTATCAGGCTTGAGACCAGCCAGGTAAAACACCGAGTAACCACCATAGCTTGCCCCAACTGCACCCAGGCGGTCGGTATCCACATAGGCTTCCTTGCTTACATCATCTATTGCGCTCAGATAGTCGTCCATTACCTGGCCGCCCCAATCTTTGCTAATCTCTTCATTCCAGCTAAGGCCATGACCGGGCATTCCGCGGCGATTAGGCGCCACAACAATATAACCGTCAGCGGCCATCAGCTGAAAGTTCCAGCGGAAAGAATAAGACTGTGAAAGTGGTGATTGTGGACCACCCTGACAATAAAGAAGAGTCGGGTATTTTTTGTTCTTATCGAATCCCGGCGGATAGATAACCCATACCAGCATTTGCTTGCCGTCGGTAGTCTTAACCATCCGCTTTTCTACCGTGCTCTTCTGAATGCCGCTGTAAAGATCTTTGTTTACATTGGTAAGCTGCTTCATGTCGCCGTTTCTCAGATCCACCGTGTACAACTCAGCAGCAGTATTCATGTCTGTGCGACTTACAACCAGCATATTACCAGAGTGGCCCGCAATGCCGTTAATATCAAACTGACCACTGGTAATTTGTTTTACAACCGGTTTCACCTTACTGCCTGCAGGAACATTTACGACAAATAATTGCACGGTTCCCTGAACCGGTGCATTAAAGTACAGCCGTGATCCATCAGCCGACCATTGGTATCCGGAAACAGTACCATCCCAATTTCCGGTGAGGTTGATACGCTTATCACCTCTTCTAACTATTAAATCGTTTTTATCAGCTTCATAACCGTCGCGAGCCATGCTGAGCCAGGCAAGGGTGCCCTTTGATGAGAATGCAGGGGCTGTGTCATAACCCATCATTCCCTCCGTTAGGTTTGTAGTTTTTCCGCTGGCAATATCATACTGGTAAATGTCCGTATTGGTGCTTTGCGCGTAGTCAGCACCCCTTTTTGCCTTTGTTACGTACAGTACAGACCTACTGTCGGGACTAAATAAATAATCTTCATCGCCGCCAAAAGGCTTCTGCGGAGCATCATAAGGCAGGTCAGCCATAATATCTTTGCCCACACCGGCCTTTCCGGTGGTCATCTGATGAATAAAAATGTGACTGTAAGCACCATCCTCCCACTCATCCCAATGACGGTAATTAAGCTGATCATAGATCTGTACAGTCGACTTATCCAATGCGGGATAAAAATCTTTACCATAAACTTTTTTAATCTTTACTTCACTGGCAGAGATTTTATACTTGCCATCAGGTGAGATGCGGCTATTCGGCACAAGGGATTCTGCATCTGAAACTTCTTTAGAGATCCCACCTTCCAACGGAACAATGTATGTTTTACTGCTGCTTCTATTCTCCGCCAGTTTAGGAGTCGAAACCCGATAGACCACGCTTTTATTGTCCTTAGTAATACCTATTGCCGATACTCTTCCAAGTTTCCAAAGGTTTTCCGGCGTCATGCGGTTCTGGCTAAAACCCAGTAAAGCAGAGCAGCTAAATGCAATAATAAAGAGGATCCTCATATACATAATTGAATGCGCGAATTTACACTTTGTGCAGGGATTATTACCAAATGATAAAATTAAGCGTAGTAATTGGAAACAGACACCTGTACAAAAACCAATACATCGAAGCTAAGCAATATCCATAACCAGGGAGTTATAGCACGGTATTTAAGGAAACTATTTTTTGGGATGAAGATTGTTATGCTATGGCAAGGAGCCTCAGGATTAAACAGATGCTTTATAATATAATAACAGCTAAAATACACCGTCTTAATATTGGAAGGTTAACTATGGACTTAATATTCGCAGCGATGAAAAACTATTTAAAGCTTCTGTATAACTGGTTTTTTAATGTAGTAAAAAAGATCTCTTCGGTAAGGATAGAACTTTTCAATGCTCCAGGTAAATATAGCCGGGACAAGGAAAGCCAGGCGGTTCTCTTTATATAGGATGCTGTTAATTGCGAAAAAGACTTACTCCCGAAAGTCTAAAAGCTTCGCATTAATCACATCAACCTGTGGAAGAAAAGTAATTCTCAGAATTTAAATTCCACAGGCTTATACGGTCATTCCTGCCATCTTACGGCATTCTGTAGCGCAGGCCTTACAAGCTCGGGCACATTCCTGGCAATGTTCGGTATGATGCTTTCCGCATTCTTCAGCACATCGCTCACATAGCTCAGCACAGATTCGGCAGACCTCATGCGCGGTCTCGCTTCCCATGCTCATAAGCTGGGCAGCCGCATAGCAGATAGACGAGCATTGCATATCAAGCTCGATACACCCGGCCATCATTTTTACATCTTCTTCTTTGGTGCAGGAACTTGCACAATGATTACAAATTGCCGCGCATTCTAAACACGCATCAATGCAACTCTTCCATTCATGATATCCCATAACACATGCTTTATGTTAAAAATATTAGAACTTCACGAAGTTCACAAAGCCTTGTCCTGATGCATCAGAGCGAGCCTGTTTAAGTTACCGGGCCGATGAGTTACTAAGCTCTTGTTCCACGTCTTTGGCTGAAGGTCCCACTGCCTGAACCGCCTCTTTAAGCTGCCCAGGCTTGACACCAAACTTTTTGGCCCAATATTCTACTTCGTAATACTCTTTTATGTTGATACTATCTCGGTAGAAACTGTTTGTAGGGTAATTGAAATCCATATTAGAGCGGTTAGTTGATTATATAACAAAGTGGCCTGACAAATGTTCTGAGCCCTAAACCCGGAGAATTGAATCAAGTTCGGGACGACTTACCCGATACTTCTTCGATCATTCAAGGACCATTCAAGCTATCTCGATTATTACATCATTTATGCCAATTCTTCTCGATGCGCGCGGTGGGCAAATATTATCTACCTCCTGGCTAAGTTATTTATCAGTGAAACGCTGATAACACGTCTGAAAAAAAACGCTCCTTCGTTTAATATTATCATATACTAACAAGGTGCTCATATTGGTATCCCATAACGTCGTTACTTATCTGATGATATTAAATTTCCGCTATGCTTTGTGAAAGTTTCGACCACATACTTGCCTAATTGCTTACCCATTTTAAGACCAATTTCATTGTCGGTACGGAAATGTATACCAGCGAATAAGCGTGAGTCGGCGCATTCCTGTGCCAGTTTCTGAAACTCTTCGGCATCCTCTGGAAAGAAATATTCCATTACAGCGCAAGAAGTACCGGCGCCCGCCGCATGACCAGAAGGATACCCGGGAAATGGTGGGGTTGCTATCAGTGGTTTATAAGAGGGATCCAGCTGATCCGGACGTATTCCCCAGTACGCGTATTTTGCATCCATAATAGCAATAGTCATTTCGTGATACGCGGTATTCAGTACTGTATATATCCGGGCGACTGCGGGTGCATCATCAGACATATGGTTTTCGAATATCTTCAAGCTTGCCAGGTCATTCCAGAATTCGGGACCCCGATTAGCCCAGGAGTAAGCAATCGATTTAGTCTTAAACGTTTGCTTAAATTCCCTCAGTTCCTTCATATCGGACTCGAAATCAGGCGGCGCTAACGGTCTGAATTGATCCGCTGACTTTATAATTATGGGCATAAACGAGGCAAGGCTTATACCGAAAGGATATTTACCAGTCCATTTTTTCGGATCTTTATTTACTTCCCCTTTGTAAACGTTAGCCGAGCCGTCATTCTTTGCTTTTTCAATGATCTGTTTGGCAACCTGTTCACCTAGTTTCCAGCCGGCCTCTGTATCACTGGGTAATTGTACACCAGCGTCGACGCGGGATTGAGCGGCTGTACGGGCAAGCCGCAATATAGAATCTGCTTTTGCCGGAAAAAAATAAGCGAGCACATTTGCCGCCGCTGCCGCAGTTACCGAATGCTCGCAGGGATACGAGTAAGTGAGGGGCGCTTTCACTACCGGTTTTATAGAAGCATCGGCCTCATGGGGCCTTTGTCTCTTATATTTGAGTTTTTCCTTCCAGGCCAGGATGGTTGCATCATATATAGCAATATTCATCCATGCCCCGGGTGTGCGAAGCATTACTTTAGGATCCTGGCTAAGTAATTCGGGCGCTAGCTGGTTCCACCGGTAAGCCGGCGCACCGGCATCCCAGTATGCAATTTCTGCTCGTTTTTTTTCGTCCACGCTGCCGATCCGTTGCTTAACATTTTTAAGTTCAGCCTTAAACTGACCAGCTGCAGGCGGAGCATCTACAGTTATAAGATGCGGACTGTCTAAGAGCCATGTTTTCCAACTTGCCGCTTCGTAATTAACGGTCTGAGATAAACTTGAATTGGTGATTCCACCTGCCAGGAAAATAACAAAGCAGATCAGCGGAATCTTTGGGAATGGATTTAAGGTAAGCATGATTTTAAGATTTGAAGTTTGATTAAATATTAAGTGTTCTGTTGATTACTATTTATATCTTAAAAGCGGATTTGGTCGACGTCAATGTTCCGAAAACAGAAATCCTCTACACAAGATTATGTATTTGGAGCTGGAGATTTAGCGGACATCTACAGACAACAGGCGCAGGTAAACCAACGGCGGTTTGGCGTCTACCGGAAAGATCCCAAAGGCCCATATATTTGAAGCAGCGGCAACCCAACCTTAAGTTGAATACTGAAGGGGTATTGATTAGATCTGTAAATTATGAACCAAATGAGAAGAAAGACATTAACACCTGTTCGTTTAATAGCCGGGGATGAAGTTCAGGGTTAACAAGCAACGACTCAAATTCTACATATGGGTTGGTCTGGCCTATTTAATACTTTGGCTTTTTAACGCTTATGCAAAGCATCCTAATGAGTTTTGGGGGCGGGCACTAAATGAAGTTTGGCGAACTACCTATCTGGCTGCGCTTAACTACCTGTTCTTCGAATACATTCTGCCCAGTTTATCAAGAAAAAAGATCCTTAGATCTTTTTTCTTGATAATTGCCCAGATCTTTTTGATGTCATGGGGCTTGTATGCGTGGAGATCAATAGGAATTCAGATCGATTTTTATACCGTTTATAAGAGTTATTCGTCAGTATCCCGTGCGGTCTCTGAGCAAATGCAAAGCAGTATAGCATCACTTTTCTTTTTTGGGATTATCAAGCATATATATGATCATCTCAAATTAAAGCAAGCCGCACAACAATTAAGGATCGAGAAACAGGAAGCCGAACTGAACTATTTACGTTCACAGACTAATCCTCATTTTTTATTCAATACCTTAAATAATATCTATTCATTGGCTCGCGATAAGTCAGACCTCGCTCCTGAGTCTATCTTACGTCTTTCAAAAATATTGCGTTTTATGCTTTATGAAACCGGTGGCGCCTATATTAGTATAGAACAGGAATTAAAAATCATTGACGACTATATTGCTCTCGAAAAACTGCGATATGACGAATCCCTGCACATCAACTTAAATCATGACATTGAAGACTTGAAACAAGCTGTGCCACCTCTTCTTCTGATACCCCTGGTAGAAAATGCCTTCAAACACGGAGTATCGGAAACCCGCAATCAGCCTTTTATCGATATTCATCTTTCTATAAAACATCGTCAATTATTATTTTTGGTAAAAAATTCTACTGAAGCTTTTCCTGAGAATCTCCTTGTAAAAGAAAATATTGGGCTTTCTAATCTGCGGCGTCAACTGGAACTTCTTTACACTGATTTTAACCTAAGTACAGAACAAAAAGATTCGGTATTTATAACCACCTTAAAGATCAACCTGGCAAGCCATGTCTAAGATCAGCTGTATTGTCATAGAAGATGAGCCTCTGGCTGCGAAGGTTCTCTCTGATTATATTTCGCAGGTACCTTTTCTGGAACTACGGGGAACTTTCAAAGACGCGATCCTGGCCACTGAATACCTGCGAGATCATCATCCAGATCTGATTTTTTTGGATATCCATCTGCCTAAATTAAAAGGGATGGCTTTTCTAAAAACGCTCACCCAGCCACCCGCTGTGATAGTCACGACTGCGTATCACCAATATGCAGTAGAGGGATTCAATCTAAACGTCACGGACTACTTGTTGAAGCCCTTTGATTTTGAACGCTTTCTACTGGCGGTAACTAAAGTAAAAGCGGCAGAAGCAAGGAATGAGAAAATAAATAATACAGGAGAAGTTAAAGATTCTATCTTTCTCAATGTCCAAAAAAGGAAAGTTAAGATCTTGTTCTCGGATATAATCTATATAGAAAGTCAGAGGGAATACATTAAGGTGGTAACAACAAAGAACGAATACACTTCAAAAATGGGGACTCATGAAATTGAGAGTATTTTACCGGCAAATCAATTTAAACGGATTCACCGGTCTTTCATCATATCCCTCAGCAAGATAGAGTCATACACCGCTGAAATGGTTGATGTTAGTGGAGTTTCGGTACCGATTGGAAGAGGCTATCGGGATGTTATTGAGGGGTTGGGGTAGGTATGAGGTGTGAGGTATGAGGTATGAGGTATCAGCAATCAGTTTTCAGCTGTCAGTAACTGAACAAACGGACTATTCCCGCTTCGGTGATTATTCTTATTCCGGTGTTAATTTGATTAAGAATCCACCTCCTGCTGCCATATGCATAGGTAGTTTAGTTGCTTTAGTGACATCGATAGTCTGTAATACATAATCCGCAGCGTTTCGGTCAGCGTTCATTCCGTCCTTGCAGATAGTTGCTTTATAACCCGCATCCGGTAAGAAATCGAGGTCGATAATAATATCTTTGGCCTGATCACCAGTCATGCCTGCAATATACCAGCTATTACCAGACTGCCTTGCAGTAACTATGTATTCGGCTACTTTACCATCGAGTATATGGGTGTTATCCCAGGTAGTTGGGATAACACCCAATAATTTCATGAACTCAGGTTCCTTAAAACCTTGCGACGGATTGCCTGAGAACATCTGCAGGGGACTATCGTAAACCACGAACATCGCTAGCTGCTGCGACCGGGTAGTCTGACTCATTACCTTACCTTTTATCGCAGCAAACTGCGCTTTTGTCGCATTATCAAGAATTCCTGGTTCGTAGTCCATCGGTCCGGCAAGCATTCGGGTGAAAGGAAGTATTAAATTATGGCGGGGTGTTGCCTTGTTGCTCCAAACGTTGTATTCGCTTCCCAGAACCCCTTCCCGCGTGAGGTTGTTGGGATAGGTACGGTTGAACCCTTTAGGGGCATATGCCCCATGAAACATGATCATTATGCCGGCCTCAGCGCAGGCTTTTGTAATCCGTTCATGAAAATTCACCATCTTTTGGTCATCACGGTCAATAAAATCGGTCATGATAAAATCGACGCCCCACTTATTGAATTGCTGCAAGGCCTGATCAAGCTGCCTGTCCAGTGTTAGCGCCAGGGTCCACATACTTAATTTGATGCCCTTTGATCTTGCATAGGCCGCTATGCTATCAATATTCATTTGAGGATTGATCTTTAACAGATCATTATTATCGCTCCAGCCAGCGTCCATCATAATACGGTCAAGTCCGTATTCTTTGGCAAAATCGATATAATACTTGTAAGTAGCCGTATTTATACCAGACCGGAAGGGCACGTTAAACAGATTGATATCGATGATCCATTCTTCAGTACTTTTTCCGGGATTGATCCATGAAACATCTTTAAGGGCGTTTGGAGATCCTAAACGGTAAACCAGATCGTTAGAAGGCAATTCCTTGTCTTCTCGTGAAAGTATTAAAACCCGCCAGGGGAAACTTCTTGTGCCCTTTGTCGTTGCTATGTAGTCTGCCCGTTTTGTTACTATGTATTGTGAGAACTCGCCCTTTGCAATTGTTTCTTCAAGGGGATAACCGGCAAACGCGGCTGTTAAAGAATTGCTGCTGCTTCCCTTTAAATGCAGACCGGGATAGTCGTCCAGATCTGATTCAATAATTCCTATTTTGATATTTCTCGGAGCAGCGACCAATACAGGCGAATACATCTGATCATTGGCTGTCAGGCTATCCAGTGGTTTATAAGAAAACGGCTCCTCAAAGCTGGTATGAAAAATATCCTGATCCTCTCTTTTCTGAATGATCGGCCCAAAAGCATGATATCCTGCCGGAAAATTAAATTCAGCAGTTTCGCTGCTTACCTGAACATCTCCTTTAAACTTCCCGGTGATTCGATAAGCGACACCATCATTATAGGCACGGAATATAACACCGAATTTATTTGTGAAGCCGAGCGTTAACTCATTATAGATGTTGGGTATGCGCTTCCTTTTTTCCGGAACCGGTGATATAATAATCTCGTCAACGCTGGCTTTTCTTAGGGAATTTACTTTAAGGCCGGAGCTTAAAGACTGACCGCTGGCCAGGTGCATATTGATAATCGAAGGGATGATAACCTGCTTATCGTCAATAGAAACTTCGTACTTCAATTGTGAACCTGTAGAAACAGTAACCCTGACAGTCTTATCTGGTGAATAAAGAGTCAGCACCTGGGTGAAACTATTTAGATAGGACAGACAGAACAATACGAGTAAAACAGCCTTTTTCATGGTGGTGGTGTTAGGTATGAGGTATAAGGCTTGAGGTATATGACACTAAGCGTTACTTATTCACTCTTACGTACTTCTCAATATTAATACGGTCTACCCCTGCCTCTTCAACTTTTTCTACTCCATTCTGAATAAGTGTATCATTTTTCAGTGTGATGGTAAATGCGAAATCATTACCTTCCCAGTTTCGTGCGCTGCAGTACTCCAAATGCTCGGTGTACAGACTATCTTTCAGCGAATAACTTCCGCCGCCGGAAACGAAAACCGCAGCAGAGTCTTTCCCTTTATTTAAATCGTGCTGTAAAAATGCAAAGTGGGTGTCATTGATAATCTTAATGAACGATACATTTTTAGTATAGTCGGTAATAGTGGTGTCGCCCTTCTCAATAAGAGTTGCTGTAAGAAGCTTCCAGGTTCCGGTTAATGGCATGGAGTTTATTTTAGCATTTTCAGGGTTCTCTGCTCCGCAGGACATCAGGACTGTGCCGATCATTAAAATCGCAAATTTAAGTTTCATGGGATTGATCTCTAAAGGTTTAATTAGCTTCTATGAATATACAAACTTCAGTAAGATTACGCAGACGCCACTGGAAGGAAGAAAAACTTCCTTCGTCAAAAGGCGAATGCGAGTAAACGCTGAAATCCTTTGTTTAGATATTCTGCCTGCTCAACTCCCTGACCGCATAATCGCAGGCTCTTGCTGTGAGGGCCATGTAGGTTAAAGATGGATTAACACAGGAACCGGAAGTCATACATGAACCGTCGGTTATGAATACATTAGGCACTTCATGCATCTGATTGAAGCTGTTTAGTACCGAAGTTTTGGGATCACGGCCCATGCGTGCAGTACCCATTTCATGATTGGCGTTACCCGGAAAAGAGATATTATTCCGAACATTGATATTAGAGAACCCTGCAGTTTCCAACATCTCCCCTGCAATTTCTCCCATTTCCTTATTCATCGCTTTCTCATTCTCTTTGAATTCGCAATCAATTACAACGAGAGGTCGGCCCCATTTGTCTTTTTTATCGGGATCTAAAGTGATGCGATTTTCGGGATAAGGAAGACATTCGCCAAAAGCCCAAAGATAAATTTGCCACTTACCAGGTTCGGTCATCGCCTCTTTTAATGGTGCTCCTATCCCATCACTTTCCGGCGTCTGCCTGGAAGCACCGAGCCCATAGTGATAGCCCCGAAGAAAACCAGCATCGTTTTCAGTGACATTACGGAACCGGGGAATGTAAACAGAAACAGGCCGTCGCCCATAATAATAGCGATCCTCAAAACCTTCGACACTTGCACTCGCGGAAAGCCCTTTGTGATGGTCCATCAGATTACGTCCAACCTGGTCACTTCCGTTCCCTAGTCCGTTAGGAAAACGCGAAGAAGTAGAATTCAATACGATTGATGTTGTGGCAACCGTAGAGGCATTAAGGAAAATAATTTTTGCGTAATACTCCTGCACTTCGTTAGTCTGCGTGTCAATTACCTCGACCCCTGAAGCTCTTTGTTTAGTTTCATCATATAGTACCCTGTTTACAAGAGAATGCGGTCTCAACGTCAGATTCCCCGTGGCATGAGCGGCAGGCATTGTGCTGGCATTGGTACTGAAGTACGCGCCGTACGGACAACCCCGGTGACAAAGGTTTCTAGCCAGGCATATGCCTCTGCCTTTAACCGGTTTGGTCAGGTTGGCGGTTCTTCCCATAATTACCTTGCGGTCAGAGTAGCTGCCTTCCACCTTCTGCTTAAAATGCTTTTCGACGGCGTTCATCTCAAACGCGGGTTGGAATATACCATCAGGTAAATGCGGAAGGTTCTCTGCCTGACCGCTTACACCGATAAAGGATTCCACATAATCATACCAGGGAGCAAGATCCTTATATCGGATTGGCCAATCTACGCCATGCCCATCCTTTAAGTTCGCTTCAAAGTCTAAATCGCTCCAGCGGTAACATGCACGAGCCCACAGTAACGATCGTCCGCCCACTACATCACCCCTGATCCAATCAAACCTTTTGGTCTCTGAATAAGGATTTTCCTGGTCGTTAATATAAAAATGTTTATTGTCTTCATTCAAAGAATAATGCCTGCTTTGAACGAATCGGGTTTTTCGGTCTTCCTCCGTTAAACGGTTGCGATGAGGGAAATCCCAGGGATCTTTCAGTGCTGTTGGATATTCCGGATGAATAACATTTCCACCTCTCTCAAGAAGCAGAACTTTTAACCCCTTTTCGCATAATTCTTTAGCCGCCCATCCGCCGCTAATCCCTGACCCCACTACGATGGCATCGTAAGTATTTTGAGCTTTAGATTTTCTATTTGAGGTAGTACTTCCGGACATTATCTTTTACTTAAGGGTTATTGAGATCAATGATAACAGATATTTACAGCTTCTCGAAATGTCGCTGCATAGCCATCGGATAATGAGCTAAGGCTATCTCAGGCTCCGCAATTTCAGGATGCCATAGCTTTTCCCATTCAAAACTATAATAGCCGTGATAATTATCTTTAACCAGCTCGTCAATCGCGGTAAAAATGGGTACCTGGCCTTCGCCCAATAATGAATAGTGAAGCTGTTGGTCAATCAGTAAAGCGTCTTTGACATGGGTATGCCTGATGTACCTTTTTAAATTCCGGTATACTTCAGCAGGATCCTCTTTTGTAACTGTCCACATGTTGCTGACGTCCCAGACTAAACCAGAATGCTTATGCTCGGCGGCATTCATGATGGTTAAAAGATCTTCCGTTTTCACCAAATCGCCATGGGTTTCCATCAGCACAACCACCTTGCTCCCCTTGGCGTATTCTGCTAATTCAAGCAGCCCCTGTGTAATCAAATCAATAGTTTGACCTCGCTCCTGATCTTTAGGGAAGTTATTCGGGAATACCCTCACGTACGGACAATCAATCTGCTGAGCAAGGTCAATAAATCTCCGGCCTTCATCCATATTCTTTTGACGAGCAACTGAGTCAGCAAAATGCAGAGTTGCTGATGAGCCCAGGCCAACGAACCTGAGGCCCTTGTCCCGCATTAGCTTTAGGCTAGCATTCCTGTTTTCCGCAGTAAGAAACTCTTTGCATTTGGCAAGCTCCATTTCTCGCTGCAATCCACGCAGCTCTATGCCCTGGTATCTGTGTTCAACAGCAAAATCTGTAATCTTTCCGAACGACCAATCAGGGCATCCCAGCGTAGAGAATGAGAGTAATGGTTTCCTTTTTTTAAAATCAAAAGAATAGGATATCATGGCGCCGGCAAGCATTAAAGCCGAACTCTGCAGAAAGGTTCTTCGATTGGTCATAATTAGCGCTGACTAATACTAGTGGATATTGAAGGCAAGTTAAATATAATCCTTTAGCACCAGAGGACGAGGCCACATTAGTCATCCGTACCCAACAAATACCTACACCTCATGCCTGATACCTGATACCTACAACCTACAATCTTGCGAATCAAACTTCGAATACCTACTTTGTGGCAACTAATTTATTAATTCTCATGCTAAGAAAAATATCATTAACCATTCTGGTCATCGCTGTCACGCTGCAGCTTCAGGCTCAGACTCAAAAACCATCAAAAACAAAGCTTGTTGAGAAGGTTGAAAAAAAGGGGAGCGAACTAGCCATACCGTATGAGAAGTATCTTCTCCCAAACGGATTAACCGTAATTGTCCATGAGGATCACTCTGATCCGATTGTGCATGTTGACGTAACCTACCATGTGGGATCCGCCCGTGAAGAAGTCGGAAAATCAGGTTTTGCGCACTTTTTCGAACATATGATGTTTCAGGGCTCTGACAACGTAGGAGACGAACAACACTTTAAAATAGTTTCACAGGCCGGCGGAAATATGAACGGTAGTACCAACCGTGACCGTACTAATTACTATCAAACCCTTCCAAGTAATCAGCTTGAAACAGCGCTGTGGCTTGAAGCCGACAGAATGGGCTTCCTGCTGGATGCAGTTACACAGAAAAAATTTGAGGTTCAACGCTCTACCGTTAAAAATGAGCGTGGCCAGAACTATGATAACCGTCCATATGGATTAGTCTATGAAAAAGCTTCAGCCGCATTATACCCCTACGGGCATCCCTATTCATGGACCACTATAGGTTACCTGGAAGATTTAAACAGAGGCAACGTACAGGATTTGAAGAACTTCTTTTTACGCTGGTATGGACCGAATAACGCAACCTTAACTGTCGGCGGCGATGTAACCCCTGCACAGGTGGTTAAATTAGCTGAGAAATACTTCGGTTCTATTAAACGCGGTCCTGAAGTACAGAACATGAAAGTGCCGGCACCTGTATTAACTCAGGACCGCTACATTTCCTATGAAGACAACGTCCGTTTTCCGATGCTTCAAATGACGTTCCCTTCTGTGCCACGCTTCCACCAGGATGAAGTTCCTTTAGACCTGCTGGCGGAGATCCTGGGCCAGGGTAAAAACTCTATCTTATATAAAAATCTTGTTAAAACTCAGAAAGCGGTTCAGGCAAGCGCCTCAAACCCAGCTGCTGAATTAGCAGGTGAATTTGCAATTACTGTTTTACCTTTTCCTACGCAGACTCTTGTGGATATGGAAAAATTAGTCAGAGAAGCGCTGGTTGAATTTGAGAAGACCGGAATTTCCGAAGATGCGCTCACCCGCTTCAAAGTGTCGTACGAAACCAACGAGATCAATAACTTATCCAGTGTGTCGGGTAAAACTTCTGCTCTTGCCAGCTATCAGACTTTCAGAGGTAACCCTAATCAGTTACCGGCTGACCTGAAACGTCATAAAGCTGTGACTAAAGAGGACGTGATGCGCGTTTACAATCAATATATCAAAGGTAAACATGCTGTTATTTTGAGTGTAGTTCCTAAAGGAAAACCTGAATTGATAGCCCATGCGGATAACTTTAAAGTGGATCCTTCCGGATATGTAGCCCCGAAGGATCAATATAGTGGTTTAAAGTATGTTAAAGCCATTGATAATTTTGATCGCAGCAAGCAGCCGGGCGCAGGAGCAAATCCAGTAGTTGAAGTACCGCCATTCTGGACCGCTAAAGCCGGCAACGGAATACAGGTTATTGGAGCCAAAAGCGATGAAGTGCCAACAGTTACTCTACTTTTATCTGTAAAAGGCGGCCATAAACTAGAAGCCAAAGATCCCGGGAAAGCGGGCATCGCTGCTCTTACCGCATCTATGTTAAACGAGGCTTCCCAAAAATACACTTCGGAAGAAATCAGCAGCGAGCTTGACAAACTAGGTTCCTCGATCAGCTTTTATAGCGGCGCCGACAGGATGAATGTTTCTGTACAGTCGTTAACTAAGAATCTGGATGCAACTTTAGCCCTTCTCGAAGAACGAATGCTTCATCCACGCTTCGATCAGGCTGACTTTGACCGTTTAAAGAAACAAACGTTGGAAAACATAGCTAACCAAAGCACTCAAGCTTCGGTTGTGGCTTCAAATGTTTATAACAAATTGTTGTACGGCAACGGTCACATTATGGCAATACCAGTTATTGGAACGGCCACAAGTGTGGGTTCACTAACACTGGACGATGTGAAAACGTTCTATCAGAACAATTTCTCCCCTTCTGTTTCAGATCTGGTAATAGTTGGAGATATCAGCCAAAAAGAAGTGATGCCCAAATTAGCGTTCCTTAGTAAATGGCAGGCTAAGCCAGTAGAGATACCAGCTAATGCTAAAACAGCCAAAATCGACAAGACCAAAATTTACCTGGTAAATAAGGACAAGGCAGCGCAATCTGAGATCCGTATCGGATATTTGGCTTTGCCATATGATGCAACCGGCGAATACTACCGTTCGAATATCATGAATTACATCCTGGGAGGGGCCTTTAACAGCCGTATAAATCTGAACTTACGGGAAGATAAAGGTTATACCTATGGCGCGGGTTCGTACTTCTCTGGTTCTGAGTCAGCAGGTCCGTACACAGCGTACGCAGGTGTTCGCTCAGATGCATCTGACAGCTCGGTGGTAGAGTTTATGAAGGAGATTAAGCGTTACAGCGAGCAAGGCATCACTGATGAGGAGCTTTCATTCGTTAAAAGTGCTATTGGACAGAGCGATGCACTAAAATATGAAACAGGCTTTCAAAAAGCTTCTTTCCTGAATAATATCATCCGTTATAAATTGGATGCAGACTTTGTGAAAAAGCAAAATGAGATCCTGAAAAATATTACAAAAGAAGAGATCAACGCATTGGCAAAGAAACATCTGCCTGTAGACCAGATGAACATTGTTCTGGTGGGAGACAAAGCTGCCATCAAACCGGGCTTAGAAAAGCTAGGTTATGAAATCATTGAACTTGATGCAGACGGCAAAGTTCTATAAGCTTTAAAACTCAAAAAATCCCGCTCATCTGATGAAGCGGGATTTTTTTGTCTCACGTTTTTAAAACGTCTTGGTCGCCGATTACCGTTTCAAAGATCTTCTTAACCTGAAGATCTGAAAATCCATAAACGCCCGCCCGTTGCGAGAACTTCTGAAAAATGGTATTAAAATCCGAAGGCCCCTCTTTGATCAGCTGTTCAACGGTCTTCTCAGGTCTGCCCTGTCCACCATCTGCAGGAAATCTCGCTATATGTGCCTTGCAAACCTTTCTCAGGTACGGGAAATAAGGTGAACCGCTTTCTGAAAGCTCCTCCAATTTCGTGAAATCTGCATTCTTATATGCGGTCCAAAGTGCATTCGCGAGGGCAATGCCAATCTCGTCCATATGCAAACGCTTATTATAACAGCCTTTCAGATCTGCAGATGTCGCATTTCCGAAATCGTCCCAGATATCCTGGCCCTCCAGGTAAGACGGATAAACCAAATATATCGAATGCCTTTTTCCCGGATCATTTAAGAGAGAGATAACATACCACAAATTGACCTGGCAAAACAAGTCGTAACCGAACCACAGATTGAACTCCGAACCATCCGGAGCCTGCACCAGTTTATCAAACTCCGCGACTACCTTGTCGTAATAATTGCCTCCAGTTTCCCCATACCGGCCATTGATGTAGCTTGCCCTGGTTTCAAAGAAGTCTGCAGGACTTTCCCCGGCTAAGCCGCCTTCAACAAGGCACTCCCTGGCCACTACCCATTCACCTGCTAAGCCAGTAGAAATAAATCGTTCGACCAAAGCATCTCCATTCAAAACATGGTATATCATACCCGAAATTAAACAATTGTACAAATAGTCAAATGATCAGGAATTGAAAGCTTACAACAGGTTATAAAAAAACAGCCCCGGGGGTTATCCGGGGCTGTAATAATAAGCACATGTCAGGATTGTTAAATCATGATTAATAATCCTGTCTCATTTTTGCTTCCACACTTAACGTTGCATGCGGAACAGCCATGAGACGCTCCTTTGGAATAAGTTTTCCTGTTTCGCGGCACAATCCATAAGTTCTATTTTCAATTCTCACCAGCGCGCTTTCAAGACTATCAATGAATTTTCTTTGTCGGGCCGCGAGTTGATTAATAGATTCTTTCTCTAAAGTTGCAGAACCATCTTCAAGTGTTTTATAGGCGCTTGCCGTATCATCCGTACCGTTCAGATTAGACTGGTTTAAAGATTGAGTTAAGATTTTAAGTTCTTCTCTTGCTATTCGCATTTTCTCGAGGATCAATTCTTTAAATTCATTCAGCTCAAGATCCGAGTACCGGTTTTTAGTGCCGTTTACCTCAGATATACTTCCGTTGTGTTCCATGTTTTTGATATAAGTAACATTCGCTTGTTAAAACAACGAAAAAATGTTGATCAAAATTTAATTTTTAAAAAAACGCGTATTTAACAGTTTAATTACGTAAAACTACTTACTGCCATTCAAGTATATTTCACACATAGGGTTTTTCAGAACATTTGCCCGATTAAATTTAATATCCCTGATATTCCGTCTCCTTTTATGCTTATCGTCTCTCCTGCTTTTTGAAACGCTTAAAATTGTAAATTACGCCCTGATAGCATAACCTTTCACAATACTCATATGAAAATTCTTATCGTAGAAGATGAAAGAGTAATGGCTGATAACATTGCCGGCCACTTGCAACAGGAAAAGTATATTATTGAAATTGCAAGTGATTACCCAACGGCTTTAGAAAAGATCATTTCCCATGAATATGATTGCATTTTATTGGATCTCACTTTAAAAGGAAGGGAATCAGGATTTGAATTGCTTGAAAAACTTAAAGAGCTGAATAAGACTGACGGCGTGATTATTATATCAGCTAAAAATTCTATTGACGACAAAGTAAAAGGTCTTAATCTCGGAGCAGATGATTATTTACCAAAGCCATTCCATTTAGCTGAGTTACTTGCACGGGTGAAGTCAGTACATCGCAGAAGAAAGCTGGAGGGTAGCAATAGTATTACAGCTGGTAACGTCATTATCGACCTTGAGCAAAGGTTAATACTTGTACATGAAATCCAAATCGCAGTTAACCGCAAAGAGTTTGACATCTTCAACTATCTGGCTATCAACAAAAATAGGCTTGTTTATAAAAATGCTCTTGCAGAGCATGTATGGGGCGACCAGATAGATACAGCTGATAACTTCGATTTTATATACTCACAGATAAAGAACCTTCGAAAAAAAATGAAAGATGCCGGTGCAGACCTCCGGATACAAGCCATATATGGTATAGGTTATAAACTTATGGCCACATGAAGCTTCTCAACTATACTTCTTCCTACTTTTCGATTATTCTACTGATCATTATTCCCGTCTGGGCAGGGCTGTTCTATTTTGCCATGCTGGATGAGATCTATGATAGTATGGATGACGGTTTGGGTAATCAAAAGTTACTGGTTATAAACCGGGTCTCTCAGTATCCCGCCCTGCTAAATAAAAAAAGTTTTCAGGAAGGAAATTACGCCATCCAATCAATCTCGTATCACCAGGCTAAAGATCATAAAGACGTTTACTCTGATACTCTGATGTACATGCAGAATGAGAATGATTTTGAGCCCGTACGCATGCTGAAAACAGTTTTTACGCATCAAAATCAGTATTATTCAATGCGTTTGATCACATCTATGGTTGAAGAAGATGACCTTATTTATGAGCTCTTCTCTGCCTTGGTATGGCTATACCTGGGTCTGGTGTTCACGATTATTCTTCTTAACAATTTGCTTCTGCGAAGAATCTGGCGTCCGTTTAACCGGCTCATTGGCCAGCTTGGCAGCTTCAAACTGGAGAAGGTGAAACCACTGGACCTTACCGAAACTAAAATTGACGAGTTTAATACATTAAATACAGCGGTAGATAACATGCTGAGAACGAGTATTGAGACCTTCAAAAGTCAAAAGCAATTTATTGAAAATGCATCACATGAATTGCAGACGCCGCTGGCAGTAACTTTCAATAAACTGGAAAGACTCGCTGAAACTGGAAATCTAAACAGTCAACAAGCCGAATTGCTCTCCACGGCACTCGACAGCCTGACCCGGCTGAAGCGCCTTAATCAGTCACTATTGCTTCTTTCTAAAATAGATAACAATCAATACACGGAAGCCCATCCTGTCAATATTAATCTTCTTGCTCAGCGTATTATTGAAGACTGTGGAGATGTAGCTCAATTCAAACACGTAAAAATCATTTTCAGAGCAAAGGACAACTGCATCTGGGACATGCACCCTGACCTGGCCGGCGTCTTATTATCCAACCTGATTATGAATGCCATCAACTATAATATACCGGGGGGAAACGTTTCGATAATCATCGATCAAAAATGTTTATCGGTTAAAAACACAGGTATAGACGGGTCTTTGGACGAACAACGAATCTTTGATCGGTTCTACAAAAATCAGGAATTAGAAAACTCAACCGGGCTTGGTTTAGCTATAGTTAAGTCAATAGCTGAGCACTTTAAAATATCTGTTAATTACAGATACAATTCTGAGCACATATTTGACTTAAGCCAATAATTCCCAATTGTTTCCTGTTTTGGTATAGATATTTGACCCTCATTCAAATACTATCCAATTATGAAAAAGACATTTTTGTTATTAACTGCTATGAGTTTCGCCATGATCTCATGCGGAAAGAATATCTCTGCTGCCGATGTCCCGTCGCTAGTACTTAACGCTTTCAAATCCAGCTTTACAAGTGCGGTTGATATTGAATGGGAAAAGAAAAAAGATCATTATGAAGCAGATTTTGAAGTTGGAACGGCAGGTCACGAAGTGCAGATCAACTCTGCAGGTAAAATTCTCATTCATAAGCAAAAGATATCAACCCTGGATTTACCAAAGGTGATAACTGATCAGATAACCGCCAAGTTCAAAGATTTCAAACTGGATGAAGCTGACAAGCTTGAAAAAGACGGTAATGTTTACTACCAGGTGGAACTCGACAAACGGTTCACCGAAAAGAGAATTGTATTTACAGAAACCGGTGAAGAAACAAAAGCAATTTCCTACTGGGATTAAATTTTCAACCAAATCCACAGTCTATACAAACGAATAATTAACTCAAGGCTATGCGCACTCCAATTATCATCATTTCAATTATTGCAATTCTGCTTTCCACAGCTTTTGTGGTCAGATTTGTTCTTGACAAAAAGCCTTTAGAAGCAAACAATGAAAGCCCACCGAATGAGCAAAACAATTCCGGTATAACTATCGTAAATCAATGGGATGTTCCTGAAATACTGAAAGAGATATCGGGGCATGAGTATATAGATGGCCAGCGGTTTGCCTGCGTTCAGGATGAACTTGGAAAAATCTTCATTTATAACACTTCAACTGAGAAGATTGAGAAAGAAATTCTCTTTGCCTCTGCTGGAGACTATGAAGGTCTTGCACTGAACGGGACAACCGCCTATGTGCTCAGGGCAGATGGACAGATTTTTGAAGTTAGCAATTATAATAGTGGCAAACCGGTTGTAAAGCAATATAAAACCCACCTGACAGAAAAACAAGATACTGAAGGGATGGCTTTCGATAAAGCAAATAATCGCTTGCTAATATCCGTAAAAGGTAAAGAACCGGAAAGTGATGATTACAAAGGCATCTATGCTTTTAACCTTACTACTAAGAAGATGAGAAGGGAGCCTGTGCTCAAAATTGACCTCTTAAACAAACTGTTTGCCTCGTCCGAAGCTGGAAAAAGCAAAAAAGGCAAGAAAAAGAAGTCTGGCAGTCTTAATCCATCTGAAATCGCCATTCATCCTACCTCCGGAGAGATTTATATAACGGACGGAAGTGACCCCAGATTGTTGATAATGGACAAAACAGGATCAATCACTTCATTAATTAAGCTTGAAGATTCAGCGTTTTCGCAACCCGAAGGCATTTCATTCAGTCCGACCGGGACACTCTATATCTCAAATGAAGGCACAAAAAAAGCAGGAAATATCTTGCAGGTTGATTTAAAATAGTCATCCAGATTTTTCAATTATATCCCTCTCCCCCTGTCAACTTTTCTGCAGGCAGTAACATTTAAGAAGAGGCTGCACTATAACCCTAAATTGTGCAGCCTCTTCACAATGTTTTGACGTGATCCAGATCACCATACATCTTGCCCTACATTTAGATAAAGCTCTTTCAAGACGTCCTGGCACCTAATACGATGTAAGCTTCCAGTGATTGAATTGTAACCCTTTTTAAACTAGCTCTCTCTAATAGATAACAATTAATTTCACCATGAACAATTCAAGTAATCAATTAGTCGAAGCTCAGCCAGCAATACCGGTACAGAAAAGGTATATAGTCAGGGTTTTAGAAACTGAAATGCTGACACATAATGTCAAGCACTTTGTCGTCGAGAAACCCCCGGGCTATACCTTCATCTCGGGCCAGGCAACTGAGATTTCAATCAATAAGCCCGGTCAGGAAGAAGAATTAAGGCCATTCACTTTTACCTCAGTCAACGCATCAGAGCATCTCGAGTTTGTTATTAAAATCTATACCGGACATGACGGCGTAACCGAAAAGCTTGGCAGAATCAACGCAGGAGATGAACTGATCCTGCATGAAGTATTTGGCACCATCCGCTATAAAGGATCAGGACTGTTTTTAGCAGGAGGTGCAGGCATTACTCCATTTTTATCCATTTTACGCCAGCTTAAATCAGAGCAGAGACTGGAGGGCAATACGCTGTTGTTTGCAAATCGTACCGCAGATGATATTATTCTGGGGGATGAATTGAAAGATCTATTAAGCGATAATTATCTTGACGTTATCGAAATATCCGACGATCCAAAGCTTCCGGGAAGATTTATTGATCGTGCGTTACTTATTCTATTCGTCAAGCAAACAGATCAGCATTACTATGTATGCGGGCCTGATAAATTCGTCAGCATCATGGTTGACACACTGCTAGATCTGGGTGTAAATAGATCCCTAATTGTTATAGAAGAATAACCACCTAAAACCATTTTATGAGCCAGAAAGACAATACGTTATCTGTTGCAGCTACAAATACCTCATTACTACAATGGGAAGAACTCCTGGATGAAGAGCATATCGGAACTTGCTTTGACACTCCCTTAAGAGCCGATGCTTTTGAAATGCCGGATAACGAAAAACTCAAAGTTATTGCCAGTCATTTCAGTTCTATTATGCATACCCTTGGCTTAGACCTTACAGATAACAGTCTCAAAGGAACGCCGCGTCGGGTAGCCAAAATGTTTGTGAAGGAGATTTTTGCGGGATTAAATCCTGCCAACAAACCGGAAGTATCTCTTTTTGACAATAAATACCAGTATAACCAAATGCTGATTGAAAAGAATATCACTCTTTATTCAAACTGTGAGCATCATTTTGTTCCCATCATCGGTAAGGCACATATTGCTTATATCTCCTCCGGCAAAGTAATTGGATTATCTAAACTGAACCGCATTGTACGATATTACTCCCAGCGGCCACAAGTTCAGGAACGCCTGACCATACAGATTGCGAACGAATTGAAAACTGTACTGCAAACGGATGATGTGGCAGTTGTCATCGATGCTGTACACTTATGTGTTGCCTCGAGAGGTATTAAAGATGTGAACAGCAGTACGATAACGGCAGAGTATAACGGCGCTTTTTTAGAGCCCGACAGAAAAGCTGAATTTCTGCGTTATATCGTTTAACCCGTGAAAGGATTTTGTATCATCGCATAACCCGCAACCAATTGTTCTAAGTTGGAAATTATTGATAAAACTATATGGACCCTGGGGCACTCTACCCGCAGTATTGAAGAGTTCCATGCCATCCTTAAATCCTTTCAAATAGAAGTGCTTGCCGATGTTCGTCACTACCCGGGTTCCCGGAAGTTTCCTCAATATAATCAAGAGTCACTTCGGGAATCCTTGCTTCAGCAGGGGATAGCTTATGTTTCTATCGTTGAACTGGGAGGTCGTCGTAAGCCGCTGCCTGATTCAACAAACATGATCTGGAGAAGCGAAGCCTTCAGAGGTTATGCAGATTATATGGAAACGGAAGCATTCCAGCAGGGAATTTTTAAATTAACAGAATTAGCTATTCATAAACGTACTGCTTACATGTGTTCCGAAGCCGTTTGGTGGAGATGTCACCGTGCACTGATTTCGGATCATTTAAAAGAGCATGGCTGGAAAGTGCTTCACATTATGAAGATGGACAAAGCCGTAGAACATCCCTTCACCTCCGCCTATTTAAGCACTCATTGATCACAGGTTCCTGAAAAATTCTGAACAGATATATTACTCCCCCCACGGTTTTAAGCTTCAACTTATTCAATGCTAAATTTTCATAAAGGATATTCTTATCCTTTATGACTTTTTTATTACATTGCGACCCCTTACCCTATAGACATCCGTTCATGAAAAAAACTTCGATTTCTAGCAAAGGAGTAATTATATCTTCACAATCACTCCGGGCCTTACTTACAATAGTTCTAATAGCTTGTTCCTGCAATGCCTTCTCACAAGATGCACAGGCCAAACCGGAGTTAATGAGCCAGCCGGGAATTCTAATAACCATAGTGCTAATACTTATCCCACTACTTGCAGTTTTAGCGTTATTTATTGTGAAAATCAACAAGTTTGCACATCGGGTTGACTCGACAAAAGACCTTGAAGAAGCAGAACGCTTTGCCGCCTATCTTAAAACTCTAAATGCTGATCAAATAACGGAGCTCCAGAAACAGCGGGAAACTCTAAATTATACGGTGCCTGCAAACGAACTTTCCGGACAATTAACTACCGTTGACAGCAGAGGCATACTCAGTAATATAAATCAAAAAGCTAACATCCGGTTTATTGCAGAAAAAAAGCGTAGCCTGAACCGCCCCCAAATAGATCCCCCATTATCAAAACTGATTATCTGGTTTCTCATTACAGCTACCTTTTGGCTTGTGTTTGGTACTTCTGTTGGCGAATACCTGGGAATTAAATTTGTCGCTCCTGATGTAGACCCATACAGCTGGCTAAGCTTCGGTCGGCTTAGGCCAGTACATACGAATGCAGTTTTTTGGGGATGGAGTTCGCTGGCTATGTTAGGCCTGGGCTATTATGTAGTACCCCGTGTGGGCAATGCGCCCATTGCCAGCCTCAAAATGGGTTGGTGGACTTTGATTTTAATTAATGCATCTGTCACTCTTGGTACCCTTTCTTTAATGGCCGGAATTAACAACGGTGGAGGCGAATACCGGGAATATATCTGGCCCATTCAACTTCTGTTTGGAATAGGCCTCATCATTACACTAGTCAATTTTCTCCGAACAGTTGCCCGTCGCAAGACCCGTGAAATTTACGTTTCGAACTGGTACATCGTGGCAGCAGTGATTTTTGCTATAACCATTTCCATAGTTGCCTACGTTCCTGTCTGGCAAAATGGATTAGGCGAGACAATTATCCAGGGTTACTATATGCATCAGGGCGTAGGCATGTGGTTTATGCTGTTTACACTGGGTTTAGTTTATTATTTTCTACCCCAACAATTAAACAGGCCCATTTTTTCTTATAGCCTGGGTATTCTTGCCTTTTGGTCTCAAATTTTTTTCTATACCGTAATAGGTACTCATCACTTCGTTTTCAGCGCTATTCCATGGTCTCTGCAAACGGTGGCAATTGTTGGCAGTGCCGGTATGGTGATACCTGTAGTTGCCGGAACAACCAACTTTCTCATGACCTTTAAAGGTGGCTGGCATAAAATCTCAGGCAGCTATACTCTTCCTTTCTTCCTGGTAGGTACCATTTTTTATTTCACCGGATCCCTTCAAGGGACCGCTGAAGCATTTAGATACACCAACCTGCTGTGGCACTTCACTGACTTCACGGTTGCACACTCGCACCTGACCATGTACGGCATCATTGCTTTCTTTCTTTGGGGAAGTATCTATGCGATTGTACCAAGGCTCACGCGACAAGAGCCGCCGCAACTGGCGGTAGGCCTGCACTTCTGGATGGCATTTACCGGCTTAATGTTCTATACAATCCCGCTCATGTATGGCGGCACCCTAAGAGGCCTGCAGTGGATGGAAGGCAAACCATTTATCGACAGCGTGGTCATGATGTTTCCCTACTGGTTATGGAGAGCTATTGGAGGCACTCTGATGTGGCTATCCCACCTGATATTTGCTTATAATATGTATAAGATGATCGTCTATCACAAAACTATTAACATAAACGCTGAAGCGATAGATAAGATGGGCGCAGACGGCTATGAGTTAATCGATTTTGAAGACAAAAAAATCTGATTTAATCAGCTTTATAAATGGTGAACAATTATCGGCAATATTAAATATTCATGATGGATTACTTTAACGATTACAAAAAGCTATACCTGACAGCATTTGCTTTATTCCTCTTCCTAACCATAATGGTTGCGATTTTACCTGCAATTAATAACCAAAATATCAACAAGCCATTACCTGGCAGCGAACCGTTGAGCTTAGATGCGACTGCTGGTAAAGCCATATTTATAGCTAACGGCTGCGTAGCTTGTCATACCCAAATGGTAAGGAACGTAGATATGGACAAAGTCTGGGGAAGCCGGCCCGGAGTAGCTGCCGACTATGCAGCAAACGAACGAACAGACTTATGGCGAAACACCGCCACCTTAATGGGAACTGAACGTACTGGCCCGGACCTGACCAATATTGGTACAAGGCAGCCCAGTGTCGACTGGCATCTGCTTCATCTTTATCAGCCCAGGGCAGTGGTGGGGCAGTCAATCATGCCGGCATATAAGTTTTTATTTGAAGTGAAAAATGAACTGGCCCGTGGTGATGTAGAAATTAATGTACCGGATGAATTTAGAAAAAATGTTAAAGGTAAAATAGTGGCACGGAAAGAAGCAATGCAACTGGTAGCGTACCTGCAAAGCTTAAAACAAGCCAAACTTTATAAGACTGCTGACGTACCCGAATTTCTCTACAAAAAAGAGCCAACCCTTAGCCAGGCAACTTCCGGATCGGATGCGGGTGAACCGGCACTGGACGGTGCCTCATTATACTCAACACATTGCCAGAGCTGTCACCAAGCTAACGGAGAAGGACTCAAAGGTGCTTTCCCTCCGTTAAAGGGAAGTAAAATCCTTATGGATGCAAACTCTGAACTCCTGATTGACATCATTATGAACGGCTACGATGCACGCCCCGAGTTTGCCGTAATGCCTGGTGTTGGTACTGCGGCTAACCTATCGCCTGAAGAGATCTCCGCTATCATAAATCATGAACGAACTAGCTGGGGCAACAATGGAGTCAAGCTTCCTGCTGCGGAAGTGAAAAAGATCATCGAACTGGTTAGCAAAAAATAAGATCGAGGCTATGAGAAAGATCAGCTTATTATTCCTATTTATGACGATTCAGTTAGCTGCGATGGCATGTCCGGCTTGCGAAAAACAACAGCCTGCACTTCTAAAAGGCATATCGCACGGAACCGGACCTCAAAACACCCTGGATTATATAATTGTATGGGCCACGACAATAATTGTTCTGGTGACCCTGGCTTTCAGTATCAAATATTTGCTGAAACCCGGTGAAAAGGATGCAAACCATATTAAAAACACTGTATTAAACGAATTGACATGATAGAAGAAAAAAGTTCAATATTTATTTTTATTGACGATGATCCACAACCTGTCGGTGAGTTTTTATCGCCCGTTAATTTTGAACTGGATACAAGTAAGCTGGTAGATGGCGAACATTTCTTACGTATCGTGAGCAAAGATCCAAACGGAAAAGAAGGACTGCGGAAAATACCTTTTGTTGTCCGTAACGGCCCCGACATCTCTATTGAAGGCTTAAGCGACCATGATATAATTGATGGGGTCCAGCCAATCATGATCAGCGCGTACGGTAAGGGCGATCAGAAAAAATTTCTGATTGAAGGGAGTGAGACGCCGCGCAGCATTCCAACCTGGGTTTGGCTGCTTCATATCATTTTTGGTGGCTGGGCTATCTACTACCTGGTTACGAACTTATTTTTACGTACTACCTGATGAAAATAAAAAAAGACATCGAAGGGATAGAGGACATCAAGATACTGGTTGATATTTTCTATGATAAAGTAGCAATGGATGAACTACTTGCACCGATCTTTAATTTCCGGTTATCCTCCTACTGGCAGCCGCACCTTGAAAAAATGTACAGCTTTTGGAACGCAGCTTTGTTCGGTCAAAAAGGTTATATAGGTAATCCGTTCGCCAAACATGCGACCATGCAATTAACAACTGAACACTTTACTCGCTGGATTAATATGTTTAATCAAACCATCGATGAAAACTTTGAAGGTCCGGTTGCAGATGATGCCAAAAAAAGGGCGTTAATTATGGCTGGTAATTTTGCCAGAAGGTTATCAAATATAGCTGGCAATAACGTGATTACATTGGTATAAACGGGAATGATTAGCTATTCCCAGAGCTTTGATTACTCTCCAGATACCAAGTTACTTTTACACTTTTTAAGATAGGTAGTCGGTTACAAAATCGCGCTGACGCGGACAATCGAAATGGGGCTAAACGCTTTTTACTCAAATTGATTTAGGTTCGCTCAGCCGCCAGAACTGTTACGCGATCTGGATTTTAACTATTTTGCGTGACTTTCATTTTACTAAATCTTTTGTAAAACATCCCGACAGACACAAATGATATGATTTCAAAAAGTTGCAAATATGGATTAAGAGCCACTGTTTTTGTGGCGTCAAAGGCTAATGATGGAGTGAAAATGGGTGTAAAGGAAATTGCCCGGGAAATAGAGGCCCCGGAAGCTTTTACCGCTAAAATTTTGCAAATGTTAAACAAGCACCGCATTATCACCTCCCTTAAAGGCCCTTATGGAGGATTTTACATCGAGCAATATCAACTGGAACAGCCAGTAATAAATGTTGTGAAGGCTATTGATGGAATGTCGGTGTTTAAGGAGTGTGGCTTCGGGCTTAAAAATTGCTCAGAGAAACACCCTTGTCCTATGCATTTTAAGTACAAGGCAGTTCGCGAAACACTTTTACAAGTATTTCAAAAAACCACGATTGGATCATTAGCAACAGATCTGAATGCCGGTGGCTCATTTTTAAGCAGCTTACAGCTCGAATCTACGAAGGATATAATTTTAGAGTGCTAAACTTACTTCAAAACCTTTTTTAGATTAAACTAGCATAAAGAAATTAACAGGATTCGTGAAAGCACCTGAGCCGTTCAACTCTCTAATTCAGCTTATACTTTTCCTGTTTCACCATTACCTGTTTTCCGGTCATAATAAGGATCATGATTATTATACCCAGGATGATGGTTATAGCAAATTGTAAGTTGGTGATAAAGGTAGAGCTAGCCTGGCTCTTCGACGATTCGGACAATAGCTCTTTTCCGATCTCCGTCTGAACCTTCGTTAATTCTCCAAGATCTTTATCAAGTTCATCATATAATTGGAGAGTAGTACTTAGGAACAAGTCTTTAGCTACTTCTTTATTTAAGCCGGCTGAATTAATAAGCATCAATTCATCCCTTTGAAAATTTTTAAGGTTCTTTTTCAAATTCTGCAGATGATCCGTTTCAGCTTTTACCAGGTGCGTGCGCTCATACTTGCTGATGAGGCTGTCCAAACTCTTATTCGTATTGGCCAGGTAAATCCTCACTTCATTTTCATCTATTTTATTGGTGAAGAGAAAGGTGAATAAATGAGTGCGCTTATTCTGAATATGATTAGCGATTGAATACAAGTCAACCGCAGGTATCAGCCGGTCCTCGTAGATGGAATTGAACGATTTGGCTATCCGGTTGATATTATAAGATTCCATCAGACTAAAAATAATTATAAACAGCATCAAAACTGCTAATGCGATTGCCACACGGATCTTATTTTGTATTGCGAATGCCCATTTCATGTTAACAGGTATAAAATAATTTGGGTGAAGATAGTAATAATCGAATTTCGTTTAGCCGGGACGCAAGAAGCGAAATAAGAAAGATCATGCAGTTTCACAGGATCGAGTTGGGATAATCAGGACGCCTGGCCATATTAAATTGTAGTCAATCAATTTACCGCCACAAAGGTTGTTTTTATCTACCTCAACACAGGTCAATAAGCCTGATGGTTGAGCTTAAAAAATGGTCCCCATCGAGCTGCATCCTGACGCCCGCCGGTAAAGTAAATCAATTCAAAATTCTTAAGAGTGGGATGGTTATGGGATCATTAAGGTTTGGTAGTAAAAAACTACTAGCAAGCTACTAGGAAACTACTACGAAACTACTAGGAAACTACTAGGAAACTACTAGGAAACCCGATTAAGCCCGGAACCTGTATAAAGCAATTTCTATTAAAAATTTGACAAATTTTGCCCGCTTTCAAAACAGAAAAAAACATAAGCTTGATTGAGACATTTAAGAAAATTGTCCTGTCGAAAAGGCAGCCATCCAGATCCTCTGTTACTCTTAGAATAACCGACTGGTCTTGCAACAGAATTAAACTTACCGGCGGATAGTGTTAGCGGTACTAACTTTTGTTAGTTTGAAGATATTATGTTTTGCATTTGAGCTGATGCAGATTGGAATGTAAGAAAGCAGAAATTATTAAGATAAACCTTACAATTTAATTTTTTGAATCCTAACGGCGTTTAAAATAGCCAACAGGGCGACACCTACGTCGGCAATTACGGCCTCCCATAGGCTTGCAACTCCACTAGCACCTAAAATCAATACAGCCACTTTAATGGTCATTGCCAGGAAGATATTCTGCCATACGATGTTTCGGGTGATGCGACCTATTTTGATGGCGCTAACCAGCTTCGATGGCTGATCATTTTGTATAATGATGTCCGCGGTCTCAATGGCGGCATCGCTGCCTAAACCCCCCATTGCAATTCCGGCATCAGCCAGGGCTAATACAGGGGCATCGTTTACACCATCTCCCACAAAAGCTATTCTTCTGCCCTGATCTTTCAGCTCCTGAACTTTAAAGACTTTATGTTCGGGCAGCAAACCGCCGAAAGCCTGATCAATATTCAGCAAACCGGCTACCTCGGTGACTACGCTTTGCTTATCCCCGCTTAACATCACCGTTTGAATGTTTAGCCGATGAAGATCGGCGACCGCTTGTTTGGCATCTGCCTTAATTTCATCAGCGATAGTGATGTAACCGGCCAGAATGTTATTAAATGCAACTAAAACTATAGTGTCGGTAATGCTATGTATCTTATCATGGTATTTCACCTTGTACAAGTCCATCATCCTGGCGTTCCCAACTATAACTTCCTGACCTTCTACCTGCCCCTTTAAGCCGTGACCGGAAATCTCCTCCACACTACTCACTTCCAAGTCCTTGTGTCCGTTCCGGGCATACTCCGTTATGGCCATAGCCACGGGATGAGTTGAATGACTTTCGAGTGCAGCTGCCAGCTTAACCAGCTGTTCTTCGCTGACGTTACTCGTTGTAATCACCTTTTGGACTTTAAACACCCCCTTTGTAAGGGTTCCGGTTTTATCCATCACTACGGTATCAATCCGCGTCATCACATCAAGAAAGTTACCGCCTTTGAAAAGAATCCCGTTACGGGAAGCCAGACCGATGCCTCCGAAATATCCCAGGGGAATAGAAACCACCAGGGCACAGGGGCAACTGATTACGAGAAAGACCAACCCGCGGTATAACCATTCGCTAAAGCTGTATTGAGCAACCAGAAAAATCGGTAAAACCACAACAAGTACGGCCAGCGCAAAGACTATTGGCGTGTATACCTTTGCGAAGCGAGAAATAAATAACTGTGTCTGCGATTTACGGGCTGATGCATCCTGAACCATACTAAGAATTCTGCTTAGCTTACTATCTCTGAACAGCGCTGTTACTCGAACTTCGGCAACAGAATTCTGGTTGATCATCCCGGCGAGTACCTGATCGCCGAAATGTTTAGTAGCAGGGATACTTTCACCCGTAAGGGCTGCTGTATTAAATGAGGCTTTTTCAGATTGAAGATCTCCGTCCAGCGCTACCCTCTCGCCTGCCTTCACCCTGATCAACTCTCCAACTACAACAAGGGCTGGCTTTAATGTCTGTGCCTGGCCATTTCTTAATACCTCAACACTATCCGGGCGAATATCGAGCAGTGCCTTGATACTGGTTTTAGCCTTATTTACCGCACTATCTTGAAACCACTCGCCAATAGAATAAAAAACCATCACGGCAACCCCTTCGCTGTAAGCCCCGATCGCAAATGCACCCAGTGTAGCAACACTCATTAAAAAGAATTCGTTAAAAAAATCAAAGCGTTTTGCTTTTCGCCAAGCCATGTCAAGAACCTGATAACCGGCCAATAGATAAGCGGAGAGATAAATAAATAATTCTACAAGCGAATTAATCTTTATTTGAAACCCATACTCCAGGATCTGCATAAGCAGCAGAATTGCCAAAGCGGTAAGCAAGTTCCAGCGACTGCGCCAACCCGATGAACTACCGTGGCTATGGCCGTCATGGTCATGAGTGTGTTCTTCATGGGTTAAACCGGGTTCACCAGGTAAGATTTCAACCTCTTCTGTTAGTTGATTATCCTGCTCTGTTATATGGAAGTGTTCGTCGCTATTCTTCGTCATTTCAGTCTGTTTATTCACACCCTTTTAATTACCTGATGTAATGTAAAGGTATGATATAGGCCGCTGCAATGAAGTTGCAATTATTGCGACGAACAATTATCGCAGATGCCTTTCACCAGCAGGCTCATTTCCTGCACTTCAAATTGCGTGGGAAGGCTAATATTAGGGATGGCTAATTTGTCTAAACAGAATGTGCCATTACAGATAGTACAATAGAAATGGACATGAAGATCATTGTGGCGATGATCATCGCACTGGTTTTTGCAAAGCGCAAATTTTGCCGAACCAGTGCCATCATCAATACTGTGAACAAGACCTTTCTCCTGGAAAGTTTTAAGGGTTCGATATAACGTTATACGGTCTGCCGGGTACATCGCTTTCTCGAGATCTGTTAAACTAACTGAAGCAGACTGTTGCAACAAAAAATCCAGTACGAGCAAACGCATAGCGGTTGGATTTATGTTTTTAGCTTCTAATAAAGCTTCGAGTTCTGCGTTCATTTCATGGTAGGTTATTTCTACACCTTTGTTATGGCAACCATTTGAGTTTTGCTTCTATTTTAGGATGGCCTTGATTTAATGAATCATATCTGATCAAGCGGTTTCCGGCTTTTTATTTCGTTTGCTTTAAAGGCAGTTGGAGTAATACTGGTGATATTTTTGAATTGAGATGATAAATGCGCGGCACTGCTGTAACCCATTTTTAAGGCGATCTGATTTAAATTCAGTTCGCCATATTCCAGCAATTCTTTAACCTTTTCTATCTTTTGATTGATGATATATCTTTCGATGGTGATATCTTCCGATTCCGAAAAAAGACTGCTCAGGTAGGGATAATCCATATCAAGTCTGGATGAGATATAATCTGAATAATTGATCTTTATATCGTCAGGATCTGTATAATGAACCATTTCAATAATTACATTTTTGACTTGCTCAACCAGCTGCTTGCGCTTTTCGTCTATCAGTTCAAACCCCAGTAGTTTCAAAGCTGGACGGATCTGCGAGAGCTGACTTTCATCAGGATCAGGAGAAACTGTTACTTTCCCCAAAAGTGATTCTGTTACTGTAAATCCGAGCTTTTCTAGTTGCTGATCAACCACCATAATACAGCGGTCGCATACCATATTCTTTATATGAAGTTCCATGTGCAAATTTACGAGTCTGCTTTAATAGTTTCAGCGTTGTAGCCGGCTTCCTTAAGTTTTGAAATTATCTCTTGAGATGATATATTCTCTGATACAACTGTTAGAATTTTATCAGGATTTATAGTATCAACTTCCCAGTTTTCTACTTCAGTTAAATTGTTAAGGAAAGGCGTTACTGTGGCTATACAGCCTGCACATTTAATATTGGTTTTGAATTTCAGTGTGTCCATTTTGAATATTATTTTATTGATGAAGTAAAAAAAATTTGTTTTATAATTTGTCTGCCTGGCACATTATATCTTTTTCCATTTCAGAAGTAAACTGTTGCTGACAACAGAAACAGAGCTAAGAGCCATGGCAGCACCGGCGATCATCGGGTTCAGTAAGAACCCGTTCAAAGGATATAGAATTCCGGCGGCTATTGGGATTCCGATCAGGTTGTAGATAAATGCCCAGAAAAGGTTCTGCTTAATTGTACGAACCGTTTGACGAGACAAGAGTATCGCTTGTGGTATTTTATTCAGATCTGAAGAGATTAACGTCATCTTAGCAACATCCATCGCAATGTCAGATCCCTTTCCCATTGCAATTGAAACATCGGCCTGGGCCATTGCCTGACTATCGTTTATTCCATCTCCGACCATGGCAACTATTTTCCCTTCGGCTTGTAACTTCTTTATAAAACTGTATTTATCGTCGGGCATAGTATCCGCTTCAAAGTAGTCAATTCCCACCTGACGGGATACTGCGGCAGCGGTTTCCCGGTTATCCCCCGTGATCATGTAGACATCAATTCCACTGGCCTTCAAGGTGTCGATTGCTTGCTTAGAATTACTTTTAATTTGATCAGAGATTGCCAGGATGGCTAAAACATCCGTCTTACTACTGAAATATATGACCGTTTTTGCATCGCTAAGGTAGGCTTTGATCAGCCTGAGCATTTCAGCAGAAGGTTGAACACCATTATCTTCCACCAATTTATGACTGCCGACGTAATAAACTTCTCCGTTAAGGGAGGCTTTTACTCCCCTGCCCGTAAGGCTTTGGAAATCTGAGATTAAAGCCGGCTGAATACCCTGATGCTTCAGCTTTTCGACAACCGCCGCGGCTAAGGGATGCTCAGATTTACTTTCAAGTGCTAACAGCACAGGACTTAATAAAGCAGGATCAACATAATCATTCCAGACAATATCGGTAACCACAGGCTTTCCTTCAGTAATAGTACCGGTTTTATCTAAAACCACGGTGTTAATCTTATGACCTAATTCGAGGCTTTCTGCATCCTTAATTAAGATACCGAGTTCCGCACCTCTACCGATGCCTACCATAATTGCGGTAGGTGTGGCCAGCCCTAAAGCACAGGGGCAGGCAATAACCAGAACAGTAACCATTGCCAGCAAGCCATGGGTGAAAGCGTTTTCGCCACCTATTATCAACCATGCGGCTAAACTTGTAACAGCGATCCCCATTACAATCGGCACAAAGATCCCTGCTATTTTATCGACTAATTTCTGTACGGGAGCTTTTGAGCCCTGCGCATTTTTGACCATTTCAATAATGTGCGCCAGCATTGTTTCGCTGCCCACCTTCCGGGCGGTGAACTGGAAGCTGCCTTTCTGATTGATCGTTCCAGCCAGGACTTTGTCACCGGGTTTCTTTTCTACCGGCACCGGTTCTCCACTGATCATGCTTTCATCAACATAGGAGAACCCCTGTGATACTTCGCCGTCAACTGCTATTTTCTCACCGGGTTTTACTATAACCTGCTGGCCAACTTTAACGTCTTCGCTCAGGATCTCTCTTTCAGTTCCATCTTCGAGAATTGTGACTGTCTTTGCCTGTAATCCTATTAACTTTTTGATCGATGTTGAAGTATGGGATTTCGCCCGTTCTTCAAGCAATTTACCCAGCATAATGAAGACAATGATCACTGCAGCAGCTTCAAAGTATACGTGCGCATGCAGGCCCCGGGCATGCCAGAACTCGGGGTAAACGGTATTGAAGACGCTAAATAAATAAGCCATTCCGGTACTTAAAGCAACTAAAGTATCCATGTTTGCCTGTCGGTGGCTGGCTTGTTTCCATGCGTTTATGAAAAACGTCCTGCCAAAATAGAATATTACCGGAGTTGAGAGTAACAGCATGAACAGGTTAGCGTAGGGCATCTCCATGAAAAACATACCCACAACAACCACCGGAAACGTTAAGACCGCAGCGAATACAGTTTTATGTTTCAGTGTGCGATAGGCTGAACGTTGTAATTCTTCCTGGGTTTCAAGTGCATTGGTTTCATCTATAATTAAATCATAACCAACGCTCTGAATGATTTTTCGCAGATCCTTTAATTGTAAAGCAGTGTCATTATATGTTATTTTAAGGGATTGAGTTGCATAATTGACAGCAGCATTGATTACACCTGGCTGTGACCCGGCCATACTTTCTACACTGCTGGCGCAGGACGCACAACTCATACCGGTTACAGGAATAATGATCGTTTTCTCTTGAGTTTTCATTTTATATTCTGACTGCTATTTCATTCCAAATATTAATATCCCACAAAAATAGCCGCTAAGCTGGTGGGATGACTTATATGATTCCTGCAAAGATTTATATAATTCTAAGGATGGGCAGGTTTTAAATTGCCTAAACAAAAAACAAAGCGTTCTAAAAAAGATTATATCACTAATTCTATAATTTAGACACCATGGAGATGAATACAGCCAAAGGTAAATTTGCAGAACTGATAAAGGGAGAAAAACCGGTATTGGTTGATTTCTCAGCAGAATGGTGCGGCCCTTGTAAAGTGATGGCGCCTATGCTTGATGAATTAAAGAGTAAGATTGGAGATAAAGCGACCATTTTAAAAGTTGATGTTGACAAGAATCCTTCCGCCTCTGCCGCTTACAATATATCCGGAGTACCGACACTTATTCTTTTTCACAAAGGACAGATCAAATGGCGTCAGTCGGGTGTAGTTCCAGTAAACCAACTGGAAAAGATTATTGCACAGCACATAGGCTAATCCTACTCAATCTCACGCTAGAATGGTTATCTGCTTAGATCGTTAATAAATTTCAGGAAGTCTGGATGATCGTAATTTGCCGCTCCGATATGATGATAAACGATCTTACCATCAGCGGAAATCACCATAGTAGTGGGCAGATTGCCATCGAATATTTCGGGTGGAATAAATGATCTGGGTGAATAAACGGGTAAATTATAGCCTCCCTTCCGCATAAAATCAATGGCAGCATCCGGTTTCTTATCAACTTCCACCATCATGATTTCAATCCCCGCGTTGTCTTTAAGTTTGCCTTGAAGTGCGCTGATAGAAGGCATCTCCGCTCGACATGGAGGACACCATGTCGCCCAAAAGTTGATAAACAAAACTTTTCCCTTTTTCTCTGCCAGTTTTACTTCGCGTCCATCTGCATTGCTGAAAGCTATTTCCGCCGGCGCTTTCCAGCTATTGCTATTAATTAATTTTAGCCGGTCCTTCTTTATATCCGCTTTAAACAATCCGATCCTCATTAAGCCTCTGACAACTAAGGTTCTGGCATCTACATTAAAATAAAGAACAGCTAGCAGAGCTATAGCTACTGCTACGATCCATTTTAGCTTGAAAGCGTGGAGGAATGCCATATTTAAAGTTTCTTTAGGGCGAAAATAAGGATTTCAAGTTAGTTGAAATATTTTTGGTGAATTGATGGCTTTACGATCATGTTATGAAATTCAGTCTCTGATTATGACAATTCTTCAATAAAGAAACACCGAATGCAAACATACGGTTACTTAATAATGTTAAATTTGCGGAACTTAATTTAAAGAATTATGAGAAAATTAATGATGTACGCTGCATTGGCAGCACCCCTGTTTTTAGCCTCTTGTGGCGGAGAAAAGAAAACCGACACGTCTGATCAGGCAACAACTGCAGATACTTCAGCAGCACTTCCAGAAGTAACTACGCCATCTGCAACCGTTTCAAATACTGTATCGATTACAGGAAACGATCAAATGAAATTCAGCGTTACTGAAATACGCGTTAAAGCCGGTGAACAAGTTACTCTTACTATGAAAAACGAAGGTACTATGCCTAAAGAATCAATGGGACACAATTTTGTTCTGTTAGGTGGCGGTACTGATGTTGAGGCATTCGCTATGAAAGCAATGGTTGCAAAAGCTACGGATTACATACCAGCTGATATGAAGACATCCATCATGGCTCACACTAAATTATTAGGCCCTGGTGAATCAGAAACTATCACATTTACTGTGCCTGCAGGTACTTATGATTTCATCTGTACCTTCCCCGGACACTATGCCTCTATGAGAGGAAAATTAATCGCCGAATAAGGTTAGTTTGCTTATCAAAGAACAAAGATTTAAGAGCAAGAGTAAGAATTCATAAAACTTGATCTGTTTTTTACTCTTTTTTGATCAAGGAACGAAGGTTAAAGGACAAGGATGAGAATCTTAGGTCTTTAAATCTTTGTTCCTTTTTCTTTACCTTATTTTGCTTAACTAACAAAGATTAAAGTGCAGGAAGAGAATTGCTGTCTCTGGATCCTTGTTTTTTTTTCCATTCAAGGTGGTCCTTAATCTTTCATCTTTTCCCCAAAGAACTGGTCGCTGAAATTGACTAAAAAAAGTTCTTTTGAACTCCTGGTAATACCAGTGTACAACCAGCGCAGAAATTCAGTATTAAGCATTTCATCAGTTAGATAACCCTGGTCGATAAAGACGGCATCCCATTGTCCACCCTGAGCTTTGTGGCAGGTAACAGCAAAGGCGAACTTTATTTGAAGTGCGTTATAGTAAGGATCTTTTTTTATTTCCTGAAGTCTTAACCGCTTATTTTGGATATGCTGATAATCCTCCATCACGGCTTCAAACAGTCGTTTGCTTTCGGAGTTCGAAAGGCTCGGCGTATCTGCATATAATGTATCCAGCAACACTTTACAGGTTAACGGCTCTTTATCCGGGTAATCCACAAATTCCAGAACGATCTCTGCAAAGCGGAAACCGTATTGCTCGTGCAGGTTTCGAACCTTTCTGATACGGCCGATATCCCCATTTGCAATAAAGGAACCGCTATTATCGTCAGCCTGCAGCCAGAAATAGTTGTTTCGTACTACCATAATATAGTCGCCACCGGTAAGCTCTTCTTCGCGGTATAAGATCCGGTTCCGGATATTCTGATTGTAAGAATTTGCATTTTTATTAGACCTGCAAACCACTAGCGTATTATCCATCCCAAATTTGTTGTAGGCATAATTAAGTCCTTCCACCAATTTCTCACCCGTCATCCGATAAACATCCCTGAACCCATTAACCTGAATATGAGGGAAACTGCTACTCTCCTGTCTAATTAGTTCCCGGATTTCTGTTGCATTGAATAAAATACCCGATTGCTTTTCCTGCCTGACAACGTCTGTCAATTCGTAGCTGAAGACATCCAGTGTGAAAATATCCTTTAAAAGTTGGGGGTTTAAGGCCGGACTATCAGCCGACCCGACCGGCGGTAGCTGGGCAGTATCACCAACCAGCATTAGTGCACAGTTTTTGCCATTATAAACATAACTGATCAGATCATGCAGTAAACTTTGCCTGCTGAAATCGCCGCTTTGATCTGAAATCATGGAAGCCTCATCAACGATAAACAAGGTATTTTCAGCAAGATTGTCGCCTAAAACAAAATTCATCTCGGGACTGGCAGCCTCTTTTTTCCGGTAAATCTTTTTATGAATCGTGAAGGCTTGTTTACCAGAGTAGCTGCTGATCACCTTTGCCGCGCGCCCTGTGGGCGCCAGCAAAACTGACCTCCGCTTAATCATCGGAAGCACCTTAACCAGCGCACCTATTAAAGTTGTTTTACCCGTACCTGCATAGCCCTTGAGCATAAAGCATTCATCACCTTCTTCCACCCTCAGGAAACGTTCAAGTAATTGGAATACCTCATATTGCTGAACAGTAGGCGTTTTGCCGAACTGCTGTTCTAACAAAATATGGATGGGCTGCATGAAAGCAAATTTGCACAATCTGCATGAGCTAACCTACTCATTGAAGTTTGAAAACGATAGCCTGCAATATAAAATCAGGTATATTAGCCCAGAAATTTTATTTTTGCTCATGATGAATAACCCGATCCTTTTTACTGATGATCAGTTCAATCCGCAAAATGCAGGCGCCTGCCATTTGTTTATTCATTTGGAAACAAGTAGCTACTCATACGCCATAGTTGATAAAAAGAATGACCGTTTAAATATTGTTGCTAAAAACTATTTTCCTGAAAGCACTTCCACCTACAGCGGTTTAAACCGTCTGGAGATTCTGATTGCAGAGAACGAATTTGTAAACCTGGATTTTGAAAAAGTAAAGATCAGTCTGCAAACGCAAGCTTTTACTTTTGTTCCTCAGGAACTATATACTCAGGGCGACATGCCCCAGTATGGCAGGTTTTTGGGGGCTCAACCTGATTCTGTACTTATTGATACTGATATCCACACTTTTGACATAAAGAATATTTACGCTGTTGATGCGGCAGTAGAAAATATCCTTCGGGAATCATTTAGCGATCCGCTTATTGTTTGTCAGGCAAACCCGTTTATAACCGGTATAAATAACCTGAAAAAAAATGGAAATGAAGGTGAACTGTTCCTGAATTTCAACCAGGATAGTTTTGAAGCCGCAGTGATCAGAGACGATAAACTTGAGTTCTATAATATATTTGAAATCGCAAATTCTGATGAGTTCAATTATTTTCTATTGACCCTTATCAATGAGTTAAGTATTGATCTGAATCATGCTGTTATTATCTCAGGAGATATGGACAATCAAAGCGAGCACTATACGAGGCTGCAAAAATATTTTGATAGGATTAGCTTCTCTGAACCGCATATCAACAACATAGAAGCCTTTAAAGGTTTTAATTCTCATAAGTTCTTCTCTCTACTCAGTCTCGATCTATGCGAATAATTGGCGGCAAACTCAGGGGACTTCGGATTAATCCACCGGCCAATTTGCCCGTACGACCCACCACTGATCTCGCTAAGGAGGCACTTTTCAATATTCTTAACAACCGGTTTAACTTCGAGGAGACCAGGGTGCTCGACCTGTTTAGCGGAACCGGTAACATCTCGCTGGAATTCGCATCGAGAGGTGTACCTGAGGTTATTTCTGTGGACAGTGACTTCGGATGTTTCAATTACCTCAAGAAAATTTCCAAAGAACTAAAGCTGGATCATATAAAGGCCTACAAAGCGGACGTCTTTAAGTTCCTGGAAATGGAAACTGAACCGTTCGACCTGATCTTTGCTGATCCTCCTTATGATCTGACAAGAATACCTGAAATTGCTAAAATAGTTTTTGAAAGAAAGCTGGTAAAGGAAGACGGATACCTTATCGTTGAGCATCCGAGTATGAAAAAGTTGGATAACCATCCTAATTTTAAAGAGCAACGGCAATACGGCTCTTCATCTTTCAGCTTCTTTGAATAGCATGTACCAAGACTGGATATAACCTCCATTGATATCAAATTTGCGCAATTGCATATTAATCCGTTACCTTTAAAGCCATGAAAATAGCCCTGTTTCCCGGCTCGTTCGATCCGGTGACCAAAGCACATGTTGATATTTTAAAACGTTCGATCTCCCTATTTGACAAGATTGTTGTAGGCATTGGTCTAAATAGCAGCAAACCTTCTTTCTTAAGTGCGGAAACTCGCAAGAAAATGCTTGAAGCGGTTTTTGCGGGGGAACCTAAAGTTGAAGTGATGGTTTATGAAGGCCTTACCATAGAATTCTGTAAAAAGATCAATGCAGCCTATATGATCCGGGGAATACGTACGGTGTCCGACTTTGAATACGAAAAAGCTATTGCGCAAATGAATCATGCGCTGGTTCCCGAAATAGAAAGCATATTTATTGTAAGCAAACCTGGTTATTCGTCTATAAGCTCGACTATTGTACGGGATATTTTAAGATACCACGGCGATGTAAGTCAGTTTATCCCTAAAGAGGCGAAAGAGTTTTTGTAGATATGCTTTAGGCCTCAACCCGTCCGACGACATCTCTGATCAGCGGGAATGTATTTTCTTTTACGAGAGCGAAATCTCCGGGAGCAAGCCATCGGGCGTCTGTAATGTCTTCTTCATGCTGAGGAGTTAGTATAGGCTGATTATCCGCCCGCATTCTATACCAGGTTGTTTTTTTCAAAACTGTTTCTCCCCTCATTTCATAAATGTGGTAGGTCTTGCAAAGTTTCTCATCCAGCTTCGTCACCGTAATACCACACTCCTCTTCAACCTCCCTTACTGCCGCTTTTTTGGTTTTTTCTCCGTTCTCTATTTTTCCTTTCGGCAAATCCCATTTTCCTTTACGGAAAATAAATAGGTATTTATTTTCCTCGTTATGCACGACACCCCCGGCAGCCTTAATATATCTTAATGATAACTTAATTTTATTAAACAATTCTTTAGGTTTTTTGCTTAATACCGTATAGGTCGCGGGTAACGGTTCGTCCTTGAAGCGCTTATAGAAGCTGATAAATTCAAAGGTCTCAGAATCAATTTGTTGATAATCTGCAATGGCCGAATCAAGAGTTTCTGAAAGGATTAAAGCAGTTTGGTTGATATATATTTGATACATTTGCGGTATGAGTAACAAGAGTGAGATTGAACAAAAAGTAGCTGAGTTTTTGTTGCAAATTAAAGCAATTAAATTACAACCCAACAATCCATTTACCTGGGCTTCCGGCTGGAAATCCCCGATCTATTGTGACAACCGGATTACGCTCTCCCATCCTACTATAAGAACTTATATCCGTCAGAAATTGGCTTCTCTGGTTCAGGAAGAGTTTGGTTCTGTTTCAGTTATCGCTGGAGTTGCAACTGCTGGGATTCCGCAAGGTGTTTTGATAGCGCAAGAACTAGGGCTTCCTTTCATTTACGTACGCTCAGCTCCTAAAGGCCACGGTAGAGGAAACCTTATTGAAGGCGATTTTTCAGAAGGCCAGCGTGTGGTGGTAGTTGAAGATTTGATCTCTACCGGCAAAAGCAGCCTTCAGGCAGTAGAGGCTCTGCGAGAAGGAGGTCTTGAAGTAGCCGGACTAGTAGCTATATTTAATTACGGCTTCGATGCCGCTACAGAGAATTTCAAAAGTGCCAGATGCCGCTTCTCTACCTTGTCAGACTACAATGCGCTAATAGATTACGCCAGAGATCATAATTTCGTCTCTGAGGAAGACTTGAGATTATTACGCCAGTGGCGCGAAAATCCTGCTGAGTGGGGCAATTCCATTCATCAAAAAACAGCCTGACTTATATGACAATCATCCAGAGTAAAACTATCGTCAACAAACCGACTGATGTGGTTTATGCATTCCTCGCCGACCTGAACAATCATCAGCAATTAATGCCTGATAATATTTACAATTGGTCATCAACCGATGATGAAGCCCGCTTTACCATCCAAAATATGGCAAAACTAGCTTTGAAGGTTTCATCGCGCCTAGAAAATCAAGAAATCGTGATCAAACCCTCAGAGGATGCACCTTTTCCCGTGGAGTTGAAGTGGAACATTCATGATGCAGGTAATGGTACAACAGAGGCGGTTCATACTATTTCGGCCGAACTGAATATGATGATGAAAATGCTGGCCAGTGGTCCCCTTCAGAAACTTGCAGATCACCAGACAGAGAAATTAAAACTATATTTTAAATAAGATCCGAGGTATCGTAAATTTTGATTTTTTAGTGTCCAGTTACATTTTATTGTGATAGGATGAATATCTCCATTGTATGGATAAAAATTTGATATTGATACAGTGCGAAGATAAAGTGGGGTTAGTCGCTCTGATATCGCGCATTCTAGCTAGCCATAATCTAAATATTACCGCTATGCGTGAATTTGTTGATGAAAGATCTTCGACTTTTTTTACCCGCATAGAATGCTCTGGTAATTCACCTTTAGGGCCCAACTTACAACTGGAACTTGAAAGGGAGCTTCCCTCAAACGCACGGTTAATAATAAATCCGAAGCTGGAAAAAAAAATCGCTATTCTGGTAACGAAAGAATACCATTGTTTAGCAGAGACTCTTACCCGTAACTTTTTTAATACTCTGAATGCTGAGGTGTGTTGTGTCATTGGGAATCATAATAATCTGGAAGCATTTACTAACCAATTCTCAATTCCTTTTTTTCATATCTCTCATGATAATAAGTCAAAATCTGAATTTGAAAATGAGATAATCAACACCCTCAATTCATATCAACCAGATTTTCTTGTTCTTTCGAAATTTATGCGAATCTTGTCTCCCGATTTCATTAAACACTATGAAAACAGAATAATCAATATACATCATTCTTTTTTGCCAGCTTTCATTGGTGCCAACCCTTATAAACAAGCCTATGAACGAGGCGTAAAAATAATAGGCGCCACAGCGCATTTCGTTACCAACGACTTGGATGAGGGTCCGATCATTGCGCAACAAATAATTCCCGTAAATCATACGTTCAGCGTTTCCGATATGGTTATTGCTGGAAAAGATGTCGAAAAAGCTGTTCTATCTAAAGCGTTACAGTTGTTGTTTCAAGATCGGGTTTTTATCGCAGGTAATAAGACCGTTTTATTTGAATAAGGACGAGTCAACCTGCTACTTATTCATCTTATAATATTAAAAGACAGTCATTTCGTCACTCAGGAGCCTACGAATACCGACAAATGTTCCGCTTTGACTGTTTGAATACAGCTGGTAACTGTTTTGATACTCTGACGTTATGAACTTCAACAACTTTACAATTAAAGCGCAGGAAGCTATACAAAAGGCTTCTGAAATAGCAGCCGGCAATCAGCAGCAAGCTATTGAGACGGCTCACATATTAAAAAGTTTGTTACTGGTTGATGAGAACGTTATCAACTTTCTTCTCAAAAAGCTGAACGTCAATTTAAACCGGCTTACAACCGTTCTGGACGCTCAGATTCAAAGCTTCCCGAAAGTGAGCGGAAGCGAAATATACCTCTCATCGTCTGCCAATACGGCCTTGCAGAAGGCGCAGACTTTCTTGAAAGAATTCAAAGATGAATTCGTTTCTGTTGAGCATATCCTTTTGGGTATTCTGTCTACGGGCGACAAGGTAAGCAACATGCTTAAAGACTCGGGCGTAAATGAGAAAGACCTTAAGAAAGCTATTACTGAGCTTCGGGGAAATACCCGGGTTACAGATCAAAATGCTGAGGCCACTTATAACGCTCTTAATAAATATGCCCGAAACCTAAATGAGTTTGCCGAATCCGGTAAGCTCGATCCGGTTATTGGGCGTGATGAGGAGATTCGAAGGGTTATCCAGATCCTGTCGCGCCGTACAAAGAACAATCCTATATTGATTGGTGAACCTGGTGTAGGTAAAACCGCAATTGCGGAAGGTATTGCATTCCGCATCATCCAGGGAGATGTGCCTGAAAATCTGAAGAGCAAAACTGTTTACTCACTTGATATGGGTGCGCTGATTGCGGGCGCCAAGTATAAAGGTGAGTTTGAAGAACGCCTGAAAGCGGTAATCAAGGAAGTCACTCAAAGCGATGGCGAGATCGTCCTTTTTATAGATGAAATACACACGTTGGTGGGTGCAGGCGGTGGCGAAGGAGCTATGGATGCAGCAAACATATTAAAGCCTGCCCTAGCCCGCGGCGAACTCCGTGCTATCGGGGCGACGACCCTAAACGAATATCAAAAGTACCTTGAGAAAGATAAAGCTCTTGAGCGTCGTTTTCAAAAGGTTATGGTCGAGGAGCCGGATACCCAGGATGCAATCTCCATTCTCCGGGGATTGAAAGAGCGCTATGAGACGCATCATAAAGTCCGGATAAAGGACGAAGCGATTATAGCTGCGGTTGAATTATCCCAGCGTTATATTTCTGATCGTTTCCTTCCGGATAAAGCAATTGACCTGATGGACGAGGCTGCTTCTAAACTTCGTTTAGAGATGGACTCGGTTCCCGAGGTTGTTGATGAGCTAAACCGGCGCATTATGCAACTGGAAATAGAACGCGAGGCGATTAAACGCGAAAATGATGAAAAGAAAGTAGCGGATCTAAGTGAAGAGATTGCCAACCTTTCCAACGAGCGGGATTCATTGAAGGCCAAATGGCAGGGTGAGAAAGACCTGGTAGATGGAATAAACAGCAAGATAGAACAAATAGAAAACTATAAGCTTGAAGCCGACCAGGCGGAACGCGCAGGTGACTATGGCCGTGTTGCTGAGTTACGTTATGGGAAAATTAAAGAAGCTCAGGACGAAGTGGAAACTCTGAAGAAAGAGCTTGTAGAAACCCAGCTTGATAGCCGCATGCTCAAGGAAGAAGTTACCGCAGAAGATATCGCCGGTGTGGTTTCACGCTGGACTGGTATTCCGGTGACGAAAATGATTCAAAGCGAACGCGAGAAACTCCTTCATCTGGAAGAGGAGCTGCATAAGCGGGTGGCGGGTCAGCATGAAGCTATCGAGGCCATCTCTGATGCCATCCGCCGTTCGAGGGCAGGTTTACAGGACAAACGTAAACCAATCGGATCGTTTATCTTTCTGGGAACAACCGGCGTTGGTAAAACCGAGTTAGCTAAGGCTTTGGCAGAGTTTCTCTTTAATGACGAGCACTCAATGGTTCGTATTGATATGAGCGAATATCAGGAGCGTCATTCAGTTTCCCGGTTGATTGGAGCTCCTCCGGGATATGTCGGATACGATGAAGGCGGGCAATTAACCGAAGCGGTTCGGAGAAAACCTTATTCAGTAATTCTGCTCGATGAGATTGAGAAAGCGCATCCGGATGTATTCAATATCTTATTGCAAGTGCTGGATGACGGCCGTCTAACCGACAATAAAGGTCGCGTAGTGAATTTTAAGAATACAATCATCATCATGACCTCCAATATAGGCTCTCATTTAATTCAGGACAACTTTAAAAATCTGAATGAAGATAACCGTGAAGAAGTTATTGCACGAACAAAAAGTGAGCTGTTCGAATTACTTAAACAAACGATTCGGCCTGAGTTTTTAAACCGGATTGACGAACTGATCATGTTTACCCCTCTTAACCGGGAAGAACTGCGTGAAATAGTTACGCTTCAGTTTAAAGGAGTTCAAGATACATTAGCAGAGATGGGCATACAGATCGAGGCTTCTGATGAAGCTCTTGATTGGCTGGCACAATTAGGTTATGATCCTCAATTTGGAGCGAGACCCCTAAAACGGGTGATTCAAAAACGCATCCTTAACGAATTGTCTAAAAGTATCCTTGGCGGTAAGGTGGATAAGGATAGCCGGATTAAACTGGATGTTTTCGATAATCAGTTTGTATTTATGAATTCAACTCCGGAACCTCAAATAAATAACCTGGAATCGTCGATATAATCAAGTGCGTTAGCGCAACGAAGCCGGCCAATTAAATGGCCGGCTTCGTTTTTTTTGTATCATTGCTAACCTTAAAAAATTATTTTATGAAGATAGCGTACGTTTGCTATGAGGATGTTGATAAATACACTTCCAACGTTGAAAATGAAGATCAGATACTCCTAAATTTTTTAACGAATAAAGGCTTGGACCTCACCATGGAAGTCTGGAACGATCCCACCGTGAATTGGGCAAGCTATGATCTGGCAATAATTAAATCTCCCTGGGATTACTTTGATAAGATCGAAGAATTTAATCACTGGCTGAATAAACTTGAAGATTTAAAGCTTGATCTTTTAAACCCTGCAAGCATCATCAAATGGAACAGCGATAAACATTATTTGCGCGAGATTGGCAATGCCGGGCTGAACGTCACGCCTACACTATATTTTGAAAAAGGTGAAATCCCTGATCTGGGTAGCTGCTTTGAAAAACTAAAAAGTGAAATGCTCATTGTGAAGCCATGTATTAGCGGGGGCTCAAAAAATACAATCAAAATCACCCGATCAAATCTGGTTGAAGTAACCACCTTGGTGCATGGCTACCTGACTAAAGAAGCCTATATGGTGCAGCCGTTCCTTAGAGAAATAGAAACCAATGGCGAATGGTCGTTCCTGTTTTTCAACGGAACCTTCAGCCACAATCTGCTGAAGAAAGCTAAAGCAGGAGATTTCAGGGTACAGCACTACCTCGGGGGAAGTATCCATCCGGAACCCGCACCGGCTCACTTGTTGAAATCCGCGAAGGAATATGTAGATCAGTTTGCAAAAGGCTGTCTGTACGCTCGCGTTGACGGACTGGAAGTAAATGGCGAATTCGTATTGATGGAGCTGGAATTAATCGAGCCTTTTTTGTTCCTGTTTACCAATCAGGACAGTTACGAAAATTATTTTATCGCGCTAACGGAAATGATCAGTACTCATAAAAGATAGGTCAGTCAGTTGAAAATTTGACGATTATGTGAAATCTCACTATTAGGCACAACCTTGTGCTATATCCCTCTAGCTTTGTATAAAAAAAGCCAGTCTTTAACTTCTAATAAGTTAAAGACTGGCTTCTTTAAATTAGCCTATAACAAGCTAATTATTGCATATTACTCGTTGTTTTGGACTTCAGGTTGTCGATAACATTTTTTGCCTGCTCTGTAACCTGGGCAAAACTATCAGCAGCTTTATCTTTAAAATTAGTGCTGAGATCGTTAAAGGAACTTCTTAGATTATCAGCAGTTTCTCTGCCCTTATCTGTTTTTAGCAAATACCAGGCGGCCGCTCCCGCTGCAAGTCCTACTAGTAGTACAGTCCCAATTGTTGATTTATTTCTGTCGTAGTTCATAAGATATTGTTTTTAGTTAACCATATAGAATAAATACCTTGCCAAAATTTTTGACAGTCACATTTTCTTTCTATTTCTCGTTTTCTTCATCCGTCAAACCTGTATTACCTTTTTCTAAATCCTCCTGCGAAGTTCCGCCAGCATTGGTAACATGATTTCTGGTGCGGTTCTGCTGCGTTCCATCAGTTAAATTCTGGTCGCTATAGCTATCCTGACTATGAGAACCGGGTCGGTTTGAACTCTTTTGACCATGGTTACCAATCCAGTGGATTTCCTTATTTTCACCTATACCCTGCTCATTAACCGGCTTTTCGTCTGCAATCTCTTCAGGTAAATTTTTGAAGCTGCCATCACCTTCCTTTTCATTATCAACTTCACGGCCAATATTACCATTGTTGTTCTGAGATTGAGAATCATCAACATTTTCGCTGATATTATCCTTATTGTTATTAGGGTTTTGCTCGTTCTGATCTGAAGACATAATAGTTAGTTTTAAACTCTTAACAACCATAATTTGCCATTGTTCTTTAAAAAAGAGATTCAATCGCTAAACAAGCACGGCTAAAGGAACGTTGTAGACAAACTCGATTGATGCACCTGTAATCGTGGTAGATATCATCAAACACTTGCTTATGTGCTAACGCTGTATATATGGATGAAAAACTGATAAAGACTATAGGGCTTATCGCCGGAATACTTACTGCCTCCTCACTGCTACCCCAGCTTATTAAAACTATCAAGACCAAAGAGGCCGAAGACGTCTCACCGTTTATGTTCTGGATGCTGGTGTCGGGTACGGGGCTATGGTCCTGGTATGGGGTATTGAGAGATGACCTGCCAATTATTATTACAAACGCTTTTTCTTTTAGCCTAAATATTGGGATGCTGGTTTTAAGAAGACACTATACCAAGAACGACTAAACAGATTATTCTTTATTTTCCGGTTTAGGTCGCGGTCCTCTTTTATAGATAATCAAGCCGTTTAAAAAGTTACGTAAGATCTGATCACCGCAGGGCTTGTAATTAGGATGATCTTCTTTGCGAAAAATCGCGCCTAACTCGCTTTTTGTAATCCGGAAATCTACAAGTTCCAGAATCTTTACTATATCGTCATCATTTAGCTTCAAGGCTACCCGAAGCTTTTTCATCACATCATTGTTGCTCATCTTTATGCAAATTTTGCTTGTATCTTATCTTTAAGCCTTTTATCTTGAAACTTCAATTTTCACTTTCCGGTTTTTTAGCTTTTCATCCTTGATCCGCGATAGCAAGGAATTAACCTTATTCCTTTTTACTGCAGCGTAAGCAGCAAAATCAGAAACTTCAATACGACCCAGGTCTTCCTTTTGCAGTTCGCCCTTTTTCAACAGTAAACCTACAATATCAATTTTGTTGATCTTATCTTTTTTACCTGCTGCAATGTACAAGGTAACCCAGGGAGTATTTTCAGGTAGCTTAGCTTCTGCTGGTAAGGTTTCTATTTCAGGAATTGAATCGAGGAAAGATGGTTTTTCATCTTCAGAAAGGATCAGATAGGCGGTTCCAGTGGCGTTCATACGTGCGGTGCGTCCGTTACGATGGAGAAATGCTTCTTTAGTATGTGGCAACTGATAATGAACTACGTATTCTATCTCCGGAATATCCAGACCGCGAGACGCCAGATCAGTAGTGATTAACAGCCGGTGACTTCCATTCCTAAACTTCAGCAAAGCAAGCTCCCGGTCCTCCTGATCCATTCCGCCATGAAAAACATCATGTTCTAAGCCACTGTTCCACAAAGTTTGGCTTATGCGATCTACCGCATCCCGATGATTGCAAAAAACCAAAGTAGGTTTACTGCCTATCTTGCAGATCAGGGCGAACAAAGTCTCCAGCTTATCGGTAGCAGCAGAAATAACTGCCTTGATCTCCAGGTCAGGTGCAGTATTGGCATCACTTAAAAAATCAATCTCTACCGGATTTTTCACACCTGTGAATGAAGGAAGCTCATTCATCCGGGTAGCCGAAGTCAAAACTCGCTTTCTCAAAGATGTAAGGTGCCTGACGATAAAGGCCATATCAACTTCAAAACCAAATTCAAGTGATTTATCGAACTCGTCCAGAATTAAGGTTTGTATTGTTGAAGGATCAAAATTAGCTGCGCGGATGTGATATGCAATACGCCCTGGCGTTCCGATCAGAACAGCAGGCAACTGGCTCAGGTTGTTTTTCTCTACCCTTGTGGAATGACCGCCATAACAGCAATTTACCTTAAAACCGGTTTGCATCGCCTTAAAAACTTGTTCAATTTGTAATGCAAGTTCACGGGAGGGTACTAATATTAATGTCTGGATGCAGGAAACATCAGAACTCAGCTGTTTTAATATTGGCAACAAAAACCCAAGCGTCTTGCCAGACCCGGTAGGTGAAAGTAATATAACGTCTTTTTCAGCTGCTGCGTTAATTGAAGCTAGCTGCATTTCATTTAACGCAGCAATTTTTAAAGTGCCTAATACTTTTTCTATCATGGTGTTTCTGTTTTGCAAAGGTAATGGAATAATCAGTTCAAGTTCATCTCATTCGGAAGCGCGATCTGCGCATTAAGAGCTAACAATTTAACCACTTGTTTAACTTATTATTTTTTCTGTGACATATGCGTCAATTAGCTATTTTAGCGCTATAATATCATCTTACACTATAAATACAGCACTTTACACTTAAATGAAAGATTACTTTTCTACCACTTTAAAACATGCCTTTCCGGCTGTACTCTCAGCCATCTTGTTATTCAACTCTTCCTGTCAATCCACTTCTGAAGCTCGGGCCACTCAAGATTCGATCCTTACAGAGCACAATGAATCCAAACCGCAGCAAGCTGAACCAGCTGGTGTAAAAACAGAAGGTACACCGGCTTCTGCAGCTGCCATCCTAGCTCGTGAGCAGGTGCCAATCTTATGTTATCACCAGATCCGCAACTGGAGAGCAACAGATTCTAAAGCTGCCAAAGATTATATTGTTCCGGTAAATGAGTTTAAAGCCCAAATGAAAATGCTGGCTGATAGTGGTTATAATACCATTCTTCCCGATCAGCTATTAAGCTATCTGAAATACGGCACTAAACTGCCATCTAAACCGATCATGCTAACCTATGATGATACGGTTATTGATCAGTACACCGTAGCCCGGGAAGAAATGAAAAAGTACGGTTTCAAAGGGGTCTTCTTTATCATGACCGTTTCACTTGGCCGTCCAAATTATATGAGCAGAGACCAGGTAAAGACCCTATCGGATAATGGTCACGTAATTGGCTCTCACACCTGGGATCATCATAACGTTAAAAAATACAAGGGCGAAGATTGGGTTACCCAAATAGAGAAGCCAACCAAGACATTAGAAGAAATCACCGGAAAAGACATCAAATACTTTGCTTATCCATTCGGTTTATGGAACCCGGAAGCAATTCCCGAGCTTAAAAAACGTGGCTTTGACGGTGCTTTTGTACTGGCTGAAAAACGTGATGAAAAAGACCCGTTGTTCACCATCAGAAGAATCATAGCCAGTGGTTACTGGAGCCCCCGAACTTTACACAATAGCATTGTAAACAGTTTTGACGGTAAGTAACAACATTGAAACTGAATGGTATAGTTTCTGTTATCATTATTCTGTAAATTCATTAGTTCAAAAAAAACTTAATAAGATGAAGAAGATTTTAATTCTTACACTGATTGCCGGAATGTTTTCAACGTTAAACGCTGCCGCGCAGCAGGATAAAAGTAAAAGGCCTAGTCCGCCTGCAAAGGTTTCAGAAACCATCTCATCCGGTGCAACCATTTCCATCGACTACAGCCAGCCTTCAGTGAAAGGCCGTACTATCGGAAAAGAAATTGCCACCTTCGGGGAAGTTTGGCGTACAGGCGCTAATGAAGCTACCGTATTTGAAACTGATAAAGCTGTGCAAATAGAAGGCAAATCCCTTCCTGCTGGAAAATATAGCCTGTACACCATTCCTGGTGCAGATAAGTGGACTATTATCTTTAACAAAACATGGAAACAATGGGGAACTGTTTATAAGGATACCGAGGACGCTCTTCGGGTTGATGTTAAGCCGGCAAAGGCTCCGGCCACAACCGAGAAGATGACCTTTAATATCACTAAAAACGGTCAGGTTTCTTTACTATGGGGTGATACCCAAGTTGATTTCCAGGTAAAATAAAACCACGTAAAAATTTATAAAAGCTCAGACTAGTCTGGGCTTTTTTTATGCAGTTTAATTTTAAGGATTTTGTTTACTTTACGAAAAAATGAAGTATGCAGAAACCTTACCTGATTTGTATAATCCTCTCTATCAGCACCTCTCTTTTTCTCTACTCTTGTAAAAACCAAACCTCTCTGGCTACTGATAAACCTGACGGCAAAGATTTCTTTACGCAGGATGAAAAGCCTGATTCAATCTCACCGGCGGGAATAATAGAACTGCAAATTCCATCTTCAGGATCAACTCTATACGGTTTTGCCTATACCGCTAATGGGATTGGTCCCCATCCCACCGCAGTATTATTACATGGCATGCCGGGAAACGAGCGCAATCTGGATATAGCTCAAAACTTGCGCAGAGGCGGCTATAACATAGTCTATTTTGATTACCGTGGTAGTTGGGGTTCCGAAGGTAAATATAGTTTCCCTAACAGTTTGGATGACACAGAGGCCGTTATCAAATATATTACTGATTCGTTGAACCACGAACGATTGAAAATTGATACGGCGAGAATTGCATTGGTTGGCCATAGTATGGGCGCGGGGGTGGCCCTTATAAATGGCATAAATAGTAAGAACATAAAAGCTATTGCGGGCATATCTGTTTTCAATCCATACACTGTTTTGCAAGGGGAAAGTGCCGCAGGCCATTTGCTTGAGTTAAGGGAATACATTCTAACTTTAGGCATGTTAAACACCAATGCAGAGGCGTATCTAAAAGAAATGGTAATCCATGTGGATGATTACAATATAGAAAAGATGGTGGCCGTTACTGAAAAACCAGTGTTGGTAATCGACGAACATAAAAACAATGAGTACCTTGCTAAGTATATAAAGAAAAAGAACCTAACGTACAAAATATGGGATACTGATCACGCCTTTACTAACCGGCGAATTGCCTTATGTACCGAACTAAAAAACTGGCTTGATCAAAATCTTTAATGATAAATCCTATCTGAAATCTATAAATGTCCGCATCTGAAATAAAACAAACCCGACTGAATAAATATATCAGTGAAACCGGTTTTTGCTCAAGGCGGGAGGCCGATAAACTGATTGAACAAGGAAGAGTAACATTAAACGGGCTCAAGCCAGAAGTTGGAACCAAGGTAACGGACGGCGACGAGGTGCTGATAGATGGCAAACCACTAAACGATAAAAAAGATCCGATTTATATCGCTTTTAATAAACCTGTGGGTATAACATGCACAACCGAGCGACATATCAAAGGGAATATCATTGATTTCATAAAACATCCGGAAAGAATCTTCCCTATCGGCCGGCTGGACAAGCCCTCTGAAGGTTTAATATTTTTAACCAGTGATGGCGACATTGTAAACAAGATCTTACGCGGAGGCAATAATCATGAAAAAGAATACCTGGTTACGGTTGATAAACCGATATCCCGGGAATTCATAAGAAAAATGGCCAACGGGGTACCCATTTTGAACACCATTACCAAAAAATGTAAAGTCAACCAGGAAAACAAACAACGTTTTAGAATAATTCTAACCCAGGGTCTTAACCGCCAGATCAGGCGAATGTGCGAAGTTCTGGGTTATCATGTGGTTAGATTAAAACGAGTCCGCATTATGAACGTTAACCTGGATGGCCTTAATGCGGGACAATGGCGATATCTAACTGCACATGAAATCGATTATATCAATGAACTTGTATCTGATTCTGTAAAAACTGAAGAAGCCTCGTTAAGCGACTTCTCTGAATAGGAAAGGCTAAAGTTACTTAATCGATTTTATCTCGTAATTTTTACCATTGAAACTAAATTTAGCTCCAGCCTTTTGCTTGATTAATTGCGCACCTATGGGAGATGCTGAGGAAATGACAAAATATTTGTCGCCATCAAGATCTACCTGCCCAATGCTGATAGCCAGGTAAAAGATCCCATGGTTAGTAAAAGCAAGGCTGCCGTTCTGCACCGTATCACTTGTATTCTCGGGTTCCATCCGCTCTAGAAAAGTCCTTAACTTTTGGGCTTCTCCCAATTGAAGGGTTTGACGGTCTATATCCTGCTGCATCATTGCCCTGCCTGTTTCGTATTTATCGCCTGCACTGCTTTTTGTATCATCTGTTGACGAATCGCGGGCTACTTTAATCGCCTCTGTGGCTGTTTCAATACGCTCATCTGCGTAAGAGATGCATAGGTTGTATAGCCTTGTTTTAATATCACTCATTGTATAATAACTGTTTTTTAATATGATGTTATCGGATTTAAAAGCCATAACATCAACGAAATGTAAGATTGGTATGCCCAAACTTTCTAACTTTCGCCGGACATTCACGAATTTAACATTTTTCCTCGTCAGGGCTTACTGCTAACACTCGAATCGGAAGGATATGACCATATTCTGTTTCTTCTTCCAATCTGTGCCATTAATTTTACAAGAGTATGGTGTAAGATTTTATCGATCTCCGCTATTTCATTGTCCATATTCTAACGCTTTTGCTTTTAGGATCTAACACATCCTCAATTTTTTAAGGATTGCTCTCCCCCTGCTTTGCAGTGCGGCCTTGCCATCGTGTAGAAGAAAAACAATCTCTGCTTCAAGTTCCTCCCTGATCCATGGAAAGTGAGAGCGCAAATTAAATAACGCCTCCATGCAGTAAACCTTGACGGCAACAGGTGTCTTAGGATTAATAAGCCATTCAAAAGTACTTTCCACTACGTCATCCAGCATATAATGTTCGGAGATCCGTAGTTGCTTTGAGTGGCCGGTACGAGTCAAAGAAGCTAGTATTTTTGTAAAATGCCTGCGACAACTTTGATTTGCTTGCTTTGGGTAACGGACCAGAAATTCAACAACATAAGGCTGAAAACCATCCAGGTCACTCAATGCCAAATGTTCCAGAATCCAGGCAGCACGGAAAGCAACTTCCTTTTGCGGATAAAAAGTCAGATCGATTAAATCTGAGATAGGAAGGTCCGATTTGGATAGTATCGCTGATAAGCTCGCAACTTTAGCTTTAACCAGCGTTCGCGAAAGCTCCTCCAGCAGTGCCGGTCTATCCATATTCCATTATCCCAGTTTAGTTTGCAAATTGTCAAATCCTCAAAAAGCTTCCGTATCTACCTGAAAATCCGTACTTTTGCACCTCATTTTATTAAGCATGATTACAGTATCCAATCTATCTCTCCGTTACGGAAAAAGAACTCTGTTTGAGGACGTAAACTTAAAATTTATCCAGGGCAATTGCTACGGGATAATCGGTGCAAACGGCGCCGGTAAGTCAACGTTCTTGAAAATACTCTCTAAAGAAATAGATCCATCAAGCGGCTCGGTGTCTTTTACGCCGGGCGAACGTATGGCGGTTTTGACTCAGAATCATTATGCCTTTGATGAATTTCCGGTTATTGAAACGGTAATGATGGGGCATAAGGAGCTTTTTTCGATCATGAAAGAGAAAGATGCGCTGTATGCTAAAGAAGATTTCACCGACAAAGACGGCGAACGAGCCGGAGAATTGGAAAACCTCTTTGCTGAAATGGATGGATGGAACGCTGAAAACAATGCTGCTACCATGCTCAGCAATCTGGGCATTAAGGAGGAGTTCCACTTCAAACTTTTAAAAGAGCTGGACAACACTCAAAAAGTTCGGGTTTTACTCGCACAAGCCTTATTCGGCAAACCGGATATCCTGCTGCTGGATGAGCCTACCAACGATTTGGATATTCAAACTATTGCCTGGCTGGAAGATTTTCTTGCTAGTTATGAAGGAATAATTTTGGTTGTATCTCACGACAGGCACTTTTTAGATACGGTTTGTACTCACGTTGTGGATATCGACTTTAGTAAGATGAATATTTACACGGGTAACTATTCTTTCTGGTATGAATCAAGCCAGTTAGCATCCCGTCAGCGATCAGATCAGAATAAGAAACTGGAAGACAGGGTGAAAGAACTTCAGGAATTTATCCGTCGTTTTTCAGCCAATGCGTCCAAATCAAAACAAGCAACCAGTCGTAAAAAGGCGCTGGATAAAATTAATATCGAAGACATTCAGCCGTCTAACCGAAAGTATCCGGCTATTCTGTTCAATAACTTTACTCGGGATGCAGGGGATCAAATCCTGCAGATCGAGAACCTGAAGAAAGAATTAAACGGAGAAGTTTTATTCTCTGGGATCAACCTGATGGTTAATAAAGGAGATAAAATTGCAATTTTATCAGAGAATAGTTTAGCTACTACCGCATTCTATGATATCCTTTCAGGGAGAGACCCCGATTACAGCGGCACGTTCAAATGGGGTGTAACGATCAATGTGGCTGATATCCCCAATGATAACTCTGCCTACTTTGAAGGCAAGAATGAGAACCTGATTGACTGGTTACGCGAGTATTCTGAAGGTGACAAAGACGAGCAGTTCGTAAGGAGCTTTTTAGGCCGTATGCTATTCTCAGGTGAAGAAGTACTGAAAAAATCATCGGTACTCTCCGGAGGAGAAAAAATGCGTTGTATGTTTTCGCGTATGATGCTTCAACAAGCGAACATGCTCATGTTTGATGAGCCAACCAACCACCTTGATCTGGAATCAATTACTGCATTAAACAACGGCATGAAAGATTTCAAAGGTGTAATTCTGTTCACTTCACGTGACCATGAGCTAACAGAAACTGTAGCGAACCGCATTGTAGAACTTACTCCAGGCGGAATCATCGATAAACTAATGACCTACGACGAATATATCAATAGTGATGTGGTTAAACAGCAGCGTGAAGAATTGTACTCAATGGCTTAAGGATATCACAACATAATTATTAAAAAGCCGTCGCGAAATAATTTCGCGACGGCTTTTTTAGTTTATAACGCCTTTTCTTAGCCTGATGGTCCTGTCAAACTAAACTAGGATTAAAAGCTCACTTGTTCAGTTCTGCGCCCCCTGCTCTTCCGTTCCTACCTTCTTTGGACGAGACTAAATATGCAAGAGGAAGGTACCTTGCTCGGGTCTTGCCACTAATTTAGCGGCAAGACACGAACAAGGTACGAACCAGACCTGGCCAAAATAGCTACATTCATCATCAATGGCCTGCGTGGCCATCTATTCCGTGAGCGTGGCCATGAGATAGCTCATCAGCAGTGGCTTCACGTACTTCCATTATTTTCCCAATAAAATGCAGATCCTGGCCGGCCATAGGGTGGTTAAGATCTACAGTTACAGCGTTGTCAGAAATTTCGGCTACACGCGCTTTAAATTGATTGCCTTCATTATCCTGTAAAGGAATGAAAGAATCAATTTGCGGATGCTCCATGTCTTTAAACATGTCAATCGGCAATTCAGCAACTGCCTTATCGTCTTTATGACCATAAGCATCTCCGGCCACCAAGTGGAAATCATAGGTATCGCCAGCATTTAAACCTACCAGGTTTTCTTCAAACTTTGGCAACATCATGCCCACGCCGTATAAAAATACCAGCGGGTTGCTTTCATCCGCTTTTTCAACGAATACTTCTTCGCCATCTTTATTCGTGTACAGATCGTAAGTTAGCGCTACCACGCTGTTCGGTTGAATATTCATCTTTAAAATATTATTAAGTAAGAGAGCAGAATAGCGATGCATAAGTTGAATGGTTCTGCTTCAAACCCAGGTTAAGTAATTTGTTTTAGTGCATCGGTTACATGTTCAACAGGCATTTGGCAAGTTCTGTTTTGACAGACAAATATCCTGGTTTCCTCACTCCATTTATCAGTCAGCAAAGGTAAACTTCCTGCTTTACCGCCCAAAAGAATTTTATTGGGAATATAATATTTTTCCAGTTCAGCCCTTTTCTCTTCTGCCTCAGGGCCCGAAATGGCGATCTCATATATTCCAAATACTTCGTTTAATAGCAATATCGCCCAGTTGGAATATCCTGAACCATATGATTTCATAAACGGCAGAACATTCTTAAGCATCTGCGAGGCCTTATCCAGGTAGCTGTTATCATCAAAAAAGTGGCCTAATTTAAGAAGGTTATTGGCCATAGCCGAGTTGGACGATGGCATCACATTATCAAAGATCTCCTGTTTGCGAGCAATTAATTCTTCTCCTTTATTGCTTGTGTAAAAGAACATTCCGCTTTCATCGTCAAAAAAATGATCAATAGTATGATCAGTAAACAAGCGTGCCTGAAAGAGCCATTTCTCATCAAAAGTCGCTTCGTATAATGAGATCAAACCCTCTGTTACAAATGCGTAATCATCTAAAAATGCTGTTTCATAATCGGCTTTCTTTCTGGACGGCCCTTGATAAACCCGAATAAGCTCATTGTCACTCACCATACTGCGGAGCAAAAATTCAGCGTTAGTCTCTGCGATTTTCAAGAATTCAGGCTCTTTAAAAACCCGGTAAGCATCCGCATACGCTTTCAGCATCATGCCATTCCAGGAAGCGAGAATCTTGTTGTCAAGGCCCGGCCGAACTCTTTTGGAACGATGATCGAGTATGCGCTGATTCGCTGATGAAATCTTCTCTATGAGTTCCTTTTCGTTGAGTCCGAGTTTTGTTGCCAGGTCTGCGTCATCGATTTTCCTCAGGAATATATTCGTTTGCTCCTCCTCCCAATTGCCATCCTCGGTAACATGATAATATATACTAAATAATTCTTCATCTTTACCCAGTATCTTACGAAGTTCATCCCGAGTATAAGTATAGAATTTTCCTTCTACGCCTTCACTATCAGCATCTAAAGCCGAGTAAAATCCGCCGTCGGGCGATGTCATCTCTCGCTTAATAAACTCCAGCGTCTGATACACTACTTTTTTATAGAGGTCTTCCGGATCGAACTGATAGGCTTCCGAATACAGTGAAACTAGCTGTGAGTTATCGTAAAGCATTTTCTCAAAATGCGGGACATGCCATTGGCCGTCGACCGAATAGCGTGCAAAGCCCCCACCAATCTGATCGTATATACCGCCCTTAGCCATCTTCTCCAGGGTCAACTTAGCAACAATGCGAGCAGACTGGTCGTTCATCAGATGAGCATAGCGCAGCATAAATAGCCAGTTATTGGGTAGTGGAAACTTGGGAGCACGGTTATACCCTCCTTCCGACATATCGAAAGAGCGTTTCCAAACTTCGAACATCTCGGTTAAGTGCTCCCTTGAAAATTCTGCTGCCTCGGTGTTGCGTATTAACTGCTCGCTTTGTCTGATGCCTTCAGTGAGCTTTTCAGCATACTGAACTGCTTCGGCAGGCTTTTCGCGCCAAAATTCTGAGAGATTGAGTAACAAGTTTATCCAGTCTTTTTTAGGAAAATACGTCCCACCGTAAACCGGACGCTGGTCAGGTAAACAAAAACAGTTAAGCGGCCACCCCCCTCTTTCGGTCATTAACTGAACGGCATTCATGTATATCTGATCAATATCCGGTCTTTCCTCCCGATCGATCTTGATACACACAAAGTGACGGTTCATAATCTCGGCAACCTGTCCGTCTTCAAAGCTTTCATGTTCCATCACATGACACCAGTGACAAGCGGAGTAGCCAATACTTACCAGAATCAGCTTGTTCTCATTCATGGCTTTATCCAAAGCTTCCTTGCCCCATGGGAACCATTCCACCGGATTATAAGCGTGTTGTAAAAGGTACGGCGAGGTTTCGCGGGCGAGTTTGTTTGGCATATTCGTAGTGTTCAATGTAAAGTTAAAAATATGAGGGCTTGAAATTTTGCTAGATTTAAACTTTTATCCAGCACATGAAGATTACGCACACAGATATCTATCGATTCAGTATTCCTATGGAGCCCTTTGCTATTGCCACAGGTACCATGAATTTTGCGCAAAATGTTTTTATCCGGGTGCACACCGACTCAGGAATTTATGGAGTTGGCGAATGTTCTGCATTTCCGATGATCGTAGGAGAAACTCAAGATACCTGCCTGGTAATGGCCAAAGAATTTGCAGCGCTTTGGAAGGGTAAGGATCCATTAGAACTGGAAGCAAGGTTAACTGACCTGCACAACTTTACGGCCGGCAACACAACCATAAAAAGTGCCTTTGATATGGCACTGTATGACATCGCTGCAAAAAATGCGAACCAGCCGTTATATAAATATTTGGGAGGTACAAAGAAGGAAGTGGAGACTGACATCACCATTGGCATTGGAGCCATTGATGAGATGGTTAAAACGGCGGCAGACTTAAAGGACCAGGGAGCAACAATGATCAAGGTTAAGCTGGGAAAGGATGTTTTAAAAGACATTGCCATAATGGAAGGCATCCGCAAAATTACAGGTCGGGAAATGATTCTGCGTATTGATGCTAACCAGGGTTGGACCTTTGATGAGGCCGCTGAAGCGCTGACGGGAATGGGAGATTTGAATATTCAATTCTGTGAACAGCCGATGAGAAGCTGGTTTGACGACAGGTTGCCGGAATTGCGTATGCTTTCTCCGGTTAAAATTATGGCGGATGAAAGTTGTTATGATCACCATGACGCCAGAAAGCTGATCAGCACTGGTTCCTGCGATTACATTAATATCAAATTTTCAAAGTCCGGCGGCATTAACGAAGCGCTAAAGATCCATGAAGTTGCACAGAAGGCGGGCATTCCGTGTATGATGGGTGGTATGCTCGAAAGCCGGATTGCACTAACCGCAAAGTTACATTTCGTGTACAGCTGCAGTAATGTGCAATTTTTTGATATGGACACCTGCATGCTGGGGCACCTGGCAGATCCGGCTACCAGTGGTGTTCGATACAACGGCTTTCACCTCGAACTTGCGGATATGCCGGGTATAGGTGCGGATGCCAACGAAAACTTTTTGAAGGATTGTGAAATGTGGAGTATCTGATTATGAGTATTGAGACTTTAGATTTGAGAAATGAGAATTAAGCGGGCTATCACTTAATCCGAAAATCATCTAGTTCACCGAGATCTCCGTTAAATACGTTCATGTCAACTTTGTGCTGTATTCCGTTTACCCGAGCCTTGTCTGAGTGTTGCCAAAAATTCCACTTCATCTGCCGGGAGAGTGGCCTTAGTTTGGAACGATAATAGTGAGCGATCCAAAGTGGGTAACTGTCAAAGTCACCAGCAAGATTGTCCTCATAGAATTTATACCCTGTGTAAATGATCGGCTTTACGCCAACTTCCTTCTCAACCTCCCTTAAAAACTTCATTACATTCTCTTGAAATTCAGCTCTGGTTTCTGTCCCACGTTCCTCCAGATCAAGTACAGGCAGCATATCCCCTTCTTCAAAATTAACCGTTTGCAAAAAGAAGCGGGCTTGCCAGTAACCAGATTTATTTGGTTTAAAATAGTGATAGGCGCCACGAATGATACCGACCTTCTTCGATTCGTTCCAGTTACGTTGAAATTTACGGTCAGCTAACAGCACCCCTTCGGTTGCTTTAATAAATGAAAAGCGGATATTAACATCATTGTCTTCCATTTCGGCTATTTTCTTCCAGTTTATTTGGCCCTGATACCAGCTGACATCAATGCCATGTATCTCGAAGCCTTTAGGGATCCGGATATTATAGGAGTCATAGTGTGGATACTCGTTATCCCCAAATGGGCTCAGCATCCATTGAACTGCAGCGACCGACCTGGAATAAATTGCACCATAGTAAAAAGGGATGAACAAAAGCAGGGGAAGGCTAAGCCACCACCATGAGAAATAGCGGACTGGCTTTTTCTTTTTTTTGATTCTTACAGTTTTTCGGGGGATAGTAGAAGTCTTGGCCAGAAGTATAATTGTAGAAAGACCTGCCGTTTAAATCAGCAGGTCTGTTGTATGGTGTTTAAGAAAATGATTATTTACTTAATTCAGCAAAGTATTTGTGAAACAATGGAATGGTCTCGATGCCTTTATAGAAATTAGCAATGTCATATTTTTCATTGGGTGAATGCAGGTTATCGCTGTCGAGACCAAAGCCCATCAAAACAGTTTTAATACCTAATTCTTTTTCAAACAAAGCAACTATTGGAATACTGCCTCCACCCCTTGTTGGAATTGGGTCTTTTCCAAAAGATTCGGCAATAGCTTTTTGAGCCGCCTTATATGCAACGCTATCGGTAGGCGTTACCACAGGCTCGCCACCATGATGAGGCGTAACTTTCACCTTTACATATTTAGGGGCAATTTTCGCGAAATGATCAGTAAACAACTTCGTGATCTTATCAGATTGCTGGTTAGGCACCAGGCGCATGGAAATTTTGGCGTTTGCTTTTGAAGGAAGTACCGTTTTAGCGCCTTCTCCAATGTATCCTCCCCAGATACCATTGACTTCAAGGGTGGGGCGGGTACCTGTACGTTCAAGAGTGGAATAGCCCTTTTCGCCCCATAATTCCTCCACACCCAAATCGTCCTTATACTCCTGTTCGTCGTATGGGGCTTTGTTCAGATCGTCGCGCTCAGCCTGGCTTAGGGCAAGAACATCATCGTAAAAACCTGGAATCTGAATATGATTGTTTTCATCATGCAAAGAAGCAATCAGCTTGGCTAATACAGTGGCCGGATTAGCCACTGCTCCCCCATAAACACCGGAGTGCAGATCGCGGTTTGGACCTGTTACCTCTACTTCAAGATAGGACAAACCCCTCAGACCGGTTTCCAGGGATGGATGCTCTAAACTGATCATAGAAGTATCAGAAATTAATACCACGTCTGCCTGCAAGCGCTCTTTGTTCTCTGTTACGAAAATCCCGAGGTTATTTGATCCTACTTCCTCCTCCCCTTCGATCATGAACTTAACGTTACATGGTAAAGTGTTGGTTTTGATCATCAGTTCAAATGCCTTAACATGCATATAAAACTGACCTTTATCATCACATGCACCTCTTGCAAATATTTTACCGTCGCGAATGGTTGGTTCAAACGGCGGGGTTTTCCATAACTCTAATGGATCTGGTGGTTGAACATCATAGTGTCCATAGACCAGAATAGTTGGCTTAGCAGGATCGACCATCTTCTCACCGTATACAATAGGATAACCTGCGGTTTGACAGACCTCTACCTTATCTGCGCCAGCCTCTTTCAACTTACCCGCAACGTAGTCAGCAGTTTTTAGAACATCATCTTTGTATTTCGGATCAGCGCTAACCGATGGAAACCTTAATAACTCAAAAAGTTCGTCTAAAAAGCGCTGCTTATTAGCATCTACATATTCTTTTATCTCTTGCATTTTTCCTCAATATGAATTGTGAACTAATGATAATGAAGCCTTCCTGTGCCTTCGAACGTTAACGATTCGGAGGGACATGAGTGTTTCAATGTTTCAAGCAAATATATAAATCTATTAACAGGCAATTCATTTCTACCACGCATTTTAAGAACAATAATTCTAAAAATGCATGTATAAATAAATTCAAAGTAGTTCCCACAATAAAACCTTTGACATAACGCCAAAAAAATCAAAGGTATTGCAGAAACAGTATGCGGCATATACTTCCTGTGGCTACCGAAGCACATTAATTCCCCACTCCCGACTGAAAAGTATTTTAATCAGTATTAGTAAAAATCTTGTCAAAGACCAGCCGGTCACAGCATATCAATCCCACCTTTTTTCGGTCAATATCCACTACCCTAAAAGTATCCAGTACTTCAGAACAGGCATAAATTACCCGAGGAATTAGAAAGATCTAACTGTTAAATGCTTAATCCCAGCTTGATAAACTTTTACTATCTCTATCAGGAGAAGGGTTGAAATTTGGAAGGTAATCCAAATTATTCAAGTGTTGATCTGCAGTAACAGCAATGTTCACTTGAGGATCGGCAGTGCTATTACCAACATATGTAAATCCCAGGGAAATGGAACTTAAAGCTGCGAATGCTACTAAAGCGATTGCATTTTTTTTCATTATAAGGAGCTTGAGGCGTTTAACTTAATTTTTGTTAGTGGAGGGCGTTTATTAGTCCCACTGACTTGTGTCCTTTTTATTTAATACTTTCCCTGTGTTATTTGAATCCGGTTGAGCACTTTCTTCCTTTTTGCAGGAAGTGATTCCTAAAACCGACATTACGATTACTGCTAATAGTACTTTTTTCATTTTCCTTTTATTGAGAGGGTTTATTTAGTTGAGATTTGTTTCGGACAGAATTAGTCCCACTGACTAGTATCTTTCTTATTCAATACTTTTGTAGTATTTTCAGTTTGTGGCTGTGCGACTTCTTCTTTTTTGCAGGAGGTCATACCTATAACCGCCATAGCGATTACAGCAAATAGTACTTTTTTCATGTCTGTTTTTGAGAGAGTTTAATTAGTTGAGATTTGTTCCGGACCGACTTAGTCCCACTGGCTAGTATCTTTCTTATTCAATACTTTTGTAGCAGTTTCAGTTTGTGGCTGTGCTACTTCTTCTTTTTTGCAGGAAGTCATACCTATAACTGCCATAGCGATTACAGCAAATAGTACTTTTTTCATGTTCTGTTTATTGAGAGGGTTTATTTAGTTGAGATTTGTTCCGGACCGAATTAGTCCCACTGGCTAGTATCTTTCTTGTTCAATACTTTTGTAGCATTTTCAGTTTGTGGGTGTGCGATTTCTTCTTTTTTGCAGGAGGTAATACCTATAACCGCCATAGCGATTACAGCAAATAGTACTTTTTTCATGTCTGTTTTTGAGAGAGTTTAATTAGTTGAGATTTGTTCCGGACCGAATTAGTCCCACTGGCTAGTATCTTTCTTATTCAATACTTTTGTAGCAGTTTCAGTTTGTGGCTGTGCTACTTCTTCTTTTTTGCAGGAGGTAATACCTATAACCGCCATAGCGATTACAGCAAATAGTACTTTTTTCATGTTTTGTTCTTGAGAGGGTTTATTTATTTATTCTTTATTTCAGATTAATTAGTCCCATTGACTAGTATCTTTCTTATTCAATACTTTTGCTGCATTATCAGTTTGCGGCTGCGCACCTTCTTCTTTTTTGCAGGAAGTCATTCCAATCATGACAACTGCAATTACTGCTAGTAGAACTTTTTTCATGTTTCCTTTGTGTCTTTAGGTTTATAATATTTATTTATGGTTTAATAACCTGACAATTTTGTTAACCAAATATATAAGATTAACTACATATACAAGAATTATTTTTATTTTTTGTTAACCTGTATATAAATCACTTATATTTGGTTAGCAATATATGTCAATTAAGTTAACAGACAAACAGTTACAGTTACTAATTAATGCGATAAAAAACCGCGTCAATGAACTCAATGACATTATTAACCCACTTCTACAGGAGTTAGCGGAGCATGAAACATTCTTAACGAAATATACTAGCGACCCGCTAACCAATTCAGTTTTCAGCGAAACAAATCAATCATTTGAACTCCTGCCCTGGTCAAAGAAAATCACTCGAATACTGCACGAGTCGCAAAGGTTTATGACCACAAATGAAATCGTAGCGGAAATTATTAGACGAATTCCGGGGTTAGCCGAAGAGACTAGTACACGGTCATCTGTAGCTTCAATTTTAAGCCGGCGTTCAGGAAAACTTTTCAAAAAGATAGAAGACAAATATGGCCTGATCGAATGGAAGAAATAGAAAATTACACTCTTCTTATACTTTAAACAATAACGATTCACCTTTTTGGCAAATTCAGTCATAATACGTAACCTTACAACAACATTTTAAAAGTGATGTCTTAATGAGGTTTCTAGTATTTATAATATTTTTATTATATCTTAATAATTTAGCCTATTCTCAGAATTCAGCTTCTCCAAAGGTTGATACTTTAGAGATCATTAAATTAAATCAATTGGGCTATGAAAATCGGTTAACCGATCCAAATCAAACCCTGTCGTATGGTCTGAAAGCACTAAAGTTATCGCGACAGGCTAAGTACCTGAATGGGATAGCCGAATCATACCGAGTGATTGGGATCGCTAAATCATACCAGAATAAGAACGAAAGTGCAATCGAATCGTTTCTAAACTCTTTGAGTTATTTTCAAAAAATTGGAAATAGAGATGGTGAAGCGAAAGTCTATAATAACATCGGCAACTTATACAGGAATGTTGATTTTGATAGAAGTCTCGAATACTTTCATAAATCTCTTGAAGTAGCGCAAGAGCTAAATATTAAGGACTTAATAGCAGGGCTAAATTTAAATATTGGGACCGTCTTTCAAAAGAAGCAACTCTATACCCAGGCACTCGCCAGCTACCAGAAAAGCATCAAGTATTTTACTGAGATTGATAACTCCACAGGTCTTACTCAGTGCATGCAAAACATTGGCGTTACCTATTATAAATTGAGCCGCTTAAAGGAATCAGAGAAATATTTGAAACAGGCTATACAAAAGGCCAAGGGTAATGATTTAAACTTTGTAGTGGCAGCAAGTAATCTAACCCTATCATCCGTATATATAGCCATCGGAAATTATGATGCTGCACACGAATCTATCGATGAGGGGATCACTTATTCTAAGTTGATTAACGATACTCGCCTCGAATACGATTATACCTTTACTCTATTCGAGCTTGAAAACCGAAAAAAGAATTACAAGGCAGCACTAGGATATCTTAAGCAGATATACACTGAGGACAGTCTTACTTATAAGAACAACGAGTCAGTAAAACTTACGTTAAGGGATAAACAATACCGGCAACAAGCTAAACAGCTTGAGAATGACCGGATCATATTAGAGCAAAAATATACAAAGACATTATTTTGGGCCAGCAGCGCAGTGGCCGCACTTGCCATTTTTGCTATCTTCCTTCTTATCAGGAATAATAGAAAGTCGGCTAAAACCAATAAGCAACTGTTGAGGCTTAACCAGGAAGTTCTTCAACAGAAAGAGGATCTTGACAGGATCAATCATAGTCTTGAAGAAATTATTGATGAACGTACTAAAGACTTGAAAATTAAGAACAACAAGCTTTCTGAGTACTCGTCTCACCTGTCGCATCAGATCCGTAGTCCGGTTGCCACTATAAAAGGGCTGTTAATTTTGGAATCTGAAAAATTGATTGAGCACGAAGAGTTAATCGAGCAACTGCAGGTTTGCGCTGAGGATATTGATAATAAGATTCTGAATATTAACGAAACTTTAAATAATAACGAAAAGCATAGCCTTCACTCGTAAATACCTGTAATTTCAACTCGTTGAAAACTATACTGCCCCTTCTCAAATCTCTTTCTTAATTTAGCAGCCAAAAAAAGGAGCGGATTTTGAATTATTTACAGGGATTAAATCCTTCGCAGCAAGCGGCAGTGAGACAGACCGAAGGACCAGTGATGATTGTTGCCGGTGCGGGTTCAGGTAAGACGAGGGTGATCACCTGCAGGGTAGCATACCTGATAGAAAAAGGGGTTGATCCATTTAATATTCTCGTTCTTACGTTCACCAATAAAGCAGCCAAGGAAATGCGGGAACGTATTACCAAAGTTGTGGGTGCCGAGGCAAAGAACATCTGGATGGGAACCTTCCATTCCGTGTTCGCTAAAATCTTACGGGTCGAAGCGACCAAAATAGGCTATCCATCAAATTTTACGATCTATGATACTGATGATAGTAAAAGTCTTATAAGAGCTATCTTAAAAGAACAACAGCTTGATGACAAGTTGTACAACGCCAACTTCGTTTATAACCGGATATCAACTGCTAAGAACAACCTGATCTCTCCTGCCGAATACTTGCAAAACGAACATATACAGGCTGAAGACTTTTCAACGGGTCGTGGAAAGCTAGGCGAAATATACCAGGTTTATGCACAGCGCTGCTTTAAGGCTGGCGCCATGGACTTTGACGACTTACTGTTCAAAACGAATGTCTTGTTAAGGGAGCATGCAGACGTGCTTTACAAGTATCAGAATAAGTTCAAGTTTCTGATGGTTGATGAGTACCAGGACACCAATTTTTCGCAGTACCTGATTGTGAAACGACTGGCTGCAATCAATGAAAATATCTGTGTAGTTGGAGATGATGCTCAGAGTATTTATGCCTTCAGGGGCGCAAATATTCAAAACATACTAAATTTCGAAAAAGACTACCCCGATTTGAAGGTCTTTAAACTGGAGCAGAACTACCGGTCAACTCAGAATATTGTAAATGTAGCCAACAGCATTATCGCCAATAATAAAAATCAGCTTCAGAAGAATGTCTTTTCGGAGAATGAAACTGGCGATAAGATTAAGGTTTTAAGAGCATTCAGTGATAATGAAGAAGGGAAAATAGTAGCCGAGGCAATTGCTCAGGAAAGAGCGAATAAGGGTTCGGATTTCCATGACTTCGCGATCTTATATCGTACCAATGCTCAGTCAAGAGCAATGGAAGAGGCTTTGAGGAAGCTGAATGTGCCGTATAAGATATATGGTGGACTCTCCTTCTACCAGCGCAAAGAGATTAAGGATCTGATTGCCTACTTCCGATTAACCTTCAATCCAAACGATGAAGAGGCCATAAAAAGAGTAATCAATTATCCACGCAGGGGAATTGGCGATACATCGTTAGAACGGATAATCATCGCGGCTGACCAACATAACTTGACTATATGGGATATCATTTGTGAGGCCAATAAATATCTTGATTCCAGGACTGCAGGTGCGGTAAGTATCTTTGCTACACTGATTCAAAGCTTCCAAGTGATGGCAAAAACCCACTCAGCTTATGATACGGCTTTACATATAGCGCAACATTCCACGCTTCTAAAAGATCTTTATGCGGATAAATCTGTTGAAGGGTTAAGCAGATACGAGAATATACAGGAGCTTTTGAACGGTATAAAAGAGTTCAGCGAAAGGGAAGACATTGAAGAGCGGGGACTCGATATTTTTATGCAGGATGTCGCTTTGCTTACAAATGATGACAACGACAAAAATCCGAATGCTGACACTGTTTCGTTGATGACCATCCACTCGGCAAAAGGTCTTGAATTTGACAACGTGTTTGTAGTAGGTTTGGAGGAGAATTTATTTCCCTCTCAAATGTCTTTGAATTCCCGCACAGACCTTGAGGAAGAGCGACGCCTTTTTTATGTAGCGACAACACGGGCCGGTAAAAAGCTTACCCTCTCCTATGCGACCTCCCGCTATCGTTGGGGTACTCTAACCAGTTGTGAGCCGAGTCGCTTTCTTGATGAGATTGATGCCCAATATCTGGAACTTGATTTTAAGCCCAAAGAGAAGATTTCGGGCAACCCATTTTTTGATAACGAACGGTCAGCCTGGCAACAGAAAGAAACCTTTAGCAAACCTAAGCCAGCAACTGCACCCAGAACCACCTCCATTCTTCCTAAGGCCCACGTCCCTACTGAAGGCTTTGCGCCAAGTGATACTTCTAAATTACAGGTAGGTATGGAAGTTGAACACGAGCGATTTGGCTTTGGGAAAGTCATAAATATGGAAGGCAATAAACCGGATATTAAGGCCACCATCTTTTTTAAAGATCTAGGTCAGAAACAACTCCTGCTAAAGTTTGCCAAACTTAGAATTGTGAATTCCTAATCACAGATTTTTATACAACGCTACCAGGTGAATTTTCCTGTGAGGATGTTTTCGATAATTCTAAATATTGTATATACAATAAGCGAAGCCGGAATGAGCGCAATGATGTAGTATACAACTTTCTTCGAAATGTGTGAAAAATTAGGGAAATGCGGGAAGTGTAAGTGTGCCATATTACGGAGTTAAAAACCTGTTAAACAATACCTTACTTAAATAAATTTACTGAAAATTTGAATCATTGCCTATAATCGCCTGAAAAAAAATTGCCCATAATATATATCCACTTGGAAATCCGCGGGGGGAACTTTAAGTGTATAAGAAAATAACTTATATTTACCTCCGCCTAATGTTAGCTTGTATTTGCCAACATACTTAAATAGTCATCCAGCATGATTATAAGGAAACCCTAAGTAAAATTTATTAATTTAATTCCCGTTTTAACACTTATTCCTGTTTCCTCAACAGTTTATAAATAACAGTAAATGACATTTGATTATAATACCACCAGAAGGAAGCTGATCCTTGCCGAGTACGGCCGCAATGTGCAGAATATGGTAAAGTATATTGTTGAACTACCAACTAAGGAAGAGCGCAACCGATATGCGCAGGTGGTGATCGACCTGATGGGTTTCTTGAATCCGCACTTAAGAGATGTAGCTGATTTCAAACATAAGCTATGGGATCATTTGCACATCATATCTAATTTTAAGATTGATGTGGACTCTCCCTATCCAAAGCCTTCTGAAGATGCGATCCGTTTTAAACCAGCTCCTTTAGCTTACCCGCAACAGCGTATACGGTATAAGCACTATGGAAAAACTGTGGAATTGATGATCAGCAAGGCACGTGCAATTGAAGAACCGGCGCGCAAGCAACATATGATCCAGGCAATAGCCAACTTTATGAAGATGGCTTATGTGACGTGGAACAAGGATACGGTGGCAGATGAAACCATTATTAAAGATCTGCGGGAGATGTCAAACGGCGATCTGCAGCTTCAGGAGAATGTTAATTTAAACCGGGTAGAGTTCCGCCCACCGACGCCAGTAAACCGTCAACGCACTAATACTAATCAGAACAAAAACCGGAACAGCAACCGCAATAATCCAGGTAATAACAGGCCGCAACGGAGTAATGGCGGGAAACGCTATTAACTGATTAATTTATGCCACTGATACTTCAGAAACTTCCTACATTTTCTGTCTTTAACAGTTAGAAATTATAGATAGAAAGCAACATTTTTACGAATTTACATGAACGCATTTGAAATAGTCGGCGGCAAGCCATTAAAAGGTGAGATCATTCCGCAAGGCGCAAAAAACGAAGCCTTACAAGTGATTGCGGCGGTACTTCTTACCAAAGAAAAAGTAACGATCAGCAATATTCCAGATATTAAGGATGTAAATAAGCTCATCGAACTGATCAGCGATCTGGGTGTTGAAGTTGAGCGCCTTGAAAAAGACACTTACACTTTCAAAGCCAAAGATATTAACCTGGACTTCTTCAGATCAGATACTTTTAAAGCTAAAGGCGGAAGTTTACGCGGATCGATTATGATCGTGGGTCCACTTCTTGGCAGATATGGAAAGGCTGCTATCCCTAAACCTGGTGGCGATAAGATCGGCCGACGCAGGCTCGATACTCACTTTTTAGGTTTCGAGAAACTGGGAGCAAGATTTGATTATGACAAAAAAACCAACTTCTTCAATGTTGACGCCAGCAATTTGCAGGGAGCTTACATTTTACTTGATGAAGCCTCTGTAACCGGCACCGCTAACGTGGTTATGGCCGCCGTACTAGCCAAGGGCACAACTACTATTTATAACGCTGCCTGTGAGCCTTATTTACAGCAGCTTTGTAAAATGCTTAACCGCATGGGTGCAAAGATCTCGGGTATCGGTTCAAATCTGCTGACAATAGAAGGCGTTAAAGAACTTGGAGGAACCGAACATCGCCTCTTGCCTGACATGATCGAGATCGGCTCTTTCATCGGACTGGCTGCAATGACCGAATCGGAGATCACCATCAAAGATGTTCAGTTTAATGAACTGGGCATTATACCTGATGTTTTCCGTCGTCTCGGAATCAAGTTCGAGTTACGCGGTGACGATATCTATATTCCATCTCAAAAACACTACGAAATCGACACCTTCATCGATGGTTCAATTCTGACACTGGCTGATGCGCCGTGGCCTGGTTTCACACCCGATCTACTAAGTATTATGCTGGTAGTTGCGACGCAAGCTAAAGGCAATGTGCTGATTCACCAGAAGATGTTTGAAAGTCGCTTATTTTTTGTTGACAAGCTGATTGATATGGGAGCTCAGATCATCCTGTGCGATCCGCACCGGGCTACTGTTATCGGGCTGGACAAGAAGGTAAAGCTTAAAGGCATTGAAATGACCTCACCGGATATCCGGGCTGGAGTATCGCTGCTTATTGCAGCTCTCTCAGCCAGCGGCACATCGGTTATTCACAATATTGAACAGATTGAACGAGGCTACCAGGATATTGACATTCGTCTGAGAGCTTTGGGAGCTGATATTCGCAGGGTTACTGCGAGTGCGCCCACCCATTAACATATTGTATAAGCCTTGCATTTGCAAGGCTTTTTTGTGTAGTTTTAGTTGACCAACTCCAAAGCTACATGTCGTTTTACAAACGAAATCGTAAAGAATTCTCAGTTATACTGCTGTTCACATGTCTTAAATTAACGCTTCATTTTTTAGCCAACAGCAACTTCGGCTTTCACCGCGATGAGTTTCTTTACATGGCGCTCGGAGAACATTTAGATTGGGGCTATCAGGAAGTTCCTCCTTTCATCGCGGGTGTCTCATGGTTGTCAACTAACGTTTTCGGGGATAGTGTGTTCGCTGTCCGTGTCATCTCTACTTTATTTGGTGCGTTAATCGTATTTCTTACCGGGTTAACCGTTCTTGAATTAAATGGGAAACGCCTGGGGATAGTTATAGCCTGTCTCGCGATGATCGTTTCTCCTGCTTTTCTGGCTTCAGGCTACCTTTTGCAGCCAGTAGTTATCGATCAATTTTTCTGGATAATGGCAGGTTATCTGCTGATCAGGTATATCAAGACTTATAGAAATCAGTACCTATATGCTTTGGGTTTCACGGCCGGTTTGGGAATGCTTAATAAATATACGATGGCATTCTACATACTTGCCCTAGTTGTAGCTCTGTTGCTAGGTTTTGTTAAATAGGGCATGGCTAGGGGCCGCAGGAATAGCATTTCTCATATTTCTTCCAAACTTATTGTGGCAGATAAACAGAGATTTTCCGGTTCTCAAACACATGAATGAACTCAGGGATACCCAGTTAAACTTTATCAATCCTATCGATTTTGTCCTGCAGCAGCTCCTTGTGCATGCTACAGCCTCCATCATCTGGATTACCGGATTTGTCTATCTGTTTATTTCAAGGCCGTTAAAACGATTCCGGTTCTTAGCTTGGGGATATCTCGTTGTAATTGTCCTACTAATCGCATTACAGGGTAAATCATATTACAGCTTTGGTGCCTACCCCGTATTGTTTGCTGTAGGTGGTATCGCGGTTAGCAGAATACTTTCGCGGCTACAGAATCCTTTAAAATATGCAGCAATAAGTCTCATCCTGTTACCCTGCATTATCTTTCTTCCGATCGCTATACCAATTCTTCCTTTTGGAGCAACTCTTAAATTCTTCGAGTTCATGTCAGATGAAATGAAACTTACATTTCCACTGAAATGGGAAGATCAGCAACTACATGCGACTACGCAGGATTATGCGGACATGCTCGGATGGGAGGAATTAAGCGTCGAAGTATCGAAAACGTACCGAATGATACCGGAGAACGAACGCCAGCGTACCACCATTTTTGCAAACAATTACGGGCAGGCGGGAGCGCTTGATCACTATCGCAGAAAGTATGCTTTTCCCGCAACGATCTGTTTAAGCAGCAGCTATGCTTTATGGGCACCGGAGAGGATCAATACGCGGCACTTGATTTACATTGATGATGAATATCCGGATGATCTCGAACCAGCCTTCAAGAAAGTACGTAAGATCTCAGAGATTAAAAATCCCTATGCCAGGGAAAAAGGAACGTCAGTATATCTGTTGTCTTATCCCATCGAGAGCATTCTACCCATTTATCAGCAACATCGCCTTGAAGCATTAAATTGAACTGTATAAGATCTTTGATGACTAAATCACCGTATCTGAAATATAACATGAAGACTATAGCCTGCCTGATTACCTTGCTCGTTTCGTTAACTGGCAATAGCATACTGGGATTCCCCGTCATGGCTAATGGTTTAAAGTCTAACCAGGTTGATCATTCAGAATGGGATCTGCTGCTTAAAAAGAACGTTTCTGACAAGGGAAAAGTTAATTATACAGGATTCAAATCGGATGCTAAGAAGCTGGATGCTTATTTAAGATACCTTGGCAAAATTCCAATTAAACGCTATCCGAAAAAAGAGCAACTGGCTTACTGGATAAACGCATATAACGCATTCACAGTCGATATGGTTGTAAGAAATTACCCGGTAAGATCCATTAAGGATATTCGAAATGCCAGATCCCCGTTCGCTAAATTAGCTGGCAGTAGTCAGGTTTGGATAGAGAAGCTTCGTTATTCTTTTGATCGTGAGGAACTATCTTTATACAATATTGAGAACACCAAGCTTCTTAAAGAACTATTTGATCCGCGTATACATTTTGTGATCAACTGCGCTTCCTACTCCTGCCCCCGTTTATGGAACAGAGCTTACACAGCTGAAAATATTACCCAGACGATGGATCTGATGGCAATGGAGTTTATAAACGACCCAAAGAAAAATATAATCAGTGCTGATAGTCTGCGGCTATCTCAAATTTTTGAATGGTATTCAAGCGACTTCACTCTGAGCGGCTCTTTGGTTGATTATCTGAATAAATATTCGAAGATTAAGATTAACGGCGGTGCAAAGCTTAATTTTATAGATTATAACTGGAATCTGAATGAGTAGATTGGAGAGTTATGCTTCATAAATCTCGATCTCCCAACATCGTATATTTGAAATACATGCTATGCATATAGTTATAATAGGAAACGGCATAACCGGTATTACCTGCGCGATTAATCTCCGCCGAATGCACATCTCTGCAGAAATCACTGTAGTCTCGGGAGAATCAAAATACTTTTTCTCACGTACTGCTCTGATGTATATCTACATGGGTCATATGAAGTACGAGCATACCAAACCGTATGAGGACTGGTTTTGGGAAAAGAACCGCATAGACTTGGTTCAGGCAACTGTAAAAGATCTAAATATTGATTTTAAGGTTATATCCCTTGACGATGGCCGCACCCTACATTACGATAAACTTATTATTGCATCGGGATCTGCACCTAATAAGTTGGGCTGGAAGGGGGAAAACTTAAAAGGTGTCCAGGGACTGTATTCCTTGAGAGATTTGGAGGATATGGAGTTTAACACCGCCTATATTTCCGAAGCCGTGATTGTCGGCGGTGGCCTGATTGGTATTGAGATGGCTGAAATGCTTTTAAGCCGCCAGATCAAAGTACACTTTATGGTCAGGGAAAATTATTACTGGTCAAACGTTTTACCCGTGGAAGAAGCAAAATTTGTCAGCAATCATATTCGTGAACATCACATAAACCTACTCCTTCAAACTGAACTTCAAGAGATCAGAGCCGATGAGAATGGAAGTGTTAAAAGTGTGATAACGCTTGCGGGCGATGAAATTCCCTGTCAGTTCGTTGGCTTAACTGCTGGAGTTACACCTAATGTAGGTTTCCTGGCTAATACCGGAATTCAGTTGAACCGTGGAGTATTGGTGAACGAATTCTTAGAAACAAACATCCCTGATATTTATGCAGCCGGTGATTGTGCCGAGTTTAACGATCCGCAACCTAATCATCCCGCGGTAGAACAACTTTGGTACACCGGTAAGATGCAGGCAGAAACATTAGCTAAAACGCTTTGTGGAAAACGTACGGCTTACCAACGAGGAATCTGGTTTAACTCCGCCAAATTTCTCGATATCGAATACCAGACTTATGGATTAATGCTCCCGGAGCTGAATGAACATCAGGATAGTTTCTTTTGGGAACATCCGAATGGCAGGGCAGCTTTCAGAGCAACTTATAACAGGCACGACCGGACTATTGTTGGATTTAATTTCTTGGGGATTCGTTTCAGACAGGCGATAGCAGAAGAATGGATTCGCAATAAAAAACCGGTTGACCAATGTATTAGGGAGTTGAAAACTGGCTGGTTCCAAACTGAACTCTCAAAACCTCTTTATAAAGATATTTTAAATGCTTTTTTAGCATGTACTGATTTTAAACCGATTGCTGTTAACTAACAAATATGTCAGAGTACAAATCATTGTCGATAGCTGATCCTGGTGAGAGTCATCCTTTCCAAAAGCTGGGATCTACCTTAGCTGCCCTCGGTCTGTTGTCGTTCCTGGTTGCTTCATTCGGTATGGGCAGCCGATTCCCGGTCAGTTTCTTTTTACTGACCACCAGTCTGTTAACTTTAGGGGGAATAATTTATTCACTCCCCTATTTCAAAGCCATACCAGGAATTAAAAACAATGGGATTATGCAAAACGGCCTGACCAATCGCGGCGCAGTGGCATGGGGTACGGCGATTTTTATCACCGGTTTCTATATCATCCTATATTGGTTTCCATATTTATTAGAGGGATTAATTAGAATGTCGGATCCGCTTAGCTTTCTATTAAGAGGGAAAGAGTCGAACCAGTGGTTTATGTACAGCATGTTCTATACGCTGGCCATTTTAATTATGGGAGTGAAATTTATTGGCAAATATCGACATAGCCGGTATCAGATCGTTCGAACCATTTCTGTGATGTTTTTTCAGCTTGGATTTGCTTTCCTTCTCCCAGCCTTTTTAGAAAAGCTCAATCAGCCTGAGTTCTACTTTTCGTACTTCTGGCCATTAAAGTATTCATACCTGTTTCCAAATGATGTGGGCTCACTTATTTCTTCGGGAAATCTCGGCATCTTCATGGTGTTTTGGGGTGCCTTAATGACCTTCATAGCCACCCCTATCTTAACTTTCAAATATGGAAAACGATGGTACTGTTCCTGGGTATGCGGTTGTGGTGGACTGGCGGAAACCGCAGGAGATCCTTATCGGCACTTGTCAAATAAATCTTTGAAAGCCTGGAAAGTTGAACGCTGGCTAATTTATCCGATACTCATATTGATTACAATTACAACAGCCGTACTCTGGATAAACTCCTTTAAAGAAGGTGAATTGCTCGGTGGCATTTCCGGGACGCTGGCTGGGTGGTACGGTTTCTTTATTGGCTCAATCTTCTCCGGCGTCATTGGAACCGGCTTCTATCCTATCATGGGACCGCGGGTATGGTGCCGGTTCGGTTGCCCGATGGCTGCTATTCTGGGAATTATTCAGCGTTTTAAGTCACGGTTCCGCATTACCACTAATGGGGGTCAGTGCATTTCCTGTGGTAATTGCTCCACTTACTGTGAAATGGGGATTGACGTACGGGCTTATGCTCAAAAAGGAGAAAATGTGATCCGCGCTTCATGTGTAGGTTGTGGCATTTGCGCAACAGTGTGCCCCCGGGGAGTATTAAAGTTGGAAAACTTAACTGAGAATGGACGGTTTGATAAGTATGTCCGTCCAGAGGACAAGGAGATCTAAACCTTATGACTATGCACTTTGCACCAAGTGATGCTTTCTTAGAGAAGCCGCCCATTCTAACAGCTTTGCATAAATGTTATGTTCTGATACCGGCGTTCAACGAGAGCAAATCGATCGGCAGCGTTATTCGTGACATTCCCAAAGACCTGGTAACGGAGATTATCGTTATAGATAACGGATCCACCGATAACACGAGCCTGCTTGCTAAAAGTGCGGGCGCGACCGTCATAAATGAGCCTCGCAAGGGTTATGGCTACGCTTGCCTCAAAGGCATAGAATATATAAAAGCAGAATTGACTAACGATGACCTCATTGTTTTCCTGGATGGTGATTATTCCGACTTTCCAAAAGAAATGGAATTGCTCATCAACCCGATACTCGATAACATATCGGACCTGGTTATAGGTGCCAGATTAAGTCAGCAACGTGAGGACGGGTCGATGCTTCCACAGCAAGTATTCGGCAACTGGCTTGCAACCCGTCTGATCAAACTTTTTTACAACGTTCAATTTTCTGATCTCGGACCTTTCCGCGCAATCCGCTGGAGCGCTTTGAATAACATCGATATGCAGGATAAGACCTATGGCTGGACCGTAGAAATGCAGGTAAAAGCAGCGAAGCTAAACCTGCGCTGTACCGAAGTACCGGTTAGCTACCGGAAGCGGATCGGGGTTAGCAAGGTTTCCGGAACTGTAAAGGGAACGGTACTTGCAGGCTATAAGATCCTACTCACCATTTTCCGAAACTTATAGCTTAGCCGGCAATTATGTGGGAGATCATCGTACTCATATTCTATTTTCTGTCCATCTTTTTTATCGTAGTCTTTGGGATCGGACAGCTTTCTCTTCTGATCCTTTTTTTGCGCAACAAAGGTAAAACACATAAGCCTTCACCTCCGCTTGATCTTCCGTTCATCACCGTACAGCTACCAGTGTACAACGAACGATACGTGATCAAACGTCTCTTAAGATCTGTGGCTATGCTTGATTATCCCAGAGAAAAAATGGAGATTCAGATCCTGGACGACTCCACCGACGAAACACGCGATATTTGCATAGAAGAAGTGATCAAGCTAACCGGACGTGGCTTTAATATTAAACATTTGCGCCGGGAAAATCGTCAGGGTTATAAAGCAGGAGCGCTGCAGCGGGGTCTTATCGAGAGCAGCGGTGAATTCCTGGTTATATTTGATGCAGACTTTGAACCGCATCCCGACTTTCTGATTAAAACTCTCCCCTACTTTACGAATGAAAAGATAGGGCTCGTTCAAACTCGATGGGGTCACATAAACGCATCGCAATCATGGCTCACCCGGGTGCAGGAGCTAGGTCTTAATGGCCATTTTATCATTGATCAGCAAGGGCGCGACAAGGCAGGTTTATTCATTAATTTTAACGGGACAGCAGGCATCTGGCGAAAAATCTGTATTGTTGATGCCGGGGGCTGGCAGTTTGACACACTGACTGAAGACCTTGACTTAAGCTATCGTGCACAGATGCGCGGGTGGAAGCTGAATTATTGTCCGGACATAATAACTCCTGCTGAACTCCCCTTTCTACTTAACTCGGTGAAGACACAACAATTCCGGTGGATCAAAGGGGGGATTGAAACGTCAAAAAAGCTCCTGGGGAATCTGTGGAAATGCAAAGTTTCTTTACCCGTAAAAATATTCGGTTCCTTCCATCTCCTAAGCAATTATGTGTATGTATTCATTTTAATGAGTAGCATTTTCAGTGTTCCGGCAATGTTCATTAAGAACCTGTCACCAGAATTCAATCTCTATTTCAAGCTGAACTCGCTTTTCTTCTCAATCTTTATGATCAACTTCATCTATTGCTTTGTTACCGTGTGGGTGGAAAAGAAGACGTTTGTGAACTCCATCAAAGAAACATATCAAGTATTCCCAATGGCTATACTTGTTTCATTAGGCTTATCCTATCATAACTCTACAGCAATTCTGCAGGGCGTGGTCGGTAAGAAAACATCCTTTGTTCGAACCCCTAAATTCAAGGCAGGAGACGGAAAGCAAATAATTAATAGCAGCTATAACCTGCAAAAAAGTGCTTTCCGGGAACTTCCTGAGATCTTCCTTTTCGTATACTTCGCCTTTGCCGTTGCAGCGGGAGTTTATTTCAGGGATATCGGGTTCATAGCCTATCACCTGATGATGTTATCTGGTTTCGGGGTTATCTTGTATTTTTCTTATATGGAACGTCTGCAACCATTAAGGCGTGTAAGCAAAAACAGCGACAGACCTAAATCCATCGCTGTTGAGCTTTATCCGGTTAAAAATTAGAACGCTATGCTGAAAGCGCACTGATAATATCGTACTGGGTAATTATTTCAATTTTGCCTTCTGTATCTTCAACTAATACAGCTGAGTTGTCTTTATTTATCATCGCTGAAATCTTATCGACTGAAGTATTTAAGTCAACAAAAGGAAAAGTTGGCGTCATGATAGCCTTCACACTGCTTGATTTGGTCGACGGATTTTCCATTACGGCATCAAGTATGTCACTTTCGGTTATTTTACCAATTATCATTCCCTGCTGCGTAACTGGTATTTGAGAAATATTCAGCGTTTTTATTGTATTAATCGCTTCCAGAACAGTTTTCTCGCAATCAATAGTTACAATTTCATGGTTTGCACGGTTAGCCAATATTGTACTGGCAGTAAGTTTTTCGTCAGTTAAAAACCCCCTCTCACGCAGCCAATCTTCGTTAAACATTTTACCCATGTAGCGGGAACCATGATCAGGAAAGATAATAACAACAACATCACTTTCATTAAGCTCATGTTTCAACTGCAACAAGCCCGCGACCGCGGCGCCCGTCGAATTTCCGGCGAATATTCCTTCTTTCAGCGTAATGTCACGAGTCATCAGAGCAGCATCTTTGTCTGTAACTTTTTCAAAACGATCAATCACATTGAAATCAACGTTTGCAGGTAGAAAATCTTCACCAATACCTTCAGTGATATAGGGATAGATCTCATTCTTATCAAACTCACCCGTTTCTTTGTATTTCTTAAAAACAGAGCCATAAGTATCAATCCCCCATACCTTGATGTTCGGATTCTTTTCCTTGAGATATCTTCCCGTGCCGGAGATTGTCCCGCCGGTACCTACACCAACCACCAGATGAGTGATCTTTCCTTCCGTCTGTTCCCAAATCTCGGGACCTGTCTGCTGATAGTGTGCTTCAGAATTGGATAGATTATCATACTGATTGGGCTTCCAGGAATTAGGAACCTCCTTTTCCAGTCGGCTTGAAACAGAATAGTAAGATCTTGGATCTTCAGGGTCAACGTTTGTCGGACAAACAATTACCTCGGCACCAAAAGCCCGCAATGCGTCAACCTTCTCCTTCGATTGCTTATCGGTGGTCGTAAAAATACATTTATAGCCCTTTATTACAGCAGCCATAGCCAGGCCCATCCCTGTGTTGCCGGAAGTACCTTCAATAATAGTTCCTCCAGGCTTAAGTTTGCCCGATCTCTCCGCATCTTCTATCATTTTGACCGCCATACGATCTTTGATGGAATTGCCAGGATTAGTGGTCTCTATCTTTGCCAGAACCGTTGCTTTAATGTCCCTGGTAATGTTATTTAATTTAACCATCGGTGTGTTACCAATGGTTTCCAAAATATTATTGTACCACATAGTTGAGGTGTGAGATTTGAGCATGAGGTGTTAAAAATTCAAAATTACTAATTTCAGATTGGGTGCAAGATATACTTATGTACTTGTTATATCATATCTAATGTCCAAAACCTCATATCTAACTAGAATTTCAAATGTTTAACAGTTAGCCCGTTGTTGATTAATTGTCTTAATGATTCAATACCCACCCTAAGGTGAGTTTCTACAAACTTCTCTGTTACTTTCGAATCGCTTTCTGCGGTTTTCACGCCTTCCGGAATCATTGGCTGATCTGAGACAAGTAATAAAGCACCTGTAGGAATTTTATTCGCAAAACCCGTTGTGAAAATGGTGGCGGTTTCCATGTCAACAGCCATAGCTCTTAAGCTATTCAGATATTTTTTGAATTTCTTGTCGTGTTCCCAAACGCGTCGGTTGGTAGTGTAAACCGTACCAGTCCAATAATCGCTTGCAAGGTCGCGAATGGTTGTTGAGATTGCTTTCTGCAATGCAAACGCAGGTAAAGCGGGTACCTCAGGCGGAAAGTAGTCATTGGAGGTTCCTTCACCCCTGATCGCAGCAATAGGAAGAATTAAATCACCAATCTTATTTTTACGTTTCAGCCCTCCGCATTTACCCAAGAATAATACTGCTTTCGGTTTAATTGCGCTTAACAAGTCCATCATGGTAGCAGCCATCGGACTACCCATTCCAAAATTAATAATTGTGATGCCGTCAGCGCTTACACTTTGCATCGGCTTATTAAGACCCATAATTGGAGCATCTTCGTGCCACTCAGAAAAAAGCGTTAAATACCCAGAAAAATTAGTCAGCAAAATAAAGCCTGTAAAATCACTCAACGGGCGACCAGTGTAACGCGGAAGCCAATTATTGACAATATCTTCTTTGTTCTTCAATCCTTTCTTAACCGCAGTATTGACTTCTTTTACTTTCTTGGATTGCTTAACGATTTCAGGATCTTGCTTAACCTCTTTTTCTTCATTCATACTTATATATATTTTCTAAGATCAATTTTGAGTAGTAATGGTAAGATAGCAATTTAGATCTACCCTCCTGAACAATTCGATAAACCCTTTTTTTCAAACTATTTACTGAATAAAAAACCCCGGCTTTTTTTTCCGGGGCTCTTACTATGCTACTTTTAGTTTCTTTATATCCGACTTCTCAAATTTATCGCGGGCATAATCGAGCGTAATAAATAGTTCCTTCGTGGTCTTTCCTGAGGGCGTTTCATACATCGCATCTATCATAATTGCTTCGCAAATAGATCGCAGTCCACGAGCTCCCAACATAAATTCCATTGCTTTGTCAACAATGAATTCCAGAACTTCATCATCAAAAGTCAGTTTTACACTTTCATACTCAAAAAGCTTTTGATACTGCTTGATAAGCGAATTTTTAGGCTCTGTTAAAATGCTTAATAAAGTTTCCCGGTCTAATGGATTTAAGTGCGTGATAACCGGCAACCGACCAATTAACTCTGGTATCAAGCCAAAAGCTTTCAAATCCTGTGGCGTGATATACTTATATAAGTTTTTCAGATCTACCTCTCCATCGTTGGTATCAAACTTATAGCCAACAGTTTGTGTTCTTAAACGATTAGCTATCTTCTTTTCAATACCATCAAAAGCACCACCTGCTATAAAAAGGATATTGCTGGTGTTAACGGCAATCATTTTTTGATCCGGATGCTTACGACCACCTTGCGGTGGTACATTCACCATCGTACCTTCCAGGATTTTCAATAAAGCCTGTTGCACGCCTTCGCCTGAAACATCGCGTGTGATTGACGGATTATCACTCTTTCGGGCTATCTTGTCAACTTCATCAATATAGACGATTCCACGCTCAGCTGTTGCCACATCATAATCCGCAGCCTGGAGTAAACGGGTCAAAATGCTTTCCACATCTTCACCTACATAGCCAGCTTCAGTTAACACGGTAGCATCACAGATACAAAAAGGAACATTCAGGACCTTAGCGATAGTTTTAGCCAGTAAGGTTTTACCCGTTCCGGTTTCTCCCACCATGATGATGTTCGACTTCTCTATTTCAACTTCGTCCTTCTCTATCTTCTGCCCTAGCCGTTTATAGTGATTGTAAACTGCAACTGACAGTACTTTTTTTGCCTGATCCTGACCAATTACATATTGATCAAGGTGAGTTTTTATCTCAACGGGCTTTAATAAAGTAACGGTAGAATCAGTTTTATTCTTACGAACGTTAAGCTCTTCGGCCAAAATCTGGTTCGCCTGGGCGACGCATTTATCACAAATGTGCGCGTCGAGTCCGGCGATCAGCATCAGGGTATCCTGCTTGCCCGAACCGCAAAATGAACATTTTATGTCTTTGTTATTTTTACTCATTATTTTTTCTCTGCGGTGCTGGAAAGCACTTCATCAATCATACCATACTCTTTAGCCTCGTGAGATTTCATCCAGTAATCACGATCTGAAGCCTTCTCCACCCACTCATAGCTCTGACCAGAGTGGTTAGATATGATGTCATATAATTCTTTCTTCAGTTTCAACATTTCTCGAAGGTTGATTTCCATATCGGAAGCCACACCCTGCGCACCACCTGAAGGCTGATGAATCATCACTCTCGAATGCGGTAAAGCAGCTCTTTTTCCTTTTGCACCTGCGCACAACAATACAGCAGCCATAGAAGCGGCCATACCGGTACAGATGGTAGCAACGTCAGGAGTAATATACTGCATGGTGTCATAGATACCTAAACCGGCATATACTGAACCGCCCGGAGAGTTAATATAGATCTGGATATCACGTTTATTATCAGCGGATTGCAAAAAAAGCAATTGTGCCTGGATAATATTAGCGATTCCTTCTCCAACTGCGTCACCTAAGAATATGATACGGTCCATCATCAAACGTGAGAATACGTCCATCTGAGCAACATTTAGCTGGCGCTCTTCAATAATGTAGGGAGTCATCGAAGTCGGCAGCGACGCATTGTTTACCCGTCCAATAAAACTATCTACATGCTGACTGCCTATGCGATGATGCTTTACAGCATATTTGCGGAATTCGTTTCTATCTATGTTCATTGTTTCTTGCTTGTATTTATAGGTTTAAATTTCTTTTTTTAATCTGAAACCTCTTCACTTTTCGGGCAATTTAACCAATTATACAGGAAATAAAATCCAAAAATTGTAAGATTTACACCTTCAACTTCTGGCCTTCCGCAATACGCCTATTGAAGACCTATCCTAATTCGTTAAACTCTTTAAAACCAATCTCTTTCTCTTGAAGAGTTACAACAGTTTTCAAATGCTCGAATACGTTTTTCGCTTTTACTTCCTCAAAAATGCGGTTTGCATTCTCTTTCTCCTGCAAGAACTGAACGGTATACTGGCCTAACTGCTCCTCTGAAACAGGTTGCGGGCTATACATCCGGAACTGTGCGTCTAAGCGGGCTTTTGCAGCCTGAAAAACTTCTTCGTATTTGATCTCTATTTTGTTATCCTTGATAACCTTATTTTCGATAAGCGTCCATCTCAGGTTGCGAGCAAAATCATCATATCCTTTCTCTAATTCGTCATCAGTGAGTTTTTCGTTAGTTGCTTTCAACCAGCGTCTTAAAAACTCATCAGGTAATGGCATATTGACTTTATTTAAGCTGAACTCAAAAATGTCCTTTTGCAATCTCTGATCAGAATTTTGAACCATCATCGATTCCAATTCGTCAGTGATCTTCGCCCTGAATTCTTCTTCATCTTTTACAACATCAGCTCCAAAAAGCTTATCATAAAACTCCTGGTTTAAATCTCCTTCTTCTAAACGATTGATGTTACTAACCGTTAAGTTAAAAGACGATTTCAAATCAGCTGCATCCTCTTCACTGATATTCAATGCTTTTGCAACTAAAGCTGAATCATTATTGAAAGCCTTCTGAATATCGAAAACTACTTGATCTTCCCTTTTTAAACCGATAAGAGACTTTCTGATTTCGTCATCTTTTACCTGGTCTAAACGGACAGTCGCTTTATTACTAATCCCATCTTCAAAAATAGAACCATCTGCCGAAAGCTGTTTTAATTCTGCATAAAGTACGTCATCATCTGCCGATACGTCAGGATTAGTCATTTTGCCATAGCTCTTACGCAAGTTAGTGATCCTTGATGCAAGAGTTTCATCGTCAACTTTAATTTTATAGCGAGTCAGTGAATCACTGGCGGAAAAATCAAGTTGGAAGTCCGGAGCTAGTCCTAACTCATACATGAATTCAAATTCGTCGCTGTAATCCCAATTGAATTCCTTAGAGTCATTGAGCTTTGGCAACGGCTGACCTAGTACTTCGAGGTTATTCTCCTTGATATAATTTGTCAGCGTATCATTCAACATAGTATTGATCTCATCAACAAGAATGCTTTTGCCATACATCTTCTTGATATGGGAAGCAGGTACCATCCCGGGACGAAAGCCTGGAAGTTTGGCTTTCTTTGCCTGGTCTTTAATCGCTTTCTCTACACGTGTCTTGTAGTCTTCAGGGTTGATTTTAACCGTAACCACCGAGTTCAGGTTATCAATTTTGTCCTGTGTGATGTTCATTTTCTGAGTTTTATGTCGTTTGTATTTATACAAAAATTCCCCGGTTTTTGTAGCCGGGGAATTGATTTACTGTGCGGATGGAGGGACTCGAACCCACACGCCGTGAAGCGCCAGATCCTAAGTCTGGTGCGGCTACCAATTACGCCACATCCGCATATTTAGGATTATTTAAGGTCGGCAAAACTAACCTTTTTCTCTATTAATGCCAAATGTTATTTAGTATTAATTCAAAGAAATAAAATATCAGCGCTTTACCATCCATCAGCAACTAGTGACTAATTATATATTAGAGTCAGCAGAGTTAGCTTTATAATTCGCAACGACAGTCCGGGCCGAATCAAAGTCTGCTTCAGCCACTAGTACCCTTACAGCTCCCGTCCCCAACTCAGTGACTTCAAATGGAAACACCGACCCCACTTCATTAAGCAGGTAGCCGGTTATTCCTTCGTTTTCTAATAATGATTTAACCATTTCAGCTTCCCAGCTGCTCCCGTTAAAAATTTCCACCGGTTCTTTCTCAATTGCCATAGTATCTGTTTAAATTGTATGTATCAATAACCCATCTGTGTACATAAGGTTTGAAGATAAACTGGTGTCTGCAAGAGCCGGCTACCATACCAGGAAAACATCTCTCCGTCTACAATAATTACTTCAGCGTCCGGCACCATTTCTTTAAATTCCATAAGATGCTTATCCTTAAACGGATATGGCTCTGAAGAAAGGAATATCAGATCAGGGGCTGCCTCTTCTATCTCTTGTGCGTTCAGAGTCGGGTAACGTGTTTTCTTTATGGCATTTACCCATCCCGCACGCGCAATTATATCATTAATAAAAGTTTGAGCTCCTGGTGCCATATAAGGATCTTTCCATATGAAATACGCTACCCTCTTACCGGCAGCGCAACTAATATTCGCAAAACCACCGGCAATCTGCGCTGCAATTTCATTGGCCTTTGCCTCCTTCCCTGTCAGCATGCCAATGGCACTGATCATTTTTAGGGCATCATCTAAATTTTCGATATCACTCATCCAAACCGGTAAATCAGCCATCAAAAGCTCAATCTGCTCCTGGCTGTTCTCTTCTTTATTACCAATAATAAGATCCGGCTTCAACCTGCGAATTAAGTCCAAATCCAGTTTCTTGGTGCCGCCTACCTTAGCTTTACTCTTAAACCATGCGTTCGGATGAACACAAAACTTTGTGATCCCAATAACTTCATCCGCCAATCCCAGGTCAAACAACAGTTCGGTTTGAGAAGGCACCAGCGAGATAATACGTTGGGGAGCTGATGGAACTGAAACCTGCCGGTTCATCTGATCGGTTACTGTGACGTTTTGCATACTTTTACAAAACTAATCCAAAATTGCGAATGCCCCGAAAGCTTGTTTACCTGCTTTTAGCTTTATCATTTATAGGATACCTTGTAACAGGGTTTTACCTCGAACGTGAAAATTTCCCATTGCTGACAATTTCGTACAGCAGCTTATTCATCATCTATTTCTTTCTCCTTCAGTACAAAGATCAGATAAGTCTCCGTAACGGTATTATAGCAGGCTTAGCCTTTCGCGTTTGCCTCCTGTTCTCCTTCCCGGTTCTATCTGACGACGTATTCCGATTTTTATGGGATGGACGGTTGCAGCAGCTGGCAATCAACCCCTTTGATTTTACACCCAGTCAAATCATCACACTGAATACCGACAGGCTTTTAAACGATCTCTACCCTCAGCTTAATTCTCCTGATTATTACAGTGTCTATCCGCAATTGCTTCAATACCTGTTTCTACTGGCAACAAAACTGGGCGGCCAAAATCTGATGGCGGGAGCCATCATCCTGAAAACAATTATCATTCTCTTTGAATGCGGAAGTGTATGGTTACTTATCAGGCTGTTAGAATTAAAACATCTGGATAAGCGGAATGCATTTATCTATCTCTTCAATCCACTGGTGATCATTGAATTGACAGGAAACATCCATTTTGAAGCGTTGATGATATTCTTTGTACTGTTAACCTCATGGCTATTATTAAAAAAACAATCCTCGGCTGCAGCAGCGGCTCTCAGTTTGGCTGTTCAGGCTAAATTGCTACCACTAATTGCAATTCCTTTGCTCCTAAAAAGAGTGGGACTTTGGAGAACCGTTTTATTGGGCGTCTTATGCGTCTTCTTAATTGTAATCAGCAGCCCTCTACTGTGGGGTGAAACAAGAAGAGTTTTCAATATCCTGAGCAGTCTGCAATTGTACTATGGCAAATTTGAATTTAACGGAAGTATTTATTCGCTACTGCGGGGCATAGGCTGGTGGCTGCTTGGCTATAATACCATCTTTTGGGTAAGTAAAATATTGATGATGGTTACAATCGTCGCCTTTATATATATCTATCGACGAAACTATGACTTCTTGAAGGGTTTTTTTTGGCTGATGATTGCCTATTTACTCTGTTCAGCAATTGTTCACCCCTGGTATCTGGCTGTATTGGTCGCTCTGACTCCGTTTCTGCAATTTCGTTTTGCGTTGGTATGGACAGCCCTTATCCCTTTAACGTATATTACGTATGCAGCCCAGCCTTATGAACAGAATTATGCACTTATCGCCGTGGAATATACCGTGATGGGAGGCTACCTGATCTACGAAATAAAAAAGAAATCAAAGCTGCTATGGAGGCAGGACCCGATTATTAAGGCAGGTTTAATTCGATAGTCATCGTATTGTTCAATGCTTAACTCTTTTTAACGACGGATTATTCTGCATAAAATTCCTGCAACGCACCAAAATAGCTGTCATTCCATCCTTCAACTATATCGTCATAGTCCTGATCCGGGATATTAGTATGACGTAACTCAACGGAAGTACCGTTTTTATCAGGATGAAGTGTAATCGTTACAATGGAATCTTCCGGCTGATCACCAAAGTGCCATTTCTGAACGATCTTCTTGTTCTCAACAAACTCAATATTTCTCCCGGTTATGCTGTCGTCCCACAACGAGAACTCTGATCCTTCTTCAGTGCTCATCACCGCTTCATAGCCTGTCCACAGATGAAGTGTCAGGGGATTCGTTAAAGCCAGGTAGATTTCTTCCGGGGATGCGGAGATATGATAATATTTCTTGAAATCTTTCATAATTAATTTCTTGGGCCTAATCCTCAAAGCTAAAATTTTATTCAGCTTAATAAGCTGCACACCTTTTAAATTGAACAAATTGCTCGGTCAAAGGATAAGCGCCCTTCATATAAATAACACAGACCCGTGAGCTATTGTTACGATCCAGTTATTAAAACTGTTAGGGCTGTCGCATCCCGATATTTTTTACCAGCCACGGCGTCTGAGTAAACCTAATTGATCGGGCAGCCAAAGCCGCTGGTTGTTAGAACACCAGCTGCAGTACCGGACTTATAAACCGCAGAAACCGAATTATTAATACTGAAGTTCCCGTTTACAACTAATTTATAAAAACTCTTCTGGCTTTTATTGGTGCCTTGTTGAAACATCACAATGGGCTTTGAAATACTGTTTATATCAGAGATGGTGTTAATTTCAGGGTTGAAATTTTTCCAGGTAACACCGTCCGGACTTGTCGAGCCGATGATAATCTGTCCCATATTAGCGCAGCTTCCCAATGTGATCCCCCAGGAAACAAGGTCTTGGGTCGTTCCGCTGCCGGGTACTCCATCGCCGGGATTGGGGTTTGTTACCGACCAGATCCAGGTGTAAGTTTTATTTTTATTAAGGATCTTATTTTCGAGTTTAACAATATATAACGGTTTTGATGCATCAGATTTCGGGGAATTATCTACCCACATCACGCTTGATTGCTCGAATTCAGGCTCTTTTTCACAACCTGAGAGTAGGGTAATAAATACGATGGAAGCTAAGAAAACGTTGAGAAGCGCTTTGGAGTTCATATATGCTGGTAATTATTCACCAGATTTCTCCGGCTACTTGCCTTACCTTAGCCAAACATCATACCCGCTATAAAAAGATCATAGAAAACCAGCTAAGGAGCAAATCTTGCCAACCTACCAAAACCCTAAATATCCCACCAAACATGATCCGGATAATGCGTCGCAATGATTACAGGTTCGCCAATCAACGGGGTTGTCAATTTAACTTCGCTATCGCGTGATGCTTGGTAAGCCCTCCTCACAGGCTCATTCCATAAATGATTAGCTAACGCAAACTTGCCCCAGTGCACCGGCATCAAGACATCAGCCTGCAGATCAATGCTGGCCTGAACGGTTTCCTCAGGCATCATGTGAATCAGAGGCCAGGAAGTATTGTACTGACCGCATTCTAAAATGGCCAGGTCAATCGGACCAAACCTGTTTCCTATCTCCCTGAAGTGATCACCATACCCCGAATCACCGCCAAGGAAAATCCGATGACCGAAGAGCTGAAGGACGAATGACGACCATAACGAACCACCCCTCTTAATCCCCCGGCCCGAAAAGTGCCTTGCAGGTGTTGCTGTCAGCTTTATGTTTTCCGAAATAGTAATTTCCTGCCACCAATCCAATTCATGTATCAGCTTTTCTTTACCAACATAACGTCTTATCGTACTTTCCACGCCCAAACTGGTGTAGAAAACTTTTGAATTTAATTTCTTAATAGTTGCCTTATCCAAATGGTCGTAATGATCATGAGTGATCATTACAAAATCAATCTCCGGCAAGTCTTCCAGACTAAAGATATCACTGCCCGGGAAAGCTTTAATCATAAACGGAAAGGGAGATGCATGACCGCTGAACACGGGATCAACAAGAATATTTACCCCACGGCAATGAATAAAATATGACGAATGACCAAACCAGATAACCACCGGCAAATCCGAATTTAATGTCTTCAAATCAGTTTTAACAGACGGAATTATTCCTGAAGGCCGGATACCTGACGGCCGTCTCAGCATGTCCTTCAGCACCTTTAAATACGATACTTCCGGAGACATTACCGGAGTGTCTACCAGATTATGAAATGAGCCATTGCTGTAGTTTGGCGAATTTGTTACCCTGCTTTTCTGTGCCATATTTCCGAGATGATCTAATGATATATATAAACCATTTGTATTGAACCATGTAAAATTAAGGCTTTAATTCATTCCCTGATAGCTCGGTGCAACAAACGATGCCCCAGGTATCGAACATTTATAGAAAATAGACGACAGGTTGTTCCACCCCCACGGGATCGCAAGTAAAACAATTCTGATTCGATAAACCTGCTATCTCTTCAGGATAGACCAGCTGATTTAGGGTGGCGTTACCGCACTGATAGGCGATGCCGCAGCCTGCGTAGGGATCAACCTGAAGAGCACTCTGTATAGCTTCCACCGGTGAAATTTCAACTAATATATGAGCAATATTTATTAGCTTTAGTTAGACACCTAAGCTTATGAGACTTTTTCCAATCAAAGTTTTTATTCTTGTTGTACCTGTATTTATGATATCAGCGTGCTCGAGCACAAAAAGCAAGCTGAGCAAAGAAGTATCGTTGTACAAACCTGATTCACAAGCGCTATATGATACAATTACCAAGCTCGACAGCGTTTTTTTCCAGGCCTATAATACCTGCGATTTGGATAAGCAAGCTGTCTTTTATTCTGACAGCCTCGAATTTTACCATGATAAAGCAGGACTCTCTACTTCCAAAACAGAAATGTTGGAAGCAGCCAAGACCAATGTTTGCGGTAAAGTAACGCGCGAACTTATCGAAGGCAGCATAGAAGTCTATCCTATTAAAGACTTTGGAGCAGTTGAAATCGGATATCATAGATTCCATAACAAAAACGATCAGCCGGGCACGACTTCTGAACCTGGTAAATTCATTATTATCTGGAAGCAGACTGGCGATAAGTGGCAGATCAGCAGGGTGGTTAGTTTACACTGACGCAGTTTATTATAATACCCAAGAAAACTCCATCCGTGAATAGGTTATCTATCCCACCACATAGAAGCTGCGGAATAGTTCTAATCTTCCGGTATAGCTTAGTGTAATTCATCAGGCTACAGACACCTCAACTTCTCCTAAACTAAGACTCAAATCTGATGCAAAAATGAGTGCTTTTACGGTTCAGGATAACAGGGTGTTAACAGGGTGATAACAGCATCATAACAGGGTGCTGACCATATCCTTAAATAGTGAGCATATTGTGAATACATAGGTAGTACCCTTGGTGTATTTATTTATCTTAAAAAAAAGTTTGACTTTGTGGCGGATGGGAAACAAAAAAGGCCGTCCGGAAAGACAGCCATTTTTGTTTTAAATTTTGAGACGAAATCAAACTTGTGAGGTTTTAGCCACAAGTTTAATTCTTAGTCCTACCGGGTTTGCCCGGTAGAATAAACATTAAGTCAGCGAAGCCGACTCCATAATCACTGAGTGAATATATATTTCTACATCATGTTCTAATCCGTCGTCAATTAGCTTTATCGTATTGCCTTCTCCTTGAGTATCTCCCATTTTCCAGTTTGAACCCGTATTTTGATTTATCTGAAAGACAGTAATCTTATACGTGGCCTTTCCATAGCGGTAGGTTATCAGGACCGAAGGCCACTCCAAAGGAAAGCAGGGTTTAAATTCCAGCTGATCATCCTTAAGTTCCACCCCCAGCAGAGAGCCTATAATAAACTGGTACATCCAGCCCGCCGAACCCGTATACCAGGTCCATCCTCCCCTGCCTCTATGCGATTCGTTCGCATAAACATCTGCGGCCATTACATATGGTTCAACTTTGTAAACTTCTACCGAAGCGGGATCCGAGGCGTGATTTAAAGGTTGTACCATACTGAAAAGCTCGTACGCTTTTTCGCGGTCACCCAGAGCGGCAAACGCCATGAGCGTCCAGATCGCGGCATGAGAATATTGTCCACCGTTTTCCCGTACACCTGGCACATAACCCCTGATATAACCGGGGTTCGGACCTTTTGAGTCGAACGGCGGGTCTAGAAGCTGTATCAGTTTAAGATCATTTCTGACCAGATGTTTGTTGAGAGAGGCCATTCCCTGGCTTCTTCTTTCCGGACTGCCGGCACCCGAGAGTACCGACCAGCTTTGGGCGATTGCATCGATGCGGCATTCCGCGTTTTGTTTAGAACCTAAAGGCATTCCATCATCGAAATAAGCCCTGCGATACCACTCGCCATCCCAGCTTGATGCTTCAATATTAACCTGCAGTGTTTCTGCTTCTTTGACACAAGTTTCTGCAAAAGCAAAGTCGCCATATTCAAGAGCTACATCAGCAAACTTGATCAGTATATCGTATAAGAAAAATGCAAGCCAAACACTTTCGCCTTCGCCCTTGTGTCCTACCTGATCCATTCCGTCATTCCAGTCGCCCGCGCCGATAAATGGCAGGCCGTGCTTACCAAAACGAAGGCTGTGCTTAATTGCGCGTACACAGTGTTCATATAAAGTACCACTCATACCACCGCTAACCGGCAGATCGTAAAGGGTTTCCTCCCCTTCGTGAAGGGTCCTGCTTTCAAGGAAACCAACTGGCACTGCAAGCACATCCGTATCAGCGGTAACAGTGATGTATTTAGATACCACGAACGGCAGCCAAAGCATGTCATCAGAGCAGCGGGTACGCACTCCCCTTCCTTCTGGGGGATGCCACCAATGCTGCACGTCGCCCTCAGCAAACTGTCTCGAGGCGCTCAGAAGAATTTGCTCCCTGGCCAAATCCGGCTTGTTATGTAATAAAGCGAGCACATCCTGCAACTGGTCTCTAAAACCAAAAGCACCGCCGGATTGGTAGAAACCACTTCTGGCAAACATCCGGCAGGCTATTGTCTGGTAAGTTAACCAGCCATTAGCAAGGATATCAAGAGATTGATCAGGTGTACGCACCTGGATAGTACCCAAGGCTTGTTTCCAATACTCTTTAACATCTTCCAGCGATTGTATTACATCATCGCGGTCAGAAAAGCCTCTGATCAGTTCTTTAGCAGCCTGGGCACTTTCCTCATTCCCCAGCATAAAGGTGATCTCCTTTTCTTCTCCCTCAAGCAGATCGAACTTAACCTGCAGGGCTGCACCGGTATCCATACCTGCACCAGCTCTTCCGGAAAGCTTCTTGCGGTACATCGCTTGTGGGTCTTTAAGGCTTCTGTTACGCCCGATAAACTCGGAACGGTCGGCTGTAAAGCTGTAGTTAACTGCGTTATCCACACTAAAAAACGTAACCCGGTTCGCAAAGGCTGAATTATACCTGTTCCTGAACAGCATAGCACCTGTCTGAGGATCCTGTTCTGAAAGAATGTGCATGTTGGTTTTAGAACGAACATCACCCAAAATAATTTCCATGAAGCCGGTGGCTGAAAACTTTCTTTCCCTGCCCGACTCATTCTTTATTTTTATTGTGATGAACTTAACAGGCAGGTCTTTGTGGGCAAATACGCACATGCTTGAAACAACACCCTGCTCTATATGCTCAAAAGTAGTGTATCCGAAACCGTGGGTAACTATGTACGAACTGGCTCCTCGCACAGGGAATGGTGACGGAGACCAGAAATGTCCTGTGTCTTCATCCCGCAAATAAAAAGCTTCTCCACCTACGTCGCTAACCGGATCATTGCTCCATGGGGTAATGCGATATTCATGCGCATTAACCGCCCAGGTATAAGCAGATCCGCTTTCAGAGATCACTGTGCCGAAATTCGGATTAGCAATAATATTTACCCACGGGGCCGGAGTGGTTTTTCCGTGCCCGGCGAGAATTTTATATTCCTTACCATCCGGTGTAAAGCCGCCGGTACCGTTAAAAAATAAAAGGTCATCCGGTAACGCGATCGTTCTTTGCTCCTGAGGGGTAAATACAGCCTTAATTTCCATCAAAGGAGGCAATACTCTTTCGGAAATGTGCCTGTTAACCTGTTCGGATAAAGTGCCTTTGTTATCGTAGATAATTACTCTGGCAACACTTTCAAAAAGTACCCGATCCTCGGAAGATAACTGATCAACAGATTTAACATAGATGTTTCCCGGAGTGTTATGAGCAAGATTACTGGCTCCATCGGTAGAAATTAATCCGAGGATCTGGTCATTTAGCACCTGGCGGTAAGTCCCATGATCTTCGTTCCAGATCACTAAGTCAACTGCAAGTCCCTTTAACCTCCAGTATGCATGTGCCTGCACCAGCTGCCTGACCAGGTCAATGCTCTCTGCATCGTAAATATGAAGCAACACAATCGGGAGATCGCCTGAAACCGAATGACTCCACAGCCATGACTGCCCCCTGAAGTTACTTTGAATTGTAGTTGTTTCGGCTCGCAGATTCGGGTTAGAATAAATAATAGACGACGCGAGGCGGCCATACAACTGTGCGTCGCTTTCAGTAGCGTTGATCTGACGTAATAATACCTGGCTATGAGTCCATGACAATTCAAAAGCCCGATTTTTAAGGTGGCGGTCACGATATTTATCGATCATACTTGCGCAGATCTCTCTGCTTTCGCCGATACCATAGATCAAATCTATGGTCGCTGTTTGATTAGGATTTAACGAGATCCGGTAGCGGATTGACAGTACGGGATCTAAAACAGCACCCTGCTTGCCCGAAAGTTCCTCAACATCCATTGATTGCGGATGTGCCAGACTTTTCCCCCTGCCGGTGAATTGCATACGATCCGTCTCATAAGATACAGATTCAATATCAGCACTGCGTATGTCCATCAGGTGAAACATCCACGGCGGGGTTTCTCCTTCCGAACGCGGTCGTCGGGTACAAAGCACAGCTTTCTGATCAGGAAGGATTTCTGTTTGCACAAAAAGATTACTGAAAGCCGGATGGGCCTCATCGGATGCCTGACTGGCCATTACAATTTCGGCATAACTGGTCAGCTCCAGAACTCTTACATTCGCTGTGCGGTTTGTCAGCCTGATCCTTCTCATTTCGGTATCGTCTTCCGGAGAGATGACGATTTCCGTTTTGGTTTCAATCCCAAAATCTTCTCTGCGGAACTCGACATGTCCCTGGGAAAACGTGGCCACATAATTTTTCGGCGGATGTAAAGTAGGTTGAAAAGTGTTCGACCAGAAAGCACCGGTATTTACATCTTTTATATAACAAAATATACCACGGTCATCTTTGGTTATGTCTTCACGCCAGCGTGTAACTGCCAGGTTATTCCAACGGCTATATCCACCGCCGGAATTTGTGATCATTACCTGGTAACGGCCATTACTCAATAGATGGATTTCCGGAACCGGAGTGTTTGCCGTATTGATATTTCGAACGTGACTTTCCGTTACTACGTTACTTGTTTCAACCCGATCGGCGGTATGAGCATAGAACAGCGTGGTTCTCGGAATCCGCTCCTGAAGCAACAGAAGTGTAGCCTGAAAACGCAGCTCGGCGACAAACCTTTTCTGCATCGGCTTATTAAGCAGTACATAAGCGAGGGATAAAAATCCCATCCCCTGGTGATGCACCATATACGAACGCACAATACTATTTGTCTTTCCCCTCGGCAGTCTGCTGGCCGTGTAATCAATCGCTTCAAAAAAGCCATATTCACCTTCGAATCCTTCTTCTGAAAGCAGTTGTAAGTTTGAACAAGCCTTTACAGGGGATACCATCAATGCCATCATAGATGCATAGGGTGCTATAACGAGGTCTTCCTCCAACCCGCGCTTAAGTCCCAGGCCGGGAACTCCGAACGCACGGTATTGATAGTTCATATTAGCATCAACCGCATTGTAACCCGATTCAGAAATACCCCATGGAACTTCCCGCTGGGTGGCGTAGTCAATTTGTCGTTTAACAGTAGCCTTGCTGGTTTGATGCAACAACGTATTTTCATAAGTAGGCATAACAAGCTGAGGCATAAGGTATTCGAACATGGAACCGCTCCATGAAAGCAAGATAGGGTCACCGCCCGAATTGGTGAGTAATCGACCAAGAGCAAACCAGCTTTCCTGAGGCAGTTTGCCCTGTGCTATGGCAACAAAAATTCCCAGTCGGGCTTCTGATGCCAGTAAATCGTAATAACTATCATCCTTCCTTTGATCGTCTACATTGTAACCGATCCTCAATAAACTGGTTGATTTCTCATAAAGAAAGTCGTACTCAACATCGGTCAGTTGTTCGCACTGTTCCGCCAGTTGTTCCAGTTCCAATATTTTTTTTGTTGCTGCTACTTTCGCGGATAAGAAATAAGCCGAAGCACTTTTATGCCATTCCCGATCTTCATCGCTCCGCACCAGCCTTAATTCCTGAAATACCTCAAGAAATGAATCAGGCAAAGCTTTAAGCGAGGAAAGTGATGGTACTTCGTCAAACTGAGCCAGGCTTTTTGGTATGGATAGCTTCACCCATGGAGCTAATTCCACCAGATATGCTTTAAAACCATCTGCTTGCTCCGATAATCGATGTATCCATTTGGACAGATCTGCTGGTCTTTCGCCATCATGCTGTTTCAATTTGTCTGTAAGCAGGGTCAGTTCATCCAGACATTCTTTTATTGAAGTTAAAGATCTTCTATTTTCTTTTACAGCGACTTCTAATAACGAAAGTATCTTGTCTGTTATTCCATCGTATCGGCTTCCGGCGATATCCTGAATCAGCCGCGTTGTGGTAATAAGGCCTTCAAACGCCTTCGAATCAACGATGGGTTGGTCAGGCAGGGCAAGTAAACCCTGCCGCAAAGTCAGCAGGTGGCCAACAAGGTTACCACTGTCAACAGTTGAAACATACCTTGGCTGTAACGGCAACAACGACAACGTATCATACCAATTATAAAAATGCCCCTTATGACGTTCTAAACGCAGCATGGAATGCAGGGCATTACTGCACCGGCGGGTCATTTCGCCACCGGTGATATAACCAAAGTCGTAAGCTGACAAGTTCGACAGCAAAGCTAAACCCATGTTTGTCGGCGAAGTCCGATGCGCAATAACCGCCACAGGATGTTCTTGAAAATTATCTGGCGGCATCCAGTTCTCCTGCTCATTAACAAATTCTTCAAAGTAGAACCAGGTTTTACGGGCCGATCTGTGAAGAAAAAGCAGTTGCTCATGCTGGAAATCAGGTGCCTCTTCTGTTTCCGGCTCACTCAGTTTCCAGGATATTGCCGGAGCTAATAACCAAAGAATCAAAATTGGCCAGGCGACAAAAAGCGCTTGTGCTTTAAAATATATCAGTATGGCAATGCAAACCAGAGATAAAAAAGGCGCTATCCACATCGACCGATACGCCGAAGATACGTCATGTGTATCTCCCGAAACAGTTGCCGAGGGAGTCCATTGCAACAGCTTTTTTCCGGAGATAATCATCCGCCAGTTGGTTCGGATTATAGCATCAGTATTTTTAAAAGCTTCGTATGGCAAAACAGCCATGCCGAATGTAAAGCGGATCAGCACATCTCTCACAGAAAGCCCGACTTCCCTTAGATGAGCATTAAGTGCCAGGTCAAGGGGCTTGTTAAGTAATTGCCAGCCAGCTGCCAGCATCACCGGTAACAATACAATGATCGTCACTGTCAAAGTCCAGAACCATGCGAATGGCAATATCGACCAGCCCAATATTAAAAGAAGGATCAGGGACAGGGGGAGCATGCTTCTTCGAAGATTATCAAAGATCTTCCATCTCGATAAGGCAGAGAGAGGATTTGGTGTCAGACGGCCATTGCTGTTGGTTACAAATGGAAGCATCCATGCACCGATCTGCCAGTCACCTCTGATCCAGCGGTGATGTCTCTTAATATCGGCGCTGTATTCAGCAGGACCCTCTTCGTATAAGAGCACGTCGCTTATCAAACCTGAACGGGTATAGCAACCTTCAACGAGATCATGACTTAGTATGCGGTTTTCCTGAAAGACCTCATGAAGCGCTTGTTCAAACACATCTACGTCATAGATGCCCTTTCCAATAAACGAACCTTCACCAAAAACATCCTGGTATACATCTGACGAGACTCTTGTGTAAGGATCAATGCCTGAGACATTTCCTTGCATGCGCAGGTACAACGAAGTCGCTGATTTGGGTATGCTCGACGCAACCCTGGGCTGAAGAATTCCATACCCGTCGGTTACAATTTTTTTAGCCGGATTATAAACTGCATGATTTAACGGGTGAGCCATGGTCGCTATGAACTTCCACGCGGCATCTCTTGGCAGCTGTGTGTCTGAGTCAAGCGTTATAACATATTTCACGTTTGTCAGGATTTGGTGCCTCCCTACAATTCTGGAAAACTCACCTTTCCCCCGTCCTCGTATAAATGCATTTAAGGCAGACAGCTTTCCTCTCTTGCGCTCATATCCCATCCACTTCTGTTCCCGTGCATTCCAGGTTCTTGGGCGGTGAAACAGGAAGAACCTCTCCTTTTCGGATGGGTCGTACTTTTCATTTAAGGCTTCGATGCTCCTGGTGGCGGCTTCCACCAAACTATCATCTTCAGCCCGGGTTTCGGTATCGGAATCCTTGAAATCGGTGAGTAAGCCAAAATGCAAATTATCTTCTCTGTTAGCCAGAAACCTAATTTCCAGCGCTTCCACCAGTTCATCGATATAGTTGGTGCTCGAAAGCATTGTTGGTATAATAACCAGCGTCCGATATTCAGTCGGAATTCCCTTGGAGAAATCCATCCGAGGCAGGAGATTGGGCCGAACCCAGAGGGTGGAGAGCCAGTTAACCAGGGAAATCGCGAGCTGGCCTGCGCCCGAGACGGCCAGGATTCCAACCAGGATTAACATCGGCCAGCCGGTAACACCGTATCTGTAAGCCAGGTACCACATTCCCGCCGCTCCTGCTAATGTCAGGAGGGTAATCGCTGAAAGATAAAGAAACACCGGTATATCTCTTGCGGTACGTTTAACTCTCATCGTGAAAGTATATTGCATACCGGCAGCCTGCTCGGCTTGCTTCAATCCTTCATCTATAAGATAGTACCCAATATGCTGCTCTCTTGTCGGTTCTTCATTGGAAATTGGGACGTTACCGGTGAGAGCGAGTACTTTTTGAGCCACTTCAGTCTCTGAAAACGACGAAGCCTTTGAAATAGATTCCACAACGTGGCGATACCTGTCGCGGGTGGCAAAATCCATCAGTGGGTAAGTACCGGTGGTGTCTTGTCTTAACACTTGGTCAACACTACTTAGCGTTTCAACAAATTCCCGCCAGTCAGTTGCGCCGATAAAGCGAAGTGTTCCAATGCTATTGCGGACAGAGACCTGGTCAAATGCTTGCTTTTGACTTTCCTGGCTAACCAGGTCGCCGCTACTAAGGCCCGCCGCAGCTAATTGCTGTTCCATCCAGCTAAGCGGTAGTGCCAAAGCAGGCCCCTTGCCCTGAAGTTCCCGAATAAACTCTGAAACAAAGGCACTGTCTAATACAGGTTTTGACCTTGCCATATCTGCAATGGTCAACACCAGGTTGCCGGGCTCCTCCATTACAGTTCTGATCATTTTGCCAGCCCAGTAATTAGCCAGGTTTTGATCAATTATATCTAAAGCGATTATTCCGGAAACCCTGCGCAGATTCTCAATAGTAGCAAGCCGGACCATAATCGGGATCGCCCATAGTTCGCCCAGGGTTAAAATTGAATATGTTTGATAAGAGGCAATGAAGCTGGTCAGACTCTTAACATCAACCCGGCCATCACTGTGTGAAATGATTTCCAGCACTATATCATAAACCCTGGGAACACCGGTCGTCAGGTATGGGAGGCCTTCGCTGTAGCCTTTTGGCAAATGCTTTCTGGCCAGAACAACCTGCTCTTCTATAAGGTAAAAATTATCCAGCAACCATTCTGCCCCGGGGGTAATATCTTTGCCGGTGCGGATACTTTCTACCAGCACATTACGAACCTCTAATAATGATTCCTCATTGGTCTCCAGTCTTTTTAAAAGCTGAGGTGCAGTACTTCTTTTTTGTAATTGATGCGACCGTGCAACCACTTTAGCGTGATTGTCCATCTGGCCGGAACTGTAGAGTTCAGAAAGGAAGGGCTTACCGTTGCCGGAATACAAAATTCCATTATCCCCTTGAAAAGCGGTTCGCAAACCCGACAACATATCAAAAACGGTGGTAGTTATGTCCTTCATATTAAGTTCAGATCCCCATGTAATCAATTTTAGAAGGCCGGGGACCAGACCTGTAAAAGGTGAACGTATGGAATACTCGGAAAAGGTTCAGGAACCGTTTTCGATGTATGCATTGGTATGGATCATACCAAATGTGCAGAAGAGAAAATGAATTCCGCTATCGTTTAAACAGTATTTCTCTAAAATGTTTGTAAGCCGCCCTATTCTAATGAAGGTCCGTATCGGTTGCTCCTCATTTGACAGCAAGGTTATCAAAATTAGCATTATATCCTAAGAAATACATTAAAGGGACAGAATTGATCAATTAATCAGGCTATAAAAAAAATCACAAAGGAGCTTAGTGTGATGAAAATACAGATTGAAAGATCCCTGAATAAAAATGGGCACGAAGTCTGGGGTATAAAACTGAAACAAAAAAAATAAGAAAGCGCTCTGGGGCTTTGCGATATAGGGCGCATATCTATAAACACGGAGCTACATCAATATCCGCCGTAATGCTCCCGAGGAGTAACCTGTCTATAGAAACAATTAAATGATAATCGAGCTCGAGAGGAGCTTCCTGCATTCGATAAAATTTTTGCGGGCTTCATATTGGAATGCTCTTTCACTACAATAAAAACTGCTCTCTCCATTCTTACTACAGCTTTTTGCAGGAATCAAAACCATTTAGACTGAATTCCTAATTAACATACCTGTTTCTCAACAATGAAGCCGCAGAATCAGATGCACACAATAGTCCTCCAGCTGCCATGATCACGTCTTTTACTACTAGTCTGCCCGCAGCAGACAAGTAAGGGACGCCATGCTCAGGCCCGCCCAGATCGGGCACCCAGGTTTCGGGTGTAGTGATTAAAAAACTTAAGGTTACCACTGACATTCCAAATGTTAGCAGACCGCCTATAATTCCAAGGTGATGGCTAAAGATACCAGCCAGCATTGCCAGGCCGATAATGATGATTGTCGCACCTAACAAGTAGGAGAAACTATAGGTTCCGTTTTTAGTATGCCACTGAATGTTCTTTTCAACTACCTCCCCTTCTTTGTTCTTATAGTTTTTGTAATCCGGAGCCTTCTCATGATAAAAAAAGCTCATTACCGGACTATTTGCCACAAAGGCAACGATCCCATCTGCTTCGTACTGAAAAGCTTTTAAACCGCCGATCCAGGCCATCACGATAAAAATGGCTATTCGCATGAAATTAAAAAACTGTCCCTGTGCTTTCGCTAAGAATGATAACATATCGATTGGAATAATGAAAAACAAATTTGCGAGGTAACGGATCTCCCCACAATGGACAGATATGGTTTTTATCTGGACAAATCTGCTACGATGGATATTCCAACGGTTTCACGAAAGGTGGTTGGCGTTATTCCAGTATGTTTCTTAAAATAGCGGCTGAAGTAATTTTCATCATCAAAATTCAGCTCTGCAGCTATTTCCTTCATGCTTTTATAGGTGAGATGAATTAACTTCTTCGCTTCCAGGATCACTCTTTCCTGGATAAGCTCGGAGGGAGATCTCATAAACTGAATTTTACATTGCTTGGAGAATGAATTAGGAGAAATTCCCAACTGCTCCGCATAGAATGAAGGTTGACGCTCTTTGTTAAAATGAGTCTCCAATAAGTTCTTAAATCTCATGATTGGATTATTGATATTTTCATTGGCAATGGTATCAAGATCAGCTATTTTAATCTTACTGCTCAATGCCAGCACCAATTGCAGGTAAGCCCGAACGACTGCCTGTGAATAGCTATCTGCGTGACTTACCTCTTTAGACAGTTTATCAAAAAGAACTCGTATCTCAAAAAATTCATCCTCATTCAATGCAATAAATGGCTGCAGATATATGTTATTAAATAACAACCCATTGCAGGCGACTTCCTTTTTATGATACTCTATGCAGTAAAAATCACCATGGAATTGAAGGGTTAGAATGTCAAATGGCTCGTTAGCGTTAAAGCGTACAAACTGATACGGGGTAGTGAACAACAGGATCTTTCCGCTGACATCATATTCGGTCAGGTCAATCTTTACGGTTCCCGTTCCCTCAAAGAGAAATATGTTATAAAATGGATCAGACTCCCGCAGATTGATAGTATCCGTGTGATTGGTAAGAATACTGCAACTTCCCTGTGATTCGCCTTGGTTCATTATGTTATAACTTTAGTCTTTACCTGTAATAGGTATCAATACAAACATCACAAAATAATTATTAACCTTTGTTTTAATTAGAGATGAGGGAAGTTTAACCATCAATTTCCTTCCAGTTCTTTAATAATCCGGCAATTCAGTTTAACACAAATTTAGCTGTCTTCTGAACGCTGAAAGCTAATAGCTCTATTTCAAATTGACATTAATCAATGTCCTTTCTTGACTTAACTCATCGCCCCAGGCCTGCGGTTTTCGGCACCTTTGTATACGCTCAAAGCTACCGTGTTGCAGCTTCAACAATAACGGGGCAAATATAGATAGCTTATGAGTTCTTTAACGCGACATCAGGACGCTCCTGTTGCTCGCAGATTATTCTTACATAAAACCCAATTATCATGAGAAAATAGGAAAATAAGGTAGCCATTATTACAGGCGCTGCTGGCAGTATAGGTAAAATAACAGCGAAGCTATTTTTAGCCCAGGGCGCAAAAGTGTTGCTGGTAGACTTGAAAGAAGACGCATTGAAGGAAGCTGTGGAAGAACTGGGTAGTCCGGATGTGAGATACACCGCAGCGGATGTTACCAGCGCTGCTGACGTACAGCGGTATGTTGCGGAAGCGGTAAAAGCCTTTGGAAAGATTGACATATTCTTTAATAATGCCGGTATTGAGGGCGTAGTCAAACCAGTAGTAGACTATCCCGAAGACGTTTTTGACAAAGTAATTGCAGTTAACGTGAAAGGTGTATGGCTGGGTAATAAGTATGTTCTGCCGCAGATGAATGATGGCGGAAGCATAATCATGACCTCATCAGTAGCCGGTATTGCAGGTAGTCCGAACGTGAGCGCCTATATAGCCAGGAAGCATGCGGTGGTGGGCATAATGCGAAATCTGGCCATTGAAGCGGCGCCCATGAAGGTTAGAGTTAACACAATTAATCCCTCTCCGGTTGATAACCGGATGATGCGTTCACTCGAAGCAGGTTATGCGCCTGGCGGAGCTGAAGCAATCAAGAAGGAGTTTGAAAAAGCTATTCCACTTGGCCGATATGCGGATCCTGAGGAGATCGCACAGCTCGTACTTTTCCTTGCAGGCGATGATAGCAGGTTCATTACCGGTACTACCCAGGTTATTGATGGTGGTATGAATGCCTAGCAAAATAGAATATGCAAGCAGACTAAAAGATAGATTATGGGAACTTCCGGATGCAGTTTGTGCATTCGGAGCTTCCCTTTTTTTGCGCAAATATTGGTAAATGAATCTTTTTAGCCTTTTCGTTTTTAAAAATTCACTATCGGCGAACAGGTTAAAAGAGAAATTATTCTTCGAAGCATCAAACTTGTTAATTAAAAAGCTGTACTTATCTTGCTGCGCCGCTGTGAAGAAAGACGTGCATCGGTTTACAGGAAAATAAATAACAAGAATTAAAAATATGGCTTCAGGATTTTTTGCTTTATTAGATGACATTTCGGCTTTGGTAAAAGCAAGCGCAGCCAGTTTGGATGATGTTCCAGCCCAGGTGGCAAAAACCACCGGCAAGGTGTCTGGCATTGTGATCGACGATACCGCCGTTACGCCCAAGTATGTTGTAGGCCTCGATCCATCGAGGGAACTTTCTATTATTTTCCGGATTGCCAAAAAGTCCCTGATAAATAAACTGCTTTTCCTAAGCCCGGGCGCCTTATTACTTGGCTTCTTTGCCCCCTGGGCTATTACGCCGATATTAATGTTAGGCGGTGCTTATTTATGTTTCGAGGGTTACGAAAAGGTGCATTCTATGTTTACCAGGCACCCCGATGTAAAAGTTGAAAGTGAAGAAATAAAAAACATTACCCCCGAGGAGCTGGAAGAGGAACGTGTTACAGGTGCAGTGCGAACAGATATTATTTTGTCGGCAGAAATTATTGCCATTGCATATAGCCAGGTGAGCCATCAACCTTTGCTTAACCAGATTGTAGTGCTGCTGGCTGTGGCGGTTTTTATTACAGTGGCCGTATATGGTTTTGTTGGCCTCATCGTTAAAGCAGATGATATTGGGGTGCACCTGGCGCAGGATAAATTCCACCCTGCTACGCAGAAATTTGGCCGGGGCCTGGTATTATCTATGCCACACTTGTTACGTTACCTGAGTTATGTAGGTACAGCTGCCATGCTTTGGGTAGGTGCTGAAATTATTGCCCACGGTATTCCGTTTACCAGTCATCTGCTTCATGATCTGGAAGAAGGTTTAGCCCACATGCCAGCGGTTGCCTGGCTTGGCAAAGTGATAGCTTGTGCTATCGGCGGATTGATCGTAGGTTTTGTGGTAGAGAAAGTTGTGTTACTTATGAAAAAACTGTTTGGTAAGAAACATTAGAACGCGATCGGGCGATGCTGTTGTTCAGCCTTCAGTCAATGGTTTGTGTCCTTCAATAGCCCTTAAAGTCGCGACATGGTTTGTTATAGTATGATAGTAAAATCCTCTAACAAATTTGATGGTAGTTTATCGGTGAAGATCTTTTCTTGCTAAGCAGCCGAACCACCTCCGCCCTGAAGGGCCAGCGGAGGAAAGCAGCGGTGAGCGGCAATAGAAGGTAGAAACTTGGAAACTATCTGGATAAATCAGAGTTTATCCTTAGATGGAATTCAACCATCGTTCATAACTGAAAACCATTCATAGACGTTATCCTCAGCTGAGGAGGTGGCTGCTTCTATCAGCAGACGGAGGTGGTTTTCTGCCTTTTAAAAGAGATCAAGTTACCACCCCTGTTTTATCCTTCACCAATGATTTTAAAACCCGTGTAATAACCTATAACATTTCCTTCTCAAAGATCGTCTGCACCTGCCGGATCTGCTCAGCATAGATCGTTTTATTCCGGGTACCGAAATAAAGCGTGTTCTCAATAACCTTCCTGCCTTGCCACAATATTTTAATACCCCCGGATTCCCTTTCGTTTTTTGACAGGAAATCCGGAATGACCGCCAGGCCTGACCTGCCGCTGATACACCGCAGAATAGAACTCATATTAGGTACGATGAAATTCGGTTTAAAGTCGGGGCGTTTATTGAAATTCATATGCCAGAACCTGCGCAGGTGTTCCATATCGCCCGCAGTGCCATACCAGGTCTGAAGCTTCAGCCAGTCTTGTAACCCCGGCAGGTCTTCATCCTTTAGTAATGCTGCAAAATCCTTTGTATCAGTCTCTGCACCTGCGACCAAAACAATCTTTTCCTTAAAGAACGGCTTATAGACCAGGCCCTTATAGTCACCTTTTTGCGGCGTGATAATCAGGTCCAGAATCCCGCTATCGAGGTCATTCAACATTTGCGGATAGTCGCCGAACTTGATGATCACATTGAATGGCAGGGTGGGCAGGTAGGGCTCAAGTGTGAACTGAAAGGTCTCGAAACACATACCAATACTGATCGTTGGCACATCCTTTTCCGTGGTTCGGTGGAAATGTTGTTCAGCTTCCTGCAGCTTAATGATTGGTTCCTGGATATAATTATAAAGGATTTTTCCTCTTTCGGTGGCCACCATCTTTCGTGAAGACCGGTCAAAGAGTTTGAACCCTACGTAAGACTCCAGAGAACTGAGATGCAGACTGACGCCCGGCTGCGATACAAACAGGGATTCGGCAGCACCGGTTAGCGATCCGGTTTCATAAATCGCTTTAAATGTTCTGAACCATTCTAAGTTGACCATGATCTATCTATTATAATTATGATACAAAGCTATGATTTAAGTTATTTTAATAAGACTTCATCCGACCTTAAATTTGTGCTTAATCAAATGATATAAATACAATGGAAAATAAAAAAATATTTATCATCAACGGCGGACAGGTGTTTGGACACTCAGGAGGCCGTTTTAATAAAACGATCTTTGATAAGACGCAGGAGTTCTTTAATGACCACGAAGGCTTTGCGATCAGAGCTACCGATATCAACGAGGAATACGATCCTGAAAAGGAAGTAGAAAACTATGTATGGGCTGATGTGATTATTTACCACACCCCAATATGGTGGTTTCAGGTTCCCCACGGCTTAAAGAAATACATCGACGTGGTATTTACGGAAGGTCATAAAAAAGGAATTTATCATAGCGACGGTCGCTCATCACTGAATCCGGCTATTAACTACGGAACCGGCGGTATGCTGCACGGCAAAAAGTACCTGGTCACTTCTTCCTGGAATGCTCCTGCTACTGCTTTCACCCTGCCCGGCGAGTTTTTTAACGAGCGAAGTGTGGATGACGGCGCTTTGTTCGGATTTCACAAAATGAATGCCTTTACCGGTATGACTCCGCTGGAGAGCATCCATTTCCATGATGTCGAGAAGAACCCGAGTGTGGACACTAATCTCGAGCGCTACCAGGAACATCTTAACAACTTGTTTATTGTTAAGATGTTCAGCGAAAGCGAGCTGGCCTTTTGCAATCAGGAGCTATAAGCTACTGATAAAACGCATGCTTGGTTGCTCACAAATTTGGCAAACTCGCTAATTAAATGGCTTCGGCGTATAATCATTGATCATCTCGCTACAAATCGCAAATCTGAATGGCTTTTTGAAAAGACGAGATTTTGTCCTTGTTCACAGGAATAAACTCCTGAGCTATAAATCCGGTAAAACCTGTGGCAAGGATGGCTCTTACAATAGCAGGGTAAAACAACTCCTGACTATCATCGATCTCATGACGCCCAGGAACACCGGCTGCATGATAATGTGCATAATAGTGATGATTTGCCTGAATAGTACGAATAACATCTCCTTCGTCAATTTGCATGTGATAGATATCGTAGAGCAATTTAAAATTCTCACTGCCCAAACGCTTGCATAATTCCACGCCCCATTTCGAGTTGTCGCACTGATAGTCCGGGTGATCAATCTTACTATTTAGTAACTCCATCACCAGCACCACATTATGCTGCCGGGCGAGAGGCAAAATTTGTTGCAAGCCTTCTATACAATTTTGTAAGCCGGTTTCATCATCCATTCCGCGCCGATTTCCGCTAAAGCAGATCAAATTCCTATATCCCGCTTCGGCGACCTTTATGATCATGTCAGAATAATTTCTAACTAAAGTCGGATGATTAGCCTTTGTATTCCAACCATCAACCAGGTTTATCTCAGCTCCGTTGCACATCGACGAATAGAGTCCGTACTTTTTAAGAACAGGCCAGTCTTTGGGGCCCACGAGATCGATAGCCGTCATTCCTATTCGTTTCGCCTCTTTGCAAAGTTGATCAATAGGCATTTCGTCCAGGCACCACCGGCACACAGAGTGATTTACATTACCTTTCAAACTTCCTTCAATTTTATCATTGGCCATAGTATGCGACGTTAACTTTTCGGCCCCGGTAAGAGCCACCGCACCGACCATCCCTTTTATAATAGTTCTTCTATTTAATACATTCATATGTAAACACAACCAGGATTATTGTAATAGTTCTACGCTTAAGATCGATCGGGCTTAAGTCGCCTGGAATTAACTTTGCCCCGCCAACTCAAAGCCTGTGCCCTCACCGTTTGGAAAGCCAATCGAAAACATTCTCATCACCGAATATAGTTGTTGATAATTATAAAAGAATACAGAAAGAATAAATTCACCGTTACGGAGAACGATACAAAACCTGTTTATTCATGAGAATGTTTCTGATAAGGAGATGCAATTCTGCGCATAATCAGATGATGTCCTGCTCTTGCACAAAAGCTGCATTTAGCGTGATAGAAAATCTAACCTGTTGAAATAAGGGATTATAAGCCGGAATAGCGGGTCTTTAAGCTAACTTTAAAAAAAATCTCTATGACACCAATAAAAAATGTTAAACCGCTAAGTGCGGAAGCTTTGTTCGACCTGTTAAAAAAGGAGTTTGCCGACTATATTAACGGTAAACTGAATTCCAACCTTACTATTGAGTATGGCCATGTATACGATGTGATCAATGTTTTATTTCCGGAAGTTATTGAAGGCAATGCCTTTACAATAATTGTATCTGACGATGAGATCACTTTATCGAATAATGCCGTTGATTCAGACTATAATACAGAATTACTGGAACAGAACCTAGGGGATTTCCTGACTGAAAAGGCAGGATAAGTATCAAATCAGCCCCTGTAAATCTTATTTCAGGGGCTTTTGTTTTGAGCTCAGGCATCTTTATAGCTTTTTGTTTAAATAGCTAGCGGTATTTATTAACCTGCTGTATATCTCATACGACTATGAAATGTAGTTTTGAAATGAAATCAATAAAATAACAAGACTACACGGCAGTGACAATTGCTGTGGCTCTTTAAAATGGAGCGCTTAGATCTCAAAAAAACATGGTTTGAATACAAACCGTGATGTGGTTATGAAGTTATATTAAAAACTAGAACTTATGGAAGCAGTAAGAACAACAGCCGAAGGAGTGATTGCCGTTGAATCAAAAGAGGTAAAGGCTTTTGGTACAGAGGCGGCAGAGGCCTCCCTTAACCAGTTAAACATTCATCGCCGGACGCCCAAATCACACGATGTTGAAATTGAAATTATGTATTGCGGTGTTTGCCACTCAGACCTTCACACAGCAAAAAACGAATGGCACGGTACTGTCTACCCCTGCGTACCAGGACATGAGATCGTTGGTAAAGTTGTAAGTGTTGGTGATCATGTTACCAAATTTAAAGCAGGTGATTTGGCGGCTGTAGGCTGTATGGTAGATAGCTGCCGTGAATGCGACTACTGTAAAGAAGGCTTAGAACAATACTGTGAAGAAGGGAATACCGGAACCTATAATTCCCCGGATAAGTTTCTTGGCACCCAAACCTATGGGGGATACTCAGAAAGCATTGTCGTTAATGAAAACTATGTTTTACGCGTGCCCGAGAACCTTGACCTGGCGGCTACTGCTCCATTATTGTGTGCGGGGATAACAACCTATTCTCCTCTGAAGCATTGGAATGTAGGTCCCGGCAAAAAGGTCGGTATCGTGGGCATTGGAGGTTTGGGGCACATGGGTGTTAAGATCGCCAAAGCGATGGGTGCGGAAGTTATCGTATTTACAACTTCGCTTTCAAAGTTTGAAGATGCAAAAAGGCTTGGCGCAGACGATGTGGTACTCTCGAAAGATAAAGAGCAAATGAAGCGTTATGCAGGTAAACTTCATTTTGTTCTGGACGCCGTTTCCGCACAACACGACATCAATGCATACCTGAACCTGTTAAGGGTCGATGGCTCCCTGGCTTTAGTAGGCGCACCCGAACATCCACTTCCCGTGGCTGCATTTAGCCTGATCCCCTACCGCAGAAGCTTTGCCGGTTCGATGATTGGTGGCATTGCCGAAACACAGGAGATGCTGGATTTCTGTGGTAAACATGGTATCGTTTCCGATATAGAGATGATCAACATTCAGCAAATCAATGAAGCCTATGAGCGATTACTGAAGGGAGATGTTAAGTACCGGTTTGTGATTGACATGGCATCACTCAAGAACCCAAAACGTGAATAAGGAAACAACAGGATCGGTTCAAACCAATCAGTAAGTGCTTAAAGATCGATTTAGGAGAGCCGTACGTTTAGACTGAAAACTCTCCTATTTCAACACAATTGATAACTGACCACATTCAGTTCAATAAGGTCTTTGACTTATTACCGGGGAGGATCATTGTAAGGAATATAGTTTTGCCATTTCCAGGGAGTATACTTATCTGCGATAGCGATTTCGAGAAGCTCTTTGAACATGCTTTCACTGTTATCACTGTTGGTCATAATCACTATACCGGTGCCTGTTTCAGGGAAAATGATCGAGTAATGTTGAAATCCGTTTCCATGCCCTTCTTTAAAGGCGCCCCAGCCGTAAGGTGACTTCAGTAATCCCCAACCCAGGCCATAGCTTAACGAAATGCCGTCGTTAGCACTTGTGTCCCTGCGAGACAGGGAGCCCATTTGGCTCACAGAACGCAAGCGGAACTGTGGATGGAACATTTCCTGCCGCGACTCCTTTTTAAGCGCCTTACCCTCTAACAAAGCTTGGATAAAATTAGCATAATCGTCAAGCGTCGTCTCGAGCGTGCTAGCCGAACGAGCCTCATTGTCTTTGTCTTTTTCATAACTCTTCCCTTCCTCATTATAACCGAGCGCATAGTCGGCCTCAAACTTTGGCAGCCAGATGTAGGCCGAATTTTTCATATTAAACGGGACAAAGATCTTTTCGTCCATAAGATGTTCCAGCGACTTTCCGGTGAGCTTCTCAATTACAGTCTGCAGGTAAACCATCCCTTCTCCTGAATAACTATACCTGCTGCCCGGAGGAAACGTGATAGTTAGTTTCCCGTCCGGATTATCCCAGCGCCAGTTCGGAAATCCCGTTGTATGATCCAGACACATCCTGGCGGTGATCTTTTTGTGAAGCGTATCGGTCCGCAGATCACTATAATTATCCTGCCACTTGGTTTTCTGGGGATATTCATAAATGGGTTTCGGTAAATAGCTTTGCAGGGGCTTATCGAGTGCAAGGACACCCTCTTCTACCAGCTTCATCACAAGCACGGCAAATACTGCTTTACTCAAAGACGCGCCATACACATTCATCGAGGTGCGAAGAGGTACATTGGCATCGTTAGCAATACCAAATGCCTGTTTGTAAACCACTTTGTTTTTGTTGAAGATTGCCAGTTCAAGTCCCTTCACTTTTGCCTTCTCCATTAAGAATACGATCTTACTCTTAAGAGAATCAGGGCTGATCGAACTTCCATCCAGTCTTTTTATCTGCTGGCCTGCTGCTATTGGCGGGAATAGTAAGATGACAAGCGCAATAAACGCCAGCGCAACTGCAGCTTTTACTTTGTCTTCGTGTCCCATTTATTAAATTATGAGATGAATATAATTATGGCGCCTCTTATCATTCGCTCCATGAAGATAGTGTTTGTTGGGTGTTATTACATTCCCCTTCTATCAATTCAATAATTAATGGATGCGGAAGATTCAATAGTATAATGTTTCTCCGACTAATCTCCTTTCGATCTAACAGTTTTATCAAACCATTCATATAAATTCATGTAATAATTTCAATGGTTATTGGTCGTGAAAGCCTGCCGTTTCTAAGTAATAAAGGCAATAGAGTGTGGCCAATCATTTCAAAAGATTACTGTTTCTTAATATGCAGCTAATAAGCAAAGGGTTTTTTTGCTGAACATATTCTAACCTGATCCAATTGATATCGAGGATCGCTATTTATTAATCTATGCACAAGCCTGCAAACAATTGCTTACTTACTATTGCTTTTTGCGCCGTTATGTTCAGCTTTAATGTGACAAGCCTTAAAGCTCAGAATGTAGCCAACACTTCTAAACCCGGTAAAGTTCTTTTGCCTAACGGATGGTCTTTAAGTCCGGCTGGCCGGTCTTTGCCACTGGGCGACCTACCCTTAAATATCCAGATTTCAAATTCCCAAAAACTGATGGCTGTAAGCAATAACGGCCAGAGCAAACACAGTATTCAGTTAATTGATCCCAGAACAGAAAAAATCCTGCACGAACAGCCTATCAAGAAGGCCTGGTACGGCTTGAAATTTAGTGCGGATGAGCAGAAGTTGTACGTTTCAGGCGCCAATGACAATATTATTTTAATCTACCCTATTAAAGATAACAAACTTGCCGCCGCCGATACCCTTGTTCTGGGTAAAGCATGGCCTAATAAAATCGGTCCAACCGGTATTGAGGTAGATGATAAGGGCGGACGACTGTATACCGTTACCAAGGAAGACAATTCCCTGTATGTTTTTGATCTTAAAACAAAAAATCTGATCAACAAAACCACCCTGGGTCATGAAGCTTACGATTGCCTGTTGTCACCAGATAAAAGCATGCTTTACATATCCCTATGGGGCGGCGATAAAGTTGCTATATATGATGCCAGGACATTAAAACTCGTCAGAGAGATTGCTACAGAAAGCCATCCTAACGAATTGATTCAAAGTAAAAACGGTAAATTTCTGTTTGTAGCTAACGCGAACGACAATTCAGTATCAGTGATTGACACACGCACTCAGAAAGTGATCGAGGTTATTTCAACGGCTCTCTACCCAACAAAATTAACCGGCAGTACCACCAACGGCCTGGCTTTATCTGCTGATGAGAAAACGCTGTATATCGCCAATGCCAACAATAATTGCCTGGCTGTTTTCAATGTATCTACTCCAGGTAAAAGCACTTCAAAAGGATTTATTCCAACAGGCTGGTATCCCACCAATGTTCGCACCGCCGGTAAGAAAATCTTTGTATCTAACGGTAAAGGCTTTACTTCGATGGCCAATCCGAATGGACCTCAGCCCATTAAGAAAACAGATAATAGCGGTACACACACTGGCATAACCGAACAAAAGGAAGTACAATATATAGGAAGTTTATTTAAAGGTACGCTGTCGGTTATTGATGAGCCTAATGAAACCCAACTGGAAGAATTTTCTAAGCAGGTTTACAGTAATACCCCATACAATAAAGCTCTTGAAACAAAGACAAAAGGTGCAGAAGGCAACCCGATCCCTAATATCCAGGGAGGAAAATCACCAATAAAGCATGTGTTTTATGTGATTAAGGAAAACCGCACCTACGACCAGGTTTTGGGTGATATGAAGGAGGGAAATGGCGATTCTACGTTATGCATTTTTCCGGAAAGAGTTACCCCTAATCACCATGCACTTGCCCGAGAATTTGTATTGCTTGACAATTTTTATGTAGACGCCGAGGTTAGCGCCGACGGACATAACTGGAGTATGGCTGCGTACGCAACTGATTATACTGAGAAAACATGGCCAACCAGCTACGGTGGACGCGGCGGCACGTATGATTACGAAGGAAGCCGTAAAATTGCTTATCCCCGTGATGGTTATATTTGGGACTATTGTCAGCGCGCCGGTGTGAGTTACCGCAGCTACGGCGAGTTTACAAGCAATGGAAAAGCCACCACCAAATCATTGGAGGGACACATCTCATTGAAATATCCTTCCTACAACCTGGATATAAAAGATGTCGACCGCATAAGCATTTTTAAAGCCGATTTTGATTCCCTGCTTGCCATCAACTCGGTACCGCAGTTCAATACGATCCGTATCGGAAATGATCACACCAGCGGACAAAGGATAGGGAAGATTAGTCCGACAGCCGCAGTGGCCGACAATGACCTTGCCCTGGGTCAATTGGTAGAACACATTTCCAATAGCAGTATTTGGAACGAGTCGGCCATTTTTGTTCTTGAAGACGATGCTCAGAACGGTCCTGACCACGTGGATGCTCACCGATCCCCTGCTTTTGTAATAAGCCCCTACACCAAACGCAACTCGGTTAACAGTACCATGTATTCAACTTCCGGCATGCTCCGCACAATGGAACTAATTCTTGGCCTGCCCCCAATGAGTCAGTATGACGCAGCGGCGGTTCCAATGTCTGACGTTTTCACATCAACTGCTAATTTGAAGCCCTACAAAGTAATACCTGCTAACGTAGATCTCGAACAACGTAATGTGGTATTGAACAAAAGTGCAGAACGCTCGGAGAAATGGAATTTCGCCAGAGAAGATGCTGCACCTGACCTTGACTTGAATGAGGTCGTTTGGAAGTCAGTCAAAGGCGAAGATTCAGTTATGCCGGCACCACGAAGAAGCGGGTTTGTTAAACTGGAGGCTAAAAAAAACGAGGAAGAGGATTAAACCCTGCTGAATGTCTTTTAAATAAATCCGGGTTATTTACTAACCCGGATTTTTCAATTGTCGTCAAGACAGATTAAAACTAACTATCAATGAAACGTTTTTTACTCGTGCTGCTCTGCTCCTGCTTTGTTTTATCCGTAACTGCGCAAACCCTTAGGGGAAGAATCTATAATGAACGGACAGGAGACTCCATGGCGGGTTCCACGGTTGTTCTTGAAGGATCACAGATACGTAAAACTCTTTCAGACGCTAACGCGAACTTCGCTTTCACAGGTCTGTCAACGGGTAAATATATTTTAAAAGTTAGTCATGTCGGGTTTGAAACCTTCCTGGCCAAACTTGAGGTAAACGCCGCCGGGTTAAATTTCGATGTGCAGCTCAAAAGCATTTTCAGACAGCTTTCAGAAATACAGGTAGTGTCGGCTTCGAGGAGACAAACCACATCTTCAAATTTACCTTATGCCCTCAGCGTTGCCCATGACCCATCCCAATCAGCCACCTTGCCCCGCTCAACCCCTGAGGCGTTAACTAATGTTCCGGGCGTATTCGTTCAAAAGACCAATCATGGTGGCGGATCTCCATTCATCAGGGGCCTGACAGGGAATCAAACACTGATTATGATTGATGGCATCCGCATGAACAATTCTACTTTCCGTTATGGTCCGAATCAATATCTTAATACCATCGACCCTTTCACCATTCAGAAGATGGAAGTGCTGAGGGGAAGTGGCTCTGTCCAATATGGTTCTGACGCTATCGGTGGCGTGATACAGGTTCTCACAAAAGAAGCTGCCTTCACAGATCAAAAAGAATATAGCGGTAAACTAATGGGCAAGTATTGGAACTCCGATATGGAGAAATCCGGGAGCGGTGATTTTAATATGACAGGTCCCAAAATGGCCCTCATAGGCATCCTGAGTGTTAAGGATTTCGGCGACCTGGTAGGGGGTGATACGACCGGCAGGCAATCACCCTCCGGCTATACAGAAGCTGACGCTTACCTGAAAGCGCGGTGGAAACTCTCGGAAACATCCGAGCTTACGTTGGCAAACCAGTTTGTACAACAACGAAATGTGGATGTATATCACAAAGTAAAACTTGAGAATTATTCGCTGAACGAAATGGGAATACAAACAAGGAACCTGGCATACCTTAAATTTATGACCAGGAGCCAAAATCCTATTTTTCAGCAATTGAATATCAACGCTTCTTTTAACCACAGCCTCGAAGAAAGAAACAGCAGGAAAAATGCCAGCGTTACTTCAGGCCATGAAAGAGATATAGTAAATACATCGAATTTATCTGCCGAACTGTTTTCTCAGTTAAACTCTAACTGGACAGCAAATAGCGGTGCCGAAGTATATCGGGATAGAATAAACAGCAGCCGCGAAAGTATCAACAGCCAGGACGGAACACGGCAGAATCTGCGTGGATTATACCCCGACGGTTCCTCCTATTTAAACGCATCTGTTTATAGCATTCACCATTTAACTTATGGACGATTCAATATAGAGGCCGGGGCCCGGTACAACTGGCTAAAGGCATCTGTAAGTGATAAGGAATTGGGAAATATTGATGTAAATCCCGCGGCTTTTGTTTTCAATGCGGGGATTAGCTATAACCTCAAAAATCATCACATTTATACATCTTTTAACAGTGGTTACCGCGCTCCGAACATTGACGACATGGGTACTTTAGGAATTGTTGATTTCCGGTATGAACTACCCTCCTACTCCTTAAAACCCGAGAAAAGTTATAATACAGAAGCAGGATATAAGTATGCTTCAGATAACTGGAATGCGGGTGCAGCTTTGTATTACAACAAACTGAGTAATCTGATTACCAGAATCCAGACCGGGGAAGAAATTAACGGTTATAAAGTCTACATGAAAGAAAATACCGGGAAGGCTCTAATTAAAGGAATTGAAGGATACATCGAATGGCAGGCTAACAACCGTTTGTCGTTTAACGGATTTATTTCTTTTAACCATGGAGAAAATATTTCCGGTTTAGAGCCCCTCAGAAGGATTCCTCCATTAAACGGCAACTTTGCTGTAAACTACAAATGGACGTCCTTCTATGCGAACGCTGAAATTGCCTGGGCAGATGATCAGACCCGTCTGGCTAAGGGAGACATTGATGACAACCGAATACCCACGGGAGGTACTCCCGGCTGGAGGGTTTTAAATCTATATTCCGGGTATAATTTTAAGCCTTTCCAGTTGAGATTAAGTGCTCAAAACCTATTTAACCAGGATTACCGCACTCATGGCAGCGGTATCAACTCTACCGGCAGGAGTTTATGGATGAGCTTGCAGTATGAGTTTTAATACGGTTTGCTGGTCCGGCTGTTTTATTGTCACAAGGGTTTACGTCATTTCGACGGCCCCTTGGGAGGAGATATCTCACATATCTTAAAAAACCAGGTTGATTTTAATCGGGTATTTATCTAACTATTCCGACGTCTTTAGCAATTACAGAACGAAAGGTTCTCTGCGAGAGCCCCTGCTGATACAGATTTTCCCGGCCAGATGTACCTACCGCATATTAGCACCCTTGCTTTATCACTGTTGTGCTCTCTTCGCAAACTCGTGGCCCGGAAGGGAGATTTCTCCTCCAAGGGTCGTCGAAATGACGGGTTAGAAACTAATTCAATATGTTAATAAACACGGTGCTCACTCCGCAAACTACCGGCCCGGAAGGGAGATTTCTCCTCCAAGGGTCGTCGAAATGACGGGTTAGAAACTAATTCAATATGTTAATAAACACGGTGCTCACTCCGCAAACTCGTGGCCCGGAAGAGAGATTTCTCCTCCAAGGGTCGTCGAAATGACGGGTTAGAAACTAATTCAATATGTTAAGCAATTAATAAACACGGTGCTCACTCCGCAAACTCGTGGCCCGGAAGGGAGATTTCTCCTCCAAGGGTCGTCGAAATGACGGTTTAGAAACCAACTAATTCAATATGTCAAGCAATTAATGAACACGGTGCTCACTCCGCAAGCTACCGGCCCGGAAGGGAGATTTCTCCTCCAAGGGTCGTCGAAATGACGGGTTAGAAACTAATTCAATATGTTAATAAACACGGTGCTCACTCCGCAAACTACCGGCCCGGAAGGGAGATTTCTCCTCCAAGGGTCGTCGAAATGACGGGTTAGAAATCCAACTAATTCAATATATTAAGCAATTAATGAACGCGGTACTCTCTTCGCGAACTACCGGCCCGGAAGGGAGATTTCTCTTCCAAGAGTCGTCGAAATGACGGCTTAGAAATCCAACTAATTCAATATGTTAAGGAATTAATGAACACGGTACTCTCTTCGCGAACTACCGGCCCGGAAGGGGGATTTCTCCTCGAAGGGTCGTCGAAATGACGGGTTAGAAATCTAACTAATTTAATATGTTAAACAATTAATGAACACGGTACTCTCTTTGCGAACTATCGGCCCGGAAGGGAGATTTCTCCTCCAAGAGTCGTCGAAATGACGGGTTAGAAATCCAAGTAATTCAATATGTTAAGCAATTAATGAACGCGGTGCTCACTCCGCAAACTCGTGGCCCGGAAGGGGGATTTCTCCTCGAAGGGTCGTCGAAATGACGGGTTAGAAATGCTTGTCAAGAGGAAGCGCTGCTAGCTCCGAGGAGCTCCGTGTTTATAGAGATATGATATATACCGCCTTAGCTCCGGAGCTTCCTGATTTTTAACATTATCCCAAGCCGGGGAAATTTCATTAAAAACCATCATTGTATGTTAATCCTCACTTAACATCGCTTCTCTAGGTTTACCGCCTGAATACAACGTCTGGGTTTGTTTGAAATTCATGCACCTGGCTTGTATTCCTGGATTACTTTATTTAAAAACCATGATGAATTTGTTTAAAACTACACTTAGCCTGACACTCCTATCGGTTTTTTCTATCTGCTCTATTAATGCCGCGGCGCAGATTCGTGAAAACACCAAAAAAACGATTAACCTTCCCGACATTCCCGGGTACCAAACTTTAAAGTGTGACTTTCATATGCATACGGTTTTTTCAGACGGCCATGTATGGCCTTCTTTCCGGGTTAACGAGGCGGTTCGCGATGGTCTTGATGCTATTTCTATTACAGAGCATATTGATTACGAGGGTTTCCCGGATGAGATAAAGAAAGACTACAATAAAACGTACGAAATTGCATCGCAGGCAGCGAAGAATAAAAACCTTATTATAATTCCCGGAGTAGAGATTTCGCCACGGGTACCTCCTTATCATCATAACGCACTTTTTGTTAAGGATGCAAATAAACTCCCTATCGACTATATGAAAAGCGGTAAAAAGCAGTTTGTGATGAAAGATAATTTGACACGTGAACAGCTGATGGCACCCTTCGCGGAAGCAAAAAAGCAGGACGCATTTGTTTTCTATAATCACCCCAGCTATGCATGGTGGGATAGAAAAGATACAACGGTATTTACAGACTTTCACCACGAGCTGTTGAGCAAAAATATCCTTGCCGGAGTAGAGGTTGTCAATTCAGGAAATTATAATATCCTGGCTCACGGCCTCGCGATGAAGTATAACCTGACCATGTTTGGCAATACAGATGAGCACTATGACAATTCTCCTCGTTATGCAGATACCCACCGTCCCATGACCCTGGTATTCGCTAAAGAACGTTCCGCTGAGGGAATCAGGGAAGCCTTGATTGCACGCCGGACAGCAGTTTACTTTGATGATTTCCTGATAGCCCGGCAGCAGGAAGCGGAAGCTTTCTTTAAATCTGCCGTCCAGGTATCCTCTCAAAGAAAGAATCGGAAAGGTGAACACATTCTTGAGGTTAAGCTATACAACAACAGTGATATCCCGTTTAAAATAAAAGCCGCAGCAGATTACGATATCGAAAAATACCCCCTGGGTCAAATGGTATTAGCAGCGCGTGACACCACTACCCTTGTATTAAAAGCAATGTGGAAGTATCCTGAAGCGACACCCTTAAGAGTTGAAGTATCTAATATTATCGTCTCGACGACTGAAGCGTTCAAGACGGTTTTTAATGTTTCAACCGGAACCAGGGAAAATTAGGATCGATTGCAAAAACTGGATGTCTTTCAGACAATTGGAATCGCAAAAACCAGCAGATCGGTAGGGCACATCAAATTGCATCTCAAACTTAATAGTTCCTTAATCAGAATATCAGGTTTGAGTAATATCCCAACAGTTCCTTTGCGTTGTCTAAAGCGGGTTAGCTTTCACAAAAAATATAAGAATGTTTTCCAAATAATCTTGAGGAAGGAGGATAGCCCTAATGTTATAATTTGAATTTCCAGTCAAACAAGGCTTAAAATTAATCAGGAACGTGCGACCGTTCCTGATTCACAGCAATAAGCCGTCAGATTAACAAAATGATCGTTCAGAACAATTTATTAAATCCGTAATAAATGTATAAAAATAATACCAAACAAGCCGGTAATTCACCCTTTGCGGGCGTATCAAAGCTGGCAGCATTCAAAAAAATCGCAGTAGGTATATTGCTCACCGGCAGCTTTCAAACCTATGCTGCTACTTTTTCAGAAACAGGAATTCCAGGATCGGTTGAGAAAAACACCTATCCTCCCTTTGTCACCGCAGCACAAACAGTGGTCACAGGAAAGGTAACCGATGAGAACAGGGAGCCCTTACCCGGTGTGACCGTTAATATTAAAAACTCAAGTGTCGGAACAGTAACTGACATGGACGGAAACTATAAAATAAGTATATCAGGAGATGGTGGAATTCTTGTTTTCAGCATGATTGGCTATTCAACGGTTGAAAGACCGGTCTCCGGCACTACCTTGAATGTAAATCTGGTTCCAAGTTTTAATAGCTTGTCAGAGGTGGTCGTAGTTGGGTATGGTACTCAAAAGAAAGCCAATCTTACTGGTGCTGTTGCGCAAGTCACTTCTGAAGTACTGCAAAACCGGCCCTCCCCCAATTTGACCCGCATGCTGCAGGGTACTCTTCCCAATCTGAATTTGAAGATGGTTGACGGCAGCCCTACACGTGGCGCCTCCTATAATGTTCGTGGTACCACATCTATTGGTGCCGGCGGAAGTGCGCTGGTTCTGATTGATGGAGTGGAGGGCGATCCGAATTTAATAAATCCGAATGATGTGGAGAGTGTATCTGTTTTAAAGGATGCATCTTCTGCCGCCATCTATGGTTCCAGGGCGGCCTTTGGAGTGGTATTGATCACCACCAAGTCGCCAACCAAAGGGAAAGTGAAAGTAGAATTCAACTCAAACTACTCCCTTAACCAGCGTACAGTAACGCCCAAAGTTGTTACTAATGGCTATGAGTGGGCAAAAAACTTTGATGAAGCTTTCAATGCCTGGTATGACTATAATTCTCATCCAATTTCGGTAAATAACATCTATCCTTTCTCACTGGAATACCTTGATGCTTTGAAACAACACAACGAAGATCCAAGCCTACCAGAGACCGTATTTAATGAATCTAAAGGCCGATACGAATATTTCGGTAACACCGACTGGTATTCACTTTTATATAAAGACCAAATGCCAACCACGGAACAAGCTTTAAGTGTTTCGGGAGGTTCAGATAACGTGAACTATTACGTGTCTGGACGTTATTACTTTCAGGACGGAATTTTTAATCATAACACTGATAAGTTTAATAAATACAATGTAAGGGCAAAAGGTGACGTAAAAGTTGCTCCCTGGCTTAATATCCAGAACAATTTTGAGCTGTCAAACTATACCTATTCCTACCCAATGTTTGCGGACGGAGATGGTAACCCATGGCGACAATTTGAACACCAGGCCTACCCTATGGCGGTAATGAATAATCCGGATGGCTCCTATACCCATACCGGAGTATATTCCGGAATCGGTTCCTACATGGAAGGCAATAACGAGTCGAATCAGGCAAATGTATTTTTCAGGAATACTGCGGGATTTACTGCCAAACCGTGGAAAAACTTCTTAACGCTGAAAGGTGATATTACCTATTCCAAACGCAACGAAGAGGAAAGCAGAACCAACAACTATATCAACTATAGCAATGCTCCGGATCAGACTTCAAGATTCGGAAGAAGCCTGTTAAGACAATTCAACGATAACACCAATTACCTGGCGGGGAATTTTACTGCTGCTTACGAGGCCAAGTTCGGCAGCAAACATGATGTAAAAGGATTAGTGGGATACAATGTAGAATCTTCTAAATACGAGATTTTCAATGCCAGCCGCGATGGTATCCTTTTAGAAGATAAACCTGATTTCAACCTGATGGATGGCTTAAACTATACCATTACAGGAGGTGGAAATGAATGGTCATATGTAGGGCTGTTTTACCGTTTGAACTATGCGTTCAATGACCGTTACCTGGTAGAACTAAATGGCCGGTACGATGGTTCATCGAAATTCCCGGTTAACCAGCGTTACGGCTTCTTCCCTTCGGTGTCTGCCGGATGGAGAATATCTGAAGAGTCATTTATGGACGGCAGCAACTCCTGGTTGGATAACCTGAAATTGAGGGCCTCCTATGGTTCATTGGGTAACGGTAACGTGGCTCCCTACCGCTATTTAGAACAAATGGGTGTAAGCAAAGCCGGCGTGATACTCGAAGGTGTTCAGAAAAACTACACACAACTTCCGGGTGTGATCCCTGATGGATTAACATGGGAGCGCTCAACAACTCTCGACTTCGGTTTAGACCTTAACCTGCTGAATAATCGTTTCGAGCTAAACTTTGATTGGTACAATCGCAAAACCCAGGATATGTTTACAGCCGGACAACCATTACCCGCGACATTTGGAGCAGCAGTGCCTTTTGGAAACTATGCCGACCTTTCAACAAAAGGATGGGAAGTGACACTAGCCTGGCGCGATAAAAGCACCTTGTTCGGCAGACCATTCGAGTACGGTATCAATGGTTCATTATGGGACAGCAAATCTTTTATTACGCGCTTTAACAATCCGACCGGTACGTTAGGGTCAACTTACTACGTAGGACATGAAGTTGGCGAGATCTGGGGCTATGAGACCTTAGGTTTATTTCAGTCAGAAGCTGAGATTGCAACACATGCCAACCAGGATTTTCTTCAAAACTCCAACAACCGAACCTGGTTACCGGGTGATTTAAAGTTTGCTGATAAGAATGGTGATAATGTTATAAACGCAGGCGACAATACGATTTTCAATCCTGGTGACCGCAGTATTATTGGCAATAGCTCTCCACGCTATCAATTCGGGTTCAATTTATCCGGAAGATGGAACGGCATCGGCCTCTCCGCTTTCTTCCAGGGCGTGGCTAAACGCGACTGGTACTTTGGCTCTGAAGCAGGCCTGTTTTACGGACCTTATAACAGGCCCTACGGCTATCAGCCGCTTACCATGATCGAAGACCTGTGGTCAGAACAAAATCCTGACAGCTATTTTCCAAGATTCAGAGGCTATACAGCTCTTAATACCAGTCGCTCCTTAGGTGCTCCGCAGACCAGGTATCTGCAGGATGCAAGCTATTTGCGTCTGAAGACCCTTACGCTAGACTACGATGTACCCAAAAAGTGGTTAAACAGATTTGATGTTGCACGTGCTTCCATATTTGTTTCCTCTCAGAACCTGCTCACTTTGTCAGGATTGTTTAAGCATACCGAAAACTTTGACCCCGAAGTACTTGAAAACTCGATTGGCGATTTAACCAATGGCAGCGGACAAGGCTACGCTTATCCAATGATGAAAACGACTACCATCGGTCTGAATCTTACATTTTAAATATTAGAATGATGAACATGAAATTTAGTAATAAAAATATAATATCCATCCTGGCAATAGGCGCCACCCTCACATTGGGTGCCTGTAAGAAAGATTTTTTGAACAAGGAACCTTTCGACAAACTGGTGCCTAACTCCTTTTTCAATACCGAGAAAGATCTGGAGCTTTACACCACTTCATTCTATCAACGAATGCTTCCCACAGGGTTAGCAGTTGTACAAGCCGATGAAATGGGCGAATATACTTCAAAGAGCAACTCGTCGAGCTTTATTGCTGGGTCTTTCACTTCCGTTAACCAGGGAAGCTGGTCGTTTACTAATCTTAGAAACATCAATTATTTCCTGGAGAAGTTTGATAACCCGGCTATAAGCCAGGAAGCCAGAAATCACCACGAGGGCCTGGCCCGTTTTTTCAGGGCTTACTTTTATTTCGACAAGGTGCAGACCTACGGCGATGTGCCCTGGTATTCGAAGGCGATGAGTGTTGATGATCCTGACCTGTATAAGCCAAGAGATCCCCGGACATTGGTGATGGACTCTGTACTGGCGGATCTTAACTTTGCAACCGAGAATATTCGGGACGTAAAGGATAATTCCTCTTCTACAGTAACCCGGCAGGTAGCACTTGCATTTAAATCAAGGGTCTGTTTATTCGAAGGTACCTTTCGTAAATATCATCCCAGCCTGAGCTTAACAGGTACCGCTAATAAATGGCTTGAAGAATCAGCTGATGCAGCGAAAAAAGTCATGGATGCCGGGAAGTATAGTGTCTATAGTACCGGCAAACCTGCCGCTGACTACAGGGCACTGTTCACGAGCGAAAACCCCGTTTCAAATGAAATAATGTGGTCTGTAGTTTATAATAATGCTTTCAGAAAGTGGCATGAGGTTACCTGGAAGTTTAACAGCGCTACTTTTGGTTCCCGCTGGGGGTTAAACAAGCAGTTTATCAATACCTATTTGAATAAAGACGGCTCCCGGTTTACAGATATCGCCGGATATGATACAATCCAGTTTGTGAGAGAAGTGAAGGACAGGGATCCCCGCCTATCGCAAACCATTCGAACATTGGGATATAAAAGAAGCGACGGCAGTGCCGCTCCTGCAAACTTCGGATATACTTTTACCGGGTACCACATATATAAGTTCAGTTTAGATGATAAACGCCTGGATGGGGTTACAGAATCAAACAACTCTATTTCCCTGGTCCGTTATGCCGAGGTACTATTGAATTATGCGGAAGCAAAAGCTGAGTTGGGGCAAATGGACGCCACTGTGTGGGGACAAACAATTGGCATGCTGCGCGCCCGTGCCGGAATCAATAATGCACAGCCGGTTTCAGCAGATGCCTACCTGCAGCAAGTTTACTTTCCTGAAATCAGTGATCCCTTCCTATTGGAGGTCCGTAGAGAAAGAGGGATAGAACTTGCCTATGAAGGTTTCCGTTTCGAAGACCTGCTCCGCTGGAAAAAAGGGCACTTGCTGGAAATGCAGTGGAAAGGGATTTACGTTCCCGCCAAAAATCTTCCTATGGATCTTGACGGTAATAACACGCCCGATGTAGCCTTTGTGGATGCTATTCCAGCCAGCAAAATACCCGGCGTGGTATATTATGTGGTAGATGGCAAAGCCGCCCGCCTAACCGAAGGATCGAAAGGCCATATCACCTGGAGAGATGATGAAAACAGAAAGTTCGACGATAAGAAATATTTCAAACCGATCTCTAATGCGGATATCGTAATCAACCCGGCTTTAACCCAGAACCCTGGCTGGGAATAAATAATATTCTTTACAGCTTACTTAGTAACAAAAAGGCACTCTTGGAGTGCTTTTTTTGTTACAATAGTAAATGCTGGTCGCCTTTCTAATATCATCCCGTAAGAGCTTTTAAAGGATTTATCACAACAATATTTCCCTCCATTTATTCAACCTTAATAATCGTCGCCTGCCTTGCTATAATGCTCCACTTTCCATTTACATTTTGCCAGACGTTGGTAAATCGGCGGGTTACCAATTTGCCTGCATTGTGCTGCTTACCCTGAGGTTTGATCTTTTCTTCACCCATCACAACCGCTACATTATCATGGAAAGTGATCTTTTCAATAGTTCTTTCAAACGACTGATACTTCAGATTACCGGTTCGTAACGCAGCTTTCGTTCCTTCAACATTTCCAACAAAGTTTTGAGGTGTATTTATTACCATCCCTGGAGACCATAATCCATTAAATAAGGCCGTTGAATCACTGTTCATAACCGCCTTTCTTTCTATGTCTTCCAGTCGTCTTATTTCCGACTCCCTGGCGTCCTGGGCAGCCACCTCCTTTGGGATGTATATCATGAACAGGAAAATGGCGAGTAGTGTTACTGTTGTCTTCATAATCTTATAGTCTAATGGTTAGAGGTAAGCAACTTACAGATCCAGGCACCCTTATGTGCGGTTATTATTTTGTCCGTCACGGACAAATCTCGTTGGTATGGCGTGCAACTACCTGCCATTCATTTGTTGTTCTGTCCACCGAACATCTGCCGCCGGGTTCGATTTTGTTAGGGGAATACAGCATAATCAGGTTAACAGAATGCGGAATTTTGCATAGGCTGAGTATAAGTTTTCCATAAGTTACTGTTTTAAAATAACTTACGCAATTATGAAACATCCCCGAGCCAACGTTTCAATACAAATCTAAAAGGTTTAAGGAGCCCGCGAAAGCATAAGCAAGACCAGCTTATGTCAAGTTGATTAAATCGTTATTCGAGCACGATTTTGAAAGCAGAGCGAATTAACGATCAGCCAGTAACCTCACTATTCATTCAACCGGGATGGAAAACCAAAAAGTAGGCCTCCGCCAGTATTGTTATTTGCGCCCATCTTCCCACCGTGACGTTTGATAATTTCGTTTGATACATATATCCAATTCCCAGCCCCGAGGTCTTAAGGTTATCCTTATCAGCACGGTAATACCGGGTGAAAATAAATCTGACCCGATCGGGCAAATTATTTATTTACGATATAAGGCGACCTAATGTATCCGGTTTCTCAGCAATCTAGACTTTTACTTCGTGAGGTAAGGTAAACCAGAAAGTAGAACCTTCGCCCACCACGCTCTCCACTCCGATTTCTCCACCATGTTTTTTGATGATTTCAGACGAGATATACAGGCCAAGACCAAGTCCGGAACCTTGCTTCTCACCTTTCTCAACCTGGTAGTAGCGGTCGAAAAGGTGTGGAATGTCAGCAGTGGGAATTCCATTTCCACGATCTGTTACCGAAATCTTCGTTTTATGTTCCAATGGTTCCACCGCAATGATAATCTCTTCAGAATCAGGAGCATACTTCACCGCATTGTTCACCAGGTTAACCAGTATCTGGTCAATCTTATGGCGATCGGCAAATACTACCGTAGACAAGTCTCCTGAATGAGAAACGTAATGCTTGCGGCCAAGCCGGACGTAATTACAGCAGCCGTCGATTACATGAGATAGCTGAAAATTGATCCGGTGAAGGTGAAGTTCGCCACGCTCGTACTTCGACGTATTCAATAAATCTTCCACCAGGTGAATTAATTTACCAGTATATAACTGCGCTTCCGCAGCCAGGTTGGTTATTTTCTCAGTGATGGTCAACTCTTTTTTCAACATCCGGTTTAACAGCTGCAACACGGCCTTCAGACTGGTGATCGGGGATTTAAGTTCGTGACTGGCAATACTTAGAAATTCTTCTTTATGCAGGCGCAGGGCTCGTTTTTCGGTGATGTCTTCGATAACAGTATACCCCAGGGAATCACCCGCGTCAGGGAATAGTATAGAAGTCACGTTAACCCAGATAGTTGAGCCATCCTTTTTGATCAGTATGGTTTCCAAAGAAAAGGAAGGTGTGGCCTCCTCCCACAATTTCTTTTGCAAACCCATCCAGCGCTCATGATGGTCTGCTGGGGAATAATCAAGGATCTTTGTTCCTAAAAGATCATCTTTAGATTCGTAGCCGAGCAGCGAAACCATTGAAGGATTGACCTGAATGATCTTTAAATCAGGCGAGATGACCTTGTTGCCTAATTTAGACAACTCAAAGATGGTACGGAAACGGACCTGGCTTTCCTCATATGCCTCCTGGTCTTCATCCCGGTTTCCGCCGGATTTCAATTGCTGGATTTCTTTCCTCAGGGCAGAGTTTTCATCTTTTAAAGTATTAATAATTGAAGTATTATTAATTAGTTCCTTCTCTTCTTTAGCTTGCATATTTCAAGTTATCATCGTTCCCTATTCCATTAGCCGGCCTCAATTAATTTTCTAGGAAAAGTAATTATAGCTGCGCCGGATATACTTGCATATTAGGCAAGTATGAAGCCATTTCAAACTAAGTGGCGACAAGTATAAAATTATTCTCCGGTATTTATTCTTTACTACTGTCATAAATATTAATGATTTTGATGGTCGGAGAGCATTCCCAGCAACCTATCGGAAAACTATCAAGGCCTTCAGAGTTATCTTATTTAATTCATCCTTGCCCGGTGTCAAAGCCGACCAGATTAAACAGGCCAGGTAACCCGACGAACCAGATCTTCTGGTCAATTACTTCAATGAGGAAAATTGTTATAGTCAATAATCTCAGTTTCTAATTACTTTGTGAGCGAGATTATGATTTCGAAAAATGATCTTTGCATCAAGCAATAAAACATGAGCGAAAACAAAAACAAAGCTGACATTTTCGAAAGGATGCTTGCCGGCGGAATCATCCGGAATGATGACCCTCAAATGCCTAAAGCCTGGAAGATTGTGGCCAGAACCATAAAATTATCCGCAGCGCTTAATGTTGCTACAGACATCACCCAAATCAGGGAACGTTTAAGTGAAATTACCGGAAGTCAGATCGATAGAAGCACCATCATATTTGCCCCTTTCTACACCAATTTCGGTAAACATATAAAGATTGGTCAAAAAGTATTTATCAATCATGCCTGCAGCTTTCTGGATATGGGCGGAATAACCATTGAAGATGATGTGCAGATCGGACCAAGGGTTAACCTGGTTACCGAAAACCACCCGGTAGATCCCGCTCGGAGAAAAGACCTTGATTTGAAATCAATCCTCATCAAAAGAAATGCATGGATAGGTGCAGGAGCCACTATACTTCCTGGCGTAAGTATCGGCGAAAATGCAATTGTGGCGGCGGGGGCAGTGGTTAACAGAGATGTTCCTGACAATATAATTGTCGGTGGTGTTCCCGCCAAAATAATACGGTCAATTGAGAAAGAGACCTGGCATTAAGCGGCAGGCGTATTTTTCGTAAAAATGCTGCTCTGGCGATCGTTTGGAATTTATTCATCAAAGTCAATCATTTACCTGCCGGTAAATTACCGATGCCCCATGTATAAATCAGTTCTCGGGTTATACAACTGTGGGAAACGCACTACTCGATTTCACTAAAACTCTCACCTTCAGTTTGTTAATTGTTATTTATGAAAATAAGCGGGGATATCATGCCAAAATCAAAGACCACCGTACTTATTCACGGAAATTTTGTGAATAACACCAGTTGGACAGAATGGAAACGCTACTATGAGCAGAAGGGTTATAAAGTGCTTACGCCTGCAAACCCCGGACACGAGGGTAGTCCTGCTGAGCTTAGAAAAAGCGTTCATCCCGACCTTGTTAAAACCTGGTTCATTGCTGTTGTAAACAACATCAGTAAATTAATAGATACCCTCACTGAAAAGCCATTGATTATTGGACACTCCATGGCCTGAATGGCGACGCTGAAATTAGTAGAAACGGGAAAGCAACAGCTGGCGTAAGCATTGATGGAGCACCACCGAAAAATGTATTTCCTTATATTTCAGACTGGTATGAAAATCTGTGATCCTGTCCACATCTAATAATTTTTGAAGCCATACACCGCGGCTAACTCATAGACGTCCGATTGTACCGCTTTGTTTAATTCTCCCATAACCTTTGCCAGATCGTCAGGTTCCACCACCGCCCTCAGGCGTTATGATAACATGTGAACTGATCTTAGGATGGAATGGCGAAGCTAAAAGGCAAAATATCAGCCCTGATCCTTTAAAAAAGCTTTAAACTCCGTTCCCTTACCTGGTGTTGAAAATACTTCTATGTAACCCTGATCTTTTTCGATCATCCTTTTTATCAGACTTAAGCCGAGGCCGGAACCTGTCGATTGATCGGTTAGCCTTTTGAAGGGTTTAAAAAGCTTGCTCATGTTTTTAGTCAGGTCAATACCTATCCCATTATCCCTAACGCTTAGTACAGTATAGCTCTTTTCTCTCCGGCTGTTAATTTCGATAAGCAAAGGTTTTTCTAACTGACGATATTTAATGGCATTGGTGAGAAGATTACTTAAAAAACTATCGATGTGAGCGGTAAAATAAGCAATTTCCGGTGCATCACTGAAATCCACATTAATTTCTCCGCCTATTTCCATTAACATATCCCGATATTCTAACAGAACCACTTCCAGGCGTTCATTCAGGTTAACAAGTTCGACTTTGTCGGAACGGTCCTTATTAGTATCAACCAGGGTGGTTAAACCCTTCAATAGTTCTCTCAGTTTTCCGGACGACTTTTTAATCTTTAACATAAAGTCAAGCTGCTTTTCAGGAGACTTTTCCTTCAAAGCCATTTCCGAGAGCAAACTGATGGTTGTTAGCGGAGTTCTGAAATCATGTGACACCACATTTACAAATTCATCCAGCTCCTGGTTTAAAAATTCAAGTTCTTCAACTTTCCTTTTTAACATATTTTCTGAATTGATCTTTTGTGTCACATCGTTAAGCAGCAAAAGATAATGCGGCGAGTTTTCCTCCAAAACCATCTGAGAAATATTGATCTCTAGAAAGTGGTCATTAACCTTGATGATCTCGTGCAATGGGATACTATTATCTTCCGAGACGGAAGGAAATCTTTCAGGCGGAAGCTGGTCGGCAAACAGATCATTAAAAGTAACCTTGCCCAGTCGGTTTAGCTGCAGGTTAAACATTTGCTTAGCCTTGAAATTGGAATCGATCACCACCCGGTCTTTATCAAAAATGATCGCGCCGATCGGAGCGTTCTGAAGAAAAACACCCAAATTCCGAAACGAAACCTGCCGCGATTCCGGTGCAGGGTAAACTTGTTGTTTACTGATCCGTGTAAAGCTTTTTCGCTGGTTAGTCCGTAAAATGGCTGTATTTAGAACAGCCGTAATGTCCTTATCTATATGATACGAAACGGAGACTACATTTTTACCAATATTAAATGCAAATTGTATGGCCTGTTTTACTTTGTGAAATTGTTCGGGAAATATGAGCACGACAATCGATATCTGCCCGTTTTGCTGGCTGGCCCGTTGGATCTGCCGCACCGGATCGATGACATAGGGACCTATTAAAAAGACGTCACCATCCTCCAGTTCCTTCTGGTTTACATCTGAACTAAGTTGCAATATCTCAATAAAGTCTAAAGAAGCATTGGAATGCAGGTTCTCGATGGTTTTCACCAGTTCCCCGAAACCAATATGTAATATTTTCGACACCGGCGATCTCCTGTTAATCTGAAAAAATAGGTTGATCCAATATCACCCGGCCAATCCAGGTATATAGCAGGTCGGAGGTAGGCGACATCACATGCGAGGCCCTGGCATCCCGTAAAAGCATTCCCAAATGCGAATTGTTTTTATAGCCAATACCGCCCGTTAAAGTCATAACTTCATTTACAACCGTTACACAACATCCGGCTACCTCGGCTTTGGCACTTAAAATGCCTAAAAGCGCATTGGGGGCATTTTTGTCGTAGGCTTTAGCAGCGTAATAAATCAGTCTCCTGGTTCTTTCCACATTTGACCAAAGTGTTCCCAGCCGGTGCTGAAGCAGCGAAACCTGTGAGAGCGAGCTGCCATTATGGGCATAATTTCGTTTCGATAGGGTGGCTTTGGCTTCGATAAGAGCAGCTTCGGCTATACCCAGATAAGTTCCGGCCATAGACATCAAGAAATACGGAGCTACCACATTGAATACATACCATAACTGATCTCCCTTATTGCCCAGGATTTGTCTCCCCGGAATATGAACATCATTTAAATGCAGGGTTTTAGATGAGTTTCCCCGCATTCCCAAGCCATCCCATTCCGCACCCCATGCTATTCCGGGAGCATCTGCGTCAATAATAACGCAGGAAAACTGGTCGGGTTCTGCTTCCGCGCTGGCTCCTAAAGTAGAAACCACATATGAATCTGCATGCCCGCCATTGGTAACGAAGCTTTTAACACCGCTCACCAAAAACTCTTCCTCGGTTAAGGCAATTAATGGCGTCTGGGGAAAATAAAAATGAGCACCCGTACCTGCTTCGCTCAATGCGAGCGTAGTAACATGTTCGCCGGCAGCAATCGCTTCCAGGTATTCCTTCTGTTGCCATGCTGTAGCTTTTGCTGCAATTACGGCCGAGCCTACGCAGTGCATGCCAAAACATAATCCCGCCGAAGAATAAGATTTGCCAAGTTCTTCACAGATTCTAACCTGCGCGAATAAACCCTGCCCCAGGCCTCCATAAGCTTCAGGCACCACCAGTCCGGTTAGCTTGCTCTGTTTTAAGGCCTCCATCGTTTCTTTCACCCAGGTGCCGTTTTTATCTGCGGTAAGAGCTTCGTTAGCCGCAACATTCCTGGCAATATCGGAAGCTGTGTTTACCAGGGTGTTAAAATTCATTCTGTAGATATAGTTAATGATTTTGGAAAACGGATAGAATATTTTAAAAAGTAAATACAACCCTCTTCAAATGTTGTTTCAACTTTTCAAAACAAACCTTTTGCATAAATCAGGCCATGAAAAAATGGGAGTTAAGAATGAGGAGTTGGGAAAAGGGATTAAGTCGCCCAAACATAGGACGATCGACAATTCGCAGTATCTGATTGAGTTCTTTGAATTAAAGCTATGACAGATAAAGCGATCACAGTCGTTGCAGAGCCCATGATTTATAGTCCACCCTTAATTAAATTTAATTAAATCTTATAAAATATGCAATTGAATTCCTTAAAAGTTCTCGTTTTCTTATACTCAAGTTTATCGAATTTCGAAACCTTAAGTGTTGGCAGCTAATAGTCTTCTGAAGTGCGTGCGGGGGCATCCAAACGTTCAGAAACCAATTCATTGCCAGACAGACAGCACTTTTATGTTGGCGCACCTGACGTCACCTCTCTTCCGCATCGTTTGTTGGGGGATATACTGGCCAAGCCAACCTACTAATTTCCATAGCAAGAAACGCAGCGGCGGGCGTTCATTCAATTTTGTCTATTGTTTTTTATAGGCATGAATGGTCTCCCTCCCGTCGTCATTGCTTAATTTTTTGTCTGCAGAAACTGAGCAAAGCGACCTCTTGAGTGCCTTAAAACAAACAGAAAATAACGAAAAAACTAAGCGCAGAGTTCTCCTGAATGCCTTTAAAAAACTAACTAAAACAATGAAGAAAAAGTAAGACCTGCGGTAGCGAATGAAGAAGATAATTTACAGACCCAAATTTTCTTACGCATTACCCGAAGCAGCTTTCATCGGTTGGAGATTGCCACGGCTCCTTCCGCTCTCGGCGATATACCAAAACCTGGATGTTCTTCAGAAATCCCGAAGCCTCGCAATGATGGCATTATGATAGGCTATCGTTCGAATCGCAGGGTCCCCTGCGAGAGACCCTGTTAAAACAGAGCAGTAGTGCGTTTAAGCTAATACCAATGGGAAGTACAAGTATTTCACTAAACAGAATTAAATAAGTTGATTGGTATACTGCCTTCATAAAAAAAGAAATAACCCGATAAAAGAGGAACCCTAACTACTATATAAGGCCTTCAGAAAACCTCTCCGTTCCGCTCTCTTCCGCATTGTTTGTTGCGGTCGGCACAGGCCAAGCCAACTTACTGACTTCAGAAGCAACAAACGCAGCGGCGGGGTTTTTGGTTACTTTTTTTCCTGAAGAAAAAAGTGACACCCGCGGTAGCGGCTGAAGAAGATAATTCACTGACTTAAGTTCTTTTTTCTACTGCCTGGAAAGCAGCAGGACCTATAGAAACAAGACGTCTCATTTCCCGTTAGGAACGGTACTGCAAGAAGAGAATAGAATGTCAAGCATTGATTAAAGTCGGGCTCATAGCCGCCCGATGGCCTATTTCTTTTCCCTTGATGGAAAAGAAACAAAAGATCAAGGCTTCACAGCCTGGAGCTAAAAGTCCCAAAAACAGCTATCTGCAATTTGAAGCCGTGGGAGTGGAAGAAGAAGTTCTACCGTTTCTGCACCACTTCGCCAAATTGCTTTTTGCAGTAGTAGAATTGAAAAGTTTCTGCATGCAGTTTTCAGAACTTTCTTAACGCTCCATTCTGTGATGCCGGAGAGGAGACAGTTACAAGCCAGAAGGCCTTTTCAAATCTTGAAAAGACACCGAAAGTTGGAGCTTATGGCTTTTTGATTTTGTACGATCTTCTTCGAACGTCCTGGCCTACTAAGTTGATTGTTATACTGCATTCATAAGAAAAGAAATAACCCGATAAATGAGGAACCCTAGCTGCTATATAAAGCCCACTGACAACCTCTCCGTTCACCTATTTCTCCGCATCGTTTGTTGCGGGATGTACTGACCAAGCCAACCCACTAACTTCCATAGCAAGAAACGCAGCGGCGGGGTTTTTTGCTTACTTTTTTTTCCTGAAGAAAAAAAGTAAGACCCGCGGTAGCGAAAAGAGAAGATAATTCACTGACTTAAGTTTTTTGTTTCCAGCAGAACAAAACGCACTACCCCTATAAAACTTAGAAGAAGCTTTTTATCGGTTGGAGATTGCCACGGCTCATTCCTCTCCACTATCGGCGATATATTAGAACCTTTATATCCTTTAGAGACCTCGAAGCCTCGCAATGACGGCGTGATGATAGGCCATCGTACCAAAAAATCCGACTTTTGTCCAGTCGGGGTCTCCCGCAGGGGACCCTGACTGCCAACCGATCACTTTCCTGGCAATCGGAAGGCAGGGTCCTCTGCCAGAGACCCTGCTAAGACAGACCCTAACCCTCACTCACACCCACAACATTATCATCCCTCCTCACATCAATCATCAGCGAGTTCGGATCAATACCACCGAGCGCAGGCTTTCGGGGAACCGTTACTTTGATAATCTGCTCACCCGAGCGGATGCGGTGCATTCGCAGATAAAGTGGCTTGTCTAACCCCTTGCCTTCCTCATACAGACCGACTTCCAGCCAGTCATTCATCGGCACTTCCTTTTCAGCACCCGTAGGATCAACAACCACCTTTTGAGCCTGCACCTTCATCGTCACCTCCCACGTGCCTGCTTTAGTTCGCTCTGCCGTCATTTTCTTTGTTTTGAGGCGCCAGTACGTATTCTTCTCAAACAGGTCGTCCAGCAGGTATTTGAGGGAGTCAGGGGTCACCTTTTGGATCTCCTGGTAGAGATCAGGGGTAGTCGGCAGAGGCAGCTCTCCTGAGCTGTGTTTTTCGAGCAGACGCCGAAGCGCGCCATTAACCTTGTCTTTACCGATGTACTTACTCAGGGCATACATGGCGAGTCCGCCCTTGCGGTAGTACAGAAAAGAATCATTCGCCCTGATCAGGGAAGGTGTCGCGAGTGAGCGCGGCATTTCATAGGAGGAATGCAGATAGTTTACGTACTGCTGCAAATGACCGGCACCATATTCCTTTTCCAGAACCTGCATGCCGGAATAAACGGAAAGTCCCTCGATCAGAACGCCGGCTCCTTCTACGTTTGCCGGACTTAACCTGGCGAGTCCCCACCACTGGTGGGCCACCTCATGAGCTAAAATATAGTACGGAAGATCAAAGCCCGTCGGACTGTCATCGGGCGTCATTAGCGAATATGTTTCTCCGTAATAGATCATGCCCGCATCCGCACTTGCACCACCCGTGTTACCTGCCCGCTCTATCACCGTGAAATACTCGTAGGGGTACGGACCAAATTGCTCCGTAAAATACGTCAACGACGCTTTCACGCTCCGGAGTATCCGGTCGATATTTGCAGCATGATCCGGATGATAGTAAAGCCTGATCGCAACCTTATTCCACCTGCTTTCCTGGACCGCATATTTCGCTGAAAGAATGGAATACTCGCCCCCGATGGGAGCATTGGTTTTATAGTGGAAGTAGCGACGGTTGGAATGGGTCCAGCTCTTTTGCAAAATGCCCGGTGCAACGGCAACTTCATCATTTGCGGTACCGACAATGGCTTCAAAGGTAACCTGATCGGTACTGAGGGGCTTTTTTCGCGCAACAGAATCATCAAGAGAACGTATCGCAGGACGGGCAGCCAGCTTATACTTTTTCCGAACGACCGCATCATTGAGTTCCCGGTAGCTTTGGTAGCCAATGGATGGCATCAAATCATAATTTGAGAATACAGTGCCATTCCTGACCACCAACGGGTTTGTGCCGTTATGTTCGAATCCCTCCTGCTTATAGCGAACCACAAAGTTTAATTGCAGTGAGTCTCCCGGCAGCAGTGCCTGCTCCAATTTATAGATGTTATGACTTAGTTTTTCGTCTGTCACTACAGTCGATGCAGGCCGGTTAAACTTCACGTCAGCAGGCGCTATGCCCGAAAGACTGCTCAGATGTATGGAATCTATGGATACCCTATGCCTGTTTACAAGTGTATAAGCTGCCCGGATCTCTGCTTCCTGCCGCTCCGGATAGATCTCCACGTGCAGCTTCGTAGCCGTCAGTTGGGGTTGCAGGGTATTCCGGTACCGGCCGTAAAGTCGTTCGTATTCAGCCTTCCGCTCATTGATTTCGGAACCCGTCTCGTACTCGTTCAGCACATTGGTATTATAGAATATGAAGCTGCCCATGGTCAGTATCAGCACGGAGGCTATAATTGCAAGTCCGATTGTTGAGCTGGTGAAACGGCGCTTTACTAACTGAAGCCGGTATTTCAAACTCTGCTCTCTTCCCCGTACCCAGAGCAACCTTGCCCCCACCGCAAGCAGTAAAGCCCATGCAATCCAGTACGCTTTAAACCAGAGCCACGGTCCTATTGTAGTTCCGAAGCCACGCATGTCGGTGTACCACCATCCGGGGTCTTTCCCAAAAACGAGCATACTGTGCTCGACCTGGAACGTGGACGGAAAGGCCATAAAGCCGAAAACCAGGAGCACCACCAGGTGAGCTATAGCTTTTTGATTGACCAATACGTGTACCACAAAAACGAGAACGGCAAAGAGCAGGTAGTTTACGAGCTGAAGTCCGAAGAGAGCTTTCATATACAGGCCGATCTCCAGATTATCATAGTCCAGGCCCAGCTGCATCGCCACACCTCCTGCCATCACCAGGGCCATCCATACCATGATGATCAGCCCTAATCCCAGGAACTTACCTGTTAAGAGTACCCAATCCGGTACCGGGGTGGCATCAGTCAGATCACTCACGCGCGCATCCCGTTCACTCCAGACCAGCTCTCCAGCGAAGTACATGATGAGCAGCGGAATAACCACCCATTGGCTACCAATGTTCCCTACCGAGGGAGTCAGGAAGGATATAACCTGCTGCGTAGTTGGAAGCAAGGGAATGCCAAACTGCGTCATGATCCGGGAGCCAAACACCGCAGAGACGATGGCAATAATAGCCACCAGCGTAAGTCCTACCGGGTTGCGGACTATCTTGCCAAAGGATGCCCATGCAATCCGAAGCGTCTGCCGAAATCCGGTTGCAAAGCCGAAGCTGCGCTGAACCTGGGGAATAGCGATTGCCTTTGATCTCAATACTACAGTGTCCGCAGTCGTTTGAGCCTGTAAGCTGGACCGCCGTTTAAAGCGGGACCACCAGCTGTTCGTTACCGGATTCGCAAAGTTAAAACGGAGGTAGGTAAGCCACAGGCACCCGATGGCAACACTAAGCCACAAGATTCGATTCCAAAGGAACATTCCTTCCAGCGTAATTAGTCGTGTGTTTTTTTCTGTTGGCGTCCATGTTCCCAGTTCGCTGCTAACTATACCGGCAACACCTATCGGATCCAGTAATTTAACAAGGTCCCAGTTACCGAAGAGCTTCGCCACCGTCACCGCGATAACCTGGGCGACAATGGCCAACAGCAGGCTGGCCAGGTAACTGGCCATCACCTGGCGGCTAAGCGTTGCAAAGGTGAATTGCAGGGCTGTTGCCAGGAAAACAGTCGGTAATGCTATCAGGAAGTAGACATTCAGGTAAGGCACTACCCTGAACGGCCCTAATTCACCCTCACCCATCCCCGGCATGTAGAAGGAAAGAAGAATACCCACGGGCAATGCAAGTATCAAAAGCGCATTCACCGCAAAGGCTGCAAGAAATCGTCCGCCCAGGTAGTCAAGCTTGCTAACCGGAGTGATGTAGGTAAGGGGATGCATACGCGTCCTCAAGTCGCGTGCCGCTGCTTCCCCGGCTATGGCGGCGCCCATCACCAGCCAGATCAGGCCGCCAATAACCGTAATCCCTATGATGTGAAATGTATTGTTAACGATCACTCCATCACCCGGTGTGATGAGCACGCCCATACCCAGTGTAAATAATAACAGGACTGCTAAATAAAGCCAGGTGGAGATGCTCCCTATGTGATAGGCGAACTCAAAGCGAAAGATGGTCCAGAGCTTCATCATACAACCGCAGGCTTATAATTTCCCATATGACCTGCCATGGTGCTGAAATAGACATCTTCCAGGTCAGGGACCACGGGTTCAAAGCCATTGCCGGGATTTTCTTCACTGTAGATATGGACTACTGTTTTACCGCTTAGCAGTTTGTTTGAGATGATCTTATGCTCGCGCTCCAAATCTGTCAGCATACTTTTCTCAACAATGCGGCGCCAGATCATTCCTTGCAGTGACTCCACTGCTTTTAAAGGCTCAGCTTCCTGCAGGATCTGCCCCTTATTGATGATCGCCATCCGGGTGCAGAGCTCGCTCACATCTTCTACAATATGAGTAGACAGGATCACGACGCTGTTCTCACCCAGTTCGCTCAACAGGTTGAGAAAACGCACCCGTTCAGCAGGATCCAGCCCTGCGGTCGGCTCATCCACGATCATCAGAGTGGGATTTCCCAGCATGGCCACTGCCACGCCAAAACGCTGCTTCATACCACCCGAGAAGCCGCCAAGTTTCTGCCTGCGCACGTCCCAAAGGTTGGTTTGTCTCAGTAAGGCTTCTACCACTTCTTTTCTGGAAGCCCGGTTGGTGATGCCTTTAAGCACGGCGAAGTAATCGAGCAGGTCTTCGGCCTTTGCTTTAGGGTAGAGCCCAAACTCCTGCGGCAGGTAGCCCAGCGTCTGGCGCACCTCCTCTTTCTGGTTGAGCAGGTCCAATACGGTGCCTGTCGAAGTATCCAGGTGAATACTTCCGCTATCCGGTTCCTGCAAGGTGGCCAGAATCCGCATCAGCGTAGATTTACCGGCACCGTTAGGTCCCAGCAGGCCGTACATGCCATTCGGAATAGTGAGCGTCACGTCCCGTAGCGCCTGAACACCGTTGGGATATATTTTGGAGATATTGGTAATTGTTAGTGCCATAGAATATCAGTGAATACTGACGCTAATGTAATATATGGTACTATGTATTGCAAGCTATTGAATGAATTATCGACGAAAGCGCCTTTTTTATCTATGAACCCGTTGATAGTTCAAATTCAGCAAAGGCGCCTAACATTCTGACTGGGGCTGGGAACATTGGTACAGGGCTGCATTCGATTTAAGCCGGTAGCTAACCAGGATATAAAATTCGTACGTCAAAGAACTATCGATTCCATTTTGAGGTGGAATCTTTAAACCAGGTTTCAAAAAACCTCCCAACACCGCTTTAGACTCCCAGACCTCCTTTCTGTCAAAGCCACCAAATGCTAAAGCAATCCATTAATTAGAGGCAATGCTTCCTCTCAAATAAATATGAAATACCATTCTAGCTAATTACCGGGGATGGTATGAGTTGGTAGGTCGGAAGATATACGCAGGAATTTATAACAACACTGACTGAACACCGGATACCTCCGATGAAACAGCTCTGCGATACCCTACCTTAACCTGTTCCTGAATTCTCGCGGTGCAATCCCTAATATTTTTCTGACATACCGGGTAAAAAACGACCGGCTTGAAAAATTCATTTCGTCTGCAATCTCAGAAATGTTCAGATTTTTGTTCCGTAGCAAAAGAGTTAACCTCTCTCTGACGTAACGCTGTATCCATCCGGATGCGGTGATACCGGTATTCTGCTTGCATACATAATTCAAATACTTAGCGGTAATATGTAGCCGCCCGGCATAATATTGTACCTCACGTTCTCTCATACAATGCTCCTGCGCCAACTGCATAAACCGCTCGTAAAGTGAGCCGCTTTCTAAAGTTCGTTTGTGGCGGTCGTATTCATTGGCAAACGTGTGCCACATTTCAAAAATGAATAGCTTCATCTGCAATTTCAGAACTTCATCGTAAAAGCGATGTTGTGTTTCTGCAAATTTATGGTGAAGGAGCTGAAAGTTTGAAAGCACCCGTTGCTTGTCGTTTTTATCGCCCAGGTGCAATACCGGGTTTTCTTTAGAGTGAAGTACAGCATCAATACTCCAGCTTTGATCCGGAATATTTTCATCCAGAAAGTCTCTTTCGACAAATAATACGGTTGCTTTGAATTTTGTTGAAAAGCTCAAATCCGATACCATACTATCTGCAAACCAAAACACAAAGTCACCGGCTTTACAGATATAGGGCCTGTCATTAAAAACGAACTGCATACTTCCTCTCTGGCAGAAGAGGTGCGTATGAAAACGATTCAAAAAATCACCCGCGAATTGCGCATCACCCGATGCTTCAAGCAAGACGATCCTATCCTTTCTTTCTATGTTCATTACAAGTTTTTGCTCTCCTAAATATACGTAATATTTACCATTATATGCGTAAGAAGTGTAACGGATGGAACACGAGTGCATGGTATCTTTGTATTATGAATAAGATGGAAACGAACGAGACAAATATTTTTCAGCGACTACTGAACGGAGAGCTTGTTCCACTCAGTGATGCGGATTACTCCAAAATTGGTGATGCCTGTAACGATACCCGCCAACTGCTCGTAGAGTTGAACAATGAAGCCGATTCGGACAGAATAAGAAAATTGCTGGGTCAAATAATCGGTTCTGAAGTTGATGCTACTACAACAGTTTTCCCGCCATTCCAGATCGATTACGGGAAGAATACTAAAGTCGGTGAAAACGTATTTATCAACTTTGACTGTACAGTTCTGGATCTGGGTGGTATTACCATCGATGATGACGTCCTCATCGCTCCGAAAGTTAGCTTGTTATCCGAAGGCCATCCTGCTTCGCCAGAAGACCGGCACTCATTGATCGCTAAGCCAATTCACATAAAACGCAATGCCTGGATTGGCGCCGGTGCCACCGTGCTGCAGGGTGTTACCATTGGTGAAAACTCGATCGTAGCAGCTGGAGCGGTGGTGTCACAGGATGTTCCGGACAATTCAATAGTCGCAGGAGTACCTGCAAAAATTATCAAAAACTTATAAAACGAAATTTTATGAAACGAATATTAATAATTGCAATGATGGCACTCCTGACAACGGGAGTATCCAATGCGCAGAATAAACAAAAAGAACAGTCGGATAAGAAAGTAGTTATGGAACAAATATCTCCGGATGCATATACCACTTTTAAGGTTAGCAACAACGTTACGATGTATAAGGTCAGGTTTCAGAACCAATACAGAATGACCGTTGCGGGACATCTTTTCATTCCGAAGAGTTTAGGAATGAACAGTAAACATTCGGCCATCATTGTAGGGAATCCGATGGGTGCGGTGAAAGAGCAAAGTGCTAACGTGTATGCCTCGAATATGGCTGAGCGGGGGTTCATAACCTTATCTATTGACCTGACCTTTTGGGGTGAAAGCGGAGGCGAGCCGCGTAACGTGGTTGCTCCGGAAATGTATGCAGAAGATTTCAGCGCAGCGGTTGATTTTTTAGGCACACGTTCATTTATTGACAGGACCAGAATTGGTGTGCTTGGCGTGTGTGGCAGTGGCAGTTTCGTAATCAGTGCAGCGAAGATCGACCCGCGCATGAAAGCAATCGCGACCGTTAGCATGTACGATATGGGGTCAGCCAGCCGGAATGCACTGAACCATTCTCAGACCGTTGAGCAGAGGAAAAAGGCTCAGGCGGAAGCTGCCGAGCAACGTTATGCCGAGTTTAACGGTGGTCCAATAAAATACACAGGTGGCACAGTGCATCAGTTAGATGAAAACACACACCCTATTCAACGTGAGTTTTACGACTTTTATCGTACTGCAAGAGGAGAATACACTCCAGCCACAGGTTCACCTGAACTGACAACTCACCCTACACTTTCAAGCAATGTTAAGTTCAACAACTTTTATCCGTTTAACGACATCGAAACAATCTCGCCCCGCCCCATGCTTTTCATCACAGGAGATATGGCACACTCAAAAGAGTTTAGTGAAGATGCTTACAAACGGGCATCCGAACCAAAAGAGTTGGTCTACATCCCGAATGCAGGTCACGTTGATTTGTATGATAAAGTAGATTTGATACCATTCGATAAGTTGACCGCCTTCTTTAAGAAGCATCTCAACTAATAAGAATAAAACTTTAGCGTTATTCGAAATCAAAAAACATTAATTAAAACCACAGATATGAAAACATTATTCATAACAGCGATCGCTTCTTTAGCATTGCTAACAACAAGTTGTATGGAAAATAAACCGGAAAACAAAAAGACTGATGTTGAAGCTATTTTTCCAAAAGGCGAATTAGGTCCGGCTCAGAACTTTACCGGAAATGCGTGGAATACGCCACTGGTTGCAGATGACAGTACGTACAATACGGTTATTGGAAACGTCTACTTTGAACCGGGAGCCAGAAGCAATTGGCATAGACACCCTTCAGGTCAGATACTGATCATAACAGACGGTGTAGGTTACCATCAAATTAAGGGACAGCCAAGGCAAACAATTAAAAAGGGCGATGTAGTAAAATGTCCAGCCAATGTAGAACACTGGCATGGTGCAAGTCCTGATACAGGCATGCAACAGATGTACGTTTTACCAAAAACACAAAAGGGCATTGTAACCTGGTGGCAGAAAGTAACAGACGAAGAATATACTAATTCGAAGTAGATTCATTAGAACAAAAGCTCCACCCAAACACCGGATAACGATCAACAATGAAAAGTTCAGTTCTCAGTATTATTTTTCTGCTTTCAATAATCACCAACTGTGCCGCCTGTGACAAAGGTTCCACTGAGCCCGGTACCGGAAATGCAGAAAGTAACCAGGATAGCTCAACCAATAATTCGCCAAATGAAATGGAAATCAAGATCGGTTCTTCTACGTTCACCGCCACCCTCTATGACAATCCAACTGCTGCAGCTTTTAAAGCGCTGCTACCCATGACCATCAACATGGCAGACTTAAATGGCAATGAGAAATATTTTGATCTTGCTAACAGCCTGCTTGTAAAATCTGTAAATCCTGGAACAATACAGAGCGGTGACCTGATGGTTTACGGTTCCAAAACCTTAGTGCTTTTCTACAAATCATTTGACACATCCTACAGCTATACCAAACTTGGACGTATCAATGATCCTGAAGGGATTGCTGCAGCGCTCGGCAAAGGCAATGTGACCGTCGCTTTTAAACTTTGATATGCTTACGAGGGCCCCGGGTCCACCCCTGCTGTCGCCATCAGGTTGGGATTTTCCAGCATGGCTACTGCCACGCCAAAGCGCTGCTTCATACCACCCGAGGAGCCGCCAAGCTTCTGCCTGCGCACGTCCCAAAGGCTGGTTGTTTCAGTAAAGCTTCTACCACTTCCCGGTTCGTGATGCCCTTGAGCACAGCGATTAATCCAACAGATCTTCCGCTTTTGCTTTAGGGTAGAGTCCAAACTCCTGCGGCAGGTGGCCCAGCGTTTGGCGCACCTCCTCTTTCTGTTTCAGCACATCAATGTCGCCGAGGTGAATACTTCCTTGATCTGGTTCCTGCAAGGTGGCCAGGATCGGCATCAGCGTAGATTTGCCCGCACCGTTAGGTTCCAGCAGACCGTACATGCTATTTGGAATGGTGAGCGTAACGTTCCGGAGCGCCTGAATTGTTAGTGCCATAGAATATCAGTTGAATATTGATGCTGCCATGCAAATGTGGGTAAACGGCTAACATTCTTACTGCCCGTTGAGGCCAATGGTAGAAGGCCAAACTTCCTAACTGATAGAGACCCACTAAATAAAACTCGTGTCAAAGAACTATCGATTTCATTTCCATTGTGTTGGTCGAACTTCTTCACCACAGCCACAAAAAGTTTGCGTAGCAGCTATTAAATTCTTTTGCTAGATTGGAAGAACTTATTATTATGAAAACGATCTTTCTATTACTATGCATACTACATTTATCAACCAACAGCTTTAGTCAAACAAGTCGTGAGTACCGTGATTCTGGAATTAAAAAGGTAAAAATGAAGGATTTTGCAGGTGCTTTGTATGATTTTAACAAATCAGTGGAGCTTAACCCAAAATATGATGGTGGTTATATATTAAGGGCGATGGCTAAAAAAGACCTTCACGATTTAAAAGGAGCTTTAAGTGATTTTAATAAAGCAATTGAGATAAATCCGAAAAACGAGAAATTCTTTGTAAGTCGAGGGATGGTAAAAAGAGATCTTGATGATTATAAAGGTGCAATATCTGATTTTAGCAAGGTAATTGAGATTAATCCTAGAAATGAACATGGATATCTTTGGAGAGGTAGATCGAGATTTCATTTAAAAGACTTTAAGGGAGCTTTTGCAGATTGCACCAGGGCGGTAAATATTAATAATGAAAATGCAGATGCTTATTATTATCGCGCAGCTGCAAACGCCCAGCTTTCAGGAACTCGAATAAGCGTATGTCAGGACCTGAATAAGGCACTTCAACTAGGATCACAAGATGCTCAGGAATTAATAGATGTTGCTTGCAAATAACTTTGTCACAAAATATCTAAGAGTTTTTCTTTACTGCAATCCATTGAATGAGGATTAAGCTTTAGAACTGGCTCCAAAATTGACTACCTTGTTGATCTCCATCTAAATCGTCATTCCAGTTAGATGTGTAGGATTTAATATCATCTTCAGAAAAGTTTCTATCTACACTTTTTCTGACATCTTTTTCCAAAAGGAGTGATATTTCTGATAGTAAAGAGCCATCTTTCAAAATGTATAAATCATCACGATGATTTGCAATATATTGATCGCCTACCACTCGAGAATACTTTATAAAGTTGATGTTTTTTAATTCCTCTGAAAACTCATGAACTCTTGATTCAATAATTGGGTGATAGTTGTATTTATTTAAGTTTGCGTTGCCTACTGCGAAACTGATAAGCTCATTAATTTTATATTTCTTTTCTAGGAGCGACGGGAGTAGATAGAAATCCTTTACTTCTCTTATGGCCCATTCAAGATACTGTATGTTATTATTAATTAGAAAAGTACTTTCATGAATGTCAATATGATCATTTAGGATAGAATTCCTCGATACTTCACATAAGCTTTTGAAGTTAGATGTTAAACTTTTGACAATTATTACTAAAAGCAAAATAAGGGTCTTGTCTTGCGGATCTTTTGAACCGACTATTTCAAAACTATTTTGTGTTAATAAGAATTTTACTTTGCCTTCGTTTAATCCCTCATCAAACCCCTTTAAAATTGATTTGCTTATATTAAATGGAAGCAATATTGATTGTTTAAACTCTTTGTTAGTCAAAAAGTTGAATAACGTATTTATATAATTCTGAAAAACATGGGCACCTAAGTATTGTAATTTGCCATATATAACCTCATCGAAACTTTTGCCTTTATATTTTCCGAAATTAAAAACTGGTTCTTTTGAAATTCTTTTAAGAATTGTTTTTTTTACTATCTCTCCGTTTTCAATTTTCAAAGCAACATAATCGGAATATATTGGATAATATTTCTGAAATTCATAAAAGGGTACACCCAGTCCAATTGCAATGTCACCTGTGAACCAATTAGCTGGGACCGGCTTAAGTGTCTTAAAAATCTCCTGAAGTGGCCAATTATTGGATTCTCTATCGGCTACATAAAGCTTTGCACATTTTATGTCGGAAAGATGAAGCCTATTTTCAATAATCTTCCAAGTACCTTTATAGCCAGAAAAATTTGTCATAGTTACCCGCTCAATGCGAATCTCAGGCCTCGTGGCTAAGTAGCTCCGCAACGGACTTTCTGAGAAAAATCGCCATTTCCCATCATAAAAAATTGTTTCCTGTTCTTGAACTGAGAATGACATATAATTGAAGGTATAGTTTAGCAAGGTATTAGCCTTATCCGGCGGCTTCATTTAAAATAAGTCTAACGCTTCAATTGGTATGACGCCATGATTTTCTGTATTATGAAAATTTTCCATTCTATCAGCACCGGTAACTGCAACTCCTATAACATTTGATTCGCTATCAAATATAGGACTTCCACTATTGCCGGCAATTAAAGGTACACTAACTAACATCCTTCTAATTCCAGATACCATCCTAAATCCGGAAATCCTTCCAGTGTTAATGACTCCCGAATCTCCCAACCTGTAATTCGGGAATCCTGCTACAGCAATAAAATCCTGTTGTTTGACATCATCCGTTTTGCCACTTTGTAGGCTGCAAAAATCTTCCATACTAACTATAGAAATTACAGCCAAATCAATAATCTCATTTCTTTTAATAACTTGTATATCGTACTTTTTTGTGATCTCGGATGGTCTAAATGCTCTTGTTTTAGAACCAAGTACATGTTCACATGTTACGAGACCAAATCCACTCAAATAAAAAGCAGTGCCTTGCTTCGATGTTTCCTCGCATTCAAGAACCCATAAAGCTGAATTTATTAATGAAGTATTAAGCTGGGGCGATAACCTTTCGAGTTTACGTTTCTCGATTTTATATAATTCGGGGATGAGAATATTATCTATCCAAGGACTTAATGTTGCAACTATAAATTTCCAAGCTTCCTCTGCTATTTCCTTAGAGTTACCGTTTTGAAAAGGGCCAATAAATAAAAATTTATTATAGGAGTAGTATTCATCCCCAAATGAATTATATAAAGTCGTAAAATCAACATTAACTAATGAATTTACTCTTGATTTGATCGAATCAACTTTATTTGGCTCCATTTTTTTAAGAGAACCATTTTTATATTTAAAGTCTTGTGAAAGTGAAATAATCATTAAGTTATCTTCATTATAGCTTTCTACAGCCCAACCGTTTGAGAAAGGCAGTGCATTGTTTAATTCAGGTAAATGTTCTCTAATTATATCCCCAATTGTATTGATAATATGAGGGCATATCAAACCAAAGGAATCTAAAGTGCATTTTGAATCTACGGTTATCATTTTATTTTAGTTAGTGACATTTAAGCTTTCTTCGAACTGTTGCAAAATTAACTGTGTTTCTAAAATTGTATATTAATAAATCCTAGTCTTTGATCCTTAATGATAGAGTAAGAAACCGTTATTAATTCAAATTTACCCAGTCTTCCCTTCATACAACCACTTCTGAAACCCAATAAACATATCCCTGATCACCTTCACCCCACCCAACGTCTGCGCTCCATCATTCAGAGAATGATACTTCAACTCCAACAGCTTAGGCAGCTTCTCTTCATCCAGTTCCTCTACCCCGGTTTCGATGTATTTGGCTAGCACAAACTCTAAAAACTCCTTTTGGTTATCATTCAAAAGAGCAAAGATGTTCGACTGAGCGTTTACAACCCTGTTCTCTCTGGATAACGGGGTGAAGTTGCTGTTGTACACATACTCAAGCACATCAAACAGATCGCTTTTTTCAGCATTGATTAACTTTTGAACTACTGTTAATTCTTCCCTACCAAAACCTGCCTCATCCAGTTTTTCAAGCAAGGTTCTGCGGGTCAAAGGGTTCGACCATATATTGCGTAGCTCATCCTCATCTTTAAACAGTGCGGGTAAGGCGCCGAATAGATTATCTAAAAACTCCTGTGCAGAAATTGGCCGACCATCAGCACTCCAATAGGAAGTAGACATCATGTGTTGTATTTCCCGCTCTTTCCCGTCCCGGAGCTTGATCTTGATCTTTTGCTTTGCTGGAGCTGGTGGTTCCCCTCCGTCAACCGGAGGTAATGGTGGACCAACTGGCGGACGAGGTGTTGGCGCTACAGGTTCTTCAGGTTCACCATCCCATTCCGGATCTGCGAAATGTTTATACGCATCCACAAAATCGTAGATGGTGAAAAACTTCTTACCGTCAAACAAACGAGTTCCTCTTCCTACTATTTGTTTAAACTCGATGATATCCCGTATAGGGCGAAGCAAAACAATGTTACGTACGTTGCGTGCGTCAACTCCTGTAGATAGCTTCCGTGAAGTTGTTAAAACCGTAGGCAATGATTTTTCATTGTCCTGAAACTCCTTTAAATATTGATCTCCTAAACCGCCATCATTGGCGGTTACACGAACACAGTAATTTGTGGCTGTTGATTTCTTATTCTGGTTAATCAGGTCCCGGGTTAAGGCAGCGTGACCCTGACTGGCACAAAAAACAATCGTTTTTTCTTTCTGATCAACCTCATCCAGGTAAAGCTGTACCCGTTTCCGTTCCCGCTCTTTAATTTCTATGGTCACATTGAAATCCTTTTCAGTATAAGTCTTACCATATTCAACCTCTCCTTCCATCAGGATATCATCACTGGTATAAGTGTAATCATCTAATGTGGTTTGAATACGCTTGACCTTGAATGGCGTTAAGAAACCATCGTTGATACCTTGCTTTAAAGAATAGATGTAAACCGGTTCGCCGAAATATGCGTAGGTATCTACGTTATCCTTGCGTTTAGGTGTGGCGGTTAGACCAAGCTGAACGGCCGGAGAAAAGTATTCCAGAATTCCTCGCCAGTTACCTTCTGCATTTGCCCCGCCGGTATGACATTCGTCAATAATAATCAGGTCGAAATAATCTTTAGGGTACTCTCCGAAATTTGGTAATGGATTACCGTCGTTATCCGCGCCCGACATAAAGGTTTGGAAGATGGTAAAGAATATGCTTCCGTTTGTGGGCACTCTTCCGTTCTTTTTAACTTCCGCAGGATTGATCCGAACCAATGCATCCTCGCTAAAAGCGGAATAAGCAGTGAACTCGCCAAAAGCCTGATTGGCTAATATATTACGGTGAGCCAAGAATAAAACCCGTGGTCTGCGACTTCCGTCACGTTGCAGATTCCTGCGGGTTTGAAACAGTTTCCATGCGATGTGGAAGGCTATGGTTGTTTTCCCTGTTCCGGTGGCGAGGGTCAATAATATACGTTGCTGGTTTTTTGCAATAGCATCAGTTACCCTGGTTACGGCAATTTCCTGGTAATAGCGTGGCTTCTTCGTTCCGCTAATATCAGGATAGGAGATCGCATCAAACTGATCTCTCCATGTATTCTGATCGCCAAAGGTATGATCCCATAATTCTTGTGGTGTGGGAAAACTGCTGACTAAACCCTCTGCACCTGTCTTCATGCAGATGCGGTAAATCTCTTTACCGTTTGCCGCAAATGTGGTATCCAGTTGAAGCTTCTCTGCGTAATCTTTAGCTTGCGCAACGCCTTCACCTACTTCCAGAACATCGCTTTTAGCTTCAACGGCCGCAAGCTTGCGGTCTTTATAACTTAAAACATAATCGGCTTTTAGCGGCATCGCCCTACCGCCACCTGCCTTTATCTTTCCGGCAGTGATGTTGAACTCCCTGTGTACTTTACTTCCTTCTACCAAGCCCCAGCCCGCTGCTGTTAATTGAGGGTCTATTAATTCGGCCCTGGTTTCGGATTCGTTCATTTAGGGTTGTTTTTAATATAATCTTTGTTTTCGGGATGATTCACATTGTAAACTCGTTTAAACTCCATACTTCTTGCTCCAAAGTTGATCAATAATCCAATTGGTAAACTGTACGCCTGACAATAGTTCATTGCTTGCGCTAAATGGACATCTTCTAATTTGATTAGAGCTTTCAATTCAACCATAATATTATTTTCCACAAAAAAATCTACCCGGCGAGTGCCAATATCAATGCCTTCATAATAGATCGCCATTTCCATCTCCCGTTGAAATAACAAACTTTGCCTGCCCATCTCAATTGCCAGGGCACGCTGATAAATGACTTCCTGAAAACCATTGCCAAGAGTAGAATGCACTTTCATGGCACATCCTATAATCTTGCGGGTAGTTTCTTGATATTTCATTCTCTTTCCTTTTTTGATTAAGATAGACTTTGTTCCTCATTTGTCTGAATTAGGATTTTTAAGATGAATGGATTCTAAGATTATAGCCTCCTTTTTTAATCCTTTCATCCTAAAATCCTATAAATCATAATTCAGACAATTAATCCTGCAAATCCTAATTCAGACACTTTCAGTTCGCCTGCAAAGGCCTTTTGTAAAATGGTTTTCTTTAGTTCTTCGAGGTTAGTCAGTTTGTGAACGTAGATGGCTTGGAGTTCTTGACTTTTTCTATTAATTTGTTGAAGACAATCTACAATTCCGATTTGCTTTTCAACAGTGGGAAAAGGAAATTTTTCATTTTCGAATGTCCCCATATTGATATTATCTTGAGCACTTCCTTTTCCTTTTGCTTGGAGTCTTGTTTTATACGATTGCAATAAATATTCAACGTAATTATTAATAGCCATCTTCGGATTTACAACAATTCCAATCACACTATCTGGAAAACAAGCACCGAAATTTAACACACCTGTTTCTGCAATATTTGCAGCTATGGTTATACAAATTGTACCTTTTGGCCAAAGTTTGCTCTGCGCCAAGCCTGCTTCATTATATGTTTGAGTAAAATTATTTATGTAATGATTGGAATTTCTAATATCGCCCGTTTGGATAAATGGATAGTCACCGCCATAAAGCTTTTTGTCGTTTCTTGGCCTATGTCTTGATTTACCACGACCAAACATAAGAGCGATATCTTTCAATGTTCTGTCTTCCCAACCTTCCCCTTTATTCTCAAACACACTTTGCAAATACGTTTCAAAAAGTTCTTTAGCGTTTTGGAGGTTTTTTTCTGCGTTTTGTTTTGCGATGGCTATGGCTGTAAAGGCTTCATCTAAAATAGTGACGATGCGTTGTTGTTCGGGAAGAGATGGAAGGTGAATTGATATCTGCAACAAATCGGATTTCACTAGACTAGGTCTTCCAGAACCTTTATTGAGCTTTTTGAAATCATAGTTCCTACAGAAATAGAACAGAAACCTCTTGTTTAAACCATCGAGAGCATGTAGACCAAAAGCTGTGTCAACATTCCAAAATTTTGCCTCTATAAAAATCGGATTGTCAATTGTTCCCTTTCTTCCAATTATTGTTGTTCCTTCATCACAAATATATTTATCTGCAAATCCCATAACTTTCCCGGCACTGCCTAGAATGGGATACTTCCCATTAGGTTTTTCAACTTCCTGTTGATTCTTACCATTTCGGATCTCAAGAACATCCTTCCACTTCTTTATTTCCCAACCCTCTCTCATATCAATTCCATTATCCCCTTTAAAATCTCAGCACTTTCCTCGTCCAAAGCCTTCATTTCTTCCAATATTTCCTGAGGCTGGCGCAATGCGGTTACTTCCTTCTTAAAAGAGTTTTTTGCAGATAAATCCCAGGTAGAACTATCAAAGTCTTTCGCATCAACTGACCAGGAGTTTTCACTGTCTGCTTTAGTTCGTTGCAGGTTTACAAAGTCCGCAAGATCTGCTTCATTAAGAGCGTTTGTTTTCCCAAGGTTTCGGCTTAGGTTTAATTGGTAATACCAGACCCTTTCAGTTGGTGTGCCCTTTTCAAAAAACAAGACCACTGTTTTAACACCCGCACCGGTAAACGTACCGCCGGGTAAATCCAAAACCGTATGCAGATTGCAGTTTTCTAAAAGCTGTTTACGCAAGCTTACAGAAGCGTTATCTGTATTAGAAAGGAAGGTGTTTTTTATAACAATACCCGCTTTGCCGCCAGCTTTTAAAATCTTAATAAAATGCTGTAAGAAAAGGAAAGCCGTTTCGCCGGTTTTAATCGGGAAGTTTTGCTGAACTTCTAAACGTTCTTTACCACCAAAAGGTGGATTAGCCAAGACTACATCGTAACGGTCTTTTTCCTGGATGTCCGCAATGTTTTCGGCAAGGGTGTTAGTGTGTATAATATTTGGAGCTTCTACGCCATGCAAAATCATGTTCATGGTGCCGATAATGTAGGCCAGTGACTTCTTCTCTTTGCCGTAAAAGGTTTTCTTCTGAAGGATTTCAATATCCTTTGTCGTCAGGTTTTTTGCAGAACGCAGGTAATCAAAAGCCTCCACCAGGAACCCCGCACTGCCGACAGCCCCGTCATATATCTTATCACCTATTTGAGGAGCAACCACCTTAACAATGGTACGAATCAAAGGACGAGGGGTATAATACTCGCCGCCATTACGGCCGGCATTACCCATGTTCTTTATCTTGTCTTCGTACAGGTGGCTCATTTCATGCTTCTCGGCATGAGTACGAAAACGGAGTTCATCAATTCGGTTTATTACCTCCCGCAGGTTATAACCGCTCTGCAAACGGTTTTTCAGTTCGCTGAAGATCTCCCCTATTTTGTATTCAATGGTGTCGGCACTTTCTGCATCTGCTTTAAACTTTTTCAAGTATGGAAAGAGCTTGTGATCAACAAAGTCTTTCAGGTCGTCGCCGGTTAAAGCTTTATGATGATCTATTTTTCCGTCTGCCAGCTTAGGTGCTGCCCAAACGTTCCATTTATATTCATCGCCTATGATCGGCTTGTAAACCTTGCCGGATAATTCGGCAGCGGTTTGTTTGTCGGCCTCTAAATCTTCGAGGTATTTTAAGAAAAGTATCCAGGAGGTTTGTTCTACATAATCAAGCTCACTACCGCAACCGGCATCTTTATGTAGAATATCGTCTATGTTTTTAAAAGTTTGTTCGAACATTAGAAGTTAATGATTTAAGAAACGCTCTAAAAATACTTTTTTAAAACCAATAGAGATGTTTGTTTGAGCGGAAAAGGGTGAACGGTAGATATTATTGTGTAAACGGTAAGGTGGAACTCTTATAGGAATGTTAGCACCTAAAATGTAAGATTGTATTATGATCTCAAATAACCCCTTGATAGTACAGCTCGAATCAATTCCTGATAAAAAATTTACTATCTACTTACCTGTAGTAACCCTTGTAAAAAATGGTAAACACATTACCGGCTCAGGCCATCTTTTCCAAGAGGAAGAAGGCTTTACGCTAAATGTCATCAATAATCAACCACCCTCTAAAGAAGAAGAAACGCTCGCTTTTCTAAATTCCGTAGAAAGGCCTATGAACCTTGGTAAGGTTTTATCTCTTGATGCATATTGCTTTGAAATGCAAGGAACAGATATATATGGTAACTTGTATAGTTGCAAGTATTTAGATGCAGGCGCAGATTATATAAGGACCTTATATAGTTGTGTCGTTAAGGCCGATATTTTTATTAAGTCGGAAAAAGAAATGGTGTCTGAAAAATGTTTTGTTTCAATTGCTCTAAAGAACAATTACAAGTTTGCCACAACTGATCAGTTTTTTCAAAATAGCCATGATACTCTTAAGGAAGGTTATTGGATTCCCTATTGGAGGGTTTCTGTTGACTCACTGTTGGTGTCACTTTATGAAAATTCTAATAAGTTAAAACTGGATATTGAGAGTGAGGGCCTAGTCGTTGATCAGAATCAAATTCAGAGGGTTATTGATTCGTTAGATTTCGTAATGGGCGAAGAACATAGGTATTATTACACAATAATTTATAGTACGTATGAGGATTTTAGTCTAAAGATATCTGCCAGCTCAAAAGCTACTCTTAAATCTACGCTCACGCCTCCATATCGAAAAAATGGTTCACAAGGGGACGAGGCTGCTGAAAATGCTAAGCTCTTCACTCGAATCTATGAGTACATAAAAGTTCATCCTGAAACAATTTTGGTTAAACTGAATAAGCGGCTTTACGATTCGGGTACAGGTTATTACTACAAACATGGATTAGTAATAGGAATTTCCATCGAGAAGATACTTAAAACTTATTATCCCAATTTACTTCAGAGCTCTCAGTCATATGATCCCTCAGATCTTGAAAAACTAACAAGCATCATCGACGACCTTGAAAATGAAACACTCAAAAAAAGGGTCCAGGGCTTCATTGTTACATTATCAAAACCATTTGATTACAAACCTAAATTAATGTTGATTCAACTTGAAGAAAGTGGAGTTGTTGGTTTAGGTAGCGTCCAAAGCTGGGAAAAGCTTAGACACGCCTATGCTCATGGTGACGATTATAATGATGATATGCGAAAAGCTGTTAAATTGGTCAGGATCAACCTAACTATATATTACGAGCTTATTTTCAATATTATTAAATATGACGGGAAGTATGAGAGTTCCTCTGCAGATGGCACTCAATTAAAAACCTATGAATTAAAATCTTAAAGCTATTAAATATTAAACCCGATGTTCTTGTCTTATCCAGCGAAAGGAATCGGACGTTCGGTGAACGATAGGGATTATTGAGGGAACGGCAAATTCGCCGCGAATATTACATTTAAATATCTTCAATTTGCCGGGCCTCTTCGAAACGCAACAAGGAATCTTTAGATTAAACCTTCATCCAGGGGTATTACTTAAAATTATTAATTTCAAGCCATGAGAAATTTACTGATAGCCCTGGTCTTCGTCATTTCCTTAACCGGATGTATGGAGGGAGAATACACCGATAACCGCCCGGCGGAGCAGGCCCGGTTCATCAGCATTGTTCGCGAATGGAGGGATACGGTAAATGCGGCTGAAAAGAACGAGGGTTTGCGCAGGCAGCTCCTTGAGAATGGGGTTGATTCAGTAAAAGCACACATCGTGGATAGTCTGCAACTTCAATTCAAAGCATGGGAAGCGCGGGTGCTAAATATTGCCCCGGACCCGGCTGACCGCGACTATATCGTTGCCTCTTTTGGAATGAACCTGGATGCCGGCCCCATGACTGAGAAAAACCGCTACCAATCTGTTGTATTTACAAGTCGCACCTCAGAGGCACAACCGGCTTACGCAGCCCTGAAAACATTAACGGTCGGCGACATCGCCCGCATCGATGGCCAGTTCAAAACCCTCCAAAAAACCATCAACATCGATAGCTACAATGATCTTTCCAAATCGAAAAATGTGTTGGATAACCCCGAATTCAGGATAGAGATGGAGAAAGTGGAGAATCTCTGATTTTACAGTATGATAGAACGATTGAAACTAGCATGTGATTTGGTATTCCATCTAACAAATCTTTTAGACACCTTTTAGAATTCATCTTTCTTAATCTGTGTATCTGTGCTGAAGCTTCATTTTTGCCTGCCTCGGTGGTTAGCTTCTTCGTTTTCATTTACTATGATTCTGGAATTAGTGGCGCAAATAATATCCTGGCCCGTATGGGAGATTTCTCCTCCGAAAAGTCGTCGAAATGACGGAAATAAGGGATTTAATGAAATTGCTTTTTCTGTGTAAATCTTCTTATTTATGACGTAGCGACAGAGGCTGCCGAAGGAGTAACAATTTGAAGAATCAGTACTCATAAGAGAAATATTTCTCCGCCATGCAAATTTCAACACTTGAAAATTATCCACAGATCCAGCATAATAAGGTACTTGCAAATACACATGCGCGCTTTACAAAACTGCTTAATGAATTAAAGAGAAGAACGTTAGCGGAGGAAGTGATTAATTCAATTAACCGGGATATTGAGCAGGCTAATGCTTTTGAGGGGACAGATAAAGAATTAACAAATCGGCTTAAAAAATCTCAAGCTTCCGTCATGAAGCTAATCGAGAAACAACTGAATTTGGTACCAAAAAAGCATTACCAAAAGCTCTGGTTGGCTCTCGGGCTGGCCACATTTGGAATCCCGCTTGGTTTCGCCTTTGGCCTGGCTTTCCACAATATGGCCTTCTTAGGGATGGGCTTTCCTATTGGGATGTGTATCGGTGTTGCTGTCGGTGTCGGCATGGACAAAAAGGCAAAAGCCGCCGGTAACCAACTGAACTTTGAAATCTAGATACTTTCCCGATCAAAAGCGGAAATTGAACAGCATTACCCCTTTTAAGCCAGGTTATTGCAGTTACAACAACAGCAATGCAATGTCTTTCAATTCTATAAAGTCTCGCTATGCAGATTTAGCTCAATCTGGCATCGTCGCAAAATAGCAATCCTTCTACTCTTGCTTTACCCCTGTTCGTGTCAGGCCGTCAAATTGACGGCCTGACACGAACAAGTCCGGAGCCAGACCCGAACCAGGTGGCTGCTTGAGTTGGTCCGGATTAAGCCTACTTGCCTGGAATTTTCCAAGGATACCGTCACCTACGTTTGACTAACCTTTCCAGAGTTGAATAAATTCAAGCTTACATCCTACTAAAAGATATGCTAACAATAAGCTCACAGGTTACTTACTATATGATCACAGCTTCGCGATATAGCTATGACATAATAAGCATATAGGTAGTTTCTCTCGCCCTTATTTCAACGAGAATGCAATAGAACTACAATTATTTCTGAAGACGGACATATAAACAGCCGATACTTGCCTGGTGACAAAAGTCTTTGCTGTTTAAATTGAAGGCGTGATAATGACCCCTACAACAACAACAACCCATTTTCTTTCAATTCTGTAAACGTCTCGCTATGCAAGAACTGTTGAAAATTCCCAGCTCCGGAAGCATTAAAAGATTGTTCAACTTCAACAAAAGAAGATACCACTCCCCGATTCACCGAAAGCAGGGGCAAGGTTACAACAAGCCATCGTCCCCATGCTTCCTTTGTGTGTATCACAAAGACGTCTTTTTTATTGTGAAAAGTTAAGGCCGCCATGTTTACCGGATTCTTTTTTCCTTTTTTAATATAGTATTTAATCGCAGGAATACTGCCTAACCAAACTACTTTGGTGCTTGGCTTAATGACTTTAGGTTCAGGCGAAGCCAGTGCTTGTTCGATGAACTTCGGAGATATGGTGGTACGGGGCACTTTAAAGTCAAACCATTTATCGAGACTAAACTCAAAACAGATCCCGTGCATGTAATTAAATAAAGACTTACGCAAACCTTCGCTAAAGAGCTCGTGATTGGCGCCGCTTTGATCAATATGCTCCAGATCATTGTTGGCAAAAGTTCCCAAGCCCTGCGTGACGCGTTTTACGCCGAACTGATCCGGATTTAAGCCCACAGGACTGTGAGCGGTCATGGCAAACTGGTGCCAGAAGCCGGATTGCAACACACCATTCTCAAAAAGCTGCCGGACAACTTCTAAAGAATCAATTGTTTCCTGGGCGGTTTGCGTAGGGAAACCGTACATCAAATAGGCGTGCACCATTATGCCGGCCTGGGTTAAGTTCTCAGTCACTTTAGCTACCTGGGCAACCGTTACCCCTTTATCGATCAGTTTCAGCAAGCGGTCGGAAGCTACTTCCAGTCCCCCGGAAATAGCTATACAGCCCGATTCCATTAAGAGCCTCGCCAGATCAAGGGTAAAGCTTTTTTCGAACCGGATATTTGTCCACCATACGATGGTTAGATTGCGACGAATGATTTCCAAAGCCAGGTCCCGCAGCAAGGCAGGAGGAGCAGCTTCATCTACAAAATGGAATCCGTTCTGGCCTGTTTGCTTAATGATCTCTTCAATACGATCGCACAGCAAAGCGGCCGTGACAGGTTCATATCGTTTGATATAGTCTAATGAGATATCGCAAAAAGTACATTTACCCCAATAACAACCATGTGCAAGGGTTAACTTATTCCACCTGCCGTCGCTCCACAAACGATGCATGGGGTTAGCGATTTCAATAACCGACAGGTATTTATCTAAAAGCAGGTCAGAATAATCCGGAGTGCCTACATCCCGCTGCGCATAGTCGAATTCTTTCGAACCGTTGAAATAAGTAACAACGCCGTTTTCCAGGGCGAAGGTTCTTTTCAGATCGGCTTTCATGCGTTCGCCTCTTAAATATTCTATGAGGTGAAAAACAGGTGCCTCGCCGTCATCCAGCGTGATATAATCGAGGTAATTAAAGACCCTTGCTTCCTGCAATGACCTTAGTTCGGTATTCGCGTATCCCCCACCTAAGGCAACTTTTATGGATGGATGGTTTCGTTTGATCCATTGTCCGCACTTAAAAGCACTGTATAAGTTGCCGGGGAAAGGGGCAGAAAGACAAACCAGATCTGGTTTTACCTGGTCAATTTTTTCTCTTAGAATATCAATTAAAATGCGGTCGATAAAGCTGTCCAGTTGATTGAGAACCGTATCCAGTTCATCAAACGTAGATGCTGACCGTCCCAGCCTTTCTGCATACCGGCTAAAGCCAAAATGCGGATCGATGGCCTCAATGATAAGATCAGAAATATCTTCCAGGTAGAGAGTGGCCAGATGCTTCGCCTTATCCCGGGTACCCATTGTGCCAAAAGCCCACTCCAGATCATACAGCTGCGCAAACCTGGATGCCTCCGGCAAGTAATTACCCTGACAGATCAGGTGGGCTAAGGTTGGGTTATTGTCCTGCAAAAAGTTAATGACGGCATCTATAGTTTTAATGTACTCCTTCTGAAGATGAACAATCCGCAGGCTATTGTCGGACAGGGAAATTTGCTTTTTAGCTACCTCTGAAAACAGGTTGCTTAACCCGGCAGATGAAAACAAGGCTAAAATCACCTCTATACCCAGATCCATCTGATAAGAGGGGATGTTTTTTGTATTCAGGAACCCTTTCAAATAAGCTGTTGCAGGATAAGGCGTATTTAACTGGGTAAACGGAGGGGTAATAAAAAGGATTTTCGGACTCAATTTTAAAGACTTTATGGAATTACCATGCAAAGCTACCCTAAATTTATTTTGGATAGAATGTGTTTAGGCAAATCGAGACTCTGAGTAAAATGATTACAAGATTAAAGTAAAACATATATGCTAAATTTAAGGGTGAGTCCACCACAGATTGCACAGATTTACACAGATAGTAAGAGCCTTTGTCTCTTTAATCGTGCTTTATTTAAATCATGGATCTGTGAAAATCTTTTCATTCTATCTGTAGGTAGGCTCACCACAGATACACAGATTAGGTAGCTTTCTGCCAGTGAACAGTTTAATCGAGCCAGCCAATTTCTTGCAAAAAAAAATCTGTGAAAATCTTCTTAATCTGTGGTGCTCTAAAAAAAATTCTATCTGTAGGTAGGCTCACCACAGATACACAGATTAGGTAGCTTTCTGCCAGTGAACAGTTTAATCGAGCCAGCCAATTTCTTGCAAAAAAAAATCTGTGAAAATCTTCTTAATCTGTGGTACTCTAAAAAAAATTCTATCTGTAAGTAGGCTTACCACCAGATACACAGATTAGCTAGCATTCTGCCAGTGAAAGTTCTAAACGAGCGAGGTAATAACCTCTACCGTCCTCGTTTCCAACGAGGATGCAAGAGCATCGCGATTCTATCACCCACCTGTTCCCTGTGGCTTTAATCTTCAGGAATCAATCTCCAGCTTATATCCTTTCCCGTGAATATTAACGAGCTTCACTTTAGGATCACCTTCCAGCTTTTTTCTGAGTTTTGATATAAATACATCAAGGCTACGTCCAACAATGATCCCCTCATCTTCCCATATTTCTTTCTGCAGCCTGTTTCTGTCTATGATTTCATTAGAAGTGCTTGCAAAAATGTATAACAGTTTGGATTCTTTATGGGTCAGCTCAATTTGTTCATTATTATAGACCAGGTATTGCTTGTCGTTGTAAAATTGATATTTCCCAATTGGAATGAAATTATCGGCTACGGTCCTGCTGCCGTTATCCGCGGTACGTCTCTTTTTGTAATAAATATTTGCTCCTGAAAACACTAGTACCAACGCAAAGAGGCTTATCCCTGCAGTAACGTACTTGTTTGGCAAACCCAAAAGGCTGTTATCCTGGAATGATATATTGATTAAATAACAGCCTTTAGGTTGCTGCCGACCTTTACAGGGTATGATATCAGTCTGCTCGGTTTGTAGTATTGCATACCCAAATATCGTTTCATTGCTTGCGCATTCTTTTACATTGACAATGTAGTCGGAAGGAAGCTGGTTGGCTTCGACCGTCCGGTGAATGATCTTTACAAGTGAATCAGGTTTAAAGGTAAACTGACTTTCAAATTGAATTTGATATTCATTTTCAGCAAGCTGCTTTACGGGCAAAACTCTGGATGTACTATCTCCGGAATGAAGCAGTATTTCGTGTCCGATCTGCCTCATAATGATAATTTCTTTCGCCTCTTCAAATTTCGTATCATTCAACTGGCTTCCGCTGACTACATAGAAAAGGGTAAGCAAAGAGGCCGTAATTAAAATGGACAGGTACTTGAAATTCATGTATAAAAATAAGCTATTCTATCTGATAGACGATAAGTTACAAGAGTCTTTACAAGCGTTTACATTTTTTTACAACTCTTTACACTGTACCTGAAAGCATAGGATATAACTTTACTTCAGTCAGTACCTAAACCTTTAAGAAAATGAAAAGATCATTTGTGTTTGTTCCAGTTATGCTCATCGCAGTATTTCTACTGAATTCCTTTTTTGTACTCAAAGGAGATGAAGCAAAAGAGAAAGCAGTAAAAGAGGGCTCGTTTTCGGGGGTTAAGCCTGCCGGTAAGCGGGTGACAGATCCATACGCAAAAGACTCACCAGCTAAACTGAATAGAAATAAATCCGCAGCTTCAAACATCGTTTTTAAGTCTGCTGATGGCGGGGAAACATGGCAGGACATTAGCGAAGGGCTGCCTGAAAATTTGCAGAAAGAAGGTGTGCAGAGAGATGGTTTCTTTGCAAATGAAAGTGGGCTTTATCTACGTGCTGGAAATGGGATATATCACAGTGATGCAAATTCCACAACTGCTTTTTGGACAAAGGAGATCTTCCCTGGTAAACGGCGTAGCATTGCCCCTGGCAAGAACGGGATATTTGTATATAATTTCAGGGGCCAGTTTTTACAAAAAATAAAGGGGACGGGTGATTGGTCGCCCATGTACACGAATTTTCAAGAGCAAGCCGTACGCCTAAATCCAACGATCGATTGGATGTACACGAATTATAAAGAGAGACAAGTAAGCAGCGTTTTTGAAACTACGGGAGGCACCGTTTTCGTCGGCTCCAACAACGCCATTTTTAAATCCACTAATAGTGGAAAAACCTGGAAATATGTGCATGTTGGAGGCTGGGTAATGAAAATAACAGAGTCGAACGGTGTGCTCCTGGCTGCCAGCTCACAGGGAATATTAAGATCGACCGATGATGGTGAAAGTTGGGATCGTGTGATTAGTGAAGGGGGTGCTGGCATCGCTGTTGAACCTATCGATGGAGGATTTGCTGCTATAGCCTACAACACAACAACTCAAACCAACAGATTACACATTTCATTGGATAATGGAAAAACCTGGAATGCCAAAGATGAGAGATTTCAGTTCGCTGGCAATTTTTCATTCTTCAAACAAATAGGCATACTTCAGCCTTCATTAAATATTTCATCAATAAAACAAGTTGGCGAATATTTGATATCTGGTCGCCCGGATGGTATATTCCGGTCATCTGACATGGGTAAAACGTGGAAACTGTTACTTCCTTCTCTAGAAAATAGAGGCTTCAATTTATCTGTTTCAGGCAACGTGATTTATGCCATACCTAATGCAGGATGTTAAGTCAGTGATCGGTTTTATCATTCCTACCGATCCCGACCGATGGGAATGCCTGGGGCACAAAAACTGAAATAATTAAAAGTTCACATGGCTGATTTGGAGATCATTATTGAATTCATCTTCTTAATCTGTGTATCTGTGGTGAACCTTTCTTTTTGCCTGCCATCTTGGTTAGCACCCTTGCTTTATTATTTGGACAATGATCCTGTAAGTCCATTTAACAAATCATCAGTCGCGTGCAAATGCCTTCTTGTTGCTCACAAAGCAAGAAGAGAAGCGCAAAGCTCGCAAAGTCCTGGCCCTCTGCAACCAGTCTTACAGGAACAATTTTAATGGAAGAATTTGCGGCCTTTGCGTCTTAATCTTTGCGGCCTTTGCGTGACTAAACAGTATCTCCAAGCTAGCCGTATACCAACATTCATCCAGTTAGGTAGTTCGCAAAAATGATTGCAGTTTGCAATGCATGCAAAGGATTGACCAAAAATGATGGGAACAGATGCAATCCCGCGTAGGCGCAATTCGTTTCAAAACGTCTGGCTTAAGACACTTCGGAACTCTTGCACCCACACCTCACAGCTGATACCTAACACCTGATACCTAAAATAATTACAATAGCTTTAGAAAACCGATCAGTATTACAAAATGTATAAACACCTCAAAATTGATAGAACCACAATGAAGGCAGTAACAGGCTGTGTCATCCTGGCATTTTGCACATCGCTGGCATTTGCTCAAAAGAAGAAGACCACACAAACAGGTAATAACCGGCCCTTTGTTCTCGGTGTTGTTAACGAAATTCAATCCACAGCGTTAGGGGAAAAAAGGACTTTAAATATTTACCTGCCGGAAGGTTATGGTGAAAACGATACCACCAAATACCCTGTTACCTACCTGCTTGACGGCTCAGCTGATGAAGATTTTATTCATGTAGCCGGCCTTTTCCAGTTTTATGCGTTCCCATGGATAAACCGTGTTCCTAAATCCATAGTGGTAGGCATTGCGACCGTCGATAGAAGAAAAGATTTTACTTATCCAACTACTATTGCAAAGGATCTGAGCAAGTATCCGACCTCAGGACATTCAGATAAGTTCATCGCTTTTATAGAGAAAGAACTACAGCCCTTTATCGAAAAGAATTATAAAGCCAGTTCCGAAAGAACGATTATCGGCCAATCGTTAGGAGGCTTATTGGCTACAGAGGTGCTGTTAAAGAAGCCAGCCCTGTTTAGCAAGTACATTATTGTTAGTCCCAGCCTATGGTGGGACAATGGCTCACTTCTGAATGAATCTTCCGCTTTGCTGCAAGACAATTTTTCTCTTAGAACTGCGGTTTACGTGGGTGTTGGCAAAGAGGGACTTACGCCAACAGACATTCCCCGGGTCATGGAGGTAGACGCTAATTTATTAGCGGAGAAAATTCAAAGCTCTAAAAGTGAAAAGGTGCAGGTTCATTTCGATTATCTGCCGCAAGAAGACCATGGGACAATTATGCACCAGGCCGTTTCAAACGCGCTGAAAACTTTGTATCCGGCAACCACTATCGACAAATAAAGATGAAAAGAATTAGCTCCATCGATATTGTAAGAGGATTGGTGATGATTATTATGGCACTTGATCATGTACGGGATCTGATGCATGTAAGCTCAATCACGGAAAGCCCGACGAACCTGGAAACAACAACGCCGATCTTATTTTTTACACGGTGGATCACCTATTTATGTGCGCCTACGTTTGTGTTTTTAGCGGGCACATCCGCCTACCTGTCATTCAGAAAACATCACCATGTTCGGTTAAGTCGAAACTTCCTGTTAAAGCGTGGACTGTACCTGGTGTTGCTGGAATTCATTGTTGTCAACTTTGCCTTGTTTTTCGACCTTGAATATCATACCCTTCTTTTTGAAGTGATTGCTGCTATTGGTTTCGGCTTTATCATTCTCGGCTTTTCCCTTAATGCGACACCAAAAGCATTGGGCCTGGTTGGTTTAGCAATTATCGTTTCACATCAACTGGTTTCTTTGATTCCGCTTGCGGATAATTCAACGGCCAAAACTATCGTCTCTCTTTTTTTCAACCCCGGCGCTTTTCCTTTTTCCACCAGAGTATTTGTGATGGCGTATCCACCCGTTCCGTGGTTAGGTATCATGTTGGCAGGGTTTGGCGCCGGCAAACTCTTTGAATTGCCGGCTGAAAAAAGAATGGTATTATTTGCAAAAATTGGTACCGCTGCCCTGATCCTCTTTGCCGTTGTCCGTTACATCAATCATTATGGTGATCCCGTAAAATGGATTGCACAGGAAGGCGGCGTTTATACTTTCCTGTCCTTTATGAATATTTCCAAGTATCCACCCTCCCTCCTGTTCTGCCTGGTAACCTTAGGAATTATGTTTATCATGCTTGCACTGACGGAAGGAGCAAATCAACGATTGTTGAAGGTAGCATCTGTTTATGGTCAGGTTCCGCTTTTCTATTTTCTGGTACATTTCTTTTTGATACATATCCTTATGGTGATCATGATGTTATGGCAGGGCTTCTCCTGGGCAGAGATGAATTTCGCTTCCGGGAACTTCGGAAGACCTAAAGGAATACCAAGCGGTGTCGAACTCCCGCAAATTTATCTGATCTGGATAGCGGTCGTTGTGGCACTCTATCAGCCTTGCCGATGGTTTGCAAAATATAAATCAGAACACAAGCAACTATGGTTGAAGTATATTTAAGCTGATGTTTGTCAGCTTTCAGTTTCTTAATCCAACCTTATGGCTTAACCGACATGAGCTTTACGGACCTTTTAACTGTATGATTTTCGTAGAATGGTTTGCAACAATTATTAGACAAAGCGACCGATCTATTTCTAAGCGAACAAATAACAGCGAAAGATAGCCAAAGCATTAATCAAAAAAGCTATCTTGAAACATGGACATGCATACGGATCAGTCAATGAAACTTGACATTTATATCAACTATCCGGGTAATTGCGAAGAAGCGTTCAGGTTCTATGAGCAGCACCTTGGCGGGAAAATAAATATGATGGCACCTCACCAACAGGCGCCTCCCAATTTCCCTGAGGAATGGAATAAACCAATTCTTCACGCAATAATCGAGATTGGCGGTACACTAGTCCGCGGCGCTGATATTCCAAATGCCGAACCTATGCGGAGTGCTTATCTTACTCTCAGACTTGATTCACCCGAAAAAGCAGAAGAGATATATAAGCTACTTTCGGATGATGGCGAAATCTTTATGAAAATTGAAAAGACTTTCTTTGCAAATCGCTTTGCTATGCTCCGTGATAAGTTTGGAACCTCATGGATGCTTCTTAATGAAAACTAGTGCTTGCTAGCTGACTGATAGCTCGTAAAATCCTTTGACACCCATCGTCCTCGTTTGCAACAGGATGAACGAGAACTGCAATTATATTGCCCTAACCTGCTTGTCGGAATTTGCAAACTGACGCTAAATTTTGTTTCTCATAACTAAGCAATCTTAGTCATGCTGTTAATGAATTCCGTAGTCGTCTGACTTGTTTGAGCCTTAAAGAATCTCATCAGATGGTTTGGCTCTGCAAAGTTTAGTTTGTAAGCTATTATTAACAGTTTTGTTAGAATGTAGCAGTGAGTTTTGTATTTCAAACAGGGCACTTAGCACCCATCATTCCACAGTACCCGCTCCCAAACGCGTTAATAGCAATAAACAATAATAAGAATCCCAGGGTAGATCTTAAAAGTTTACCGGTCTTGACCATTGATATATTAATTAAAGCCTGCCACGAAAAGTTCTGAAAACTCGCTCACTTTTGCTACGACTTGCCGCTTGAAGGAATATCGCTGTATGCAGTTGATCAAACGTAAAAGCCGACCTACCTAACCTAACTGACTAAAAATTACTTCGCATGAGGTCAGCCTCAAAGGCAGGCCAGTGGGTGCGTTTGCTGGTTGGCCTATTGACGCTTTAACTTCTTTGAACGTTTAAAATGACCCTGAACGATTAGAATAAGGACAGGAGTTGATAAATGCCGATTCTAGATTTGGATATCATAAATAACTTAATTCAAAGTCAATGGAAGTTATTATTTTCCTTTAATCTTATTTGAGCTTAACAATCCTTCTATAACTTTCAACTCTCCGGTGCCTGCGTCAATCAGGCCATTTCGTTCGTCCTCTATGTTAGTTGCCTGGGTATATACATCACCTGCAACAGAACGTTTTCTTAGCTCTTTTTTATAGAGGCTTATTTGTTTTGTTCTTGCCGTTAGATCATTCGGACCACCATAATCCTCAAATCCAAAACCACCCCATTCGCTTACAATTAATGGTACTTGCTTTCGAAAAAAGAAAGGATCGCCAACTACAAGTGGAAGAGCAGCTATACCTGTTAGCCTGCCCTTAACTAAATAATCCAGTCTTTTCCGCCAATTAATTAATTTGGGTGTATAAATATGTGCAGTGAGCAGATCTGATTTCAATCGCCCCTCAAATGATACGTGCTGCCAGCCATCGTTGTCCACTATAAGAAACTGCGGGTAATTTATTTTCATAAAGTTGTACATGTCAATGATGTATTGCCGGGTTTCCTTATTAGTTTCAATATCCTGTGCGCCCCAGCTTTCATTATATAAGCTCCAAATAATGATCGACGGATGAGTGCCAATCAAAGCAAGCATCCTAAACAATTCGTCTTTATGATTAGACCTGCTTTTCGCGCTTGATCTATGGGGACTGGGCACCTCCACCCATAAGAGTATTCCCAATTTATCTGCCAGGTTGTAAATACGTGGGTCTATGCCGGCAATATGTATCCGTACAAGGTTACACCCCAACTTCTTGATGGAATACATATGGCGTTTTACCGCTTCGTAGGTTGAATTACCGGGCTGATACAAAATACCATCCAGGTAAATGGGGCTGTGGTTTAAATAAATAGTTCCTCCCCTTGATTCAATTTTTCTTAAACCAAAAAGGGTTACTATCTCTGCAGAATATCCTTTTGCATCTGTTAGTGTTGCTTCCAGCCTGTATAAATGCGGGTTTTCTGGCGACCAATGTTTTTTCTCGGGGAGCTCTATCACCAGTCGTTGTTTTTTCTCACCTGCCTGCAATACCAACGGATATTCATCTACCGCAATAGGATCGCCTTTTTTGGGATTTTTATCATATATTTTTAACTTAACTGTGTAATAGCCAGGATCATGAATATGGGTTGTTAGATCTAAGCGCACAATATTGTCCTCAATCACATTAACTACACTAGTCCGGGATCGTAAACGATTACGTTCGACTGTTTCCAACCATATACTTCGGACAGGACCTGTAAAGGTCTGATACCAAATTCCGCCTCGCTTATAAACAAGTGATTCTTGTTTACCTCTTGGGATATCCGCATCCTTTGTATCGGCAATACGTACAGTAAGCAGGTTAACAGATTTCAGGAGTCTTTCATTAAGTTCATAACTAAATGACGTGTATTCGCCATAGTGTATTTTTTCACCCTCAACTGTGGAGACAGGAACTCCGTTTAACCAAACCTGCGTTTCATAGCCGCATGCTCCAAAAGTAACTTGCAGCATTACCGTTGGAGATCTGCTATACTTTTTATGGTCGGGTAATAAAAATTCCTTTTGGTACCATATTACAACTTTGTCATTCCAGGCTTCAGGTTGATGTTTTTTGCTCATGAAGTCTTCCACGCTGCCGGGCCAGTTTGCTGTCTGCTCAAACTGATGCTCCAAATACCATTTTTCAGATAATCCTTTATCATGAGGATCAAAAGATATTTGCCAATCTCCATCTAAAAGCACATAAGTGTTGGGTCGGACTACAGCTCGCGGTAGCGGATTATTATAGACAATATCACTAAGACCATTTTCCTTGATTTTTGAGGAGCTATAATTTCGGAAAGTTTTTTTCTTGTTCATTTAAGACAACAGGCGAAAAACAGATTAATAGGTCGATGGTTCAGTCATTTAAAGGTATATCCATAGTCGTGGTCTACGAATTCTTTTCACCCGGGCAAGTAAAAGAAGGCGACACGACTCTTAAGTATTAAAAAAGCTCATGTCAAGATCATATGTACTTGTTTATTTCAACTTTTCAAATAATGTTTAGTTTTTTTTATTTGATTTGATTAGTGATAATGTTAGAAACCACTGTTAGACCGCGGTGGCAGAACTTATAACTCGTATCGTCCTCGTTTGCAACGAGGATGCAGGAGAGATGCTATTTTATCCACCTCACCCCCGCCTGGTGAGATTGCAATCCGGCGCCAATAATTACGGATCTTCGATCCCCCAATAATGCTCCGGAAGAGCAACCTGTTTGTAAAAGTCGACAAACGGATTGTCCGCTCCAGAGGAGCTTCCTGCATTAGATGGAGTCTTTACCAGAACTCAATTGACATCAGCATCGTTCTATCATGGTAAATTAACCTAACGGCCTGATTCAAAAAGCGGTGAAACCCACTACGTGGCTCGCCTTTTTGTCTAAACTTTTCCAATGATCTTCTCCGGAGTGGATCCCCATATCCAAAGTATGGACCTACCATTAATCCGCCGATTAACTATCGCTTTGTCTGCTGAGGCAATCACTCCTTGCAGCTTACCTTATATCTAAGAATAACCATTCACGCTGTATACGGATTAATCGAAATCTATTATTTGGAAATATTTTCGGGACTGCTCATTGTTTTAATAATGAATCGGTTGGTCAACTCCTTTTCTTCGGGAAACTGGCAATCGAATTTTATAGTGTGTTTTCCGGTTTTAAGAGCGGGGATCGTTTGTTTTAAGACAATATCCTTCACAAAACCGCCTTTGCTGTTGTACATTTTAATGCCAGTTCCATCACAAACAATCGAATTTCCGGCTTCATAGTCACCCGGCAATTCCAGCTTAAAATACCCGTCGATTTCAACCCATGGATTTTTTATGCTTCCTTCCTTACCCATAAAAGTCAGGGTAAATTGAAGCGGCTGCTCAGCATCTCTATTCACGAACTCCCATTCTGAGAAAGTCGGCTGACCAGGTTGAAGCACTTTTTTTTCGTGCTCATACTTGTATTTCTTAGATGGATACAATTTCCAACCCTGGCTATTCTTTTCGAGATGAAAATCGTTTTCCGGATTTTTCAACCGTACTAATTGGTCTGAAGAGAAGATTTTCGACCTGTAGGCTTCCTGCCATAACTTAACTAAAGCTAGTAACTGGGTTGTATTCGGATTTTGTTGAAGGCTTTTGTATCGTGCCACCAGGGCAAACCCGGCATTATAACCGGCTGCCCGTGCCATCATCCATTCAATATCTTCAGCTGTAGTGGTCGGTGAAAGTAAAAACCAACCCAACATATTAGGCATATAGTTTCTTTCTAAAAAAGGCTGGTTCTCCAGACGATAATCGCCCTGAGACTCCCGGAATCCACCGTACCAAGGCTCCCCCCAGTTCCAGTAATGACACAAATGCCAATAGTAGTGATAGGATCGGCTCGTCCCGTTTACCAGCGTATGTTTTGTATCCTTAATTACTTTATCCGCAAAAATTTGCATTCCGTAATCGCCCTCACCCGCCGACAGACAGCCTTCATGTCCGTCGAAATCCATGTGAGAAACACCCGTTTCGTTAAAGAAACGGCCAAGATTTCCTGCTATTTCCTGCTGCAATTCAAAATTTGGGAAAAGAGTATTGTAAGGGTAATCGAATAACATTCCCGCCATTTCGCCTTTGGGATGGTCTGAAGCTTTAGTTCCATACATTCCACGCTGACAGTCTAATAATTTATAAGGAGCTTGTGCCGAAACTTCCCTAAAACGGATAATTTCATCTCCAATTTTCACCGCATGCAAAGTACTTGAGCTGATACTTTTAAAGTATTGATCAGAAACTACCGGTATTTCACTTGCTGTTGCACTTATATTCTCAGCCAAAAAAGATGAGCCTGTCATCGCAAGTCGCTTGTCTGGAATTGGAGTTACATAGGGGTCATTGGTGTTGATGAATGTACTCAATGTATGCACTCCTATCCGGATCCCCTTTTTGCTGGCTTTATCCACAGATGCTTTCATTCCAGCAATCCCATTCGGAAAAGCAACTGAATCCAATATAAAATGCCCCCATGATTGAAAAGGACCTTCATGGTAAAGCGAAGCCATCCCTGCCTGCTGCGTATAATCCAGCATTTCATCAATCGTTTTTTCATTAAAATCAGAGATCAGATATGCTCTTCCGGTTTCCGGAGACTGTTTAAACCATACACCGTTAATAAGTGCATGAGGAAGTCCTTCTGCCACTTCGATTGCCCCGATACGAGATAGAACTTGTGGCTCGGTACAACCAAAAAGAGCGATTTTCGATCCAAGTGTTGTTTCGTTTGGAATTGCCGCTACAGGCATGTCCGGGCGCCCCCAAACTGTTAGTTTTCTGTCTTTTGAACGATCTAAACTAAAAGCCTGCAAACTGCTTCCATAAGACTGAGGAATAGCTGTAGAACCGCGGGATTCAACAGATCCATCCGAATTATCTAAAACACCACCAACCGTTTTGGGATTTAAAGCTTGAATTCCGATGGCATATTCACCATCACGTACTACCCCCACAACTTCACCAATCGTTTTGTTAATAATCGTTGGATAAGATCCCCAGATAACAGCATTGACTTTACTCTTCTCATCAATCTTAATCAGTTCGAAAGTAAGATGAGTCTTCTTTTGAATCACTTTTACCTGGGCAGTAATTTTTGCAGGCTGATAAACGAGAGAAATAATTCCTGATTTGAGAGTCGCCTGTGTGGGTTCATACCAATTGTCGCCTATGCGAATTTGCAACAAAGGCGCTTTTTCACCTGCTGCCAAAAAATTTTTATTCGAAACTGGATCTAATAATGCTGTTATCTGTCCTTTAGAGGAAATAGCCAGATTCAAATCCGCTGTCTTAAGACTTATTTGCTGCGCTGAAACGGTTAGAAAATGAATAAATAAAATAAATACAATTGCGAGTGTTTTTTTCATGTGCTGAGTATTAACGATTCCGATGGAGAAGATCACAATTTATTGACAATTCCGGCTTTTTACCAAATGATCTGTAGAAAACGTTATTTTCTCTGCTTTTCATTTTTCAATAATACTTAACTTCTCCACAGTTTTGGGAAAGATAAGACAGACAACTAAGAAGCGGCACCCTTGTAAATCATTTCCTTATCACACAGGTTTTAGTAGCGCTTTTTAGTCGGCTTGCTACAACGCTATACGGAATTTGCTATCAAATTCTGAATTTCACTTCTGGCTAGATAATAAATATTATTGCACCGGTGTTGCATTAACACAATCATACATGAATGAAGCTAAGCGTTCTATTAACAAATATGACTTTGACGTCCTCATTATAGGGGGGAGTTATGCCGGACTTTCAGCTGCAATGGCCTTAGGGCGATCGCTCCGTAAGGTGCTGATCATCGACAGTGGCCTGCCTTGCAACCGGCAAACACCCCACTCACACAATTTCATCACCCATGATGGTAAAACGCCGGCGGAGATCTCATCCCTCGCGAAGCAGCAGTTAGAGAAGTACGAAACGGTGGAATTTCTGAAGGGCCGTGCTGTAAGAGGAGCGAAAACAGAATCAGGTTTTCAGATAGAAACGCAGGCGGGCGAAACTTTCAATTCGAAGAAAGTAATTTTTGCTACGGGAATAAAAGACCTCATGCCAGACATCAACGGATTTGCTGAGTGCTGGGGTATTTCTGTCGTGCACTGTCCGTACTGCCATGGATATGAGATAAGAAATGAAATCACAGGCATTCTCACTGATGGAGATTTCGCAATGCACCTGGCGCAGCTGGTCAGGAATTTGACCCGGCGACTGAGTATTTACACCAACGGAAAAGCAAATTTTTTGGAAGACCAACTGAAGCAACTGGATAAACACGATATACAAGTGATCGAAAAAGAAATTGAGCGAATTGAACACAGCAGTGGCCAGATCAGTGAGCTGATTTTTAAAGACGGTTCGTCGGCTTCATTGCAAGCTCTTTATGCCCGGGTACCTTTTGTGCAGCATTCGGACATTCCGGAAAGTTTAGGCTGCGAATTGGCAGACCAGGGCTTTTTTAAAACGGATGCCATGCAGCAATCAACCGTACCCGGAGTTTTTGTCTGCGGAGATAATACCAATCCGATGCGTTCTGTAGCAAACGCAGTAGCCGCAGGCAACCTCGCAGGAGCAGCGGTTAACAGTCAGCTTTGCCAGGAGGAATTTTAGGGAGTCGGCATGTGCTAACCGCTATCGCCTAACTCACGTAGTTCAGAAGTTCCGGCCAGCTTGTCTACTGGCGGCTGAATAAATTATCCATCACACAGCGAAGAGAATTTTAAGATTAGATTTACTGACAATTGAGGATTGCACAACGTGAAGGCGGAATGATTTAAAGGCTTTGGGAGAAGTGATCTGGCTCAAACGGGATGAAAAGCAATGCCATTAGGCAACGCTACTATTGCAATGACAGATATTGCTATTTAGAATACTATGAAGGGCAGGCTTTTTTATGCCGGGAAGGTGGCTTATTTTCCAGTTAATTGAAAAAAAATTAAAACGGAAGCGGCCGCAGTCATAATTATTAAAGCAGCAAATCCAAGAATATTTGCAGTTCTTCCGTTTATATTTGTTCCCATTATTTTTTTGTTGTTGGAAATGTGAAGAATAATGGCAATCAGAACCGGAGCGGTTAATCCATATAGAATAGCAGTATAGATTAGTGCTTTTATTGGGGAAACGCCGATATAATTCAAGGATAGACCCAGTATAAGTGAAATTGCGATGATGACATAAAATGCCTTTGCTTCATGAAACTTTTTATCAAGACCTTCTTCCCAGCCAAAGGTTTCAGTAATGATATAAGAAATAGAGCCACTTAAAACCGGAATGGCAATAAAGCCGGTACCAATAACACCAATTGCAAAAAGAAGATATGCCAGATTCCCAGCTAATGGTTTCAGAGCCATAGCGGCTTGTTCAACCGTGTCAATTTGATGAATGCCTCCCTTAAACAAAACTGTGCCCGTTGTAAGAATAATAAAATACATAACCAGTCCGGAGACCGCCATTCCAAAATCAACATCCTGATTCATCACATGAATAATTTTTTTGCCTACAATCAGATGCTTTTTCTTATGCTGCATTTCCTCAACTTCTACGGACGCCTGCCAAAAGAAGAGGTAAGGTGAAATGGTGGTGCCCAAAATGCCAACCAGAATGGCTATAAACCCTTTGTCAAATTGAATAGTTGGAATGAATGTGGCTTTAAGAATTTCCGCAAAATCTTGTTTATATAAAAACGGAACAATAAAATAAACGAGCATAACCACGCACAAATTTTTAAGCACGGCAGCAATTTTTTGATAAGGTAAATAAATGATTAAACCCAAGAGCAGAATAGTAAAAACAACACTGAAATAGGTTGCCTCAATGGATGGGAACAATAAATTTCCTACAGCACCCATTCCCGCAATATCGGCGCCGATATTCATTATAATAGCAGGGAAGCTAAACAACAACATTAAATACAATATCGGTTTTGGATAATGTTTTTTAATTGTCCCGGTTAGGCCATGGGAAGTAACTAAACCGATCCTGGCACACATCTGCTGAATTTGAGCCATCAGCGGAAAGGCTACAATAGATGTCCAAAGCGTTAAAAGCCCGTAAGCTGCGCCTGCCTGCGAGTAGGTTGCAATGCCTGACGGATCGTCGTCGCTTGCACCTGTAGCTAAACCGGGTCCAAGCCGCTTCCAGAACCAACTGATTTTACGAAAAAAACTTTTCTTCCTGATCATTCTTAAATCGCTGTTACAGAAATGGTAGAAACAAAACCAGGATTAGTATGAAAGCTCTTTCGTCAGATCACGATTAATATTTAATTTCGGTTTCATGACTTATTCTTGTGCGTCTTTTTTAAATAGCCCAAGAAAAAAGGCAGATGCATGCCTGATGTAAATTACCTAAATATACTTTTTAAAAATATAGAAGTTAAACGGCCTGATTTAATGACCGGTGGTCTGTTCACGCACTTTGGACAAAATCCAGACAAGGTAAAATTCATCTCTACAACCTTATAAGCTGCAGGAAGCTTAAATGAAGGTTCGATATTGACCAGGCAGGTGACTGACTTGCATACGCTGCATATTTCATGACCCCATCAATATTCAGCACCTTGTGTATTAAACCCTCTTCAGTTAACCGGTAAAGTTTCTCCAAGGACGTGCTTCAGCAGGAGCGAAAGCGGAAAGAGGTTTTCAGATAGAAACGCAGGCAGGCGAAATTTTCAGTTCGAAGAAATTGATTTTTACTATTGCAAATTTTACCGGTTCTTTCGCAATCCCGACAATCAGAATTGCAATGTAATTAATGCCCATGTCCGCCACCGCCGGACATTTTAGCCAGTACAAAGAATGCTCCCTTAGTGATAACAGGCGCATTTGCAGGTATACTTTTCATCAGTGTTATTTCTGTATATCCTACGTCAGACGATCCTTTCACCACAAGTATCTTTTCAAAATATACTAACGGTTCATTTGAATGCGCTTCTTCATCATTGTGTGGTTCTTCTTCCTGGTTTGCGGCTTCTTCATGATGGTTAGCCGGAGCCTTGGCTTGAACGAAAATATAATCCTTACCCTGCTCACTTACGATGGCTTCCGTAGGAACTGCTGCTGCTGTTTTTTCGCCAACGCTGATTAGAGCGGTTATATTCATCCCTTCTATTAATCCCGCATGCTTTCCCAACACCACAGAGTGAATTGGAATGGTCTTCGACTCGTTTGCAAATGCGGTTCCTATAGAAAATATTTTCGCGTCGTATTCTTTACCGGGATCATTGGTTAAGGTAAAATGAATCGTTTGATTCTTTTCGAGCTTCGGTAAATCCTTCTCATATACAAACAGATCCAGATGTAATTCCGCATTATTTACAATTTCTGCCACTGGTGTACTTTGATCTATGGGTGAACCAATCTGCCCGGTAACTATACTGATGGTACCACTGATGGGTGCTCTTAGATGAATGGTTGTACTGATGTTACCTCTTCTGACGCTTTCAGGAGAAATGCCTGTTGCAAGTAATTGCTTCTGCAAAGCGTTTCGTGATGCTCTTAACGTGGTCAGTTCGGTTTGTACCCGTTGAACATTTTTTAATGGTGCGGCATTCCCTGCCACCAGGTCTTTTTGTCTCTCTAATTCAAGCTCCGATAAACTGATCTGTGCAAATACAGCCTGAAGTTCCTGCTGCATGGTTGCGACATCCGGATTGCTAATTGATGCGACTATTTGCCCCTTTTTGACATAACTGCCCGGCTGTATACTCAGGCTTTTCAGAACGCCGCTGCTCAGGGATGTGATTAAAGCTTTGTTTTGGTTAGGAACAGATAAAATACCGTTGGCTTTAATAGAAGTCCGCAGGTTCTTCATTTCTATAGGTCCCTGCGTAATCCCGGCCTGTTTTATTTGTTCCGGGGTTAGAGAGACAATATTACTTTCAGCTTCCTCATGCCCCTCTTCCTTGTGTGCTTCGGCAGGGGTTTCTTCCGCGCTGCCTGGTGTATTGTTACCCCCGCAGGCTGTGAATAAAGCTGCTACAGTGAATAACATGAAAATTCGTTTCATCGTTTGTATGTTTACCTGTTTAAGAAATAATTTAATTGTATGGCGACCTGGTTATACTGGTTTAGAACTTCCAAACGGCTTCTCTGTAAGTCTAACGACTGGTTTAAGAACTGGCTGAGTTCGGCAAAGCTGATCTCTCCACCCTGGTAAGAAAGATTGGCAGCCTTAATGATCGCTTCGGCCTGCTCAAGGCCCACAGTTTCATAAAAAAGCAGCAACTCTTCCTCTTTTTTTAATTCCTGGAAAGATTGATCGAAACTTCCCTGAAGGGTTGCTATTTCGTAATTCACGATCGACGATTGATATTCTTTTTCTAATTCTGCAGCCTTTATATTGTTTCTGTAAGCGCTTCTTCCAAAAAGAGGTATCCCGATTGAAACTGAAAAACCCGAATAAGGATTGCTGGCCCCGTATAGGCGTTGGGTAAAGAACCGCCCATCAAAACTTGGTTTATTATTCTGTCTCTGAACGCTCAGTTCTGCACCCGCAATGTTTTCATTCTGCTTTTGCATCAGAACAGACGGATGATCGCCGACGGCGCGGGTACTGATATCTGTCTCCACTTTGCCGAGCGGCTTTAGTTCGGGAAGAAAGGTGCCTCCAGTGTTCGTTAGCCTCTTGAGAATTGCCTGCTGGGCTTGCATGTCTCTCCGGAGCCCAAGCAGCTGTGCGCTTATCTCCCTCGATTTTGCAACAGCAGATATACTGTCAAGTCCGGCGCTTTCGCCGGCTTTCACCCTCAGCACCGTTGCCTTTGTCAGCGACTGATAGATACTATCCATTCGCTGCCAGAGCTGAATCCTGTTTTGCAGGTACCACAAAGTATAGTAACTGCTTTGCACATTGCGCTTGATTTCCAATGCTTTCAACTGTTTTGCTATTTCCACCGATTTCACCCGTTCCTGCAAGAGATTCTTCCGGGCTTTATAAAGTCCGGGCCACTCCATACTCTGTGATACACCGATCTTGAGCAAACCTTCCGGATCCAGGGGATTATAATCTTCGTTCTCCACGAATATCCCGGTCTTGGGGAGATCAAACCAGGTACGGCCCAAGATCTGGTTGCGCCGGAGCTGTAAATCAGCCGCCTTAATTTGAAGATTATTCACCAGGGCTGTATCATAAACTGCATCAAAGGTTGCACGTGTGGTTCCTGTCTGTGCGGTAGATGTTTGAACAGCAAAAAGTAAGGCTATGACCGTTAGTGCTGCAGTGGCAGTGGAATTTGGTCGCATCTTGTTTTTCATGAAGATGATATATAGAATAGGTAATAAGATTAAAGTGAGGAGTGTTGCTGTGATCAATCCTCCGATAACCACCGTTGCCAACGGTTTTTGAACCTCGGCACCGGCACCTCCTGATAAAGCCATCGGTAAAAATCCGAGCGAAGCAACAGTAGCGGTCATCAGCACGGGTCGAAGTCGTATTTGCGTTCCTTTGATAACCCTTTGAAGCACGTTCTGCACACCATCCTTTTCGAGCTGGTTAAACGTCCCGATCAGAACAATTCCATTCAACACCGCCACTCCGAATAACGCAATAAAACCTACTCCGGCAGAAATACTGAACGGCATACCCCGCATTAACAAAGCAAACACACCGCCGATAGCAGACATTGGGATGGCCGTAAATATCAGCATTGCTTCCTTAACTGATCCGAATGTGAAATATAGAAGGGCAAAAATTAGCAACAGAGCCACAGGGACGGCAATCATTAATCGCGCATTGGCTTTTTCCAGGTTCTCAAAAGTGCCTCCATAAGTAAAATAATAGCCCGTAGGCAAAATATTAGAATCGGCAAGCTTTTCCTGAATTTCTTCAACAACTGACTTGACATCCCTGTCCTGCACATTAAACCCAACCACAATCCTTCGTTTTGCGTCTTCCCGGCTGATCTGTGCCGGCCCTTCTTTAAAGGTAACCGTAGAAACCTGGCTTAGCGGAATTTGATTCCCGTCTGAAGTTGGAATGAACAAATTGGCTACATCCTCAATAGAACCGCGATGGGCGCTATCCAGTCGGACGACAAGGTCAAACTTTCGTTCATTCTCAAATACCGAACCTGCGACACCTCCTGCAAAGGCTGTACTTACGGTTTTATTCAAATCTTGGATATTCAAACCGTAGCTGGCGATTTTACTTCGGTCATATTCAATCGTAATCTGGGGCAAGCCTGTTGTGCGCTCAATTTGAGGTTCTGTAGCTCCTTCCACTGTCCGAATAATGCCGGCAACCTGCGGAGCCAGGACAGCAAGAGTATCAATGTTTTCACCAAAGATTTTTACAGCTACATCCTGCCTTACCCCAGTCATCAATTCATTAAAACGCATCTGAATGGGTTGATTGATTTCAAAAAAGACTCCTGGAATAACCTGCAGCTTAGTCTCAATCATTTCAGCCAGTTTGTTGTAATCCTGGGTGGTGGTCCATTCCCTTCTGTCTTTCAACACAATTATGAGATCCGTAGCCTCTGGCGGCATCGCATCCGTGGGTATTTCAGCCGCACCGGTTTTTCCAACCACCTCTAAAACTTCCGGAAATGACCGGATGATTTTTGAAGCCTTCATTGAGGTTTCAATGCTTTGCGAGAGTGACGAGCCCTGGGGCAGGATGCAGTGAAAGGCATAGTCTCCCTCCTGCAATTGGGGAATAAACTCTGAACCCATGCGGGAGAAGACAAACACGGTAATAGCTAGCAGCACGACCGAACCGGTCACAACCAGGTATTTAATTTTCAAGGCTCCTCTAAGAACCGGGGTGTAAAGTTTCTGGAAGAAATCCATCATCTTGTCAGAAAAATTCTTTTTCTGCGAAAACTGCTTGGGAAGAAAAAGCGCTGACATCATGGGAATAAAGGTCACTGACAAGATCAATGCTCCCAAAATGGCGAATCCAACCGTTTGAGCCATTGGACGGAACATTTTTCCCTCAATGCCAACTAAAGTTAATATCGGAATATAGACGATCAGGATAATGATTTCGCCGAAAGCAGCGCTCTTCCGCATTTTTGAAGCGGATAGATACACTTCATGGTCCATTTCCTTTTGTGTGAGTTGTTTCAAACCCGTTCTCAGAACCAAATGATGCATAGTGGCCTCGACAATGATGACCGCTCCATCGACAATTAATCCAAAATCGATAGCACCAAGGCTCATCAGGTTAGCCGAAACCCCAAATACGTTCATCAGGCCCAGCGCAAACAACATGGACAACGGTATAGCAGACGCCACAATTAAACCCGCACGAAGATTACCTAAAAATAGAACCAGGACCAGGATCACGATCAGCGCACCTTCAATCAAGTTTCTCTCCACGGTTGACATGGCACGGTTAACCAGGCTGGTTCGATCAAGAAAAGGCTTTATTTCGACATCCTCAGGCAGACTTTTTTTAATCGTCTCCATTTTTTCCTTAACACTTTTCACCACCTCCGCACTATTAGCGCCTTTTAGCATCATCACAATACCGCCCACAACTTCATCGTTGCCGTTATGGGTCATAGCGCCGTAGCGAACTGCGTGACCATAACCAACGTTGGCAACGTCACTGATCATGACCGGAATACCATTTACACTCTTTACCGAAATTTTGCCAATCTCTTCAAGCGAGGTGATCAGACCTATTCCTCTGATAAAATAAGCATTCGGCTTTTTATCAATATAAGCCCCTCCGGTATTCTGGTTGTTTTTTTCAAGGGCCTCATAAATCTCGGCCACACTGACATTCAGGGATTTTAAGCGAGCAGGGTTTACCGCAACTTCATACTGCTTCAGCTGGCCTCCGAACGAGTTGACTTCGGCGATCCCCGGTGTACCATACAACTGGCGGGCTACTATCCAATCCTGCATAGTGCGAAGATCCATGGATGTATACTTACTTTCACTGCCCTTTTTAGGGTGGATCATGTACTGATAGATCTCCCCTAATCCGGAGCTGACAGGCCCCAGTTCCGGTTCACCCATTCCTTCCGGAATTTGTTCTTCGGCTTCTTTAAGCCGCTCATTAATTAATTGCCTGGCAAAATATATGTCAACGTTCTCTTCAAAAACAACGGTAATTACAGACAGGCCAAATCGGGAGATCGAGCGTATCTCGACCAGGTCGGGTAGATTGGCCAGGCTTTGTTCTATTGGGTAGGTTATAAACTGTTCGACCTCCTGGCTTGCCAGCGTTGGGGCCGTGGTGATCACTTGTACCTGGTTATTGGTAATATCCGGAACGGCATCGATAGGTAGCTTCAGCGCAGAATATACTCCCCAGATAATAAGAAGTAACACGCCAATGCCAACCACCGCTTTGTTCCGGATAGAATAAAGAATTATTTTATCCAGCATAAAAAATTGGGTTAAAGAAAAAAGAATGGATGCATCAAAGCATCAGGAAAAAGGCAGGCGATTTAAACCCGGGGAGGCTGGAAAGGAGGATGCAGATCCGTATAACTCCCCATGTTTTGGTAAGGGAAATCTAAATCTCGTACAGAGAAAAGCATTGGTGTACTTCTTGCAACAACAGGCTGCGAAATACTTACACAGCAGGTACAGGTGCAAAAAGGTGAACAAAGGTCTGCCGGAGTCTTCGCGTGATCAGTGTCCTGGGTGAGCACAATCTGTGTTTTTATTTTCTCGAACACAAATCCGTCCTTACATGCCACGCCCGAAATCAGCATGATATAGACAGAAAGGACGATGCAGAGGATTTTCATTGGGGCAAAGATAGGAGATAAAGTTTTAATAAATAGTACGCTACTGAAATCTACAACTAGAGGTTTCTTTTCGGTTGCAGGCGATTTACAGATTACAGGTGCAGGATATAGATGAATTATTTGAAAATTTAAGGAAGAGAAAGTCCTGTTGGAGTTCGCTTTAAATAGTTAGAAGAAATCAAAAATTGAGACCAATGACGATATAATTGGACGTTTACTTCCTGAACTTTCCAATCTTCATCAGATTTTATGAAAAAGGCAACATAATTCAGAAACATACTTTGATTAGGGGGTGTTCAAAAATAATCTGGTATGGGATGAAGGTATGTGTAGAACCGCTTTTATCGGCCCAACGTTCTATGATAACGTACCGAAAATCAAAGAGAAAGGGTTGCTTTTTTATGAGCAACCCTCTCGGATTTTAGGCTTGAGCCCGGTACGTACCCAGCGCCGGAATCGAACCGGCACAGTTTCCTATCGGTGTTTGAGACCGACGCGTCTACCAGTTCCGCCAGCTGGGCATAGTTTGATCATATACGGGATGCAAACTTAGATAAACTCTCCCTTATTCGCAACAAATATTTCTGCCGGTACCAGATGTCCTTGATTTTCAATAAAGTGTCGTCGTGCTGCTGTTCCGGCTCATTATCATATGCGTCGGTATACTGCTTCAACTCATCAAAAAGTTTCCTTTCTATGGCATCAACCTGGCCCTGGACGGTGAGCAATGCTGCTGCATTCGGATGAACTTCCTGTTCCATGATCTCCTCATTCACATCCATCATATCCATCAGGAAGTCTTGGGGAAGCTTGTACTTCTCCCCTTCCGTCATCATGTAATTTAAGGCCAGCACGTACTCGATCCTCTTGAGCGGGTTGGATAATACCTGGTAAGCTTTATTATTGAGCGTAGAGAGCTCCAGGATCTCCTGCTGCTTCTCTTCAGACTCGCTTGCATGGAAGTCCGGGTGATACTTCTTGCTCAGCTCGTAGAATTTCTTTTTCACCAGGGCATTATCCGGGTGAAATTTTACGGGCAAGTCATATAAATCAAAATAGTTGATCATTGAGATTTCACTAGTCTGGGGTCTCAACCCTAAATTTTCATTTCCCAAGTTCAAATATCCAATTCCTAATTCTTAATTCCTACCTAATACCTAATACCTGATTGCTGAAAGCTAAAACTTAATTTATGACGTGCTTCACAATATCGTTCCCGAACACAAACACCATCAGCGTAACCAATATCACAAAGCCAACCATCTGCGCGCGTTCCATGAATTTATCACTTAAAGGCTTGCCTTTGATCATTTCGATCAGGAGGAAAACAGAGTGCCCGCCATCCAGTGCCGGGATAGGAAGAAGGTTCATTAAGGCAAGTGCCATAGAAAGCAATCCTACGAGGCTCCAGAACTTCACCCAGTCGACAGTCTTACCGAACATGGTCGCGATGCCGATCGGTCCTGTAAAGGCTTTATTTGCCTTCACTTCGCCACTGAATACTTTACCCAGTCCCTTGGCATTATCCATGAAGGAACCCCATGCTTTGGAGGCGCCAACCGGTAAGGATTCGATCAGGCTATACTGTTGATTTTCGCGAGGCAGGCCTATCGGTGGAATAGCAACTCCCAGCTTACCTTCTGCGCTAACATTCGTAGCTAATGAAACTGTATCTCCGGCGCGCAGAACAGATAGATTAACAGATTTTTCGCGGTTTTTCTGTACAACATCCTGGTATTCATCAAAAAATTTAACCGGCGTGTTGTTCAATGCAAGAATGCTGTCGCCAACTTTTATTCCGGCTTTATCAGCATTACTGTTGGGCTCTACCATGGATATGCTGCCCATCACGAAACGGGGTTCAATAAATTCGCCTATTCCGTAGTCAGACAGCTCTTCGATAATATCACCCGGTACATCGATCTGCTTAGTTTCACCATTCCGGTTAATGGTTAGCACTGCGTTTCCGAAAAGAACCTTAGAACTATTTAATTCTTCAAAGCGGACAATCTTCTTACCGTTTACGGCAGTGATCTTATCGCCGGCTTGCAGACCGATATTCTTACCTATGATGCCCGGCGCAATTCCATATTGTAGTTTATCATTCGGCGTGTAGGATTCGCCAAACTTGAAGGTCAGCATCCAGAAGATGAAAATACCTAACACAATATTAACGGTTACGCCACCCAGCATGACAATTAGTCGCTGCCAGGCAGGTTTAGAACGAAATTCCCATGGTTGCGGCGGACCAGCCAGCTGATCAGTATCCATTGATTCGTCAATCATACCGGCAATTTTCACGTAACCGCCCAGTGGCAGCCATCCCATTCCGTATTCACAGCCCTTGTAGTTGAAACTGAAGAGTTTGAAGCCCCAAGCATCAAAGAACAAGTAAAACTTTTCCACTCTGATCCCAAAAGCCCTGGCGGCAAAAAAGTGCCCTGCTTCGTGTAAAATGATCAAAATAGAAAGTCCGAGCAGCAGCTGCCCTGTCATTATTAATCCGTCCATGCTTATATTTTATATTGGAGATTGATATTAAAGATTTGTTACTAAATGTTGTGCATACAATCGGGTCTCACAGTCCGTTTCCAGGTAATCTTCCAGCGAAGGGTTATTCAGATAAGAAATTTTGCACATGCAGTTTTCTATGACCTCGCTCATCTGCAGAAATCCTAGACGGTTATTCAAAAACTCTGCCACGACAACCTCATTGGCAGCATTTATGACACAGGGCATATTACCGCCGGTATGTAATGCTTCAAAGGCCAGATTCAGATTTCTAAACGTTTTTGTGTCCGCCTGCTCAAATGTCAAGCTAGGATAATCTAAGAAGTTGAACCGCGGAAAATCGCTCTTAATACGTTGCGGATAAGCCAGCGCATACTGGATCGGCAGTTTCATATCCGGCATTCCCATCTGCGCTTTCATAGATCCGTCAGTAAATTGAACGATAGAATGCACGATAGATTGCGGATGAACGATCACGTCAATCTGGGAGGGCTCGAGATCGAAGAGCCATTTGGCTTCAATCACTTCCAGGCCCTTATTCATGAGCGTAGCTGAGTCGATAGTGATCTTAGCCCCCATCACCCAGTTAGGGTGTTTTAAGGCTTCCGTTTTAGTTACCGATGAAAGAAACTGGCTGGTCTTACCTCGAAAGGGACCACCTGATGCTGTTAAATATATTTTCTCAATGGGATTATGCTGTTCGCCTGCGAGACACTGAAAGATGGCTGAATGTTCCGAATCAACCGGCAGGATCTTCACCTGATGCTTGGCGGCAAGCGTGGTGACCAACTCCCCAGCAACAACCAGTGTTTCCTTATTTGCTAGCGCGATGTCTTTTCCGGCCTTGATAGCCGCTAATGTAGGCCTTAAGCCTGCAAAGCCGACGAGCGCCGTTAAAACGATATCAATCTGAGGTTGCGTTACCACATCAGCAAGATCAGCTAATCCGCATAACACTTTTATGTTGGGGGGGGTTAATGCAGCCTGCACTTCGGGATACTTACTCTCGTCTCCGATTACTACGTATTCGGGGCGGAATTCGAGAGCCTGGCTGATTAGCAGCTTTGCATTTGACTGAGCGGTCAAAACAGACACGTTAAACCGGTCCCGGTTCTGGCGGATAACTTCCAGTGCTTGGGTTCCTATACTGCCTGTAGACCCAAGAATGGCAATCGAGCGTATCTTAATCGTTTCTTCTGTAGTGTTCTTCAATATCATCTCTCAATCCCACGTCTCAATATATTTTCCGAGCTGATCAGCGATCTTGCGATCGTTGGAAAGGCGCGGTACTTTATTCTGTCCGCCCAGTTTACCTTCTGAACGCATATAGTCAATAAAAGCTTCCCTTTTTAGGGGGCGAATGATCAAAGGCTGCAAGATCTTTCCTTCGATCAGGTCCTGATAATACACATTTTTTTTCTGTAATGCCGCATCCACCTTTAATCTGAAGGCTTCAAAATCCTTTGGCACTTTAGCAAATTCAACAAACCATTCATGGTATGGCATCGAGCCATCCGGCGGTGCCACCTGAGGCGCTACCGTAAATTCTGTAATTTCCACCCCTTCCGTTTTAGCCACCGAAAGCAGGGAATGTTCCACTTCTTCAGCAATCACGTGTTCACCAAAAGCCGAAATATAATGTTTTATTCTTCCGGTGACGAGTATACGGTATGGATCCTTCGATACAAATTTAATAGTATCGCCAATACTATAACCCCATAACCCAGCATTTGTATTTAGAATGATCGCATAATTTTTGCCGATTTCTACATCTTGCAGAGAAATGCGGGTAGGCGATTCGTTGTAATATTCATCTGTAGGGATAAACTCATAAAAAATACCAGCATCAGCCAGCAAAAGCAAACCCTGTTCTTTCTGCGAGTCCTGGAAAGCAATAAAGCCCTCGGACGCAGGGTAGGTTTCAATGGTATCTATTTTACGACCCAGACTTTCCTGCAGCTTAGCGCGATAAGGCTCAAAGTTAACGCCACCGTAAACGAAGAGACCAAGGTTCGGGAAAATATCTTTAATCTTTTTATTATCTCCGGCAGTCAGCTTATCAAAATACATCTGGACCCATGGGGGAATTCCGCCCAGCAGGCGCATGTCTGAATTCTTAGTTTCTTCCACGATAGCGTCTACCTTCTCCTCCCAGTCTTCAATACAATTGGTTTGGTAAGATGGCAGCCGGTTCTTTTGCAGATATTGAGGAACGTGATGTGCAACTATGCCCGATAAACGGCCGGTAGCAATCCCCGCTTTGGTTTCCAATACCGGACTTCCCTGCAGGAACATCATTTTCCCATCAACGAAATCGGCCTTGCCTGTTTCATGAATATAACAAAGGAGCGCATTGCGGGCGGCCTTAATATGCTCCGGCATTGATTCCTTCGATATAGGAATGTATTTTACTCCTGAAGTGGTTCCGGAAGTTTTGGCGAAGTAAGCCGGCTTACCCGGCCAGAGTACGTCGCTCTCGCCATGTACCACCCTTTCAATGTAAGAACGAAGCTCTTCATACTCACGCACGGGCACATTCTTCTTGAAGTCGTCGTAGGATTTGATCTGTGAAAAGTGGTGATCGGCTCCAAAGGCAGTGTTGGCTGCCTGGTCAACCAGGTTCCTGAATACCTGAAGCTGGGCGGGAACGGCATTTCTCTTCCATTTGTTCATCTGCCAAACTACCCAGGCAGCAAATGGCTTACTTAAAACCGCTTTAAATCCCATTTTAATTATTCTGGTTTTTCGATCAGGATATCTTCCTCGTCAGCATAACTGTTTACCATTGTACGGTACGTAATGATCAGGATCAAGCTTGAAAAAGGAACCGTGAATAGTAGTCCAATGAAAAGCGCCATTGCACCTAAAATATTTAATGCGAGGATGATCAGGAACAGTACAAAGATAAACCAGAAATGACCTTTGCTGAGCGTCCAGCTTTGACTGATAGACTCGGAAGCACCGGACTCCTGGTCCACGATAAAACACACCACAAAGCATAGCCTGATTGTGAAATAAGTTACCGGAATAGCGATGAGCAGGAAAACCGGCAGCATTTTGCTGCTTAGTACGTCGGTAGTCTCTATATCCGGAGTGTTCATAAAGTATAAGCTGCTAATCACGCCGATCAGGAAAACCAGGACAATACCAATGATCAGCTTGACAAGGAGAAAATTCAGCGCCTTCATGAGGTTTGGCACGAAATCAGGAAATTCCGGTTCCCCCTCGTCGTCAATCTGTTTAAAGATCACCTGGTAAAAGGCCACGGTAAAGAAGGCATCGAATAAGCTTAATGTCAAGTTTTGCAGAAGAACGGCGGCAGTGCTTTCACCACCAAAAATACCGGTCAGCAAAGTAGTGATCATGATGATCACCACAAACTGTACTGCAGTAAAACCTAATAAGATCCAGATATTCTTTTTCGCGAAGTTCCAGGCTTCCGACATAATCTCGTTAACCGAGAAGGGCTTATTCATATGGTATTGTTTCCTTGATTTAATATAATCCGACGCCAAAAGTCCTGCATAAAACCTAAGCCATAAGCAGTTAATTGTACAAACGCAGCAATAATGCTCAAAAATGCAACTTTTGCCGACTTATTTGCATTCCACGAGTGGAAAAATATTAACAAAATGTAAACGGCCAGTAAAAAGTTGGTGATGTGTGTCAGCCCGCTTCCGAAGATGTTTAACACCAGGGTCGCCAACAGGAAAAGCGTAAAAAGCGCCGGAAAAAAGTGTACTGCTTTCAATTCTGTTGGAAAGTGTTTGAAGATATTAATACGTGCCCGTCCGAAAAAGTGCAGCTGTTTGTAAAACTTAGTAAAATCTGTTCGCCGTTTATGAAAAACGATAGCAGCAGGGATCAATCCTACCTTAAATCCCATCGAATAGATGCGGATACTGAATTCAATATCTTCTCCCAGGCGGGTCAGTTTGAACCCACCGGTTTTCTCCCACACCTCGCGCGAAATGCCCATATTAAAACTTCGGGGATGAAAACGACCGATATGGCTTTTATTTCCGCGAATCCCGCCCGTAGTAAAAGGCGAGGTCATGGAATAGCTGATGGCTTTTTGTATCGGCGTAAAAGAATCATGCGCGCCATCAGGGCCGCCGTAGGCATCCAACTGATGCTCCAGCAAGTACTCCTTTACCGTATCCAGGTAATCAAAGGGTATCAGGCAGTCTGAATCAAATACAACGAAATAGTCGCCTTTTGCCCTGGCGAACCCATAATTACGTGTGAGGCCCTGCCCCTCGTTCTTTTTAAAGAGATACTTAATATCCAGCTTGTCACTATAGCTCTCCACGATCGCCTTTGCGTCGATCTTAGAACCATCCTCAATAACCAATACTTCAAACTGCGTGTAAGTTTGTTGCGTCAGGGTATGCAACAACTCATCTATTTCCTGAGGGCGGTTGTATAAGGGGATGATGATGGAGAAGAACATTTTTTTTAATGTGCAAATTAGCAAATATGGAAATGTGCAAATGGGTGTAAGGTGCTAACCGATCTGCTAATGAGTATGCTAATAATGGTTTTATTTAAAGGGTGTCTCAATAATCTTCTCAAATAGGAATGCTCAGTAAGTGGCACTCAAATTCTTAACCAGGCGTTGGGTATCTCCGTATTTTCACATCTACCTTCCAACGGTAAGGCATTTGCTCATTTGCTCATTTGCATATTCACTTAAACCGTTTTCTCAATCTGGTACGCATTCCTTTCCGGGGCGTTGCGGGATACCAGTTCGGCGATAAAGCCTGTGAGGAACAGCTGAAAGCCGACCACGATGGCAACCAGAGCGATATAGAACAGCGGCTGAGCGGTAACTTCACGGGAATAGGGAATATGATAGGCAATGTGATAAAGTTTCTGACCGATGATCCAGAGTGCTATGATAGTTCCGGCGAAGAAGCTTATTACACCCAGGGAGCCAAAAAAGTGCATCGGTCGCTTGGCAAACTTTCCGACAAAGAATATCGATAACAGGTCCAGGAAGCCATTGATAAAGCGGCTGAAACCGAACTTGGTGGTACCGTACTTGCGTGCACGGTGTTCCACTACCTGTTCACCGATCTTCTTGAAGCCTGCCCATTTTGCCAGGACCGGAATATAGCGGTGCATTTCTCCGTACACCTCAATACTTTTCACTACATCCTTCCGGTAAGCTTTCAAGCCACAGTTGAAATCGTGCAGATTGCGGATACCGGACATACTGCGGGTAACCGCGTTGAAAAACTTAGTAGGGATGGTTTTTGTAAGGGGATCATACCGCTTTTGCTTCCAGCCTGAAATAAGATCGAAATCTTCATCACGGATGCGGCGGTACAGCTCGGGAATCTCATCCGGGCTATCCTGCAGATCGGCATCCATGGTGATGACTATATCTCCCTGGGCGGCTTCAAAACCGACGTTCAACGCAGCCGACTTACCATAATTTCGTCTGAACTTTATGCCGACGATTTCCGGATGCTCAGCTTTCAGACTCTCAATCACCTTCCACGAGGTATCGTCGCTGCCGTCATCAACAAGGATAATCTCGTACACAAAATTACTTTTGATCATTACCTTCCTGATCCATTCGGTCAGCTCGGGCAATGACTCAGCCTCGTTATATAAGGGTACGACTACGGAGATATCCATTAAGATATGTGAGATATTAGATTTGAGATGTGAGAACATTTCTCACAAATAAAAACGTGCAAATTTTATCAATAAAATCGATAAAACCTGCACGTTAAATTAAAGATTGTCAGAATTACTCTTCAGCACCCGGCACAAACACAGGTGCTTCCTTCTTGAAAATGGCAGCGAAAATTAGTGACATGATGAACTGTACCAAAATGGCAATTCCGAAGTTGCGGGCCAGTTCAGCAAAAGTTGGATCAAACTGGCCTCTCATCGCCTCCAGTTGTTTTTCAACAGCTTCATCGATCTGCTCTTGCTGCATACCCAGATTTTCAAAAGTACTTGTTAAGCCGGCAGTGATATGGCCGGAAATCTTTTCAAAGGCACCCGGCTCGACAAATTTATAGAACACAAAGTTGAACAGTATACCAAATGTCCCTGCTATAAAAGCCATCAGGAAAATTCCTTTCAACGCAGTTTTGAAATTCCAGTAGCCACCGATCTTCTTTCTAAGATCCAGTGTGAAGAAAATGTACAACGCTAAGGATACAAGCATTAGTCCGATACCATAGAACGTCGATCCCATCAGAGAAGGGGCGACATAATAAGTTACGATGCCGAGCACGGTTGTAAATATGCCGATGATCAGACCGTTGGTGATAGCCAGTTTGTTAAGATCTTCTAAATTTGATTCCATGTGTTTAAGTTAAGGTTTAATTATTTGGTTGATTGTAGGTTACCAGTAAAGCATAAACTGCAGCATCAAAATCTGCACTTACGCTGTGGTCGTTAAAACGACTTAACTCTTCTTTATCAGGATTTGGGTTCCTGAAAAATGCCATCATGGGATAGAATAGTTCTTTGAGCTCCGAAAATTCCGGGAGCCCCTTCGCTACACGCGCAACTTCATCCAGCGAGCTGTCAACCAGGATCTGGTTAGCGATCACTTCCTCGTAAATACGGTGCTCGTCCTGAAACTCATCATCATCAACCAATAAAAATTCTTTTAAGAAATCTTCCAGCTCAGGTTCCAGCTCTTCATCTTCGCATTCCTTGATGTAAAGCAGAACGTTTAACAATTCGGTTCCGCGATCAAGGGTCTCCTCTTCAATATCTTCCCATTCATCTGAATCAAGATAATCTTCCTCCAATTTCTGTACGTCTTCGGTAAAGAAGTTAATCAGCAGAAGGTCGAAAAACACTTCCCGTAACGCCTCATATGGCGGATTCTCATCGAATACCTCGTCCATAGCAGCAACTTTTTCCAGGAAAGTCTGATCTGTATCAAATACACTTACTAACTTGTTTGAGAAATTAGTGCTATTCGTTCCGTTGATTTGTGAAAATTGCTCCAGAGCAGCGTTCAGCGCTTTGTTAACCCTTGTATTCATAATTTCTGTTAAGATAAAAAGATTTTATTATTGTTAAAAACCATACTGATCGTTCCTTTTAAGGTTTGACCAAGCAAGGGGGAGTTTAGGGACTTTGACTTATTTGCAGTTGCTGTATACTCCCATTCAGTCTTTGAATCAAACATTACGAGGTTTGCTTTCGAGCCAATGTTGATCTCTACGGATGGGAGATTAAAGATCCGGCGAGGATTTGTAGTGAGCTTCTCCACGATCAAGTCTGGCGACAATCCTGCTTTTAAAGCCATCGGTAACAACGTCTGCAATCCGATTATGCCGTTTTTGGCGATTTCAAACTCAACATCTTTGAATTCGATTTCATGTGGGGTGTGCTGTGAAACGATCGCGTCGATAGACCCGTCCTTCAGACCCGCTATTAACGCTTTGACATCACTTTTGCTACGCAGCGGCGGTTTCACCTTGTAATTGCTGTCAAAACCTGATAATATCTCATCAGTGAAAACCAAATGGTGTACGGCTACGTCACATGTCACACTGATTCCCCGTTTCCGTGCTTGCCTGATCAGGTCGAGACTCTTTGCGGTAGTGATGGTTGAAAAGTGAATTCGTGAATCATTGTATTCAGCTAAATACAGGTCGCGGATGATCATTAACTCCTCAGCCAGGGAAGGATTGCCTTTCATTCCGAGCACGGTGCTGGTGATGCCCTCATTCATCTTCCCATCTGCAGAAATGTTTTTATCTTCAGCATATGACATGATCAGCCCATCAAAACCCTTGCTATATAGCAGTGCACGACTCATCAGACCGGCATCCGCGACAGGACGGTTGCCGTCAGTGAATGCTACCGCGCCGGCTAGTTTCATGTTATAAAGTTCTGCCAGTTCTTTCCCTTCGCGGTTCTGACTAATACTTCCTAAAGGAAACAGATCAACCATATTGCCCTGTGAGGCATTGACGAGATAGGCCACCTCGCTTTTCGAATGGATGGCCGGTTCGGTGTTAGGCATTAAGGCAGCGCCGGTAAATCCTCCTGACAGGGCCGCCTGACATCCGCTTTCAATATCTTCTTTAGTTTCATAACCCGGTTCACCGAAATTGACATTCATATCAAAGAACCCGGGTGACAAATACTGTCCGCTGCCGTTGATAACCTCCTGATCATTTTCCGGTTCGATAGCTCCTATTTGCGAGATCACTCCGTCAACAATCAAAATATCTGCAGTGCGGTTATGGTGCTTACTTTGCTTATCAAGTATGGTCACATTTTGGATTAGCAGTTTGTTCATTGTCATTTTTGTATTTCAATATATAAGCAACCTAAAAAAATGTTCTCTATTGTCAGAGCGAAGGCTTAACCTGCTTTACAGTATAAAAGCGAAGTAATAACACTTCTATCGCAAGGCACAGCAGCGCCAAAATTATACAAAGTTTCCACAACTGAAATCCGAGAGCAGTAGTATTTACTTCGTTCTCAACCGCTCCATTAGCCGATTCAATTATAGAAACCTGATCCTTAGGCAACTTTTCCAGCAATTGCTGATCGCTTGCGTAACTCAGGTCGGATTCATTGCCGCTTTGATTAAAGGCGATATAGGCCTGCAGACTGTCGCCCTTTAACAATTCGTATATTCCTGCCTCCTTGAGCTGGTCAGCAATATAGAGCTGGGTTGAATTCTGTCCCTGCCTCAGATCGGGGATCACTTCGAATTCCCCCTTTTTAAGTTTAAGAGTTTGGTTGGCGTTCAGCGTAGTTCTTGCTATTTCTACCGCCTGGTCTTCTCCGAGGGTAAAGTACAGCCGCTGAGGTTGCAGGCTCAATAGGGCCAGCTGGTACATTACCGGAACAAAAAGTGAGTGTCGGGCAAAGTTTCCTGAAAGATCGTTAAGCGGCACCGCCGACAAATAGACCCGGCCTTTGCCTAATCTGTATTCGCCTAAAAACTCCTCGCGTCCCGGTAAGGATAACAAGCTTTGTTTATTGGTGCGGCTCTGGGCGGTGTAACTGACGTATTTTTTTACCGATGGGAGATCTATATTTTTGGGAATAATTTCAAAAACCCCTCTAAAAACCGGGTGTTGCAGGTTAATGGAAGATATTTTAGTCTCGCTAATCACTACTTGTCGCGGAATATCCGTTCTCAGACTGGTAAGTAGTGCGGTGAGGGATGACAAATCGGCGTCCAGAGATGGCAGGATTAACAAATTACCCCCTTGTTCAGTAAAAACTTTTAGTTGCTGGATCAATCCGGTTGAAAAGTCGTTTACTTCATTGAGGATCAGCATCGGATATTCTCCCAATCTTGAATAGTTGATGTTTCCGGCATCGGTGTTATCCAGCATAAAGTATTTATCCGACTGGTAGACCGCGTTGATGTATGGATTCACACCCGCGCCATTGATAGCCAGGATCCGTAAATTCGGCTGAACCTTGAAGCCAAAGTAAAAGCGGTCGTCGAATACCACCGGATAATCCGTAATGCTGATCTCGCCTGACTTCCATCCCGCGTTCAACCCGCTGAAAGATAAAGTGTCGGACCTGCTGGCCCGTGCCGGGATACTGACATTACCGATAGAACGCTGCTGACCGTTAATAAGTAGCTTAACCGGGATGTTTTCAGCCACGCGATCAGAATTATTCCTGAATTTCGCTACCAGCTTCCCGGCTTCCCCCGGCTTATGGATAGCCGATACGAACCAAATGGAATCAATGGAGACATTGGGCAGCGGATTCGATTTTAGTCTGATCAGACGAATAGAAATATTACTATCGATCTTCAGAGACGAATTGTCAACCAGGTTTGTCTGAAAATCAGAGATCAGGTAAATATTTTTAGCGGCATTGGGTTCCCTGGTAAATACATCCTGCTGACGGTTGATCACCTGGCTGAGGTTTTTGCTGGCGGCGCTAATCTTCACTTCGTCAACAGCATTTAAAAAATCGTCATAGCTCAGCAAGCGCTGATGCCGCCCCTCGAAATCGTTAGTCAATAGCTGGAATTTATCATTAGGGGAATAGGCAGCCGCAATTTCTTTCGCTCTGCGGCGGGCTTCATCCAGCAGGCTTCCCTCCCGGTTAACTCCCTCCATGCTATAGGAATTATCAATGTAAACGCTGACAGACTGCCCGGTTGAAGCGGTGGCATCATTGTTCCGGATGTACGGACGCGCAAAAGCAAGCACCAGAAAAACAATAGCAAGTATGCGCGCAGCCAGCACCAAAAGGTTCTTAAGATTCTGCCTGGACGCAGTTTGCTGTTCTATGGATTTCAGGAATTTCACATTGCTGAAATACACCTTTTTAAACTTCCGGAAATTGAAGAGATGGATTATAATGGGAATGGCGACAGCCAGCAGTGCAAATAAAAATCCGGGGAACAGGAATCTCATCAATTCAAAACTAATGATAAATACGATTGTGCCCAATGTTTCATTTGAATAATTTTCCTTCTCAACTTGTCGAAAGCCGCCCTGATGCCTGTAAGTTTACGCATTTCAGATCAATTTATTAGGCCTGCTTCAGTTGATCTGACCAAATAAAATCAACGTTTAAACGCTAACAAACACATTTTAAGCCATTAAAGGGTTATATGGCGGATAAATTACTTTGAAACTAAGCATCTATCTGTATATTTGCGTTCCTCCCGTTGTGATGATGGGCCAGATATTATGATCGAAATTTATTCACATCACGTACATTTCCATCATCGCCAAGAGCGGCGATAAAAAATACATGTACGTTTCCTTTGTGAAACTTTCTTCTTAATTATTTACTGGTCTAATCTTTTTCAATATTGAAAACCTTAAAAATCGCTATCCAAAAATCGGGTAGGCTAAACGAGAAATCTGTTCAGCTTCTTAAAAACTGTGGCTTAAGTTTCGAAAACTATAAGAGTTCACTGATATCTACCGTATCCAACTTCCCGCTTGAGATCCTTTTTCTTCGTGATGATGACATTCCGGAATACGTTCAGGATGGGATTGCCGACATCGGAATTGTTGGCGAAAATGTGATCGCCGAAACCGGTGTTGACGTGAGCTATCTCCAGGAGCTGGGCTTCGGAAAATGCACCCTGAAACTGGCCGTTCAAAACCATTCCGAAATTAAAACGCTTGCTGACCTCGAAGGTAAATCTATTGCCACATCTTACCCCGTAATTCTCAAAAAATACCTGGCCGAAAATCAGGTAAACTCAGAGATTAGAACCATCTCCGGATCGGTAGAAATCTCACCCGGTCTTGGCTTGAGCGACGCCATTTTTGACATCGTTTCAACCGGCGGAACTTTGAAGAGTAACGGGCTAAAACCCTTCGCTGATGTGATGTCTTCACAGGCAGTTTTGATCGGCCGAAAAGGCATCGACGAAGACGAGCTAGTGCGCGAACTTATCCAGCGGATTCAATCGGTTTTGCGGGCGAAGGAAACAAAATATGTAGTGCTGAATATTCCGAAAGCTAATCTTGGTTCGATAATAAAATTGCTGCCCGGAGTTAAAAGTCCGACGGTTGTTCCACTCGCTGATGAAGGCTGGGTTGCCATCCATACGGTGATTGAAGAACGTGATTTCTGGGAAAAAATAAATCTGTTAAAAGCAGCCGGCGCACAGGGAATTGTGGTCATGCCAATAGAAAAAATCATACTTTAAGGCATTAACTTATAATTAATACTGAAACATAAAATGCTTAAAATCTACGAGTTAAATAGCTTATCTGAATCAGAAGTTGACAACCTTTGCGTCCGTACCGCCGATAGCAATATTGCGGTGCAGGAGACTGCAAAGGAAATCATTTCAGAGGTCCGGACACATGGCGATGCAGCATTAAAGAACTTTGCGCGACAGTTTGACCAGGTAGATATTGAGAAGTTGTGGATAGGTAACGATGAATTGAAAGAACTGGCGGCCTCAGTTCCCAATTTCCAGAAGGAGGCCCTCGATCTTGCCTATACGAATATTCGCAATTTTCACTTAGCTCAAGTGATAAAGGAGGATGTAATTGAAACAATGCCAGGGGTTTCCTGCTGGCGGGATAACAGGCCAATTGAAAAAGTAGGCTTATATATTCCCGGTGGAACAGCCGTTCTTCCAAGTACTTTTCTGATGCTCGGAATCCCCGCACGCATTGCCGGTTGTCATGAAATTGTGGTTTGCTCTCCTCCCCAGAAAGATGGCAAAGTGAATCCTTATCTCGCATATTGCGCTGTATTGCTTCAAATAGACCGGATCTACCTGGTTGGAGGGGCACAAGCGGTAGCCGCCATGGCTTATGGGACTGAGACAATCACTAAAGTTGACAAGATCTACGGCCCTGGCAATCAATATGTAACCGCAGCCAAAACAATCATTCAGTCTACTACAAAAACATCGATTGATATGCCCGCCGGACCGTCTGAAGTTCTCATCGTTGCAGATGACACTTCAAACCCAGTTTTTGTGGCTGCCGATTTGGCAGCACAGGCCGAACATGGCGTTGACAGTCAGGTAGTTTTGGTATCTACCTCAACTAAAATTATATATTCGGTAATTCAGGAATTGGAGGAACAAATTGCGATTCTTCCCCGTGCTGAAATAGCGTTAAAAGCGCTCGAAAACTCTTATTCCGTGGTAGTAGATTCTCTTGTCGATGCGATAGACTTTAGCAACCGTTACGCTCCCGAGCACCTCATCCTGGCGACATCCGGATGGGAACAACTTATCGACAAGGTACTGAATGCAGGGTCTGTTTTCCTTGGAAACAATACGCCCGAAAGCGTTGGCGACTATGCTTCCGGGACGAATCATACGCTCCCAACCAGCGGTTATGCGAGGTCATATTCGGGGGTATCAGTTGACTCTTTTGTCAAGAAAATAACCTTCCAGCACCTCTCGCAAAATGGTCTTCAAAAGCTTGGTCCCGCAGTGGAAATTTTAGCCGAATTAGAAGGCTTACAGGCTCATAAAAATGCGGTAACTGTTCGACTTCAAAACACCTTAACACGATCTTAAATTCTCATGTTCGATTTAAATAATATACTCCGGGAAAACATAAAAAATCTTATCCCCTACTCTTCCGCCAGGGACGAATTTAAAGGCGAAGCTTCGGTATTTTTAGATGCCAATGAGAACAGTTTTGGCTCGCCGCTTTCCGAAAATTATAACCGCTATCCGGACCCTTTACAGTTAAAGATCAAGCAGCGTTTAAGCCAGATCAAGGGGGTGCCTCCGCGCAATATTTTTCTGGGCAATGGAAGCGATGAAGCCATCGATATTCTCTTCCGCGCCTTCTGCCGTCCGGAAGTTGATAACGTGATCACCGTGCCGCCGACCTACGGCATGTATGAGGTTTCAGCCAATATCAATGACGTGGAAGTTCGGAAGGTGAAACTAAACCCAGCATTCCAGTTAGATATGGAAGGCATTGCTGAATCTATTGATGAAAACACCAGGATCATCTTTATTTGCTCACCAAACAACCCTACAGGTAACTCAATTGATCGCGATGATATCCAAACATTACTTGCAAACTTTGAAGGTCTGGTGGTGGTAGATGAAGCTTATATCAATTATTCCAGACAAAAAACCTTTATCCAGGAGCTAACCGAATCTTCAAACCTGGTGGTGCTCCAGACTCTTTCCAAAGCGTGGGGTTTAGCCGGATTAAGAGTCGGGATGGCGTTTGCAAGCGAAGAGATCATTGAGGTTTTCAATAAAGTGAAGCCGCCTTATAATATCAATCAAGCCTCTCAAGAGCTGGTTTTGAATGCTCTGGAGAATGTAGAACAGGTAAATGACTGGATTAAACAGACGGTAGCAGAGCGTGAAAAGCTAGTCGCACAGCTGGCATTGCTGAACTTTGTACAGAAGGTCTATCCTTCAGATGCTAACTTCCTGCTGGTTAAAACCAGCGATCCGGTTTCATTATATAATTCCCTGGTTGAAAAAGGAATTATTGTGAGAGATCGTTCAAAAGTTGAACTTTGCGAGGGATGCCTGAGAATAACAGTGGGCACCCCGCAGGAAAATGAAGTGCTGTTGGAAAGTCTTAAAGAGTTTAAAACGACCCTGAACGGGGGGATTCAATGATGCAGGAAGCTCCTCCGGAGCTAAAATCAAACTTCACTAAATATCTATAAACACCTGGCTCCGCTGGAGCTACACAAAAAAAAATCAATATAAAGCAGCATTGAGCAAAGCTGGCAGCTCGGAGAAGTTAAACAATAAGATATTAATTGAAATTGCTAACGCCAACAATTAGCTCCAGAGGAGCTCCGTATTTCTAGAAAGACGGTACCGCAGAATCAGCTCCGGCGGAGCTTCCTAAACGAGTGGCAGTGAAGAAAACGCTAAAATTAAAACCCAATACCTCATACCTAAATGAAAAAAGTACTATTTATTGACCGTGATGGAACCATTATCGCGGAACCTGAAGATGAACAAATTGACACTTTAGAGAAGCTGGAATTTTTGCCCTACGCTATATCATCATTAAAAAAGCTTCAAGACTACGGCTACGACCTGGTGATGGTTAGCAACCAGGACGGTCGCGGTACAGCGAGCTTCCCGGAAGAAACGTTCCTGGCACCTCATGAAAGGATGCTTTCTATTCTCAAAAATGAGGGAATTGAATTTAAAGAGATCTTTATTGACCATTCTTTTCCCGCAGATAACAGTCCTTTCCGAAAGCCTAACACGGGTATGTTAACCTCCTACCTGATTGAGAATGCCATTGACCTTTGGAATTCATACACGATTGGCGACAGGCTTACCGACATTGAACTGGCTAAGAACCTCGGCTGCAAGGCGATCTACTATTCTAAGGCTCAGCATCCCGATGCAGCAATGAACAGCACAAACTGGCTGGATATCACCCGGTTCCTAACAACCCGCCAGGACAGACAGTGCCAGCTAACCCGGAACACGAATGAAACAAAGATCACTCTTGACCTGAATCTGGACGGGAGCGGACAACACTCGATAGACACCGGGCTTAAGTTTTACGATCACATGATGGATCAGCTTGCTAAACATTCGGGAGTGGACTTAACGCTAACCGTGAAGGGCGACCTGGAGATCGACGAACATCATACCATCGAAGACAGCGCTATTGCACTCGGTAAAGCTTTCAAACAGGCTTTAGGCGATAAGCGTGGCATTGAGCGCTACGGCTTCCTGCTACCCATGGACGAAGCTTTGGTACAATGTGCCATCGACTTCTCAGATCGCGCTTATTTTATTTACGAAGGGAAGTTTGACCGCGAATATGTAGGTGATTTTCCTACCGAAATGTTTGAGCACTGGTTGAAATCCTTCTCTGAACACGCAGGCATGAATTTGAATCTAAAGATCATTGACGGGAACAATACCCATCATATGATCGAAGCCAGCTTCAAGGCACTTGCCAAATGTATTAAGCAGGCAATTGCCGTCACAGGCACGCAGCTGCCAAGCACAAAAGGAGTTTTGTAGTTGGTTAGACAATAGTTGCAACTAACAACCCTACCAACCTAAAAATCATCAAACTAACAACCTAACGAACTAACAAACTACAATGACAGGCATAATTAACTACGGAGCCGGAAATATTTTCTCCTTAACCGCTTCGCTAGACCGGCTTCAGATACCCTACGGAATGATCAACCGACCGGAAGATCTGCCACAATATGAGCGGTATATTATACCTGGCGTTGGTCATGCGGGAGCAGCTATGGTTAAACTTCAGAACAGCGGCCTGGCGGATATCATACCCACAATCAGCAAACCCGTTTTAGGTATATGCGTGGGAATGCAGTTGCTAACCTCCTACTCAGAAGAGGGTGATTCTGATTTAACAGGAATTGTTCCGCTCAGAACACTGCATTTTGACGAAGACTCTCAGTTAAAGATTCCGCATACCGGTTGGAACAATGTAAGTGTCGACAAAGCGAACCCTTTATTTAACGGTATTGGCACTCAACAATACTTTTACTTTGTACACTCATTTTTTATAGAATTTAATACTAATTTTACGATCGCTTCAGCTGAATACGGAATTAAATTCTCCGCAGTGATACAAAAAGATAATTTCTATGGGGTTCAGTTTCATCCTGAGAAATCAGGTTCTGCCGGCGAACAAATTTTAACCAATTTCTCACTCTTAGCTTAGATCCATGTACATTATTCCGGCGATTGACATTTTAAATGGTAAAGTAGTGCGCCTCCGTGAAGGCAATTATGACGACGCAACTTTTTACGACGTTACCCTTGAGGAGATGATTGAAACATATCAGTCGAAAGGCACCGAGTTTATCCATATTATCGATCTTAACGGCGCCAAAGGCGATTTCAGTAATCAAAAATTTCTTTTTGACATACTTAATAAAACAGATATCAAGGTTCAGTATGGTGGTGGCGTTCGCAGCATCGATAAGGTTAAAGAATTGATTGATTACGGTGTCCATCGCATTATCGTTGGTACGCAGGCGATAACCAACCCAGATTTCTTACCCGAGCTCGGCAAGGAGATCTGCGGTAAAGATAAATGCTCGGATCAGGTTGTCATTGCAATTGACGTATTGGATGAGGTTATTAAATATTCCGGCTGGATGGAAAGTTCGCCGGTGAAGTTGACTGAATACATAGACCGTTGTTTGAACCTGGGCTTCTTCAGATTCTTATGTACTGACATTAATAAGGACGGAAAGCTGGGTGGTACCGCTATCGACCTATACCGTAAATTGTTAGAACATTCCCCTTTCATCAAACTGATCGCATCTGGTGGTATCAGTTCTATGGATGATATTCGACAGCTTCAGGAAATTAAAGTTGAATCTTGCGTGGTGGGTAAGGCCATTTACGAAAACCGTATAACGATTGACGAAATAAAAGACTGGAACTTAAAAGCGCTGATCAGCTTTTAACTTCTGCAGTAAGCCACCTCATCGACTTGGTTTACAATATATCAGAGAATGCTCACAAAAAGAATCATCCCCTGCCTGGATGTAAAAGATGGCCGCACGGTAAAGGGTATAAACTTTGTTGACTTGAAAGATGCCGGCGATCCGGTAGAACTGGCCTGGCAGTATTCAAATCAGGGTGCCGACGAATTAGTATTTCTGGATATATCTGCCACTCACGAGAAGCGGAAAACCATGTCAGAGCTGGTTAAATCGGTTGCCCGCCAGATCAATATTCCCTTTACTATTGGCGGCGGCATTAATGAAATAGCCGATGCGGATATCCTGCTGAATTCCGGTGCTGATAAGATCTCTATTAATTCGGCGGCTGTACGAAACCCACACCTTATTGATGATTTAGCAAAAACCTTTGGGAAGCAATTTGTGGTGGTCGCAGTTGATACCAAAGTGATTAATGGCAAAAATTACGTTCACCTGAACGGCGGACGAATCACCACCGAAATTGAAACTGAAGCCTGGATCCTTGAAGCGCAGGAACGAGGCGCGGGAGAGATCCTGCTCACTTCCATGAATCATGATGGCACAAAAGCTGGATTCGATTGCATTGAATTGAAGAAGATCAATCAAATGGTCTCAATTCCTGTGATTGCTTCTGGAGGGGCTGGTAATATGTCTCATTTTGCAGATGTATTCCAGCTTGCGGATGTAGATGCTGCCTTAGCTGCCTCTGTTTTTCATTACGGAGAAATTCTGATCCCTGAACTGAAACAGTTTTTAAAAGAAAATAACATCCCGGTAAGGGAATTATAAATTAAGAATTGAGAATTAAGAATAGGGCACATATCCTAATCACTCAAATCTCAAATCTCAAATCTCAACCCCAAATGACGATTGATTTTACCAAAGGTGAAGGCCTTATTCCCGTGATCATCCAGGACGAACAATCCCTGGAGGTGCTGATGCTGGGTTATATGAATGAAGAAGCGTATCAAAAAACTGTTTCTGAAGACGTCGTTACTTTCTTCTCACGCTCCAAGAACCGCCTCTGGACTAAAGGCGAAGAAAGCGGGAATATCCTTAAGGTTAAAAGTATCAGCATTGATTGCGATAATGACACCCTGCTAATCAAGGCGGCGCCGGCAGGTCCAACCTGTCATACCGGTTCAAGAAGCTGCTTTTCAACCGATTATAACCAGAACTTCATTTTCAGGCTCGAGCAGATCATCAGCGAACGTTTTGATCAGCCTTTAGAAGGTTCCTACATCAATAAGTTAAGACAAAGAGGCCTTAATAAAATTGCACAGAAAGTAGGCGAAGAAGGCGTTGAGACGGTGATTGCTGCTTTGAATGAAACAGAGCATGACCTGATAAACGAGGCATCAGACCTGATCTTCCACCTGCTGGTGTTATTAAGGGAGAAAAATATTGACCTTCAAACCATTTCAAAGAACCTCGAACAACGACACGTGAGTCGTCCGTAAACTGCATAATTTGCTGATATGATTCAAGTTGAACAAGTAGCCAGCCTGCCGGGTCACCAAAATCCCATCTATACCGTTGAAGCTTCCCAAAAGCCAGGCATTATTTTCACAGCCGGCAATGATACCGGTATTGTTGAATGGAGTTTAGACAGGAATGAGTTTATTAAGGTGCTTATGCCGGTGAAAACCTCAGTTTATGCACTGCATTCTACTCTAGTAGCCCCTCTGCTGGCTGTCGGTGAAAGAAACGGTGATGTCAGCCTGTTTAATTTCGAAGAGCAGCAAGTAAGCACCGTTTTAAAACATCATAAGAAGCCCATCTTTGATATTAAGTCGGTAATGTCGAAAAAAGAGTTGCTGGTTTCATCAGAAGATGGTACAGTTTCAGTGTGGGACCTGAGTTATAAAGCCGGCGAAGTAAATCAGCATAAATTGCTCTATAGCTTTAAAGTGAGTGATGCATTGGTGCGGGCCATCAGTATTAGTCCTGATGAAATGACTGTGGCTTTTGGTTGTAAGGATAACCGCATCAGCATTTACAGTCTGGAAGATTATCGCTTGCTGCATGATTTTGAAGCCCATACCCTTCCAGTCTCTTCCCTCCAGTATTCGCCGGACGGCCAATACCTTATCTCCGGAAGTCGCGACGCGCAACTTAATATCTGGAACACTTCGGGTTACACCTTATTTAAAACGATTCCCGCACACTTATTCGCCATATACAGTATTGCATGGCATCCTAACAAACCCTTTTTTGCCACCGCAAGCAGGGATAAGACAATTAAGATCTGGGATGCAAATTTTGAACTACGAAAAACGATTAGTATTGACAAAGGATTCCCAATGCACAGGCTTTCAGTTAATAAAATCGTGTGGGAGCCCAATAATGGCCACTTAGTTTCCGTTAGTGATGATAAACTGGTCATGATTTGGAACATCACCAGTATCTAATCTACCTGTGTTATGAGATTATTTGCGATAGTGTTGCTGGCAATGAGTATGATTTTCGTCTCGTGTGATAAAAAAGAACCCATTGTGGAGAATGTATCGGGCGTGATAAAGATCAGTGAAACCGGCGCCTGCAGAGTGCTGATTCAATTGACTAACGGAGTGTCAATCTTCCCAACTAATCCTGACAAAGTACAGACATTTGCAACTGATGGTCGGCAGGTTACCATAAGCTACCGGCCGGATAACGAGTTCGTTTCTCCATGTACCGGCTCAGACCCCGCGATAATTGAAGCTATCAGGTAGTTAAGCAAATCGCTTGATTATTCTTAGCTTATGAGTATAGCGTCGTAATTCGGTACTGTAAATCCCCTCGGTATCTATTACGTCTGATTTTACTCTTCCGGAAGCATGTATGATGCGATTATTGCTTAACATGATCCCAACGTGAATGATCTTCCCTTCCTCATTATCAAAAAATGCCAGATCTCCTGCCCTTGCTTCCTCCAAGAAGTCCACATTCTTACCTTGTAATGCTTGTTGCCATGCATCCCGTTTCAGCCTGATGTTGAATTGCTTGAATACCATCTGGCTTAAACCAGAACAATCAATACCAAACGCTGACCGCCCGCCCCATAAATAAGGCGCGTTGAGGTAGAACTTGGCCGCGTTGACGACTTCTGATTTAAAAAGATCCTGCTTCGGCTTTAAAGGTGGATGGACTACCGAATAAACGGTATTTTCAATCTTGAACCGTCCGTCTGCATAGCCTGGAAGCGTACTTCCGGCAACAATATTCGTCACTTCATCGGTAACCGAATTCTTTATAGGATGATGGATCTTCAATCCCAGCAAGGTACTTTCGGTATCAACAGATTTGTATGTATCTGCATCTATAACACAGGATTGCTTTGAATCTATCCAGCCTTCGTAATCATCGTAGCCGGTTTTAATGCGGATCCATCGATCCGTTTCTTCCAGAATTTCAAAGTGATCGCCAAACAATAATTGAGAGACCATTTCACTCCTGTCAGAAGGTTCGGCACGCATAGGCACCAACGACAGGTTACAAAGGCCAAATATTTGATTCATATCCGCAAATAAAGTAAATTTAGCTCAATACAAGACACCTATTATTATTTACCCCGGCATACGAACTATTTAAGCCCTAAACCTGTTAACCCGCTATGACAAACCTTGATGACCTGAAAAAAATTTTAATTGCCGTTGAAGATAATGTCTACTCCGACCAAGCTGTACATTACGGACTGGCGCTAGCGCGAAAGCTGCAGGCTGATGTTGCGCTGGTTCATGTAAATGAAATTCCGGCGGCTACCCCTTACATTGCCGATCCGATGTTAAATGAAACATCGTTCATCATGCCCGAGATGATGAATATTCAGGAAGATGCGAGCAATGCTTTGTTTGAGCGGATTAAAACCCAGGCGGGCGAAAGTATAAATCTCTACACGTATACCAAATTGGGTAACCCGAAAACAGAGATCTTAGCTACTGCCGAAGAATGCAATGCGGACCTGATCATTCTGGGCACTCATGGCCGCACAGGCTTTGACCATTTCATCTCCGGCAGCGTTGCCGAAAGTGTGGCCAGAAAATCAAAGTGCCCTGTGCTGATCATACCAAATAAGGACAACGATACTGTGTTAGAGGATTAAGAAATAAACTGCCCGGAAGGGATTTTTAGACTGCCCGGAAGGGCAGTTTTTCGTTAAATATATTTCCCTGTTAGCTGCCCTTGATTTGCCCTTCTTTAAGAGTGGTTAGGGATAACACTGTGAAGCCAGTATGCTCACCATATCTAAACTCGTTGTTGATCGAAGGATGACACTGTTATCACCCTGTTATCATATGGTTTACACCCTGTTTTGGACGAGCCATTGGTGCCTCCTTTCTAAAGTCACAACTGCACTAATCAGAGTTGAAATAGGCATGCGCAACCTCCTGATTGTAACGGGAGATCTTGCGAGGATTTTACCGGATTTTGACGATCAGGTAGCTGCTGTGAACAGTTAAGATGTAGCGACAGGTATCGGCTTCAGGCTGTGGATGGCTATGAAGCACGGATAACAGTAATATCCCCGTTCGGCTTGTAAAGACTTAAGGCTGATCTCGGAAAATATCAGTTTGAATAAAAAAACCGTCTCGAAATGAAGTCCGGACGGTTTCTATATCTAATAAGTAGAATGCTATTACTCCAGGTGCAAGAAGGCCTTTTTAGCTAAAAGTTCCTCTTCTGTTTCACGGATATCTTCGTCATCTACACAACAATCTACCGGGCAAACTGCTGCGCACTGTGGTTCATCATGAAAACCAACACATTCGGTACACTTATCTGAAACAATAAAATACACTTCATCTGAAACCGCCGGTCGGGCTTCTTCAGCATCCCTGGCGGTTCCATCCGGGAAATTAATCAGGCCGCGTAAACTTGTTCCATCGGAGTAACGCCATGCAGCTCCGGCATCGTATATAGCATTATTTGGGCATTCTGGCTCACAAGCCCCACAGTTAATACACTCATCGGTGATTTTAATTGCCATCTCTGTATAAAAGTCTAATTCAAAAGTTAATTTTGCAGGTGTTAATACGCATAAAAACGTGAAAACGCCACAAATATAACATAATTTGAAGGATTTAAGTTTGGACATTAAGATTTTGACAACTCAAAACAGGATTAGTGCTTTCGCTCAGCTAGGCGGTTTTTTAATGTTTCCGGATGAAAATTTAGAACAATTAATTATATCCGCTCCATATCAGAATGCCTGGTTTACCGCAGAAAATACACGTAAAGCAATTACTGCAATCGGCAGAATGCTTAATCAGGAAGACCTGGCGCAATGGCTGGATAAAAGCGAGAATCTCCCAGATACGGCAGAACAAAAATCAGTTGGTTTGGTCTTAGCCGGCAACATTCCGCTGGTTGGTTTTCACGACATTCTTTGCGTTCTGGCTTCCGGCAATAAAGCGCTGATCAAACTGTCTTCACAAGATCAAAAGCTGATACCCTATATTTTGAACAAACTGGTTGAAATTGAGCCAGAGTTTAAAAACAGTTTTGAGTTTATTGAACGTCTTAGTGGCTTTGATGCCGTGATTGCCACCGGCAGCGGGAACACCAGCAGGTATTTTGAATATTACTTCAAAAACGTTCCTCATATTATCCGCAAGAACCGAAACAGCATTGCTATCCTGGACGGCAGCGAGACTGAATCAGAACTTAGAGCACTGGGTCATGATATATTCGATTACTTTGGGTTAGGATGCCGGAATGTTTCTAAGCTTTACGTACCGGAGGGTTACGACTTCAGAAACTTCTTTGAGGCGATTGAGGAATTTAAGCCGGTATCGGATCATCACAAGTACAACAATAATTACGATTACAATAAATCTATATTCCTGGTGAACCTTGATAAGCACCTGGATAATGGTTTTCTGCTGTTAAAGAAGGACGAACGAATTGCCTCGCCTTTGGCTGTGCTGTATTTTGAAGAGTATATGAGCCTGATGCAACTACCGCAATTGCTGGAGCCACTAACGGACCAGGTACAATGCCTGGTAAGCAAGACTAAACCGTCCGTCGAAATGGCTCAGGTTTATTTCGGTGAAACGCAGCAGCCCCGTCTTTGGGATTATGCCGACCGGGTGGATACCATGGCATTTCTCAACAAACTATAATATCACTTTCTCCGTATTCATTATTAAAGAGAGTTTAAGCTTTTCTTTTACAGAAAACTTTAACTTTGGCGCTCATGTACATTATTAAGGTAAAGGGGGTGGCCAAAATACCCGATTATGTTCAGCTGCGCGACGAAAAGTTTACCCTGCTAGCGTATTTCAGGGTTGATCGTCCGGAAAAAGCGTTGCAAAAAGCCGGTCTTGGTAATCATGAAGAATACATTATGCGAATGGTACATGATCTGCCTTTCGGGAAGATCCTCAAATTAGATATATAAGTATGGTTGGTGATTCAATTATAAAATTACAGGGAGTTGATGTGTATCAGCAAAAACACCTTGTGCTTAACAATGTAAATCTGCAGGTTGATAAAGGCGAATTTGTTTTCCTGATTGGACAAACAGGTTCCGGAAAGAGTAGTTTGTTGAAAATCATCTACGGTGATCTGCTTATTTCGAGTGGTGAAGGCTACGTAGCGGGTTTTGAACTCAAGAAATTAGCGGAGAGAGACGTACCATTTTTACGGCGTAAGCTTGGTATCGTGTTCCAGGATTTTCAGCTACTTACTGATCGTACCATTGAAGACAACCTGATCTTTGTAATGAAGGCGACAGGCTGGAAAGACAAAAAGTTAATATCTGAGCGCATTTATGATGTACTTGATAAAGTGGGCTTACGCTCGAAGCTGAGGAAAATGCCTCACGAACTTTCAGGCGGTGAGCAGCAGCGAATTGTAATTGCACGTGCATTGCTAAATGATCCGGAAATCATCCTGGCTGATGAGCCAACCGGCAATCTTGATCCGGATACTTCAGAGGAAATCGTGATTCTGCTTAAGCAGATCAGCCAGGGCGGCACAGCGGTGCTGATGGCCTCCCACGATTACCATATCATTCGTACCTTCCCTTCACGCATTATTAAATGCGAAGGCGGAAAAGTGCATGAGGGTGCCACTATTGTCTAAAAAACGCTTAAACTGCCAAAAAACCACTCTATTCTTAACTCCATGCTTTTTTTTGCGTTAAGGGCTGACACCTTGACTGATAATCAACATTGGCAAAAAAATTGTCTATCGAGAGTGGAATAAACTGTTTATACACAGCACTTAAAATTCAATCAGGTACCTAAATTATTTGGGCATCCGGTTTCACTTAAATAAAAGCACATGAATTTTTCAGATATGTTGAAAAAAAAGAAAATTCAAGACGAACCACAAGATCCTGAAGTACAGGAGCAAACGGAAATCTCTGAAGAGATAAAAGAAGAGATTAAAAATGTAAATGATGCGAATCAGAAGCATAAAAATGATTTGGAAGAAGACCTTCCTGTAGAAGAAACCGAAATTTCTGAGGAAGATAAACTAAGGGCTGAATTAGCCGAATCGAACAATAAGTACTTAAGGCTTTACGCGGAGTTTGATAATTACAAACGTCGCACGGTAAAAGAACGTATAGAACTGCAGCAAACCGCAGGTAAAGATGTGATCATTGATTTATTACCTGTTTTGGACGATCTTGATCGTGCTTTAAAGGCAATGGAAACCGCAGTTGATGTTAATGCAGTAAAAGAAGGAGTAGCGCTGATCAATCATAAGATCAAGAGCACGCTAGCTCAAAAAGGCTTGAAAGAAATGGAAGCTAAGGGTGTTATTTTTGATGCGGATCTGCATGAAGGCATTACCACTATTCCGTCCCCTTCAGATGATTTGAAAGGCAAAATTATTGATGAACTAGAAAAAGGGTACTATCTTAACGACAAGGTGATCCGGTACGCTAAAGTGGTTATTGGTGCTTAAATAATTTGCAGATGTGCAAATAAGTGAATGTGCAAATCTAACAGAGCGCTTAAATAAAGGTTGCATTGAGTTATTTGCATTGTATTGAAAAAGAAAAATGGCTAAAAGAGATTATTACGATATACTGGGTGTGCAGCGCAATTCCAACGCTGATGAGATAAAGAAGGCTTACCGGAAAATGGCCATCAAATATCACCCGGATAAGAACCCTGGCGATAAACAAGCCGAAGAAAACTTCAAGGAAGCCGCCGAGGCTTACGAAGTGTTAAGTAACGGCGACAAGAAAAAACGTTACGACCAGTATGGCCATGCAGCGAACGCGGGTAGCGCAGCCGGTGGTGGATACGGTGGCGGCAACATGAATATGGATGATATTTTCAGCCAGTTCGGTGATATTTTCGGCGGCAGTGGTGGTAGTCCTTTTGATAGCTTTTTCGGCGGTGGCGGCGGACAGACCCGTGGCGGAAGGCGTGTTAGCAAAGGCAGCAATCTGCGTATCAAGGTAAAACTAACGCTGGAAGAGATTGCTAAAGGAACCGAGAAGAAGATAAAAGTAAACAAGCAGGTTGTTTGTAATACCTGCGACGGTACCGGAGCAAAAGACCGCTCATCATTCCATACCTGTCATACCTGTGGCGGAGCAGGCTCTGTGCGCCGGGTAACTAATACTATTTTAGGACAGATGCAAACAACCAGCACCTGCCCTACTTGTAACGGAGAAGGAACAGAGATCACTGCTAAATGTAATACCTGTCATGGTGAAGGTTTAACTCGTGGTGAAGAAACCATTACTATTAACATTCCTGCAGGTGTAAGCGAAGGCATGCAACTTTCAATGAGCGGAAAAGGTAATGCAGCACCTCGCGGAGGTGTACCGGGCGATCTTATCATTCTGATTGAAGAGCTGCCTCATGAATTCCTTAAACGTGAAGGAAATAATATAATTTACGATTTGCACATCAGTTTCATTGATGCGGTATTAGGATCGAGTGTTGAAGTGCCTACTATTGATGGTAAGGCGAAGATCAAAATCGAACCAGGCACCCAGGGCGGTAAAATTTTACGTCTGAAAGCGAAAGGTGTTCCTGAAGTGAACTCGTACCATCGTGGCGACCAGCTTATTTATGTGAATATCTGGACACCAAAAGTTATCAATAAAGACGAGCGTGATGCGCTGGAAAAATTACAACACTCGCCGAACTTTAAACCTCAACCGGGTAAGAACGAGAAAAGCTTCTTCGACCGGATGAAAGAGTATTTTGAGTAAAATAATATAGGCTAAAAGATTTAGGGGCTTTTCCATTATTTGGAATGGCCCTTTTTCTTTTTTCAATTCATATCAAATTCAACGATCAGAGGTTTATGGTCGCTTAACTTTGTCCAATCGTTATAACTTCCCACCTTCACGCTGCTGAGTTTCTCAATGAAATCAAAAGAAGCAAAGCAATAATCTATATGGTATGGCTTATTCTCATGACGGTACATAAATAAAGTGGGATGTAATTCTTCTCCCTGTTTGAGATTGAAATGCTGATGATAAGTGCTAAAGATTTGTTTTGATGCAAGCTTTTCAACTACAGTGGAATGATTGCCTTCCCTTCTGGGTTTATCCCAAATAGTGTTACTGTTGAAATCACCTATTAATATGGTTCGGCTATTTGTTAGTAGCTCATCATAATGTTGTATCGCTTTCCACACCTGGGTTATATAGGCACCGTCAATATCTTCTGGATTGTTCGCCCACACCGCAAACAAAATAAAATCCAAACAACCGGGTGCGCTTACTGATAAGGGAAAAATGTTCTTGAAACTGGGGTTGTGACAATCAAGCAATTTGAATTTGTAATGGCTAAATGAAAATACTCCAAGGCCTTTATTCTTATTGCTTCCATACCAGAATGAATCGGTTGGGATTTGACTGCCTGGTTTAAATATCAGTTTCTCCGGATGTTCGCACTCAGGAACGATAAGGATATCCGGTCTGAGAGATAATATCGAATCTGCTTTGTTGCGGAACGCCATATTGCAGTTCCACGTTATAATTTTCATTGGCGTTATTTATTCGCTGACGAGCAATCCATCTATTACCTCAGCCTTGAAAAAATAGATAAATTTAAAGTGTTTTGCGGTGTATTATTTATACCTATATCTTACCTGGATCACTTACCTGTTCTAAACTTTAAAAACTATGTAACTTACTTTATTTTTAACCCTCTAACAGCAAAAAATATCTTCAACTAACAATTTATGCTCAGTATCAGAAACATTGTAAAGCAATACGCCAATCACCGTGCATTGGACGATGTCAGCATCGAAATAGAGCACGGCAAAATATTCGGTTTGCTGGGACCTAACGGCGCCGGAAAAACCTCGCTTATCCGCATCATCAATCAGATCACCGCACCCGATGCCGGGGAGATTCTCATCAACGGTGAAAAACTAAATCCATCGCACATTGCCCAGATTGGTTATCTGCCTGAAGAAAGAGGCTTATATAAGAAAATGGAAATTGGCGAACAGATGCTATACCTGGCCCGGTTAAAGGGTATGCGGAAAGATGAGGCCATCAAGAAGATAAAGTTCTGGTTTGAGAAAATGGAAATGCAGACCTGGTGGAATAAGAAGGTAGAAGATCTTAGTAAAGGGATGCAGCAGAAAGTCCAGTTTGTAGCTACTGTGGTTCACGAACCGGAGCTGATTATCCTTGATGAACCTTTCTCAGGCTTCGACCCGGTGAATGCGGAGATCATCACGAAGGAAATTTTAGAGTTGAATAAAAGAGGTGCTACCATTATATTCTCTACACATCGAATGGAATCTGTGGAGCAGCTGTGCGATAATATTGCGTTGATTCATAAGTCACACAAGATACTAGACGGTGGTGTGAAGCAAATCAAAAATTCATACCGGAATAACACGTACAGGATCGAGTACCAGGCAAATGGCTCAGAACTGCGGTTGAACGATGATCTGTTTGAAATACTTGGACAGCAGCAAACCGAAGAGGGACGACAGATAACTCTGAAAATAAACGATCATAAAACGTCTAATGATGTGTTAGCCTATCTGATACCGCAGGTACACATTACCCAGATGACCGAAGTAATTCCAAGTATCAATGAAATATTCATCCAAAAAGTGACAGCCCTTAATTAAAAATCATGAACAAAACTTTACTCATTATACAACGTGAATATTTTAGCCGGGTAAAAAAGAAATCATTCCTGCTAATGACTTTTCTTGTCCCGCTGCTCTTCATTGGTATGTACGCATTGGTGATCTTCATATTTATTAAAGGTGACGATGACAAGAAGCAGATCCAGGTACTTGATCAGTCAGGCGTTTTTGTAAACAAACTAAGTGATAAAAAGAACCTTGACTTCCAGTATATTAAAGGAAATTATCTGCAGGCCAAAAAAGACCTGCCTGAGTCAAAGGCGGATTTCCTTCTATATATTCCAGCTGACTATGAAACCGCTAAGAACATCGAGATCGTATCTGAAAAGAAACCAGGCTTAAATATTCTTGGTGATATAGAAGATCAGATGGAAGCGATACTGCAGGATAAGCGCCTGGTAATGGCCGGCATAGACACTGCGATTATTAACCAGGCAAAGCCAAAGCTCAGTATTAATGCCCGGCAGATCACTGAAGAAGGTGAAAAGGATGCAAGTGTAGGGGCGTCGTTCGTTGTGGGATTTGTTGCCGCTTTTTTGATCTATATCTCCCTTTTTATCTATGGCACCCAGGTTATGCGGGGCGTTATTGAAGAGAAAACCACTCGTATCATTGAGGTTATTGTGTCGTCGGTGAAGCCATTCCAGTTAATGCTTGGCAAAATCTTAGGTATAGGAGCAGTTGGCTTAACCCAGTTTTTGTTATGGATTATCTTATCTGTCGGACTGACTACAGTGGCCGGAACGTTGTTTATCAAGACGACGGAAACTAAGCAGAAGGTTGAGCAGCTAGGTAAGGATCGGGTGAGTATGGCAAGCGGCGCGGGGGAAACAGATTCGGATATGTTTATGAATTTCAGCAAAGCTGCTTCAACCGTAGATATGCCTTATATTATCGGAACATTCCTCTTTTATTTCCTGGGTGGTTACCTGATCTACAGTGCGTTGTTTGCCGCGGTGGGTTCCGCTGTTGATAATGAGACGGAGACGCAGCAATTCATGCTACCCATCACACTCCCGCTCATCTTCACGTTCATTATTGGGATGAATGTTATTGTTAATAATCCCGACAGTACTCTGTCCTTCTGGCTTTCAATGATTCCCTTCACTTCCCCAATTGCAATGATGATCAGGATCCCATTCGGTGTACCTGCCTGGGAGCTGGCCTTGTCTATGGCCCTGCTAATCGGAGGTTTTATTTTCACCACCTGGGTAGCTGCCCGTATTTACCGGGTTGGAATTTTAATGTACGGAAAGAAAACGAGCTACAAGGAATTAGCGAAATGGTTTATGTATAAAGAGTAACCGTTCTTCATTCCAGATATTATAACTGGTTTAATAGGCCATCAAGTACACCGAATAAAAAAGGAGCTCGTAAAACAGGCTCCTTTTTATTTACTTTACCAAATGGAACGGATAGCAGTAATAGACTTGGGTACCAATACATTTCACCTGCTTATTACAGATACCGGTGATAAAATTATTCCGGGCAATGTTTGCAAAGAAACTATAGCTGTTAAGCTTGGGCAGGGCGGAATAAACAAGGGCCTAATTACTCCAGATGCCTTTAAGCGCGGTATTGCTGCCATGGAAAAATTCCACGAACTGATTTTGTTTCATCACGTAAGCATGGTTAAAGCAATGGCCACAGCGGCTATCCGGAGCGCTTCAAATGGCAGGGATTTAATAGCAGAAATTAAAAGAACTACCGGTATAGATATCGAAATCATAGACGGTGAGAAAGAAGCCCGATTAATATATCTCGGTGTTCGGGAGGCGATTAAGTTGAATGATGAACCTTCTCTAATAATGGATATTGGCGGCGGCAGTACCGAATTCATCTTATGCAATGCATCAGAAGTATTCTGGAAAAAGAGCTATCCAATCGGCGCAGCCAAGATGATGGACCTGTTTCATCATTCTGATCCTATTTCAGCGGAAGACACCCGAAAGATTACAGATCACCTTAGGAAAACATTAATTGAACTTGAAGTTGAATGCAGGAAATACAAACCTAAGGTCCTGATCGGTTCGGCGGGCGCTTTTGAGACTTTTGCTGAGCTGGTACAACGAAAGTTTAATCCTTATAATCGGCGTCGCAGTTCACCTTCAACTGGGATAAAACTTGAACATTTTAATCAGATTGCTTCTATTCTCCTTAAGTCTACCCATGACGAGCGCAGCCAAATGCCCGGATTAATTGCCTTGCGAGTTGACATGATTGTAGTTGCCACCATTATAACTCAATTTGTACTTAAGCTACCGGATCTGGAGGTCTTAATTTTATCAGAAAACTCTTTGAAGGAGGGTATTATGTTCGGGATGATATCTGAGAAATAACCGTTAAATCAGTTTTAAAAGCTCTTCATAAAGCCGGTGCGTGGGCAGTCCTACCACATTGGTATAAGAGCCATTGAGCTTTTCGATAGCAATAAGACCAATCCATTCCTGGATTCCATAAGCTCCGGCTTTGTCCATCGGTTGTCCGGCAGAAATATAATAGCGGATCTGCTCAGGGCTAAGTGATTTGAAATACACCTCTGACGTTTCGTAAAAGCTGGTTACTTTATGATCTTTCAATAAGCTGACCGCAGTGATCACTTCATGCTTACTTCCTGATAAAGTAGATAAAATCTCAAACGCATGCTCTTCATTTTCCGGCTTCCCTAATATTTGGTTATTAATAACCACTATCGTATCGGCGGTGATCACTATCTCATTGGTGATAATTTCGTCGAAGGCATGGACCTTTTTCTCAGAAATGTAGAGTGCTGTTTCTGCAGGTGTTAATCCGTCTGGAAAGCTTTCATCCACTTCTTTGAGCACTACACGAAAATCTATTCCTAGTAACTTCAGTAATTCCTGTCTTCTGGGAGATTTAGAAGCTAAAATAATGGGTGGAAATTCTGACATCATATGTGAAGGAGTTCGGATGATCTAGTTTTGAAAACTTCCGTCCTTTGCGGAAGGGGAATCATCAGCCCATTTATTCTGAATCTTTAGTACCTTTTCGATTATATCTCTGACGCATCCTTTGCCGCCAACAATAGGGGAAATATAGATTGAGATGGATTTTATTTCTTCAGCGGCATCCTGCGGGCAAACAGGCAAACCAACTAACTTCATTACCGGGGAATCCGGAATATCGTCACCCATGTATAGAATATCGGCCGAGGTAAGTTGATTATCCAACAGAAATTGCTTGTAAACTTCAACCTTTGAATCCACCTGCATAAAAACATCAGTGATCCCAAGTCCTTTCAATCGCAACATTACGCCGGCAGACCTGCCACCAGTGATTACGGCAATCTTATATCCTCGCTTAACCGCTAGTTGCAGTGCATAACCATCTTTGATGTTAAACTGTCGCAACTGCTCTCCAGCCTCTGTAACATGAACAATGCCGTCCGTTAAGACGCCATCTACATCAAAAATAAAAGCTTTAACAGATTTTAGCTTCTCGAGGAACATAACTAAATGTGCAAATGAGAGAATGTGCAAATGTGCAAATTAGATGATTCGAAATTACGTAACTGGAAAGGGCAAATGTAATCTGGTAGCTCTGTAAACATTTGCACATTTATTTCGCGCATTTACTGGTTATCCCGCCATTCATATACCCAGGCAGACTGAATCTGTTCAAGATGTCCTTCGTTACACTCCTCGCGCTTGCCTTCAAAATTCGGAAGACTCAGAACCCACTCAACCAGCTCGGTGAAACGAATCCGGTAGATCTGCGATTCGCCGAACATGTCACCGAACTTTTCATAAAGGCCCATGGCGATGTCTTCATGATCATTCCAGTGAATCGGTAATTCAAACTTGCTAGTCATATTAAATATTTAATCGGCTTACGCCTGATACGGTTAATGCCCTAAAAACTGGTTCTGATTCGGTAAAGTAACTTCAATATTGCCGTCTATAATTACGCATTGACAACCCAAACGCGATGTTATCCTTGGATCTACAGCACGGTCAATAAAATCTTCTTCCTTGTCTGAGATGTCCTGGAGATTGTCCATTCCCTGGTTAACATAAACATGACATGTGCTGCATCCGCAAACGCCTCCGCAGTTATGTTGCAATTCGATACCATTATCCAAACAAACGTCAAGCACCGATTCGTTTTGCATAATTGGCAGTTCGAGTGATTCTTTTCCTGCTTCTTCGAAATTGATTTTAATCTTATACATGTTCATCGGGGGCAAAACTAACAATTTTAACCTGCAGGTTAGGATATCTTTTGATAATTGATAATGCTTTGACTGAGCCGCTCATAGAGTTCCTGCAAGTCAGGATTGTCTTTTAACAATTGCAGCTGCATGGCCATCGTGCTCTGATCATTGCGTACAGCCGGACCAGTTTGAACGCTCACCGGATCAGTCGACTGGATCTTTAAAGCGGTTTCCGCGATTAATGGCCTCAATAAGTCAAGCGAAAGATTCTGTTCCTTCAGGAGTTCCTGTGCAAGTACGTACATATGGTTGGTAAAATTGCAGGCAAACACGGCAGCTGTATGAACAGTTCTTCTTTTCACAGAGTTCATTTCAAATACTTGTTCTGAAATCCTGGACGCCAACGAATGCAAGGTATCAGTAACTTCGGCCGAACTACCTTCAATAGCAATAGGGACTTGTCTCAAATCAACCGCCTTAGTTTTACTAAAGGTTTGAATTGGATAGAATACACCGGTCCTCGCTGAGAGGCCGTCTAAAGCATCTAAACCTGTGCTGCCGGATGTGTGCACAATTAAACCGTCAGTAACGTGTAATTGCTCTGCTATAGACCGGATGCCATCGTCATTTACTGCAAGGAGATAAAGCCCTGCAGTTGATGAAATTTGAGAGAGCTCTTTAACAGCTTTGGCTCCTACTGAATCGGCGAGTTCTGTCGCCTTTTCGAAGTTACGGCTCCAAACCTGTGTGATACTTTGACCGGCCATTTTAAGAGCCTTGCCTAGATGTGTAGCAATATTGCCACTGCCCAAAAGAACTATTTCCATTAAAGAAGATGTTTTGAAGTCGCTATTCCCCTTGTCCGAAAGGTAGAGGTTGAAATGGTATCGGCCGACTTCAGGCCGTATGATCTAACTAGTCTTTAATTCTTTATTTCGACGGAAAATTGAGAGAAGAAACCCTATAACCATGATTATCGTTCCACCCCAAAAAAGGTTGATGTACGGAAACTCGATAGCTTTCAGAACTATCCAATCCCTTTCAATCTTAGGCTTTTGATAAACCATCAGCTCAAGCTTGTCCTTATCCGGAAACACATTCGTGAAACGCACTTTTAATCCTGCCTCATCAACGTTTTTGCCAAAGTCATACTTCGCCCCGCTTTTCAACAGATAAATGGGTTCCGCAGTATATTTTTTATCCCCTTCTGTCACTTCAAGTGCCATACCAATAGCGATGTCACCGCTTGCAACCGGAATGTTTTGAATTGCTGCGTTACGATTAAGCGATTTTACAACAATGTAACCCTCGCGATAGCGAACTGTATCACCCACGTTCACTTCATGCGTCAGTGGTTTTTCATAATTCTCTTCATCGGTATGACCTTCATGAGGTGCATGAGTTTCTTCCTTCAAAGGAACACTGCTTACGTGAGTATAAATATCGTTTAAGATATAATGACGCGTGTCTGGTGAGGCAATGATCTGCTTCATCTTCACGTTTTGCTGAGCGTTGGGGAAAAGGTCAAAATTCTCTTTTACCTTCCCCGTCTTCTCATCGATCACCTTATAGTTTACCCTGTAATAAGTATTAACGCCTTCAGTGGAGTCACCTCTGTATGTTACTGTATAACGGTCCATTTTTACAGGCTCATCCTTGTAAAGAATTATATTTTCTTTCGGATCGTTGCTCTTAGCGAATTCTTCGCCAAAGCCTACACCTGTATTATTAATCGATACTGTTTTTTGGGTGGCGGCAGCTACCAACGCACCAACAAGCAACATTGCGAAGCCAATATGAGCTACTGCAGAACCGGCAAGCTTCCATTTTCCTTTAAAAGCATCCCCGAGTATCCTGCCGTTTGCAAGTATTGAAAACACCGCAGCATAGGTTAACACTATGTACATCGCGTTTGTGTACACTTTAGTGAAATAAACTACCGCAGCAGTAACGAGCACCGCAGCGAGAAGCGAAACGATCAAGCTTATAAAGAACTTACGTGAGTCGGTCTTCTTATATTTCAAGAACTGTGAGAAAGCAGAAATGATAGCAATTATGACAAAGAATGGTACCTGCCACTTATTATAATGTTCAATAACATCGGGCGGAGGCGCTATCTCTGTTCCGAATATCGCATTAAACACAGGCACCGACGTGGTGGCAATGATCTGAACACAGGCGATGGTTAAAACCAGGGCACCAATGAATAACCAGAATTCACGGGAGTACGTTTCCTCGTCCTTTTTGGTGATAGGCATCTCTTTAAACCTGCTTACCATCATGTAAATTCCAATTCCAGCAAAGGCCAGAATGTAAATGACCAGGTGCCAAAACATACCCAGATCTGTAAAGGCATGTACGGAAGTTTCACCTAAAATACCGCTGCGCGTTAAAAACGATGCGTACAGAACTAATACAAAGCTGATGTATACAAGGAAAGTTGCCGTAAAATAAGAGTGACCAGAGTTTTTATAAGCAATCAGAACGTGAACCGCGGCTATCAGCGTCAACCATGGAATTACAGAGGCATTTTCTACCGGATCCCATGCCCAGAAACCACCAAAGTTAAGTGCTTCATATGCCCAGAACGAACCCATGATTATTCCGGTTCCTAGGATCATAACTGCAAACAAAGCCCATGGCATCGCTGGCTTAACCCAATCTTTAAATCGTCGTTCCCACAGTCCTCCTATTGCATAAGCGAACGGAACGATCATCGAGGCAAACCCAAGAAATAAGGTTGGCGGATGTATGACCATCCAGTAGTTCTGTAAAAGCGGATTCAGTCCGTTACCATCTTCAATTAAATGAAGATAATCTGGTCGTGAGAATATCGGAGCATCTATGGCATTCCTCAGGAGGATGAACGGTGAGCTTCCCAGACGGTTACCAAATATTTCAACACCTAAAAGCATAGAGGCTAAAAACGTCTGTGAGAACATTAAGGTTGTCATCACTGAATTCTCCCATGACTTAGCCTTTTTCAAAATGACTGTCCCTAAAACACCCTGCCAGAACGTCCATAACCAAAAGCTACCTTCCTGGCCTTCCCAAAAACAGGAGATGATATAGTAAACTGGAAGGGTTCGCGAAGAGTGCGCCCAGGCGTAATGGTATTCAAAAAGATGGTTATAGATAATGTAAAACAGACACGAACCAATTCCTACAATAGCCACCAGGTTAAGCATAAAAGCAACTCGCCCAATGCGCCTCCATGAAGCTGAAAATGTAGCAAATTCGCCGGAAAGGGGGCTTTTTATACTATTTACAGTAGCAAAATAATAACTGAGTGTTGCAAGAAGAGCGGAGGTGAATGAAAGAACTATAAAGAACTGGCCTAACCTACCCGGAAGAAGATTTTCGCCTACAAATTGTATATCCATGAAAAATTAACTTGTTTGAACTGCCGTGGCACGGACTTCTTTTACTTCGATTTGGTCTTTAGTATATTTAGACGGGCATTTCATTAAGATCTTGGAGGCATGAAATTCGCTGCCTACCATTTTTCCGGTGAGCACTATCTGTTCAGAGCGTTCAAAATCCTGAGGTTTTGTTCCATTAAAAACTACTTTACACTCCTGCCCCTTGTTATCCTTCATATAAAAGGCAAAGTAATTGGCATCTTTTTGTGGATTATAAAACAGTTCCTTGTCTTTGTTCAACTGGCCAACTATATGCAATTCGGTATCTGTAGCTTTAGCATCAGTAAAACTGCCATAAGTGCTTGAATCAGCATATGTGCTGATTATTACACATATAGCTATAGCGATAAGAATGATTCCGACTATAGAGCTTTTCTTCATGATTTAGATACTTATTTAAATCTTGTTTTATGATGCAAAAATACAATTTTAACCCACGTTAAGCTAATAAAAATGAGGAATTTAAATTAACCATTGTAACAATATAATCTCCGTTTAGAGGACCATAGACACGAAAAAATAGCCTTCTAAATAAAAAAAGTCCTCGGTATAACCGCGGACTTTTTGTTAAACAAATGTCAAAAGATCATGGCCAGATTCCCATGTTCATATATGATACTGCTATTTTGTCAATCGAGCTAACAAACGCTGCAGTACGCAAACTGTCAATCTTAGGATTTTGCACTTTAATCTCACGGATCTCGTGATATGAGCGGATCATCGTATCCTCCAAACCGGAGTTCACCAGTTCCAATTCAGATGCTCCTTTGATAATCATACTACGTTGAACGCTATCTAATGTAACACCTGTAGTTTTCTCAACCATATTCACCAGGTTAAGATTCGCGGTTTCCTCATACCGCTTGTCCATACGACCAAAGGCAACGTGAGAAAGGTTCTTCAACCATTCGAAATAAGAAACAGTAACGCCACCTGCATTGCAATACATATCTGGAATTATAATGCAGCCACGCTCAATAAAAGCAGCGGCAGCAGCCGGAGTCGTCGGACCATTGGCCGCTTCTGCTATGATCTTGGCTTTAATATTACCGATATTATTTTCAGTGATCTGGTTTTCCAACGCAGCAGGAACCAGTATATCGCAGGCCTGCTCTAATCCTTCAGCCGAATTTGTAAACTCTACCTGTGACTTACTATATCCCAAAATAGATCCGGTTGACTTGCGATGATTGAAAACCTCATCAAGATCTAAGCCGTTTTCATTGTAAATAGCACCTTCGAATTCACATAATCCAACTATAGTCGCTCCCCACTCAATAAGGTACTTGGCGGAATGGTAGCCAACATTTCCTAACCCCTGAACTATTACTTTTTTGCCCTCCAGGCCAGCTGTTAAGCCTAATGGAGTCATATCTTCTGCAACGCTAACACACTCCCGGATAGAGATTGCTACTCCGCGACCGGTTGCTTCTCTTCTACCCGCAATACCATGTAAAGCGATAGGTTTACCGGTTACACAACCCAGCGCGTCTAACTGACCCGGGTTCATGGTTTGATAAGTATCAGCAATCCAGCTCATCTCGCGTTCGCCCGAACCGTAGTCAGGAGCAGGCACGTCAATGCCGGGACCAATAAAGTTTTTCTTAATTAATTCAACAGTGTAGCGACGAGTAATATTTTCAAGTTCCGCTACGGTATATTCTTTCGGGTTGATTTTGATACCGCCTTTAGCACCGCCGAAAGGCACGTTGACAATCGCACATTTATAGCTCATTAAAGCTGCAAGCGCCATTACCTCATCTTCATTAACCATTTCGCTATAGCGAATACCACCTTTTGTAGGAGATTTATGATGAGAATGTTCTACGCGCCACGCATCAATTACTTCAACACCATTTCCTCTGCGAATAGGGAAACGGAAACGATATACGCTATTACATGATCTGATCTGGTCCAGCAGTCCTTCAGAATGCGAAGTAAACTGGGCTGCATGATCAAAGAATTCGCACACATCACCGAAGAAATTAATCTCAGGATGGGTTGCCTCTGTTGTCTTTGCCATAACAATAATTGTCTATTTTTTAATTAGTTGGTTTTATGCTGCAAATGTGAGTTAAAAAAATACAATCCCGCAACTGAAAAAGCATTAGTGTGATGTTTACACAGCTGACTTTATCTTGAAAAACAGTCTTTAATGCTTTCAAACCCACCTTTTCTTATTTATTCTCACGTTCAATTTTTTTCAGCCTTTTATCAATGCTGAACAAGTAGGCCACTAGACCGATAAATATCACACTGATAACAGCTACAACCACATAGATTTTACCAGAACTCCGCAAACCCGTTGCCATCTCTACAGAATTGGTTTCCTGTGCAAATGTTTGAACTGATTGGAAGATGATGAATAGAAGGGTAAGGATTCGTTTCATGAGGATGTATTAGTTTTCCAGATTATTTGAAATTGTTACGACGATATTACTCGGTTGGTTTACCTGCTTAGAAAATAAGAAGATGCTTGAAGACGATCATTCAGGCTTTATCAATTTTAAAATGAATGATCATTCTTATTCTCAAGTAGACGAATCCTGTATCGGATCGTCATCAACCACACCCCCATCAGAATCCAACCAATAAATGTCGGATAGAGCACAAGTTTCATGGTGTTATCCAGATCATAACCCCCAAAGCCAGGGTTCCCTCCGTTACCGGGATGCAGAGAGTCTGTTAACCTTGGCAGGATGAAGAGTAATACGATCATCACAGGGAAAGCAAAAATATTGTAGATAGCTGAAATTTTACCCCTTTTTTGCTCCTCTTCTATTGAATTTCGAAGTACAAGGTAGGCAAGGTACATTAGTGTTGAAATAGCAGAACTGTTTAATTTCGGATCATTCGGCCAGGGTTCTCCCCATGTAATGTTGGCCCATAACATCCCGCTGATCAAGCCAAGAAAACAAAAGATCACACCGGTATTAACACTCTCTACTGCGATCAGGTCATCACTGGTCTTTCCTGAGTTTAAATACCTGATGCTGTAGATAACCGATATAAGATACAGGGCTATCATGGCGAACCACATCGGAACATGGAAGTAGAGATTTCGGATAGTTTCGTGAAGGATTGGCAGTGCCGGAACATTTATGAGTAAGCCACCAATTATAGAATACAGAATGAGAACTGCGGCGAGTATTTTCCACCAGCTTTTAGTCATAAATAGCTAAATTATTGGTCAAAGGTAAGAATTTATAGAGATTTAAGTAAAGGGTTGCAACCCGATACTGCGATTTTGAGATAATAATTTCCGCTATAAGAAATGAAGTAATTTATACCAGAATTGTGGCTAATCCCGCCACAGATAAGGAAAAAGTAAAAGCGAAATAGTAACTACAATCCCATTAATAGCCGCCAGAACCCCGATCTCATTTAATGATACCGAGCGGTCTAAGCCATCCATTGCGTTTTTAGAGAATTTGAGCAGAACAATCAGTAGTGGGATGATAACCGGAAAACTTAATATTGCCATTAAAGCTCCACTATTTCGGGCTTTAGAAGCAATAGCCGATATCATAGTAAAAACCGAAGCGAAGCTAATGCTTCCTAACAAAACTGCCAGAAGATAATAAAGAAGGTCGCCAACCGGATTCTTGAACACGACCATATAGAAACAAAGAGCCACCAGTGTAAGAAATATCATTAAAAAGATATTATATATAATCTTCGAGATGATAATTGCCTGAGGGCTTGCAAGTGTATAAAAGTATAACTGCCGGCCTATACTTTCCTGAACAAAGCTTTTAGTAATGGCGTTAACAGAAGCGAACAGCATGATAATCCAGAATAATGCATTCCAGGTTACTGGTTCAATCGCTTTAAAGCTCAGGAAGCACACAAACACTGTAGAAATCACATAGAGTAGAATTCCATTGAGGGCATATTTTGAACGCCACTCAAGCACAATTTCTTTATAAATGAGGAATTTTACCTGTTTGAACAAATTCATGAGCGACAAATATACTTCGTTTTCAGTTTAAGCACTCATGAGTTGAAAGGTGATGAAAGAATAGGCAAGTCCTGCAGTATTGGGTGTTCACTTGCTTCAGCCCAATAAAAAATATCTCGGATTACCGTAGGTTACGTTGCTCCCTTTTTGAAAAAATTATCATTATTAAGGAGCCGCTAAAAATAATGAGCCACCCGATCCATTTATAATCAACAACATTTGTAGCTATACGGGCCAATTTTTTAAATGGAATAAAGCTGAAATAATCATTCACCTTGAAATATACAGCCACAAGAGTAAAGATGACTACGATAAGGATTCCCCAACCGGCAAATTTTACAACCCCGGTTTTGCGCAATACAGAAGCCAGTAATCCGGCTGCAGCCAACGCGAAGACAATACTTGCCAGCACTACATCAATATCCCAGTAATTCCAGTTGCCAATTATTGGTATACGAAGCATGGGGCTCATACCTCCGGCAATAACCAGCAGAGCCCCAAGCAGGCCCAGGTAATCCTTAAATCTCATAAATGATTTACTTGACTTCAGTGGCAGGAGGAGTTCCTCCGCCATCCATTAACTGCATTTTTTCAGCAAAGTGAGCACAGTAATCCCGCAGGTCTCCCACGATCGCTTCCTCACCTGTGGCCCGCAAAAAGCTGTCGCCCATGGTCTGGAGTGTCTCATAGAAAAACCGTTTCATCTCATCGGCGGGCATGTCCTTGGTCCAAAGGTCGATACGAAGAGAATTTTTATAATTGTGATCCCACAACGCCAGCATCATCGATTTCACAGGCAGTGCTTCTTTAGTATTACTGTCTGTTGACTCCCAAAGTATGTTTTCCGGAACGTTTTGATCGTCCAATTCTATAGTTAGTTTTATTTCAGCTTTCTTCATGAATGTTATTATGTTGTTCTTTAATTTTGATTCGCATCAAATGGGTTTAAGTAATTCTAGATACTCATTAGTATCCAGATCAAGATCGCCACAAAGATGATAAAAGAGAGTTCTACAATCCAAATGCGTTTGAAATTCCTTAATAAACTTCTAAAAAGCAGGTCGGAGATGACACATAGCGCAACGAGCAGCATATAATAATAAAAACCGGCCGTGGGTGCAAATGTCTTAGAGATTCCAAGCAATGGTAGCGCAGCCATTACCAAAAGCACAGCGGATGCGATATTTAAGGGGGTTATCCTGGCCTTCATTTGGAATTAAGATCTGAGATTACTTAGCGCGCTTCCTGTCTTTTTTGTGGACTTTATCAAATCGTTTGTTAGATGATTTTTTGGGTTGTATATCCCCTTTTGTGTTTTTCGCCTTTTTCTCATGGAAAGCGCCCATAAAATCAGGGTCTTCTTTCCGTTTCTGCATATCGATGTCTTTCGCGAGGGCCTGGCGTTCTTCATAGGGCGTTTCTTCAATAAATACACCTTCCGGAATATCTGCAAGAGGGATTTGCTGACGAATCAGTTTCTCAATTTTGCGGATTAAATGTTCTTCCGCCGGATTACAAAAGGTGATGGCATCCCCTGTTTGAAACGCACGCCCCGTGCGACCAATACGATGAACATAATCTTCAACAATAATGGGTACATCAAAATTGATTACATGACTCACATTGCTTACATCAAGACCGCGGGAAGCTACATCAGTAGCAACAAGAATTCGAACTTCACCCTCTTTGAAGGCATTGATAGAATTGATCCTCGTGTTCTGCCCCTTATTAGCATGAATAACCCGGACCTCCTTAGCACCATATCTTTTTTCCAGAAAGCTATAGATATTATCTGCGACAGTTTTGGTCTTACAAAATATAATTAAGCGTTTTACTTCCTCATCCTGTTTAAGCAACTGCTGAAGTAAGTTTAATTTGGTTTTTAAGTTAGGCACATGATAGAGAAGTTGGCTGACAGTTTGTGCCGGTGTAGCCTGGGTACTTACTTCAATTACCGTAGGGTGCTTCAAAAAGTCACCAGATATTTTATGAACAAGCTCTCCCATCGTAGCAGAGAACAGCAGGTTTTGGCGCCTACGTGGCACGACTTCCAAAATGCGGTGAATAGAACCGATGAAGCCCATGTCCATCATCTTATCAGCCTCATCCATCACCATAAACTTGATGTACTGAGTATTAATGTGGCCGGCAAGGTATAAGTCCAGGAATCTTCCAGGGGTTGCAACTAGAATATCAACTCCCTTTTTTAATTCTGCAATTTGTGTCTTCGGGCCCAGTCCGCCATATATAACTACGGTTCTCAGATCGGTGTATTTTGCAAAGGCACGGATGTTATCCTCAATCTGCATAGCAAGCTCCCGCGTAGGTGCAATGATCAGCGCCCTTGGATCTTCGCCCTGTGCATATTTCAGTTTCATTAAAATAGGCAATACAAAGGCGGCCGTTTTGCCCGTACCTGTTTGAGCTACACCCATAATGTCCTGTCCGGAAAGTATGGGCATAATCGCTTTTTCTTGTATGGGTGTTGGAATGGTATAACCAGCATCAGCAACAGCATTTAAAATCTGTCGGTTCAGCTTAAAGTCTTCAAAAGATTGAGGCATACCGCAAAGATAGGGTTTTAGGATTTGGTGATAAAAAAGCGTTTATGTTCGTACAAGTAAATCACAACATTTAAATGATAACAACCTCGCTGGTCACAGTGTTCGTAATCAGCTGTCACGTTACGTAAAGCAGGTCCTTCATGATATACAATGAGTGGTGAACAATAGGAGATATGACTAAGCATTTGTTTTTCGGGCAAAGGTCGTCGCAATTCAAACCAATAAAGATTTATACCCGTAGAATCTTAAATAATAACGAAATTGCCCCCGCGCGCTTAGGGAATCACTAACAAAAATAACACAGCTCATGCCATCCACTATAATCCGTTCAGCCACTATTGTTAATGAAGGCAAGCAATTTGTTGCTGATCTATACATCAAAGACGGCATTATTGAAAAAATTGGCCCCTCTATTAACATAAGAGCTGACCGAGAGATAAACGCCGAAGGATTGCATCTGTTACCGGGATGCATTGATGACCAGGTACATTTCCGCGAACCCGGACTAACTCATAAGGCAGAGATCTTTACCGAAAGCCGGGCAGCTGTGGCCGGCGGGATAACTTCTTTTATGGAGATGCCCAATACCGTTCCAAATACGTTAACGCAGGAACTGCTTGAAGACAAATATCGCATTGCTTCCCGCAACTCTTTAGCAAACTACTCCTTCTTCATGGGAGCCGGCAATGACAATTTGGATGAAGTTCTTAAAACTAACTCCCGGAATGTATGCGGAATTAAGGTATTTATGGGATCGTCAACAGGCAATATGCTTGTTGACAATGAGAAAACACTCGAAAGCATTTTCGCCAATGCACCCATGCTGATTGCCACACATTGCGAAGACGAAGCAATCATTCGTTCCAATGCAGATAAGTTCACAACTTTGTTTGGAGATAAGGTAACGCCCGGTATGCACCCACTCATCCGAACCGCCGAAGCATGTTACAAATCCTCATCCTTCGCTGTTGAACTAGCCAAAAAACACAATTCCCGCTTGCATATCCTGCATATCTCTTCGGCAATTGAAACAGGCTTGTTTGACAACACTATCCCCCTTGCACAAAAGCGGATTACTGCGGAAGCATGTATTCACCACTTGTGGTTTTCAGACGCAGACTACGAAGAAAAAGGTAACTGGATCAAATGGAACCCGGCGGTTAAAAGCGCTGCAGACCGCGATGCAATACTGCAGGCTGTTTTAAACGATCGGATTGATGTGATAGCCACTGATCATGCCCCACATACTATCGAAGAAAAATCACAGCCTTATCTACAAGCGCCTTCAGGGGGACCACTCGTTCAACACGCTTTAGTGGCCATGCTCGAAATGTTCCACCAGGGCAAAATAAGTATTGAGAAGATCGTCGAAAAAATGGCGCATAACCCAGCTGTATGCTTCCAGGTAAGTAATCGTGGTTTTATACGCGAAGGTTACCTCGCAGACCTTGTCCTTGTTAACCTAAAGAAGTCAACAGAGGTGAATAGGAGTAATCTTTTGTCGAAGTGTGGCTGGAGTCCTTTTGATGGCTACACATTCAACAGCAATATCACCCATACATTCGTATCAGGACACCTGGCCTGGGAAAACGGGAAGATCAACGACCAAATGCCCGGCCAAAGGTTAATTTTCGAACGTTGAGAGAGCTTGCTGTTCCCTTAAGAACATAATGAAATCACTTGCTGACTGATCCGTGTACCCTACGTTTCGTAGCATATTGATTACCTGCCCCCTGTGAAAAGTTGAATGGTTCATGCAGTGAAGGATGATCTCGGCATTGTTTTGACTGAAGGATTTACCTTTCAAATTGATATACTCAGTGCTGTCTATGAAAAAAGATTCTTTCCTGTCCTCTACAAAGCCGATGAATTCATTAGAGTTTTTCAGGATAAGGTCGCAGATCCCACTGAAGGAGCCTTCAAGATCAAGGTTATGCATATGTGGAATATTGTCTCCATTTAACCGCGATAGCCAGGTTTGTTCACCGTCAGCAATATGCAGAATAATTTTCTTAATTGTCATGTACAAGCCTTCCTTGTTAGGATCTTCTTCCGGATGATCAATAGCGGACAAGTATTTACACATCTTTTGATTTGCCCAGTGATTGTACCTGAGGTAATTAAGGAGTAGAGATTTCATACGCTTAGAGTTAACGCAACAAAGCTATCATCATGGATTAAAATGCGCAGCATGTAACCGCTTTCAAAACTTGCCTGTAAGGCGCGCTTTATCGCATTTTCCCATAGTCCCTGCTGATAGCTTCACAACTATATAAAAGTAATAAACCTATTTTAAGTAGAACAATCAAGATAGCTAAAACTTTTGAGTTTAAATGCTTTGAAATGACCTTGCCAGCATCGGGCAAACTGTATTAGACAAATAAAGAGCCTGACCACTGGTACTATCAGAGGTCAGGCATTAAATTCTATTCATCCCACCAAAGGCGGTCCGCCAAAGAAGCTACAGCAGGCACATTTGACCCATTTTTTGATGTTTCACCAACGGGATAAGACACCCTTCGAATAAATGTTGTTAAAGCTGCACTTACCGGAAGCGTAAAGTTTTTATACTTATAGTCATATCTCCGGGCATCGTTCCATGCTTCGGGATTTAGATAAGTAATGATGTATTTCTCCTGGAATATCTGATCAAGTGTAAATGCGGATGCATCCTGAGCAACCGCCGCAGAGGCCAGGTAAGCATCCCTTTCTGCCGGCGTTACTCCTAATTTATCCATATGTGCCGTAATTCCGGCGCGATAAGCAGTAAATGCGCCAGCCGGATCCCCTGACCTGAAAGTAGCCTCAGCTTCTATCATTTTTAACTCTGCAAAAGAAACAAGAATCATAGGGGCTGCGTCGCCGGTTAACGGAGACGTCCTGGTTATGTAGGTTTCATCGGGCACCGTGTTAGATTCCGAACCAACATTGCCCGCACCATTAGGTGTACCTTTATAGTCCCCATTTGATGTTTTATTAGTGATCTTGGTTATTCTTGGATCAAGTACTCCATAGCTGTCACCGTTAATGTGCTGCATAAACTGCTCGCTCAACCACCCCCCCAATACAAGCTGAGTATTGCTTTGAGCGATACTTGCCCAAGGATTCAAACCCAAAAATCCCGACATCTGCGCATCGTCGGCCGAGCTTGTGTAAGCCTTGCTAACCGCATCCAGTACGGCAGCGGAGTTGTAAGCGGGTTTCTTAGAAACCTTGTTCAGCAGGCGTGCTTTCAATGCGTAAGCTGTCTTTGTCCAGCTTGCAACCACCCCGTGATGAATAAAATCATCTGTCGCACCTAGTTTCACCTTCGAATCAGTTTTTGCGAGTTCGGTAATAGCTTCGTCAAGTAACCGCAGCGATTCTGCATATAACTCTTCTTCAGTATCATATTTAGGCGTTAGCGTGGTACCGGCAAATGCTTCGGAGTAAGGAGCGTCCCCAAAAAGATCGGCAACTAAGGTCAAGTTATAGGACATCAGAATGTTCGCAACTCCCACATGCTCTGACGAGCCTTCAGTCAACGCCTTAGCTTTCATATCATAAATATCCGCCATAGCGAAATACAAATAATCCCAGGTGCTGGTATAATCAGTTATCTGGTACGTATCGGTTGATGCACCGGCACCGGGATTGGCGAGATACTGGACAAAATAGGATGTAATGTTGGCGACACGCTGGCTATTTAAACCGGATTTTTGTGTGGTGGTTGATAAAAGCGAATTCAATGGTGGATTAACAACCAGGTTCGGATTGCTGTCCAGATCAAAATAGTCTTTACAACTGCTTATCCCACCTATCAGAAACAATACGAATATATATCTTAAAGTCTTTTTCATGTCTTGCAATTTAGAATCCAACGTTTAGTGTTAATAGGAAGCTTCTTACTGCCGGATAAGTAAAACCGCTAAATCCGTCTACGTTTGATCCGCTTGGCGTCGAGCTGCTTTCCGGATCAAACCCTGAGTATTCAGTGCTTAACCACAAGTTGTTGCCAGTAGCCGTAAGAGAAGCATTTTTAACAAAAGAGCGTTGAAGTAATTTAGCAGGTAGCGAGTAGCCTAAGCTTACCGACCTTAATCGCACCCATGAAGCATCTTCTATAAAGTTTTCTGAAACAGTGCGGTGTACATTCCTATAATAGCCCGCTCCATAATTCACGCCGTCCGGCCCAACTTGCTGACCCAGCCAAACTGGTTTGGTATTCGGAGTGCCGTCGGCTAAAACACCGGGAAAAACCTTGGTTTCATTCCGGTCCTCAGTATACTTAGCTATCCCGAAAGCGGAGAAAAAATTGCCCATTTGATTGTAACGCTCCTGCCCTACACGCGCATCGATCAGAGCAGATAAGGAAAGATTCTTATATCTGAAGTTGTTAGTAATGCCGCCAATCCAATCAGGCTGCGAATTACCAAGGATCTTTTGATTTGCTACCGGCATTCTTACAGGAAAGCCATTGGCACCAATGATGATTGGTTTTGATTCATCTATTTTCAAAGGATCCTCCGCTTCACTTCCGTAATAACGGTCGTAATAGCTGCCGTAGATATTTCCATATGCTTGACCGGGTATCAGCTTCATAGTCACGGCGGAACCACTGTATCCAAACTGAGAGGCATAGGCTATTTCTGTCAGGTCTTCGCGGATACTCAGTATCTTATTACGGTTAGCTGAGAAATTTAAGCCCACATCCCACTTGAAGTTATCGGTCCTAACAGGAACTCCAGTTAAAGCAAGCTCAATACCTTTGTTGCGCATTTCGCCTGAGTTAACGGCAGCAGTTTCAAATCCAGTTGCCGAGGAAACCTGGACGTTGATGATTTGATCTTTACTTAAGCTGTAATAATACGAACCATCTAAACTCAAACGGTTGTTGAAGAATGACATTTCCAGACCACCTTCATAAGTTTCAGTGAACTCAGGTTTCAGGTTAGGATTGCCTAACAAAGCCGATCTTGTAAATCCGGTAAATCCCGGGGGAAGTAATTGGTAAGAGGAATAACCACTGCTTGTAGCATACGGAAGCGCATCCTTACCAATCTTTGCATAAGATCCGCGAAGCTTGGCGAATGTTATATAGTCAGGCAGCATAAGCTGTTCTGAAAACACATAACTTAAGCTGGCCGAGGGATAGAAAAAGGAATTATTACCTGTCCGCAATGAAGAAGTGATGTCATTTCTTCCGGTCAGCGTCAGAAAAAGAAAGTTTTTATAGTCAAGTGTCAGCTCACCAAAAACACCCATCAGGCGATATTCCTGTTCGTTTTGACGGGGGACTATCTGTTTGGCGTTGCGAAGGTCGAACCAATCATAAACCGTTAAGGTATCTCCTTCAACACCCACATCCTTTGATTTTCGGTCGTATAGATCATGGCCTGCACGAAAAGTAGCATTCAAGTCTTCAGCAATTTTGGCGGTCGCACTCGCTATAAAGGTAGAAGTGATCGCTCTAAAGTTGGAATTGTACTCATAAACGAATCCGGGACCATTATCTTCATAAATACGTTCACCAGCTATACCCGTTGGACCAGGTCCGGTGCGTGTGCGTGAATCGGAATAGGTGTCCAGACCAATTCTATAAGTGAAGTCCAGCCAGCTGAGGGGCTTATAACTCGCATTAAACCCACCTACCAAACGGTTTACATTATCCTTCATTTTATTAGAATAAGCTCCATAAATTGGATTATCGTTTCCGTATGAGTTCATGGTCCCATCAGGCTTTAGGAAATCTTCCACGTCATACCTTGGTGACCAGTAACTTAGAGTTTCATTGAAACGATCGGCATTATAGCGGTCACCTCCTGAATTAATGAAGTTTAGATTGGCTCCTACAGAAAACTGATCACTAATCTTAGCGTCGGTATTTACCCTTGCTGAAATATTGCGGTAAGAGGTAAACGGCAACACACCCTCCTGGTCGTTCTGCGAGATCGAGGAAGAGAAAGTAACTTTTTCCGACCCGCCGGAAAATGTCAGGGAATTACGAGCCTGCCAGCCATTTTGGTAAGCATCTTTGAAGTGATTATATAATTTATCAGGATGAGTTGGGTCGATCAGCTTAGCTGCAGCAACCGTCGGCCCCCATGATGGGAAAAATTGTTCGGGATCATAAATTCCGTTGGTACCAATTGTATACTTATCTTGAATTTCAGGGAACTTATTCACCGATTCAGTCCCTACTGTACTTGTAAAATTCACTCTCAACGCACCAGCTTTGCCGGATTTGGTTGTAACCACGACAACGCCGTTTGCACCCCTAAGCCCGTATAAAGCTGTCGCAGCACCACCCTTTAAAACGTTGATACTTTCAACATCATCCGGGTTAAGGTCCGCAGCCCGGTTACTCATGCCCCGTAAGTCGGCACTCTGCCCAAAAGTAGAGGTTGTATTATCGAACAGTACCCCGTCAATCACAAACAGCGGCTGATTGTCCCGGCCTACATCAATCGAATTGATTCCCCGGATCTGTATACTCGCACCCTGACCTGGTGCCCCGCCACTACTTGATATGGTCACCCCCGCTATCTTACCCTGCAAGGCGTTCACCACGTTAGACTGGCGATTAATGTTCAGGTCGTCAGAATTTACATTCTGAGAAGCGTAACCGATAACTTTCTTATCCCTGGAAATGCCAAGTGCAGTAACAACCACTTCACTTAACTGGGTATTATCCGGCGACAGAACAACATTTACCACAGATTGATTCCCCACCGCAACTTCGCGGCTTGAATAACCAATAAATCTGAATACTAAAACGGTGCTTGAATTTGGAACGTTGATACGGTAGTTACCTTGCTGATCAGTGGTGGCTCCCGAGCTGGCCCCTTTGATCAAAACGATTACACCAGGAAGAGCAGATCCATCATCCGCTGCAGTTACCTTTCCGCTTATTTCGCGAATGGCCTGGGCAAAAGTTTCCGTCTGTCCAAGTAATAATAACAATACGATGAGAGAGGTAATATGTTTTTTCATAACTCGTTTAAATTAAGTACAACATATACAGGTGTCAGATTGAATGTTCGACCGGCATAAGGTACTACTCTCCCAAAAAAGTTACTGCAACAAACCTGTTACAATAGGTTGGAATACTGTTTTATCATACCTGTGTTAATAGTTCAGTATTCATTCCAGAATGATTCTAAACTGTGTAGATTTGCCGCTTGTTGAAATAGTTTTATGGCTAAAATTTCTATTAACCTCACAACCGGTTCCATACAGAAAGAGGATATAATTGTAGGTATCGATCTCGGTACAACGAATAGCCTGGTGGCATTTATTAATCCTGAAGGACATACCCAGGTTATAAACGATACCGGAAAGGGTATCCTGGTGCCATCGGTAATACATTTTCATCCGGATGGCGGCGTGTTAGTTGGCAATGAAGCAAAAGACTATTTAATTCCGGATCCTCACAACACTATTTTTTCGGTTAAGCGATTATTGGGCAGATCATACCATGATATTGAGCCTCACAAGGATTATTTCGCCTATAAGATTATAGATAACGATACCGAGAGCCTGGTAAAAATTAAAGTCGGCAATACATTTTACACCCCTATCGAGTTATCCGGCCTGATACTGAAAGAGCTGAAACAACGGGCTGAGCATGCGCTGAAAACGCCGGTAAATCGTGCAGTTATCACAGTCCCCGCCTATTTTAATGACAGTCAGCGCCAGGCAACCCGCGATGCCGGGAAACTTGCCGGTCTTGACGTGCTGCGGATCGTTAATGAGCCCACAGCCGCCAGTTTAGCTTATGGAATAGGCTTGAATCCTGATGAGGAAAAGACAATAGCTGTTTACGATCTGGGCGGAGGAACTTTTGATGTCTCCATTCTTAAAATTCAGAATGGCATTTTTGAAGTTCTCTCAACTCACGGAAATACTTTTTTAGGAGGCGATGATTTCGACCAGGCAATCGTTCATTATTGGATTGAGCAAAACCAACTTGATAAACAGGCTGTTGCAGCAGACGAACACCTATCGCAGGCTCTGCGGTTAAAAGCCGAAGAAGCTAAAATCGCACTGACTACCCAAAACTTATTTAACGGTTTTGTAAACAACATTCCCTGTGCCATAACAAAGATCACCTTTGAAGAACTGATTTTACCAAAAGTTGAACAGACCATAATATGCTGCCAGAATGCTCTGGATGATGCAGGCTTAACGGCGCGAGATATTCAGAAAGTGGTTATGGTTGGTGGTTCAACCCGTACCCCATTGGTTAAAAGCGAAGTTTCTCTATTTTTCGGAAAGACTGTACACGATAATATCAATCCTGACGAAGTGGTGGCCTTAGGCGCGGCCATCCAGGCAGATATTTTGGCCGGCAACCGTAAAGATATTTTACTGCTGGATGTCACTCCGCTTTCCTTAGGGATAGAAACGATGGGGGGCCTGATGGACGTAATTATTCCACGTAATGCAAAAATACCATCAAAGGCTGGGCGACAGTATACCACTTCAATTGATGGTCAGGTAAACATGAAGATCTCCGTCTACCAGGGCGAGCGCGACCTCATACAAGAGAATCGAAAGCTTGCAGAGTTTGATCTGAAAGGAATTCCTGCCATGCCAGCCGGCTTTCCGAAAGTAGATATTAACTTTTTGCTGAACGCTGACGGTATCTTAAAAATTCAGGCACATGAAGTGCGTTCAGGAGTAAAACAAGAAGTTGAAGTAAAGCCCACCTATGGCTTAACTGATGAGGAAGTGGAGAGAATGCTAATGGCCAGCATACAGCATGCAAAAGAGGATGTAAGTCAGCGAATGCTAATAGAAGCCCGAACTGAGGGCGAGCAAATGGTCTATACTGTAGAACGCTTTCTTCAAAAAAACAATCAATATGTTTCTGCTGACGAAACCAGGGATACACAAGCGCTTTTGGAAGGCCTGAAAAACGGCTTGAAATCCGGAAATAAAGACTTAATCCTCAAGAAAATTGATGAGGTGAATGAATTTACACGCCCATTTGCGGAACGCCTGATGGACCAGGCTATATCTACTGCAATGAAGGGTAAAGCGATAGATTAGAAAAAAAGATTTTTAATGCGAATAACCGTATCTGGATTGTTCGTAACATGCTTGTCAAGTCAACAAAATGTTGAACTAGTACGAACAGGTTACGAACCAGTCCAAAGTAAGCAGGTCTGAAAAGCCTGCTGAAAGGTTATTTGTTTTCTCCCTCAGTAGCCTCGCGAATAGCTTCCTGCTCCTTTAACAGATCAACATTGTTTTTCTTTCCATAATCATCTTTGCTCTCCTCGAAGCTGCTAAGGATCTCAGCAATTTTATCAAGATTATCTGCAATATTCTGATGAACATCCGGAAGAATACGCTCTAAAGTTTTGTTTCCCAGCTCGAAGTTATCTACCTCAATTTTGCCGATTTTTTGCACGATCGCCATCTGACTGTTTTTCAAGTCTTCCAGTTCACGCGTTATTTTTTCCATCAGCTCAAATTTCTTTAACTTATCCATAACGTTGTTTTTAGGTTGTCATCTCTATTAATGAACCTCCTGAATAACAATTACCAAGCCAACGAAGTTTTTAAGAAAACAAATCAAGGCGATCTAAATTGTTGACAATTAACATAGCCGCAAACCTTAGCCCGGTTCACTATTCCATTAATTGACGAATGCAGGAAGCTCCTCGGGAGCTGAGCTAATGATTTGCCAATTTCTATAAACAGGATACTCCTGTCGTAGCAGTATAGCGGATAACAATAAATGTATAATACAGCCCGAAGGATTTGATGAAAAATCTAAAGCTCCAGAGGAGCTCCATGTCTATAGAAAAATAGCCTGTTTACCGGAGCTCGGGAGGAGCTTCCTGGTCATTACTATAAGCAATAATTACACGGAATTAACATTCTGTTTATCATTTTACCAATGTCCTGCAACCTGTCAGGAAACTTTACCAATCAGCTTGCTTACATATTTGCCAATGATGTCGAACTCCAAATTAACCGTAGAGCCTTCCTTTACATTCTGAAGATTGGTATGGTCAAACGTATAAGGAATAATTGCTACTGAAAAGCTATTGTCCCGGGAATTAACGACAGTCAGGCTGATTCCATTAACACATATCGAACCTTTTTCAACAGTTATATTCCCTTGCGCAGCATCGTATTCAAAAGTATACTCCCAGCTTCCTTCCCGATGGATCAACTTAGTGCACCTGGCCGTTTGATCAGCATGCCCCTGAACAATATGGCCGTCTAATCGACCATTCATTTGCATACAGCGCTCCAGATTGACAAGGTCGCCTACCTGTAACTCCGCCAGGTTGGTTTTTGAAAGTGTTTCGGCTATGGCGGTTACTGTATGTTCACCTGGCTTCAGCTGGACCACCGTTAAACAAACACCATTATGGGCTACGCTTTGATCAATCTTCAACTCGTCCGAAATGGCAGAAGATATAGCGATGTGCAAGTTATCAAGGTCTTTTTGCAGATTGGTGACCTTGCCTAAGGTTTCAATTATACCGGTAAACATGTAGAATTAAGAATTATTGGTTAAGAATAAATATTTGATCGGGAATCATGAATAAGAAGAGCTTTTAAAATAAGTGACTTCACAATCAAGCAAAGAAACAATTAACAACGGTCGGGGCTAAAAGCAGGCGGGCATCAAAACCCGATTCAATGTCCGCTAAGACCAAAGTTCATTAAAGGTAATCACTTTCGATTTAGCACTTTCCGCCCGTTTGCTTTTAACCAGCTGTTGATGGCTGCCGCTTTTATCAGTCGATAAATTGTTGCAGTAAATAATGAAAAAAATCATTTCTTTACCGCAACAATTATTCCTGTTGCCCAATGTTGTTTTGTTACAACTAAATCACTTCTTTTCTCCAAATCTTTTACAAAACTGATGGCTTTTTCTTGATGTCCTTCTGGCCAATTTGGTTGAGGGAGCATATCATCAACAATATAAAAGCCACCCTTGCTAATCATCTCCAAAACTTGGTCTAAAAGAAGATATTTGCCATGCCAAGTGTCTGCAAAAATATAATCAAACTTTCGTCCTATGTTAGATTTAATCCATTCCTCTCCATCACATTGAACTAAATCCAATCGCTTGTCTTGTCCAAGGAATGTTCTAGCAATTTCTAAAAGGGTTTCATCAATATCTAATGATATGATAGTTGAATCATTATCCATTCCATCAAGTATCCAAGATGTTGAAAGTCCAGTGCCTGTCCCAAGTTCAAGGAATTTGCCTGCTGGTTTTGAAGTTGCAAGTGTTCGCAACAAGGAGCAGGTTAAAATATCGGAAGGCATTGTAAAGCCATTTTCCTTTGTTGCATTGTCAATGTCAAAATAGGAGTCAGGTACTGGTTGATAAATTTCGTCTGTCAATGTTTACTTATTTAGTCTGATAATTTGAACGCTTTTTTTTCCCGGTTGCCATCAACTGATTAATAAACCTAATATCGAACCCGGTTCTTCTTCCAGTTTGAGCTGGTGGAAGGTGCCGCGCTATTTTGTTTATGCTGAGACTTTTGCTGCATTAGCTGAGCTCCGATTATCGCGGCAATCAGCGCTTCCTTATCATTACCCTGATCCAGATCTTCCGGTTTGAAATATTGCTCTACAAAATGCGTGTTGAAATTGCCTGAAACGAATGCCGGGTGCTGCATTACGAATTTACCGAAGGCCAGCGTTGTCTGGATCCCGGTAATCTGATATTCGTCTATAGCTCTGATGACCCGTTCAATTGCTTCGGTGCGGTCCTTACCATAAACCACCAGCTTTGCGATCATCGGGTCATAATAAATTGGTATATCCATGCCCTGTTCGAAACCATCATCTACTCTCACTCCGGGGCCTTTAGGTGTAATATATGTTTGCAGGGTACCAATATCAGGCAGAAAATTGTTTTTAGGATCCTCGGCATAAACCCTAACTTCAATCGCATGGCCGGTAATGCTGAGGTCTTCTTGTTGAAAACGCAAGGTTTCGCCACGAGCAATTCTGATTTGTTCTTTAACCAGGTCTATCCCGGTGATCATTTCGGTCACCGGATGCTCCACCTGTAATCGGGTATTCATTTCGAGAAAATAAAAGTCAAGATTCTCGTCCATGATAAACTCGACAGTGCCGGCACCTGTATAATTGCATGAACGGGCCACGTCTACTGCACATTTACCCATTCTTTCCCTGATCGCAGGTGTTAATATAGAAGATGGGGCTTCTTCAATCACCTTTTGATGGCGTCGCTGAACGGAACAGTCGCGCTCGAACAGATGCACAATATTCCCTTGATTGTCACCTAATACCTGAATTTCTATATGCCGCGGCGATGAAACATACCGCTCGATAAACACCGAACCATCTCCAAATGCAGAAGTGGCCTCTGACACTGCCAGGTTCATCTGTTCAATAAAATCTTCCAATCTGTTTACTATCCGCATTCCTTTACCGCCACCGCCCGCAGCGGCTTTAATCAGGATCGGAAAACCTACTTCTTCGGCCCTGTTCTTGGCCTCCTGAATATCCGTAATCGCTTCTTCGGTTCCTGGAACCATCGGGATATTATATCTTAAGGCAGCCGCTTTTGCCGATAACTTATTACCCATAATCTCCATGGCTTCCGGAGATGGACCGATAAGAATCAGGCCGGCCTGTTGAACCTGCCGCGCAAAGGCTGCGTTTTCGGATAGAAATCCATAACCGGGGTGAATAGCTTCAGCACCGGTTTTACGGCAAGCTTCTATGATGTTGTCCCCAACCAAATAGGATTGATTGGAGGGTGCCGGTCCTATGCAAATACTTTCATCAGCATAACGCACGTGAAGTGCATTTCGATCAGCCTCGGAATAAACCGCTACCGTTTTAATTCCCATTTCACGGGCCGAACGCATTACACGTAACGCAATTTCGCCGCGGTTAGCAACCAGGATTTTCTTCATTAATACAAATGTAGAATTTTTACACGATCACATATCGTAATTACAATGGAAGGATTGACGGGAAAATAGTCTTCGCTGGTTTCAAGCCTGAAGGCGATACTCCCGATAAACAGTATGTTCCCATATTTTAGAGAACCATTTCCTGCTTAGAAAATTGCCATCCAGGTTTTAAGGTTTGAACATTTAATCCCCGGGCTTTGATGCTTAGGATTCTAATTACACGCTCTTGCTTTATGAGCCTTTTGCGATTGAACTTACCATATGCTTACTATATACTTACTATGTGCTTACTATGTCATCCTTCGATCAACATACTGTAAGCACCCTGTTATCACATAGTCAGTAAATGGCTAGTTAGCCTTCTGCTAAAACAAAAGTTTTATGTCGTCTATCCAGACCCCTAAAAGAGGCAAAAAAAAAAGCCCCGGCTATCGGGGCAATCCTTCTTCTTCAGATAATGGCAAAAAACAAGATATTGAAATACAATTCCAATGAGCCGGCAAACATCCAGCTTAAAGACTTAATATTAATGCAGCTTCCGGAGTTGCTCCAACGTATAATTCATCATGTCTGAGTTGACATCCAGGTGGGTAACAAAGCGAATCATCTGCTTGCCGAAGGTATTACACTTAATACCCCGATGCAGCAACTTCTCAACAAAATCATCTGCATGATGGTGGTCGTCCAACTCGAAAATGACGATGTTCGTTTCAACCGGTATCACCTTCTTCACAAACGGCATTTCGATAAGGGCTAATCCAAGGATGGCAGCGTTGTCATGATCCTGCTGCAGGCGTTCGACATTATTATCGAGTGCGTATATTCCGGCAGCAGCCAGAAACCCTGCCTGGCGCATTCCGCCACCAAATATCTTGCGAACACGTCTGGCCTTTGCAATAGATTCCCGACTTGCCAGCAAGACAGATCCAACAGGCGCGCCAAGGCCTTTTGAAAGGCAGATTGAAATTCCGTCGAACATAGGCCCGTAATCGGCTGCGTCATCCCCGGTTTTGACCAAGGCGTTAAACAGGCGCGCTCCGTCTAAATGCAGTTTCAAGTTCTTTAACCGGCATAAATGATAAATAGGTTCGATCTGATCAAGGGTATAGCAGCTTCCCCCGCCCCGGTTCACCGTATTTTCCAGAACCACCAGGCTGGTTCTTGGGTAATGAATGTTATCCGGATTGATTTGTGGCTCAATCAGCTCCGGAGTTAACCTGCCCCTATCCCCGTAAAGAAGCCTTACTGAGGCTGACGAATTAAAAGCAATCCCTCCGCCTTCATACCGGTAGACGTGAGCGGTTTCATCGCAGATCACCTCGTCCATAGGCTGAGTGAAGCATTTGATGGCGATCTGGTTGCTCATCGTCCCTGAAGGGCAAAAAAGCCCTGCTTCCATTCCGAACAACTCCGCTGTTTTTTCTTCCAGCTCATTAACCGTTTCATCTTCGCCGAAGACATCGTCGCCTACCCGGGCGCTCATCATGGCTTCAAGCATTTCTTTGCCCGGTTTGGTTACGGTGTCACTGCGCAGATCAACTATCATTTTAGTATGGAGTATTTAGATTTGAGACTTAAGATGCGGTTTTAACACCGAATAAACCGCATTTTGCGGCTAGTTATCAGATGAACCTTCACCATCTTACTTATGGTCCAAATATATTGGATTCGGGTGATTATTTCATGATCCAGTTGTAAAACGCTGGAAACTCGCGATGCCAAAACCATTCGCTATGCTTGCCGTCAGCGGCCGCTTTTAGCAGCATCTGCTTGCTTTTAACTTTTTGCGAAAGTAATTGTTCGTGAAGTTTCTTCATATCGGGCACCATCTCGTTACTTTCCAGATCTCCGGCAACAAAATAGATCTTGTGTTTTGGGAGTTTTTTGTCGGCTAGATAGGCATAGAGTGCTGGCGCGACCCAGAAAGCAGGGGAAAACACACCGGCCTTACCGAAAACCTGCGGATACTTAGCCATTGCGTACATAGAAATTAAACCGCCCATTGAACTTCCGGCAATAGTGGTATGTCTGGCAGATGCTTGAGTCTGGTAAGTCTTGTCAATAAAAGGCTTTAGAGTATGCACAATAAAATCGACATAATCGTTACCCCTTCCTTTTCCAAAACGTTCGTTATCAAATGGATTGTATTCGGTCAAACGATACTGGTTCCCATGATCAATACCGACAATGATGGCCATCTTATTATTTTTCAAATACAAACTATCCATCAGTTCGTCCACTCCCCATTCGCCATAGCCGGAGGTATAAGCATCGAAAAGGTTCTGGCCGTCGTGCATATAGATGACGGGATATTTTTTACCTGATGATTCGTAATCAGGCGGAAGGTAGACCCAAATCTTCCGGACCCTATCCAGCTGGGGAATTTTAAATGCCGTATCGATCACCCGAACATTTTTGCTTGCAGTATGCGCTTTTGCTTGAGGCTTAAAGTTATCCTGCCACTGCAAAATGTCCAGATAAATAATCGTATCCTTCTTCAGGATTAGGCTTCGATTAGAAACGGGCTGGCCGTTTAAACGTGCCTCTACTGTTTCCCAGGAGCCACGGGTGATCTTATACTCATTGACACCATTAGGGAGATTTACAGTCAGTTCATAACCTTGTTTACCATTCGGTGCAAAAACGTAGCTACTGTCGGCCGGATTCCAACTATTCATCCCGCCTGCTAGAAATAGCTTTGAGTTTGGCAGAACATTAGCCGAAGAATTAATAATGAAGTTTACTCTGCTGGATTGTGCAGCGGTTTGTTGAAAACTGAAAAGGGCAGAAATAAAAAATAAACACAGAAAGCATTTAGTTGGCATACTAGGGAAGGGTTATTTGAAGCAGATAAATAACTAATAAGTAAACGATAGATTTTGAATTCCTGTTTAACTTAGAGAAAAAAACCATAACATCGCACCGCCTTAGACATTATGGACAGTATCAATATCAAAAAATTAGCAAAAGAGCTAAATTTATCTACTTCTACTATCTCACGTGCTTTCAGGGGAAGCAATGAAATTAATAAAGCCACAAAGGAAAGGGTTTTATCTCTCGCTAATGAATTAAATTATGAGCCTAATCATCATGCAAGTAACCTAAGAGAGAAAAAAAGTAAAACTATTGCCGTAATTGTCCCCGAAATAGCCAACAACTTCTTTTCCCAGGCGATCAATGGAATTGAAAAAGTTGCCCGCGAAAAGGGATACCATATACTGATTTATCTCACTGATGATGATTTTGAAAAAGAGACTTCGTTCATCAGCAATTTACAAGGCGGCCGGGTTGACGGAATTATTATGTCTGTTTCCGGGGAAACTAAGAATCACGATTATTTGAATAAACTAAAGAAGAAAAATATACCACTTGTGTTTTTTGACCGGGTTTATGAAGATATAGATACCGCTAAAGTAACCAGCAATGATTATGAAAGCAGTTTTTCTGCCACCGAGCACCTTATCGAGTCGGGTTGCCAACGCATTGCTTACCTGGTGGTTAATAAAAGTCATTCGATTGGGAAACTGCGGATGACGGGCTACAAGGATGCCCTGGCTGCGCACCAGCTCGAATTTAGAGACGACCTGATCATTGACTGCAGTAATGACCTGCAGAAGAATCAGGAAATTTTGAAGCAAACTCTATTGGAACTGAAACCTGACGGAATATTTGCTTCTGTTGAACGGCTTGCTCTTGCAACTTACCAGGTCTGCCATGATCTAAATATTACAATTCCCGACGACCTTAAGGTGATCAGTTTTTCGAGTCTCGAAATTGCCTCATTATTAAATCCTTCTTTATCGACTATCACCCAACCGGCCCTTGAAATGGGAACGGCAGCGGCGGGTTTGCTATTCCGGGCAATCGAATCTGACGATAACAGGAACGTCAATGATCAGATCGTCTGCAAGTCAGAAATCATTGCACGGAAATCTTCTTCAATTACCTGAATTTTAGAAATAACCACCTCGCCCCGGCGGGTATTCCAACAACCCGGAGTTGTATCCAATCTTCACTTCTAATCCGGGATTATCCCAGTCAATTTTAACCCATTATCCGGCCTTTCCTGTGGTAAGAAAATTTCAACGAAATGTTGAAAACGGGAAGAATTCAACACCGATTCCGACGGGCAATTTTGGCAATTCAAGTTGTTTTCGGGAACGTTACCGGTACCGTTCCCGAGATTAAGCAAATAATAACTTAGTGTAAGTTTTACACACAGTTTCAAAAAGACGACACGATAACGTGCTGATTAGCTTCTGTTTAGGTTTTTGATAACATGCTTAATCTGGCATGTTAACAAATAATATTTTGTTCCGGAGCAATGAGTAGAATTAAACACCGTGAGAGCAAAAAATATATTTAGAAAATTTGGAAATATAAAAGGGTAACCTAATCTTAGACGTAGTTAAATAACCAGTAAATACCACTTAAAATTTTATAAACTAAATCATCATTTTCATGAAAAAAATTTACTTGATTAAGCTTCTGCTTTCCTGTATTTTTCTGATGTCAGCAATCGTTGCATCAGCGCAAACAGGAAGTTTAAGCGGACGTGTAACTGACGAAACTAACCAGCCATTGCCTGGAGCTACCGTTTCGTTGAAAGGAACTAACCTGTCTACCTCTACCGATGTAAACGGGTATTTCAAATTGAACAAAGTGCCTGCCGGAACGGTAACGCTTATCGTTAAGTTTATAGGATATACACTATCTGAAAAAAGCGTAACAGTAGGTGATTCTGAAGTAACGTCTGATTTCAGCTTAGTTCCATCCGCAGAGAGTTTAACCGAAGTAGTAATCGTTGGTTACGGTACTCAGCGCAAAGCAGATGTAACGGGTTCGATTGCTACTTTAACTACCAAAGACTTCACTAAAGGACAGATCACTACGCCAGAGCAATTAATTGCCGGCAAAGTAGCGGGTGTGCAAATCACGTCAAATAGTGGCGCTCCTGGTTCAGGGAGTACTATTCGTATTCGTGGTGGAGCTTCTTTGAATGCAAGTAATGATCCACTGATCGTTATTGATGGAGTTCCCGTTGATAATAATCCTATCTCCGGATCTCCAAACGGCTTATCGTTGATCAATCCAAACGACATTGAGTCAATGAATATTTTGAAGGATGCTTCTGCGGCAGCCATTTACGGCTCAAGAGCATCGAACGGTGTTATTTTGATCACTACTAAAAAAGGAATAACCGGCAAACCTCAGCTTAGCTTTAACTCAAATTTTTCAGTTGGCAAAACTGGGGACAAAGTTGATGTTTTATCGGCAGACGAGTTCAGAACTTTAGTAGGTTCCAGTAACAGTCCGTTAGCTACACCTGCATTAAAAGCGTTGGTAGGCTCTGCAAATACCGATTGGCAAAATGAAATCTACCAGTCTGCTGTATCGAGCGACAACAACCTTAGCCTGACCGGTTCGGCTAAAAATTTACCATACCGTATTTCTTTCGGTCATTTAAGCCAGGATGGTGCTTTAGCTACGGGAAGTCTTCAAAGAACTTCTCTTGCGGTTAATTTGAATCCTCGTTTCTTTAATGATCAGTTGAATGTTAAAGTTAATCTGAAAGGAAGTTTAAGCGAAAGCCGCTTTGCAAATGAGGGCGCAATTGGCGCTGCTGCGAGTTTTGACCCGTCACAGGCTGTTCAGTCTGGCAATAGCAATTATGGCGGCTACTGGGAATGGCTGGACGCTGGTGCTGAAACCGGATTAAGATCATTATCTCCAAAAAATCCGCTGGGTCTGTTAAATCAAAGAGATAACTCAGGTAATGTTAGCAGAAGCATAGGAAATATTCAGATGGATTATACGATCCCGTTTTTAACGGATCTTAAAGCTAACCTTAACGTTGGTTATGATATCTCTGAAGGAAAGGGAAACATTTACGTTTCCGGTGACGCTGCTTCCAGCTTCATGCGGTTTAAAGATGATACTGGTGTATTCAGAAGTGGTGAGTACAGCAAATATCAACAGAAAAAAACCAATATGCTTTTTGACTTCTATTTAAATTACGTTAAAGATCTTTCGTCAGTAAATAGCCGTATTGATCTGATGGCGGGAACATCCTATCAGGATTTCATGACCAAAGCGTATTCTTACAGTAATTACAGCATTGATGGCGTTAAGTCACCTGGATCAGATCCAAACTTTCTTTTTGACAAGCCACAAAACCGGTTATCGTCTTATTATGGTCGCCTGGTTTATTCTTTAAATAGTAAATACATTCTGACTACTACTATACGGGCCGATGGATCTTCACGTTTAGCGCCTGAGAATCGTTGGGGAGTTTTCCCATCCGCTGCGTTGGCATGGAATGTTAGTGAAGAGTCATTTATTAAAGACTCTAAAGTAATCTCTAATTTAAAACTAAGAGTTGGCTATGGTATCACCGGTCAGCAGGACGGAATTAATAACTATTCTTATTTAGGTAATTATGGTATAAGCAACAGTACAGCACAATATGAACTGGGTGGCATTTTTTACAATATGTACAGACCATCAGCTTATAATCCAAACTTAAAATGGGAAGAGACCGCTACAGCCAACGCTGGTATTGATTTTGGATTTGCAGGTGACCGTATTACAGGTAGTTTAGATTACTACCAGAAAAAGACCAAAGACTTATTAAACAACATTACACAGCCGGCAGGAACAAACTTTATCAATGAGTTTGTTGCGAACGTGGGTAACATGGAAAATAAGGGATTGGAATTTTTAATCAATGGTGCTGTTATTCAGAAAGATGATCTTAGCTGGAATGTGGGTTTCAATGCTACTTACAACAAAAACACCATTACAAACTTAACTGCTGTTGATGACCCTAATTATGCAGGCGCACAAACTGGTGATATTAGTGGTGGTACCGGAAACAAAATACAGATTCATTCAACCGGTTTCAACAGGGCAGCATTTTATGTTTATCAGCAGGTTTATAACGCTGCAGGTAAGCCTCTGGAAAACACTTTCGTTGATCAGAACGGAGATGGTCAGATCACTGAAAAAGATCTTTATCGTTATAAAGGACCTGATGCTCAAGTTTTCCTTGGATTTAACAGTAGCGTGAACTATAAGAAATGGAACGCAGGCTTTGTAATGCGCGCCAGTCTTGGTAACTATGTTTACAATAACGTTGCTTCAAGCACAGGTACGCTCAGAAACATCTTCAACCCATTGAATTTCCTGAACAACGGTTCACGCGATATTCTGGAAACTAACTTTTCAGGAGAAGGTACCCGGTATTTTCAGTCTGATTACTATATCCAGAATGCATCGTTCCTGAAGATGGATAACCTGAATATTGGCTACACCGTTGGAAAAGTATTCAACAACTCCGCAGACCTGCGGTTGAACGCAAATGCTCAAAATGTATTTACTATTACAAAATACAAGGGCATTGATCCGGAGATCAATAACGGGATTGATAACAACTTTTATCCACGCCCAAGAACGTTTGTTCTAGGTTTAAATCTTGATTTCTAAATTTTATTCTCAGAAAATACAGATATGAAAAAATATATATATCAGGCAACTGTAGGATTATCCCTGGTTGTTATCACGCTAACTTCCTGCGAAAAGAAGCTAGACCTGCAACCTCTTAATGAAGTAACATCAGAAGTTGTCTATAGCACCCCGTTAGGCTACAAACAATCGTTAGCTAAAGTCTATGGCAGCTTTGCATTAACTGGCAATAGCGGCCCGGCAGGAACTCCGGATGTTGTGGGTTTGGATGAAGGCAGTAACGGTGACTTTTACAGAACCTTTTGGAAAGCACAGCAGCTAAGTACAGATGAAGCGGTAATAGGCTGGGGGGATGCGGGAGTTCAGGATTTCCACAATATGAACTGGACTTCTGACAACCCTTTCTTAAAAGGTTTGTACTTCAAAAGTATTTATCAAATTACACTTGCAAATGAGTTTCTAAGACAGTCTACAGATGCTAAACTAAGTTCGAGGTCAATTTCTGGGACTGATGCCGAAGAAATCCGGAAATACAGAGCTGAAGTTCGTTTCTTAAGAGCTTTCCAATATTGGGTATTGATCGATATGTATGGTAACCCACCATTCGTAACTGAGGAGAACCTTATAGGAAGTACACTTCCGAAACAAATCTCCCGTGCAGAATTGTTTACCTACATCGAATCTGAACTAAAGGCCATTGAAACAGAGTTGCCTGAAACGAAAACTGCCGCTTACTACGGCCGGGCGAATAGATTTGCAGCGCAGGCTTTATTAGCGAGGTTATATCTTAACGCGAAGGTTTATACCGGAACTGCGAAAGATAATGATGCGGTTACATACTCTAAAAAAGTAATAGACGGTGGCTACGCGTTGATGTCAAATTATCAGAATCTATTGAAAAATGATAACAGCATCAACAACCCGGAATCTATTATGACCATCAACTACGATGGTAGCAAAACCCAATTGTTTGGCGGAACTACCTTCCTGGCGCATGCATCTGTTGGAGGAAAAATGGTTGCTGCAGATTACGGCCTTGATGGTGGCTGGGGCGGACTACGCACCACGAAAGCATTAGTAGACTTGTTTCCAAATGGAGACGGTTCTTCTGATAAAAGAGCGCAGTTCTTCACTGATGGCCAGTCTCTGGAGATCAACAGTCTTTCGACTTTTACTGATGGCTATGCGATCACCAAATATCAGAACAAGAATAGCGCTGGAGTGTCAGGTGCAAACGCAACTTTCGTTGATGCAGACGTTCCCCTGTTCAGACTTGCCGAAATGTATTTGATCTACGCTGAAGCAACCTTAAGAGGTGGTGCCGGCGATAATGGTTTAGCATTAACTTATTTCAATAATCTGAGAACAAGAGCTTACGGAAATATTTCAGGAAATGTAAATGCTCTTACTCTCGATTTGATTTTAGATGAGCGTGCACGTGAGTTGTATTGGGAAGGTCATAGAAGAACAGATCTTGTCAGATACGGAAGATTTACTACTGCTGCTTATTTGTGGCCATGGAAAGGTGGAGTTAAGGCAGGTAAATCGGTAGAAGATTTTAAAAATATCTTCCCGTTACCGGCAGCAGACGTTACTGCTAACCCTAATCTGGTTCAAAATACCGGTTACTAATTATTATTAGCGGAGAATTCCGTAACATTTAAATCAAATTAACCCTAACCCTTTTTATATGAAAGCGTTGTTTAATAAAATTTTCTTACTCAGCATTATGTCTATGCTGATCTGGTCTTGTAAAAAGGATGAGGTGAGAGTTATCGCCGGCGAGGGAACACCAGCGGCATTAACTGTTTCGTCCAATAACCTGGTGTTAACTAAAGCAGATGCTGAAAAAACAGCTGTAACCTTTACCATCACCAAACCTGACTATGGTTATGATGCAGTAGTTACCTCTACGCTGCAGCTCGCTGTTGCAGGAAGCAACTTCGCAAGTCCTAAAGAATTTGATCTGGACGCTAATGTTTTGACTAAAAGCTTTTCAGTAATCGATTTCAATGCATTACTGCTTAGCATGAACCTGGCACCTGACGCGACTGCTGATATTGAAGCCCGTATTAAATCTTCGATATCTAAAGATGTGACAGCGGTTTTTTCAAATGCATCAGCAATTAAAGTTACCCCCTACGCATTAGTTTCTTTCCTTTACGTTCCGGGAGGATACCAGGGTTGGAATCCAGCGACTGCAGAAAGCTTGATCTCTGCTACAAGTAACGGTATTTACGAAGGCATCATACCTTTCACTGCTGGCAACACAGGCTTCAAGATCTTAACAAAAAGAGAATGGGGAACACCTGAATATGGAGCCGGAGCCTCTGCTGGTTCAATTGCAGTTGGTGGTGGTGACCTAAACGGCCCGGGTACTGGCACTTATAAGCTGGTTGCTGATCTGAATGCCAATATCCTTGAATTTATTCCTTTTTCAATGGGCCTTGTCGGTGATTCCCCGGTTGGAAGTGGATGGGGATCCGGACCAGACATAGCTATGCAATATGATAACGCTAAGCAACTTTGGACTGTAACTGCAGACATGCTGGTTGGAAAATTTAAATTCCGTTTAAACAGTGGTTGGGATACCAACTACGGTGACGATGGAGATAATGGATCTGTAGAAAAAGGTGGCGGCGATATTAGCATCACCGAGGCTGGCAGTTACAAATTTGAGTTGAACCTCGTTAGCAATACTTATACAAAGGTTAAGCTATAGACTAAATATTCTTCAAATGAAATCCCGCTGAAAGGCGGGATTTTTTTTGTTTAAGATGATCTCTGCTTGTAAACATTGGCAAACCTTCATCTCCAATCATACTGCAGTTCGTGCGAGGGATGGCCTATTCCCACAATGAGTAAATTAAATATGAAAGCCTGGGTTAACAGCCGATCCCCAGACGGATAATTAATTGAAAAATCATATCCCCGTTCGCCAAATTGCCAGATCATCTTAGGGGCAATGTTAAGAAGAAAACTGCCGCCAGCTCCTGGCGCTTTAAGGCCGTGGCCATATCTTTAATCGAATAATTGCCGGAGCTGTTAGCTACCTTTAAGATTTTTTCAGCGGCAGGGAGACCCAAATAGCTTTTCGGGTTTCCTATATTGATCTCAAACAAGTTATTGCCTTTCGGCGTCATTTTAATATCGGTAAAAGTAGTCGCCCATGGATGCTTCACGTATCTCCAATCTGCGGGATTTGTACTTTTATCGGTGATTACCCCAATATGGATGAAAAGGTCGGTTGCAGCATTTTTGAGGCCAGCGCTTCCTTTCGATGCATCAAAAACAATGGTTAGATTATCTGTTTCTTTGGGAAATCCGGGAGAAATTTTGATCAGCTGGGCCTTAAAGGGATAGGGATATGAGGCAAAGCAAGAAAATTGCTGGTAAACGTATAGTCATATATAAATTTAAGGTCTGTGTAAAGATAACACTCCAGCGGAGGCGCTCGTTCCTTTATTAGGCATTGATCAACTATTAAAATGTAATCAAAAAGGGGCTTTATATTTAGCAGAAACGGGCTTTTGATATGCTTAAATGCAATAAATACCACAATTATTATTTCCCTCAGAAAATATTGGATGATGTCATAAGAACTTCTACCTTGCCGGTATTTACGTTACAGCAAAGTAATTTAAATGAAATTCGAAGTATATCCTTTATTAAACTTATTTTAAGGTTTAATTAAATTTGAAAAGTATTTACCATTCAGATTCAAAGCTATGATAATTATTGCCGATGGAGGCTCAACTAAAACCAACTGGTGCCTCTTAAATGAAGAGGGCCACAAGATCTATTTCAATACCGAAGGCTATAATCCTTATTTCTCTGATACGGCCTACATAACTGATTCTCTCAGTAAGAATATGCCACAGGATATTGCTTATGAAAAAGTTGATGAGGTCTATTATTATGGCGCTGGTGTGCATAATGACGAGAAAGCAGAAATTGTCAAAAAGGCTTTGGAAATGCATTTTCCAAGTGCCAATGTGTATGTCGGCCATGACTTGCTAGCGGCGGCGAGAGCATTGTTAGGGAATGAAAAAGGATTTGCGGCTATATTGGGTACGGGTACTAATACCTGTATTTACGACGGTCGTGATGTTGCTTTAAATATCGATTCATTAGCATATATCTTAGGTGATGAGGGAAGTGGTTGTTACATTGGAAAGAAATTAATAGCAGATTACTGTCGGGGATACATGCCTGAGGAAGTAAGAGAGGTTTTTACAGAGACCTACAAGCTTACGCCTGATGAGATTATGGACCAGGTATACACAAAGCCTCTGCCCAATAGATTCCTTGCAAGTTTCAGCAAGTTTGTCTACGACAATCCGGTGAATATTGAATATTCCCGCAACATAGTGAAGAGTTCCTTTGTCGACTTCTTCGAAAACCTGGTTACACATTACCCTAATTACCAGGATTATACCTTTAACTGTATCGGTTCTGTAGGTTATAACTTTCGCAATGTTTTGGAAGAATTAGCTAAGAACTACGGAATGAAAGTCGGCAGGATCATTCGTTCACCTATAGATGACCTGGTTAAGTATCATGTGGAAATCGCTCCATCAAAATAGAAAAAGCAAAAAGGCCCGACTAATCGGGCCTTTTCTTTTAAAAACAATCTTCATTTAAGCACTCCATGGAGCGGTTTAACGCATTGAAGATCAACGATTAACAAAGTTTTATCAATTAAAAGAGTCCTTTCAAGCAAATATTTGTTATAATCTCATAATAGTAAGACACATTATGGGTAAAACAATTATAGTATCTAACAGGCTTCCGGTTAAAATTTCTGAGGATAATGGTCAACTCACTTTCTCCCCAAGTGAGGGAGGTCTGGCTACTGGCCTTGGTTCAATATATCATGAGGGTGAAAACATTTGGATTGGCTGGCCAGGTTTAGATGTAATCGAGCCTGATCTTCAAAAGGAAGTTACAACTAAACTACAAGCCCTTAAACTTTTGCCAGTTTTCTTAAGCCAGGAGGAAATTAGTCAGTACTACGAGGGCTTTTCTAATGAGATACTGTGGCCTATATTTCACTACTACGCTTCTACTTATACAAATTATCAGCAATCCAACTGGGACTTTTATCAGTCGGTTAACAATAAATTCTGTGAGTCAGTTTTAAGTGTTGCCGAACCTGGCGATACCATTTGGATTCACGATTATCAACTGCTGTTGCTCCCTGAGATGATCCGCGCCAGGCAGCCGGATATAACAATCGGTTTCTTTCTTCACATCCCTTTCCCCTCTTACGAGATGTTCAGGCTTATACCCTGGCGCAATGAGCTGTTAGACGGTATGCTTGGGGCTGACCTGGTCGGCTTCCATACCTACGATGATGTACAGCACTTCCTGAGTGCTGTTGTCCGCTTTCTTCCCTACAATTCGTCAAGTAATGTTATAACAGTTAAAGACCGGCCAGTAGTGGCCGAAGCCTTTCCGATGGGTATTGATGACCAGAAGTATGCATTGTTGTCTGATCAGGAAGACGTTAAGGAACAGATCAACCAGTTGAAAGATACATTTCAGAATTACAAGGTAATTCTGGCAGTCGACCGCCTGGATTATAGCAAAGGTATTTTGCAACGTCTGAAAGCGTTTGAGGAATTACTTCAATTGTACCCGGAATATATTGAAAAAGTCATTCTCTATATGATAGTTGTTCCTTCTAGGGATACTGTGCCCCGTTACAAAGAGTTAAGAGATGAAATTGATCAGCGGGTAGGTAATATTAACTCGCTGTATCGGACAATGAACTGGACGCCGATTCTGTACTTCTATCGTTCATTTCCAATTGAAACATTGTCAGCACTTTATTCTACGGCACATGTTGGCTTAGTTACCCCAATGCGCGATGGAATGAATCTGGTTAGTAAAGAATACGTTGCCAGCAGAACACAAAATACCGGGGTACTTATTTTAAGCGAAATGGCTGGCGCCTCCAAAGAGCTGATGGACGCGCTTATTGTTAACCCTAATAACATCGGAGATATTATTCAGGCAATTGTCTACGCTTTAAACATGCCCGAAGAAGAACAAAAACAGCGGATGGAACAAATGCGACTGATTGTTTCTCAATTTAATGTTTTTCACTGGGTTAAGGTTTACATGGAAAAATTGGAAGAAGTTAAACGTCTACAGCAGTCTATGGAGTCCAGACATGTAGACTCAAGCGTAAGTAAGAGAATTAAAAACAGTTATCAGGCAGCCAGGAAACGTCTTTTATTTTTAGACTATGACGGCACGCTGGTGGGATTCAACACTGATATCAATAGAGCTACTCCCGATGCTGAATTATATAGAATCATTAAAAAACTTACTTCAGATGAGGCGAATCATGTGGTTGTAATCAGCGGCCGTGACTATCAAAAGCTTGAAGAATGGTTTGGACATACTGGGGTTGAAATGATATCTGAACATGGGGCCTGGCACAAGTACAAAAATCAGGAATGGCAAAGTATAAGAGGTCTGAACGATTTATGGAAGGAAGATATCTATCCTATTTTAAACACCTACGTAGACCGTACACCTGGTTCCTTTATCGAAGAGAAAAGTTTTTCACTTGTCTGGCATTATCGTAAAGCGCAGAACGGACTTGGTGAGCTACGGTCAAATGAACTGATCAATAATTTAGTTTACCTGACAAAAGACCGCGGACTGCAGCTTTTGCCCGGAAATAAAGTTATTGAGATCAAAAATATCGAAGTAAACAAAGGAAAGGCTGCTTTAAGCAGATTATATGCAAATGACTATGATTTTGTGTTAGCCATTGGTGATGATCATACAGATGAGGATATTTTTAAAGCTTTGCCGGAAAATGCTTACACCATAAAGGTAGGAAGCACTATGTCAGCTGCACGTTTCTACCTGCGTAACATTCAGTCTGTCAGGAGATTCCTGACAGACTTGACAGAACCGGTTAATATAGGATCCTGATTAACCGGTTCTAGCTTGACTATATAAACACTGGCTTGTCCAATTTTATAGCAATGCGGTAGGCCGCGTTCATTAAGCCAACATGGCTATAGGCTTGCGGGAAATTGCCCCATTGACTTCCGGTTTCTTCATCCACATCTTCACTAAACAATAACAGGTGATTGGAATACTTCAAAAGGTTCTCAAACTCCCGAATTGCATCATCCAGACGACCAACGCACGCTAATGCTTCTACATACCAAAAAGCACATATGAGAAAGGTTGTTTTTGGCTTTCCAAAATCATCAGAATGCAGATATCTGTAAAATAAACCATTTGGAGTCTTGAGTTCTTTCTCTAGTGCGATCAGATGATCTTTAGCACGTTGGGAAGTCGGGTCAAGATAATTCATCATAATTAGCTGCAAGGTACTGGCATCGAGGTGTGGACTCCCGACAGCATGGGTGTAAACCTTTCTAACAGGGTCATAGCAATCTTCTATATGCTTTGCTGCACGTTCTTTCAAGGAAACTGCCTTCTCTACAAGTTGCGAGTCATTAATTGCCATTGCCATTTTTTCTGCAGCACAACAACCGGCCCACTGGAACAGATTAGTGTAGCAATGGGTATTTGCGATATTCCTGAACTCCCAAATACCTGCGTCTTTATCATCAATAGTTCGCTCGACCTTAGAAAGAAGATATTCCACCCATCGCGCAGAATCCTTACGTTCAGAAAAAACAAACCGGTGGTCGGTATATAACGGCAACAAAGAAATCAGCACCTGGCCATAAATATCATTTTGGATATGCTCATAAGCCTGATTACCAATTCTTACGGGCTTGTTCCCAAGATATCCCTCTAAATGATCCAGAGTCTTTTCATACAAGTTTTTTTCTCCTGTAATTCCATACAACGGCTGGTATCGAAAGCTCTCAGAAACTGAAATGTCGGTTACGTAATTAAAATACCTTTCCATTTCTTCAAAGTGACCAATATGATTCAATGCATTGATCACGTAAAATGTATCTCGTAACCAGCAATAGCGGTAATCCCAGTTGCGCCCGCTACCCGGGAACTCGGACAGACTGGTTGTACTGGCTGCAATGATTGCCCCGGTATCCTCGTACTGATGGATTTTTAAAGCCAGGGCAGAGCGAATTACGTTTGGCTGATAGAAGGACGCTATCGTAGAATGCTTGATCCAGACACGCCAGTATGCAACGGTTTCCCTTAAAAATTCCTCGGCAGTACTAATTAACGGGGCTTCCAGTGGTTTTCCGTAAGTAAGTACCAGGTATTTTGGTTCGTTAAGTACTGTTGGCTGCTCATCAAGGATATAATTGATAGGAATATTTGTGGTGAGTCTTATATTTTCATCTGCATTTTGATATTCAATATGGCTGCTCCCGCGATGTGAAGTCAATTCCTTCAGTCCATAATCATATGTTGGCTGACACTTTACCCTGATACGGGGAGTGCCCGTTAACAGTTCTACTTTCCTTACAAGCATCAGGGGCTTGAAAAAACGGTCATACTGGCTAAACCTTGGGGCAAAGTCAGTAATTCGGTAGCTTCCTTCCTCGCAGGTGATATCGGTACATAACACATTGGTATTTTCAAGATAGTACTGCTCCGAAGTATATTCACCTGTCGGCAAAATGGTAAATGAGCCCCCCTTGTCTTTATCCAGCAAACCACCAAAAACAAAGGAGCTGTCAAAGCGGGGCCAGCACAGCCATTCTATATTGGTGTTTTTATGGACATGAGCAAGAAATCCGCAATTACCGATGATACCAGTTTGATAAGTATGCTTTTCCATGTGTTGGGAATGTTTGAGTTTATATAATGAACAATCAATGAGGCTGAAGATCAAACCTGCCGCAATTCAACAACAATTAAACCAGTTAATTTTATTTGTGAATTATTTCGCCTGTTCTGTACCAATCTCAGCTCTGGTTTTAGGAAGACACTCTGGGTGATGTTTTTGAATGTACGTAACCAGCCCCTCACGTACGTGACATCTCAAATCAAACACATCGGAGGAATTTTTACCACTTACAAGCGCCCTGATTTCAATGCTACTCTCCCTGGTATCAGTTACCTGAAGAGCCATTACACGATGATCCCATAGGGGATTAGAATCTAACAGACGGGAAAGTTCAACTTTCAACTTTTCAACCGGGGCCGTATAATCGAGGTACAAGTAAACCGCGCCTATCAATTCGGCAGTCACACGTGTCCAGTTTTGAAAGGGCTTTTCAATAAAATAGTTAATAGGCAGAATTAATCTTCTTTGATCCCAGATTTTAACCACCACGTAAGTGAGTGTGATCTCTTCTACCCTGCCCCACTCACCTTCAACGATCAGCACGTCATCAATACGTATGGGCTGAGTGAAGGCAATTTGAAATCCCGCCAGTAAATTCCCAAGTGACTTTTGTGCGGCAAAGCCAATTATAATTCCACCGATCCCAACGCCGGTCAGTAAACCGGCGCCAATTTTACGCATGCTTTCAAAACTGAGCAGAATCACTCCGGCAGTAATAATAATGATCAGGGCGATAATGATCTTTCTAATAAACTGAAGCTGAGTCCGGATCTTTCGTTCCTTTAAATTGTCAGCCTTATTAAAATCATAATGATGATAAAAATTATCCTCCAGCACCTTTATCAGCTGGATAAGTATAATAGAAAATGCGATTGTAAAAAATATCTCTATGACTTTGGTTAAGGGCTCATACACAGACTTATTCATCTGCATAAGTGGCAAAGCCATGCTAAGCGTGAGTAGAGGAAGGAAAAAATACATGGCCTTATGCATCCTCCGGATGGTCACTTTTATCAAAAATATATCTGAAGTGCGGGCATAATAACTGAAAATACGGCTTAAGGCAAATTTGATCAGGAGGCCAACGGCAACTGCAGCAACGGCTATTAGAATGTTAAGAATTAGGTCTGGAAACTTTTCAAACAGCTTATCTATGGAGGTCAACATTCAGAAGTAACGATCAAAGTGAAGGTTTGGTTTACCTGGTCACTGTCTCAAGAGCTAAACTAAACTTGCCCTACCTATTTTTCGTTGCCAGATGACTTTATATCCTCAATATCATACTTGTTCATTAATTTCAACAATACCCCATTGGTCCAGCCAAAGCCGTCCTGTGAAGGGTATTCTCCGCCACCTGCTTCCAGGTTTGTATCCATCACATTGTATTTCTCCATCAACTTACCCGTGCGGTGAAAGATTTTAATATTAAGACTCGTCCAGCGTTGGGCTATATCGCGGGCAAGATCATGATGTCTGTAATTCTCTAAACCTTGAATAGCCATCCACTGTAGTGGTGCCCAACCGTTTGGCGCATCCCATTGTTGACCAGTGTTTGACAAGGTGGTAGTCAACCCTCCGGATTTTAGAAACTTAGTTTTGATATTTTCTGCAATCTTTTTCGCCTGAACACCCGAAGATATTTTAAAAAACATCGGATAAACAGTGGCCAGACTAGGGACCTTCATCTGTTTTCTGGTTCGAAAGTTATAGTCATAATAAAAGCCATCGTCTTCATTCCAGCAATATTCATTAAGAAACTTGATTCGCTTCTCCGAGCGTAGCTTATACTCGGATGCTTTGCCTTTATCACCAGATTTCGAATAAACATCCGCAAGGGTTTGTTCTAACCCATACAGCAGGCTGGTTAAATCTACCGGGATAATATCGGTTGTTTCTATAGTTTTAAGATTCTTGCCATCAGCAAACCAGCGGCTGCTAAAATCCCAGCCGCTGGTTGCACCGGCCCGCAGATGGGTATACATCTCTTGAACATTTCTTCCAGACGAAACAGCAGTTAGAGAGTCTTCGCGATAACTTTCTTGTCTGGGCGCTTCCCGGTTATCCCAAAAGCGATTCATCACATATCCATCTATCTTAACGACATACTTCACAGCATCCTTAGACGCAGATGCTGTACTGTCGGTTTGCATCCAATACCGGTATTCCTTTTCCAATACGGGCAGATAGGTCTTGTAAACACTATCACCCTTAGATTCTGCAAGTAAGCCAACCATCAAAGAGAAGAATGGTGGTTGTGAACGGCTTAGATAGTAACTCCGGTTTCCATTAGGTATATGCCCATATGTATTGATGAGATAAGCAAAGTTTTTAACTATATTATCCATCAACTCCACCTCCTGGCTTTCTTGTAAACCAAGCATAGTAAAATAGGAATCCCAGTAATACACTTCCCTAAAACGACCTCCGGGAACTATGTATGGATAAGGCAAAGGAAGCAAAGAACTCCCCTCAATCACTTTGTCGGGCTGACGTCGCAATAAAGGCCAGAGTTCTTTGATGTGGATTTTAACGCTTTTTGAAGTGTCCGATTTATATGAGTTAACCGGATTTGTGGGGATAATGAAATTGTTTTCGATGAATGTTTTTAACGAAAAGCCCTGCTTGATTCTTTCTTTTCTGAAGTCTGATATTATCTCCTGAGGCTTCCTTTTGGGAACACAGTCCACAAATGTCTTTCCATCCGGAAAAACTTTCTCCATCTGTACATTGGAAAATAACTCGGCATAAACTGCATCCGGTGTTTTAACCGTCCGGGCAGTTTGTGCCACTACTTGGTACGATAATATCAGGAGGATAATAAGAGCAGAAAATTTTCTCATCGCAATAGCTTTTACCATCATTAAGATACAAATCTCTTACAGCATATCAGGCATGGCATTAAAACCGGTACGCTAAACCCATATTTAGTGAGTAGTCGGCAAAGGCAGCATCACCCTGAACGAAAACATTCCGTGTTATTGAATTCTCTTTATCAGTAACACTTTGAGTCCTGTTCCGGCTCATTGCAACGGGAACTGATGCAAAGAAATTAAGTTTACTGAATCGGTACCGCACTCCGGGTTCTACAGAAATAACATAACCCGGGCGTCTGAAACCCTGACTTCCTCCAACCAGATCATTCACCGGAATCCCTTCTATTCTTCCACCTGCATCCAGTGATAAATTGTTCAACTTTCCAGGAAGATTATAATTTAATCCTACCCTCGCCATAAACTGGTCAGTAACGCTCATGATATTTTCATTGGCCAAAGTTGCAGATAGTACTTCGCGATAGGTACGTGTTCCGTTAGTTTCCCGAGGATTAATCAGGTAATAAAAGTTAGCGTACGATCCAAGATGATCAGAAATGTTCAGGAAACCATTTAATTCAGTTATTATCCCGAGCCCTCCGTCGCCAGGCTGTATTGATTGATCAACAGGGCGAACTTCAGATGTTCCTTCAGGACCAACGTTGTAAAAATCATCAGTTGCTTTGTAAGCACCAGTTGGCAATTTAACCCCCAAGCCAAGTTGAAAGTTTCCTTTAGTGGCTTTGCCCGGATCCAGCATCCAACGATTTGCCGCAATACGCATATCACCGATGCTCGAAGCAGAGGAAACATGGCGTTGTGTGCGACCGTGTTCATATAATGATGAACGGTCGTTGTAAATAAGTGGCAGACCAACGCTTAACGACCAGCGTTGATTGAATTGTCTGACGATAGCAATATCGAGCGTAGTTTGCCAGTTAATCACCTCTGTATTAGCAGCCAGCCGCTCCTTTTGTTCTTCTTTCCCGCGGAAGTGGCGGAATGACTTAAAATACCGATAACCGGTATTCAATTGCCAGGAACGGGCAGCAGAATCGCTCATTGGATGTTCCATTGTACATACTCCATTACTGCGGATGGCCACGCATCCTTGTGAATACGATTCTAGAGTGATGAAAATTAACAAGCAGGTGATTACTAAATATTTCTTCATGTGTTCGGTGTTTATGGTTTGTAAGATTATGGTTTTATTTAAAATAATCATCTTAATTTGCGCCATCGGTTTGCGCTCGCGTAATTGCCAGGTCGCCAATCTTCTTGCCAGTTAGCAAGCCCTGCTCACAGTCTGCGCGGTAATGAATTCCGCCATACATACGTGAGTTTGAGGCTTCAAGAGCCATCGCTGTGTAGTCTGTTGCACGCTGGGGTACCAGGTAGCCCAGTACGGTAGCCGCAGCTGCACTGAAAGTCGAATGCCCGGATATGTAGGCCGGGAAGTTTGGAACGCCGGTGAGTGTCTTGATTTTTGGATCTAACTGGCAGGGTCGGGCATTAAAGTAAAAGAACTTTGTGTTCCAGCAGATAATAGCTGCATCCATCATCGAGGCATTCAGTAGCGCAAAATTTCTGGCCCAGCGTATCTCACTTAATTGTAGCTTCTCGAAATCATCTGATGCAATAGCATTCCAATGACCCACAGGAGTATAAGTTGAAACACCATCTGCCCAGAAATTCACCAGCCTTAATCGTTCCTTAGTGGGATTTGAAGTATAGTCAAGTATCTCATCAAGTTCTTTCCGCATCTCACTGCTGTTCGCTGAGGGTGGAGGTCCAGGACGAAGAGAGGCTATAGATGCGGCAGTAAAAAGTAAAGGCTTCACGTTCCCGAATAGCGGAAGCATTGGCGGGCGTTTTGGGGTTTCAAGTGATATCCATGGCGTTTCGCCTTTTGCGATACAATCCTCCTCCATTTTACCCCAAATGGCCGGATTTCCACCCGCTACACCCATTCCATCTGTCTTGGCACGCTGAATGACTTGTCGCGCTACCCACCGGCCCAAAGAATCTCCGGCGGCAAGATCACTTTTCACGTTTGCGCCACTCCACAACCTGTAGTTTTTTTCCTGTTCAGCCATTCTTGTGATATATTCCACATCGGCAGGAAACAGGAGCTTCATAATTTCCAGCGAAGCCCCGGATATAACGGCATCCTCAGAGGGATAAGCAGGAAGTTCAGTTTTTGAAACAGCCACCTGAATAGTCTCATCAATCTTGTAAGGAGCCGGGCGGTTATGCAATGACTTATATTTCCATGCTAATATCAGTGCATCATATTGCGCCAAGCTTAAATATGCATAAGCCCTGGCGGTATACGGAGGATTTGAAAACGGAAAAATGGGGTAAGAGAACGGATTAGCTGCACTTGGTGCCGGATAAGTTCCATCCTCCTTCTGATAGGGTGGTATATTATGCTTTGCAACTAATTCGCGCATAATCTCATTCCATCGAAGTACGCTCCCAACCTTCCAATAATCAATTGCTCGTTTCTGCTCAGCAGAAAGATTACTACTTAGCGTTTTCAATTCCTTAAGTTCTTCCTGATACGCAGCAGAACTTACTGCAAGCGGATCCGGTATATTTAATACCGCTGATGAGGAGATAATAAATGGCTTCCAACTGCCGCCGCCCACATCCTGGGTATTAGGACTCAATGCCTGGTAATTCGCATTAGTCTCAACAATATCCTTTTTGCATGATAGCACCAGTAGACACAATCCCACCAGTGTGAATGTAAAATTAGTTTTCATATTATTTCTCTGATTTGGTGGAAGTGAAGTCAAAAACATAGCTGACGCCAGCCATAAAACCTGTTGCGTCGCCCACATTACGACCGGCGACAGTTTGCCACGCGTTAGCGTGAAACCCTAGAGCAGGTACTTGGCTGAGATAATATTTGCCTTCAATGCCTACCCTGGTGCTATTCATCTTGTTGCTCACAAAAGGCATATCGTTCTTACGAATGTCGAACCCGCCGAAAGTGGTTACATTGTCTACAAACGCTTCTGCGGTAGTCAGCTTATTCCTGTAACCTGCCCGCATCTGGAAGTTACCGGCGTCCGGCATCTTAACCATCCACGAATTAATCTGACGATCAGTGTAATAAGCCGGACGATCAATTTCAACATTACTACGACGCATATAGGCGGCCGATATGGTTGCAAATATTTTATTGTACTTATAGTCGGCAATCACTCTCCCACTTAGTATCTTACTTCCCATGCCGATGGTCATGGGCATAAAATCAATGTTATAATCGTTAGTTGGAGTTGTGTAGCCGGCTACTGTGAACAACGAAATAGTTTGTTTACCCAATTGCTTTCTTACAGGCCGCCATTTCAGGAAAACACCCACATCCTGGAAACCATTTAAACCGCTTAACGTTCCGAGGGTAGCTTTGGTAGAAACATAAGGAAGCGAAGCCAGAACGTTTAAATTATTACTGATTCCATAGTTTATCATCAGCATTCCTGATTTGGTTTCCAACTGACCAATATTGTCATTGTTGCGTTTAAAGCTACCTTCCCAATAGTTTTCCCAGGTGTTAAAGGCATAGGTTCCGGCAACACAAAACCTCTTATTGCCCATCATCAGCGCATCCTGATCAGTCTGTGCAACTGATGCAACCGGAAATAGAATTAGCATGATCAAGCCCAGCCTTCTCATGTTTATTATAAGTTCTTTCATTATCGATTTCTTGTTTTAATTACTTGCAGAAAAATTAGAATTCTCTCTTTTTAGCTTCAGCCGCTCATTAACTAATCTGCCTATTTCTTCCCCTTGCTTTGTACCAACCAAGCAGGAATTTGTATAATGAATGCCACCATAAACCCGCGACTGACCAGCCTCCATAGCCGCCTGTCTGAACGATTTAAAGGAGCGTGCAGGAATACCAAATTCGGTACTTGAGGTATCCCGAAAAGCCACGTTGTCCCCAAAGGCAGCGGTAAGCACTTCTGCCGTGGCAGCGGAGATCACTGCGTGGCCGCTGGTGTATTCCGGAAACGGGGGAGTTTGCAGATAAGGCCTCCAGTCAGGGTTTAGGTACCTGGTTATTATAGTTTCCGGCCGTACATAGTTGGTTTTGAACTTTGCTTCCCAGCAATTGATAAAGCCGTCGAAAAGAGCTATTGATGCTAAAGCGTAGGTGCTTACCGTTGTGTTGAAATCAGAGTTATTATTTTCATTGGCAATACCTACAATATTCATCCAATGCCCACCCGGCGAAAACTTCTTGGTGGCGTACATCACATGTCCAACTACATTTAGCTTAAACGGATTGTCGTCCCAAAAATCTGCAATATGCTTCTGCTCATCAGTTAAACTGTCCACTATATTTTTTACTTCCAATGCATTTTTATAGAACAAGCTTTCCTTATTCTTCATGTCAAAAGGAGCTGGTGGGACAGGTTTAATTTGGGACGCAGAGTCCAAAACCATAGGTCTTATTTCGAACCAATGCGGCTCTATTGCCTGCGCATACATCGGGGGTGTTGGTATCCAACGGCCTTCTTCATCCTTCACCGTATATTTACTTGCCGAACGAAGTTTTGCGTAATTATCATCTTTACTCCAAAGCAAAATATGCTTAGATACTGTATCAGCATAATGTACCGAGGCCTCCATAACTTCTTTGGGCAAGCCGGCATCCTTAGCCTTCTTCTTGAACTCGTCAACATAGTCATTCATACTACCCTCCGGAAAGGTAACAGCGTTGCCGACAGCGCAAAATGCAAGTACAGAAGCGAAAGGATAATCGATTTTTGAAGGGTCTGCTGGCTTAGGCAATGGATTTAAATGCCGTATCTGACCGGCTAATGAATTTAAACCCGGATCCCCGGCCGCAATAACTTCATAGGCTGCAATATTAGCATAAACGTAATTCCTCGACCCAATCATTGGCGGGAAGTTATTTTCAAGAATTATATCATTAAGCTTTTTAACAGTCAGCCGGTATACAGTTGGATCGTGTAAAAAGTCCTTATAATCAGCATGCTTGCACGATGTAAATAGCAGGAATAATCCCGCTATACAGCATAGAAAACGGTTCATGAATACAGTTTTAATTTAACATTACACTTCTAAGGGCCGTGGTGGCTCTTCAGGCAAGCAAGTGTATTTTGGGAGGGGCATCTAACCGTGACGGATAGCCAAACGCTACCTGAGGAGTAAAATCAGATAAGCCTTTGTGTTGGATAGCCAGAACAGGTGCGATAGCTGAAAATGCTGTCGAACTTTGATAGTAATCTGTCTTAGCTTGTTTAACCACGGGCTTTTTAGCGTCAGAAGCAAGGTCGTTAATTTTCTTAAAATAATCTGCCCTGCTATGTTGCAACTCCGATTTCTCCTCGTGCTTAATACATAACAGGATTAGAGTATCACGCAGCACCTTTCGCTTTACATACTTATAGGTTTTACCCTTGAAAGTCATTTCTCCATCAATGGATTCAAATTCTCTCCAATCGGTTTGATAAGGAAGGTTAATGGGAATCTTTACAGTGATGAGCTGACTATCGTTCTCATCTATAGTCTTTATTTTAGCTTCAAGGCGCGCATCCGCCTCCGCTTCCAGGTAATAATAAGCAGCTTTATACCCTATCGTGTTGAATAGGAAAATAATCAGCAACAATATGGAACCTGCTTTTTTCAATTATTAATTATTCAAAAAGTTAGACGTAAGAGTTTAAATATCCAATTAAAAATCGATGTTCTGATAGCTAGTATCCAATTACTCAACACAAATCACTTTACAATATACGTTTTTTTCTCAATTCCTACACCTGTGATCTTTAACAATTTCCATGCGGAAGGCAGGGTGGATTTTATTTGTATGATTCCCTTTGGTGTGATGTCCAGGCCTCCAAAGCCCATTAATACTGCCTGAATTACCCCCCCTGCGCCAGTAGCAAAATAAGGGTTGGTTCCTCCCTTAGTCTCAGCAATAACGCGGAACGGAGGATTAAGATTCGGTATAAAGCCCTCCTTAAAAAACTTGTAGGCCTTCTCTCCATCTCCCAATCTTGAATAAAGCAAAGCAAATATCGCCTGGGTCATCGCCGGCGTTCCTTCATCAGGAATACGGGTTTCATAATACTCAAGGTCTTTACGTATTTGAGCTGGGTCGGTAATCTGTTTCAAAGGGTATGGAAGAAGGTTAACATCGGCCTGCTTAATACCTTCTCCCTTATATGAAGCGTGTTCTCTGGTAACTCCATCTTCCATTCTTAATATCGGGATATTTTTAGCGACCTCCATCCATTCAGCATTAGCTTTCATGCCCAGAATTTTAGCTGCTGCTGAAGCATTTTGCAGGTTTACTATTGCGGCTGCGTTAGTGAATGCATTATTGTCAACATTTTCAGCCCACTCATCAGCAGCTACAACATTTTTTATGTCGTACTTTCCCTGACCATTGCGCTCTACCCTGCTTGCCCAGAAATCAGCCGTCGCCATCAGAATGGGCCAACCCTTCTCCCGAAGCCATTCTTTATCTTGGGTAACACAGAAATAATTCCAGGCAGCTAATGCTACACAAGCGGTTATATGATGCTCGAAGGGTCCGCTTAGGGCCCAGACAGGTGTTTCTTCAACGCCGGTATCAGCACTTTCCCAAGGGAACATGGCACCTTTATACCCATGCGAAAACGCATTTTGCCTGGCTGCATCCAGCCGCTGAAAGCGGTATTCAACCAATGACTTCGCTATTTCAGGCTGCAAGACCAGTAAAGCGGGATACATCCATACTTCTGTATCCCAAAATACATGGCCATTATATCCTAAGCCTGACAACCCCATCGGCGAGGGTGAAAACGCCGTGCCTGCCCGTGAAAACGAGTACAGATGATATAACATGCTACGAACATCCTGCTGTGCCTGCGGATCGCCTTCTATCTGTATATCACTTTCCCAAAGTTTGTCCCAGGCTTGCTCATGAAATTTAATCAGCCGATCCCGGCCCTCCAGTTTCGCGAAAATGGTCAGGCGCTCCGCCTCATTTAAGGGATCAGGATGATGGGCTGACGTGATTGAGGAGCCCACAATCGAAAAACGGTAGGTTTCACCGGCTTTTATATTCTTGCTGAATTTAGCCAGATGCATGTTGTTATCCCACATCTCGTGAATTAGCCGTGGTTCATCCTTGTGATCTTCGCTGAACAAAAAAGAAGTGGATGCACAAAGTTGAAGCTTACCGGTAGGGCTCTTTGCTGAAGACGTGAGCAAAGCAATATTAACATGTGGCCGGTCGATCTCATTATAATAATTCTGAACATCCCTGAGTGCATCCGGAGCCTCCATAACACTCGAAGGAGATATGAGAATATCCTTTTTAGCGGTTATTGAAACATCCATCAAAACCGAAAAAGGCAATTGCCTGAGTGAATAGTAGGTGTAAGTAACTACAGCCTTGCCCGGGTGTTCAAAACTTCCGGTAAAAGAAGCCTTGCGCATATCAAGCTCCTGCTTTAAACCGCTTACCGCTGAGGCGTCGAGCCGCTTCCCATCGATATCCAGGTTCATATTAAGCAGGTTGAAGCTGTTCAGGAAATTGCTGACCCTACCCCTGCCATACTGGTCATAGGCTCCGGCAAGCACCACATTTTTGACCTTAAATGGTTCCGGTGAGGAAACGATCCCAATCATCCCGTTGGCAACGGTTACACCATAATACTTTGCAGGATCAATTTTATCTGCCGATAGTTTCCATACATCAGACTGGCTTTGCGCGTAAGCGTTAACCAGAGGAAGTAAGAAACCAACAAGAACTAGCAATCTTAAAGTTCGCATGAAAGATCAATTTCAATTAAAAATAATTAAAAAGGAGTTAAAGGAGTGCAAATATTTTTTAAGTTTAGACTTAAAGCCATCATACCAAAATACGTCTGACTAATTACTTTGGAAACCAATTTGAATAAGGTTCTAATCACTGGTTTGAAAACCTAAATCGAGGCATGCCTACAGCGGATAAAAACAAGGTGCGAATGAGAAAGGTGTTTTACCTGGTTGCCGGATTGATACTGATTTCAATAATTTCTGTTTATGTAATCATTCCCCCGTTGATTGTGGTGTCAAAGGTTGAACAGGTTGAATCCAGCGAACGTATCATCTCCCAATTTATAAACAGACCTGCCCAAAGAGCCAAATGGTGGACAGACTTACCTGCTTCTGACGGTTTTCAGTTCAACTTTATGGAACCGGGTTATAACTCCACTTCAGTCTTAATCAGTAATAAAGATTTGAAATACACAAGTAAAATCACCTGGATATCCTATGCCAACAACGTTATAGAAATACGCTGGCGGACTTCGCAGAAAGCGAGTCTCAATCCGGCGAGGCGGGTTCAGCAATATATTGAAGCTCGCAGACTTAAGTCAGCGATGGCCGCCATTTTGGAGCGGCTGCTTAGTTTCACTATCGATACCCGTAATGTTTATAACCTAAACATAGAGCGGCAAACAGTGCAGGACACACTTTTTGCTACCACTAGTTTCAAAAGCGCAGAGCCCCCCGACACACATGATATTTACCGGGTTATCGATTCGGTGAGAAGCATTATAAAGAAAGAGGGTGTGACCGAAATAAATGCTCCGATGCTTAACGTGTTCAAGGATGCTAAAGGTTTCTACATAACCACCATTGGGTTGCCGATTGCCAGACCGATTAAACCAGATCAAAAAGTTTTGGTACACCGAATGGTACGCGGAAATATTTTAGTGGCTGAGGTTAAAGGAGGGCCGGGAAGGATTAAAAATGCCTTTAAACAAATCGAGGCATATATGAAAGACTTTCATTTATCGTCGCCAGCCATCCCTTACGAATTGCTGGTAACTGACAGGAGAATTAAAACTGATACTTCTGAATGGGTCACGAAGATCTATTACCCGATTTACTGATTAGATTGCTTTTTTGCCAATAGTGTCTTATTATCCATCGCAGCAACACTTAACAGCTTTCCCTCACTTGTTAAAACAACCCATCTGCTCTTGTCGCCCGCTTTTATTTTGCTGATATAATCAACCTCTGAGAAATTAAGTGTTGGATTCACCCAGTAAGATGGGGGCAAAAACTGACCGGTTTCTTTATCGTATTCCAGGGTAGCCAGGCCCAGCGCGTCATATTTCCCTTCATACGGAATTGCACCCCAAAAATTACCATTTACAACTAACTGGTTCGAATGCTCAGCTTGGGCCGCAGAAATTATGGGTGATTGCTGATATAAAAAAGGCAGCAAAGACAATCTCTTTGCGTTTAAAAGATCACTAACATAGACACTTTCAAATGCGTTAGCCGTAAGGCGAGTCTTTTCGCTAATGCGGTCTTTAAAGATCTCATTTGTAGTTTTATCAGCCATTTTTTGATAGCTAAGCCACTCTTTTTTCAGGTAAGGAAGTTCCTGCTCAAGATCATTTTTCGGACGGAAAGGGTAATAGTTGCCTTTATAATTATATGACAAGATCAGATCGGCTTTCCCGTCTTTATCCAGATCGTCATTGTATGCATAAACGGGGCGGTCACTGCTCACATTAAACTTGTTATTTAAGCCCCAGTTTCCCAGGAGTAAGTCAGTTTTTCCATCTTGATCAAGATCGGCAATTGTGACGGATTGCCACCAACCATTCTGCTTGTTTAATATAGGTATACTCTGCTTTGTCAGGCTTTTCCCGTTGTTGACAAACACCTGTACGGGTTGCCATTCGGCTGCCACTACCAGGTCCTCTTTCCCATCATGATTAAGGTCAGAGACCTTTAGATCCCTGATGAAGCCAATATCTTTGAGGTCTTGATAATCCGTGTCGGGTGCTTTGATGAACTTCCCCTGTCCCTGGTTCAATAATAAGAAAGACGGCCTGCTCTTACTGTAATGCCTGAAATCGACAGCCCCTGCCAGAAAAATATCTTTAAAACCATCTCCATCATAATCTAAAATTGCCAAATGAGAAGTTATTGATCCAAGTGCGGGTAATGTAACCGCCTCAAACTTAAAACTACCTTGATTCAGGAAAACCCTGTGAGGCTTTATTTTCGCAAAGTTTATAAAAGGGTGTTCTGCATTGGTTACCACCAAATCAGGCTTTCCATCATTGTTCAGATCCTCCCAGGCTGCCACCTCATCTGTATAGTTAAGATAAGGCTCGAAAGCCTTGACATCAACTCTTTTAAGCTTTCCGCTTGAGCTTCCAATCAAAAAGTAGCGATCCTCACCGGCTACACCTCCCACATACAGGTCATCATAGCCATCCTGATTTATGTCGGCTTTTGCGATTGCTGGAGTATGCGTCAGATAGGTATGTGGCAACAGCGAATAATAATTAAAATCAGGCGTCTGTGTGACTTTCAGTTCAGCCAACAACTCCGCTTCCATTTCCTGGTAACCCGGACCGGACCTTCCCTCAATAAATTCCCTGATCACCAGGCTAATGTCCCCTGCAGGGCTTGTCACCGATTTGAGATCCCATACAAGTTGCTGCTTATTTCCTGGGGTGAATTCCTTTATTTGCTGGTAAGAATTGTCAGGCCAGATAATCAGTAACTCCACCGGCTTTTCACCTGAAGAAAAAGTGAACTGCAGGTTCGTATTTTGACTGCTTTGAAACCCGGTGCTGGTTTGAACCTCCTGATGATCTACGACTCCCCCGCTTGCCCGCAGATAAAGCCGGGTGCCAACGCCATCCCTGTTTTTACCCTTAAATTTTACCGAATAATTTAAGAACACCGGTTTGCTTTGCAATCCATCACGAATGCTGTTATTTAAATAAATAAAAGCAGGCTGATCCATGTTATTGGTTACAATCTCAAGATCTCCATCGTTATCCAGATCAACATATACCGCACCTGACGACGCCGAAAGATCTTCCATTGCGTTTGCGGATGAGATATCCTGAAATTTCAACGCACTGTCTCCACGGAAGAGAAAATTTGCAACGCGACCGTCTGGCATTTTATTGATCTTATTCAGATCAAAAGTCCGGTCGTTTTCATTGCGCTGAATACCCGGATCTCCGAGGTACCTGAGGTAATCCAGATCGTTTAATCGCTTTTTAATACCATTAGAAAAAAACAGGTCTTTGTGACCATCCATGTCAAAGTCCTGAATTAAAGGTGTCCAGGTCCAGTCAGTGGCCGAAATGCCGGCATACAGTCCAATATCAACGAATTTCTTTCCTTCGGCCACATTCAATTGCAGCGAATTACGTGAGGACTGATAGTGAAATCCGCTCTTAACTTCCAGATTGTAGATATCCAATGGCTGGTCATTAACAGTAGACTTAAGCGCTTTGATATCATCCGGCAACATATCAGTTGAAATCAAATCCAGGTTTCCATCCCTATTGATATCACCGGCTGCGTTGCCCATCGAATAAAGACTGGTATGACCGAAAGCCTCTCTGAGTTTCTCTTTAAATGTGCCGTCCTGTTGATTGATATAATAGTAATCCTGTTCGAAAAAATCATTGCTAACGTAGATATCATCCCAGCCATCATTATTGAAATCGCCAATGCTGAGGCCCAGTCCGTAACCGATTGAAGCAGCATAAATGCCCGCAGTTATAGTAACATCGGTGAAGCCGTTAGGATCGTTCCGGAACAGGTGGTCTCCCGCAGCGCGATCGTATTTAAGGCGGAGTGTAGAATCGCCGTAAGATGAGTTATTGTGGACCGAGTGGGTCAACAAAAACATATCCAGGTCTCCATCCTTGTCATAGTCAAAAAAAGATGCCTGGGTAGACAGCCCGGCGAAATCCAGACCAAGCTCAGCTGCCTTTTCGGTGAACGTTAAATCACCATTGTTGATATATAACTGATTTTTCCCTGTAAATCCTTTATAGCCGCTCACCACAGAAACATAGAGATCTTTGTAGCCGTCATTGTTAATGTCAACCACCGTTACACCGGTCTTCCAGCTTCCGGTACCTGCGGTGCCCGATCGCCCGGTGATATCTTCAAATTTTAAGCCCCCCTTGTTCAAATACAATTTGTTCTCTTCCTGGTTAGAGATAAAATACAAGTCTTCCAGACTGTCGTTATTGAAGTCCGCAGAGGCTACGCCGCCGCCATTATAGAAATACAAATAATCCAGAATATTGAGCGAATCTGTTTCGTTGATGTTATTTGAAAAGAGGACATTGGTTTCCTCCGGGTCGAGAAGCGTAAAGAAACCCCTTCCCGCTTTTTCCGCCTTCTTGCTGCATGCCTGCAGGCCTGACACGAAAGCCAAAATGCTGATCAGAAGCAGTCGAAGACGAAAGTTACCAGTGGCAGCGGAATTCATAATTCCTAATTCTTAATTCTTAACTCTTTGGGCTATCAGCTTTTTCTCTGCAGAAGAGTTAAGCCGGTAAGCCGTCAGTGGCGCATTATTCCGTCCAAATAGATACATTTTGTTTCCGTCGGCATCCTTAATAATTAAAGAGGATCTTACCTGCCCGTTTAACTTAAGGCCGGTTTTAATTGGAGGAAGATAACTAAAGGTGCTATCGGCATAACGATAAACCTGCCCGTAATTTGCATCGAGGCGTCCAATCTCAGGCTTAAAGCCATAAAAATTTCCTGCTAGAATGATTTCAATCGTTCCATCTTTGTCTAGATCATCACAAACAATTGTATTTACGGCAGATAGCTGCGCCTGGTAAGGCAACGGCTTGTAGGTAAACTTTTTACCGGCACCTTCATTAATAAAGAGGGCTGATTCAAGGTATTTGATCTCATGGATCTCCGCTCCTTCAGTTAGGCCTTCCGGAAAAACTTCACTGAATGTTTTACCTGCATAGTCTTCATATTTCAAAAACCTTTTCTTGAAAGTGGGAAGCTGCCAGGTCAAATCTTGCCGGAGGTGAAAAACATATTCTTTGTCATCCTTGAAGATTGAAGTGATGCATTCCCTAGTTCCATTGTTATCAAAATCTTTCACATAGATCTTCATAGGCTCCTTCTCCGATGCGCGAAACTTCGTATTTAAACCAATATTTCCACCAATCAAGTCTAAATCTCCGTCTCCGTCTACATCATGTATCGCCAGGCTGCTCCACCAGCCCTTATAATTGTCAAGCCGCGTATCAGGTGTAAATTTCCCATTCTGATTCTTATAGATTTTTATGCCCATCCAGTTTCCTGCGAGCACCAGATCGTCATATCCATTTTTATCAAGGTCAACCCAGTGGGCGGCGGTTATCATACCCGGTCTTGTGTCACTGCCGAGAACGTGCTTAGATACATCTGTAAAACGTCCCGCGCCATCGTTATTTAACACATAAGAGGTCGGGAAACTTCCATAAGTACGCGACACACTTCGTCCTCCGATAAACAAATCGAGATCGCCATCCTGGTCATAGTCTGCTGATTTGATTACTGATGCATTCAAAGAAATGGGAATGGTCTTCTGTGTATTTCTTACCAACTTACCCTTACCATCGTTTTCGTAAAATCTTGGGAACATAACTTTCTCACCAGCTTGTTCTTCATTCCCCCCGAATGTAACGATCAGGTCCTCGTCACCATCTTTATCAAAATCACCAAAAACGCCCCCGGCACTTTCCAGATAAGTTTGCTTCCTGAACTCGTCTGGTATATACTGTTTAAATTTACCGCTGGGTTGCTGCAGGTAAATAGCTGACGCCTGTTCCTTAGAACCGCCCATGTAAAAATCTCCCAAACCATCTTTATTCAGATCACCGCTCGCCAGGTAAGGGTTTTCCGTGGAAAGCATCTGCAACATCAAACGTTCATTATCAAAATCAATAAAACCATCTTCAACATGCTTCGGTACGGAGTCGAACAATCGAACGCTTAATTCTGCTAATAGTGGGTTGGAACCCGGTCTTTCAAAATTATAGGCAAGCCGTGCATTCCTGGAATTAAAACGGTAAAGACTATCCGCCCTCACGTTTTTAATAGTCCGGTAGTTACCGTTGGGCCATATTATTTGCATTGAATCAACAGCATCATATTTCCCTATTCCAATGGTGATCAAGTTAGGAGAAATGCAACTTTGAAATCCGCGTGCAGGCTGATGATAATAGGTACTTGTTAAATTCTTATTAAAGGTTTTGACAATACTGCCTATGGCGTTGGTATTTAATTTTTCACCCTGAAGATTAAGCTGAATAAAGTGGTTGTCCGCTGATTTCTCCGCGTTATTCTTATATATAAATACCGGCATATTTACATTATTAACCACCAGATCATTATCTCCATCATTATCAAGGTCTCCATAGGACGCACCATTGCTGAAAGATTCTTTTGCCAGCCCAAGCTCTTTCGAATGGTTGCTAAAAGTCAGATTCCTATTATTGACGAAAGCATAATTAGGGAGAGCCGTTGATTTCATCCGATCAGTAAAGTCTTTAAAATCAGCCTTTTTCCCCTGCGCAAACCTTTCCATATTGTCACGGTTCGCTAAGAACTCAATGTAGTCCTGGTTGGTCAAATCTTTATAGATGCCGTTGGAAACAAAAATATCTTTCCAGCCATCGTTATCCATATCGAAGGTTAGGGCACCCCAGCTCCAGTCAGTAGCTGCTACGCCTGCATAGAAAGCAATCTCTGAAAAAGTACCGTCGTCGTTATTCAACTGCAAGCAGTTCTGCATGTATTGGTGGTAATAACCATCCCTCTCTTTCGACTTTACTATATCGTATGATTCAAAAGAGGTCATGGTTTTGAGCCGCAGATCATCTTCAGGAAGCATTTCAGTGGTGAAAATGTCAAACAGACCATCGTTATTAATGTCCGCTACGTCAGAACCCATCGAAGCAAGGCTTAAGTGACCGGTTTGGGCTTCAATACTTTCTTTGAAAGTCCCATCCTTCTGATTGATATACAGATAATCCTGCTCAAAAAAGTCGTTAGAAACATAAATATCCGGATAACCATCCAGGTTTATATCTACTACTGAAAGACCCAGACCGAAACCTATATCGCTGGAAAAAATGCCTGCCTCCCTGGTAACCTGCGTAAATTTGCCGGCATCATTGCGGTAAAGACGATCACCACCCATTTCATCAACTGCAAGACGTAGTTTGGTGCTGAAATCAAAACTTCCTATTGGCCTGAATGAATTGTTTAAAACGTAGCAGTCCAGATCACCGTCCCGGTCATAATCAAAGAACACAGCATGAGTTGATAGACCATTATCAGCCAGACCATATTTCTTTGCTTCTTCGGTAAAAGTGCCATTTTGTTGATTTATAAAAAGCTCGTTCTCACGTTTCTCGCCCTTAGCATTTCCCGCGTTGCAAACGTAAATATCCAGCCAGCCATCCGCATTTATATCCACCATCGTAACTCCAGTGCTCCAGTTATTTTTGCCCTTAACACCTGCTTTTTCTGCTATGTTCTCGAACTTCCATTTCCCATTATTAATCAGTAGTTGGTTATCGCCCTGATTGGAAGTTAAATAGACATCATTCACACCGTCGTTATTTACATCACCTATGGCGACTCCACCACCGTTATAGAAATGACGAAAAGTAAATACATTCATTCCTTGATCAGCCTCCAGATTATTTGCGAAGTCAACCCCTATATCTTTATTGTTCTGTAAGGAAAAGAGAGTATCCTTTTCCTTAGTGCATGACATAAGCAAAGCAGCAGAAAAAATAAAAGAAATTACTTTCTTAATCATAGCAACAAACATAAAAAAGCGCAGAGGCATTCCCCTACGCTTAAATTTAATAAAAATCTTTAATCTGAAAAGATCTCTTAGTATCCCTCGTTTTGTTTAAGGTTTGGATTGGTATCCACGGCTTTCTGTGGTATAGGATACACAGTCCGCGTTTTGGCTGAAGCTGTAGGCCGTTGATCTACCGGATTGTTAAAAGTACCGAAACGAATCTGATCATTTCGTCTCCACCCTTCCCAGTACAATTCCCGGCCTCTTTCCGCAAGCATAGCCGCGTCGTCTACAGCTGCCAGTGGGGTGGCTCCACGACTTGTGCGCAGCGTATTTACAATTGATAGAGCGGTCTGGCCCATTGGGTCAGTTCCACCTCGCATGATCGCTTCAGCTTTCATCAATAAAACGTCCGCATAACGCAGAAATGCCCAATCATTATCTATGTTATCATCATTAACTTTATTATCAACTTCTGGCATTGGAAAATATTTAATTACCCGAATGCCCTGAGCTTCTGTTGAGTAATTTAAATTAACGTTTTCTGTGAAAATCAGGGGCTTACCGCTTCTTTGCTGAAGTGCAACACCACCGGGACCAAATTGCTGTCCGATTAGAAATCCGGTTCTCAATCCAATTTTATCGGTTAGGCCCGGACGGGCGCCGCCTCTTCGCTCGTCGTTAGGTTCAAAAGATTTATAAAAATCCGCCAGCGTGGTGAAGCCATTCCAGCCATCCGGAGTTTGCCTGTAATGCAGGGTCATCCTCCAGGTTCTTCTAAGGTTCGCCCGTGTCTTTGCTTCTGAGTTCTCGATACCAAAAATATTTTCTTTCGATAAGGTACCGTTATTCCAGGCAAAGTTATCGAAATATGAATCCGTTAACTGGAATCTCCCTGAGGCAATTATTTTATTGCAATTCTCTATTACTTTGTTCATATCCTCTGCAGCGAAGGTAAAAGGGCCGCCAACGGTGGCAGCAGTGTACACTGCGCGATTCAAATATATCTTTGCCAGGAGAGCCTGAGCCGCCTCACGACTAGCCAATCCCAACGAGGTAGTTGGCTGCAGGGTAGATTCAGCAAAATTCAGGTCATTAATCATAAAATCTACTGCTTCGGGTCGTGTCATCACTCTAGGATCTTCGTTGGGTCCGCTTGCTGGATCCCGGAATGGCTGCTGACCATATAGATCCGTAATCTGGAACATGAACCATGCCCGTAAGAAACTAGCCTCTGCCTTTGTCTGAGGAGTTGGAGAACCGGTATCCGCAACCTGGGTGGCTCTAAACACACCGGTATTTAGTTCATCCCAGGTATTACTTATCTGTGTGTGGGAAGGATCCCAGGTATGCTGGTGAAGCTTACGCCATAACCCGAAATCTCCCCAGTCAGTCCCGCGGGTTGGTCCCATCATCTCATCAGTAGGATGTTCTTGTAAGGCATAAGTATTTTCCTGGCTAGATACCTGTCCGTTTAACTGGTCGTAAACACTGCCGAGCTCGGCAGGAGTAGAAGTCCCAGGCACCTCAATAGATCTTGAGCCGTATAATTCTTCGTCCAGCTTCGTACAGGCGCTAACAGTGCTTAGGATTACTATAGCGGCTAGTGCTGAAATTCGTGTGATAATTGTTTTCATCGTCTATATCCTTAAGTGATATTAAAAACCTGCATTAATACCAAAAGTGAATGTTCGGGCACTTGGATACGCAGTATAGTCAATTCCGCGAGAAGGAACGCCATTCCTTTCTTTATTCACATTGATTTCCGGGTCAAGTCCGGAGTAATCGGTGATCAGAAATAAGTTTTGTGCTGACAATGTGAGTCTTAGACTTTTAACTGCCTTCATATTAGATACGTCGAAAGTGTAGCCAAGGTTGGCATTGCTCAATCTTATAAAGTCTCCCTTTTCGAGAAAACGTGTGGAAACCTCTCCGGAGTTGATTGGACTTTCACTACTGTTAGCCACCTCAGTAGTTACATTCCTACCGCTTACCAGGTTTCCTTTAAGAAAGTAAGCATTAGCGGTATTATTATAAATGTAGAACCCCGTCGCAGCGTTCAAAAAGAAACTGGCATTAAATTTTCCAAACGTAAAGTTATTGGTTAAACCGGCGGTGAATTTTGGAATGGCACTGCCGATTATGGTGCCCGCATCCGCGTTCGGATAAATTCCCAAACCGTCTGCATCAAAGCCACCAAAAATAGGAACATTGAACGAAGCCAGAGGCTCACCATTTGTTATCAGCTGAGAGTATGCCCCGGACAACCCTTGACCACTGATATTGCCGGTAATCACGTTTCGGTTCCCAAAATCCTTCACCTCATTTTTCAGAAAAGTCATGTTATACTGAACTTCCCATCCAAAATTAGTGTTCCTGACGGCATCTAAGTTGAGGCCCACTTCAACGCCGCTATTTACAACCTTACCAGGCAAATTAACCCATCTCCTTGGAACGGCGGCTGGCTGCGCATAATCCTGTAGAAATAGCAGATCTTTCGTTGACTTGTTGAAATAGTCAAGCGTTCCGCTGAGTTTATTCTTCATTATGGCAAAATCAATTCCGGCACCGTACTGAGTCGTGGTTTCCCACTTCAAATCTGGGCTGGCGGCCGTGATCGTAGGATTATTTCCATTAAACTGACGTTGCGTAATAGCTAATGAGGCGTAGGGAGGAAACTCCTGGTTACCGGTGATTCCAAAATTCAGACGCACACTCAGGTCATCAAATGTTTCCTTTGGGCCAAAGTCTTCATTCATGATCTTCCATTTTACCGCGAAGGCAGGGAAAGTTGCATATTTATTATTCTCACCAAACTTCGATGAACCGTCTACCCTTACGGTAGCAGTAGCCAGGTACTTATCCTTGTGATTATAATTCGCCCGTCCGAAAAATGATTGCAATTCGGATTTGGTACTATCTCCAAACAATGGCAAACGATTTTTAAAACTATTAATGTCTTTCACCAAAACGTTTGGTGTGGTTGTATTCCATCGTACATCTATTAACGGGCTGGTTTTAAATTGCTGGTAGGAAAAACCACCTAGTAAACTCAAATTGCTATTGTCACTTAAATCCTTTTGATAATTTAAAGTATGCTCGAAAATATAGGATGAAAGCTTTAAATTTTGAACAATTCCTCGTCCGTTACCGGTGACCTGAGCAATATCCCCTTCCCGGATTCTTTGACTACCGGTAAAACCTGTAAGGGCCGGATCCAGGAACGTTTTTCTAATCGCCTTTGATTCGTCAAAGCCAAAAGTACCTTTATAAGTCAGGTTTGGAATGAACGTGTATGAAGCACTGAAATTTCCCAGATACCTGTCAATATCATCCTGATCATCAATATTTTCTAACATAGAAGCGGGGTTTCGGAAACCACCTACGCCCGTGGTAAAGAACTTCCCTGCGCTATCCAGAACCGGAATGGTTGGATTGGTTTGAAGCACTGCACCAATCAAACTTCCTTCAAAACCTGCATCGTTGGTTATAGGTGCGTACTGGTTCTCTACGTTAGAAGCTGTAAATTGAAGATCCAGCTTTATTTTATCGTCAAGGAACAATTGAGATGCATTTAAGCGTCCGGTTAATCTCTTCAACCCAGAGTTCTCGATCGTCCCCTTCTGGTTATCATAACCAAAGGAAGCCCGATAGGAAGAACCGTTTCTGGCACCGCCGAAACCCAGGTTATAATTTTGCGAGATCCCGTTTCTGAAAATAACATCCTGCCAGTCTGTATCGCCTCCATAGTCAACAGCTGTAGCGTCTGCGCCGGTAGAAGCAACAGCAGGCAAAAATTGAGCACGATGTAGCAAGTCGTATCTTGAGGCGACTGTTGCCAGACTGGTTGATGCCCCAAACTGAATACCTTGCCCGGTGGAACCTTTCCTGGTCGTAATTAAAACAACGCCGTTGGCGCCCCTTGAACCATAAATAGCGGCTGCTGAAGCGTCTTTTAAAATACTAATGTTCTCGATATCATTGGGGTTAATAAATGCCAATGGGTTTCTGGCCGATGAAACCCCTGCTCCGGCATCCAGACCGCCCGAGGTACCTCCTCCTTCGAGAGGAACACCGTCGACAACGTACAAGGGGCCATTGCCCGCACGGATGGAACCAGTACCTCTGATGTTGATTGTAGCACCTGCACCGGGCTCACCACTTGAAGGTGTTATCTGAACACCTGCAACCCGGCCCTGAAGCAATTGTTCAGGGGTGGAAATCACACCCTTATTAAATTCTTTCGTCCCTAAGGAGGAAACGGAACCGGTGGCGTCCTGAACCCGTTGTGTACCATATCCAACAACAACCACCTCGCTTAATGCAGTGCTACTCGCTTCCAAGGACACGTTTACAGTGGTTCGACCGCTCATCACAACATCCTTAGTATTATAGCCCAGGTAAGTAAAGGTTAGCGTAGTAGCATTTTCCGGTACATTTAAGCTGAACCGACCGTCGGCACCAGTGCTGGTACCTGTCGGTGTCCCTTTGACAGCAACTGTTACACCAATAAGCGGTTGATTGTCCCTGCTATCAGTAACTGTCCCGGAAATAGTTTTGGTCTGAGCAAAAGCCGAACTGCTTATAAACAGCAAAACAATACCACAGAAAAATTTTGAAAGTAAAATCTTTAAGCTCATAATAAAAAGTATTAAGTAAATACGATTTGTTTATATGCGTAGTCCTTGGTCTTAATACTAAGTTAAGTATTTGAATTACAAATACACGCATGGATTTCGTGCATTTTTATAGCAAACTTAGAATTCCGGCCATCAAATAAAATTTGAGTAAAAAGTTAGAAAAAAAAATTGGGAAAAGATGCTATCGCTCTAAAAATAATTACGAATGGTAAAATACTTTTCTATCAAAATAGTTTGCGGTCTCATGGAATTTTAGTCAGGGCCTAGCGGAGAAATTTCAATCGTGTATTTCTTGGCCAGCAGCTAAAGGAGAAATCTAACGAAAGTCCAAATCCAGCCCTCAACAATTAATCGATTTTTAATTTTTCGCCACTTACCAAATACCAGTGGGGGACACTTACCTACTCCCATCTAATTAGCTTAGAGAAGAAAAAATGTTCAGTTAAAATATCATAGAGCTCAGCTAGTACTTTCATAGTAGAAAATTACTAGCAAACTACTAGGAAACCCCTACCAAACCCCTATGAAACCAGACGCAGAACCGCAGGTCTTATACTAGGATTAGTTTACTTAGCAAAGCGCATTTAGGAGACAGCATTCATGGTCGCTGCTGCAAGAGTAAGAAAAGCCAGTACCGAAATTCTACATAACAGAATACACGCCTTCGGCCATAGAACGCCGGAAGCCGCTATGGCTATAGGTATTGAATAATTTCTTGAAACCGGGAATAAATGAAGAGTGGGAAAAAGGCTTACTTACTAAAAGACATCTCTTTCAGGAATAGCTTTGTGTACTTCCGCTTGTCGAACTTATAGAGTTTAGCTGCGCGATACGATACTCCTTTTTGCTTTTCATCAAGCTCTTTGAGGATACCATAATTAAGCATTTTCTTTCGGAAGTTCCTTTTGTCGAGGGGTTTATTTAAAATTACTTCATACAGGTGCTGTAACTGAGTGAGCGTAAATTTTTCTGGCAGTAGCTCAAAGGCGATTGGTTGATAGGTGATCTTGTTACGGATCTTCAGGAATCCTTTTTCAAATATTTTACTATGGTCGAAGGCTAATTTTGGAAGATCTTTTACCGGGTACCAAACCGCCTTACGTGCAATTGATGTTACTGGCTTTAATTCTTTCGGGCCGTTTAATCTGATCATGGCATAATAGGCAACCGTAATCACACGGCCTTGCGGGTGCCGGCCAACGTCGCCGAAGGTATAAAACTGTTCCATGTAAATATCTCGGAGTCCAGTGAGTTCATACAAGATCCTCTCGGCAGCTACATCCAGACTCTCATTTTCCTTTACCAAATAACCCGGTAAAGCCCACCAATCTTTAAAAGGTTCTATATTCCGTTCAATTAATAGTATTTTTAACTCCCCTTCGTCGAAACCGAAGATTACACAATCGATAGAAAATACAGAATCAAATTTAGGCAGGACTTCCAAAGTGTATTATAATTTTAGTCGTTAAAGATATAAGGATTACTTACAAGCGTGAAATTTATTATAAATTCCATAGTGTAATAAATACACCCTATATTCGTGTTTAATTATTTAATAACCAAGTTTGTCAGAAATAAAAAAAATAGCCGTCTTTACTTCCGGCGGCGATGCTCCGGGAATGAACGCCTGCATCAGGGCAGTAGTACGTACCAGTATTTATATGGGTTTGGAGGTTGTTGGAATCCGCCAGGGCTACCTGGGAATGCTGGAGAAGAATTTTTGGAACATGACCTCGCGGTCGGTGAGCAACATCATTCACCTCGGTGGAACGATCTTAAAGACTGCCCGCTGTTTGGAGTTCAAGACTGACGAAGGAATGCAAAAGGCCTATGACAATTTGCGTGCTGAAGGAATTGATGCTCTTGTAGCTATTGGCGGAGACGGAACTGCTACCGGTGCTGAACGATTTTCACTAAAATTCGGCATGCCTGTTATCTGTATTCCGGGTACAATTGATAATGACCTTTACGGTACTGACTTTACCCTGGGGTTTGACACCGCAAACAACACCGTTATCCAGGCAATAGATAAAATTCGTGATACTGCTGACTCGCATGACCGGTTATTTTTTATCGAAGTAATGGGTAGAGACTCCGGTTGTATAGCTCTCAGATCCGGCATCGCCGGAGGCGCGGAAGCTATCCTGCTTCCAGAAAAAGACACAGCTATTGAGGAGTTAATTGAGAAGCTGGAAATAGGTGCCAAGAGAAAAAAATCGTCCAGCATTGTAATTGTGGCCGAAGGTGACAAGAATGGCGGCGCTTACGATGTAGCGAAACGGGTTAAAGAGAAATTCAACTTTTACGATACGAAGGTTAGTATTTTAGGCCATATGCAAAGAGGAGGAACGCCTAGCAGCACAGACAGGGTTCTGGCCTGCCGTTTTGGATATGCGGCAGTTAAGGCCTTACTGGCCGGAGAAACCCGACAACTGGTGGGTATACGGGGTAACTCCATTAAACTGACCAGCTTACATGAGTCGTTGAACATGCATGAATTCAAACTGGAGGAAGACTTGTTGGAACTCGCAAACATCTTATCAATATAAATATATGATCGGAGTGGTATACAGTGGTTCAAGATATGCGGAATGGAAGCTGGCCGACAAGGATGGCGTGGTGGCCGAATTCAGAACTACGGGTATCAATCCTTATTTTAACGACCGAAAGCGTATTCTTCAGATCCTGCATAAAAAAACTGAGCTGATCAATTATGCGGAGAAGGTTAAAAAACTCTACTTCTTTGGCGCAGGGGCTTCCTCTGATGAAAGAAGGGACCTTGTATATGATACTTTAAGTCAATTCTTTAAATACAGTAAGATCAAAGTAGATACTGATCTGCAGGCAGCGGCCATTGCATCCTGTCATGAAGAGCCTGGAATTACCGGCGTGATTGGCAGCGGCTCGACAGCGGGTTATTTTGACGGTAAAAAAATCAAGGCAAATAATTATGGGCTGGGATACATCCTCGCAGATGAGGGCTCGGCCAGCTGGCTTGGTCGCCAGGTGCTGAAAGCATTTCTTTATGAATCCTTACCCAATGATTTTAGAACCCGATTTGTAGCGGAGTATGACTTTAATCGTAAAGATATTTTAGACCTGGTTTACAAACAGCAGTCTCCCAATCTATTTTTAAGTTCATTCGTTGATTTCCTATTAGAAAACCGGGAACATCCATATGTTAAAGAGATGGTATGTAAAGGCTTCGATCTTTTTTTGAAAGCATATATTCTGCCTCTAAAAAAACAATCTCCCGCTGCTCCCATTTACATAGTGGGCACGGTTGCGTCCAACTTCGGCGATTGGTTATTAGAGGTTGCTTCTGAACACCATTTGCATATTTCTTCAATTATTAAAGAACCTATAGATAATTTATTAAAATACTATTCAGACAAAAATTTTTAAGATGAAGCTGTTATAGAAAAAGCTCTTGGTTTTTCATTTAATTGCTTAAACCAGTCAGCAAAACAATCTGCTATATAACTTCATCACCAATAAGTTAGCCGGCGACCTAAAGTGTCGCGTGGAAATTAATCACAAAAAACAATAAAAAGATGAAAATTGGAATTAATGGATTTGGCCGTATCGGCCGTTTAGCTTTCAGAGCTGCAATTGAACGCGAAGGCGTGGAAGTAGTTGGAATAAACGATTTAGTTGATCCGGAATACATGGCCTACATGTTGAAATATGACTCTACACACGGTCAGTTCAAAGGTACTATTGAAGTGAAAGATGGTCAACTGGTTGTCAATGGTGATACTATCCGCGTAACAGCTGAGAAAGATCCGGCTAACCTTAAATGGAATGAAGTAGGTGCTGAAATTATTATTGAATCTACGGGCTTATTTTTAACTCAGGCCGATGCGCAAAAGCACATTGATGCCGGTGCGAAAAAAGTAGTAATGTCTGCACCTGCGAAGGATGCAACACGCACATATGTAATGGGTGTTAACCATAAAGAATTAACTGCTGCTGAGACTATCGTTTCAAACGCATCATGTACTACCAACTGCCTGGCTCCTATTGCCAAAATTTTGAATGATAAATACGGAATCATCGAAGGTTTGATGACCACCGTTCACGCTACTACAGCTACCCAGAAAACTGTTGACGGTCCTTCTGCGAAAGACTGGCGCGGAGGTCGTGGTGCTGCACAAAATATCATCCCTTCATCTACAGGCGCTGCTAAAGCAGTAACACTTGTAATACCTGAGCTTAAAGGAAAATTAACCGGTATGGCTTTCCGTGTACCTGTGGCCGATGTTTCTGTAGTCGATCTGACTGTTCGTTTAGAAAAACCTGCAACATACGAGGAAATCAAACAAACCATGAAGGACGCTTCGGAAGGAGAATACAAAGGGATATTAGGTTATACTGAAGATTCTGTTGTATCCTCTGACTTTATCGGAGATGCACGTACTTCCATCTTTGATGCAAACGCAGGTATTGCTTTGAATGATCATTTTGTTAAAGTGGTATCATGGTATGATAACGAATGGGGTTATTCAAGCAAACTGATTGACCTGGTTCAACATTTGGGATCTTTGAAATAGATTTGAGATGTGAGTATTGAGATTTAATACTGTATCTTTCCTGATTCGTAATGCCCTGTTCTGTGTAAGGACAGGGCATTATTATTTCCACAATATCTTTGAGATAGATTGAGATGTGAGTATTGAGATTTGATACTGATATCTTTCTGATTCGTAATGACGGTCGGAACATTCAGACATTTTTCTACATTTAACCTCATGGAAACATTTGATAAACGGGTTGATGCATATATCGAAAAATCAGCAGAGTTCGCAAAACCTATTTTAACACATCTCAGGGCGCTAATCCACAAAGCATCTCCCGAGATCACTGAAACGATCAAATGGAGTTTTCCTGTTTTTGCTTTTAAAGGTACGGTTTGCCACTTTGCCTCATTCAAACAGCACTGCGCATTCGGGTTTTGGAAAGGCTCGCTCCTGCCCGATCCGGAGAATATATTAGAAGACAACAGGGATTCAGCAATGAGTCAGTTTGGCCGGATCACTTCGCTCAAAGACCTTCCGTCAGACGAGGTCCTGATTCAATACATCCGCAACGCTGTTCTATTGAATGAGACCGGTGTAAAACTTCCTGCAAAGAAAAAAACTACAGTTGCCGATGTAGAAGTTCCCACGTATTTTAATGAGCAGCTATCAAAGAACCCCTTAGCACAAAGTACATTTGAGGCATTCAGCAATTCTCATAAAAAAGAATACCTGGAATGGCTGGGTGAAGCTAAAACAGAAACTACTCGTCAGAAGAGAATGGAAACTGCCCTCGAATGGCTTAGCGAAGGAAAATCGAGAAATTGGAAATATAAGAAAAAAGTAAATGTTTAAAATCAGCTATCATTAAACTATTTGATTATATCAGCTTAAAATAGCTTGTCCTCGTCTATGCATTTTTTTCACAATCACCCAAGCGACCATTAAGTTTGGCAACCAACATAACCAGGCCACTACCCGGTAAGCTAGCACAAAGTTCTGGTACCACATGATCAATAAGGGCAGCCATATCCTTAGTGTAACGGCAGCAAAACAGGCGGCATAACTGTAAATCATCATCGTCTGGTGTTCGGTAATGTTTCCTCTTTTTATGCTTAAGAAAGCTCGCAAGGTTGTAAGAAACCAAATGCAGCCTAAAGAAAAGAAGCCCAAAGAAGCTATAAGACCTCCGGTTGCATAAAGGCTGATGTAAATAGCTGCGAGCGCACTCAGTAAAGCCGAACCAACATAAATTTTGCCGATAGTACGATGCATATTTAGCCGGGCTTCCCGCCATTTGGTGCTGAATTGCGACCAGCCGATTAATAAAGCCACGCCACCCAGAATGATATGGGTATAAAATCCGGCGTTCCAAAAGACATTATTTAAGAGCCCGTTGTTCTTTGAGGCCAACAATCCAAATTCGCGGTTTATCAAGAAATACATAGCAGGGTACAGACCAATGGCAATTGCGAACACTGCAAAAAGAATCCAGAGTGGTTGCTTAAACATGATTTAAATTTGATGGGTTAAGATAGCATTTAGCGCTAAATTATTTGAATCTGTAATCACGTTGATGGTTGATGATAGCGGGTCTTAGTACAGTGATAATCCCGATGGCCGGTGACAGGAGCTAAACATAATTAACCAAAGCAATAAACCTCCGCCAGCTACATCCTGGTTAAATGTTTAGGTTTCTGAAACAATTTTCAAAAACACACTCTAAAGAAAATGAAAGCCATTATCTATACTGAGTATGGGGGACCTGAAGTTCTGCAGCGGGCAGAAGTGGAAAGGCCCTCTCCGAAGGACGACGAGGTTCTGATAAGAGTCTGTGCGGTGTCCATCAATGACTGGGATTGGGGACTTCTGCAGGGCGACTTTATTAATCGCCTGATGTATGGATTACAAAAACCAAAGAAACAGATACTGGGGTCTGATATTGCCGGACGGGTTGAAGCCGTGGGCCGAAACGTGACGCGGTTTAAGGTTGGTAACGATGTGTACGGTGACCTGAGCGGCCGGTGGGGAGGATTCGCTGAATATGTTTGTGCCGCTGAAAAATCCTTAGAGCTGAAACCGGTCGGGATGAGCTACGAGGAAGCGGCGGCCATACCACAGGCCGGCATGCTTGCTGTGCAGGGGCTAATTGACCGGGGCAGTATCCGGCAGGGACAGATGATATTAATCAACGGTGCCGGCGGCGGCGTAGGCACTTTCGCCCTGCAGATCGCCAAACAGTACAGGGCTGAAGTAACAGGGGTCGATAAAACCAGCAAGCTGGATTTCCTCCGTTCAATGAGTTTTGACCATGTCATAGATTATACTCAGGAAGATTTCACAAAAAGCGGCAGGCGCTATGACCTGATCCTGGATGTGAAGACAAACCGTTCGATATTCGATTATGCCGGCGCATTAAAACCACGGGGAGTGTATGTTACGGTCGGGGGTTCCACCGGCCGGCTTCTCCAGGCTTTGATACTTGCGCCATTAATCTCGCTAATCAGCAAAAAGCACATCCGGATCGTGATGCTGAAACCAAATAAAGATCTCGTTTATATGAATAAGCTTTTTGAATCAGGCAAACTCAGACCTGTAATTGATGGGTCTTATAAGCTGGATGAGCTACCTGAAGCATTCAGGGTTTTTGCTAAAGGAGAGCACAGAGGGAAAATTGTGATAACGATGTAAAGGAACCGCAGCAGGCATAAATGACTGGTCATAAAAAGCTGCAGGACCCACCCCACAATCTATCCTGTAGTAAACCCGCCGTCCACCGGCATGGCAATACCGGTTACAAACGATGCTGCATCAGAACATAACCAAACAACGGCTTCCGCAACTTCTTTCGGATCACCCATTCTACCCAGGGGTTCCATCCCGGTAAATTGTTTTTCCACCTCCTTATCTTTACCGGTAAGGCGGTCAATCATTTCTGTATGAATTACTCCTGGACAAACCGCATTCACCCTTATTCCTGATTTAGCATATTCCAGGGCAGCCGTTTTGGTTAAACCAATTACGCCATGCTTGGTGGCAACATAAGCTGGTAAGCCCGGAAAACCATTTAAACCAGCCACCGAGGCACAATTTATAATAACGCCTTTGTTATTTTTCAGCATGTAAGGTATTTCATTTTTCATGCATAGCCATACCCCCTTCAGGTTGACGCCAATAGTTTTGTCGAAATTCTCTTCAGTGCACTCATGGGTGTTCGCCATATGCCCTTCAATGCCGGCGTTATTAAAAGCAAAGTCTAATCGCCCAAAACGAAGTATGCTTTTTTCGACCATACTGCTTACTTCAGTAGCATTTGATACATCGCATTTCACAAATAAAGCATCGATGCCTTCACTTTCTAGCAGGCTAATGGTTTCTTTGTTTTCAATCCAATCGACCACCACAACGCGGGCACCTCTTTTTGCAAAAGCGATAGCGGTAGCCCTGCCAATGCCGAAGCTGCCACCGGTAACGATCGCTACCTTACCTTCAAATTCTTTTTCCATGACCTTAAATTGTTGAAGCTTCCCTTCCGGAATTTACCCAAAGATTATATCTGACAGAATTTCTAACTCGATTTATTAAAATAAAAATAGCAGGATTTACCTTCAGCAATACTGATTTTAATCAGGCAAATGGATGATATTGGGAATCGGTAAAGTACTTCAGACGGATTTAGAAATCTGTTTGATCTAGGAAATCTGGGAAAGTATTGCAACCGACAAAATGTTATTTTCCGCCAATGCTTCATTATTTTTCAACCATCCATTGGAATATGCTGTCGCGGGGGTGCTGGCAAAAGTTTTTAAGCAATAAAGACTTTGTTTATCCGAAGGGGAAACAATAATTGCACTCCTGACCAATCTCAATGTTTCTCCTGACCATGGTCGGTGATTTCATCAGCAATTCAAAATAGATTTGGTAAACAAAGAACAATTAACACAAAGGAGGATATTATGAAAACTCAAGCATTAGCAAAAGCTGGTGAAGGAATGCCAAGCGTATTTGATGATTTTTTCAAACCCTGGAATGAATGGTTTGATGGTGGCCTATTACGCCGGGCGATGAGCGTACCGGCTGTTAACATCATTGAAAAAAAGGACAAATACCTGGTATCACTGGCAGCACCTGGGATGAAAAAAAATGATTTCAGCATTGACCTTGAAGGCAATATGCTTACCATCAGCTGTGAAACTGAGGACCGCAAAGAGGAAGAGAACGCGAAATTTACACGCAAAGAATATAATTACTCCTCTTTCTCCCGCAGTTTTTCTCTGCCTGAAGAAATCAAGGAGGACATGATTGATGCAAAGTATGAAGATGGTGTGCTCAATATTACGCTTCCCCGCAAAGAGAATGGCCGGGGGCAGATGGCGAAAAAGATTGCGGTTAAGTAAACCAAAAAATATTTAACGCCCTGCACCTTACAGGCGGGGCGTTAATTTCTTTGACTTTTAATAAGGAGAGAAACACTTCATCTCTTTGGAGTGAAACATTTGAAAACATTTCACCAAACGACGAATTTCTACCGCCCATTATTTCATATCCGCAAGGCTGATTTGTTTAAAGTTTTATGTACGGGTTCATAACGGTTTGTAATTTCACTCATGAAGTGAAATTACCGGCACCTGGCTATGCTGCACTAATTGTTTCGTATGACTCTTATGAGTCAGGCTGTCCAGCAAACCATGCCGTTTTGGTAAAACGATCAGCAAATCAATATGATTCTTTTCAGCAAAATCAATGATACCTTCATCTGTATTTTCATGAGTAATCAGATGATACCTGGGATTTAAAGGATTTAAAATATCCTGTAACAGACCTGATTCAAAAACCATATCCGCTTTAAATTCCTTTTTCTTACCGGTATTGATTATATGCAACTCGGCATGAAAGTCATTAACCAGCATTTTAATTTCATCGATTGGTGTGGTGTCAACAACCTTATCAAAGTCGCTGGCCAGCCCTATTTTTTTAACAGATGAAAAACGAGCTTTCAAAGGCACCGCGATTAGTGGCCACATCAAATGCTTCATCGCATTTACGGTATGTCCGCCAAAGAACAAACGCTCAGTAGCTGTGGTACCCTGACTGCCCATTACAACCAGATAAGGTTTTACCCGTTCACAAACAGATTTTAGTTCTGTATCGAAAACACCCATTCTAACTTCCGTTTGGATATCTAGTTTTTCCCCCGTTTTCAGCGCCAGCTGCGATTTTAGCAGGTTGATATTCCTTACAGCATCCTGCTTAATATCTTCTTCAGTAATTGCCACTGGCACTTCGAAATAAACCACTGGCACCTGACATATATGCACGAGGATTAATAGGTTTGCTTCAATTGCCAGGGCCATATCTGCGGCGTAATCAGCTGCATTGGACGCAGCTTTAGAGAAATCTGTCGCAATCAATATTGTTTTCATAACTGCCATTTTTTTAATATTCTAAAAGTGCATTTTCATCTGATAAATGTAATTTATAGCATGGATTAAACAGATGACCGCTATCAGGGGGAACTCTGATAATACTCATTAGAAAATCTGCCTGGGCAGGATGAAGGCTTTCGCGGGTGGATTCCCTCCGCAAATTCCAAAATGATCGGTAAATGATATAACAGGGATACTAACTTGAATAAGACGACTTGAGATAGATTTTTATTCCCGGTAGATGTTCGCAGAATTAAGGCGTATATTTTCGCAGATTAATTCTACATTAAAGGGATAGGATTTGCTTAGATCAGTGTATTTTATCAGCGTAGATTCCATCTAAGAAACTTATGTTTGTTAGCTTAAATGTGATCACAATATAATCGCATAAAAGCACTCTCGCCCCGGTATTTTAAAGGCTGGATTTTTTAGGTTAAAACGTATTTCCTAGTGAAGATAGTCTGGAAAAAAGTGAAGGTTTGTTTGGCCTTTTCCAGGGCCTCATTTTCTTCAGCTTTAGAAAACTGGTATTGCTCAAGTGCTGTCTTAAAAGAATTCCAGTCTTTCAGATTTTCTTTATCTCCGTTGAAGAAATGATGTTGATCAACAGAGATAAGTCCAGTGCATTTTCCGATATTCTTAGCAAGGAGCATTCCCCCTAAAGCCGATCCTTCTACCACATAAGCAGCGCCTAAGGCTTCGGCCTGGGAATGGCATTCAAAAATGTCATTTTCGTAAGGTATTTCTGCAGAGACTCCGAGTAATTCCAGGTCTTGTTGAATTTGCTTATGTTTTTTGCCACTATACGCCGGTAGAAACTGTTTTATAGCGGTTTCAGTAGCCTGATAGGCTATGAAATTTTGTAGCAAGAGCAATTTATAGGTCTCCAGGTCTATGCTGTGATCCATAATTTGCTTTGCTAAATTTTGTGCTTCTACCTGTTCATGCAGCTCGCGGGTTTCTTCCTTAAGTCTTTGAATCATCTCCATCCTTTCCAATATCAATATTAAATCTCTTAGTGTCTTTGAGCTACTTATCCTTCTTTTTTAGTTCCGAGATAAAAATAAAACTCAGAACCCTGTTCCGGTTCACTTTCTACCCAAATCTCTCCATGGTGTTTTTCTACTACCTTTTTCACAATAGCCAGGCCAATCCCTGTGCCTTTGAACTTACCTCCTACCGCTCTTTGAAAGCTCTCAAATATCTTTTCCCAAAAATCCGGATGGATACCTATACCATTATCTTTAATAAAGAAAACTTCCCTGCCATTCTTAACAGTGGTGCCGACTTCTACTTTAGGATTTTCTTTTTCGGCGGAATATTTTAGTGCGTTATTGAGCAGGTTGGCCCAGAGCTGCGAAAGCAATCTGCGATCTCCTTCCATCACGGGTAACCGCGACTGAATTGTCAGCGTAGTTTTAGGGTAACTACCCTCAGCATTAACAAATTTGAGCACCTCCACTATCAATTCTGAAGTATCTACACTACTTACTTCAAGATCATCAATCTTATTAAGGCGCGAATATTCAAGGATATTATCAATGAGATCGTTCATCTTTTCATTGAGATCCCTGCTCATCCGGACCAGTGTTTGCCCCTGCTCATTTAACTTTTCCCGGTGATCTTCGTCTAAAATTGAAAGAATTCCTTTCATACCGTTTACAGGAGCTCTAAGATCATGAGAAAGCCCGTAGCTAAATAACTCAAGTTCTTTATTAGCCTCAGTTAACTGTGTATTCAGGGCTTCGATCTCCTTTTGCTGTTGCACAAGTAAAACGTAACTAATATTCTCCCTTAAAGCCCGGATAATGTCTTTGTCGGTCTCCTGCCAGGCTTCAGATACTCCTGTTAGTTTTTCTGACCATTTTTCAAATGACAATCGCGGACTTATGCGATGTTCAATTTCGTTATAAAAGGCTTTGTCCTGTGGATTACCGCCCCAACTTACCTCCTGGATCTCTTCAGGCTTAAACCAGAATATGTAAATATTCTCCGATATCTTTAGGCTAATAACACCGGATGCAATTTCCTTAAAAGCTTTCGCCGCAGGAAATACTGCGGAAAGATTACGTGTCAAAAAGTGGCCTTGTGACTGTTCTTTACTAAAATTTAGTAAGCTTTCAAGCTGATCTTCCTCAGGAGTGATTCCAATAACTTTCCAGCGGTCTTTCATGAAAACGGCACCGCCACCACAGGAAATAAGTTGAGTGAAATTTACATTTCCTTCAGAAAGTGCCATAACTACATCACTTTCCTTGTTCATTTGCACCACCAGTTGTCGCCTTATACTTTCCGCATGTTTTACCTGACTAATCAGGGAGGTATTTTCCTGTAAGGCAAGTTCTGTAGAAAACATTTGTGCCAGGAAGCGACAGCTCTCGCGCTGATAAAAATCTAAATGTTTCGCCGTCTTATGATGACAGGCTATCAATCCCCACAGTTGCCCCTTTACTATAATGGCAGCCGAAAGAGAAGCCCCCACCTCCATATTTTTAAGGTATTCAATATGAATTGGTGATACTGCTCTAAGGACCGATCTGGAAATATCAAGTGGTTCTCCCGAAACAGGAGATAATTCAGGAATAATTGGAACCGCAGTGTAATAGACATCGGCAATGATTCGTACCCTGGTTTTCAAAAAAAGGTGCCTGGATTGAACGGGAATGTCGGTAGCGGGATAATGTAATCCCAGCCAGGGAGCCATCTCTTCATCCTTGCTTTCTGCGATGACTTCCCCATTCCATTCTTCATCAAATCGGTAGATCATCACCCTGTTGTACCCAAACATTCTTTTGGTTAGAACAGTTGCAGCTTCACATAGTTGTTTAACAGATTGCGCAGCCTGGAATTTATTAAGTATTTGAGTTAATTGTTTCTGAAAAAAAAACGGATTATTAACCTCCTGAAACGGTTCAAAATCCAGAATAAGGTTTGGTCCTGAGTAATGTGCCAACATCAGGAAGTTAGTATTATTAATCAAAACGTCTTGTGGAACAGTTGCTTCTTTGGAGATGAGCAACTCCATAAATTCGTCTACCTGGCTCTCTCCTAACAGGTACGAGAGATCTTTTCCTAGCATTTCTTCAAACGCCACCCCAAAATACTGAACTGCATTCTCTCCTACCTGCGTGATTTTAAGACTTTCAGGATCACAAGAAACAAGCACCCCGTGCGACTGCGTTTTACCGATAATATGAATTGGCTCCCTGGCACAATTATCCAGGTCTAGCTTGTCGAGATTAGAGGTGATGGTCATAATTAAGCATTAGTTTGAAGTAGAAAGAACTCGCTACTCCTTCCTGTGAATTTATTCAGATAGTACCATTGAGAAGACGTGCTATCCATTAACATGAGCCAGCCAACGCTTGGCACTATCACTATTATTCTGGTTTTTCGGTCTGGCAAAGATAGTTAAAATATTAGCCTGAACTACTTTGCAGTACCTACCTATTGAGTTTGAGTAAATTAATTGAAATACCAGGCCGATTATGCCGCGCATTGAACCGTCAGCAAAACATATCCGATCATTATACTCAAGTAAATAAAGATCTGGTTTGTTACTGCATGAATAGCTTTGCGATTGAACAAGTAACCAGAGGCGACAGGTTTTTTATTTCCTTAAATATTCCATTGAGCTATGCGTTAACTGTGTGAACGGCATACACGTAACAAAAAAAGCCTTCCTTTCGAAAAGCTTTCTAAGTGCGCCCAGATGGGCTCGAACCATCGACCAAAAGATTATGAGTCTTCTACTCTAACCAACTGAGCTATGGGCGCTGCTAAAACAGGTGTTTTTTGCGAATGCAATTTTAAGGATTTGCATCCGATATAAAAAATCTAAACGCAAAAAAACCAAAGTTGTTCTCTTCCAATGACTTGCTCCTTTGCGAGCCTCTTATTATTGAATAAATATTTCCCTTTTATGATGTTGCATATGAAATAAAAACGTAAATTCCTTATCGAATAATCGTTTTAGCCCATTCCCCACCTTCCTCAGGTACCTTCTGCAATAAACCTTGGTCACTTGAACCTTTTTCGATGAATGACTTTGACATTATTTTGAGTAATAACAAAGGATTGACTTTAAACGCTCGTGTAAGATACATTTACCCGGATCATTTTAGCGTTGATATACAGGATCTTAAGCTAACCCTCAAAGTTTTCAGACACTGGGACGGCAGGCTTGAATGTAAAGAGGCGGAAGAAACTCATTCGAACCTGGTAAAGGATGTTTGCGAGCAGATCAATGCATACCTGAGCAGGCAAAGTGATTAAGAATCGAAGAAAATCCTTAGTAGTCTTTTGAATTTTCGATATTGGAGCGGTTTTAAAGGCTGCTATGAATAATATTAAAAACATCATTTTTGACTACGGGAACGTAATTTTCCTCATTGATTTTAAACGCACTCAGAATACTTTTACTGAGCTGGGCATTGAAAACGTAGAACGGTTCTTTGGACATACCGGTCATGATCCCTTATTCAACGAGTTTGAGAAAGGAATGATCAGCGCTGCAGAATTCCGTCAGGGCATCCGCAGGATCACGGAGAGACCCGAACTTACCGATGCCCAGATAGATAATGCCTGGAATACCCTGCTAATCGGGGTGCCGCCGGTTAATCATGAGATCCTTTTGAAAGCCAAAGAAAAATACCGGACATTTTTACTCAGTAATAACAACGAGATCCATTACGACTGGATCATTAACTACCTGAAAACTGAATATCACCTTCCATCCAATGAAGTACTTTTCGAAAAAGATTACTATTCACATCTGTTGAAGATGCGAAAGCCGGACAAAGATATCTTTGAGTTCACCCTGGCGGAAAACAACCTCAAGCCTGAGGAAACTTTATTTATTGACGACAGTCCTCAGCATATCAGGACTGCTGAAAGCCTTGGCCTGGTTACTAAACTTTTGACTGCACCAGAGACACTCGAAAGTTTCATATACAGTTCAGGATTGCTTCGGAAAGAGTAAATACGGAATTATACCCGTGTATTTCCTCTTTATTGGCCGATTATTAAAAATAGATTACACCGATAACTGTTGAAATTTAAAACTAGAGTGTAAATCAGGATAAACAAAATTCCAGACCCAGCTGTTGTTTACATATGTCAGATTCAACAGAATTACCAACCGTAGTAGAAACGCTGAATGAGTTAATCGCAAAAGGCTTTACTCATGATTTCAATATTCACAATAACGCCCTGCACTCAAGTAATGGCGATATATCGCTGAGTCCGAAGGACTTTGAGATTGTTAAGGTCTATCGTTTTGAAGGTCAGAGTGACCCCGGAGACAATGCGGTTATATATGCCATCGACGTGCCTAAGCATGGGATAAAAGGCACCTTTTTTAATGCATACGGTGTTTATTCCGATGAGATCTCGGAAGAGCTTTTGAAAAAGCTTAATACCCCTGTGCCTAATTAAGCTTTATTAAGGTTTCTGCGTTTTCTTTCGGCAAGGATGAGATTTAACTCTCTTCCCATCATTCCGGAGATGGATGTGTTTTCCTCTGCCCTGCGAAACAGGTATGGAAGAACCGCTTTCACCGGTCCATACGGAACGTACTTGGCCACATTATATCCTGCATCCGCCAAATTGAAACTCAGGTTGTCGCTCATGCCGAGCAACTGGGAGAAAAAAACATTGGGGTTAATTTGCTCAATACCTTTTTTGTCTAACAATTCTACCAATAAGCGGCAGCTTTCTTCATTATGTGTACCGGCAATAAAACCAATGTGATCTGTACTTTCAGTACAGTAGGCCACCGCCGCGTTATATTCCCGGTCAGTTGCTAGTTTGGTAGCGTTGATAGGAGAAGGGTATCCCAGCTGAAGAGCTCTTTCACGTTCCTTTTCCATATAAGCACCCCGAACCAGTTTAGCCCCCAGGAGAAATCCTTCGGTTTTTGCCAGTTCTGAATCAGCTTTAAGCGATGCAAACTTATCGTTCCGGTACAATTGGTAAGTGTTATAAACGATCAGCTTTTCACGATTGAATTTTCGCATTGCTTCTAGGGTCAAATTATCCACCGTATCCTGGATCCACGTTTCTTCCGCATCTACCATTACGGGTATGCCGGCGTCAAATGCTGCTTGGCAAATTGCTTCAAAGCGGTTTCTGAACTTCAGAAATTCTGCTGTCTCTGTTTCTGAAAGCTTAGCCCGGGCATTTACTTTTTCAAGTAATGCAAAACGGCCGATCCCGGTAACCTTGAAAACGGTAAGGGGAATACGGCTATCTCCGTCTGCACGCCTGATAGTTTTTATTATTTCAGCGCAGGTGTGGTCGAATACGTCTTCTTCTTCTGCACCTTCAACTGAATAATCGAGGATGGAGCCAACTTTTCCCTTGTTTAATGCAGCAACCGTAGACTCACATTCTTCTATCGTTTCTCCACCGCAGAAATGCTTGAATATGGTTGCTTTGATAATCCCTTCAAGGGGTAAGCCGATCTTTAAAGCGAACTCTGTTATTGGCGGACCAATTTTCGTCAGGAAATTAATGCTGATTAATTTAAACAGCCAGTATGCGCGGTTTATGTCCGCGTTCGTTTTCCCCCGAAAAGAAATCTCGGTATTATCGAATGAAAGGTTCTTTTTGCTGGTATTCTGGACTCCGGAAGGTGCAATTGACATGCCCCAAAGTTATAAATTATGGGCTTATAATTATTGCCGACAGGTTATTTTTGTAGTTTTGCGTCATGTTAAAATTTACCTTAACCGGAGAGTATATTCCGCTGATCCAGCTCTTAAAAGCAACCAATCTTGTACAAACAGGTGGCCACGCCCAAATGGTAGTAACCGATGGCGAAGTTAAATGCAATGGAGAAGTGGAATACCGAAAACGACTCAAGGTAAAACGCGGTGATATTGTTGAATATAACGGTCAAAAAATCGAGGTTATATGAAGACATTGCAGAGCAATACTTACAAGATATTTTTTGAAAACAGTATTATTCAACTTGGCAACTTCATCGCAAACGGCAATTACTCCCGGATCCTTTTCCTGGTAGACACCCATACCGGGGAACATTGCCTGCCACTTGTGAAGGCTGCTTTGCCTGATCTGACCGAGTTTGATATTATAGAAATAGATCCCGGAGAGGAGAACAAGAACATTGACTTCTGCATAGGGATCTGGAAAATGATGCTTGACTTTAAGGCTGATCGCAATAGTTTATTAATAAATCTTGGCGGTGGAGTGATCACGGATATAGGCGGTTTTGCCGCATCTACTTTTAAACGCGGGATTGACTTTGTGCAGGTTCCTACCACGTTGCTATCGCAGGTAGACGCCTCGGTTGGCGGAAAAACTGGCATTGATATGGATCAGGTTAAAAATGTTATCGGCACCTTCACCCAGCCTAAAGCAGTATTCATCGAGCCGGAATTTTTGAAAACCCTGAGTCGCCGGCAGATAGTTTCAGGCTTTGCGGAGATCATCAAACACGGACTTATTTATGATGCCGCTTTATTTAAGAATTTACAGGAAATACGACCGGAAGAGGTTAATGCTGATGTTATCTACCGATCGATAGAAATAAAAAATGAAGTGGTAACTGCTGATCCTTATGAAAAAGGATTAAGAAAGATCCTGAACTTCGGTCATACTATCGGCCATGCAATAGAAAGCTATTCTTTAAAACATGATAAAGATCCGCTTTTGCATGGTGAAGCGATTGCGATCGGTTTTATATGCGAAAGCTATCTGTCGGTAAAGTATAATAGTTTAACAGACTCAGAATTAGAAGAAATTCGGGATTGCATTGTTAGCTATTATCCTAAATATTGGCTCGATGCACCATTTGAGGAACTGCTTAGTATTATGCAGAATGATAAAAAGAACCAGGACGGGAAAATTAACTTCTCATTGCTGAAGAGCATAGGAACGTGCGGTACCGACAGTTTTTGTTCGGAAGATGATATTATAGAGAGCCTGAACTACTATAAAGCTTTGCCGGCTGGGGGATTTTAGAGGAGATATTCGATCTAATAAATCATCCCTAACAAAAAGCTTTTTTTTGCACGCAAAGCAGATAAGAACCGCAAAGCTCGCGAAGCCCAGCGCCTTGCGGTCAGCCTGAAATAAATGATTCGAATAACGACTTTGCGGCCTTTGCGTTTTGATCTTTGCGACCTTTGCGTGGGAATAATAGCCTTCGGAAATTAGTATCCTTGTTTTAGGTCTACTATGATCATGGAATCCCTGTCGGGAACCTCAACAAATAAAGGTTTTATTTTAAATCCTTTAGCATTAAGCTGCCCGAAAACATCAAACACAATTCTTTTTGCATTTATTTACTGGCGGTAAAAGGAACTTTTGATCTGCTAAAACACGTTAAAGACAAATAGTTACTACCTCCATGAATAAGACGACGAATATTATTTGGTGAATGCGAATAAATTGATTCTCAAACGCTTATAATTAAGAATATTTTTTTTCAATTTTATTTGCATGAGAGATTTAACTGTGTACATTTGACAATAACAAGCAAGAAAATGATATTAACAAACGCATATTGGAACGGTTACTTTTACTTTTATAGTGAAAGCCGGGATTAATATGCGATAAACGATCATAGAGAATTTATAGCAGAAAGTCCCGGCCAAACAGCCGGGACTTTTTTTATTTACAGCAAAATGCAAACAAAAAGAGTTGCCATTCAGGGTATCAGGGCCTCCTTCCACGAGGAGGCTGCTTTTAAGTTCTTTGGCGAAGATATTGAAACGGTTGAATGCAATTCGTTTAAGCAAACCTGCGAAGAGCTAAAGCACAAGAATGCGGATTACGTGGTAATGGCCATCGAGAATTCGATAGCCGGAAGCCTTTTACCTAACTACAGCTTGCTGCGGGAATACAACTTTCCGATTGTAGGCGAGGTATATTTGCCTATTCAACTGCATCTGCTGGCCCTCCCCGGTGTTAAGTTTGAGGATATCAAGTATGTGACCTCCCATCCTATTGCGATTCGCCAGTGTGCCGACTTTTTTGATGAATTTCCACATTTACAGGTTATTGAAAGTAGCGATACCGCTGCCTGTGCTAAAAAGATTCGTGAAGAAAATCTGAATGATACGGTGGCGATAGCGAACAACTTAGCTGCGAAGTTGTACAACCTGGAAGTCATGGAACGTCGAATTGAATCCAACAAAAAGAACTATACACGTTTCCTGATCCTGACTACCAAAAGCATGGATGAAGCGCGTATCAATAAAGCTTCACTTTGTTTCCAGGTAGGAAACGCGGTTGGCTCGCTATCGAAAGTGCTCACTATTTTTGCTGAACAGAATATTAACCTGAGCAAGATTCAGTCAATGCCGGTTTTGGGTAAGCGTAATGAATATAACTTTTACGTAGATATTGAATGGAAGAACCAGGCGGAGTACGACAGCGCCATTCGAAAAGTTTTGAAACACACCGTGAATTTCACCATCATGGGAGAATATATGCGGAATGATACGGTTTAGAGGATTTGAAGAATTGAATTAGAGGATTTGAAAATTTGATAATCCTGACACCACATACCTAAAAGCTAAGAGCTAATACCTAACAAACTAAATAACTAAATACGATGAAACTAAATTTAGACATACAGCCATTAAACAGCTGGTTAAAAGTAAGCAGCGAGCCTTTGTTGATCGCAGGTCCATGCAGTGCAGAAACGGAAGATCAGTTAATTGCCACAGCCCATTTGCTGGCTAATACCGGAAAAGTTTCGGTTTTAAGAGCAGGGATATGGAAACCGCGTACCCGTCCGGGCGAATTTGAAGGTATCGGAAGTGTTGGCTTGCAATGGCTAAAAAGAGCTAAGGAAGAGACCGGCTTACCTACCGCAGTTGAAGTAGCTACGGCAAAGCACGTTGAAGAAGCCCTGACAGCAGGGGTTGACATTTTATGGGTAGGTGCTCGTTCTACAGCGAACCCATTTACTGTTCAGGAAATTGCCGATGCACTCCGTGGAGTTGATATCCCGGTGATGGTAAAAAACCCTGTAAACCCTGATATTTCCTTATGGTGCGGGGCATTGGAGCGTCTTAATAATGCGGGTATCAAAAAGCTGGCAGCAATACACCGCGGCTTTTCATCATACGAGAAAACTGCTTTCCGTAACGAGCCTATGTGGGAACTTGCGATTCAGCTAAAAACACTTTGCCCTGAATTACCAATCATTAACGATCCGAGTCATATCTGCGGTAACCGTGAGCTGATCCAGTACATCTCTCAGAAAGCGTTAGATTTAGATATGCAGGGCTTAATGATCGAGTCTCATATTGATCCTTCAGTTGCTTGGACCGATGCTAAGCAACAGTTAACGCCGCAGGCTTTATCTGACTTGATGGATATCCTTACGCTACGTCAGCCAGAGTCTCGTGACAAAGAGTTCGCCGATAAGCTAGCGGAACTTCGTACCCAGATTGATAAACTGGATGATCAGATCATTCAGAAGATGGCAGAAAGAATGCAGATTGTAGAAAAGATCGGTGAGTTTAAAAGAGATAATGGCGTTACTATTTTACAGGTAAGTCGCTGGGATGAGATTATGAACAAACGCAGTTCTTTTGCACAGGCTTTGAAACTTGATCTTAATTTTACCAGTAAACTTCTTGAACTGATTCACAGTGAATCTATCCGTAAGCAAACCCTGATCATGAACGATAAAGCTGTTGTTGAAGAGAAATGAGCAGTTCAGAAAAGATCAGTGTAACCAGCAACAAAAAATCCATTAAAGGCATCATACAGCTTACAGGTTCAAAGAGTGAAAGCAACAGAGCTTTGATCATGCAGGCCCTGAGTGAGGGGAAGGTTGAAGTTGCAAATCTTTCAAAGGCTGCTGATACTGTAACCTTAAATGAGATTCTGAATAATATAGGGGGGAAGGTGGAAGGCGGGAAGGTGGTGGATGTAGGTCCGGCGGGGACCGCGATGCGTTTTTTAACCGCCTATGCTGCTATGATTCCTGGTGAAATTATTCTTACCGGTTCCGAAAGAATGCAGCAGCGTCCTATTGGTATCCTGGTCAATACTTTGCGGCAGTTGGGCGCCAGTATCGAGTACGACAGCAAAGAGGGATTTCCGCCGTTAAAGATTACGGGTCCGCTGGCTCAGACAACGGCACAGGTATCCATTAAGGGAAATATCAGCAGCCAGTATATTTCAGCCTTGCTGTTAATTGCTGCCAAGCTTCCCCTTGGCCTTGATCTGCATATTGAGGGCGAATTGACTTCGACTCCATATGTAGAGATGACTCTAGCGATGCTTGACCAGGCTGGCATACGGCATGAATGGGATGAAAGCACCATCAGCATTGCCCCGCAGGAATTTAAGCCTTCGGTAATTACAATTGAGCCTGACTGGAGTGCTGCTTCCTATTGGTATGCGATAGCTGCGCTTTCTGATGAAGCTGAATTGTTCCTCCCGGGTTTAAACGCTTACAGCCTGCAGGGTGACAGCCGCATTACGGAGATCATGGCCAATTTCGGTATCACTTCGCAGTTTAAAGACGGGGGCGTTTATCTCCAAAAAGAGGACAAGAAATTAGAAAGGAAGATATTCGATTTTAAAGATTGTCCGGATCTGGCGCAAACGGTTATTGTTTGCTGTGCAGCCCTCGGTCACGACGCGACATTTACGGGGCTTGAAACCCTCAAAATAAAAGAAACTGACCGGATTAAAGCTTTACAGACAGAACTGAAAAAGATTGGTGTAAATCTTATTGAGAAAAACCTGACTTGTAAACTAGATTGCTCTGGACTTCATTTTCCTGAAAAGATCAGCATTAGCACGTATGAAGATCACCGGATGGCAATGGCATTTGCTCCACTGGCAATGAAGATTAAGCAGCTTGAGATTGAAGAACCGATGGTTGTTGAAAAATCGTATCCTCATTTTTGGGATGATCTTAGTTCGTTAGGTTTTTTGGTTAATTAATTTTTTACCTTAGAAGAAACTAAAAAGCTAAAGATTATGTCCTATTCAGTATCAGAAATCGAAGGTATCGGAGCTGCGCAGCAGGCCAAATTGAAGACTGCAGATATTACTTCTGTTGAACAGTTATTAGAGAAAGGTGCCACGGCTAAAGGTCGCAAAGAGCTGGCAGAATTGACAGGTATTGATGAGAAGAGCATTCTGCGTTTCGTGAATCACGCGGATCTTTTTAGAATAAACGGGGTTGCAGGCCAGTTTTCCGAATTACTGGAAGCAGCCGGAGTGGATACGGTAAACGAGCTGAAAACCAGGGTGCCGGCGAACCTTCATGCTAAGCTGGTTGAAGTGAACGAGACGAAAAACCTTGTTAACCAGGTGCCTGGTTTAAGCCAGATTGAAGATTTCATAGCGCAGGCTAAAAAGATGGATCCCAAGGTCACACATTAATTAAAACATCAATTATCAAAAAGCGGACTTGATCCGCTTTTTTTAAATACAATAAAAATGGCAGGAAATTCATTTGGTCAATTATTCCGTATCACCACATTCGGCGAATCACATGGACCGGCAATTGGAGTAATTATCGATGGTTGTCCTTCGAACCTGGAGATAGATATGGATTTTATCCAAGCCGAGCTTGATAAAAGGAAGCCGGGCCAGTCTAAGATCACAACGCAAAGGAAAGAAAGCGATTCTGTTCAAATCCTTTCTGGTGTATTCGAGGGAAAAACGACGGGAACTCCGCTTGCTATGCTCATCCCCAACGAAGATCAGCGTTCTAAAGATTATTCCCATGTGAAAGAGACCTACAGGCCTTCGCACGCTGATTATACCTACGACAGCAAGTATGGGCATAGAGATTACAGGGGCGGTGGCCGTTCTTCAGCCAGGGAAACCGCAGCCAGGGTTTCCGCGGGAGCTGTTGCGAAACTGCTTTTAAAGCATGCGGGCATAGAAATATTTGCCCATGTTTCGGCAGTTGGAACAATAGAGGCCCCGAATCTGGAGCAATTGTCAATTACTGAGTTACTGGAGATCCGGGAGGGCAATATAGTGCGTTGCGCTGATCCGGCAACAGCCAGCCAGATGATCGACCTGATTGATCAGACGAGGAAGGAAGGTGATACAATTGGCGGACAAGTTTCTTGTGTGATCCGGAATTGCCCGCTGGGTCTTGGTGATCCGGTGTTTGACAAGCTGCATGCCGACCTTGGCAAGGCGATGCTAAGCATAAATGCGGTACATGGCTTCGAATATGGATCGGGCTTCACAGGCTCTCAGATGAAAGGCTCTGAACATAATGATATCATCATTCCAAACCCGGCTTTAGGGGATAAAACAGCTTTTAAAACCTTAACAAATTTCTCCGGCGGTATTCAGGGTGGAATCTCCAATGGTATGGAAATCTTTTTCAAGGTAGCTTTTAAGCCTGTAGCGACCATTATGCAAAGCCAGGCAACGGTTAACTCATCAGGTGAAGCGGCTGAAGTACAGGGCAAGGGACGACACGATCCTTGTGTGGTACCACGCGCGGTGGCTATTGTTGAGGCGATGGCTGCACTTACACTTGCAGATCATCTTTTGCGGAACAGGACGGTAAGACTTTAAATGTTAACATACTAACAGTTTATCAGTCTTCTAAAATGTCCATTGTCTTACCGGGACGGACATAGTATGGCAGGCTTATAATAACTTCCGTAAATATTCCCTCTTTTGAACTAACTTCCATTTGGCCGGCGTGTCCCTTGGTGATGATGTCATAGCTTAGCGACAGGCCCAAGCCAGTGCCCTGACCGGAGGGCTTAGTGGTGAAGAAAGGCTGGAAAATTTTGCTCTTTAAGTTTTCGGATATGCCGTTTCCATTATCCCGCACACGGATCTCGACGTTTTTGCCCATTCTTTTGGTGCTCACCCTGACTTCCGGCTCATAACTGCCGTTAAGCATAGCTCTCTTTTGGGAAGTTGCATAGAAAGCGTTACTCAATAAGTTTAAAATTACCCGACCTATCTCCTGCGGTACCACATCCACTTTACCTATTCCAGGATCAAAATCAGTTATTAGGTTTGCCTTGAAATTCTTATCCTTCGCCCGGGATCCATGGTAACCTAATCGCAGATATTCTTCTGTCAGGAGATTAAGGTCTGTAGCATGTTTTTCACCTGATGATGCCCGAGAATGTTGTAGCATCCCTTTAACAATCAAATCCGCCCGCTTGCCATGGGTATTAATCTTTTCCAAATTTTGTTCCACTGCATCAACTAACGCAATTACTTCTTTCGTATTACCCGCCTTAATCGCCTGCTTTATCTCATCGATCAGCTCTTTGTTCACTTCCGAGAAATTATTTACAAAGTTCAGCGGATTCTGAATTTCATGGGCTATCCCAGCGGTCAGTTCCCCCAGCGAGGCCATCTTCTCATTTTGAATCAATTGGGATTGAGTCGATTTCAGCTCAGACAATGCTTCATTGAGTGCGGTATTAGTGCCCGATAAGGTTGCGTTTGCTTCACTAAGTTCCTTTCTGATCTTTGATAGATCTTCTACCATTTTGTTGAAAGCTTTCGACAGCTGGTCGATTTCATCATGGGTAGAAGTTTCAACTCTTTGCTCAAGATCCCCCTCCCCCACCCGGATAGCTGCATTTCGCAGAGCTAAAACCGGCACTGAGATGTTCCTCGCCAGCCATACGCCAATTAAACTGGCTAGAATAAAAAATGTACTACCTACTAATAATGCAGTTGTTCGGATTTCCTTTTTACTTTCAATGATTTCATCAGTTTTGAACACAAGCAGTATTTCACCCGAGAGTATGGAAGTACTAAACGGAGAGCGTTTAACTATGATCTTTTTAGTGGACTGTATAGAAGGGTCAACAAAGATTTCCGGAAACGTATTGAAGACCATCTTTTTAATCTTAAACTGGTTATGATCGCTATTCCAGATTGTATCATATTGAATGAGAGCAATAAATTGAAGGCGCGGATCATCTTTTACAAATTCCATTGCTGTTTGTACCCCCTGAAAATTTTGTTCCGTGAGAGCTATCTTAACTCCCAAAGCGACGGTGTTTGCTAAATTCTGTACCTCATTATTGTAATTTCTCAGTAAGAGTTTGCCTTGTTGAGCTGGGAAATAAACAAGACCAAAGAAGGTAAACATTAAAACAATAGACAATATTGTTAGCAGAATTTTAGCTTTAAGTGCGATTAACATAGTTACTTAAATTTAAAATCTCCTGTACTTTCAAGATCCTACTTTGACATAAATATGCAGATGAGATCGTTAGAACGTCTTTTTTCCATTAATAGTCAGAGTTTTGATGGCGGAAGTATTTGCCTGCTCGTTAACTATTCCGATAGCACCTGGATTTTGAGCTACAAAATCCTCAAGCTCATCAACCGAATTGAAAAAATTAGGTGCTGAGACTTTTCCCTGGAAGACAAGTGCGAGCCAAAATTTATTCAGTTCATCGCCACTCATGTCGTATATTTTCTTGCAGATACTCTGCCCCACTGGATTATTGGTCTTCATCAGGGCAATGCTAATTTTTGTTCCATCAGGCCACCTTTGCTTTTCTCCCTTAAAAATCGCCTTAAGTTCTGAGAGCTTCATGTCTGACGGAGAACCTTGTTGGTTACTTATAGCAGACAACTGCATTTCCTGCGATTTAGCTCCCAACGCTATAAAAAGCAAGAGCAATATCAATGCAGCAAATACAACCACGTTGTTCAGGTCCAAATAACTACCGGTCGGCTCCCTTTCCATGATTAAAACCCTATGGCAAATTGCGCTACTACCCTATTTCCACCCGTATCCGGCAAATCGGTATGCTGGTGCTGAAATTCCACTTTGATAACCGCAAGGTAATTGATGTGATATCGCAGGCCGCCTGTAAAAGCAGTAGTATTATCTTTTCGGAAGAAAACCTCTCCGTTCTGGTAGTCCAGATTATCAAACCTTACATAAGGAACTAGTTTTTCTCCGATTTTATAGCCTGTATAAATGTAAGACGCTATCGTTCTTTTAGAACCTGTGGTATCAGTATCGTTAAAACCAAGACTACTTTCTGAAAGAAGCTCGAATTTCTTCCCAAAGTAAGAAACAGACCCTGTAACCAGATTCTGTTTAACCTTCCAATTTAATGGAGTGCCGGTGATATGATTATGTACTCCGGCAGATATGACATCATGGTAATAGGACGCTCCGAAACGCAGTCTATCGGTAGGCTTAATGTGTGCTGCAACAGCTACCGACTTATTTTTGTCATTATCAGATATTTCCGAAGCACCCTCCCCGTTTCCTATCATCACATCGTATCCAAACTTCAAACTTCCAAGATTATGGCCCTGAAAGCTTATGCCCGTCGTATGAAGGGGGATTATTCCAGCCGCAAACACGATGGGCCTGTCGATAGTCGGGAAAAACACTCGTCCATGATGGTATGTGTCGTTCCAGTAGCTTAAAGGAGTATGATGTTTGCCAACTAAGATGTTATGATTTCCGTAAAAATTGTATTTAATAACAACTCGCTCAATGCTAACGGAAAATTCAGTGTTCGATAAGGGATCGAATTTAAAAACACTTTCTCCGAGAAAAGACACGCGGTCATGAAGATCAGCAGTAATAAAGAGATCCTGCTCACCAAGGCCGAATGAAACTTTACCATTCCTATAATTGCTGAATGCGTCGACAAAACCTCTTATTTGGGTGTTTTGGCCAAACACCGGGATGCATGAAAGCAGAGAACCCATAAGCATGGCGAAATGAAAAATCCTTTTCATCCTGCTCGGTTAAATAGAAGTATAACATAAATTTAACCCATTTATTGAACTTTTTATGGCTTTATTTTACATATTAAATTAAATACTGTCGATAAAAGGCATGTGCATTTCGAATTTGTCCTGATGCAACTGTTCATGCAATTGAATGAACTTTCACATACCCAATTAGTCGATATTGCAGATCTTAAACAGTTTTGATTTAATTTATATTTATTTGTTCTGTTTAGATATTTATTCATATATTTAAACATAATTAGATGAATTTGTTTTCAATATCCCAGCTAGCCCAATATTCGGGCATTAAGCCACATACTATCCGAATATGGGAGCAGCGGTACAATGCGCTTAACCCTAATCGTACGAAAGGGAACACCAGGTTTTATGATAACTCGCAGCTTCGCCGATTGCTGAATATAGTCAGCTTAATTGAATCTGGCCATAAGGTTTCAGAACTTGGTCTGTTACCTGATAAAACGATATTTGAATTAGTTGAGGAAACAACAAATTGGGATCTGAATAACGACCCTACAGAGTATTTTATCTCTCAGCTAATAGCTGCGGGTATGGATTATGATGAAGCACATTTCGAAAAAACGTTCGCTCATTGCCTTTTGCGTTTCGGAATGAACGGGACCTACATTAAAATAATCTATCCAATGCTTGACCGCATTGGTTTTATGTGGACGACCGATAAACTACCCCCAACCCAGGAGCATTTTATCAGCAATTTAATCCGGCAAAAACTATTTACAGCTATCGATTATATACCGGCGGCGGAATCAGACGCAGATTCATGGTTGCTTTTTCTGCCGGAAAACGAGTTTCATGAGATCGGCTTATTGTTCGCCTATTACCTGATCCGCCTGTCAGGTAGAAAAGCCTTGTATCTGGGCGTTAATGTTCCGCAACAATCTCTTGCTAGCGCTGTTAATGATTCGAAACCAAAAAACCTGTTGTTTTTTTTAGTCCATAATAATCTTCCCGATCAGGTTCAAACTTATTTAAATGAACTTAGTACAACTTTCGCTTCCGAGAATATCTATTTCTCCGGAAATGGAAATTTGATCAGGCAATTAACACCGGATAAAAATATTCAGTGGGTAAAGTCCGTTGAAGATTTACAAAAGCTGCTTCCGTACAAGCATGTTTAACTATTCCATGGAAAACATAAACGAATCAAGTTATTAAAAATTAGTTTATAAAAGATAATACCGCCTAAAGTATGAAGTCATTATATGATAATTTATCAGTAGAAATCAGTAAGATGACTACCCGTACATACAGCACCAGTTTCTCGCTGGGCATCTATTTTCTCAATAAAAAATTACGGAATCCTATCTACTCCGTTTATGGCTTTGTACGGCTGGCCGACGAAATAGTGGATAGTTTTGATGGTTTTGACAAAAGATATCTTTTATCAAAGTTTAGGCAAGAAACATACGAAGCTTTGGAAAGCGGTATATCAGTTAATCCAATCTTAAATTCATTTTTACAAGCGGTCAATAAATACCAGATTGGTCACGATCTGATAGAAACCTTTTTACAGAGCATGGAGATGGATCTTGAGAAAGTTGATTATACTCAAGAGAAATATCAACAATATATATTAGGGTCCGCAGAAGTGGTCGGCCTGATGTGCCTGAATATCTTTACTGAAGGAGATGAAACAAGATATAACGAATTAAAACCGTATGCCATGAAACTTGGTGCGGCTTTCCAGAAGGTGAACTTTCTTCGTGACATGAAAGACGACTATTCGCTTTTAAGCAGAACATATTTCCCTAACGTCGACATGTCAAGTTTTAACAGCGAGGCTAAAGAACAGATCGAGCAGGAGATCTCTGAGGATTTCAAAGTCGCCTTAATTGGCATCAAAATGCTTCCACCATCATCCAAAGCCGGTGTATATATGGCATATGTCTATTACAATTCCTTGTTCAATAAGATTAGAAGGTTGTCTGCCGAAAGAGTGCTGTCAGAAAGAATCAGAATTAATAACGGGAAAAAGATCGGCTTGATGATAAACAGTTTGTGTGAATATAAACTGAACCTTGTTTAATCAGGCCAATATTAAAACTATGTCTGAACTTTTAATTCTTGTAGATGACAACGACAATGAAGTCGGTGTAATGGATAAGCTCTCTGTGCATCAGACAGCAGCGCTTCATCGTGCTTTTTCTGTGTTTATTTTTAACTCGGAAGGCCAGCTACTATTGCAGCAAAGAGCAGACGAGAAGTATCATTCAGCAGGATTATGGAGCAACACCTGCTGCAGTCATCCTATTCAAGGTGAAGAAATATCCGCAACAATCGCCAGAAGACTTGATGAAGAAATGGGTATGAAATGCATGCTGGAATTTAAATTCAGCTTCATTTATAAAACAGAATTAGAAAATGGGCTGACTGAGCATGAATTTGACCATGTCTATTTCGGAACTACTAATGATTTACCGCATCCAAATCCTAAAGAGGTGAAAGCCTGGAAGTATATAAGCCTTGAGGCGTTGGAGAATGACATCAATTTAAACCCCTCCAATTACTCAGCCTGGCTAAAAATCTGTTTACCAAAAGTGCGCGCTACTTTTGATCAAAATTTCTAACCGATGAGAACTTACTATTACACGACAGAGCAGTTCTTACCAATAGATCTTGAAACAGCCTGGGATTTCTTCTCATCAGCAAAGAACCTGGCTTTGATAACCCCTCCTGAATTAGATTTCAAGATCTTGACAGAACTAGATGGTCAGGAGATCTATGAAGGTATGCTGATCAATTATACTGTAAAGCCTTTACTAGGTATCCCGTTAAAATGGGAGACTGAAATCTGCCGGGTACAAAAGCCCTTGTTTTTTACGGATCGGCAGCTAAAGGGTCCATACAAGTTATGGGAGCACACCCATACATACCAGCAAGTAGATGATGGCATCTTAATGCAGGACGAAGTAAAATACCAGCTGCCTTTTGGAGTGATTGGTGAGCTTGCTCATTTCCTGATTGTTAAGAAAAAGGTTGAGAGTATCTTCTCTTTCAGAAAACAAGTTTTAGAATCAATGTTTACGAGAAGTGCTGTTAGCAAGACACTATGAAAAAAACACTTCAAATAGCCAACGCGGCATTTTTCGTTATTACTCTTATTTTTAACTACTTGTCAAATACCGGGATCTTTAACGGAAATACTATGAGCAGTATCTCGGCAAGTTATGACAACCTTTTCACCCCTGCCGGCTATGCTTTTTCAATTTGGGGTTTGATCTATCTGGGCTTATTTGGGTTTATAATCTACCAGGGTCGTAGCCTGTTCAACGAGACAAAAGATGATGAAATTGTTTCACAGATTGGATGGTGGTTTGTTATTTCCTGCATCGCTAATAGCATATGGATCTTTGCCTGGCTTTACAACTTTACTGGCGCTTCCGTGCTGATCATGGTGATTATCCTTTTTTCGTTGTTGATAATTATGATCAGAACGAATATGGAATTATCTGATGCTCCATTAAAAAAGCTCGCTTTCGTGTGGTGGCCATTCTCTATTTATGCGGGCTGGATTACTGTTGCTCTTATTGCCAACATTTCCGCATGGCTTACCAAAATTGAATGGAACGGATTCGGACTAGCTGATACTACCTGGGCAATCATCATGCTTATTGTTGCTGGTGCTGTAAACATCTTTATGATATGGAACCGGAATATGCGTGAATTTGCCTTGGCGGGCGTTTGGGGATTGGCGGCAGTAGCCGTATCGAATCAGGATGGCGAACAATCGGTTGCCTATGCGGCAGTGACTACTGCCCTAATTATTTTTATCAACATTGGAATACATGCGTTCCAAAATCGTAAAAGTATTTCGCAGACGATATTAGGGCGTTAAATCAATGAAGAGTAAAGTAAGTATCTGCTGGCTTCGAAGGGATCTTCGCGTATCGGATAACACGGCATTTTATCATGCATTAAAGAGTAACTATCCGGTATTAGTCTTATTTATTTTCGACACTCTGATCCTTGACAAACTTTCTGACAGAAAAGACAAGCGTGTTACTTTCATTTATCGCGCACTTCAGAACTTGAATGTTACATTGATCCAAAACGGTTCGTCCTTGTGTATTTTACATGATATTCCGCTCTCCGCTTTTGAAAAAGTATTCGACCAATATGATGTAAAGGGCGTATTTGTAAACCACGACTATGAACCTTATGCCCTCGACAGGGACGAACAGATCAAGCTTTTTGCAGAGAAAAGAAGCATACCCTTTTACAGCTTCAAAGATCAGGTCATCTTTGAAAAATCAGAAGTAATGAAATCCGATGGCAGTCCGTATACTGTTTACACGCCTTATTCTAAGGTATGGAAACAGAAATATCTTAACCAGCCACCCATGAGCCTTGAAGTTGAGGATCACCTGCAAAACTTGTTTAAATCTAAACCTATTGATCTTCCTGTACTCAGTGAGCTCGGATTCGAGGAAGCTTCAATTAACGTTCATGGGTTACCCATAAACGAAGAAACGATCGTAAAATATCATGATACCCGCAATATTCCATCCGTTGACGGGACCAGTCAACTGGGGATTCATTTGCGCTTTGGAACGGTAAGTGTTCGCCACCTGGCGAAATTAGCAAGTCGTCTGAACGAACAATGGTTGAATGAGCTTATTTGGCGCGAGTTTTTCATGATGATCCTCTTCCATTTTCCCCATGTGGTGAATCACAGCTTTAAAAAGAAATACGATCAGATAAAGTGGCGAAATAACGAGGCAGAGTTTAAACTTTGGTGTAACGGTCAAACTGGTTATCCAATCGTTGACGCTGGCATGCGGCAGCTGAATGAGACTGGCTGGATGCATAACCGGGTTAGAATGATCGTGGCCAGCTTTCTCACTAAACACTTGTTGATTGACTGGCGGTGGGGTGAGGCCTATTTTGCTGAAAAGCTGCTTGACTATGAGCTATCGTCAAACAACGGCAACTGGCAGTGGGCAGCCGGCAGCGGCTGTGATGCTGCCCCTTATTTCAGAATATTCAATCCAACAGAGCAGACCAGAAAATTCGACCCACAGTTACGGTATATAAAAACCTGGATAAAGGATTTCTCACCAAATTATCTTCAGCCGATCGTTGATCATGACTTTGCAAGGAAACGTGCGCTTCAGGTATTTAAAAGTTCCCTAAACGAAGAGTCGTGTTGACTATTCGTTTGCCTAACCATTCCAAGATTCTTGAGTTAGATTTCGCCAGAGCGAGATCCTGATATTGATGAAATTGTGTAGTTTTAATTCTGACAAGATTTAAAACTATGGCCAAAACACCAGCAGAGTTCGAACAAGAGTTTATACAAACAGCAAAAGAGAAGACAGGCAAAAGTCTGGATGAATGGCTTGCTGTTGTTAAACCCACCGGATATACCAAACAGATGGAGATACTTAACTGGCTTAAAAAAGATCACCAGTTAAACCATATGCAGGCTCAATTTGTTGCAGGAATCTATTTAAACAAGGGCAACGTTGTTTATCAAAATGAAGGAAATCTCCTCGATAACCAATTTGCAAAATGTGAGGCGATGAAACCGTTATTTGAGGCTGTCTCAAATAAAATCCTTGATCAATTTCCGGAAACACAGCTGATCGCAAAAAAAACATACATTTCATTTACAGCCCAGCGTGAGTTTGCCGCAGTTAATATCAAACCCAAAGAAATCCGCTTAGGTCTTGATCTGGGCGACGAATCCGTGACAGATGTTCTTCAGAAAGCTAAACTTACCGGACCGATGCCCCGTATTTCACATATGATTGTATTATCAAATGTCGATGAGCTTGACGAAAAGTTTGTTGATTTCTTATCCCACTCTTACTACCGATCCAACAAATAAAAGCGATTCTATGTCAGAAAATAAAATACTTGGGCTACGCACCACCATATATAAGGTAGCAGCTATTGATGTAGCCAAAGAGTGGTACTCTAAAGCCTTTCTAACCAGTCCTTACTTTGATGAGCCCTTTTATGTGGGATTCAATATCGGCGGCTATGAATTAGGTCTGCAGCCTGAGGAAGAAGAGGTTGGGGATAAAGCAGAAAGCGTATTAACCTACTGGGGTGTTGAAGATATAAATAACGAATATAACCGGTTAATCAGCTTAGGAGCCGCTGTTCATAGCGCTCCTGAAAATGTTGGTGGCGAGATACTCGTCGCCAGCGTGAAGGATCCCTGGGGAAATATTATAGGGTTGATCTACAACCCGGAATTTAAGCTGTCATAACACTTGCAACCCAGTTGATTGCAAATATTATGATCAGCTATACTTAGGGTCCTTACTTTTCAATTACTTTAATCAAGCTGCCCTGCGCAACCCGGTCAGTGAGGTTCATTCCGTTAACAATTGCAAGTTCTTCGAGCCGTTTCTGTTCAACGTTAAAGCTGCGCAATGCCTGTTCTAAAGTGCTGTTCTGCTTAACGGTTTTAATCCGTACGCGCTCTGGTTTACGGTTGATCTTTGACGCATCTGTAAGCTCCTTGAAACTACCCATCGTACTGGTAAATAATGGAAGGTAATTGTTAAAATCATTTGAGCTTGTCACCCCAATCAGGTGGTAAATCAAATTGTTATACTGTATCAGATATGACAAAGTACGCACTACCTGCTGTTGTTGTTGTTGCTGTTGATCTGCAGGTTTCTGATCTGCTACGATGGCCATTGCTGGTAAGCCGTTCACAGAAATTTCTCTTGACTCTAATGCCTGGAGGTTGTAGCCCTGCAGAATCGCATTCGCTGCTTCCTGTAGTGATTTACCTGGAGCAAGAGTTAGCATCATCATGGCACGACCATCTTTAGGAGCCATTTGAACTCTGTCAGGTGTATTCTGATATGCCCAGTTTGCAGGAATCGGGAATTGCAGTTTCAAAACCGGATGGTAGAACACACTGTTTTCTACGAATCCCTGCTTAGGATCTTCTCCGTAAACCAATCCTTCAATACGTTTCAAATAAGTATTACGATTTACCTGCGCGTTTGTCAGGTTTAACTTCTTTGCCCACTCTGTAGCCAATTGGTTTACTGCAACATTCCGGTCGCCCGGATTTGGGTGGGTTGAAAGGAAATCAGGAATCGCCTCTGCAGCATCGCCCGATTTACGTTCAAGCGTGTGAAAGAATCCTGCCATCTCATGCGCATCATATCCAATTTTGGAAGAATACTCTACACCCAGTTTGTCGGATTCTCTTTCGGCATCCCGACCAAACTTTAGAAGCAATAGACCAAGACCCTGAGAAGCTTGTTCCGCAAATTGACCGAACTCCGGTGAGATAATCATTCCGGTTATAAGACCAAGCTGTCCTAACATTTGGTTCCTCTGCTGTTCAACAGAATGACGGGCGGCAATATGTCCTATCTCATGACCTAAAACGCCTGCAAACTCTGCTTCATTATTGAAATGCGCCATGATTCCCCGTGTAAAATAAACGTAACCTCCTGGAACGGCGAACGCGTTAATTACATCGGAATCTACAATTCTAAACTTATAATCCAAACCGGGGCGGTGAGAGATGGCCGCCATCTGTTTTCCTTTAACATTAATAAAGTCTTGAAGTTCTTTATTGTCGTATAGACCAAACTGCTGTATAATTTGCGGATCGGCTTCTTTGCCCATTGCAATTTCCTGAGCCTCTGACATAAGCACAACTTGCTTTTTGCCGGTAACCGGATTTACAGCACAGCCATCCATTAATAAAATTGATGCAGCAAAACAGGCGGTTAGTATATAGCCTTTCATAAAATTTAGTTTAGTAATCATGTTTGACGAGCGGTTAGGGAACAGATTTAACTGGTTGTTGCGTTGAAACGGAAACCATCAACCTTAAATGAACCAAAAATTAATTGGGTTTCTAATTCATTTAATTTGCAAAGATGATACCAAATAAATTCTTTAGGTAAGGGTGCACGAGAAATGTAAAATAAGACTAGATATGTCCCTTCAAATCGGCAAATATAAAATTAAATTGAATATTCTAGCCGCCTCTTTTATCTTTGACAGACACCTTAATTAAACATAGAGCCGATGTGCTTACGGAGGTTATCGGAGAGAAAATCAGGTCTATAGGCTATCGACCTTCTTGCTCCGCGTGCGAGATTTTTTCTCATTCGACCATGCCTGTAAATCACCACACGATCTTTTTGAACCTCGCCGTTTTCTTTAACCCTGGTAGGGGTACGAAGTGAAAACAAATCCAGAGCACCTCCGATAATAAAAAAGAAGTTCCACCCCTGAAGATTAATTATGGTGAGCATAGAACTTGCTCCGGCGCTTCGCCATTCAATGTTCCAGATCAATGAATGCGATGTAAAAAAATCAGCTGCCAGTCCGCCTACGAGAGGAGCAATAGCGGAAAAAAATGAAATGATTATGTTTTTAACTGAAATGTAGGCTGTGGCATCTTCCTAAGGAGCCAGTTTCATTACGATATTATTTAAAGCTAAACTGATTCCGGAAGTCGAAATTCCACTAAAGATATTAATCAGGACAAGTAATAAAACACTATACACTTGAGCTGCAGGGCAGCGGCATAACAAACCAATAACCAAAGCAAAACGGGCAATCAACGAGGTGACAATAGAGATTGTACGACGGTTTTGGTACTTTCTAACAAGCCATACTGAAATAAGCTGAAAGGTATTAGTCAGAATGGGCAAAGATGCCAGAAGGCCAATTTGAAAGTTAGTAGCTCCAAGGTGCAAGGCCATGGCAAAACCTTATTCATAAGAAATTTCGATATGGGGCCGCTTTCTATTTTACAGCAGGCCCCAGACGGCTACATCGTTCGTAGCTGGCTCGTAACTCGTTCGTGTTAGCCCGTCAATTTGGTGGGCTGACCCGAAGCTGAGCAGGTGAATGTAGATAGAAAATTAACGAAAGCCTGTTCTGTATTTAGATATCCGACAAGGAGGGAAATATAGCACGCTGACAGGGTTCAAAGCCCTGTCAGCGTTGAGACGCATATGAGCCTTTCCTCCGATGATTTAAAAACAATTTATTCGTTTTAGATAAAGAGATTTTTATTGCTGAAAATGAATCCCGAAGCTTTCGTTTTCTAAAGAGTATCGCCAGTCCTTAATTAACTTTTTATAAGCCTCTCCAACGGGCCTGATTTTGCGATTAAGATCATATAATCCTAAAGCATTTATATTGCCAGCATCATTTCGCAAAGCCGAATCCCAATCTACCTGGTCCGTTAGACTATACCAGGTAAAACCGAAAACCGGCACGCCGTCGTGTTTCAATTTCCTAACATTGGCCCACTGCTTTTGAAGCCAGACAACTGAATTGGGTTCGATGATATTAGTTTCCGTATGCATTACCGGCAGTTTATAGCGGCTGAAGTATTGATGGGTAATAACATAATAGCCTAATATTTCGCCGGAAGCAGATGTAGTTCCATCTTCGTGGACCATATGTTCATTGGTTACATAGTAATCATTGCCCATCACGCAACTTCCCTTTATGAAACTATGCGATTGAAACCAATGATACTCATCTCTGGTCATGCCGTTCTGAAGAAGATATTCATACATGATCACGCTGGTGGGAAAGCCGTATGTAAGATCCAGGGATAAAAATCTCTTCCGGTTAAGAAAAGTAGCCAGAGCGTCGCAATCAGGATTTTCGGGATGGAAATATTCTGACGATTCGCTTTGGATGAATACTGCCTGGGGTTGGATCTTCAGAATAGCTTGCATAGCCATTACGTTAGCTTTGCAAAGGTGCTTTAAGGCCGTTACAAAAGAACGGTCATCGCTTTTGCATTCATTCCACCAGCCATACTGAGCCGAAAAGGTTGCCGCTATAAAAATTTCGTTTATCGGGGTATAAAATTGCAGATAAGGAAATCGTGTGGCAAAAGCCTTAGCATACTCTACAAAATGTTCAGGGAAATCAGGATTCTGAAAGTCACCCAGCCAGTCAGGAACCCCGAAATGACAGAGATCCACAATAGGAATTATGGACAGTTGCCTTAAATAATTGAAAGTTTCATCGGTGAAACTCCAATCATATTTACCTGGAGCAGTATGCACCTTAAAATATGGCGGACCATACCTTAAGAATTCAATATCCATCTCTTTAACCAGATGAAAGTCCTCTTTCCAACGTGCATAATGGCCGCATTTCTCCATCTCGTCCACCCTTTTCCTCTCTCCATTCGGCAACGTGATCATCGGATAGCTATTTTCAATACCTGTAGAGAAAATAAACTTATTTCTAGTTGTCATAAAAGGATCGGAGTTAAATAGGAAATTATATAGCCAAATTATATCACCTGGTATTGGCTTGAATTAAAAAAACGTTGTATATGGTGTAGGAATAGGCAGTAACTCTGATAATTGCTTCTATACCCCTTTGAATACGGGGATCGTCTACATTGTCAACATCTATGTCTCCGATCTTGTGAATAACTGCTGCTTTCATAATTCCAAACTTTAGATGAATATTACTGGTAATAAGTCTTAATGATTTTAAGGAGACATGCTTAGATTACAATGGTTGCGAGCATAAGGTTTTGATATTTTTTATATAGAACCATATGCGGTAATTTCACCGATAAAATTAGGCACTTTACCGAGAACTTAACGCTTATTGCCTAATACGCTTTGCAGTATAAACTCTTACGACATACATTTGATTAAAACACACGAACATGCAGAATTCGAATTTTAAGAATAAAGAGTCAGGTAAAGCTATTGTTGGCTTCATCCTTTTAGCTGTTGGCTGTATCTTATTGTTGCGGTCCATCGATCTTCCTTTCTTCCCGTCATATCTCATCAGCTGGCCTATGATACTTATTGTTATCGGCCTTTATATCGGTTCCCGTAAGGGCTACCAAAAACCGGCTCCTTTTGTACTGATCCTCTTGGGAGTAGTGTTCTGGCTTAACAATATACCCGGATGGGATATAGGCGGCTTCTTATGGCCATTGTCTTTTATTGCTTTCGGCCTTTGGATGATCCTTAAACCCCGCTTAGAGAAGCGCGGAAATAGCGCCCTTACCTGGGATAAACGCATTGACCCGGTTACCGGCGAAGCAGCTGCCTATGATATGAATACAGATCCAGATGCAAGCCAGGAAGGTACCCGGGATATGCAGGACTACTTGAACACTACCTCCATTTTCGGTGCAGTAAAAAAAACGGTTGTATCCAAGAATTTCAAAGGGGGCGAAGTAGTAAACTTCTTTGGCGGTGCCGAGTTGAACCTGATTCAGGCAGATATTCAAGGGCGCGTTAAGCTGGAGGTAACCCAGGTGTTCGGTGGAACTAAAATTATCATTCCCGCTAATTGGACTATTCACTCAGAAATGGTTGCCGTATTCGGGGGCATTGAGGATAAGCGACTGCAGCCCACGGAAGCAAATCCTGACAAGATACTGATCATAGAGGGCACTTCTGTATTCGGCGGGATTGATATCCGCAGCTTTTAAGCATTAATTATAATTTACGTATAATTTTATCAGGCATCTAATCACCGAACTTTGTCAACTTCAAACTTTAAACTCAAATACTTCTGGATCGTCGTAAGATATGTATTGAGCTGCTTGTTGTTCCAGTTCATCATTTTATTCTGGTTTGGATTTGATGTTGAAACTTCCATTATTGATAGCGCAGTGAGCATTGGCTTACTTACGACCGCCAGTCTGCTCATGGCTAATAACCTGAAATATTACCGGCCGGAAAAGAACAGGTACATGTACATGCTTATCTGGTGTTTAATATTATCAGCAATCTGGCTGTTTGCCAGTCAATGGCTACTATCTTTTTTGCTTTCTAAGGATGCCCATTATGCAGACTTCCTATACAAATCCCTTCCGGTAAGGTATTTTATTGGCTTACTGATGATTGGATTAACTGCAGTCTTAAGTGTGCTTTGGTATACTCAGCAGGATCAAAAAGAAATAGAACAGCGTAAAGCCGATGCCGAAAAACTTGCCCGGGAAGCCGAATTATATAATTTAAGGCAACAACTTCAACCCCACTTCCTTTTTAATAGCCTCAATTCTATAACTGCACTGATAGGAAGCCGGCCTGAGGAAGCGCGTAGGATGATCCATAAACTTTCCGATTTTTTACGGGGAACGCTAAAAAAGGAAGATCAACAGCCTGTAGCCCTATCAGAAGAGTTAGAGCACTTACAATTATACCTTGATATTGAGATGGTGAGGTTTGGTCATCGCTTAGCCACAGAGATCAACGCTGATGAATCCTGCAGTAAAATGCTCATTCCACCAATGATCCTTCAACCTATTGTTGAAAATGCAATAAAGTTTGGATTGTACGATACAACCGGGATAGTACACATCCAGATTAAGGCTGATTGCTTTGATAATGAGCTACATGTAAGTGTTCAAAATCCCTACGATCCGGAAACTTCACGACCTAAGCATGGTACCGGCTTCGGGTTAAGTGGGGTTAAACGAAGACTTCATTTATTATTTGGGCGCATTGACCTGTTGGAAACGAGTAGTGATAGCCATATATTTACTTCCACTGTTAAAATCCCCCAATAAGAAACAATGCGCGCAATATTGATAGACGACGAACCTTTAGCAAGAATGGTTGTAACTGAATATTTGAGGGCCTGGCCACAGATAGAAATTATTCAGGAATGCAATGATGGTTTCGAAGGTGTTAAAGCAATCATGCAACATCAGCCCGATCTGATATTTTTGGATATTCAGATGCCAAAAGTAAATGGCTTCGAAATGCTTGAACTGGTTGATAATGCGCCGGCAGTTATATTTACCACCGCTTTCGATGAGTTTGCTATTCGGGCATTTGAAGAACATGCCATTGATTATTTGTTGAAACCCTTTAGTCAGCAACGTTTTGATAAAGCCATACAAAAGTTCATCGACCAGTACGATTCGGCACAAAGCGCTAACAATACCAAACAACTTCTTGAAAGTCTTCCCTCTCCTTCTACCGAACGTATTGTAGTGAAAACGGGTACGAAGATTAAGATCATTCCTGTAAGTGATGTGATTTTTCTGGCTGCAGACGATGACTACGTAAAAATACATACGCCCGACGGCTCATATCTTAAAAATAAAACGATGGCTTATTTCGAACAAATGCTTGATCCCCGTCAGTTTGTAAGAGTTCATCGCTCCTATATTTTAAAAGTCCAGGAAATTACACGGATAGATCCTTATGAAAAAGAAACTCATATAGCTGTTCTTAAATCGGGCGATAAAATTCCGGTAAGCAAAACGGGATATGGGAAGCTAAAACAGACTCTTGGTTTGTAAATTTTTGTTTGACTATTACAAACTTTTTAATGTGTGTGTTCGTACACAACCTGATGATGATGAGTGTTGGAAACAATGATAGAGACGGGGTTTAGAACATATTGAAAAATAAAAGTGAGGTTTCAACGATCGATACGATCGATCTGAACATATTATTCAACTCATCTGAAAACGTCCAATGCATAACTGATACGCGAGGACACTTCCAAAAAGTCAACTACCAGCTCACACGCGAAACAGGATTAACTGAGTCTCAACTTTTAAAAGTTGATATTTTAAGTATTCTTCATTCTGACGATCAGGAAAGTGTTGAACGATCACTATTAACACTAGTACCAGACTCGCCTTCGGTATTTGAAGCGCGCTGCAAGCATATTACACAGTCAAACAAAACCCTATCATGGAAGGCCATTTTGAGTAATGGCAGGATCTATATCAGCGCAAAGAACCTAAATCAGCAGATTCCGATAGCCAGACATCTTCATGAGCGGTTAACTAAGCAGGTGGTTGTTGATTCATCAATTCCCGCGCCATTGGCCATCAATTGTAAGGAATTGAACGGTCATAACGAGCATCGGTTTCAGGCACTGGTGCAAAATAGCACAGACATTGTTGCTATTTTATCAGTTGAAGGAAATTTTCAATACATAAGCCCGAGCGTAAAGCGAATATTAGGATTTGATCCGGAATATTATATTAACAAAAGCGCGTTCAGCTCTGTCCATCCCGACGATGTGTGTGCGGTAATGTCTTCTTTTGATAGCTGCCTGACAAAATATAAAGTTGATGTTCCGGCTTACCGGTATCTAAGTTCTGACGGTAAGTGGCATTGGCTGGAAACAGTTGCTACTAATTTGCTTCATGATCCGTCTATCAAGGGGATTGTAGTAAATTCAAGGGATGTAACTTTAAATCGTGAAATGGAACACGACGTCCTTCGTAATTCAAGAAGATTCAACAATCTGATTGAATATAATAATGAAGGTTCATTTACCTTAAGCCGCGACTGGAGGTTTACATCATTCAATTCAGTGATCAGGGATACTAAGGGACTTCCCCCCGGCATTGCTATAGGAGCCAATATCTGGAATGTAATACCTAACGGCCTAAACACATTATTCCACTCAGAGTTCAACCGAGCTTTTACACAGAATAAAGCGGTTCACTTTAAGGAATTTTCCCCCCTATTTAATAAGTGGTTTGAGTTAAACGCCTATCCGTTTGAGGATTCTTTAACAGTAATGATCAGGGATGTTACTAGTTTAAAGATCCATCAGCTAACCCTGGCACTTGAGAAAAAGGTGCTTGAAATGAATGCTGCTTCAACTTATTCCCTTAAGGAGATAATGGATAGTTTATTAAGCGGTTTTGAACAAATCCATTATGGTTTCAAAACATCTTTAAGCATCGTAGACAATAGTAATAATACCATATATCGCATTTCGGCTCCTTCTATGAGCGAACTTTGCGGTATAACTCATGGCAATGAAATTCGAACTGGGAACAGCCCCTGCACTAAGGCTGTGCTTAACAGTTCGGAGGTCTATATTAAAGATATCTCGAAAGAGAATATAGCTACTGATTACAGGGAAATATTAGACAAATACAACATAAGTTCATCCAGAAGTATCCCGGCAATAAATAAAAATAGCGATGTATTAGCGGTTATAACCATCTTCAACAACGGCCATAAAAATGCGTTGATGAAGGAAACAAGGCTCATCCAGCGACTTGGGACTATCCTTCAATTACTCATTGAAAATAACCAGGCTAAAATGGATGCCGAACTTAGTAATGAGCGGTTTCAACTGATTATGCAGGCTACCAGTGACTGCATTTGGGATTTCAACCTAACCTCGAAGCAGGTCTATCGGGGAGATGGCTTCGATAAGTACTACAACCAGGAAGCAGGATTTGAAATTGTTGATTTAAAAAAATGGGAACATAATGTCCATCCGGAAGACCTTGAGCGGGTAGAAAAAAGTCTCAACAAAGCAGTTAAAGATAAATCGGCTAAAAGGTGGAGAGAAGATTACAGGTATTTGAAAAAAGATGGCACCTATGCCTGGGTGATCGATAAGGGTCTTATTATTCGTGATCGTGAAAATCAAGCTATCCGAATCGTAGGCGCACTGCAGGATATCACCGAGCTTAAAAAAAATCAGGAGAGCTTGATGCAATCCCAGGAAAACTATAAAAATATGTTTTCTAATAACCCTACGCCATTGTGGACCTATGACATGGAAAGCAAACGTTTTTCGATGGTTAACAATGCGGCCCTCTCCCTTTATGGTTATACCAGGGAAGAATTTATGAATTTGGACCTTTTCAGTATTCGCATTCCCGCAGACCATGAAAAATTAAGAATGCACCTGGAAAGTAAGGCTTTTCTCGAGGACCTTAATGTAGCATGCGAATGGACTCACGTTAAAAAAGATGGATCAGCAATGATAGTCGATGTAGTGTCTCATCCTATATTGATCAATGGCCGTCGATCAAGACTCGTTGCAATAAAGGATATTACTGATGAGAAGAAAAACAGGCGGGAAATTCTGGCTCAAAACCAGCGGCTCCGAGAAATTGCTCATATAAGTTCGCACGAAACTCGTAAGCCTCTGGCTAGTATTCTAGGGCTGGTTACTTTATTTGATAAAGAACATATAAGTAATCCACTTAACAAAGAGATTGTACAATACCTTGAGATCACAGCTCACGACTTGGATACTGTGATTCATAAAATCGTTAAAAAGACATGGCTTGAAAGTGAAGCTTCTTCTGCCTATCATCCTGATGACTTTAATTAAAAATCAAAAACACTTAAAAAATAAGTCTCTCTGCTTAAAACATAAAATCCCCGGTTCTTCGTTAGCAGAAGTACGGAATATCAACAATTTGTAACTGGTTAGAACGCGTTATAGGATTTATGCAATGCCCCGAAATCACCGCATGGTAGTTGGAATTGCTTTTCGGCTCATTCCCTGAATGATTATGTATTTTCAGTACTGGAGCACAATTCATGATGGTTAACGCTTCCTTTTGTCAAGCTTCGGGCTACCATGAAGCATAATTAATTTCTACGCTTTATATTAATTTCTAAGCTTTATATCGATTTCATACATCACGATGACGGGGATCTTACCTAGAAAGCACTTCTGAAAATGAATATTCCGGGCCTGCCTGACATCTTTAAACAGATTTCTTTATAAAAATCCGGTTATAAGTGGATGTCCTGGAATTGTTTCCTTCTGGACGAGAATGGACTAAATCCACTGTTTCGCTCGCGATATTTCTGAACTGAAGACCGCAGAAGCACTACTTGCGAAAACCATTGAAGAAAATAAAAATCTTACAAATTCTTTTCAGATCAGTTCAAAGGACCTTGCCCGGGAGCAGAATTTCCAACTCAACCAATGGATGAGTTATATAATTGGAAATTATACAGATGGTTTTTTCAATGTGAGTAAAGACTGGATAGTTCTCGCGTTCAATCAGATGGCCAGGCAAATGGTAAAACTACCGGAAGATTCTCTGATTGAGGAAGATTTTAGATCTATATTTCCTGGTTGACGACGAACAGCAACTTATTGCGAAAGTACAAAGCGCCCTGGAAAATAACCAACCATCAAAATTTGAAGAATTTAATGCACATTGGGCCAAATGGTTCGAAATAACCGTTTATCCATATTTAGAGACTGTAACGCTGTTCTTTAGAGACATCACTGCACATAAAAAACAAGATCCCGACCAATGTACGGCTGTTCAAGAAGGGAATTTCTGAACCTTACACTATATGATTTGCGACCTGAGAGTAGAACATGAAAGACTAAGAAACCAGTTGAACGAACACGAAATTTTGGATGACATTAATCTTTCTTCCCAATGGCAGCACCAAAAGAAAGACGGAACCCCCATCTATGTTGACATCGCCTCCCATATGATCGAGTTGGACGGACATCAGGCAAGGCTTATTGTAGCAAACAATATTACGGTCCGTAGGGAAGCTCGCCAAAAGCTTTTGAATCAGAATAAACGTCTGCATGAAATTGCTCAATGGAGTTCACACGATCTGCGCGGGCCTGTTGAGAGCATCCAGCGCCTGATAAGCTTGTTTGATAAAAACAACCTCGATGTGAACTTAACAAGCAGATCATTGACAACCTGGAAACGAGCGCTAAAGACTTTGATAAAGTTATTCATACTATCGTTAGCAAAACTTACGAAGAAAGTAAGCAGGGTTTTTCCCTTACCTTTAAAGTCCGATAAGTAGCACTTTCCAGGCATTTTGAACATCTCCCTGATCAAGTAAAGCTTTTGCTTTCGTATGGAATTTTACATCTCTCAGCTGAGGATCATTCTCTGTTTCACTTAAGATCTGCTGTATTTCTGGGTCATGTATCAAGCGTTCCATCTCATTAACGGTCGGTAATTCTTCTATGTTCCCCAACTGGCCTAAGTTATTACCTGTAAGGATAGAAGAATGCCTGATAGAAGGAGGAATAGAATCAACGCCAATTCCCATCGTACGCACCGGTTTAGGCACTTTAAATAAATTGTCTTTTGTGACCCGGCAATACCAGTCGCCCCCCAGACGGGCAACCAGGTCAATCTTTTCCTGGTCTATCTTTCCATCAGCATCCAATATTTCTTCCTTAATATGGATGATCTTTATTTCAGCAAGAATTAAGTTGCCCGCACCGTTCTGATCACCTAATGAAATAACGTCTTTGATAACACATTCCAATTGAACAGGGGCCTCTGCCACACGCGGCGGCTTAACTAATTCAGACTTTAAGGGTGTAAAACCAGCCTTGATAAATTCATTAGTCTCTTTAGCATACTCAACACTGGCAAGTGAGGTTTGATGGACCATGCTGTAATTAACAATATTGATCACACATTCGCCTACCTCGAGCACGTTCTCAAGCGTGTGTTTAGTTGTATTATCTCTTACCCGCCTGGCCGGAGAAAACACGCACATCGGAGGATTGGTACTAAACATATTGAAGAAACTGAAAGGGCTCAGGTTTACATTCCCGGCCTTATCAATAGTCGAAGCAAAGCATATCGGCCTTGGCGCAATTGCGTACTGCAAATAATTCTGTAGCTCGGCCGGTTTAAGATCCGATGTGTGAAGTGTTAACATTCGATATATTGGCGACTCTGTATTGCAGCAAATGACTTGAAAACTGTTAATATAAGAGTGCTCAGACTTCTCTTGGGACTTGTTTTTTAATTGCCAGGATTGACCAGTCCGTATTCTCTTTGATAATGGTATTGCTCAAGCGTCCCAACCCCGTAATTTCCATTTCGACAATGTCACCGGGCTGCAGCCATTGCGGCGTAAAAGTTGAATCATTCAGAAGTCCTGTACCGTTCAGCTCCAGGAAACATCCCGTTCCAACAGTTCCGGAACCTATCACATCACCTGGCAAAATATCAACACCATAAGCACAACGCTCGATTATTTCAGCGAAGGTCCAGTCCATATCTGCAACCGATCCGGAAGAAACTTCGATTCCATTAACCAGGCATTTCATTTTCAAGTCGTAACTATTACCCGTATGACCTTCCTTAGCAGGTACTTTATACGATTCCAACTCATCCGGCGTAACCAGCCACGGCCCTATAACGGTAGAGAAATCTTTGCCTTTGGCGGGACCCAAATTTAATACCATCTCTTCCATCTGCAGCGTCCGGGCGCTCATGTCATTCATGATCATGTAGCCTGCTATGTACTCATCTGCTTCCGCGGCCGTTATATTTCTGCCTTTTTTACCGATAACGATTGACACCTCCAATTCGAAGTCGAGCTTTTGAAAATGATCAGGCATACACCTGATGTCACCCGGCCCCTGAATGGCGTTATGGTTCGTAAAGTAAAAAATTGGATACTGATCAAACTCAGGGATCATATCTACTTTTCTGTTACGCCGGGCGGAAGCTACATGCTGTCTGAAGGCATATCCATCACGACAAGAAGTAGGATGCGGTACCGGTGCCAGAAGCTCAAAAAATACTTCTTGCTTGGCTTGAATTTTAGCGGATCTGATATCTTCGTTAACCTTCTTCGCCCTGTCCATCAATTCAACACCCCCGCTTAAAAATTCAGCCATCTCATCGGGAATAAGCTTATCACATGAGTTAAGATTATAAATATGGCCGTTAATAAACACACCTAAATGCTCACGGTCTTCGGTTTTGTAGGAAACTAGTTTCATATAGCTTACGGGTTTAAAGGTGACCAAAACTAACAAAAAAACCCTTCAAACCAGTTATCTCGAATTAATGCCTGGGCCCTTATATTGATTTGTTCAGTGCCGGGTAAAAGCATACCTTAGCCGCACTGCATGAAGCATTCTCCTATCCAACTTCAGCTATTAATATCAAGCGAAGCCGTCGCTCTATTCCGGTATGCTTTGCTGTCTAAGATTGTATTTGCTCAATACTCTTCCAAAGGTTAGCAAGTAGCCGCGAAACACAATGCGGCAATAAATCGTTATTTTTATATCTGAATTATCATATTTAATTATGCCTGTTTACCATACATTGGGAACTATTCCAGCTAAACGTCATACGGTATTTCGTAAACCGGATGGAACTCTTTACGCAGAGGAACTTGTTTCCACAGAAGGCTTTTCGAGTTTGTACTCTTTAGTGTACCACACTCATCCGCCTACCATTGTAAAAGAACTTGGAGAACCATATTCCGTTGAGCCTAAAATAGCTCGCGAAAAGCATCTTCGTCACACCAGTTTAATAGGTTTTAATATCCAGCCGGAAGACGATTATCTTGAAAGCCGTAAACCCGTACTTGTAAATTCAGATCTTCATATTTCGCTGGCAGCCCCGCGAAAATCAATGACTGATTACTTCTATAAAAACAGTCAGGCCGATGAGGTAATATTTATTCATGAAGGTACGGGAACTTTAAAAACCGGATTCGGCGCTATCCCTTTTGAATATGGCGATTATCTGGTTATCCCACGCGGAACCATTTATCAGATGCAGTTTGATACAGAAGCAAACCGCCTGTTTATCGTTGAAAGCTTTAGTCCTATCCGTACGCCAAAAAGATACCGGAATGAATGGGGGCAACTAATGGAGCACTCGCCATTTTGCGAGCGGGACATCAAACGTCCAACCAATTTAGTAACACACGATGAGATAGGTGACTTTAACGTGCTGATCAAAAAGCAAGGTCTTATTTATCCGTACGTATACGGCACTCACCCTTTCGACTTTGTGGGCTGGGACGGATTTCATTATCCATGGTCATTTTCCATTCACAACTTCGAACCGATAACGGGACGTGTCCATCAGCCTCCACCAGTGCATCAAACTTTTGAAGGCCACAATTTTGTTATTTGCTCCTTCGTACCGCGTAAATACGATTACCATCCGTTATCTATTCCTGCACCTTACAACCACAGCAATGTAGACAGCGACGAGGTGCTCTATTATGTTGATGGGGATTTCATGAGTCGCAAAAGCGTTGTAAAAGGACAGATCACCCTCCACCCCGGAGGTATACCTCATGGTCCGCATCCCGGAACCGTGGAAAAATCAATTGGCAAAGAAAGAACAGAAGAACTGGCGGTCATGATCGATCCTTTTAAACCATTGATGCTTACCGATTATGCCGTAGGGATAGAAGATGAAAGCTACCATAAAAGCTGGCAGGTGAATATTGAGTAGGAGTAAGGATGAAGGAACAAGGGATAAAGATTACAGAATAAAGTATCAGGTATAAGGTATCAAGTCTACTAAATACTAACTGCTAGGTACTAAAAAACTAAAAAAATGGAAACACAACCAATAGCCAATAAAACTGAAACCACTGATTTTTTACCGCTTAACGGCACTGATTATGTGGAATTATATGTGGGCAACGCTAAACAGGCCGCTCACTTCTATAAAACAGCTTTCGGCTTTCAAAGCCTTGCTTATGCAGGCCCAGAAACCGGTGTTAAAGACCGTGCTTCTTATGTGCTGATCCAAAATAAAATGAAACTGGTACTTACTACCCCTTTACACCCTGATCACCCCATCCAGACGCAGCTAACTAAACATGGCGATGGGGTAAAGATCATTGCTTTATGGGTTGATGATGCTGATGATGCCTTTCACCAAACCACAAAGCGGGGAGCCGAAACGTATATGGAGCCGCAAACGCTTGAAGATAAACATGGAGTTTTAAAGATGAGCGGCATATATACTTATGGTGAAACAGTCCATCTATTCATCGAACGTAAAGATTACAACGGCCCCTTCATGCCAGGGTACAAAAAGTGGGAGAGCCACTACAATCCGGAGCCTGTTGGACTGTTGTATGTAGATCATTGCGTAGGTAACGTGGGCTGGTACCAAATGAACAAGTGGGTAAAATTCTACGAAGATGTAATGGGCTTCCGGAACATTTTGACCTTTGATGATAAGCAGATCTCGACAGAATATTCGGCTCTAATGAGCAAGGTAATGAGTAATGGAAACGGATATGTGAAATTCCCTATAAATGAGCCGGCAAAAGGCAAAAAGAAATCGCAGGTTGAGGAGTACCTCGAATTCTATGGGGACGAAGGAGTTCAGCACATTGCCATAGCAACTCACGACATCGTCGATACGGTTACTAGGCTGCAAAACCGAGGAGTCGAGTTCCTGAAAGTTCCAAGCACTTACTATGATGACCTGGAAGAACGGGTTGGCAAAATTGAAGAAAATGTTGAGCCGCTTAAAGAACTTGGAATTTTAGTAGACCGGGATGATGAGGGCTACCTGTTACAGATATTCACGAAACCGGTTGAAGATCGTCCTACCCTTTTCTTCGAAATCATCCAGCGTAAGGGAGCCCGATCTTTTGGTGCTGGTAACTTTAAGGCTCTTTTCGAAGCACTTGAAAGAGAACAGGATGCTAGGGGAAATCTCTGAATAAAATAGTTTACAAAAAGCCGTCCGAGTTGAATCCGGGACGGCTTTTTTGTGCTCTGAAATTTCGGCCAGCAAGAAACCTAAATAGCTCAGCAACCTGACAAAAAATTAACTGATTCACTTCTTCTTAAATTCTTGACCAGCTGTCTCAGCTCTAACGAACCGGGATAGGTCTTTTAGCAGGAACAATAACTAAGCAGAACTGGTTGGAACTGAAGAAGCCTATTTAACTCACTTCTTTCCCTGTAAACCTCATAAATGTTGTCCGGAATGAACGCCTTCAGCAAACTCCTCGATCATCTTTGCATTGAAAGCCAGAAGATCTTTGGGTGAGCGACTAGTAACCAAGCCCTGATCAACCACCACTTCTTCATCAACCCAGTTAACCCCGGCATTAATCATATCCTGTTTAATGGAATGATAGGAGGTCATTTTTCTGCCCCTAACAACGTCTGCGCTGATCAATGTTTGTGGGCCATGACAAATAGCTGCCACCGGCTTCCCTGCACTAAAGAAATCTCTCACAAACTTTAGAGCGTCTGGGCTGGTCCGAAGTTTATCGGGATTAAAAACACCGCCAGGGAGCAGCAGGCCATCATAGTCATCCGCATGAACTTCGGAGATACTTTTATCCACCTTGCACTCAACCGTCCATTCATGATGTTTCATCGCCCTAACCGTCTCTCGCTGTGGCGACACTATATGAACTATTGCTCCGGCTTCCTCGAGCGCCTTTTTGGGGCTTAATAATTCAGACTCTTCAAAACCGCTTTCGGTGAGAATAGCGATCTTTCTATGTTTTAACATTTCCATAACCATTAAATTTAATTGTTACCTATCGGAGAATGACAGCCACACTTCCGGAATTGTTTAGAAAAATTTGCATTTCGTCAGTATGAAAGCTATATGATTGTCCATGAAGGATCAAGATTTGAATGCTTCTAAAGAATTCATTTTGAAGCAAGGTTCAAAATAATATCTTTGATTGAAATAATAACAAGGATTTGAAGAAACGCATCGCAATTTTTGCTTCAGGCTCCGGCTCAAATGCTCAGAAAATAATGGAGTATTTTAAAAAACACAATGAGGGGGAAGTAGCTATCGTCCTTACTAATAACCCGGAGGCCTATGTTTTACAGCGGGCCGACAATTTCGAAGTTCCATCGCATATTTTTAACCGTCGTGAATTTTACCAGACTGACGATATAATACAACTGCTTAAGAACCTGCAGATAGACATCATTGTACTGGCTGGTTTTTTATGGCTCATTCCCGAAAACCTTTTAAAAGCGTTTCCCAATAAGATCATCAACTTACACCCTGCCCTTTTGCCAAGGTATGGGGGAAAGGGTATGTATGGCGATAATGTGCACAAAGCAATTCTTGAGGCAGGCGATGCAGAATCAGGGATAACTATTCATTTTGTGAATGAAAATTTTGATGAAGGGGAAATCATACACCAAAGCCGCTTTCATATCGATAAAGGCGACGATATTGAAATGATCAAATTTAAAGGTCAGCAGCTCGAGCACCTTCATTATCCCAAAGTTATAGAGGTTTTACTTAAAAAAATGCGCGAGGTGTAAAGACTCATCCTCTAATTCCCTCTCCAAAAGACAGGGAATTTCCAGCCTTTATTTTACCTGAAATTCCAGATAAAAATCTGCTCCCACCCCTAAACCTGCTCTCCAAAAATGAGGAGACTTTCCAGCCTGTCCTTTATTTTTTTCTCTAAAGTGCCAAATTAAATGACCCAGCTCAGGTGATGCTGTTTAAAGTTCTGCCCAAAAAACCTATCTTTGCGGCTCCAAAAAACACTTTCTAAATGAGCCATCCTGTAAAGATTAAAAACGCCTTAATCTCAGTTTACTACAAAGATAATCTGGAACCTCTGTTAAGGCAGTTACATAGCGAAGGAGTAGTATTTTACTCTACCGGAGGCACAGAGAAATTTATTCGTGATCTGGGCATGGATGTGGTGGCGGTTGAAGATCTAACAGGTTACCCGTCTATTTTGGGTGGACGTGTAAAAACCCTGCACCCAAAAGTATTCGGCGGAATTTTAAGCCGCCGTGGATTACCAGCAGACAAAGCACAAATTGACGAGTATGAAATACCTGAAATTGATCTCGTTATTGTCGATCTCTACCCGTTTGAGGAGACCGTAAAATCAGGCGCTGCGGAAGAAGATATAATAGAAAAGATCGATATTGGCGGTATTTCGCTAATCAGGGCTGCGGCTAAAAACTTTAATGACGTTGTGATCATCGCCTCAAAAAACGATTATCCAAAATTGACAGAGATGCTAATCGAGAATGCCGGTTATACTTCCCTTGCGCAACGACGAGACTTCGCACGGACAGCATTTAACATATCCTCACATTACGACACAACAATCTTCAACTATTTCAATGAGGTTGAACCGATAACCGTTTTTAAACATAGTGAACAACAAGTTATTCCGTTACGATATGGTGAAAATCCGCATCAAAAGGGCTTCTTTTATGGCAACCTTGATGAGATGTTTGATAAGCTAAACGGAAAAGAATTGTCGTATAATAACTTGGTTGACGTAGATGCGGCTGTTGCACTGATTGATGAGTTCACTGACCCTACATTCGTAATCCTGAAACACACTAACGCCTGTGGCGTTGCTTCGCGCGACAATATTCTCACTGCGTGGAAAGACGCGTTAGCTTGCGACCCGGTTTCTGCCTTTGGCGGGGTTTTGATCTGCAACACAGAAGTGAACGAAAGCACTGCTCTGGAAATTAACAAGCTCTTTTTCGAAGTTCTTATTGCTCCCTCCTTCTCTGCTGATGCACTGTCTGTATTAACAAGTAAAAAAAATCGAATCTTATTAAAGAGAAAAGACGTAAAACTTCCGGTAAAGCAATATAAAACCTTACTGAACGGAATTATTGAGCAGGATAAAGATCTGAAAATAGAAGCAGCTGCAGATATGATTCCGGTTACTGACCGGAAGCCTACTGAAGCTGAATTAAAAGACCTCGAATTTGCGAATAAACTTGTTAAGCACACCAAGTCAAACACCATTATTCTGGCCAAAAATGCCTGTTTAATAGCTAGCGGCGTGGGACAAACCTCCCGTGTTGACGCCTTACAACAGGCCATAGTAAAAGCGAAAGCCTTTCACTTCGATCTGGCGGGTAGTGTGATGGCTTCAGACGCGTTCTTCCCATTTCCTGATTGCGTAGAGATTGCGGCAAAGGCTGGTGTAGTTGCAGTTTTACAGCCCGGCGGCTCCATTAAAGATCAGGATTCGATCAATATGGCCAATGAAAAGGGGATCGCAATGGTTACAACAGGCGTAAGACATTTTAAACATTAAATCTAACCTCTAAGCGGCTTGATTGTAATAATCATTAACAAAAAGAGTTAATTTTGCGTACTTTTCAACAAAACAACAACTAAGAATGGGGTTATTCAACTGGTTCACACAAGAAATAGCAATAGACCTGGGTACAGCAAACACCCTTATAATACATAATGATAAAGTTGTAGTTGACGAACCTTCAATTGTTGCTTTCGACCGCACCACGAATAAGATAATTGCTATCGGGCGCCAGGCCATGCAGATGGAGGGGAAAACTCATGATAACATTCGTACGGTACGTCCTTTAAAGGATGGCGTAATAGCCGATTTCAACGCGGCGGAGCACATGATTCGTGGCATGATCAAAATGATCAATAATGGTAAAGGCTGGTTCTTCCCTTCATTAAGAATGGTAATCTGTATCCCTTCAGGAATAACTGAAGTAGAGAAACGGGCGGTACGTGATTCGGCAGAAATTGCGGGCGCTAAAGAGGTTTACCTGATTCACGAGCCGATGGCAGCAGCCGTTGGTATTGGTATTGACGTGGAAGAGCCGATGGGAAATATGATTATTGATATCGGTGGCGGTACCACAGAAATTGCCGTTATAGCCCTTTCGGGGATCGTATGCGACCAATCTATCCGTGTAGCGGGTGATAACTTTGACAGTGATATCGTTCAATATATCCGTCGTCAGCATAATATCATGATTGGCGATCGGACAGCTGAGAAAATTAAGATTGAAGTCGGTTCAGCCTTACCGGAACTTTCTGATCCTCCTGCTGATTTTGCAGTTCAGGGTCGCGACCTGATGACCGGTGTTCCAAAGCAGATCACTGTCTCGTATACTGAAATTGCTCATTGCCTTGACAAATCAATTTCTAAAATCGAAGAAGCAATTTTAAAAGCTCTGGAGATTACTCCACCGGAGCTTTCGGCTGACATCTACCAAACAGGTATTTATCTAACAGGCGGAGGTGCTTTACTACGCGGCCTGGATAAACGGGTTGCCTCTAAGACGAAGCTGCCTGTTCATGTGGCAGAAGATCCGTTACGTGCTGTTGTACGTGGTACTGGTATCGCCCTCAAAAATATCGGAAATTTTAAATTTTTAATGCAATAATATCAGACTTGAGATTTGAGATTCGAGACAGCGGACTAAGTGAAGTCGTTCTCAAATCTTACATCCCAGCTCTCAAATCTTCCCTATGCGTAACCTCTGGATATTTATCAGCAAGTACAACGCATTCTTCTTCCTGATCATTTTTCTGATCATCTCTTTGACATTGTTGCTTCAAAATAATTCATATCAAAGGGCAAGTGCCTGGAATTCGTCCAATCATATTGTCGGTAATGCTTATCAACGTGTCAATTCATTTACCAGTTACCTGAATCTTGGTCGCACAAACGATAGTCTTGCTGCCGAAAATGCGCGTTTAAGGAATCAGCTTAAAACTTCCTCATTTGATGATAGCGTGGTACAGAAAACAGTAAAAGACACCATTACCCAACAGCAGTATACCTATATTGTAGCTAAGGTGGTAAATAATTCAATTCACCAGCAAAACAATTATATCACGATCAACCGGGGTTTAAAACATGGCATTAAGAAGGGTATGGGAGTTATTGGCGCAAAAGGAATTGTGGGCATTGTTTTGAACGTCTCGGACCATTTTGCTACTATTCAGTCGGTATTGCATAGCGACACCCGGATTAGTGCTTCAGTTAACGGCAATATCGGTTCGTTAGTTTGGGATGAGGCAAGCACCGATCCCCGGCTAGCGATATTAAAGGATATTCCTAACCATGTGATTGTTAAAAGAGGAAACCGGGTGATAACTTCCGGCTATTCACTGTTTCCTTCCGGAGTTGAGATTGGTCGTGTTACCCGTACAGGTCTGAAAGGTGGTGACAGTTTTCTCGATATCGAAATTTGGTTAAGTACTGATTTTTCTAAGCTTGATTATGTTTATGTGATCAATAATTTACTAGCCGAAGAACAAAAGGAACTGGAGGCTCCAAATAAAATACAATAATGGGACGCGTCATTTTCGTAAATATTATCCGTTTCGTTATATTAGTGTGCCTGCAGGTGTTTCTTCTGAAAAATGTGGGATATTACAACCTGGCGAGCCCTTTTTTATATATTTTATTCATTTTGCTTCTGCCATTTAAAATCCCGAATGGCTTATTGTTTTTGCTCGCTTTTTTAACAGGGTTAACGGTTGATGTATTCTATGATACCCTTGGTTTAAATGCTGCTGCTTGTACAATACTTGCATTTGTTCGTATTGTATTTATCAGTATTACGGTGCAACGGGAAGGCTTTGACAATGAACCGGATCCCAGTCTGGGAATAATGGGGTTTAGATGGTTCATATTTTATGCCGTCATTTTAACCTTCTTTCATCACCTCGTTCTTTTCAGCTTTGAAACATTTCGTTTTTCTGAATTTGGATACATACTAATCCGTACTATTTCAAGTTCAGTCTTTACTGTGTTTCTTATAATTTTAGCTGAGTTTATGTTTTTCCGTAAAAAAGTGCGTTAATGAATAGCTTCTTTGCACGTAAATTTGTTATTCAGGGAATCTTCATCGTCGTAGCACTTATCTTATTGATGCGGATTTTTTATATCCAGGTCATTAGCGATAAATACCTCCTGTCCGCCAACAATAATGTACTTCGTAAGATTCTGATCTATCCGGCCCGGGGTATCATACTGGACAGGAATGAAAAAATATTGGTCCAAAATGAGCCTGTCTATGACCTTATGGTTATTCCGCGCGAAGTAGCGCCATTTGATACCCTCGAATTCTGCAGGCTTATCGGCATCGATAAAGCCGGGTTTGATAAGCGGTTTAAAAAAGCAAGGAACTATTCGCCGTACAAGGCCTCTATCTTCGAGAAGCAGTTATCGGCTCAAACTTTTGCTACATTCCAGGAGAAGCTCTATCTGTTTGCCGGTTTCTTCGTACAAAACAGAACCGTGCGGCGTTATCCCGACAGCACCGCAGCAGCGTTTCTGGGTTATATCGGCGAGGTTTCTGAAAAGGCAATAGAAAATTCCAAAGGCTTTTACCGCCAGGGAGATTACATCGGGATCAGTGGGGTCGAAAAGTCATACGAAGAACTGCTTCGCGGTCAGCGGGGAGTCCAAAATCTAATGGTTGATGCTCTGAATCGTCCTAAGGGTCATTTTGCCGGCGGTAAATATGACACACTTGCCGTATCGGGTGAGCGATTGATCTCATCCATGGATAAGGATCTTCAAAAATTTGGTGAAGAGCTAATGGAAAACAAGATCGGCAGTATCGTCGCTATTGAACCTGCTACCGGCGAGATTCTATCATTTGTAAGTAGTCCAGGGTATGATCCTAATATGATGGTGGGTCGCCAGCGCGGCAATAATTATATGAAACTGCTTAACGATCCAACCAAGCCCATGTTTATCCGTCCGATACAGGCGGAGTATCCCCCTGGCTCTATTTTTAAAGTAATTAACGCGCTGGTGGCTCAGCAATTCGGATCGCTTAATGCACAAACTACTTACTATTGTGCCGGAGGTTACCGTTATGGCCGACGCGGATTTATGGGCTGTACACACGTACATGGGTCTGTAAATCTCGAACGGTCCATACAGGAATCGTGCAATACCTATTATGGATATGCCTATAGCGCCATGATCGACAGGGCAGGCATGAGACCGGTTAATGCCTATAACCGATGGCGAAGTGCTGTAGCCAAATTTGGTGTCGGAGATAAACTTAATATTGATCTGCCCAATGAACGTAAAGGATTGTTGCCAACTTCTGACTTATATACTAAGCGTTGGGGAAGCGATAAATGGGGTTCCAGTTTTAATATCTCACTTTCTATTGGGCAGGGTGAACTGGGCATAACTCCCTTACAAATGGCTAACGTTATGGCTATCGTAGCAAACAGGGGTTACTACTTTAAGCCACACCTTATACAGGCTATTGGCGAAAAGAAAGTAATTAAAGCTGAGTATACGAAACGGAATGACGCTGGTATTGACAGAAAATACTTTGATACCGTAATTGAAGGTATGAGTAAGGTAGTAAACGCTCCAAGCGGAACTGCTGCTTATTCTAAGATAAACGGTATAGAGATGTGTGGTAAAACCGGAACTGTACAAAATCCGCACGGCGCAGATCACTCGGTATTTGTAGCCTTCGCACCGCGCGATAATCCGAAGATAGCGATTGCAGTGGTAGTAGAAAATGCAGGCTTTGGTTCTACCTGGTCAGCGCCCATTGCCAGTTTATTGGTAGAGAAATATATTACCCGAAAGATATCAAGACCTAAAGCTTATGTTGACCGGCTTTTAGAGGCTAATTTATTACCGGGTGCCCCCGCAAAGGCCAAACCGGTAAAACAGAAGGTTGACACCACTAAAAAATCCACTCCAGCTATTCAATTAGTACCGGCAACCACCACTCAGGTATCAGGAAAATGAACAATCAACGCAGCCCTTTCTTTAACGTCGATTGGATAGTGGTCCTGACCTTCCTTGCTTTATGCATTATCGGATGGTTTAATATTCACGCGGCGGTATACAACCCAGAAAAGCCAAGTATCTTCAACCTCGACACCAATTACGGCAAGCAGTTGATCTTCATTATCTCCGCTCTCATTCTGGGGTTAGTGATACTTTTATTAGACAGTAAGTTCTTTAACACATTTTCGCCGGTTTTTTATGGTGTTACCTTGTTTTTACTTATCCTGGTATTAATTGTGGGAAGAAATGTTGGCGGTAACCAAGCCTGGATCCCTATAGGAAGCTTTAGGTTACAGCCTTCGGAGTTTGCGAAGTTTTCAACCTGCTTGTTACTTGCACGGTATCTGAGCACCGTCAATACTAAAGTCCAGGATCTTCGCACTCAGAGTGTATGTGCAGTAATACTGTTAATACCTATGGGCTTAATCATGCTGCAACCGGATACAGGTTCAGCCTTAACCTTTGGATCGTTAATATTCGTGCTGTACCGTGAAGGATTATCCGGATATTTTCTGGTTATAGGGGCTATATTGATCGCCTTGTTTGTACTCACTCTCTTGATGAGCAAAGTAACTCTAATAGTGGGTTTGGTAGCAGTATGTGGCCTCCTTATATACAGCTATAAAAGAAATAGAGCCTTTGTCACTACAGTGATCTATGGTTTTGTAATCTCTATTGTATTTATTTTTTGTGTAGACTTTGCTTACAACAACGTCCTGCAATCGCATCAGCGAAACCGTATTGATGTCTTACTGGGAACTGTAACCGATCTGAGAGGAGAAGGTTATAATGTGAATCAATCAAAGATCGCTATCGGCTCAGGCGGAATGTGGGGACGGGGTTATTTACAGGGTACACAAACTAAGTATGATTTTGTACCCGAGCAAAGTACAGATTTTATTTTCTGTACTATTGGCGAAGAATGGGGCTTTGCAGGCAGCTTTGTAGTAATCGGTCTATACTTATTCTTGCTATTACGGATAGTTAATATTGCTGAAAGGCAGCGATCATCTTTTTCGAGAATCTACGGATATGGAGTCGCCTCGATAATTTTCTTCCACTTCTTTATAAATATAGGGATGACGGTAGGGCTGGTTCCTGTAATCGGAATACCGTTACCATTTATCAGCTACGGCGGTTCGTCTTTGTGGAGCTTTACGATCCTGCTTTTTATTCTCCTTAAGCTGGATTCTAATAGAATGGGGATTATCTGATCTTATCTGTTACACTCCAAAACAGCATACTTCGAAGCGGATGCAGTCAGCGTTAATTTGCAATCTATTTATTGCTTTTAAAAGAAAAAGCCAACTCTTTATCGCGCTCCTGTTGGGTCAACTAAAACGCTTGTTCAGTATCTCGTAAAACTGATCAACAGAACTCTGTTTCTCAGACCACCTATTTTTTTCAGCATAATTCTGCTTCAGGAAATTGTCAGCAGATTTGAAATTGTCAAAGCGGTTAACCAGGTCTATTGCTTCACTATAAGCTAAACTATACCCATTAAATAAATCACGAACAAACATTAACTTATCGTTCAGTTTAATCATGCTCTTAAGGTCCCTATCCTCCCGCAAATTCAGGTTTGACACAACATTCTCTTTAACTTTCCCTGCTGACAGAATTTCATTTAACGTTGGAACTCTTTCAGCAGTTGAGGGATTGTTGTTGTCTGCTTCCTGATCATATATCTTGTCTTGTACCGGAAAACTTTCCTTTACAGACTCCATTTCTCTTGCTATCTCTGACTGATTTACCGGTTCTTGTTGTTTTATTGATTCCGCTTCTTCAAGCGGCTCAAAGTCTTTCAAAAGCTCTGGTTGTTTCTCCTGCTCCGGTTCTTCAAATTTTACTTCATTTTTAATTTCTGAATGAACGACCGGTCTTACATCTGCGTGTGATGGCTCTGGTATTTTTGAAGCTGCCTCTTCAAAAAATTCTGACACATTCGGCGAAGTATCGCTTTTTGACAGCGTTTGCGGAATCTCTTCCGCCGCTATGCTTGGGCTTGAAAATAGCGCCTGGACTTCCGATAAAGGCTTAAACCACATTTCATCCTTAGTTCCAACAGGTAGCCCCCGTATTTCGTCAGCCTGATTGAAAATAGCTGGTTCCTCAACGTTTGACTCAGGATAATTTTCATGCTGTGGAAGTGCGTCTGGTGTTTCTATTGAAACCGGTTGCAATTGTTCAGGTGCATTAAAATTGGTCCTGGCGCTTTGTGGCTCAGCGCTGGCATCCAGCTTTTTTAGTATAGCTAAGTGTTCCGATAAAAAATGTGAATTTGCTACAAAGAGTTCAAGCTCAAGCGGATTGATATTTTCCGGATCCCCAGACAAATATTGATATTGTTCAGTAATCTCAGATATGATCCCTCCTATTTTCCGGAAAATGATAGTCTTATTCATTGTTAATTACGCATTTAGATCTATAACTTTCTATCGTGCTAAAAATTGCAACAGATAAAAAAACAATCCTTATTGAAGGATAAAGATAAGTACAATTATTAATCAGACTCAATTTGATTGTTAACAGATTGCCTGAAATAGCAATTGAATTAACCGCAAATTTGCGGATATTAGCCGCCAAATACCAGGGGGAATAAAACGCAGATGCTGTTTAGCGAACACAATTTTAAAAGAAGGAAGGAACTGGGCGGGAGCATCGAAGTAATTTGCGGATCCATGTTTTCAGGCAAAACAGAAGAGCTCATCAGAAGGTTGCGCCGCGCACAGATTGCCAAGTTAAACGTGGAAATTTTTAAGCCTAAAACTGATGTTCGGTATGATGAAACGGCTGTAGTTTCGCATGATTTGAATTCAATTCAGTCTACTCCTATCGAAAATTCGGCATCCATATTATTGTTGGGAGCAAATACTGAAGTAGTTGGGATTGATGAAGCGCAGTTTTTTGACGAGGGCTTGCCTGAAGTCTGTAATAAATTGGCAAATAGGGGTATCAGGGTGGTGGTAGCCGGTTTAGACATGGATTTCCAGGGTAAACCGTTCGGACCCATGCCCGCATTAATGTCTATTGCAGAGTTGGTAACTAAAGTACATGCTGTATGTGTACAATGCGGAGGACCGGCAACTTATTCTTATAGAACGGTTGGGAGTGAAAGCAAGATTTTGTTAGGTGAGAAAGAAAGCTATGAGCCCAGGTGTCGCATTTGCTATAATTCCTTATAAGCTATTTCACAACAACCATCTTCATAGATAAATTCCGATTGTGTTGCTTTAAGCGGTAGAAGTAAACGCCACTTTTAAGATCGGTCAGGTCGGCGTCAATCCGGTATGAACCATCGCGCAAATTCTGATTTAACAATTCTTTAACACGTTTCCCCATGCTGTTATATAACGTTAAAGAAGTTTGATCTTCTTTCGCAACACTAAACTCAATGGTCGTCTGATTAGTTGCAGGGTTAGGGTAATTCTGTTTCAAAACAAATCCCTCTGAAGGCAATATTATCGGACTTAACAGTGAACCGTACCTACTCTCAGCGGCGACAGCACTGGTTTGTAAATCCTGCAAATTATCACCGCCGATAAACGCGAAAGCCACTTTTAGAGCTCCGTTGGCCGGGATACTATACGGACCGGATCCTAATACAAACATTACATCATAACCACTTGCAGGACTATCGCCCAATCCACTTGATTTGATGCCGCTTGATAAAGTTTGGAATTTCTCGGCCAGACTGAAACCTCCACCTGTTTCCAGGGGATCACCAGTTACCTGATATGATAAAGGATAGTATGCTGGCGGAGCTACACTCTTAAGCAATTTAATTCCAGCGTATTTGGAACCGGCGGTTTTGCCGTAAACGTAACCCATTCTGTCCACTTCATCATAGCGGGTTATATCGCGGTTGCTCTCATCAATATCCCAGTCGGAAAACAGTCCAATGTACACCCCATTAAGGGTCGCCGCGCTTTTATTTTCAATTTCATATTCGGCTATAATATATTTATCATCCGGGACAGCGGAAAAGGCCAATTGGCGATGAATGACGTGAATACCTAAGGGTGATGAACTCTTTGAGTCATTAAACTCAGATCGCCCTTCAAAAGCAGCATCTGTGTTTTGGATGCGTCCAACACGAACAAGCTTAAGAAAATCTTCATCACTGCTCCCGACATCATTCCGAACATTATTTGAAACTTGAGTTGGCGATGTGCCAATCATCAATGATGCTTCGTACAGTAATGGCTGGCCCTCATATACGAAGCCGAGCCCATTAACAGCATCCGGAGAACTATATCCCACCCGCCCATTACTGGTTATTGTTGATGACACCTTATTCACTTCGATATTTAGGTAATCAAGAGAAACAGTCACGTTAAATAATTCAAAATCTTTATAACTCCCTGCATTCGACGTATAGCTAAGCTTGAACTCAACCTCTTCGTTATCCGAAGCACTTGACCGTACAAACACCCGGAATGGTCCGATACCTGATTTACTATCAAGTGTGCCCAATGCTCCCACATTCACATCACTATCAATGATTTGCACATGCGTGTTAGTCGAGGAGAGTTTTAAAACCAGCCCGGCAGCGGGAGCAAGAAAGTTCCTGATATCAAATGATAGACGAATAGTATCCCCTGCAGGGATGGACCCGTTGCCTTTATCCACTATCGTTAATTTTTGATGTCGAATTGATGGAGAGGCTTCCGTTACTGCCCGCAGAACATTAATCCTTCCCTTTCCTATTAACCCGGCATAGGTTGGATTGACTACGTCTATATTGTCAGAAGTGATCCTGAGCTGTTCACCAACCTGCAACATAGTGAAGTCTGGAAACCTTGCTTTCACCAGGGCGGCAGCACTGGCTACCAAAGGCGTCGACATCGAAGTACCCGAGCTGAGGCCATAGGTCCCATTATTCCGGGTGCTATAAATTGATGATCCTGGAGCAGATACATCAACCGTGGCACTGAAATTTGAGAAGGAACTCTTCGTGTCACCACTGCCGACGCTGCCAACGGAAAAAACACCATTGTATGCAGCGGGATAATCGGGAACATCCGTATCATCATTTCCTGCAGCTGCTACAATCAGGCACCCTTTACTTATCGCATAGTTAATTATATCCAAGCCGAAAGCGCCGCCACCGGGCCCTCCCCACGAACAATTAATAATCTGTGCACCATGATCAGCGGCGTACTTTATTCCTTCATATCCCCTGTATATAGCACGGGAATTATTATCGGCGCCTACCTTCACAATCAGCAGCTTGGCATTGAAAGCTATACTCGAAACCCCTACTCCATTATCCGAAACTGCTGACGCAATTCCACTTACATGCACTCCGTGATCTGTGCTGTCGCTGGTTACACCAGGGTCGTTGTCTTCCTTTATGTTACCTGCACTCAGACCAATTAAATCCCAGCCCCGGTTATTATCTATATATCCATCGCGATCATCATCAACCCCATTTACCGGATCGGCAGAATTGATAAAGATGTTGGCAGCGAGATCGGGATGATCGAGGTCTGAGCCGGAGTCAACTATCCCAATAACCACATTCGATGAACTCTTAATCAGGTCCCAGGCTTGCGTGGCTCTTACCTGGTTGAGATAACTCTGGCGGGAACTAAAAAAAGAATCGTTCGGTGTATACTGATTATAATATATATAACTGGGCTCGGCGTATTCAACCAATTCTGCCGGGATTTCGTTAATGATATCTTCGATATTTCTTTTTCCGGAGAAGCGCACTTCAAAAATCCTTTCGAGACCTGATGTATCATCAATCTTCTTCAATGCCGAAGTTTCATTTGTTAGTTGATTCTTAAAAATCTGTGTAACTCCAGTAATTGCAATTGACTTGATATTGAAATCTTTAATCTCAGCCAATGCACTGAATCTGGAAATAGATTTATTGGGATCCGCCTTAAATTTAACAATAAGCCGATCAGGGAAATAATCTTTAGAAGTGACCTCCTTTGGAAGTTTAAATGGACGTTTTTGTGAATATATATCGTCAGACGCGAGAGCATCTGACGAGAAAAATATAATTAAATAAAGTAAAAGTATTCTCATAAACGATCCTCTTCGTAAATATACAAATAACAATTACCTTCCATACTTCTCACATTCTAATATTTAACTATCTTAGATTTAAGATAACGTATTCATTTCTATCGAGCCGACTCTGGTTAATTTTTTAACGCTTACTATAAGATTTAATTTTATTATAACTGCTCTGCGAAGATTGGTTACAAACAATGGAAACTTGTGTTTCTATGTTTTACCGTAGAGCTTTTTATTTCTGGCACATAACTTGACCTTTCTACATAAAATGGATATAAAGCAAAAGATTCTTATTATAGACGACAGTCAAATTGATCTTCCTGTAAGCGCTCTCTTACTAAAGAATAAGTTTCATTCAGCAGACATTCACCTTGCAAACAGTGCAGCGAATGGACTTGCATGGCTACTAGAACACGAGCATGAACTAACCAACGGTTTAATAATTTTGTTAGACGTGCGGATGCCCGAAATGGATGGCTTTGAGTTCTTAAATGCTTATGAGTTGCTACCCGAAGAGATTAAAGACAACACACGCATCATTATGCTGTCCTCTACATTAGACCCGTTTGATATCCAAAAAGCAAATAATAACAAATACGTTAAAACAGTACTTAACAAACCTTTACCAGTATCAGATTTGGTGAATATCTTAAGTGAGATGCAGTAGTATCTCCGCTCCATACTAAGTTCCCGATCGCGTTAAGCTAAAATGCAATGTCATTCAAGCCTGCGTATTATACTTTAAACCCTTTCATCAATAGGTCGTAGTTCTGTTTTTTCAAGCTGACAATTCAACAACTGCCGTTTACTTTCATCCTTCGCTGCCGTATGCGGTATTGATAGCTTCTATCAGACGAATCAAAGTGCAAGAACACGAGATCATGAATGTACTAAGTTTCCCCAGACTGAAAGTACATTCCTGGTATAGCTGTTAAAAATCTGAGTAAAATACCCCCTCACAAATGTTAATAGTTTAATCAGGTTTAGTTTACAGATAACCGGACTCTTCGCCGAATTTTTTAATGCAAAACAGGCCTCCTGAGAGAAAGCCTGTTTGGTTGCCGTTGAGAATTCATTGCTATCAGGTGTCAATGTTCACGATCATATTCTGTTAAAAGAACAGTGAAACCAGCGCGCATTATTAATGTAACTACCTAATTAACTTAACCACTGTTTTTAGATTGTCCCCATCTAACTGCAAATAGTACACGCCAACTTTTTCCATGTATTTTGAAAAGTCAAATGTAACATTGGAACTAGGATGGGCACTCATTATTATTCCACTGCTTAGCCGATTACCCATTTGATCTCTTAAAGTATAACTTAATTTTCCTCCGATATCTTTTCCATTTGAAATAGTTACCCTGCCTTCTGATACGGGATTAGGATATACCTGCAGCGGAAAATAAACAGGTGACTTAACCTGCATCAACGGGCTCATCGAAGCAAGAGTCAGTGGTACCGGCTGATTTACCACATTAAAGTTTATGGTAAGGATAGTTCCCGCAGTCCCGCCCGAACTGGTTGCATAAGGAGTGGCTGTAAGGGTGTAACTTCCAATCCCCGGAATCCATGAATTGTAATTTCCATTTACATCCCCAAATAGTGCATAGGGCGCTGTGGTTTCAGTAGCATTTCTTACCTGTATCCCCGATAAAGCGAAAACCACCCGACCTATGGTTGCCGGGCTGGTATTAGCACGAATATTTAAATTAGAGGTAGGCAAGGTAGCCAGATTCAATGTTGATCCGCTGCTAATCGTCTGAATAGGTTGTTCTGTATTAGCATTAATCAAGGTAAAGCTGGTAACCTGCAAACTGCTTGCTGGATTTACTGTTACAGTCACTTGATCTGGTGCGCTGGTTGCTTGCTGCTGATCTTTCACACTAAGGCTGAAAATATAGGTTCCTGCTACCAGACCGCTAACATTCGGAGTCTTTGCCGTCGTACTGCTAAATAAGGCAGTATTGGGTCCGCTAGTTTGCGACCATGCATAGGTCACATTGGTTCCATCTTCCGCGTCTGTTCCAGAGCCGTTCAATGTAACATTATTCAATGGCAGACTAATTGTAATATCCTGCCCCGCGTTAGCCACAGGTAACTGGTTAGTCCCTGTTCTGACAACGCTGAAATTGATAGCTAATGCAGTACCTGCGGTTCCTCCACTTGAAGTGTTATATGGTGTTCCTGTTAAGCTATAACTTCCCAATGGGGGAACCCAACTATTATAATTCCCATTAACGTCGCCAAACAAGGCATAAGGTGCAGCCGTTTCAGTTACATTCCTAACCTGAGCGCCCGATAGAGCCATAACTACCTGCCCTACAATTCCCGGACTGGTATTGGCACGAATATTCAGGTTTGAGGTTGGCAAAGTAGCGAGGTTCAAAACAGCTCCATTGTTAATTATCTGGATATCTTGTTCGGTATTTGCATTAACTAAGGTGAAACTGACTACTGCCTGAGCTGAACTGGAAGTAACAAACACTGATACCTGGTCAGGCACACTGCTCGCCTGGCTCTGATCCTTAACTGTCAGACTAAACACATAGGTACCCGCAATAAGAGAACTTACAGTTGGTGTTGCTACTGTGGTATTGCTAAACACTGCTACGTTTGGTCCGCTAACCTGACTCCATGCAAATGAAACATTGGTACCATCTTCTGCATCACTACCAGATCCAGTTAGAGTTACACTATTTGCGGGTAACGCTATTGTTTTGTCTGTACCTGCATTTGCAACAGGTAGCTGGTTGCTGCCAGTATTTCTAACTACACTAAAATTAGCTGTTAACGGAGTTCCGGCTGTCCCTCCTGAGGAAGTAGTATACGGCGTTCCCGTTAAAGTGTAATTGCCCAGCGGCGGAACCCAATTATTATAATTTCCGCTAACATCCCCAAATAAAGCATAAGGTGCGACAGTTTCCGATACGTTTCTGGTCTGTGTACCAGACAATGCAAAAACCACCCTTCCTACAGTTGCCGGACTAGTATTTGCCCTGATATTTAAATTTGATGTTGGCAATGTTGCCAGGTTAATTACAGTTCCACTGGTAAAGGTTAGAATATCCTGCTCTGTATTCGCATTTATCAAGGTGAAACTGATTAGTTGTTGGCCCGCAGGTACAGTATTATTACTCGCTCCAGGTGTAGGCGTTGTAAAGTATACAAAAGTAGATGAGCCATTGGGCTGTCTTCCTCTCGAAACATCTGTTGTTTGTGCAGTATAAGTCAGGGAATCTATAATAGTTACAACACTGGCATTCTGCTGGCTCAACCCTATTTGCTCGCCACCGGCGCTCAATTTCACTCCCACATGCAATACTCCTTGAAATGGCTCTTCGTCAGCCCATAATCTGAGAAATCCACCCGCCGGAATAGTGGTTATGGCTGGCTGGCTGGTAGGAATCTGGTATTTGGTTAAGTTTGATAAATTGTCTGTTATAAACAGACCTCCAATATCAACCGCAGTACCATTTGCATTGTATATCTCTATCCAATCTTCAAACACTCCAAATTCGTCTGCTAATTTAGAGTTGCTTGCCATAAATTCATTGATAAAGAGATTTGACACTTGCGGCAAAACATTCGGACTAGCCGGTGACGGACTGTTAAAGATTTTAGTTTGCTTACTTGCATCCGGATAGCGCCCTAGAGATCTATCAACGGTTTGAGCCTGGTAGCTAATTGTATCAACCAAAAATACATCCGGACCTATAATATCTGAAAGTTGCAGGCTGCCTCCGGTAGCCGCTAAACTAAATTCCAGATGAAGAGCTCCTTGTGATGGCTGATTGTCTGCCCATAAAGTGATAAACCCTTTTGCCGGGATAGTTGTCAATGCTTGCTGGGTGGTGGGAATCTGAAAGGCATTCGGTACACTCAGATTATTGGTGATATACATGCCCCCGATATTAACAGGCTGACTATTATTGTTGTAAATCTCAATCCATCCATTATGTTCTCCAAACTCATCAGTAATAGATGTTTGATTAGAGGCAAGTATCTCATTTATAAATAAACCCGATCTAAAGGTGATTGTATTGGTGCTTCCAGGAGTTGGGGTAAAGAATTTTTTCAGGGAAGTGCTTCCATCCGGGAAACGACCTTCTGAAACATCATCCGTCTGCGCCTTGAAGGTAAGACTATCGATGATGATGGTATTGCTTCCTACGATTTGCGATAAACCAATCTGCTCTCCTCCTTTTCCTAGTTTCGGAAGTATGTGCAAGGGGCCTTGTGCTGGCTGTCCATCCGCCCAAATCACTATATATCCTTTTGCAGGAATTGTGGTTAATGTTGGACTGCTTGTCGGAATTTGAGCGCCATTCAGAGCGCTTAAATTATCTGTTAGATAAAGGCCGCCGATATCGATAGCCTGGTTATTAGAATTATATATTTCAATCCAATCGTCAAACTCTCCATTTTCATCGGGAAATTTGGTGTTGCTGGCAACAAACTCATTGATGTACAGACCAGTTATTAAGTTAGATATTTTGAAAGTCGCTTCATGCAGAGGACTCCAGGCATTTCCATTCAGAACTCTGGACTTCAGCGTTAATTGGCCATTTATTGATATTGGTGCTGAATAAACTGTGGCGGTAGAAGCCACCGCACCTCCGGGCTCCCGGGGATCCGAGCCATTCAACGTATAGTAAATGGTACCGGATGTATTGGGATTACTAATAGTCAATAAAAAGCCCGGTGTCACTTCACCACCTTCCGAACTGAATACAGGGGCATTAATATTGGTGTAGTAACCTTCACTAAGTAATGCATTAATAAAACGATTTACATTTCCGTTCATTAATCCATCCACTCTGTTCACTTCCGGTGTCCAATAAATATCGCGCGTACGGGTAATTCCATCTTGTAACCCATCACCCCAACGGGCCGATTCGGCAATGATTGCTGTTTTTATGTAATTATTCAAAAGTGCCCATCGTGCCCTTGATGCCTGATCCGTTAATCCTCCGTTGTTGAAGCAATTTCTGTAAACACGATCTGAAAAAGTCTGCATAAAATCAGCATTGCGCCTAATGGAATGCCAGATCATTGGGATAACAGTAGTGTTTGTGGACTGATTGGTACGGAAGCTCGGATGAACCCATGCTCCGTTGCTCGAGCCATTAGAAGTATCCCATGACCATTCACAATCCCAGGCATTGTAAAAATAAGGAGAAGGAGGATTATTACGATTACCTCCGTGAAAGTTATTAGCCGGCCAGTCGGTCATTCCGGTCATCCAGGTGAGTATCAGATAATCCGAAAATTTATCTACATCGAGGTACCCTTTCAATTCAGCATAATTTGCCGCTACCGTCATATCTTTTGCAATCAGAGTGGTGGTTAAGTAGTTAAATCTGGTCGGATCCCCACTCCTGATACCATCATGATCGAGGGCCATCCAGTCTTCAAATTCACCACCGAAGTAGTTAGAAAGCATCCCCGCATCCGTTCTCTCAACTGGATTATAGAGCCCCCAGTAGAGACCATTCACATATAAATGAACAAAAGTACCTCTGCCTCCGGTTCCTGAAATGACTTGCTGGGAACTTCTGTACCACTCATCTCTGGTATAGCAGGTACGATCGGGATTCCAGTTGCGTGCCCATGAACGATTATTCCCTGCCCGTAAAACAATCTTTGTATTTTTAAATGTTGTGGCTGCTCCGGTTGTATTCAGAGGGCCTTTCTTAAATAGTTCAGAACTGACAAGAGACTTAATATTTAATTTTAAGGACCGCTTCAAACGGTTATGGCTGTGCGATTCCAAACCGCAGTCAAACTGTTCGCTTGTATGATCAGGATATAATATCTCTACAGAAGCGGTGAAAGTCGATTCTCCTTCGTATAAATTCATAAACGTGTCACGGTTTAAAACCAGGGACATTGTCGGAATAGATTGTAAACCCTCCTTAATCACACCGCTATAGGCCGGACTATTAACCACATTAGGATCCATTTGATAATCATGCACTGCAGTCGCCGTACCAGAGCCAAGTGCATAGGTATGATTGGGCCACCCGGAGATAGTGGCCGGTTGCTGTAAAACATTGTCCAAAAAAAGATAGCTATGAGTGGTCACAGGAGTAACCGTAGCTCCACTATAGCCTATCGCGCGTACCACAGCCGTACTGCTAACTGAAATGGCACCCGAGTAAAGAGTACCGTTGGTTGAGGAAGGCGTTGAGCCGTCGGTGGTATACCGTATCGAGCCACCTGCTATGCTTGTGCTCAAACTTAATTGGAAAGGAGCTTGGAAGAACCCCCTTTGGGTTGAAAAATTCATTGTTTGACTAATCCCTGCTAGAGGAAAAATCAAAATCACGATAAGTAAATAAAAGTTTTTCATTTGATTTAAGTGGTTAGGCGTGAACTTTAAATTAAAAAGAAAAGATGTTCGTAAAAGCTAATAAGAGCAACGGTGGACGGTAGACGTAGACTTAAATGCTCCGAACAGATTCAAAATGGTCGAAAAACGATTTCTGAGGATATGTGGAGCCGGATATTATGATTAATAATACAGCAGTTTGGATAGTAGAAATTTAGCGAAAATTCTGATTCAACCCAAATAGATTTTATTATAAAGCAATAAAAAGAGAAAAATTGAGTTGTGCAGAAAATAAGGAGAGAATCGAACCCTCTTTTCTAACTGCTAATGCTTTCTTAAGTATAATGCGGGGTTGTAGCCGGGATATGCCAAAATAAAAAAGCCTTTCAGATTTCTCTAAAAGGCTTTTTTTTCTTTGGTGGTGCCACCTGGATTCGAACCAGGGACACAAGGATTTTCAGTCCTTTGCTCTACCGACTGAGCTATGGCACCGCGCCCGTTTATTCGTTGGGTCTGCAAATGTAGCTTCTTTTTTCAGTTATGAAAATCTTTTTTCAAAAAACTTACTACAAATGTAAATTCTTTTGAAAATCGCTATTAAGTAGCGCTGACCGCATTAGATTTAAACTTATTACCTATTTTAGCCACCCTAGACAAAATATATGATTCCACAACTTATATTTTTGGTTTTCCTGATCGCGGCTATTGTGCTTTTCGCTATTAACGTTCGGAAGATCATTCGTAACATTAATCTCGGACGACCTACAGACCGGTCTGACAGGCCGGCTGAGCGATTGATGACTATGCTTAAGGTTGCATTCGGCCAGACGAAGATGACTAAGAGACCGACAGCCGCTGTGCTTCACTTCTTTGTGTACGCGGGTTTCATCATCATTAACCTCGAAGTCCTTGAAATAATCATTGATGGCTTGTTTGGCACACATCGCATCTTCGCATCTCCTTTGGGCGGACTCTATAACGTACTCATCGGCTCGTTTGAAATACTTGCCGCATTAGTATTAGTTGGTGTGATCGCGTTCTACGCACGTCGCAACTTTTTAAAGCTCAGAAGATTTTCAGGGATAGAGATGACCAACTGGCCACGGGCAGACGCGAATAACATCCTGATTATTGAGACCTTGCTAATGATCGCTTTCCTAACTATGAATGCTGCTGACTACCGCCTTCAACAATTGTCGTCTCTACATTACTTTAACGCTGGGTCCTTTCCTATCAGCAGCCTGATAGCACCCCTACTGCCCTCTTCAGAATCCGCATTAATCATGATCGAACGTTCAGCATGGTGGTCTCATATCATCGGGATCCTTGCGTTTTTAAATTACCTCCCTTATTCAAAGCACTTCCATATCATTCTTGCCTTTCCTAACACGTACTACTCGAATCTTGAACCTAAAGGTGAGTTCACAAACATGGCGTCTGTGAGTAACGAGGTGAAGGCTATGCTTGATCCCTCATTTACGCCGGAAGTTGTAGCTGAGGGCGGACGGTTTGGTGCGAAAGATGTTCCTGATCTGACGTGGAAAAACCTCATGGATGCATATACATGTACAGAGTGTGGACGATGCACTTCGGTGTGTCCGGCAAATATAACCGGAAAGCTCCTTTCGCCACGCAAGATCATGATGGATACCCGCGACCGAATGGAGGAGATCGGCCGCAATATTGACAAGCATGGCAAGGATTTTAAAGATGAAAAATCGTTATTGAATGATTATATCAGCCAGGAAGAGATCTGGGCCTGTACCACTTGTAATGCCTGTACTGAGGCCTGTCCGGTGAACATCGACCCGCTGGCAATCATCGTAGAACTACGCCGCTATTCAGTAATGGAAGACTCCCAGGCACCCGCTAGTCTGAACAACATGTTCGGCAATACAGAGAATAACGGCGCTCCATGGAAATATTCACCTTCAGACAGGTTTAACTGGGCTGATGGGAATTAGCAAATTTGTCAATTAGCAAATGTCAGGAAGATTACAAAAAAAATGGACGGATTAACAAATTGACAAATCGACAAATTATCAAATTAACAAATTGACAATTGATTAATGGACAAACTGACTATACCTACAATGGCCGAGATGGCTGCCCAGGGCGAAGCTCCGGAAATATTATTCTGGGTAGGCTGCGCAGGCAGTTTTGATGAACGTGCCCAAAAGATTACACGCGATATTTGTAAGATCCTGCATCATGTAGGAATGAAGTATGCAGTACTTGGCACCGAAGAAAGCTGTACCGGCGATCCGGCTAAAAGAGCGGGCAACGAATTCTTATTCCAGATGCAGGCCATGACCAATATTCAGGTATTGGATGGCTATAGTATTAAAAAGATCGTTACTGGCTGTCCACATTGCTTTAACACAATCCGAAACGAATATCCCGGACTGGGCGGCAATTACGAAGTCATCCACCATTCGCAATTAATTCAACAGTTAATTGACGAAGGAAAGCTGAAAGCAGAGGGTGGTGAATCATTCAAAGGCAAAAAGATCACATTTCATGATCCCTGTTATTTAGGTCGGGCCAACGGCGTATATGAAGCACCCCGTAAAGCTCTGGAAATATTAGATGCCGAACTCGTTGAAATGAAGCGCTGCAAAAGCAATGGCTTGTGTTGTGGAGCAGGCGGTGCTCAAATGTTTAAAGAACCAGAGAAGGGCAATAAAGACATAAACATTGAACGTATTGAAGAGGCGCTGCAATTGAATCCAAGTATCATCGCTTCAGGTTGCCCCTTTTGTATGACGATGCTTACCGATGGGGTAAAAGTTAAAGATAAAGAGCAAGAAGTAAGGGTTCTTGATATTGCTGAGATCACTGTAAGGGCAAACGGATTGTAATAACGACCTGAAGCAATAGGCTAATTACTTTGTAACTCTTTCCGTATTTGCAGAAGATTTTCGCGTATTAAGTGCAGGTCTTCTGCTTCAATATTCTTAACAGGAAAGCTTACCTGATAAGCCATCGAGTCAATATTCCCTCTGGGGTTATTGTAAGTTTGAACAATTACATCCTCATCCTGGGTTTGTAGTGTAAGTGTTCCAATAGTGGTGCTGCCTGTATAATCAAGATCGCGGAAGCGCACCACATTGAACGAATAATATTCCTGTTGACCATTTACCAGATATCTGCGATATCTTAAAAACCCATCATCGCTAATCAGCAATTCATACTTCTTTAACTTACTTCCCGAGCCTCCAAGGTAGTGTACTGCATTCAATTTCAGCAAGGTCTGCCGTGCCAGTTCACTGACGGTATTCACATTAAATGCCAGCAATCCCCACAACATTGCAGCGCAACAGATCGTCGTTAAAATCTTGTGCTTGTAACTTTCTTTGAAGTGCATTCAAACATCTGTTTTTTGTATGACCCACTAAAATTAATAATTTCGATAACTTTACAACATGAATATTTCTGAACATTCAAGGGTCTGGATTTATCAGGCTAACCGGGTTTTAAATAGCTCTGAGACAGAGGCAATACAGCAGAAGCTTGATAGCTTCACCTCTCAGTGGCTGGCCCACGGGAACGAGCTCTTAGCAGCAGGTGAGATCCGTTACAATCAGTTCATAATTTTATCGGTAGATGAGCAGCAGGCCGGGGCTACAGGCTGCTCAATTGATCAATCTGTAAAGCTGATGCTACAGCTCGAAAGAGACTTTGGTATCAACCTCTTCGACCGGTTCCAATTAGCTTATCGCGATGGTGAAACCATCAAAACTTGCAATCGTGAAGAATTCGAAAAACTTCTAAAATCAGGTGACATTAACGCAAACACCACAGTTTTCAACAATCTGGTTTCTACCAGAGCTGGACTGGAATCTAAGTGGGAGGTTCCAATGAAAGATAGCTGGCATGCAAGCATCTTCTCTTTGAGCGAAGCCTAGAGATTCACGCATGGTTTTCTCGGCTATTCTTCTGTTCTTCGAAATTATCCTGGCGCCCCTGCTCCTGACGCTGGTTGCTCCTCAACTAATTGCAGCCTTTTATGCAAGAAGCATAGGCCGAAGATTCTGGTTTTGGTTTTGGATCTCTTTTCTTATTCCTATCGTCTCGCTGGTTATCCTGATGTCCCTTCCTGATAAGCCTGCAACCCTACCCGCGATATCTAAACAATAACCTCCAACCATATGCCTCATATGCCTGAAAATCTTTTCATCATCGATCTAAATTATCAAGCGCCCTTAGAAGAACTTGATGAAGCAATGAAGGCTCACGTTAAGTTCCTTGATGAACACTATCAAGCCGGTGACTTCATCACCTCCGGGAGGAAAGTCCCGCGCACAGGGGGAATAATTATAGCAAGAGCCGAAAGTAAGGAAGAGGTCGAACAGTGGATGCAGGCTGATCCGTTTTACAAGAAAAACTTGAGTGACTTTACCGTCACTGAATTTATGGCCTCGAAGGCACAGCCGCTATTCAGGGAATTCCTAAAGGCAAAGAAGTAAATTATTCGGGGAAGCGATGAAATATCGGCTACACTTCGATTCTCCCCGTACAATATGAATCCACAGACCGATTTTAGATACTTAATTTTCCCAGCACCCGCATATTTGCCAGAATAAGTCTCTGCTTGTAATAAATATAACGTGTAGGCTTTGCCGGCGACCATCGCAATGGATTAGGTAAAACCGCTATTAACAATGCGGCCTGACTCTTAGTTAAGCTTTCCGCAGATTTACCGTAGTAGAGACGCGTAGCTGCGTCAGCGCCGTAAATACCATCACCTGTCTCAATAACGTTCAGATATACTTCCAGGATTCTCTCTTTGCTCCACAGCAATTCAATTAAGATCGTAAAGTAAGCTTCAAATCCCTTACGAACATAGGATCTTCCAGGCCATAGAAAAACATTTTTGGCAGTCTGCTGGCTAATCGTACTCCCACCCCGCATTTTCTTCCCAATTTGGTTCTTCTGATAAGCTTTCTCGATAGCTTCAAAATCAAAGCCATTATGTGCTAAGAAATTGGCGTCCTCGCCTGCTATAGCCGCCTTTTTGAGGTTTGACGAAAGCTCATCCAAAGCAAGCCAGTTCTTTTCCATCTTCCACTCTTTGCCATCAGTTTTGCGCTCGAATCCACGCTGCACCATTAGCCAGGTGGCAGGCGGATTAATAAAACGGTATACCAGTACCCAAAGAATAGTGATCGCAAAAAACCAGAGGAAAACCCTGGCCACAATACGTAGAAAGGATGTCTTCATTTTAGTCTTCGCAGTTCTCTTACGGGCCATTTTTTAGGTAGTAGTTAGTACTTAGTATTTAGAAATGAGTACGCTAACAGGATATGGAACAAAAAATGCTCCCTGAAAATATCAGGAAGCATTTTAATAAGGTATAAACAGGTGAGTAAGTTACTCAGCTACTACTTCAAATGGAACCTGAACTTTCACTTCTTTGTGCAAGTTTAAGTTTGCGATGTATTCACCAACAAACTTAGGTTCGGTTTCAAAAGTGATCCGACGACGGTCAACTTCAAAACCTTCTTTCTTCAAAGCGTCAGCAATCTGGATCGTGTTTACTGATCCGAAGATCTTTCCACTTTCACCAGCTTTAGCGCCAATAGTCAATTTAACACCTTCTAAACGAGTTGCAATTGCATCCGCATCTTTCTTGATCTTATCTTGTTTAAAAGCCGCTTGCTTTAAGTTTTCAGCTAATACTTTCTTTGCAGAGATAGTAGCCATGGTAGCAAAACCCTGAGGAATAAGGAAGTTACGTCCGTATCCTGGCTTTACATTTACAACATCATCCTTCTCGCCGAGATTTTTGATGTCTTGTTTTAATATAATTTCCATTTCGCTTATCTCCCTCTATTTTAATGAATCAGTAACATAAGGTAATAAACCGATGTGACGGGCACGTTTAATTGCCTGAGCCACTTTACGCTGGAATTTCAATGAAGTTCCGGTTAAACGGCGAGGTAAAACTTTACCCTGATCGTTTACAAACTTCAACAGAAAGTTAGCGTCTTTGTAATCAATAAACTTGATTCCGTTCTTTTTGAAACGGCAATATTTTTTACGACTATCGTCCACCTTGGGAGCGGTAACGTATTGAATTGTATCTTTTGCCATTATGCTACTCCCTCAGTTTTAGTTTCTTTCTTTTTGTTGAAAGCGCCGCTGCGTTTTTTCTCGCTGTAAGCCATCGCATGCTTATCCAGGGAGATAGTTAAGAAGCGCATAACACGTTCGTCACGTCTATACTCAATCTCAATTTTGTTAATTAACTCACCCGGAGCGTTAAATGTAGTTAGGTGATAGTAACCGGTTGTTTTCTTTTCAATCGGATACGCTAGTTTTTTCAAACCCCAGTTATCTTCATGGATAACTTCGGCTCCGTTATCGGTCATTAGCTTGCTAAATTTGGTTACAACCTCTTTAGCAGCCTCTTCTGATAACAACGGGGTAAGAATGATCACTGTTTCGTACTGTTGCATTGTGCTTTGTTTTTTTTTAATTATTCCGCTTTTGTAGCGGAGCGCAAAAATAGGGATATTTTTCTATTTATCAAGGGGTTTTACAAAAGCCTGTTTATGATAATATTCTGAAAGCTGGCTATTGCTATTTTTACTGGTGAGTATAGAAGTTTCTCAGAGAGCAACAAACTCACTCAACTTTCCGAAAATCAGACTTGACTAACCCGCCTTACAGTTAAATCTCAAACGCGCAAATAATTGGCATTTATATCCTGAGTTTTGTTCCCATATGAAATATTCAGGCTTAGCTAACAATTTCCAATAAAATATATTTATTTTTAAGATACTACATTACCTCCATGAGAACATCTGTTTGACACCCAATTATTTCAACTTTTAAAACTCTCTCATTATGGCAAAAATAAAAATCTATGACGGCAACCCGACCACAAGAAAATTAGATTTATCTGACCATGGTCATTCCTGGATTTCCAAAGGAAGGAGAGTCATATGGAAAATAGCGGATCCGGAGAATTCAAACGTCGCTTCCATCGAAAACATTGTAGTAGACAGGGGCGCAGAAATTTTCTCAGAACTTCCAGCCAGAAAGAAGAAATCCTGGAAGGCGAAAATTGCGAATGGCGCAGACGATTACGCTGAATGTAAGTATTCAATCTTTTGGAAAGCAACAGACGGTACCGGACCATATGAGTACGATCCAAAGATTTCAGTCAAACCGACAGTCATTTCACCCTTACCAATAATTATTGCTGTAGTGAGTTTTGTCTCCCTCATTTTGTTATTCGGTAAAATAAGCAAAAGATAAGATGACAATTAAATATACCTAAAGCTGAAACACAAATGGGAAGGGCCGACCCACGTTAATCGTCTTATCTACAACTTTTGTAAGGAGCTTTAGTCATTCTATTAGGTCTAAAAGTTACACCAAAACTTATAACCATGAATTATAGATGTAAATTGACCATCCTAACGTTATTGCTAACAGTGGCCTACAGTCTCAGCTTAGCAAAGGAGATTGAATTAAAGCTTGATTCAAGGGGTAGATTATCTCCACCCGCCGAGCCTCTTGTTGGTTGGCCTGGAGGAGTTGAGTGGGTTATCGGAGACCCCAGAATCCAGTCATTTATAATTGAAGCAAAGGATACTAATACGGTGTACATCTTCACGAAACCGCTTCCTACGACTCCGAAAACTGGTTTGAAAATGATGATAAGGCCCAGGTGGAAGGGTTACGATTGGGGTTACAATATCTATTGGATAGACATGGCTGGCGAAAAAACCCGTGTCGATCCGAAAATCCCTGTAAAACCTTTGTTATCGCTTTCAGAAGCAATTTTACTTTTTGGATTTATACTTTCAACACTAAGCGCTATCGTATTTTATCGAAGATGGCAAATCGCAAAGGATAAGCTTGCAGCAAAGGAACTTTCAACGAGCCGTTGACTGTTGATAGTCTCCTAAACAGATAACTTAAGTAAACACTTACACCATCACCAACTGGCTCACTAAACGCAATAAACCCGTAGGTAGGGTTTTCGAACAAGGCATAATCAAAATATCCGAACATATAGGGCTAATATTTTTACTGGTACAAATTGTCAAACAGAGTTTTTTTTAACCTTCTTGTCGCCTTTAATTTGTTTTTTATTTCTGGCTCTCTCGCTCAGGAACAAAAGATAGCAGATAGTCTTGCCCGAATTTACAAGCAAGGAATTCTGAAAGATACTGCCAGGATGGATTTACTCGTAAATCTGTCTTTTAATGAAGTTAGTAACCTAAAGCAAGCTTTAAAATATTCCGAGGAGTTGATATCCTTAGCCGAACAGGCAGGAAATGACAAATATCTCCGTGCCGGTTATTTTCTAAAAGGAACAAAAGAGCGATTGCTTGGCCACCTGAATGCCGCGTTGAATGCTTTCTTCAAAAGTGCTGAAGTGGCCAAAAAATTGAATTATCTCACAGGTGAAGGAGATGCATACGGGGCCATTGCTGATATTTATTCCGTCGGAAATAATCACGCCACTGCTATAAACTATTATAACAAAGCCATTCTTACGCTACGTCAGTCAGCTGACTCAGTTAACCTTGCTTCTGCACTTCTAAATGCCGGTGATGAATTCCGCAAAACTAAAAAATATGATAAAGCTCTTTTGTATTTTCAAGAGGCGGAGTTAATTTTTGATAAAATGAAGCACCTCACCGGGAAAGGTTTTAGTCTGGGCAACATGGGTATGGTGTATGCAAGTATCGGCAAGAATACCCTGGCCGAGAAATACATGAATGAAGGCATACTCATCCTGGAACAAAGGCAGAACTATTATCCGGTTTGTGATTACCTTCTTTCAATGGCCGACGTCTACCTGAATAAAGGAGACAATAAGGGGGCGCTGAAATACGCATCTAGAAGCCTGCAGCTGGCGGAACGGTACGGCCTGAAGGAACAAATTCGGGATGCCAGCCTTAAACTATCAGAACTGTATGAGAAAGAAGGTAGCCTAACTGACTCTTACAAACATTTCAAAAAGCATATCGCATACAGAGACAGTATTAATAATATCAAAACTGTACAGCAAATGGCCGACCTGCGGACCGATTATGAGGTTTCGCAAAAACAGGCAGAGGTGAATATGCTTAGCAGTCAGAAAAGAAACCAGCGATACTTAACTATTGCCCTTGCCACCATACTTGCCCTGGCTAGTGTCATACTGGTTACCTTATATAGGAGCAATCAACACAGGCGAAAGGCATATCGAATCCTGAATTTACAAAAGAAAGAAACTGACAGACAAAAGGCAAAGGCAGAAGAAGCTCTTGATGAATTGCAGACAACTCAAAAACAATTAATTCAGACCGCCAAAATGGCTTCCCTGGGAGAACTTACAGCGGGCATAGCACATGAAATACAAAATCCCTTAAACTTCGTGAATAACTTTGCCGAACTTACTGTCGAGCTGCTCGGCGAATTAAGGGAAGGTGTGGTGAATAAATTAACCGTGCTTGACAAAGTCGAGGCAGACGAAATCATTAATAACCTTGCAGAAAATCTTAAGAAAATAGGCAATCACGGAAAACGGGCAGATTCCATAGTTAAAGGAATGTTGCAGCACTCGAGGTCGAGCGCCGGAAAAAAGGAACTCACAGATGTTAATGCTTTAGCGGAGGAGTACCTGCGCTTAAGCTACCATGGATTAAGAGCAAAGGAAAAGGAATTCAACGTCAATTTCACGACAGATTTTGATCCAACGGTTGGCAAACTGGAGATCCTGCCTCAGGATATTGGAAGAGTACTTTTGAATTTATATAACAATGCCTTTTATGCAGTATATGAAAAGAAAAAATTACGAGGTGAGGCCTATGAGCCACTTGTTACTGTAAAAACAAAGAGGCTTGACCATATTGTAGAGATATCTTTAAAGGATAATGGCACAGGCATTCCGGAGAATATACTTGATAAAATTTTTCAACCGTTCTTTACTACCAAACCGTCAGGACAGGGAACAGGACTCGGCTTATCGTTAAGCTACGATATCGTCAAGGCACATGGAGGTGAGTTAAAAGTAAATACAAAGGAAGGCGAATATGCTGAATTCATAATACAGTTACCAATTGGTAACGGTAAACAAGCTAACAAGGTAAAAACCTAACAAACTAATTCTTAAACACCTCATCCAGGCTCAGCTTAAATCCAGGCAATGCAGAACTCGTCACCTCATCCCCAAGTGTCAACAGTTGTGTCGGCTGAAATTTACCGCTAGCGAGTGTGTATTTAAAGAATGTTTTTTCAGCCGGCTGCAATATCCAGTACTCTAAAACACCAGCTTCCTCATAAACTTCAAACTTATTCTTCAGCTCCTTTTTATTATTGCCAGGCGAAAGTATTTCTACAACGATATCCGGAGCGCCGATGCAGCCTCTTCCATCCAGCTTTGAACGATCGCAAATGACGCAAATGTCGGGCTGAACTACGGTATATATTGACTCATCATCGAGGGTAGTCCGGGGCAGCCGAACATCAAAAGGCGCTGGAAAAACCTCACAGGCTTTACCCTGCAGAAAACTATAAAGTTCACCACTAAGTCTCATGGAAACCCGCTGATGCATCGTGGCCGGACCGGGACTCACCGTAAAGATCTTTCCTCTGATCAGTTCCAGCCGTTCGTCGAACTCCCACCTTAGATAATCAGCATAAGAATACGTTCCCGAAAGATCAATATCCTCCAGATTGTAAATTGTATCCTCTGACTTATACTCCTCCATTGCGACAATCATTTAAAACTACAGGCAGTTATCATTCACCAACTAACCAAGCAACATTAAGAATACTGAATTTACACCAAATCACAAGCCGCCAGGATAAGGTTTGCAGTAAAAAGGGGTGGAGGGGATTTTGTTGTCCGGATCAAAGACATCTGCGAAATCAGGCAGCAACCTTAAGCGGAATTATTAACCCTTTCATTTGGGGAATGCAAGAAGCTCCTCCAGGAGCATTATAACGGCTTGGATTAAGTAATGTTTATAACCTTGGATGAGCCACCCCGAGCTCCGGAGGAGCTCCGGGTTTATAGAAATACATCCAATACCGCCATAGCTCCAGAGCAGCTTCATACCTCTAAAAATAATCATTCCATAACATAGCCACAAAAATCCAGGCGGCCCTTATCCTCAAATTTCACAGAAAGCTGATCCGCCTTCATTTATCTCATATCTTCTTATTATTTTAGCGGCGATGGATAATTTCATAGTTTCAGCACGTAAATACCGCCCGGCAACGTTCCAAACCGTTGTTGGTCAGCAACATATTACCAATACGCTGAAAAATGCTATCAAAAACAACCAGTTAGCTCAGGCTTTCCTGTTCTGTGGTCCGCGGGGGGTGGGTAAAACAACCTGTGCGCGTATCCTGGCGAAAACCATCAATTGTGAAAACCTGTCTGACCAGGGTGAAGCCTGCGGCGTTTGTCACTCCTGCCAGAGCTTTCAGAACGGTAACTCATTTAATATACATGAGCTGGATGCAGCTTCAAACAATTCGGTTGACGATATCCGCAGCCTGATTGAGCAGGTAAGGATACCCCCACAAGCCGGAAAATATAAGATCTATATTATTGATGAGGTCCACATGTTATCGCAGTCAGCTTTTAACGCTTTTCTGAAAACACTGGAAGAGCCGCCTTCATATGCCATTTTTATATTAGCTACTACCGAGAAACATAAAATACTTCCGACCATCTTATCACGTTGCCAGATCTTTGATTTCAACAGAATCAAAGTGGAAGATATGGCCAGGCACCTGGCTGATATTGCAGGCAAGGAAGATGTCAGTTTTGATTCAGACGGTTTACACCTGATTGCACAGAAAGCCGACGGAGGACTGCGTGATGCACTTTCAATGTTTGACCAAATTGTCAGTTTCTCCAGTAAGAACGTCACTTACAAATCTGTAATTGATAACCTTAATATACTTGACTACGATTATTATTTCAGGTTAACTGATGCCCTGCTTGCTGAGAAAGTAGCCCAGGCGCTTGTGATATTTGATGAGATACTTAGCCACGGGTTTGATGGCAATCACTTCATCACCGGCCTTGCATCTCACTTTAGAAATTTACTGGTAGGTAAAGATCCCATTACTTTAAAACTGCTTGAAGTAAGCGAGGGGATTAAACAACGTTATCAGCAGCAATCGCAGGCAACTTCCGCATCATTTCTAATATCTGCACTAAATATTGCCAACCAGTGCGACTTAAATTACCGGACAAGCAAAAACCAGCGCTTACAGGTAGAACTCACCCTGATCAAACTCTGTCATATTCAATCAGCACTGAATTTATCAGCTCTGCCAATAAATTCGTCGCCAGAGGCCTCATTAAAAAAAAAACCTGAGCCAGTAATTCCGCCGGCTCCTTCCGAAAAAAAAACCATTGACTCTCAGCCTGTTGACTATAAACAGCCTGAAATAAAAACGATAACAGTCTCTGAACCTTCTACCGTTCCCATTGAAAAAAAGGAACCGGAAGAAACTAAGGAAGAGCCAGCTCCGCCTGCAGAAAAGCCAAAGGTCACCATGCCAAAACCCAGTTTGATGGCTGGCACCTCATTGATCCCTAATCTGAATGACCTTAGTGCTAACTACTCAAAAAAAGAGGAAGAAAAGATTGACTATGTAAGCGGAGACAGTAAACGTGATTTCAATGCGGAGACGATGCTCAAGGTATGGAATGAGTACGCTCAAAAAATCAAGCAGGAAGGGAAAATTAACATTTTTACCTTGATGACATCCAATGCTCCTACCCTGCTTGACAACTACCAGATAGAGCTGATCATCGAGAATAAGATCCAGGAAAATCAACTCAGCAATGAAAAGATAGACCTGCTTAATTTTCTAAGAGTTCAGCTTCAAAACTTCAGCGTAGATATTGTAACCAAGCAGATTGAGCAAACCAATAAGAAGCGGTTGTATACATCTGCCGAAAAATACCAGCACATGGTTGAAAAAAACCCCAGCCTTGAAGAATTCAGGCGGAGGTTTAATTTAGATCTTGATTATTAAAGGACATTTTGTTTCACGCAAAGTGGGTAAGAAACGCAAAGGGCGCAAAGCCTAAGCGTCAACACCCGATTTAAATACATGGCCCGATACTAAGCTTCGCGATCTTTGCGTCTTAAACTTTGCGCCTTTGCGTGAAAAAAATAGACTTCTCCGGGCTAGCAATTCCTTGTTTGTAATCAACGCTAATATTTCCAACCCCTATTTCATATTATCCCCACTATCCTTATCCATATCGTTTTTCGGATATCCTTCTTCATCCAGGTCATCACGGTCATCCTCAGGAGTTTTTGAAAGTTCTTCATCAATAGGACTAAGCTCTACTATTTTCCCACTATCAATGTGCATTCCCAGATGATCCAGTTCTTCCTCGACATCACCATCATTCTCGTACTCATCAACCGCAGTTGGATTGGCCTCATCGTAATCTGAATCAGAGTCACCCCCATTCTTTACCGCCGTATTGTAGGGATCCGGATGGTTATATTCCCCATCCTGCGGATCTACATCAAATTCAAAACTGTTCTCCTCTTCATTAAAAGCCAGGTTATGAATGTTGGTTTGGGCATTCAGATCTTCCTTTAATGTTTTATCTCTATCCTGGCCTTCGTTCTGCTTATTGAACTCAGGAAACTTACTTTGTTTGCTCATGATCATTAGGGGTTAAAAGTGATTTACATTAAAACCCCCGGAAGCACTTTTGGTTTTTAACAGAGTAACCATGATGACAACTTCGTCGGCTACAGACTCGAAATCGATCGCTCTTTATCCAGCTCCAGGTCATCATTCGAAATACTATATCCTTCATAGTAGTTTCCTTGTAACATGCTGGTAAGAAACTACTAGCAAACTACTAGCAAACTACTAGGAAACTACTAGGAAACCCCTACTAAACCCCTATGAAACCAGACGCAGAACCGCAGTGTTTTATACTAGGATTAGTTACAGTGAAAAGCGGATTTACTGATTAGGGTTTACAATGAATTTTGTCTGCCCTCCGGGTCTTTATTTTTTACTTTCATTGATTTGACTACTTAGGGATTTAAGCATCCCATAAATTCAATTTTTATATCTTTGGAACTTCTTAATAAAATTCATAATAGCAAGCGATATGTCAGTAGAAAAAATCAAAGTAGCCAACCCGGTCGTTGAGTTAGATGGGGACGAGATGACCCGCATCATCTGGAAATTTATCAAAGACAAGTTGATCTTCCCGTACCTGGAAGTGGATATAAAATACTATGACCTTGGAATGGAGCATCGCGATGCAACCAATGATCAGGTTACTATTGATGCCGCGAATGCCATTAAGGAACACGGTGTTGGAATTAAATGTGCTACCATCACCCCTGATGAGCAGCGTGTGGAAGAATTCGGACTGAAGCAAATGTGGAAATCACCAAACGGAACTATCCGTAACATCCTTGATGGAACGGTATTCCGCGAGCCGATCGTTATGAGCAATGTGCCACGTTTGGTTCCTAACTGGACTGCTCCTATCTGTATCGGCCGTCATGCATTTGGCGACCAGTATAAGGCTACTGACTTCCTGGCTAAAGGAAAAGGAAAGTTAACGATTACATTTACACCCGAAGATGGCGGTGAAGTGCAGTCATATGATGTATATGATTTTAAAGGTGATGGTGTGGCGATGGCGATGTACAACACCGACGAAAGTATCCGCGGTTTTGCTCATGCTTGTTTTAACCAGGCTTTGCTAAAAAAATGGCCTTTATACCTTTCGACCAAAAACACCATTCTTAAAAAATACGATGGTCGCTTTAAGGATATCTTTGAGGAGATCTACCAGGCGGAATTCAAAACAGAGTTTGAAGCTAACGGTCTGACTTACGAGCACCGTCTGATTGATGACATGGTTGCCTCTGCTTTGAAATGGCATGGTAACTTTGTTTGGGCTTGTAAAAACTATGATGGCGACGTGCAATCAGATACCGTTGCTCAAGGTTTCGGTTCGTTAGGACTGATGACTTCTACTCTGGTTACTCCGGATGGCAAAACTATGGAAGCTGAAGCAGCTCACGGAACAGTAACCCGTCACTACCGTGATCACCAGGCTGGTAAGCCAACTTCTACAAATCCAATTGCTTCTATTTTTGCCTGGACTCGTGGTTTAGAGTTCCGCGGAATGCTGGATAACAACCAGGAATTGGTTAATTTCTGTAAAACTTTGGAGCAGGTTTGTGTTGAGACCGTCGAAAGCGGAAAGATGACTAAAGATTTAGCTGTAAACATACACGGCAGCAAAGTAACTCACGGCGAACACTATCTGTACACTGAAGAGTTTCTAGCCGCAATTGATGATAATTTAAAAGCTAAATTGGCTAAATAATTTAGATCATATGTAATAGTGAAAACCGCTGGTATTACCGGCGGTTTTTTTTGTTTAACTGCATCTCGGTCTGGTACTAATTCCATCTCTAGATCAGAACTTATATATTTGTCCGGACCGGTATTTGACGGAAACACGCCGATTAATATCATCGGGTGCCAGATCGCATCAAACGGCCGGTAGTTAAAATCATATCCCGAATCATGATTCTTTGATCAAACCGCTTGTGAAAAGCGCGGATTTAATGAACAGGCAAGACAAAGCAAATGAAGAAAACCATCCTCGAAAACGGAATTCCAGTGTCCACCAGTCTGGCCTCCGAATTAGAACAAGACCAAAGCTTATCTTTAGCACGCTATGATAAAAAGAGGCTGTTACATATCTCCGGAGTTTGTGTATTGATTGCGCTGGCAATCAGCGTAATCGCCAAGCTGTTGGTTTATCTTATCGATATGGTGACCAATCTTTTCTTCTACGGGACTTTTTCATTGGAGTACTACAGTCCTGCCGATAACCAGTTAGGGGCATGGGTAATCCTGATTCCCGCAGCTGGTGGTTTTCTGGTGAGTTTGATGGCTTTATATGGGTCTAAAGCGATTCGCGGGCATGGTATCCCGGAAGCTATGGAGCAGATCCTGGTTAACCAGAGCAAGATCAAACCATCCATTACTTATTTGAAACCCCTTTCCTCCGCTATTTCAATCGGGACCGGTGGTCCTTTTGGTGCAGAAGGACCAATCATTGCTACAGGCGGCGCATTAGGCTCCACTATCGGTCAGCTTTTTAAAGTTACTCCGAATGAGCGAAAGATCATTTTAGCAGCTGGAGCAACAGCCGGAATGTCCGCTATTTTTGGCAGTCCGATAGCAGCCATATTCCTCGCTATAGAACTCCTTCTGTTTGAATTCTCACCAAAGTCAATAATTCCGGTAGCCCTGGCCTGTATCACGGGGGCGGCAGGTCATCATTTGCTATTTGAGGCAGGGCCTGTTTTTCCAATGCCTGATGTATTGCTTCCTTCTAATCTGGCCCTTGCTTTATACAGCGTTATTGGGATAATCATAGGCGTTCTTTCGCTTGGTATCACCAAAATAGTATACTACATAGAAGATGCATTTGAGGAACTACCAATCCACTGGATATGGTGGCCGGTTATTGGCGGTTTAGCTGTTGGTATTATTGGTTATTTCTATCCATATACCCTTGGCGTCGGGTACGAGAATATTACGAAGGTGCTATCAGGAGACACGCCTTTGATCTTTTTATTAAGTCTGTGCTTTTTTAAATTTCTGTCATGGGCAATTGCATTGGGCAGCGGAACATCCGGAGGAACTTTGGCGCCCCTGCTAACCATCGGCGGCGCCGCCGGGGCTATATTGGGCATTGTCATCCAGATCATTCACCCTGATGCCGGAGTAGTAATCCCGATAGCCGCCCTGGTAGGAATGGCTGCCATGTTTGCTGGTGCATCGCGTGCGTTTTTAACTTCTATTGCATTTGCCTTAGAAACCACCATGCAATCAAATGCTCTATTGCCCTTACTTGGCGCTTGTACCGCCTCTTACCTGGTGTCGTTCTTCTTTATGCGAAACACCATCATGACTGAAAAGATCGCCCGCAGAGGGATCCATACTCCTCATTCTTTTGAACCCGACTTACTTGAGAAATTAAGAGTTAAGGATATCATCGGTGAGGACGCGACTATCTTAAGTGCGGATAATACCATTGCGGAAGTGCGTGAATGGTTAAATTCAATAGCCAATCTGGAAAGTAATTATTTTGTTGTGGTTAACGCTGAGGAAGAATTTATAGGCACCATCAGCCTTACCGACGTGCTGAGCAGCAGCTTTGAACCCGATACAGCGATAGCTAGTCTGATTAAGCACACACCAGTTACCGTCAGACAGGGTCAAACGCTCCGCCAGGCTGTTGAATTGATGGCCAAGGCCGATGTGGAGATCATTCCTATCATTTCGGCTGATAATACACTTTCCGGTATACTAACGTTTAAGGATATTATTGCATCCTATAAAAACCGGGCGGCAGAGAACGCAAAGGCTGATGCTCATATCTCCCTGAGAAAACAAAGTATCCGCATCCTGATAAAGGGACAGAAAGCATTAACTTTTTTCCAGGTCCGTAAAAAGTCCTAAGCGGCATATTGCGTGGCTGAGAGATTTAATCTTTATTTTTAAGTAAATTATAGAACGATGATCAACTATTCAAAGATCTGGCTTATTACTGGTGTTTCGGGAGGAATAGGCCGTGCCCTGGCGCATGAAGTGGCGTTGCAGGGTGACATTGTGTTTGGTACTTTAAGACAAGCGTCGCAGGTTGAAGAATTTAACCAGTTGGTTCATGGAAAAACGTTTGGGTTAGAACTTGACGTCAATAATCATTTGCGGATCGAGCAAATGATCACTCATATTTTGGATCAGTTTGGAAAAATTGATGTACTGGTTAACAACGCAGGATATGGTCTTTTTGGAGCGATAGAAGAGATCAGCATGGAAGAAGCCAGGCAGCAGATGGAAACTAATTTCTTTGGTGCTTTAGCCATGACACAGGCCGTACTGCCGGTTATGCGCAGAGAAAAATCAGGCCATATTGTGCAGATCTCTTCAATGGCAGGGATTCGATCAAGTCCCGGGATGGGTCTGTACAACGCCAGTAAGTTTGCGCTGGAAGGATTCAGCGAAGCCCTGGCGCTGGAAGTCGAACCTATTAACGTCAAAGTCACCCTTGTTGAACCGGGACCATTCCGTACGCTTTGGGCCGGCGCTTCATCCGTGCGAAGCAAAAAAATAATTGAGAGTTATAAGGATACAGCCGGGAAGGTAATCGACACCATTAACGGTTATACCGGTACTCAGCCTGGTGATCCCGCCAAGGCAGCGAAGGCGATCATTAAGGCCGTTAACAGTGAGAATCCCCCACTAAGGCTGGCCCTGGGAAAGATAGCACTGGAAGCCATCCGCAAGAAGATCACTCAGCTGGAAAAGAACTATAATGAATGGGAACAGGTGAGTCTGGATACCTCGTTTGATGAATAGAACCCTATTTCCCAGAATCCTGCCGCCACAAACACTATTGGTGAGCGCTTTGTCTCCTTGTGATAAATAGCAGGCAGGTGATCGAGATCACCAGTAGTATGCCTACAAATTGATGGGCAACTCCAAACCAAAGTAAGCGGCCAGCATAGACAGCGTTCAGCACGGTAAGTATTCCTAAGATTACCTGGGTGATGATCAGCAAAAGAGTCATTAACCAAATACGGCTAAACAAGGCGTTTCCATGTATCTTACGAGACTTAAACCAACCAAGTATTACTAAAAAGAACAGCAGATAGGCTAGTCCGCGATGAATAAAATGAATGGTTATCGCATTATTGAAAAAATTCAGGACTCCCGGCGACAGGGATTTCAAGCCGGCGGGAATTACGTAACCGTTAATATCAGGCCATGTGGGAGCCATAACCGCAGCTCGCAGGCCAGCCATGAAACCTCCATAAATCAATTGCAAAAACAGCAAGACTGCAATTATCACCACCAGCCTTTGCAAGGAAGTATTGCTAACTAGTTGGCCGTTAACCTTCAGCTTTAGCGCAAACCAAAGAGTGTAAGCCAGCAGCAGCAAGGCCATTACGAAATGAGTGGCCAGTTCGACATGGCCTACAAAGTACATTTCGGGTACCAACCCACTTTTTACCATCAACCAGCCTATAGCCCCTTGCAGTGCCCCCAGCAAAAACAAGATGGCCATCGGCATAACCATCTCACGACTCAACTTTTTGGTAACCAGGAAGTAAACGAACCCAACAAGAAACACCATTCCCATCAGCCTTGCAAATACCCGGTGGAACCACTCCCAAAAGAAGATGAATTTAAAGTCTGATAACGAAAAATCGGTATGTACCTGCCGAAACTGATCGGTTCCTTTGTACTTATCAAATTCTACCTGCCAGGAAGCTTCATTCAGCGGTGGCAGGATACCGGTAATTGGCTTCCATTCGGTGATGGAAAGGCCCGATTCGGTTAGCCTTGTAATACCCCCTAAGAGGATTTGAATAACAATCATCGCCACTCCCAGCAGCAACCAGTTGGCAACCTGTCGTTTTGCCTGATTGTGTAATGTATCGCTCATTGCACCAGCTCGATTTATTTTGGCAATGATAGCAAATACCTGAGAAGGGTTGTTAACAATTGGCTTGAAGATGATAAATAGGGATACTACAAAAGGCAATCTTGCTTATGTTCAACCGAAAAGTTAAAGTCTGTGATCTCCCACCAATAATATGCTGAATATTCTGATCGGAATGGACTAGTGCTGATGTAACTTATTTCTTGTCAATATCTTACTTCCGCTCCATTAGGTAACAAAACAATAAACTCACTTCCTTCGCCTTCCTTTGTCTGTACCTGCAGCTCTCCGCCGTGTGCTTTGATAATATCATAACTTAATGACAAGCCCAATCCTGTTCCCTGTCCGGCAGGTTTAGTGGTGAAAAAAGGCTGGAAAATTTTATCCGCAATTTGTTGAGGGATACCGTTGCCGTTATCTTTTATTGAAATCGAAACGTTATCCTTTGTCTTTTTGGTGAATACAGATATAAGAGGTTCGAAGTCTTGAGGTTCCTCTTTCTTTTTTTCGGTGACCGCATAAAAAGCGTTATTAAGCAGATTTAGTATAACCCGACCAATATCCTGCTGGATAATATTTATTTTACCAATTGATGTATCAAAATTCGTTTTCATAGTCGCATCGAACAGTTTGTCTTTTGCCCGCAAACCATGATAAGCTAAGCGCAAATATTCTTCGGCTAATACATTGATGTTGGTGGGTTCTTTTTTGCCGGTACTATTGCGCGTATGCTGCAGCATTCCTTTCACAATGGAATCGGCTCGTTTACCGTGATGGAGAATTTTTTCAAGATTTAGCTTGATATCCGTCGCCAGGGCCTTCCCTTCTTCCTGATTTCCGGCAATAATTTCTTTCTCCAATTCATCCATCATTTCGGCGCTTATTTCCGAAAAATTGTTCACGAAATTTAATGGATTTTGTATCTCGTGAGCGATGCCAGCGGTGAGTTCTCCCAGAGATGCCATTTTTTCGGACTGGATGAGTTGAGATTGGGTGGATTTCAGTTCAGTCAGGGCTTGTTCTACTTTTGTTTTTTGTATGTCTGTTTCCTGCTTTTGTTTTTGGAGAAGCGTAAATGCTTTTTGCCTGTTCCGGTTATTTTTAAACAATATACCTGCTATTATAAGCAGGGTAAGCACTCCGCCCAGAAGTAAATATATTCTTAAGCGATTTTTGAATTTCAATTCCGATGCTTCAATCTCCGCCTGCTTTTCTTTTTCTTTATAACTAAGGTTTTGAATAGCCAGGGTTTTCTCACGGCTGAACAAGCTATCCTTTAAATTGATAGCCATTCTTAAATATTTCAATGTGCTATCTGGTTTATTTTGAGCGCCATAAATATCTGCAAGCATATTGGCAGCCCTTAGCAAACCGATGGGGTACTTCTTTTCTAGTTTTTCTGACAATACTTTTCTTGAATACCATGCGGCAGAATCAAGATTATTCATCGCTTTGTACATACCGGCCGTGCCGTTATAGCTGTCAATCACGTCTGTTTGTGAATTATATTTTAGCGAAGCTGAAACACCATTCCGGTAATAAAAATGTGCGGAATCATACTGTAATTTGCCGGCATAAGCATCACCCAAAATATGAGCTATATTTCCTTCTCCGTCAGTGCCTTTTATTTTTTCGTAAGCTTTTTTTGCATAAAAAAGCGCAGAATCCGGCTGATTCAATTTGTAATAAACTACAGCCAAATCTCTCCATCCAAATGGCAACTCCCAGGGCTGCGCTAATTTGACAGATTCGCGGGTATATTTTAACGCGGTTTTATACTCGCCCAAATAAATATAGCACCAGGATACCAGGCTAAGTGCCCAGGGTAATCTTTGAGGATTGACTTTTTTGGCAAGCGCAACTGTTTTGAAAGCATGATCCAGTCCCAGCGGGTAATTTCCAGAAGTCGTTAGTGCAACACTTAAAATCCCTTCTGCGTATAAAATACCCTCCTGAAAACCTACCTTATTTGCGAGCTTTAAAGCTTGTTGTGCATAAGCTATTCCAGTATCAGCAGAAGATGTAATATAGGTTTGACTTAGATCAAAGAGCAGCTTTACCTTATTGGTATCCTCCCTGGCAACGCTTAATTCGTGTTTTAAGCTGTCAATATAAGATTGTTTTAATGGCTGTGCTTCAGCAGCAATTATTGATAAACTTATGATCAGAGTAAGTGCGAAATTTTTCATTATTATAATCTAATTAGCCTCCTACATTGGTAGCCGAACAATAAACTCACTTCCATCACCTTCTTTCGTTTGCACTTGCAAATCCCCGCCATGTGCTTTGATAATATCATAACTTAACGACAAGCCTAATCCTGTTCCCTGTCCGGCAGGTTTGGTGGTGAAAAATAGTTGGAAGATTTTATCTACAATTTGTTGAGGGATACCATTACCGTTATCCTTCACTGAAATCGACACCTTATCTTCTAACTTTTTGGTGAATATTGATACAAGGGGCTCGAAGCCTTCGGGTTGCTCTTTCTTTTTTTCGGTAACGGCATAAAAAGCATTATTAATCAGGTTCATCATTAACCTGCCAATGTCCTGCGGAATAATATCTATTTCACCAATGGAATTATCCAAATGCGCTTCGATGGTTGCATTAAACGCTTTATCCTTTGCCCTTAAACCATGATAAGCTAAGCGTAAATATTCTTCAACCAGTGCATTGATATTAGTGGGTTCTTTTTTGCCGGTGCTGCTGCGCGTGTGTTGCAGCATGCCCTTTACAATGGCATCTGCCCGTTGGCCGTGGTGAAGAATTTTTTCGAGGTTTAACTTAATATCCGTTACAAGGGCAACCCCTTCTTCCTGATTTCCCCCAATAAATTCTTTCTGCAATTCCTCCATCATTTCGGCGGACACTTCCGAAAAGTTGTTAACGAAATTTAAAGGATTCTGAATTTCATGGGCAATGCCGGCAGTGAGCTCGCCCAAAGAAGCCATTTTTTCGGATTGTATCAACTGGGATTGGGTGGATCTTAATTCACTCAATGTGGTTTCAATATTCTGTTTTGCTTTTTCAAGGATAATGAAATCTTCATACCGGGTATACGCCACTGAAAATGCCTCTGCCAGCGATTCAGCTATATTAATTTCTTCTTCTGAAAGAGCAAAAACATTTCCGATATATAACATCCCCTGCGTAAAAGGGATAAAATGCATGTCCAGCACTTCCGGTGGATCCGATGCATCCTGATAGGCTTTCTCATCTTGAATCTGGCCTACTTCCACCATGGACTGCGTCCAGTTAATAAAATCAATTTGAGTCCAGTGTTCGCTGTACACGGCTTTTTTTCTCCAATGATCAATTATATTAACCGTAACCGTATTAGTTTGAAATGGAAGCTTTAGAACGGCGAGTGAGTGCCCATCAGGTGCAGACAAATAAACCTGTGCGGTTTCCGTTTTCTCATCAATGATAAAAATGCCACAACGAGTAAACGGAACACCTAGTATATTCAATTCATTCCATATTAAGGGTGTAATGTGCTTTAAATCGCTTGTTGAACGCATGCTGGCAATCTGTCCCCTGACCCTATCCAGTGAACTCTGCTTTTTTATGTCTCTTGCCCGTGCTTCTGCCTTTTGCAAATCAAGGAAACGTGTATAAATTAATCCAAACACTTGCGAAAACCTGATCATGATGTTGCATTCCTCTTCGGTGAGCGCTTGCGGACTAATAACATTGATCGCGCCTTCGGAAAAAAAGAAAGAATAAAAATATTCCTGCGGATTAAACTGCTGTGGTTGAGGGAGAAACTGGTAGGTAGACATAGTGTGGTAGTACTGTTTTACCTGTTCTCCGCTTAATATAGTGACCGCATAAGGATTATTGTGTTCACGGGCAGGAATGATATTCTCATACACCGGATGGACATGTAGATTAACATAATCAAGAATCCGTATTACTTCCTTGCTGTCTGAAAAAGCTGTCAGCCAAACTTCCATTGCATCATTGGGATCATCAAAAATTCCTACGCCTGTTCGTATTGCTTTGATGTTGAGCTCATTTAGTTGTTGAAACAGCACAGCAGATGTTTCTGCCAGCTCAGAGCTGTTGCGCATTGCAGTAGCCCTTACTCTAACCTTTTCTAATGCAGCTTCTATCTCAAGCTCCCTGTTTTTACCTTGTAATTCAATTGTTAGAGCTTTGAGCCGCTTAGTAAGTGAGGCATTTAAATCTTTAAGATCTTGTTCATTGCGGTTATTCATTGGTATTCATCTTAAAAAATCCGCGGAATAAGCCGCCTGTACCAATCTGTCAGATGCTTACTAATTTTTGAAATGTAATTTGTTGCTCCAGTAAATAGAAGTAAATCATCTGTCTTTCTTTACAGCAGCGCAACAACATAGATCCATTTATTCTGCAGTCATAGGGTCAATAATGGTTGATATTTTCGTTACGGTGGTTATCGGAAGTCCACCCAGTCTGGCATGTTTACGAATTATCTTTTCATCAGGAGCCAGGTAAATACAATAGACTTTGTCGCCCGCCACATAACTGTGGATCCATTGAATGCTGGAACCCAAGGTACAAAGCACTTCCCTGGATCTCTGTGAAATTGCTTTCAGGCTTTCTGCTGAGAGATTACCAGCTCCCGGCACTTCTCTCTCAATGATAAACTTTGGCATAAGTGATATCATAATTTGCAAAATATTTCAACTATATCTATTATTGATAGCATGTCAGGCTGTGCAGCATCGTCTTGTTAAATTTTCAACTAAACCTGCTGACGCAGTGGCGGGTAGTAATAAGGTTCGGGTAAATAAAAATGAGCAGCACTCCTTCTCGGCATAAAATTTCATCTCATATTCGTTGCCTACACTAATATAACGAATTGATGTTTTAAATTTTCAAGGGAATTGATGGGGAGAACCTTGTAGGGGAACATTATCACCGCGAGGAGTAAACGAGGATCGTGAGTTGACGTCGGCGATACGACTCAAAAAATCAATAAAACGACGTATGGTAGGCAGACTTGGCAATACCGGCCTTAATCCGCTAACAGATGAATAGTAATTGTTAGTCTGGTATTCAGGCATTATGCTGACTTCCCGTGCTTCTCGAGTGCATAGACGAACAAAATGTCAGAAATTCCTTCAAATCACTTGCAAAAAGCAATTTAAATGATGATTATTGCACCTCTCAAATAAGGGGGATTAGCTCAGCTGGCTAGAGCGCTTGCATGGCATGCAAGAGGTCATCGGTTCGACTCCGATATTCTCCACATTATCATTAGGCACTTGCATTTACATGCAGGTGCTTTTTTTTGACATCGCTATTGAGAAACAAATTATCAGCACATCTCAATAACCCGACTATATTCTTCCTCATCCCCTACTTTTACGATTGGGTAAGAATCAAGGAAATCATCGGAGACAGGGTTTAACGCATGCTTCCTGTCTTCGAAGGATAGTTGATTATCTAACCAAATGCTAGCTGTCTTAGAGGTTAAAAATGCTGGCATTCGTCCTTTGGTATTATGGATCTGAGCCATCATAGAATTGGCTGGCAATGTAATCACAGTACAGCTCGGTATAAGCTCGCCAGTCTCCTTGTTTGCCCAAGCTGACCATAGACCTGCCATGTAGGTAAACTTGCTGTCCTTAGCCTTAATAAGATGGGGTTTGCTGTTCTTTTTTTTAATAGGATCTTCATATTGCCACTCGTAGAATCCTGAGGTGATAATCACGCAATGTCTTTTGCCTAATAATGGCTTCCACATCTGCGATTCTTCCAGCCGCTCGATGGTTGCATTGAATGTGCTCATCTTAAAGTCGGGCTTACCGGTCTTGGAAAACGCCGGAATTAAACTCCAGGTGAAATACTGCAGATGGTCAGGTTTAGTATTGGTGATCAGGGGCACCTTCAGGGTGGGTGGTACATTAACGTGAGCCGGCATTGGCTCCTGATCATATTTAAGACCAGTCTCTTCTAAAATCTCTTGTGTTTCTGGCAGGGTTACTCTTCCGCACATAGGTTAATCGCTTGATTATCGAATGTACAAATTTATACTCCTTACCAAATTAGTTTAGTGGCATCACCGTCGTTCCATTGATGCTAAAAGGTTTGCCTTCTTTGTGCATCTCTCTTTTTATGCCATTCAATACATCATCCAGGCAAACTACCGTTTTGTTTTTCTCCAATGCCTTTAAGCAGGAATATTGGATTATATTAATGATGTTGCCACCGGAGAGCTCGTATTTCTTTACTTGCTGTGGGACATCTATACCATCGAAAAAATCAATATGCTGCGGGAAGGATTTCTTCCAGATCAGGGCGCGATCCTCTTCCGAAGGCAGGTTGAAGCGGACGATGGCATTGAATCTGCGGATAAACGCATCATCAATATTGTTTTTCATATTAGATGCGAGAATTATCAGCCCATCGAAGTCTTCCATACGCTGCAGCAAATAAGATACCTCCTGGTTGGCATATTTATCATGTGCGTCACGCACCCCGGTACGCTTTCCGAACAAAGCGTCTGCCTCATCGAAGAATAGTATCCAGTTCTTCGCCTCCGCCCTTGCGAAAAGATTCTCCAGGTTCTTCTCTGTTTCGCCGATGTATTTTGAAACTACCATTGACAGATCAATCTTGTACACATCCCGGTCAGTATAATTTCCAAGTAGGTTAGCGGTAAGTGTTTTACCAGTGCCCGGAGGACCATGAAACAACACCCGGTAACCTTTTTTTAACCTTGTCTTCATTCCCCAACCGTTCATCAATTCATCCGAGTGCAATAACCATTGCTCAAGTTCTTTCACCTGGTGCATTACATCAACGGCCAGCACCAGGTCATCCCACTCCAATTCTGTTTGGATCAATCGTGCGGGAAAACTAGAATTAAAATGTGGCCGGGTGACCTTTCCCGCAGTAAACCATTCTACATATTCCTGAGAAAGCACCAGCTTCCCGCTCATGATAGGTTCACCCGTTGGGACATCTTCTAACCAGAGGATGCGGTTCTTAACAAATAAATGATCTGCTTCAAATAGTTGCTGTACTTGAAATCGCCGCTGATAATTTTCGCCCGCTAGCAAGAACAGTGCGGTCTCACCTGTAGGAATAAATCCCCGGAAATTCCTGCCGCGTACCCCTCCCATAGCAGGCAAGTCAGCAGAATCTTTTAAAACGTCCTGGATCGCGCCATCAAACAGATCCGATTTCACGTGGGGCATCAATGCGATCCACAGTAATATGATCTCCTCGGCGTTAAGCTGATGCTGTTTGGAAAATCCAGTTAGATTTAGCTCCCATGAATCAGGCTGCGGGAATACCGGCTCATTCAACTCCTCACCTTGGAGCAGGCCTATCCGATATTGTACAAGCTGCCTTATAAATGCCAACTCGACGGGTAATAATTTATTAGAGGTCATGTCAATAATTTAAGACTGTTTTTCTTTATCATTCTTGAGACGCTCGTCATTTGTAGAAGTCTGCTTATCCTCCTCTGGTGTTGATAGCTTCTGGATGACTTCATCTTTTTTTTCCTTCACCGGCTCCGGGTTTGCGAGATCGGTAGCCGATTTATTAGCTTCTTTCTCAAGTGAATCTTCTGCGCCAACAGCATCGTTTGATTTAGCCTGGAAAAAAGCATTCTTGCTTTTATTTCCGCTCAATTTTTCTGATGCTTTGCTGAAGAATTTATCCTGATCCTTAGATTGAACGTGTTCGTTTTGCTGTGCGTTGCGCTGGCGATATACGCGACTTCTGTAAGACATAGCGTTAAGATTTAATTGTTATTGAAAATAATTACCTGATCCACCTCCCAATCTCGTTTTTCCTGCTGTATACAATGCTTGGCCGCCCGGCGTTCTTAAAGCGAGTAGTGCCGTTTTTATGTTTTCGCTGATTGCAGCTTCTGTCAAAGCAAGGTCAGTTTTGACGGAAGCCTGATTCTTTGAAGCTGGGGCTGAAGTGCAGACATTTAAAAATGAGGTTTCATATCTCGCTGTATCTCTTTTCGCAGCCAATAACATTGACCAATAGTATAGGGGGCCAAGGTTTACATAGCCTGATGCCGTAGTTACAAGTCCCGGCGCAGCAGCGCTGGCGATGATCTCGTCGAGCATATGACGGCCTTGTGCTACATATGCCTTGCTTTCCAGGTCCAGCGAGTCTACCAATTGTTCTGTTGACCTGCTCAGATCATCTTCGGCATGCGTAAGTTCATGTATGATCAATGCCCTGATATCCAACTGGAAAATGTCTGCATTAGTCGGTAGATAAAGTGTATTCGCCTTGCGAACATCTTCATCAGTAGAATAACTATAGGTAGCATCTCCGGCGCTCAGCAGCCTACTATAAACAGAAGGAGTAAGTGCATCAACTTTTATTAGTCCACTTAATATGTGAGGAGCAGTTGAATGACCAAATCTTCTTGCTATAACATACGCGCTACCCGCCATGATCTGGTCGCCCGGTGTGCTATCGGCTGCGGCATTAACCATTGCTGTAACTACCTCGTGAAGTGGAACAACAGGATTGGTAAAACTAGCGGCGACAATAAGCTTGTTAGCCTGGTCAACAAATTGTTTCCCTCCTATTTCCAGAATTCGCTTTTCTGCAACACGATTTATTGCTGCTGTAGCTTCGGCCACTGTTTCACCGGATAATCCAAGTAAGGCAATTGCTAGTCTTAATAGTGGCTGCGCCAGTTCAGGAGGAACATCGGCACGATCAAAATTGATCACGTAGTCTTTGTCTGCCTGCCGGATATTACTCATGGAAAGGATAAGTGAACCACCACGATGCGCTTGCATCAAGGCCAGGTTCACGGGATTTCTCATCGCTGCCATCAGCAGTAATTCTGCATGAAGAACAGAACCATTGCGATCGATAGCATTTTTTCTCAATGCACGCATTTCGGCGTCGGATAAACTACCATCGGCGACAAATCTTTTAACCATATTGAAGAAACTGCTATTCAGACCATCATGTCCGGGATTAAAAATATAATTGCCTGTATACCTTGTGCCGGTGGCATCTCTTTCCGCAACTCTTTTTACGGGTTCTCCATGGCCTTGCTGCAATACGTGCGTGAGTTCGTGCGCAAGCAATTTTTTCCCTTCCGAAGATCCAGGTTCAAATTTACCGTTGTTAAAGAAGATATGATTTTCATGGGTGAACGCCTGGGCATTTACTTCGCTGGTCAATTCAACGGCTTCATCATCGTAATGTACCCGCACCTGTGAGAAGTCCGCACCAAACTCTTTACCCATCTCCGCTCTTACATCAAGCGGCAGCGGTTTTCCATTTGCCTTAGCATCCTTCATCCTATTTGCAAAATCATCTGGCACCGCGTATCCATGTTCACCGGGTAATTCTTTTTTCAGCACCAGCGGATTGTTAGAGGGGGGACCGGAAGATGCTTTCGACGAAGACGAACTGGATGAAGACGCGCTGGATGAAGATGCATTTGATGAGGAACTGACGGATTTGCCAGCAGCATCAGCTGTCGCTTCCAGTTCCATTTTATCAGCCACATTAAGCGTAGGACGATATGCCATAAAATCATTAATGATCAGGTGCTTGGTACCCGCATCGAAACTAGTGTCGGTCTGCAGCCACTTTTTGAAAGCATCGAATTCCTCGCGCTCATATTGGATGATCTCTTTTTTAAGGATCGCTTTGATCTCCGGCTTAAGCGTTTGGTGTTCGTTCACAATTTTCCACGCCTGTACTCTTTTGGTAAAATACTCCGCGCTCATGGTAGAGTTGAAGGCAAATACTTCGTTGATGTGTGCACCGCGGTAGGCTACTGCTATACCCTGTTTGATCCTGCTTTCCGTTTTAGCGTTCTCAACTTCAGGGTCGGGTCCTTTCCCGTTAATGCCGCTGTCGGCACCGCTCTTATAAGTATCCTCATCTTTGGCATGCTGGTCTATCTGGCCTTTCAAACCGGCACCTACATCTTCCGGTTTAAGGCTATTGTTTTCCCCGAATTTAAGTGGTACTTGCAGGGTGCCATCAAACCAACTGAAACTACGCTCACCTTTCAGATCGTCAGGTTTCCAGGTATGTTCCCATAAGGTAACGTCGGTGACCAGCAGGTTGAGATATACTTCCACACCAACTTCCACATCATACCCAATCTTTGACTTTACATCAAATTCCATTTCCGCGGTCTTGAACTCAAGACCTTTTTCTGCTGAGAATCCTGCCCCTACCTTAGCCTTTGCAGTCGCATCGAAAGCAGTCAGTTTTAAGTTCACACGGCCTTTACCCTTTATACCTGCTATCAGCACTTCTAAACCTGCACTTGCCTCAATAAACGCATCCACACCTGCCTTCACCCCAGTACTAAGCGAGATATCGGAATTGATCTGCGCTTTGCTAAGGTCTTTCAGGCTTATAGGCTCGAGAGTAACATTTGTGCCTTTGTTTAGCGCAAGCCCTTTGAAATCATAGAACAAACCAACGCCCGCTTTCAGCTCCAACACTACCGACGCAACACCACACGAAGCAATCGGTATTTTCTGGCCAAACTTAAAAATCTTAAGAGATGGATCGGTTTCCATGTTGCCCGATTTACCATCAACAATGCTCTTATCTTCCTTAACTTCTACTTTTCCACCGATGATAATGTCGCCGTCTTTCCTGATCTTCACCTGCAACTTACCATCGACGTCTTTTACAATATCCAGCGTCACTTCACCCGAAGCATAGAAGGCCAGTTCTTTGCCTACGCCCTCAAGCTTTTTACCGTCAGCATCTATATTTCCATTGGTAACACCGAGATCAAAATCGCCCTTAATCTTCCCTTTTTCGAAATGTACTTTGGCAGCTACATCGAAGATACCTTGGGAGTAAGTTACCTTCACTTCCGTGACCTTAAGGCCTCCTACATTGATATTCGGATTAAGTGTTCCCCGGATGCTAACGTCCCATCCGGCTGCACCTTTTTCAAATACTGCTTGTACTTTGGCATCGGATTTTAACTTGTTGCCGAATTCGATGTCACCGGCGATGAGAAGTCCGCCGTTATCTAGTTGCTCTACTGAAATGCCTATTTCTTTTACGCCAGGGATGTTAAGTTTTGCTTTGCCATCACCGCTAAGTTTTGCATCTGCGTATTTTACATTAACAGTAAGTGATTGGACGCCTGGGATTTTTTCTTTTTCGAGTATTACAGAGCCGTCAAACTTGAATTCATTGTCGATGTAGGAGGCTTTTATTTTTGATTTAAAGAGTGCAGGATCGAATTCGAAACTACCTTCAATACCGAAGCCTTTCTTCGTGCTGCCTATGCCTTTTAATTGACCTTTACCAACCTTTGCCACTTCAAAATCCATGGTACCTTCTACGCCCAGTCCCCTTTGTGTACTGGCGAAAATGATCAGGCTTACATCGTTCACCACAAACGGTTTGGGGAACTTGTCTTTCAAATCGCCCAGTTCAAGTTCTTTGCTTACGGTAAAATCATTGCCAATCAGGCCGAATGATATTGGCGTTTTATCGATAATGGGAATATTGGTAATAATGTTACCTGTCAAAATAAATCCCTTGGTTTCATGTAAGCCCATCTCCGTGATTACAAGTGGACTTAAACCATTGAATTGAAGATAGCCTTCAAGGCCTTTATCTGTTGTTGTATTGAAATTCAAATAACCTGCATTGGTGAGGAAATCAAGAGAAATGAATGGTATGGTGAATTCCTTGTTTTGTGTCAAAGACCTGGTAAGGCTCGTGTTAATTTTGAAGGTGATGGTTTTTTGTTTCTCATCAAAACCGGTAAGATCAACACCGGGCAGCCAGTCTTTCTTCGCATTAAAAGGCAGTTTGACCTTTATAGGTGTGCCTCCATCCTTTCTCATGTACAGCACGTATTCTTTACCAATCTGTCCCTGCGATGCTTTGATTTCCGGGTCTGACATGGCGCGCAGTTGATCAAGGTGAAATCCATCCTTAATCTCTTTGATTGTCCAGTAGTCTCCTCCCTTATCACTAGCGGCATGTTTGAGATCCCAACCATCAATGTGATGAAAGTGAGTGATGTAGTTCGAATTGAGGGTTTTTCGTTTCGGTATTTTGGGATACTTTGTTTTCAATTGATCACTCGCCTCATCCATTCTGTGAAAACGTTCCCACATGATGGCAACACCTGAACCTGCGTTTGCTTTCGCATCCATCAATTCAAAATTCTTTTCAGTATTATCACCACCTAGTTGAACTTCTACAATATGGTCTACCTGGTGTACTGTAGAACCGCCTTTCCGGTTCCATTTGGGATTGATTGCTGCCTCTTGTATTACCACCTTGTTACCAAATAGGCGGAAATCAGAGTTTTTTGATTTGAGAAAATAGATATTCTCTTCTCCATGCTTGGTTGGCGGTTTGTCCTTAAGCCACGCTTCCGTTTTGGTGTAAACATCTTTATTTGTGAAATCGTACCATATTTTATTATGATCCCATTCTTTAGGACGAGGTGACAATCCATGAAGCGGTAAAACAAACTTATCCTTGTTCCTATTTTTAAACGCGGGGAGTTTCAGTTTATCAACATGAAATTCTTTAGCTGTCTCATTAAAATCCGGAATCGTAGGTGTTGCATTGGCTGGTTGCGTATTGTTACCATTCCTTTGCACCATTTTACGCTGAGCAGAGGCTCCCTGCTGTATCGTATGCGCTAACTCATGTGCCAGCAGGTGTTGCCCATCTCTAGTCCCGGGCTTGAATTTATCGCTATTAAAATAAATATCTTTACCATGTGTGAACGCTTGAGCATCCAGCGCCTTATTCATATCCGCTGCCGTCTGGTCTGCATGTATGCGAACGTCGCTAAAATCAGCACCCATGACAGAGCCCATGGAGTGCCGCATTTTATCGGGAAGCGGCTCACCTTTGCCATTAGTGGAAGAAAGTGTTTGTTCTACTGATGATGGCGCTGAGGAAGTATCTCCTTTGCCTTTGCGCTGAACCTTGGACTTTCTCTGCACTGATCCGCCAGTGCCAAAGGCAGTAAAGAAACCTGAGTAGGCACTAAGTGGCCTGGTGTTTTCTTTGACTTCGCTATATAAGCCACTGTTACCGTCAATACTGTGAACATTATTGCCCTCAACTTTTACAACAATGCAGTGATGTTGAAAAGGCTGGTCGATATAGCCGATGTCGCCTGCCTGAGGATTGCTTGTCTGCTGAATGGTTCCAAATGCGGAAACGCCTTTTCCGATCTGCCAGTTGCCTATATCCTTGCCTGCACGTTTATGTGCCCAAACAGAAAATATTCCACACCATGAAGGCATATTCGCTCCTGCTGTCTGGATAATTGAATCATCCCATACGCCTGGCGCAGCAAGGTGAAAAATATCAAGCAAATATTCCGCGCCTACTCTCCGACCTCCTTTCGCGTGTTTGGCTTCAATCTTTCCAGTCATGGACCTGGCTGCTGCCACGATGGATTCGCGCGAACCATTCCCGTCAACATCTTCACCCAACCGTTGAATAGCTGCAGGCTTTAGAAAAACATAACCGCCCTCTTCACATTCCCTGCCCCTTTGTGCCGGTTGTTTTTTAGTTTGAACAGATAGTCCGCCTGGCACATGGCTCACTACTCTGTCCGCCATTTGATCGGCTTCTGTTTCGTATGGATCATCTGGTGCACCTACTGATAATTTGGCCTGCACTTTATCGGCAACCTGGTCAGCTTCCTGCTCCCATGCATCATCTGCTTTGCTAATGGCTAATTTTGCTTGTATTCCTCCGCTATGGGCAAAGAATGAGGGTGCCGCTTCTGGCGTGCTGCCTTTTTTATCAAAAAAAGGTGCACTGCTTGGTGAAGCAGAAGAAGATCGTGTGGCTTCTGCAGTTTTACCCATCTGTTTATTTTATCTCCACTCCACATGAATCAATTTGTCCAGCCATGGGAACTTGATCAAACTTAAATTCCACGGAAGACGATCCAGTAAAACATCGATTCCCCTTGATTCGATCCTGAACTCAATACCACTTTCCTTTATCAATAATTTTCCTTCTCGTGCGAGAAAACTTTCTCTTAATCCCTCTACAGAAGTGTTGCGAATGAAATCCCACTGCTTTATCGCGGCATGTAGCATATTTAACGCTTCTTCCTGTTCCATTTCAGTGAGACGAAATGATTTTTCGTTAATGACTTCGTGCAGTTGCATTCCGCAAAAGATTTTCGGAACGACTAACTCATAATCCCTGGGCTCCTTATTTCCGGTTGCAATGAAGTAAAGCAGCACCACAGCCTTTTCAAGCGAAGCGGTATTTTTAAACATTCCATCATCCAATAAAAGTAAATGATTAAACAGATGCCTGAAAAATGGGTGGAGCAACACCAGGCCTGCATACCGGCAAAACATTCCTTCCAGAATCATTTCCTGGTTAAAACGATCATGGGATTCAGGAATTACTTTCTTTTCGATCAACAAGGTTTTCAGGAAGTCAACATCGGCTTTACCTGCAGCATAATGCTTCAATACCTGCTCCCAAATCTCATTTTTGGTAAAATATATTTCAACAGAACCATCATTAGATTGGTTCGCCAATGCTCTCGCCTGCTCTATCAACTCAGGCTGGCGTTTTGCAGTTATCACTTCAACCAGTTTTTGTAAAAACTCTTCATGATGCTCGCGTACCAGTCTTGCTAAAAACCACGGATCATGAATGATCAGCGTTTTGGTTTTTTCAATTAACACGTGATCGATCGCCAGCTGATGAAGTATTTGTTCAAGCCATTTTGCATGAGTGATTTGAGCTTCCCATGGAAGTACTCCCTTCTCCAAATAATACAACCACTGCAGACAGGTATTTTTTTCAAGTGTCCGATAGCTAACAACTGCCTCAGGATTACGGTTATTTCCGGACGCAGAAAGCGTTTTGCTAAGGGATTGTTTTAGGACCCGATAAAGGGATTCGTTATCAAGGGTGAAGCGTTCGTTTCTCCACCCTAACTGACCCAGGTCAATCTCAAGCCTTTCGATATTCATAATTTCATTTTCAGAAGAGAACTCATCAAACAGTTTTTCAAGAACAGGTGTGATATGCTCATAATAATAATCCCTGGCTTGTTGCTGGATCGAAAACGAATTCTGCGCGGCATCAAGTTGTAAGGTTATCACCTGTTTTCTGATCAGATGCTTCATGTTCAGTTATCTTTTTTTCTTTTACCTGACGCCCTTTTCCTGGCTGTGTTCATTGGATGGTCAATCGGGCTTCCGGGTTTCTTGCGCGGCTGTCGCTTAGGTTTCGGCCGCTCTTCCATTGGTTGCTCCCCTGCCACTTCTCTTATCTCTTCGTTCGGCCTTGCCTCAGTCCTTCTGCAATAATCTTCGAAGCAGAAGATCTCATTGATCTGGTCAATGAATCCCAGTGGACGCAAAATCCTATCTTTCTCGTCCCAGCAGCCCTGTTTTACTGGCTCAGGATCTTTACAAGGAAGACATTCTGCACATTCAGGCAGGCAGTCATAGTACTTGTTGAATAGAAGTTCAATAAAATTGCAGAGTGAAAAATCAACATTGCATGCTGTGATTCCTGCAATCCATTTTTGCCAATCGTACATAGTTGATTCAAGGCGACAAAAATCTATCGGCCTCAGCCAGATAATCCTCAGTAATACATGCGCCGGCGCTTCGCGATAAAGCAGTCTTTCAAATAAAAGTCTTTCTTTTTCATCCCTGAATCTTTTGCTCCAGGCAGGAAGAAATATGGTAGCAATAAATGAGTAGGGATCTGTGCCTGGCTTAAAACAAACATGCACTTCATTTCCTTCGCATTGCGTATCAGCCTGCACCCAGTGGGGGAAATCGCAGTCTGATCCGCAAGCAGCCAGTTTAAGTCTGCATCGACAGTCTTCCGGCTTGAAGGCACGAAGTAAGATATGTTCAATGAGATGTAATCCTTGTATGTTAATTAGTCTAATGGCCCGATCCACCGCTTTGCAATCTTCTTTTGTAGTGGGATAACACTGCGGATTGATGGCAATGATGTCTGACTGGGTAGGATTTTGATTACTTCCGATCAGTGAAGGATTGTAACTGTGTAATGCAATTCCATACGTTTCATCCTCACAATTAAATACGAGGTGGTAGTTTTTTTTGTCCGTTAACAGCTTCCATGCTTCCTGCAATTCAAGCACTGCCTGAACGCAGTTAGGAAAACAGCAGCTGCTCTTCCATGCAATATGACATAGGCCTCTTCCTTCGCGGCCGGAACCAGAACAGTCACTAAATCGTGGAAGTTTGATCTCAATGCAGTAATTGAAAATTTCAGGATCCCCTTTGTTTGTTTTGAGCTGTGTTCTGATAATAGGGAAGTAACAGGCCCAGTTATACAACTCTCTCTCCCATTCTTTGATCCATTCCCTGGCTTCATCATTTGAGAGCTCCGGTCTTTGTTCTGCAGATCGAATAATGATATTCTGAGGCAAGGTATGGGTTAAAAATCCCGTGTTGGCATTGTAGGTCGTTTTCCCTTTTTTATCAGACAGCAATTCGGCTACAGTAATAAAAATATCGCAGCGATCCTGCCCAGGGATGTTTTCGAGATCAATTCTTGCAAATGGCTTCCCTTCCACATCAAACAACTCGCCGTCTGGAGCATTGAAAAAATAAGATTGTTTGCTGATGAAATCTGATCCGACCTCCAGCAATTCAGTTATGACTTTTTTTCTGAGTTCTTCGGAATCGTAACTGCATGGATGCTGTAAAGATCCTGCTCCGCAAGTGACATAAAATGAGAAACATTCTTTGTTACGCTGATATGTCCAGAAAGCTTTTTCTCCCTGGGCAGCACAGATGAATTTTTCAATTCCTCTCGACCCCCAAGCGTCTTCAGCTGTCTGGAAAATATCTATGCCCTGAGCCAGCACCTCACGAATAAACAGTTTAAAAGAAAATTGATGAACGATATGATCCTTATCGAAAAAACCAGTACAGGCGCAATCGACATAATAATTTCCCGGATAATTTACCAGCATAGTGAAGAAGGCAAATTCCTTAAACAGATCTTCTTTGTTTTCAAAATGCGTGGTGCTGATCCAGTTACCCTTGATGTCACCATCCAGAGGAAGATTGAAATAGTATTTTAGATTCTCCGGTTTGTTTTCCTCACCTGGAGCCGGTTCAATATATTCCTTGCAGTAGATCTCTGCATAATGAATTGATGTAATATCAATTTTCCTGAATGGATAGATAGAGACCTGTCTAACAAGTTCGTCAAGCCAGTTAACGCCAAATGCATTTTCCAGAGTGGTTTTGGTATCATCCGGAATTTGCGCAATTGTTTTATCGGTAGCTGGCTCAATACCGGAGATGATATATTGTCCATAATTGATTTTATCGGCAGCGTACGTCAGTATATCAATCAGGTTGTCGTCAAAAGCCTTAATTGCTTCTTCACTGGAGTCATATTCCTTGATGCTCCGGAATAGTATCACCTCGCCTGCGACACCTTCCAAATTGTTAATAGAAATAATAAAGCTGAATTTTCCCGGGCTGAATTCTTTAAAATGATCCTGTTCAAAGTCTACCTGCGGAATGCGATCTATCAGTTTTCTCGTGAGTTGGGACATAGGTACACGCTTGCCAAGTGCGGTGGCTTTATCATTGAAGCTCATTGAGAACATGGCCGGTATATGTTCCTTGTCCACTAACCTGTATACATATCCGAATCTTTCGTTGACATTATTATGTGAACCTAGAAAAGTCATGTTTCCTGAGCTTGCAGGGTTGAAATTCCCTCCTTTGAGCAGCGGATCATAAAAATAGGTGTCGTCAAATGGTTCAACTACGAAATGACAGAGGTAATTCTTTTTTCCCGAATAAATGCCGGCAATTGCCTGCACTTTCTTCTCAAAACCTGAAACATTGTTATTGATCAACCCATTGAGCTGGTAGTTAAATGCACGTCCGCGATTCCTGCTTAGATCAGGATATTCGGAGAGATAGTATTCTGCAGCATAAATATCAGAGACACCCAGCGCAGATTTCCAATTGTAGATTACAAAGTCGGAAAACTGCTCGGCGAAGCGGGAAAGCAAATGGCTTAGAAAGCCTGTCCTTCTTTTCTGATAAAGATCTTCATCCTCTACCAGCAGCCCCAGGTAATCTGTGTAGGTGATCAGATTTAATTCGAGATCAAAAGTAAATTGAGTAGCGGCTGTAATGAAGCTTTTGTAATTTTTCTCAAAAACGCCGGCATACTGAACGCTAGAGGCATGCCTTTCTGCTTCTTCTTGTGTTTGAAATATTTTATTGCCCAGTATGACAAAATCGTCAGTGGATGAAAGGATCGCGTAGATCCATTTCAGATCCTGAGCCTGTTTAGTGACCACTTGTGACTCGCCATCATTGATCAAATCATTCCTTAACAAATCGGTGGCTTCAGACACACCGAAAAGGCTGGAAAAATTGTATGAAGTGAAGCCGGCAATAAGCGCTGCTGCGGGTTGCGCATTAAACGCTGTGGTGTCCCAGGTGGATTTATCTACAGGGAATGCCAGCACTGTACCGGCTGGTCCCAGACCATTGGTCTGTCCAAACCGCAGGAGTTTGTCCATCTCTGGAATTGTAGTGATGGTGTTCAGAAAATAGGTATGTTGAGCCAGCGGATCAATGGGGTGAGGAAATGAAAACAGCTGTCGAACATTTTGCAGTTGGGATAGATAATTAGCCAGCAGCTGATCGAAGAACATAAGATATCCACGCAATTGCATCATTTGCGCTTTGCGAAGGTCGCTCACATCGTCAGCAAGGTCACCCTCGCCAATTCCATATACTGCCGGAAAATCATGTTGAATGGAGTAATGCTCGCCCAAATCCGGATGATATTGTCCTTTCGGCAGTTCTGCATCTAAATAAGGTGATGGCATTTTATAGAGGACCTTTCCATTATGCCACCAGGCCAATTCTAATTGTGTATTGTATTTATCCTGGTCAAAATTGATGGGAAGACCATTCATGGTAAATTCAAACCCAGAACAGGATAATGAAAACACCGGCACATGATTCTGCGGTAAGTGGAATACCCAATCAGAATTTTTCTTACCATCCAGTGAAAAGCAGGGCTTTCCGCAATTCCTGAACTTCAACCGGGAAACTTTTCTTACTCCCTGTACATCGAATATGACATGATAAATGTCTGAAGTATGGATCTCCTTTTTCAGTTCGATAGCTTCAAGTTCATCTGTATCAATAAAGCCGTGACTTCTCTTACTGAATGGCCTTCCTGCAAAGGCTTCATCCATAGTCCGCCCTTTATTGAGCATCTGATCAAGTGTGTAGAACTTTGGTGTGGGTGAAAAATATTCCCGGAGACGATTGGCAACGTCCAGGTAAATTTCTTCTGCGTTTGCTCCATCTTCTATTTCAATAGTAGCACATACCCCCGTTTCTAATTTGCAGAGAATGTAGATATCAGCAAAATCCTCGCAGAGGTTCCGGTGTGCCATTAATACTTTTCTAACATCACTGGTGATCTGTTTGATAAAGTTTTGTTTATCTGCTTCTTCTATAGCAGGATCATCATTCTGAAAGTCTTTATCAATATCTACTTCTGTTTCAATGTATACATGATAGATGCCATTTAGAAACTCTTCACAAGGAGTATCACGAATAGGATTAGCTGCATTCCCGTGTATGTTGTTGTTGTGATCGACATTGTCGATGTCATCAGGGTTTCTTTGACGGCAAATGTCCTTGATATCACGGGCAGGCTCAAGCCATGCATTTCGAATGCCCGGAATATCTATAAGAAGTTTTCGGTAGTCATTTATGGTTAGCGGGTTATTGGTGAGTATTTGTGCGGGAGTGAAGAAATTGTCCTCCGGTTTAAGAAGCGCAGGATCAGTTGCGAGTATATCTGCTACGGGCAAATTGGTGCGGTAACCAAGGTCAAGTATCGCATAGCATAACACTTCCAGTATGGTGATACCCGGATCGTGCAGGTTATGATCGCTCCATATCTTACCAGAAAGCTTACCAAGATATTTTATTCCTTCTGTGCGCAGCTTATTGAAGTCCAGATAATCCGGAAAGCCGGTATTATTTTTACTGATCGTCAACGCTTTTTTTACATCCCCAATCATCAAATTAGCTTTTAGAGAATAATAAATGGTTCCGTTTCTCTCACAGGTACCGGCTCATGATTACAGCAGTCTTCACCCCGGCATTTACACCAGCTATCGCATCCGGGGTCGTCGATACATACATCTACAGAACCTGCAATAAGAACGCTTCTTGCGGTAATGGGCTGGACAATTTCGAGCTTCCCTGCAATTGACAGTGTCGGCATTTTCAATTCATCGTGAACCATATGGAGCTCGATAATATGGTCTATATAACCACGTGTTTCCAGGAATTTGATAATGTCTGACCGATAAACAGGTTGCCCGAACGATAGCTTTTCATACTCACCGATTGCCCATGGTGCCAGGAAGTTTCTTACATCCAGATTTAGCTTCTCTTTATAATACACTTCGTCTTTGTCGGGTAATAATTTTACCCTGATACAGAGATTTACTTTTTCGTACCGGGGATTCATCACTTTTAACCGGACAAACGGAGAGATAATCTTTTTTAATTTATCTTCAATGTCTTCGATTATACTCACAGGTACTTTCGGCTCAAACGAACCCGAGGCTTTCAGTTTGGTCATATCAGGGATCACCGCAACCAGAACATAGCCCGGCGCAATGGTGAAATCATTGACATAATTATGCGCATTCAGTCCATAGGTATGGTTAATGCATTTGGTTTTATAAACAGAAGGGAAATTTTCCAGAACCAGGCGCTCGTAATCAAACTTTTGGATACCCCTGTTTTTGTGTCGCAGCAATTCACTTACCCGAACGTAAAAGTGTCCTTCGCTTTCGGGTTGCCTTCCCCCAAAAGAGTCATATGGTTGCTGTATTTTGGATACAGAAGAATCAGCATCCTGCAATTTGGAAATTGAACCCGCAGGCAGTGCGATATTAAGCCTTAGTTTATCATTTGCATCTTCATTGGTGAAACTCACTTCCACCGCCTGAGCATGGATGCCAATTAATTCACTAACAGAACTGGTTTTGCATGGAACTGAAACCCTTAACCAATGCAGTGTACCCGGCAGGATCGTATTTTCCTTGCTGATATTCCCGGGGATAGAAAATTGAACAATGCCGGATGTCGTGAGCCCATTCGTCGCATCATTTAATATTTCGAATCCCTCGCGCATCAGTTTCCAGCTGTTGTTTTCCAGATAATACCAGACTGGTTCTTCACGCTCTGATTCTGAGTCGGCAGTTGCTTCAGCAAATTGTAAAAGCATACTGAGGTTGGAACCAGGAGCTAACCCTTCCAGGCCGATATAAAAGTTCCCTTCATCGCAGAAACTGGGGAATAACATGGCGCCCTGTTCAAGTTCTTCAGATTTAAATGTGCCCTCATATGGATAAAGATGAATCAGATCAATGTTGGCGGCAGTGGCTGTGGCGGTGTAATCCAATGAAATGGATTTCATGATCGGCGTCCATGGTTCGTTGGGAATTACCGCCTGGAATTTGTCGCTGGTATCGATTACATTTTTGACTGAATTGATTTCGTTCTTCAAAGCAATTACATCAAGCACTAAATTTCCACCAAGCGGAGGAGGTCCTAATATTAGTCTGATGGCAGTTGCATTGGCAAGACTAATTGAACCTAACCCCACAGTTCTTGCCGCAATGCCCCCAGGGTCATTGACGTTTGATCTGACTTTCTCTGCAAGGAAGCTGGCATCATTCACATCCTGCTTAATCAGGTTGGTATTGAAAACAATCAGATTGCCGGTGAACTGGTCGTAGTAAATCGCGTCTTCTATTTTGTCATCAGGCAATTTTCCAAGTGCCATCATTTGACGGGCAAGTATATATGAATACTCTTTATGGCAAAAATCCTGGACTTGTAAATTCATCCGGATGAATCCATCCCTTGTAGTCACCTCAAAACGGTCCAGTTTATTCTTATTCAACTTATACCGCTGGGCCAGGGGAAAAAATTCCTTTTTCAGAAATATGGTTTGCAGACCTGGAGCCGTGTTGCATATGGCAAAGTTGTTATGATCAAACAGCCTTCGATCATTATATGCCTGGGCCTTGATGGTAACATCAGTCGTTGCTGGAGCAGTATGCTTTAATTCATTTTTCCAGACCCCATCCTCTAGTACGGCGATATTTATTAGAAAACGATTTTTATCCAGGCCGAACAGCCCGCCTTGTTTTGCGTATCCTTTATAATGATCTCTAAAATCTGTCGGAAGATCCTTCCAGTCTATATTCACACAAATGCGATCCCATTGCTTCAATAGTATTTCCTTGCTACCTATATAAAAATTAGGACCAATCAGGTTGAGACTGCCAAGGGCATTTAGCGGCGGCACTGGCTTTTTAATATCGAAATCGATAACCTCGGGCCTTGTACCAAATGGATATACTGGAGAATTCACATTCTGCAGACTCTCGTCGTTCTGTACAACGAATTCTTTCAGTCCGCAGACTTCCACATCAATTTTTGTAGCAGCGCCAGCTTTTACATCCCGGAAAAAATGATACAGCGATACCTTTTGCGTTTTGTTTTCAAATGGTCTTTCGCAGCAAGCAGTCTTTTCATCCCTGCAGGTGTCTGCAGGAATTTCCATCTTAATCTTATCATCTAGCTCGACCTTTACCAGCGGCAACTCGGTTTGAAGGTCTTCTTTCAGCAATGCTGAATTATAGAAGCTTATTTTATCTTGTTCTGGAAGTATAGTGGAGATAATCTCTAGAACGAAATTGCCTGTGTTGGCATTGAAGTTTTTGAGATTTATTGAGAGATTCTGAATCTGTGGCTTTACCCATCCTTTTTCGCCGCTAAACATCACGTTCATCGCCTTGCGTGGGTAGATCAGCTCCTTCATGATCTCCTGCTCTAGAAAATTAAATTTGTTGTTGTATTCGTTTGAAATGAGCGTCGTCTCGAACATATATTCATCTCGCTCGCAATAACATAGATCCGGATCTTCTTTTTCACCAGCATTAAGATTTGCTTTACCCGGCCTTTTATATCTGACCACTAGTAGTTCTTCCAGTTTTTTCCTAAGCTCTTTACTAATCCCCTTTTTGACCAGAGCGGCTATGATGGGCCGGTTGACGTAGTAGTAGGTGTTTTGCAATGTATTTTGGATGAGCTGAAAGAATACTCGTGAAGGGAATGAATCTAAACAGGTATTCAGTGCCTCGGGTATATTAACTACCGCTCCCAATGGTTTGTCATCGCAGCAGGGGTTAGCAACACTTCTTTCAGGTTGCAGGGAAGCGCAAAAATTGTTTAACGCCTGGCAGGGTATGGTTATTGTTATTTTTCTGTTGCCCTCCTGCAGAAACAAAACAGGAGAAGCCATAACAAAGCCAAGTCTGGCATTGGAATAGGGATATAGAAAATTGTTTTCAGGATCCCGGTACTTACTCCATTTTGCGCCCAGCGTTTCTCTTGAAGATGGCTCGGCAAAGGGCTTATCGATACCATCAGCCATGGTAGCGTCGGGCGCCAAATACAGGCCTTCTACCACGGAAAAGGCTTTGCACTCTTCTCTTACGGCTGAAAAACGAATAGGAGCCTGCTGCAGGAATAAGGTTCTTTGTTCTTTAACAATAGCTTTGTTAACCACTATTTCATCATCGGAAGTAAAAATAATGTCGGTTTTATTTGCATCCTTACCATCCTTAAATGCGATTCCTTTCTTGAGCAAGTACTTGTCAAGTTGCTTCTGAATTTCGATGACAAGGTGAGCATGATCAGGCTCAGCGGGTTTAGGTTTTAACTTAAGAACCTCTTTATAAAAATGATCAAGATGTTTTTTTGTGAAATTATTCAAATCATCCTGAAGGTGTTTGAACAACTTGATGAATGCAAAGACAATAGCCAAATGCGGAGGATGTTTTTCCTTTAGTTCTTCTTGCAATGGAATAAGACTCTGCTCTAATCCCATCTCTGCTGAAACAGAAAATAATTTAATAGCATCATGAATAGTTTGAAGCAGTTGATAGATCTTATCATAAAGCCCAATTAATCTCTTGTAATAAGTATTGCCCGCTGCCAGGTAACTGGTATCTTCTTTGGTAAGATCTGAGGCAGATAACATCCAAACCGGATGAGCAGAAAGGCCTGTAAAGTCAATGGCTTTAGTACCGAATTTGTTAGTTCCAGCATTTGCATAAGAGATAAACTGTTTGAGCGCGGTCCCTAGTTTATCTTTCATCATCTTCTCCATCACAGGTTCAAGGGCTGTCTCCTTTCCTAACACCTGTTGATACCAGCGATCAACTTTTTTAATAATTACAAATATGGACCGCAGTTCTAAATACAAGCCGGCTTCGGACGGTTTTTTGAGAAAGCGTTTCCGCTGGTGAGAAAATCTATTTTCAGTCTGCTTTCTATTATACTTGGAGATGGCGGCAAGCGTAAATGGCAAACTTGACGAAAAAAATTCCTGCCAGTCACTAATCTTCAGATTCTCATCATAATATTGAACATGCCGCGATAACTGTACGAAGAAATCCAGCACATCGGCAAGAGACCTGTTATCAATGGATGTTTTGCTTGACAGCAGTTCCTGATCGATCCTGTTCCGTTGGCTGGTGCCCGGATCGTTCTTAAATGGATGAATGAGTTTCTTACAATCAATCATAAACTCAGTTCGTTAAATCGGCTTTACAGCTTCATTCTTATAAAAATCATAGACGTAGTTAAATCTAGAATTGGTGCCGGGAATGCTATAGGTTAAATCGATTAGAAATCTTCCTTCAAGATTATCAACAGATCCGGCATTGGTTACTTCTATTCGCTCGACTACAATCCTTGGTTCGTAATAAAGAATAGAATTAGCGACTCTTTCCTTGATATACCCGATAGTGGTACTATTCAGGCCTTCAAAGACGTAATCGTTCAGATTACATCCATAGTCTGGTTGCATCACTCTTTCTCCAAGCGAAGTAGACAAAAGAATATGCAGACTTTGTCGAATGTCTTCCTCATCGCTTACCATTTCCACGGTATCTGTTGTTTTATTAAAGGAGGGTGGGAAAGCCCATCCCCTACCTAGAAAGCTATTTTTACTATTCTCCATACTATCCTCCAATTTGAACGGTGGGGTAACCAGCTACGATCACACCGCCATGTGATGTGAGATCTCCTTGCCTTGCAGCAGGCATTCCTCCTATAAATACAGTGGAAGAACCTTTTACAATGGTGTCGGGCGGACCAACACAAACCAACATATCTCCGATCACTGCTGCGGGCATACCACCGATGATAACCGTGGCCACACCAGGCCCAACAATAGGTCCTCCTACATGTGGCACACCGCCAGGATTGACCATTGGACAAGTATGCAGGTCCGATATTCGTGCTGCTGATGGCATCAGTTAATTTTTACTAATGAACCTTTTATTTCCGCAATGCCCGAAGCAGAGATCCCAGCCGAGGCGCCATCTATGGAAACAGAACCATCTGCCTTGATTCCTAATGTAGCACCGCCAATGGAGAGGGATGAGCCTGCTTTGAGCGTCAGGTTTACTGCTGCTTCTATATCAATATTTTTTTGACTGCTAAGCTTAATTCCTGAAGTGCCAAGCGAAATTTTATTATCGTTCTGATCTTTGATCTCGACACTCTTACCAGATTCATCCAGCTTAATGCTGTTGCCTGCGGATGTATCTATGGTTATTGTTTTAGTATTATCATTGAAATGAATACGCATTTTGCCACGGGTAAAAATTCCCTTTTCATGATTATCATCCGATGCGGCCAAGGGTGCTTTTTTTGCGCTGCTGTTTAGCATACCCAAAACCACTGCATCATTAGGATCGTCGTTGATAAATCCTACAATAACCTCATCCCCGATCTCGGGTCTGAAGAATGTGCCACGCTCTTCACCTGCATCCAGGCAAGCCACCCTTGACCATATACCATTTGCATTATTGTCAAGGGTGGTGATCTTCACCTGTATTCTTTCTTCACCGTCAGGATCAGTAGCGAGATGTATTACTTTCCCTATCTGAAGACCGCGAATACCTCCAACTAATCCTGAGGCGGGTTCATCATTTAGATCCTTATATATTTTTGAATAGGATTCTGGATCGAGTCCAAACTGAATATTCGTTTCCCAGCTGCCATTGCCAATATCATGTTTAACAGCGGTTACAAACGCATTGCCATTATACCGATCACCTACGCCATCCAGTTTTAGCATGTCTCCCGGCTTTACTCCAGAGAAACCTGAAACTTTTACTCTTCCCCTGACCTTGGCAAGACGACTTCTCATCATTACACCGTCGGTCCATAACTTTAGTTCCTGCTCTGTCACATATCCGCTGTGATGCAATTCATATTCTTCCAGATTGATTGTCTCTGCTAGTTGGGCTCCCGTGATATTGCCTGGTTGCTTAATATCATTTGCTTCTTCAGTATCCGCTGTAAATAATTTTTGATCAGTGTAATCCCATGCTATCGCCTTCACCTGCTTCCACTGGCTACGCGCATCCATCTCGGCCTCGAACTCCAAAATGGAGCTACCGAAACTTGCCTGCAATACGGGCTCTGCCTGGGTATCAGGCTTGAACGTCTTGACCTTGCTATCTTCTACTGACACCAGCAAGCCACAGGCTTCAGCCCGGAGCAATAAAAAATCCCAGTCAGTTACATGATGTTGAACGAGCTCTTTATGGGTGATGCTGGTTTCTTTTGCATCTATTTCTAACCCCTTATAAGCTTTGACCATTTCTTCTATAGCCTGACTATCCTTTACGTTCTCAAAGTATTTACTCTTCCGCCCTACAGTCATTCTTATAGCTTCATCACGACATTCCACCATGAGCTGAGAGTTTCCATTAGATTTTACCTGTATGGCCTGCTTAGTAATGATGCCCTTGAACACCTGCTTATTATCGCTGTCATAACCGAGCTTAATGACGATTTTTTTTCCGGGAATGAAGTCGCTCGTGTTACTTATTTCAAAAGTTTTTGCAGCTGCGTCACCATCTCTGAGGGACAGTTTTACAGTCGGAATACGATTGATCTCTTTGATCACGCTCAGCATAGTTAGTTGATAGGAAGCGTTCATCGCTTGCCCTTCGATAACCACATCATAAGTAGATACATCGTGCTTTGAAGGATTAGGAATTATGAGCTCCTGCATTATCGTGCGTTTTTATCAAATGGAGGAAAGTCCAATTGGGTAGCTGGTTTAATTTTTCTGATACTCGTCAATTGATTTGCTTTTGCCACCTGCATGAGGTGATTCGGGTCGTTATAAATCGTGTAGGTCAACCAGTCAAGCCGATCTCCCTCCACTACAATTCTTGAATGTGTCAAATCGGGAGAGGATGCCCGTGATTCCGCAAGCAATTGTTCGCGGGATTTATGTGCAATGAATGTTGCCGTCACCTTTACTCGCAGCGGTGAACCATCAGGTTCAAATAGGGTGTAATTGAGGTCAAGATTTCCAAGCACACATTTGAAATTCATATCCGAACCCCACATCACAATGAGAAAGCGGGGACGATGGATCTTTCCATCGAAATTGTAAACACATTTCTTTAGATCCTCAATCTGGTCGTGTACTTTCCTGCTCTTGTACTCGCTGTTATCTCCTCCATAGCCTTCCATAGTTTTTGTGCCGTCAAGAATAAATTCCAGACGTAACTGTTCCGGCTCAGTGGATTTGTATTTTGCTTCACTTCCAGGATTCCCATGTCCACCCGAAGTGTCTGCATTCACTTTCAGTGTCTGCATGAACGACTCCGGATTGATGGGCGTTGTGAAGGCCTTTGACGGGTCTTCATTTTTAAAATCCCGTTGCTCGAAGGAGCGGATCACGAGCTTTTCCAGTTTCTTTCTATCGCTCATTTTTCTCTTTTAAAATGGCAAGTACTTTTTCGACACATTCTTTGATGAGATCTTCTCCGGGAGAGGAATTCGATTGCGATCCTTTGGTTGGCGCACTAGTTCCAGCAGCCGAGCCTTGTGATTGATCTACTACGGCTTTGATCACGAGTTCTCTTATTTCAATTGGCATCTTGAATATTTTTAAATGTTGAAAGCTCTTAGTTCTGAGAATATCAGGCGATTATAGTTTAGTTCAAGCGTTTCAATCAAGACCTCACTTCGTTCAGCGTTGAGCTCGGCTATCTTCCAGCTCCTCGGCCAAACATTGGTAACTGTCCAACTCTTCAAGGGCAAGTGGTCTTCTCCCAGCAAATCAATTATTACGGTATCAATCACCTGAAAAGATTCCTTACCGGTGACCAGATCAAAAGGCTCACCTTCAAATGTTTTTTTAAGCCAGTTTGCAACCGGAGAACTCGCAGGTCCCACTAATCCCCTTTTCAAAACGAGGGGACCAAATTTTCTTCTTGTTGGAATAACGTGCTCGAAGCGATTCTCACCGCCTTCCTTAATGGTTTCGATGTCAATGGTTGAGTCCAGTCCGGCTACAGACTGAAATTTTATATCGATCGAACCACGATCCCCTGCAGAAAAATGCACCGCGAAATGGAAGCCAACAGAATAATAGGCGTTGTCCATCGGTTGTTATTTTGCTTCTACAATCGTCAAACCTTCATGTGCGAGTTCCATGCTTTCGATAGCAATTTCGCTGGCATCTGCTTTCAGATCAGTCGATGTGATCTTAGTGGGCCAGGCCTTTGCAACCGACCAGGATATAACGGGTTTGTGCTCTTCGTTTAATAGCCTGATCGTTACATCTCGTCTGAATTTTTCTTTTCCTTCCTGGAACATCATGGTCTTTCGCCATTGTTGAAAAAACTCAAAGTCCCCGTCGAAAGTGCCGCGCTTGAGGGTAATATTCTTGTACTCTGTGAGTCCCGGCTGTTTGCTTTTATTAAAGAGCGGACTGCTTCCTTCCCTATATTCTATTACCTTGGTCTCGAAGTCCAATCCACTAACTTCTGTAAATCCCATTCTCGTTCCGCCCCAATCTAATTGGAAATGAAACTTTGGTAATGGGTACGCTTTTTTCGGATCGTCTGCCATTTGATTAGTTTTTATTAATGAATGAATTAAGCTTCGCTAAGCATTTTATGCATGAAGGTGAGGATAATAAATTCCGCCGGTCTTACAACCGCCAGGCCGATTTCTACAATCATTCTGCCTTCCCACACGTCAAGCTCCGACATGGTCTCACCAAGTCCCACAAGGACATAAAATGCTTCTTCGGTAGAAGCACCCATCAAAGCACCATTCTTCCATTGTGTAGTGAAATAATTTTCAAGCATGGATTTGACTCTTGTCCAGGTGTTCTGATCATTGGGTTCAAACACGAACTGTTCAGCAGCATTTTTTGAAGATTCTTCCGCCATATTGAAAAAGCGGCGAACGGGAACGTAGCGCCATTCGTTATCATTACCGGCCAGCGTTCTAGCCCCCCAAATAATAGCAGGGCCGCGACCGGGAAAAGAACGAATCACGTTGACAGATTTACCTGATACTTCGTCCACATTCATACCTGCCTGTTGCTTACCCGTAACAATCAACTCGGGTCGGATGGCAAGACTGATGTTCACATTTGCAGGTGCCTTCCATACACCCCGGAGATTATCCGTTGTGGCATACTGACCTACTACAGCAGGAGCAGCAGGCAATAGCATCTCCAGATTATTGATCGCAGCCGTGGCCATGTTGTAATAAGCATTATTAGTGCCCTTGAGGATATCAAGAGTTGCTGAACCAGCTACGCCGTTGATCTTAACCTTAGTTTCGTCAGTGTAGTTATAAGTTAGCATTGTAAAGAGCCGCGGATAATAGGCCGCTCCATATTTCAACTTTACTATCTCGGCTGGCAGCGTTGAGCGAAGGTCAGCGATAGAATTTGGCGGATATACGTCCATCACCACAAACCGGTCTTGTAGTTCAACACATTGATTCAGCGCGTGTCCAAATACACCATAATAATTAGCAAGTGCGCCAGCTCCTTTGATGTTCACGCTTTCAGGAGCAACGAGCAGCGTTACTTCGTTAATGGTTCCTGCATCATCAATCCCATTTCTCAAATCAGCAGCACTGATCGTTCCAGCCGCACCGGTATAGGTTTTTACCGCAACGATGTAGCAAGGCCCTCCTCCATTTGCAAAGAACAATTGCAGTGAATAATACAGTAAATGCACCGAAGCCGTTGGCGCATTAACCCTGGCGGTCAAAGAAACATCTGGTGTACCTGCATTGACGAAATCAACCACAATGCCTGTTTCGGGCTGGGCCTTTCCAAAATACGTTTCATACTCCAGCATAGAAGTGATTCTGGTAGGGACCCGAATCAAATCCCCCGGAATTTTCTTCACTGCTTTCTCGGTATAGCCAATAAATGCGGGAATTGCGGTTTCCACCGAAGCGATCGATGGCGGAAGTTTGGGTATTTCTTTAATGTAAACCCCCGGCGTTTTGAATTCTAACATTTCTTTAAGATTAGTGGTTAATACATGGATGATGATTTATAATAGTGGAAATAAAGTTGATTCTGGGACCTGCATATTAAGCAAAAGCTTATTTCCAACTCTGTTCACCTCTAGTGTGGGAGCTGGATTTGGAAGAAACTGAAAACTATTATTGGGTTTCTTCAGATTAATCGGTGTGTAGCTCATGTGTATCGGATTCTTAGAAACCAGTACTCCGCTGTTATTCGCTAGCAGATCCTGAGTGATAGGAGTGAGTTTGAATTTCCTCTGGCGATTATTTACATATTGCCAGAACGCTGATTTACTTTTCATCCAAAGTTCAAAAACCGGAGCAGGTTGTTTTGTCCCGTTAGAAAGTATTCTGGTAAAAAGATTACCGCTGGCATCCAACAAATTAAAATTTGCCGACGCGGGCTTTACAACAAGATCAATTACTCCAGAGAAAAGACCGGCTTGAATTTCATCATGAGCAAAAAGAAGGTTGGTAAAGCTTTTGGTATACCCCCCGCTCCCTGTTACCTCAAGGCTATATAGGTGATCAGCTTTTACTGCCTCATGCTTTACTGCTTTCACAATTTCTTCGTTTGTGCGGAAACTGACAGATACAGTTTGCATGGGCGTTGGAGTTGCCAGATCTATTTTCTTGACAATGGCACTCGTAGAATCTTTCAGAGTGAAACTGGCAGCTGTTATGTTTTCAAATGCGTTGAACTTGTAATTGAACGATAAGGGTAACAGGTGGGAATCATTGGTATTGACATATTGTTTTCCTGGAATAGCCAGCCATGGATTTGGAGCTCCATTGTTTAAGAATACTTTAACAACCGCGGCATGCAATGCTATTTCACTTTGCACATATTGCTGAGCAGCAACGAAAGTGGACACCGGTGAAGAAAGAAACGGAAATGTTTTCGCGTTGGGAATGTTATTATTGCTGAAATACCAGAATGCGTTGAACGGTTTTGGACCTATCTCTCCGGAGAACCTGTGAATATCATTTTTCTCCCGAATCATCACGCGTATACAGAGTTGATCCGGAAGAGGTATAATGGGAGAATACACCACGGTCCCGTTTGCCAGCTTTCTTTTACTACATTTTACAGCCAGCTTAAAACCGGCATAAGCTGGTAATAATTTAATATTGTAATTGTTGAATGTTTTATTCAGCGGATGTTCCTGAAACATCAGGTCTTCGTGAATAGAGGGCAGATCTTTTACAAATCTGTCGAATAGAAAATCAAGGCGGTCCGACTGTGCTGGCTTTTCGAAAATAGTTTCCCCTTTATCACGTGTGAGATAGTACTCATGCAACCATTTCACTTCACATAATATCTTGTAGATAGTCATAACGATGAAACTCTGTCTGAAATATTTGTTTCTACTTCTTCAATCAATGGCACTTCTCTCCGTATGCTTCTCTCTGTAATGCTTACCAAACGCACTTTATACATCACGAAGGGAATTTGTCGTCCTCCCAGAGATCCCCAGAGATGATTGATCTGCTCGAAAGTAAGTGTGTACATTTCAAGGTTAAGCTTAAGCGAAGCGATGTCTGGGTTCCCCAAATCATTGAGTTCAGGTGGTAAGGGGATTGACGAGGAAGCTGGGGTAAAGGTATTTTTACCCTGGAAAAATTCGATGACTAATGAAAGGCGTTTTAGCGCTAGCACGTAACCATTATTCGGAGGGTTTCCCCCAGGATAGTTGGCTGTGAAAAGAACGTATAGATTTAGATATATGGGCCTGTTTTCGTATCTCGCTTTCCCATCGGGCCATTTACTAAACGTTTGACCATTCTTTAGGCTGCTTTCTTCTTCTATATTAACAAGGGTGATAATTAGATTATCCTTCAAATCAGCCCCTGATTCTGTTTCGAAGAGCCCAATGTTTTCGATAATCACGGAGGCAGGATCTCCCTGAGCACTTAAATAGGCGGTGAGTTCTTCTCGTAACAGGATTAATGCGTTCCCTATCATAACGAGTCAAGTTTGGCAAAAGCTTTACTATACGTTATTGATCACCTTGTTTGAAGGTGCTCTTCGAAATCCTTGATGATATAAAAATAACTGTTTAAATAGTCCCCTCGGGGTATGTAGGAATATTGAACAGAATCTGCGCAGAAACCGTGAAAAATTATCAATTTATTTCACAGAATACCAAGGACATTACAGGAAACCGGGTAATTGATCCGCGGGTCTTAGGTTTATCGGCTGCTTTGCAAGAGTGTTTTCGACAACCTAAATTGCTCTGGTGCCAGACCTGTGCATTGTGTATAAAACAACTGTTCGCCGTAGCTTGTATATTCCTTTAGATAGTAGTTTCAGTTGAACAATCTCACAAAGCCGGGGTCTGTAGTGAAAAAAAGAAAATTAAAGCGTCTTCTGCGCAAACACATTCAGGCAATCGGTCAACACTTAGATTCTTTTTTAACGACGAGAGATCAAGATCAATTACACCAGCTTCGTGTACAAATTAAAAAGTTAAGATCTCTGCTGATACTTTTTTCCAGCAATAAGGAAAATAGAAGTCTGATCAAAATCTTTAAACCTATAAAAGGGATTTTTCGTCACGCTGGCACTATCAGAGATGCTGCCATTCATCGACAAGTTGCAGACAGGTTTGGGATTAAGGATTCAACTTTCCATAAAGAACAAGCCGAAATTATGGCAGATCAAACTACTAAATTCTGCGAAGCAGGGCCTGAATACTTAAAGCAAATTAATAATGTGAGCACAAAGCTGGAAACAGAGTTGAAAAGCATTGATGTGCGGGAGATCACTGGCTTTTACAAGTCTGAACTTGACGCGGTGGTTCTTACTCTGGCAAAGCGGGAATTTAACGATGATATGCACGACTGCCGCAAAAAGCTGAAAAATCTGCTTTATAATCAGAAGCTATTCAAAAAATCCTTAGGAGCAACAGTTCAGCTTAATATTCCCTATTTAGATCGTGTGCAGGAAACAGTCGGTGAATGGCATGACAGCATCCTTGCGCGAGATCTGTTTTCAAATCAACTGCCGGATGAACGACAAGCAATCGAACAGCTCAACGCGCAGATAACTAACCATGAAAAAGTTATCATAAGGACTACAGCAAATTTTTGGAAAAAGGTTACTGGTGGAATTGTGAATGATCAGAATTGAGCAAGATCATTCAGCTGTTATTAGTTTTACTCCGCCAAGTAACTCATCATCAGCTTGGCGGTTCGTGAGGAGGCACCTGGCTGGCCCATCTTAATTGCCAGCTCATCATAATTTATCAACATTCGGGTGCGATACAGTGGATCGTGCAGAATATTATTTAATTCTTGTTCTATTTTATCGGGATTACAGTCGCTCTGAATAAGTTCTTTCACCACTTCCTCATCCATGATCAGGTTTACAAGTGAAATGTAATGAATCTTCACTACCAGGCGTGCGATTGCAATTGAAAGGGCATTGCCTTTATAAACCACCACTTGTGGTACTTTCAGCAGAGCGGTTTCCAGGGTTGCCGTACCAGATGTAACTACAGCTCCCATGGAGTTTAGTAACAGGTTATAAGTTTCGTTAAAAATCACTTTAACAGACCGCTCGCGGATAAATGGCTGATAGTCCTCCAGTGTTAGTCCCGGTGCTCCTGCAATGATAAACTGGTAATGCGGAAAGCGGTCGACTACAGCCATCATCTCGGGCAAAAGCTTATTCAATTCCTGTTTGCGACTACCGGGAAGCAATGCTATTACCGGATTCACCCGTAGATTATGACGTAATGCAAAGCTCTCATCTTCTACATTTCCCTCGATAGCGTCCAGCAAAGGGTTGCCCACGTAGTCGACGTCCATGCCCCATGCTTTGTAGAAATCAACTTCAAACGGCAGAATGCAGAACATTCGATCAACCACTTTTTTGATATTTAATACTCGCTTCTGATTCCACGCCCACACTTTTGGCGAGATGTAATAGAACACCTTGATGTTATGTTTCTTTGCGAAATCAGCTATCTTGAGGTTGAAACCAGGGAAATCGATTAGTATAAGCACATCAGGCTGGTAATTGAGGATATCATTCTTAGCCGCCTTCAAGTTTTTATAGATCGTACTCAGGTTGGCCAAGACTTCCACAAATCCCATAAAGGCCATATCCGAATAATGTTTAACTAATGTTCCTCCCTCTGATTGCATCAGGTCGCCTCCAAAATACCGGAACTCCGCAGAAGCATCTTCTGATTTAAGCGACTTCATTAAATTCGCACCGTGTAAATCTCCGGACGCTTCGCCAGCTATTAGATAGTATTTCATATTTCAGGCTGAATGTACTAAGATTTGGTTTATTAAACTACAGCTGAATGCATTAGCTAAATTCACTTTAAAATTACGAAGAGAAGGGCAGAGATGAAAGTTGAAAATACAACACCTGAGGCAGTTTCCATTCGATCATTTCTAAAATACATGCGAACCGCAATCAGGTTAATAACCACGCTGACTATATACAAAAGGTGCTTTTTACCTAGTACCTGAACATCCAGTTTGAATATTTCTACCGCCAGGTAAGCCAGCGCCGGAAATATTAGCCCCACAATAGCGCCAGCTAAAAATTTATCTTCCTTAAACATTCAGATCCCAGGTATTTAGTACCGGTATCGCATGATGAGCTGTCATATCAAACTGAACCGGCACCAGGGAAACGTAGCCGTGTTCGAGTGCCCATACATCCGAATCTTCACCCTGATCATAGTTCTGGAAAACACCGGTTAACCAATAATAATTTCGCTTATGCGGATCCAAACGTTCGTCAAATTCTTCGGCCCATTTGGCATTAGCTTGCCGGCAGATCCTGATGCCCTTGATGTCTGCCCCTTTTGGGAAGTTTACATTTAGTAATGTTCCCAATTGTAACCCATGCAGAAGAACCTGCGAGGCTATCACCTTTATGAATTTTTTACAATGGCTGAAATCAGCATCGTAGGTAAAATCATCCAAGGAAAAACCGATGGAAGGAATACTTTCAATCGCCCCTTCTACGGCAGCAGACATGGTACCGGAGTATATTACATTGATTGAATTATTCAGGCCATGATTGATCCCTGATACACAGAGATCAGGCTTTTGGCCCTTAAACACCTTGTTTACGGCAAGTTTAACACAGTCAACCGGAGTGCCTGACGTTTTATACATTTCCACACCTTCGTACAAGTTAACCTTGTCAAGGCGGAGTGGTTTGGCAATAGTAATAGCATGGCCCATACCTGACTGCGGACTATCAGGTGCCACCACAGTAACTTCACCGAGCTCCTTCATTACTTCTATCAATGCTCTGATGCCGGGAGCATCAATGCCATCGTCATTTACAACTAGAATTCTTGGTCTTGTTTTTTTCACAAGGCGAAATTACAAAAAAGATGGAAGGATGGAACGTTGTCGGGTCCGACAAGAGAATCCATCCCGTCAAAGTTGTTGTATTTTTAAATACATGCAAGGAAATTGTTAAGCATATTCATCCAAATTGCTCCAAAAAGAGCGCAGCAATTAAAGATATTCTACTTAGATTTATTAAGCATTTGCTTACCGACCTACTTGTTAACGCTACCTACAGGGATCAAACTGTTCTGCCGCCTCCTCTAATATCTTTATTTTATAGTTAAAACATATACTATGAGATCACTACTATTTTTATGCACAATGATTTTCATTGTCGCACAGGCATGTAAAGAATCTGAAACTGGACAACCTGCAGATATCTTTAAACCTACTGTATCAGATATACATGAAGGCTCATGGTCAAGTAAAAGCCATCTTCCTGACCTAAGGTCTCATTCCGTCGCATTTACGATTGGAAACAAGGCCTATGTTGGTGCTGGAGCAGGTAATGAAGATGCTCTAAGGGACTTTTGGGAATATAATCCAGAAATTGATAAGTGGACGAAGAAAGCTGATCTTCCCCTTGCACGAACTGGAGCGGTAGGCTTTAGTATTGGAGAAAAGGGATACATAGGAACCGGCTATAACAATGAAGGTAGTGGCACTGAGTTGAAAGACTTTTGGCAATATGATCCAAAAACAAACTGTTGGACAAGAAAAGCTGATTTTGGAGGGACACCACGTTTTGCAGGAGTCGGGTTTACTATTGCCGAAAAAGGCTATATAGGAATTGGTAGAGGACTTGGAGTTTCCAGAACCGATTTTTGGGAGTATGATCCTAATACAGACACATGGAAAGTCATTGCTGATTTCCCGGGAGCAGAACGTGTATGGGCTACCGCTTTCAGTATTAATAACAAAGGATATGTTGGGACCGGAATAACTGATTCGGGTAGGGATCTCAGTGATTTTTGGCAATATGATCAAACAAGTAACTCGTGGCAAAGAAAAGCGGACTTTCCCGGAGGCCGAAGACATTATGCAGCAGGAACGAGCGCTTCCGGCTTGGGTTACTTAGGAATGGGATGGCTGGTAGAAGAACAAAAAGCTCTTAATGACTTTTGGAGCTATAATCCTACCCACGACGAATGGAAAAAGAAATCATCCTTACCAGGGACGAGACGATATGCAGCCACAAGTTTTGCTATCTCTAATTTTGTATATGTGGGATTCGGAACAGCGGAAGAAACCAGTATGGAGCTCAATGACCTTTGGCAATTCTCTCCTTAATAAAGAAATGATTTAATAATGAGCCCTGGCCTACTGTGATTAGATAATTCTCATCAGATTTCTGTTCTTCGTTTGCGGCAAATTTACGACAACTGACACAGAGACATTACTTTGGATTGGTTCGTTACTGGTTCGTGTTAGTCCACCAAATCGGTGGACTGATAGAAAGATGAGTGAATGAATGATGAAGATAGAAAATTCAAAATGTATTCTGACTCACGATTTACCAGGTCTTTCAATATAATGGCGATCAGCCAACAAAAAAAGCCCCGATGAATCAGGGCTTTCTTTTAAATAATGTGTGTACTCTATAAACTTCTTAACCAGTCGATAACGCCTTCGCGTGTTTTACCGGTCTTTTGTTGCAAACGTCCGTATAACTCATCATCCTTGCCTTCTTCATATTTTAGATCATCATCTGTAAGATCGGCATACTCTTGTTTTACTTTACCTTTGAGTTCGTTCCATTTGCCTTTTAATTCTAATCTATCCATAGCTGTAGGGTTTTTGTTAACTAAGATAGTAACCACCTTACCCCTACAAATGTTTTAAGAAATCGCCATGAGATCGCAAATTACCGATGACCCTAACGTTAAATAGCCCGCGTATTCTGGGCCTTTTTCGATTAAGCCAGGTAATTAATTTATCTTACCTGCACCCACTTTAATCTCCTCGACAACCATTGGATCGAGCAAGGTAGAAATATCACCAAAGTTTGATGTCTCCCCCTCAGCTATCTTCCTTAGTATTCGTCGCATAATTTTACCAGAACGGGTTTTAGGCAACCCTGAAACAAACTGAATCTTGTCCGGTCGGGCTATAGCGCCAATTATTCTGCTCACAGTTTGCAAAATATCCTTTCGGGTTAATTCCACATCGTGCTCTGATTTACCCAAAATAACATAGGCGTAAATCCCCTGTCCTTTAATCTCATGGGGATAAGCCACTACCGCACTTTCAATAACGTCAGCATGCATGTTAATGGCATTCTCTACTTCAGCAGTGCCTATGCGGTGACCTGACACGTTGATCACATCATCTACACGACCGGTGATACGGTAATAGCCATCTTCATCACGCAGGCAACCGTCGCCCGTGAAATACTTGTTCTCGTAAGTGGCAAAGTAGGCAGTCCGACAACGTTCATGGTCGCCATAGGTTGTACGGATAATGCCCGGCCATGGAAATTTAATGCACAGGTTCCCATTAACGCCGTTCCCTTCGATTTCCACACCGTTCTCATCCACTAAAACAGGTTGCACGCCGGGTAAAGGTAGTGTCGCATAACCGGGTTTGGTTGGCGTGATCCCCGCTATCGCTGAGATCATGATACCACTATTTTCGGTTTGCCACCAGGTATCTACAATAGGACATTTACCCTTCCCTATATTTTCATCATACCAGTGCCATGCCTCTTCGTTTATCGGTTCTCCTACCGACCCGAGCTTCTTAAGCGAGCTGAGATCTTTGTTCTTTAGCGGCTCATCTCCGAAACTCATTAACGAACGGATAGCGGTTGGCGCTGTGTACAGTATATCTACCTTATACTTATCCACGATATCCCAGAAACGACCTGCATCAGGCCAGGTAGGGACGCCTTCAAACATCAATGAAGTGGCGCCTTGTGATAAAGGCCCGTAGACAATATAGGAGTGGCCGGTTATCCACCCAATATCTGCAGTGCAGAAATGAATTTCGCCGGGCTGGTATTGAAATACCGTCTTAAAAGTATAACCTGTATAAACCATATATCCACCGCAGGTATGAACAACGCCCTTTGGCTTGCCGGTAGAACCGGAGGTGTATAAGATAAACAGTGGGTCTTCGGAATCCATCTCGACTGCTGGAAAATCAGGATTTCCTTGAGTCTCAACTTTCTTAATCTCATCCTCCCACCACACATCGCGACCTTTGATCATGGATACCGGTGTGCGGCTGCGGGTTAAAACAATTACTTTTTTAACTGAATGACATTGTACCAGCGCATCGTCAATCGCGTCTTTCAACGGGATGTCTTTGTTACCACGGAAGCCCCCATCAGCAGTGATCACAATTGAACATTGGGCATCGTTAATACGATCAGCGATAGACTGCGCAGAAAAGCCTCCGAATACCACCGAATGAATAGCTCCCACCCTGGCGCAGGCCAGAACCGCTATAGCCAGCTCGGGTACCATCGGCATATATAGACAGATCCGGTCGCCTTTCTGCACCCCGTTATTTACCAGCACATTACTGAACTGGCAAACCTTAAAATGAAGTTCTTTATAGGTTAATTTGCGGTAATGCTCCTCCGGATCGTTTGATTCCCAGATAATGGCATCGGTGTCAGCATTATTCTCGAGGTGGCGATCCAGGCAGTTTTCAGTAATATTTAGCTTGCCTCCCAAGAACCATTTGACATCAGGTTCTTTAAAGTTCCATTCTAAAACGCGGTCCCATTTCTTCCGCCAGAAAAAGTCATCGGCTACCGTTGCCCAAAAATTCTCCGGTTCTGCCACACTAAAATCGTAAACACGCTTATAATCTTCGAAGGAGTTGATGTCCAGTTTCATTTGTATTTATTTTATGTTCAATTTGTATTAACAATAACTAAGATTTCCGGTTAGCCAATTTATGAGCTTTTACTGGCACTGCCTGCCGAACAAAGGCATGGTGTTGTGCATGATAAGTGTGTTCAATGTTTATCGTAGTTTACCATATGCTTATAGGGTGTTAACTATGTGATAACAGTATCATCCTAAGATCAAAAGCGAGTGAAGACACTGTAATCATATAGTCAGTATAGAGTTAATTTAAAGGGATGGGTCTATGAGTTTTGGCTTATTGTCATCTTGGTCATTGTATTCACCTTTGAAGGCGTAATATCCAAAAAGGATAAAGCCAATTATGATAGGAATAAAGATAGTGACTATTACTATCCAGAACACATAATCTTCCTCGGTAGCCTGCCCCGAGCTGAGACGTGTAATGGCAAAATATGGAAGAAGTACCGCTAACATTACTGCGCCTGCCATCCATACAAATCCAAAGACTTTTCTAATTGTATCCATGCTAATCCTCGATGGTTTTATAACTTGTTTTGTTGATGAATAAAAGCCCGGTTAACAAACATATGCTGGCTATACCTATTGGGTACCATAAGCCGTCTAAAGGTGATGCCCCTGGCAGGGAAGTTAAGCTGATCGCGATAAATGGCGTTAAACCTCCAAAAACACCGTTTCCGATATGATAAGGCAACGACATAGAAGTATATCGGATTCGGGTTGGAAATAGCTCAACCAGGAACGCAGCAATCGGGCCATACACCATGGCAACGAAAATTACCTGGACTGAAACCAGCATCACAAGGATCCAAAAGGATTGTGTGGACAGGTTAACCTCTTTTTTCACGTCGGTTGCAGGCGATTCAGTGTTATTGACGACGAGCTGTTTAGAGGTTTCGTTATAAACAGTACCATCGGAATACGTCTTTACTACCATGAAAGAAGCGAGTGAATCTGTTGTGCCTGGAACCAAAGTAGCCTTTCTGATTGTCGATGAAGTAGCTGAAATCTCTGCTTTACCTGCAAAATCAGTTAATTTAAGCATCTGGCTATAAATAGGCCGATAAAACATTATCGCCAGAAGCATACCCGTCATCATAATACCTTTTCGGCCGATCTTATCAGACCAGTGTCCAAAGATCACAAAGAAGGGAGTTGCTATTAGTAAGGCTATGCCAATGATATAGTTCGACTGCACAAACTCGATGTTCATGGTTTTCTGAATGAAAGAGAGCGCATAAAACTGGCCGGTATACCACACCACGCCCTGACCGGCAGTGGCGCCGAACAAAGCAAGCAGCACCATTTTCAGGTTCTCTTTTTTTCCGAATGATTCTTTCAACGGATTTTTAGATATTGTTCCTTCTGCTTTTATCTTAGAAAACAACGGCGATTCCTTCATCTTCAGGCGAATGAAAATTGAAACACCAACTAGCAAAATTGATAATAGAAACGGTATGCGCCACCCACCCCACTCGGCGACAAAGCTGGTTTCGCCAACTACATTCCGTGTAAAAAGAATTACTCCTATTGAAAGAAACAGCCCCAATGTCGCCGTCGTTTGAATAAAGGATGTATAGAACCCACGCCTTTTTGCCGGAGCATGTTCAGCCACATAAGTCGCGGCACCTCCGTATTCGCCCCCTAAAGCCAGGCCCTGTACAAGCCGCAGAATAAGAACTAAGGCGGGTGCCCAGTACCCTATAGAGGCATAACCGGGAATTAAGCCGATAGCGAATGTAGAGCCGCCCATCAGAATCAGGGTTAACAGGAAAGTGTACTTTCTACCCAGGATATCGCCAAGGCGGCCGAAAACCAAAGCACCAAATGGCCTTACGATAAAGCCTGCTGCGAAGGTTGCCAGCGTTGAGAGAAAGGCCGCTGTCGGATTATCCTGCGGAAAGAACTGAACGGAAAGTATTGCTGCCAGACTACCGAAAATGTAAAAGTCGTACCACTCGATTAATGTGCCTACTGAGGAAGCGGTTATAACACCCCATAATTTCTTTTTTTCTCCGGGGTTCATTGCGTGCGTTGCGTTCGGCATTTAAGAAAAATAAGTTTGAACAGCAATCTTAGAAAAAAAATCAGTCAAAGGTTAATTTTCCTCGAATAAACTCAAACATTCCTAACTAGCAACGCTTAGCCTGACACATTTATTGATAAAATACATTGGTTTAAGGAGAGCTTAAATTTTATGAATACAACTGTTTACCGTGAATTTAAGGAGCAAGTAAATTGAGCCTTCAGAAACATGCTGGATAATTAAAACATTATTTAAAAAGGTGTTGCTCGTTATATTTATTATTCCGATATTTGCAAACTCTTTAAGAACTGAATTTAATAACACTACACAATATAGTCATGTCGAAAATTTGTGATTTAACCGGAAAGATGGCCATGAATGGCTTTAACGTTTCAAACTCGAACGTTAAGACCAAGCGTAAATTTTATCCTAACCTGCACGTGAAGAAATTTTTCATCCCAGAGGAAAACAGATGGATCACGCTAAAAGTGAGTACTTCTGCCATCAGAACCATCACCAAAAACGGGATCACACCTGTAATTAACAAATTCCTTAAAAAGGGCTTTATATAATCAACGATTGCCGGTGTTGCTTGAGGGACAAGATATCTTCAGCAAACCTCACGCAATACAACAAAAAACTAAATAGTAATGGCTAAGAAAGGCAATAGAGTTCAGGTTATTTTAGAGTGCACTGAGCATAAAGAAACTGGCATGCCGGGCATGTCTCGTTATGTAACCACTAAGAACAAGAAAAATACAACTGAGCGTTTGGAGTTGAAGAAATTCAACCCGGTGTTAAGAAAAGTAACTGTTCACAAAGAAATTAAATAACATTAGTAATTGAATTACTCAGTTACATAATATAAAGTAAAATGGCAAAGAAAGTAGTTGCAACCCTAAAAACCGGTGCTGGTAAAGAATATTCAAAGGTGATCACCATGAACAAATCACCTAAGACTGGCGCTTACTCATTCTCAGAATTGATCGTTCACAACGATCACGTGAAAGACGCTATTGCGGGAGTAAAAAAGTCTTAATAATAAGTTCAATGAAATTTTTTGAGCCGCCCTCGATATTCGTGGGGGGCTTTTTTCATTTGATTAAGAATTTTTATTGAGAAACCCCGGCTATCCGTACGTTTCTCTTCCCTTTGATTTGAAGAACTTATTTCGTTCATACGATCCTCATTAAGTTCCCACAATAAGTATTAGCAAGAAAGCAATCATTAGCCGGCTCAATTTAGCAGGTTTTCGCATTAAGAACTATGGGACTATTTGATTTTTTTAAGAAGAAAGATAACACTGTTCAGGAACAACAGGATCTGGATAAGAGCCTGGAAAAAACCAAGGCTGGAATCTTTACCAAACTAACTAAAGCCATTGTCGGAAAAGCGACTGTGGACGAAGAAGTGCTGGATGACCTGGAAGAGATCCTCGTTACTTCTGATGTAGGTGTGTCGACTACCTTAAAGATCATAGAACGGATAGAGGAGCGAGTAGCCCGTGACAAATACGTCAACACATCTGAGTTAAATAATATTTTACGGGAAGAGGTAAAAAACCTGCTTTCAGAAAACAACAGTAACGATTTCAGTAATTTTGAATACGGTGATCATAAGCCTTATGTAATTATGGTTGTGGGGGTTAACGGCGTAGGGAAAACAACTACAATTGGTAAGCTGGCGCATAAACTGAAGCTAGCGGGAAATAAAGTTGTTTTAGGCGCTGCAGATACTTTCAGAGCTGCCGCAGTAGAACAGTTAAAACTTTGGGGCGAGCGGGTTAACGTACGGGTTGTAGCTCAACCAATGGGGTCAGATCCAGCTTCAGTAGCTTTTGACACTCTGCAGTCAGCGGTAGCAAATGGCGAGGATGTGGCGATAATTGATACAGCAGGCCGCTTGCATAATAAGGTTGCTTTGATGAACGAATTAACTAAGATCAAGCAGGTAATGCAAAAAGTAGTTCCGGGAGCACCACATGAAATACTGCTTGTTCTGGATGCCTCTACTGGTCAAAATGCTATTGAGCAATGCAAGCAGTTTACTCAGGCTACATCGGTTAATGCACTTGCGCTAACTAAGTTAGACGGCACGGCAAAAGGTGGTGTAGTAATCGGTATATCTGACGAGTTTAAGATACCGGTAAAATATATTGGTGTGGGAGAAGGGATCGATCACCTGCAGTTATTTAATAAACAGGAATTTGTTGACTCGCTATTTAAATAGAAGGTTAACAAAGATTTTTCTGAGATTGCACTGATTGTAAGGGGATTACACCGACTTTAAAGATTAGCGTTAGAACAAGAAGATTTTAATAGGTAGATTGTAGATAAACACATCTAGACGCTGTCACACTTCCATTAATCTCCTTCCAATGCAGGATATTTATATAAAAGACAAATTAACAGAGAAAATAATCGGTTGTTGTTTTGCAGTTCACAGGGAATTAGGGCCGGGATTTAACGAGAAGATTTACTCAAATGCATTGCAGATTACTCTACGAAACCAATCAATAGAGTTTGTAGCTGAAAAAGAATTTGTGGTAATATATGATAACAAAGCAGTTGGGAAGTTCAGATATGATTTATTAGTTGAAAACTCTTTAATTGTAGAGTTAAAATCTGTTACGGGCTATCAGCCAAAGCTATTTCAAAATCAATTGATTTCATATTTGAAAGCTAGCAAGATAAAAACAGGTCTGTTGATTAATTTTGGAAATAGCAGTTGCGAGATAAAACGGCTTTCCTATTGAAAATGATTACATCGATTAAGAGGATTACACTCATTAAAAGGATTACACCGATTAAGGAGATTACCGATTTGAGTAATACATCGGTGAAATCATCCCTGTCATCAGTGGAATCACCAAGTTATCTGTGAAATCACCTTTAAATCAGTGAAATCACTAAATCAAAATACATCAGTGAAATCATCTCTAATCGGTGTAATCACTAAATAAAATCCGTGAAATCACTTCAGTGGTATCACAAATAAAATAATAATGAGAACTAAACTACAGCACCAACCGGTTATAACAAAACCTCGCGTAAACGTCATCACTTTAGGTTGTTCTAAAAATATTCATGATAGTGAAGTATTGATGGGGCAACTCCGCGGTAACCAGATGGATGTAGTGCACGAAGCTGAAAACCTGCAAAGCAACGATATCATCGTAATCAACACCTGTGGTTTCATCGACAATGCCAAGCAGGAATCGATCGATACCATTCTGCAATACAGCGAGCTGAAAGAACAGGGTAAAGTCGGGAAAGTAGTTGTTACGGGATGTTTATCTGAGCGCTATAAACCTGAGCTGCAAGCGGAAATAACAAATGTAGATGCCTACTTCGGAACTAATGATCTTCAGGATCTGTTAGGCAATCTGGGCGCTGATTATAAGCATGAGCTCTTGGGTGAACGCCTTCTGACTACTCCTTCCCACTTTGCCTATTTTAAAATTGCTGAAGGCTGTAATCGTCCCTGTTCCTTCTGTGCCATTCCTTTAATGCGTGGTAAGCATGTTTCCAAGCCAATAGAAGATCTGGTTAAAGAAGCAAAGTTCTTAGCTAAGAACGGGACTAAGGAACTGATTTTAATAGCACAGGACCTCACCTACTACGGGCTTGACCTTTATAGTAAGCGCAACCTGGCTGACTTACTGAAGCATCTTTCTGATGTTGAAGGTATCGAGTGGATCCGCTTACAGTATGCATATCCTTCTGGGTTCCCGATGGACATTCTGGATGTAATGAATGAAAGAAGTAATATCTGCAACTATCTTGATATGCCTTTGCAACATATTACGGATAGCATGCTCAAGTCAATGCGCCGCGGAACAACCAAGCAAAAGACAATTGATCTTGTAAACTCTATACGCGACAGAGTACCTAACCTGGCTTTGCGTACCACTTTAATTTGTGGATACCCCGGGGAAACCGAGTATGACTTTCAGGAAATGAAAAGTTGGGTAGCAGAAACAAAGTTCGACCGGCTGGGTTGTTTCACCTATTCACACGAAGAAAAGACACATGCGCATCTCTTGAATGACGATGTGCCGGATGAAGTCAAGCAACAGCGCGTTGATGAGATAATGGATATTCAGCAGGCAATTTCATTCGATAAAAATCAATTAAAGACTGGTCAAACGTTCAAGGTGCTTATTGATAAAAAGGACGGTGATTACTTCATCGGCCGTACAGAATTTGATTCGCCAGAAGTGGACAATGAAGTTCTACTGGACTCAAGTGTTGATTATGCGAACATTGGCAGCTTCGTAAATGTTCAGGTTGATCGTGCTGAGGATTTCGATCTGTATGGACATATTGTAAAATAAAAGAAACCGACGGATAAATTCGAGAAATTCCTCTAATTTCGCTGCCGGATGAAAGCAACCTATATAGATTATAGCGAAACAAATAGTTTTTCTCCTGCGGTGATCCGTTACCTCGAGCAGGATTCCAAATTAGCTCCCTTCATTTCTCATCAGCCTACTCTAGAAGGGTTTAAACACCTGATCGCGAATAAGAAGAATCCTTGCGACAGGCAAACGCTAGCGAATGTTCTCAACGAGCAATATGCTGAAGTCATTAGCTCAAAGGAGCACGATACGAGCCCCGTTTTTAAGAACATTCAACTATTATCTCAGGACACTACTTTCACCATAACAACCGGGCACCAGCTAAATCTGTTTACCGGGCCGCTATATTTTATCTTCAAGATTGTTACGGCCATTAATCTGGCCAGAGAGCTTAAAAGTAATTTTCCAGAAAAAGACTTTGTTCCAGTCTATTGGATGGCCACAGAGGACCATGATTTCGAAGAAATTAACCATACTTACATTGGCGGCAAAAAAATTGAGTGGCCACACAATGCGCAGGGTGCCACTGGCAGACTATGCTTAAATGATATTGCATCAGTCATAAAAGAATATACAGGGGTATTAGGTTTCTCCGAAAATGCCGAGACGCTCGCGCAACTTGTTGAAAAAGCTTACCTGGAGCATTCGACGCTGGCGTCGGCTACCCGCTATCTCGTAAACGAATTGTTCAAAGATTATGGATTGGTGATTATTGATGCAGATCATCCTGAACTTAAGAAACAATTTTCTACAATAGTTCAGGACGATATTATTCAACAAAACAGTTTCAGGACAATCAATTCAAGCATCGAAAAACTGCTCTCTGCGGGGGTTGAAGCACAAGTAAATCCCAGAGAGATCAACTTCTTTTACCTCTCGGATAATTTACGTGAACGCCTGGTCTACGACAACAATCGTTATTCAGTCTTAAATTCAGAGATCTCCTTTTCAGAAGATGAACTAAAACAAGAGATCCATCTTCACCCCGAGCGGTTTAGTCCAAATGTGGTAATGCGCCCGCTATACCAGGAGGTAATTCTTCCAAACATTGCTTATGTAGGAGGTGGTGCAGAAGTGGTGTACTGGCTACAGCTCAAAGAAAACTTCGAGCATTATGGGATTGATTTTCCTATTTTAATTTTAAGAAATTCCGCGCTTGTTGGGGGCACAAGGTTGAGCGATACTATTAAAAAACTGAATCTTTCCCCTGCTGATCTTTTTAAGAGCGCCGATGAATTAAAGAAGAAATGGGTGTTGGACCATTCGGAACACACTTTAAACTTAGCTGATGAATGGCTTGAATTTAAATGCCTGTTCGAAAAGATAAAATTACGAACGCATAAGATTGACCCAACTCTTACGGCGTCTACCGATGCTGTGCGGGCAAGGCTTGAAAAAGCTATTCATAACCTCGAAAAGAAACTCCTAAAAGCAGAAAAAAGAAATCATTCTGATTCACTAAATAGAATTGATAATTTCAAAAAAGCGCTTTTCCCAAAAGGCGGTCTGCAGGAGCGCTCTGAAAATTTCGGCTTGTTCTATGTGAAATATGGTACTGAATTTATTTCTTCGCTGATCAACACGTTTAAACCCCTCGACTTTAAGTTCACCATTCTCCAAAAGGAATAACTACAATTTAATATTTCATGACCTGGCATATATTTTCTGAAACCAACCTTAGAAACTTCACAGAAAACATTTTCAAGAAGATGGGTTGCTCAGACCAGCATGCGCAATTAGCTGCAGATGTGCTTATTCGGTCTGATCTGCGGGGCATTGATTCGCATGGCGTAGCCCGCTTGAGTGGATATGTTAGGCTATGGGAAAAGAATCGGATTAACAGTAAGCCTGACATCCGTATTGTTCATGAAACTCCCAGTACAGCTACCGTTGATGGCGATAGTGGACTGGGTTTGGTAGTCGCCCCTTTTGCAATGAAAGTGGCTATAGAGAAAGCAGAAAAGTATGGTTCGGGTTGGGTGTCAGTAAGAAATTCAAATCACTTTGGGATTGCAGGTTATCATGCCCTTATGGCGGTTGAGCAAGACATGATCGGCTTTGCGATGACCAATGCAAGTCCCCTGGTGGCGCCAACTTTTGCAAATGAACGTTTGCTTGGAACTAATCCCATGTGCTATGCTTTTCCTGCAGGAAAATATCCGCCTGTTATCGTTGATATGGCCACCTCTGCGGCTGCAAACGGAAAGCTCGAAATTGCCCAGCGTTCCAATAAATCCGTGCCATCAGGGTGGATACAAAATGCAGAAGGCACAATCTCTAACGATCCACATGAGTTGAAGAATGGAGGATCGCTATTACCGCTTGGAAGCGATAAAGACCATGGTAGTCATAAAGGCTTTGGCCTTGGGGCAACGGTTGATATATTATCTGCAGTACTTTCAGGTGCCAATTATGGGCCTTGGGTTCCGCCATTTGTTTCCTTCCTGGACCCCCCCACTGACCCCGTCGGAAAAGGCATAGGGCATTTTATAGGCGCTATGCGGGTGGATGGTTTTCGTCCCGTAGATGAATTTAAATCGCACATGGACAATTGGATCGAGCGCTTTAAATCGGCAAAGACCGTTTCGGGAGAGCATAAGGTCATTATCCCCGGAGAGCCTGAATTAGAAGCTGAGATTGATAGAAAACTAAATGGGATTCCGGTTATTGATGCGGTACTAAAAGATTTGAATGTGCTTGCTGAGAAATTAGGAGTAGAACAACTACTCGCAAAATAATAAAGCCAGACAGGAATAATAAAGTCGACACGCATCGTAATACCCTCAGAACTATGAATTGTATTTCACAGGTTTAAATAGCTCCGTCCATTTTCATGCTTACCTGATCTTTTATTCGCGCGAATATTTCCTTAGTCAGCGGCTTTTCAATAAATTCGGTAACCATCGGATAGATTCTGGCCCTTTCACGGTCAGCTGAATCAATCGAGGATGTCGTCATCATCACAGAAACGCGGTCTCGCAAAGGAAATTGCTGAAGGTTATTCAGGAAATCCCAACCATTCATCATTGGCATATGTATATCTAAAAAAATAAGGTAGCGAGCGTCTTGCTCAGTCTGTTGATTTAAAAAATCAAGAGCGGGAACAGCACTTTCAAAGGCAATGGTCTTCATTGAAAGTCCGCTTTCAATGATCATCAAGTCATGCATAAATAACACAACTTCGTCATCATCAATCAGGAGTACTTTTAAATTCATAATATTTGATCAACTTGTTCAGCTTTCGTGACAATAGTTCGGATAATATCATCCAGTTCGTGAGCGGAGGTACAAATCCACCAATCCCATGATACGTGACAACTGAGCTCGCACTACGTGTGATTGAATCCACGCGATGTCCCGTAGTTTTAAATTTTGCTCTTCGATAGCTTGGCACGACCTGGTAAATCTTCTCCTTTAGCGCGTAATCGGTGATTCCTGTTTTAATTAACTCCACCGCATTCTCCTCCCCTATGGTATCAGATACGATGATGAACGGTGTTTCCGGAGTAATCTCCTGCTTCATTTTATATGCAGCCAGGCCTTCAAATTTGGGAAGGGCAAACCCTGCCAAAATGATATCAGGATGAATATTATGAAGTGCTTCTTCATATTGTTCTCTGGTATCAACCACAGTGGCTACATAATCCAGATCACTTTTTTTCAAAGTACTCAGTAATAGTTCAAGATCATTGAGGTCGTGTTCAAGAATTAAGATCTTAATACTATTCATATTTTTAAAGTAGTGATACCGTGAGCAGTTCTTAATACCCACTAAAGCGGGTAAGGGATCTTACTTATTCGTCATCTTCAAGTAGTTTGGCTTTTTGTACCGGGGTGTTTGTGCTGGTAATCAGAGCTTAATATCAATATAGTCACTAAACATGCCAAACTCCGCACTAAATTCCTAGTTGGTATGCAGGCCCTTAAAAATATAAAAGAAGTGATGGTAAGATTGCTTATAAAGCAGCTTCGTTTTACATTAGAATTAGTGATTTCAAGGAACAATTTGAGCCCTATTGGCCCATTAGGTGAGCTTGCTTCGCCCGCGCGGCTTGACTTTGCTTCAATCGATGTGGTCAGTGGTATAAAACCCACGATAAAAAATATTCATAATTACTCGGCATCGCCTATTCTTTTCAATCGGCTAAGGGTTTCCTGCTTGATTCCCAGGTAAGAGGCGATATATTTAGGCGAAATCCTACTGGACAGCTCGGGAAGAGTTTCATTACTTGAGTATCCGCCGCACTAAAAATGATAATCTGTACTTCATCCTAAAAGGAGTGGTGCGTGGTTATGTCAAACACCAGGAAAAGGATCCAGGATTAAGGTAAGCAGCAAGGTCGGACAAGGATCTACGTTCTCTTTCGATATTGAATTTAACAAGATTACTCATCCAGACAGTGCGCCTGAACAACAGCAGGTATCAGCTTTGCCCATCCTGGTAGTGGATGATAATGAAATCAATCGGTAAATTGCACAAAGAGTTCTCTCTGGTCTTTACCAGCAAATTGACTTCGCAGAGAATGGCGAAATAGCGGTCAGGGAGATCAGGGAAACCCGGTATGCCTGTGTCTTAATGGACGTTTTCATGCCGGTTATGGATGGCATAGAGGCTACGAAAATAATAAGAAATTAAGCTGACCCCTATCCTAAAAACGTACCCATTATTGCACTAACCAGCTCAACAGATGAAAGTGATCTGCAAAGCATAAGCGATTGTGGTATGAACGGGCACATTGTGAAACCGTTAACAAAAGAAAATCTGGGCAGGATTCTGAAGTGTACTGATTATACCTTGATGACATGATCAAAAAACCAAATTTTAGCTCACCGCTTGCTTAGTAGTTAGAAGCAATCAGTAAGTGCAAATAAATATTAAGATCATTACCTACGTAATGCGCCAGGTAACTTTGGCTATTGATCACTATGGGATAAAGCAGAACAAAGTCAAACAAGAGGGAAGTTACCAGGCTATTATAAAAATGACCGCCGGGCCATTTTTCTTTATTAGATTTAATAAGTAGGAAACAGGTTATCATTTGTAAGCATTAACAGGTCTGAATCCTTTAGTTTGGTGATGAAACTTTTCGGAGTGTGAATCTTCATCATTGATCACGATATTAACGGTTAATTCAAAGCAAGGCATTTCAAAATAAAAATATTATAGATGGGTCTCTAATAAATAGGGAGTAGTTTCTACTACGTGCTTATAGACCAACACGCATGGACTACCCAAAATCTCCCTGGTAAATCCCAAATTGAAGATGCCTGAAAATGCCTTAATTACGTTGTCGGATACCAGAGGATTCCCCGGCTCATATTGTAAAATCTACTTTTTTAGTTTTATCAACTATATCTTTAATTAACAGGTCAAGCTCCTGGGTCGAATCATAAATATGATTTAAAAGCTCGGCCTCGTTGATGCTCTCATTATAGTTTTTTATTAAGTTAATTAATCCTAAAATACGGGAAACCGGAGCCCTGACAAGGTGGGATTGTATCCAGGCAATTTCTCTCAATTTTTTATTCTGATCTTCTATAGCCTGAATGTAGGTAACACGTTCCGTGATATCTTTCGAATTAAAGAGTATACCCTTGATAGAAGGGTCGTCAAGCAGATTGGTTGCTTTAGACTCTAACCAACGGTATTTACCTTCGCCAACCTTATACCTGTACGGCAAATAGTGCACCTGTCTTTCAGCGGTTAAACAGGCTGACGTTTGAGAAACCCTGACCCGGTCATCCGCATGAATTCGATCCGATGCCTCAGTACCTATTAGTTCATCGTATTTGATTCCAAGGATACTGGTGTAGGCCGGACTTAAATAAGTGTATTCCAGCTTTTCGTTCAGGATACTAATCAGGTCAGATCCTTCCTGGACCATAGCTTTAAAGCGTTGCTCATTTAATCTTAAAGCAGCTTCCTGTTGCTTTTTTTCCGTGATATCTCTTCCTATGCCCAATAGGCCCACAATTTCATCCCGCTCATTTCGAAGCGGAATCTTCGTGGTCAGAAAACAAGAGGCTTTCCCATTTTCCCGGATAAAATATTGCTCGATATCAACAATTGCCCTTCCCGTATTCAATACTTCAATATCCTGTTGATGCCCGGTAATGGTGAGTTCATTTTGCAGCACTTCGAGATCGGTTTTATTCAACACCTCCTTTTCGGTTGCGGCGCCAAGCAGCTGGTAATCAACCTTATTGCTGATTAATTTCCTGGCGAACTCATCTTTAAAGTATATGGTATCCGGAAGGTTATCTATTAATGTTCTCAGAAGAGCTCTTTCATCACTTATTTTCTGCTCTATTCTCTTGCTTTCAGTTACATCCCTTTCAATAGAAATCCAGTGAGTAAACCATCCCTTTTCATTAGCTACGGGGCTTATAGAGAAATTGATCCAGAACTCTCTCCCATTCTTTTTATAGTTGATGACTGTAATTTCGCAAGGCTCCCATTTCCGCATCGAGTCACTTAAACGTTTCAACTCATCTATATCCGTATTTGGCCCCTGTAATATGCGAGGCGATTTTCCAATGACTTCTTCAGCGGAATAACCGGTCATTTTAGTAAAAGCCTGGTTTACATACAAAATACGAAGACCCGGTTCATCAAAAGGCTCGGCTTCTGTAATCATTACCGCATCATTAGTATGGGTAATAACAGACTCTAATAATTTAAGATGTTGTTCTGCTGCTTTTACCTCTGTGATATCGGTTAGCATATTAACAGCGCCGGTAACCCTTCCTGATGAATCCATTAGAGGAACCGCGTGAGGTATTACATTTCGCTTATCCCCATTCGGACGCTGAATTATTATTTCTCTTGGAGCTACTAGCCTACCCTCTCTTAAAGCCACAGCCATCGCGCAGGAATCAAGAGGAATGAGATCGCCATCTATGGTATAAATTTTCCCTGATCCACACCACAACTCTTTTCCGATTTCAGGTTCTCTGCCCCACAACTCAGCCGCTGCTTTATTATAAATTATTATATGTCCTTCGGCGTCGCATGAATAGGCCGCTACCGGCAATTCCCTAATTAGCTCTTCATAATGCTTTTTATTCTCCTCTAGTTTTCTCCGGGATAACACCTGTTCGGTTACGTCTATGGCAAAAAAGAAGATGCCATCAATTGCGCCTTCATGATTTCTGTGCGCCTGGTAAATGAAGTTCAAATAGGTATCACTAAGTTCTCCGGTACCCTGCAAATCGAACTTGACAAGCATCTCATTCGCAGCAAAAGTTTCGCCAGTTTGATATACGGTATCTAAAAAGTCAAAAAATCCCTGGGCTTCCAGTTCGGGTAATACTTCCTTTACCGTTTTACCAATAATATCAGTTTTGCCAATTAACTGAAGATAAAGTGGATTTGCGAGTTCATATACATGGTTTGGCCCTTTTAGAATTCCCATACATGATGGCGCCTGAGAATACAAATCATGGAACCACTGTCTTTCAACTTCAAAGGCTTTTTCGGACCTTTCCTTCTCTGTGATATTTCTTTTGAGAACCGAAATATCCTGACAGGTACCAACAGCCCGAATAGCCTGTCCGTCATCATCAGTAAAAACCTGCCAACGTTCTTCCACCCATTTAACAAGGCCATTAGAGGTGACAATCCGATGTTCGATCGAATTTAAGGATGTTTTAACCAGGGAACCAGAAAAAGCAGCCTCAACCTTCTCTTTATCTTCGGGATGGACAAATTCCAGAAAATTCGGATGTGAGGTAAAAGAGTCAGGGGAAATTTCGAAAATTCGATAAGTCTCCTTTGACCATATTACCTTTTGAGTTAACAGATCTGTTTCCCAGCTTCCAACCTTTGCAACCGACAGGGCTGCGGCTAAGCTGGCTTCACTTTGTTTGAGTTTCTCATCGACCAATTTTCTTTCTGTAATATTTCTTGAAAAGCAGGCAATTCCCATAACCGTATTGTTTTCATAGATCGGGTTGAAGCTGATCTCTGACCAATTGTCAATCGAATTGGCAGTCGCTGGAGTAAAAATCTCTTCTTTGAAAGCATCGCTAATCAGTGCTTTACGATATATATTTATCCAGAATTCCAGGGAATCGGCGGGAAAAACTGTACTGATCAGTAAGTTATCGTCGGGTTTAAAAGTGATTCCTGTATTATTTTTAAGCGTTTGAATAAAAGCGCTATTAGCAGTGATAAGCTTGAAATCACTATTTACACTCCAGATTAAATCATCTGTATTGTTAATCAGCGCTTCCTTATTTCTTTTTTCTAATTCTTTTTCTTCTTCAGCTCTTATCTTTTCGGTTATGTCGCTTACGTTATGAATTATATACTCGATCTCAGCGCTTTCATCCAAAACCGGTGCGTTTTCAGTTCTCCAATACTTCACCTCAAAATCTCCGGTACCCCTGACAGGGATATCATACTTCTGATCATCCATACGGTGAGAGAGTTTACTAGCCACCACTAAATCCAGTGATGCCCTTAATTTCTCTTCACCATCTGCATCCGGAACGTTTGGATTATTCGGGAAAGCTTCAAAAAGGCCTTTATTGATTAAATCACAAGCTAGAGTGTTAGTAGCCCGGCAATAAGCGCTGTTTACATATACGATAGTAAAACGAGGGAAGTCCGGAAGCAGAATAAGGCAGGGACTGGGTAAAGCATCAAAAATTGCTTTCAGATTTTTGAAATTCATCAATTAGGTTCCATTTAGCTATATTAAAATGCAGATGAAATGCGCTGCTTGTTCTTAATGTAACCCGATATTTACAAATAAACTTTATTGTACGGCAGAAAACGTGTTTAGTTCTTTATTTAATTCCAAATCATCAATTAGGATAATAAAGTTCGATGATCATGCCATATACTAACCAACTCCAATTCAAAGGCAATGTTTTTATTCATCGCATGCGGTGTGCCTGCTGGTAAGAAATACCAACTGGATTAGAATAGAGGAAGAACGCGAGGGAGGCAAAAAAGCTGATTTTTAAAATCTAAAACAAAAAAAGCGCAGAATTCTTGTTTATAGGTAAGATCAGTATCTAATTCTAATCGTTATGAAAAATACAAATCAACCGGGCATGGATAAAATCAAGGGTGGCTCTCAAGGAAGTACTACTTCTGATAGGGCCTTCAAATCAACCAAAGAAGAATTAAAGTCCAGAGGGATATCTAACAGCGGCGGTCAAATGTCAGATCAAACAGACAACAAACAGGCTACTGTTAACAAAGGAAATGTTAATCCGAATGTTCAGGGAAAGAAACATGCTCCGCAAGAACCAAGCGAAAGCAGCCCAAAGAAAAAGTAAGATTGAGAACTGTGCAACTTATTTTAATTCAAAAGCCCCAATTATCTGAGCGATAATTGGGGCTTTTTTTAGGCAGCTTAAACTGTGCTTGTGCTTTTAATAAATGCCCGTAAGCAAGCGATTCCAGCGTATTTTGTCTATAAAAGAGCCATTAGTATCCCAACTCATCCAGACGAACAAAGCTTTGCCGACAATATGATCTTCGGGTACAAAACCCCAATATCTGGAGTCTAAAGAATTATGACGGTTATCCCCCATCATCCAATAATAGTTCATCTTGAAAGTATAGCTATCGACTTTTTGACCATTAATGAGAATATCATTTCCAACTTGTTCAATCTTGTTGCCCTCATAAACTGAGATTGCACGTTGATATAAAGGATAGTTGGTACTGTCAAGTTTCACTGTCCATCCCTTCTTTGGAACGATCAGAGGTCCGAAATTATCTTCATTCCACTTAAAGTGCGGGTTGTAAGGAAATATTTGTGGCTCATAATCATTGACTGGTCTCACCATTTTAATAACCGATTTAACGTTTGACCAGCTACGAATGGTTTCAGCGTCCTGACTCGTCATGTTAAATACGTAATCATCGGCAGTAGAGCGCTGAACTTCGATCTCCATATCTTGTAAAGTCTGCGGATTGAAGTCCGTCCCATCCGATTTTACGAAGTAGCGCGTTTCTCCGAATTCGGGTCCTTCCGATGCCTTTCCATTCACATAAACTTGCGTATTAACGATGCGGAGAGTGTCTCCAGCGATAGCGACACATCTTTTGATATAATTTTCTCGCTTATCAACCGGACGATAGTATGGAGAATCAGCTTCCATCGGAAAGTTAAAAACAACTACGTCGTTCCGCTTTACATCAGTAAGACCGGGTAACCGATGGTAGGCCCATTGAACACCATCATAATAGGCTTTCGTTCCGGTTATAGGCATACTGTGGTGGGCAAAAGGAAAAGCTATTGGAGTCATCGGAGTACGGGCTCCATAATTCACTTTACTGACAAATAGAAAATCCCCAACCAGAAGGGTTTTTTCCATCGATCCGGTAGGTATTGTATATGCTTCAATAAATAATCCGCGGATTAGCGTGGCTGCTATCACCGCAAAAAGAATGGCATCAAACCATTCACGCCCGGCGCTTTTTTTCTTTTTTGGTTTATCTGTATCAGTAGTATTTTTCTTACGGAAATTCAAATTCATGCTAATAATTTTGCAACAATATAGGGTTTAAACGCTAAAATCAAACATATCGGTAATATTATAAAAGCCTTCCCGATCCTGCAGCCATTCTGCTGCAAGCACCGCACCCAATGCAAAGCCAGTACGACTATGAGCGGTATGCTTTAACTCAATCTCATCAACTTCCGAGCTATAGATAACAGTGTGAGTGCCAGGCACGTCTTCAATTCGATGAGACTCGATCAACAATTGCTCGGGTTTAGCAATAACTTCTGCGTCATCATCAACTAATTCATTAACCCATTCTTGCTTCCTCTCTAATTGTTCAATAATGCCTTCTGCAATGGTAATAGCTGTACCGCTGGGCGAATCAAGTTTTTGAGTGTGATGTATTTCTTCTACCTGAACTTCATATTGCGAATACCTGTTCATGATATTGGCCAATACTTTATTGATATGAAAAAAGATATTAACTCCAACGCTGAAGTTAGACGCATAGATCATTGTATTGTTACCTGTTCTGCATTTACTCTCTACGTCAGCTAGCTTATCATACCAGCCAGTGGTACCCACAACCAACGGAACTGAGGCTTCAAAACAGGCTTCCACATTGTTTAAAACGGAAGCAGGTGTGCTGAAATCAATTGCCACATCCGCTTTTTGAAGGTTTTCAGTGGTCAGATCTTCCTGATTTAAGGCATCAATCCGTAATACAATCTGGTGGCCGCGGTCTATAGCGATTTGTTCGATAATCTGACCCATTTTGCCGTAACCAAGCAGAGCAAGTTTCATAAATTTGGAGTTAAGGAATAATCATTTGGAAAGGTTCATACTAAGCTTCACCGAAGGCACCGGTGATGCAAATGCATTGCTTGGTGGTTGTCGCTGAAGAGCCGGCTTCACTTTAATAGCCAATTCATCAGTAATATCAAATCTGAAGAATTTCGCATCTACATAAGCGTCAATAATGACCACGGCGTAAAAGGCAGCCCCCGCAAGAACGGTCAAATCGCGATTTCGGCGATAACCATCCTTAATGGTTATTATGCCTGTGGTAGGATATCTGGCATACCCAGATATCGTCGGTCTGGGCGGATCTTTAGGATGGAGGGTGTTGTATTCCCTATTCTGAGCTTCAGTAAGAAACGTTTTATAATTAGTTTGATTAAAATCATAAACCAGAGCAATACCAACTAACCCACCATAAACGAAAGGGAGTTTCCACCATCGGCGGTTTGTTAACTGTCCCCAGCCGGGAATAATTGCTGAACGGATAGCCGCCCGACGAGGCATTTTTTCTAATTCAATACGCTCCAAACTTTTAACAGCGGGTGGACTTTTTGCAGGGGCAGGTCTGGCTGTTTTTATCAGGGTATCTTGCTTAACTAAAGCGCTATCTCTTTCCTGCGCCATTACGGGTGTTATGGCAAGCATGGAAATCAATATAAGCAGTATCCGTAATGCCGGCATTACCAATCAAGCATTTCTAAAATACGATTCAGATCATCCTCAGACATAAAAGGAATTTCAATAGCACCTGTGCCTTTATCCTGAACCTTCAATTTAACCCTTGTTCCAAATTTAGAAGCAAGGTCATCCTGAATTTTCTGGAACTGGAATGACATATTCGCCGGCTTCTTTGCCTGTTTAACTTTATTACCGGGCTTCTGAATTTCACGAACGAGTTCTTCAACCTTACGAACAGAAAGCCCTTTGTCGATTATTTCCTGATGGATATAAAGCTGCTTGTCTACATCATCCACAGAGATTAACGCTCTTGCATGACCCATAGAAATGGCGTTGTCACGGATAGAAGCCTGGATCGAAGGAGGCAATCTCAACAGTCGAAGATAATTGGTTACTGTGGACCGGCTTTTACTTACTCTGTCACCTAACTCTTCCTGTTTCAGGCTACACTCCTCGATCATCCGCTGAAAGCTTAAAGCTACTTCGATTGCATTCAGGTTTTCCCTTTGAATGTTTTCGATAAGTGCCATTTCCAGCATCTGCTGATCGTTGGCAGTCCGGATATACGCCGGGATCTCAGTTAAGCCGGCAAGTTTTGATGCACGTAAGCGGCGTTCACCGGATATAAGCTGATAGGCATTGTTGCCAACTTTACGAACGGTGATGGGTTGTATTAAGCCCTGAAGTTTAATCGAATCGGAAAGCTCTCTTAAAGCTTCAGACTCAAAATCAGAGCGGGGTTGAAAAGGGTTCACTTCAACCTGGCTGATCTTTACATGGCTAATGGTCCCTAATAATGAACTTTCACTAGTTACCTGCTGATTTCTATTCTGCTGATTTCTGTTTTCAACAACTTCAGTATCATCCAATAATGCACTCAATCCTCTTCCTAATCCTGTTTTTTTCTGATACGTCATCATTTATACTATTTCTTGTTTTGCTTCTTCTTCCACTACTGCCGGTCCATTCTTTTGAATTATTTCGCGGGCTAAATTTAAGTAATTGATAGCCCCTTTGCTATTGGCATCATGCATTATAACAGAAATACCATAGCTCGGCGCTTCACTCAGCCGGGTATTTCGCTGGATGATTGTATCAAAAACAAGGTCCTGAAAATGGGTTTTCACCTCTTCAACCACCTGATTTGAAAGACGTAACCTCACATCGTACATCGTTAGCAGGATGCCTTCAATCTGTAAGGCCGTGTTCAAACGGTTCTGAACAATTTTAATAGTATTTAGTAACTTCCCTAAACCCTCCAGAGCGAAATACTCGCACTGTACCGGGATGATCACTGAATCGGCTGCACTTAGCGCATTAATAGTAATTAAACCCAGAGATGGTGAACAGTCGATAATAATAAAATCGTACTCATCCTTAATCTGGTTTAACACACCCTTCATCTTAAATTCCCTGTTGTCCAGATTGATCATCTCAATCTCAGCTCCTACCAGGTCAATGTGTGCAGGCAATAAATCCAGGTTTGGTGTACTTGTCTTTTGAATGGCCTCGTGCGGATCGATGTCATTAATAATACACTCATAAATACTTGCTTTAATTGTCCGCGGATCAAATCCAATTCCTGAGGTAGAGTTAGCTTGCGGGTCGGCGTCAACCAGTAAGGTACGGTATTCAAGAACCGCCAGGCTGGCGGCCAGATTTATGGATGATGTGGTTTTCCCAACGCCCCCTTTTTGGTTAGCTAACGCTATTATTTTACCCATTCTCAATATTAATAATTACACAATATGATACTAAAAACCTTACCTCTTATTAGCTATACCTAAAGGAAAATGCTATTTTTGGCGTTGTAACGTACTTTTTAATAACCGACTAAGATACTAACTTTAAACAATTTAATCCGCGGCGCGAGAGCTCGTTTTGCACATCTTATCCACAAATGATCACAATTATAGCGGGCACAAATCGCAAGGAAAGTAACACACTGAAGCTTGCCAATTACTATCATAACGCATTAAATCAACGGGGTATTTCATCAGAGGTGATTTCTTTAACGGATCTTCCGGATGATTTTATAGCAACCGATCTATACGGAAAACGAAGTGAAGCGTTTAAACCAGTGGCCGAAAAAGTCATCGCAAGCACCAAATTCTTATTTGTTGTTCCTGAATATAATGGGAGCTTTCCAGGCATCTTAAAGACATTCATAGACGGCTGCTTGTTTCCCGATAGCTTTTACGCAAAGAAAGCGGCTTTGGTAGGGCTTTCTTCAGGCAAGTACGGTAACGTACGCGGTATCGAACACTTTACAGGAATTTGCCATTATATCCATTTACATGTGATGCCCTTGCGCCTTCACATCCCGGCAATTGATAAAGAGTTTGATCAGCACGGGAATCTCTTTAAAGAAGACACCCTACGATTTGTAAACCAGCAGATCGAGCAGTTAATTGCGTTTTAGTTCCTTTATAGGACCGTGGTAGGATGATGGGCTTCCAGGTCTTCGCTTACAAATCTGTGCTCATCTGTGGTGAACAACATCTTCATTTGGTAAACTAATCTTAATCCTCAAAAACTTCATCCAGACTCAAACAGAAACCTGGTAAAACAGGAGTTGTCACTTCATCGCCAAGAGTCAGAAAATCTGAAATGTTAAATTTTCCGTCTCCATTCAAAGCATATCGCAAGAAAGTTTTTTCTACCGGATGGAGTATCCAGTATTCTAAAACACCAGCTTCCTCATACACGTCGTATTTATTCTTTAACTCTTTTCTGTTGTTGCCAGGGGAAAGTATTTCGATGACAATATCCGGAGCACCAATGCCACCGCGTTCATCAGTTTTTGTAGGATCGCAAACCACACAGATGTCAGGTTGAAGAACCGTGGTTATTTCTTTATCATCTTTTGATCGACGGGGAAAACGAATATCAAAAGGTGCTACGAATACTCTACAGGTCTTATGTTTTAGAAAGTTATATAATGAATTATACACCACACCCACAACCACCTGATGAAAAGTGTTGGGTCCAGGGCTCATTTTAAAGATCTTTCCCCGAATCAATTCCAACCGTTCGTCAAACTCCCATTTCAAGTAGTCGGCGTAGGTATAAGTACCCGATAAATCGAGATCTTCCAACTTTGAGATCTTTTCTTGAAACTGGTAATTCTCCATACCTTCTTACAACTGGTATCTTAAAAATACGTAAAAATTCAACCTGAATACGAGAATTTACGCGGCTATCCACAAGACGTTCCTAACGGAACCTATATGAACTCATATGATATTTCCTACAAACAAAGCGTTCCGCTGGAACGCGTAACGAGCCATATAGAGCGAGTGAAGGAACCTGGAAGCATTCTGCCCTTCTAATTCCTAATTCTTATTTACTAATTCTTAATTCCTAACAATTCTTAATTCACATTAAATTTAATCCACCCAGTCCCCTCATACCCAAACACAAATTGCTTAGGGTGAATGATCTCCGCCAGAATTTCAATACTATCCACAATTCGTGGTCCCGAACGATTAAAGTACTGGTTCCCATCGGCAATGTAAACTCGGTTTGTTTTAACAGCGCTGAGCTCCTCCCATCCGGGAAGTTCCAATAACAAGTTCACTTCTTTAAGCGATTGGGCTATTGAGAATCCGCAAGGCATGATAATCAGGATATCCGGATTTACGTCTTTAATAGCTTCAAAGTCAATAAACGGAGAATGTTTACCTTCTTCAACCAAAACAGATCTCCCGCCGGCAATATCCACGAGCCCGGGGGTCCAGTTTCCTGCCAGCATAATTGGCGAAAGCCACTCGATATTGGCAACCGTTGGCTTTTGTTCAATAAATTTAAGCTTATGCCTGATGATATTAGTTCGTTCCTCTAAACTTTCAATTAATTCCTCTGCCCGAATGTCCACTTCCAGATTTGTGGCAATCAAGCTAATATTATCAAGTATATCGCCAAGGGTTTGAGGCTCCAGCGAAATCAATTTCACATCCTTATCCAGCATACCGGCTAACTCTGATTCAACATCCGCTAATGAAACCGCACATACACTGCACTGCGACTGGGTAATGATCACATCCGGTTTTAACGCACAAATTAATTCTGTATCAATATTATAAATCGATAATGCCTGAGACAACAGGCTCTTAACTGCTATGTCTATCTCATTGCTGCCTAATCCCGGGTCGATCTTTGAAGATGTACATACCGGCAGACTTTTTATACTTTCTGGATAGTCACATTCGTGTGAAATACCTATCAAATTTTCTTCTAAGCCTAGAGCACAGACTATCTCGGTAGCGGCCGGCAACAATGAGATTATTTTTTTATCATTCATTAATCGCTTAATTTGTGCAAATGTACAAATGATTCTAAAAGCACTGATGTATAATCACAACCGGCTATTTCAATATATCACCCAAATAAATCGAGTAAACTTTTCCAACAGCTTTAAGAGTCGAAGATTATCTAAAATCAAAATTATTTTAATCTCACTGGTGTCTGTCTTCATCATGGGATGTGGCCAGCAGGCGTCCGACGACAGTAAAAAGGTATTTAATATAAATCTTGATGCCGGCCTAACCTCGCTCGATCCGGCTTTTGCCAGAAATCAGAATGCCCTGTGGATGGTTAACCAACTTTTCAATGGTCTGGTACAAGTTGACGACAGCCTGAGAACCGCACCAGCAATAGCACAGAGCTGGGAAATATCTGACGATGGTAAAACCTATACTTTCCATCTAAGACCGGATGTTTATTTTCATGATGACCCGCTTTTTCCGAAAGGCAAAGGCCGTAAGGTGGTAGCCGCTGATTTTGTTTACAGCTATAGCCGCATTATCGATCCAAAAGTTGCTTCTTCAGGAGCATGGATCTTCAACGATAAAGTAGAAGGAAAGCAGTCTTTCAATGCTGTAAATGACAGCACGCTGCAGATCACTCTAAAAAACCCGTTCACTCCTTTTTTGAGTATGCTTACTGCACAGTATTGTTCCGTTATTCCGCATGAAGTGGCTGAACACTATGGCAAAGATTTCAGAAATCACCCCATAGGTACAGGACCTTTTAAATTCAAGTACTGGAAGGAAGGCGAAATACTAGTCATGCTAAAAAATGAAAACTATTGGGAGCGAGAAGGTAACATAAAACTCCCCTATCTCGATGCCATCCGTTCAACTTTCATTTCTGATAAGCAAACTGCCTTCATGGAGTTCATAAAGAAGAATCTGGATTTTTTTAACAGTATCGATGGTAGCTATCGGGATGACATCCTAACCAAATCTGGTAAGATGACTAAAAAGTACGAAGGAAAGTTCCAGCTGAAAACCGGCCCCTACCTGAATACCGAATACCTTGGAATATTGGTGAATACCACCATGGCCATCGTAAAAACTTCTCCACTGAGAAATAAGAAGATCCGTCAGGCGATCAACTATTCCATTGACCGTCGAAAAATGGTTAAATACCTTCGAAACAGCATTGGTACCCCGGGCCATGCGGGCTTTATCCCGAAAGGGATGCCAGGCTTTGACATGGAGAAAGTAAAAGGTTATGAGTACAATCCCGAGAAGGCGAAGAAGCTTTTAGCCGAAGCTGGATATCCGAACGGAAGAGGCCTACCCGAAATTAAACTCCAAACTTCCACCACCTATAAAGACCTTATCGAATTTGTTCAGGGAGAACTGAACGCACTCGGAATAAAATGCCTGGTAGAAGTAAATCAGACAAGCAGTCTGCGGGAGCTGATTGCTAAAAACAGCGTTAACTTCTTCCGGGGTTCGTGGATTGCTGATTATCCTGATGGCGAAAATTACCTCTCTGTTTTTTACTCCAAAAACTACGTACCCATCGGCCCAAACTACACCAGCTTCAAGAATAAAAAATTTGATGCACTCTTTGAACGCTCATTCTACGAGACAGACGATGAAAAGCGATATGCACTATACCGCGAAATGGACAACCTGGTAATGGAGGAATCGCCCGTAGTGGTATTGTTTTATGATCAGCTGATTAACCTTTACCAGAATAACATTACCGGTATGAGCAACAATGCTCAAAATCTGCTAATCCTTAAAAACGTAAAGAAGCTTTAGGTTGATACTGGCCTCGATTCACTCGGGAGCCAAGAGAGCGCATCTACAAAGGGGCTGGATTTTAAGCCCAATATCTTATCAGTAACCACTCTTTATCGGGAATAACATGCTTTACAAAATTTCTTAATTAGAAGAATAACAAAGGGGCAAGAACTGCCATAGATCGTTCGTGGATTACCATGTGCTTACTATGTGCTTACTATGTGCTTACTATGTCATCCTTCGATCAAAACATAGTAAGCACCCTGTTATCACATAGTGAACATATACTTAGTGCCTAAGATGTTATATCGAGGAGTGGTGAATCTATAATCTAAAGTATTTAAACTGACAAAAAAAAAGACTGCCCTTTCGAGGCAGCCTTAAAACATTAATGTTTTGAGCTAAATCTTACTAGTTACCAGCGCCGCCTTGCTCACCTTGTTTAAGGTCGTCGTTGCTTAAACGCTTTTTACGAGGCTGCTGGTTGAAATTCATCTTACCGAACTGCCAGCTAAAATTCACTCCTACCGAACGGAAAGGGATAGAGAAGTTAGATGACTGGGTAAAATCTGCACCAGCGATATTGGATTTAAAGTTTTTGTTCTCGTTCAAAGGATCTATAATATTTAATCCGATACTTCCTTTTTTCTTAAGCACTTCTTTCTTGAAACCGATATTCCACATGTTGAAACCTGCGTTTGTTCCCTGAGAGGTACGACGGGCCGAGTTAACAATCAGGAACGTTTCTGCAATAAAACCTCCTTTGAAGTTCATGCTACCGCTAATGAAGGCATTGTAAAGAATGTGTGTTTCGTCATTGTTCAATGAACTTAGAAGTGGTTGAGTATTGATGTTATAGGTGTTCACATTTAAGTTACCACGGAGTGTTAATTTCTGAATTGGATTTACTGATCCAAATAAGTTCATTCCGAAGGAGTTGTTAGTACCAACGTTGTTGAAGGTTTGAACGTTTACTTCACTTCCCGTAGTTAAATCGACTCCCGGTGTAATAAAACTCTCTATTACGTTTTTAGTGTTTCTGTAATACAGGGATGCGTTAATGACCGTGGTTTTCACGAAAGTTGAATAGCCTAACTCAAAGTTGTTTGAGATCTCGGGAGACAAATATGGATTTCCCTGGCTCTGATTAATGGGGTCGCTTCCATTACGGAATGGATTAAGATAGAACAAACTCGGGCGCTGAATACGTTTGCTGTAACTCAGCTTAACTGTTTTGAAATTTTTAAACGTACGTGAGATAGTCAGACTAGGCACAAAGTTGTAATAGTCATTGCTGAAAGGAACTACATTTCCGGAAGTTGAATTACCCGAAATTTTAGTGTATTCTAAACGACCTCCAACTTTAACACCATAGTTTTTTGCCAATGTGAATCCTAAAGTTGAGTATCCGGCTAATACATCCTGGTTGTAATCGAAGATATTTGATCGTTCGTTATTTCTTACAAAATTGCTTCCGGATAAGGTGTCGATCAGTGTATTGCTGGTGATATCTCTTACAATTCCCTTAGCACCCATCTCAAAAGTTACCTTTTTGAACGGCTGAATATAGTCAGTTTGAAAAGTTACCTCCTGGTTATTCGCATCATTATTACCTACTTCATCTGGATTTAAGCCCCCATCGTACAATGTTGTGTAGTCCTGCAGATTTTTTCCTTTAGTTAGTTGGGCTGCAAAAGATAATTCGTGACCAGCTTTTTTAAACTTTCTAACGTAATCTGTAGTCCAGTCAAAGCCTGGGATAGTTATTTCGCGATCCGTAATGCTGGTGCTATTTGCAGCCAGTCCATTGAGGTAGCGTGCAGAAAAAATATCTCCTCCGAAAGTGTTTCCAAAACGATTAAAGCCAAGGTTAGTGGTTATAGCGTTAAAAGCGTTAAAATCATAATCAGCTCCTACAGCTCCACGGAAGCCCAGACGCTTCATTTCGCTATTGCTGCTTTGAGTGAACATAGGTGCTCCCTGCAAATTAACCTGGTTGAATTCGCTAACCGTTTTTTGTGGCCATGAACCATGTCCACCGATATTACCGGTAAGTCCTAAACGACCAGTCTTGATGTTTATATTCGCATTACCATTATTCTGACGGGTACCGACACCTCCGCTTAAAGATCCACTAACACCTGAGACGTCTTTCTTTTTTGTGATGATATTAATTATGCCTGAGGTCCCTTCAGCGTCATATTTAGCGGATGGACTGGTGATTACCTCGACGTTTTTAATTTGATCAGCGGGGATCATTTTCAATGCATCTGCCATATTATTGGCCATAGCTCCGGATGGCTTACCGTTGATTAACACTTTAACGTTCTGGCTTCCGCGCAGCGAAACATTTCCATCAATATCTACAGATAGCAAAGGAACTTTACGCAATACATCGGTTGCGTTTCCGCCACCAATAGTTACATCACGCTCGGCGTTATAAACAATTTTGTCTATTTTATTTTCAATTACGGCCGCAGCGCCGGTTACTTGAACTTCATTCAGCATCTTCTGATTCGGAGAAAGTATAATCTGTCCGAGGTTCAGATCCGGGCGCTCAGGTGTTGTTTTCACCGGATCAATGATCTTGGTTTGGTAACCAAGAAATGCGATGGTTAAACGATAAGTTCCGGGGGTAATATTTTCAATTTTGAAGCTGCCCTTGTCATCAGTTAGCGACCCATTGGTTGTTTTAACAGCTCCACTGCGACCGAGTGCAACGGTGGCATAATCAACCGGCTTCCGGCTCAGGGAATCAATGATCACCCCGCTAATCTTGCCGACAATCGACGATCCGGCCCCCGCAGGCCCCTGGGCGGCGGCCAAACCAATATATGATGTTAATGTAATAAGTAAAAGTAATCGTTTCATAAAGTTTTAATTTGATAATTAGTCGTAAAGGTATATTGATTGTTACAGCCCTCTGGTCAGTAAACCGCAGCCAGCCAGTAACAACGCAGTTACAAAGATTTTAAGCTAGGCGGGTGAGACAGTTGTTGCGGTTTTTGGGGGATGTAAAGGAAATGATTTCAGAATCATTTGAGTTATTTCTAATGGCAAGCCCTGTCTGCACACCGTTTTTGGCGGGTGCAGGCAGGGGAAACGCCATCTGCAGGTTAGATGACTATATTTACAATCTTTCCTTTTACAAAAATGATTTTCTTGGGATCCTTACCATCAAGGTATTGACGGACATGATCATTGCTTAATACAAGTTTTTCAACTTCAGATTGATCAAGGCTTAAAGAAATATTGAGATTCATTCTCATCTTACCATTTACCGAGATTGGATATGCGAATTCGTTTTCAACCAGGTATTCCGGATTGAATTCTGGGTAACTAGCGAAAGATAAAGTGCCCTTTTCATTTCCAAGCAAAGTCCATAACTCTTCTGTGATGTGCGGTGCATATGGGTGAAGTACTATAACTAACTGTTGTAAAATTTCACGCTTATTACATTTCAAATCGGTAAGTTCATTCACACAGATCATAAAGCTGGAGACTGACGTATTAAATGAAAATCGGTCAACGTCTTCCTCAACCTTACGGATAATCTTATGCAAAGCTTTGTATTCGGCTTTGGTGGGCTCCTCGTCACTTACATGAAAAGCAAACTGGTCATCATGAAATAGCTTCCAGAACTTGCGTAAAAATTTAAAGACGCCTTCAATACCGTTTGTGTTCCATGGTTTGCTTTGTTCAAGCGGACCTAAAAACATTTCGTACAGGCGCAAGGTATCGGCTCCATACTTTTCAATAATGTCATCAGGGCTCACCACATTGAACTTCGATTTCGACATCTTTTCGACTTCCACGCCGCAGATGTACTTGGCCTCACCCCGATCCTCTCCAAGGGAGAGGGAGTTAGCATCCGCCGGAATTCCGGTAGAACTGGAACCGTCTTCGAAAATGAATTCAGCGTTGGCAAACTCGGGGCGGAAGGACTTAAATTTTTGAATATCAAGAATCTCGTGGGTAACGATATTTACATCTACGTGTAGCGCTGAGGTTTGATACTGATCCTTCAACCCATGCGAAACGAAAGTGTTCGTTCCTCTCCCTTCGTCATCAATTAACCGGTATACAAAGTTTGAACGACCCTGTATCATTCCCTGGTTGATCAGTTTTTTGAACGGTTCTTCTTCAAACACATATCCGAGGTCTTTCAAAAATTTATTCCAGAAACGGCTATAAAGTAAGTGACCGGTAGCATGTTCTGAACCGCCGATATACAGATCAACATCTTTCCAATATTTAATGGCTGATTCAGGAGCAAAGACTTCTTCTTGTCTTTCTTCGGGCGATGCCATATATCTGTACCAGTACCAACTTGAACCAGCCCAGCCGGGCATGGTTGAAAGCTCATAATCAAAGGTCTTACCCAGGCCCTCTTCATTGGATGGTGAATAACGCCAGTTCTCTGCTCTTCCTAATGGCGGTTCACCGCTTTCGGTTGGCAAATACTTATCTACTTCCGGTAAGATTAAAGGAAGTTCACTTTCTTCAATTAAATGAGGCAAACCGTCTTTGAAATAAACGGGAACTGGTTCACCCCAGTAACGTTGACGCCCAAAAATGGCATTACGTAACCGGAAGTTAACCTTAGCTCTTCCGGCTCCAATTTCCTCTAGCTTGTCAATCAACACTTTGTGTGCTTCCGCATAAGTGAGGCCATTAATTAAATCAGAGTTGATGTACCGGCCTTCTTTAGTCGGGTCAGCCTGCTGATCGAGGTTCTGCTGAGCATCAGAAATAGCGGGAATAGGCAGGTTATATTTGGTTGCAAAAAGCCAGTCACGTTGATCACCGGAGGGAACGGCCATTACTGCACCGGTACCATACCCCGCTAACACATAATCGGCAATCCAAATTGGAATTTCCTGTTGGGTAAGCGGATGTATAGCATAGCTTCCTGTGAAGACACCCGATACCGATTTAGTATCAGCCATCCGGTCAAGCTCGGATCTTTTCTTTGTCTTCTCTTTGTAGTCTTCTACATCTTGTTTATGATCAGGAGTAGTCAGATCTTCCACCAACTCGTGTTCGGGAGCAAGTACCAGAAAGGATGCTCCGTAGATGGTATCGACACGGGTCGTGAAAACCTCTATGGCCTCACCCCGGCCCTCTCCAAAGGAGAGGGAGCTAGCATCCGGTATATTGTCGAGCTTGCTCTTTATTTGTTGGGCAGCCTCTCCCCGGGCCTCTCCGGAGGAGAGGGAGTTAGCATCGGCTAGATTGTCGAGTTTGTTTTTTATTTGTTGCGCAACTCCTGCAGGGTTCACTATTACCTCGTCATTGGAAAAGCGGATAACTTCAAAGCCTAACTGATTTAAAGCATCAGTTCTGAGCTGATCGCTCTCAACACTGCCTGCATGGTAGCCACCATCCACTTCGATTATTAGCCCTTTACGTAAACAAACAAAATCAGCTATATAAGCGCCAATTGCATGTTGTCTTCGAATTTTATGACCTGTTTGATTATTCCTCAATACACTCCATAAAGCCATTTCCGCAATAGTCTGATCGTGGCGATTAGCTCTTGAATTAGTCTTAAGTATCTCCCATATACCCGGATCGGCAGTTTCATAAGCCTTCGGTCCAGCTCCCTCTCCTTTGGAGAGGGCCGGGGTGAGGCTGGCTGTGGATAAGCTGAATTTAACCATCGCACCTACACTTTTGCCTATCCAGTTACGCTGCATCTCTTTAAGCGGCTCCGGCCAGTCAATAGTGTCTAAGCCTTGCAACAGACGTTCGGCATATGCAATAATGCGCATGCTCCATTGCATCATCTTCTTTTGCTCAACAGGATAACCTCCGCGTTCAGAAAAACCGTCTTTAACTTCATCATTAGCCAGTACAGTCCCCAAGGCAGGGCACCAGTTTACGGTGCTTTCACGGAGATAGGTAAGGCGGTACTTCAACAAGATCTCTTGCTTCTCATTGTCAGATTTCAATTTCCAGTCAGTTGCAGAAAATGAAGAAACATCTTCATCAGCTACCGCTTTTACTCCATGATTTCCCCTTGATTCAAAAATTTCGACAAGTGTATCAATAGGTTCTGCTTTATCTGCTTCAAGGTTATACCACGAATTAAACAGCTGCATGAAAATCCATTGGGTCCATTTATAATAATTTGGATCACTTGTCCGGACTTCGCGACTCCAGTCAAACGAAAAGCCAATGTGGTCAAGTTGCTGGCGATACCGGTTTATATTTGCCTCTGTAGTAATGGCGGGATGTTGTCCTGTTTGTATGGCGTATTGTTCAGCAGGCAGACCAAATGAATCATAACCCATTGGATGCAGTACGTTAAAGCCTTTTAAACGCTTGTAACGAGCAAAAATATCAGAAGCAATATATCCCAGCGGATGTCCGACATGCAGTCCTGCTCCCGAAGGATATGGAAACATATCCAACACATAGTATTTAGGTTTCTCCGAATTATTATCTACTCTGTAAGTTTGATTTTCGGCCCAGAACTGCTGCCATCTGTTCTCAATATCCCTGAATTGATAATCCATTACGCTTTTTAAATAAGTTGCGAAAATACTAAAATCAAAACATTTTCTGCACCGGCATGGCCACGCCCCGATATCCTATCGATTCAAATCCCTCTTTAACATAATTTAACAGCCTTTTTGGTGCACTTAGCCCTTAATTATTTACGTTTATAGATTGAAATCTTTATTTTCGCAATCTTAAAAAGGTAGTATGGAAGAATTTGAAGACAGTTCATCAGCAAAAAAGACAAAAACTATTTACATTTCTACGGTGATAAGTATTGCTCTGGTTTTACTGATGACTGGTTTGCTTGGATTGATCCTGGTACATGCAAAGAACCTTTCAAATTATGTGAAAGAGAATATCGTTCTGAACATCATTGTTAATGATGGCGCCAAAGAAGTAGATATTCTGGCCCTTAAAAAACAACTTGATGGAAATCCCTATGTCCTGAAAACACAGTATGTGAGCAAGGAACTTGCAGCCCGTAACTTAACCAAAGAGATGGGTGAAGATTTCGTGGAATTCCTTGGTTATAACCCGCTGCTATCATCGATTGACGTATACCTGAAAGCCGATTATGCGAATAACGACAGCATTACCGCGTTTTCTAATCTGCTTAGTAAAAACGTGCTCATTAAAGAGGTAATCTACCAAAAATCCCTGATTGATATGGTCAATCAAAACATTCGCGGGATCGGGCTGGTCATTCTCGCCTTTGCATTTATACTACTTGTTATCGCAATAGCGTTGATTAATAATACCATCAGGCTAGCAATTTACTCGCAGCGCTTCTTAATAAAAAGTATGCAGCTTGTTGGCGCTACTAAAAACTTTATTCGTAAGCCATTTATGACTTACGGCATTTTACATGGGTTCCTTGCAGGACTGATAGCAATAATTTTATTGCTTGGTATCTTATATCTGGCACAAAAGCAAGTTCCAGAAATCCTTTTACTGCGCAACTGGGTTGAGTTCGGATTTGTGTTCGCTGGGGTAATCGGCATTGGAATATTGATCTCGGGCCTAAGCACTTACTTTGCGGTAAGCAAGTTTCTTCGTTTAAAAATTTACGATCTATATAGATAATGGCACAAAAACACATTGAAAAAACAGATAATTCTACTGAGAACTTTGTTTTCGGAAAAGTCAATTATCGCTTAATGCTAATCAGCATCGCAATCGTTATTCTGGGCTTTATTCTGATGATTGGCGAAACGAATATCTATGATTTTCGTAAGATTATTCTAGCTCCTATGGTTGTGTTAGCCGGTTTCGCATTCGGTTTTTTTGCAATTCTCAAAAAACACCGTTCTAACTCTTAATGAATTTCTTTCAAGCAATTATTCTGGCCATCATCGAGGGCCTGACAGAATTCTTACCTGTTTCATCAACCGGACATATGATCATAGGCTCATCAATGATGGGCATTCAGTCAAACGAGTTTGTTAAATTATTTACCGTGGCTATCCAGTTCGGAGCCATCTTATCGGTAGTAGTTTTATATTTTAAAAATTTCTTCAAGTCCCTTGACTTCTATTTTAAGCTATTTGTAGCCTTTCTTCCTGCGGCATTCTTTGGTCTTTTGTTGAGCGATATGATTAACCAGTTGCTTGAAAGTCCGATGGCGGTTGCCATTTCGCTGGTTGTTGGCGGCGTTATACTGATCGTTGTAGATGACTGGTTTAAAAATCCAGGTATTAACGATTCGGATGAGATTTCTTATAAGACCGCCTTATACATCGGTTTTTTTCAATGTATCTCGATGATTCCAGGTGTGTCACGGTCTGCGGCAAGCATTATAGGCGGTATGTCGCAAAAGCTAACCCGTAAAGCGGCCGCGGAGTTCTCCTTCTTTCTGGCCGTTCCGACCATGTTCGGAGCGACGGTTAAAAAGATCTATGATTTTTACAAAGATGGTTACACCATCACTTCAGAAGAAATTCAGCTTTTGGCGGTTGGAAATATAGTGGCATTTATTGTTGCCATGCTGGCCATAAAATACTTTATTACTTACTTACAAAAACATGGATTCAGGGTTTTTGGCTGGTATCGCATAATAGTTGGCTTAATAATCCTGGTTCTATTGATATCGGGATATGATTTGAAGGTTATCTGATGGAAGAAGATTTAGTCGTAAAGTTCCCACAGTTCAATTTCGCAGAAGGTGAACTTTTGCTTATTAATAAGCCTTACAAATGGACCAGCTTTGACGTGGTGGGAAAGATCCGAAATTCTTTTAAGCCTTTAAAGCTGAAAGTAGGTCATGCAGGTACATTGGATCCGCTAGCCACCGGTTTGCTTATACTCTGCACCGGAAAGCTCACTAAGAAGATTGACGAGTTCCAGGCGCAGGAAAAAGAATATACCGGCACCCTCTTTCTGGGAGCTACCACTCCGTCATATGATCTGGAAACTGAAATTGACCATACCTTCGATATTGATCAAATTACCGATGACCAGATCCGCGAAAACTGTAAGCAGTTTATCGGAGAAATAAGCCAGGTACCACCTGCGCACTCAGCGGTAAAAGAAGGCGGTGAACGTCTTTATATGAGAGCTCGCCGGGGTGAAGCCTTTGAAGCGAAAACCCGTCAGGTAACTATTTCAGAGTTTGAGATTACAAGAATTGAACTACCGGAAATCGATTTCCGTGTGGTATGCAGCAAAGGTACTTATATCAGGTCGTTGGTTTATGACTTCGGGAAAGCGTTGAATAACGGCGCCTACCTCGCAAAACTTAGACGCACCCGCAGCGGCAGTTTTCATGTAGATAATGCTTACGGTGTAATGGAGCTGGTTAATCATATACGAAGTACCAAAGAGGGTGTTACTCCAGAGAGTGACGATTTAACAGCCGGCAATTAATTCTTCTTCTCATGAGAAAGCCTAATTTAGCGCTCAGGCAAGCATGAAGATCTATAACCATATCGACGAATTTACCCGGTTAAATAATGCGGTAGTTACTATCGGTACGTTTGACGGGGTGCATGTTGGCCATCAAAGAATTATTAATCGTTTGTTAGAGATCACCAGGCAAACGGGAGGTGAAAGCGTAATCCTAACCTTCTTTCCTCATCCCCGGATGATTCTTCATCCCGAGGATGTAAACCTGAAGCTCATCACAACTATGAATGAGAAAGCCGGACTTCTCGAAGCGGCTGGCATCGATCATCTGATCATCACTCCTTTCACCCGGGATTTTTCTAATCTTTCGCCTGAAGAATATATAAAAGGCTTTCTTGTGAACCGAATTGGCACCCGCCGGCTTGTAATTGGTTACGACCACCGTTTTGGAAAAGACCGGTCGGGAGGCTTGGAGCACCTTCAGCAATACTCGGCCGATTATGGCTTTGAGGTAGAGGAAATTCCAGAGCAGGATATTCATGACGTGGCGGTAAGTTCCACGAAGGTTAGGCAGGCAATTTTAAGCGGCGACATAGAAACAGCAAATGACTTTTTAGGATACCCTTTCCGGATGACAGGCAAGGTTATTAAAGGAGATCAAATTGGCCGGCAAATGGGTTTCCCGACTGCTAATCTATTTATAGAAGAAATTTATAAGCTTATTCCTTCTGATGGGATTTATGCGGTTAAAGTTGAAGTTATAAGCGTGGAAGGCGGGAAGGTTGAAGAAGATGTTCAACTTGATCCTCAAATCTCAGATCTCCAATCTCCATCTTTAAACGGTATGGCGTATATTGGTCACAGGCCAACTGTGAATGGCATGACCAGGAATATAGAGGTAAATATCTTTGACTTTAATGAAGATATATATGGCAAGATTATCCGTCTACACTTCCTGGATTTCATTCGAGCAGATCAAAAATTTAATTCTTTAGAGGAGCTGACGGAACAACTGAAAAAAGACGAGATTGCCGTTCGCCTGTTTATATCCTGACAACTCTTTTATAAACATATTATTCTGTTACCAATGGAATACAAATGTTAAGACATCGAGGTCACCGCAGAACCTACCCGCATAACCTTAGGCTGGCTGCCATGCTATGTTCAACAGCGGGATTTGTAAATGGCGCCGGGTTCCTGGCGTTTGCAGTATTAACCACCAATGTAACGGGGCATGTTGCTTTATTTGCCAAAAACATCTCTCAGGGTGATTTCCGTTCTGCACGAATTGTTGGTTTATGGATGTTGTTATTCCTGTTAGGTGCTTTTATTTGTAGCCTGCTGGTGGGTAAAATTGGAAGAAATCAGCGCTATGCGTATGTGATCCCCATCCTTACGGAAATAGCCATACTCCTATTTATCGCTATTTATGGTTATCGTTTCAACAAATCTCTTCTTCAAACTGAAGTGTTTGCCGGTAGCCTGCTATTTGCAATGGGGCTTCAGAATGCGCTGGTGACCATGATTTCGGGAGCTATTGTCAGAACGACTCACTTGACGGGTATGTTTACCGATCTGGGGATTGAGCTATCTGCATTACTATACTCGAAACGTACCGACAAGACTGCTATAAAGCAGAAAATCGTGCTTCGTACCGTGATCATTTCTTTCTTTATTGCCGGAGGGATTCTTGGCGCCTACCTGTTTACCCGGATGAGCTATAGCTCGTTCTTCATACCCGCCGCCATACTTGTAATCACAATGTTTTATGATATCTTTCGATTTCATGCAGTGAAAATGGTTCGCAGAATTAAACGAAACATGTTTGAAGGCAGTCCCGGAACGGCTTGATTAAATTTAGACTATTAAAACGCAGTGGCGAAATTAAACCTGGATAAGCAGGAAAGTGAATTTCTTGATAAAACAATAAACCAATGGGAATCAGAAGGCACTCTGGACAGTCAAACTGCCGAGAAACTTCGGACATCTTACGAGGTCAAGGGATTCGACTGGCGTCGACTGGCACAATATTCATTCTGGGTAGCGCTGGCTTGTGGGATTATTGCCATTGCCTCCTTAATTATTGATGATAACGTCATTAATTACCTTAAAAAGCTTTACGATACCCCTGATATTCTGATCAGCATTATCTCCGGTGCAATAGCAACCGTCTTCTTTTTCTTCGGTAACAAAATGAAACAGGAACATCCTGAAAGGATATTCAGTAATGAAGCGCTAATATTTTTGGGGGTGCTTTTTACCGCAAGCTGCATTGCTTTTCTGGGCAAAACGTTTGACAGAGGGACCGGTCATTTCTCTATTTTGTTCCTGATTTCTGTTCTCGTATATAGCATCATGGCTAGTAAGTTCAAATCCCGGCTTATCTGGGCATTCGCTCTTATTTCCCTGGGAAGCTGGTTTGGTACTGAAACAGGCTTTCAAACTGATTGGAGTTATTACTTTCTTGGGATGAACTATCCTTTACGGTTTGTGCTCTTTGGGGCTCTGTTAGTTGCCTTTAGCTTCGCAATGGCTAAAATGCGAAAGCTGGAGTACTTCAGGGAGCTCACCTATATCATAGGACTGATGTACCTGTTTATATCTCTATGGCTACTGTCGATCTTCGGCAATTTTGGCAGTCTGGAAGATTGGCTGAAAGTAAAGCAGCTGGAGCTATTTTACTGGGGGATCATTTCAATATTGTTTTCACTGGCGTTCACGTTTTACGGACTTCGTAATAAAGATGAAATAGCCCGTGAATTCGGGATCACTTTTCTGCTTGTCAATCTCTACACAAGGTACTTCGAATACCTTTGGGATGTAACCGACAAAACTATCTTTTTTAGCATCCTGGCAATTTCCTTCTGGTTACTTGGACGCAAAGCCGAGAAGATCTGGAATGTTGAGTTTTTAAAAAAGTAGGTGTCTTAGTCGAAGTGGGAAGAGCTTCATATTATTTAAGACTCCCTTAATCAAAACACCCGGATAGACATTAATGCCATTTGGATCAAGTGCACCCAATTATTTGACTAAAGGCTGCTTTTTTATAAAGCATATCCCTTTCTCCTGATCTTGAAATGCTAAGAGAATTGACCAACAAAAAAGCCGGATTCTATAAAGAAATCCGGCCAATTGAATTGTTTAACCCTTTAAGTACTCTAAGAAGAGTGGTCTAATATGTTTGCTACTTATGCTTGCTTTACAAGCTGCAAATTGATGCTTAACTTAATATCTTCTCCAACAACGATAGCCCCTGCTTCAGTTATTCCATCCCATGTAAGACCAAAGTCTTTACGGTTGATTTTGCCGGTTACTTCAAAACCCGCTTTTTCATTTCCGTAAAAATCAGTTGCCGATCCGCCAAACTCTACATCAAGTTTAACTGGTTTGGTAACGTCCTTAACTGTTAAATCACCAAGCAACTGGTAATCATCACCATCCTTTGTGAAGGCTGTTGACTTAAAACTGATCTTAGGGTATTCGGCTGAGTTAAAAAAGTCTGCGCCTTTCAGGTGCTCATCGCGTTGTTCCTGGTTGGTATCAATACTTGCTGCGTCCAGGGAAAAGTTGATTTCTGCGTTTTCGAAGTCTTCGCTTTCAGTTAGCAACTCACCACCGAACACTTTAAACGTGCCGGTTACGGTTGAAATAACTAAGTGCTTTACCTTAAAATGTACTTCTGAATGGGTTGGATCTACGATCCATTTGGTATTTACTGTGGTTTCCATGGTTTTCTATTTAATTGCTGACACAAAGTTATTGGATTAGATGTTTAAACATCTAATCCAATTGTCATAAATTAAAGCTAGTATTTCTGGAAGTTAGTCGTTAATCTTCCTTATTGATCGATAAAGAATACGTGATATCCACTCCGCCGGCTGCTAGCATATCATGGACAGAGCAATACTTTTTTACAGCAAGTTCAGCTGCCCGTTCTGCTTTATCGGGATCAATCTCACCTGTAAGATTGAAAGTAAGATGAATGGAAGTAAATACCTGGGGAATTTTATCGGTACGCTGACCTTCTGCAGAAACAGAAAACTCTTCAATGTTTTGTCTTTGTTTCTGAAGAATGGATACCAGGTCAAGCGAACTACATGAGGCAAGAGCCATTAGTACCATCTCCATCGGCCGTACCCCTTTTTCCTGCCCTCCCATTTTCGGAGATCCGTCTATTTGCACTTTCACTGATGTAGAATCAGCACTGGCTTCAAAGTGAACTGCGTCGTTAACGCGCTTTAAGTCTATTTTCATTGGAAATAATAAAGAATAAGGAACAAAAACAAAGATATTGAATTCCGGCTCTTTGCACCTTACTCTTGATTCCTAATCTTACTCCACAACTGCTCTGAACATCAAGGCTCCGACGGTCAGGTTGGTGCGGCTGTCAATTAATATAGCCCCGCCATTCGCTTTATTTTCCTGATAAAGGTCAAAAGCCAGGAGACCTGCGGTTTTGATTATAACACGGCCGATGTCGTTTAATTGAAAGCTATCTGCAGGGATTTTCTCAAGGGTATTGATATTTACCCTGTGTAATATTTCTTGCACCCGGCATTTGGTTACTTTGCTATTATGCTGAATCAAATAAGTTACTGTTGGATCCAGTGCACGTGTATCCATCCAGCAAAGATCTGCTTCAATTAAATTTGAAAGTTTAGGCTGATGTAGCGCATTTACTATGAGATCACCACGGCTAACATCTACATTATCACTTAGATGGATGGTGACGGACTTCCCTGTTCCTGTTTCCTGTTGTTCGCTTTCAAATGTTTCGATACGGCTAATCGATGATCTAACTCCCGATGGTAATACCACTACCTGATCATTTAATTGAAAATTTCCACTCAACACACGTCCTGCATAGCCCCGGTAATCGTGCAAGTCATCAGTTTGGGGTCTGATTACCCATTGTACAGGCATTCTGGCCTGCTCCGGATTATCATCTTCAAGAAGTGACACTGTTTCCAGATGGTCAAGAAGGCTCTTGCCTTCGTACCAGCTCATGTTAATTGATTTGTTAACTATATTATCACCCTTCAAAGCACTCACAGGAATATAGGTAACGTCATGCAGGTTTAGACTGGCAGCGAGTGCAGCGTAATCCTTTTTGATCCTTTCAAAGATCTCATCGCCATAAGCCACCATATCCATCTTATTAACACAAACTACCACATGTTTAAGATCTAGTAATGAAACTATAAACGAATGTCGAACTGTCTGCTCAACGACGCCGTTACGAGCATCCACAAGGATAATAGCCAGATTAGAATTAGATGCACCGGTAACCATGTTACGTGTGTACTGTATATGGCCGGGAGTGTCTGCAATGATGAATTTTCGTTTATCAGTCTGAAAATATTTATAAGCTACGTCAATAGTAATTCCTTGTTCGCGCTCGGCTTTTAAGCCATCAGTTAAAATGGCGAGGTCAATTGTGCCGTCGTCGTTCTTTCTGTTTGATTGCTGCAAAGCCTCCAGCTGATCGGCTAAGATTGATTCGCTGTCATAAAGCAAGCGTCCTATCAGCGTACTTTTGCCATCATCAACACTACCTGCGGTAAAAAACTTAAGTAAATCCATATTAAAAATATCCTCCCTTTTTACGGTCTTCCATAGCAGCCTCAGATACTTTATCATCCATCCGGGCGCCCCGCTCTGAAATTTTGGAAGCTCTTATTTCTTCAATTATATCATCAATCTGATCGGCATCAGATTCGATCGCGGCAGTACAAGTCATATCGCCGACTGTTCTGAACCTTACTTTTTTACTTGCCACAATATCCAGGTGATCCATATTCAGGTGGTCAGCTGCCGCCATAATTTGACCATTACGCGTTATCACATCACGCTGATGAGCAAAGTAGATTGACGGCAAAGCAATTTTCTCGCGGCGGATATAGTTCCATACGTCCAGCTCCGTCCAGTTACTGATAGGAAATACCCGCACATTTTCGCCTTTGTGGATCTTACCGTTGTAGATGTTCCATAGCTCTGGTCGCTGACGCTTAGGATCCCATTGCCCAAACTCGTCACGCACAGAGAATATCCTCTCTTTAGCCCTTGCCTTTTCTTCATCACGACGGGCACCGCCAATACAGGCATCAAAGCCATGGTGTGCTATAGTATCCAGCAGGGTTATAGTTTGTAAGGCATTCCGGCTCGCATTCTTACCTTTTTGCTCTATTACTTTTCCCTGGTCGATAGAATCTTGTACATAGCCAACAATTAACTTTTCGTTAATCCGAGTTACCATTTCATCCCGATATGAAATAGTTTCCGGGAAGTTATGACCGGTATCAATATGAACCAGGGGAAAAGGAAACTTCCCTGGCCTGAACGCTTTTTCGGCAAGCCGGACAAGCGTAATTGAATCCTTCCCGCCTGAAAACAGTAAGGCAGGTTTTTCAAACTGGCCTGCCACTTCCCGCAATATGTAAATAGCTTCTGCTTCGAGCTGATCTAAATAGTCAGTATCCTGTTTATTCATTGCAAGAGAGGTATTAGATTTGAGATATGAGACTTGAGACATTATATTTAAAATATGAGATATAAATCATTGAGATATCTCGTGAATTTTAGTTTTCTTTTACTGATTGCTGACAGCTGACGGCTGATCACTGTTAAGCTGATCACTGCTATGTAGTCCGCATTCTTTTTTATCCTGGTCTTCCCACCACCAGCGTCCGGCACGAAAGTCTTCGCCTTCCTTAACCGCCCGTGTACAAGGTGCGCATCCTATACTGGGGAAGCCTTTATCGTGCAGTGGATTATATGGTATATTATGGTGTTTAATATAAGCCTTCACTTGTTCGAGCGACCAGTCAAAAAGTGGATGGAATTTGATGATCTGATTTTGCGAATCCCATTCTATTCCATGCATATTCTCACGGTTTGGCGACTGCTCGGCCCTGATACCCGTTACCCAGATCTCATTACCTGCAAGTGCCCGTTTTAAAGGCTCAATCTTACGGATACCACAGCATTCCTTACGGTTCTCCACGGATTCATAAAAACTGCTCGGCCCTTTTTTGCTGACCATCTGTTCAACTGATTCGGTATTTGGATAGTAAGCTTGGATTTGCTTGCCATACCTTTCAATTGTCCGGTTCCACACGTAGTACGTTTCAGGGAATAGACGTCCGGTTTCCAACGTAAATACCTTTATAGGCAAGTTATTAGAAAAGATCATGTGTGTGATCACCTGGTCTTCCCAACCAAAACTGGTCGAGAAAATCACCGTATCCGGAAAACGGCTTGCCAACACGGACAAAGCTTTCTCGATGTCCAGTTCTTTTATTTCTTTGTAAATATCCTCCGCTAAGTTCATAATCACTGATTGTGTTTAGAGCTCTCTAACGCTGCTATTAAATCCTCTGTGATATCATCAACATCCTCGAGTCCCACCGAGATACGTATTGAACCCGGATAAATTCCAATCTGAGCTCGCTCCTCATCATTCAATTTGGAATGAGTAGTTGAAGCCGGGTGGGTAGCAATTGATCTTGAATCACCCAGATTTGACGTCAACGAAATCATATTTAAAGCGTCCATAAAAAGCTTAGCTCGTTCAAATCCCCCTTTAACTGTAAAGGTTACTACACCGCCGCCTTGTTTCATCTGCCGCTTAGCCAGCTCAAACTGCGGATGTGAGGGAAGAAATGGGTAACGCACCTCCTCTACTTCAGGATGTTCCTCTAATATCTCAGCTACCGTTAATGCACTACTGCAATGCCTGTCCATGCGCAAGGTTAAAGTTTCAAGGCTCTTTGAAATAGTCCAGGCATTAAATGCAGATAAAGCCGGACCTGTATGCCGGATGAAGAACATCATTTCTTTAATCAAATCAGCCCTGCCGACCACGATACCACCTAACACACGTCCCTGACCATCAAAATATTTAGTAGCTGAATGGCTTACCAGATCAGCACCATAAGGAATAGGCTTTTGAAGGTATGGTGTTGCAAAACAATTATCTACGTTCAGAATAAAATTATGCTTCTGTTTCATTTGGCCAATCCACTCCAGGTCAACCAGCTCTAATCCAGGATTAGATGGTGTCTCCAGAAAAACCATTTTAGTTTCCGGACGAAGTGCCTTTTCAAAGTCTTCCGGTTTGGTAACATCCACATAAGTCGTGGTTATTCCCCATCTGGGTAGTAATTTAGTGAACAGCTGGTGAGTAGAACCAAATACTGACCGAAAGGCTACAATATGGTCTCCGCTTTGAAGCAAACTTGCAATGGAAGCAAAAACAGCAGCCATGCCTGAAGAAAAAGCAAGGCCGGCCTCTGCCCCTTCCATTTCCACTATTTTATCGATGAACTCTGCTGTATTTGGATTAGAATATCTGGAATAAACATTTCCTTCCACTTCTTCGGCAAATAATGCACGGCCATGCTCGGCATCATCAAATACAAAGCTCGAGGTTAGATATAGAGGTACTGAATGCTCAAGATTAGATGATCGTGTTGATTGGTTTCTTATAAGTTTTGACTGTTCCTTCATTTTCTATTACTATTAAACACTAAATCGAGTTTGGCAAATCAAGTGATATTTCCTCTTCTGAGCTTTTTGTTTCTTTGATGTCGGTCACTTTAATCTGCCAATACTCAAACCCGGCGCAAAAATACCGCTTTTAAATAATATCTATTATAGTGGAGATAATACTCTTACAGCTAACAAGGATTACAATGATACCTACAGCCACCATAATTACCTTCACTGAGATCCGGCTGGATAACCTTGCGGCGATCGGAGAAGCAATAGCACTTCCAATCACAAGACCTAATAATGCATCCCAATGGATTCCATTCAGCATTGTTATGAAGGTCAAAGAACTCATTAAGGCAATAAAAAACCGTGAAAGCTTCACTGTTCCCAAAGCGTAACGAGCGTTTCGACCGCCAGCTATTAGTGTCGACAGAACTATAGAACCCCAGCCGCCACCGCCAACTGCATCTATGAATCCGCCACCAAAACCCAACGGTATAATTTTCTTTATTCTTTTTACAACCCTCTTTCCGTTTACTTTTAGCGCCTTTTTTAGAATTACAACACCCAAAATAAGCGTGTACAGCGAGATGACCGGCTTGGTAAAATGACTATAGTGCTCTAAAGAAGATAATATGTAGGCGCCTGTTACAGCTCCGATAATTCCGGGAACTACCAGCATCCAAAACATCCGCATATTTACATTCTTCATCCGGAAGTGCATCCAGCCTGCAATGCCATTACTCAGAATCTCTGAAACATGTACTGCCGTGCTTGCTGAAGCGGGCGGAATACCCATGGATAAAGCAAACGTTGTCGAAGTGACTCCGTATGACATACCAATAGCTCCATCTATCATCGCGAAGATAAATCCCGCAATCAAGAAATAGTAGAAGGTGGGATGGATGTTTTGAATATAGCTCCGGAAAGCCGGATCGTTATTCCAGTATAGCAGCACGATAACTGCAACACTCACTGCAACCAACCCGCTGATTAGCCACCGCAATTTTCTACTGGAACTCTGCTCCACCCGTGGTGCAACCAGTATAGCTGTTGCTTTATTCAACTCCTTCACTTTATGCGCAAAATCTCCGTTCAGTGTAACTCTCAATCTATTAATCTGTTGCAAGGTTTGATCAAGCTCGTCAGGCAAATTTGTTTGAAGAACTTCCTTTAATCGTTTTGCCACAGTTGGTGATTTCCCGTTTGTTGAGATCCCCAGTTTTAAGTCACCCTTTTTTACAATTGATCCTAAATAGAAATCACAAAGTTCAGGCTTATCAGCAACGTTAATCAGTAAACGGCGCTCTCTTGCAAGTTTTCTTATGGCTTCATTCAATACCGGTTGATCTGTTGCAACAACAACAAGATCTTTGCCTTCCAAATCGGCTTCTTCAAAACCCTTATTGAGGATTAAAACCTGCGGAAATCCCTTAGCATAAAGAACGACTTCCGGAGTTACCTTCTCTGCTACGACGGTTACCCTGGTCTGCGGGCTGTTGCTTAGGATAGCTGATAGCTTTTCCAGACCAACATTACCGGCCCCCACCAGCAAAACATGTAACTGATTTAATTTCAGAAACACCGGAAACAGTTCATTTCCTGATTCCACTATCTCTGCAGTTCCTTCCGCTATGTTACTCGGCAAATTCATAAAATGCACGAATCGGTTGAAATAGCGGGTGCAACCCTACAACGTCACCAAAAACAATAATAGCGGGTGAGTCTATTTGCTCGTCATGAGCCGCATCAACAATTGTGTCAACCGTACCGATCGCTACCCGTTCATTTTCCATTGATCCGTTTTGTATCACGGCAACAGGCAAACGATTCTTTCCTTCATTTTTGAAGATCTCTACGATTTCTGCTAATCTCTTTATACCCATCAAAACAATAACGGTAGCCTTTGATTTGGCAGCCGCATATAGGTCCTGCGAGATGCTTCCTGAAGCGGTTGTACCAGTAACTACCCAAAAGCTTTCACTTAAGCCACGATGCGTAACCGGAATGCCCTGCAAGCCTGGAACAGCTATCGAGCTTGAGATCCCCGGAATAACTTCCGCAGCGATACTGTAAGAAGCAGCAAAATCCAGTTCTTCAAAGCCACGACCAAATACAAATGGATCGCCGCCTTTTAGCCTAACCACATGGCCGTAATTTAATGCGTAATCAATCATTAAGCGATTAACCGCATCCTGCGAATAAGAATGATCTCCAGAGCGCTTGCCGACAAAAACACGTGTAGCATTTTGGGGTGCGAAATCTAGTAATTCTTCATTAACAAGGGCATCATATAAGACAACGTCCGCCGTTTTAAGTGCCTTAATAGCTTTCAGGGTAATTAGATCCGCATCGCCCGGACCTGCACCTACCAGTGTAATTTTCGGTTCTTTAACCGAATTCTTTATTGCTGTTTGTATCATAATGATATAAGCGTCTCCCTAACCGCTTTCACTTTTGTTATAAAATCTGTTGCTGCTTCCAGGTAAGCGGATGCAAATTCTTCTCCCGGTTCGTTTTTATTGATCTGCAAAACAAGGTCTGAAAAAGTGCTTTGATCAGCAGAAAAATTGTTATCTCTATAGATCTCTTCGAAATCACGGATGACACCGGATTGCGTGCTGCTGGCTACTCCTTTGTCGAGAAGCAAAGCCTTAGCGGCATTTACAAAAACATTGTATGTATGATAGATCGAATCAGCGTAAGCTTTGTTGGCGAACGATTCGATTGCCCATTCGAGTTTCTCTTCTGTTTCAAGTAGTAAGGTTGCCACAAGGTCAATCATCACCCCGGCACACTCACCGACTCCAATCGCAGTTTTAAACACTTCTTCATGTCCCCAATCCACATAATCAGAATCACTAAGGGTAGCTGGATCCGCTATTGGTTTCAAAAGCTGATAGAAATAATCTTTACCCCTGCGATCGTAATAATCGTTGAAAAGTTCGCCTGCAGTACTGTTGTCATGATAATCGTCCAGAACCACGCGCAGAACGATGGTCGCTCTCTTAGAAGGTACTTTAACGATCTTTTCAGCTGCACGACCAACGCCATTACCTACTGTTCCGCCTCCCAATAGTACCTGGACAGCCGGCACCACCATGCCATTTGCTTTTAACGAACTGCCATGAAACCCAATGTGTGCCAGGCCATGCTGACCGCATGAATTCATACAACCGCTGATCTTGATCTTGATATCGCTGTTGTAAACAAGATCTTCATATTCTTCATAGATCACGTTCTCAAGTACGCGCGAAAGTTCGGTGCTATTTGAAATCCCCAGGTTACACGTATCGGTACCCGGGCAGGTTGTTACGTCGGCTACACTATCAAAGCCTACTTCCGCCATTCCTACAGAAGCCAGCCCTGCATATAACGGCAGCAGGGATTCTTTACGGACAAACTTTAACAGCAGACCCTGATTTTGGGTTATGCGGATTTCATCGGCAACCAGGTCTTTAATTGCATTAACAAACCTTCTGGCCTTCTCGGTTGGAATGTCACCTGTGGTTACTTTGACAAAAACGCCGTAAAAACCTGTTTGCTTTTGCTCAAAGACGTTAGTTGCCAGCCATTTCTCATAATGCAATGGATCGGTAATTTCGGGAATCGGTGAACTGTTAGCTATTGGAATTTCAGGTAATTGGATTGAATCACGATTAATTGAAACCTTTTTTGCTTTAACAGCAGTCCGCTCTTCCTCAATCAATCGAAGTACTTCATCAAGCCCTATCTTTTGTATCAAGAACTTCAAACGCGCTTTGTTCCGGTTGGTACGTTCGCCATAGCGATCAAAAACCCGAAGAACTGTTTCGATGTATGGGATTATTTCATCTTCATGCAAGAACTCATAAACCGCATTAGCCAGGTAAGGCTGAGCGCCCAAACTACCACCTAAAAGAACTTTAAAGCCTCTGACTTCTATTCCGTTTTCTATTTTGACCTTTGGAATGAAACCAAGATCATGAATAAAAGCGAAAGCAGTATCTGCGTCACTGGATGAAAAAGCGATCTTAAACTTGCGACCCATCTCCTGACAAATTGGATTGCGCAGGAAATATTCGAAGGTAGCATGAGCATATGGAGATACATCAAAGGGCTCAGCCGGATCAATTCCCGCCGTTGGGGATGCCGTTACATTTCTCACGGTGTTGCCGCAAGCCTCACGGATAGTAACATCATCCTCCTCAAGCTTTTCCCAGAGTTCCGGCGTCCTATCCAAACTAACATAGTGGATCTGGATATCCTGCCTGGTGGTTAAATGCAGATTTCTGCTAGCATACTCATCAGAAATATCGGCAATCTTCAGCAATTGCTTAAAAGTCACTTTTCCGAAAGGAAGCTTAATACGGATCATCTGAACGCCCGGCTGTCGCTGCCCGTAAATTCCACGGGCCAGTCTCAGGCTTCTAAACTTATCATCATGAATTTTGCCTTCACGAAATAACCTGATCTTTCGTTCGAGATCAATGATATCCTTCTGGACAATAGGATTTTCTAACTCTGTTCTAAAACTCTGCATGGTCTGTTCAATAAGAAGCCTCTTCTGCTTGGGGGCTGAAGAGGCTTCGATTTATTACTTGTAATCTATCAACGTCTTCTTCAATGTATTGGGTGCATAATATTGCAACACATTTGCATGTTCAGACAGATCAGATATGGTTTGCTAAAATTCACGGTTCAAATATAGAGAATGTATATAGAAGTAGTAGTCATTATTTTCAAAAAAAAACTAAATGCCCTTTTCAGAGCTTAAAAGAGCGTTTTCACGCGCAATCACATCTGCAATACTCGTTTCCGCGAGAATTTTTAATGAAGCATCTCTAACGTCTGCAAACACATCTCTGATTCCACAGCTGCCCTCGTCTATACATTCTTCACATCGCTGGTAAAAGTTCAGACTTACACAGGGTAAGAGTGCTATTGGTCCGCCCGTTATACGAAGTACCTGGACCAGGAAAATTTCTTTGGGATCTTTAACCAATTTATAGCCGCCGCCCGCTCCTTTTTTGCTGTATAGCAGTCCCGCATTGCGGAGGTCAAGCAGGATCTGCTCTAGAAATTTTTTAGGAATACTCCCCTCAGACGCTATCCGGGATATTTGCATCGGTTCCTGGCCAAAGTTCTTGCCCATAATAACAAGAGCCCTAATTGCATAACGCGTCTTTTTCGAAAGCATTTTCTTTTAATATCCTTTAAGTGATCTAATCTAATACGTCTACATTGGTTGCGCGCACGCAGTATTTGTTTCCCCCCTCTATGAGTTTTTTTCAACGCTGCGTCAGCTAATATCACACTTGTATTCGTTGACTCAAAAATTTACCGGTATAAGAATTCGATTCGTCTACCAGACTCTCCGGGGTTCCCTCAAAAACAATCATTCCACCCTTATCGCCGCCTTCCGGCCCAATATCAATAACCCAGTCCGCACTTTTTATCACGTCCATATTGTGTTCGATAACAATGATAGTGTTTCCCTGCTCTATTAATGCATTAAATGATTTTAGCAGTTTCTTAATATCATGGAAATGGAGTCCTGTTGTTGGCTCATCGAAAATGAAAAGAGTTTTATTGCTGTTATTTCCTTTAATAAGGAATGATGCCAGTTTAATCCGCTGTGCCTCGCCTCCTGAAAGAGTATTTGAAGATTGGCCTAAATGCACATAACCTAACCCAACGTCAACCAAAGGCTGTAGCTTGCTAATGATCTTCGGTTCAGATTCAAAGAACTCCAAAGCTTCATCAATGGTCATCTCCAACACTTCCGACACATTTTTGTCCCGGTAGGTAATATCTAAAACATGCTGCTTAAACCTCTTTCCGTTACAGGCTTCGCACGGCAGAAAAATATCCGCCATAAACTGCATCTCAATTTTAACCTCTCCCTCGCCCTGGCAAACATCGCAACGTCCGCCTTCTACATTGAAAGAAAACGCAGCTGGTTTTAAACCTGTGGATTTTGCTAAGCCCTGACCAGCATAAAGATTCCGGATCTCATCCCACGCCTTAACATACGTTACCGGATTTGAACGAGATGAGCGACCAATGGGATTCTGATCTACAATCTCTACCTGTTCGATCTTATTGAAATCACCATCAATACTATCATATGAACCTGTCTGTTCACCCGAATAATTACCGATCGCTTTCTGAACAGCAGGCTGTAAAATACGTTTCACTAACGATGTTTTACCTGATCCGGAAACGCCCGTAACCACGGTTAACACATTTAACGGAAATTTGACATTAACGTCTTTCAGGTTATTTTCTCTGGCACCGCGGATCTCAATGAAATCGTTCCATTTTCGACGCTGCGATGGTATATCAATGTTAGTTTCTCCACTAAGGTAACGACCTGTTAAGCTGTTCTTATCAAGTAGTATTTCATTAAAGGTCCCCGTAAATACCAAATTACCCCCATGCGTACCTGCCTCCGGTCCGATATCGATAATATGATCAGCAGCATGCATGATCTCTTCCTCATGTTCAACCACAATAACCGTATTTCCCACATCACGCAATGATTTTAAAACGCCAATCAGTCTATGAGTATCACGGGGATGCAGGCCAATACTAGGCTCATCAAGCACATATATAGAACCTACCAGTGAACTGCCCAACGATGTGGCCAAATTTATCCGTTGCGATTCACCGCCTGAAAGAGTATTTGATAATCGGTTAAGCGTTAAATAACTTAAGCCCACATCATTAAGGAATTGTATCCTATTATTTATCTCAAGTAATAAACGCTTGCTGATCTTTTGCTGAACACCGTCTAACTCTAAGTTGATAAAGAACTGCAGCGCTTTATCCAGCGGCATCAACACAATATCAGTAATAGACTTCTCCGCAATCTTAACATACGAGGCATCCTTGCGCAGGCGACTTCCCATACACTCCGGACAGGTTGTTTTCCCGCGATAGCGCGACAACATTACCCGATATTGTATCTTATATGTTTGAGTTTCCAGTTCTTTAAAGAACTCGTTAAGACCTCCAAAATATTTGTTTCCGGTCCAAAGCAACTTTTTCTGTTCCGGGGTTAGTTGATTATAGGAACGATGAATTGGAAAATCAAACTTCAAGGCACTCCTCACCAACTTATCGAGCCACTCTCGCATCTTTTCACCTCGCCACGGAGCAATTGCCCCGTCGTAAACCGATTTGCTCTTATCCGGTATAACCAGATCCTCATCTATACCTATGATCTTGCCATAACCTTCACAAAGTTTGCAGGCACCATAGGGATTATTGAAACTGAAAAAGTTCGCATTAGGTTCTTCAAAACGAATACCGTCAAGCTCAAAGCGGTCGCAAAACAGATGTACAGTTCCACTTTCTTCAAGCAAACAATCGCCCTTGCCTTCAAAAAATGCGGTTTGAACCGAATCTGCGACTCTGCTTAGAGTTTCATCATCATTGGCGACCACTATGCGATCAATAACAATTTTCACTTTGGTCTCATCCTCCAGTTTTTGACTGATGATGGATTGATCTTCGAGCACATCTTCAATTTTAGACAAAGCCCCATCAATTTGCACCCTGGTAAATCCTTTTTGTAAAAGCACAGCAAGCTCCTCTTTTAAGGAACGGTTATTATGTGGATACAACGGACAGAGAACAGTCACCGTCGATTCTTCCGGAAGCCCCGAGATAAAGTTGACAACATCCGTTACAGTATCTTTCTTAACTTCCTTACCGGAAACCGGCGAATACGTTTTACCGATCCTGGAAAACAGAAGCTTCAGGTAATCGTAAATTTCGGTAGAGGTGCCCACCGTTGATCGCGGATTGCTGGTGATCACCTTTTGTTCGATGGCAATAGCCGGCGCTATACCCTTAATATAGTCAACATCAGGCTTATTCATTCGCCCCATGAATTGGCGTGCATATGATGAAAGGCTCTCTACATACCGACGTTGTCCCTCGGCATAAAGGGTATCAAAAGCAAGTGATGATTTACCTGAGCCGGACATGCCGGTAATAACTACTAACTTGTTTTTGGGGATCGCAACGTCAATATTTTTAAGATTGTGAACCCTCGCACCTTTGATTATTATATATTTTCGGGGATCTTTCTCCTCTTCCTTACCCATGTATCAAATGTAAACTTGCTGAAAAATCGTTTTAAAAATAATTGTTGTAACTTGGTTTTACAAAAATACGCCTATATGATCTTATATCGATGATTTAAGAAATTTTCTTTGAAATGGGGAAAAATTTTGGTTCTTTTGAGGCGAATTAGAAAATATACACCTTAATTACAGGAGATTAACTATAGCAAAAACTCTACATAGAACACTTATAAATTTAGGGGAAATTTAAAGTATGAGTACTATGAAAATGCAACTGGAGAGCGATCAGGATCTGATCCATCAATATATTTTGGGACAAGAGTCGTGCCTGGAAGAATTGATTCGCCGCTATAAATCCAAAATATACACATCCATATATCTGCTGGTGAAAGACACATATTTAGCAGAGGATATCTTTCAAGACACTTTTATAAAAGTGATCAATACACTCAAAGCCGGAAAATACAATGAAGAAGGTAAGTTCTTACCTTGGGTCATGCGTATTGCCCATAATTTGGTAATTGATTACTTCCGACGCGAAAAGCGGACGCCTGTTGTGACTAATGTTGACGGATTTGACATCTTTGAAGTGCTTCAATTCAATGAAGAGAGCATGGAAGATAGAATGGTCCGCGAACAGACACATAGTGATTTGAAAGGTTTGATACATCTTTTGCCGTCAGAGCAGAAAGAAGTTTTAATAATGCGCCACTACGGTGAATTGAGTTTTAAAGAAATAGCAGATATTACCGGAGTAAGCATTAACACTGCCTTAGGACGCATGAGGTACGCCTTAAATAATCTGCGTAAGATGATAATGAGTAAAGAGTTAAGTTTAAAAAATTAAAAGAAGGGCTTTTTTAAATAAAGTTTCGCAGTATTAAAATATTGTGAAAACAAAAGCGTTTTGATTTTAATTATTAATAATATAATTTACTACTCGAAATGCTTATGATTAAAACCTCTACAAAAAGAACTAACTCTTTATCTAAAGAAATGGTTACACCGGGCGAAGTCGCTAATGAACTTGGCGAAGAAGAGCTTGCCTTTTATGATTGTATCAAAAAAGACCTGACTAAACTAGAAGTATCACCAAAACCGTCGGTGATCAATAGAATCCTGCTGTACTCCAAAACTTTATAAAGAATTCGAATCTAAAATTCCTCAGAATGAGGGATTTTAGATTTTATAACGCTTTCGATTCAAAATGGTCAGCCTTTAAGCTATTTTTGCCTAATGCTTAAGAAGGACCGTTATAAAGCTTTTGTCGACTATTTCTCCACTCATCAGCCCGAAGCTGAGACTGAACTCGTATATTCAAATCCCTATCAATTACTGGTAGCTGTAATTCTCTCAGCTCAATGCACCGATAAAAGGATTAATCAGATCACACCAAAATTTTTTGACCGGTTCCCTGATGTTTTCAGTCTTTCACTGGGAACCCAGGAGGAAATTTTTGAGCTCATCAGAAGTGTAAGTTATCCGAACAATAAAGCGAAACACCTTGCAGGAATGGCACGCATGCTGGTAAAGGACTTTAATGGTGAAATACCCTCTGATATAGACGAGCTTCAAAAGCTCCCCGGCGTGGGCCGTAAAACGGCGAATGTAATAGCCTCCGTTATTTACAATGCCCCTGCCATGGCTGTGGATACGCATGTTTTCAGGGTGGCCAACCGAATCGGTTTAACGCGTAATGCCACTACGCCACTTGCGGTTGAAAAACAACTGGTGGCCCATCTTCCCCAGGACATGATCTACATTGCACATCACTGGCTTATTTTACACGGACGCTATATCTGCGTCGCCCGTAGTCCGAAATGCAATATATGCCCCCTGACCAACTTTTGCCGTTATTACGAGCAACTTCAGACTATTTCTGGCGTCAAAAGGATCGATGCTGAGAAAAGAAGAAAGGCACGTATCCTTCAGGAGAGTAAAAGTCGAAAAGAATTAATAACGGCCCTAAAGAAGATGGAAGTACCGGAATAAAGCCCCATTAATGGTAAATTTATTAATAACTTCATAAGGTGAAAAAATACAATTAATAAATGATAAAAAAATTAGTATTTTTGAAGCCTTCCCATTAGAAAGAACGTAATTAAACTAAAATAATGAGCAATACAGATAAATTAAAAGCCCTACAGTTAACGCTTGATAAACTTGAGAAATCATACGGTAAAGGCACAATAATGAAATTAGGAGATACAGCTATTGAAGCGATCGAATGTATCTCAACCGGTTCACTTGGTCTTGATATCGCGTTAGGTATTGGTGGTTTGCCGAAGGGACGTGTTATTGAAATTTACGGGCCGGAATCTTCAGGTAAAACCACACTCGCCATTCATGCTATTGCAGAAGCTCAGAAAAAAGGTGGAATTGCGGCTTTTATCGATGCTGAACATGCTTTTGATAAATACTATGCAAAGAAATTGGGTGTTGATGTTGAGAATTTACTCATCTCTCAACCCGATAACGGTGAGCAGGCACTTGAAATCGCCGATAACCTGATCCGGTCCGGAGCAATTGACATAATTGTTATCGACTCCGTTGCTGCCCTTGTACCAAAGGCAGAGATTGAAGGTGAGATGGGAGATTCTAAAATGGGACTTCAGGCTCGTTTGATGTCACAGGCTTTACGTAAGCTTACCGGCACTATATCCAAAACCGGATGTTGCTGTATTTTTATCAATCAGCTCCGTGAAAAAATCGGCGTTATGTTCGGTAACCCTGAGACCACAACGGGTGGTAACGCATTAAAATTCTATGCGTCCGTTCGTCTTGATATCCGTCGTATTTCCCAGATCAAAGAATCTGATGAAGTTTCAGGTAACCGCGTTAAAGTAAAAATCGTAAAAAACAAAGTAGCACCGCCTTTCCGCATTGCCGAGTTTGATATTATGTTCGGACAAGGAATATCCAAAGCTGGCGAAATCATCGACTTAGGTGTAGAGTATGAGATCATTAAGAAATCCGGCTCATGGTTCAGTTACGGTGATACCAAGTTAGGCCAGGGGCGCGACGGAGTAAAACAGATCCTTTTAGACAATCCTGATCTGATGGACGAATTGGAAGCAAAAATCAGAGCAATAGTAACCGGCGATCTATTAGAAGAAAAGGTATAAACGATTACAACTTATTACATATTAAAGAGACCGTCTTCAAAAAAGGCGGTCTCTTTTTTTTGCCAGATACATCCGATGCATGGCTACTTGTCTCGCTCCCAACATTAACTTTAGAGTCTAAAGAAGTGACTAAAAAAATCTGCGATCAAAACCGGCTAATACCTAAGAGCAGGATAACAATAGACTAGCAGGGTGCTAACCATAAGATAACTATATTTTGATCTTAGGATGATACTGTTATCATACTGTTTGCATACTGTTATCACATGGTTATTCACAAGTCAAGAAAGCCTTTTTAAAGCAGAATTTACGGTGTAAATAAGGTGGTATGTAATCGCCTGCTGCAGCAGAAAACATTAATGAAATAAAGGAATTTTTACTTTATTAATTTTTAAAAAGGCATGCGGGATAATGGAGCAATATCCTGGCTTGCAAAATCCTTTTTCAAAAATTTATAGTAACCGGCAATGGCAATCATTGCGGCGTTATCGGTGCAGTACTGAAATTCAGGGATGAAAATGTTCCAGTTGTTTTCATCTGCGGCTCGCTGCAGGGCATTGCGCAATCCGGAATTAGCAGATACGCCTCCTGCAATAGCTACGTCTTTGATGTGATGGAGTTGGGCTGCTTTCTTTAACTTATTGATCAGGATAGTCACAATCCTTTGCTGAACCGATGCACAGATATCTGCCATGTTTCGGTTTATGAATTCGCTGTCTTCTTTGAGCCGGTCTCTCACAAAATACAGAATGGAAGTCTTCAGGCCACTAAAGCTGAAATCAAGATCAGCGATTTGGGGCTCCGGAAATTTAAAAGCATCAGGATTTCCGGTTTGAGCATAGCGGTCGATCAGGGGTCCTCCCGGATAAGGCAGTCCAAGAATTTTTGCAGTTTTGTCAAAAGCTTCTCCGGCGGCGTCATCTAAGGTCTGACCAATTACTTCCATCTCGAAGTAATCTTTAACTAAAACAATCTGAGTGTGCCCACCTGATACGGTTAAGCATAAGAACGGAAAATTGGGCTTCCTTTCATCAATAAAATGGGCTAAAATATGCGCCTGCATATGGTTAACTTCAATTAATGGCAGGTTATTTGCCAATGCAAAAGCCTTGGCGAAGGAGGTACCAACTAAAAGTGAACCTAACAAGCCAGGACCGCGGGTAAAAGCTACCGCATCAATCTCATTTTTGTGTATTTTAGCGATCGAAATTGATTCATGAACAGCCGGTATTATATTCTGCTGGTGTACTCTTGAAGCGAGTTCGGGTACTACGCCTCCGTAATGTTGGTGCACTACCTGGTTGGCAATAACATTTGAATAAATTTTTCCGTTGATACATATCGCCGAAGAGGTGTCATCGCAGGAAGATTCTATGCCGAGGATTATAGCCAAAACTGAATGATGATTATTTGTTTGTTGTTGATTTAAAGCACAAAACTATCAAAAAACTACTTAAAATAAGCTTGTGGGTTTTGGCCACTGTACTTTTGTTACTTGCGGCCTTTATTTTCTCGCTTCAATTTAAGCCGGTGCAAACTTATGTCGCTAAAAAAGCAGCAAAATACCTTTCCAATGAGCTAAAAACGAGAGTTGAAGTAGAGAGTCTGTATATAAAGCCTTTTAAGTCACTCGTTCTGGAAGGCTTGTATATTGAAGATCTGGAAAAAGATACCCTGATCTATTCCCCGAAATTTACCGTCGATATTGATTATTTCTCCCTTAAAGAAAGAGTAATCGACATTAATACTGCTCAGATGGATAATGGTAAATTCTATCTGAAGCAGTACAAGGATACAACGACCAACCTTGAATTTATTATCAATTACTTCGATACCGGCACCACCACGCCAAAGAAAAAACCGCGTAAAGCCTACAATGTCACGTTTCAAAAAATAGTATTGAATAACATCGCTTTGAAATATAAAAACTTCAATGTGGATACTGTTATAAAGGGAATTAATTTTAACGATGTTGGTCTGAGAAGTTTAAATGCGACTATTATTGGTTTAGATACAAAAAAGCATCTAGTCGCTGCAGATTTCCGCAATGTGAGTTTTCGTGAAAAAAGTGGCTTCTATCTGAAGAACTTAAATACTCAGGCGACCATCGATACAAATCAGATGGAATTTAAGAATCTGTTGTTGGAAACGTCTAACACGCGAGTATCTGATTACTTATTATTGAAGTATGGTGGGTTTAAGGATTTCGGTCAATTTATCAGCAAGGTTTATATAAAAGCACACCTGGTAAATGCACGGATATACTCTCCCGACATCGCATATTTCGTCCCCAACATACAGAACTCAAATTTGGATATCAGGGCGGACGGTAATTTAAGCGGCTATGTAAATAACCTGAAGGCGAGGCAGCTTGCTGTACGTGCGGGGAAAGCGACTTACCTGAAGGGGAATTTCAACATCAAGGGACTGCCAAATTTTAGCCAAACCTTGCTTGACCTGGATTTCACTCAGGTATCTACCAACAAGAAGGATGTCGATTATATTATTGCGCAGGCAACGGGTAAAAAGAAGATTTTAACCCCTCCGATCCTTCAGAAGTTCGGTAATATCAATTTTAAGGGCCGCTTTACGGGTTTCACAAATAACTTCATTGCTTACGGGGAATTTAAGACTGCAATGGGACGAGTTATTTCCGATATGCAAATGAAGATTCCGGCAAAGGGAGTTCCGACTTACAGCGGTCTGGTTAAAGCGTATGACTTCAACCTGGGGGAATTGCTCAATCAAAATACACTTGGCCGAACTACGCTTGTCGCTAACGTTTCTGGAAAAGGCTTCACCTTAAAGAATTTAAACGAGAAGATTAAAGGCGATATAAATTATTTTGATTTTAAAGGATATCGCTACACCAATATTAAAGTTAACGGAAGCCTGATCAATAATCTCTTTGATGGGCGAGTCAATGTCAACGACCGGAATATAAAACTTGAATTTGACGGCGGGGTGAATTTTAATCCGAAGTTGCCTGTGTTTAATTTCAATGCAGTGCTGAGGGGCGCTAACTTACATGCCCTGCACCTAGTAAAAGATACCGTGCAAATTGATGCTGACTTCAACACGAACTTTACGGGTAATAACCTCGATAACATCCAGGGGAATTTTGATATCCGGAGTATCCGTTTGACTAATTCTGAATATTCATTTGTTGTTGATTCGCTAGCCCTTTCGGCAATTGGAATCGGCAAAAGTCGTGAGTTGAAAATTAATTCGGATATTTTGGACGCGAGCATAAAGGGAGAGTATGACCTGAACACGCTTCCGTCCTACTTTAAATCTGTCGCTAAGACTTATATTCCTTCCCTGGCAATCAGCTATGTCAAGCCCGGGCCTCAGAACTTTGAATTTAGCCTGCAGCTAAAATATTTTGAGCCAATCAGCCTGTTGTTTCTTCCAGCGGTGAAAATTCCTGACGGTGCCAGTTTTACCGGTTTGTTCAATTCAACCCAAAACATTGCAAACCTCAACGGTTTCGCCCCACTGATCACTTACAACAAGGTCAAGATAAATAACTTCATTTTTGACCAGACCACTACAGCGAAGGCACTTAGTGTTTTTATCACTTCAGACCGTATTGACGTCACCGATAGCTTGTACATCCAGAACATTAACATCGCTAATATTCTAAAAAATGATAGCCTAAATCTTAACGTCAAACTTTCTGACAAAGATGCTGTCAATCAACTCGATTTAAACGGCTTGATTGAATTCCGCAACAACGCAGACTCAGCAGCAACCTTAAGTTTACTGCCATCCGATGTGATCATTAACCGGGAGATCTGGAGAATCCAGGAACAAGTCAGGTTTGGATTTGAAAACGGTAAACTACTGGTAAACAATTTTGAGCTTTTCAGAGATAACCAGCTGCTCACAATTAATGGCATAATTTCTAAAGATCCTAAAGATGAACTATTAATTGGGTTTGAAAAATTTAAGCTAACCACTTTCAATCCCCTTACTGTTCCCTTAGGAGTTAACCTGCGCGGCGAACTAAATGGCGATGCCAAAGTATCCGCTTTTGGAAAGTCGCCAAGCGTTGAAGCGGCCTTAACCATTGACACACTTAATTTTAACAATATTCCAATTGGTGATCTTACTCTCGCTGCCGGTCTTGACAACGTAACAAAGCTGATCAATGTGAAGATGGATATCATGAACCAGGGACAAAAAACTCTTGATATCCTGGGTACCTACAACGCCAATAGTGAGAAGGAAAATTTGGATATGGATGTAAGGATGAAGGATAATGAAGTCATCATTTTTCAGCCTTTCTTAAGAAAATTAGTATCTAATTTAAAGGGCCGTGTATCGGCTGATTTGAAGGTGACGGGTCAGTTAACCAGCCCGAGGATTAACGGCGAGCTGGAGCTTACAGATGCCGGCATGACCGTCAACTACCTTAAAACACCTTATCTCATTAATGATAAAGTGACCGTCGAAAATAGTGTTATCAGATTATCAAACCTGATTCTTAAGGATATCAGGAACAATGAGGCTATAGCTAACGGTACGGTGGATATGAGAACACCTAATAATCCCGACATTCAGATTACCGTGGTGGCTAGAAACTTCATGGCCCTGAATACCACGGCAAGAGATAATCCATTATATTATGGACTAGCTTACGGCACCGGTGTTTTTAGGTTTAACGGTCCGACCGACAACATGAGAATTAATATCGATGCAAGCACTGAAGAAGGCACCGTATTTAATATCCCATTGAATTCATCTGAGACTGTGGGGGAGAATGATTTTATAACTTTTGTTGCCAAAGACACTGCCCTTAGAGTAGAAAAAACCACTTCTTTTAATGGTTTAACCATGAACTTCGAACTTCGGGTGGATGAGAAAACCGAGGTAAATATTTTCACTGATCTGGGGAAATTAACAGGGCGCGGCAATACGAACCTGGACATGAGAATTTCAAGTTTGGGAGACTTTGAGATGTTTGGTGATTTTCAGATCTCTGAAGGAGAGTTTGCCTTTACTGCGCAGGATTTTATCAACAAAATATTTGAATTGAATCAAGGCGGCTCTATCCGATGGACGGGAAACCCGACTGAAGCGGCGCTGAATTTAAGTGCGGTTTACCAGGTTCGTACCAGTTTAAAACCGCTCTACATAGCTGCGGGCAGGCCGCCTATTGATCAACGAGCGCTGGCAGAGGCGGTAATGAACCTAAGTGGCTCTCTTCTTCGTCCCTCTATCTCCTTTAACCTGAATTTCCCTGATGACACACGTGTTAAAGATGAGCTGCAAAGCTATTTGAGTAATGTGGATAACACCAACCAGCAGGCGTTGAGTCTTATTGTAAGAAGAAGCTTTGCTGAAGGATCTGGTGCTAACCTGGACTTTGCGACATCCACTGTGTTAAGTGCCGGTACAGAATTACTATTTAACAATTTCAACACGGTGTTGACGCAAAGCTTGAACCTGAATTTTGTTGATTTCAATATACGGTCTTTAAATGAAGCTAGTGCTTCATTCAGATTGCTGGACGGACGGCTAGTCGTAACCGGTGGCGTAACCGACAGGCGGAGCGGGGTAGATGAGTTTGACGTGATCGGTTCGTCTGTTGCTCGTGACGTAGAAGCTCTATACCTAATTAATAAAGACGGGAGTTTGGTGTTGCGTGCATCCAATAAATTAAATAACAGAAACTTCCTTACGTTAACAACTGGGGATGAATACGTAAGTGCACTGGGACTTGTTTACCGGCAGGAATTTGATAACATGGGCGAATTCCTAAGAATGCTGATTAGCCGAAACCGGAAAGAGGAGCGCAAAAAAAAGGAGAACTCTAAAAGTTCTCCTACACAAGCGGTTAAACCAAAGCCAACCGAAACGGAAGAAAAATAACCGATTAGCTATTTTTCATGATGGTGTGCCCCATCTTATCGCGTTTAGTTTTGAGGTAAAGCTCATTATGTTGATTTGATTCAATCTCTATTGGAATATTACCGGCCACTTCTAATCCATAACCGATTAAGCCTGCCCTTTTAGTGGGATTATTCGACATCAGAAGCATTTTCTTAACTCCCAGGTTTCTGAGCATCTGGGCACCTACCCCATAGTCGCGCAAGTCCATTTTAAATCCGAGCTGTAAGTTCGCATCTACCGTATCCAAGCCGTTTTCCTGAAGGTTGTATGCATGTAGTTTATTAATCAAACCAATGCCCCGGCCTTCCTGATTCATGTAAATTATAATGCCTTTACCTGCTTCCTCAATCATTTGCATAGCCTTATGTAACTGGGGGCCGCAATCACAACGACAGGAGCCGAAAATATCCCCGGTAATGCATGAACTGTGTACCCGCACTAAAACCGGCTCGTCCGGTTCCCAACTGCCCTTTACAAGCGCCAGATGCTGATCGCCAGTGTTCAGTTGTGTATAAGCCACCATTTCAAAGTCTCCGAAATCGGTAGGAAGCTTTACGGATACTTCCTTTTTAATTAAGGTCTCAGTACTTAATCGGTAAGAGATTAGGTCTTCAATGGAGATAATTTTCAGATCAAACTGCTTGGCGATGATCATCAAATCCGGTAAACGGGCCATCTCCCCGTCTTCATTCATAATCTCAACTATTACTCCTGCGGGTTCAAAACCTGCAAGTCTGGCCAAATCCACTGCCGCTTCGGTATGCCCGGCCCTGCGTAAAACACCACCCTTTTTAGCACGCAATGGGAAAATATGGCCAGGGCGGCCAAGCTCTTCAGCTTTAGTTTCAGGATCACATAGAGCCAGAATTGTTTTGGACCGATCAGAAGCGGAGATTCCCGTAGTACAACCATGACCGATGAGATCTACAGAAACCGTAAAATTTGTTTCATGAGTGGCTGTGTTGTTGCCAACCATCAGCTCAAGACGTAATTCGTCACAACGCTCTTCAGTAAGTGGAGCGCAAATTAAACCACGTCCATGACGGGCCATAAAGTTTATTATTTCGGGAGTGGCATTTTGTGCAGCGGTGAGGAAGTCACCTTCATTTTCTCTATCCTCATCATCTACTACAATAATAATTTTGCCTGCTTTTATGTCAGCAATGGCTTCTTCTATAGAATTAAACATATTCAGGAATGCATTTTATTGAAACCGGTATACGGCAGGGTTACTGTTGCTTCATCGGAAGTATTACCGCAGCGAAACAACCATATAATTCGCTTAAAGTAAGCTCACAAAGTTAACTATTTTGTTTGGTACTGCATTTGAATCATTCAGAAAGGCGTCAGGAAATTTCAGTAACGGCGGACGTTTTAGGCGAAGCAGCCTTATCTTTACCTTCACTCCTGGCCGGAAGCAGCTTCTTGAACCACTGTTTATAAAAGTCAAGATCGAAAAGCGCTGAATCAACAGTCGCTTTGTAAGTTAAAAATATGGCGAGAGGAGTCAGTACTATGATAGACATCCATATACCCAGTGCAGGATCCAGCGATCCCTGCTTAACTGACTTTTCGCCTACAGTTGAGATAATATGATACACAAGGAAAAATAACACAGACATAACCACAGGCAGGCCCAGCCCTCCCCGCCGGATGATTGCGCCTAAAGGAGCCCCGACAAAGAATAATAACAGGCAGGAAATCGAAAGGGTAAACTTTTTGTGATATTCGATCAAAAACCCGCGTACCCGGCTATATGTATCTTTATTAAATGTTTCTTTCTCATTTAACACATCCCTCAATGAATTAATCTGGCTCCTGGCATTTTGAACAGCTGTCATTCTGCTACTGGGTGAAAACAACTCTAGAACACTATTGTAAGGCTTCAGCGGAGCATAATTCTTTCGCGAGGAACTATTCGGATTGACCGTTGCCGGAGGATTGTAGTAGCCCTTTATAGTCTTATAAACTGTTTTACTGTTGCTGTCAATTTTAACTTTAAAGGAGTCACGGTATACTGCTAACTGCCTTAGGTTAAGCATTGCATAATTCGATTTGAATAAGTTTTCATCAGTTCGCTGCATCTTAAAGGTAGAAAGATCAAACTTCTGTTCAGTCTCTTCAAATTTAAACCGAGTTAAACGTTCCCTCGGATCATAGGTTTTGGCATCTCCCTGACTTTCTTCATAACGTTTACCATGCTTCAATTTCAACACCAGGGTCTGGTCATCATCTGTTCTAAACATCCGGCCTTCTTTGGCAACCAGTACATTCGTATTTCCACTACTATTGGTATTGTGGTCGTAGATAATAATATCGTGCAGGGTTTGACCGTCATCCCCCTTTTTCTTAACACGCATAGAATATCCGGTAATGCTATTATTAAAAACCCCTTCGTCAATTAAAAAGGAGGCCTTCTGATTTCTTACATCATATAACAGTGAGCCCATCTTTAAATTGGCAACTGGCAACATGTAGTCTGAGAATAAAAAAGCGGCCACGCTTATCATGCTGATAACCACTACCAGAGGCATCATAGCACGCTGCAGGGAGATACCGGCAGACTTAATAGCGACTAGCTCATAGTTTTCACCAAGGCTGCCAAAGGTCATGATGGAGGAGAGAAGAATAGCGAGCGGCAGGGCCATAGCTACGTTTGTAGCTGAAGCATATAGTAATAGCTCGAGAATAACGTACCATTCAAAGCCTTTACCTATCAGATCATCGATGTATTTGAATAAAAATAGCATCAACAAAATGAACATGACTATGAAAAAGGTTACTATAAAAGGCCGTAGAAAGGCCTTTAAGACCAAGAGGTAAACTTTTTTCACATACAAAAATAGGGAAATTAAACCCTAAGCACCCAATACGCTGATTAAATATTGTATTTGATTGTCCCAGATAAGGCTGCGGTCCTGGATGGTATCTTCTGTAGCGAAGTCCGTGATTGAAAGAGCAACATCGTTAGTTAGTTCATCCTGAAGAATCTCCATTTCGAAATAGCAATGAGGTTCATCATCAAGCCATTTGAATTTAACCAGTTTGTTTTCCTTGATAGAAAGCAATTTGGCTTTTTGTTGTTCTCCATCCCATGTAAAAGTATATACCTGGTCACGATAGGTCACATCGTCTGCGAACCATTGCGCTAAGCCATTGGGCTCATTCAAGAAACCGAATAATATCTTAGGCGACGAATTAACTTCGTATTCCAGATTAAACTTCTTCTTTTCTAACATTAGGGATGATTTCATTTCTTTGAGCAAATTTTTAACATTTGTTTCTAAAGAAAAGTAAATTCCGCTATATTTGCAACTCTCTTTAAAAAAGTAAGTATTTGGCGGGGTAGCTCAGATGGTTAGAGCGCAGGATTCATAACCCTGAGGTCGGCAGTTCGATCCTGCTCCCCGCTACTAAAGCCCCTAATAGGGGCTTTTTTATTAATCCTCAATTTAACATTTTTTACCGCATTAAAGGAAAGTTGGACTAATATTTAAAAAACTGCAAAGATCAGCATCTATCTATCCAGCATTTAGGTGCTTTCTTCCGCGGCAAATAAAATTTATGCAGCATGGAGAGCTGATTTGCCTAATTGGCTCAAATAGTATATCCTGATGGTAACTAGTATAGCAACTAGCTGGCACTTTAATTATTATAAATAGATTTAACATTTTTACAGCATAAAAACTGAATATCAAAACTATATTTTGGCAAACACCTTTTATGTATTTAGATTAGGGAAATTTGAAATTGAATATGAAGAATAAAGACGGCCTAACACCCGTGTTCTTTTGTGTGCCTGATATAACTGGTTTTACAAAGTTTATTGCTACATCAGACATCCATTTTACTAAAGAAGTTATCCCCGCTCTTCTTCGTAAGTTAATTGAAGCCAACATTATTAATATGAATGTTGGAGAAATAGAAGGAGATGCAATCTTCTTTTATAAAACTGGCCGACTACCTTCTGTTAACCGTGTTGCAGATCAGTGTAAACATCTCTACAAAACATTTTCTGATTTCCTGGATAATCTTCAACGAAACGATCCGGATAATTTTAATAAGTATCTAGCCGACAACCAGCTAGGACTTAAAATAATAATCCATCACGGTAATATTAGCCTGGCCAATATTAAGGGGCGCATTAAACTATTAGGTGAAGACGTGATTATAGCCCATAAGCTCCTGAAAAACAATATCAATGAACTAAATTATATTCTCCTCACGGAAAAATACCTGGCTAAAGTAAAGAACAGGCAAAAACTCGAGCAATGGTTCCATTGGGAAGAACTACACTCCGGCTTTGAAGAATACGATTATATAGGCGAGGTTCCTTACCGATATATAACGCTGGATGAAATGCCTTTTATGGGTGATATTGAACTTATGAGTGGTTTAAAGGCTAGTACGAAAATATCATAATAACGATAAAACCGACAGCGCAAGTGATCATACCACCCATGAAAATATTGTATGACCAACTTAAAAAACGGTACTTTTTGACTAAAACACTCCCCAGGTGGTAAATATCAACCGACATATTATCGTATAACTCCTCCTTATCAGCTTTCAATAGCTTAAGCTGATCTACAAACTCTTTAATTCCAAGTTGTGCGAAGTTTCCGAAAAACAAGATGCTGCTTTCTTTTTTCGTGAGTTCATATTTCTCCTTTGTAGTAACATTTGGCCTTGCAGACAAGATTGCAAATACCACAGCAAGCAAACTTGTTAGTAATAGAAAAGCCATAGGAAACACAAAACGAATACTTCCTACCTCATCTCCGGTGGAGAATGTAAATCCGGTTCCAAAAAGAGTTATCACCAATGAGATAATGATCGTGTTAATGCTGATCATAATGTTAGCCTTATTATCTGCTATCGACGTAAGGTTAATATGATAATCGTAGACGGAACGATACAGCGTTTCAATTCCTCTGCCCTCCTTCTTTGGCTTTTCTGAAACTTCCTCGCTGCCACTGGTTTCCTTTTCCATAAGCTTCTCCACTTTCACTCGCTGCTTACGTATGTTAATCTCTCGCTGTTCGTTGTAAGTGGATATAGCTTCTTCAGTTTTAAAAGTAGTTTCAATAAGGAACTGCAACTGAGCATGTGCCCATTCCTTCTCAGTATATTTTTTCTGAATAATACGCTCCCACTCTATTCGCAGCAGATCTGCCCGGTGGTTGAACTTTTTAGTTCCAATATTAATATAATCGGCATCCTGTATGATCTCCTGTAAGGATCCATCCGGCTTAACACCATGTTTAGTGGCAAGAATAAGTGACTCAATCTCTGCTATATCTGCATCCGGATAATTTCCTTCGAGGTACGCCCTCATGATTCGTACACTAGCTTCCTCATGATCCACATACGTTTCAGTATAACCTGCGTCGTGAAACCATGCTGCAAGCATTAATATTTCATAGTCACGGCTCGTTAAATTATATGAACTGGAAAGCTTTTTGCATGCTTTTACCGTATCTAATGTATGCGTGTAAGTGTGGTACACATAATCTGGCGACAGTTTCTCTTTAAATAAATTAAATACGTATTGCGAAACGTCCTTGACCATGGGATTACTTTTCATAAATCTTTTGTAATTATGACTTAATTATTAAAAACTGTGCCACCTTTAAATTTACAACTACTCTGGTATGATTATGGTAAATAAGCCTAAAAATACATAAACCTATGATTAAGTTTCCCCTGATATTGCTTGCTGTGCTAGCAATATCATGTAATAATCCTATAAATAGCAGTGATAGCAATTCCGAAGATAAGCAAGCTGATAATAAAGTGGAACAACCAAAAAATTTGAAGTTGCATGAACTGCCGTCTGATTTGGCAGAAATTTCCGGTATAACGTTTTTAACCGATAATATTGTACTCGCTATTCAGGACGAAGAAGGTATTCTTTATCAGTACGATTTAGCCGAACAAAAAATTGTTAAACAATTTGAATTTGCTAAGCCCGGTGATTATGAAGATCTTGTTCGGATTGATAAAGATGTCTATATTGTTTCCAGTAATGGATCTATTGTTCAGATAAAAGCTTTTCAGTCTGCAAAACCAGTAGTAAAAAGTTTCAATACGGCCTTAACTAAAGATAATGATATTGAAGGCCTTGGCTACGAGCCCAAAAAAAATCGATTGCTTTTGGCGGCGAAGGCCAAGGGTCTGGATGAGGATGAAAATACAAAAGAAATTTATGCTTTTAACTTGTCAACCATGACACTAGATACTACTCCGGCCTACACAATCAAGCTGGATGAAATTGAAAATTATTTTAAAGGCGATGCTCTGGTAGAGACATCAAAGAAATTTCTGAAAGCTTTAGGAAATCAAAACATCAATAAAGTTTTCAGGTCCTCGGCCATTACGGTGGATCCAAAGACCAATAACATATTTGTATTGTCTTCAATAAATAACCTGATTGCAGTTTTGACACCAGATGGAAAAATGTCTCAGATTATTCAATTCGAGGGCAAAGAACATAAACAACCTGAAGGTTTAGCTTTTTCTGAAAACGGTAAGTTATACGTTTCTAACGAAGCAGGCAAAAACGGTAAGGCTAACATTATAGAGCTGGAATATGCGAATTAGAATATCCAGCGTTTTATTAATCGCCGCTGTATGTATTGGGCTACATGCCTGTACCAGTTTAAAGCCGTTTTACGATAAATCTCAAAAGAATTGGGAAACAGCACATAGTCCAGATACGCTTGAATTAGAACATTCAGTATTCCTGATCGGAGATGCGGGGGCTCCTGAAAAAGATAAGCAAGAGCCAACGTTAAAACTGCTGCAGTCTCAATTATTCCCGAAAGACACCTTGGTTACTGCCGGTTCTACTACAGATACCGTTTTTGTCAATTCTTCTCATCCTGAAGACGTAGTTATCTTTCTGGGTGATAATATTTACGAGCGAGGATTACCGCCACCGGAAGCCTCTGATCGCGAAGAAAAAGAAAGACGCATTATTTCACAAATGGAGGTGATAAAAAACTTCAGGGGTCGCAGTATTATTGTTCCTGGCAACCATGACTGGAATGAAAGCCGTCCGGGTGGATTGGAAGCAATATACCGTCAAGAGCAATTTGTTGAAACTTACCTGGATAGTAACGATGTATTTTTACCAAGTAATGGTTGTGGAGGTCCGGTGGAGCTTCATCCAACTGATGATATGGTTATCATTATTATTGACTCCGAATGGTGGTTAACAAAATATGACAAACCGCTTGCGCCGGATAACAACTGTACGTCTGCGAGCCGTCTTGACCTGATTCAACAGGTAGAAGATATTGTGATTCGCAACCGCGGAAAAAATATAGTAGTCGCAATGCACCATCCCTTATACAGCAATGGCAGACATGGCGGTTATTTTACTTTGAAAGATTACATATTTCCCTTGACACTAGTGCGCGATAATTATTACTTCCCGCTTCCTGTTATTGGTTCCATATATCCGCTGTTAAGACAATATGGAATTTCACGTCAGGATCTTTCAAATAAAGATTACCAGCAATTGAAGCGGGGCCTCCTTTCTGTTTTAGAAGAAGAAAAAAATATTGTGATAGCAACAGGGCACGAACATGCCATGCAGTTAAATAAATACAAGGATATTAATCATGTAATTAGTGGCGCAGGCAGTAAAACTACCTCTATGATTAAAGGTAACGATGCTCTCTTTGCATACGGCGGCGGCAAGGCTAAGGGATTTGCAAGACTTAACTATTACAAAAACGGCCAATGCTGGATTGAGTTTTGGGAGCCCGTAGGTGATGGCTCAACCGGTAAAATAGTTTACAGAAGCCCTTTATATGCCATTCCTCCAAAAGGTCCGGCAGCGATTAAAGAAGAAAAACTCATCAGCTATAAAGATAGCACCAAGACACTTGTTGCCGGTAGTGAGTATACTGCCGGGAAATTCAAGAGAAAGTTATTTGGCGAGCATTATCGTGATACCTGGGCAACTCCAATTAATGTAAAGTATCTCGACCTTTCCGTTTTTGCCGGCGGTTTAACTCCTTTAAAAATGGGTGGTGGTAAACAAACCACTAGTTTACAGCTCCAGGGAAAGGATGGAAACATTTACCAATTCCGGACAGTCGAGAAAAACCCGGCTGCATTGTTACCTGAGGGGTTCCTGAAAACATTTGCTGAAGATTTCGTCCAGGATCAGATATCCTCCGCTCATCCCTATGGCGCATTGATGATTCCAGGCATGGCTAAAGCTATTGGCATTTACCATACCAACCCCGAATTAATATACATGCCGTATTCAACACTCCTTGGCCCGTATATACAACAGGTAGGTGGAAAACTTGGAATTATAGAAGCCAGGCCGGATGAAGATGTTTCTGACTTTAATTCTTTTGGGAATGCGAAAAATGCCGTAAGCACAACCAAGATGTACAGCGAGCTAAAAGAGGATAATGACAATGAAGTTGACCAGGAAATGTACTTACGGTCGAGATTGTTTGATATATTGATTGGCGATTGGGACAGGCACGAGGATCAATGGCGATGGGCAGAATTTAAGAAGGAAAAAGGAAAATTGTTCAGACCAATTCCAAGAGATCGTGATCAGGCCTTTACCAAATTCGATGGGCTCATCCCGAGCTTGGCAAGTGGTATCCTGCCGGACATCCAATCTTTCAAATCGGAGATAAAAGACCCTGCCATGCTTTCAATTGCTGCCCGCAATCTTGATAGAAACCTATTAAATAAGCTTTCGCAAGACATGTGGCAAAAAATAGCTTTAGACATTCAAGCCAGGCTCACCGACAGTGTAATTGAAAATGCCGTTGCCAGGATGCCGAGTGAGGTTTTTAAGACATCAGGTGACGAGATCATTATGAAATTAAAATCACGTCGTGATCAGTTATCCAAAGTTGCTGAGCAATACTATGAGGTATTAGCAAAGGAGGTTACGATTGCAGGCTCGGATAAAAAAGAGTTTTTTAAAGTAGATCGTGATGAAAAGACTACCCGGATTCAGATCTATAAGATCGATAAGGATGAGAAAATTGATAATAAGATCTTTGACAGGGTTTTTGTAAATAAAGAAACTCAGGAATTAAACCTATACGGTCTTAATGGGCGAGATAGCGTTTTGATCACTGGTAATTCGAACAACCCTATTAAAATAAGAGCTGTTGGTGGCCCTGGTAAAGATGCATTGATTGACAAATCAGAAGATGGAAGAACTTTGTTTTTCGATTTGAATACTGAAAGTAATAATATCCAGGCAGGAAAGAATACAGCTCTGCGGTTGTCTGATAAAACGTGGATTAATGATTACGACCCAAACTCGTTTACTTACGATAAGGCAGGTATACAGCCATCGTTCGATTTTAACTCTGATGATGGTTTGTTTATCGGCGGAGGCTGGGGTAAAAAACACTTTGGGTTCCGTAAACTGCCTTATAGTTTTGAACATAGTATCACTGCGAACATTGCTCCTAAAACCGGTGCCCATACTGTCCGTTACCGGGCTAATATGTACTCGGTCTTTGCTCAGAACCTTGACGTGATCTTCAATGCAGAATATAATGGGCCTAAGTATACTTTCAACTATTACGGACAAGGTAATTCAACGTCGAACCTAAAAGATGATATTGACTACTTCAGAATCAGAACTAATAATGTGAGCGTTACAGCATTGCTTCAATACCGTTTTACCGAAGCTTTCAAGGTTGGTATTGGTCCGGGTTTTGAGTATTTCAGAGTTGAAAAGCCATCGAACACTTATGTAACCGACCCTGATTTCCCCGATCGACAGGATATCGACCATGCGAGCAACTTTCTTTCAATAAGATCGTTTGCGGATATTGATTATGTGAACAACAAGATCTTTCCAACCTCAGGCGTCCGGTTGAGAATGACTGGAAGTTATTTTAACGAAGCAAAGGGCGATGCAGACAAATATTTGCAACTGCAGTCTCATGTATCATTTTATGCAACTCCTAACTTCAACTTCCCTGTAACGGCAGCCTTCCGACTGGGTGCAGCGACGAACATAGGAGATTATAAATTTTATCAGGCCAACTCCTTAGGTAACAATACAAACCTGAGAGGCTTCAGGAACAATCGCTTTTCAGGACACTCCTATCTGTACCAGAACATGGAACTGCGTTTCAAACTAACTAATTTCCGTAATTACATTTTGACCGGGAATCTTGGAGCATTTGGATTTTTTGATTCAGGAAGAGTTTTCTCTGATAATCCGGAGAATAGCACCTGGCACAAAGCGTATGGACCAGGCATCTGGGTGAATCTGTATAACAAGTTTTTGCTTTCCAGTAGTTACGGAATATCTAATGAAGGTAACTATATCACTCTGAAGAGCGGAATGACATTTTAAGTGATAAGCTATTGATGTTATAAGGGACTTACGAATCAAATTCGTAAGTCCCTTTTTCCGTTTCAGAACAAACCTAATTGACCTTTATCATCTATATCCACATCATCCGGGTTGGTAATCTCGAAATCTACTTTGCGGGGAGTCTTCGGAGATTTTGCAGTTGTGGTATCACCCAGCTCTTTAGGCTCAGCGTTAACTTTATTCCCAACCGCTTCATCGGTAATGTCAATTGCAAGTGATGACTTTTCTGAAGCCATATGCGTCCCGCCGCCTTCGTGATCGTCAAATACTTCAACTACATCATCTCCTGCAGGTTTAATCCGGACAGGTTGTTCTTCTTCCAACTCTGGTGCAGCATTCAAAGTCTCCGGCTCCTCTTCAGTAAGCAGCTCGATCTTCTTAACCTCATGCTGACTTAAACGGTTACCCATCGCTCTCATTCCTTTTACATCTATCGCCTCAGTAAGATTTAATTCCACCTCCTCTTCAAGCTGACTTTTGCCCTTTAACTGCTGAAATTTCACCACGGGTGCTTTTGCTCCTGTTATTAGTATAAGTTTAGATCCAACTTCCTCTGAAATAATACTTGCTTTCTTACCAATGGTCACATTCTCAAACATGAAACGTTTCAGATAATAGTTCTTTGATTTACCATCAAGGTAGATAACCGAAAAAATCTTCTCCGGATCATATTTCTCGATGATCCTTAAATGGTCTTCGAAATGATTACTAAGATCAAAGTTGCTGAGCTCGTAAACCCCGTCCCGATTAATGGTTATGATCTTGTCGTCTCCGTCGAATTCGCCAAGATATGTCCCTCTTCCATCAGCATTCAGACGTTTTAGTATATCGTCAAACCATATCTTGCGACCAGCTAATGTGGATACACCTTTGCTCTTCAATGTGACTTTTCTGATTGGATATTTAGTGACAATATTGCCCATGGAGCTCCGTCCTTTGATGGCCTGCTCCGCAAAATCCAGATCAAATTGCAGCTTCTTTAATTTAGTATGCGGCTTGAGCTGAATATTCACAATCTCAGCTTCACCGTTTTGATTAGCGGTAAAGTACAGTGATTTGGAACCCTTACTACCTTTCGTCAAATCATATTCCTTATCGCGGGTAACGCCCATCACGGAAAAGCGTTTCACATAGGCGATACCTGTTTCACCATCTTTATAGATCATATTATAGACGGTCCGATCGTCGTTCTTCTTAAAAACCTGAGCATGGATTATTCCTTTTCCCACAAAAGTCTTTTCGGCCACTCTGGAGACAGTAAACTTTCCATCTTCACGAAAAACAATGATCTCATCAAGGTCAGAGCAATCACAAACGAATTCATCTTTGCGAAGGCTGATGCCGATGAAACCATCTTCACGATTCATATATAGCTTGACATTGGCTAACGCAACTTTTGAGGCCTCAACTCTGTCAAAGGCTCTGATCTCCGTTTTACGTTCACGTCCGGCACCGTACTTTGACTTTAGCTTTTCAAACCATGCAATTGTATAATCGGTGAGGTGCTTCAGATGTCGGTTAACTTCCTTAATTTCATTTTCTAGGGCCTTCATTTGTTCATCCGCCTTTTTAACATCGAAGCGGGTGATACTACTCATTGGTTTATCAATCAGCTTTTTGTAATCCTCCGGAAGTATTTCGCGATAAAACTGGGAAAAGAATGGTTCAAACAATCGGCTCAAAACAACAAGCACTGTATCAAAATTGCCCGAATTCTCATATTCTGGATTTTTGTACATGCCTTCCTGAATGAAAATTCGAAGCAAGGAACTAAAGAATATCTTTTCTTTAAGATCGGCAAGCTTAATTTCCAGCTCCTGTTTAAGCAGTGATTTCGTGTGAAGAGTACTTTCGGTTAGGATATCATTCACACTCATAAAGTATGGACGATCGCCCTTTATAATACAGGTGTTTGGCGAAATGGAAACCTCACAATCAGTAAAGGCATACAACGCATCAATGGTGACATCAGGAGAAATTCCCGGCGCCAGGTGAATGATGATCTCCACGTCTTTGGCGGTATTGTCCTCAATTTTCTTGATCTTAATTTTACCCTTGTCGTTAGCGGATATAACACTGTCAATCAAGCCGCCGGTGGTTGTAGTATAAGGGATCTCTGTGATCGCCAGGGTTTTCTTATCTCTTTCAATTATTCGGGCGCGTACGCGAATCTTACCTCCACGCATGCCCTCATTATAATTAGAAAAATCGGCCATGCCTCCCATTTGAAAATCGGGTAACAAATTGGGGCGTGTACCTTTTAACACCTCTATGGAGGCATCAATCAATTCAATAAAATTATGGGGCATGACCTTCGTTGCCAGGCCTACGGCAATACCATCGGCTCCCTGGGCAAGCATCAAAGGAAATTTGACAGGCAGTGTTACAGGCTCTCTATTACGGCCGTCATAACTGCTTTGCCATTCAGTTGTATCCGGGTTGAACACCACATCCAGTGCAAACTTCGACAACCTAGCCTCAATATAACGGGGTGCAGCAGCCGAATCTCCGGTTACCGGATCACCCCAGTTGCCCTGCATATCGATAAGCAAGTTCTTCTGCCCTATCTGCACCATGGCGTCTCCGATAGAAGCGTCACCATGCGGATGGTACTTCATGGTGTTCCCAATTACGTTGGCTGCTTTATTGAAACGGCCATCGTCCATTTCCTTCAAAGAATGCAAAATGCGTCGTTGAACTGGTTTCAGTCCATCATGAATATGCGGAACCGCACGGTCAAGGATCACATAAGAAGCGTAATCAAGAAACCAGTTTTCATATAAACCAGAAAGTGAAGTTACTGTATGTAGAGGTTGGTCGTTATTAGAATTATCTGTCTCGTCACTCATCCTTTTTATTTTGTTTTAGGGATGGGTAAATATAAGTTTTCAAGCCAAAATAAGATTGATAAATTATACACAGCTTTCTACTGTGTATATTTATCTACTATAAACAATTTTCTTCTTTTTAAAAATCCGAGGCAACCTTTTACGCAAAGTAATCGTGTCTACATCAGAAAATGATCAATTGGAAACTGCCCTTCCAGATTTAACTGAAAAGCTTCGTAACGGATGTTTACGAGGTGACCCCGGTAGCCAAAAAAAACTTTACCAGAGTTTTTATGGTTTTGCTTTGGCTATCTGTCTGCGCTACTGTAACGATCGGGATGAGGCTGTAGAGGTGATGAATACCGGATTTCTAAAGGTTCTGACCAATTTCGAGAAATTTAATCCATCGAAACCATTTAAGCCATGGCTAAGCAGGGTAATGACCAATACTGCTATCGATCATTACAGAAGCCGGCTGAAATTTGCATACATGGCCGACCTTTCCGAAGCAGAGGAGATAACAACAGAAGCTAGTATCAGTCAAAAGCTTAACTATGAAGATCTTCTCAAGATTGTCCAGCGCCTTCCACCAGGTTATCGTACCGTATTTAACCTCTACGCCATTGATGGTTACAGTCATGAAGAAATTGGCAAGAAGCTCGGCATATCAGAAGGAACATCAAAATCTAACTTATTTAAAGCACGTCAAAAGCTAAGAAATTACCTGGAAGAAGAATTGAACACTCCCAAAATAATCCCCTTATACGGGGATAATGGAAAAACAAACAATGAAGAAGTTGAGCAAAAACCCGATCGATCAGTATTTCAGGGAAAACCTGGAATCGCCGGACCTGGAATATAATAAGCAGGACTGGAAGGGTTTAGAGAAAATGCTTCCAAAACGTAAAACAAGGAAAAGCCTTGTCTGGTGGCTTCCTGCCTCTGTGGCTGCAGCTGTGGCTCTTTTATTTATTTCATTGTGGCTTAATAAACCGGTTTCTACTACTGACGAGATAGTTCAAAACAAGGTTAAAGTTTCAGAAACTTATAAAATTTCGCCAGCTGAAGGCAAGAGTACAGATAGGTCCGACGCTCTATTAGGTAAAAAGCATTCCTCAACAACATCCAAGATCTCAACTTCTACAAACCGGAACCTCCATCAGGAGGCATTTTCTACAGAACTGGTTACGCTCAGTGTACCCAGACCTGGGGATGATGCAAATGTGAGTGAAACTATAAATAGTGATCCGGCTATACCTTCGATTTCGTTGACTGATGTATTGGATCTTCAGCACCACGAGAACCTATATGCAGATAACGTTGATCTAACTGATTATAATGTGCTCGTTCCTCCGGCACCCCATCAAAAAACAAACAGTGAGAGTCCGGATGAAAACCGGGGAAGCAGGTTCAGTCTAGGACTTTCGCTCTCTCCTGATATAAATTCAATTAGCAATTTCTCTGAAAGCAGTGTTGGAAATAGCGCTGGCCTGGCGCTCAGTTATCGTATTAGTCCGAGATTAAGTGTAAACACCGCGATTGCATATTCAAAAAAGGTTTATTCTGCGGAGCCATATCAGTATAAAGCTCCATGGGCTTATTCCAGCGCGGGAAAATACGCCGAATCAATTGATGCTGATTGCCGGGTGCTTGATGTCCCTTTGAACTTGAGTTATAACATTCTGGAATCTCCTAAGAGAACCGTCTTTGCGTCTGCAGGGATGTCATCCTATTTTATGCTAAAGGAAAAATATACAATTATTGTAGGTAGTAGCCCGTCAGGGTATCCATCTTACCCAAGTCCCAGCTATGCTTATTCGAATAAGAATCAGCATTTTCTGAGTGTACTTAACTTATCAGCTGGAATAGCAAAGCCTGTCAGCAAGCAAACCAGTTTGGTTGTTGAACCGTATATGCGGTTGCCTGTTACCGGTATTGGTCAAGGGAAGGTACATTTAAAATCTATCGGGTTAAATCTCCAATTCAAATACCACTTTAAAAAGAGCGGTCTTACTAAGACTAATCCTGAAGGCGATGCTCAATGAATTGGAACGGAAGAAAGTTGGCTGCACCGGGATTCACGAGTATATTCTTTCCCAGACAGTAAAGCAACACGCGGATAGGTCTGTTTTGCCTCTGCTCAAAATCTCCGAGTACCTGCAGACAGGAGCCACAAGGGGTAACCGGATTTTGGATATCAAACTTCTCAGATCTCGCGGTGATAGCAATGGAAACTATAGGATCGTCAGCATGCTGAGCTCCGGCACTGAACAAAGCTACCCGCTCGGCACATAGACCAGAAGGAAAGGCAACGTTTTCCTGATTGCTGCCGAAAATAATTTTACCACTTTCAAGAAGTAGTGCCGCGCCTACACGAAATTCTGAATACGGAGAGTAGGAAGTATGAAGAGCATTCTTAGCTTCAAGACATAGCATTCTATCCTGTTCAGAAAGTTCAGATAAAGATGAGTATTCCTGATATACTATAGAGATCGTTTTAACTTCCATAATTGATTGCCTCTCTCTGTCAATATAGACTTTTTGAGAGGGGAACCAAGATAGGAAATAATTCTATTCTGACAAGACGGGCTCACTCAACATGCTGTCTTCAGCAACCAAAGCCATAGCCTGGTTTTCTTCCTCGATAAAATCAACTTCAACACGCAAATTCTTAATAATATGCTGCTGTCTGTCAGGTGTGTTTTTACCCATATAATATTCGAGTAGATTCTTGATACTTCCTTCTTTACTTAAGATAACAGGGTCGAGACGAATGTCTTTCCCTATAAATAACCCGAACTCAGATGGGGAGATCTCACCCAATCCTTTAAAACGGGTTATCTCAGGCTTATTCCCTAATTTGTGAATAGCGCGTTGTCTTTCCTCGTCATTGTAACAGTAAATAGTTTCTTTTTTGTTACGAACCCTGAATAACGGAGTTTGCAGAATCGAAACATGTCCTGCTTTTACCAAATCAGGAAAAAACTGCAAAAAGAACGTCATTAATAGCAAGCGTATATGCATCCCGTCCACGTCGGCATCAGTTGCAAAAACAATATTGTTATAGCGCAAATTATCAAGGCCATCCTCAATGTTCAGAGCATGCTGCAACAAGTTGAATTCTTCATTCTCATATACTACCTTCTTAGTAAGACCATAACAGTTTAAAGGCTTTCCTTTCAAACTAAAAACAGCTTGCGTCATCACATCTCTTGACTTTGTGATTGAACCACTGGCCGAGTCACCCTCTGTAATGAACAAAGTAGTTTCTTGTTTCCGTTCATGGGCGTCTTCAAAATGAATTTTACAGTCCCTTAATTTACGGTTATGTAATGATGCTTTTTTTGCGCGGTCATTAGCAAGCTTTTTAATACCGGCAATGTCCTTTCTTTCACGCTCCGACTGCAATATTCTTTTAAGCATTGCATCAGCATCTGCGGGATGTTTATGCAGATAATCATCGAGTGACTTTTTAACAAAATCATTTATGAACGTTCGCACACTCGGCCCATCAGGTGCCACGTTCAATGATCCTAACTTCGTTTTGGTCTGAGATTCGAATACAGGTTCTTGTACCCTAATGGAAATTGCGGAAACTATAGATGCGCGGACATCGGCGGCATCGAATTCTTTTTTATAAAATTCACGAATGGTCTTTACAACGGCTTCCCGAAAGGCTGCCTGATGAGTACCTCCTTGTGTGGTATGCTGGCCGTTAACAAATGAATAATACTCTTCCCCATAGGATTGACCATGGGTCATCGCTATTTCAACATCATCACCTTTAAGATGGATAATGGGATAACGGATTGTTTCTGAATCAGTATTCCTATCCAGGAGATCATATAATCCGCGTTCTGAAAAGAACTTTTTACCATTAAAATTGATTGTCAGGCCAGAGTTCAGGAACACGTAGTTCCAAATCATGCTCTCAACAAACTCAGGAATATACCGGTAATGTCTGAAAATTGAGTCGTCCGGATAAAAGGTTACAGAAGTTCCATTGCGCTGCGTGGTATCTATTTCCGGATGATCTGCAATCAGTTCACCTTTCGAAAATTCTGCTTTTTTAGTTTTGCCGTCGCGATATGCCTGCACAACAAAATTTGATGACAGCGCATTTGTTGCTTTTGTACCAACACCATTTAATCCCACTGATTTTTGAAAAGCCTTCGAATCATATTTACCACCGGTATTCATCTTCGAGACACACTCGATTACCTTACCCAATGGAATTCCTCGGCCATAATCGCGGATAGAAACCTTTGCATCGGTGACAGTGACGTCTATTGTCCGGCCTGCTCCCATAACAAACTCATCGATTGAGTTGTCCAAAATTTCTTTAAGCAATACATATATCCCATCGTCATAAGCTGAACCGTCGCCCAACTTGCCAATATACATTCCCGGTCTTAAGCGTATATGTTCTTTCCAGTCGAGAGACCGAATGTTATCTTCACTATAATTTATATCTGCCATTTTTAAGAATCCAATGCAAAGCTAAAATTTTGCAAAGGGTATTGTGTCCTTAAATATTAACATTTACACATAACTCTAAGCGAATCTGGAACATTTAGAATATCATGTATTCATTTTAATATACATGTGTCTATAAATCTTCCTGCAGAGTCTTACAAAACTACAGCAAAACCAACGAAAACAGCACTCATTGCATACAGAAACAGCCTATTACATCAACAATTTAAAATTGGCATACTATTAGAATATAGTCAATCATTATACAGCGAATAAGTGATGATTAAGAAACCAACACCCGGGCGATATAAGAAAGAGGAGAATCCAAATGAAAAAGATTGGGAGAATCCTTCAAATCCAGAAAAAGCAGATGATACGCGTGATCTTGAAAAATTAGAAAGAGCCAAAAAAGAAGCAGACCGGAGAAATGAAAATTTAACTGATCTGGAACAAGAATAAGACAATTAACTCAATCAAAAACTTTACGATATGAAAAAGCAACGCAACTCAGCCACAGAAAAATTAATCGAGAAATTCGACACTCAACTACGCGATATATTATCTGCAGAAATCAAGTCTGTTAGATATGCCCGTACTAAAATTATTCATTGGGAACTTAATCAGCCGTTAGCTTCTTAATACGATCCTCAATCTACCTGTGAATCACAATTACCTATTTTAAGGTGAACAATTCCGACTAAATGTCGGAATTGTCTTTTTGGGAGTAATTATATCTATTAAACGCTCGTCCATGGTGAGGAAAAGCAAGCACTCATTCTTTTATAAAAACGGACTCTCCATCGTTTTTACATTACTAACGATTATCACTCTTTGCGGCCAATATGCTACTGGCTGGGTTGAGTATAATAAAGAACTTGTTGAGAAACACGTCCCGGAGGTACCATTTATCCACTATGTAAGTACCGGGCACTTTGTCGAAGCAACGTTTGAAAATTGGGAAAGTGAGTTCCTGCAAATGGCGCTGTATGTTTTGCTGACAGTAAAGCTTCGCCAAATCGGTTCATCCGAATCCAAGAAACTGGACGAAGACGAGGAGGTAGATCGGGAACCTCAACCCCACAAAGATGCCCCCTGGCCTGTTAAGCAGGGAGGCATTATTCTAACACTTTACCAAAATTCCCTATCGATAGCTTTCCTGCTCCTATTCGCCATCTCTTTCTTCTTACATCTTAGCGGAAGCCTTGAAGTATACAATATAGAGCAAAGGCTGGACGGTAAGCCTATAGAAACGGCCGGACAGTACTTATTCAACAGCAAACTATGGTTTGAATCACTGCAGAACTGGCAGAGCGAATTTCTGTCAGTTCTGTCTATCGTATTTCTATCAATCTACCTTCGTCAAAAAGGTTCCCCAGAATCAAAGCCGGTTGATGCGCCTTACATGGAAACAGGAAAATAATACTTGTTACCGGCCGAAATCATCTTGAACACGGACTATATCATCTTCATCAGAAGGATTTTGCTGATCAGTATGCTGCCAGATCTCCGCAAGAATCGCCCAGCCCCCGGTACCTATCAAACGATGACGTTGTCCCTGGTCTAATCTGATCAAATCTCCGGAATTTAGAATCTGAAGCTGGCCTTCCTCATCAGAAAAGCTGGTGATAACCCCAACATTGCCTCTGATCACCTTCCATATTTCTGCACGGCGATGGTGATATTGCCAGGAAAGTCGTTTATCTGGTGCAACTACAAGAATCTTAGGGCTGAGTTTACCAGAAATTTTCAACTCTTCTACCGGAATTCCATCGAAGTATGTGTCAGCAAATTGCTGAGCCTGGTCTTCATTGATAACAAAGAAACCGCCCCATGGTCTGGTTTGATCCTGTTTATTTATCCCAAAACCCTTAAGGTTCAGTTCATCTTCTATTTGCTTAAAAATAATTTGTTTTTCTGCTTCAGGAGTCATATCAGTCGAATATTTTACGGCGGAAAGATACTAAATCAACCACAGTACAAACAAAAACCTGGGTAATGATTTAATTACTTGCCTTAAATAACCTATAACCGGAGTTAAAAGCGTTTAGCTAATTTCGGCACTTTTCAGATCAGATAAAGCCGGGCCGTTTAGCACCTTTCCCTGGCATGTGAAACGCGACCCATGGCAAGGACAATCGAATGATTTCTCGCCGGCATTCCAGTGAACAATACATCCTAAATGCGGACATATAGCTGAGAAAGTGTATGCCTGGCCATTTTCATCTTTGTAAACCGCATATTTCTTTATTCCCGAGCTAACTATAGCCCCTTCACCGGACTGCAATTCTTCTATCGAACTAACGTCACCCTTAGAGAGATGATCACCGTATTGAAGAGCCATGTTACCGGCTTCCTTTAAATAATCCCCTGCAACTTTAAGGGATATTCTGGAAGGATCATACAATTGTTCCCAGGGATTCTCTCGGCCGCTTATCAGATCACCGATCAGCATGCCCGCAATAGTTCCGTGCGTTATGCCATTGCCGGAATCACCAGTCACTATATAAATATGCTTGTCACCGGGATTGCGGCCAATAAACCCCATTGCATCCAGAGGCTCCATTACCTGTCCTGACCAACGATAAATTACTTCGCCTGCGTCAGGAAAACGCTTACGGGTCCAAGCCTCTAAGCTTTGGTACCGTGCGGTTTCATCTTTCTCTTCATTATCTTCCTGCCCGGTTTTATGATCTTCACCACCACATATCAGCAGATCATATTCGTCATTGTAAGCCTGCGTCCTTACATAGTGGTATGGCATAGTTAACCATTCAGACTCCTGGTTACCTGTATCCCACCAAAGAGCCGGTTCCACGGAGGCTTTGCGCAGCAGTAGACCGATAACATAAGTACGATAGGGGTACTGTTTGGTATGTATAGTGAACAGATCGTTTACGGGAGTATTGGTGGCTACTACCACATGATTTGCCCTTATCTCAAAAGCGTTTTCGGTTTTCACTAAATTCTCACTAATATCAGTCGCACGGGATTCTGTATAGATCTTTACTCCCATTTTAACTAAACTGTCGGTTAGCCCCGCCAGATACTTAAGCGGGTGAAACTGACCCTGGTGTGGGAATTTTAAGCAAGGTCCGTTCTCGATCTCGATACCAGGTACTCCTGTTATAAGCTCTGTAGGAATGCCTGCTCGGTGAGTAGCTTCATATTCTTCATCCAAAGACTCCTTCTTATCGGTGGAATGAAGAAATAGATAACCGTTTAATCTTTTAAAATCGCAGGCAATATTTTCCTGCATAGCGGTCGATTCAATAAAGGCGATCGCAGCAGTGTGACTGTCGGCGGCAATTTTCGCACCTTCGCTTCCATGAAGCCGTTCTATTTCAGCATAGCCATCATCTAAAGCATTTGTAGCGTGTGCGGTTGTTCTTCCTGTTTCTCCACTCCCAACAAAACCATCATCCAGTACAATAACTTTCTTACCTGATTTGGCAAGGCAATACGCAGTTGTGATCCCGGCAATCCCGGCACCAACAATGACGACATCCGTTTGCTGATTACCGGCAATGCGCTGAAATTTAATAGGCTGAACAGAGTCGGTCCAGTAAGAGAGGGTGCTGCCGGACGTTACTGTTCCGCTGGGGTTATTTAGGGGATCTTCCGGAGTTTCTTTTTGGTTTTTCATAATGAAGGTTAGCTTAAACCTAATAACCGGAAACAGATTTTAAGGTTTTAAAAGATAATCACCCCGGTGAAGAATGGCTAAGCAAAAACTTCAAAACGTTCCCAGAAACCATCATGAGGTAAAGGGGCAAGAATATCAACGGGCTCTAACTTTACCGGGTGCAAAAACCTTAGCCGGCGGGCATGAAGGCAAATACTCTTTTTAAGACTCCCCCGTGGATAACCATATTTATTGTCGCCAACAATAGGGCAATTTAAAGTAGATAACTGAACTCTTATCTGATGTGGGCGACCTGTTATCGGATCCACTTCGATAAGGTAATAGCCCCCAAGTTCACCAATTAGCTTATAATTTAATTCCGCCCGCTGGCTTCCCTCAACTTCTTTATCATAGGCTTTTGTAACGTTCTTCTGTGGGTTTTTGACAAGCCAGTGCACCAGATTCCCTTCTTCAATAACTGGGCGATTACGAACGACTGCCCAGTAGGTCTTCTTCATCTCCCGGTCTTTGAACTTTTTGTTTACCCGGTCAAGGGCTTTGCTCGTTTTGGCAAACAGGATTACGCCACTAACCGGTCTGTCCAGACGGTGAACGACCCCAAGAAAAGCACCATTAGGCTTATTATATTTTTTGGCAATGTACTTTTTGACCTTTTCATCAAGTGATTCATCCCCTGTTTCATCCACCTGCACAATGTCACCCGCTCTTTTATTTACCGCGATAAGATGATTGTCTTCAAAAAGAATGTCCTTATCGGTAATATCCTGACCGGGCAGATACTTATCTTTTTTTGCTTCTGCTTTATTCATTTATTCGAAACGTAATTCATTCCTCCTTAGAGCTTGATACTAATATTGCTCTTTCTCGTTTGGGAAATCAGATTCTTTAACATCCTTAACATATGCCTGCACAGCGGCATTAATTTGATCATAAAGATCTAAATACTGCCTTAAAAACCTCGGGTGAAAGCCTTTAGTCAGACCTAACAAATCATTAACGACTAAAACCTGTCCATCGCAGTGCTGCCCGGCACCAATGCCAATCGTAGGGATCTTTAAAGATTTGGTTACTTCCCCTGCCAGAGCTGCCGGAATTTTCTCAAGCACTATAGAAAAACAACCTGCTTCCTGTAATACCAGTGCATCTGTTTTCAATTTGGCTGCCTCGGCCTCTTCCTTTGCTCTTACAGTATAGGTCCCGAATTTATATATAGACTGAGGAGTCAAACCAAGGTGCCCCATTACCGGGATTCCCGCTGTAATAATTCGCTCGATGGATTCTCTAATTTCAGCACCACCTTCAAGTTTTACCGCATGCGCCCCGGATTCTTTCATAATCCTTATAGCTGAGTTTAGGGCTTCTTTTGAATTTCCCTGGTAAGAGCCAAATGGAAGATCTACCACCACAAGTGCACGTTTTACACCCCGTACAACAGAAGCCGCATGATAGATCATTTGGTCTAAAGTAATCGGAAGAGTTGTTTCGTGCCCTGCCATTACATTTGAAGCCGAATCACCAACAAGAATTACATCGATACCTCCATCGTCCACAATGGTGGCCATTGAATAATCATAGGACGTTAACATGGCGATCTTTTCGCCTTTCTGCTTCATTTCCTGAATAGTGTTGGTGGTAATACGTTTAAGCTCTTTATGAACTGACATATGTCTGGAGTTAGTACAAGATTAAAGCAAAGGTATAATTAAGAAATATATTCGACGGAACATTTAAATATGATAAACAACTGAACATTTCATGCTCAATCTTTAGTTGAAAAGACTAACTTTGTCTCCCGTGAAAAATGAAGTAATTAACTTCACTGTGTTACCTCCAACACCTCCGGAAACCTCCGGTTCAAACTCTTTTTTCTTTTTATTTCAAAAAACCATTACCATTAATGATTAATTACACCAAACTACCTGCAATATTGCTTCTGGCAGACGGCACTGTATATCACGGAAAAGCCGCCGGAAAAATTGGCACTACTACCGGTGAAATATGCTTTAATACAGGCATGACCGGTTACCAGGAGATTTTCACTGACCCTTCCTATTTTGGCCAGATCATGGTTGCTACAAACTCTCATGTAGGTAACTATGGAATTCATCATGATGAGATAGAATCAGGAGCCATCAAAATTGCCGGATTGGTATGTAAGAACTTCAATATCGCTTATAGTCGCAAAATGTCTGACACTTCGATCCAGGATTACTTTCAGGATCAAAATATCGTAGGCATCTCTGATGTAGACACTCGTTCTCTCGTTCGCCATATTCGCGATAAAGGTGCAATGAATGCCATTATATCGTCGGAAATTCTTGATCTGGCTATATTGAAGGAGAAACTTGCCTTAGTACCTTCTATGGATGGTTTAGAATTATCATCACAGGTTTCGACCAAAGAGCCCTATTTTTCGGGTGATGAAAACGGTCCTCACCGCGTTGCAGTTTTAGACCTGGGGGTTAAGAAAAACATCCTGCGCAATTTCGACAGCCGCGGGGTTTATGCCAAGGTATTCCCTGCTAAAACCACTTTTGAAGAAATGCAAAAATGGAATCCCGACGGCTATTTTATTTCTAACGGTCCTGGCGACCCTGCAGCGATGCCTTATGCGGTTGAAACTGTTAAGGAGATACTAGCTGCTGACAAACCCCTATTCGGTATTTGCCTTGGTCATCAGTTATTAGCCCAGGCGAATGGAATAGGTACCATGAAAATGTTTAATGGTCACCGTGGATTGAACCATCCGGTTAAGAACATCATCACAGACCATTGCGAAGTTACCTCACAAAACCACGGGTTCGGTGTTATTCCCGAGCAGGTACGGAGTTCAGACAAGGTAGAGATTACTCATTTGAATTTAAACGACCAGTCTATAGAGGGAATACGGGTAAAAGGTAAAAAAGCATTCTCAGTTCAATACCACCCTGAATCTTCACCCGGACCTCATGATTCAAGATATCTGTTCGATGACTTTGTTGAAATGATGAAAAAATAATATCAGTTCTCTAAATCCCTAAAGGATATTAACCGCAAAATGCTTTGCAATCGTTATAAAAAATCTAATTTTGAATATTAAGGTCTTAGTGTTTTCATTACGCTAAGACTTTTTATTTCTCGATGCCATTATTTAAAAAAACAAAAAAGAATGAGCTTAATCATTGATGTACACGCCCGACAAATCTTAGACTCCCGCGGAAATCCGACGGTAGAAGTTGATGTAATAACAGAAAACGGTATCCTTGGACGAGCCGCAGTGCCTTCAGGCGCTTCAACCGGCATGCACGAGGCCGTAGAGCTTCGTGACGACGATAAGGGAGTATACATGGGAAAAGGTGTATTAAATGCTGTTAAAAACGTCAATGAAATACTAGCCAAAGAGCTGAAAGGAATAGACGTTTTCGAGCAAAGTATGATCGATAGTTTAATGCTCGAGATTGACGGAACTGAAAACAAAGGCAAAATTGGTGCAAACGCTATCTTAGGTGTCTCTCTGGCGGTTGCTAAAGCAGCTGCTCAGGAAAGCCGTCAGCCTTTATACAGGTATATAGGAGGTGTTAATGCAAACACACTTCCCATCCCCATGATGAACATCGTTAACGGAGGATCTCACTCTGATGCACCAATTGCATTTCAGGAATTTATGATCATGCCCGTTGGCGCTCCTTCCTTCTCTGAAGCTTTACGCTGGGGAACCGAAGTTTTCCATAATCTTAAAAAGATCTTGCATGATCGCGGCCTTTCTACTGCAGTAGGCGACGAGGGTGGTTTTGCTCCTAAGTTTGATGGTACGGAAGACGCTGTTGAAACAATTTTACAAGCGATAGAAAAAGCGGGCTACAAAGCTGGGGAAGATATCTACCTGGCATTTGACTGTGCGGCATCTGAATTCTACAAAGACGGAAAATATAATTACGCAAAGTTTGAAGGTGATAAAGGGGCTGTGCGCACAAGTGCAGAACAAGTTGAATACCTTGCTCAATTAGCAGAAAAATACCCGATCATCTCTATTGAAGATGGAATGGATGAAAATGACTGGGATGGCTGGAAATTGTTAACCGAAAGAATCGGCAGCAAAGTTCAATTAGTTGGTGATGATTTATTCGTAACTAATGTAACCCGTCTGCAGAGAGGTATCGACAATAACACCGGGAACTCAATTCTAGTGAAAGTTAATCAGATCGGTTCTTTAACAGAAACGATTAATGCGGTATCATTGGCTCAGAATAGTGGTTATACCTCTGTAATGTCTCATCGATCGGGAGAAACTGAAGATGTAACTATTGCAGATCTGGCAGTAGCGCTAAATTGCGGACAAATTAAGACCGGTTCAGCATCACGTTCAGACAGGGTAGCTAAATACAACCAGTTGCTTCGTATAGAAGAAGAACTAGGTAGTGCAGCACGCTTTATTGGACGTGATTTCAAATACGTAAAAAAATAAGGTCAACAGCTTTAGCTGAAGATATATTAAACAGTACAACGAAACATCCGGAGATAATTCTTCGGATGTTTTTTGTTAATTTGCAATTGATGAACAGGTTTATTAGTCTACTAAGCAATAAGTACTTTCTGTCTGCTACAGCCTTTGTAGTGTGGATGTTATTTTTTGACCGTAATGACCTGATGTCACAGTATGACTACCGCACCCAGGTAAGTAAACTTCAAGCCGAGAAAGAGTTCTATATCAAGGAAACAGAAAAAGCCCGAAAAGACCTCGACGAGCTTAGTACCGATAAAGAGAAGCTTGAAAAGTTCGCCCGTGAAAAATACCTGATGAAAAAGGAAAACGAAGATGTGTTTGTAATTATCAAAGAAGATCCTAAAAAAGAGAGTAAATCTTTCTTTTAGCGCTGTCAGGAAAGCGAAGCTCCTGTATTTTAAACGGCTAAATTTTAAACCTCCCCATTCCTCTTCCTCATAAACCATTCAAAAGTCAATAGACCCAATATCAGGAAAAAGATAATCTTGTAATTTACTGCCTCCTCGTACTTCCGGTCTTCATAAACAATGGTCTTCACATTCTCATTTGCCTTTATCAAATCTGGAAGACTGCCTAACTGGTTTGGATAGATCATCTTTCCGCCGTTTTGTTCGGACAACGCATAAAGCAATTGGTGATTAGCTCTTGTTTGCTGAAATTCCGCCTGTTGCTGTTTGATGACGAACTCTCCTGAAGCGGTCTGAGCCTTGTTTCCAAACCTGGTCCTGGCGTCAAAACTATATTCACCCGCCGGCAGAATACCGGCATCCAGTGTGTAGGAATTACCGCTTCTAGAGAATAGATAGGAGTAGCTTTTACCCTCCTTATTTTTCAAAGACACATTCACATCCGGGGAGTTGACCAATTCATATGCATCATTATACAGCTCGGCGTTTACAATCACATGCTCGTTCTCGTCAAATGAATTTTTAGCCGGGTAAACCCTGAACTTCCGCTTATCATCCCGGTTGGAGAGATACTGAATAGTTTTGCTCACCAGCTCATTCAAGCCCTCATGGCTATTGCTTTCCTGAAATTCTTCCAGTCGCCAGCGCCAGATCCCTTCACCTGCCAGAATACCAATCTTCCGTTGCTGATCACCTCCAAACACTAACAAGGGCATGCTGGTATTCACCTTACCGATCTGTTGGGTCAATGCAACAGAACCGGGCCCTTTCATTCCGTAATTACCAAAAGGTGCGATTAGCGGTGCGAAGCCCTCGATTTTACTTTTGGTGATCTCAGTTAGTGTGAACGCATAAAAGTCATTCGGGACCTTCGCTAACACTTCCTGGGTAGATCCCGACGAATTAATGGTTAACAGGCTTTGGGATGCTGAAAAAGCACCCGAATTACTCTGCGCGCCGAGCACAAATAACACCGGCTTAGTGGCTATCTGCTGCAGTATTTTTTGTGCTGAGTTATTTACAGATGGTAACTGATGCAAAATAACCAAACCGGCTTTAGAAATAGCATCAACACTTATATCATCCGCAAGAGCTAACTGGACATCATAATCCTTGTTTATTTCGATCGATTGCCGTAAAGCAGCAATGTCCGGGTGGGGCGAATTCGCTATGATCAGTACATTTTGCCGACCATCTATAATATCAACAAAGATAGTCTGTCTGTTATTTTCGACAGATAGCTCATTGGACAGTGGCGACAGATCAATATTGAAACGCTGAATTCCCTTCCGTTTTGCCGGTAATGTTATCGGCACCGTAACTCTGAACTCATTCTCTTTAACCGTAACCGGCCGCGAGAATAGTGACCCGGACTGATCTGAGACCGTTAGGGTGCTGCTGGATCCGCGGCTTTGAAATGCCTCAATACTCACTTCAATCTGGAACTGATTATCCAGGTAAGCAATATTATTGTAATTGACATTTGAGATTAGGATATCTCTTTTAGGAATAGTGTCGCCCAGTGCCACTGTGTAGATCGGAGCTTGCAGATCTTTGCTTTCGTATACCGGATTTCCACCCTGGTTATAGATACCGTCAGAAGCCATGATAATCGCCCCAATATTTCGGTTAGCGAAATCATTATCAATTATTTTAAAGATCGATGAGAGGTTACTAAGGTTTTCGTCAAATTTAAAGCTTAAGCCCTGATTAACCCTTGAGCCGAAACTCAAAGAACGCACTTCGTAATCTTCAGAAAGTTTTTTTTCCAAAGCCTCAAATTGCTCGCTATAAGTCTTAGAATTGAATCCAGCAGCCTTAGAAATACTGATTGAAGCTGAATTATCCTGAGCAAGTATGATCAGCGGTTTCTCGGCAGTTTTTGAGGAGATTTTAATGGCTGGTGCAAAAAGGAGGAAAGCAATCGTACTGACTGCCAGTGTCCTTAAGGTAAACAGCAAATAGCGAGGCTTTTTTTTAAGCCTGCTACTCCAGCTGTATAACAGAAATGCGTATCCAACACCAGAAGCAAGACAGCCAACGAGCCAAACCAATGTTTTACCCGTCATTACTCTATTGCAAAATTCGCATTCACTACCGCCGTGATTTCTTTCCGAATCGAGCTAACATCGTTGATGCCGTAGTCCGAGGTCATATTCGAGTTTTCAGGAGTTATTTGCAGCACTCCCATCCGTGCACTTTTCAAAGTACCTAATTCTCTGCCGGTAGCTTTGGCAATACGCTGACCCCGGGTCATTGCATCCTTCGCCGCTTCAGCTTGAATTTCTATCTTGATGTCTCCAACTTTGGTGTAATAATATTCCGGAGGATTTACCTGGAAGTTTACTCCTTTTTCCACAAGCGAACTGATCTCTAAAGATATTGCCTTAATCAGCTCCACATCGTTTGATTGAATATCGATCATCTGGGAAGCATTGTACGAACGAATGTCCATTTGCTGTCCGTTTTGATTATAATTATAGATGGGATAATTGCTGATGGTCTGAAAAGTGATTTTATCAGCAGGAAAACCCTTTGATCGGATATACTCCACTAGTATCGGCTTTTGCGACTCCAAAGCCCTGTACGCATCGCTGGCTGTAGCACCTGAAGCAGAAAGAGTTCCTCTAAGTATTCCCAGATCCGAGATCATCACCTTTTTAGCCGAACCGGTAACGGTAATTGTTTGGTTTTCGCTCCTTACTTTACGCCAGGTTCCCGTGAAAATAAACATGGAAACTACTGCTGCAAGACCGAGAATAAGCGCAGGAATTACAAAGCGGTTAGATGTCATTTTATCGAAGGTTGAATTATCCGAACTCTTTAAATCAATCGTTTAAGATATACAATTCCCCTCAATTATTCTTAATGAAGGCTTGCCACACTTGCCTCAGCCAATTTCAAATTAGTAATACCTAATACCTGATACCTTATACCTAATACCTATCTACAACATTCCTCCATCAACCGGAATTACCTGACCAGTGATATAGGTACTCATATCTGACCCCAGGAAAACACAAAGGTTAGCTACATCTTCCGCTTCGCCGGCGCGTTTAAGGGGAATAGCCTGAGCCCATCCTTCAACCACTTTCGGATCTAGAACTTCAGTCATTTCAGTACGGATAAAACCCGGTGCTACCACATTGGTACGGATATTACGGGACCCCAATTCTTTAGCTACCGATTTAGAAAAACCAATTATACCCGCTTTTGAAGCCGCATAATTAGCCTGACCTGCATTGCCCTGCACACCAACAACCGAACTCATATTAATAAAAACCCCTTTACGATTTTTCATCATAACCTTCGAGGCAGCCTTCGTTACATTAAAGATTGATTTCAGGTTTACGTTCAACACATCATCCCAGTTTTCTTCGGTCATGCGCATCAGCAAGCCGTCCTTGGTGATGCCCGCATTATTCACAACTATATCAAGAGTTCCGAAATCAGTAACTATATCACTGATCAGTTTTTCAGCCTGATCAAACTTTGAAGCATCCGATCGATATCCGATAACCTTTGTTCCAAAGTTTTGCAGTTCCTGCTCTAATGCCTGGCCTTGTTCTACCGACGATAAATAGGTAAATGCCACATTTGCGCCATGCTCTGCAAATTTTTCAGCGATTTTACGGCCAATACCTTTTGATGCTCCTGTAATTAGCGCGGTTTTTCCTTCGAGTAATTTCATATCCAAATTTAAAACCGTGAAAATAGGACATTTAGAAAAATATACTGCAATTTTATTCAGCAATAGCGTTCCCGTTACGGTCTATTTACCAAATACTAACTACCATCTAGTAGAATGAAATCCGTTCAATCCTTTTACGATCAGCTGAGTAGTCAGTATACTGATCTCATCAGCAAATGTGTACCACGCTATGGCGAATTATTGTATAACATGTTTCATTACATTCCGGAAGATTGTAAACCGAAACGAATATTGGACCTGGGTTGCGGGACAGGGAACCTGACGGAGCAAATATTAAAGCATTACCCTGAAGCGGAGATTGATGCTCTTGATCTATCGGAGGACATTCTTAAAGAAAGTCAAAAGCGGTTTGCAGACCGTCCCAACATCCGCTATATCCAGGCGGACTTTCGTGACATGCATTTGGCTCCCGGATCTTATGACCTTGTACTCTCCAGCATTGCCATTCATCATATTCAGGATACGGATAAAGTAAAACTATACCAGGAGGTTTTCCAGGCATTGTCCGTAAACGGCCTGTTTATTTTTGCGGACCAAACCCGTGGGATAACCGATGAAATTTACCAAAAGCACATTTCACGGTGGAAGGAAGAAGCCCTTAAGCTCGGATCGACGGAGGAGAACTGGACAATGTGGATGGAGCACCAGACTGCTCATGATTTTCATACTCCTGTAGGATGGCATTTGCAGCAGCTGGAACTAGCTGGATTTAGTGAAATTGACCTGCTCTGGAAAAACATCATGTGGGCAGTTGTGTGGGCAAAAAAAGTTCAGTCTGACCCTAACTTAGAACAAAGGAAAGCTAATACGGTTACTGTATAAATCCATCACCTTATGACCACAGCCAAGATCATCCGCCATCGGCATAAATACCATCACTACATGAACGATGACCTGAAAGACGTCCGTGAAGAAACTTTCTTCAAGATTGTATTTTCAGATCCTAAAGAATTCGATTTTTTCAAAAAGTGGTGTAAAGATAATGACGGCGAATATGATTACGACAAGGAACAAAGCTGTCAGCGCGGATCTTTACCACAATTGGAAATGTTTAAAGATGAAATTTGCTGGTGCGATATAATGACCTATTTCCTGGTGCATATTGCCGGTTATAGCTTTCATTCGGTGATAGAGCCTTATAAGGGCGAGGTATACGTTAAATAAAAACAGCGGGTATCAACCCCGCAGCTGTTTTATTTAATAACTTCTCTTTTATTGAGCGGGTACAAACTTCATAGAGATGGAGTTAACACAGTGGCGCGTATTTTTGGGAGTGAACCGTTCACCTTCAAAAACATGACCCAGGTGGGCCCCGCAGTTGGCGCAAAGAATTTCAGTACGGCTTCCGTCACGGTCGGTTTCGCGCCTTACAGCCCCCGGAATTTCATCATCAAAGCTAGGCCATCCGCAATGTGATTCAAACTTATCATCCGACCTGTACAATGGCGTGTCACACTGCCTGCAAATATAGGTCCCCGCTTCTTTTGTATTGGTATACTCACCAGTAAAAGGCCGTTCAGTCCCCTTTTGCAGGATCACATATTCTTCTTCGGGGGTTAATTTATTATAGCTCATTTCGATTATTTCTTTACAAGGACAACATTTGGATTACCAGACGGTTTGGGTTGATAATAATATAACAGATAGTATGTTTGGCCTATTTCTTAGCTGGTACAAAAACCATTGAAATCGAATTAACACAATGTCTGGTGTTTTTCGCTGTCAGGCCTTCACCAATAAATACATGGCCTAGATGAGCTTTACAGTTTGAACAGATGATTTCCGTCCGCATCCCGTCTGCATCTGGCACCCGTTTAACCGCGCCTTTAATTTCCTGATCAAAACTAGGCCAGCCACAATCTGATTTAAACTTCGATTCTGAAGTATACAGTGGTTTGCTGCATCGCTTGCACAGGTAAACACCCTTTGCCGTGTTATTGGTGTATTTACCTGTGTGGGCCCTTTCAGTTCCCTTATACACAATCACACTTTCTTCCTCGGCAGTTAATTTCCGATATTCAGTCTTGCCCTGTTGCTTTTTTTCCACCTTTTTTGCCGGAACCTGTTGTGCGGAAACATTGACTGATGTCAGTAAGAATAAAGCAATAAGATAGATGGTCGTTTTCATTTTTATAAAGTTATAACATACCTACGAGTTTACATCCCTTTCCGTTTTATACAAAGTCAACTACATGTAATTAAGCTTGTAAATGCCAGGTCAGCGGCTGAGAAATACTTACGCTTTTGATGCTTAGCAACTCCTTGTAAGATTCTAGTAGTTTCCTAGTCAAATCTTACTAGCAAACTACTACGAAACTACTAGCAAACTACTAGGAAACCTAGCCGAGACCAAATTCTCTCCAAAGCGCCTTAAACCACAGCCATTACCAGACTTAGTAATTGCTGGAAAAGCAGATTTCAGAAATTCCGGACAAAAAAAGACCTGCTGTTAGAGCAGGTCTTTTCAATATAAAGTAATAAATATTCGAGTACTAGGCTAGTTTTTGCAATTCTTCTGCCATTGCCTCACCGATTTCTGCAGGTGATTCAACAACACGGATACCACACTCGCGCATGATTTTCATTTTAGCAGCTGCTGTATCGTCAGCACCACCAACAATAGCTCCTGCATGACCCATACGGCGTCCCGGAGGCGCAGTTTGTCCGGCGATGAAGCCAACAACAGGCTTGGTGCCGTTTTCTTTGATCCAAAGTGCTGCTTCGTGCTCCATGCCGCCCCCAATCTCACCTATCATGATGATACCTTCTGTTTCCGGGTCATTCATGAGCAATTCTACAGCTTCTTTGGTTGTGGTTCCGATGATTGGGTCACCACCAATACCGATAGCTGTAGTGATCCCTAAACCGGCTTTAACCACCTGGTCAACTGCTTCATAAGTTAACGTTCCTGATTTAGAGACAACGCCTACGGTTCCTTTCTTAAAGATGAAACCAGGCATGATGCCGATTTTAGATTCATCAGCCGTAATAATTCCCGGGCAGTTCGGACCAATTAGACGACAGTCTCTTTCTGAAATATATTCTTTCACCTGGATCATATCCTTGGTAGGAATACCCTCGGTGATACATACGATTACTTTAATACCAGCTTCGGCCGCTTCCATAATGGCGTCAGCCGCAAAGGCGGGAGGAACAAATATGATCGAGACGTCAGCGCCGGTTTTAACAACAGCATCAGCCACTGTGTTAAACACAGGTTTGTCTAAATGGGTCTGACCACCTTTTCCGGGTGTAACACCACCAACTAACTGAGTGCCGTACTCAATCATCTGCGAAGCATGATATGTGCCCTCGTTGCCAGTAAAACCCTGTACTATTACTTTTGAATCTTTATTAACCAGAACACTCATAGCTTGCTTTTTTGTTTCGCAAAGCTAAGAGAATAGGCTTAAATGGCAAATAGTATTTAGTAGTTAGTCGTTAGTATTTAGATATGAGATGGGAGACTTGAGACGTTAGATTTGAGATGTTAGATGAGAGACCGAAGAGGTAGCTGAAATATCAGATAATAGTTTCATATTTCCAGTATCATTAGATACCCGATTGGCATCAATATCTTAATGCCCTATATGTCCTATCTCTAATTCTCAAGTCACACATCTCAAGTCTCAACTCTCAAATTTCATCTGATGCCTTCTGAGCTAAATTGCAGGTCATATAAGCGCTTGTAATAGCCCTTCAATTTGAGCAGCTCCTGGTGTGAGCCTACTTCTTTTATTTCGCCATGATCTAAAACGATAATCTTGTCGGCATTTTGAATTGTGGACAGACGATGGGCAATAACAATGGACGTACGGCCTTCCATTAAGCGGTTGATCGCATTCTGAATAAGTTCTTCAGTCTCAGTATCAACTGATGACGTGGCTTCGTCCAGAACAAGAATCTTAGGATCATACACAAGCGCTCTTATGAAGGAGATCAGCTGAGCCTGCCCTGCGGATAAGGTAGCGCCCCGTTCCATCACGTTGTAATCGTATCCGCCCGGCAAACGCTCAATGAACTCATGGGCACCAACATCCTTTGCTGCCGTAACCAGGCGGTCACGGGTAATATTTTGGTTATTCAAATTGATATTATTGGCGACCGTATCGGAGAAAAGAAAAACATCCTGCAAAACCGTGGCAATGCGGCCTCTGAGATACCCGAGTTCATACTGCCTGATATCAATATCGTCTATTTTTACACTTCCCTTGCTAATCTCATAGAATCGGTTTAAAATATTTATTGTAGATGATTTCCCGGCACCGGTTGCCCCTACCAAAGCCAAAGTTTCACCGGGCATTACGGTAAAGGAGATATCTTTAAGAACCCAATTCTCATCGTTATAAGCAAACCACACGTTTTTGAATTCTATTTTCCCTTGCAAAGAAGCAGGTTTTAAAGTCCCCATGTTTTCGGTCACTTCCTGGGTATCGAGCACGTTAAATACACGCTCAGCTCCTACCATTCCCATCTGTAGCGTATTAAATTTATCGGCAAGCTCCCTGATGGGCTTGAAGAGCATGTTGATGTACATAATAAAAGCAACTACTACACCGGGCGATATTTCATTTTCAAGTATAGATTTCGATCCATACCAAACCAGTAATCCCAAAGAAAGCGCTGAGATTATTTCAACTACGGGGAAAAAGATCGAGTAATACCAATTAGAGCGGATATGCGCGTCGCGATGCCGGGCGTTGATCTTTTTAAATTTATCCATCTCCTGCTTCTCTCGTCCGAAGTAATGGATGATGCTCATACCAGTGATATGCTCCTGTAGAAAGGCATTCAAATGGGATACTTCCGTCCGCACTGCCTGGAAAGCTGATTTAATAGCTTCCTTAAATACCAATGAGGCAGCGATTAAAAAAGGCATCGGAATTAATACGATGAGAGTCAGTTCCCAATCAGTGTAGAGCATGAATGCAATAATTGCAGCCACCTGAAGTATATCACCGATAATTACGATCAGTCCTTCAGAGAAAATATCAGCAATGGTTTCCAGATCTGATACGGTGCGGGTGATCAGTTGACCTATGGGTGTTTTGTCGAAATACTTTAGGCGAAGGCTACTGATATGGTTGAATACATTTACCCGCAAATCCTTGATTACCGATTGACCCAGGATATTAGTAAGAAAGGTGTGAAAGTATTGCACCGCCGTTTGCACCAATAGTAAAGCAATCATGATGAGCGTCATGCGGACCAGTCCTGAGCTATCGTTCTCGAGAATGAATTTATCAAGTGTATACTCAACCAGAAAAGGACGCAAAGGAGCCAGCGCTGCCAGGGCAATTGTAAGCAGTACCGACCATATAAAGATGCTTTTATATGGCTTCACATATTTGAAGATTCTAGCGAGTAAATTTACATCCAGAGCTTTCCCTGTTACTTTTGCCATTGGTAGGTGTTAGGTTTTTAGGTATTAGGTTTTAGGGGTTGGGGGTTGAAGGTTAAGTATTAGATGTTACTTTTCTCAATTCATATTCTTAATTCTTACCTGATATAAGGGTAAGTCACTTCCGTAAGATACAATCCACAGGCAGGAACAGACATACCGGCGTTAGAGCGATCCTGACTCTCAATAATTTTGCGAATATCTTCAGGTGGCATCTCCTTGCGACCGACCTGCACCAGAGTCCCTACAATAGCTCTAACCATATTCCGGAGAAAACGGTCAGCAGAAATGTAAAAAATCATCCCATCCCCTTCTACCTTCCACTCAGCAGATCTGATATTGCAATTGTTGGTAAAAGTCTGGGAATTCGACTTACTGAAGGAGCTAAAATCGCGATATTCCATAATAAGTGCCGCAGCCTCGTTCATTAAAGCTATATCAGGCTTATCGCGTAAAAGCCAGGAAAAGCCAAGCTTGAAAGGGTCCTTATCGAAATGTATTTGGTACTTATACGAACGCTTCACCGCGTCAAAACGTGCATGCGCATCGGCTTTCACTTCAATGATACGCTTAACAGCGATGTCATAGGGAAGGATTGAATTAAGGCTGGTAATTATTCTGGAGTTCTGGGCTACAGAAATATGGTCTCCTTCTATCTCGCTTGAGCCTTGATCTAAATCAAAATGCGCGAAGAGCTGAGTTGCATGTACGCCGGTATCCGTACGGCCACAACCTACTGTTTCAATACTTTGCCTGAAAATGGTACTTAGTGCCTTATTGAGAAGCTCCTGTACGCTGACAGCATTTTTCTGAATCTGCCAGCCATGGTAAGCGGTGCCGTTGAAAGCGATTTCGATAAAATATCTGCGTTTTTGGTTCAAGCCACAAAGATAATTAACCGTATTGTTTGTAAGACATGCGAATTTCTATATTTGCTTAAATTTCAAAAATAAGATGCTTCAACGAGTTCAAACTATCTGGCTTTTCTTCGCAACCGCTGCAATTTTCAGCTTATTCTTATTCCCCTATTTACAGGTTTTAAACGCCGACGGCACCGCCAAAGCGCTTAAAGTAACCGGCGTATATCAGGACGTAAATGGCCAGGTAGTGCAAACTGAACCTTTTTTAGCTTTAACTATTGCAACAGTAATTTTAGGCTTGCTTCCTTTTGCTATTATATTTTTCTACAGAAATCGTAAGAAACAAATAAATGTCTGCTACTTAACCATCCTCGCCATTCTGGCTTACAGCTTCTGGTTAGTACAAACAGCCAAAGATGTGCTGGGAAATATTACCCTGCAATTGGGTAATTACGGAATTGGTGTTATTCTTCCTTCACTGGCTATATTGTTTATTATTTTAGCATTAAGAGGCATCCGGAATGACGAAAAATTGGTGAGATCTGCTGACAGACTTCGGTAATGTGTCCCCTTTACACCCTCAAATCAAATACCCTAAGCTATAGGTATTGCTATTACTGTCAGGTTCAATAAGTTAGGCGACAAAATTTTATTTAAATAGCTGTTAAATTTTCCATACCTTTGCACCTGCCCAACAATTACGTTGGGTTTTATAGATTATCATGAACCCATTTAGTACGTTGGGTATCCGTCATGATATTGTTAATGCCATTACTGAACTAGGGTATGAAAAACCCTCACCGATCCAGGAGCAAGCCATCCCGGTATTACTTTCAGGCAGCAACGATTTTGTCGGATTAGCTCAAACCGGAACCGGTAAAACGGCAGCATTTGGCCTGCCATTACTCGAGTTACTCGATTTCGAAGAAAATTATCCACAAGCGCTTATTCTTTGTCCAACGCGTGAACTGTGTTTACAGATCACCAGCGACATTAATAAGTACTCCAAAAACATGAAGAACGTTAACGTTGTGGCTGTTTATGGAGGCGCTAACATTTCAGACCAGTTACGCCAGATCAAGCGGGGCGTACAAATTGTAGTGGCCACACCAGGCCGTATGCTTGATATCATTAACCGCAAGGCTATTGACTTCTCACAGGTTCAATACGTAGTATTGGACGAAGCAGATGAGATGTTAAACATGGGTTTCCAGGAAGACATTGACCAGATTTTATCAACCACTCCGGATGATAAGAAAACCTGGTTGTTTTCGGCAACTATGCCGACTGAGGTTCGTCGTATTGCGAAAAAATACATGACAGATCCGTTCGAGTTAACTATGGGTACTAAAAATACCGGTAACGTTAATATATCACACGAATACTATGTTGTGCGTGCCCGCGATAAGTACGCAGCTTTTAAACGTATTGTTGACTTCAACCCGGAGATCTTCGGTATTGTATTCTGCCGTACTAAGATTGAGACTCAGGAAATCGCTGAATCTTTAATTAAAGACGGTTATAATGCGGATGCTTTGCATGGTGACCTTTCGCAACAACAAAGAGATAAAGTAATGAAGCGCTACCGCGAGCGTAATCTGCAATTATTAATTGCAACCGACGTAGCTGCGCGTGGTATTGATGTGAACGACGTTACTCACGTGATCAACTATTCATTACCTGATGAGATTGAAAATTATACCCACCGTAGCGGTCGTACTGCTCGTGCCGGTAAAATGGGAATCTCCATCGCGATCATTAATTCCAAAGAGCTTGGTAAGATCCGCCACATCGAACGCACCATCGGAAAACAATTCACTAAAGGTGAAATTCCTAACGGTTTCGATGTTTGCGAAAAACAATTATTCGCACTGATACACAAAGTACATAATGTAGAGGTGAACGAAGAGCAGATCGAACAATACATCCCGCGCATTATGGATGAATTTAAAGATCTGGAAAAAGAAGACATCATTAAACGATTTGCTTCTTTAGAATTTAACCGTTTCCTTGAATATTATTCTAAAGCACCTGATCTTAACGCTGCTCAGGAAGAACGTACAGGTGAACGTGGCGACCGTGCTTTCAAATCAAGCACCAGTGCCGGCTTCACCCGTTTATTCATGAACCTTGGTTCGGTAGATGATTTCACCCGTGGCGATATGCTGGGTTTTATTTGCAATAATGCAAAGATCAGCGGAAAAAGTGTTGGTAAAATAGACCTTAAGGGGGTATTTACCTTCTTTGAAGTTGAAGATTCAGTAGCAGACCAGGTTCAGCAAGCTTTCAAAACTGTTGATTACCAGGGACGTGATGTGCGTATCGAATTAGCTGGCGACCGCGAAGGCGGTGGCGGCGGACGTGAAAGCGGCAGTCGTGAACGTGGCGGTTTTAGTCGTGAACGCAGTGGTGGCGGCGGTGGTTACCGTGGCCGTACTGGCGGAAGTCGCGAAGGCGGTGGAAGTCGTGAGGGTGGCGGGTTCCGTGACTTCTCAGGCAAACGCCGTGAAGACCGTGGCAGCAGCAGCACATCATCCGGTCCACGTCGTGAAGGCGGCGCCGGTGGTGGCGATAGACGCAGACGCAGTTAATAAATATTTTAAATGAAAAGAGCTCCTGAATATCAGGGGCTTTTTTTATGCTATATCCTACTTGTTGGCAGCACTGATAATATCTGTCATCTTGCTGTTTTGCCCGAAGTATCTGATAAGCTTCCAGTCAGTGCCATACACAAAGGTAGCCGGGTATTGAACCGGCTTAAAGCGTGTAATAAACTGCTTATGGAGATCTGTAAGTAAGGTTACATTTGACCTGCTAGCCATCTTTGAGGCATATTTCTGCATGAACAACTCTATAGCGGGGACGTTGTCCATCGACACAAGGTAGAACTGTGCTTTTTTAAATTCTTCAACCCGTTCAGACATAGCCTTCAATTCATTCTGACAGTGATCACAGGTTACATCGAAAAAAATAATAAGTGGCTTTTTGCTTTTTGTCAGGTCCTTTCTTGAAAAAGACTGGCCATTCATTTTATAAAATGTAAACTCGGGTATGCTCTTAGCAGGCGCAGGTTGAGCAAAGCTACTTAAGGAAAGGCAGGTGATCACACTGATGAAAAATGTCATTAAAGCTTGCCGGTAATTTTGTTGAAGAGTTTTGAAGTTTCCATTCATATTATTAGGTCTATCCTCAAGGTGAGGTATCTAAAACTTTAGTGATTTCCCTTTTTAAATCCTTCAACAGCATGATTTGCCGCCCTGGCTGTAAGAGCCATAAAAGTCAGTGAAGGGTTTTGGGTGCCCGTGGAAATCATGCAGGCACCATCAGTGACGTAAACGTTTAAACAGGAGTGTAACTGGTTCCATCCGTTGAGCAACGATGTTTTTGGATCTCTTCCCATTCTCACGCCTCCCACCTCATGAATATCCAGACCTGGAGCTTGCTTGCTATCATGTTGCTGAATATTTGTACAGCCGGCTTTTTCGAGCATTTCAGCACCTTGTTCTAAGAAATCCTTCAATAGCTTCTCATCATTTTCGTCGTAATCAACAGAAACTGTTAACAAAGGTATTCCCCATTCATCTTTCTCATCTTCACTTAAACGAACCTGGTTTTCTTTCTTCGGTATCGTTTCACCTTGCATCATCATATACACACCCCATCCCCCTGGCTCTGAAACAGCGTCTTTAAAGTCAGCCCCTATTTGGCTCCCCGAAACCTGGTGCCCCCAGCCCTCGCGGGTTGCAGTAAAAAATGTCATATATCCGCGAAGGAAGTCCGTTTCCTGCTTGTACACATTCCTGAAGTTCGGCATCATGACAGAAGTAGGCCTGCGTCCATAATAATAGGAGTCGAGGTAGCCTTCAACGTTTGCGGTTATTGAACCCCTGTAATTATGGAAAGCGATATATTTTCCCAGTAAGCCGTTATCATTTCCAAGGCCCTGAGGAAAGCGGTCGGATTTGGAATTTAGCAGAATAAGATTGGTATTCAGCGTACTTGCATTTACAAAAATGATCTTAGCATAGTATTCAGTCACCTGTTTGGTGTGCGCATCAATAACCTTAACGCCGCTTGCTTTACCCGCTTTTTCGTCATAGATAATTGAATGGACGACAGAGTCTGGACGGAGGGTAAGATTTCCAGTTTTTTGTGCATGGGGTATTGTAGAAGAATTTGAACTAAAATAACCGCCGAAAGGACATCCGCGGTCACATAAGTTCCTTGCCTGGCACTTTCCCCTTCCTTGCTGTAAATGAATCTCTTTAGGTTCGGTTAAATGGGCGCACCGGCCAACTACCACTGAGCGATCTTTATAGTTAGACCTGATGCCACTTTGAATTGCTTTTTCAACTTTATTTAGCTCCCAGGGGGGTAAAAACTCACCATCAGGAAGGGTCTCCAGTCCGTCTTTATTACCGCTGATACCTGCAAAGCTTTCTACATGGCTATACCATGGATCAAGGTCCTGATATCTTATTGGCCAGTCAACTGCAAAGCCATCCCTGGCAGGCCCCTCAAAATCAAATTTACTCCATCGTTGAACTTGTCTGGCCCATAGCAATGATTTACCCCCAACCTGGTATCCGCGTATCCAGTCGAACGGTTTATCCTGAATATAGGGATGCTCTTTGTCCTTCACGAAAAAATGTTCGGTAGCTTCGCTGAAAGCATAACATTTATCTGCAATCGGGTTGGCATCTTTCGTCACATTTGGAACCCTTCCATGGTGTGGAAAGTCCCAGGGATTCTTTGTACTTGTTGGGTAGTCTTGCAGGTGTTCGACATTCCTGCCTCTCTCAAGCACTAGAGTTTTTAAACCCTTTTCACACAGTTCCTTAGCAGCCCAACCACCACTGATTCCAGACCCGATAACGATGGCATCAAACGTATTTTCGCTCATAATTAACAATTAAGTTACTGCAGTAACAATATCTGATATTTTCAGTGATCAATTTGCAAAAATCTGCTAAAAGGTTAAAATAGATTGCTAAGTTGTTAATTCCATACTGAGTAGTAAACACATTTAGTTTACTGGCTATTAAATTGATTTTTTAGTACAATGAAAGGAGTTTTCATGTCCCAGGAGGTTTTCACCCCTTCCTGATTGAATCCTTCAATTGAAAAATTCCCTAATATAACGTCTGGATATCCGTCCCTATTGATATCATTAATATCCATGCAGATCCACTTGCCCATTCTTTCTATAGGAGCTGTATATGCCGTAAATTGACCGGGCTTACTCTGCATCAAATACATAAATGATTCCTGCGGATTATTCTTGAAATCGGAGAAGAAAGCGATGGTTGCAAGGTCCAGGTTACCATCCTTATTGAAATCGGTTGCAATGGCTTTAGAACAGCCGTTAATAGGATAGAAGAAGGTTTCTTTGAATTGATTCTTTCCGTTATTCGTAAAAATATAAATCCCATGATATGGCTTCAATATTCTTGAAAAGTCGCTATTATCGCCTGCTGTGTAAAGTATATCTTCAAAACCATCCTTATTAAAGTCGGCTAACTGAAAACTGCTTGAACCATATACAGGTGGAAACCGCAGCAAATTAACAGATTTAAACCCACCTTTCTGATCATTCAGATACATCCAGATTCCTTCATCTCCCTGCGCAAATAAACACATGATATCAGGCCATCCATCTTTATTATAGTCGCCAATAGTTGTTTTAGTAGCGCCTGCTCTTGAAGCTAAGGTGGTTTTTGAATATTTTTTCTCCTTTGACTGCGTCAGCAGATACAAGCCACCCACCGTATTTCCAAACCCGCAAACGACTACATCTGTCAAGCCATCTCTGTTAAAATCAGCTGTCAGGCTATTGACGGGTCTTGGAAGTGCTTCTGCCACCGTCGAAAGTGTTGTTAAATTGCCATCCGTTGTTTTTAATATTTTACCCCTGGGATTATCTACCGGATTAATTATGCCGATGCAGGTTATCAGATCCTCCCTTCGTCTACTGCTTTCATCATCAAAAAAGGAAACGTCTACAACAGGCGATTCAAACGCTTGCTTAGTCACCTGTTTCAAGTTATTATCCCAGATGTACAAACTTCGGGATAAAATATCTGCAGTATAAATTGTACTCTGACTGGCATTGAACTTAACCATTGTAGTCGAGGCAACGTTGGATGTATCAAATGCAACCGGTCGTTCAATTGAGAAGTCGTTGCGGACAAGGGGCTTAATGGATTTGTTTACGGGCAGTTCGCGAGGAGAATTCCTTACGAAATAATTGACAATCTTTTGCCAGTCAACTATAGATATACCGGAATGAATATCTTCCTGAAAGTACTGACCGGACCATGTTGATATACCCAACTTTTTACCCATAGCAGGTAAAACATTGTTTTCCCAGATATCCTTACTCAGCAAATCCGGACTGACCGAAACATGGCAACTGGTACAATGCTTTTGCACAAGTTGCTCGCCTTCCACAGTTTCGGCATCTTTAACTCTGTTATTGCCAGAAGTACAACTGTTTAAATAGCATACATTCACGAGGAGAAACAAAACAACACAACAATAGCTGAGTCTGATTATTAAAAGACGGACAGACATATATGGCAGCAAATTGCTTATAATTTCAATCTCCTAATAACCTGCTCACCCACCTTTTTGCCTTCTTTTGATCCTCCATCTACACTGAACGGATAATGTATTCCTCCATACACTCTGCTGATAGAAGCTTCATCTGCTGCTTGTACAAATGATTTAAAACTTCGTTTCATCCCAATGTATTTTAAGTCGCTGGTGTCCTCAAAGGCAAAGTTTTCCCCAAATATGCGGGTCAGAACATCAGCGGCAGCCCGGGTAATTGTGCTATGACCACTTGGAAACTCGGGGAAAGGAGGAGTCTGAAGCATAGGCTGCCATTGTTCGTCAATAGACTCATTAATAACCGTGACCGGGCGAACGGAGTTGGTTCTATATTTTAAACTCCAGCAACATATAAAAGCATCATACATTGCAACTGCTACAGCAGAATAAGCTTTGGCTGTTTTAACAGCGTCAGCGTTTGATTGTCTGCTGGCAATGGCTGTTATCCCCATCCAGTGCCCTCCGGGGGTTATTTTTTTATTTGCAAACATCATATGTCCAGCGTGCTCCATAACAAATGGATTATCATCCCAGTATTTTGCAATTTGTCGCTGCTCCTCTGTCAGGTTGTTCGTGATTTTATACAAATTCATCACCTCTTTATAATAATCACTTTTGGAATCTAAGCTAAACTCGATGTTATTCATTATAGGAGCATCAGCCAGTTCAGCAGAATCCAGGGTTAAAGGCTTAATTGAACCCCAATACGCCTCATTTCCGTCGAAATAATCCGGAGCAGTAGGTCGCCACTTACCCGGATCCTTTGCCCCTAAATACTTAGGCATTCCACGAGTTTGCTTGTAGTTATCTGAGTACGACCTTGCTAAAATTACCTTGCCAATGGAATCGCCAAACATCACCGATCTGTCGTAGGTTTCTTCACTTAGGGAATCTTTAAATTGAGTATAAACCCGATCCTCATAAGCTTTTAAGGAATCCAGTGAAAATACAACCTTGTGTACGACGGTAAAAAAGGCCTTTATTGCCGCAAGAGTGAAATCATATTCTTTGCCTTTCTCGGGTTCCGGCAAAGGCTTAAAACCATTAAGCTGCGTAGCAAAAGACTCTGACCCTGGTTGCGCAAAACGGATAGCTTCATAAGATGCCAGTGAAGAATAAGCGTATATACGGCTCGCTACCGGCGGAGAAAATACATCATAAATAATCACCTGCGTTAACTGATCTTGGTTCTGATGAAGGATCTCGGTATCTGATAATCTATTAGCCTTTTTGTTGTTGCAAGCGGATACAGCCAATAGAGCGAAAAACGATAGAACTAGTAAAGTTTTGATTTTCATTAGAGAATAGTACTTAACTGTGAGTAATTCGGAGCGCAGGACCATAGACCCGGTATTAGCAGTTATATACTTGCGCTAAATTCGGCTTTATGTGTAATATTGTTTCAGAGCGCCGCATTGTTTTCCAGTATGTTACGGGTTTTATTTTTACTGTTTGTAACCATAATTGAGGTCACGTTCTTATCAACATCCAGAAACCGACCCGATTGAGATAAAAATGATGAGCCGTAATAGATTTCTCTTTTTTGAGTCTTCCCATTCTTATATTTAATTTCTGCACTTACGTCGTCAGGAAGTACCCCAATTTGTTTTGTAGTCCTTTTGAGGGAAAATACTTTCAGGTCTCCACGATTTTGACTGGCTGCAACTAACAGACCTCCATCCGAGCGCTTCAATTTCACCAATGCTTTCCCATTGCCAGGAATAAACATACCACTTTCCAAGATCGATAACGCCTTAAAGTTTCCTTTCCCATCACCCTTTAATACCAGGCCGTTTAAAGCATCATAGCGCCCTACAGACACTTCAGTACCGAAGTCATTTCCATTTATAGCTACGTCCAAATTTCCATCACCTGTAAAGTCTTCTACTATGATACCATTTAACACAGACACCTGGGCTTCCGCAGGAAGTGCAACAGCAGAAAATTTTCCATTCCCTTCATTACGGAAATAACTTGATTGAAAATTAGTTGCACTTAACCGCAGCGCTCCTGTTCGCTGATCCTCAGGTAATATCTGGTCCATGGTCGCCACGGCGTAAGATTTATAGTTCTGAAACTTGGTCCGCATACCGATGATCTGCTTTACCATATCGTCCCGGGTATGAGCCGGAAATTCCTGCATTCCACCCTCCTGATCAGGTAAGAACAATGACGGAATAGCATCATAGCTCCCATTATTATCAAAATCCTTTGCAGTAATAAAAACAGGGTATTTCTCTGAAGCCCGGTAAAAAGTATTTGTACCCTGATTGCCAATTATATAATCCGTATCGCCGTCGTTATCGAAATCACCCGGAGCAATTGTATTCCACCAGCCTGTCATCCCCTTAGTTCCCGAATCATCGGTGACGTCTTTGAATACGCCTTTTTCATTTTTTAAAAATTTCACAGGCATCCATTCCCCGGCAAGTATAAGATCCGGCCAGCCGTCGTTATCAAAATCACTAAAAATAGCATCACATACCAGACCTACATTTTGAAGGGAAGGAGCTACTGAATTGCTCACGTCGGTAAATTTGAGCTTACCCTCCTTTGTATCATTTCTAAAAATAAAGCTTGAAACAGGTTTTGGATATTGCCAGGGCTCAACCCTTCCGGAAACGAATAAGTCCAAGTCGCCATCCTTATCATAGTCGATTGATCTGACACAAAGCTTGCTGCTCAGGTTACCTGGTAGGGCACCCACAGTAAGAGTAAAATTACCTTTTCCATCATTCACATATAATTTATCCTGGTAAGACGGTGAATTAGCCGCTTGCTCATAGCCTCCGCTGGCAACATACAGGTCAAGATCGTGGTCATTGTCAACATCAAATAATAAGATCCCCAAATCCTGTCCTTTGCAAGCTTTAGACTCCTCTTGATCCACCAAAGCCTTTTGAATAAAATGCTGGTTTGGCTGCTGAATAAAAACCTGGGCTCCCTGCGAGCATGAACCTCCGATAACCATATCATCAAGTCCATCGCCATTTATATCACCTGCAGCAAGTGCCGGAGCATATTGAGAGAATTTATGAGGAAGTAATTTCTGAACATTGAAGTCGACCTCATCATTTTCCTGATGCTCATAATTGATCCCGAGAGAGGCAGAAATCTCTTTAAAGATGGAATTATTTGCATACGAAGGACTACTTTTTTGAAAGGCCTCAGCATTTTTTATGCTGACATTTAATTCTTGATCTGCCTTTACATTGCTCAGAACTTGCTTTTTTAAATCTGGCCACCGTATTACTACCGAATCTATTATCTCATGCGAACCTAAACCAAAAAAAGCAATGTCCTGAATGGTAGAAAGGTATCCCCGGTAAGGGGTATTTTCATAGGCTTGTTTCTTACCATTCCCATAATAAATCTCCGCCCAGGCACCTAATCCATTCTTGTTTGATTCCGAACCACTAAACTTAATCTTTAAGTAATGGTTATCTTCTTTATTTTCAATCGTAGAGTTTTTATACAATAGCACCTCATCATTAATATTATTGATAATAACCTCTAAATCACCATCATTATCAAGATCAGCATATACGGCGCCATTAGAAAAACTAGGCACCTTCAGCCCCCAATCTTCAGACACATCTTCGAAAGTTAGATCTCCTTTATTTCGAAAAGCATAATTGTCTATCTTAATAATGGGCACCTGCTGAAGGATTTGCTGCTTTGAGGCAATAGAATATGACTGGTTTCTAAACGTTATAAAGTCATGATCGGTCACATCTCTCGGATATCCATTAGTGATGATGATATCCCGGAAACCGTCATTGTCAAAGTCGGATACCACCGGCGTCCAGCTCCAATCGGTTTCTGCAATTCCGCTTAAAAAACCAATATCACTAAATACTGGAGCTCCCAGTGAATCATTTTCAACGACCCGGGGGCCTTGATTTAATTGAAGGGTATTTCTAACGTATTGGTACTGGTATCCGTAATAATCAAAGTTCTGATAGGTTTGATAGCTGTTAGCGCTCATCATCATTTTCTTCCGGAGATTATCCTTCGGATTCATGTCTGCTTCAATAATATCGGAGAGGCCGTCGTTATTTATGTCGATGATATCCTGCCCCATTGAATTTGCCGCAGTATGTTTGAAATATTCTCTTGAATGGTCTGTGAAGGTTCCATTCTTATTATTTATGTAAAGAACATTATTGGTCACAAAATCATTAGATACATAAATGTCTTTCCAGCCGTCCAGATTTATATCGGCAATGCTGGCGCTATGACTGTAACCCTCAATAGTAATTCCGGCTTCAAGAGATACATTTTTAAAAATAGGATGCTTCAGCGAAGAATCCCATTCGTTTCTGTACAGCCTGCCTGTGCTCGGATGTGAATTATCAGTCTTTGTTGGTCGGAATTTGTTGGGGTTCTGTGTAGGTAGTATTTCGTTGACCGCCAGATACATGTCCAGATCACCATCGTTATCATAATCAAAGAAGTTAGCCATTGTAGAGTGTGACGAATCATTTAATCCGTATTCCCGGGCCAATTCTTTAAATCGTGGAATTCCATCTGTCGTCTTACCCTGATTTATATATAAGAGATTTTCCCGCTTCACAGGATCCTTGGACAGAGTTACAGAAATATAAATATCCTGCCAGCCATCATTATTAAGGTCTACCACGGAAACTCCCCTACTCCATTTTCCGTTACCTGATACCTGGGCTTGATCAGTGATATCCTGAAATTTCAGGTTACCTTTATTTAAATAAAGTTTGTTAGGAACCATGTTTCCGGTAAAATAAAGGTCTTGGTTCCCGTCGTTATTGAAATCGCCGACACCAACCCCGCCCCCATTGTAAATATTCACCAAATCGAGGGGGTTAATTGAATCACTTTCTACAATCTCATTTTTAAAATGAATGCCAGAATGGGATGATGCAATTGATTCGAACACTTTCTTTTTCCCGCATGAACATAGAACAATTAGAATTAAAAAAAAATATTTCAACGGTATAGCCTTCATTCGTGCGGGTATAGTTTATAAAAAAGGGTAGAGACATGTCTCTACCCTAAATCTAATATATTAAATAAATTGTTATTTATTTTGATTCTGTTTTAATGTCCCCGCACTACGGTCAATTTGAGCCTGAGGTATCGGAAACACCTCATCCTGTCCTAATTTGAACTGAGCGTCTTTTAAAATTTGATACTCAGGACCAAAACGCGGCACGGATGTCTCATGAGCTATATATGCGTTTAAGACGGCAGCCATATACCCCGGATTTACTTTATCGTAACGTTGGAGATCAAAAAAGCGATGACCCTCCATTCCAAGTTCCAATCGTCTCTCAAACCTGACAGCTTTACGTGCAAAGTCTTTAGAGCCAGCTGTAATTTGACCGGTATAAAGACCTACTTTATAATTGGCAGCCGGGGTGTTTGTAAATCCTTTGGAAGGATCGTTAGCATTTACATAAGTATAAACCATACTTTCAGGCCTTGCAGCTCTGGCTCTCACTCTATTTACATATTGTTCTGCCTTTGCCTGACTTCCTGCCTCTACTTCAGCCTCAGCAGCCAATAATAAAACATCAGCAAAGCGCATCAAATTAATATTGTTTGCTGTAGTTTGATTGGCTGCCCAACCTGCATAGAAATCGCTGGTGCTCGCCTGGGCTGACTTCATGTAAATATTCTTTTTAGGACTGTAGGGACCGCCAGAAGCCTGACCGCGAATCCAGCTTTCTCCCGGGTGAACTCCCCAGTCTAAATAGGGAATCCCTCTTCGGCCGACTGTCCAGTCCAGCCGAGAATCAATCGGTTCAGTTGTAGGGGTAAAAGCTTCATTTCCCTTAATACCCATGTCATTCTTAAGATCAGTTGCGTTGTAAGTATCTAATAGTGGTAATCCAGTGACCGCATCAACTTTATATGCGTCAACCAGATCAAATGAAGGCTGATTAAATCCGCAGCAACTTGCCGGACCTCCTCCAGGAAAATTCAATGCGTCGCCAGCATTGCCATTCCAACCACCCGCCTGATCCTGAGTGGACGACTGATAAGCCAGCACTACCTCGGGAGAATTGGTTTGAGTGGAAGGATCGAAATTAGCCAGGTAGCTTTGTGACAGGTCGTACTTAACGCCGGCGGGGGTTGCTCCCAAAGTGATAACCTCGGTTAAAACCGGAATAGCTTCACTGTACTTCTGGTCCATCATTAGTGCCTTCCCAAGAAAGGCCTTAGCTGCCCATGAATTAATACGGCCCAACTGTGCTTTAGTGGGTGTAAGATTATCGGCTGCGAATTTAAAATCTGCTTGTATTTGCGGCAGTATCGAAGCATCATTAGGAACGTTATAATTTCCATTTTCATACGTCACACCCTCATTCACATACGGAACCACTGCCCCCCACATCTTAACTGCCTCCAGATGAAAGAATCCTCTTAAAAAACGGGCTTCTGCCACAATCTGAACAGTGTCTTCCGGAGTAATATCAGTGGCCTTTCTCATAATCCGGATCACATCGTTTGCGCGCTGTACTCCATTATAAACGGCTCTCCATTTTGAGTTGAAGTGATTTAAATTTGACGTGGATGCATATCCTTCAATTACTTCAATTTCCGGCTGATCACCATAGGTTGAACCTTTGTGCGAATCATCGGAAGCTACACTTCCATAGATCCAGTTGGAACCGGCAGACTCCCAGGGTCCCAAAGGATTGCCGTTCCCGTTGTAAACACCATCAAGCATTGAGTAAGCTCCAATCAAAAGGCCATCGACCCCTGCTTTGGTAGCCAAAGTAGACTCGCTTAAAGGCCCCATAGGTTCGGTCTCCAAAAAGCTCTCCTTGCATGCGTTTGCTGAGATAGTTAAAACAGCCAGGCAAACTATAATTGCTTTATAATTATAAATTCTCATAATCTTTTTTTTATCACTGTCTGAATTAGAATGATACGTTAACTCCAATAAGATAGCTCCTCTGATTATTTGGATAATTCCCATAATCAATACCAAAAGCTGCAGTACCTTGTCCGCTTACTAAGTTATTTGCCGATGGAGTTAATTCAGGATCAATTCCCGAATACTTAGTGATGGTAAACAAATTTGCTCCCTGTAGGTAAACTCTGAACCTGTCAATTCCTATTTTACTTAACACGTTAGGTGCCAGAGTATATCCAATCTGTAAGGAACGCATCTTGAGAAATGAAGCATCTTCCAGGTAGTAAGAATTGAAAAACCCGGAGGTACTTGCATTACCCGCAACCTCGGCAATTGGAACATTCGTATTAGTATTAGTCGGAGTCCAGGCATTCAGTAAAGCCTTACTTTTCCCTCCTGGAAAGGTTCCCAGAAAGTCAGTCCAGTAACGAATATAATTAATTGCCTGGTTACCCTCCGAACCGTAAAGCAGTGTTGATATATCAAACTGTTTAAAGCTCGCATTCAGATTTATACCGTAAGTAAAATCAGGGTTTGGATCCCCAAAAAAGGTTCTGTCATCCGGACTTATCGCACCGTCACCATTTGCATCCTGAAACTTAAATCGACCTGGGGCAGCAGCATCCTGATAAATTGCAGTCGGATTCCCGCTTGATGTTCTAAGCGCTGTGTTTGCAGCATTTATCTCCTCCTGGTTCTGCCATAAACGTTCTACATTATATCCGAAGAAAGAACTGACGGGATGTCCCACAGCGTTTCGAACAAGAAAACCCAAACGTGAATTTGAGGCATCAAAAAATCCACCGGGAACATCTATAATCTCATTTTTATAGGTCGTTACATTCGCAGAGACACTATACTTGAAAGCCTTACTCGGATCTGCGTTGTATCCCACAGAAAAATCTAATCCATTATTCCGTACATCACCTAAATTAACCGTTGGCGCTGTAGCTCCCCCGGCTAATGCGGGCAAAGCCTGTGGAAACAATAAACCATTGATTTTTTTCTGATACCACTCCGCAGAAAACGTAAGCCTGTTATTCAGAAAAGTTGCGTCAAATCCCGCGTTGGAGACGACATCTTCCTCCCAACCAGTGTCCGGATTCCCCACAGCACTTTGATAAAAGCCTTGAGAAATGGAATTATTTCCACCGCCGATAGCATAATTGGCCTGACCCTGTCCCGTTCCATAGAGTGTGAATGCATTTTGATAGTTCACATTGACAAATGATCCCATTTTACCCCAGCTGCCTCTCAATTTCAAGTCATCCAGCCAGGCTACATCTCTTAAGAAGCTTTCTTCGCTTACTCTCCAACCTAATGAAACCGCAGGGAAAACACCATAACGGTTGTTTTGACCAAAAACTGATGAACCATCACGACGAACGGTCAATCCTAATAAGTATCTGTCGGCAAACGCATAATCTGCACGGCCAAATAATGAGAAAAGTTTACTGTTTTGATTAACCTGACTGTAATTAGTTAAATCTCGGGTTCCATTAGCTAAAATCAAATAATTGAAATTAGTCGAAAAAAGACCATTGGCGTTTCCTCCTACCTGCCTGCCATATCCACTAACAGCTTCAGTTCCGGCCAATAGTTTTAAGGAATGACTTTCACCAAAAGTCCGGGTGTAGCTTAACGTATTCGTCCAGGTCCAGTTACTATTATATAGCGCGTTTTCCTGATAAGTATTTGGACTGTCAAAGCCCTCCCTGTTATAGTACGGGGTTACACCAAAATTTGAATAATAATTATTATTAATCGTTCCGCCAAAGTTTGTACGTGCGGTAAGCCCGGTAATAATATCCACCTCGGCAAACATATTTCCCTGAATATCCCAGTTATTTTGCCTGTTAGATGAAGTATTTCGCATTTGGGCAACAGGATTTACTGCCTGGCCGATTTCAGCGGTGCCTAAACGTGTACCCGCGTAGTTCCCCTTAATATCATAAACCGGGATAAAGTTGTAAGTCCGGTAGGTATAAGAAATAGCATTCCCCTCATCCTGGTTGCCTGACGCAATCCCGGGATTACTCCGGTTGAATAGGTAAGCATTTTCGCCAACCCGAATTCGGCTTCCCAAATTAAAGGAGGTATTAACACGGACAGCATATCTTTTTAAATAACTTTCTATAAGTGTGCCCTGCTGATCAAGATAGTTGGCCGAAAACAAATAACTTGAATTTTCACCGCCTCCGCTTGCCGTAAGTGTATGGCTTTGCTGCGGAGCTGTCTTAAATATCTCATGAAACCAGTCGGTTCCTGCCCTATTCACTTGTGCAATTTGATAATTTGCATAAACGTTGGAAGCATCAAACCGGTAATTTGAAGGATCGTATAAGGTCGGATCATCACCGGCAACGCCAGGCCTTCCATATCCGCCCTTACCGTTAGCGTTATTCATGTAGAGGAATTCCGGAAGTCCTTTGCCAAAGATAGGATCATTAGGATTCACCTTTGAAATAACGGATTGCAGTTCAGTTGGAGACATCAAATTCCAGACATTACCAGAAATTGGTTGCTGAACCCCGTAGTAGGAGTCATAACTTAACTTAGGAGTTCCCGCTTTTCCCTTCTTTGTGGTTACCACCACTACTCCGTTCGATCCACGAACCCCGTAGATAGAAGCCGAGCCAGCGTCCTTTAAAACCTGTACCGATGCGATATCAGTAGGATTAATGTCATTAAGGTTACCCTGAACCCCATCGACTATAATAAGTGGCTGAGTATTTCCAAATGACGACACCCCACGAACCAGGATATTAGCCTGGGAACCAGGGGAGCCCTGACCTATTACAGTAACCCCTGATGCCTGCCCCTGCAATAATTGAGAGGTTGAACCCGATGGCACCGAAGTCATCTGCTCAACATCAACAACAGCAACCGAACCGGTAATGTCTTTCTTCCTTTCAGATGAGTAACCGGTTACAATAACTTCTGTTAATGCGGTAGTGGTTGGTCTCAGGGTTATGGTATAGGTAGTTTCAGATCCTACCGTGATCTCAGTAGTTTGATATCCAATATAGGATACCACCAGAATATCCCCGCTTTTTGCAGATAGGGAAAAACTCCCGTCGGCACTTGTTAAGACACCGGTACTGGTACCTTTAACGGCAACCGAAGCACCTATTGCCGGCTGTCGATCTTCTCCTTGCAGAACCTTACCTGTAATTTTTGTTTGAGCGGTGCTGAATAGCGAGATCAGCATACACAACATTGTCAGGGACACGATCCTTTTTTGAATGTGTAGTAAATAGTGAAGCATATATTTCTTGTTTAGTGGTTGGTTGGTGTTTGATTTATAGATAATTCAATCTTATTTAAGTTCTATTTTTTACCTCCTTTTCTAAATGCGTGCAATTCAACTGCATTTAACTGATTTCAATTAAACTTCAAAACTGTGCTGATCTGTGAATGCAAGCCACCGTTTAGGAAGGTTTGAAAAGCTTGATAAGATCATCCTTGCCCATTTCCGCAAACTACCTTCACTTTTTACAAGTCAGTTTACTACTCTAATGTAATTATAGTGTTACCGTTTTGCAAATAATTCGCTCAGTTTTCTTAATAAAATATTAAATAGACTGGAAACACATTCGCAAAACTTCACCTTAAGGCATATTTTATAGTTCCTAGGTAAAACTGAATTAAAATTAAAGTTTTCCTTTCTTATTATGTTTGCTAATACGAGATACAAAAAGCAATGGTTGCTGGCTGGCTGAAATCCGGCAATCGAAGTTATAAGCCTATTCAGCTCTAAACAGCTCTGCTTCTTTATTGGTCAGCTAAAAGGCCGTTTAGTTGACTTTTGAGTGAATGAATTAACATTTTATAACATGGAATAAGACAGCCTGTCCAAGTTCGGGTTTAGTAGGGGTTTCCTAGTACTTTCCTAGTAGTTTCGTATTAGTCAGCTAGTAGAAATCTACCAGGAAACTACAGTTAATCCCTAAGGAAGAATGTAGAGAAGCTAAATAGAACCTAAACCCGGCAGGGAGGCTTCTTTGAAGAGGTCGAATGGATTCAATAAACTGATATGCATTAGGTCGTTTCTTGACATATGCTGAAGCCGATCCTGAGCTAAATGAAAAGTAAACGCATAAAAAAGCCATCCCAAAAATATAATTGGAATGGCTTGATCGCTGTTTATGTTAATTCTGCAGTTGTAGTCGCTTTTTAGTTGCGGGTATCTACTAACACAGCTGTGACAGCTGAAGGTGAATATCCGACTCTTAGAGTCTTAACTTCTAAGCGTCTATATAAGTTCTTGTGTTCTCCTGAGTCATGTAGTAGTTACGACCGTACATATCAGAAAACACGCTTTCGCCGTCAGGTCCTTTCATTTCCGGCATCAGCTTGTCTTTAAGTTGACCGCCGTACTGCACCAATTTATCTCCCCAGCCTCTTGTAGCATCGGCAATATCATCAAACATACTGGTACCGTCAGGTCTCTTTCGCGTAATGAGGGCGGCAGCACCAACGGCTCCCGCAATAATTCCTAAAATCTTAATTGAGTTATTCATGGCTGTCTTTATTTTTCAGGGATAACAACAGGGGTTATGTTTAAGTTTTAAGAAAAATGGATCAGGATAGCTGCTCTGCAAGCAGCTTCATTTCGATTTGAGGAGAATGCCTCTCGTAAATAATGGCGTAGACCGCCCGGCAAATAGGGATGTTCACCTTGTACTGCCTGTTTATCTGATGGATGGAGTTGGCAGCATAATAACCCTCAGCAATCATATTCATTTCCAGCTGCGCAGATGTTACCGTATAGCCTTTACCGATCATGTTACCAAAAGTACGGTTGCGGCTGAACTGAGAGTAAGCCGTTACCAGCAGATCGCCCAGGTATGCCGATTCTTTAATATCGCGGTCAATAGGATGCACTGCATCTACAAACCTTTGCATTTCTCCGATGGCATTAGAGATCAATACTGCCTGGAAATTATCACCATATCCAACTCCATGACAAATTCCGCTGGCTACTGCGTATATATTTTTCAATACCGCCCCATACTCAGTTCCATAAATATCATCTGAGATGGTTGTTTTAATATAGCGGGTATTCATCATACCGGCAAAACAGGCGGCCGCCTCTGTATCTCTCCCGGCGATGGTTAAGTAGGATAATTTTTCGAGAGCTACTTCTTCCGCATGACAAGGACCGCTTATGATTAATACATCCTCCAGGGGAACACCAAACTTCTGGTTCATGAATTCGCCAATGATCAGGTTTTCATCTGGCACAATACCTTTAATAGCCGATATTACTTTTTTTCCCTTCAGATCATCAGCAGTAACGCCTGTTAAAGCTTCCTTCAAAAAGGCAGCTGGCACATTTAACAAAATCGCATCTGATTTTGATATCAGCTCTTTAATGTCTGAACTGATGTTACATCCAGGAACCTTTATTTCTACTGAACTGAGGTAATTAGGATTGCGCTTAAATTGATGAATATGGTTAATTGCGTCCTGACTGCGCATCCACCAAAAGATCTCCTTTTTGACAAGATTATCGGATAAGATTTTAACTATTGCCGTAGCCCAGCTTCCACCCCCAATTACTGCAATCTTACTTATGATCTTTGACATAATTAAAAAACCCCTTTTTGTTTTATGCTAAAAGATATAAGCTACCTTTTAACCTAATTCAATAAAGGGGCAAGTTAATGTATTTAAAGAAATTATTCTTTTTTCTCGCTTGCGAAGAGCTTTTCTTTTGCCACTTTTTCTACAAGCATTCCATCTTTTAGTGTTTTGGAAATAGCTGTAAATGGTCTGGATACGACTTCCTCTCCGCCCTTCAAACCACTTAGCACCTGAATGTAAGTATCATCCTGAATTCCGGTTTTAACTTCAACCTGCTTTACTTTACCATCAGCATAAACGAAGATGTATTCTTTAACAGGCTCTGTAGATTTTTTCTCCTCTTCCTTGCCATTCTCGCTGGCTGAAGGCTTTTCTTCTTCTGTTGTTACCTTCTTCTCTTCACGGGTTGTAACTGACTGGATTGGAACCGCTAAGCCTGTGAAACTCTCGGTCTGAATATCCACGGTGGCAGACAATCCCGGACGGAATGGTGAGGGGTTGTCTTTTCCGGCCTTCAGCAACTCAGCATACGACTCCGGCAAAATCCGCACCTTTACCGTGAAGTTAGTCACCTGATCGGCACTTGCGCCCACCACGTTAGCCGAACTTGCTATTTCCGTTACAACGCCTTTAAATTTTCTTCCCTGGAATGCGTCAACCTCAATTTCTGCGGTATCATTTTTCGAAACCCTATTTATATCGCTCTCATTAACGTCCACGCTAACTTCCATTGATTCCAGATTCGAGATCCGCATCAGCTCGGTACCTGCCATCTGCGAGGTACCCAATATACGGTCGCCTAACTCCACTGATAGTTTAGAGATCACACCATCAACAGGGGCATAGATAGTTGTTTTAGCAAGATTAGCACCTGCTTCCTGAACCACTGCGTTTGATTGTTCAACACCGAACTTAGAGCCAATCACGTTCTGACGCACAGACTCCAGATTTGCTTTTGCAGCATTATATTCAGCTTTAATGGCATCAAACTCCGCTGCCGAGATTACCTTCTTATTAAAAAGCTCCTGGTTACGTTTGTAACGTGCCGCAGTATTAGCAAAATTCGCTTGTGCTTGTTTAAGCTGCTGCTGAGAACTGGCCATACTTGCCTTCTGACTGTTTAAAGACGCCACAGCACGGTCATAACCGGATTGTAGTACATCAGGTCGGACTTTACACAGCAACTGGCCTTTCTTAACCACTTCCCCCTCCTGAACTAAAAGTTGTACTATCTCACCAGAAACTTCAGAGCTTAATTTAACTTCTATTTCAGGCTGCACTTTACCACTAGCAGAAACAGTTTCTACAATCCGTCTTTTCTCTGCTTTATCAACTGCCACCTGGGTTACATCGGCATTTCCAAACCACCCCATTTTATTACCCGCCACAGCTAGTACAATTAGCACTCCTGCTCCTATGAGCACATATTTTAATGTATTTTTCTTCTTTGCCATTGTTATAAGGAATGTTTCGTTTCTGATTAAAATGATATTGGATTTCCGAGGTAGTAATCGATTACTTTATTGCGGAAGATCAAGTCGTATTTGGCCTGGATAAGATCAAACTCAGCTTTGTTTAAATTGGTCTGGGCCTGGTTATAGTCGAGCGAATTCACCAGCCCGACATCATACCGTTGCTGAATTACATTGAAGGCTTCTTTTGATGATTCGAAAGCCGTTGTTGCCGAATTCAGACGTCTCTCTGCTGCCCTTAAATCATATACCGCCTGGTTAACCACCTTGTTCAGGTTGTTTTTGGCCAGCTGCTCACTAACTTCTGAATTGCGCAGGTTGATCTTAGCTCTTCTCACAGATGATCGGGCTGAAAAGCCATTAAACAGGGGTATGGATAAATTAAAACCAATTGACTGGTTATAGTTCTCATCAATTTGAGTGCGGAAAGGGGTTTTCTCAAAAGTGGTAGAATAATTAGGGGTAACTACTACTTCGTTCGTACTCTGCACAAATCCAATGGGACTGTTTGTACCATCAGCTACCCGATCTACTACCTGCATCCGGCCGTTGGAGAATCCGCTTCCCAATCCAGTTTGAAGTGTCAGACGGGGATAATAATTACCCTTAGCAACATCTACTGCTTTTTCGAAAACCATACGCCGATATTCGGCCAGTTTGATATCAGGATAGTTAGTTAAAGCGGTTTTATATATTTCCGGAGCACTATAAACTGCGTTTTCAATTTTCACATCTTCTATTGAAGGTACTTCAACCTCGAACGGTACGGAAGGATCAAGCTCCAGCAACTGCGCCAGGTTCAGGTAGTTTAAATCCTGGGCGTTCTGCGCATTCGTTACATTTAATTCTGCGGTGGCTACCTGGGCCTTCGCCTGGGAGAGATCAGCAAGGGTCTTTTCGCCAACGTCGTAAAACTTTTGTTCACGGTCAAGCTGCTGCAGTGATATATCAAGCTGTTGTTTCGAAGCCGTCAGCATATCCCGGCTATTTAAAACTTGCAGGTAAGTAGTGACCACTGATAACAACAGATCATTTTTGGTCTTCTGCGTATTGCTTTTATCAGCTTCAAGGGCATACTTATTTTGCGAAATCTGATTCATCAATTGGAATCCCTGGAACAAGGTTACTCCTGCAAACAGATTCCCGTTTGTGGATGTGACAGCCTGGTTCACAAACTGGTTGGTTAAGGGATCAATACTCCGCCCGAAATTAAAATTCAGATTGCTGCTGCCATTCAATGTGGGATATAAAGCAAACCGGCTTTGTTTCAGATCTTCGGCGCTTATAGCTTCCGAAAATTCAGCTTGTTTGATCTGGAGGTTGTTTTGAAGGGCCAGCTCTGTAGCTTCTCTTAAAGTGATTATTTTCTGAGCCTGGCTGTCGCCGCTTGCAATAAGTAACCCAAGGGTTGTGAAAACGGTGATTTTTAAAGCTGAAATGTTTTTATTAATAAAACTCATAGAATCTAAAAAGCCCTCAATTTAGTTTTTATCTGCTAATTATCAGAAAGTAAATTATGGGATATATCTTCGCAATAAAAACATTGCATGTACCTCGCCAAATCACCTTTCTGGTTACAATGGTTCTACCCTTCGGCGATATGGCATAAAAGCCGCGAAGAGAAATCCATTTTTTTAACCTTTGACGATGGACCTATACCTGTTGTTACACCCTTTGTACTAAATGCCCTAAAAAGTTTTAATGCAAAGGCAACTTTCTTTTGCATTGGCGATAATGTGAGCAAGCATCCGGAAATTTACAAGCAGATACTGGATGAGGGTCATGCGGTCGGAAACCATACTTACAACCATTTAAAAGGCTGGAATACAAAGAATGAAGTTTACCTTGAAAACGTTTCCCAATGCGCTACTCTGGTGAGGTCTAATTTGTTCAGGCCACCCTATGGCCGCGCTAAAAGATTTCAAATCTCAAATTTAAAATCCAAATACTCCATCATTATGTGGGATGTATTAAGTGGCGACTTTGATACCGGGATTGATGCTGACAGATGTGTAAAGAATGTGTTATCTAATGCGCAGAACGGATCTGTTATTGTATTCCACGACAGTGTAAAGGCATTCCCACGCCTTGAAAATGCGTTACCCCAGGTTCTTAAACAACTTAGTGACAGAGGGTTTCAGTTTCTTGCCCTTTAAAACGAAGTTTGGCTGAGCTTGATTAGCCTTGGCCGTCTTATAAACGTCCCGGAGTGTCAAAAAATTAGTGTGGTTTTTGTAACTTCGCACAAAGTTTTTTACGAATTACCTTTTTACAATCAAACATATTATGGCATTTGATTTAGACATGATCAAAAAGGTTTACGATAACTACGGAATGCGTATTCAGGCAGCCCGTAACGTTGTTAACAAACCTCTTACTTTAACCGAAAAGATTTTATACGCCCACTTATGGGAAGGCAAAGCTTCCCAGGCCTACGAGCGCGGCGTAACTTATGTTGACTTCGCACCGGACCGGGTGGCTATGCAGGATGCAACCGCTCAAATGGCCCTTTTGCAGTTTATGCAGGCGGGAAGACCAACGGTAGCTGTTCCTTCCACGGTACATTGCGATCACCTGATACAGGCTAAAGTAGGTGCTGCAGAAGACTTGGCAGCCTCTAACACTCAGAATAAGGAAGTATTTGATTTCCTTTCTTCTGTTTCAGATAAATATGGAATTGGCTTTTGGAAACCAGGTGCTGGTATCATTCACCAGGTGGTTTTAGAGAATTATGCTTTCCCCGGTGGTATGATGATCGGAACAGATTCGCATACTCCAAACGCAGGTGGTCTGGGAATGATCGCTATAGGCGTGGGTGGTGCTGATGCATGTGATGTGATGGCAGGATTAGCCTGGGAATTAAAGTTCCCGAAATTAATAGGCATAAAATTAACCGGTAAACTGTCCGGGTGGACTTCTGCAAAAGATGTGATCCTGAAAGTAGCCGGAATATTAACCGTTAAAGGTGGTACGGGATATATTGTAGAATATTTCGGAGAGGGGGCACAATCTTTATCGGCAACCGGTAAAGGTACAATCTGTAATATGGGAGCAGAGATTGGCGCTACCACTTCGGTCTTCGGTTACGATCAAAAGATCGCGGAATACCTTAAAGGCACCAACCGCGAAGACATCGCAAATCTTGCCGATGAAGTAAAAGAGCACCTGACCGGTGATGAGGAAGTTTACAATAATCCTCAGGCTTATTTTGATCAGGTTATAGAAATAGATCTGTCAACATTGGAGCCACATATTAACGGACCATTCACCCCGGATATGGCCTGGCCATTGTCTAAATTTGGTGAGGCCGTACGCGAGCATGGATGGCCTGTGGAACTGGAAGTGGGACTGATCGGCTCATGTACCAACTCATCTTACGAAGATATCACAAGAGCGGCATCAATTGCCAAACAAGCAGTTGATAAAAACCTGCAGGCGAAGGCAGAATTCACCATTACGCCGGGTTCAGAGTTGGTACGTTATACTGTTGAACGTGATGGCTACCTGAACACCTTCGAACAAATGGGTGGTGTTGTTTTAGCGAATGCCTGTGGTCCATGTATTGGCCAATGGGCGCGTCACAGCGACGATCCTAATCGCAAGAACTCGATCTTAACTTCTTTCAATAGAAATTTCAAAGCCCGTAATGACGGTAATCCAAACACGCACGCCTTCGTTGCATCCCCTGAAGTGGTTACCGCTTTAACGATCGCCGGAAATCTGGGTTTTAACCCGATGACTGACACATTAACGAACAGGAACGGCGAGCAGGTGATGCTTGATGAGCCACAAGGTTTAGAAATGCCGTTAAGAGGTTATGCAGTGGAAGATGCCGGATACCAGGCACCTGCCGAAGACGGAAGTGTTGTATCAGTTCGCGTCGATCCTAACTCAGCACGTTTACAGCTTCTTGATCCTTTTAAAGCATGGGAAGGAACAGATATTACCGGCCTGCGTCTTTTAATCAAAGCAAAAGGTAAATGTACTACTGACCATATCTCTATGGCTGGTCCATGGTTGAAATTCCGTGGGCACCTTGATAACATTTCTAATAATATGCTGATTGGTGCGACTAACTATTTTAACGAGTTGCCGAATAGTGTGAAGAACCAGTTAACCGGCATATACGGACCGGTTCCTGATACTGCCCGCGCGTACAAAGCCGCAGGGATTGGCAGTATCGTTGTTGGCGACGAAAACTATGGCGAAGGTTCATCACGTGAGCATGCAGCTATGGAGCCTCGCCATTTAGGAGTCAGAGCAATTCTGGTAAAGTCATTTGCCCGGATACATGAGACAAACCTGAAGAAGCAAGGAATGCTTGGATTAACCTTTGCCGACGCTTCAGACTATGACCGCATTAAAGAAGACGATGTTATTGATATCACCGGCTTGAATACATTCACACCCGGTCAGCCATTGACCATCGTGTTGCATCATTCAGACGGCAATACTGAATCATTCAGTGTTAACCATACTTATAATGAGCAACAGATTGAATGGTTTAAGGCAGGTGGTGCTTTGAATATTATCAGAATGAAGCAAAATGTGTAGTAAATAACAAATAAGGAGTATTAAGCCCTGTTCACGAAATATGAGCAGGGCTTTTTTGTATATTAGATTACCGGTCGCCAAATTAAAAAAAGATAAAATTATACCTATCTGTTAATATTCACTCAAGAAAATTCAGATCCCCTTTTTCTTAATATCATTTCTAATAAATTTCATTTCCACATAAATCCTCACGTGTATGGAACGCAGAAGTTTTATTAAAAATACTACCCTCTTTGCGGTAGCGGTAACAGCTACAGGATTTATCCGCTTTGATGGCAGTCGTTTTGTCGGTGATTGTGAAACAACCACCGACATACTGGGGCCCTTTTACCGCCCTGACAGTCCGGTTAGAACAAACCTGGCCATAAAAGGCGAGCCTGGCACTCTGATTCAATTACAGGGTAGCGTTAAACACAAAGACTGTATAACTCCCTGCAAAAAAGCCGTAGTTGAGTTATGGCACTGCAGCAGCAAAGGAAATTATGATAATACATCTAAGGAATTTCGCTATCGGGGCACCACTTTCACGGATGAACAAGGACATTATTTATTCAATACCATTTTACCTGTGCCCTATGAGGTGGGCGGAGGCATTGTACGACCGGCACATTTTCACATGATGATTACCGCCAAAGGTTATCAGCCTTTAGTGACTCAGCTTTATTTTTCTGGCGATCCACATATTTCCACAGATTCTTCTTCGTCGTCTCCCCATGCGAAAAGAAGGATCTTAAACGTTCAAACCTTACCAAATGGAACAAAAAAGGTTTTGTTTGATGTGAGTTTATCCGATAAGCTAGCCATCGAGCCCGCCGCTATTGACAAACTGACCGGTATTTATTCAGATGAGAACGACAAAAACAATAAGATCGAGTTCTTTAAAATGAACAATGCACTCTGGATGAAGAATGAAGTGTTTGGAGTCAGCTTCGACTATATAGGAAATAATAGTTTCCAGTATCCGGGAGTTCCATCCGGAATGGCCTTTACCCTTCAATTTGAAATTATGCCTTCGGGTATTGTTAAACTTACTCAAAAGTCGACAGATGAGAACGGTCAGAAAAGAATTTCAATCTCGATGAAGGAGAAGTGACTTCTTGAAAGCACGATTTGTCGGCAACACTTGTAATAAACAACAACCCGTGGCTTAAGCAAGTTGCCCATAACACCGTTTAACTCATAAGCCGCTGTTTTTAAAATCCTACCCATGCAAATGGGTGGGGTTTTTTATATTTTTATATTCGAAATAGCCTGAATGTGAAGAATATAATTAGTGTTTTTATACTTTTCTTCTTCTACAACCTTTGTTTTGCACAGCCGGCAAACGATAATTGCGAACAGGCAACAGTGATCGTCAACGTTTCTAACTATTGCTCCGCAGACAAGGAATTCACCACAGAAAGTGCAGTTGAAGGCGATGTGTGGTTTCAGTTCACCGCCAGAGCTTTTGATGTGAATGTTTCCATCAGCGGAAATACAGACGGCACCGGCAATCTGGGCGGCACTTTGCAAAGTCCGGTAGTTGAACTTTACCAGGAATGTAACACTGCACAAATTGTCACTTCACAGGTAAGCTCGGATAACGTTACGTCTCTATACAAAGGCGGATTAATTATAGGTAAGATTTATTATATCCGAGTCAGCGGGTCAGGTACCGGAAGCTTCAAATTATGCATCAACAACTACACCCCTATTTTCAAACCGGGACAAGATTGCTCATCCGCATCAGTGCTATGTAGCAAGGAGACATTTACTCAAACAGATGTGTCGGGAGGAGGATTTAACAGCGACGAGGCTGCAGGAACATGCCTTTCTGCATTTGCCGTTAACTCCGAACAAAATAGCGCCTGGTATAAGTGGACTGCAGCCAACAACGGCACTTTAACTTTTGTTATCACACCTACAGCCAATGACGACATTGACTGGGTGTTATATGACCTGGGAACAGTTGACAATTGCGCCGGTGTAACTGTGGCCAATGCTATCCGGTGTGATGCAGGTCGTGGGGTGGATTGCTTTGGACCCGGGCAAAACCGTTACACAAAAACGGGTTTAAATATTACCTCGACAGATCTGTTTGAAAACGGAGGATGTTTGGAAGGACAGGATGGCTTTGTTCGCTATGTAGATATGCAGGAAGGGCACATCTATGCTTTGCTGGTTAACAACTTCGATCGGGGTAATAATGGCTTCACTATAGAGTTTGGCGGCACCGGAGAATTCCTGGGACCGCAGGCTGTAATTGATTTCAAACACAATAACCCCTGCACACCACAGCAAGACTACACATTCACAAGTCTTTCCAGCAGTTATAACCGCTTAAAATGGACATTCGGCGAAGGGGCAAGTTTAGACTCAGCGGATACTGCGGGTCCTATCACCGTCAGCTACTCCCGTCCTGGCATTAAAACGGTGGTTCTACAGGCCTTTGGCGACAAAGAATGTTCAGTGGTGGCGACCTATTCTTTCACTGTTATTGAGAAGCCCGAACCGCCTGAAATTTCAATTAACAGAACTACTTTCTGTTTGTATGAGACAGTGGTACTGTCAACACCCCTGGTTGATAGTGCAATATATGCATGGACGGGTCCTAACGGCTTCACATCGAATCAGCCGACCTTAAATATACCGGTCGCTGATTATAATGTTGCGGGAAGCTATTCTCTTACCATTAGCTTAAACGGGTGCACTAGTGACCCTTCAATCATTATCGTCCCCCCGATAAGTGAAACGCCGGTGGTCACCCTTGATGTAACAGAAAATAATCCCTGCACTAATGAGCTTACTTACACAATCAGTTATACAGCAATCGACTACCAGGAGCTCAGAGCTAATTTTGGCCCTGGATTTACAATTAAATCAGGCGCCGGAAACGGACCATATATAGTTTCCTATAATACCCCGGGCGAACGGACCATAACAGTAACTGCCACCTCCAGTTCAGGATGCAGGGTTACGGTAACCAAAGTTATTGACGTTCCCGCAATTACACCGAAGCCGGTTATCCAGATCAATAAAAACAGCTTTTGTGTAAATGACACTATTATATTAACCACCACAGCAACACCCAATACCACTTACACGTGGAGTGGACCTAACGATTTCAGCGCTTCAGGAGCTATTGTTACTATTCCGGTCAATAGTATTAATCTTTCCGGAGAATATACCCTTGTAGCCACCAGTGGACGCTGTAGCAGCGAGGCCGCGTCGATCATTGTGCCCGACATCATAAAAACACCAGTAGCGTCATTCATTTCAGATCCCAGCATGCCGGCGATATTAACCTCTCCGGTTACAGTGCAGTTCATCAACAACTCTACGGATGCTAATTCATACTTATGGGACTTTGGAGACGGGAGCACATCCACGGAAGAGAACCCGTCTCATGAATACACTGCGTTCGGCGAATATAATATCACTTTAACCGCTTATAATAATGGGGCCTGCAGCAACTCACTAACACAAGGGAAATTTGTGATCAGGGTAGACAATACTATACTGATCCCCAACACCTTTACCCCTAATGCCGATCAGGTAAATGATGAGTTCGTTATAACTATCAGTAATATCGTTTCCTACCGTTTGCAAATATATAACCGGTATGGTAGTCCGCTGTTCCAGACAAATGATATTTTTGAAAACTGGAAAGGCGTTTATAATAACGCTCCCTTACCGGTAGGAACTTATTATTACATTATTGATGCAGTTAGCATAAGCGGAGAGCCTATAAAAAAGGCCGGTTCCATCAGCATCATTAAATAAAGTACGGCAGGATTAAATATCTAACTACTAACTACTTACTACTAGTGAAGATCACCTTTTTAACCATTGGAAAGACCGAAGATAAATACTTGCTGGAGGGTATGGATAAGTATTTGAAGCGCCTGAAACATTACATAGGTTTTAAAGTACTTGAACTTCCTGAGCTTAAGAACACCAAGAATCTTTCACAGGATCAGCAGAAAAGCAAAGAAGCAGAGCTGATATTCAAAAACATTTCAAATACAGATCAGCTTATACTATTAGATGAAAACGGAATGAACCTTACATCAGCTCAATTCTCCGGTTTTCTTAATAAAAAGATGACAGGCAGTGTTCAGCACCTTGTTTTCGTTGTAGGTGGACCCTATGGTTTCAGCCCGGATGTGTATAATCGTGCACATGAGAAGATTTCGCTTTCGCGGATGACTTTCTCCCACCAAATGGTTCGGTTGTTCTTTGTTGAACAAGTATACCGGGCATTTACAATAATGAAGGGCGAGCCCTATCATCATGAATAAACCTATTTAATTAAATTTGACTATGTCACTTGGAAAAAGAAACTACCATTACAAAGGAATAAATCCCGGGAATGAACAAAGGCGCTTTTGGATACTGATACTAATCGCCTTAGCGATCGGGGCGGCAATTGTATTCTTCTTTTAATAACAAAGGCCGGAAATCCGGCCTTTGTTATTAAAAGTTTGTAGGTTACTTTGCTTTTTGAGAAACCCTGGTCGCGCTTTTAGCAGGCGCCTTGGTTGCTTTCGGTTTTTCCGAAACGGCATGCTCTGTTTTTTTAACCGCTGCCGGGGTTTCAGCCATTACACCGCCTTCTGCTAACGGCTCGGGAGCTTCTTCAGCAAATAATGGCAATTCTTTGATCACACTAAACCAGTTAAGTATCTTCTTCATGTCCGAAGCATACACTCTATCTTCGTCATGGCCAGGAGCTACCTCTCTAAAAAAGTTCCGTAAAGCTGTACCGTCTGCTGTTTTAACATCAGGCACCTTTTCACTGGATTTGATCTTCTCGAAGATGTCCACTAATTTCAAATCCTCATCATCGCCAAAAACAGTAATGTCTTCCAACGTTGCCATTTTTGAGGTAGACATATTTACAACTGTCTTCGTTTTTTGCTCGTCAAGGGTTTCCAGTATAAACCCGGATTTATTCTGACCGATCAACTTAAACAATCCCGGCTTACCGGATACAGATACAAGTCCTCTTAAATTCATATTTTTTGTTTTAAGTACTGAGTATTTAGTACCTAGTATTTAGATTGGAGCAGGTTACCATGGTAATCCACTATTGTACTATCTACTAAATACTTTATACTAAATACTATCTTCAATTACTTCTACACTTAAAATTTTATCGCCCTGACGGATAGCATCTACCACATCAACGTTTTCTATTACTTTACCGAAGCAAGTGTGATTACGGTCAAGGTGAGCAGTGTTATTACGGCTATGGCAGATAAAGAATTGCGAACCACCGGTGTCACGACCCGCATGGGCCATAGATAACACGCCACGATCATGGTATTGATTCTCGCCGTCTAATTCACATTTAATTTTATAGCCGGGGCCACCTGCACCTGTTCCGGTTGGGTCACCACCCTGGATCACGAAGTCAGGCAGAACACGGTGAAAAGTTACGCCATCGTAAAATCCTTCTTTAGCTAGCTTCAAAAAATTCTCTACAGTACCGGGTGCATCCTTATCATAGAATTGTACGGTCATGTCACCCTTCTCAGTTTTTATAATTGCTTTACTCATTATCTATCTTTTATGAACTGACAAAGTTAATTATTTCGGGCAATTATGTTAATCTCTATCAAAATCTCCTAAAAACCTTCTGATTTGCCTAACTTTAAACTTCACCAAACGTTTACAAAAGCATGCTTAAATGGCGTTTCACTATACTGATCTTATTGGTTTCAGGTATCTGCAGGGCCGCATCTATACTTATACCTATGGACGAGGACCAGAAAAACCATTTGAAGGCCTACGGTATAGCATACTGGACTTTAAAGAACGGGCTGGAAGTAGACTGGCTATTAAATTACAGGGGCGGAAGTTTTCTGATAAAGTATTCTCAGCAGGTTGAAAATGAATGCAAGATCCGCGGGGTATCGTATGATGTGACAGCAGACGCTAAAGTTAATGCCATACTGAATGAAATCACTGATCCTTCTGTGAACATGGATCTCGTTAAACTTGAAAAGGCACCTAAAATAGCTGTCTACTCGCCAAAAAATAAACTCCCCTGGGATGACGCCGTAACCATGGTTCTAACTTACGCTGAAATCCCCTACGAAATAGTCTATGATGACGAGGTTTTGAAAGGGAACCTCCCAAAGTACGACTGGTTACACTTGCACCATGAGGATTTTACAGGTCAGTACGGACGTTTTTACAGCGCTTTCCGAAATGCGGGCTGGTACATTGAAGATGTCCGCCTTCAAGAAGCGACTGCTAAAAGAAACGGCTTCAAAAAAGTATCAGAGATGAAACTTGCAGTCGCCAAAAATATCCAAAGCTTTTGCGCAGGTGGCGGTTTCATGTTCGCCATGTGCTCAGGTCCCGAGACGTTTGATATAGCTCTAGCCGCTGCGGGAATAGATATTGCCGAAAGTATGTTTGATGGTGATGGCGCCGACCCGCAGGCACAGTCAAAACTGGACTTTTCGCAAACCTTTGCCTTTCAGAATTTCCGTTTAGATCTCAATCCCTATAACTATGAATTCTCAAGCATTGATGTAACGCCCACCCGGAATATTGAACGCACCAGTGACTTCTTTACTCTTTTTGAATTCTCAGCCAAATGGGACGTAGTTCCCACAATGCTTACTCAAAATCACGATAAAGTTGTTAAAGGGTTTATGGGACAAACCACCGCGTTCCGAAAAGATCTTATCAAGCCGGAAGTACTTATTATGGGTGAAACGAAAGTGGCAAATGAAGCGCGATACATCCATGGCGAATTTGGCAAAGGCCAGTGGACCTTTTATGGCGGCCATGACCCGGAAGATTACCAGCACGCCGTAGGCGATCCGCCTACAGATCTGAATTTGCACCCTAACTCACCGGGCTATCGGTTAATACTCAACAATGTGCTGTTCCCGGCAGCGAAGAAGAAGAAACAGAAAACTTGATTAATGTGCGAATATGGGAATATGCTGATGTGCAAATGAAGAAAATGGACGGCTGAGTAAAACGGGTGATGGAACTGTTTATCTGCTCATCTGCATATTTGCACATCTACTCATTTGAACATTTGCGCATTTACTTATTTGCATATTAATTGTAAAACTTCCAGCTTAACCCAAACTTCAGTAGGGCATCCTGCATAGGGTATCGTTTGACTGTGTAAAATCCATTGGAAAACAAACCTTGGTTGGCATAATCGTACTTAACGAATAAAGTAGTTCGTCGCAGGTTTGCCCTGACCCACACGTCAACAATCGGATCAGAAGCAAACTCAACAGGTTCGCGGTCATTATAGAATTGGCTGGTGTTTATTGAATACGCCGGGTTCTTAAAAGGCGTATTATAACGTACATCAAATCCGAAGTTAGTACTCAGCACATTGAAAAGCTTCAGAGCATAATAGAGGCTGTGATAGGTGTAGACCTCGGGCGTACGTAACAGGTCCTGATAGTCCGTCTTCTGGTAGACCACGTAATTATCAAGATGAAGGTTGCCAAACTTAAAGTCCTTCCCGACACTTATTTTTAATAGGTTGATGCTGTTATCAAACTGTGCTGGTTCAATTTGTCTGTCAATAGCTGTTTCCCGGTAATAGAGGTAATTGTCAATCAGAAGGTACTCCGCCTTACCGGTAAACTGCAGTTTCGGATTTTCGTAAATAAAAGAGAAGTTGTTGACTTTGGTGCGATCGAAGCTCTGATTCCAGTTATGGAACTGGTAATCGAGCCGTTCAAACATTTGTTCCGGAGATTTATTTTGCGAATATGCACCCAGCACAATCCGTCCTAATGATTTGCTTAACAGGAAGCTGGTATTAGCCTCGTATAAAAAATCGCCCGCATTACGGCCCTGAGCTATTTGATGAAGGTCTGCCTGGATATTAACTTTATCGCTGAACCGGTAACCGAGTCCCGCTTTAAGGGTAATATTTTGAAAATTATCTTTATAACCCTTCTGTTCATAGTGATAAAGGTCATGCTGCAGTCCCAGGTCAAGCTTCACTTCATTCTTTAAAAAACTAACCGTCTTCCCTCGAAGATAAAAGCTATATGTAAATTCGTTACTCAGGTTGTTAACAATGGTCGAGTCCCTTGTAGACAAAGAGTCGGGAACAGAGATGTCAGGCAGGGCTCCCAGCAGATCGGGCTCATTCCTGAAAAAACGGTAACGATCCGTCGTGTAATTAACGGAATGCGACAATCGCTGGGTAGGCAATATTTGCGATGCCAGGCTATCTGATTTTAAGGTATCCATTCGGCCGATGTAATACATCTGCTTTAAGAAAAAACTTTTCTGTCTCCAAGTTTGCATTGGCCTTTCACGCCCGGTAGCACGCAGCCTCACTATTTCGGCATCCTTTCTTATCGAGGAGTTGCCGGTAAAAATCGTGTCGTTGGTTGTCGAACCATTCTCGCCGGCTTTAATGGTATTGAATAGAGCATTTGCCAGTAAATTGTAGCGGTTCCCTGGTGATTCATACCAGGTGAACAAGGCAGCGTTCAAATGATCTGCATCCTGGTTCGCATAGAAGCCTTCAGCTCCAATACGGTTATAATTAGCGCCGAAGTTCCAGTTTGGCTTAATATTCTGTGAATGGGTAACCTTAAAGATCTGTTCCTGCAGACTACCATTTACATAGTACAGATCAGTATACGGAGACCGGGCCCGGTAATACCGAACATCATCCTGCGTCATCAAATAGTGGTCGAGCGCATGAAAGCCGGGATCAAAACCGATCTTTTTACTTGGAGTAAATAGCAGATCGCGGTAAGCAATTCCCAAACTTCCTAAGCCAATTGTTGGTCGCTTAGCTTGGTAAAGCGGACTGTAGTTTTGAAAGTTGCTCAGCGTGGTGTCAATCGGTACCGTCTGAGTTGCTGTATTCAGCAATTGCCTGTCGGTGTACCTGATGTATTTAGAGGTAAATATAACCGAATCTACATCCTCCTCCTCCATTTTTCGAAGTGAGTCAAGTTCGGTTCCGGGGTCTTGTGCCAGCGAAGTTCCGACTAAGAAAAACTGGAGAAGAAAAAAAATACTTAAAAGTCTCTTCATCTAAAACGTGCTGATCAATTCTTTCAATATTTGTGTCATCCGGGGTTCTGCCTCCTTTGCAATTTCAATGATCTCTTCAACAGAAACGGGTTTGAGCGTATCCGGAAAACCTTCATCCGTTAAAACAGAAATGGCAAACACCGGTAAACCCATGTGATTGGCTACGATAACCTCAGGCACCGTGCTCATCCCTACTGCATCTCCACCAATTATGCGTAGAAAGCGATATTCCGCCTTTGTTTCAAGATTGGGGCCACTTACCGAAACATAAACTCCTTTATGACAGGTAATATTATTTTTTTTAGCTATTTCCATCCCTGCACAAACCATATCCGGATGGTAAGGCTCACTCATATCCGGAAAACGTGGACCTAATGCTTCCGAATTTCTTCCGCGTAAGGGATTGTCAGGTTGCATGTTGATATGATCTTCAATAATCATGAGATCGCCCTTTCTGTAATCCGGATTAAGTGCACCACTGGCATTTGACACCAGCAGCTGTTTAATACCAAGCATCTTCATCACCCTGACCGGAAAGGTAATCTGCTTCATATCATAACCTTCATAGTAATGAAGCCGGCCTTGCATAGCCACAACCCTTTTTCCGCTTAATACGCCGAAGATCAATTTACCTGAATGAAATTCGAGAGTAGAGATCGGGAAGTTGGGGATATTAGAATACATCAGCTTATGTTCCACTTCAATATCGTCAACCAAACCACCTAAGCCGGTGCCCAGGATAATACCTATCTCAGGCTCGAAATCACCGATCTTACGTTTTATATATTCGGTTGTTAACTGGATGTTTTCTAACATATTCTATTATCAGATTATTAAATCGCTCTTCATCAGGCGACTGTATACGAGCTCTCACTGGAAGGTAATAAACCGGAAGACCCTTCAAAAGTTCTCTAAACTGGTGCGAATTTAAGCGTTGTGCGTCCTTTTCGGTGGTGATAATAAACTTTTTACCGGCAGGCGAATTGTTAAATGCAGCTGCAAGTTTAACGATATTTTTTTTGCTGAATAAATGGTGATCCGGATACTCATGATGGATGATATCTGAAGTATAAAGATTTAGCTGTTCAATAAGCGGCTGTGCATTAGCTATTCCAGTGATCACAAAGATTTGAGTATCGGTAGTAGTACTCTGCAGGCTAAGCTCCTCATCGGGATGCAAAAGCATTTTCAGGTCTGCATATTCAAGTGACGAAAAAAAGACTTGCTGGTGAGGGTAAGGGTTAACCTTGGCGATAAGCTCTTTTTTCTGTTCCGCTGTCAGATCAATGGGGCACTTGGTTATCACGAGTATATCGGCACGTTTTCGGCCCGTTAAAGGTTCACGGAGATCTCCCGTGGGTAAAAGCCATTGAAAACCGCAAAAGACTCTGTAATCGAACAAGAGTATGCTCAAACCAGGTTTCACGGCGCGATGCTGAAAGGCATCGTCAAGAATAATTACCTGGTGGTGCTGATTTAACTCCTTTACCCCTTCTACCCTGTCTTCGCAAACCGCGACTGTTATCTCCGGAAATTTCTTTTTAAACTGCAGCGGCTCATCGCCTGAATCCTCAGCCTGGGATGAAGATTTCACCTGCAAAAACCCTTTTGTACGCCGCCCGTAACCCCGGCTAAGGGTGGCAACCTTGTGATCATCTTTTAATAAGGAAACGAGGTATTCAGTCATCGGACTTTTACCGGCACCGCCCACAGCCAGATTTCCGACCGAGATAATGGGGATCTTAAATTTACGCGACTTAAAAACCCCTGTATCATAAGCCCAGTTACGCAGAACGACGACCAGGCCATAAATTAACGAGACGGGGAATAAAAGCAGGCGAAAAAAGCGCATTCCTAAGTTTTGCGGTAAATTTAGTATTAAGATAGTATATAGTATCTAGTATAAAGTATTTAGAGGGATGCGTTATCAGCTGGTATCCGCAAACAACCTTGCGATGATTGTTTAATATCATTTAATTACTTTGTAGCGGTAAAACCTGATCCCATGAAGAAACTTTTCTTGTTAACCTTCCTCCTACTCGCCCTTTCGCCGGTATTTGCGCAATCGGTGGATAAAAAGCTTACAGCAAAGCTTGAGCACCTTGTAAAAGGATTCAATGGAGACGTGGGTATTTTTGTTAAAAACCTGAAGACCGGTAGAACAGCTTCCATAAATGCAGATACCCTTTTTCCAACGGCCAGCATGATCAAAGTACCAATTATGTGCGGCGTGTTTAATGAGATCGAAAAGGGGAACTTGAATTACAACCAGGAGCTGACCTATTGTGACAGCTTGTTTTATGCGGGCGAAGATATTATCGGCTCCTTCAAAGAGGGCGAAAAGATCCGCCTAAGTAAGGTGCAGATGCTAAGCATTACCACAAGTGATAATACCGGCAGCTTATGGTTGCAAAAACTAGCCGGCAGTGAGAATATTAACCGCTGGCTGGATAGTATGGGCTTTGAACACACCAGGCTCAACTCCCGCACCCCGGGCAGGCGCCCCAACTGGGAAGTGTATGGCTGGGGTCAAACTACTCCAAGGGAGATGGCCCGGCTGCTGACTTTGATCAGGGAAGGCAAAGCCATAAGTCCGGCTGCCAGCGAGCGCATGTACCGCAACCTGATTCGCATTTACTATGATGGGCAGGCATTATCACAGATCCCTCCTTACGTGCAGGTAGCTTCGAAATCGGGGGCTGTTGATGAGGCCCGGTCAGAAGTGGTTTTAGTGAATGCACCCCACGGTGATTACGTTTTCTGTATTGCCACCAAAAATCAAAAAGATACCAGCTGGAATCAAAACAATGAAGGCTATCGCCTGATTACTAATTTATCTGCGCTCCTGTGGGATTACTTTGAGCCAGGCTCCAACTGGAAACCCGCAGCGGGGGTTGAAAAGTATGCTGAGTAGTTTCCTAGTTATAACCTGCTCGTGTTTTGATAAGTATAGTCATCCCAACGTTAAATGAACAGGTTCATCTCGCAGACACTATTCGTTACTTGCGGCGAGTTGAAACCGCTAATCTTCCTACAGAAATTATTGTTTGCGATGGTGGTAGCTCCGACCTCACGGTGCAGGAAGCAGAAAAAGCAGGTGCCGACCAGGTAGTGGTTTCTGGAAGAAAAGGCCGGTCCGCTCAAATGAACTATGGAGCTTCATTCGCCAAAACACACATCCTTTATTTCTTACATGCAGACACACTTCCTCCGGCTGACTTCGCAATTCGAATAGCAGATGCCCATAAAAAAGGTATTGGTGCTGGTTGTTTCACCCTCTCCTTTGACCATAAGCATTGGTTTTTAAAGGCCAACTGCTGGTTTACCCGCTTCAATTTAAACTCATTCCGATTTGGCGATCAAAGTCTGTTTATCGACACAAGGATATTTAAACAATCCGGAGGCTTTTGCGAAAAGCATGAGGTACTGGAAGACCAGGAAATTATTAAACGAATAAAGGCGGTAGCGAAATTTACCGTTATTCAAAAGCCAGTCATTACATCCGCACGCAAATACCTGGTAAATGGTATTTACAAAACGCAAGGGGTTTTCTTTTTTATCTACCTCATGTACAGGCTTGGCTGTTCGCAGAGACTATTGATTAGCACCTACAAACGGTTGATGCGGCAGGCATAACGAGGGCTGGCTTGAAATATAAACGCCAGGTTCGAATCTCGTCTTCCAGGCGTCACTTTCGTCAAAAGGTTTAACCTAATGCGATGTAGGTTAACGAAAAATTTAACTTTGAGCTTTTGTTTCTGAGTCTCACAACTAACATTAATGTTTAATACAAAAGTCAAAGGATATTTAGCAGCAATTTTTTCCGCAATTTTCTATGGATTTATTCCACTGTTTATTTTACCGCTTAAAAAGCTTAACTATTCAACAGACACAAGTTTATTTTATCGTTTTTTAATCGCAGCTCTATTTTTACTGGTTTATCTGATTTCTTCAAAGCAGGAGCTAAAAATAAAAAAGAATGAATTATTGCTATTGGTAATCCTGGGTACTTTTTATGCTTTGTCTACAGAGTTCTTGTTGATTGGATACGATCTTACTTCGCCGGGTATCGCGTCAACTATTCTATATGCTTTCCCGATAATTGTAGCCACAATCATGTTTTGTTTCTTTAAGGAAAAGTTAACCAAAACAATAAGGATATCCCTGGTGCTATCGTTTATTGGAGTCGTTGTTTTAAGCGTTAAGAACACGCAATTTGACTTCAATGCTCTGGGACTTATTGTCTGCCTCTTAAGCGCATTGTTTTACGCGTTATATCTGGTTATAGTAAGTGTTAAAAAAATCAGTGTCACCGGATTAACATTAGCCTTCTATTCGCTTTTGTTTTCCTCATTATACTATGGGCTGAAAATTGTTTTCACCGGCGGAGATTTTGCAATCCAAAGTATGGAAGTGTTCTCAACATTAATTTTATTTGCGCTGATTCCAACCGTTTTTTCACTCGCGACGTTAATCTATGCCATTAAATATATTGGTTCAACCAAAACTTCAATATTAGGCGCATTCGAACCGATAGTTGCGGTTGCAGTTAGTGTAGTAATCTTTGGAGAGCAACTAACTTTTAATCTCATTGTCGGAACTGTTTTAATTATAATCGGTGTGGTGATCTGTGTTTTAAACAGCAATAAAGAAACTGAAACATCAGACGACAGCGAGCTACAACTGATAAAGTAGTTTCACAAGGGATTTCCGCTTAAATATTTTCTTCCGTGTCCGGTGAGGATTAAATACTTAAACTGATATTAGATCAAACAGTTTAATCTGTCTATGTTTATGAGGCTATTATTACCGTTATTTATTTCAGGTTTCTATTCATTTTCATGAAGAGCGATAAAACTAGCTTTCAGTCGGCTGGGTGGAATGACAAATATAAGAAGGGAAAATTGATGATTACCGACAATAGAGCCGGTGCACGTATTCAATGTGCACCGGCAAGAAATCCTATTAGAGAGAAGTGGCAAACCGTTTCCTGCATCTACTGTACATAGTAACCCAATCTTATTATACTTTAATTTAAGGCAATAGCACTTGATCGATAACGTGAATTACGCCGTTAGTGGTCACGATGTTTGCTGCGGTAATTACTGATGTTGTTGTATTTTTGTTGCCTTTTACTTTAGCGCCACCGGCCACTGTGATGCTTACGGTAGCTCCATTTACTGTGGCTGGCTTAGCACCTTCCTCCAGATCGCTTGAGAACACGCGGCCAGCGATTACGTGATAAGTTAATATGCCGGTTAATGCTGCCGGGTCGGCTGCCTGAATAGATGCGATAGTTGGAAAACCAGCGCTTATAAAAGCCTGGTTTGTTGGAGCAAAAACCGTAAACGGTCCGGCTCCTGATAATACTTGGGCGATATTCGTGTTACCCTGGCTTGCCCTTAAAACTGCTGCAACCAAATAGCTGAAACTCGGGTTAGCTTGCGCAACTTCAACAAGGTTTGTCATCGGAGGCATCAAAACCGCATTGATAACATGTATAACTCCGTTGCGGGCCATCACATCCGCCTTCGTTACAGTTGCGCCGTTCACAAATACTCCGGAAGATTTCTTGGTAATGAAAACATCGGGACCTGCTGCTGATGGGACAGGAGTATTACTTGCAGCGGTAATTCCGGAAGAAGGAACTCGTTGACTTAGCACATGGTAAAGCAGGATGTTCTTTAACGTTTCCGCGGGCACTGCCTTGATTTTATCGTCAGTATCAAATCCAGCTGCGATAAACGCGTTGTTGTCAGGCGCAAAAACAGTAAAGGGTCCGTCTCCGCTTAACACGGTAGTTAGTCCAGCGTGGGCAATTGCTGTCTCAAGGAGAGAAAAGTTGTTGTCTGCGATGACTATTTCAGCCACGGTCTGGCTGGCTACCATCTCGTCGTCATCGTCTTTACAAGAGCCCAATAATAAGGTTTCGAACATAGCCAGTGCTATCGCAGGTTTTCTAAACAAGTTGAAATTGAAGTGTTTCATGATTAGTATATTTTTGTACTAACTGCAACAAATATTATTCCATTTAGTGTTAAAAAGTACCAATTAATTACTGTCCATGCATATTATAGAGGTAAAATTAAAGAATAAAGTATATTAATATACCATTAATGCTTATTTTAGCGAAATGTAATTTCTTAGATATGTACTACAGCCTGATTATAAACCTGGTGGAATTGGTGGGTTTGTATGAAAAAGAATGTCCGGAACAGGGACCCGATGTATACCCTTTTGGACAATGGTTAACTGCACACTTCCTCAAAAACGGAAGGCCGCTGCTGGAGGAACCGGATTGGGAAGGAAAATCGCAGGGGCGTTCTGCTGACAGCATTATCAATACCTCGCTGGTGCACCTTTACCGGTATGCCAAACTGCAGGCTAAAGCGGTAATTACCGACACTGAGTTTTCTACTCCTGATGATTTCATCTATTTAATTACGCTTACCTCTTTTGGAAGCATGACAAAGACCGGGCTCATCCGCTTTAATGTCCATGATAAGTCGGCGGGAATGCAAATAATTAACAGGCTAATTAGCAGAGGCTTTGTAGAGCAAACCGGACATACAGACGACAAAAGAAATAGAATGATTCATATAAGCCCCAAAGGAACTAAAATCCTGAACGAAAGTATGGAAAGAATAAGAGCAGCGAGCAAAAATGTGACCGAGCCCCTTACCCACTTTGAAAAGATGGATTTAATTCGCCTGCTCAGCAAATTGGAACGGTTTCACGAGGCGAAGTCCCGTTAACGAGAACTACGACTTTTTGGAGCGTCAAGCTATGCCTGGCTGCCACAACTATAAGGATCTCTGATTGGTTAAGTTATTACAACAGCACATTCTGCAACTGGTAATCAGTCAGCAGCCTGTTTACATAAGGCAAGCTCAATGACTTCTTTAAAGCAATAGCATGTTTTATATGATGCATATCACTCCCAATGAAATCAATCAGAATATTATCAACAAGTTCTTCGGCAACTTTCTGGGAGGACTTGCCATAATATCCCGTGAGGGAGATGGTATTCAGTTGCAGGTAACATCCGGTTTCCCTGATTCGCTGGTAGTGATCCATAGATTCAAAGAAATATGGATATCGCTCGGGATGGGCAAGAATGGGCTTATAGCCTCTGTCCTGAATCTTTCTGATGATATCCATCAGATTTTGAGGGTAGTTTACAAATGAGATTTCGAAGAGCAAATAACCATCACCCATTGTTAACATATCACCTTTGTCAAGCTTCGTTTCAAAAACCTCATCAAGATAGTACTCTGCCGCGGCTTCTATTTCAAAATTGATATTCTGCAATTGAAGCTCTTCGCGCAAAGTATCCAAACCGCGGTTTATAATCTCGGGGGTGTTACGGTAATAATCGGCCATAATATGAGGCGTCGTAATGATCTTACGAAAACCCAGATCCATATATGCGTAAATTAGCGCCAGAGATTGACCAATGTTTTGAGCACCATCATCTATACCGGGTATGACATGTGAATGCATATCGACCCCTAGCTGAGAAAAGTTGATCTGAGGTTCTTTATTGGCCTTCTTAAATATGTTGAACATTATCGTTCCGAATATTGCTCCTGGTAATACGTTTGATAGTTTCCAGAAGTAACACTGTTTAGCCATTCAGTGTTTTCAAGATACCAGTCAACCGTCTTTTCAAGGCCTTCCTCGAACTGCAGGCTTGGTGCCCATCCTAATTCGTTTTGTAATTTACTTGAATCAATAGCGTAGCGAAGATCATGACCTGCACGATCGGTTACATAAGTTATCAATTTTGCTGAAGTACCTTCCGGCCGACTTAATTTCCGGTCCATGATCTTGCAGAGCAGATGAATGAGATCTATGTTTTTCCATTCATTATGACCGCCAATGTTATAAGTAGTACCGGTTTTTGCCTTATGGAAAATCAGGTCAATGGCTCTCGCATGATCCTCTACCCATAACCAATCGCGAATGTTTGCGCCCTTGCCGTAAACCGGTATTGGATTATTCTGCTGTATATTATTTATTGCCAGAGGAATTAACTTCTCTGGAAAGTGATAGGAACCGTAGTTGTTCGAACAGTTGGAAATTACCGTATCCAATCCATAAGTATCCTGGTAAGCTCTTACAAAATGATCCGAGCTGGCCTTTGATGCAGAGTAAGGACTATGCGGATCATATGCAGTTGTTTCAGTGAACATTCCTTCCTCTCCCAGACTGCCATAGACTTCGTCAGTTGATACATGGTAGAAGCGACGTGTATTATAGTCATCTTTCCAATATTGTCGTGCTGAGTTAAGGAGATTGACTGTACCAACCACGTTGGTCATAACAAAATCAAGCGGACTGCTTATAGAGCGGTCTACATGCGACTCGGCAGCCAAATGAATTACGGCATCAAATTTTTCTTTTTCAAAAAGCTGATCAATGAAACCTGCCTCTACAATATCACCCTTAATAAACCGGTAGTTAGGCTTATTTTCAATGTCTTTCAGGTTCAAGAGATTACCCGCGTAGGTTAATTTATCGAGGTTTACAATCTGATAATCGGGATGGGATGTGACAAACCGTCTCACCACATGCGAACCGATAAAGCCGGCTCCTCCGGTGATCAATATTTTTTTACTTAGAGTATTATCTGAAGTCGATGACATTAAAGAAATAATAATAAGATAGAAGGTGATATATAGTATGCGCTCTCAGGACTTAAATCTAAGTCTCTTACCTATTTAAAGTGGATTTTCCTGAAGATATTTTTCCCAGGCCCAGGAGGAGCGCATCATTTCGTTAAGATCCAACTCGGCTTTCCAGCCAAGCTCGGTTTCCGCTTTGGTCACCTCACCAAAAATCTTTTCAATATCACCGGGACGGCGTGCGCCTATCTTATAGTCCAGCTTAACGCCTGTTGCGCTTTCGAAAGCCTTAATGGCTTCCAATACCGAGCTTCCCTTACCAGTACCTATATTGAAAACATCATAATTACTTGTTTGATCAGCCTTTTCCATTTGTTTTAAGGCAGCCACATGTGCTTTAGCCAAATCCACTACATGAATATAGTCGCGAATACAACTTCCATCCGGGGTATCATAATCATTGCCATAAACAGTGAGTGGTCCGCGTTTTCCTATTGCCGACTGCGTTATGAAAGGCACCAGATTTTGTGGCACACCAATAGGCAATTCACCAATCAGCGCCGTTTTGTGTGCACCAACCGGGTTGAAATACCGCAAGGCGATTACCCGTAAATCCGGAGTGACCGCAGCCACCTCCGCTAAAATTTCTTCTGCGATCTGCTTGGTATTCCCATAAGGCGACTCAGCCTTTTGCACCGGCGCCTGTTCAGTAACTGGCAGTTCATCAGGCTGCCCGTACACGGTACAGCTAGATGAAAACACAAAATTAACTGACTTAGAACTAAACGCCTCCAGCAAGTTAATCAGTGAGTAAATATTATTATGATAATATTTAAGCGGCTTTTCTACCGACTCGCCTACCGCTTTAAATGCAGCAAAGTGTATTACTCCGCTTATCTCCGGATTCTCGTTCACAAAGTCATTTGTGAGCTTCTCTTCACACAAGTCTAAATCAAAGTATTCGGGACGGGTGCCTGTGATGGCCTCAATCTGGTCAATGATTTTAGGGGATGAGTTTGAGAAGTTATCCACGATAACAGGCTTATAGCCGGCATTCATCAATTCAACTACCGTATGAGAACCAATATAGCCTGTGCCACCTGTTACCAATATCGTTTTAGAAGACATTTATTTATTATAATAAGTAAAATCTTTATGTAATATTTCGTGCTCAGGCAGAGATTTAAAGTATTCGTATGTAATTTTCAAACCTTCGGCCCTGCTTACTTTAGGCTCCCACCCTAAAATCGCTTTCGCCTTTGTAATATCCGGACGTCGCTGTTTTGGATCATCCGTAGGAAGTTCATGATATACGATCTTCTGATCAGTGCCGGTCAGTTTGATAATCTCCTCACAAAACTGGCTGATGGTTATCTCATCCGGATTGCCAATATTAACTGGTTGTGCATAATCAGAGAACAGAAGGCGATAAATTCCTTCAACCAAATCATCCACATAACAGAATGAACGGGTTTGAGTTCCATCACCAAAAACGGTCAGGTCCTCTCCTCTTAACGCTTGTCCGATAAATGCAGGTAAAACTCTTCCATCGTTCAAACGCATTCGCGGGCCATAGGTATTGAAGATCCTGATGATACGGGTCTCCAATCCATGAAAAGTATGGTAAGCCATCGTGATTGCTTCCTGGAAACGTTTCGCTTCATCGTACACGCCTCTTGGACCAACAGGATTAACATTACCCCAGTATTCTTCAGGCTGTGGATTGACGGTCGGATCCCCATATACCTCAGATGTTGAGGCAATCAGTAGTCTCGAATTCTTGGCTCTTGCCAGACCTAACAAGTTATGGATTCCTAACGATCCCACTTTAAGGGTTTGGATAGGAATTTTAAGGTAATCTATCGGACTTGCCGGCGAGGCAAAGTGCAGGATGTAATCAAGATTACCAGGTACATACACAAATTTCGAAACATCATGATTATAAAACTCGAAGTTCTCAAGTTTAAAAAGATGTTCGATATTCCGCAGATCGCCGGTGATTAGATTATCCATGCCTATTACATGGAAACCCTCACTAATAAACCGGTCGCATAAATGGGAGCCTAAGAAACCGGCTGCTCCGGTTATTAAAATTCGTTTTTGGTCTTTCATTAAAATGAACGTTGTTTAAAGGCAAAAAATGTACACCTGCGAATATAGCTCGCGGATGTACATCTTTCTTAAGATATTTATACGACAGTGCAGGTAACAACAATTACGTTATTTTTCAACACCGTTCGCAAATATAGGCTGTTCCGTGGAAGTAGTGATTACTTTTCTACCGATGCTGTTGTAATAATACCCACAGTCAATCATTTTCTGCAGGTCATACAGATTACGTCCATCAAAAACTACTTTTTGCTTCAACGCCTTATCAATCTGGTCAAAATCAGGTGTACGGAATACCGACCATTCGGTTACGATTATCAACGCATCTGCATCTTGCAAGGCTTCATATTGGTTGGAGGCATACTGGATCTTATCACCTACTACTTTTTTAACATTATCCATTGCTTCCGGATCAAAGGCAACTACCTCGGCGCCATCTTTTAACAACTCCTCGATTATATACAAAGCGGGTGCTTCGCGAATATCATCAGTGGCAGGTTTAAAAGCTAAACCCCATAAAGCGAACTTTTTGCCGGCAAGATCACCATTGTAGTATTTACGCATTTTTTCAACCAATACTTTCTTCTGAATTTCGTTGACATCCATCACAGCATTCAGGATCTTAAAATCATATTCATGCTCGTCGGCTGACATAGCCAGCGCCTGAACATCCTTCGGGAAGCAGCTTCCTCCATATCCAACACCCGGAAATAGAAAACGCTTACCAATGCGCTCATCAGCTCCTATACCTTTCCGTACCGAATCGACATCTGCGTTCACCAACTCACACAGGTTCGCAATCTCATTCATGAATGAAATTTTGGTTGCAAGGAATGAATTAGCGGCGTATTTCGTCAATTCGGACGAACGTTCATCCATGTAAATGATCGGGTTACCCTGACGGACATAGGGTCCATAAAGCTCCGATATTAGCTTTTGAGCTCTTTCACTGCTGGTTCCAACCACAACGCGGTCGGGCTTCATAAAATCATCTACCGCCACCCCTTCTCTTAAGAATTCCGGATTAGATACCACATCTACTTCAACGGACGTATTTTCTTTGAAAACTTTGACAACTTTGTCAGCAGTACCAACCGGAACTGTTGATTTAGTGATGATCACCTTATATTCTGTAATCAACTTGGCTATATCTTTCGATGCACCCAGTACATAACTTAGATCTGCAGCGCCGTTCTCTCCCGGAGGAGTTGGCAGGGCCAGAAAAATTATTTTAGCGTCGCTTATAGCTTCCGCCAGATCTGTAGTAAATTTTAGTCGGTCCTGCTCAATATTCCGGTGAAACAAGATATCCAATCCTGGCTCATAAATGGGAACTTTTCCGTCCCGCATCATTTGAACTTTCTCTTCATTAATATCAACGCAGGTCACGACGTTGCCAGTTTCAGCAAGACATGTCCCCGTTACTAAACCTACGTATCCGGTACCGATAACAGCTATTTTCATTTGTATCTATTTTGTTTTTTGATGTCAGACCGCATACTGATGCGGTTTTCACTTTTAGGTAAATTAAAATTGAAGTATTAAAGTTTAACTTGGCCGAATATAAGAATTCGAATGCTTTTTCTATACAATCTTGGTATCCGGCTTTACACTCTGTTTGTAAAATTTGCCTCTCTGAAAAGTTCTAAAGCAAAAGCATGGATCCAGGGAAGACAAAACATCTTTGAACAAATACAAGACCAAATTCTTCCGGGCAGTCAGCATATTTGGTTTCATTTCGCTTCCCTTGGAGAATTTGAGCAGGGACGCCCTGTACTTGAAGGCATGCGACTGCAGTATCCGGAGAAACGAATATTGATAACCTTTTTTTCTCCATCGGGATATGAAGTTAGAAAAAACTCCCAGCTTGCCGATCATATTTTTTACCTCCCTGCCGATACAAAAGAAAATGCTGAAAGGTTTATAGAGCTGGTAAATCCAAATGTTGCCATTTTTACGAAGTATGAATATTGGTTTCATTATTTCTCGAAGTTGAAACAAAGAAAAATCCCCCTCTACGTTATATCGGGAATTTTTCGAGAAAGCCAGCCCTTTTTTAGATGGTATGGAAGTTTACACCGCCGGATGCTTGAATGCGTAACTTATTTCTTCGTTCAGAACGGCGATAGTAAACAGCTATTGGAGGGTATAAGCATCAAAAATGTAATGGTTACTGGCGATACCCGTTTTGACCGGGTGTATGAAAATGCCCAAAACCCTAAACAGATACCCGGAATAAATGTATTCTGTGGCAACCGCCCTGTTTTTCTTGCCGGAAGTACCTGGCTGCCTGATGAACGACTTCTTTCAACTTTAGTCAACCAATATCCTGATTGGAAGTTCATTATTGCACCTCATGAAATTGGCGAGACCCGGATAAAAGAAATCGAAGAACTATTTAAAGATAGTATCAGATTTTCTGACCTTAATGAGTCTGTCTCATCAACTCAAACGCTGATCATTGACAACATCGGCATGCTTTCGTCCCTGTATCAATACGGCAACATCGCTTTCATAGGAGGAGGCTTTGGTGCAGGAATTCATAATACGCTGGAGGCTGCCGCCTTTGGCAGGCCTGTAATCTTTGGACCTAACTATCATAAATTTCAGGAAGCTAAAGACCTCATTGAAATTGGAGCTGCTTTTCCCATCAGGGATGAAGAGGATCTGAATGATATATTTAAAAAACTCGGAAAAGACGAGCGCTACAGAGCAGAAAGCGGTGTTAAAGCGAGGAAATATGTAGAAAAAAATACCGGCGCAACTAAAACGATCCTGCTCAAGATAGCTGATTTGTAATATCCCGGTCGAGGATCTGCTAAGCCTGTTTTCTGAATGGGATCCTATCGCATTAAATCCACGGCTTTCTTAAGATGAAGCTTTAAAGCGAATCCCTTAAGCGCTTTACACCAGCTGCAATTATCGGCGGTGCCGGACACAGGTTTCTAAGCGCCTGATGGTGACTTACCCCATGTCTATTTCGCTCATTCCGCTGTATAAACCAAAGTAAAAATAGAAATCTCCGAAAGACCTAAAGCATATAAAATCAACCGGGGCGGGCGACTTTAAACTCTTTAAGTTCCGGTCATTTTTCACTCTCCAGAGTTCATTTTACAAACCGTTTTACGGATTCTCTACATCCGATGATTTGTCGCTTAATCTGAGTCGGTCCCAAGTCGGGTTTCCTAGTAGTTTGCTAGTAGCTTCCTAGTAGTTTTCTAGTAGTCTGCTAAGAAGAATCTACAAGAATACTACTAGTATGCCTTAACAAATAGTAGAGAACAAATGAATCAATCATGAGACACTTAGGACGAGTAGGTTCGGAAGATCAAACAGATTAAATAACAGATCGGAATTTCAGACTTAATAAAGTACATTTTCGTCATCAGCTTAGAATTCTATAGTTGTCGTTGAGGCAGGGGGATCAAACATCTTTTTCCAGAGAGTACATTCCTTTCAAGCTCGTGAATGTTTATGCTTCCCAACGACAGTGTACCGGTGAAGGTGTTCTGTGTCTAAAAATTCAATAACGAAATAATATCACCCCCCTTGCTTACCGTGACCGTTCGAATTAAAGCCCTTGGGGTCTAAACATGGATTCCGGCGGATGCGTGATCTTTCACATTGTGGCAAATAGCAAGATTTGCTAAATTGATTTAGTCTAGGATCCAAAGTACTCTTTGAAACAGCTTCCCAAGCAATAACTTTATCCTGCAAACAGATAAAAACATAATTTCTGCGATATCAGACATGTATTCTATTGCGCTGGACTTGTCACATTTTACTTTTAACGGTAAAGAGCACAGATATGTAACGTCTTTGTTACCTTAAACTTAATTAAAATACTTTTTTAATCTGCTGAAACTTGGTTATCATTGACTTTGCTAAAACGTTTTAGTCTAACCAACCAATCACCGCTTAGCGTTCAATTAATTTATTAAAATACTGTAAACCACCATTTTGCTGGCATGAGCGTGGTGATGGTCTGCTGTGTTTTACAGTTAGTTAACGGTTTAAATGTTTGACATCAGAATTAACCAAAAATGAGAAAGCCAAAGATCCTGTTATCCGCCATTTTCTTCTTCTTCTGTGCAACGATGAGCTTCAGTCAGGACAAGGTACCTGCCTACCCGCTGCTAACTCATGACACTTATTTTAGCTTATGGTCATTTGATGATGATTTGAACGCATCATCAACCAGGCATTGGACCGGGAAAGACCAATCCCTTGTTGGAATATTGAAAGTAGATGATAAACTATATCGTTTTCTTGGCAAGCCAGAAAGCAGCTACAAAACAGTGCTCCCGGCTTCCGATGAAAAAGATCACCAGGTAAAATACACCCTGACTTCACCGGTGGGCAACTGGCAGGCGTTTCCGTTTGACGACAGCAAATGGAAACAAAGTACAGCACCTTTAGGAGATGACCAAAAGGCGAGAACCAGGTGGGAGACAGAGGAAATTTTCATTCGGCGGTCATTTACCGTAAACAAACTGTCAGCCAGCAAGAAGTTTCTGAAACTTAATCATGATGATAATGTGAAGGTCTATCTGAACGGCACCATGATCTATGAAAAAGTGGGTTGGGTTCACGAATACATCTACATCCCTATAAAGGACAACCTGCTGAAAAAAGGCAACAATATACTTTCGATTCACTGCAAGAACACAGCAGGAGGGCGTCATATAGATGCAGGGATAGTTGAGGATGTACCGCAAACGAACCAGGCTTTGCAGGCCAAACAATTAAATGTGAGTGTCCAGGCAACGCGAACTTTTTACAAGTTTCAATGCGGACCAGTTAACCTCGATGTCACTTTCACATCACCCCTGCTTTTAAATGATATCGAACTGACAGCCCGGCCGGTAGGCTATATCAGCTATACAGCGCAATCGGCGGATGGCAAGGCTCATGATGTCGAGCTTTATTTTAGTGCATCATCTAACCTGGCGGTAAATCAGACCGTTCAGCCAGTCTCGGCGTGGAAGAAACAAACAGGGGGCCTTTCAATTCTAAAAACCGGAACGGTGGAACAACCGATACTACAAAAAACGGGTGACGATGTACGGATTGACTGGGGGTATTTATACGTGGCAGTTCCTTCGCGATTCAATGCGAAACAATCCATCTCAACTAAGAGAGAGACATATTTAGGAGGCACAGCCACTAAGAATAACAAGCCTGCGGAGGTTTTAAATGCACAGAATCTTAACCTTGAAAGCGTAATACCATTCGGCAAAGTTGAAGCCACAAAGGTAGAGAAGTACCTGATGCTCGGCTATGATGATATCAACCCAATACAATATTTTGGAGAGAACCTTAAGCCGCTTTGGAAATCCAAATACGAGAGCTTTGAAGAGCTGCTGAGCCTTTCTGACCGCGAGTATCAGAAACTCGCTGTAGCATGTGCTCAATTCGATAAGCAATTATATGATGATGCGTTAAAAGCCGGGGGCAAAGATTATGCTGATCTCTGCAAGCTGGCCTACCGCCAGAGTATTGCGGCCCATAAAATTGTATATGCTCCAAATGGCGCGCTTCTATTCTTGTCAAAAGAAAACTTCAGTAATGGGTCGGTTAATACGGTTGACCTGACTTATCCTTCAGCGCCGCAATACCTTATTTATAATCCGGAGCTCTTGAAAGGCATGATGAACGGTATTTTCTATTACTCGGAAAGTGGAAAATGGAAAAAACCATTTCCCGCACATGATCTTGGCACTTATCCCCAGGCAAATGGCCAAACCTATGGCGAAGACATGCCCGTTGAAGAAGCCGGGAACATGATCATTCTGGCAGCTGCCATTGCACGGGCAGAAGGGAATGCAGCCTACTCCGAAACACATTGGGCTACTTTAACCGTATGGGCAAAATATTTACTAAAGGAAGGCCTTGATCCGGCAAACCAGTTATGTACTGATGACTTTGCCGGCCACCTGGCACGCAATGCCAACTTGTCTGTGAAGGCAATTGTTGCCCTGGGGGCTTACGGACAGCTTGCCCAACGTCTGGGTAAGGCAGAAGATGCAAAGTTCTATACAGCGGCAGCCAAAGACATGGCCGTCAAATGGATGAGCCTTGCAGATGCCGGTGACCATTACGCATTAACCTTTGATGATAAAAATACCTGGAGTCAGAAATACAACCTGGTTTGGGATAAATTATTAGAACTAGACCTGTTTCCGAAAGCGGTTTATGAAAAAGAAATCAAATACTATCTGGGTAAACAAAATGCATTCGGACTGCCCCTTGATAGCCGAAAAACTTATACAAAGTCCGACTGGACACTCTGGAGTGCAACTCTAAGTGATAGTCAGAAAGAATTTGAAGCATTTGTTAAGCCAATTCACCGGTTTACTACAGACAGCAAATCAAGAGTGCCTTTGAGCGACTGGCATGAAACACTGGATGGCGAAGTCATGAACTTCAGGGCCAGAAGCGTGGTAGGGGGCTATTTCATTAAGGCTCTGGAAGAACATTGGAAAAATAAAAAATAAAGAATGCTATACCTGTAATTCCCTCTAATAACTAATCTAATAAACCAACCAGAAAAACTATGAACAAAAGATTTACCCGATTAACCAATGTTAAATTGGTTAAAAATGGGGCGACCTATGGCTTAGGTTGTCTTCTAGCCCTAAATCTTAGTGCATTTCCAAGTTTTGGAAATGTCATTAACATTGAAACGGGCTCTTCAGCTACTGCCATGCTATCGCTACAGACTCAGCGAGCAGAAATTGTAGTACGAGGTATTGTAAAAGATGAAAATGGCCTTACCCTTCCGGGTGTTGGCATCAAAGTTAAAGGTTCCCTGACTGCTGCCGCAACTGACCTGAACGGAGCTTTCAGCATCACGGTTCCTTCGTCTGAGTCAGTGCTGATCTTTACCTATTTAGGTTATGACGCTAAAGAGATCCTTGTAGGAGATCAAAACAATATCGCAGTGCAACTTACACCAAACAGCAGCGCCCTGGAAGAGGTGGTAGTGGTTGGTTTCGGTACGCAGCGTAAAGTATCACTCATTGGCTCACAATCAACCATTACGGGTAAGGAATTAAAGATGCCCGTGTCAAGTGTCACTCAATCACTGGCCGGCAGAATTGCTGGGGTAGTTGGTGTGCAGCGAAGCGGTGAGCCAGGCAGAAGCACGGCAGATATCTGGATACGTGGTATTTCTACATTTGGAGGAAACTCCAGTGCACCGTTAGTATTGGTTGATGGGGTCGAACGATCTATCGGCAATATTGACCCGGAAGATATTGAGTCTTTTACCGTGCTTAAGGATGCTTCAGGAACCGCCGTTTACGGGGTTCGGGGTGCAAACGGAGTGATCATCGTCAAAACAAAAGTTGGGAAGATCGGTAAGCCAAATATTAACTTCGACTACAATGAAGGAGTTAGCTCTTTCACTACCAGGCCTGAACTGGCGGATGGGGTTACCTATATGAACCTTGCAAATGAGGCAAGCGTTGGCAGAGGCCTAACCCCCAAATACGCTCAGGATTATATCAGCAAAACCGCTTCTGGGGAAGATAAGCTACTTTATCCAAACGTAAATTGGATGGATGAGATATTTAATGAGACCAGCCGGAACAGGAGAGCTAATTTAAATGCTGGTGGTGGTTCTGACAATGCGCAGTACTATGTATCACTGGCTTATTATAATGAAACTGGCTATTTAAAAACTGATGAGCTAGCTCAATATAACTCTTCTCTTGATTTCAAACGGTACAACTTTACCAGTAACCTGAACCTGAAACTTACAGGTACTACGAAACTTGATCTGGGTATACAAGGATACGCTTCATCCGGTAACTATCCGGGAGAGAATACCGAGGATATCTTTCGCTCAGCATTAGACGTATCTCCGGTAGAATATCCGGTTATGTATCCGGGAAACTTCATTCCTGGAAGATCATCAAATGGTGGGTTCAGAAACCCTTACGCCGACTTGACGAGACGAGGTTACCGTACCGAGTTTAAAAATCAATTATATACCAACTTAAGGCTTACTCAAGACTTAGAGGATCTGACAAGAGGCCTTTCGGCCACTGCGATGGTTGCTTTTGATGCTTACAATCAGAACCAAATTAAGCGTTCAAAAAGAGAAAGTACTTATTTCATCGAAAACCTTCCAAACTCAGATTCCCCTTACAATGCGGACGGAACCCTGAATTTAAGGCAGACCTACACCAGTAATGGTAATTATTTAAATTTTGACCCAAATAGAGGTGGTACCCGTAACTTTTATACAGAAGCTGCTGTAAATTATGACCGCGCCTTTGGGAAACACCGTGTTGGTGGCCTTGTATTGGGTTACACTCAGGATTATACGGATCCATTTGCAGGTAACTTCACTTCTTCGATACCAGAACGCCAGGTAGGCTTAGCCGCGCGTGCAACCTATTCATATGATGATCGCTACTTTGGTGAGGTTAACTTCGGCTATAACGGATCTGAATTATTTGCACCTGAAAATCGATTTGGTTCATTTCCGGCTTTCGGTATAGGCTGGATCCCATCAAATGAAAAATTCTTTGAGCCGGTTAAGGATGTTATATCCTTCCTGAAATTCAGATATTCTGACGGTATTACCGGAATTGGTAAAATCAACGGAAGAAGATTTGCGTACCTGACACTTGTGGCAGATAATGCAGATGGCTATCAGCTGGGTAAAAACTTTAACAATCCCGGTGGTGTCAATGTTTCTGACTATGGAGTAAATATCCGATGGGCAGAATCGAGAAAGCAGGATCTTGGTATGGAGATCCGCACACTTAATGACAATCTCTACCTGATGGTGGATATTTTCAAGGAGCGACGGACAGGGATCTTTTTACAGCGTCAATCTATCCCATCCTACATTGGGTTAATTAACTCCCCTTACGGTAACCTCGGTGTAGTTGATAACCGTGGTTTTGATGCTACATTGGAATATAACATCAAAGTCGGACAGGTTGACGTTGGCTTAAGAGGTAATTTTACCTATAATAAGGATAAATTGGTTGAAGACGATCGTCCTCAGCAGCCATTCCCGTGGATGGATCATATCGGTAATAACATCCTTTCACGATATGGATACGTCGCAGAAAAATTGTTTGAAAATCAGGCAGAAATCGACGCGAGTGCTACACCAGGATCTAAGCAATTAGTAAGACCGGGTGATATTAAATATCAGGATCTTAACAATGATGGCCTGATCAATGATTACGACAAGACCCGTATTGGCCGTGGTGATGTTCCCAACAAGATCTACGGTTTTGGATTTAACATATCCCATAAAGGATTTTCGATAAGCACGTTATTCCAGGGAATTTCTGGAGCTGATATCAGCGTTAACGGTTCCGGAATCTTTCCTTATAATGGCGGTGGCGGTTTAAGTAATGCCTTCAGCAACGTAACAGACAGATGGACTCCAGAAAACCCTAGTCAGGATGTTTTTTATCCGCGTTTAGCTTACGGAGAAGATCAAAATTTCAATAATACCCAGACCAGTACATGGTGGGTGAAAGATGTAAGCTTCATGAGGTTGAAAGATGCCCAGATCAGCTATAACTTACCTCAAAGAATCTCATCGAAATTACACTTGAAAAATACCGCCGTTTATCTAATTGGCTCTAACCTGTTAACATTCAGCGAATTCAAATTATGGGATCCTGAATTGAATACTTCTAACGGATCTAAATATCCTTTGAACAGAACCATATCATTAGGGTTGAACGCTAAATTTTAATTTGCCAGAAAATCATGAAAAAATATATTTATATCGCAATGGTAGCAGGCTTAACATTTGCTACCTCTTGTAACAAGGACTTTTTAGATCAGGTCCCCAACGACCGTTTAACCCTTGATGAAACTTTTACAAACAGGGCTACCGCAGAAAAATTTCTGAATAACATCTATGCCTGGGTACCGGACGAGTTTGGCCAGAGAGACCCTAATACCGGACGGAATGCGGGAATATGGACCGGAGCTTCTGACGAGGCGGAGTTTGTATGGGGCTTTAATAAAGCCAATAACGTAAACATCGGTAACTGGGATGCAAACTCTGGGTTTGTAAACGACTACTGGAGAAATTTCTATAAAGGTATCCGTTCAGCCAGTTTCTTTATGGCAAATATTGATAGGGTAAGCCAGGATATCACCCCTGAAACTAAGGCACAATATAAAGCCGAGGCCAGGGCCCTAAGGGCGATCTATTATTTTTACCTGGTACGCATATACGGACCGGTTGTGGTGTTAGGTGAAAATGTGATAGAACCGGATGCCCCTTCTGAAAGTATTCGTTTGCCAAGAAGCAGTTTTGATGAATGTATCGACTACATCGCTTCTGAACTGGAAAGCGCAGCAGCGGTATTGCCTGTAAATCATAACGATAATAACTATGGTCGGGTTACTAAAGGTGCCGCTTTAGCCTTTAGGGCACAGGCATATATGCTGGCTGCAAGTCCACTATTTAATGGAAATACAGACCTGGCAAATTTAAAGAATAAGGACGGGAAGCAACTTGTTAGCCAAACCGTTGACCAGGCCAAATGGAAGAGAGCATCAGACGCTTTCGCAAGCTTTATAAGCCAGCTTGTTCCCACCAAATACAGCCTTTATCAGGTTAATACAAATGGTGTTCTTGATCCTTACTTATCATGCCGCAACGTATTTTTAGAGCGGTTTAATGATGAGATCATTTGGTCGAGGATCGAGTCTTCTATCGAAGGAAGGCAATATGAACTGACCCCTTATCATAATGGATCTAATTCAGAGTCAAGAGGCTCTGCAGGTCTGGGTGCTACCCAGAATCTGGTTGACGCCTTCTTTACAGCGAATGGCCGGAGTATTGACGATCCTGCTTCAAACTATGTCAACAATGGTTTTACCATGTACCAGGCTCCGGGAAGCCCGATCCAGACCGATACTTATAACCAATGGGTAAATCGTGAACCCCGTTTTTATGTGAACATTACCTACCATAATAGTGTGTGGTTGAACAGAAACAACGGCAATATCATTACCGAGTTTAACAATAACGGAAATTCTGGAAAAGCGACCGGAGGCAATGATTATACAGTAACAGGTTATGCCGTTCGCAAAGCGATGGGTCTGGGTAACTGGAGAGAAAATAACCGTCCTGTTATTCTGTACCGTTTAGCTAATGTATTCTTAGATTATGCAGAGGCACTGAATGAAGCAGAGCCTGGAAATCCGGATATTATGAAATATGTCAACCTGATCAGGGAAAGAGCCGGTATTCCGCAATATGGTTCTGCCGATTTACCTGCGCTGACCAACCAGGAATCTACTCGTGAAGCTATAAGAAAAGAACGCCGCGTTGAGCTTGCGTTTGAAAACGTGAGATTCTTTGATACGCGTCGCTGGAAGATAGCCGAGCAAACAGATAACGGACCTATTTATGGCTTAAACATTAGCCAGAATTTGCCGGAGTTTTTACAGGTTACTCCTTTTGAAACCAGGGTATTCCAAAAAAGACATTATCTGTTTCCAATCCCTTCGAATGATGTAAATTCAGATGATCTGATGGTGCAGAATCCGGGTTGGTGATAAAAAATCAATTTTATCTAAGTTCTAAGATGACCGGCTGTTAGCCGGTCATCTTAAATAGACCCAAACTACGAAAAGAAAGATCTGGTCTGAAAAAATTGGACTAACCCCCTTATCCTAAGTCTCAAATCTCATCCTAACATGCGACAAATGAAATACTCTATCTCAGTTACTGCTTTTTCGCTGATACTTTTTTTAGCAATAACTAGTCTTGCCCAGACTGAGATTCGCGAAAAGACTTCCTTTCAAATTGCTGCCCCCTGGAAAGCCGACTATGACGTTCGGTCAGATGTAGTAATGGTTTACGGTGTGAACGATGCGGGAGGAAACTTCGAAGAACGCATCAAGGGCTACCGGGAAAAAGGATACAATGTCCAGTTTATGACTGGGATCGCCTGGGGGCAATACCAGGATTTTTTCACCGGTAAGTTTGACGGTAAAACGCATTGGGAAGACGGACAAGTGACTATGCGGGGAGACACGATCTGGCATGGAAAAGATGTTCCGTATATTGTTCCTTCAAAAGCCTTTCTGACTTATATAAAAACACATATTAAAAGAGCGATAGATGCGGGCGTTACCGCGATCTACTTGGAAGAACCGGAGTTTTGGGCAAGAGCCGGTTACAGTGAGTCGTTTAAAAAGGAATGGCAAAAGTACTATAACTCACCCTGGGTTGCCCAGCATGAATCACCGGAAGCTACCTATCTCTCTTCTAAATTAAAATATCAGCTATACTTTGATGCGCTCAAGGAGGTTTTCCTTTACGCCAAATCTTATAGTGAGGAAAAAGGGAAAAGAGTTAAATGCTATGTTCCTACACATTCTCTGATCAACTATTCATCGTGGCAAATTGTGAGCCCAGAAGCTGCGCTTGCTAACCTGCCTGGTATGGATGGCTATATCGCGCAGGTCTGGACAGGTACCTCCAGGGAACCGGTTTATTTTAACGGAGTAAGTAAAGAGCGGGTCTTTGAGAACGCCTTTTTGGAGTACGGATCAATGGAATCCATGACTGCTCCTACCGGCAAAAAAGTTTTCTTTCTAACAGATCCTATAGAAGACCGGGCAAAGTCATGGGACGATTATAAGCGCAACTACCAGGCAACATTCACCGCACAGCTCTTATATCCACGCGTTGACAATTATGAAGTTATGCCATGGCCCAACAGGATTTATCAAGGAAAATTTAATGTTGAAGGCAAGGAAGGCAAACAGGGCATTTCGCCTGAATACGCTACGCAAATGCAGGTGATGGTCAATTCGTTGAATGACATGCCAGCATCAGCAAATTCCATCAATGGCAGTAAAGGTATAGCTGTATTACTGGCAAATTCGATGATGTTTCAGCGTTTCCCAACTCATAAGGGCTACGAAGATCCCCAGCTTAGTAACTTTTACGGATTGGTACTTCCCCTGCTTAAGCGGGGTATCCCGGTAGAAACGGTTCATATAGAAAATTTGGAAAATATCAATACATTGAGCAACATCAAGGTACTGATCATGAGCTATGCAAACATGAAGCCTTTATCTCCGGCATATCACGAGGCTTTGGCGGCCTGGGTAAAAAAAGGAGGCACTTTAATTTATTATGGCCGGGATAATGATCCTTTCCAAAATGTAAAGGAATGGTGGAACACAGGTTTAAACAGCTTTACAAGTCCATCAGAACATTTGTTCAAAGTGCTCGGGATCCAAACAGATTCCGGTGAACAAGTATATACCGTAGAAAAAGGAAAAACCGTTATCGTAAGACAGGATCCCAAAGAGTTAGTTATGAGCGAAAATGCGGACGCTGACTTTATTTCAAAAGTTGCAACGGCTTATCAGCAGTTTGCTAAGGCCGGAAAGCTTGAATTTAAAAATAATTTTCTCCTGGAACGCGGACCTTATATCATTGCTTCGGTACTGGATGAAAATATCGATACGAATTCTTTACATGTAAAAGGACCTGTTATCGATCTGTTTGATCCAACCCTACCTGTGTTAGCTGAAAAGGTGATTGAAGCTGGAACACAAGGCTATTTATATGATCTAAAAAAACTAAAGAGTCACAAACCCCGGGTACTTGCTGCCGCTTCCAGGGTTAGCCATGAAGTAGTAAAAGGAAAGCATTACAGCTTTGTTGCTAAAAGTCCATCCAATACTGTGAATGTGATGCGGATAGTATTGCCTTCGAAGCCCGTGAAAATTTCAGCTTCTCATTTTGTATCTGATCAAAATGTCACCCTCACAAAAAATCAATGGGATGCCAACACCCACACACTATTGTTGGGACTAGAAAATTTCAGTGAAGGTGTTTCAGTAAATATCCAGTGGAAATAAACATATATACGACTGTCTATGAACTTTAAGATTACAAGTACTTGCTTGCTCCTTTTTCTATCGTTAAGACTTGGTGCACAGGAAACCGACCTGGTGAATTACGTGAATACCCTTCAGGGGACTAATTCACGTCATGAGCTTACCCGGGGCAACACCTACCCTACTACTGCCCTGCCTTTTGCTATGCATACGTGGACTCCACAAACTGGTAAAAATGGCGACGGCTGGAAATACCAGTATCACAAAGACGAAATAAGAGGCTTTCAGCAGGCGCATCAATGCAGCAGCTGGAGCCGCGATTACGCAGTTTTTTCTTTTATGCCCTTAATTAATGAACTGGTAGTAGACGAAAACAAACGTGCTACAAAATTCAGTCATGATGATGAAGTAGCAAAACCCAATTATTATAAAGTAAAGTTGAAGAATGAGATCGTTACAGAGATCTCTCCTTCCGAAAGAGGCGCACATTTAAGATTTTCTTATCCAAAAGGGAAAAAGAGTTACCTGGTATTGGATGGTTATACCAATATCAGCGGCGTGAAAATCTTTCCAAAAGAAAATAAGATCACCGGCTTTGTCAATAATGGGGAGGGATTCAAGGAGGGATTTAAGAATTTTTTTGTGATCAGGTTTGATAAACCTATCCAAAAATTCGGCACCTGGGAGAATAGGAAAAATACTATCCAGGCAGGTTCAACAGAAGCGGAAGGTCGCGGAAAAGGAGCTTATATAGAATTTAAGCCTGGAACAGTAGTACAGGTAAAAGTAGCTTCGTCCTATATTAGCCCGGAACAGGCAGAACTTAACCTGAGCAGGGAGCTGGGTGCGGATAGAAATCTTGAACAAACTAAAAAAACAGCGGGAAAAGTCTGGAATGAAGCCTTAGGAAAAATTGTCGTTGAAGGCGGTTCTGAGGAAGATAAAGCAACCTTCTACTCTTGTCTATTCCGGGCAAGCTTGTTTTCCAGGAAGTATTATGAAATTGATCAAAAAGGTCAACCCTATTATTTCAGTCCATATGACGGCAAAATACACCAGGGTTATATGTTCACAGATACAGGTTTTTGGGATACCTTCAGGGCGCAATTTCCGTTGAATACGATATTACATCCTACCATGCATGGCCGCTATATGCAGGCTTTAATTGATGCATATAAACAGTGCGGCTGGCTGCCATCCTGGTCATTTCCAAGTGAAGCGGGCAGTATGATCGGGAACCACGCCATTTCTTTACTAACCGATGCCTGGGTAAAGGGAATCCGGACCTTTGATCCCAAAGAAGCTTTAGAGGCGTACTATCATGAAGCAACCAATAAGGGACCATGGGGCCCGGCAAACGGTCGTGATGGCTGGAAAGAATATTACCAGCTGGGTTATGTTCCCTATCCGAAGTACCGGGAAGCGACAGCGAAAACTTTGGAATATGCTTACGATGACTTTGCAGGCTATCAGCTGGCAAAAGCAACCGGTAATAAGTTTTATTCTGATATCTTCGAGCGCCATATGTATAATTACAAGAATGTTTATGACCCTTCAACGCGTTTTATGCGCGGACGTAACACGGATGGAAAGTGGACACCAAACTTTGATCCCATTGAATGGGGTGGTCCGTATACGGAAGGCAACGCATGGCACTATCAATGGTCAGTCTTCCAGGATGTGAACGGTCTGATTAATTTAATGGGTGGTAACAAGAATTTTACTGCCAAACTTGATTCGGTATTTTCTGAACCTAATGATGTAAAAGTCGGCACGTATGGCGGCATGATCCATGAAATGACAGAGATGGTAATGGCTGATCTGGGCCAATATGCTCATGGTAATCAGCCAATTCAGCATATGATTTACCTTTATAACTATGCCAACGAACCGTGGAAAGCTCAGTTTCATGCTCGTAATATCATGTCAAAACTTTACAACGCCACTGAGAACGGCTATCCCGGCGATGAAGACCAGGGACAAACGTCTTCCTGGTATGTATTAAGCGCACTTGGCTTTTACAGCGTAACGCCCGGCGTAGATGAATACGTAATGGGTAGCCCGCTCTTTAAAAAAACTACTATACATCTGGATAACGGTAAGAAGTTCGTTATCGAAGCTCCTGGAAACTCAAAAGAAAAGGTTTATATAAAATCAGCAACGCTAAACGGAAAGACGTTTACAAGGAACTTTTTAAAACATTCAGATATTACAAACGGAGGTTTATTGAAACTGGAAATGGACTACAAGCCAGCCATAAATCGTGGCCTTTCAGTGGAAGACAAACCTTTTTCATTAACACAAATAAGGTAAATTATGCAAAGAAGAACTTTTTTAAAGAACACAAGCCTGCTGGGGGCAGGATTAATTTCGTCTAAACTTTCTTTTGCCTCGGCGCCTGAGTTTCCCATTGTCAGGATCGCTTCTTCCAAAAGACATTTTAAAAGCAAATCAGTAGATACGGCTATTAAAGTGTTTTCAAAGAAGGTAAAAAACCCTGAACTGACCTGGTTATTTGAAAATTGCTTTTCCAACACGCTAGATACAACGGTTTATTATTCAGAAAAGGGAGGTAAGCCTGATACGTATGTAATTACCGGCGACATTGACGCCATGTGGTTGCGTGATAGCTCGGCTCAGGTGTGGCCGTATCTTCAGTTTGTGAACGAAGACGCTCCATTGAAAGATCTTATCAAAGGAGTAATCAACCACCAGACCAAGTGTATTCTTAAGGATCCTTATGCTAATGCATTTTATGGCGACCCTAATAAAGTTGGAGAGTGGAAAACAGATAAAACAGCGATGCTTCCTGGTGTCCATGAGCGCAAGTGGGAAATTGATTCACTTTGCTACCCAATTAGATTAGCCTACAATTATTACAAAAAAACGAACGATAAATCACCTTTTGATGAAAGTTGGAAAAAGGCGATTGAAACCATTTTAAAAGTATTTAAAGAACAACAAAGGAAATCAAACCTGGGGCCTTACAGCTTCCAGCGTCAGACTCCTCATCCAACTGACTCACTGCCAATGGCCGGATTTGGTTTCCCGGTAAATCCTGTGGGCTTGATCTGTTCCGCGTTCCGTCCGAGTGACGATGCTACTATCTTTCCATTTCTTATCCCTTCTAACTTTTTCGCGGTGGTAAGTTTAAAACAAGCTGCAGAACTGGTCAATACCTTCTTCAAGGATGCAGACTTGCAAAAAGAATTGCTTTCGCTTGCCCATGAGGTAGAAGCTGCCATCCAGAAATACGGAATCGTATCTCATGAGAAATATGGTAAAATATATGCTTTTGAGGTTGATGGATTTGGAAGTTCCTACATGATGGACGATGCCAATGTGCCTAGTTTACTTAGTTTACCTTACCTCGATGCAATCTCTCCGGAAGACGAGATCTATAAAAACACCCGCCGGTTTGTTCTTTCTCCTGATAACCCTTATTTTTTTAAAGGCACTGCCGGAGAAGGAATTGGCGGACCACATGTAGGGCAGGACATGATCTGGCCGATGAGCATCACTATGAGGGCTCTTACATCTAAAAATGATGATGAGATCAGATCCTGTATTCAATCACTAAGAAAAACACATGGAGGAACTGGATTTATGCATGAAAGTTTCCACAAGAATGACCCTAAAAATTTTACCCGCAGTTGGTTTGCATGGTCAAATACTCTGTTTGGTGAACTTCTTTGGAAAACATTTAATGAAAAGCCGCAGCTTTTGAGCGTATAATTATTTCAAGCAACGTTCAAAACCATTAGTACAAATTGACAAATAACAATTGAGAAATAATAAATGGAGAAGCCTCTAGTATTGGGAATTGACATCGGGGGCTCACATATTACAGCGGCTCTTGTAGACTTGGAAACACGAAAAATTGTTCCCGCTTCCTATAGGCGCAGATTTGTAGATTCCAGTGAAGACGCAAATATCTTATTGGATAGTTGGTGCAGTGTGATTAATGAAGCTTTTAAAGACACGGTCATCAGGGAGAGAGTACTCGGCATTGCAATGCCTGGTCCCTTCGATTATGCAAATGGAATATGCCTGATTAAAGAACAGGGAAAATTTCAATCCCTGTATAAAGTTGATGTTAAAGCGGAACTGGCGAACCGTCTGAATATTTTACCCGTCAATATTGGCTTCATAAATGATGCTGCGGGTTTCTTGCAGGGGGAAGTTTTTGCCGGTGCGGCACGCGACTACGGCAAGTCGCTGGGAATAACTTTAGGGACCGGACTAGGTTCTGCTTTGCACCTAAATGGTGTTTCCAGTGATGCAGCTTTATGGGATTCTCATTTCCTGGGGGGTATTGCAGAAGACTACTTGTCAACCCGATGGTTCATAAAACGATATGAAGAATTGAGCGGTAGATTATTGGTCGGTGTAAAAGATCTGTTGGCTTTAGTGATGATAGATCCAAATGCTGCGTTAGTATTCAAGGAATTTGGACACAATCTGGGGCGGTTTATTAGCCCCTTGATTAAACAACATCAATTGGAATTAGTCATTATTGGGGGAAATATCTCATTGGCATTTAGCGCGTTTTCAGCTGCACTAGAGGCTGTTTTAGAGGCTGAGCAGATTAATGTAGCCATAAAAATTACCACTTTACAGGAAAACGCTGCATTAATAGGGGCAGCAAGTTGCCTGGATCACCACGTAAATTTTAAAGGAGATTTCAATCTTCCTATACCATCAAAATGATTAAGAAATGAATACTAAGCGGGCTGATATCCACCTTTTACGCTGTGGGTTGCGCTCGAGATGCGGGCACCCGTTACGGATGAAACCTGGAAAAGCTTAACCGGAAAAACTGTATATGAGCTTTGGGCTGATTACGCCAAGAGTTAAATTTTAAAAACCTTAAACTAATATCAAGATGAAATATAAATTACTGATCCTTTTTTTAGCTCTTTCATGGTTCAATTTAAGAGCTCAAACTGTTTCTAAAGTTACCGATCCCGTCGACTGGGTAAATCCATTGATGGGAACCGACTCGAAACCGTCCCTTTCTAACGGTAATACTTACCCGGCCATCGGCGTTCCCTGGGGAATGAACCTCTGGACTCCGCAGACTGGTAAAATGGGCGACGGCTGGGCTTACACCTATGCAGCTGATAAGATCCTTGGATTTAAACAAACTCACCAGCCATCGCCGTGGATGAATGATTACGGTCAATTCTCTATTATGCCCGTTACCGGAAAGCTTAATATAGGTCAGAATGAACGGGCAAGCTGGTTTTCGCATAAAGCAGAAATATCTACCCCCTACTATTACAGCGTTTATCTGGCGGATCATGATGTAACGACAGAAATTACGCCCACTGAGCGCGCTGCGCAGTTCAGATTCACTTTCCCAAAAACAGATAGCGCCTACGTAGTGCTTGATGCTTTTGATAAGGGGTCGTACGTAAAGATCATACCATCCGAGAGAAAGATCATCGGCTATTCAACGCGATACAGCAGAGGTGAACTTAAGAACTTCAAAAATTACTTCGTGCTTCAATTTGATAAAGATTTTACCCTTTCCGGAACATGGAACGGCAAAGACTTCACTTCAGGTAAACATGAACTTTTAGCGGATCATACCGCAGCGGTGATCGGTTTTAAAACCAAAAAGGGCGAACAGGTGAATGTTAAGGTTGCCTCTTCTTTTATCAGTGCAGAACAAGCTTCCCTAAACCTAACCAGGGAAATCGGAAGTCAGACATTCGATCAGACCAAGGTCAGCGGACGCAAAATTTGGAATGAGACGCTGGGAAAAATCAAGGTGGAAGGTGGTACTGTAGAACAGACCAAAACATTTTATTCTTGCCTGTATCGTGCTGTCTTCTTTCCGAACAAACTTTACGAGATCAATGCGGACAATAAAATTGTACACTGGAGTCCGTATAATGGAGAGGTAGTGCCTGGCTATATGTTTGCCGGTACCGGCTTTTGGGACACCTTCAGAGCATTGTATCCTTTTCTGAACCTGGTTTATCCGGATATTAATAAAGAGATGCAAGAGGGGCTGATCAACGACTATAAAGAGGGCGGCTGGCTTCCTGAATGGTCAAGTCCAGGATATGCCAATATTATGATCGGGCAAAACTCAGCTTCGGTAGTGGCAGACGCCTATATCAAGGGATTAAGAGGATATGATATTGAAACGCTCTACCAAGCCGTGATCAAAGGTGCCAATAATGAAGGACCTATAGACGCTGTCGGAAGAGAAGGTGTAGAACACTATAACAAGCTCGGGTATGTGCCTTACGATGTAAAAGTGAATGAGAATGCAGCCCGGACACTGGAGTATGCTTACGACGATTTTGCTATCTATCAGCTTGCCAAAGCATTAAAGAAACCAAAAGCTGAGGTGGATCTTTATGCCCGCCGAAGCCAAAACTTCCGAAACCTATTCGATCCGGCCAGCGGATTAATGCGCGGAAAAAATCAGGATGGCAAATTTCAGTCGCCGTTTAACCCTTTTAAGTGGGGTGGCGCTTTTACGGAAGGAAACAGCTGGCATTATACATGGTCAGTATTCCAGGATGTGAAAGGTCTTGCATATTTAATGGGTGGAAATGAAAAGTTTATTACCAAGCTTGATTCGGTTTTCTCCATGCCACCCGTTTTTGATGAAAGTGCGTACGGCGGGGTGATCCACGAAATCCGTGAGATGCAAATTGCCAACATGGGACAATATGCGCATGGCAATCAACCTATTCAACATATGCCATACCTTTACAATTACGCCGGAGCTCCGTGGAAAACACAATATTGGGTTCGGCAGGTAATGGATCGTTTGTATAAGGCTACTCCCGATGGCTACTGCGGAGATGAAGACAATGGACAGACCTCTGCCTGGTATGTTTTCTCAGCTTTAGGATTCTATCCGGTAACACCAGCCACTGACCAGTATGTAATTGGTGCACCGCTGTTTAAAAAAGTGACTGTACAGTTGGAGAATGGAAAGAAGTTAATTGTTAACGCGCCTAACAACTCTTCAGAAAATATTTACATTAAAGAACTGAAAGTAAACGGTAAGAATCATGATATGAACTGGCTGAGCCATCAAGAACTGATGAAAGGTGCTACTCTTAATTTCAAAATGTCTGCGTCTCCGGAAAAGGAAAGGGGAATTTCTCCTAAATCTTTCCCTTACTCGTATTCTGACGAAAATAAGTAGAGCAAAATCCGAGAAATTATCGCTTCAAATAGTAAGTTTACTATTGCTTTCGGAAATTCTTGATATTGACTGACAGTACTGCTTATAATTTTCTCTCAGAGGTTATAGGCAGTACTTTTCCATTGAATACATCCAATAGCTGTAAGCACTCATAATCGCACATTAAAATTGAAAAAAAAGCCATCGATCATTGATATTGCAAATAGTCTTAATATCTCTGCCACTACCGTTTCATTTATCTTAAACGGTAAAGCGAAGGAAAAACGGATCAGTGATAAGCTGGTGGAAAAGGTGGAGACATATATCCAAAAGGTTGGATATAAACCTAACTCCCTTGCCCGAAGCCTGCGCACTGGCAAAAGCAATACTATTGGTTTGATGGTAGAGAGTATTTCCAATCCTTTCTTTGCCAATATCGCCCGCCATATTGAACAGAAGGCTTATGCAAATGGGTATAAGATCATCTATTCGAGTACTGACAATGACACAAAAAGAACTAAAGAGCTTATTCAGATGTTCCGCGAACGACATGTGGACGGATATATTATTAGCCCGCCCGAGGGAATTGAGGATGATATAGCCGCACTGATCGACTCAGACATTCCCGTTGTTTTTTTTGACCGGTACCTTCCGGGGATTGAGGTGGATTCTGTGACTATTGACAATTTTATCAGCACTTATAACTCCATTAAATATCTCATTGAATCTGGATATAAGAATATTGGATTCATCACCCTTGACTCCTTACAAACCCAGATGCAGGATAGATTGGCAGGTTACGAGAAGGCGATGAACGAAAACGGATTAGCTCATCATATCAAAGAAATAGGATTTAATCAGAGTTCTGAGAACATTATAAGGCACATGACCTCCTTCTTCAAAAGAAATAAAAATCTGGATGCTATCCTTTTCTCTACAAACTACCTGGGAGTAAGCGGATTGAAAACTATTCGGAATTTAGGAATAACTATCCCTTCTGACATAGCTATCATCGCATTCGATGACCATGATCTGTTTGAACTTCACAATCCTTCAATAACTGCAATTTCGCAGCCTGTTGATCAAATTGCAGATGAAATCATCAACTTATTGCTGACAAGGCTGAAGCAAGGAGTTAAACTTAAAAAGGAACAAAAAGTTATCCTTCCTACTCAGCTTGTTATTCGGGATTCTAGTATAAAATCAAGCCTGATCAAAATCACATAATCATTCTCAGGTACAGCTTTAATATTAAATGCTGAATGTCAGGACTAAAAAACAAGGTTATGCAAAGCTGCTTCCCATTTTCATTATTCATTTTTTTTATTCAACTTGCTAAAACGATTTGAACGGTTGTGTTAACTTGCGAAAGCAGGTTGCGGAATTTCAAAAATCACTCTTTTTAATTGTTATAATCATTTACCGTCTAACCGGATTTTTCTATGAGTTCTTTACAGATCAAAAAAACTACAGAGCAGTACGACGTGATAATTGTAGGATCGGGTGCCGGTGGCGGTATGGCTGGTTATGTTTTGGCTAATGCCGGAGTTAAGGTGCTAATGCTGGAAGCAGGGCCCTTCTTTGATCCGGTAAAAGATTCGCACCAGTTTAAATGGCCCTGGGAATCTCCGCGCAGGGGCGCCTCTACCGTTCGTCCCTTTGGCGATTTTGATGCTTCCTACGGCGGATGGGAACTGGAGGGCGAGCCCTATACCCATAAAGATAAAACAGAATTTGAATGGTTTAGGTCGCGGATGTTAGGCGGGCGTACAAATCATTGGGGACGGATCTCTTTACGGATGGGTCCGCATGATTTTAAAGGAAAAACCTATGACGGCGCTACTGACGACTGGCCAATCAGTTATGATGATGTAAAACCGTATTACGATAAAGTCGACCGTCTGATCGGGGTCTATGGAACAGTAGAGGGAATGGAAAACGAGCCTGATGGGCTGTTTTTAAAACCACCGAAACCTCGTCTTAGTGAGCTTTTCATTAAAAAGGCTGCTAAAAAAGCCGGGGTTAAAGTAATTGCCGGACGGGGTTCCGTACTAACAGAGATGCTGCCGGGCAACAAAGACCGCGGGCAATGCTTTTACTGCGGACAATGTGGAAGAAGCTGCCGGGTGTATGCAGATTTCTCATCCTCATCCTGCCTTGTAATCCCGGCATTGAAATCAGGGAATCTAAAGGTAATTCCCAATGCGATGGTTCGGGAAGTTATTACCGGCAAGAACGGGCTGGCTACCGGTGTGTCATACGTTAGTAAAGACGACATGCAGGAATACCAGGTAAACGGTGGTACGGTAATCCTTGCTGCAAGTGCCTGTGAGTCGGCACGTATTCTTTTAAATTCTCAGTCGGCTTCACATCCGCAGGGACTGGCAAACAGCAGCGGTATTGTGGGCAAGTATCTTCATGATTCAACCGGCGTATCTTTATCTGGCTTTTTACCGGAACTGATGGACCGTAAGCGCTATAATGAGGACGGCGTTGGCAGCGTGCATATCTATTCGCCATGGTGGCTTGATAATAAGAATTTAAATTTCCCGAGAGGATATCATATAGAATATTGGGGTGGAATGGGGATGCCATCTTATGGTTTTGGAGGCGGAATTCATAACCTGAACGGACTTGTACCCGGACGTGATGGGAAAGTGAAAGAAGCGGGCGGTTTTGGAGCATCTCTAAAAGATGATTACCGACGGTTTTATGGCACCCAGGTAGGTATGGCGGGAAGAGGAATGGCCATAGCCGTTAAAACTAATTATTGTGAAATAGACTCAGAGGTGGTCGACAAATTTGGGATTCCGGTATTAAAGTTTCACTATAAATGGAGTGATGCAGAGTTGAAACAGGCAAAACACATGCAGGAGACTTTCGCTTCCATGTTCCATGAGATGGGCGCTATCATGACCTCCAAGCCGAAAGGGCCTGAAGAGGATTACGGTTTGCTGAAGCCGGGGGAGATAATCCACGAAGTTGGAACGGTACGAATGGGTGATGATCCGAAAACATCTGCTCTGAATAAGTGGTGCCAGGCTCACGATTGCAAGAACCTGTTTGTGGTAGATGGAGCTCCTTTTGTTCAACAAGGGGATAAAAACCCTACCTGGACCATCTTAGCCTTATCCATGCGTACTGCGGAATACATTCTTGATCAAAAGAAAAAACAAAACATCTAGTCATGAACAGAAGAGATTCCTTAAAAGCCATTGGCTTAACCACCTTAAGTACTGCACTGTTACTTGATGCCTGTAAAACTGACAGTGCTCCAAAGGCTATCGATAAAGACACAATCAAGGAAACAGCAGGCCGCGAAGATTTTGAGATGGAGCGGATTAAAAAGCTCCGGGCTGAAACTTTCTTTGACAAGCATGAGATGGCGACCATCACGGTGCTTGCAGATATCATTATCCCTGCTGATGACGTGTCGGGAAGTGCTTCCGAAGCGGAGGTGCCCGCCTTCATCGAATTCATTGTGAAAGATATTCCTGCTCATAAGATACCTATGCGGGGTGGATTGAAGTGGCTGGACATTCAGTGCCTTAACCGGTATCAGAATGCTTTTGTTGCCTGCAATAAAGATCAGCAGCTTGAAATGGTGAACGCTATTGCTTATCCCAAAAAAGCTGCTCCCGAAATGAAACAAGGGGTAGTGTTCTTTAATAAGATGCGGGATCTTACGGCATCAGGATTTTACACCAGTAAGATTGGGATAAAGGATATCGGCTACGTGGGCAATACGCCGAATGTATGGGAAGGTGTGCCTGCCGATGTATTGGCTCAGTATGGACTTAAAGATATCTAACCCCTGCGGGACAACTCGCCGCTAACCTATATGTTTGTTTAAAGTTAGTAAGCTTTTGCCATTGACCGGGCGGTAGCTATAAGAATCTCTTTAATGACCATAAAGTCCATCTTGCCGAGGCTTGAAAAACGGATACAACCCTTGCCGTGATTCAGACCTGTCAGCAAGTGCTCATTTTTATGCATCACCTCCGATTTTAAAGGGTAAAAAGAAATGTAGTTTTTTTGATTAGCAAAAGCGATCTCTGCAACGTGATCCCTCTTATAACAAACCATGTTATACTCTATACACTCTTCATAGCCCGGCAGGTTTTCCTGACAGAGTGCCCGCAGTTTTATAAATGCCTGTTGTCGCTCTTCCGGAACCTCCTCTAAGTATTCATCAACAGATTTCGCTTCAATAGTCATACAGATCAGTTTTTAAACTTCAATGTCCCCATCTAAATCTTTAGTTTTAAGTTAAGGCTTTATTTTTCAAAAAGCAATTATAAAATCCCTGGCTAATCCCCCCACTCATCACATTTTTGCGGCAATCCGTCACATAAGTTACCGGGTTGGTTTAGGCAGTATTATCATTGTTCATGATATTATTTAAAAACTAAACGCATGTCTTTGCTTATACTTAACTACAGAATGAAAGATTTTATTAATAAACCGGAGAACCTGAGCCGCGTAGAGTTTTGGGCAGCAACAACCATTTTCGTTTTTGTTGTATTCACCCTGATCACTAACACTGTTGCCAATGAAGGATCAAATATCTGGACCCCAAACAGTTACTTGTTTGAAGAAGGAAACCTGAAATTCAATTATTATCAGCACTACTTTTTTCCGCAGCTGATTCGTTACAGCACCTTGTACTTTGCTTTTTTATTGTTGAATTTCCGGATCACACCAGCGATAACGAAAAAGCAGTCTATCGTGCAGAATTCATTCCTGATCGTGCTCATCTATATTGTTTTGGGACTTGTAATTGGCATTACTGATACCTGGCTAAAAAGTCATTTGCTTATTAAGTATACATCAATCCAGAACGCTTACAATTATATTTTTCAGAACGCTTTTGTGTACTCCGCCTGGCTTTTACTGATGTATGGCTTTTACTCGGCAATTAAGTATGCCGGCGAATTTCTTCTGGCTAATTCGGAAAGTATACAAGCACGCTATCAGTTTATCACCCACGACGGATTAATGGCTATCGTTCTGTGGATGATCAGTATTTTTGTTTTAATTATAGGCAACGCTGATAAAGTGGTTGTTGCAATATGGGCTATTACCGTCTCCTTTGGAATCGCTTTATACCTGTATTCTTTCTATGAATTGATTCCTAAGAGCATCAATAAAAAGAAACCTTTCTGGGCTTATTTGAAGATCATAATACCTCCACTAATTTTATCTGTGTTGCCGGTCAGCTTGCTAATGCTCTTATTATTGCAAAACCGTAACGAGGGAATGATCGTTGTTGTCAATCTCTTTAATATCGCTTTTCAGCTTCTGATCACTGCACCACTCTGCTGGATCCTTTATAAACGGCAATTGAAAGGCAGCGAGGAGATCACTGTCTTGAAAACGGCCCTCGGACGGTCAAATGCGGATCTGGACTTTCTGCGATCACAGATCAATCCTCATTTTTTATTCAATGCCCTGAATACTATTTATGGTACCGCTCTACAGGAAAAAGCAGAGCGCACAAGCGAAGGTGTTGAGAAATTAGGAGATATGATGCGTTTTATGCTTCAGGAAAATATGCAGGACAAGATCTCTCTTACCCGTGAGTTAGATTACCTGAATAATTACATCAGTTTACAGAAGCTTCGTACAGACACTAGTCCTGAGGTAAAGATACATGCCGACATTGAGGAACAATTAAAGCCGCTCAAGATCTCCCCAATGCTTTTAATCCCGTTTGTAGAAAATGCATTTAAGCATGGAATCAGTCTTCGTGAGGCCTCCCATATTAAGATCACGCTGCAGGTACATGGCAATAAGCTGTTTTTCGATGTTCATAACAGCATCCATCTGAAACCTGATAATGATCCGGAGAAAGACAAAAGCGGAATCGGACTAACTAACGTGAAACAACGTTTGCAATTGCTATATCCCCGGAAGCATGAATTAATAGTACGTGAGACAGGGAAAGAATTTTTTATCCACCTGACCATTGAACTGGAATAAATCGATTTAATTTGTTGAAATTCCGATAATGAAAGCCATTGCCATTGATGACGAGCCGATAGCCCTCGAAGTAGTTAGGTCGCATGCTTCAAAGGTTCCGTTCCTGAATCTTAAAGCCGACTTTACCGATGCTTTTAAAGCCCTGGAATATTTACAGCGGGAGCCGATTGATCTCATCTTTCTGGATATAAAAATGCCTGACATTTCAGGCATTGATTTCTTCAACAGCTTAAGCAAAAAGCCAATGGTAATCTTCACCACTGCTTATTCTGAGCATGCCGTGGCCAGTTTCGAGCTGGATGCAGTAGATTACTTGCTAAAGCCTTTTTCACTTGCCCGTTTTATTAAGGGTTGCAACAAAGCCTTTGAGTTGTTTAATTTCAGAAACAGTGCAGTTGCCAATGATCATCTGTATATTAAAACAGGTTTCGAGCAGCACAAAGTGCATTTTGATGAGATCCTTTATCTGGAAGCTGCGGGCAATTATGTAACCTTCGCATTGAAAGACAAAAATATATTGTCGCGTAGTACCTTTAATGAGGCCGTTGACCTGCTTCCGGCAGAAAAATTTATCCGTGTACACCGCTCCTATGTTGTTGCTGCCAATAAGGTTGACAAAATAGAACGGCACCAGGTTACCGTTAATGCAAGAAAATTACCGGTCAGTGAAGCTTATAGTCAGAATTTGTTGGGCTTAACGAATCGATAACCTGTACCATAAACCAAAACATTTGTGGTGTATCCTTGAATACAGGAACAAACAATAATGCTAAAATAGGATTGTCTGTTAAAGATTCATGATAAGCTATATTTCCGTTTTCAGAACATCCTTTCTCCTCCTTTTTGCGGTATTGTCGGCTTGTAGTGCGGATCAGAAAACCAATAAACACATGTTCACAGAATTTATAACATCTCAAACATTAACTGAATATCCTTCAGGTTCTACCATCACTTATTTCGATGATCATCTTTACCTGATGGGAGACGACGCTTCGAAGTTACTTATACTGGATAGTGCGTTAAATCAGAAGCGGGAAATTCATTTTTTTGTAAACGACGAATACCGGATTCACAAAGCGGAGAAGGCAGATATCGAATCTTCTGAATGGATTATAAAAGACAATAAGGTTAAATTATGGCTCTTCGGCTCCGGTTCTCTATCACCACAAAGAGATAGCGCCTTCTGTTTTGATCCACAGACACTGGCGGTTGAGCGCGTAGACCTGGGAAGCTTTTACAAAAAGCTTCATCAGGCCGGAATTCCGGAGTTAAATATAGAAGCAGCCTCAGTAGTGAAGGACAGGCTGATATTTGGGAGTCGCGGTAACCTGACCAACAAGCAAAACTATCTAACTTATACTTCCGCAGTCAATTTCCCTGACGATCAGACACCTTCAATCGTTCCGATTGACCTTCCCGATGATGCAGGGATATCAGGTATGTCGTACCTGGGTCACCTGGATATCATGTTGATTACTGCTTCCAAAGAAAATACCGCTACGGCCTATGACGATGGTGAGATTGGCGAGAGTTATCTGGGGGCTATTTATAATTTTTCGGAAAAGAAAGCTAAGGCTGCTATTAAACCTGATGAATGGCTTGCACTATCGGAACTGCACCCGAAGTTTGCTGTTCACAAAATAGAGTCTATCTGCACATTGATTTCAGATACATCGGAGATTAAGGCCGTATTGGTGTCGGACAATGATCAGGGTAAAACCCAACTCTTTACCCTGCGATTAAAGTTTGATTAGTTAATTAAAGCTGCTGATATTATCAATCAACTCCAGATAAGATCAGGGTCAACACCTCCTTCATTAGCTCTGGTAATTTTACTCAAATTATAGACCGCCTTCCCATTTTTCTTCCCACCATTAAGCAAGCCTTTCCTGAATTGCTGCCCTAAGTATTCACTGGTGCTTTCGATCAATTGCTCGTCTTTAATACCCGGTTGCAATTCTTCCAGCTTATCTGCGACTTCAGTTGCAGTCGCTTCTTCCAGTATCGCTAAAGCATAAAGGATCTTATCCTCCTGGCTATCGTTAACGGAAAAGGTGGCAGGAATTTGCAGTGGCTTAAACTCTTCACGAAACTGTTCATCTGATAGGGACATAATGCGGGTGATCTGTAAGTAAAAATTCATCTTTTTACCCCCAGAATAACAGCCACGACTATACAAGGTTTGAGTGGTGTCAGATTTGGCTAATTTATGATAGGGCAACACTCCGCAGCACTGCCGTCAGAAACCAGGTTTCCTCTGCTGAGTACTCGACTAGCATTTAATACAATCGCCCCTACTCTACATTAGCAAAGTTTTCCTTCGACTGCTTGATAGCTTCGTAAATAGCCTCGTGAATACGTGGGCGAACGCGCAGGCTATTTAATTTGCCTGAGGCTGATGGGTATACGCGATTAGAAAGAAAAATATAAACCAGATTTTCAGCCGGATCTACCCATACACAAGTACCTGTGTAACCGGTATGACCGAAGCTATCGGGTGAAGAATTATCGGAAGGGTAACCGGTTCCGTCACCTTTATCGAAGCCCAGACCGCGACGGCTTACATCTGATTGACGGGAAGTAAAAAGCTTAATTGTCTCCGGCTTCAGATATTCCTGCCCCCCATAACTTCCGCCGTTTAATAACATCTGGTTTAAAATAGCCAGATCATTCGCGCTGGCAAACAATCCGGCATGACCGGCGACGCCGCTGGCCATTGAAGCACCTGAATCATGAACAATACCTTGCAGGAGTGTTTTTCTAAAATACGTATCGCGCTCGGTTGGCACAATACGGTCTTTACTAAAGTGGTTGATCGGATTGAAGCCCGCTGTATGCATCCCCAGGGAACTGTAAAACTGCTGAGATACATATTTGTCTAACGGCTGAAAGGTCTGCTTTTCAATGATCTCTTTCATCACATACATGCTGATATCACTATACACATACCGGCCGCGAGTTGGCAGCGGTGTCGCCAACATCTTCTTCCACATCACATCATGATAGTAATTATTGCGCAAATAATAGTTGTCAGCCAACTTTACCGAATAAAGAAACGATGAGTCAACGCTATGATCCTGCGGCTTCAGATAACTGAAGAAGTCAAGATTGACAAAGCCCGCCTGGTGTAACAGAACATCCCGAACGGGGATATTGCTTTTATTTGTGTTCCTTACATCCTCAAGATATGTCCCAAGGCCTGCATCTAAATTTAATTTGTGCTCATCGTAAAGCTTCATAGCGGCCATAGTGGTGGCAGCAATTTTTGTAACAGACGCCAGGTCATAGATATCATCGGTCTTAGTGGGTATTTCACCACCATAAGTATGAGATCCGTAGGCTTTATTAAAAATAACATTTCCGTCTTTCACAACCATCACCACGGCGCTCGGGGTTGCATGCTGACGGATAGCATCGTTTACTATAGCATCTATCTTTCCCAGGCTGACAGAACTGATTCCGAGCTGCTCCGGATTAACATAGCCCAGCCTTGTTTTCTGCGTACTGAAACCTGCACCGTCAATATATCTGGCACTTACTGTTTGATGCAGCCTGCCCTCGGTAACCTCGCCCCCAAATATGATTTTTGCAGTCGTCTGAGCAGCTGGTGCCGTATGCTCCGGGTTCCAGATAACCGGGATACTTAACGAATCGAGTGCAGCAAGTGCAGCGGTATTACCAAAAACGGCCACAATCACTTCCTTACTCTTCTCAGCTTGTTGAATGAATTTAATGGTTTTCCCGTCAAGCAGCCCTTCAGCAGTAACCTGGAATATGAGGGTGTTAAATGAGCTGAGTTGATCGACGCTTGTGATGCTTTTGAATTCACGGCTACTCACCTCTGCGTAATTATTCAGCATAGCGTTAAACTCAAAGGAATAGGCTGAGCCGGCATTTAAACTTGCAATGTGTCGATCTGCCAGGGCCTTCAATGGTATGGTGCCTGCTTCATTATTGAGAAGAACCGCAGATAATGCAATATCACCTGAGCCGTTGAGATTATTAATGGATAATTCTTTGCTGATTGTCGGCTTGAAGCCCCCTGCAATCACGATAAATAATAACAAAGCTGCTTTGCAAAGCATGCTGAATGGTAAATTGGTTCTTTTCAACTCTTCCCCTGGTTTAGTATTTCTTAACGCCAAATTCCGCATAATAATACAGTGTACTAAAAATCTATTCTATAGGTTTCAGAAAATGAAACAGGCCCCGCTTATGAATATCGACCAAAAAAAGTCGAGCGTGCGCTAATCTCATCTTAATTGGAATCGTGGAAATTAATCAAATTGATTTAATAGCGCTTTAAAAAATTCACAATTTATTGAAAATCTGCATTATACAAAATAAAATAAATACATTTCTTAAACAACACTTATGGGAAAATAGGTACAACATAAAAGCCTGAGCAGATCCTTCAAACAAAAAATCATCTATTGGGGTATTTGATTCTCCTATATACTTATTTTGCAGGCAATGGTTGTATATTTTATAAGTGGCTTGGGAGCAGATGAAAGAGCTTTCCAAAAAATCAGGCTTCCGGCGGGTTATGACATACAGCACATATCGTGGGAACCCGTTAAAGTTGATGACACCATTGAGGCTTACGCCCGACGACTGGCCGTAAACATAGATCACGGTAAGCCGTTCATGTTAGCCGGATTGTCGTTTGGAGGGTTGATTGCCATTGAGATAAGTAAGTTCTTGAAGCCCGAAAAACTAATCCTGTTCTCAACGGTGAAAACTAGGTTTGAATTACCCGCCGTATACCGGCTGGCGGGTAGGCTACGACTTTACAAGTTGGTGCCAAATGCAGCTCCAACTTATGTATCCGGCTTCTTGGGCTGGTTTTTTGGCCCGCTAGATAAAGAAGCCCGGGCACTGATAGCTGCATTTCAAAGGCAAACCGACCCGCAGTTTTTAAAGTGGGCGCTTAAGCAAATTAGCAGATGGCAGAACAGCACCAGTATTGGCTCACACATCCACATTCATGGAAGCAAGGACCGAACGTTCCCGGTAAAATTGGCCCATGCCGACTATATAGTTGAGGGTAGCGGGCATTTGTGCGTCTTTACAAACGCCGATGAGGTTAATAGAATACTACAAAAGGAACTATCTGTTTCGGAATGAAGCTGCCTGGTCCAGCATTTTGACACGTAAATAATAGTTACAGATTCTATAATTCCGTTAGTTTTGTATCGCCACACGACGGGCTCAATCAACCAGAATGCTACTTAATAGGTACCACATAAACCCTACCATAATATTTGTACTTAGCTTTTTAATTCTTATTGCTGTTGGTACCGGCCTGCTTTCGCTACCACACTCTTCTACAGGAAACAGAGTCAATTTTACTGATGCTCTATTCATGTCGGCTAGCGCCGTTTGCATTACCGGTTTAACCGTATTTGATATCAGTACCCAACTCAGCCTGTTTGGTCAGAATGTAATTTTAATACTTGTACAATTAGGCGGGTTAGGAATAATGACCTTTACTGGGTTCTTTGGATACTTCCTTACCGGACGTTCATCCTACAAAAATCAGATCATGTTTTCTGAGCTTATGGATGAGAAAAGAGTTGGCTCAGTGATCAGGTCATTGATTAATATTGTACTTCTTACATTTTCTTTTGAGATTGCAGGCGCTCTCCTAATCTATCTCTCCGTAGATAGTGCCCATTTCACTGATCCCGGGGATCAGATTCATTTCTCCATATTCCATGCTGTATCCTCCTTCTGCAATGCCGGATTCTCAACTCTTTCTGCGGGCCTATATGACGAAAAGCTCAGGTTTAATTACTCCCTTCAACTTATCATAGCTTCCTTATTTATTTTAGGCGGACTGGGCTTTGCCATTATTTTAAATGTTCAGCTCTTTATTAAAAGATGGTTCGCTATGTTTTATAGGCGTTTGGTTCACGGCACACGAGTCAAACATAAGCCCTGGATTATGACCTTTAACTCGAAGCTTATCTTCTATACCACCATTATATTGTTGGTATTCGGGTTTGTCACATTCTTCATTCTGGAATACGACAATTCACTGGCAGCACACCCTACCACCTTCGGAAAGGTAATCACTGCTTTTTTTACAGGTGCTACCCCCCGTTCTGCCGGTTATAACACCGTCGATATGGCGACCCTTTCCTTTCCGACCATCATGATCATTCTTTTGTTGATGTGGATTGGCGGATCGCCTGGTTCAACGGGTGGAGGTATCCGAACGACTACACTTGCCGTAGCAACATTAAACATTCTCAACGTAGGGAGAGACCAGGACAGAATTAACCTGTTCAGACGCGAGATCTCCAACGAGTCGGTCAGAAAGTCTTTCGCTATTATTTCATTATCATTAATCTGGTTGGGGATTTCTATATTCCTTTTAGCGATCACCGACGGTGACAAAGGACTTTTGCCCTTAGCGTTCGAAAGCTTTTCGGCCTATAGTACGGTCGGACTAAGCCTCGGAATTACAGGATCACTAAGCACTCCCGGAAAGATCTTGATCATCTGTACCATGTTTGTAGGTCGGGTGGGCACGATAACTCTGCTTGTATCATTGATTAAGAGCATGCATGCAAAGAATTTTCAATATCCGGAGGAACATGTACTTTTTTAGGTCAGCAAATTACCAGTTGAAAACATTGGACAAGTATGCAATCACTATATAACAATTTATTCTCATGAAATTTATCGTATTAGGCTTAGGGATTTTTGGAACGTCACTGGCTGTTCGCCTGTCAGAGATGGGGCATGAAGTTATTGGTGTTGATAACAGGATGAATCGGGTTGAAGAATTGAAGGATGACATCACTCACACAGTTTGCATGAATACGACAGATAAAGATGCGGTCAGTTCTTTGCCCTTAAAAGATGCAAATGCGGTAATTGTAGCCATCGGTGAAGATGAAGGAGCCTCACTATTAACTGTCGCTTTATTAAAGCAGCTGAACGTCAAGAGAATTATTGGCAGGGTGGTTTCAGATCTTCAGAAAACGGTTTTAGAAGCCATGGCTATACAGGAATATATTTTGCCGGAAGTAGAATCTGCAGATCGTCTGGCTATGCGTTTAGATCTGGACGAAGTAATAGATTCGTTTAAAATCACGGAGAAGTATAGTATTGTTGAAACCCTGGTACCACCACGCTTTATCGGGAAGACAGTGCATAAATCCGACTTTATTAATTCATACGGGGTGCTGGTACTCACTTTAATTAAACAATACAATGCAGATGGCCAGCCCAATATCGCGAAGGAAGCATCAGGTATCGCTACATCGCAGACGGTAATGCAGGAGGGCGATATTTTGGTTCTATTTGGTGAATTGTTAAATATCAGAAGCCTGATCAAGGCTTAAGAGATACCATCGTCATGCTAAGGTCTTATTACGTGTCTTCGAGAGAGTATTGAACAAAATTTGGTCATCGTTATATCTTTCGCTCCCTTTTTACGTTACTGTTCAAGTTTATCTGCACTGTGAAGTGCTATGTTTCAGACTTTTTTTTGTAACTCTTTTTTTTGGGTTGCCGTAAACGAAGTGGAAATTAACAGGGTAAATATTTAACAAAAAAAGGTTTGAGCTGCTCCTGAAACCCTTGCACTGCGGTTACTGAATGGAAGATTAATTTGGTTTGAGCAAAGAATAAGGAATGGCAATATTCAATAAGAAAGAACCTTTTAAAATGGGTGAAACAAAAATATTAAACCTGATTAATGAAGGATGTAAGGTAGAAGGCGATATTAATTCAGATTCCGTTATTCGTATAGATGGCACTGTACAAGGAAATTTGAATATAGACGAAGGGGCGATTATTGGCGAGAAGGGTTTGGTTAAAGGAAATATAACAACAAAATCATTGATCATTTACGGTGTTGTAAATGGGAATATTGACGCTGATTCTCTCGAGATTAAAAGTTCAGGTTGTGTAAATGGGGAGATAAAGACTGCCCGTTTACATATAGAATTTGGCGGAGTATATAACGGTGCTTTAACAATGGTAAAAGAGGGCTTGCTTCTAAATTCGTAGTAACTCTCTATTATCTTCCGGGAACAAATAAAACCTCCGAAAGGCAAGGTAGTATTATTAGGGTAATTCCCGGACCAGTCTAATTATCTCTCTCCCAGTTTAGCGACTCTGCTTTCCTATATTAACGGCTATTTATTATTTGCATGCTATTAATTAAATATTAAGACCGCCTGTGCTGCAATGACCTTGAGCACCAGCGGTAAAATTGAAAATAGATGAGTGAAAAGAAAAAATGTGTGAGCACTATAATTGTTACCGGCTCATATCAGCAACAGACCAGTTCCTTCCAAATCCAAACCAAACACCTTAAGAGACTTAAGTACTACATCGCAGTTTTTATTGCTTCTTTAGGGCTGCTGTTAGGCTATATGTACCAGCTAGCTCAAGAGAACAAGAAAGATAAAGCGCTTAACGTTCGCCTGACGAAAGAACTGAAAACCCTTAAAGTTAAAAGCCCAATTAAAGAAGACACTACGAATGTTGAACAATACCTTGATGGGATACAAGATAAACTAAAGAATATTAACAGTTACCTGAAGAAGAGAGGTGTTAAACAAATCAATACTGCTCTTGGCGGAGAAAATCAGGAAGATTTGCTTACCGATGAGGAAAAAGTAAGGTTGTATAACGACTATTTACAGTCGCTGATGAAACAGATGCAGGCTATCCCGATGGGCTATCCGTATCAAAACAGCCAGGCTTCAGGATATGGATATCGGGCTAATCCGTTTACTTCCCGTGGGAGGGAATTCCATGCGGGAGTTGATTTTAAAGGACGGACCGGCGATATTGTAAAAAGTACTGCAAAAGGGGTGGTAATCGGTGCAGGCTGGTACCGTGGCTATGGAAAGTGTGTAAGAATACTCCATCCTAATAATTACCAAACCCTCTATGCTCATCTGTCGAAGGTTAAAGTAAAAGTTGGACAGGAAGTACCCGCGGGACATCCTATTGGCAAAATAGGTTCTACGGGTAGGTCAACCGGTCCGCATTTGCACTATGAGGTAAGGCGTAATGACAAGCCACTAAACCCTAAATTATTTCTAAGAATCTAACGAGCTTGTTGCAGTCAATCTATCGATGATTGCAACAAGGTATTCCTTTTTTACCGGGACTTTTCTGCCAGCCAGATGAAAGTCCTTTTTTTTGTCTCTCCCATCTTGCTTTGATTAATCGGTCATTCGGAAAGACTTTACTATTGAGTTTGTCTACAATTCAGTCGTAAGGAGGCATTCCCATCCAATCAGGAGTGCGGTATTCAATTGCAGGATAGTTTTTACAGCGAAATTTAAACGGCCCTGAATTCAACTTTTTTCTGTCATAATCGTATGATGTAAATACAAAACGCATATAATGTTAAAAAAGGGACCGTCCCAAAGAATTTCGCTTACAACCTTCATCGTATTCGTTTTACTGAGCATCATTTCAATCCATGTTTCTGCTCAACCGAATGACATCAAGTTCAGTCATTTAACCACGGCGAATGGCTTATCGCAAAGCTCTGTCAGGTGTATCTTAAAAGATCGATTCGGCTTTATATGGCTTGGAACACGCGATGGTTTAAACCGGTACGATGGCTATAAGTTTAAGATCTACCGTAGAGACCCTAAAGATTCAGGCAGCCTGCCGTCTAATCATATTCTCAACCTTTACGAGGATAAGGCAGGGGTATTATGGGTAGGAACGATAACCGGTGGCTTAAGCAGGTACGACCGTGATTCCGACTCTTTTGTTACCTACACACACAAAAGCAAAGACCCGGCATCAATCAGTAATCCGGCGGTATTATCACTGCTTGAAGATAGTAAAGGGAATTTCTGGGTAGGTACCTATAGCAACCTGAACTTATTCAATAGAAAAACTGGCAATGCAATCCGGATGAACCTCTCCTCCCAGATAGGAACAGCGAGTATTTTTGATATCCAGGAAGACCGAAAAAAACAATTATGGATCGGCACAGGCGTTGGCCTGTATAGATATAACTATAATCAAAATAAGCTGACCGCATTTCTGCACGATCCTAAAAATCCCAAAAGCATTAGCAGTGATCACATAGAGGTGATTTATGAAGATAAAGGAGGGTATCTGTGGATTGGAACTGAAAGTTCGGGGCTTAACAGGATGGATCCTGCTACTGGTGAATTTAAGCGCTATTCCCTGCAGGGAGAAGACACCCACAGTATTAATGATAATTACATTTCTTCTATTATAGATGCCGGCAACGGCGATCTGTGGCTTGGAACCGAAAATGGACTCATCTATTTTGAAACACGAGCTGAGAAATTCACCAGGTTTAGCATGGATAAAGGGGATGATTTCAGTTTAAGTAACAATTCCGTAGTCTCTTTATATCATGACAACCAGGGTATTTTATGGGTCGGAACCTATTCGGGCGGTATCAATAAGTATGTCCGAAGTATTAATTACTTTGATCATATTCGTTCGCATTTTGCGGACAAGAACAGTTTGAGTTCCGACGTAGTTACTTCATTCGCCGAAGACGAAGAAGGAAATGTATGGATTGGGACGGACGGCGAGGGATTAAACTTTGTAAAAAAAGGAACGAGCAAACATCAGCAGTTTAAATCAACGGATTCCCGCGGCGGGCTGACCAGTAACATCATCATGTCGCTGGAATACAGTCAAAAAACCAAAAAGCTCTGGATAGGAACTTATGGCGGCGGGTTGAATGAGTTTGATCCTCAAACCGGTAAATTCAAGCTTTACAAGGAAGGCGAAGGAGATTACAACTTATCGGGAAATACGGTCTATACACTGCTGGAAGACCGGTCAGGAAATATCTGGGCAGGCACAAACGGCAACGGGATCAATGTTATTGACCACAAGACCAAAGCTATCCGAAAGTTTAGATACCAGAGGGAAGACCCTCAAAGTTTGGGTAACGACTTTATACAATCTTTATATGAAGACCGGTTAGGAAAGATCTGGGCTGGCACCTACTTCGGGGGGGTGAGCGTTTATAATCCTGCGACAGGTAGGTTCACCCGCTACGACCAGCGAAATTCGAATCTTACCAGTGATATTATCATTTCGATCAATGGCGACAATAAAGGTAGAATATGGGTTGGCACTTCAGGTGGAGGGCTTGCCATGTTCAATGCTAAACTAAATGATTTTACAATCTTCACTATGGAGGATGGGCTGCCAAACAACGTGATTAACAGCACGCTGCAGGATGCCAATGGCTATCTCTGGATCAGCACCAATAGTGGGATCAGCCGGATGGATCCGGAAATGAAGATCTTCAGAAATTTTACTGTCGACAATGGTTTACAGGGGCTCGAGTTTCTTGCCAGGGGATCATTGCTAGCCAAAGACGGAAACATGTATTTTGGAGGAACTAAAGGATATAACATTTTTAATCCCCGGCAGCCCATGACGGGCACAATTAAATCTCCGGTGGTGTTAACTAATTTTATGCTCTTTAACCGGTCTGTAGTGCCAGGCAAGAATTCATTGCTAAAAAAAGAGATCAGCCGCACAAAGAGCATCACCCTTCCATATAATCAATCGGTTCTGGCGTTTGAATTTTCGTCGCTGAATTATACAGTGCCTGAGAAGAACAGCTATGCATATATGCTCAAGGGATTTGATGAAAACTGGAGTTATGTTGGCGACCAACGAACCGCCACCTATACAAACCTTGATCCGGGAGAGTATAAGTTCATGGTTAAATCAGCAAATGCAGATGGAATTTGGAGCACGCAGGTAAGCACTGTGAACTTAATTATCACACCGCCATTTTGGGGTACCTGGTGGTTTAGGATTGCAGCCGTCCTTTTGTTTACCGGCAGTATATATTACTATTATCGCCGCCGCTTGCAGACGATACGTCGCCAGAAAGACAAACTGGAGCAACTTGTCTCCAACCGTACAGAAGAACTCAATATACAGTCAAATCAGCTGCAGGTTTTAAATGAAGAGTTAATGGAACAGCGCGAACAGGAAGCAAAAGCAAGGGAAGAGGCCGAAAGGGCAAACCAGGCTAAGAGTGTTTTCCTCGCCACCATGAGTCATGAAATTCGGACGCCCATGAACGGAGTTCTGGGGATGGCTTCGCTGTTGTGTGAAACAAAACTTGATACCGAACAATTCGAATTCGCTGATACAATCCGCAGCAGCGGAGAGGTATTATTAAATGTGATCAATGACATTCTCGACTTCTCGAAGATAGAATCAGGAAACCTTGAACTTGATCCTCATGACTTCGTGCTGCGCCAGCTAATTGAAGAGGTAATGGATCTTTTCACTGCTAAAGCTGCACAAAACGGCATTGACCTGATCTACCATATCGATCCGCTTATACCGGTGCAGCTTCATTCAGACGGGCTGCGCCTAAAACAGGTGCTGATCAATCTTATCGGCAATGCAATGAAGTTTACTTCATCTGGCGAAATTTTTCTCCGGGTCACCTCCTTAGCACTTGATAAAAAAGGAGACATCGAATTGCAATTTGAAGTGATCGATACCGGAATCGGTATCTCCCAGGACAAGATCAGCAGACTCTTCAAAGCATTTTCCCAGGTTGATTCATCAACAACTCGTCGCTATGGCGGAACTGGACTCGGATTGGCGATCTGCAAACGCCTGGTTCATTTACTTGGCGGCGATATTGACGTTGAAAGTGAGGAAGGGAAAGGATCAGTATTTCGATTTACGATCAAGTCTTCGGTAAGTGATCAGGCAGTTATCTTTTTCAATAAATTCGATCTCACAACCTACCAGGGTAACAGGGTGTTGATCGTTGATGATAATTCAACCAATTTACGTATTCTCACCGCTCAGCTAGACCAGTGGGGCCTACTTCCGGTTCAATGTTCATCGGGAAAAGAAGCTTTGGATTACCTCGCAACAAACTTTGTTGAGCTCGTGATAACGGACATGCAGATGCCGGATATGGATGGTGTACAGCTAAGCACCGTAATCAGGAAATTATACCCTGCCCTGCCAATCATTTTACTTAGTTCTGTCGGCGACGAAACCAAAACCAAGCACCCGCTCCTCTTTAATGCTATTTTAACAAAGCCGGCCAAACAGCAGCATCTGGGCAAAGTCATTCAGCTTGCTTTTGAACAAACAAAAGAGCCGACAGTACAAAGCGAAAAACCCATTTCTGCGGTACTTTCAGCCGACTTTGCCTTACAACATCCTCTAAGTATTTTAATTGCGGAAGACAACCCGACCAATCAGCTACTAATACGAAAAATACTTGAACGACTCGGATATGTCGCTGATCTGGTAAGAACCGGCAAAGAGGTTATTGCGCAACTGCAGACCGTTGATTACGACGTTATATTAATGGATGTTCAGATGCCGGAGATGGACGGCCTCGAAGCAACCCGGCTGATTCGTAAAAACAATATAAGGCAGCCCAAAATCGTCGCTATGACAGCTAACGCCATGGTAGAGGATAAGGAAGAATGTATTAAAGCGGGTATGGACTATTATATTTCCAAGCCGTTACAGCTATCGTTAATAATGAAGACCCTGGTGACCGTTAGCGAAGAACTAAAGGCGGCTGACGTCAATAATGTCTACAGTAATTAAAGCTGTTTGACAGCTGGTTTCATGAAAGATTTATCAGTGGAATTAATCCGAACCAGATCAGATAGATCAAAGACACCACCATTAGGGTATCTATACGTTTACTTGATCCGGGTTGAGTAATGTACCTGGTTAAGAAAAAGCTTAAGAGGAGTGCATGCGGAATCGCAAAATAATAAACACCGGTAAAAGCATCTGGCAATACATTGAAAACACCAAATCCTACAAGAGTACCTGAAGCCAGCCAGGTAAAGGCCAATGCTACACGTGCTGCCCATTTTTTGCCGAACCTTACTGCTAGCGTTTTCTTACCTGCCTGCTTGTCTGAATCATAATCGGGGATCCCAGCAAGGATAATCGAAGGCAGAACAGCCAGAAATAAAGGCAAACTTATCACCCATGGAAACTGATCGCTGATGTGTCCTCCCATAAAAAGATAACCACAAACAATCACTGCAAAACTGTGAGTGACTCCCACGGTAACCTCACCCAAACTGTGATACGACAATTTCAAGGGCGGTACGGTATAACCAAGCGCTAGAACTGTTAGAATAACACTTGTTAGCAAGGCTTCATTAAATGAGCTATTCAGACTGCCAAGTAAAACAACCAAGCTTATAAGGGCCAGTGAGAGCGATACGACGATACCAACTTTGATCTGAGAAAAACTGAGGAGCTTATCGACAAGCACCCTCGAACCGCCAGTGAACGGACCGAAGTAATGGTTATCCTTATCCCCCGAATAATCGAAAAATTCATTAAGTAATACGGTAGCTGCCTCCAGGAAAAACAACCAAATATATCCCGTCCAGAAAAGTGTGGAATTAAATTCATATCCATATTTCTCTGCCGCAAAAGCACCCATCGTGTAAGCGACAAAAGTCATAGGATAGAATTGTAGCCGCAGAGCCTTGAGCCAGGTAATGGCTTTTATAGAAAGCTGTTTTTGAACACTTAGCGCCCCTCTTTTCAATCGTGCTCCCTCTGCTTTTGTTTTGATCAGCCAACGTTCACGCACATCTGCTGTAGATTTATTTACAGGGCCGAAGCTAAGCGTACGTGCCATCTCAAAACCGCAGAACCCAAGAGTAGCCCGTCGCATAGCATTATGACCGGGAGCTCTATAAATTAGCTGATATACCAGGTAAGGGCTATCCATGGTTGTAATCAGCTGTGCCGTTCGTCCGCTTAATAGAGGGGCATACCCTGTACCACCCTCAATATGATTAAACGCAAAGCCCTCTGTAAGAACCCTGTCAATGAAACCTTTGAGTAAGGCCGGAAGAGTTCCCCACCAGGTAGGATATACAAATACTAAATGGTCTGCCCAAATAATTAATTCCTGCGCTCGCTGAATATCCAGTTCAATAAACTGATTTTTGGGAGAGAGTTCAGTTACATTGAGGTTGAACGAAAGTTCATATAAAGTAAGCTTTTTAACTTCTGTTCCTGCGGTTCGTGCCCCTTGAATATAGGCATTGGCTAATGCTTCAGAAAAACTGTCTTGGCGTGGATGTCCATTAATTACTAACACTCTCATAAAAAGCCTCTGATAAAAGGCTTAGTTATTAAGCCTCGTAAATGGTTAACATTCAGAGCTTATAAAGTTTTAAATTATCAAGTGAAATAAGGGGTCTGGAGATATAGTCTATGATCATCCTTTCTTCCATTTAATGGTACAACCAACGGCCTTCGTGACTTTTGTTGTTAGCGCCTTCTGCTCCAACAGCGCTTGTACGGCATTCTCTACGTACTTTATTTTTTCAGGGTCATTATCCTCTGTGTTACTATCAACCGCACCTATATACTCGACTTTATTCCCTCTTTTCGATTTACTCACCAGATATACATGCGGTGTGCGGGTGGCACCAAATCGTTTGGTTACGGACTGATCGGGGTCTGACAAATAAGGAAAAGGATACTTTTTAGTTTTTGATCTTTCCTGCATCGCTGCGAACGAATCACCCGGAGACCCCACAGGATCGTTAGGATTAATCGCGATGACCGGAAAGCCTTTTGCAGCATATTTATTGTGCAGATCAATAATCCTCTGCTCATACGCCTTCGCATAGGGGCAGGTATTACAGGTGAACACAATAATAAACCCTTTTGCAGATTGATAGTCGGCCAATGAAACTTGTTTGTCATCAACATTTTTCAAAGTAAAGTCAGTAACAAGGCTTCCTGGCTCATAGCCTTTTTCCTGAGCACTTGCAGAGGTAATAATCAATGCAAACAGCATCAGTGTTTGAAGTATTCTATTCATCGCTTTTATTTTTTTGGTAAAAGGTTAATAGCTCCTTATAGGTTAGTTGCTTTTCAATTAGCTGCCGCGATTTAAGCTTTGGACTAATAATCAAAGTAGCAGGTATCGCACCAGACCAGTTTTTATCGATTCTGTCAATATATGTTTGCTGATTCTTTTCATTCAATAGATATACATCGTTGTGGAGATTCATTTTCTTAACAAATGGCTTTACTGAAGATTCCATCTTTGATTTAAAATCCAGGCTGACCAAAAGTACTCTTACCGGTTCCTGCTTCTTTGCAGTAGAAAAACGTTCAAAGTATGGAAGTTCCTCTATACAGGGTGCACACCATGTAGCCCAAAAGTTAACAATAAAAACGGTATCCTTTCCACTCTTTATACGTTGTTCCAGCTGATCTACTGTTAACAAATTAACTTTCTGGGCCAACAACGCCAGGGGAAAGACAAGGCAAATCAGTAATAGAAATTTCGTCTTCATTCGGCTCATTTTGCCCAATAATTCTTAAAGTTAATGAATATCAATACACCTGTACTTAGAGTTTTGCCACGCTTCAAAATCGTTACATAATCGAAGTTTTAATTATCAAACGGGGAAATGTATATTTATTGAAAACATCATACCCCATGAAACAATTCTTAATTACTCCGATATTACTGTGCTGTGTTTTTACAAGCACGCAGGTGCTCGCTCAAAGCAGCGCTAGACCGATACTTAATCATATTGCGGTTTACGTTAACGACCTGGAAAAAAGCACAGACTTTTATAAAAATATTATAGGACTAGAGATGATGGATGAACCGTTTAAAGACGGTAGACACACCTGGTTTACCCTAGGTGTACAGGGACAGCTCCATCTTATTTCGGGAGCAAAGACCGGTTTAGAACAGATTAAAGATCGGCATTTGTGTTTTAGCGTGCCCACAATTGACGCCTTTATCAGCACTCTTGCAAAGAATAAAATAAAATACAGCAACTGGAAAGGCGATTCAAATACACCAACCGTCAGACCGGACGGAATTAAGCAAATCTATTTCCAGGATCCCGATGGTTATTGGATAGAAATAAACGATGATTACCGGGCTTTGAAGTGATCTTAAGAGCAAAAGTGTCTGCTGCTTAGTGCTTATAGATCTCGACATCCTTGGGGCTAACGGCTTTTACGGTCTTCAGGGTCTTTCCAGAACTTATCGGACACCTACCCGCCTTCTTCACCAGCTTCGCTTTCGAAGCCTTTATGTGTTTCCCCTTGGATGATTGCACATGAACTACCGTCGACTGTACATTTAACGACTGTGCAGAGATCGAAATGATGATCAGAAAAATGGCTAAGTATTTCATATGATCAACTGTTTAGAAATGAAGTTCTGTTTAATGAGAGATTATGTAAATCGCTGTATAAATTTACACTGAGTATCTGCAAGGCACATCACCCTTATAGGGTGATTTAATTTACCGTAAATAAAAAAGGATCAAACTTTTGCAAATTTGACCCTTTCAATCGCGTTGTTCTATTTCTATTTGTTACTGGCAACAGGCTGGTTACCTGCCGTAGCATTTTTAAAGCGGGTTATTTCGTTAAGCGTTTCATTTTCTACACCTGCTATGATATAGTTTTTAGGACTTTCCAGATTTACAATCCAAATATCTCTGTCATCACGATCAACGTTAAATACCTGGTTGATTTTGTGCTTTTTGTATCTTGATTTCACCTGCATTTTTATGTCTGCGGGAAGGTTGACTTCCGTTCCGTAGCTGATGCGGTACAGGAATTCCCCGTCTTTTCTGAACAATGCGTGGTGCTCCTGATCATCCATGATAAACTTGACCAGGTAATTCTGGTTGATTATGAACCATCTCATGTTTTCAGCATTTTTGAACTTATTAAAAAATGCGTTTTGCACCACTTCACTAACATTGCTTCCGGCTGTAATGGTAACAACAGGCAGTAAATTCCCGTCTTGTTTTTGTGCAAATAACTGATTTGCGGACAACATAACTCCACAAAAAAGCAAGACCATTAATGTTTTCATAATACATAATTTAAAACGTGAATACTTGATTTTTTTACCCGGTGGCAGCTTTATCGACTGGAAATCCGATTTCGTTTTCAACCTTGATTCTGCCTTTTATCTTTATTGTTGAAGTAAAATTACGGACGGAAAAACCCGGCTACATCACCCCTAGCGGGGGATTTTACAGCAATAGCAGCTAATTCCCGTAACAAATACATTACCGGGTTTTGATTGAAATAGCGCGAAAACTTAATGGGACCAGGGGTCAGAATTAGCTAAACAGACTAGATCACCTCTTATCAAAAGACAATAAGCACCTATGTCATCCTTCGATCAACAACCTGTGAGTACCGTGTAATCATATACTCAGTATATGATTATCTATAAACCAGACCAGTTATATCAGTGAAAGAGGTCAGATCAATTTATTTTCGCGTGCCGCCCTTAAAGCATCCGCCCGTGAATTTACATCCAGCTTCATGTAGATGTTCTTGATGTGACTTTTAACGGTTTCCAGATCAATGAAAAGCTCTTTGGCAATTTGGCTTCGGCTTTTGCCGTTGCCAACCAATTCGAGTATCTGCGTTTCCCGCTTGGACAAAGGAGTATCCTGATTCCGTCGGAAAGAGTTAATTACCATGCGGGCTATGTTAATGCTCATCGGCCCCCCTCCTTCTTTTACTTCGCGAATAGATTCAACAATCTTAGATGGGCTTGAATTCTTCGTCAGGTAGCCGGAGGCGCCACTTGCGAGCGCGTCGAAGATTAACTTTTCAGAGTCGTAGACGGTCAGGATAAGCACAAATGCAGAAGGCAGAATCTTCTTTAGTTTCGGCAATGCCTCAATCCCATTAATACCAGGTAGTTCAATGTCGAGAAGAACGACGTCGGGATCATCAGCAGCTATACTTTTGACCGCTTCATTGAAAGATGGATAGCTATTGACCACATAAAAGCCAGCTTCCTTACCTATTAGGAATGCATAACCATTCCTGATTACTTCATCATCTTCAATAATTACCACTCTAATTGCTTCCTGGCTGTTCATACCACTTAGCTTTTATAGATCGTCAACGTAAGTTTAGTTCCTTTTCCTATTGCAGAAGTTAAATCCAGACTGGCTCCCAGGCGCTTTGCCCTGAGGTAAATATTATTGAGGCCAAGGCCTCTGTGCGCAGTCTGCTCGTCGAAGCCATTCCCATCATCCTTTAATCCAATCTCTATGGCGTTCTCAAGGTCTGAAACATTCAAAAGGACATGGTGTGCATCCGCATGGCGTAAAGAATTATTAAGCGCTTCTTTAAATATCATGCTGATATTCCGGCTGTATTCCATTGGCAGCCTGGTATTGATAAGCTGTTCCGTAATGCCTTCATACTGAAATTCAATCGCGGTATCCTGAAAGAGCTCCATCCCGAATTCGCTGATGTGAGATAGTATCTCATACAGGTTATCGCTCTTCGGATCCAGTGCCCATAAAATATCCTTAGTTCCACGATACAGCGAGGAAGCATTCTCTTTTATCTGGTGGATGAGTTGCTTTTCTTCATGGTGCTCGCCGTTCAGTTTAGTATTTAGTATATCCGTGAGAATCGATATCCGGGTTAATTTGTTTCCCAGATCATCATGGAAATCCTCGGCCGTTTGCTGCCTGGCTTTTAACCTTTCATCCCTTTTTAAACTTTCTATCTGTTGTAGTCTTAAATTTTTTCGCTTGTGCAGGTAAGCCTGCATAGCGATTCCTGAAAGAACCAGGAAAAGAATAACAGCCAGCTTGAAAAAAACAGTTTGATAAAAGGCAGGCCTGATTGAAAATGGAAACCTCAGCAAGTTATCTGAAATAGCACCCGCACTATTCATCGCCCGCGCTTCAAAAATGTAACTTCCGGGAGGTAGCGTTTGATAATTAACACTGGAATTTGTTGTTGGATTGGAGAAGGAATCATCAAGTCCGACCAGCCTGTATTGATATAAAACATCCGAAGGATTAGTCAGATACACCCCTCTGAAATTCAGGTTAATATGATTTTTGCGATAGGCTAACTCAAGATCTTTCGGTAAAGGAAATCCATTGACAGTACTAAATCTTTCATCTTTATTCTCAACACCTGAACCAAACAGTTTTACCGATTGCAAAACAATATAAGGCTTTTCAGTTTTTCTTGAACTTTCACTAAGATCAAATATGACAGCTCCTTTTGTAGTTCCCACCCAAAGTTTATTTTGGGAAAGAAACACGGCATTCTGGTTACATTCCACAGTGAGTTTTTGCGAATATTCAGCACCGGATACGGTAAATCTGCCGGTTTGAGAATCAAATTTGATCTTATTAATACCCCGACCTGTCCCTGCCCATATATTTCCTTTCTCATCGGCAATTAAACTGTATATAGTATTTGAATACAAACCATTCTTTCTAGTCAGGTTATGATAAATGTTTTTTCCTAAATCCCAAACCCATATGCCATTTTCACTTGTTCCAAAAAACACCTTCCCCTTATTCATCACCATACAATAGAGATCAGTCTTTTGAAGTTCCCTTCTGGAAACAATTTGAACCCGCCGCTCTTTACCGGTTATCAGAAAATTTCCCTTGTACGTATTGACAAGAATAGAGTCAGAACCAATTTCGAGAAGTCCGCTGGCAAAGGCGTCTGGCTCTTTGAGGTGAGAAAATTTGTCGCCAGTTAACAGGTAACAGCCGGTAGGGGTAGCCAGCCAGATAGTGCCTTTTCTATCCTGCATCATATGCCGAATAACTTTCGGCACTTTTCCTTCCTGATAAGGAAAGTTTTTAAAGCCTGTGCCATCATACTTCCACAAACCCGCACCACTTGTGCCGATCCAAATATTTCCCTCGCGGTCATTAAATAACTGGCTGATATTGTAATGAACGGTATCCGGCACCGGTAGCTTTATATTGATCTTTTTACCTTCCCGCAATTTGAATAGAGTGTTTCCAAAGCAATGCATCCACATCGCCCCTTTACGATCAGTAGCAAACCCCATCACCACTTCATTAGATAATCCCTGCGCCTTATCAAGTATCATCGTTCTATCGCCGTCGTATTTATATATTCCGGCTCCTTCAGTTGCAAACCACATATTATTCTCAGCGTCTTTGAATATGCTGTTTACAGCATTATCTGTGAACCCATTACTGGAATTGTAAAACTGAGTTTTCTCCGGCGAAATACAGTATGCGCCCATCAAAGTCCCCAGCCACAAATTATTTGATTCATCCTGAGCAATTGCAAGAAATCCAGGTGTTTCAGATGCCAGTTGATCGTTCTCAAACTGTTCGAGTTCTCCCTTATAAAATGTAAAAAGCTTATCATGTGAGAGGATCCATAGTTTACCTTTAAGATGGCGGTCAAAAAACAATTGGCGAACGTAGGATGACTTAGCTGAGCCTGATGATTGGGGCAATTGTGTCGTTAATTTCCAAATGCGACCATCCAATTCATAAATTCCTTTCCTGTAAACCGCAGCAAGTAAATCTCCCTTTGCGTTTGTCGCTAGAGCTGACACTGGTCCGTCAGGGATGCCGGAATATTTAAGGGGTATAATTTTATCCTGATCGAAAACAAAGATTTGCTCGTTGTTAAGCCCGTAAATTTTCCCTTGTTTATCTTTTATCAACGCATGAATTGTTGAAAATCCTTCTTTGCCAGGAAGCCGGTAGTTGCGAATTGTTTTCCCGTCAAAAACCGATAGACCGTCCTCGGTACCGATATAAACCTTCCCGTTTTTATCGGTAACTAAAGCCTTGACTGCCATAGAGGCAAGCCCATTTTCGCTGCGTGTTAATGAATAAAACTGGCTTCCATCAAATCGGGAAACTCCCCCCTGCGTGGCAATCCATAAATGACGACTTGGACTTTGAGTAAATGCCCGGGCTTGAGATTGAGTTAGCCCATGTTCAATATTATACTGTGTGAAGTTAAAACGCTGGGCAATTAATGGTTGTGTTGCGAACAGGATTAAAAGTAAAATAATCAATAATTTACAATACGATTTACCCGGCTTATTAAAAGGAATTGAAATATACATTTCATTCAAATTTTACAACCAGTTGCAACAGAAAGCAGTTCAATAGCTAATACAAATTAATTATTTCCTTCGTTAATTATTATCACCCAAAAGGGGTGAATGTATAATTATTAAGTTTTATATTTTTCACATAAACATCCTACCAATGACACTGCAATTTATGAATTTTGTTGGTTATACCATTATTAATCAACAGGTTAAATAGTTGACTAAAGAAGGTTGGAATTTAACGTTTAACATATTTTGGCTTCAATTTCGACAAGTAAAAATTTTAATTACAAATGGTAAATTGCCTTCTCACAACACATAATCAAAATGGCTAAAGTCACACAACAAGACGTAGTAAATTTTCTGAGAGAAAAAGTAGCTCAGTTAAACAAAGAATTGGAAACCACTCAAAACGCTTTAAATGCACTGCAAGGTTCAACATCCTCAGAAACTCCGGTTAAAAGGGGCAGAAAACCAAATCCAGACGGAACCGCATCAGCAACCAAAAGGAAAGCAGCTAAAACTGGTGGAGCTAAAAGAGGCAGAAAGCCCAAAGCAAAAGAAATACCGGCGGAAACACCGGCTGAGCACGTAACTGAACAGGAATGATTCCTCCCATTTAGCTATCGTTTCTCAATTTATTATACTAAGTCACAAGCCGGACTTAGGTACCACTTGTGCATTTATCCTATTCGGTTATTACAGCTGTACTCCTATGTGCTAATAACTGGTTTAAGAGCCTGGAGGAATCTTCTTCCGAATTAACCAAGTCTCCAAGAGTAATTTGGTCAAGCAACTGGTCAACGGTAACTTGAATAATGGTCCAGAGGGAACGTGCAGAACAGTCTACTGAATTGTTGCATAATTGTAAGCTTCCAGAATGATTCCCGCAGAAATTGTCACTAAATAATACCCCACCTAATACTTTCAACACACCTTTAATTCCAATATGTTGAGCCGGCATGGCCAACACATAACCTCCCTTATGACCGGGCGTGCTGTTTATAAATCCTCCTATTCGAAGTATCCTTGTAAGTTTGGCGACGTAAGGAATACTTAAGCCTTCCAGTACAGTAAGTTGGGGAATGCTGAGGCCGTCGATATCTTTGCAAGCAGCAATGCGTATCAATATCCGCAAACCATATTCTTCCTGTGCCGTGATCTTCATTGGAGTATTAAATGGTATTGTTAATTAGTCCCTGGTTTAAATTGATGCTATAAAAATCCGAGCTCAAGTTGAGCCGCCTCAGACATCATACTTTTATCCCAGGGCGGATTCCATACAACGGATACATGCACCTCGTTTACCCCTTCTATCTCTTTGATTTTCTGTTCTACTTCAACGGGAATAATCTGCGCAGCCGGACAGCCCGGAGAAGTCAATGTCATAGCCACCTGGACATTGTTGATAGGTAAAATCTCTGTTTCATATATTAAGCCGAGCTCATAAATGTTAACCGGAATTTCCGGGTCATAAATAGTCTGCAAACATTCGATTACTTTTTGTTTCAGTGCTTCGGTATCCATTTTCTTAAACTGAGGTAGTAGTGATTATTTTATGCGCAAGCGCATAGTTTTTCATTTGTTTGATCATCGCCAGCAAGCCATTCGACCTTGTTTGGGCCAGATGTGTCATCATGCCAATTTCTCTCACAAAATCCAGTTTAGCATCAATGATGGCATCTGCAGGCTGGCCCGACAACACTCTGATCAACATGCTGATCAAGCCTTTCACAATTATTGCATCACTCTCTGCCTCATAAAAGATCTTACCATCCTTGTTGTTGGCTATTAAGTATACGGTCGACTGGCAACCCCGCACCTTATTTTCATCAATCTTATATTGATCATCCAATGGCGGGAGTTTTTTACCCAGGTCAATAATGTATTCGTATTTATCGTCCCACGAGTCAAATAGAGCAAACTCTTCAACTATTTCATTCTCAATCTCGGTAATTGCTTTCTGAGTATCCATAAAAATTACGACAACATTTTAATCGCCTTGAGAAGGCCGGCAATCATTTTATCTATTTCTTCTTTCGTATTGTACAGGGCAAAGGACGCGCGGGTAGTACCTGGTATACCGAAACGATCCATCAATGGTTGTGTGCAATGATGCCCGGTTCTAACGGCGATTCCCTGGTTATCGAGTAAAATACCCACATCCTGCGGATGTATTTTATCTATCACAAATGAAATAACGCTGATCTTTTCCTTAGCTTTTCCAATAATTCTTAATCCTGCAATTTCCTCCAGCTGCGAGGTAGCATATTTCAGCAATTCATTTTCATGATCACGGATCTTTTGCTTACCGATGCCGCTGGTAAAATCAAGGGCAGTCTTGAAAGCAATTGTATCCGCAATATTCGGTGTTCCAGCTTCGAATTTATAAGGCAGATCTGCATAAGTAGTCATCTCAAAAGAAACTTCTTTGATCATTTCACCACCGCCGTGAAATACCGGCATATTCTCCAGAAGATGCTTTTTCCCATACAATACACCAGTACCTGTTGGACCATATAATTTGTGAGCAGAGAATGCGAAGAAATCACAATCCATCTCCTGCACATCAATATCCAAATGCACCGCAGACTGCGCACCGTCAATCATCACCAAAGCGCCAGCATCATGTGAGAGCTTAATGATCTCCTTTACTGGATTTACAGTACCCAAAGAATTTGACACATGCGCAATGGAAACCAACTTTGTTCTGGGAGTTAGAAGCTTTTCAAATTCGTCAAGAAGCAATTCACCGCTATCATTAACAGGAATTACCTTCAATATTGCATGCTTCTCTTCACAGATTAACTGCCAGGGAACAATATTAGAATGATGTTCCATCGTCGAAATGATGATTTCATCACCTTTATTGATATTTCGCCGCCCCCAGGTATTCGCCACCAGGTTAATCCCTTCGGTCGTTCCGCGGGTAAAAATGACCTGCTCTCTGTGCTCAGCATTTATGAATTGACGAACAGTATCTCTTGTTGCTTCAAAAGCCATTGTAGCTTCTTCTGCAAGCGTATGAATACCGCGATGAATGTTGGCATTATAATTTGTATAATAGCTCACCAGTGCGTCTATTACCACCTGAGGCTTTTGTGAAGTAGCGGCATTATCAAAGTAGATCAATTCCCGATCTTTAACTTTTCTGTTTAAGATTGGAAATTGCTCGCGAATGGCTTTTACATCAAGTTTATCTTGTATAATATCAATTTCTATCATGCTATATCAAATTCTAAGCGCTCAGAAATCAGCTGATCAACATAGTTCCGGATAGCTACCGGCTTTATCTTATCCAGAATATCCACCACAAAGCCGTGAAGCAGTAACGACCGCGCAATCTTTTCGTTAATACCTCTTGACCGCAAGTAAAATAGTCCTTCCTCATCCAAACGGCCAATGGTGCAGCCGTGCGAACACTTTACATCATCTGCAAAGATCTCCAGCTGGGGTTTTGTATTCACACTTGCCTCGCCTGAAAGCAACACGTTTTTGTTTGACTGGTAGGCATTGGTTTTCTGAGCATCCCGCTGAACGAAAATCTTACCGTTGAAAACCCCACTGGCACTGTCGTCCAGAATGCCTTTATAAAATTCATTACTTAGACAATTGGGTTTCACATTATCCACCACCGTATGGTTATCAATATGACTTTTGCCATTCTGCAGATACAACCCATATAAATGCGACTCACAATTTTCCGCATCCATTACCATATTCAAATTGTTGCGAACAATACCCCCGTTTAACGAAATAGTTACCGCGTGAACATAGCTTTTACCGGTTTGTCTAAAATGTGTAGTGCTCACCTGGTTAGTGTGCGGTGCATCATTTTGTATCTTGTAGTGTTCAACATATGCATCCTTTTCAATTACGAGTTCCATAACCTGGTTCGCAAAACTTTCATTCTGCCCCAAAGTGATAAACGTTTCTACAATCTGAACTTCAGCACGCTCACCAACATAAATCAAGCTGCGCGGCTGAGAGAATATATTCCCTGATCTGGCATCGGTGACGTTATAAATGTAAATTGGATGAGCGACAACCTGCGCATTCTTCAAGTGGATAAAAATACCATCCTGAATAAGCGCATTGCTGATTGCATTTATTCCATCTTTTAGATATTTGCTGCTATGCCCAAGGTGTTCTGAAATGAGGTCCTTAAACTCGCTATTTGATGCTGATTCTAAAGGCAACACTAATAGTTCTGGTGAACGCACAATAGACAATTCAAAAGAAAAGTGTCCGTTCACAAAAATCAGCTCATTAGCTTCCTCATGTCCGGGTAAACGCAAGCCATCGATATCATTTAAATTAATCGTATCAATTAAAGGAACCGAAAGCTGTTGATAATCTTCATTAAACAACTTACTGATCCGGGTATATTTCCATTCCTCATGTTTCATGTTCGGAATACCCAGCTGATTAAATGCATCAAAAGCATTTTCACGGAAAGCATTTAGTCCACTTCCCGCGTTAACGGATTGCAATTGATTAAACTGATTTGTTAGATTCTCTATGGTACTCATCCTTACTCCTTGATTTGAAATTATCATTAAACCGTTTCAGCAATATTTATTTCATTTTTAATGAAATCATATCCTTTTTCTTCCAGTTCAAAGGCGAGTTCTTTTTTACCTGATTTAACGATACGACCATTATATAACACATGCACAAAGTCCGGGATTATGAAATCCAGCAATCTCTGATAGTGAGTAATGAGGAGCACTGCATTATCTGCATTGCGCAATTTATTTACCCCGTTTGCAACTATTCTTATGGCATCAATATCAAGCCCTGAATCGGTTTCATCCAGGATGGCCAGCTTAGGCCGAAGCATAGCCATCTGAAAGATCTCATTCCGCTTTTTCTCGCCTCCAGAGAAGCCTTCGTTTAATGAACGGCTCAACAGAGGCTGCTGAATATCCATCAGAGCCATTTTTTCTTTCATCAGTCTCAGAAATGCAACCGCATCAAGAGGCTCTTCGCCACGATATTTGCGTACTTCGTTGACAGCTGTCTTGATAAAGTTTGTCGTACTTAAACCGGGGATCTCCACAGGATATTGAAAGCCGAGAAATAACCCTTCGCCCGCCCGCTTTTCCGGAGCCATATCTAAAAGATCTTTTCCCATAAACTCTATTATCCCCTGGCTCACTTCATAATCGGTCTTACCGGCTATAACAGATGCCAATGTGCTTTTACCAGAACCATTGGGGCCCATGATCGCGTGCACTTCACCAGGTTTTATTTCAAGATTTATTCCTTTTAATATATTCTTTCCTTCAATCCCTGCATGTAAATTCTGAATCTTCAGCATAATTGTATTTTATTTAATCGTTATCTTAATTCTTTTCCTTAACCTCTTTTTTCCTCATGCTCTTCATTTGCACATTGCATATCAGCACATTTGCACATTTGAAAGTTACCCCACGCTTCCCTCTAAGCTAATAGCAAGCAACTTCTGTGCTTCCACAGCAAACTCCATTGGTAACTGATTCATCACCTCTTTAGCAAAGCCGTTAATGATCAGGGCAACTGCGGTTTCCGAATCAATACCTCGCTGGTTACAGTAAAAGATCTGATCTTCGCCGATTTTAGAAGTGGTGGCTTCGTGTTCAACTATCGACGTATTATTTTTCACTTCGATATAAGGGAATGTATGAGCACCGCATTTATCCCCTAATAATAGAGAATCACACTGAGAAAAATTGCGGGCATTAACGGCATTCTTAGCTACATGCACTAAACCGCGGTAACTGTTATTACTAAAGCCTGCAGAAATACCCTTAGATACAATGCGGCTCTTGGTATTCTTACCCAGGTGCAGCATCTTCGTTCCTGTATCTGCCTGCTGGTAATTATTGGTCACAGCTACTGAGTAGAATTCGCCGGTTGAATTATCCCCTTTCAATATCACACTCGGATATTTCCAGGTAATAGCCGAACCTGTCTCAACCTGTGTCCATGAGATCTTGGAATTATTTCCTTTGCAGATTCCACGCTTGGTTACAAAATTATAAATCCCCCCTTTACCCTGCTTGTCGCCGGGATACCAATTCTGCACAGTAGAATACTTAATTTCCGCATCATCAAGCGCGATCAGCTCAACTACGGCAGCATGTAATTGATTTTCATCACGCATAGGAGCTGTACACCCCTCCAGGTAACTCACATAACTCCCTTCCTCGGCAATAATGAGCGTTCTTTCAAACTGTCCCGTGTTCTCGGCGTTGATCCTGAAATAGGTCGACAGTTCCATCGGACAACGCACGCCTTTCGGAATATAACAAAAAGAGCCGTCGGTAAATACTGCTGAATTGAGCGCCGCAAAGTAGTTATCAGTTATCGGCACAACGGAAGCCATATATTTCTTAACCAGATCAGGATGTTCCTGTATTGCATCGCTCATCGAGCAAAATATAATACCCAGTTCACCTAGCTGCTCTTTAAATGATGTACCAATAGAAACACTGTCAACCACCGCATCTACCGCCACTCCCGTGAGCCGCTTTTGTTCCTCCAGCGAAATGCCTAGCTTTTCAAAAGTCCTTCGCAGTTCAGGATCAATTTCATCAAGGTTATTGGGATTTACTTTTTGCTTGGGAGCTGAGTAATAAATGATATCCTGGTAATTAATAGAAGGGTATTCTATATTGGCCCATTTCGGTTCTTCAGCAGCCAGACTTACCCAATGCCTGAAAGCTTTTAATCGCCAATCAAGCATCCATTGAGGTTCATTCTTTTTTGCTGATATGAATTTAATAATATCTTCATTTAATCCCGGAGGTGCTTCATCAGCTTCTATATCGGTGACAAAGCCATATTTATAATCGCTTAGAACGGTTTTTTCAATAGCACTTAGTTCTTCATTCATATCGTAATAGCAAATTGTATATAGTACTTCATTAAACAGGCTTAATTCCCCCAATCTCTCCTCGTGGCAAATGGAGATCCCATTATTTCAAAGATACAAATCAATATATACAAAAAAGTATAAATGGAGAGCTTGATTAGAAAAATGGCGTTTATCAAACACAAGGATACTTGTTTTGTTAAATGCTAAAACCTTCACTATGTTTATTGTACGTGAAATATTTCATTTACAATTTGGTCGCTACCGCGAAGCAAAAGCATTGCTTGACGAAGCCATGCAAAACCATTTATTACCTCAGCCTGAAGGGAGCAGGATATTAACCGACTTCACCGGTGAAGGATACCGCCTGATACTAGAATTACCTTACCAAACGCTCGCCGATTATGAAGCCACCCTTACCAGGGAACTCGGTGAACCGGGCTGGAAAGACTGGTATGAAAGCTTTAAACAATTCGTTCGCTTTTCTGAACGCGAGATACTGAAGCAGGTCATGTAGATAGCCTACAATATGCTATATTACCGTCGATTTTGGCTTACACCTTTTACTAAAGCTGACTAAATGCGTAGAAATTCATTTTCCTACCAACCTTTAAGCACCGACCTGGCAGCCTTGCTTCTCCGGCTAAGCTTTGGAGGTTTATTCATTCGTATAGGATACATGAAGTTGATGTCATTCAATGAGATTCTCAAAATGTTTCCGGATCCGATTGGCATAGGCTCTGAATTATCACTCATACTGGTAATATTCGCAGAATTGTTTTGCGGAGTTTTGGTCGCTTTGGGTTTGTTAACACGGTTCGCGGTAATTCCCATCTTTATAGCAATGACGGTCGTTTTTTTTATCGTTCACACGAAAGATCCTTTTGATGCTAAAAGTTTACCTTTTCTTTTCTGGCTTTTATCTATTGTGATCTTTGTCCTGGGCAGTGGTAAGTTCTCTTTGGACAAGTTGTTTTTCAAGCAGCGAAGAAGGAGATAGTTAGTACACATGTCATAACGTTTAAACCTGCAGTGATTTGTTAGCTGGCACAATCGAACCCTCAAATATCGACATAGCTTAGACAGGATGGACAGCCAAAATAACATGTCGCCTTTCACCCCATAGATTGACGCATTCACACACAATTTTGTTCAGGCAGGCAGAGTATCTTTATAATGAACTAATTGTATAGAGCCATGAACACAGAAATCTTAACAAATGTTAAAGGCATTACTGATGAACTGACTAGTATCCTTTCATCATTCAACGAGGCAGATATAAATAAAGTTCCTTATGAAGGCGGCTGGTCGGCAGCCCAGGTCGGCGAGCATTTATTTAAATCTTACGGTGTTGTAGAAATTTTAAAAGCTCCGGTTCAAAAAACTGATCGCGCACCTGACGAGAAGGTTGAATCAATTAGAAGTGCGTTTCTAAACTTCGATATTAAAATGAGCTCCCCGGATTTTATTATCCCTTCCGCTGGGATTATAGACAAAGACAGCATAATAAATTCACTGAAACACAGGACAGCAAAGATCATTGAAATTTCAAACCTCCTTAATCTTTCAGAGACCTGTTTAGCTTTTTCCCCTCCAGGGTTAGGTGAATTAACAAGGTTGGAGTGGCTACACTTTATTTTGTATCATACACAAAGGCATATTCAGCAATTGAAAAACATACAGCAAAAAGTACTGGCCAATAAAGAGGAGATACACGGGTAGCTTTTTATTACTTCCAGTTCTTGAGCTGGAGAAAAATGTGAAATTACAATCAGGCTTTAGTTTGATTAATGAGTATTCAATTTAAACCCTAAAATCATGATCAAGCAAAATCATGCATTCAGCAGCTTCTCGGTATCAGACCTGCCACAGGCCAAACAGTTCTATGGTGAGGTACTGCAAATGGAAGTCTCCGAGAATGAATATACCTTAGAGCTAAATATCGGCGAAAATAAAAAGGTAATGATCTACCCTAAAAGTAATCACACGCCTGCAACCTTCACTGTTCTTAACTTTCCGGTTGACAATATTGACGAGGCAGTCGAAACTCTTAGGGAGAAAGGTATACGTTTTGAAATATACAACGAGCCGAACCTCACTACAGATGAAAAAGGCATTATGAGAAGCAATGGTCCTCAAATTGCCTGGTTTAAGGATCCATTCGGAAATATCCTCAGCGTTTTACAGGAATAAACTAACTATAAAACAAGAAAAGCAGGGTCGCCCCTGCTTTTCTTGTTTTAATATGCGCTGTTTTTCCACCGCTATAGTTATTCAATTAGTTCACCTTATGGATTTCAACACGTCTGTTTAATACTCGGCCTTGCTCAGTCTCATTTGATGCAACTGGTTTTGATTCGCCAAATCCGACACTGTTTAGATTCTCACCTTCTACACCTGCGTTAACTAAATAAACCTTCACCGAATTTGCCCGGTCATTAGACAACGTCATATTACGCTGATCAGTTCCTTCTTGAGAAGCATGACCGTTAATATCAAATTTTACAGTATTATATTTTTTCATTTCTGACGCAATCTGATCAAGTACTGCATAGGAAGCAGTTTTCAATACAGACGAATTGAACTCAAACTGAATGTTGCTGTAATTGAAATCCGGCATCTTTTCCGGAGTTGGGGTTACTTCTGTTTCTTTTTCTTCAACAGGTGCACTCTGCGCTACGGGTGCTTCTTGTTCAACTACTGGCGGCTGCTCAGCAACGACAGGTTTTTTTGCGCGGCAAGAGCCAAATAAGATTGCAGCAGTAGATAATGCTAAAATAAAGGTTGTGATTTTTGATGTCTTAAGATTCATACTACCTGGTTTTTTAATAAAATTGTTTCAGTTTATGTTTATCAAACTAAACAACGATTTTTTATTGTTACTGTTGTTTAGAATGAGAGCAAACTTAGCCCTTTTTATTGAATATACTAATTTCAAAAAATGGGTAAACAAGAATCTATATCCCCATATTGTTACAATGAAGCTTCCATTTTTAAGAAATCAGGGTATCTGAATGAATATTTTTACCGTTTCAGCTTAAACTAAATTGTAATTCTTATGAAATGTCCAAACTGCAACACTACCTTGTTAATCACCGATAAACAAAACATCGAAATCGACTACTGCCCGGATTGCCGGGGTATCTGGCTAGACCGCGGCGAGCTCGAAAAGATCATCGAACGTTCCGCCGAACATTACTCGAAGAAGGAAAACTATGAGTCAGATTACAAACGCTATGGTTATGGCGATGATAGTTCCAGAAGAAATCCTCAACATAAGAAGAAGTCGTTCCTGAATGACCTTTTTGATTTTTAATTTATTTAAAACTTATCCCGGAGTTACTCCGGGATAGGCTTTTTAATTCTCCAATCGGATTCTTTATTCTAAAACTACCGGACGGTTCTTCGGATATTTATTTCAAGATCAACTCTTTCTTTTCGCCAGGTCAGGCCCCGAATCTTGATTACCCACACTCTGATCTGATTCGTCTGAATGTCGAGCTTATCCCGAATATCTGAAATCTCTGCCTCAAGTTTGATGACCTCCGAATTTTCCGTTTGTTCGTTCAGAAAATTGTTCTGACGATTAACGGAGAGGACTGTGAAAGTACGCTCTCCTTTAAACTGTATACTCTGTTCCTCAATTTCAGGAGACAAGCCTTTAAAACTAGTGTGGAATTACCGGACGGAATGGTTACTTGTCCGCTTCTCTCCAGCTGTGCTTTTTGAAGAAAGACTGTTACCCGTTCTATTTAGAATCAATGAAAATGGTTTTTTCCTGAGCGCGAAGAGTGCTTGCAAAAACGAACAGAAAAACGCTTAAGTAACTATTTTATACGTGTAGATCATTTAGAAATGATTAAGAAATCGATTTCCCATATGACTATAATTTCAAAATCATCTAAAAGTATCTAACCAGTAATTAAATTAATAACTTGTAGCGTTTCTATACTTTCATTCGTATTGTCTTGGTAATCTAATTATCACCATGAAAGCAAACTGGTTGTATACACGAATCACTTCTCTGATGCTTGTGTTACCGCTGTTATTGTTCAGCACCTGCAAGGATGAGGTCACACGAACAAGAACTTTTCGTACAATAGTTCCAATCTATCTTTCGGTAGCTGATCTGCGTATGCAAACCACCCCTATTCAAGCACCCGAGCCGCTTAGTCAGCCGGGCAAGATCTACATCTTTGGTAACTATCTTTTTATAACAGAAGTTAGAAAGGGCATACATATCGTAGATAACACTAATCCTGAGACACCGCGTTTCATTAATTTCATCAGTATCCCCGGTAATGCTGACATGGCGGTAAACGACAATATTCTGTACGCAGATAGCTATGTTGATCTGCTTGCCTTTGATGTCTCCGACCCTGTTCATATAACCTCTGTCAAAAGGGTGGAGAATGTGTTTGATAATCTAAACATCGATAAGGCCAGGGGTATTATCCTGGGATACAAAGACACAGTGATAACGGAAGTTATAAGAGGTGACATTTATCCCAATCAAAATTCTTATGAGTCCGGAGGTGCTGTGGCAAATAGTACGGGTGGGTCCAACTATGGCACCGGAGGCTCTACCGCCCGTTTTACCCTGATGAACAGCAACCTCTACACAGTTGATCATTATCAATTGAAACTGTTTAATGTTTCTCAACCACGAGACCCAAAATATTTAAATACCATTAACCTTGGCGGAGGTATTGAAACGATTTTTCCATACAATAACAAACTGTTTATCGGCTCCACGACAGGAATGCATATCTACGATGCATTCAATCCTTCAGCACCGGTCAAACTGTCTACCTACCGGCACGTAACCAGCTGCGACCCGGTGGTGGTGCAAGGGAAATATGCGTATGTCACGCTGCGGTCTGACAATTTGTGTCAGCAAGGTATCAATGTACTGCAGGTGCTTGATATTGAAGACGCTCGTGCCCCGGTAATGGTTTCCTCTTTTCCCATGTTGAAACCTTATGGATTAGCTGTCTCCGGCAAGAACCTTTTCATCTGCGAAGGACAGTTCGGGCTGAAGGCTTTTGATAATACTGATGTATTATCCATAGGTCAGAAACAACTTTCTTTTCTGGAAGGTATTAATGCCTCGGACGTGATTCCCGGACCTAAATCTCTGATTGTTACCGGCACAAAAGGCGTTTATCAATATAATTATTCTAATCCATCCGACTTAAAACTTTTAAGCCACCTCCCGCTGAATAACAGTTTGTAATATTGCGATGAAGACAATTTTAGTTGCATTACTGCTCCTGGTTTCTCCAATCATAAAAGCTCAGAAGCTGCCTTTTGTCAACCATACTGAGGCAGGTATTCTGGCGGCAACAGCCAGGAAGCCTTCGCTTACTGCCCAGACGTTTACTGGGGTAAGACTTGACAAATGGAAGCTGGAGGCAGGAATTACCGCCGGAGTAGATATTTATCAGGAGATGACCTTACTGCCCATCTCCGTGGGCGTAAAGTGGAACCCATTAAATAATCTTTCAGTTTCTCCCTATTCAGTTTAAATGCAGGTTATGGTTTCAGCTGGCTCCAACATCAGAATGATGATGCAAGATATGACGGCGGTTATGTAGTTCATCCTTCACTGGGTGTACGAATAAAGACCAAAAGTGCAACCAGGGTTTTCATGGGTCTTGGCTTCAGACAACAAAGAGCTGTTATTCGTCAGGATATTCAAACTATCGGTTTGATCTACAACTCCTTTGCACCAACCCCGGATCTGCAATCCAAAGAAGAATATAAGTTTCGCCGGATCTCACTCAGTGTTGGCATAAGCCTCTAAGTGCCTGCATCTTGTTAAGCACCCAGAGAAAAATTAAACACCACCCTCGAGCCATCAGGTGCAATAGCAAATATTTGAACCCTGGAGTTCCGCGCCTCCATTAATGCCTTCTCAACATCAACCGGACTATTCACTTCATTTCCATTTATGTAAGTAATAATAGTTCCCGATGGTATACCTACTTGGTGAAAAAACCCTCCTCTTCTTACTTCGGTTACCAGCACACCTGCTCTCAGACCAAGACGTTCCTTAAGTTCAGAACTGAGCGGTGACATGGTTGCACCAAGCTTGTTGTATATTTCTTTTAGTGAACCCCCAGCCAAAGCTTTTGACGCTTCCTCCCCTTTCAGGGTTACCGCGACGTCGCGCACCTTGCCACCGCGTAAATAACTCAGTTTAATCTTATCGCCCGGGCGGTGCCGCGCGATACGCTCTGAAAACTCCGCGGACGAAAATATCTCGATGTCGTCGATCCTTTGAATAATATCACCTTCCTCCAAACCTGCTGATGCGGCAGCGCTACCTTCCTGGATACCTGTTACGAACACTCCCCTGACTGAACCAGGGCTAATACCCTGTTGCTTCAAATACTGATCTTCTGCAAATGGAGCAGGGAAAGACACTCCTAAAAGGCCGCGTTTAACGGTGCCGAATTCTTTTAAATCTCCCAGGATCTTTTTGACGAGCGAAACCGGAATGGCAAAGGCATACCCTGCATAACTCCCCGTCATGGAGGCGATTGCTGTATTGATACCTATCAGCTCACCCCGTAGATTGACCAGCGCTCCACCACTATTGCCAGGGTTAATTGCTGCATCAGTCTGTATAAAAGATTCTATCGCCGACGATTGTGCAGCAGGGTCGCCTTCCGAACTATTTATTATCCCTATGCTTCTTCCTTTCGCGCTCACAATACCTGCAGTAACGGTGGTATTAAGAGAGAATGGATAGCCAATAGCCAAAACCCATTCTCCAACCTGCACACTATCGGAGTTTCCCATTTTTACAACCGGTAGTCCTTTAGCCTTTACTTTTAATAAAGCCAGATCTGTGTTTTGATCTCTTCCTACCAATTCTGCGGTGAAGCTTCTTCGGTCAGGCAGGATCACTTCAATATTATCGGCATTTTCAACTACGTGGTTATTGGTAGCTATGTAACCATCAGAGGCGATGATTACTCCTGATCCGGACCCCATCTTCGTAGGACTTCCGCCGCTAAAAGGGCTAAAACCTGCACTTTCGGATGCCGAAGTATAAGTGGTCTTAATATGTACAATTGCCGGAGTAACTGCTTTAGCTGAGGGAACAAAACTCAGATCACCGCTCAGCACAATCGGCGAACCCTGAGACCCCGCCGTTTCAGTTGAATTGCTTTTTCCGAATAACAAATAAATACTTGCTGCAATTACAGCACAGACTAAAACTGTAATTAAAATAACTCCGCCCTTCTTCATAATTCTGATTATTAAAAACAACGGAACTTCAGGTGTTCTGTTTTACGCTACTTTCATCTGGCACTTTTTTCTTTAAGGTTAGTACAAACTAGAGTTATGGTATTTCAGCGTTTAAATTGCCATACAGAACATAAAAAAATGCAGATCCTCTTCCAACAAAAAGCCCTAATACCAATAAGGTATCAGGGCTTTTTGAATTAGGACTTGCTTGATGTGTCTTTTACACAGCAGCAACTATTAAGTTTCTGAATTGGTAACTATCAATAATACCAGACTTTTCAACCTTCTGAGTGAATTCTGACATTTGTTCAACGTGCACATCTAAAAATGCTTGTTTAGCCTTACCGTACGAGCATCTGAACATCTCAACTCCCTTTTGCGCCTTTTCTCCTTTAGTATATTGACGGGTATCTAAGTAATTACTTAGCTTCTCCTGGATCATGCGTACCGTTTTGCCAATTTTGGTTGTTTTAGCATAGAACAACATTTCCCAGTCATCGCAATTTGCAAATTTTGAAGCTGCACCATTTAAGGATTTAACACGCTTAACTATTTCGCTCGCAGATCCAACTTTAACTAATCCAGCCTTAACAGAACCGATAATGTAAACATAACCATCCTCGAACTCCTTCAACGCACTCTGCACACTGGATGTATGACATTGAGGACAAATACCATCACGGGTTTTAAACTGGTGGTTTTTGTTTGAAGGACATTCTGCTGTGTTGTAAGCAAATGCTTTTTCCTCATCCGACATTCGCTGACTTAACTCTTCTGTCATCTCACTTCCTCCGGCATTGATTAATAGCTCTTCTGAAATTTTGTACTTGTCCAGAAATGCTGCCTGCGACTTCGTTAACTCTTCTTTTATTGACATTATTATGTTATTTGATATACTGAATATTTTCTTTTATTCGATGATGTTAAGCAGCCCGGCGAAAAGCTGTCTATGTAGTGATTCGCTAATTCGAAGCATATTTCCCCCGCCATATCTCAGGAAACAGCTTTTGGAAGTATTTTGCCGATAAATTTTCAGGCATTTTTAATTGCAGTTCGCAAGTTAGGAAAGTTTTTTGGGTTAGTCCTCATCATCTTTGAAAGAAACTGAGGGATAGCTAAAGTGAAATATTATCTAAGCGGCTGTATTTATGGCTGTTAATTGAGAGGCCGCAAGGTAACTGATGGCTTATAAAGGAAAGGTTATACATTTTTTATAGCCTGATCTTCAATCCCCCGTTTATTACAAAGCCGTCAACGGGAGCATAGATATCTCGAAAATCAGGGTTGCTTATATTGCCCGTATAGATGGTATCAAAACTGGTTTGTCGGGTATCTAAAAAGTTCTCAAAGTTTAAAAATAGAGAAAATTTCTCGAAGATTCTTTCAGTCATAAAACCGGTGATCCAGTATGACCGGCCTTTAGAACCATCATTTAAAGTCTGCGGACTGAAGTAATATCCCTCTAGTCCTATTTTCCATTTATCTTCTTGCTCATACATCAGTACGTTATTGAGCCGATGCCTGGCAACTAGTGGGTAATCTGTTGCGGTTCCGTTATCATGCTGTTTTACATCGGCAAGCGTATAGCCGATAAATAACTTAAAATCACGATAGGTAAACTTGATATTAGTTTCCAACCCGCGCGTGTCAAGGAATCCCGATAATTGGTCAAAGCGATAGGAGTCGTTTGGCAGGGAATTTAATACCAGGGGATCATTTATCCGGGTGTAAAATAGTAACTGGTTAATTGAAAAAGATACTTGGTCATCGAATAAAAGTGTCCGGTAATTCACATCGAAGTTAGATCCGTACGAGCGTTCTGGTTTTGCAACTGAAACATCTATTGGAAGCACATTTCTGAATTGAATCCTCTCAGCATCTTCTGTAAAGACAGTGGGTGTTTTATATCCCAAACCACCGCCTAACCGGGCTGAGAAAGCGCCCTGTTTAATCAGAGCCGAGATTCGTGGCAGCAAGACGAAACCGTAATCATTATGATAATCGCCGCGAAGGCCGGTTTCAAGAGTAAATTTCTCTGAGGCGTTCCAGGTATTTTGCAGGAAAGCTCCCAAAGTGTTCTGACTATAATCCCGGGCGATAAGGTTGGTTCTTTTCTCTTCGCTGAACTGATCAGTAACAAAGTTCAGCCCCCCTACCCATTCCACGTCTGGTTTATCATATTGATAGGTTGCCTCTGTAAAGCTAGCGAACTGATCACCCGAGAAGTTAAAGCCCGGTATTTCAATTTCTCTTTTATATGCACTCAGGCTATTCTTAACACTAAAAGTGGTATATACATTAACCTGGTGGTTAAATGTTAGCTGGCTAGAATATCGTTGGGTTTTATTCCTTTCAAAATAACCACCATTAGCGCTGTTTCCATTCTTTATCAGGTCGATTTCCCCGCCGGCCCTTTTTTCTACCGTTGCATTTAATCCGAATTGAATGTTAGTTTGTTCACTGAGGTCTGCGAAGATCCTTGGGTTCAGTGTGAACCTGTTAAATTCAGGGATTGCTGTTAAGCCAATGTCAGCCGGGTCATATGGATTACCGTGATTGTAAGCGGCATAGACTGTGGTTCCTATTTTGCCCGGTTTGCGAGCGTAAAAGCCGCTGGCGTCTAACCCTAAAGCAGATGTACCATTTAGAAGAAAGCTAAGCTCGCGTTCTTCAGCCGGAGTTTTCGATACCAGGTTAACCAGGCCGGCAATGGCGCCACCGCCGTAAAGCGTCGAGGCAGAACCTTTAATCACTTCAACTTGCTTCAAATCCAGTGGAGCTATTTGCAACAAGCCCAGTCCACCGGAAAAACCGGCATATAATGGGAAACCATCCCGAATGATCTGGGTATACCGGCCGTCGAGCCCCTGAATCCGGATACTTGAGTTGGCGCTGGTTGCTGATGTCTGCTGCGTCTGAATACCCGTACTTTCATTTAAAAGCATTCGGATATCTCCGGGCTTCATATTTCCTTTTTCATCCAGTTCCTCACCTGAAATAGCTTCTACCCGCGTGGGTATATCTTCAATAGTCCGGCTGCTACGGGTTGTTGTGATTGTTACTTCCTCCAGTTCTTCTTCATCAGCGCTTAGGAAAACCTCGTAAGGCTGGATTCCGGTAAATGGGATGGAAATGCTATCGGTGAATTCCTGGTATCCCTGGTGACTGAACTTAATTGCAAACTTTCCTTGCGGAAGATCACTTAGCTTCGCAACCCCGTTTTGGTCTGTCAAAACACCCGTTTTCAAAGAAATAATTTCCACAGAGGCACCTGGTAATGACTGAGAGGTGGCCTTATCTTTCAAGCTTACGGTTAAGGTGTGCTGAGCATTGGTTGAACTAACACCAGCAAAGAACCACAGTAGTAGGATAAGAAATCTCATTTTCGCAATTGGATCATTGATTAACCGGCGAAGTTAGGTTTTATGGGGAAATGTCCGCTCTGCTGAGTTATGTAGATTGTCTTACCGAAGTCAATATTGTTCGGCAGAAACAGTAAGAGCAATGCAAAGGGAGTATAGCAACTACAACCAAAGTAACTTTTATTAAATAACTAATGGCAGATGATTTACCAGCGATGAATCGCACCCGTAACAAAGAGAAATGCGGAAAAAACGAAATCCCCCAGGCATGCCCGGAGGATTTGAAGTTGCCTGATCATTAACCTAAAACCTAAAAACAACCATGGCAAATGCTTGTACGGGAAAATATGTTACTGGGTTATCATAATTGTTCCTAAATCTTTTACTGAACCCTTAATTACCTGCACATTTTCAATGCTCTTGTTTACATATGGGGCCACGGGTTCGATATTAATTTTGTATGTGCCTTCGGCTACGCCTGGGAAGAAAAACTTACCAGTGGTATCGGCAACTGCACCTATAGTATCAACACCACTTATCGCATATAATTTTGGATTAGAAGCAGCCGGATTAACTGTGCCTGTTATACCGCCAGATAAAGCCTGTGGAATAGCACGGATTACGGGCTTTAAAATATATTTTCCATTGCCAGTTTTCACGATTGATTTGGCAGCATCAAAATCAAGAGTCATTGTGTATTCAATCCCACTAGTCAAATCTTCATGCACCTTAAGCTTAATCCCGGAAGACTGACCGCTTGGTGTGTTAAGATCGAAGGTTTCTCCGTCTATCACCACCTCATTGCCTGTTTCATTTAATACAAGGCGAATTTCCTGAAGCTTTCCGGAAGCTATATCGTCAGATGCTATCAACGTATCCTTACCCATTCTGTATTGCAGAATGTCAAATGGATCTGAATTTACTTCCAGTGTAGCACGGCCTTCAGACGTTAACACCTGTATCTCTTTTATACTCAAGTACAAAGCGTCATATGATCCGGGAGCATCAGTAAGCTTTACGTTAAAGCGGGTAACTGATGAACTGGTATCATTTTTACAGTAAGCAAACATCATCACAATAGCCACGACAGGAACGAACAGTATTCTTTTCATAATATTATTTGAATTTTGGGAAACTGGTATTGTGATGATGTCACTCATTTTATCAGCGATTTAATCATTGAATACTGTAAAGGTGCCTGGCCAACATGAAGATTAAATGAATTTTCAGAATAAAAATAAATTCTTTCAAAAATCTCCGAAAAACATCCATTTATAGTAGCATTAATGCCCGCGGTGCCTTCAAATCCTGATTTTGTGTGTTTGCAGAAAAGTAGAAAGTGATGCTGTGTAACTATTAAATCGGTTCTTTGTCATAATTATAAATGAAAACAGAAAACTATATGCCTTTAAAATTTGCTGTTATCTTTGCGGATTCAAAATGCATGAAAACTTGCAGATGCAACACCAATTCGCATGTATCTGCGAAAAACCGATAAATGGACAACAAAACTGACGTTACGCCTGTGTTAAGAAAAGAGGTTAAAGGCCCCGGTAAGTTAACCAGGATGTTTATCACCCTATACGATGTCTACCAATTTGTAATTCGATTTTTTAAGGAGGCATTTGTCCCACCCTATGAAGGAAGAGAGCTGGTGCGTCAGTGTTACGATATAGGTTACCGGTCGTTACTGCTTATTTCAACTACCGGTTTTATCACGGGGATGGTATTTACCAAACAGTCCAGACCCTCCTTATCGGAGTTCGGGGCTACTTCGTGGTTACCCTCCCTGGTGGCAATTGCTCTTTTAAGAACACTCGCGCCTCTGCTAACAGCTTTGATTGCAGCGGGGAAGGTAGGTTCGAGTATTGGAGCAGAACTCGGCTCAATGCGCGTGACTGAACAAATTGATGCAATGGAAGTATCGGCGACTAATCCCTTTAAGTTCTTAGTGACTACCAGGGTACTAGCTTCTACAATCACTATTCCCATTCTTACATTCTATACCGGGCTTATCGGAATGCTGGGCGCTTTGTTGAACGTTTGGCTGAGTGAAGGTACCAGTGCGGTTGCTTTTTTTCAGTCGGCCCTGGAGTCGATCACCTTTCTGGATATCATTGCTTCTACTTTTAAAGCTATTCTATTCGGCTTTACGATTGGAATTGTTGGCTGTTACCAGGGATACAATTCTTCCAAAGGAACCGAGGGGGTAGGAAAGGCCGCTAACTCAGCGGTAGTAATTGGGATGTTCCTGATCTTTATTGAAGAGGTGGTCAGTGTCCAGTTCTTTGCTTTATTTAGAAACTGATCGTTATGGACAAAAGGACACCAACAGATACCGGCAAAGAAAAGGTAATCAGGATTAAAGGCCTGCACAAGTCATTTGGCAACTACCATGTTCTTAAGGGAGTAGACCTGGACTTATACAGGGGAGAAAACTTAGTTGTTCTGGGTAAATCAGGCACGGGAAAGTCGGTGTTGATTAAGATTATTGTAGGTTTACTCACTCCGGATAAGGGCGATGTGATCGTATTAGATCAGCATGTAGACCAAATTTCATACAAGGAATTACTGGCTCTGCGACTTAAGGTGGGTTTCTCTTTTCAGGCCAGCGCTTTGTACGATAGTATGACCGTAGCAGAGAATTTAAAATTCCCCCTTGTCCGCAATCAGCGAAACTTGAGCAAAGCCGAAGTAAACCAGGCAGTTGAAGAAGTTTTAGATGCGGTAGGATTATTGCAGACTATTAACCAGATGCCATCGGAACTTTCTGGTGGTCAGCGGAAGCGAATAGGAATTGCCCGGACTTTAATATTGCAACCAGAGATCATGCTATATGATGAGCCTACCGCAGGGCTTGACCCAATCACATGCCTTGAAATCAATGCACTTATAAATGAAGTGCAGGAAAGGTACCATACCAGCTCTATCGTGATAACGCATGATCTGACTTGTGCCAAAGCTGTTGGCAACAGTGTGGCCATGTTGCTGGACGGCAAATTTGAGCGTGAAGGGACATTTGATGAGGTATTTAATACAGAAGATGAACGGGTTAAACCGTTTTACGATTACAATTTTATTCAATAAAAACAATGGCAACAGAGAATAGGCGCAAAATAACAGTGGGAATATTTGTATTCCTGGGCCTGGTGATATTAGTGATAACTATTTTTACGCTGGGTAGCCAAAAGAAAATGTTTGTAGATAGCATCAGTGTAAACGTTGTTTTCGACGACATCCAGGGAATTAAGACCGGTAATAACGTATGGTTTTCGGGCGTAAAAGTCGGAACTATCAAAAAGATCCAGTTTTATGGAACCTCTCAAGTCCAGGTATTTATGAATATAGAAGAGGAGACTCATAAATATATTCACAAAGATGCCAAGGCAAGTATCAGTTCAGATGGGTTAATTGGAAATAAGATCATTGTACTTAGTAGTGGGACTCAAAAGTTTCCGTTTATAGAAGATGGCGACAGACTGGCAGTGAATACGTCTTTGTCTACCGATGAAATCATGAAAACCCTCCAGGTAAACAACGAGAATCTGGTAGACATCACTTCCAACTTCAAATTGCTGGCGAAAAACTTAGTTGACGGGAAAGGAACCGCAGGTGCCTTGCTCGCTGATCAGCAGATAGCGGATGATTTCAAAACAATGGTCGTCAATTTAAAGACCACTACGGCATCAGCAAATAAGATGGCATTAGAACTGGGTCAGTTTACCCGCACATTGAATACTAAAGGCGGTTTAGCGGATAAGCTCATGACAGACACAGCGGTGTTTGCCAAGCTTCAGAATTCGGTAAATGAACTTCAAAAAACTGCCCAATCAGCAGCTCTCCTTACGGATAATCTAAATAAGGCTTCTTCTAAACTAACCCAAAGTGATAACGCAGCAGGCTTATTACTGAATGACCAGAAAACAGCCGATCAGGTCAAGTTGATCATGCGAAATCTGCAAACCAGCACCCAGAAGCTGGATGAAAATATGGAAGCTTTGCAAAGCAATTTTCTTTTGAGAGGTTTTTTCAAAAAGAAGGCAAAAGAAGAAGCCAAACAACTGGAGGCAAGCGGCGGAGAATAACCCTGTACTCAATGAGTTCTCATCCCGCATTGAATAACAATCAAAAGCCTGATCGAGTATCGAATGAGAATGCTTTTATTTTTCCGTTTACGCTTACTAGCCTAAGTCTGAGTATTCTTGCAAGGCAGTTATCTGCTGAATCATATCCTGATGAAGATATTGACCGAAGTTTGATCCCTGCGGAGATCGCGATCAACTCAGCAACCTTCGCAAGGGTAGGTAAGGAGGCAAACTCTCCTTCTGTAGCAGTTGTACAGGAAACGGGTAAACTTATTATTTCATGCACCTGCTTAGATTTAAGCGGCAAGCTTTGCAATCACCAGTATAATACACTTGTGAACCTGCTTAAGCGGGAAGAACTCAGAGTCTTCTTTGACCAAATGCTGCGTCAGGATAAGCTGAAGATCATTGCTAAAGACTACGGTTTAGAGAACGAAGCGGTTTTAGATCAGTTCTTTGATCTTACTTATGCTGACGGTAAAACAAAAATCATCACCAAAGATGCTTCTCTGTTACCGGTTACCAAAGAGAGCCTTGCCACCCTGAAACGAAAGCTGCAAAACGCCGAGGATGCTGGCCTGCCGGAACGCAATACTGCAGAAAGTAGTTCGTATTGCCTCATATTAAAGCAGCACAAATATTATCGCCACCTGTACATCGAACTGATAGAAGCTCAGTCAACAAGGGAGGGGAAACTAAAAAATCCATTTATTTCGGTAAATCCTCTTGATGAAATTTGGAAAACAGAAGATTCGCAGTTGATTAAGTTCTACAGCGCAATCAAGAGATTTCAAAATAACATCGACGAGAAGATAAGTTCAGCCGATGCGGTTTACTTAAAGGCTATCATCAGTAATCCTTTGGGATTACCTATTTTCCTGCATAACAGTGATGTCTCCGAGAATATCTCTGCTGCTTCGGTATCTCCTGTTCAACTTTCGGTATTAAAGGAGGACGTCACACTCGTAGTTAACAAGAAGCAAGCATTCTACGAGATATCCGGCAGTTTGAAGATCGGAGACAAAATCTTATTCCCTGGCGACCTTCGAACCAGGTTTCAATATTTTGTACAGCTAGCCGACCATCTTTATCTCCCAAGGTCGACAAATCTATTGACCGTGATAGATCTGTTCAGGGGGAAAGGAAAAAGCATACTGATCCATCAGTCTAAATTTGAGGCATTTAAAGAGAGTGTTTTAAGTGAGCTTGAATCAAACTTACCTGTCGAATATAAATATCTTAAAGAAGCTTCGGTTACTCAGCTTGAGAAAGCGGGATTCCGTACTGAATTGGAAAAGATCATTTACCTATCCGATTTTGGTCAGCACATTTCGATAGTACCTGTCATCAGGTATGGTGAGGTTGAAGTCCCGGTACGAACCAAACGCCAGATCATTGCAGCGGACTCAAAGGGGAAACAATTTACGGTTAAAAGAAACGAGGCTGCTGAGGATAATTTCATCGCCCTGCTGTTAAAACAGCATCCTGATTTTACTGAGCAGCTTGAAAACCCATTACAGTATTTCTACCTGCATAAAAAGCGCTTTTTAAATGAAGACTGGTTTTTAAAGGCTTTTGAAGACTGGCAAGCGGCAGGAATTACAATACTTGGTTTTGACGAAATCACCGAGAACAAACTAAATCCGGAAATAGCAAAGATCATTGTACAGGTAACCAGCGGGGTAAACTGGTTCAATACGGATATTGACCTTCGATTCGGGAAGAAGCGGGCTTCATTAAAACAACTTCGACAATCTATTAAGAGCAAAAGCAGGTTTGTAAAGCTTGATGACGGAACAATGGGAATCATCCCTTCGGAGTGGATTCAAAAATTCGCTGGATGGTTTTCGGCTGCGGAGGTAGCCGAAGACACCTTACGGACACCCCGAGTAAGCTTCGCTTCGATCAGTGAATTATATGAAAACTCTGTCCTCTCGGAGGAAGTTAAACTTGAGTTACTGGAATACAACCGCAAGCTTTCGGAATATAAAGAGGTTAAAAGTGTCATTATTCCCTCATCGCTCAACGCCGTTCTGCGGCCATACCAGCAGCATGGCTTAAACTGGCTGAATTTCCTCGATGAATTCAACTTTGGCGGCTGCCTTGCAGATGATATGGGTTTAGGAAAATCCGTTCAAATCATAGCGTTTATTCTATCGCAACGGGAAAAGCGCGGAATGACCACTCACATGATTGTTGTACCCACCTCACTGATCTTTAACTGGCAGGCAGAAATAGAAAAGTTTGCACCTTCTTTAAAAGTGCACACTGCCTATGGATCGTTGCGAACAAAAAGTGTAGGGCACTTTGATCAATTTGAAGTGATTTTAACTTCTTATGGCACTCTCCTTTCGGATATAGCCTACTTTAAAAAATTTCATTTTAATTATGTGTTTTTTGATGAGTCGCAGAATATAAAGAACCCCCAATCGCAAAGATATATGGCTGCCCGATCACTGAGTGCCCGCAGCAAAGTGGTAATAACCGGAACCCCCATTGAAAACAACACCTTTGATCTTTATGGACAGCTATCGGTAGCCTGCCCTGGATTATTGGGCAACCTTACGTATTTTAGAGATGTCTATTCGTCCCCAATAGATAAGTTCGGAGTAAAAAAACGGGCTGCTGAACTTCAGAAAAAAGTCGAACCTTTTATTCTGAGGCGTACTAAAGATCAGGTTGCACCAGAATTGCCCGAAAAGATAGAAATGGTGATCTATTGCGAGATGAGGCCAGAACAACGCAAAGTTTATAATGCTTACGAAAAGGAGATCCGGGATTTCATTTCCTCCAAGAGCGAGGAAGACTTGTCAAAAACATCGATGCACGTTTTAAAAGGTATCACCAAGCTTAGGCAGATCTGCGACGCACCGGCTTTGGCGGGAGAGAAGGACACCGACTCGAGAGCATCCTCCAAGATTGAAACGTTGATCACGCACATTGAAGATGGTTCCTCGGGTCACAAGATTTTAGTATTCTCACAATTTGTTACCATGCTCGACCTGATCAGGGAACAACTTGATGAAAAAGGAGTTCCATATTCGTACCTGACGGGAAGGACAAAAAACAGGGAAGCAGTTATCAATCAGTTTCAGGATAATCCGGATATCCGGGTGTTTCTGATCAGTCTGAAGGCTGGCGGAACCGGTTTGAATTTAACGGAAGCCAACTACGTTTATATCGTTGATCCCTGGTGGAATCCGGCAGTAGAGAACCAGGCTATAGATCGCTGTTACCGCATCGGGCAGAAAAAGAATGTAGTCGCTGTGCGGTTAATTTGTCCGGATACGGTTGAAGAAAAAATCATGAAACTCCAACAGTCAAAAACCGACCGCCTGAATGATCTGATCAAAGCAGATAGCTCCATGCTGAAATCAATGTCGAAAACAGACCTGATGAAGCTTTTTTCGACTAATCAATAGCTTATCTCGCTACTTATCTCCGCTGATTAAATAGGTTCAATGAGATTTCATCGTTTCCATTATCTTTGAGAGCCATGACCATTAAAACTGATTTAAGGGATGCCTGATTTCTCCTTTGTAATTCTTACTTACAATGAGGAGGTGCACCTGCCGCGCTTACTTAGTTCTATTCAGAATTTAAATGCAGAGAACTTTATCCTTGATTCGGGAAGTACGGACAGAACTCTGGAGATCTGTGAGACCTATGGCGCAAAAATAGCTTTCCATACTTTCGACAACCATCCAAAGCAATGGGACGCAGCGTTAAAGATATTTACATTCTCTACTCCATGGCTTATCTGTCTTGATGCTGATCAGATAGTCACCCCGGAATTAAACAGGCAATTAGCGAAATTCAGGGATGAAGATCACAGGCACGTGGATGGAATCTATTTTAACCGCAAAAACTACTTTAAGGGTCACTGGCTGCGATACGGAGGCTATTATCCGAAATACCTGCTGAAAATGTTCCGCACGGGCATCGGGCACTCAGACTTGAATGAGAATATGGACCACCGTTTTGTGGTACCAGGTAATACATTAACCTGGAAAAACGGTCACATTTTAGAGGAAAATCTTAAAGAAAATAACATCAGCTTCTGGATAAGCAAGCATAATCGATATAGCGACCTGCTTGCCAGTGAAGAAGTTGAAAGAATGAACAAACTTCGCATTCAGACTGTAAAAACAGATTTCTGGGGAAATCCTGATGAACGAACAGCCTGGCTTAAGAACTTATGGTGGAGGTTGCCTCGGTTTTTGCGCCCTTTTTTATATTTTACTTACAGAATGATCTTCCAGCTTGGAATATTAGATGGACGTACAGGGATATTATTTCATTTCCTTCAGGGCTTCTGGTTCCGTATAATTGTAGACGTGAAGATTGCCGAATTATTAAAACAAAAAAAGAATGTCTGATACTTTCAACCTGAAGCAGTACTGGCAGAATCCATCCATCCGCTTTGTTGTTCTTTTTCTGGGCTTATTCTCCCTGTTCTATTACTTCAATATCTTTTACATGGGAATAACTGCTCCCGGCAATTATTACAGTCCATTTCTTGATGAGCATTTGAATTATGTCAGTGGCTTCAGAAACCTTTTGATTGCTATATCCGCATCGATAATACGAATCTTTGGCTACCAGGTATTTACTTCTGACACCACCCTGCATGCTCTGAATGCAGGCGGAATAAACGTGGTTTACTCCTGTCTTGGGTTTGGAGTCATGAGTTTCTTTGTAGCCTTCGCTATCGCCTGGCCCGATAGGTCGGTAAAAAGTAAGTTCTGGTTTATACCTGCCGGCTTGATATTAATTCAGGTTTTAAATATTGCGCGGTTCATTATGATCACGCTATTTTGGCGAAACTCTCCTTATCGATCAGTAATAGATCATCACACCTTATTCAATGTTATTCTTTACGCCATATTGCTTGCCAGTATCTACTTCTGGATCAACAATCATAGTAGCAAGAGAATCGTAGCCAATACACCGTAATCAGATCCATGTTGAATAAAACGCAGCTTCGAAAAGACTTTGATAAAAAAGATTACGACACCGGCGCTTCCACGTTCAAAATAGTCTGCTGGTATTTCGTCAGCACTATCTTTTTCAGGTCCGGAATGATGCCTTTTAGCGCAGTGCTCGTAGCAATACTGCGACTCTTTGGATGCATTGCCGGTAAGGATATCCGTGTAAAACCTTTTGTCAACATCAAGTATCCCTGGAAACTTGTTATCGGCGATCACTCATGGATCGGCGAAGGCTGTATTATAGAAAATTTGGCCCCGGTTACCTTAGGAAAAAATGTCTGCCTGTCGCAGGAAAGCATGCTGATGACTGGAAATCATAACTACAAGAAAGTAAGCTTTGATCTTTTCTTTAAGCCGGTTATCATAGAAGATGGCGCCTGGATTGGAGCTAACAGTATTGTATGCCCGGGCGTTACGGTGGCATCACACGGCATTTTAACCATCGGATCTGTAGCGACCAGGAGCACTGAACCTTATACCATTTATCAGGGGAATCCCGCGGTTAAAGTATCCGAGCGAGTGATCTCGTAGGATCACTTAGCTATTTATTGACTTCCAGAGCAAATCCTTCAATTCTAACAAGCCTTTTTGCGCAACCGAAGAAATGAACACAAAAGGCAGATCCGGAAGATCGCTCTTCATTTCCGCCTTTAACTCATCATCAAGCAGATCTGATTTACTGATAGCCAGAAGTCTGGGCTTATGCATTAATTCAGGATTGTACTCCTTAAGCTCATGCAGTAAGATTTCATATTCGTCATGAATGCTCCGGCTGGTATCTGCCGGAATCATAAACAGCAAAACCGAATTTCGTTCAATATGACGTAGAAAGCGAATTCCTAATCCTTTTCCTTTTGACGCTCCTTCGATTATGCCGGGGATATCGGCCATCACGAATGACTTGTTATCGCGATAAGACACAATTCCCAGGTTAGGTACTAAGGTAGTAAAAGCATAGTCTGCAATTTCAGGCTTAGCGGCTGATACCACTGAAAGCAAGGTTGACTTGCCGGCGTTAGGAAATCCAACAAGTCCGACATCAGCCAGAATCTTTAATTCCAAAACCATCCACTCTTCTTTACCCGGCTCGCCGGGCTGGCTGTATCGTGGGGTTTGTTGTGTAGATGTTTTAAAGTGGGAGTTTCCCTGACCACCACGGCCTCCGGGGGTTAAGATCTTTGTTTCGCCATCCTGCGTTATCTCAAATACAACCTCTCCGGTTTCAGCATTCCTGGCAATAGTTCCCAGAGGAACCTCTAAGATTTCATCCTCACCGCTCCTGCCCGATTTGTTTCCGCTTGAACCCGTTTGGCCGCTTTCTGCAATAATGTGCTTGCGATATTTTAAGTGTAGCAATGTCCAGAGCTGGCTATTGCCTTTGAGGATAATATGACCTCCCCGGCCACCGTCACCCCCATCAGGTCCACCCTTAGATGTTAGAATATCCCGATGCAAGTGCGAGGAACCTGGTCCACCGTGACCAGACCGGCAACAAATCTTAACGTAATCAACAAAATTGGAGCCCTGCGACATATTGGGAAATGAGATAAAATTAGATGAGGTTGTAAAGACTACCTTTAAAAAGGTGTAAAATTAAAAAAAGCGGACGAAGATCTCATCCGCTTATATTTTATTAGGGAACTGCTTAAAGATCGCTGATCACTCTGCAGATAGAAGCGAATATATCATCCATGTTACCCACTCCGTTTATGCTGCTAAACTTATCCTGAGCCTTGTAATAGCTGGCAACCGGGGCTGTTTTATCATTGTACTCTTCAATACGGCGTGCAATGATCTCCGGGTTAGCATCATCAGGACGACCTGATTCTTTACCACGCAATAGAAGGCGGCCTAAAAGCTCCTCATTACTTACCTCCAGGGCTATCATACAGCAGATCTCTGCATTCTTGCTTTTCAACAATGCATCTAATGCTTCGGCCTGCGCTACCGTGCGAGGAAAACCATCAAATATAAAACCGGCTGCATCTTTATTAGAATCGAGTTTGTTGCTGATCATCCCGATAACTACCTCATCAGGAACCAGAACACCCTGATCCATCAACTTCTTAGCTTCAATCCCCAACTGCGTTCCCTGAACAATTTCGCCTCTAAGGATATCTCCGGTAGAAAGATGAACGAGATTGTATTTTTCAATCAGCTTTTGCGATTGGGTTCCTTTACCAGCGCCCGGTGGGCCAAATAGTACTAGATTCAGCATTCTAATTGGGTTAAAATTTAAAAAAGCCTTTCCGAAATAACGAAAAGGCTCTTGTTTAGTACCGCCTTCGCGGATTGTGCTATGTGCACCTGAAGGGAGTCGAACCCCTAACCTCCTGATCCGTAGTCAGGTGCTCTATCCAATTAAGCTACAGGTGCAATTTCATCTTTTTAAAAACCGTTAGGGAGTTTAAACCCTACACGTGCTTTTCAAACGGATTGCAAAAATATGTTTTCTTTTTAGTTTTATATAAATTATTTTAAAATACAGCTTACCAACCTCATTTTGAATCTTTTAGATACGCGTTTAACTGCTTATTTACAACATCAAGCCCCTCTTCAAAAGAGTGCGGAGCATACCCCAGGTCCGCAATTGTCTTATCCAGCACAAATCCTGTTCGCTTTGGCCTCTTCGCGGATTGATTCAAACTGGCTGAACTAATCGGGTTGATTAACAACTTGTTGAGCTGCCAGTAGTCGGCCACCTTTTCCACGATCTCCAAAATACTCATCATATCTTTCCCGCAAGCATTATACACTCCCTTCGCATTCTTCTTTGCTACTAAAATGCAACAGTCAGCTAAATCCTCGGCAAGTGTTGGCATGCGCCACTGATCATTCACCACATTGATGGAACGTCCATTCTCCAGTTCGCCCTTAGCCCATAATACAATATTTGTGCGGCTCATATCATTCACCACTCCATAAACTATAATGGTTCTTAAAATCGCCCACGAACAATTAGAAGATCTGATGAGCATTTCGCCCTCCAGCTTGGTCGAGCCATAATAACTTAATGGATGAGGTTCTGCCTCTTCTGAATACGGTCCCTCCTCGCCATCAAATATAAAATCAGTTGAAAGATGAATCAGATGCACCTTCAGTTTTTCACAAGTTGCTATCAGGTTTTTAATTGATTCGACATTTGCCGCCCAGCATTCATCCTTATTATTTTCACACTGATCCACGTTGGTCATTGCAGCAGTATGAATGACTGCATCAGGCTTGTATTTGCTGAACACTTCATCAACTTGCTTGCTATCGGTAACATCCAACATCACATACTCATACTGTCCAGTTTGCGGAAACCGGTTAGGCCCTCTACTGGTAGCAATCAATTCGAGTTCCGAATCAGCTGAGATAGCTTCAGTTAATTTCTGACCCAGCAGGCCGTTGCTGCCAGTAACCAGTATTCTTTTCATACTTCAAAGAACACCATTTCTGCCTTAGTATACAATATCAATATCGAGTTTTTAGGTGGCTATCCAATCGTCCGGCTCGCTATTTTAAGCTTTTAATCCTCTGAGATCGTCGTGTAGATTTCGATGCCCGAGCTTATACAGCTCTGATCTCCGGCTTTCGCTTCCATTCACTTTGATCCCATACTTACCATATGCTTACTATATGCTTACTATGTGTTCACTATGTCATCCTTAGATCAAAAACCTGTGAGCACATTGTTATCATATGGTGAGCATATACCTAATTACCTTTCTGAATTGAAGAAGAACCCAATCGCTTCTTTGGCCTGAACAGACAGGTCAAAAAAAAAGCCCCGAATAACGGGGCTTTTGGCGATTATAAAAATTTAGACTAAGCACTTTTATTATTACTCCGGGTAATTGCCACAATAATGACAATAAAAATAGCTACCCCTACTGCCCATACCCACGGTTGCCCGTACCAAACAGCGCCACCGCCATTGGTATTGATATCAACGTCCACTTTTTCAGGAACGGATTGCGCATAAGATGCAACTGAAGTAAAAATTGCGGACACTGCTACAGCGAATGCCACAAAAAAATTAAAGGATCTAAGGTTTCTCATGATGTTGGTTTTAAATTTAATTGATGACATTGATATTACAAATAACTTGCCAGAAACAATATTTCAAATCGGTCAAGAAGCTTAATCAGATAGCAATCATTCCGGATCTGTTTCAGGTGAGAAAAATCTTTTCATTAAGTGTTTGATTTTCGGCTATAAACACTATTTTTGCAGACCCAAAAAACGCCCATATTAGGCGAAACTTTGATTTAATTAAGTTTTACAAAATTTATATGCCAAACTCTGGAAAAATAGCGCAGATCATCGGACCAATAGTGGATGTTAGCTTTACGGACAACGCCAAGCTTCCAAAAATTTACGATGCATTAGAAATTCTTAAGGAAAACGGACAAAAAATCGTTTTAGAAGTTCAGCAACACTTAGGTGAAGATCGTGTTCGTGCTATTGCGATGGACTCTACTGACGGACTTGTTCGTGGAATGCCAGTTACTGATACCGGTTCTCCTATTAAGATGCCTGTTGGCGATCAGATTAAAGGTAGACTATTTAACGTAGTTGGTCAGGCTATTGATGGCATTGGCGAAGTAGATAAATTGGGTGGTTACGCCATTCACAATACTCCACCAAAATTTGATGAGTTATCTACCGATACGGAAGTATTATTTACAGGTATCAAAGTAATCGATTTATTAGAGCCTTATGCAAAGGGTGGTAAGATCGGATTATTCGGTGGTGCCGGCGTAGGTAAAACTGTATTGATCATGGAGTTGGTTAACAACATTGCGAAAGCTTATGCTGGTTTGTCAGTATTCGCCGGTGTTGGTGAGCGTACCCGTGAAGGAAACGATTTACTGCGTGAATTTATTGAGTCAGGTGTAATTAACTATGGTGATGAGTTCAGAGAGTCGATGGAAAAAGGCGGCTGGGATCTGAATTCAGTAGATAAAGAAAAATTAAAAGAATCAAAAGCAACTCTTGTTTTCGGACAGATGAATGAGCCTCCTGGTGCACGTGCACGGGTAGCTTTATCAGGATTAACGGTTGCTGAATATTTCCGTGATGGAGAAGGTGAAGGACAAGGAAAGGATATTTTATTCTTCGTTGATAATATCTTCCGCTTTACCCAGGCAGGATCTGAGGTATCGGCCTTATTAGGTCGTATGCCTTCAGCGGTAGGTTACCAGCCAACTTTGGCAACAGAGATGGGTTTGATGCAGGAACGTATTACTTCTACAAAAAGAGGTTCAATTACATCTGTTCAGGCGGTTTACGTGCCTGCGGATGATTTAACTGACCCTGCACCGGCTACAACATTTGCTCACTTAGATGCTACCACTGTATTATCTCGTAAGATTGCTGAGTTAGGTATCTATCCTGCGGTGGATCCATTGGATTCTACATCACGTATCTTAAATGCTGCTACCTTAGGTGACGAGCATTATGGTACTGCACAACGAGTCAAAGAAATTTTACAACGTTATAAAGAACTTCAGGATATCATCGCCATCTTAGGTATGGACGAGCTTTCTGAAGAAGACAAGTTAGTTGTTGGACGCGCTCGTCGTGTTCAGCGTTTCTTATCTCAACCTTTCTTCGTGGCCGAGCAGTTTACAGGTCTTAAAGGAGTTTTGGTTGACATTAAAGATACTATCAAAGGTTTCAATATGATCATGGACGGCGAAGTGGATGAATATCCGGAAGCTGCTTTCAACCTGGTTGGAACAATTGAAGATGCCATTGAAAAAGGCAAAAAATTAATGGCGGAAACTAACGCTTAACAATTTGCCAATTTGTTTTTGTGCTAATTTGTCAATCAATTAACATACTAACACATTTGCACATTTGCATATTAGACTATGACATTAGAAGTATTAACTCCCGATAAAACAGTTTATCAAGGTCCGGTGACCTCGGTAACGGTTCCTGGTTCTGTTGGATCTTTTGAAATCCTGAAGGATCACGCACCTATAATTTCGACACTCGAGGACGGGAAAGTAATTATTCGCGGCGGAAATAAGCCGGAAGAAATATTGTTTATCACAGGCGGAGTTGTTGAAGTGTTAAATAACAAGATTATAGTACTAGCTGAGGGCGTAGGAGAAACAGTATAATTTCTTTTAACCCCTTAAAAGGCAAACCCGGCAAATTTAAATTTGCCGGGTTTTTTCGTTTGTAAAAATCAAGTATTTGTGATGGCTCCCTAATTTTAAGCAGAAAAAGGCATCAAATTGCCTCTGCCTGTATTTATATACTGAAAACCGAATATGGAATTAGTCTACCCAGTGCAAATTATAGTTCGGCAAAGTCTGATTTGTGTTTAATTTAATTTCGACAATATCGTAACTACCAAATTATGTATCTATTTGATAAATATGCAATTAGGTATTGATTTAATCAGCTTAAGCGTCTACATTGAGAATATCAAAATCACAACAAATAATGAAGGCGCATAACAACATACCCACCGCTGTAATTTCTACTTCCATATTGACCGATCTGGTTCAAATTCGCCTGGTCTATTTATTAACTATTACTCTACTACTAATTATTAGGCAGGCGCTTTAGAGAACCCATAAATACTTTGTATCCGGCGCCTTCTCAATAAAAAGAAAGGCGCTTTTTTTTAAGCGAAAAATTCAAATCATGCATTATTATAACAGCGAGACAGCACTATACTTAAACGGTAAATTCTTAAAAGCTGCACAGACTGGCACTGATCTTTTTGGACAGTCACTTCATTATGGATATGGTGTTTTTGAAGGCATCCGGGCTTATCAAACTCATAATGGTATCCGGGTTTTCAAAGCAAGAGAGCACTATGAGCGCCTCCAGCGTTCATGTGAACTTATTAATATTCCGTACACGTTTGACAATGAGAAACTAATAGACGCCACCTACCGGTTACTGGAACTTAACAATCTTAAAAATGCATACATCCGGCCGTTGATATTTTGCGGTCCGAACATGTCGCTGACCAGCTCTGATAAATCATCCATTATGATCTGCGCATGGGAATGGGATGCTTACCTCGGTAACCGGTTGTTAAAGATGTGTATCTCGAGCTACCAGCGTCCAAATCCAAAGTCTATTAAAGTAGAAGCAAAAGCAACTGGCTATTATGTTAACTCAATATTGGCCACCACAGAAGCGAAAGACCGAGGCTTTGACGAGGCCTTATTGTTGGATATAAATGAAAATGTAGCTGAAGCCCCCGGTGCGAATTTCTTTCTGGAAAAAGACGGCTGCCTGTACACCCCTTCAAAGGGAAGTATCCTTCCCGGCATAACCCGCGCTACCGTTTTTGATATAGGACGTACTCTTGGAATTCCCGTTTATGAAAAGACTTTGACGATAGATGATATTAAAACTGCGAATAGCGCCTTTCTATGTGGTACTGCAGTTGAAATCGTTGGGATTCAGTCAATTGATGACAAGGTTTTCGAAACCGATTGGAAAGACTCATTGGGAGCTATGATTCAACGGACGTACAAAAACCTGGTATTGGAAAAAGAAAATTATGAAGTCATCATTTAATATATGGAACTCAACAGATACAGTAAGACGATAACCTCCGACCCTACTCAGCCAGCTGCCCAGGCCATGCTATATGGTATTGGACTGACGGACGAGGATATGAAAAAAGCCCAGGTGGGTATTGTAAGCATGGGTTACGAAGGTAACACCTGTAACATGCACCTGAACGATCTGGCAAAGACCGTGAAGACCGGCGTGCTGGATAATGAGCTGGTCGGCTTGATATTTAACACCATTGGTGTGAGCGATGGAATATCAAATGGCACCGATGGGATGCGTTTCTCTTTAGTCTCCAGGGATATCATCGCTGATAGTATTGAGACTGTTTGCGGTGCTCAGTATTACGATGGGTTGATCGCCATTCCGGGTTGTGACAAGAACATGCCGGGATCAATTATGGCAATGGGTCGTCTGAATCGTCCTTCCATAATGGTTTACGGTGGGAGCATCCATTCCGGGAAATATAAAAACCAATCATTAAATATAGTTTCGGCATTTGAAGCGCTTGGTCAAAAATTGGCAGGCAACTTAAACGAAGAAGATTACCAGGGAATCATCCGCAATGCCTGCCCGGGTGCCGGCGCATGCGGCGGTATGTACACGGCGAATACTATGGCTTCAGCTATAGAAGCTTTGGGCATGAGTCTTCCTTACAGTTCTTCCTATCCTGCTCTAAGCGAGGAGAAGCAGAAAGAATGTCGGGAAGCAGGCAAAGCAATCAGAAACTTGCTGGAAAAAAATATTCTGCCATCGGATATTATGACCAAAAAAGCGTTCCACAACGCTATTGTTGTTGTAATGGCTTTGGGAGGTTCAACAAATGCTGTGTTGCACCTGATTGCGATGGCCAAGTCGGTCGACCTGGTTTTAACGCTCGATGAATTTCAGGAGATAAGTGATAAGACGCCTGTGATCGCTGATCTGAAACCCAGCGGTGAATATCTGATGGAAGACGTGCATAACGTTGGCGGAGTGCCGGCAATCTTAAAATACCTGCTTAAAAAAGGTATGGTCTATGGCGACTGCATGACGGTAACTGGGAAAACACTAGCTGAAAATGTTGCTGATGCGCTTGACCTTGACTTTGAAAAGCAACGGGTGATTCTGCCAGTTGAAAAAGCGATAAAAGCGACAGGCCATCTTCAGATGCTTTACGGCAACTTATCTCCTACTGGTTCAGTAGCAAAGATCAGTGGTAAAGAAGGCGAACGCTTTGAAGGACCTGCTCGCGTTTTCGATGGAGAGAAGGCTCTGATAGCCGGAATTCAAAGCGGCAAGGTGAAACAGGGCGATGTTGTAGTAATCCGACAGGTTGGTCCCAAAGGCGGACCAGGAATGCCTGAAATGTTAAAGCCTACCTCGGCCATTATTGGTGCAGGACTCGGCAAGTCGGTGGCGCTCATTACAGACGGCCGTTTCTCAGGTGGAACTCATGGCTTCGTGGTCGGACATATCACCCCTGAAGCATGGGAAGGCGGGACAATAGCCTTAGTAAACGATGATGACAGGATCGTTATTGATGCTAAGAACAACTCAATAGACCTGATGATAAGTGATGAAGAATTAGAACTGAGACGCAGCAAATGGCAGCAGCCGAAGCCGGCTGCCACTAAGGGCGTATTATTTAAGTACCTAAAACAAGTGAAAAATGCTAGTGAAGGATGTGTTACCGACGAAGACTAAGGTAGAAGAGACGCTGATCAGTTGCAGCGGATCTCAGATGGTCTTAAAATCATTGATCGAAGAAGGAGTAAGTACGGTATTCGGGTATCCGGGCGGAGCAATCATGCCAATATACGATGCCCTGTACGATTTTGACTCAGCATTAAAGCATATCCTGGTAAGGCATGAGCAAGGCGCTATACATGCAGCTCAGGGATATGCAAGGGCTTCGGGAGAAACGGGGGTAGTATTTGCTACCAGCGGTCCGGGTGCAACAAACCTTGTAACCGGTTTGGCTGATGCTCAAATAGACAGTACTCCGCTGGTATGTATTACCGGGCAAGTGTTCGCTCACCTGCTCGGCACAGATGCTTTTCAGGAAACGGATGTGATCAATATTACCGCGCCTGTTACTAAGTGGAATTACCAGGTTACAGATGCGCGGGAGATTCCGGAAGCTTTAGCAAAAGCTTTTTATATAGCCCGCAGCGGCAGGCCGGGACCGGTGCTGATAGATATTACTAAAAACGCACAGATACAGCTGGAGCAGTTTGAGCCTTACAAAAAGTGTACTCATATCCGCAGTTATAGACCTGCTCCAAAAATAAGGATCGCCCCTATCGAGGAGGCCGCCCGGTTGATCAACGCAGCAAAACAGCCTTTCGTAATATTTGGCCAGGGAGTAATTCTGGGCGGAGCGGAAGAAGAGTTCAAAAACTTCATCGAAAAGACTGGGATACCTGCCGCCTGGACAATCTTAGGTGAAAGTGCGATTCCTACGGACCATCCTTTAAACGTTGGTATGTTGGGTATGCATGGAAACTATGGGCCTAACGTTCTAACCAATCAGTGCGATGTTTTAATAGCGATAGGAATGCGCTTCGACGACCGCGTGACAGGCCGATTAGACAAGTATGCAAAACAAGCCAAGATTATCCACCTGGATATAGACCCAGCAGAAATTGATAAAAACGTTAAAGCTGACGTAGGGGTTTGGGGCGACTGCAAAGCAACCCTTCCTTTATTAACAGACTTAGTTAACGCAAACAAACATCCTGAATGGTTGCAGCGGTTTGCTGATCATGAGAAAGAGGAGAGAGAAATAGTCATTCATGATGAGCTGAATCCACTCAGCGGAGAAATGACCATGGGTGAGGTTATTCGGAATTTAAACGAACTAACTGGTGGCGATGCCATCATAGTTACCGATGTCGGACAGCATCAAATGGTGGCCTGCAGGTATGCTAAGTTTAATTCTACCCGTTCAAACATAACCTCGGGAGGCTTAGGAACTATGGGCTTTTGCCTTCCCGCTGCTATCGGAGCCAAATTTGGCGCCCCTGAGCGAACTGTTGTTGGCATTATCGGCGACGGCGGATTTCAGATGACGCTTCAGGAATTAGGAACCATTATGCAGTCGAAGGTTGATGTTAAGATCATCATCTTAAATAACCGCTTTCTTGGTATGGTTCGCCAGTGGCAGCAGTTATTTAACGACAAGCGCTATTCATCTGTAAATATAGAGAGTCCCGATTTTGTGGCTGTTGCGAAGGCCTATCGGATTGAGGGACAATGTGTCGAGACACGCGATACGTTGAGATCGGCACTGGAAACAATGCTAGCCCATCCAGGATCTTATTTATTGGAAGTGATGGTAGGTAAAGAAAACAATGTTTTTCCGATGGTGCCACAGGGTTGCAGTGTGAGTGAGATTAGATTAAAATAAATAGCCTTGATGCCCTTTAGCAAAGAAAATTATGACAGTCATTAAGATCAATAATTTATCACCCGTCAGCCCGGCGACCGCGAACGGTTCGGCAGATGTAAAACAGCAATATACTTTTACAGTATACACCGAAAATTCAATTGGCATTCTAAGCCGGATAGCGATCATCTTTTCGAAAAGGAAGATCAATATCGATAGCCTGAATACTTCGCCATCAGAGATTGAAGGAATCCACCGCTTCAATATTGTCATTGATGAAACCGCGGAGGTAGTGAGGAAGCTTGCCCGGCAGATAGAAAAGCAGGTAGAGGTTCTAAAAGTATACTTCAATACCAATGAGGAGATCATCTGGCAGGAGCTTGCACTTTACAAAGTGCCCACAGATGTTATTGCTGAAAAAGTAGCGGTAGAACGCTTGCTGAGAGAGTTTGGTGCTACAGCGGTGGTTATCAGAAAGGACTATACCGTGTTTGCTGTTACCGGCCATAAAGAAGAAACAGAGAAACTGGTTGTTGCTTTGGAACCATATAATCTGATAGAATTTGTGAGGAGCGCCCGCGTAGCAATCATAAAAAACAGTCGTGGCTTCCATGAAAAACTGAAGGAGTTCGAGGCATTAGAACCGGGAGAAGAAGTTATTGAAAACGAGTTTCTAAACAAGGGAGACGATGTGTTTACAATGTAATCAGGTTCTGATTAACTAAAAGTATTCCCTTTATAAAGGGTTTGCAAGAAATATAAATCAAAATACAATCAATAAAAACTAAAATAAAAGACATGGCACAAATCAATTTCGGCGGAACAGTTGAAAACGTTGTTACCCGCGAAGAATTTCCATTAGAAAAAGCGCAGCAAGTACTGCAAAGTGAGACAGTGGCTATTATAGGCTATGGTGTTCAAGGTCCCGGACAAGCTCTTAATCAGCGGGATAACGGCATCAACGTAATTGTTGGTCAGCGTAAAAATTCAAAGACCTGGGATAAAGCAATTGCCGACGGATTTGTGCCGGGTGAGACTCTATTTGAGATTGAAGAAGCATTAGAGCGTGGAACCATCATCTGTTATTTGCTAAGTGATGCTGCCCAAATCGAACTTTGGCCAACCGTTAAAAAGCATTTAACACCTGGCAAAGCACTTTATTTCTCTCATGGTTTCGGAATAACGTTCAATGAGCAAACTGGTATAATTCCTCCTGATGGTGTAGACGTATTTTTAGTAGCGCCAAAAGGTTCAGGTACTTCTTTACGCCGTATGTTTTTACAAGGTCGTGGACTTAACTCAAGCTACGCTATCTTCAAAGATGCTACCGGAAAAGCTAAAGACCGGGTAATCGCATTGGGTATTGCAGTAGGTTCGGGTTATCTATTTGAAACAGACTTTAGAAAAGAAGTTTTCAGCGATTTAACGGGCGAACGTGGTACTTTGATGGGTGCGATCCAGGGAATATTTGCGGCGCAATACCAGGTTTTACGTGATAACGGCCACTCCCCTTCTGAAGCTTTCAACGAAACGGTTGAAGAGTTGACTCAAAGCTTAATGCCTTTAGTTGCTGAAAATGGGATGGACTGGATGTATGCCAACTGCTCTACAACTGCACAGCGTGGAGCGTTAGACTGGTGGAAAAGATTCCGTGATGCTACGCAGCCACTATTTGCAGAATTATATGATAGCGTTGCAACAGGTAAAGAATCTCAGAGATCAATTGATTCTAATAGCCAGCCTGACTACAGGGAGAAGCTGGAAGTTGAGTTAGCTGAACTTCGCGAAAGTGAATTATGGCAGGCAGGCAAGGCTGTTCGCAGCTTACGCCCGGAAAACCAGGAGGTTAAAACCGAAGCATAATCGTTTTTTACGGATAAAGTATCTGGTTTTTTAATCTGATGAATTCTTAAAAGGTTAACAGATCCTGATACTTTATTCATTATTATACTAATATCAATAACATGTTACACGACCCTAACCGTATATTTATTTTCGACACCACACTTCGGGATGGCGAGCAGGTACCCGGTTCACAATTAACTACTCCTGAAAAGATTATTATCGGCGAAGCACTGAGTTCGCTGGGGGTTGATGTTATTGAAGCAGGCTTCCCTATTTCTAGTCCCGGCGACTTTAAGAGTGTGATGGAACTATCCAAGATAGTGCGGGAGCCTATTATATGTGCGTTAACTCGTGCTAACAAAGGGGATATAGACTGTGCTGCTGAGGCCCTGAAATACGCTAAACATCCGCGGATACATACAGGTATCGGCGCTTCGGATATACATATTCAGCACAAGTTTAAAAGTACCCGCGAAGAGGTATTGCAACGCGCAGTGGATGCAGTAAAATATGCAAAGACTTTTGTTGAAGATATCGAGTTTTACGCAGAAGATGCAGGTAGGGCTGATAACGAGTATTTAGCTCAAATGATTGAGGCAGTAATTGCAGCAGGTGCAACGGTAGTTAATATTCCGGATACAAATGGTTACTGCTTACCAGAGCAATATGGTGAGAAGATCCGGTTTTTAAAGGAGAATGTTAAAAATATCGATCAGGCAATCATATCTGTGCATTGCCATAACGATTTGGGACTGGCAACTGCAAACAGTATCATAGGTATACAAAACGGCGCACGCCAGGTAGAGTGCACGATTAATGGCATTGGCGAACGTGCGGGTAATACCGCTCTGGAAGAAGTAGTGATGATCCTTAAAACTCATCGCGCTTTAAATTTTCACAATAACATTAACAGTAAACACTTAAGCGAAATAAGCGGAATGGTCAGTCGCATGATGCGAATGCCTGTGCAGGCTAACAAAGCAATTATTGGAAAAAACGCATTTGCACACAGCTCCGGCATTCATCAGGATGGTGTATTGAAGCATCGTGAAACTTATGAAATAATCAATCCTGAAGATGTGGGAATCGACCAGTCAGAGATTATCCTAACTGCCCGTAGTGGACGACATGCACTTAATCATCATTTAGTCCGTCTGGGATATACTCTGGATAGAATTGATTTAGACCAGGTATATGAGCGCTTTTTGGCTGTAGCGGATCTCAAAAAGGAAATCAAGGATGATGATATCTTATTCCTGATGAGTGATGAGACTGATAAGAATTTCAAGAATGGCTTAAAGATTCAACTACTGCAGGTAAGTTGTGGCGATCAGGAAAGCCCGCAGGCGGTTGTACGGTTAAATTACAGAGGCGCAGAACATGAAGCTACTGCCTTCGGTAACGGGCCGGTAAATGCCACCATAAATGCCATCGAAAGCATAGTCGGAAAATACATAGAAATAAAAGAGTTTAATATTCATGCTATGAACGGCGGAAGTGATGATTTAAGTAAAGTAGATATGCGGGTGAGTTATGAAGATCAATCCTATATGGGATATGGCTTCAGTACTGATATCGTAAGGGCTTCTGCAAATGCTTACCTCGATGCGCTAAACAAATTTGTGTAGATCGAATCCTTCAAAAAAACGAGTTCTTTCTAAAAAATAAATCACTATTACTCTGAGCAAAATGAGCAAGACATTATTTGATAAAGTGTGGGACACGCACGTAGTACGTAAGATTGAAGGTGGCCCGGATGTGTTATTTATTGACCGTCACCTGATCCATGAAGTCACAAGTCCGGTTGCTTTTCTAGGATTAAAAAGCAGAGGCATAACGGTTCTGTACCCCGAACGCACGTTCGCTACCGCAGATCACAATACCCCGACGATCAACCAACATTTACCAGTTGAAGACCAACTTTCAGCTAATCAATTGAAAGCACTGGAGTCAAATTCGAATGAATATGGTATCAGTCACTGGGGACTTGGTCATCAAAAGAATGGCATTGTGCATGTTGTGGGTCCCGAATACGGCATCACGCAACCTGGAGCAACTATAGTTTGCGGTGACTCACATACATCAACCCATGGTGCTTTTGGCGCTATTGCATTTGGAATAGGTACTTCTGAAGTGGAAATGGTGCTGTCTACACAGTGTATCATGCAGGAGAAGCCTAAGAAAATGAGGATTAATGTTAACGGCGCGTTAGGTAAAGGAGTTACTCCGAAAGATGTCGCTCTGTTTATTATTTCACAGCTTTCTACTTCCGGTGCTACCGGCTACTTTGTAGAGTACGCCGGGGACGTATTTGAGAACATGAGTATGGAAGGGCGTATGACTGTTTGCAATTTAAGTATTGAGATGGGCGCCAGAGGGGGAATGATCGCACCGGATGAAACAACCTTTGATTACGTGAAAGGTCGCGAATTTAGTCCGAAGGGGGAAGCATGGGATAAAGCAATGGCTTACTATAAAACCCTAAAAACTGATGCTGACGCTACGTTTGATAAAGAGCTATCTTTTGATGGTTCCACTATCGAGCCGATGATCACCTACGGTACAAACCCTGGTATGGGGATGGGTATATCCCACCTTATACCTGATGCGGCTGATGTTGAGGGAGGCGAGGCGACCTATGCTAAATCATTGAATTACATGAATTTCTCTGAAGGGGAATCAATGATCGGCAAGAAAGTAGATTTTGTTTTTGTGGGCAGCTGTACAAACGGCCGCATTGAGGATTTCCGGGCATTTACATCAATTGTGAAAGGGAAGAAAAAGGCAGATGATGTGACCGTGTGGCTAGTTCCCGGTTCGCACATTGTAGAATCGCAAATTAAAGAAGAAGGCTTACTGGACATTTTAACCCAGGCAGGTTTTACATTGCGTCAGCCGGGATGCTCAGCATGTTTAGCTATGAACGATGACAAGATACCCGCAGGAAAATATGCTGTAAGTACGTCGAACAGAAACTTTGAAGGCAGACAGGGGCCGGGCTCAAGAACCATGCTGGCTAGTCCTTTAGTGGCTGCCGCCGCAGCGGTAACAGGAGTAGTAACTGATCCGAGAACCTTTATTTAACCGATTCATTTTCGCGGCATTCATCCGCTCAATATTATCAATATGGCTTACGACAATTTCAACATACTAAGAAGCAGCGCGGTTCCTCTTTCAATCGAGAATGTTGACACCGATCAGATTATACCGGCGCGTTTTCTAAAAGCAACCGAACGAGTCGGTTTTGGAGACAACCTATTTCGCGACTGGCGATATAATCCGGATAATTCGCCTAAGGCGGATTTTGTACTTAACAACCCGGTGTACAGCGGGAAGATACTGGTGGGAGGCAAAAACTTTGGCTCTGGCTCTTCCAGAGAACATGCTGCGTGGGCTGTTTACGATTATGGATTCCGGTGTGTAGTATCAAGTTTCTTCGCTGATATTTTCAGGAATAACTGCTTGAATATCGGAGTACTCCCTGTGCAGGTAAGCGCAGAATTCTCTGACAAAATATTCCAAGCCATCTATAAGGATCCCAATACTGAATTGGAAGTAAATCTTCCTGAACAAACGATTACTCTACTGGCCACAGGCGATAAAGAGCAATTTGAAATCAGCTCGTACAAAAAGGAAAATATGCTGAATGGATTTGATGATATCGACTACCTGCAAAACATCAAAACAGAAATTCAGGAATTTGCCCAACATCTCCCTTTTTGATTGAGATAATTTTATCAAGTACCCAAAAAACGAATAAGCATCGCTATTAATGACTAAACGGAAAATAGAGATAATGGACACTACTCTTCGGGATGGAGAACAAACATCCGGAGTTTCATTTTCCATTTCCGAAAAACTGACAATCACCCAGTTACTTCTGGAAGAACTGCATGCAGATCGCGTTGAAATAGCCTCAGCTAGAGTGTCAAACGGTGAGTTTCTGGCTGTAAAAACAATTATGGACTGGGCGACGGTCAATGGCTATTCTGACAAAATCGAAGTTCTTTCATTTGTAGACAATGGGGTATCTATAGACTGGATGGTGAAGGCAGGTGTTAGAGTTCAGAACCTGTTAACTAAGGGTTCCTTAAATCATTTAACTCATCAACTAAAGAAAACACCTGAACAGCATTTCTCGGAAGTTGCCGATGTCATTGCATTAGCTCACAGTAAAAACATTTTAAGCAATGTTTATCTGGAAGACTGGAGTAATGGAATGAGAAACTCCCCTGAATATGTGCTGGATTATATTGCTTTCCTGGCATCCCAGCCAATTGAAAGAATTTTGTTACCTGACACCCTTGGCATATTAACCCCTTCAGAGACGTTTCAATATGTCTCAGCCCTTACATCAAAATATCCGCATATACATTTTGATTTTCATGCGCATAATGACTACGATCTGGGTACCGCAAACGTCCTAGAAGCAGTTAAAGCCGGTGCAAATGGGTTACATTTGACCGTTAACGGCATGGGTGAAAGAGCAGGAAATGCCTCTATGGCTAGTGTAGCCGCTGTAATCAACGATTTTCTTCCTGAAGTTGAGATTTCTATAAACGAATCTTCAATATATACAGTCAGTAAGTTAGTTGAAACGTTTTCAGGAGTAAGAATCCCGGCCAACAAACCTATCGTGGGCGATAATGTGTTCACCCAAACAGCAGGGATTCATGCCGATGGGGATAGTAAGAACAATTTATACTTCAATGACCTGCTTCCTGAAAGGTTTGGAAGAAAGCGTAAGTATGCATTAGGAAAAACTTCCGGAAAGGCTAATATTGAAAAGAATCTGCAGGAGTTAGGTTTGAAGCTAAACCCTGAGGATTTAAAGAAAGTCACTGAACGCGTCATCGAGTTAGGCGACAAGAAAGAAACGGTAACTACGGAGGATTTGCCTTATATCATTTCGGATGTGTTGAACAGTAATCTGTTCGAAGAAAAGGTTATCGTAGAATCATATGTATTAACAAATTCAAAGGGATTACGCCCCTCGGCAACAATATCTGTGTGTATAGAGGGTACCCTTTTTGAAGAACAGGCGCAGGGTGACGGGCAGTTCAACGCTTTTATGAACGCATTGAATAAAGTTTATGCAAGCAAAAACAGGAGTCTTCCGAAATTGATAGATTATAATGTCAGGATAGCTCCGGGAAGCAATTCAGATGCTTTGTGCGAAACCATTATAACCTGGGAAACAGACTGCAAGAAGTTTGTTACCCGGGGACTGGATTCTGATCAAACAGTGTGCGCGATTAAAGCGACCCAGAAAATGCTCAACATCATTTAATAAGATTAAAACAGATAGAAACTTAGATATCAGGAAATGAAATTAAACATCGCTCTTTTAGCGGGAGACGGAATAGGACCCGAAGTAATAGATCAGGCAGTAAAAGTATCAAATGCAGTTGCAAAGAAGTTTAATCATGAGATCACGTGGACGTCGGCCTTAACAGGCGCTTGTGCAATAGATGCCGTTGGTGAACCCTACCCCGACGAAACCCATGAGATCTGCATGGCAGCCGATGCTGTTTTATTCGGAGCTATCGGACACCCACGTTATGATAATGACCCAAGAGCGACAGTTCGCCCTGAACAAGGTTTACTGAAGATGCGGAAGAAATTAGGCCTTTTTGCTAATGTGCGACCTACTTTCACCTTTCCCTCTTTAATCGATAATTCACCCCTGAAAAGGGAGCGAATAGAAGGTACTGACCTGGTTTTCCTGCGCGAATTAACCGGAGGCCTGTACTTTGGCGAAAGAGGCAGGAGGGATGATGGTAACACTGCCTTTGACACATGCATTTATACAAGAGCTGAAGTTACGCGATTGGCCAAATTAGGCTTTGAGATGGCAATGACACGTAAGAAGAAGTTATGTTGCGTGGATAAAGCGAACGTCCTGGAAACCTCCCGCTTATGGAGGGAAACAGTTCAGGATATGGAGAAAGATTACCCGGAAGTTGAGGTATCCTACGAGTTTGTAGATGCGGTAGCTATGCGTTTGGTGCAGTGGCCTAATTCGTACGACGTCTTGATTACTGAAAACCTGTTTGGCGATATTTTAACGGATGAAGCATCCGTGATCTCCGGCTCAATGGGGTTGATGCCATCGGCATCAATTGGTACTCACACCTCGCTGTTTGAACCCATACACGGCTCTTATCCACAGGCAACGGGAAAAGATATTGCCAATCCATTAGCTACGGTATTGTCGGCCGCTATGATGTTTGAAGATGCTTTTGGCCTGAAAGAAGAAGCAGCTCTTATCCGTGCTGTTGTTAATCAGTCTTTAAACGAAGGTATTGTCACAGAAGATCTGTCGGGCAATGGGAGAGCTTACAAGACTAGCGAAGTTGGTGACTGGCTAGCAAGCAACATCTAAAGTTTACCTTTAGAGGATCATATTTAATATTAACTACTTTGTATCAAAGTCGTTAATCTTAGGAGAGTTATTATCCAAACATTGCAGTAATGAATACCACCTTTGTAATTGTAAACGAAGAAATAATCCCTGCAGCAGAGGCTTCTATTAATATCAGCGATCTCTCGATACAACGCGGCTACGGGATCTTTGACTTTTTTAAGCTGGTTAACGGCAGACCAATATTTTTGGACGATCACCTTGATCGCTTTTACCACTCGGCAGAGCAAATGCGTCTGCCTGTTAAACAAAACAGGGAGCAGCTTAAAAATCTTCTGTATTCATTAATCTCCAAAAATAACCTCCCTAATTCCGGTATCCGCATAACTTTAACAGGGGGGTACTCCCCAGATGGGTTTAGTATATCGAGTCCGAATCTTTTAATTACTCAACAAGCATTCAAAGCTAACATCGAGCTTGCTTCAAAGGGCATTAGACTGGTAAGTTATTCGCATCAGCGCCAATTCCCGCACGTTAAAACCATCGATTACTTAATGGCAATATGGCTGCAAAATTATATTGCCGAAAGTAATGCGGACGATGTTCTTTACCAGCATAACGGCGTAATCGCTGAATGTCCCAGGGCAAATATATTTGTTATTTCAGCTGATGGAGTTGTGTTAACACCTGAGAAAAATATTCTTAAAGGCGTGATAAGAAAACAGGTATTGTCTTTTGCTAGAGCCCGTTATGCCGTTGAGGAAAGAGATATAAGTTTGGATGAGTTATACTCTGCAAAAGAGGTATTTATCACCAGTTCTACCAAGAACATTCTACCAGTCGTTCAGGTAGACGGTCGCATAATTGCGGATGGTACACCGGGCAAAACAACTACTTCCTTACTGGAAGAATTGCTGCAGATCATTTCCCGCCCCACTGATGTGCCAGAAATAGATACAAAGTGAAGGTATGCGAACTCGACCGCACCTTACGTGTTTTTTTCAATCAAATTCTAAAAACTGATTCAGTAAAACCTGAACGCTCTCCCCTTTCTTAAAGGTTCCCGGTTGCAGATTAACTGCTCTTATCTTCACATGCTCACGTTCAAGAAGGAGCTCTTCATAAAAACCTTTGAAAAATACGTCCTTAATCAGATATCGTCGGCTGCTCCAGCTATTTTTAAGCTGAACCCATTCCGGGTAGATCATCACCTTATCTTTAACAGGTTTTAAGCCCAGGCTGCGTGCTTCAGAGGAAGGCAGAACGAATGCGTTGCCCAAAAGACTGGCAGTATAGGTATGCAAAGGGTTAGCATAGATCTCCGACGGGTTACCGCGCTCCATAACCTTACCATCCTTTATAATGATCATATCGTCAGCTAAGGTCATTCCATCAGCAGGGTCGTGCGAAACTAAGATCATGGTAATACCGAGGAAAGAACAAAGGCGGCGGAGATCAGCCCGCAGCTGATTTTTTAGAACCGCATCTATTTGACTGAAAGGTTCATCGAGCAATAGGACTTCGGGTTCGGTAATGATCGCTCTGGCTATGGCTACTCTTTGCTGTTCTCCGCCACTCAATTCTACGATCCGCTTTTCAGACAGGTGATCAATTCCAAGAAACTCCATCATCTCCCAAGTCTTCTGTTGCTTGCCCTTGATGTCTTCGTTAGAAAGCATCCCAGAAATATTATCGTAAACACGGGCGTACAGATTCAGATTGAAATCCTGTGTCACCATCTTCATTGACTCGTGCCCCGGGATTAACTTCTCATGAGGCCCGTCAAGATGTTCACCTTTATATAATATCTCACCCGAATTGGGAGCAAGCAAGCCATAGATCAGTTTTAGTAAAGTACTCTTCCCGCTACCGCTTTCCCCAACAATAGCGACGAAGTCTCCTTTCTTAATTGATATGCTAATATTACTAACGCCGGCTGCCTGGCCTACCTGATAATGTTTACTAACGTTTGATACGGTAATGATCTGATCTGACATGTTTTCAAATATAGCGAAAAGGGACTTCTGAGCCGAAGTCCCTTTGTATTATTGCTCCTTAAAAGTGGTGCTACACAGATTTAAAAGCCGAACATCAACCCAAAGGAAAAATTCTTGAAGTCAACAGGTCCCTGATCATCAGCAAAAACATCATTCATATAGTATTTGGCATATACACCCATTCCACTGTAACCTAAGCGAGCGAATGCTCCATATCTGAAGGGGTTGAAATTATAGTCATCCTTAAACTTTTCCTTTCCCCTGTCATTACTCACCTGTTTAACTTTTCCGTTCAGCAGGAAGCCTACTTCCGGACCGAACACAAAATGGAACTTATTGCCTTTCTCATCATCTTTTGAACGCAACTCGAGGGATAGAGGAACCCGAAGATATTGGCTTGAGAAACGATTCTTCTTAAACTCGATGGGTTCCTGAACATAAGTAAGAGTAGGTTGCTTTTTCTGGAAGGTAATATTCTCTTTCAACCGGATATGATTCCAATCCAGCCCTGCTGCCAGGTACACCTTAAAATAACTGTTAAAGCGATAGCCCATTTGGAACACTTCAAAACCAAAGTTACTTGATTTCCAGGTCTCACGCTCCAGATATGAATTTGCAGGCGACAATGTGAAACTGCCGTTATCTGTATACGTACTTAAGCCAATATCCACACGCGCAAGTGTGAATTGAGCTGAAAACTTGCTTGACGGTTTGAATTCCTTTTCCACGGTGTCCTTCTCAGTAGTATCCTTCTTGCCGAACTCAATAGTGATCCGGTTCCTTTTCTCTTTCTTTAACGTGTCAGCTGTTATTACTACTAAAGTATCCTTTGCTGGTTTCGGCTTTTCCTGGGCTGTTACTGCCCCTGTGCATGCGCATATCAGCGCTGCAATAAATGCTTTTTTCATGTGTTTTGGAATTATTGTGGTTCGGTTGTATGGATATTGCGTATAGAGTCTCTAACTTGATTGCTATTTATTTCTGCTTTTAAATTTTAATGGCCCGATGTTAATTCCTGATACAGTCGAACCTTCCTCGCCGTCTCTGAATTCAATGATCTTATCATCCCGTTTGTCTACCTGGGCAATTACAAAGTTGACCAGTCCCCCAACGCTTTTAATTCTCGGATTTGTTGTTTCGGCCTCTCTGTAATCTTCCACTTTGTTTTCATTAACCTTAGCCATCACTACTTCATCTCCTTCATTCGTTACTGCTTGTTGTTGCTTTGGCACATCGACACTTACCTTTTGGGTAGCAAAAAGAGTCTCTGTGTTGACTGGAGCTTGCGGACTCACTTTTTCTGGCTGGGCTGCCTTATTCAACTGCTTTACTTCACTCTTGGTTACTTGACGCGATACTAAAGAACTTGCCCGCTCAGGTTGAGCTAAGATATTCGCCTTCCTGGAAGATTCATCGATGACCTGGTTTTTAACAGCCTGTCCGTCCAAAGCAGTCACCTTCGTTTGCTTAACCATCACCTGTTCTTGTGGTTTCCCCTGAAGTTTGATCACCTCTGCCGGCTTACTAAGCCACAAGACAGCTGACGTCAATAACACTACACTTGCCGCTGCCATCCAATAAGGTGTAAACGTCTTCTTCCTTTTTTGAACAGGTGTATCTAACTCTTTAGTGATTTTCTCCCATACACTGTTAGAAGGTTCGATTTCCAAGGCCTCAAACCGATCCTTGAATAACCGGTCAAAATCTTTATCCTGCATAGGTTGCATAATTTGAGCCCTCCATTTTGATTAATTTTTCTTTTAAGATTGTCCGTGCCCGGGATAATTGTGATTTAGATGCCCCTTCGCTTATCCCAAGAGTCTCGCCTATTTCCCGGTGAGAATAACCTTCAATCACATACATATTAAACACCATCCGGTAGCCGCTTGACAGCTGCTGCACCAGGTTCATAAGATCCTTTGTTTCCAGCTGGCTCATGTCGAAGGTGCTTTGTGGCTGATCATAAACTTCCTCAATATCCACCACCTTCATGGAGCGCATATTTTTTCGATATGTTTCAATAGCCGTATTAACCATAACCCTTCTTATCCAACCCTCAAAAGAACCCTCACTTCTGAATTCAGAAACCTTGCTGAACACTTTTACAAATCCCATTTGCAGGATGTCCTCAGCTTCATAATTGTCTTTTGCATACCTCATGCAAACACCCATCATTTTGGAAGACAGAGCTTTATACAGATGCTCCTGAGCTTTCCGTTCCCCGCGTTTACATCCGTCAAGTAAACTATCAATTGTAAAAGTCGGCTTCAAATTCATTGGCTTTAAATGTAAGATGATAGAAGCGATAGAAAGGTTGCATGCTAAACAAAAATATATAACATGATTTGAGCCTACTGCAGGTGTTGAACCCATTAAATGATTGTAAGCCCCAAATTTTGCAAGTAGGTATCAGTAGCTTTACAATATCAAAATTTAGAGTTAAATTAAAGTTATGGCATTTATTGATTACTATAAAGCATTGGGCATAGATAAAAAGGCGACTGAAAAAGAGATAAAAGCCGCCTATCGCAAACTGGCTCGAAAATATCACCCTGATGTTAACCCCAACGATAAGGAAGCCCATAAAAAATTTCAAGAAATTAATGAAGCCAACGAAGTATTAAGCGATCCGGAGAAGCGCAAGAAGTATGATCAGTATGGGAAAGACTGGAAACATGCGGACCAGTTTGACAGTGCGCGTCAATCCAGGCCTTATGCTTCCCAGAGTGCAGGTCAGCAGGCACATGGTGAGGGATTTGAACAGGATGATTATTCAGATTTCTTTTCATCAATGTTTGGTAGCGCCTTTGGTGGTGCGGGGAGGCGAACCCAGCCAAAGTATAAAGGGCAGGATTTTAATGCGGAGTTGCAACTTAATTTGAAGGACGTTTATCAAACACATCAGCGAACCCTAACGGTTAATGGTAAAAACATTCGTATCACTATCCCTGCAGGAATTGAAAACGGGCAAACTATAAAAATTAAAGGTCATGGCGGCCCTGGCGTAAACAATGGCCCTAACGGTGACCTGTTCATCACGTTTGTTATCCCTAATGATCCTGAATTTAAACGTATTGGAAATGATCTGTATAAGACCGTAGATATGGATCTCTATACAGCCGTTCTGGGCGGGGAAATTACTTTAGATACCATGAGTGGCAAGGTTAAGCTAAAAATACCACCTGAAACTCAGAACGGGACAAAAGTCAAGCTAAAGGGCAAGGGTTTCCCGAAATATAAACTTGAGGGTCAGTTTGGCGACTTATATATTACCTATAACATTAAAATCCCCACCCATCTAACCGAAAAGCAAAAGCAATTATTCACAGAATTGTCTAAAACTTAATTTAAATCGTCATGCAGGAAGAACTACTCATATCAGCGGATGAATTTTGCACCTGTCATAATATTGAATTTTCATTCATGCGTAATCTCGAGGAATTTGGAATGATTCAAATGATTACAAGACATGAGGCGAGTTATATTCCGGAAAACCAGCTCGAGAAAATAGAGCGTATCCTCCGTCTGCATCAGGACCTCGATATCAATATAGAAGGCATTGACGCTATTTCCCACTTATTGAATCGAATAAACCGGATGCAAACAGAAATCATCACCCTGAGAAATAGGCTTAGGCTCTATGAAGAGTTTTAATAATCAGCTATCCGGCTGAAAATGTTTGCTGGATCTCTTAATCGTGAAAAAAGGTAACATTTCAATGTACAACTCTATTTTCTCACTGGCTATTCCATTCTGTATTCTTTAAATTTATAAGAAAAGCATCATGGAAACAAAGAAATTAATTGCAGTAGTGGGCGCAACAGGCTCGCAAGGCGGGGGTCTTGTTCGGGCCATATTGAATGATAAGAATAGTGAATTTTCTGTCAGGGCAATCACTCGGGATCCCCAGTCTGAGAAAGCCCGTGAGTTGACAGCACTCGGAGCTGAAGTGGTAGAGGGCAATATTGATGATCCCGAAAGTATTAGAAAAGCATTTGAAGGAGCTTATGGAGCTTACCTGGTTACTTTCTTCTGGCATCACATGTCTCCCGAAAAAGAGATAGCGGAGGCAAAGAACCTCGCCCAGGCAGTGAAAGACGCCGGAGTTCAACACGTAATCTGGTCAACGCTGGAGGACACGCGCAAATTCATTCCGCTCGATGATGACCAAATGCCTACGTTACAGGGTAAATATAAAGTTCCTCATTTTGACGCTAAAGGAGAATCTAACAAATTTTTTACTGAGCTACAGGTACCAACAACGTTCCTTCATACTAGCTTCTACTGGGACAACTACATAAACTTTGGTATGGCTCCTAAAACGGGAGCGGATGGAAACCTGGCGATCACTTTTCCGATGGGCGATAAAAAACTTCCAGGCATGGCGGCCGAAGATATTGGGAAATGCGCTTATGGCATTTTCAAACGTGGTTCAGAGATGATCGGTAAAGATGTAGGAGTCGCCGGCGAGCATATTACAGCTGCTGAAATGGCTGAAGCCTTTTCCGAAATCCTTGGCAAAAAGGTAGTCTACAACGAAGTGACCCCAGAGGTCTACGGAAGGTTTGGTTTTCCCGGAGCGGATGATCTGGCCAATATGTTCCAGTTTAACCGAGACTTCGAAGAGGAGTTCTGCCGTAAGCGGGATATTGAGTTCTCGAGGTCATTAAATCCGGAGTTGCAGGACTTCAAGGCATGGTTAACCAAAAATAAAAAGCTAATCCCTATTGAAGAATAATGTCGACGAGAGCTATTGTTTGTTGCCTTTCAACCGGTAATATTTAACAATTTTTACCGTCATCATGATTATTGCAGCAAATAATACCAAGCCAGCTAGTCCATACATCCAGTCGACCGCACTTTTCAATATCACCGTAAAGACAATTGCAACAAGCAAGATTGTAGCAACTTCATTCCAAAGCCTTAGCTGAGTTGACGTCCAGCGGAATACTTCCTGCTTGAACTGGTTCATAATATTCTGACAAAGGAAGTGATAAGCCAGCAAGGCAACAACAAAGCCGATTTTGACCAGCATCCAGTTTAAAGACAATAGAGAGGGGTTTACATAGAGCATTCCTATTCCGGCAAGTACAGCAAGTACCATAGCCGGAGTAGTGATGTAATACCAAAGTTTATGCTCCATTATAGCAAACTGCTTTCTGAGAATCAACTTTTCCTGCTCAGGTTTATCATTTGCTTCAGCATGATATACAAACAGACGAACAATGTAAAATAACCCAGCCATCCAGCTAATAACGAAAATGATATGGATCGCTTTTAAATACAGGTAGGCCATTGGGGTTAATTGTTACTGGTAGCTTCTATTTTCAACGGACTATTTTTTCGACGTTTTGAAACTTGTTTTATCACATCGCTATGGTCAACCACATTTCCTTCCTCCATATCGTTTAACCCCTCTTCAATCTTAGCTATAAAGATTAATCTTTCAATCAGATCTTCAGATTAAAAGTCTCGGGCATCTGGCTGAGAACGTTTATAACTTTGCTCTTTTGCATGAATTAAATTTAAGGAAACTAGCAAGGTTAATACCTGAATTCCTTTACCACCTCCACTGCATATTTCACGTTATCAAACGGAATATCCGGCATTATTCCATGCCCGAGATTGCAAATAAAACCATTCTGTCCGCGCATCCTTTCGAACAGGCGATGAATCCGCTCCTTGATCACTTTTTTATCTGCGTACAACACATGTGGATCAAGGTTACCCTGAACAGCTATATTCTGAGGCAAACGGTTTTTAATGTCCAGAAGATCGGCATTCCAGTCAACAGAAACAACATCCGGATTCGCTTCAGCCATCAAAGGCGCAAATACTGAGCTCCCTTTACAGAAAGAAATTACAGGAATATCTTTGCGATTTAAACCCGCAATAATTTCAGTGACATACCGATGTGAAAACTCTTTATAATCATCCCAGCTTAAAGCTAACGCCCAGCTATCGAAGATCTGGACTGCATTTACACCGGCAGCAATTTGCATATTTAAATAGTCAACCGTAACCTTCGCAATCTTTGACAATAAACTATGCGCCATTTCAGGATGGTTGTGCAACATCAGCTTGGTCAGTTTGAAGTCTTTCGATGACCCACCCTCAACTAAATAACTCATCACAGTGAATGGAGCACCGGCAAAACCAATTAAAGGTATCCGGCCGTTTAACCGCTGCTGAATAACCTTTATAGCATCCGCAACATACTGCAATCTGTCGCCAACATCAATCAGCAGGTTATCTACATCCGATTGATTGCGTACAGGGTTTGCAAATCTCGGGCCCACTCCCTGCGTAAAACTCAGGTCACCGCCCATGGCCTCACCTGTAACCAGGATATCAGAAAACAAGATAGCTGCATCAATATCTAAAAGATCAACCGGCAGCATCGTTACATCAGCAGCTAATTCCGGAGTTTTGCACATCTCCAGGAAAGAATATTTATTTTTTATTTCCCAATACTCAGGCATAAAACGCCCGGCCTGGCGCATCATCCAAATAGGTGGCCGCTCTGTTTGCTTCGAAAAAGCAGCCTTCATGAAAAGGCTGTCGCTTATATTTTGATTATTCAAACCCGTTGTAAATTAATTTCCTGTTCTATATTCTGTATAATACTTTTTACTCTCGATGTGATCTTAAAGGTTTTCGCTTTTTCCACATAAATCTTCGCCCGCTCCGAATCCTTCTTCCTTAGATTTAAATTCGCAAGATGCACCAACACGATAGCCTTATCGTTCTGGTTGCGCAGGGGGAAATTGCTGGCTATCTGAAAATGTTTTTCAGCCTCCGCATAATTGTGCCGCTGAAGTTCCAGGTTGCCGTAAATAAACTCGTAAAAACCGCGGCGATGACGACCTAGCTTATCCGGATCTTCAATCTCTTTAAGCAGTTCCTCAGCTTCAGCGTAGTTCTTCTCATGAAATTTGCGGGCAGCAATTACCACGGTACCTTCCTTAAAATAGCCCCAAATCAGCAGAACTATACCAAGTGCACAGACTGCCGAAATTTCATAGACCTGTTCATAAAGTGTCCATGCTAATAGAATAACTCCTACCGCTATAACCCAGATTCGGGCCTTCCTTGTTAACATTTATTATTGCGAGTTATCCGTGAATTTATATCCTACTCCCCTGATCGAGTGAAAATATGTAGGATTCTTTTGATCAGGTTCAAAGTATTTACGGAATGTCAGAATAAAATTATCAATAGTTCTGGTTGAAGGATAAACGTCATAATTCCAGACTGTCTCAAGGATTTGCTCCCTCGACACGGCTTCGTTCCGACGCTCTATCAGAAGCTTTAGTAGCATTGTCTCCTTTTTGGTCAGCGGGGTAATGCTTCCGTCTTCATTCTTTAATTCGAATGAATTAAAATAAATGGTTTTATCGCCAATCTTATAAGAATTAAGTTCTTTTAAGTCGTCTCCCTTTAAGCTTCTTTTCACCAGAATACCGACACGAAGGATCAATTCCTCGAGGTTAAAAGGCTTTACCAAATAATCGTCAGCACCCTTTTTAAGACCTAGAACGCGGTCTTCACTGGTATTTTTAGCTGTAAGGAACATGATCGGGACCTCGGAATTTTCAAGCCGGATGGTTTCAGCCACCTGGAAACCGTCGATCTCTGGCAACATTACATCCAAGATGATCAGGTTAAAGCGTTCCTCTTTGAAGATCTTGAGTGCTTTCTTACCATCAGTTGCTGTTGACACCTTGTAGCCTTCCAGCTCAAGGTTTAATTTGATGGCTTCCAGAAGATGCTCTTCATCTTCAACCAAAAGGATACGTTGCTTACTTGCCATGTGCGTTAAATATAACTTCGAAAACCGTTCCCGAAGGATGATTGTTTTTCACTTTAATATGAGCCTGGTGTTTATCCAAAACCTGTTTAACAATAAACAGGCCTAATCCAGTCCCCTTTGTCTTACGTGTGTCCTCACTTCCTACCCGGTAAAACTTTTCAAAAATACGCGATTTTTCCGTATCCGAAATTCCGATCCCCTTATCTGCCACTTCAAAGTGCACATGTCCATTATTCGAAAAAAGTTTAACGACTACTTCTGCGCAAGGCGGAGAATATTTAACCGCATTCTCAATCAGGTTGGTTACAACTGACGTTAAAGCAAATTTATCTCCGGTCATCTTGATATTTCTTTGCAGCTCAGTTGCTATAATCTGCGAATTACAACTGTGAACCTGAAGGCGCTCGGCAATTCTTTCCACAAGCTCAGAAAAATCAAATACTTCCTTTGGGAACGTATATGAGTTATTCTCGATCTTGGTTGCGATAAGCATATTTTCAACCAGGTCATCCAGACGTTCGATATCCTTAAGCGAATTATTAATGAAATATTGCTGCTTCTGCAAATCCAGATCTCGTTTTAATATGGTTTGCAAGTACAATTTTATCGACGCCAATGGAGACTTTAACTCATGAGTTACAGACAGCAAAAAGTTATTTTGCTGAGTATGCAGCTTACGTTCCTTGTTAAGTGCCCTGTGCAATTTATAAGCGCCTACTATAAAGATCATAAGGAATACGGCAGTCTCTCCGAGGATCATCCCCATACGCTGAGGTTCTGACTTGATCAGCAAAACACCCCACCACACCAATTGCGCAAAGGCATAAATGATCAGGAAATTAAAAATAACTAATGGCTTCTTCATTTCTTATTTCCGAATCTTCTTAAATCGAATGGGCTATTTATTTCTGAATACAATATCAAGACTTTCAACAATAGCCCGTTTCGCTTTTTCAAGTTCTACTTTAGTGTGTGCCGAGGAAACAAACCCAACCTCATAGCCAGAGGGTCCCAGATAAATATTCCGGTTTAACAATTCCCGGTGCATAATCTTGAACTTTTCCATGCTTGAGGGATCAATTTCCTCTGCAGTCTTTATAGTTTCTTTATCTGTAAAGGCAAACCAGAAAATAGAACCGATAGAAAACACTTTGAATTTATAGTTCCTCGCTGTTGCAAAACGCTGAATAGACTCAGTAAATTCTTGAGTCTTTTTGTTCAGATCCTTATAAAAAGAAGGTCGCAATAACTCGGTCAACTGAGCCAGACCTGCTGCCATTGCCACCGGATTACCGGATAGAGTACCTGCCTGGTAAACCGGTCCCTCAGGTGAAATATGACTCATTATTTGCACAGATGCACCATACATTCCCACCGGCAACCCTCCGCCTATAATTTTGCCGTAAGTAACGATATCCGGTTTAACATCGTAATGCTTAGCGGCGCCTTCAAAGCCAAGCCGGAAGCCGGTAATTACCTCATCAAGGATTAGAAGCGTTTGATTTCTTGTACAAATGTCTCTTAAAAATGCAATGTACTCTGCATCCTGGATCAGTAAGCCATTGTTAGCCGGTACACCCTCTATAATTACCGCAGCAATCTGGTCTTTGAACTGTTCGAAAGCCTGCTCTACAGCTGACCTATCGTTCAGTGAAACCACTATCGTTTCATCTGCAAATGACTTCGGGATACCAGCTGAAGAAGTTTCACCAAAAGTAACCAGTCCTGAACCAGCCTTTACAAGCAGCGAATCAGCGTGCCCATGGTAACAGCCTTCAAATTTTAAGATCTTATCCCGTCTAGTATAGCCCCTTGCCAGCCTGATAGCCGACATAACAGCCTCTGTTCCAGAACTAGTAAAACGGATTTTTTCAACGTATTTATTATTCTTTAAAATGAGAGCAGCAAGATCGTTTTCCAGGGCCGTAGGAGCGCCAAAGCTCATCCCATTTTGCATTGCTTCAGTAACAGACTCTCTTACTTTTGCATTGTTATGCCCCAGGATTAATGGGCCCCATGATCCGCAAAAATCAATAAATTGATTTCCATCTGCATCCCATACATAACAACCATCGCCTTTTTGAATAAAAAGAGGCGTTCCGTGTACTGACCGGAATGCCCTTACCGGTGAATTTACTCCCCCGGGGAAATACGTTTTTGCCTTTTCATAAAGTTCGGCTGATTTTTCTCTTACAATGTCCGGTTTTCCGGTTGTTGAAACCGGGGGGTCATCTTCCGATCCTGAGAATATTTTTTTTAGAGAGTCTAACATGATAAAAATTGAAAAGCGTCAATTCAAAAACAAACGGCAAAAAGGTTAGTGGTAATTCTTAATTTATAATTGTCTACATCCAGCCATTCTCTAATATCTCGCGGGCATGATAGGTAATGATGATGTTCGCACCTGCACGGCTAAAAGCGTACATGTTTTCCATTATCACTTTTTGTTCATCAACCCAGCCATTTCTGGCCGCAGCCTTAACCATCGAATATTCACCCGATACATTATAACAAGCTACAGGCAAATTTGTATTTTCTTTTAAACGATGAATAATGTCCAGGTAAGCCAAAGCAGGTTTTACCATCAAAATATCAGCTCCTTCTTCCTCATCTAAAAAAGCTTCCCTCATTGTTTCACTCGGGTTTCTAAAATCCATCTGATAGGCTTTGCGATCACCTTTGCCCGGAGCTGAATCGGCTGCTTCGCGGAAGGGGCCATAATATGCGGAGGCAAACTTAATGCTATAACTCATAATGGAGGTATTTTCAAATCCCGCGCCATCCAGTTTCTGACGAATACCCAGGATACGGCCATCCATCATGTCCGATGGCGCAACCATATCAGCCCCTGCTTCAGCATGAGATAAAGACATCTTAGCCAACACTTCAACGGTTGCATCATTTTGCACATAGTCATTGTGTAATATACCACAGTGCCCGTGAGTAGTATAAGCACAGGTACATACATCGGTAACTACATACAGGTCGTTTCCAAATGCTTTTTTCAATTCGGTAATTGCGTTTACAACTACCGACTTTTCGCTGTAGGCCGAGCTTGCATCCTCGCTTTTTTCCTCGCCAACGCCAAATAGCAAAACCTTGTTGATGCCTAGTTTCAGCGATTTCTCAACATCCTTAACCAGAGTGTCAACCGAGAAGTGGTTAATCCCAGGCATTGCATCAATGCCATGAGTGATATTGTTCCCGGGTACCACAAAATGCGGATAAATGAACATATCTTTCGATAATCGGGTCTCGGCAACCATCTCACGCACTATAGGTGATTTTCTTAATCTTCGCGGACGAATTAGCATAGGGATAGTATTTATAAGATTTTGCTCATGAAAATCTCCGGGTAAATATTTTAGAAATCCAGGCCAAATACAGCTTCGGCAAGCCCAATTTCGTCTGGAGAGTACGGCAGGGTATAAGAAACTCCCATTTCATCAAACTTTTTACCGGTAGATTTGCCGATACAAACAACTTTCTGTCCCGGCTCGAGTAGATTGTCCTGGAAGTAAGCCTCCACATTTGACGGACTCGTAAAGATCAGCACTTCGGCAGAAGAACCTTCTACCCGCTCATCCATAACCGTTTCGTACACTGGAAGGTCTATAATTTTACTCTCTGAACTTAGTGCCTGCTGCACAGTACGCAAAGAATCTTTAGCACCAGGGAATAAAACCGTTGATCCATTTGCCCGGAGAGCAAATTTTTCAGCGATATCTGAGGTATCAATTCCCTCATCCTCACCGTTGAAATCTGCCGCTTTTCCAAACCTTCTTAAAGTATCTTCTGACGCCCGGCCCAGTACACCAAACTTTACAGCTTTCGGTAAAGCAGGCTCAAGCTTAAAAAAGTACTCTATTGCATTCTTACTGCTAAAAAAGATCCACTTTACATACTTTAATATAAACGGATTCAACTTATTAATTGTCGGAAACGTCTTAATAAGCGAGCGATCCTCAATATGGATCTGGTGTCTTTCTAAGGCCCGCCGTAAATAACTGCTCTCAGGCAAATTGCGGGTGATAAAAATATGCTTAGGGTATCGTCTCTTACTGTCAAATTTCGCTACGATCTTTTCGGCAAGCCCATCAGTATGAGCAGCCTCGGTAAATAACCGGTCAGGAAAATCATCGCCATCATTCGCTTTCGCTGTCCAGACCTGGAACATACCTTCATCGTGGCGGCAATAGCAGCCTAAAGGCATCTGACAACCGCCTTTAAACATATTTAAAACCTTGCGTTCCACCGCTATCTGTTCGGCTACAGCCGGATCGTTTATTGATTGCAGCGTGTCAAACAGCTCTTTATCGCTTTCGCGAATTTGTAGCGCCAATACACCCTGCGCAGGTGCCGGAACTAATTCCGTAGGATCAATTTCTTCAACATGAAATTCGGAAAGATCAAGATTCAGACGTTGGATGCCTGCCTTGGCAAGCATGATCGCATCATAATCTTCATCCCGTAACTTTTGGATTCGGGTAAGAACATTACCGCGCAGATCGTTAATTTCAAAGTCGGGGCGTACGGCTAAAAGTTGAGCTTTACGGCGATTGGAAGAAGTTCCTACCATGCCCCCAAATTTTACAGAAAGTTTTTGCTGGATATCAACGCAATCCTTCAAAATCAACAGTAATTCCGAAGGATGTTCACGCTCGGAAACCGCCGCTACTATAAGCCCTTCAGGATGATTGGTGGGAAGATCTTTATGCGAATGGACCGCCAGATCGATAGTGCCATCCAGCAATTCCTCTTCCAGCTCTTTGGTAAAGAACCCCTTACCTTCCAGCTTGTCGAAGCTCAAATTCAATATCTTGTCACCCTGCGTTTTGATAATCTTGAGCTCAGCCTCAACGCCAATCTCTTCTAATCTTGACTTAACATAATTGGCTTGCCATAATGCTAATTCACTTCCGCGGGTACCGATAATTATTCTTTTTGCCACTTTACAATAAAATTGTCCGGAATAAATTTACTCCAAACATTGAAATAATAGGATGATTATTAGGATTCGATCCAGAAGACCGATCAGGATTTATACGTTATTAACCAGAATATCTTTCGCCATGATCATCGGAACACTAATATACTTCTTCTCCATATAGTTAATGATCTTGTCTAAGACATCGCGCGAATTTTGGTCAAGACCTTCCAGATCCTGCGCAAAAATAGAATTAATGGCCAGACTTTTAATTTCCTTAATCTTTTCAGGAACCTCGCGCATGGCAATTTCGATGCGACGTTGCTTTAAGATGGGACCAAATTCAACGATGTTCTTTTCGATAATCCGTTCGGCATTAATCAGCTCGTCATAACGTTCCTGCAGGTTGCTGTTAGCAATCTCCTGCAAGCTATGTACTTCAATAAAATGAACCGGGTAATTTGATACTACCTCCGGACAAGTGTCATTCGGTACGGCTAAATCAACTATTACTTTCTTTTCAGTTTCGCCGTTTAACAACGACTGATATATTTCTTCGGTTATAATGGGTTCAACTGAACTGGTACAAGTAATAATTACATCGAAACCCTTCTTATAATCCTTAAGGTCGTGCAAATCGTAAGCTTCACCCTGAAGTTCATTTGCCAGATTTACAGCTTTTGATTTTGTCCGGTTAAATATGGCAAAGTTCGAAAATTTGTGCTTTTTTAAGTACTTGGCAATATTTTGATTTGTTTCGCCTGCTCCGATAATCAAAATGCGGGCATTTGAACACAAATTAAACTCCCGCAATTTTCTATAAGCTAAGGAAACAACTGAAATTGGTTTCCTCGAAATGTTGGTATCTGTATAAACTTCCTTGGCCGTTTTAACAACCCGGGCCATGATCAGCCTCAGATAATCACCCGTGAAGCCACTTTCTTTACAGGTATTATATGCCTTTCTTACTTGCGCCAGAATCTCTTTCTCACCTACAACCAAACTTTCCAATGAGCAGGAAATTCGTAATAAATGGTTTAAAGCTTCATCAGACTCGTAAACCGAGACCTGCTTTGAAAAATCTTCAAGTCTTTCTTCAGGAACGCAAAAGTTTAGAGTACGAATAAAGTTCTGTATAAACTCCGGTGTGATGTCTGCCGAGGCGGTAAACACAAATTCCACGCGGTTGCAAGTGCCTATGTAGAAGATTTCAGTAATTTCGAACTTGGTTTTTACCGCTTGCAGTCTTTCTTCGAGGGTCTCGTTACAGATTACAAACTTCCCCAAGTCCTTCAGGTTTATATGTTTGTGCGTAAACGCTATGACTTTTAGATCTTTCAACTACCGATATCCTATTGTTATGAACAGCAACAAAAGTAATCAATAAGCCATGCCGTACGTGTCACTTGTTTGTCAAACGCACATATTTAGAAAGGTTATAAATAATTGTTAAAAAATGTTAAATTTTAAAACCTGAAAACAGCCAAATTAGCGAATTTAAGGCTGTTTCCCGATTTATAGTGTTCAATATTAATGCAGTCACACAATCAATAAATTTAAACGTTATGCCGTTATGATCTTGCAACAAACCTTTATAATCCCCGGCTCTGGTGGTAAGCCCATGCTGGCTGATTTGACATATGACAATGATCACAAAAATGCACCAATGGTAATTTTTGTACACGGGTTCAAAGGGTTTAAAGACTGGGGAACCCACAACATGGTTGCCGAGTATTTTGTGCAAAAAGGTTTTCGCTTTTTTAAATTCAATTTCTCACATAATGGAACTACACCTGAAAACCCCATCGACTTTGCCGATCTCGGTTTATTCAGCGATAATACATTCACTAAAGAATTTTACGATCTCGACCAGGTGATCAACTTCGTTGGTAGTGGCAAAGAGTTCAGTCCGGCTGTCCAGGTAAGCCTGATTGGCCATAGCCGGGGGGGAGGTATTTGCATCATCCAGGCAGCCAAAGATCCACGGGTAAATAAACTAATCACCTGGGCTGCGATAGCTGATTTCAGCAGCTTATGGAAAAGAGATCAACTTGCCGAGTGGCGGGAAAAGGGCGTGATTTACACTTATAACACACGTACCAAACAGAATACCCCATTAAAGGTCAACCTCCTTTACGATTTGGAAAAACATCATAAAGAATATAATATCCTCGATGCTGCGGCAAGGATAAATATCCCCTGGCTTATAATTCACGGCGACGAAGACGAGAATGTATTATTAACCGACGGCCAGCGGCTACAGGATCGTAACAAAGAATCCGAATTCATGATCATACCCTACGCAAATCATGTTTTCGGAGCTTCGCATCCCTACGCCAAAGAAGAAATGCCCCTGCAGTTGCAGCTGGTTTGCGAGAAGAGTGTGGAGTTTTTGACTGAGTAGGTATTTCTTTCAGAAAACCAGCTGCTATTATTTACCTTATAATAATAAAGTGTAAATTTAAAAGATATGGCAACACTGATTATTGAAGGTAACGATAGCTCAAAATTGAAATTACTAGCTACTTTGGCGAAGGAGTTAGGTTTATCCGTAAAAAAAAGATCGACGTCAGATAGAATACTTAATGAAGAAACTCTTGCTGCGCTCGAAGAATTGAATGCTGGCAAGGGTAAAAAATTTGACACCGTACAGGCTTTATTTGATAGCATAAAGTAAAAAGGTGTACAGCATCATAACCTCAAGCAAGTTTCTTAACGATCTAAAACTATTAAAGAAACGTTCCCTAAAAGATTTTAACCATTTGCATGAGGTAATTGGTGTCCTTGCGGAAAAAGGAGTCAAAGGACTTGACAAAAAGCATTTGCCTCATAAACTAAGCGGCAGGTATCAAGGTCTCTGGGAGTGTCACGTGAAGTCAGACTTGCTTTTAATTTGGCGCGAAGACGAAACTATTTATTTGATTGAACTCGTGCGTTCCGGCACGCACTCAGATTTATTCTGAACGTCGCAAGACGGGATGATTTTTCCCACTCAGTCTTTTTCTAAACTCTCCACCTCTATCCAGTTTCCGTCTTCACGAATAATGTCAATCAGTTCGTTCAGAGCATTCTCTGTGTTAACGTTCTTCTTCACCACTTCCTTACCCCTGTATAAGGTGATCTTTCCCGGACCGGTGCCTACATATCCGTAATCCGCATCGGCCATTTCACCCGGGCCGTTAACAATACAGCCCATAATGCCAATCTTCAAACCTTTTAAATGATCGGTGCGGCTGCGGATCATCTGCGTCGTTTCCTGAAGGTCAAATAAAGTGCGCCCGCAACTCGGACAAGAAATGTATTCCGTTTTTGAAATTCGTGATCGGGTAGCCTGCAGGATCCCGAAGGATGTAGTCAATATCGTCTTCAGCGGAATCGAAGGTGCCTGCGCCCATATTCCATCGCCTAATCCGTCGAGCAGTAAACCGCCCAGATCGGTGGCCGCATATAACTGAAAGTCTTCAGGGGTACTCAGATATTCAGCTTTGGAGTCAATAAGGTCATTAACATACTTGCGGCTGATAATCACCGGAACCTCGATTCCCGCCTCCATCAGCTTAAAAAAGGCCTGCCGCTGATCAGCAAGCCCATGTTTGCTGTCCGTTTCTAAAACAAAAACCAGGGTATGATCTGGTTGAACCTGGTTGAACAGTTCGCTACCAATTTCCTGATTGCTGACACATACCAGGTTTAAAGACCGGTCATGAACATTTGCTTCAATAAACTCCGTTAAACTGTATAAAGGATGACAATTGGTTTTGTCAGCCAGACTTTGCCAGGTACTGTAATTATATAGTTGCTTCAGATTTCCCGGTAGGGAAAAAGAAGGTAGTTCATCGGCCAGGTAAACAAAATCGGTGGACTGCTCGCCCATGTTGTACTTGTCGAGAATGGCAGAATACACATACCCTACCCCTGTTAAAACCGCAGGATCTTTCAAATTCTCTTTCGAAACATCAATAATCACCCGCGGAACCTGGTGTCCTCCGATAAAGGTATTTAACTCGGCCGTTTTACGCTTGTCATAAACATAGGGGCTGAAATTACCAGGAAAAGTATTTTGAACAACCGGTGATCCTAACAAATCTGTTTGACCAGCAATATTCAGCCGATTGTGATATCTGTTAGCTAAAGCAATTGCTACGGGAGCTTCAAATTCCGGATCTTCAGTTAAGGAAACCCGTATAGTGTCACCTAAGCCATCTTCCAGTAGAGTGCCAATACCAACGGCCGATTTAATCCTGCCGTCTTCACCGTCACCTGCTTCAGTAACGCCCAGGTGCAAAGGATAATTCATCCCTTCTTTCACCATAGTTTCTACCAACAAACGGTAGGCTTGAACCATCACTTGCGGGTTACTCGCTTTCATGGAAACCACCAGATTGTAGTAGTTCATGTCCTCGCACATCCGCATAAACTCCATAGCTGACTCTACCATCCCCTGCGGCGTATCACCGTAATGGCTCATGATACGATCAGATAAAGAACCATGATTGGTACCTATGCGCATGGCAGTACCATACTCTTTGCAAACCTTTACTAACGGCGCAAATTTCTGATAGATGCGTTCCAGCTCGGCCTGGTACTCAGTTTGAGTGTATTCGAAATTTTCGAAGCGCTTCTTATCAGCATAGTTGCCCGGATTAACCCGTACTTTTTCGACAATGCGGGCAGCCGCCTCGGCAGCATTCGGGGTAAAATGAATATCAGCAATAAGGGGAACATTGTAGCCGCGATTCCTTAATTCCTTTTTTATCAGTGCAAGATTCTTTGATTCCTTAACACTTGGCGCTGTAATCCGCACATACTCACAACCTGCATCCACCATCCGTATCGTCTGTTCAACGGTACCGATGGTGTCCATTGTATCAGTTGTAGTCATACTTTGAATGCGAATGGGATTATGAGCGCCCATGGCAATGTCGCCAATGAATACTTCACGGGTCAGAAACCTTGAGTAGGTGGTTAAGGAATTACAATAGCGGCCTTTTAAAATATTTAAAGTCTCAGGAATCATGCAAACAGATAGAATTTCACAAAAATACACAATCAAACGCTTACACCGTTGGCCAGATTGTAAAAGACAGAATTAAAGAATCTCATGTGTCTGTCAGACAAATTAATTTGACTGTTGGTACCACAAAATACTCCCCTAAAATTGGTTACCAAAAGATCAGATCATTTTCATGATTTACACTGAATATATTTTCAACAACTCCTGATAAAAGTTCACTTGTAGAATGCTAGTAGTTTGCTAGTACTTTCTTACTGGCAAACTACTAGGAAACTACTAGGAAACTACTAGGAAACCCCTATGAAAGCTTGTTGAAAATCAACTTAAAATTGAAATTGTTAAGAACAAAAATCGGTCCTTCCGGACTTCTTTTCCAGTGAGTAAAAAAGCCAGGAGATTTAAACGGTTTGAGGTGAATAAAACCTTTAAGAAAATGGGATTAGGCTCCCATCGCATAGACCACAATATTGACCCCAAACTTGGTGTTGTCTTCTGCTAAGAACCGCTTATTTCGGAAATCGTAGTCCCATTCGCAGCCATAATCTTTGTTGCTGTAGAGAACCGAGATTCGGCCATTCACTTCTATGGCTTTGAGGTAATCATGCACCAGGTCATCGCCCCAGCCGTTTAATTCGAATGAAGTTGTGGGTGGGCCTTTTTCAAATTTGAAAAAAGAATTATAGATTCGGTGGTCGTTGGGAATTTTCTTCAGCGCTTTCGGACCGAACAGAGCGGCCATTTGAGCTTCAAACGAGCGGGCGAAAAGGCCGTCAATATCATGGTTGCAGTCATCTACAAATACGAATCCTCCGTTTTGGACATACTTTTTGAAGTTCGCTTTTTCCTTTGCATCAAACTGGACTAGCTTGTGGCCGCTTAGATAAGCGAAGGGATACAGGAACAGTTCTTCGCTGGCCAGGTCAACCACTTTCTCTTCCATGTTAATCGGGATGGTGGTATACTCAAGTAAGGAATTGAGGATATTTGAGGGCATCCGCTGATCGGTATCCCAATTACCGGATCGGTAGCGTAACCTCGCAAACGTAAATTTAGACGCAAACATTCCCCTAAAATAGGGCATTAAAGCAAATCAGTGCTTAAATAATTAATAGAGTACTTGTAATTTCTATGATACTAATGGCTTAAGTCCCGTTTATTATTAAAATATTTCTAATTTTCTGCGAATAAAGTTCCGTTCTAAACTAATTTTTTATCCGTTGGAGATTTCAGAAAATACCGTTGGCCAATTATTGAACAAGCTTCCGCAGCTCCGGAAGGAAATCGCAAAAGTGATTGTCGGACAGGATCATGTGATTGAAGAGATGATCATCGCTTTGATGGCTGGCGGGCACTGCCTGGTTGAAGGAGTACCCGGATTGGCTAAGACATTAATGGTGCGGACATTGTCGCAAGCACTTGACCTTTCATTCCGCCGTATACAGTTCACACCCGACCTGATGCCTTCAGATATTATCGGCACGGAAATACTGGAGGAAGATCATGCAACGGGTAAACGCTTCTTTAAGTTCAATAAAGGTCCGCTCTTCGCTAATATCGTGCTGGCAGATGAAATAAACCGTACCCCGCCCAAGACACAATCCGCCCTGTTGGAGGCTATGCAGGAATTCGAGGTCACGTACGGCGGACAAACATACCCGCTCGACAGGCCTTTCTTTATCCTGGCTACGCAAAACCCGATCGAGCAGGCAGGAACTTATCCCCTTCCGGAAGCGCAACTGGACCGTTTTCTCCTGTATATTAAGATCGGTTATCCTAGCGCAGAGGAGGAATTCGGGATCCTGAACAGTACAACTGGTTCGATTAAAAATACCGTTAACCCGGTCCTGAATGGCGAAGATATCCGTCAGCTGCAGGCGCTGATCAGGGACGTGACAATCAGCGATGATCTTATTGAGTACGTCAGCACGCTGATCCGTTCGACGCGGCCGGAGACGACCGACATACCATATATCAAAGATTGGGTACGCTGGGGGGCGGGCCCAAGAGCGGGTCAAGCTCTCATACTTACCGCCAAGGCTCGGGCGTTATTTAAAGGGCGCTATGCGGTACTCATGGAAGATCTCCATGCGATGGCTTACCCGGTATTGCGCCACCGGATTTTAATGAACTTCAAGGCCGAAGCTGAAAACATCACCACCGACAAGGTTGCGGCAGAACTAATCAAAACCGTGGAAAGACCCAAAGTGCTAAGCCCGCTTTAAACTCCTGCTTCAAATTTTCCTGTCATGAGCAAAGTATTAAATCCCCAAACCATCATGGCCATTAAGGACCTCTCCTTAGCGGCAAAAATGATCATTGACGGATTTATGACCGGAATAAACAAAAGCATTATTAAAGGCCCTGGAATGGAGTTCAGCCAGTACCGCAGCTACCAGCCCGGCGACGACCTGCGCTGGCTGGACTGGAAGATGTATGGCCGGTCTGACCGGTATTATATCCGCGAGTCGGAAATGGAAACGAACATATCGGTTCGCTTACTAATCGATGCAAGCGGCTCCATGAATCATGAGGATGCGGGTATCACAAAGATAGATTATGCACGTTACCTGGCCGCTGCCCTGGCCTACCTGGCGCACCTGCAGAGCGATGCGGTGGGTCTGTATTTATTTCATGAGGGCGAGTTGAGTTCGCTTGCATCCCGGCAGGACTTCCAGCATCTGTCGCGACTGTTTTATCATTTAGAAAATTTAAAAGCCGGCGGGCACTTCACTTCAGAAAGCCAGTTCGACGATATCTACACCCGTTCGCGAAAGCGGGAACTTCTAATTTTCATCACTGATTTCTATGAACAGGATGGCGAGATCTTCAAGCTCCTCGACACACTGACCGCATTGAAGAACGAGGTAGTGGTGTTTCACCTGATGGGCAGGAATGAGCTGGAACTCGATTTCAAAGGCTTTACCACCCTGGAAGACCTTGAAACCGGCGAAACCGTTGAGTTTAATTCCGGCTCGGCAGAGAAACTCTATAAAGAGAATCTTGAAAAGCACCTTTCAAATGTGAGGACACAGTTGCTGGAACGAAACGTAGCATATAAGCTTCTCAGGACGGATGAGCCCTTAGATCAGGCTTTACGTGAATTTCTGAAGCAACGAAATAATATAAAAATATAGATTCTGTGCTGCAGCTACTTAACCCCATATGGCTTTTGGCAATCGGCGCGATCATCATCCCGCTGGCTATCCACCTGTGGAGTCTAAAGAAAGGCCGGACACTGAAGATTGGGAGTATTCAGCTGTTAGGCGAAAGTTCAAAGCAAAACTCCCGAAGCCTTCGCTTCCAGGATCTGTGGTTATTACTCCTGCGCTGTTTGTTGTTGATTATTCTGGCGTTACTGCTCGCCGCTCCCCTGGTCATCAGGAAAATGCCGGCAGAAAAAATTAGGGGTTGGATACTGCTGGACAAGGATCATTTGGAGGAGAGTTACCAGGCATTTAAACCCACGATCGATTCGTTGGTGAGACTCGGCTTCGAAACTCATTACTTTAACCCGCGATTCGAGAAATTCAATTTAACCGACACCGCTGAAATTATTGATGATGACCGACGGGGTTCATTACCGCAACTTTCCTACTGGTCGCTGGCACGGGCTCTGGATGAACAGTTGCCCGCCAACGCAAGCGCTTATCTATTCACAAATGATCGGATGAGCAGATTTGCGGGAAGTCGTCCGGTATTAAAATCAGGATTTATCTGGAAGACTTATAGATCTTCAGATTCCGTCTTTAATAAAATTGCCGAAGTGTTCCTAACGCAAGGGGATAGTTTGAGGATTGTGCTGGAGCAATCAACACCAAGAGGTGTAACTTATTCTTTGGAAAACACATCAACAAAAGACCTGAATCCCGCCTATGAATTGACTTCCGTTAACCGAACGGCGATCCGGTTCAATTCATCCCAGGGCGTTGAAAACCATCTGGACAGTTCATCCGTGGCCATCGACACTTCGGAATTGCGTATTGCCTTATATACTGATAAGCATCGCGCCGACCTTGCTTATGTAAAGGCGGCGCTTGAAGCCGTTCGGAGTGTTAGCCAGCGCCGGATCTCCGTAAAAAGTTTTTCTGACCCAGACAACCTTCCGGCAGGTTTAGACTGGATCTTCTGGCTTTCGGAATCTCCTTTGAAAGAACAAATTAGAAACAGGGCAAAACATGTATTCACCTATCAGCCCGGAAGGACATTAGCCACAAACAATGCCTTGATAAGTAGTAATGATGCTTCCTTTGATCATAAAAATACCCGACTTTACAAGAGAAAGTCTGTAAATGATCCTGACAAACAAGATCCTCTGTGGGAAGATGAGACGGGAAATACGATTTTATCGCGCACATCAATCGCTAAGCAATCAGAATATAAATTTTGTAGTCGCTTTGATCCTGAGTGGAATGATCTTGTTTGGGAGCCCCGATTCCCGGAGGCTTTGCTGCGGCTTATTTTAAACCGGCATGAAAACACTTTTGACCAGGCACGTAATGACACACGCTCCATGTCACTTTCGCAGATCGTACCTGTCAGAGCCATGCAAGTGTCGTTGCAGCCTGAAGAAATGAGATCAGAAGAGACGCATTTGGATAAGTACTTATGGATGTTACTCGCGCTGTTGTTCGCAATAGAACGATGGTTTACGCACAAACGGAGATCGATAACCGCAAATGGCTAAGACTGGAAAAGAATATATCCTTGCTATCCGCAGAACATGGTGGTTGAACCTTTTGATGACAGGGGTGCTGATTGCTATGGGTTGCACGGCTGTTATAGTCAGTTTTCTTTACCGGGCAGGTGATATTTCGTTACTCTGGGCTGTCCCACTATTTGCCGCTATCCTGTTTGCCATCTTCAAAATCGAAAAACGCTGGGAGGTCAGTGATACCGACGTCTCTCGCTTTCTCAATGAACGTTTCCCGGAGCTGGAAGAAAGCACGCAGTTGTTTTTAAAACCACAAAATTCATTAAGCTTACTTGAAAAAATTCAATCGGCAACTATTGAACAGCGAATACCGGCGCTGCCGGCTATAAGACACAAGTCTTTATTCTTTAGGATAGCGGCGGTTTTAGGCTGTATGGCTATTGCGTATACTATTTGGTTATTCCCTCTGGATACTGTAGAGAAGTCAACGTCATCTTTGGTAGCAAAGTCTAATGTCATTTCGCCTACAGCTAAGCCGGTTGTGCTTCCCGCAAAGGTCCGCTCCGCAAAGATCTCGATCATACCACCAGTTTATACGCGTAAGACTACCCGTAATCAAAAAGAATTTGCTTTAACCGCCGAAGACGGTTCGCAGATAGTTTGGCGCATCGAGACCACGGAACCTGTTACTGCCTTAAGTTTTTTATTCAATGATAAAGAAAAGGTAAGCCTGCAGGCGATTAATAAAAAGAAGACCTTGTGGCAGGTTCGCAAGACCCTAACGGCGCCAGGTTTTTACCAGGTGAAGGTCAATGAGAAGCTATCTGATCCTTATCCTTTGCAACTTATCAAAGATCAGGCTCCCGTTATTCGCCTCATCGCACCTGAACAATATACTACTATTGATTTTGGCCAACCACAAAGGACTATATTGAAGGTATCTGTAACCGATGATTATGGGGTCCGCAGCGTTGTTATCATGGCAACAATTGCCAGCGGTCAGGGCGAGGGGGTCAAATTTAAGGAACAGCAGTTGTCTTTTTCGTCAGACTTCAAAGCACTTAAGCGCAGCTACGACCTTCAGAAGACAATTGACCTGAAGGCACTGGGCTTGGTTCCGGGCGATGAACTTTATTTCTACATAAAAGCCCTCGACAACTTTAACCAGGAAAGCAGGTCAGAATCATACATTGTTTCTATTGCGGATACCGCCGAACTAATGAGCATGGACGGAATGGCGAGTGGGGTGAGTTTGGTTCCGGAGTATTTCAGGAGCATGCGCCAGATCATCATTGATACGGAGAAGCTGATTAAAGATCGCTCTGTCATAAGCACTTCTGAATTCAGTGACCGCAGCAATAACCTGGGTATCGATCAAAAGCTTCTGCGTTTGCGATATGGGAAATTCCTGGGTGAGGAAGGCGGAGAAGAAGATCACGAAGAACACAGTGATGAGGAACCCGCGGCTTTTGGCAATACCGACGCGATACTGAATGAGTACGGCCATAATCACGACAATGCGGAAGATGCTACTTTCTTTGAGCCGGAACTGAAATCGCAGCTTAAAGCCACGTTAACGGAGATGTGGAACTCGGAACTTCGCTTAAGAACCAACAGACCTTCGGAGGCTTTACCCTACGAATACAAAGCTTTACGCCTATTAAAGGATCTTCAACAAAAGTCGAGAGTGTATGTAGCTAAGACTGCCATTAGAACTACTCCTCTTAAAAAAGAAACCCGCTTAAGCGGAGAACTTGACAAGATCATTAATCCATTCAATTTAAAAAAGCTCCCTACTCAGGAAGACCCACTGGATGCTTTAAAACAAATGCCCGGAGTAATCTACAAGTTGGGAAATAAGGAGAAGCTTAACAACAACGACCTCCAAATTGTAGCCAAAGCCAATACCACGCTAAGCAGCAAGGCAGTAGCAAATCCATCAAATTATTTAGGGGCGGTAGTGGCCATACGTAAAATAATGAATGGCAAGTATAATTCATTAAGACAATTGGATCTAAAACTTGTTGAACGGGCCCTGCAGCGTGCAATAGGAACTACTTCCCGACTACCTCAGCCTCATTCCCGGGAACTTAGTTCAGACCTTTCGGAACAATATTTCAAAAACCTTAATAATTTACGCCGGTAAATATGGATTGGAACTACTTGGTAATTGCAATCTCCTTGATCCTGATCTTTTTGCTCGTGCTGCTGGAATGGCGAAGAAAGGCGCGCAAGAACCTGGCCTTGCGGATACTTGCTTCTGTACTTGCGGTAGCGGCATTGGCATTCATCGCCCTTCCGCCGAGGTATCAAAGGGATAATAAGTCAGACGATGCAAAAACAGTTGTTCTATTAACGCAAGGTTTCCATAAAGACAGTCTTTCCGGATTTTCCAACCCGCTATTCATCGCCAGCGACAAAAAACTGTTAGACCAACCAGGCATCAAGAGTGGCATTCATGTTCCTTCCCTCGACTACTTTTTGTCAGTGAATTCCAACATAAAGTTACTCCATATAATAGGCACAGGCCTGCCGGATGAAGAGCTTGCGTTGCTGGGAAATACCGGTGTCCGCTTTCACCAGTCCGTACCGGCGTTTGGATTCCAGCAAGTAGCCTGGCGGTCGTTGATCAAAAGCAGCGACAAGTTGGTAGTTTCTGGAAAGTTTAATAATACGTCCGGTAAGGATGTTAAGATTATGCTTCAGGGGCTAAGCAGCAACCTCGACTCCGCGATGATCAGCGCAGACAGCTTGGGAAAATTCAAATTAAGCTGTGCTCCCCGACAGCTTGGTACAGCTATCAATTATTTAGTTGTGACGTCAGGTAAGGATACCCTCTCAGTAGAAAAGGTTCCATTGCAAGTTGAGCCGGTGAAGCCTTTGAGGATCTTTATCCTTTCATCAGCCCCCAGCTTTGAAGTGAATTTTTTAAAGCGATGGCTTGCAGAAAATAAGTTTCCCCTCGCCTTTCGCAGTAAGATTAGTAGTGGAAAGTTTAATACTGAGTTTCTAAATATGGATCCGGTAGCTCTTAACTTTCAGTCCACTACGCTGGATAAGTTTGATGTAGTTATATCCGACGAAAATTCGATCAACGAGTTAAGTCGGCCGGATATTTCTTCTTTGGGGAATCATGTGAATCTGGGGCTGGGCTTACTGATCATAGACGATGAGGACGTCAAACTCCGGGGAGCTTTTGGAACTCCATTTCCTGTCCTGCCGATCGCTGATGCGAAAACCATTTCGGTCAACTTTCCCGACCTTCAGTTTCCGACATTGCTTCCTGGCATTGGAGCAAATCACCTTGCTCCGCAACCCTATGACCAGCCGTTGGTATGGGATGGTAAGAACCGCATCCTTGTGAATAGCTCGAATTCGGGCTTAGGACGCATTATTTTCAGTACACTAAACAGCACCTATTCCTTAAGTCTTTCAGGAAACAGCACTGCATATGGGTCAATATGGGCTTATTTAATTGAGAAAGCTGCACGTCAGCAAAAGCCGGATAACCTGATCCGGATTGTTGATCGTTTTCCGGTGGTCGATCACAAAGCGGAAGTAGTTTTTAATAGTAAATCAGCTGAAGTTCCTGAGCTTTCTACAGACGAAACTGAAATAGCTTTGAAGCAGAATGCCGATCTACCGCAGCAGTGGCAGGGTTTTTATTGGCCGGTTAAATCAGGCTGGAATACCTTAAAAACTGCCGATGGGGATAACACGAAACAGTTTGTCTTTGAGCAGGGGGACTGGTTGAGCGTAAGAAATGCCCTAAATGCGTTAGCCACCAATAGATTCGCTGAACAATCAGCCAAAAGCCCGGCGAACGGCCCATTTGATTCTCAAGATATACGGGAAAAAGTACCACCTATATACTTCTATCTTCTTTTACTCGGTTGCTGCAGTTATTTGTGGATTGAGCGAAAGTATTTGTAGAGGGTGGTTTACTTATTTATTTCGAATAAGTACATTGAACTTTTATACCATTGAAACCAGACATATAACAATAAACCTAAACTGAATATTTTGAAAAGAAGAGACTTTATTTACCTCTCGGGAATTGGGATTGGCGCTTCGATGCTTCAATCTGTCCCCGGATTTGGTCGGGAGATCTCGATGGAAGAGGCTTTAATTCCTGTTGATCCGGCACTAAAAAAACAGCTGGCCGATGTCGCCTTAAACGCCGCCCGTTCAAAAGGCGCTACGTATGCCGATGTACGCATTGGGCGCTACCTGAACCAGGTGGTTGCCACGCGTGAAAAACGGGTCCAGGGAATCGCCAATACGGAGTCATATGGTGTAGGTATCCGTGTATTAGCTAACGGAAGCTGGGGATTTGCCGCTACTAACATCGTCACTTTAGATGAGATCGCTAAAACGGCTGCAAAAGCAGTAGCCGTTGCCAAAGCAAATGCAAAGATCCAGGGCACGCCTGTACAATTAGCTCCGCAGAAAGGTTACGGGGAGGTGTCCTGGAAAACCCCTATTCTGAAAAATGCTTTCGAAGTTCCTGTTGGAGAAAAGATAGACCTGCTGATGGCAAGCAATGCGGCTGCTATGGCAGCGGGGGCTAACTTTGTCAACTCAGCCATCTTTGCGGTCAACGAGCAGAAATATTTTGCTTCCACAGACGGATCGTATATCGACCAGGATATTCACCGGATTTTCCCAACTTTCACAGTAACAAAAATTGACAAAGTTTCAGGAAAATTTGTTACCAGGGATTCCTTGAGTGCCCCAATGGGTTTGGGATATGAATACATTGAACCGCGGGCTGCGAGCAAAGTCAGCGGAATTGTTACTCGCTATAAAGATCGCTATGATATTCTGGAAGACATAAAATCGGCAACTTCAGATACAGCTCAGAAATTAACTGCAAAATCTGTTGAAGCAGGGAAGTATGATCTGGTGCTGGATCCATCTCACTTGTGGCTGACCATTCATGAATCGGTAGGCCATCCTTCTGAATTAGATCGGGTTTTAGGCTATGAAGCCAATTACGCAGGAACGAGCTTCCTCACGCTGGATAAATGGGAATCTAAAAAATTCAATTTCGGAAATAGCCTGGTGAACATTACCGGGGATAAGACGGAACCTGGTTCGCTGGGAGCAGTGGGCTATGATGACGAAGGTGTCAAATGCAAAAAGTGGGATATTATAAAGGACGGAATATTGGTTGACTACCAGGCAACACGTGACCAGGCACACATCCTTGGCCTTAAGGAATCTCATGGGTGCAGTTATGCACAGGGCTGGGACGATGTTCAATTCCAGCGCATGCCAAACGTTTCACTACAGCCGGGCAAAAAGAAACTAAGCGTCGACGACATCATTAAGGATGTAGAGAAGGGTATTTACATTATTGGTGATGGGTCCTACTCTATCGATCAGCAACGATATAATTTCCAGTTCGGCGGGCAGACTTTCTATGAGATCAAAAACGGGAAAATTACCGGGATGCTCAATGATGTAGCTTACCAATCAAACACCCAGGAATTTTGGAATTCCTGCGCGGCAATTTGTGATGAAAGTGATTATCGGCTTGGCGGAACATTCAATGATGGAAAAGGCCAGCCTTCGCAGTCCAGTGCGGTGTCGCATGGCTGTCCAACAACTCGTTTTAACGGTGTAAACGTAATTAATACAGCACGAAAAATTTAATTATATGGCGATTTTAAGTAAAGAGGAAGCACAGGCTGTACTCAAAAAAACATTAAGTTTTTCAAGGGCCAACGAATGCGAAGTAAGTTTAAACGGTTCTGAAGGTGGCAATATCCGCTATGCACGGAATGCCGTCTCTACGGCAGGCGAAATAAGTACCATGGAACTGGCCGTGAGTTCGACTTTCGGTAAGAAAACAGGCTCGGCAACAATTAACGAATTCGATGATGCCTCACTGAAAAAGGTTGTGCAAAGAGCGGAAGAGCTTGCAAAGCTGGCGCCTGAAAACCCCGAATACGTCTCGGTTATGGGACCCCAGTCTTACAAAGAATCCGTTACTCATATTGCGGCAACAGCGGCAATCGATCCTGATGCCAGGGCAGAAATGGTTTTAAAGAGTCTACAGGTGGCCAAAGACGCGAAGCTGGAAGCGGCAGGTTTTCTGGAGAACTCTAATCGTTTCAGGGCGATCATGAATTCAAAAGGCTTGTTCGCCTATAATAATGATACTGATATTTCCTTTTCTGTAACTACCCGTACGCAATCCGGTACAGGATCAGGTTATGTAGAGCAAAGCTTCAATGATGTTAGAAAACTTGACACTCTGGCTCAAACGCGTATTGCATCGGGCAAAGCAACGCGCTCCGCAACTGCAAAAGCCATTGAACCCGGGAAATACACGGTCATACTGGAGCCACTGGCTGCTAAAGACATGCTGGAGAACCTTGTGAGAGGATTTGACGCCCGCAGTGCAGATGAAGGCCGAAGCTTTATGAGTAAAAAAGGCGGGGGCACTCGTTTAGGCGAACAACTGTTCAACGAGCAGGTGACTATTTATTCAGATCCTTTTCATCCCGAACTACCCGGCTCAACCTGGAGCGGCGATGGCCGGCCTCAGGAACGTACTGTTTGGGTTGATAAGGGAGTAGTAAAAAATCTGAGCTATAGCCGTTACTGGGCACAGAAACAAAATGTGGAAGCAATCCCTCCCGCCCGTGGAGTGATCATGGAAGGCGGCGATTCTTCTCTGGAAGATCTAATCAAGGGCACGGAAAAAGGCATCCTGGTGACCCGTTTCTGGTATATCCGTTCAGTGGATCCACAAACATTACTGCTGACAGGCTTAACACGTGACGGTACTTTTTATATCGAGAATGGCAAAATTATGTTCCCGATCAAGAACTTTCGATTTAATGAAAGCCCGATCATCATGCTTAACAACGTAGAGGCTTTAGGAAAACCAGTACGAAGCGGAAATATGATCGTGCCGCCGATGAAGATCCGGGACTTTACGTTTTCGTCGTTATCGGATGCGGTGTAAATGAGCTTTCAGCGATCAGCGGTCAGCTACGGCGGTCAGCTATCAAACTTTAGAATCAGCTCTCAGCATTCAGAGTTCAGTTATCGGTACTATTAGGCCTGATAGCTGAAGGCTGACAGCTGATAGCTATACAGCAATCATTATTTTGAAAAGAAGAGACTTTATTTACCTTTCAGGGATTGGCTTAGGTGGGGCCATGTTGTCAAACATACCTGTCTTCGGCCGTGATATTTCTATCAAAGAATCTTTAATACCTATAGACACGGGGTTGAAGAAAAGAATGGCTGATGTTGCATTAAACGCTGCCAGATCTAAAGGGGCTACTTATGCCGATGTACGAATCGGGCGCTACCTGAACCAGTTTGTGACCACCCGGGAGAACCGCGTAGACAATATCAGCAATACAGAATCCTATGGTATGGGTATCAGGGTTATTGCCAACGGAAGCTGGGGCTTTGCCGCGATTGATCAGCTTGATGACGATAATATTGCCAGAGCTGCCGGAGTAGCTGTACAAATTGCCAAGGTTAACTCCAAGCTGCTGATGGAACAGGTAAGACTTGCTCCTCAGAAAGGCTATGGTGAGGTGAGCTGGAAAACCCCAATTGAGAAGAATGCTTTCGAGGTTCCACTCAAGGAAAAAACCGACCTGTTGCTATCAGTTAACGATGCTGCCATGAAAGGAGGTGCTACGTTTGTCAATTCATCTCTCTTCCTCGTGAACGAACAGAAGTACTTTGCCTCCACCGAAGGATCTTATATTGATCAGGACGTGCATCGATTGTGGCCAACGTTTACGGTTACTAAAACTGATGCAAAGACCGGAAAGTTCGAGACCCGTAATGCTCTTAGCTCGCCGATGGGCATGGGTTATGAATATTTGATCCCGAACAAAGACGAAGAGATCAAAAGTGTTCAGACACTTTATAAGAATCGCTATAACATGGTCGAAGACGCAACTACCGCGGCACGGCAGGTTGAAGAAAAATTGAAGTCTAAACCTGTGGAACCCGGCAAGTACGACCTGGTAATCGATCCTACGAACCTGTTCTTGACAATCCATGAGTCGGTGGGACATCCTACGGAGCTTGATCGCGTGCTTGGATATGAAGCAAACTACGCTGGAACCAGCTTCTTGACTCTGGATAAATGGGAATCAAAGAAATTTAACTTCGGGAGCAAGATGGTCAACTTTGAGGCGGATAAAACTCAGGAACGTTCGCTTGCTGCCGTAGGATACGATGACGAGGGAGTGAAATGTAAAAATTGGGATATCATAAAAGACGGCGTACTAGTAAGCTACCAGACTATTCGCGATCAGGCGCATATCCTGGGACTTGAAGAATTGCAGGGTTGCTGCTATGCCGACAGCTGGAGCAGTGTGCAGTTTCAGCGAATGCCTAACGTCTCCTTAAAGCCGGGTAACACACCGCTTAGCATTCAGCAAATGATAAAAAATGTTGACAAAGGCATTTATATACTGGGTCGTAATTCATATTCAATCGACCAGCAGCGCTACAATTTCCAGTTTAGCGGTCAACTTTGCTATGAGATCAATAAAGGAGAAATTGGCGGTTTGTTGAGCGGAGTAGCCTATCAATCGAACACGCAGGAATTCTGGAATTCCTGTTCGGCCATTTGCGACAAGAGGGATTACCGCTTGGGCGGCTCGTTCTTTGACGGTAAGGGACAACCAAGCCAGGTAAGCGCAGTTTCGCACGGCTGTTCTACTACTCGCTTCAACGGTATAAACGTCATCAATACAGGAAGGAAGTTATAGTTGTGCAGGTAAAGTAAAACTCAGGTTACAAACCGGAGGCTAATGACTTCGTGCTAAATATTTAGATATATTTATCTATCAAACAACCAAACCTTAAATGAAAAGAAGAGACTTTATGTATCTGGCAGGGGTGGGTGCTGCAGCGACCATGATGCCCACAATTCCTGTCTGGGGCCGAACCGTTGAGCCGGAAGAAATGCTCGGGAGCATCGATCCGGCCCTCAAAAAAAGGATGTCTGACGTGGCGCTAAATGCGGCGAGAGCCAGGGGTGCCACGTATACTGATGTCCGTATTGGCCGTTACCTGAATCAGTTCGTGGTAACCCGCGAAAACAAGGTGCAGAATATCGTCAATACAGAATCTTACGGTATGGGTGTGCGCGTAATCGCTAACGGAAGCTGGGGATTTGCTGCGACAGACAAGATGGATAATGACGGGATTGGGAAAGCGGCTGAACTTGCTGTAGCCATCGCTAAAGAGAATTCCCGCCTGCTAACCTCTCCGGTTGAACTTGCGCCTCAAAAAGGCTATGGTGAAGTAAGCTGGAAGGCACCGATTGAGAAGAATGCTTTTGAAGTACCGGTTAAAGAGAAGGTGGATCTGCTATTGTCAGTTAACGACGCGGCGATGAAAGGAGGAGCTAATTACGCTAACTCTATTCTTTTCCTGGTAAACGAACAGAAATACTTTGCTTCGACAGATGGTTCATATATCGATCAGGACGTGCATCGCATCTGGCCTACTTTTTTCCTGACTAAGATCGATTCAAAGACCGGAAAGTTTGAAACGCGAAATGCATTAAGCGCTCCCATGGGCATGGGCTATGAATACCTGCAGGCACGTCCGGAAGATAAGATCAAAGGAATTACGACCTTTTATAAGGGAAGATATGACATGCTGGAGGATGCTAAAGCAGCAGCCGGACAGTTAGGTCAGAAACTTACTGCTAAATCAGTAGAGCCTGGTAAATACGATCTTGTACTTGATCCTTCGCACTTATGGCTGACCATTCACGAGTCGGTTGGACACCCTACAGAACTGGACCGGGTACTGGGTTATGAAGCCAACTTTGCGGGCACCAGCTTCCTGACATTGGATAAGTGGGAATCTAAGAAGTTCAACTTCGGAAATAAAATAGTAAACCTGTATGGTGATAAGACGCAGAAAGGTTCATTAGGCGCTGTCGGTTATGATGACGAAGGAGTTAAGACTAAAAACTGGGATATCATCAAAGATGGCACGTTGGTTAATTACCAGGCAATCCGTGACCAGGCGCATATCATTGGATTAGATGAATCTCAAGCGTGCTGCTATGCGGATAACTGGAGCAGTGTGCAATTTCAACGGATGCCTAATGTTTCGCTGAAGCCGGGGACTCAAAAGAAGAGCATCGACGATTTGATAAAAAATGTAGAAAAAGGAATTTACATTGTTGGCGACGGATCATTCTCTATAGACCAGCAACGGTATAATTTCCAGTTTGGCGGCCAGCTATATTACGAGATTAAAGATGGCAAAATTGGCGGAATGCTTAAAGATGTAGCTTACCAGGCGAATACCCAGGAATTCTGGAATGCCTGTACGGAGATCTGCGATGAAAATGATTATCGTTTAGGGGGATCATTCTTCGACGGCAAAGGTCAGCCTTCACAGAGCAGTTCTGTCTCGCACGGCTCATCAACAACCCGTTTCAACGGAATTAATGTAATTAACACCGGAAGAAAAATTTAAGATTAACCGACATGCCAATATTAAATAAAGAACAAGCGCAGGCGCTGCTGAAAAAGGTACTGAGCTACTCCAAAGCCGACGAATGTGAAGTTAATTTAAACGGCTCTGATAACGGCAATATCAGGTATGCCCGCAATTCGGTTTCTACCAGCGGTGGTATCAGCCAAAACAGCCTGGTAGTTTCTTCAGCCTTCGGCAAGAAACTTGGAGTCGCTACGATAAATGAATTTGATGATGAATCATTAAAAAAAGTCGTTTCCAGAGCTGAAGAGCTTGCTAAACTTGCTCCTGAGAATCCGGAGTATGTTCCCTTTATGGGACCGCAGACGTTCAAAGAATCAGCCACCTATGTCGAGTCAACGGCAGCTATCACGCCAAAAGAGCGGGCCGACGCAGTGGCTGAGAGCCTAAAAATCTCGAAAGATAACAAGCTTACGGCAGCAGGGTTTCTTGAAAACAGCACGGGCTTTGCCGCCATGATGAATTCAAACGGCCTATTTGCTTATAATAAAGCCACTAACGTAAATTTCAATGTTACCCTGCGTACCGAAGACGGAAAAGGCTCTGGCTATGCTACGAAAGCCTTTAACGACTTTGGTCAGCTCGATGTGAAGTCGGCCACGAAAGTTGCCGCAGATAAAGCCACGAGATCTGTAACTGCAAAGGCGATCGAACCCGGCAAGTACACTGTGATACTGGAACCGGCAGCCGCTCTGGTTTTGCTGGAAAATATGTTCTTCGGGATGGACGCCCGGCAGGCAGATGAGGGCCGCAGTTTTATGAGTAAACCGGGCGGGGCAACTAAATTGAGAGAGAAACTGGTAGATCAACGGGTCAATATCTACTCAGATCCTTTTAACGCGCAGTTACCAACCAGCACATGGAATGGGGATGGCCGTCCACAGGAGAAAGTGCAATGGATTGATAGGGGTGTCGTTAAAAACCTCTATTATAGCCGCTACTGGGCGGAGAAGAAAGGTGTCAAAGCTATTCCCCCTCCTGACGCTCTAATCATGGAAGGAACTAATCAGTCGCTGGAAGACCTGATCAAAAGCACTGAAAAAGGAATCTTAGTAACCCGCCTATGGTATATCCGGACTGTTGATCCGCAGACTGTTCTTCTAACGGGCCTTACTCGAGACGGTACATTTTATATAGAAAACGGAAAGATCAAGTTTCCGGTTAAGAACTTCCGTTTTAACGAAAGCCCGATCATTATGTTGAATAATTTGGAAGCCCTGGGCAAACCTGAACGCACTGTCAGCGGCGAATCAGGCACGAACGCCCTAATACCACCAATGAAGATCAGAGACTTTACGTTTTCTTCGTTATCTGATGCGGTATAGTTGTTATTAGCAGCAGGAATAAGGAGCAGAAAATCTAAACTTTTCGCTCCTTATTCTTTTTAAAATGGATTATATCAGGCGATCCTTCGTCACAAGAGTCGAGGCTATCTTATCGTGCAGACATTGTTGCCTTCTATCGAAAAATCCCATTAGATACCCTATTCCTAAGGTTAAAATACAGATCAGCTTTGAAAAGTTACGGCCGAACGCTTGTGCACCAGTGATCCGGTTACCTGCTTCATCAGTTACTTTTATGCCCATTAAGATTTTACCGAAAGTGGCTTGCTTAGGTGAAGCTTCCATTATAGAGCCATAAAGAAGTTTAGTGAGGGGGATAATTATTAAACCAGCCAGGACAGCGACAATCTTAACATCCCTGCTTTCGAGAAACAAGATGGTAAAAAATACGATTAAGGAAAAAATAGCAAAAAGGATAAAATAGTCTATGATGACAGCCAGCAGACGAACATCCAGTGTGGCAAAATATTGCGGTACAGCCTTATTAACTTTTAAATTCAGGATAGCCCTTAAGTCAGGGATCTCCTGTGCTTCCTTGTAATCATCCATTCGTGCAGTCTTGACGAAAGTATCTGCACGGATGCCTAGTTCTTTTATCTCTTCGAGGGAATATGGGCCTTCCGGTTTACCATTAATTACAACTATATAGTCGGGCATAGAGGAAGAAAGATTGAGCCTAAAAATAACAAAAAACAGGCGACTTACGCCGCCTGTTAGTGTTGCCAATTTTCTGATTAGTATCGCTGTACTTCAAAGCTTGATAAGCCGCCCTTTAAATTGATTGAAATCTTCTTTGATGACGTATTGTAATTTGATGTCTGATAGCTGCCGTCTGCCTGTTTTTGAAAGCCCGAAAAGTCTTTGGCTGACAAACCAGTATCTACTGTAATACGGCAGGCCGATGTTTCCGGAACCTTGATCACAACTTCAGCCACTCCGGTTTCAACCCTAACATTGGTAGTTGTTGTCGGTTGTGGTAAGGTTACCTTGAATGACGCGGCGCCGCCCTTTAATGTTAGATCTTGTATTTTGTAAGAACTAAGGTCAAAATCAGTTTCACCGGCACCCATTTCCACGTTGATATCCCAAAGAGGCTTGGTATTCAGCTTGATGCGCACTTCGTTTCCATCCATATCGTCCATGTTCCATTTTTGCTTCTTATTACGCATCCGGAAATTAAGAACTTCTACAGAGTCTCTGGATGTTTTTTCGAGAGTGTAGTTTCCGAAATTCTGCTTCACTTCTGCATCAAATAGATTTTCGGTACTATCGTCTAACCTATAGCTGGTGGCACCGCCGTTTATATTTAACTCTGCTCGTGTGATACCACCGGTAAAAGGCTCTGTAAAAGTGTTTGCCGTGCTCCAGTTAGCGCCATTTTTTGCGACAGTATCATTGTCATTATGATCAAACCTAAACCACGATCTGCCCAGGGTGCTGTGATTAGGACGTGTTCCCTGGTATCCGATAAAGATTAATGCGATTAAAGTTAGGGTTACCGAAAGAATAGATCCTGTGGGATTATTTAGCCTGCTTAAAAGCATATTAGCACCTGACAGGATGAAGATGATGGGCCAAAAGCGCCATACTGATCCCCAATAGAAATTAATTACCCCAAAGTTGCTAAGTAAAAATATCAATCCTATAAAAATGAGGATCAATCCCCAGATGACTTTCTCTGTTCTCATAATTGTCGTTCTTAATAAATAAGATTATAATTTGGGTTCTTCTTCCTGAATTATTGTTCCTGTGGAGCTTGTCGTATTCGCATCATCTGCTGGATTTCTTGGTTCCTCTCTATACTCGTGCCTTTTGCTGGTTTTAGAGATGATCAATATTCCGGGGATAATAAATACCAGGGGCCATAACTTATCAAAGTCAAACCAGTAAGGAATTATGTTGAATTCGTCGAACAGGAAGAAGGCTCCGAATCCAACCATAAATAGCCCCGCTATCATTCGTCCATTACCGCTTCTGCGAGCCTTGTAAGCATCCTGAGGTGGTTCGGGAACTGCATATGGGCTGTTTGACGCAGGCTGATCACGGTCTTCATAAACGCGATAGTCTGCGTTGTACTTTCTATATCCCGAATTATATGCTCCGGGCAAGTAAGGTCTGGCCGGAACAGCAATCCACAAGATAATGTAAGCGATTACTCCGGAGAAACCTGCAAGCGTTGCCACAATGAAAGCAATTCTTATCCAGGTTACGTCTACATCGAAATAATCTGCTAAGCCCGAACAAACACCTGCTAAAATTTTGTCTTGTTCGTTTCGTTGAAGTCTCTTTTCCATAATTGTGTGTTATTAATATTGGTTTGATTTATGATTGATTCTTAAATTATTATGATCTGGCTGTATAGTCTGATCCTTGACGAACCCGGTAATCCACATCAAACCGACCGCCGTTTGAGTAATAATGGCTGGCCATAGAGCGTTTGACAGGAACCACTATCCATAAAAGAATGTATACCAATCCTCCGGATAGTCCCGCAAGGAATGCTACAATAAAGGCTACGCGAATTAGAGTAACATCTATCTCGAAATAGTCTGCTAAACCTGAGCATACTCCTGCCAGCATTTTGTCTTGCGTATTACGTTGAATTCTCTTTTCCATGATCGTATTTTTTGACTGTTTGATTTATGATTTGCTTTAGTGATCTAAATTTATGATTCAAATGTACATTACACACATATGCAAGCCTATATCAAACAGGCAGATCAGCCCATGTTCTCGGTAAAAGGGCGGAAAAGGTCGGTGAACGAAGATGGTTTATAGATTACCGTCAGAGATCGCCCAGCAGAGGTCTTATAATGATCTCGTCAACATTAGCACCTGCAGTCATATTCAGGCACGCTAAGATGGACCTGGCAATATCATCCGGATCGACAAAACGATTTGCGGGAATGGTAGTACCCTCCCAGGATCCTGTTAGAGTAGACCCCGGAACCACTGCCGTTACCTTAACTCCCGAAGGCATTAACTCGTCTCGAAGCACTTTAGTCAATCCCAACAAAGCAACCTTACTGATGCTGTAGGAACCTGCGGTAACGATAGGCTTAATACTAGAGATAGAACAGATATTGATGATATGACCCTTTCTAGCCAGCTGCATTTTACTGCCAAAGTATTTGCTCAAGAAGTGCGGCGCGTGAACATTGATTTGCATTTGTTTCTGCAGATCATCCTCACCTTCTTCCATTAATTTAGATGGGATGAATAATCCGGCATTGTTAATGAGTACATCTACAAAATCAAAGTTGGCAGCTACGAAGTTTGCAAATGACTGCACTTGTTCAGGATGATTAAAATCGGCTGTGTAAACGATAATAGTGAGATGAGGAAATTGGCTGCTCAATGCAGTTTTAATACTTTCAAGTTCGCCGGAATTACGGGCACACAAAGCCAGATTGTAATTGTTAGCAGCCAGGAGTTTAGCAATAGAAAGTCCCATGCCTTTTGTTGCACCAGTTATTATCGCATTCATGTGATAAATTTAAGAAAACAAGCATAGGTAGCAATTAATAAAATAGGATGCATGAATACTATACCCGATCAATGATGCTTTATTTTAGACCGACAGCGGGTCAGCCGAGTATTTTGTATTATTATTGCATATTTTCCCAGATAATTTAAGAATTAATGATATTTCATTCATTAGGTAGATATATTTTACTGCTTAAAGCAGTGTTCCGCCGCCCGGAAAAATGGAACATTTACCGAAAAGAGATCTTCAAAGAAATGGAGTCTATTGGTGTCGGGTCACTCGGCATCATCGCGATTATTTCAGTTTTCCTCGGAGCTGTAACGACCGTACAAACTGCATTTCAACTGGTAAGCGATCTGATCCCCAAATCGGTGATTGGAGGGATAGTCCGTGATTCAACAATACTGGAACTAAGTCCTACAATTTCAGCAATTGTACTGGCGGGAAAAGTTGGATCAAGCGTAGCATCTCAAATAGGAACCATGCGCGTCACGGAGCAAATTGACGCGCTCGAGATAATGGGAATTAACTCGCCGGGTTACCTTATCCTTCCTAAAATTATTGGTGCTGTTACTACCATCCCGTTATTGGTTATTATATCCATAGGCTTAAGTATTACCGGGGGTTATATTGCGGGTACAGCCTCTGGCGCTACAACATCTCAGGACTTTATCACTGGTCTTACTACAGGGTTTATTCCTTTCACTTTTACCGTATCAATGGTAAAGGCCATCATTTTTGCATTTATTATCACCTCCGTCTCAGCATACCAGGGTTTTTATACTAGTGGAGGTGCTTTAGAAGTAGGCCAGTCGAGTACAAAGGCAGTAGTGATTAGCTGTATTATGATTCTTTTTTCTGATTATGTAATTGCCCAGCTACTACTATGATAATAGTTAAAGACATTAATAAAACCTTTGGCGACAACCATGTACTGCGAGGGATTTCTTCTGAATTCAGGGACGGCGTTTGCAATCTGATCATTGGTGGTTCGGGCTCCGGAAAAACGACCCTACTAAAGTGTATGGTTGGCTTACACGAGCCTGAAATAGGATCTGTAATCTACGATAACCGGGATTTCACAAGGATGAAGTTTGAGGATCGTATTGAAATCAGGAAAGAGATTGGGATGCTGTTTCAAAGCTCTGCACTCTTTGATTCAATGACGGTTGAGGAGAACATCATGTTTCCGTTAAACATGTTTACAGAGCAAAACCGTAAGGAGAAGATAGAGCGGGTGAACTTCTGTTTAGAGCGTGTAAACCTGGAAGGAAAAAACAAACTTTTGCCTGCGGAGCTATCCGGAGGAATGAAAAAGAGAGTCGGGATTGCCCGGTCGATTGCAATGAATCCCAGATATTTATTTGTGGATGAACCCAATTCAGGACTAGATCCAAAAACTTCTATTGTTATTGATGAGCTGATTCAGGAATTAACCGAAGAGTACAACAGCACAACCGTTGTGGTTACTCATGATATGAACTCTGTAATGGGTATTGGCGAAAACATCATTTTCCTACACGAGGGCCAAAAATGGTGGCAAGGCTCCAATAAAGAAATCGCCCATACCGATAATAAAGAATTAAACGAATTTGTATTCGCGAGTAAGTTTATGGAGGCCGCTAAACAAAGATTGTAGTTTTTTAGATTTACTGATAACACAAAATAATATCACACACATTAGTACCTGATGATCCAACTTTTAACACCACGCCACTGGAAAGATTATGAACTAATTGATTGCGGTGATTTTGAAAAGCTCGAAAGATTTGGTAATGTTATTTTAATCCGGCCAGAGCCCCAGGCAGTATGGGGCAAGGCCTTGCCTGAAAGTGAATGGACAAAATTACATCACATCCGTTTTAAAGGGCGCTCTGCTACTTCGGGCGAATGGATTAAGAAAGACCAGAAAACACCTGATCGCTGGCATATTAATTACAACAATTCCGACATCTCCATAAAGTTCCGTCTTGCTTTAACTTCTTTTAAACACCTGGGTATTTTTCCTGAACAAGCAGTTAATTGGGATTACATCACAGAATGTATCAGCAAGTTTAAAACAAGCGAGCCGAAAATCTTGAACTTATTTGCTTATACAGGCGGAGCATCACTTGCCGCAAGGGCTGCAGGTGCAGATACTACACACGTAGACTCGATCAAGCAGGTAGTAACCTGGGCTAACGAAAACCAGGAGCTATCTAAACTAGAAAATATCCGCTGGGTGGTAGAAGATGCATTGAAATTTGTAAAGCGTGAGTTGAAACGCGGAAAGAAATACAATGGAATTATCTTAGATCCCCCAGCTTATGGTCATGGTCCGAATGGAGAAAAATGGAAACTCGAAGACAATATCAAAGAGATGATGCAGGACGTAGTGCAGCTTCTTGATGATAAAGAACATTTTCTAATTCTGAATACTTACTCTCTCGGCTTCTCTTCGGTCATTGTCGAAAACCTTATTCTATCTTCTTTTCCGAAAGCTGAAAACCTGGAGTGCGGTGAACTTTTTTTGCAGGCTAAGTCAGGCTGCAAATTACCGCTGGGGGTTTTCGGCAAATTCTGTAAAACCGCTGATTAGCAGGATAACGATATTCCACAGTTTTCCCTATCTGTGGATATCTTTAATTGCTATTATGCTCTAACTGAGTTAATTTCAGCAAAATTTATACATATTTGAAGCACCTTCTACTTTCACTTTTCTTTTTAACCCCTTGTTTTCTATTCGCGCAGAAGGCTGATATCCTGATAAAGAACGGCATGATCGTGGACGGGTCGGGCAACCCTTGGTTTTATGGAGATGTCGCAATCCGGAAAGGTAAAATTACTGGTATCGGGAACCTTACACACCTAAAGGCCAAACAAGTAATTGATGCTCAAAAGCAAATCATCGCACCTGGCTTTATAGATGTACACACTCACATTGAGGGAGACGAAAAGAAGACTCCAACAGCTGATAATTTCATCCATGACGGTGTTACAACCGTTATTACGGGTAACTGCGGGTCATCCAATGTAGACGTTAAAGACTATTTCAGGATGCTCGATAGCCTAAATGTTTCAATTAATGTTGCCACATTCATTGGCCATAATGATGTTAGAAAGGCAGTAATGGGTACGGCCAATCGAGAACCAGGTGCCGATGAATTAAAGAGAATGGAAACTCTTGTCGAAAAAGCGATGCGAAATGGTGCAGTAGGCTTTTCTACCGGTTTAATTTATATTCCCGGCACCTATGCGAAAACAGATGAGGTGATTGCTCTTGCCAAAGCTGCTTCAAAATACCATGGTACTTATACTTCACATATACGCAGTGAGAGCCAGCACGTTTTCGAGGCCATCAATGAAGCTTTAGACGTGGGACGGCAAGCTGACATGCCTGTGCAAATCTCTCATTTTAAAATTGGCAAACCCTATTGGGGTCGATCTGACAGTACTTTAAGCATGATTAAGAGAGCCAGGGAAGATGATTTGGACGTAACTATCGATCAATATCCTTATACAGCGAGCAGCACAAGCCTTAACTCGGTTATTCCATCATGGGTACTTTCAAATGGCCGGGATTCAATCAACTATCGGATTGAAGACCCCGCTATTCATAAAAAAATCGTTGAAGAAATGATTAGCGATATGGATAAACGCCAGCGGAGCAGTTTTGAGTATGCTATTGTTTCGAATTTCAAAAGCGATACCTCATATAACGGTAAAAGTATATCTGAAATCAATATTCTTCGCGGAAGAAATGCTACTATTCCGGATGAAATCGAAACTATTCTTGATCTGACTAAGGGTGGCGGCGCTTCTATGGTTTTTCATAGTATGGATGAAGCAGATGTAGAGAATATTATGAGTTATCCTTTCACAATGATTGCTTCCGACTCAGGAATCCGCGAATTCGGTAGTGGCATGCCTCATCCGCGTGGCTATGGAACCAACGCCCGGGTTCTGGCTAAGTATGTCCGCGAAAGAAAGGTTCTGGGACTGGAGGATGCGATCCGTCGAATGACCTCTTTACCAGCTCAAAAGTTTGGTTTTAAAAATAGAGGTCTTTTACGTGAAGGAATGGCCGCTGACATTATTATCTTTGATCCTGAAACAGTACAGGATCAGTCTACGTATGAAAAACCGCATGCATATTCTACCGGCATTCACTACGTTATAGTTAATGGAAAACTTACTTTAAAACAAATGCAACACACAGGTGTGCGTAATGGTAAAATCTTACGTGCCCGATAATTACCAAACAAAAAACATGATTAACGCAAAACATCTGGCCTTTACCCTGGCACTAGGCACTGCCTCCTTCGGACTATTTACAAACTGTACTGATGCCACCACTCAGGCTAATGGAAAAACCACTTCAGGAAATGACAGTCTTCGCGCCACCACTGCGTCGGTTGTAGAAGAGCCAAAAGAAGATGCTTATACTCCTGTAGATACCGCTAAGTACAATCAAAAATTATTGGCTATATCCAATGGCGATACCACTGGCAAATGGCCTGTAAAGAATCAGCCCTATCCTATTGCCGGTGCGATTTTACCTCATAAACGAATCGTAGTTTATTACGGGAATCTATATTCAAAAAAGATGGGTGCCTTAGGTGAGTATGCTCCAAAAGAGATGTGGAGTAAGTTAAACGCTGAAGTTAAACGCTGGGAGAAAGCAGATCCTTCAACCCCTGTACAAGTAGGGATACATTACATAGCCTCTGTAGCCAGTGGTACTCCAGGTAAGGACGGTATGTATATCAACCGCATGCCTGAGAAGCAAATCGACTCGGCAATAACGATTGCTAAAATGCATAACGCCATTGTATTCCTGGATCTACAAGTTGCTTTAAGCACTATACAAAAAGAATTGCCTCGTTATGAGAAATATTTAAAGATGCCGAATGTTCATTTAGGAGTAGATCCGGAATTCTCTATGAAAACAGGCGCCAAACCAGGTTCTAAGATTGGTACCTACGATGCAGCAGATCTTAACTACTGTACCGACTATCTGGCCAAGCTGGTTAAAGAAAATAATCTTCCGGCTAAGGTTTTCATTGTGCATCGCTTCACCCAGAAAATGGTTACCAATGCCAGTAAAATCAAATTACGTCCTGAAGTTCAGGTTGTAATGCACATGGACGGGTGGGGTGAGCCGGAACTTAAAAAGGGAACGTATCGCCACTTTATCTATTCTGAGCCCGTTCAATTCACTGGGTTTAAGTTGTTCTACAAAAACGATCTTAAGAAAGCTCCCAACCGTTTAATGACTCCCGAAGAGTTATTGAAATTAAAACCGCAACCGAGTTATATTCAATATCAGTAATCATATAAGCCGACTGATATCAGCCGGCTTTTTTTTGCAACATAATCATGTAAAACCAAAGTCAAAGACGATTCGTTTATTAGATATGAGATTAGAACAAGCAACATTTGGAGCAGGCTGTTTTTGGTGCACCGAAGCAGTTTTTCAAAACTTAAATGGAGTAATTAAAGTGGTATCGGGATACATGGGAGGCAGTAAGCCTGAGCCAACATATGACGAGATCTGTGGTGGAAATACAGGCCATGCGGAAGTTATACAGGTAGAATATGATGAGGATACGATCTCTTTCGACGAGTTGTTACTGGTATTCTTTAAGACCCACGACCCCACTTCCCTAAATCGCCAGGGAAACGATGTTGGTACACAATACCGTTCCGTAGTATTCTATCATAATCAGGAACAAAAGTTTAAAGCGCAGGATATGATTGATAGTTTGACAAAAGAGATGACATTCGAAAGGCCTATAATAACTGAGATATCCCCAGTATCACAATTCTATGAGGCGGAGAATTATCATCAGAATTACTTCAATCAAAACGCGAATAAACCGTATTGTGCCTTCGTTATTCAGCCTAAACTTGATAAATTTATTAAAGAGTTCAGAGATAAGGTCCAACCAGGACTCATATAAATCTTTCTATAAACTAAACAGAAAAGCCGTTTCAGATCTCTCTGAAGCGGCTTTTTTCCGGATCTCAGTCTATTTGCTTTTTGCTTCTGCACTTGAAGAAACAGCCCCCATCTTTTGGGCTAATTTCAAAGCCTCGTAAGCATTAATAACCCCTCCGGAAACGGAGAGTTCGCTGAAAGGTAGTTTCTTAGACGAGCCCTCTTCCTTCACCTTAACCTTGGTATCAACTTTAATAACAGACTTCATGATGGCATCCTTTACCTGCACTGCAGATAAAGCAGGATAATAAGACCGGATTAATGCGGCCAAACCAGCCACCACGGGTGAAGCCATACTCGTTCCGTCAATTGCCTTGTAGGTTGAATTCGGAAAAGTGGAATTGATTTTAACGCCTGGAGCAAACACATCAACAGATTTTTTACCATAGTTAGAGAAGTCCGCTAATAGCGACTCGTCGTTTTTCCAGCCAGATGCACCCACTTCCAACCAGGCCGAGGCTTTACCCATGTTAACACCCAAGCTGTCCACAAAATACCTGTTGGGGAAATTGTCTTCCTTATCGGTATTCAATGCATCATTCCCAGCCGCATGCACTAACAATACATCCTTATCCATGGCATACTTTACTGCCTCATCTACAACCTTCTTATCCCAGGAGTATGCCTTCCCAAAACTCATATTAATTACTTTAGCGCCATTATCAACTGCATATCGTATCGCGTTGGCTACATCCTTATCACGTTCGTCTCCGTCAGGCACTGCCCGTACAGTCATAATTCTTACATTATCCGCTACTCCGTTAATACCCACATCATTATTTCTGATGGCGCCAATTATGCCACTAACATGGGTTCCGTGCTCCGCATCGGGGCCGGTAACGTCTGCATTCCCGTATAAACGTTCATTACTGTTCGAGTAGTCGTCACCCACTGTGTCCCTTGAATTAAAATCAAGGTTTAAATGGTATTTAACCATGGCATCATAATACTTCAAGCCTTCCTCAACATCTTCCTTGAGCTTGCCAAAATCCGGGTTCTTCTTTAATTCGCTTTTTATTGCCTTGAGCACTTGTCCTTCAATATCATTGGCGGCTTTATATTTTTCGAAATCACTAAGAACAGGTTTGTCAATTTTCATTTTGGCAGTGATCTCTCCTATATATCTTTTAAAGATAGTCGTGTTAGCTAATCCCATCTGTGCTTCCTGTAATTTCTGCATGTAATCAGTTATGAGCTTTTGATACCGCAAAAATTCTTTCCTTTCCTTGTCACTAAAAGGAGTTGAATTAAGTGCTGTGGCATATTTGGGTTGTAGCTTCCGAATAAACCTTACAAGTTCAGTATTGTCATATTGTACACTTCCCTTTGCCGAGCCAATAAAGTTCCAGCCATAAATATCATCAACGTAACCGTTTTTATCTTCATCCTGATTATTACCCGGAATCTCCTTAGAATTTACCCAGATCACTTTCTTCAGATCCTCATGCTCTTCATCTATCCCTCCGTCTATTACCGCAACTATAACCGTCTTAGAGGTCTTTCCTTTCAATAATTCTTTATACGCTTTTTCTGTGCTGATTCCGAAGACCCCGTCAGTTTTTAAATCCAAATTCTGCCAATTGTCCTTAGGCTTTTCAATCTCCTGGGCAATTGAGGCGCAAGGCAGGATGGCCATCAATGCCAGGTAAACAAACTTGTTTATATAATTCATATTAGTGATAGTTAGTCGATTAAGAGTGATGAAGGTAGCTAATAATTATGCCAAGTGACAATGCTACAAATTATGGATCAAAAATATTACAGAATGATGGGATTGGAGTCCCAATAAAACTTTGTAACCAAAAAAAAACCCTCATCCGATTATGGACAAGGGTTTTATAAAATTGGGCACCGACCTACTCTCCCACCTTTTACGGCAGTACCATCGGCTCTGGCGGGCTTAACTTCTCTGTTCGGAATGGGAAGAGGTGGACACCGCCGATATAGGCACCTGAAGATTTTTGTCAGTAGTTAGTAGTTAGTATATAGTACTTAGATGAACTAGCGTACGGATACTGACCTTTACAGAGCGTGGTTAGTCCGTGTGAACGGTATCTAACTACTACGTACTCTGTACTAAGTACTCACATAATATCTTAACATACTGGAAAAAGTACTTGAATAAGAAAACAACAATATATACTACCTGCCTTATGCATGCCACTCCTCAAGGGAATGGGTGCATGAAGAAAGCTTCGGGTAATTAGTATTACTTGGCTATGATGTCACCACCTTTACACCTGTAACCTATCAACGTCGTAGTCTTCGACGACCCTCAATGGAAATCTCATCTCATGGCTAGTTTCGCACTTAGATGCTTTCAGCGCTTATCTATTCCCAACGTAGCTACTCTGCAGTACACCTGGCGGCATAACAGATTCACTAGCGGTTGGTCCAACCCGGTCCTCTCGTACTAAGGTCAGCCCCATTCAAATTTCCTACGCCCACAACAGATAGGGACCGAACTGTCTCGCGACGTTCTGAACCCAGCTCGCGTGCCACTTTAATCGGCGAACAGCCGAACCCTTGGGACCTTCTCCAGCCCCAGGATGTGACGAGCCGACATCGAGGTGCCAAACCTCCCCGTCGATATGAGCTCTTGGGGGAGATCAGCCTGTTATCCCCAGCGTACCTTTTATCCTTTGAGCGATGGCCCTTCCATGCAGAACCACCGGATCACTATATCCGTCTTTCGACCCTGATCGACTTGTCTGTCTCACAGTCAAGCAAGCTTATGCTATTGCACTCCTCGTACGGTTACCAAGCGTACTGAGCTTACCTTTGAAAGCCTCCGTTACCTTTTTGGAGGCGACCACCCCAGTCAAACTACCCACCAAACAATGTCCTCCACATAGTAGAGTTAGACACCGAATACAGAAAGGGCGGTATTTCAAGGTTGATTCCACGACTCCTAGCGAAGCCGCTTCACAATCTCCCGCCTATCCTACACATCCTGTATCCAATATCAATGTTAAGTTGTAGTGAAGGTGCATGGGGTCTTTCCGTCCCGTTGCGGGTAACCGGCGTCTTCACCGATACCACAATTTCACCGAGCTCATGGCTGAGACAGCGCCCAGATCGTTACACCATTCGTGCAGGTCGGAACTTACCCGACAAGGAATTTCGCTACCTTAGGACCGTTATAGTTACGGCCGCCGTTTACTGGGGCTTCAATTCAATGCGTCGCAGCTTGCGCCACTAACATCCCCTCTTAACCTTCCAGCACCGGGCAGGTGTCAGGCCTTATACCTCATCTTTCGATTTTGCAAAGCCATGTGTTTTTGTTAAACAGTCGCCTGGGCCTTTTCACTGCGGCTGACATTGCTGCCAGCGCCCCTTCTCCCGAAGTTACAGGGCCATTTTGCCGAGTTCCTTAGCCATGATTCACTCGAGCACCTTAGGATTCTCTCCTCGACTACCTGTGTCGGTTTACGGTACGGGTTTTTATAACCTGAAGCTTAGCGGGTTTTCTTGGAAGTCTGTTTACCTGCTCTATCCACTCACCCGAAGGCTCGCGGTACTATTGGGTTTCAGCTAGACCAGCGGATTTGCCTACCGGTCCAATACCTACGCCTTTTAACGATCTATTCCGTCAGATCGCGGCAGTGTCACTACTCCGTCACCACATCGCAGTTATAAAAAGTATGGGAATATTAACCCATTATCCATCGGCTTCCCCCTTCGGGTACACCTTAGGCCCCGACTAACCCTGATCCGATTAGCGTTGATCAGGAAACCTTAGTCTTTCGGTGGGCGGGTTTCTCTCCCGCCTTATCGTTACTTATGCCTACATTTGCTTTTCTGTCCTCTCCACCACGGCTAACGCCTGTAGCTTCACTGATGACAGAATGCTCCCCTACCACTCACGTACTATTTCAACGTAAATCCATAGCTTCGGTATACCACTTAATGCCCGTTTATTATCCATGCCCGATCGCTCGACTAGTGAGCTGTTACGCACTCTTTAAATGAATGGCTGCTTCCAAGCCAACATCCTAGCTGTCTGTGCAATCGGACCTCGTTAGTTCAACTTAGCGGTAATTTTGGGACCTTAGCTGATGGTCTGGGTTCTTTCCCTCTCGGCGCGTGACCTTAGCACCCCGCGCCTCACTGCCGTGTATATTTAATTAGCATTCGGAGTTTGTCTGGATTTGGTAGGATTTGACTCCCCCGCACCCAATCAGTAGCTCTACCTCTATTAAACTTAACCACGACGCTGTTCCTAAAAACATTTCGGGGAGTACGAGCTATTTCCCAGTTTGATTAGCCTTTCACCCCTACCCACAGATCATCCGGAAACTTTTCAACGTTTATCGGTTCGGTCCTCCAGTACGTGTTACCGCACCTTCAACCTGTCCATGGGTAGATCACAAGGTTTCGCGTCTACCCCCTCTGACTATACGCCCTATTCAGACTCGCTTTCGCTTCGGCTTCGTGTCTAAAACACTTAACCTTGCCAGAGAGGAGTAACTCGTAGGCTCATTATGCAAAAGGCACGCCGTCACAGAACAAGTCTGCTCCGACCGCTTGTAAGCACACGGTTTCAGGTTCTATTTCACTCCGTTATTCACGGTTCTTTTCACCTTTCCCTCACGGTACTAGTTCACTATCGGTCTCTCAGGAGTATTTAGCCTTACCGGATGGTGCCGGTAGATTCCCACAAGGCGTCTCCGACCTCGCGGTACTCAGGATCCTACTAGGTTATCATTGCTTACGCGTACGCAGCTGTCATGCTCTATGGCCAGGTTTCCCAACCTGTTCTGCTTCACTTTGATATACCATGTTGTAGTCCTACAACCCCAGTATTGCCGTAACAATGCTGGTTTGGGCTGTTTCCCTTTCGCTCGCCACTACTCAGGAAATCACTATTGTTTTCTCTTCCTCCGCTTACTTAGATGTTTCAGTTCAGCGGGTTTGCGCATATTTGCAACTAGTCTTCAACTAGTTAGGTTTCCCCATTCGGAAATCTTCGGATCAATTCATATTTGCTAATACCCGAAGCTTATCGCAGCTTATCACGTCCTTCATCGCCTCTGAGAGCCTAGGCATCCCCCGTGTGCCCTTTCTTACTTTCTTCTATCTTATACGCTTTTGCTCGTATAGATATGCTTTTATAAATGAGATCATATCTGATCAAAGATTTAGGAACAAGGATCAAAGACAAGTCTTTGCTCTTTGCTCTTTACTCCTGATTTCAACATGTCCCTACTGTTGTCTTCTCTTTCAATTACTTTTTTTCCAATATGTCAAAGAACGTTCTTGATGAGTACTGAGTAGTTAGTATTAAGTACAGAGATAAATCTCTCGTCTCATTTCTAATGTCTCACCTCTTATCAAACGTGGAGATTTGCGGAGTCGAACCGTATCCTATATAGTAGCTTTACTATAAGGCCAGCCCCTGTGGCTGAATTCCTGTTGTTAAAATGTCAAGTATTAACCCTCGCGGTTAATGGTACTGTGTACTTCAATTCGCTCATTAGCTCATTTGCTAATTTACTCATTGTTTAGTGGAGAATAACGGATTCGAACCGTTGACCCCCTGCGTGCAAGGCAGGTGCTCTAGCCAGCTGAGCTAATCCCCCAATTGATTGAGTAGTAAGTATCTAGTAGTTATTATTTAGTAATTTAGATCGTATGCTCTAAGTACTATGTACTTTATACTAAGTACTTCCCTCTGTAGTCCCGAGCAGATTTGAACTGCTGACCCCTACATTATCAGTGTAGTGCTCTAACCAAACTGAGCTACGGGACTGTGTAGTTAAAGAGTGAGTATCAGTTAGAGATTATTAAATCACATGATCCTGTTCTCATCTCATCCCCGGTCTCAAAATGGAGCACCCTGATGGCTCATCTTTTGGGTTGTCTTTTAATGTCTTTAATTAAAGAATATCAGTAGCATAACGAGTGTAGTCGGCACACTCTCTAGAAAGGAGGTATTCCAGCCGCACCTTCCGGTACGGCTACCTTGTTACGACTTAGCCCCAATTATCGGTTTTACCCTAGGACGCTCCTTGCGGTAACATACTTCAGGTACCCCCAACTTTCATGGCTTGACGGGCGGTGTGTACAAGGCCCGGGAACGTATTCACCGCAGCATTGCTGATCTGCGATTACTAGCGAATCCAACTTCATGAGGTCGAGTTGCAGACCTCAATCCGAACTGTGAACAGCTTTTTGAGATTGGCATCCTGTTACCAGGTAGCTGCCCTCTGTACTGCCCATTGTAGCACGTGTGTAGCCCCGGACGTAAGGGCCATGATGACTTGACGTCGTCCCCTCCTTCCTCTCTGTTTGCACAGGCAGTCTGTTTAGAGTCCCCACCATTACATGCTGGCAACTAAACATAGGGGTTGCGCTCGTTGCGGGACTTAACCCAACACCTCACGGCACGAGCTGACGACAGCCATGCAGCACCTAGTTTCCTGTCCTTGCGGACTGTTCCATCTCTGGAACATTCAGTAACTTTCAAGCCCGGGTAAGGTTCCTCGCGTATCATCGAATTAAACCACATGCTCCTCCGCTTGTGCGGGCCCCCGTCAATTCCTTTGAGTTTCACCCTTGCGGGCGTACTCCCCAGGTGGAATACTTAACGCTTTCGCTTAGACGCTAACTGTATATCGCTAACATCGAGTATTCATCGTTTAGGGCGTGGACTACCAGGGTATCTAATCCTGTTTGATCCCCACGCTTTCGTGCCTCAGCGTCAATTGCACCTTAGTAAGCTGCCTTCGCAATTGGTGTTCTGTGACATATCTATGCATTTCACCGCTACTTGTCACATTCCGCCTACCTCAAGTGTATTCAAGCTCATCAGTATCAAAGGCACTGCGATGGTTGAGCCACCGTCTTTCACCCCTGACTTAATAAGCCGCCTACGCACCCTTTAAACCCAATAAATCCGGATAACGCTTGGATCCTCCGTATTACCGCGGCTGCTGGCACGGAGTTAGCCGATCCTTATTCTTACAGTACATTCAGCTCTCTTCACGAAGAAAGGTTTATTCCCGTATAAAAGCAGTTTACAACCCATAGGGCCGTCTTCCTGCACGCGGCATGGCTGGTTCAGAGTTGCCTCCATTGACCAATATTCCTTACTGCTGCCTCCCGTAGGAGTCTGGTCCGTGTCTCAGTACCAGTGTGGGGGGTCATCCTCTCAGATCCCCTAGTCATCGTCGCCTTGGTGAGCCGTTACCTCACCAACTAGCTAATGACACGCATGCCCATCTTAATCCTATAAATATTTGATCATTGAATGATGCCATTCTTTGATTTTATGCGGTGTTAATCTCTCTTTCGAGAGGCTATCCCCCTGATTAAGGTAGGTTGCATACGCGTTACGCACCCGTGCGCCACTTTCCCAGAGAGCAAGCTCCCTGGTATCGTTCGACTTGCATGTATTAGGCCTGCCGCTAGCGTTCATCCTGAGCCAGGATCAAACTCTCCATTGTAAAAATGATGTTTGTCTTGACTCTATTCGTATCTCAAATAGAATCTGCTCTTCATCTTCCTGCCGAAGCATTCCAAATCGAGCGTGTTGTATCTATATTAGTCTACCGACTATAAAAAAACGAGTTTCTTATTTACTCGTTACGCTACTTGACATTTCTTTAAAGAACTTCTCGCCGGCGCCTCGCGGTTTGGCTGATATTTTTGATCGGTCGTGCAAGCATTGCTGCTCTCATTTCCCGTTTAAAATCTTGTTGTTGTCCTGTCCGGCATCGCGCCTTTCAGTGTTTGTTTTTTAGACTTGCTGTGTCTCTCCCTGTTTGGGATTGCAAAGGTAGAAAAGATTTTGTTATCTGCAAATTATTTGTGAAAATAATTCGGAGCCCTTTCTGTGTGAAAATCTGCACCAGCTTATTCACCAGTGCCATTTTTACTCCTTTACCTAACCTGTCTGAGAACGTCCGCTTTCCTTCGATTGCGGAGTGCAAAGGTAACAGCTTTTTCCATCCTGCCAAACTTTATTTGAAAATAATTTCCGGCTCCCTTTCCCTGCTGCTGAAAGACTTTCAATTCGGCCTAAACCGCCTCTCTAACTCTTTCTTTTAACCTCTAACTTCTCTAAGAACAATTCCGCTTTGCTTCCTTAGCGGGTTGCAAAAGTAGAAACATTTCCCAATCCGCGCAACTATTGTTTTAAAAAAGTCTCCCCGCTAAGGTAACCCCCTGAAAACGAGATCGAAAAAGTTTGATGCTTCGGCTTTTGCGCTCTGAATAACAACCGGTTCGACGAAAAGTTTAGCCGGTAACGCAACTTCCTCGTAGTTCACCATATACTGACTATATCCTTACAGGGTGCTTACAGGCTTTTGATCGAAGGATGACATAGTAAGCACATAGTAAGCACATAGTAAGTACATAGTAAGCATATAGTAAGTGGCGAGTCAAATAGATGCTTGGTATGAGGGCGGATAGAAGCTAGTTCAATAAACGCTCTTTAATCTTGAATCGAGAAATTCAGCAGAACGTTAAAATGTGTTAAACTGAAAACAGTTCTATTACATACTATTAATTTAGCCTTACTATAGAGGGGCTGCTATATGGAGCTGGCCTGACTCTACCTATACATATATGCTATACAGTAATATCCTGGGGGAATAGCGATCGCCGACAAACAGCACTTGCGTGGCATGCAGGAAACAGTGGTTTAAAGCTGCTTTAGCATTATGAAGGAATCAGCAATACGAGCAATAGGAAGCTGACTGGATAATAAGATCACCGGAAAGGTTATTGAAGCTGTAAGGCGGTGAAGAGTCAGTCAATCGTATATTATTTAACTAAACTAGATATGGAAATGCCAGCAGCATAAAAATCCACCCGAAGAACGACTATTACCCAGAAATAACTCCTTATTATATAGGAGTAAAAAAAGCCGGCTTCATGAGCCTTAATTATAATTGAAATTTTATCAAATAACCTTACCTTTGCAGGATGTTTAAAAATAAGCGCTTAATAGCTGTAAGCATATTCCTATTATTATCTGTCACCCTGATCAGCTGTAAAAGCAAATTTGAGAAGTTACGTTTAAGTAACGACACTGGTAAAAAGTACCAGGAAGCTCTCAGATTATATAACAACAAGAGTTACACCAAGGCTCTGATATTGTTTGATGATCTTGTTCAAAAGTACAGAGGAAGGTCTGAAGCAGAAGATCTGTCGTATTACTACGCCTATACCAACTACAAGCTGAAGGACTATACAACGTCAAGGTATCATTTCAAAATGTTTGCCGACAACTATCCTAATAGCCCGAAAGCAGAAGAGTGCAGATTCATGGCGGCCTATTGTTATTACCTGGAGTCACCAATTTACTCTCTCGATCAGGATAACACTTTGAAAGCGATTGAGTCTTTGCAGTTGTTCATTAACCTGCACCCAAAAAGCGAGCGTGTAGCCGAAGCAAGTAAGCTGATTGATAATCTTCGCGACAAGCTGGAGACCAAATCATTTGAAAATGCCAAGCTATTTTTAGATATTGGTGACTATAAGTCAGCTGTTATCGCATTCAGAAATTCGATGCGCGATTATCCGGATACAAAGTATGCCGAGCAAATGGAGTTCATGAGCATTCAGGCTCAATACCTTTATGCTAAAAACAGTTTTGAGAATAAACAAGTTGAGCGATATAACGAGGCGATAGCAATGTTCACCGAGTTTTCAGAAAAATATCCTTCAAGTAAATTTTTGAAACAAGCTCAGGCGCTTAAGAAGGACTCTGAAAGAAATATTGTTGTGGTTCAGAAGATAATGGCTTCCCAGCAACCCAAGCAGGAAAAAGATAAAGAAGAAGAAAAGAAAGAAGAAATTAAAAACGATACAAATGAGCAATCTTAAAAACACAACACCAACCAGCACCATCACTCGTGACGTTCGTCAGTTGGATCTGAAAACTGATAACATTTACGAATCGATCGTGATTATGTCGAAGCGTGCAAATCAGATTGCAAATAATGTGAAGGAAGAACTTCATGGCAAGCTTGCTGAATTTGCATCTTCAAATGATAACCTGGAGGAAGTATTTGAAAACCGCGAGCAAATCGAAATTTCAAAACACTACGAACGGATGCCTAAGCCAACCTTAATAGCTGTTGACGAATTTTTAAGCGACAAAATATACTACCGTAATCCCGCTAAAGAGCAGATTTAATATATAGAGCATGGGGCAAAGGGTTTGTGTTATGCGCTATGCTCCTTGCCCTGTGCCTTATGCTTAAAAATAAAAACATCCTTCTTGGCATTTGCGGCAGTATTGCTGCTTATAAAGCTGCTGCGCTAACCCGTTTATTCATTAAAGCTGGGGCTAATGTCAAGATTGTAATGACCAGGGAGGCTGCCAGCTTCATCACTCCCCTAACCCTGGCAACTCTATCCAAAAACCCCGTTTTAGTCGAATATTTCAAACCTGACACAGGCGAATGGAATAATCATGTAGACCTTGGTCTATGGGCAGACCTGATGATCATCGCTCCGGCAAGCGCCAACACCTTGGCTAAACTTGCTAACGGAATATGCGACAATCTCCTTTCCGCAGTTTACCTTTCGGCAAGATGTCCGGTTTACCTGGCGCCTGCAATGGATCTGGATATGTGGAAACACCCTTCCACTAAAAGTAATATTCGTAAGCTCATTGATTACGGTAATATTCTGATAAATCCTACCTACGGCGAACTTGCCAGTGGCTTAACGGGGGAAGGAAGAATGGCCGAACCCGAGACTATGATAGATTTTCTGGAAACCACATTGAGTGCGGGCAAGCCATTAGTAGGTAAAAAAGCACTTGTTACAGCAGGTCCCACTTACGAGGCTATCGATCCGGTTCGGTTTATTGGTAATCATTCCTCCGGAAAAATGGGCTTTGCCATAGCTGAAGAACTATCAGCATTGGGCGCATCGGTAACACTCATAGCCGGGCCCGTTTCTATCAACCTCGATAACGTACACATTAAACGTATTGATGTGACTTCGACTGAGGAAATGTTGGAGGCTGTTCAGCAGAACTTCCAAGGAAGTGATATTATGGTTATGAGTGCGGCTGTAGCCGATTATAAGGTAGAGAATCCCGCAGAAAACAAGATCAAAAAATCTACTCCTCTTCTGGATCTTCAACTATCCAAGACAACCGATATCCTGGCTACCATAGGTCAGCAGAAAAGAAACGACCAGCTATTAGTAGGGTTTGCTTTAGAAACCAATAATGAAGAGGATAACGCGATAAAAAAACTTACCTCTAAGAATCTCGATTTTATAGTACTTAACTCGTTACGGGATGAAGGTGCAGGATTCAAAGGAGATCAGAATAAGATCACGATTATTGACCGGCAGCTAAACAAGCAAAGCTTTGAATTGAAATCTAAATCAGAAGTAGCTGCCGACATCTGCCAAAAAATTGTAGATTTAATTCGATGAAAAACCTGCTCTTGCTTTTTGCCGGCTTGTTATTAACAAGCAGTCTATATGCTCAGGACCTTAACGCAAGGGTGCAGATCCTTTCCCCGCAAATACAGAATCCCAATCAACGGATCTTCACAGTACTAGAAACTGCCATTCGTGATTTCCTGAACAATAGAAAGTGGTCGGCTAATTCGCTGCAGGCGCAGGAACGCATTGACTGCAACATGATCATTACCATCAGCAATTGGGACGGCTCTGGCAGTTTTAAGGCAGAAGCCCAGATACAATCAAGCCGGCCAGTTTATGGAACCAGTTACAATACAACTGTTCTAAACATCAACGACAAGGACTTTGATTTTAACTATTCGGAGGGCCAGCCGATGGATTACACCGATCAGAGTTATACAAACAATTTAACTTCGCTGCTGGCCTTTTATGCTTATGTAATTACCGGCCTTGATTACGATACGTTTTCGAAGAATAGCGGTACACCTTATTTTACCAAAGCACAGCTAGTGGTTAATAACGCGCAGAACGCTCCTAATAAAGGGTGGAAAGCTTTTGAAAACCTACGCAACCGCTTCTGGTTGGTGGAAAACCTGCTCAGCCGTACATACGCCCCAGTGCGTGAGAGCTATTATGAGTATCACCGCGAGGGATTGGATGTGATGTCGGGAAACAAGCAAAAAGGCGAAAAGGCCATCCAGGGTATCTTGCCCAAACTCCAGAAATTAGATAAGCAAAAACAAGGTTCGATGCTGCCGCAGCTATTCTTTACTGCAAAGGCAGATGAGATGGTGCAGATTCTAAGTAGTGCTGCTCCACAGGATCGCATAAAGGCATATAATCTTTTAGCGGAGATTGATCCCGCAAACGTTTCTAAATACGAAGCGTTGAAAAAAGCAAAGTAATCTCCGTCCTATTCCTACATGGCAAATCTGTATTTTTGCCCCAACCTATTTTTGACTACATGCTTAACAGACTGGTTATACGCAATTATGCGCTCATAGATAATCTTGATATTTCTTTTTCTAAAGATCTGAATATCCTTACCGGCGAGACGGGTGCTGGTAAATCTATTATTCTCGGCGCATTATCCTTGCTTCTTGGGCAGCGTGCAGAAAGCAAGTATTTCTATAATCAACAAAAGAAATGTGTTATCGAAGGCACCTTCCAGGTTGGCGAGTTTCATCTTAGCGATTTCTTCAGCGAAAATGATCTGGATTATGATACCGAAACGGTTCTACGTCGTGAGATTTCATCAGACGGTAAGTCACGTGCTTTTGTAAATGATACGCCGGTTAACCTCACTACCCTCCGTCAGCTGGGGGAGCGATTAATCGATATCCATTCTCAGCACGCAACTATAGAAATTAACGACGAGTCGTTTCAATTGAATGTCCTCGATATTGTAGCAGGACATCAACCATTGCTGGAAAAATATAAGGATACTTTCAAGGCTCATCAAAAAGCAACCACAAGCCTTAAAAATCTTTTAGCCGAAAGTCAGCAATCAAAGGCTGATCAAAACTACTTTCAGTTTCAGTTTGATGAATTAGAGAGCGCCCGCCTCAGCTCCGGCGAACAGGAATTGATGGAACAGGAGCTCGATGTGCTTACTCATGCTGAAGAGATAAAGCGGAACCTAGCGCAGGTAACCTATTTATTAAACGATAGTGAGCAGTCGGTAGTTTCACAGCTAAAAGAAGTTCTTAATAGTTTACAGCAGACCGAAAAATACAGTCCGGCAATTGCAGAATTCTCTGAACGCTTAAAAAGCAGTCTGATCGAAATCAAAGATATCGCCGCCGAAACTGAGAGTATTGAACAGCAAACCGGTATTAATGAAGCGCGGACTGCCGAGCTCACCGAACGTTTAGATACACTCTATAACTTACAAAAAAAGCACCGCGTCAGTTCAGTGAATGAATTATTGGACCTTCAAGAGACTCTCTCAGAGAAACTGAACTCTATTCTATTTGCTGATGAGGATATTGAAAGATTGAAAGCTGAGATCACAGCTTTTAAATCTGAACTATTAATGTTAGCGGCTGACTTAACAAAGGGCCGCCAAAAAGTGATCCCTCAACTGGAAAAACAGGTTCAGGAGATACTGCAGGAAGTTGGAATGCCACAGGCGATGATAATAATACACCGGGAGGAACTGACTGACGACCAACTAAGACCAACAGGCCGCGACCAGGTGCAGTACCTGTTTAGCGCCAATAAAGGCCAGGCTCCTCTGCCCATGAATAAAGTCGCCTCGGGCGGCGAGCTGTCAAGACTAATGCTTAGTATCAAGTCACTAATAGCACGTTATACTTCCTTACCGACCATAATCTTTGATGAGATCGATACCGGTATTTCTGGTGAAGTGGCTTTAAAGGTGGGTAACATTATGGAAAACCTCGCTGAAAATATGCAGGTGATTGCTATTACCCATCTACCACAGATAGCCAGTAAAGGAACTTCTCATTACCAGGTCTACAAAGACGAACAACCGGACCGGACTTTAAGCAATATCAAGATTCTGAATGAGAGCGAGCGCACTATGGAAATTGCAAAGATGCTTAGTGGTGAGAATCCCGGGGAGTTCGCTTTACAAAACGCTCGTGAGTTGATGGGATTGTAATTATGGAATTAACGGAATAACGGCATCATAACGTTTATGAGCAGATCCCTTTTCCTTAGCCTTTCCCTGACCATTTGTCTATTGTCAATTTCCGGTTACGGTAAGCCGCTTTCATTAAACGATTCTATAGAAGTTGTATTTAAGGATACCATGCACGTGCGTGGTAAAATCGTAGACGAAAAAGGTAAGCCTTTAAGGGCTATCGCTGTTTCCACTGGTGGATATTCTAGAGGTTTAGTTAGCACAAGTACTAACTCAGACGGCAATTTCCTTTTAAAAAACGTTCAACCTAATGACACGCTTTTTTTCAATCTTGGTAACAGCTTTGCGAAGATCTATCCCGAGGGGAGCCGGATCTTAAATGTAGTCTTGCGCGAGGAACTTCTCAATTTGTCTGAAGCCACCGTTAGAGCGAAAAGGCATGTACCTAAAGAATTAAAGAACTCAATAGAAAAGTTCGAGAATTTTGCTGGATTCCCTAACTACGGGTATGAGCCCGAATACCCAGGCGGTATTGATAAATTTCACAAAAACCTTAATGCAAAAGTCGTTTATCCGGATAAAGCACGAATGGCAAACATCGAAGGTATGGTAGAGATCGAGTTCACACTTGATAGCCTAGGGCAAACCACAAACTTTAGAACCATCCATGGATTAGGCTATGGTTGCGAAGAAGCGGTAATAGAAGTTCTAAAAGAAACGAAATGGAAACGGGGTATCAAGAATGGCTACCCCTACGCCCCCTCGATGTCATTGAAAGTTTTGTTTAAACTGGAAGATCTATAATCAGGCTAACAAAGAAGACAAATCTTACTTCTTAGTATTAGTCAAATCCTTCCTGTCGTTTCTCACGCTGCATTTAAATTTTTTCAGGCTAATCAATTAGATTACCTAATTTAGCGCACTTAAATTCAAATACTATGGCTTATAACTTACTGAAAGGTAAAAGAGGAATTATATTCGGAGCTCTTAATGAACAATCAATAGCATGGAAAACAGCACAACGTTGTTTTGAAGAGGGTGCAGAGTTAGTACTGACTAACGCGCCAATTGCGTTACGTATGGGTGAAATTGATAAATTGGCCAAAGAATGTAATGCCCCTGTTATCCCTGCCGATGTAACCAGTATGGATGATCTTAACAATCTGTTCACCAAAGCCCAGGAACATTTCGGAGGTAAGGTTGACTTTATCCTGCACTCTATCGGGATGAGTATCAATGTCCGTAAAGGCGTTCATTACACCGAGAACAACTACGATTATACCATGAAAGGTATGGACATATCCGCACTTAGCTTACACCGCGTTTTGCAGGTAGCGATGAAGCAGGATGCCATTAGCGAATGGGGTTCGGTAGTTGCCTTAAGTTATATAGCAGCTCAGCGTGTTTTCCCTGACTATAATGATATGGCGGATAACAAAGCTCTGCTGGAAAGCATTGCACGCAACTTTGGTTATCAATATGGTGTTAAGAATAAAGTGCGTATCAATACCGTTTCTCAATCACCAACAATGACCACAGCAGGCTCGGGCGTTAAAGGATTTTCGGGCTTTGTGAGTTATGCAAATAAAATGTCTCCACTTGGAAACGCCGATGCAAATCAGTGCGCTGATTACTGTGTCACACTATTCTCTGATCTGACCAAGATGGTGACCATGCAGAATTTATTTCATGATGGCGGATTCTCCTACACCGGAGTAAGTCAGGCTGTTATTGATCAAATGGAGAAAGAATAGATTTGGCAAAAAAACCTCGGACAAATAGGTTGATTGTATTTAATACCAAATAAAAAAGGAGCCCTAAAGCTCCTTTTTTATTTGGTATTCGATTTTAGAATCGATTACTCGTCTTCCTTCTTTTCCTCTTTCTTTTTCTTACCCTTCGACTTACCAATAATGCGAATCTCTTCCTTCTCTTTATCGTAATCTACTTCCATTACATCACCTTCAACCAATTCGCCTTTAAGTATCTCTTCAGCAATCGGATCTTCCAGGTGTTTCTGGATCGCACGTTTTAATGGACGGGCACCAAAGTTCGCATCATATCCTTTATCAGCGATAAACTCTTTAGCGGCATCGGTTAACTTGATATCATAACCAAGTCCTTTAATTCTTTCGAACAATGATTTCAATTCGATATCAATAATCTTGAAGATCTCTTCTTTTCCTAAAGAATTGAATACGATCACATCATCCACCCGGTTCAAGAACTCAGGGGCGAATGCACGCTTTAAAGCATTTTCAATCACTCCGCGGGAATAAGTATCAGCCTGAGTTGACTTGGCAACTGTAGAGAAACCAACTCCCTGACCAAAGTCTTTCAACTGACGGGCTCCAATATTAGAGGTCATGATCACGATCGTGTTCCTGAAATCTACTTTTCGACCCAAACTATCAGTTAACTGACCTTCGTCCAATACTTGGAGAAGTATATTAAATACATCAGGGTGAGCTTTTTCTATCTCATCAAGTAAGATAACTGAATACGGCTTGCGGCGAACTTTCTCTGTCAGCTGACCACCTTCTTCGTATCCAACATAGCCCGGAGGCGCACCTACCAGACGTGAGACCGCAAACTTCTCCATGTATTCACTCATATCCACCTGGATCAAGGAATCCTCACTATCGAACATAAAGCGCGCAAGTTCTTTTGCTAACTCTGTTTTACCGACACCTGTAGGTCCAAGGAATATAAATGATCCAATGGGCTTTTTAGGATCTTTCAAGCCGGCCCTTGTTCTCTGGATCGCTTTCGTTAATTTCTTAACAGCATCCTCCTGACCAATGATCCGGGTATTGATCGAATCGAACATACCAAGCAACTTCATGCTGTCTGTCTGACCAACACGTTGTACCGGGATACCGGTCATCATAGAAACTACCTCCGCAACATTATCTTCTGTAACCGTATAACGCTTAGTTTTAGTTTCAGCTTCCCATTCAGTTTTTGCTCTCTCCAGTTCTTCAAGTAGATGTTTTTCAGTATCACGAAGCTTCGCGGCTTCCTCATATTTCTGACTTCTAACCACCTTGTTCTTTTCAACCTTGATCTCTTCAATCTTTCTCTCGATATCAATAATTGTTTCAGGAACGTGAATATTTGTCAAGTGAACTCTTGAACCTGATTCATCCAATGCATCAATAGCCTTGTCAGGCAGGAACCGGTCTGTAATATATCTCGAAGTTAAACTCACACAAGCCTGAATAGCTTCATCCGTATAAGTTACTCCATGATGCTCTTCATATTTATCTTTTATCCTTGTCAGGATCTCAATAGTCTCATCCGGCGTGGCTGGTTCAACCATTACTTTTTGGAAACGACGATCTAATGCACCATCCTTTTCAATATACTGGCGATACTCATCCAGTGTTGTTGCTCCGATACATTGAATTTCTCCCCTGGCCAATGCCGGCTTGAACATATTAGAAGCATCTAAGGAACCCGACGCCCCACCAGCGCCAACTATAGTATGAATCTCATCAATAAATAGAATTACGTCAGGTGATTTTTCAAGCTCGTTCATCACAGCTTTCATCCGCTCTTCAAACTGTCCGCGGTATTTAGTACCCGCAACCAATGAAGCCAGATCAAGTGTAACAACGCGCTTATTAAATAATACCCTGGACACTTTACGTTGAATGATACGCAATGCAAGTCCCTCTGCAATCGCAGATTTACCAACACCTGGTTCACCAATTAAAATAGGGTTATTCTTTTTACGTCTCGACAAAATCTGCGATACGCGCTCGATCTCTTTTTCACGACCAACAATCGGATCTAACTTACCATCTTCAGCAGCCCTTGTAAGATCGCGACCAAAATTATCAAGAACGGGGGTTTTTGATTTTATGTCTGAAACTTTCTTCGGCTGACTAAAGCTTTCCTCTTCGCGAAAATCATCATCACCCGCAGCAGAGCCCGGCGCTTCATCGCGAAAACCTTCTTTATTATTCTCTACTTCAGATTTAAACACGTCATAGTTAATATTGTATTGCAACAATATTTGCGAAGCGATATTATCCTCATCCCTTAAAATGGACAAGAGTAAATGCTCGGTGCCAATTACATCACTCTTAAATATCTTGGCTTCCAGGTAAGTAATCTTTAATACTTTTTCTGCTTGCTTTGTTAATGGGATGTTTCCCAAGTTTACAGTTGTGCTCGACGTACCTTTAACAGCATCTTCTATAGAACGTCTTAAACGTGATGTGTCAACGCCCGCACCCTTCAAAATCTTTATGGCCATACCATCCCCTTCGCGGATGAGGCCTAAAAGTAAATGCTCCGTGCCAATGTAGTCGTGCCCTAATCGCAAGGCTTCTTCCCTGCTATATGATATCACGTCTTTGACGCGCGGTGAAAATTTTGCTTCCATTTATAACCTTTCTTGCTCTTTAACGCCCTAATCTATCATTTTATGGTCAACCGATTAGCGCTTGTAGTAACAAAGTTATCAACAATTACGCCATTTACCCGCAAATGGTTTCCACTAATTTTCAGATATTTAAGTTGACACCTTTTTGACTTATTTGGCGATATTTGCCCAATTCAAAACGATAATATGGCAGACGAAAAGATCATTTTTTCTATGGCCGGGGTAAACAAGATATACCCGCCACAAAAACAAGTACTCAAAAATATATACCTGTCATTCTTCTACGGCGCCAAGATTGGCGTCATAGGATTAAACGGTTCAGGTAAGTCTTCTGTTTTAAAAATTATTGCTGGTCTTGATAAATCTTACCAGGGCGAGGTAGTGTTTGCGCCGGGCTATTCTGTGGGCTATTTGGCTCAGGAGCCCGAATTGAATCCCGAAAAGACGGTTAAAGAAATTGTTGAAGAAGGTGTCGCTCCCGTAAAAGCAGTGTTGCAGGAGTACGAAGACATCAATGAAAAGTTTGGTTTACCCGAAGTTTATGAGAACGCAGATGAGATGGATAAACTTCTTGCCCGCCAAGGGGAATTGCAGGATCAGATAGATGCTGTCGGCGCATGGGAACTGGATTCTAAACTTGAAAGAGCGATGGACGCATTGCGTTGCCCTGATCCCGATACTAAAATTGCCACTTTGTCAGGAGGCGAGCGCCGTCGAGTAGCACTTTGTCGGTTATTGCTGCAAGAACCCGATGTCTTACTGCTGGATGAGCCGACTAATCACCTGGATGCTGAAAGTATCGATTGGCTTGAACAACATTTGAAACAATATAAGGGAACCGTTATAGCGGTAACTCACGACAGGTACTTTTTAGATAATGTTGCCGGCTGGATACTTGAGCTTGATCGCGGCGAAGGCATCCCATGGAAAGGAAATTATTCTTCATGGCTTGATCAAAAATCAAAGCGCCTGGCTTCCGAAGAAAAGACAGAAAGCAAACGGCAGAAAACTTTAGAGCGCGAATTAGAGTGGGTACGAATGGCTCCAAAGGCACGGCATGCAAAATCAAAGGCTCGTTTATCTAATTATGAGAAACTGGCTTCCGAAGAAACGAAAGACCGCGAAGACAAATTAGAGCTGTTTATACCTCCGGGACCGCGCTTAGGTAATATTGTAATAGAAGCTCAGAATGTATCGAAGGCTTATGGGAATAAAGTGCTTTTTGAAAATCTAAGTTTTTCCCTTCCGCCAGCAGGTATAGTGGGGATTATCGGTCCGAACGGTGCAGGTAAAACCACTTTGTTCCGCCTGATCACCGGACAGGAAACTGCTGATTCCGGAACCTTCCGTGTAGGGGAAACAGTCGCGTTAGGTTATGTAGATCAAATGCATGATGACCTCGACCCGAACAAATCGGTCTGGGAAAATATTACCGATGGCCAGGAAACGATTCTCTTGGGAAACAAACCGATCAATTCAAGAGCCTACGTTTCAAAATTCAATTTCAATGGTGCTGATCAGCAAAAGAAAGTTGGCGTTTTATCAGGGGGTGAACGTAACCGCGTCCATTTATCTATCACATTGAAGAAAAGCTCCAATGTCCTTTTACTGGATGAGCCGACGAACGACATCGATGTTAATACATTGAGGGCTTTAGAGGAAGGGCTTGAAAACTTTGGTGGTTGTGCAGTCATTATCTCACACGACCGTTGGTTTTTAGACCGCATCTGTACACATATTCTGGCCTTTGAAGGCGACTCGCAAGTTTACTTTTTTGAAGGCAACTACTCTGAATATGAAGAAAACCGTAAGAAACGTACCGGGGATATTACTCCTCATCGAATACGTTACAAAAAGTTAGTTGAGTAAAACTAAAGAGCCGTCCCTTATCAAAAAAAGGACGGCTTTTTTAGTGTAAGATTTTGCCCTATTCCGATTTCAGGCTAGCTTTTTTCTTGCGATTGATCTTCACAAATACCCAAAATAGGCTTGATTCAATTCTTGCTCAGTTCTCACTCCTCTTCTGAAGTTAAGACGGGCTTTTGCTAAGCATAAACTGAAGCAGATCTGATCAGAGCTGATGAGTTGATTTAACATACCGTACATATGACGGGGATTACTTAGACAATTGAATATGATCGCTAGAGCTCGTTTGCGATACAGAGTTCATCTTCTTGAGCATATCATTCATTTCCTTCTGCAGTACGGTCATTTGCTTTCTCATCAAACGCATTTGCTTTTTCATGTCAAGCATCAAAGCTTTATAGTTTTTTTGAGAACTGTTCATTACATAATGCATAGGCCTGCTTACCTGAAATTTACGACCAGTTTCTTTCAAGCCTTCAATATCTTTAATCCTGCTACTCCATAGCAACATTAATTCTTGCTGCAATTCTGAGAAATTACTCATGATTTTTTTGTTTGAGATAAGAATAACAAACGGCCGAAGGCAAGGTTTTATTCTATTAAGGAGGAATAGAGTTTGAGAATAAGCTTAATTATAAATTTTCTGCCAGCCAGTTTTCACATTCAGTCAGCAAGCCAGGGACCTCGTCAAATTTAGCGTCGTGGCCCAGGTTTTCATAGGTAACCAACTTATTTTTAACGCCAAACTGATCAAGCCTGCCCTTTAATTCCTGAGACTGTTGGTAGGGTACAATAACATCTAATTTACCATGAAGTAACAGAGTAGGTTTAGAAGTTGAGGTTACGTGGCTAATTGGGCTGGCTTGTTGGTAGACGGAAGGGATATTTTCGGCAACATCTCCCAGAAACGCCCTTACGACCAGTTTCTGTTGAATACTTGCATTCGACATATTAACTAAACTGGTGGGTCCAGCCAGCGACACCACTGTTTTAACGTATCCACCAGTATTGTAGGTATAGGTATATAATAACGCAAGGTGACCACCGGCACTCGCTCCTACCAGTGCAACCTCATCGGCCGATATCTTCCATTCGGAGGCCTTGGTTTGGATGAATTCGATTGCTTCGCCAAGGTCTGAGACTTGCGCGGGATGAATGTTATTTTCTGCAGTGCCGGTTAGCCGATAGTTAACTGATGCAGTTGCATATCCTTTATCCCGAAACTGTTTAGCGATGGAGGACATTTCTGCTTTATCGCCGCTAAACCAAAAGCCGCCATGGATGAAGATGACCCCTTTTGTTTGAGAACTCCGGTTTGCAGGTAAGTATACGTCGACGGTTTGAGCTGAGTGACTCCCATATTTCAGGTCTAAGAGATCTGCACGCTTGGGTATGATAACGTCGACTGTATCTTTTTTACAACCTGCAACCAGAAAACAAACTATTAGGAAGTACTTGATGGTAACTTTTGTCATAGTTAAGCGCTGAATGTTAACTTGTTAACAAATAAATAACGAAAAGTTTATTTGCAATATTCTATCTTTAAGCATTCAGAATTAATATTTGTTTTTGCTAGAAATACCAAATTATGTCCTGGAAAAAATTTAGCGGTGAAATCATTCACACTCCCATCCTTGAGGAAGTCGAATCAGCTATCGAGAGGGAATATTTTGCAGGAAATAAATTAAAGGTTTGTATAGGAACTGACTCGCAGGTTAAAGGTAATACTATTGATTTCGCCACTGTTATCGTGTTTCTGCGCCAGCAAAAAGGCGGCTTTATGTTTATTCAACAGGAGCGCAGTATACAAAAAATGAGTATTAGGGAACGCATGCTAGCTGAAGTGCAAAAATCAATTGAATGTGCTTATGCTTTATGCGACCTATTGGATTTATACGATGTAGATCTGGAAGTTCATGCAGATATAAACACAAATCCCATGTTTAAGTCAAACCAGGCATTGCATGAGGCAATGGGTTATATCTTAAGTATGGGATTTGTGTTTAAAGCTAAGCCTGAGGCGTTTGCCAGTTCTGCTTGTGCCAATAAAATGGTGCAGTAATCTTATTGAATATTTATGCGGTTCTTTAAAACCCTAAAATTTATAATAAGCTCCAAAGAGAAAACTTGGCGCACTTCCGGCACTTCCGGACGATTTTGTAAAGATATCAGAGCTCGCGTTATCCACTCTAACTTCAGGAATTAAAACCAGGTTACTCAACCGGATATTTCCCGAGAGCGTAGCAGAGAAAACATCTCCTCCTGTGGTGCCTGCAAAAGGACTGGTAATTCCATCCGAATCAGAGAAATATTCAGTTCTTAGCGTTACACCAAATGCTGGTTTCGGATCATAGTTGAAATATACTGCAGATCCCCACCAATTTTGAGAACCCATCCAATCGCCGGCGATAGAGTCGCGGCTCTGGGAAGTGGCAACCGTTCCATTATAGCCTAAGCTAAACTTTTCTGATACCGCCCCTGTCAGCACCAAATCAAACTGATTGTTGCGGCTATCCTTATTCATCTTACCCGCCAGCGCATTTAAATAAAGCTTGACCTTATGCTCCGCCATTGCCAGGCTGTACTGACCAATAACATACTTCCGAGAGAAGCTCGCAGATTTAAAATCCGACGGGTTTACAAATCCAAGCATGAAACCACTTTTACCTGCAGTGACGTCGGCTTTCAATCCGGTATGGAAGAAAGGACCATAAGAAAACATGTAACTCATGCTGTAATTCCGGTTAGCAGGGGCATCAACCAGCTCATATCCGATATGAGTGGCCCAACTTCCGCCGGTAAATTTCACGTTTTCCCAAGGCGAATAGCTAAGATAAAGCTGTTTGATGGCCAGCATGCTCTCCTCATCATTGTAGGAAAAATCTCTCGCCCTTTTACCAAATCCAATATCACCTACCACCCCCACTTTCCCCATCGTATGCTCCAGTTTAACTGAGAGCATACCTAACTCAAAAGAGTTGTGCGAGTTGGTGAAGCTTGTGTAATTATCGAAGTTATTTTCCGAGGGTGCCGGATCGAGAAAGCTATACCGATAATATGCGTCCGCAAAACCTGATATAATGGGCTTTGCCACTTGTATTGAGTCCTGAGCGAAAGCGCATGAGGATCCCGTGACTGCTAGAATAGCAGCCGTAATTTTTCTGTTAAACATAACTTAGGTCTTTTAAGAGAGTTAATTAATAGATGCGCTCTGGCTACATGAACATTTCTTTATCGAATTTTTGAGCGTCTTTTTCTTCACTTACACCGTTGTGAGTAACCAGCAAGGTCCCTTGAACATATTTTTCATTGTGCTGGCTTTCATCAAGACCCATCTCTTCATCTTCAGAAGATACACGGATTGGCTGAATGAAATTTATGAGTTTGAATATGGCGAAGGATACTGTGAAACTATAGAGAACTACGATGGCCGCGCCTTTTAACTGAATCAGGAAGAATGCAGGGTCACCATAAAATAATCCGTCTGGTCCGGCAAGGTTTACTGTTTTAGTAGCAAATACGCCCGTTAAGATCATTCCAACGATACCACCTATTCCATGGCAAGGGAACACATCCAGCGTATCATCCAGGGAAGTTTTAGCTTTTAAGGAGATGGCAATATTTGATATTATAGCTGCTACAAAACCAATGAATATACTTTGAGGTATTGCGATGAAACCAGCTCCAGGTGTGATAGCTACAAGTCCTACTACCGCTCCAATACAAAAGCCAAGTACGGAAGGTTTCTTTCCTCTTATTACATCGAAAAACATCCATGATAAACCAGCTGAAGCGGCGGCGGCATTTGTTGCTGCGAAGGCTGAAACTGCTAAAGCATTTGCACCCAATGCCGATCCTGCATTAAAACCGAACCAGCCAAACCAGAGCAGACCGGTACCGATTAATACATACGGAATGTTAGCAGGTGGAATTTCTCTTTTTTCCATATGCACCTTGCGACGCTTTAATACTAAGGCACCTGCCAGGGCCGCGCAACCGGCAGAAATGTGAACCACTGTTCCTCCGGCAAAGTCAAAAACCCCCATTGCAAATAAGAATCCGTCAGGATGCCATGTCCAATGGGCCAGAGGAAAATAAACAAACAATCCAAACAGCGCGATAAACACAATGTAGGAAGTGAAACGAATCCGCTCTGCTACTGCACCAACTACTAAACCAGGAGTAATTATGGCGAACATTAACTGGAAAGTTGCAAATAAAGCCAACGGTATAGTTGGGGCAAGGCTCCATGGAGCGCCGGAACTAACGTCTTTGAAAAAAGCAAAAGTTAAAGGATTTCCAATAAAGCCGCCAATGGACTCACCGAAAGCCATGCTAAATCCTACGGTTACCCACAGGATGGTGGTAACGCCCGCGGCCACCACACTCTTTATCATGGTGGAAATCACATTTTTACGGTTTACCATTCCTCCGTAAAAGAATGCCAGACCTGGCGTCATTAAGAATACCAATGCCGTGGCTACAATAACCCATGCAATATCGGCCCCCACATACTTTCCGTCATCGACAAAAACAGGAAGCGAGGGGACAAACATCGCAGCGATTGCAATACCTGCCAAAATGGTGAACGGCGCAATTTGTCTGAAAGTAAGCTTTTTCATTTCCCTATCTTTTTAATTGAATTTAGTTTAACGACCTATTCGTTATGTCAAATTTAATAAAAGACAGGTATTTTTTTATAAAAATCATTAAAACAAGTAAACTTTTGTTAAAAATGCAATAAAATTTAGGTAATATTTAAAATAACATCAATTTAAAAGACAATTAATAACTAGTTTTTGCAATAATCGCAGAAAATAATAAGCAATAATTCTTTATAACCAAGTTATTTAGGGGATTTCAGTGAAATTATTAAATAAATGACCAAATTTTAGATCTAAAAACCTATAAATCCCAAAAAAAACAGAAGGTTAAATTGAAAGAACGGCTCCCGATTTAAAAAAAGTCGGTAATTTCTCTTAAAAAGAGGCAAGTGCATCAGTTCTTCGTGTTTTTGCAACGAATGAATTAAACGCATTAAAACCTTTTCTATTGAGTATGACGTTCGCCAAATACGGGTATTAATGTCGCTCGATAATACTTGGAAAATTAGTGGATCGTTTAGAGATGACCAGCTAATAGCGGCAGAAAAGTGAAAACCTGAGATGAAAAAGAAAACCAGAACTTTCTAGGCACGAAAGATCCTCCTGACTGGAAGATCAGGTAGGGAAATGCTTTACGAAAAGGGGTTATTGAAAAATACTTAGAGTAGAGGGCGCATACCTGCTTCCCTGCATCACTCCCATTCGCTCGAGCCTTTTATCTATATAGCTTTGAATTTCTGACTTCTTCATACCCCAGTTCGGCGCAATCAGCAAGTCATAATCAGACAGGCCAAAAATGCGTTGAAGAACAATGTCAGGTCTTAGCAATGGAATAAAGTCAGCGAGGAAGTCAGTATATTCATCGATAGTGAATAGCTTAAATGGATCTTTTGCAAACTTCGCTCCCATAATAGAGCCCTTAACCACATGCAGATGATGGAGTTTCACGAATTTAACCTGTGGAAAACGGTTAATCTCATGGGCATAGCGGAGCATCATTTCATGAGTTTCCCAGGGAAAACCAAAAATTGTGTGCAAACAGATATCGATCTTACTACTGTTCGCCAGGTTTAAGGCAATCTCAAGTTCCTGGTGGGTACATCCGCGATTAATCTTAAGAAGGGTTTCATCATATATGGATTCCATGCCCATCTCAAGATCCACATCAAAACGATCTGCGTAGCTTTCGAGCAAAGCGACTTTCTCGAAATCGATACAGTCGGGTCGGGTTCCAACGGATAAGCCGACTACATTTTCTGTATTTATACTTAAGGCCTCATCATAAAGCATCTTTAAATAATGCGTGGGGGCATAGGTATTCGTATTCGGCTGGAAATAAATAATGAACTTTTCGGCTTTATAATTTTTGAAGGCACGTTCCATACCCTGCTCAATCTGTTCACGAATGGTAGGTAACTTACGTGACAACTCGGGAGTGAAAGAATCTACGTTACAATAGGTACAACCCCCGTACCCTTTGCTTCCGTCGCGGTTCGGGCAGGTAAAGCCAGCATCGGCAATGATCTTATATACCTTTTTACCATCGTACTTATTTCGCAAATATGCGCCGTAATGATTGTAATTCTTATGCCCGAAATCTAATGGAGTGCTCAAATCTTTTATTTTTGCAAATATACGATTTCCACCCCGTACCAATTAAGCCCATTCTATGATCCGGATATACTATAAAAAGGAAAGAAGACTTGCAAAAGAAACTGATCTAGAACTGCTGCGAAGTATCCCCCTGGAAAGTTTGATTTGGGTGGATCTGCAAAATCCGACAGTTGAAGAAAAGGTGACGGTGGAAACCTATTTCGATATCAAGTACTCCTCTCATGAAGAAGCTTTAGAAATTGAGAGTTCCTCACGTTTTAATGAGGTGGAAGAAGAACTGATCATCAACTCAAATTTTTTATCTGTTAGAGATGGGGGCTTTAACTACTACCCCGTTTCAATTGTTCTTGAAAAGGGAATATTGTTCACTTACCGGGATAATGACCTGAAGACCTTTGGTGACTCCGTTAAAAGGATCCGGTCAAACCCCGGCGGTTATGAAAACGGTTATCATATACTTTTAACAATATTGGAAACAGGCATTGACCAGGATGCAGATATCATTGAAGGGCTTGCAAAGGAGATTGCTGATTTGAATCAGCAGCTCACCATCACTCAAAAGCGCGCAGATGAAAAAATACTTCATACGATCTCTCAGTACCAAAACAATAATATGATGATGAGGGAAAACATAATTGATAAGCAGCGTCTTGTATCCTCATTAATGAAAAGCGGATTATTCCCCGAAGATTATACCAGTGTTCTGCGGATCATGATTAAAGATATTGGCTCTTTGATTGAACACAATAAGTTCGCGTTTGAGCGGCTGGAGTATCTGCAAAACAATTTTATGGGCCTTGTTAATATTGAACAGAATCGGGTTATTAAAATTTTTACGGTAGCCACGGTCGCATTTATGCCGCCCACACTTATCGCCAGTATATATGGTATGAACTTTAGATTTATGCCTGAATTGTTGTGGAATTATGGTTATGCCGCTGCTATTATCCTGATGATCTTATCATCGGCAACCACTTTACTCTATTTTAAAAAGAAAAACTGGCTTTAATTCCCAAATGAATGGCTAATTGACAAATTAGCAAATTAACACATTAACAATTAAGGGTACATTTGTTATAGATTTTTCAAGCACGCTATGGATATTGTTGAAGTATATAAACCTAAAAATAAAATACGATTTGTTACGGCAGCCGCCTTATTTGACGGTCACGATGCGACAATCAATATTATGCGCCGCATCTTGCAATCATCTGGCGCCGAAGTCATACACCTTGGTCATAACCGGTCGGTTGATGAGGTTGTAAACTGCGCAATCCAGGAAGACGTGCAGGGTATAGCCATGACTTCATACCAGGGGGGCCATATTGAGTACTTTAAATATATGTACGACCTGTTGCAGGAGCGTGGCGCCGGACATATAAAGATATTCGCTGGCGGTGGCGGGGTAATCCTTCCGTATGAAATAGAAGAACTGAAAGAATACGGTATTTCTCAGATCTACTCTCCGGACGATGGTCGTAAAATGGGCTTGCAGGGTATGATCAATGACATGATGATGCAGTGCGACTTTCTGACCAGAACTAAGCTGAACGGTGAGTTCAAAGGAATTCTAAATAAAGAAACTAAAGCGATTGCGTCTGCTATAACTGTTGCTGAAAATCATCCGAAAGAAGCAGAGCAATTTTTAAGCGAGATAAAAAAGCTTATACAGGGAAAAATGATACCTGTGTTAGGTATTACAGGTACCGGAGGCGCAGGTAAATCATCTCTGGTTGATGAGCTGGTCCGTCGTTTTTTGGTAGAAACTGATAAAACGCTGGCTATTATTTCCGTGGATCCCTCCAAAAGAAAAACAGGAGGAGCTTTACTTGGAGACAGGATACGCATGAACTCAATTAACAATCCGCGGGTTTACATGCGTTCCTTGGCGACGAGACAAGCTAATCTGGCCCTTTCAAAATATGTACAGGAATCTATTGATATCTGCAAAGCGGGTGGCTTCGATCTTATTATAGTAGAAACATCAGGTATAGGGCAATCGGACACCGAAATAACAGAGCATTGCGATGTATCCTTATATGTAATGACTCCCGAGTTCGGGGCAGCTACTCAACTTGAAAAGATTGACATGCTTGATTTTGCTGACCTGGTAGCCATCAATAAGTTCGATAAACGGGGTGCACTTGACGGGATCAGGGATGTCCGGAAACAATTCAAAAGGAACCATCAACTATTTGATGCGAAGGATGAGGATCTTCCGGTGTTTGGCACCATGGCATCCCAATTTAATGATCCGGGTATGAATAACCTGTTCTCGGCAATCATGAGAACCATTACCGATAAAACAGGTGTAGATTTCAAGGCTCAGATGGAGTTGTCTGTTAATCAGTCTGAAAAGATTTACATCATCCCGCCTGATCGTACAAGGTATCTTTCTGAAATCGCCGAAGCAAGTCAGGATTATGATGAATGGGTGAACAAACAATGTAAGATCTCCCGGCAGATGTACCAGATTAGAGGAGTCCTTGATCTGGCTGAAGAAAGTAAGGATCTTTCCCTCGGAGAAGGTTTGAGTGAGACCTACAAACATCTTGAAGAAAACCTGGATGGAGAATGCAGACGCATGCTTCGTGAATGGCCAGAAACCAAGAAGCGCTATAAAGAGGATAATTTCATATTTAAAGTCCGGGATAAAGAGATTAAACAATCGCTTTATTACGAATCGCTGTCAAAGTTGCGCATTCCGAAGATTTCCTTACCAAGATATGAAGACTGGGGAGATATTTTACGCTGGCTTTTAACAGAAAACGTCCCCGGTGAGTTCCCTTATGCTGCCGGCGTTTTTCCTCTTAAACGCGAAGGTGAAGATCCTACCAGGATGTTTGCAGGAGAAGGCGGTCCGGAACGTACTAACAAACGATTCCATTATGTGTCTTTAGGTCAACCGGCACATCGCCTGTCCACGGCTTTTGATTCAGTTACCTTATATGGCGAAGATCCGCACATCCGTCCAGACATTTACGGTAAGATCGGAAATTCTGGAGTGAGCATTGCCACGCTGGATGACGCAAAGAAACTGTACTCAGGCTTCGACCTTTGCCATGCTTCTACGTCAGTGTCAATGACTATTAACGGGCCTGCACCCATGCTGCTTGGCTTCTTTATGAATGCGGCCATTGATCAGCAATGCGAAAAGTATATTAAGGAAAATGGTCTGGAGAAAGAGGTTGATGCAAAGATCAACGATATCTACCGCGCCAGAGGTGCTAAGCGTCCTTACTACCAGGGTGAACTTCCACAGGGTAATGATGGTTTAGGCCTGATGCTTTTAGGAGTTACCGGTGACCAGGTTTTGCCGAAAGATGTTTACGGAAAAATCAAAGCTTACGCTATAGCGAGTGTTCGTGGAACAGTGCAGGCCGATATTTTGAAAGAAGACCAGGCTCAGAATACTTGCATATTTTCTACAGAGTTCGCTTTGCGGATGATGGGTGACATTCAGAAGTACTTTATCGACAACAAGGTGCGAAACTTCTATTCGGTTTCTATATCCGGGTATCATATTGCCGAGGCTGGAGCTAATCCGATTTCGCAATTAGCGTTTACTTTGAGCAATGGCTTCACTTTCGTGGAATATTATTTAAGTCGCGGAATGAACATTGATGACTTCGCTCCTAACCTATCGTTCTTCTTTTCAAACGGTACGGATCCTGAGTATTCGGTGATAGGTCGTGTGGCAAGAAGGATTTGGGCAAAGGCTATAAAAAACAAGTACAAAGGGAATGACCGGTCACAGAAACTAAAATATCATATTCAAACCTCCGGCAGGTCCTTGCATGCCCAGGAGATTGATTTCAATGATATAAGAACTACTCTGCAGGCCCTCTATGCAATTTACGATAACTGTAATTCGCTGCATACCAATGCCTACGATGAAGCCATCACCACGCCAACCGAAGAGTCCGTTCGTAGGGCAATGGCTATCCAGCTGATCATTAACAGAGAGTTGGGTTTAGCTAAAAATGAAAATCCATTACAGGGATCTTTTATCATTGAAGATCTGACTGACCTGGTTGAAGAAGCCGTGCTGACAGAGTTCAAGCGCATTAATGATCGGGGAGGCGTGCTGGGCGCTATGGAAACCATGTACCAACGAGGAAAGATCCAGGAGGAATCGTTGTACTATGAAACCTTGAAACATACTGGCGAATATCCGATTATCGGGGTCAACACTTTCTTAAATAAAAACGGATCCCCAACTATTGTTCCTTCTGAAGTCATCAGGGCAACCGAAGAAGAAAAGCAGTTTCAGATTGCAGCTCTAGAAGCATTCCAGAATAGAAATAAAGAGGTTTCATCACAGTTTTTAAAGGATTTGCAACAAAAGGCTGTTTTGGGTCAAAACATTTTTGACAGCTTGATGGAAGTATGTAAAGTTTGCTCTTTAGGGCAGATCTCTAACGCCTTATACCAGGTTGGCGGGCAGTATAGAAGGAATATGTAAAACGAACCTAGTCTGACACAAATAAGCCGGTAACCCACAAGTACCGGCTTTTGCTTTTAAAGAATTTATTATTAATTTTTAATAGAGCTAGCATCTCCTATTTTCTAAATAACTTAATAAAACATTGTGCTTATTATAACTTTTATGTAAGCTTGTTTTAAGAACTATGGGTTAACTCATTATGCGTATTTCAAGATGACAGCCTCCACTCGATTTTTGTCGTTGGATGTGTTCCGGGGAATGACTATTTGCTTCATGATCATCGTGAATACTCCCGGCAGTGGAGCTACTCCCTTTGCGCCTCTTCTACATGCCACATGGCATGGATTTACACCTACTGATCTTGTCTTCCCTTCATTTTTATTTGCCGTCGGAAATGCAATGAGTTTCTCAATGCTTAAAAACAAGGGCTTGGGAGATAAAATCTTGATCAAAGTAGTCAGACGAACGATCCTTATTTTTTTATTAGGATATCTGATGTACTGGTTTCCCTTTTTCCGTACTGATAGTACGGGGAGCCTTTCTCTTTCGCCAATTAGTGACACGCGGATAATGGGTGTACTGCAAAGAATAGCCTTATGCTATTTTTTTAGTTCAATAATGATCCACTATTTATCTATTAAAAAAGTCCTCCTGCTTTCCGGTGGTTTGCTGCTCCTATATTGGATCTTATTGTTGCTGTTGGGGGCTCCGGGAGATCCTTTCAGTATGCAGGGGAATGCCGGTGAGTATCTCGACAAATTCCTATTAGGATCAAGTCACCTTTATCATGGTGAGGGGGTGGCTTTTGACCCCGAAGGCATATTAAGTACGATGCCCGCTATTGTTAATGTGGTGATAGGATACTATGCAGGGAAGTTTTTGCAGGAAAGAGGCAAAAGTTATGAAACTCTGACAAAGCTTCTTCTGATAGGATGCTTATTCATTTTTATCGCTTTATGCTGGAATATGGCCTTTCCCATTAATAAGAAACTCTGGACAAGTTCGTTTGTACTCTTAACCACCGGTCTAGACCTCATCATTATCTCCGGATTTGTTTATTTACTAGAAATGAACACACAAAAGATATGGAAATGGACCTGCTTTTTTACCGTATTTGGTAAAAACCCTTTGTTTATATATCTTCTGTCCGAATTACTGATTGTTGTCCTTTACATGATAAATGTAGCACCTGATACAAATTTGGTTACCTGGATAAATGCTAATATTTATCAAGTGGTGGCCCCTGGTCCTTTTGGTTCCTTGCTATTCGCACTTTCTTTCATGACGGTATGCTGGCTTATTGGATTAATTCTCGACAGAAACAAGATTTATATAAGAGTTTAAGTAACTAATAACAAAAACAAGAATGCTATGAAGTATCTATTATTACTAATATCCCTTTTTGTAATTTCCGCAAAACCGGATGGTGCTGATTTTAAAAAGCTCTTTAACGGAAAAGATCTTACCGGCTGGACCGTTCACGGTACAGAAAAGTGGTATGTAGAAAAAGGTGAACTTGTTTGCGAGAGCGGACCAGATAAACAGTATGGCTATCTTTCTACAGATAAGAAATACAAAAACTTCGTCCTTGACCTTAAGTTCAAACTGGAGGCTAACGGAAACAGCGGAGTGTTTATTCGTTCAGGAATAGAAGGCACTAAAATCAGCGGCTGGCAGGTTGAAGTAGCTCCACCGGGAAGTAGTACTGGTGGTATTTACGAATCCTATGGACGAGGATGGCTTATTAAACCCACTGCAGAAGCTGAAAAGAATCTTAAACCCGACAGCTGGAATACCATGCGAATCCGGATGGTAAATGATCAGGTGACAACCTGGCTTAATGGTAAAAAGATGATTCAGTTAAAAGATGATAAGCTTGGGCAGGGTGATGGCTTTATTGCGTTGCAAATCCATGATGGCGGTGGAATAAAAGTTCGGTGGAAAGACATCCAGGTTAAAGAACTCAGGTAGTATATTATTCACACAATTTTACCAATTAACTTTAAGCATACATGAAAGAAGATTCTCAAGACTCCCGAAGAAGTTTTATAAGAAAGCTGGCTGCAACCACCGCTGCAGTCGCAGTTGGATCCAATGTTTTTGCATCAGAAGAAGCTCAGTCAACCTATCACGAATTAATAAAAATAAAACCTGGCTTTAGTGCCAATGATCAGATTAACATTGCGTTAATCGGTGCCGGCGGTATGGGTGTTCAGGATGCCCTGACTGGGTTGCAAGTGCCGGGAGCCAAACTGGTGGCAGTATGTGATCTGTATGATGGTCGTTTAAAGGAGGCCCAAACACGATGGGGGTCTGATCTTTATACAACAAGAGCCTACAAAGAGATTTTAAGCCGTCCGGATGTTGATGCGGTGATCGTGGCAACACCAGACCATTGGCACCAGCAGATCTCCATAGATGCAATGAAAGCTGGAAAGCATGTGTATTGCGAGAAGCCGATGGTTCATTCTATAAATGAGGGACCGGATGTTATCAAAACACAGAAACAAACCGGCAAAGTATTCCAGGTTGGAAGCCAGGGTGTGTCATCTTTAGGAAATGAAAAAGCCAAGCAATTGCTGGAGGATGGCGCTATCGGAAAACTAATTTATGCCGAGGGCTTTTGGGCACGTCACTCTCCCCTTGGCGCATGGCAATACCCAATTCCAGCGGATGCATCGCCGCAAACCGTTGACTGGGACACCTTTGTTAGTAATACCAATAAGAAGCCCTTCGATGCTACCCGCTTTTTCAGATGGAGGAATTACAAAGATTATGGAACCGGTATGGCAGGAGACCTTTTTGTGCATCTTTTCTCAAGCCTGCATTTTATAACTGATTCCTTTGGTCCTAATAAGGTATATGCTTCTGGAGGTTTAAGATATTGGAAAGACGGCCGGGAAGTTCCCGACGTCCTATTAGGTACGTTTGATTATCCTGAGAGCAAAGCTCACCCGGCATTCAATCTTTCGCTAAGATGTAATTTCGTGGATGGCACAAGCGGCACTACCTATCTAAAGCTGGTCGGAACAGAAGGGTCTATGGATGTTACCTGGGACAGTGTGACTTTGAAAAGGAACAAAAGCTTTGCATCTGACGACCCGTTCTATATCGAGCAGATGAGAAAAGCAGGAGCTGAAGCCTCCGGAAGAAAACGGATTCTCCCACCTGAAGAATATACCTTTGCAGCAGAGAAAGGTTATTTAGGTGGACCTTACGATCATTTTGTCAACTTCTATGATGCCATCAGAAACGGTGGAAAGGTAGCTGAGGACGCCGTGTTCGGCTATCGCGCTGCTGCACCTGCGTTGTTGTGTAACGACAGCTACAATAAGGAAACTGCCATATTATGGAATCCTAAGAAAATGCAATTGGTATAGTAATTAATAACACTCGAAATTATCAGCAATAAAAAAAGCGGACTTTTTTTCAAAGTCCGCTTTTTTTGTTTAACCGGCTATCCAGGTAAACTTATATTCTAATGACGGAGTTTTCATTCGTTCGGCAACTCGCAGCAGACGATTTGGCAGCTGTAAAACATAATCACGGGCTTTCTCACCGCTTTCATTCAGGTCACCAAGGCTCTCCACATTCCAGTCAATAATCAATTGCTTCATGATGTCTACATAGTCAACTGCGGTATATACTCCTAAACGCTGGGCAGCATCGGTAAAGTGACCGAAAGTTTGTCCGATGTTCAGACCAACCTCACGTAAGAAGTGAGCCGGCATAACAATTTTTTGGCGCATCATATCTTCGAAGGCTATCATCGCTTCATTTGGATCAACACGGAAGATTTCTCCCATAAAATCTTTGTAGGCCTTAGCATGACGGGCTTCATCTGAAGCAATTACACCACACATTTTAGATAACAGCGTGTCACCTGCCTTTTTAGCAAGAGATGCTACACGACGATGAGATATATTGGTAGCTAATTCCTGAAAACTTGTGTAAATAAAGTTACGGTATGGATCGTGACCCGTGCCTATATCGAAGCCGTCAGCAATTAAATACTGGGTAGATACTTCCATCTGACGCATGTTTACCCGTCCTGAAAGGTATAAGTATTTATTTAAAAGATCTCCGTGACGGTTTTCTTCAGCGGTCCATAAGCGTACCCATTTCATCCAACCCTGGCTCTCGTCTTTCGAGATCCCCTCAACCATAGTTAGCCATGATTCATAAGTTGGAAGTGCTTCTTCAGTAATGGTATCACCAATCAGAACGGCCATCAAGTCATATGAGATATCGCGAGCATTTTCCTGAAGTTCTCTAACTCCCTGGAAAAAGTTGTCTTGAGTCGAGTCAGGTAGAAAATCTGCAGGCTGCCAATTGGTATCAATAGGTTTTAAGTATTCATCCATTGTTTCGAGCATGAATTTTTCAACATGCTTCATTACTTCGCCACGGGCTCCAAAACTAATATCCATCGTTTGATTTTAAAAGGCCAAATATAAGAATTAACGGTGGGTTGAATGAAGATTTTTGTAATAAAGCTGATTCGGACTTACAATTAAAAGTTCGCAACAATAGCGCAAAATTTCAGTTAACCGCGTGAGAACCAAAACTCTGAAAAATAATAAATAGCCTGGGGGAAGTTGCTTCCCGTAATCTTGAAAACTATAGATATTAAAAAACTACGTCCTTATCATCCTTCTCGCCACCGTTATAAAGCTTTGATACGAGTCGGATTTCTCCGTAACTAATGTCATTTCCCAGTTGTTGTTTTAATGCATTAAGATCGCTATCCGGGAAAGAGTTAAGGGCTGTTTCAATTAATTTCACTCTGTCAGCATCTACTAACTCAGAAAGTTTAATGTCGCCATTTATCACGTAATGTGCCAAATGTCCCTGAATTGTCCCTACCGTAAAGCCCCGTAATTCGGCAATTTGCTGTGGTGTTTTACCGGATTGATAATGCTCGAACGAGGTAAGCTTAGTATCTGTTTTCGGTGTTTTGGACTCTTTATCCTTTTTAATTTTACTCTCGCTCTTATTAGAAGAACTTGCTTTTTTCCCAGAGTAAGTATCCACTTTAAATGATGGAACAATAAAACGTCTGCGTGCTTTGTAATATTCGTCCACCGTAAATGTCGCTTTAATTCCAGTTATCATATGCTGTTTCAATGCCAGAGCTGCAAATAGATCATTTAACGCATCATCAAAGTTTTGCGCTCTCGTTTTACTATCTGTTTCTACAGAACATTTCTTTATGCAAGTGATTACATCCTCTGTTTTTACGCTAAAGTAGGTTGATGCAGCCGCAATTCTCTTTTGAAGTTCCTCTGGCAAAAGATCGGTCATAGCAAACAAGTTCCTCAGTTGCGCCTGGAACTTTCTTGCTGTAACCTGTACCTCATCCAGGAGATGGCGAAGGCTTAGAATAAAATCTTCGGACTCCAGATTAAAAGATCCTGAATTAGCTTGAAAAAGATGTTCCAGGTTTGCTGCCTGACTTATCCCTATTTCGAAATCAAAAAGTTGAACGAGTAACTGCTCCTGAAACCTTTTCTTTTCCCCTGATAAAGATCTCGCAGTTTCTTCAACGGCTGGCTTACTATTACTGTGCGATACTATATTCTGATCATTGGAGAGACTGCCAGGATTAATAGGGCTCATAAGAACTAACCCCTCCAGGGAAGTGCAGCGACTCAATGCAACATAAACTTGCCCAGGCGCAAATGCTTTACCCGCGTCAATAATTGCACGCTCAAAAGTTAAACCCTGACTTTTATGTATGGTGATCGCCCAGGCAAGACGGAGAGGAAATTGCAGGAATGTGCCGACAACTTTCTCCTCGATCAACTGGGTTGTCGCATCCATGTCGTACTTCATGTTTTCCCACAAATATTGACTCACAGTTATCGGCTCACTTTCATTTGGACACTGTACCTGTATAGTATCTTTATTAATCGCGGTTATTGAACCTATTTTGCCATTATAGAATCGCTTATCTTTTTCAAGGTCATTCTTTATAAACATCACCTTTGCTCCTATCTTAAACTCCAACTTGGAGTCAATGGGGTAGATATTTTCAGGATACTCTCCCTTGATCAAAGCGCTGAACGTCTCGGTCTTCCCGTTCAGCATCGTTAATTCCTTCGTATTAATTTCATCCGCTATATAATTGTGGGTGCTTAGTGTGATATAATTATCCTCTTTAGCAGCTACAAACTTTGGATCATACCGGTCGTTAAGTAGAGCATATCCTTCCGGCGATAGATTGTTATTCCGGACCTCGTTTAAAACTTTGATGAAGTTCTCGTTTTTCTGCCTGTAAATCTTATCGAGCTCGATATAAACAGGAGGCTGTTGCATCATCACCCGGCTATGGAAAAAGTACCGGCTTTTATAAAAGGAAGAGAGTTCACTCCAAACAAGTTCATTGGCAACCGGCGACAGCTGGTACATATCACCAATTAATAATACCTGGACCCCACCAAAGGGTTCATTGGGTCTATGTCTGAAATGCCGTAACAAAACGTCAATAGCGTCCATGGTGTCGCAGCGAACCATGCTGATTTCATCAATAATAAGCAATTCCAGTTCCTGAAAGATCTTACGCCGGGTGGTATTGATCTTTACCCTTCCAATTAATTCATTTTTACCGGCTACTGCGTTGCTCACCTGGCCCTTCTGCTTTTCCGGCAGATATGGATGAAAAGGTAATTGAAAAAATGAATGAATTGTAGAGCCACCCGCATTTATAGCAGCTACACCGGTAGGCGCCACAACCGCAGTTTGTTTGTGAGTATGTTGCCTGATCTCTTTTAGGAACGTCGTCTTACCGGTCCCCGCTTTCCCTGTTAAAAAAACGGCCCGATTGGTACGATTAATAAAGTCAGTAGCTAGTTGAAAGGGCAGGGTAAATGATTCCATCTTGAGCAAGGGCTAATTTACAATTTAAGCTTTTGTTGCCAACTTATCCTACTTAGAAGATAATTGGGCGGTGTGATATGAAAACTGAGCCAATTCAGTGAAAAAGTAAAGGCAAAAAAAAACCCTCATCCGATTATGGACAAGGGTTTTATAAAATTGGGCACCGACCTACTCTCCCACCTTTTACGGCAGTACCATCGGCTCTGGCGGGCTTAACTTCTCTGTTCGGAATGGGAAGAGGTGGACACCGCCGATATAGGCACCTGAAGATCTTTGTCAGTAATTAGTAGTTAGTATACAGTACTTAGATGAACTAGCGTACGGATACTGACCTTTACAGAGCGTGGTTAGTCCGTGTGACCGGTATCTAACTACTACGTACTCTGTACTAAGTACTCACATAATATCTTAACATACTGGAAAAAGTACTTGAATAAGAAAACAACAATATATACTACCTGCCTTATGCATGCCACTCCTCAAGGAAATGGGTGCATGAAGAAAGCTTCGGGTAATTAGTATTACTTGGCTATGATGTCACCACCTTTACACCTGTAACCTATCAACGTCGTAGTCTTCGACGACCCTCAATGGAAATCTCATCTCATGGCTAGTTTCGCACTTAGATGCTTTCAGCGCTTATCTATTCCCAACGTAGCTACTCTGCAGTACACCTGGCGGCATAACAGATTCACTAGCGGTTGGTCCAACCCGGTCCTCTCGTACTAAGGTCAGCCCCATTCAAATTTCCTACGCCCACAACAGATAGGGACCGAACTGTCTCGCGACGTTCTGAACCCAGCTCGCGTGCCACTTTAATCGGCGAACAGCCGAACCCTTGGGACCTTCTCCAGCCCCAGGATGTGACGAGCCGACATCGAGGTGCCAAACCTCCCCGTCGATATGAGCTCTTGGGGGAGATCAGCCTGTTATCCCCAGCGTACCTTTTATCCTTTGAGCGATGGCCCTTCCATGCAGAACCACCGGATCACTATATCCGCCTTTCGACCCTGATCGACTTGTCTGTCTCACAGTCAAGCAAGCTTATGCTATTGCACTCCTCGTACGGTTACCAAGCGTACTGAGCTTACCTTTGAAAGCCTCCGTTACCTTTTTGGAGGCGACCACCCCAGTCAAACTACCCACCAAACAATGTCCTCCACATAGTAGAGTTAGACACCGAATACAGAAAGGGCGGTATTTCAAGGTTGATTCCACGACTCCTAGCGAAGCCGCTTCACAATCTCCCGCCTATCCTACACATCCTGTATCCAATATCAATGTTAAGTTGTAGTGAAGGTGCATGGGGTCTTTCCGTCCCGTTGCGGGTAACCGGCGTCTTCACCGATACCACAATTTCACCGAGCTCATGGCTGAGACAGCGCCCAGATCGTTACACCATTCGTGCAGGTCGGAACTTACCCGACAAGGAATTTCGCTACCTTAGGACCGTTATAGTTACGGCCGCCGTTTACTGGGGCTTCAATTCAATGCGTCGCAGCTTGCGCCACTAACATCCCCTCTTAACCTTCCAGCACCGGGCAGGTGTCAGGCCTTATACCTCATCTTTCGATTTTGCAAAGCCATGTGTTTTTGTTAAACAGTCGCCTGGGCCTTTTCACTGCGGCTGACATTGCTGCCAGCGCCCCTTCTCCCGAAGTTACAGGGCCATTTTGCCGAGTTCCTTAGCCATGATTCACTCGAGCACCTTAGGATTCTCTCCTCGACTACCTGTGTCGGTTTACGGTACGGGTTTTTATAACCTGAAGCTTAGCGGGTTTTCTTGGAAGTCTGTTTACCTGCTCTATCCACTCACCCGAAGGCTCGCGGTACTATTGGGTTTCAGCTAGACCAGCGGATTTGCCTACCGGTCCAATACCTACGCCTTTTAACGATCTATTCCGTCAGATCGCGGCAGTGTCACTACTCCGTCACCACATCGCAGTTATAAAAAGTATGGGAATATTAACCCATTATCCATCGGCTTCCCCCTTCGGGTACACCTTAGGCCCCGACTAACCCTGATCCGATTAGCGTTGATCAGGAAACCTTAGTCTTTCGGTGGGCGGGTTTCTCTCCCGCCTTATCGTTACTTATGCCTACATTTGCTTTTCTGTCCTCTCCACCACGGCTAACGCCTGTAGCTTCACTGATGACAGAATGCTCCCCTACCACTCACGTACTATTTCAACGTAAATCCATAGCTTCGGTATACCACTTAATGCCCGTTTATTATCCATGCCCGATCGCTCGACTAGTGAGCTGTTACGCACTCTTTAAATGAATGGCTGCTTCCAAGCCAACATCCTAGCTGTCTGTGCAATCGGACCTCGTTAGTTCAACTTAGCGGTAATTTTGGGACCTTAGCTGATGGTCTGGGTTCTTTCCCTCTCGGCGCGTGACCTTAGCACCCCGCGCCTCACTGCCGTGTATATTTAATTAGCATTCGGAGTTTGTCTGGATTTGGTAGGATTTGACTCCCCCGCACCCAATCAGTAGCTCTACCTCTATTAAACTTAACCACGACGCTGTTCCTAAAAACATTTCGGGGAGTACGAGCTATTTCCCAGTTTGATTAGCCTTTCACCCCTACCCACAGATCATCCGGAAACTTTTCAACGTTTATCGGTTCGGTCCTCCAGTACGTGTTACCGCACCTTCAACCTGTCCATGGGTAGATCACAAGGTTTCGCGTCTACCCCCTCTGACTATACGCCCTATTCAGACTCGCTTTCGCTTCGGCTTCGTGTCTAAAACACTTAACCTTGCCAGAGAGGAGTAACTCGTAGGCTCATTATGCAAAAGGCACGCCGTCACAGAACAAGTCTGCTCCGACCGCTTGTAAGCACACGGTTTCAGGTTCTATTTCACTCCGTTATTCACGGTTCTTTTCACCTTTCCCTCACGGTACTAGTTCACTATCGGTCTCTCAGGAGTATTTAGCCTTACCGGATGGTGCCGGTAGATTCCCACAAGGCGTCTCCGACCTCGCGGTACTCAGGATCCTACTAGGTTATCATTGCTTACGCGTACGCAGCTGTCATGCTCTATGGCCAGGTTTCCCAACCTGTTCTGCTTCACTTTGATATACCATGTTGTAGTCCTACAACCCCAGTATTGCCGTAACAATGCTGGTTTGGGCTGTTTCCCTTTCGCTCGCCACTACTCAGGAAATCACTATTGTTTTCTCTTCCTCCGCTTACTTAGATGTTTCAGTTCAGCGGGTTTGCGCATATTTGCAACTAGTCTTCAACTAGTTAGGTTTCCCCATTCGGAAATCTTCGGATCAATTCATATTTGCTAATACCCGAAGCTTATCGCAGCTTATCACGTCCTTCATCGCCTCTGAGAGCCTAGGCATCCCCCGTGTGCCCTTTCTTACTTTCTTCTATCTTATACGCTTTTGCTCGTATAGATATGCTTTTATAAATGAGATCAACTTACTCTTAGTTGTTTGCACAACTTAAAGGGTTGTCCCTACTGTTGTCTTCTCTTTCAATTACTTTTTTTCCAATATGTCAAAGAACGTTCTTCAATTAGCTAATGAGCAAATGTGCTGATTAGTCAATCGAAACGCGGATAATCACGGTGTCGAACCGTTTAAAGACCCCTGATGGTCAATTTCCTGTTGTTAAAATGTCAAGTATTAACCCTCGCGGTTAATGGTACTGTGTACTTCAATTTGCTCATTTGCTAATTCACTCATTGTATTAGTGGAGAATAACGGATTCGAACCGTTGACCCCCTGCGTGCAAGGCAGGTGCTCTAGCCAGCTGAGCTAATCCCCCGAAAAATTAAACCTGGTAGTCCCGAGCAGATTTGAACTGCTGACCCCTACATTATCAGTGTAGTGCTCTAACCAAACTGAGCTACGGGACTGTGTAGTTAAAGAGTGAGTATCAGTTAGAGATTATTAAATCACATGATCCTGTTCTCATCTCATCCCCGGTCTCAAAATGGAGCACCCTGATGGCTCATCTTTTGGGTTGTCTTTTAATGTCTTTAATTAAAGAATATCAGTAGCATAACGAGTGTAGTCGGCACACTCTCTAGAAAGGAGGTATTCCAGCCGCACCTTCCGGTACGGCTACCTTGTTACGACTTAGCCCCAATTATCGGTTTTACCCTAGGACGCTCCTTGCGGTAACATACTTCAGGTACCCCCAACTTTCATGGCTTGACGGGCGGTGTGTACAAGGCCCGGGAACGTATTCACCGCAGCATTGCTGATCTGCGATTACTAGCGAATCCAACTTCATGAGGTCGAGTTGCAGACCTCAATCCGAACTGTGAACAGCTTTTTGAGATTGGCATCCTGTTACCAGGTAGCTGCCCTCTGTACTGCCCATTGTAGCACGTGTGTAGCCCCGGACGTAAGGGCCATGATGACTTGACGTCGTCCCCTCCTTCCTCTCTGTTTGCACAGGCAGTCTGTTTAGAGTCCCCACCATTACATGCTGGCAACTAAACATAGGGGTTGCGCTCGTTGCGGGACTTAACCCAACACCTCACGGCACGAGCTGACGACAGCCATGCAGCACCTAGTTTCCTGTCCTTGCGGACTGTTCCATCTCTGGAACATTCAGTAACTTTCAAGCCCGGGTAAGGTTCCTCGCGTATCATCGAATTAAACCACATGCTCCTCCGCTTGTGCGGGCCCCCGTCAATTCCTTTGAGTTTCACCCTTGCGGGCGTACTCCCCAGGTGGAATACTTAACGCTTTCGCTTAGACGCTAACTGTATATCGCTAACATCGAGTATTCATCGTTTAGGGCGTGGACTACCAGGGTATCTAATCCTGTTTGATCCCCACGCTTTCGTGCCTCAGCGTCAATTGCACCTTAGTAAGCTGCCTTCGCAATTGGTGTTCTGTGACATATCTATGCATTTCACCGCTACTTGTCACATTCCGCCTACCTCAAGTGTATTCAAGCTCATCAGTATCAAAGGCACTGCGATGGTTGAGCCACCGTCTTTCACCCCTGACTTAATAAGCCGCCTACGCACCCTTTAAACCCAATAAATCCGGATAACGCTTGGATCCTCCGTATTACCGCGGCTGCTGGCACGGAGTTAGCCGATCCTTATTCTTACAGTACATTCAGCTCTCTTCACGAAGAAAGGTTTATTCCCGTATAAAAGCAGTTTACAACCCATAGGGCCGTCTTCCTGCACGCGGCATGGCTGGTTCAGAGTTGCCTCCATTGACCAATATTCCTTACTGCTGCCTCCCGTAGGAGTCTGGTCCGTGTCTCAGTACCAGTGTGGGGGGTCATCCTCTCAGATCCCCTAGTCATCGTCGCCTTGGTGAGCCGTTACCTCACCAACTAGCTAATGACACGCATGCCCATCTTAATCCTATAAATATTTGATCATTGAATGATGCCATTCTTTGATTTTATGCGGTGTTAATCTCTCTTTCGAGAGGCTATCCCCCTGATTAAGGTAGGTTGCATACGCGTTACGCACCCGTGCGCCACTTTCCCAGAGAGCAAGCTCCCTGGTATCGTTCGACTTGCATGTATTAGGCCTGCCGCTAGCGTTCATCCTGAGCCAGGATCAAACTCTCCATTGTAAAAATGATGCTTGTCTTGACTCTATTCGTATCTCAAATAGAATCTGCTCTTCATCTTCCTGCCGAAGCATTCCAAATCGAGCGTGTTGTATCTATATTAGTCTACCGACTATAAAAAAACGAGTTTCTTATTTACTCGTTACGCTACTTGACATTTCTTTAAAGAACTTCTCGCCGGCGCCTCGCGGTTTGGCTGATATTTTTGATCGGTCGTGCAAGCATTGCTGCTCTCATTTCCCGTTTAAATCTTGTTGTTGTCCTGTCCGGCATCGCGCCTTTCAGTGTTTGTTTTTTAGACTTGCTGTGTCTCTCCCTGTTTGGGATTGCAAAGGTAGAAAAGATTTTGTTATCTGCAAATTATTTGTGAAAATAATTTGGAGCCCTTTCTATGTGAAAATCTGCACCAGCTTATTCGCCAGTGCCATTTTTACTCCTTTACCTAACCTGTCTGAGAACGTCCGCTTTCCTTCGATTGCGGAGTGCAAAGGTAACAGCTTTTTCCTCTCTGCCAAACTTTATTTGAAAATAATTTCTGGCTCCCTTTCCCTGCTGCTGAAAGACTTTCAATTCGGCCTAAACCTCCTCTCTAACTCTTTCTTTTAACCTCTAACTTCTCTAAGAACAATTCCGCTTTGCTTCCTTAGCGGGTTGCAAAAGTAGAAACATTTCCCAATCCGCGCAACTATTGTTTTAAAAAAGTCTCCCCGCTAAGGTAACCCCCTGAAAACGAGATCGAAAAAGTTTGATGCTTCGGCTTTTGCGCTCTGAATAACAACTGGTTCGACGAAAAGTTTAGCCGGTAACGCAACTTCCTCGTAGTTCACCATATACTGACTATATCCTTACAGGGTGCTTACAGGCTTTTGATCGAAGGATGATATAGTAAGCACATAGTAAGTATATAATAAGCATATAGTATGTGGCGATCCAGATGGACGGCAGATTCCCTTCTGGTTACTTGATAGAATTAATAAATACAATAACACGTGAAATAGAGATTGAGCATTGATTCTAATGGATAACGTGAATAAGCTTTTAGCCTTAATCCGTAAACTTTTGATACCGATACTGTATTTTTGAACCATTATGAGTTCAAAACTTCCACCTCCCTTTATCAGATCCTTAAAAGAGAATTTCGGTTTAGAAGACGAACTATTAGTAGACTCTATAGATAAAGGTGAATTTGTTACCTCCGTCAGGTTGAATCCCTTTAAAACTTCAGATCGATTTATTGATGAGGAAGTAGTTCCCTGGTGCACAAGCGGGCGTTATTTAGAAGAAAGACCAAATTTCACAACTGACCCGCTTTTTCACGCAGGTTGCTACTATGTTCAGGAAGCATCATCTATGTTTCTGGAGCAGGCGTGTAAAACAACTCTGAAAGATGGTAAACCCATCCGCGTTCTTGACCTCTGCGCAGCGCCTGGCGGGAAAAGCACTTTAGTCAGTTCTCTGCTTTCTCCTGATAGCCTATTAGTATCAAACGAAATCATTAAAACACGGGTACCCATCCTTACCGACAATCTTAACAAATGGGGCCCCACAAACATATTTGTCTCAAATAACGACCCGCGCGATTTTAAACGACTTCCTGGTTACTTTGATGCTATCGTAGTGGATGCGCCTTGCTCCGGGTCGGGTATGTTTAGGAAGGACCCCGCGGCCATATCCCATTGGTCTGAAAGTGCTGTTCAACTATGCAGCGAAAGGCAGCAACGTATTCTGGCGGATGTTTATTCATCCTTAAAAGAAAACGGAACACTGATCTATTCAACCTGCTCTTATTCCAGGCAGGAGAATGAAGATATTGCCGACTGGTTATGCGGAGAATTTAATATGTCTACTATAAGGATACCATTAATTGATAACTGGGGAATCCAGGAAACGGTCTCTGAGAAGAAAGGGGCTTATGGATATCGGTTTTACCCTCATAAACTTAAAGGAGAAGGCCTTTATATGGCATGCTTCAGGAAGAATGATAAAGCGGAAGAAACGAAGACGAAACGAGCGTATCAGCCTAAAGCTAATCCTAAAGATGAAGAGTTGATGCAAAAGTGGCTTAAGCCTGCTTCTGATTTCATTGTCCAGGCTCTGAATGATGAACAGTTTGCAATTCATTCAGGGCATTTTGCAGACCTGGAGATCTTGAAAACGAAACTCTATCTAAAGAAGTCGGGTACCCGGATTGGAAAAGTTATGGGCAAAGATATTATACCTCATCATGAACTGGCACTAAGCCTGATTAATAATCCGGGAACACCGAAGCTAAATTTAACGGCTGAACAAGCTGTGGAGTATTTAAAAAGGAACGAAGTAAAAGCAACCGCGGATTTTCAGGGGTGGGCTTTAGTATGCTATAACGACCATCCTCTCGGCTGGGCTAAAGTATTATATAACCGCATCAACAACTATTTCCCTAAAGAATTACGAATTGTTAACCAGAGACTCTAACGGCTTGGTTAATATTGGCCGGTGGAAAGAAGTACCAGAGTACAGGCATCCATTGTTTCTATACCATTTTTCTCCGCAAGTTCTTCTAACTCCTGGTTTTCAGTTCCCGGATTAAAGATAATACGCTTGGGTTTCGTCTTTACAATATAGTCGAAATACTCAGTTTGATGCTGAGGTCCTACATATAGCGTGATCGTATCTACATCCTGATGTATCTCTCCGGCTCTTTCTATCGGCACGCCGGCTACTTCACCGGTTTTAATTCCTACGTTGACTATATCATGGCCATGGGCTGTTAAGCGATGAGCGGCTAAGCTCGCGTAGCGACCCGGGTTATTTGTAGCTCCTATTATTAATGTCTTCTTCATCTTTATTAAAATTTTTGCAGCAGCGATATTTGTCCTGAATGATATGCCAAGTGCTGAATTATACCATTAACCAACTCCGAATAAGGACCGATTGTTACATCTAACTCTGCTCCCGAATCCACAACCATCTTGTTCCATTGATCACCATTAAAATCTCTGATGTACTCAAGCAAGTTTTGATGCACAATTTTGAAATCCGCAAGCATCGTCTGCCATCTCTCCAGGTCGGTACCTGAAACTGTCGGCCAGTCTCCACGTAAGGGCTCTGAAGCCGGCTTACCCTGAAGCCGTCCAAGGGCTTCATCCGTCCATACAGTTAGATGCAGAACCAGTTCGGCAATTGAGTGGGCACCTGGAATCCAGTGGCTAAATACCTTTTCGGGGTTAGAAGCCTCAACGATTTCCAACGAGCTTTTACCATGCCAGGGTTGTCCGTGGTAGGCATTGCTAAATTCCTTTGATAAATCCATACGCTATATAACTTACCTTATGATCGCATCGGCACAATTCATTCCGTCAATGGCTGCAGAAACTATGCCACCGGCATAACCCGCTCCTTCACCACAAGGGAACAACCCCTTTACCTGGGGATGCTGTAAAGTCACTTTATCGCGGGGTATTCTGACAGGTGATGAAGTTCGTGACTCCACTCCTACCAGAATTGCTTCGTTAGTATAATACCCTTTCATTTTTCTGCCAAACAGAGGTAAAGCCTTTCTTAAGCGCTCATATATAAATGCCGGTAAAACCTGATCGAGCTGTGCGCTCTTTGTTCCCGGCAAATATGAATTAACCGGCAAACTGTCTGATAGTTTTCCATTCACAAAATCAATCATCCGCTGTGCCGGGGCTACCAATTTGCCACCACCTGCAATGAAAGCAAGCCTTTCAATTTCGTGCTGATATTTAAGTAGCTTAAAGGGATCGGTATCATCACCGGGAACATCTTCTAAGCCAACCTGTACTACGGTACCGGAATTGGCAAAAGGATTGTTTCGCTTGGAAGGAGACCAACCGTTTACTACGATCTCTTCCTGCTGGGTAGAACAGGGTGCAATAATACCTCCCGGACACATGCAAAAAGAAAAGACTCCACGACCATCAACCTGTTCGACCAAACTGTAATAAGAAGGTGGCAGATACGGTCCGCGGTCGGCCATGTGGTATTGTGCCTGATCGATAATATCCTGCGGATGCTCGATACGAACACCCAGAGCAAACGGCTTCGATTCAATGAGAGTATTCTGCTCGTGCAGTAAATACAGAATATCATGAGCGGAATGTCCGGTAGCCAAAATCACTGAATCGGCTAAAAACTCAGAACCTCCTTCTGTTTCCACCCCTTTAAATACGCCAGACTCAATTTTGAATCCGGAGACCTTACAATTAAAATGAACTTCTCCACCGGCGCGTAATATACTTTCGCGGATGGATGTAATTATTTGAGGCAGCTTATTAGTTCCAATATGGGGTCTGGCATCGATTAAGATATCGGGAGTAGCACCGTGGGCGACAAAATACTTCAGAACCTGGTTTACATCACCACGCTTGTTTGAGCGAGTATATAGTTTACCGTCAGAGTACGTTCCCGCCCCGCCCTCACCGAAACAGTAGTTTGATTCCGGATTTACCAGCCCCTCCTTATTAATAGCAGCCAAATCACGTCGGCGTTCCTTAACATCCTTACCACGCTCAAGTATGATCGGCTTTAAGCCTAATTCCAAACAGCGGAGAGCAGCAAACAATCCGGCGGGACCAGCACCAACAATTAAAACCGGCTTACTCTTATCTACTTCAGGATAGTCAATAGAAAATACTTCGGGAACATGAACTTCGGAAATATAGACCTTAACTTTAATACGATAAACAACTTTTCGCCCGCGAGCATCAATTGATCGTTTTAAAACCTCAACATGATTTACTTGTTCTGCCTTTAATTTGAATGTTTCTGCGGCAGCAGCGCGGATCGCGTCTCCGTCGTTTATTTGCTCTGGCAGTAAAACCAGTTCGACTTCTCTAACCATATAATGTTGCCGGGTTTTTATCCCGGATTTGTAACAAAGGTATGAAAATTGCTATCTAAGCCGTAAATTGTCCCCAAATTAAACCTAAATCATGAAAAGAATCCTTTACATCTTCATAGCATTTATTGCTGCAACATCATTAAGTTCGTGTGGCTACAACAGTATGGTCCAACTTGATGAACAAGTAACATCACAATGGGGACAAGTTGAGAACGTGTACCAGAGACGTGCAGACCTTATTCCCAATTTAGTGAATTCTGTTAAAGGAGCTGCCAATTTTGAGAAAGAAACATTAACCCAGGTTATTGAAGCAAGAGCAAAGGCTACTTCTGTTCAGGTGGATCCTACCAAATTAACCCCTGAGGCGATTGCTAAATTTCAGGCAAGCCAGGGTGAGTTAAGTTCCGCACTTGGACGTTTGATGGTGGTGGTAGAAAAGTATCCCGAGTTAAAAGCTAATCAAAACTTCCTTGAATTGCAGTCACAGTTAGAAGGCACTGAAAACCGTATTTCTGTTGAACGAATGAAATTTAACGAAGTTACTCAGCAGTACAACACCAAGATCCGTAGTTTCCCTAATAATATCACAGCCGGCATGTTCGGCTTTGAGAAAAAAGGGTATTTCCAGGCCGAAGCCGGAGCTAACAAAGCTCCAAAAGTGGAGTTTTAAGACATCAGTGTTTAATATAGCTCAACTTTAACGAGCTATTAATCCAATATTAAAACCCGGGTAAAGGCTCTATCAATAGTATCAGAAACCTGCTCCCGGGTTTATAATTTTAATGCCTTAAAGATCAATGAAGATATTTAGTGAAGATGAACAGCAGCGTATTACGGAAGCAGTGGAAGCCGCTGAGCGTTTTACTTCCGGAGAAATCAGGATCTGTATAGAAAAGACCTGCAGTGAACCTGTATTGGACAGAGCGGCCAATTACTTTAGAAAGCTTGAAATGGATCAAACGACTCAACGGAATGGCGTTTTGATTTACATAGCTGTTACTGACCACAAGTTTGCCATCATTGGCGATGCCGGGATTAACCGCGTGGTGCCACATGATTTTTGGAACGACACCAAAGAAGCTATGCTTGCTCACTTTAAAGCGGGAAACCTCATGCAGGGAATTATCACCGGAGTTGACATGGCGGGTAAAGCATTACAAACTTTCTTCCCCTACCTGGACGACGATAAAAACGAACTCCCGGATGACATTTCTTTTATGGACGGTAAATAAGTCCGTCACTATTTAATAGCCAATTCCTAATGATTATAAAACGTTCCATCTTTTCCCTTCTTTTCATATTTACTGCCTTTGTTACACAAGCGCAAACTTTTCCTGAAAAACCAAACCGTCTTGTAAATGACTATACAAATACTTTATCACAAGCAGAAATAAATCAGCTCGAGCAGAAGCTGGTAGCTTTTGACGATTCCACAAGCACACAGATCGCTGTTGTACTCATCAAATCATTAGAAGGCTACGATGTAGCCGATTACGCTGTCCGGTTAGCCGAAAACTGGGGAATTGGCGGAAGTAAGAATAATAACGGAGTTCTGCTACTGGCAGCTATCGGCGATCGCAAAGTAACTATACAAACCGGCTATGGTGTAGAAGGAGCCTTGCCGGACGCCATTGCCCGCCGGATCATAGAAAACGAGGTCACCCCAAATTTCCGGACAGGTAATTATTTTGGAGGACTCGATCAGGGAACCTCAGCAATTATTTCCTACACCAAGGGTGAATACAGTGATGCCCGTAAAAAACCAAAAGAAAGTAAAGGGCCATCAGGCTTTATCATCTTCCTGATAATTATTGCTGTTATCTTCCTGATCTCAAAGAAAGGTGGTGGCGGAGGCAGCCAGGTGATCGGCGGTCGCGGTGCTGCCAGCCCCTTCTGGTGGATGCTGATGGGTTCGGGTATGGGTCGCAGTAGTGGCGGCGGTTTCGGTGGTTTTTCTGGCGGCGGTGGCGGATTTGGTGGCGGTGGTGGCGGCTTCGGCGGTTTTGGTGGCGGAAGCTTTGGCGGTGGTGGTGCCAGTGGAAGCTGGTAAATTACTTTATACTCTAGATTTACAATTGCAATGCTGGAACTAAACTGGAAGCTTCTATCTTCAGAATATCTATTTAAGGATCACTGGGCAACTTTAAGGGCAGATACCTGCGAAATGCCTAACGGTAATATTATCAAGCCCTACTATGTTTTAGAGTATCCGGATTGGGTAAATGTTGTTGCTGTTACCGAGGATAACGAAATTATCGTTATTAAACAGTATCGACATGCAGCGGGCGAAGTTATACTCGAAATACCCGGCGGCTGTATTGATAAAGACGAAACGCCCGAGCAAGCGGTTCGCCGCGAGCTGCTTGAAGAGACCGGATATGCTTTTAAAGACATTGAATTACTGTCTATTTTATATGCTAATCCGGCCACAGGAAATAATAAAACCCATTGCTTTCTGGCAACCGGCGGAAAAAAAGTTCAGGAACAGGAACTTGATGGCGGTGAGGAAATCGTAGTTGAATTAGTAAGCATCCAAAAGCTTAAGGAGCTTCTGCTCGAGAATCAATTCGGACAAGCCCTGCACTCGAGCGGTATTTTCTATGCATTAATGCGATTAAAACAGATCAGTTAAAAATGTGATATGAATAATACGCTACGACTTGTAAAGTATCATGCTGTATTTCTCACAATTTTTTCTTTCGCAGTTTTATTGACTTTCTACCTGTTTGATGGCGGGGATTTAGATACACCGTTACCTCTTGTTCTCTTTTACCTCTTTTCTGCCCTGCTACTATATATCCCTTTAGTGCTTGTTATTACTATTCTTAATTTTTTTATCCTGGCCATTGGGCTTTCTTACTTCTGCGAATTAAAACAGCAAGTGCTGATTTGCTTACTACCGATAGTTCTGTTTTCAATATGGTATATATTTAGCAATGATTCATCCGTATTATACTTTTTAGCTTTAAGTGATTTTCAGTTTTATTCCATTATTACAATCTGGATAACTCTTCTAATCGTAGGCTTCAGCGTCTATTCACGAATCATCAAATACTTGGCAATTAGCTTTGTTCCTGTAATCTTTATTTCCGGATGGTATGCCTGCCAGAAGTACAATATAACTTCGAATGGATTGAGAATTACCGACTTTCAATTTAAGGTCGTTATCAGTATTTGGGCTCTTCTCAACAGTTCCATGCTTGGCAGATATCATCAGCGATGTTTGGCAAGTTTTAGAAAGTAAGATTCTTACATCTGATTACAGTTTTCTTTTCTTCTCGTATCAATAATATGGACAATCTTCCAGCCCGAATTGCTTTTTACAAGCTGAAAGGAGTTTACTCCGCAATGGCTGAACTTAGCGCCAACGTAAAACTTGTAACTGGTCCACACGCTTGCCAGATTATCATCAATTAAAACATGGTCAAAAGTAATACGCTCATCCCAGATTTCGGGATGCGGAGTGCCGAGGGATTTTAAGAAACCGGAAGGCTCATCTGTCTTTACCTGGGTTTCTCCCTGACGGCCTAAGATGGTTTGCATGATCATGCCCTTGGAGAATGTTTGGCTCACCATGGAACTGTCTCCCTTTCGCATACCGTCAAACAATTGACTGATGACTTTCTTTACGGCATCTCTTTCCGCAGTTCCGGTTTGCGCGAAAGAGGCAAAACTGCTTGTTAGAAAAAGCAGTGACAGTATAAACAATCGTTTCATATTTAAACATACAAAAGATCCCGTTAAGCTTTGGCCTAACGGGATCATTTGTTGTGTTATTAGAATTAAAGTAAACCTTAACTCATTTTAAGTTTCTTTTGAATATCTGCCACGTAGCCTTTGAATTTTTTGTCTGTATCAATCAGATCGTCAACTGTCTGGCAAGCATAAATTACGGTTGAGTGATCTCTCCCACCAAAAAAAGCGCCTATAGACTTAAGAGATGTTTTGGTGTGAAGTTTAGCAAGATACATAGAGATCTGGCGAGCCTGAACGATTTCGCGTTTGCGGGTTTTTGACTTAACCATCTCAATCGGAACTTCAAAATACTCGCAAACAAGTTTTTGAATAAACTCCATTGAAATCTCTTTTGAAGAGTTCTTAATGAAGTTCTTCAACATAGATTTGGCAAGATTCAGATCTATCTCCTTTTTGTTCAACGTTGATTGAGCAAGCAATGAAACCATTGCGCCTTCCAGTTCCCGAACATTGTTATCAATGTTATGAGCGACGTATTCAATCACTTCGCCAGGAAGCTCTATGCCATCAGAATACATCTTCTTTTTCAGAATGGCCATACGGGTTTCCAGATCAGGAACCTGGAGATCGGCTGAAAGGCCCCACTTAAATCTTGACAATAAGCGCTCCTCTAAACCTGACAGGTCCTTTGGTGCTTTATCTGAAGTAATGATGAGTTGCTTTCCTGATTGATGAAGATGATTGAATATGTGAAAAAAGATATCCTGGGTCTTTTCCTTGCCGGCGAAGTTATGCACATCATCCATGATCAGTACATCCATGGCCTGGTAGAAGTTCACAAAATCATTGATGTTGTTATTCTTCAGAGCGTCTACAAATTGCTGGGTAAACTTTTCGCATGACACGTATAAAACAAGTTTATCAGTCAGGTTGCGTTTTATCTCATTACCAATAGCCTGCACCAAATGCGTTTTCCCTAAGCCCACTCCTCCATAAACCATTAACGGATTAAAAGAAGTTCCGCCGGGTTTTCCTGCTACCGCATAACCTGCAGAGCGAGCCAGACGGTTACAGTCACCTTCAATGAAATTTTCAAACGTGTAGTTCTGATTCAACTGCGGATCAACCTGCAGTTTTTTCAATCCTGGTATCACAAAAGGATTCTTAATATCCTTATTTAAAGAAACCGGCATTGGCATACTTTGATTCTTTCCCTCAGCGCCATTTCCGTTGGATGGCATGTTGGTAGTATAAGGTATACTGTTTGATGATTTTTCGACAACGATATTATATTCCAATCTTCCCTCTTCTCCCAACTGCTTCTTTACGGTCTTTCTAAGTAGACCAACGTAATGCTCTTCGAGCCATTCGTAGAAGAATAAACTTGGCACCTGAATGGTCAAAACATTCCCTTCTAATCTTAAGGCTTTGATCGGCTCGAACCAGGTTTTGAAGCTCTGCGCCGGTATGTTGTCCTTGATGATTTGAAGACAGTTAACCCAAACGTTTGTACAAGTTTTTTCCATATACATTTATAATAATCTGATTTACAACTAGTGGTGAAAGAAATGTTGATAACTTTCAGAACTCCGAATATTCACAAAAATATCCGCTTAAAAAACTATATTTTGAAAATAGGTTTAACCTCTTCAACCTCAGATGAATAGGTTATTTTTTGATTGCTCGAACGTTGAAAAATGAAATCGATCCGGCCCAAATTAATCCCCGCAAAACCTACCTGATTTATTAACGTTTCTTTGCCTTTCAAATTACGTATCGACTCAGGTTTATCTAGAAAAGTATGGGTATGTCCGCCAATAATAAGATCAATATAATTGGTACTTTTTGCAAGCACAATATCTGAGACTTTCTGATCAGAATAATGGTAACCTAAGTGTGAAAGACAGATCACAATATCACAATTTTTCTCTTCTTTCAGTACCTTCTCATATTTCAGAGCCTGGGCTATTGGGTCACGGTAAATAGTATTTCCGTACTGGATTTTATTAACCAGACCAGTGAGCTCAATCCCCAAACCGAACACTCCGATTTTTAGACCGTCCTTCTTAAAAATCTTAAAAGGCTGGGTTTTATCATGAAGCAAAGTATCCGAAAAGTCGTAATTGGCATTTAGTATAGCGAAGTTAGCATGTGGTAGTTGCTCATGAAAGCCTTCTATTCCATTGTCGAAGTCATGGTTACCCATAATTGCGGCATCATAACCCATCATGCTCATCATTTTCAGCTCCAGCTCGCCCCCGTAAAAATTAAAGTAAGGCGTTCCCTGGAAGATATCACCGGCATCAAAAAGCAATACATTCGGGTTTTCCTGTCGTATTTTACTGATCAGTGCAGATCTTGCCGCAACCCCACCTCTGCCTTGGTTACGCGAGCCGTCCATCGGGAATGGATCAATGCGGCTGTGCACATCATTGGTGTGTAGAATAACCAATTTCACTAAATCATCTTTTGCATATAAGCTGTCGGTTTTTATACCCAGCGCTAAGAGAGCTGTAGCCGCAGCCGTATTTTTAATGAAGTCTCTTCTATTCAACACTGATCCTGCCATCATTAACCGGGTTTAAATGTTTGCCTTCTTTGCTGTGTCGCTCCATATATATTAATAATGCATCGCGTAATTTGATCTCGTAAGTTTTCCTGTCTTTGGATTTGAAAAATATTGCTCCTCCATCACCTCCATTAGCCATATAATCCGAGGTTAATAGAGTGTAGCTCTTGTTTTGATCCAGCGGCTGACCATTAATCGTCACATTTAAAGCCTTTTTATCCTTGATAATAAACCTGGCTCCGGAGATTGGATCTCCTCCCGATGCAGCAACGTAGTCGAAAAAGCTCTGCATATCTGCGCCGCTAAACTTTACTGTAGTAATTAAATTTTCAAAAGGCATCAGCTCAAAAACTTTGAACAAAGCGATATCTCCTTTTGGCAGAGGGATTCGCAAACCGCCGTAGTTCGTATACGCGACATCAAAGGGAATGTTCTTCAGTTTTCCGGTTGCATACATTGCATCTGCCATGAAATTATTTAAAGGTCCCTCCGGTCTGCCTTTAACAATCTCAATGTCTGAAACAGCGACCACCCTCTTCATTTGTGAATCAAGTTTTAACTTGTAAGGGAGGTAATAGGCCAATATACTCGAATCTTTAGGCTGATCAGCAGTAATTGGATAAAGAGCTTTTTCAGCATTGCTTAATCCCATCCGCGCCTTACATGCTGGAAAAAAGAGCAGCAAGCTAAAAGTTAACCAAACAAAGCCCTTCGCTGTTGAAGTAACCTTACTTCTACAATAGTTAAACATGATGTTGTTGAATTAGTATTCGCCGAATTCTTTCCTGAATGTATCGGCTATCTCACCCAGGGTGGCATAAGCTTCTACCGCGGACAAGATATATGGCATGGTGTTATTATTATCACGGACGGCCCCGCTTAAGGCAGCCAAAGCCCTTTCAACATCCTGAGCGTTGCGCTCTGATTTCAATTTCAACAATTTATCAGTCTGGAGCTGCCGAATGGAGTCATCAATGCGAAAAACCTCAGGGTGTACGCCTTGCTTGTCTGTGTATTTATTTACACCAACGAGGATACGTTCATTATTTTCCAGGTCGGTTTGGTATTCATAAGCCGCATCCCCAATTTCTTTCTGAATGTAGCCTGCTTCAATAGCAGCAACCGAACCACCCATTGCGTCAATGTTTTCAATATACTTCCAGGCGGCAGCCTCTATTTCATCCGTTAGTGTTTCAACGAAGAAAGATCCCGCCAAAGGATCAACCGTATCGGTAACTCCACTTTCGAAAGCGATGATCTGCTGAGTACGCAAGGCTATCTTAGCGGCAGCTTCGGTAGGCAAAGACAGTGCTTCATCATAGCCGTTTGTATGCAGCGACTGGGTACCGCCCAACACCGCAGCCAGTGCCTGGTTAGTAACTCTGATGATGTTATTCATGGGCTGCTGGGCAGTTAAGGTTGAACCGCCGGTCTGAGTGTGGAACCGCAGCTTTTGCGCACCCCATTCTGTGGCACCTAAGTCTTTGGTGATCGAGGCCCACATGCGGCGAGCCGCCCTGAATTTTGCAATTTCTTCAAAGAAATTATTATGGCAATTAAAAAAGAAAGATAACCGCTTGGCGAAAACATTGATATCTAAACCGGTTTCAATAGCTGCTTTTAAATAAGACTTTCCGTTTGCTAGTGTAAAAGCCAGTTCCTGAACAGCCGTTGAACCTGCCTCGCGAATATGGTACCCCGAAATGGAGATTGTATTCCATTTAGGGACTTGCTTACTGCAAAACTCAAATACATCAGTAATTAAACGCATCGACGCTTTCGGCGGGTAAATGTAGGTGCCACGAGCTGCGTACTCTTTCAAGATGTCGTTCTGTACAGTACCGGAAATTTCCGCAAGGTCTGCACCCTGTTTTTTAGCCAGGGCAATGTACATCGCCAATAATATCGGTGCTGTAGCATTAATGGTCATAGAGGTAGTTACTTTTTGAAGGTCGATGCCATCAAACAGAATCTCCATATCCTTTAATGAATCTATTGCCACGCCAACCTTGCCAACTTCACCTTCCGACATCTCGTGATCGGAATCATACCCAATTTGAGTGGGAAGATCAAATGCTACAGAAAGGCCGGTAGTACCCTGGTTAAGCAGGTAATGATATCGCTTATTAGATTCCTCTGCAGTTGAGAACCCGGCATACTGACGCATGGTCCATAACCGGCCACGGTACATATCCTTTTGAATACCCCGCGTAAACGGGAACTGTCCCGGCAACTCGGTCATAGGCGTTGCCTGGCAATAAACTTCCTTTATTTCTATCCCCGACGTAGTGGTATGTTTTGGATGATTCATGTCTGCTACATTGAATGCTGAACCTCACGCTTTACTATTCGCAAAGCCAGATCATATGGGTTTTCTTCCTGAAGGTTCGCCAGATGAGCCAATACTATTTTGCTCAGCTCTATAGCTGATGCATTTTCCGGTAATCCGCTAACAGCGTTATGAATCATACTAATCGTTTCCTCTTTCATCTTACGCACTACATTCCATGAGGTATCGGTAACATAGATCTGCTGCGAAATATTATGCTGGTACTCTGCTCTGATATCCGATAGAATTACGTTCTGCATTTCGCGGGCAGACAGGCCGGCAACATGCAGACGAACAAGCATATTTGCAGGGTTAATCCGCTCTAAGAATAGGGTAATTCTTTCGTAAGCCTGTAATTTAAGCGGGAGTGTATGAGCGAGATTAGCTTTTTTTATTTCACGGCTATTGTTAATGGTATCCTGTGTTAAATATTCTCTAATTACATACCAGGCTGCAAAGAAAACGATCAAACCGGCGATAGTATACTTGATGATATCTAAGAAAAAAGCTAAATCGATCATTTTATAATTTGTTATCCATGGGTCACAAACCCATTGGGGCAAACAAAAGTCTGCATTTTACCTTATATTTGACCTAACATTTTTGGAAAGATTTATGAGTACTAACGTTGCTTCATTAACCGCTCCGGTTACTTTAACCGAAGGAGCAAAAAAAGAGATCAGGAAACTAATTTCCCAACAGGAATTAAGTGAAGACTACGGTTTACGCCTTGGTGTAGAGGGCGGTGGCTGTGCCGGCATGAACTATATTCTGGGCTTCGATCAGCAAAAAGAAGGCGACCAGGAATATCTGATCGACGATATCAAAGTTTTTATGCATAAAGCTCACGGTCTTTACCTGGTGGGCATGCAGGTCGATTTCCAGGATGGTTTAAACGCCCGTGGTTTTACGTTTAGTAATCCTAATGCCAGCAGTACCTGCGGTTGCGGCACATCTTTCGCCGTCTAATCTTAATAAATGCTTTTTATTTAAGAGTCCCTATATCTTAAACACCAGGCCGTAATTTATAAAATCGGCCTGGCTTCCATGAAAGTAGGTTTTAGCCTGAACTCCTATATGAGGGCTGACATAATACACCAGGCCTGTTGTCCAGAACCAATTGATATTTTTATAGTAGCTATTATAGTGTAGGTACTTCCCTACCTGCGCGTTTAGTGCCAGGCGCCATATTGTTGTTTCGGCACCCAAACTCAAACCGGTTCGCCATTTATCCAAAGAAGTACCGTAGTACTGAAAGGTTTGTATAGCCGCTGACGGATTAAAAGGAGTATAGTAATACACGGCGTCAAAGCCTGACTTCAACGATAAAACATCGTTAAGGTAAACGTTGTAGCCTCCATATACCCCGCTTTTCAATAGTCCATCGTGACCTTCATAAACTCCGCGACGACCAATCCCCATATTTAATTCAAATGTATTTTTTCTAAGCTGTGTAAATTTAGTCTGATGCTCCTCTTTCTGTACAGGATCTGTTTTAAATCGTAAACCTGTCGACAGGCTTAGCATATTTAGACCGCTGTTGGGAACCTTATAACCTCCGTTGGAATAATGCAAGAACCCGGCTCCGGCAGTTAAGTCGACCTTGGGGGATACGGAAAATCTTACCATCAGATCAGCTTTCAAGATTTCATTTATATGGCTGCTGATAAAGCGATTCCTTTTATCTGTAAAGAAAGTTTTAGAAAGATACGATAACCCAACGCCGGGTCTGAGTGTTATTGAAGTCGCACCTTTTTTGAAAAGCTTGAAATCCATTTGTCCAACAAAGCCAATCGCCTGACCAAAAGAATTTGCAGAAGTATCCTTGTGGCCTTTTAAGTATTGAAGATCACGAAAAACCAGGCCTACGCCGGCAGACTGGGCTCTGGTTAGCCCTACCCACCTATCAGTTAGCTGAGTAAGATCTGCTTTGTAGGAAAAGTCAAGCCCATATAACTTGTCTTGTAAAGCACCGCCCGCACCGCCGATGGCATGCGTTCCAAATACTACCTGTGCTTCAAATGAATTGCCTGGAAATGACTCCTGAGCTTTGACCTGGTACCCGCTTAAAACTGTTAACGCGAGTGTAATAAAATAAATAATACGTAAACAGGTTTTCTGCATTGAGTCATAAAATTATAGCCGCGAAGATGAAAAATATTAATGCAAACGCTTACGCATCAACCAGAATAATTTTAAAGCGTAACAAATTCAGGTCTTGCATAGTCAAACAACATTATATTTTTATATTCGGCTATGGCAACAACAATGAGTTATTCTGAAAATGTAAAGGTGGCTTTACAGTCCGTAAAGAGTAACAAGCTCAGAACATTTTTAACAGCCATTATTATTGCAATAGGTTTAACAGCCCTGGTTGGTATATTAACTTCCATCGATGCCATTGAAGGCTCGCTGAATAGTGCCTTTTCAAGCATGGGCGCTAACTCATTCACCATACGAAATCGGGGTACAGGTATCCGGATCGGCGGAAGTGGTCAAAGGCCCAAGCGATTTGAAGCCATCAGTTACCAGGAAGCGATGGACTTCAAAGAATCTTTTAATTTTCCGGCAACCGTATCGGTAAACGCCTTTGCGAGTTTTGCAGCCACAGCAAAATATGGCAACACTAAAACCAATCCTAATCTAAGCGTATTAGGTGGCGATGAAAATTACCTGTTAACAGGCGGCTATAAATTAAACGGGGGCAGAAACTTCTCGCAGGCTGAAATAGAGTTTGCAAGCAATGTAGTCATCATCGGTTCAGAAGTGAAAACCAAGTTATTCAAGGACACAGATCCGATCAACCGCATAATTTCTGTAGGAAGTAATAAATTCAAAGTCATTGGAGTACTTGGCGAAAAAGGATCAAGCGTGGGGTTCGGCGGAGATAAGATCTGTATCGTCCCTCTTGGTAAAGCCCGGCAGATCATGACGATGGATAATCCATCTTATACGATTTCTGTGATGACAGACGATGCAGCGCAGATGGAGGCAGCCATCGGAGAATCGACCGCTCTTTTCAGAAATATTCGAGGTTTAAGTGCCGGAAAAGATGACAACTTCGAGATCACCAAAAGTGATGCGATTGCACAAACACTGGTCGATAACCTGAAGTTCGTTCGTATAGGTGGAATAACGATCGGCGCCATTACACTTATCGGAGCAGCCATTGCTCTAATGAACATCATGATCGTATCAGTTACGGAGCGAACGAGAGAGATTGGTATTCGAAAAGCTATTGGTGCAACGCCTGTAGTTATCAGAAGACAATTTTTAATTGAAGCCACAGTAATATGCCTGATGGGAGGAGTTACCGGCGTTCTTTTAGGTATACTTATTGGCAACATTCTATCAATGGTAATGGGCGGATCGTTTATTATGCCATGGATGTGGACGTTTTTAGGACTGTCGTTATGCGTACTTGTAGGACTGTTATCCGGATTCTACCCTGCTATGAAAGCCTCCAAACTTGATCCTGTAGAATCCCTGCGCTACGAATAGAAACAATGAAACTTCTTGTAGAAAAACTACCCTGCCGGGTGGTTTTTTTGTCATATGAGAATACCTGGAACCCAGTTCTGATTATAGTATTCCACCAAACTAGCAGAACGGCATTTAAACGAACTCCGAAAGGATGATATTTTTATAGAACATCAATCAAGTAAGATGCAAACACTGAAAGGCTGACACGACATCACGATCAACAGCAATGATAGCCTAGTTCTGCGGCAATTAGATTCATAGATAAACTTATCCAACGACCAACAAGTCAACCTGGATCAAGATTGTGATCGGTATACAAGCAATCCTGAAGTCAAAATTAGCTTTAAGACCGGGTTGTAAGCTTCCCCTGTCAGTAATATTAGAAATACTTTTTTTCTAATCCCTATCTTTGCGCAACAAGAAACCAAATTATGCTAAAAGGATTTTTTAACGTACCGACACCGGTAAATGAAACTATATTAAGCTACGCTCCTGGCACTAAAGAACGTGCATTACTTAAAGAAGCCTTGGCTGAAGCTCGTGCTAAACAAATTGATGTGCCGATGTACATCAACGGTAAAGAAGTAAGAAATGAAAACAAGGTTGCCTTACGTCCGCCCCACGATCATCAGCATATTCTAGGATATTATAACCAGGGGGATAAAAGTCATATTGAAGCTGCAATCAAAGCAGCGTTAGAGGCAAAGTCTGCATGGGAAAATTTAGCATGGGAACATCGTGCAGCCATATTTTTGAAAGCCGCCGATCTGATCGCAGGTCCCTATCGGTATAAGTTAAATGCCGCCACTATGTTGGGGCAGTCAAAAAATGCATTTCAGGCAGAAATAGATGCGGCTTGCGAACTGATTGACTTTTTACGTTTCAACGTAAAATACATGACCGACATCTATCAGCAGCAACCTCCCGTTTCTCCGCGTGGCACATGGAACCGTGTGGAACAGCGACCACTGGAAGGTTTTGTGTTTGCTCTTACTCCTTTCAACTTCACTGCAATCGCAGGTAACCTTCCAACTTCCGCAGCCATGATGGGCAACGTAGTAGTATGGAAACCATCTAACACACAGATTTATTCGGCCAATGTACTGATGGAAGTTTTTCGTGAAGCAGGCTTACCAGATGGTGTCATCAATCTTGTTTATGTATCTGGTCCGGATGCTGGTGAAGTAATCTTCAATCATCCGGATTTTGCCGGTATTCACTTTACAGGATCTACAGCTGTTTTCCAGGATATCTGGAAGACGATTGGCAACAACATTCATAAATACAAAACCTACCCGCGTATTGTGGGCGAGACTGGTGGTAAGGACTTTATTTTCGTGCACGGATCTGCAGATGCTGCAGCTTCTGCTACCGCGATACTGCGTGGTTCTTTTGAGTACCAGGGACAGAAATGTTCGGCAGCCTCGCGAGTATATGTGGCTAAATCCATTTGGCCAGCCATCAAAGAGCAGCTAGTTCGTGATCTTGCCACACTGAAGATGGGACCTACAGAAGATTTCAGCAATTTCGTGAATGCGGTGATCGACGAGAAATCCTTCGATAAACTGGCTAAGTATATTGATGCGGCAAAGCAAGAAGCAGAAATTGAGATCATTGCCGGTGGAAACTTTGATAAAGCGAAAGGTTATTTCATCGAACCAACTGTTATCCTAACCAAAGACCCTTATTACGTAACCATGTGTGAGGAGTTATTCGGTCCGGTAGTAACTGTATTTATATACGAGGATGCTGACTTTGAGAAAACCCTTGACATCGTTGACAAAACATCCATTTATGCATTAACCGGTGCTGTTTTAGCACAGGATCGTTATGCTCTGGAAACTGCAACTAAAGCATTGCGTAATGCCGCCGGTAACTTCTACATCAATGATAAGTGTACTGGTGCAGTTGTAGGCCAGCAACCTTTTGGTGGCGCGCGCGGTTCCGGAACAAACGACAAAGCCGGATCGATGATTAATTTATTGCGCTGGGTTTCTCCCCGGGCGATTAAAGAAACCTTTGATCCGCCGAAAGATTATCGTTACCCGTTCTTAGAGCAGGAATAACCGGAGATTATTAATAGCTAAAACGAAACCCCGACATATTGCTATGTCGGGGTTTTATCTTAATATACTTTCTGAGCTTTAATAGTTATTTTATCTATGGATCATGAGTGTTGAATACGATAACTGATGAGCTTGTTCAAGGGGTCATAAAAAACAAATAAATCGCCATCGCTCCAGAAGTTCAAGCTTGTAAAGTTTTCAGAGTCATAGGGATAGTCATCCAATTGAAGATTATGATTGATAGCTTTTATATCCTTTTTACTTCTAAGCTGACATAAAAATCTCATCGTTTCACTGCCTGAACCTGGTATTTCTGAATCCTGAATCCATTCAGGAATCCCAGCATTACCTAAATCCTCCCCCGTTCCATACAATTCTTCGAAATTGGTTCCTGCCGAAAATCTTACAGGCTGATATTCAATAAATGAATCTTTTGATACAGGGTTATGGGAATCTCTTTGAAATTCTATCCCACAGCTAACTAACTGAGGACTTAATGGATCATTTAAAGACAAATACAATGAATTGAAGTTAAGGAATATTGGACATACCAGGTGGATTACGTCGGTACCAATCCAACTGAATTCAGCGTTATCATTTTTGATAAATCCTAAATATACAAATGGTTGATCTTGTATTGCTTCCGGCATCTTGAAGTGATGAGGCGGCTTTCCACCCAGCTGGTGAACGCCTTGATTATCCGGAAACAAACTGTAATAAGAGTAAAGGGGAATATCTCTGTAAGGAAAGCCTCTTTCAGAAAAATGTAAGGGCCTGTCACCCGCCGATTGTCCATATTCGATATCTTCGACTGCTTGGAGGACATCATTTTCAAATGTCAACTTCGTTGCTGCACATAATTGCATCGCAATACTTTCAGGCACGCCGTGGGTATTTAAATAGTGCTTGCATGAAAATGTATCATTTAACACCAGACCCCAACCGGCTAGGTATTGGATTTTTCTTTCTGACATATTTTTGCTTTTTCGATTGATTCTGAAATTGGACAAATATTGAAGCATAGCTTGACAAGCTACAAAACTTTCTCAAGCTTCCGGACGCTGGCAACAAAGGTTCAGTTTTGAAGCTTTTTCAGTCAAGTATAGGACTCATTCGTCCATCCTTAGATCAGGAGCCTTTTGATCTTAGGATGGTCGAACCAGTCCCAAACTAGTCCGGAAGACGACCAGTATTTTAGGTTAATAGAAATCGACTGATTTTACCGGCAGGGCCATCAGATTAGCACATGGAGATGAACAGGCTTAAAACAAAAAAAGACTGCCTTTTTGGGACAGTCTTCATAAAATAGTTTTGATAATGACTAATCGAGGGCAAAGATCTTACCCAGATTTTCAGACCCGCTGCAGGACACTTTTAAGTCTTTTACATAGCCGCTTTTAAGTTGCACCAGCCAGCCATGGATCTGCAGATCCGGGCGCTCTTTCCAGGCGTTTTGCACAATCGTGGTTTTACAAAGATTAAAAACCTGTTCGATGACGTTCAACTCGACCAGGCGGTTTACGCGTTCTTTAGGATCACTGATCAAATCTACCTCATGACTATGCAGCCGATACACATCTTTGATATGGCGCAACCAGTTATCAATCAGCCCAAACTGCCTATTAGAAAGTGCAGCGGCAACTCCGCCACAATCTTCGTGTCCGGCAACAATTATATGCTTCACTTTTAACACGTTAACCGCATAATCCAGTACACTCAGCATATTCATATCCGAATGGACACAGACATTGGCAATGTTCCGGTGAACGAATACTTGTCCGGGGCGGGTATTTGTGACCTGGTTGGCCGGCACGCGGCTATCGGAACAGCCGATCCACAAGATATCCGGGTGTTGGCCTTCGGACAGCTTCTTGAAAAAATCGGGATCGCTGGCGAGTTCCTTATCTACCCAATCCCTGTTTCCCTGAAGTAATTCTTCATAACTTCTTTGTTGATCTAGTTTATCTTGATTGCCTATAACCGGCAGTATTTTCTTTTCCGTCTGATTTGACATAACTAATTTTGGTTTTCGGGTTTATAAATCATTTCCTTTAAAGGAGGTACTACGTACCGCTCCTCAATATTTTCTAGCTGCACTATTATGGCTTTGGTATAGGCATTATGTTTAAAATCGTTGATCACCTCCAATACATCCTGGTCTATGAATCTGGAGTTAGTACCGTCAATGATTACATCTGATTCCTTCGGCAAGTGGGTTAAGGTATACTGGATTGCTGCTTTGTTTAGGAAAGATACTTCCTCAGCTAATTTTATCCGGATTAACTTCTTATTGCCGTTCGTTTCAATCCTATAAAAGCACGGATTTCTCATGTTCGTTCTAAGAATATAGAACACGCCTACCATCATCCCAATAGCTACTCCTTTTAAAAGGTCGGTAAATACTACTGCCAGAAGGGTGACAAGGAAAGGAACGAACTGATCGCGGCCGTTAGCCCACATCTTTTTAAACAAGTCTAGTTTTGCCAGCTTGTATCCGGTAAATAACAAGATCGCTGCAAGACAGGAGAGCGGAATTAAATTGATAAGGCCCGGAATGAATAACAGCGAAAGCAACAGCCACATTCCATGAAAGATCGCGCTCATCTTAGTACGTGCTCCGGAGGTAGCATTTGCTGATGATCGAACGATTACCGAGGTCATTGGCAGACCGCCTAACATACCGCTAGCCATATTACCTACACCCTGGGCTACTAATTCTCTATTTGTTGGCGACACCCTTTTTATCGGGTCAAGCTTATCAACAGCCTCAATACCCAATAAAGTTTCTAAACTGGCCACCACCGCTATAGTGAATGCTACAATCCAAACTTCCTGATTCCCTAATTGGGAAAAGTCGGGGGTGATGATCAGGTTTTTAAACTCGGTGAAAGAGTCGATCACCGGGATTGCAACAAACTGCTCGGGATTTAACGCAAGTGGCGTATTTTGAAAGATCAAACTAAACACTACGCCGATAATTACTACCAACAAAGGGGCCGGTACAACACTGAGCTTTTTAAATTTCGGCCAATAGATTAAGATCAGCAAACAGAGGGAACTAATAATTAGTGCACCAACGCTGATCAGATTCAAGGCTGAACTAATAGCTGTAAAGGTGTTTTCCTTGCCTGCCTGGAGGAAACTTTCATCACCTACAAAATCGGCGTCATACCCTAATGCATGCGGAAGTTGCTTTAATATTAAAATAACCCCTATGGCAGCAAGCATTCCCGTAATTACAGCGGACGGGAAGTAATTTGCTATCGTACCCGCTTTTACGAATCCGAGGACTATTTGAAATAAGCCGGCTAAAACCACTGCGAGCAGAAACGTCTGGTATGAGCCAAGGGTGGCAATAGCACCCAATACAATAACCGTTAAACCGGCAGCCGGGCCGCTGACACTTAGCTGGGCCCCGCTTAGGCAAGACACAACAATTCCTCCAACAATTCCGGTAAGAATTCCGGCAAATAATGGGGCACCTGATGCCAGGGCAATTCCTAAACATAAGGGCAATGCAACTAGAAATACCACGATACTTGCGGGCAAATCCTTTTTAAGGTTCTTCTTCAGAAAGTACTTGCGCACGTTCAAAATAGAAGCACTTTCACTATTTTTATTCATACTGAACGTCTAAAACTGTAAATAAAAATTTCAATAAAATTGCCTTCCCACTAATGCAGGTCAGCTTTTGAGTAAACTTTTATTACGCGTTTGGAGGGGGAGTTGGTACTGCGGGGTAGAAGCTTTGAACATGGTTGTTCATATAGCTGAAAGCTGTAGAATTACCGTCTTCTAATAGAGGGCGGGGAATATTATATTGATGAAAGGTTTGAATTTCTTCCAGTTTGGCTTCAGACCCTTTGGGGGTTTGATGTTCAATTTCTACCTGCATGATTACGGAATACACAGACTTACCATCGAGGTTTCCGAAAAAGAGGGGCGCTACAGAGATAACCATCTTCGCAAAAAAGATGAAGATAAATACATTACTGAATGACCTTTTTGCGACTTCTTTGAACATTTTTCGACAGGAGTTCGTTATGCCTACTTTTGGCAAAAGTAATTAAAAACTAAACCCAGGAAACATTGAAACATTTTTTTTACACTAAAGTGCATCAACGAATTAAAAAAGATCTTCTTTGTTCTTCAAAATTTTAATAACTGAAACCTTATTGCTAACCCTACCGATGCGAATGCAGCAAAACCTGAATGAATTTGATAATTAAGGTTATTTTTACAGCAAATTAACATGTATTCAATGTTTAAACCTTACACATTCACGCTGGTCGCTCTATCTGTGCTATTCAGTTCCAGGGCTTTCGCTCAGAGTAATAACGACCCCTCAGATTACAATCCTCATGATCTGAAGATCACGGGTTACTTCCAGTTTCAATATCAGAAAGCAGCAAGACCTGGCATTTCGACATTTGCTGGAAGCGACTTCTCCGGGGAAAACGATAGTCGCTTTCTTATCCGGAGGGGGCGGTTTAAATTTGACCGGGTTGACAAGTACACTAATATCGTTTTTCAAATTGATGCGACCCAGGATGGAGTGCAATTACGGGACGCGTTCATACAGCTAAAAGATCCGTTTTTTAACACCTTTACGCTAACCGCAGGACAATTTACCAAGCCATTCGGCTATATTTTATCATACTCATCTTCAGACCGCGAATTTCCGGAACGGCCAAGGTTTTATCAGACAACAATGCCCAGCGAACGTGACCTTGGAGCCATGTTAGGCATCAGGCTTCCCAAATATAAATTCGTCAATTACGAGATTGGAGTTTTCAATGGTTCCGGAACTAATGCCCGCGATTACGATAATCGTAAGGATATCTCTACATCCCTAAAGTTTAAATTCGACTCAGTGGCCAATGTCTTAGACCTGGGCTTTGGCGCCTCTTATTATCATGGATATGTTCGGCAAAATACCAACACAGTTTTCAACAATGGACTTGCGGCCGGAATCAGAGGATTTATTCCTGAAACAAATGCCTCATTTGAGGGACAGTATGCTAAACGCCGGTACAGAGGTGTAAATCTGCAGTTGGCTTATCACGGGAACTGGGGAAAAACTTCCATTAAATCTGAATATATAACAGGCTCTCAACCCGGTGTCGCGCCATCTGATGATGTAAAGCCAGCCCGGGCAAGCAGAAGTTTTAACGAACAGCCGGAAACAGATATCTACAACAGGAAGTTTAATGGCTTCTTTGTTTGGCTGGTGCAGGAGATCCCAAAAACGCAGTTTCAGGTTATTGCTAACTATGACATTTATGACGCTAATAAATTTGTGAAGGCTACCGATATTGGAGTTCCTCTAAGTAACACGACAGCGGCAGATGTGAAGTTTGAGAACTTTGGCGCTGGCTTAGTATATTATGCAACCAAACAGATTAAGCTGGTAGTATATTATGATCATCCGATAAATGAAAATACAACTTTGCCTGATTTCGCGGACGATATCCGGGATGATGTATTTACCGCCAGACTTCAATACCGTTTCTAAACTTCTGTTGACCGAATTTAGTACTTTTATCGCCGGCACTTTGCCTGCGATTAACCAGATATACTGTGGACAAAAAGATTGAACTATTACAAGCCAAGCGTGAAGAGGCATCATTGGGCGGTGGGATTAAACGGATAGAAAGCCAGCATAAAAAAGGAAAGTTAACGGCAAGAGAGCGTTTGCACTTTCTGCTGGATGAAGGTTCATTCGAAGAGATCGGGATGCTGGTCACCCATCGGTCAACAGATTTCGGAATGGAAAAAGAACGTTATCCAGGCGATGGCGTGGTAACAGGTTACGGCACTGTTAACGGCAGGCTGGTGTATGTATTCTCTCAAGATTTCACGGTGTTTGGCGGTTCTTTATCTGAAACTCACGCGGAAAAGATTTGTAAGATTATGGATCTGGCAATTAAAAATGGTGCTCCTGTTGTTGGTTTAAATGACTCGGGCGGAGCGCGGATTCAGGAAGGGGTAGTATCACTGGGCGGTTACGCCGATATATTTTACCGTAACACCATGGCTTCTGGTGTGGTTCCGCAAATATCGGCTATCATGGGTCCCTGTGCAGGCGGAGCAGTGTATTCGCCAGCTATTACTGACTTTGTCCTGATGGTTGAAAATACATCGTATATGTTTGTAACAGGCCCAAACGTGGTTAAGACAGTGACCCATGAGGAAGTTTCATCTGAAGAGTTAGGCGGCGCCTCCACACACGCTACCAAGTCAGGGGTTACACATTTTGCCTGTGCTAATGAGATCGTAGCTATCAAGCATGTTAAGCAGTTATTGAGTTACATGCCTCAGAACTGCGAGGAACAGACTCCAGCAGAGGTTTACCAGGCTGGGGAGGAATTGCGTCCTCAGTTGAACAGCATCATGCCTGAGAATAATTCTCAGCCATATGATATTAGAGATGTTATCGGGGAAGTTATTGACTCGAATTCTTTCTTAGAAGTTCATAAGGATTTTGCTGAAAATATTGTAGTCGGCTTTGCCCGTCTGGCAGGCCGAAGCATTGGCATTGTTGCTAATCAGCCTGCTTTTCTGGCCGGCGTTCTGGATATACATTCATCAACTAAAGCCGCAAGATTCGTTCGGTTCTGCGATAGTTTTAATATTCCCCTGCTTGTGTTTGAAGATGTACCGGGCTTTTTACCGGGTACCGATCAGGAATGGAATGCGATCATTACCAATGGGGCCAAATTACTTTACGCTTTCTGCGAAGCTACAGTTCCCCGAATCACGGTGATTACCCGCAAAGCTTATGGAGGTGCATATGATGTAATGAATTCTAAGCACATTGGCGCTGACATGAATTACGCGTGGCCTACAGCTGAAATTGCCGTGATGGGTGCAAAAGGAGCTGCCGAAATCATCTTTAAACGCGAAATAGTTGCAGCTGAAGATCCTAATGAGAAGTGGCTGGAAAAAGAAAAGGAGTATTCGGATATTTTTGCGAATCCCTACCGTGCCGCTGAACGAGGCTTTATTGATGAAGTGATTGAGCCTGCAGAAACCCGGCAGAAACTTATCAAGGCTTTCAAGATGCTGGAGAATAAGGTTGTCAATAATCCGAGGAAGAAACACGGGAATATTCCTTTGTAGTTTAAAAAAAAAATTGAAAGAAATTCAACGTATCCGCAAACTTTAATGCCCCCCCTGCCTCATATAGAACAAATACGGGTGGAACTTGCCTTACGGATCAGGCATAAGGCGATGTATCCGAACGAGAGCCCGGAAGTGGTGGAACTTCCGGATGATGGAGAAGGAATTCATTTTGGTTTGTTCGACAACAATCAACTAATAAGCGTAGTATCCTGGTTTCGGAGAAGTGAGTCAGAGGCACAGTTCAGGAAGTTTGGAACGCTTGAGCAGTTTAGAAACTTGGGCTATGGGGCACATTTGATGAAATATATTATCGATTTCAGCAAGACGGAAGGAGTACAAATTTTATGGTGCAATGCACGGACAGATGCCTTGAACTTTTATAAAAGACTGGGTTTTAAGGAAACTGAAACTGCATTTAGTAAAAATGGAATAGATTACAAAATCATACAATTAGAATTACAATAACTTCAAAAAATAATTACAAACAGAATATTCAGGAAATGGCAAAAGAAAAAGAGCAAAAACATATTCCGGTAGTAACTACCCAATCCTTATCGTTTTTTGAAAAATACATCAACAACGCTTCGCCGACCGGCTATGAGTGGGAAGGACAACGTTTATGGTTAGATTATTTGAAACCGTATGTTGACGAGCACTATATTGATAATTACGGAACAGCGGTAGCCGTAATTAATCCGGACGCTCCGTACCGGGTTGTTATTGAAGCGCATGCTGATGAAATTTCCTGGTACGTTAACTATATCACTAAAGAAGGATTGATCTATGTGATTCGTAACGGTGGCTCTGACCACCAGATTGCGCCATCTAAACGGGTTAATATACATACTGATAGCGGAATTGTGAAAGCTGTCTTCGGCTGGCCTGCTATCCACACCCGTAACGGGGAAAAGGAGGAGGCTCCAACTTTAAAAAACATTTTCCTGGACTGTGGTTGCACCTCAGCAGAAGAGGTTGAAAAGCTGGGCGTACACGTTGGCTGTGTAATTACTTATGAAGATGAGTTCATGGTTCTGAATGACCGCTACTATGTTGGTCGCGCTTTGGATAACCGTGCCGGTGGTTTTATGATCGCTGAGGTTGCCCGTCTACTTAAGGAAAACAAGAAAAAGCTTCCATTCGGCTTGTATATCGTTAATTCAGTTCAGGAAGAGATAGGTTTACGCGGTGCAGAGATGATTGCCCATCGGATTAAGCCACATGTAGCAATTGTTACAGATGTAACTCATGACACGCAGACCCCTATGATTAACAAGGTCACCCAAGGCGATCTGGCATGCGGAAAGGGCCCGGTAGTATCTTATGCCCCGGCAGTACAGACCAACCTTAATAAGCTATTGATCGAAACAGCTCAAAAGAATAAAATCCCTTTTCAGCGGCAGGCCTCTTCGCGTTCTACAGGCACAGATACTGATGCTTTTGCTTATTCGAATGATGGTGTCGTTTCAGCTTTGATTTCACTTCCTCTGCGCTATATGCACACGACGGTTGAAATGATTCATAAAGAAGACGTTGATAACGTGATCAGCCTGATTTATCAATCGCTGTTAAATATTACTGTTGACCACGATTTCAGACCATTTAAATAAAAATAAGAACGGGGTGGCAGGGTTAGCTTGCCACCCTTAAAGTTTATTAATAATGAATTTTCTAAAAAAAGCAGGACTACTCGTTTTTTTGTTACCTGCATTAAACGCGGTTTCACAGGATGGGCCTTTATATCAGAAACCACCCCAATCTATAATAGATCTGGCAGATGCACCAACTACTCCCACCGTCCGCATCAGTTCTGATGGTAAATGGATGCTATTACTTGAGAGCCCTGGATTACCTTCTATTAAAGAAGTATCTCAACCAGAACTTCGGCTGGCGGGTTTAAGAATTAATCCTGCCAATAATGGAAAGAGCCGCGGTACCACATTCAATGGCATACGGCTTAAATCCGTTGAAAAAAACGAAGATTATTCTTTTTCAGGATTACCTCAAAATCCGCAGATTGATGATGTTACCTGGTCTCCGGACGAGGAAAAGATTGCGTTTACAAATAGCACAGATTCTGGCATTGAGTTGTGGATTGCTGACCTGGAGACCAGGGCTGCTAAGAGGCTAAGCTCAGTCTTCCTTAATACGGCGTATGGGAATAGTTTCATCTGGGCTCGCAATAGCAAAAGCATTTTGGCAAAGGTTATCAGCGAAGCAAGAGGAAAAGCCCCGGCGTCCTCAACGACGCCTACAGGACCGATAGTGCAGGAGAGTACAGGGAAAGCTGCGCCTTCACGCACTTACCAGGACTTGCTTAAAAATCCTTATGAGGAGTTGCTATTCGACTACTATTTCACGGCCACCTTAAAAACTGTAAGCTTGAATGGCGTTGTCACCAACTTCAGTGAACCAGGAGTATTTCGCTCATTTGAGTTTTCGCCTAATGGCGATTATTTACTTGTCGAAGCTATCAAACGTCCTTACTCTTACCTGGTGCCGGCTTACCTCTTCCCTTATACAACAGAACTTTACAGTGACAAAGGAAAGTTGGTAAAGACATTATTTAATGCGCCACTTGCTGAGAACCTACCGTCAGGGTTTGATGCTGTTGCGACAGGGCCAAGAGAGTTTGGCTGGCGTACGGATAAGGCTGCCACTTTATATTGGGTGGAAGCAATGGATGGTGGTGATCCTAATATCAGGGTTCCGCTTAGAGATATTATCTACACATTGGCCGCTCCATTCAATTCTGCACCGTTAAAACTTGCAGATTGTTACATGAGATTTAACAAGATTAACTGGGGAAATGACCAGCTGGCTATTGTTACCGAGCGTTGGTGGAAAACGAGGGCAGAACGCCGCGTTTTTATAAAACCGGGAAATGAAAGATATCGGGTCAACTTGTTTGATTTCTATTATGAGAATGCTTATGCTGATCCCGGTGTTTTTATCACAAAGAAAAACGAATACAACTTACCGGTCCTGCTGACTGAAAATCAAAATATATTTACTATCAGCGAAGGTGCGTCACCACAGGGAAACCGCCCCTTTATTTTCAAATTCAATACTAAAGCCAAAATAACTGATACTATATTTCGTTCCAAAGCTCCATATTACGAACGGCCCGTATTTTTCAGCAATAAAAAGTTTTTGATTACCAGTCGCGAAACTGTCGATTCGGTTCCTAACTATTACTATGTGGGACTTCCTGACCAAAATCATCTGGCCCTAACATCGTTCGCTGATCCATATCCACAACTTAGAGGTGTTCAAAAACAACTGCTCAACTATAAACGAAACGGCGGACTAAATCTAACCGGTACTTTGTATCTGCCCAAGGATTATGACCCTAAAAAGGGAAGACTACCTGTTTTGGTCTGGGCATACCCTCGTGAATTTAAGACTGTAGCAGCCGCTGGTCAGGTAAAAGGATCGCCTTATCAATTTACACGCATTAGTTGGGGATCGCCTGTCTATTGGGTTACCCGGGGATATGCTGTTCTGGATAATGCAGATATGCCTATAGTTGGCGAAAGCAATAAGAATCCAAATGACACTTTTGTTGATCAGATTAAATTTAACGCGCAAGCAGCAATAGATCATCTTGTAAAGATGGGCGTCGCAGATCCGAAGAGAATTGCCGTAGGTGGCCATTCCTATGGAGCTTTTATGACAGCAAATCTACTAGCCCATACAGACTTGTTTGCTGCTGGCATCGCGCGTAGCGGTGCGTATAACCGGAGCCTCACTCCTTTTGGTTTCCAGGCGGAGGAACGCAGTTACTGGGAAGTGCCGGAAGTTTACAATAAAATGTCTCCTTTTTCTTTTGCTAATAAGATTAAAGAGCCTTTATTGCTGATACACGGCGAAGCGGACAATAATTCGGGAACTTTCCCGATGCAAAGCGAACGTTTCTTTAATGCTCTTAAAGGCCATGGTGCAACAAGCCGGCTGGTTCTTTTACCGGCCGAGTCACATGGGTACAGAGCTAGAGAATCAGTTTTACATATGCTTTGGGAAATGGATCAATGGCTTGAAAGATATGTCAAAAAAGCTTCTGCAGAGACTTCAACAAAGTAAACATCTGATACAGCAAGAGAGGCAATTCGAAAATGAATTGCCTCTCTTGTTTTATAATTTTATGTAAATTCAGCACATCTTAAGATTCTCTGCATGGAAAGAGCCACCTTGTTTACTGAAAAAATAAATGCTACTTATACAACTAAAACCCCCGCTATCTATTTAGGATCGGGCATTTTAGATGGCAATATTATAGCACCTGCCGAAGTTAACTTGTCATTAAAAATGATGAACCGGCATGGACTAATCGCCGGAGCAACAGGTACCGGAAAGACACGTACACTTCAGTTAATTGCTGAGCAGCTATCGGATGCAGGAGTTCCAGTGTTTATGCTGGATGTAAAAGGTGATCTGTCAGGATTAAACCAGCCTGGCTCAACAAACCCAAAAATAGAAGAGAGGGCAACTGCTATCGGAAAGCCATTCGTACCCTCCGGGTTTCCCATAGAACTATATTCATTGTCAGGAAAGCTAGGTTCGCAAATGCGGGCTACTGTCCTCGAGTTTGGGCCTGTCCTCCTATCCAAAGTTTTGGGTCTTAATGAAACACAGGCTGGCGTTATGGCGGTTATTTTTAAATATGCTGATGATAACGAACTCGCCCTGGTTGATTTAAATGACTTGAAAAAGGTGATCTCTTATCTGGCTGACGGCTCTGGTGCTGCTGAGATTAAAGAAACATACGGTACTATTTCGACATCCACTTCGGGAACAATACTGAGGAAAATAGTCGCCATTGAACAGCAAGGACTTTCTCAACTATTTGGCGAACGTTCTTTTGATATACAAGATCTCTTCAGCAGGATAGATGGGAAAGGTGTTATCAGTCTGCTAAACATCTCCGATGTGCAGAATCAGCCCGTACTTTATTCTACATTCCTTTTAAGTTTACTGGCTGAAATATTTTACAGCATGCCAGAAGCAGGCGATCTGGATAAACCTAAACTGGTGTTCTTTTTTGATGAGGCTCATCTTTTGTTTAAAGATTCATCAAAGGCTTTCCTGGAACAAATAGAAACGGTTATCCGGCTAATCAGATCTAAGGGGATTGGCGTATTCTTTTGTACCCAGTCACCTATGGATGTACCTGAAAGCGTATTAGCTCAGCTTGGGAACCGTGTTCAGCATGCTCTGAGAGCCTTCACCCCAAATGATGTTGAAGCTTTAAGAAAAACTGCAAATACATATCCAAAATCTGATTTTTATGAAATAGACCGCGTACTTACTTCATTAGGAACCGGTCAGGCTTTAATCACAGTATTGAATGAAAAGGGAATTCCTACAGAAGTGGTAGCTACACATTTGATACCACCTCGTTCGGTAATGGGGCCGATGTCTGTGGCAGATTGCGATACTCTGCTTCAAACAAGCGAGCTATATTCTAAGTATAAAGAATCTGTGGATCCCGAGAGTGCTTACGAAATATTAACCAAACGAGTCAATGAAAAAATGGCCGAAGAGGAAACAGTGAAGGCACAGGAAGAAGAGCTGAAAAAACAAAAAGAAGAAGAACGACCCCGAAGAGGAGAAAAAAGCACGATGGAAAAAGTGATGAATGCTCCGATAACCAGGCAAATTGGCACAGCTATAGTACGTGGTTTGTTTGGAATGCTTACTGGCAAGGAACCGCGGAGCAGAAGTGGCGGCGTGTTTGGCTTTTAGATCAGTAACACGCACTCTTTATTCTTAAAGATCTTAAACATTGGGACAAATTCCTTGTTTAAAATCTGATTCTTATTTTAGCAGAATAGACCCTCATGCTAACATAAAAAATTACATGAGGGTTTGTTATTTACTTTAAAATCAAAAATTAATGAAACCCACCCTACTTATTTTAGCTGCCGGGATGGCAAGCCGTTACGGAAGTATGAAACAAACTGATGCCTTTGGCCCGAACGGTGAAACAATAATTGACTATTCAATCTACGATGCTATTCGTGCAGGCTTTGGCAAAGTGACTTTTATAATACGTGAAGAATTTCTGGATAGCTTTAAATCAATATTTGAACCGAAACTGCAAGGTAAAATTGAAACGGATTATGTGTTTCAGAGCTATGACTTAACTCCCTTTGGCATTGACAAAACAATTGAAAGACAGAAGCCCTGGGGTACTGGTCACGCTGTATTAGCTGCCCGTAACCAGATAAATGAGCCGTTTTGTGTGATTAACGCGGACGATTTTTATGGATATGATGCCTTTGAGAAAATGGCTAGGTTCCTGACAAATGAAGTTCGGGATGACTATTACTCCTTGATGGGGTATGAAGTTGATAAAACATTGTCTGAATATGGTTCTGTATCCAGAGGGATCTGTAAAGTAAATGCAGAGGGAAACCTTGAAGAGATTAACGAGCGTACGAAAGTCTACATGAAGGACGGTGTGATTGTTTATGAAGATGATAATGGCAACACCACGCCTCTACATGAGGATGCCAGAGCGTCAATGAACTTTTGGGGATTCACTCCAGCGATCTTCGCTCAAAGTGAAAAAATGTTTAAGAAGTTTGTCGAAGAGAATGAAAATAGTCCTAAAGCAGAGTTTTTTATTCCTTTAATGGCTGAAGGGCTAGTTAAAAGTGGTGAAGCTAATTTTAAAGTTATTCCGACTTCCTCTAAATGGTTTGGAGTGACTTATAAAGAAGACAAGCCAATTGTAATGCATAGTCTTGCAGAGCTGGTTTCTAATGGCTCGTATCCGGAAGATCTGTGGAAGCAGACTGAAAACTTAAATGTCAGATAGATTGCAGAAGAATTGAACTTTCTTGGGAACCTTTATAAAAAGAAAAACCCCGGTCAAGTTGACCGGGGTTTTTCTTTTGGAATCTTTACTCTATTACTTTTTATCGTCTTCTTTTACTTCCTCGAAGTCAACATCAGTAACTGAATCGCCCGCATCCTGATGAGCCTGGCCGTCTGGCTGAGCTTGTTCAGCACCGCCTGCTGGAGCACCTTCCTGAGTAGCTTTATACATCTCTTCAGATGCAACATTCCAAGCTTCTTGTAGCTGCGTTTGAGCAGATTCAATAGCATCAAAGTTTTTGGAAGCATGAGCTTCTTTCAGCTTAGCTAAACCTTCTTCGATTGGTTGCTTTTTATCAGCAGAGATCTTATCACCGTATTCCTTCAACTGCTTCTCAGTAGAAAAGATCAGAGCATCAGCTGCGTTTAGCTTTTCAACTTCCTCTTTTGCTTTTTTATCTGATTCAGCGTTCGCTTCAGCTTCATCTTTCATTCTCTTGATTTCTTCGTCAGTTAAACCTGAAGAAGCTTCAATACGAATCTTCTGTTCCTTATTTGTTGCTTTATCTTTGGCAGCAACATGCAGGATGCCATTAGCATCTATATCAAAGGTTACTTCAATTTGAGGAATACCGCGTGGCGCAGGTGGAATACCATCTAAGTGGAACCTACCGATTGTACGGTTTTGGTTTGCCATTGGACGCTCACCTTGTAAGATATGAATCTCCACCGAAGGCTGATTATCGGACGCAGTAGAGAAAGTCTCAGATTTCTTACTTGGGATGGTCGTATTAGATTCAATCAGTTTAGTCATAACACCACCCATCGTTTCGATACCTAATGAAAGCGGAGTAACATCTAATAATAGTACATCCTTAACTTCACCAGTTAATACGCCACCCTGAATAGCGGCACCGATAGCAACCACTTCATCAGGGTTTACTCCTTTTGACGGGTCTTTGCCAAAGAACGCTTTAACAGCTTCCTGGATTGCTGGAATACGAGTAGAACCACCTACTAAAATAATTTCATCGATATCAGAAGTCTTCAAACCTGCATTCTTCAAAGCAGTTCTACAAGGTTCAATAGTACGTTTAACCAGGCTGTCAACTAATTGCTCAAATTTAGCACGGGTTAATGTTTTAACAAGGTGTTTAGGCATTCCATCACCTGCAGATATATACGGCAAGTTGATTTCGGTCTGGGTAGTGCTTGACAACTCTATTTTAGCTTTCTCAGCGGCTTCTTTCAAACGCTGTAATGCCATTGGATCTTTTCTAAGATCAATGCCTTCATCGCTTTTAAATTCATCTGCTAACCAATCGATAATAGTTGCATCAAAGTCGTCACCACCAAGGTGAGTATCACCATCAGTAGATTTCACTTCAAAAACACCATCGCCTAGCTCCAGAATGGACACGTCATGTGTACCACCACCGCAGTCAAAGACCGCGATCATCATATCTTTATGAGCTTTGTCTAAACCGTAAGCTAGTGCAGCAGCGGTGGGCTCGTTGATAATCCGGCTAACCTTTAAACCCGCAATTTCACCAGCTTCCTTCGTGGCCTGACGTTGAGCATCGTTGAAATAAGCAGGAACAGTAATTACTGCTTCATTTACCTCATGTCCTAAGAAATCTTCTGCAGTTTTCTTCATTTTCTGCAATATCATCGCAGAAATTTCCTGTGGGGTATACTTGCGGTCATCAATTGCCACCCGGGGTGTGTTGTTATCGCCTTTAACAACTGTATAGGGAACGCGTTCCATTTCTTTTGTAACTTCATTGAAGTTATTACCCATGAAGCGCTTAATAGAAGAGATCGTTTTCGTAGGGTTAGTAATCGCCTGACGTTTTGCAGGATCACCCACCTTGCGTTCCCCGTTGTCTACGAAAGCGACAATCGATGGAGTAGTACGCTTACCCTCACTGTTGGAAATAACTACAGGCTCATTACCTTCCATTACTGCCACACATGAGTTTGTGGTTCCTAAGTCAATACCAATGATTTTTGACATGTTAATATATACTTTAGTTTTTAAAATTTAATTCGATAGCTACTACCTTGTATCAAGGGATGTGCCAACTGGCATTAGACACGTCATGACAGGAATTTGACAACATCTACGTCAGGTAAGACTTATGTAAAAATGACAGGATGTCATAAAAAACAAATATTCAGCTTTACCAAAACCTCGTAAAACAAAAAACCCGCTTATTTAAGCGGGTTGAAGTATTCTTTAGAAAGATTACTCTCCTTTCTTCTCCTCAGATTCTGCTTCAGATGAAGCTTCAACTTTCGTTTCAGACGTTACTTCTTCCTTCTCAGCTTTTGGAGCATCTGTTGTTGTCTTCTTTGCTTTTGCACCACGACGACGAGTTGTTTTCTTTTCAGCAGCGACTTCGCCGGTAGTATAAAGTTCATTGTAATCAACAAGTTCGATCATCGCCATAGAAGCATTATCACCTAAACGATTACCCAGTTTAAGAATACGAGTATAACCGCCAGGACGAGTTGCTACCTTTTCTGCAATATCTCTAAACAACATTGCTACTACTTCTTTATCCTTCAAGTAACTGAAAGCCGTACGACGTGAATGTGTAGTATCAGTTTTAGACTTAGTGATTAGTGGCTCTACATATGTACGTAATGCCTTTGCTTTCGCAAGCGTAGTTGTGATACGCTTGTGAAGGATAAGCGAAGAAGCCATGTTAGATAGCATCGAACGACGATGACTGTCTGTACGACTTAAGTGATTAATTTTTTTACCGTGTCTCATTTGTTTGTTTTGTTGTGCACGTGCATACCGTCAGTCGACCTTTGCAGGGACCGGGAATTATGCCGTTCGCTTATTATTCTTCGTCTAATTTAAATTTCGAAAGATTCATCCCAAAAGACAATCCCTTTGATTTAACTAAATCCTGAATTTCCGTTAAAGATTTTTTACCAAAATTTCTGAATTTCAACATATCTGCTACATCATATGATACTAGATCAGCTAATGAGCGGATGTCTGCCGCTTTCAAGCAATTTAATGCACGTACAGAAAGGTCAAGATCAACTAATTCCATTTTAAGTATTTTACGCATGTGTAAAATTTCCTCGTCGACTTCCTTAGTTTCTTCTTTAGCCTGAGATTCAAACATGATGTTCTCATCCGAGAATAACATGAAGTGATGAATCAGGATTTTAGCAGCCTCTTTTAAAGCTTCTTCCGGATGTATGGAACCGTCAGTTGTGATATCAAGAATTAACTTCTCGTAATCCGTCTTTTGCTCAACCCTGAAGTTTTCAATGGTATACTTAACGTTCTTTATCGGGGTATAAATAGAGTCAATTGCGATAACACCTACAGGTGCATCAGCATTCTTGTTCTCCTCCGCTGGAATGTAACCACGACCCTTGTTTACTGTAAGTTCAATTTCCAGAGTAACAGAGGTTTCCATATTACAAATTACCATATCAGAATTTAATACGGTAAAGTTATTTGAGAACCTTGAAATGTCACCGGCTTTGAACTGATCCTGACCATTAATGATCACGAATATTTTTTCAGAATCTCCAGTATCTCCAATTTTCTGTAAACGTACCTGCTTTAAATTTAAGATGATCTCAGTTACATCCTCAACCACACCTTTGATAGTCGAGAACTCGTGAGAAACACCTGAAAGCCGAACAGAAGTTATCGCAAAACCTTCCAGAGAAGATAATAGGATCCGACGTAAAGCGTTACCGATAGTAACACCAAACCCAGGCTCTAATGGTCTGAATTCAAAAGTGCCGTCGAAATCCGTAGATTTCTGCATGATAACTTTATCAGGTTTCTGAAATGCTAAAATTGCCATTTAATTATTGCTAATTGTAATTGTTAAATTTATTTGTAACAGGCCTTTCCCATAAAAGGAAAGATACCGATTACTTAGAGTACAATTCGACGATAAGATTTTCCTTGATATTTTCAGGAATCTCCTCGCGACTTGGATAATTCAGGAACTTACCGGTTAAGGTATTAGCATCCCACTCTAACCAACTATATTTATTTATTGTACGGCCAGCTACAGATGTAGTAATAGCTTCCAATGATTTCGAACGTTCACGAACAGCAACAACGTCCCCGGCACGTAGTGCGTAAGATGCGATATTCACAATTTCGCCATTAACAGTAATGTGCTTATGACCCACGAGCTGACGGGCAGCAGAACGGGTTGGAGCAATCCCTAAACGGTAAACTGTATTATCTAAACGAGCTTCTAAGAATTTCAATAGAAACTCTCCGGTGATGCCAGATTTTGCCGATGCTTTATCAAATAGGTTTTCAAAGTAGCGTTCCAATACACCATAAGTATATTTAACTTTTTGCTTTTCCATTAACTGCACAGCAAATTCTGATTGCTTTCCTCTTTTTCTGGAGGTCCCGTGCATTCCCGGCGGGTAATTTTTTCTTTCTAATGCCTTATCAGGACCGAAAATTGGTTCTCTGAATCTACGGGCAATTTTGGACTTCGGTCCGGTATATCTAGCCATGGTAATTTGCTTTTAAAGTATCATCCCAACCTGATGTTGAGAGAATCTTAGCTTTAAAACTGATTAATTGAAATATTAAACTCTTCTTCTTTTTGGAGGACGACAACCGTTATGCGGAAGTGGGGTAATATCCTGAATGGTTGTTACCTCAATACCTGAAGTTTGTAAAGTACGAATAGCTGATTCACGACCAGATCCAGGACCTTTTACATAAACCTGCACTTTACGCAAGCCCAGATCGTGTGCTACTTTAGCACAATCACCAGCAGCTTGACCAGCAGCGTATGGAGTGTTCTTCTTAGAACCTTTGAAACCCATCTTACCAGCAGACGACCATGATATGGTTTGACCCTGAGTGTTGGTTAAGGTAATAATGATATTATTGAATGTAGCGTTTACATGAGCTTCGCCGATGGGCTCTACAATTACAACACGCTTTTTGGTTACTTTTTTAGTCTTAGCCATTATCTATCAATTCTTATTTAGTAGCCTTTTTCTTGTTTGCAACAGTTTTACGCTTACCCTTACGTGTCCGTGAGTTGTTCTTGGTACGCTGACCACGAACTGGTAATCCTTTACGGTGACGTAAACCGCGGTAACATCCAATGTCCATTAAACGTTTAATGTTTAATTGAACCTCAGAACGTAAGGCCCCTTCTACTTTAATTTCGTCGTTAATTAAACCACGAATTGCTGCTAACTGATCATCGGTCCATTCTTCTACCTTCACATCATAACTGATACCTGCGGTGTTCAAAATGCGCTGTGCAGTTGCCTTGCCGATACCGAAAATGTAAGTAAGTCCGATCTCTCCTCTTTTGTTTCTTGGTAAATCAATACCTGCTATCCTTGCCATATTTTTATTTAGCGATTTAAGATTTACGATCCGGATTCACTTATTACAAATCGTTTCCGTAAACCCATGATCAAAGTTTTCTTAACCCTGACGTTGTTTATACTTCGGGTTTTTCTTGTTGATCACATAAAGTACACCCTTACGGCGAATGATCTTACAATCAGCACTACGCTTTTTTATTGATGCTCTAACTTTCATCTGTTTGTTATTATTCTTTATCTGCCTGACAAACCATTATGACTCAAACCGAATCACTACTGCCTGCCTTATTTATACCTGTATGTAATTCTACCTTTACTCAAATCATAAGGTGACATTTCCAGTTTCACCTTGTCCCCTGGTAAGATCTTAATGTAATGCATCCGCATTTTACCTGAAATGTGAGCGATGATCTCATGTCCATTTTCTAACTCTACGCGAAACATCGCATTAGATAATGCTTCTCTTATAATTCCGTCTTGCTCAATCGAAGCCTGTTTGGCCATATATTTTACTGGTCTTTACTCTATTAACCCGTTGCCTGCCAGATGCAAAGCCATCCGTACGGGGACGCAAAATTAAATAAAAATATTCACTTTTTATTTAATTTGTTCCAAAACTTCTTCAACATAACTAAACGTTGTTAGAATGTCTGGTTTCCCTTTCTTAATCGCAACAGTATGCTCATAATGGGCTGATGGTTTGCCATCTGTAGTGCTTACAGTCCATCCATCGCTCCAAAACTTTACCCCTGGCCTTCCGGCATTGATCATAGGTTCAATAGCTATAACCATTCCTTCTTCCAATTTCACTCCCGAGCCACGTTTTCCATAATTAGGCACTTCCGGCTTTTCATGAAGCTTATGTCCTACCCCGTGTCCAACGAGTTCTTTAACTACTCCAAAACCATTGCTCTCAGCATGCTGCTGAACTGCAAAGGCGATGTCGCCAATGCGCATACCAACAATCGCTTTCTCAACTCCCAGATCTAAACACTCTTTAGTAACCTGTAAAAGCTTCAAAGTTTCTGGGTTAACTTCACCGATAGTGAAAGTATATGCAGAATCTCCTACAAACTTATTCAGGACGGCACCACAATCAACCGAGACTATATCTCCGTCCTTAAGAACATAGGAGCTTGGGAACCCGTGTACAACCTGATCGTTAAGCGAAATGCAAAGAGAGTAAGGAAATCCGTTATAGTTCAAAAACGCTGGAACTCCACCATGATCCCTAATAAAGGTCTCAGCAAGCTTGTTCAACTCTATAGTTTGAATCCCAGCCTTAATCACTTTAGCAACTTCACCAAGTGTTCTCGAAACAAGTAAAGAACTTTTTCTTATGAGTTCTATCTCTTCGATAGACTTATAAATAATTTTTGACATGACCCTTATATTACCGGTCCACCGGCAGCAACCTGAGTACGGCCTTTCACTCTCCCTGTCTTCATCAATCCATCATAATGACGCATTAACAAATGGCTTTCGACCTGTTGTAATGTATCCAATACAACACCCACTAAAATTAAAAGCGATGTGCCTCCGTAAAATTGAGCAAATTGACTATTAACACCCATAACAGTTGCAAGCGAAGGAAGTATAGCTACAAAAGCAATTGCAATAGAACCAGGTAACGTAATCTTAGAAATTACCCCATCCATATACTCACCAGTTGCTTTACCTGGTTTAATCCCAGGAATAAATCCACCATTTTTCTTCATATCGTCAGACATTTGCACCGGGTTAACGGTTATTGCTGTGTAGAAGAACGTAAAGGCAATGATCATTATAGCAAACGTAAGATTATACGTCAAAGAAGTATAATCACTAAAGGAAGCTAGAAACGATGATTGGGCTTCGGGAAAGAACTGGCCTATTGTTGCAGGAACAAACATAATCGCTTGCGCAAAAATGATCGGCATAACCCCGGCAGCAGTAACTTTTAATGGAATGTACTGACGTACCCCACCATATTGCTTATTCCCCACAATTTTCTTCGCGTATTGCACAGGAATCTTTCTTACACCTTGCACAATCAAAATGGTAAACATAACCACCAGGAATAAAGCTGCCATCTCTACAATAATTGTAATCAAGCCACCTTGCCCGCCCATACGGGAAGTTACCTCTGCAGCAGCACCAAATGGAAGCTGAGCAATGATACCAACCATAATGATCAAAGAAATACCATTTCCAATTCCCTTATCCGTTATCTTCTCACCTAACCACATAACAAAGAGGGTTCCGGCAGTTAAAATAACCATGGAACAAATTGTAAATAGTGGCTCAGACATCAAGCGAGCGTCAGCACTGATCTGAGACCGTACATAACCTATCGCCTGAAGAGCAGTAATACCAATGGTCAAATAACGAGTAAACTGCGTGATTTTTTTCCGACCACTGTCTCCTTCTTTCTGTAGCTTCTGAAAATATGGAACAGTAGTTCCTAAAAGTTGTACTACAATAGATGCGGAAATATAAGGCATTACACCCAACGCAAATATTGATGCCCTGGAGAATGACCCACCTGCAAACATGTTCAACAAACCAAGCAAACCGTCTTTTGCCTCGGCCTGCAAAGTTGCATGATTTACACCAGGCAACACAATAAATGAACCTATCCTGTAGATTAAAAGACAAAAGAGCGTGAATAAAATTCGCGATCTTAAGTCTTCAATTTTCCAGATGTTCTGTAATGTTGTGAACAGCTTCTTCATGTATTACAATTTAACTATCGCACCACCAACAGCCTCTATTGCTTTCTGAGCAGTAGCTGAAAACGCATGAGCGGTAACATCTAATTTAACTTTCAATTCTCCACGTCCCAGTACTTTAACCAGGTCGTTTTTAGAAGCTAAACCATGCTCTCTGAAAGTATCGAAATCGATCGTAGTCAGGTTATACTTCTCAGACAAAGCCTGAAGAGCATCTAAGTTAATTGATACATATTCAGTACGGTTAATAGGATTGAAACCTACTTTAGGTACACGACGTTGCAAAGGCATTTGACCACCTTCAAAACCTACTTTGCTTTTATATCCTGAACGGGATCCAGCACCCTTGTGCCCCCGGGTAGATGTACCACCACGGCCCGAACCGGTACCACGGCCAATACGTTTTCTATTTTTTGTTGAACCTTCTGCAGGTTGTAAATTACTTAAGTTCATGACTAGATACTTTCTACTGCTACTAAATGATTGACTTTTCTAACCATGCCGATAATGGCCGGATTAGCTTCAACCTCCACAGAGTGGTTGATTTTCCTTAAACCTAACGCTTGCATGGTTCTTTTCTGGCGTTCGCTTCTATCGATAACGCTTTTGATTTGAGTTATTTTAATCTTGGCCATGATGATTATCCGTTAAATACTTTGTTTAAATCCACACCACGGTTCTGAGCTACCGTATAAGCGTCACGTAATTGTGATAATGCTAATACAGTTGCTTTAACCACGTTATGCGGGTTAGAGGATCCTTTTGATTTTGCAAGTACATTATGTACACCAGCACTTTCCAATACCGCACGCATCGCACCACCTGCTATAACACCGGTACCTGGAGCTGCTGGCTTAATAAATACAAAACCACCAGAGTATTTACCATACTGCTCATGAGGAATTGTACCGTTAATTACCGGAACCTTTACCAGATTTTTCTTTGCATCATCAATTCCTTTAGCAATTGCTTCAGTAACCTCTTTTGCTTTCCCAAGTCCGTAACCAACCACACCGTTTTCATCACCTACCACAACGATAGCTGAAAAACTGAAGGTACGCCCACCCTTGGTAACTTTGGCAACACGCTGGATGCTCACTAAGCGATCTTTCAATTCAATTTCGCTAGTCTTTACTCTTTTTATATTGATTGTTGACATCTTCTTGTTTTAAACGGTGCTTAGAATATTAAACCAGCTTCACGTGCGCCTTCTGCTAATGACTTAACACGACCGTGATACAAATAACCATTTCTGTCGAATACAACCTGGTTAACGCCGGCCGCTATTGCTTTCTCAGCTACAGCCTTACCTACTGCTTTAGATTGCTCAGACTTATTTCCGTTTGCAGTAAAATCTTTTGATAAAGATGATGCTGAAACGATGGTTTTGCCGCTTAAATCGTCAATAACTTGAGCGTAAATTCCTTTGTTACTTCTGTAAACAGATAAACGTGGGCGCTCAGCAGAACCGGTTAATCTTTTTCTGATTCCTTTTTTAATTCGCTCTCTGCGAGATAATTTAATTCCTGCCATTATGATTATTTTTTAGCAGCTGATTTACCAGCTTTTCTTCTTAATATTTCACCAACAAACTTCACACCCTTACCTTTGTACGGCTCTGGAGCACGTAACGAACGTATTTTAGCTGCTACTTGACCTAACAATTGCTTGTCGATGCTTTCTAATATAATTATCGGGTTCTTACCTTTTTCTGCGGTAGTCGTTACATTAATCTCTTTAGGTAACTGAAACACATAATGGTGAGAGTATCCTAATACAAGGTCTAATGTATTACCCTGGTTTGTTGCGCGGTAACCAACACCAACTAACTCTTGCTGAGTTTTGTATCCTTCAGTAACACCAATAACCATGTTATTGATTAACGAACGATACAAACCATGCAATGCTTTATGGCGTTTCTGCTCTGACGGACGGTCAACTGTTAAAGTGCCGTCTTCCTGAGCGATTGACATTTCAGGATCTATTTGTTGGGTTAACTCGCCTTTAGGGCCTTTAACGGTAACAATATTGTCATCTGAAACACTTATAGTAACTCCACTTGGAATACTGATCGGGGCTTTTCCTATTCTTGACATCTTCTTATTATCCTCCTGTTAATAAACGTAACATAACACTTCGCCACCGATGTTCAAATTCTTGGCTTCCTTATCAGTCATTACACCTTTAGAAGTAGAAATGATGGCGATTCCTAAACCATTTAATACACGTGGCATGTTATCAACACCAGCATACTTTCTTAAACCTGGTTTACTGATACGGGATATGGTACGTATAGCAGGGATTTTAGTTATTGGGTGATACTTCAGTGCAATTTTAATTGTTCCCTGCGCATCAGTGTCCTCAAACTTATAATTTGTGATGTAACCTTTATCAAAAAGAACTTTTGTCATTTCTTTTTTGAGGTTTGATGCAGGAATTTCAACAACCCTGTGGTTGGCCTTAATGGCATTCCTTACTCTAGTAAGATAATCTGCTATTGGATCTGTATTCATTTTATTGCTTTATGATGGTGGTTTCCTTCCCCAACCTATTCAGGGACGACCTTCCATCGGTTAATTTTTTCTTGAAATGCAAAAGTAGAAATTCAAAACCGACTTATTCTGTTTTGAACTTCAACTTTTAATCTTATTGCTTACCAGCTTGCTTTTTTAACGCCTGGGATTTTACCAGCCAAAGCCATTTCACGGAAAGTAACACGTGAAATACCAAACTGACGCATATACCCACGTGGCCGGCCGGTTAATTTACAACGGTTGTGCAAACGTACCGGAGAGGCATTCTTCGGTAATTTATCTAATCCTTCGTAATCACCTGCCAATTTCATTGCAGCACGTTTATCCGCATATTTGGCAACTAATCGGGCACGCTTAACTTCACGTGCTTTTACACCTTCTTTAGCCATTATATATTTGTATTTGGAGTTTGATTTTTAAATGGTAAACCAAATTGCTTCAACAATTCTAATGCTTCAACATCAGTTTTAGCGTTGGTTACAAAAGTTATATCCATACCCATGATCTTGTTGATCTGGTCGATGTTGATTTCAGGGAAGATGATCTGCTCAGTTATACCTAAAGTATAATTTCCACGGCCATCAAAACCTTTGTCATTAATTCCTTTGAAGTCACGGATTCGCGGTAGTGCTACAGCGATCAAACGATCAAGGAATTCGTACATATTGTTATCGCGTAATGTTACACGCACACCAACCGGCATACCTTTACGCAATTTGAAGTTAGATATATCCTTTTTTGATTTAGTTGAGATAGCTTGCTGACCAGTGATAGTTGTCATCTCTTTGATAGAGTTGTCAATCAATTTCTTATCAGTAACAGCAGCACCAACACCCTGGTTGATTGCAATTTTCTGCAACTTAGGAACCTGCATAACGCTCTTATACTGGAATTTCTCCTTTAAAGCGCTAACGATTTCCTCTTTATATTTTGATTTTAATCTTGGTACGTAAGCCATTACTTAATTTCCTCCCCAGACTTTTTAGTGATGCGGACGGATTTACCTTCAGCATTTTTTTGTTTACTTACACGGGATGGTTTACCTGATTTTGCATCAATCACCATCACATTTGAAATATGCAGGGCAGCTTCTTTCTTAACGATTCCACCGTTAGGTGTAGCAGCGCTTGGCTTTGTATGCTTAGATACCATATTAGCACCTTCTACAATAACTCTGTCCTTAGCTAATAATACTTCTAAAACCTTTCCCTGAGTTCCTTTTGAATCACCGGCCATAATCTGAACCAGGTCACCTTTACGGATCTTGAATTTAGGTTGTTGTTTTTGTTTCTTTTCCATTATTACAATACCTCCGGTGCTAATGATACAATTTTCATGAATTGCTTTTCACGCAATTCTCTGGCAACCGGGCCGAAGATACGTGTTCCACGCGGCTCGTCCTGTGCATTTAATAATACCGCTGCGTTATCGTCAAAGCGGATGTATGATCCGTCTTTACGCCTGATCTCTTTCTTTGTTCTCACAACAACTGCTTTAGAGACAGTTCCTTTTTTAATGTTACCTGATGGCAGCGCACTTTTTACAGTGACAACTACTTTGTCACCTATGGATGCGTAACGCTTACCGGTACCACCTAAAACACGGATCACTAAAACTTCTTTAGCTCCGCTGTTGTCAGCAACATTCAGTCTTGATTCCTGTTGTACCATGTTACTTAGCTCTTTCTAAAATTTCCACTAATCTCCAATTCTTGGTCTTACTCAGCGGACGAGTTTCCATAATTAACACCGTGTCGCCTATTCCGCAGGTGTTAGTCTCGTCATGAGCCATAAATTTGGTAGTTTTCTTAACGAACTTACCATAAATCGGGTGCTTCACTTTCCGCTCTACCGCAACTACAATAGATTTCTCCATCTTGTTGCTTACCACTAACCCGGTCCTTGTTTTTCTTAATTGTCTTTCCATTTTGGACTTTTGATTTATTCAGAAGCGGACTCTGGCTCTGCAGTTGCCTGGGCAGCCGCTTTGCGCTTAGTCAATTCTGTGTTTAAACGTGCTACATCTTTTCTAACTTTAGTAATCCGAGTTGGATTTTCAATAGTAGAAACAGTATGCGCAAATTTTAATTTAGTGAGATTAGCTTTCTCTTCATTAATTCTGGCTACTACCTCTTCAGTTGTAAGCGCTAAAATTTCTGAGTTTTTCATTTTTCTTTATTTATGTTGGGATTGTAAGTTGCAGATGTAATTCAACTTACAACTCTCAACTTATAACTTACAACTAGTTATACTTCAACGTAATCTCTACGTGTCACAAATCTTGTTTGAACCGGTAATTTCTGAGCCGCTAAACGTAATGCTTCTTTAGCAACTTCTAAAGGAACTCCCTCAGCTTCAAAAATCATTCTTCCTGGTCTAACTACTGCTACCCAATATTCCGGAGCACCCTTACCTTTACCCATCCGTACTTCGGCTGGTTTCTTGGTTACTGGCTTGTCAGGAAATATACGGATCCACACCTGGCCTTCACGTTTCATGAAACGGGTGACCGCGATACGGGCTGCTTCAATCTGACGACTGGTGATCCAGGCAGGCTCTAATGATTTGATTCCGAAAGAACCGAATGCAAGTTCAGCACCACGGGTAGCTAAACCTTTCATTTTGCCCTTCTGCATCTTTCTGAACTTCGTTCTCTTTGGCTGTAACATTATCTTATTTTTTTATCGTTATACGATGTCTGAATCATTAATTATTTCTTCGGTCTGAAACCACCGCCAGCGTTACCGCCGCCACGATTTTGTCCAGGGCCTCCGCCACGGTTTGCACCACCACCGGCGCCGCCACCACGATTTTGTCCACCACCTGCACCGCCACGGTTCTGACCACCGCCACGGTTATCACCGCTACGTCTGTCAGCACCTGCGCCACCACGTCTGTCGCCACCGCCGAAACCAGCCGGAGCACCATCTCTACCTTTAACACCAGTTGTTTGACCGATATTTGGAGAAAGATCACGTTTGCCGTATACTTCACCTTTACAGATCCATACTTTAACTCCAATCTTACCGTAGGTAGTCAAAGCCTCAGCTAAAGCGTAGTCAATGTCAGCACGGAATGTATGCAATGGAGTTCTGCCGTCTTTGTATTGCTCGGTACGCGCCATCTCGGCACCACCTAAACGACCTGAACACATAATTTTGATCCCTTCAGCTCCCATACGCATGGTTGATGCGATAGAAGTTTTCATCGCACGACGGAAAGAGATACGTGCTTCCAATTGCTTGGCTACACCTTCTGCTACCAGCTGCGCGTCTAATTCTGGGCGTTTGATCTCAAAAATATTGATCTGAACATCCTTCTTAGTCAGTTTCTTTAACTCTTCCTTGATCTTATCTACTTCCTGACCACCTTTCCCGATTACAATACCCGGACGGGCAGTGTGAACAGTGATGGTGATACGCTTCAAAGTACGCTCGATAACTACTTTCGATATACCGCCTTTTGAAATACGTGCAGAAAGGTATTTTCTGATTTTTTCGTCTTCAACTAATTTCTCGGAGTAGTCATTGCCACCGAACCAATTAGAATCCCATCCTTTGATGATACCTAATCTGGCACCTATTGGATTTGCTTTTTGTCCCATTCCTTAGTTAGCTTTTGGTTCAACATTCTTACTATCAACTATCAACGTAACGTGGTTAGAACGCTTGCGAATTCTGTGACCACGACCTTGAGGAGCTGGTCTTAATCTTTTCAACTGACGCCCACCGTCTACCATGATTGTTTTAACAAACAATTCATTGTCTTCCGGACGTTGGCCTTCGTTCTTAGATTCCCAGTTTTTGATTGCCGACAATAATAATTTCTCAACTCTTATTGCAGCTTCCTTATTGGTATACTTTAAAATGTATAACGCTTTCTCAACTCTTTCGCCGCGGATCAGGTCTACAACCAATCTCATCTTACGTGGTGAGGTAGGGCAATTATTTAATTTTGCTATTGCTTCCATTGCTTATTTTTTCTTATCAGAGTGACCTCTAAATGTCCGGGTTGGAGAGAATTCACCTAATTTATGACCGACCATGTTTTCAGTGACATAAACCGGAATAAATTTATTCCCGTTATGTACCGCGAAAGTATGTCCTACGAAATCCGGAGATATCATTGACCGGCGTGACCAGGTTTTGATCACTGATTTTTTGTTGCCTTCATTCATCGCAGATACTTTCTTCTCTACGTTATGATCTATGTAAGGTCCTTTTCTTATTGAACGAGCCATTATTTCTTCCTTCTCTCTATAATGTAACGATCGGATGATTTCTTTTTGTCGCGGGTTTTGAAACCTTTCGATAACAAACCTTTTCTTGAACGAGGGTGACCACCTGATGATCTACCTTCACCACCACCCATAGGGTGATCGACAGGGTTCATTGCAACACCTCTTACTCTTGGTCTTCTACCCAACCAACGATTTCTACCTGCTTTACCTAACACTTCGTTAGCTTTCTCAGAGTTTGAAACAGTTCCGATAGTTGCGATACAAGTTGCCAGGATCATGCGAGTTTCGCCTGAAGGCATCTTGATGATTGCATACTTACCGTCGCGGGCTGATAGCTGCGCATAAGTTCCTGCACTACGTGCAATGATTGCGCCCTGACCAGGATTCAATTCGATGTTATGAATAATAGAACCTAAAGGGATATTCTTTAATGGTAACGCATTACCAATTTCCGGAGCGGAAGCTTCGCCAGAAACAATTTTCTGACCTACTGTTAATCCTTCAGGAGCAATGATGTAACGTTTCTCGCCATCGGCATAATTTACCAGGGCAATACGTGCGCTACGATTCGGATCGTACTCAATAGTGGCAACAGTTGCGGGGATATCGTTTTTATCGCGTTTAAAATCAATCAATCGGTATGACTTTTTATGTCCCCCACCGAGATAACGCATAGTCATTTTACCGGAGTGGTTTCTACCACCTGACTTCTTAATTGAAGTAACCAACGACTTTTCAGGAACGTTAGTGGTTACATCAGAAAATACTCCTCCTACTCTGAAACGAGTACCAGGGGTAACCGGTTTGAATCTTCTTACTGCCATGTCTTAATTAAATAGTGCTGTAAAAGTCAATTGTTTCTCCATCCTTCAATGTAACAACCGCTTTTTTGTACTTAGCAGCACGGCCAGATGTAATACCGGCTTTCGTGTTACGGGATTTTACTTTACCTACAACTACCATAGTATTGATAGCTTCGATAGTTACGCCATACATTTTTTCGATCGCTTGTTTGATCTCTAATTTGTTGGCTCTGTGATCAGCTTTAAAAGTAAAGCGGTTTAACTTCTCAGTTAATAATGACGCTTTCTCTGTTAAGATCGGTTTCTTTAAAATTTCCATCTTACTTGGCGTATGCCTCCTCCAATGTTTTAACAGTTTCTGTAGTCAGCAACAAAGTTCCGGCGTTCAATACATCATAAGTATTTAACTGAGCAGCGGTTACTACTTTAGCTTTCTTCAAGTTTCTGCTTGATAAGTAAACATTATTATTTGCCTCAGGCAATACCAAAAGTGTTTTAGCGTCAGTCAGATTAAGATCTGCTACTAATTTCACATAGTTTTTCGTTGAAATCGAGTCGAAACTGAATTCTTCTAAAACTAAGATATTGTTATCCTGTGCTTTATAGGTCAAGGCCGACTTACGAGCTAAAGATTTCAGCTTTTTGTTCAGCTTGAAGCTATAATCACGTGGCTGAGGACCGAATACACGACCACCACCATTGAACAATGGAGACTTGATCGATCCGGCACGGGCACCACCTGTACCTTTTTGCTTATATAATTTGCGGGTTGAACCAGCAATTTCATTACGTTGTTTAGACTTGTGCGTTCCCTGGCGCTGATTGGCTAAGTATTGCTTAACATCTAAGTAGATTGCGTGATCATTCGGTGTAACCGCGAAGATCGCATCAGGAAGTTGCACCTTGGCACCTGTTTCTTTGCCTGATATGTTTATTACGTTAACTTCCATCTCCTTATTTATCAACAATTACGTAAGATCCTTTAGCTCCCGGGATAGAACCGCTAACTACGATTAAATTTTGTTCCGGATATACTTTCAGAACTTCAAGGTTTTGGATCTTCACACGATCACCACCCATACGACCAGCCATGCGCATTCCTTTAAATACCCGTGATGGCCATGAAGCAGCTCCAATCGAACCCGGCGCTCTTAAGCGGTTATGCTGACCGTGAGTTTGACCACCCACACCACCAAAACCATGGCGCTTAACAACACCCTGAAAACCTTTACCTTTTGATGTACCAACTACATCTACGAAATCGCCTTCGGCAAAAATTTCTACAGTAACGGTGTCACCAAGGCTTTTCTCATCTTCAAACGTCTTAAACTCCACAAGCTTGCGCTTTGGAGTAGTGTTTGCTTTTGCGAAATGTCCTTTAAGTGGTCCGGATGTGTTTTTCTCTTTCTTTTCGTCGAAAGCTAACTGAACAGCTGTGTAGCCGTCCTGATCAACGGTGCGTAGTTGAGTAACTACACATGGCCCAGCTTCGATCACCGTACAGGGGATGTTTTTCCCGTCAGCGTCGAAAATGCTGGTCATTCCTACTTTTTTTCCAATAATTCCTGACATTTTCTAATAATTCTTTTTGTGCCCATCGAAGCAGTAGGGCTTCGTTCAAGGCAGAGTAAACCCCTTTAAGGGAGGGCAAAGATAGAAAAGTCTTATTAATTATCAAACAGTTAGCGAGTTATTTTAAAAATAATCATTGCAACAACTTGATTGCCGAAGTAAATCCTTATTTTAAAAAAGGAAATCAGAGTTCGATATACATATTTAACAGCCCAAAACACTCTGATCAATTGCTGCCATCCAGGGCAATAGTTCTCGGCGGACGAACACCAGAACAATAAGCGAATAGCAATTTACTGTAGATCGACCACCCTTTTAATATTCAGCCAGGTGATAATCTTCGTGTTTACCAATCTTTATAATTATTATATGGCATAAATTTAACACCAAAACAATAAAATGGACTCTACAAGGGTTTAATGTCTAACTTATCAATGTTCGATTTATTATGTTAAAAAAATTATTTACGTTTTTATTTTTCTCGGCGTTAACTATCGCTACTTCGGCAACATCATTACAGGCGCAGGACACGACTGCGACGGTCGACAAGAGCCTTTCCGGCCAATATCGGGAGATTATTCAAAAGTCAAAAAATAATGCACAGGGATTTAAGATTGTCAATCCAGCGCGATTATCCAGTTTTCAAAGAAATTTTGCCGACTCGTTGCGCCAAACCCGAAATAAACTTACGCAGGCACAACAGCAGATTGCCACCCAAAAGAAAACAATCAGTACACTAAAGGCCGACGTATCGGGTAAGGAACAAAGCTTAACTGAATCTAAATCAATGGTAGATGAGATTAGCCTGCTGGGAATGTCCGTCAATAAATCAACCTATAATTGGATTATGTGGGGTTTGCTGATTGTACTTGCGGCTGCCTTTGCCTTTGTTGTTTTACAATCTACAAGTTTGCGCAAAGAAGCCCGCTATAGAACTAATCTCTATTCGGACCTGGCTGAAGAATTCCAAGCCTTTAAAACCAAAGCTAACGACAAGGAAAAGAAGCTAGCCCGGGAACTTCAGACTGAAAAGAATCGTGTTGACGAATTACTCAAACGATAATTTATCTCGTAACAATAGATCAATTTACAAATTGCCTATTAATTTATACAGCTTTCTTCAACTCGTGTAATTCGAGGATCTCATTTTATGCCTCTCCGCAACTTGAGAGCTATTATTTAATTTTTGGTAGAGTACTTGCACTGGGGTGTGAAACCAACAAATTAAATATATGAAATCTATACACGGATTATTACTGGGCGCTTCAATGACAGTTGCCCTGATGGCTTGTAACAATGATGGCACTACAGATACCGCAGCTGATGCTGATATGGATATGGCCACCGCAACGACGACCGAATCAACAGTTGAGCCAGGCACCTATGTTGATCTCAACACTGGAAAAGAAATTTATATTGTCAGGGATGAAAGCACCGGTTACGCAACTGATTCTATCGCTAAAGTACCAGTTGATTTTTATGTTAATACTTCAACTAACGATACACTCTTCAGAACAGGTATGGTAGTAAACAATATGCTGATCGAAGAAGAAGGAAAGTGGATGCTTGATGAAACGAAAGTTAAAATAGATGGCGATGAGATTAAAATCAAGGACGGCGATTCAAAGGTTAAAATTGATGGCGAAGAGTCAAAGGTAAAAGACGGTGACTACAAGAAGAAGGTTGATGGCGATGATGTAAAGATCAAAGACGGTGATTCTAAAATTAAAATAGAAGACGGTGAAGTGAAAAAGAAGAACTAAGCAAGTCTCTTATTAAAAAATGTCTCTCTATAAACGGGAGACTTTTTTTTGCGTTTAAAAATAAACAGAGGTTATTCTATCTGCAGTTTACGGATCAATTCCGCGCTTCGCTGCCTTCCCTGAAGGAGCCTTTCTGCGAAGAACTCTTTAGTTTGGTCAAAGTGCTGTTTATAACCATCCAGATCACCATAGTAGATTATAGATGACCATTCACGAACCGCTGAATGAAATTCAAGGTCATCGTTCCGAATACTTTTATCGTAAAGTGCTGTCTCAATTGATTCTTCTAACAGATCCTCGTTCTTAAATAGGTATTCAGCTATGCCAAGCCGAAGCCTGAAGGGTGGTGTCTGACAAATCAGGTTATCATAGGGGTTAACTCCCAGATGATACCAGGCATCAACCATACTTAACAGGCTCAAATGCGAGTTCGGTTTAGCCTGTCCAGGCTGGCCCGATAACGAAAACTCCTTCATAATTTTATCGTCCAGCATTAGCGGCGTGCGACTCTCCTGAAATACAAAGTCCCGGGCCTTATATATTCGTTCACGTAACTCAGATTCCTCCTCTTTGATCATCATCTTAAAGAGGTCTGATTCCGATTGCGCATATCGTTTAACCTGCTGTCGAGCGTAAGGATTAAGTATTGCCAGGCCACTGTAGATATGCGATTTATAGCTGAAGATCCGCAGGGTAGTCAAAATCTTAACGTTGTCAATGCCACCCACGTACGAAGCATTCTCCCAGGGGAAAAAACCTGCTCCTTTCCATGCAGTACCCATGCTTTCAAATCCTAAGTGCGTTACCGCCTGGGTATCTGCAACAATTCTGTCGTGCTCATGAAAATCAGCAATCTCGACCATCAGAGAGCCCAGCGAAGCCAGAACATCGGTCATACGCTGATAAGCCTCAGCGCTTGTTCTATGCGGAATAACAATTAGTTTCTGACCTTCCGGATCAAGACCCGGACCATGAAGTGAGTGGCAAGTAACAATATGAATGTCGGAGGGCAGATATTTCTCAAAAGCGGCTATCTCCGGATGCTTAACAGAGGTTTGTCCGGCTACAATCGCACCGAACTTGGTTGATGCGCCATACTGCTCTACAACCCGCGCAATCTTTTCGGCCTCCACAGAATAAATGATTATATCACAACGGCGGGAAACATCTTTTCCATCCGGTAACACAGTGATTCCAAAAGAGGAGAGCTCAGCGTCAAGCTTGTCCCGCAGCTCGGGAAGATCAGCACCAAAAGTTGCATAGCCCGCTCTAGCAAATGCTTTAGCGTAGAGGATGCCCATATCACCCAAACCAATGATACCTATATTCATTTTGCTAAGTTAACAGGGTGCAATGGTTTGTAAACACTTATTAAAAGATTAATTGATGTTGCCAAACGGCGTATAAACGAAAAGAGCTGTCATATTTAATATGACAGCTCTTAACCTTAAATATCGAACAAACTAAACTTTGATCTCTACTTCTACCCCACTTGGCAATTCAAGTTTCATTAGGGCATCAACAGTCTTAGAATTAGAACTATAAATATCTAATAAACGCTTGTAAGCACATAACTGAAATTGCTCACGTGCTTTTTTGTTCACGTGCGGTGAACGTAAAACAGTGTAGATCTTCTTTTCAGTTGGCAATGGAATTGGTCCACTAACTACCGCACCCGTAGGCTTAACGGTTTTTACGATTTTCTCAGCAGATTTATCTACCAAATTGTAATCGTAAGATTTTAATTTAATTCTGATACGTTGGCTCATCTTCTTTGTTTTTACCTTTCAATAAGAGCTATTATTTATTGAAAGTGGATTTATCTATATTGAATGATCTAAAGATTTTTAAAAGATTACACTGATAGAATCGGTGCAATCCTCTAAAAATCCGTGTAATCTTACTAAGCGTTTTGCGCTTTTTTACCTTTTACTTTGGCAATAACTTCTTCCTGAACGTTTCTAGGTGCTTCAGCATAGTGATCAAATTCCATGGTAGAAGTTGCACGTCCTGAAGTGATTGTACGTAACTGAGTTACATATCCAAACATTTCTGAAAGTGGAACAGTAGCTTTAATTACCTGGGCACCTGCACGTGAATCCATACCTAAAAGCTGGCCACGACGACGGTTCATGTCACCGATAACATCACCCATGTTTTCTTCAGGAGTTAATATCTCGATTTTCATGATTGGCTCCATCAACACCGGCTTACATTTCGGTAAAGCTTCGCGGAAAGCCGAACGGGCACAAATCTCGAAAGATAAAGCATCTGAATCGACTGCGTGGAATGAACCATCAATCAAACGAACTTTCATATCCTGTAAAGGATAGCCTGCTAACACACCATTCACCATGGCGGCAGCAAAACCTTTTTCAATAGATGGAATAAATTCACGTGGAATAGAACCACCTGAAATTTCGTTCACAAATTGCAGACCTGCTTTACCTTCATCATTTGGAGAAATGATGATCTGGATATCAGCAAATTTACCGCGACCACCAGTTTGCTTCTTGTACGTTTCACGGTGCTGAGTAGTGCCGGTGATTGCTTCTTTATAAGATACTTGTGGTGCACCCTGATTTACTTCAACTTTAAATTCACGCTTCAAACGATCCATTAAAATATCAAGGTGAAGCTCGCCCATTCCTGAAATAACAGTCTGACCAGTTTCTTCATCCGTTTTAACGTGGAAAGTAGGATCTTCTTCAGATAACTTTCCTAAAGCCATACCTAACTTATCAACGTCAGCCTGAGTTTTTGGCTCAATAGCTAAACCGATAACCGGCTCAGGGAAATTCATTGATTCTAAAACGATCGGATGCTTCTCATCACAAAGAGTATCTCCTGTTTTAATATCCTTAAATCCAACCACCGCAGCAATATCGCCTGCTCCAACATTCGGAATAGGGTTTTGCTTGTTAGCATGCATTTGGAAGATACGAGAAATACGCTCTTTGTTTCCTGATCTCATATTGTATATATATGAACCAGCATCCAGATTACCTGAGTAAACACGGATGAAACACAAACGACCAACAAAAGGATCTGTTGCAATTTTAAAAGCTAAAGCTGCAAACGGCTCTTTTTCCGATGGCTGACGTATTATCTCAGCACCTGTATCAGGATGAGTTCCTACAATACCCTCAACATCCATAGGTGAAGGCAATAACTCCATCACATAATCAAGCATGGTTTGAACACCTTTATTCTTGAAAGATGATCCGCATACCATTGGAACGATCTTCGCATCTAAAACAGCCTGGCGTAAAGCATCTAAAACTTCGCGTTCAGTGATTGTTTCCGGAGCATCAAAGAATTTTTCCATCAAAGACTCATCATATTCAGCAACAGATTCAAGAAGTTTCTCTCTCCACTCAGTTGCTTCTTCAATCATATCCTCAGGAATTGGAACTTCGGTAAAGGTCATCCCTTTATCATGCTCATTCCAAACAATACCACGGAAGTTAATCAAATCAACTACTCCTTTGAAAGTTTCTTCAGACCCGATAGGCAATTGCAATGGAACTGCATTAGAACCTAGCATGTCCTTAACTTGCTTAACAACTTTTAAGAAGTCGGCACCAGAACGGTCCATCTTGTTAACGAAACCTATACGGGCAACGTTGTAGTTATTAGCTAATCGCCAGTTGGTCTCAGACTGAGGCTCAACACCATCAACCGCAGAAAACAAGAAAACTAATCCATCCAATACACGTAATGAACGATTCACCTCTACGGTAAAATCCACGTGCCCTGGAGTATCAATTATGTTGATGTGATATTTCTTATTCCTGTAGTTCCAGTCAACCGTAGTAGCTGCCGAGGTAATCGTGATACCCCGTTCCTGCTCCTGTGCCATCCAGTCCATCGTAGCAGCACCTTCATGTACTTCCCCAAGTTTGTGGCTCACACCAGAGTAGAAAAGAATACGCTCGGTAGTTGTGGTTTTACCCGCATCAATGTGAGCTGCGATCCCTATATTTCTTGTGTATTTTAAATCTCTTGACATTATGTTTATGATTTCTCTATTTTAGAATGATTCCATAGATTTTAAAAGATTACACCGATTTAAAAATCAGTGTAATCGCCTATATCGGTGTAATCCTCTTTATTAGAATCTAAAGTGTGAGAAGGCTTTGTTTGCTTCAGCCATTTTGTGGGTATCTTCTTTCTTCTTAACTGCGGCACCTTCACCTTTAGAAGCAGAAATAATTTCACCGGCCAATTTCTCCATCATGGTTTTTTCACCACGACGACGTGAATAGCTAATTAACCATTTCATTCCTAAAGCAATTTTACGCTCCGGACGAACTTCAGTTGGAACCTGGAAGTTTGCACCACCCACACGACGAGATTTAACCTCAACCGCTGGCATTACATTATTCAAAGCTTTTTTCCAGGCCTCTAATCCGTTTTCACTAGTTTTTTTCTCTACAAGCTCAACAGCGTCATAGAAGATTGAGTACGCGATGGATTTTTTACCATCATACATCATATTATTTACAAACCGGGTCACCATTATGTCGTTAAACTTTGGATCTGGCAGTAAGATTCTCTTTTTTGGTTTTGACTTTCTCATGTTGCTTTCCTCCGTTTATTTCTTTTTACCCTTTGTTGGAGCTGCTGCTACCTGACCTGGTTTTGGTTTTTTAGTTCCGTATTTAGAACGACGTTGGTTACGACCGGCAACACCTGAAGTATCCAATGCACCACGGATGATGTGATAACGCACACCTGGTAAATCTTTTACACGTCCGCCGCGGATCAACACGATCGAGTGTTCCTGCAAGTTGTGACCTTCTCCAGGAATATAAGCATTCACTTCTTTTCCGTTGGTTAAGCGCACACGTGCAACTTTACGCATTGCTGAGTTTGGTTTTTTAGGGGTAGTGGTATACACACGGGTGCACACTCCTCTTCGCTGTGGACAGCTGTCCAACGCTGGGGATTTACTCTTATCCTCCAGAGCTACTCTACCTTTTCTAACTAATTGTTGGATAGTAGGCATTTTTTCCTTTTAGTGATTTGATATTTTTGTCCCTTAATTTAAGGTTTGCAAAAGTAGGAAGTTTATTTTGATAATCAAGGGGTTGAAGAGAAAAAAGTTGAGAGAAAGGTGGGGAGGCCAGGCACGAAAGACATTTCATTTAAATCGACAGATCGATTTTGTTCTACTCAAAAACATTGTCGGGCAAAAAAACCTTCTTTAATCGACCACACAATTGAATCTTCGAATTCCAAGATAATAATTCCCGGGATGTACCTGCCAAAATAAAAATTCACTTTAGGCTAAAGTTCACTTAATGACTAATAGTAGTTTGCTAGTAAAAATTTACTAGCAAACTACTAGCAAACTACTAGGAAAATACTAGGAAACCCTTACTAAGCCTTCGTCAGTCCCTCGCTCGATTGGAAGCAAAATATGGTGTATGCAGAAAGGAATTTTAATGCGGATTTATTAATTCCTAGATTCGCTTTTACTGTTTACAAAACCCGGAAAGAAACAGAGGTATCAAAACAAAATTTGAATGAAAAACTCAACTGCATTGCTCATTATTGGATTTCTTGTTTTAGCTCAAACCAATTTACTGGCGGCCGATCTTTTTAAAGATTCAGACAAGGTTGTCCGCAATAAAAAAAGCATTATCACTGGCGCGGATCAAACTGAAAAATACCTTGACTACCTGAAAGGAAAGCGCGTGGCCATGGTTGCCAACCAAACTTCGATTATTGGCAATAAATTGAGTGTGGACAGTTTACTGAGCCTTGGAGTCAATATTGTAAAAGTCTTCGGTCCGGAACATGGTTTTAGAGGCAACGCCAGTAACGGAGCGAAAGTGGGCAACGAGGTAGATCCAAAAACCGGGATTCCCATCATCTCTCTTTACGGCAAAAACGAAAAACCTACCAAGCAGCAACTGGCGGATGTCGATCTGGTCATCTTTGATATCCAGGATGTGGGATGCCGCTTCTATACTAACATCAATACCCTGGAATATGCAATGGAAGCCTGTGTGGAGAGCAACAAGGAACTGATGATCTTTGACAGGCCTAATCCAAACGGCTACCTGATCGATGGGCCTGTACTTGAAGATAAATACCGCTCTGCGATAGGCATTCATAATATTCCGATGACGCACGCAATGACTATAGGAGAGTTTGCCAGGATGCTTAATGGCGAAGGTTATATTGAGAAAGGAAAGTGCAAACTGAATATCATCGAGGTAGCCAATTACAACCACTCGATGGAGTATGATCTTCCCGTCCATCCATCTCCCAACCTGAACACCCAGCAATCTATTTTGCTGTACCCGAGCCTCGGCTGGTTCGAAGGAACGATTATCAACGAAGGCAGAGGAACACAATCGCCATTTACTATTCTTGGAGCGCCCGGATTGAAAGGCCAGTATAAATTTTCGTATAAGCCCGTGTCTATTCCGGGAATGAGTGAATTCCCGCAGCACAAAGGTCAGCAATCTTATGGAATTGATCTGCGTGAATACGACACGAATATCCTGAGAAAATCAGGGCAGGTGAACCTGGGCTGGCTGATAGAACTTTACAAAGCTTACCCTGAAAAGGATAAATTCTTTCCGGTTAACCCCAAAACAGGAATAGCAACATTTGATCTTCGTTCAGGAACAGCAAAATTGAGGGAGCAAATTACAGCAGGTGTAGCTGAAGCCGAAATTCGAAAAAGCTGGGAACCGGGTTTAAAGGCATTCAAAACCATGCGGGCCAAATATCTACTGTATCCGGACAAATAGGCGCGGACAGAAATACATAACTAACAAGAACCATTAGTATTGATTGGGCTTAATCTTTAAAAATCTCTCCCAGGTTCAGCTCCAGTCCCGGAAAAAGACCCGATCGAACAGTTTCAGTTAGGGAGTATAACTTTGAAGCCTGGTATCGGCCATCTTCGTTAAGCGTGTAAAGGAGGAATGTTTTATCCGCCAGGCTTGCGATCCAATACTCTCTAACACCAAATTCCTGATAAACGTTGTATTTGTTAAGAAGCTCCATTTTATTATTGCCCGGAGAAATAATCTCAACCACAATGTCTGGAGCACCGATACAACCCCTGTCATCCAGCTTAGCTAAATCGCAGATGACACAGATATCGGGCTGCAAAACCGTATAAATATCTTTATCATCCTTGCTATCTTTCGGGAAGCGAACATCGAAGGGAGCTGCATAAACTTTACAAGATTTGTTTTCTAAGTAGCTGAATAATATTTTCAAAATATTGCCTGAAACCTCCTGATGAATACGAGACGGTGCCAGGCTCATTTTATAAACCTGCCCTTTGATCAGTTCTACGCGATCATCAAACAACTAGTTAAGATAGTGAGCATAACTGGATTTTAATGATAAGTCAATGTCTTCGAATCAGAGCCTTTTCGTCTCCGCTATCTGCACTATATGGTCTCGCTATCGCCATTTCAGGGGCGTTGATCAATATAAATATAACATTAATCGTTTAGATCCTGGCGTACCACTGCTGAGTGCAAAGAATCTATTTAATTTATTGAATCAAAGATTGCCCCCGGAGCTATATTGGTATGTCTATAAAATTATATGCCTGAGTAATCGGTAGGACGCAAGAAAAGCACATCAATTTTTGAAACATTGTTCTGGTATTTTTTCATTGCAGAAAGCGTCTTCCATTCCGCATCGTTACCAAAAGTTTTCCAGTGCTGATCTCTGGATGCCATATCTTCAAACGTTGTCATGTACATTAAGTTGGGCATGTGGCCTCCTGAAATCACGCTCCCGTAGAAAACAGCATTGAATCCCAGGCGATCAAATAATTTGATCTCACCGCCTTCGTTGAACATGTGCACTTTATTTTTAAAGATCTCCTCAGTCGAACTTTCATAGCTTCGTAACTCGTAAATTCTTTTCCCGGGTACATTATTCAATGATGGCACTTTAAGGGTTGGCATATCAGAAAAGGCCTTGAGAAGGATAGATTCTATCCGTTTGTAAGGTGGCTGATCGTGTTTAGCATCCAGGTAACTCTTTCCTAGCGCCTTAAACTTCTGATCTTTTTCCAGTTTTTCCGGCAACTCAATAAACTGCTTGACCGATTTAAAAGGTGTTAGCACGTAAATGCGTTTATCTGCCAGGGTATCGTTCCCGATTGGCTTAAATACACCCACTGTTTTAATACCGATATGCTTTAAAGCGGGTAACAACGCATCCTTAAGGTATTGGTCAAGCTGACTTTCCTGAGCTGCGTTTTCAAAATGGTAAATTTTTATCTCATAGACAGAACTGTTTTTGGATTGGCTAAAAACTTCCGGGGTAACTCCGAGTAACATAAGCAGGATCGATAAAAGTCTGAATTTCATAAACTATTGTATTTGATATAAAGTAAACTAAATAAAAGCAAATTTTACAGTCGGTAAAGTTTTTTAAGCTGAAGAGTTTCAGTAACTACCTGAAGTCCACCTAATTATTTAAGAGACTTTGAAAGGCAAAGCAGTAGATTTATCCTCAAAGAAAATGCCTCCGCATTGAACGATTAGTCAGAAGGGGTTTATTCTGTTTGTTTATAATCATGCAACAACTTAGTTTCAATGCGCCTGTCTGGTAAAAACCAGATGAAAGCAACCAGGATGTAGAGCCCAAAACTAATCCATGAATTTAACAAAGCGACAACCAGGGCAGTTACGTATATGGCAACTGATATTTTCCCCTTATTACCTTTTCCCACAGCTGTAGCCAGTTCGGAGGTTTTGCCATGATGTTTGATCAATATGTTAGAAAGAATAGAATAGGCCAACGCACACATTAATAATACGACTCCGTATAAAAAAACAGGCCATTTTGCAAAATGGTTTTCTCCCATCCAGCCGGTAACAAAAGGAATTAATGATAACCAGAACAGTAGGTGAAGATTGGCCCAAAGTGTGATGCCGTTGATAGAATGTACTGCTTGCAGCATGTGATGGTGGTTATTCCAATAGATCCCGATATAAACAAAACTCAGGCAATAACTAATGAAAACCGGGATAAGTGGTTTTAAAGCGGCCAGTTCTATTCCATGCGGGACCTTCATCTCCAGCACCATAATTGTGATAATAATAGCAATAACTCCATCGCTAAAAGCTTCTAATCGTCCTTTACCTATCATTTTTAAATATATAACATTAATGAAATTAATGAGCTGATATATCAAACCTTATAAAAAATTTCAAGTTGTCTCTCAGACAAAGAAATTCATCTTAATTGTAGAATTATGGGATTATCGGGCTTTTTTAAGAAGATAGGACAAGAATTAAGAGTGCTTAGCGGCGACAAGGCAAAAAATAAACAGTACTCAAATAAACAGGTTTATACGGATGCGGGCGAGGCTAGAAAGGCTTTTGAGGTTTCTAGACATAAGCTTTTTGATGTGAACGGCTGGTCAGATATGAAAGGCATTAACTCAAAGTTTACTTTATATGATCAGGCTGGCAGGCCTACTGCAGGTGTTCCGAGGGCGGGCTTCTTTATCAAGATAAATTTACCTGGAGCTAAAATAGAAAACTGGGTACAAATTTATAAGGTGAGCAACGAAGACGATTCGGCAGAATTTATTGTTCATCCAAGCGAAAAACCAGAGGAGAAAACAGATCCCAATGCAGAAGTAAAACACTTTTTTGCTAAGGAAGCCAGCAGTATTTTCCGGGTGGTAAGAAGAGATAACGTAATTGAGGCGTTTGAGATTGGGAGAAATGAATACATAAATAACCAGGGTGATCAATCAGGGAGCCGGCAGGTTTTAAATACCTTAATCGCTGAAGGCGGGTGGGCGGGATTCCAAGAAATTCAGTGGGACAAACTCACTAAATACCTGGTACATTCTGACAAGGTAAAAACTTCCTCAAAACAATAAACTTTACAGATATTATCTGATCTAATTTATGGATTGCACAAGGAAGGTGCATCTAACTGAAAAGATCGTTTCACCGATAAATTTATTGTTATGAACAAAAGCATTTTCACTCTAGTCTTTGTTGTTATTCTTTCGTCAATAGTTTTTCCGGCGAAAGCCTCACTAACGCGCATGCTTGCCTCCTCCTCCACTTTAACAGCCACAAGCCGCAATTCGAACTCAGGTATAGATCGTAAGAAAAAACGGAAGCTTAAAAAGAAAGTGCGTCAGGCCGGCAAAGTATATAAACTGGTTAAAACAGATAGAAAGGATAAAAAGAAAGCGAGAAAAGTTCAAAGAAAGATTCGCAGGATTATTAACATTTGGTAATTGACAAAGAAACACGAGGTCAGAGAACCCTTTCAGGACTTCGTGTATCTTTCAGATAATCCCGGGTGTTAATAACTCTGAATACTTACTTTCGTCAAAACCCAACAGTAAGCCATTTGAAGTTTCAAGCACCGGACGTTTGATTATGCTTGGCTTCTCCTGCAATAGAACAAACGCTGTTTTATCGGATACAACTGCATTCTGAGTTTCAGCATCTAATTTCTTCCAGGTAGTACCCCGCTTATTGATCAGCGCCTCCCAGCCGACTTTCTTTGACCATTCCTCAAGTTTACTTTCGCTGATTCCGAGTTTCTTAAAATCATGAAATTCAAAGTTTACTTTATTGGCTTTCAACCAGTCGAGTGCTTTCTTTACCGTGTTACAGTTCGGGATACCGTATATCTTCATAGAACAAAAATAGAAAAGCTCCGGATGATTTAACCGGAGCTTTCTATAATCTGAAGTAAGACTCAACTAATCTATTGAGTTCCGCCTGAGCCACCGCTTTTCACATCATCATTCTTTATTCCGCGGGTATTCTTTTTGATCTCTGACTTCAATTTGCCAAAACGGTAATTCATACTTACATTCATTCGTCGGTAATAATTTTGGTAATCATTAGTTTGAGAAAAGTTTACTCCTTCAGAGCTATTTCTCCATGACCGGTATTTCTGGAATGGATTGCTTACAGAGCCTGAAAAACTTAGCTTGTCTTTAATTATATCCTTGTTAACAGAGGCCGACAAATAGTTATACGCATTAGATTTTCCCTGAAGCGTAATCCACGGACTGTTAAATGAGAAATTAAGTCCCGTGCGCCAACCTTTTTCAAATTTATATCCGGCATACGCGTACATATAACCTTGCATCCCTTCGTTCTTCAACAACTCTTGTCCTAACTGGCCTTCAATCCATACATAATACAGGTTACCGCTCATGTTTATGTTGAACTTAGAAGTCACCGGATAATTGAGATTGAAGTTAGACCCCAGCTTACGGTCTTTACCTATATTAAAAAATGTACTAGAGGTAATGTTGCTGGTTTGATCAAAAGTAGTTACGTATTGAATGGTATTATTTGCAAACGAATAATTCATCCCCAGGTTAATGGAACCCTTCTTGAATTTGCTGTAAGACAGTTCAAAGCTATTACTCAGTACCGGGCGCAGGTCAGGATTTCCTGAGTTTTGAAAGTTAGGCATGCGGTTAACATAAGGGTTTAGCTGCCAGATGCCCGGACGCTCAATTCGTTGGGTATAGCCCAGGTTCAGACTACTCATGTCCTTAAACTTCCGGTTTATTGACACCGACGGTATCACATTAAAATAATCCTTATCCAGGGTCGATGAAGTTGATTGAAAGTCAGCATTGATCATTGTTTTTTCAACCCTTACCCCGCCTTTGAATCCCCAATCCTTCAGGTTATATTGGTACGCATTATAGATTCCGAATATATCCTGGTGATTTTCAAATTTATTAGTCCTTGACGGGATATCAATGTAGGAGTTGCTCGCTGCATCAAACTCAGAGTAACCAAAGTCACTTCTGTTATTCCTCAGAATTCCCTTTATCCCACCCTCAATATTTAACTTTTTAACAGGATGCACATAGTCCATCTGGATGGTTTGCTCGATGGATTCGCCATCGTTCCTCTGGCGGTAGTTTGGATCATTGTAATTGATCCGTTCACTGATATCCAGTTGGTTGTCGTTGTCATTCCCCCAGCTGGTATATTTGTAGGAAAAAGTTAAAAGCTGCTCCTTTTTACGCTTAAAACCCAATTGATAATTTATTCCTAAATCTAAACCACCATGCCCACCCTCGCCTACATTTTCCAGACGATAGCGATTTAGCACTTCCTTTTCAAAATCATAAATCGTAGTAATTTGCGACGAGGAATTTTTATTGCGACCACCGTTATAACCTACCTCCCCGGTGATCAGGTTTAAGGAATCGATTTCATAGCTTAACTCAGAGCTAACATAAGCCCAATTACTTTTATAGACATTATTACCGGCCTGGATAAGATTAGTCAAATCAGAAGGCAAAGCACCCGAGGTAAGCCGATTTGCCATGTTACTTGTGCCCGGATTGCTGTTGTTAGAAGCAGAGCCATAAGCGGAAAAGCCAAACTTACCCTCCTTTACAGTTACTGACGCGTTGACCCCTGGTCCTCCTGCCGGAAAACCCCGGCGCAGACCCAGGCTTCCGTTATAGCCGGCGTCCACTTTCTTGTTCGTGACAATATTGATAATGCCTGCCAAACCCTCACTGTCATATTTGGACGGCGGCGTTGTGATCACTTCAATCTTTTGTATATCAGCTGCAGGCATACTTCTGAAAACCTCTTTAGGATCACGGGCGACCATAGCGGACGGACGGCCATTAATCAGCACTTTATAATTTCCGCTTCCTTTAAGTTTAATATTATCATCCGCATCCAGAGAGATTAATGGCACCTTGCGCAGCATCTCCAGAACAGTATTTACTTTGCTCTCTGGATCAGCCTGTACATCATAGGCAATCCGGTCAACTTCTTGCTTGATAAGTGGGCGATCAGCGACAATCGACACTTCCTTTAATGAAACGTTAGACGTACTAAGTTTCAACTCGCCGAGATCAACGGCAAGCCTCAGACTGTCGGTCAGATCAACTGCAATAGTTCGGGAAGTGAATCCAACGGATAAAAGCACGACGGTATAGTTTCCGGCAGGAATATTTTCAAATAAGAAAGCGCCTTTATCATTAGTAAGAGCACTTTTAACAGGCTTATCACCGCTTTTAAGACTTACAGTTACATAATCCTGTGGCTTAGTATTGACCGAATCAATAACTATTCCCTTAACAGAAAAGCCGGGAAGCTTAACTTGTGCATTCAAGTAACCGCTGAGTAAAACACTAAAAAGGATAAAAAGTAAAAATTTAATTTTCATAGGTTAGGTAACTAAATATTTAGTTACAATAATAATGAAAAGGAAATATCTAAATGTTAAAAATTGTTAACTTAATAAAAATATTACAAACCAATATTCTGCAACCAATCGAAGTATCTGGCTAAGACTTTATCCACAAGGCCGGGGAAAAACCGACGGTTTTAAGCATAAGAATACCCGCGGCTCAGGGAGTCGCTGCTGCTTATTAAAGCGGGTCATGGTTAACTCTGCTCCTACACTGACAAAGCTGTAGATCATCTCGATTGAACGGTCGATTAAGGCAGGTAACTCTAATTGCTCATCATCATCAAAGCCACTTAACACATAGTCAACTTGACTGCCTTTAGGATAGTTGTCGCTAATTCCAAAGCGTAAACGGGGGTAGTTGACTCCTCCAACAACCCCTTCAATACTTTTCAAACCATTGTGACCTGCTGCGCTACCTTTTGGCTTAAGCCTGATCGTGCCAAATGGCAGAGAAAACAATAAAGAGTCACTGATCTTTAACGGACCGAATCCAAATGGCTAATGCAATCAACGGTCCGATACTGGAAGATAAATGCTTCGGCTCATCCGGAAATTATTAACTTAACATTATATTAATACCCTCTTAACTTATAAATGAAAATTAAATGAAAGGTCGACAGTCCTTAGTTATATTTATTAAGCTCCTTAGCATCCTCTTTCTGCTGTTTTTTGTAGAGGATCAGAAAATATTTCCTCGCCTGACACATTTATTTTCTTCTCAGGGTCTTACGGGCGGACTCGCCTTTCTTGTGATTTGGATAAGCAGTATAATAGCTCTTTTAGTAACTTCTTTCTCATCTCAATATTATATCAGGCTTTTCTTCTCAATACTTATTTTTTGCACAACTATTCTTGGGAGTTCATTTTTTTTTATAAGTAACGGAACTCTGGGCTATGACAACTTGTACATCCTGTTTCAAAATGTCAATTATACAAGAGATGCTTTAATACAATATCCGTATGAAATACTCAAGGCACTCTTATATGCCTCACTGGCATTCACTTTTTTTATTAAGCCTTCGGAAATACTTGTCAACAAACATCGATTTTTGACGTATTTCTTAAACATCATACCTTTTGTACCGATTGTTTTGTTGTTTATAATAACACTGCTAAGGGGTGGATATGGCACGGCCGGAACGCCAATGCAATATAGAATCACAGCCTTAAGTTCCTTAATGGCTGTTGAAAATCTAGCCCAAAATGATAATGTTCGACAAAGGTCGAGCTACAAGGCTCAGCCTGACTCTGTCCCTGTAGATATCGTTTTGATTATGGACGAAAGTGTCCGTGCAGACTTTTATGATATTAATAACGAGAACTTAAACCTCACCAATTACCTGCAGAGTCAGAAAAAGAGAATATACAACTTTGGATTTGCCAGTTCGGGAGCCAATTGCAGTGCGGAGAGTAATCAAATAATTCGCTACACAGTTAATGGAGACAAGCTTGAGGAATCATTTAACACCCATCCGTACATGTGGGAATTCGCCCGCAACGCTGGTTATAAAACTGTCATGATTGAAGGACAAGCAAATAAAGGAAGTTTGAATGACCGCATGACTCAAAATGAACTATTGTACATTGATGAGTTTATTTACTCTGAGGGGAAAAATGACTTTGAGCGTGATCTGGACATTGCTCGTACTATAAAAAAGTTAGCATCCGCTAAACATGCAAAACCCCTATTTATTTACGCTGTTAAAAAGGGACTTCATTTTCCATACTCTGAAAAAGTTCCCGAAAACAAAAAAATATTTAAAAGCAATAGCCTTGGAAACGAAACCGGATCGAGAAATGACCTTATTAACTCGTATAAAAATGGGATAGCATATGTAACTGATCCTTTTTTCAAAATTTTGCTTGAAAAAAACGTTTACGATAATAGTATCCTCTTTTACACATCCGACCACGGTCAGAACTTGATGGATAATGGAACTAAGCAGAGTCACTGCTCGACGAGCAACACTTCACCCTATGAAGGACTCGTTCCATTATTTATCATCACAGATCATAAAAATTATAAAACAAAGTTTGAACAGGCTGTACTTCTAAATGCCGATAGAGCGAGTCACTTTAATATAATGCCTACCATATTGGATATTTTTGGATATAGTCAGTCGGACATTGAAAAGAACTTTGGAAAAACCTTGTTCGACGAAATAACCGAGCCCAGAAAATTCATAACCGGATTGCTAAAGGAGAATAATATCGGGTTTGGCGAAAGAAATACACATAACTGGGTAACTTTGCCGGATTCCATGAAAAGAAAAACAAACCATCGTTAGATTGAGTTTAAAGAGCTAAAATTTATTTATTAAAGCGGGTCATGGTTAACTCTGCTCCTGCACTGACAAAGCTGTAGATCATCTCGATTGAACGGTCGATTAAGGCAGGTAACTCTAATTGCTCATCATCATCAAAGCCACTTAACACATAGTCAACTTGACGGCCTTTAGGATAGTTGTCGCTAATGCCAAAGCGTAAACGGGGGTAGTTGACTCCTCCAACAACCGCTTCAATACTTTTCAAACCATTGTGACCTGCTGCACTACCTTTTGGCTTAAGCCTGATCGTGCCGAACGGCAGAGCCAGGTCATCTACAATAACCAGTACATTTTCAATGGGTATCCTCAATTCTTGCATCCAATAATTAACTGCCCGGCCACTTAAATTCATGTAGGTGGTAGGTTTGATCACATATACCTTGCGTCCCTTGTGAGAAAGCTCCGTATAATAAGCCAGGCGAAGGTTTGAGAATGACGCTTTTTCCCGCTTTGCCAGCTCATTAGCCACCATAAAACCTATATTATGCCGGGTATCCGCATATTCAGGACCTATGTTCCCCAGACCAACGATAAGATACTTCATAAGAATAAAGGATTAGAGAGCAAAGATGAAAGATAAAATCGCGAAGAATAAAAATCAGCGAATCTTTTTATCTGTGGAATGCAAAGAGAAAAATCAGTATGACCTCCAACAAAAAAGCAGTACAGAAATAACCCTGTACTGCCCTTAATCAGTGTAATCTTCTTATAATCGGTGTATTCCCAATTAAAATTATTTTCCTTTTGATTCCTGCTCAGCTTGTTTTAAAGCGCGAGACATGGTTACAGAAACGATAGTGTCATCGCCATTGTTCATAATTTTAAAGTTGTCGAACTTCAATTCATCCACCGCTACAGATTTACCAACCTCGAGTTTCTCAATACTTACTTCAACGTTCTGCGGCATGTCTTTAGGAAGAGATTTAACGCGCAATTTACGTAGCTTCTGAATTAATTTACCCCCTGTTTTAACACCCGGTGACGTGCCTGTTAATTTTACTGGAACTTCCATTACCACAGGTTTGTTGTCATCCAACTCCAAAAAGTCAACATGCAAAGGTAAGTCAGTTAAAGGATGAAAGTCTACATCCTGAATGATGGCTTTGGCTTTAACACCTGCAACATCAAGGTCAACGAATTGAACGTCTGGTGTATAAACCAAACCTTTCAAATCACTTGCAGACACTGAAAAGTGGATTTGGTTTTTTCCACCATAAAGAACTGCTGGCACTAAGCCCTGATAACGCAGCTCTTTAGCGTCTCTTTTCCCTACGTTCTCTCTTGGAGAACCGCTAATAGCAATTGATTTCATTATTATTTATTTTAGTTTGTAAGCTGGTTTAGTTGGTTAGGTGTTTAGTTAGCACCTTCCCTTTTTCAATTTTAATTAGTCTACCTTAAACAGGTCACTTATCGATCCGTGTTCGTTCACATTAGCTATTGCCCTTGCAAACAAATCGGCTGTTGATAATACTTTTATTTTCGGACTCGACGTCTTTAACGGAATAGTATCTGTTACGATCAATTCTGCTAAAGCAGAGTTTTCAATGGTTTCTATGGCCTTGCCTGATAAAACCGGATGTGTACAAACCGCTCTTACGCTGTTGGCACCGTTCTCCATAATTAACCCTGCAGCTTTGGCTAGTGTTCCGGCGGTATCACAAATATCGTCTATCAAAACAATGTCCTGACCGGTAACGTCACCGATTATTGACATCGACTCAATTTCGTTTGCACGTTTACGACGTTTATCACAAATAACAACTTCAGCGTTAAAAAATTTAGCAAAAGTACGTGCCCGGTATGATCCGCCCATATCCGGGGAAGCAATAGTCAGGTTTGGTAAGTTCAATGCTTTAATATGCGGTACAAAAATTACCGAAGCGTCAAGGTGGTCAACCGGAATATCAAAGAATCCCTGGATCTGTGCAGCATGTAAATCCATGGTCATGATCCGGTGAGCTCCGGCCGCTGTAATCAAGTTAGCCATTAGTTTAGCGCCTATTGCTACCCTTGGCTTATCCTTTCTATCCTGACGAGCTAATCCAAAGTATGGTACGACTACCGTTATGTAATGCGCAGAAGCACGCTTAGCCGCATCTGTCATCAATAACAGTTCTACCAAATTATCATTAGGCTGATTGGTGGACTGGATAAGAAAGATATCACATCCTCTGACAGTCTCATTAAAATGAGGTTGAAACTCTCCATCGCTGAATCGCGCGATTGTCAGATCACCTAATTCTTTACCATAAGCTTGAGCGATATTTGTTGCGAGGACGGTGGTTCCAGTACCGGAGAATAATTTAACAGGATTGAATGATAAGGGCATGGCTTGCGGTGTAACCGTATAAAAAAATTCGGATTGCACTGCTGCAATCCGATATTCTTATTTTTAAAAAGTTGCCCGACCAGGATTCGAACCTAGACAAACTGCACCAAAAACAGTCGTACTACCATTATACTATCGGGCAATTCAGTTCGCAAAAGAACTTCCTTTTTGAAATGGTGTGCAAATATAGAACGATATATGATTACCTCCAAATGATTTTAAATATTTTGATTTTTCTTTCTAGAGCATGGCGCGGGGGGTTAAATAGTGTTAAATGGTTGTGGTAGTTCTGGCATTTTCATTTCTAATCGTTATTTTCGGCAGCAATTTTTCCCTATCACAACAGTAAAACATGAATTATCAGAAGATTAACAATATTCTAGGCTGGGCATCTTTCCTCATTGCCGCCACTGTCTATACCTTAACATTGGAGCCAACCGTAAGTTTTTGGGACACTGGCGAATTTATTTCAGCAGCCTATAAACTACAAGTAGTACATCAGCCAGGAGCTCCCCTGTTCTTAATGATCGGTAAAATGTTCTCGTTACTAGCCGGAAGTGATGTAACCCGAGTTGCATTTTGGGTTAATATGAGTTCAGCACTGGCAAGTGCCGCCACAATTTTATTCCTGTTCTGGACCATTACCGCACTGGCAAAAAAGATAATTCTAAAACCGGGAGAAATTGCAAACACCAGCAAACTTGTGACAATAATGGGCTCAGGTCTGGTAGGCGCTCTGGCTTATACTTTTACTGACTCCTTTTGGTTTTCAGCGGTCGAAGCTGAGGTATATGCTATGTCGTCGCTATGTACAGCAATTGTTTTTTGGGCTATATTGAAGTGGGAAGAACATGCAGACGAGCCGCATGCCGATAAATGGCTGGTATTTATTGCCTATGTAATGGGACTTTCAATTGGCGTTCACTTATTGAATTTACTAGCAATACCCGCTATAGCCCTGGTTTATTATTTCCGCCGTTCACAAAACCGCACTTCCCGCGGAGCGATCCTTGCCCTTTTCATCGGAATCGTCATACTTGCATTTATTCAATACGGCGTAGTACAGTACCTAATCAAATTTGCGGCATACTCCGATTTGTTCTTCGTTAACACCCTTGGCTTGGGATTCGGGACCGGTGTTGCATTTTTTGTCGTCCTGCTGATTCTGGCTTTAACGTTTGGAATTCTGTATACCATCAAAGCCAGCAAAACCAGCTTGATGATATCTGCTATCTCATTTGTAGCCTTGATGGCTATAGGTGGCGGTTTCAAAGGACTTATCGTAGCCGCTATCTTACTTGCTCTGTTAGAATATCTTGTTCACATACGTCAAAAGCGTCGTGTGCTGAACCTCGCTTTAGTCAGTATTGTATTCATTATACTCGGATATGGCTCTTATGCGATGATCGTGATTCGGGCTAAAGCAGACCCTACATTAAACAACAGCGATCCTGACAACGCCTTTGCGCTCTTGAGTTATGTTAACCGCGAGCAATACGGAGACAGGCCCTTACTATACGGCCAGTATTTTGATTCGAAACCCATAGATAGCAAAGAGGGAGATATAATTTACCGTAAAGGCAATGAAAAGTATGAAAAAGCTGGCCGTAAGTTTGAACGCATATATGACCGGAATACCATCTTACCACGCATGTACAGTGATGATCCGCAGCATGTCAATTATTACCGCGATTGGATGGGCATGTCAGAAACGGAATCGCCAACTTTTATTCAGAACATCGGCTTTCTGATTAGTTATCAGACAAGTTTCATGTATTCCAGATACTTTGCCTGGAACTTCATTGGCCGGCAGAATGATGAGCAGGGCCACGGTGATTTCATTCACGGCAACTGGCTAAGCGGAATTAAGTTTATTGACAACATGCTGGTAGGAGGCCAGAACGACCTCCCGAAAAGCGAGCTTCAAAATAAAGCCTATAACCGTTTTTACTTTCTTCCTTTTATTCTGGGTATTATTGGTGCTGTATGGCACTTTAGAAAGAATCAGAAGGACGGAGGTATTGTAGCTTTGCTTTTCTTTTTTACCGGCTTAGCAATTGTCCTTTACCTTAACCAGAATCCACTGCAACCGCGGGAACGTGATTATGCATACACTGGCTCTTTCTATGCCTTTGCCATTTGGATCGGCCTAGGAGTAGCAGGTTTGGCATCTTTCATTCGGAAAAAGCTAGACCCTAAAACCGGGGCAATCATTGCTACCGTGATTGGACTACTTGCCGGACCAATCATTCTAGCTAAGGATGGCTGGGACGATCATGACAGGTCGCAAAAGTATACAGCGCGAGATTTTGCAGCAAATTATTTGCAATCATGTGCACCCAATGCCATTCTCTTCACCTACGGCGATAACGATACTTATCCGTTATGGTATGCTCAAGAAGTTGAAAATATCCGCCCGGATGTGCGTGTGGTGAATCTAAGCTTACTGGGTACCGACTGGTATATCCGGCAGATGAAAGAGAAAGTGAATGATGCCCCTGCATTGCCTATTTCTATGGATAACTCGAAGTTTGTACAGGGATTACGTGATGTGATTTATTATAATCCAAATTATTTACAGATACAAGGCGCCGCAGAGCTGAAAGACGTTTTTGACTTTTTGGTTTCTGACAATCCCAACGATCAGCCACCTTCTCAGTACCAGGAAAACGTGAATGAAAACATCCTTCCTACCAAGAATTTGAAGATCACCGTTGATGCTGAGCAGGTTTTGAAAACTAACACTGTTCCGGCAAGTAAGAAAGGTCAGATCGCACCGGCTGTTGAATGGCAGTATAATAAGAACTATGTCACCAAAACGGAGCTGGCTATATTTGATATCCTTGCTCATAACCAATGGAAGAGACCGGTGTATTTTGCTATTACCGTACCGGCCGACAATTACATTGGTCTGGATAGTTATTTATACAACGAAGGCTTTGCTTATAGGTTATTGCCCTTACAAAAAGCAGCAGTAGATTCAGCTGAGCAACAGCGTCCTGAGCTGGTGAATACCAGTGCCATGTATGATCACATGATGAATAAGTTTCAATGGGGAAATTTGAAGACCGTTAGTTATCTTGATCCGGAGTCAGTTAGAATGGTTGCTGTAGTGGTAAACAATTTCAACATTCTTGCAGAGAACCTATATAATGAAGGGCGGACCGAAGAAGCAAAAAAAGCTCTTGACAGATGTCTGAGTGTTATTCCTGATCGAAACTTTTCCCTTAACTTCACTATCCGTAAATTTTACATGGCCGACTTGCTTTACAAGCTTAAAGAAACCCAGAAAGCTAATAAGCTTATTGAGGATACTGCCGACTATATTACGGACGAACTCAATTACCTTCACGGAATATCTAAAACAAAAGAGAACCTTGGCGCACAAGATATTCAACTAGGTATGTCAATTCTGAATGAACTGGTAAAGGTTACAGCAGAAAACGGCCAAACCGCCCTAAATAAGAAGACAGAGAGCCAATATAAAGCGTTGGAATCTAAGTTTGTTGGAGGAAGAAATTAAAAATTAGTAATTTAATGTTCGAAGGCTCAGAAGATCATTTCTCTCTGAGCCTTTTATTTTAATATTTAATGCCCCTCAGATAAACGAGAGTAAAAAAAAGAGCAAGGAGTAAAAATCCTTGCTCTTTTACTTTGTGACAATATTACTTTTTCAATATAGCCGCCTGCTTTAACCTTGCTTACTGGTACTCCTAATGCCTGAATTTGGTTATACTTCAACCACAACACCCATCGAGCAAAACTTTTCGATCCGCTCATTTACAACTTGATCAATATCTTTTTTTCTCAGCACTTCAAGATCTTTAATGATCTGTTCTTTAAGGGTACTGGCCATTGCTGCGGGGTCATAGTGTGCACCACCCAGCGGCTCATTAATAATTCCGTCAATAAGTTTGTTTTTTAACATATTATCAGCGGTCAGCTTCAAACTTTCTGCCGCTCGTTCCTTATGATCCCAGGTGCGCCATAAGATAGCTGAACAGTTCTCAGGAGAAATAACCGAATACCAGGAATGCTCAAGCATTAAAACTCTATCTCCTATTCCTATCCCCAGGGCCCCGCCTGAAGCACCTTCGCCGATAATAACGCATATGATAGGCACTTTCAAAACTGACATCTCTAAAAGATTGCGGGCGATAGCCTCGCCTTGCCCTCTTTCCTCAGCTTCTAAACCAGGGAAGGCTCCCGGTGTATCGATCAGGCTAACTACAGGTTTATTGAACTTTTCAGCAAGTTTCATCAGGCGCAAAGCTTTACGATACCCTTCAGGGTTAGCCATACCAAAGTTGCGATACTGCCGCATTTTCGTGTTAATCCCTTTCTGATGCCCGATAAACATTACCGTTTGACCGTTAAGAGTTCCAAACCCCCCTACAATTGCTTTATCATCACCAACTGTCCTGTCGCCATGCATTTCAATGAAGTCGTCGCACATCATCTCTATATAAGCCATCGTATAAGGCCTTTCCGGATGTCGGGAAATCTGTACATTCTGCCAGCCGGTAAGGTTAGAGTAAATCTGCTGACGGGTATTAATCAGTTGAATTTCCAGCTCGCTCAACGTGCCAGACATATCCACCTTTGTTTTATCAGATACCTGTTTTATCTTATCAATCTGAGCCTGCAGATCAGCTATTGGCTTTTCGAAATCGAATGTTGTATTCATTACACTATCAATGAGCCTGCTAAAATAGCGTTTTTAGATTTGCTATTTAGCCTTTGTTTGAATCTCGTATCAAACGGCTATATTTTTTTAGCTGATCGGGAGTAAGTATGCGCCTTGCCTTCAGATGAGCTTGAAGGTGCGCATTCCGCAATTCTCCCTGGTACAGCCCAATCTGATTACAATAGTAAATGAGCGAGCCTTCATTTGCTTTCCCGGTGGAGAACAGTTCATTTAGTTTCTTTTCATGCTGTAAAATAAACCGGCCCATCTCTTTCGCTTTAAAGTCAAGTGCCTCAACCGCTGCGCCCAGCTGCTGTTTTTGAATGGTGGTTAACTTTAGTCCTTTCTCAAGACCAAGGACCTGTGCAGGCGAAGGATAATTATTCACTTCAGCTACATTAGTCATACCCATTGGCTCGCCCTTTTGGTATGCTATATATTCTTTCGCACTAAGCGAAGCGATGGGTGAAAGGGGAGCAACTTCCGAAGTATCAGGTAGAGCAGCAAGTTTTTTAACCGCTTTACTTTGCGCACTAACACTATTTAAAGTAAATATTAGAATGGAAAAGAAGATAATAAATTTCATTGCAGATTTTAAAGTAAAGATTTGTTCGAAGATAATATTTGATCGTCAACGTTATGGTTTTGGGTGGCTGGCAAGCACCAGATTCGTCAAAAGCTAGAACGGCTTTCAATAAAAGAAATTTTATGCGGAGGATGCATTAAATCAATTCCGCTGCATTTGACTCTGGGAACGTGTCTTTGGGAGATTGAGGATCCTCGGCGTGATCCAACCAGGCAATTGCTTCTTCCTTACGATCAAAAAACTGAGTTACAAAGAGTCCATGGGAATAATCGGCAATTTTATTGGCTGCCAGCTTACTGAATGTACTTTCAGAATGTATCCATGCAAAATAACGCAGACCAGCTTTTTCCATCGCCGGTAACCATACCTTTCCTCCCCACTCAGAGGCGAGTGCCCAATTTCCGAGAATATGCGTATTATCATTTAGTACCTTCGTACATTTATTTGCTTCGAGCAGCTGCAACATTTCTAAACATCCCTTCTTAATGGTTTCGAAATTCTGAAAGCCTTTCCAATTGGTTTCAAGCAAATGCAGTATGGGATTATATCGAATCTCTACTTTGCTGTCGCTATAGAAACTCTGGCCGTCTGTTTCTGGTTTTACCAAATGAGAAGTATCATTTAACGGCAGTGAGAAGAAAAACGTAGATCCTTTTCCCGGTTCACTTTCAATCCAATAGTTTCCATTATGGCGTTTGAGAATCTCCGCCGAGATAAATAAGCCCAGACCCAAACCCTGAAAACGCATGGCCGTATCATCCACCCGGTAGTACCTGTCAAAAGCTTTGTTAAGGTTATCCGGAGATATGCCAATGCCGAAATCCTGAATAGAAACGACCAGATTATTATCCTTCACCCTGGAGGCGACAACTACTTTATCTGCTTCCGGCGAATACTTAATGGCATTTGATAAGAAATTATATAGAACTTGTTCCAGCCGGAACCGGTCACCAAGCAGAATCACCTTATCCGAATGTTCAACAATTATCTTATGCTTTGGTGTCGTTTGCTGTATGCTTTGCACCACCTCCCTCAGCATTTCTTTAAAATAAAACACCGTGTTATTATATACTAGTTTCCCCGAGTTAATTTTTGATACATCAAGCAGGTCAGATATCAAACGCTCAAGACGCAAAAGCTGCTCGGAAGCTTTTACGGCAAATGGGCTCACTTTATGATCTGTACTAATAGCCCTTGCAATCAGCTGAATAGAAGCCTTGATGCTGGTAAGCGGAGTTTTTAGTTCATGACTCGCAATACTCAGGAACTCGTCTTTCTTGTCTGATAACTCTTTGATAGCCCGGGTACTTAACTCTTGCTCAGTAATATCAATTATACTTCCAACATAGCCCTCGAACACTGAATTGACGTAATGCGGATTGGCCTGTGAGAAAAACCATCGATAGGTTCCGTCGGCGGCTCTCAGCTGAAATTTCCCTTGGTATAACGAATGAGTTTGCAAAGTCTCCAACCAGTTACGGCGATAGGCGTCGAAATCGTCAATTAGCATCGCTTTTCGGTATCCATCGCCCAGACTCTCTTCCACAGGCAGGCCTGTAAATTCAGTCCATTTCTTGTTCAGGTAAACACACTTCCCAAACCGGTCAGATTTCCAAACAATAAAAGGTGTTTCCTCAGAAAGATTTCGGAAATAAGCCTCGTTATCCTGCAAGTGTTGCAACTGCATTTTCTGATCATGAATATCCGTATTAATCCCAACCCAATATACTATTTGGCCGTTTGCATCTTTAAATGGGACAGCATAAGCCTGGTGCCATCGAAATTCACCATCATGCCGCCTAAAACGGCTCTCAAGCAAATACTCCGTCCCTTGCTCACGTGCCTCATTCCATGCCCGCCGGTTCATCTCTACCTCATCAGGATGAATTATTTCCTTCCATCGGGGGCCGTCTTTTTCAATAGACCTTATGTCTGCGTATTCAAACCAAGCTTTATTTAAGTACTGTATTTCCCCCTCCGCATTGGTAATCCAAACCTTGTGTGGCATGGTGTCTGCCAGGAATGCAAACTTATTTTTACTGAGTTCCATTTCCTGGTTAGCCGTTACAAGTTCCGTTACATCATTCCCAAAAAATGCGACCCCATCAACTTTCCCATTATGGTCAAATACTGGGGCAAGCATATAATCAAGGTATATTGCCTTCGGCTCCCCGTCTTCATTTATATAATCGAGTTTATAGGCAGTCCCTTTGACAGGTTCACCAGTCTCAAAAACCTTTTGAGCGTTTAGCTTATCCTGTTCACGTCCTGTACTAGCAAAAACTTCTTCGTTAGTCTTACCTAATAAGTCAAGTTTACCTGAAATAGCAGAAATTGCCTTATTGACAAATACATACCGCAGCTCCGGACCCCTGCGGATCGATATATATGCCGGTGTATTCATAAATACAGCCTTAAATTCTTCCTGCTGCGTTTTTATAATATTTTCGTATTCTGCGGCTTTGTGTTCTGCGTCTTTACGCTGGGTGATATCAATAATGTAAGAAACGATATTTCCTTCTTTCTTGTCGTAAAGCGCAGAAGATCCGCAAAGGGCCCAAAACCTTGTTCCATCCTTCCGTTCAAGGTGTTTCTCAAACGGTTTATAATACCCTTCCTTCTCCAGCCGTCCAAGGGCAGCATCAGTCTCATCCTTTGACTCCGGTGTGATCACATGATCCCAACGGATCTTCGAATTGGCAAGATCGGCCCGACTATAGCCAACCATTTTTAAGAAGGCATCATTGGCATCAATCACCACACCTTGATGACTGGAAACCAATATTCCGATCACATTGGATTCGAATAATTTAGCAAATTTATACTCTGCGCTTTTAAACCTTTGTTTCCCGAGAGTAATGGTATCGGTAAGTGCTTGCCGTAATAGAATAAACAGTCCTAAAGCGATGAGGAGTAGAACCGCCAGACTTATTTTAAACGCTGTTAGTGAGATATGTTCGGAAAATAATAAGGCGATGGCCACTGCAATAATCAGCAGCAAAGTAAAGGACGCCCATTCCAACCGCTTGTAAAATAAACTATTATTCATTTTATCTGTTCCCCGATACAAAATACACAAATTATACCTTGCAGCAATTAGCAAACGCAGTTTTCAGACCATAAGTATCTCTATTTAAGTCAATGATGGAATCGTGAAGGAGAATTTGCTTCCCTGGCCAGCAACACTCTCAACCGCCAGCGACCCTCCGTGACGTTTAATAATTTCGGAAGAAATGTATAATCCTAATCCCAAACCTGAATATTGTACACCAGAGACGTCGACCCGGTAGAACCTGTCAAAAAGAAAAGGAAGTTTTTCAGGTGGAATACCAATGCCAAAATCCTCCACCGTTACCTTAACCATTATCCCTTCCCTGCTAATGTTTATCAAGATTTTGTCTGAAAGCGGAGCATATTTAACAGCGTTATTTACCAGGTTGACTACAACCTGGTCCAGCTTCTGGCGATCTGCATATACCTGCAAAGTGGTGTCTCCTGTTGTAATCAGCTGGTGCGTCCCTTCTAATCGAACATGGTCACAACACTCGTCAATAAGTGATGAAACCGTGAACAGCGACTTATTCAATGACAACTGGCCTTGCTCAATTTTGGTGCTGCTTAACAGGTCGTCAACAAGGCTGCTCAGCTTACCGAGGTTATAATTCGATTTCTCTACCAATGTCCTAAGCTTTTCAGAAGTCGCTTCGGTTTTTATTACTCTGCCCATGAGCTGTAACCCCGCTTTCAAAGTAGTGAGGGGGGTTTTCAATTCATGACTGGCTACGCTAATGAATTCATCTTTTTGCTGCTGTTGCTTTTTCTGATCATCTATATTCGTGCTGGTGCCAAACCATTTGATGATACGGCCCTCGGCATCCCGAATGGCTGTAGCTCTGCATAAGAACCAAACATGTTTGTTCTTTTTACGATCTGCAAACCGAAGTTCCATTTCAAAATCACTTCCATCGTCCACTGCTTTACTCCAGCTATGCAGGAATATAGGCGCGTCATCAGGATGAAGAATGGGAATTAGGCTAAGATCACCGAAATCGCGAGAAAATCCAGTAAAATCATACCACTGCTTATTGAAATAATTCAAAACTCCGTTAGCCTGGGCTGTCCATACAATTTGGGGCATTGAATTAGCCATTTGCCGGAATTCTTGTTCACTTTCTTCAGCCCTGTTCCGGCTAAGTACCTGGTCTGTGACGTCAATAGCTACAGCCAAAAGGCGCTTCGTACTTCCGGGTTCAGTTTTTATGGCTTCATAAATGAAGTTAAGGTAGGTTAATTCAGTCAGGCCATTACGAAGCAGATAAATAGGCAGTTCACTGGCAGTAAATCGCTCTCCGGTGTTATATACATTTTGTAGAATTTTTTCCAGACCCTGGTCCCGTGCCTCAGGCAAGCCATCGAAAATAGGTTTTCCTAATATCTCTTTTGAGGTTTTCTCCCATAACTCAAACATTTTCTCATTGGCTATTTCTACCACAAGGTCAGATCCTCTCAACACGCACATTGCCACAGGAGCCTGCAGGATCATAGTCCTGAAATTCTGCTCACTGTCTTCTAACAATCGCCGGGCTATGATCATCTCCGTTACATCAATAGCCATGTTAAGAACTCCGTAGATCTCACCCTCCGGATCCCGCAGAGCTTTGTAAGTAAAATTAAAATATCCGGTTTGAAGGACACCATCAATTACCAGATTTACTCGATCATGCTTTCCCCAATACGTTTCACCTGTGGTATATACTTTTTGAAGCAATTCAAAAAAAGGTTGACCCTCCAGCTCCGGAAGTGCATCAGCCAGATTCATCCCTATCACACTTGCAGGCTTCCCCCACAGTTTGAGCATGGCATCATTGGCTATTTGAATTTTCATTTCCGCACCCATGTAGATGGCAGTAGCAACTGGAGCCTGCTCCACCAGGTAATGATACCGCTGTTCGCTTTTCTGTATTTGCTTTTTAATGACTACCTGATCAGTAACTTCATTTGCTATCACCATAACACCCGAAACTCTTCCGTCAGATTCGACATAAGGCTCATAAATAGCATTTATAAATACGCTTTGAACACTTCCGTTTCTGACAAACTCTAATTCGAGTTCTTTGGCTTCATGCCGTTCTCCAGACTGATAGACCTTCCTTAATAGTTTTTCATAGTGGGTATCCGCAAATAGCCGAATAACCTCGAGAAGCGGCCGGTTAATAACTTCCGAGTACGATTTTTTCCAATATTCCAAAGCCTTGTCATTAACAACTTCGATTATAAAATCAGATCCCTTAAAAATGGATATGGCAGCCGGCATTTGGCTAAATAAATTTCGGAGATGCCTTTCACTGTCAATAAGCAATTCTTCGTGTGACTTTTCCTTTGTGATATCCTGCAGGGTTCCATTAAAGCGATAAGGATGTCCCTGCTTATTAAACAAAACTTTGCCTTTTACCTTTACCGTCTTTTCGTTAGCACCTAAGGGGCCCATGAGCTTATGCTCTATATTATAGACGCCACCGCTTACATTATTGATAGCGTCGTTAATAGCCTGCAATACCCGGGGCCGATCAGGGGCAGGCACCATTTTCAAAGCAGTGGCAAAGTCCACGTTTTCACCTGTTAAATTAAACCAATCGCGGAGCTGGCTATTGACCGTAAAGATTTTGCTAGCGAGATTTAAATCCCACACGCCCAGGTCAGCAGCATCAATTGCAAACTCATAGGTATCTCTGGTTTCTTGCAGTTCTTCAAATGCTTTTATCTTCTCAGTCGTTTCATAGCAGGTCACAAACACACCCTGTGGAATACCACTTTCATTATTGAGGGGGCTATAACTATAAGTCCAGTAAACATTTTCGAGACGGCCGTTACGATATACTGGCAGTAACTGATCTTCATACGAAACAGTCTCTGCATTCTCCATTACGCCCCCAATTATGGGTCCTATTGTATCCCATATTTCCTTCCAGGTATTATAACCGCTGGTGCCCAGTGCATTTGGGTGCTTGCCATTTTCACCCAAACCAGGGCGGTAGGCATCATTGTAAAATTGAATCAGTTCAGGTCCCCAGAATAGAAACATCGGGACCTGCGAATGAAGAATAATGCTTATGGCAATACGCAGACTTTGGGGCCAATTATCGGGACTTCCAATACTCGTTTCAGACCAGTTGAATGAACGGATTAGTGCTCCCATCTCTCCACCGCCCTTCAAAAAGGGGTAATTTACCATTGATATTTTCATTGTACTGAACTGAGATCGCGACTTTAGATATTGGCTCGCTTTAAACCAATTATTTTGCCTAAAATCCAAGGTATTATTTTTTTCTTAAAAATCTGTGTGCCTGCAATAGTTAAAACACTGTGGTCCAGTACGCTCCTAAATCCAGCTTATTAAAATTTACTTTTTCGCAACCATTAAGCTCGCAATGTGTTAGATATAGACATTTACTTAAATCTAAAAGTTATGAGTTTATTTAAAAATCTCCTTATTGGTGCGGCAGTTGTCGCTGGCGTTAATTATATCACCAAAAAAAGACCGGACGGAAGGTCAATGATGGACGATCTTAAAGAGAAAGCCCCCGAGTGGATGAATAAAGCAAAAGAATTTGGAAACACTCAAAAAAACCGTTTTAGCGAAACTACTGATCAGTTTAACCGAACTTCAGATCAGTTTTCACGTAATACGCCCACTACCGATAATTATTAACGTCTAAAGGCTCCGAAGACCCGGAGCCTTTAATTTTTTTCCCATTCCAAACAGTCATCCCTTTATAACGACTTACAAGTCAAAGCTACCTGCGTGAAAGTGGTGTTTAGTTTTCTTAATTTCATTCCCGTTAATTTCAAGACTTAGTATATTATCTTCATCGACTGCATCAGCAAGTTCGTTTTTAACGGAAGTCAGATAAGCTATAGTGTCTGGACGCTTTAACTTTTCGATATTTAAGTTTAATCGTTTTGCGTCTTTGATAGTTTTCGGAGGTACCGACTGCTCAAGCTTCGTCTTTTCATTCTTGATTTTTAAAATGTTCAAGTAAATCTCCTGACCGGCTATAACAGCGGCAAAAAGGCTGGTCACGAAGGCAAACCGTCTGATTGCTCTCTCGAGCTTGGCGTTTTTCTTTATCTTTTCCGGAAAATGAAAGTTAAATTCAAAATTAATGATGGACGAATTCCCGGTTTTTAACTCCTTAATTTCGAAATGATACCACTGATAAATATCTTCCTTATCCAGCCCGAATAGGTTGACCATATACTGATGCGTCTGCAGAATAATATTATTTATCTTTAAAAACGTTTCCAGGGGGAGGTAAGAATAATCCAGATAAACAGAGATAGACGGAAAACCGTCGTTAACGGTTTCCTCTTCAAGGTCTTCTGTTGCTGTCGTATTCATCTTATTAAATATACAGATTATCGAAGCAAACATTAATCCGAATGGTCTATTTTGTGAAGCCAGATTCAATAGTCAGGCAGATATGGGGAAAAGGTGATACCATCCTTTTCGTTTTTGCCGGTGCCTCCGCGGAGTTTGCCTTAAATAAAGCAGTAGACTGGCTTTACTACACCGGTAAGCTCCCCTCCGACCCTCTAGGACGCCTATTCAGCACTGTTTCTTATGCCCGTCAAATTGTATTTTCAGAACAAGAGGCCGCACTGAAGGCAATTGACAAGATCGCTTCCATACACAAGGCTGTAGAGAGCAAGCGCGAGAGCCAAATCCCCGACTGGGCTTATCGTGATGTACTCTTTATGCTTATCGACTATTCCATCCGGGCCTTCGAAGTGTTAGAGAGGCAGCTTTCTGAGGAAGAGAAAGCCGAAGTTTTTAATGTTTTTCAGAGGGTAGGATTACAGATGAACCTTCAAGGATTGCCTTCTACCTATCCTGGCTGGATAATAATGCGTGAAGAACATTTAAAGGAAAACTTGGCAAACAGTCATTTCACAACAGATTTGTACAAGCAATATCGTGAGCATCTTGGTCTGATCAGATACCAAATCTTATTGGAAGCCCAAGTCATGGTGGTACCAAAACGGGTAAACCAGCTCCTGTCCTTAGGTGAATTCCCCTGGTTGTCGCCAATATTAGCTTTCTATAAATTAAGCAGAGTAGTCAAAATGGATAGGTTGATCAAAAACCTAATCCTCCCAAAAGCCTATCAAAAAGAGATAGAGAATTTGGATGTTGATTTGGATGCCTAGAACCTGGAATTGATTTCGGCGTTTGGACCTGAATTTATGTGATGAGAGGATTAACGGGATTGATTTGGATGTCTGGAACAAATTACAACACAGATGATCATCGGAAATTGCGAACCCAACACCGCAGAATTAGCAGAATGATCTTCCGGATTTTAAGTATTTCGGTGATCCTAATTTGAAACCGTTGTTTTGCTGATATCTGTGATGGTAATGCCGAAAAAACAGTCATCCATACAGCCGTTGGGTATATAGCCGCAGCTCGAGATCATGCCGTTGTTTTTGGCTTCAAAGCTAATGGCGTTCTGTCTAACATCTACTTTTAGCCAGACCGCAGCTGCCTTTTCATATACCGCATCCAGTGTAATCGCTTGTGCGCCACCCGTATGCGAATTAAGAGTGGCGAAATCCTCTATCCAGGATTCAGTCATTGTTTGCTGCCCTGTCTGTCCGTCCGTGGTATAGCCCTTGTAAATTCTGCCAGCAACCACACCGTTCGACACGGTGATAATGGTCTTCGCACCAAAACCCGCCCACGAATAAGTGGCCACCGTATAGCTGTAACTATTATTTGACTCTTTCTTAAAATCCTTCCAGGCATCCCGGCTCTTCGCAAAATCCGATTGGACGCCATCCTTTTCACAGGCTGACAAGAACATTACAGCAATAAATAAACCCACTAGGTATTTCATCGTTTCTTTTAAGTTAAGATAAAGTACTTGCAATAGCAACGCGTCACAAGAACTTCCCTGGAATTTGTAGTCCGGACGCCCACAACTGGAATTTTAAAATCTATTACTATGGCAAGCTTGTCAGTCTGCTTTGATCATCTTTCCTAATAGCTATACGAAGTCCAGATTGTATTCGCTACACCCCTAGCGATATATTTCTTTATCTGTCTATAATTTACGTCCATATTTGAATCTAAGAATTGTCCATTCCTGAATTTGCCTTACAGAAAGCGAACAAATTAATATCTTAAAGTTCGCAAATGGAAAAACCAAGAAAAGGAAGTAAAGCAGGCCTTCCGCCCGTATTCGATGAAAACCGCAAAATCTTGATTGCCCGGGAGTATTTAACCGGCCAATTGAGCCACGGCCAGTTAGCTAAAAAGTATGGCCTGAGCGGAGAACATACCTCGCGTTATTTTGTCAGATGGTATCAGAAATGGCTGCAGGAAGCCCAGGCAGATCTGGGAGGTGTGGATGATGCTGAGCGTGAAAAGAAGCAATTGGAAAAACAACCATTCGAAGCCAATTTAAAGATCACCGCCCTGGAAATGATGATCCTTACAGCCGAAGACACCTTAGGAATCGATATCGTAAACCGTTCGCTATCTGTAAAGCTATTTCAGTATAAGACATATTAATACAGGAACAGTTTGAAAAAGTACCTTCTCGCCACCTTAATCTGACCTTGCTTTGCTCTTGTTCGTGTCTTGCCACTAAATTAGCGGCAAGACACGAACAAGACACGGACCAGTCCATTACATGAAGCTATTTTACAACTCTAAAAATTTATGAAAATGCCAGGCGAATACATCCGATTGTTTTTTAACTTTAAGGAACATATTTTTATCATGGGCAGGCAGATAGACACAGAGACTACCGAAACTATTGACAACATTATTTTCTATAAGCGGAATGGTAAGTTCCTAATGCGGACAATACAGAAGCAAGCTAAGACTTCCCAAAAAGCTGCCAAAGACTATGGCCGCGCATCTAATAAAGCGAAAGTTCTAAGGCAGCTTTTAGAATCTATGCTTCCTAATCCGAGAGATCGTGACATGCAAAACCGGTTGACTCCTGCTATGCGACAGTTTACGGCCCTGCTGACTGCACGGAAAGGAATTCAGCCAATGGAGAACCCACTAGCAGGCTTTCGTTTTATACTTAGTTCGGACTTAAAAGATTGTCTTCGTTTCTCAATAACAATTAGCCAGCAGCATGATGGCGATGTTGTCATTGAAATTCCTGTTATTAACCCCTTCCAGTCTATAGCTGCGCCGGCCGGAACAAGCAATGTCCAGCTTGAGCTGAGGGTAGTCGGCTTTAATTTAAATGATGCACAAACCTTTGAGGGTAATAGCCAATCGATTTCGATGTCGTATGTTGATGCAATGCAGCCTGCGGTAAATCAAATACTTGAAATATCTGCGCCGACAGGAACCATAATAGTAGTCGCCGCAGCGCTAAGTTACTGGAACAACGAAGGGCAAATTCGTCAAATCGGATTTATGCCAGTGGAGCTTGCTGCCGCGTTTATGCGTTCTTAAGCTTTTATTCAGAATCTACCAGGCAGCGTCTGGATTGGTCTGGAGTCGCGGATCGAAAGTAAATGCAGAAACTTTGACAATCATGATTTTATTGAAATGCGGATGATTTACGTTGAAAAGGTAATTAAATTCATTTTGAATAATTGCCGAGGGCACCTTTAATACAGCCGATCGTGAGGAATTCAACCATCCTTCGCTTATTTCTTGTGTTATGGGATAGTTAGCTACAGTATACCAGTCTTTTGCATTTATAGATAAATCATCAATGAAGATCTCTTTAATATCGAGGTGGTCAGGTATTTCGAAAGTGGTTATAGAAAAATCCCCGGAATGCAAAGAGGCTCCGGTCTTATGAACCGAAAGCTCTAAACATGATAATGCAGCCGATCCACCCGTGTATATAATCTGCCGGCCCTCATAGTTCCACCTGGCATAAATACCGGAAGCGGTTAACAGAGCAGCATAACGGGTTTGGCTGATTCGATAGGTAAACATCCTTTACCTAACCCAGAATGCCGTAATCTATGCGGTGTAATTCGGTCATCACGATGTTAATCCCGGTAATGGTATCTAATAAGTCGATTGGCTGGGCATTGATCCCAATATTGTGATGTGGTAACCAGTTTTTAAACTCTTCTAAGGTGCCAAATGTATCCATCCCTTTATCAAATAACTCGAACAGCTGGATAATATGTTCTGTAACACCCTGATTTAGCGCCTTGCCCTCATTAATGTACTTCCTCAAGGTAGGCTCGGTAAGGGATAGTATATGGGCAAGATCAACCTGTGTTACCCCCGTAAGGCGGATAAAGTCTTTTATGGCAGCTGCTTCTATCCCTCTTCTGATCACGACCATCTTAGCGGACGGAGACTTATAATGAACATGATAGCGTTCAAAGATTTCTTCGAATGAATTAGCTGGATGTTGTTGGGCAACAATTTTTTTATAGGAAATAGGGTTCGCATCGGTTTTGGCTTGTTTTGCCGTCACCTTAACCTTGCTACTTTTATCCGTTGTTTGTGTGTGCTTCCGCATACCTAAATGTAATTATTTTCTTTTTGAATAGAAATTTTTTTTGAATATCTATAATGACGTTTGGAATAATGAATCAAGCGGACTTGACTTGCTTTCTGAACATCAAGATCTCGAAACAATATCTTCCCAGGTTGAGTGAATTAGTCAACCTCATTCAATTGTCTCAGCTTTAGCTGGAGGCCAATAAACAATAAGACTTGATTTGACGTAGCCAGAACATGGATTGTGTATAGACAGTTTAGAGGTTTGGCCAAGGCCTTTAAATCAATGACATTTTATCCACTGGCCAAAGCCAGTGGCAATTGAATAGAAAGCTATCGGAAAACGAAATTGGGAAACGTCATTAAACAAGAAACCCCTCAAAACTTAATTTGAAGGGTTATCGTTGCTCCCAAGCCTGGACTCGAACCAGGGACCCTCTGATTAACAGTCAGATGCTCTAACCAGCTGAGCTACTTAGGAATTTCTGGGTTAACAAAAGCCTTTGAAGGCCTTTGTCCCGTTTGGGAATGCAATATTCGGGATTTAAAATTATTAATGCAATATTTGCGGAAGAATTTTTTTAAAATATTTTATGAGCTTACTTATTATAGGTTCAATGGCCTTTGATGCCATTGAAACTCCTTTCGGGAAAACAGATAAAATTGTAGGCGGCGCGGCCACATATGCCAGTCTATCAGCATCTTACTTTTATGAGGATGTAAAGATCGTAGCAGTGGTGGGTGACGATTTTCACCAGGAGGATATTCAGGAATTTAAAAATCATGGTATAGATGTGGAAGGAATTCAGATAAAAGAAGGTCAAAAATCTTTTTTCTGGGCTGGGAAATACCATAATGACATGAATAGCCGGGACACTTTAGTCACCGATTTAAATGTTTTGGCTGACTTTGATCCTATCATCCCGGAATCATATCAAGATTGCGAATATCTGTTATTAGGCAATCTTACCCCAACTGTTCAAACAACTACCATTGGTCGTTTAAAAAAACGCCCTAAACTAATTGTACTTGATACCATGAACTTTTGGATGGATGTTGCTTTAAATGATCTTTTAGAAACGATCAAGTTAGTCGATGTATTAACTATTAATGACGCAGAAGCACGCCAACTATCGGGAGAATATTCTTTAGTAAAAGCAGCGAATAAAATACTTCAGATGGGTCCGAAATACCTGATTATTAAAAAAGGCGAGCATGGTGCCTTACTATTTCATAAGGATCAGATCTTCTCTGCTCCCGCCCTTCCGTTAGCCGAAGTTTTTGATCCTACAGGAGCGGGCGACAGTTTTGCAGGCGGCTTTATTGGCTATATGGCTAAAGTGGGCACCGTTAACTTCAATAACATGAAAAATGCGGTTATATTCGGATCCGCCCTGGCTTCATTTTGTGTTGAAGAATTTGGAACTGAGAAAATAAAAAACCTAAAACATACAGAGGTTGAGGCACGCGTTCAGCAGTTTGTTAACCTGAGCAGTTTTGTCATCTAAAAATAGTTGATTTCAGCAGGCAGATAAACAGCTGCCTGCTATTATTTCAATATCCCTATTACTTCAAACTTCTCGAAAACGGATTGGGTATGCGGCGCATCTTTAAGCTCCGATGTAAGGTCCTGGCCGGCCCAATGTTCGTAATGTTGCCCTCGCTTCCACAAGCGGCTTTCTGATACGTCATAAATGAATCCCTGGTAAGCTACCCAGATCTCCGGTTTATCCTGGCCGTTACGAAGTGCTAACTGAAATCTAGAGTACTCCTGTAACTCTTTCATACTGCGCTTGATTTCCTGCTCTTCCTAAATCGTTCAAAAAACAAAATATTCATCAGCAGCATGGCCATTGAATAAAAAAAGTCCTCGAGCGGAATCGTGCCAACTCTAAGATCGCAGTTTTCAGCGTTGTTGTACATCACTATCGGAATGGATGTAAGAATCCCGTTAACTATAAAAAAAGGAATCACAGAAACTAAATAAGCAAGATAGAATCGGCTTAAATAAGACTTTTTGCTGAAAAATCCGGCATACAACACAAGCACTCCAAGCAGACTGAATGTTATCAGTGTATACACGCGGGCGTGAAACATTACCAGCATTACAATTGAAAAACAAAGAATAAGACTGTTTATGATGGCTATAAATGTTTTTAAAACATCTTGTTTTACATAATAATCGAGGCACTCATATATGAATATACAAGCGAACGGCACGGTGAAGAAAAATAAGATCTCCTCAATTGGCAGGTTAAATAAATAAACTCCAATTACGTATTCTTCGTTAAACGACCAGACATTTGTAATGGTAAATATGTAATCCCATATTAAAAAAACTAGTCCGCTTACGATTAAGGCAGGAAAAACAAATTTCCATTGCTTATAAAATTGCACACGCTTATCAAATGACAGCAGTATAGGAAATATTATCGTAAGGAAATTAATTAACAGGTAGGCTGATTTCATTTAATCGCTCAGGTTTTTAGATATATTTCTTGAGCAGTTTGACTTCTTCAGGGGTACAGCGATCTGATGTGATCATAAATTTTGCAATACTTGAGCGAAAGGCAGCATTCGCCTGTCCAAAATTCTTTTTTATAAATTGCTTAATGATCATCTGGCGGTCTTCAGTAAGTTCTTTACTGTAACCAAGGAAAGCCGGAGTGTAATGTTGGATGGAAAAACGCATAAAACGAATCTCGAGGTTATTGGGTTCAATCCTTAGTGCTTTCTCGAGCGTTTTTTGAGCCTTAGCTACATATTTCACCTTCTGATATGGATTCCAGCTGTGCTTCGCTTTAAGCGCCTCCAAGGTGCCCGTATAAGCAATGATCAATGGAGATGCGGAATCACGTGCGCTCAATTCAGCATATAACGAATCAGTTACCCTCGAACTCTCTACTGCGAGCATCATTGCCTGTTTAATGTTATCTATCTCTTCACTTCTGGTTTTCGCTGAAGAGACTTCGTACAATATAGTGAAACACAAGAATATCAATAGATACTTCATCTCTAATCTTTAGGCTTGGTTGAATCAAGGTTTATGCCACCGGGATATAAATCGTCCCTAACAACCGCATGTTTTAAACAGGGTAAAATGCAAATCTACAAATTCGTTTGCCGTGTTTAGGTGTAAAGAGTTTTGCTTTATTACCTTTATGGATACATGAATAAGGCTCACATCGCAGTGATTGGTTCTGGCTTTGCCGGACTCGCTGCTGCAGCATCACTTGCTAAGGAAGGTTTCGAAGTAACCATTTTTGAAAAAAATAATCAGGCAGGTGGCCGGGCAGGCTTGTGGGAAAAGGATGGCTTCCAATTCGACATGGGACCAAGCTGGTACTGGATGCCGGAAGTATTTGAAGATTTCTTTAACAAGTTTGGGAAAAAAGTCAGCGATTTCTATGATCTTAAACGTCTGGACCCCGGATACAGAATCTATTATGGCAAGGACGACATGATTGATATTCCGGCCCGGATGAAAGACCTGGAAGCGCTGTTCGAGTCGCTTGAGCCTGGAAGTTCGGTAAAGCTACAAGAATTCCTCCAACAGGCTGAATATAAATACCGTACCGGGATGGGCGATTATGTATTCAGACCATCACATTCTGTTACTGAATACCTGGAACCGGGGCTTATTATTGAAAGTTTTCGTATCCAGATGCTCACGAGTATGAGCAAGCATGTCCGTCAGTATTTTAAAAATCCCAAGCTCATTAAGTTACTGGAGTTCCCGGTTTTGTTTTTAGGGGCAACTCCTCAGAACACGCCGGCGCTTTATAGCATGATGAATTACGCCGATCTGGCATTGGGAACATGGTATCCCATGGGTGGGATGAATGAGATTGTACAAGCTATGATGGATGTGGCGATTGAACAAGGGGTAAAGATCCGCCTTCAGAGTGAAGTGATTAAAATACCAGTGGTTGACGGAAAAGCAACCGGGGTGTTAACAGCTGAAGGCTTTCACTCTGCAGATATGGTGATCGCCAATGCTGATTATCAATTTGTAGATCAAACCTTACTTGAGAAATCTTATCGAAATTATACTCCCAAGTACTGGGAAAACCGCACACTTTCGCCGTCAAGCCTACTCTTCTATTTGGGAATTGATAAGAAGCTGGAAGGAATTGAACATCATAATTTGTTTTTTGATGAAGATTTCGACCTGCATGCAAAGGAAATCTACACAGAACCACAATGGCCCTCTAAACCATTGTTCTACGTTTCATGCACTTCTAAAACAGATCCTAATGTTGCGCCTGAAGGTATGGAGAACTTGTTCTTTCTGATGCCTATTGCACCTGGTTTGGTTGACAGCGAAGAGATGAGAGAAAAGTACTATAATCTGATGATGGACCGGTTTGAAAAAGTGACCGGTCACCGTGTCCGCGATGCAGTGATTGTTAGGCGCAGCTATGCACTAGATGACTTTACAGCCGATTATCATTCCTTTAAAGGGAATGCATATGGACTGGCTAATACATTAAGGCAAACCGCTTTTCTAAAGCCTAAGATGCGTGCAAAAAAGATTAAAAATTTATTATTTACCGGTCAATTAACTGTACCCGGTCCCGGAGTGCCGCCTTCTATAATTTCTGGGCAGGTTGCGGCGAAAGAAGCTCAACGATATTTTAATGATTGAAAGCGTTCGTTAATTTCTTTAAAATTTATAAATTTAGGTAAACCTAATACCTAACGATGAAATTTCTGAAAATTTTGTTAATAATCTTAGCAGTGTTAACTGGGGTTATTGCCATTGGGGCAGAGTTTTTACCAAACACCTATACGGTATCTCGTTCAACAACCATTAAAGCCCCCGATTCCGTTGTTTATCAGAACGTGGTCAACTTCCATAATTTTTTAAAATGGAATCCGTGGAGCAGAATGGAACCGACCGCGATAGTAACCATTTCAGGGGACATTGGCAGCCCGGGTCATTTATATCAATGGGCGGGAAAAGAACTTGGGATAGGAAATATGCAGATCCAGGAAGTAAAACCTTACTCGGACGCTGACATTAAACTCACGTTTGAAGAACCCTTTAAAAGTGATGCTCAAAATCATTTTAAATTTGAAAAGGTTCTGGGAGGGACTAAGGTCACCTGGACTATGAATGACCAAAGTGATGCAACCCTAGATAAATGGATGTACCTGACAATGGATAATATGATGGGGAAGGATTTTGAGAGTGGTTTGAGAAACCTTAAAGAAATGTCAGAGAAAAACAAATAAATATTGCCTTTAAAATTAAGAGCGCCGGATATTCCGGCGCTCTCGTTGTTATGATGAATTAGAAAGGGGCTTTTTTATTCCGCTTCAGCGTAAGCTACACGTTTGGCAGCATTGTCATAAGGCTTTAAGCCTTTTTTAAGCAACTTTCGTGCTACGTGAATACGGGTTTTAACTGTTCCAATTGGAATGGCCAAGTGATCGGCTATCTCATGATATTTATGTCCCTCGAAATACATTGTAAATGGCACATAATATTCAGCTGGCAGCTTTCCCATCGCATTCTTAATGTCATCCATTATGAATTTCGATTCGCCTTGATTCTTGGTTGAACTAAACACCAGATTAGCAGAAGATATGTCGTCAGATTTAGTTACAAAAGAACTTATTTTAACAAACCGACGATAATTGTTAATAAAAGTGTTTTTCATTATCGTATATAACCAGCCTTTAAGGTTTGTACCCTCTTTAAACTTGTTATAATACGTGATGGCTTTAAGCATGGTATCTTGAACCAGGTCATTGGCATCATCTGCATCATGAGTAAAATGAAGTGCATACATCTTCAATGAACTTGCTTGCCGCATTACCAGGGTGTTGAATTCGATCTTAGTCATTTTGTTTAGGTTTTAGGTTAGATAAACAAATATTGTTCGTAATTCAAAAAAACAACGGATTGTTTAAGTAGAATGTATCTTAAAATACACAAACCATGTGCCCAACTTTGAAAAAAATCGAGATATGTATTATTGTGGAGGAAGTTTTAGTTTAAATACAATCGATTTAATAGGCAGTTAATTGAGGGTGACTTTCAGATAATATTTACTTCCCTTTCGAGGGTAACTCCAAACTTTGCCTGTACACTTTTGATTATCTCAGAAGACAGGTCAAAAATTTCATCGCCGGACGCATTTCCGTGATTTACAAGCACCAGGGCCTGATTTTTCCAGGTTCCTGTATTCCCAACAATTTTCCCTTTCCAGCCACACTGTTCAATCAGCCAACCCGCAGCCAACTTAATTCGCTCATTATCAAGCGTGTAATTGACAATGTCCGGAAAAGCAGACTGTATGTGTCTGAATTCTTCAAGGTTAATTACCGGATTCTTAAAAAAGCTGCCCGCATTTCCAATTGTTGCCGGGTCTGGAAGCTTGCTTACTCTAATGGTTGATACTACCTCAGACACATTTTCTATAGAAGGGTTTAATATCCCCCGATTCTGCAATTCCTGACCTATAGCACCATAATTTAATTTAGGGCTGAATATTTTAGACAACTTGTAAGTCACATCTATTATAATGTACTGACCCTTGAGTTCATTCTTAAATATGCTATCGCGATAGCTGAATCGACAATCTAAATTAGTGAACTCGCGAATTTCTCCGGTTTGTATTTCAAATGCCCTGCACGAATGGAACACGTCCATAAGCTCGACTCCGTAAGCACCAATATTTTGGATAGGTGATGCACCTACTGAACCAGGGATTAAGCTAAGGTTTTCAATGCCTGCAAACTGGTTATCGACACAGTAGTTCACCAGATCATTCCAAACTTCACCTCCTCCTGCTGTAACCAGAACAGTGTCGCCTATTATTTCACTATCTATGCCTTTGATGTTAATCCGCAATACTAGCCCATCATAGTCTTTTGTAAAAAGCAGATTACTGCCTCCGCCTAGGATCAATATCGGCTTGCCGGAAATTTGACTGGTGCTGCTTAGCTCTTGCAGATCTTCTAATGTATTAATTTCTGTATACCACCTGGCATAGGCCTGAACACCAAAGGTATTAAGGGATTTTAAAGAGATCTTTTCAAGAATGCGAGGCATGTCAGGGAAGCTTGCGAAAGTGTGAGATACGGAATATCGGCGAATGATGTCATCAAAGAGGTAAACAATCCTTTGAGATGTTGGAAATTATGGATTTCGGCGACATTATATATTGGCCGTATTGCTGATTAGAAACAATACGGCCAAATTACTTAAATGTGAATAGCTCTGTTTTCAGTGGCTGCCATACTTGCCTCGCGGAATGCTTCAGTGTAAGTAGGATGCGCATGGGAGATTCTGGCTATATCTTCAGCGGAAGCTCTAAATTCCATAGCTACCACTGCTTCGGCTATTACGTCGGCAACACGGGGGCCGATCATATGCACACCAAGAATCTCATCAGTATCAGCGTCCGCTAAAACTTTTATCAGCCCATCAGTATCCATACTCGCCCGGGCACGACCACTGGCTTTGAAAGGGAAGGATCCACTTTTATACTTACGACCCTGCTCCTTCAACTGTTCTTCGGTATAGCCTACGCTAGCCACCTCCGGCCAAGTATATACTACCCCTGGAATCAAATTATAATTAATATGAGGTTTCTGACCGGCAATCACCTCGGCCACAAAGGTTCCTTCATCCTCTGCTTTGTGAGCTAGCATTGCCCCCTTGATCACATCACCGATTGCATAAACTCCTGGCACCGAAGTTTCAAGGTGGTCATTGACCGGAATCTTGTTACCACGTTCCTCAGTTTTTATTCCTATTTTATCCAATCCAAGTCCTTCAGTATAAGCAATGCGGCCGACTGCAACAAGGCAGTAATCGCCTTCAAGGGTAACGTTCTCTCCTTTGGCATTTTCTGCGGTAAGGGTAACTTTGCTTCCCTTTACGGTTGCCCCAGTCACTTTATGACTCAGCTTGAATTCCATCCCTAATTTTGTTAAGGACTTCTGTAATTCTTTGCCAAGTGTTTTATCCATGGTACTTATTATCGAATCCATGAATTCGACAACAGTAACCTTTGAGCCAAGGCGAGCATACACAGATCCCAGTTCTAAACCGATGACACCGCCACCAATCAGAATCATATGTTTAGGAATCTCAGTTAGGTTGAGAGCTTCTGTGGAGGTAATTATGCGTTTGCCGTCGGATTTTAAGAACGGTAATTCGGTAGGTTTAGATCCGGTGGCTATTATCACGTTCTTAGCCGTTATACTTTCTTCGGACCCGTCGTCCTTTTTGATGCTAATTGTGTTTTTATCTGTAAAAGAGCCAAGGCCCAGATATGATGTAATCTTGTTTTTTTTGAAAAGGAAGGTTATTCCACCCGTAGTTTGCGCGACAACATCGTTTTTGCGTTTAACCATTTGATTGAGATCGGGCTTCAAATCTTTTAAATTAATTCCGTGCTCCTTAAAGTTATGAAGTGCATTGTGATAATGCTCTGTAGAGTCTAGCAGCGCTTTTGAGGGAATACAACCAACGTTCAGGCATGTTCCACCAAAAGTTGAATACTTCTCAATTACCGCCGTTTTTAGACCTAACTGAGCACAGCGTATAGCTGCAACATAGCCACCGGGGCCACTACCAATAACTACTACATCATATTGCATAAACGGATCGTTTAAAATTTGCCAAAGTTAAATAACCTTATAGAAAAATCAGTAAAACTAATCTTTAATTAAAATTACCTTGAGACAGATGACCTGCACAAGATTTTTACTTAATATAAAATCTTACGTACGGTGAAAAATTAGTTTTCGAGTATCTTAGCATCAACCAAATTGCTTTATTATGATGAAATTTTTCTGTGTTGCATTACTACTGTGGTTCTCTTTACCTGTTTCAGCCCAAAACCCTGACTCGGCTTACATCCGCGAGAATTATATTAAAACAGAGAAGTACATTAAGATGCGTGATGGTATTAAATTATTCACCGCTATTTATACTCCTAAGGATCAAACAAGAAAATACCCTATACTAATAAACCGCACACCTTATACGGTTTCACCCTATGGAACTGATCGATACAAAACCACGTTAGGTCCATCTATGCTATTTGCACGAGATGGCTACATCTTTGTATACCAGGATGTACGTGGGCGCTGGATGAGTGAGGGAGAATTTGAAGACGTGCGTCCTCACAATCCACGAAAGAAGTCCAAAAAAGATATTGACGAAAGCAGTGACACCTATGATACGATTGATTGGCTTGTTAAAAATCTTCCCTCCAATAACGGAAAGGCAGGCATTTATGGCATCTCCTATCCTGGCTTTTATTCTACTGCCTCTCTTCCTGGTGCCCACCCTGCTTTAAAGGCTGTTTCTCCGCAAGCTCCCGTTTCTGACTGGTTTATTGGTGATGACTTTCATCACAATGGCGCGTTTTTCTTAATGGATGCTTTCAATTTTTACTCAAGCTTTGGGGTTCCCAGACCGAAGCCAATAACGCCTGATAAGGGCCCCAAGTCTTTTACCTTCCCCGTGAACGATAACTATAAGTTTTTTTTGGATCTGGGGCCATTAAAGAATGTGAGAGCTAGGTATTTTGCTGACAGCATAAAATTCTGGAACGACCTGATGGCCCATGGCACTTATGATGAATTCTGGAAAGCGCGGAATATCAGAGAACATTTAAACAATGTTAAGCCAGCAACTATGGTTGTGGGTGGCTTTTTCGACGCAGAAGATACCTTTGGAGCTTTGGCAACATATAAAGCGATTGAGAGCAAGAATCCGGTGAATAAGAATACGCTCGTTATGGGCCCCTGGTTCCATGGAGGTTGGGCTCGCGGCACCGGCGAAATGTTTGGCGATATCAACTTCGCTCAGCCAACCAGTACCTGGTATCAGAAAAATGCAGAGTTTCCTTTTTTTCAAAGTTTATTGAAGGATAAAGGGCCTGCTGATCTTCCGGAGGCTCTCATCTTTGAAACAGGGTCTAATACCTGGCGGCGATATGATTCATGGCCGCCGAAAAATGCTGTTCAACGGAGCTTATATCTCCATCAGAATGGCAAGTTGTCATTCACCGCGCCAAAGGAAGCAGCAAGTTTTGATGAGTACATCAGCGATCCAAATAAGCCAGTTCCATATGCTGATGGTGTGCATCTGGGGCGTACTCGCGAATACATGATTGATGACCAACGATTTGCTTCCCGGCGTCCGGATGTGATGGTTTATCAGACCGATATTTTAACAGAGGATGTAACATTATCAGGACCTATAGTTGCTAACCTAATGGTCTCCACTACTGGCACGGATGCGGATTATGTTGTGAAGCTGATCGATGTTCTCCCTGATGATTATCCTAATAACAACCCCAATCCAAACAACGTCGAGATGGGGGGTTATCAAATGCTTATTCGCGGTGAAGTGATGCGTGGCAAATTCAGAAACAGTTTTGAAAAACCTGAGCCGTTTATTCCTAATCAGATCACGAAGGTTAATTATACCTTACCTGATGTTGCGCACACTTTTAAAAAAGGACATCGCATTATGATTCAGGTTCAAAATTCATGGTTCCCACTAGTTGACCGCAATCCACAAAAATTTGTAGATATCTATAATGCAGATGACAACGATTTTCAGAAAGCAGTTCATCGCATTTACCATGACGGCAATAATGCTTCTTCAGTTCAGGTTACTGTAACTGAAAAATAAATAGAAATAACTTATGTTCACAGCGTTATAAATTAAGCAGCTTATAAAAATGTCTGTAAAAATAAAAATTTTAGTAGCGCTATTGATCAGCGCTTGCTTTGTGAAAAACTCCCTGGCTCAATTATCCGTTTATAATAAAACCTTTACAAGAGCGGATTCGCTCCGGGGAAAATTAACACCACTTCGCACTTGCTATGATATTAATTATTATCATTTAGATGTTAAAATTGATATAGATAACAGGCGGATCAGCGGATCTAATCTTTTCAAATTCACTGCGACTCAGGATTTTGACAAGCTACAGTTCGATCTGTTTGAAAATTTGCAAATCAGTAAAATCGAATATCGAAACGAAGAAGTTCCTTTCAAGAGGGAAGCGAATGCTGTGTTCATAGATTTTCCGGCTAAAATCAAAAAATTGACTCGTGACGAGTTTACCGTTTACTACTCCGGAAATCTAACCATCGCGAAAAATGCTCCATGGGATGGAGGATTTGTATTTTCAAAAGACAAGACGGGTAAACCATGGGTATCTGTTGCTACCCAAGGATTTGGAGCCAGCTCGTGGTGGCCCACAAAAGATCATCAAGCAGATGAAGTTGATAGTATGCTGATCAGTGTGGCGGTTCCTAATGATTTGATGGACGTAAGTAACGGACGCCTTCGGTCAATCGAGAAACTAACAGATGGATATTCTCAATACAATTGGTTTGTATCCTACCCTATCAATAATTATAATGTTAGCGTAAACATAGCAGACTACAAACATTTTAGTGATGAGCACAATAACCAGAACGGGAAATTAACCCTTGACTATTACGTGTTGCCCGAGAATCTCGAGAAAGCGAAAACACAATTTGATGATGATGTGAAACCGATGCTTAGCTGCTTTGAAGATTGGTTTGGCTCCTATCCGTTTTACAGGGACGGCTTCAAGTTGATTGAAACACCATTTCTTGGTATGGAACACCAAAGTGCGGTCGCATATGGCAATAAATACAAGAAAGGATACTTGGGTCGTGATCTCTCGGGTACTGGTCTTGGTTTAGACTGGGATTATATCATTGTTCACGAAAGCGGGCATGAATGGTTTGGCAATAACATAACTTCCAGGGATATTGCCGATATGTGGGTTCACGAGGGATTTACAACTTATTCTGAAGGCCTGTATGTAGAATGTCGGAAAGGTAAAGATGCTGGCATTAAATACATTGCTGGGTTGCGCAAAGGCATTAGAAACGAAGCACCAATAATTGGTACCTATGATGTTAATAGCGAAGGATCCGGAGACATGTATCCTAAGGGGGCCAACATGTTGCAAACTATCCGTGCGGTATTAAATGACGATATCAAATGGAAGAAGATCTTAAGAGGATTAAACCATGAGTTTGGCTTGAAAACGACAAGCACTCAGGAAGTTGAAAATTATTTAAGTAAAGAAACAGGAATAAAGTTGCAGCCTGTTTTTGAGCAGTACCTTCGGACCACTAAAATCCCGGAGCTTAGCTATAAGCTTAAAAATAACAAGCTGAGCTATAAATGGACTAACACAGTTGAAGGATTCAAAATGCCAGTTCTGATTCATAATGGCAATAAAAGCCTCTGGCTAAAACCGGAGAATAAGGAGAAAACCATCTCGTTCAAAGGTGATAGCCTTAAGGTTGATGAGGCCTTTTATGTAAATGCGACGCAAACTTCGATTTTGTAAATTATTAAACTGCCTCAATTTAATTAATTATTATTATTCATATGCAACTTTAAGTCAGTTCATGTCGTCATATAGTTATTGCAAATCGTCGCAATAATATTTGACCCTAACTAAATAAGTATATGAAAAACTCTCTTTGCACACTGGCTATTGCAGCGTTACTTATCTCAGCAGCTGAAATCAGCAGCGCTGCCGGTACTGTGGTAACGATTACAAAATCAAAAAAAATTGCCGATGACGAGCGTAATGTATCAGGCTTCAGGGGCATATCTTCTTCTGGAAGTTTCGATGTGAAGATCACAATGGGTAGCAAAGAAAGTTTAAGACTGGAGGGTGATGATGATGTTATCAACGATATTGAAACAAAAGTTGAAAATGGCATTTTAAAAATTCGGAACAAAAAACAAGGAAACTGGAATTGGCGGTCGGTTCGCAGTAAGGTTACGATCTATATTACTGCAAAGTCGTTAAACAGCATTACGCTAAGTGGCTCAGGCGACATCAGTGTCAGTGGTGTCGTTAAGGCAGGCAACCTAACCAATATATTAAGCGGATCGGGAAGCATCTCACTAACCGCCGACGCTGACGAATACTCTGGGACTCTCAGTGGATCCGGAGAACTGCACGTAAGGGGAAACGCTGATAGAGCCATCATAAAAATTGGAGGTTCCGGAGATTTTGACGGCAGAGATTTCAAAACCCTGGAAGCTGACGTTAAAGTAAGCGGATCGGGGAATGTCACAATAAGGGCTGATAAGCATTTGAACGCTGCTGTTAGCGGTTCGGGTGATATTTCCTACATTGGTAATCCAAAGGTGGAAAAAACCAAAAGTGGATCTGGAAGTATCTCAAAATTATAAGAATACAATTGCATAATGGAAGCCAGCGGTAACGTTGGCTTCTTTATTTAATTGAGCTTTCCTTAAATCTGAATTATCTGCCGCTCAGTAAATTCCAATAGGACTAGTTAAGTTATATTAACTTTTTGACATCTATTTCGTACCAGGCGTATTGTCCATTTCTCCAAGACTAGTTTCTAAGAGACCGCGAGCCACTTAGGTTATATCTCAAACTGAAGGCTTGTTGGCTATCTGTAACTCCTTCTAACATATGTAAGGAAAAGGTGAACTTACCTTCGATGTTCCTATACCGGATCGGGATGAAACTAATATCAGTCCTATTGTATTGCTTAGCGGTATAGAACCGGTCCCCGTTTAATAAGTTATGCCCTTGGCCTAAATAAAGCGAATTCGTTACCCCAAAACGCTTATAGCCTGCGTGCATTTCAATCAATAAGCCCGCAGGGGTTTGCCAGTCCCCAATGGTGCGCGTGCGCTCAAACGACATGAGACCACCTGTATTAATAGTCAGTGAATCCAACCCGGTCTTACCGCTAAGATCTACTCCAACCTTAAGAGCGGCGGCTCCATTATCTTGAATATGATCGTCAGGAATTCTGATTGCCGGGAGTGCGTTATGAAACATCATTGCATAATGCGAAGTAAAGAATATACCGGTTTTGTAGTATCCCGAGAGTCCGAAAAGGAAAGTTTCCCTGTTAATATCCGTTTGGCGGCTTGTCCAGTCTATCCAAATGGTCTGGTGACCGAGTCGCGTATTTAACTTAACAAGCATACCCTCAACATTTGGGCGGAGATAAGAAAAAGTATCCTGTAAAATTGCTCTTGGATAATCGTCAAGTAAATTCAACCGGGGAAATGCGCCCATGTAGAAATTCCAGTTGTTCTTTTGGTATTGATAGTAAATAACTGGATCAACCTTTGCGGCAAATTCAGAAGATCCAAATTCATGAATTGCATTAAAGCCGATTCGAATCCGGTGCACACTATCCACTAATAGACCAACTTCCGGGGCAAACCTAGCTCCAAAGATCGTTTGGGAAAACCGATTTGATTTCATGTATTCACGGTTATCCGCGAATGTATGGAGATTAATATTCCCTTCTATTTCCTGCGCGATACTTGTAAAAGACAATGCAAATAACGAGATAGTAAAATAGATTATTCTCATCAAAATTTCGGTTAGCTAATGGTTAGAGGAATTTATTCGGCTGATTCTATCCAAGTTATGAACGAGTGAAAGCAGGATTCAATGTCCAATACTGCAAGAATCTGTTCAGCTATATTTATACAAATGAATAATCCCGCCGAAGCGGGATTATAACCTAATTTAAACGCCCAAAAGTAAACGGGCCGGATCTTCTAACAATTGTTTAACTCTCACAAGGAAGCCAACCGACTCTCGACCATCTATTATCCGGTGATCGTAGGATAGCGCGATATACATGATCGGACGGATAACCACCTGCCCATCCAGTGCCACTGGTCTCTCTACAATGTTATGCATTCCTAAAATTGCCGATTGAGGAGCGTTTATAATAGGAGTTGACATCATAGAGCCGAACACACCACCGTTAGTAATGGTAAAGGTACCTCCTGTCATTTCTTCGATTGTTAATTTGCTGTCACGAGCCTTACCCGCAAGTTCCACTACCGCTTTCTCAATTTGATCCAGACTCATGGATTCTGCATTACGGATAACCGGAACGACTAAACCTTTAGGTGCCGAGACTGCAATGGATATGTCGACAAAATCATTGTAAACAATTTCTTCACCGTCAATTCGTGCATTCACTGAAGGGAAATCCTTTAAAGCTTCGCAGACCGCCTTACTAAAGAATGACATAAAACCGAGTCCCACACCGAATTTTTCTTTGAACTTATCTTTATATTTTCCCCTCAGATCCATAACCGGACGCATGTCCACTTCGTTGAAAGTAGTCAGCATCGCCGTCTCATTTTTAACGGTCACTAAACGTTTGGCAACAGTTTTTCGAAGCGACGACATCTTTTCGCGACGCTCATTTCTTGAGCCAGCAACAACTGGAGCAGTAGCCACTTTAACCGGTTCCGGTTTGGCTTTTGCAGCCTCGGCCGGCTTCGATGCTTTCAGGGCATCTTCTTTGGTCAGACGTCCGTCGGGGCCACTGCCGCTTACGGTAGCGGCATCAACGCCTTTCTCGGACAATATCTTAGCCGCTGCAGGAGATGGAGCTCCTGAAGCGTATGACTTGTCACTTACAGCTGCAGATTGTGTAATTTCTTCCGGCTCTTTGCTAGCTGGCTTTTGTTCTCCTTTTTGAGGACTTCCAGCTCCTTCTTCTATCGTACAAACTGGTGCACCAATAGGAAGGGTGTCACCCTCCTGAGCAATTATTTTTAACGTTCCTGAAGCTTCAGCTGTAAGCTCGAAGGTAGCCTTGTCTGATTCCAGTTCAGCAATAACCTCATCCATCTCAACAAAATCCCCATCATTCTTTTTCCATTGTGATAGTACTACTTCTGAAATGGACTCGCCTACAGGCGGAACTTTGATCTCTAAACTCATATAGCTTTTTTTATAACGTATTAATCAACCTTAACGGCTTTATTCGTTGTTTTTTCAACTTTTTTCTTAACCTCCGGACCCGCAGCATCCTCAAACGCACGGCCGACAACAGAAAGCTGCTGGGCTATATGCTGTTTGGCATAGCCTGTAGCGGTACTGCTGCTTTCTTTGCGTGAAACAACTTTCAGATTTAAGTCAGAACCTGAGAACTTACGGCACATATATGGCCATGCACCCATATTTTCCGGCTCTTCCTGGACCCAAATAAATTGCGTGGCTTTACTGTATTTTGATTTAATACCATCAATCTTCTCAAATGGTGTCGGGTATAATTGCTCAAGACGTACTATCGCCACATCGCTACGCTTATCCGCTTGTTGTTTTTCAAGCAAATCATAATAGACTTTCCCTGAACACAACAGTACACGCTTAACGTCTTTAGCTTTTACAAAACTATCGTCAATTAACTCCTGGAAACTACCTGAAGTAAAATCTTCAAGTTTACTTACACACTGTGGACTTCGAAGCAGGCTTTTTGGCGTAAATACAATTAGTGGTTTTCTGAAATCGCGTTTTAACTGACGGCGAAGTACATGGAAAAAATTAGCCGGAGTAGTGCAGTTAGTTACCTGTATATTATTATCTGCACATAATTCCATGAATCGTTCTATGCGTGCTGATGAATGCTCGGGCCCCTGGCCTTCATAGCCGTGGGGCAATAGCATGACCAAACCATTTGACCGCTGCCATTTAGTTTCGGCTGAGGCAATGAATTGATCGATAATGATCTGCGCTCCATTGAAGAAATCACCGAACTGAGCTTCCCAAACGATTAGTGACAGCGGATTTGCCAAAGCATATCCGTATTCAAAACCCAATACGCCGTACTCTGAAAGATGCGAATTGTATATGTCAAATTTCGCAGTAACATCATTCAGCTGAGCTAAGGGAACATACTCTTCCTCCGAATCTTCAAGCGTTAATACGGCATGTCTATGTGAAAAAGTGCCTCGTTCAACATCCTGACCACTAACACGAACTCTAAAATCTTCTTTGACCAAAGTTCCGTAAGCCAGTAGCTCACCCATTGCCCAGTCGAAAGTCCTAGAGTCGACCATTTTTCGACGATCTTCAAAAAGCTTTTCAATCTTCTTGAAAAACTTTTTATCAGAAGGTAGCGTGCTGATTTCCTTTGCGATAGACAAAAACATTTCTTCAGAAACAGCAGTATTAGAGGGCGCGTGTATCTCCTTAGCCTCTGCCAGGCGCAAGCCTTTCCATGCCCCGGAAAACATTGGATTTACTTCTGAGAAACTCTCGTCTTCCTTGGATTCGTTCAGGCGCTCCTGTAAAAGAGCCCGAAAGTCCTTCTCCATTTCTTTAGCAAGATTAGCATCTACGCTTCCCTGCTCCATGAGCTTTTTGTTATATATTTCTCGTGGATTTGGATGCTTCTCAATAATCTTATACAATAACGGCTGAGTGAACTTGGGCTCATCCGATTCATTATGACCGTACCTGCGGTAACATAAAATATCGATGAATACATCGTTGTGATAAATCTGACGATATTCTACTGCCCTGTTAATGGCATAAACCAGTGCCTCCACGTCGTCGCCATTCACATGGAACACCGGCGATAAAGTCACTTTGGCCAGGTCTGTACAATATGTTGACGAGCGGGCGTCTTTATAATTGGTAGTAAACCCAACCTGGTTATTAATTACCAGATGTATGGTACCTCCAGTTCTATAGCCTTCCAGTTTTGCCATCTGAAGCACTTCATAGGTTATTCCCTGCCCGGCTAGTGATGCATCACCATGAATAAGGATAGGGGCAATCCGAGAATAATCTCCACCGTATTTGAAGTCAATCTTTGAACGAACAATTCCCTCAACAACCGGATCTACTGCTTCGAGGTGCGAAGGATTCGGGCATAAGCTGAGGTGTACTTTCTTTCCGTTGGCAGTCTCTACATCCGTTGAAAAACCAAGATGATATTTTACATCACCGCCAAAAGGAGAACTGGCGTCGTATCCTTTGCCCTCGAATTCAGAGAAAATATCCTTGTACGTTTTATGCATAATATTGGCCAGCACGTTCAGACGACCACGATGAGCCATGCCAATAACGAACTCTTCGATACCCAGTTCAGCACCTTTCTCAATAACTGAATCTAAAGCAGGAATAACCGATTCAGCACCTTCTAATGAAAAGCGTTTTTGTCCCAGGAACTTTGTCCCAAGAAAGTTTTCAAATACTACGGCTTCATTTAACTTTTTAAGGATTCTCTTTTTGGCTTCAATAGAAAAGTTCGGAGTATTTCGCTCCGATTCCATCCGGTTTTCAAACCACTTGATCTTGTCGGGGTTCCGGATATATTTATATTCAGCACCAATGGATTGGCAGTAGGTTTGCTCAAGCAGCTCCCGGATATCCCGAAGTTTTGCGGGACCCAGTCCGACTTCAATTCCAGCTGAAAAAACTGTATCCATATCAGCTTCAGTGAATCCAAAGGTGGCCAGTTCTTTCCCAGGAAAATAAGGGCGACGTTCTCTAACCGGGTTGGTTTTAGTAAACAAGTGACCTCTGTCCCGATAACCATTGATCATGTTCAGGACATTGATCTCCTTTAAAAGATGTGCATGTGTCTCACCACCCACTTCCGCTGTGCCCGAACCCTGGCTAAAATCGAAGCCTTCAAAAAACTTTTGCCAGCCGAAATCCACAGAATTGTTATCCTCTTTATATGATTGGTATAGGGAATCTATGTAAGCAGGGTCGGCGTTACTGAGGTATGATAATTTATCCATTTAACTTTAGTCTATAGCGGCACAAAAATAAGGTTTTCACCTCAGAAACAGCTATAACAAAAGCTGAATTTACAAAATGTCAATGGAGTGCTAATTCCGGCCAGCTAACTTTATTCCAAAGGCTAGAGATTTGGGTAGAGCTATTAATTATCTAAGCTTATGAAAATCTGGCGACATAAAATTCCGTAAGTATGTTAAGCTTATCATCACCAGCGGAAAGCTCTGATATCGTTACAATTGCGATTTTAAAAATGACAATATGCAAACAGTAGCAAGCCTAAAACTATAATCGAATCCCGACCTTCGGAGTTAATAAAATGGCACATGACATTTGAAAATAAAACCTTTTTAGTAATTGGTGCAAGTTCTGGCGTTGGTTTTTCAATTGCAGAAAAATTAGTTGCGAAAGGTGCTGAGGTTTTCTCGACTTCAAGAGACATTAACAAGGATTTCCCAGGGCGTAAAATTCAGTTGGATGTCTTGGGCGAGCTGGACGATTTCAATTTGCAACTCCCTGACCAATTGCATGGCGTGGTCTATTGTCCAGGTACGATTAATCTAAAACCCTTTGCCCGCCTGACCGATCAGGATTTTTTAAACGATTTTAATTTGAATGTGCTCGGAGCAATTAAAGTAATTCGCCAGGTAGTGAACAAACTTAAGAAAGCGGAAGGTTCAAGTATAATCTTATTTAGCACCGTGGCTACTAAAACAGGGATGAACTTTCATTCATCGGTTGGTGTGTCCAAGAGTGCTGTTGAAGGATTATCAATTTCCCTGGCAGCGGAATATTCAAACTCCGGAATTCGCGTTAATACGATAGCACCTTCCCTAACTGATACACCTTTGGCGGCTAACCTTCTTTCCACTCCCGAAAAACGGGAGATTTCGGCAAAACGTCATCCACTTGGCCGGATTGGCCAGGCAAGTGATATTTCATCAGCTGCCTTATTTTTATTATCTGAAGACAGCAGCTGGATTACGGGCCAGGTATTACATATAGACGGAGGGTTATCAGCCTTAAGATCATAGGAAGTTAAAACGATTACCGACAAGCGGTATTTTCAATCTCGGATTTGGTATATGTCAACCGAAGAGTTGGCAACCGAGAATAGACCCTGGGGACATACAAAGCATCTAATATTAAAAATATGACAACTGCAGAAGAACTACAAAATGCCTACGTTGATTATGTATTAACGCAAGGCGGAAAGCCTAAATCTGTCTATCTCTTCGCTAAAGAGAATAATTTGAGCGAGGAAGAGTTCTATAATTTCTTCGGGTCATTTGAAGGAATTGAAGAATCAATATGGACCGGGCTAATTACAAAGGCGCTTACGGAGGTTCAATCCCAGGAAATTTGGGAACAATATACTTCCCGTGAGAAGACCCTCGCATTTTTTTATGGATTTATCGAACTGATGAAGAGCAAAAGGAGCTTTGCACTTTATACGTTGAAGAATTCCGAAAGTGCAATTCGTACACCTCAGGTCTTAAAAGGAGCTAAAAACATCTTTGAAATTTTCGCCTCATTGATCATTGAGGAAGGGCTGGAAACCAGGGAGCTTGCCGATCGCCGGTTTTTCTCAGAAAAATATAAAGATGCGCTATGGGTACAATTTGTGTTCATTATAAATTTCTGGGCGAAAGATAGCAGCGCAGGGTTCGAGAAAACCGATGAGGCAATCGAAAAGGGGATCAATGTTACTTTTGATCTTTTTGAAAAGTCTCCACTTGATAGTCTCATCGATTACGGAAAGTTTATGGTGAACAACGGCGGTTTTAAACAGAACATGAAATTCTAAGTAGATCCTAGTCAGTATTATGAAAGAACAAGATAGTATTCCTACCTCCAAAGGCCAGCGTTCTGCACGCTTCGTCGCAACCGGATTTAAGGTGGGCGGGAATTACATTAAGCACTACTCTAAGAAATTATTCAATCCTGACTTGAACACTGAGGAATTGAATTTAAATAATGCCACTGATATATATGAATCGCTAAGTAAATTAAAAGGCAGCGCATTAAAGGTTGCTCAGATGTTAAGCATGGACAAGAATATTCTTCCGAAAGCTTACGTTGATCAGTTCTCTTTGTCGCAATATAATGCACCGCCACTATCCGGACCGTTAATTGTTCGAACCTTCACCAAATATTTTGGAAAAACTCCTGATCAGATTTACGACTACTTTAATATCAAGTCAACTAACGCAGCATCTATTGGGCAAGTTCATGAGGCTAGCCTGAGAGGCAATAAACTAGCTGTAAAGATCCAATACCCCGGTGTTGGTGATAGTATTTCTTCAGACTTAAAAATGGTTAAGCCCTTTGCCTTTCGGCTCTTAGGGATGAGCCAAAAAGAATTGGAAGTGTACATGAATGAAGTTGAAGACCGCCTACTTGAGGAGACAGACTATACACTTGAACTTAAGCGTTCTATTGAGTTCTCCGAAGCCTGCAAAGAAATTAGCAACGTGGTATTCCCAACGTACTATCCTGAACTATCCAGCAAGCGTATTATTACCATGGACTGGATTGAAGGACAACATTTAAAAGAGTTTATGAAATGTAATCCCTCTGCAGAGTTGCGCAACCAGATCGGACAGGCTTTATGGGATTTTTATAACTATCAACAACATGAATTAAGAGCTGTACATGCGGATCCTCATCCCGGTAATTTTTTGATCACGGCGGAAGGTAAACTTGGGATCATAGATTTTGGCTGCATTAAAGAGATGCCCGATGATTTCTATTATCCATTTTTCGCTTTGACAAGCACTAGCCTATTAAACGATAAGCAAGGCACCATCCACGCATTCAGAGAACTGGAAATGATCCTTCCTAAGGATAACGCTCTACAGGTTGAAACCTACTATAAGGCTTACAAAGAGATGATCCATCTGTTTGCACAACCTTATTTGTTCAACACTTTTGATTTTGGTAAAACTGATTATTTCAATGATTTGTATGCCTACGGAGAGAAAATAGCTAATATGCCTGAATTTAAACAGGCTCGTGGAGTGAAGCACTTTATTTACGTTAATCGCACCAATTTCGGTTTATACAACATGTTGCATGAACTTGGCGCGGTAGTTAAAACGGATACGTACAAGCCAAACGTAGATAGCTTTAATCTTACAGCGACTCAAAAAAAGCTACAGGTACCATGAGGGTAGCGATGAAATTTGATATTGTCCCAAACTTTCTTTTTTATACTGTAGGTCAACAATCAAATTCCGCAACGCAACGCCCGTGTTATTAGAGATACGGCAATCATAGTTGCCAAACGCAAGTAATTTTAATAATTTTCCTATGAAAATTAATTACATTTAAAAAAACCCAAACCAGCATGAGATCAGTCAAACATTTACTTGCTACCAAACCGTCAGTTATCTTTTCCGTTGAAAGCAATACTTCTGTTTTAGAGGCACTTCAGCTGATGATGAAAGAAAATATCAGTTCCCTGTTAATTATCGAGAACGAACAATTAAAGGGAATTTTTACCGAACGGGATTATGCTAGAAAGATTATTTTGCAAGGCCGCTCTTCTAAAGAAACTCCAATTTCTGAAGCCATGACCGCCGACCTTCTTACGGTTGGTCAAACCGACGGTATTGATCATTGCATGCAGGTAATGACCAAAATGCATATCCGACACCTTCCTGTGATGGATAACGACAAAGTTATTGGCATGATATCAATCGGTGACTTGGTACGGTTTGTAATAGAGGATCAAAAAAAGACGATCGAACAGCTAGAAAGTTATATAAATAGCTGAAAGCCAGTCTGAAGCAATCCGGCCAAACAATAAATTTTAACATTCCTAAATTTATCAAACTAAACAATCAGTTTTGTCTTTTACTTTAAATGAGCAAAACAATTCTGATAACGGGAGCGAGCGGCCTACTCGGTAAGCCATTAACCCGTATGCTTTTACAAAAGGGTTACTCAATCCACCACCTCAGCAGAAATCCCGAGCTTCATGGTAATCCCCGGATCACGGTTTTTAAATGGGATATTGACAAGAATGAAATCGATGAAAAATGTCTTAATGGCGTTACAGCCATAATCCATCTCGCAGGTGAGGGTATTGCAGAAAAACGGTGGACAGCTAAACGAAAACAGCAGATTATTCAAAGCCGGACTGCTTCCATAGGCATAATCTACGACTTGCTTAAACGAAATCCGGCCCACCAGGTGAAAAGCATTGTTTCTGCCTCAGCAATCGGTTATTATGGAGACCGTGGTGATGAAGTGCTTACCGAAGATTCTCCGCCTGGAAAAGGCTTTTTACCAATGGCTTGTATAGAATGGGAAAACGCAGTTGATAAAGGAACTGAATTAAATCTGCGGGTTGTCAAACTCCGTACCGGCACAGTTCTAAGCTCTGAAGGCGGAGCACTACCTGAAATTGCAAATCCAATTAAAAAGGGTATCGGAACAGCTCTGGGCAGTGGGAAGCAATGGATGTCATGGATACATATTCAGGATGTTATCAGGATGTATGTTTTTACCCTTGAAAACACCGATATGCAGGGAACGTACAATATGACAGCTCCAAATCCTGTAACAAACGCTGAAATGACCGAAGCACTAGCTAAGATCTTTGACAAAAAGCTCTGGCTGCCTAATGCCCCTGCCTTTGGCCTCAAAATAGTTCTCGGCGAGATGAGTTCTTTAGTGCTCGATAGTAATCGGGTCTCATCTTCAAAGATTGAAGACGCCGGCTTTAAGTTTGACTATGCGCAACTTCCAAATGCGCTGAAAGAGATCTATTCAGATTAATAGAGTTGAATGAGAAGATGTATAACTCTTTCGAATAAAAATCAAATAACTAAATACACTATCAGCATTAAATTAGTCAATTAATCCAGAGACCAGGAACAGACTGAGCCAACTTTCAGCACATAAAACTCTTAAAGGGCTTATACTACTCGTTTTTAAGATCGATAAGTTCGATGTCAAAGTCCAGTACCGAGTTTGGGGCAATACTACCACCTCCTGTCGTGCCATAAGCAGAACTTGAAGGAACTAATATCCGTATCTTTCCACCTTTCTTGATCAATGGAATTGTTTCTTTCCAGGCAAGGATTAAATTATCAAGCTTATCAGTAAAAGCTTTCTCTTTGGTTGCCGAATCGAAAATCGTTCCACTTAAAAGACGGCCGGTATAGGCAACTGTAATAGAAGTGGTTACTTTCACTTCATCAATGCCGCTACCAGGCGTAATTATCTTATAGTAAACACCGCTAGGCAATTTAGTAAACCCTGTTAACGACTTATCAACCATAAATCTATTAATTAAAGCGTCTTCCATTTCCGGCTGCGTTTTAACATCAAAGAGTTCAAGTTCACTATCCAAAACTTCATTGCCTTCAAATATCCCAGATCCATTCCGTCCAAATCCCAGAGTTGAAGGAAAAACAACCCTTACTTTCCCACCCTTATTAATCTTGCTTAACGCTAATCGCCAGCCTTCGGGAACTATATAACCCAAATAACTAGAGTTGTTGGAATAAGAAGCCGATGTGAAATACTCTTTACCATCAACAGATCTGGCAGTGTATGTGAAAAATACGACTTCCGAATTCTTAGGCGGTTGGCCTGTTCCTGCATTTAACACCTGGTAATAGATTCCAGAAGAATCCTTGGTAAGGCTGAGGTTTTGAGCGGTAATATAGCTTTCAATCTTTCGCTCGTCTACCTGCTGGATGGATTCATATTCTTTATCACATGCTGATAGAACAGAAATCAGCAACAAAGAAGTCAAAGTGTATTTTAAAAAAGATCTCATTTTTGGGATAAATTAATTCTTAGCGTTAACCAATTCAATGTCAAAATCAAGAACTGAATTTGAGGGGATTCCATTCTGGCTCTGGCGGCCATAGGCGTAGCCTGATGGAACAATCAGGCGAATTTTACCACCCTTTTGTATTAAGGGGATGCCAATTTGCCAGCCCGGTATTACCTCGCTAAGTTTAAAGTCCACAGGCTCGGTTGACTGCGGAATGGTATTACCGTTTAATAACCTTAAAGTATATTTTGCTGTGATCAAAGTATTACCGGTATAAACCAAGTCGCCAGTCCCTGGCTCAATTATTTGATAATATACCCCTGATTGATGTCTCAAGGCAGGAATATTATTGGTGGTGATAAACTCTTTAATTCGCATTTCGTCAACTGCCAACTGCTCTTCAGGACTAATTCCTTCGTCCATTTTACAAGAACCGAAAGCGGTGACTATCAATAAAAAAGCAAGCAAGATGTGTTTTAATCTCATATGCCCGCAAATTTATCCTTTTATCCGTCAAAATCTAAGGATTAACGTTTTTTAACTAAAATAGTCTAATGATTAAATTTTGATAACATATATAGCCGGCTGAAGACGTTGTACTTTCTTGTATCAAAGAGGGCTATTTCAAAGAATTAAGACAAGGCTATTCCAAACCAACCGGACTTCCACTTTAACTATAGCTTAAGTGCCGCCCAAGTTTAAAGTCTTGTATTATCCTTTCAGGCATTGTTAGTCCTTTGGGAAAGTAATCATCGCTGCATTATAAATATTCAAAAAGGGCTTCCATATTCTATCCATATTACATTAGTCGGTCGAAACAGTCCTATACCAGGTACTCATTTGAAGTCTTAAATCATTCTCAAAAAAAAATAAGCTAGAATAGTTCTTTCAACCTTTAGTTTGAGAGAAAAAAGAGGAGAGTAACTCAGTCTTTAGAATTAGGATCGTACCGCAAAATAAATCCGCTATCTCAGACAGCGGATTTATATTACGATGGAAATTACATGTCGTCAACTGGATTCCAACAACTAAGCAGGTTTTTTCCATACAACCACTTATACGTCATTTTAAAAGCAATACTTGTTTGCCTCAATAAGCTGCCTGGCCACCCGCTGACGTGCTTCCTTAATATTAAAAGGTTCAGCCTTGGTAAAACGGCGTAGTCCTACCAGCATCATTTTAAGTTCATCTCCTTCGGCAAAAGAATACAAAGCTTCTTTACCGGCAAGCGCTACTTTATCTAAAGCTGTTTGAAGATAGATGCGCATCATATCCAGTTGAGCCTTGCAAGATTCTTCACCGCGTTGTTTTACAAGCTTCTCTGTTCTCAGCAAAGTCGATTCAGCGATGTACACATAGCCGATAATATCGGCAATGTTCATCAATATCTCCTGCTCTTTTGCAAGGGTCATCATCAGCTTTTGAACCGCAGCACCTGCAATCATTAAACCGGCTTTCTTCAGGTTTTTTAGGATCTTCTTTTCCGCCGAAAATAATGTATCATCTTCTTCGCCGAATTCAGGGATGGACATCAACTCTCCCGCCACTGCCTGCGCAGATGTCATTAAATCAAGCTCGCCTTTCATGGCGCGTTTTAATAGCATATCTACTATCAGGATTCGGTTAATCTCGTTTGTGCCTTCGAAAATGCGATTAATCCTGCTGTCGCGATAGGCCCGATCCATCGGCGCCTCAGCTGAGTAGCCCATCCCTCCGTAGATCTGTACGCCTTCATCGACGATATAATCCAACATTTCAGATCCCCAAACTTTCAAAATGGCGCACTCAACGGCAAAAGTCTCTGTTGATTTCAATTTAGCTTTTGCCGGATCCATACCTTCTGCTACCAGGGCTTCGTAAGCGTCATCAATGTTTTGTCCCGCCCGATATGCAGCACTTTCAACAGCGTAGTTACGTGTCGCCATTTCAGCCAGCTTGTACCTGATCGCACCGAATTTTGAAATCGGAAGACCAAACTGGACGCGCTCGTTAGCATATATGATAGCTTGCGTCAATACACGACGTGATGAACCGATGGCAGCCACACCAAGCTTTATACGGCCTATGTTCAGTATGTTTACCGCTATCTTAAAGCCGTTCTCGCGTTCAGATAACAAGTTCTCAACCGGTACCGCGCAGTCGGTAAAGAACACCTGCCTTGTTGATGAGCCCTTGATCCCCATTTTATGTTCTTCGGGATTCATAGTGATTCCACCAAATCCTTTCTCGACAATAAAGGCAGACAGGTTTTTATCGTCGTCAATCTTCGCAAAAACAATAAACACATCGGCAAATCCTCCATTGGTGATCCACATTTTCTGACCGTTGATCAGATAATGGGTGCCTTCCGAATTCAATTTTGCTTTCGTACGGCCTGAGTTTGCATCAGAACCCGAGTTCGGCTCGGTAAGACAATATGCAGCTTTCCATTCGCCGGTAGCCAGCTTGGGAATGTACTTGTCCTTCTGCTCTTTATTTCCATAATAAAGAATTGGGAGCGTTCCGATGCCGGTATGAGCAGAAAGCGCCACAGCAAATGAGTGGCCCGGACCAACGCAATCCGCAACCAACATTGAAGTATTGAAGTTCTTTCCAAATCCTCCGTATTCCTCTGGAATAGATACTGCAAGTAAACCGAGTTCACCGGCTTTGTCCATCAGCGCTGGCATGAGGCCTTCTTCCTGATTGTCTATCCTTTCGAGATTTGGAAAAACCTCTGACTCTAAAAAATCCTCACAGGTTTTTTTGATCATCAGTTGCTCTTCATCAAATTCTTCGGGAATAAAAATATCCTCAAAAGAAGTGTCGCGGATGATAAACTCACCGCCTTTAATTGATTTATTCTTTTCTGTGGTCTCCATAATTTAGATTTTAGATGTGAGATATTAGGTCTGAGATATCAATCCTCCAATATTTAGGTTTTAGATATGAGATAATAGATATTAGATCTGAGATTCCATACCCACGATATTTAGATATGAGATATACGACCTAAGATTTCATTCCTACAGTATTTTAAATTGATTTCAACATATTTAAGTCTAGTATTTAACTCAAATCTATCGTCTCAAACCTCATATCTCTTTTAAAGCATTTCAAATATCCCCGCTGCTCCCTGTCCTGTCCCTACACACATCGTCACCATACCGTACTTTTTATTGCGGCGTTTTAATTCGTTAAATATTTGCACTGACAACTTTGCTCCTGTACATCCCAAAGGATGACCTAAAGCGATTGCACCACCATTAACATTTACTATATCAGGATTAAGATCAAGGGTTCGCATAATCGCTAAAGACTGTGATGCAAATGCTTCATTGAGCTCCATCAGATCAATCTCTTCCTTCTTCATTCCTGCTTTTTTTAGAGCCAGCGGAATCGCTTCAATTGGACCTATTCCCATAATGCGCGGAGGCACCCCGGCTACCCCGTAGCTGACTAGCCTGGCGATTGGCTGCACATTTAATTTTTTCAACATGTTTTCTGATACTACCAGAACGAAGGCAGCTCCATCAGAGGTTTGGGATGAATTGCCTGCTGTAATCACTCCATTGGCAGCAAAAACAGGCTTTAGTTTAGCTAGTTTCTCTGTGGTAGTATCTGCACGGGGACCTTCATCAGTATCCACGATATACTTCTTCGTTTTCTTTTTAAGGTTTTCATCAAGATAGGTTTCATTTACAGTGATGGGTATAATTCCATCATTGAGATGTCCGTTCTTTATAGCCTCAACAGCCTTCCGGTGAGAATTAAATGCGAAATCGTCCTGGTCGGTCCTACTTACATTATATTCTTTAGCTACTGCTTCTGCAGTGAGCCCCATGCCCCAATACCAATCCGGGTTGTTTTTTGCCACATCAGGATTAGGTACAAGTTTCCAGCCACCAAACGGCATTCCTGACATCACTTCCACTCCACCGGCTACAATACAGTCGGCCATACCTGAGCGGATCTTCGCAACAGCTATAGCGATGGTCTCGAGTCCCGAGGCGCAATACCGGTTTACAGTAACACCCGGCACTTTGTCGGTATCTAAACCCATTAACGAGATCATGCGAGCTACATTCAACCCTTGCTCACCTTCAGGTGTCGCGTTACCGACAATGACATCATCAATCTCCTCCTTATCCAGGTTAGGGACTGATTGAACCAGGTGCTTAACAACGTCCGCCGCCAGATCATCTGCCCTGGTAAAACGAAAAACCCCGCGTGGTGCTTTTCCCACTGCGGTACGGTATGCTGATATTATATATGCTTCCATATTGGTATTGAGATATGAGATTTGAGACTTGAGAGATTAGATATGCGATATTAGACTGGAATGTAACTTATATGAATAATCTATTGTTCTACTTTGGTTTTGAGCATTTTCTGAAATGCATAAGTCATTTTTTGTATCTCGTCAATCTGCAACAGCAGAGGATCTAAAACCTGATTTGATATCAGGTTTAGTCTACAAGCAATCATTAGCTGTGTTTGTAACTCGTATGATGATCTGTTAGCAATACCCATGAAGTTGTTAAACTCTTTTGGTGAATTTCTACCAGCGCCTTCAGCGATATTGGATGAGATTGAAACTGCTGCACGTCGAGTCTGACTCGTTAACCCAAATCGTTCGTCTAAAGGAAAAGCAGAGGTAGCCGTGTAGACATCGACTGCCAGATCAATAGCTTTATTCCAAATTTTCAACTCCTTTAAATTATTCATTGCTTGCAGGATTTAGCATTCTCAAATCTAATATCGCATATCTAAAATCTATCTATTAATTCCTCAATGGCTTTCCCTTTGTCAAAATGCTCTGTATCCGCTCCAGGGTTTTCTTTTCTGCGCAAAGCGACAGAAAGGCTTCACGTTCCAGGTCTAAAAGATATTGCTCTGATACCAGGGTCGGTGCTGACAGGTCACCGCCGCACATTACATAGCCCAGTTTTTCTGAGATCTTTTTATCATGTTCTGAGATGTAGTTACCAGCGAACATCGAATTAGCTCCGGCGTAGACAATGCCCAGACCACTTTTTCCAAGTACCCTAATATCCTTTCGTGGGACGGGTTTGGTGTAGCCCATATCGGCTAATTCAACCGCCTTCTCTTTTGCATCAGAAATCAGCCGGCTGCGATTCATGGTGATACTGTATTTATCTTTTTCAAGATATCCGAGTTCGAAGGCTTCTACTGCTGAAGTGGATACTTTGGCCATGCCGATGGTTAAAAAGCGATCCTTCAGCGCGTTTTGTTCGATTTGGCCATCCCTAAATTCATCCGACACCCGCAGGGCAAATTCTTTAGTACCCCCACCACCAGGGATCAGGCCGACACCAAACTCGACCAGCCCCATGTAGGTTTCAGCATTTGCTTGTACATGGTCGGCATGCAGACATAATTCGCAGCCTCCGCCAAGAGTTAAATTATGAGCCGCAGCAACTACGGGAATGGAAGAATAGCGTACCCGCATCATCGCATTTTGGAACATTTTTATTGCAATATTTATTTCATCCCAGTCTTGTTCTATGGCAGCCATGAAAATCATCCCGATGTTAGCGCCTGCAGAAAAGTTTGCGCCGTCATTACCTATCACCAGACCCCGGTAATCCTTTTCTGCAAGATCTATCGCTTTATTCAATCCTTGTATCACCTCTCCTCCGATGGTGTTCATCTTGGTATGAAACTCAAGGTTCAAAATGCCGTCACCCAGGTCTGTTATAGTAGTTCCAGAGTTCTTCCAGACTGTGTTAGTTCCACGTATGTTATTCAGAATGATTAACGCGTCTCTACCAGGTACTGGTTTATAGGTTTTCGAGGGAATATCGTAATATTTCTTAACACCATTCTCCACAGTGTAAAAGGAGTTGAATCCCGCACCTAACATTTCGGTTACCCACGAAGCCGGTTCTTTACCGTGTTTCCCCATCTCTTCTATCGATTCCTTCACGCCGATGGCATCCCAAACTTCAAAAGGGCCTAACTCCCATCCAAAACCGGCACGCATGGCATCATCGATGCGATAAAGTTCATCCGAAATTTCCGGGATACGGTCAGACACATACTCAAATAAGCCAGAGAATGAAATGCGAAAGAATTCTCCCGCCTTGTCGGTTCCCTTCGCGAAAACTTTCATTCGTTCCCTTAGGTCATCTATGGGCTTGGTTGCTTCCAGCGTTGTTGATTTGACCTCTTGCTGAGGCTTATATTCAAAAGTTTTGAGATCGAGTGATAAAATTTCACTTTGACCATTACTGCCTTTTACTTTCTTATAGAATCCCTGCTGGGTTTTATCACCCAACCATTTGTTCTCTTGCATTTTCTCAACATACGAAGGCAGGTTAAACAGATTGTGAGATTTATCATCAGGCAGGTTTTGATAGAGTCCCCCAGCAACATTGATCATAGTATCGAGGCCCACAACGTCCGTAGTTCTAAACGTAGCGGACTTAGGGCGCCCTAGTGCGGGTCCGGTAAACTTGTCAACCTCTTCTACGGTCAGGTCCATTTTTTCTACAAGGTGCAAAAGCGACATAATAGAATAAACCCCAACGCGGTTGGCAATAAATGCAGGTGTATCCTTACATAATACGGTAGTCTTGCCAAGGAATTTATCACCATAGTTCATCAGAAAATCTACGACTTCCTGATTCGTCTCAGGAGTTGGAATAATTTCCAACAATCTTAAATACCGGGGCGGATTGAAAAAGTGAGTTCCACAGAAATGAGACTTAAAGTCGTCCGTACGACCTTCGGTCATTAAATGGATTGGAATACCGGATGTATTTGACGTGATTAGTGTTCCTGGTTTGCGGTATTGCTCTACCAGATCATAAATTGATTTTTTAATATCTAAACGTTCAACGACAACTTCAATAGTCCAATCACACGAAGAAATATCCTTCATATTGTCATCAAAGTTGCCGGTCGTTATTCTGGTCACCACCTTCTTAGAGAAAACAGGAGATGGATTTGATTTTATAGCGGTTTCAAGTGCTGTATTAACGATTCGATTCCGAACCGCTTTGCCTTCAAGGGAGAGACCTTTGGCCTGTTCATCCGGAGTTAATTCTTTAGGTAGAATATCAAGCAGCAAAACTTCAACCCCTATATTTGCAAAGTGGCATGCTATACGTGATCCCATAATGCCTGAACCCAGAACTGCAACTTTTTTGATAGCGCGTCTCATAATTATTTAATGTTTGAAAATCCCTAAAGCGTTAATGTGTCTGATATTACTACCTTTTCTTATCTGCCTTTGCCTCTTTGCGTCGGATTATATTCTAATGTTAACTTGTTTATTTTATTTAATATAGCAGTCAATTGACGACGATCATCCTCATCGATGTGTGCATTTAGATATTCATTAAATTTACGAACCACATCTTTGGCAACCTGCTTCTTCTGTTTACCCAATACGGTTAAGAAAATCTTAACTGATCGCTTATCAACCTCATCTGCTTGCCTGTAAACCAAGCCCAACTTTTCCATACTATTTAAAGTTCTCGATAGGCTGGTTGATTTTACACCCATTAACGCAGCTATCTGAGAAACAGCAGTACCCTCTTCCTGAATATTGATCAGCATATACCCTAAAGCCTGCGTTATTCCATACCCAGAGGCAATTTGATTGTATTTATTAGCAACACTTTGCCAAACGATTTTTAAGGAATAATCTACCGTCTCTTCTTGTTTCATTAAACATACTATGCTTGCATAACAAATATGCATAATCCAAAAGTATTATGCAAGCATATTTAAATTAAAAACGCTTGCAAGTTTCACATGTATGTGGGTGAGGTTTTAGGTGGGAAATGAAAGCTTTGATCAGAGAAGTTTATGTGGAAATTATTCCCCAATAACGAAGTTAGGGCATTAATTTCCACATAAAAATTAGCGATCTGGAAAGATTAAAATTACAGGTAAAATTTATAATTGCCGATTTGGATATATCCAAGCAATAAACAGAAATCATAGAAGAAAGCTTTGTTGATTTTGCACAGTTGTTGCCTATTCCTTGATAGAACAACATTAAACTAAATCGTCATGAAAAGTTTTACTTCACGTTTGCTGAAAAATGAGTTGACATCAAAAGATGTAATCATTTCTTTTTTAGGAATTATTTCTACCACAATTCTTGTAATTCAGCTGGTAGACATAAGTATCCTTAACAAATAAACATCTCTTTAGACTGATACCATATTTTCCAGATCACTAAAATTTGGAACGTCTCTCAACCTTCCGGGCTTATTAGCCCGGATTTTTTTTTGCGCAATGATTACTAACCGGCAGTTGCAGGTGATAATTAGATCCATTATTAGTGTGATTCGGCCCAATACAATTAGTTAATCGAACTCCTGTTGTCTTATATTGATTACCAAACAACTTTAATGTATATAAGAGGTACAAGGCTTTGCCCGTAATTTTAAGTGGGGTATAGCCAATTAGAAAGTCTTGGAAGCAACTTTTGAAAGCTCTCTTTCTCAACAAAGAGAATATTTAAACTACCAGCCGAGAGCAGTATCGTCGCCACGGGGATCAGCTCCACCCTGGTAATATCCCCATTTAGTTTTTAGTATTGCATCCACACGACCGATCGGTCCACGCTCTCTCAGTTTGTATCCTTTTCGTTCGAGATTATTTTTGGTGAGACTATCCAATGCTTCTTTTTCGACAACAACTTCATCAGGAAGCCACTGGTGATGAAATTTCCTGGCATTCACTGCTGCCTGCATTCCTTTATCGAACTCGATTACGTTCAGGATTGTCTGAAAGACTGACGTTATTATAGTGGAACCTCCGGGGGTACCAACAACCATGAACAAGTCGCCATCTTTTTCAACTATGGTCGGCGTCATCGAGCTTAACATACGTTTATTGGGAAGGATTGAATTAGCTTCTCCGCCAACCAAGCCATACATATTGGGAGTTCCCGGCTTTACGGAAAAATCGTCCATCTCATTATTGAGCAGGAAGCCAGCACCTTTAACAAAAACCATTGAACCATAAGACCCATTTAGTGTAGTAGTTACAGATACTGCATTCCCCTGACGGTCGACTATTGAAAAATGGGTAGTTTCCTCACTTTCGCCCACATTTACATTCCCTGCCTTAACATCAGAACTCAGCGTAGCCTGATTCCAGTTCAAATCTTTCATTCGCAACTTCGAATAGGAGCTTTCCAGCAACTGGGGCTGAGGCACTGAGTAAAAATCAGGATCCCCCAAATGAGTGGCTCTGTCAGCATATACCCGTCGCTCAGCCTCAACTAAAAGCTGCACAGTGGAATCTGAATTAAAGCCCCAGCGCTTTAGAGGATAAGGCTCAACCGATTTAAGTAATTGCATTAGAGCTATGCCACCACTTGAGGGTGGAGGCATCGTGATGATTTTATAGTCTTTGTAATTTCCAACGATTGGTTTTCTCCATACAGCCTGATAATTCTTCAGATCCTCTGCGCTGATCACTCCCCCTCCCGCTTTCATTTCTGCTTCAATGAAAGCGGCAATCTCTCCACTGTAGAACCCATCTCTGCCTTTGTCTCTTATCTGTGTAAGGGTGTTCGCTAAATCTAGTTGGGACACCAGATCGCCTGCTTTCCATTGGTCGCTCTTAATATAATATCCTTTACCAGGATTATATTTAAGGAAGTCGGCCTGATTTGAGTTAATTTCCCGGGCCTGCTTCTCCGTTAATGCATACCCGTTCTGTGCAAGATCTATAGAAGGTTGCACCACTTTTGCCCAACTTAGTTTTCCATATTTTTGATGAGCCTTCACCATTCCATCCACACTTCCGGGAACTCCGGCAGCTAACTGTCCGTAAAGACTTTTATCAGTTATTGGGTTGCCCAATGAATCTAAATACATATTTCGGCTTGCTGCAGCGGGGGCTTTTTCTCTGAAGTCAAGAGTACTCACCTCACCAGATGCAGAACGATAAACCAGGAATCCCCCGCCACCCAGATTTCCCGCGTTGGGGTAAACAACTGCCAGGGCAAATTGAACCGCTACAGCGGCATCAACAGCATTTCCACCTTTCTTAAGAATATCCAGTCCTACTTTGGAGGCCAGAGGATGAGCCGTAACAACCATCCCCTTTTTATATTCACCACTATTATTCTTGCCTAGTTGCCCGCTCAGGCAAGAGGAAAATAAAACAGTTACAGAAAGTGTAAACGTTAGTAAACTGTATAACGATCTAAATTTCGACCTGTTCGGAATTCTTGTAAATCTTTTCAATTAGTACTTTGTTTTTATCGAGGATAAACTTACGCTTTAAACTTAGTTTAGGAGTCATTTCACCCCCTTCAATACTCCATTCAATCGGAAGTAGTTCAATTTTCTTAACTCGTTCCCACTTTCCGAAATCCTGGTTATAACGATCTACTTCCTCATAAATCTTTTTGATCACTTGCTTATTCCTAATTATTTCAGCATTAGAAGTATACGGAATATCCAATTTTACACACCAATCTTTTAAGGTTTGAAACGATGGGACTATGAGGGCCGATGGAAACCGTTCATTCTCACCCAGAACCATCACCTGCTCGATGAAGATTGATTCTTTGAACTTGTTTTCAAGTACTTGCGGTGCAACATACTTTCCTCCCGCGGTCTTGAAGATCTCTTTTTTACGATCAGTTATACGAAGATATTTTCCTTCAATCAGTTCGCCGATGTCTCCCGTATGAAAGAATCCCTCTTCGTCGATAACTTCTGCTGTAAGATCCGGTCGGTTATAATAACCTTTCATCACGTTTGGACCTTTGCACAAAATTTCGCCATCCGCGGCAATCTTGACCTGTACATCCTTAATTGCTTTACCTACGGTGCCAAACATGGTCTCACCCTTTTTCAGGCCATTTACCGTAATCACGGGCGAAGTTTCAGTAAGTCCATATCCTTCCAAAACAGGCATTTTAGCGGCCCAAAATACTCTTGCGAGCCTGGGCTGAAGAGCTGCACCACCAGATACCAGAGCGAGTATGTTTCCTCCGAGGGCTGCCCGCCACTTACTAAATATTAATTTATTGGCAATAGAGAGTTTGAGTTCATACAAAGGACCGTTTTTCCCTTCTAATTCGTATTTAAGGCCGAGATCTAATGCCCAGAAAAACAACTTACGTTTGAAGCCTGTCAATTCGGCTCCTTTGGCCACAATTCGGTCATAAACCTTTTCAAGCAGCCGGGGAACGGTGGTAAAACCGTGCGGCTTTACATCATTTATATCCGATACAATAGTTTCCATACTCTCAGCATAATACACCGATGCGCCTATGTAGAGATACATGTATACTACCATCCGCTCAAAAATATGCGACAGAGGCAGAAAGCTCAGCGCTTTTTCAAACCCATCGGGGTACATGACAGAAGAATTAAGAACGTTTGAAACGAGGTTATTGTGTGTGAGCATTACTCCCTTCGGAGTACCGGTGGTTCCCGAAGTATAAATAAGCGTTAGAATATCATCCGGTTTAACCTGATCCCGGAAGGTGTCCAGGTTTATTTGATTGTTTTCTTTGCCTAGTTCAATCACTTCCTGCCAGTTAGCGACGCCAACAACTTCCTGGATAGTATATATTTTCAGATTGCTTCCAATGCTTATTCTGGCTTTGTTCAGCTTTTCAAATAAAAGCTCATCTGATACAAAGGCAATTTTGATCTCCGCATCCTTCAAGATGTAACTAACATCATTTTCGGCAAGCGTCGGATACATTGGAACTTGGGTGGCCCCGGTTTGCATAATTCCGAAATCACAAAGGTTCCATTCAGGGCAATTGTTAGCCATGACCGCTACTTTTTCATCTTTTTTGATTCCGAGGGCAATTAAACCCCTGCTTAAATGATCGGATACCTCTAAAAATTCTTCAGTAGAATAACGCCGCCAAACACCCTTCTGCTTACCTGCAAATAAATCCTCTTTCTGGAAATTTTTATGGCAGTGGTCTAAAAGATCAAAAATGCGGGTTACTGACATAGTGAATATAAATTATTGGATAGCAAATTAATTAAAAATAAGGTGGCAGCCAAATCTGACATGTTTGACAAATGTCAGGCAAAAGCGCAGTTCGCGGTAACTGCTGATATACACTACGTTAACTCCCAATTCGGTAGCTAAACCGAATTTATAGCGCTGGTAATGCCTCTCTGGCACCGTTATTGAAAAACCGCTGAAAATTAAATTATGAAAAAAATACTTTTACTTTGTTTAACCGCAGGCATCATTTTGTTTGCTCAAACCGAATCTCAAGCTCAGCAAACTTATAAAAATGCGATAGGTGGCCGCCTTGGTACGGCTAATGGAATCACTTATAAAACTTTTATCTCTGGTGACAGGGCATTAGATTTTATTCTGAATTTCCGTTCAAACAACAATTATTCAACTTTTCGTTTCACTGGGTTGTATGAGATTCATAACAACATCAACAATGCTCCAGGTTTGAGATGGTACTATGGTCCGGGTGCGACTGTTGGCTCCAGAAAATTTAAATCAAATGACAATAGTGATTTATTAGTTAGTATTGACGGTGTTTTAGGTCTGGATTATAAATTTGATGGGGCGCCAATTAACCTCGCACTAGACTGGAAACCTGCAATTGAAGTTACTCCTAACACGGAATTTGACGCTGAAGGTTTCGGATTATCTATTCGGTTTACTTTCTAATATCAATCGTTTTAAAGCAGAAAAGGCTACTCAAAATCGGGTAGCCTTTTCTTTTTATAAAAGTCGATAATTTATTCAAGACCTAACCACTTGCTTCGAACCTTCAGTTGCATCGCAGTTGGATTCTCCATAGGGGTTATGATATATTTAACCATAGGATTCTTTAACAAGATAACCTCGATATTCTTAAGTATTCCATCCCGACTAACTAAAACAGTTATCTTATCACCTACTTTCTTTTGTGCTATTACCCTATCCACATCATTTATTCGAAAACCGTCAATTCCCAGTAACTCGTCGTTTACATTTAATCCGCCGACCCATGCAGCACTACTTCGGGAAACATTTGTTATCGTGACCTTACCATCATCACTAGAAGTTGTCACTCCTAAGAATGGTTCATTTTGACCATCGGCTGTATTTTCCAGGGATAAACCTGCGTAGCCTAAAAATTGCATATAGTCGATAGCTTTAGTACCATTTACGTAGTCCTTGTAAATATTGTCAAATGGCTTTCCGGCGATTTTTTCAGCCATAGCTTTAAATTCACCATCAGTATAGCCTCGATTGTCCTTCTTGTAAAAAGCATTGTACATCTCCTTCATAAGATTGTCCAGGCTCTTTTCTCCTTTGGTTGCATTAATAATTTCAAGGTCCATAACCAACGCAATAAGAGCACCCTTGTTATAATAAGAAATACCTGAATTTTTCGAATTCTCATTTGGACGATACTGTTTTATCCATGCATCAAAGCTGGCTTCAGCAACAGGCTGAACCCGATTTCCTGGTTGATTTTCAACGAGGTTTATTTCTTTAGCGACAACATCAAGATATCTCTCAGGACTGTGAAAGTTTGCCCTGCGAATAATTAGGTTATCATAATACGCTGTAAAACCTTCGGCAATCCACAAATCGCTAGTGTAGTTTTCAGAATCGTAATCGAATGGTCCCAATGCCACTGGACGAAGGCGCTTAACATTCCACACATGAAAGTATTCGTGGGCTACTAATGAGAGAAAATTTTTATAAGTGTTTTCATTGTTATAGCCAAACCTCGATGCACCTAGAACGGTCGAATTAAGATGCTCCAATCCCCCACCGCCTGAGCTATAGTTGTGTACAATAAATACATATCGTTTATTCGGATTTTCGCCGAAAACGCGAGTCGATTCTTCAACAACCTTAGCCATGTCTCTTTTGAGACGCTCCTTATCGTAATTACCTCCGCCGACCATAGCTACTTCATGCTTTACCCCCGAAGCTGTAAATTCAAAGACATCCTGTGTTCCTATTTCTATAGGTGAATCGTACAAAATATCAAAGTTAGGAGCATAAAAAGTATTCGCTTTACCATTAAGGCTTTTTAAACCTGTGGAAATTTTATTCCATCCTTTAATAGGATTAATTGTAATCGTAGAAGGTTGATTAATATCTCCTTTGGGATACATAAAGATGCCGGTAGTTGATAAAAAAGCATGAGATGCGTCCACAAAACTAGTTCGTACTGATACTTCGAAAGCATAAACCCGATAGTTAACTTTAAACCTGTCGGCTTTACCAGTGTTGATTTGCCAGGTATTTTTATTTACTTTTTTAACAGGCAGGCTGGCTCCACTAGTACCCGTTGCTTTTAGATCCTCAACATTTTTTGCGAATTCTCTTATCAGATATGAACCGGGTGCCCAAACCGGCATTTTTACTTCAACCTGCTCCTTTTTATTTCCGGACATTTCCATCTCAATATCTACATAATGAGCTTGTGGTTCCGTAAAGGAAACTTTAAAAGCAATTTTACTCTGAGCGCTTACCAAAGTGTTGGTTGTTGACATAATAACAGCTAAGATTAAAAATTTTAATGCGTATTTCATGCGTATCTTTTTTAACAAAAGTAATTTTTAAAAATTCTCCCCAAAATCAGTGTGTGTTTAAGGGTGTAAAATAGTTGCTACACACAACTGTTTTATATTTAACTAAATTAGATTTACACTGCAAAGTTATGACTAAGCAATTAGCCCTCTCAGTAGAAATAAATGTGGAGGTTCTTTAATGAAAGAGGTTCCAAAACTGATAGTTGTTACAATGATAATCTAGATCAACGAGGTAGGATGAAATTAATTTATGTGTATAAGTTGTACATGACTTTCATACCGAATTATCTAACATGTAGGGGTCCATTCACGCAAAACGAATTGAAAAAGACTGGCGGAGTATTAGCAAAGCTTACTTTAGCAGACTAAATCGCCGTTGCTAATGAATGCGATAAGTTAGTTGGTATCAAACATCGCGGGCCATACAGAACAAGTTAAGCAGTAGAAGGTAATTCCGGAATTATAATAAAGTTTAAGAAACAGTAGACCAAGCGAAATGAAAACCAAACACATTTTTTTTATCACCTTAGCCGTATTACTAACATCATTGGTTATTTATCGCCTCACACAAAGCAGTGGTAGTAAGGCGGCAGGTGGTCCTGGTGCAGGTGGCCCTGGTAAGGGTGGCCCTGTGCCTCCTACAAATGTGGAAGGTATCGTGGTCAGAACAGAAAATTTCAACAATGCCTTGGCTGTTTCCGGATCAATTGAAGCAAACGAACAGGTGCAGATTCGGAGTGAAGTTTCCGGCCTTGTTACAGGTATTTATTTTAAGGAAGGGGCTAACGTTAGCAAAGGTCAATTGTTATTAAAAATAAATGATCAGGAATTACAGGCTCAACTCTCCCAGGCTTTAACCAAACAAAAACTAGCAGCTGAAACTGAATACAGAGCAGGAGAATTGCTTAAAAAAGAAGCCATTAGTAAGGAAGAGTATGATGTGGCACTTGCTGATCTGCGCTCGTTGCAATCTCAAACACAGCTAAACAGGGCACAATTAGCAAAAACACAGATCAGGGCACCTTTTAGTGGTAAGATCGGATTGCGGGCAGTCTCTTCAGGAGAATATTTGACTCCAAGTACAACCGTTGCAAACCTGGTTAGCATAAATCCTGTTAAGATTACATTCTCTGTCCCCGAAAAATACTCCGGTCAGATTAAGCTAAATACTCAAATAAATTTCACAGTTGCCGGATCAGAAAAAAAATACACCGCTAAGGTTTATGCCATTGAACCAAGTATTGACATGACAACCCGGACCCTCCAGCTCAAAGCAACAGCGGATAATTCTTCAGGTGAATTACTCCCGGGATCTTTTGCTAAAATCGACTTGCCCTTATCTAGCTTAAACAATGCAATTCTTATTCCGACAGAAGCTATTATTCCGGTATTAAAAGGTAAAAAGGTTTTTGTAAGCGCCAAGGGAAAGGCAAAGGAAGTAATGGTAGAAACAGGCACGCGTACTGAGAAATCCGTACTGATCACGTCGGGCTTAAACGTTGGCGATACAGTACTAACAACCGGCATGATGGCATTGAAGCCTGAAGTTCCTGTTAAAGTCAAAATTGTAAACAATTAAGTCGCCTAATACCTAAGGCATTAAAAATATTGTTATGAGTATTTCAACCATCAGTATAAAGAGGCCGGTTCTGGCCATCGTAATGAACCTTGTACTGGTTTTATTCGGGGTCATTGGATTCAAATTTCTAGGTGTCAGAGAATATCCTTCCATCGATCCGGCGATAGTGTCGGTTCGCACATCCTATCCGGGTGCCAATTCCGATATTATTGAATCTCAAATTACCGAACCGCTTGAAAAGGTAATCAATAGTATTGATGGCATAAAAAACATTTCTTCATCCAGTAATCAAGGTTCAAGTTCAATTACCGTAGAATTCAACCTGGATAAAAACCTTGAAGAAGCCGCAAATGATGTACGGGATAAAGTTTCGCAAGCCGTACGTCAACTTCCTAAGGATATTGATGGCTTACCGGTTGTATCAAAAGCAGATGCTAATTCCGAGTCAATCATATCTATGACCGTTCAAAGCAATAAAAGAAACCAGCTTGAACTGAGTGATTATGCAGAAAATGTTCTTTCACAAAGATTACAAACGATTCCCGGGGTAAGTGGGGTTCAAATTTGGGGACAAAAGCGTTATGCCATGCGGATCTGGATCGATCCCGGAAAATTAGCTTCCTATAAGCTTACTGCTCTTGATGTGAAGAGCGCACTTGACCGGGAGAATGTTGAGCTGCCTTCCGGAAAGATATCAGGAGATGCAACTGAGCTTTCTATAAAAACTATCGGAAATTTATCTAGCGAGGAGGAGTTTAACAACTTAATTATCAAAAGTGACGGCGATAACATTATCCGTTTACGGGATGTTGGAAACGCAGTGCTGGGACCTGAAAACGAAGAAACGATGCTAAGAGAGTCGGGAACGCCGATGATCGGAATGGCTATTGTTCCGCAGCCAGGTGCTAACTATCTTGACATTTCCAAAGAATTCTATAAACGGTATGAGCAGTTGAAAACTGAATTACCCAAAGACTTTAAGCTGGATATTGCACTTGACAACACGATTTTTATAAAACGTTCGGTAACTGAGGTCGCCGAAACTATTCTCATTTCCTTAACGCTTGTTATTTTAATTATTTACTTGTTTTTCCGGGACTGGAGTATTGCATTCAGACCCCTGATAGATATACCGGTTTCCCTTATCTCCACTTTCTTTATAATGTACCTGTTCGGGTTCTCAATAAATGTACTTACTCTGCTGGCAATTGTTCTGGCTACTGGTCTGGTGGTTGATGATGGAATCGTAGTAACTGAGAATATTTTCAAGAAACTGGAAGAAGGATACAGCCCTATTCAAGCGGCCATCAAAGGGGCGAATGAGATTTTCATGGCGGTAATCTCTATTTCTATCACTTTGGCGGCTGTATTTCTGCCATTGATATTTTTAGAGGGCTTTGTGGGACGACTCTTCCGAGAATTCGGTGTGGTAATAGGCGCCGCAGTGCTCATCTCAGCGTTTGTTTCCCTAACACTGACCCCAATGCTGAACGCTTATCTGATGAAAGCCAATCAGAAGAAAACTAAGTTTTATAATCTGACAGAACCGTACTTTGAAAAGATGACATCTGGCTATGCTGAATCTCTAAGTGACTTTCTTAAAAAACGTTGGCTGGCGTTTCCTATTCTGGGCATCTGTATTGCTCTTATTACCATATTTTGGGTAACCCTTCAAAAAGAGACTGCTCCTTATGATGATCGTGGTTCTGTGAACATTAACGTAACCGCGCCTGAAGGTGCTTCATATGAATATACAGATCGGTTTATCCTGAAACTTACCGAGATGGTCGAAGATTCGATTCCCGAGAAGTTAACTAGTCTTACCGTTACTTCACCAGGATTCAGCGGATCAGGAGCTGCTAATACGGGTTTCATGCGAATCCGCCTGACAGATCCGGGCGACCGGGAGATGTCGCAGGCTGACATAGCTGCAAAATTAACCGGAATCACCAAAGGGTATTCGGAAGCTAAAACCTTCGTAGTACAGCAACCTACAATTTCAGTTAACCGCCGGGGAGGATTACCTATATCATATATCATTCAAGCTCCCAATTTTGAAAAGTTACGCGAAAAACTGCCAGTCTTTATGGAAACCATCGGGCAGGATCCTACGTTCTCGGTGACTGATGTGAACCTGAAGTTCAATAAGCCGGAGATAAACGTTTCCATCGATCGTGAGAAGGCTAAAAATCTGGGTGTGTCAGTTCTGGACGTTGCACAAACTCTGCAGTTTGCACTAAGCGGACAGCGTTTTGCGTATTTCAATATGAATGGCAAACAATACCAGGTAATTGGCCAGTATGACCGCAATGATCGAAATGATCCATTAGATCTTACCTCTATTTTTGTGCGTAATTCTGCGGGGGAACTTATTCAATTAGACAATCTGGTGAAGGTCGAAGAAACCAGCACCCCGCCGCAACTTTATCATAACAACCGTTTTATGTCAGCCACCGTATCCGCCGGGCTTGCACCGGGTAAAAGTATTGGCGACGGTATAGAGGCTATGGATAATGCCGCTGCTAAAGTCTTAGATGACAGTTTTTCGACCGATCTTAGCGGCGAATCCAGGGATTTTAAGGAAAGTTCCTCAAATACTCTGTTTGCTTTTGGACTAGCACTACTTCTTGTTTACCTGATTCTAGCCGCTCAATTCGAAAGTTTTATCGATCCATTTATCATCATTTTGACTGTTCCTATGGCAGTGGCCGGGGCATTCTTGTCTCTATGGCTTTTTGGCCAGACCTGGAATATTTTTAGTCAGATAGGGACGATAATGCTCATCGGACTGGTCACGAAGAATGGAATACTAATTGTGGAATTCGCAAACCAACTGAAAGAACAAGGTAAGTCTGTTCAGGAAGCCATCCGGCAAGCCTCAGTAGCGCGTTTGCGTCCAATTTTAATGACGAGCCTTGCTATTGCTCTTGGAGCTTTACCTATAGCTATGGCATTCGGGGCGGCCGCAAAAAGCCGGATGAGTATGGGTATTGTGATTATAGGGGGAACTTTGTTTTCATTAATATTAACGCTGTTCGTAATCCCTGCAATCTATTCATTATGGTCACGTGCACACAAGCATCAACCCGAGTTTGAAGAGAAAGAACCTCAAAAGAGCCCTATCGCTGAGTTAGTTTAATTCAACGATTGTAATCATTAATCATTAGAAACCGGGCCTTACCCGTCCTACCTTGTTGAAAAACGAATGAAATTTAAACTGCTCAATCTAACACTCACAGCCGCTTACTTGATATTTACAGCCGATGCTATTGCACAAGAAAGGCTGAGCCTTGAAGAAGCAGTGCAAATAGCACTTGAAAACAATTACGATATAAAGTTATCAAACAACAGTGTCGAGATATCAAAAACTGATATTAGTCGAGGTATCTCTGCTATGTACCCCGTGGTAACCGGAAATTTTAGTACTAATAATACAGTATCCAATACCAAGCAGACCTTATCCAGCGGTCAGGTTCAGGAACGTGATGGGGCTAAGAATTCTAATACCTCATACGGACCAGTATTGAACTGGAGGGTATTTGATGGATTTGAGATGTTCGCCCGTTATGATCAGTTAAAGGAATTTCATAAGCTTGAACAGTCAAACCTCAAATTAACGGTACAAAATACCGTTGCCCAAGTTGTTACCAGTTATTACGATCTGGTACAGCAACGCCAACAACTGCAAGCTTTGCGTACGGCACTCGACATTTCGCGTATTCGCTTAAAAAACTCTCAAAGCCGATATCAGATCGGAAAGGCAGCCAAACTTGAGGTATTGGCAGCTACCGTTGACCTTAATACTGACACCACTAATTTACTGCGACAGGCTGACATCTTTCGTAATACAAAAATTTCGCTTAATGAACTCCTTGCCCGTGAACTCAGTACAGATTTTACCGTAGCCGACACGATCATTATTGAGAGAGATTTGAGCCTTGGACAGATTCAGGAAGCTGCCACCAATGACAACCCGGAACTTCAAGGCGCGCAGATTAGCCAGCGAATTGCTGAATTGAATCTCAGGCAGGTTAGGGCCAACCGTTACCCAGATATAAATTTAACATCCGGCTATAACTTCAACCGTTCAACGTCAGAACTGGGCTTTGCTCAACAATCGCAGGGCCGTGGTCTGAACTACGGTTTAACCGCATCCATTAACATCTTTAGCGGGTTCTTGCAGAAGAAAAATGAAAGAATCGCGGATTTACAAATTGATAATTCAAAACTCACGTATCAAAAATTAATTCAAAACATAAACGCACAGATAGCTACGCTCTATCAAAACTATCAAACTAATATCGAGCTGGTCAAATTGGAGCAACAAAACCTAAGTGTAGCACAACAAAACTTAGATATCACCCTTGAAAAATTCAGGCTGGGTAGTGTGGCGCCATTAGAGTTTAGGGAAGCACAGCGAAACTATATAGATGCGAATGCCAGGTTTACTAATGCACAGTTTCAGGCGAAGCTGGCAGAGATTAATCTACAGCAGATAGCAGGCTCGCTTTCTTTGAAATAGACTTTCACTTGAAAAATCTAACTATCAAGCAATTACGCCCGTAAGTTGATAATTTTCGAAAATAAATTATATTTTCACTTAAATAATTTAGAACTATTAAATGAATACTACGTACAACTAGATAACGATCAAACTTTAAAATCACTGTGAATTCGCAAATGGAAGTATATAAGCATAAATCAGCTCTACTAATTGACGACAGTTACATCGATAATCTGATCAATCAAAAGATTTTACAGAGCGACAACTATGCTGAGACCATTAAAGTGATTGACTATCCGAAGATTGCAATTCAGTTTGTGAGGGAAAGCTTGATCACAGGTAAGAGCATTCCAGACGTTATATTTCTGGATCTTCGTATGCCAGAGATGAACGGATTCGAATTTTTAAAAGCCTTAGAAGCGATTCCTGAACTTAAACCAGATCAAATCAAAATATATATTTTATCTTCATCGCTTGATCCGAGTGATCTTAGGAAGATAAAGGCAAACAAGCTTGTAGCGAGATTCATAGGGAAGCCTCTTACGCGCCAGGTTTTATGCGATATATGATATTAAATGTTTTTAGTTGTTGATAGTGGTTCTACCAAAGCAGACTGGATTTTAACCAGCCGTACCCAGGGTTTTTTACTTGAATTTCGAACCAGTGGAATAAATCCCTTTTTTCTTTCTGAAAAAGGGATAATAAAGATCCTTCAAAATGCTTCTGAGATACAGCCTCATTTAAAAGATGTATCAGAAATCTACTTTTTTGGTGCAGGCTGTTCCAGCCCTGATCGCAGAGAAGTGGTATCAAATGCTTTATCCCAGATATTCAAAAATGCGTTTGTTAACGTTGAGGATGACCTGGCTGCAGCCGTTTATGCCACATGTGGAAAGAAGGAAGGTCTTAGCTGTATTTTAGGGACTGGTTCAAACATCACTTATTTTGATGGAGAAAAGATCACACCTGGCAATCATGGATTGGGCTATATCCTTGGCGATGAAGGCTCGGGAACATATTTCGGCAAAAAACTGATCACTTCCTATCTTTACGAGACTCTGCCTCCTCATCTTCATAAAGCCTTCAAGGGGCAGTATAATTTAGATAAAGCCACCGTAATAAAGCAGGTGTATGAGAATCCTGCACCTAACTTTTACCTGGCATCCTTTTGTAAATTCCTAAGCGAACACAAATCTGATCCTTTCATAGTCGATCTGCTAAAAGCCGGCTTTAGAGAATTTATTCAGACTAATATACAGTCCTACTCACAATATAAGCAGCTAACCTGCCATTTCATCGGTTCTATTGCGTTTCACTTTCAAGATGCATTGGTTTCCGTATGTATGGAATACGATATTAAGACCGGTAAAATACTCAAGCATCCGATAGAAGAACTTAACGAATTCATCCTCGAAAGGGAAATGACCAACGTTGTAAGTGCGAAAAAAGAATAAATTGTTAAGCACTTAATATTTTATAAACGAGGTTTCACCTAAAGACTTCCCGTTTGCTCCGGAATGAAATTTAGCCACATACACACCCGGCTCAAGCCAGGAAACATTAAAGGTGACTTCCTCACCTCGCGGGAAATGTAAGAGCTGCCTTTTCGCTCCCTTCATATCAAAAACTACTACCCTTAAGCTGGTTTCAGGAAGTGATTTCGTGTTAACAAATATTTGAGCACGTGCCGGATTAGGGTAAATGCTTACCGTATTATTCCCTTCGGTAAGTGGCACGTCAACTTCCTTTACTTCCTGTTTAAAAATAAGCGAAAATCTCCTGTCTCCAAAGGTTTTGGGATCGCTCTTATCAATGGTGAAGCAATAGGATAAATTCTTTTCGACCTTCGTCAATTGATCCGGATGCAATGAATCTTTTAGGAATATAATGGTCGATGATTGGGGTATATCCGTAAAATTAAGGCTGCAGGATCCGCTGTTGGTAGCATTGATAGATAGTTTTATCGTTTGTACTTCATCCAGTTGAGGCATAAAATTTATCGCCAGCTTCTTTTCATTGGATGAAACACTCGCTAAATTCACTGTACTTCCTCCAAAATATATAGCATCATTGTAGTCGGCGTCAGCAATCTCCTGCGGTCTAAATACTATGGTAGTCTCATCTTTATCATTCTCATCAGCAAGATTTAATCTTAGTACTTTAGCGTTTGACTTAACTACATCTGATATTTCTGGTGTGATGTTTTCACTTAAGATCAAATTATGCGAGGGATGAGCAAGCAACCGAGCAGGATATGAAGACGTTTTGCAGTCCTCCTTAAACGACACAGTACTTCCATCCACAGAAGTTCTCACATAGAAGCCCTGTCCCGTTTGAATATAAGGCGATCCTCCGTTATTGGAGATACCGTTCAGATAGGTGGCTGTTCCCCCGCCTGGCTTGAGAGTGATCACTTCATCATTAACGCCGGCGCTTCGGATTACTTTAGTCCAGTCAATGGCGGACGGGTAAGGATTACCGATGAGATTGTATCCGTTAAAATCACTGTTGGGATAATGGTTGTTGTATAGGGTAATTGCTGGTATATCAAATTTATTGATAATACCCGTGTATACAACCGTAACAGGTTCAGGAGGTGAATAAGGAGCATTGAGTTTAGAAGCATTCAATATATAACTCCCCCTTTGCATTCCTCTGAAAAAGGCTAATAAGCCTTCTCCCGCCGAGAAGTTCTGAGTTATATCTGTTACCGGTGAAAATAGAGAGCTTCCGGGAATAGCATGTGGATTATACCTGGTTAAAGTTTCGGCGTTAGGTTGTGCATTACCGCCCTGATTAAATCCTTTAACAGCTCCACCCGGGCCTGTCACAATAATATAATCTTTTAGCTGCTCCAGTGATTTCTTCTTGCCCGCTAAAATTTGGTCATCATTGAGTGGGGAGGAAATAGACCGATACCCCCTGTATTTCATACTTTCATTATCACCAGAAATATAAACCTGCACATTAACATCGCCTTTCACATCAGTATTGTTGAGCAACGACGAAATACCGGCAGCTTCATCCAATGAAGACAACAACGTTAGATTTCCGTCTGACACTAAAATTGATGAATTGCCAGTCAGACTAACTTGCCCAAATACATTCAATTTGTTAGCGAGAGTAATTACAGCATTACGGCTTTGAATATACGACTTCAGCGAATTCCCGAAAGGTGTCAATTGATCAAAAATTAATGAATAGCCGGTCAAGCTCGTTCCAGCTATCTTCAAGCTGGAATGCTTCGATCCGCTCAGACAAGCACTGCCAATAAAGCCAGGTATCACATTCAATATCAGCGTACCCGTTCCTAACAAAAAGACGTTGTTGTTAGATATATTCAGACTCCCAGAAACAATTAGATCTCCGGCTTCTAATCCTACTTTACCGGCCACTTTATCTACAATCAAGTTATTGAGCGTATGGTTGAATACCGAAGATTGATCAAAATTCAATTTGACCGATGTTGTATCCTTTCCCCGGATGGAAATGCTTGAATTGCCCGATCCAATAAACTTACCATTCCCGGAAAATTTACCGGCCGTGGGAGTTGCTCCATTCACACCCAAAGTAAGCGTTTGCGGAGGAAGGGTTAAGAGACTTGAATTATTCAGTTGCAGATTTTCCCTAATCACAAAGCCATTAGACAAACTTACTCCCGCAGGCCTGTTAATTATAAGCTCTTTGAACGAAGTACCACTACGAATTCTTAATGGAACAATCGCAGCTGCCTCCATATTATCAATAATCAGGGAACTGGTAGTAGATCCGGAGATAAACCCCGCACCTGTGACGTTTCCGTTTATAGTCAGGGTATTGTTGGACGTGACCACCAATCGATCAGAAGGTTTGACTAATATAATATCACCCAACAGTTTGATCATATTAGATGAGGTAGAAGGCGAAAATTCAACGGGCCGCTCAACAATATCAATTATCTTGTCAATTATAATGTGGCCGTAGTAAAAGTCAGGATAACTGGAAATCATTGTATTTAATATGCCTTTAATATTAAGTGTAACGTCCACATATCGGTTGACCTTATTAAAGCTGCTGCCGGGATAGGCAGTCAGGCTACCATTGAGAGTTAAGTTCAGTCCGTTGGTCGGCTCAAGGGAATAACTTTGAACGTTGATGTTAGAAAGATTCCAATATCCAGCGCCGGACCATAGACTATTTCCATGCAAAAAGATATCAGCCTGGTAAGTGGATGACTGCCAAAGATTAATTATTCCATTATTTGTGAGATTACCTTTTATTCGAAGCTTAACGTCATTGACGCCAACCACTAAAGAGCCTCCCTGCTCAATCGTGACGTTACCGAAAGCCTGGGTTGCAAGAAGCGAGGTATTAACACTGACAGTAGTCCCTGACGAGATAATGATGTCATCACCGGCATTAGGCACAGCTCCTCCCCATACACCAACATTGCTCCAATTACCGCTTGCCTGGCTAATCTTAATTGCTGCCAGCAGTTGTTGATTTAGAGAAGTAGTTAGAAGTAGAAAAGTAGTTAGAAGATTTAGAAAAGACTGAAAATTCATTTACCGTTGTTTGATAGACGGTGATGTATGAATGCTTACCTAAATATATACAATTTTAATATTGAAACAAAATATCTTATAACGATATGTAGTAATTCAAATAACGGGGATGAGATGAATCAAAATTGAAGTTGTCTCTGACGATTAAGTGTATAGAGTCCAAAGGATAGTGCTACACCAACTAGAAGTAAAAGACCGCTATCTAAAGGGACGGGATCATCGACATCCCAACATGTAACTCCATCCGCTTGGCACCCTCCGGGACACTTAAAAGGATCACTACATGGTATAGGTTGCGAATTAGCCCCGAATGAGATCATCAGTGCTACAATGAACACTATTAAAAAACGAAAATTGATAAGCGTATTTCTTTTCTCATTCATTTTGATATAGTTACGCAATTAGACTACTAAAACTGTTTTTCAAATATACAATTAACTAAAATGCTTTGTATCTGGCTGACGATTTTAATGCCATCTGATACCTTGCCTTGTTGCCTCTTAAGTCAGTAGATTCCAGAAGTTAAATCGCATTATCCAATGAATTTATGTGGTGGATTTGTTATCCCTAAGATCAATGATCCAGTTAAATATTAATATTCTCCGAGCCAGCTATAGAATCATTTATACCCGTTTTGAAGTTGATCGGGACATTTTAAGAACGTAAGTCCCAAAGTCGAAAACTATGCGACGCTAGACTGCTATAGCCCTACTATAAATTTAGAATGTGCTATCACTTTACTGGTTCCTTTTTCCTTTAGTTCTAGAAAATAAACTCCTTGTGCTAGACGGCTAACGTCGAACTTAATTATCTGATCTGAAGGGAAAGAAGAACTTTTGATTTTGTTTCCTTGAATACTATAAATTGCAGCGTCAATTTCAGGCTGGACGTTTCCAGAATATTGAACCTGGATTACCTCAGCTGACGGGTTGGGATATATTGTAATATTCATCATAGCTTCAAAAGCATTACCAGATAGGTCGATCATTTGCGGGTCAGTGATGGTGATGCTTCCATTTGTATTAAACTGCTTAAGCCGGTAATACCTTACAGTCGTAATCGGTGCTTTATCGACAAATGAAAATTTAATATCGTTCTGAATCCCTGCGTTCTCTACAAGCCCGATATTGCGGAACAGGATATTGTCATTAGAAACCTCTACCTCAAAGTACTTAACTTTTGTTGCGACAACTGTTTTCCATTTCAATTCAACGTTTGACTTAACTTCCTGCGCCGTAAAAACCGGCGCTGCAACCAACTCTGGCTTGAAGATCACTGTAAAACGGTTAGTGCCGTATGAGGCCGGATTTGCCCGATCAATAGAAAATTCGTACACCGATTGCTGTTTCAGATCAATTAATTTTCCTGGTGATAATACGTCCTTCAGGAAGATTTGGTAATCTTCACCAGCGCTCAGATCTGTGAAGCTTAACTTTGCAGCACCGCTCGTATTGGCGTTAACGTACAGCTTCAACTCCTGAATATCTTTGACATCCGGCATCGCATTGATGGAAGTGACCTGACCGTCACTGCTCAAACTACCAATCAGAACAGAATTTCCAGCAAAATATATTGCATCACTATCATCAAATTTTGAGCTTAATCCATCCTTAAATAAAATCAAAGTTTCGTCTTTTAAATCATTCTGCTGAATATTGATCCTTAAAAATTTATTCTTTTGAATGATGTCCTTCACTTTGCCATCATTCAGATTCGTGGCAAGCAATGTGATCGATGGAATTGTCAATAACCTTGGTGCGGCTTGCGATACGGTTTTATGGCTTTCCTTGAAAGTGAGCACGCCGGAATTTAGCGATTTTACATAGAATCCTTGCCCAGGCTGGATATATTGCGAAGCCATTGTTTCACCTGCATTAACGGCTGTTGGAACGTTGGAAATTACTTTCCTTGTGACAAAACCACCGCCTGCTTTATTTATTCGGATTTCATTGACTTCTAACAACCCTTGGTTCTCTGTCCATACGGCATCCCAATTTATGGCTGCAGGGTAAGGATTTCCTATGGCGTTTATACCATTGTTATTATCACCAGTGATTTTGCTATTCACCACGCTCGTTTGAATGTCTCCCTGGTTAATTGTGCCCTTATAATTAGCAGTTACATCTTCAGGAAATCCATAAGGGGTATTCACCTTATTTGCCGTGGCATTGACACGACTTCCACGAAAAAATACAAATGTTGTTTTACCTGCTTCAGCTTTCGTTTTAATTGTCGAAACGGGAATAAATGAAGCAATAGGCGATGCCGGCTCAGAGTAAGTGGTTAAGGTAACGGCATAGGGTTGCGCCCATCCTCCAAGATCAAAACCTTCAGCTGTACCAACGAATGGAGTTTTAGGCCCCGTTATAACGATCTTCTCCTTCAATTGCTGATATAATGTTTTGGAATAATCGTCCTTTACCGGAAAGGAGATCATCCGATTCCCTCTATTGGTCAGGCTGGAAGGACTTCCAGAAAGGAAGCTTTGTACATTAACATTACCGCTTACCTTAGCAATAATTGTATTAATTACGCCAATTTGGCCATAGCTTCCGGCTTTCGATTCCAGTGTTAAATTGTCATCGGCAATCAATTCTCCTTGAAGGACATTAACCAGATTGGTTATTAATATAGGATGAGAAACCTTGACTGTTGAAGCTAGGCCTGTTTTATCAATGGTCAATATTCCATTTAAAATGGCCGGTAAACCGTCGCCGGTAAGCTGATCGCTGGCACCTCTGTAGGTGTAATTGGCATTTGATGAGTAAGTCTTTAAACCTTGAACTTGAATAGACCCAAGTGTGGTCAAAGAAGAGATTCCCTTAGAATTTGATGTTATTAACGTAGCATTCGGAGCCAATGTGAAGGGACCTGGTCCAACTATCGCGTGCTCCTTACATTCCAAAGAACCATAGACTATTAGGTTAGACGCAGGCGATGGAGTTGAAAGAAAGATATTATGGTCTGGTAAAATCTCAATCCGCCGTGCAGACGCAGTAGGAATTTTCGTAGCGGTGATCCAGCCACTGCTACCATCCCTGGAAGTCTGCCAATTGTTTTCAATTGACCAGTTACCGGACGTTTTTGAACGATAAAAATCATTAGAAAGTACGGCTACATTAATGGCAGGAGGATTACCTTCAATTGAGCCTGTCCCGATAACCTTCCCCCCTAAATTTATCGCTCCCATGTTATCTACACTGCGTCGTTTGATATTACCCTGGCCGCTAGCATTAAAGTCAAGATTCCCCGAGACGTTTACTGTTCCGCTGCCAATTTCTAAATTTGCATATCCTGGCGAAGCATAAAAAGTTATACTAGAGCCAACATTTAGGGTACCGTCCCCAACATTAAATATTGTTGGATTAGAATCAACATTATTTCCGTAGATTTCAACTGGGCCCATCACGTTTAAGAATATTCCTGGATTAATCAAAAGGTCAGTATTATCTTTATTCGACTCTCCCACCATTAGCGTGCTGCAAATCGCGTTAATGTCAACGGTAACACTGTGCTCAGATTTAATCCAAACGATATCAGATGATGTAGGTATTTGTTGAGGACTCCAGGTTGTTAATGCACTCCAATTTCCGTCTTTGGCTGAAACAATAGTAATAGCTTGTGATTTAAATGCCAAAAACAACAACAGAAATGAAAAGCAGATTTTTATAAACGTAAAGATTCTCATAGGCAAAATGCAGTCGTTACAATTGAACAACTATTACGCCATCTAAATAAAAAAGTTCGTTTTAATTAAAACAATATCAATGCTACGATTGTGCGCTGCTCAAATAAGCAAATACACACTCCTTTCAGTTAGTTAAGTTGGAGTAAGCGTGGGAATTTCAAAAAAGTGAGAAATATTGTGCAATTAATTTCTCAGTGGGAAATCCCATCTTAGTCACTTTTCACAAATTTGCTCCTTCCCAGCAATTTTTCATTCGAGTTAAGTCTAATCTCCACAATGTAAACCCCAGGCACCAGGCTGTTCATATTGTACTGTAGCAAATCGAAGCTAACAGACTCCCGGGAGAAAACCTGACGACCGTACAAATCAAACACACTTACATTAACCGAACCGTCCGGCCGACGCAATAATTTAAATTCTACCTGGTCTTTTACCGGGTTAGGGTAGATAGCTAAGGCTTCCTTATTGATCTCATTTTCCAGATAATGCACTTTTTTAACTTCGGAATAGATAGTGTCACCAAGTAAGCTGATAATCCTGACCCGGTAATAATTATTACCCGCCAGAGGATAAGAGTCAGTAAAGTCGAACTTAGAAGCTGAGCCTTTTGCGTTAGCAGGCACGAATCCAACGGTCCCGAAGGTTTTTCCGTCTGTTGAGTGTTCAGCCTCGGAACCCATTATCTCGTCATCGCCTGTAATAACCCACTGCAATTCAGCTGCATTATCAGCCTTTTTAACCACGAAGTTCTTAACCTCCAATGGTTTCTTGACAGCAATTGATTTAAAGACGATTGTAAACCTTTTCCCAAAGGTTTCAGACTTGCTCTTATCTACTGTAAAATCATATGTTCCCTGCTTCTTAACTTCCGTTAGAAGATCCGGAAATAATGCATCCTTCAGTAGGATCTGACATCCTTTAAATTTGGGAATGTCGGTGAATCTGAATTTATAGGAACCTGCACGAACTCCATTCATATTTAATCTCACCTCCGCTATCTTGCTAATCTCCGGAACTCCGTTTATTGCAAGGTATCTTCCATCTGATGACATACTCGCGAGGTTTATTAAGCCCCCTGACATATAAATTACATCCTCGTAACCTGCAGTTTCTTTATTACCTTCTTCGAACACTATGGTGGTTTCCTCCGAATTCTGCCCATCAAATATGTTTAGTCTCAGTATTTCCTTACTGGACATAACCTCGTTCGGACCAAATGATATCGGATCAACTGACATCGTGATCTTCTGATCAATCGGCGCCCTCAGAAAACGTCCGGGAGATGCAGACGACTTTGCCCCCTCGGTGAATGAAAGAGTTTCACCTTCTGTTTTAGTAACCACATAAAATCCCTGGCCGGGTTGAATAATTGTCGTGCCCCCATTATTACTTACACCATTTATATAACTTGCTTGCACACCGCCGACTTTATAAATAATAACCGTATTCAATACATTAGTGGATGACTTGGTCACACTATTCCAATCAATACTGCTAGGAAAAGGATTACCAACCAAATTGTAACCATTTGTTGCATCGCCCGGAATAGCGCTGTTATGAAGTACAACAGGAGGAACGCTAAATTTATTTATTGGCCCAAAATAGTTCATTGTGACCGCGTCTGGTGCTGCGTAAGGCGCGTTAACCTTCGTAAAATTAGCAGCATAGCTGCCGCCCTGGCTTCCTCTGAAAAACAAGTAGAAACCGGTGCCGGAAACATTGTGCTCATGGATGGTGGGAATAGTTACAAAGTTAGGTGCGGTAGGTAATGCCGGTTCGTTAAAGCGGGTAATCGTTTCCGCGTAAGGTTGCGCCCACCCTCCCTGGTCAAAACCGTTTGCTTCGCCACCCGCCCCGGTCACTACAATATAATCCTTGATCTGGGCAAACGACTTCTTGCCGCTGGTTATTCCCGAGTCATTAATCGGCGATGACATGACCCTAAAGCCCCTGTTTGCGGAATTTACCCCATCACCCGTAATATAAGATTGCACATTTACATCCCCAATTACGTCTGAATTAGCATTCAGCTTCGTTATATTAGTTGAAATACTCGCCGTAGAAACCATAGTCAAATGACCGGCTGAGTTTATTATACCAGCTGTTGGATTCGCATTACCATACACCCATAACGAATTTCCTAAAAGAACTTCTTCTCCAATACTGTTTACTGTGAATTCTGATAATGCGTTGGTTGTTCCAATTGGCGTTGACTGTACAAACTTTAGACTCTGTGTAAGGACACCGTTAATGACCAACTCACTGCTCTTGCTTCCAATTAATAACCCCTGATTATTAATCGCTGATGTTGATGAAAGACCAAGTGTTCCCAGTGTTAATTTACGCCCGTTCAACTCAATGGTTGCATTACCCAACAGATCGAAATTATTAGACCTAAAATCCACGTTCATTTTAGGAAAGTTTCCATTTACCACATCTGGAATAATTACGCTCTCTCCATCAACGGGCACGCGACAAAGCCAATTTTCTACAGTAGTCCATAGATTATCCGTTCCACCACCAGTCCAAACATAACCTGGCCATATAATAAGATTTATCGCCAGACTAGCATTTGGAGTTACTGTACAGCTGACTGTGTTGGCAGGAGTGCGACTGCTTAAACTAATTATTGTCAAAGATTGTCCGTTATTCGCCGAAGTTACCAGAGCCTGAAAACTTGCAATCCCAGAGGCATCTGCGTTAATATTGTCAACAGTCACAGCTGTACCCGTACCAATTCGATAAGATACAGTTGAGATACTATTGGCTAACAAGCCCGTTAAATTCACTGTCATGTTGGTTCCGCTGGTCACGTTACAAAGTGGCGCCGCCGAAATAGAAGCCAGCGTTGGCGCAGGATTAATAACCAAACTAAACGGACTTGCGACACTTGCGCAACCGGTCGGATTATTCCTGACTGTAATATTTCCCATGTAAGTACCCGCGACAACCCCGGCTGGAGAAACTAGTCCAACCTGTCCGGCAGGAATCGGCGCGTTGTTAATATTTATAAAACCTGCATCAATCGCTGCTTGAGACCAAATAATACTGTATGTCGCCCCAGCTGCAACATTAGTTTGGCTATATGAAAGTGGAGTTGTTTGCGATGCAGCATTATAGCATGCAATGACAACATTGTTTCCCGAAGTGCCGGCGGTAATGGTGGGTACAGGATTTACTGTAACAGTCACTGTAGATACGCCTGCCGCGCATCCATCAATGTAAGAAGTCAAAGTATAAGTAGTGGTTACTGTCGGACTAACAGTCACACTGCCTGTTGTCGGATCGGTAAAAACGGTAGAGGGATTTGACGACCAGACATAAGTTATCGGAAGAACCGCAGGAACACTTACATCATCGATGGCCCAGCTGCTAGCTGTGGTACTCTCATATCTGAATCTAATTCTCAAATTTGATAAACCAATATAATCTGCTAATGAGATGCTTGTTGCTTGCAAAGTTCCGTTTACTCCTGTTATTCCGAAGCTTGTTCCGGTATATTGGGCCAGAAGGTTTTCAGCTGTATATGTAACTCCCCCGTCAGTAGAGATCTCAATAACTGCAGTAGCAGTACCAATTAAATTATATGCCTGCGTAAAATTGAAATTACTTGAATTTTGACCAATTAAACTAAAGACAGACGTCTCCAGTGTTGAAGTTCGTGCGCCATCAACGACAGCAAATTTACCTCCATTAGCGCCGTTATTGTAGGTAATGGTGCTAAAAGTCCTTGGACCGTTGGTTTCGCCCCATGGACCAGCATTTGAATTGTCCCGGCTTGCAGGCAAGAAGTCGCCTGTACTCTGACCATCTCTCCGCCATCCTGCCGGATTTGCTTCACTGAAATTTCCTGAGGAAGTCGAAATACCGGCAACGGGATAGCCGGATGTTGATGATAGAACTGAACTTTCTCCCACACATATTTGAGTAGGCGTAGCAATGGTTGTTGGTGTAGCTTTCACCAATACACTGGCGATACTAATAGTTGAATAAACGGGTGTGCATACCCCGTTTCCTATCACTGCTCTGTAAAGAGTAGTCTGCTGGATATTAGTGTAAACAAGATTCGTTGTGGTATTTGTAACAATTGCCCAAGTAGCACCTCCGTTTATCGATGATTCCCATCTTACAATATTTCCCGTATAACCGGCTAAAGTAATTGTTCCACCGTCACCAACGCAGGCTTCATGAAGCGAAGGGGTAAGTGTTCCACCCGTAGGTAAAGGATTAACAGTGATGGTTGCGACCACGGAATTAGCGGATGCACAAGTTCCATTCTTAACCACTGCACGATAATGCGTTGTTGCGGTAATATTACTGGCTGTTAAGGTGCTGCTTGTGTTAATTATTGGGATACCTGCTGTGGCAAAATTATCCAGTGATGATTCCCATCTGACCACATTGCCGTTTTGCCCGCTTAACGTGAGTACCGTACTGTTTGTTCCCGAGCATACAACACTTCCGCCGCTAATTGTACCGCCGACCGATAGAGGATCAACATTTAGTGTCGCTGTTGCACTGGGAACAGCAGCGCACACACCATTTCCAACCACCGCCCGGTAAGATGTAGTGGCTGTAATATTAGAAACCGTCAGAGTTGTGGTGATATTGTTAATAGGCGACCCTGCTGTAGTAAAATTGTTTAAGGAAGATTCCCATCTCACCACCGTACCGGTATGGCCGCTTAAAGTTAAAGTGGCGCTATTGGTGCCTGAACATACGGTTGCTGCTCCAGCGATTGTACCACCCAAAGAAACCGGGGTAACACTGACGGTTGTTGCCGCGCTGTTTGTAGCAGAGCACACGCCGCTTTGAATAATTGCCCGGTATGAAGTAGTGGCGGTTAAGTTAGTGGCGGTTAACGTAGTCGTGGTATTAGCTATTGAAGTACCTGCTGTAGCAAAATTATTTAATGACGATTCCCATCTGAGAACATTACCAACATGACCGCTTAAAGTTAAAACAGTACTATTAGTGCCTGAGCAAACAGTTGAAGTTCCACTGATCGTGCCACCAACGGAAAGTGGATTGACAGTAATCGTAGATACGGCCGAAAAAGCCATAGAACATGAGCCGCTCTGTACTACCGCCCTGTATGAGGTAGTAGCACTCAAATTACTTGCTGTGAAGGTATTCGTGGTGTTACCTATAGTGGTGCCGGCTGTTGCGAAATTATCCAGAGATGATTCCCAACGGATAACGTTGCCTGTGTGGCCACTTAAAGTTAAAATCGTGTTATTTGTGCCGGAGCATACAGTGACTCCCCCTGCGATTGTCCCTCCTGCGGAAACCGGATCGACGCTTACCATTGCTGCCAGACTATTTGCGATGGCGCAGGTACCATTCTGAATAACTGCCCGATAAGAAGTAGTCACGGTTACGTTGCTGACAATAAGCGTGTTCGTAGTATTAGTTATGGCTGTACCTGCCGTCGCAAAATTATTTACAGAAGATTCCCATCTCACGACTGATCCCGTATGCCCGCTTACCGTTAGTGTTGTACTATTGGTACCAGAACATACCGTGGCCGACCCGGCAACGCTACCACCCACAGAAACGGGTGTTATACTGATGGTTGCCGCAGTACTGCTCGCCGGTGCACATACACCGCTTTGGACAATTGCCCGGTATGAAGTATTTGCTGTCAGGTTACTTGCTGTTAATGTGTTAGTCGTATTAGAAATCGAAACACCTGCAGTAGCAAAATTATCCAGTGATGACTCCCACCTTATCACAGCACCTACATGGCCGTTCAATTTTAAAACGGAGCTATTTGTACCTGAACAAACGGTTGCGTTTCCGCTGACCGAACCGGCAACGGTAAGAGGATTGACGGTTAAGGCAGCAATATTAGATATTACCTGTGAACAACTGCCACTTGGACCGCTGACTACCACATCGTAGTTTCCGGAATTTGTGGTTAAAGATCCGGTTATTGTAAGGGTCGCTGTATTTGCTCCTGTAAAGTTGCCGCCGGAAACGGGAATCCCATTTCTTCGCCAAACATAACTGGCAACACTTCCAGAAGCTGCTGCAGTAAATGATACAGTCGCACCTGCACAAATCGTTTGCGAAACGGGCTGTGTTGTTATAGCCAAACTCTGATTAACAGTCAGCTGCGCATTTGCAGAAGTGACAGGTGCACAGGGAGCACCTCCACTTACCACTACAGTATAAGTTCCGGAGTGTGATACAGCTGCCTGGCTGATGTTTAAGGTGGCGGAGGTTGCTCCTGAAATAACCCCCGCTACGTTATTTACAACATTCCCATCCAGATACCATTGATAAGTCAATCCTGTACCAGTTGCGGCGATTGTAAAGCTAACCGGGAAACTTGAGCAGACCGATTGAGAAGCGGCAGGCTGGGTGGTTATAGCAATCGCCTGATTTACAACTAAAGCGGCGTTGGAGGATACTGCAGGTGTACACGGACCAATGCCAGTTACCTGGATACTGTACAGGCCTGCGTCTGCAGGAGTAACGTTGCTAAGAGTTAAGGTATTAGTAGTAGCTCCTGAAATATTGACTCCTCCCTTTCTCCATTGATAGGTCAATCCGGTACCAGTAGCCGCTACGCTGAAGGTTGCGGTACTTCCGGAACACAATGTCTGAGCGACCGGCTGAGTGTCAATAGCAACAATCTCGTTCACAACTAAGCCCGCATTATTTGACGTTAAAGGTGAACAGGGGCCGGTTCCGGTAACTACCACATTATAGTCGGTGCCTGCATCTCCCGGGGTAACCGAATTGAGATTCAACGTAGCTGAAGTAGCTCCCGCAATATTCGTGGTACCTCTCCTCCATTGATAAGTTAAGCCCGTGCCTGTAGCAACTACCGTGAAACTGACCGGACTTCCGGAGCAGCTTGTTTGCGAAACTGCCGGCTGGGTGATAATGGCAACCACCTGGTTTACCACTAGTGTCGATGTAGAGGATGTCACTGATATACAGGGAGCAGCACCGGTTACTACTACACTATAAGCACCGGCATCGCTGGTTGCTATATTATTAAGTGTTAGCGTTGCCGATGTCGCTCCGGGGATGTTAACTCCACCCTTTCTCCATTGGTAATTAAGGCCGGTACCTGTAGCTGTAACGCTAAAGGTTGCAGCACTTCCTGAACATAGAGTTTGAGTATTTATGGGCTGACTGGTAATGGCCACAACTTCATTGACTACCAGGGCCGCATTAGCTGAAGTAAGCGGACTACATGGGCCGGTACCTGAAATGACCACATTATAATCAGTTCCTGAATCTGTTACTGTAGCTGAAGGAATGGTTAAGGTTGCTGAAGTGGCTCCGGCAATATTAGTTGTTCCCCTTCTCCATTGATAGGTCAACCCGGTACCGGTAGCAGCCACCGTGAAACTTACAGCACTTCCCGAACAGACTGTTTGACTAGCTGCAGGTTGAGTAGTTATAGCAACGACCTGGTTGACTGCCAGCACTGATGTGGATGATGTAACCGGAGCACAAGGACTTGTGCCGCTAACTATTACAGTGTAGTTTCCAGCATCAGCTGTAGTCACATTATTTAGAGCAAGAGTGGAAGAAGTGGCTCCTGGAATGTTAACTCCGCCTTTTCGCCACTGATAGGAAAGGCCTGTCCCGGTAGCAGCAACACTGAATGTCGCGGTACTCCCGGAGCATAGAATTTGAGAGGCTAAAGGCTGACTAGTTATTAAAGGCACTTGATTCACAGTTACCGTGAGTTGCGCTGTTCCGGCTACTGCTGGTGTACAATTACCTGAGGGTAAATTCGTAGTAACAAGAAGGGTTACATTACCATTTGTTATCGCAGGAGTATAAGTCGCACTAACGGTAATCGGATTTGTTCCGGCTGTAACTACGTTGGTGAAAGTTCCACTTGGAGCACTCCACGTCGCGCTGGTAGCATTACCCGTTAATGTAGCTACGACATTTATGGGTTGTCCGGAACACACGGATTGATTCGAGCCGACTGTTACACCGGCAAATTTATTAACGCTGATACCAAAGGTCTGTGACACAGCACTGCTGCCGCATGGATTAGAAGCAACAACGGTAACCGGTTGATTATTCGAAATACTTGCTGCCGATGTTATATTAACCGTTACTTGATTACCAGATTGGGAGGCAATTACAAATCCCGGTGGGAATGACCAGGTATAGCTTGTTGCAACCCCACTAGCCAAAGCTCCGGCAGTATAGGTTTCAGTAGTAACGGGACAAACAGAATTACTTCCTGTAATTCTACCGGGACCTCCATTGGCAAAACTGGGCGCACCTACGTAAGTAGTCATCGTGACAGGATTGCTTGTCACGGTCACTGTAGAAACACAGGGAGCGTTTGACGTCATCACAACACTTATGATTGAGCTTGTTCCAAGCGAAGTGGCTGTATATGTTGCCCCGGTAGCTCCGGCTATGTTTACGCCATTATTTCTCCACTGGTACGTCGGTGCAGTACCTCCGTTTGTAGGTGTGGCTGTAAAGGTCACGGGCGTAGAACCTCCCGGTGATGTTGAGCAGATTGATGTTGAGGTTGAAGATATTGTAACCGAAGGAACCAACGTAGGATTTATTAGTACAGAAGTAGTTCCCGCAGCACTGGCACAACCATTAACAGTTACGGTCAAACTATATGTCCCAGCCATGGCTGCTGTAGCATTGTTAATTACTGGATTTTGTACGGCACTGGTAAAACCATTCGGCCCGGTCCAGGAATAAGTGGCTCCGGTAACAGCAGGTGTGGTTAAATTAATACTACTGCCAGGGCACACAGGACCGTTACTGCTTGCTGCCGGTGTCGCCGGAATAGGATTAACCACTACATTGGTTGTCCCGGCCGTGCTGGTACAACCATCCACGGTTATGATTAAACTATAAACCCCCGCCCTTGAAGCTGTAGCACCCGAGATGGTGGGATTTTGAACGGTACTTGTAAAACCATTAGGCCCTGTCCATGAATAGGTAGCTCCAGCTACTGCAGCCGTCGAAAGATTGATCGTCCCACCCACACAGACCGAACTGTTACTGCTGACAACGGGTGTTGCCGGGACCGCATTAACGACCACAGTTGTAGTTCCTGCGGGGCTGGTGCAACCATTTATAATGATTGTAACACTATAAACGCCTGCCATTGCCGTCGTAGCATTTGAGATCACCGGATTCTGAACCGCACTTATGAAGCCATTGGGGCCGGTCCATGAGTAAGTTGCTCCCGCAACAGTAGGTGTCGATAAATTAATAGGGCTGCCCACGCAAGCCGGGCTGTTACTGCTTGCTATTGGCGTTGCCGGGATGGCATTAATAACTACGGTTGTTGTACCAGCCAGGCTGGTACAGCCATCTAAGGTAATGGATACACTGTACACCCCTGCCATGCCAATTGTTGAGGCCGGTATAACAGGATTTTGATCGGTACTCGTGAAGTTATTCGGTCCAGTCCAGGAATAAGTGGCTCCCGCAACTGTAGGAGTAGCTAAGTTAATGGCGCTTCCCGCACAGACTGCTCCACCATTTGAAGCTGTAGGTCTCAACGGCAATGCATTCACAACGACAGAAGTACTGCCGGGTAAACTTGCACAGCCATTCACAGTTACAGTCACACTGTAATCGCCGGCCATTGCAGAAGTTGCATTAGCAATAGTTGGATTTTGCAGGGAGCTGGTAAAACCGTTTGGCCCTGTCCATGAATAAGTCGCGCCTGTTACCGATGCTGTGGTTAAATTAATTGTGCTGCCCGCGCAGAGCGGTCCGCTATTTCCGGATACAGGAGTCGCAGGAATCGGATTCACTATAACAGTAGTTGTTCCTGCCGGACTTATGCAGCCATTTAAGGTAACGGTCACGCTATACACCCCAGCCATTGCAGAAGCTGCATTTGCAATAGATGGATTTTGATCGGAACTGGTGAAACCTGCAGGCCCCGTCCACAAGTAAGTAGCCCCTCCTATTGTTGCTGTGCTTAGCGTAATATCACTGCCTTCGCAGACCGGACCAGTATTTGAAGCTATTGGCGTAGCTGGAATGTTGTTGACGGTTATAGGAAACTGGCTGCTGGTGACCGGGTTAGTTACAGTGCACGAAGCATTCGAAGTTAAAACAACTGTAACCACACTCCCGTCAGTTAAGCTCGCAGTTTTAAAGGTTGCACTAGTTTCCCCCGAAACATTTAAGCCGTTGATCTGCCACTGATACGCAGGCAACAACCCCCCATTAGTGGGATCTGCCGTAAATGTTACCTCGGTACCTGCACAAACCGCTCCTGAAGGACTAGCCGAAATACTAACTGTAGGTGTCACCGCAGCAAATAGTGATAATGATCCAAAACTTGTGGTTGCGTCAATACCGTTAAAACCCGTTGAACTGCTCGAAGTAATATTACCACTCGCAGCGGTAGTCGTTGTAGCCTGAACCTGCAAACCAGTAATTGTAAATGCGTCCAACCCATTTGCATTAGCTCCAGCGACTGTTATTGTCAAAGCTGAAGATGTTAAGCCATTGGTAGCTGTTCCAAGCGCAGAGATATTTGCGTTAGCTGTAAACGAATAAGTCAGTGTTGACAATGTATTAAACTCCCAGCCAGCCGGCGCGTTGAGCGTCAGGGTTAGAGGAGATCCAGTAAAATCAAAGTCACCACTGACCCCTTCAGTGATTACAATATTCCCCAGCGTAGTATAAGCAGGCGAACCACCACCTACAGCCGTATTACTACAGATATCTTGACCATTAACAGGCGCAGTAACAACAGTTTGCGCGAGAGACAATAAAGATCCCAACAATAAAAAACAAAGTGAGAAAGCTGTTTTAAGAACAGTTGATCTTAATAATCCGCTTATAGAAGAAGTATTCGGAAACCTTTGACCGGTCGATTTATTAACGAAGCAATCTGATGTAAATAGTCCTGTAAAAACTCCCATAGAATCCGGATAAATGTATTTCACAATTACCACTATCAAGCCACATCCAACTCCGTTTCAGGAATCAGAAGCTGCGACTTTAATAAGGGCTATTATAGAATTAGATAATGCTGGACCGGATGGATGGGCTCAACACGGTAATATAAAATAGAAAGACAACGATTTTAATTGTTGTAATCAAGAAAAACGGTATTTACATTAAACGAAACACTTTTTCTTGCTTTCTTTTTAATATACTAAGATAATAAAAGGAAAAACAATTATTTGAGGGGAGATACCAAAGGTTTTTGGCAATTTAATCGCTGCATGGGCTGTATTATCACACATTTCGTGCAAATGCTACACAAACTTATATCTTTTATAAAAGAGTAAAAATATAATACAATAAAATTAAAAATGTATTAAACAGGTTCTCAGAATATCAGGATAAGAATCTCAATACGGGAAATATATCAACAAATGGAGGAAGTAAATCCTGTTAAAATGGAAAGGGAAGAAACTTATTCCCCTATCCCGCCAGCTCCGGATTCACAGTCAAAAACTCCTGATACGCTTCACTCAACTCTTTCGCTGAACGCACTACAAAGTCCTGACCCCAGGGATCCCATGAGATAAATTTGAGTTTTTCCTCACCAGACGTTTCATTATTTTTCGAAGATTTCGAGACCTCTTCAAACACTCCAAAATTGCCTAAAGTATAGTAATTTATACAGGTATATTTACTATCTAATAGATGTGACTTAACTAATTCGAAACCCATGGAGTCAATCCAGTTTTTGATGGCTGTAATTTTAGAGGCATGCATGACGTGCTGATTTTGAAGGTATTAAGCTAACGAAAAAACGCAACTCTAGTTTTATTTATCTTTAAATAAGCGATATCTCTGTTAACGACTGGTAAAAATCTGTATTAGGTATTTTCCTCATTTTGAAAAATTCTTCGCTTTAAAAAAGTCGGTGGGAAGGAGGGCCTGAACTCACAAAATTCTAAGAGCGGGAACTGCAGGAACGATATTGTAGCTTTCCTCGGGTCTGGTTCGTGTCTTGCCGCTAAATTAGCGGCAAGACACGAACCAGAGTAAAGCAAGACACGACCTGGTTCTTCATTAATATGCTTGATTGCCTCTGGTTTTTAAATCGAAGCGGATTGGTACCCTGCCTTAGAAGACAGACCAGGTTGGAAAATGCGTTAGGATAATCTCATAAGTGTAAAACGAGGTTCTGAATAGAAAATATCAACTTTTTGTACTATTGTCTATCCAGCAACTCAACACAGTAGCGAATGGATGTCTTGCAACATCAGTTGTTACATGAGAATCACCTTTTAATAATATAGATATATGTTTTTACTGGGCCTGTTCGTTCATCGATTTCATCTTTAGTCTAAATACTGCTAATTGTTAACAGGTCCTTTAACCCCTTTTTGACTTTTCTTTTTAGTACCCTTTCCTGGCGTTCTATTCATATCACGGTGTTTTTGCATTTCGGCCTTGTTCATCATTCGCCTTTGATTAAACATATTTTGATTTTTATAAATTCTTCCCGACATATCCATGCACTCCCCGTTTGACATCCGAAGCCGTTCCTGGTTTTTTAAAGCATATGATCCGTCGGGATTAACCACGGTTCCATTCTTCAATTTTATTTGGCTTTTAACTTCATTCCTCACTCCCTGCCTCATCTGGTATAGTTTTCCATCCTGAAAATGCAGATGTTCTTCCTGATGTATCCTGTCCCGCTTTTGGATACCACTCCTTGTCTGGTCTCTTTTAAGTGAAGTATCCTGTGCCTGCACAGTGCCAGCAATCATAATAAATGAGATCATAACAGTGTTTAAATTTTTCATGACGATCTTTTTTGATTCAAATTAAAATTACATCCCTTCTTTTGCTGAACTACTGATCATTGTCAATTGGCTTACTGATTCCAGTCTTGTTTGCACCGGCTTTTGATATCAGTGGAAAAGCAAGTCTGTCATTGGATAAAGAGGATTAAACTTCCCTTTTTAAAAAAATTCAATAGCTTATTGACTATAAATTGAAGCCGTAGGATTTTCTATTTTAGAATGGATTATGAATGGAAATTATGACGGAGGAAATATCAGAATTCATGATATCAGTTTTAACCGGTATTGCTTAATACTAGCAAATGTTGTTACTCCTACTGCCTTTTAAAAGACTTAATGCGCAAGAGCCTTTAAAAAAGCTGAGCCAAGCTTCCTTTAATAAAAAAACCCCGAAAAATCGGGGTCTGGGGTGGGAGTTACTGGATTCGAACCAGCGACCCTTACCTTGTCGAGGTAATGCTCTAAACCAGCTGAGCTAAACTCCCGGAAATAAGAAAACCCCGATGAATCGGGGTTTTCAGTGGGAGATACTGGGTTCGAACCAGTGACCCTCTGCTTGTAAGGCAGATGCTCTGAACCAGCTGAGCTAATCTCCCCGTGTTTGGGAATGCAAATATATACCTCTGATGCTATATCCCAAAATAATTTTCACATTTTTAGCTAAGCACCTCTTCCAGAACAAGATGCGATTTTATCTGGCCAAAACTTTCTATGTGCAAACGGTAATATTCAAGAATTTTTGCCAGCAAAGTCCTTCGATCCGGGCCGGAGATGTGAAGCAAATGCAGATTATCAAAGTTACTCTGCAGAAGTTTCAGCCATAAGCTGGTTAAAGGCTGCTCGATTAATGAGCTATGCGGCGGCATCTGTTTTGCGAAATTTCCATTGGTCAGATCAAAATAATTGGCTGAATGGGCAACACTTAAATCTGGGTAAAAGCCCAGGAAGCGGGTTAATCGCAATAGGAAATAGAGATGAAAGTTAGCTGCTCCGGCCTCTATCCTATCCAGGATTTCGATTGCGTGGAAAAGGAATTCAAATAATACTTCGTCGGCGGTTTGCTGTTTAATGGCCTTGTAAAGCACCTCGTTTAAAAATAGTACCAGCGAACTCTTTACAATGTCGTAAGGGATACTTAGAAATACGGGTTGCTGCCTTACTTCTGAAACACGTTGAATATTACCGCTCGATTTATGATAAACCACCATTTCCAGCAGGTGCAAAGGCTGTAAAATATTCATGCTAATTTTTGCCTTTGGCTTCTTCACCCCATTGATCAAATAGGATTGAAGGCCGAACTTCTCGGTAAAGACCTGCACCACAACACTGCTTTCAGCATAGCTGGTAGTTTTTAATACGATGCCCCGGGTTTTATGAAGCATGATTAAATGAGCTTGGGTACGAATACCATAAGGCCTATTAGTACGGCAAGAAAAGTTGTAATTAAAACTGCGGCTGCGGCAACATCTTTCACCACCCCAGCTTTTGTATGATAGTTTGGCGACACCAGGTCAACCAAAACCTCTAAAGCAGTATTGAATAACTCGGCAATTAACACAATACCAATAGCAAAGAAGATCCACAGCCACTCCCCTGTATTCAGTTTTAACAGATACCCAAGCAAAAGAGCTAATAAAGCGCTGAAACTATGAACCTTGAAATTTAATTGAGTACGGAAAGCGTAACTAAGGCCTTTCCAGGCATAGGTAAAGCTCAGAAGGAATTTTTTCATTGTTGCAGGCTGTAAAGGCTTTACTTGCCTTTGTTAGCTTCATCGGCATTCTCAAGTTTTTCCGCATCATCGGCTCTCTGCTCAAGTAGGCCGCGGCGTTCAATCTTCCGGATAAAACTGTAAATGATATACAGAAATCCTAAACCAAAGGCGATGTATCCAATTATCATTGCCCAGCCGTATTTCATCAGTTCAGTATCCTTCAGATAATATCCGAATAAGATGAGCCCAACACCCGCTAAAAATAGCAGTAGACCGCGTTTCAGGTATTTATTAATCATAATAGTATTTACTAACAAACATACACATTAGTTTTTTCGAATATATTCAGCACTTCTTTCGATTTAAATGTTTCATCTGACTGTAATTTCACATCCGGAAAACGCACTATTCACCCAATATACTAAGATTTTAGGCTTTATTTTCATAACTTTGCAACCTTAATTTTAAGGGATAAAGCGCTGATGTACAAAGAATATAAGCAACTTAATTTATCACAAACCGGGAAAGATATTCTGGAGCATTGGAAAGCTAATGACATTTTTGGGAAAAGTATTTCAAATCGTCCGGCTTCCAAACCTTATACATTCTACGAAGGACCACCGTCGGCAAATGGGATGCCAGGCATCCATCACGTGATGGCGCGAGCTATTAAAGATATTTTTTGCCGTTATAAAACGCTTAAAGGTTACCAGGTAAAACGCAAGGGCGGGTGGGATACCCATGGTCTTCCCATTGAGCTGGCTGTTGAGAAGAAACTGGGCATTACCAAAGATGATATTGGGAGAAAGATCTCTGTTGAAGATTATAATTCGGCTTGCCGGACCGAGGTCATGAAATACACTGACATCTGGAACGACCTGACCGAGAAGATGGGTTATTGGGTGGACCTTGAAAAACCTTACATCACTTATCAAAACGAATACATTGAAAGTTTATGGTGGATTTTAAAAGAGTTCTACAATAAAGGGCTTCTTTATAAAGGATATACCGTTCAGCCTTATTCGCCGGCGGCAGGTACAGGATTGAGCTCGCATGAGTTGAATCAGCCTGGCACCTACCGAATGCTGAAGGATACTTCTATCGTTGCGCAGTTTAAAGTTAAACCTGACCAGGTGCATCCGTTGATTCCGACTTTATTTTCTGATGAAGCTGAGGATACGACTATTCTGGCCTGGACAACCACCCCGTGGACGTTACCTGCCAACTGCGCTTTAGCGGTTGGTGAAAAAATATCGTATGTAAAGATCAAAACCTTTAATCAATACACTTTTGCCCCTGTAAGCGTTGTGCTTGCGAAGGAACTTGTTTCTAAATATTTTAAAAAAGAGGCTGAGAACATTTCTTTCCAGGATTATAAGTACGGTGATAAACTTATTCCGTGGGAGATTGCGGCAGAGTTCAAAGGAGCAGATTTATTGAATCTTCGCTACTTCCAGCTAATGCCGTATGTGAGCAATGAAAATCTGGAGAAAAATGCCTTCCGTGTTATACCTGCTGACTTTGTGACTACCGAAGATGGAACGGGCATAGTACATACCGCTTCTGTGTTTGGCGCTGATGACTTTAGGGTTTGCCGGGAGAATAATATTCCCTCGGTAATGGTTATCGACGAGAAAGGAAACGAGTATCCGCTGGTAAACAGGCAGGGAAAATTTGTTGATGAAGTAACGGATTTTGCCGGCCGCTTCGTTAAGGAAGAATATTATAGTGACGAGGAGCGCAAAGATCCGGACTTCAAGCCGACAGACGTCCTTATCGCCATCAAGTTGAAAGAGGACAATAAAGCCTTTGATGTTAAAAAATACGAGCACAGTTATCCGCATTGCTGGCGTACAGATAAACCGGTTTTATATTACCCTTTGGATAGCTGGTTTATTAAAACTACTGCTGTAAAGGACCGGATGGTTGAACTGAACAAAACGATTAACTGGAAACCAGAATCAACAGGTACCGGCCGTTTCGGTAATTGGCTGGAAAACCTGGTTGACTGGAACCTTTCCCGTTCTCGTTTTTGGGGAACACCCTTACCAATCTGGCGAAGCGAAGATGGATCTGAGGAGTTATGCATCGGATCTATAGATGAACTGAATCAGGGCATAAGAAAATCTGTGGAGGCAGGTTTTATGGATGTCGCTTTCGAGCTTAAAGACATGCATCGTCCGTATGTGGATGATGTGATCCTTGTATCGCCCACAGGTAAAAAGATGTATCGGGAAACTGACCTGATTGATGTCTGGTTCGATTCGGGTGCAATGCCTTATGCCCAGTGGCATTTTCCATTTGAAAATAAGGAAGAATTTAAAAATGCTTACCCGGCAGATTTTATAGCCGAAGGTGTAGATCAAACCCGGGGGTGGTTCTTCACTCTACACGCAATAGCTGTGATGCTAAGCGAAACAAGTGACGAGATTAAAGCCATCAATAAAGAGATAGGCAATAGTGGTATATCTTTCAAAAATGTCGTTTCAAATGGCTTAGTGCTTGATAAGAACGGTAACAAAATGTCGAAACGCCTTGGCAATGGTGTTGACCCCTTTGAAACCATAGATAAATATAGTGCCGATGCCACACGTTGGTATATGATCAGTAATGCATCGCCGTGGGACAATTTAAAATTTAATATTGAAGGTCTTGATGAGGTAAGGCGCAAGTTTTTTGGCACCCTATATAACACTTACGCTTTCTTCTCCTTGTATGCGAACATTGATGGTTTTGCTTACAAGGAGGATGAAATAGATATTTCCCAAAGACCTGAAATTGATCAATGGATCATTTCATTACTTAATTCACTAATAAAGGAAGTCGATTCGTACTATGCTGATTTTGAACCTACAAAGGCTGCACGAGCAATTCAGAACTTTGTTGATGAAAATTTAAGTAATTGGTATGTTCGTTTGTGCAGGCGTCGCTTTTGGAAAGGAGAATATACCATTGATAAGATTTCAGCATATCAAACCCTTTACACCTCTTTAACAACAATCGCAAAATTGATGTCGCCCGTTGCGCCCTTCTTTAGCGACCGCTTATTTCTGGATCTAAATTCGGCAACCAGCAAAGAGCAGTCTGAATCAGTGCATCTGGCTGATTTTCCTGAATATAGAGAGGCCTTAGTTGATAAAGCGCTTGAAGAGCGAATGAGCCTGGCTCAGGATATTTCTTCTATGATCTTATCATTAAGGAAGAAATCTGGCATCAATGTACGTCAACCCCTATCAAAAGCATTGTTGCCCGTGTTGGATCAAGGCTTTGGAGCTAAAGTGCAGATGGTCAAAGATTTGATATTGTCAGAAACTAATATAAAAGAGATTCAGTTTATAACCGATACCGCTGGCGTTATCAGCAAAAAGATAAAGCCAAACTTTAAAGCACTCGGCGCGAAAGTAGGTAAGGATATGAAGCTGGTAGCTAATGCCATCAACTCCTTCAGTCAGGCTGATATAAGCCAGCTCGAATCAGAGGGTCAGATTGCTATTCCCGAAACACAATATACTATTGATCTGGTTGACGTGGAAATATATGCGGAAGACGTTCCCGGCTGGCAGGTAACTTCTTTGGGCAACCTGACGGTCGCTCTGGATGTAACCATTACTGAAGAGCTTCTTCAGGAAGGGATTTCACGGGAGCTGGTCAACCGGATTCAAAATTTGAGAAAAGAATTGAATTTTGAGGTGACGGATAAAATTGACGTACGTATACAGGAGCACCCATATATCGCGCAGGCGGTAAGAAATAATTTATTATATATTTGCGCCGAAATCCTGGCAAATTCATTAATAGTTGATAATGAAGCCGCTGAAGGAAAAAAAGTTGTCATAGATGATAAAGAAATCATGATTTTAATAACAAAAGCCTAACATGGAGAACAACGAAAACAACAATAGAGTAAAAACAAGGTATGCTGATTCAGAATTGCAGGAGTTCAAAGACATCATCCTTGAAAAACTGAGAGTAGCCAGGGAAGAACTTGGTTTATTAACACAATCTTTAAGTAGCCCGAATACGAACGGAACAGATGATACTGCGGGAACTTATAAGACTCTAGAGGATGGGTCTGCAACGTTAGAGAAAGAATCAATAAACCAATTAGCGTCCCGTCAGAAGAAGTTTATCGAGAATTTGGAAAGCGCATTGGTACGCATAGAAAATAAAACTTATGGCGTTTGTCGCGAAACGGGCAAACTTATTCCAAAAGAACGTTTACGTGCGGTTCCGCATGCAACTTTAAGCATGGAGGCTAAACTCAAGCAGGGATAAATGAAGGGGTATACCAAACCGTTTCTGGCGGTTATTATAATTTTAATAGCCGACCAGGTGCTTAAGTTCTGGATTAAGCTGAATATGTCCCTTGGACAAGAGTTTAAGCTGCTTGGCGACCGCGTGCTTATTCATTTTACGGAAAACAATGGAATGGCATTTGGGATGGAGTTCGGCGGTGAGGCCGGTAAACTGGCGTTAACGCTTTTCCGTATTGCTGCGGTCTGTGCAATTGGCTATGCAGTCGTCTACATGGTGAAGAAGAAATACCATCGTGGCCTGATAATTAATGTGTCACTTATCTTTGCAGGAGCTTTAGGAAACATTATTGACTCTTCGTTTTACGGGCTAATATTCAGCGAGAGCAGTTACTATCAGCCCGCAGTACTATTTCCTGCCGAAGGCGGTTATTCTAGCTTATTCCACGGTAAAGTGGTTGATATGTTCTATATGCCTATTCTGCAGGGCATCTATCCTTCCTGGTTTCCTTTTTGGGGTGGTCAGGAATTTATCTTTTTCCGCCCGGTGTTTAATATCGCTGACTCGGCAATATCAATCGGTGTGATCATGATCCTGATTTTTCAGAAAAGGTATTTTAAAGAAGAGAAGAAAGAAGAATTGTATCCCCACAGCGAAGTGATCGAAGAATAAATACAATGTCCAAATAGGTAGCTATGCAAATGTGCAAATGCCTGCGACTTTATCACAAATAATGAATTGACTCCCGTTCTCAAAAACGGGAGTTTTTTTCTGCAGATGCATCACACTATCACAATTACAATTCATTTGCACATTCGCACATTTGCACCTCCTGCTTATGGAATTGGCATGAATATTACATCCTAAAGAAAAGTCAAATACTTAAAACACCATTTATATGAAAAAAATATTAGCCGTTGCGCTCTTAAGCGTTTTCACCCTTTCCGCCTTCTCACAGAACATTGATACCCGTCGCAAAATAGAAGTCACCGGTTCTGCCGAAACAGAAGTCACCCCGGACATTATTTATATCTCAATCTCTTTAAAGGAGTATTTTAAAGACAATAATAACCGTAAGAAAGTAGAGATAGAAGAACTGGAACGTCAGCTGCAAACCGCTGTAATTAATGCCGGTATACCAAAAGAGAATTTTACCATTAACAATATTTCAAGCTATACCGACTACTGGACTAAAAAGAAAGACCCGAACTTTCTGGCTAGTAAACAATATCGAATAAAGGTTTCCGAGCTTACAAAGCTAAATGATATTATTTCTGCTGTTGATCCTAAAGGCATCGCTTACAGCAACATTGATGGTTATGACTATTCTAAAATAGAGTCCTTAAAAAAGGAGTTGAAGGTAAAGGCACTCGTGGCGGCCAAGGATAAAGCCACCTACCTGGCCGCGGCAATTGGTCAAAAAGTTGGGTCGGCAATAGAAATTCAGGAGATTAACAATGAGTATTATCCGCAGCCAATGTACCGCGCGAATACCATGATGAAAGCTGAAATGGCTGATGCGAATCAAATGCCTGATATCGATTTCAAGAAGATCAAACTCAACTACCAGATGAGGACAGTGTTTGAAATTCAGTAATTATTACCTAGAGTCTAAAAAAGCCCTTTGAGCAATCAAAGGGCTTTTTTAATTGCAATGTAGGCGGATAGAATAGAGCTATACAACATAACTCCCCATTTCATTTACTTGTATCAACTCAACAATATTTACTCTTTGCTATGTAAATTCTTAACTTCGAAACACAACATAAGGATATGGATACGCTGGTTGAAAAAAGAAATGATGTTCCTTCTAAAAAAAAACTCTTTTACAGCATCAGGCCTGAGTTGCGTGATTACCTGCTTAAGTACGATCGGGAAGTAAAACTACCTGTACAATATTCTGACCTGCTCCGCTTTAACCTGAAAACACCGTTACGCGACAAGGAAGGGAATGATACTCTATGGCATACCGTATTCTATGATGAACGCGAGATGTCGGAACTGTTTCCAAACCTTACCCATATCTATGCATTACTTAATACTGATGGCGACGTTAAAGTAATGGAGCACTTATCGGTAGCACGAATTGATTATTGCCTGTTCGGAAATTCGAAACCATTTAGGGTAAGGATCATTAACAGGCTAAATGATAACTACGACCATTTTTACGTTAAAGTTGCTGATGCTTCGCGAGTTTACGGGCTAGAGCTGGAACATATATTATCACCTAACCGCATTACCTATTTAACCGATAACAATACCTTAATTGAAGAACACATAGCGGGGCTTCCTGGTGATGTCTTCATTGATCATTACATCACTAACCAATCAAAATTTAACCAGATACGGATCAGTAAAGAGTTCATTAAGTTTAATGAACGGTGTTTTGTAAGACTGCTTGGCGATATGCGCTCATACAATTTCGTAGTCGACATTACGCCGGATATAGAGGGTAATCAATATCGTATCAGAGCGATAGATTTTGATCAGCAATCATATGAAGGGAAGCTAAGGCTATACTTACCGCATTACTTCAAGGAGAACATAAAACTGGTTCAGCTCGGAATGAAGCACATGACTGAAAAAAGCATGCTGCAATATCAGGAGGAAGAGCGTACACTGGTTTCTCATCGCGTTCGGTCCGCTCACTACCGCTTAAATGACCTTTTCAATGTAATGTGTATTGATCATATCTCGCCGGTTGAGAAAGTAATGCAGTTAGGCGAAGAACTCTCAAAACACCACAATAACCCTGTCTTTAGTCGCTGTATCACTATGGGACAAATCGTTTACGAACTCCTGAATTTGATCGTCGGCAAACGATTGAGCTTATAACTGAGGTCGGATACACCCAGGATTCATCATGATATCTATCCCTCTGGCTTAATTATTGAAATTAAGAATCAATTTTAGAGTAATTGTGGAATTGAGGTCGCAACAGCTGATCCTTCTATTAAGTTGAACCAAAAAGTTTAAACAATCATTAATGCAGACAGCAAATAATTCAAAGATCAAGTGGGTAGAATGGGTGTCACATCTCATGGATGAACAATTCAGAATTCCGGGGACCAGCTTTAGGTTCGGACTTGACCCCATATTAAACTTAATCCCTGTGGTTGGCGATCTTTCAGGATTTGCTGTCTCAGCAGCACTTGTTGCAACAATGGCTAAACATGGTGCCAGTGGTAAAGTCTTGACATTAATGGTTCTAAATATAGTTTTGGACGCTACAATAGGAGCTATACCCATATTAGGCCAAATTTTCGACTTCACATATAAAGCCAATACCAGAAATATCAAGTTGCTAAGAGCACATTACGCTGAGGGCAAACATACAGGAAGTGGCAAAGGGGTTATTTCAATGATTGTTATTGTACTAATACTCTCATTTGTTCTGATCACTTTCGCTGCCTGGAAGGTACTGGAATGGCTATTGAGCCTTTTTTAAATAAGAAAGCCATTGAGCTATCAACGGCTTTCTCTATTGTTAGGCAGAAAAGGGTCTTAATATACATAACTGTTTTTACTCCGGTTATCTGATATTCTTTCATCTTGAACCCGGTCTTTGTTATGCTTTAAGTCCAGACTGATATACACCTCAGTGTCATCAATACCGCAGGCCATTTGCATAGGTTCACGGGTTATTTTGAAATAAGTATCATACCCAATGGGCAGACTTTCCAGTTGCGGTTTGACTTTGACGGGGGTTAATGTGATATTTACGGATGCTATGGCCTTAGAAGTAGTTTGAGTCTTAGCGAGGCAGTAAGTATAACCTCGTTCAATCAGAAATCCTAATAGGTGAGGAGTCAAAACTGTTTTCATAACGTATGGATTTAGTGTTCGGTTTTAGGTTTATAGCTTAAGTAAATATATCTATATTATACCCCTGTGTAAAGAGTGTTAATACTCAAAAGCGTTGCGGTAAGTACGCGATATTTATCTTAAAGCTTTCTATCAATAGTTTAGCAAAAACTTACCCCAATGTGTACAGTCTCGCACCAACAACTATAGAAAACACCAAACACCCAAAAGAGAGAGACTAATTTCTCGGGTAACAAATATATTAAATTAATACAAACAAACAAGACTTACTTTTCTATCTATAATCTTTTTCGCAGAGTAATTTTCTTACAATAAAATAGGTTTTTACGATGCTGGAAAGCATAAGAAATATTACAGGCGTAGAAGAAATTAGAAATTATTTAATAATACCACTCCTGAAAGCATGCATTATTAAGGCTGCGGAGTTGGGAACTCCGGTTTTCTCAATCAGGCTTTGCCGATGACCTTCGACAGTACGCCGGCTGGTAAATAGCTTTTCTGCAATTTCATTGTTCGTGAAACCTTCGGCAATCAGTTTTAATACTTCTAACTCACGCTTGGTAAAGTCATTAAATCCATCAATATCGGCCTGAGTGGCTTCGTGAGTAGATAATTTGGCGAACATTCGCAGACTGAGCTCCGAACAAATATATCGCCCACCCGCCATAACGTGTTTTAAAGCGAAGATCAATTCATCCTTGCTTACGTTTTTTAATAAATAACAGTGTGCTCCGGCATTAAATGTTTCAGCTACATACTTTTCATGATCTGACATGGAAAGTATGACAATCTTTAAATTCTGAAAATTCGAGCTTAAGTATTTAATTAGTTCATTACCCGTCATTCCGGGCATGTTGAGATCAGCAACAATTAGATTTACACCGGCTCCTTCCTCAAGAATACGTATCGCTTCCTTTCCGTTTGCAGCCTCTCCTATTACCTTGATGTTCGCTTCGTTATCGAGCAAGGATTTAATACCGTTTCTAACGATGTTATGATCTTCAGCTAATAATACACTTATCAAAATATAGAAAGATTTTAAAATACAGGTTCCTCAATATAAATACCGGTAGAAAGTTTTCGAAAGCAAATATGGAATTAGTTAGACACATCAAGGTATGTATTTATACCTGTTTAGAAAAATACTTATCATTTCCCGACTAATAATAGAGCGGAAAATACGTATGTAAATATAACAGTAAAACTTCGTTATAAGTTTTACCATTAAGTAGCCAGGGAATTGCTAAATGGTATGTAAGGATTTAGATATATTCAAATCCTGTATATGGCACTAATACAGAAGGAATTCTTATCCCATGTTCAGTTTGGTTGTTTTCAAGGAGCGATGCCACAATACGGGGCAAAGCAAGTGCACTTCCGTTAAGGGTATGGGCAAGTTGAGGCTTTCCTTCCTTTCCCTTATAACGGAGTTTTAACCGGTTACTCTGATAATTCTCGAAATTAGATACGGACGATACCTCCAACCAGCGAGCCTGCGCCGCACACCAAACTTCCATATCATATGTTTTGGCGGAAGTAAAACTCATATCGCCGCTACACAGGCTTAGTACACGGTAAGGCAATTCGAGGGCTTTTAATAATGACTGCACATAAGTACTCATCTCCTCAAGGATATCATAGGAATTGTCGGGGTGAACAACCTGCACAATTTCAACTTTATCAAACTGATGTAAACGATTTAATCCCCGAACATGTGCTCCGTAGGAACCCGCTTCTCTGCGAAAGCATGGGGTATAAGCACAATTCTTTATAGGTAATTCCTCTTCCTTAACAATTACATCTCTATACAAGTTGGTCACAGGCACCTCAGCAGTAGGAATCAGATAAAGGTTATCAATACCAACGTGGTACATCTGTCCTTCTTTATCGGGTAATTGCCCTGTCCCAAAGCCTGAAGCTTCGTTCACAACAATCGGCGGCTGTATTTCGCGGTAGCCCGCTGCCGAGGCCTGGTCTAAAAAGAAGTTAATTAAGGCCCGCTGCAATTTGGCTCCTTTCCCTTTATAAACCGGGAAGCCTGCACCGGCAATTTTGTTGCCCAGCTCAAAATCTATAATATCATATTTTGTAGCAAGTTCCCAGTGCGGCAATGCATTCTCCGGCAGCTCCGGCATTTCACCATATTCATAGGCAACTACATTCTCTTCGGGAGTTGATCCATCAGGGACAGATTGGTGGGGTAAGTTCGGAAACTGCAGTAACAGATTTTGAAGTTGAATTTCCTTATCGGCGAGTATGTCACGAAGTTGGTTTGTTAATTCCTTGGTTGAAGATGTTCTTGCTTTTACTGCTTCGGCTTCCTCCTTCAGCCCCTGGCGCATCAGATCGCCAATTTGCTTCGCGCTGGCATTGGCTTCTGCCACCAAAGACTCTAATCGGGTTTGCGTGGCCCGGCGTTCTTCATCCAGCAAAATAGCCTGATCTATCAATTCTGGCTGTTTAAACTTCTTGAAAGCCAAACGTTCCAAAACTCTGTCTCTATTTTCGCGGATATAACTAACTTGCAACATCGGATTTCTTAATTTTTTGACAAAGATATAAACAGTTCGGAGTTTGAAGTTTAGAGATGACATTTTTAGTGTTCTCTGCAAATTCCTGTTCAACCCCTTTAATACCCCATGACCGGCAAACTTTATCTGGTACCCACTCCGATTGGCAATCTGGAAGATATGACCTTCAGAGCTATACGTGTATTGAAAGAGGCAGATCTTATTCTTGCGGAAGACACCCGCACCAGTGCACCTCTGTTAAAGCATTTCGGAATCGAAAAAAAGGTTTTCTCACATCATCAGCATAATGAGCATAAGTCCGTAACAGAAATTGTTCGCTTTCTGAAAGAAGGCCAACAGATTGCGTTAATTTCCGACGCCGGCACACCCGCCATTTCTGACCCCGGCTTTCTGCTGGTGCGGGAGGCTATTAAAAATAACCTGCAGGTGGAATGTCTCCCAGGCGCAACCGCCTTTGTTCCCGCCCTGGTTAACTCTGGCCTATCAGCCGACAGGTTTACATTTGAAGGGTTTCTTCCCGTAAAAAAGGGGCGTCAAACGCGCCTTAAAAGCTTGATCGAAGAAGAAAGGACAATGATCTTTTATGAATCTCCCCACCGGTTATTGAGAACCCTGGAGGAATTTGGCCAATATTTTGGAGACCAAAGGCAAGCATCCGTATCACGTGAATTAACTAAGATGTTCGAAGAAACAGTAAGAGGAACCTTCGCATCCATCAAATTGCATTTTGAGACCAATACTCTAAAGGGAGAATTTGTAATTTGTGTTGAAGGGAAGGTTAAAGAGCAAAGAATAAAAAGCAAAGACAATCAAGCGATTTCAGATAAAAGTACTAATCATTAAATAATCGAAAATGTTAATAGATCAATATATAACCGACGATCAGGATCCTAAAACTACAGAAAAGGTTATAGGAAAACTTCGTGACATGCTTACCTCTGGTGAGGCCATTGTATATCTGGCCATCCAAAAAAAGCCGGCCGTTACCCTGATTCCTGATTGCATTGCTGTTACTAACAAGCGACTGATCTTTTGCCTCCCGGAAAATCTTGGCCTGACCACCAATTTTATCACCTTCACCTGGGAAGATATTAAGGAAGTATCCTTCAAAGAAGAGTTTTTTGGCAGCAAATTCATCGCTGTGCCTCAACGTGGCGAAAACGTTGCAATAGATTATATTCCAAAAGTGCAGGCGCGGAAGCTTTACCAGTTTTCAAACGAACAGCTTGAAAAACAAAAAGAATTGAGTCGCAATACAAACTTTGAAGAGAGAAAGCCAATAAGCGAACTGGCGGAGGATCCTGAATACGCATCGTACACCGAAATCGAAAAGGAAGAAATTCCATATCTCAGTCAGCATTCTTCTCCCGAATCAGCGCCGGAAGCCGATGATGAGGTCACCTTAAAATTGAAAAAGTTGAAAAATCTTTTCGAGAAACAACTCATCACTCAGGAAGAATACGAGAGTAAGAAAGCTGATATTTTATCCCAACTATAAGCGCAGGTGAAGAAAAATTATGCCTATGCGCTGTTAAGTGCTTTTTTACTCTGGCTTTCCTGGCCCCCTATGCCATTCACTGCGCCTCTGTTATTTGTTGCACTTGTTCCTCTATTGCTGGCAGTGGAAAACATTTTAACCCGGGATATATTCCCAAAGGGACGAAAGATTTTCCGCGTCAGTTTCTTATGTTTTGTCGTCTGGAATACAGCTTGCATTTTCTGGGTATTTAATTCTCTTCATGCAGTAATGCCTACCTGGATGGCTGCAATTATTTCCATTATACCATTCGGATTAGGCGCGTTGCTAATGGCAGTAGCATTCTGGTTGTATTATAGGATGCGTCGTATCAGCAGTCGATGGTGGAGTTATATAGCGCTTGTGTGTTTCTGGATGGGTTATGAATATCTGCATCAAACCTGGGACTTGTCATTCCCATGGATGAACCTTGGAAATGGTTTCGCCGGCATGCATTCGGTGGTACAATGGTATGAGTTCACTGGAGTCTACGGCGGCACATACTGGGTATTAATGTCGAATATCCTGGTATTTGAAACCTTTCTTGCTTTTAAGGCATCACCCAAACTCAACAAACATCACTGGCAACTGATATCGCGTTCGGCATTACACATCCTCGTTCCGATGGTGATTTCCCTTTTTATGTATTATAGATATCAGGAGAAACCAAACCCTGCTAATGTGGTGGTAGTGCAGCCCAATATTGATCCGTATGCAAAGTTCTCATCTTTAGCATCTTCAGAACAAGTAGCTACTTTAATAAGACTGTCAGATTCTTTGGGGCAGCCGAATACAGAATACTTTATATGGCCGGAGACAGCTATCCCGGAATATACAAATGAGGCCTCGATACGAACAGATCGCAATTATAACTTAGTAGCTCAATTTCTGTTTAAGTATAAAAATGGGAATGTAATCTCGGGTATCTCGAGTTATGCAGTTTTTGACTCGCTGGTTTCATCCTCAGCCAGTTTTGAAGAGGGTCTTGGAGCATATGTCGATAAATACAATGCTGCTATACAGATAGAAAATTCGCCAGAAGTGCAGTTCTATCATAAATCTAAATTAGTTCCGGGAGTTGAACAAATCCCATTTTCGGCGTTAAGCTTCTTACAACCAGTTTTTTCCGGCTTTGGAGGAGGCGGCAGTTATGGTAGCCAGCCAAAACCTTCTGTTTTTTACTCACAAGGTGGTATCGGTGCTGCACCGGTAATTTGCTACGAGTCGATCTGGGGAGAATACGTTGCGGATTACGTCCAGCAGGGCGCACAGTTCATCGCCATCATTACTAATGATGCCTGGTGGGGAAATACACCCGGCAAAGACCAGCATCTCTTATATGCCAAATTAAGAGCAATAGAAACAAGGCGCTGGGTAGCTCGTTCGGCAAATACAGGAATTTCAGCTTTTATAAATCAGCGTGGTGATATTGTTAAACGGTCCGGATGGTGGAAAACCGATGCTTTAAACGCGGATATCAACTTAAACGACGAGCAAACTTTCTATGTTAAGCACCAGGATTATATCGCTATTGCCGGCTGCGTCGGAAGCGTAATATTTGGGATGTTTATAATTATCCGTTTGTTTAAAAGAAAGAAAGCTCTTACAATGCACCAGATTTAAACCAAATCTTGTAAATTGATCATTGAACGAATAATCCACCCTTAAATAACCATCAAATGAGTAATGATCGTCGTAAATTTCTACAGCATCTAAGCGGCCTTGCTGGCTTGGCAGTACTGCCGGGCGTGTTCAGTGCCTGTTCCCCGAAAGTGAACTCCCAGGCTAATCTCGCAGCTAAATACCCCTCTGATTTATTCTTTGACATCTCCCTTGCACAGTGGTCGCTTCACAAGGCATTTTTTGCAAAGGAAATTGACCCGCTTGACTTCCCCGTTATTGCTAGAAAGCAATATGGCATCGGTGCGGTAGAGTATGTAAATGCTTTTTACAAAGACAAGGCAACAGACACTGCCTATTTGAATGAACTATTGAAACGCTGTAAGGACAATGATGTGAAAAATCATTTGATTATGTGTGATGGGGAAGGCAACCTGGGAGAACCGGACGAAAAGAAACGACTAACTGCAGTAGAAAACCATTATAAGTGGGTAGATGCTGCCAAGTATTTAGGTTGTGCAACTATTCGGGTTAATGCTTTCGGCGTAGGTACCAGGGAAGTCGTACATCAGGCTGCCGTTGATGGCTTAAGTCGCTTAAGTGAGTACGCAAAAAAAGAAAACATCAATGTAATCGTAGAAAACCATGGGAGCTACAGTTCTGACGGAACGTGGTTGTCATCTGTAATGAAGGAAGTGAATAAACGAAATGTAGGTACGTTGCCTGATTTCAATAATTTCTGCGTAGAACGCGAAGGCGGAAAAGAATGGGGCGGACAATGTATCAAAGAGTACGACCGCTATAAAGGAACGCTTGAAATGATGCCTTTCGCGAAAGGCGTGAGCGCTAAAACCATTGATTTCAATGAGAACGGTGACTGTGTAGAAACCGACTATTATAAGATGCTGAAGATCGTTAAGGATGCAGGCTTTAAAGGATATATTGGGATTGAGTATGAAGGAGAAAAGCTTTCAGAACCAGAGGGAATAAAGAAAACAAAGGAGCTACTGCACAAGGTAGGCTCCGGTCTTTCTTAAGTTAAAATGCACCAAATAAGAAAAAGCTGCTTAAAGCAGCTTTTTTTATTTAACAAGCACTCAAATACCCAACCTATTTTATCGGATCGTGATTCTCAATAGTCAGAACTGAAAACTTCCAAATCCCATCCTCTCCTCTTTTAAAGATGAAGTTATAGTTGCCTGATGATCCAATTGGAGCCTGATCGGGTGGCGTTAAGGTTAATGACCAGGTTCCGGCCAGATAGCCCAGATCTCCTGATGCCCCTGAACGTTCACTTTTCCCATTAAGATTGCTGGTATGAGGCATTTGTCGGATAACAAAATTTTTTGCCACCTCCTCCTTACCTTTATATATCGCGCGACCACTAATCATGATCACATCATCTGTGAACATGGAAATTACAGCGGCGGAGTCTTTTTTGTTCCACGCGTTATAAAGTGCAGTGTTTAAAGAATCTATTGAAGCAACTGAAGCTGCATCTGCAGAAGCGCTGTTTCTGTCGTTTGTACTTTGATTACATGCTGCCAGCAAGACTGCAGATAGAATGATAAAAGCAAGTTTTTTCATCTTGGTTAATTGTTTTGTTACTAAATATAGCACAATAACCGTAAAAGGAAAAAACTCCCTAACTCAAATATTTCCCTACAATCGGAATTCTGCGGCCCATACCAAAAGCTTTGGGCGACACCCTCAATATTGGCGGGGCTTGCTTGCGTTTAAATTCTGCTACATTAACCATTTTCAAAACTCTGCATACGAGGCTCTCTTCAAAGCCCTGTGCAATAATACTGGCTGAACTTTTCCTGAGTTCTATATATTGAAACAGGATTTTATCTAAAACATCATATTCTGGCAGAGAATCGGAGTCTTTTTGTCCGGGCCGAAGTTCTGCAGAAGGTGGTTTAACAATACTGTTCAATGGGATGATTTTTTGGTCCCGGTTGATATATTCAGCCAACTTATAGCATTGAGTTTTATAAACATCTCCCAATACGCCTATAGCACCCGCCATATCCCCGTACAGTGTGCCGTAACCGACAGCGCATTCGCTTTTGTTGGACGTATTTAGTAAGATGTAGCCGAACTTATTAGACATGGCCATCACCGTGATAGCACGACAACGAGCTTGTATGTTCTCTTCAGCAACATTAAACGGAAGATCCTTGAATACTGGCTTCATCATGTTTTCAAAAGCCGAAGCCGCCTCCTTTATCGGAATAATCTCATGCTTGCAACCCAGGTTTTCGACCAGATCAAGAGCATCTTTCAACGAATGTTCAGTGGAATATTCTGACGGCATTAAAACTGCCATGACATTTTGAGGCCCTAAAGCTTCCGCGGCGAGCGCACAAACAAGGGCCGAATCAATACCACCTGATAATCCCAGCACTGCTTTGCTGAATCCTGATTTGTCAAAGTAGTCCTTAATCCCCATCACCAGCGCATTATGAATCTGCTCAATATCATTCTGCGGATTGTGAACAACAGGTTGATAATGCTGAATTTTGCCGTCGGCGAACTCGTAGATCTTCACCTCTTCACGGAAATAGGCCATCTCATCAAGAAGCAGCCCTTCATTATCAAACGCAAGTGAACCACCATCAAAAATAATCTCTGTTTGAGCACCTACATGGTTCACATACAACAGGGGAAGATTGTATTTTCTGCAGTTATCGCTCAGGATCAGCACCCGTTCTTCATCGTGATTATAAGAGAAAGGTGATGCGGCAATATTGATCATCAGTACCGGATTCTCTTTAATAAGCTCATCCATGGGCTCATCCAGATACATCGGGTTATCATTGATGTTCCAAAGATCTTCGCATATTGTCAGAGCAATCGTCTGACCCATAAATTGAATGCAACTGAACTTAGCAGCGGGTTCAAAATACCGGTACTCGTCAAACACATCGTAGTTAGGAAGCAAAGCCTTATGCGCTACCGACTTTACCTTTCCATCTTCAATAAAATATGCTGAATTAAATAAATCCTTTCCCTGAACTTTCGGATTGGCCGTTGGCAAACCAATAATGCAAGCAATACCATTACAGACTTCAGTTATTTTATCAGCAGATTGCTTACACAGCTCAACAAATTCGGTGAACTCCAGAAAATCAGCTGCGGGGTAACCACATACTGAAAGTTCTGGAAATACGATGAGATCTGCTCCCTGTTGCTTAGCATCATGAATTGCAGCTATGATCTTTTGGGTATTCGAATCGAAGTTGCCAATATGGAAATTGAGCTGTGCGAGTGCTATTTTCATTGTTTAATTTATTGGGTACTCACTCCTGAAACAAGGCGAACTGACCTAGAAAAAAATCCCCAGGTTTAATGCGATGTATGAGTTCTTTGCTTTTGCTTCACCATCAAAAACATCGGTAAAACCATTACTGTATGTCAATCCGGTAAGCAAATTCATATTTTCACCCATTTTCCATTCAGCACCTCCGCCTAAAACCAAACCGGCTCTGAACATATTTACCATATCGCCAATGTCTTTGTTTTTCTCGTCTGGGGTAGCAGCGTTAGTAAACATAATATCTTGCTTGCTGCCAATGTTAATTCCGGTGTTTATACCAAACTGGCCATAGAAGCGTCTGTTATCAGTTTCAATACTTTTTAACTTAAGTGTCAAAGGAACTTCAAGATATTGAAGTTTATAAATAGAGGTGCTAACTCCCGGCTCAGCGGCTTTAGCGTTTAGTGTACTGACAGTTAAAGCAGTCGAAAAATAATAATTATCAGAAAAAGGGATATCAGCTAATACTCCATAAGAAAAGCCAGTCCGCATTCCGTCAGGCTCAATCGCGGGTGTTTGACCCGAAGGAAACGTAAGCCATCCAAATGTAGGTGATGTGGTAAAGCCCAGCTGCACCTTATTGCCTTCTGTGTACTGTGCATTGGCTAATAAAGGCGCTAAAAAAATAGCCAGGAAAAGTAGTCTGTTCTTCATGTAATGTTGCTTAAAAAAAATTTAAATAGTTTGAAATAATTGTATGGATGCAAAAACCATTAACATCGTTTCATATTTTCGCTGTCTAAACAGAAATGATGAAGTTTAAAAGATGCCCGCGAATCTACCTGATTTTTCTCACATGCCTTTCAATAGCTTCCTGCAAAAACGAAAAGGAAGTTGATTTGAGCCACATTAAGGTTAATCTTTCAATTGAACGGTTTGATAAAGAGCTCTCCACGCTAACGCCCTCGCAGGTTTCTGTTAAAGCTCCGCTGCTAAAGCAAAAATATGGCCACTTTTACGCCGATTTTATGGAGAGCATCCTCGGTGTTGGACCTGTTACTGACACTTTATACTATCCGCAATTAAGGGCTGTATTGAATAATCCAGACTACAAGGAACTGGCCTCCGAAGTGTCACGCACCTTTCCCGATCTGCAGGATCAGCAGGATGAACTTACCGAAGCCTTCAAGCATATCAAATACTATTACCCTAAAACAAAACCACCCCGCCTGATCTCATTTTTCTCTGGCTTTTCCGTTCAAACCCCGGTAGGGAATGACTATATCGGCATTGGTTTAGACATGTTTCTGGGCCGTCAGTCAAAATTCTATCCGGCGCTGCTACAAAGTATTCCGCAATATATTTCCAGAAGATTTACTAAAGAAAATATTACGCCACGTATTGTTGAAGGCTTTATCAGAGAAGATATGTTTCCGGATATTGATTCAGATCGCTCACTGCTGTCTAAAATGATCTATAACGGGAAGATACTTTACATGTTGGATGCGGTAATGCCGGGCATAGCTGATAGCTTAAAAGTGGGATATACCTCTGGACAGATCGATTGGGCACGAACTAATGAACCCGGAGTATGGGCTTATTTTCTCCAGAATAACCTGCTGTATGAGACAGACTATATTAAGTTTCAAAAATATCTTACAGATGCACCCTTCACGCCCGGTATGGGCGACGACTCTAAATCTGCTCCCAAGTTAGGAGTATACACCGGCTGGCAGATTGTTAAAAAGTATATGGAGCGTAATTCGGAAGTTACCTTGCAGGAGTTGATGAAAGAAACCGACTCCCAAAAGATCTTGAACGGCTCCAAGTATAAGCCACGGTAATTTGTTCTGAAGGTGGCTGCTACAAGAAAAAGGCTCATACCGCGAATGCGATATGAGCCTAAATAAAATCGATAAAGCAATTATCTCATAATATCCAGCACAGCCTTTATAGAGACCACAATTCCAATAACAAACAGAATATTAGAAACGATGTCAATAAACTGCCATGTACCTGTAAAACGAAGCATCACACCAACCAGCCCAATAATAATTCCGATAGTCATTAGCCGATAATGACTAGTGGCATTAGCGTTGTCTGTATGTGCGCTCTTAGTATATGTTTCCTTTAAGTTTTCCATCTTACCTTTTTGATGGCGCTAAATTACAAATCTATTTCAGAAAAGATGAACACAAATTGCGGAAAGCAGTTGCATTTGTTATTGCCTGACTATTTCGTAATCGGTTAGTTTAATGTACTGGTCCGCAGTCTTAAATATCCAGGCACCTTCTGCTTTCCCTTCCGTTATTATTTCCATTTTTTTCACGAGGATTTTTTGCTCTTTTATTTCCAGGAACACACCTGGCCTTGGCGAAAAAGCTGCCACCCGGCGTTGCAACTCTTTTCCGGTTTGTTCCAAATCAAACTTGCAAAGTTCAGATGGTACCTGCCCACGATAGCCTGCCTCTTCATTAGCCTCAATAGGCCGAAGATCCTCCAAGTCGCCATTTTGGAAAAAAACTGGTAAAGCGCCGACCATTGCTTCGGCTACTTTATTAAATAGCGATTCAGATGTTTCATCTTTGTCCAACTTTATCTTCTCTTTAATGAATACTTTTCCCTGGTCGACCTTATCGGTCATTTGATGAATGGTGTATCCTGTGAAGGCTCTGTTTTCATACACGGCCCATTTCCAAGGAATGGGGCCTTTTTCTTCTGGCAGTAACCCGCCATGAAAATTGATAGCCCCCATTGGCGCAAGTTCTAATAAGTTTTTAGGAAATATCTGATGATAGCCCACCACAATAATTCTATCAATGGAATAACTTCGCAATTCTTCAATAAACGAAGCATCCTTAACCGATTCAGGGCGGATATAACGTATTTGATATCGGTCACATAGTTCCACAGCCAAATTATGATAAGAGGATTCAATAGGCGGAAAAACCACTACTTCTGGAAAAGCTTTCACTTTTTCGAGAACATTCAGACCATCCATTAGTAACTTATGGATGCCAAACAATGCAATCTTCATCTTGTAAACCTAATAAAGTTTACAGAAAAAAAATGTTTAAGAATCTATTTTTTTTTCAAACACTTGGCTTTCTTAGATGCAGTGCAACAGCAGCTTAGTCGGACAGAATTGAGCTGAGAAGTGAAGGTGAATCCGCAAAAACACAATTGGCTCCACATTTGTTCAGAGAACGTAAATAGAATATCCCTGATACACCTATAATTTGTGCTTATGTGTTAATCTCAAAAAGTTAATACTTTTAGGCAACAACAATTAACTTAAAACATGTCTCAAAGTAAAAAAAAGATCCTCATTTCTTGTAGTGCCCCTTCATCGCTAATTAAATTCCGTGGGAAACTAATTGAAGAACTAGTAAAAAACAATAAGGTGTACGTTTTTACCCCCAAAATCACGGATGAAAAAATGAGGGTGAAACTGACCCAGATGGGTGTTGAGATTTTCGAAAATTCGTTACAGCGAAACAACATTTCTATAGTTTCCGATTTGAAATATGTGCTTTCTTTAGGCCGAACCATTCGTAAAATTCAGCCTGACGTATTTTTTTCGTACACTTTTAAGCCCCTGATTTTTGGTTCAATTGTAGCCTCGTTAATGAATGTTAAAAACAAAGTGGCCATGTTAACTGGTTTAGGATACAGTTTTACGGATACAGGCAAGAGCACCGGCAAATCAATTACACAAGCGTTGCTGAAATTTAGCTTAAAACTTAACCGGGACCTGAAGATCGTTTTTCAAAACCAGGATGATCGGCAGGAGTTGCTTTCCAAAAACATAATTGATCAAAAAAGCAGAACATATATTGTAAACGGGTCTGGCGTAGATCTCGATTTTTACGAGTACTCTAAGCCTGAGGAGAATAATATTCGGTTTTTGCTTATTGCCCGGTTAATTAAAGCCAAAGGTGTTCAGGAATTTTATCATGCTGCCAAAATTATTCACGAGAAATATCCGTCCGCCAAGTTTAGCATCGTTGGCTCGTACGATAATAGCCAGATAGATAGCATAGATTCGAACTTGCATCAGGAGATTATTAATAGCAACTTTATCGATTATACTGGCTGGGTAGATGACGTCAGACCATATATAGTAGATTCTTCAGTTGTTGTACTCCCATCATATAGAGAAGGCACGCCGCGGTCGATTTTAGAAGCAATGGCCATGGGGCGTGCGGTAATAACAACAGATACACCTGGCTGCCGGGAGACTGTGAATACCGACCCGATATTAGTTAACGGTCATCTTGTACCGATAAAGAATATCTCAGAACTCGTTTCCAAGATGGAATCGTATATATTAAATCCGAGCGACCGCTTAAAGGATGGCATTAACGGCAGGGCTTACGCTAAAGAAAAGTTTGATGTTCACAAAGTAAACCAGCAAATGCTGTCGATTTTATTGCCAGAAAATTAGATGAATTCCCTTACTAACGAGCGTTACCCCCGGAGTTAAACATAATCATGATGTATAAACATTTTTTTAAGAGGCTGCTTGACTTCATCTTTGCTATTGTAATTTTCATACTGGTCTCTCCGATTTTCTTAATAACGATACTTATCTTGAGCATTTATTATCGTGACAACCCATTTTTTACGCAACTCCGCCCAGGTTTAAACGGCAAAATTTTCCGGTTGTTAAAATTTAAATCCATGGTCAATAAGTATGATCACCGTGGAGAATTGTTGCCTGATGCTCAACGAATAACTGCAGTCGGAAAATTATTGCGGAAAACATCTCTGGACGAGATGCCGCAGCTAATTAATGTAATGGCAGGTGATATGTCGTTTATTGGCCCGCGGCCATTACTAATTGAATACCTACAATATTATACTGAGCGTGAAAAATTGCGTCATCATGTAAGACCTGGAATAAGCGGTCTTGCGCAGGTTTCAGGCAGAAACAATATAGATCTGCCTCAAAGGCTCGAATTAGATGTTCAGTACGTTGAAAACCTCTCGTTTGCAAATGATTTTAAAATTGCGCTAAAGACAATCCAAAATGTGTTGAGCGGAAAAGACATCACCATTATCACTTCAGACAAAAGACTTAAAGACTATCGACCTGAAGATCCAAATTTGAAACGAAACGTGGAGATTCAATAATTAAACTCACAGAGGGTCACTAACCAAGTTTCATATAGAAATGATCAAATCGAAGATATTTATCTGCATTCGATGAAAATTCCGGATATAAAGATTAAAGTACATGGATAATTAATGAACATGTCCAAAGACTGAAATTTCAATATTTCCAAAAACACTTATTTGCCAACACCTGTTTTAGATCTATACTTACACATCTATTGAAAACTACTGACATGGCAAAGTATTCGAAAAAAGCACAGGATAAGGTGGAAGAAACTATGCATGAAATGAAGGAAGGAAAGCTTAAAAGCGGCTCGGGTAAAAAAGTAACCAACCCTAAACAAGCTGTGGCCATCGGCCTGAGCGAAGCCCGCAAAGAAGGTGCAAAAGTTCCTAAAAAGAAGGAATAGCAATTTTCAACTTTTATCTGCTAAGCTCGCTGCAGTTGCAGACCAGATTCTCATTACGTCCTGTAAACTGCGCTGTAATATCACACAGCATTGCCTTTCCTTTATTCTGGCTGAAAGGCGTTTCCGCCCGTCTCAGAATAGCTTACAACATTTAATAACCCAATGCGCCACTGAAGTACTACTATTTACGCACCATTTGAGTAGTCAGGAATTTCGTTCAGGGGTGGTTGAAGTTCAGCTCAGGTTTGATGATAATTTTCGATCGTCAACTTGATCTTTTATTTAAAAGTAAATCTGGAATTGAAATTAGGGGAACCGGTATTTAAAACAGCGAATTATTAAAATTCGAGACTGTCTTTTTAAACCCGCAAGCGCGCGGTAATTTTTTCTGGCACATATTGAATGGATGGAAGCATTTGCGGATCTGCCAGGAACAAAAAAGAGGCCCCTTAGCAATAAAGCTAAAGGGCCTGAATTTAAATTTTGTTTTAGGAACGGTTCGCTTATCCGTTGGATAATGCTGCGGCACCACTCACAATCTCTGTAAGCTCTGTGGTAATGGCAGCCTGGCGCGCCTGGTTGTAAGAGAGTTTTAACGCCTTCAACAAGTCTCCTGCGTTCTCCGTTGCTTTATCCATAGCAGTCATCCGAGCGCCGTGCTCTGAAGCGTGGGAATCAAGAATAGCTTTGTAAACCTGGATCTTGATAGATTTAGGAATTAACTTCTCTACAATTTCTTCCTGGGCTGGCTCAAAGATGTAATCGATTTGTTTTGATGAATCGACGTTGTTAATTGACCGTGGCACGGGGAGTAACTGCTCTGAAGTAAGAATCTGTACGGCAGCGTTTTTAAACTGATTGTAGACCAGTTCTACGCGGTCATAATCACCGTTGGCAAAGCCTTCCATTATTGACTCAATAATTTTTGAAGAGTTTGCAAAAGTCAGATTGGTGTACAGCTCGTGGTTGTTACCGATGACGTTGTACTTGCGTTTCTCGTAGAAATCATGTGCTTTCTTGCCGATTGCAACAATTTTTACATTGCCTTTCCGGAACTGCTCAGGGTATTTTTCAGCGATAAGGTTATTGGTGGTTTTGATCACGTTCATATTGAACGCACCAGCCAAACCACGGTTAGACGATACCGTAATAATTAATACTCTTACCGGCTCACGTTCCTGGATGTAAGGGGAATTAGATTCTTCCAGACTGGCTGAAAGGTTACCCAACATTTCCTTCATCTTATTGGCATACGGACGCAGCTGTACAATTGCGTTTGTAGCCCGCTTTAACTTAGCTGCCGAAACCATTTTCATGGCTTTGGTGATCTGCTGAGTTGACGATACAGACGCTATACGGTTTCTTACTTCTTTTAAATTAGCCATTTTCTAAGTACGAAGTACTTAGTATTTAATACTTAGACCGAACGATCTAAATACTAAGTACTAAATACTAATATCTCATTTAATACTTTCCAGCCAGTTCTTTAGCCACTGTCTCCAACGCGTTGGTGATGCTATCGTCCAATTTTCCAGCTTTAAGGCCAGCTAAAACTTCAGGATGACGTTGCTCTAGTTGCTGAAGATATTCTGCTTCAAATTCTTTGATCTTGTTTATAGGAACATTACGCATTAGGTTTTTAGTACCTGCGTAAAGAACTGCTACCTGTCTTTCAACAGACTCTGGAGAAAACTGTCCCTGCTTTAACAATTCTACGTTACGAGCTCCTTTATCTAATACAGATTTAGTAGCTGCGTCAAGGTCAGAACCGAACTTAGAGAAAGCCTCTAACTCGCGGTATTGCGCCTGGTCTAACTTTAAGGTACCAGCCACTTTCTTCATCGACTTGATCTGCGCGTTACCACCCACACGTGATACCGAGATACCAACGTTAATAGCCGGACGTACACCTGCATTGAATAAGTTTGACTCAAGGAAGATCTGCCCGTCAGTAATAGAAATTACGTTAGTCGGGATGTAAGCCGAAACGTCACCCGCTTGTGTTTCGATAATCGGTAAAGCGGTTAATGAGCCACCACCTTTTACCAGGTGTCTGATAGATTCAGGTAAATCGTTCATTGATTGAGCGATTCCGTCATTGGAGTTAATTTTGGCGGCACGTTCAAGCAAGCGACTGTGCAGGTAGAATACGTCACCTGGATATGCTTCACGGCCCGGAGGACGTTTCAACAATAATGAAACTTCGCGGTAAGCAACTGCTTGCTTAGAAAGGTCATCATAAATGATCAATGCCGGTCTTCCGGTATCACGGAAGAACTCACCAATGGCAGCACCAGCAAAAGGCGCGTAGAACTGCATCGGAGCAGGATCTGCTGCTGATGCGGCAACCACACAGGTAAATGGCATTGCACCATTTTCTTCCAGCGTTTTAACGATTTGCGCAACGGTAGAGTTTTTCTGGCCGATAGCAACATATATACAGAATACAGGCTGACCTGCTTCGTAGAATTCTTTTTGATTGATGATGGTATCAATACACACGGCAGTCTTTCCTGTCTGACGGTCACCAATAACCAACTCACGCTGCCCTCTACCAATCGGAATCATCGCGTCAATCGCTTTGATACCTGTTTGTAATGGCTCAGTAACCGGCTGACGGTAAATCACACCCGGAGCTTTACGCTCAAGAGGCATCTCGTAAGTTTCGCCAACGATTGGTCCTTTACCGTCGATAGGCTGACCTAATGTGTTTACCACACGGCCAAGCATGCCATCGCCAACTCTGATCGAACCAATTTTGTTGGTACGTTTTACCGTATCACCTTCTTTGATCTCGTCAAAAGCACCTAACAATACAACACCAACGTTATCTTCTTCAAGGTTTAAAACGATACCCTGTAAACCGTTATCAAATTCAACCAGCTCGCCTGATTGAACTTTTGTTAAACCGTATACGCGGGCAATACCATCACCCACTTGCAATACAGTACCAACCTCTTCGAGTTCGGCTTCTGATTTAAAGCCCGACAATTGTTGTCTTAAAATCGCCGATACTTCATCTGGTCTTACCTCTACCATAGTTTTTATTTATGAGTATTATGTTGTTTTAAATCTTTGTTGTTGTTCGTAGTATTATCTGAGTAGTTGCTTTTGCTCTTATCTCAAGAGTCAACATCTAATTAGACCACTCCCTTTTGGGAAAATTCTTTCTTAAGTTTATTCAGCTGGGTAGAGATACTTGTATCAAATTGCTTATCACCTACCTTCAATACAAAACCGCCAATCAACATCGGATCTACATTGGCTGTTAAAATAATTTCACCTTTTGTTGATTCTTTGATCACCTCTTCAACCTGCCTTTTGTTTTCTTCGCTTAACGGAGCCGCAGTCGTTACAGTCGCTTTTACTATGTTTTTGCGAATATTGTAGGCATTGATAAACTCTTTGGCTGTTTCAAACAATACTTCTGAACGACCCTTTCTCACCACAATTCCAAAGAACGTCATGATCATCGGATGCAGCCGTGGTCCAAATAACTCAGTCAATATAGCCGACTTTTTATCTGGTCCCAGTATAGGGTTTTTTAATACCGCCTTAAGCGTAGGGTTCGCGCGAAGAGTACGAAGAAAAAACTCCATATCGGTTCTCACCTTTTCTAAAGCATTCTGCTCCTCGGCCAGGTCGATCAACGATTTCGCGTAACGCGATGCTACTTGTAATTCAGACATAATTGTAAATGTGCAAATGTGCGAATGTGTAAATGTGCAAATTTTGTAAAGTACAAATGGTATTCTGATACGTTAATCAAGCATTTGCAAATTTGCATATTATCTCATTTGCAAATTAATTTAACTTCACTTCCTTCAGCAGATCGCTAACCAAAGCATCCTGCTTATTTTGATCTTGAAATTGCTTTCGTAATATCTTCTCGGCTATCTCTAATGATAAAGTAGCAACCTGATTCTTCACTTCAGCCATAGCTGCAATTTTCTGATTGTCGATCTCTACTCTGGCTTTCTCGATCATTTTTGCGCCTTCTGTTTGCGCAGAAGTTTTTGCATCACTTACAATCTGATCTTTAAGTTCTTTCGCCTCCTTCAATATGGCATCTCGTTCTAAACGTGCCTGCTTTAGAAGTTGCTCATTCTCGCTGGTAAGTTTGGCCATCTCCTCTTTAGCCATTTCTGCTTTGGCTAAAGCGTCTTCAATTGACCGTTCACGCTCATCTAAAGCCTTAACAATAGGCTTCCACGCGAATTTACTTAGTAAGAAGAATAAAAGCAGGAAAGCTACTGTTGACCAGATCAACAATCCCGGATCCGGGCTTACTAATGGATTTAATGCTAATAACATTTATGTTGTGTTTTTGAGTTTAATCACATAATAAAAAAATGAGCTGTTGCCAATCGCAACAGCCATTTTTATTAACCTACGTTACCAGTTCCTAAGAACGCTACAACCACACCAAACAGAGCTACCGCTTCAACGAATGCTGCCGCGATTAACATTGCTGTTTGAATTTTAGATGCCGCTTCTGGCTGGCGAGCCATACCTTCCATGGCTTTTCCACCAATTTGTCCGATACCGATACCAGCTCCTATTGCAGCTAATCCGGCACCAATTCCAGCGATACTTCCGACGATCATAATTTGATTTTTAAATATATGTTAAACTAAAATGAATTCTAATTAGTGTTCGGCATGTTCTTCAACCGCCATGCCTATAAATAACGCGGACAGAATGGTGAAAATAAACGCCTGTATAAAACCTACCACCAGCTCTATCACACTGATAAAGATGACGAAGGGAACTGCTACGCCCGCCACAAATACAGACTTAAGGATGAAAATAAGGGATATTAAACTTAGGATTAAGATGTGACCGGCCGTAATGTTGGCAAAAAGTCGGATCATCAATGCAATAGGCTTCGTGAACAGACCAATGATCTCTACAGGGATCATCAATGGATATAACCACCATGGAACATGCGGCTTAAATACATGACCCCAGTAGTTTTTGTTACCGTTAACTGTAGTTAAAACAAATGTACAAACTGCCAGCATCATGGTCACGGCGATGTTGCCGGTAACGTTGGCGCCCCCCGGAAAGAAGGGAACTAAACCCATCAGGTTATTCAACCAAACAAAAAAGAATACTGTTAACAGGTAAGGCATGAACGCAGCATAACGGTATCCCAACTGTGGCCTGGCTATATCATCACGCACAAAAATAATTATGGGCTCTAATAGTGACTGCAATCCTTTAGGGGCTTTACCTACCCTGGTTTTGTAAGATTTGGCTACGCTGATGAATACGACTAATAAAATAACTACCGATATAAGTAGCGAAGTAACATTTTTGGTAATTGAGATATCTAAGGGCTTAGCGTTAAGCACTTCATTGCTCTTACCTACTTCGATAAACTCACCATGCGAATTGGGTGTTTCTGAAGCATAAAAGAATTTACCATGAAAGTTAACAAGCTTCTGTCCATTTTCTTCAAACACCGTTTTAGCATGTTCATCTTTATCATGTTTATTGTATAAAAAAGAAACAAGTCCGTTGTTAGTCCAAAGAATTACTGGTAAAGGCACAGATACTTTGTGTTCGCCGTGACCCCAGAAATGCCATTCGTGCGAGTCGGCAATATGGTGCAAAATGGTTTCAGAGATACTTTCTTTTTTCTCACCTTCCTGACCATGTTCTACCTTGGCGGCAGAGATAGAATCGGCTTCAGCTTGCTGCTGTGCAGAAACATTTACAGTTACAAGGGAGAGAAAAACGGCAGATAATAGTGCTACTGCTGTTTTTTTTAAATTGAAAATATGCCTTAAATCCATGTATTGCGAGGATATTACTTTGTATTTTGGTTGCGCAAGTTACGTAACAAACAATATATTTCAAATACGGTATTAAAGAAATATAGATAAAAAAAATTGACCATAAATTTAACCGGTTCGACCTTAAAATTAGAGATGTAAACCAGCGCGATAATCATGCAAAACAGAAAGCGGATAGTCATGCCACCGAGCAAGGCCTGACCAGAAGCTTTGTTACTAATTCCTGCCATTACATAGGCCATTAAGAAAATAATTAATGTCAAACCTGAGAAAAAAGCAAACAACACCCAGAAATTAGGGATCAGCATGTTTTTTTCAGGAAAGTAATGATCGATAGCCAGGGGAACGGCAGCTAGAATGACAGAAAAGAGAATGAAGAGAATAAAGAACCTTTGAATGCTCACGCTTTTAGTTGTCTGATGGTTTGATAGATCGATGCACAAACGCCAATAACACAAGCTAGAGCTGTAACCCATTGAATTTGATGATCGTAATATTTATCGATCTTATAACCTATAAAAGCACAAAGACCAATAATAGCCATCATCTGAAAGGCTACACCGGTATATTTGGCATAACCGGTCAATGCGCTCTTTTCTTCCTTTAGATCTTCATCATGATGATCTGGTTTTTCTGGTTCCATACAGTTAAGTGCTTGCAGCAAAAGTATCAATTTTTAAATAACGGATTATATGACAGTGACTTCATTATGGAAAACCATATATTACATACAGAAGATTTTAACTGAAATTGAAATACTATATTTACAAAGCGGCACTTTAAAGGAAATAAAATAATTTTGCCTTTATAATGTTATAATTATTCAAATCTCACATTGAAACCGGCCTTAAACATAATATTTTACATTTTCTGCACCACTTTTATCATAACGCAGTTTTCTGGTTGCAGTGCACAAAAAGATACGGTGGCAAGTCGGGGGATGCAGAACTTAACGGCTCGTTATAATATATTGTATAACGCAAGGGAGATCCTGAAAGAAAGCCAGCAAATTATAGAGCTTGCATATCAGGACAATTATGATGTGCTGATCTCTGCTTATAAAGAGCCAAACGAAACGCTCTCTCAGCCTGAACTGAATAAACTGGATGAAGTAATTTTGAAAGCAAATTCCATCATAAACGATAAATCTCAAAGTAAATATGTTGACGATGCTTATTTTGCTATTGCCCAAGCTAATTTCCTTAAATCCAATTTTTATAATGCTACAGAGTTTTTCAATTACATTTACAACTCCTATCCAAAACAGCCTGAATTAAGGCAGGCTGCTTTAGCCTATAAGGCGCGTTCTCTTATCAATTCAGAGCTTTTTACAGAAGCAAAAAGCACACTAGACACTGCGTTCAAGTATTTAAGTACAGAAGAGAAGTCTGTTGCGGATTTGTACGCAACCAGAGCTCAGCTAGCTATTTATGGGCATAAGGATGAGGAAGCGATTGTTGATCTGCAGAAAGCAATCGATTTCTCAAAAAAAGGTCAGAACAGAATCCGCTGGACTTATTTGCTTGCGCAGCTTCAGCAGGTCACCGGAAAAACAGAGTCGGCACTGGAAAATTATACGAAAGTAATTAAAAGTAATGCCCCATTTGATATGGCTTTTAATGCTACTCTGAGTCACCTAAGTATTCGTGATGAGCAAAGCGGTCGTGCGATTGACAAGCCAAAGCAATTACTATCATTGCTTAAGGACGACAACAATCTTGGCTTTTCGGATCAGGTCTATTTTAAAATTGGGAAGATCTATGCGGATCAGGGTGATCTGGACCTGGCCATCGAGAACTACAACACATCCGTTAGAAAGAGTATCCGCAATGAAAACCAAAAAGGTTTATCATATCTGGCTTTAGCGGATATCTATTTCAAGCAGGCGGATTATGTAAAATCAAAATCCTACTATGATAGTACACTTACTTCTCTTTTGCCCCAGTCTCAGGATTATGAGTTAATTGTAAAGAAAGCAAATAGCTTAGAACTCTTGTCTAACAGACTATCAGTAATAGCACGTGAAGACACTTTACAAATGCTGGCTAAACTTCCGGAAGCTGAGCGCAAAGCACGGATTGGGGTATTAGTTCGCCAACAGGCTGAAAAAGCTGTTCGACCGGATGCGAACACAAATGTAAATCAAGGCTCTTTTGGGATACGACAACCTGCCCCACAAAATAATGGCCCAGAAAAGTTCTATTTTAATAATCCGATCGCACTAAGTCAGGGATTGTCGGACTTTAAGCGGGTCTGGGGCAACCGGAAACTGGAAGATAACTGGCGCAGGAGCCAGCGTTCCTCTGCCGATATTGCAGGTGCCAGTTTAAACGAGTCCGGTTTTGGCATACCCGCTAATCCGGATGAGGGTACTGTTATACCTCAGGACGTGGGCGTTTCAATCACTAATTCTGTCCCAACAACGCCTGAATTACTTGATTCGTCAAACCAGCGGATCAATTCAGCTTATTATGATATCGGCAATTACTATCGGGAAGTTTTAAATGATGAGCCGGAGGCAATTATAACATATGAAACTATGCTCGCTCGTTTCCCTGACAACAGTCTGAAGTTACCGCTTTATTACAATTTGTACAGGCTGTATGCGAGCAGTAACCCAAAGAAATCATTGGAGTACAAGAATATCCTTTTAAATCAATATCCGGAATCACCCTTTGCCAAAATTATCAGGAATCCGGGCTATACCGCCCAAACAGACGAGCAGGAAAGCGCACTTCATGAATTTTATAATAAAGTGTATGAAAACTACACGCAAAAAAAATATCGTGAGGTTTTGAGTCTGACCAATCAGGCAAAGCAGACATTTGCGGCAAATAAGCTTTCTCCGCAGTTAGCCTACCTGAATGCACTTGCCTTAGGGCACACTCAGAGGTTAAATGTATTGGATAGTGCCTTTAAACAAATAATAACCGACTTTCCGGAAGAGAAGCTGATCGTCCCACTGGTTCAGCAACATTTACGGTTCATCGATTCTAACAGAGTTTCGATGAGCAGGAGAACTTATGCTTTGGTTGATTTCGACTCTTCGGAACCTCAATTTGTTGAAGAGCCGGAAGCAGAAGCAGTAGCTGCTGTGATCGGAAATACAACCGCAACCGGTAATACTGTTAATAATACAAACGTCAGTAAGCCGGTAGTTCCCGAGCAAAAGCCTGTTCCGACGGCTTTAACTCCTGCACCGGCCGAAAGCAGTCTTTTCACGCTAAATGAATCGCCGGAATATTATTTCGTAATAAATGTAGCGGATCCATCAGTAAACCTAAGCTCTTCCAGATTCGGCATTGGGCAGTTCAACCGGGCAAATTTTTCGGGTAATGGAATAAAACATCAGTTAAAATCGGTTAATAGCCAAAATCAACTGATATTTGTCGGGGCTTTTTCATCTAAAGAAGCCGTAGCGGATTATTACCGTAATATCAATCCGTTAATGAAACAGATTATGAAAGTCCCTTCTGAGAAATACGGTACTTTTTTTATAAGTAAGGAAAATCTGGATAAATTAACTGACCGGGAAACCATTAACAAATACAACGAATTTTATCTGCAAAATTTTGGCAGAAGCGAATAATAAACATGAATAATAAAAATAACAAGTTAACTAATCAAGATCTTAACCGCTATACAATAAACTTCTGGAAATGGATTATAGGATTTATAGCCTTGGGGGCCATTATTATTTTCAGCATCGGTCTGGGGCTGTTTGGAACCCTGCCATCGTTCCGCGACCTCGAAAATCCTAAGAGCAACCAGGCATCAGAAGTCATTTCTGATGACAATGTAATATTAGGTACCTATTATATACAGAACCGGACCAATGTTCGATATGATGAACTTTCCCCCAATGTAATTAATGCGCTGATCGCGACCGAGGATAAGCGTTTCTATAATCATTCGGGAATTGATTTCAAGCGAAGCTTTGCTATCCTCTTTAAAAATCTTATCGGTAAAAAAGAAGGCGCAAGTACCATTACTCAGCAACTGGCTTTAAACCTGTTTTCCAAAGAAGGGCGGGCAAAGAACAGTGTTAAGCGAGTTATTCAAAAATTACAAGAACTAATTTTAGCCGTAAAATTAGAGCGTCAGTACACGAAAGAGGAAATCATCACGATGTATCTGAATACCGTGGATTATGGTGCTTATAATACTTATGGAATAAAATCGGCAGCACGTACATACTTTAGCACGACCCCGGATAAACTGGAACCTCAGCAGGCGGCGATATTAATAGGAATGTTAAAAGGTCCTTCCTATTACAATCCACTCCGTAATCCGGAACGAGCTCTTGCGCGCCGAAACACCGTTCTGGAGAATATGCATAATGCGAGTTATCTGAGTGATGAAGAGACAGCACGCTTGAAAGATCTGCCATTAAAGCTCTCGTTCAATGCGTCAGATCATAACGATGGATCAGCGGCCTACTTCCGTGCAGTACTCAAAAAAGACATTCAAAAAACCTTTGAAGAAAATTCTATCGCTAAAGCCGACGGTACACCTTACGATCTGGATCGTGACGGGTTGAAGATTTATACTACTATCAATTCGAAGATGCAGAACTATGCTGAAAAAGCACAGCGTACCTATCTCAGAGAACTACAAGTCCAGTTCAATCGTCAGTTCCGCGGCCGCGACCCGTTTAAAGCTGAAGGAGCAACCGAACTAATTGATCTGGGGATTAAAAGATCCGACCGTTATCAGCAATTGAAATCTGAAGGGAAATCCAAGGAGGAGATTATGGAAGATTTTAAGCGGCCGGTGAAAATGACCATTTTCAGTTGGAGGGGTGATATTGATACTACCATGCGACCCATTGACTCCGTCAGGTACTATAAAATGATCTTGCGAAATGCTGTTATGTCAATGGAACCTGAAACCGGTTATGTGAGGGCCTGGGTTGGGGGAAATAATTTCGAATATTTCAAGTATGACCAGGTAAAAATGGGAACGCGGCAGGTAGGCTCCACAGCCAAACCATTTACATATGCTGCGGCAATCAATGCGGGTTTCTCGCCGTGTTACACCGTTCCGAATGAACCGATAACCATTGAGGGATGGACGCCCCGTGCATATAATTCTATTCCCGGACATTTGACATTGAAACGAGGATTGGCCAATTCACAAAACTTTATAACTGCGCGAATGATGTATGAGGTGGGTGCAACTGCTGTATCAACTCTTACTAAAAATATGGGTATTACCAGTGATGTTCCAGCTTTTCCTTCTATTTGCCTGGGTTCTTTCGATGCCTCAGTTTATGACATGGTTGGAGCATATTCTACATTTGTAAATCACGGTATCTGGACAGAACCCCTCTATTTGTTGCGAATTGAAGATAAGAACGGCAACGTGATATACGAGCGCAAACCACAGGTTAAGGTCGCATTGAATCCGCAGACTGCTTACGTGATGACTAATATGCTTAAAGCAGTTGTAACTGATGGAACCGGAAGGCGATTGAGAGGCAGGTACAATCTTTTGAATCCAATAGGGGGAAAAACAGGAACGACTCAGAATAACTCGGACGGATGGTTTATTGGCATTACACCTCAGTTAGTTACCGGCGTTTGGACCGGTGCTGAAGACCGTGCCATTCACTTTGCTACAACCAATGACGGTGAAGGCGCGAATACCGCTTTACCTATATTTGCACTTTACATGAAAAGTGTCTACGCCGATAAGAGTTTACAGTACAGCAAAGGTGATTTTGAAGTTCCAAAAGGAGGAGTCAATGTCACTCTTGACTGCGGTGCTTATACGAAACAGCAATCCGGAATAACTGAAGTAGACGAAAAGCTAGGATTTTAAAAGAGATATTAGACGTGAGATATTAGATTTTAGAAGCCCAGGATTATCAATCTCAAATCTACATCTCAAATCTCACCTAATATCTCAGATCTAACATCTCAAACCTCTCTATGCCCTTTGATCATCGCACTGCTTTACAAAAGATTCCCGGAAAACCGGGAGTCTACCAGTTCTATGACCAGGCTGGTGAGCTAATCTATATTGGTAAAGCGAAAAACCTGAAGAACAGGGTTGGCTCCTATTTCAACAAAGACAACTATAAGGTAAATGCTAAAACCCGCGTATTGGTCAGTAAGATCAGTAACATCACTTTCACGATTGTTGACACCGAAATTGATGCGTGGCTGTTAGAGAATAGCCTGATAAAAAAGCACCAGCCGAGATACAATGTTTTATTAAAAGATGACAAAACGTATCCATGGATTGTTATCAAAAACGAAAGGTTTCCCCGGATCTATTGGACTCGTAACTTAATAAAAGACGGCTCTACCTATTTCGGTCCATATGCCTCGGTAAGCATGATGCATACTATTCTCGGTATGGTCAAAGAGATCTATCCTTTACGTACCTGCAATCTCCCGCTTACGCCTTCGAATATTGAGTCCGGAAAGTTTCGGGTTTGCCTGGAGTACCAGATCGGGAACTGTAAAGGACCCTGCCAGGCATTTCAGACCCAGGAAGATTACAATCAAAATATTGAAGAAATAAAGGATATTTTGAATGGGAAGACCAGTGCTATAATCAGGCGACTAAAAAATGAGCTCGATCAATCGATTACCGACCTAAATTTTGAGCTTTCTCATCGCTTAAAAAGAAAGTATGATTTGCTTGAAAAATATCAAAGCAAATCTACAATCGTCAATTCTTCTATTACCGATGTAGATGTTTTCAGCATAGCTACTGATGAAAAGCATGCTTTTGTAAACTACCTGAAAGTAATGAACGGAACGGTAACCACGACACAGACTCTGGAATTAAAAAAACGTGTTGAGGAGACTGATCTGGACCTGCTTACCATTGCCATATCAGAATTCAGAACAAGGTTTAACAGCGTATCAAGAGAAATCATTGTTCCGTTTGACATTGACTGGGAAGAAACTGGAATTAAGTTTACGGTGCCTAAGTTGGGTGAAAAGAAAAAATTGCTGGAGCTTTCACAAAAGAACGTGGCTTTCTTTAAACGGGATAAGCTGGAGCATTATGAGAAGCTCAACCCGGAAGTGCGGATTGAAAGGTTACTGACTCAGATGATGAAAGATCTGCGGCTTAATCAGCTTCCAAGACATATTGAATGTTTTGACAACTCGAACTTCCAGGGCAAGTTTCCTGTTTCTGCTATTGTGGTTTTCAAAGATGCACGCCCTTCTAAAAAAGACTACCGTCACTTTAATGTGAAAACAGTTGAGGGGCCGGACGATTTCGCCACTATGGAGGAAGCTGTCTTTAGACGTTACCGACGGATGCTGGACGAAGGAGACAGTTTACCCCAGCTTATTGTTATTGATGGTGGTAAAGGTCAATTATCCTCGGCAATTAAAAGTTTGAAGCTTTTGGGGATAGAAAACCAGGTGACGATCATTGGCATTGCCAAGCGTCTGGAGGAAATTTATTATCCCAACGATCCCTACCCTCTATATCTCGATAAAAAGTCTGAATCTTTAAAGATCATCCAGCAATTAAGGGATGAAGCTCATCGGTTTGGTATCACCTTTCACCGCTTAAAGCGTAACAAAGCTACCCTGGCTACTGAACTTGAAAGCATCCCCGGCGTTGGCAGAACATCTGCCGATAAGTTATTACGGAAGTTTAAGTCGGTAAAGAACATCCGGGAAGCTACCGAAACTCAGTTACTGGAAGTTCTAAATTTGAAACAGACTCAAGCTCTTTTGAATTACTTCAGCCAAGCATAGCTCTACTTTCTCTCCCTTTAATTTCACGATGGTTTTTTTGCCTTCCTGTTTAATTAGTTGCATTTAAGGTTAACTTTTTAAAAAAGAGTTCGTATAAATCTCCAAGCTCTCGAACTCATGATGCAATCAGAAATAACTGTCTTCAATAATAAACTCTAAACAGGAATATATGGAGATTTTTACCCGCTGCTTTATACAGTATTTTCGTTCAATCATTTTTACCCTCTATCAAAAAATAGAGGGTAAACTTTCTATATATGTAAAGTTAGGAGCGCTTTTAATACTTCTATCTGGTTTTCAGCTCGACGCATGGGCTCAGTGTGACAATGCGGTAACCTCGGGGAATTTTTCGAACATTGCACCTGATGAATACCCATCAGTAGGAAATTATTTTCCGGGGGCACCCGGGCACCTATTAAAAGTTGTGAACAACAACGGTAGTATAGGAGCACACATTAAAAAAAGCCTTAATTATTCCCTAAAACAAAACCTAACCAACCTTACATCTGACACTACCTATACCTTCTCCTTTAATTATAGCCTGTTAGACGACTGTCATGCAAACGCCCAGACATCGTTTAGAGTTCAGCTACTTTCCGGATCAACCGTTTTAACTAGCTACGATATTAACGCCACGAACGGTGGTGGTATTCAAACTGTGGCTCTAACATTTACTACGCCGCCAGGAGTGACATCTGCATCAATCGTTTTCACAGACCCTGCCTCAAATAAACCTTCCTGTGGAGCTGTAATCGACAATCTCTTTATTTTATCTCCATTTTCAGTTTCAACTACCCAGGTGGACGTGAAATGCTTTAATCAAGCCACCGGCAGTATTACAGTAACTGGAAAAGGTGGGGCCGGCGCTTATCGGGCATATTACAGTAAGGATGGAAATGCAGCAGTAAACATACCCATAGTAAACCAGATGGGAACTGCAAAGAACTTACCTGCCGGAGTATATACTGTAACATTGGTTGACGCTAATGGATGCCCTAAAGAAACTATTGTAAATATCACCCAGCCTGCAGCGCCGATCAGTATAAATCCGGTAAAAACAGACGTAAAATGTGCCGGGCAGGCAGATGGCACCATTTCCTTGAATCCAACCGGCGGTACCGCTCCTTATACTTACTTGTGGAGTAATGGTGCAACAACACAAAATATTTCAGGTTTAGCAATCGGCTCGTATAGCGTAATCGTCACTGATGCTAACGGTTGTCAGGCTTCGTATTCTGTAAATATTATGCAGCCTTCGCCCTTAGTTATCTCAACAGCTAAATCGGACCTCTCCTGTTTTGGGGGAAGCAATGGACAAATTTCATTATCTGTTGCCGGCGGTACTGCACCCTACACTTATAGCTGGTCGAATGGAGCCATAACTCAAAATGTAAATAGTTTAGCCGCAGGGAATTATACAGTTACCGTAATTGATGCGAAAGGTTGCTCTAGTAGCCAAACCGTTACTATCGTAGCGCCTGCTGAACTTTTAATGACTGCAACCCCAACTCAGGTTGTATGTTATGGAGGCAATACCGGGGCAATAAATCTAGCGGTAACGGGCGGTGCCGCACCTTATGCTTACCTCTGGTCAACGGGGGCAAGTAGTCAAAACGTTTCTAACCTCTCAGCAGGCACTTATACTGTGACGGTTCGGGACAGTAAAAATTGTTCAACTACACAATCATTCACAATTACACAACCTTCAAAAATAGTAATTGCAAATACCACTAGCAATGTAAGTTGTTTCGGCAGCAGCGATGGCTCTATTTCACTCTCTCCATCAGGCGGTAGTGCACCTTATGCCTTTCTGTGGAACACCGGCGAAAACACCCCTGATATTTCCGGCTTAAAAGCGGGAACCTACAGCGTAACGGTAACTGATGCAAACGGTTGTAATGCCGTTAAAACGGTGAATGTATCACAACCTGCCACGCTGTCTTTAAGTTCTTCCCAGATAAATATTAAATGCTTTGGGACGAACACTGGTTCAGTAAACCTGGTAGTAACCGGGGGCACTGCTCCGTTCACTTATAATTGGAACAGCGGAGCTTTCGTAACTGAAGATCTGTCTGCAATACCCGCAGGAACATACTCTGTTGTTGTTACTGATGCGAAAGGCTGCACAGCAACACGAACTGTAACCGTCTCCGAACTTCCTGCTCTGGCTCTTACAACCAGCATTACAAATGTTAAATGTTTCGGTGCCAACACCGGATCAATTAATCTCAGTGTAATTGGAGGAGCAGCGCCCTACACCTACAAATGGAATACCGGAGCAACTACTCAGGATATTAATAGTTTATTAGCAGGTACTTATAATGTTATAGTCACTGATGCCAATGGCTGTGTTGCTACGTTGCCAGTTACAGTTTCTCAACCAACCTTACCCCTAAACGTTTCTCTAACAGCAGTAACAAATGTTAGTTGCTACGATGGCAATAACGGAAGTATCGATATTTCTGTTTCTGGAGGAGTTGCGCCCTACTACTATGACTGGTCTGAAGGGCAATATTCTGAAGACCTGTCCGGACAAAAAGCAGGAAATTATTCTGTAGTGGTTACCGATGCCAACGGATGTACGAAAACACTTACCGTAACTGTCACTCAGCCAGCAGAAATAAGGGTGACCTTATCTAAGAAAGACCCAATTTGTGTCGGCGCTTCAAATGGTTCTATCCAGCTATTAAACGTAACCGGGGGTTTTGCACCCTATACATATACATGGACAAAAGATGGAGATCCGCTAGCGGCTCCGGATCTTAATGCCTTAACAGCCGGAGTATACGAAGTAGCCGTAACAGACCAGAAAGGGTGTACAACTACTCATCGAATTGCTTTAAATGATCCTATACCGATAACTATTACTGTAAAGCAAATTGACTTAATATGCGAGGGCTCTGATCCTGCAGCAAGTATCAGTCTGGATATCAGCGGAGGAACAGGCCCTTATCAAAAAGTCTACACGCCGATTGATGCTACTACATCACTGCTTACAGTAACTGATGCCCTTGGATGTACCCAAACGCAGATTGTCCCATTCTCTATTGAACCTCCCATTATGGTTGAGGCGTCTCATAATAATATTTTATGTTATGGAGACCATACAGGCGAAATCAGGGTTTCTGTAACTGGAGGAAACGCGCCCTATAAATATATCTGGACAGATGCGCCGGGGCTGGATGAAGCTGTAAGAACGGGCCTGCCTGCCGGAACCTATGAAGTAAAAATTCTTGACGCTACTGGTTGCGAATTGAACTCCTTAATAGTCGATATAAGCCAACCAGCTGCTCCTTTTACCATTACCAATGTCAGTCTAACAAATGTTACCTGTAACCTGGGAAACGATGGTAGTATCAGTTTAGACGTTTCCGGAGCAACTACAAATTATTCGTACTTATGGTCAAATGGGGCTACTACTAAAAATATCTCCAACCTGTCGGCAGGAACTTACACCTTAACGATAACTGACGCGGTTCTATGCCAGAAAGTTATTCCATTTGAAATAACCGCACCTCCGCCAATTGCTGTGACGATGCTGCCTGAAAACATTTCATGCAACGGAGTAAGCGATGGGAAAATAAATCTTTCTGTAACGGGAGGTACTGGTGCCTATGCTTATAAATGGGATGATCTGCCATCCGGACCTTTCACCAGTGGCCGCTCAGGTCTTGCTCCTGGTACCTATGGCGTGATGGTGACTGACGCAAACGGTTGTACAGCATTCAAATCCATTACTCTAAATCAACCTAACAAGCTTCTCCTGGAAGCTGAAGCTACAGATGTTGACTGCTTTGGAGGTCAGACAGGAACCTTAACAGTTGAAATTAATGGTGGTACCGCTCCTTATTTTTATAAAGGTAGTCCAGTAAGCAGTCCGCTCGTGATCAGCAACCTTCTCGCTGGTCCGGTGTCAGTTACCATTACCGATAAAAATGGTTGTGAACAAACTATCTCCAAAAATATTGGCCAACCTTTAGCTTTAAACTTTACAGCAACTCCAAAGAATGTAAACTGTAAAGATGGAAATGACGGGCGGATTACGTTATCCGGAAGTGGCGGCACGGCTCCCTATTCCTACTTATGGTCAACCGGAGTAACCACACAAAACTTAAGTGGTCTTACCAAGGGGTTATACTCTGTTATTATCACCGATGATAATGGTTGCACGTTTTCTATTAACAATATATTAATAGCGGAACCAGCACTGGAATTAAACCTCAGCTCCTCTCAAACTGATGTTTTGTGCTTCGGATCAGCAACAGGCGCAATTAATCTTACTGTAACTGGCGGAACAGCTCCTTACAAATATATCTGGTCAAATGGGCCACAAACAGAAGATATTGCAAATCTTGCTGCAGGTATTTACGGTGTTTTAGTAGTTGATGCTAATAACTGCCAAACCTCAGCTTCGATAACCATAGCCCAACCAGCGGCGCCCGTAAGTATTACTGCCGCAACGGAAGACATTAAATGCTTCTCTGACCAGACAGGAACTATAACCGTGAGTCCAGCGGGCGGAACAAGTCCGTACCAGGTTAAATGGTCTACGGGCGAAACGACTTGGAACCGCAACGGTTTGGCGGCAGGTATTTATTCAGGAATTGTTACGGATGCAAGTGGTTGCTCAACAGATTTTGCTATTCGGATCTCAGGACCCGAACAAATGGTTGTTAATGTTAGCAAAGGAGATAATATTTGCTCTGACGGGACCGCGGGGTCAGCGATGGTTAATGTATCTGGAGGTATAGCCCCTTACACTTATCTTTGGTCAAATGGCCAGACGACACAAGAAATTACTGGTCTTACTTCCGGAACCTACACCGTTATTGCCACAGATGCTAATGGTTGTATTTCAGCCACTGGTTCAGTTACTATCCTAGCACCGGCACCTATTACTATAGCAGCTGCTCAAACTAACATTGAATGCTACGGCGATAACTCCGGTTCGATCTCAATCAATGTAACCGGAGGTAACGGACCCTATTTTTACGAGTGGTCAAATGGCTCCATATCTCAAAACCTGGCTAATCTAACTGCAGGATCATATTCGGTTAAGGTAACGGATATCAATGGTTGCTTTGTTGTGAGTGAGACCATTACCTTGACTCAACCTGCTCAGCCCCTTTTTGCTACAGTAGTTAAACAGAATGTCACGTGCTTCGATGGTCAGGATGGATCCTTAAACTTAACGGCTTCCGGCGGAACTATTGGAACAGGCTACACTTATCTTTGGAATGATGGTTCCACTGCTGCGAGTAGAACAAACCTGAAAGCAGCTGTTTATTCTGTTGTAGTTACCGATGCTGCCGGATGTACCTTCTCATTAAACATCCAGGTATATCAACCTTCTCCAGTTACAATACTGGTTAATAAAACAGATGTTGACTGTTACGGAGATGCAACAGGTTCCATTCAGCTTAATGTGTCAGGTGGAAATCCGGCCTATACTTATTCCTGGAAAAAAGACAATGTCACTATTACACCGGATCTAAATGCCCTGTCAGCTGGTATTTATGAAGTAACGGTTACAGATTCCAAAGGCTGTGATCCCGTTACCCAAACCATTGTCATTACGCAGCCAACGGCATTATTAACCTTTACCGCAGTAAAATCGAAAGATGTAAGCTGTAACGGTGGAACAGATGGTGCTGCGACAATAACAGTGGGAGGCGGAACGCCAGATTATACTTTCTTATGGACAAGAAACGGTGAGACCATAGCCGAACCCGCAACCAATATGCTCTCTGCAGGTGTTTATAGCGTAACTGTATATGATGCAAATGGCTGCCAGTTCACAGCTGCAAGTTTCACTATCAATGAACCACCTGTTTTAACAGCTTCGGCCACTTCATCACCCATCTTATGCTTCGGTGGGACAACCACAATAACTGCGAGCGGTGCAGGTGGATCGCCAGGCTACAGTTACAGCCTAAACGGCTTACCATACCAACCATCACCTACCTTTACCACGGTTGCTGGTGTACATGAAATCAGCGTTAAAGATCTCAACGGCTGTATCGCGACCTACCAGTTGACCGTTCAACAACCTGAGCAACTGAACTTCACAGTCACTATTCCTGAGATTCTTTGCAGCAGCACATCCTCTTCATCAACAAGTGTAGTTGTAAACATCACAGGGGGAACAGGGCCATATATTACCGATCCTATTGTACACCTTTCAGGTAACGATTATCGTGTTACTGTACGAGATCTAAACGGTTGCGTGATCATTCAGGACATTGTTATCACTCAACCCAATCCGATCCTTGTTTCGGTAGCCCAAGAAAACATAACCTGTTTTGGATTACAGGATGGTATAATAAAAGTATCAGTAGATGGAGGTGTAACACCATACTCATTCAGCATTGATGGCTCGGCGTTCACAAACTTTACAGGCATTTTTTCTGGCCTTGCGGCAGGCCAGCATACGGTTATCGCCAGGGATGCTAATGATTGTAGAATTTCTCTTCCAGTAACTTTAACAAGTCCCCCAACTGACTTAAGTGCCGTTATAACCCCCGGAAGTATCACATGTTATGGCGGTACAACTTCGGCCACAGTTGTTGCAAGCGGAGGAACTGTAGGTACTGGGTATTCTTATTTATGGAGTACCACTCCGGCTCAAACGACTGCAACAGCCACGGGATTAACGGCCGGCGATTATACTGTGAAAGTGACAGATGCCAACGGATGTAATATTACCACCTCAGTTGTAACTATTACTCAACCCAATCTATTTGCTTTAACAAGCGCCAGTGTTACTTCTCCGGTTCTTTGTTTCGGCGGAACGGCGACCGTTACCCTTACGTCCTCAGGCGGTACAGCTCCAATATCTTATACTCTTAACGGAGTTGTGAATGACCATGGTGTTTTTACGGATGTCAGCGCTGGTGCTGGCTTAACTTATACAATTTCGGATGCCAATGGATGTAATCCAATCACAGGAACTATTGATGTAACGCAACCTTTGACCCTCCTTGGATCATTAACTAAAAACACCAAAGTAACCTGTTTTGGAGGCAACGATGGTGCCTTGACAGTTATCGGGGCAAATGGCACGGCACCATATAAGTACAGTATAGATAATGGAGTAACTTTTCAGCCTACAGGAACATTTACTAATCTGGTGGCGCGATCCTATACCGTTTTAATCACTGACGCGAATGGTTGTACTGATGAAGAGATAGTGGTTATTGCCGAACCAACCGCTTTAACTTTAGCGGTATCTTCTAAAACGGATGTTTCATGTTATGGTGGAAGCACCGGATCAGTAACCGCCGGAACGGTTGCCAATGCACTGGGAACACTTGCCTACAGCTGGAAGAATGCAGCGGGTACTGAAGTGGGAACAACGTCCTCCGTAAACAACTTGCCCGCGGGAGTTTATACGCTTACAGTTAATGACAACTGCCAAAGCTTAACGAATAACGTAACCATTACTCAGCCTGCCGATTTAAAAATAAACATCAGCGGCCAGACTAATATCAATTGCTTCGGTGAGGCTACTGGCGCAGCAACCGTTCTGGCAACCGGTGGAACAGGAACCTACACTTACTCATGGAACACAATTCCGGTGCAAACCGGTACTACCGCTGTCGGCCTGATTGCCGGAACTTACATCGTAACGGTAAATGATAAAAACAACTGTACAACCACCAGGACGGTAATCATCACCGAACCAATACAAGCCTTGACAGCAGCCATCAGCTCCCAGACCAATGTCACCTGCTTTGACGACGCCAAAGGCCAGGCAACCGTAACGGCAACCGGCGGCACGGGAACCTATACTTACTCATGGAATACCACGCCGGTGCAGACAACTGCCACGGCTACCAAACTGGCGGCGGGAACCTACACCGTAATCGTAACTGATGCAAACGGTTGTACCACAAGTCAGACAGTAACTATCTCAGGACCGACACAAGCATTGTCCGCGACTATTAGCAGTCCGGTGAATGTCAGCTGTTTTGGAACAGCGACCGGATCAGCAACCGCTTCAGCAACCGGAGGAACCGGCGTCTATACCTACTCCTGGAACACTTCACCGGTGCAAACCACGGCTACGGCTACTAACCTGGCTGCCGGAACTTACATCGTTACGGTGACTGATGCCAACGGATGTTCGGATACCGAAGAGGTAATCATTACCCAACCGGCTGCTGCCTTGATTGCCACGATCAGCAGCCCTGTCAATGTCAACTGTTTTGGAACAGCCACCGGATCAGCAGCCGCTTCAGCAACCGGGGGAACCGGCGTTTATTCGTATTCCTGGAATACTTCACCGGTACAAACGACGGCTACCGCTACTAACCTGGCTGCCGGAACCTATACTGTCACCATCACCGATGCCAACGGATGCTCGGATACCGAAGAGGTGACCATTACCCAGCCGGCTGCTGCCTTGATGGCCACGATCAGCAGCCCTGTTAATGTGAACTGTTTTGGAACAGCCACCGGATCAGCAACCGCTTCAGCAACCGGGGGAACCGGTGTTTATTCGTATTCCTGGAATACTTCACCGGTACAAACGACGGCTACCGCTACTAACCTGGCTGCCGGAACCTATACTGTCACCATCACCGATGCCAACGGATGCTCGGATACCGAAGAGGTGATCATTACCCAGCCGGCTGCTGCTTTACTCGCAGCCATTACCGTCAACAACCCGGTCAACTGTTTTGGAACAGCCACCGGATCGGCAACCGCTTCAGCAACCGGGGGAACCGGCGTCTATACCTACTCCTGGAATACTTCGCCCGTACAAACCACGGCTACCGCTACTAACCTGGCTGCCGGAACTTACATCGTTACGGTGACTGATGCCAACGGATGTTCAGATACCGAAGAGGTAATCATTACCCAGCCGGCTGCTGCTTTACTGGCAGCCATTACTGTCAACAACCCGGTTAACTGTTTTGGAACAGCCACCGGATCAGCAACCGCTTCAGCAACCGGCGGAACCGCTGTTTATTCGTATTCCTGGAATACTTCACCGGTACAAACGACGGCTACCGCTACTAACCTGGCTGCCGGAACCTACACCGTTACGGTGACTGATGCCAACGGATGTTCGGATACCGAAGAGGTGATCATCACCCAGCCGGCTGCTGCTCTACTGGCAGTGGCCACTATGAACAACCCGGTCAACTGTTTTGGAACAGCCACCGGATCAGCAACTGCTTCAGCAACCGGCGGAACAGGCGTCTATACGTATTCCTGGAACACTACGCCCGTACAAACTTCAGCCACGGCTACTAACCTGGCTGCCGGAACTTACATCGTTACGGTGACTGATGCCAACGGATGTTCGGATACCGAAGAGGTGATCATTACCCAGCCGGCTGCTGCTTTACTCGCAGCCACTACCGTCAACAACCCGGTCAACTGTTTTGGCACAGCCACCGGATCGGCAACCGCTTCAGCAACCGGGGGAACCGGTGTCTATACGTATTCCTGGAATACTTCACCGGTGCAAACCACGGCAACGGCCATTAACCTGGCTGCCGGAACCTATACGGTCACCATCACTGATGCCAACGGATGTTCGGATACCGAAGAGGTGATCATTACCCAGCCGGCTGCTGCCTTGATTGCCACGATCAGCAGCCCTGTCAATGTCAACTGTTTTGGAACAGCCACCGGGTCAGCAACCGCCTCTGCAACCGGGGGAACCGGTGTCTATACGTATTCCTGGAATACTTCACCGGTACAAACCACGGCGACGGCTACCAACCTGGCTGCCGGAACTTACATCGTTACGGTGACTGATGCCAACGGGTGTTCGGATACCGAAGAAGTGATCATTACCCAGCCGGCTGCTGCTCTACTGGCAGCGGCCACTATGGATAACCCGGTCAACTGTTTTGGAACAGCTACCGGATCGGCAACTGCTTCAGCAACTGGCGGAACCGGTGTTTATTCGTATTCCTGGAACACTACGCCGGTGCAAACCACGGCTACGGCTACTAATCTAGTGGCAGGAACTTATACTGTCACCATCACCGACGCCAACGATTGTTCGGATACCGAAGAGGTGATCATTTCCCAGCCGGCTGCTGCTCTACTGGCAGCGGCCACTATGGATAACCCGGTCAACTGTTTTGGAACAGCCACCGGATCGGCAACTGCTTCAGCAACCGGGGGAACCGGCGTCTATACGTATTCCTGGAACACTACTCCCGTACAAACTTCAGCCACAGCAACCAATCTGACTGCCGGAACTTACATCGTTACGGTGACTGATGCCAACGGATGTTCGGATACCGAAGAGGTGATCATTACCCAGCCGGCAGCTGCTTTACTGGCAGCCACTACCGTCAACAACCCGGTCAACTGTTTTGGAACAGCCACCGGATCGGCAACCGCTTCAGCAACCGGGGGAACCGGTGTTTATACCTACTCCTGGAACACTACGCCCGTACAAACTTCAGCCACGGCTACTAACCTGGCTGCCGGGACCTATACGGTCACCATCACCGATGCCAACGGATGTTCGGATACCGAAGAGGTGATTATTACCCAGCCGGCTGCTGCCTTGATTGCCACGATCAGCAGCCCTGTTAATGTCAACTGTTTTGGAACAGCCACCGGATCAGCAACCGCTTCAGCAACCGGGGGAACCGGCGTCTATACGTATTCCTGGAACACTTCACCGGTGCAAACCACCGCTACGGCTACTAATCTAGTGGCAGGAACTTACATCGTTACGGTGACTGATGCCAACGGCTGTTCGGATATCGAAGACGTGATCATTACTCAGCCGGCTACTGCTTTACTGGCAGCCATTACCGTCAACAATCCGGTCAACTGTTTTGGAACAGCCACCGGATCGGCAACCGCTTCAGCAACCGGGGGAGCCGGCGTCTATACGTATTCCTGGAACACTACGCCCGTACAAACTTCAGCCACAGCAACCAATCTGACTGCCGGAACTTACATCGTTACGGTGACTGATGCCAACGGATGTTCGGATACCGAAGAGGTGATCATTACCCAGCCGGCAGCTGCTTTACTGGCAGCCACTACCGTCAACAACCCGGTCAACTGTTTTGGAACAGCCACCGGATCGGCAACCGCTTCAGCAACCGGGGGAACCGGTGTTTATACCTACTCCTGGAACACTACGCCCGTACAAACTTCAGCCACGGCTACTAACCTGGCTGCCGGGACCTATACGGTCACCATCACCGATGCCAACGGATGTTCGGATACCGAAGAGGTGATTATTACCCAGCCGGCTGCTGCCTTGATTGCCACGATCAGCAGCCCTGTCAATGTCAACTGTTTTGGAACAGCCACCGGGTCAGCAACCGCCTCTGCAACCGGGGGAACCGGTGTCTATACGTATTCCTGGAATACTTCACCGGTACAAACCACGGCGACGGCTACCAACCTGGCTGCCGGAACTTACATCGTTACGGTGACTGATGCCAACGGGTGTTCGGATACCGAAGAAGTGATCATTACCCAGCCGGCTGCTGCTCTACTGGCAGCGGCCACTATGGATAACCCGGTCAACTGTTTTGGAACAGCCACCGGATCGGCAACTGCTTCAGCAACTGGCGGAACCGGTGTTTATTCGTATTCCTGGAACACTACGCCGGTGCAAACCACGGCTACGGCTACTAATCTAGTGGCAGGAACTTATACGGTCACCATCACCGATGCCAACGGATGTTCGGATACCGAAGAGGTGATTATTACCCAGCCGGCTGCTGCTTTACTCGCAGCGGCCACTATGGATAACCCGGTCAACTGTTTTGGAACAGCCACCGGATCGGCAACCGCCTCTGCAACCGGCGGAACCGGTCTCTATACCTACTCCTGGAACACTACTCCCGTACAAACTTCAGCCACAGCAACCAATCTGACTGCCGGAACCTATACTGTCACCATCACCGATGCCAATGGCTGTTCAGATACCGAAGAGGTGATCATTACCCAGCCGGCTGCTGCTTTACTCGCAGCGGCCACTATGGGTAACCCGGTCAACTGTTTTGGAACAGCGACCGGATCAGCAACCGCTTCAGCAACCGGGGGAACCGGCGTCTATACGTATTCCTGGAACACTTCACCGGTGCAAATCACGGCAACGGCCACTAACCTGGCTGCCGGAACCTACACCGTTACGGTGACTGATGCCAACGGATGTTCGGATACCGAAGAGGTGATCATCACCCAGCCGGCTGCTGCTTTACTGGCAGCGGCTACTATGGATAACCCGGTCAGCTGTTTTGGAACAGCCACCGGATCAGCAACCGCTTCAGCAACCGGGGGAACCGGCGTTTATTCGTATTCCTGGAATACTTCACCGGTACAAACCACGGCTACCGCTACTAACCTGGCTGCCGGAACATATACTGTCACCATCACCGATGCCAACGGATGCTCGGATACCGAAGAGGTGACCATTACCCAGCCGGCTGCTGCTTTACAGGCAGCCACTACCGTCAACAACCCGGTCAACTGTTTTGGAACAGCCACTGGATCGGCAACCGCTTCAGCAACCGGGGGAACCGGCGTCTATACGTACTCCTGGAATACCACGCCGGTGCAAACGACGGCTACGGCTACTAACCTGGTGGCAGGAACTTACATCGTTACGGTGACTGATGCCAACGGATGTTCGGATATCGAAGAAGTGATCATTACTCAGCCGGCTGCTGCCTTGATTGCCACGATCAGCAGCCCTGTCAATGTCAACTGTTTTGGAACAGCCACCGGGTCGGCAACTGCTTCAGCAACCGGGGGAACCGCTGTTTATTCGTATTCCTGGAACACTACGCCGGTGCAAACCACGGCTGCGGCTACTAATCTAGTGGCAGGAACTTATACTGTCACCATCACCGATGCCAACGGGTGTTCGGATACCGAAGAAGTGATCATTACCCAGCCGGCAGCTGCTCTACTGGCAGCGGCCACTATGGATAACCCGGTCAATTGTTTTGGAACAGCCACCGGATCAGCAACCGCTTCAGCAACTGGGGGAACAGGTGTTTATTCGTATTCCTGGAACACTACGCCCGTACAAACGACGGCTACGGCCACTAATCTGGCTGCCGGAACTTACATCGTTACGGTGACTGATGCCAACGGATGTTCGGATACCGAAGAAGTGATCATCACCCAGCCGGCAGCTGCCTTGATTGCCACGATCAGCAGCCCTGTCAATGTCAACTGTTTTGGAACAGCCACCGGGTCGGCAACCGCTTCAGCAACCGGGGGAACCGGCGTTTATTCGTATTCCTGGAATACTTCACCGGTACAAACGACGGCTACCGCTACTAACCTGGCTGCCGGAATCTATACTGTCACCATCACCGATGCCAACGGATGCTCGGATACCGAAGAGGTGACCATTATCCAGCCGGCTGCTGCTTTACTCGCAGCCACTACCGTCAACAACCCGGTCAACTGTTTTGGAACAGCCACCGGATCAGCAACCGCTTCAGCAACCGGGGGAACCGGCGTTTATTCGTATTCCTGGAATACTTCACCGGTACAAACGACGGCTACCGCTACTAACCTGGCTGCCGGAACCTACACCGTTACGGTGACTGATGCCAACGGATGTTCGGATACCGAAGAGGTGATCATCACCCAGCCGGCTGCTGCTTTACTGGCAGCCATTACCGTCAACAACCCGGTCAACTGTTTTGGAACAGCCACCGGATCGGCAACCGCTTCAGCAACCGGGGGAACCGGCGTCTATACCTACTCCTGGAATACTTCGCCCGTACAAACCACGGCTACCGCTACTAACCTGGCTGCCGGAACTTACATCGTTACGGTGACTGATGCCAACGGATGTTCAGATACCGAAGAGGTAATCATTACCCAGCCGGCTGCTGCTTTACTGGCAGCCATTACTGTCAACAACCCGGTTAACTGTTTTGGAACAGCCACCGGATCAGCAACCGCTTCAGCGACCGGGGGAACCGGAGTCTATACGTACTCCTGGAATACCACGCCGGTGCAAACGACGGCTACGGCTACTAACCTGGTGGCAGGAACTTACATCGTTACGGTGACTGATGCCAACGGATGTTCGGATATCGAAGAAGTGATCATTACCCAGCCGGCTGCTGCTCTACTGGCAGTGGCCACTATGAACAACCCGGTCAACTGTTTTGGAACAGCCACCGGATCAGCAACTGCTTCAGCAACCGGCGGAACAGGCGTCTATACGTATTCCTGGAACACTACGCCCGTACAAACTTCAGCCACGGCTACTAACCTGGCTGCCGGAACTTACATCGTTACGGTGACTGATGCCAACGGATGTTCGGATACCGAAGAGGTGATCATTACCCAGCCGGCTGCTGCTTTACTCGCAGCCACTACCGTCAACAACCCGGTCAACTGTTTTGGCACAGCCACCGGATCGGCAACCGCTTCAGCAACCGGGGGAACCGGCGTCTATACGTATTCCTGGAATACTTCGCCGGTGCAAACCACGGCGACGGCTACCAACCTGGCTGCCGGAACTTACATCGTTACGGTGACTGATGCCAACGGGTGTTCGGATACCGAAGAAGTGATCATTACCCAGCCGGCTGCTGCTTTACTGGCAGCGGCTACTATGGATAACTCGGTCAGCTGTTTTGGAACAGCCACCGGATCAGCAACTGCTTCAGCAACCGGCGGAACAGGCGTCTATACGTATTCCTGGAACACTACGCCCGTACAAACTTCAGCCACGGCTACTAACCTGGCTGCCGGAACTTACATCGTTACGGTGACTGATGCCAACGGATGTTCGGATACCGAAGAGGTGATCATTACCCAGCCGGCTGCTGCTTTACTGGCAGCCACTACCGTCAACAACCCGGTCAACTGTTTTGGCACAGCCACCGGATCGGCAACCGCTTCAGCAACCGGGGGAACCGGCGTCTATACGTATTCCTGGAACACTTCACCGGTGCAAATCACGGCAACGGCCACTAACCTGGCTGCCGGAACTTACATCGTTACGGTGACTGATGCCAACGGCTGTTCGGATACCGAAGAAGTGATCATTACCCAGTCGGCTGCTGCTCTACTGGCAGCGGCCACTATGGATAACCCGGTCAACTGTTTTGGAACAGCCACCGGATCGGCAACTGCTTCAGCAACCGGGGGAACCGGCGTTTATACTTACTCCTGGAATACTTCGCCGGTGCAAACCACGGCGACGGCTACCAACCTGGCTGCCGGAACTTACATCGTTACGGTGACTGATGCCAACGGGTGTTCGGATACCGAAGAAGTGATCATTACCCAGCCGGCTGCTGCTCTACTGGCAGCGGTCACTATGAACAACCCGGTCAACTGTTTTGGAACAGCCACCGGATCGGCAACCGCCTCTGCAACCGGGGGAACCACCGTCTATACGTATTCCTGGAACACTACGCCCGTACAAACTTCAGCCACGGCTACTAACCTGGCTGCCGGAACTTACATCGTTACGGTGACTGATGCCAACGGATGTTCGGATACCGAAGAAGTGATCATTACTCAGCCGGCTGCTGCTCTTTCTGCTACCCTTCTAACCACAAACACAAGTTGTAAAACCACAGCAGACGGGAAAATTACAGTCAACGTAGTCGGTGGCACCGCACCATACACTCATGTGTGGAACAACAATCCTGCATTAAATCAATCGAGCTTAAACGGTATCATAGCAGGAGCATATACAGTAATTGTAACCGATGCTTCCGGTTGCACAATTACGCTAAGCGGGTCGGTATCTGGCACAAACTGCGACCCCGCACCACAGGACGATAACTTCCCGGGTACAGAAGACACACCGGTAAACGGATCAGTAACAGGTAACGATTCAGATCCCGATGGCGATCCACTAACTTATACACTCACCGAGGAACCTGAAAACGGAACAATTGTCTTCAATCCTGATGGCTCCTTTACTTTCACTCCAAACCCAGGCTGGAACGGCACTACTGAATTTGAGTATGAGGTTTGTGATGCCCAAGGTGCATGTAAACCGGCGACGGGAACTATTATCGTTGCTGCCGAAAATGACCCGCCAGTTGCTGTTGATGATCAGTTCACCACGGTGGAAGACATCTCTTTTAGCGCCTCTGTTGAACCAAATGATTCAGATCCGGATGCTGATGTATTGAGCTTTTCAATCATCTCCCAGCCGTCGACCGGAGAATTAGTATTCAAAGCGGATGGCAGTTTCGACTATACACCACTAAAGGATTTCAACGGAACCGTTACCTTCGAATATAAAGTTTGTGACCCTACAGGTCTTTGCGACAATGCCATTGCAACAATAGTCGTTACCCCTGCCAATGATGGTCCGACTGCCCTAGATGACGAGTTCGATGTTGAAGCTGGTAAGCCATTGGCGGCAACAGTTTTCCTTAATGATTCAGATCCGGAAAACGATGTCTTAACCTTTAAGCTAATATCTCAACCCGAAAACGGTCAGGTTACTTTCAATGCCGACGGCAGTTTCATCTATAAAGCTGCTAACGGATATGTTGGGAATGATTATTTCCTTTATGAAGCCTGTGACCCATCGGGGGCCTGCGATCAGGCTCGCGTTACCTTAACGATTCCCCAATCTGCAATAGTAACGTTAACCCCCTCGGTCAGCAGGATCTATGAAGGAAATCAAGTGACAATAACGGCTAAATTAAATATGCCGGTCTCTGAAGATGTTGTGATAACAATTGAACGAAGCGGAGATGCAGTTGAAGGCGAGGATTATAACTTGTTTGAAAATTTCGTTACGATTAGAATTCCTGCCGGTCAGACAACCACGACTGAATACTTTGTTATCGCTGCTTCCAATGATGATATTGTAGAGCCGGATGAGTTTGTATTTTTCACTATCACAAACGTAAATTCTACAGCGGTAACCATCGGCAGCGGTGCTGATGTCACTATTTTGAATCAACTTCCACCGGTTAAAGAAGTTACAGATGAGAATGAAACCAATCCAGCTATTAAACCGGATCCTTTGATCTCTCCTAATGGTGATGGCGAAGGTAATGAGCACTTCATTATCGGCAACATCGAATCTTTTCCGGATAACGAAGTACTTATCTTTAATCGTTGGGGAAATGAAGTTTACCGGATCAACGGCTACAACAATGGAGATAAATCATTCCAGGGAAGCGCAAATACCGGAATTCTAACCAATTTGAATAAAAACCTTCCCGAAGGCGTTTATTACTATATCATTTACACCACGGATGCCGATAAAACCAAAAGATTGAATAAAGGATACTTAATCTTAAAAAGATAAGATTTTAACCATCACAATATAAATATCGGAAACCTTAATCCTTGCACTTCGTAAACAGAGCAAATGACTTAAAATCAATAAGTCATTTGCTTAAAGAAATGAAAGTTAAAGGGTTATCAGTATTTGTTTTTCTCTGCGGTTTAGGGCTCAATGCCCTCGGTCAGCAGAAAGCAATGTATACCCAATACATGTTTAACACCATGGCCATTAACCCGGCGTATATTGCGGTTGATGAGCAGATGGCTGTTACCATGTTATCCCGTCACCAGTGGGTTGGATTTGAAGGTTCTCCAAACACTCAAACTGTTTCCCTGCATACGCCTATTAAACAATCAAATACGTTTGTTGGTGCACAAATTTTAAGAGATCAGATAGGTGAAGTGATAACCGAAACCGGAGGTTATTTAACCTTGACTCAAAGGGTAGCAGTGGGATTAAAGACATACCTTGCAGTTGGCATCAACGGTGGCCTGAGCAGCTTTAAAGCAAGTTACTCAGAACTATATGGTGACAGTCCTGGCTCCATAAATGACCCGCTATTTGAAAATGAGAGTTCTATACGCGGTAACTTTGGTTTAGGTGTTATGATGTTTTCCGATAAGTATTATGTGGGAGTTTCTTCACCACACTTTTACTATACAAACCTTTCTTTATCTGAAACTGCAACAGAAACCAGGCCTCACTATATGTTGCAGGGCGGCTATCTTGCAAAGCTTTCTAATAGCGTCAAGATTAAGCCTAACCTTTTAATTAAATACGTTAACGGGTCGCCGATTCAATTTGATATGAACGCTAATGTTCTGCTTAATGAAACTCTCTGGCTGGGCGCCTCCTACCGTACAATGGATTCATTTAGTGCCGTGGCTTCATTATATGTCACTAACAACATTCAATTCGGTTATTCCTATGACGTAGCTCATACCGCTTTATCTAAGGTGCAGAAAGGGTCTCACGAAGTAATGCTGCAGTTTCGAATAGGAGTTAAAGGACGTAATCAGCCAAAGTGTTATTTCTAACCTAAGTACTGCTCAAAACCGATAAAATTTCAACGCTGTTTAGGTGATTCACGATTTATAAATCTACCTGATCTCACAATTTAACTCGTCTACCTTTCTTACTCTTGAACACATCTTAAGTGCCGTACTGACCAGGCGAATAAGCGCTTCCTGCTTGCACAAACAAAACTGCATTGATCTTACCACAAACTTCTTGATAAATGTGCATTGGTAACGTAAAATTATCCATGTATTCGAAAATCAGCTCTCCAGCGATTGCTTCCCTTTGCCATAGCTATTTTTGCTCAATTGGTACAGCGGTCGCTGGGCAGGCGATTGGACAGTACTGGTGACAAATGCGTTTCGAAATTAAGCTGATATTGGCAGTTCTACCGGCAAGCCTGCCGGAAAGGTTCTAGCCGTATAGTAAAATCTGTACCCTACACTTGAGCAGTATGTCGGCTTAGGCCTTAGCCATCAAAAGCCGAAAACTAACTCGAAAAAAAAGCCCTCCATTCGGAAAGCTTTTTCAAAATCATATAATGTGTTGTTAGTACGACCAAAGATCATGTTCGCGGTTCATCAAATCTTTTCTGATCCGCTCTGACTCCTGTAATCTGTCAATTCCCTGGGCGTAATCTTTAATTCTCAGATCTTCCGGGTTAGATTCTTTAACGATATAACTAGCAAACAAGCGCTTCATAAATATATCATCATAGCTTAATCCTGTAGCGTCGTTGCGACGGTTGACAACCTCCTTAGTCACCAGTATTTGCCTTACTTCAGGGAAATAGATCCAGAAAGCCGGCTGATCATCAAGGGTCTGACCGGCAGCCTTTACCTTAACCATAGGAGCAATACCAATAATCCGTGGTTCAAATACTGATCGCTGCTTATCGAAAATCCAATCTTCTTTGATTCTAAACTTCACAATACTGTCAGCATTAAACTCACCTGCTTTAACTGTTGTCCCTGTTTGATTGCCTTCATCATCAAAAATCGGCACCAGAACACTGTCTGCAAATCGACCCATTGCCTGCTCAGGTTGTAGCAAAGTTGAGAATTCATCACCATTAACATCCTCTTTAGTAGAGGTTGCATCATAAGCGGTAAGCTCACCAGCCATCACTGCTTCCATAATGATATCAATCAGGCGACCTTTTGGCGATGCAAACACCATATTCATCTTATCGCGAAGATCGATCTCACGCCATACACGTTTGCTGAACATGACGTCCAACTCACGAAGGTGAGCATACGGAGTCACCTTAGCATCCAGGATGTTCGTCTTTTTATAGTAGCCATCAACCGGCCGGTCAACCGGAGTAGGTTTAGTACTATTGTTTAAATTAGGAGCCTGAGCAAATGCTGAGGCACCTAGAATAAGGAAAGCTAAGGTTAACAAGTTCGTTTTCATAACCTGATTAATTTGCTGTTAATACAATTCCGTCTAATTGACGTTGTGTTCCATCAGGGCCCACGGCCACGATGTTATCGAAAATTACCCTTGTGCCCGGAGTTACTCCATTCATTGCAGCCTGCATCTGTGAACTTAACGTATTTCCGTTGGTTTGTAGTATCACTGCATCAGCCCGAGGCCTTGCAATTACCAGGTTAAACCGGGTCACTTTAAACTTCGCATCAAAGTCAAAGTTCTCTAATATAGCGAAGATCGAATTTTGAGATTTAATAACTACCGAGCTCATTGTTCCTCCTGTCTTTCCGGCAAATTTTGCTTTAGGATCAGGAATACGCTTAACTCTAAAATCACTACTACCAATATTTTGTACTTTACCGTTTATTTCTGCTGATACATTTACTTTAGCTGCTCCGGCAGAGCTTACATTCACTGTATATTTTCCGTTAGAACCAGAGATACTGCCACCAGTCATACTTACCCGAAGATTTTCTTTTGGTATACCCGGAGCAGATACCGATACCGGATTGGGAACGCCAATATAAAACACATTCATCTTGTCCGGAGACACTACTGCCGAAGGACGTGACACCTGATATTTTTGTTCTGCAGTACGGTATTCTTTCACTGAACCATCTGTCTGTTTAACACGTACCGTACCTACCCATGAGAAGACACCTTCGCTGCCGGTATTTACAGAATATACTCCCTTTCCATCTCTTACCTGCAGGTTACTACCGCCTACCGAAATAGAAGGGTTCGATTTTGAATCATAAGCAGTTAAAAATACTTCAGCAGTATAAGGCTGTCCCGCAATAACATATGATGTTGGAGCAACTGCGACCGCAGCAAATTGATCAAGGTTAACTACCGCCTGATCCATTTTACCTAAAATCTTCTTCACAGTTTCAGACTCTGCATTCTTCGTATCAGCCTGAATCTTTGAGAGAGCCGTAATAGCAGCAGTCAACGGAATTCCATCACCAAAGTTCATTTGCTCCCAGGTTTTACGCACCCCTGCCCTGCTTGGCGGATCAACAGCGTGAAGAGAAAAATTCACTCCGTTGCGTTCTTTCTCATCTAATAATGCAAGCAGTTTAGCGCGGGTATCATTTATCTTTTTCTTTAATACTTCTCCGCGTTTTTGGTTAATCATTAATCGTGGGGCAATATCCAGGTTATCTCTTTTATTGATATCACCGGTTGCCTCGTTGTATCCATCGCCTTCCTTTACAAAAAGCTTTTTCAACTCTTCAATGTGCGCGTCAAGTTCGCGGGCATACTGGCTCGCCTTCTTAGCGCGATCATAGATCGGCTTAGCTCGTACGGGCTCTTCCTTTAACTTGGTTGCCTCGAAGGCGGCGAAAGTATTATCCACACCGTTTTGAACGTTTTGAGTGGAGGCTGTTAAACTATCTGTTAAATTTTTGAAGGCATCTAAAATTGAATCACTTACATTCAGCGCTACTAAACCCAGCAAAACCAGGTATAGTATTCCAATCATACGTTGTCTTGGGGTTTGTTTACCTCCAGCCATGTGTCTTTTTTGTTAAAGTGTTAATTGTATTATGAATTATGACTGGTTTAAACACGAGGCTGATTCATGGCGGAAAGCATATTTCCGTAGATAGAATTTAGAGAGGACAAGTTTTTCGCTAGACGGCCAACCTCTTCTTTAAACATTTTTGAATCTTCCATAGACTCATTAAAGTTCTGCATCGTCGCTGATAGGTTTTGGTAGAACTTATTCATTGATTTCAAATGCGCACTTGAATCCTGAAGTTCCAACTCATATACTGCATTTAATGCTGAGAGATTCTTAGCAAGATGATTTACTTGCTCATGATAGGCCTTTGAATCAATATTAGTTTCAGCCATTTCAGACAGACTTCCGGTTGCTTTATCGAAGGCAACGCTTAACCCGTCAAATTTCTGTGAAGCTGTTTTCACCTTACTTGTAAATTCATTTGTTGCTCCTGACGCATCAGCAATGCTGGATATACTTGCTACTTTATCGCCAAAAGTACGTAAGCCGGTTCCCAGGCTCTCAATCAAATCAGGTCCTATCTTCGCATCTTCCATCATTTTATCCAATGCGGCAGTGGAGGAAACTGACGATTGTGCCACGCGGTTGCTGGATTTTGGTAATTCTCCATCAAAATCCTCATCTAACTCCGGATAAACACGTGCCCATTCGGGATCTTTTGGCTCTTGCTGAAATCCCATAACAAAAAACAATATAGCTTCTGTAATCAAACCCGCAGCAATCATCATCTCACCACCTTTCCAGTGTAAAATCTTGAACATCAGTCCAATGATAACAACAGTTGCACCCCAGGATATTAAGGAATTAATACCCAATTTGAATTTAGCTTTCTTAGCCATAAAAATTATAAGATTTAGAGATTTTTAAGATGATTAAATTGAATATTAACGTTTGTCATTGATGTCACGTCCCTGGTATTTGGAGATGCAACGGAAGCCAATGTACGACTTTGAGGTGTCCTGATATTCAAACGTATTTGCCGAGTTTTGAAGGAAATAACCAATATCTTTCCATGAACCACCGCGTACAACTTTACGCTTTAAAACCTCCGGATCCTCAGCGCGGGCTTCATAATTAAATGTAGGGTTTAAGTCGTGAACGAAGGTAGAAGCTGATTCATCATAAGCAGATGAAGTCCACTCGGCAACGTTACCCGACATATTGTATAGACCAAAATCGTTAGGATAGTACGATCTGACGTTGACAGTGAAAGTACCTCCATCATCGATGTAATTACCACGACCTGGCTTAAAGTTGGCCATTAAACAACCTTTCGCATTGCGGATGTAAGGTCCGCCCCATGGATAGCTGGTTCCAACACGACCGCCGCGGGCTGCATATTCAAATTCTGCTTCAGTAGGCAGGGCGTATTCAGACCGAATCGGAATTCCACGACTCTCTCTGTATGATTCGTTAAAACGAGTCCGCCAAACAGTGAAGGCACGAGCCTGCCGCCAGCTTACTCCTACTACGGGGTAATTGGCAAATGCCGGGTGAGAAAAATATCCCTGTGTCATCGGCTCGTTCTGTGCATAGGCAAAATCCGATAACCAACTCAGCGTATCCGGATAAATGGCAACGGTATCACGCATGATGAAATCTGACCTCTTTTTAGATTTGTCATTGCGGAAGTTAGATGCTTCACGCAATTTCATGATGGCAAAATTGTATTTCAGAAGACGAATATCCAACTCATTGCGATCGAATACACGGTCTTCGCCCTGGTAATACATTGCCTCAAGTTTACTGGCGTTAGCTGCTGCCCCCTTACCACTCCAGATACTGGACCCATCACCAACTTTCTTCCAGTCAATGTATTTCTTACCTGTAGTGTTTGTAGCTCCCTTTCCCTTAGGTTGCAGATAGAACTTATCATCCTGAAGATAAGTAGTAACAGCGATGGAATCTCTGACCCAGTTTACAAACTGGCGATATTCACTGTTAGTTATCTCCGTCTCATCCATGTAAAAAGCCTGAATAGTAACTTGCTTGTTCTGAGAAACTTGCGCGAATGTGATATCCTGATCGGTTTGCCCCATAATAAAAGTTCCTGCCGGAACGTATACCATTCCGTATGGAACTTCGTTATTTCTAAACTTCTTATTAGAGACGCCAATCAGTTCGCCGTTAGACCCACCTTTACCACAACTGCTTGCCAAAACGGCAATAGCTATAAAAGCGCTAAAATAAATTTTTCTCATTTGGGTTGTTCTCAGGTTGTATTCCTACTTCAAAACTATCTCGAATATATACAAAAAACACGTTATCTGCATAAAAAGAATACTTTTCTACCAGGTCTCAATGTAACTTTTACATTTAAACATAGGGCTGAAACTATCTAATTTTACTGGATAATATAAAACGCTATTGTAATGCCGTATTCTATTAACTTAAAATTATTTTTGCTTTACGTAGGAAATTAGATAAATGTTTCCCCTAAAATAAAAAATGTTTTAAAAATGCGCTATCAGATTGCAGATAGATTTAATAATCTTTTTAAAGCAACGGCTATTTTACCGGATTAGGTAACTTATTTGTTGACTAGCTTAATATATTGCTCGATGGCCATAGTCATGCTTGGGGCATTGGGGGTGGGTGCGGGAATATCTAATATCAAATTATGATCAATCACAGCCTTATGAGTACTGGCGCCGAAGGCTGCAATCCGGGTGTTATTTTGTACAAAGTTCGGGAAGTTAATAAACAACGACTGAATGCTGGAAGGGCTGAAAAAAGCAATTACATCATAAAAGACTTCTGCCAGGTCAGACAAATCACTACAAACCGTACGGAATAAAACCGCAGATTTATAGTCGTATCCGTTTTCCAGCAAAAATTTCTGAGTTTCCTCAGCAGCCACATCTGAACATGGATAAAGGAATTTTTCTGCAGTGTGCTTCTTTAACACCTCAGCCAGATCAAGTGCACTCTGTTTGCCGAAAAATATCTTGCGCTTACGATACTGGATATACTTCTGGAGGTAAAGAGCAATGGTTTCTGAGATACAAAAGTATTTCATGTCTGCCGGCACGTCATACCGCAGTTCTTCGCAAACGCGGAAAAAATGATCCACTGCGTTCCGGCTGGTAAAAATAATTGCAGTGATTTCTGCAAGATTGATTTTCTCTTTACGAAATTCTTTAGCAGGTACTCCTTCTACATGTATGAACGATCGAAAATCGATTTTAAGATTATATTTTTTAGCTAGTTCAAAATAGGGTGACTTATCAGTTTCTGGTTTGGGAAGGGTGACAAGGATACTTTTAACTTTTTTGTTCTTTCTAGCGTCGGTAGATGCTTGCATAGTTTTTCGGCTTAGAACCTAAGTGCTTTGATTAGAATGATTACTGGGCAGATTTCGAGGGCACAAAGGTATATAAATAAATAGAATTTTGAAAAATGAGAGCCTGACAGGACGTTCTTTCCCGCCCGTAAAAATTGCATGGCGAAGACCACAACAATGAACAATATTGCCATATAAGTATACACTCCGGCGTATCGCTGAGGCGTAAGGCTATAGGCAATAACCAGCGGTATAAAAATAAGCGCCGCATTAAAATAACTCAGGTATAAGATGGTTACATATTCTTTAACTAGCTTTTGAATACCAAAAAAGAAACCAAGAACTCTCAATACAATAATTTTCAGCGTGAACAAGCCAATTACAAAGGCCGACAGGATTAAAAACCATTCAAAACCTTTGTACTCATATTCAAGCTGAAAGTGCTTACCCGACAGGTATAAAAACATTCCCATGGTAAGGCCGAAAAGCAGATATAAGAATAAGAATGGCCATGAACTGAAAAGGTTATCTTCCTTGTTGATCTGACTAAGTGTACGATCACTATAAAACGACTCGACAATTGATCTAAGCTCTTTAGAGAATGCGTTTTTCAGAATAGCAAAAAACAAAACCAGCACCATAATAGCCGCCAAAACCCACGTCTCCCCTGTTAAACGCACCTTTCCTTCATTAAACCGAGTACTTTTTTGAGGAAACTTCTTGGCCCATGCTGCGAAGTCAAAATTCTCAACCTTATAAAGATCGATCAGGCTGTCTAAGAAGCGATTCGGTCGGTTAGGATCCGGTGCTGCGATCCATACTCTGGAAAGAGAATCGCCAATTTTCTTTATAGAATCCAGCCTTAACTGGTTAAATTTGAATTCAGCTGCGTCTATCGCATCGCGACGGTAAGCTGGGTCAGGCTTTGCAATATCTGGCTTACCAGGCAGAGTATCAGATTGCGCATGTGCAGTTCCCTGCAAAAGCACAAAAAGAATCAAAAACCCAATCAAACTCCTAACCATATCTACTTTTGAAATTCCAAAGTTTATTTTGCCGATTTGCAAATTTACATCTTTATTAAGTGGTTTTCTGCATCCAATGTTACTTGAAAATTAATTAATTATCTCAAAGACATTCAATCCATAGCATTAACCGCTTAAAAAAAACGGCCATAGCAACCCCCCTGTCCCACTTTTAAATCTAAGTTTAAACTCCGCATTGACTGGTCAGGGAATAGGCTCCTCACTATGGGGCAAATTTATCCGCAGGCGGTTAGAATATTTCCCGCATAAATACTGGTAGAAACGGCCTTAGAGCTTGGACCCGTAATCGAGCTCCTCTTTCTTCTTCATGATAAACTGCGGCTAAAGTATGTTTTTTACTTTTTGACACAGTTCATTTTCCACTCTCCTAATCCTAGTATAAGACACGCTGAGCTGTTTCAGGTTTGGTAGGGCTTTCGTAGTAGTTTCCTAGTAGTTTCCTAGTAGTTCGCTAGTAGTTTTCTACTATCAGGTTACTATCAAATCACTATTAAATTTCAATAAGGTTATTTGAATTGCAAAACCATTTATTTATCAGTGCTAGTCGTGATATAAGTCAGCAAAGAGTATCCGGGTAAGTTAGAGTAAAAGAGATGCTGACCAAGAACTAAAAAAGAACTAAAATGAGACAACTTTTGGTTATGTCAATGCGGGGTTTTGCGACTATTTCGGACAGCTTCGTTTATCGTAATTGTTGCAAGCAGATCAGAAGGCAGGAGTTAAGAGGGGGCTATCATCAATTGTTATAATTGACTTAAAGCCAACTACGATCATTTTACGTCACATCGATCATTCAAAATAAGCTTAAATTTGCGGCTATGGCCGGAATCTATCTTCATATCCCCTTTTGTAAAAAAGCTTGTCACTACTGCGATTTTCATTTCAGCACTTCCATTCGTTACAAGGATGAAATGATTGCCGCAATACGCGCGGAACTAATTCTTCAAAAAGGCTTTTTAGATAATGCGCCCATTGAAACGATCTATTTTGGTGGGGGCACTCCCTCGATCCTGTCGGCCGACGACCTGAAGCTAATTGTTGCGGACATTTATGAGAACTTTACGGTGAGCAAAAGTCCGGAAATCACTCTGGAAGCGAACCCGGATGACCTGCACCCCCAGAAGGTAAAAGAGTTAAAACAGACCTTAATCAACCGATTCAGTATCGGTATCCAGTCTTTTTTCGAGGAAGATTTGATCTGGATGAATCGTGCACACAATTCGCGGGAGGCAGAAAGTTCTGTAAAACGGGTGCAGGATGCCGGCTTTGAAAATATCACTGTTGACCTCATTTACGGTTATCCGCTGCTTAGCAATGAGAAATGGGATTCGAACATCCAACAAGTAATTGAATTTGGTGTTCCGCATGTCTCGGCTTACAGCATGACCGTTGAGCCAGCTACTGCTCTTGCCTCCTTCATCCGCAAGGGCAAACAGCAGGCTATGAATGAAGCACAAAGTGCTGACCAGTTTCTGATGTTGATGGAGTCGCTTCAGGAGAGTGGCTTTGAGCATTACGAGATCTCGAATTTCGCCAGACCGGGGCACTACTCTCGTCATAACTCAAATTATTGGAATGGAATACCCTACCTGGGAATCGGGCCTTCAGCACATTCCTATAAAGACAGTGTCCGTCAGTGGAATGTGGCTAATAATACTCATTACATGAATTCAATAGGGAAAGGTGTAATTCCTGCTGAATTGGAAAATTTGACAGAGGAGAACCAGATTAACGAATATATTATGACCTCCCTAAGAACAGCGGCGGGAATGAACCTGGAAAGGATAACCGAAAAGTTCGGAAGCGGCTACCGCTCGGAGATTGAAAACGATCTGGCCAGATTTGCTGATAAAAATTGGGTTGATCAGAATGCTTCGCTAGTGACCTTAACAAGAAATGGTAAGTTATATGCTGATCATATTGCATCGGAGCTTTTTGTTGGGTAGATATTTTTAAAACAGATATTTTGAAAGTTACCGTTTCCAGTCTCTAAGAAATCAACCGCATTTCGGCTTTTTATTAAAAAGATAAAATCCAGACTTATGTGATTGCCGTAGTTGAACTTAAATCACAACTAACTCAATCAACATGAAAAAAATTCTCATTTTGGCTATTACACTAGCATCTGCTGTAATCAGCACGCAAACTTTTGCTCAAAACACTAAAATGGTCGGCGGTGCAGAGATGTATCCCGCAAAAGACATTGTAGACAATGCCGTTAATTCAAAAGACCATACCACTCTGGTAGCTGCCGTAACTGCTGCTGGGTTAGTAGAAACACTAAAGACTGCAGGGCCTTTTACAGTTTTCGCACCGACTAATGCGGCCTTCGATAAACTTCCGGCAGGAACGGTTGGCGAGTTGGTTAAGCCTGAAAATAAAGCTACCCTAACTAAGATCTTAACCTATCATGTAGTTTCCGGCCGTTATGGTGCAGCTGATATTGCAAAAGCTATTAAAGCAGGGAATGGAAAGGCCGAATTCACAACGGTAAGTGGTGGGAAATTATCTGCTTCCATGAATGGCAAGAATTTGATTCTAACGGACGAAAATGGTGGAACATCTATTGTGACTATTGCTGATGTCTACCAAAAAAACGGAGTAATTCATGTGGTCGATAGCGTGGTTATGCCAAAATAAATCAGTTAATTATTGATAAAAATCCCGGTTTTATTTGCCGGGATTTCTATCAATGAGATTATAAAGAAAGTTACTGACATTGGTTGGCCGTGGCCACATTTTCTGCAAATGGAATAGGGAAACATTCCCAAACATTATCACCAACTCGATCAATGGGTAATTGCGCCAGCCGCCCGTACCGGCGCATATCCACCCAGCGATGTCCCTCCATAAATAAGGAATACCGCCTTTGTTTAAGCGTTTCATTAGTTAATGCTGCCTCGGTTACTGCTCCGGCGTATGGAAGTAAATTGTTAGCGGTCCTGATCCTGTTCAAAGCAACAACAGCATTTGCAAAAGCTCCGGTACGGATACTAGCTTCTGCATATATCAAAACTAATTCCTCGTTCCGGATAATTGGGATCCGATCAGTATTAGTTTTATATAGGGCAACATCGTGAGTTCCGGTTAAGTTGCTCAGAGTTGCGGGAGTAGTACGAAGTGATACTTTATTCAAGCGGAGATCATTCCCTTCGCCAGCGGCAATTGCATCACTTCTAAAAGTTGGATGGGCCAACCTAACCTCTCCGGTTGCATTGGGGGGTAGAAACACAGGGTTCACCTGGTCACCGCTAGCACCCGAAAAGACATGATAAACTCCGGTATTCAAATCGCCTGTCAAGCTCAAAAAAGAATTACTAAGGTGTGTAAGGGCTTCGGGAAACTTTTCGCGGTAAACTGCAACTCTGGCTGCAAGCGCACGGTTAAATCTGGCAAAACCCGCGGGTGTATCAAATCCGTCAAACCCGTCCGAAAGCGGGTATGCAAGAGTCGTACCGGCAGCATTTATCTGCGTGTTACCCTGCTCGAGCAAAGATGCAATCTCAGTTAATGCCTCAGCTGGGGGCACTATTGGGCCGAGGTTATCGGGGTCATTTACTTCTATCCTTATCCCATTTTTATTGTACAAGTTAAGTGTCAGCAATAAATGGTAGGCCTTAATGGTATTGGCAAAACCGAGGTATCCCTGTTTCTGTTCTTCGGTTGCTTTAGAAGTATTTCCGACTGCTTGAATAAGAATATTACAGTTTTTCACAGTCCGGTAAAAGGCATTCCAAGGCCTTGTCGTATAAAATGAATTATTGTCCAACACCGCATTACCCGCGCCCATTAAGTCTTGAGTATAACGCGGGTCGGAACCCGAGAACCGGAACATTTCTCTTCCAACAGCTCCGTAATCATCAATGTAAAACGAAAGCTGATCACGCATACCGGATTCAGTGCCTGTTACCAGGTTATTTAATTCTGGAATTCCCGCATTCTGCAGTACTCCTTCCAGGCTTGGATTATTGGGATCCACCGTATCATCAAGTTCACAACCGGGAACGATGATCATAATAAAACACAGCAAAGCACCTAAAATGCCGGTTCTATTTTTCAGATGAAATTTAACTTTTCTCATGGCTTAGGGCTTAAAAATCAAGTGATAAATTGAAGAACATCCGTTTAGCAGAGGGGTAAGGGGTTACTTCTACCGCTGTAGAGAAGCCTGCAGCTCCAAAATTTGAAACTTCAGGATCATAACTTTCATACGGGGTGATTGTAAATAGATTTGTAGCTGATACACCCAACTTTACGTTTGAAACCACATCGTTAAAAGCATTTTTTACCCAAACGGCTGGAAAGGTATAATACAAGCCCGCATCTCTTAAACGCAGATAATTGGCGTCCTTAACAAACCCTCTTGCTGTTACCCCAAAGTTATTAATTCGCTCAGTTGCATTATTAATCCCATCACCGTCATCATCATCGCTGTAGTCCCTGGTCGTTCCGCCAAGGTCAGTTAAAAACTCAGTCAGGTTGATATTCTGCCCGCCATTCTTCCAGTGTAGCACAAAACTGAGGGTCAGATTCTTAAGTATCGTAAGATCGTTTGAAAAGCTCATTTGAAACTTGGGCTCGGCATCACCCAACACTACCACTCCTTGCGGCCCGTCTACGCCTACTATCTGGGTGGCGGATTTGCCCTCTTCAATCCTAAACGAACCTAAATTATTACTAAAAGCCCCTACGTTAAATGCTGGAATATCGAGTTTGACCATTTTTGACCTGTTCAGCCAGAAGCTGGTTCTCGAATTCCATTTAAAGTTAGCTGAACTTACAGGGGAAACTGTTAAACCCAGTTCAACTCCCCTATTTCGTAATGTGCCTCCGTTGATAAACTTCTGGACAAAACCGGATGATGAGGGAACATTCTGAGTGAATATCAGATCCTTGCCTTCACGGTTATAGTAAGTGGCATCTAAGGCTATTTTTCCTTCTAGTAAGCTCAGGTCGAAGCCTGTTTCAAATTCCTGCTGGCGCTCCTGCTTGATTTGATCATTGCCACGCTGAACAAAACCCTGGGAGTTCACCACTCCTATAAAAGTACCGCCAAACCCACCAATATTTGCTGGAGAAAAAACTGTGTACTTCGATCCGAAAGGGGGGAAATTTCCCGATTCGCCATAAGCTGCTCTAAGCTTCAGTTGGTTAATCGCGTCTAATGTCCAAAAGCCAAAATTGGCCACATTAAGGGCCAGGGATACTTTCGGGAAGGTTTCATATTTGTTAACATCCGCATTGTCAGAAGATTTATCAAAACGAACACCTCCGTTAAGAATGATTTTGTCATCAAAATTAATTTCTTCCTGAACAAACAGTCCACGGTTCTTGCGTGGTATACGTTGCTGGAAAACCGTTACCGCGGATGCCTGGTTTAAGTTTGTTTGTGAACCGGTGAGCCTGGTCGCCGCATTCAGGATTTGATTCTGGTCAAAGTCCTCCATAGTCGCCCCGCCCGAGGTGGTAAAGTTCAATTTTTTATCCAAAGCTGCATAGCTATTAACCAGGTAAGCTGAGATGTTAGTATTGAAATTATTGGTATTGCCCTGTATTGAAGCTCCATCGGTACCGTTGCCGCCTGATTGAAATTGCAGGGTATTAGGAAAGATGGCCCGTGTATGTAAATTATAGTAATCCATTCCTCCTCTGACAATCATTTTAGTGGTGGATTCTTCTCCTTCCTGCAAAAAGGCAGTGAATGTGCCGCCTCCAATAAACCGGTTGACTTTTTCGTTATTAGTCATTAGGTCGCGGGTTTCAAGGGGGTTCGAGGCTGCATACGGATTCCTGGGATATACGCCATTGGCATCAGGAAACAAGTCAGCATAGGTGGGTGTGTTTGCTAAAGCTACCCCAAGAGATACACCTGTATTATCATTATTGGTTAACCCTCTATCTGTGGAAGAATTAACGTAGTTAGTACTTATTGATACGTTAAACCTGTTGGATATCCGGTGATCAACATTTGCCCTTACGGAAGCCTTTTTGTATCCTGTTGATGAAATTATCCCCTCTTCATCCTGGTAGAGTCCTGAAATTAGAAATTTCGTTTTATCATCGCCTCCTGAAAGACTCAGGGATGAACCTGAAAGCAAGCCCTTATTGCCATATAGCTCTTTTTCATAGTCATAGATTTTGCCGCTTGTCACCGCATTCCTATAGAGTGCTTTCTGAGCATCAACTGCGGGCTGGTTGGTTACGACTCCCGCAGTAACTGATTGGAAAAATGCCTGAATCTTGTCTTCGTTCCAGGGGCTTACACCTAAAAGCTTACTTGCCGTAGAATATCCAATATTCTGAGAAAAAGAAATCTTGGTTTTCCCGGACGCTCCTTTTTTGGTAGTAATGATCACAACCCCTGAAGACGCCAGGGATCCATATATTGCTGCGGCCGACGCTCCTTTCAGCACCTCTACACTTTCAATATCTGCAGGGTTTAGATCAGCTATCCGGTTAGACGGATTATCCTGGTTAGACGTACTGCTGGCTCCCCGGGAAGCTTGAGTGACTGTGTTCAATCCCCCGGAAATGGAGGAATTATCTATAAAGACACCGTCGATAACGTACAGTGGCTGGGTATTACTGTTTACAGAGGTTAATCCCCGCAGCCGTACCGAAATCCCACCTCCTGGTGCACCGCTGGCGGCAACGATATTTGCGCCCGCCAGTTTTCCATTGAGCGCTCCCTCCAGGGTTTGCGAAACCGCAGTTCCGGTTAACTCTTTTGCTGAAATAGTAGCGACCGCATTTGCCAGATTACTTCGCTTTACGCTGGTGGCTAAACCGGTAATAACAACTTCCTCAAGTTTGGCTAAATCTTCGCGCATGCTGATGTTCATATTTGAGCCCGCTCTCGCATCCTGGCTGACATAACCCAGGAACGAAAATTCAAGGATAGCATTTTCGGGAACATTGTTTAAGGAGAAGGAGCCGTTGGTGCCCGTGGCCGTTCCGGTTAAAGAGCCCTTTACTTTTACGGTCACACCCTGAAGAGGTTGCCCGGTGCTGGCCTCAGTAACTCTGCCCGAAGCGGTTATCTGTGCCATGGATGCAAGCGGCAAAAAACTTATTGCCACCACAAGAAATGAGAGTAACAATTTCGATTTCATATTTAGCAATTTTTTATACTAAATATACTAAATATCAACACGTTACATGTTAAACATTCTGGTTACAAAGAGAATTCTTGAAAGGAAATTTTCCTTCAAAAGACGAAAGAAAAGAAAATTAAAGTCTAATAATAGTCAACTGTGGAAAGAGAAAACAGCTTTAAATTAAACAAGAAGTGAAGAGGTCCACTTGAGGAAAAATAATGATTAGCTGGAATGATCAGCAATGATAATCCATTCGCCGTTTATCTGTCTAAGCAGAAGCGTAAAAAATCCTTTTGGCTGGTCCTTCTGCCGTTGCAGATGCCATGCGCCCAGAACGAAAGCATCCTTGGCAGTGATAAACCTTACTTCCTTAATATCGAAGCTTAGCATTCCCATGGCCGCTTTGTCGGGATATGACTTTCGGTAATTATCCCGTGTTGTTTGCCAGCCATACTTTGGTCCGTTGTGACCTACAAAAAGGAGTGAATCAGACTTCCAATAGGTTTGCATGAAGCCATCTAAATCGCCCTTATTCCAAGCCCGCCTTTGGGTATCCAGAACTTTTAATACCGCTTGTTTTTCCTGAGCGACAACATTAACCGCGAATAATAAAATACAGCTAATAAAAACAAGTCTTTTCATAACTCTAAAATGTATAATTTCATTCCAAAGATAAACTATATGAATAAGCAGGTATTATGTTTCGGAGAAGTTTTATGGGATACCTTGCCGGAAGGCAAAACTCCCGGTGGCGCGCCTATGAATGTGGCGATCCACTTAAAACAACAGGGCATTAACTCAACCATGGCCAGCAGGGTTGGTTCGGATGAGGCTGGGAGGGAGCTGATAGAATTTTTAAGAATACATGATCTTTATTCGGATTTAATTCAACGGGATGAAAAATTGCCTACCTGCGTGGTAGGTGTTGAACTGGATGAAAAGCGCCAGGCAACTTATACGATTCCTTATCCGGTATCATGGGATAATATACAGCCGGATCCGGCCTTGCTTGAAGCGGCCAATAAAGCCAGTGTGATTGTTTTTGGCAGCCTGGCTAGCCGTGAGGAAACTACCCGAAACACATTGATGGAGCTATTGAAAAGTAATGCCTTAAAGGTTTTTGATGTAAATATCAGGGCTCCTCATTTTGAAATGAACAACTTGAAGATCCTTGGAGGGATGTCAAACATCATTAAGATGAATTCGGAAGAACTGGATATGCTGGCTGGCACTGAACTGGCACACCTTTCGCAGAAAGAGAAAATTTCGTTCCTGGCAGATTATATGGGGGTCGATACCTTATGTATTACAAGAGGTGATTCAGGAGCAATAACTTTAGTAGAAGGGGTTTTTTACGAACATCCGGGGTTTAATGTTGACGTTATAGATACGGTTGGCGCAGGCGACGCGTTTCTGGCTGCGTTTATTGCCGGCATACTTAAAGAAGAATCACCAAATACTATTCTTCAAAAAGCCTGTGCGGTTGGAGCTTTTGTAGCTTCGCACCATGGTGCAAACCCCGGTTATGATCCTCAAAAAATAATGGAGATTTCCCGGCAACTCGCCTAATTACATCTGACTGTCAAAATAAACCGATGATAATAAAGGGGGCGAACAAAACTTTTAACTTCGGGTTCTCGTTATTTATTTGAAAGGCACACTATGCGGGGGCACGGATTCTCGAAATACATTCCTAATGATCTTCCTAAAGGCGGGTTCGACGAGTTGTTGAAGTTATTTCTCGAACTGCTCAATTATACTTCCGGCGATCCAAATGAGGCGCTGGCCTGGATGAATGAGCTTGATAAGCAGTACAATCTTACCAACGACGAGTACGGCATGGGGGATTTTATTGATGATCTTAAAAAGAAAGGCTATCTGGATGAAGATGACCAGAAGTCAGGTGCCTTTAAGATTACTGCACGAACCGAGCAAAGTATTCGGCAATCAGCACTTGAAGAGATCTTTGGGAAACTAAAAAAGTCAGGAAAGGGTAATCATAATTCGAACATATCGGGCCTGGGAGAAGAGAAGAATGCCGACCGAAGGGAGTTTCAATTCGGCGATAGCCTGGATCAGATTGATATGACTGCTTCGATCCATAATGCTCAGGTCAACCATGGTATCGGAGATTTTACGATGACCGAACGGGATCTGGAAGTTGAAGAAAAAGACTACAAAACTATTACTTCTACAGTTTTGATGATCGACATTTCGCATTCCATGATTCTTTATGGTGAAGACCGGATTACTCCGGCCAAAAAGGTTGCTATGGCGCTTGCTGAACTGATTAATACCAAGTATCCCAAAGACACCTTAGATATTGTCGTGTTTGGGAATGATGCGTGGCCGATAGCTTTAAAAGATTTGCCTTACCTCCAGGTAGGCCCTTACCATACCAACACTTATGCAGGCCTCGAGCTTGCAGTAGATCTTCTTAGAAGGCGTAAAACCCATAATAAGCAAATCTTTATGATCACTGATGGAAAGCCCACCTGCTTAAAAGAAGGAAATAAATACTATAAAAACAGTATCGGACTTGACCGGAAAGTGGTTAATAAGACTTTGAATATGGCTGCCCAGTGCAAACGATTAAACATTCCGATAACGACGTTCATGATTGCCCGCGACCCCTATCTCCAACAATTTGTAAGGCAGTTTACGGAAATTAATGGCGGAAAAGCATTCTACAGTTCGTTGAAGGGATTAGGTGAATACATTTTTGAAGATTACATACGCAACAGGAGAAAGACGGTGAGGTGATTTGCTAATTGTCAATTTGCTAATGCAACAGGCTTAGACCTAAGTAAAATACTGCTATTAGCCAACTATCAAGATTTGGATAATCTAAAAATGGAATGGCAATTTTGACAAATTGAATGTAGAAAAGAATCTCGCAAATTGACAAATTGTAAAATGGACAAACTAAACATAAAAACATTAGGTGAATTAAAACAATCAGGCTACCGTTCCCGGTCTGTGAAAGAAGAGTTACGCGAAAATTTAATCAGCCAGCTTAAAAATAAGGAAGCGGGTTTTGAGGGCATTATTGGTTACGAAGACACTGTGATTCCTGATTTGCAAACTGCCATTTTATCAAAACACAATATTCTCTTGCTTGGTCTTCGCGGACAGGCAAAAACCCGGATAGCGAGGCTAATGATCAGTCTGTTGGACGAGTATGTACCGTACATTGAAGGTTCTGAACTCTTTGAAGATCCGCTTAGTCCTATCTCCTGGTTTGGAAGGAACGAGATTGAAAATAAGGGCGATGATACTCCAATAAGCTGGCTTCATCACTCTGAACGTTATACCGAAAAGCTGGCGACGCCCGATGTCACTGTTGCAGACTTAATTGGTGATGTTGATCCAATCAAAGCGGCTACGATGAAACTGACCTACTCGGATGAGCGGGTGATTCACTTTGGCCTGATTCCCCGTGCCCACCGGGGTATTTTTGTGATCAATGAGTTGCCGGATCTTCAGGCCCGGATTCAGGTATCGCTTTTTAATATTCTGCAGGAAAAAGACATTCAGATACGTGGCTTCAAGTTACGGCTCCCTCTGGATATTCAATTTGTATTTACCGCCAACCCTGAGGATTATACAAACAGGGGCGCAATTGTGACTCCTTTAAAAGATCGTATTGAAAGCCAGATCCTGACTCATTACCCCCGCAGTGTTGAAATATCAAGAAAGATAACGCAGCAGGAAGCTTCCATAACCAAACAGCAGCTTGAAAGTGTGGAGGCTGACGGATTAGTTAAAGAACTGGTTGAGCAGATCGCTTTTGAAGCACGCAATTCAGAATACATCGATAAGAAGTCAGGTGTATCTGCCCGGCTCACTATATCGGCTTACGAAAACTTGATCAGTAATGCGGAAAGACGAATGCTGATCAATGATGAGAAAAGCACATTTGTCCGGATTTCTGACTTTCTGGGAGTTATCCCTGCGATAACAGGCAAAATAGAACTTGTTTATGAAGGCGAATTGGAAGGTCCGGCCAAGGTGGCAAACATCCTTGTAGGCAAATCAATCAAAAATCTGATGACCCAGTTCTTCCCAGATCCTGAAAAATTAAAGAAATCTAAGAACGCCAATCCTTATACTGAAATTATAACATGGTTCGGGTCGGGCAACTCAATCAATATTTTAGATAACCTTCCAGGCCGAGAATACAAGAGTCTGCTGCTTGCTGTTCCTGGTCTGAAGGAAGTTGTTAAACAGTTTCATCCGCGTTTAAGCGAAAACCAGCAGTTTTTACTCATGGAGTTTTTGCTTCATGGTCTTGCTGAGTATTCGCAGGTTAGCAAATCATTTCTCGACAATGGCTTTGCCTTTACCGATATGTTTAATAGCCTGTTTAGCACTGAATTTGGCAGCGAGGATGATGACTATGGCGATGATAAGGGTAGATATTAATACCTGAATTCGAAGCTTTCATTAAATTTCCCAATAAGGTTTATTCAAAAGAATGACTAATAGAATTTTTATGCTTATGATCCTCAGTGTCATACTGATCATCATTGACCTCTATATATATAAAGCAGTCTCCTCTTCTTTTTCTGGCTGGACTTCCAAAAAGCAAAGACTATTTAGAAATACTTTCTGGACTTACTCTCTACTAATCTTAGGAGGAGTGTTTGTCAGCATATATTTTAACATCCGCCTGACGGTAAGAGCGGTCATTTTGGTAGCGTTCTTTTTAACTTTTGTCACCAAGGTTTGCTTTTTGCTCTTCCTTTTTGTGGATGACCTTCGTCGTGGTTTGATTTGGATAAAACGGAAATTGCTGCCCCAGCCTTCGCCGGTCGAGTCAACTCCTGCAAAGGAAAATACTATTCCACGCTCCGAGTTTTTGGTAAAAGCAGGCACTCTGGTAGCTGCCATACCCCTTGCTTCTCTTACTTACGGGATAGCATCGGGCGCTTACGATTATAGAGTTATCAGGCAGAAGCTGGTACTACCCAATTTGCCGCGCAGCTTTGAGGGCTTAACACTGGCTCAAATTTCTGACATACACTCTGGGAGCTTTTATAATCGGAAAGCGGTTTTAGGAGGTGTTGAACAATTACTTGCTCAAAAACCTGACATGATTTTCTTTACCGGAGACATGGTTAATAACCTGGCTTCCGAGATGCGCGATTACCAGGATATAGTCGCTAAACTGAAAGCGCCACTGGGAGTCTTTTCCGTGCTGGGTAATCACGATTATGGCGATTACCATTTTGGGAAGGAGCCATCTGCTGCAAAAACAAAGAACCTGATCGATGTAAAGCTCACCCATAAAAATATGGGCTGGGACCTTTTGTTAAATGAGAATCGCATGGTTAAAATTAACGGCGAGGAGATTGCGATTTTAGGGATAGAAAACTGGGGGGCGGGACGCTTCGTGAGGCATGGCAGGCTAGATCTTGCGATAAAAAACACTGAGGATTCACCCGTCAAGCTCTTGCTGTCTCATGACCCATCACATTGGCGTGCTCAGGTGATAAAAGAATATCCTCAGATAGATGCGATGTTTAGCGGACATACTCACGGAATGCAGTTTGGAGTTCGTATGGAAGAACTCCAGTGGAGTCCGGTCCAGTATATTTATCCGGAGTGGGCGGGGTTATATCGCGAACAAAATCAGCAATTATATGTAAACGTTGGCTATGGATTTTTAGGCTATCCGGGACGAGTTGGAATTCAGCCTGAAATTACGATATTTGAATTAAGCAGGACATAGTCTTTATTAAACGTGCCTATTAGACTTTTAAATATGGTTGATGTAATTATCTTCTATGAAGTCCCGAATAAGTAGCTATTTACGGGATACCCTCGACTGCTTATTATTCAGCAACCTTTTCATTGCTCTTTGTTCTGTAGCCCAAGGTCTGGTGACTTATCATCTGCTCGGTGCCCGGCCTGAAAAATTTGTCCTCGCCCTATTGTTCTTTGCCACAGTGGCTCAATATAACTTCAGCATTCTTCTGGCAAAGCCTGAAGATCCACAAAAATCACCTTTCAGACGAGTGAGATGGATATTCTCACATCACCGGTTGATGATTTCCTTGACCATCATCTCGGTGTTATCATTAATTCCGCTGATCTTGTTCTTATCTGTTCCTTCTCAGATTTTACTGTTTTTCCTGGGAATATTTTCTGTAGCGTATGGGTTACCAATCTTTAGTTTTCACGATAAAAAATTTGGCCTCCGGAACATTCCAGGCATCAAGCTTTTTATGATTGCTACGGTCTGGTCGCTGAGTACAGTGCTGCTCCCTATTTTAGAATTGGAAAGCTCAGGCCTGCTTCACATATCGAACCGGGATACTATTTTACTAATCGCGAAGCGTTTCCTTTTCGTGGCGGCTATTACGATCCCGTTTGATATTCGGGATCTCTTTCAGGATCGCAGCAGTGCCTTAAAGACAATCCCGGTTATGGTTGGAGAGAAAAAAGCTTACTTGTTTTGCCAGATTTTGCTGGTTGCGTACCTGGTTTTGCTGTTCCTTTTCAGCGAGAGTTTTGATAAAAACTTTATAGCTTTAACTCTTACTATTATTCTTTCGGGATGGCTCATCTTCAAATCCAACTTTGTAAGGAATGAATATTACTATTTCCTCTATCTGGATGGAACGCTGATCCTTCAATTCCTGATGCTTTTCTTCTTTAGCCTTATACCTTTTTAATTTTCACCTCTCAGGTCAAATGTATTTGCATCAACAGAAATGTGGTACCTTGTTTGCCTAATGAAAGAAACCTTGTTAACCCTTATATGATTAAGCCATCTGTTCTCCTTTTGTTTGTCAGTCTAGCTTTTACCTCCTGCAGCAATAATCCTGGTAACAGCAATGAACAACGCTTGCGTACTGAGAATTTTCAGTTGCGCCAGCAAATAGACAGTCTAAGAGATTTAATTAGCAAATCTAATCGTAATACCGAGGCTGATACGCTCTTGAAGCTTCCTGAAGAGAGGTCTGTAACCAGCGACGGAGGCTTCACTGGCACACATGCTCTGAGTCTACAATGGATAGGCTGGGATAAACCGGGTAGTGCGACCATTATCCCTGCTGAAAATGGCTGGTATACCATCACCGGGAAACAGGAAAAAAACGAAGACTATTTAAAAATAAACGGGCGCATAAAACCGTTGAACGAAAAGGAACTCGAGTTTATAGGAGAAATTGAAACACTTGTTACGCACCTTAATAATGGGCAGCCTTGCTTGAAAACTGGAAAAAAGTTATTCAAAGCAACTGGCGATCGTCAATACTGGCGTTTGCAGGATATGAATAATTGTGAAGGATCAACCCTTGATTACATTGATATCTACTTTTAATTACATAAAGTGTGGTGTGACCCTTAGAACCCGTTGATTGCTTAAAAAAGCGGTGTTTAGGCTACCAGACAGACTATCGTGTCCGCAATTACTTGAATTAAGCAACGGAAAATTTATAGCCTACACCACGCACAGTTTGTAAGTAATGGGGCCTGTCAGGATTATCTTCGATCTTTTTACGCAGGCGAACAATATGCATGTCCAAGGTCCGGGTGTTAACATCCGAATTATATCCCCAAACCACCATCATTAGTTCATCGCGATTAATGATTTTATTCTCATTTTTCAGGAAATACAACAAAATGCGGTTTTCTAAAATGGTCAATTCTATTTTCCGCCCATCTTTAATCAACGAATGCGTGTTGGGATGATGCTCCATATCACCAAACTTGTGCATTTCGGACTTTTCGTTGTTTATGGCATATTTAATTTTATTCTCAATTAAGGCCACCAACACATCCATGTTGAAAGGCTTAGTAATATAATCCGACACCCCAAAGCTGTATGCATCGATTTTATCTACATCCTGTGCTTTAGCAGTGGTCATAATAATCTGGTTATCGAAGCCTTTCTCCCTAACTGCCTGGCAAACGTCAGACCCCTGCTTATAAGGCAGCATCCAGTCAAGCAACACAATATCTGGCTTCTCATCCATAATCAATTCTTCAGCAGCAAGTCCATCGGCAGCTTCCACTACTTTGTAGCCTTCCGCCTGTAAACGGTGCACAACTAAAAATCTAAGGTTCTCATCGTCCTCGACAACTGCAATTTTGATCTCTTTCTGCATAATAATTATTTAAATACTGTTTTAGGTGCACCCGCAACTGATTTGTCGTAAGGTAGTTCTATCTTGAATTCTGACCCTATACCCACTTTGCTTTTTACGGTTATTGTTCCGTTCATAAAATTAACCAGTTCTTTACAGAACGCCAAGCCGAGGCCAGCACTCCCCTGCTGATTATACTGACTTTGTATCCGGTAAAACTTTTTGAAAATATTTGAAAGCTCATCATCGGGAATACCGATACCCTGATCAGCAAAACGGAAAACAAGGTTTTTCTTTACCTTTTTTATTACTATATCTAATTCCTTTTTATCGGTAGAAGAATATTTATAAGCATTGTCGATCAAATTTTGGAAGATACTTCCTAATAGAACCGGATCTGTTCTAAATTGCTCTATGCCCTCGATTTTGTAGCGAATATTGAAATTAGGGTACCGGATCTGGTAAGCATCAACCATATTTTGACAAAATATCTCCAGATTGATTATCTCCTCTTTTACGCTGATGGCCTTGTTTTCAATTTGAGTAAATGACAACAGTTTATTCATCATATCGTTCAACTTATCGGCTTCTTCATCAAGAATTTTTCCATAATGAGCACGTTCACGATCTGAAAGCTGTGAAGCACTTCTAATGTTGTTACCAGCTATTTTAATAACACTGACAGGGGTTTTGAATTCGTGAGTTAGATTATTGATAAAGTCATACTGAAGTTTAAACATCTTACTGTTGATGTTCAGGTTTCTAAATATCAGATAGGCAATCAGGATAAGTACAATGTAAATAACCAGTAGACTAATTGCAACAGGTAAAAAGCGTGTATTTATCTCGCGGGTGAGATAGCCCCTTGGTGAACTGATGTATAGTTTATAATCACTCAGAGCTCCGGGAAGAGGTGTTTCTGTGCTAATCTGGTCAGGCATATTCTCCAGAGACTCGTAAACGAGGGGCTTTATCTGAATCTTTTGGTATAGCTCCGGGTGCTGATTATCAATTTTAAGCTTATAAGGATCCAGGTAAAACGTGATGAGATCCTGTTCATAAACTGGCGAAGCAGCCTGATCTTTAAACATGAGATCTTTGAATATCCGCAGGTCTTCAGGCCTGGGAGTATTCATATAAGTTATACGTTTGGAGTTAATGCTGTAGGATATATTAAAGACATCTTCTCCGCTTAAGGCGCTCGTGGTATCCGCCGATTCAATGAAGCCTGCAAACTTGACTGCCATCTTGTTGAATTCATCGCCGGCATTTAACGACAATGTGTTAGGGTTGCTGCTTTTGAACAATACAATTGAATCTGGGCGAATATCCGGACCAAACTGGTAAACTGCTTTTGGGCCCATAGAAAAGTTATTTACCCTAATACCATCCATTATGCGATGATTGCTTATACCAGTATCATAAAAGACAATTCTCCCGACAAAGGGAAAATTAACGAATATAGTATCTGCGTATTTGGCAACTGATGCCGAATCCAAATACCCCTGGTAGAAAGAAATTTGGGGAATTTTGTTTTGGAAGAAGTTATTATACGGTGCGATTGTCTGATCGAGTACGTCAATCTTCTTAGAAGAAAACTCATTTTCTACATTTTTAACCGTAAGGCTATATGCTAGAATGAGCCCAACAATCAGCGAGACAGAAATTAGTACCAGAAACGTAATAATCAGCGAAAAGTTCTTACGATAAAGCTGTTTCTGCTCTCTCATAACTAGTTCTTATTCAAGTTTCCTTCTAGAAACTGTTCAAGTTGTTGATAAAACTCTATCCTATTTTCAGGTTTTTTAAAAAAATGACGTTCATCCTCCTTCAAAATATATGTTACCGGAACGTTTCTCTTTTTGAGTTCCTTTACAAACTGGTTTGTCTCGTTTACATTAACACGCGGATCTTTGGTGCCCTGAGCTATTAAAACCGGAACCTTAATCTTATCTGCGTGAAAAACAGGGGATCGATTGCGGAAATAATCGGCATCCGTCTCCGGGTCGCCGACCATTTCAAAATACATCTTTTGATAAGGCCTATAATATGGAGGAATTCCCTTCACATATGAAAAAAGATTTATAAGCCCCGAATAGGATGCACCACATTGATATAGCTCAGGATTGAAGCACAAGCCATGCAGAGCAGCGAATCCGCCAAAACTTGCGCCATAAATCCCAATTCTCTGGGGATCAGCAATGCCTTCTTTTATAAGCCACTTAACCCCATCAGTAATATCGTCCTGCATTTTACCTCCCCATTCTTTAAATCCTGCTATCCAAAAAGATTTACCATAGCCGGTAGATCCTCTAAAGTTTACCTGAAATACGGCGAAACCCCTGTTAGCCAAAAACTGCACTTCGGAATTATAGCCCCAGGTATTACGAAGTGATGGGCCTCCATGCGGTAATACAACAACCGGAAGATTCTTCTCCTTCGCTCCAAGAGGTAGGGTGAGATATCCATTTATGGTTAGGCCGTCACGCGATTTATAACTTACCGGCTTCATGGGCGCCATCTCATTTTCTTTTAGGGATGAGTTGACATCGCCTAGCTTTTGCAGCTTATTGTCTGACACAGTGTATAGGTAATATCTGCCTGGATTGCGATCGGTAAAAGTCCGGATAATGAATTTTCGTTCAGCGGAATCCTGGTCTGTAATTTTAATTTCCGTATTGGGAAGCAACTCTTCCAATCGCTTGTACATTTCCTTTGTCTCACTGTCAAGGTAATGGCGCTCCTTTTTCCAGGTTTCGTAACCTGCGTAGATCATTTTGTTTTTTGATCTTGAGAAAGCCCCTTCCGATACATCTACATCCGGATGAGTATAAATCTCCCGATGTTCTTTCCCTGTATTACAGTTCAATTCAACCAACGCCTTCTTATCGCGATTCTGGTTGGTTAAAATATAAACGCAGGAATCTTTGCTAAAACCCAGAAAGTTAATTGAGGTCTTAAAATTGTTTTTAATAACTGGTTTAAAGTCCGCGCTTTCTGAATTTCGATATATCAGAGTTTCATCCACACCGTCACTGGTTAACGCAAGCCGGAGTTTACCGGCAGAATCGGGATAGAACTCAGTTATGTTTCCAGGATTACGTACTAAAAGAGAAATGTCCCCTGTATGGATGTTCATTCTGTACGCATCAAAAACCGTAGAGTCGCGCTTATTCAGCGCAACAAGTATGTTATTATTATAAGCTTTGGAAGTTATCAGATAAATTTTGGAACTTGGATAAGCAATTAAGTTTCGAGTATCAGTTCCGTCTTTTTTAACAGCGAACAAGCGGAGATCGGCTTCAGGACCTGCGCTCTTAAGATACAAAATCTCGTTATTATTTGCCCATGAGTAATACGCTATGCTTTGGCTGGTGTCACTTGTAAGACGGATTACATGATTACCATCGACAGTTTGAACAAAGATATTCAGTCGGTTCTGGTAAGGCTCCAAATAAGAGATGAATTGTCCGTCAGGAGAGATGGAAAAAGCGGTCTTCTCAGGATTCTTGAAAAAATCTTCAACGGGAATTCTACGGGTTTGTTTCTCTCGGGCGCATGATGCAAAGACAAGCAAAGCCATAAAATATATTCCTACTTTAAATAGCCTCATTCTTAAGTGATGAATTTGTGCAAATAAGCCAAAAAATCGTGTGAGTAGCGGTAAAAATGCTATTGCAACCAAATTATTACCCGTAATGTTAATCAATCTTAATTCTACAATTATTGTAAAATACTAAAACGCTGAAGTAATCACTTAAATAAACGGTAACATTTAAAGTACATGTAAATACACGATGAGACAATCCTATTTTCACCAGCGTATTGCCTTAATAAGATCAAAAAACCTTGCATATTTATTACCTTTAACTTATGCGGAAAATACTGCTTTTAATCACTTTCCTCTTAGCTGCTGTCCACTCCAATGCACAGCAGAACGATGATATTCTGGCGGCTCAGTTTTATCAATCAGGAGATTTTGAAAAAGCTGTTGTGATCTATCAAAGATTATTCAGCGCAACTAAAAATGCCGCCTACTATGATCCGCTGTTTACCAGTTTACTAAATTTAAAAAGATACGAGGAGGCTGAGCAACTTGTCAAAAGACAGTTAAAATCGTCACCCCAGAACTATATATACTCGGTTGATTTGGGACGTATTTTACAGCAACGTGGCCACAAGGAAGAAGTCGAGGCTATATATAGCAAGTTGGTTAGTTCAATACCCAAAAATGAAGCAGCGATACGCGAATTGGCGAACGCTTTTTACCGGGCAGACGCTTATGAATATTCCATAAAGACCTATCAGGCTGGGAGAAAGGTATTGGGTGATGAAAAAGCTTTCGGATTCGATCTGATTGGATTATACAGGTTTCGGAAAGACAAAATTATGCTTATTCAGGAATACTTGCTACTGCTCGAAACAACTCCGGAAATTTTAAACCAGGCACAGAATGTTCTGGCTAACCTGTTTGAGGACGGGAGTGATTATGATCTGCTTAAATCTGCTTTATTAAGACGTCTGCAAAAAGACCCGGAGAACCTTGCTTTCTCAGAACTTTTAACCTGGCAGTATATCCAGCAAAAAGACTTTGATATGGCTTTAAGACAGACGTTAGCTTTAGACCGCCGGCTAAAAGAAGAAGGCGAAAGGGTTTTAAGTCTGTCAAGGATACTAGCCGAAAACAAAGCATTTGCACAGTCAATAGAAGCTCTTAATTATTTAGCCTCCAAGGGCACCGACAACCGGTACTACATATCGTCTAGAATCGATCTTTTGAATGTAAAGACCCGGATGCTGACTACCGGAGGCAAATTTAGTAAAGAAGAATTGTTACAGCTTGAGAAAGATTATTTGTTTCTCCTCGAAGAATTTGGTCGCAATTCAGGTACGGCTTTCGCGATACGTCAATTGTCTAATCTTCAGGCTTACTATTTACATAAACCACAGGAAGCTGCAGAATCTCTTGAAGGTCTATTAGAATTACCCGGTTTACCGCCATCAACCGTAGGCTCGGCAAAACTTGAACTTGGAGACATTTACATTTTAACTGGTGAAGTATGGGAAGCGGCACTCATCTACGGGCAAGTAGAAAAGCAGTTTGCTAATGAGCCACCAGGTCAGGAAGCAAAGTTCAAGAATGCGCGGCTGTCTTACTTCCAGGGAGACTTTATGTGGGCAAAAGCTCAGTTGGATGTACTTAAAGCGTCAACCTCGCAGTTATACGCGAATGATGCCTTGAATCTCCGGTTGCTTATCTCCGACAATCTGCAGAATGAGACAGATACAAATGCTCTAAAAACATATGCGCGGGCTGATCTTTCCATTTTTAAAAACCAGCCAGAAGAGGCACTTTTAACTCTGGATAGTATCAATAAACAATTTCCGGGAAACTCTCTTGCTGATGATATTCTTATGGCCAAGGCCAGAGTTTATATTAAACAGAATAACCTCAGTGCCGCCAGCACCGAACTTCAGAAGATTATTGAGAACTTTTCTTTTGATCTATGGGCCGATGATGCTTTGTTTACACTCGCCGGAATCTATGAAACAGGTCTAAAAAATCCTGAAAAGGCCCAACAGCTTTATCAAAAGATCATTACGGATTTCCCTGGCAGCTTATATGTGGTAGAAGCCCGAAAACGCTTTCGACTACTAAGAGGCGATAAGATTGGCTAAAATTGATTTTGCCGCGCCGCGATTATCCATAATTCTCAACGACTATCTTTGCCCCCATGATCTTATATAACGTAACAATAATTTTGGACGAAGAAATACATACGGATTGGTTAATCTGGATGAAGCAGCAACATATTCCGGAGGTAATGGACACTTCCTGTTTTGCATCATACAGGATGTTAAAAGTGCTTGATTCTCCAAATGAAGGGGTAACATATTGCGTGCAGTACGTTGCCGACTCGATTGAAGAATACAATAGATACTTACTCAATTTCGCCCCTGCATTAAGAGCCACGTTTCCTGAAAAGTTTTCTAATAAATTCGTTATCTACCGGACATTAATGGAATTTATAGATTGAAGGGAATTTGGTTCCCGAAAAACAGAAACATCCTTCCGTTAGGAAGGATTTCATTGAAAAAAACAGCGATTATTACATCGCTGTTTTTTTACGGCATATTCAGCTTATTTAATAAGATTATATAGCTCGTCAAGTTTGGGTGATAGTACGATCTCAATTCTCCGGTTACGGCTGCGTGCGTCGGAAGTGGAAGCCTGGTCAATCGGTTGAAACTCACCTTTTCCCGTTGCGGTAACACGGCTGTTTTCAATCTTCTGCACATCAGTAAGGTATCGAACCACGGAGGTCGCACGTAATACGCTCAGATCCCAATTATCCTTAATCTGTCCAAGGTTCACTACTCTTTGGTTATCCGTATGACCCTCAACCGAAATATTGATTTCAGGCTGGGTTTTTAAAACCTTTGCAAGTTCCAATAATACTTGTTTTCCCTTCTCATCAATAACAATGCTTCCGGAGGGGAACAGCAGTTTATCGGTTAGTGAAACATATACTTTTCCATCGCGAATATCAACCGACAGGCCACTTTGCTGGAAACCAAGTAAAGCCTTTTGTAATTTATTTTTAAGAGCGTTCGCAGCTTCATCGCGTTTATGCAAAATCTCCTCAACTTCCCGTAGCCTTGCCTCCCTCTTCTTTAAATCCTCAGCTAATTTATTGATCTCTGTGGAGCTGTTAGACCGCAATGAAGCATAGTTAGCATCCAAACCTTTTAAGCGGTCTTCAAGGTCGCCTAAACGACTATTCAAACGGCTTGTATCAGCACGAAGACGTTCCACTTCACCTTCAAGGCTTTCTATCGTTGCACGCGAGTTTTCCCAACCCAGACTTAGAGAGTCCTTTTGAGCCAGAAGTGCATTGTATTTTTTTGGCGATAAGACAACACAAGAGCTTAATGAGACTAATAAAAGTCCGACAAATGTTATTAGGGTAAGTTTATTCATATGAATTCAATTAAGATATAGCATTTCTTAAAAAAACAATAAAGGGGTAAATGGAGTCAAAACCTTCAACGACGTTTTGCAAAGCATCTGGTTTTTTAAGTTCAGATGATTTCAAGGGAATGGTGACTGTGTAGCTTTTGAGCTTCAAATACTCAATATCAGGATGATCTGATGGGTAGCCTTTAGGCGCTGTTTTCAATGTGTGCTCAGTGTCCAGCCCGCCTTTTAGCCTATGTAGTTTCAGCTGCCCGATCGTTCTTCTGAAATCAGTGCTGTTATAATCAATTTCTTGCCTAATGAGCTTGAGCTGCTCCCTCTCAGGCATCCAGCAGCCACCAGCGACAAAACATTCCTGCGGGCTTATATGAAGATAATACCCTGGGCCATTGAAGTTTTTTCCATAAGGGGAGATACCTGCACCAAAGTTATTTTTGTATGGGGTTTTATCAAGGCTGAAACGGATATCGCGATAAATGCGCATCACGCAATCTGTCGGATCAAGGTCGGCTGGAATTGCCTTATCTATTACTGCGAGCCCCATAATTACTTCGCCAACAAAATCAAGAACGTTCTGCCTGGCTTCATCGTGACGCTTTTTATTTAATGCGAACCATTCACGATTGTTATTGGCAGCAAGATCACTAAGAAAACTAAAAGTGTCGGCTTTTATCATGAAAAAGGGTTTCCGGTTAAGAAGCCGAATCTAATGATTTCCTTTCTCATTAATAAATTTGGTTATATAGGAGGACTGAAGCTAGTTAAGATTGATCTTTTCGTCTTTTATGTCGACCGCTACATTTTTACGCCGATACTTGGTATACCAAACATATCCTACACCTGCAATGGCAATGTAGGGTGCTGCAAGCAATAACAAAATCCCCGTGTTTAGCCCTTTGCCTTGAGTATTACCGTTCTCTACAGAATTCTCAGCGGTTAAAGTACACATGGAGCACTGCGCGGATGAATCGAACGAGGTGAATATTATTAACGATAAAATAAGTACAGCCGTAATAACTCTTATAGCTTTCATGATATCTAATATTAAAACCTGAGCGTTGATCTTTTACTTCTAAAATTTATAGTAAGGAGAGATCATTAAATATACTGCCACTCCGGTGACTGTAACATATAACCAGATAGGATAGCTCCATCTGACCAGTTTTTTGTGTTTCTCTACCTGCATCTGTAGTCCTCGCTGAAAACTTAATAACACTAACGGCAATACTACCGCTGCAAGTATTATATGTGTTATCAGAATGAAATAGTATATATACCTTACAACACCTGTACCCCCATACGTTGTTTTAATTCCGGTTGAATGAAATATAATATAGGACACCAAAAATAAAGAAGATAGCAGAAATGTGGTAATGTTTATTTTTTTATGAATTGCTATCTCTTTCCTTTTAATGAAGTACAAAGATAGTAGGAGTAAGACTGTGCAAGTGCCATTAATGATTGCATTTAAAGTTGGCAGCAGCAATACCCACGAAGGGATAGCCGATTTGTCTGGGAAGATATTGATAAGATTACTTTGCAGCAGAGCTATAACAGAAAATACAACTATTGATAATATTAAAATAAGTCTGAAGGTGATCTTTTCAGTCATGAGTAGTTTTATTAACGATCTTTGATATTCCGCAACTCTTCAGTTATCAGAACTTTAATCTCGTCGGTTATTCTGTCAACTTCTTCTTTGTTTGCTGAATCGTAATACCCGCGAATTCGTTGCTGTGGATCTAAAAGAATAAGCATTGGACTATGTATAAAATTTATTCCAGTTGACGCAGTGTCTTTCAGAGCATCTACTAAAAAATCTTCCCTGGAAATAGTGTATATACTGTCCATATCACCGGTTAACAGGTTCCAGTTAGACGACCCGTGTTTAAAAGCGGCGCGATACCCTTTTAAAACTTCAGGAGTATCATATTTAGGATCCACGCTTATCGAGTAGAATTGAAGCAAGCGATTTCTGGAAAACTTATAGCTCAATTCCTCCATCTGCTTATTCATATCCTTGCAGAAGCTGGGACAACGGCTGAAAAAGAAATTAACTACGGTAATCCTATGACTGTCAGCTGGAAAGGTGATGGGCTGTCCATCCTGATTAGTTAGCTTAAATGGGCGTACGGTATGGTAAGTCGTATCCGGAATTTGTGTACCCCGCCAAGTATGAAATGTGGAGGCTACTTCCTTAGGGCCAAATATACTAAGAGGCCTATACCTGTTCTTGCCCTTTTCCTGAAGCAGATAATATAATAATCCTGGCACCGCAAGAAGGATTACCAGGATTAAAACCTTTTTTAATGGGAAAGAAGTTCTATTCATTAATTCATATGCACACCCAGATACGAACCTTCTGTGAGCATCAAAATTATAAAGTAGACTATAAAGATTAATGATACTGTAAGACCAGTCTTCAGAGCTAACCTCTCAAATTTAAGGTGCATAAAGTATGCAATTATATAGAAAGCCTTAACAAGAGTTAAAATAATATAAGCAAAGTTAGCTATCCCATGTCCTATATAGCCATGAGGTAGAAAGTAAAGGGCGATAGCAAATTCAAGAGCGGTTATTCCGAGAAGGTAAAAGAAAACCTGCCAGATCTTCTTCTTGGTCATTCCTTCATGCTCATCGGCATGCTCTAAATGTTCATGTGTTTTTTCTGCAGACATGCTGTGTAACTTTATCAGAATTAAACTAAATAGAAAAACGTAAATACAAATACCCAAACAAGATCTACAAAGTGCCAGTACAATCCAACTTTCTCTACCATAAGATAGCTGCCTCTTTTAGCAAAAACATTGGTTAAAGTCATTATGAGAATAATAATATTTACAATAACGCCTGTAAAAACGTGAAATCCATGGAAACCCGTGATGGTAAAAAACAGGTTTGAAAACTGAAGTGCACCAATACTTTCAATGCCTGTATACGATGCAGGAAAAGCTCCCCACCAATAGCCTTCATGAAATAAATGCGTCCACTCAATAGCTTGACATCCAAGGAACATTAATCCACCAATAATTGTCCCGATCATCCACCATACGACCTCTTTCTTCGAGTTCCGATGACCTGCCTCAACTGCCAGAACCATTGTAACTGAACTCATAATCAAAATAAATGTCATCACCCCAACAAATACCAGCGGATATCCATGGTCAGCAATACCAGGTATAGATTGAAACACAACGTCCGGATCAGGCCAGGTCGTTTTGCTAAACCGCTGAGCTCCGTAGTAAATCAGAAAGGCAGAGAATGTGAAAGCATCTGAAAGTAAAAAAAACCACATCATCAATTTGCCATATTCAACAGCAAACGGGGATCTTCCACCGCTCCAGGCGTCGGTTTTTATTTCATCAATTTGTGATACAGTAGAACTCATTTAAGTGATGTGAAAAGGTTTGTTATTGGTTCAAAAGTAAGAAAACATATAGATAAATCCATAGTATATCAATAAAATGCCAAAATATGGCGGTTACTTCCAGCCGGAATAAATTACGCACCTGAGCTATATTTTGAAATGCTCCTGCAAGTGATATTATCAGCATAATCAAGCCGGCAAAAATATGCAGCATGTGTAGTCCGGTGAAGACGTAGATAAACGATTGCGAAGCGTTATAATTTACAAAATAAACCCCCTGCTGGGTAAGCACTTGCCACGCATTGAACTGCATTAACAGAAAGACAATCCCGAGTATGAAGGTTCCACCAAGATAAAGCTTCTGCATACCAAACTGAAGCTTTCGCGCAGCCATATATGCAAGATGCATTGTGATACTGCTTATAATTATAATTGCTGTGCTATATTTAAATGCCTGCGGGAGAATTGTTTTCAAGCCCCGATCAGGACTGCCTGCGGTGTATACAATAAATCCACTGGTTAACCCGGCGAATATCATGAACGAGGAGATTATAAATAACCAAACTAAAAATTTCTTGGCTTTAAGGTTTTGCTTATCCTCGACCTCAGTAGGTCCAGTGTATTTTTTCATTTGGATACTAGTTTTAAGTGGTAATGAAGCTTCCATATTTATTAACTCTAGATGTCAGTATATCTATACCAGCTGAAAAGTTCAACTTTAAAATCACATTCCATATTGCCTGATACATTCAATTTTACTTTCCCGGCGCTATCAGGTCAAATAGCAACGCTAATTGAAGCAATGGCAGATAAAAGAACGAGGCGTACATCAATTTTTTAGCCGAGCCTACATTTAAGTCGGTAAAAAGCCTGATGGCCTGCCAGGTAAAATATACTCCTCCAAAGATTGAAATAATACCATAAACATACCCGCCAAAATTATAGAATACAGGCATCAATCCTACCGGGATTAATAATAATGTCGTTATCAAAGTGATTGCTGCAGAAGTTTTATCTCTATTTGTAGTAGGAAGTAATCTGAAGCCAGCCTTTTTATAATCGTCATCAAGCACCCAGGCAATCGCCCAAAAGTGGGGAAACTGCCATACAAATTGAATAATAAACAGAATAACAGGTAACCACGAGATACTTGGATTGTCAAAAGCGGCAAAGTACCCAATTAAAGGGGGCAGTGCGCCAGGTATAGCTCCTACAAATACAGCGATCGGCGATATTCGCTTCATGGGTGTATATAAAAAGGCATAGAAGAAGATAGAAAATACTGACAAAACTCCCGTAAGAAAATTCAACTGTAACAGTATCATAGTACCGACAATTCCCATAAACAAGCTTAATACAAGCGCTTGCCCGGTATTCATCCTTCCTGACGGGATGGGACGGTCCATAGTTCGTGACATTAACTTATCAAGATCCTTCTCGATAATTTCATTGAAACCGTTGGCAGCTGAAGTTACCAAAAAACCACCCACCGTTAAAATAACCCAGTTAATCCAAATGATGTCTCCCTGTATCTTACTTCCGATCAGAAACGAAACCGAGGCTGAAAAAACAACTGTAAGTGTAAGTCTAAGCTTTATTAATTTATTAAAATCCGATATGATGTTTCTCACGCTAGTTTCCGACTATACAATTTATTCCTTCCCAACAATAGCATTAAGTAGAACTGGGCACCAAATAGTAACGTTGCCAGCAGAATATGAACGGCCTGTGCAACCGGCGGCAAAGCTAAGTATGATAAAACGATTCCGGTAATTATTTGAAGAATTAGAAAAATCATTACAAACGATACATATTTAAATTGCAGACCGGTGAGAGAATAGCCAGCGCGAATCATTAAGAAGATAATAACATTTAGTACCACCATCAGAATCGCCAGGTCACGGTGTAATTCAAAGTTAAGACCCACGTTTGCGACCCATTCAGCACGATTGAGATTATCCATTGATGAAGCGATAGCATCGATCTGTTCTCTTACAGTGGTTCCTAGAGCAATTTGAAATAAGCTTATAATGACAACACTAATTACAAGACCTTTTAGCAAGCCCGCTGGTCTCGTGGTCAGAAGATTTCTGTCACGCCACACTCTGGCTAGAAAATAAGTATAGATGCTAATCCCTAAAATAGCTACGGCAACCACCATATGCACCGTTACCACCCAAGCCATTAGATTAGTACTAACCACAATGGAACCGAGCCAGCCCTGGAAACCGACTAGTACCAAGTTTAGCAAACTCCAAAAGAATATCTTTCTACGAGTTCTTAAATATGTGAATGAAAAGATTACACAAAATATAAGTAGAATACCGTAAACTGCTCCTATTAACCGGTTTACATATTCAATCCAGGTATTTGCAGCGTTGAACTCCTCAGGCTCCAGAATACTTTTATCATTCCTGATTCTCTCCGCCATCTTGCCAAAACCAAGGAAATCCAGAGTGTTAGCAAACCTCAGGTTTTTTTCAACTCGTTTATCAACGTATTTTTCCCTATAATGAGATGGTAACTGTGACACATCAGTTGGCGGCACATACCGGTCAAAACATTTTGGCCAGTCAGGACATCCCATGCCGGAACCTGAACTTCGAACTATCCCTCCGGCGAGGATTAGAGCGAAAAGAGCAACTATAGATATTAAATTAATCCGTAGAAATCTCTTTTCACTTGCGGGGTACATTTACTTTGTCCTTGGTTTGGTAAGGTATTATAAAAAATCAGTTGGCAACGGATGAATGTTGCCAACTGATAGATATTTAAATAGAAAGATTAGACTTCCTCGGTGCTTTTAATTTTAGCGGGGTTCTCTCTTGTCCAATCTTCCTGTATTTTTTCAGCAGCAGCGTTGCCCTCGAAATCATGAGGCATGTTGGAACTCATAGTCTCCGAAAAAGGCGTTGTCTGCAGAATGTAGTCTTCATCATGACCTGGTTTGCTATAATCATAAGGCCAGCGATAGACTGTAGGAATTTCACCAGGCCAGTTTCCGTGCAAGCGTTCAACCGGCGTAGTCCACTCAAGAGTATTGGATTGCCAAGGATTCTGTGAAGCTTTCTTACCATAGAAGATCGAATAAAAGAAATTCCATAAGAATGCAACTTGTGCAAGCGCGGAGATAATTGCCGCCCAGGTAATAAATGTATTCACAGTTAACCATTCTTTCATAAATTCAAATTCGGTGAAAGCATAGTAACGGCGAGGTACACCATCCAGACCCATAAAGTGCATTGGGAAGAAAACTAAATAAGCCCCTATAAATGTAAACCAGAAGTGAATATACCCCAATTTTTCGTCCATTAAACGTCCGAACATTTTGGGAAACCAGTGGTAAACACCACAAAGCATCCCAAAGATGGCTGCAGATCCCATAACAAGGTGGAAGTGTGCAACTACAAAATAAGTATCATGTAAATTGATATCCAAAGCCGCATTCCCTAAGAAAATACCAGTTAAACCTCCTGAAATGAAGAAAGAAACCAAGCCTATCGCAAATAACATAGCTGGTGTGAATCGGATGTTCCCACGCCATAGCGTAGCCAGGTAGTTGAAAGTCTTCACAGCTGACGGCACAGCGATAATCAATGTAGTGATCATAAATACCCCTCCAAGGAAAGGATTCATCCCCGTTACGAACATATGGTGCCCCCAAACAATGAAAGATAAAACGGTAATACCGATCAGAGAATAAACCATTGCGTGATAACCAAAGATAGGTTTACGAGAATTTACCGAAATAACCTCTGACGTGATACCCAGTGCAGGCATGATTACAATGTAAACCTCCGGGTGGCCAAGGAACCAAAATAAGTGTTGCCATAAGATCGGACTACCACCCTGATTTGGTAAAACCTGACCTGCGATTACAATATCAGAAAGATAAAAACTTGTTCCAAAGCTTCTGTCAAAGATTAAAAGAACAACTGCTGATACCAGTACCGGGAATGATAGAACCCCTACGATAGCAGTTAAAAAGAACGCCCAGATAGTTAACGGCATTTTCCACATGTCCATACCTTTAGTACGCATGTTTAATACTGTACTGATATAATTCAGCGCTCCGATTAAGGAAGAGGCGATAAACATGGCCATGCTAATTAACCAGAGAGTCATACCTATCCCTGAACCTGGAATTGACTTGGGTAAAGCGGAAAGAGGCGGATAAACTGTCCACCCCGCACTTGCCGGGCCCGTAACAGTAAAGAAAGATGCCATCATCACCACACAAGCTGAAAAAAACAACCAGTATGATAGCATGTTCATAAACGGTGAAGCCATATCCCGGGCTCCCAATTGTAAGGGTATTAATAGATTACTGAAAGTTCCACTTAATCCGGCAGTTAGTACAAAGAATACCATCATGGTACCGTGTATGGTCACCAGTGCCAGGAAGAACTCCGGCTTTATCCTTCCACCTTCAGCCCAGCCACCTAGAAATGTCTCCAGTAATGGAAAGGTTTTGTCTGGCCAGCCCAATTGCAAACGAAAAAGTACAGATAGCATCATCGCGATGACCGCCATGATAATACCAGTAATCAAAAATTGCTTTGCAATCATTTTATGATCCTGGCTGAAAATGTACTTGGTTATAAAAGTCTCTTTATGATGACCATGTTCATTACCGTGATCATGGTTATGTAGTACGGCTGTGTCGTGTAATGCTGTGCTTGCCATAATCTCTCTATCTATTTATATTGTTATTTAACGCAACTGTATTATTTGTTTCCGAAGTTTTAACGTCTGCCATTTGAAGTTCTTTCTTCATATCATCATTATAAATAAGGGGCAGCTTTGCAAGAAAGGCAGCATATTCGGCCTCGCTAACCACAGTAACCTTACTCTGCATGTTGTAGTGACCACCACCACAGATTTTAGCGCATAATAACACAAAGTCAAACTTTGGATTATTTCTCTTTTCACGCATTTCTGCTGTAGTATATTTAGGGGTGAACTGGAAGAATGTTGGCATTCCCGGAACAGCGTTCATCTGAACCCTAAAGTCTGGAATGTAAAAGCTGTGCAGCACGTCTTTAGAACCAATCATTACCCGGGTAGGTCTGTTTACAGGAATTACTATTTCGCCTGCAAGTTTATCATCCCAGCTTTTTTGGTCTTTAAAATCAATACCTAAACCGTTAGTCGGAGTTATCAATTTATAGTTACTTACCCCAACCTGGTTGTCATTCCCTGCATACCTGATATTCCATTTGAATTGCTCTCCGCGTACTTCAATTAAAACAGCTTTCTTTTGCTCTGCTTCAGAAGGATTTGTAATTCCTCTCCAGGTGAAGAAACCCAACAGAACCAATATAGTCAAGACTATAGCCGGTACAATTGTCCAGATCCGCTCAACAGCATTATTGTGTGGGTAGAAATAGGCTTTACGCTCAATAGAACCTCTGTACTTAAACGAGAATCCGAATAGAAAAATGTGAGTTAAGACGAAAACAATTGTAGTAATGATGGTTGTGACGTAGAACATCAGGTCAATGTCCGCACCGTGCACGGTGGCTGATTCAGTAACGCTCATGCGGCCCTGAACATCATAAGACCAATAAACTCCATACAAGCCAACAATCAGGGCAATTATGAATAAGCCTCCATTGATCTTTCGCCAGTCATAAGCGGCATGTTTACCCTGCATCTCACGGCTAAGCTCGTACACTCTTAAAATCTTCCCTATAATACCTATAAATACGCAAAGTAGAAAAAACAACAGTACATAAAACCATGCTGATTTGTAAGTAGCACTGTGGTCTATCTCGGCCGCTATAGCGGTTGCGGCGTTCTTCGCGGTATCAACAGCAGTGCTGATTAAGGGAGCAGAAGTCGGACCAACTGTAGCTGGGGCTGCTGTTGCTGCCGTATCAGCTGTTTTAGCGGCTGAGCTGTCGCCCGTTTGCGCAAGCAAAGACAACGAGCTTCCCGTAAGGATGCAAATGACCACGAATGCAACCAGCTCTTTTATTTTATATTTTTTTATCAAACCCATTTTCTATAATAATATAGTTGTGTCTTAATTATAACCTCTACTAAACATGGTGATGTACACTTTCATCAAGGAAAGGATGATGTACAGGAACCAGTGATTTAGTGCTTAGAGATCTTAACATAAGGAAGGTAAATAAGCCAGTAAATCCGATGGCAATACCTATTTCAATTATTCCAAACCCGCGGTGTTCTGCTACTGTTCCCGGCATGATCATCATGTAATAATCAAGCCAGTGACCGGCTAGCAACATAATACAAACAAACATCAGGGTATTCGTTTGACGCTTTGAATCCCTTGTCATAAGGATAAGGATCGGGGCAACAAAGTTAATTACAATATTCAACCAGAACCAGGGTAGGTATTCAGGTTCAAAACGATGATAGAAGTATGATGTTTCCTCAGGCATGTTTGCGTACCATATTAACAAGAATTGAGCAAACCAAACGTAAGTCCAGAAGATAGAGAATGCAAAGATAAATTTCCCGAGATCATGTAAGTGATTCTCGTTTATCCAGGTCATGTAACCTCCCTTTTTCAGTAAAATAACTGTTAAAGTAATCGCACATAATCCTGATACCCACATAGCCGCGAAGTTATACCAACCGAACATAGTGGAGAACCAGTGAGCTTCCAGTGACATGATCACATCAAACGACCAGATCGGTGTAGTAAACCCGAATACGATCAGAAAAATAGCTGACCATTTAATGCTTTTATTGTAAGAATTTAGTCCACCTTCCATGTCTTCATTAGCTGAAAAACGCGTCAGCATTAATGAAAAAATACTATAGCTGGCTAAAAAAATAACTAACCGGGTTAGAAAGAACGGAACATTCAGGTATCCGGCTTTCCCGGCAATTAGGTGATCGTAATTAGGGCTGTTCGGATCAGTAAGGCCTTCTCCAGTCCAATGATGATATAAGTTGTGTGTAAACAAGCCTGCGGCGCAAACCACAAATAAGATAACAGAAGCGATTGGCAAAATCCTCGCGAAAGCCTGAGGTATCCGTAGTAAACCAGCGGACCATCCTGCCTGCGCAACATATTGCACGGCCAGGAAAAATGCCCCTGCAGCACAAACGCAGGTAAAATAATAAGCCATCAGCAATAAATTGGCAAAAGTACGCTCAGCATGATCGGTTAAGAATCCGAAAATGATGGCTAGCACACCAATGAGGATAGCGACCAAACTCCAGGTTTTCGGCTTGCCTGAAAATTCGTATTGTTCAGTGAAATTATGACTGTGGTTGTGAGTTCCCATCTGGTTTTAGCAATTGATTACTGTAATTTTTGTAGTTCATGAACGTACATAACAATTTTCCAACGCTCCTCCGGAGTCAGTTGATATTTATGCGGTCCCATTAAATTTACCCCGTAAGTAATGGTGTGAAAGATCTTTCCATCAGTAAGGTCTTTCATAGCCCCTCCTCTTGAAGATGTGCCAGTGCCATAAGCAGGCGGCGCAGGAAACTTATCCAGCTTAATGATTGAACCATCACCTTTACCTTCAGGCCCATGACAATGCGAACACATGCTAACATAAAGAGCCTTACCTTCTTCGAGTGTTGGGATTGTTACCGGAAAAGGATTCTTTAATCCAGCGCTGGCTGCCTGGTAACCTTCAGGTGTGTTCGGAAAATCATCTACCTTATCAAATCCGACTGGCACGGTATTCACAGGTGGAAGCTGCGCTGTTTGACCACTTTTAAAATTCTTATTAGGCTGATCTGGATCATATGCCTTGTGGCTATACATATTTGGCGCATACTGCCATCCCGGACTTCGTTTATCTCCGCAGGAAGATACAACTGAGGCAACAGCAATGGTCCAAAATGCAACATGCAGTAATCGGAGCTTATTCATAACTAACATATTTCCTTTCATTGTGCTTAATTTCAACAGCACCGGCATCTTTTAAAATGTTATCAATTTTGTCAGGATACGGATTTGCTTTAACATCAATTGCCACTACAAACCGATCGTTAGTCGCGCGGAGGTCCATTACTCTTGGCGCACGCCCCGGGAATAAATGATTTACGAAGAAGTACGTAAAGACCATCCCAAATGAGCAAAATAAAACAGTCACCTCAAACATGATCGGAATAAAATCCGGGAATGCAAACGCGGGCTTACCTCCGATATTTATCGGCCAATCCAAAACCAGCATATAGTAGATCATTGAAAACGCAGCAATAGTACCCGTTATACCGAAGCAGAACGCTACGATTGGTAACCTTGAGCGTTTAACGCCTAATTTGTTTTCTATTCCGTGGATGGGCATCGGCGTGAACACATCGTAGATACTTACATTGTTCGCCTGAAGCTTGTCTATCCCGTGCATTAGATCATCAGGATCCTCAAAATGACCTAATATATATTTAATATTGCTCATGGTTAGATTTTAGCGTATTCCGCTTCTGGCGAAACACTATCATATTTATTTAGGGATTCTTTATAGAATTCAGCGTATTCCTTCGGTACTGAATCCTCACGGATTAGTCTCTGTTTCGACTGATCACTGGAGCTCTTCAGCAATAACTTAACCTCAGCTATGGCAATAGCCGGCAGTACGCGAAGGAAGAGAAGGAACAAGGTGAAAAACACTCCTATTGACCCGATGAAAACACAAACGTCAATAACCGTAGGATAGAACATCACCCAACTTGATGGAAGGTAATCCCGGTGCAGTGATGTTACAATGATCACGAAACGCTCGAACCACATACCGATGTTTACTACGATAGATAAAATCCATGAAGCAGCAACACTTGTACGTATCTTTCTAAACCAGAATAATTGAGGAGATATAACATTACATGTCATCATTATCCAGTAAGCCCACCAGTATGGCCCGCTAACCCGGTTTAAAAACGCATATTGCTCGTATTCGGCGCCCGAATACCATGCAATGAATAACTCAGTTAAATAAGCCACACCGACAATTGATCCCGTTAAAATGATGATTTTATTCATCGATTCGATATGGAACATCGTGATGTAATTCTCGAAGCCCATAACTTTACGGGTTACCAGTAACAAGGTTTGCACCATCGCGAACCCCGAGAAAATAGCTCCTGCAACGAAATAGGGAGGGAAAATAGTTGTGTGCCAACCCGGTATGACCGAAGTAGCAAAGTCCATAGATACAATAGTGTGTACTGAAAGTACTAACGGTGTAGAAACACCGGCCAGAACCAAACACACCACCTCAAAGCGCTGCCAGGTTTTAACAGAACCATTCCAGCCAAATGATAAAATAGAATATATACGGCGGCGCAAACCAGTTGCGCGGTCACGTATAGTCGCTATATCTGGTAATAACCCGGTATACCAGAATATCAATGAAACAGAAAAGTAAGTAGAGATCGCAAAAACGTCCCAAACAAGCGCTGAGTTAAAGTTTACCCATAATGATCCGAACTGATTCGGGAGCGGTAATGCCCAATAGGCCATCCAGGGGCGGCCCATATGTGCCACAATATATGTAGCAGCACAGATTACAGCGAAAATGGTCATTGCTTCGGCCGAACGGTTGATGGAATTTCTCCAGTTTTGCCGGAAAAGCAACAGCACCGCAGAGATTAGTGTCCCCGCATGACCAATACCCACCCACCAAACGAACCCGGTGATATCCCAGGCCCAGCCGACGGTTTTATTCAATCCCCAGGTCCCGATACCGAACCAAAAAGTATAGCTAATGGATACAACCCACAACAAGGCGCCCAGGGCGGCAATGGTAAAGCCAATCCACCAGGCTTTATTGGGTTTATTTTCTACCGGAACCAAAATATCGTTGGTAACCTTGGCGTAGGTGATATTCGAGCCGGTTACTAATGGTTCTCTAAGTATAGATTCGTGATGAGATGACATATTCCTTTTAAAATTTCTGTGTGTTATGAAATTATATTAAGCCTCTACAGTATTTCTAACTTTTGTCTGGTATCCAATGCCAGGCACTGTGTTGATCTCTTCTAATACGTAGTAGGTACGTTCACTTTGCAATGCTTTTGAAACCTCGGACTCCGGATCATTACCATCACCAAAGATAATCGCGTTTGTCGGACAGGTTTGCTGACATGCTACTTGGATATCGCCATCTTTAATTGGACGTTTTTCCATTTTAGCCTTAAGCTTTCCACTCTGAATACGTTGAATACACATCGAACACTTCTCCATAACCCCACGTGAACGTGGAGTTACATCTGGATTTAATACCAGTTGTGTGAACTCATTGTTCAGGTAATTATCAAAACGTGAATCATTCCAATAGTTAAACCAATTGAAGCGGCGTACTTTATACGGACAGTTATTCGCACAATATCGGGTACCTATACAGCGGTTATAAGCCATATGGTTCAAACCTTCCGAAGAGTGCATCGTGGCAATAACCGGACAAACAGTTTCACATGGTGCATGCTCACAATGCTGACATAACATCGGCTGGTGAATAACAGAAACGTTATCCATATTCTCCAGGTGCTTGATCTCGTTCTCCTCCGTTACTTTTGCATCTCCTTCATTGAAAGTATAGTAGCGATCAATACGGATCCAGTGCATCTCGCGACGACGGCGTACCTCATCACGACCAACAACCGGAATATTATTCTCCGCATTACAAGCAACTACGCAAGCGCCGCAACCAGTACAAGCATTCAGGTCAATAGCCATCACCCAGTTATGACCAGGTTGCTCGTATTTATCCCAAAGGTCATATTTATTTGTGGCCGGTCCCTTACCAGTTCCGGCAAGAGGATCCTTAAGGTAGTCCTTAAGCGTAGTTTCACGAACTATATTACGGCCTTCAATGGTATGATGGGTTTGCGTTTGCGCTAATTCGTATCTCCCACCAGCCTTGCTAATAGTAGCAGAGGTAGTATTTTGGAAGGTGCCATTTAAAAACTTCAGAAACGGGTAGGCATTTTTACCTACCTCTACTGCGGCCTTTCCGGCTTTTGTGCGGCCATATCCTAAAGCAATAGAAACCGTACCTACAGTTTGCCCGGGTTGAATAAGTACAGGTAGAGTGACGCTGTACGTATCAGATTTTACTTCCACAAGGTCAAACTCAGCAATGCCAAGCTTTTCTGCATGCTTAGGCGCAATAGCTACGTAGTTATCCCAGGTTACCTTTGAAACAGGATCTGGCAATTCCTGCAGCCATGGGTTATTCGCCGCTTTGCCATCTCCGATAGCAACGTTCTCATAAATATGCACCTCAACAGCGTTGTCTCCGCCTTTAACCAATGCATTACTCTGGTTAATAACCGTTTGAGCAACCGCATTTAAGTCACGCGAAAAAGAACTGGCAGTAACCGGTTTCTCACCCAGGTAGACAGAGCCTTTTTGTAATAGATCCTTCCAGGTTGAACCTGATTTAGATAAGATATTCGCAGTCCAGTTGTTCTGCACATACTGATAATAATCTTTAACAGCATTGTTAGACCATATCAGGAAACCTTCCTCAGCATAACGGGTGTCGTTAACCGGATTAATCGTCGGCTGAACAATAGTGTAATATCCCTCAACCGGATTTGAATCTCCCCATGATTCAAGGTAATGATGTGCCGGGGCAACAATCTGGCATAGTGATGCAGTCTCATCCTGGCGGTCTGCAAATGAAACACGAAGTTTCACCTTTGCCAATGCATCGGTAAACTGCTTTCCGTTAACAAAATCGTATGCCGGATTAGCCTTCAGGAAAAACACCGCATCAACTTCGCCACGGTTCATCTCATTTATGAACTCTACAAACTCAGCATCGTTACCCGCATATTGATATGAAGCATTAGCAAGGTCGATCGTTGTTCCGTAACTTCCTATCAATGAATTAATGGCATTTACTAATATTTGTGTAGAAACATCATTTGAACCACTAACTACCAGACCTCTTCCCTTTGCAACCAATAGTTCCTTTGCAACCAGCATAATCGCCTTCTCTGCATTCGGATTGTTCGCAAGTTTTTTGGCACCTCCAAGTGTACCGCCAAGGGCATTATATAAATTTACTAAAGCAATTCCCTGCTCAGAAGGCTTTAATTGAATACGTGTATCAGCGTTAGTTCCTGTCATACTCATACCCGATTCAAACTGAATATGGCGTGACATTTTTTTATTCTTTAACGAAGCATTATTCCGGTTAGAAACATATTGACGATTGTATTCAATCGGTGATATCCAGGTCCCCAGAAAATCAGCATCAAAACTCACAATGAGGTCAGCCCTATCGAACCGATATTTCGGAAGTGCTGCAACACCGAAGCTGTTTTCATTAGCTTTAATAATACCAGTATAGGATACAGCATCTACCTGCACATGTTTTGTGTTAGGGTACTGCGCTATAAAATCGCGGATGACAGCCTTTGTAGAAGGGCTGTTGATCGTTGTGGTTATAATTCTGATCTTTTTGCCTCCTGCCTGTACTTTACTTAACTCGCCCTTAACAAATTGGTCAAGCTGAGCCCAGGTAGTAGTGTTTCCGTTATAAGTAGGTCCTTTAAGCTTAGAAACATCATAAAGGTCTAAAACAGAGGCTTGGCCCTGAGCCGATAGCTTACCCCGGCTTAAGATACAGTTTGGATTACCTTCAATTTTAATCGGACGGCCCTCACGTGTTTTAACAAGCACGCTGTGTCCGTTAAAGCTAGAAGAATAGTAATTTGGTATTCCCGGTACAATCTCTTCAGGTTTTACCAGATAAGGGATCGATTTAGTTACCGGAGCTGGGTTACAAGCTGCAAGCGTAACAGCACCTAAGCCAAACCCAAGTGCCTTTAAAAAGTCGCGGCGGGGAGCTACGGTACTTAAACCAGCCTCGTTAAGAACCTCCTCAATTGGAAGTGCTTCCGAAAATTCGCCTTTATTCTTTTCGACAAATTCTTTGCTGTTCTGTAGTTCTTCTAAACCTTTCCAGTATTTTTTATTGCTTTCCATTTAAGCTATATAAACTGTATACGTAAGTTCTAATAATTTATTAATAATGACATTTACCACACTCTAAACCACCTAAAACGGCTGCAGTAACCTTCTCACCTTTCTTAAGCTGATCGTGAGCAGCCATCAGTTTATCATAGTACGAATTATCCTTATGATTTACTTCTGTTTCCTTATGGCAGTTAATACACCATTTCATCGTCAAAGGAGAGAACTGATAAACCTCCTCCATGGTTTGGATCGGCCCGTGACATTTTTGGCACTCAATTCCAGCTACTTTGACGTGCTGCGAGTGATTGAAATATGCAAAATCAGGAAGATTATGTATCCGTACCCATTCAATCGGCTTCTGATTAGTTCCATAAACACGTGTCTCCGGGTTATAATCAAGCGCCTTATAGATCTTCATGATTTCAGGAGAGATCTCACCATCATATTTATCGGTTGCCTGGACGTAGTTATGACAGTTCATACAAACATTTGCCGAAGGTATTGAAGCTTGTTTTGCTTTAAAGGCCCCGGTATGGCAATACTGGCAATCAATTTTATTTACACCGGCGTGCAGCTGATGGGAGAATTTTATTGGCTGAACTGGCTGATAACCCGTCGTAACCCCAGTTTCCCACATACCTTTCCATCCTACTGACCCTAAAAAGATCACAATAAGCAACACCACAAAAAAGATAAACTTCTTGTTTTTACTTAGCTTCTTTAATCCCGCAAATCGATCGCCCTTCACCTCCTCTTCTTCCGGCTCGATTCCTTGCTTTTGTAACATTACCCTTTCCAAAGTATTGATAACACGGTTTAGTACAAGGATCACAAGAAAAGCTATAATGATAACAGCAAGTAACCCAATCAGCATAAAGTTGCTGACCTCACCATCACCTGTTCCTCCACCTGTGGTACCGTCCGCAGCAGCGCCTGTAGCACCTGCAGCCGCAGCACCTGCCGGCTTATCACCTTCTGCCTTAATATATGCATAGATGTTTTTAACATCATCATCCGAAAGCTCCGGAAAAGCAGTCATCATCAGCGGCTTGTACTGGTCAAATAATACTTTTGCTGCCGGATCGCCACTCGCAATCATTGAAGGTGCATTTTTCGTCCATTTAAGAAGCCAGGCTTCATCATGACGATCATTTACACCCTTCAACGCCGGACCAATTACCTTTTTGTCGATACCGTGGCAGGCTGTACATTTTTGCTTAAAAATGGCCGCTCCCGCTCCCGCATCCTGCGCGAATGACACCGAGACAGTGGCAACGCTTAAAGATGAAATTAAGATCAGGGATTTGGTAACACTTCTAAAAAACAATGAGATGCTTCTCATATTGAGTATGTTATGCTAAAATTTGAAATGTAAGAAATAGAAATTTGATGATTGTTTACCAACATTTTTCGGTTGACAAAAGTATACTTTATTCAAACAACGGTGACATTTTCGTGACCTATATTACTAATTTATAATCATTCTAAATAAATGAGAAAACGCCTTTTATATTAAATAAAAGACGTTTTATCTGGGTGTCCTATTAACACCGAAGCGAAAGATTTGTAAGTAAATGCAAACCCGAAACAATAATACCAGATAAGGATGAAACGATCACCTAATGTACTCATTTCTTCAAACTTTTCTTCGCCTCGCATCCGTTGAATCTAACTCCGTAAAATTATCTCTTGTTCTTCAATCTTGATTCGTTACTTTATGTCGCTCGTCCCTAAGCACCCGCTTTATTGTTCTTCCTCCTTATTGCTTCAGAACCCACGCAAAAATGAGAGGGGCAACAATGGTTGCATCTGATTCAACTATAAACTTTGGAGTATGAATATCCAGCTTACCCCATGTGATCTTCTCGTTAGGAACAGCGCCTGAGTAAGAACCAAACGAAGTTGTAGAATCAGATATCTGGCAGAAATAACTCCAAAAAGGAATGTTCTCCATCTCCAGATCCTGGTAAAGCATCGGCACCACACAAATAGGGAAATCACCGGCAATACCGCCTCCTATTTGAAAAAACCCAATCCCCTTACCCTCTGAATTTTTAACATACCAGTCAGCAAGCCATCCCATATATTCGATCCCGCTCTTAACAGTCGACGCTTTCAACTCGTTTTTAATCACATAAGATGCAAAGATGTTTCCCATGGTCGAATCTTCCCAGCCTGGTACCACGATAGGTAGATTTTTCTCCGCCGCAGCCAACATCCATGAATTCTTTGGATCTATCTCATAATATTGTTCAAGAACCCCACTTAATAGCATTTTGTACATATACTCATGCGGAAAAAAGCGTTCCCCTGCATCTTCGGCATCTCTCCATATCTTTTGAATATGTTTCTGTAACCTGCGAAATGCTTCCTCTTCCGGAATGCAGGTATCAGTTACCCGGTTGTAGTGATTCTCTAAAAGATCCCACTCATCCTGCGGGGTTAACTCCCTATAATTAGGCACTCTTTTGTAATGTGAGTGAGCAACCAGATTCATAATATCTTCTTCCAGATTTGCGCCCGTACAGGAGATAATAGATACTTTGTCCTGACGGATCATCTCGGCAAGTGAGATCCCCAACTCGGCTGTACTCATCGCACCAGCAAGCGTAATCATCATTTTACCACCTTCGTCAAGGTGAGTTTCATATCCTTTGGCGGCATCAACTAATGCCGCAGCGTTAAAATGCAGATAGTTTCTCTCAATAAACTGAGATATAGGTCCTCTTTGAGTGCTCATATGATCATAATTTAGTCGCCAAAAGTAAGTAATTGAGATTGAGGAACAGAAAAATCAAGCAAGCTTTATTCATAACCTACTTTTGCAACACCTGTAAACAAAACTCTATCTTCGCATATATGAATAAACATTGTGTTTGTCTACTGATTCTTGCGGCAACTTTCGTCATTTCTGAAAAATCTCATGCGCAGAAGAAGCTCATCAAAAAGCTATTCTCAAATGAGAAAGATAGCACTCGTTCCAGTAGTTTTGTACCTCTGCCAGCTGTTGCCTATTCGCAGGAAACCGGTTTGGAATTCGGAGTACTTACTTTATATTCTTTTTATTCTGATCGCGAAGATACGCTCACAAGGAATTCTTCCATCCAGGGCCTTGCAACGTATACCACGCAGCAGCAAGTGAACCTTCAATTCAAGACTGACTATTGGACTCCACAGAATCGTTACCACATACTAAACGAAATTCGCTATAAAGATTTCCCATTCAGCTTTTACGGAATCGGCAATAAAACCTTCGAAGCCGATAATCAGAGTGTTGTTCAAAGGTTATTTCGCTTCAAAGCTGAAGGGGAGAAAAAAATGGGCAGGTATGCCTATACAGGACTCCACCTAAGCTTTGAAAACCATCAGTTCAATTACGTCGACGAGCTGAGTAATATTACCAATCCCATATTGCTGCGCGGCAGGGATGGTGGGAAAGTACTTTACCTGGGTCTATCTCAAATAATCGACAGTCGTAACAAAAACACCTATCCAACTTCAGGAACCCTGTTGAAATTAAATTACTCCTTTGCACCTGAGATATTTGGTGATGACAATTTTAGTGGCAGCTTAACAAAACTCGATTTTAGAACTTTCAAAGCTTTAAGTGCCAAAACTATATTAGGGTTTAACGTGGAATACCAAACGCTTCAGGGCAGTAACACTCCCTTTTACCTGATGCCTCAACTGGGTAATGACAATATGATGAGGGGTTACTATACCGGTCGTTTCCGCGATCAAAATCTCCTTGCTGCACAGGCTGAATACCGCTATCGCTTTCACCCACGTTTTGGAGTCGTCGGCTTTCTGGGTGCTGGAACAGTCTACTCAAATGGAAATATGGAATTTAAAGAAGTAAAACCCTCGTACGGTGGTGGTTTCAGATATTTCTTTGACGTTGAAAGAGGCTTGAGCATCCGGTTGGATTATGGCGTCGGCGAAAAACGAACAATGGAAAAAAGGCAATCGGGCTTTTATATTTCGTTGGGTGAGTCTTTTTAATCCCTATTCCACTTTCCGTGAAAAGATCATCCGTACTAAGTACAAATATCACCAGTAAGTTTTTGGCCAATGAAGGATAGTAATAGGTTGTAATACTTACCTTAACGGCATGAATGAATTACAAAGTCATTTCCCAAAAGCCAGCATTTACATCGTTTTCATGTTTCTTATTGTAAGTCCCCAAGCATACAGTCAGGATTACAAACAGGTTCATCACAAAAATATTCTTATCGATGCCCATAACGATATCCTGACAACAGCAATATCCGACGGCTTGAGTTTCGACCACGATTTAAAAGGCAAGACGCACTCTGACCTAAAGCGAATGAAAGAGGCTGGCATGGATATACAGATCTTCTCCGTATGGTGCGACGGGAACAAGCAAAATCCTTTCGCTTACGCTAACAGGCAAATCGATACGCTTTATTCTTGGGTATCACGCAACCCAAAAGAAATGATGCTTGTGAAAACACCGGCTGATTTGAACAAAGCGGTTAACCAGGGTAAACTAGGATCAATGATTGGTGTTGAAGGGGGACATATGATCGAAAACGATCTTAAAAACCTCGATATATTATTCGAACGTGGTGCCCGCTATTTAACTTTAACGTGGAATAACTCAAACCCATGGGCAACATCTGCTGCAGATGAAAATATGCCTCCCCATTCACCATTATCCGGCGAATCTCAAAAAAGAGGGTTGACTGACTTTGGCAAACAAGTGGTGCAGCGCATGAATCATCTTGGAATGATGGTAGACCTCTCCCATGTGGGAGAACAGACATTCTGGGATGCCATAAATACCAGCACTAAGCCAGTTCTTCTTTCCCACAGTAACTGCTTTAGCTTGAGCCCCGTATCTCGCAACCTTAAAGACGAACAGATATTGGCCATTGGCAAAAATGGAGGTGTAATCGGTCTTAATTTCTATTCGGGATTTCTTGTCGAAGATTTCCAAAACCAGTATCGCGGTTTCAGACAGAAACACAGTGCTGAGCGCGATTCACTGTTAAAAATTAATCCGGAGCCTTACTTCGCCGAAGAGATCTTATCAAAAAAATATGCTAATGAGCTTGAGAAGATGCGTCCCCCTTTATCGATTATCGTAGATCATTTAGACCACATCGTTAAATTAATTGGTGTTGACCACGTTGGCTTCGGCTCTGACTTCGATGGAATCACCTCCACACCGAAAGGACTGGATGATATCACGGGCTATCCGCAAATTACCAAAGAGCTAATAGCCCGCGGCTACAGCAAAAAGGATATCAGTAAAATTATGGGCGGCAATTTTATCAGGCTGTTTAAAGCGAATATGAATTAAGATACAAAACGTTAATGCCTATAACACGTTATTAAAAAAACAGATTTATGCTTAACAAGACCATTGTCTTCCTAATAGCCGGAATACTACTTTTTTCTTTCAATAAAATTCAAGCTAGTAATCTAAACAATTACACCGCTGCAAAACCAAAAGAAACACCTAAACGAGTAGTACACGATTTTTTGATCTGGTATAAAAAGAACCGGGAGAATTTACAGAGGTATAATTTAGTACCTCTCAAAACCGGAGACACCGCGAGCGCTTATAGGGTCGACTTTCAGGAAGCTGATAAATACTTAAATGAGCTGAAAAAAAGCGGCTTTGTATCCGATAAATATATTGCTTCTTTTCGAACGTACCTGGAGGAGAGCGATGCAAATCTGGAAAAATATCCACAGTATGATGGCACACCCAATGGATTTGGCTTTGACCTGGTTCTCAAGGCAAGTGACTATAATGAAATATTAGACCGTCTAAATAAGATGAAGATAATTACGAAACCAGTAAATGCTGACACTGCAAAAGTATATATAAGATTCCCTACCGTTGTAATGGCTCTGACCCTCTCCAGGTCAGGTAACACCTGGCTGATCGACTCTTTGGATTATGTGTAATTCGATTGATAACAACAAAAAATCGCAATAATTAGTCTCTGGGTTCATTTACAACCATTCAGTTAACGAAACGATATCATACTCATCAAATTTTCAAATCCTCAAACTTCAAATCAATTTCAAAACCTAACCGTAAAATCTTCCTTTACCTGGCCGGGTCGAATAAACACCAAGCCGATCCAAAACAAGTCAATAGTTACTGTAACTTGCGGATGAGCCTTGATCTCCTGCCAGGCTTCTTTCATGCCCTTGCTCCAATAAATATCATCGAATATCATCATCCCATTTGCACTGAGCTTAGGCAAACACCACTTAAAATAGTTCAACGTCGCATCCTTACGGTGATTTCCGTCTACAAATACCAGGTCCAGACTCTCTAGCTCACTTACAATTCCCGGTAAAATTTCATCAAAATTTCCTGTTTGAAGATTTACATTTCCTATATTCAACTGACTTAAGTTTCTGGCGGCAACAGAAGCAGTTTCAGGACAACCTTCAATGCTTGTAACAAAGGCCTCAGGAGCCGCTTTAGCCAGGTATGCAGTGGTGATACCCAGGCAAGTACCAAGCTCAACAATACGATTTGGCGAAACGTGTTTCGCCAACCGATAGATTAATTGAGCAAGACGGCGAGGCTTGAGCGCGTTCTTTGCAATCGTTTTAACTAACTTTTGTTTGTTGTTATTTAAATGCGAACCTGCTCCCAGATCTGTCACATTAATCACATGATTATCTACCAATAAAGCAGACCGCAAACCTTCTATCTCCTGGTATTCAGATTTGGCATGAAAATCGTAAATAATTTCATCCACCAGGCGATAAACAAAGGGCGAATGAATGCCATGCCGTGTTTTAGCAGTAAACCGGTGTCGCAGGTAATTTAAAACCAATGGCATATTGATCATGGGGCAAAATTAGATAAAGGATTGACAAGAAGAATTAAAATACCATTTATGACGATGGAAGTAAATGTCAAAGAAATAGAATCACTGATTAAACTGCTTGACGACCCTGACACCGAGGTTGCAAATCATGTGGAAGAAAAGCTTCTTTCTTATGGCAGCGAAATAGTGAGTTACCTGGAAAAAGCATGGGAGCAGTCATTTGAAGGAATTTTGCAACAGAAAATAGAGAACCTGGTGCATAAAATTCAGTTTGAAGCTGTAAAGAAAGATTTGCAATTATGGCATTTGGGGGGTTCCTTCGACTTATTACAGGGAATGCTCATCATAAACAAATATCAATATCCTGACCTGGACGAGCAGAAAGTCATAAACCAAATAGAAGTCATAAAGCGCGACATATGGATGCAGATGATTTACGAGATGAGCGCTATAGAAAAAATCAAGCTCATTAACCATACACTGTATGGGTCCTATGGTTTTTCGGGCAACACTACCCATCATCAGGATGCTAATAATTCTTATCTAAGCCATGTACTTGAAACCAAAAAAGGAAACCAGATAAGTCTTGCTGTGATCTATTCCATCATCGCCCAAAAATTAGATATTCCGGTTTATGGAGTCAACTTACCGCAGCATTTTATTTTAGCGTATGTTGACGAGAGTCAGGAGAACGACTTTCAGAACAATATCTTGTTTTATATTAATGCTTTTAACAAGGGATTTATATTTGGCCGTCGCGATGTTGATTCGTTTCTTAAACAACTGAATATTCAACCTGACAAACAGTTCTATGAGCCCTGTTCAAATGACGAAATCATTCAACGGGTACTTCGCAACCTGATAAGTTCTTACGACAAAGCTTCAGCTATTCATAAGGTAAACGAAATCGAAGAACTGTTAGAGATCTTCCATATCCCCTAATGCAGAAAACGCTGTCAGGGTTCAAAACCCTAACAGCGTTGCGTTAACCCTGTCTGCGTTAAAAGATTTTTTAAAACTCCATCATATAAGCCTTTAAAAACTCAGTCAGATCACCATCAAGTACAGCCTGAGCATTAGACGTCTCATGACCAGTCCGGAGATCCTTCACTAGCTTATAAGGGTGTAACACATAGTTCCTTATCTGCGATCCCCATTCTATCTTCTTTTTATTTCCTTCTATGGCAGCGGTAGTTTCTCGTCGTTTTCGAAGTTCAATTTCATACAACTGCGATTTAAGCAGGCGTATCGCATTTTCTTTATTCTGTAACTGAGAGCGCGATTCCTGGTTCTTAATGATAATGCCTGAAGGCTTATGATATAACCGAACCGCAGTTTCAACTTTATTCACGTTCTGACCACCAGCTCCGCCTGAGCGGAATGTCTCAAATTCAATTTCGGCAGGATTGATATCAATTTCAATCGTATCGTCAACAAGTGGATATACATACACTGATGCAAAGGAGGTATGCCTCTTCGCATTTGAATCAAAAGGCGATATGCGCACCAGTCGGTGTACACCGTTCTCGCCCTGTAAATAACCATAAGCAAAATCACCTTCAAATTGGATAGTAACCGTTTTTACACCCGCAACCTCCCCTTCCTGCATATCCTGCTCACTCACTTTAAAGCCGTTCTTCTCTCCCCACATGATATACATCCGCATCAGCATAGCAGCCCAGTCACAACTTTCGGTGCCACCGGCTCCAGCTGTGATCTGTACAACCGCATTCAACTGGTCTTCCTCAGAGCTTAGCATATTTTTGAACTCGAGTTCTTCCACCTTTTCCACGGCTGTTTGATACTGCTCTTTCATCTCCTCCTCGGTAGCATCTCCTGCCGAGTAAAATTCAAGCATTACTGATGCATCCTCCACTGCTGCTTCTGCCTCTTGAAAAGCATTAGTCCACACTTTTTTTGATTGAATTGAATGCAGTACCTTTTCCGCATCCTTAGGCGAATCCCAAAAATCAGGCTTTAAAGTTATCGCCTGTTCTTTATGAAGTTCATCGAGTTTCAGGTCGACGTCAAAGATGCCTCCTCAGGGACGTTACTCTGTCCCTTAAATCCTGCAGATTTTCTTTTGTCATCCGGCAAAAATATAAAATAAGCATCTTTGAAAGCAGACAATTTTACGCTAATGAAAAAAAGTCTTTTAACCCTGATCTTAACAGCTTGTTTTATCTCCTGCAATGCTCCCAGCTCAACCAAGAACCATGTGGATTCAACATCAAAGGTTGTGGTCGACACCATTTCTCCCGCCATTGATCAAACGCCGCTTACATTCACCGGGATGTACACCTTTGGCAATGAAGTAAACACCTTCCGGGATTGCAGTAATCAGAACACCTACTGGGTTAATGACAGCCTTGCCAGTCTCAGGAAAGTTTACGAAAAAACAGTACAGCCGCTATCGTACCCATATGAAAGTATTTATGCGGAGATTAAGGGGTATCTGGCAGGCAAATCAAAATTGGGTTATGCCTCTGAATATGAAAATGTACTGGTAGTAACAGAAATAATCAAGTTGGAAGCAAAGAACCTGAGAACCGATTGTTATGATTACGAATTTATTGCCTTGGGCAACGAGCCTTTCTGGTCGGTTAACATCGTCCCAACGGAGCAGCAGATTATTTTAAAAGATATAGGTGAAAACAAAGTTTATCAGTTCCCATACCAGCCTGCCAATATAGGCGGAGGCATTCATCGTTTCGAAACAAACAATGGCGCAAAAGACAAACTCGTGATTGTGATCAGGGAAGAAACATGCAGCGATGGCATGTCTGATAATATATACCGCTATTCAGCCGAAGTAGTTATTAATGGTCGTACCCTAAAAGGATGTGCTGTAAAGAAAGGCGATAATATTGGAGCCCGACCATGACTTAAATCATATTTTTTTACAATACGTATATACATTACCATGATTGAACGAGTTACCCAAGCCCGTTTTAAAAATTAAAAAAGGCGATCCGCATGTGATCGCCTTATAATATTTATACGAATTGGATTTATACGAATTGGATTTATCCTTATTTCTTGAAAAAACCACCGATCACTTCACCCAAGCCGCCTTGTTCGGTATTGGCTGGCTGCTGATCATCCTTTTTGTTGAACATTCCCATCACATCGTTCAAATCAAACTTGCCATCTGGGCCTGCAAACTGTTTTAACATACTTTGCAGATCAAATCCTTTATCGTTCGGGTCATTTGTGCGATTAACAAACTTCGCAATAAGAGCAGGGATTATACCTGCCGCAGCACCGCTGGCGGCATTTCCATCAATACCCATCCCACCGAGCTTACTTGCAAATAAATCTTTTATCTTACTAACGATAGGGTTATTTAAAAAATCCCCTCCTTTAAACAGTTGCGACAATTCACTAAAATTCCCAGAAGACGCCTTCTCTTGAAAAACTTCTTCTATTGATCCGGAAGCAGCCTGTATAGCCTGCTCATTATGTTCGTTTGGAATAGCCGGATTCTTCACGATGGTTTCTTCGGCTTCTTCTCTTACCAGGTTGTTGAGGTTTTCTAACATGACGTTATTGTTTAATAATCGAAATTTAAAATGAGTTGCACAAGTAACGGAGGAAAGCCTATATAGTTTTCAGAGAAATTTCAACATTAAATTGCCTTCTTAAAAACCGTCAGCTTTAATTTCCTTTACGGTTACAGTTCCATACTTCTCTGCTATTTTCTTTATCTCATCCGCTTTGCCAACCAGCACAAATTGCAGATTGGCTTTCGGGAAGTATTTGGTTACAATATCTTTAACCTTAGCTGACGTTAAACCATCTACATTACTTTGAAAGTTATTGATGAACGATTCGTCGAATCCGTACCAGAACATTTCTGTAAGTAATCCGGCAAGCTGACCTGCGGTCTCGTAATCAGGCGGAAACTGACCTTTAACATAGTTCTTAGCTGAGGTCAAGGTCTCATCATCAATTCCTTTCTCATGCAGGCGTTTCAACACTTCCAGAGCTAAATCAATTGTCTGCTCTGTAGTTTTCGAAGCAGTGAATGTTGAGATTGAAAAAGTTCCTGCATTTTTCAATGGCGAAAAACTACTTCTTGCTCCGTAGGTAAGTCCTGAATTAACGCGAAGCTCATCATTTAACCACGAGGTAAAACGTCCGCCGAAAACCGTGTTCACCACTTCAAGCGCGACGTAATCTGGATTATCTCTACGTATGCCGGGCCCCCCGATCAAAAAGGTGGTTTCTCTTGCATCGTCCTTATTAATCAGAAGAACACGGTTAGACTTCGCTGCTAACACCGGTTGAGAAGCCAGGTTTTTCTGGGCTCCCGTCGATTTCTTCCAGCCACTAAACAATTTAGTGAGGCGGGCTTTCATCGCCTTGGTATTGAAATCGCCAACAACAGCAATTGCTGACCCTGCTGGTGAATAGTTCGCTTTATAAAACGCCTTTAAATCATCCGCATTGAGTTTGCCTACCGTAACCGGGCTGCCACTCACTGCATTTGCATATACGTGATCTCCGTACATAAATTTGTCCCAGTAAGAACCAATTACAGACCGGGGGCTTTCTTTGGCTCGCTCTAAATCAGATAATACCCGTTTCTTTTCTTTCTCGAATTCCGCTGCATTGAACACCGGGTCGGCAAGCATTTCTTTGAGGATTGGAAACACTTTATCCTGGTCTTTAGTGGCAAATTTTGATGATAAGCCAGCGGATTCTTTAGTAGCGTATGTATTTAGCCTTGCGCCGATGAAATCCAGCTCACTCTCAATTTTTTCTTTTGAAAAGCTTTTCGTACCATATTGTAATCCAGATGCAGTTAAGGAAGCCAAACCGCTTTTAGTGCCGTCGTAAATAGCTCCTGCCGGTACGATGGCTGATATGCTTATCGTTGGAACTTCATGCTGCTCCATCAGGTAGATAGTTAATCCGTTTGGCAAGCTAAATTTTTCATAAGCCGGGACTTTGAAAGCCGCTGCCTTAGTTTGTGCCAAGCTTATGTTGCCCAATGCCAAAAGTGAGACGAAGGCAACTAATATATTTTTGATCTTTTTATTCATCTGATTTATTCCTCCACGTTAGCTTTTAAGACTCCAACTGTACGGTTAGACTTTTTGAAATATTCATTGGCCACCCGCTTAACATCAGCCATTGTGACTTTTTCGTATTCAGCAGGTGCATTAAACATTTTTTTATAGTCGCCAAAGAAAAGCTCATAAGTACCTATGTTATTCGACTTCCCGTTAATTGTTTCTATCTGACTATAGAACTGCATCAGTTTTTGATTTTTGATCTTCTGCAGCTCTGTGGCTGTGATGCCGTCCTTCTTCAATTTTTCGATCTCTTCGTAGATCGCCTTTTCAAGATCGGTCTCACTAACTTTCTGTGCGGTTATCGCATAGATCTGAAAAAGGTTGGGATCGAAAGTTTCGTCGAAGCTGGTTCCTATCGAAGTAGCCAATTGCTTCTTATCAACCAGGGCTGAATAAAGCCGCGAAGTATTACCGGAAGACAAGATTGAGCTTAAAATATCCAGCGCGTAATAGTCCTTATGCTTAGTCTCCGGAGTATGGTAACCGATTAGCATATAGGGAGTGGTAACTTCTTTCTTAACTGTCACTCTTCTTTCGCCTTCCTGCGGAGGCTCGACCAGGTGTACGGGCTTAGGCGGTGCATGTGCCGGGATAGGCTCCATGTACTTCTGAGCTAAGCGTTTTACTTCATCCAGCCTCACATTGCCCGAAATTACCACAACCGCATTATTCGGCGCATAGTAAGTTCTGAAGTATTGCTCAAGGTCTTCCTTTGTCCAATTTTTAATATCGGTTTCGTAGCCAATCACCGTCCAGTGATATGGATGTTCCTGAAATGCCGCGGCATTAACAGCATCACTTAGCACGTTAAAAGGTGAATTCTCTATACCTGTACTCCGTTCAGAGAGAACAACTCCCCGCTCGCTCTCAATCATGCCAGTATCTATACTTAGGTTGGCAATGCGATCTGATTCCAGGTCGAACATAGTCTCCATAGCTGAAACAGGAAACCAATCGGTATACACTGTAACATTCTGAGTTGTGTAGGCATTGTTTGCACCGCCGTTAAATTCCATGGTACGGTCAAACATCTTTGGACCGAACTTTTTGGACCCGTTGAACATCATATGTTCGAAAAAGTGCGAAAGGCCAGTAATTCCCGGATATTCATTTCTTGATCCTACCTTATAAAAAAGGTACATATTGGCATTGGGGATGGAACTGTCTTCCATCACTAAAAACTTCATCCCGTTCGTTAAGGTAAATGTTTTTACATCATCGGCCTTGATCTGGGCAAACAGCGGAACGCTAAAGCACAGAAACAAGAAGCATATTAATTTCTTCATTCTCTTAATAAATGGCGTTAAATAATTGAAAAGTCATCCAAATTAAGAGATTAAAATTAATCCGCATACAATTGAGGGTAATATTGGCATTACTGATAGGATTTAAGTAAGGATTCCCGCAGATCTGCGCTGATAAGGATCGCAGATTTACGCGGATCTGGTTCGGTGGTCGCAGGATTGCTGCTCGTTACAAACGAAAGTCATGTCAGCAGGACTTTGGCATCTCCAGAAACGGACGAAATTCAATTCAAAAAAGAAATCTTATTCTAAGTAGAATTTGATCGGCGAAGACCTGCGTATTTATCTGCGTAAATCTGCGGGAAAGGTTTTGTCAACCTAAATAACTATCTTTTGATTAAAACAAGATGCTTACTTTAATGAGTATGAATGAAAACGAATTATCGTACCTAATCCGTGAAGCCATCTTCAAGGTTTATAATACGCTAGATCCTGGGCTACTCGGATCAGCTATGAAGCAGCGCTAGTCTCGTAGCTATACAAGTACCCGTTCCCATGGTATATAATTCTGAAAAAATGGAAGCAGGTTACCGGATAGACCTATTGGTAAACAATATGATCATTCTTGAAATAAAATCAGTTGAAAACCTAACAGAGGTCCGCCATAAGCAAGTTCTTACCTATTTAAGGCTCGCCAGCATAAAACTCAGGTTGCTGGTCAATTTTAATGTAAGCGACATTTCAAGGGGCATTTTCAGAAAGGTCAACAGGCTATAAAATATAGCTTTCCCTTTTCTAAATATACATGTATTTTTGCCTTCCTAAATTGCATACATGTTCCCCAAAATAGAATTCAGCCGTACAGAATCGTTCAAAGATCTAAAAGATCATTTTTTAATCTTAAAGGAGGCCCATCTCCGCGATCTTTTTCTACAATCACCAAACCGCTTTCAAGAGTTTTCTATTCATTTTGAAGATATTCTTCTAGACTATTCGAAGAACCGGATTACGAAAGATACCCGCGATCTGCTGATTGAACTTGCTAAAGAATGTAATCTGAAGCAAGCGATTGAGGCAATGTTCAGTGGCGAAAAAATCAATGAAACAGAAGGCCGCGCCGTTCTGCACACCGCACTCCGTAACCCTAACCGCAGCGGACTAATAATCGAGGGCCATGATATCCTTCCGGACATCCACAAAGTATTGGATCAAATGGAACGTTTTTCTAACCAGGTAATTACTGGCGAATGGAAAGGCGGCACTGGTAAAGCAATACAGCACATTGTAAATATCGGTATAGGCGGTTCTGACCTTGGTCCGGTAATGGTTACCGAAGCTCTGAAAGCGTATTCAAATCATCTGCAATTACACTTTGTGTCCAATGTCGACGGAACACATATAGCTGAGACGTTGAAGAATATCGATCCGGAGACTACGCTCTTTATGATCGCTTCAAAGACATTTACAACGCAGGAGACTATGGCTAACGCTTTTTCTGCACGTCAATGGTATCTCGAGAATGGTGGTACCGAGGAATCGGTTGCCAGGCATTTTGTGGCTATCTCTACGAATGAAAAGGGTGTGCGCGAATTCGGCATTGATCCGCAGAATATGTTTGGCTTTTGGGATTGGGTAGGAGGACGTTATTCTCTTTGGAGCGCCATCGGATTAAGCATATCCTGCAGTATCGGCTTCAACAATTTTAAAGAATTACTGGCAGGTGCTAATGCCATGGATGATCACTTCCGTGAAACTGAATTTGACCAGAACATCCCGGTGATCCTGGCCTTGCTAGGGATTTGGTATAACAATTTCTTCAACGCTCAAAGTCAGGCAGTTCTACCCTACGATCAGTACATGCATCGCTTTGCGGCTTATTTCCAGCAGGGCGATATGGAAAGTAACGGTAAGTCAACTGACCGGAATGGTGAGCCTATTGATTACCAAACAGGGCCAATCATTTGGGGGGAACCAGGTACAAACGGGCAGCATGCTTTCTATCAATTAATTCACCAGGGGACGAAGCTAATACCCTGCGATTTCATCGCCCCGGCACAGAGTCAGAATCCCTTGGGCGAGCATCATACTTTGCTAATGTCTAATTTCTTTGCCCAAACAGAAGCGTTAATGAACGGCAAAACACTCAAAGAAGTAAAAGCAGAGCTGAAATCGGCCGGTAAAAGCGAAGAAGAGATTGAAAAGATAGCGCCTTTTAAGGTATTTGAAGGAAATAGACCTACCAACTCTATCCTTGTTAAAAAGATTACACCTGGAGTATTAGGTTCTCTTATAGCCATGTACGAACACAAGATCTTCGTTCAGGGAGTTATATGGAATGTTTTTTCTTTCGATCAGTGGGGCGTTGAGCTGGGAAAGCAATTAGCAGGGCAGATATTACCTGAACTAAAGAGCAATGAAGCTGTGAACTCCCATGACTCGTCTACAAATGGCTTGATTAATCAATATAAGAATTGGAGGTAAAAATTCGGCTGTATCAAACATTCTGAGATGAAGACTGACAATGTAATCCAAAATAAATCATATGCATTCTCAGTCCGCATAATAACACTCTGTCAGTTTTAGTAAATGACCGTAAAGAATATGTTTTATCAAAACAGATTTTACGTTGTGGCACTTCTATAGGTGCCAACATTGAAGTAGCGATTGGAGGTCAGAGCAAAAAGGAATTTCATTTCTAAACCGTCAATTGCTTATAAGGAAGCTCGCGAAACACATTATTGGATTAGGCTGCTGGCAGATACCGGCTATCTGGATAAAAACATGAGAATTAGTCTTTTAAATGATGTCGAAGAACTTTTAAAGATTTTGGGTTCAATCCGAAAATCACTGCCCCAGACATCAGTAGGTGACTCATATCCGATGGAACCAGCTCTTAAATTTTGATTGCTAATTTTTAATTCTTAAATGCTAATTCCCCTTCAATTCCACCTGAAATAGCTTAGCCCATTTTTTCCCGGTAATAAATAAACGCCTGCCTCTACTATCCCACGCTATGCCGTTTAACACGTCGGTATTGGGATAATTGTAAATAACCGGAAGTAAATCACTCATGTCTATTTCACCGGTAACCTGGCCATTCGCAGGATCAATGATCACAATGCGATTTGAGTTATATACGTTCGCATAGAGCTTACCGTCTATCAGCTCCAGTTCGTTTAACTGGTCAACGGGGCCCTTGTGATCATATACTTCTATGTAGCCTTCTTCGAGATAGCTTTGACGGTTCAAAAAGTAGATCAGGTTACTTCCATCAGATTTATAAAGCCTTTTACTGTCAGAACATAAGCCCCACCCCTGTTGGCTGTTCTGGTATGGGAATTCAGAAAGCTTTTTCATTGAATTTTTATCGAATACCACACCTACATTGTTTTGCCAGCTTAACAGGATAATCTTATCGTCAACCAGCGTTAAACCTTCTGCAAAAAACGTGTGCGGGAGATCAACTTTCTGGACGACTTTTCCAGTAGCGGGTTCCACTTTCCGTAAACTCGAATAGCCTGTTTCTGGAGTATTTCCACCGTCGCTTTCAAAGAAGAAACCATCATGATATTCCAGACCCTGCGTATACGATGCTGTATCGTGATCAAACACTTGCTGCACTTTGTAGCTAAACTTTTGAGGAGCGACATTGGACTTCAGGATAATATTGGTATTAACCTCCTCCGGCTGGTCTTTTCGATAGATCTTAGCGGTAATGAGGCGGTTTCCTAAAGAAAGGTTTTTAGTTTCGATTACACCCTTTCCCGGGCGGTTATTACTTACCTGGCGTTTACCATCCACTAAGTAAATTATCGAATCTACTGCTGCACTATCATCAAGTTGTATCTGTAAAGTGAGCTTATCACCTAAGTTGACGCTTGTGCCGGCCTCCGGACTTATCCAAAAACTGCCTTCCTCTGAAGAGGTTTCTTTGTTATCTGGACTGCACTGAACAAGAAATAACAAAACGAGTGGGTAGAGATACCTTAATTTGAAACGCATTGACCTATTTTTCCGACTAAGATACATTATTATCAAAAATCTATGGCCAGAAGGCATCTTCAATATGGTTTAACACATGCTTGCCTGTTACGTCGAATAGGATAGCGATCACATCAAATCTGACTTCTCCCTGGTGGCTCATCAGGTAGATATATTCATCGGCTCCATAGGTCATTTGTTGTTGCTTGGGAATGATCACAAAATCTTCCGGATCTCCAAAGCTATTGCTGCTTCGGGTTTTTACTTCCACAAAGATGATCTTCCCTTCTTTGTATGCAATCAAATCTATCTCTGACTTTTTATGAGTCCAGTTTTCTTCGAGAATCTCATAGCCTCCCTTCTCCAAAAATGCTTTCGCAAGTTGTTCGCCTTTACGTCCGAAGTTCAGATGTTTAGCCATAAGAGATAAATGATGTATGTGGTTAGTAGACTATAACCTATTATTTCACTATCACAGAACCTAAGAATAAAGATATTCCCTTTTCAACTTCCTTAACCTGCAAATAACGTCGCATTAAAATGATCTGGTTATTCTCATCAGTTTCAGTTTGTATCTCATCCCTGATATTCTTAAGAATATGATCAACCTTACGTTTTTTCAAATGAAATATGCCACCAAGGATAGTAGCCCGTAAGTTCTCAGTCTCATCCTTTACATAGATCTTTCGCTTTGCAAACCAATTTTCACTCAACATATATGGCGACGAAACGAGCGATATCGAAAGATCAGCTATCTGACGATTAGCATGTTTAATAAAATTCTGAACAGAAGGCAGATCACCGTCCTCTAATTTAGATTTATACTCCGCAATGATCAAACTGCATTCGGTATTATCAAACGTGACGTCTGACAAGTTGGAAATAACGTAAGGAGCAATATAAGTATCGGTTATTCCATCCCAGTGAACCAGTTCATGGCCGTAGTTAAGTAGCAGCCGGACGATCTCTTTCTCCTGGTGTTCATCACTGTCGATGCCTTCAACTGTTTCAATAAACAGATCCTCGGGAGGCATTTCTTCCTGACGGGGAGCATAGCTTTCCTTTTTAGCTTTACCCATCCGCATTTTATTCAGCTCTGAGATCAGCGACCGTTCCTCGATCTGTAGCAACGAGCTGCACTCACGGAGAAAAACAGATGCTTTAATGCTGTCGGGAATTTTGGCAATACTTTCAACCACCTCGCGAATCATACCCGCTTTCTTTATCGGGTCTGTACCTGCATCCTTTAAGAGGATGCTGGTTTTGAATAAGATAAAATCCTTTTGATTCTGATCTATGTAACTCTTAAAGGCTGCACTACCGAACTTCTGGACGTATGAATCAGGGTCATGTCCATCTGCAAACAATACAACCTTTACATTCAGCCCTTCCTCAAGGATCATGTCCAGCCCACGCAGTGATGCCTTAATTCCTGCCTCATCCCCATCGTAAAGAATGGTAATGTTCTTGGTGAAACGACCAATCAACCGAATTTGCTCAACTGTAAGAGAGGTTCCGGAGGACGCCACAACATTCTCAATACCCGCCTGGTTCACTGATAACACATCCGCGTAACCTTCTACCAGGTAGCAGGTGTCTTCATCACGCATTGCCTTTTTGGCGAAAAACAGGCCATAAAGAACATTGGATTTATGGTAGATATCACTCTCCGGCGAGTTTACATACTTCGGTACTGCTTTATCTGTCTTTAACGTGCGTCCGCCAAAGCCAATAACACGGCCAGTAAAGCTATGAATGGGAAACATGACCCGTCCGCGAAAGCGATCATAGATCTTATCGCCATCTTTTCGGATTGTTAAACCTGTCTCCTCCAGGAACTGGCTATTGTAACCATCAGAAATGGCTTTCTTAGACAAGGCATCCCATGAATCCGGTGAATATCCAAGTTCAAACTTTTTGATGATGTCCTCCCGAAAGCCACGCTCTCTGAAATAGCTCAGACCGATATTATTCCCTTCTTCCGTTTCCAGCATCTGCTGATGAAAAAACTTAGCCGCATAAGCCGAAACGATGTATAAACTCTCCCGACGGTTACTTATCGCTTGTTCCTCCGGTGTATTTTCTACCTCGGCGATCTCAATATTATATTTGTTAGCAAGGAAACGCAAAGCGTCAGGATATGCTGCCTTTTCATGATCCATGATAAAGCGCACGGAGTCGCCACCTTTACCGCAACCAAAGCATTTATAGATCCCCTTTGTTATCGAAACATTAAAAGAAGGAGTTTTCTCATTGTGGAACGGGCATAAACCCAGTAAGCTGGTACCCCGCCGTTTTAAATTCACGAAATCGCCAACTACCTCCTCAATGCGGGCAGCCTCTAATATCTTATCTACGGTTTCTTGTGGGATCAAATCTTAAATGTGTGGGAATGCAAAGTTAAAAGGAAACTATTTATAAATATCCTCTCTGTGGCCAATGCCCAAGATCAAAACAACAAATAAATAATGTTTTTAAATTAAGAATAAAGTCTTACATCCCCAATTCATAACCCTTATGCAGAATTAGGAAGCTAGCCCGTTCTTCCCGTTTAAAGGGAATATCCCAGTTGCCCTGGTAGGTAATTTTGGTTGGCAGAAGAGTTTGCTCGTTACCGAAATAACTAAGTTCAATGTTCATTTGTACATCAAAGTCGAACGCAAGATTATCAAACTTCATATCCACGTAGCGTCCCAGTATCTGAAGATTCCGCATATCGAATATGGTAGTCAGCTCCTTAATCATAATACCGTCCTTGGTATAGTTTGACAGCCCGGGCTTCATATTTACTTTAAACCGATAAACCGGAATAGAGTCAAGATATGTTCCTTTAGCATACGAATAATCATAATACTGCCGCATGTTAGCGGTGAACAATTCGGTTTTCTTGCTGATGAATGGAACCCCTTTCACCGGTCTGCCCGGACTAAAGATCAAAGTCTTAAGCTTGTCCTTATATGATTCGTTGCTTTCACCTTTTTTACCTGAAACAGGCGCTGATGGGGTAAAGTCAGAATTATAGGCGTTCATGAAAATGTAATCAAACATTTCTACCGTATATAATTCGTACTTACCATTCCTCTTATACACATCGCCGCTGTCGCGTTTTGCCAGAAACTGCATCTTATAAGGACCGTTATTATTATGAAAGATCTTCCGGTAGATTTTGCCGGATACCTCATTTTTCTTATCGTAAGTGAATACCCGGTTCTCCGCATTAAAGCTGTATTTCTTCATATTGCGGAAAGCCTCGTAAAAGCTGGTATCCCGCAATATTTCATCAATAAAAGACTGAGCCGTCAAGCGCGATGAGGTAATGTTCACCGCGGAATCAATATGAATAGTGCGAATGGTATCAGGATTAAACCTTGGGATTTCCTGACTGAAAGTTGCAATTGAGAGGGAAATTAAGGTTAGTGTACAAAATATAGTCTTCATGTTTCGTGCTAATCGACTACACGCTCTTGACAATTTTTCTATTCCCATAAGCTCGAGTCTCAATATAAGTTAATTCCCCAACTGCTTCAGTGCAATATAGGCCATCAGACCTGTACTAACAATCAAAGCGTTTTCGTCGACGTCAAAAGTGGGGGTATGTACAGACGAAGTAATTCCTTTTTCTTCATTGCGGGTACCTAATCTATAAAAGCAGGCATCAGCTGCCTGCGAATAATAGGCAAAGTCTTCAGCTGCCATCCATATATCCAAGTCTTCAACATTCTCCTTGCCAAGATAATCTTCAGCGTAGGCCCTTGCGTTCGCTGTAAGCTTTTCTTCATTCACAAGAAATGGATAACCATTAACAATATTGAAGTCGCAACTTCCACCCATTGCCTCAGCGATACCTTCGGCCATCTTTTTCATTTTCACATGCGCCTGTGCACGCCATACTTCATCCATAGTACGAAATGTGCCTTCCAGCTTTACTTCATTTGGGATGACGTTGGTAGCTCCATCAGCAATCACTTTTCCGAAAGACAAAACAGACGGCAACTTAGGGTCGGCAATGCGACTTACAATTTGCTGCAGAGCGATAATAATGTGTGAGGTGATTACCACCGGATCAATATTCTGTTGCGGTTGGGCTCCGTGGCCACCTTTTCCATGCACAGTTACATAGATTTCATCCGTAGAAGCCATATACTTCCCTGAACGGAAGCCGACTTTTCCGCAGTCAATCAAGGGCATCACATGCTGACCAAGCACTGCTGAAGGTTTAGGATTCTCTAAAACACCTTCTTTGATCATCAAACTCGCTCCTCCAGGAAGCTTCTCCTCTGCCGGTTGGAAAATGAACTTGATCGTACCTCCAAACTCATCCCGCAACTCTGATAAGATCCTGGCGGTGCCCAGTAAAGAAGATGTATGCACATCGTGACCGCAGGCGTGCATCACACCAGGGTTCTTAGAAGCGTAGGGGACTTGATTAGCTTCAATTATTGGTAGAGCATCCATATCTGCCCGTAATGCAATCACAGCATCCGAAGGTTGCTTGCCGCTTAAAAGTGCAACAATACCCGTATCAGCCATCTTTTGATAAGGAATGCCCAATTTGTCAAGAGCCGCAGCTACATAAGCTGAGGTTTGATATTCATGAAACGATAACTCGGGATTCTGATGGAGATGCCTCCGATTGATAACTACTTCCTGATGGATCTGGCTTGCAAGATCGGCGACCTTCTGTTTCAACATCTTTCAACGCGGATTAATCGATTCGGCAAAAATGAAAAGCCCTTCGTAACTCGGCCTTAATTTATTAATCAGCTTTTCAGCTTCAAGCCTCGTACGGAAGTCCCCTACCCTCAATTTATAATAAGGCTCGGCATAGCTGATGTAGCTTCTGATTGCAGGATACAGCGCTTTAAACTTCGTCTGCTCGGCATAAACTGTTTTACGATCAGTGCTCGAGAATATTTGAACTCTGAAACCGGTGGCTCCAGCTTTCTTTGACGATCTGATCAGGGCAGCTCTCCGGGCAATCAAACTGTCAATCTGCGGATCTTTGATCACTTCCACTTTTCCGCGTTGTTGGGCATACGCCCCACCGGCAAATAGAAAAGTGATCAAAAATCCGATACTCAGAAAGACTCTCTTCATTTTTTTAAACTACGCCCACCCCATGGCAGTTCTTGTATTTTTTACCGCTGCCGCAAGGACAAGGGTCGTTCCGCCCGATCTTATGTTCAACACGGATAGGCTGGGTCTTCTGAAGTTCACGGGTATCATCAACCGGAACACCATTGGCAGCTTGCGCAAGCTCTGGTTTAGATACTTTTAACTTGCTAAGGTCCTGTTTAGGTTGTGGACGTGCTTCCCGCACTTCTTCTGGCTGTTGTTGTGGGATATTCCCCTTAAACAGGAAGCTCACGATGTCTTTATTAACGGTAGCCAGCATTTGTTTGAATAATTCAAACGCTTCCATCTTATATACTATCAATGGATCTTTTTGCTCGTAAACCGCATTTTGTACAGATTGCTTCAGTTCATCCATCTCACGCAAATGCTCTTTCCAGGCTTCATCTATCAATGCAAGCACCACGGATTTTTCAAAAGACTTGAATACCTCATGACCATGAGTTTCTACAGCTTTTTTCAAATTAGTAGTAACCTGTACCGAACGGACTCCGTCTGAAAACGGCACTACAATATTTTCAATGTACTCACCTCGTTCGCGTAAAACATCCTTTAATACCGGGAAGGTTTGCTGAGCAACGCCTTCGGATTTACGGTGGTAAAAGTCATTAATGATTGTAAAAACTTTGTCAGTAAGGTGGCTGATCGATGTATCTGAAAATTGTTTATGATCAACTTCAGGATCTACAGAGAAAATACGAATGATCTCTAATTGAAATCCCTCAAAGTTGTTTTGCTCTTTATACTCGGTGACGATATCCTCAACAACGTCGAAAATAGTGTTGTTCAAATCGAGATCCAGACGCTCGCCGAACAAAGCATTACGACGTTTAGAATAAATGACCGTACGTTGCGAGTTCATCACATCATCATATTCCAGCAAACGTTTTCGGATACCGTAGTTGTTTTCTTCAACCTTACGCTGCGCACGTTCAATAGATTTAGTGATCATTGAATGCTGAATCACTTCACCTTCTTCAATTCCCATCCGCACCATAATATTGGAGATACGCTCAGAACCGAATAAACGCATCAGGTCATCTTCAAGCGATACAAAGAATTGCGTTGAACCCGGATCTCCCTGACGACCTGAACGACCGCGTAGCTGACGGTCAACCCGACGAGACTCATGTCTTTCTGTACCAACAATAGCTAAACCACCGGCTTCCCTCACTCCCTCACCAAGCTTAATATCTGTACCACGACCAGCCATGTTAGTGGCGATCGTAACCGTACCTGATTTACCTGCTTCGGCAACAATATCTGCCTCCTTCTGGTGAAGTTTAGCGTTCAGTACATTATGTTTAATTCCCCGAAGTTTAAGCATTCGGCTTAATAGTTCTGAGATCTCTACAGACGTGGTACCTACAAGCACCGGCCTTGCGGCCTCAGTCAATTTCGTTATTTCATCCGCAACAGCGTTATATTTCTCACGAACGGTACGGTAAACCATATCCTCCTGATCTTTCCGCTGTGTCTGAACATTGGTAGGTATTTCTACCACATCCAGCTTATAGATCTGCCAAAGCTCCCCTGCCTCTGTTGTCGCAGTACCGGTCATACCACAAAGTTTGTGATACATACGGAAGTAATTCTGCAAAGTGATGGTAGCATACGTTTGAGTCGCATCCTCCACTTTAACGTTTTCCTTAGCCTCAATAGCCTGGTGCAAGCCGTCTGAATAACGACGGCCGTCCATGATACGGCCCGTTTGCTCGTCAACGATCTTGATCTTTCCCTCGTCAATAATATATTCTACGTCCTTCTCAAATAAGGTATAAGCTTTCAAGAGCTGGTTGATAGAGTGTATGCGCTCTGATTTAATCGAAAAATCACGCATCAATTCATCCTTACGGGCTATCTTTTCTTCGTTAGGAAGATTTGATTTCTCCAGGTCAGCAATTTCAGTACCTACGTCAGGCATAATAAAGAAACTAGGATCTTCACCTGCAGCTGTAATCAGTTCAACACCCTTCTCAGTAAGCTCTACCTGGTTATTCTTCTCATCAATCACAAAAAACAATTCAGAATCAACTTTAGGCATTTCCTTGCCCTGATCCTGCATGTAATAATTTTCACTCTTAGTAAGAACCTGCTTAATACCTGACTCACTTAAGAATTTTATTAGCGCTTTAGTTTTCGGCAATCCTCTGTGAGCCCGAAGCAATGCAAGTCCGCCATCTTCATGCCCGGTCTTACCATTCGCAATCGCCTTCTTTGCGTCATTTAATACGCCTGTGATATAACTTTTCTGGTGATTAACAAGGCGCTCGATACGTGGCTTTAAATCATAGAACTCGTGCTCATCACCCCGCGGTATTGGTCCGGATATGATCAGTGGCGTACGAGCATCGTCAATCAGAACCGAATCCACCTCATCCACCATGGCAAAATGCAGTTTACGCTGCACCAAGCTTTCCGGAGATTGCGTCATATTGTCACGCAGGTAATCAAAACCAAACTCATTATTGGTACCAAACGTAATGTCAGCAAGATAAGCTTTACGGCGTTCATCCGAATTTGGCTGATGCTTATCGATGCAATCAACGCTCAAGCCATGAAACTCAAATAAAGGTCCGTTCCACTCAGAGTCACGACGTGCCAGGTAATCATTCACCGTTACTATATGAACTCCTTGTCCGGCCAGAGCGTTTAAGTAGGCCGGTAAGGTTCCCACAAGAGTTTTTCCTTCTCCTGTAGCCATCTCGGCAATTTTACCCTCGTGCAGCACAATACCCCCAACAAGCTGAACATCATAATGAATCATGTTCCAGGTTACTTCACTGCCTGCAGCAATCCATGTATTATGATGGATTGCCTTATCAGCTTGAATGACAACATTTGGTTTTTTAGCTGCAAGTTCTCTATCAAACTGGGTCGCTGTAACTTCAATCGTTTTGTTCTCCGTGAAACGACGGGCCGTATCCTTCATCACCGCAAATGCTTCCGGTAATATATCCTTTAAAACTTTTTCAAGTTCCTTATCCCGGTCTTTCTGAAGTTTGTCTACCTGGTCATACAACTCAGTTTTTTCACTCATCGGCAGATTTTCAGCTTCCGCCTGAGTTTTTAATTCTGATATCTGCCTGTCTATATCTGCCAAACCGGATTGTATCCGGGCCCTGAAATCAAGCGTTTTTTGACGAAGATCATCGTTGCTTAAGCCGGCGAGTTTGGCATATTCTTCTTTAATTTTTTCAACTATAGGCTGAATCAATTTTATATCCCGTGACGATTTGCTTCCAAAAAGCTTACCTAAAAATCCTAACATATTCTGTTTCAGTAGTTAATTTATGGCCCTTTAAAGCGGGCAAGCCTATTTATACAACAATTAAGCCATGGGCCGGCATCCGCCAACATGGCACTTTAAGTGCGCAAAATTACTATTTTAAAATAAGAGTTTTGGCCGTTGCAGGTGAGATTTAATATTAATGTAAACGATTAACGGAAACGAATTTGCCGGAGTTAAACTTAGTAGTGTAAAAGGTCATTAAAGAGTGCTCTCGTCAAACGGGCCTAAGTTATTGGATATAAGACAGGCGTAATTAGGTCAACTTTTAATAAGCGTTCATCAGCCCGGGTACTGGCAGGGGTTTCCTGGTAGTTTAGTAGTAGTTTCCTAGTAGTCAGCTAATAAAAAACTGCGAGGAAACTACTACGAAACCTCTATTATATCTCTTAAAAAAATGAACGATCCTAATACATTAGTGACCGAAAATTCGAAAAGGTGACTCAGCATGCGCGGACTTCAAATTTGTTTTGAACTGATCAGCTGCCTATCCGAAATAAATGCCTGTTGTTTCTCTCTTCCCAAACTAAAAAATATCTTTGCTCCATGAATATTCTCATACTAGGTTCCGGAGGCCGCGAAAGCGCTTTTGCATGGAAAATCTCTCAAAGTCAGCTTTGTTCTCAACTCTTTATAGCACCAGGGAACGGCGGCACCGGGGCGTTTGGAAATAATGTCAATCTCAAGATTACTGATTTTGACGCTATTCGAATTTTTGTGTTGAAAAACAACATTAAAATGGTGATCGTAGGGCCGGAAGAACCCCTTGTAAAAGGTATCCATGATTATTTTCTTGAAGATCCGCAGTTGAAAGCAGTTCCGGTTATCGGACCTCAGCGCCGGGGTGCACAGCTGGAAGGAAGCAAGGACTTCTCTAAACAGTTTATGCAAAGGCATAACATTCCGACGGCAAATTACAGGTCCTTTACCAAAAGCACATTACAGGATGGTTTAGCATACCTGCAAACTCAGAACTTACCGATCGTTTTGAAAGCGGATGGTCTGGCCGGTGGCAAAGGTGTTCTAATATGCACCTCTATGGAGGACGCTGAAACCGAATTAACTGCCATGCTAAATGATGCGAAATTCGGAGAAGCGAGCAGTACGGTGGTGATCGAAGAATTTCTACAGGGCATTGAACTATCAGTATTCGTCTTAACAGACGGCAACTCCTATAAAGTATTACCTGAAGCCAAAGATTATAAACGTATTGGGGAGGGCGACACCGGGCTAAATACGGGTGGCATGGGTGCTGTCTCACCGGTTCCTTTTGCAGATGAAGACTTTATGCTTAAAGTGCAGGATCGTATCATTATTCCTACTATTGAAGGATTGAAAAAAGATGAGATCCCTTACAAAGGCTTTATCTTCATCGGTTTGATGAATGTAAACGGCGAGCCTTTCGTAATCGAGTACAATGTCCGTATGGGCGATCCGGAAACTGAAAGCGTCATTCCAAGAATTGAAAGCGATTTTCTAGAGCTTTTGATGGGAGTTGCAGAAGGAAACCTGATTGAAAAACAACTTATTATATCTTCCAAAGTTGCCGCCACAGTGATGCTGGTAGCGGGCGGTTACCCGGGCACTTATTTAACAGCACGCGGAGTTACAGGCATGGATAACGTTCGCGATTCTTTAGTGTTCCACGCGGGAACTGAGTTGGATAATGGGGTTGTTAAAACTGCGGGCGGGAGAGTGATGGCAATAACTTCTCTGCAGGACAATCTATTTGATGCAGTTCAAAATGCAACTGCCGATGCTGGTCGTATCTATTATGATGGGCGATATTATAGACATGATATTGGAACAGATTTGTTCTAGCAGCAATAACCACCATTTACAAATATTGAAAGAGCCGGCTAATTCCAGCCGGCTCTTTTCAATCTACATCAATACGTTTAGATTTTATTTTAAAGCTGCATCGTCAGCAGTCGAGTTGCAATGGTGCGCACCTATGCAATTGGACAGTAGGGTTGCGTCCGCTCTTAAAGAAGCATTTGAACCGTAAGTATTAATCGTTTTATCAGTTTGCTGAACACGCAAACCACTTTTTTTGTCTACGATGGCAGCGAAATAAGTTTCAATCCTGTCCAGTGCTTCGTCTGCTCCGTCGCAGGCTGTTACGCCAGCGCCATTTGCTCCACCTTCCTTGCTCAGTTTATAAGCTAGACCTTGCAGAAAAGCTTGCTTCGCGTCAGTTTTGCCTGTCTTGGCATTAGAACTGAAAAAGATAGCCCTTGCCTGGCTATAAGTATAAGATTTGTCTCCAAACTCCATCTCGGTAATTGGTAACCACTGAGAACCATTTGGCTTGGCAAACCAGTATCCCTGGCTAAAGAAACAACCTCCTGTAGGTGGTAGTGGTGTTTCACATTCCTTGATGACATAACTAAAATAACGCGAATTTGGATTTCGGCTTTCCGGCTTCAGGTTGCCAGCCCACACCATCCCTCCACCGCCGCCTGGCACAACAGCATAAGTGGCGATATAAATGGTGGTTCCCGCTAATGTCAACGGATCTCCTAAAGAACTTAAGGGAATGGTATACGAAAAAGTTCTCAGCACATCTGAATGCTCGGTTACCTCTTCCAGCACACTTGGAGAAGGATTAAGATCTGAAGGTGGAGAAGTATAAATACCGTAACCCGTTTTTGAGAACCTTGAAGCGTTACCTGAAACGGCAAATGTTAAAGTTAGATCTGTAAGCGTCTGGCATATGGCGACTGTACCGACCACCTCATCATTATTGCCAACCGTTTTGTACATATTTTCATTGCTGCAGGTTGAACAATCCACAGCCGAAGTCGCGCCCACAGCAATAGCATTTTGCTCACTTGGTGTAGCAGAATTATCTCGTTTACAAGCATAGAATAAACAGGACACCATAAAAAATAAGGACAGAAATGTCCAGCCGTAAAATCTAGTTGATTTCATAAGATTTAAATGAGGAGTGAGAACGTTAGTTAAAATGAGAGTTTTGGAGACTATAACTTGGTAGTGATCGGACTACATGGGACCCGCACGAATTAAAAAATACGTTCCAACCAACACCCGACTAATTAACTGAATTTGGTAGCTATCGCCCATAAAAGAAAATTTAGCACTCTCAGGAATAAGAAATAGTCGCAATAGCAATGACGAACAGAGAACTAAAGCTACTCATTTTATCTACTTAATATAAAATATTTCAAAATAGTTGTATAATAATATTTTCCAATTGAATTGATTGACTTAAAGTTATTCTGTTCGAACCACATAGGGATAGCAATCTTGGCAGTTTTATTAAAAGAATATAAAAATCATAAATTTGACCCATGACAAAAGACCTTAAGTTGGCCGTACTAATTGATGCTGATAACGTTCCATATGCTAATGTGAAAGAGATGTTTGAGGAAATAGCCAAGTACGGAACACCCACTTTTAAGCGGATCTATGCCGATTGGACAAAACCTACAGTGTCGGGTTGGAAGAAAGTGCTCCTGGAAAACGCCATAACACCCATACAGCAATACAGCTATTCAACCGGCAAAAACGCATCTGACAGTGCCCTCATTATTGACGCTATGGATATTTTATATACAGGGAAAGTGGACGGATTCTGTATTGTTTCCAGCGACAGCGATTTTACCAGGCTGGCAACACGACTTAGAGAGGCCGGAATGAAGGTGATTGGCATTGGCGAGAAAAAAACCTTAAACCCCTTTATAACCGCCTGCGACAAGTTCATATATATTGAAATCCTTAAACAGGAAAAAGAGGAACAACCGGAAGTACAGGGTAAAAAGCCATCTAAAAACGATAAAGCAAAAACCAATAAGCCTTTAAATCAAATCGATCCCCAGGTAATCCGACTACTTTCCGATAGTATAACAGATCTCGCAGATGAGGGAGGCTGGGCCTTTTTAGGAGAATTAGGTAACCTTATGCTAAAGAAAAAGCCTGACTTTGATCCACGAAATTATGGGTTTCCTAAAATGCTCCCCCTAATCAGAAGCATGAATAAGTTTGAGATCGATGAACGCGACAGCGGGAAGATTAACATCAAACATATTTACGTCAGAAAAAAAGGAAACTAATGTCCTATCCATTGTTGCTTAGAAGGACGTGGAAGTTCAGTTTTACCGTGAGCAAACATCAAGTTAGAGGTTGGTAAATAGAAAAATTAAACTTGCAATCTCGTTCTTGACTATCTTTTCCGAAGGGTGATTGGTGCTAAAAGAACTACAATGCGGTTGGACACTGATAGAATATGCACTACCAACCACGCAGGAAAATCATGGCAGGCTTTGTGAGAAATCTAGTTCTTTAAAACTTCAGTTAGCTTCTCAATCAATGCAGGGCCTCGCAAATCACGTGCAATTATCTTTCCCTTTGGATCTAAAAGGAAATTACGAGGAATGGCAGTAATCCCGTATAACACCGCAGCTTCACTTGACCAGTATTTAAGGTCTGATACATGGCTCCAGGTAAGCTGATCGGTTTTTATTGCATTCAGCCAGTTTTTCTTTTCGCGATCCAATGAAACGCCGAAGACGGTAAACCCTTTATTCTTGAAAGTATTATAAGCAGACACGACATTCGGATTTTCCTGCCGGCAGGGACCACACCATGAAGCCCAAAAGTCGAGAAGAACGTATTTGCCTTTCACAGAACTTAAAGCGACCTTCTTCCCAGTCGTATCTGCTAAATTAAAATCAGGAGCGATGGCACCTATGGACGTCTTTTTTTCCTTTTCAATGTATTTATGAATTTCAATAGCTGATTTGCCGGACTTTATCTGTGGACTCAGGCTATTAAATAGAGAATCGGCTTTAATATAATTGCCTGTTAGCTGTCCCAATTGCGGGAGAATCAGCAACGAGATATAAGCGTTTGGATTCTGCACGATAAAACCCTGCTGGAAGCTGATCATCTCTTCCTGTGCTTTACTAAAAACCGGCCCGTACTTCAACTGCACCGAATCTGCAGCGACTCCACTAGTGAGCTCTGCCTGTGCTTCTGTGTTTAACCGGGCAAAAAGTTCTGTGTATTTTGCCTGGCCTGTGTTAAACTTTTGAAAATCGTTATTTGCCTGCGAACCCTTTACCAAAGCTGTAGCAAGCTTGTCGTTAATAGTAACATTGATTTTCCCTGCGTCCAGAATAAATTGAAAGGACTGATCTGTTCCGGGCTGAAGTTTCTCAGTTAATGAAAGGAACCCCGGTACAGGCTCAGATACATCACCTGTAATGCTAAAGGCACCATTCTTAACTACGATTTCCCGAGCTTTAGCTGTAGGTAAATTCTGAAAATTTCCCACCACAAAATATAGTTTGCTAATTCCACTCGAACCAGTGGTTCCTTCAATTTCGAAGGTTCTTTTCTGAGCAACCGCAGATAATGCGCTCAAAGCAAAAAAAGCAAAGCTTATGAATTTTATGAATTTCATTAATTTGAGTATAATTATAAAAGTAAAGATGCTGATAAAAATGGTTTCCGGAAATATGATACCTTACACAATGTAAAGTGTGACAAATCAGAGGCTTTGCTTAAGAACAAAACCTGGAGTAAATTATTGTAATTAACGTTCATAATTTTAATATAATGACTGACCATATTTCTTCTGAATATCCTGAGAAAATTAAAAAACATTTCAAAGTTGTTTACCAGCAGAGCCCGTTGCTTGTACGCTCGCCCGGCAGAGTAAACCTGATTGGAGAGCACACTGATTACAATATGGGCTTTGTGCTTCCCGCAGCTATAAGTAAAGCAATATACCTAGGTGTTCAAAAGCGTGAAGACAATGAAATCCACCTGGTATCTTTTGATTACGATGATCAGTATAAAACTACTCTTGAAGCAATTAACCGCTCCGGTAAATTATGGCCAGACTATATTTTAGGTGTCGTTGAGCAACTTCAAAAAGCCGGCGCTACCTTTTCCGGATTCAACCTGGTTTTTGGAGGAGATATTCCAACCGGTGCAGGGCTATCTTCCTCCGCAGCCCTGGAGTGCGCTGCCGGATTCGCCTTTAACGAGCTTTTCAACTTCGGATTTAGCAAGATCGAGATTGTTAAAATGGGCCAGGCAGCCGAAAACCAGTTTGTAGGTGTGAACTGTGGTATTATGGACCAGTTTGCCAGTGTTTTCGGCCGCGAAAAGAACCTTATTCGTCTTGATTGCCGCAGCCTGGAATACACTTATATCCCGTTTAATGATGATGATATTGAAATCGTTCTATTCGACACACAGGTAAAACACTCCCTGGCGTCCTCAGCATACAATGACCGCCGGGCGCAGTGTGAGAAAGGAGTCGCGTTGATCAGCAAACATAATCCTGAAGTAAAAAGTTTACGCGACGCTACAGAAGAAATGCTGTTGGCTTACGTAAAGCCTGTTAACGAGGAAACCTATAACCGATGTCATTATGTAGTTTCCGAAATACAGCGTCTTCTGGACGGATGTGAAGACCTCGAGAAAAATGACTTGAAAGCCTTTGGCCAGCGTATGTTCGAAACACATGCGGGTCTGCGCGACCTATACGAAGTGAGTTGCCCGGAGCTTGATCACCTGGTAAACCTGGTTACCGGCAATTCGGGTATATTAGGTGCCCGAATGATGGGTGGCGGTTTTGGAGGCTGTACTATCAATCTGGTCAAAAAAGAAGCGGTTGACGAGCTTATCGAACATGTGACCGCTGGATATAAGGCACTGACGGGCAGAGATGTACAGGTATATATAGCCAGTATTCAAAATGGAACCAGCTTGATCTAGCTGCGTTTGAACACCAAAAAAGATAAGGTTTAATTAAGCAGCATCTCTTAGATTTTAAAACTTAAGAGATGCTGATTAAACGGCCAATACAGGCACCATGAAAGGTTAAAACTTATTTTAGTTGCAAGGAGCCAACAGAAAGTTTTAAATTTTGTCCAAACCGTCTGTGAGCGCCACTACCAGTAAATAGAGTACAAAGCAACGAGCAGCCCGAGTACGATCACAGCACCTACTGTAAATGCGGGAGCAGTCTTAAACATACCTTTATCAATTTCAAGACCTTTTGGATTAACACCATTGCGGGTTTCATAAATACTGATGAAGTACATCACGATCACACAAATAGCGAAAACAAAGCCCATACGGTCAATAAATGGAATTTCATACACTCCACTGGCGTTGGCAACCGCAAAACCCATTGGTTCCAGGAACGACAGATCTACATATGCCGGCATGGCTTTAAAAACCACCGAAAGAATAAATCCTCCAATGGTAGCGAAAAGTGCGGCATTGGATGTTGTTTTCTTCCAGAAGAAACCAAGGATGAACATCGCGAAAACACCCGGTGATACAAAACCTGTATACTCCTGAATGTATTGGAATCCCCCCTTTTTATCAATTCCCATATACGGGGCTATCAGGATGGCCATAAGCATAGAAACCACAACTGTGATACGGCCGATGTTTACCTGGCGGGGTTCGTTCGCATCTTTGTTGATAATCTTCTTATAAATATCCAGCGTAAATATCGTGGCAATACTATTCGCTTTACCTGCTAACGAAGCAACAATAGCTGCAGTGAGTGCGGCAAATGACAAGCCTTTCAATCCCTGTGGAAGCAAATTCAAGAGTACAGGGTAGGCTCTGTCAGGATTCACCTCCCCGCCCTGCAACATCTCCGACTGAAAGTTTCCTTCCTGATATAAAACAAAAGCTGCAATACCCGGAATGACTACGATCAAAGGCATCAGCATTTTCAAGAATGCAGCAAATAGAATTCCTGTGCGCGCCGTCTTAAGATCAGCGCCAAGTGCGCGCTGTGTTATATATTGATTACATCCCCAATAATTCAGATTGACGATAAGCATCCCTCCGATCAGCACACTTAATCCGGGCAGATCAGAATAATTGACATTTTCTTTCTTGAAGATCATATGGAAATGATCATCAGCCTTTTCCGTTAAAAGACTAAATCCATTTAAAACACCTGGAGTACCAAAATGCGTAGCCACAAGGTCTAATGCCAAATATGTTGTTGCCAGACCGCCCAGGATCAGGAAGAACACCTGGATCACATCAGTATATCCGATAACTTTCATCCCGCCAAGGGTAATAATGATAGCGAAAACGCCCAGCAGGTACATACAGGCCGTAAGATTGATTCCAGAGATGCTGTTTATAGCCAGTGCCCCAAGGTATAAGATCGAAGTAAGGTTCACCACAACATAGAGAAGCAGCCAGAACACCGCCATGATCATAGATACAGTGGCATTATACCGCTGGTTCAGGAATTGCGGCATAGTATAAATCTTATTCTTTAAATAGACGGGAATGAAGAAAACGGCAACTATGATCAGCGAAAAGGCAGCCATCCATTCGTAGGTAGCAATCGCTAATCCCATCTTAAAGCCGGAGCCGCTCATGCCAATAAATTGTTCTGCCGAAATATTTGAGGCAATTAGCGAAGCGCCGATAGCCCACCACGTCAGACTATCTTTAGCTAGAAAAAAATCTTTTGAATTCTCCTTTTTCGACTGCTTTTGACGATAGACCCACCAGCCGTATGATGAAACAATGATGAAGTAAATAAAAAAAACTACATAGTCGGCAGTCTGAAGTCTATTCATGAATGGCTGTATCTGGTTAGGTGAAACTGGGTTAACTTAAAAGACTGAATGTAGAAAAATTAATTAAATCTTAATACGGTCTCTTAAACTTTTCTACAACCCTTAACTTAACTTCTGAAAAGTACGCCACCAAAGGTCCGGCATTTCGCCGCCTACAGCTGTTTGGTAATCTTCGTAGCCACACGGAACCATATGATAACGTTCATTCATAGAAATTCCGGTGGGGTATGGAACCTGCATCCACCAGCGATCTGTCTTCTTACTTTTTACAAAAATTAGCTCGTGTGAGCCGTCTTTCATATTGGCCCTGTAGATGATGTATTGAGATTTCGGTTGCAACGGGAAATCTTTTTTGCGATTATAGAACCCATCCACAAAATACCAGAGCATCTGCGCCAGTAATAATGCTGTTTGGCCATTCCGGTCAAATGCTGGGTTGAATTCATAAAAGCCAATCGATGTGAGCTTATCATTCATGCCTGCATACCGGCAGATCTGACAGGCCTCTTCGCCATAGAAACCATTCGGAGTCGAGTTAGCGTTCCCACCTGCATCCGATGAGCGGATTGCAGAAATATCAAAACTCACCATATTTGCATTTCGGATTATTGGTTCTGTCCGGCTTACATTTCCATACACATCACCTAAACGATGCACATCAAAATATAACTTATCCATTACCTTCAACGAATCCTGGCTGACAAAATAAGTTTGGAAACCCATATTGCTGAAGTTAAAAAGATAATTAGGCTCGTGCAGCAATATCTTGTTAAGATATGACGTCGAGGCGGTTTCAATGGTTCCCTCTTTATTTTCGTCTATATCAAAGTGAGAATCAATTACTAAGAGATCAACTTTTTGCTCGAGCTCTTCATAAGCCATATACTGAGCGTAGGTCAGGTCTTGTCCCCCTCCCAGAATCACCGGAAGGATATCTCTTTTAACCAGCTCGGCAATCACCATCTTCAAGGCTACATACGTATCTGAAACTTTTGCCCCTGGCTTTATATTCCCCAGATCAACTATTTTAGTCGAATAATCACCCTGGAAAAGCGTATAAAATCTTTCCCTTATATGATCCGGAGCAAGCGCCGTTCCCTGGTTATTAACTGCGTTCCGGTCTTCAAGTACTCCAATTAAAGCAATGTCGTATTTATTATTCTCCAGATCAGGGAAATCATGACTATGGATTTCCAGCTTATCACCCATCTGGCTCAGATAAAAACCTTCTTTTGGAGTTAATTTATCAAGACTTATGGGCGATAAAAAATCAGCTAACGACATCGATGCAGTATAAAGGAATTCAAATAAGGATTGCACGCAGAACACACAACCTTCAACTATGGGCAAATATCTATTTTATTCATTTACTTTTGAAAGCAAATTCTAACATTCCTATAAATGATCTTAGTAACAGGCGCAACCGGATTTCTAGGCTCTGAACTGGTCAGACAGTTGTTGCAGCAAGGCAAACCTGTCAGGGCATTAAAGCGGGAATCATCGGTTATTCCGTCAATTTTATCAGAACACACTTCTATTGATTGGCGTGATGGTGATGTTATTGATTACTATACTCTGAAAGAAGCGATGGAAGATGTCACTGAGGTTTATCATTGTGCTGCTCTGATATCATTCCGCAAAGAGGATAAGAAAAAACTGTTCAAGGTCAACGTAGAGGGTACCGCCCACCTGGTTAATCTCTGCCTTGAAAATAAGGTGAGAAAGTTAGTTCATGCAAGTTCGGTAAGCACCATAGGACAAAACAAAAGTGGTGACCCCAGTAGTGAAGATGACCATTGGCAGTTCAATAAAACGCAAAGCAATTACTCCATATCAAAATATGAAAGCGAAATGGAGGTGTTCCGCGGAATCGCAGAAGGTTTAAATGCGGTGATTGTTAATCCATCAATCATTATCGGTAAAAGTGCTGGAAGTGAAGGCAGCGGGCAATTATTCGAAACAGTGCGCAAAGGGTTAAAATTCTATCCTGGCGGCTCGTGCGGATTGGTGGACGTAGAGGATGTTGCGAGAATTATGATTCAGCTGATGGACAGCGAGATCCAGACCGATCGGTTTATCATCAACTCAGAAAATATGACCTACCGCGATTTGTTCACGTCAATAGCAAATGGTTATGGTTTAACACCTCCGGCTATTAAACTCAATCCATGGATATTTAAAGCCGGCTTTTTAGTCTCATCAATCGCAAAAGCGTTTACGGGGAAAGAGCAAGCAATCACAAAGGAAATCATAACCAGTGCTTTTAAAATGCCGAAATATTCCAACAGGAAGATAACGGAAGCCTTAAATATTCGCTTTAAACCAGTTAGCGAAAGCATCACTGCAATTTGCAACGGTCATTATAATCTTAAAATACATTGAAAAAATACTATATCATCGATTTTGACAGCACTTTCACCCAGGTTGAAGCCCTGGACGAATTAGTTAGAATTTCATTAAAGAACCGTCCGGATAAAGAAGCCGTCTTTAAAGAGATTGAAGATCTGACAAATGCTGCAATGGAGGGGAAGATGTCTTTCCGTGAAAGTTTGACCAAGCGCGTCGCTTTATTACATGCAAACACTGATCATTTAAAGCAACTAGTTACAAGGCTCAAAAAGAAGGTCTCCGCCTCCTTCCTAAGGAACAAAGAGTTTTTTAAAAAACATGCTGATGATGTGCTGATCGTATCGGGCGGTTTTAAAGAGTTCATCACGCCTGTTGTTACTCCTTACCATATTCCGAAAGAAAATATCTATGCAAACACATTTCTATTTGATGTAGACGGGAATATTATTGGTTACGACTCAGATAACCCCCTTTCAGACGAAGGAGGGAAAGTAAGACTCTTGAAAACGCTGAACTTACCTGGCGAAATTTATGGTATTGGCGACGGTCACTCCGATTTCCAGCTAAAAGAGTTCGGTATGATTAAAAAGTTCTACGCCTTTACCGAAAACATAGAACGCAAAACGGTCACCGAAAAAGCAGATCACGTGACCCCTAGCTTCGATGAATTTTTATACATCAACAATTTGCCCAGGGCTATTTCTTATCCTAAAAACCGTATCCTATGCCTTATTATTGGCAATGTTCCGGAAGAATCAGTGCAAATATTAAAGAAAGACGGGTTCTCAATCCGTCAAAAAACCAGCTTTGAGGAAAAGTACGTTGCCGATGTGGGTATGATGCTGTTGGGAAACGGGGAGACTATTGAACCTGAAAAATTGGAACGGGCCGTTAAGCTAAAAACCATTGGCTACCTCGGTAACAGTAAGCAAAAGCTTTCGCACGAGATTTCTACCCGGTTAGGAGTCGTGATTTTTGATGATCCGAAAAACAACTCAAGAAACGCGGAATTTATACCGAAGCGAATGGCCCGGTTCATTAACCAGGGCGACACACACTTAAGCTCAAATTTTCCCCAGCTGCAGCTCCCAAGAATGTCTGGGGCTCACAGGCTTATTCATATTCACAAGAACGTGCCCGGTATTATGGCACAAATAAACCGCGTTTTTGCACATCATAACATCAACATTGTAGGACAGTTCTTGATGACTAATGCCAGCATCGGTTATGCCATTACTGATGTAAACTCCGAGTACGACAAACAAGTCCTCAAAGATCTCAGGCAGATCGATCACACCATTAAATTTAGAATTCTCTATTAAAGAAATTATGGCATGAAGGATTTCTTACTAGTGTTTGCAGGTGGTGGTCTAGGTAGTGTAGCCCGCTTTCTGATCGGTAAAATTTACAAGAACTGGCAACCCCACTTTCCAGTGGCAACGCTGACAGCTAACTTTTTAAGCTGCCTTGTCTTTGGAGCTGTCATCATGCTTGGAGTTAACAAACTGAATCTAAATTACTCACTTAAGCTGCTGCTTATCACTGGCTTTTGTGGCGGGTTTAGCACCTATTCAGCATTTACATTTGAGACGGTGGAGCTCTTCAAGAGTGGTCATCAGGGATTAGCGCTAAGTAATATTATATTGAACTTCGCTTTAAGCGTATCCGGTTTATATCTCGGCATTTTCGCTGTAAAAGCTTTGGGATAAGTATCGATCAATAAGAAAATAGCATATCACCAGCAGAGCGCCGGTTGCAGAAAATAAGAATAAAGCCCTGGCGCCAAATTGATACCATAGCAGCCCGGCCACAGAACTGGCAACCAAGGTGCAAAGGCTGCTAAAAGCGGAGAAAGTTCCAATTGCAGTGGCAGTATCTTTCCTTTCGGCAATATTAGTGATCATAGCTTTTGAAGTACCTTCTGTGCATGCCGCATAAACACCATACAACAAGAAGATCAGGAAGAAACCTGCATTTGTCGTATTAAAAGCCATACCCACATAAACGAGCATAAACACGAACAGGCCAGCAATGAGTATACGCTTACGCCCTATTTTGTCGGCAATGATCCCTGCGGGGTAGGCACTTAACGCATACACCAGATTGTAAAATATATAAGTTCCGATCACAGCGGTATCACTAAGCCCCTGCTCCTTCATCATCAATAGTAAGAAGACATCAGAGCTGTTAATGATCGCAAATGCCAGTAAACCCCTCAGCAAGTGACGGTAAGCCGGCGGGCTGTCTTTCCAGTATCGCACAAAAGAAAAAAAAGAAAAAAGCTTTTCAGTTCTTTCAAATGCTCTTTGATTTCGTTTTTCCTTTAGGAAAAACGTTGTTAAAACACCCAGAAAACCCGGAATGAATGCCAGCATGAATAGTAAAATGTAGTTGCCCGGATAGAAATACAAAAATAACAATGCAAGAGCGGGTCCCAATACAGCTCCTGTTGTATCCATCGATCGATGAAAGCCAAAAACCAGTGCCTTGTTTGCCGACGTACTTTCATCAGATAAAACAGCATCACGCGCACCGGTGCGCAAACCCTTACCAAGGCGGTCAATACTGCGAGCCAGAAATATCCACCATGGATATATAAACACAACCATCATCGGTTTTGAAATCGCGCTAAGAAAATAACCAGCCTGTACAAAAGGCATCCGCCTACCCATCCGGTCAGACAACTGACCGAAATAGCCTTTGCTTAAGCCTGCCAGAGCTTCTGCAAAACCTTCTAAAACACCTATCAGCGCTATCGAAAATCCTATATGCCGCAAATAAACCGGCATCACCGGGTATAACATCTCGCTGGAAACATCCGTCAGCAAGCTCACCACCGACAGAATCCAGACTGTGCGGGTTAATATTTTCACTCCATTAAAATACTACTATCTTTTCAGAAGATACATAATATTATCAGACTCAAAACACCCAGACCAAATTACCTGATGAAATTTGACTGTTTCTCAGTATAACATTCTCTCTTAAGATTAATAACTTTGCTTTATGGAAACTACTCCCGAAATAATAGAAAGGCTAGAAAAACTTCAGGAAAAATATGCAGCGATGGGACAGGATATGGCTTCATACCTTGATGGTCTGCTTCACGCTGATTTTCTGACCTATTGGGATTATATCCATCTGGACACCCTACTGAGCCTTCAAAACCCAAAAACGCCCTTCCCTGATGAGCAGATCTTCATCATGTACCATCAAATCACCGAATTATATTTTAAGCTCTGCCTGCACGAATGCAGGCAGATAAGCAATCATCCGAATCTGACTACTCAATTCATGATTGATCGGATAAAAAGGATCAATTCTTATTTCCAGGCGCTCATCGGTTCTTTCGAGATCATGGTTGAAGGGATGGAAAAGGAACAGTTCCTGAAATTCAGGATGTCACTGCTCCCTGCCAGTGGTTTCCAATCCGGTCAGTACCGTATGATTGAGATTTATTCCACTGATTTTGGTCAGCTTGTGACACCCGAAAAACGGATCCAACTGGAACATAGTTCTGAAGAAGAGCAGTTTGAATCTATTTACTGGAAGTTTGGCGCAACCGAGCTTTCAACGGGTAAGCAAACCCTTACTTTAAAACAGTTCGAAAAAAAATATGCTGTAGAGTTTATCGCCTTAGCGAAGAACACAAAGAGCAGCAACTTTAGAGCGTTGCTAAGAAAACTTAAGGCAACCGGCGAAGACACAACCCAGCTTGAGTCCGAACTCCGGCAGTTAGATACACAGATCAATGTCACCTGGCCACTCGTTCACTATAAATCCGCGGTGCGGTATTTAAATCGCCAGCCTGAAGAGATTAAAGCAACCGGCGGCACTAACTGGCAGAAATATCTGCCTCCACGCTTTCAAAAACGCATCTTCTATCCCGAATTATGGACGAGAAGCCAGATTGACGAATGGGGTAAAAGTTGGGTTGTGAGTGTACTGCCTACACTGGATAATTAGAAGTTTTTAGTCGTTAGTTGCCGGATTTCCTTAATTTTGTACTTTTTAAAACCCTAAGGCATTGATTGATACACTAAACATTCCCGTAAATAGAATACCGGTTTCACGCTTAAGTCAAACTGATTTCGACAATCTTAGTTTCGGCCGTACCTTTTCAGACCATATGTTCGTGGCTGATTATGAGGATGGAGAATGGAAAAACTTACAGATCGTGCCTTATGCGGAATTCAGCATAAGCCCCGCAGCCTCTGCCTTACATTATGGGCAAGCAATATTTGAGGGGATTAAGGCGTACAAGCAGAAGAATGGCGAAATCAGTATTTTCCGCCCGCTTAAAAACTTCGAACGTTTTAATATTTCTGCCGACCGTATGGTAATGCCCGCTGTGCCAGAAGATATCTTCATGCAGGGCATGGCTCAACTGATCAATTTAGACCGTGATTGGGTACCATCACAACATGGTCATTCCCTTTACATCCGACCGTTTATGTTTGCTAACGAGCCGGCAATCGGGGTTCACGCATCCGAATCCTACAAATTCATGATTATTACAGGGCCTGCCGGAAATTACTATTCGAAGCCCTTAAACGTTAAAATCGAAACTTACTACACGCGCGCAGTTGAAGGTGGTGTAGGTTATACCAAAACCGCCGGAAATTATGCCAGTTCCTTATACCCTACTCAACAGGCGCAAAAAGAAGGTTTTGATCAACTTATCTGGACCGACGCAAAGGAGCATGCCTATATTGAAGAATCGGGAACCACGAACGTTATGTTTGTAATAAACGATGTTCTGATCACTCCCACCAGCCGTGACACGATTCTGGATGGTGTTACCCGCAGCAGTATTTTGGCGCTTGCCAAAGCCTGGGGAATGCAGGTTGAAGAACGCCGGGTGAGTGTAGTAGAAGTAGTAGAGGCCGCCAAAAATGGCACTTTGCAGGAAGCTTTTGGTGCCGGCACTGCTGCAACCATCGCCCACATTGCGCAAATTGGTCACGAGGGTGAAACCTACACCCTCCCTGAACCCACAGCCCGCGAATTTTCAAACAAAGCACTAAAAGCCCTGAGCGATATCCGCTACGGATTAGTTGAAGACGAGTTCGGCTGGAATTATATTGTGTAGATCTTTATCCTTAAAAAGGTAACGGTCTGGTTCGATGATCCTTCAAATAAACGGTATTAATCGAAGGATTATCGAACTTGATACCAGAAGCACTTTTAAGGGAGATGTTTCAGCCGGCCATGTGTTTGGAGCTACACTTCCTTCTGAGTGTTAACGCTTTTTTGGTGGGGTTAGACATGTATAACGTTGTAGACTAATAAGACATGTTTGAATAGATCAACACTCCTTTTTGCGCTTCTGCAGAAAACGCTAAAACATCGTCAGTTGGGCTAAATTTTACAGTTGTTCCTGCGCAGTCCAATATATAAACAGCTAATCCACCACTTCCCATTGCCATCCTGATATAAAAAACAGATTTGGTTTGATAAGATGTTAAGAATATTTTGCCCATATAGTTCCCCATGTGTTTCAATGTTGCTTTATCCTCCTCACCCTTTACAATTATGTCTTTTAACCATTAAAGTTGCTCAGGGTTCACCGATCCGCATGCAGTACTTGCCTTTGCTAAAGCGTCTTTCATTGAAGTATCAATTTTCTCAACTGGCAAATCAGCAGTATTCTTACTGCACGCAAGTCCGCTAAAAATCATCACTGAAAGCAATAGAATCCGATATCAAATTCTTCATAGTATTTCAGATTATCAACATTTAAAGATTAGTACAATGTAGTTAACATTCTACCTTCTTCGTTAAAAATATTTCGGGCTATTATCCTATTCACTGAATCGGCATTTATTAAGCTACTCGAAACGGGTTTTCACAGATATATCTCTAAACCAAATTCCTCCGAATAACATACGTCGTTTGTTTAAATTTCCAGGCAACCCATCAAATAAAGAGGATAGCAACAAAATCCCGGTTGATGTTAGCTAACCTGCTTGCACAAGGAGTTACATCAGTTGGAAGTAGATATACCGGCTAAACGGGGGTTTGTTTAGGTCTTGCTTTACTCATGTTCGTGTCTTGCCGCTAATTTAGCGGCAAGACACGAACATGATACGAACCAATCCCAACTAATGTCCTTAGAAATCAAAGAAGGGGGGTTAACCGTTATCTTTTGTTTTTTTGCTTGCGTTCTTCTTTCCGTTTTAATCTTTCCTCGCGTCTTTCTTCCCGCGCTACCTTTACAGTTTTTAGTTCCTGGAGTTTCACAGCAATCTTGCGTTGGGTTATCGGGTCAAGGCCGATAGTCTCCTTTATACCACCCAGCATGCCTTTCCACACCATGCTGATAAATGAAACGCTATCTGGCCGGTTATAGTTAACGTTCACCTGCCGGAGTCTGGCGTTGGGGGCCGGATTTTCACTTTTAAGAATCAGAATATTAGCCGCCATCGAGGCTAAGTTCATTTTTCTTAACCTGGAATTATCTTCCTTCTTAGCCAGCAGTGAAATCTTCAGATCGTTATAATTTACCGTCAGTTTCCCTCGCACACTGCGGATATCACCCTTTAAAGAGAAGTCCATCTTTTCAATGAATCCAGAACGGATCTCAACGAGGGTTAGAGGACGGAGCATCTTGTTAAATTTCTCTGCATCGAGGTTACCAACATTACCGCTCAAAGTAAAGGGCGCTGCTTTTTGCGTTAGATTTAAGTCGAGGATTGCGTTAAAACGGCCGCGCCCCATAATTAAGCCGGTCATAGTAATTTTGCTGATATTGTTTTTAGCCAACACGGCCGAATCATTTGTCACATTCAGAATTGTTCCATCTATCTGATCAAAAAACAGCATTCCCTTCATCTGTGTGCGCGGCATATACTCCGAATACGAGACTCGTGCATTGTAAATGAGTACAGAATCAATTTGTGTTTTCAGCTTTAGTGCCCGTAAAGCAATCTGGGGGAAACTTCGCAGATGATCGCCAGGCCGCTTAGGTAAAGCCTTATTTAGAAAAATGTTGGCGTTGCTATTCCTAATTGTTAGTTTGGATGCTAACAGCCGGCGTTCAGTGTTGAAGGCTTTATAATCTATTTTCTCCAGAAGTATTTCATCAAAACGTAAAGCATAACGGCCTGTGCGGGTTTTTAATCGGCCTGTAAACTGCATTTCATTGTAACGTGGAATTAGTTGCAAACCCTCGAATTTTGCATTGCCATTTCTGGAAGAAGTACTGAAATTCTTAATTTTCACATCATAAAGACCGTTCGGCGACCGCCATTCATAGCTATCAAGATTGATAGCAATATCTTCCGTGTGATACAACTTTGACCGGTCAAACTGCGAGGCCGAATCGATGAGCAGGCCGGTAATCTCTATATCCAAGTTTTTCAGACTTGTTACCTGGTTTCGTACAACACTTTTATCAATATATTGAAAATCAGCATCACCAAAGACGATCTTATCTATTTTTATTGATTTGAGGTATCTGGATAAGCGCTGATAGGCGTTTCGGTTATCAGTGACGGTATCCTGAGGCTGCCATACCTCCTGATAAATCATTCTTACTATAGGTCTGTCAATCTTTAATAACGCCATTTCAAGCTTACGCTGATAGTACACTTTGAAAGGATGTACGCTTTTTAAGTTCAATGTGGCCACCTCGACGCTGAACAAATGCTTTGGCGCTTTACCCTTCCGAATCAGCTGGCGATAAATTAAAGTATCCGGTTTAAAAACAATTTTTTCAAAGGTGGCATTACCCGTCAGAATATTCAGGCTTACGTTCGCGAAAGAGATAGAATATAAACTGTCAGTTGATGTGAGAATGGCCTCCTGAACCTCTCGGGTGAGAACGGGCTTCCAGCGCTGATTAATAAAAACTGCCAACCCGCTTAACAAAAGAAGAAGCATTGCTGAAGGCAATAACAGCCATTTCCAAAAAGCTCGCATTTGAGATGATTTATTGCTTACAACTTCGTTTTGATGATTTTGCAAAGTGCCGATTAAGATTTAAACATACTAATTTAAAGTATTTCTGTTTTCAAAAAAGTCTGCCAAACTGTCATTGTAATGATTTTTATCGTACTTTTGTATCCCAAATATTGAGACAATAATGAGTGAGCAAGCTACTTTAAAATATCCGGCAAATACAAACACTGACCTGTTGCAAACTGCAAGTCAGCATGATGAAGATCGTCAGGGAGAAGCGCTTGTAATGGGGGTTCCTCAATCTGCGAATGGTCGTAAACTATTTATTGAGAGCTATGGCTGTGCGATGAATTTCTCAGATAGTGAGATTGTTGCTTCGATTATGGGTGATATGGGATTCTCTACAACTTCTGATTATAAAGAGGCGGATGTAATCTTCATCAATACCTGCTCTATTCGCGAAAACGCTGAGCAGCGTGTTCGTAACCGGCTTAGAGAATTTAGTGCCGCTAAAACCCGGAATCCAGGACTAACAATTGGCGTATTGGGTTGCATGGCCGAGCGGTTAAAATCGAAGTTTTTGGAAGAAGAAAAATTGGTCGACCTGGTTATTGGTCCGGATGCATATCGCGATCTGCCAAACCTGATCGGTCAGGTGGATGAAGGCAACCGGGCGGTCAATGTGCTTTTGTCCCGTGAGGAGACCTACGCAGATATTAGTCCGGTAAGACTGAATACTAACGGTATTTCCGCCTTTATCTCTATCATGCGGGGTTGCGATAATATGTGTTCGTTTTGTGTGGTTCCCTTTACCCGCGGAAGGGAGCGCAGCCGGGATCCGAAATCAATTATTAAAGAAGCAGAAGAATTATTTAGCAAAGGTTATAAAGAAGTGACGTTGCTGGGTCAGAATGTTGATTCGTATAAGTGGGGAGCCTCATCAGCTTCACCCCCAGCCCCTCTGCAGAGGAGAGGGGAGCAAGACGCGACAGATCTGAACAATGAGATGCAGACTTTGCCTCAAGTAGAATCCAACTCCCTCTCCTCCGGAGAGGGTCGGGGTGAGGCTGTAAACTTTGCCAAACTCCTTGAACTCGTGGCTAACATCAGCCCTGAGTTACGGGTTCGTTTTTCTACATCCCATCCAAAAGATATTACGGATGAGGTGCTGTATACAATGGCCAGGTATGAGAATATCTGTAAGCATATCCACTTACCGGTTCAGTCTGGCAATAGCCGCATTTTAGAAATGATGAACAGGACGTATACCCGCGAATGGTATCTGGATCGCGTGAATGCCATCAGACGAATTATGCCTGAATGCGGAATATCTACTGATATTATCATCGGTTTCTGTAGTGAGACCGAAGAGGAGCATCAGGATACGTTAAGCATGATGGATTATGTAAAGTATGATTTTGCGTACATGTTTACATACTCGGAGCGTCCGGGGACTTTGGCTGCAAAACGGTATGCCGACGATGTGCCTGAAGAAATTAAGAAACGCCGGTTTAACGAAGTACTTGCCAAACAACAGGAATGTTCGGCATTTAAGCTGGAGCAGCGGGTAGGTAAAACATTTAAGGTTTTGATTGAGCGTCATTCGAAAAAATCTGATCAGGATTTTTCAGGAAAAAGTGACCAGAACACAACTGTAGTCTTTAATGCCGACAGCCGTTTCAAGGCGGGCGATTATGTGAATGTGCTGATTGAAAGATGCACACCGGCGACGTTAATAGGTAAGATAGTAGATTGACCATTAGCACATCCGCAGATTACCAAATTAGCAGATCATCAAATTACAACATGGACGTTCAGGAAATAAAGAATCGTTTCGGAATAATTGGAAACTCACCGCTGTTAAACCGGGCAATTGATATTGCCCGACAGGTTGCCCCTACGGATATCTCTGTGTTGATTACAGGGGAGAGTGGCAGTGGTAAAGAAGTTTTTTCACACATAATTCATTCATTAAGTGCACGCAAGCACGGACCCTTTATCGCGGTAAACTGCGGTGCAATACCTGAGGGGACCATTGACTCTGAACTCTTCGGTCATGAAAAGGGGTCATTTACGGGCGCACATGAAGCCCGTAAGGGTTATTTTGAAGTAGTAGACGGAGGTACTATTTTCTTAGACGAAGTGGCTGAACTACCCATCGGCACTCAGGCTCGTTTATTAAGGGTTTTAGAAACCGGCGAATATATCCGTGTCGGCTCATCAAAAGTTCAGAAAACGAACGTGCGGGTTATTGCAGCTACTAATAAAGATGTATTTGATGCAGTCCGCGACGGCAAGTTCCGAGAAGATCTATATTACCGATTGAATACGGTGCCTTTGAAAATTCCGCCTTTAAGGGAGCGAAAAGAGGATATTTATTTGATTTTTCGGAAATTCATTGCTGATTTCACAGATAAATACAGGAGTCCGTCGGTAAACCTCGATAATGATGCCCAGCAGATGCTGATCAATTATAGCTGGCCGGGAAACGTGAGACAATTAAAGAATATCGCCGAGCAAATTGCCGTTCTTGAGAAGGATCGAAACCTGACTCCTCAGAACTTATTAGCTTACATTCCGGACGAATCCAGCCATAACCTGCCCATGCGAATTGATAAAGGCCATAAAGATGATTTCTCTGAGAGAGACATTTTGTATAAAGTGCTTTTTGACATGAAAAAAGATATGGTAGAGTTAAAAAAACTCGTTGTTGATATAATTCAGACCGGAGGAGAACATGCAGATTATTCTTCACATCAACAAACAATTAGTCAGCTTTACAGAGATATTGATATACCGAAGAACCAGGGTAACGGTGGAGTAGACCAGCATCAGTTAACTATCCATCAGCCTCAGAAAGATAACAATTACCGGATGATGGATGAGGCGGAAGAAGTTGAAGAATCGTTGTCGTTACTTGATAAAGAATCAGATCTGATCAAAAAAGCGTTGAAAAAACACAAAGGAAAGCGTAAACTGGCGGCTCAGGAGCTGGGGATTTCGGAACGAACCCTTTATCGTAAAATAAAAGAACTAGATTTGAATTAAGGGTAAATATGATGTACAGACCGATTAAAACAACTCTTCTTTTTCTTATTCTCCCTTTTCTACTGCTTCAACAATCATGTGGATATAAATTGTCGGGCGCATCAATACCGCCCGAAATGAAGACTATTTCGGTTCAGTTTTTTGAAAACAATGCAACATTGGTTGTTCCTTACTTAAGTCAGGACTTTACTGAAGAATTAAAAAATAGAATTCGAAATCAAACGCGTTTAAGTATGGTCAGGGCAGACGGCGACGCTAATTTAGAGGGCCGGATTACCGACTATAGTATCCGACCGGTGGCAATTCAGGGTAACGAACGGGCTGGCTTAAGTCGTCTGACAATCACGGTAAATGTTAAGTATACTAATGTATTAAAGCCTGAGCAAAGCTTTGAACAGTCATTTACGCGTTTTCAAGATCTTGACCTACGAACCAAGTCCTTACAGGTGCAGGAGCGTGAGCTGATACCTGCTATCAACAAACAATTGACCGAAGACATCTTCAACAGAGCTTTTGCTAACTGGTAAACATCTAACGAAACAACATTGGAGCATCAAAAAACAGAAATTAATAAAACCTTATTTTCCCAATGGGTTGCTAATCCTTCAGCAATAGGCGTCGGGGATTTGAGTGAGATTGAATCAATGGTCAGGGAATTTCCCTACTGCCAGATGTTGCATTCATTTGATGCAAAAGCCTTGAGTAAGCGAAATGACGCTTCTTCTAATTCTGTACTGGGAACGGCTGCCCTGTACGCTCCCAACCGCCGCGTGTTATACAATCTGATACATCATCCGGAAGTTTTACAACCTGTAAATGCCGCTATTCCTGCTGAAGCAGATCCTTATTACGAAGTTATTGAGGAAGATGATTACACAGCTGAGATTGAGACAGATGACGAAATAGTGCCGGAAGCAGAGACGCCAGCGGCCATAGCTGAGGTTGAGAAGGAACAAGCACCATCTAAAATATTTGATCTGACTGTCGAAACTGTTGATTTCCAGGAAGAGCCCCCAGCCGAAGTTGATGAAGCCCAGGAGAACCAGGACGCTGAGAAAGAAATCGCTGCCAAGAGTATACGGAACGAAGAGGATAAGATGATTCTTGAAAGCATCGCCGGCGCAGACTTTTTTGCCTTTGATGAAAAAGTAAATGTGCAAACCGATGCCGAAAAGGAAAGTTTCGTTATCGAGGAAAAAGCGTCACAGAATGTGAAAGCAGATTCATTAACCGATAAAGACCCTGCAGACAATCACGAGATGGCGCGGTATGATGATGACAGCATGCCATATAGCTTTTTATGGTGGTTGCATAAAACCCGGAAAGATCATGCTGACACTTATCAGCCGTATGTAGATTTCAAGCTGGATACCAGCAGACAAATTAGAAGGCGATCAGAAAAAGAGCTTGATCATCAGATCATAGAAAATATCTTTCATCTGCAATCGCCACTAGATGACATTGAACATAGTTCCACTCCTCAAACCGTACCATTCGAGCTAAAGCGGAAAGAGGAAGAAATTATAGAAAAGTTTATCAGGGAAGAGCCGCAAATACATCCGCCTTCTCCTGACAAGCTGGATATGGAAAATAAAGCCAGAAAAAGTGCGGAGGATCCAAATGATTTGGTTTCAGAAACACTCGCGACTATTTATACAGAGCAGATGTTATTTCACAAAGCCATTGATACTTACCAAAAATTAAGTTTGAAATTTCCGGAAAAAAGAGCTTACTTTGCCGACCAAATTTCTGAGTTACAAAAGAAAATAAATTAAAAATATATGTATTTCGTTTTAGTTATTCTGGCCATAGTGGTGTGTGTGTTACTAACATTGATCATCCTGATTCAAAATCCTAAAGGAGGCGGCCTTTCATCTGGCTTTTCAGGTTCAAACAACATAATGGGCGTGCAACGTACCGGTGATTTTCTGGAAAAAGGAACCTGGGCATTAGCCGTTAGTCTGATGGTGATTGCTTTGCTGATCAATGTTGTTATCCCGAGCGGTTCTGATGCTAAGCAGAACAATGATATTCAAAATCAGATAAATCAGCCTGCTCCTATTTCAGCTCCGGCACCGGCAACCTTACCTGGGATTCAAAACGACAGCACTAAGAAATAAATCAATCATTCACATTAATTAAAAGGTTTCTTTGATCAGGAAACCTTTTTTGTTTTACTGACAATTTACTGCCATGATGACACCGCTTGTAGGCAATTAAAACGGGTTGTCATTGTATCGGTGTAATTATGACAAGATATTTCTGATAAAAGTGATTGGCATAGTTACTGACAATTAAAAGCGGATAAAAATTATATAATTTAAAAACCAAATATACTATGGCATTAAGTATTAAACCCATTGGAGACCGAGTAGTAATTGAGGCTGCTCAGGCTGAAGAAAAAACAGCGTCAGGACTTTACATTCCAGATACTGCCAAAGAAAAACCACAAAGAGGAACTGTAGTTGCAGTTGGAGCTGGAAAGTATGCAGATACTACCGGAACCTTAATTCCGATGAGCTTCAAAGTAGGTGATGAAGTTTTATATGGCAAATACGCCGGAACTGAAATTACTCACGAAGGCAAAGAATATTTGATCATGCGTGAATCAGATATTTTTGCGATATTATAGATTTGAGACGTTAGATATTAGATGTTAGAACAGACGCCGGATATCAGAAGTTTCGATCAAATAACACCAGGTAAAAAACCCAAATCTTATTATTAATGAGCTAACGGATGGAGGCATAAGTGTCTCACATTTCAAATCTCACATTTCAAAACTCAATAAAAATGTCAAAACAAGTTAAATACAATGTTGAAGCACGCGACGCCCTGAAAAGAGGTGTTGATATCCTTGCCAACGCGGTGAAGGTAACGTTAGGACCAAAAGGCCGTAACGTAATTATCGATAAGAAATTCGGTTCACCGATCATTACTAAAGATGGTGTTACTGTAGCCAAAGAAATTGAGCTTAAAGATCCATTGGAAAACATGGGTGCGCAAATGGTGAAAGAAGTGGCTTCTAAAACTGCGGATATTGCAGGTGACGGAACAACTACAGCTACCGTTTTAGCTCAGGCTATTGTTACTGCAGGTATAAAAAACGTAGCTGCCGGTGCAAATCCAATGGATTTGAAACGTGGTATTGATAAGGCGGTGTCAGCAATTGTATTAAATCTTAAATCTCAGTCGCAGTCTGTGGGTGACGATAACAACAAGATTAAACAAGTAGCTGCAATTTCGGCTAACAACGATGAAGTGATCGGTACGCTGATCGCTGATGCGATGGCCAAAGTTGGTAAAGATGGTGTCATCACTGTTGAAGAAGCAAAAGGGACTGAAACAGAAATGAAAACTGTTGAAGGAATGCAATTTGACCGTGGTTATTTATCTCCATATTTTGTAACCAATGCTGACAAAATGGAAGCGGAATTAGAGAATCCTTACATTTTGATCTACGATAAGAAGATCTCTTCAATGAAAGAGTTACTTCCTGTGTTAGAAAAACAAGTTCAAACCGGCAAACCGCTATTGATCATTGCTGAAGATCTTGATGGTGAAGCATTGGCAACATTAGTTGTTAATAAGATCCGTGGTTCTTTGAAAGTGGTTGCGGTTAAAGCTCCAGGTTTCGGTGATCGTCGTAAGGCTATGCTTGAAGATATCGCGATCTTAACTGGCGGTACTGTTATCTCTGAAGAGAGAGGATACAAGTTAGAGAATGCAGATCTTACCTACTTAGGTCAGGCAGAAAAGGTTGTTGTTGATAAAGACAATACTATCGTCATCAATGGCGCTGGTAAATCTGAAGACATCAAGGCTCGTGTTAGCCAGATCAAGGCTCAGGTAGAAACTACTACTTCTGATTATGATAAAGAAAAATTGCAAGAGCGTTTAGCGAAGTTAGCTGGCGGTGTTGCGGTATTATATGTTGGTGCGGCCACTGAAGTGGAGATGAAAGAGAAGAAAGACCGTGTTGATGATGCTTTACATGCAACTCGTGCTGCGGTTGAAGAAGGTATCGTTGCAGGTGGTGGTGTAGCATTTATTCGTGCTATTGAAGCTCTTGAGAACTTAAAAGGTGCTAACGAAGACGAAACTACTGGTATCGCGATCGTGAAGCGTGCTATCGAAGAGCCATTACGTCAGATCTGTGAAAACGCAGGTATTGAAGGTTCTATCGTTGTTCAGAAAGTAAAAGAAGGTTCAGCCGATTTCGGTTACAATGCACGTACCGATGTTTATGAAAACCTGATCGGTGCTGGTGTTATTGATCCTACTAAAGTTGGTCGTGTAGCATTAGAAAACGCTGCCTCTATTGCAGCCATGTTGTTAACTACAGAGTGTGTGTTAGCCGACGATCCTGAAGATGCTCCTGCCGGTGGCGGTATGCCTATGGGCGGCGGTGGCGGCGGCATGGGCGGCATGATGTAAGCCTCACCCCGGCCCTCTCCAAAGGAGAGGGTGCTGGATACTATAAATAATAAAAGCCCTTCCTGGATTTCCGGGAAGGGCTTTTTGCTGAGAACAGCCTCGCCCCCAGCCCTCGGACGGAGAGGAAGCTGGATCCTCTAGAATTAATTTATCTTAGTTAAGCTCACAGCCTCTTTTTAGACTGATGTTACTGACTGGCCCTAATGCTCGTAGCGAGCTTTTCTACCCACCCGGCATACATTCTTCCGGACGGATGCAGGCCATCAACAGCAAGCATAGAATGGTCGCTGGCTGCTATTTTAGATTCTGTTGTAATATCTATGTAAGCAATTCCTGCTTGAAGGGCTTCATCCTTATTTACAGAATTAAAGTCATCAATCTCTTTGGATATTTTCGTTACGTCGTGGTTTGAATTTTGAGCGAAGGGCGTGATGCCCCAATCGGGAATTGAAATTACAAAGACGTTATTTTTATTGAAGTCTGAATAACTTAAGGCAGTTTGAAGCAAGTCCAGAAACTCGACCCGATAATTCTCCGTTGAATAACCACGGTACTGATTATTAACACCGATCAACAATGTAACCAGATCAAACTTCTGCCTGATACTCTTATCTTTGATACCCTTGAGCAGTTCATCGGTTGTCCAGCCGGTCTTAGCGATAATCCGGGGATCATTTATCTCCAGTCCATCTTCACGAAGTTTTTGAACGAGTAGAAACGGGAAGGAGTGTTCCGGGGGAACTCCCTCTCCTATGGTGTAAGAATCGCCGAGGGCTAGATAATTTAAAGGCATCATTTAATTAATTGACAGACCGCACTTCGTAAATCTAAACAATGTGCATTCCAAATAGAGAAGAAATATTCTCTTTTAAAACCTTTTTAACTCCTTCTATGTCAACCTTCTTACCAAGTTCAAGACTCAGAGAAGTCACATCCTTATCGTCTATACCGCAGGGAACAATGTTCTTAAAGTAGTCCAAATCAGTGTTTACATTAAACGCAAACCCATGCATAGTTACCCAGCGGCTACATCTTACCCCCATGGCGCAAATCTTTCGTGCACGTTCATTATCTCCATCTAACCAGACACCTGTAAATCCGGGATATCGTCCGGCCGTTATACCGTAATGAGCAAGGGTTAGAATAACTGCTTCTTCGAGCGTTCGCAGGTACAGATGAATATCTGTAAAGAAGTTATCGAGATCTAGAATAGGGTAGCCCACAATCTGTCCGGGCCCATGATAAGTTATATCCCCGCCCCTGTTTATTTTGTAGTAGCTGGCATTTTTATCTTTTAACCCTCTCTCATCCAGCAGAAGGTTTTCTGCTTTGCCACTTTTGCCCAGGGTGTAAACGTGAGGGTGCTCTACAAAGATCAGGTGATTATTGGTCGGTAACTGATCTTCAGAATCCCGGTTTAAAATCTTCTGTTTGACAATGGATGAAAATATATCCTCCTGTTTATCCCACGCACTCTGATAGTCAACTAAACCCCAGTCTTGAAATAGTACTTCTTTATTTTGCATAATTATCATCGGCAACATATCCGATCATGTATCCTTCCATCTTCTCAAAGTGCACCTCAAAGTCCTTGCGGCTGTTCTCCAGTTCCAGGCTCGCTTTGAAGCTCCCCTCAGGTTTGTAATCGAACGCATTTAACCGGATATTGTCCAAAAATGAAACATTCTTTTTACCCTGCAGCTTATAAATTGCTTCTTTAGCACACCAGCTAATATACAAGTGTTCTGTCCGGTGTTCGGAGTTCATAAATGAAAGTTCATCTTCATTCATAAATTTGTGAGCAATGCGTTCTATTTTATTTTTAATCAGTTCTATATCAATACCCACCGGCCTCGTCTTGCTGATCATTACAGCCGCGTAATCGAAAGAATGACTAAGTGAGATGAAATGCGGGAAGTTGACCAGGTAGGGCTTGCCATGTTCGTCTATCTGGCAATCGATATAGCTACTAGTATTGAGCATAGAACGTAATAGGGCCCGAGTACTAAGCCAGTGCAGGTTACGCTTGCCATTGATCAGTGTGCCGAGGTATCCCCTTTCATGCTCTCTGAGCTGAAGTTGAGCGACCAACTCTTCTGCCGGCTCCTCTATTTTCCATAGGGCGAACGACGTATCTACGTCAATATTTTTTTGATAAGCAAGAGCCATCCTGTTTATAAATACCTTTAAATTTATCTCAAATATCTTATTATTTTAGGGCAATTGCAGGTTATAAAAATTTTACAAAAAAACCGGCAATGAAACTACACTTATATATACTATGATTCTTTCTGATAAGCTGATTTTAAATGAAATTGAACAGGGTTCTATCGTTATTGAGCCGTTTAAACGGGATTGTTTAGGCACTAATTCTTACGACGTACATCTTGGCAAATACCTGGCAACATATAAAAACCGGGCTCTTGATGCCCGCAAGCATAATGAAATTGACCACTTCGAAATTCCAAAGGACGGGTTTGTATTGCAACCCAATACATTATACCTTGGGGTAACTCTTGAGTATACAGAAACACATAAACATGTGCCTTTTTTGGAGGGGAAATCCTCAACAGGCAGATTAGGAATAGATATTCACGCTACGGCAGGAAAAGGAGATGTAGGGTTTTGTAATACGTGGACTCTCGAAATATCTGTTACTCAGCCAGTAAAAATTTATGCTGGTATGCCGATTGGACAATTAATCTATTTTGTTGTAGAAGGTGACATTGAGACCATGTACAACACAAAAAATAACGCAAAATATAATAATAAGACGACCAGACCTGTAGAAAGCATGATGTGGAAAAATACCTTTTAAACAGATTTGTTGCAGAGTAAGTATACGTAAACGGTTATATTTTAGTAAATTAAAATAATATTTCCGTTATGAAAAAGCTTGCTATTACAGGTATTGTAATTCTTTCCGCAGCAATTGCTTTTAGTTTTATTAAGCAGGAAGAACCGCTTAAAAATATTCTTACCCAATTAGAGAAATACAGGACAGACTATGTGCAGGAAAAAGTGCATCTGCATTTAGATAAGCCATACTATGCCATAGGTGACGATATTTGGTTTAAAGCCTACGTTGTTACCGCGGAAAGCCACCGTTTATCAAACGTAAGCCGAATACTGTATGTTGACCTGATCAATGATAAAGATTCCATCAAGCAATCCCTTAGGCTACCTGTGGACGCAGGTTTGGCCTGGGGAGACTTCAAGCTTGCCGACACTCTTCGGGAGGGCAACTACCGCATCAGAGCATACACTACCTGGATGCGAAACTTTGGGGAAGAGTATTTCTTTGATAAGACAATTAGTATTGGAAACTCTATCTCCAACACTATTCTAACAAATGCTGAGTATACTTTTTCGAAAATTGGGAACAACCATCAGATTGGAGCAGACATCAAGTTCAGCAACTTAAAAGGTGAACCGCTGGCCAACAAAGAAGTTAATTATGACATACAGCTTAACTTTCGAAATATTACAAAGGGTAAGGCCATTACAGATGCTGACGGCCATATAAAAATTGCATTTGTCAATAACCAACCGTTCATTCTCAAATCAGGCAGGATCTTTACGACAATTAAAGTTGACAACAATAAGATCATATCTAAAACCATCCCTGTTAAAGCAACGTCCGCAGATGTCGGCGTGCAGTTTTTCCCAGAAAGCGGCAATCTTATAAATGGGATCCGTTCCAAAGTAGCCTTTAAAGCGGTAGGCGCGGATGGCCTTGGCGTGGAAGTTTCCGGTCAGATATTGGATCAAAACAAAAATGCGCTTGCGGAACTAAAGTCAGAACATGCGGGCATGGGATATTTTGGTTTACTGCCTAAAGACGGAGAAGCCTATAGTGCCCTTATTAAATTTGCTGATGGCTCTGAAAAATCGTACCCTCTGCCTAAAGCATTGCCGGTGGGTTATGTGTTGTCTGTGAATAATCTTGACAGCAGCAATTTGGCGATTAAAGTTACCGTAAGCCCTACTCTCCAATCAAGTGGCGAATTGAAGCTTGTGGCTCAGTCAAATGGAGTTGTTCACTATGCTTCTAAAGCTGCGCTTGATAAATCGGTTTTCAGCGCTAAAATTGAAAAGGCGAGATTTCCAAGTGGCGTATTACAGCTTACTCTTTTTTCGCCTCAGGACGAACCGGTTGCCGAGCGACTGGTGTTCATCAATCATGCTAAACCATTGTCGATACAAGTTAGTTCAGATAAGCCGGAAAATAAAAAGAGACAAAAAACAAAGCTGATAATTCAAGCCAATGGGGCTGATGGGAAGGCAACCCAGGGCAGTTTCTCTTTATCGGTAGTTGATGAATCTAAAGTCGCTCTCAATGAAACAAATGAGACTACAATTCACTCAAATTTACTGTTTACCTCTGAGCTTAAGGGCTATATTGAACAGCCAAACTATTATTTTGATAATCAGGATGAGATTAAGGCCCGTCAACTGGATATTTTAATGCTTACTCAAGGTTGGCGTCGCTTTGTTTGGAAGAACATATTATCAAATGTATTCCCGTCAATCATCTATCAACCTGAAAAAACCATAAAAGTAAGTGGTATTGTAACAGCGAATAACGGCAAACTTGTAGTAGGTGGCAAGGTGACTTTGTTTTCCGCTATAGGGGATGTCTTTCTGATGGACACTGTGACAAATTCAGAAGGTCGATTTAGTTTTACCGATTTATTCTATGACGACAGCACCAAGTTTGTTGTGCAGGCCCGAAACCTTAATGGACGTAAGAACGTGCAGATAGAGTTAGATGGGTTCCCGCCTCAGTTGGTCACTAAAAATAAAAATGTTGCAGATCTTGTGACGAATGTTAATGGTTCATTAATCACTTATCTGATCAACAGTCGTAATCAGTACGAAGAATTTAAACGATACGGACTAAATAATCCCAGCATTTTACTCTCTGAAGTCAAGATAGTGCAGACAAAACCCCTCGTTAAGAACTCCTCAAACTTAAATGGGCCTGGCCATGCAGACAATATTATTTCTGAAAAAGATTTGGAACATGCTATTGATCTTCCTACCTATTTGCAGGGCCGGGTAGCAGGCATCATCATCAGAAATGGCATCGCTTATTCATCCCGCTCTATGAATTCATTCACTGGCCCTGTGCCAATGCAACTGGTTATCGACGGTATGTTTGTAGACCCTTATCTACTGGGCGCTATCAATCCGCGTGATGTTGAATCAATTGAAATATTAAAAAGTGCTTCCAATACAGCAATATATGGCCTAAGGGGCGGCACCGGGGTTTTAGTTATTAACACTAAACGAGGTGAAAGAAAGACAGGTTACGGCAGTTACGCCGCGGGTATCATCAGCTTTAAACCAAAAGGCCTATACAGAAGTCGCGAGTTTTATTCACCAAACTATGACGATCCTAAATTAAATTTGAAAATGGCTGATTTGAGAAGTACGATCTTTTGGCGTCCTAACATAGTTACCGATTCGACCGGCAGGGCCACGGTTGAGTATTTTAATGCAGATGGGACTGGCAGTTATGCCGTGATTATCGAAGGTATCAATATTGAAGGTGATTTAGGGCGGACTGTTTATCGTTATAATGTAAACTGATCTTCATTCTCACTAACTAATGTCTATCTAATCCTAAGGAATCACATCAGTTCCAACAATCTATTATTAGATGTTTCAATAGCTTTTAAAATCTTTAAATCCCTATATTAGGCTAAATACAATAGCTGCAAAGGCCTGATAATTGGATAATATGAACACCATTAAAGTTACTATAAAAGACAAAACAGCTATTGTTGGTCTTGATCGCGGACGCTCCAACGCCATAAATGCTGAGATGGTTCAGGAGCTATCTGCACTAATCAGAGATATTGAAAAAGATGATAATATCGGTGGATTAATATTGACAGGCAAAGAAGGCTTCTTCTCGGCCGGCCTTGACCTAATTGAACTATACGATTACGACGAGATCAACATTCGTAAATTCTGGGAAGATTTTCTTGAACTGGTGAGTTTACTTGCTAGATTCAAAAAGCCTTTTTTAACCGCAATCAGCGGCCACAGTCCTGCAGGCGGCTGCGTATTCGCAATCTGCAGCGACTATCGGATCATGGTTTCCGGTAAGTATATTATTGGATTAAATGAAATTCCGGTTGGGATTATTGTTCCCGAAAGCATCTTTCACTTGTATTCATTCTGGCTCGGAGAAGCGAAAGCATACCGTTATATGCTTGAAGGGAAATTACTATCCGTTCAGGAAGCTCTTGAGAATGGCTTAATTGACCAGATTGTAGAAGAAGGCGGATTAGTGGCTGCGGCGGAGCGGCAAATGCAAAAATATCTGCAATTAGATCGAATTACCTGGCAACAAAGCAAACTGAACCTGAGAAGGGAATTGCTTTCAAAGGTAAGCATAGACCATACCGACTCCCTGGACCTGATGCTTAAACAATGGTGGTCGCCCACTACCCGCTCTATCTTACATACGATCATCCAAAACCTTCAAAAAAAATAAGCCATGTATAACGAACCTATGCTTAAAGATAATGCTCTGAAAGGCAAAACTATAGTTGTCACCGGTGGCGGTACTGGTCTGGGAAAAGCGATGAGTACTTATTTTTTAAAACTAGGTGCAAACGTTGTTATAACCAGTAGAAAATTTGATGTCTTACAGAAGACAGCTGAAGAAATGGAACAGGAAACTGGCGGAAAGGTACTGGCAGTACAATGTGATGTAAGAAATTACGATGAAGTCACGAATTTACTTGAACAGTCCCTTAACACATTTGGCAATGTAAACGGCCTTTTAAATAATGCGGCCGGAAATTTCATCTCCCCAACTGAACGTCTGTCGGCGAATGCGTTTTCAACGATTATTGATATAGTTTTAAAAGGTACTGCAAATTGTACGCTGGCTTTTGGGAAACATTGGATTGAAAAAAAGCAACAGGCTACAATACTTAATATCGTCACTACATATGCTTTCACTGGATCTGCCTTTGTGGTTCCCTCCGCGTGTGCCAAAGGAGGCGTACTGGCCCTTACCCGCTCTCTAGCTGCCGAATGGGGGAAGTATGGGATAAGAAACAATGCAATTGCACCGGGGCCCTTTCCGACGAAAGGTGCCTGGGACCGTTTGCTGCCTGGAGAGATGGCAGAAAAATTCGACTTTAAGAACCGTGTACCCTTAAAGCGTGTTGGTGAACACCAGGAGCTAGCTAACCTTGCGGCGTTTTTAATGTCTGATTTCTCGGGTTATATCAATGGGGAGGTTATCACGATTGATGGCGGAGAGTGGTTACAAGGCGCGGGTCAGTTCAATGGTCTTGAAGCAGTTACGCCAGAAATGTGGGATATGCTTGAAAAAATGATAAGATCTACTTCTAAATAGACTTAAATGACTTCAGACTGTTAAAGCATTGTGAAACTAGAACAAATAAAGCGCGTTTATATTCATCCCTATTAGGCTATTAAAATGCTTGCATATAGCTGATGATGTTTTTCTGCAACATTCTTTATGTCGTAATCATTTAAAACCAGCGTTTTTAGCTTTTGAGCTTTGCTTTGAGCTAATGGGTAGTCTTCAATTACTTTAGCTAAGGACGAATGAAAGGAGCCCAACTCACTTAAATAGGCGTTATCATCATTCAAGATACTTGGAATACTTCCTACAGGGGTCGACACAATAGGCACGGCTGCAGCACCTGCTTCTAGTATTGAGATAGGCATGCCTTCCCATAAGGACGGCATAATCATACAATGGGATTTAGCAAGTAAATTCGGAATATCTCTACAAAACCCTAAAAACACAAACCAATCTTCCAAATTATTTGCGGTTATTAATTTCTTAAGGTCCTCGGTAAGGTGGCCATTACCAGCTATATTGATGATAAACTTATGCTTGTCTTTGAGTTTCAATACCAGCTCAACCAAATATAATGGATTTTTTGGCTCTTGAAGACGACCAAGAAATAAGCAATTAAATATTTTGGGAAGATTCTCCGGTACCTGATACTTTGAGGTATCTATTCCGTTCGGAATCACTACATACCGATCTTTGTGATAGGTCCTTTTGGATTCTTTTGAAAAGATTATATCAACATCCCTAATAGATTTTGTTCCGTATAGTAAGAAGCGGCGGTAAAACGCTCCCACATAATTAGTGTGTAGGGTGAAAGCAATCCGGCAAGAAGGCTCAACGAGCCTCGCAACACAAGCTAACATGCCAGCATGAAACATATGTGCATGGATAACGGAATGAGGATACATCTTTATAATTTTCAAAAATTTCCTAAGACCCGCTACCGCTGTAAATATGTTGTCAATCCTCAGGCTTATATATTCAATGTCATAAGCTTTAAATTTATCTTCAATAAGGTTGATAGACGTAATCCCGATCACTATGACGCGATTACCAGCTATCTTATTTTGTTTAGCTAATTCCAGTACCAAGTGTTCCGCTCCACCACCGCCCAGACCTATTAATAAATGTATTATAATCATATAATCGCGAGTATTCGTTAATACTAAGTTTTCGGGATGTTAATCGTTTGGACAGCCTGAAACTTAAACAGCTTTAATTTTCTATTAAGTTCTGATACAGGCCTACAACTTTTTCCAGGGAAAAACGTGTCTGAATGTCCTTTTTAATCTTATTATAATTCCATTCCTTTAAACACGCCTTTTCAATTGCGGTCTTAAATCCAATCAAATCATTTTGTTCGACTATATAACCGTTAAAGTCGTCTACTACAAAATTTGAAACCCCTCCTACTCTGAAAGTAACGACTGGTACTCCAACAGATAACGATTCTAGTACTACATTGGGAAATCCTTCGGTGTATGACGTGAGTACGAGGACATCATGACTGGCAATTATATCGATAACATTCGAAACTTGTCCAAGCATTTGAACGCGAGATGTTATATTTAAATTCGCAGCTTTTTCTTTTAGATATTCTTTCAACTCCCCGTCACCAGCCATAGATAAAGAGTAAAAGTTTGGAAGCATACTAAAAATTTCCAGCAATCTTCCGTGCCCTTTTACTTCGGTTAAACGGCCGACAGTTATCAGTCGATTGATAGGCTTACTGTTTTTGACAAGTGGAGACACTACGACAGGATTAGGAATAACCACCATCTTAGATGAATTAATATTGTAAACTTTCGACAAAGAGTTACGGATTTCATCAGACTGGCAAATTATTTTATCAAATTTTCTAAAAAACAATTTAGTGAACTTGTCAAATATCTTACCTTTTACATTGCTGAATTGATGAATCTCCGTAGAAATACTTGAAGGACGGGCAATAATATAAGGAATATCGACAAAATAGGAAACAAAAGATATGAGAAAATTAATGTGATTCCCAGTTCCAAATACGGCGTGAGGTCTTTCTTCTCTGACGAGTTTGTACAACTTTGGAAAAGACAAGGAAGCTTTGATTGTTTTAAGATCAATAACACGCACTCCTTCCAAATCCATGGAAAAAAAAGCATTCTTTGAGTTAAAAACAATTATTGATACTTCGTACTTACTTTTATCAAAGCCTTGCGATAGCAACCAAAACACCCGTTCAGCGCCTCCTGCAGACAATGAACTAACTATAAAAAAAACTTTTTTTTTTGTCATTATTGTGGATATCGCCATTGATAGCTATAAATGTACCGAAGTTCCGAAGCCGGAGCGTATAAAACTTGTTTGACAAAATAAAAATGATCCATCGAGACCGAAAATATTTATAGTATTTCAATGACAAATCTAAGAACATACAATTAATGTCATTCCAAAGTGAGCCAGGCAAAACATCTTTTTATAAAATCATGCTACACTTGACCTGCCGAATTTAGTATTTTTGTGCAATGGGAACTCAGATACAGGAAGAAACCTTTACTCTTGACGAGATTTTGGCAGGATTGAAAGAAACTCACCGCCTGATCTTGTGGAATGACAATTCGAACACTTTTGATCATGTCATCAACTGTTTGATGAAATATCTCGATTATAGCGAACCTCAATCAGAAGCTATTGCATGGACTGTTCATAATGAAGGTAAATGTACTATTCTCGAAGGCTCATTCACTCAAATTGAAGTCTATCGAAAGATTTTTAAAAAGGAAGGATTAACAGTAAGTATTGATTAGTCCACCCTTTTTATTGCTGTAATAAAATAGTTACCATCAGTTTATTAAACTCCTTCCGCTTTACTTTGTCTTTATCAGATACACTATAACTGAACAAAGTATAATGAGGTTTTTATTACGTTCCAATATCCTTCTTTTATTTCTGCTATGCACCGCTGTTTTCTCCTCAGCTCAAAATACAAGTCCTTTGTCAAAGGTGACTTCTTCAGAAGTCAACGGAAAAATCATTGACTCAAAAACTAGTCAACCAGTGGATTTTGCTACAGTCTCCTTATTTTCCGGGTTAGAGTCCCAGCCTGTGAAAGTCGTGCAATCCGGTTTGGATGGCACCTTCAAACTAACTGGAATAAGTGAAGGTTTATTTTTATTAAAAATTACCTTTCTGGGATATGAACCATATGTAAGTGATAGCTTAAGTTTAACGGCCGAAAATAGGACGAAAAACCTGGGCACAATTAAAATGATTCCTGCGAAATCCACTGTTTTGAATGAGGTTGTGGTTGAAGCTGAGCGCAGCAGTATCCAATTAGGAATTGACCGAAAGGTATTTAGCGTAAATCAAAGCTTGGTCAGTGAAGGAGGTTCTGCTACGGATCTCTTAGCTAACGTGCCATCAGTCTCCGTTGATATAGATGGGAACGTAAATCTTCGTGGAACCAGTAATGTACGAGTTTTGATAGATGGGAAACCATCTTCACTGGGTGGAAATATAGCTCAAGTTTTACAGTCTCTACCTGCGAGTGCTATAGAAAGTATTGAGCTTGTGACTAATCCTTCGTCTAAGTATGATCCTGAAGGTCAGTCAGGCATAATTAATATTGTCTTAAAAAAAAATAAGAAGGTTGGACTTAACGGCTCGGTTTCAGCGTCTGCCGGATCAAACGACAACTACAATGCAAGCACTAATCTGAGCTACAGAGATGGCAATGTCAACTTATATGGTAATTACAGTTTTAGAAATGGGAATCGCCTGGGAGGCGGATTTAACAACACGCAATTCCTGTCAACTAACGGTCTGGTAAATAATATAACAGAAAGTAATCGTAGTGATCTAAGTAACACCTTAAAGCTTGGGGCTGACTACTACATTAATCCGAAAACCACAATAGGTGTTTCCGGCAATCTAAACTTTAGAGACAATAGTAGTTTTGAGAATTTGAACTATCTGTATTTTAACTTACCAGATCAGAATGGGTCTAGCTTCAGGACATCAGATCGTGACGGCAATAGTTCCGGGTACAATATGAGCATGGATTTTAGCCGACAATTTAATAAGAAAGGCCACAACTTAACTGCAAACTTATCCTACGGTGAAAGCAGCGACGATGATATTCAGAATTTCAATCAGGAATATTTTGCTTTAACGGGCGTGCAAAAAGATTCAGTCGATAAACGTAGCAACGAAAACTCAGAATTTGACTCCAACTACAATATTCAGTTAGACTATTCTCTCCCTATAACCGAAAGGCAGAAATTTGAAGCTGGCTTTCGTACTACACTTCGTAATAATAATGAAACTCAGTATTCAGAGGTGTTTGAAGCATTAACTGGGCGCTATCAGGTAGATGACAAACAGAGTAACGACTTTGGTCTGGATGACCAAGTTTATGCAATCTACACCACCTATCAGAACCAACTTACAGATAACTTTGGCTTTCAGTTTGGTGTGCGAGGAGAACAAGCATATCTGAACACTCAATATAAAGCATTTGGTGCGCCAAGCAGTGATATTGTCGAGGGTAGACTTGACTACTTGAGGTTATACCCTAGCGTCTTCTTAACCCAGAAGCTTACTAATGATCAGCAAGTTCAATTGAGTTATACTCGCCGGGTCAATCGACCCCGTGGATGGCAAATAAATCCCTTTGCTGATGTTTCAGATCCTAATAATATCCGTATCGGTAATCCCAGTTTAAGACCTGAGGACATCAATTCATTTGAATTGAGTTACATCAAGTACTGGGATTTTTTAACATTTACATCATCTGCCTATTTCCGGCAAGTTAACGATGTAGTACAAGCAATAAGGTTACCATTACCTGATAACAATGCAGCAACTATCACCCAGTTTATTAACCTCACGCAGAACCGCTCCAGTGGATTAGAATTTATTTCAAAAGCTGATTTTACCAAGGCATTTGGTATCACTTCCAATATCAATTTATACTATAGCCAGTTCAAGGGGAGTGACCAATACAATATAAAAAGCAGTGACGGATTTAACTGGAATGCAAACTTAACCGGCAACGTCAATTTCGCTAAAAATATAACAGGACAATTCAACGCTAATTATACCGCACCTCGGGTGGGTGCCCAGGGAAGGAGCAGAGAAATGTATAGTATGGATGCAGCTTTAAGGCTTGACATGTTAAAAAATAAAGCCGGCAGCCTCTCCTTTAATGTGCGTGATATTTTTAATAGTAGAAGGTGGGGACAAACAACTGAAACAGAGTTTATTTTCCAGGAGTCGGAAAGACGGATGCAAGGAAGAATGGCAACTCTTACATTTAGCTACCGGTTTGGGAAACAAGATATAGGGGAAAGAAAACGTAAAGAAAAGGAGCAGCAAGAATCCAGATCGGAAGAGGAAATGTAAAATGACTTCATATGGCAGATCCTGTTATCTGCCTTTCTCAACTTACCTAGCTAAATTTATAAGGTAATGCTGTCAGATTCGTAAACGTTCTGAGAAAAGGATTTAGTTTGCAATTTCTTAACTTCTCCGTTTGTAGTATCCTTCTGACCGGCTTCGTGAGAAAGCAAAGCATTATATTTCTCTAGTAAAGAAATGTATTTCACCATCCAATAATGAACGGAGTTTGGGTGTTTATGCTCATTCTCGTCCACTCCGTCAACAAACTTCTCCATTATGGAGAAACCTCGATCACCAAAGGCTTCAGGAAAGTCTATTGAAAAGTCATGATTTAAAACGTGGCCAATCTTGCAAATAATATCAATTTTCAAAGCTTTTTGATCAAACCAATTATAAACAGAGCGTCTGTTTACCTGCATACGGCGGGCAAGCTCACTAATGCTCACTTTATTTCTTCGAACTACACGTTCTACGATTTGCCCTGCATTCAACTCCATAACTTTCAATTGAAATTGTTAGTCAAGTTAGTGTGATACTATATAGTAGGGTCTAACATTGCTAGATGATTAACTACTAAGTTAAATATAGTTACAATACTTAAAACATAAAAATTTTTTTAGAAATAGGAAAATTAAATTAACAAGCTAAATTTAGGCCGAAACCACTAAGGTTGTCCTTAACAAACTTACCTTGAAGATATTCCCAAGCACGGGTATTTTATAATAGACTTGGCATTGGGCTCCAAAAAGAGCTGATGATTTTGATTTAGTTAGCACACGTTCCAAAAAAACTGCCCACACCCAAAAAATCGAGGTTAGGTCAACGAAATAAATCAATTTAGTTGGCAGTACCGATTTAAACCGGATATGCGGTCCCTTTACCGACTAGAGTACCGAAGATGTTTCAAAACAATTTTTGATCTTGGTAATGACCATACGGATTTCATACTCTGTTAAATTAGAGCCTGATGGCAGACATAAACCAATCCTAAAAAGGTTCTCCGAAGTTCCGTCGCCATAAAATGGAAACTCAGCAAAAACAGGTTGTAAGTGCATCGGTTTCCAAACAGGTCTTGCTTCGATGTTGTCTTCTGCCAAAATTAAGCGTAAAGAATCATTTGTCATGCGGCCACTTGAATCATCCAAAGTAATGGTGCTTAACCAATGATTGGAGAAATAGGTGTCATCCGGTTCACTTTGAAAAGAAATATTATTGAGATGACCTAAAAGCCTTTTGTAGTGCGAAAAATTCTTGCGTCTTTGATAGATTCTTAATGGTAAGACTTCCATCTGGCCACGACCTATGCTGGCACAAATATTACTCATCCGATAGTTATAACCAACTTGTGAATGTTGATAATGTGGTGCTACATCGCGAGCCTGGGTTGCCAGAAATCTAGCCTTTATAACCCAATCTTCATTTCGTGATATGAGCGCCCCTCCGCCAGATGTAGTAATAATTTTATTTCCGTTAAAGGATAGAATAGCTAAATCTCCGAAAGTTCCAAGTTTCTGCCCTTTATAAGTCGAGCCTAAGGCTTCTGCAGCGTCTTCGATAACAGGTATCCGGTATTTTCTTGAAATATCCATAATACGATCCATCGAAGCTGGCATACCATAAAGATGAACGACAATTATGGCTTTTGGCTTTTTCCCTTTAGAAATTCTATCCTTGATCGCAATCTCTAAAAATTCTGGGGACATATTCCACGAACTCTCCTCACTATCTATGAAAATAGGCGTCGCACCCTGATACATTATAGGATTAGCTGAGGCAGAAAATGTAAGAGACTGACAAATCACTTCATCACCAGATTTAACACCTAATATAATCAAGGCCAGGTGTAAGGAGGCGGTTCCCGAACTTAACGCAGCAACATGGACATCGTTACCCAAATAAGTGGCTATATCATTCTCAAAGCCATCTACATGAGGACCTAAAGGCGCAATCCAATTACTATCGAAAGCATTCTTGAGAAACAAGAATTCACTCCCTCCCATATGAGGAGATGATAAACTAATTTTTTTATTCATCGTCAAAGTTTTAGATGTTATAAAAATCCAGCACCTACCCAAATAGGTCGAAGATTAATTAGAAATCCTAACAAAAAATTAAACTATTATAATTTACAAATTATTTGATTCCCGGTAAAGAGGAAAAAAATCCGATTTTACAACTTGATTTCCCCATCGCTCCCGGACTAACTTATCGTAAGCTTCAGGATCAGATACAAATCTCCATGTCTTAAAACTTAAAATCATATCCGAAAACCCAGCTTTAAATTCAAAAAGCGAATCCTCACTACCACCTACTCCGCCACCTAAGTGCAAATAGGACATATTATTTTCTCGCCCTACCAGCGATGCCTCGTCAATCAGAAGCTTCATTGGACCTTCTTGCAAATACTTGTTATTAGTAGCCGCTAAATGAAATTGCATTATATTATTCGAAAATGTGACAAATGCACCAGATGTAATTTCGTCGTCTAAATACAAAAGCAATACCGAACTTTCAAAATCAGCAGAATTTAACATATTAAAGAAGTAACTTTCATCAAAGAAGTAATACGATTCTGCTTGTACGCGAGCCATATTTTCATTGTATATTTTGACAAATGCTCGTACTTCCTCCTTAGACGTCGCTTTCCTTAAATAATATTTTTTTTCTCGAAGTTGTCTGATTTTCGAACGGAACTGCCTTCTGTATTTTGAACGCTGTTCTTCAAGTGTTGTTGTTAAGTCGATCGCAATTGTCTTGCCATTATCCACAAGGCTGCCAAACTTTTCTACTAATATATCATGATTAATAATCGGGTGAAGCCTACAGAAAACTGAAACATTTTTATCAACCTTCAGAAATTTTAGAAAGGTTTGGATAAAAGCTTCCATTGTATTGTGGTCCATACTCTCAAAATCGACGTTTGAAATAGGACCTGCGTAACCATACACCGATGTAAAATCGTTGAGGTCCGAACCCGGAATGGCTCGCTTGAGAAAAGGGAATATGATAAAACAATCTTCTTGTTCATAGACAAACAAAACCGGTTCACCACTTTTTTCTAAAGAGTGATAATACCATGTATGGTAGAAATCATACATGTTACATGCATGTACATACTGGTTCCAAAGTTCTCTTTCCCGAACAGTAATTAGACGGTAGGACATAGTTTCAAGTTGAGGGGCTTTAAAAACTGGCTGAATACTTTGATTAGAAACATTTATATAAGTGTACTTCTCTTTAGAAACATTCATTATAGACCCCGTACTAGATTAATTAAGAATTTGCCGTTATAAAGTTTAAAACAATGACCAATTTAGACGTCGGAGAACTTAATGATTTTTGCTGGGACACCGGCAACCACGGCATTGTCCGGAACATCCTTAATAACAACAGCTCCGGCTCCAATGATTGCATTCTTACCTATGGACGATACTCCCGTCATAACAGTGCATCCTATTCCTAAAAAAGCGTTCTCATTTATATGAATCGATGCTCCAACATTAGCGCCGGTAGAAATAAAAACACCATCTTCTAGCACGGTATGGTGAGCGATTTTCACTCCCATACTTATCATACAGAAATTTTTAACTGTGACATATGGCATAATTATCGAACCCGGTAGTACATAAACTCCTTTACCCATTGCACAATTACTAGGAACGATGCTACTGGAATGAAGAAAATTGGGAACCGCAAGACCTATACTAAGCGCTTTTTTCAGTAATTCTACCCTCAATTTATTATCGCCAAGTGGACAGTATACATTACTCACATTGAGTGAACTGAGTTTATCTAGCTCCCTCATTTTCGCAATAATTGGCACCTCAAGATTTACCGATTTAGATTCATCATCGTCCAAAAATCCAACGATATCAATATTTCCGTCATATTTTAAATAATGAAAATATACTTCCCCATAGGTTCCAGCACCTATCAATACACTTTTCATAAAAACTGTTAATTAAAAATTAATATCAGCTATCGATTGATTTGAACGCCTTTATCAAGAAATAAGGGCTAAAATTAGAATCATTTATTTCCGGTGAACTTCTCCATAGTAATCACATCTGATGAATTTACATTTTTAATGCCAATAACTTTAATGATAGTTAAAAATAAAATTTTTAAATCAACTAGAAAGCTAATATGGTCTACATACCAAATATCGAAGTCAAACTTTTCTTGCCAGGAGATGCTATTGCGCCCATTAACCTGTGCCCAACCCGTCACTCCTGGTCGTACCTCATGCCTCCTCATTTGTTGTGGATTATATAATTTTAGATACTCCACTAATAGTGGGCGGGGGCCAATCAAACTCATGTCTCCTTTCAATACATTCAGTAGTTGGGGCAACTCATCGATAGATGTCTTTCGAAGCCATCTCCCTACCCCTGTTATTCTTTCATTACCGTTTAGTAAATTTCCTTGATCGTCGCACTTTTGGTTCATCGTTTTGAACTTTATTATTTTAAATAGCACACCACCTTTTCCGGGTCTTGCTTGAAAAAAAAAGGGGTTCTCAAAATAAGTACAACCGATTAAAAAAATTACCGCAAGGAAAAGGGGCGATAATATAGTTAACACTATAAGTGAAAGAGCTACGTCAAAGAATCGTTTAACAAAGGTTTGGTACATCAGATAAATTGGTTGCTTATCAAAACAACTGTTGATAGCGCGTTGAAAATTTTATAGTTTCGGAAATCCACGGATTTTTTCACCAGATCTAGCTATTTACTGTGACTGATATTTTAGGGTACTCAACCTTAACGTTCCGGTCAATCTAAAGCCTCTATGGATCACTACTATCTCATCCATGGATCTGAGATGCTTGAATAAAAACACAATTCTTTATCGATATTTCTGGAATATTCACAATTTTCTGCCGTCCAGTCAACTGCGTTTTGACAAATCTCTGTCATCTTACCTTGATCTGAAAATAAGTTATTAATACTGAGCACAATTTTGTCAATATCATTTTTAACTATAACTCCGTTCACATTGTGATTTATACACTCACGTATCCCAGGTGCATCATTGCCTATACACAGTATACCACATGCCATTGCCTCGAGTAAGACCTTGGGATTACCTTCATACTTAGATAGTAGTAAAAAACACTTAGACTTGCTATAATATGTGGGAAGATCAACATTATCGACACGGTTTAGCCAAGTAATACGTTGATTCTGCTGAATTGCGCTCTTAACTAAATAATCAAGTGATCCCTCACCAATTATCAGAGATCTACCTCCCACTTGGTTCATAACTTCTAGAACAAGGTCGATATTTTTCTGCTTCTCCAGTCTCCCTACAAAAATCAGGTCCCACTCCTTATCTAGATTTAAGGGCTTAAATCTTTGGACATTCACACTATTGAAAATTGTCTTTACCTTCCCCGAAGGTATATTATAGTTACTTATTATGAAGGACATCGCTTCAGGTGAAGTTGTAAGAATCAGGTTAGCAGTTCTAAAAGCTAGTCGTTCTTCGAATTTCCGTCTATAAGAAATTGGCCGAAAGTGGGAATAATAATATCCCATTCGGACGACTAACGGAGTTCCAAAAATCAATTTTAATAAAACACCAAAACCCGCTGCTGAAAACTGATTAGTTTTACATATTAGTGTGCTTCTGAAAAATTTCCTATAAGTAAATAATGAAGAGATATCGTGTATGAAATTCTGAACCCTATAAGGAATTCGTTTAGGAATCCAGTGGGGCATAGTAAGTACTACTGTTCCGGGCAAGTTATATTTTGAATCATGCCGTCCATAGCTAAATATTACTAGTTTTAAACCCGACTTCTTACTTAATTCTTCATAATAATTAATCTCTCTTGACAATTGCCCAACCGAATCCCATTTCTCTAAGCTCATTCCAGGGGTCATCAGTAACAATAGCGAGTCTCTCATAATAGCTTAAATTACCTTAATATTACTTCCAGATTTTCAATAAAGACATTCGGATCATTAAGTACATTTTTGTACAATTCCTGTCCATTTTTGGCAATATGTTTATAGCTCGCGTAGTTTGTAATGACGTCCTCCAGCTTTTCTTCCAAATCAGATAAATCCCATGCTAATGGTATATAGGTTTCGTTCGGAATAAATAGGTTAGGATAAGTTACTAAATGATCCATGGAAGGCTTTAGTAGTATTGCACCTGAAATAAAAGACTCAAAATCTCTATAACAAACTTCACCAAATCCGAATGGGCTTAAACAAACCTTAGAATTTCTTAATTCATTCCAATACTGCTTTTTCCCTACAACGGGTCCATAGGCACTTTTCAGTGGCAATTTAGCCATTAGGTTAATGACAAAGTTTCGCTGGAAAGAGATGGCATTGTGTTGTGGATATTGATTATCATAATCTACCTTACCCCTAAATGTTAAATCAATATTTCTGATGGAGTCAACATCAGTAAAATTGACTTCATAGAGATTATAGGGAGTGTAATTACTTAAATAATAGTGTAATTTAAAGGGGAAGTACCTATAATCGTTAAAACCTAGATTCCATCCCACCTTAATCTTATGCTTTTGTTCTGGGGGACAGGGTACAAATTTCTTCTGTTCGATGTTTGGATCAAGCCATATTCTCAAATTCTTTTCTTCATCTGCATTACCGGTATAATATTCTGAGTCCTTTAATATTTGATTTTTTAAAAATATATCCACGTAGGGAATAACACCAAAACCGGTGCTACATGAAGTGTCCTGTGCATCCCACCAAATTAACCGCCCTACACTTTGTTTAATCTGCTGTAAATAAGCTATCCACTCTTCTTCATTTTCTTTCGCACTCAACAATTTGTTATTCCACATAGCATGGAAATACATATGGTTGACTATTAGGCAGTCGGTTTTATCGAAATTGACCTGTTTATGATCATATAACACCTCCACATTAATTCCCGACTCCAACAACTGCTTTTTCCATTTGAAAAAAGGGTGCAAATCAGAGTAGAATCGTTTATAGGGCGGAGCTAGTATTTTTAAAAACAGCATATAAAATTCTTATTGTTCAAGTTATTATTCTCTGAATAGCATTAATGAAAACATCCGGATTATCGATTGCCCGTCTATAAGATTCTTGTCCGTTAATAGCAATCTGTTGGTAGGAAGAATAATTGTCAATTATTTTCCCTAGAGTCTCCGATAGATCGCTCATGTCCCATGACACTGGAACATAGGTTTCATTCGGGATAAACAAATCCGGGAACGTGACCAGATGATCCATTGATGGCTTAACCAACAATGATCCGGAGATAAAGGTTTCAAAATCTCTATAACAAACTTCGCCAAATCCGAATGGACTGATGCTAACCTTTGAGTTGCTTAACTCAGCTAAATATTTATTCCTGGAAAGACCACCACCGGAAGCTATCTTGAAAGGCATTGAGCCGAACATTTCAAGCACTTTATTTCTTTGAAAAGCTACAACCTTATGAGTAGTGTTATAATTAATCTTACCTCTGAAAGTTGCATCCAGTTGTCTAACGCTTGACGCTGAAGTAAATTTTAACGGGAAGATTTTATAGTTGATATAATGACTAAGATACTTCCTGATCTTGTAATGAATCAAAAAATCTCGATAATCGTCAAAAGCTAAATTCCAGCCTACTTTAATTTTGTGGATTTCACCGGCAGGACAAGGTATAAACTGCTTCTGTTCAGCCTGTTGATCAGACCATACCATTAAATTTTTTGTAACAGCTGGATCGCCTGTATAATAGCTTTTATTTTTTAGTACTTGCTTTTTAACAAAAACATCGACAAACGAAATAACGGGAAACTGAGTTGTACCTGACGAATCATCGGCGTCGAACCAAATTACTTTCCCAACATTATTCTTTAGGGATTTAAGATAACTCACAAATTTGCCATTTTGATCATAAGCGGTTTTCAAAGCATTAACCCATCCAGTATCGAAATAACGGTGATGCAGTATTAATCTATCTGCGGTAAGTAACCTTTGACTGTTATGGTCATACAAAATTTCTACATCTATTCCTGCTTCCCTTATCTGCTTATCCCACTTCCTAAATGCATGAAAGTCACCAAAGTATTTCATACTAGGTGGAGAAAGAATTTTTAATTTAATCATAGTTGAAGTTTATATCTCTTTCTAAAGATATGAGGGGACTGACTCAAATTCCAAGCATCTAGATATTTTTCTGTTAGGCCTGAAAAAGTTTCATAAGACTATCGTTGTATGATCTCGAGCCTTAGGATTTAGTAAGGTTTTCAAATGTTTGAGGGTTTCCGCTTTAGACAATTTCTTGCTACTGTTATTCTTTTGAATAACCGGATTTTCAATGGCTAACCTGACATCATTTGCTCCATATAAGATGGTAAATAGAGCTCTATCGCCATTTTGACTCCAATTAGGATTTATTAGCTTTATATTGCCCCTAAGCGTAGAGCGTCCATCCGAAACTCTGCTCATCACTATCATACCCACTTTTGATTTAATATCGGAATGGTTTATAACCGTTATTTCAGATCTTTTTTGGCCGCCTCCCATTAAATTACCCAAATCAATTTGAACTCCAGAACCAGGATTTTGTTCGGTTCTCAAATTTTTGATGATAACATCTTTAATCTCATTGTGTGATGAATTGGGTTCTATGTCAATTCCTGACATCGGAGGTACACCATTATTAAAAGCTGAATAGCTATCCTCCAGTCTAAACTTCTCAACTCCAATAACCGAAATTCCATTGCGTCGGTTGAACTTTATCACTGCATGTTTAATAGAAATGTTTTTACAGTTTTCTCCGTTTTCAATGCCTACATATATTCCATCACCCCAGCAATTACTTATTTTAGGAGCAATGATAGAGACATTATTAGAACCGTAAATTCCGATCCCCATACCCCACTCTCCACCTGTTGGCTTCAAATGCGTGTATCTGTCCCCTGTTATTACAGGATTATAAAGCGTTACATTCGATACACCACGAATATGTAATATATTATATCCAGGCTTTGAGGATGGCTTTAGTCTAAGTTCGGAACCCGGTAAAAAGGTTATAGTTGTGTTGGACGGTATAGATATGCCTTTATCATTAATTAATAACGGAATATTAGGAAATATGATATTCCTGTTCTTAGTTACCACATTTTGAATAATTGAGCTGTAATCTTCGGAGGCGTCCTTTACAAAATTTAACGGTAGAAAATCTTTAAGGTAAACGCTTCTGTAATTAATTCCTACTTCACTTGCACTATTAACCCCCGGAGAATCTATGACAATTTTACTGTTAAGAGTATCCTCTTTAGTATCTATAATATTGTCAAAGTGAGTAATAGATATAAAATGACTGATAAAGATGATATAAAACAATTTCATTCGATAAGAACGTCTTAAATGACTCTAACCACAATTAAAAATCATGCCATTGAGATATTAGGTTAAAACAAGGAAAGCCGGAACGAATGTCCGGCTTTCCAATCTATCAATAAAATTTTCTATTGCTTGGCGATCACATGGAAAGCAGAAAGCTTAGGGTTATCGATATCACGTCTAAAGTTGATGTTCAGAACTCCGTCTGTTACCGAAACTGTCTTTACAACATCCATCGGAACATTTTTGCCGACACTTTTATATATATCTAGATTGCTGATAACTTCACTTCCTTCGATTAATGTGTCAAACTGTCTTTTTCCTGCTGAGGATTGGTAAATTTCTGCAAATCTTAAAGTTACCTCGTAAGTTCCGTTAGTTACGGGCACAGAGTAACCGAAGGTACCGTAACGTTCGCTTTGAAATAGTATGTCATCTGAGGTATTTGAAATTGCATTTGAGTTCTTATAAATATAACCGCCTGAAAAACCTTTGTCCGCTTGATATTGGATCCCGTTGGAGGCCGTGAAGGATGATCCACCTACATTTACAGCAAATGCTACGTTGTTTGACACAGTGGCTATAGGTGTTATAACATTGGTTACGGTCAAATTTGGCCAAATTGAAGTAAAGAAGATAGTAGTATAGTCTCTAGCCTTTGGGTTGACAAGGCTCGTCAAAAGGGTATAGGTGGCATCTTTTGATAACATGGTGTTGTTAAGATTCTTGACAATCGGATTTTCCATAGTCAATCGAACATCGTTAGAACCATATAAAATCGTGAACAGCGCTCTATCAGAATTTTGACCCCAAACTGGATTAACAAATTTTAGATCGCCTTTAATAGTTGAGGTGCCATCAGAAACTCTGCTCATGGTGGTCACACCTATTTTTGACTTCACATCCGTATGATTAAGCACTGTAACATCCACGGTCTTTTGACCACCGCCCATTAGATTTCCAAAATCTACGAACATTCCATGCCCGGCATTTCCTTCCGTCCGAGGATTAGTGATAACTACATTCTTAATTTCCGCTTTGCTGTTGTTTGGTTCAAAAGCAATACCTGCCATCGGTTTAGTACCGTTTGAAAAAGCTGCATAGGGCGATTCCAATTTTAATCCGTCGATAGCCACAATAGTAATACCATCTCTCCTGTTATATTCCAAAACCGCATTTTTGATCGAGATATTTTTCGGGATTATACCGTTTTCCACGCCTACATAAATACCATCACCCCACATTTCACGAGCTTCCGGATCTAATACCGTAATATTACTACCGCCATAAATGGAAATCCCCATTCCCCACTCTCCTGTGGTCCCAGTATGCTTGTACCTATCACCTTTTAACACTGGATTTGTCAAAGTCACATTGGTTGCATTTCGCATGGTTAGCATTCCATAACCCGCTTGTGAAGTAGGTTTCAATCGCAGTTCAGAACCTTCTAAAAATATGATGTTCCTGTTTGACGGAATATTTAGACCTTTGTCGTTGATCATGATCGGAAACGCAGGAAAAACAATATTGGAATACTTTAGAATAGCTGATTGAAGTACGGTTGTATAATCTATGGAGCCATCCTTTACGTAACCTGAAGGCAAGGATTTTTCTATGTAGTAGGCATCGGCAGGGATAGTGGTTGACATCACCGCCGTCTCTGGAAGTAGGTGATTCTCGGAAGTCATTATTGCCTGGTTATCCTTTTTGCACTGACTAAAAAAGAAAGTTATAGTTATTAAACCTGAGAACGTTAATAGCTTTTTAAACAAATCTTTTCTTTTCATAATTTAAATTTTGGTCGTGTACGCAAGCTTTTACTGAATGTTACATTCCGAATTGAAATCATGATATTGAATTTGTTCGCCATAAAAATATTATTAATTAAAATTTATTGCCGGTTAAAAGGGTACCCCTTTATTAATTTAAAATTAATAAAGGGGTTATTTGAAGCAAGCGATCGAGTGTTGGTAAGCTCTAAAACTTTCTTATCTTTTAGCACACAGGCCCGCATCTTCCAAGTAAAAAATAACACTTTGCAGAAAAACAATAAAGGTTTTCTTATGGTATGCTTGTAGTTTGTTAGTAAAATCTTACTAGCAAACTACTAGGAAACCTTTACAAAACTTTGAAGAAAACCAATTCAGCTGGGGTCAGTAATTGACTGGGTCAAAAAGAAAACATTCGTTACCGCCAGTCTAATACAAATGAAAAAGGTAGTGGGTTACGAGTTAAATAAACAGCACGCTCTTGAGCAAATACTTTCATGATCATGTATAGAAAAGATGCCGCCTTAGCAACCCTATTAAAGAGTCTATTGGAAAACTACTTTGGAGCATAGAAACAGATTTTATGAATGAAGCGGAGTGGCACTCTGTAATCCACCGGAATGGCAAAGCCATTAAGCAATTCCCTAGATCTTGCCCAGCCCGGCCGGATGATCTGGAGACGAAATAAGACAAAGTGACGACAGGTGATCCACTTATTGCTTTGAGACTTGCCTAATTGTTTATCTATTGCTTTGTCGTAAATACTCTACACCACCAACTACTATTGAAGGACGTGCCCGTTAAATCAGTGAAATTAACCAAGCCCGGGGGTGCATTCACCTCTGGTATGACTTATTGAAGCTGACCTATCTGGTTTAAACAATATTAGTAATGGGGAACAGTGCTCTCTAAATTGTGGCCTCAGCCGCTTAGAAGTTAGGCCATTGGTTTCCTGGATAAATGGAATTTAATATTGAATTGATCATGCCCGTCGTGCAGCTTGTAGACCAATCAAGCTTTGACAAAGTTTGTTGTTTACAGCCACGACCTGGTAGCTTATTCATATACCTGCAGCCGAGTAATGCATCAAGCAGGCAACAGTCATCTAATTCTGGCCACAGCACGATGTTAACTTGTATGATAAAAGGTAGACGGCCAATAAATTATGTATCTAAACCTGTATAAAACAAAAATTTCAACAGCTGGCAAGATAAATATCTCTCCGACTGTTGAAATTTTAACTGCCCTCTGAGGGAAGACTTCTATTTTTTCACAACATGGAATGCAGCAACTTTTGCATAATCCACATCACTATCAAATCTTATATTTAATGTACCATCAGTTACCTGCACTTGTTTTACAACCTCGTATTTACTTAAGGCTCCTACTTTTGCGTAGATATCTAAATCTGTTATCGACTGAACACCCTCCATAAAAATGTCGAATCGTCTCTTTCCTGAAGAGGAGTGAAATATCTCGGCAAAAAGAAATGTTACCTCATAGGTTCCATCACTAACAGGTATGTTATAGCTAAAATTGCCATATCTTTCACTTTGATAAAGAGCATCGCTAGAAGTATTTCCTATTGTCTCTGACGTCTGAAATGTATCACCTCCCGAAAAGTTTTTATCAGCCTGGTATGTTATACCATTAGATGCTGTAAAAGTGGATCCGCCGGCATTGACAGCGAATATTGCGGCCGTACTCGGCGAGGTAGAAACTATTGGAGAAGTGAGACTAGTAACCATATTGGGCCAGATTGAAGTAAAATTAATCGTTGTATAATCCCTGGCTTTCGGATTCAATAAATCCCTCAATTCGCTAAGAGTTTCATCTTTTGTAAGTTGTCTATTGCTAAGGTCTTTAACTATAGGATTTTCGATTGTTAAATGCACGTCGTTGGAACCATATAAAATGGTATATATTGCGCTATAATTCTGGCCCCAAACGGGATTGACAAACTTTAAATCACCCTTTATAGTGGAGCTTCCGTCAGAAGCCCGGCTCATGGTTGTCATGCCCACCTTCGATTTTACATCGGTATGATTATGTACCGTCACACCTACTGTCTTCTGCCCGCCGCCCATCAGATTTCCAAAATCTACGAACATCCCATGTCCGGCATTTCCCTCTGTCCGTGGGTTAGTGATCAACACATTCTTAATCTCCGCTTTGCTGTTATTGGGCTCAAAAGCAATACCAGCCATCGGTTTTGTGCCATTTGAAAAGGCCGCATAGGGCGATTCTAAATTTAATCCATCGACAGCTACGATAGTAATACCGTCTCTCCTGTTATATTCCAAAACCGCATTTTTGATCGTAATGTTTTTTGGAATTACTCCGTTTTCAATGCCTATGTACATACCATCGCCCCACATTTCCCGAGCTTCGGGGCTTAATACGGTAATATTGCTACCTCCATAAATGGAAATACCCATTCCCCACTCGCCCGTGGTTCCTGTATGCTTGTATCTGTCACCTTTTACAACAGGATTTACCAGCGTTACATTGGTTGCATTTCGCATCTCCAGCATTCCATACCCGGGTTGTGAGTTAGGCTTCATTCGCAATTCCGAACCATCTAAAAATGTAAGAACGCGATTAGAGGGAATATCCAATCCACCCTCGTTAATTAAGATAGGAAAGGCTGGAAAGACAATATTAGGATACTTAAGAATTGCGGCTTGAATTACTGAGGTGTAGTCCCTTGAACCGTCTTTAACATACCCCGAAGGAAGTGATTTTTCAAGGTAATAACTTGAAGAGGTAACCATACTTAAATTGGACGAAGCTAGCAATTGTGATTTAAGAGCTGTCGACGATGGTAAATTGGCTGAATTCGCCATTAGATCTGTGTCCAGATTTTCCTTTTTACAATTGCTTAAAATGAAAGCAGTCGTGCAAAAAAGAAAGATTCTAATCAATTTCGCAGGGTAATTTTTTCTTATACTCATAGTTTATGCTTTACTGGACACTATCACCACGATGTGTCGTAATTTCAGGACATAAACGAGATTATTACCCCTTTGTTATAAATGACATTGTTAATTTTTTAAAATCCCAAAAAGAACTATTAAACAACTTTCTACAAACAAGAAATTTTTACAATAGACTTAAAAAGAGCCTAACAAAATAACAGTAGTTACATTTAATTGTAACAAGATTAATATATTTGACCGATTCGACAACAAATTAAGTTTATTTTTTTTCAGATTGTTGTTACCTAATTATCTTTAATCTTATTCAGTAAACAGGTAAAGTATTTATTCCCTAATGGGAAGTCTACGAGGTCAAACACACCCATTAGCGAATCACCAAAACCTACATTGTGTCAATTATCCTTGTTTCCATTTCAGCGATTCAAGCCATATATCACCTATAATTCTCTTTACTCACTAACTTGTTGACCGATTGGTGTAACCTTTTTTCAGAGCTGTCCAGGATTTCATGAGAACTTTAATTTTACTCTATGCAAATCAGCGTTAGGTGATTATCTATTTACTCACTCGGCTGATGCCATTAATAATCCAAACCATAAGTTTTCCTGATAGGCCCCTTTTGGAAGCCTAAGGGTTGTATTGGAAGGTGCTGACTTGTTTGGGCAAACAATTTATCTAATTAGGTCTGAGGTAGGCTGCCACTTCTAAGAAAATTTTATACCCAACCTGGTCACCCACGGATACGAACAATTAAAATTTAATATTCCCGAATCGACACTCAGCCAAAAAGTTTGCAGTGAAGACTAAGTTGTCAGTAGTTGTGTTGTTCATACAGGCATTTCACGGCTTAGCTATGGGTCAGAACACCTACACACCCTTGTCAAATCGATTACCGAAGTCGATACATTTAATTTTAACTAAGGATGAATACAGGGAGTCTCTCGAGAAGGGAGCGAATAAATTATTTGCACCATTCCAACCCAAAGTCCGTTATCAAGAACATGTTGGATTATGGGAAAGTAATTTAGCAACCGCCATAAAATAATGAAACTACTTAAATAAAAGCTTGAATCAATCCAAGTGATTTTGATTTTTTTTCATCCACTGTTGCAATATTAAAAGTTTAAATATTTGGGGATGCCTGTTCCACTTTCCGGACATATGTTCTTGTATAATTTCTGTCACCCTTTTAACATTTATACCAGGGAGATTCTGTAGCTCTTTCTCCGATAAAGTATCCAATACATACTCTTTCAGATCTGTTCTGAACCAGTGCTGGAGTGGCAGTGCAAAGCCCGCTTTCGGCCTGTCGAATAAATGCTCAGGAACGAAATCGTATAATAAGTCTTTTAAAATCCTTTTCTGCACTCCATTTGAAGAAAATTTATAGGCTGTTGGCAGACTTCGTGAAAACTCAATAATTCGATAATCCATAAGCGGCGCACGAGTTTCAAGTGAAAACGCCATAGAAGCCCTATCTACTTTCGTATTTATATCCCCATTTAAATATGTTTTTATATCAAAGTCGGAAACTCTTTCTACCAATGGTTTGTCAGAGTTTAACAGATTATTCATGTAAGGATTCATAAGCCCTTCATTTGGCTTTTTAACCCAGGAATTCTCCATTCCGCCAAAAAACTTTACGTATAATGATTCGACATTCTTAAAGGAGCCACCCATTCCCATTAATTTGTGTTTGTACACAGGGGACATTTTTAGAACAGATCCTGCTATCCCACGTACGAATTCAGGAACTTTAAAAATACTTTGCAATTTGTTAATTGAACTATATCTGGGATACCCGATAAAAGCTTCATCGCCGCCATCACCACTTAATGCTACGGTCACATGTTGTTTAGTATATTTAGCCAATAGCATGGACGGAATCGCACTTGAATCAGCAAAAGGTTCGTCGTAATATGTTGAAAAATCTCTAATTAGATCTATTCCCTCATTAAAATTGCATTCTATAGTATGGTGATTTGTTTTTAAATATTGAGCTACCTGGCTGGCATAGGTACTTTCATCGAAACCTTCCTCATTAAATTTAACGGAAAATGTGCTGAGATTACTTACAAGTCCGGATGCAATGGAAGCAATTATAGAGGAATCAATACCACCGGAAAGAAACACTCCTAAGGGGACATCAGCAATCATCCGTAGCTTTACGGAGTCCGTAAGAATACGTTTTAGCTCAATTTTGGCATCGTCATAAGTCCCGGTAAATTTATCCTGCCAATTGTAATCCAAATCCCAATAACTTTCAGTTTTGAAATCGCCGTTTACTACGTTAAACGTAAACCAATGTGCGGCAGGCAATTTCTTTACCTCAGACCAAATCGACTTTGGTTCAGGAATATACCCCCAAATAAGATATTCGCTGATGGCAGCCTCATCAATACTAAAATTGTTAAATAAACTAATCTGCGAGGGCTGGCTAGCAAATTCAAAATTTTTATTATCCTGGTAATAATAAAAAGGCTTTTTACCTAAGCGATCCCTTGCACCAAATAACACGTTAGTACGGGAATCATAAATTGTAAAGGCAAACATTCCATTAAATCGCTTGACACAATCCTTCCCGAATGCAAGATAAGATGCACAAATAACTTCAGTATCCGACGATGTAGCAAATTCAAAGCCCTTGGTGATAAGTTCTTCCTTTAATTCTAAATAATTATATACTTCACCATTATAAACAATATGCAAATGCATATAAGTAAATGGCTGGTTAGATCGAGGATCTAAATCAATGATAGATAATCTATTATGCCCCAAAACCACATCGCCGACAAGCTGAAAATCCGAGAAATCAGGTCCCCTAAAGCTAATACGTTTCAATTTATCTTGAATGTTTGAGTTACTGTATTTTATTGTTGAACCGTATATACCACACATAAGATTGATTAACTTAATTAACGCTTAGAATCGAAGTCTATCGAGCCTAACACAAATAACCTAAACCATTGTCTAGGCTCTCAGCAGTTTTATAACAGAACCCATTATCGATCTGGGAAAAATATACATAACTGCCAAAGCGAAAAATTTCATATAGTTTGAAATGGAATTCTTTTCATAAATCGCCTTTAATAGATAGAAGTATGATTTTAACTTTTTATTACTGTTCAGAAAGGACGCGTTTGCCAAGCCTTTCCAATAGTTAGATAGATAAAAAGGATTCAATTCTGGTGATTCCTTTTCGACATACTTATAAATCTCCTCCAATTTTAAATCCACTATTTTCGAGTCCTCATAGTTAACATAAAGCATTTGAAGAACTTCGTTGAACTTTGCTTTTGCATGTCGCTTCTGTGGATTACGTATTGGAGTAAACCTGTAATAATAAAGAGTTTCCTCTAATACATAAATCTTAGCGTTATAACTCAACAAACGAAGCCAAAGTTCTCCATCCTGAACATAATAGAAACGTTCGTCATATAAACCACATTCAATCAATCTTTCCCGTTTTACAAATGCAGACCCATGGGCGAAAATAGCATTTCGGTTAAGCAAATTTTTGTGGAAATCCTGGTCGGAGGACGATGATTTCTCTTCATAGACCACGTCACCATTAATATCTATGACGAAGCAATTTGACCCTATCACATCGATTTCCGTATGAGCATTAGCGAAATCCAGCTGTAATCTCAGTCTCTCCAAAACTGAAATATCATCTGCATCTTGACGGGCAATGAACCTACCAGTCGCGCGTTTAATTCCCTTGTTTAGAGATGATGCTAAACCAATATTAAACTCATTTTCTATTAAAATTATCCGCGGATCTTTAGAAGCATATTGCTTGATAATTTCAACTGAGTCATCCGTTGAACCGTCGTCGATTATTATAAATTCAAATTCTTTGAATGTCTGGTTTAATATTGACTCGACTGCCTCAATTAAGTAATCGCGAGAATTATATACCGACATGACAACGCTTATCTCCATCCTAGGATTTTATATTTATACTTTGTTATCTTGGAAAGCTTTGCTGACTTATTATTGTGATATGCTATAAAACGTTTTATACCAATCCACAAAATTTTTCACCCCTTCAGCTACGCTGAATATTGGTTTAAATTGAAACTTATTTTCTAAGTCCTCTATGTCTGCCCAGGTTTCCGCTACGTCTCCCGCTTGTAGAGGAAGATATTGCCTATTGGCTTTAATTCCAATATTTGCTTCTATTTGATCAATAAACTCCAAAAGGCTTACAGGGTTTCCCTTACCGATATTAAAAATTTGATATGGAGCGGTAGAAGACGATGGGTCATGAAGATCGCCATTCCAATCTCGATTTCCGACTGCCGGGTTATCGATAACGCTTATAACTCCCGCAACAATATCGTCTATATATGTAAAATCACGACTCATATCGCCTTTATTAAAGATTTGAATGGGATCACCATCAATAATGGCCTTAGTAAATAAAAATAATGCCATATCGGGTCTACCCCATGGTCCGTAAACTGTAAAAAAGCGAAGTCCTGTAGTAGGAATGGCAAACAAGTGGCTATATGAATGAGCCATTAACTCATTACTTTTCTTCGAAGCAGCGTAAAGAGAAATAGGATGGTCGGCGTTATGATGAACTGAAAACGGCATTTGCTGATTTAAACCGTAGACACTGGATGAACTGGCATAAACCAAATGTTTAATGGTAAATGTCCTACAGCATTCGAGAATATTTAAAAAGCCTTGAATATTTGAATCTATATATGCCTGAGGATTAATAAGACTATACCGAACTCCAGCCTGGGCGGCAAGATTACATACAGCATCAAATGACTCGTCTTTAAAGATTTTGACTAACTCCTCTTTATCCTGCAAATCGACCTTATAAAAACTATAATTTGCGTATTTGAGACTATTTACCTTGACATTATCTCTAATTTGCTTGATGTCAATTCCTGTGTCAGTTAATCTTCCATACTTCAAATTAATATCATAATATTCGTTGATATTATCAATGCCAATAACCTCGTCACCTCGTTTCAATAAAGATTTTACTAAATGGAATCCAATAAATCCAGCACTGCCGGTAACCAAAACTTTCATAATTCGAAAAAAAAACGTGTACCAGTTACCACTTAGTAACCTAAGATAATTGTTAAGATCAAATCATTATACTATTCTTCAAATTTGAAGAATAAATATTTTGACTTACTCTGATAATTGCAAAATATAAGAAAACCGTTGGGCCATCACCGGTTCCCAGCCAACCATTATGGAATAGCGAATTCATTGATACCCCTAAAAATGCAAAACACAGACATACAAGAAGCGTATATCGACTATCTTTAATATGCCGCAGTGAATCAATGAAAATTTTAAAATGTCGTCCGTAAAGACCGATAAAAATGAAAATTCCAATAAATGGGCCGACGAAAGTAATGAACATCAAATACGCGTTGTGAGAGGTGATCCCATTGCCGAAAACGGGATTATCTCTAACTACCTCACTCCATTCCTTGCCGTGAAAAATCAATCCATAAGGGTAGTCCGAAATTATCTTGAGATTTTCAAAAACAAGATCCTGGCGATTTTCACCCGAGTTCCGTTCATTTTTTGAAAAGACATTATCATAATCCGTTAGCTGCTGTTTGATCACAAAGGTGTATATCAGAAAACTCGAAAAGAAGACCAACCCTAACAAAATTGACGCCTTTAATTTAAAACGGGCAATAGAAAAAAGAAACACTGTTACAACAAATACAAAAACTACAGACCTTTGCATCCCAAAATAAACGGCCAACAGACAAAACAGAAGGGCTACCACTCTGATCAAAATGCTCCTTTTCGTGGCTAACGTGTAGATAAAAAGGAAAGAAGCAAGGGCTGCCATTTGATACCCAAAACCGAAAATAAATGCGGCAATTCCAGAAGGGCTTTGAAATATCTGCCCGCCCATTAACAACTGAGATCGTAGTCTTATAATTTGTGCCGGAAAGGCATGGTTTAATAGCATGATAACTGCTGATAAACTGAGCACACTGAAAAAAACTATAATAGAAAAATTAACCCGTTTAGTATCAGTGCCTACAAAGTAGTTAAAAAAAAGCGCACATGTGATGATGCTTATAGCGTTAGCTGTAATCGCTACATAATCAGAGTTGCCAATAACATAGACAAACAAATTTGCCAAAAAGATAAAAAAAATCTCTCGGAAATATAAAAACTTACCGCCAAACGTGCCAAAGAATATAGTCAACGGTATCCCAAAAAGCAATGGGGCAGGGAATCGAATAATAGGATTTAAAAAAATGTTTAAAGCCAGTACATAAATGTACAACACCACCAACACACCTATAATAACCTTCTTAGTCATTTGTTACACGGAGAAATTTTGGGAGAAATTCATTATAATTGGAATATTCAACGGTAACAATAGGTAAATGGGAATATTTTGCTTATTCTTTCCATTATCAGGTACTAACGAACTATTAGACTCTTAGACTTATCAATGAAAAGCTTTGAAATCGCCTTAATGTAATTGTTACAGTAGCTTGTAAATTGCTTTTTAACATACAGCATTTTTACTACTTTGTTCCTCTTGGTATTAAACCAGGAGGGTAATCTAATCCCTAAAGAATGTCTTTTCAACTCGGGGTAGAATTTAATAAACATATCCCTGGTTTCCATATAGTTTTTTGCAAAAAGATTATATTGTGGAAGAGAATCCGCAAGAGACCGATATTTAAAGGTGTCACCTTCCAATAACACACTCTGCCACCCACCCTTATAGTGAATTATATGATTGCATTCTTGCAAATCCTCAGACTCCGTTTGATTAATTACTTTTGAATCAAATGCTTTGGAAGTAAGACTATCATTATGGAATGTCACCTGTCCATCTTTATAGTCTATCAATTTATAAAATGACATTTGATCTGCACCTCCATAGGGGAAATCTTTCACATTTGCCTGCTGAGATGAAATCGGATCATTTAGGATATCCAAAGTAAGTCGTTGCCATTTTAAAAAGAAATTAGTCGTTTTTTCACTTAGCTTAACAAGCAGGACTCCTGTATTTAAAGGCCACACATCCTGTTTGACAGAGAATCCAATATCAAACTCCTCGGAAAATAAATGTTTAACGTCTTTGATGAGCAAAGTATCACAGTCCAGAAAACATGCATCAGTATAACCCCGATCGCATAAAAATTGCGCCGCATAATGCCATAAAAATGTTTTGCTAGAAGTTCTAACAATCTGATTTCCTTGAATATCAAAATTAGTCTTTACAAAGTTGACTTCAGAATAAACCTGCTGCGAATAGGTAAATATTTGGGATTCTATGTCTTGCCAGAAGACGAAAATTTCAGCCTCAGGCGCATTCTTTCTTATAGAATACAGACTTGTTAATAAAAAACCGAGATGCTTTTCTCCATAATTAGCCAATATATATATCATAGTTGCAATAATCCTTACAAATCCTTACTTATTCATTACCAAAATTTTGAAATCAGTTATTGCGGCTACCTTCATCAAACTTGAAATTCCAAGATAAATACCAAAATATAAAACTCCATTGATTACAATTCTGAAAAAGTCATTCAAATAGTATCCTTTAAATATGAAACTGTCCAAAAGCCAAATTAAAAACCCAATCAACATTGCGAGCAACACCGATGGGAGGATGTCAATTATCTGCTCAGACATTGGATATGCAATCATTCTTCCTCCATAATAGGCTACCATGTAATAAGACAGCAGCGCGGAAAAAACTTGCGAATACAATAAAGCATAAATTCCAAACGGAATTGCAATGACTATACCAATCAGTGCAAATATCTTTTCTATTATTTGAATTTTTAAAATAATGCCAGTGTGGCCTTTAATTTTGATAATATTTCCATTATAGCTTTGCAACGGTAATAGCATTCCACTTATGCAAAGAATTTGAAAGTATGGAACAGCAGGCAACCACTTTTCTGTTAAAAGAAATCTAAATAAGGGTTCTGCTACCACTATCAACAAAGTTAATAGAGGAACAATCCAAAATACAACCTGCTGAATTAGCCTTCGGTAAACTTGCTTTAACTTAACATTATCATCGTTTATCGAGGAAAACAAAGGATAGGTAACCTTTTCAAGGGCTGCAGACAAGTTAGAAATAGGAAATTGCCGCATTGATAGTGCCCGACTATAAAAACCTAATAAATCAGCAGAATAATACTTACCAATTATCACTGTGAAAATATTCTGATAAATTGTACCGATCAAACCATGCAAAGTAATTTTATATCCGAACGAAAAATGATATCTAAAATTTTTACTATAAAAACGCAAACTTGGCCGCCAATCAGAGTGAAACCAATACTGAGCTGACAACAGAAAGCTTTGAAATAAGCTCATATAAACTAGACTCCAAACACCGAATCCATAATAGGCCATAGAAACCCCCAAAATCCCACTGCCTATTACGGAGGGAATCTGAATAAGCATCTGCAGCTTAAAATTCATATCCTTGGTTAACTTAGCACTTTGGACGCCCATAAAAGCGGACAAGAAGAAAGAAATTGAGTAAACCCTAAGTATATTCGTTAATACGGAATGTCCATAGAACGCCGCTATATAGGGAGCGGCAATGTAAACTATGGCGTAAATAATTACGCTCGCAGCGATATTTAAAACAAATACAGTTGAATAGTCTCGCTGATTCGCATCTTTAGTTCTAATTAATGAGGAAGTCATTCCACTATCCATTAGCGATACTCCGACACCAATAAAGATTGAAAGCATTCCAATCAGTCCGAATTCAGCCGGAGATAACAGTCTGGCCAAAATAATTGAAACAACGAATGTGATTATTTTACTACTAAACTGTTGAATAAATGTCCAAAAAAGTCCTCCTACGGCTTTTTGCCTCAAACCCATGCCGCAATATCAGTAAATTGGTCTAGTGGTTGACCGTGATCAAAAGTTGAAATCATTATCTAAATTCACGTTAATCCTTTAACGATTAAAACCTTGTCAGGTATACACTACCAGGCATATTGTTTTAAAGTTTGGCTGTTGCAACATAATATTTCACTGCTTCTTTTAATCCCAACTCTAAGGAAAATCTAGGAGCATAATTCAGTAAACGCTGAGCCTTCTCAATAGATGCTAAGGAATGAGGTATATCACCAGCTCTCCCCGGGCCATAAACAACCTTAACACCTTGAACACCTGGATCCATTTCAGCTAAACTTTCCTTTAAGAGACTTAATAAATCATTTAAGCTCGTCTTTTTACCGTAGGCAACATTATAAACTTGATTTATAGAATCTCCATTTGTGGTGAGAGCTGATAGAATGTTCATCTGTACTACATTATCTATGTAAGTGAAATCCCTCGAAAACTCACCGTCTCCATTAATCACTGGGCTTTCAAAATCCAGAAGGTTAGAGACAAATTTTGGAATAACCGCAGCATAAGCACCATTTGGATCTTGCCTTTGTCCGAAAACATTAAAATACCTTAAGCCAATTAATTCCAACCCATACAAACTAGAAAACACATCAGCATATAACTCATTCACGTATTTAGTGACAGCATAAGGTGATAACGGCTTTCCAATTCTTTCTTCATGTTTGGGCAGCTCTTTACTATCACCATAGGTTGATGATGATGCTGCATACACAAACCGTTTGACACCTTCATCGCGGGCGGCAACAAGCATATTAAGAAACCCGCTCACATTCACTTCATTAGAAGTCACAGGGTCTTTAATAGATCGTGGAACAGAGCCTAAAGCAGCCTGATGTAAAACATAATCGATGCCATTTACCGCAGTCTTACAACTTGCGAGATCTCGAATATCACCTTCAATTAGTTCAAAATTCTCAAGGTCAAAAAAGGGGGCTAAATTTTCTTTAAAGCCCGTGCTAAAATTATCTAAGACTCTTACTTTCCCAACACCATATTTAATCAAATATTCAACCAAGTTAGAACCAATGAAACCGGCTCCACCTGTCACCAGAAAACTCAAATTTGATAGATCTTTTTCCCCGTGATAAGGAACGGTATATATACTCATAAAAAATAAAATTTATATAAAGAAAAAATTGAAGGACTAAATTAAAAAACAGTCAATTCTACATCCGAACGATCTTTGACTAGAGCCTCTGATGATTTAATTGCCTGGCCTAAATAATGTCCATTTTTAAGCTTTTTGCTGATATTTAGAGCATTTGCTCTCATTGCAGAATATTCTTCAGTTGATATATTTCCTAAAGCCTCTGGCAGTTCGTGCAGGCTGCCAACACATATGCCTACTCCGTTTGCTGAAATAAACTCCGAAATTGCGGATTGGTCCCATGTGATTATTGGCAGACCGGCAGTTAAATACAGTGAAGTTTTATGCGGATTATTCAATTTCAGATAACTACCATAGTTTCCAGAACATGTGGACAAGTCAGGACCATCCCATACCAAACCATAATCACCCTCCAGGCCACTGATATAATCTGGAGAGAATGAACCCTTATATATTACATTGGGAATAATATCATCAGTTGTGTAATTATCACCATACAGGTGAAACGAGATTTGTGCACCTGCGGTTTCCTTAAGGGAATATATAAATCCTGATTTATTCCTTTTTAGATTTCCCGCGAAAATCACAACAGATTTACCTGTTGCTGCTGGATCACCTGTGTTAGACAGATCCACATCCTCGACTTTATAATCATACATTCCTATATTAATAATGGGAACTGCAACCCCATTTTCTCGCAAGTATGAACTCATTTTATCATTTGGACTAAGGATATAATCGAGTTTCTTCAACAATAAAAATTCCCGGTTCATATGCTTTTTATGTCTAAGGCTATCCAAATCATTTATGAGTATTCCAAGCTCCAAAGATTTAAACTTTCTAATTTTAAAAAAAGCTTCTATGTATTTAAAATTTAAAGGATACTGAATAAGTACCCGACTCCCTTTCTTAAAAACAATTAAGTATTTCAGAAAAAGAAACACTGAAAGTAAATTTATCAGAAACAAATTAATAAAGACGTTTTTGTATCTCGGAATCCAAACTTTCAGTGGTAAATAATTATGGGCTGCTGAAAAGTAATTAAAATCGCTCCTAAGCTTAAAGCCTGCATTATTTACTCGAGGAACTTCAATATCAATTAAATATTTATCCATTTAGAAGGTATAGAAAACTTATAATCGTGCATCAATAATATCAAGGGGTAGCATAGATTTTAGGTCGTATATCACAGTCTGTTCGTTGCATAATTTCGAAACGTCAAGCCCTTTGAATTCATCGTGAGCAACGGCCAGCAGCACTGCGTCATATTTAAAATCTTTTGCCTCACCGTTCATACATACTACCCCATATTCGTGCTCTACTTGAACGGGATCAGCCCACGGATCGTGTATACTAACATCTATTTTATACGTTTCAAGCCGTCGAACAATATCTATAACCTTCGTATTGCGAACGTCAGGACAATTTTCTTTAAATGTAAATCCTAATATTAATACTTTGCTCCCCGCCACGGGTATGGCTTTCCATAACATTTGCTTGACCAATTCGTCAGCTACATAATTCCCCATTCCATCGTTCACACGGCGACCGGCAAGAATAATCTCGGGATGATAACCCGCTTCCTGCGCTTTTTGAGCAAGATAATAAGGATCCACTCCGATACAATGCCCACCAACCAGACCAGGCTGAAATTTTAGAAAATTCCATTTTGTACCCGCCGCTTCCAGAACATCATGTGTATCAATGCCTAATAAATTAAAAATCTTCGCCAGCTCATTTACAAAAGCGATATTAATATCACGTTGTGCGTTTTCGATGACTTTTGCCGCTTCAGCAACTTTTATCGACGTTGCTTTATGTGTTCCAGCCGTTATTACCGAACTATACAAGATATCTACGCGTTCAGCCGTCTCAGGATTAGAGCCAGAAGTGATCTTCAAAATTTTTGAAACCGTATGTAATTTATCCCCTGGGTTAATACGCTCGGGAGAATAACCGGCAAAAAAATCGACATTAAATTTTAAACCTGAACGTTTTTCCAGAACGGGGACACATTCTTCTTCTGTAACACCGGGATAGACGGTGGACTCATAAATAACTGTATCACCTTTTTTTAAAACTTTTGCGACCGTTTCACTAGCCTTATATAATGGCGTCAGGTCTGGTCGGTTATTTTTATCAACAGGTGTTGGAACCGTTACTATGTAGTAATTACACGATTCTAGCAGTTCAATCTGATTGGTACAAATTAATCCGACGCCAGAACTATCTTTATCTGAAAGAACTGCCTGCAAAGATTCGGAATCTACTTCGAGCGTGCGATCGATGCCACTGTTCAATTCATCAATTCTCGTCATATGAATATCAAAACCGACAACTCTATATTTTTTAGCAAATTCAACTGCTAATGGCAATCCAACATATCCTAAGCCAATAATGGCAATTCGGGCATCGGGCAAAAAATTATTATTCATCAAAAAATTAGTTTATACGAAATTTTATGTATTTTAAGCATCACAGCGTTTTCCCTGCGGTTCAGCCCTACTTAATTAACTATATGCTTTCTGGTCGGCATAACCATAACCATATCCCCCATAACCATATCCTCGAAACCCGTCCGATTTAGCGTCATTTAAAACAATCATAGGATTATTCAACTTGTTGTTATCAAAAATATCCTTAAGGATGTTTAATTGAACCTTATCGGTATAATTGTATCTAACCAAATAAATACTAGCGTCAGCATACGGGGCCAAGCTAAATGCATCAGCAACCTGTCCTACCGGTGAGGTGTCAATAATTATGTAATCAAATCTCTCCTTCAATTCGTCAAATAACCCTGACATTCGTTGACTCATAAGTAACTCAGCTGGATTTTCAGGCATTGGACCACAGCCGATTACAAATAAATTAGGTTGAGTAGGAGATTGTAGAATAATTTCATCAATAGAATTTTCACCCTTCAAATAATTTGTGAGACCAACTTTGGAAGTTAAGTTAAGATTTCTCAATAAATCCGGCTTTCTCACATCAAATTCTAATAGAACTACCCTTTTGTCTACAAGAGCCAGGGTAGCGCCCAAATTAATACTAAAGAATGTTTTACCCTCCCCTTTCATACTCGAAGTAATCAGCATAACCTTATGACCACTGGCCTCTGTCATATAATTCAGGTTCGTCCGTATATATCTAAATAATTCAGATATAGTTGTCCTACTTGACTTATTAACTACTAAAGAATCCTTATTATCCTTATGACTAAGTTCACCCAAAATCATGGCACCGCTGATTTGTTCAATGTCACTAACGTGTTGGATTTTCGTATTAAGTAATTCTTTAACAAATATACCACCTGCTGGCAACGAAAGTCCAAGCAGCAATGCACACATATAGATAAATGAACTTTTTGGACTGATGGGGGAAGACTTGTAATTTGGAGCGTCAATTACTCGGGAAGTTGGAGCAGTAGCAGATAATGACAATGTCGTTTCTTCTCGTTTTTGAAGCAGGTATTGGTATAGACTTTCCTTAACGCCCTGCTCGCGGTTTCGCTCGGTCAGTCCTCTTTCTATTGATGGTGCAGATCGAATCTGTGACTCAAATTTTGAGGAATTGGCCTGCAACTTATTTCTTGTAATATTTAATCCTTTTTTTATGTTCCTTAAATTCTCGCTTATATTATTCCTTAAACCAGAAAGTTGTTCGTTTATATTGATAACGAGAGGGTTATTAGGTTCAGCCGTTCTCAAAAGCCTTTCACGTTCAATTTGGAGGTCATTATATTTACTAGTTAATCCGGATAAGGTTGGATCCTGTAAACCAAGAGTACTCGGAACCAGCTCAAATTGCCCACTAGGTTTGTTTATGTAGGACTCCATTGACTCTACCACATTACGTTGGATGTCAACTACACTCAATTCTCTATCATAATCCCCTGCATACTGTAGGCTTTGACTGGCATCAGAGGCTACATCCGTTACGCGATTAGCTTGTTTATAATCCTCAACTTCTATACCTGTACTTGTTAGATCTGCCCCCAGATACTTTAAACGATTGTCAATAAATTTGATAGTGTTTAATGCTAATCGATTTTTGTTATCAACATTCTCGCCATTATAAGTTTCTATCAGATGATTTAAGATATCGATGGATCGCTCAGGAATAGCATCGACAAGCGACAACACAATCGTATTAGATTCCTTTGAGATTGGGCTTACATCCAGTCCAGAGGAACTATAACTTTCAGCCATCGATTTTAAATTATTGAATTTAATCTTAATGGGGTCTTGCTCTGAAGAACTGAATGCAGGACCTTTTACAACCGTGATGATATAATCAGGGGTTCGGATCTTTTGGGAGAATTGATATGCCCTAAGCTGGTCCTCCGTTCCAATTTTAAAACTTTTATCGTCGACGATTTTAATAATGAGGCTTTGAGCATATGCTCCCTTATTCAACTTTTCAACATTAACAATCACTGGTAGAGTTGAACCATACAACTCATCAGTCTTAAATGGAGTTTCAACTTGGTAAACAACTTGCAGTGGAAGCCCGGTTAAAACTTTTTCCCATAAACTGCGTGAACGAAGTGCAGCAATCTCATTATCTACTGTTACTACTTGACGAAACATGTCCAGGTCGCTGAAGGCTGTAGCCTTCATTGAACTTTCCCCTTTGGTATCTTCTTGAATTACCAGAGTACTGGTAACCATATAAGCGGGCGTTTTAGTCTTTAAGTAGAGCCAGGCAAGTGCAAAACAAAGCACAACGCTGGCGATAAAAATATACCAGTACTTTAAATACTTGTAAACCATTTGCATTATATCTTCCTTAGTATTTTGACTTTGGAAAGAAGAATTATTATAAGCCATGTTGCTACTTGAGAGTGTTATTGTACATTATGAAATTTACCTATAGTAGTTGCTGATTATTATTCCTGCTAAGGTTATAGCAGCTGAAACAGCTATTGTAATATACCTGGTATTAGTGTTAAGTACAGTTGCCTTTGCCCGATCCGGTTCTACATAAACAATATCATTCTGTTTTAAATTGAAAAAAGGAGAATTGATAACGTCGCGACTATTCATATTTACACGAGCCATTGTTCGTTCATTCCCATTTTGCCTGATAATCAATACATTCTCACGCTTTCCGTAAACCGTCATATCTCCAGCCAATCCTAACGCCTCAAGAAGGTTCACTTTATCGTTGGTGATTGCAAAACTGTTAGGTCGTGCGACTTCTCCTATTACAGTAATTTTAAAGTTTAAAAATTGAACAATTACATTTGGATTCTTCGCATATTTTTCGACTTCCTTGCCTATCTTAGTTTGAGCTTGCTCAAGTGTTAGACCATCAACCTTAATTACACCGAGTACCGGAAAACTGATATTCCCTGATTTATCAACTTTATAACCTGTTTCATTAACTGTAGGATTAAATAAGGCGTTTGACTCTAAACTTAATGTATTGACTGACACTCGAAGAATATCATCAGGCTGAATCTTTACCTCCATTGAAGCTAAAGCGTTTGAAGCGCCCTTGGAATTTGGATTTCCTTCACTAAAATATACAAGATTTTTCCTAGGCTCGCAAGATCCAAATAAAAATAGGCAAGAAATTAGAACAATTAATTTTTGTTTCATCAGATTATCATTAAATTATGAAGATATTAAAACAACTCGACCCGCAATACTACAATCGAGGATTAAAAAATATCAGTTGGCGATAGTTAACCAATCTGAAAGTATAATAGCCCTACTTATAGTCTACCTATATTGATTCATTAAGATAAAAAGTCACCAAGCTGAGCTTCGCTATTTTAAGTTAAAACTTTAAACTCGACTTGTAACTTAAAAACATAGGCATCATCCTTTAACATAATATATGCCAAAACCAATCAGCTCTTTTAAATATACTCCCCACTTATTTATAACCTCGGCCTGAGGAACAAAATCATCAAAAGAGACCTCATGCCTCCCGGCAATAAAATTCGAGGAGTAAGGTATCACCTGTATACCGGCTCTATGAAATGTGTATAGAGATCTGCGCATATGAAACGCAGAAGTAATTAATAGGAAAGGCGGTTCTAAATTCCTGTTCTTTAAAGCAATTTTCGTATACGAAGCATTTTCAATGGTATTTCTAGCATTGGCTTCGATTAGGATAGTACTATCTGGTATATTCAGTTGCATTAATTGATCCCTCACCCATACACTCTCGCGAAACTTGCCAGGAATAATTTCGCTATTGCCACCGGTTATCAGGAGGTTTGATACGTTGCCTTTACTTTTCAGCTTCAAAGCTTGGATAAACCTGTCAGCAGATGCGTTAAAAAATCCTGAACCATTCTCTCCTTCCGAAGAAAATCCGCCTAATACAATGGCACAACTGTACACTTTATTTTTATCGAAATTCTCTGTATCTATATCCCATTGACGAGCGAATTGATTCAATAAAAAAGGATTGGATAATAGGATCAGTAGGATCAATGATGTGAATAATGCCCAGTATTTGATTTTCTTGTTCGAAGCAACCACCGCAAGAAGAAGGCTACTAAAAATCCAAATAAGCGGATTAAGCAAAAATATTAGAAGTTTTGAAAGGAGGAAAAACATTGAAATTATATACGTTAAATGGCAAATTCATAATTAATGAGTCGATCGTCTTCGTAAGATTCCGCCAGATGCTTCTTTGATAGTACTCGCAAAAACAAAGGCTTTAGGGTCAGTTTCTGCGACAAGATTTTTAAGTTTTCGCATTTCCAATCGGGTGACAACCGTGAATATGATGTCGCAATCACTGCTTTGGTGGAAATTTCCGGGCAGAAACCCTCTTTCACCTTTATAAACGGTGATACCTCTCCCTAATTGATTAACTAACCGTTCTTTCATGATATCGCTTTGACCTGAGATAATAGTTACTCCTGTGTAGGCCTCAATTCCTTCCACAACATAGTCAACCGTCTTGGACGCAGTAAAATAGGTTAGAATCGAATAAAGTGCGGTCTCCATACCGAACTTAATGGCAGCGATACTAAAGATCATCACATTAATTCCAAGTATTATTTCTGTGATCGTAAAGCTCGTTCGCTTTATCGTAAATAGCGCTAAAATTTCTACACCGTCCAGGGCGCAACCAGCCCGCATTGTCAAGCCAATTCCGATTCCAAGGAAAAACCCCCCGAAAATTGAAATAAGCAACTTGTCCGAGGTTATTATAGGGTATGGAAAGTATAGTAAGCAAATTCCCAGCAATAGTACACATATGAAAGTTTTAACTGCAAACTTGAAATTTATAGCATAGTAACTAGCGACGATGAGCGGAATATTCGCAAGGACGATTATATAGCCCAGGTTAAAACCATACTGTTCATGCAGCAAGAGTGAAATTCCAGTTATACCGCCATCAAAAAAATGATTTGGAACCAGAAAGCCCTGCAAGGCGAAACCAGCAATAATTACCCCGGCTACTATCAGAAGAAAATCCTGAACAACAAAAAATCCATTATTATCAGGGGTTAATAGAGAAGCGGAGAGCTTATTTGTCTTAATCAAATGTTGCAGGTTTTGCTCCTTTTTCTGATTAAAATGTTTTTTAGCGGAATCCGTAAAATATTGATGTGACCTCAATAGTTCGACTTGCTTTTCCGGCCAATTTTCGATCTTCGAAAGCCTATACAGCGCTTTCTGCTCCTTATATAATTTTGCTGAATGCGTTTGAAATGAATCTGTCCCCAGGTAGGAAAGGTCTGCATCACAGATAATAGCCTCTAACTTATCCCTGGCAATTTTTGGATCTTTGGTCGCCATAATCAACCGGCAAACTTCTTCGACTTGGTGAGAGGAATACTCATAAGAGGGCAAATGTTCCCTTGCCAGACTACAAGATCTCTCTTCGTGATTATCCACAGCCATGAGAAATCCAGCATCATGAAATAATCCCGCGGTGACAACAATTGTTTTGTCGTCTTCATCAAGGTTTTCTTCATCTGCTAGTTGCCCGGCTGTTTCCATTACTGCGGCTGTATGAGCTGCATTATGATAAGTAAACTTAGGAGAAAGTTCATTCTCCAGTTTAGACATGATAAGCCTGGATATCCTTGTTAACTGCATAATAAAGATCACCTAATATACATTTAGAAATTCAAACGCGTACCATGAGATAAAGCCAGCTTGCAACAACTAGTTTAATTTGAGTTTTTGCTTGAGTAAAGTAAAATCAATAGGCTTTGTTAAAAAGTCATCTGCCCCTAGTCTGATTGCATTATTATAGTTTTCGGCATCACCATAGGCAGTGACCATCATTACTACGGGCGGCGGTGAACAAAACCTTTTTTTGATGTGCTGAAGCAATTCGAGACCGCTCATGCCTGGCATATTTATATCAGACAAAATTAGCACAGCCTCGTGGTTATTAGCTTCAAGGTAGGTCAGCGCTTCTTCACCAGATGAAGCAAAGGCAAATTCAACAACACCTGTTTTAATCTCTTTTCGAAACCGCTGTTCAAATAGCGCTTTCATATCTTTCTCGTCATCTACAGCAAGAATTTTCATTGGCTTTACCATGTTCATAAGTTTACCGGAATTAATATACAAAATTCTGCATACTCACCTTCTTTAGTGTCAACCCTCATTTCTCCCTGATGGCTCTTGGTAATGATATCGTAACTTAATGACAGACCTAATCCGGTGCCCTCGCCAACTGGCTTGGTCGTAAAAAATGGTTGGTAAATTTTATCAATAATTTTAGAGGGAATTCCTAGGCCGTTATCCCGAATCTTAATCAATACCTTGTTTTTGATTCTTTTGGTTTCCACCCAGACCGTAGGCTCATAACCTTGTTTGTTTTGTCTTCGCTTTTCGTTTACTGAATAAAAAGCGTTTGTTAACAGATTTAGAATAACCCGGCCCAAGTCCTGAGGTAAAACATTTATTTCACCGATGGAATTATCAAAATTGGTATTCAACAACACATTAAAATTTTTGTCTTTTGCTCTTAATCCGTGATAACTTAATCTTAAATATTCGTCCGTTAAGGCATTTATATCAACCGGTTCAATCTTACCATCGCTGTTCCTTGAATGCTGAAGCATTCCTTTTACAATCGCGTCTGCTCTTTTACCGTGATGCTTTATTTTCGCTAAATTCTCCTTAAGGGTCTCCAAAATTTCGGCTTCAGTTCCAGAATCACGAAGTTGCTTTCCACGCTCTTCCTGAAGTTCATCAATAAGCTCGGAGCTTACTTCCGAAAAGTTATTTACAAAGTTCAACGGATTCTGTATTTCATGCGCAATTCCGGCAGTTAATTCACCTAGAGACACTAGCTTTTCTTGTTGAATCAATTTCGTCTGGGTGGCACTTAAATCTGCCAATGCTCTTAGTAGGTCCTCCTTTTGTGCTGTCAGCTCAGCTGTACGTTGGTTCACCATTATTTCTAACTCTTCCTTTCTAGCAGCAATAATTTTATTCCGTTCTTCTTCAAATTTTCTCATTAATCGCTCCTTCTCGAGAGCCTTCTGTTGTTTATTATTATTAATCCACATTGCACCAAACCAGATCCAGGAAAAAACGAGCGCTGTTCCAAGGTAGTTGTTCAAAACCGTGAAAAGATCGGCAGAAAGCAATTCGATAATATCACTAACCAGGGTTATTGCAATAAACGGTATAACTCCCAGCAGTATAGTTCGACTGTGCTTTAAATCATCAGTCTTGTACATGAAAATAGCGATCCCAATTACAATCAGATGCCAGATCCACTTGGTTACTTTTTCTGCATCGAATATTGTTTCAATAAATAACAGACTAATTCCTCCAATAAGGAATGCTCTTAGAACGTGCGACCATTTAAATGAGGCGAGAAGCGGAACCCAGGATTTCTGAAGATACCGTAAAAGGAAAAAGGAGACCAGAAACGGAGCTAACGACATATAAGCACAATTCAATTAGTAGAAGTGTTTAGTCTTGATAAACCAGCTGTCAATGAAGTTATAAAAATGTTTGCTCGTTTTAAAATTTGGACGTTATAATAATAAAACTCAATAAGTTAACGCATTTATACGGAATTAATTAAAAATTGAGGCAAAAAAAAACCATCTTAATTTAATTAAGATGGTAATAAGAGGTAAGTCTTAATTTTATTTGCTTGGCACTACCGTAGCGTTGACAACAACGTCATTAAAATCGTGATCACATTCAGGAGAGGTTCTATTAATGTCTTCAAATCCGATAACAACTTTATTTTCAGCTGGATATTCGAAAAGAACAGTGTGAGCTTTTAATTCTACCAGGTTTTCAGGATTTAGCTCCTTATTTGAACAAAAGTGGGGCATTTTATCATTCACTTTTTTTGTTGTAAAATCCCAGCCTTTTTGAATTAATACAAAGCCAATGGAAGTTCCAGCCTCAATGGTTCCAAGCTTTACTTTATCCCCGGCTCTTAGTGATCCCCCATCATTTGCTTGTGCCAAGGGAAACATATAGGTGATTTTCGCTATATCTCCAGGCGTCTTTGGTGCGGCGCCTGTCTTATATAAGTAATAACCAACTGAATTTGAGTACCCTGTTCCTTCACTGATGAATGTGATAAAAACGTCAGATTTTACAGTAATTGCAAGATCCGCATTTTTCAAATAATCGGGATTCGTTGTCCGGATATCACTTCTTTCAGGCAATTTGCTCGCTATAAATGATGAGAATCCCGGACTCACAACGTCACGCTCCATATTTTTCGGCTTACCGGTTTCATCATATTCGCCAAGGTAAGCGTATTCTGTATCGGGAAATTCTACCGGAGTTGTACCGCCATTAATCGGTGCCTTTTCCTTTTTACAAGCTGTAAATGATATTAACAAAACGAATAAAACAGGTAAGTAATTCTTCATGAGTGCAGATTTAGGTATGAATAATAATATTAAAAATAAAAAAGCATGAAAGCTATTTTATTAAGGTGTAAACAATTATCTAGCCAATTTTATTGAAGTCTTTTATCGCAAGAAAATAAATAAAATTAGAGCTATTTAAAGGCAAGACTAACGCCATCTTCTGAATAAACCTCTGTACTTATAGGACAAGCTTGGCGGAGTGAAGAAGCCCTATTTAACGGCTAGATCATTGAGAAGTCAACTCATTATACCCAAAGAAAAATAGTAACAACAATTCGCCCGATCAAACAGCAATCCGCTCATCTATTATAAAGTTAACATACCCTTCCGTTGCGTCCACTCTAGGAATAATTTTGGCGGGGTTTCCTATAACCAATGAATCGGCTGGCACGTCAATATTGACATATGAGTTTGGCGCGATTAAGACGTTAGAGCCTATATTTACATTACCGACTATGACCGCTCCTGTTCCAATCCATACCTTGTCACCGATGGTAGGCACTCCCTTACGGTTGCCTCTGTTGGACATGCCTATTGTTGTGGAATGCGCGATGTTGCAGTTTCGGCCAATCTTTGCATTGCCATTGATAACTACCGTCCCAAAGTGACCGATGTAGAAACCTGCACCAATACTAGTGTTTACGGGTATTTGATAGCCAAATTTATAACCCAGGTGTCTTACAATGCATCGGTAAAAAAGGCCGAGCGGTGAAAATTTAGGATAACGAGACGCTTTCCGAAAGAAATACATATACCGGAACCCCTCACTGGCAAATCCTTTCAAAATAGACGTTCGCCCGCCGTATCTGAAAAGATCCGCTTTAATGATCTTGTTGATGTTTCCTGTCATTCTTAGCTTGTTAGTCAAATCTAAAGAAAAAGTAATGATCAAGCAAACTCGGCTATCATTGGGATAGCCAAACCCTTGTTATCCTGCCCCGATGGTATCAAACAGCAGCATTACGCAAAGGTTTGTGATCGGGGATTATACTGGAACTTATCCGACAAGCTGGATGCAACCTTAGTAGTTTACACTAAAAGGTCCGCCACCATATAGCATTATACAATATAAATTATTATTCAAATTGTAAATCGAAAACTAAAAAGGTAAGGAATGTGAGATTATAAACGAGAAGTTTAAGATATTTTCAAAAAGATACACGCAAAAAAAACCCCTTAGAAAGTATCTAAGGGGAATTGTTGGCGGTCCGGACGGGACTCGAACCCGCGACCCCATGCGTGACAGGCATGTATTCTAACCAACTGAACTACCGAACCGTTTCACCATTTGTATCTGCTGGATAACCAACATTGTTGGCCAAAGATACGTTTTTTTTTCTTGTGATCCCGCTGGGATTCGAACCCAGGACCCCAACATTAAAAGTGTTATGCTCTACCAGCTGAGCTACGGAATCATCATTTTTTGAGAACTTCTTTTAAGTGGTTTTCCTTAAAAGTGAGGCAAATATAGGGTTATAATCCATACAGTGCAACATTATATATTATTTAATTTCACTTAGTACCTAACCGCTTCATTCTCAATATTTAATATTTTACCTAATCTGCACATTTTCAATTCGGCACCTAAGCAACCGTACCATCTTTCATCTTTTCTGCATTTTCAGCAAGTTGAAGCTGGTCAATAATTTCCTGAATTTCCCCGTTCATCACATTGGGCAAGTTATAAATTGTTAAACCAATACGATGTTCTGTTACGCGGCCTTGAGGATAATTATAAGTCCGCACTTTTGCTGATCTGTCGCCTGTAGCCACCATTGTCTTGCGTTTCTTAGATTCTTCTTCCAACTTCTTAGCAAGTTCCAGTTCGTAAACCCGGCTTCGCAGAACCGCAAAAGCTTTGTCAAAGTTTTTAAGCTGTGATTTTTGATCCTGACATTGCGCCACTAGTCCCGTAGGAAGGTGAGTAAGCCTCACTGCAGAATAAGTTGTGTTCACTGATTGCCCACCAGGTCCGGAAGAACAAAAAAGGTCCTTACGGACATCATTCATGCTGATATCCACATCAAATTCATCCGCCTCGGGTAAAACCACTACAGAAGCTGCCGAGGTATGTACCCTACCCTGCGTTTCCGTATCCGGAACACGCTGCACGCGGTGAACTCCCGACTCATATTTCAGCTGACCATAAGAATCATCTGCAAGGACATTAAAAACGACCTCCTTATATCCGCCGGCTGACCCTTCTGTAACATCTACCACTTCTATCTTCCAACCCTTTCGCTCACAAAAACGGGTGTACATCCTATAGAGGTCACCAGCAAATAAAGCTGCTTCATCACCTCCCGTTCCACCTCGTATCTCAACAATCGCATGCTTGGCATCCTCTGGATCCTGAGGAATCAGCATAAGCCTGATTTTCTCTTCCAGGCTTTCCTGCTGCTCAAGCAACTCATCCAGGTCCATTTTTACCATTTCACGCATCTCGTCATCCTTCTCACTTGCGAGCAAGCCTTTATTAGTTTCAATGTTGCTAATAATGTTGCTGTAAATGTTGAATTCGTCAACTATCTTACCCAAGTCTTTGTACTCTTTATTTAACTGGGCGTAGCGTTTCATGTCGCTCATCACTGCCGGATTGCTCAACTCACGCTCTACCTCTTCCCAACGTTCTTTTATGAACTGTAATTTCTGTAACATATCGTTTTTTAGGGCTGAAATCGAAACTCCGATTCAGCATTCATCATTCATTTAACAGCAGAGATTTGACTTTATCTACCTGCTCCTGGTAGTCCTGCAACCATCATTCAAAATTGAATGAATGTGAGTTATTTACTAAAGATTTCCGCCAAAAAGCCTACAAAAATAATGCTTTTTAGGTTAACTTACCGTCATCTTATCAATGCTGGTCTGCGATTCAAAACACTTTATCACCAACCGCTCACCATTAAAAACCGCATATGAATTATAGTTTATCCATTCTCCCAGATTAATATAACGGCTATTGTCGATTTCAACGTCCAAAGGTAAGTGCCGGTGACCAAAAATCAAGTAATCAAAATGAGTCTTCGAAAGCAACTTTTTAGAATAGCTTATCAACCACTCTTGTTCAGCAGACTTAAATTCCTCTCTCTGATTATTTGCCAGCCTGCTCTTTGCCGACCACTTTTTAGCAATCCCAACACCAAAATTAGGATGGAGTCTCGCGAAAAGCCATTGGCAAAACTTGCTCCTAAAAAATTTCTTTAAAAATTTATATCCCGGGTCCCCAGGTCCAAGACCATCGCCATGATGTAAGAAAAACCTTTTCCCCGAACGTTCGATAATTAGTTCATCCGAGACTATTTCAATGCCAAGTTCCTCTTTGAAATAGTCGAACATCCACATGTCATGATTCCCCTTAAACATTACGATACGCACCCCGTTATCAGAAAGTTCAGCAAGCTTACCCAGTAGCCGAATATAGCCTTTCGGCACAACGGTGGCATATTCAAACCAGAAATCAAATATGTCGCCAAGTAAATAGATCTCAGCCGCAGTATCCTTAATAGAGTTTAGCCATCGAACGATACGATCTTCGCGCTGCCGGCTTGACAAATGATCAGGCACTCCCAGGTGAAAGTCAGATGCAAAGTATATGTACGTTCCGGAAGTCATTTGGCCAAAAATACATAAAAAACTACTTCCGCCTGACCCGGAAATCTGCAGCCGAAATTCCATTTCCAATACCTTTTACTAATTTTAGATTTTAACCAAATAATTATGAAGCAGTTTGCATATTTCAGTCTGGCTATCATAGCATTTGCCTGTCCGTTCAGCAGCTATGCCCAGCACAGTAGTAGTTCACCCACAAACATGACTTATCCCCAGACAAAGAAAACAGAAGTAACAGACACCTATTTCGGAACAACCGTTAAGGATCCTTATCGTTGGCTGGAAGACGACCGGGCCGCAGATACTAAGGAATGGGTGACAGCTCAAAACAAAGTCACTCAAGATTATCTTGCAAAAATTCCATTCCGGAGTGAAATCAAGAACAGACTGGAAAAACTCTGGAATTATGAAAAATACACCGCACCTTTTAAAGAGGGCAATTACATCTATTTCTATAAAAATGACGGTTTGCAAAACCAATATATTCTTTACCGTCAAAAAAAGAACGGCCCTGCTGAAGTGTTTTTAGATCCTAACAAATTCTCGCAGGATGCTACCACATCATTAGCAGGCATTGAATTTACAAAAGATGGCAGTATTGCTGCCTACCAAATTTCCGAAGGTGGTTCAGACTGGCGTAAAGTAATCATCTTAAAAACAGAAGATAAATCAATAATCGGCGATACTCTTCGTGATGTAAAGTTCTCCGGCCTTGCATGGCGCGGTAACGAAGGTTTCTATTACAGCAGCTATGAAAAACCTGCTGAGGGAAGCCAACTATCAGGGTTAACACAATACCATAAACTATTTTTCCATAAATTGGGTACTTCTCAAACAGAGGATCAATTGATTTTTGGTGGTGACGTTACCCCACGTCGTTACATCGGCGCTAGTGTTACCGACGATAACCGTTTTCTGGTTATTTCTGCATCGAAATCTACCACAGGAAATGAACTGTATATCCAGGACCTTTCAAAGCCAGGAAGCCCTATCACCAAAATGGTCGATAACTTTGACGGGAACCATACCGTGGTTGACAATATAGCAAGCAAGTTATTCATTCACACTAACTTAAACGCACCAAACTATAAAGTTGTAACGGTTGACGCATCGAATCCCCGCCCTGAAAACTGGAAAGATTTGATTCCTGAAACCAAAAATGTCCTGGATATCAGCACCGGCGGTGGTAAACTTTTCGCTAACTATTTAAAAGACGCAACCTCCCTGGTGATGCAATATGATATGGATGGACAGCTCGAGCGGACAATTACGTTGCCAGGTGTAGGTTCTGCAAGCGGTTTTAATGCTAAAAAGACAGAAAAAGAATTGTACTATACTTTTACCTCATATGTCTACCCACCAACAATTTTCAAATTCAACATCCCGTCGGGACAGTCGGTAGTGTTTAAAAAATCAGCCGTTGACTTTGACCCATCCCTGTATGAGTCCAGGCAGGTTTTCTATAAGTCAAAGGACGGAACTAGTATCCCGATGATCATCACGCATAAAAAAGGAATAGTCCTTAATGGCAGTAACCCTACTTTATTATATGCCTATGGCGGCTTTGGCGTAAGCTTAACGCCCTCTTTCAGCACATCTAACATCATTTTGTTAGAGCAAGGTGGAATCTATGCAGTTCCAAATATCCGCGGTGGTGGTGAGTATGGAGAGAAGTGGCACCTGGCTGGCACCAAATTGCAGAAGCAAAACGTATTTGACGACTTTATAGCCGCAGCAGAATATCTAATCGAAAACAAGTATACATCAAAAAATTACCTTGCCATTGCAGGCGGTTCCAATGGAGGTTTACTTGTCGGAGCTGTTATGAGCCAGCGCCCGGAGCTTTTTAAAGTTGCTTTTCCAGCAGTTGGGGTTTTGGATATGTTGCGTTATAACAAGTTCACTGCAGGCGCAGGCTGGGCTTACGATTACGGCACTGCCGAAGAATCGAAAGAAATGTTCGATTACCTGGTCAAGTACTCGCCCTATCATGCACTAAAACCAGGGGTTTCCTATCCGGCCACATTAATTACCACGGCAGATCATGACGATCGTGTGGTGCCGGCGCATTCTTTCAAGTTTGCTGCTCGTTTGCAGGATTATCACAAAGGTGCCAGCCCTGCATTAATTCGTATAGAAACTAATGCCGGACACGGAGCAGGGAAGCCTACTGGAAAAATCATCGAGGAGCAGGCCGACAAATGGGCCTTCATGCTCTACAACATGGGCTTGAGATTTCAGTAGTGATGGCATTGTAAATAAAAATGGTCTGGATATTAAATCCAGGCCATTTTTGCTATATAGTAGTTCAAACCGACTGGTTTCATTCCCCCGCGCGGGCAGAGAAATCTTCGCCGGGCTTGCCTATAGTTTTAAAAGTCCCTTCACCTTTCAGTATGGATGCAAATACGGAACGGTTGGCTATTACCTTCAAAGCTTCATTCATATCTCTATCATACTGGAAACCCTGTTCAACACGCCCCCGTTCAAAATAATACCGGGATACAATTTCGTTTTCCAAAACTTTCCGGATCTCTTCCTTAAACTGAAGAAGGTCATTCTTTTTACTGTGGCTCACTTTTAAGTTTAATGCGTCAAACTCTGACTTTATTTCTGCAAGCTTATTTTCTTTGTCGGCCTCTTCTTTCAAATCACCTAATAACTTTTCTGTTTTTGTTTTATAGTCATAATCCTTCCCTGATAAAAAACTAACAAATTTGGTGTACTCACTATCAGACAGTTTAAATTTGTCGGCACTCGGAATTGAAGCATTCTCACTTCGATACTGGGTAGCATAATCAAAAATGTAAAATTTACTTGCCAGAGTCTGCGTAATCAGGTTGTATTTAAGTGGTTTTACAAATACATCTGGGTAAATTCCACTGCCATCATAAACAAAGCGTCCGCTGCGGGTCTTATACTGCGATATCAGCGAATCCGCAACCTTAACAACACTCCCCTCAGAATCGCGGTGGGTATAATCGAGCGCCTGTATGCATCGGCCAGAAGGAGTATAATACTTTGCTACGGTTATCTTTACCAGACTATTGTATGGAAGGTTGAAGGTTTGCTGAACCAGACCTTTACCGAAGCTGCGCTGCCCAATAATAACAGCACGGTCCAAATCCTGTAATGAACCCGCAACAATCTCTGATGCTGAAGCGGACCGGTTGTTTACCAGGACCACCAGAGGCAGATTTGGTTCGAGGGCTGTATTAAAAGTTTTGTAATTGATTGTCTTTTCAATGTTGCGACCCTTCTGAGTCACCACCTTCACATCCTTGTCTACAAAAAGATTGACGATTTTGACAGCTTCCTGCAATATACCGCCACCGTTGTATCTCAGATCTAAAACCAAGCCCTGTAAATTATTCTTTTGCAACTCCAATAATGCTTCTTTAACCTCCTGACCTGAGTTTTCAAGAAATTTATCGAGCTTTATATACCCTATATTGTTCGGTAACATCCCGTAGTAGGTCACGTTATCCTGCTTTATTTCTTCCCGCGTCAGCTTCTTCTCAATAGGCTGAGAAACTGCCGGCCGACGTATCAGCAAGGTCACCGGGGTACCTTTCGGACCTTTAAGCATCAGGCTAACTTGTTCACTGGTCTTTCCTTTTAGGGGAACAGCATTAATCTGAAGAAGCTCATCCCCGGAACGCACATCAGCTTTTTGAGCCGGAAAGTCCTTGAAAGTTTCTGAAATGATAATCTTTCCATCCCGGTTAATAATACTTGAGCCCACCCCGCCATACTGAGTGCTTACATACTTAAGTTTATAGTTTTCAATCTCCGACTCCGGAATGTATTCGGTATATGGATCCAGATCATCCAGCATCGCGTCTATGCCGGTTTTCATTATTTTTGACGGGTGAACCTCATCAACATAATTGATGTTCAGATCCTTATACACCGAAAGAAATATGTCTGTATTCTTAGATATCTCGAACAGGTCGTCAACAAAAGAGAAAGAAAAAATTCCCACCAGAAAAGCTCCGGCTACAACACTTTTTCTAATTGTTCCTCTGAATAGTTTTTGCGAATAATTCATACCCTGATATTATGCAAACTAAATTACGAAAAAAGGAGTACGATAGTAGCAGGGTTGCAGAAATGTAGTCTTCTGCTGCTTAAAGGATTTTGGTGGTTACTATAAGCGGTTGTTATCGATATTGATTAACCCCTTTTTCAAAGTAAAAACAACGTATTGACGATCACGTTTCACTCGTTCCATCAGCCGGTTGATCAATTCTTCTTCCTGTCCTTCCTGATATGCCAGGTCATCATCGCTTAGGTGATTATATTTACGCTGAACCTTCAACTTTAAACGTTCCCATTCCTTATTGCTGATGCTAATTTCTGCCATGGCTTAGATTTGTACAAAAGTATACTTAATCATGAGAATTCTAAATCCTTTAAGGTACTTATTAAGTAAACAATATTTTTGCATGCTTTTTGTTTAATGGCATACTACTTTTAAATATTTGAAATTATGAAGAAACTCATCCTCGTTGCAGGCTTGCTGATAACAACGTCAGTTGCTGCATTAGCGCAATTACCTTCATTTACCGGTGGCGTAAAGGCTGGCGCAAATTATTCTCAATTAAAATCCGATGCAGACCTTACAGATGCCAATAGTATATTAGGATATCAGTTTGGTGTTTGGACCCGATTAGGCGGTGCCGGAATATACCTGCAACCCGAATTGTACCTCGGAAGTAAAGGAGGAGAAAATCCTATTATAATAAACGGAGGTACAGAAACGGAAGTGGATGGCGAAGTTAAATTTACTACGCTGGACCTGCCGATATTACTGGGAACTAAGTTTGGCCCTAATAAGCTAAATTTCCGTTTGATGGCCGGCCCTGTAATTTCCTTTGTCGTCGATAAGTCAACCACTACCGATAGCGCTTATGAAAGTATCCAGGATTACAAAGATCAGGCACTAGGTCTGCAAGCCGGCGCAGGAGTTGATGTAGGCAATTTAACCGTAGATCTTCGCTACGAAGCCGGTTTAAGCAACATCAGCAAAAGCGACAAGTACGATCAAAAACAAAATCTTTTTCATTTAAGTCTAGGCTTGAAGCTGTTTTAGTCCCGCCTTCTTTAAATAAAAGCCCGTTCCTAAGAGATAGGAACGGGCTTTTTTATTTAACAATATTCTTTTGCTATTTCGAAGAGAAGAGTTGCTGGCTTACATAAACCCGATCTATTAACCCACTTAGTTTGTAGCAAGATCTGAGTTAATTTGTGGTCAACCCTCTTCTTACCTGGTAACTCAAGCACGTTATAGTTCCATCCATCGAACTAACAATCACCTTACTCTTTCCAACTGGCAATAGAGGATTTAAAAGCGAATTAGATATCTTATACTGCCAAATTACTTTTCCTGATTCTCTGTCGATGGCTGAAGCTAGCCCTGCATGAGAGGGCACATAAACAATATTCCCTTTTTCGACAATGGCTGACGGGCTCAACTCATATGGAAGCTGGAGATTTGATTTCCATTCCAGTTGCATCGAATCAGCAGCAGACGATATTCCATACAGTTGACCATCCATTGTCTTTACAAAGACGAGCGAGCTATCTGCCGACAATCCCATTGATTCACGAACACGGATATCCTTCATTTGCTTGCGCCATATCACCTCGCCTGTGGAGGCGTTTAAGGAAGTCATGTATCTGTCAGGAGCCACCAGGAATATCCGTCCATTAGCGCCCACCGGATAACAGGCCGCAGGAGAAAACATTCTGGTTGCAGCACCATTACTCCATTTCCAGATGAGCTTGCCGGTCTGGATATCTAATGAATAGAAATCATTATTCCAGGTACCAAAAAAAACTTTATCCTGATAGACTAAAGGCTTGGTTACCACGAACCCGTTCACTTTATCGAAATCCCAAAGGAGCTTACCCGTTTTTAAGTTAAATGCCCTGAAGTGACCATCAGAAGCACCGATAAAGACTTGTCCCTTTTTTATGACAGGGGAGCCCAGAACTGGTTTCTGAGCATGCGCTTTCCAGATTAGTGTCCCGGATGAAGTGGACAGGCAGTAAATATAATTATCGGATGAGCCAACAACAACCCGCCCTTTCGATACCGCAGGAGTTGAATAGATTTTACCTCCGGTAGCAAATGTCCATTTCTGTTTACCGGTTTTGCCGTCCAAAGCATATATATGACCACTGGTGTTAGTGGCAATAATGAGTTTGCCAGCTACTGCGGTTCCAGCGCCAACATCACTTTTGTCCCGATATTTCCAGACTTCTTTTACCTCCGGATACTTGCTGTTAACGGTATAGTCAGGCCTGAAATACCTTGTGGTATCATTTTTAAAGTGGTGGTTTACCAATGGTACGGAAAGCCATGTTCTCTGAGTTGCCAAAACCGGAGTCCGTACCTCAAAAATGGCCGAGTCGTTTTGAAAAGAAACTATGTTGTACCCTCCGATGCTATCTTTAGCCCTGAGATTGGAACGACCCATCACCGACGGGATCCCATCCAGCTTAAGGAGACGGTTATTGTGTCCGTGTCCACAAAGCAAAAGCTGCACGTTTCGCTTCTTTAAACGATCAATAGCGTCATACCAATTATTCTGTTCGAAATCCTGCGGATAGTGATTAAGATAGATCACCGGCATTTCCGGTTTTTCCATATGGTTTAAAACAGAGTCAAGCCATACGATATTCTCCCTTGGAACTTGCCCCGGTCCCATGCGCATATTCGGTCCTGAACTCGTACCGGCAAAGAGATACCCGTTATGTGTAAAGGAAAAAGTCTCTGCGCCAAAGACCTTCCGAAAGCTATTGCTTCCACTTTCCGACCAGTTAGAATCATGGTTACCCGGAATGATATGCCAGGGTTTATCTAAGCTATCTAATATCTGCTTTGCTAACTTCAGTTCGTCGTCAGACCCAAATTCAGTGATGTCTCCGGTTATTACGACAAAACTTAAAGCACCGTTGGCGTTTATATCGGCAACCGTACGCCTCAAATCTTCTGCGGCGGTATTGCCTCCAATGTGCGTATCGGAAATGAATGCGAACTTAAAAGACTGTGCCTGACAAAGACTTGATGCGATAACCAGCAAGCTTAATAACGCGACTTTCCTTAACAAATTCATAGGATGATGTTGGGTTTCAATTGGAGTTATAAACAGTGCTAATTGTAATGAAGACGTAAAATAGTCACTTAGGCGAGCTATTTTGAATAAAAAAACCCTGCCATTCGTGACAGGGTTTAAATATTTAGAAAATTCGCCCTTAGCGATTAGCCGTATTGTCAAGAAACGGACGGGTTGCGAGGGTGGCGGAAACCACCGTAATATCTCCGCGCGAGCTGATCGTATAAACCTTTCCTGGCTCAAAAGAAACAACGGATGTACCGTTTCGCGTAATTGTATTTGTATTAGACCCCGGATAACGAGCGAAGACCTCATAGACACCAAAAGGAATTTTGGCGAATTCGGATGCACTTTTATAAGCTACTGCCGTGGCTACAACTATTTCAGCGCCTGAGGTGGTGTTCTTTACTACCAGGTCCATAGCTGATGGTGCATTTGAGATTCCGTTTACAAAGCGGACAAATGGTGCAGTACGATCGGCTGCCGGTAATTTGTCCTCTACAATAAAAGCGTCGGTGGTTTTTGCTGTAGAATTATATATCCCTGAAGTATATAACGAATAGTATTTTCCGCTTTCAACGGGGGCAGTTAGACTTGCCACCACTAAATTCGGATCTACAAGCGCAGTTGCAGAAATTTGACCTTTGAAGGTATAGGATCCTTCTTTAATCAAACTGTAGGTAGTTGACGGAAAAACATTGCCGTAAACAACTCCCGTAGGGCTTTCAACACCGGTTGCGTTAGTGGTAGCCGACATCTTTACGTCATTTGCATAAAAGTTGACAGACGGCGAGCTTACCCCAAAGTTGAAAAACTTTATTTGAGCTCCCCCAGTAAACGGGGAATCAATTTCCTGAATGGCATTTTTTTCACAGGAAGCACTAAATATGGATAGTAGTATAACTACTAATGCTTTATAATTTCTTTTCATCTCTGCTCTTATTTATGGTGTTACAATCCAGGTTGGTTTAGTGTGATAGTCAACAGCTAAGCCGCCAATCTTATCTAAACTTTCCCGGTTCCAAACATACTCCGAGTTATACCGTGGTCTTATACGGTAAACAGGCAGTCCTGCATTATCAGGATAAAGATTTGTAGGAATAGTGAACCCCTGGAACACCTGGTCACCTGTTGCCGGATCAAGATCAGTATAGTGGTATCTTCTCAAATCCATCCACTGCTCTAAGTGTCCCCAACCAAATTGCGCAATATACTTTTGACCCATAATCTGAGATAGAGTAAGGTTCTCCATCGCTGGGATTACAACTGGAGAGGCAAGATAAGCCTCTTTTTCTGCACTTGAGATTTGTGTCGGCGACTGGTTGTTATCCAGGTTCCTTGCATTCACAAAATCAATATGGGAAGAAACTCCTTTCGTGTACGCATCCAAAGCAGTCGCCCTGTCCCCTTTCTTAAACGCTGCTTCAGCTTTAATAAACTGAAGTTGTGAATAGGTCATTATCGGAAGCTTGGACTTATCATCAAAAATGTAGCGGCTTGGTGATCCAACTACCGGAGTTCCGGTATATCCGAAAAAGTTAAGCGGCTGTTGTTCCGCAGTCAAAGCGCCAACCCCAAATGTTGGATTTAAGCCCCTGTACTCCCCATCCGGAGAAGGTGCCAGTATGCGGCTTTTTCTTGGATCATCCACACCTGTAAAACGTCCCGTTCCATCAAGCAAACTTAAAGCATACAAAGTCTGGCGATAAGTGGTTATATTATTCCTCGTTGCACCAAGAAAATTCCGGTCGTCGTTGAAATTACCAGTATAAAACAATAATGCGTCATCTACATTTCCAGCAAATGATTTATCCACCGCAGCAATTACATCATCTGGTTTGTAGAGTGCCGATTTGTTACTGTAATGATTTAAGTTGGTTGCAAGCAGCCCATAAGCAAACTTCAACCATTTAGTGCGGTCACCTTTATAGATCAGGTCAGTCTTGCCTAAAAAAGCCGCGTCAACCGCGCCATCAGTTCTCTCAAGATTGGTAATAGCCAGTTTTAGCAAACGCTGAATTTCAGTATACGCAAATTCCTGGCTGTCATAGTTGAAAACAAATTTAGTAGGGTCGATCGCTTCTTTTACGATGATTTCACCATGAATGTCAGTAATTGCCTGCCAGCCCCACGCTTTTAGAATTTGGGCAACTCCCAAAAGGTCCCATCTTTCTTCAGCTTCGGCTTTTGCAGTCATGTCTTCTAAATTCTGACCAAAAGTCCAATAAACCTCCCGCCATAACTGGCCCCCGTTATCCGATGATGGATCATATCCATGTCGATCCCAGGTACTGTTTAACGAGGTTAGTGTCCAGTTCTGAGTGTATCTGCCTATAAACCGTGCATCATACTGTGGCGCGGTGGCCATCCAATGCAGCATTGGTGACAGGTATAGATTAGCGGTCACCGATTGAGGAGCATTGGGATTAGTATTTACATCCAAATATTTCTTACAACCGCTTGCCGTAATCATACAGGCGGTTAATAGTATTATATATATCCTTTTCATATTTTTCTTTTTTTACAAGCCGATTTTAACCCCAAAATTAACTCCGCGAGGCATTGGAAAATTCCCAAAATCAATTCCCGCAGCCCCAGATCCACCAACCGCGGCGGTATTTCCGTTTACAACGGGATCCATACCTGAATAATTGGTAATTAGAAATAAATCTGTACCGGTTGCGAATACACTTGCATTTTTAATAAATCCCTGCTTGCTGAGTAACTTAGCTGGAAGCTTATAACTCAAGGTTATATCTTTCATCCTTACCCAATTGATATCTTTTTCAATGAATAACTCCTCGCTTATTCCTGTGTAATAACTGCTATTATAGTACGGGTTCACAACTAGGTTATTTGGAGTTGGATTGGCAGTGTTTTCTTTACCATCCTGTAAAACCCCAGGAATTACACGTGATTCTTCACGGTCCAGAGTACGGGTACTCAATCCAAAAGCAGTCAGGAAGTGTTCCGTCGCATTTAAAACATCTCCACCCTTGCGGATATCTAAAAGGAATTGCAAAGCAAAGTTTTTGTATGAGAAGCTGTTGGTCAAACCAATGCTGAAATCGGGCTGGCGATCGTATCCGCCCTCAACAAAAGTTGTTGAACGAATTGGCAAACCGCTGGATGGGCTGATCAGAATCTGGCCCTCCTTGTTACGACGGTAGAAAAAACCAGTTAATGAACGGGTTGAGTATCCCGGTGTGCTCCCATTCCGAACGTTTCCATATAACCAGGTATCAGAAACATAAGATTCCGGAAGTGAGTTTGGCAATACGATTACCTTACCATTTGCAGACTCGAAGTTAGCCAGTACATTCCAGCTGAAGTTCTGATTCTGTATTGGAGTGCCTCTCAACGTTATTTCTAACCCTTCGTTGCGCGTTTTAGCACCATTCAGGTTTAACAAAATAAATCCGGTTGCATAACTGCTACGAATGTCGTTTACGATTTGGTCTGTTGTTTCTTTACGATATACAGTCACATCTAAACCTAAACGATCATTTAGAAAAGCTAATTCAGTACCGAATTCGAAAGATTTTGCAAACTCAGGTTTTAAAAGCGGGTTCGGACCAGTAAATCCAAAACCATATCCTCCTCCGACAGTCAACTTATTTTCCAGAGCAGGAGTATAAGCATACGGTTTTGCATCTTTACCCACGGCGGCATATGCTCCTCTAAGTTTACCCGATGTAATGTATTTTTTAATTCCCTCAAAAGCTGGAACATCACTAAATACAAAACTTCCTGAGATAGAAGGGTAAAAGAAAGAGTAGCGATCAACCGGAATAGTAGAGGTTAAGTCATTACGACCGGTAGCGGTTAAGTAAAGGTAATCCTTATAGGAAAGCGTTGCCGTTCCAAAGAAGCTTACTAAGCGACGCTGGGATATGGTAGTCCTTACCAGCTTATTTGTTAAGTTGTTTAACGAAATAAAGTTCGGGTCCAAGAAGTTTTCTCCACCCCCTGCATCAACATTTGATTTAAGATCCTGCAATGAATTCCCAAGTGTAGCTTCAAACGAAAAATCGTCCGTCAGCTTTTGCTTGGTTAAACTGAACAAGTTTTGAAGGTTAATATTTCGGGTTATATCATTTGCAATATCCAGCAAACCACCGCGGCTAAAAGCTGCAGCACTTTCAGGATGGCGTAAAGCAAGGTTCTGATTGGTATAAGAATCTACTCCGATATTAGATTTAATGTTAAGCCATTTGAACGGTGTAATGGTTAAACCCAGGTTTGAAGTGATCCTGTTTGTTTTAGCGTTGATCTTATTTTTGTTGATGTTGAAGTAAGGATTGTCCAACTCAGAACTTCCTAAAGTAGCAAAATTCAACAAACGGCGTGACCCCGATGGGTTCAGGTAATTTCTGGCATCGTCAATCTGAGGCCATGCTAATAATGACAGTAAAGGACCGGTAGCACCTTTGAAAGGCTGATCATTATTGGCGTAGGTATAAGACATGGAAAGATCTGTCTTTAACCATTTATTTACTTGACCCCCTGCAGAACCGTTTAAGGTAATCCTGTCATATTTAGAATTAGGAACTACACCTTCCTGATTGGTGTAGGAAGATGAAATCCGATAGGTTAATTTATCGGTACCACCGTCAAAAGACAAATTATGTTTTTGGGTGAGGGCTGTCTGAAAGAAGTCGTCCACGTTATTATACAACTTTGTCCCGGGCGCGTACTCTGGTCCATAATTGTAATATGCACCGTATAATGTACTGGTTGCAATTGCAGGCTGCCCACTTAATCCCAGACCATACTTAGTTTGAAGTTCGGGTTGAGAATTTGTACTCTCGATACGGAAACTATTACTATAGTTAATAGAACCAACACCGGCTTTTCCTCGTTTCGTGGTGATAACAATTGCACCGTTAGCGGCATCAATACCATACAATGCTGCTGCTTCAGGGCCTTTCAAAACCACAAGGTTTTCAATGTCTTCCGGATTTATATCTGCAGCACGGTTTGTAAAGTCTACTCCCCTGTTATTAAAAGCTGTAGCCGAGCCTGGAGCATCAGAGGCAAAAACATTAGAATTCAAGGTCTTGTTGTCAATTGGCAAACCATCCACAATAAATAAGGGCTGGTTGCTTCCGCTTATCGAACTCACACCACGGATAGTAATGGAAGAAGAAGCTCCGGGAACTCCAGACGAGTTGTTTACTTCAACCCCCGCAATTCGGCCCTGTAAAGAGTTAATGAAATTCTCCCGTTGAGTACTGGCTATTTCTGCGCCCTTAACAACTTGCTGGGCAGTCCCCAATGACCTTTTTTGAACACTGGCTCCAAGTGCAGTAACCACCACTTCATCCAAAGAAGTAGCATCCGCTTTTAATGTTACGTTAATTACATTTTGGGCACTTACGGTCCGCTCCTGACTTACAGTTCCGATGAAGCTGAATACCAGGACCTGACCCTGGCTGGCCTGAATGGTGTAAGCACCGTCCGCACTCGTTTGAGTGCCGGTAGTTGTTCCCTTGATCTTTACAGATACGCCCGGAAGGGGTAAGGCATCCTCATCTGTTACTTTACCACTTACAACTTTAAGTTGGGTTTGTGCTAAAGCTTGTACAGTGACAAAGAAGATACCCAATAACAACACGAGTAGTCTTTTTTTCATACGTTAACTTTTTTAATTGTTTGGTGTGGGTATTAAATAGTTCGTTTAATCTATCGTAATAAGTTTTACGATAAACTCATTATCCGACATCTAAAATGAAACATATTGCACATATACGCAAGAAATATCTTGTTAATTATCGTTTGAATTGCGGTTTATAGGTGCCTTATTGTAAAGCACTTAGTGTGTATGCCCTACACTTAGAACCCGTTTACGACCTCCTAAAACCTCCTTTAAAGCAATAAATTAGCGAAACTGAGTTAATTCCTAAAGTCCCTTAAATTATCTGAGTGTAACTTAATTGTTAAATTAAAATACCGCAAATAAATGCAGACTAACCAGGCAAATAGCTCTGAGCTTTCTCATTCTGTTAGGTATTTAATGAATTGCTGAAACTCCGGGCATCTTTTTACAAGATCGAAAACAACATAAATCCAGACTGCAATCAACATTTCCAAAATCTTAAACTCGTGCCTGATGCAGAATAGATGGGCTTTCTGGGGGTTGGGACCCGGGTCTGACCGGTACCAGCCTTGCAATATGATCACCATGTGATAACAGGGTAATTACTATATAATTTATATAGTGAGCACATAGTAAGTATATAGTAAGCACATACTAAGCATATAGTAATCTCGGAGAAGTTTACCAGGAATTTGCTGGCACACAAACATTCTTATAAGCTAAGAAGAAAATTTGCGGTTTTATGCAGGTTTACGGGACGAATTAGGAAGTTAGAAAACAGCCTTGCCTAATTCGCTGGATTATTTGCGTTGGACAATTTGTCCGCATGGTAGGGATTCTTACAGCTGAGAATTAAAGAAGGCCGTCACTGTTTGTGGCGGCCTTTCTGAGATATTTATAAAATATCTAATTGCTTACATCCCGGGAAAACTGAGCCAGTTACTCAGTTGGATCCTGAGGCGTATTTTGAGGATTGTTATCTTTTTCAGATTGAGGATAGGGATAGAAGGTTCGGTTACGTTCGGCTCCAACACCAGAAGGACCTGGCCGACCGAAACGACGTGAATCTTCAAGCTTCATTCCCGATAAAAACAACTCAATACACCTGTTCCGGTATATTTCCTGCAAAACCGCATCTTGAGTAATTGCGCCGGAATATGGAGGCAAGCTAGCACCTAAACTCCAGGCATCCTGAGCCGGAGTTTTTGTCAGCACTTTATTTAATTCGATAATCGCATTTGCGAGGTCGCCTTTGCGGGCAAAGGCTTCCGATTTGATCAGAATCAATTCCCCAGGGAGATAGACCGGAATTTGTGAACTGTTAGTGGTGTAGAAGCTAGCCTTCCCAATGTTATCACCGGCAATTCCGGACTGAGAAAAGTAAAATAAGGTACGTTTATCATTGGGATCCGGGGCGAGGGCAGGCGGCAATCCAAAGCTTCTGTTAAAGGGTTCGGCAACGTTGCGGTTACTGAACGAAGTTTCGAACATCGGATTTCTACTGGCCTCATCAAACGCAAAAGCGGACTTAATCGTGAGATTTACCAGGTTTGACGCCGCTATAGCCTTATCATTGTCTCCCAGCATGATGCTATATCTGGCAATCAGGGCATTAATAGTGTTAGAAATGTCAATCGCCGGAACGATCTTAGCTGTAAAGGTGGCCGATGGAGGGGTTGCTGTAAGCGTGGCCGAAGCGGCTTCCAGCGTACTGACAGCCTCTTTCAATAAGTCCTCCCTGGAACTAAATACTGCATCAGTTTGCACGGCGATGGGTGCCTGCTCCCAGAACTGAGCTAAAGTTCCCAGCGACAGGGCGCGGAAGATAGAAGCAAAAGCTATGAGACCACTTCGGGTGCCTGCATCGGCAACTTTCTCACTATTGCTAATAACAATGTCAGCGTTGGCTTTAACCAAATGACATTGCTCCCAAAGGTTCCTTATTACCGCATTATTTCCCTGAACGGCAAGTCCACCGTTTCTAAGGTTAGCTTCGTCGGTATTTCCATCATTGAGCACGGCTAACTCAAAAGTTGATAAACCGCTGGCGGTGATGTAATTGTAAACCGGGCTTACCCGGCTTACTGTAAAGCGAGCTTGCAAGCCGTTAGCTAACGAAATTAATCCGTTAGCATCATTTATTACTTGCTGCTCGCTTGCCGAACCAGGGTTAAGATATTCCTTTTTACATGAATCCAGGCAAATAACTCCCAGAGTCAGTAATATATTGATCAGTAATTTTTTCATTTTCATGTGATTTAGTATGAATCCAGAATCCTAAAAAGAGGCAGATAATTGTATCTGAAAACTCCTGGGAATGGGCACGTTTCCAAAATCTACTCCTCTCAACAGGTCGCTGTTCCCGCCTGCATTCGTTTCAGGATCATAGCCATTGTAATCATCCCTTGAAAACAGGTTGCGCCCGGCAACAGTAATATTCATACTGCTTAAACCTTTAACAAAGTTTGGCAATTGATAATTTAAGGATACTTCCCTTAGTTTAACAAAAGATCCATTATCTACTCTGAACTCTTCAATAGGAACCAGTGCGAAAATATATCCGCGTGGTAATTCGCCCTTAAGTTCCTTCTCTGCAAGATCTCCAATGCCCACGTTCTGTCGGGTTCGTTTATCAGCATTAAATACATCGGCACCACTTAGCACATCCACCAAAAATCGCAGACTAGCCTTTTTGTAAGAAATATTGTTTGCAAACGAACCGGTCCATTCTGGATTAGGATCGCCAATTATTGTTCGAACAAATGCCCCTGTGGGTTGTCCGCTTGCATCGCGTTGGGGAGTAAAGGTAGTTGTACCGGTTTGAGTTCCTCTTTCACGTTGTGGCAAACCCTGACTTGTAAGCAATAAAGATCCATCTGCGTTACGGGCATAAGGATTACCATAAAAGACTGATGATGGCTGTCCTTCAACAAGGAAAACCGGCGCTCCCGAAACGGTACTGATCGGCACTGTGGGACTTCCAAGGCTGAGCATTTTGTTTTTATTATGATTAAATAACAGAGTGGTCTCCCAATTAAAAATATCGGTCTTTACAGGGTTAACTCCTAAAGAAATCTCAAGTCCCTTGTTCTCCAAGGTTCCAACATTGTTAACAATACTGGTACCGCCGCTCGTAGAGGCTAAAACCCGGTTAACAACTAAATCTTTAACCTTTTGCTTATAGGCTGTGAAGCCAATGTTGACTCGATTATTGATTAGCGTCAGATCAAAACCACCTTCCGTTTCAGTCATTCGTTCGGGCCTTACCCGTGGATTAGCTAAAGTTGAGCTCGGAGTGATGGTATTTTTTCCTAAAAATGGAATCGCTGTAAATTGCCAGAAACGATCGTAAGAACCAATTCCTGTTAAATTTCCTGCCTGCCCCCATGACAGTCTGAATCTTAATGCATCGATATTCTTCGTGAAAGAATTATCCTTCCAGCCGTTGATATCTGAGAGCACAAAGCTTGAGCTCACTTTTGGATAGACCTGGTTTGTTTCAGATGGAGAAAATTTAGAAGATCGGTCATTTCTTACTGCCCCTGTTAAGTAGAATAAACTTTTATAGTTGAAAGTAGATTGAAGAAAAACACCACTGACATTATACCTATCGGAGGAACTATTAGCTTTTACGGTGGTGCTGGACGCACCACTCACAGTTTCAATAAAAGGAGCCAATGACTCGCCGGTTGAACCGGATAAGTCAAAGCGGCTAAATTGGTAACTGGCACCTCCAATGAGAGTCATTTTCAATACTTCCGCTAAATTACGCTCGTAGGTTACATTCAGATCCGTGTTAAAAAGCGTAACTGTATTGTTAACTGTTGAAGCAAAACCATTCGGATATCTTTCCAGGGGCAACCCAGCTTCTGCAGCATAAGGATAAGCTGGTATAAAATTATTGCCCAAGGCCGAGTAGTTATCCAGTCCTGCAATCCAGTCAACGCTTAATCCTTTAAGGGGAGTGAAGTTAAACTGGACATCATTTACTGTGCGGTTTACCCTTTGCGAAAACTTCATCGCTTCTATGGTCGTCAGCGGATTCACCCGTGTTGGCTCAACCGCTTTGAGGTTACCAAAGGCGTCACGCTGGGTGATATCCCAAATATTATTAGTGATATTCACCGAATTTATAGGACTATAAAATACATTCCCATTGGCCTTTTCATTCGAAAGAGTATTGGAGTAACTTAGCCCTACCGACATTTTTACCCAGTCTGCTATCCGCTGATCCAGGCGACCGCGGAGGCTATATCGTTGAAAATCGGTGCCTTTTATAATGCCCTGGTTTTTCATGTATGAAATGGAACTGAAATATTGAGTGTTATCAGTTCCACCTTTAAGGGATAGATTATTATCAGTTCCGGTTGCTGATCTGAAAATATCATCCTGGTAATCATAGCGGGTTACATCTACTAAATTAGTAGCCAGATTAGTACTAACTCCTTCCCTAACGATTGGGGTTACCGTTGTGCCGGGGTTGGCAGTGATTTGTGCAGCAGAAACTCCACCTATCGTATGCAAACGCAGGCCCGCGAAGCCGAACTGTTTGCCATATGTAGTGATAGCCACCCTATTGCGCAATTCGTTCGTATTTAAACTGGTAGTAAAAGAAATAGTTGGTTTTGCGCTCGAGCCACGCTTGGTTGTTATAATCACCACTCCATTAGCTGCCCTCGACCCATACTGAGCAGCAGCGGCGGCTCCATTAATAACGTTGATGGTTTCTATATCCGCCGGATTAATATCAGCCAAACGGTTGGTTCCTACGTTTGCGCTACCTACCTGATTACTTAGTGCTGTTTGCGATACATTCACCGAAGAATTGCTTGAAATAACCCCATCAATCACATAAAGCGGATCTGAACTTCCAATTACCGACTTCACCCCTCTTAATCGAATGCTGACTCCACCAGCGGGATCCCCTGAGTTTTGGGTGATTTGAGCCCCAGGTACTTTTCCCTGTAAGGCACTGATTAAATTTGCGGTACCTGTACGGTTCAGATCACCTGATTTTACTGTACTTATGGCATTTCCCAGCTGACGCCGGCTTTCCCTGACCGTCGAACCGGTAACAACCACTTCATCCAACCCAACCATATCTTGTGTAAGTTCGGCATTTACTACCAGTGCTTCTGATTGGCCAATTTGAACGCTTTTGGTGAGGGAACGATAGCCAAGGAATGAAAATACAAGTTGGTATGCTCCGGGATTCAAGTCAACCGGCAAAGTGTAATTGCCATTAGCATTCGCGGAGGTGGCAAAACTGGTATTCTGCACTTTGATCAGTGCTCCGGGTATCGACTGCCCTCCGGAAGCTTCAGTGATTTTCCCGGTAATGGTCACACGCTGTACCTGCGCACTCACATTCGGGAGAAAGTAAATCAGAAATAGCGGAAGCCAGAGAACTACTTTGAGTCCGCTCCCGCGAGGTGAGTAATTTTTTTTCATACGTAAGTTTTTTTTTAACAATTAAGCTATGTAGGAATGGCTCTATCATTATATCGGAACCTTACTATTTACCGGCTTGCCGATATTTGCATGATTTATACATAAATATAATTAATAATCAGATTGAATTAAGAAGCTGTTCACCAAATAATATATGTCTTAATCGCATCTTGGACAGTTGCCGCACGTCGAAGTATGGATAAAACATATCATTCAAGACAATTAATTTTGAATAATTAAAACCGCAGGAAGCGGCAGTTCTGTCTCAAAATTTTATATTTATGCAGGTCAATCCGCAAAATTAGCGCATACCATAATTATATGGAACAATCAAACGGGAACATGCTCAAGAAAGAAAGGCATGCATTTATAATCAAGCAGATCAACTTGCACAATAAGGTTTTGTCATCTGATCTAAGTGCGCAATTACAGGTTTCCGAAGACACGATACGTCGCGATCTTAACAATCTGGCAGAAACCGGCAAAGTAGAAAAAGTACATGGAGGCGCTTTGTCGAAGTCTTTTCATTTCCCTTACCAGCTAAACGAAGTTTATGCGCAGGAATCTAAAAAATTAATAGCTCAAAAAGCGGTGACCTTGTTGACTGAAGGCATGGTAGTATTAACGGGAGGGGGAACCACCATGATTGAAATTGCCCGAATGATACCTGATACTCTGGAGGCTACGTTTTTTACGATCAGTCCTTTGGTTGCATTAGAATTATCAGAACGCCGCTTGCTAACAGTGATACTGATCGGCGGGCAGCTGAGTAAAAATGCCCATATCAATATGGGGGCAAAAACGGTGAGCGAACTGGCAGAGATCAAAGTTGACTTATGTTTTCTGGGTGCGAATGGCATTGACTTTAAGGAAGGAATTACCGATTCAGACTGGGAAGTGATCCAGGTGAAAAAAGCAATGATTCGCTCCTCCCGCCGCTTAGCTATCATGAGCCTGGGAGAAAAACTGGGCTCCGTACAAAAGATGAAGGTATGCGATTTAAATGCTCTTGATTACCTGATAACGGATCGCGAGGAAACCGATGAGGTTCTTTCAGCTTACAAGGAGATTGTTAAGGTTATCTGAAGCAATTAGCCCGGAAGACAAATTTTACCCATACATACAGAGGGTACACCCTTGCGGCTTCCAAAATCAGTGGCCCCGCCGGCAACGGTTTCGTTAGCCAGGATGGCAAAAAGAACGGCTTCCTTTGCATCCGGATCAATACCCAGTTCAGCCGTCGTACGGAAAGTCATCTGCGGCAGGCCAGCTTTTAAATAACTGACCAGTAACGGATTGTGCATCCCACCGCCGCTCATAAAAATGGTCGCCGTCTCTCCTTCCCTAAAGCATGTGTTAATTGCTCCTACAATACCATCAGCGGTAAACCTGCATAAAGTCGCCAGTACATCTTCATGAGAGATAAAACTGGTTTCTGAACGTTGCTGCGCATTTGCTAAATACTGAAGGTTGAATAGTTCTGGCCCTGTTGTTTTTGGAATTGGGGAATTTAGAAACTCATGAGCGGATAGCTCTGCCAATAAATCCAGATTTACGTTTCCCTTAGAGGCCAGCTGAGCATCTCTATCGAAATAAAAACCCGGATAATGATGTTGTATGTATTGATCCATGATCGTATTACCGGGTCCGACATCGGTTGAGAAAACCTTGTTTGCGTCCCCGTCGGCAGGTAAATAAGTGAAATTAGCAATTCCGCCAATATTGAGCATCAGCCGGTTCTCACTGGCTTTTGAAAAGATCAAATAATCACCGTATACAGCAAGTGGCGCCCCTTCGCCGCCGGCAGCCAGGTGCTTCTGCCTGAAATCGCAGAGGGTAATAATGCCTGTATTTAAAGCTATATGATCGCCATCGCCAATTTGCATTGTTGCATTTGGGTACTTTTCCTGCTTATGCAAAATTCTGGGGGCGTGAAAAATAGTCTGTCCATGGCTCGCTACAAGGTCAACTTCCTGCGGAGAAATACCCCACTCATCCAAAGCTTGCAGAATCATCTGGGCATGACGCATGCCTATTACTTCATTCAGGATGCATACCTGCTGGAGATCGACAGTCTGCTTCGAAAAGATGCTTTTAATTTCCTTTCTAAAATCGTCGTCATAGGGCACGGTAACGAACCTTTTAACGCTAATCCGTGAAGCCGTACCTGAGCCCTGGCAAGTACATAAAGCTATATCCAGGCCATCCATAGATGTACCTGACATGAGACCAATAATTAGTCGTTCTGGCTTGGACGCTATTCGGTGTAACTTTGCTATTGCTGGGTTCATGAGGTAAATCTAAATTGAAAAACTATAAAAAAGCGTATCGTTAGAAACATACCCGTTAAAGCCGTCTATAAAACAGCTTGATATGCCCATTTCAATTTTGTACCTATATTTGCCATTCACCTCCACATCCTGAATTAAATATGGCCCGTTTAAATCTGCTGGAAGAAACCCGCTTTGAAAAATTACCTGTAACCGTTTTTCCCGATCAGCACATTGCCGCCCGCCGGGTGGCCCGGCGCATTGCCGATCTGATCATTCGCAAACAAGCAGCCGGTGAAAATGCCGTGCTGGGCTTGGCTACCGGGGTCACGCCCATCGGGATGTACGAGGAATTGGTTCGCCTGCACCGCGAAGAAGGCTTAAGTTTTCGTAACGTGGTGACCTTCAACCTAGACGAATACTTTCCGATGCGGCCCAACTCGCCGCAGAGCTACGTGACCTTCATGAAGGAAAACCTGTTCAACCATATTGATATCGATATGGCCAACGTCCATATTCCGGACGGCACTTTGAAGCTGGAAGACATCCCGGCTTACTGTCTCGACTATGAAAAGAAGATCACTTCCTACGGAGGGCTGGATCTGCAGATCCTGGGGATTGGCCGTACCGGACACATCGGCTTTAACGAACCCGGCTCGGCGCCCAACTCGGGCACCCGCCTGGTGACCCTGGACGACCTGACCCGGCGGGATGCCTCGCGCGACTTTGGCGGTAAAGCCAACGTGCCGACCAAGGCCATCACCATGGGCATCGGCACCATTTTCAAGGCACGGCAGATCATCCTGATGGCCTGGAATGCCAAGAAAGCAACCATCATCAAAAAGGCAGTGGAAGGGGAGATCTCTTCGGACGTACCGGCCACCTACCTGCAGTTGTCGGAAAGCGTGGAGTTTGTGCTGGATCAGGATGCCGCTTCCGAACTAACGCGATTTGATACCCCATGGCTGGTCAAGGACTGCACCTGGACCGATCCGCTGATCAAAAAGGCGGTCATCTGGCTCTCCAATTACCTGAATAAGCCCATCCTGAAACTGACCGAAGAAGATTACAACAACCATGGCATGGCCGAACTGGCCACCGAGAAAGGTCCCGTTTACCAAATCAACATTCATATATTCAATAAGGTGCAGCACACCATCACCGGCTGGCCGGGCGGCAAGGCTCACGCCGACGATAGCCAGCGTCCTGAACGTGCCCTGCCGGATCACAAGCGGGTGATCATCTTTTCGCCGCACCCGGACGATGACGTTATCTCGATGGGGGGCACCTTTATTCGCCTGGTCGACCAGGGGCACGAAGTGCATGTGGCCTACCAGACCTCCGGCAATACGGCTGTCTGGGACGACGAGGTGTTACGCTTTGTCGAGTTCGTGACCGACTTCAGTGAGGCCATTGACCTGGACACCACCAAGCTGAAAGAGCTGTACGCCGGCATGCGCTCCTTTATCGAAAGCAAGCAGCCCAACCAGATCGACACCAAAGAGATTCAAACGGTCAAGGGCCTGATCCGCAAGGGCGAAGCCATCAGCGGAGCCCGCTATGCCGGCCTGTGCGATGAGCGGATCCACTTCATGGCCCTGCCTTTTTACGAAAAAGGGAAAAGCCAGAAAAACCCGGTCAGCGAAACCGATATCCAGATGACGGTAGACCTGCTGCAAAAGGTCAAGCCCCACCAGATCTTTGCCGCGGGTGACTTTGCCGATCCCCATGGCACGCACAAGGTTTGTTTTGACATCATTCTGCAGGCCCTGGCGCGCTTAAAAGACGAGCCCTGGATCAAGGATTGCTGGCTGTGGATGTACCGCGGCGCCTGGCACGAATTCGAAACTCATGAAATCGAGATGGCCGTACCGCTCTCGCCGCAGGAGGTTGAACGCAAGCGCTTTGCCATCTTTAAACACCAGTCGCAGAAAGACCGGCCTGTGTTTCCGGGCGATGATGCCCGCGAGTTCTGGGTACGGGCCGAAGACCGGACACGCGAGACCGCCCGGGCTTATGATAAGCTCGGCATGGCCGAATATGAAGCAATGGAAGCTTTCGTGCGGTACAAGTTTTGAGGAAGGAGTTTTAAGTGTAGACTCAATGAATGAGTTTTAAGTGGAATAAGTGTGAAAAGTAATATTATTAATATGCGTTGTTCAAAAATAAAGGCCGTCATCGATGGTCTTTTATTTTTGAATTAAAAATCGCAGCTTTAGTGCAATCAACCCAAACCCATTAAATGCAAGATTTCAAAAATTTATTGGTTTGGAAGAAATCAATAAAGTTGATTTCTGACACTTATAAACAAACTGCACTGTTCCCACCTGAAGAAAAATATAATCTAACCAGCCAAGCACGCCGGGCAGTAATATCTATATCTAACAATATTGCTGAGGCTGCGGGAAATATACACCCAAGGATTTTGCTAATTTTCTTCAAATTTCACTTGGTTCCACTTGCGAAGTTGAAAACTGTTTACTTATATCTAAAGAATTACTCTATTTAAACCAAGCGGATTTTGATATGCTCAACAATCAAATAGTTGAACTCCGGAAAATGCTAATTTCGTTAATCAATAAAATCAGAACTAGTTCAACAACCCTTTAATCATGACTACACCCAATACTAAGGTATCACTGTCAGAACTTAAAACTCAAAACTCAAAACTTAAGAATCAAAATACCCGCCTTCTATCACTTGATGTTTTTCGCGGCTTTACTGTAGCAGCGATGATCCTGGTAAATAACCCCGGTGACTGGGGTAATATTTATGCCCCGCTTAAACATGCGGCATGGCATGGATGTACCCCTACTGATCTTATATTTCCGTTTTTTTTATTCATTGTCGGGGTATCAATTGCCTATGCTTTGGGTAAAAAGAAAGAGGTACAAACTGATCACCCGAAACTGATACTTACCGCATTAAAAAGAGCGTTGATCCTGTTTGGATTAGGGCTGTTTCTATCACTTTTCCCAAAGGTTTTCACTGAGCCAATCGAAGCTTTCAAGACGGTGAGGATACCCGGAGTGCTGCAACGTATTGCCGTTGTATTCTTCATTTCTGCTGTTATTTTTATCAAGACAAACAGGAGAAAGCAGCTATGGATTTTCACCGTTCTAATGGTTGGATACTGGCTTATGATGACGATTATCCCAGTTCCCGGAGTAGGTTATCCTAATCTGGAGCCCGAAACTAATCTGGGCGCCTGGCTTGACCGTACTATTCTGACCGAAGCCCATCTGTGGAAGTCATCCCGCACCTGGGACCCTGAAGGTATTCTTAGCACCTTGCCTGCAATTGCCACCGGTCTGTTTGGTGTACTTATAGGAAGCTGGTTGAAACGTAAAGATCGTGAGGACAGTGTCAAAGTTTCATGGATGTTTACAATTGGTGTGCTCGCAGTTATCCTTGGCTTGATCTGGGATCTATTTTTCCCCATCAATAAGGCTTTGTGGACCAGCTCATATGTTTTATATTCTGGAGGTTTAGCGACGCTGGGCTTTGCGTTATGCTACTGGCTTATAGACGTCCATAAGTACAGCAAAGGGACCAAAGTTTTTGTTGTATACGGTGTAAATGCTATCACTGTATTTTTCCTGTCGGGATTGATCCCACGTATTTTAAGTATGATTAAAGTAAAACTGGCTGATGGTACAGAGGTTGGGACGCAAGTATGGATTCAAAAAACATTATTTGCGCCATACTTCTCGCCCGTGAATGCTTCCCTTGCCTGGGCTGTAACATTTATACTATTTTGGCTACTAATCTTATGGATAATGTATAAGAGAAACATCATCATTAAGGTTTAATGAAACCGCATTATCTTCAAAAAATATAACTATCGTATCTCTCATGAAATTAACTGGAAAAATTCTCATTTACTCAGTTGCAATTCTTTTTTCGGTTTCGGAGATCTCCGTAGCCCAAACATCTAAGTCAAGAAAAAAGAGAACAGCAAAAGCAATAACGGAGAAAAAAGTAACTGCTCCACTGCCAATGGATGCGAGCGTTCGCATTGGCAAACTGGCAAACGGCTTCACTTACTATATCCGTAAAAATATTGAACCTAAAGACCGGGCACAGTTGTACCTGGCCACTAAAGTCGGTTCTATCGTAGAAAACGATGATCAGAGGGGCCTCGCGCATTTTCTGGAACATATGAGTTTTAACGGCACGAAGAACTTTCCCAAAAATGAGCTAGTAGGTTATCTTCAGAAAGCTGGTGTTCGTTTCGGAGCCGATCTGAACGCATATACTAGCTTTGACGAAACCGTTTATCAGCTGCCAATTCCCACCGATGATCCGGAAGTTTTTAAAAATGGAATGCAGATTATGCGGGACTGGGCAAAGGATGTCACGTTAGACGTTGCGGAAATAGATAAAGAACGCGGGGTTGTCCTGGAGGAAAAAAGGCTTGGAAAAGGCGCAACTCAGCGGATGCAGGACAAATACCTGCCGATGTTACTTAACAATTCGCGCTACTCTAACCGCTTGCCTATCGGCACAGAGGATGTTCTCAAGAACTTTAAGACTGAAACACTCCGCCAGTTTCATACTGATTGGTATCGACCAGATTTACAGGCCCTGATCGTTGTTGGCGATGTGGATGTGAATGCAGTAGAGCAGATGATCAAAACACAATTTTCTACACTGAGAGCGCCTGCTAAGCCGCGTCAACGAGTTAAATATGATATACCTTTATTAAATAAGAATCAAGTTGCGGTTGTTTATGATAAAGAATTCCCTGTTACTGTCGCGCAAATCATCATAAAGCACCCTGAAACAGTTATTAAGTCAACGGCTGATCTGCGTAACAACATGATCCGGTCCTTGTACAATCAAATGACATCAGCCCGGTTCAGTGAGTTGACCAAACAGGCCGACCCACCTTTTTTACAGGGAGGTGCAAGCATCGGCGGCTTCCTTGCCGGGCTTGACGCGGCAACAACATTCGTAGTTGCCAAGCCGGGAGAATTGGAGCAGGGGTTTAAAACGGCCTTGAAAGAAACTGAGCGGATTAAGCGCTTCGGATTTGCGCAGAGTGAGTTGGACCGCGCTAAGACTGCTTTCATGACCAGTCAGGAATCAGCTTATAAAGAAAAAGATAAAACCAATTCGGAGAGCTTTGTAAACGAATACCTCAGAAACTTTTTAACAGGTGAAGCAAGTCCAGGCATTCAGTATGAGTATGACTTTTATAAAAAGAATATTGCAGATATCACATTAGCTCAGGTGAACGGAATTGCTAAAAAATACATTACCGACACCAATCGTGATGTAATTATTATGGGTCCGGAAAAGGACAAAGATAAATTGCCTGATGAAGCGACTGTGAACGCCTGGATTAAGCAAGTTGCCAGTGATGAGATAACTCCTTATGTCGATCAGGTGTCGGATAAGCCATTGCTTTCCACAAAGCCTGCACCGGGAAAGGTAACCGGAGAAAAGAAAATTGCAGCACTGGGCATTACCGAATTAACATTAAGCAATGGTGTTAAAGTAATGCTAAAACCTACTGACTTCAAAAACGATGAGATCAGTTTTAGCGCAGTGAGTCCGGGCGGAACTTCATTATACAGTGATGCAGACTTTCAATCGGCCTCAAATGCTTCGACCATAATTAATCGCAGCGGCTTGGGAGATTTCAATTCCATCCAATTGAGCAAACTATTGACAGGGAAAAGAGTAGTAGTTCAACCCAGCCTAAATGAAAGAAGTGAGAGTATTGTTGGCTTTACTAATCCACAGGATCTGGAAACAGCATTACAAATGGTTTACTTGTATTTCACAAGTCCGCGTAAGGATGAGGAAATCTTTAAAGGGTATATCACTCAGCTAAAAGGTAATCTTGCGAACCGCAGCAGCGACCCGAATAGTGTTTTTGCTGATACAGTCGCAGCTGTGTTAGGCAATTATAATGTTCGTCGTACAGGGCCGAGCATTGAAAAGGTGGAACAGATCAACCTGGAACGGGCGTACCATATCTTCAAAGAGAGATTTGCTGATGCTGGCGACTTCACATTTACCTTCGTAGGTAACTTTGAAACTGAAAAGATTAAACCTTTACTTGAACAATACCTTGGGAGCTTGCCGTCAGTCAGCCGCAATGATAAGCCGCGCGATCTGGGTATTAAAACTCCAAAAGGTAAGATCGAAAAGACTGTATTAAAGGGTCAGGAACCAAAAGCAAATGTGCGGCTGGTATTCAGTGGCGATTATACCTACAATGAAGAGAACAACAACCAGCTGGATGCGCTGGCAGAAGTGCTAACGATTAAATTGATAGAGCGACTGCGTGAAGACGAGGGTGGTGTGTACGGAGTTGGTGCACGGGCGAGCTATAGCAAATATCCGCAGGCGACTTATTCGATCAACATTTCATTTGGTTGTGGGCCGGAAAATGTCAACAAACTCATCGCATCTACACTTGATGAGATCAATAAGATTAAACAGAATGGTGCGCAAGCTGTCGACATTGAAAAGTTTATTGCGGAAGAGCGCCGAAGCACAGAAATCCAGCTTAAAGACAATGGCTTCTGGTTGGGATACCTGACCGGACAAATTCAAAACAACGAGGATCCTAAACAAATTCTAGGTTATTTAGAATCAATTAAGAAGATTACACCGGAAACTTTGAAAGCAGCTGCTAATAAGTATTTAAGCGGTGATAACTATATCCGGTTGGTCTTGTTGCCTGAGAAAAAATAAGTTTGTAAGTAAGGGTGTCTGGATTCTAAAGTCGCAAACATACGATGGAAACCTTATGTAATAATTTCGCTATAGTAGAATCACAAAATCGATTGAATGTTGTTAGCATAACAATCCACTAGAGTTTATGCAGAAACAACTGACAAAAAATGAAACCTAAGCATTAGCCACGCCGTAAAAACCGTTTTCAACATCTAACGAAAAACCAAATGTCAAATAACAACGCTCAAGACAATATCAAAAAATTAAATCATTCAATTCTTTCGTTTTCCAGTCAGGCAATAACGGCTTTTCGTTGGTTCGCTAAAGAAGATTTCTTAGCTATGATGTCAGAAATGAGTATGCAGGATATCCAGCTTGATCTTGACCGGTTTAAAGCCCTTGAAGAATACGAGATCTGCAAGAAGATTGAATTCGTACTCGCAGAAAAGAAAAATGCCGAAAATATAAGCGTCAACCTGTTAATGGCCGACGCTAGTAATTAATCAGTTACTGAAATTCTATTTGTAAAAGCCGGATGATTAAATGTCACCGGCTTTTTCTTTGAGTCTTTTTGGCCGTAACTGCGCAATTATTCGCCAGCGGCCGCTGGTGCTGCAACCTGCGTGGCACTTTCACCAGTTCGAATTCCCACTTTCATGGAGTTTAAACTTTCGTTTTTCAAGCGGTCAATCGCGGTAACAACGTAGGTATACCTTGTTCCAGATGACACAGAGAAGTCTGAGTAACTGGTTTTCGAAGAATCAAAGGAGATCTTCAAAATATTTGCCGCCTGACTAGTACGTATCTCCTCTCCTTCCGCAAAACGATATATTACATAACCGTAGGCTGTTTGACCATCTGAAGCTGGTGATGGCGCTTTCCAGCGAATGTCAACACAATCATTTAAAGCAGTTGCTGTCACCTCTTTTGGCGGGTTAGGATCTACATCATCCAGCCATAACATGGCGGGTTGCAGGGCGGGGTGCTGATAAAAATCACCGCGTAGTGAGTCATTAACACCGGCAAGATTGTTTGACAAAGATTTTGAACTAAAGAAAACGCTCCCCTGAACACGAGTGTTATTTCTAAGATATCTGATCTGGTCTGGTATCTGTTGACGATTCCTCCATCCCTCACGGTTTTCGGAGGCCCGATAGGCAGCCTGCCCAATGTACAGGTGCTTCCCATAAGTATTGTTACTCCACCAGTCCAAAAGCTTCTCGTACGGTGCCAGCTTATAAAAGAATGGAAAATATAATTGCGGATTAATATAATCTACCCAACCAGCCTGGGTCCATTTACGGGCATCTGCGTAAAGCTTACCATATCCATCAAATCCGTTGCTCTCTGAACCTTCGGGATCTTGCGACAAGTTTCTCCATATACCAAAGGGACTGACGCCAAACTTTACATAACTTTTCTCAGTGTGAATACTATCGTTAAGGGTCTGGATCAGGGTATCCACGTTATTTCTTCTCCAGTCAGCAATGTTGGTGAATTTATGAGCTCCGTATTTATTGAAAGATTCGGTATCGGGCAAAGGCCTGTTTTTCGAGTCCGGGTAGGGATAGAAATAATCGTCGAAATGAATACCGTCGATATCGTAATTACGAACAACGTCCATTATTATTTGAACAATATATTCCTGCACTTCGGGTATTCCAGGATTGAAGAGCTTTTTCCCTTCATAAGTAAAGAACCACTCAGGCTTCATTCGAGTTATATGCTGAGCGTTTGTATTAGTCTCGACAAGATCGAAAGTGGCTCTGTATGGATTGAACCATGCATGTAGTTCCATTCCACGTTTATGAGCTTCCTCTATCGCAAATTCGAGGGGATCGTAATAGGGCAATGGTGCCAAACCTTGTTTTCCCGTCAGGAAGCGACTCCACATTTCGCGTCCTTTACCATATAGTGCATCAGTAGAGGGCCTGATTTGCATCATAATGGCATTTATACCACTCCTTTGGTGATCGTCGAATATTCGGAGAAGTTCTTTTTTTTGATTTTCTGTGGAGAGACCCGGCTTTGAAGGCCAGTCAATATTTGCCACTGTCGCAAGCCAGACCCCACGAAATTCGCGTTTGGGAGAGACTGCAGGAAGCTGTGCAAATGAAGTGATTGAAAGGAAAAAGAGTAATGTTAGAAGTAAAGATCGTTTTATCATTATAAGCAATTAACAAATTTCAAAGGTAACGATTCGACTCGGCGCATAAAACTAATAATCCTTTTTTATACTCCATTGGTCATTAAGCTAAAGTAATAAGGGCAGGCGGGTTGTATTTTAACAGTCTATAATGACTTAAAATTATCATCGTTACTTTCTATAAGAAACGCTGAGCGGTGCGACGGCGGTGCATAATTCCCCAAAAAATATGCAGAGAATAATTAAAAAACATTAAACTTGTATACCGGCAGGGCTCCGACAGCAATAAAAGATATTAATCCAAGTTAGATGTATGGTTTAAATTTTGCTCGCCATCTATAGTTTTTTCATCATTTGGCTGAAAAAAACCTAACTTTCTGTTCAAGGTTTAATTAATACAATTTAACAATCGCTAACATTTAATCTAAACACATCAAAAAAAGCATGGAAAACGAAAATTCAGAACAGCAACCACGTAAAAATTCGAACAAGATTTACTTTTTAGTTGCCGTGATTCTGGCTCTCCTCGGCACAAACGCTTATTTGTTTTTCAAAGAGAAAAAATCTAATGAGCGCATTGTCACCATAAGCGATGAGAAATCAAGGATGCAGACTGAAATTGACAAAATCGAAGCAGAACTTGATAATTCCAATAGTGCAAACATTAAGCTTTCAGAGGAAATGCAAAATGAGCAGGAACTTGCGAGAGCAAAAATTGCGGAACTTAGGGCGGCCCTTAAAAAGGGTACTTTAAACCAGGGTCAATTGGCCAAAGCTCAGGAAGACATTAAACAGCTTCGATACTTCGTAACCAAATATACCGCTGATATTTCTGAACTTAAGCAACAGAATGCAGCATTAACTACCGAACGTAATACCCTTAGGACCACAATTGATTCGGTGAGCAGCAAGGCAACTGATCTTGAGAAGGCTAACGAAGAGTTAAGCACTAAAGTTAAGGCAGCTGCAGCATTAAAAACCGGGAATGTATCTATAACTCCTATACGAGTTCGGAATAACGGTAAAGAATCCGACGTAACCAAGGCGAGTACTGCCAAGAAGTTTCGTGTGAACTTTTCTATTATCGACAACTCGATTGCAGAAAAAGGGATGCACGATGTTTATATGCGTATCATCGATCCTAATGGAAACTTATTGATCTCAGACAACGGATCTATGTTTATTGCTGATGACGAAGAATTGCAATACACTTATAAGACTGCGGTTGAATTTGCAAATGACGGTAAGGTTTATTCAATTGACTGGACTAATCCGGGGAGTTTCGAGAAAGGAACTTATACGGTAGTTCTTTACGCCGATGGATATAGCATGGGTCGCGGAACCGTTGCACTCAGATAAACACCAACAACAAGTCTTTCTGAAAGCATCCTAATCAGGATGCTTTTTGTGTATTACCCATTTGTTGATTGGCAAAAACCTCTGGAGAATTGTCTGATCTTGGTACTTCCATACATCGGATATAGGTGTATTTAATATTGCACTCTTTAATCCAATATCTTACGAATCCAGTGGGATGTTGATATAAAACGTGGTACCATGTCCTATTTCAGTCCGGTAGCTAATGTTACCTCCCATATTCTCCAAAGCCTGCTTTACGAATGCAAGCCCTAAACCGGTACCTGAACTTTTGGTTGTAAAGTTTGGCGTGAATATCTGAGGTCTTAAGCTTTCTTCAATTCCACTTCCATTATCTTGAATCTCAATGAATGCATTCTTCCCAGTATTATATAAACGCACTTTGATAAGGCCTTTACGTCCGTCAAGCCGTGCTTCGGTTGCATTCTTAATCAGGTTATTAAAACATCTCAGTAATTGATCCTTATCACCTCGAACAAATTTACCAGCGGAAATGCTGTTGCTAAAAGTTATTGCAATATGGTCAGTCTGACTATAGAGTTCAATAGACTGCTGCAAAATGTCGGGAAGATATACTTTCTCAAAAATAGTCTCTGGCATCTTCGCAAAGTTTGAAAACTCGGAAGCAATATGGGCTAGGCTTTCAATCTGTTCAACAAATGACTTACTGAATTTCTCAAACTTCTTATCAAAGTTCACATCCTTCTCTTTCCAGGATTTCTCAAGTAATTGAACACCTAGTTTCAATGGCGTTAGAGGGTTCTTAATCTCATGAGCTACCTGCTTAGCCATTTCTCGCCAGGCAGTTTCCCGTTCTGAACGGGCCAGCTTTTGAGTGCTGTCTTCCAGTGCCGAGATCATATTATTATATTCCTTGATAAGATTGCCAATCTCGTCATTGCGTTTCCAAACAATCGGCTCGTTCCGTCTGCCAATCTGAATCTCACTTAAATTCTTCTGGATTAGGGTTAACGGACTAGTAATACGATTGGCCACAAAGACTGCGAAAAAGCCAATGGCCACGAAAACCAAGGCATACACATTTACAAGAGCATTAATAAATTCGCCCAGACGCTCTTCGTAATCGCGTTCATTTGTGAAATATGGTAGCCCCAAATAGCCCATCGGCTCGTTTTGATTGTTCCGTATTGGTATATAGGCTGAAATGAACCTCGAGTTCCCAATCTTCTCAGCATTCACAAATTCCGACTTCTGTAGCAATTTAAGATATAAGTAGGCCGTCGAACTCATTTTAGGTCCTATCAATCCATTTACATACACCTTAGGCTGTGACGAAAGTATCAGGCTTCCGTTTACATCGAACAGATTCAAATCGGCTCCGTTCAATTCAGAGAAACGGATAAAAGCAGTTTCAACTTCCTCATCTGCCTTCAGTGAGTTGGTTGTAAATACGGTTTTATCCAGACCGCTTGCTATTTTACGGACCTTTTCAACAATTTCATTCTCCTGCTGTTCGCGATACTGCTCTTTAATGTTCAGATAAGTAATGAAGCCTGTAATCAGTAGCGTAAACACAACTGCGGCCACCATCGAAACCTGTATACGGGTCTTGTACAGGATGCGGTTTGAAGTGACGAGATAATTCCAGCGAAAGTTCCGCCATCGGATATCATAATTTAAAAAACTAAACCAAACCCATCTTAGTAAAAAGATCGCGGTGGTAAATAACAATAAGATTAGAAATACAAACGAGACCGACGCTAATTGAGTTAACAGGGTGTTCACCTCCTTGCTTATTACAATCAATTTGCGCTGATTAGGCTGAAACGAGAGATGGCTATATTCTCTTCCATTCAAATCCTTTTTATGTTCGAACACAAAGTCACGCAACTTGGCTTTGAAGTCATTTGCGTTCAGGCTATATACAAAATCGCCATATTGATTTGCTAATTTTCCGTTGTTATAGTATGCATAGGAATATTCTTTAAGGGAAACATCCTGTTTTATTTTTCCATCCACGAGCAGTTCAGGAGCTGCTGTTCCCAAACCGAATTCTTTAGATTTTAGCTCAATCACCAGGGTGCCCAGTGTTTCGCCACCATCCACAATAGGTAAAAGGGCGAAATAATTCTGATAACCGAAGGTGTTGCTTACGCGATAGAAATAATCGGAAATCTTCACTGCATTCGATAGTACAAAATTCTTGTAATAACCAAGTGATGCTTTAGTATCACCTTTTAACAGGTAACCCGCTTTACTAAATTCGAAACATGCAAAATCATATCTGGAAAGATACCCTGCAAAGTAGAGTCTTTGCAGCCGGTTGTTTATTGAATTATGACTGGCAATGGGATTTTTAAAATAGTCCACAACCGCCTTATCCTTCAATATGAGATCTTCAATCTCCAGGAATAACAAAACTGCATTCGGATCATCGGTTGAGATGAGGTTTTCGGCAAGAAGTTTCCTGACTTCATTCTCTTTAATAAGCTCATACTCCGAAAGTTTTAGTGAGGTGCCTGTTGCGAAAACCAGAATTACGAAGATGAATATGCTTAAGTGGAACCGGTTCCGATATCTATAATAAGCCAGGCCTGAAAGGTATATTATCAGAGCAATGAAAAGGAAGAACCAATCGGGTCCTCCAAGAAAAATTCTGCTTAAAATGCCAATTAGCAAGAAAATCAAAAATATCGTCAAACGCTCTCTGTTTCTGAGATATAATGTTTCAGTGATAGCTAGCCCCGTCTCAATTAGCAAATAGAAATTCAAAGCTAAAAAACAGAATATGCACAGGCCGACCCAGCTGACCCAATTTAGATTAAGCACATTACTTACATCAAAACTTATGCTTGAATTGGTGATTAAGCCATGCAAAAGTTCATCAATTACAAACCCACCCAAGTAAGTAATGCCAAGCATTACCGTAAATGCAGCATAGTTGCCCCAGGGTTGCCACGACCTTCCTGAAAGTCTGAGCTCATTGCGATAAGTGTAGATATAACTCATCAGCCAGGTTAAGGCCAGAACATTTAACAGAAAATCGCCAAGGGAGGGGAACAAATAGCTCGAAGCATAATGCTTTGGATGAAAAATATCAAGCGTGAAATGAATATCGAACCATGGATTTTCTAAATCCAGCAACCTGAATCCCAATAAGAAAAACGCCAGAAAACAGATAGAGAGCACAATGTACCCCCGAGAAGCAATCCAGGTACAGATTTGATTTACAAGAAACAAAGTACAAACGATAGACAGAATTAACATCCATAGCTCCATACCGGAGTAGAAATTACTAATCGCCTCCGGTTTTAGCTTAACAGAGAAGAGATATTTACCCTCGTTGTTACGAATACTGTAAGACGGTTTGTCGTTAACTGAAGCAATGTCCAGCTTATTTGTTTTTATTAGATCCTTAGAAAACTCATTTACAAGATATTGGTTCTGATAAGGATAATTCGACTTAATGGGAATTAATGCCATGACCGAAAAATCGCCTTCCGTCTTCTTGATTGCCTCGTACCAGCCGTTTTTCCACGTCAAGAACGTACTGCCCTCCTTAAAGCCAGCATCTGAGTCAAAGAGTATATTATTGCCGATCCAGAATAATAATTTGCCGTTTAAGTAAGTATGGAGGTAGATATGTCTTTCGTCCTGAAACTTTGGAATGAGACTTTGAGCCCATGCAGGATTCTGATGAAGAGTCTTTAACGAATCAAAAATGACAGGATTATTAATGAACTCTTTGATAAACCTTTCCTTTTCGTGGAGGCGTGTCTGAATAGTCCGAGAGTCCTGGTGCAGGATCTCCTCTTTATTGAAAGTTAAATTAATAGTTAAAGCGGTGCCTGCAAAAGCCAGCGCCAGAACGAAAAGCAGAAGGCGAATTTTTAAAGCTCCGGACAAATCAATAAACGTTTAGGTAAAAATAGCAACAATACAAAAGGGCTCAAAAATTGAGCCCCAGCGCATAAAATCCAGAATTTAATCAAATAACAGCGCTATTAGTTTCTATAGTCCGATTAACCTTTTTAACCAGCCCCTGCAAAACATTTCCTGGTCCAACTTCAGTAAATGAGGTTGCCCCATCTTTTAACATATGCTCAACGGTTTGAGTCCACCGTACTGCTCCGGTAAGTTGTGCTATCAGGTTATATTTTATGCTGGCCACATCTTTGTATGGCTTCGCATCAACATTCTGGTATACCGGGCATACCGGTTCCTTAATTTCCGTGGCTTCAATAGCCTGCTGCAACTCCACCCTGGCGGCCTCCATTAACGGAGAATGAAAGGCGCCGCCCACATTTAATTTAATAGCACGCTTTGCGCCTGCAGCAGTCATTAGCTCACATGCTTTATCTACACCTTCTACTGTTCCCGAAATAACAAGCTGTCCCGGACAATTATAATTAGCCGGAACGACAATTTCGCTAATTCGCTGACAAATGTCTTCTACTGTGTAGTCATCCAATCCTAAAATAGCAGCCATCGTAGATGGTTGAATTTCACAGGCCTTCTGCATAGCGTTAGCTCGGGCAGCCACCAATCTTAACCCATCTTCAAATGATAACGCTCCTGCAGATACCAGGGCAGAAAATTCTCCCAAAGAATGACCTGCAACCATATCGGGCTTAAACCTTGAGCCAAGCTCCTTAGCCATTATAACAGAATGCAGAAAGATAGCAGGCTGAGTCACATTTGTCTGCTTTAGTTCGTCATCACTACCCGTAAACATTATATCAGTAATGCGGAAACCCAATATTGTATTTGCTGTTTCAAATAATTCTCGTGCTCTCTCTGACTGATCATACAGGTCTTTACCCATTCCTGTAAACTGCGCTCCCTGACCGGGAAAGATGTATGCTCTCATTCTTTTGCTGGTTGGTTCTTTAATTATTTAAATAGATGGCTGGAGTCAAAATCTAACTTAAATTGGCAGTAATTAGTCTTAAAAACTCCGCTCTGGTAGGTTCATTTACAAACTCACCTGTAAATGCAGATGTTGTAGTAACCGAATTTTGCTTCTGTGCGCCGCGCATTGACATACATAAGTGTCTGCATTCAATAACCACTGCCACTCCCGCCGGGTCTAATGTATCATGAATACAGTCCCGTATTTCATTGGTAAGTCGCTCCTGAACCTGAAGGCGCCGGGCAAAAGCATCTACTACTCTGGGGATTTTACTTAATCCCACAATATGACCATTCGGAATATAAGCAATATGGGCCTTTCCGAAAAATGGAAGCATGTGATGCTCACACATAGAATAAACTTCTATATCCTTCACTACAACCATCTGGCTGTACTCCTCTTTAAACATGGCACTGCGCAATATTTCATCAGGTTTCAAGTCATAACCATGAGTCAAAAATTGCAGAGCTTTTGCTACCCTCTCCGGCGTCTTTAACAGGCCTTCGCGTTCAGGATCTTCGCCAAGGCCCCTGAGAATATCTGTATAATGATCTGCAATCCGAGCGATCTTATCGGGGTTATATCGGTCAATCTTTACATATCCCTCAAGCTGCTCCTCATCAGAGAAGTGATCATGTGTGTTGGTTTTCATCAGTGTGCTTTAGCAAAAATCTTATCCAAGGTATTCCACAAAATTATTTTCAGTTTCAAACAACTTAATGGAATGCAATTCCGCACCCTGATTAAGTATATGAGGCTTAAGCTGATCAAAAATTGCAACCGCAAGAACTTCCGTTGAGGCCATTTTACCTTTCATGAAATTAACGTCAAGATTAATATTCTTGTGATCAAGCGCATCAGTAATCTCACTTCTAATAATGGCTTTCAACTCTTTCAGATCAATTACAAAGCCAGTTTGAGGATTGATGTTTCCTTTTACAGTAACATAGAGTTCATAGTTGTGTCCATGCCAGTTGGGATTGGAACATTTTCCAAAGACTTCAAGATTTTGCTCATCAGTCCATTCCGGCCTGAAGAGTTTATGCGCAGCATTAAATCTTTCTCTGCGGGTAATATAAATCATGTTTAAAAAATTAAAAAGCAAATATACTTAAACTCGCAACATGCCTGTAGGCTGATATTGCTTGATTACTTTAAACTGATCTGACAAAAATAATCGTCAGCTTTAAGAGCTATCCCGAAGAGGTCATTACCTTTGATCTTTAAGTGTAAATCAATGGTAACCATTTTAATACTTATGTCCTGATGAAGATTCTTTTGGTAGCCGCAACCCACGCGGAAATTGAGCCTTTTCTTAACCGGTTTAGCGATCGTAACAATCAGGATCAGGTAACTTTCGAAAATCTCCCTATTGATATTCTGATAACAGGTGTCGGCATGGTGGCCACAGCATTCGCACTGGGACAGAAACTAGCGACAAACCAGTATGATCTGGCAATTAACGCAGGCATTGCAGGCAGCTTTGATTTCAACATTGCCCTTGGCGAGGTCGTGTTGATTAACGAAGACATCTTTGCCGAACAAGGCGCCGAGGATGGTGAAGAGTTTCTATCTCTAAAAGAACTTGGATTTGGAGAAATCACCCATCTCCAAAATAGTGGCACCGTCATGGCTGGGTCCCTTCAGCTTATCGGTCTCGAAAACTTAAAAAAAGTGAAGGCCATTACGGTTAACAGAGTCCATGGGAACGAGTATTCCATTGCCAAAACACTGGCCCGGTTCAATGCCCAGGTAGAAAGCATGGAAGGTGCAGCCTTTTTTTATGCCTGCAACCGCACCGGCACACCATGTATTCAAATTCGCTCAGTCTCCAACTATGTTGAGCGGCGAAATAAAGAAAAATGGAATATTGCCCTTGCTGTAAAAAACCTGAACGATTATCTGGCCGATATGCTTGCTCATTAATATAACATAACCTATTCTCAATACTAAAATCTCCATATTCAAAACTATAATGGAACTTACACTTGGCTTTTCTCCCTGTCCCAACGATACCTTTATATTCGACGCCCTGATTCACCATAAGATAGATACCGAGGGTTTAAATTTCCAGGTTTTTTTTGATGATGTAGAAACCCTAAACCAAAAGGCCCTCAGGCAGGAGCTGGATATTACTAAACTTAGCTACCATGCTTACGCCTATGTAACCGACAATTACGTCTTGTTAAATTCAGGAAGCGCCCTTGGCTTTGGAGTTGGGCCACTTCTTATTTGCAAAAATGAGCGTTTCACCGATTCCTCGTACCTGCTAAAAAATATTGCTGAACTGAACATCGGTATTCCCGGAAAGTATACTACCGCCAATTTCTTACTAAGCCTCGCATATCCGGAGGCTAAAAAGAAAACCGAGATGCTATTTTCTGAGATAGAAGATGCTGTTATAGCTTCCCGGATCGATATAGGTCTGATCATCCATGAAAACCGGTTCACCTATCAGGAAAAAGGTCTGCATAAGATTCTTGACCTGGGGGAATTTTGGGAAGACTTAACCAGTTCTCCCATACCCTTAGGGGGGATTATGATAAAGCGAAAGTTTCCGGAAAAACTGAAACAGAAAGTAAACCGGGTAATCCGCCGCAGTGTTGAGTTCGCCTTTGAAAACCCTAAATCCGGTTTAGAATTCATCCGATCGCATTCGCAGGAAATGAGTGAAGAAGTGATGTACAAGCACATCGAACTTTACGTTAACCAGTACTCCGTAGATTTGGGCGATGAAGGCCGGAAAGCTGTATCCGTCCTGTTCGACGGGGCAGTTAAGCTGGAGGTCATTCCTGAACCAAAAGAAAAGTTATTCTTATAATTGTACAAATCGCTCCGGAAAGCATATCAGGAGCAATCAATCTCAAACTTATGATCATCATTACAGGCGCCGCAGGCTTTATCGGAAGTTGTTTAATTCAAAAACTTAATGAAGAGGGCTACTACGATCTGGTCATAGTGGATGATTTTTCAAATCCAGAAAAAAACAAGAACCTGGAGGGTAAGAGATTTTCAAAGCAGGTCCATCGCGATGACTTCCCAACATGGCTGCCCGAAAATCAGTTGCATGTCCAGTTTGTGTTTCATATAGGTGCCCGAACTGATACCACTGAGTTTGATGTGGAATTATTTAACCGGCTGAATCTTAATTATACCAAGCAACTCTGGAATATCTGTATAGAGTTCGGCCTGCCTTTCGTTTACGCTTCATCAGCAGCAACCTATGGCTTAGGCGAACAGGGATACGATGACAACGAAGCTAAAATCCCTTCGTTAAAACCTTTAAATCCTTATGGAGATTCTAAAAACGACTTCGACAAATGGGCTCTGCAGCAGGATCGCAAGCCATATTTTTGGGCCGGCCTTAAATTCTTTAACGTATACGGACCCAACGAATACCATAAGGGACGAATGGCTTCGGTCATATTTCACACCTTTAATCAGATCGAAAAAACCGGTGGAATGAAGTTATTTCAATCTCATAAACCAGAATTTAACGATGGTGAGCAGATGCGTGACTTTGTTTATGTTAAGGACGTCATTAACGTCTTGTATTTCTTCATGCATCACCGTAAAGACTCCGGGATCTACAATCTTGGCTCAGGTACCGCACGTACATTTCTAGATCTGGCAAAAAACACCTTTACCGCTCTTGATAAGCAGCCCGAAATAACTTTCGTGCCTACCCCTGAAGATATCCGTGAAACCTATCAATACTTTACGGAGGCTGAAATGGGAAAATTACGATCTATCGGTTATGCACAAACTTTTCATAGCCTTGAACAGGGGATTGAAGATTATGTAAAGAATTACCTCGTGGGAAGGAAATATTTATAGCAGCATTTTGCAATCAGGAAGCTTCTCCGACGCTGAATGCCATTAATTAAATTTAGCTATAAACACGAAGCTACGCATATATTTACTGAAATAACTTTAAGGCCTACCGCTTTTTACGAGGGTTATCCAAACTTCTTCACTGTAGTTCCATCTAACAAATTCAATAGCATTTTATTTGGGCACTTCCTGACATCGTTTGCCAATGGTTAAAATCCGGGCTGGAAGCGTCCCTAGCCCGTAAGGCTTAACTACAAAGCTCCGGAGGATCTCCGTGTTATAGATCCAGGATCCCCATAGTCCCAAACTCCAAAAGAGTTACCCGGATATTAAAGATCGTCCCGTAGGTTTTGTATATGCTGCACGCTCAATCGTGACGAAATTAGAGAGGCAAGAATAGATATGATCGAAACCGTCCCGAATACAATTATGAAGTCAAGCCATTTAAGTGTTATCGGGTATGAATCAGTGATCAGGTTAAAATCGCCCATTTTAATAAACCCAAATGTTTGCTGCAGGATGCAGAACAGGTAACCCATTATCAAACCGGCCACGCAACCAATCATAGCGATCATCATTCCTTCGGTAAAAAATATTCCACGTATTAGCTTTTGGTCTGCACCTAAGCTGCTTAGGATCGCTATATCCTTCCTCTTATCAATCACCAGCATAGTTAACGAACCAATAATGTTAAAGATTGCTATGATCAGCACGAAGGTTAGGATCAGGAAGATTGCCAGTTTCTCGGTATAGAGAATTTTATATAATAGTTCATTCTGCTGACCTCGATTTTTAACAACAAAGCCCTGTCCCAGGTTTTTGGCCAATTGCTTTTGAATTTTCTCGATGGGCGATTCGGGTTTATAATTCAACTCCACGAAAGACACATTCTTTTCTTCAGTTAGCAAGCCTCTTGCAAAACCCAGGGGAACAATCACCAAATTATCCAGCTCTTGTTGAGACTGAATCACGCCGGTTGGATAGATAGACGTTATATTAAACTCCTCAGCCGGGTTCAATGAATTTTGAGCACCCTTTCGTGGCGAGTAGATCTCTAGATTACGCAACGGGTCTTTAACATTAACCGACAGATAGCGTTGCACCGCCGAACCAATGACAGCATAATCTTCGCCATCCTTCTGCAAAATAAAGTTTCCCTCTAATATGGTGCTGTCGAGGTCTCTTCCCTCCGTAAAACCGCTGGAGACTCCCTTAATAACTCCTATAAACTGACCGCTTCCATACCTCAGCAGCGCCTTCTCTTGTAATACCTCGGTATAGTTTAATAGTCTATCGTCCTTCTGAATTTCCTGAAAGATCTTTACTGATGGATCAAAGGTCTTTCCGGAAGACGGCTCTATACGCAGCTCCGGACTGTAGGTATTGTACATGGAAAGCACCAAAGTCTCAAAGCCATTGAACACCGATAAAATAATGATCAACGCAGCGCTACCCACAAAAACCCCCAGCATAGAAATACCGGAAATAAAATTTATGGCATTTACCGATTTTTTAGAGAATAGGTAACGTTTGGCAATATAAACAGAGGTGTTCATGAAGGTCGCTAAGATACTATTTATTGCAAGTTCATGGTGTTTCTGGATCTGGCTTTACTTTCTTTCCGCTCTGTGCAACCGACACCATCAGATTTTTTATAATCCCTTTTAACTACACATGTTCCATCGGAACTTTCTGTTGGTAGGCTCAATCAAGTTTTAAATTTGTGTATTAACGTTTTTCTACGGTGGCCGGTCGCTAATAAGGTTGAATAATTTACTTTAAAAAGGGATTATGTTTTTTCTCAAAGCCAATCGTAGTTGACGGCCCGTGTCCCGGATAAACTTTGCAATCATCTGGCAATACAAAAAGCTTCTCTTTTATATTCTTTATTAGCTTATCGTGATCTCCGCCCGGAAGGTCCGTACGGCCAATACTTTGATAGAATAGGACATCGCCACCAATGACGAAGTTATCCTCCAGGCTATAGAAGCAAAGGTGAGCCGGCGAGTGCCCCGGCGCAAAAATGATCTGCAACTTGCTGTGACCAAATTCAACCGTGCCGCTTTCTTCAAGATAGACTTCAGGTAACGGGGATACTTCATAGCGGATGCCCATTGAAGGAGCGTAAGACACTACAGAATTCAGCAGGATTTCTTCCCCTTTATGAAACTGAGGCAACAGTCCATAGGTGTCATAAATAAATTTATTGCCAAGTACGTGGTCAATATGGCAATGGGTGTTCAGTAAAAGCACGGGCTTCAACTTGTTTTCAGCAATAAACTTCAGTACTGTATTCTGTTCGTCACCGGTATACATTCCCGGGTCGATAATCACGCATTCCAGCGTTTCATCGAACAACAGGTAAGCGTTTTCCTGATAAGGATTGCAGGCGAATGATTTAATCTGGATCATGGACAAAAGTAACCCTTTGGTTTTAAATCGTCAGCCAAATCATCAGTCATTGCCTACCTTTGATCTAATATCTGTATTTCAAGTCTCGCTTCTCCAATGAAACAAACGATAGTTTTCTATGACAACAACTGCTCTATGTGTATCGGCGTGACAGGCTGGCTGAGTAAAATAGATCATAAAAACCAGTTTCAACTGGAGCCCTATCAACGTTCAGAGATTTTAGCCAAATATTCACAAATTGATCCCGCAGACTGTGAGAAACAGATCCATATTATTAACGAGCTTGGTCAAGTGATGCGCGGGGCCGACGCGATGTTGGAAATATGGTCAAAAACCGGACATTGGAGCAGCTCGTTTGCTTCATTTCTTCGAGTTCGACCTTTCATATGGCTCGCCAGATCTTTTTACCGTTTTGTGGCTAAGTACCGTAAAAGCATCTTCCCCTAATTCTTCCATCTAAAGGAACGGATCATTACATCTATATCCTTTTTAACAAAATCAAGCACAGGTTGAATAGAGTCGAGACGGGGCTGTTCATGGAAATATAACGCGCCGCGCAGATAGTTTTTAGAGCTATCTGTTAGGAAAAACTGAACCGGCGAAGCGGCATTTCCATCTATGGTATAGTAGATTCCATACACTCTCTTCTCGGGCATATTGATAATGGATTCATCAATAGCGGTAGCCTTAACGGTGTGCTTGAATACAAACGTGTGCGCGTCTTCGGTAAGCTGATTGAACTGAGCCTTCGAAGTGATCTGTTCGTAGCTTAAATGTATGCGGCCATTGAGTCCCGCATACACTACATCTTTCCAGCAGGGCTGGGCATCACGGGCGTTGTCAGTAGCAATACTAGCATATACAGGATACTCGAAAGTAAACGGGCAATCACTGTTATACAGCTGATAATCTTTTTTTGGAAGGTCTATTTTAAAATATCCCCTTGGCTTTGGGCTATAATCATTTCCACACGAAATGAACAGCGTAGAAGACAGCACCAATCCTAAAAGAGATAATAATCGCTTCATCAGGTGTTCCAGATTTCCCAGGATTTCTCAGCTTGAAGATGAAGCATCTCTAAACCGTTCTTTATCGCAGCACCGTGTTGTTTACCGCGGCGTAAAAATTCAGTTTCCACGGGATTATAGACCAGGTCGTAAAGAAGATGTTTAGGAGTAAGAGATTCGTATGGAATATCCGGGCACTCCTCTATATGAGGGAAAGTACCAACAGGAGTCGTATTAATAATCAGAGTACACTCTTTTATCATATCACCATTCACTTGTTCGTAGCTGAGCTGCTTTTTATTAGATCTGCGAGAAACATGCTTAAACGAGATCCCTAACTTATGCAGCACATAAGCCACCGCTCTGGCGGCGCCACCGGCGCCTAATATCAGCGCTTTGGAATGATGCTTTTTCAGTAAAGGCTTTAAAGAAGTTTCAAAACCGTATGCATCGGTGTTATATCCTTCCAGCCGCACTTTTAAAGTTGACAGTTCTCCTGAAAAAAACGCTTCAACCGGATGCTGATTAACAATCTTTATACAGTTAACTGCATCGATCGCTTTGGCAGCAGGATCCAGTTTATCCAGGTAGTAGATCACCCCGATTTTATGAGGAACAGTTACATTCAGCCCGCAAAGATCGGGATGGGTTTTAATCAACTCAGGCAATTCACTTAAGTTTTGCATTGGAAATATTTCATATTCACAATCTTCAAAACCCTCTTTCTCAAATTTCTCTGTAAAGTACTTTTGTGAAAAAGAGTGTGCTAATGGGTACCCTATTAAGCCAAATTTTTTCATCTGGATATATTGTTTTCTAAACGCTTAGTTTTCATTTGCATGTCAGATCCTTACCTTTCAATTCTATCGCAGCCTAACCATTTGCATTGCAATATTACACTCTAAAAAGGTGATAATAAGCATTACAGGGTTTTTGCTAAAATTAAAAGGTCGATACTGTTAAAGCGGTGTGCATTTTTATTTTGTTGGTTTGATTGCAGGACGCAACAGATAACCACATAACTTTAAACTTGTTTTAAATCCAAAAAGTGATCAAAGGTATCGCTGCGCAATCCAAGACGCAGTGTTTCGACCGGAATGACGTCTGCCGGAGCTATATTACCGAGATTAATATTTGTTCCGATCAGCTTGATGAACCAAACCTGTTGTGCTTTTTGAGGGGCTTCCCAGATAATTGTCTCTTCGGGAATCTGAGTTAAGATCTCATCAACAAGACCCTGGCGTACTTCTCCCGAATCACGATAGATGCCAACGTTACCGCTTTCGCGTGCTTCGGCAATTACTTTCCATGACCCAGCTTCAATCTCCGCTTTCATCAGGGCAATCCATTTATAGGGGGCCAAAATCTTTGCAGCATCTTTTGACCCTACTTCGGAGATAACCGTAACCTGCTCCTTCAACGTGCGAATATAGCCACACTTTTCATCATGATCTATGGTAATAGAACCGTCTGATACTTCAGCATACTCCATTCCGTATTTATCAAGTATCCGGCGGTAGTCATCAAATTGATTTCTGATAATGAAAGCTTCGAATAAAGTACCCCCAAAATAAACGGGAATACCAGCATCACGATATATTTTAAGTTTCTGCTCAAGGTTAGGTGTTACAAAAGAGGTAGACCAGCCAAGCTTAACAATATCGGTATGTACGCCGGCTACTTCTAAAAAATCTTCTATCTGGCGGATGCTGAGCCCTTTATCCATGACCATAGTTAAACCATGTTGACGGGGTTTTTGGCTACGCTCAGGAATATTTTTTAACGTATAATTCATGCTGCAAATCTCAAAAAAAAAATTAGAAACCAAAGATCATTTTTTGGGGGTGGATATTACCGGGTATACCGGTTGATAATATCGATAATGATCTTGTTCTCCTGCAATTGCGGAAGGTACTCGAAGAGTATAGAATGCTTATCAGGATCAGTATTTAGCGCGGTTTCCAAAAACGTTAAGGCTTCATTATACTGTCCGTCGGCGAAAAGGTAGGCGACCATACGATAAAAGAGCTCAGCAGCATCAGGGTTGTTTTTAATCCCTTCAGAAATAGTTTCTATCGCTTTATCCAGCTTTTCCTGTTCAAATAAAATGGATGAGTAATCCAACCATGCTTCGATATCTACCGGATTTAGCTCAACAACTTTCTCGTAAGCCTTTTCAGATTCGGCAAGTTGTTTAAGCTTATAATGAGCATCGGCAATAGCAAACCAGTAGTCCGCATTGGTTTCATCCAGATCCAGCGCCTTTTTATAAAAATGCAGGGACTCGAAATAGCGCTCTTCAAAATCAAGGGTTACCCCGATTCCGAACCATGCATCTGACTGCTTAGGATCAAGCTTTACAGATTTCTTATAGAAAGAGCGTGCTTCATCCATCTTCTCCAGCTTTTCGTAACACTCGCCTATAGCGCAATATGTATCACCGCTGGGAGGTTCGTATTCAAAAGTTTGCTTATAAACGGTGATGGCTTCAGCATAACGGTCAAGGTGCACCAGCGCATTACCCTTATTAAAGTAAGCCGATGCAAAATTGTCTTTTATCAGGATGGCGTAGTCATATGCATCAATAGCCTTCTCGAACAACTCCATCTTATTAAATGCGTTGCCTAAATTATACCAGGCAGCGTAGGAGTACGGCTCGTTATCAATATACTGCTCGTAAAACTTTATGCTTTCCTCTTGCTTGTCCAGTACATCATAGCAGAATGCAAGCTCATAGAGCGCATCCTGATTTTCCATATTTTGCTGTAAACAAAGCTTCAGATAAGTAACTGCACTATCGTAATCCCCCATATTTTGATAGATGTACGAGATATGCAAAAGGATCTCGTCGGTACTTTCGGCAAGACTCAGCGCCTTTTCGTAATTTTCAAGGGATTCCTGGTAACGTTCAAGGCCCTCATAAATGTTACCGCGAATAGTATAAATGTCCGCTTCGGAGGGTTCAAGCATTTCAGCTTTGATTAAAGCATCAAAAGCCTTATCTAACTGATCGGTAGCAACGTACATCTGTGCCTGCTTAACAAAAAACACTGCGGCAAACGGATGTTGATTTATAGCATACTCGGCTACCTGAAGCGCCTTTATCGGATCGTTTTTTTCTATGTAATAGTCAATGATATTTTCAAAAGCAAGCGAATCGAAGAAATACTGATCCTGATTGCGGATCATTTCTTCATAACGCTCGACCGAAAACCGTGGATCTTCGGAAAAATCAAATTCAAAATCTTCTTCCATCTATGCAATACTACGATTAAGAACGTTTGCCCGGCGAGGCTATTGAATACTTCAATAAACCTGCCAGATCAGTGTTTCAATCAATTTAGGCTAAAAAGTTTGTCTGTAAAGTTTTAGTTTTCCACATACTAACTCCAGAATACTTAATTCCCTGAAAATAAATTAAATAAGTTTGAAATTATTACTAACCCCTATTTGAGTTTCCCGTGATGACCCGCCTTTGTGGAAATGATTAACTTTGACAAAAATACGAAATATTATGCAGATTGACATTACTCCCATTCTACGTGACCTCGGAATAAAGACTGTAAACGAAGCCGCCAGTACCGGTCAAAATTGGTTCAGTGCAGCTAGTGATACTTTACACCCCGTTTTGTCTCCCGTTGATGGAAAGGAAATAGCTTCGGTGAAGTTTGCCACCGCAGAAGATTATGACAATACAATTGATAAGGCAAAAGAAGCCTTTAAAACCTGGCGCACCTGGCCCGCCCCCAAGCGCGGAGATATTATCAGGCAGTTGGGTGAGGCGTTACGTGACCAGAAAGAGAACCTTGGCAAATTAGTATCCTATGAGATGGGGAAAAGTTTGCAGGAAGGTTATGGCGAGGTGCAGGAAATGATTGATATCTGCGATTTTGCGGTAGGATTATCCCGCCAGTTGTATGGACTTACCATGCATTCCGAACGTCCCCTGCACCGTATGTATGAGCAGTGGCATCCTCTTGGTGTAGTCGGCATCATCTCCGCCTTTAACTTCCCGGTGGCCGTGTGGAGCTGGAATGCCGCCTTAGCCATGGTTTGCGGTGATGTTTGTGTGTGGAAGCCTTCAGAAAAAACTCCTTTAACTGCTATTGCCTGCCAAAATATAATTTCTACAGTTTTTGCCGCCAATGATGTTCCTGAAGGCGTTTCATGCCTTATTATCGGCGACCGCAATATCGGCGAACTGATTAGCAAGGATACACGAGTGCCTCTTGTTTCTGCAACCGGCTCAACCCGCATGGGCAAGGCCGTCGGCGCCGCAGTGGGAGCCCGGTTAGGACGCAGTCTTTTGGAACTCGGAGGAAACAATGCCATTATTATCTCTAAAGACGCCGATCTCGAAACGTCGTTAATCGGCGCTGTATTCGGTGCTGTAGGCACGGCCGGTCAGCGTTGCACATCGACCCGCAGACTAATCATCCACGAAGGTGTGTACGAAGAATTTAAGAACAAACTTGTTAAAGCCTATAGTCAGCTGAAAATTGGCAACCCTCTGGATGAAAATATCCATGTCGGACCCCTGATCGATCAGGATGCAGTGAATTCCTACCTTGATTCTATAGAAAAGTGTAAGTCGCAGGGCGGTAACTTTATTGTCGAAGGCGGTATAGTTGAAGGCGAGGGTTACGAATCCGGCTGCTATGTAAAACCATGCATCGCGGAAGCCAAAAACGACTTTGCAATTGTTCAGCATGAAACCTTTGCCCCTATCCTATACCTGATGAAGTACAGTACTCTTGACGAAGCTATTGCTCTGCAAAATGGCGTTCCGCAAGGATTGTCTTCATCCATTATGACTTTAAATCTTCGCGAAGCAGAACAGTTTCTTTCAACAAACGGATCTGACTGTGGAATTGCTAACGTCAATATAGGTACCTCGGGAGCTGAAATAGGCGGAGCCTTTGGCGGTGAGAAAGATACAGGTGGCGGTCGCGAATCAGGTTCCGATGCCTGGCGTGTATACATGCGCCGTCAAACTAATACCATCAATTACTCGGATAAACTACCCCTGGCCCAGGGAATTAAATTCGATTTGTAATCCTATTAATAAACCCGTTCCAAACCGCCATTTCTGGATGAAATGGCGGTTTTTTACTTTCACATTTTTTGTCTGCATAATAAAATATAACCGAAGAAGCGACCGCCCAACATCGGACTCACTAAAACACTTCCTCGGAATTTACTTCACAATAATCATATGCTCTCAATGTGATAACAGGGTGCTCACTATATTTTGATCGAAGGATGACATAGTGAGCATGTAGTAAGCACCCTGTAAGCACATGGTAACGCCGAAGCAGTTATACCCTTTTTTTATTGGGTTTAAGAATCAAGTTCTGATACTTAGCCACACAGCCTGGTAGTGACAAATGCTTCCGGCCAATACAAACAAATGCCATAATGCATGATGATGCTTAAGTTTTAACCAGAAGAAGAAGATGATTCCCAGCAGATAGAGAAAAATGCCAATGTAGAGAAGGTTAACAACGTCAGGCGGCATCTTCGCGATAAATGCATCGCGAACAAACAGGAAGAGCATACTTACGCTGACATAGGAAACCACTGAGAGGAGAATAAAGCGATTTAAATAAACTAGTTTAAAGATAACCCCCATTACCACCGAACACCAGATTACCCACAGGAAAGTAATACCCGTAGAATTGAACATATAATTAATCACAAATGGGGTATAAGTCGCTGCAATCAGAAAATAGATGCTGATATGGTCCAGCAGTTCGAGCCGCTGCTTAATTCTTGCGGGCCTGGCGGCATGATATAGGGTTGAAAGAGTAAATGTGCTAAAGTAACAGGCGCCGTAGATACTCACACCCACCAACTGTGCGGTAGTGCCATACTGGAATGCGAATAAAACAAGGGAAGGAATAAAAAATATTCCAAATAACACCCCCAAGGCATGAGTAATGCTATTAATTGTTTCAGTTGTTAGGTAGGATAAAACTTTACTCATATCCCCTCTTCTTAAAATTGTGAATGATCAGTATATTATCATTTAGTACAATTTAACTTTGAGAATGTGTGTGCGAAGAAACTATCTGAATATGGGTTTCAGCTAGTAAATTTGAAGGCTACGGTAAATGCTATTATAGGAAATTCGTTATATAAATTTAAAAAATATTTTACTTAATTAATAGTACTCCGTGATAATAAAGAACATATAAATCCTTGTTTTCTGGCTCGCGATAACCCCCTTCAATTACATGAATATATAGCCGAACCTGAGTGTTTTTTAGCCTACCATCCATTATCATTTCCTGTTCAGGAACGAGTAGTTTAGGGGCGTCTGGATCTTTTTTGAAAGATCGGGATTTGCTTATCAGATCCTTAAGACGCTGGGCTAAATTAAAGGTGAGAGAGTCTTTGCCCTGGACGATCAGAAGAGAATCAGTGCTATCCACTTTTACCTGGTAAAGCTGATCCCGAAGAGTGAACAAAGTGCTTTTACTATTTGAATCACTTCGCACACTGTTAACAGTGACGGCCAGGTTATAACCGGCTACATTCAGCACATCTTCTTTTGCTAAACCAAACCTGAGTACCTTTTCACTTTCGATGCCATACTTGTGGTCGCGCGAAATTGAAGGCACGTTCAATGCCCGCAATAAACTGTCCTGCACATCTTGACGGACTTGATAACGTACAAAACGCTGATTAAGAGAATCAGGTTTGATCTTGCTACCGTAATGCTTCTCGATATTTTCAGGATCGGCCGTGCTTATAGGCTCAATGCTTTTCATCCCATGATTAACAACCAGGTAGTTCAATATATTGGCGATACGAGCACGGTCTGTAGAATCAATCGGCTTTGTAATGGGTGCCATTTGCTGATTCTTCAAAGCGCCATATTTCGCAAAAAGTTCTTTTAGCTGGTTTTTTTGAGATGCTTTAGAGACCGCAAATGCTCCCTGTGGACCATAAACGGTAAACAGCGTCACAATAAATAAACTGATTGGTATGATTTTGATATCCTGTCGTTTTGAAAGCAAAAAATACCCAGTAATAAAAGCGAGCCATACCGCCAGCACAATCAAAAAGTAACGCTGCTCTGTGACACCGTAATCAATAACCCTGGCGGCAACTGCCCAGATCAGCAACAGGATCAGCGGAACAAGGAGGAAGTAAAAACTTTTGCTGTAGGTTTTGAGCCATTTGTTTTCTTCGAGGTTCCTGACCGGGTAAACCAGCAGGAGTGATAAGATTCCAAAAACAGCATAGCCTAGAATAAGATTCGACACCATGCCTTTGGGGAGATCCCTGGTTACCAATATCTTTATTTCATACGCAAGCAGAATAACGACATAGACGCTGGCAAGGGGTATAAGTACGTACTGGGTAAATACTTTTAATCCTTTCGGATAGCTTTTGTCGCCTTCAAGCACATTGACATCTTCGGGTACACCTGAGAGGAAAAAGATTGTTAGAAATAATCCTGCTATGCATACCCACAGTATAGCAAAGGTATCCGACTCGAACTGAAAATTGAATAGCAGGTTCATTGACCCGATAGCTGCCGACAGTCCAAGAAAAAGAACCACACTATACAACACTCCGGTAAGGAACCTAAGAAATAATGTCTTGTTAAATTGCCAGAAAGCATTAATATGATCTCTCCCTGCAAAGGCAGCAAAGGATACCAATAAATGAAAGGCTATTGCCAGCAGAATAAACCTGAGTACATCGGTCTCTCTAACCAGAGGATTCAAAAGAAATAGAAAAAGAAAGGCAATTATGATTGCTGCAACGCGCAGGCTATACTTTCGGGCTGTGGCTAAGTGACGGTTTTCTGCAAATAAAGTAGCAGATAAAGACAGCACTAAACCCAGATTGGCAACCATTATCACGCGGGTGCACCAATTGGAGATTTCAACTTCCAGACTACTTATCTCAATATTGATGATGGTGGCTGTGACGCCAATAAGTGCAAACGCTATTTCAAATGGAAAGCGTGTTAACACGTACTTGAAACTGGAGTAAAGCGAATGCAGGGAGGGAAACTTCATCTTCAAATATTTCATCCAAAATAGATGAAATTATTCAATAGAACACCAAACCCTGAGACGGGCTGTTGGTCAGTTATTCGAGGCCATTAAAAGTTCGCTTGTTCCCTGAACTGGTTTTGCTAGCTCATAAGCTTCTTTACAATCGGCATGTTCTGGGAATACTGCGGTATCAGCGCCATCTCCACGCCATCTAACAATTGTCCGCCTTGGTGTTAAGGACTTATATAAAGCCTAAACTTCCTTAATTTTCGAGAAGTTTATAGCCTTTACCATGCACATTGATGATTTCCACTTTGGGGTCATCCCTTAAGTATTTTCGCAATTTACTCAGGAAAACATCCATACTGCGCCCGTTAAAGTAATTATCGTCATGCCAGATGCTGATAAGGGCTTCCTCGCGGGTAAGCACTTCATTTTTGCGAAGGCACAACAAACGCAGTAGTTCGGCTTCTTTGGTTGATACCTTCTGCTGCCTTTCGTCAGTGCTGATCAACTGCGCTGTGTAATCAAAATTATATTTGCCGATGCTGAAATGAGTTTCTTGTGCTGCACTCTCTTTTTTATCCGAATCGGTTACACGCTTTAACAAGGCATTGATCCGGAGTAGCAGTTCCTCTATCCGGAACGGCTTGGTAATATAGTCATCGCCACCAAGGTTGTAGGCCTCCGACTTATCTTCAATCATGGTTTTAGCGGTGGCGAAAATAATCGGGATATCAGCATTTACCTTCCTGATATCTTTACCTAATGTAAAGCCATCCTTTTTAGGCATCATCACATCCAGGATACAGAGGTCGAAATGACTTTTGGTGAAAGCTTTCAAACCTTCCTCTCCGTCCTTAGCCAGAACTACATCAAACTTGCCCTTCAACTGCAAATAATCCTGCAAAAGCATCCCAAGATTTGGGTCGTCCTCAACTAATAAAATTTTCTTCATAAGGCCTTCCTAAAGACGGAAAATACAATTTAATTCCTATTTACTTGACATGTTAAGCCACTTCGGTGCTGCGAACCGGGAGTGTAATCTCAAATTCTGACCCTCTATCTTTCTCACTTCGCACCTTGATGCTTCCTTTCAAACGTTTTACGATATCATTCACATAACTTAATCCAAGACCAAATCCTTTTACATCATGTAAATTACCGGTGGGGATCCGGTAAAATTGGCTGAAGATCTTCGCCTGCTGATCGCGGTTCATACCAATACCTTTATCTGCAACTTTTATGATTAAGTTTTTCCCTGCATTTTGAGTTGTAATCTTAATTTCCGGATCACCCTTACTGTATTTATTGGCGTTGTCAATCAGGTTGAAAATAACATTGGATAAATGCAGCTCGTCTCCCATGATCATCGCATTGGTTGCGTTGAGCTGCAGATCTACAGTGGCATTGCGCTTTTCAAGCTGCAGGGCCATACTATCGATAATAGCGGCCAGAAGATCGTTCATCTCCACTTCCTTGTGTTCCAGCTTCAGATCGCCTTTGTCTATTTTGGCGATATTCAATACCCTTTCTATATGGTTTCCGAGGCGAACGTTTTCATCATAGATGATATTGGCCAAACGATCAACCCTGGTTTTATCTTCCGTAAGCTCCGGATCTTTCAAGGCCTCGCTGGCGATCATAATGGTAGCAACAGGAGTTTTAAACTCATGGGTCATATTGTTGATGAAATCTGTTTTCATCTCTGACAATTTCTTTTGCTGCAGAATTGAATGAATAGTATATCCGAAGCAGAATAATAAAATTAGCAGTAAACCTCCTGATAAACCCATCATCGCCGTTAAGTTGGCCAGGATGATATTATTCTTTTCCGGAAAAGTAATAGTCAGCAAGCCTGTGTCACGGATCATATCCTTTGGAAAAAGAGCAGTCTGGTAGGTATTGTAAGGCAGGAAGGGTGAATTGGTAGACGCCCGGGTGAAGATCAGCGAATCTCTCTTTGCAGAAGTTACCTTATACTCGAAGTAACTGTTGATGGACTGGTTCTGCAGCTCGTTACGAAGCATAGAATCCAAAATCAGCGGATGCACACGCTTGTTTAGAGGCGTATACACTTGTTGATACTCGGTAGCCAGATCCTCAAAAAGAGCCTTATTTTCCTTCTCGGAATCGAAATATTCCTTCACTTTTTTAACCTTAACCCTTTCTGGTTCCTTAGGCACAGGCGGGGGCCTGGAGATATTAGTGAGCTTGGGTCGCGCCAGGGTATAGACGCTGGGCTTACCGGTCTGGGGGTCCATAATAATATATTGCCTCACAGAATCGCGGCTGAAAGCAGAAGCGTTGATCATGTCGTTAACTGTCGGACTTCTCAGGGCCTTGGATAAAGTCTGCTGCGTACGTTCATGAATCTGACCCAGTGCATCTTCAAATTGGAAAATATCAACCTGAAGCCTATACTCCATGTTCTTTAACTCAGCGGCCGTCAGGGCATCATTAAAAGCAATAATGTTTGGATGTCGTAAACGGTACAGGCTGTCGCGAAGAAAGAAAATACTGTCGGCCTTTCGCTGTTCGGTTTTTAGCATAGAGGCATACGTCTCCACAGGAGCCTTTTTCCTCACCGGCCGCGGCTTAATCTTCAGCTTGGGCGCAGATACCAGGCGCTTCTGAGTCGTCTCCTGAATTCTATGCCTGATTTCAGCTTTGTTTGTCAGGAAGTTATTAGCATCCAATTTTTCGAGCTTAGCAACTACATTTCCTAATGCCTCATTTACGTTTTGATCAAATAACTGCGATTTAAGCTGAAAAGACTGCCTCAAAAAATAGAATTGCATAGCCATTACCCCAAGTAGGGCAAGAGCCATCAAACCAATAATTAAACTGATACTCCTTTTCTTCATTCTTCACAAAAATACATAACGAGTTCTGTGTCAAATTGCATTTAACATATTTTAACAGTGGAGTGAGATTGTACCGTTTTAAGAGATCAGGATTTTATCGCGCTATAAATTAGCGTGACCAATTAATGTAAGATAATGTAAAGAATTTCGCCAGGGTTTCCACCTGCAGAGAAGATCCTGTTAGCCTTCAAAAATACCGCTACTTCTTTAGCTTCGGATTCAGCAAATTGCCTCCAGTTGAGGGCAGTGAACTGACCCCAAGCTACAGGACTTGCCTACAACCACCCCGACCGCCTGAAAAAATAATAAAGTAAGATGCAGGCACTAACTGTGAAAATTATCACCGCGTAGTATCCGTATTCCCATTCCAATTCGGGCATAAACCTGAAGTTCATACCGTAGAAGCCAGCAATCATAGTAGGGACCGCCAGGATAGCTGCCCAACCTGCGAATCGCTTTGATGTATCATTCTGCGATATGGAAATCAGTGAAAAATTTGCCTCAAGTGCCGTGTTCAACAACTCCCGGGTGTTATCAACCATGTCATTCAAACGGACGGAATGATCGTATATGTCGCGGAAATACGGGAGCGTTTGACCGGAGATGCTCCTCTTATCCAATCGCATTAAACGATTGCAGATATCGATCAAGGGAGATACAGCACGTTTCACTTCCAGCAACTCGCGTTTCAACTGATATATGTTTTCAGTGGTCTGCCGGTTAGGCTTGTCCTTGAATATTCTTTCTTCCAAGGCTACCAACTGAATCTCGAGCTCGTTCACAACTGGGAAATATCTGTCAACAATAAAATCTATTATGGCGTAAAGAACAAATCCAGGTCCTAAAGTCAATAATTCCGGGGTTGATTCGCAGCGTGCTCTAACCTCTTTATACGCAACCGACGAGCCGTGCCTTACACTGACGATAAAATTCTCGCCTACAAAAAAATGAGTTTCTCCGAGTTCAATGTGAGCGTCTTTATTCATATGCGCAGTACGCACCACTATGAAAAGCGAGTCTCCGTAGACTTCAAGCTTTGGTCGCTGATGGGCCCGGTGAGCATCCTCAATAGCCAGATCATGTAGGCCAAATTCTGCCTGTACTTTACTTAGAATCTCTTCTGATGGCTCGTAAAGGCCAATCCATACAAACTTATCGGCTTCACTAAGAACGTCGTGCACATTGTTTAAATCGACATCAAGCAGGCGTCGGCCACTTTGGTATGCAACACAGTTAACTATGTCATTCATGAGGCTGATAATATAAGTCGCTTTCACCACCATCTTGCAGGTATCCACGCCCGTCTGGTTAAACTACCGAAAGGTCTAAAACGACAAACACAACTAAATTTGAAACAGATAATTTAAGTAGTTTAAATTTAACGATTTAACGGGCTATTCAACAACCGGTGCTTAAATCATCGTTGAACACCTTTAACATATTTTAACAAAGCTTTAACAGTATAGGCTTTTAACGAGATTTAACTTTGGATAAATTAAAACCTTGTTATGAAAAGATATATACATTTCGGTCTTTCCCTGATGGCCACGGTAGTGATCATAATGGGCGCAGGTGCAGTTAAAGCGCAGAAAAAGAAAGAAGTCCGGAAAACCATTATTATTAACGACAGAGATACAATCATTAACGGAAAAAAGCTTAGTGAAGCTTCGCCTGCCGAGCGTAAGACTCTTTTGAAGGAATTAAAGGACAAGGATAAAAGCCTTAAAGACCGTAAGATTATGCGCAATAAGAAAGACGGAAAAGAAGAGACGGAGATTATTATACGTCAGGGGCATAAAGAACCGCGCGTTTTGAGGTGGCGGTCAAAGGATGACGGTAACGGGCATACCCGAGTTTTTAAATTTGATTCCGATAGCCTGTTGATAGCCCTCGACGGCGATTCGCTTCGCAGAAACTTCCGCTTCAATTTTGATACGGATGGGTTGGACAGCAATATGCACGACAGAATGATAACAATAAATCCGCGTCTTCGCAGTCTTCCGAGAATGATGGAGGGTTCGCATCCACGGGTATTGTTTGATGAAGATAGAGTGTTCGATCGGGGTGGACGGAGAGAGAATTCCCAAACATTTAATTATGTAAGTACAGATAAGGACGGTGTTAGTAGCCGCATGAGCATCCGCATCTCTGAGGTTAGTCAGGAGACTTTAAAAAAGCTGAATCTTAATAAAGACAAGGTCACTCTGGAGGTAAACGATCTCAATTTGTCTCCTAATTTTTCGAACGGAAAGTTAAATCTCACATTCAATCTGAGCGGAAAAGGCACCACTGACGTAAAGGTTCTGGACAGTAATTTGAAAGAGCTATTTGCAGATAGGCCCAGCATTAACGGCACTTATTTTAAGCAGATCAGTTTACCAAAGAATGGGGTATATTATATCCATATCAGCCAGGGAAGTAAAACGTTTGTTAGGAAGATGGTGAAAGAATAATTAAGAATTAAGAATGAGGAATTAAGAATTGATTTTATAGCGTATGAATAACCTATGATGGATAAATAAAAAAAACCTGTATGGCTTTTCGTCATACAGGTTTTTTATCTTAATTCTTAATTGAACTAGAACGGAAGATCGTCGTCTTCAGCAGTCGAGGTGATATCAACCGGCTTAGCATATTCAGGGGATGCAGCCCCTGTCGAGGCGTCCGCGCCTAATACATTCACTCTCCAAACAATCATATTGTTGAAATAAGAGGTAACGCCTTCTTTGTTAGTCCAGGGACGACCACGAAGGTTGAAAAACACTTCTACCTGATCGCCAACCTTAAGAGAATCTAACAAAGAAACTTTATCCTGCTGTGCCTCAAACTTTAAGAACTCAGGATACTGAGGATTGTCAGCATACTCTACAATCAATTCACGCTTTTTGAATTTTTCATTCACCTCGATTACCGGTGAAATTTCATGTACTTTTCCTTTAATGTCCATGGCTATGTAACTTTTTTAATGTTCAGAAATTTTAAAAACCTTCCCTTCAACATTCAAACATGGGTTCCTTAGAAAAATGGGGAGCCTTTCGAAAATGGGTTTGTAAAAGTAAAAAATTAAGGCAGGTTTTAATTGATTAACTTCGCAATTTATTATGCAAGTTTTCCACACCAACAGCAGAATTGTAATAACCTGCAACAAACGTTTATCCACTTATTTACAGCAGGAAGTTGAAGCACTCGGTTACACCATAACCCGCAGTTTTAGTACCGGCGTTGAGCTGGAAGGCACTCTCAACGACTGCATCCCGTTAAATCTAAATTTACGCTGTGCCAGCCAGATCCTTTATCATCTAAAGAGTTTTGAGGCTGAAAATCCCGCCAGGTTATATAAAGAGCTCCTGGAATTTGAATGGGAAAAACTAATTGATTTTACCGGCTATTTTTCTGTCACCAGCAATGTGGACAATGAAACTATAACTACTCCCCTGTTTGCTAATCTGAAGGTGAAAGACGCCATTGTTGACAGGATCAAAGAAAAAAAAGGCATCCGCCCGAACAGTGGCTCAGACGGGAATAAAGCAGTGATTCACCTGTATTGGAAAGATACTAAAGCCGACATCTTCATTGATACTTCCGGAGAGACCCTTGCTAAGCATGGATATCGTAAAATTCCCGGAAAGGCACCTATGCTGGAGGCCTTAGCCTGTGGAACTATTATGGCTACTCGCTGGGATAAGAAAAGTCCGTTCGTTGTTCCCATGTGCGGTTCAGGAACCCTGGCTATCGAGGCAGCACTGTTAGCGACTGATAAGGCTCCCGGATTATTTCGAATGAACTACGGCTTTATGCATATAATGGGCTATGAAGAAGAAGTGTTTTTTACCGAACGTCGTAAGCTGAAAGACCAGTCTAAGAAAGAAACTGAAGCAAAGATCATCGCTACAGATATTTCTGAAGACGCGGTTGATGTCTCCATTAGAAACGCGAGAACCGCAGGTGTTGATCACCTGATCGAGTTTTCGGTTTGTGATTTTGAAGATACACCTGTTCCCGAAGGACCGGGTGTTGTGATCTTCAACCCCGAGTATGGCGAGCGGCTGGGTGTCCACACCAAGCTGGAAGCCACCTACAAGCGTATCGGCGATTTCATGAAATCAAAATGCCAGGGCTATCGTGGTTATATTTTTACCGGAAACCCTGATCTGGCGAAAAAGATCGGCTTAAAAGCCTCGCAACGCATTGAGTTTTACAACGGCAAACTTGACTGTAGAATGCTGGAGTATGAATTATATCAGGGAAGTAAAAGGGAGCCCAAAGAGACTATATAACAGGGTATCTATGTCTTCCATAATTGTTCAAACCGCAGAGTTTGTAAAACATACTCTTAAACATGCCGAAGCAGGGCATGATTGGTGGCACATCCAAAGAGTTTGGAATAACGCAAAGCTGATCGGACAATCAGAAAAAGCGGATATGCTGGTTGTTGAACTCGCGGCCTTACTGCATGATATCGCTGACAGCAAGTTTCATGATGGCGATGAGGAAGTTGGCCCTAAGATAGCTGGAGAGTTCCTGGAAAGCGTTAAGGTCCAGGAAGGTGTGATTGAACATGTTCAGAATATTATCGCGAATATGTCTTTTAAATCTAGCCTGGGGGTTATCAATTTTCAGTCGCTGGAAATGCAAATTGTTCAGGATGCTGACCGGTTAGATGCTATAGGGGCTATCGGCATTGCCCGGGCTTTTACATATGGGGGTTATAAAAACCGGGAAATGTACAATCCGGATGTTGAACCTGCGCTTAATATGAGCAAAGAGGAGTATAAGAACTCAACAGCTCCGACCATCAATCACTTCTACGAAAAATTGCTTCTGTTGAAAGATCGGATGAACACCAACACCGGGCGACAGATTGCGATTGAACGTCATCAATTCATGGAAACCTACCTCGAACAGTTTAACAATGAATGGAATGGAAAACAGTAGCTACTTTTATTATTTCGCTTATGCCAGTAACCTGAAGGTCTCAGTTCTTGAACAGCGCATCAACGGCAAAGTTCAGGATTATATTCAGGGCAGACTGATTGATTACGGATTCCGTTTCAACCGCAAGAACTCTGATGGAACTGCAAGAGCAAATATTATTTCTTCTGAATCTGAAGATGTATTCGGTGTGTTATACCAGGTAGATGAAGGATACCGGGAGATCCTGTTGAAGACAGAACCGGGTTATAGTCTTATCGAAGTGCCGATTGAAACAGAAGGTGGCAATGTTCAAGCTTTCACTTTTATCTCTAATGCCGATGACGAAGGTATTTATCCCCGCAAAGAATATTTAACTACCATACTTAGCGGGGCAAAAGAACACGCTCTTCCCACAGAGTATACAGACTTCGTTAGGTCTCTGGCTAAATAAGATTCAATACTCCAAAATATAATAACATCAGCGCTCCGCTTACGAGGGTCATTTTTGACATATTCTCATAGTTCGCTGCGTGCTCATTCTTCCAAACCTTTCTGGCCCAGTCTATAAACACCGCGAAAACGGGTAATGCGAATGGCAGGAATAACCAAAATTTTATCAGCTCGCCGAGATTAACCCAGTATAAATACAGCAAAACGGTAGCTATAACGAAAAGCACAGCTGAAAAAACAAAGGATCCTTTTATCCCCAGGATCATGCTTAGCGTTTTATCGCCACGTTTGCCATCTTCTTCGTGCTGGTAAACCTGCGTTAAGGGATAGGTTGCCCCGATCAGGCAGGAGCAGATCAAACCGGCTACGATAAAATTTGTATTCCATCCGCCTAAAAGGCTAAGACCTGATATCGCCGCATAACTGCTCCAGTAAATGCAAGCTCCCTGGAAGATAAAAACTATTAGAAAGCTGATTACCGGGTATTTTTTTAGCCTTGTCAAAGGATGACTGTAAAGCTTAGAGAAAATGCCGTAAAGCAACACCGCTGCAACCAACTCTCTGCTCACCAAAAAAGCGAGAACCAGGCCTAAAGCATCCAGCAATAGGGAAAAGTTATACAAGGTCTTATCTACTTGTGGCGGCTTCTCAACCAGCGCAATGCTTCCTTCGTCTTTATCAAAATAGCTGTTATAACCATTGCTTGCCGGATAGACCAGAAGGTGCCAGATGATAAAAGTTAGGATTGCATTGAAAATGATTACCTGTGGGGCCTGACTTAAAGCGAACAGAAAGATAGGCATCAGGAAAAAAGAAAAGAAAAACCTTAAATGCACCAATGCTGACCTCGATGGAATAAGGGCTTTAAATAACTTCATGAACGAAATTAACATTAATTGCTTATTGTGTAATTTGGTCAAATCAAACAGGGCGGTTAAAAGTGTGTTCATCATTACGAAAGCTTTTAAGTCTTAATCCGAAAACATGAGCAGTTGCATTAGTGCTATTGGTACCGCCAATCCAAAATATCGTATTAAACAATCATCAATACTTGAGTTCATGACGCGGGCTTTTGGATTAGATCAAAACAATGCGCTGCGCCTTAAAAAGATCTATGATCATTCTGGTATTGATTATCGCTACTCGGTGATCCCCGACTTTGGTGAAGAAGACTTTGGTAAACATTTGTTCTTTGCGAAAAACTCTACCCTTGAGCCGTTCCCATGTACTCAAAACCGGTTGAAATTATACCAGCATACCGCAGCTGAAATAGCAACTGAGGCAGCCACTAATTGCCTGCAATTGCTGCCCGACCTGTCACCTTCACAGATCACTCATTTGATAACTGTGAGCTGTACAGGGATGCATGCCCCAGGAATTGATATTGAATTGGTAGAAAAGTTAGGGCTGAACCGTAATATCGAACGCACGTGCATCAATTTTATGGGTTGTTATGGGGCTATCAACGCCCTTAAAGTAGCTGACTATATTTGCAGGGCAGAAGATGATGCCACGGTATTAGTAGTGTGCATTGAGCTTTGTACCCTACATTTTCAGAAAGAAAACACCCTTGATAATTGGGTTGCCAATTCTCTGTTCTCTGACGGCGCGGCCGCCGTAATCATTGAGAATAATCATCAGAGAAACAAGGCCGGAAATTCCTTAAAATTGAAGACTTTCTATTCTGAATTTGTTCCCGAGGCGCATCATGAAATGGGCTGGCACGTTGGCAACATGGGTTTTGAAATGAAACTAACTTCGAAGGTATCTAAAATGATTAAAAACCATATCGCGCCTATTAGCGATAAATTACTAAAAAAAGCCGAACTCTTACTTGGAGATATTGGAGCTTTCGCTGTGCATCCTGGTGGAAAGAAGATCCTGGAAGCTTCAGAAAGCGCTTTAGGAATATCGGAAAAGGCCAACCTGTTTGCATACGACACTTTACGCGATTATGGGAACATGTCGTCCGCAACGGTTTTATATGTACTGAAAAAGACGATGGAAAACACTAACGCAGTCCAGGGAGAAAATATCATGAGTTTTGCTTTCGGACCGGGTTTAACGGTCGAATCACTCATTCTGGAACGCAACTGATATGCCGGATTTTCGCGTCAGGAGCAATGAAGCTGAAATGATGGACGACTTTAGCCTGGGCCACCAGGTTATTGACCCTATTATGGATGAGCTTGAAGTGGTAAACAAGCTTCTGGGTGGGTACAGGGTATTTTTCGATGCCTTTGAAACATTAGGTCTACAAGATGGGATGACCGTCAGTGACTGGGGTTGCGGCGGCGGAGACTCGCTGCGGGTTATTGCACAATGGGCTCGTAAGCGCGATATAAAGCTAAAACTGATTGGTGTGGATGCAACCGCTTCAGCCGTTGAATATGCGAGAGAAAAATCAACAGGTTATCCAGAGATATCATATATCCACAGTGATGTTATGAGTATAGACCTGCAGAAGGATCAATTTGACGTGGTTATATCAAGCCTCTTTACACATCACTTTCCTGAAAAAGAATGGGTTGCGCTCATTCAAAAAATGGCAGAATGTGCCAGGCAGTACGTAGTGATCAATGATCTGCACCGTCATTGGCTTGCATACCACTCTATCGGCATCTTAACCCGGTTGTTTTCACGTTCTACGATGGTGAAGCATGATTCTATGTTGTCCGTGTTGAGGGGTTTTAAAAAACAAGAATTGCAAGAGATGTTGAAACAAGCGGGATTCAACATCTATACCGTCAATTGGATGTGGGCATTCCGCTGGCAGGTCTGCCTAAAAGTTAAACCAGTGAACCAACTGAGTAGATAATGCCGCCAACACCAGGAAAACAAGCAATTTCAATTGCCATAATCGGTGCCGGTCTTGCCGGACTAACATCAGCCATTCTTTTAAGAAAGCAGGGTTACCCGGTAACCATTATTGAGAAGAAAGCATTCCCGTTTCACCGTGTTTGCGGAGAATACATTTCTAATGAAGTTTTGCCGTTTTTTAAATCCCTGCAGCTAGACATTAGTCAATATAACCCTGCCAATATTTCAAGGCTCATTGTAAGTTCGATGGGCGGCAGCGCGGTTGACATTCCGCTTCAGATGGGTGGATTTGGAATAAGCCGGTATGTTCTGGATAATCACTTACACGAGGCCGCAAAGGATTTAGGGGTAGACTTCATTCTGGATAAAGCAAATGATATAAAGTTTGAAAAGGAACAATTCGCAATTGAACTATCATCCGGCACCGTCATCACCTGCGATTTGGTAATCGCCGCTTATGGAAAGCGTGCGAATCTGGATCAGAAGCTAAACCGAACCTTCTTCTACCAGCGCAGTCCGTATATGGGCGTTAAATATCATATAAAAACTGACCTGCCAAAAGATGTAATCAGACTGGACAACTTTGAAGGCGGCTATTGCGGAACCTGCAAAATAGAAGACGATCTTTATAATCTCTGTTACCTGACAAAAACGGAAAACTTAAAAAACCATAAGAATATCGTTGCGTTGGAAGGCGAAGTTCTATTTAAAAATCCCCATTTAAAACAAATCTTCGGCAATGCAGAATTTGTTTCGGACAAACCAGAGGTAATTAATGAGATTAGTTTCGAGAAGAAAACACTTGTAGAAAATCATATTCTTTTTTGCGGCGATGCAGCTGGGATGATCACTCCACTATGTGGAAATGGAATGGCTATGGCTATTCACTCCGGTAAGCTATTGGCGGAATGCATCATACAAAATGGCAAGTATATCGATCATCCAGGCAGGCTGGCCCTGGAAAGACATTATAAAAACCGATGGGAGAATCAGTTTGCAATGCGCCTGAAGGCCGGCCGGTATATTCAAAAACTATTAATACACCCACAATTCAGCAACCTGGCGATAAACTTGTTGAAAAGGTCTCCCGTTCTTGCCAAAATGGTGGTTAAAAGCACTCACGGCAAATCTTTTAAATAGCTAAATTGCAACCATGAAATTACGCGTATTGGTTTTTTTGAACGCCTTGGCTGTAGCCCTGGCACTTGCAATTGTCAATTACTATTTTTCTCAAAAGTTGTCAGACATGGCTTTAACCTTCGGTGTAGCCTTAATTGTTAGCTATATCGTATTCTACTATCTGATCGAGCGGTTTGTTTACAGCAAGATCAAACTTATATACAAGCTTATCCATAACCTTAAATTGGGTAAAGACCTTAAAGATGCGTTGGGCGAGTACGTAAGTCCTGACCCAATCAATGATGTGGAGCACGAGGTGAAGGAATGGGCAAGGGAGAAAAAGTCTGAGATCGAGGCTTTAAAGGATCAGGAGAAATTCAGGCGTGAATTTTTATCTAATATCTCACACGAGTTTAAAACACCTCTTTTTGCAATCCAGGGATATATTGAAGCACTTCAGGATGGTGATACTGATGAGGTTACTACCCAGAAATTTTTACAGAAAGCTGCCAAGAATGTTGATCGCCTGAGTTTTCTGATCAAAGATCTCGATGCAATTTCTAAACTAGAGACTGGAGAAATCCCAATCAATTATACTAAATTCGATCTAGTCCAACTAATACAGGAAGTTACAGAATCCCTGGAGGTTAAAGCCAAACAGTATAAGATCAGTCTGATATTCAAGGAAAAATATCATACTCCAACACCGGTGTGGGCAGACAGGGAAAAGATACGACAGGTTCTCGTAAATCTAACTGACAATTCTTTCAAATACGGCAAGGAAAATGGCAGTACTTCGTTTAAGATCTTTAGCATGCATAATCAGGTGCTGGTTGAAGTAACCGATGATGGCACTGGTATCGATGAAAAATATCTTCCGAGGCTTTTTGAAAGGTTCTACCGAACAGATAAAAGCAGATCACGTGAAGGTGGTGGCTCCGGATTGGGTCTGGCTATCGTGAAACACATTATTGAGGCACATCAGCAAACCATAAGTGTCAGGAGTACAGAAGGTATTGGTTCAACTTTCGCATTTACTTTAGACAAAGCAGGAACAAAACAAAACTTAGGGAGTTAACATTAATTTAACATTAGCGTTGTAGATTTGCACACTTTAAAAAATCGAGCATGTCATTGAACACTATTTTTCAATACTTCATCCCCAAAGACAAAAAATTCTTTCCGCTCTTTGAGCAAGACAGTTCGAATCTGATCAAGTTAGGAGAAAAATTGGTAGAAGCGGTTAACACCGAAGATCTAACCCTGCGTGCAGCGCTCTTTAAGGACATCGAAGACCTCGAGCATATTGGTGACGAAATCACACACCAGATACATCTGGAATTAAGCAAAAACTTCATTACACCTTTTGATCGCGAGGATATCCATCGCCTGGCATCAGCTATTGATGACATAGCCGACTATATACACGGTTCGGCATCACGAATGAGTCTGTACAAAGTCACTCTTATTACTCCCCCAATTAAAGAATTAGCTGCTTTAGTTCTCGAGAGTTGTCAGGAGCTTGATAAAGCCATGCGCGAACTTCGGGATTTAAAAAATATACGCACTATTGCTGATTCATGCGTTCGCATCAATAGCATAGAGAATAAAGCAGATTACGTATTTGATAACGCAGTCGGACAGCTTTTTGAATATGAAAAAGACGCTGTCAATCTGATTAAATACAAAGAAGTTCTGGGAGCACTCGAAACCGCCACAGATATGTGCGAAGATGCAGCTAATGTTCTTGAATCCATTCTTGTAAAACACGCATAAGTTTTTAAACCAATTCTTTTTTACAAAGCTTTATGGGTTTTACATTATTAATTGTCGTGATTATCTTGGCGCTGATATTTGATTATATCAATGGTTTTCACGATGCAGCCAATTCTATTGCCACAGTAGTTTCCACAAAAGTCCTTACCCCATTCCAGGCCGTTATTTGGGCCGCTTTTTTTAATTTTCTTGCGTACTGGATATTTCACCTTAATGTTGCTGATACGGTTGCTAAAACAGCGGATACCATGAATATCAGCATGGTAGTGATTCTCGCTGGTGTAGTCGCTGCTATTTGCTGGAATTTACTTACATGGTGGCTGGGCATCCCGTCCAGCTCATCGCATACCTTAATTGGTGGCTTTGCAGGCGCTGCTCTCGCACATGGCGGTCTTGATGTGGTTAACCTTGGTGTAGTTGGAAAAGTGGCGGCTTTTATTGTAATCGCTCCCATTGTGGGGATGATCATGGCATATACCATAACGGTCATCATCGTCAATATTTGCCGGTATGCCAACCCAGGCAAGGCGGAGTGGTGGTTTAAAAAGCTTCAGCTTCTTTCTTCGGCTCTTTTTAGTTTAGGTCATGGTGGTAACGATGCTCAGAAAGTAATGGGTATTATTGCTGCTGCCGTTATTGTTTACTTAAAAGATGCCAATTTAAATGTCGATGATATTCCTCATTGGTTACACGTTTCTTACACGGTTATCGATGGCAAAGTGAAGATCAACCATATTCCGGAATGGATTCCAATAGCTTGTTACACCTCCATTGCAGCAGGTACCATGAGTGGCGGATGGAAGATCGTAAAAACCATGGGTACCAAGATCACTAAGGTGACCCCATTAGAAGGAGTTGCGGCTGAAACTGCCGGAGCGATTACCTTATTTATTACAGAACACTTTAAGATCCCGGTTTCAACTACTCATACGATCACCGGCTCAATCATCGGGGTCGGCTTAGCCAAGCGGATTTCCGCAGTACGCTGGGGCGTAACAGTAGGCCTTTTATGGGCATGGGTACTAACTATACCTGTTTCAGCAGCCCTGGCAGCCATCTTGTATTATTTATTTAGTATTTTCTTGTAGAGGCTTTTAACAGCTATTCCATAAAAAGCTCAAAACCTAAACGTTTTGAGCTTTTTTCTTATCTGCCATAATGCTCTGCTCAGTGATGCTCAACAAGCGGGAAGTTACAACTGCCTGACCACGATATGCCTGATCTCTATTCTTGAAAGCTCCTTTAATTTTCCCGCATTATACAAACTGTCATACTTCTGAACCGGTGTTAATGAGTCGCCTAACGGAGACTGGTAATTTATATAATCCTGGAAAATGATTCCGTTTACACTGTGGGTACGTGAAACCGACCTGAAGCGGTTCCCTCCAGTGCTGTAAGCAAAGTGATCCATACTGTAGTCAGCCGCATCAAACCAATAATAGTAAATATCCTCATGATCTTCTCCTCCCCCATCTTGGTTGAAGGAGATTTCCAGTTTGTGATATGGCTTATCTTTTATCATCGTCTCTCCTAAATACTTCTTGTTTACCGATGCGTCATTCAATTTTAATGGCAAGTAAACAAAGTAAAACAGGGCATTGACCGATCTGGAGTAGCTTTCAGCCTTCTTCTTATCCAACCGTTGCTCCTTTCCGTTTACGCTGCGTTTAAAACCCTCATTAGTGAGGATATCATGTACTTTACCAGTTGAATCAGTAAACATTCGCTCATATTTGAACTTCCCGTCCTTCTGTGTAGCTCTCAACTGAAAATTTCGGAACTTAAATTCCAGAGTTGCGTTCTGTAATTTTTCCATGTTGTAATAGTCGATACTTCGATCAACTATCTTTTGGGCATCCGGCTTCGTACAGGCAACCAAAAAAAGCATTGGCAACATCAACAACCGGTAGTTCATTATTTTAAGATTTCGTCAACAGAATGATAAGAGACCGAATGGTAATTTTGCCTTGCCTTCGCATATATCGATTTCGCCCATTCTTTCCCTTCGGGAGTTTTGACCATTTCCTTATAAAGCGGGATCAAAAACTTCCGACGTCCAACCTCAGTCAAAAATCTCTCTATATGTGGATTGGCGGGCTTGTATCCTTTACGAATAGCCAATACATACCATGAGGCCTGTATTTCGGCGTTTCCTGAACCTGTAAACTCAAACTCCTGGTCAATAGCATTCATTTGTTTGGTGCTGATGTTGTCAGGAAGATGCCGGATCAGATATAGCAACTCATTGGTTGTCCGGTTTATTTTAGATAGATCTGAGATCTTACCGGAAGCCTGCCATCTAGAAAGCATGGTGTCTATGGCTTTAAATTTCGTCGATTCTACTTTCTGGGCCTGAGCAGGTAAACCTGGCTTAAATATCCATTCTTCAAGATTTAGCTTTTTACGCAGAGCTCCGTCTCCTTTAATAAGATGTTTATCCAGGTAGGTAATGAACTGCTCGGTAGTCACCGATTGAAAAGCGTGTGAATTAAAATACTCCTTCAAAAAATTGTCAAGCCGTTCTCGTCCAACTGCTTCTTCAATTGATCTCAAGAATGAATAGCCTTTTTCATAAGCAATATCCGAAACGCCTTCATCGGGATCACGGCCCGTAAAATCGGCCTTCAACCTGGTGTCCGGACTCGTATCGCCCAGCTCCTCCAGTGTAGCATGCAGATCCTGAAAACCCAAAACCTCCTGCATCCTGGCTTCGTCTTTTCCATACACGGCCTCTATTATTCTTCTTTCAAAATAAACGGTAAAGCCTTCATTTAACCAGAAGTCATTCCATGTAGCATTTGTTACCAGGTTTCCGCTCCAGCTGTGAGCTAGCTCATGTGCAATCAGGCTTACCAACGAACGATCCCCGGCAATTACAGTCGGAGTAGCAAAGGTAAGCATCGGGTTTTCCATCCCACCAAATGGAAAACTTGGCGGCAATACCAGCACATCATATCGTCCCCACTTATAGGGGCCATATAAATTCTCGGCTGCGGTGATCATCTTGCCCATATCCGCAAATTCGTAAGCAGCCTTTTTAAGGGTAACAGGCTCTGCATACACTGCGCTCCGTTGATCAACCGCTTGAAATGCAATATCGCCCACCGCCAGCGCCATCAAATAAGAGGGAATGGCATGTGGCTGCTTAAACTCGTAAACGCCCTCGGAATTCTTCTCCTGAGGATTTTCGGCACTCATCACCGCCAGCAGGTCTCTAGGAACGGCAACTTTTGCATTATAGGTAAACCTGATTCCCGGGCTATCCTGACAAGGTATCCAGCTACGTGCTAATATCGCTTGCGACTGCGTGAATAAGAACGGGTACTTCTTACCGGCAGTCTGTTGCGGATTAAGCCATTGTAAAGCCGCGGCTCCCTCTGAGGTACTATAGTAAATATTAACCCGGCGGGTTTCCGGTGCTATTTTAATTTTCAGGGCCGTACCCAGATATTCTACCGAATCGCCAAGGCTAAACGTAGTTTGTTTGTTATCCTCGCCCAGAGTGACCTTGTCAACCTTTAAACCCCGCGTATCAAAAATAATCTCATCACTATTTGACGGGTTCTCAATTTGCCATGAGGCTGTTCCGCTAATCAACTCCGTATCAAAATTGACCTTTATATTCAGGTCAAGGTGCTTAACTACGGCTTTAGATGGCTCAGCGAAAGAGTGAGTATCTTTTGTTTTGGTACTATCTGAAGTATCCATCATATTAGAACTTGTATTTGATTGTTGACAAGCTATTGTAAAGATGACCGGCAGGATCAATAAAAACTTCTTCATATTCTATTTTAACTCTATACTCCTTTAAAACAGCGGTGGCATGAACGTTTGTTCATACCACCGCCTTATCACCTAGTGCTATTAAATTAAAAATTCAAATCAACTTTTAAGTCCGTCGCTTTCCCATCTGCTGCAGCTTTCCAGGATGGCCCGGTCCGGATAATTTCCAGGGCCAGCGAATCAGCAGTTGCTGATAATCCTTTTAAGATCTTGACATCACGCAGATTGCCGTCTTCAGCTACTTTAAAACCAACAATCACCTTCCCCCTTTGCCCAGTCGTTCCCGAAGCTTTGGTAATGCTTTCCTGAATATAACGTCGGTAAGCTTCCCACCCACCTGCAGGAGCAGCATTTCCCGTAACTGACGGAGCAAATCGGCTAACTGCAACCTCGGATAGATTAACCGGAGCGGAGCTCAAAGTCTTGATCTTTAATTCCTCAGAACTCACTTTCCGTGAACTTGCCCGGTCACTCTTCTCAACCTCCATCGCCGCAATTCTTGCCTCTTTATCCGCAATAAAAGCATTGTCTGTATTATTTACAGTATCCTCAATCTGACTCAAAACGGCTGCATTTAAGCTTGCGTTATCCTGAGTAACCCCTGGCGTCTTACTTTTCACAGTCGGTTTCGCAGCGTATAATCCTTCATTGCGCCGTACCTTAACAACCGGTTCTGTTACCGCCGGAATCCGGTCGGTGTTGCTTACGATAGCGCCATCGTTGGCTAGGGTATCTACCGGTACACCATTTAACTCTACCTTTTGACGATTCACAGCACTGGTTCGGTTATCAACCTGGCTGTTCATCCAAAACAAAACTCCCGCACTTATAAACATAACCGCTGCAGCTGCAGCAACACTTAATCGCTGCCAGGTCAGGTCAAATACTTTTTTGTTTTCCTGCTGGTGCATGATACGCTCATGCAACTGACGCTGCAGAATGCTCAAGCCGTGATCAGCATCAGATATTTGGGCAAAGCCTTCCAGAGCATCAGCCAGAAAAGGATCCTCTAAAGCTCTCTTTTCCAGCTCATGCATCAGCTTCTTGTCAAGGCTTCCCTCAAGATACTGCTGAATCGTTAAATTATCTGGCCAATTATTCTTCACCGCTTTTCTCTATACAAATTTTAAGGTTGCGCTTACCATTTTGAATGTAGCTTTTTACCTTATTCAAATCAAAACCTGTAATATCTACAATTTCCTTGTAGCACTTCTGCTCAAGGTAAAACAGGTTAATACTATCCTTCTGCTCCCGGGGGAGCTTTTCCATACATCGCTCCATAACGGTAAGCTTACGCTCGCGTGTATCGTCCATATCGAGATGCATAAAAGCATCCTTTTCCATAAAGTTTTCTTCCATCGGCACAAACTCATGCCGGTTAGAAGACCGCAATTCCATCAGGCAATAATTGCGGGCAAGTGTATAAAGCCAGTTCTTGAAATTACTTACCTCATGAATTTTCAGTTTGCTGATCAGCTGTTCAAAGATCTGCATTACGGCATCCTTGCTTTTCTCTTCGTCCTTCAAATACTTCATGCACAACCCATATACCAGGTGCATGTAACGCCCGTACAACTGGCCGAGGACTTCCAGGCTGGCGGACTTGCGGTATTCTGTCAGCAGTTCCTGATCCTCAGGCCCGTTTTTTACGGATGTGTTGGTTATAAATTTCAATTCAAAAGGGCAGATTATTCCGCCAAGTATAAATAATTTCAGTTGAATTTATGGAAACATCCACAAACAGCCATCTCCAATAAAAACTATATCATGAAAGTTACCGGCATTACGCTCTCTGCATTTCTTTTCCTGCTGATGGTGGCATTTAGCAATCCATCAAGCCGAATCATCACCGGGGAAGTGCTCGACGCCACGAGCAATACCCCGCTGGCAGGAGTAACGGTTAAAGCAAAAGGAGGTTCGGCTACCGCCCAAACAGATTCTCTTGGCCAGTTTAAGATAAAATTAGCTAACGGAATCCAAACTTTGACCTTTCAAATGAAAGGCTACAAAACCAGGGAAATGAAGGTTAGCGAAACTGACTTTGTCCGTGTTTCACTAACTTCTATTATGTCATTAAGTGAAACGGCACTTAAAACCATAAGACAACAAAAAATGGCATTACCCGGCTCCATATCGGCGATGGTAACTCCTATCTCCGCAGGGAATGCCCAGTACAGGAGCGAAGAGCAAAATGCATTTAACACCGAATCCTACAACGCTATTAATGAAAATCGTTTCCTGGCCGCAAAAGACAATCCCTTATCTACCTTCGGAATCGATGTTGATGCGGCATCTTACAGCAACGTTCGGCGCTTTATTAATAACGGACAGCTTCCTCCTATAGATGCCGTTCGGATTGAAGAAATGGTCAATTACTTTGACTATGAGTATCCCCAACCGCAAAACAATAATCCGGTATCTATCAATACCGAGATCTCTTCGGCACCCTGGAATGACAAACACAGGCTAGTAAAGATCGGCTTGCAGGGTAAAACCATACCCACTGGTAACTTACCGGCTTCCAACCTGGTTTTCTTGATTGATGTTTCGGGATCTATGGACATGCCCAACAAGCTTCCACTTGTTAAGTCCTCCATGAAACTACTGGTGGATCAACTCCGCCCCCAGGATCGCGTAGCTATTGTAGTGTATGCAAGTGCAACCGGCCTGGTATTAAAGTCTACTTCCGGACAGAATAAACAAATAATCAAAGATGCTATTAACAAACTCGAAGCCGGCGGCTCTACGGCCGGAGGCGCCGGAATCAAATTAGCTTACCAGGTTGCTGCCGACCATTTGATCAAAAAGGGAAATAACCGCGTGATTTTAGCCACAGATGGTGATTTCAATGTGGGTGTTTCAAGCGATGCTGAGATGCAGCGCTTGATAGAAGAGAAAAGGGAACTCGGCGTTTATCTTACTGTATTGGGTTACGGTATGGGAAATTACAAAGACAGCAAAATGGAAACACTTGCCGACAAGGGCAACGGAAACTATGCCTATATCGATAACATCAGCGAAGCTAAGAAGACGCTGGTTAATGAATTTGGAGGCACGTTATTCACCATTGCTAACGACGTGAAGCTTCAGGTGGAATTTAATCCTGCCAAGGTTCAGGCCTACCGTTTGATTGGGTACGAAAACCGGATGCTTAATAAGGAAGACTTTAACAACGATAAGAAAGATGCGGGCGATATGGGTTCCGGCCACCGGGTTACCGCTTTGTACGAAGTGATCCCCGTGGGAGTAAAGAGTAGCTTCATAGAAAAAGTTGATAACCTGAAGTATCAGAAAAACCAGGCATCAGTAAACACATCCGCTACTGAGGAATTATTAAACATTAAGTTGCGCTACAAAACGCCCGGTCAAACAGCCAGCAAATTGATAGAACATCCAGTTTTGGATCGCAATATTAGTTGGAGCAGCACATCAGACAATTTTCGCTTTGCAGCCGCGGTGGCAGGTTATGGCATGTTACTTCGCAACTCAGAATTTAAACAGCAAACCCGCTACGCTGATGTAATAAATTGGGCAGAAGGTTCTTTAGGGAAAGATAAAGAAGGCTACCGTTCAGAATTCCTGAAACTGGTAAAAGCCAGTGAATTAATGGCAAAAGAATTGCTATCTGTAAGTGACAATTAAGTCACCGTTCATTGGAAATATTCTCATGCCCCAAATACCCCATTTTAAGTCGGCCATTAAATTAGTCGTTGCCACTATTATTGCCTTTTCGTTCGCAAGCTGTGATGCTCTAAACCAGGCTACAGAGATTTTAGCTCAAACCGGTAACCCAACGCAGACTGAAATAAACATGGGCTTGAAACAGGCGCTTGAGTTTGGTACAAGTTCAAGCGCTGAACGGCTGTCTCTACAAGACGGGTACTTCGGAAACATGGCTATCAAAATACTTTTCCCGCAGGAAGCTCAAAAGGTTGAAAGAACCCTCCGCACACTTGGCTTAAACTCTCTTGCAGATAACGTGATTTTAAGCATTAACAGGGCTGCTGAAGATGCGGCTAAAGAAGCGAAGCCTATTTTCGTTGCTGCCATTAAGCAAATGACCATTGCCGATGCAACTAATATTCTGCTTGGCCAGAATAAAGATGCCGCTACCCAATATTTTCAACGGGTAACCAGTCAGCAATTACATGATAAGTTCAAACCGATTGTATCAAGCAGCTTATCAAAAGTTGGGGCAACCCGCTATTGGTCTGATGTAATAACCCGTTACAACCAGGTTCCATTGGTAACCAGGGTAAACCCAGATCTTCAGGAATATGTTACCCAAAAAGCAATGGAAGGTCTGTTCATTGAAATCGCGAAGGAAGAACTAAAAATCCGCGATAATATATCTGCAAGGGGAACAAACCTATTGCAAAAAGTATTTGGTTACGCTGACCGCAACAGGGGATTGGGAAGTTTGTAAATTAGGGCTTGGGTTGTCTGGATCAGGATTATCTGATGAGGATTGTCTGGATCAGGATTTTTTAGATTCAGGGATTTAAAAACTTTATAAGTTTCCTATCACCTTCCTTTCGATCTCTTCAAGCAAAGTGCTGCCTTCAAACTAAACCTTTCAATTCCTGTTATCCTGAAAACAAATCTAAAAAGTAGACATGGAAGACGTAAATAAAAAGTTAATAGATGATTTAAACCATCTGATAACTATTTGTAACGATGGCAAATATGGTTATGAAACAGCCGCCGAAGATGCAGATTCTGCAGCTTTACGGGCAATGTTTTCAGAATACAGTGCAGAAAGGGCAGGGTTTACTCAACAACTAAAGTCCGAGATAAAAAAGTTTGGCGGTGATCCTGATCATGGAGGCGGGCCGATCGGCGCCGTTCACAGGGCCTGGATGGAGGTAAAGTCGGCGTTAACTTCTAAAGACAACAAAGCGGTGCTGGGTGCCTGTATAACAGGAGAAAAAGCAGCCGTGAACGCCTATAGCGATGTGCTGGAAAAAAATCAGCTGCCGGCCGAAACCCGGGCACTGCTGAACCAGCAACGCCGTAGCATTGAAGAAACTCTTTATAAAGTGGAAAGCCTTCATGACACCATCGAATCCTGAGAAATAGAACTTAAAAACGAAACCGTCCTGAGGCAACTCAAGGCGGTTTCTCTTTATAAGGAGATCTGAGATTTAAGACTTTAGATTTGAGATAGGATAATTAAGAGATCCGTCCAGATCAGCATTGCCGGTTAGAACAAGCTCATAGTTACTCTCCATCCCGTTCGTCTTCCCCTTTAAATCCGAGTAATGTAATAGGACTTAGTGTAGATTTCGTCAAATCCAATAGCGGAAAACGCTCCGGTTATACTCCGTAAAATTTTTCATTTTAAGTAAGAGATAACAGGGTGTTAACAGTATGATAACAGTATGATAACAGGGTGCTCAGTATATTAAGATATGGCGAGTACCCTGCGAACACATAGTGTACATATAATGAAAAAATAATTTGGATGCTACAGGAGCAGAATTGGCATTTCCCTGCTTGTGTTATGATCCGCTTTGTTAGCTGCAGAAGAGAAGTCCTGTCAGAAAATTTTACACAAAAAAAAGACTGCCTCGTGGAGACAGTCTTGTATGTAAAGTTTTATGCTGAATTTAAACCAATAATCTTACAGGCTCTTCAAGCAGGGCTTTTAAAGTCTGCAGGAATGCGGAACCGGTTGCTCCGTCTACCACGCGGTGATCACAGCTTAGCGTCACCTTCATGATGTTGCCCGGAACAACAGCGTTGTTTTTCACGACAGGCACCTGCTGAATACCACCAATGGCCAGGATACAGGCATCGGGAGTATTTATAATAGCCGTAAACTCGTCTATACCGAACATGCCCAGATTAGAGATAGTGAAGGTAGAACCTTCCCAATCTGCTGGTTGCAGTTTCTTACTTTTCGCTCTCTGGGCGAAGTCCTTCACTTCTGCAGAGATATGCGATAATGATTTACCATCTGCAAAGCGAACCACCGGTACCAGCAAACCATCTTCAACAGCTACAGCTACACCAATATTCACGTGTTCATTGTAACGTATCTTATCTTCCTGCCATGATGAGTTAACATTAGGGTGCTGCTTTAAAGCAACTGCCACTGCTTTTAACACAATATCATTGAAAGATATTTTTACCTGCGAAAACTCATTCATTTTCGCACGCGCCTGGATGGCGCTATCCATATCAATAGACATGGTCAGGTAGAAATGCGGTGCGGTGAACAGGCTTTCTGAAAGACGCTTTGCGATAACCTTGCGCATCTGCGATACGGGCTTCTCGGTAAACTTCTCTTCGCCAATGAATTGTGGGATAACTGGTTTGGCAGATTCTGCAGATTTTGATTCGGTTTGTTGTGCCGCGGCCTTTTCAACTTCCTTAGTTGAAGGAGTAAAGCCTTCCACATCTTTCTTCACGATGCGGCCGCCTTCTGCGCTTCCTTTTACCTGGTTAATATCAATTCCTTTATCCTTAGCGATCTTACGTGCTAACGGAGAGGCTTTAATGCGTGAGTCGGAATCACTGAAAGCAGGCTCTTTTTCTTCTTCTACTTTGGCAGGAGCCGTTGCAGCTGCTGGTTGTTCTGAACCAGCTGCCTTTGCTTCTTCTGGCTTAGGCGCAGCAGGCTTGGCCGCAGATTGTTTAATTAATGGAGTAACATCAGTTCCCTCCTTGCCTACAATGGCTATAATATCGTTGACCTTAGCAGCCTGTCCTTTTTCAACCCCTATGTATAATAGAGTTCCGTCTGCGTAACCTGTTACTTCCATGGTTGCCTTATCGGTTTCCACATCAGCCAGAGCATCATCACTTTTTACTTTGTCACCAACTTTCTTGTGCCATTCAGCAATTACACCTTCCGTCATGGTATCGCTCAATAAAGGCATGCGAATGACGGTGGCACCAATTGATTCGGGATCTATCTCTAATGCTGGTTCAGCGGCTTCGGTTGCCTGATCAGCAGGAACTGCCGTTTCAGGTTTATTCGAAGTCTCGCCAGTAGATTTAGCTTCAGCTACTGCTGGTTTAGCTTCTTCTGGTTTAGCTTCACCATTGCCTCCTGCAGAATCCAATGCACTTTTGTAGTCTTCGCCTTCAGCACCAACCACGGCAATAACAGCATCAACGGGCACAGCCTTACCTTCTTCGGCTCCGATATATAATAATGTACCTTCCTGAAAAGATTCAAAGTCCATCGTTGCCTTATCCGTTTCGATCTCAGCAACCAGGTCTCCTGAATTAACTTTATCTCCTACTTTTTTATGCCATTTAGCGATAACACCTTCAGTCATGGTATCACTCATTTTGGGCATTCGCACTACTTCAGCCATGTTATAAAAATTGGTGTTGTTAAGATTTTAGAGTTTAATTAGCTGCGGATATATGGGTAATCTTCCTGAACATACACATCCTTATAAAGTTCAGAAGGATCAGGCCATGGTGATTCCTCTGCAAATTTTACAGACTCATCTACTATTGCCTTAACTTTTTGTCCAATTTCCTCAAACCAAGCCTCATCAGCGTATTGCTTCTGTTCGATCGTTTTTTTAACTTCCTCTACCGGGTCCTTTGCTTTATACTGCTCTACCTCTTCCTTGGTGCGGTACTTAGCCGGATCTGACATGGAGTGTCCTTTGTAACGGTAGGTGCGGATCTCTAAAAATGTTGGACCTTCACCGCGGCGGGCGCGTTGTACAGCCTCATCCATAGCATTATGAACAGCTACCGGATCCATGCCGTCAACCGGAGCGGATGGCATATCGAATCCTAAACCAATTTTGTAAATATCAACCATGTTGGTGGTACGCGCTACTGACGTACCCATAGCATAGCCGTTGTTCTCACACACGAAAACTACAGGAAGTTTCCATAACATCGCCATATTGAAGGTTTCGTTCAGGGCTCCCTGGCGAACTGCACCGTCTCCCATATAGGTAACGCATACGTTATCGGTTCCGTTATATTTCTCGGCGAAGGCAATACCTGCACCTAATGGGATTTGCCCCCCAACGATACCATGACCACCAAAGAAACGGTGTTTATTGCTGAACATGTGCATCGATCCACCTTTGCCCTTCGAGCAGCCGGTTGCCTTTCCATATAATTCAGCCATGATCTCGTTAGCTCCCATACCTCTTGCCAAAGCGTGGGCATGGTCGCGATAAGCCGTGATCATCGAGTCTTGCTCTTTCAGAACAGACATGGCTCCAGCCAAAACAGCTTCCTGGCCAATGTATAAATGGCAAAATCCCCTTATCTTTTGCTGACCGTATAATTGTCCGGCTTTCTCTTCAAACTTCCGCATCAAAAGCATCGACTCGTACCAATGCAAATAGGTCTCTTTCGTTATTTCTACTGAACTCATTTCGTACAATTTGTATTAAACCTGCCTGAATTACAGGACGACAAATCTAACTATATCTGGCTAAAAAAAGAATTAGCAAAGTGTTTTGTTTACACCCGGTAGCAAAAGGTTTATAGACTGTTAACGAATGTTAAATAGCAATTAAAAGGTTGGATACAATCGATAATTATTTTAGTTTTGAAACATTCTAAAATAAAACCAAGTATAAGGCGTTAATAGTCTTGTCGTTTAAACTATTAAATCCAGTCAAGAATGGGGAAAAAAGTAATCGTAGCACTGCTACTTATCATTTCTTTTGTGTCAGCTGAAGCGCAAATAACGAATAAGGATCAAAATACAACAGTAAAAATCGAAGATCCCGATAATCTAGCCACAGAATATTTTACACAAATTATGGGTGTTGCCCTTTCGGCGTCCTCTAATCTAAGACTTTATCAGTTTGTTTATGATTGGATTGGAACACCTTACCGATTAGGTGGTGGTACCAAAAATGGGATCGATTGTTCCGGTTTTGCATTCCAATTATATAACAAGGTGTTTAATACTGTTATCGGCAATAATTCCCGTAACATTTTCAGCATGGTTAATCCGGTCAACAAAGAAGAGCTTAAAGAGGGCGACCTTGTTTTCTTTAAAATCGGCAGCCGTTCTATCACTCATATGGGCGTTTACATGGGTAATAACAAATTTGCTCATGCTTCAAGCAGTAAAGGTGTAATGATCAGTGATCTTGATGAGGCCTACTGGAGAAAATATTACTACAAAGGAGGCCGAATGCTAGCATCTTTTCGGGAAAGCATGAATTAGACCTCCCTCTAAAAGATATTGAGGAAGCCAGAGGCTTCCTTTTTTAGTTTAAGGGCTTTTTACTTAGCCTGGTCTGTCGTGTTCCGAACAAGGCTGATTCCTGTAAAGAAAAAAATCATTCCTAAAACAGCAAAGACGATTAGCTGCTTGGCACCTTCAGAGTTTTGCACAAAGCCGATAGCAGCATAGATCAATCCAACAATACCCAGCAGAGTTAATATTAAGCCGAAAGTTCTTTTTAAATTCATATGATAAGGTTTAGGCGGATAAATGCAAATAGTCTGCCATTCGTTTGGCTTCCAAACCCACCTAGTTCTTCAGGATTAGAAAAACTCCCGCTACGAGTAGTACAGCGCCTGCCATGCGCATCCAGTTAACGCTGTGTTGCGCAAATCCCAGTAACCCGTAGTGATCTAAGAAAAGGGCAAAGAGTATCTGACCTGCTACAATAAGAGCTGCGGTATTAGTTGCTCCGATCCGGGGGGCAACAATTATCACCCCGGTTACATATAAAGCGCCGATGATTCCACCTGACCATTTGTATACAGGCATATCCTGCAGCGATTGAATTAAACCCGAGCTCTGCTTATTAAAAAGAAGAACGTATAATAAAAGTGCAAAGCTTCCTACTAAAAATGAAACAAGAGCAGCCATTACCGGGTTTCCAACTACGGTGCGCAATTGGGCATTTACACCGGCCTGGGTTGATAGCATGATGCCGGCGATGAGGGCCAAAGCATAGTAAATGAAGTTATTCATAACGCGAGACTTGAGATATGAGACATTAGATCGCTTTGAAATTCGATAACGAGTTGTTGTTCAATACTTCGTATTAGATTCAAGACAGAAAGTCAAATTTATAAATAGCTCCTAAACAATTGTCAGCCGTTCTTTTATTTTAGATATTATATTTGTTTGCGATACTTACTATCCGGATCCACTTGGAAGCACTTAAATTTTTGATCATCTTTTTAGGGTATTTTCTCATCTTCATCACTTTACTACCCTTTATCCGTCATGATTACTGGATTTTCAGGGTATTTGAATATCCCCGAATCCAGAAGTTGGTAGCAACAATGATGATCCTCATCCTGTTTATTAGCATTTTTGAGATTGAAAGTATGCATGAATACCTGTTTTCAGGATTGCTCACAGTCAATCTCGGCTATCTGTGCTATCAGGTTTACCCTTTTACCATGCTTGCTAAGAAGCAGGTTATCAAAACTGCTGTTAAGGATCCTGATAAGTGCATTAAGTTATTCATCGGAAATGTATTTCAGGACAACAGAGAGGCAAAAGATTATGTACATATCATCAAATCAGTTGATCCGGACGTCATTCTTTTAGTGGAAACTGATGCGTGGTGGGCTGAGCAAGTAGAAATCTTCGAATCTACCCACCCGCATCGTTTGCTGGTGCCTTTGGAAAATACTTATGGTATGCTGCTTTATTCAAAGTTCGAGTTAATAGATGCCAGCGTTAAATTTTTAGTACAAGACGATATTCCGTCCATCCATACTTGTATCAAGTTGCCATCGGGGGATATTTTTCGTTTCCATGGCTTGCATCCGACTCCCCCGGTGCCTGGTGAAAATCCACGATCAACAGAAAGAGATAAGGAAATTCTGAAGGTGGCAAAATCCGCAAAGAAAAGCGAACTGCCGGTGATCGTTGCGGGCGATTTGAATGATGTGGCCTGGAGTTATACCACGCTGCTATTTACAAAGATCAGCGGTCTATTAGACCCCCGGGTAGGACGAGGATTTTATAACACCTTCCACGCCGGACACCGCCTTATGCGCTTCCCGCTGGATCATATATTTTGTTCAACGGACTTTACCCTGGTGGAAATTCAACGAATGCCTAATTGTGGCTCAGACCACTTCCCTATGTATATTCAGCTGCAATATCAACCCAGGGCTGCTGCCGTGCAAGAGGAACCCGAAGCAGATGCAGCTGATCTGGAAATGGCGCAGGAGAAACTTAATAAGCCAACCTGAAGAGTTTCACGCAATGCCCGCAAAGTTAAAAAACGCGAAGGCCGCAAAGTCCTGGCATGCGGAGTGTTAAACTCTGCGTTCTTTGCGCCTGGCTTACCTGCTTTGCGTGACAATTCTTTTTAGCCAAAATTCGATCTGATGAAGATAATGGAAATCAATTTAAGTTTTACTTAAATCCTTATCTTGACCAAAAATTAAGAATATATGATTCCAGGTTTAATTGTGGGCTTTATAGCTCTTGTTATTTTGTTTAGTTCTTTTGTGACCGTTCGGCAGGGCACAATAGCAGTAATTACTATTTTTGGAAAGTACCGGAGGATTTTGAGTCCGGGATTAAGTTTAAAGATACCGCTGATTGAAATGATCCATTCCCGTATTTCTATACAGAACAGATCGGTGGAGCTGGAATTTCAAGCAGTAACGTCCGACCAGGCAAATGTGTATTTCAAAGCCATGGTTCTTTATTCGGTTAATAATCAGGATGAGGAAACGATTAAGAACGTAGCTTTTAAATTCGTTAACGAGCAGAACCTGATGCAGGCGCTGATCCGTACCATTGAAGGTACTATTCGTGCCTTTGTAGCCAGTAAAAAGCAGGCGGAAGTATTAAGTCTTCGCAAGGACATCGTTGATCACGTAAAGGACCAAATTGATGTGGTGTTGGAGAGCTGGGGTTATCATCTGCAGGATCTTCAGCTTAATGATATCACCTTTGATGAAGTTATCTTAACCTCGATGAGCCGTGTGGTTGCATCGAATAACCTGAAGGCTGCGGCAGAAAATGAAGGTCAGGCTTTACTTATAACCAAGACGAAAGCTGCTGAGGCGGATGGTAACGCGATTAAGATTGCCGCCAATGCCGAACGTGAAGCTGCGCAGTTACGAGGCCAGGGTATTGCGCTTTTCCGTGAAGAAGTAGCCAAGGGTATGACCCATGCTGCTAAAGAAATGGAGTCAGCCAATTTAGATACTTCGGTGATTTTATTTACCATGTGGACTGAAGCAATCAAACACTTTGCTGAAAACGGCAAGGGCAACGTGATCTTTCTGGATGGTTCTACCGAAGGCATGAAGCGTTCTATGGAACAACTGATGAGCATCAACATCCTTGATAAAACAAAAGAGCTATCCAATTAATAGTCGGCGATACGCCGGGTAATCCCCAAAAAATTATCAGTCGTACTAAATTATGGCTGATAATTTTCCTTTTTTAGTTTAATAAAAAACACTAACTTTCTATTACAAGACACCAATACGAAAAACTACTACCAGATTATAACCAGAAAGGAGTTAAATATGGGAAAAGTTAGAAACATACTGCAATCAAAAAGCAATTCTACTATATCTGTCTGTCCGGATAGTACCGTCTTTGAAGCATTAGAGCTAATCTGCGAAAAAAACATCGGCGCTCTGCTGGTGATGGATCAGGAGGAATTCGTTGGGATATTTACGGAACGGGATTATGCCCGTAAAGTGATCCTTAAGGGAAAATCTTCTAAAGAAACCCTGATCAGGGAAATTATGACCGAGGACCCGATCACCGTTACGCTCGATAACACTATCGAAGACTGTATGCGGTTAATGACTAACAAATTCATCCGGCACTTACCTGTTCTGGAAAACGGAAAGTTGATTGGCATTATTTCAATCGGCGACGTGGTAAAGTACATTATTGAAGAGCAGCGATTTATTATTGAAAATCTCGAACATTACATAACAGGGACCTGATCTCCAGGATCTCGTTATAAGAATAGCATTTGTATTAAAAGTTTTTGCGCTAAGGTCGTTCCCTAAACAGGTATGTTATGACTGAACCAAATTCATTTAGCACGCCCGGCTGGCCATTTCTGGTTTATGGTTTATTTGTACTCCTGCTTTTAACTCTGATTCTCACTCTATCTTATTTCTTAGGACAACGCCATAGCGGCCGCGCTACGGGGCAACCTTATGAGTCAGGTATTCTGGAAACCGGCTCAGCGCGTCTGCGATTCTCTGCTCAGTTCTACCTGATGGCCATGATGTTCGTCATCTTCGACATAGAAGTGGTATTTATTGTCCTGTGGGCCCTGGCCTTCAACGAGCTGGGCTGGGCCGGGTATATTGCCATTTCCGTTTTTATAGGGCTACTGATCGCGGTACTAATTTACGAATGGAGTATTGGAGCTCTGGATTTTGGACCTGACGGCAAGAAACTAATAAAAGCATATAGAAAACTGAACGTTCAAAAACCAGGTGTATGAATTGGTGGCTAAGTAAGACTGACGATCCAACAGGTACTGTTAAAGGTACCAGCTCATTTGAAGAAAACGTACGACAAAGCATCATGCTGACTACCGTGCAGGACTTGCTTGCCTGGGGTCGAAAAAATTCTATATGGCCATTCCATTTTGGCCTCTCCTGCTGCTTTGTTGAAATGGCCACCAGCCTGACGAGCAAATACGATGTTGCCCGGTTTGGCGCTGAGGTCATACGTGGCACTCCTCGGGAAGCCGATGTGATGGTTATCGCAGGAACTGTATTCGTCAAGATGGCACCAATAATCAAACGGCTTCATGAACAGATGATGGAGCCGAAATGGGTCATATCCATGGGCTCATGCGCTAACTCCGGCGGCATGTATGATATCTACAGTGTGGTACAGGGGGTCGATAAATTTCTTCCGGTTGATGTCTACGTACCCGGATGCCCTCCGCGACCGGATGCATTTATGAGCGGATTAAACCTCCTTGTCTCCTCTGTCGGCAAAGAACAAAGACCCCTAAGCTGGTATATGGGACCTCAGGGAATCATCAAGCCAGAAAAACCTTCAATGAAAGAAGTAAACAGGGAAGCGAGAAAAAATATGATCGACTTTAAGACTACGGATCAGATATGATACCCAAAATATAGAATTATTAAGAGGCTTTAATTTCAAAAGCATGGATACTGTTTCCGGCTCAACCGACGAAATTACCGGCATAAGTGACGGTGAGATTCTCAATCATCAACATACTGTTGATGAAATCGGGACAGTTTGGGTCAAGCCGGAAAGTATAGTATCGGTTCTATCACACTACAAAACCCTTCCTTCTAAACCCTATGAGTTTCTGTACGATATCTGCGGTATTGACGAGCGAAATCGCCTTACAAAAACTGAATCTTATATAGCAGATTTTACAATAGTTTACACCTTGCTTTCTTTTGAAAGTAATCAATTTCTTAGATTCAAAGTCGGACTTGCGGGTGAATATCCCACTCTGCCCTCCATTACCTCATTATGGCCAAACGCCAACTGGTACGAGCGCGAGATCTATGATATGTTCGGTGTCCGGTTTGCCGGTCATCCCAACCTGCGACGGCTGCTCATGCCCTTAACATGGGAGGGCCATCCATTACGAAAGGAACATCCAGCCCGGGCAACTGAGATGGGGCCATTCAAACTGTGGGATGAAAAACAGGACCGTGAGCAGGCATCACTTCAGTTTCGGCCGGAAGACTGGGGTTTGAAAAGAACAAGTGCGGATGCCGATTTTATGTTTTTAAATCTGGGGCCGCAGCACCCGGGTACGCATGGAGTTCTTCGAATCATCCTTCAGCTTGACGGGGAGGATATTGTGGATGCCATTCCTGATATCGGCTTCCACCATCGCGGGGCCGAGAAAATGGGTGAGCGGCAGTCATGGCATACATATATTCCCTATACCGACCGTATTGATTACCTGGGCGGTGTGATGAATAACCTGGCTTACCTGCTGGCGGTAGAAAAGCTGGCAGGCATTACAGTGCCCGATCGGGTAAAAACCATGCGGGTAATGCTTTGCGAATTTTTCAGGATTGCAAGCCACCTGGTTTGGTACGGAACCTTCGCACAGGATCTCGGGCAGCTATCACCCGTATTTTACATGTTTACTGACAGGGAAAAGGTATTTGATGTGATAGAAGCAGTTACCGGTGGAAGGATGCATCCTAACTGGTTTAGAATTGGCGGTGTTGCCCAGGATCTGCCTCAAGGATGGGATACATTGGTTGCCGATTTCGTAGAATATTTTCCGAAAAGGCTTAAGGAGTATGATCAAATGGTAATGCGTAACAGCATCTTCAAAGCCCGGACCGTTGGAATTGGAATATACACCGTACAGGAAGCTATTGATTGGGGGGTAACCGGCCCGGGCCTTAGGGCCTGCGGCTTCGGTTGGGATTTTCGAAAGAAACAACCCTATTCAGGCTATGAAAACTTTGACTTTGAGATTCCTGTCGCCCAGAATGGGGACTGCTATGACCGGGCAGTAGTCCGCGTTGAAGAAATGAGGCAGAGCCTTCGAATTATTGATCAATGCCTTAAAAATATGCCCTCAGGTCCCTATAAAGCTGACCATCCCTTGACAACCCCTCCCATTAAAAAACATACGATGGAGGATATCGAAACTTTAATCACTCATTTTTTGAATGTAAGCTGGGGCCCGGTTATTCCAGCCGGTGAAGCTATGAGTTGCATTGAGGCTACGAAAGGTGCTAATAGTTATTATTTGATCAGCGATGGAAATACATCACCATATAGGGTGAGGGTAAGGACACCATCGTTCCCACATATGCAGATGCTGCCATACATCAGCAAAGGATATACAGTTGCTGACCTTCTTTCGATTTTGGGAAGCATGGATTACGTATTAGCGGATATCGACAGGTGACGGATGAAGGATGAAGGTGGAAGGCATGAAGGAAAATTGTAAAATGACCAAAGAATAAAAATTAAGGAAAATAAAGGATCTTAAAAAATGGAGGGTAAAAGCTATGGTAAAGACTTATGGTTTAACTCATATCACTTTGAAAGTGCAGGATGTAAAGCGCTCTTCAGCATTTTATCATAAGGTATTTGGAGCCCAGGAAATGTATCATTCGGAGGGTTTTATTCAGATTCAGACTCCCGGGAGCCACGACATCATTGTTTTTGAACAAGGAGAAAAGAGTTCATCGAAAGGCGCCGGCATTGTTCATTTTGGATTCCGGCTTGTTAGGCCGGATGATCTCGAGGACATCGTTAATGTAGTCGAGGCCGCCGGTGGTCAGATCAAAGATCAGGGTGAATTCGAAGCTGGAGAGCCTTATGTCTTTCTGTATGATCCCGATGGATATGAGGTAGAGATCTGGTACGAAAAACTTAGTCCGGCACATGTAGCCTTCAATTAACAGCCTTTGCGATATGCTTACCCTCGACGAAAAAAAAGAGATTGAAAAAGAGGTCGCACTGGTCCCGGTGCGAAGGGCGGCATGTATTGAGGCGTTAAAAATTGTGCAGCAGCGCCGTGGATATATCTCAAATGAAGACTTGCGGGACATTGCAGATTTTATGGGGATGTCTGCTGAGGATCTGGATAGCGTAGCGACATTCTACAATCTTATTTTCAGAAAGCCGGTAGGAAGGAATGTAATACTACTCTGTGACAGTATCAGCTGTTACGTGATGGGGTATGAAAAGCTATATGAATATTTGAAAGAGCACCTTCATATCCGCTTTGGAGAGACCACCCGCGATGGCCGGTTTACGCTGTTACCCAATTGCTGTTTGGGAACCTGTGATCACGCTCCTGCTTTAATGATCAATAATGAATTATATAGAGATCTGCATGAAGATAAACTGAACGAGATTTTAAAGGAATACAAATAACCTTATCGAAATACCTGATGGAAAAGCCTTTAACCCAACACATAAGTTCTAACCGCCCGCCGCTTAATTTTAAAGAATTTTCGGCTGTTGGCGGTTATGTGTCGGTGGGCAAGGCTTTACAGATGACACCTGCGGAGGTAACAAAACTTGTGCAGGATGCGGACCTTAAAGGTCGTGGCGGGGCCGGCTTTAACACAGGAATGAAGTGGAGCTTTGTTCCGATGAATGGAATTTCTGGAGACAGATACCTGGTAGCCAATGCAGATGAAATGGAACCGGGAACTTTTAAGGACCGCTTGATGCTGGAAGGAAATCCTCATCTGCTGATTGAAGGAATGATCGTCGCAGCCTACGCCATCCAGGCAAATATTTCATTTATCTTTTTACGCTGGGCTTATAAAAAAGCTGCCCGGGTGATTAGGCAGGCTATAGACGAAGCCTATCGATCCGGATATCTCGGGAAAAATATTCTTGGCTCAGAATTTAGTCTCGAAATGCATCTCCACACGGGTGTTGGCCGCTATATGTGTGGCGAGGAAACAGCTCTTTTGAATGCTCTGGAGGGGAAAAGAGCAACGCCAAGGACTAAGCCACCATTTCCACAGGTAAGCGGTCTGTTTGGAAAACCAACAATCGTTAATAATGTAGAAACGCTTTGCAATGTCCCCCATATTATCAACAATGGAGCCGATTGGTTTAAGGGGCTCAGTGCGGGCGGTGATGCAGGAACAAAATTATACGGGATCAGCGGTAATGTTAATAAACCGGGCCTTTGGGAACTACCCATGGGCACAAGCATGCGTGAACTTATTTATGAGCATGCAGGCGGCATGAAAAAGAATTATAAGTTTAGGGGAGCTCTTCCGGGCGGGGCTTCAACAGATTTCCTGGTGGAGGAACACCTGGATACAAAGATGGATTTCCGTTCGGTTGCAGCGGCTGGCAGCCGGCTGGGAACAGGCACTATGGTTATCCTTGACGATCACACCTGTCCGGTAGGTTTTGTTCATAACCTCGAACACTTTTTTGCACAGGAATCTTGCGGATGGTGCACTCCGTGCCGGGAAGGTCTGCCATGGACAGAAAAAATACTTAAATCTATAGAAGACGGATTCGGCAAAGCAGAGGATATCAACCTGCTCGAGATGCACACACAATTTTTGGGTCCCGGAAATACATTCTGCGCGTTGGCGCCCGGGGCAATGGAGCCCCTTCAGAGCGCATTGAAATATTTTCGTGAAGATTTTAACAGGCATATAGACCAACATCGATGTCCTTATAAGTAAGAATTATGGCCATTATCTATATAGATAAAGTTCCTTATGATGTTAAAGCAGGGAAAAACCTTTTGGAGGTTTGCCTTAGCCTTGGGCTTGACCTCCCCTACTTTTGCTGGCATCCTGCGATGGGTTCGGTGGGTGCATGCCGCCAGTGTGCTGTTAAACTTTTTAAGGATGAGACAGATCCGAAAGGACGCCTTGTGATGTCATGCATGGAGACTGTCAAGGACAATCTTCAGCTTTCCATTGCCGACGCTACTGCTAAAGCCTTTCGGGCACAGATCATCGAATGGTTAATGACCAACCATCCTCACGATTGCGCGGTATGCGACGAAGGGGGTTCCTGTCATTTACAAGATATGACAGTCATGACCGGCCATTCTTATCGTCGTTTCACATACAAAAAAAGAACTTATAGTAATCAGTATCTGGGTCCTTTTATAAATCATGAGATGAACCGCTGCATTCAGTGCTATCGCTGCGTTCGGTTCTATAAGGATTATGCCGGAGGAAAAGACCTGGATGTTTTTGCGGCCCATGACCATGTTTATTTCGGCAGGTCAGAAGATGGCGTGCTTGAAAATGAGTTTAGTGGAAATCTTGCTGAAGTTTGCCCAACAGGTGTCTTTACAGATAAAACCCTTAAGCAACATTATACCCGGAAGTGGGACCTTACTATGGCCCCATCGGTTTGCCAGCACTGCAGTTTGGGCTGTAATATAGTTGCTGGAGAGCGCTATGGCGAATTAAGACAAATTACCAACCGTTATAACAGTGAAGTTAACGGCTATTTTATCTGTGACCGCGGCAGGTTTGGTTATGAATTCGTAAACAGCCTGAACCGCATACAACAGCCGCTCATCCGCAGCAGTGTTCCCGAAGCGGTAGATAAAGACACATTATTTGATCATTTGAAGCCGCTTCTTTCGAATAAGATGATAGGAATTGGATCCCCCAGAGCTTCCCTTGAGTCTAATTTTGCTTTGAGAAAATTGGTGGGCAAAGACAGCTTTTTCCAGGGAGTAACAGACGTGACAGCAGAAATAATGAACTTTGTTATTTCCGTTTACAGTTCCGGCGATGTTCATGTTGCTTCTTTAAAAGACGCTGAAGAGGCAGATGTGGTTTTGATTTTTGGCGAAGACCTGACCAATTCTGCTCCCCGGCTGGCTCTTACCGTGCGCCAGGCTGTAAGAAACACTCCCATTGAAGATGCCAATCGTATAAATATTCCTGAATGGCATGATGCTGCCTTAAGAGAGTTGGTTCAGCAGGAAAAAGGCGAATGCTTTATTATCAATCCGATAAAGACGAAGCTGGATGAGATTGCATCTGAAACTTTTAATATCGCTCCGGATGATATCGCACGTTTAGGATATGCGATAGCAAATTATTTAAATCCGCTTTCACCCCCTGTTGAAAATCCAGATCAGGACATGATGAGTGATGCCATTCGCATTGCGACTATTCTTAAAAATGCAAAAAACCCGCTGGTCATTTCAGGGGCAAGTTTAATGAACTCTGCAATTGTAAAAGCGGCTGCCAACATTGCATCGGGCCTGGGTACCGAAAGCCGGAAAGCTATGCTTTCCATTGTATTCCCTGATTGTAACTCATTGGGACTGGCGATGATGGACGCCCCGCCACTATCTGCTGCTTCAAGTTTGCTCAGAATGGCAGAAACATTGATTATCCTGGAGAATGATCTTTATCGGGCTACAGAGGCCAGGGAAATTGATGACTTGCTTAATAGCTGCAAAAACGTCATTGTGTTAGATCATTTGCACAACCGAACAACATCAAGAGCCGGTGTAGTGATCCCCGTTGGAACCTTTGCTGAGGCCGATGGTGCAGTTATCAATAATGAAGGGAGGGCACAATGCTTCTTCCAGGTGTTTCCGCCAAAAAACGAATATATAAAAGAGAGCTGGCGATGGCTAGCCGAGTTAAACCAACTAAAAACCGATCAACCTGTTGAATTAATATCACCTCACTTGCTCGCTGCTGAACTGGCAAACGAGCTGACTCAGTTTGACGGGCTGGAGAGAGTTGTCCCTCCTTCGGATACAAAGATCAAAAACCAGAAGATACCCCGGGAACCGCACCGTTACAGTGGACGTACGGCTATGCAAGCCCACCAGAATGTAAGCGAGCCAAAACCACCGACTGATATGGACACTCCATTCTCCTTTACCATGGAAGGGTATAAAGGGCCGTTGCCAGGCCCATTGGTTCCGTTCTTTTGGGCACCTGGATGGAACTCATCGCAATCGATAAACAAGTACCAGCTTGAAGTAGGCGGTCCCTTATACGGAGGCGACTCTGGTGTGCGATTATTTAATAAGATTAGTGCCGACACTCCAAGCTTTTTCAACAGTATACCGGCTACTTTTAAACCATCTGCCGGTGAATGGTTATTAATTCCGTTGACTCACATTTTTGGTTCGGAGGAACTGAGCGTTTACACCCCGGGGGTTGCTGAGCGTTCGCCGGCCCCCTACATCGCGATTGGATTGAAAGATGCCATTTATTTGAATGTAAAGCCGGGGGAGATCATATCAGTAGCTATTGGCACAAGCAGATATTCCTTGCCGGTTCAGGTAAAAGACGAATTGAAACAGGGAACAGCCGGAATTCCATACAACCTGGGCGAATTAACTGGAATCAAGTGGCCCGCAAAGGCAACGCTAAAAAGGGTAAGCACATGAACGAAACTGTTTATTATATCCTGATGATTGTGATCATGCTTTTCACGTTGACCACTATTGCCGCATGGCTTATTTGGATCGAACGGCGTGTTCTTGCATTGTGGCAGGATCGCTATGGTCCAAACCGCGCAGGACCATTCGGTTTGCTAATCGTAGTGGCTGATACTCTTAAACTGTTTTTCAAAGAAGACTGGATTCCACCATTTGCTGACAAGTTCATCTTCGTTATTGCCCCGGCTATTGTTGCCGCTACCGTTCTGATGAGCTTCGTAGTGGTGCCATTCGCTCCCGGAATACTCATTGCGGATCTGAACGTCGGCCTGCTATTTTTTCTGGCCATGTCCTCACTTGGTGTTTACAGTATCGTTCTGGGAGGCTGGGCCTCAAATAATAAGTATTCGCTTTTGGGGGCTTTACGCGGAGCATCGCAGATGATCAGTTACGAGGTATTCATGGGTTTATCATTAATGGGGGTGGTCATGCTGTCTGGCTCTTTCCGCCTAACTGACATAGTTATGGCTCAACAGGATTATTGGTTTATCATCACGCAACCGGTCGCCTTTGTGATCTTTCTGATTGCTGGGGTAGCGGAAACGCATCGGCTGCCTTTTGATATCCCTGAAGCGGAAAGTGAACTGGTAGCAGGTTTTCACTCCGAGTACTCTGGAATGAAGTTCGGGATGTTCTTCATTGGCGAATACCTGGGAATTATACTGATCTCTTCTATGCTGGTTACCCTGTTTTGCGGTGGCTGGCTCGGACCTGCCTTTCTGCCGGGGGTTGTATGGTTCTTCCTCAAGACGTTCGTTTTCATCCTGCTGTTCGTCCTGTTACGTGCTTCGCTTCCTCGTCCCAGATATGATCAGCTGATGGAGTATGGGTGGAAAGTATTGCTCCCAATTGCTTTACTGAATTTATTGGTTACCGGGGCAGTAGTATTGTGGATGAGAGAATAATGGATGAAGCAAGGATAAAGAATCAAAGACTAAAAATTAAGGCTAGGATTATAGAGCAAAGACAAGGTATCAATGTAAACCAGAAAGAGATGTTTAGTTTATTAAGAACTATGGGACTTACGTTTATGCATATGTTTCATAAACGGGAAACGATCCAGTATCCGGAGGAAAAGGTTCGTTTACGCCCACGTTACCGGGGAAGAATCGTATTAACCCGTGATCCGGACATGGGTGAGCGCTGCGTTGGCTGTTACTTGTGTGCTGCTGCCTGCCCGGTCGACTGTATAGCTTTACAAGCGACTGAAGACGAAAATGGCCGGCGCTATCCCGCATTTTTCCGGATAAACTTCTCCCGCTGCATTTTTTGCGGTTATTGCGAGGAAGCCTGTCCGACATATGCTATCCAGTTGATACCCGATTTTGAAATGGCCGAATACAGCCGCCAGAACCTGGTATACGAAAAAGAAGACTTGTTAATTAACAGCCAGGGTAAATACCCCGGATATAATTATTACAAAGTTGCCGGTCTCGCTGCGGGAGTAAAGGGGAAGGGAGAAGGTGATAATGAAGAGCCGCCGGTTGATGTACATAGTTTGTTGCCATGAAATATTAATACCGCGCCTATGACTATTGCATTCTACATCACCGCTTTCATCGCTATTCTTTCTACCCTGCTGGTGATCACCCGCTATAACCCCGTGCACGCGCTGCTATACCTGGTGGTTTCGTTGCTATCACTGGCGATGATCTTCTATTTATTGGGCGCAGCTTTCGCCGCCCTACTGGAAGTGATCATCTATGCCGGTGCAATTATGGTGTTGTTCATTTTTGTGATCATGTTGTTGAACCTGGGTAAGGAAACGGCGGAGCAGGAGCAGAAATGGCTGAAACCTAAAGTTTGGCTGGGCCCTGCGGCCTTGTCACTGGTGCTTTTACTTGAGTTGTGTTTTCTGCTCACCACGCAGGATTTCGATGTTTATAGTACTGAGCAGGCTGTAGAACCAAAAGTGGTCGCGATTGCTCTATTTCAACCTTACCTGATCGGAGTAGAACTGGCAGCTATGCTGCTGATGGCTGGAGTGGTTGGGGCGGCTCATATTGGGCAGCATAAAAAAGTGGTACTGCATAGATTTTTACAAGAAAAAGAACCTGTATGAATGCTATATCGATTAATATGGTCATGATCCTGGCGGCGATACTATTCATGCTCGGTATCGCAGGAGTCATCATACGGAAGAACATCATCTTCATGTTGCTTTCTGTAGAAATAATGCTGAATGCTTCAGGGCTCGCATTCATAGCCGCAGGTGCTAAATGGGGACAGCCTGATGGACAGATCATGTTTATATTCATACTGGCTATGGCAGCAGCGGAGGTTTCCGTTGGTTTAGCATTAATACTACAGGTTTATCATCAGCATCAATCACTGGATATAGACAGACTTAAGGAAATGAACGGGTAATAAAACAACGAGTAATCCATCCGGCAAATGCATTGAACAATGTGAAAAACATGGAAGATCTACTTTGGCTTATTCCAGCATTACCGCTTGCAGGAGCACTGCTCCTCATACTTGCGGGTAATCGAATGTCAAAAGGCGCCGTTGCTTTTGCGGGGGCTGGTAGCGTCTGCCTTTCTGCAATAGTAACGCTTGTAATTGGCTACAACTTCCTTTCAAGCCCTCCCCAGACAGGGATAATATCACAGACAATTTGGACCTGGTTTGAAGTGGGTAATTTTAAACCAACTATCTCTTTATACATCGATGCGCTCTCGCTGGTATTCATCTTTGTAATCACCGTCATTGGGGCGTTGATACATATCTATTCTGCAGGTTTCATGGCTGCTGATAGAGACTACTCGCGGTTCTTCGCTTGCATGAACCTTTTCGTTTTCTCTATGCTGATGCTCGTTCTTGCAGAGAACTTATTGCTGCTATACCTGGGATGGGAAGGCGTGGGTTTATGCAGCTACCTGCTTATTGGCTTTTGGTATGAAAGCCACGCAAATGGCTATGCAGCCCGCAAAGCTTTCATCATAACCCGTATCGGAGATACCGCCATGGCCATCGGACTGTTTTTGCTTTTTTACCAGTTCGGCACATTGGCCATTCCAGATATCTTGAGTAATGCCCCCGAATCATGGAGTACCGGTTCTTCAGGTGTTACCATTGTCGCGTTACTACTACTAGCAGGAGGCCTGGGAAAGTCAGCCCAGTTACCCTTGCAAACATGGCTGCCCGATGCAATGGCCGGGCCTTCGCCGGTGAGTGCGCTGATACATGCGGCAACCATGGTCACCGCCGGAGTTTACCTGATCGCCAGGATGCATGTACTTTTTGAACTTTCCCCGGTAGCCCAAACCACCGTTGCTGTGATCGGGGCTGCCACCTTATTCATTGCGGGCTTCAGTGCTCTGACACAGTACGACATTAAACGGGTCCTGGCTTACTCAACTATCAGCCAAATCGGTTATATGTTCCTGGCATTGGGTGTTGGAGCATATAGTGCGGCCATCTTTCACTTTGTGATCCATGCTTTTTTTAAGGCCTTACTATTCCTTGCGGCTGGAGCAGTGATTGAAGCCCTGCATCACGAACATAATATGTTTAAAATGGGCGGACTGAAAGATAAACTGCCTGTCATATTCTGGACCTTTCTCATTGGTTCTGCATCCCTGGCTGCACTGCCACTCGTTAGTGCAGGATTTTATAGCAAAGACCAGATACTATGGTACGCATGGGCAGCAGAGGACGGAAATGTATGGTTGTGGCTGCTGGCACTTCTGGGTGCCTTCATAACCGCAGCATATACCACCAGAATGATGATCCTGACTTTTTGGGGAGAAAGTAAAACTGCGATCAGCCATACGCCCGGAAATTTAATGACGATCCCCTTAGTCGTCCTTGCTTTTTTCGCCCTCTTCGGCGGCTTTATTGAACTTCCCCATAACTTCGGGCACCTCACTCTTTTTTCCGATTTGTTGCAGCCTGTACTGCCGGCCACTGCATTAGGAACTACCGAAAGTCCTGAATGGGTATTTCAGCTTATCGCTGCGCTTGCAACCCTCTCTGGAATTGCTATTGCCTACTTTTTTTATCATCGCCAACCCGCGCGGCTTGCTGGCTTAAAAACAAATCGCACGTTCAACAACCTTTTTAGATTCTGGCATTCAGGGTGGAGATTTGACAAAGCATATGATCTTCTGCTCGTAAGGCCCGTAGTCTACATATCCCGGATAAACAAGCATGATATTATAGATAATTTATATAGTGGAATCACATCTGTTTCCTCAACTTTTTACCGCTGGCTTTCCCTAACACAATCTGGCTCTTTAAGATGGTACGTGATGGGTTTGATAGTAGGCGCAATACTTATTTTAACCATTCAAATAATGCTATGATCCTGGTCTGGCTAATCGCTATTCTAATGGGCGGAGGACTTGTTTCCCTGATGCTCGGACAATGGAATAAAACCTTGCCCCGGTGGATCAGTCTGTTCACGCTGTTAGCCGGCTTCCTCGGACTGGTCTCCTTATGGATCGAACAATATAACTCTGCTAACACCTGGCTTGTTGACTTCAAAGAAGAATGGATTCCTTCCTTTGGAATCACCTTTCACTTGGCAATTGATGGGCTCAGCTTGATATTGCTCACCCTGACATTCTTTATCGGAATACTTGCCGTACTTTGTTCATGGAGTGATATCAAAGAACGCGTTGGCTTTTATCACTTTAATTTGCTCTGGATACTTGCGGGAATCTCAGGAGTGTTCATGGCGATGGATCTTTTCCTCTTCTACTTCTTTTGGGAAGTCATGCTCATCCCCATGTATTTCCTGATAGGCATTTGGGGAAGTGAAAACCGGGTGTATGCAGCATATAAATTCTTTATTTTCACGCAGGCCAGTGGCTTGCTGATGTTCCTGGCTATACTTGGCTTGTTTTTTATCCACGGGCGCAATACTGGTGTATACACCTACAACTACTTTGAACTTCTCGGCACAGTCATGCCGGAAAGAATCGCCAACTGGCTGATGCTTGGCTTCCTAATAGCTTTCGTAGTTAAGCTCCCCCTCGTTCCTTTTCACTCCTGGCTACCAGATGCACATAGTGAGGCCCCAACTGCAGGAAGTTTGATACTGGCAGCCCTCCTTCTTAAAACTGGAGCATATGGTATCATCCGGTTTGCGCTTCCTTTATTCCCCCAGGCCGCAGCTACGTTTGCACCCTGGCTTATGCTTCTCGGGGTAATTGGAATTATCTATGGCGCCATACTCGCTTTCTCGCAAAGCGACCTCAAACGTTTGGTTGCTTATACCAGCGTCAGCCACATGGGCTTTGTGGTACTCGGAATTTTCGCGTTCAATGAGCTGGCGTTACAGGGTGTTGTTCTGCAACTAGTAACTCACGCCATCAGCACCGGGGCATTGTTCATTATTGCAGGAATTTTAAAAGAACGACTTCATACCAGGAATATTAACTCCATGGGCGGACTCTGGAGCCAAATGCCAAATCTGGGTTTTATGGGAATGTTGTTTGCCATGGCTTCATTAGGATTACCCGGACTTGGAAACTTTATAGCCGAATTCCTGGTGTTGTTGGGTGCATTTAAAGTAAATGTCTGGCTCACTGTCTTTGCTACACTCGGCCTGATCTTCTCCGCCATCTATTCTTTGCGCATCATGCAGAAAGTATTCTTTGGACCGGTAGAACAAGCACAGCCAACAAATGATCTCAATCTTAGAGAACTATCAGTTCTTTCGGTGCTTACGGTTTCAATTATCTGGCTGGGTATATATCCTCAACCTTTGATAAACACCGCTAAACTAACAATTAACAGCTTAGAACAGATTTTTGTCCCTGAGAGCAAAACGGAAACATCGCAGAGGATATTAATACCTGCAAAATCTTTAAAACAGACTGGAAAAAGAAAGGAGATCTATGTCAGCGAATGATTTTTACGCACTGAACCCTTTTCTTATTCTTGCCGGATCGTCTGTGCTTATTATGTTGCTGATAGCAGTCAAGCTAAGTCATCGTGTGATCCAGTTAAGCAGTCTTTTGCTGTTCGTCCTCGCTTTTTATTCCTTGATATACAGTTCACATATTCTTCCTTATACCATACATCCCTTGTTAGTTTTTGATGGATTTTCCGCTTTTATTATGGGCCTGATCATTTTCTCAAGCCTGATTGTAAATATTCTATCCTATGTTTATTTTGATGAGAAAGAAGAAAGCCCAAAGGAATATTACGTGTTGCTCTTTCTATGCACGTTAGGATCCTGTGTACTTGCGGTGAGCAATCATTTCGTTTCATTATTCCTTGGCCTTGAAATTTTAACAGTGGGATTATATGCCCTGATAGCATATTTACGAGGCCGCCACTATAGCATTGAAGCCGGAGTTAAATATCTGGTGCTTGCTGCCTTCTCGTCTGCTTTTCTCCTGTTCGGGATGGCCCTAATCTACCTCGAAAGTGGCACCATGAACTTTACTGAAATTGGAAAAGTTCTGCAAAATCATGATACTATTCCTTCCGTTTTCATAACCGGTTTAGGTATGATACTCGTCGGGGTTGGTTTCAAGCTAGCTATAGTGCCTTTTCATATGTGGACGGCCGACATTTACCAGGGAGCACCTGCTCCGGTAACTGCTTTTATCGCTACAGCATCTAAGGGTGGCATGTTCGCAGTTCTATTTAGATTCTTCAACTCCATTGAAGGATTTGATTTCCCCGAGATCATGACTATCATGACTGTAATTGCTATCGCGTCCATGATCATTGGCAATCTGTTAGCCCTAAGGCAAAAAAATGTGAAGCGAATACTTGCTTATTCTTCTATCGCCCACTTCGGCTATTTACTGGTCGCATTTATTCCCGGCAGTGCAATGAGTCTGGAAGCAATTAGTTTTTACTTGCTGGCTTATTTCCTCACTACACTAACTGCTTTTGGAATAGTAACGATCTTATCGGTAACCGCTTCTGATGCTGAAGAAATTGATAATTATAAAGCGCTCTTTTGGCAACACCCGGTGCTGGCTTGTATTTTTACCGGCGCTCTCCTCTCTCTAGCCGGAATCCCGCTTACTGTTGGATTCATCGGCAAGTTTTATGTTCTCGCAGCCGGTCTGCAGGGCGGATTATGGCTAAGCGCAATTGTGCTTGTCCTGAGCAGCGTGTTCGGCCTTTATTACTATTTGCGGATCATTACCATGATGTTTTCGGGGAAAGCGAGTACAGAAATGGTGGAGAAGAAGGCTCATCCCGGATTCTATATAGCCAGTAGTATAGCCTTGTCGCTGATCACATTTTACATTTTATGGCTTGGCTTATATCCGTCGGGAATGATGGAGTTTATGACGCTCCTGCTGAGAAAATAGGGTGCATTTGAGCGAGCAGATGAAAAACCGATCAAGGGACGTTGTTTTTTTAGTGCTTTCCCTTAACCGGCATTTCATTTGAAAGTCAGATACATAAAGCGTAATCCATTCGGCACACCTGAGTTTTCAGAGTTACATTGGTTTGGTCTGGTTCGTAACATGTTCGTGTCAGGCCGTCAAATTGACGGCCTGACACGAACATGAGCAAAAGGAGAGCAGACCAAAGGGTATTTTTTGTTGGTCAATATCCCGTGCGGGGTAACCCGTACAACGCAGTTTCGAGTCCGGGCAACAAAATGCCTCAACAGGCGATCATCATTGTTTCGCGGTTGCATTGATTTCAGCAGTGGAAACGTTTTTTGATCGTTTTACTTCGTTTAATATATTGTCTTCTATCCGGCTAAGTACCATATAATCCTTATTCTCTAGATTCACAATCCAAACATCTCTTCTGTCTTGCTTTATATTAAAAACCCTGGCAACTCTGAAATCTTCATATCTTGACTTTACCAAATTGCGGGTGGGTCTCGGAAGGTTTTTCTCATAACCATAGGTTATGTGATAAATTGGGCTGCCATTTTTTCTGTACAGTACGTTGTGCTCCTGATCATCCTGGATGAATTTGACCAGGTAATTTTTGTTAGCTTCATACCAACGCATTTCACTGGCGTTTTTGAAAGATCTTGCAAACGCCTTGCGAACTTTTTCGCTTACGTTAGTACCTGTTGCAGTAATAGTTACCACAGGTAACATTTCGTCTTTTGTTTGTTGAGCGGATAAATCGTTTACTGAAAACAGACATCCGGCAATCAATAGATTAATTAATGCTTTCATGACTTTGCGGTTTAATTGTTCAATTATTTGGCCCCCTTCTTTCATCTCTTAAGGAAGTTTAGGCTAAGGTAAATGAAGACCAAACCGGCAAATTCTTTATTAGCCTGAATGCTTCTAAGTATGGCTACATACCCCTAATGGTAGGACTAATGCCGTTCGTCGACAAAAAAGGCAATTCGTTTGCGATAACCTGTAAAACGGCTATTAACTGGCTAAAAATAGATTTTTTACAAATGCGATATGTAAATTTATACTGAGGTTCTATCTGTCGTAACTGCTCACTTCTCAAACCAGCCAGATCCCACAATCGCAGATGGCGTTACCTCTCTGGAAACCTTCATACCATGCCTGGGAGTCAAAAAATAAGGTGCCTTATTGTAGACGACGAACCGCCGGCCATTGACGTATTGGTAAATTATATCCAGGCGGTGGATGATCTGGAACTTAGCGCAACCTGCTCGAACGCCGTAGAAGCTTTAAGCATGCTCAAGCACACCGCTGTAGATCTACTGTTTCTCGATATACAAATGCCGCAATTGCTGGGAACAGACTTTGTCAGAACTTTAAAGAATCCGCCTAAAGTGATCTTTACAACTGCTTATAGAAAATTTGCAGTAGAGGGATTTGAACTGGATGCTGTCGACTACCTATTAAAACCAATTTCTTTTGAACGATTTCTGAAAGCGGTAAATAAAATTCTTCAAACATCTGTTCAAATATCGTCTTCGGGTTCTACTCAGTTCGATAGTCAAAATAACCAACCTGAAAACTTTATTTATTTCCGTACCGACCGAAAAATGGTAAAGGTGTATTTGGATGATATTCTTTATGTGGAAAGTCTTAAAGATTACATAAAGGTTTACACGACCACCAAACAGATTATTACCAAGCAAGCCATTTCGGCCCTTGAAGACATGCTTCCGTCATCTCAGTTTCTTCGGATTCACCGCTCTTACCTGGTGGGCTTAAATAAAATTGATTCATTCACAGCTGATGACATTCAAATCGGCGAAAAAGAATTACCTATTGGTCGAATGTATCATCATGAAGTACTAAAAGCTTTAAAAACTACGGCAAAATAAAAGATCAGGAATGACTGCCTATGAATTCATATTCTCCAACAAAACCGTCCATCGGGTCACACGGCACCTGGTGTTTTGGAGTGTTTACAGCGTTTATTTCTGGCTGCAGAGTATCGCCGCGTCAGACTTTAAAGATCTCAGGGAATTTGAACCGTATAGAAATGCATTGGTCAATTTACTTTGCTTTTTACCTTCCTGTATTCTGTCAGTTTATCTGTTCATTTATGTTTTTCTGCCTGCCCTTCTCAAGAAGAAAAGGTATCTCTTCTATGGAGTAATTCTCCTTTTACTCTATGGTCTGGAATTATATATCAATCGATTTTTTGGAGAACTCTTCCTTGATTATGTTACCTATTATGAGGTAACAAAACTTCCATTTACCGCATGGGATTTGAGTATAACAAATACGTTATGGGCATACACCATTGCCGTACTTGCTGTGGGCATAAAATTAGCCAAAAGCAGGTACCATCAGGGAAAAGAAAACCTCGAATTAACCAGAAAAAAGTTAAATGCTGAGTTGACTTTTCAAAAAGCCCGAATTCATCCTGCTTTTCTTTCAGAAACTTTAGATAACATTTACCAGCAAATTTTAAATAAGCCACAGTATGCCCCTGATATGGTGTTACAGTTGTCTGAAATTTTAAGTTACACTCTTTACGAGGGAGATTCGGAGCTGGTGCCATTAGAAAAGGAATTGACAGTAGTCGAGGATTTTATTTCTCTTAGTAAGGCCAAACAAAACTCCTTAGAGATTCGGCTTTTTACCGAAGGCGATATCCAGAATAAGTATGTCGTTCCAATGCTAATCTTGACATTCGTACAGGACACTCGCAAACTGTTAAATCGAAATAATTGCAGGGCTTGCCGGGTAATTTTTCACATGCCAACACAGAGTTCGCAGTTAGTGGTAAAATTAGATCTCTATTCGACAGATAAGCAGACTTCCATTACCTCAGACTGGCACAAGATTGTTCAGGATGTTCTTAACAAATTGAATACCTCTTTCTTTTCAGGTGAATTTGTATTACAAGCTCGTAAAGAAGTAGAATCAACCGGCCTTAGGATTGCCTTCCCTTTATTTAAGAGCAATAAAATAATAAAAAATAACATTCCAGCACCCGATAACAAACAGGCTATAAGTTATGAAGCTGAATGATTTTATATTTTCAAATAAAGCTCCAGCAAAATACCTAAGGCATATTGCTTTTTGGCTGGCCTGGTATCTGTTTCCGGTTATATGGGATTTGCTGGTATATGGTGTTATTCGCGGAGAAATTACAACCGAAAAGTTACTTCTCGGTCTAGCCTATCGATCCTTAGACCTTGTTCAAAATGTAGTGTACTGTTATTCCATTGTTTATTATTTGGTACCCGAGTATCTCAATAAGCAAAAACCTCTTCAATTCATCAGCCTAACGCTTACTCTCACTCTACTTACCTTTTCCTTTTTCCTATACCGTTTATGGTATATCCAGAATTTCCGTTCCTTCTATGGAGCAACCAGCGATCCTCAACTGTCACTTTTCATTTTAAATTCTGCCCGGTCATTTATTACCGATGGCTCTGTTGTTGTGCTTGGATTCTTTTTAACCATCAATACACTCAAAGGCTATTATCAGAAATTAGAAGAAAAGGCAAGCCTTATTCAGGAAACCAGCAATGCCGAGCTCCATTTGTTAAAAGCCCAGGTTCATCCTCACTTTTTGTTCAACACGCTTAATAATATTTACTCCTTTACCTTAAATAATCCCAAAATAGCTGCCGGTCTGGTGTTGAAACTTTCTCATACAATCAAATACATGACCTATGATTGTGAAGCGGAACTCGTTCCGCTGAAAAAAGAAATTGAAATGATTAACGACTACATCGGCTTAGAAAAAGTACGCTATGGTCAACGGCTGGACCTAAAAGTTAATATAACGGGCGACTCTGAAAACAAGCTTGTCTCCCCTTTATTATTAATTCCTTTTGTTGAAAACAGTTTCAAGCATGGCAGCAGTAAAATGCTGGAACGTCCATGGATTAGAATTCACATAAACATTGAGGATGACTTTCTTGATTTCCGTATCAGCAACAGTAAACCTGATAATATTCAATCTTCAAATGGGCTCAACGGGATAGGCTTAACAAACGTCAGAAAAAGATTGCAGTTGCTATATCCCCATGAGCATCAGCTTAAAATAGAATCCGAAGATCACTCATATCTGGTTGAATTAAGAGTGCCCTTGCACGTTCACCAATTTGCGGAAACAGTTAAGGGAAAAACTGAAACACCGGCTGAGACAGAAATTTATGAAACTCAATGATTTTATATCCTCCCATAGAAAAACCCACCGTGTATGCAACCACCTTGGTGTCAAAACCTGAATTGACTTCTTTTTTTAAAAGCCTGAAGCCTTTTACCGGGAAAGCGAAAGCCTTTTAGAATTTTATTCAACTTGGCAGAGACTCCCAGTTCCGTTATTTAAGCAGTGACGATTTCTGATACTTCATACTCATCTTTGCCACCCTGTCTTCGAGTGACTCAGTAATCAGTTTCTCTCTGCTTAATCCATCAACCAAAATAGGGAAAGCAAAAGGTGTTGGCTGATCGCTTTCGCAGATCACCACCTTTAGTTTTTGAATGCGCTGTAAAGCAGCCCGCAGCCGGAATTCCTCAAGCTGAAACTGAAGTGCTTCGTGATATGCTTGCCGCACCAGGACATTATCACTTTCATATTCACTAAAAACCTCAAACAATAAAGATGTAGAAGCCTGGAGATGCCTGTTCTTCATTGCTTTTCCGGGGAAACCCGTAAACACCAAGCCTGCAATATGGGCAATGTCTCTGAAGCGTCGGCGGGCCATCTCTGTGGCGTTTAAGCTTTGTTGAATATCATCGAGTAAATTATCTATAGAGAATAGATCATTTTCCAGGGCTTTCTCCAGCATGACCTCATCTTCAGTCAGGAGTTCGAAGCCATAATCATTCATAGCAATAGAGAAATTTGCCTTTTTGATTTTCGAGATCCGGTAAGCAAAGATAGAGGCCATGCCTTCGTGCACTAATCTTCCCTCAAAAGGATAAAAGAATAAATGATGACCATCTCGCGAAGTATATTTCTCAATCAGAAACTCGGACTTACGGGGAATATGTGAAAGTTGGGCCTGCAAATCGAATAATGGCTTCAAGGCGACTATCTCCACGTCAGTTTGCTTTCCCTGGGCCACTTCATCCAGCTTTGTCCTGAACGTTGCTGAGAGCTGTGATGAAAGCGGAATTCGGCCACCCATCCAACTGGGGACCATCCCTTTCTTTTTCGCTGACTTACGAACAAAGGCTGTCATATCCTTGATCTTCACTAACTCCAGGCTGCGCCCGGCAAAGTAGAAATTATCCCCAATTTTCAATTTGCTTATAAACGACTCTTCGATTGAACCCAGGTTTCCGCCTGTCAAAAATTTTACCCGCATACTTACATCCCCTACGATAGTCCCCATGCTGAGCCGGTGTCGCATGGCCACCCGCCGGTTATTCACCTTGTATACGCCATTCTCAACTTCAACTTTCAGAAACTCATCATAAGCCGACAGGGTTTTTCCGCCCTGCGTTATGAATTCGAGTATCTGTTGAAAATCCCGCCTTTCCAGATCGGCGAATGCGTAAGTAGTTTTTAGTTCTTTGAAGATCACCTCCGGAAGAAAGCCATCAGATACAGCCAATGTAACCAGGTACTGCATCAACACATCCATGGCCAAAACAATCGGATCGCGGCTCTCAAAGATGCCGTCGGTAATTGCCTGCTTTAACGCGGCACCCTCTAACAGTTCCAAAGAGTGTGTCGGTACAAACCATGCTTTAGAGGTAGCCCCGGGATGGTGACCACTCCGGCCCGCGCGTTGCATAAAACGGGCAACGCCTTTAGGACTTCCAATCTGGATTACTGTATCAACCGGCCTGAAATCCACTCCCAGATCCAGGCTGGAAGTACAGACCACGATCTTGAGCATCTCCTGGTGTAAAGCCTCCTCAACCCAATTACGCAATTCGTTATCCAGCGATCCGTGATGCATGGCAATAATCCCGGCATATTCCGGATACTTATCCAGGATACCCTGGTACCATATCTCGGTTTGCGAACGTGTGTTTGTGAAGATGAGCGTGGTTTTACTCTGTTCCACAATGTCAATCACCTGTGGCAATAGCTTAATTCCTAAATGCCCGGCCCAGGAGAAATTTTCAATGTTTTCCGGTATAACCGATTCAATAATGATCTTTTTGCCAATGTTCGCCCTAACAAGTTTTATCTGATCTTTCGAAAAATCATTACCCAGTAGCACTTCAGCAGCCTGCTCCAGATTTCCAATCGTTGCAGAGATTCCCCAAATTCTAAGAGTCCCACCGCGGGGGTGCGTGGTTACTTCTGAGGGTGCTGCTCCCTCTCCTTTGGAGAGGGCTGGGGTGAGGCTCTTTACTCTCGACACGCCCAGCTCTAGCTGCACGCCTCGCTTGGTGCCGAGCAACTCATGCCATTCATCAATAACAATGGCGTGAAGGTTCTCAAAAAGCTTGGGGTAATCTTTAGTGGCCAGCATGATGTGCAGACTCTCCGGCGTCGTCAGCAGAACTTCCGGCTGTCGTCTTTTTAACTCTGCTTTTTCCTTAGCGGTGGTATCGCCGGTACGTGTGGCAACTTTCCAGGGCAAACCAAGATCATCAACTACCGTCTGCATAGCTTTACGGATATCGTTGGTTAAGGCACGCAGGGGAGTGATCCACAGCAGCTGAAGTCCGTTGTTTTTCCGTATTTGGTAATCATCAGGATGCTCATTGATATAAGCAGCTATGAATGGCAGAAACATGGCAAAGGTTTTCCCGCTTCCGGTAGGAGCATTTAGTAACCCCGAATAACCCTTCAAAAAGGCTTCTTCCATCTCCTTTTGAAAGGGGAATTGTTCCCAGTTCCTTGTATTAAACCATTCAGAAATTATCTGCTGACCTTTAGTCATTTATCAAATTCATTAATCGGTGTAAGCCATTAAGCTATGCTGCTCATGTAGAATAACTAAAGAGTCAAAGCTTTTTTTGTATATAGAATGGCAAAATTATTAACTTCCAAGCTATGTTCTTCAGTTCTAAACAGTTCGGCTTTAGCTCTCCATTACTAGTATGCCCATCCACGTCTGACTGATTACTCACTGAAGAAATTCCTTTAGGGTTTCAATAGTATCTGCATCTTCGATTTTTTTGTCTTGTCGCCACCTTAATATTCTTGGGAAACGTAAAGCCACTCCTGACTTATGTCGGGTTGACTTATTGATTCCTTCGAAGCCAATCTCAAAAACCAGTTCTGGCTTTACGGTGCGTACCGGGCCAAACTTCTCAAGCGTATTGCGTTTCACAAAATAATCAACCTGGTTGATTTCTTTATCGGTTAAGCCGGAGTATGCCTTGGCAAATGGGACAAGCTTGTCCTGATCCCAAACGGCAAAGGTGTAATCGGTATATAGATCTGCCCTGCGTCCATGACCCTTCTGTGCATAGATCATCACCGCATCAATTGATAAAGGATCTACTTTCCATTTCCACCAGTCACCTCGTTTACGACCAACAAGGTATGGCGAGTCAAGCTTTTTAAGCATGAAACCTTCTGCATGTTCATCTCGTGACCGCAGCCGCATTTCATACAGTTCTTCCCATGAGTTAAAATCTACAACAGGCGACAATCTGAAAACCTGTTTGTAGCTGCTCTTTTGATGCAGTTCTTCTAAAATTGCACGTCTTTCCATCAAAGGTAATTCCCGGATATCATTTCCCTCATGTTCCAGGCAGTCGTAAGCTATAAACGCCATCGGGCTTTCTTCGAGGATCTTTTTGGTGAGATTTTTACGGCCTATTCTTGTTTGCAGTACATTGAAGGGCATCGGGCAGTTGTCGCTAAAGCAGATTGCTTCTCCGTCCAGAACAGTTCCATTCGGGAGTTCTAACAAAAATGGGTGGAGCTCCGGAAATTTATCTGTCGAAAGATCCTCACCCCTGCTCCAGACAAAGATCTCGCCGTCCCGTTGTATTGCCTGAGCACGGATCCCATCCCACTTCCACTCGGCCTGCCAGTTAGCAGTGTCGCCAAGAACTTGGCTGACCTCGTCTGCGCTTTTCGCCTGATCGGAGGTTTCCTGTATGGCATAGGCCAGGTAAAAAGGATAGGGCCTTGAAATATCTTCAGAGCCATCTTCTTCCTGCATTAGATGCGAGTAATTGAAAGATGCAGGATCCCAGTTACCCATGATCCGGTGCGTGAGCACCTGAGGCTTATGTCCCGAGATCTCTGAAAGCGCTTTGATGATGAGGCTTTGGGAAACACCTACGCGGAAGCTGCCTGTTAAGATCTTGTTGAAGACGAATCGCTCCTGCTGATCCATAGAACTCCAGGATGATAAAAGCCATTCCTTTTTCTGATCTTCAGTAAAGGTGTTCAGAGAATTAATTTCCGCAATCCACTCTGATAAAGATTTATTTTGTGTCTGTTCAGATTTGGGTAAGAGAAGTGCTATCGTTTCGCCAAGATCGCCGACTACGTGATAACTTTCATCAAATAACCATGCGGGTATATTGGCCATCTCCATAGCCCAGGTTTTTACCAGTGTGGCATTTATCTGCCGCTTAGGTTTTCGGCCGGTAAATAAGGCAAGCGTTTGAATTTTATCTTCATCGGGAACTTGTGAAAAGTATTCTTTCAGAACCCGAACCTTTTCATTGGTTTTATTAGTCTCATCCAGTGAACTAAACAGTTGCGCAAATGACCTCATAATGCTCCTCCTGCCTTTTTTGCCTTTTTCAAAGCCAGTGACTTTTCAGCATCAGATAATTGACGTTTAACGGGTTGCATAGAAGGGGGTTGGCTTTCTTCAATCGGAATTTCCGTTGCAGTTGGATCTTCTGTTTGATCAATCACCTCACCTTGCTCATTGACCAGCTTAACCGGATCATGATCAAGTTCATCAACTTCGTCGCCGCCGTACAGGGTATGGGCTTCGTGAGCATCATAGCCTATCTCCGCGAGGTATCTCGAAAATGTTGCTGTATAACCGTGAGTTAAGTAAACGGTATCGCATTCAGTCGCTTTTATTGCCTGGATCAAGCCATCCCAGTCGGCATGATCTGATAATACAAATCCACGATCAGCGGCTCTTCTACGTTTGGCGCCCCGCAACGCCATCCAGCCAGAACAATAACCAAAGCTATACGGGTAGAATTTTCGCATCCAGGGAGTGCCCATCGAGGACGGTGGACAAAGAATCAAACCTTTGCGCATATCGTCACGGTTAGTTTCTTGAGTTACCCGGATTGTATCATTTAATAAAACACCATTTCTCCGGAGAGCTTCGTTAGTATTCTCAATAACCCCATGGGTGTAGACGTTGCCGATTGAGAGATCGAGCCCCTGCAGAATGCGCTGCGCTTTGCCTAGTGAGTAGCCGACCAGCACAGTTGTTTTGCCTTCATCTACATTCTGCCGCCACCAATTATTAATGCCATTGAATATTTCCGCTTGTGACCTCCATTTATAAACCGGCATTCCAAAGGTACATTCGGAAATAAAGGAATGACATTTGACGGGTTCGAAAGGCTGGCAAACTCCATCGTCTTCTAATTTATAATCGCCTGAGACAACCCAAACCTCTCCCTTACATTCGACCCGGATCTGAGCGGAACCAATTACATGGCCGGCAGGATGGAAAGATATTTGAACGCCATTTTTGGTAATGGTGTCTCCATACTCAACTGTTTCGAGATTGATATCACCCAAGCGGTACTTTAAAACCTCTCGGGAAAGAGTATGGGCAAGATAGTTTTGGTGTCCCCATTTGGCATGGTCGGAATGGGCATGGGTGATAACAGCATACTTAACAGGGCGCCAGGGATCAATATAAAAATTTCCGGCTGCACAGAAGATACCGCGATCATTAAATTCTAGGAGTGGTTTGGCTGACATATTAGGAGAACCTGATTTCAGCTATTTGGTTTAAAACAAAAAACCCGGCCAAGCCGGGTTTAGTTTATTTTTTTAGCTCTATAAAATTGGCCATTATGTTGAGGGTTTCATCTCTCATGAAGTCGATATCATCCTTCGGACGTACTTCACCTTTCTTCAAAGGCGGCAGACCATGTGCTTTCCGGCTTGCGTTTTCACGGGCAAGGTTAGCGGCTTCCTGTTCGTCTCTCTCTTTTTTCAGCTGCATTTCATTCAATGTTACGGAAGTCTCCGCATCACGTTTTTTAAATTGTTCGATATCGTATTTTAAGTTTTTGAATTCAACAGAGTTCACCATACGTTTTTCGTGCATAGCAATGAGCTGGCGTTTTACCGGTGCCAGGTCATTAACCGGCACATAGCTACTAGGCTTAATGGTATCCCATGGCAACGCGGTAGGCTCAGAACTTTCTCCATACTTATCGGCAGGGAAAATCATCGGAAACTGAATATCAGGAATTACTCCCTTATGCTGTGTACTGCTCCCATTAATGCGATAGAATTTTGCCATTGTTAAATTAATCTGACCAAATTCCGGCGCTTCTGAACTTGTTGGTCCGGCACCTTTTAAATCTTTTTCTTTAGCGGATGCCATCAATTTGATCTTCTCGGCGGTACCAATCACTCTTGACATATCTATACCCTGCTGAACGGTACCCTTGCCGTAGGTTTGGGTTCCAATTACTACACCGCGACCGTAATCCTGTATAGCGCCAGCAAATATCTCAGATGCGGAGGCACTAAAACGATCTACAATTACTCCCAGGGGACCAGCCCATGCAATAGTAGGATCTTTGTCCTCGTCGATATCAATCCGGTTACGTGCATCACGAACCTGAACTACAGGTCCTGTTTTAATGAATAAGCCAGTCAAGCTGATTGCCTCGGGCAAGGACCCGCCGCCATTACTGCGAAGGTCTATTACCACCGCATCCACATTTTGTTGTTTTAAGGTATCAAGTAAACGGTTTACATCACGGGTAGTGCTCTTATAATTACGGTCACCAGCCTGCATTGCTTTAAAATCGGCATAAAAAGCTGGTATGTCAATGATTCCGACTTTATAGGTTTTACCGTTTGAAGTGACTGTCTTGATCGTCTTTTTAGCTGACTGCTCTTCTAAAATTACTTTATCACGAACTAACTGAACTATCTTAGGTGTGGCGGATAGCTCCTGTCCAGCAGGGATCACTTTCAGCCGCACGATTGTTCCTTTCGGACCTTTGATCTTTGTAACCGTTACATCAATCCTCCAGCCTACTACATCTACAAATTCACCGTCTTTTCCCTGGGCGACAGCAATTATCCGGTCATTAACGTTCAGTGTCTTAGCTTTAAATGCAGGTCCGCCTGGTATTATCTCGGCAACCTTAACCACTTCATTCTCTAATTGTAAGCGGGCGCCAATTCCTTCAAAAGTTCGGGCGAGATCTTCATTAAACTCCTGAGCTTTATTAGGAACGAAATAGTTGGTATGCGGATCAACTGTTTCGGTAAAAGCATTCATTATCGTTTGAAAAACATCCTGGTTGTTGAATTTAGCAGATTGAGAAATAAGACTTTTATATCTTTCTGTAAGGGTTTTCTTGTTCTTTTCCGGATCAGCCGAACTAATCTTAAGATTCAACAACTCATATTTTACTCTCTTTGACCACAGGTCATCCGCCTCTTCTGCGGTTGCAAACCAGGGTGCATCTTCACGGTCATAGTTATACTTTTCGTTGGAAGTAAAGCTGTAATTTTTATCAATTTGCGCTAACGCAAAGTTTACCCTGTCTGTATAGCGCTTCTGATAAACGTTAAAAATATAAAAAGGGGCGCTTAGATCACCCTCACGAAGATCGTCGTCCAAGGTGGTACGAAATTTCTCAAAGTCCTTAACGTCACTCTGTAAAAAGTAACTTCTCCCGGGATCAAGAGCCTTTAAATACTTATCGAACACCACCGATGAAAAATTATCATCAACCTTCACTTTTTTATAATGGAAGTTTTCTAAAAGGGTAACTAATTCTTTAGCTACGACCGCCTGCCGGGCGTCAGGCTGCAAATTTGCGGAACCTTCCACGTTGGCTTTGACGCGCGGATCCGCCTGACAGGCAAGCGCTGCAAATAAGAATAGAGCCAGATATATTTTTTTGAACATTTCTTTTACTGATTTTAAATCCATTGTAATATGGTTATCTAAATTGATACCAGAATGTTATAAATAAACAAATAAGAGATTGATTATGTGCAGTGCTCTTGTAACAAGTTTATAGTTAATATTTACCAATCAATAAGCACTTAACAAGAATACGTAATTTGCTACGCCTCTATACAGCTAAATTAAGGGGTTGACAATTAAATAAACGAAACTTCTGGATGAATATCACGAAGTGAAGTCAGGTTTGAATTAAAATTTACGGTTAAATTATAAACGACCAGCCAGAAATTGCTGACATAATAAGGGTTCTCCCTTTACAAAAACCTGCCGAACTGTCGGCAGGTATCTGAGGAGCCAAAAAAAAAAGGATCCCCCGATTCCGCTCTAAGCAAGTGGCCCGAAATTTTTCCAACAAAAAAAGATCACCTGGTTGAAGGTGATCCTTTTAATAGTGATAAGGTTTTAACCCGTTTAATTTGCTGCTGTTTTCGCTTCAGCTTTTAACTTATCATTTGCAACAATAACAACTTCAACCCGACGGTTTAAAGCTTTTCCAGATTCAGTACTGTTATCAGCAATTGGCTCAGTTTCACCACGACCTTCAGTTGTTAAACGTGAAGCGTTAATTCCATTAGCCAGGGCGTAAGCTTTAACAGCCTCAGCACGACGATCTGAAAGACGTAAATTATATGCATCTGCTCCGGTTGCATCCGTGTGGCCAATAATTAAAATGTTTGTCTCTGGATTATTTTTCAGACTTGTAGCCAGGTTTTCAATATTTGATTTGGCATTTGATTTCAAGGCTGCTTTATCGAAATCGAATAAAATACCTGAATCAAATTTTACAATAATTCCTTCGCCTTCGCGAATTACTTCTGCATTAGGAACAGTTTGCTCAATTTCCGCAGCTTGTTTATCCATACGGCGACCGATATAAGCACCTGCTGTACCACCAATGGCACCGCCTATAATCGCGCCTACTGCAGTATTACCCGCCTTTTTGCCAATGATAGCACCAATAGTACCACCCGCTGCTGCTCCGATTCCGGCGCCTTTCTGAGTTTTAGTCAATGAATTACATCCTGCTAATAATAACGTTGAGGTAGCAACGGCTAGAGATAATGCAGCTATTTTGTTTTTTAGTGTTTTCATGTTTTTTTCCCTTTTTCTAGAATTGTTTTATTCAATGTTAATGCCAAATTTAAAAACAATTACAAAGGCTGTACTTTTATAAAAAACAAAATGAACAAAAGGCCAACAATTAGTGTTATCGGATGCGGATGGCTTGGATTGCCTCTGGCTGAAGCGCTGGTAATCAATAACTATGATGTTAAGGGATCCACAACCTCATTTGAACGGCTCCAAATATTAGGAAACATAGGTATTGACCCCTATTTAGTACATTTCCCTGACGCGAATCTGGATGTGCTTAAAGAGATGTTAGACTCCGATGTACTAATTGTTAATATCCCGCCACGGAGTAAAGCTCCGGAAGGAGCAGCAAGCTATCAGAGTATGGCCAATCTGATTACTGGCAACGCTGCTAAACAACGAGTAAAGAAGATCATCCTGGTTAGCTCTACTTCAGTTTATAGAGACACAAACACAGCAATTACTGAGAGTTCCATAACCGAATCAGACTCTCCTACCGCCGAGCTATTGTTGAAAGTAGAAAAACAGTTTTTAGCTCTGCAGGATAAACAAATTTGTGTACTACGGCCTGCTGGGTTAGTCGGACCAGCGAGGCATCCGGGAACGTTCTTTAAAAACAGAGCAAGTATTCCGAACGGTCTAGCACCAGTAAATCTCATACATCGGGATGATGTAATTGGCATTCTGCTTTCTTTAATCGGTAAGTCGGAGGCGAAGGGGATATATAATGCTTGCAGTCTGATACATCCGGCTAAACATGAATTTTACACGAAGGCGGCTGAAGTTTTGGGTAATCCGGCACCCGGGTTTATCTTAGAAGAGGGATACTATAAGATCGTCTCAAGTAACCGGATTATTGAAGAACTGAATTATTCTTATAAATACCCCAATCTGATGATTTGGCTGGACGAATAGATTTGATCTTTAGCAGCCGATAAATCAGGAGTCATATCTCTAAAAAATTGAAATGAAATCCTTATGATTGCGAATACCCATTCAACTTCTCTTAAAGACTGGATTTATACTCGCTCACCCAGCTTCTCTCGAATTAACTGAATTATTTTCCCTGGTTTTTAGTTTACAAGGTGGGAGTCCTTCACCCATCCACTGGTAAATTAATACCATTTATGTAACCTGCAGCAGGGCTTGCCAGAAAGGCGATGGCTGCCGCAACTTCTTCAGCTTCACCAATTCGGCGCGCCGGGATTCCTTCGATCATTTGTTGTTTTACTTGTTCAAAGGTTAGGGATTCCTTTTCTACACGAGAATTGATCAGGGATTCAAGCCTTCCGGTCATAGTAAATCCAGGCAATACATTATTAACCGTTATTCCAAAAGGTGCCAGTTCCACTGATATTGTTTTCGCCCAGCTGGCAACTGCGCCGCGAATCGTATTGGAAACGCCTAGTCCCGCTAACGGCGTTTTGACGGAAGTAGAAATTATGTTAATTATGCGACCAAAGCCCTCTCTCTTCATAGCCGGACTTACAGCCTGTGCCAGTATCTGATTACAGATCAGGTGGCTGTTAAATGCTCTTATAAATTCCTCAGGATCAGCCTCGATGGCCAGACCGCCCGGAGGGCCGCCCGTGTTGTTTACCAAAATATCAATGGAATGATCTTTTAGATATTCATCCAGAACAAGCTTTAGCTGATCCGGATAGCTGAAATCAACAACCAGATAATGATGTGATTCAGTATCATCGGCCGGAAGATGCTCAATGACTTCTTTCAGTCTTTCCTCATTACGTGCAACCAAAGTAATACTGGCGCCCATAAGGGCCAGTTCCATTGCTGCAGCTCTGCCTATACCCTGGCTGCTGCCGCATACCAAAGCTCTTTTTCCTGTAAGATCTAAATTCATATTCTGATATAAAAAGGTTTTACTGTAGAACGGAAAAGTACTCTTCCAGTTCTTCTAATGTATTTTGATTGGTTTCCATATCCTTAATGATCTTACCTTTCTCCATTAACAAGATTCTTTGGCATACATCGGTCACATGATTCAGATCATGACTGGAAATAATGGTTGTAATATGTTTTGCCTGATTGATCTCTCTCACCATATTCTTCAGTCTGATCTGGGTGCTTGGGTCAATATTGGCAAAGGGTTCATCAAGCATCAATACCTCGGGATTTTGAATCATACTGGCTACCACTCCCACCTTACTTTGGTTACCCTTAGAGAGGTCCCGAATATATTTCCCCCTGTTTAATATTTCACCGTTGAAGAAATCTGTAAACTTTATTAACTCCCAATCTACTTCTGCTTTGCTCAGGTCATGCAGACTCCCGATGAAATGAAAATACTCCTCGGGCGTCAGGTAGTCAATCAGAAAGCCTTCATCAAGATAAGCGGCTGTGTAGTTTTTCCAACTGTCCGTATGCGCTACGTTATTCTCTTTTGAAATAACTTCACCTGAATCTGCACGGATCAAATCAAGCATCATTCGAAAAAGAGTGGTCTTTCCGGCACCGTTATTTCCAACTAGTCCGATGGTCTCACCTTTATGAATGCTCAATTGGGGAACGTTTACAACTGTAACCCCATTATATATTTTCTTTAAGCTTTGTATCTCAATCATGTTTATTCGTTTCTAAAACCTTCAGCAATGGTATAACGCTTTTCATTAAATATTTTTACCAACCTACCCAGCCAATATTGCCTGGTAATGATAAAGGTTAAACCTGTCACTCCTAATATTGTCAATCCTGCTTCCGGGTACCCAAGCCACTGTAATGGATAAAAGATAACAAACGGACTGATCAGCAATGGAAGAGATAATATCCATTGACTGGCACCGGCTCCTTCCCAATTAAATGATGCACTTTTAGACAAGTCAATTCGCTTGTAATTTCGGTTAGCAAAATATAAAACTAATAACGTGTTAACGCCTAAGTTCCAGCAATACATAATGAAATGGATGAGTATGATCTTCCATCCAAAATATACATAAGGAATGGTCAGAATTAAATTAACAGTGGAAAAGATAGTGAACAGCAAGAATTTTGATTTAAAAAAATCTTCAACACTAATCTTATTCGACAACAAACCGTCGAAATGACTGCTTTGCCAGCCAAACATAAACTGTCCGTAATTAATAATAAAAACTCCGGTCATAAACATTCCGCAAAAGATGGCAGAACCATATCCGGTGCCCATCGATGGATTATTATAAAATATCAGTCCATAGAACAGGAAGAAAAAGCTCATCATGATTGCAGACTTAGGCCTTTTATTTCTAAAGATCAATTTCAATTCATTACCCACCAGTTCTCCCGGCCTACCGAAATGATTCAGGAAGGGTATATCGGTACTGGACTTATTTGTTGCCGTGGCCGAATGCAGCTCATCCAGGTAAAGGTTGCTTTTCAGGAAATAGTAATTGATCAGATACATAGTTACCCCACCAAGTACTGGTATAAAAGCCAAGACTGGTTGCGTTATTATTCCTCTAAAAATGAATAAAGATATTGTTGAGAATGAAATAATATGCAGGTAAAAATCAAAGAAAATGAGCACCCCTATAACCGCCAGGAACCCCAGCATCCACCAGGGGTTCAGGTTTATTTTGCGTTTAAGCCACAGACTAAAAAAGTGGTTGAAAATTGTTAGTCCTGCAATAGAAACAAGCAATCCCCAGAAAACAGCTGACCCTTCCTGCGGTAAAACGACTTTTATCAGGAATGGAAGCGTTAAAACAAAGGGGGCGAAGTTAAAACCTGATGTCAGGGATATTAGGGAGAGATAGTTGATTATCTGACTTCGTTTTATGTCGAGACTAAGATATGGCTTGACGCTAAGGGTTGGAAGTTCCTGCATCTGGAACCTCATTAAGATATCGATTAGAAAATAATAAAGCAAACAGCTGGCAAAGGCTGTGATGAGGTCGAGATCCGGAAAAACGCTGGTAAGTAATTTATCAAGGAAAAAAGAGATTAAAACGAGGTTGGCAAAGAGGTAAAGTATTATAACGGCCATCACAATTCGGATTGTGATACTTTTCCCCGAATTCTTAGAACGCCAAAACGCTTTCCATTGGTGCTGAATAAGAGTTATTGTCATGCTCGAATGTAAGCAAAATCACTTATATCCGCTGTATCAGTACTTGTATCTGCCCTTCCACAAGGATCTTAGTCGCTCTCTTAACTTTTCTTCTGCTGCATTGCTCCCTGGATTATAAAGAAGTGAGCCGCTGAGTTTTTCCGGGAAGAACTCCTGGTCGGAAAAATTACCCTCGTAACTATGAGAATATTGGTACTCCTTGCCGTATCCTATGTTTTTCATCAACTTGGTAGGGGCATTGCGTAAATGCAAGGGCACAGACTGATCACCAGTCTGCTTAACCAGATCCTCCGCTTTACTGATGGCCTCGTAACTTGCGTTGCTCTTCGGAGATGATGCCAGGTATGTTACCGTTTGGGATAAAATGATCCTCGATTCGGGCCACCCGATGACATTAACAGCCTGGAAGCAGTTGTTAGCGAGAAGCAAGGCGTTTGGGTTGGCGTTGCCAACATCTTCGGATGCTAGTATCAACAAACGGCGCGCGATAAATGAGGGATCTTCTCCTCCGGCTATCATCCTTGCCAGCCAATAAACGGCTGCATTCGGGTCGCTTCCACGAATAGATTTGATGAATGCGGAGATAATATCATAATGCTGTTCACCCGCCTTATCGTAGAGAGCCATGTTCTGCTGAACATTTTTCAGAACGGTCTCATTATCTATAGCAATCTCTGGTTTGTTAACGGCATTGATCACCAATTCCAAGACATTCAGCAACTTACGAGCATCTCCGCCAGACAAGCGCAAAAGTGCTTCATGTTCTTTAATGTCAACCTTCTTTTTTTGAAGATACTTATCTTCCTGCAACGCTTTTTTAAGTAGTAACAGCAGGTCCTCTTCTTCAAGATTCTTTAAAATATAAACCTGACATCGCGATAGCAAAGCGGAAATTACTTCAAACGAAGGATTCTCGGTAGTGGCACCAATTAAAGTAACCAGTCCGCGCTCTACGGCACCTAATAGTGAGTCCTGCTGAGATTTTGAAAAGCGGTGAATTTCATCGATAAATAGGATGGGCAAATTCTCATTCTGTTCCTTCAACTTCGCCGCTTTGTCAATTACTTCCCGAATATCCTTAACACCTGAGTTGATGGCGCTGAGACTGAAAAAAGGACGGGTCAGTTGATTGGCAATAATAAAAGCAAGAGTGGTTTTACCCACCCCCGGAGGACCCCACAAAATAAGAGAGGGTAAGTTTCCGCTTTCAATCGCTTTGCGCAGTATCGCATCCGCGCCTACCAAATGCTGCTGCCCAACATAGTCATCAAGACTTGCCGGGCGCATACGTTCTGCCAAAGGAGGGATGGTGGCCATAATAAATTACAGATTGCGATAGTAATATTTCGAAGCGAGCATTGGAATGTTCAGTTGTTACCCTTCTTTAATTCCCGCTTCCCTATCCTGGTACGCCTGTACAGATTCTAATGCCTGGCTGACCGAATCGCCAATTATGGTGATAAACGAACCCGGTGTTACATTATCTATAGCATAAGCTAAAGCTTCATCACCTTTCGGAATAATGGCCAGGGGAACCTCAGGTTTTACTTCTTTGATACCTTCCACGATCAACGAAACCACGTTTTCATAAGCCCGACCCCGAAGATACTTCTCCTGGCAAATAATGATATCGTCGAACATCCGTGCAGAGATACGACCTATCTCGCGAAGATCATCATCTCTCCGGTCACCAGTTCCCGATATGATTCCGGTATGACGTTTCACATCAAGCGTAGCTAAGAAGTCTCCGATACCGTTTAATCCCGCAGGGTTGTGAGCAAAGTCAACCATTAATTTGAAATCCTTAAACTCGAAGATGTTCATACGACCAGGAGTATGAGCTGCTGACGGAACAAAGGTTTCAAGTGAAAGGCGGATATCTTCAATCTTAAATCCCCAGACAAAGGTAGCCAGACAAGCGGCCAGGGCATTGTGGATCATAAAGTCAACCGTTCCATTGAATGTGATGGGCACATGGGTTACTTTTTCTACCCTGATTTTCCAGTCTCCCTTTTTTATCGTCAGAAAGCCGTTTTCGTATACCGCAGCGATGCCGCCTTTACGGCAGTGATCAACAACCACTGGATTTTTTTCATCGAGAGTGAAAAACCCAACATTACACCTCGCCTCGCGGCCAATGCGAACACAGTGTTCATTATCCGCGTTTAATATTGCCCAGCCGTCGCTTTTGACTGCTCCGACAATAACCTGCTTAACTTTGGCCAGGTCTTCAAGCGTATGTATATCGGAAATTCCTAAATGATCTTCCTGAATATTAGTGACGACAGCGATGTCGCAGTTACTAAAACCTAACCCTGAGCGAAGGATACCACCCCGGGCTGTTTCCAGTACCGCAAATTCAACGGTGGGATCTTTCATTACGAACTCCGCGCTTACAGGTCCGGTGGTGTCACCTTTCAACATCATCGAGTTTTGTATATAAACTCCATCTGAAGTTGTAAAGCCTACTCTGTAGCCATTGTTTTTAACGATATGGGCTATCAGGCGCGTCGTAGTTGTTTTACCATTAGTACCAGTTATCGCAATGATTGGAATACTTGCCGACTTTCCGGGCGGATACAGCATATCCAAAACCGGTGCAGCTACATTTCGTGGCAATCCTTCACTTGGTGCCAGATGCATCCGGAAACCCGGTGCAGCATTCACTTCAAGAACCACTCCCCCATTGTCAGTTAAAGGTTCGGTTAAGTTCATCGCCATAATATCTATTCCGCAAATATCAAGACCTATGACGCGCGCAATTCGCTCGCAGATAAATATGTTTTGCGGATGAACCATATCGGTTACGTCGATCGATGTCCCCCCGGTACTCAGATTTGCAGTTGACTTCAGACAGATAACTTCACCTTTAGCAGGAATGGTTTCCAGCGTATAGTTTTGTTTGGCCAGTAAATCCATGGTGTCCCGGTCTATGGTAATCTCCGTTAGCACATTCTCATGTCCATAGCCTCTTCTAGGGTCATTGTTTTCAGTCTCTATTAATTCCTGGATGGTGTGAACCCCATCGGCGATCACATTGGCCGGAACACGCTGAGCTGCCGCAACCATCCGGTTATCAATTACCAGAACCCTGAAATCATGACCTGATATGAAACTTTCTACAATTACCCGGTGAGAGAATTTCTGAGCATGAGCGAAGGCTTCTATGGCCTCGGCTTCAGTTTTTACATTAATAGTAGCTCCCTTACCATGATTGCCGTTTAAGGGTTTGAAGACTAAGGGAAAACCAACTTTTCTAATCGCTTCCTGCAATCCTTCTTCGTTGTGAATAGTTAAACCTTTAGCAACAGGTATGGCCTGTTCTTTTAAGATTCGTTTTGTCTCGTCCTTATTGCCGGCAAGATCTACTGCGATGCTACTAGTTTTATCGGTCATGGTAGCGCGAAAGCGCACCTGGTTTTTTCCATAGCCCAGCTGAACAAGTGAATTGCTGTTCAAGCGGATATATGGTATTTTTCGGGCTACCGCTTCGTCAATAATCGACGCAGTACTTGGTCCGAAGCGTTCGCGTTCCCGCATTTTTTTCATGGTCAGTATGTCCTTATCAAGATCATACTCGCGCCCGTCTATCAGGGCTTGGGCTATATTAACAGCGGCCTCAGCAGCAAAAGCACCGACAGATTCTTCTAAATAGCTGAAAACTACATTATATATACCACTCGTCTTAGTCTCCCGGGTTCTGCCAAAGCCGGTTTCCATTCCTGCCAGACTTTGAATCTCGAGTGCAATGTGTTCAATAACATGGCCCATCCAGGTTCCCTTGTCAATTCTTTCGAACAATCCACCCTGACGCCCTGGTGAACAACGATGTGTAATTAAACTTGGTATGAGTTTCTCAATCCCCTCTCTGAAACCAGGGATCTTGTTAGTAGGAAATTGCTCCAGTTCTTCCAGATCAAGTCGCATCTGGATAAGTTTTTTACGTCGGATAGACCAGATATTTGGACCTTTTAGAACTTGTATACCAAGTATTTTCATTTTTAGAGTATATTTTTTTTTTAACCGGTGATGTTGTGATATGTCTGATATATTAATGACGAGACCCTACAGTGCGAGCATAGCGTTTCAACCAATCCAATAAGTTTTCACTTTTTCTTAAACTCATAAGGGATTATTGTGGCTATGAAAGTATGAAAAGGAATGTTTATCGGGACAAAAATCAGTACAAAAACCCAATAAATCAGATAAAGTTTTGTGGATAAGTTATAAACTTATGTTTCAACTTCTAACCTTGAGTTCTATATTTGACAAGTTGCAGTAAATATATTCAATTATGGTTCCAAAAGGTAAGCTCGTTATCATTGGCGGTGCAGTAGATCTGGGAAGCTCCTTAAATTTTAACGAGAATATCAGCCATCCCCATTACATCAAATTTTTTGAACGCGGAATTTTAAAGAGAATCATTACAGAATCTGCCAAAAAGGAAGAGTCGGTAGTGGAGGTTATAACCACGGCTTCTCAAATCCCTGATATCGTAGGCGTTGAATATATCAAGTCTTTCAACCAGCTGCAAGTATACAATGTCAACGTTCTGCACATTAAAAGTCGCGAGGATGCAAATAATCGGGCATACATAGAAAGGCTTCAGAAGGCTGATGTGATTATGTTCAGCGGCGGCGATCAGCTGCGATTAAGCTCAATTTTCGGCGGCACCCAGTTTCTTCAGATTCTGAAGAAAAAATATATTGATGAAGACTTCATGATCGCCGGCACATCGGCAGGGGCCGCTGCGGCCTCTACCAACATGATTTATCGAGGCAGTAGCAGCGAGGCACTGATAAAGGGAGAAGTTCAGATTACCGCAGGGCTCGGATTTATTGACTCTGTGATTATTGACACACATTTTGTACAACGCGGTAGGATAGGTCGGTTATTCTATGCCGTTGCAAGTAATCCGGGAATGCTTGGCATCGGATTAGGAGAAGATGCGGGACTTTTAATAACTAACGGAGATACCATGGAAGCTATCGGTTCCGGATTAACAATCCTGGTGGATGGAAGGTTTATCAGTGAAACAAGCATTTACGATGTACAGATGGGAGCGCCGGTCTCCATTGATAATCTTCGGGTACATGTGATGTCGATCTTCGACAAGTACGATCTGCATAAGCACGAGCTTAGCATTAACAAGGGGGTTAAGGTAGAAGAAGGTGTCTTTATTAAGGTGAAGGAATAGGAAAATGAAATCTAAATTGATCATTCATGGCGGTTTCTTCAGCGAGTCGAACACCAACCAGGAAGTAAAAAAGGCAAAGCAGGATGCTCTGTCGGATATTGCAATACAAGCTGCTGCTTATTTGAAAACCCACACAGCGCTTCAGACCGTTGTTTTTGCAGTTTCATTATTGGAGGATTGCGAACTCTTCAATGCAGGGCTAGGTTCGCAGGTACAAAGCGATGGCAAGATCAGATTAAGCGCATCGTTGATGGATAGCGTATCCAAAAAGTTTTCAGGAGTCATAAATGTTGAAGACGTAAAAAATCCTATTCAAATAGCCGAAAAGCTGTTAGGGTATGACGATAGCGTTCTAAGCGGCGAGGGAGCTTTAGACTTTGCACGGAAAAATGGATTTGACTTCTTCAATCCGGAGACTGAACTACGGCGTCAGGAATATTATCAAAAACTTGAGGCATCCCGCAAAGGTACAGTTGGCTGTGTGGCCCTGGATGAAGAAGGAAACCTGGCCGCTGCCACTTCTACAGGTGGCAAAGGGTTTGAAATCCCCTGCCGGGTCAGTGATTCTGCGACTGTTGCGGGGAATTACGCAAATCAATATGCTGCTATTTCCTGTACAGGCGTAGGAGAAGATATTGTAAGCGCTGCACTGGCTGCTAAAATCGTAACCCGTGTGACAGATGGGTTTTCATTGAAGGAGGCAACTGACAAATCCTTCGGTGAGTTAAAAACATTCGACGGATTTGCCGGCATTATTGGAATTTCTGCCAACGGAGAAATGTATCACTGGGACTCGCATCCTTATATGGTATGGGCGTCTGTAGATGACGTTGTCGAAGTATTTGACTAATCCGATCTTACCTACTTAGATAAAAGGTAGATCACAGGCTTTTTATGAAGTTCAGGCACCTGTTTTCGCCACTCAGCAACGCTCTTAGTTTGAACCATCTCATCTTCTGCTGTCAGATTACAAGCTATGCAAAGCTGCGTTTGGGGTTTGCAGGATCGCAATATTTCCTCCAGCATCGGATTGTTCCTGAAGGGGGTTTCGATGAATAACTGAGTTTGATTATGTTTTTCAGCCAGGCCTTCCAATTCCTTAATTCTTTGTGAGCGCTGAAGTTTATCGATTGGGAGATACCCGTGAAATGTAAAACTCTGCCCATTGAATCCGGAAGCCATCAGGGCAAGTAAAATAGAACTTGGACCGACTAAAGGAACAACCTTAATTCCTTTTTTATGCGCGTAAGCAACGATATCTGCGCCGGGATCGGCAATTCCCGGACATCCAGCCTCGCTCATCAAGCCTACATCCTTTCCGTTCAGTAACCCCGTGAAAAATTCAGCGAGGTTATCCCTGTTATGTTTCCCGTAATCATGAACGATCAGCTCACTTTGCGGAATTTGTAAACCGGCTTCCTTTAAAAATCTTCGGGCGGTTTTACTATTCTCTACGATATATTCACTGATGTGATTGATGGTCTCAGTAAGGAAGGGTGTAAAAGACTTGGCAGTTGCGTTCTCTGCCAGTGGTACCGGAATTAGATATAGGGTTCCCAGGGTCATTAGAAGTGATTTTAAAATTATAAATAATAAGAATAGATGGGAATCTTACTTCAGCTTTTCAAGAGCTGCTTTCAGTCGCGGTACCATGGTTTCAATATCTGATAACGAACATCCGCCCACGGATGCTCTGAACCAGTTCATATTGCCATCAGAACCAAACGCTGAAAAGGGAACAAGTGCAATCTTTGCCTCCTTGATAAGATAGAAGTTAACATCCGCACTGGTTTTTAGCAAATCTCCTTCAGGGGTTGTCTTGCCTGCATAATCAACCTTAATCGTCAGGTAGATCGCACCCATCGGAGATATAGAGTCTACCTGGAAGCCCTCAGACTTTAAGTGCATTACACCCCTATAAAGAGTATCCAAACTTAGCTGAAGTTGACTTTTAAACGATGCTAGATAAGCATTCAAATCATCGGTCTGAGTTAAGAACTTCGATGTGGCAATTTGTTCTGCTTTAGGAGCCCATGCACCTATATGCCCAAGGATAGAACGCATTTTTCCAATAATTTCATTCGGACCAAATGACCAGCCTACCCGTACACCGGTTGCAGCAAAACATTTTGAGATACCATCGATGAAGATGACATACTTTCTGACCTCAGGGCGCATGGTGATAGGCTCAAAGTGTTCATGATCCCCAAATGTCAATAGTGAGTAGATCTGATCGTATAGGATATATAAAGGCTTTTCATTTGCCGGCCTGCTTTTATTCTCCTCTATTACCAGGTCGCATATATCTGCCAGATCGCCTTTAGTAAACATCGTTCCTGTGGGATTGAGGGGCGAGCATAAGGCCAGCAGCGTTGCGCCCTTTAAATGCGGACGAAGATCATCGGCAGTGGGCATAAAATTATTGGCAGCAGACGTGGGGACTGCTACTCCATTTGCACCTGAAAGGTGGCAATAATGATTGTTATTCCAGGAAGGTGTGGGATAAACAACCGTATCACCCGGATCAACCAGGGCAAGATATGTGGCATAAATTAAGGGACGTGAACCACCGGCTACTAGAATTTCATTGATATCATATTTAAGATGATAGCGCTCATTTAAAAATACCGAGATATTTTCACGCAGCACCGTTACACCGTCGGCAGGTGGATAATTAGTATGATTCCCGTGATAGGCATCAATAATACCCTGCTTTAAACCAGCAGGGATTGGAAAAATAGCTGGATCAAAATCACCGATAGTCAGGTTTGCAATCTTCTCGCCCCTCTTCTTCAGCTCATTGATCTCACCACCGATCTTAATTATTTCTGATCCTTTTAAAGTTTGCGCTAATGTAGATACACTCATTCCAATTAATTTTATTTATAGTTAAATGGCCTTGGTGACCGTTTCAAGTTAATGATATTATGCTTGTTTTCCAAGTAGGGCGGCAATCGCTGATTCCACTTTCTTAAAAGTAAATCCCTGCAATGTGCTATTAAAAGCCTCTCTTATTTGCGTGTTACAAAGGTTGCCAATGCTTCCCTCATGAGTATGATTAACTTGTCCGGAAGCTTGAAATTCTCCCTTCTCAATCTGACTTCCAATTAACTTATAGGCTTCCCGAAAGGGCACCCCCTTTAGCACTTCTTCGTTTACAGCGTCGACGCTAAACAGATAAGCGTATTTATCATCTTTCAGAATGTCATCGTTAATTGTAATATTTTGGAGCATGAATGCAGTCATTTCCAGGCACTCATTTAATGATTGAAATGCCGGAAAAAGGTTTTCTTTAAGCAGTTGCAGATCACGGTGGTAACCCGACGGCAGGTTGGTGGTCATCAACGCTATCTCATTCGGTAAAGCCTGGATCTTATTACACCTCGCGCGTATTAACTCGAAAACATCCGGGTTCTTTTTATGTGGCATGATGCTCGACCCTGTTGTCAATTCGTCCGGAAAACTGATGAATGCGAAGTTTTGATTGATGAATAAACAGACGTCCATAGCCATTTTCGCTAACGAAGCCGCTATTGATGACATGGCTTGGGCTAGTATCCTTTCGGTTTTACCTCGACCCATCTGCGCGTAAACGACATTGTAGTTCAGCGAATCAAAGCCGAGTAGTTCAGTTGTTAATGTTCTGTTCAAAGGAAATGAAGAACCATACCCAGCTGCTGAACCAAGAGGATTTTTATTACAAATCTTCCACGCAGCCAGCATGAGTTCCATATCATCGGCTAAGCTTTCGGCATAAGCACCAAACCATAAACCGAAGGAAGATGGCATAGCGATCTGTAAATGAGTATAGCCCGGTAAGAGCTTAGCTTTGTGCTCCTCGCTTTGTTCGATAAGCTGATTAAATAACAAACTGCTATTACTTACCATTTCCCGGATCTGATCCCGAAAAAACAACTTCAGATCAACAAGAACCTGGTCATTGCGTGAGCGTCCGCTGTGAATTTTTTTGCCAGCTTCACCAATTCGTTTTGTTAATAATAACTCAACCTGCGAATGGACATCTTCGACATGAGGTTCAATAATGAAATCACCCTGTTCAATTTCCTTAAAAATATCTTTCAGGCCAGCTTGAACCTGTGCTAAATCGCCATCATCCAACAAACCGATCTCATTGAGCATTCGGGTGTGAGCCAGTGAACCCAGCACATCAAAACGAGCGAGCTGCATATCCAGTTCGCGGTCATTACCAACCGTAAATTTCTCTACCGACTTCTCTACTTCTTTATCCTTTTGCCAGAGCTTCATTGTGTTTGTTTAGTTATTAATTTACTGCTGTTTATTCGAGCTACTATCGACTTATGGGTATTGCAGACATTCAATCTTATCCGATCACTTTAAAATATCTGGATTCAATATCCTGCCATTCGGATCTTAATATGCTATAGAAAACAGAATTCCGCAGATACCCATTGTGTAGCTTCATGTGCTGTCGTAATATGCCTTCCTCAGTAGCACCAATGCCTCTTATAGCTTTTCGTGACTGAACATTACGCTCGTCAGCCTTTAATTCAATTCTATTGAGATTTAACTCCTCAAATCCATATTTGAGGATCAAATGTTTCATTGCTTTATTCAATCCGCTTCCCTGAAATCGTTTGCCGATCCAGGTCCAGCCGATTTGACCGCGTTCGTCTTTCCATGATATTTCGGCAAGGCGCGTACAGCCGGCTATTGAATTCGTTTGCTTGTCTATAATTGTCCAAACAGAACATACCCCTTCATCGCGGGCAGCGAGGGCACTTTTGATATATCTTTCTAATTCGCCAGGCTGACTAAGATCGGCCAGACCATATACCCATAGATCTTTGTCATTGGCAATTGCTTGTAATTCAAATTCATCTGAAACAGCAAGCGGCCTTAATAAAACCCGCTCATTTTCGAGAGCTATATCCAGCTTCGTTTTCATTAAATTAAGATCCGGTCCAACATTTTAGTATAAACTTCCACTCCTTCTTTGATTTCGTTAAGGTAGATGAATTCATCAGCCATATGAGATCTTGCAGAATCACCAGGACCCATCTTTAATGAAGGAATATCAAGCAAGGCCTGGTCACTTGTTGTGGGTGAGCCATATGTTCGAAGCCCCATCGAAATACCAGCCTGTACGATTGGATGGCCTGTACTGATTGAGGATGATTTTAAACGTACAGACCGTGGCGTAACCTTGCAGCTTACGTTGTTCCGGATTATCTTCAAAACTTCTTCATTTCGGTAACTATCAGTAACCCGCACGTCTACAGTAAACTTGCATGTGGCTGGCACAACATTATGCTGAGAACCAGCTTCAATTATAGTTACACTCATTTTTACGGGGCCAAAAAGCGGAGATTCTTTAGCAAAGCGATAAGTTCGGAACCATTCAATGTCCTTAATAGCCTTGTAAATGGCATTGTCTCCTTCCTCACGGGCAGCATGACCTGATTTGCCTTCTGAGACACAATCCAGAACCATCAAACCTCTCTCGGCTATGGCAAGTTGCATTTGAGTTGGCTCGCCGACTATAGCAAACTCCAAGTCTCCCAGCTCCGGCAATATTAGCTCAAGGCCGTTAATGCCAGATATTTCTTCTTCCGCCGTCGCGGCAAGGCAGATGTTGTATTTTAAATCCTCGCGGTCATTATAATGAAGAAAGGTCGCGATTAAAGAAACTAAGCAACCGCCGGCATCATTACTTCCAAGTCCGTAAAGTTTGCCGTCAATCTCATCTGCTAAAAAGGGATCACGGGTATATCCGGTATTCGGTTTTACCGTGTCATGATGTGAATTAAGCAGAAGGGTAGGTTTATTGACGTCGAAAGCCTTATTAAATGCCCATATATTATTATTCTTCCGATGCGTTTTTATCCCGCTCTGATGTAGAAAAAGCTCAATGATTGCAGCAGTACCGTCCTCTTCCTTACTGAACGAGGGAGTTTGAATGAGTTTTTTAAGAAGTGCTATGCTGCGGTCCACAAGGGTCTCAACCATTGAAATATTATTCTTTTTTGTATAGTTCCCCGGCTTTAATTGCCGACAATTTAATGCCTTTAATTAAAGAAGAACTGAACCCCTGATGTTCCATTTCATTCAAGCCGGCAATGGTACAACCTTTTGGAGAAGTTACCTTATCGATTTCATGTTCCGGATGGCTTTGATTATGGAGAAGCAGATCTGCCGCTCCCTTAGCCGTTTGCACGGCCATTCTCAATGCATCTTCTGCATGAAAACCAATCTCAATGCCACCTTGTGATGCAGCACGTATGCCCCTCAAAAAGAAAGCAACGCCACAAGCACATAGTGCTGTGGCGGCAGTCATAAGATCTTCGTTTATCTGGATCACCGAACCCACTGTGTCAAACATTTTGGTGACGACTACTAAATCTTCTGCGGTTGCATTATCCGTGGCAATACAGGTCATAGATTGACATATTGCAATCGCCGTATTGGGCATGGCTCGCACAACGTGGACGTCATTTCCTAATTTAGACCGGATATTCGCGCAGGTAACGCCAGAAACCACGGAAATTACAAGGTGTTTATGCGGATCAATAGCTCCAGCTATCTGTTCAAGAACCTGATCCAGTTGCTGAGGCAACACTGCTATTATAACAATTGAGGATTTGGCAACAGCAGCAAAGTTATCATTGCTAACCTTGTAACCAAGGTCGGCCTGCTCCGATAAGTGTTGCAGATCACGCCGTGTTAAGGTTATATCAGCCGGTTTGCAATAATCGGCCTTAACGAGGCCTTTTGCTAGCGACATTCCAATATTACCGCTTCCTAAAACTGCTGTTTTCGTTGATAATTCCATTACTACTTAATTAACCGTGTGCCAAAATTCTGTTCTCTTAAGGAAGGCAAAGCATCAGCTTTCCCAATGTAAACTTGCTTAAGGCCTTTTGATATGGCATCAAAAGCATTATCCAGTTTAGGTATCATACCCTCGTTTATGATGCCTTGCTGCTTTAAATCTGCATATTTTTTTAAGCTGATTTCAGTAATAACTGAATCTTCATCTTCAATATTCTGCAACACGCCTTTTTTCTCGAAGCAATATACAAGGGATGTAGTGTATCGTCCTGACATAGCAGCTGCTAGTACTGAGGAAATAGTGTCAGCATTAGTATTAAAAAGCTGGCCTGATCCATCATGTGTAATGGCAGCAAAAACCGGAACAAAATCAGCCTGAAGCAATTTATCAATAGATTCAATATTCACTGAGTTTTCATCCAGATCACCCACAAAGCCATAATCAAGATCACTGCCGGTAATCGGATGCTTGCGAATAGGTCGCTTAACCGCTTTGATTATATTTCCGTCCGCACCTGTCAGACCGATAGCGTTGCAATGTTTGCCTTGTAAGCCTGCGGTTATGGTTTTATTGATCAATCCGGCATATACCATGGTAACTACCTTTAGGCTCTGAGCATCCGTCACCCTTCGGCCTTCAACCAGTGTCGCTTTTATTCCAAGATCAGCTGAAAGTTTTGTCGCTATTTTTCCACCACCGTGAATCAGTATTTTGTATCCATCAAGGTCGGCAAAATCGGTTAAAAATCTCTCCAAACTTTCCGGGTTATCAATAACATTTCCTCCTATTTTAACAACGGTCAGACGGTTCATTATACCAGATCGGTTAGCATTCTTTTCAAAACGGCCTGCGCAGCCCAAAGCCGGTTGCCGGCCTCAGCAATAACTAAAGAATGTGGTCCATCTAAAATCTCAGATGAAAGTTCAAGATCCCGGCGCACAGGCAGGCAATGCATCACTTTAGCAGCATTGGTTTGCTTTAATCTTTTTTCTGTAAGCATCCAGCCTTCCCCGTCGTTTAAAATCTTACCGTAGTCGCTGTAACTCGACCAGTTTTTAACATATATAAAGTCGGCATCGGCCAAGGCATCGTCTTGTTTAAAGGTGATCGTAGCCCCATCGGTAAACTCCTCAGCAAGTTCATAGCCTTCCGGATAAGTGATCACAAAATCAAGCAGACCTTCCTTTTGCGCTTTACACATCCACTCTGAAAAAGAGTTAGGGACAGCCTGAGGTAAAGGCTTCACATGAGGAGCCCAGGTTAGAACAACCTTAGGTTTCGCTTTAACCCGGCCCTCCCCTGAAAAGTAAGGGGAGTTGTTTGCGTGTTCCACGATTGTAATTAGGTCTGCCAGACTTTGAAGCGGATGACGGGTTGCGCTTTCCAGGCTCACAACAGGAACACCGCAATATTTGACAAATTTGTTGAATAGATCTTCGCTATAATCCTCATCCCGGTTTTCCAGTTTAGGAAAAGAACGTAAACCCAGAATATCACAATACTGACCCATTACGGCGGCGGCTTCGCGAATATGCTCTACCGTAGAGCCATTCATTACCACGCCATCCTGCGTTTCAAGCGCCCAGCCTTCCTTGTCCAAATTCATCACCATCACATTCATCCCCAGGTTTAAAGCTGCTTTCTGAGTGCTCAATCGGGTTCGAAGGCTCGGGTTTAAGAAAACCAGTCCCAGCGTTTTATTTTTACCTAACTGCTTGAACTCATACGGCGATTCCTTTAAAGAAAGTGCTTCCTGCACAATGTCCTGAAGATTATCAATATCGTTTACTGAGGAAAATGTCTTCATCCGTTGAGAGTTTTTGAGAATGCGTCAAGAAAAACATCTGCTTCAACTTTCGATAAGTTTAAAGCCGGAAGCAGACGGATAATATTTGGTTTAGCTTCACCCGTAAAAATACGATGCTTGAAGAGTAAATCCTTCTTTACATGTGATAATTCATCGGGTAATTCTATTCCGATCATCAAACCCAAGCCACGAACCTCTAATACCCGGTCAAATTTTTTCAATTCTTTCATTAGGTATTCACCAACTGAAGCTGCGTTCTGCATCAGATTATCCTCTTCGATAACTTCCAGCACTGCTAATGCCGCAGCGCAAGCCAGGTGATTACCACCAAAAGTAGTACCCAACATGCCGTGCCATGGTTTAAATTTCGGTGCAATTGAAATTCCGCCAATGGGAAAGCCATTGCCCATCCCTTTGGCCATCGTATAAATATCGGCATCTACGCCTGCAAAATCGTGCGAGTAAAACTTACCGCTCCGACCATAGCCACACTGAACGCTGTCAGCAATGAAAAGCGCATCATATTGATCACATAATGATCTGATCTTTTGCAGAAAGCTGTTAGATGCCAATCGTATGCCGCCGACCCCCTGAATACCTTCAATAATTACCGATGAGATCTCATCACCAAACTCAGCAAAGGCTTGTTCAAGAGCGGACTCATCATTGTGCGGAAGGAAAACAATATTGTCAGTTTCGTTTACAGGCGCAATAATCTTGGGATTATCAGTGGCCGCTACCGCCAGGGAAGTTCTGCCGTGGAAAGCACGTGAAAATGAAATTACTTTCTTCCGACTGTTATAGAAAGAAGCAAGTTTCAGCGCATTTTCATTAGCCTCAGCCCCTGAATTACATAGAAATAACTGGTAGTCCTCCTTTCCCGAAACACGACCAAGCTTGTCCGCCAGTTCTTCCTGCAAAGGAATCTTAATGGAATTTGAGTAGAAGGCAATTTTATTCAGCTGATCGGTGATTCGCTTTACGTAATGAGGGTGCGTGTGTCCGATGGAGATGACGGCATGACCGCCGTAGAGATCCAGGTATCGGACACCCTTTTCATCCCAAACAGTACTGCCACAGGCTTTTACGATCTCAATATCGTTGATTGGATAAACGTCGAATAATTCCATTAGAATGCAACTGGTTTTAATTTGAGGCCTGAGGTTTCGTCGAAACCAAACATTAAATTCATATTCTGCACCGCATGTCCGCTCGCTCCCTTTACAAGGTTGTCGATTATCGAAACTATGAAGAGTTTGTTACCGTGCTTCTCCACGTGGATCAGACATTTATTCGTATTTACAACCTGCTTCAGATCCACATTCTTCTTGCTTATATGGGTAAAGGGATGCGAACTATAGAACTCTGAATATAGTTTCTCAGCCTCCTCTTGTGTTAAATCACAATCAAGATAAATAGCAGCCAGAATGCCCCGGGCGAAATCACCACGCTGGGGGATGAAGTTCAGTTCATCACTAAAGTTTTCCTGAAGTTGATTTACAGACTCCTTGATTTCATTGAGGTGCTGATGCCCGAAAGCTTTATAAACCGACAGGTTGTTATTTCGCCAGCTGAAATGTGACGTTGTAGAAAGACTTTGCCCGGCACCGGTTGAACCGGTCGTGGCATTAATGTGTATCTCACCATTCAACAAACCTTTTGACGCAAGCGGTAATAATGCCAGTTGAATAGATGTGGCAAAACAACCTGGGTTTGCGATATTTTGAGCAGTTTTTATTTCTTCACGATTAAGCTCAGGGAGTCCGTACTTGAAATTACGTGCCTTTAATTGAGAGTTGCGGGATAACCTGAAATCCTGGCTTAAATCGATGATCTTAACTCTTTCATTGATATTATTGGAATCTAAAAACTTCTTTGCATCACCGTAACCGACGCATAAGAATAAAACATCGGCCTCACCCAAACCCTCTCCGGAGGAGAGGGTTTCTAAGATCTCGTTGCCACTAAATTTCAACTCCGTATCACCAAACAGATCTGTATGAACTTCAGAAACGGGATTGCCGGCGTTGCTGTTGCTATGCACAAACGCGATTTCAACCTGCGGATGATTGATCAATATCCGGATCAGTTCACCACCGGTATAACCCGCGCCACCTACAATACCTGCCTTAATGCGTTTCTCGCTCATAGTCAATCCTTATTACATTACATCAAACCATTTACCTTCCCACCTTCAACCTTCCAACCTTCAACCATCTCCCTTCAAGCTTCCAGCCTTCAACCTCTTACCCCTCTAGCCCTTCATTCACCCTATTCCAGATCATAACCTGGTTTCCAAAGATTTTAGAAAAACCTTTTACATCCTCGCCGCTCCAGGTATTGTTCATTTCGCCATAACTGCCAAATTTATTAGACATCAAATCGTGTTCTGATTCAATTCCAATAATCTGGAAACGATAAGGGTGCAGCTGAACAAACACTTTCCCCGATACTGTTTTTTGAGTATCCGATAAAAAGGCTTCCATATTCCGCATAACCGGGTCATGAAACTGACCCTCGTGTAACCAGTTGCCATAAAAGGAAGAAAGCTGATCTTTCCAGCTTAGCTGCCACTTGGTAAGCGTATGCTTTTCTAAAGTATGATGAGCTTTTATAATAATTAATGGTGCCGCTGCTTCAAAGCCCACCCGGCCTTTAATTCCGATAATGGTATCCCCAACATGAATGTCTCTTCCAATGCCGTAAGGCTGAGCAATAGCCTGCAACTTCTGGATTGCCTGAACTGGTGATAGTTCTTCATTATCAATACCTACCAGTTCGCCTTTTTCGAAAGTCAATTGTATTTCCCGGCTTTCTGTTTCAGTCACCTGAGTAGGCCATGCTTCTTCGGGAAGAGTCTGATTAGATGTTAAAGTTTCCTTTCCGCCAACCGATGTACCCCAAATCCCTTTATTAATGGAATATCTTGCTTTCTCTGCACTATACTCTACCCCGTGTTTTTGAAGATACTCTATCTCAGCTTCCCGGCTTAATTTCAGATCACGTATAGGAGTAATTATTTCCACACCCGGGATCAATATATTAAAGATCATATCAAACCGCACCTGGTCATTGCCGGCTCCTGTACTTCCATGGGCCACATAATCTGCACCAATCTTCTTCACATAGTTAGCAATCGCAGTAGCCTGACTAACTCGTTCAGCACTTACCGATAAAGGATAGGTTGCGTTTTTCAACACATTGCCATAGATCAGGTATTTGATGCAAGACTGATAGTAGTTGTCTGTCTCATCAATCGTGGCGTGCGAAGTTACCCCTAAAGCATAGGCGCGCTTTTCTACTTCCTGAAGTTCCTCATCAGAAAAACCTCCAGTATTTACCAGCACAGAATGCACTTCCAGTCCACGGTCCTGAGCCAGGTATATAGAACAAAATGAGGTATCAAGGCCCCCGCTAAAGGCTAAAACAACTTTCTTTTTCATATTAATCTTGCAGAATTTTAGGAGTGACCATTAAAAACGGCCCAATTGACTTCATCGATTTCTTTAACTTTTCTTCTATTCGTTCCAGCAGCGTTGACTTATGGGAGATCTTTTTCATCTTCTCTTCAATCTCCTTTGCTTTCTCTTCTGGATCCCAAAGCATGGCTGTACACATACAATTCTTTCGCTCCTTACTCATTAGGATATCATAATTCACACAGCTCTGGCAACCCTTCCAAAACTCTTCATCCTGAGTAAGTTCAGAATAGGTAACCGGTTCATACCCTAGTTCAGAATTGATTTTCATAACCGCCAGCCCGGTGGTCAGGCCAAAGATCTTTGCGTTTGGATATTTCTGTCTGGAGAGCTCAAAAATCCGGTACTTGATGGCTTTCGCCAATCCACAATTCCTGAATTCAGGACTTACGATTAAACCGGAGTTCGCCACAAAATCACCGTGTCCCCAGGTTTCTATATAACAGAAGCCTGCCCAACGGCCGTCGGGGTGCAAGGCTATTACAGCTTTGCCCTCAAGCATTTTTGCAGCTACATAATCGGGTGTGCGACGGGCAATACCGGTTCCCCGGGCTTTTGCAGATTCGGCCATCTCATTGCAGATCGTATCTGCGTAATGAATGTGTTCTCTTGTTGCAGGTATTACAACAAACTCGTTTTCTTTCATGTGTTCTGAAGAAAAAATCCGGTTTTTAAGGCGGAAAAAAGACTACGGTTTTAGTCTTTACTTGGTTAAAAAATCTTTGTTGATAACGCTTCCGGTAGGATACCGGTTATTGGGAGGTTATGCCAGACTCAAGCCCTTAGCATATAAGGTCGTCGGACCTTTATGACCAATCTAGAAGAATTAAAATTTCCATACAACTTACCCATCCAAACCGTCATGGCCGGATAATAAGTTTTCATATTTAAAGAGGAAATAGTCATTTTTTCTTAAAACTGCTTGTGCTTTTTTTTGCAAATATCAAATAATATTTAGCCAATTCAATAAAACAGTTCAAAAATTACAAATACCGGTAATTTGTTCGGGGTTACTATGCTAGTTTACGAAGCTTAATAATCCCTACCCAGTGCAGAAAGCGCATGAAAGGATACACGGGATCAAACTCAAACCACTTTTTAGCAAAGTTCGGACTGTTAGGATATTTATGATGATTGTTCTGAAATAGCTCACCCAACATCAGGAAATCAACAGGCGTCGTATTTTTAGATTGATCCTTATTGTCAAAATTAGAATAACCGTATTTATGACCACACCAGTTTACAATTGCTCCATGAATCGGACCCATCAAGAAATGAATGGGTAATAGTAAGAACATCCACCATTGAGTGGCGAAAAAAGCGTAAAAGATAGTATAGAGAACTCCGAATCCAATTCTGGAGAGTGCCGTGTTGCCCAGGAAATCCATGAACTTCCATTCCGGATAATTTCCTGTAAAACGCTTCTCGGGAAGATGCTTGTACTTCAATACATTTTGGAAAATATTCTTTGTATGAAAGGTCATTCTGAAAATGTCCTTAAAGAAATGGGGAGAATGCGGATCCTGCTCCGTATCGCTATATGCATGGTGCATGCGATGCAAAATAGCGTAAGCTCTGGGATTTAAGAATGACGATCCCTGGAAAATATAAGTCATTGTGTAAAACACCTTTTCCCATCCCTTGCTGAATGTAAACATTTTATGCGATGCATACCTGTGAAGAAAAAAAGTCTGGAAAAACAGCGAAAGAAACCAGTGGGCGAAAAAGAAAATAAGTATGACCAAAATTAAAATATACGGGATTAGCTAAAAAAATGAGATTCTGATATTGTGGACAATTACTTTTTACCCGTTAAAAAATACTGTTGTTGAAGATCAGTTTTAATTAAACGTTCTTTTTGAGGAAAACGCATCATTGAATATGCAAATATGATGTTATTTTTTTCAATCAGTTCTCTTGTCTAAAATAATTATACTCAAATGATTATTGAAATTAGTGCAACAACAATGCCACCAGATTGCACATATGGGTGGGCATATGCCAATCAATTACTCAGCACGCCCTTTTCATGTTGATCTGGGCAGATAATAGCGCGGATTTAAGTGAATTAAATCCCTCCTCAACCAACAAATGATCGATTCGTCGCAAACAGATTCAACAGGAATAAAATACTAAATAAGCATTTGGAAACTTTTACTTATTCACCTTATCTACCCGGTCATAATATTCATTCTGCAGCTCCAACGCTTTAGTGTCAGCCTTGATGGCTTTTAAGGTTTTACTGAATGAACTGATCTCATGATCGGCTATCAACTTGCCCAACTCCTTTGTTGCCTTTGCGCCTTCGCCGGCATAATGATTAGGGAAACCCGCATACCACCAGATTGGAGTGTAAACGCCGGGTATCTTCAACCTGTCCTGATTAGCACCAGATTCTTTCGCAGCTTGGTCCATCCGCATCACATCAGGCCGTAGATATAAAAGTGTGGAAGTTTCCCGTTCTCCAGCATGCATGTCGCCGGAAGGGTCGGATTTACGCATCGACGTATATTTTTCATTATAAGCCTTATCCTCTTCAGGAGTGTACAGGTATACTACGTAATTCTTCCGCTTATTTAGCTGCGACTGCATAAAGAATTGCAGGAACTCAGGGTTACCGCCATGACCATTCAGAATGACGATCTTTGTAAAGCCATTCCTGGCAATCTCATCGCAGGTAGCTTCGAGCAGTTCGTAAATCAAACGGCTCGGTAAAGCAAATGTCCCCGGTTGTTGGCGTGCCTCATTGATCTGACCATAGAAATAGTCCGGAAAGACAACCGCATATTCATTTTTAACCGCTCGGGCAGCTACTTCCCTAACGTGTATCAGGTCGGTACCTAAGGGGGAATGCGGTCCATGTTTTTCCAGAATCCCAATAGGAAGAATACATGTTTTAGAAGATTTCTCCATTGCCTTGAACCAATCGCTGGTGGTCAGTTCATCCCAGCGAGCGGGTAATTCCTGCGCGGTAGCATAGGTAGTAATAGCAAACAATATTAGTAAAATAAGAAATCTCATAAGGTTAAGTTAAAGAGGTTTTCAAATGATAAATCATCTTAATTAAAGATAGTTTTTAATTTAAAGTTTTCTAAAAAAACACAAACCTCAGCCTTTCATTTAAAAATTCATTGAAACTTACTCAGCATCTCAACCTCAAATAATAAGCAAAGACGGGTTCCCCAACTGATAAGGATCGAACCGTAGATTACTATGTGATTACTATGTGCTTACTATGTGCTTACTATGTCATCCTTCGATCAAGATATAGTAAACACCCTGTTATCATATAGTGAGTATATACTTAGTGTCATAGATGTTATAATAGGAATGATTTCCTACGCCTGCCCACAACACGGGGTATTGATGCGCTGCAATATTTTTTAAGAGGTTCGCAGGCCCGTCAAGTAAGCGTGTAATAGTCGGGATCGTCGCCCTATTATCTAATGATTGGTTTAAAAGGCAGAACAAGGCGATTAAATCGTTCGAAACAATTTCTCTGTCAAGGACTTGACTTTTAAAGTAATTCGGCTATCTTTGCAGTCCCTAATTTTAGGGTTAATAGAAATCGTTAAATATTTTAAATTCAAGCAAGTGAATACGTTAAGTTACAAAACTGTCTCTGCCAACAAAGCAACCGTTAACAAAGAATGGGTAGTTGTTGACGCTCAAGGCGAGATTTTGGGGCGCTTGTCTTCTAAGATCGCAATGATGATCAGAGGAAAACACAAGCCATCGTACACCCCACACGTAGACTGCGGAGATAATGTGATCATTATCAATGCAGACAAAATTAAACTGACCGGAAACAAATTCGAAGAGAAGCAGTACGTTTCTTATACGGGTTACCCAGGTGGTCAGAAATTTATTTCTCCAAAGGAGTTAATGGCAAAACATCCAACGCGCGTAGTTGAAAAAGCTGTTCGTGGTATGTTACCTAAAAACCGTTTGGGCAAGGCTTTATACAAAAACCTTTTTGTGTACGCTGGTGCAGAACATCCGCATGCTGCTCAAACACCAAAGACCGTTAAACCGTAATTAAAGGAGAAAAAAAATGTCAACTACAAACACTTCAGGAAGAAGAAAAACAGCAGTTGCCCGCATTTATCTGACTGAGGGAAGCGGCAACATTACCGTAAATGGTAAAGATTACAAAGAGTATTTTCCAACATTGCCATTGCAATACGTTGTTACACAATCTATGGAAGTTTCCGGTTCTATCGGAAAGTTCGATGTGAATGTAAACGTAGCAGGTGGTGGCGTTAACGGACAAGCAGGTGCTGTTCGTTTAGCTATTGCCAAAGCAATTGTAGAGCTGGATCCAGAGACGAAAGCTTCTTTGAGCGCAAAAGGACTGATGACACGTGATAACCGTATGGTTGAGCGTAAGAAACCAGGTCGTAAGAAAGCCCGTAAGAAATTTCAATTTAGTAAACGTTAATCTCAGGAGGATACTACAATGGCAAGAACAACATATCAGGATTTATTGGATGCAGGTGTACACTTTGGTCACCTTACCCGCAAATGGGATCCGAAAATGGCACCGTACATTTTCATGGAGCGCAATGGCATCCACATTATAGATTTAAATAAAACATTAACTAAACTGGAAGAAGCTGCTGCTGCGATCAAACAGATCGTAAAATCAGGTCGCAAAGTTTTGTTTGTTTCTACCAAGAAACAAGCTAAAGACATTGTTGCTGAGCAAGCGCGTTCAGTAAACATGCCGTACGTAACCGAACGTTGGTTAGGTGGTATGTTAACTAACTTTCAGACTGTTCGTAAGTCAATCAAAAAGATGTCTAACATCGATAAGATGACTAAAGACGGTACTTATGATGTTTTATCGAAGAAAGAAAAGCTGATGATTCAGCGTGAGCGTATTAAGTTGGAGTCTTTATTAGGCGGTATTGCTGACTTAAACCGTTTACCGGCTGCATTATTCATTATTGATGTGAAGAAAGAGCATATCTCTGTTGCTGAGGCGATGAAATTAAACATCCCTACGTTTGCAATGGTTGATACAAACTCTGATCCTTCAAACATTGATTTCCCGATTCCGGCAAATGATGATGCTACAAAGTCAATCACATTGATCATGGACATCATCATGAAAGCGATTCACGAAGGTTTAGATGAACGTAAGCGTGAAAAAGACGAGGAAAGCGACAAAGAAGCTGCTGCTGCTAAAGCAAAGGTTGATACTGAAGGTGAAGAAGCTCCGGCAAGACGCACCCGCAAGGTAACTGCTGAAGCTGAAGCTGTTGAACCAGCTGCAACCGAACCAGCTGCTGCTGCAACTGAAAAGGAAGTAACTGCTAAGACTGAGGTTGAAGCTAAATCAGAAGAGTAAAAATTAATGTGGGTTGTAGATTGTAAGTTGACGGGAAACCTGACAACCTGCAATCTACAGCCCACACTTATATAACGATCATTTAAAAAATCAAAAAAATGTCTACAGTACAAATTACTGCCGCAGATGTAAATAAGTTACGCCAGCAAACCGGTGCCGGAATGATGGATTGTAAAAAAGCATTAACCGAAGCTAACGGAGATTTTGAAGCTGCAATTGATTACCTGCGTAAAAAAGGCGCCAAAGTAGCGGCTAGCCGTTCTGACCGCGAATCAAACGAAGGTGTAGTTATTGCTAAAACTTCTGCTGACGGTAAACAAGGTTTTGTTATTGAAGTAAATTGCGAAACTGATTTCGTAGCGAAGAATGCTGACTTTTTAGCTTTTGCTAACAGCATAGCTGACCTTGCTGTTGAAAAGAACCCAGCTTCTTTGGAAGAATTAACTGGTTACGAATTGAACGGTGCTAAAGTTTCTGACTTGATCTTAGATCAGACTGGAAAGATTGGTGAGAAAATCGGCGTTTCGAAATATGAAACCGTTACAGGCGAGAAAGTAATTGCTTACATCCACGGTAACTACCGTTTAGGTGTATTAGTAGCTTTAAACGCAGATGCGGCTGGTGCTGATGAGGCTGGAAAGGACGTGGCCATGCAAATTGCTGCCATGAATCCGGTTGCAATCGATAAGGATGGCGTTGATTCAAGAACGATTGAGCGTGAACTTGAGATCGCGAAAGATCAGATTCGTGCAGAAGGTAAACCAGAAGAGATGGTTGAGAAGATTGCTGCTGGTAAATTGAATAAATTCTATAAAGATTCTACTTTACTAAACCAGGAATTTGTTAAAGATTCGTCTAAGACAGTTGCCCAGTTTTTAAATGGGGTTGAAAAAGGTCTTACTGTTACTGCTTTCAAGCGGGTTCAGTTAGGAGCTTAATATATTTTTAGAAATCCCGATGGAAACATCGGGATTTTTTTTGCGCTTAATTTTTTGTAAACCTGTAGAACTCAAGCATGCTTGCAGCTTTAACAAGAGCCACCATTTTCTCCGGAGAGGAAATGATTGAAGGTAAATCTGTTCTGATTGAGAATGGCATTATTCAAGCCATCGTTGATGATGCTGCTGTTCCATCGGGAGCACAGGTCACTGATTTTACAGGCCGGTTTATTGCACCGGGTTTGATTGACCTGCAGATCTATGGGAGCGGTGGACATCTTTTTGGCGGAAAACCAACTGTTGAAGCTTTGGCTCAGATGGAATCGGATCTGTTAAGCCAGGGATGCACCGGTTTTCTGGCTACCGTTGCTACTAACACTCCGGACATTGTGGAACAGGCTATTTTAGCTGCTAAAGCATATCGTAAAAAGTCAAAAGGAAATTTTCTCGGTTTGCACTTGGAGGGGCCTTATTTGAATGTCAAACGTAAGGGCGCACATCCTGAAGAATTTATAAAAAAAGCGGAGCTCACTGAGCTAAAAGCATGGGTTGAGAGTTCGGAAGGCGAAATTAAGATCATGACTATAGCTCCGGAATTGCAAGATCCTGAGATTCTGGATTATCTGGCCTTACAAAACATTGTCATTTCAGCAGGTCATAGCAACGCGAATTATGACGAAGCAATTGAGTTTTTCGATCACAAAATAACAGCTGCTACCCATCTATTCAATGCAATGCCCCCTCTTCATCATCGTGATCCCGGATTAGTGGCTGCTATTTTTAAGAAAAAACCTTTTTCCAGCATCATTGCCGATGGACTTCATGTTGACTACCAGATGATTGAAATAGCTAAACGTCAGCTTGGCGAAAAACTATTTCTTATTACCGATGCCGTTACAGCAACAAGCGAAGGCATCTATCCACATATATTAGATGGCGACCGATATGTAATGCCGGATGGGACACTTTCCGGGTCAAGTTTAAGTATGTGGCAGGCTGTTAAAAACTGTGTGTCATATGCGGGCATAAGCCTTGAAGAAGCTCTGCGAATGGGAGCTACGTATCCTGCAAAAGTGATAAACCGACATAATAACCTGGGTTTGATTAAGCCGGGTTATGCAGCAAACCTGATTGTTTTTGATCAGAAGCTTAATTTAAATGATACTGTAATGGCAGGTTTAACCACCTGACTCTATAATTTTTAATACTTTTACGCGACCGTTATTAGTTGGTTAGTTCGTTAGGTTGTTAGCCCGGCTCATCTGAAGCTTCGTCTTACGTCTGAAATCTAATATCTCAAGTCTAATATCTCACATCTCTCTTACATGAAATACAAGCGTATACTTTTAAAATTAAGCGGCGAGTCTCTAATGGGACAAAAGCAATACGGCATTGATATGGATCGTGTTGCCCAGTATGCGCAGGATATTAAGGCTGTACACGACCAGGGAATAGAAATTGCCATAGTTATTGGCGGGGGCAACATCTACCGGGGTTTAAGTGCCGAGAAATCGGGGATGGACCGTGTTCAGGCCGATTATATGGGAATGCTTGCTACTGTTATAAACAGTATGGCTTTACAAGATGCGCTTGAGAAAACAGGAGTAAAAACCCGGTTACTGACTGCTATTAAAATGGAGCAGATCTGCGAGCCTTTTATCCGCCGTCGTGCTGTTCGCCATCTCGAGAAAGGACGTATCGTTATCTTCGGTGCAGGTACCGGCAATCCTTACTTTACTACTGATACAGCTGCCTCCCTTCGCGCCGTAGAAATTAATGCAGATGCTGTATTGAAGGGAACGCGTGTTGATGGAATCTACACCTCTGACCCTGAAAAGAACACTGATGCAATCCGTTACGATGAGATCACCTTCTCTGAAGTGTACGAAAAGAATTTAAATGTAATGGATATGACCGCCATTACGCTTTGCCAGGAAAACAACTTGCCAATTATAGTATTTGATATGAATAAGCCGGGCAACTTTATGCGAATAGCTAATGGTCATCCGATTGGAACTTTGGTAAGGGGATAACAAAGTGACAGAATATTAGTGGTAGCCGCAGAGTGAAAAAGTAGCAGGAAGAAATCTTAGCGAACAATCCGTACGCATACATCCTACTGCTACTGCGACTTATAACTAACCTATTAACTTCATACATTTTTTATATTTTTGATAACGAAACTCTTAAGAAAAAATGAACGAGCTTATTACGAAACAATTAACGGATGCTAAGGTACACATGGAGAAAGCCATTGACTTTTGCGATAGTGAACTGACTAAAATACGTGCAGGTAAAGCTATGCCAAGCATGCTTGATGGAATTACCGTAGATTATTATGGCACACCAACTCCGTTAACTCAGGTTGGCACCGTAAATACGCCGGACGCCCGTACACTCGTTGTTCAGCCTTGGGAGAAAAACATGATAGTACCAATCGAAAAGGCTATTAAGGATGCTAATATCGGCTTGAACCCGCAAAATGATGGAATCGTTATTCGTTTGAATGTTCCGCCGTTAACAGAAGAACGCCGTAAGGATCTGGTAAAAAAAGTAAAAGAAGAAGCTGAAAGAGGTCGCATAGCCATTCGGAACATTCGTAAAGATGCTAACGAAAAAATAAAAAGATTAAAAGCAGACGGTATTGCCGAGGACGAGATTAAATTAGGTGAAGCCGAAGTGCAAAAATTAACCGATACCAATATTGTAAGTGTTGATCGTTTAGCTGAGATCAAAGAAAAAGATATTATGACCGTTTAATCCGAAAGGATTGGTTCAAACATAAGGGAATGAAGCGGATGCAACATTCCCTTTTTGATTTAAAGAGAAGTTAGATTTGAGATGTGAGATATGAGATCAAATGGAATTCTTTTGAGGTACTGTCGTCAGGTCTCAAATCTAAGATCTAGATTCTCACATCTAATGTCTCATATCTAACATCTCATATCTCAATACTATTTAAGAATGAAGATATTATTTCAATACCTGAAGAATTTTAAAGGCTTAATCCTGCTGGCATTAGTGCTAGCGGCGATTAACCAGATATTCTCATTACTTGATCCCTGGATCTTCCGGAAGATCATTGATACCTATGTAACCCATTACAAAGACTATACAACCGATGAGTTTTTTAAAGGCGCCGGTCTGCTGATTCTGGCTGCCATGGGTGTGGCTATGGTTTCACGGATCGCTAAAAACTTCCAGGATTATTATGTGAACGTGATCACCCAGCGATTGGGTGCAAAGATCTATTCAGACGGACTTGCTCACTCATTGGAGCTTCCGTACTCAGTTTTTGAAGATCAACGAAGTGGCGAAACACTAGGTATCTTACAGAAGGTACGGACTGACACAGAAAAACTAATAACCGCCTTTATCAATATTGTTTTCACTTCCCTGGTGGGAGTCACCTTTGTGTTTATCTATGCGAGCAATATTCACTGGTCAATTGCCGTAGTATATGTCTCTGTGATCCCTATTCTTGGGTTTATAAGCTCTGTATTAAGCAAAAAGATCAAAGTAGTACAAAAAACTATTGTTCAGGAAACTACAGCTTTAGCCGGTTCAACTACCGAATCATTACGTAATATCGAACTGGTAAAAAGCCTGGGGTTGTCTGCGCAGGAGATAAAGCGACTTAACAATACAACCGACAAAATTTTAAAGCTGGAGCTCCGAAAAGTAAAATACGTACGCAGCCTAAGCTTTATTCAGGGAACACTAGTAAACCTTTTGCGCAATGCCATTCTCTTATTGATGCTTTACCTGATTTATGCAGGGAAAATTAGTGTTGGTGAGTTCTTTTCACTATTTATCTATTCCTTTTTTATTTTCGGCCCCCTTCAAGAACTCGGGAATATCATTAACATCTATCGCGAAACAGAGGTATCACTCGATAACTTCAGTAAAATATTGAATGTACCTAAAGAGATTAAACCGAAAAACCCGGTGAGGCTTAGCCAGATTACCGATTTAAACTTTAAAAATGTCAGCTTTAAACATCAGTCGGCTAATGGGAACGCCCTTAACCACATTTCATTCAGCACGAATAACGGGCAAACCATAGCTTTTGTCGGACCTTCAGGTGCTGGAAAGAGCACCCTTGTTAAACTCTTGGTAGGCCTGTATCCGCCTGTTGAAGGTGACATACTATACAATAATGTGTCGCGCAACGATATTGACCTTGATCAGCTACGAGAGAAGATCGGTTTTGTAACGCAAGATACCCAGCTTTTTTCCGGGACTATCCGGGAAAATCTTCTGTTTGTGCGACCTGAAGCGACCGATGAAGAGTGTTTACGGGTTCTTGAAAAAGCGGCTTGTCAGAACTTGCTGGCCCGGGCAGATAATGGCTTAGACACGATTATCGGAGAGGGCGGCGTTAAGGTATCAGGCGGAGAAAAACAGCGTTTGTCTATTGCGAGGGCATTATTGCGTCAACCGGATATCTTGGTATTTGATGAGGCGACATCTTCGCTTGATTCAATTACCGAAGAAGAAATCACAGTCACTATTCGCGATGTATCGGTAATTAAAGATCATATTACCATCCTGATTGCTCACCGTTTATCAACCATCATGCACGCAGACAGGATATTTGTGCTGGAGAAAGGGAATATTATCGAATCCGGGAAACACGAAGAATTGTTGAACGAAAAAGGTCTGTATTTTGCCATGTGGCGTCAGCAAATCGGCGAGAAGCAGGAGGTAGATCTGTAAGATTTTTTGTAAATTTAGAAAAGCAGTAAAATGAACACCATGCTATTTTTGAATATAGGAACTCCGGAAATCATAATCTTATTGTTCGCCTTTGGTTTTCCACTAATATTGTCTATTTATTGTCTGCTGGATATAACCCGCTCGACTTTTCAGGATTCTACTAACAAAATAATCTGGGCTATTATTGTCTTGCTAGCACCGGTATTAGGCCCGCTGGCTTACATAATCTGGGGACGACAACAAAAAACAACTATCTCATGATAACCTTAGCTATACTCTTATTTTTTGGCGGTTTTTTCCGCTTTATCTTTGGCGTAATCTGGGTAATACTGATCGTAGTAACTCTTTTGGATTTGTTCAAAAGTGTTTTGCCAACCAACACAAAGTTGCTGTGGCTGATCATTATCCTGGTGGCACCGATCTTTGGGTCGCTTATCTATTTGTACTGGGGAAAATACCAGCGTATTTAATGCGGGTGAATTTCCTTCAGGGTCAAAGGTACCAGGCGTTTGTTTTTCAACCAGGTAATCGTTACGACTACAAGCGTCATAGTACCGCCAAACAGTACGGAAGGCACAGTTCCCATTAGTTTAGCCGTTACCCCCGACTCGAAGGCTCCTATCTCATTGGATGAACCGATAAACATAGAATTTACCGCAGCAACCCGACCACGCATTTCATCCGGGGTAAGCAACTGCAGAATGGTTGAGCGGATAATAACACTTACACTATCGAAACATCCCTCACAAAACAGAATTAACAATGTAAGGTAGAAGTTGCGGGATAAACCGAAAGCAATAATTGAAAGGCCGAAACCGGCCACCGCGATCAGAAGATTTCGCCAGGGCCTTCCCATTGGAGAAAACCTCGCCATCATAAACATGGTGATCACCGCACCTGCAGCAGGCGCTGCACGCATAATCCCAAGTCCCTCAGCTCCCACTTTTAAAATATCATGTGCAAAAATGGGCATCAAGGCTACCGCTCCGCCAAAGAATACAGAAAACATATCCAGACTTAAGGCGCCAAGAACCATTTTGCTTTTGAACACAAACCTTATCCCTTCTGCCAGGCTCTCAAGAATATTTTCTTTCGGAATAAACTGCGGCGGCTTGTTACTGACAAAGAATGATATGCTTAGCAGGGCTGCAAGCATAAAGATCACGATAACCGAAAAGCAAGCTGTTACACCACTAAAACCATATAACAGGCCACCAGCAGCGGGACCTACTATAGAGGCCACCTGCCAGCTGCTGCTATTCCAGGTGGATGAGTTTGGATAAAGATTTTTAGGGACAATTTGGGCCATCAGCGAAAAAGCAGTCGGAGAAAAGAACCCGCGCGCAATCCCAATACAAAAGATCATTCCATAAATTATCGGAATAACCCAATCCTTAGCAATCGGCACAATGGTCTGCTCCATGGTAACGAGAAAGAGGATAAAGGAGCAAAAAGCCATAGCAGCGATTACCCAAACCAACATCTTCTTTTTATCCGACTTATCTGCAACATACCCACCGTAGAGGGAGACCGATATCGCTGGTATAGCTTCTGCCAGTCCTATAAGACCCAGGGATAGTGGATCTTTGGTCAACTGATAAATATACCATCCCACAACGACTGCCTGGATCTGGTAGGCAAACGTCAGCAGAAAACGCATGGCTACATAAGACCGGAATTCCGGATACCGAAGTGCTGCATAAGGATCGGTCCGCTGGTCTTCTGGTTTGATATCAGGCATTACGGCTTAATCAAGGATAAATTCTTGTAATCCCTTTTGATCTATCAGGTAGGTAAGGGCAGCTATTCCCGCGGCACCGAGCTCCAGTTCACGTCGGTTAACATTTTCAAAAACATCATTGCTGGCATGGTGAATATCAAAGTAACGCTGCGAGTCAGGTTTGTAGCCAATCAGGACTACACCGGGAACAGCCCTTTTAAGCGGACCAATATCGGCACCACCGCCACCAGCCTCGATAACTTCAATTAAGTAAGGCTTTAAAAGAGAACGAAAGTTCTTAACCATTCCACTGATGATTTGCTGAGATGCATCAACGCTGAAGCCCCGTGGAGTAAATCCACCGGCATCTGATTCGATAGCCGCGATATGCTTTTCGTTATTAAGTTTGGCATGTTCCGCATACTTCAAACCCCCTCTTAAGCCGTTCTCTTCGTTCATGAACATTACTACACGAATGGTATGCTTTGGCTTATAGTTCATGACTTTGAAAATTCGAAGCACTTCTATTGATTGGGTGATACCCGTTCCGTCATCATGAGCGCCTTCAGCGAGGTCCCACGAATCAAGGTGACCACCAATGCTGATGATTTCTTCCGGTTTCTCTGTCCCGCGCATCTCGCCTATTACATTATAAGATAAAGCGTCAGGCAGGATGCGGCAGTTCTGCTTTAGATAAAACTGAACGGAGCCGCCTTTTGAATTCTTGATCTTCTCACTCAACAGTTCAGCACCCATTGTGCTGATTGCTGCCGCAGGTATTTTGGTAACACCATCATCATAACGCATCCCACCTGTGTGTGGATGATTATCGAGAGCATGAGTCATGGAACGTACAATAACTGCCACCGCTCCAAGTTTAGCAGCTTCTATAGCCCCTTGTGAGCGTTGATCTACCGCGCCGCTGTAAGATTGAAAAGATTCAATTGGTTTGGGATCGAAGGGACGGTTAAAGAAAACGATCTTCCCTTTGACACTTTCTCCTAATCTCTTCAGCTGATCAAAGTTTTGCACTTCGACCACTTCGGCTAGAATGCCTTTGGCTGGAGTTGCAATGGAACTTCCCAGTGCAGCTACCGGAACTGTCAGTTTTTCTTTACCATTTAAAATGTATGCAGTTTCCTTTTTACCGCGTTCCCAGTGAGGCACCATGACTTCCTGGAGATATACAGAATCGAACTGGTAATCTTCCATAAGCTTTTTTGTCCACTCTACCGCTTTTTGAGCACCTGTTGAACCACTGAGGCGTGGACCAATTTGTTTACATAGGTATTCAAGGTTTTTATAACTATGGCCTTTTTCAAGAGCATGGTCATAGATCTTCCTGATCATTAGTGAATCAGCAATTTGAGCCGTACTTAGCTGGGTAACAAACAAAAGAAAGAAAGTGAATTTCAAAGATTTAAGTAAAAAAGCTTTAGACATATATTTGTGAAATTATCCGGTGGAAAATTATTGATTTAATTGTGTTATCGTAGCATCAGGAGATTTTATTCCAGCTTATACCATCCCTCTTTTCCTCAAAATACTGGTACAGTAGTATATTTTCCGGGTTTGATAGCTCGGGATCTTTCTCGAATAACTCGATAACTGTATTTCGGGCGTCCATTAATATGGCCTGGTCCTGAGTCAGGTCGGCTAACTTGAGGTCTAAAACTCCGCTTTGCTGCGTGCCTTCTATATTACCGGGTCCTCGTAGTTGCAGGTCAATTTCTGAGATTTCAAATCCATCTGAAGTTCTTACCATTGTTTCGATCCGGATCTTTCCTTCTCTGCTAAGCTTATTTCCAGACATTAGGACACAGAACGATTGTTCGGCACCCCGCCCTACCCTGCCTCGCAGCTGATGTAATTGAGAAAGGCCAAAGCGCTCTGCATTTTCAATAACCATTACGCTTGCGTTAGGTACGTTAACCCCGACTTCTATTACTGTTGTTGCCACCATAATTTGCGTCTCACCTTTTACAAAGCGCTGCATCTCGAATTGTTTATCCTTAGGTGATAGCTTTCCATGTACGATACTGATGCGATATTCCGGCAAAGGGAATTCATCAGCAATATTTTGAATGCCAGCTTCAAGGTAAAGCAGATCTAACTTTTCACTCTCTTTAATCAGCGGATAAACAACATATACCTGGCGGCCCTTCGCGATCTCCTCACGCATGAAACCATACATCCGTAAACGCTGGCTTTCAAACAAATGGATCGTTTTCAGTGGCTTTCTTCCTGCGGGCAGTTCATTGATTACCGACACGTCCAAATCACCGTATAAGGTCATAGCAAGGGTTCTGGGGATAGGGGTTGCTGTCATTACCAAAACGTGAGGAGGAACTGCATTTTTACGCCAGAGCTTAGCCCTTTGTTCTACACCAAAGCGATGCTGCTCATCAATTACTACCAGACCCAGATTATTAAACTTTACGACGTCCTCAATCAGCGCATGGGTTCCAATCAGAATATTTAACTGACCATTCTCTAATCTCTCATGAATGAGCTTCCGGTCCTTCTTAGGTGTAGAGCCGGTTAAAATATCAACCTCGACGAGATTATCATTTAACAGATCGGTTATTGAATGGAAATGCTGGCGGGCAAGAATTTCAGTTGGTGCCATGATACATGCCTGATAACCGTTATCAATGGCCAGCAGCATGCTCATTAATGCTACCACTGTCTTTCCGCTACCTACATCGCCTTGTAACAGACGGTTCATTTGAACAGGACGCTGGGTATCCAGCCTGATTTCCTTAACTACCCGCTTTTGCGCACCGGTAAGGTCGAAGGGCAATTTCTCAGAATAAAAGGTGTTGAACTTGTCACCTACTCTATCGAATACTAATCCCTTATATTTTTGAGTACGCAGTAGCTTATTCTTTAATAGTTTCAATTGTATAAAGAAAAGCTCTTCAAATTTTAGTCGTGCGATGGCGTCATTCAATGATTGAGAGTTGGCAGGAAAATGTATCTGCAGCAATGCTTCTTTTCGCCCAATCAGATGATGCTTTTCAAGGATATACAAAGGAAGGATTTCCGTGATTTCATTCAACACGAGTTCAAGCAAAGCAGTCTGAAGTCGCTGAATTCCTCTACTGTCCAGAAAAAACTGTTTTAGCTTCTCGGTTGAACTATATACAGGCTGCAAAGTCAAATTTCCCTGCTTTTTCTCCTGAGAAGTATAGAGTTCCATTTCAGGATGTGAGATAGAAATCCGGGAATTGAATATCGCAGGTTTCCCAAACACGATGTACGCAGAACCAATCTTTAGGTTTCTGTCTATCCAGGCAATGCTTTGAAACCAGACAAGCTCAAGGATACCCGTGTCATCTTTAACCTGGGCAACGAGGCGGCGGCCACGTTTTTCACCAATGATCTCCTTAGAGACCAGGCGGCCGATCACCTGTATGGCTGGCAGTTCACCGTTCAGTTCCTTGATCTTGAAAAAACGTGTGCGGTCAATATACCTGAAAGGGTAATGGTGAAGCAGATCTGCATAGGTGAAAATGCCAAGCTCCTTTTTAAGAACATCGCCCTTTTGCGGACCAACTCCCTTTAAGTATTCAATTGGGGTTTTAAGTATCTGAGTTGCCAATTCACCGTAATTTATCAGGAATCAGAGGAACTAAGCGTGTTATAGCTTTTATGGAACAGTGTACTGATTATATTCCAGTTAAATATAACTACTGCTGCGACCAAAAGAGAATATGCATAAATCTGATACTGACTTATGCTTTCATTGAAGTATAAAAATGCGACGGCAAATGCAATGACTGGATTGAGGTAGATGATTATGCCTAATGTTGAAGAAGGCATTCCAATCAATGCGTATAAGCTTAAAAATAGTGGTATGATGGTAAAAACCACAGATATCACAACTATATTAATCCAAAAGTAGAGGCTGGTAGGAAACGAGGTATAGTTATAAATAAACAACGGAAACATCAGTACCATTGAAATGATCAGTTGAATACCAAGCATGTTGAGCTTATCAACATTTGAAATTACCCTCTGAATGATCAGGTAGAAGGCGTACAGTGACGCAATAAATACTGACCATAAGACCTCCTCTAAAGAACCCGTTGCTAATATTAAAATACTAACTAATGCTATGCCTATTGCGATCAGCTTGATGCCGCTCAGGTGCTCCTTAAGTATGAGAAATCCGCCCATAGCAGTAATCAACGGACACACCATATATGCAAAAGCCGCTGATGTAAGGCTTACATTATTGACGGCGTATATATAAGAATACCAGTTACCCGTGATCAAAATACCTGCAATAAAAGTAAGCCAATAGATCTTCTTACGACCTTCCGGACTTTCTGCTTTTATATAATTAATGTCATTGCGAAGCTTTTGTCTTTTGAATAAAAAGATCACTACCCAGGTAATAAGGAGCGAGGTAAATATCCGATAGTGAAGGATCTCTTCGGCAGGATACTGCTGAAGATTACGAAGTGGAATAGCAAAAAAGCCCCACATCGACACCGACAAGAGAGCTGCAGCAAAGTATTTAACGCGATTAAAGATCAATGCCTAGTCTGTATGCAGTCACAGATATTTCAACATTCACGTTTTTGGGGAGCCCTGCCGCCGCGACTGTTTCACGTGCAGGAAAATCACCGTGGAAATAAGAACCATACACCTCATTCACCTCTCCGAAATACTTCATATCCGTTAGGAAGATCGTGGTTTTAACAATATCTGAAAAAGAGTAGCCACTTTCTGTTAAAAGAGCTTCTATGTTCTTCATCACTTGACGGGCCTCATCAGCAACACTGCCTGTAATAAGTTCATTGTTAGTCGGGTCTATTGCTATCTGGCCAGACAGGAAAAGCATGTTGCCGGCTTGTACACCCTGGCTGTATGGACCTATTGGCTCTGGAGCTTTATTCGTATATATAATTCGTTTCATTCTTATTTAAGTATAAGCCAGTCAATAAGCTTGTAGATTATTCCTGCCAAAAACATGGTGATAGCAATAGCATTAATAATATGCATCACCCGAAGATTGAAGTTGGTTGGGCGGTTTGGATCTCTCTTTCTGAAGAAATACATAAAGACAAAGGTAGAAAACAAAAAAAGAGTCCCGATAATATCGGGACTCTTTTTTACAATATGCTTATTAACATTATTGTTGTTGTCTGAACTCAACACGACGGTTTTGAGATCTTCCTTCTTCTGTAGCATTTGAAGCTATAGGACGAGTTTCACCGAAACCTTTAGTAGAGATTTTATTAGCAGCAACTCCTGAGTTAACTAAGTAAGTCTTAACTGAATTAGCTCTGTCTTTAGATAACTGCATGTTGTATTCTTCAGTTCCTTCAGCAGAAGCGTGACCATCTAATTGGATACGTAATGATTCATTAGCTCTAACTTCAGCAGACAATTTGTCTAAAGTAGGGTAAGCAGAAGTTCTCAATACAGATGAGTTGAACTCGAACTGAATGTTATTGAATCCAGCCATTGTACCAGAAGTCATAGAAGGACATCCGTTTAATTCGGCAGTACCTTTTTCAGTTGGGCAGCTATCTTTTGAATCAGGGATACCATCACCGTCAACATCTAAAGGACAACCTGAACCATCAACTTTAACTCCAGCTTCAGTGTTAGGACACTTATCTAATTTATCAGCAACACCGTCACCATCACTGTCTTTCAACAGATCACTAACAGTAGTCTCGATTGTAGACACACGACCTTTTAAAGCTTCAACTTCCTGACGTAATGTAGGATCTTTTAATTCATCATACATTAAAGCAACAGGGTTAACCCAGTCTAAGTTTGGCTTGGCAGCAGAACCTAAAGAGAATTCTAAACCACCGTAACCGTAAGAGTACTTATCGTTTGAGTTAGCTGGGGTACGAGTACCGTCCAGGTTATCTCCGTCTAAGAAGTACATGTTATAACCTAAGTCAAAATTGATACGCTCAGAAACTTTGAATTTGATACCCACACCTACAGGTATGAATTGCTCTTGAACCCATTTCTCATCGTTGTTATCTCCGGCAACACCTTTCCAGTCAACAGTAGCACCGCTAGCTGTAACATAAGAAGGAGCATAACCTGCGATACCGTAACCAGCCTTAACAAGGAAGTTAACGTTATTCTCTCTTCTCAAGAAATCAACAGTTGCGACATTTGCAACACCCATGATACTTCCTGAGTAAGCATACTTTGTTTCAAAACTTTTACGATCAAATTGATTAGGTGCATCTTCATTGTTACCTTCCAAATCACCTCTTAAGAAACCTAATTCTAAACCAAAAGCGTGACCGAATTGCTTGCGCAATGTAGCTCCGTAACCTAATCTGATGTCCCAGTTAGAGAAATCATTGGAACCGCCTAAAACTGTAACAGGAGACATAACGCCCGCGTTAAGTCCTAAAGACCAAGTTCTGTACTGTGCTCTTCCACCAAATACTTTGGCAGATGAGCTCATCGTTGTTGTCGTCATCGTGGTGTCCTGTGCGTTAGAAGCGGCAGTGAAGCCTAGCACAGAAACCATTGAGAGAACAACGGCTTTCTTAATTGTAGAATAATTCATACTCGTTGTTTTAAAGGTTAAACAAATTTTAATTGTGTAATTTTATACAAAAATAATCATAAGTTTGATTCCAGCAAACAAACAAATATTGTTCCAATTTCTCTTAATGCAACATTTGTTTTCAAAAACTGTTTTCATACCACCTCAAATTTCCACATATCAATGAAATATTGTTCTGTAGATAAAAATCTATTCGTTAATAACCGTAAAAATTTCAGTAACAATCTGAATAAGAAATCGATAGCCTTATTTAATGCGAATGACGAATTTCCGCGAAGTGGCGATCAAACACATGTATTCAAGCAAAATGCGGACCTGTTTTATCTAACAGGAATTGATCAGGAGCAAACTATTCTGCTTTTATTTCCTGATTGTCCAAATCCATTATACAAAGAAGTACTGTTTTTAAGACAGACAAGTGAATATATTGCTGTTTGGGAGGGTCATAAGTACACTATTGAAGAAGCCAGAAAAACGTCAGGCATTGAATCAATCTTTTGGATTGATGAATTTTGGAATATTTTCCAAAGCGTTGTTCATTATGCAGATACGATTTATTTAAATACAAATGAGAATGATAGGTATTCCCACCAAGTGCCTTATCGTGATCTGAGGTTCATTTTAGACTTGCAAAATCGATTTCCCCTTCATCGTTATGAGAGAGCTGCTCCCATTCTGCGAAAGTTAAGAGCAATAAAATCAGATACAGAAATTGAACTGACTCAAAAAGCTTGCAATATCACACGCGATGCATTCATAAGAGTACTAAAGTTCATCAAACCGGGAGTTAAGGAGTATGAAATAGAAGCAGAAATAATTCATGAGTTTATTCGCCAGGGAGGAACCGGACATGCTTACAGCCCGATCATTGCGTCGGGAGTAAACGCAAATATTCTTCACTATAATGACAATAATCAAATCTGCAAAGACGGCGATGTAATCCTTTTCGACTTTGGAGCCGAATACGCTAACTATAATGCTGATTTGAGCCGGTCAGTTCCTGTGAATGGTAAGTTCACCAATCGCCAAAAAGATGTTTATAATAGTGTATTAAGGGTTATGAACGAGGCGAAGAAAATGCTGGTAGCCGGAACCATTTGGAACGATTACCAGGAGGAAGTGGGAAAGGTGATGGAAAGTGAACTGATTAAGTTAAGATTACTGGATAAACATGACGTTGCCAGACAAGATCCTGCAATGCCGCTCTACAAAAAGTACTTCATGCACGGGGTTTCCCACCATTTAGGTCTTGATGTTCACGATTTTGCGAGCAGGTACGAGCCTTTCGCAGTTGGCAATATATTAACATGTGAACCCGGAATTTATATTCAGGCAGAAGGTTTAGGTATCCGTCTGGAAAATGACATTCTCATCACCGCCAGTGGCAACACTGACCTTATGGCAGACATTCCATTAGAAGCAGATGAGATAGAATCAATTATGAATAGCTAAATATATTGGGGTACAATGGCTATTCCCAAAATCATTCATCAGACTTTTAAAACAACTAGACTGCCTTTGTTAACAAGGTGGCACATTTCAAAGTTCAGGAAAAAGAATCCAGACTACGTTTATGAGTTTTATGATGATGAGCGAATTGTGAGATTTCTTGAACAGGAATTCGGCGACGAGATGCTTAGCCTTTATCAGAAAATAAATATAGGAGCGGCAAAGGCTGACTTTTTTAGATATGCAATTTTATATAAAAAAGGAGGAGTCTACGTAGACATCGACAGTAGTATAAACTGCAGTCTGAACGAATTCATTAAACCTGATGATTCGGCAATCATCACACATGAAGGAGACGCATCTCTGTTTGCGCAGTGGGCTTTGATCTATAGCCCTGGCCACGCGTTTTTGAAGAAGACGATTGAGATGGTCGGTGAAAACATCCGTGACAATAAATACCCCCATAATGTACATCAAATGACCGGACCATCGGTTTATACCACGGCAATAAAAGCCGCTTTAGATGAGGATCCATCCGTTCCACACAGGATCCTCGGGACAGATTACGAGGGCTATTTAAAGGTAAAGTATAAATTCGGTAAGTTTTTTCTTTACAGAAAGGGTCATCATTGGAAAAAACATCAACTTACAACACCAGTTCTAAAGCAACATTAAGTTTTAATCCGAGTTTCATACTCTTCAATAAACCGGTATAAATTAAAGTCTTTATCATCATATGATTCTGCAATAGCATTTTTTAATTCGTTTCTTGAGACATCCCTCATTCTATTGTTTTGAATCAACTTGTAGGCCTTTTCCGTGTATAGAAATAACTTTCTTTGATTCTTCTGAACCTGAGAAGATGAAATCCAGGTTAATAACTCATCGATTCCTAGCGCCTTATCCGCAACTGTTTTAAAGACAGGCACAGCAGGCGAGCGCTGATTCAACATCTTTTTCAGCTGATTCGCAAATGTATCCGAACCCGCTCGATCTGCCTTGTTCACGATAAATGCATCTCCGATCTCCATTAACCCGGATTTAATATGCTGGATTTCATCTCCGCTTTCGGGAACTAAAACAACCAGCGTAATATCTGCCAAACCTGCTATTTCAATTTCCGACTGCCCCACCCCCACTGTTTCTACCAGCACGTAATCAAAGTCCGCAGACCTAAGTACATCAACCATCTCGATGATCTTAGCCGATAATCCGCCAACAGAACCACGGGTTGCTATCGAACGGATATACACATTCGGGTTGTTAAAATGAACTGACATTCGCACCCTGTCTCCCAACAACGAACCCAAATTAAACGGAGAAGTGGGATCCACTGCCAAAACAGCAATCTTCTTTTGCTGCTGTGTAAGTTTGCTAATTATCGAACTGACCAAAGTGCTTTTACCGGCTCCCGGGGGGCCAGTTATGCCAATCACGGGAATACTTTGGTCAATATCAATTTGCCTAAGGAGTTCTGCATTACCGGGCAGTTCGTTTTCAACTAAAGTTAAGATTCTGGCCAATGATAAATAATCAGACTTCTTTATTCCTGATAAAATTTGAGGGATTGTTTTCATTGTTAAATCTATCTTTGCTGCAAATAACCAGAATATAAACGCTTTAGCAAACAAACCTGTCCCATATCTCAAAACTATTTAATCACAATGAAAGTTAGCGGTTTTTCTTACATGCGGAATAGTTTCAAATACGGGTACCCTGTAATCGAATCTATCAAATCAATATTGCCCATATGCGATGAGTTTATAGCCGTAGTTGGAAAGTCTGATGATGGAACCCGCGAAGCCATTGAGGCAATCGGATCAGACAAAATAAGGATTATCGATACCGAATGGGATGACACATTGATTAAAGGGGGAAAAGTATTTGCCCAACAGGCTAATATTGGGTTGAAGGCTGCAACTGGCGACTGGGCATTCCATATTCAATCGGATGAAGTTTTCCATGAAGATGACCTGGATGAAATAAAAAATGCCATGATCTATAATCTGGATGACAAAAGGGTTGAGGGCTTCCTCTTCAACTTTCTACATTTCATCGGAGATTATAAACACATTGGAACTACCCGGAAGTGGCATCGACGGGAAATCAGAATTATAAGGAATGACCCGACATTTTACTCGTTTCGCGATTCCCAAGGCTTTAGAAGTTATCCTACTTTAACAGATTACGTAAATGGCACAAACAGCAGGAAGCTGAAGGTGAAGTTGCTAAATGCACGTATATTCCACTATTCCTATTGCAGAAATCCGGATTTGCTGCTTGGAAAGGCAAAACGCTTCAGTAGCTATTACCAGCCGGAAGAAAAAACGAACGAACATTTCAAAAATTATAAGACGTTCGATTTCGAAACCGTGGCAGATATATTAGCTCCATTTAACGAGTCGCACCCCGCCACAATGAAGGACACAATCGCTGCTCAGGATTGGACATTTGAACATAATCCTAATAAGATAGATCTATCACCAAGAAGAATGCTACTGCACCGCGTTGAAATGATTACAGGGTGGAGAATTGGTGAATACAAAAACTATAAAATTATAAAAGACATTTGAAGATCAACCGGATACTGATAAGTAGAATCGATGCTATTGGGGACGTGACCTTGACGCTGCCCATGTGCGGGTATTTAAAAAGCCTCTTTCCCTCGTCCGAAATATATTTTCTGGGCCGTGGTTATACGCAAGCAGTCATCGAAACCTGCTCGGCCATTGATCATTTTATTGACTATAATAAGTTGTCTGCTCTACCGCCCTCGGAACAGTCCACGCATTTTAAGAGCCTATCGCTGGATGTTTGCATCCATGTGTTTCCCAATAAACATCTGTCATTCATTTTAAAAAACGCTGGTGTTTCCCTGAGAATAGGTACTACTAACCGTTGGTTTCACTGGCTAACATGCAATAAACTGGTAAAATTAACCCGGAGAAAATCCAATCTTCATGAGGCTGAACTTAATTTAAGACTATTAGGCCCGCTCGGTGTAAAAGATTTTCCCACTCTAGAGTCGTTGCACACCTATTACCATTTTGACCGGATTTCCGACCTTTCACAGAATGTCAGCAACCTGCTCAGTTCAGAAAAGTTTAACCTCATCCTACATCCCAAATCTCATGGTAGCGGCAAAGAATGGCCGCTTGCGGCATACAGAGATATTATAGAGCTTCTACCTAAAGATAAATTCCGCGTCTTTATTTCAGGATCTGTAAAAGAAAAGCCAAAATTGGCCGACTGGGTCTCCACGCTAAACGCAGATATTGTCGATATCATAGGACTAATGGATCTGTCAGAACTAATAGCGTTCATGCATAAGGCAGATGGACTTATTGCCTCGTCAACAGGGCCTTTACATCTGGCAGCGGCATCCGGCATTCACGCGCTGGGATTATATCCGAATACCCCGCCAATCCACGCTGGTCGCTGGGGTCCTGTCGGGGAAAAGGCTATGTATATAGAAAGTCCGAATGATAATTTGCAGGCTATATCAGCCGAACAGGTTTACAAGGAAGTAGTTAATTGGTCAAAGGTCAGTAAGCCGTAACTCCCTATCGATATCTTAGGCTGGATTTCATGGGAGCGCCGCGCAGTATAAACCCAACGAAAGGAAAGTAACGTCTGTTTCTCAGCGATTTTTTCAAAAACCTGAGACTGTAAAATAGTTTCAGGAAAAAGTAGGAAACCGCAGAATAGTGCTTCCTGAAAAAATACATCAACGAGATATAATTCTCCTTGAGCATCACCAGGTTTTCCATGGAACTTCCTCCAATAAAATGAATATATTTTGCTTCAGGGACAAAGAACACTTGCAAGTCATCATTGCGCAAACGCTGCCCCAGATCCTCTTCTTCGCAATAAAAAAACAAGTTCGGATCAAAACCCCCAATCTCCCTGAAGGCAGAAGTTCTGAAAAAAAGGCCGCTTCCGCTCACTAAGTCTACTTTAACCGGCACATAGTATTGCTTCTCCCGATTAGGATACCTGTGAGGATCGAATACCCGGAGAACAGCAGGGCCAAGAAATTTTAAGGCCGGAGTTGGCAAATAACCGAATGACCGGATTCGTTCGAGTTTCTCAGAATATAGCTGTGCGCCACACAAACCAACTGAAGGATTCTTATCACAAAAAGCTTTTAGGATAGCCAAACAATCATTCAGCAGGACGCAATCATTATTTAAAAAAAACAGGTACTTGCTGTTTGCGCTCGCCGCGCCCAGCATATTTCCCCTGCCAAACCCAAGATTCTCTGTGCTGTAAATTATCTGCAAATTGGCTCGCCCCTCTAAAGATTTCAACTTTTCAACCTCCTCAATCCTGGAGGCATTGTCGACAACAATTATCTGGTAGCTGATAAGAGAAGAGGTTTGGGAGACAATCGATTTAACACAATCCAGTGTAAAACTGGTTGAGTTATAATTTATAATAACAATAGCTACATCGCTGCTTATTTTCTCCATCTTTCTTTATCGTTACAAATATACATTTTGTATGAGAATTTGAATCCCCGGGGGGTGCCGCACTACTTCTAACGTGCAAGACCAATTCAAATTAAGTAACTTTGGCGCCATAATTAACTGAATGAACACTTTTTACAGACTGCTTTCCTTCGCCAAACCAATCCGCAACTTTGCAATCCCTTTTTTCGGGCTCTCCATTTTGGGTGTTATCTTTGGTCTGCTAAATTTTACCCTGCTAATTCCACTGTTCGAACTACTGTTCAACGAGACAAAGGACATAGCTGAGAAAGCCACCCCGGTGTTACCTGCCTTTCATCTGAGTCTTGACTATTTTAAATCTTTTTTCTACTACTTCTTTAACTCAATCATCGCTGATTACGGTAAAATACAGGCCTTACAAACGGTATGTGTGATAATTGTAGTATCCATTCTGCTGAGCAATTTTTTCAAATACATGTCTGCGAGGGTCATCGAAAACTTACGATTGCGCATCGTTACCCGCATCCGGAGTCAACTGTTTAAAAAACTTACCGATGTACAGATCTCCTTTTATACCAATCAACGGAAAGGCGACCTGATGTCGCGGTTTATGACAGATGTCGTCATCATTCAGCAATCTATCATTAGCTCAATGCAGGTTCTTTTAAGGGAACCGATCGCTATCATTTTAAACTTTGCAGTTCTGATAGCCATATCTCCTGAACTCACCGTTTTCGCCCTGATACTGCTCCCCGTTTCCGGCCTTCTGATTACAGCTATTGTAAAGAGATTGAAGAAGCATGCCACCGCAGCCCAGGAAGCTGTCGGAACTCTGGTAAGCAACATCGATGAGGGTCTGAACGGCGTAAAGGTGATCAAGGCATTCAACGCTGAAAAATACATTCAGCAAAAGTTTGATTCAGTAAATCTCAACGCAAGTAAAATTTATCGTAGATTAACCCGCAGGCAATTACTCGCTTCACCAACATCGGAAATACTCGGCGTGATTACGGTAGCAGTTCTTCTCTATTACGGAGGAACCCTGGTTCTTGAGACCGAATCAAATCTCAGCGGATCCGCCTTCATAGGCTATATCATCATTTTTTCGCAGATCATTACTCCCGCAAAGGCGATTTCCGAAGCCTTTGGAAATATCTCGCAGGGAATTGCTGCAGGTGAACGTATATTCGATTTAATGGATGCACCTGTAACGATAAGCGACCCAACAAACCCGGTGGAGAAAACAACATTTGAACATTCAATCAAATTAAAGAATGTCACATTCGCCTATGGTGAAAAAGACGTACTGCAGGAAATTAATCTCGAAGTTCCAAAAGGTTATACAGTTGCCCTGGTTGGTCCCTCCGGTGGCGGTAAAACCACCTTGCTCGATCTTATTCCCCGGTTTATTGACCCAAATACAGGCGAAATATCAATTGATGGCATCAATATTAAATGTCTTAGTATGAAATCGTTGAGATCGCTCATGGGTATCGTTAACCAGGAGTCGATTTTATTCAACGAAACCATCTTTAACAACATCGCATTTGGAAGAGAGGTCACACAGGCAGAAGTAGAAAATGCCGCCAGGATTGCAAATGCCCATGACTTCATTCTCCATACAGAGCATGGGTATCAAACAAACATCGGCGACCGTGGCATGAAATTGTCCGGGGGGCAAAAGCAACGGATCAGCATTGCCCGGGCAGTTTTAGGGAATCCGCCGATCCTTTTACTGGATGAGGCTACATCAGCACTCGATACTGAATCGGAAAAGCTTGTTCAGGAAGCGCTGGTTCGTTTAATGGAAAATCGCACCTCCATTGTAATTGCACATCGCCTGAGTACAATCCAGAACGCAAACCTGATAATGGTGCTTGAAAAAGGTAAGATTGCCGAGTCAGGAACTCATACAGACCTAATGGTTAAAAACGGGCTTTATAGACGATTAATCAACATGCAAACCTTTAGTGAAGCATGAGCTATCCCTTTGTCAAAAAAATAGAAGAAAAAGAACTATTCGACGTCAGGTTCACTATTTGCACCTTAGTGTCAAAGCCTGAAGAATATAAAGAAATGCTCGACTCATTTCTTTCGGCGGGTTTTAACTCCGATATATGCGAATATCTGTGTATCGATAACAGTCAATCAAATAAATTAGATGCTTACGAAGGTTTAAATCGGTTTCTTCGGCAAGCGAAGGGAGAATATATAATTATTTGCCACCAGGACATTCTGCTCTCTAATCATACAATTATTGACTTGGAATCCCGGATAGCGGAGATGAACTTTCTTGACATAAACTGGGGGATTCTTGCTAACGCCGGTGGAATTAACTTAAAATATGTAGCCAAGCACATGACTCAAAGTGTGGGCACAAGTTCTTTCGAAACAAAACTGCCTCTTAAAGCTCAAAGCGTAGATGAAAACTTTATTTTGGTAAAGAATGCAGCAAATCTGGCTCTGTCGCATGATCTTAATGGCTTTCATTTATATGGCACCGATATTTGTCTCATTGCCGAAACGCTGGGATTCAATACGTACATCGTAGACTTTCATCTCACACATAAAAGCGGTGGAAAGATCGATAACGGCTTCTATGAACTGAGACGTGATTTGATGGTAAAATATCGCCGGGCATTTCGAAGCCGGTTTATTTCAACAACAATTACCAGGCTTTACCTCTCCGGATCAAAACTGCAATCATGGCTTTGCAATTCAACACCTATCTTGTTCCTGGCAAGGCAATACTTTAAATTATTTAAGCCCAAGGGAGGTTATCGCCCAAAAATCAAAAAGTATTTGCATGATTCGGCTTAAGCTTTATAACAGAAGACGTTTAAAGCCATATCAAATGACTCACAAATGATTCCTTCTTCAATAAATGGACGCTGTCTTGTCCCGGATTCTTTAATATAATATTTAAATCCTTGCTGGTGCACAAGATCCAGGAGTTCATGAAGTGATTGCTTACTCTGCAATTTGTTATGGTATTCGAAAAAGATATGGTGCACCTTGTGTAGTTGATTAGCGCAATGCCTGAGCACCTCATCCTCTGCTCCTTCAACATCCAGCTTGAGGAAATCTACGTCTTCTGTAATATATTCCGACAAAGGTACCGCATCGATAAGTACCGGTTTTCTGTTAGAATACGCCTCATTAACCCGGCCGCCCATACCTCCATCTGAATAAAACTTAAGTGTCTCTGTTTTCGTCCACACAGCCTTATTATGAAGCGTTACATTCTTCAACTGAAAGGTATCAACATTCTCCTGCAAAATATCGAAGATCATCCTCTCCGGCTCAAATGCAATAATCTGATGATTTGGATAATTATGGGCGAAATACAAGACGCTTAATCCCATATTAGCTCCACAATCAAGAATTATCCGGGAGTCTGGTGAAGGTTCAAATTTGTAGATCTCGTCACGAAAAAGCTCCTTAAAGGTATCAACGAAGCTCTCACCATCATGAAATTTAAAAGGTTTGTCAAACACATTGGCAATTCCTGTTTTATATCTTTCAGTGAGCTGGATCCGTTCTAACTCAATTCCCAGGTTTGGGCCTTTCAGCCTATTGACGGCCATTCGGTTGACCCATCTCTTGTATAACTTTCTTAATCTCACTGCAGCATATTATGATTCAAATATATAATTGTAAGGTTGTAATAGCTTAACAAAAAAAGCGACCCGAAGATCGCTTTTCACTATATCTAATCAAACAATTAAAGCTTTCTTTTCACTTCCACCTGCTCGTATGATTCAACGATATCTCCAACTTCAATATTGTTGAAATTGTGAATGTTTAAGCCACACTCATAACCGGTAGCTACTTCTTTAACATCATCTTTGAAACGCTTCAATGAAGCAAGTTCTCCGGAATAGATTACCACACCATCACGGATGATACGGATTTTGCTATTTCTCGTGATCTTACCGTCGAGAACCATACAGCCGGCAATAGTACCAACTTTAGTAATCTTGAATACCTCACGTATTTCAACGTTCGAGGTAATCTTCTCAACGAATGACGGAGCAAGCATACCTTCCATCGCTGCTTTCACTTCGTTGATAGCATCGTAGATTATGGAATACAGACGAATATCTATTTGTTCCTGCTCGGCAAGCTTGCGGGCACTTCCTGACGGACGAACCTGGAAACCGATGATGATAGCGTCAGAAGCTGATGCCAGCAATACATCCGATTCAGATATCTGACCCACAGATTTGTGTATAATATTTACCTGGATCTCTTCAGTAGACAACTTCAATAACGAATCTGATAAAGCTTCGATAGAACCATCCACGTCACCTTTAACAATGATGTTCAATTCCTTAAAGTTACCAATCGCTAAACGACGCCCAATCTCATCCAGAGTAATGTGTTTCTGGGTACGTAAACCTTGTTCGCGCTGTAGTTGCAAACGCTTGTTGGCAATCTCTCGAGCCTCTACTTCACTTTCCAGTGAATTAAAGCGGTCACCAGCAGTTGGCGCACCCTGCATACCCAATACCTGTACAGGTGTTGAAGGCCCTGCCTCAGCCACTTTCTGGCCACGGTTGTTGTGTAGAGCCTTTACTCTACCACTAAAGCATCCTGCAAGAATCGGATCTCCTACTCGTAACGTACCTGCCTGAATAAGCACTGTGGTAACAATACCACGGCCTTTGTCAAGAGCAGATTCGATGACCGTACCAACAGCACGTTTATTTGGATTAGCTTTCAGATCTAACAAATCAGCTTCAAGCAATACCTTCTCTAACAAAAGATCGACACCTAAACCTGTTTTACCCGAAATCTCCTGAGTCTGGAATTTACCACCCCACTCCTCAACCAATATATTCATGGTTGATAACTGTTCGCGGATCTTATCTGCGTTGGCACCAGGTTTATCTATCTTACTAAATGCGAATACAATCGGAACTCCTGCAGCTTGTGCGTGGTTAATAGCCTCTTTTGTTTGAGGCATCACGCTATCATCTGCAGCGATAACAATAATAGCAATATCGGTTATCTGGGCACCCCTGGCACGCATCGCCGTAAACGCTTCGTGACCCGGTGTATCCAAGAACGTAACACTGCGGTCATTGTCCAATTTCACTTCATAAGCACCAATGTGCTGGGTAATACCCCCAGCCTCACCTGCAATAACGTTGGCTTTACGCACAAAGTCAAGCAATGATGTCTTACCATGATCGACGTGACCCATCACCGTCACAATTGGTGATCGGGTAATCAGATCTTCTTCCGCATCCTGCTCTTCCAGGATACCTATCTCCTCGTCTTCTGGTTTCACAAACTCCACTTCGTAGCCAAACTCATCAGCCACAATCGTTAGAGTTTCAGCATCCAGACGCTGGTTGATGGAAACAAACATCCCCAAACTCATACAAGTAGAGATGACTTGTGTAACCGACACATCCAGCATATTGGCTAATTCGTTTGCCGTAACGAACTCAGTAACCCTTATTATCTTTGATTGCAACTCGCGTTCCATCGCAGCGTCTTCAGCTGTCTGGGCTACATCATCCCGTTTTTGACGACGGAATTTAGCACGCTGTGCAAATTTACCAGATTTACCAGCACCACTCAAACGAGCAAGTGTGGCTTTAATCTGATCTTGTATTTCTTTATCTGTCGGTTCGGCCTTCGGTCCATCCGGTGTACGCGGCTTATTCCTAAAGTCAGGACGTGTACCCGCGCCTTGTGGTCCGCGATTAGGTGCACCCGGTGCGCCTCTATAAGGAGGACGTGCACCCTGAGGGGCCGCTCCCCCTGCCTGGTTAGGAGCAGGACGATTAACGCCCTGACCCGGTGCCTGGGTTTGACCCGGAGTTCCGGGCTGATTATCTTTACGTTTACGCTTGCGCTTATGGTCAGCCCCTGCCGCACTTGATGACGACGCAACAGGTTGCCCACGACGCGAAGACTGGACAGGAAGTTCAATCCTACCGACAACCTTGGGTCCGGTTAAACTCTCTGTCTTGGCTCTGAAAAATTCCGGAGCACTAGGAGCTTCAGGAGTTTGAACAACTGGTGCTGCAGATGTGTCCTCAACATTCGTTGCCGCCTTAACAGGCTCAGGCTGAACTTGGTCTGCTACCGGCTGTTCAACACTTTTTATCTCTTGAACAGGAACATCGGGCTTGCTTTCTACCGTTACTTCAGCAGGCTTATCCACTACCGGCGTTTCAACAACCGGCTTCTCTGCAACAGGTTCCTGAACTACTGGTTGGGCTTTCACTTCTTCAGCTATAACCGGTTCAGGGTGGGTCACCTTTTCTTCAGCAGGTGTAATTGGTTCAGGCTGAGAAACAGGCTTTTCAACAACTACCTCTGGTTCAACAGGTTTTTTGTCAGGGCGGGTCTTCGAATTAAGGTCGTCCAGATTAATCCTGCCGACAACTTTAACACCAGGCAATGAACCCTCAGCTTTTGCTTCTTCAGCTTTTGGCTCTGCTGGTGCAGGCTTTGGCTTCTCGGCCGGCGGAGCGAATGTATTGACATTCTTAATCAGGATTTCCTCCTGGTCAAGATCCTTAGAACGCATGGGTTCTGTTCTTTCCGGAATAACAGGAGCCTCATCACGCCGGATCTTGCCAATGATAATCTGTTTGGCTTCCTCCTTTACAATTTTATCTCCCTGAAACTCCTTCAAAAGAACTTCATACATCTCATCGGTGAGTTTTGTATTAGGACGGGGATCCACCGGATGCCCTTTTTTTCCTAAAAACTCCGCCGCTGTGGATAAACCAATATTCAGCTCTTTTGCAGCTTTAAGTAAGTTTGTGCTTTTGCCTTCTGACATTTAATATTTTAACCTCGCTAATTTTGTACAAAAGTACGATTTTAAATTTTGTGTTACACGTTTAAGCCTTACCAACTATATTTATGGCAAAACTAACCGGTAACTTTATTCGAATTCTGATCTTAATATCTCCAGAACATCTTTAACTGTATCTTCTTCAAGATCTGTCCGCTTAACCAATTCTTCTGAATTTAAAGCTAAAATTGACTTAGCGGTATCTAAACCGATCTTCTTGAATTCGTCAATTACCCAGCCTTCAATCTCATCAGAGAATTCCTCAATATCCACATCCTCATCGTCTTCATGAGCTTCACGGTAAACATCAATCTCATAACCGGTCAACTTTCCGGCTAATTTGATATTATGCCCTCCACGACCAATAGCTAATGAAACCTGATCAGGCTTCAAGTATACTGCAGCACGCTTCTCTTCGTCATCAAGCTTGATGCTACTGATCTTGGCCGGGCTTAAAGCTCTCTGAATATACAAAGAAATATTATTTGTATAATTTATGACGTCAATATTTTCGTTTTTTAATTCACGCACAATTCCATGAATACGTGAACCTTTCATACCCACACAAGCACCTACTGGGTCAATACGATCATCGTACGACTCAACAGCAACTTTAGCACGTTCACCTGGCTCCCTCACGATCTTCTTAATGGTTATTAATCCGTCGAAGATCTCAGGAACTTCCATCTCAAAAAGACGTTGCAAGAATTCAGGGGCCGTACGGGATATAATAATCTTAGGATTACTGTTTATCATATCCACTTTATCAATAATCGCTCGCACAGTGTCTCCCTTTTTAAAATAATCCGCAGGGATCTGCTCGGTTTTAGGTAAAAGCAACTCGTTTCCTTCATCATCCAGAACAAGAGTTTCTTTTTTCCAAACCTGGTATACTTCACCGGTTACAATTTCACCCACACGATCTTTATATTTTTTAAAGATCTCATCTTTCTCAAGCTCCAGAATCTTAGAAACCAACGTCTGACGAGCAGCAAGTATAGCTCTGCGGCCAAAACTTTCCAAGGTGATCTGTTCAATAAAATCATCTCCAACTTCCAGGTCAGGATCAATCTTTTTTACGTCCGATAATTCAATTTCCAGATCATCATCTTCAGAAAAACCGTCTTCCATAACGGTACGAGTACGCCAGATCTCCAAATCCCCGTTATCCGGATTTACAATTACATCACAATTTTCATCCGTACCAAAACGTTTCCGCAGCATACTGCGAAATACTTCTTCCAATACACTGATAACCGTTGGACGGTCGATGTTTTTGAAGTCTTTAAACTCCTGGAATGAATCAATTAAATTTATACTGCTCATTTTTATTACTTAAATGAAATTAACACTTTAGTTTCAGCTATCTGATCAAATGGAATTACATTTTCAACCAGTTGAGCTTTTTTATTTTTTTCGCCTGCAATGCGTGCGGGTTTAACATTCTCTTCCAACGTTACACCCTTATCGTCAACCGCGATCAATTGGCCTTCATGAGTGGTTCCGTCCACTAATTTAACACTCACAGAGCGGTTCAAGTTTTTTGTGTATTGCCGCTGCAACTTTAAAGGCATGTCTAAACCAGGTGAAGAAACCTCCAGGTTATACGCCTGCTCGATGACATTCTCTTCTTCCAGAAAAAAACCGACATGCCTGCTGATTGCCGCGCAATCCTTTATCCCAATGCCCTGATCGCCATCCATTAAAATAGTCAGCAACCCGCTTGAATGCATTTTCACGTCAACAATAAAAAGATCTGGGCGGTCGGCTATCTTTTCCTCTACTAATTCGATTACCCGATTTTCAATATCCATAATTATCAATCATCCGGCAAAACGGCCGGTAAAAAAAAGAGCCCCGAATTATCGGGACTCTCCTTAGGTTGCTGCAAATATAGATAATTTTTTTAAGCTGCAAAAGCCTGATTTTAAAATAATTATTCATAATACCCATAAATCTGGGTCCGTTCAGCGTCTGAATTTAAACTCCACGGTCTCCGGTTGCCTGGACAAACTTCCCTCTATAATTACATCTGATGGCTTCCCCAATATTTTCGGTCTGTAAAACCGTGCAAAATACGCGCTGTCCTTTTTAAAATTTTCCTTCGGCAAAAAAACGATGGTACTGTCTTTTACAAGATAATTGCCTTCCAAAGGAAACTGCAGGTCACGCAATTCCGGATCAGTAGCTTCCTGATAAACCGCAAACAAACCCTGCCATTCCTTTTGATTTAGGCTGTCTTGCTGCAGATACTCCAAAACATCACCTGGAACCGAGTGCAATTCAACAGACGAGCTGTCGGCCGAAAGTGAAATATGGACTCCTTTTTGTAATGCAGCTGACGAAGGGTCGGAGTTACATGCGGATAAACATCCGACACTTATTAAGATTATACGTAATAAATTTTCAAACTTCATGTAGTATCTTCAAATTATTAAACCTTTTTTAACCAAGTATTATGAGATTGATTATTGAAATTTTGTTAATGGGCGTAGCCGTCGCACTGGCGGCCTACTTTCTACCTGGAGTAAACGTAAATGGGTTCGGTAGCGCTATACTGGCGGGTATTTTGATTGCCCTTGCCAATGCAACTATCGGAACAATTCTAAGGCTGCTAACATTCCCTATTAACTTCCTTACATTGGGATTGATGTCATTTATTATCACCGTTTTGATGGTATTGCTTGTTGACAGTCTGATGGATAGTTTCAACACCAGCGGATTCTTTTCAGCTGTTCTTTTCGCTATTGTACTCGCTCTGATAAAAATGCTCTTCGGGGCTTTCAGTAGCGATAGAGATTAGTAAAAAGGTTAGAGTAGCAGTAAAAGTGGTTATTTTCCGCTGCTACTGCTAACTGCCACCTACTTCCTGGCCTCAAGCGTTGCTCTAATCACGCTTGGGGCTTTATCGTTTGCTGTCTGGTCAAAAACATCCGCATTATTCTCGTTAGAGAATGCTTTTGATAATATTTTAACCGCCGCCGCACGCACAAACGAAACCGGATCTTTAACCGCAATCTGACGAATCTGCTGGTAAATTGCTGATCTCTCGTTTGGTTCAAGATTACCCGAAAACTCAACGGCGATTCTCCGCAATGCCGGGCTGCTGTCAGCAAGTGCATTCATCATTGTTTGCCTCGCCACAGCGTCAGCTTTATGATTTTGCAGCATCGTTAGAGCTTCAAACCTATCCATAAACAGCGGAGCGTTTTTATATTGAAACACGTATTGCTGAAGGGATTTCGATTCTGTCTTATTAGCAAGAACATATTTTTCAGCATCCACATTAATTAAATCAGGCATCACCGCCGAACTGAAACTAAAAGTTTGGTTTTGCTGATTAAGGATAATTTCTTTTCGTTCTACCTTTCCATCTGAATAAATATCAACCGCCATTGGTATCCGGTAAAGCGGCGTAACAGATAAGTCCTGATTTTGCTGAATCGAAATTGTTGCAAGCTTTTTCTCTGCGTCATAGCCCGTTTTAATTGTTAAAGCAGGATGTCCAGACGCTAAGAACCATTGATTGAAGAACCAATTCAAATCCTGGCCAGTAACTTCCTCAAAAACCAATCTCAAATCGTGAATTTCGGCTGTTTTATAAGCATAACGTGTCAGGTACAAATTGAGTGCTTTAAAGAAAGCATTGTCCCCGACGGTTTTCCGTAACATATGAAGTATGCGTCCGCCTTTTTGATAAGTCACTTCATCAAACATCTGCTCACGATCCGCATAGTTATAGCGGATCACATCAACCTGCTTCTGTCTGGGGCTGTTGTAATACGCGTTTGCGTCTTCCATGCCTTTAAAATCGGCGCTCTCACGCCCGTATTTAAATTCAAACCACAAATATTCACCATAGGTGGCAAATGCTTCATTCAGCGGCAAATTTGCCCATGACTCGGCAGTTACCAGGTCTCCAAACCAATGGTGAAATAACTCATGGGCAATTATATCTTCCTGATTTGCATCCAGATATTGCCCCTCAGTCATATTCAGCCGGTCAAAAAATACCGTAGCAGTCGTATTTTCCATCGCGCCGCTCACAAAATTACGGACAACAATTTGCGAATACTTTTCCCATGGATACTCGACGCCCATCTTTTTCGAGAAAAACTCCATCATCTCCGGGGTCTTACCGAATACTAATTTTGCAGTCGAAGCAAAGGCTGGTTCGGTGTAATAATTAACTTCTTTCTCGCGCCATTTGTCTTTAGTGATAGTAAAATCACCAACAGCAAGCATGGTCAAATAGGTAGAGTGTGGCTGTTCCTGGCGCCAGCTATCCGTGCGGGTTCCATCACCATTCATACTGGTATACTCCAGCGAACCGTTTGACAGGGTTACGAACTCATCAGCTACCGTAATGTTAAGCTCCTGGGTCATCTTTTCCTGAGGTCCGTTGATTGTGGGAAACCAGTTCGAATTACACTCCGTTTCGCCCTGTGTCCATATCTGACGAGGCTTGGCTTTTTCCTTGCCGTCCCGGTTAATAAAGTAAAGTCCACGATCACCCTCAGAAGCTATGTCACCGCCAACTTTCAGGTTATAGGGCATCGCTACATAATCAATGAAAATCGTATATTTCTGGTCGCTGGTATAAACCTTCCCCAGTTGAATCGTTATTTGTTTGCCGTCATAAGTATAACGTAACGGGGTTTTATTTTCCTTTACCTTAAGGGAAACTGAATTGATCCGGAATCCCCTTGCATCTAAAACCAGGTTATCAGAGGGATAGAAATAAGGCTTTGCATCAATGGTTGCCTTTCCAAAAACATAGGCGCTGTCCCAGTCAAAGCTAAGATCTAGCCGGGTGTGAAGAATATCTGTTACTCTTGGATAGCTGCCCCTGTAATTAACTCCGGCGGCATTTTCCGTAACCCGCACCGGATCGAGAACTGCTTTCCTGGTCGTACAACTTGCTAAAAAAAATGCTGCCAAAAAGTGACAGCATATTAAAAATTTAAACTTCATCTATTATATGTTTTCCTTAAGGAGTTCATCTATATTCTCCTCAAACTCTTTGACAAATTTAGTGTAGTGCTCACCAGTCCCCGGACCGTTAAATCCAGTATGGATCTTCCGGACTTTGCCAGCTTTATCCAGGATTACCGTCGTCGGAAAGGCTACAAACTGAGTAAGCATTGGTAAGCTTTTAGCTACTTCCGCTTTATCCTTAGTGTAGCCTGTAATTAGCATATCATAGGTTACATTAAACCGGTTCTTCATACGTTCCACATTCTTCTTCGAACGTTTAAAGTCTGTCGTCCTCTCATATGCTAAACCCACCACTTCTACTCCACGGTCCTTATACTTCTTATAGAACGGCGACAGATAGGCTGTCTCATCCATGCAGTTAGGACACCATGAACCAAAGAACTGAATTATTACTACTTTGTTTTCAAACTTCGGATCGGATAAAGAAACCTTTTTACCTTCCAGATCCGGGAAGCTAAAATCGACCTTATCATAACCTGGCTTTAATGCCGTAAGAGAATATGCATCAGGCAAAATCGCCTGTTCATCCTTCCTTGCCGCCCAACTTTCAACAGATGAAAAACCAGAATAGAATGTTCCGTCAACAATCGTACTGTCATTAGCAATTTTCCCCGTGAAGAGGTATGCATTTGATCCGTCAAAACAAGATAAATAGAGCTTATCTTTTGATACAGTTCCCTGCAGAAAACGATAATCTCCGGTGGTGGTTAAAAATGTTCCGGAAAGATCGGTTCCATTCTGTTTAAACTCACCAATTGCTACTGTTGTGTCTTTCTTATCCTGGCTTAGGAAAGTGGTCGACCAACGACCATTAACCTTGAATTTGGTATCTATTTGAGTATTAAAGAAACGCCAAGATGCATCAGGGCGGGCCTCAAAATTCATCGTCACATTTGAATCTGCCAAATGCTTGATCCATCGTCCCGCAAGTTTTTTGCCTTCAATAGCGGCCTGTATTTCTGAATCAAATAAAGGCATTTGAATCAACACAGAATCATCTGTCAAGGTTATTTCATTAACCTTAAACCGCTCAGCCCCATTTATAATATAAATCAGCTTTTGATCGGCAGAATCAACAACTTCAAAATTAAATGGAATCTCAGCTCCAACAGCCGTCTTAAGCGTTGCGCGCCAGATCCCCGCTTTAAAGTTTTCCTTTACAGATGATTGACATGCTGAAAACAGAAGGGCTGATGCTAAGAGAAAAGTATGGATGTATCTGATCATTTGCAGAATTTAATCTATTTTAAAAGTTCTCTCGAAATCACAATTCGTTGAATCTCAGAGGTCCCTTCGTATATTTGGGTGATTTTCGCATCCCGCATTAAACGCTCTACATGATATTCCTTTACAAAGCCATAGCCGCCATGGATCTGAACAGCCTCAACTGTAGTTTTCATGGCCGTCTGCGAGGCAAACAACTTAGCCATTGAACTTGCCTGAGCATAAGGAAGGCCTTGATCTTTTAACCAGGCAGCCTTTAAACAAAGTAAGCGCGATGCTTCTATCTCAGTTGCCATGTCAGCCAGCTTAAATTGTATCGCCTGGTGGTTGGCGAGTTCCGTTCCGAACGCTTTACGCTGTTTCGCATAATCACGTGCTAATTCATAAGCCCCGGAAGCAATTCCTAAAGCCTGAGCGGCAATGCCTATGCGACCTCCCTCCAGGGTTTTCATCGCAAACTTAAAACCAAAACCATCCTCGCCAATTCGATTCTCTTTAGGAACCTTCACATCATTGAACATTAGCGAGCAGGTATCTGATCCTCTAATACCCAATTTATTTTCTTTCGGTCCGCTGGTAAAGCCTTCCATCCCTTTTTCAACAATAAGAGCATTTATCCCATGATGCCCTTTTGCAGCATCGGTTTGAGCAATAACCAAATAGGTAGATGCGGTGGTACCGTTTGTAATCCAGTTTTTTACCCCATTTAACAGGTAATGATCGCCCATATCGATCGCCGTGGTGCGCTGCGATGTAGCATCCGACCCGGCCTCTGGTTCGGATAAACAGAAGGCGCCTATCTTTTCGCCGGTCGCCAGAGGTTTTAAATATTTTTCCTTTTGAAAGTCATCGCCGTATTTCTCTAGTCCGAAACAAACCAGTGAATTGTTTACCGATACAACTACGGAAGTTGATGCATCGATCTTAGATAACTCCTCCATTACCAGAACATATGAAACGGCATCCATGCCCGAACCGTTATACTTCGGATCCACCATCATCCCCATAAATCCTAGATCACCCAGCATTTTAACTTGCTCAACAGGAAACTTTTGATGCTCATCACGATCAATTACACCAGGCTTCAGCTCATTCACAGCAAAGTCTCTTGCTGCACTCCTGATCATTTCCTGTTCTTCGGAGAGTTCAAATAACATAGGGTTATGGTTAAATATGTTCAAAAATAATATTTAAAATGAATGTTTAACCCGCGGGGCTGATTTTACGCAGATTGCCTTAAAGCTTTCTGTTGTGAAAACTCGATTGGTTGAAAGTAGAAGCTATAAAAATTAAGACAACCTAATCTTATTCTCAATAGCGGTTGTAGAATAGCCGGGCAAAAAGTCGATCGTATGCACCTTCCCGCCATTTGCTATTACCAGGTCGGCCCCTACAATCTCATCAATTGAATAATCCGAACCCTTTACAAGCACGTCCGGCATTACAGTCTTTATAAGATTTAGTGGAGTGGGATCGTCAAACAGCACAACAGCGTCAACAAAAAATAAAGCTGCAAGAATAGATGCACGCGATTCTTGATCAGTGATGGGGCGTGACGGGCCTTTTATCCCGGCGGTAGACGCATCAGAATTCAATCCTATAATCAGCCTGTTTCCATAATCGGCTGCCTTCGACAAGTAATCAATATGCCCTAAGTGCAGCAGATCAAAGCATCCGTTAGTAAACACAATCTTTTGATCCGTAAATCTCCAGATGTTTAAGTTGTGTCTTAATAATTCGGTACTAGAATAAATCTTACCCCTGATCAAATCAATTCTTCTCGTTTTCATATCGGCCTTAGGCGTGCAATAATTTATTATGGTCGTCCGGAAAAACAAGCAGAGGGTTGTAAACTTTGGCTTCCTCAAGTTCCATGTAAGCGTATGACATGATAATAACGATATCCCCAACCTGGGCTAGTCGTGCTGTAGCACCATTCAAACAAAGTATTCCTGAGCCTCGTTCCCCTTTTATAACATATGTTTCAAATCGGGCTCCATTATTATTGTTCACTATTTGTACTTTTTCGTTGGCAATTATATTAGCCGCATCAAGCAAATCTTCATCAATTGTTATACTTCCTACATAATTCAACTCAGCCTGGGTAACCTTAGCCCGATGAATTTTAGATTTTAATACCTGAATTATCATGCTGCAAAATTAGTAAAAATTAAAAGCTAATTGGAGAGTGCGGGTAATGGCCTTTGTGCATCCCTAAATAAGGCTTATCAATAGCATTTTTTAAAGAACCGCAGCAAATGCAAAACAAGTAAAAAATTAGCTCGGGTTTCATAGGGGTTTCCTAGTAGTTTGGTAGTAGTTTCCTAGTAGTTTGCTAGTAAGATTCGACTATAAAACTACTAGCAAGATATAAGCAAACCTTAACTGCTTTCCTTTCAAAATTATCGGAGTTCGGAAGGCGCCAACTTGCTAATCGACATCCTGTTACAGCACCTGTATGATCGACCGTCTCTAATAGGGCCCGTATCATGCTATGGTTTCCGATTTACAGCAGACCATATCACTATATACGGGTGTTGGAATACTCAAGTGAAATTTGTAGAAATCGAGATATCAGATTTATACCTCCTGTGGGGTCACTTTGGGCCACATTCGCGAAAATTTACTTTTAAACCCGTACGCGAAATCGCAGAACAGTTAATGGCTATGCAATTCTAAGGCAGGTTAGCAAACCCTAAAGCAAGAGAAGCTCTTGAAGAATAATTAGTTTTATGAGATAGTTGTACTAATCCAGTGTCACATTATCGATCAAACGGATGTGTCCAACTTTTGCGGCTATGAGAGCTACCAAAGGCCGGCCATCCTTTTCGGCTACGGGCTGCAGCGTTTCCTGATCACAAATTTCAAAATACTCCAGATCCACTCCTGGTGTTTTATGCACAAATTGGCTTACTTCCTCTTTAACTTCAGCGATCGGCTTATTTGGATAAATATCTGTTGCCAGCTTTAGTGCACGGGATAGCACAAGGGCCCGTTGATGTTCATTGACTGAAAGATGAACGTTCCTCGAGCTCATCGCCAATCCGTCATCTTCGCGAATGATAGGACACATAATAAGTTGAACGGGAATTTCGTATTGCCTCACCAGTTCCATAATAACTTTTACCTGCTGGTAATCTTTCTGTCCAAAAAAGGCCTTGTCCGGCATTACTGTGTCAAAAAGCTTTTTAACTATTTGAGTGACGCCCTGATAATGTCCGGGCCTTATTTTACCTTCCAGAATATTATCAAGGCCATTCAGGTTGATGAGCCATGATTCTCCCTCGGTATACATTTCGGATACCTCGGGCATAAACAAAACATCACATCCGGCCTCCTTTAGCATTTCAATATCGGCCTCAATGGGTCTGGGATATTTAGCAAGATCGTTAGGGTCATTAAATTGCGTGGGATTTACAAAGATGCTGCAAACCACCAGGTCACATGCCTGGCGTGCTTCACTGATCAATGATAAATGTCCGGCATGAAGAGCACCCATTGTCGGCACAAGCCCAACACTTTTACCGACTGCTTTTTGCTCCGAGATATATCCGGAGAGAGCAACCCGGGTAGTAAAAACTTTCAAATTATAAAGGTTAAGATATAACCGCCAAAAATGGGTAAATACTTAAAAACCACCAAACAACTTTGGATAAAACGTTGATAAACTGATATAATATGCTTATATTTGCGGTTCCAAACACTTTCCTAATATTAATTTACTAAAACAAAATTGGAGATGGCAAAAACGAAGCTTCTGTTTATAACCCATGAGATGTCGCCGTTCCTGGAACTTACCAAAATTTCTGAAATAACACGTCAATTACCGCAAGCCATGCAGGATAAAGGATTTGAAATCCGGATCCTGATGCCGCGTTTCGGAAATATCAACGAACGCCGTAACCGTTTGCACGAAGTTATTCGTCTTTCAGGCATGAACATCGTTATAAACGACAATGATAATCCACTGATTATCAAAGTAGCGTCCATTCCCGCAGCGCGCATGCAGGTATATTTCCTGGATAATGAAGAGTATTTCCAACGGAAGTACGTTTTCACGGACAAGGATAATAAATTTTATGATGATAACGACGAGCGCACTATTTTCTTTTGCAAGGGCGCGTTAGAAACTGTTAAGAAACTAGGATGGGCACCGGATGTGGTACATTGCCATGGCTGGATGAGCGCATTGGTACCGGTGTATCTAAAAACTTTATATAAAGATGACCCTACCTTTAAAAATTCAAAAGTGGTTTATTCTGTTTATGAGGATGATTTTTCTGAGAAACTAAGTGATAGTTTTGCATCTAAAGCAGTTATGGGCGGCATGAGTGCTGATCACACATCTGCGTATAAGGCCGGTGATATTACTGCTCTGAATATTGGTGCAATTGGCTACTCTGATGCAGTGGTTTTCGGCAGCGAAACCATTAATTCTGATGTGTTAAAGTTTGTTAAAAAAGCAGGTAAAACAACGTTAGAATACATTTCTACTTCTGATTACGAAAATTATTATAACCTTTACGAAGAAATTGCAAGCGAGGAACTCGTTTCTTTAGATTAAAAAGTAAAGCATACACATGAAATTATATAAACAAGACTTATTAACGCTGTTGATAAGTCTTTTCATTTTAACAGGTTGCGAAAACCCGGACGGTATAGGTTTGGATGTTGATCCCGAGAATGCTATTGAAGGAAAGTTGATTGATAGTTTAACAGTGCGAACTGCAACGGTAAAAGAAGATTCGGTTAGAACGAGCAATTTATTAGAGTATCCGATAGGTTATCTTAATGATCCGTTATTCGGACCAACAGATGCAAAAGTTGCGATATCATTAGACCTGCCTTCCGAAACAGTGAATTTTGGAAATTCACCCATGCTTGATTCAGCAGTTTTAGTCTTAAAATATAGCGATGAATACACCGGCGACGTTAATTCTCGTTTAATGGTGGAAGTTGGTCAATTGGCGGAGCGTTTAACCATTAGCAGTAACTACTACAGTAACGCAGAACATCCGGCTAGTCCGGGTACGGTTGGGAGCAAACTAGCAAAAGTCAATCTTAAAGATAGTGTTTCGATCATTCAGATAGTAGAAGGTAAACCAGATATCACAGTAAAAAAGGGTCCCCAACTTCGTATCCCTCTTACCGCTGCATTCATACAGAGTAAATTCTTTGATGCAGATACTGCTCATTTTAAAACTAACTCTGCTTTCAATGATTTTATTAAGGGACTTCAAATCAGAGTGAACAAAGATTTAACGACTGGTGCGGGTGGACTAGCGACATTTAACCTTGCCGATACCGCAAGCCGTGTTGAATTGTATTACCGTAATCAGACCGGAACGACAATAGATACTAATTTAAACGTTTTCCCAATAAACACGAGCGCTTCAGCGGCAACAATCAAACATAACTATGTGGGCACTCCTATTGAAACGCAATTAAATGCTCCTGATACAACTTATGAAGTAAATTATATTCAACCTCTGGGTGGAGTAAAAACACATCTTACGTTCCCTTACCTGGAAAATTTAAAGGCGCTTGGAAATATTACGATCAACAAAGCGGAATTGGTGGTTCTTGTAGAAGGCGGTACAGATATTTTTTCTCCGGCACCCAGACTGTTTCTTTATCGTACTGACATTGCAGAACAACGCCAGCAAATTCCAGATGTGCTTCTTGGAATCAGTGATGCCTCTTTAGGTGGTATTTTCGTTACTCCGGGCAACTTATACAAGTTTACATTGACTGCTTATATCCAGAATCTTTTAAACGGTAAGTTAAAGCAGTATAATACTTATATCACTGCAGTAAATAAGGACGCGACCAACGAGCAGGCCTTGTCCCCATCTGCAACTACAGTATCCAGAGTTGCAATAGGTAGCGGAAGTCAAACGGGTCCCTTTAGAATGAAATTAAATATTATTTATACGAAAGCCAACTAAACTATTTGGTATCGTTTTGGTAGATTAGACCAAAGTTTACCTAAGGAATAATCTATGTGTGGAATTGTAGGATATATAGGTCACCGTGAAGCGTGGCCTATTGTTATTAAAGGGTTACATCGTTTAGAATATCGTGGTTACGATAGCGCAGGTGTGGCCTTAATGAACGGAAGTTTAAATATTTATAAGAAGGCCGGCAAAGTAAGTGAGCTTGAATCATTTACCGAACATGACAACCTCGGCGGTTATATGGGCATGGGGCATACTCGTTGGGCTACGCACGGCGCTCCTTCAGACGTAAATTCACATCCCCATTCTTCAGGCGACGAACGTTTAGCAATTATTCACAACGGTATTATTGAGAATTATAGCTCTTTAAAGGAGGCTTTAATAACGAGGGGTCATGTATTCAAAAGCGATACGGATACCGAAGTTCTTATTCACCTGATTGAAGAAATACAGAAAGAAACTAATCTCGATCTGAGAGAAGCTGTAAGACTCGCTTTAAATGAAGTGATTGGAGCCTATGCCATTGTTATAATGAGCAAGGATGAACCCGATCAGTTGATCGCAGCACGTAAGGGCTCTCCATTGGTTATTGGCGTTGGTGAGTATGAATATTTCATCGCTTCTGATGCTTCTCCTATCGTAGAGTATACTAAAAACGTAATTTACCTTAATGATAATGAGATCGCTTTTATAAAACGCGATGAGTTACTGATTAAGAGTATTGACAACGTTATTCAGACGCCCTATATCCATGAGCTGGAGCTTGAACTTGAGATGCTTGAAAAGGGCGGATACGAGCATTTTATGCTCAAGGAAATCTATGAGCAGCCTCGTTCCATCAAAGATTGTATGCGCGGCCGTATCTATCCCTCAGAAGGGCTTGTGCAATTAGGCGGTATTAAGGAATACGCTGAAAAGCTTAAAAATATTGACCGGATTGTGATTATCGCCTGTGGTACTTCATGGCATGCCGGCTTAGTGGCCGAATACCTGATTGAAGAATGTGCCCGTATCCCGGTAGAGGTAGAATATGCTTCTGAGTTCAGATACCGCAATCCAATTATTTCAGAAAAAGACATCGTTATTGCCATCTCTCAGTCGGGCGAGACTGCAGATACTATGGCAGCTATTCAAATAGCTAAAGAAAAAGGCGCTACCATTTTTGGCGTTTGTAATGTTGTCGGGGCTTCGATTCCACGAGCGAGTCATGCTGGAGTTTATACCCACGCAGGTCCTGAAATAGGGGTAGCCTCAACCAAAGCTTTCACAGCCCAGGTTACCGTGCTCACTTTGATGGCTATTTATATGGCTCAGCAACGCGGAACGATAACCCAATCAAAATTGGTTCACTTACTTTCTGAACTTGAAAACATACCAGTTTTAGTTGAAAGATGCTTGCAGTCTAACGACCGTGTTAAAGAGATTGCCGCTAAATTCAAAGATGCCCGCAATTTTCTTTTTCTTGGCCGGGGCAGTGGTTTTCCGGTAGCTCTTGAGGGCGCCCTTAAGCTGAAAGAGATTTCATACATACATGCCGAAGGTTATCCAGCCGCAGAAATGAAACACGGTCCGATTGCTCTTATCGACGAGGAAATGCCGGTGGTGGTGATTGCAACACGTAACTCATCTTACGAGAAGGTAATCAGCAACATTCAGGAAGTAAAAGCACGCAAGGGAATGGTTATAGCCATTGTAACAGAAGGCGACACAGATGTTAAGAGAATGGCTGATTATACCATTGAGATACCTGATACTGACGAAATGTTCTTACCGCTGATAGCCACCATACCATTACAATTATTATCATACCACATAGCAGTAATGCGGGGTTGCAACGTAGATCAACCCCGTAACCTGGCCAAGTCGGTAACAGTGGAGTAAGATTATTAGTCAAAGCCGCCCGGAAGAAGATCCGGGCGGCTTTTTTGTGTCCAGATTTGTCTCACTGTGACCTTTTCTAAAGGAATCGAATTTCCTCCCTGACGTCACCCCTTATTACTAGTTTCAAATGTTGTCTTTTGGTTCCCTTCCAGCTATCGGCTTTTATTCTTCGACTTTAACCAATGACAATAATTATTGCCAAATAAATTGTCAATTTTTTTTCATGAGTGCAACTTTATGAGCAATTAATTGCTCATAACATTAGATATAGCTAACTTCAATATTATTCACTATAATATAAAGAATACCTATAGCAATGACACTTGTCCAACTTGAATACCTGGTAGCTTTAGATACATACCGAAATTTTGTGTTAGCCGCCGAAAAGTGTTTTGTAACTCAACCCACTTTAAGTATGCAGCTTCAGAAGCTTGAAGACCATCTGGGGGTTACGCTGTTTGATCGCAGCAAGCAGCCTGTTGTTCCTACTGATATAGGGATAGACATTATTGAGCAGGCGCGGACCATATTAAAAGAAAGCGGAAAGCTTAACGAGATTGTTGCGGATCTAAAAGACGAAATAGGCGGAGAACTTAAACTCGGGATCATCCCCACAATTGCACCTTATCTCCTTCCGCGGGTTATTTTAAATTTCATGAATAAATACCCTGGCGTCCAGCTGATGATATGGGAATTTACAACAGAGCAAATTATTAAACAATTAAAATCGGGACAGTTAGATTGCGGAATTTTATCTACTCCTGTTGACGATCGTTCGCTTAACGAAAGACCGCTATTCTATGAAAGTTTCGTGTCGTATGTTTCGAAATCGCACTCTTTATTAAAGAAGAAACTGGTAAAAGCAGCAGATATAAACCCGGAAGAGGTGTGGCTGTTAAACGAGGGGCATTGTATGCGAAACCAGGTGCTTAATATTTGCCAGCGAAAAAAAGCGGGGCCTGGTAAACAGTTTGAGTACAATACCGGCAGTTTAGAAACCTTGAAAAGGATGGTGGATTTAAATAATGGAATTACAATACTTCCGGAGCTAGCTGTATCAGACCTTTCTTCCAGCCAGATGCAGCGTGTGCGGCACTTTAAATCCCCGGAACCAACCAGGGAAATAAGTATTGTAACACACCGCAACTTTCTGAAGCGCAACCTGATTGCCACTCTTGAGAAAGAGATCCTCGAGATTGTGCCGAAAGCGTTAAAAAGTAAAAAGAAGAAAGAGGTGATGGAAATCTACACCTGATCAGCCCCGGCTTCTGAATTTAGAAAATAACCAGATAACTAATGCGACAATGATGACAACAATGATAATTCCGGTATAAGCACCAGCTTTAAAGATATCACCTATAAGCTCGCAACTGCTGAATAGGGTTACCAAGAGGATTGCTGTTAATGGATATAATTTTCTCATAAGGTTTAAAATAAAAATGGTGTACTATATAATAATACACCATCTCTTACTTAATGTTTGCGTTTAGCTTTATTTTTTTGCTTTGGCAAACCGATCAGCTACTGCATCCCAGTTTATTACGTTCCAGAAGGCAACGATATAATCCGGGCGCTTATTTTGGTACTTCAAGTAATAAGCATGTTCCCAGACATCCATTCCCAAAACCGGAGTGCCTTTGATTTCTGCCAAGTCCATTAATGGATTGTCTTGATTGGGAGTTGATGATACCTGAAGCTTTCCTCCTGCATCAGTAATTAACCAGGCCCATCCCGATCCAAAACGTGTTGCACCAGCTTCAGCAAACTTCTTTTTGAAGTCTTCGAAAGATCCGAAAGCATCGTTTATTGCTACTGCTAAGTCACCAGTTGGAGCACCGCCACCATTTGGGGACATTATTGACCAGTAGAGCGTATGGTTAAAATGTCCACCACCATTGTTTCTAACTGCTACCGGGTATTTTGAAACTGAAGCCATTAGCTCTTCAATCTTTAGGTTCTCACCTTCTGAACCGGCTAGAGCTTTGTTTAAATTGTCAACATAAGCCTGGTGATGTTTGCCATGGTGTATTTCCATAGTCATTTTATCAATATGCGGTTCTAAAGCGTCGGTTGCGTATGGTAACGCTGGTAATTCAAATGCCATGATCGTTGTGATTTAATGATGAATAATAAGACTTAACAAATATAACCCTGTAATGTTGAAAATCGTTCAATTGAAGGTTAAGTTTTATTCCTTTTACTCTGGAAGAAGTTTTTTACGAGGTCACCGCATTCTTTTGCACGGATACCTGCCACTACTTCTGTACGCGGATGGGTGATCCGCTGTTTAATTTGCGAGAACCCGCGTTGCGGATCGTCGGCGCCATAAACAATCCTGCTGATCTGAGTCCAGTACGATGCCCCGGCGCACATCACGCAGGGCTCAATAGTTACATATAGGGTGCAATCCTTCAGGTACTTTCCCCCGGTGTAATTGGCTGCAGCCGTAAAGGCCTGCATTTCCGCATGAGCGGTAACATCTTTAAGCGTTTCAGTCAGATTATGACCTTTGCCTATAATATGATCCTTGTGCACAATTACCGCTCCGATAGGAACTTCATCAAGCTTCAGGGCAAGGCGGGCCTCCTTCAAAGCCTCTGCCATAAAAAACTCATCAGGAACGACCTCACTCTCCTCTCCGAAATTTATATATCTCATTCTGTAACCCTACTGGTGATTTAAATAAGTAGTGTGCCGTTGGGCACCTGGCTATCAACAGACGCCAGAACAATATTTCCCTGGCTATCAGTGAAACCGGTAACCAAAAACTCAGAAACAAAATTAGCGATTTGTTTCGGTGGGAAGTTCACAACGGCAATGACCTGCTTGCCCGGAAGCTCATCAAGAGAATAGTTTTTAGTGATCTGTGCGCTGCTCCACTTGGTTCCGTAAATGCCGAAGTCGACTTTAATTTTATAGGCTGGCTTACGGGCTTCAGAAAATTCAACTGCTTCGATTATTGTTCCTGCTCTTAGTTCGACCTTTTCAAAGTCTTCCCAGTTTATTTCTTGCATGCACAAATGTAGTAAGGGAATATGAATTGAAAGGAGTGTTCAGTTTGTTTGGTTGTTATCGTTGATGGGATTAAACATATCAGAAAGATTCTTTAAAAATAAATAGCGCCTATTAACACAAAGCGTTCCGATGGAACGCCGGGTCGCGGGACTACATTCTTTGCTACCGACAAAATCTTCCTACGGAACAGCTGCAGCAAAAAATACAATTTCGTTAAGCTTTTATCGGTAACCTTAATCTGAAAATCTTACTTAGTTTTGCAGGATGCACGTGGTAAAATTAAAAAAAGGAAAAGAGAAAGCCGTCAGACAATTACACCCCTGGATATTTTCCGGCGCTGTTGAACAGGTGAAAGGGAAGCCCGAAAATGGTGAGATAGTTACCGTCACAGACAATCAGGGTGAATTTTTAGCCTATGGTTTTTACAACGATCAATCACGTGTAGCAATCAGGGTGCTCGAGTGGGATCAGCAGGTTCAAATAAATGAAGAGTGGTGGAGGTGGCGGATTAAAAAAGCTGTGCAGGCGAGACAAGATCTGATGACCAACGAGGGTACTAATACCTATCGTTTAATTTTTAGCGAAGCTGACTTTTTACCGGGTCTCATTGTAGATCGCTTTGCCGACTATTTATCTGTACAAATTCTGACGGCAGGTATTGAACGGAACAAGGCAGTAATTTTAGATGAGCTCCAGCAACTTTTAGACCCGTTAGGCATCTTTGACCGCAGCGATCCTTCCGCACGTAGTCACGAAGGGATGGAAGCCTCTTCCGGCGGAATTCTAAGCGGCGTTGAGCCGCCGGAATACGTAACAGTTAAGGAAAACGGTGTTATGTACGATGTAAATATATCTTCGGGTCAGAAGTCTGGATTCTATTGTGACCAGCGGGACAACCGGAAGGTTGTGGCTGATCATACGGCAGGAAAGAAGGTTCTGGACTGTTTTAGCTATTCTGGTGGCTTTAGCCTGAACGCTTTTAAGCAAAACGCATCAGAGGTTACCAGTGTTGACAGCTCTGCGCTGGCTTTGGAGACTTTAAAAAGGAATATTGAGATTAATAAATTCCAAAATGCAACGCATCGGTTGTTTCAGTCGGATGTGAATAAGCAGCTTCGTGCTTTTCGTGAGAGCGGTGAAAAGTTTGATGTGATCATTCTTGACCCGCCTAAATATGCTCCTTCACGCTCAGCAGTTAATAAGGCCTCACGAGCTTACAAAGATTTGAACCGCCAAGCGATGCTATTGCTGGAAGAAGGCGGCTTACTGGCCACCTTTTCATGCTCTGGGGCAATTGATATTGCTACCTTCAAGCAGATACTTGCCTGGGCAGCTTTAGATGCAGGCAAAGAAGTGCAGTTCATTCACCAGTTTTCTCAACCAGAGGATCATCCGGTAAGGTCATCATTTCCAGAAGGAGAGTATTTGAAAGGCTTGCTGTGCCGGGTGGGATGAAGAAGTTGCAGGCTTTGAGTTGAAAGTTGCAGCAAGGTATACCGGCTGAACCTACAACTCAAAACTTATATACTTGATACCTGATACCTCAACCCTAATCATTAGGATCGTCAGGTACATTGTGTAAATGCACAGGTTCGTTAGCAGTCTTTTTCGTCTTCAGGTTTAGCATCTCAACCAACACGGAGAACGCCATCGCGAAGTAGATGTAACCTTTAGGTATATGCTGTTCGAAACCTTCTGCAAGAAGTGAAACGCCAATTAATAAAAGGAAGGATAGAGCCAGCATCTTTACAGTAGGATGCTTGTTGACGAAATTACTAATGCCTCCTGCTGACACCATCATCACAACTACCGCGATCACTACCGCAGCGATCATTACTCCAATATGATCGGCCATCCCAACCGCAGTAATAACGGAATCCAGGGAAAACACTACATCCAGAATTAAGATCTGCACTATAACACCTGAAAATGTAACAACTGCCTTTGTTTGAACTGCATGTTCCTCTCCTTCAAGCTTTTCGTGAATCTCTGTAGTACTTTTATAAATAAGGAATAATCCTCCAATAATTAAGATAAGGTCCCTCCCAGATATAGTTAGCTTTTGCAGCCAGTCGGGATCTGTAATACCAATCCAGTCACCCATACTAAAGAGCGGCTTAGTTAGGGTCATAATCCAGGTTAGCGATAATAATAGCAAAACACGGGTGATCATTGCCAGCGCCAATCCAATCTGACGCGCCTTCTTCTGCTTTTCGACGGGCAGTTTGGCTGCCATTATGGAAATGAAAATAATGTTGTCTATTCCCAACACTATTTCAAGCACAGTAAGGGTAATTAATGAGATCCAAATTTGTGGATCAGAAAGCCATTCCATAATTTATCGTTTTACGCAAAAGCACGAAAGTAAGACCAAAGACTTAAAAACAAAAAAAAACCTTTTAGTTTTGACTAAAAGGTTTTTTCAATGACTATTTACATTTACAAAAACTTAACCCCACCATAATTGGATTTGATAATTACTCGTGACTCAGAACCCTTTCCAAAAGTGCCTTTGTAGTTTTTAGTGGGGTTCCATCCTTTGGCATTTCCGTCAGGAGTTTTACTGATTATATTCACCTTATCTTCATTGAAATTAAATCCCGCATAGCTTACAGTAACATCAAAGTTAAAATTGGCAGCTTCGTCGATACGCATGGTTAATCCAGAGTAAGAAGAATTGATGATAAGGCTTCTGATGCTCTTATCTACTGACTCCACTTTGCAATCTCCATAAGCCAGATCAATATTACCGCCACTGGTTAGCTTACCAATTTTGGCGGTGCTATATCTGATATCAGCACTTAGTTTATCTGCGTTAGCTAATTTTAAACTACCGTAAGAGACGTCGAGTATTCCGGATGAATAACCTTCGATGCTTGCAGAGCCATAGCTTACCTTGATGCGGTTAGCCGCATTATTCAATGTTTGAGCGGTTAATGAGCCATAGGAACTAGTAATGCTCAGCGGGCCATCTAAATCAGGAAGTACCGTCCTTCCGTAACGATTGGTAATATCGAGCGGGTTTTTTACTGGCATATAAACCACATAATTAATTTGAACACCTCTCTTTTCTTCTTTGCCATTCTTTGTCCGTGACCACCAGCTAATGTTCTTCTTATTGATATTGGTTTTAAAGCTAACCAGATCACCCTGCTTTGATTCGCTAATGCTTACTGCATCAAGCTGATCCTGCGCCTTGCTATCAGATGATTCGTAGGATTTAATTTCAATATCTATCCGAAACTCCTTCTTTGCCCAGGTATTTACTACCACCTGGCCATACTGATTGCTTATAGAAAGCTTATCATTAGCGTCGGCAGGATATGTTTTACTTATCGTTTTTACCTTTTCAGAGGGTTGAACGTAATTGGCATCGACCTCTGGTTGCGAGAAATTCTGGTTAATGTTTCCTTCGTAGTTATCGGCAATATTTCCAAAAACCTCTACCACCCTGTTATCTAAGACAGCAATTTTTGGTGCCAGCCTAACATCCAAATTTTTCAAAGAGTGGTTTAATTTAGCAAGCTGACCATTAAGATTCTTTATCTTTTGATCTGTAAGCTTAAAATCAACTTTAATGTCTGACGCGGCAAGTTTCCCGGCATAACGGGCTCCCATTGGAGAATCGGGTGCTACAGGTGTGATTATTCCGGATTGTGCAAGTAATGGCTGCGTAATTAGCAATGCTATCGCAAGGCTGAGCAGTCCCTTATATAGATTTTGTTTCATTGTTCTGTTGTTTTTTTGATTCATTAATTTGCTTAATCACCTTTAGCTGCTGGTTTAACACTTCGGCCTGTATCTGCAAGTTCCGGATCATTGCTTTTACAGTTTCCTCCTGGTTAGGACTGCTTGGAAGGTCGCTTTTTAAGCGCTGGTAACTTTCATCCATTTTTCTGATTTCAGAGGAAAATTCCTGGTATAAGTGTGGTTCTTCTTTTTCTATTCTTTTCAATTCACTGCGTTTTGTTTCTATTACCGAAGCATAGTGTATCTGCTGCTTGGCTAGCACCGGATCAATGTTAGCCAGGTCAGTAGCCTGCTTGTATTGATATTGCCATAAGAACAGGCCTGCAGCAACAATAATGGCAAGTGAAGCAACCATTTTTAAAAGAAAACTCAACCTTATTACCCTTGCTGTTTTTGGTTGTACCTTCTGCTTCTCTTCGAGTTCCTTTTCAATTTTCTCCCACAAGCCAGCGGGTGGCTCAAATTGGTCGAAGTCTCTCTTGTTCTGTTTTATAAAATTTTCTAATCTTTCTTCCATCTTTATCTCTCCTGATTTGATTTATTTTTATGATGTCTTGACCTGGCTATAAATACATCATTGTGTCAGTTATAATGTATCCCCTGTTGTTTTAAAATTTCTACCAATTTTCGCCTTGCTCGCATATACTGAGTCCTTGACGTGTTTTCACTAATCTTTAAAATGTGCGAAATCTCCTCATGGTCGTAGCCTTCTAATAAATAAAGTGAGAGCACAACGCGGTAACCATCTGGAAGATGCTGAATTGCGTCCTTTACCTGCTTTACCTGCAGCTCAATTTCCTCCATGTCTGGAGACTCCTCATCAGGTACTTCCTCAATATTTACCTCATCGAGGGAAACCATTTCTTTTTTTCTCTTTCGCAGCTGACTTATGGATTTGTTGATCACAATTTGTTTCATCCATAAGCCAAAAGTGGTCTCCTGCCTGAAATCGCCAACTCTTGCAAAAGCATCTATGAATGCTTCCTGCAACACATCGGCAGCTTCGTCAGCGTCATTCAGAATTCGTTGCGCCACGTTAAACATGGCTTTGGAATAAAGCCTGTATAAATCATACTGGGCTTTCCGGCTGCCCTTTTTGCATTCAACCACCAGGTTGAAATGCTGATCTGTATAAACAGCTTCCAACATTTTAATTTCTGATTAAGAGACGCAGCCGTTTTTTGAACGTTGCACCGTCTATTGAACAATTATCCCACTTAAAGCTAAATAATTACAAATTGCTGACATGTTAATTTATGTTAAGAAAGGGAGAGATCATGTAACATGTTGGAAACACATCGTCCGGAGGCTGATACAAAAATGAGTTACGCAGATAAGAATTAGAAGGGGCAGCGCGTGAAGAAAGACAATAGTATTCTTTTGGAACTAACGTTGTAAAAATCGGTTAATCGCTTTTACTGCATTTCCCTGGCGTTGTTCATCACTTCCTGATATGACTACATAAGTTGCGTTAAGAGATTGCAACTCTTTATGCCAGATCTCCATAAAATGCTCTCGCAGGTTGGGAAAATCACGGAGATCATCCTCTTGCCAGGGCAGGTCAATATCCATCAACAAATAAAGGTCATAAGGATGTTCAGGCAGTTTATTTAATACTTCCCGTGGAGATTCTCCGAAGGTATGCTCGCTCCAGATCTTTACAGTCAGAATCGTGGTGTCACAGATCAGGATATTATTCGCGAATGGCAGGGTTTGCCGTTCTAACTCAAGCTGGCCATTAAAAATATTTATCTCATCCTGCCAGGTACATGGAGCGGTTAGCATAGAGCAGTACTCCCTGGAAAACTCAGGAACCCAGACTGTGTTGTAATGACTTGCGAGGCTGGCAGATAGTGTAGACTTACCCGTTGACTCAGGTCCGACAATTGCTATTTTTTTTATATTCATCAATCAGGAAGCCGTGGAGTCTAGTGCCAGATTATAGGTTTTTTTCCATTCCAGATAACCCATAACCGCAAGTGCGAGGAAGAGTGTGTACAAGATGGCGGTTAGCATCAGATCTTTGTAAAGATATAAAGGAACGTAACAAATATCCACAATGATCCATAGAATCCAGCTTTGCAATATTTTTCTGGTCATTAAAAGCTGTGCTATAAAGCTGATTGCTGTGCAAAAGCCATCAGCGTAGGGAACGTTTGTATCGGTATAGTTATCCAGAAACCAGCCCATCATAAAAGTAAGTAGAATGCTGCTGATCACAACTTTTACAATTCCGATATTACTCAGGTTAGCGATTGGCTTTTTATGCGACTCTTTCCTTTTTATCCAGTAATACCATCCATAAAAAGAGGTCGCCATGAAGTAGAGTTGCAGAACCGCATCGCCGTATAATTGATATTCATAAAAAAGGATTGAGTACGCTATCACACTAATAATAGCGACTGGCCAGTTCCATATATTTTGTTTTGCCGCCAGGTATACACAGGCAAAACCCGATACTGTACCTATCCACTCTAGCAAGGTTGTTGCTGCCAGCTGGTTGATAATCAATTCCCAAAAAGAAACCTGAAGTAACATTATATAAATCACCTGTGGCGCCAAATATCTGATATTATTCCCTTGTTTAATTATTATTGGTGATATGCACCCTGATTTCACGGTATCTGTCAAGATTTAAAGGGTTAACTATCAATCAATCCCCCCAAGCTCGTATCATTATGGTCATCAGGTTAAGATTTCTCCTGACTGGTCTTTAATAAGTCTGTCAACTAATGTAACAGTCCGTCCTGATAGTTCAGACCATTTCTTTGCTACAGTTTTACTCATTCTTTTATCAGTCCAATTTAATAGACTAACGCGAACCTGTACGGAATGGTCCAATACCAGAACACCCTTAAAGCAGGGACAAAAAAAATCCTCCTGCTTCACAGCTGGAGGACTAGCATTAACCAAACATTATTTAATCAAAAGAAAAACTTACTATTTAGTGGCCGGCACAGTACTAAACCCTAAGCTCGTTTTTACACTGACGTCGGTATTTAATCCGCCACGCAATTGGTATTCCATGCGTATTCTTACAGTACTCCCTTTAATATATTCATCTAAAAACCGCGAGTTATCAATATCTAAAACCAGGTTATTCCCAACAGTTGCAGATATATCGCTACGCTGAGCCACCATTATTTCAGACGAACCATCGCCTCTGGAAATATACAGGCGTATAGACTTGAATACGCCTAGATTCTGGTTTGCAGGATTACTTGCATCTAGTTTTGCCGAGGCGATCCGAACCTCTTTAACAGAATTTGTATTTGACCCCTGACCGGTAAAGATCTGGTCGAAACTGCTGGCCGAACTGGTAGCAGATAATGTAGTATTTGTTTTTGAACTAGCCGGAACTATTAACGTTGCGGTGTAGGGAAATGTAGAACGAACAAGCGACTGCACGGTTGAACAGCCTGATATTATACTTGTGATTGCTATAAGGGCAATAATGGTCTTTTTCATAAATCTAAAATAAATTATTGCGAACCACGCAAAACCCGTTCCAACGATTATACGTTTCTTTTATCGTTATAGTTACAGCATTTATGTCTCATTTTATCTACAGCTATTTTAATTTTAATAGTTTTAATGATACTTTATTTAGCCTGTGTATTTCGTATTATTACTCATGAATTTCTATCTAAAAACCTTTTTATCGCTCGCTGTCTTCTTATTCAGTTTTCATAATTCGATAGCTCAGAAAAGACAGATATTCTTCATGAAAGGAGAAGGTCAGGAAGTTAAAAACAAAGACACTGCAGAATTTATCCGCATTATTGAGGAGCCAGATTCCGCTAATCGATATTTCAAAGTGCTGGAATATTATCCAGATAATTCAAGAAAATTTATTGGCCAGGCCTCTTCAGTTGAACCAGGAATAATTTATGAATGAGCCACTATCCGTTTTTCTAAAACCGGCAGAAAAACTGAACAGGTTTCCTACGTACTTGGTATTCCTATTGGAACAGCTTTTTTTTCATCCAAATGGGCGTGTAAAAAAAGAAATTGAATATAGTCCTGACGGACGCCTTATCTCGAACCATAGCAAAATCAGTGAAGCAAGATTGAAATCATATTTTGACTCGTCCGGAGTACAAACTGTTAAAAACGGAACCGGTTATACTGTTCTGGTGGGTGAGGATAATATGTTGAAAGAAGAGGGGAGCTATGTTGAAGGACTAAAAAATGGACTTTGGAAAGGGTTCTACAATGAAGCCGGAAGATTTTATGAAGAAGACTACAAGGATGGAATTCTAGTTTCGGGATTACAGCGCCTGCCCGACGGGCGTAACTTTAATTATACTATGATCAAGGAAGCGCCGCAACCATCGGTTGGCGGGCCAGACTTTTACAGATATTTTCAACAAAACTTCCGTTATCCGAAAGAAGCTTTGGACAGGGACATTTCCGGCAAAATGATGATGAGTTTTGAAGTCTCAATTGATGGAGCGGTTACAAATGTCAAAGTTCTTCCATCATTAACTTATTCAATCACACGGGAAGTTGAAAGGGTCTTAAAGAATGGAAGAAAATGGCATCCCGGAAAACTCCGCGGCGAACCTGTGCATGAAGTTTTTCAATTCCCTTTAAGCCTGACAGTTCGTAAACCTATGATTATCAATCAAGAAGTTCGCCAAATCCGCGGCTCTCAACCTCAGAAAACCAGACGGACTTATTAATACGTTTTCCACTTAGCTAACAGGCCATTATGAAGAAACTACCCCTACGTTCTTAAGTATCCACGAGGATGAAAATTAAAAAAAAGTGATTCATTTATACTCAGTGGCATCACAAAGCCGTTACATCAGCATCAGTTACTTAACAGAACATAATAGATGAAGGAAATTTTTACTCAACAATTCATGATTATTTTAACCTTTAAAAATTACAAACTATGAAAAAGTCGAGTTTAGGATTTCTTGCAACAGCAACAGTAGCTTTAGGATTAATGGCTTTTACAACGGTCGAAACCGGAACAATCAAAGGAACGTTAACACCTGCAAATTCGGTGAATCAAGTGTTGGCTATTTCAGGAACTGATACATTAAAAGTAACTCCTGATAGTACATCATTCACATTTGATCAGGTTAAGGAAGGATCGTATACTGTTATCATTGACGCAAAGGAACCTTTGAATGATAAAGCTCTTGAAAACGTAGCAGTTAAGGCCGGCCAAGTGGCTGATCTGGGCGAAATCAAGTTGGATTAATAAAGAGTCTTTAATTTCCCAATCAGGAAGGGAGGCGGAATCGTCTCCCTTCTTTAATTTAGCCACTTCATATTAATCGTGTTTTTTGTGGTGAACTTGATTTTTTATCTATCTTTGCACCCCGACAGAACAGTCGGGATTCTTGTTTCTAAGAGCTTCATGCTCTCGTGTCAAACCCCTCTGTTTTGACGTTTATTTTTAATCCTTTTTCTACATAAAAGCTCTATGCCCAGAGATACTTCCATTCACTCCGTATTAATTATTGGTTCCGGTCCTATTGTTATTGGCCAGGCCTGCGAATTTGACTATGCCGGTTCACAGGCAGCTCTATCCCTTAAAGATGAGGGTATAAGCGTTTCAATTATTAATTCCAATCCCGCCACCATCATGACGGATAAGGTGATTGGTGATCATGTATACCTGCTTCCCCTTACCTGCGAGAGCCTGGAGACGATATTGCAGGAACAAAAAATTGATGCTGTTTTACCAACCATGGGCGGACAAACTGCTTTAAACCTTTGTAAAGAGGCTGAAGAACGCGGTATCTGGGCTAAATACGGGGTACGCATAGTAGGGGTGGATGTGGCAGCTATTGAGAAAACTGAAAATCGGGAAGAGTTCCGCCAATTGATGGTGGATATAGGTGTTGGAGTTGCAAAATCGAAAATAGCTAATTCATTCCTTGAAGGTAAAGAAGCAGCACAAGACATCGGTTTTCCATTAGTCATTCGTCCCTCTTATACTTTAGGCGGATCAGGCGGAGGCATCGTTTACAAGAAAGAAGACTTTGATCATGCCTTAAGTCGCGGACTGCAAGCATCCCCTACACATGAAGTATTGGTTGAAAAGGCAGTAATCGGCTGGAAAGAATTTGAACTTGAACTGCTTCGTGACAGTAAAGACAACGTGATCATCATCTGTTCTATCGAGAACTTTGATCCGATGGGTATTCATACGGGTGACTCTATAACTGTTGCTCCGGCGATGACTTTGAGCGACCGTTGCTATCAGGATATGCGTAATCAGGCGATTAAGATGATGCGTGCGATAGGTAACTTTGCCGGCGGCTGTAACGTACAGTTCTCTGTTGACCCTGCAACGGAAGATATTATTGCAATAGAAATTAACCCCCGCGTGTCACGTTCATCGGCCCTGGCTTCGAAAGCTACCGGTTACCCAATAGCCAAAATAGCCGCCAAACTTGCTATAGGTTACAACCTGGATGAAGTAGAAAATCAGATAACTAAGACTACCTCCGCATATTTTGAGCCAACACTTGATTATGTAATTGTTAAAATACCCCGCTGGAACTTTGATAAGTTTAAGGGCGCAAATACTGAGTTAGGTCTGCAGATGAAGTCTGTGGGAGAGGTTATGGCTATTGGTCGTACCTTTATAGAGGCCCTTCAAAAGGCGTGTCAGAGCTTAGAAACAAACCGACTGGGATTAGGTGCCGATGGCAAGCAAAGTCGCAACCTCGAAGAGATTATGCACAGCCTGGAACATCCAAGCTGGGACCGCCTGTTTCATATTAAGGACGCCATGTCTCTTGGCGTTCCGCTTGAATCTATTCGCAAGGTAACCCATATTGATAAATGGTTCCTGGTGCAAATTCAGGAGCTGGTACATTTGGAAATTGAATTAAAACGCTACTCACTTAAAAATATCCCGAAAGACTTCTTCATCACGTTGAAGCAAAAAGGATATGCGGATGCCCAAATAGCATGGCTTCTCGGGAATGTAAGCGAGGATGAGGTGTATGCACATCGTAAGGAACTTGGAATCAACCGTTGTTACAAAATGGTAGACACCTGTGCGGCTGAATTTCAGGCACAGACTCCTTACTACTATTCAACCTTTGAAGATGAAAATGAATCGAAGGTAAGTGATAAAAAGAAGATCATTGTTTTAGGATCAGGGCCCAACCGGATTGGTCAGGGTATCGAGTTTGATTATTCATGCGTGCATGGATTGCTGGCGGCAAAAGAAGCCGGTTATGAATCTATTATGATCAACTGTAATCCTGAAACCGTTTCCACAGATTTCAACATGGCTGATAAACTGTATTTTGAGCCTGTATTCTGGGAGCACGTGCGTGAGATAATCGAGCTTGAAAAACCCGAAGGTGTCATTGTCCAGCTAGGTGGTCAAACCGCCTTAAAGATGGCCGAGAAGCTTCACGAATTTGGAATCAATATTATCGGCACATCATATAACGATATGGACATTGCCGAGGATCGTGGCCGATTTTCTGATCTTTTAAAAGAACTCAATATTCCTTATCCAAAATACGGTGTAGCTGAAAGTGCGGAAGAAGCGCTGGAAGTTGCCCATCAAGTTGGTTACCCGGTGCTGGTTCGTCCAAGTTACGTATTAGGTGGCCAGGGAATGAGTATTGTAATAAATGATGAAGACCTGGAGAAAGCAGTTGTCAAGTTATTAAGGAACCTTCCGGGTAACCGTGTGTTGATCGATCATTTCCTTGACCGTGCAGAAGAAGCTGAATCAGACTCCATCTGCGATGGCGAAGATGTGCACATCATCGGTTTAATGGAGCACATAGAACCAGCTGGTATTCACTCAGGTGATTCATACGCTGTGTTACCACCATTTAACCTTCCCCAAAAGGTGATGAACTCGATGGAAGAGTATAGCAAACGTATTGCGCGCGCTTTAAATGTACGAGGCTTGTTAAACATTCAATTTGCCATTAAAGACGATAAAGTTTACGTAATAGAAGCTAATCCGCGGGCGTCCCGTACGGTCCCCTTTATCGCGAAAGCCTACGACGTTCCTTACATCAATATTGCCACTAAGATCATGCTGGGTGATAAAAAGCTGAAAGACTTTGATATTGTCCGCAAACTGGAAGGCTACGCTATTAAAGAGCCGGTATTTTCCTTTGATAAATTCCCTGAAGTTGAAAAGCAATTAGGTCCGGAAATGAAGTCAACAGGTGAAGCGATTCGCTTCATCAAAAGCCTGGAAGACCCGTATTTCAGACATTTATATAAAGAAAAGTCTATGTACTTAAGCAAGTAGAGGATCCTTTTAGGCAATCGTAAATCTGCACAGTCTATAAGAACGACTGGACATAAAAAAACCGGCTATAGCCGGTTTTTTATGTTTAGTATTTATCTCTGGTCTAGTTCATAACTACAACACCTTTCGCTTCGAATGAAAGCTCTTTCTTTGGTGTTGTTATTTTAGCTATTTCTGCTTCCGATTTACCACCATCCTTTGCATAATGTCTTTGATCTTCTATCGAAGTTGTATCAGTGAACGCAAAGCCCTCTAAAATAACTTCTTTACCTGTAAGATCTTTAGGAACAAAAATTTTATAATCCTTGAAGGTTACCCGCATATCATCGCCATTGCCAAGTTTCATAATCATCCAGCAACCTTTTTTCTTGCAAACCTCGTTCACCTGCCCTCTAATCTTCATATCCATTTTGCTTTTATCCTGCATAGCGGTTGATACAGAGGCAAGATCAATAACATTTACATCCTGGATAGAGTCCCCATAAACGGCAGTTCCCTTTATATACTCCGCAGCACGAAGCGACGTAGTTGGCTTGCTATCGCAAGATGCCAGAAATGCTACTATTAGGAATAAGGGAATTATATTTTTCATCAGTTTATTTTAAGCTACCAAATTTGATAAAATTAAATGGTACTTGTGAGATGCATATATAACCTATAGGTAAAATTTTGATTACCCGGAATTATGATTTGCCTGATAGATAAATCAAGTCGCTAATTACAGTCTAGCCAAATAACGCATTGAAAACCTCTTCTACTTTGCCCACAGTTTTTATTTCAATTTTGTATCGTGAAGTGTCAAGTCCCTGTTTGTTATAGCGTGAGATAAATATTTGTTCAAAGCCGAGTTTCTCTGCCTCTGCGATGCGTTGTTCTACCCGATTAACAGCCCTGATCTCACCGGACAATCCAACCTCTGCAGCAAAGCAGACTTTTAACCCCACGGGCATATTTTCATGGGAAGAGATAATTGAAACTATTACTGCGAGATCAATGGCGGGATCTTCTACACGCAATCCACCTGCAATATTCAAAAAGACATCCTGCGAACTAAGTCTGAAGCCGCAGCGTTTCTCTAAAACAGCCAGTAGCATGTTCATACGTTTGGTATCAAAGCCAGTTGCCGATCGTTGCGGAGTTCCATAAGCCGATACACTCACCAGTGCCTGAATCTCCACCAGCATTGGACGTAATCCCTCCATCATTGCAGAAATTGTAATGCCACTTAAAGGCTCTTCCCTTTGAGAAAGCAAAATTTCAGAAGGATTAGAAACTTCACGCAAGCCACTACCCTGCATTTCATAGATACCAAGTTCAGAGGCGGAACCAAAGCGATTTTTTACTGCCCTCAAAATACGGTAGACGTGATGCCGGTCGCCCTCAAACTGCAGGACCGTATCAACCATATGCTCCAATATTTTGGGGCCTGCTATCATACCATCTTTGGTAATATGCCCGATAAGAAAAACAGGCGTACCGCTCTCCTTGGCGAAACGAAGCAGCTCTGCTGTGCACTCACGCACCTGCGAAACACTGCCGGGAGTAGACTCTATATGAGCTGAATAGAGTGTTTGAATCGAATCAATCACCAGAATGTCAGGCTGCAATATTTCAATCTGCTTAAAAATATTTTGCGTGGAAGTTTCGGTGAGGATATAACACTGACCTTCCGTGGCATTATTTAACCTTTCGGCTCTCATCTTTATTTGCTGTTCGCTTTCCTCGCCCGACACGTACAAGACTTTTAATCCGGGCAGATTAAGCGCCAGCTGTAGCATTAATGTTGATTTACCAATACCAGGCTCACCACCTATCAAAACAATAGATCCTCCTACAATACCTCCACCCAACACCCGGTTAAACTCCTTATCAGGAGTAACAAGCCGATTCTCCTCTGTAAAAAGAATATCCTTTATTGCCGATGGTTTGTTAGATCGCTGCGTAGTTGTTGATACGGCTTTCCAATTCGGAATTGCGGTATTCGCCTTCTCAATAACTTCCTCAACGAGTGTATTCCATTGTTGGCAGGAGGGGCACTTACCAAGCCACTTAGCGGATTCAAAGCCACAGCTTTGGCAGAAATATGCGGAACGGGTTTTAGCCACAGGTTAAATATGCAAATGTGATAATGTGCAAATGAGCAAATAAGTCACGGGTTAATAATAAATGCTGGAATGTGAAGGTATACAAATGTGCAAATGCTGATGGATTAATGCATAAAAAATGTGCAGACGAAATTCATCATCTGCACATTTTCTCATTTCCTAATTTGCTGATTATAATTTTATCTCTTCTTCTTTTGAATTGAGAAAATGAAACTCCGTAAGATAATATGAGGAGACCGCTTTCACCTTAACCCATTTATTGAACTTGAAGAACCATTTCCATTGACAGGATAAAAGTCCCTTCTTTATATAAGCTTCGATGTAAGGGTGTACGCATAATGTGATACCCTTTTCATTCTGTTCATTAAGGATGTAATTGAGATTATTTTCAATGTCATCCATAAGGATGATACTGGCCTTAATTTCCCCTGTTCCATCACAGGCAGGGCATTTCTCATTAGTAACAATGTTCATTTCCGGCCTTACCCTTTGTCGGGTAATTTGTACTAAGCCAAATTTACTTGGGGGCAAAATAGTATGCTTTGCCCGGTCTAAAAGCATTTGGTCCTTCAGGTAGTCAAAAAGTTCTTTGCGGTTCTGCGGCTTATGCATATCGATGAAATCGATTACTACTATACCTCCCATATCGCGCAATCGTAGCTGACGTGCTATCTCTTTGGCAGCTTCCATGTTCACCATTAAAGCATTCTGCTCCTGGTTTTCCGGATTCGCTGTACGGTTACCGCTATTCACATCGATAACATGAAGAGCCTCTGTATGCTCGATAACCAGATAAGCTCCGCCAGGCAGATTAACCGTCTTCCCAAATGCTGCTTTGATCTGTTTCTCTATGCCGAAGTATTCAAAGATAGGCTCGCGATGTTTATAATGCTTAACGATCTTATCCATTTCGGGAGAGATCTCGTGCACATAGGATCTAACCTCCTCATACATTGCAGGATCTGAAATGTGAATATTGGTGAAATCAGTGCTTAAAATATCGCGTAAGATTGTTGAAGCCCGTCCCATTTCTCCAAGAATCTTCTTAGAGGGTTCGACCGCTGGCAGCCGCTGGGTAAAGCTTTCCCATTTATCAATCAGATCAAGTAGATCTTTCTGAAGCTCGGCTACACCCTTTCCCTCAGAAACTGTGCGGATAATTACACCAAAGTTTTTGGGCTTTATACTTTCAACGATTTTTTTTAACCGGCTACGCTCAGTGTTGCTTTTAATCTTTTTCGAGATAGAGATTACCTCAGAGAAAGGAACCAGTACCACGAAACGACCCGCAATTGAAATATCCGAACTCAACCGTGGACCCTTGGTTGATATAGGTTCTTTCGCGATTTGAACCGGCAATACCATATTGCGGCTTAATATCTCAGAAATTTTACCGGACTTGTTGATATCCGCTTCCTGTTTAAAACTATTTAGCAGTTTATCTTTGTAACTGCCATTCTTTACAATCTTGGTTAGCTTTAAAAGCGATTGTACCTGCGGCCCCAGGTCCAGATAATGCAGAAAAGCATCTTTCTCATAGCCAACATCTACAAATGCAGCATTCAGCCCGGGCATGATCTTCTTTATCTTGCCCAAGTAAATATCGCCAACAGCATAGTTGTTGTTGACTTGCTCTTTGTTAAGTTCTACGAGTTGCTTGTCTTGCAGTAAAGCAATAGTCACCCCATTGGGGTTAGAATTGATTATTAATTCTTTTACCAATAGCTACTCTTTATAATAACATGCTTAGACGCAGTTATCCGTGAAAAAAAGATTAAATAAGAAAGTACGTAGAAAAGCATTAAACCTCCGTCGCTAAATTTGCGGGAGGTTTAATGAAGTCTAAACGTCTTGTAAATTAGCTATCTAAAAGTACATTCAGATAACTAACTGTAGACTAGACTATTTTTTCTTATGCCTGTTCTTTCTTAAGCGCTTTTTACGTTTGTGAGTAGCCATTTTATGTCTTTTTCTTTTTTTACCGCTTGGCATAATTTTTAGATTTTAAATGTTTTATTGTTGTTAATTACTTCTTTAATTCTTTAATTTTTCTGTCTACGAACTGACTTAGACTAGGATCAGCAGCGAGTTCCTTTGTCTTCAGATAAGCCATTATGGCGTCATCAATTAGCCCCTGGTTTTCGTAGCTGGAAGCCAGGTAAAACCAGGCTTCTGGATCAGGCTTCTGGGCAACCACCGTTTTGAAACGCTCAACCGCTTTATCAAACTGACCAGACTTCATTGAAAACAGACCCAGGTTCATATTAGCCTTAAGATTTTTTGGATCTTCCTTTACTACACCCAGCAGTAAGGTTATACCCTGCATAGGGTTACCAGATCCATTAACATAGGCCACACCCAATCCAGTTTGCGCGTCAAGGCTGTTTTTATCTAATTCAACAGCTTTCTGATATGCATGTGTTGCCTTTTGCATTAAGGCAGGTTGCACTAATGAATCCTGCGTATTTTGATAGGCATCAGTAAAGCGATCACCGGTTATTAACCAATTATTTAAGTTACCTTCCTTCTCGGCTATCATTTCATAATAAAATGCCGCCGGTGCAGGTTTATTCACGTCGTCCCAACTTTGGGCAAGTTTTTTTTCTATTGCAAGCTTCTCATCTTCAGAACTGCCTTTAAATTCTGCTTCCAGATCTTTAATCTGCTGTGCAATATTAGCATTTAAATCCAAACGTGCAGTTTCTGAAGCTTGCTCTACCGTAAACTGCGTTGTAGGTGTTACGGGCTGATTGCTTACTGCCGCTTGCTCCTCTGTAGGCTTAACTAAGCCTTTTATGTTTAAAGAAAGTAAAACCGCCATAAGTATGACTATTCCACCGACAACTAAAATTTGCTGTTTCTTAAACATGTCCTTCAATTATTTTACCTCTTCTAATTTTCTGTTTCCTGATTTCACTTTCTCAACAAATACTTTTGCTGGCTTAAAGCTAGGGACAAAATGCTCGGGGATAATGATGGCGGTATTCTTTGAAATATTACGTGCAGTCTTTTTCGCTCTCTTCTTAACTACAAAGCTACCGAAACCTCTTACATAGACGTTTTCACCGCTAACCATTGAATTTTTAACGACTTTAAAAAATGCCTCCACTGCCTCCTGAACATCTACTTTCTCAATACCTGTTTTTGTAGAGATTTCCGCAATAATTTCTGCCTTGGTCATGTCTGTTTTATTCTATTATTTATCGTAAATACTTAACTGTTTTGGGGTTGCAAAAGTATTGCATTAAATTGGATTAGGGAAATATATTAAAGATTTTTTTACTGCTGTCGTGATATCAGCAAGTGCGCCGTACTTTTGAAAGCAATAGACGCGTTAATTTCCATATATGAACTTTGCTCATGAAATAATCACCTGGTATCTTCTCAATAAACGCGACCTTCCCTGGCGCGAAACAAGTGATCCCTATATAATCTGGCTTTCTGAAATTATTTTGCAGCAAACGCGTGTTGAGCAAGGAATGCCTTATTTCAAAAAGTTTGCAGAACACTATCCTACAGTGGCTCATTTTGCCTCCGCTACCGAGGATGAAATTTTAAAGCACTGGCAAGGTCTGGGCTACTACTCGCGTGGGCGTAACATGCACCACACTGCGCAAATGGTGATGGAAGAACATGCCGGCTACTTTCCTAACAACTACGATCAGCTGTTAAAGCTAAAGGGCATAGGTGAATACACTGCTGCGGCCATCTCATCCTTTTCTGCGAATCAAGCCAAGGCAGTGGTTGACGGGAATGTATTCAGGCTGCTCAGCAGATATTTTGGAATAGAAACTCCGATTAATTCCGGAGCTGGCAGAAAGGAATTCACAACTCTTGCCAATAGGGTTATGGATGCAGCTCAACCAGGTATATATAACCAGGCGGCAATGGAATTTGGATCGCTGCAGTGCAAGCCAGTCAAGCCTGCCTGCTCAATTTGCCCCTTACAACCATCTTGTAATGCTTATCATTCAAATCGTGTTGATCTTTTGCCTGTAAAGATAAAAACTGCAAAGGTTCGCGATCGGTACTTTAACTTTGTCGTCGCAGTTAGAGATCAGCACGTGCTGATGCAAAAACGCGGTGCTAAAGACATTTGGGAAAATCTTTACCAACTTCCTTTATTTGAATCTAACGGAGCAATAGATCCCCGGAAATTGCTGCTTCAATCTGAATTTACAGAGTGTTTTGGGATAAACGTTAGCATTAAAAGTATTTCGACTCCAATAAAGCACTTATTAAGCCATCAGCGCCTGCATGTTCAATTTATTGAAATAGATAACTTCACCAGTCCGGACAATTTATTAAACGGCCTTTTCTATGCAAATAGCACAGATTTTAGCACACTTGCACAACCTAAAGTAATATTTGAGTTCCTCGAAAAGTTTTTCTAAATTCAGGTAGCTTATCAATGAAACGATCATGTCAGGAATTAACAAAGTTATTTTAGTGGGGCATTTGGGCAAGGATCCGGAAGTCAGGCACCTCGAAGGTGGAGTAAGTGTTGCAAGTTTTCCATTAGCTACTTCAGAAACATATAATAAGGATGGCCGTAAAATAGAGCAGACGGAATGGCATAATATAGTAATGTGGCGGGGATTGGCGGATGTTGCTTCAAAATATTTGCAGAAAGGAAAACTGGTATATATTGAAGGGAAACTTCGGACAAGGTCTTTTGAAGACAAAGAAGGCACAAAAAAATACACTACTGAAGTTGTTGCAGAAAATTTCACGATGCTGGGGCGCAAAAGTGATTTTGAAAACGGGAATGGCACACCTGCTAGCCCGGCTGCAACGAAATCCGAAGAACAACCGATGACCTATGATCGTACGAACCCTGAAACGGATGACTTACCGTTTTAGAAACGAACCCTCTTATAAAATTGAAGCCCGGTAAGTCCCGGAATTTTCAGTCTCTATTGCTTTTTCGACATATCCATGTAATCGACCGTAAGGTTGACCATCGCCTTAACTCCAAGCTTAAAGCCGCTTTCATCAATAAAGAAATCGGGCGTATGGTGTGAAGCTGTCTTCTTAGGATCGAGCCCCTTTGGCATTCCACCTAAAAATATAAATAGCCCCGGTACTTTCTCCTGAAAAAATGAAAAGTCTTCAGCTCCTGTATCAGCCGGAACTAATAACACATTTGCCGGGCTAGCAGTATGCTTAAGACTTGGTAACATTTTATTCGTTAATGCGATATCATTAAAAGTCACAGGATAACGGACACTGAACGGAATTTTCACTTCGGCGGTAGCTCCTGCACTTTCAGCCGTTTTAATAGCTACCTGTTTAACTCTTGCAATGATCAGTTTCTCATCTTCAGGACTTAAGGACCTTAGTGTCCCCATCATTTCTACTTGTTCCGGGATAATATTTGAACGGTTTCCCCCGTGAATAGACCCTACAGTAACTATCCCTGCATTCTCAGTAATATTCAGATTACGGCTTATTATGGTCTGCAGGTTGTTGATGATCTGTGCGGAGACAACAATAGGATCTACTGATGACCATGGGGAAGCGCCGTGTGCCTGACGGCCTTTTACAATGATTTGCATATCGTTAACGCTAGCCATGGTTCCCCCGGGACGGTAGGTGATCTTTCCCACTTCGGTCTGAGCGTCAATATGCAATCCGAAGATCACTTCAACCTTTGGATTCTCTAAAACCCCTTCCTTAACCATCAATTGGGCTCCACCCTCTTCACCAAAAGGCGGCCCCTCCTCAGCAGGCTGAAAAATGAATTTCACTGTCCCCTTCAAATCTTTTTTATGTTCTGAGAGAATCTGAGCAACACCCATGAGTATGGCCATATGGGAATCGTGACCGCATGCGTGCATGACATTTACTTCCTGTCCGTTAAATTGAGCCATTGCCTTAGAAGCAAAGGGCACATCGACGCGCTCCTTTACTGGCAAGCCATCCATGTCTGCCCTTAAAGCTACAACCGGCCCTGCCTGGCCACCTTTTAGAATTCCTACTACTCCGGTTTTAGCAATGCCGGTCTTTACTTCCATCCCCAATGACTTCAGATGCCTGGCGATAATCTCAGCCGTCCTCGTTTCCTGATTTCCCAGTTCTGGATGCTGGTGAAAATTACGTCGCCACTCGATGACCCTTGGCTCAACCTTATCGGCTGATAGCATAAGTTTCGTTTTTAGGCTCTCGTTTTGTGCAAAAGCCTGAATTGTAAGCAAGCTAAAACCAAATAAAAGTATTCTTTTCATACTAATCTATTTTAAAAGAAATGAGCCAATCCACCGGGTTAACAAGATTTTAAGTTGAGGTGCTGGCGGTAGTTAACTTGTTACTCATCAGGAAGATCGAATAAATGTGGTGGGCTTCATGAAGCAAAAAGAATTCTGCCCAAAGAGCAATGGAAAAGTTACCAAGCTGCGTATGCCTTCCCTTGCGTATTAACTCTCCGGAGTTTAAGCCGAGATAGAAATCCCTAAGAGTTCCGCGCATTTCCTTAAGACTTATTAGCAATTCGTGCACAGGCAGTTGAGCAGTTTTTAAAAATTCTTCGTCCTCCTCGGCTACATATGGCGAGAAAACAGCATTAAAATTGTTCATGATAGTTTGGACCCGCTCAAAAAACATTTCCTGATATCTGACAAGGTGAGCCAGTTGCTGATGAACAGTCCATTTACCCGGAAAAACTTCCTGGTTAAGCTGCTCTTTACTTAAACGGGTAACCATTCCTGCAATAAGCTCATGCTGGCTCGTTAGACGAATCCTGGTAGCTTCCGGCAATTCCATATTATAATTCTTTAAAGGGTATATCCATAAGACTGAACTTTTGCCAGTCCCTGAAATCGAAATGCCACCATTCGTTGTTCAGTACCGTGAACCCGTGATCTTCCATAATCTTAATCAGGTAATCGCGATTAGCCTTAACCCTTTTGGGCAAATCGGCAAAAGTTGAGCTTGCCTCTGGTGCAAAACTATCATAGGGGGTGGGCATCCTCAATTCTTTGCCAGTTTTAACGTAAATAAGGGTGAGATCAACTGCACAACCGCGGTTATGCCGTGAACCATTTTTAGGATTTGCAACAAAGTTTTTATCCTTGGCTATATTGTAAAACTTTACCGTAACAGAGTAAGGTCGATATGCATCAAAAATTTTCAGTCCCAGGCCTTTCTTCTGAAGTTCTCGCTGAATACTCTGTAAAGCCATCACCACCGGCAAACGTGCGAATGCCCGTGCCTCATCATACACAGCTTCCTCTGCAAAATTATTAGTGGTAGCGTATCTTATATCAAGTTTGATGTCAGGTATCAACTTCTTTATCTCGACTAGTCGATTATCACCATTTATGGTAGATTCTTTCAAATAGTCAACTCTAGTCTTTATAATTGGAAGACCATATTCATTTGAAGGCTGAGCATAAGACCTAAAATAACCTGCCAGGAGTAATAAAGAAATCAGCAACTGCTTCAAAGACATTTATCCTAACTTAAATACTATTTCAATATTAGTTTATCTGTTAGAAACTATCAGAAGATCGAGGTCTTTGTGGGGAATGTTAAACCTGTCAGCAAGATCCATATTTGTAAGGTGTCCCTGGTACAAATATATCGCATTTCGTACGCCCATGTTTTCCCACATCACGTTTATGATGCCGCCTTTTTCACCAATGTCAAGTAAAATTGGCGTGAAGATGTTAGTCAGGGCATAGGTTGCTGTTCTTGCAACCCTTGAGGCAATATTTGGAACACAATAGTGTATTACGTCGTACTGACGAAATGTAGGCTTCGTATGATTGGTAACGTGTGAAGTTTCAAAACATCCGCCCTGATCGATACTTACGTCAATAATTACAGAATTAGGCTTCATCTTACTTACGGTAGTTTCTGACACCACGCAAGGGCTGAAACCATGCTTAGCTCTTATCGCCCCTATGGCTACGTCACAGCTTCTCAAAGCCTTTTGAAGTACATTTGGCTGAATAACTGATGTAAAAAGTCTGGAACCTATATTATTTTGCAAACGCCGAAGCTTATAAACCGAGCTGTCAAAAACTTTAACCTCAGCTCCCAGAGCAATGGAAGTACGGGCAGCATACTCACCAACAGTACCAGCACCCAATATTACAATTTCTGTTGGGGGAACACCGGTTATTCCTCCCAGCATAAGACCTTTTCCCTCAAAAACATTGCTGAGATACTCCGCTGCTATTAAGACAGACGTAGCTCCAACAATCTCGCTCATAGCCCGCACTACACTTAAAATATTTCCCTCATCGCGCAGGTACTCGAAGGATAAAGCAGTCACTTTCTTTTTCATCAAAGAATGAAGGAACTCTGACTTCATACTTGACATCTGTAAAGCTGATAACAATACCTGTCCCGTTTTCATCATTGCTATCTCATTCGCAGTTGGCGGGGCAATTTTGATGATAATGTCAGTCTGGAAGATTTCCTTCTTATCATAGACGATTTTTGCACCCTGCTCACTGTACTCCCTATCACTGAAATTTGCGGCAACGCCAGCACCGGATTCTACCAGTACGTTGTGCCCGTTATTAACCAACAAAGCCACTGATAAGGGTGTCAAGGGTATTCGATTCTCCTGGAAAGAAGTTTCTTTTGGAATGCTTATATTGAGACTATTTTTTTTGGTTCTAGTTTCCAGCATTGCCTCCTGAGGCTGCATTAAAGCCTGCTTCGCAATGTCAGATAGTTCACTCATCATGGGTCACTTAAGTTTGTTGAAATTACAATTTTTTAGAGAGAACGTAATTTTTTAAACCGACTATTTAACAACAGCGGCGGTAATTTGTCTATCCTGCTCGTTGGAGACCAATATTTTAACTTTTACGAATTCTTGCGGCCAAAGATTAACTATTTTTTCTGGCCATTCTATCAGGCAGTAATTGCCATTATAAAAGTATTCTTCATACCCCATATCCAGAGCTTCTGTTTCATTCTTTAATCTATAGAAATCGAAATGATATAATTGCCCATCAGGAAACCGGTATTCATTAATAATGGAGTATGATGGGCTTGAAACAGTGTCAGTAACCCCCAGCTCTTTACATATAGCTTTTATAAAAGTGGTCTTACCGGCACCCATTTCACCAAAAAATAAAAAGATTCGGCTTGAGGGAAAATTACTTAAAAGATTAGCGGCAGCTTCTGATAATTCAGACAAACCTTTCACTTCAATATCCATGTCTGCAAATATAATATCAACCGATCATAGCCAATTTACTTTGGACTGTAGACTGCATATGGTACAATCATTTCTTCCAAAGAGATACCGCCATGCTGAAAAGTCGCGTTAAAATAATTCACAAACTGATTGTAGTTATTGGGGTAAACGAAATAACTATCTTCTTTGGCGAAAATAAAGCTAGAGCTGATATGCAGTTTCGGTAACATTGCATCATGCGGGTTTTTAATATGAAAAACATCTTTAGCATTAAAGTTCAAATTCTTTCCTTGCTTGTACCGTAAGTTGGTGTTTGTGTTCCTGTCTCCAATTACTTTACTGGGATGCTTAACGCTGATGGTTCCATGATCAGTTGTTATAATTAGCTTGATATTTTTTTGGGAAAGCTTCTTAAGCGCATCAAGCAGTGGTGAGTGTTCAAACCAGGACAACGTAAGAGACCGGTAGGCTGCCTCATTGTTTGCCAGCTCACGTATCATGGCCATATCTGTTCTCGCGTGCGACAGCATGTCGACAAAATTATAGACAATGACATTGAGATCATTCCCCATTAGATTATTAATATTTTCGGTGATGTCTTTACCCTGTTCAAAAGTAAGCACCTTGTGATAAGAGTATTTGCAATCCTTCCTGACAACACGCTGAATCTGATCAGCAAGAAAATCTTCTTCAAAAAGATTCTTCCCACCTTCATCCTCATCATTCTGCCATTTGCCCGGAAAGCGCTTTTCCATATCAAGCGGCATCAGCCCCGAGAAAATAGCGTTTCTGGCATATTGTGTCGCTGTAGGTAAAATACTATAGTAAGTATCCTCTTCATCAACACGGTAATACTCGCTCAATATCGAGTTGATCATCTTCCATTGATCGTATCTCAGGTTATCTATCAGAACAAAAAACGTTGGCTTATTACTTTCCAATGCAGGAAACACCTTCTTTTTGAGAAGCTGGTTCGAAGTAATAGGACCTGATTCCGGGTTTTTAATCCAGTCGAGATAGTTTTTTTCAATAAATTTCGAAAACTGCACGTTGGCTTCTGACTTTTGCATAGTCAGAATTTCCCTCATACCCGCGTCTTCCAACTTTTCGAGAGAAAGTTCCCAGAAGACTAATTTTTTATATATATCCGACCACTCCGAAAAGCTCAGATTTTCATTCATGGTCACACCCAGATTTCTAAAATCTTGCTGGTAAGCCATGGACGTTTTTTCACTTACCAGACGCTTGTTGTCAATCAACTTCTTAATTGTCAACAGAATTTGGCGGGGATTAACTGGCTTAATGAGGTAATCATCGATTTTGAAACCAATTGCATCCTCCATTAAGTATTCCTCCTCGTTCTTAGTTATCAAAACGATAGGAATATCAGGATTTATGCTTTTTATCTTTCCAAGGGTTTCTAGCCCGGTGAGGCCTGGCATATTTTCATCAAGGAAAACAAGATCAAAAATTTCAGTTTTAAACAGCTCCAATGCATCGCTGCCGTTTGTAACCGTTCTAATCTTATACCCCTTTTCATTCAAAAATAAAATATGAGGTTTTAAAAGGTCAATCTCATCATCGGCCCATAATATATTGGTTTCTTGCATGCTAGTGTATTGTTACTGTATCTTAGAGAATTCCTTATCAAACGAGACAGGCGTCAGTGTGTTGTTTCAGTCATTTTTAGCAAACTGTTACAATTCTGCCTTTAAAAAGTTTAATGTATCATTAAAATTAACAATTTTTGTGCCTTAGCCCTCCGTATTGAACAAGAAAAAAATTATTAACGATCCGGTTTATGGATTTATCACTATACCTTCAGATCTGATCTTTGATTTGATCCAACATCCGTATATGCAACGGATGCGCTACATTAAACAACTAGGTATGACGCACCTGGTCTATCCAGGTGCTTTACATACGCGATTTCATCATGCTATCGGTGCGATGCACTTAATGGGCCTGGCGGTAGAAACCATCCGGAGTAAAGGCCACGAAATCACAGCAGAGGAAGAAGAAGCCGTCATTATTGCAATCCTTCTGCATGATATTGGCCATGGCCCTTTTTCCCACGCGTTAGAACATACTATTGTCGAGGGTATATCCCACGAGCACATATCCACTCTTCTCATCAATAATCTTAACAGGCAATTTGATGGCAGGCTAAATATAGCGTTAGAAATCTTCAACAAGCGATATCCCAAAGCTTTTTTACACCAACTTGTGTCTGGCCAGCTCGATATTGACCGCCTGGATTACCTTAACCGGGATAGTTTTTTTACCGGGGTATCAGAAGGAGTAATCAGCTTTGATCGCATAATTAAAATGCTTGATGTTTCTGATGATCAGCTAGTGGTTGAAGAGAAGGGGATTTATTCAATCGAGAAATTCTTAATTGCGAGGCGTTTGATGTACTGGCAGGTTTATTTGCATAAAACTGTAATTGCCGCGGAGCAAATGCTTGTAAAAATTCTCGAAAGGGCTAAAGAATTGGCAGGCAACGGCAGAGTTTTATTTGCGACTCCCTGTCTCGCCCACTTTCTGAACAACTCAATAACTGCTGAAGATTTCAAGTCAGATCCAATTCATCTTGAAAGGTTTTCAAAGCTGGATGATCATGACATTTTTTCTTCAATTAAGGTTTGGGCTAGTGATGAAGATCTGATCTTAAGCACCCTTTGCAAACACCTGATCGCGCGAAATTTATACCAGGTAGAGATTAGTAATGATCCTCCAGACTTTGAAAAGATAGATAGTCTCGTAGAAGAGAGTCTTTTCAGTTTTGATATAGATGAGGATGACGCTTCATACTTTGTGTTTACAGATACGATCAAAAATAATGCGTATAGTGTAGGTGACGGAAATATAAATCTTTTAATGAAGGATGGGAGTATACAGGAAATTACCCGTGCATCAGACAATTCAAACCTGGAAGCTTTAGCAAAAACTGTAAAAAAATATATCCTTTGTTACTTAAAAGAGCTGAAACATATTGATCAAAAATGATTCTAATAGCTAATAAGGACAAAATTTGTTCGTTAACTTATAACACCTAAATTTGCCGCATGCAATTAACTGCACATCAGATTGCGCTTTTGTTGAATGGAACTGTAGAAGGAAACCCCGATGTGTCAGTTAATCAACTGGCTAAAATTGAGGAAGCTCTGCCGGGTTCACTGTCATTTTTGGCCAATCCCAAATACGAACAATTCCTTTATCAGACTCAGGCATCTATCGTTATCTTAAACGATGACTTCGAAATTACTCAGCCGTTAGATCTCACTTTAATACGTGTGAAGGATGCTTACAGCGCTTTTTCCATCTTACTTGAAAAGTACAACACCATAAAACTTAATAAAGTCGGAATAGAAGAACCTTCATTTATTCATCCCAGTGCTAAACTTGGCGAGGATGTTTATATAGGGGCTTTTGCTTACGTCGGCATCGACGCAGTTATCGGAAACAACTCAAGGATATATCCGCAGACTTATGTCGGCGACAATGTTAAGATCGGCAATGACTGTACACTCTTCTCCGGTGTCAAAATCTACGCTGATTGCGAGCTTCATAACCGGATCATAATTCATTCTAATACGGTTATAGGTAGTGATGGATTTGGATTTGCGCCTCAGAATGACGGCAGCTATTCAAAGATTAGTCAGATTGGTAACGTTATTATTGAAGATGATGTCGAGATTGGCTCAAACACCTCGATTGATCGGGCGACAATGGGCTCCACAATAATTCGCAAAGGTGTAAAACTCGATAACCTACTGCAACTAGCGCATAATGTTGAGATCGGGAAAAATACGGTGATAGCCTCGCAAACCGGAATTTCAGGAAGCACTAAAGTTGGTGAAAACTGTATCATCGGCGGCCAGGTGGGCATCGTAGGTCATATTTCTATCGCTAAGGGGTCTCAAATCCAAGCCAAATCAGGTATTGGCAGATCAATTGACGATGAAGATAAAAAATGGGCTGGAGCACCAGCTATGAGTTTTGTCAATAATATGAGAGCGCAGGTCGTTTACCAGCGCTTGCCGGAACTCGAAAGAACTATTGAAGAGTTGAAGGCGAAGATAAATGCAATAACGAAAGAGGAAAATCAGTAATTGCCCTTTCCAAGACAAATCATGAACGTAAAGCAAAGAACAATCAAATCCGAAGTTGCAGTATCAGGTGTGGGATTGCATACCGGGCAACCGGTGACTATGACCTTTAAGCCGGCTCCTGTTAATCATGGCTATAAATTTAAACGCGTCGATTTACCTGACAGTCCTGTCGTAGACGCAGATGTTGATAATGTTACTGATACTTCCAGGGGTACAACAATTACTCAAAACGGAGCAAGTGTGAGCACTGTAGAGCATGTTCTTGCCGGATTGGTTGGCTTAGAGGTCGACAATGTGATGATGGAGCTTACAGGTCCCGAGATACCTATCATGGATGGCAGTGCGCTTATGTTTTTAGAAGCTCTGGAGGCAGTGGGCTTTAAGGAACAGGAGGCTGATCGCGATTACTACGACATACCCTACAATATTCATTATTCAGAGCCCGATCGCAAGGTGGAAATGGTAGCCATGCCTTTGGATGATTACCGCTTTACCTGCATGATTGATTATAATTCGCCAGTCCTTGGTAGCCAGCATGCAGCAATTACAACCATTTCAGAATTTAAGAGAGAGATAGCTTCTTGCCGTACCTTTTGCTTTTTGCACGAGCTTGAAATGCTCTTAGAAAACAATTTGATAAAAGGTGGCGATCTTAACAATGCTATTGTAGTTGTCGACAAACAGGTTAGCCCGGAAGAGTTAAAACACCTGGCGGTTTTATTTAATCGCGACGATATTGATGTAGCCAAAGAAGGAATTCTTAACAATATTCAGCTACGCCATCAAAATGAGCCCGCACGTCACAAATTACTCGATATGATTGGAGACCTGGCCCTTGTCGGTGTTCCTTTGCGCGGGCATATTATGGCAGCCAGACCTGGCCATGCTGCAAATATCGCTTTTGCTAAAAAGATAAAAGCGCAGATAAAGAAAGAGAAAAGTAAAAAGCACGTTCAACAATACAATCCGAATTCAGCGCCTGTTTATGATACTGTTGAGGTAATGAATATTCTGCCTCACCGACCTCCTATGCTGATGATTGATAAGATTATTGAGCTGAGTAAGAGTCATGTAGTAGGCGTCAAAAATGTGACCATGAACGAACCTTTCTTCGTCGGACATTTTCCTGATGCACCGGTAATGCCGGGGGTTCTTCAAATTGAAGCAATGGCTCAGACCGGTGGAATTCTGGTGTTAAATACTGTACCCGATCCTGAGAATTACCTGACTTATCTTCTGAAAATTGAGAATGCGCGTTTTAAGGATAAGGTTTTGCCCGGCGATACTATTATTTTCCGTTGCGATCTGATGGCACCTATCAGACGGGGAATTGCACAAATGCGAGGTGTGGGAATGGTTGGCAACAAAATTGTCGTTGAAGCGGAACTTATGGCGCTTATATCCAGAGTAGAAGATAAAGAAGCATGATCCAACCCTTAGCATATATACATCCGCAGGCAATTATTGCTGATAATGTCGTTATCGAACCTTTTGTTACCATTCATAAGGATGTAGTTATTGGCGAAGGCACCTGGATCGGGTCAACCGTAACGATAATGGACGGAGCTAGAATCGGAAAGAACTGCCGTATTTTTCCGGGAGCAGTTATTTCGGCTCCTCCGCAGGATCTTAAATACAAGGGCGAGGCCACTACGGTAACTATTGGCGACAATACAATTGTTCGCGAATGTGTGACTCTTAACCGCGGAACTGCCCTTGATAAAAACACGACAACTATTGGCCAAAATTGCCTTCTAATGGCTTATGTGCATATTGCTCACGATTGTGTGATTGGCAATAATGTAATCATTGCCAATTCGGTGCAACTGGCGGGACATATTGAAGTGCAGGATTTCGCCTTTATTGGCGGTGCTTCAGCAGTTCATCAATTTGTTTCTATAGGAGCGCATTCCATCATATCAGGTGGCTCCCTGGTACGCAAGGATGTCCCTCCTTACACCAAAGCAGGCCGGGAACCTTTATCATATGTTGGAATTAATTCGGTTGGCCTTCGCCGACGCGGATTCACATCTGAACAGATAAATGAGATACAGGATATCTATCGGACAATCTTTTTAAAGAAGCTGAATATCAGCAAGGCTCTCGATATTATTGAAACAGAACGCCAGCCAACAGAAATTCGCGACGAGATACTCGATTTTATCCGCAATTCTAACCGGGGTGTTATGAAAGGTTTTGGCAATGCCTAACCTGACGGTAACGTCACCTGGTTTTAAGCAGCCATGAAGATAACCCTTGAAAACATAGGCCGTCGTTTCAATCGCGAATGGATCTTTAATGGAGTAAATTATGACTTTGTTTCCGGTAGCAGCTATGCTGTTTTAGGGGCAAACGGGTCTGGGAAATCAACTCTACTTCAGGTTGTTGCTGGCAGCCTTACTCCTTCAGAAGGCAGTATAAGATATGAACATCAAGGTAAACACATTGATGTTGAAAACATTTACCAGCATCTAAGTCTGGCCAGCCCATACCTGGAATTGATTGAAGAATTCACTTTACAGGAGGTAATAGAGTTTCATTTTAGTTTCAAGAAGTTTATACCCGGAACAAACTCCAACGGCGTAGTAGAATTATTAGGCTTCCAGCGCGCGCGTAATAAGCCGGTGAGAAATTTCTCTTCCGGAATGAAACAACGTGTTAAATTAGCACTTGCAGTATGCTCTGATAGCCCGATACTATTACTTGATGAACCCACCGCAAACCTGGATAAACAGGGAATTGAATGGTATACCGAATTAATTAGACATTATACATCTAACCGCCTGGTTATTGTTTGCTCTAACCAGGAGCACGAGTATTATTTTTGTGATCATCACTTACAAGTCATGGATTTTAAAGACTTTAGCAGCGTCAATAAAATCGTCTAAAAGCGATTCTAGGGTCGTGTAAAAGCGCTATTTTTAATGGCTAATAAATAATTTAATTAGCTATAGTTTTAATACATAAAGAATCTATCTTTGCGGCTCGAAAGACACCCTGTTTAGACAGACATCTTCAGAAATAAATTATATGGCGAAAGCATCAGAAGTTAAAAACGGAAATATCCTGCGTTTCAGCGGCGACTTGGTGGTAGTAGAGGAATTCATTCATCGTACACCCGGTAAAGGCGGTGCATTCTATATAGGCAAATTACGCAATATCAAGACAGGTAAAACTGTGGAAGCCCGTTTAGGGACTGATGAACAGGTGGAAATCTGTAGAGTAGAAACCAATGATTATCAGTACCTATATGAGGACGGTGATTATTATGTGGTGATGGATAACACCACTTACGAACAATTCAACATTCCTAAATCTTTATTTGGCGAGTCAGCCCGTTTCCTTAAAGAAGGAATGAATGTAATTATCTCTATGGAAAGTGAAGAGCCTATCATGGCTCAGACACCTTCGTTTGTAGAATTAGAAGTTACTTATACAGAACCCGCTGTTAAAGGCGACACCTCAACAAATGCTTTGAAAAGTGCTACTGTTGGTTCTGATGTGGAAATAAAGGTTCCAATGTTTGTAAATCAAGGTGATAAAGTAAAAATTGATACCCGCACAGGGAGTTATGTAGAGCGTGTTAAATAACGTTTAAAATATTTAAGATTAGGTTTAGGTTTAGGTTGATTAAGCGGTTTCAAAGAAATTTGAAGCCGTTTTTTATTATTCGTTGAAGCAGATTTCTCAGTTTAAAAAGTTTATTACATTAGTGTCGTGAACAAAGCAAGCATCCGCAAAACTTATCTGCAAAGACGCAAAAATCTGAGTCGCTCTCAATACTGGTTTTTAAATAGTAAGATCGTCGATCAAATAGCGTCTATTAATTGGAGCCAGTTTAAAGTTGTTCACTTATTTTTACCAATCAGCGAAAACAAGGAAATCGATACTTTTTCTATACTGGAATACTTCAAAGAACACGAACCCAACCTGCAGGTGGTTATTCCAAGAACAGATTTCGAAAAAACAGAAATGGAAAATATCCTTTTCGACCCCGATTACACGATTTTAGGACGCAATAAATATGGAATTCCCGAACCTATTCATGGTCGTGTTATTGCCGCCCATCACATTGATGCAGTAATTATGCCGTTGCTGGCCTTTGACGTCGACGGTAACCGCGTTGGATATGGCAAAGGATTCTATGACCGTTTTTTAGACGGTTGTCGGCCCGACACCAGGAAAATAGGCTTGTCATTTTTTGAGCCGGTTGAGCGGGTAGAGGATATTAATGAATTTGATAAACGGCTTGATGCCTGCATTACTCCCGAACGCATCTGGGAATTTGCTTAATTACAACTGGGCTTTCATAAAATCGCTGGCTATATAAGCAATCAGCTTTCCTGTTTGATTACTCTCCAGACCATTATCCAGACGATGCGCGCCTTCAGCAATATGCAAATAAAAAAACTGTCGTATAGTTGTTTGAGCAATAATATCCCGTATCTCCTCTGCCCTAAAACCGCATGGAGACATTGCGCTTGACAAAAAACCGGCAATGCTGTCAACGTCAATTTCCAGCCCGCACAATCCATCTGTAAAATTCATCGCGTCCTGAAATGCCCGGCTATAATTTGTTATCTCCCGTAAAAAGTCTTCCATAAACACGTACTGGAAATGCTTGGGCTGAGCCTTAAATTCATCAATGATCGTCTGAGAATTATAATTCTCGTGCAAGCCGATCACAGAATATTTATTTAGATAGCCTTCTTTAAAAGCATAACTGAAACCATTTCCACTGTGTCGACCTTCCAACGGCCGGAAGTCAGTATGAGCATCCAGGTTTATAGTATTCACCGGCGTATTAAACGATTTAGAAAATCCCTTAAGGATCGGGTAGCTATTATTATGACCGCCTCCAATTACAATAGGAATTTTTCCAGCACCATAGATCACCCGTACAACTGCCTCAACTTCATCGTCAATTTCGCTTACAAGCTGTCGAAGATTCTTTAAGTCCCCTGTTTCCCATGGACTTAATAATTTTGCTTTCTCCAGCTTCTCTGCAAAATCAATATGACCTAAAACGGTTATTTCATCACCACGAAGCTTCTTAGTGCTTTGGATGTTTAATAATGATTTTAAAGCCTGATCCCATACCGTTCGTGCACCCCCAATACCGAAATTCGCTTTTATGCCAATGTCCTCAGGAAGCCCCAGTAAAACAAACTTACTGCTCGAAAGCGAGAGTGAATTCAAATTGGTAACGGTTTGTACTTTTTCACCCAGTTTGATTTCACCTGAACGAGTATCGGTGACTGCACTAATATCATCTGCGGTGTAAAGTTTAACTGTTTCCATTAGCAGACCTTTCCGTTAATATATACGCTTTCAATATGATTAGAACCAAAACTATATGGCAAATATGCCACTGAAGGAGCCGGTTTGGTGATGAAGAAATTTGCCACTTTTCCACGGGTAATACTACCATAGGATTCAATCAATTCCATCGCCGCAGCACCATTAAGAGTAGCAGCATTAATAGCTTCTTCAGGCTGCATCTTTAAACGCATACATGCCAGAGAAACCACCAGGTTCATATTCCCGGAAGGAGTAGAGCCTGGGTTAAAATCCGATGCGATGGCTACAGGAATATCTTGCTCAATCATCGAACGCGCCTCAGCAAAGGGGATACCTAGAAATAGTGAACACGACGGAAGCAAGGTAGCGATGGTATTACTGCTTTTTAAACTTTTGAGAGCGTTTTCATTTATCACTTCCAAATGGTCTACAGATAAAGCATTATGTTCAACGCCAATTTCTACCGCTCCCATTGCAGATAATTGGTTCGCATGAATCTTAGCTTTTAACCCGTTACTAGCTCCTGCTTCAAGTATACGTGCTGTTTCTGCAACCGAAAAGAATCCCTCTTCACAAAATACATCGATATAATCAGCAAGACCTTCACCTGCTATTATTGGAATTAGTTCTTTGATCAGAATGTCTATATAACCCTCATGGTTTGACTTAAATTCTGCTGGGAAAGCATGTGCGCCAAGAAACGTTGCTTTAACAGGAATATCAGAAGTCTCTTTTAGTCTGCGGATCACCCGTAACATCTTCAGTTCGCTTGCAACGGTTAAACCGTACCCGCTCTTAATTTCAATGGCACCCGTCCCGAAGGCCATCACCTCTTTTAAACGCTGTTGTGCGCTTTCAACTAACGCATCTTCGGTGGCCTCCTGAACCTTCCTGGCAGAGTTTAGAATTCCTCCCCCGGCTTTCGCGATCTCTTCATATGATTGACCCTTAATCTTCATCACAAATTCTTTTTCACGGCTTGCAGCAAAGACCAGATGGGTATGCGAGTCGCACCAGGCAGGAAGAATGAACTTCCCTTCCGCTGAGATTTGAGAGTGGAGAGTGGAGATCTGAGAAGGCAGGCTCGCCATCTCGCCAAAATCTTTGATGAGTCCATCTTCAATTAATAACCACGCATCATTTATCTGGGGTAAAAATGACATCGCATGCCCTTTAAGGACTTTAACATCCGAAGCGTGCGTGCCAATTAAGCCTTTTATATCAGTGATCAACAAGGTAGACATGACCGAAGATACATGAAATTCTAAAGTTGTTGAATTAGATGATCATTCAGTTGCATTGATGCTAGCAGTCATCTTACACTCAGAAAACTGCCAGTTGACTGCAAATACCATATAGCTGATAGCTGAATCGCAGCTTAGAAAGCTAGCTCCAGCAGAACGGGACAATGATCAGAGTGCCTTGCTTCTGGCAGAATAGCCGACCGCTTAATGTTTTCACGTAAGTCCTCAGTAACCATATTGTAATCGATGCGCCAGCCCAGGTTCCTGTTCCGGGCACCCGACCTGTAACTCCACCACGTATAGTTGTGCGGTTCCTGGTTAAAGTGGCGGAAAGAATCGATAAAGCCGGTACCAATGAAGTTTTCCATCCATTCCCGTTCAGCTGGCAAAAAACCGGATGAGTTAGCATTAGATTTAGGATTATGGATATCAATAGACTGGTGACAAATATTATAATCTCCTGAGATTACTAATCTCGGGTAGTCAAGCTTTAGCCGATCAACATACATTTGGAAGTCATCCAAAAACTTATATTTGAATAATTGCCGTACATCACCGCTTGAGCCGGAAGGAAAATAAGTACTCATCACCGAGCATTCATCAAAATCAGCACGGATCACCCGGCCTTCCCGGTCGTAATCTTCAATCCCGCAGCCATACTCTATATGCTTTGGGGTGTGCTTTGTAAAAAGAGCTGTACCGCTGTACCCCTTTTTTTCAGCGGGATTCCAATAGTGCTGATATCCCATCTTTTCAAGCAGTACAATATCAGCAAACTGGTCAGGTGTACATTTTATTTCTTGCAAACAAACCACATCGGCGTCGGTGGCTTGCAACCAGGCTAACCAATTTTTATTTATTGCTGCCCGGATGCCGTTAACATTATAAGTAATGATTTTCATAGAAGGTATAAAAACATTGGTCGAGACTTACCTCTTAATTCGTCCTCTAACAGATTATTTTGATTTTAACACTTTCAATGCGGCAATCGCATTTTCGTTTTTGGGATTCAATTTGAAAGCTTGTTCATAGTTTTTAACAGCCTGCGCTTTGTCACCAATTTCAGCGTAAATCTCTCCTAAGCTGTCGTAAGCATTTCCACTGTTCGGATAAAGAGAAACATTCAGTTTAAAGATTTCTAAGGCATCAGTCGGTCTGTTTTGCTTCAGAAGTACATAGCCCCAGTCATTTACTTCGCCTTCTGTCAACCCAAAACCCTTACTTGATTTTGCGAGGCTTTTTGTCTGCTGAATCGCGCTCTTATATCCCAACTTCTCCAGCTTTGTTCTGAGCAATTTTACAGCTGGGGAAAGCCCGAAACCATTCGATTCCTTCATATCCGGAATATAAAATCCCGCCAGTTCATCCATAAAAGAATCAGGAAAGGCTCCCGCCAGATTTGTTAATAATATGATCGAAAGATTATCCTCAGGGTATACGAAAATTGCCGACCTATTGCCACCAACAGCTGCAGCAGCAGGATGTTCAGCCCTACGGGCGATTGGCCAGCCTGCCGCATAACCATTTAACAGCCTGCTAAATCCAACGGTTTTTCCGTTATTCAAAACCGCAGAAGTCCACAGCGCGGTAAGGCTGACTCCCTTTTTCAGAAGCTCTTTCTTTTGCAAAGCAATAACCCAGTCGGCAACTTCCTTTGCAGTCCCGTGCATTCCCGCAGCAGTTTGCAAAGAAGGCGGAAGTGAAAAGTACATATTTATTAACTTTCCTTTTTTACTGCGATAGGCACCTGCCGATCGTGTGATAACATCGCCGGAACCGCCAAAACCTGCCTTAATCGTATTAGGCATGCCCACAACTTTCAACTGCTCCTTAGTAATAAATTCGGCGAACGGCATTCCGCTGAGCTTGTCAATAATACGGCCCAGTAACAAGTAATTTGTTTGATTGTATCTGAACATTTCCCCCGGCTTAAAATCCATTGGCAGATTCAGAACTTTCTTCCATGATGCCTCTTCCCCTTCCGGAGATATCAAGTTCGTTTCTTCATCAACAATATCAGGTAAACCGGAAGTATGAGATAACAATTGCCGGGTAGTCACACTTCGCCATGCGGCCGGCAAATCATTTAGATAAGTTGAAATTGGTATTGACAGGTTTAATTTGTCTGCCTCCACCAGCTGCATGATAGCAACGCCAACAAACGCCTTTGTTATAGAGTTCAGTGTGAACACCGTATTTGTCTTCACCGGTATTGAATCCTGCACATTCGCCAATCCGTAATTTGCGAGCTTCACAATTACCCCATTTCTTACTACAGCTAATTGAGCACCGGGAATATTACCACTCTGCATCTTACCCTTGAGAAATGTGTCAATGCCGTCGTCCTGAGCATATCCGTAGCAGCATAAAAAAACACCGGCGATTAAAAGGATTGATCTCTTAAAAAACATTTTCGTGGTTAGGCAACCATTTATGGTAGTGATAGTCATTGTTCGCTGATCTAATGAATGGTGATTAGATACAACACGCTATCGCTTGTTACAGGAATGGAATCAAGACTAATGTGATAAAAACTTAAAGAACATTGCCTCTAAGACCGAGTGCTTTCTCAAGCTTGCGAGCTTCACGCTTCTTCAAAATGCTGACTTCCATTTTTACATCTTCTTCGGGACGATCCCCTGGCGCCGTCTTAACCGCAGCGATCGCATCGATCATTTCTATGCCTTTTACTACTTCTCCAAACACCGTATAATTTTGGTCCAGATGGGGCGTTCCACCGATAGTTTTATAAACTTCCCTTTGTGAAGCAGGGATCTGACGGCCCTGCATCCTGGTTTGTTGAAGCTGATTAAGTGCATCATCAGTCCATATCTTGCCATGTACAATGTAAAACTGGCTTGCGCTGGATGCTTTCTCCGGATTATTATCACGCGCAGCAGCCAATACACCTTTTTTGTGAAACAGACTATCACGAAATTCTGCGTCAACACGATAACCTAAATCGCCTTCTCCTAAAGCCTGGCCGGCCTTAGCTGTTTTAGAATCGGGATCACCCCCCTGAATCATAAACTCTTTGATGACCCGGTGAAACAAGGTCCCATTATAAAATCCCTCTTTTGCCAGCTTCAAAAAGTTGTCATGGTGCTTCGGGGTCTGGTTATATAACATGATGATACATTCTCCCTTAACGCTTTTTACCCTTACATAGTCGTGTTTAGGCTTAGCGGCAAACGAAGCGATGGATACAAAAAGTAACAAAAAACTAAGAATGTGTTTCATGGATTATTCAGATAATAATTGGTAGTTCGAGATTGACTAACATCGAAAATACAAGATTTATATGATTAAAAGCAACAGGGATTCGATTACAGATTTTCAAAATAAGTAACCATCAGAGACTTTAGAACCATTTCCTGCTCGAGCAGTGTATAGGCCGGGATCGGCTTCACCAATTTCCAGTGCGGCCACCCATCCTGATCAAGGCCTTCAAGTTCGTAGAAACCAAGCTCGCTGAATAACCGGCAATTGGCAATATGCATTAACTCCTCCTTTTGCCTCTTGCTGAATTTCCGGGGTCCTTGTCCAAGTTCCTGCACACCAATTAAGAATAAAAGTACCTTTAAATCCGGTTTTTCATTATCAAAATCAGTAGCGATCCGCTCCTGCAATGCTCTAAACTTTATGTTGATTTCCGCTGGGGTCATTCGGCAAAGTTAGAAAAAGGACAATCCAAAATACCGGAATCTGTAACCGCATTGTCAGATTAAATTAATCGCAAGAAATCTTCTTCAGATAGTTCTTAATTGATCCAGTCAGTATTTTGTTTACCTCCTAATCGTTCGTAAAAACGCATCCCATCTTCGTTCCATGGAGCTACTGTCCATTTGATAGAAATACAACCATAGTTCCTTGCTTCTTCTGAGATCGCCTTCATAAGTTGTTCTCCTATTTTAAAACCCCGGAACTTTTCGTCAACATATAACTCTTTAATGTACTTCGAAGGGCGGTTTGTTGCTGTGTAGGCCAAAAAATAATAAACGATCATTCCCGCAACCTCTCCCTCTGCTTCTGCAATAAAGCTATAAAAGTCGGGAGGCGATTTCAGGAAACCCTTTCAAGCACCACCGCCGGCGTGATATTGAAAATATCGATATAACTTTCACAAATTGCTAATTTATGCATCAAGTCCCAAAGACCGGAAATATCCTCTTCTCCCGGCTTTCTGATAATCACTTCCATTCTAATGATTTAATTAGCCAGATAAGGAACATCCCACAACTGTTGTTTCAGCCCGCCGTAGTTTTCATTCGTTAAAAAAACCTGTCCATCGCCTTTGAAACATACAGCCTCCAGCTGACCTGTTTCATTAACGGCGCCGAGGCTGAAATGACGGGTGGCCGATTTCGATAGACCACCAGCGTTGAAAGCTTTAAATTCCCAAAGCAATCGCAGTCCGAAACCTAAATAACCAACCATGATCAAAGTGTTATTATTCGAATTAATCGCTGCACCGGTAACCTGACCGTTTGTTTTATAGTTTTCAATAAACTGAGCGGTAGTACTCCCCGGCTCGGGTGAAATGGTGAAATGATTAGTTACATAAAGGTCTTTTGTAAAAAGATGTAAGGAGCCATTATAACTTATTAAAGCTTCAGCGTCATAGTTCGTCTTTTTACCTTCTACTTCCGGATAAGTAAAGCGAATGACTTCACTCTGCACATCGCCGCTGTTAACAATCTTCGAAACTTTCGATTTTTCCAGACGATATATCTGTTTCTCATCCCTAACTGATGAGTTATCACCAATGTCAGCGATATAAATATAACTATCGTCCTGCGTTAACTCCTCCCAATCAACATTTTTAGCGTTGGTAATAATGATCTCGGTAACTACCAATCCAGATTTTGAATCAATTCTATAAAGAATATTTTCGTTTCCGCTATCATTAATAGTCCAGAAGGCATTGTCAAAATATATAAGCCCGGAGGTTTCCACAACTTTCTCGTCCAGTGTAACCAATGCTCGCGGCTTTATAGCAGTTAAGCCCGGTTCCAGATCACCCTGTGATTTCGTTCCCGGGGATTTCTTACACTGAACATTGAAACCGTAAGAAAAGATGATTAGCAAGATCAAAAGTATCCGCATAGCCTTTGTTTATGTGTACTTATAAAGATAGTACTCCGAAAATAGATATTTAGAAATTTATATTTGTACATGCAAAATCCAATTGTGACGGGCCTGATGGCCTATGGAATGTCGGGAAAAGTATTTCACGCGCCTTTTCTGCACACTCACCCTGGTTTCCAGTTACAGACTGTGCTGGAGAGGAACAACAAATTAGCCGCGAAAGATTATCCCCAAATACGGAGTTACAATACAGCTGAAGAGATATTTAACGATCCGGCCATTGAACTCCTGGTAATTAATACGCCCAATAATACCCACTTCGAATTCGGAAAAAAAGCATTGTTAGCGGGCAAACATGTTTTAATCGAAAAGCCGGCTGCCACCTCGGCTGAAGAGGTCCGAGAACTATTTGAACTTGGAAGATCTCAGGGTAAAAAGGTGATGATCTATCAGAATCGCCGCTTTTCAAGCGATTTCCTGGCCACCAAGCAAGTTATCGAGAGCGGCAAATTGGGACAGCTTATAGAGGTGCATCTACGATTTGACCGTTACCGTGAATCCATCGGACCGAAAACATTCAAAGAAACCCCGGTGCCAGGAAGTGGCATCTTGTACGACCTCGGCTCACACCTGATTGACCAGGCCATCAGCCTTTTCGGAAATCCAGAACACTTCCATAAGACTTTAGGAAAATACCGCCCGGGCAGCCAGGTTGATGATTATGGCCATCTGCATCTACAATATCCTGATTATCTAAATGTATTCATCACCGTTAGCTTGCTGGCAGCAGATCCGCAGCCCGGAATTGTGATCCATGGAACTAAAGGCTCCTTTATTAAATCTTTTTGCGATATGCAGGAAGATCAGCTCCTGGGCGGAATGATGCCCGGGGATGTTGGCTTTGGAAAAGAACCTGCGGGAAAGGAAGGAAAACTGACCGTTGTTGATGACAAGGGTGAAAAAATCAGCACCCTGATTCCATCGCAGGAGGGAAAATATATGAACCTGTTTGATTCGGTCTATCAAACAATCCGGCATGACCGGCCTTACCCGGTTAAGGAAAATGAAATTTTAATGCAACTGGAATTACTGGAAATGCCTGCTCAGTAGAAACTGGACAATTCTGGGATTTAAATCAAAGTCAACGCAGAATTAGCACTATAAAAAATTTCCCTAATCCAAAAGCTATTTCATTCTGATATAGACACTTTTCGATTCGGTCTAATTCAAGACTGGTTCGTGACCTGTTCGACCATCCTAAGATCAAAAGCTATTTAATCTTAGGATGGTCGAACATGGTATTAGTCAGGGTATCGGATAAGTAGCACAAAACTTAAGAAGCTTCTGATACTGCACTCCATTCTTCACTTCGTCAAAAACTTTGCTTTCGATACTTTGCCGATTCGCAGATCCCCCTGCAGCACCAGCCTGCAGAACACATTTGCATAAGTTTCAAAGTCTTCATTATCTGAGGGGATCAACAGCCAGTCACCGGCGTTCTCACCAAACATTTCAATTTTTTGAAGAACTGGAATTAGTTCTTTTAAACTTTCATGGTTTTCAGACGGAGAAGCAATCCAGATTCCGTTATCATTAGAGTAGCTGTCCTTTTCGCGGAGGATACAAATGATCTTATTACCGATGTAAACGCCGTGAGCTCCGAAAATGGCTTTTACCTGCGGATTCCGGCTATATAACTCTTCGACTACAAAATCGAAAGCAATTTTTTGAGGCACTTTCATTTAATAAGTTTTGACCTTTCCGACCCTAAGGAACAAAGGAAATATTACTTCTTGACTCCAAGTTTGTCCCCAGCCGTCCCGAAGCTCTGCAGTGATCTTATCGACCGGGTTTTCATTATTGTCGCGGATATAATGCTGAACGGCCGACCAGCTGTTTAGATAACCTATTAGATGATCAATGGTCCAGGAAACGCGGATAAAAAATTCAGGTGCAACCACTTCATTAAAAGGAAAAGGGATAGTTTGGTAGTGATCCTCTACTAATCTTCGTTCCGCATCCCAGTATTGATCGCCGAGCGTATCAGCATACAGATGTTGTATCACGTGATCTATTTCATCGTTAATCGTCAGGAGGCTGTAACACCAGGCCGCAATAACAGAACCTGGTTTACAAACACGATAGACCTCTTTATAGAAAGCGTCAAAATTAAACCAATGTATAGCTTGCGCGACTGTCACAAGGTCAATGCTAGCCGGAGCAATATCTACCTTCTCAGCGGCAGCAAGCTGGTACTTGATGTTGAACTTTTTAACAGCATGATCGAGTTGCTTCTGACTTATATCTGTAGCATCTACCTGGTTAAAATAATTAGATAATACCCCCGCAACCTGTCCGTTTCCGCATCCGCAGTCCCATGCTCTGTTTCTTTCCGGAACTAAAGACAGCAAATAATCATACAGCTCAACGGGATAAACCGGCCGGAAGGCAGCATAAACAGCAGCGTGGTTAGAAAAATTATCTTTCATGATAACTCAGTAATCCGTGATCATTAATAATATTCGGTGAACCTGTTAATCAAAATTAAGACTATCAGTTTGTATATTTCGCTTTTAAATAACGACGACATGGGAATATTTTCAGCACTGCTTGGTAACGCAGGTACAGTAACGAAGGAAGAATTAAAAAAAGACTACGGAAACCTTCTGATCGAAGGTGAAGAAATTGAGCTGGGCTTCAAGTTGATTCGGGATACTTTCATTTTTACGACCAAGCGATTAATTCTGGTAGACAGGCAAGGCTTAACAGGACGCAAAACCGAATATATGTCTGTCTCTTATAAAAGCATTTCACGGTTTAGCGTAGAAACAGCAGGGACTTTTGAACTCGATGCCGAACTCAAGATCTGGATCTCCGGCGAGTCACAAGCCAGTGTCACTAAAAAATTCAACAAATCTGTAAACGTTTATGATGTGCAGAAAGTGCTTGCCTACCATGTGTTAGAATAAGGGGAAAATAATCTGTAAATTAGGTAGATGGTAGATACCGAGACTTTCCGGCAAATGGCGCTTGCGTTCCCCGGGACAACCGAACAGCCGCATTTTGAAAAGACCTCTTTCCGCTTTGGTAACAAGATATTCGCCACACTTGATGTTATAAAGAACCAGGCATGTATAAAGTTAAATGAAATAGACCAGGATGTTTTCTCGGCGTTCGACCAGTCTGCTATCTATCCTGTTCCTAATAAATGGGGCAAGCAAGGGTGGACTATAATCAAGCTGTCGGACGTGAGAAAAGATCTGCTGACGGACGCATTGTCCACTGCGTACTCTGAATTGACATCAAAATCCGCTACATCGAAGAACTACCGACCGAACAAAGGGCAAACAGTTTGAAATGATAGAGCAGCTGCCATCGTACATTTCGATTGTATTCGCAGTTACCACACTGGTTACCTTAATTTTATTCCATTACGTCATCAGGCAATCAGTTCTTACAGAGAAAAAGCGAAACTGGATCATTTTCATTGTCATCCTGTGGCTGCTTATACAGTCTGTTCTCACATTGAATAACTTTTACAACACCGACACGCGGTTGCTTCCCCCAAGGTTTGTACTGCTTATCATCCCGCCCTTACTTTTTATACTGCTTCTATTCCTAACTGAAAAAGGGCGTCGCGTTATGGATAGTCTGTCGCTGGTGTCTTTGACATGGCTACACATTGTGCGAATTCCTGTGGAGATAGTCTTGTACTGGCTCTTCCTCCATCGAGCCGTTCCGGAGTTAATGACTTTTGCTGGCCGCAACTTTGATATCCTTGCAGGGCTCACCGCACCGCTGGTGGCTTATTATGGGCTGAAAAAACAGAACCTGAGCAGAAGAACTATCCTGATCTGGAATTTCATCTCACTAGCTCTTTTAATAAATATCGTGACCAATGCCGCCCTTTCCGCACCATTCCGTTTTCAACAATTTGCTTTCGAGCAACCGAACATTGCTATATTGAACTTCCCGTTCACCTGGTTGCCTGCCTTTGTAGTTCCGGTAGTGCTTTTTGCTCATTTAGTATCAATAAGACAATTGTTGAAAACCAATTAGGGAAAAGCCCCATTACTCAGCTTCAGAAACTTAGGAAAGAGTGGGAAATACCTGTACCATAGTTTTTGATCAACCGGATGAAACAAAACGCCCTGCTAATCGAACAATTCTATTTGGCTTTCCAAAAGAAGGACTATAGAACTATGCAGAACTGCTACGCCGACAATGCAAGATTCAATGACCCGGTATTTCACACTCTTAATGCAGAACAAGTTCGTGCAATGTGGGAAATGCTTTGTTTAAGAGGTAACAATCTGGAGATTGAATTCATGGATGTTAAAGCAAATGAGTCAGAAGGCAGTGCCAAATGGATTGCCCGTTATAAATTCTCTTCAACTGGAAGATTTGTAGTAAATCATGTCACCGCAGGTTTCGAATTTAAAAATGGGAAGATTGTAGAACATACCGATCACTTCAACTTTCATAGATGGGCAGGACAAGCCCTGGGGCTCTCAGCACGGTTACTCGGCTGGACACCATTTTTCAAAAACAAGGTGCAAAGATCGGCAATGGCTGCCTTAAACGATTTTATTCAAAAGAGGAGTACCAATAGGTAATTGGCCTTATTTATCTTTTACCTTTACTATCCTCATACGCTTGAAATGCTATCAACACCTGCTAATATTGTCTATATTGCGATTCCGTCAACCTTGTTTTGAAATACTATAGAACCCTTATTTATATTCTTCTTACTGTACTGTCAAATAGCACATTCCTGCTTGCTCAAACTTGTAGCGGGAGTTTAGGAGATCCGGTTGTGAATATCACATTTGGAGCGGGATTACCTGCTGCAACCCCACTACCGCCCAACGTAACGTCGTACACGTATAACTCAAATTCATGCCCTGGTGATGGCTTTTACAGCATCGGATCCGAGAATCTGGATTGTTTTAGTAGTACATGGCATTCTCTCAGCCAGGATCATACCCCCGCAGATATAAATGGTAATATGATGATCATCAACGCGTCGTTTACAGCAGGTGATTTTTATAAACAGAGAGTAAGTGGTCTTTGCGCCGGAACGACCTATGAATTTGCTGCCTGGGTGTTAAATATCCTAAGGGCAGGATCCTGTGGTTCGGAAGGCATTGATCCGAATATTACCTTCACAATAGAAACCGTTGGTGGCGCCGTCCTGAAAACTTTTGATACAGGCGATATTGCTGAATCCGGAGGTCCTGAGTGGAAGCAATATGGTTTTTACTTTACTTCTACGGCCGACGAGGTTGTTATACGAATGACCAACAATTCGGAAGGAGGCTGTGGTAACGATCTCGCGTTAGATGATATTACTTTCAGAGCGTGCGGGCCTGTGCTTAAGGCCGCCGGTGACCCAGCATCTTTGAGTGGACCGTTTTGTGAAGGTGGATCTGCTAGTATTGTGTTAAACGGAGAGGCGCCTGTCGGATACATAAATCCATCTTACCAATGGCAAATTAATAATAATGACGGTGAGGGTTGGCAGGATCTCGAAGGTGCAACCTCGCTATCTTATACAGTAGATATTCCAACGATCAACACGGAAGGATACCAGTTTCGTTTAGCAGCTGCGGAAGGATCGAACATAAACTCACTAAACTGCAGGATCGTTTCGAACGTGATTCCTATTGAAGTTACTAAAAATCCAACAGCCGATGCAGGCTTGGATATCACTATAGATGAAGGGCAGACCATTGAATTAAAGGGTAAGGCAGAAGGGCAGAATCTGAGATACTTCTGGACGCCAGCTTATTATCTGGATAACCCGAATATTCTTAATCCAACCGCCAGCCCAACTGAAGATATCACTTATACATTGACTGTAATGTCTGACGATGGTTGCAATATGGTTGCCGAGGACGAAGTTTCCATTCGGGTGCTGAAAAAGCTGGTTGTTCCCAATGCCTTCACACCCAATGGTGACCTCGTTAATGATAGCTGGAGGATAGCCGCTTTAAATACTTACCCGGAAGCTAATATTACAGTTTTTAACCGCTATGGCAATGCTGTTTACAAAAGCGTTGGCTATGATCGGGAATGGGACGGAACTTTCAATGGTCAGACACTTCCGGTCGGAGTTTATTACTATATCATAGATTTAAAAGCTGGCAAGCCGATACTAAAGGGTGCTGTATCCATAATCCGATAAGCTGAGCTTCTACCATCTCAAGATTATAAAATCCTCATTCTTCTTTACTAAGTTCATTTCCGACTTTAGGTAACTTGCCAGTCTGGGATGATTCGTCTGAATCTCAGAGTAGTGTTCCCCGGTAATACCAAACCAATCAGCACCTTTAGATCTCAAATCTTTTAGTATAGTAACAGACATCGTGTCATCTGGAGGCAGCTCTTTCGGTGCCCATTGGTCTGCAGGCGGGAAAACCCACCCTTTAGCTCCGCTGTAATAAATTGCTACCGGATCACCCATATCCTGAGCGATAGTAACCACTAAATCGCCGGGCTGTTTCAACTTCTTTAGTTCCTTGCCCATTTCATAACTATGGTTTGCGCGATTTCCGTTAAAGAGCTGCTCACGCATAATTTTAATATTATAAGCTATCATCAAGACAACCACTACAGCAACCCGCAACATTTTTGCGGGTTTGGGCGAATTGCTTAGTGAATAAAGAACTACAAGCATTCTTCCACAAAAGACTGAAATAACTGGTAAGAAAAGTTGAAAGTTCCAGGCATTGCGAATTAATTCAAAAGCCCCAATAAAATAATAGAAGGCGCAGCCGAGCAATAAATAATGAAAGAACCACTTAATACCTTCCGATCGAACCTCACTTTTGGGAGGTGGAGATAATAAAAATCCCAGGATAAAAAGAACTATAGCCGGATAGCCCAGAATCCAGTATTCGAATACATTTTTTAAAGTGCCTAGTAAATAATAACTCTTTAGCATCCCCTTCCAATCGTTCCATATCCAGTTTCCCGATCCGGCAAAATGATATGGAGGATAATGGAGTGATAAATATCTCGCCCATAAATAATATGCGATAACTGTAACTAACACCAGTCCTGCAGTCAGTAAAACTGGTTTAGTATAGGAGAATTTAAGGTGTCCTCGGTCTCTGTAAATTGAGATGTATGCATAAAACATCGGCAAGGCGATAATAATGCCTGGAAGCTTCGTTAATATCCCCAGACAACCTGCAAAGCCTGCCAGAATGAGATATCGTGTTTTATTTTCACGCAGATATAACACAAATAGCCACATACAGGTCGTTGTAAGGGAAACCATTACAGGGTCTGGCAGAAAGGATCGGTCTATAAAAGCGCTTCCCGGTAGAATCGCCATAATCGTGGCAGCCGCTAATGCATGTTTTCTATCCCAAACCAATAGAACAAGCTGGTATAACGCAAAAACTCCCCAAATTCCAAAACAAATAGGAATGATACGGCCAATGTAGTCGTGTTGCCCGAAAAATGTGTAAGCTATTGCGGCAAGGTAACTCACCGTCTGGAACTCACGGCCTTGATATCCAGGTCCCACTCCTGTCCAGTTAACTTCGGGATAAAAGATATTCCAGCTGGTTTTGAAGAAGTTTTCCGCCATCATAGCCGTGCTGGCTTGTCGCCAGCTGAAAGCATCAATAAAAGGTTGGGTGATCATTTGCCCTCGCATTGCAAGGGCAACTATGAGGATTATTATGAGGAGACTATGATTACTAAGTGTGGTCTCTATTTTACTTCTCAACATTCATGATTTATTTCTCAGTAAGATACAAGTTTTGTCTAATTAACAAAATCACTTAATAATAACTAAACATCGTAACAAATTCATTTGCACTAAAGCAGCAGGTGTCTGTTTCAAACCAGATTATCTGCACACCTGGAAAGCTACCTTCATAAACCTTATTCCAGCCTGTCCTTCAAATCCAGCTTATGTTTTCTGGCGGTATCCATGGCGCTATCATACCCGGCATCTGCATGGCGGATCACTCCCATCGCAGGATCATTGTGTAAAACCCTTTTTATTCTCCGCTCTGCATCATCGCTGCCATCAGCAACAATCACCATCCCCGCGTGGATAGAATAGCCTATGCCCACTCCACCGCCATGATGGAGAGATACCCAACTCGCACCACCAGCTGTATTGATTAACGCATTCAATACCGGCCAGTCTGCTACCGCATCAGACCCATCCTTCATGGCTTCTGTTTCGCGATTAGGCGAAGCAACCGAGCCCGTATCTAAATGATCCCGGCCAATAACAATTGGGGCTTTAACTTTTCCTTCTGCCACCAATTTATTAAAAGCTAACCCCGCAATTTCGCGTTCACCCTGACCCAACCAGCAAATACGAGCAGGGAGCCCCTGGAAGGCAATTCGATCCTGCGCCATCTTTATCCAGCGATGCAGGCCTTCGTTTTCGGGAAATAGTTCAAGGATCAATTTATCAGTCTCATATATATCCTGCGGATCGCCGCTAAGAGCTGCCCATCGGAAAGGGCCTTTGCCTTCACAAAACAATGGCCGTATATAAGCCGGAACAAAGCCGGGAAAATCAAACGCGTTCTTTACTCCAGCCTCCAGCGCCCTGCCTCTAAGATTGTTTCCATAGTCGAAAGTGACAGCACCCCGGTTCTGTAGTTCAAGCATTTGCTGTACGTGTTTAGCCATGGTCTTGTAAGAACGCTTCACGTACTCTTCAGGATCCTGCTCACGCAGAACCTTTGCCTGATTCACAGTTAAGCCTTCCGGAAAATATCCGATCAGAGGATCATGTGCTGAAGTTTGATCCGTAAGTGTATCCGGTACTATATTCCGATCAATGAGCCGCTGCAATAACTCAACTGCATTACAAACCACACCAATCGATAAGGCCTTGCCATCCCGCTTGTATTCTAAAGCCCGGTCTATGGCGGCATCAATATCCATTTCGATTTCATCAATATACCGGGTGTCGAGTCGTTTTCTGATACGCCACTCTTCCACCTCCGCAGCCAGACAAACTCCCTCGTTCATAGTTATAGCCAGCGGCTGAGCGCCACCCATACCCCCCAGCCCGGCGGTTACAGACAATGTGCCTTTCAGTGACCCGTTAAAATGCTGCCGTGCAAGTTCTCCGAAAGTCTCATAAGTTCCCTGGACAATTCCCTGCGAACCGATATAAATCCACGATCCTGCGGTCATCTGCCCATACATCATTAGGCCCTTATCTTCCAGCTCATCAAAATGCTGCTGAGTAGCCCACTTGGGTACAAGTTGAGAGTTAGAGATCAATACCCTTGGAGCGTCCTTATGGGTAGGCAGTATGCCAACCGCCTTTCCCGACTGTATCAATAGTGTTTCGTCATCTTCAAGATCTTTTAACGCTTTTATAATTAGCTCCAGCGCCTCCGGACTCCTCGCTGCCTTGCCTCTGCCGCCGTACACAATCAGATCCTGCGGCCGTTCGGCTACTTCCGGATCCAGATTATTCAATAGCATACGTAATGCCGCCTCCTGAATCCAACCTTTGCAATTTAAGTTTGATCCAGTTGGGGTATTTTTTACAGAAAGGTCAAGAGCTGACGAGAGAAGTGTCATAGTATTCTTATTGTTACTCAATCAAAATTAGTGAATTGTCTAAAATGGCCTGCAAATGAATATCTTTGTCTGTCAGCGAAAATGAAAGGTATTAAAAAATCCATTGGAACAGGCATTTCAGTCCTTCTGCTACTGTGTTTTTCAGTAACGGTTTTGCCGATGGATTTCTTTCATAATCATAGGCAAGAACAGGCTGTATGTAAAGATGCAAAGACCAATAAGCCTTGCAATCATTCTGTTCATATTTCATCTAAAAAAACGTTTTGCTGGGTCTGCGCCATTCATTTTGATAACCATTATACACAGGTTAACGTTTTCGATAAATTGGCCGATTTACCGGCAGTTAGTATCTTCTCCGAGAACGAAGTTACTTCCTACTTCATTAAATGCCTGTTTGCTGCATTAAGAGGACCTCCCCAAAACTGATTGCAGTACTCCCATCAGTTTTAATTGCTTAATTACTAAGCCGATCCTTCTTAATCATAAACTTTTCCATGAAATTAAAAATCATTTTAGTTGCATTAGCATTTCTTTACAGTCCTTCCATCTTTGCTGAACTACGACAAATACACGGCCGCGTGATCGACGCCAATACCAAAGAACCACTAGCCGGTGCTAGCATTTCAATTCCCGATTTACGTATTGGGACTATGGCTGATGAAAACGGCGAATTTACCTTTAAGAACGTGCCTGATCACGGCCAGTTCTTGATTGAAGTCAAGTATCTGGGTTACAAAACAGTGACCGATAATATTGACCTTGCCTCAAGTTCTTCTCTAGAGATCGAGCTCACTCCAAGCATCATTGAAGCGCGTGAGGTGGTTATCACCGGAACTGCTTTCAGCACAGATAACCGCAAAAACAGCACGTCCGTATCAGCAGTTTCAAAAGATCAGCTTGTCAATAATCCCGGCGGTAACTTAATTGATGCTATCGCCAAAGTTCCGGGTGTATCACAAATTACTACCGGTGGCGGCATCTCTAAACCGGTTATCCGTGGTCTCAGTTCTAACCGTGTACTCACCTTAGTCGATGGGGCTAAGCAAGAAGGCCAGCAATGGGGCGATGAACATGGCCTGGAGACAGATCAGTATAATGCAGAGCGTGTAGAGGTGTTACGTGGAGCGGCCAGTTTGCTTTATGGCTCTGACGCACTTGGTGGGGTAATTAATATTCTTGAGTCCCTGCCCGCACCGGAAGGGAAGATTAGAGGTGAGTTTTTAAGCAATTACGCCAGCAACAACGGCCTAAGCGGAAGTTCGGCCATGCTCCAGGGAAACACTAATGGATTTATCTGGCAGGCTCGCGGCTCTTACAAGAGTGCGTTCAGCTATAACACGCCCGGTGGCAGAATAGCTAACACCGGATATAATGAGACAAGTCTGAGCAGCCAGGTTGGATTGAATAAGAAATGGGGATTTGCCCATCTTAATGTTTCCAGCTTCAGAAACAACATTGGTTTACCTGATTTCTCGCGTAATGCAGACGGCTACTTTGAAGATCAGGATGGCCTCGTATTTACTGACAATGCCTTAAAAGACCGCAGTCTTTTGCTTCCCTTTCAGGATATAAGGCATTACAAAGTAGCCCTAAACAGTAATTTGCTTTTTGGCGATAATCATTTGCATACCACACTTGCCTTCCAGAATAATCAGCGACGCGAATTGGAAGATACCCGTACTGACCCTTCCTTGTTCTTCGACTTGAAAACCTACTCGTATGATTTCAAATATTATCTTGCCGCGGAGAATGGATGGGAACCCGTTATTGGAATCGCTGGATCATTCCAGGACAATAAAAACAAAGCTCCAGAACTGCTGATACCTGACTATAAAGCAAACGATGCAGGCGTTTTCGCTTATGCGAAGAAAACCTGGATTAACACAACCTTCAACCTCGGACTTCGCTTTGACTACCGTAACATCAAAGGCGTTCAAATGGAAGAAGTGGGTGATTTAAAATTCAAGGGTTTTAATAATAATTTTTCCAATCTTTCAGGAGCTGGCGGATTTACACATGAATTTGATGACCGCCTGAGTTTCAAATCCAATATCGGCAGCGCTTTCCGTTCCCCCAATATTGCCGAACTTAGTTCAAACGGCGTGCATGAGGGAACCTTTAAGTATGAAATAGGGAATACCGGTTTAAAGCCGGAGAGAAGTCTATACGCTGACGTTGCCCTGGAATATAACAGCGATAAGTTACAGGCAAGCTTCAGCCTATATAATAACCACATCGCTAATTACATCTACAGCCGGCAGATAAACAATGAAACTATTCAGGCAGAGTCTGAAACGCTGCCGGTTTTTCGGTTTGTACAGGCTGATGCCAATTTATACGGTGCCGAGGCTGCTCTAACTTTCCACCCAATAGAGGCTTTGCACTTTGAGAACAGTTTCGCATTCACCCATGCGACGAACACAGAAACCAATACTGCCTTACCTTTCATTCCGGCAGCTGTACTTCACAATGAACTTCGTCTGGAGCCGAACATTCCAGGATCCGCACGTAAAACCTATTTTTCAATCGCGCTGAATAACGTTTTTAAACAAACCCGAATTGATCAATTCGAAACTCCCACAAAAGGATATACACTGGTGAATGCTTCATTAGGCACCACCCTGATGCTAAATAAACAGCCTTTAAGGGTAAATGTATCCGCTAATAATCTATTTAACAAGGCCTACTACGATCACCTAAGCCGTTTTAAGCCCGGCAGACTCGACGAATCGAACCCAACGGAAGGCTACTACAACCAGGGTCGTAATGTTTCCGTGGGAATTTATATGCCCTTTGTGCTGAAGTAAGATAATGAGGGTTGGGAATGAATACAATATTTGTTGGACTGGTTTTATAAATTCACCGGTGCGTATTGTTTCCATCGCGTAAGTAGTTTCAACCAAATCGAAACAATAAAAACTCATCGTTCTTACCTGCTAAAATGGTCAATTGATTCAGGTAATAACTGGCATCATATTTAAATTTGATAAGGCAATACTTATGCATTTAATTTATTAGATCACATCAATAAATGGGTGAATGATGACTAATCACAAATTATATAATGATGAGCTTTTAAATGCGAAGAGGTTATCCGGAGATCCTTTAGTTGATAAATTTATACAGGATGTATTTTCAGACCCGGTTAAAAAACTGCAGTTACAGCAAGGCCTCAGCGACACGTTTGAGGGAGATGTGTTAAACCTGTTGAAAACTCAATACCCCGATGTCGCGTTCATCAGCAAAGCTAGCACGCTACCTTCATGGGCCGACCCCAAATTAATGAAGGCCGGCTCTGCCTTCTTTGCCAAACACGCTGAAATAATCATGAGCCTGCTTGGGCTTTTATCCTTACCATATTGCTATACCGCCGCTAATGGCGCTATGGTATTGTATCTATCCGGGCTGATTAAAGAAAAAACTACAAAACGCTTATATGATACCGCAGTATTTGTTTGGGAGGTGATGGCCCCGGATGCTTTCGGCCCAACGGGACACGCTTACACAGAAATTTTAAAAGTGCGTCTGATGCATTCGGCTGTTCGTTACTACACGCTTCAAAGCAGTAAATGGGATGATGCCTGGGGTCTACCCATTAATCAGGAAGATATGGCGGGTACGAATTTATCTTTCTCGCTGATCGTTATACGCGGTCTCCGCAGGCTTGGTTTTCATGTAAGTCACTCAGATCAGACAGCTTTTATGCATTTATGGGCCGTAATTGGTTATCTGAGTGGCTTGAACGAAGACCTGATACCCGAAAACGCTAAAAGGGCACAGGAGTTGGATGTCGCTATCAAACAGCGTCAGTTCCGCCCGTCCACCCATGGCAAAGAACTCACACAGTCCCTGACCGATCATATACTGGCTATTAACCAAAGTAAAGCAACGGCCAATGATATCCTGGGTTTAATGCGTTATTTACTCGGGATCGGAATAGCAGATATGCTTTCGATCAAGGCTCCGGAATTACCCGGCTACAAACTGAGCATCATCAAAACGGTGAATCTGGTAAAAAGCTTTAAACCGGTGGGCGATACGAATCGCAGTTACCTAAGGGCTTATGCAACATTCAAAAAAGCAAAACCCCGAGCTTAACAAAACTCATAAGTTGCTTATTCAACGTTCTTGCTCAAAGTTACCCGAAAATTTACTTTACACAATAGAGGTAGCTGGCTGCAATTTCGTCTGGCATTAACTATATGCTTACCATATGCTTACCATATGCTTACTATGTGCTTACTATGTGCTTACTATATCATCCTTCGATCAAAATATAGTAAGCACCCTATAATCACATAGTGAGTACAGGGTTAACCTTGAACCGGTCCGGTCGAAGAGTCATCGCTGTTTTGAAGGAACGATTTTCCAGTTTTCGAAAATTTGGGGAAGTTTTGTTCTGAGTTTTAAGCGAGATTTGGATAGATCGGCTTCGTGCTCGCTCGGGAGAATTTAACGACAGCTCTGCCATCCGAAAAGCTTTCGAACAATAAATAAATCATCTGACGATACTGAAAAGGAAGCGGCTGTTGTCTATAAAATAGGAAAATTGAACTTCGGACTAATTGCTGCAGGTCTGCAAAAAGGTAACGGCACCTTGTATATCAGCAGCAAGAAAATGGTCGTCATCCTGGAAAGGAACTTTCTCCCTAAACCCGCTAACAACGTCCTCCAATACGGTGGATGTTCTTGCAGGTCTGCGGAATTCAAGACCCTGTGATGCAGTAAGTAACTCTATAGCTAAAATGCGCTCGAGGTTATTAACAACACGCAGACACTTGGTTGCACCATTTGCTCCCATGCTCACATGATCTTCCTGGCCGTTGCTTGAAACAATTGAATCAACCGAAGAAGGGGTAGAAAGCTGTTTATTTTCACTGGCTATAGATGCGGCGGTATATTGCGGGATCATTAAACCGGAATTTAAGCCGGCATCTTTGACCAGGAAATTTGGAAGTCCGCGTTGTCCGGAAATTAACTGGAAAGTTCGTCTTTCAGATATCGAACCTAATTCCGCCAAAGCAATACATAAAAAGTCAAACGCTAGTGCCAATGGCTGACCATGAAAGTTTCCTGCCGAAATGATCTCATCTTCATCTGGAAAAATATTCGGGTTATCTGTCACCGAATTTATCTCAGTATGAAAAATTGAGGACGCATATTCGATAGTATCCTTACTTGCTCCGTGTACTTGCGGCATACATCTGAAAGAATAAGGATCCTGTACTTGCTTACCTTCATTCCGCATAAGCTCACTATCGGTTAGTAACGAAAACAAATTCTCTGCCGTTTTAATTTGTCCGGCGTGCGGCCTTATTCTATGACTTAATGGTTTGAAGGGATCAATACGGCAGTCGAAAACATCGGCAGACAGAGCACCGATGGTGTCAGCCCAATCAGAAAGCTTCTGAGCTTTTAACAGGATATGTATACCGTATGCAGCCATAAACTGTGTACCGTTGATTAAAGCAAGGCCCTCTTTCGACTTCAGGGAGAGCGGCAGGAGCTCGGTACTAGTGTACCACTCCGCGGCCGTGATCTGCCTTCCGTTTATCCATACTTCTCCTTCACCTATTAGGGGAAGGGCCAGGTGTGCTAAAGGCGCCAAATCACCGGATGCCCCTAATGAACCTTGGGTATAAATCACCGGAAGTACATCGTGATTGTACATATAGATCAATCGCTCAACAGTCTGCAAAGTCACCCCGGAATTCCCGTATGCCAGCGACTGCACTTTAAGCAATAACATTAGTTTAACAATTTCTGGGGGGACTTTTTCACCCGTACCACAGGCATGGGATAAGAGAAGGTTATGCTGGAGCAAGGTTAATTTTCCATTGGGTACTACCACGTTCTGCAGGTAGCCAAACCCTGTATTGATTCCATAAACAGGGTTTGAACTCGCTTCTAATTTAGTGTCCAAATAACTGCGGCAGTTTTTAATGGCAGTCACCGCTTTTTCACTCAGTGCGATTTGGATACGTTCATCAGTAATCTTCTTTAATAATGAAAGTGACAAGTGTTCTGACCCGACAGAATATATATTCATTTATGAAATTATTGATCTTCCAAAAATGAAAAAAAGCAGGGATATAAAGTTTTTTATTTTGCCTGTGGCGAATAGTTGAAGCTAGTAGTTACCGCTACCTTTTCGGCTATCTTGTTAAACACAATTCTGGGGATCTTAATTTTATGATCTGCAAGCAAAACATCAAACTGGCTGGTGAGGGTCATCCCGGGGTTGCTGATTGTCAGTTTGCCCTTCAATATTCGTTTTTGATTAACACCATGTATATTAAGCACGCCTGTGGAAGAAACATCGTAGGTCCCTGGCTTTCCGAAATCGATAGCTTCATTGATCTTGCCTTTAAATGTGGCATGGGGATACTTTTCGCTCTCCAAATAATTCTCATTAAAATGTCCTTGCATTAAGCTATTTCTGAACAGAAATTGTTTGATGGGAACCCTTACAGCAATTTCATTATTGCTGGTATTGATCAATGAAATCACCTTATCATTCTTAGCCTCGATATCTTCAAGCGGAGCACTGGAAAAGAAAGTGATGCTTCCCTCGCTGGTGGCGTATATTTGGCTTTGCGCAGCAGCATGCAATGAAGCGCCTAGCATAACAACCCCTATCACAATCCATAGTTTCCGTTTCATTGTTCTGCCCTATTCTTTTTAGCAAAGCTAAAAGTTCGTGATATATTAAATCCGAAATGTATGTCTCCATCGCCCCAGCTGCCATTTGTCTGGGTAATAAATTGACGTTCTGCCATGCCGAACGAATTTGTAAACAGTAACTGAAAAATATGACCTCCGGTTTCAATATCGTAGCTAAAAGATAGATTATTCGTGTAACTATCGTCAATCTGATCAGGAAAAACATAATTATACTCCCCGTTTATAGAAGTTCGTTTTGTGACCCTAACCCTCCCACCAATGCCGGTAGCAAATACCGTTTTTAAGTCATTGGCAAAGTCTGGCCTGTTCTGATAAATAATCGTTGGTGATAATTGTAGAGAAAGAGCATCACTGAATTTACGGGCGATAAGTAGCTGTGCCGTATAACTACTCCGGTCAGATGCGGAAAGCTGAGGAGCCGTCTTATTGGTTTTTAAAGCATATCCGGCAAAGGCACTTAATGAAAGCGGTACATTTCTGGCACCCATGCTCTGCCTTAAGAGTCGGACTTTTGTGAAAAAGTCATAGTTTTTTTCAAAAGAACTTCGTCCGATGCCAACCATCAGATAATCATTAACCCCATACTCAAGGCCAAGCCGGTTGGTTGCCGCATCAAGTCCGAAGAATTCATCGAACCCCTGGTTTACCCGTTCAAAGCGGTGAGAAATGATGAAGTCCAGATTGTTCTTGCCGACGGTTTCCACAGAATGTCCGTTGATAATTCGGGTCGCTTTAAATGTTGGATTACTAACCGTTACTTCATTGCTGTCAGTAGCCCTTTTCAGGAGGTCATCCTGAGCCAGTAACCTCAGCGGACAAGTAAAAAGAAGAACCAACAAAATTAATTGCCATCCAGAAATGGGCAGAGGGTAAAACTGCAGGAAAGATAACAAGTTACTTTTTTCTTTTCTGCAGTTAACTATAGAAGCTGGTGCTGTCATCTAAAAAAGGGATTTAATTGTCGCCACTTACATAGCGGCATGATTGTTTGAGGAACCATTAAAAACTGGTTGCGACTACAGACAAACTCTATGATTCAAAGACGCGCAAAGTATTGCCATTAAGAGTGGTGTTGTACTTTTTCAGACTTGCTGTAGCGGGTCCGGTAATTTTCACTCCCTGGGCATTAAAAACAGACCCGTGTGGTGGATCTTTCTGAGAACATGGAAAGGTGTTATTGACAGGATCATAAGTCATCGAATTTTGCTGATGGGTGCAGGTCCCCGATAAGGCAATATATGCCGATCCATTCTTGGCGATGATTATCTGGTTCTGAATGGTCCAACCTTTAGAATTGAGATCCGCATTGCTTGAAACATCTACCGTAAAGTCAACTTTGCCGCCTGTCCCCGGTGTGGGAGCAGGTGTTGGGCCATCGCTTTTACCGCAGGCCCCTAAACAAGAAGAGACAATAATAGAGCCTGCACCCAACCCCAGGATAGAGATAAATTCTTTGCGTTCCATAAAGTTTAAGTTTAATTTCAAGCAATTACGGCTAGTACCGAAAGAAGGTTTACCGGGCGAATAATTAAATATTAATTAAATCACTTCTTGTTTTTCGACTTCTTAAATAATAAAATCACATTAGCCACTTTTCGCTCACCCTCATGATCCCATTTCTTATTATCCGAAGGATAGTTAACTACCGCTCCTCCAGTATTATTATTTACCCATAGGGTGGTCGAGCCGCCCCCATCCAGGTTTATTGCCTGGCTTGCACCGAGCCAGTCTACGAATTTAGTAAGTTCAAAAAGGCTCATGCCTGCCGAATTTTCCTGACGACCATCAACTGTTATTAAAAGGACGCGATTATTCTTAGTAATAGCAACAGCCGTACGGGGATGCCGCGTTTTATTGAAGGCATTTGCTGTATCAAGCTTCTCTGTTTTACTATCGAAAATCAGCAATGGCCCTGTTACCATGATATCTTCCGCATCAAGAGTTTGCTCCCATTCGGGCTCTCCATTCCATTTACTCAAAGACACTTCCCCTTTTTTAAACAAAATAGCAGATTGCTGATGAAGTCCTCGTATTTCGTTCTCACCAAGCTTGTTGTGGTTAATAACCTTGTCGTCGGACTCTATAAAATCTACTGATCCTCCATTTTCAATATCGAAAAAAGTGCCGTTAAGAGCAGCCAGAGCATTAGCGGCTTCTCCAAAATCGCTGGTTTTACGTAAGACTTTGGGTTCGTAGGCAAGATCAAAATATCGCCGTCCCCGTTGCTTTACCTCCAATATAGTTATGTTTTGGTTTGAACTAAACAAAGAGTTGTTAAAACAGAACTGCTTCAATTTAACTCCGCGTGCTATTTTCTGCGTGTTCCAATCTGTGCTAACAACCGCTAATGAGTCCGTTTGGGCAGTTGCAGCTGACGTGATTAGCAGTAGTTGACAAAAAAACAGGAGGTGTTTCATGGGCCTTAAGATAGTAAAGAGGCACCGGTAATTCGAAAAAGTTTAAACTAAGAAGATTGTTAATGGTTGAAGAGTTATACACCTAGACAAAACGATATGGCAACTACAATTATGAGCAGGGATCTGGAACGCTATAATACTACGTTCCGCGAGTTACCTGTAAATGTATCATGGTCGGAGCGTCTCGCTTCCATTGCTGCCGGTGCAAGACTGCTTTCCGGAACATTTAAAAATATTACTTCTCATCCGCTTCGAAATATCTTCATGTCTGCGGCAGGCGGCTATTTGGTTTACCGGGGAGTGACCGGTAACTGCCCGCTTTATTCATACATCTCTAACATAACCTCAGGCAGTCGGACCTCAAATATTAATATCCGGACTTCAGTTTATGTTGAGAAGCCAAGACAGGAAGTTTACGATTTCTGGCGAAACCTGGAAAATTTACCTTTGTTTATGACGCACCTTAAGAGCGTTAAAAATATCTCCGACAGACGCTCACGATGGGAAGCTAACCTTGCGGGAAATATGGGCGGTGTTAGCTGGGAAGCTGAGATAGTAAACGAAGATCCGGGCAAGGTAATTGGATGGAAATCAGTTGGCGGTTCGGATATTGATAATGCCGGCAAAGTTGAGTTTATGGACTCTGATGACGGTAAAGGAACCGTAATCCAGGTGATCATTAGTTATTTGCCACCCACAGGTGGCTACCTTAAGTCAAAAATTGCCGGATTATTAAGTCCGGTTTTTGAAAGACTTGTACGCAACGACATCAATAACTTTAAACAATACATAGAGCACCGGGGCGGCTCTAATTCCAATTATCTTGCAGAGTCACAAAACTTCGGTCAAACGGAAATATGAGTAAAGAGCACTAATAAAAAAACCCGCTTCATTAAAATGAGCGGGTTTTTTGGTTAGAATATATGTTTACCCTTTAGGGTCGAGTATGTTGTTTATGCGAATAAAGCTGTCTTCCAGGTGCGCTTTTACAATAACATTGCTGAACTTCGGTATAGAGGACTTAATCTCTGCTGCCAGAAGCTTCAGCTCACGACGAGCCATCGGACGAATATCTGATTGTGAAGCGTTGATTGGAGTACCCAGAAACTGAGCCGCAAACTGCGCAGGAATACCTGCAGGCAACTCCTGATCCTTCGTCATCAGGTATTCCATCCGTTCAATATAAGCACGCTGCAAATTACGTCGGTAAGTATCTACGTTGGCGCCGGTTTTAAGTTCTTTCCAAACTCCGGAATGCACGTCAGCAAAGAGCTCATCGATACCATATGCGTTATTGCCATTTTTAACAGAGTTATCAATAACACGTGCTAAACGGGCGAACTCAAGTATACTATTTAATGTACTTACCTGCGTGCGTCTAACCCGGTCAACAATGCCCGCCTGGTCAAACTTATTTAATACGGTCTGGTCAAGCATCCAGGTAGGGGTAGCAAAGGCCTGCGTATTAATGAACTTCATGGCTTCGCGTTGTTTGGCTTCAGAAACGTGCGTATAAACCGGGCCTTTCTGCTCATAGGTTTTATTGTTTTCATAGATGCCACCAATGTTTGAGCGCACATGACCCATATAGCGGTTCCATTGAGTTAGTACTTCACCGTACAATTCTTCCAGGTTCTCATAGGCTTTGCCTTCTTCGTAAGTCCATTTTTCGATGTTTGGAACAATACGCTTCAGGTTAGCGATCCCGTATGTTGATGCTTTAACGGCATCGTCACCCAAATCTTCTGATTGAGACCTTGGATCTATAGGGTTGCCTGTTTGACGGCCATAGAAGTATAACGGGTTACCTGCTTTTTCCAGAGCCCACTTATTCAACGTTTTTGCTTCCTGCTCGGGAGTTTGGTTATCAAACCATGTATAACCCCACTTAACAGCCCACTTATCATACTCGCCAATACCGGGATAAAGCATTACGCCTTCATCACCCGGCTGTGCGATATAATTGAAACGTGCATAATCCATAATTGACGGAGCAGTACCACCCATACGTTTGGTAAACGATGGTGAGCGCAGAGAATCCACAGGGTAAGCTACGCTTGAACCGAAGTTATGTGGCAAACCCAGTGTATGGCCAACTTCGTGGGAAGAAACAAACCTTACTAACTGACCCATTACTTCATCTTTAAATTTAGGCGAACGGGCTTCTGGATTTATAGCTGCCGTTTGAACAAAGAACCAGTTACGAACCAGGTTCATTACGTTGTGATACCAGCCGATGTCAGACTCCAGGATCTCTCCGGAGCGTGGGTCAGCATTATGCGGACCATAAGCGTTGGGTACATCAGAAGCAAAATAGCGAATAACCGAATAACGTGCGTCTTCAGGTGACCAATCCGGATCGTTTGCAGGAGCTTCTAAACAGGTGATGGCATTTTTGAACCCTGCAGCTTCGAAAGCAATATTCCAATCCTTAACCCCTGCAATCAGGTATGGGCGCCATTTGGCCGGAGTAGCCGGATCGATATAATAAACAATCTGCTTTTTGGGCTCCACCAACTCACCGCGCTTGTAAGCGGCCGGGTCTTTTGGCTCCAGTTTCCAGCGACGGATGTAGCTGGTTACTTCCGCTCTTTGTGTTTCGAGTCCGTAGTCGGTTTGGCGCTGACTGAAGTAGCCTACCCTGTCATCCTGGAAACGTGGCTTATAAGGAGTTTTCGATAAAAGCAGCATGGAGTTATGAACCTCAACAGTGATTGAACCAATAGACTTATCGCCAGGAGCGTCTGCAGCCTTATAGGTTTTTAGTGAGCGAACCTCAACATTGATTGGAAAAGATTTGATCGTATCAATATATGTACGGCTCTCATCCATAGTTGAGATTTTAAACTGGGTGCGTATGCCAGGAGGCAAGCCAAGAGACTGTACATCTTTCGCGTACAGGTCAGTTACATCGATAACAACTGAATTTGAGTCCTTATTGATCGCTTTGATATCGAAAGAAGCAAGAACGGCGTCAAGGTTTGAGTTTTGTACCGACTGATACATTTCTGTTCCTTTGGCAGCTACATTCTGATAAGATGGAACACGTATGAAAACCTGCTTGTCGCGTTTCTGCCACTTCCAAACCTGCTCATTCAATTCCTCACCACCATACGTGCGATCTTGTGTGGGTGTCTTGGCATAACGGGTAACAACCAGCATTTCCCGCTCAAACAATGAGTCAGGGATCTCAAAATAATACTTACTGTCAAGGCGGTGCACCTTAAACAGACCGTTGTCGGTCTTTGCCTTGTCCGTAATAACTTCTCTGTAAGGCTTAACGCCGGGCTTTGCTGCGGCTGCTGCGGACGCTGCCGGAGGTGCCGTAGTCGCTGGTGCCGGTTGGTTTTTCCTTTTGCGAGTTTGAGCACCGGTATCATTAAGCCCGGCAACTATAAACAGCGCGGTAAGTGTTACGAAAGAAACGTAACGTGAATTTTTTATCATATATAATAGGTTTGGTAACCGCAAGAAACAAATTTATCAAAGCTTTTATTGTCGGTTAACGTGAAAGTTACAATCAGGCAATGTTAACACAACATGCGACTCCCTACCAGGTCATCAATCAACCTGGGAAAAGCGATGATAGCTTGCCTGATGATCAGATCCGACGCTCAAGCGTTAAGATTACGCGATCCCGTTCTTTTCCTTTGTTGCGCACTATCTCTATAATAAAACTACGGTCATCTTTAGAACGAAACAAATTATCAATCTCCTGTATACTCATCTCTTTAACCGGCTTAAAGTTGATTGACAGTATCTCATCGTCTTTTCTTAATCCAATATCCTCAGCGGGCGAAAAGGGTTCTACCCGAGTCACCACTATACGATTATATTCGGGGCCGGTGGAAGTTAGTTCCATCCCACTCATATCATGCTCAAACGGCTCTTTCAAATACGTTGAAGGCCGTAAATACATCGCCTTACCAGCATAGTCAAATACTATATCGAATCGTTTCAAAATACTATTTCCAATATTACCATTTCGGCTAACCAACATTATACGTGAACCTACGTCGCTATAATTGGGAAATGACGCGATTACATTATCCAATGTATATTTTCCCAACTTAATTGAGCGGATACGACCAATATATCCGTTAATCGCTCCTGTTAAACCCACGCCCAGATTGGCAGCAATATTCACCGGCGGAAGTTCGAAAGGTTTGCCCTGGTAATTCTCGAGCGAGATGGGATGACCTGCACCAGTATCAATGATTAATTTAGCTGAGATTTTTTTGCCACTACTTAAAACGATATCGGTAACGAGATAGGGTTTCTTCTCTTCTATCGATAACGGAATTTTAGTTCCTTTTCGTAGCACATAAGGTTTCTTTGGACTAAATAGGGTAACTGAATTTGTTGAAAAGCTTATTTTAACGGTAAAACTACTGAACAACTCATACCCAATCAATCCATGAATGGGCATCCCCGCATAGCCCGATAATTCAAAAATATCATCTTTTAAAATAGCTGCAGGAATGGATTGCGCTACAGCGGAACCAATTTTTACTTTCAGAGATGGTGTTACAAATGCACTTAACTCATTTCCTTCTCCAAAACCGGTTATCCGGATACTTCTTAAATGAGCTATTCTAATCGTATCGATCAACTTTGGATCAGTAATCAAAAAAAGCCCCACGCCCGTGTCGAGTACAAAGTTATAAGGCCCCATACCATTGATGGTCAAAGGTACTACTATAAGGTTTTTTACAAGCTTGAAAGGAATTGTTTCTCGTTTACGATTTCCTGAAAATTCAAAGTATTGAGCATTGGAAGCCTCGGAAAGAAAAAGCAGTACTGAAATAATTATCAGCAATTTATAGCACTTTAGTTTCCTGATCTTCAACTGCATATTCTTTATAAATTACGGCTTAGAATGGAAACAAGAAGAAACGGTTATATTTATTGTCAACTAATTAAATCGCATGGGGTATTCTTGTTCGTCTAAATCTATGAAATTCTTTACGTTATTTGTTTCGCTCACCCTGCTTGTTCTAGTGAACGATGCGCTTGCGCAGAAGGTTCGTGCCGGAAAGATTAGCAAACTGCTTAAGAAGTCAGAGGTACTTAATGATCATTTCACCGGGTTTGCTTTATATGATCTGAGCAAACGAAGGCCGGTGATCGAGCAAATGAGTCGCAAGTATTTCACACCCGCCTCTAATACCAAATTATTCACCTTCTATGCCGGGTTGAAACTTTTGAAAGACTCTGTACCGGGATTACAATATGTTTTTAAAGGCGATTCACTGATCTTTTGGGCTACTGGTGACCCCGTATTTCTGCATCCTGATTTCCCAGAACAAAGAGTACTGGAGTTTCTTAAGAACAGCGGCAAGAAAATTTACTGGGCCAGTGGCCGTTATGAGGGCTCTTTTTATGGTACGGGTTGGTCTTACGATGATTATAACGAATACTATCAACCAGAGATCTCCGAAATGCCAGTGTACGGCAACATAATTCGCTTGAAGTCGAAGGATGGGATATTGGTTAGCACACCTCCCTTGCCTTCTCCGGGCCTGTTCGACCTCTTTACTGATAGCGCAGTTACTTCGGGTAAATATTCCGTTCAAAGAGAATTCGCTAAAAATGTCTTCCATCAGCCGGCGATAAATTTTACTCCAGCTTTTAATCAGGAGGTTCCATTTAAGACTGACCAGCAGGTAATAGATTCTATTTTAAAGACCGTTCTGCCAAACTACCAGGGAGTTATTAAATTGGCAAAGCCTGCAAGTACCCAAACCATTTACAGCGCACCAGCCGACTCAGTGTTTAAGCATATGCTCTTACCAAGTGACAATTTTATGGCCGAACAACTTCTGCTTACATATGCTATAGAAACCGATCAGCCCATGAGCACTCCGGTTATTATCGATTATATGATCAAGAATCACCTCTCCGATCTTCCGGATAAACCCCAGTGGGTAGATGGGTCAGGCCTGTCACGCCAGGATTTATTTACACCTGCGTCTTTGGTTAAACTTTGTGAAAAGATTTATGATGAGGTGAATGACGAAGAACGTCTATTCAACATGCTTCCGCAGGGTGGCAAAACAGGAACTTTAAAGAACTATTTTAAGGCTGATCAGCCATTTATCTTTGGCAAAACGGGGACTTTATCTAACGTTCACAATCTATCGGGATATTTAAAGACAAAATCCGGCAAGACCCTGATCTTCTCTTTTATGCACAATAATTACGTGAGACCCACGGCAGACATCAGAAAAGAAATGGAAAGGATTTTAACTTTTATACACGATAAGAATTGAAATTTGGTAAAAAAGCCATTAGTCTTCTTCGATATTGTGTTCCTGTTTAGGTAGCACCTTTACCTCTTTTTCTTCTTCTGTTGTGACGATATGCACTGCATAAGTAGCGGGAGCGATCTTACCACCATAACATTCCGCATACACCTGGGTGTATTCTGCACCAAAATAGAGGATAGCGGATGTATAATACACCCAGACCAAAATTACGATAAGGGATCCCGCAGCGCCGTAAGCAGAGCCCGGCCCAACCTTTTCAATATATATGCCGATCAGGAACCTGCCAATCGTAAATAAAATTGCAGTAAATATAGCCCCTACACGGACATCTTTCCACCCTATCTTGACATCAGGCAAGTATTTAAAAATAATACCAAACAGGGTCGCAATCACGATAAATGTAAGGGCAGCATTTACTACCTCAACTACAAAGATTGTAATGTCGGGGAAATACTGCGTGAGCTTCGCACTTAAGGCGAGTATGATACCATTTATGATCAAGGATACGATCAGCAGAAAGCCCAGACTTATTATCATGGAGAACGACAGAATCCTATTGATGATCAATTTCTTCCAGCCCTTTTTTGGCTTGGCTTTAACCCTCCAGATTTGATTTATTGAATCCTGGATCTCAATAAAAACCCCCGTTGCCCCTAGAAACAGCGTGGTTATACCTATAATTATGGCCAGGGTAGAATCACTTTTAAGTGTAATTTCCTGCAGGATCTCCTGGATCTTTAGGGCAGCTTCGTTGCCGAGTATACCATTCAGTTCTTCAAAGACTTTATTTTGTATAGCTTCCTTACCGTAAAATATACTTGCTGCCGATATAAGGATCATTATTAAAGGTGCCAATGAAAAAACGGTGTAGTAAGCTAAAGCAGCGCTCATCTTCAATGCTTTATCATCCATAAAGGCATTGAACGACGCTTTCAACATGCTGAAAGTCTTTTTAACCCATTTAATCACTGCTTTAAAATCCATGCTTTAATTATTTAAGTTTACAATGAGTTTTCATTTTAAAGTGTTTTGAATAATTTGAAAATTAAATTATCGAGCTATGAACAAATTAATAAAATCATTGACCTGGATATGCCTTCTATTGCTGTTGGCTCCCGTAAACGGCTCCGCTACCCTTCCGGATGAAACCATTGTATATGTTGTGAGGCATGCAGAAAAGGACGTTAGTGATCCCAAGAATAATGATCCTGATTTGAGTAAGCTTGGTAAAGAGCGTGCAGAAGCTTTAAATGTCTTCTTAAGAAACGAAAAGATTACTGCCGTATTTGCCACAAACTTCAAACGAACCATTCAAACGGTATCGCCGGTAGCACAGCAGAATGGTGTGTCTATTAATACCTATGATGCAAAAGACAATTCAGAAATTGCGAGGATAGTGAAATCTCAATTAGTTAATCAGAAGGTATTGGTTGCAGGGCATTCGAATACGATCCTCGAGATTGTTAAAGCCTTCGGAGTAAACCCTCCAGCCGATAAGTTGAATGATGATGATTACGACCTGATCTTTCAAATCAGAATTGATGGTAGTGGCAACACCCGACTGATAACAAAACGGTTCGGTAAAAAGCATCACAGCACGGTAATTGATAAAACAGATTTAGTACATTAAGTACAATAATGAGATAAGATTCATTACCGGTTGTTAAAAAAACAAACATATAACACCGGTGTTGTATCGTTATCATACATAAAACTCACGTAAACACTATAAACATATGCGCTGGTTAGGAAGACGCGGAAGCGGAAATATTGAAGATCGTCGCGGAATGAGCGGCGGCGGAATGGCATTAGGCGGCGGCGGTATCCTTGTTGTGATACTCGGATTGCTGTTCGGCCCGGACGCTGCAAACTTAGTAAGTCAGTTGCCAATTGGCCAGGGTGCTCAAACGGAAGTTGCCAAGGGCTCTCCTTCTGATGAAGCTGGACAGTTCGCTGATGTTGTTTTAGGGGATACTGATGATGTTTGGAATAAAATTTTTAGCGAAAATGGCTCACAATACCAGGAACCGACGATGGTGCTTTTTGAGAACCGTGTTTCTTCGGCCTGCGGGGCTGCCAGTTCTGCAACCGGTCCTTTCTATTGCCCGGCAGACCAGAAAGTTTACATTGATTTAAGTTTTCAAAACGAATTGAAAAACCGCTTTGGTGCAGGTGGTGATTTCCCGATGGCTTATGTAATAGCCCACGAAGTTGGTCACCATGTTCAGAACCTGATGGGAACATCTGATAAAGTTCAGCAAATGCGCGATAGGGTTAGTCAGGAAGAATATAATCGCCTTTCGGTGATGTTAGAACTTCAGGCGGATTTCTATGCAGGCGTTTATGCAAATCGTGCTGATAAAATGCACAATATGCTGGAGGCGGGCGATATCGACGAGGCGTTAACCGCAGCGAGTGCAATCGGCGATGATCGCATACAGAAACAAACACAGGGTGAGATCGTGCCGGATGCTTTTACACACGGAACTTCGGCACAACGAATGCGCTGGTTCAAGAAGGGGTATGAAACCGGTGATATCAGCCAGGGTGATACTTTTTCTGCAACTAGTTTATAGAACCGTTAAACCAGTATTCTTCTAGGCATCATTCCGTAAAACCTCAAGTGGTGGCTTGTTTAAAATACTTCGGCTATTAAACAAGCCGATTAGCACTGTGAGGCCGGTAATTATAATAAACAGAATAATTACCGGCAAAATGGTAGGGGTAAATACTGTTTCAAAACTATAGCGCGCCAATGCCCATGAAGCTGCCAGAGAAAGAATGATTCCTGTAAAGGCAGCCATACTTCCGAGGAAAAAGTATTCCATACCCGTAATTACCAGTATTTGCCTTCGGCTCGCCCCCAACGTTCTAAGAAGCACGCTCTCTTTTATTCGCTGAAATTTACTAATCAGCACAGACGCAATAAGAACAACAATCCCGGTGATGATACTGAAAGCAGCCATAAAGCGGATCACGAACCCGATCTTACTTAATATTTCATCTAATACACTTAATACAAGACCGAGGTCAATGATAGAGATATTTGGAAAATTTCTCACCACTGCCTGCTGGAAACCCGCTGACTGAGCATTGTCAGCAACCCTCGTGATCAGAACGTGGAACTGGGGAGCATCTTCAAGCACCCCGGAAGGGAATATCAGCAGGAAGTTGGTTTGAATCCTATTCCAGTCAACTTTTCGAAAACTTCCTACTATGGTTTCCACCGGCGCACCCTGTACATTAAAGGACAGCTTATCACCAATCTTAACACCAATGCGTTCACCAAATCCTTCTTCGAGCGATACATAAATTGGTTTCCCTGGTTCTGCCCTTCCGGACCACTTACCTTCCGTAATGGATTCAGATACTGAAAGACTATCGCGGTAGGTAACCCGGTATTCCCGCTCAAAAGCCCTTTTAGATATCCTTATCGTGCTATCTTTTTTCACATCCGAAGCAGATTTCCCATTGACTTCGTTCAACCTCATAGTTACAATTGGCACTTGCTGAAGCAAGGGAAGATTCATTTTTCTGGTCAACGCTGCTACCGAATCTTTCTGACTAGACTGAATATCAAACAGCACCATATTAGGCTGGTTCCCACTCGAAGAAAGAGTTACCCGGTTTATCAGTATATCCTGTACAAAAAATAAAGTGCAGATAAACGCTGTCCCCAATCCGATTGATACTACCAGGATGAGTGTCTGGTTATTTGGCCTGAATAAATTGGCGAATCCCTGTCTCCACAAATAACTCCATGAGGTTGGAAAAAATCTACGTGCCAGCCAGATTAAGGCGGCCGCCATCCCGGCCAGCACCAGGAAAGATGTTAATACACCTATCGTGAAATAAAGACTTTGCATCCAGCCACCAATCTGCAGATATGTGAAAATAAATACAAAAAGAATAATCACACCATACACCAGCCATTTCAGAGGATCCTTCAATATAGGAGTCTCTTCGAATGATAAACGCAAAGTATTCAAGGGGGAAATATTTCGCACCGATATCAGCGGTAACAGAGCGAACAAGAGCGATATGATCACTCCTAATAATATACCCTGTGCGATTGCGGTCCATGATATAGCGATAGTTATTTCAACCGGCAGGAAGTCTTTAAGCACAAGCGGCAAAAATTGCTGTACAAGCGCTCCAAGGAAGGCTCCTAATACGGAACCTATGAACCCGATTCCTACAATTTGAATTAAGTAAATAACAAATGCCTGCCTTGAACTGACGCCCAGGCAACGTAACACAGCCACCGTACTGATTTTTTCGCGAATATAAATGTGGATGGCACTCGCTACACCAATGCAACCTAGTAAAAGAGCAATGAAACCTACCAAAGCTAAAAATCGTGAAAGATCTTCAAAAGACCGGCCCGTATTTTCCTTGCGTGACTCAACTGTTTCATAGTCAAGCTCTGCTTTATCAAGGCGCGGCTCCAACCGCTTAACCAGCCGCTCTACATTAACACCTTTCTCAAACTGATAATAAAAATTGGTCGTAATACGGCTGCCCTTTTGTGAAAGACCCGTTTTATCAAGATAGCTAAGAGGGATAAAGACTGACGGAGCAACCGACGAGGCAAAACCGGTTTGACCAGGAGCTTTATTCAGAATTCCGGCTATCTTAAAAAGCACATTTCCAACCTTCACCGAGTCGCCTAGTGCGGCATTGAACTGTAACATCAACGTCTTGTCGACAAGCGCATCCTGGTTATTCCGGAAATTTTTGCCTGCTGAGGCAGGAGTTGTCTCAATATTTCCGTAATAAGGGTATTCGCCCTGAAGCGCCTTGATATTTACTAACCGTGTACCTTGATTCTTTGGAAAATAGATCATAGAAGCAAAGCTTCGCTCCTCCGAGCGCCTTTCCCCTAATTTCTGAAGCATAGGCAATGCTTCTTTCATTACCGGCTTATTAGTTTCAATCACCAGGTCGGCCCCGAGAAGCGACCTGGCCTGATTGTCTATGTCTTGCTTTAAATTATGTTCGAAAGAATAAATAGCCACTAGTGCGGCGATGCCCAGAACAATTGAAGAAATGAAGAGAAACAAGCGTGAGCGACTGCGGCGGCTGTCCCGGATGGCCATCAGAACCAGCCATCGAAAATTTAGCGGACTTTTAGCTGGCGTATAGTGTGAAGAAGTCTGCATATTAGTTTTGCTCTGCAGATTCGGCAATCTTGGCTTCATCAGACACGACGATGCCGCCTTTCAGCTTGATGATTCGCTGGGTTTTTGAAGCCAGATCCAGATCGTGTGTTACCAGTATCAGCGTGGTCCCAGCTTCTTTATTCAAGTCAAAAATTAGCTTTACCACTTTCTCACTTGTTTCAGCATCTAAATTCCCGGTCGGCTCATCTGCAAAAAGGATCTTAGGTTGATTCGAGAATGCTCGCGCAAGCGATACTCTTTGCTGTTCTCCTCCCGAAAGCTGAGCAGGGTAATGGTTAACCCGATCCGTAAGTCCCACCTTGTCAAGGAGATCAAGGGATCTTGCCCGAATGTTTTTTTCACCTCTTAATTCCAAAGGGACCATCACATTTTCAAGTGCAGTAAGGGTGGGCAGAAGCTGAAAGTTTTGAAATATGAACCCAACAAACTGATTTCGCACCTGCGCTCTCTGGTCTTCTGTAAGGTCGTCCAAACGAATGTTGTTGAGCTCAACCAATCCTGAACTTGACCGATCCAGGCCCGCACATAGGCCCAGCAAAGTGGTTTTTCCACTTCCTGAAGGCCCGACAATGGAAAGAGTCGAGCCGGCGGCTACAGAAAAGTTAATATTATCGAGCACGGTGAGTGTATGACCCGCGCTCTGATAAGTTTTACTTAAGCCTTCTACATTGAGTATATTTTCCACAAGTAATTTTAAATGTTAAAGTAAGTTTACCGGCTAATGTTACAGGTATTAGTATGATATTACCTGAAAATTACAAATTAGTTAAACTTATGCCACCCTGCTATGTTAAAAAAAACTTAGCCTGGATTCACAATAATTTCATCATGGTCAAGATCCATTTAAACTTAACTTTCATTCTATTATTGTTTTTTGCTGCTTGTACCAGTTCCCCAAATCAGGAAGCAAAATCAAAAGAGGATACTTCTGCCAATAAAAATAAAGCACACGCCGGGCCTATGAAAACAATTCTATTTTTTGGTAACAGCCTGACAGCCGGATACGGCCTTGAACCGGAGGAATCTTTCCCGGCGTTGATCCAGAACAAGATTGATTCGCTAAATCTGCCTTATAAAGTGGTTAACGCGGGCCTTAGCGGCGATACCTCTGCAGGCGGCAAATCCAGGATAGAATGGTTGCTAAAACAACCTGTTGATGTGTTCGTCCTGGAACTTGGAGCTAATGATGGATTAAGAGGTATACCTGTAACCGAAACCACTGCAAATCTTCAAAGCATTGTCGACCAGGTAAAAGCGAAGTATCCGCAGGCTAAGATGGTTATGACGGGAATGCAGGTGCCGCCAAACATGGGTGGCGTTTATGCCTCCCAATTCACTCAGATTTTTAAAAATATTGCCGAAAAGAACAATATGGCTTATGTGCCTTTCCTCCTGGAAAAAGTTGGCGGTGTCGCTGAACTAAATCAGTCCGATGGAATTCATCCTACTGCCGAGGGGCAGACTATTTTAGCAGAAAATGTATGGGCTGTACTTGAAGACATACTGGTACAGGAACTCTAAAGGTCTGCCTTTACTCATGTTCGTGTCTTGCCGCTAAGTTAGCGGCAAGACACGAACATGACCCGAACCAGTCCAGAACAAGGCCGCTTGAAATTGGGGATGTCTTATCCTGAAATAGCTTTGTCTTATTCTGAAATAGCTTTACGTATCGTGATCGTTCTGAAATCTTTAGTTTTATTAAAGTACTATTGAATTTAGATAAGATCAAGAGAATTAGTCTATGACTAGACTTCTGAAAACAGTTTGCGAAAGAAAGCTAATTTAATGTTTAACGGACGGTTTTTCGGGTTCTATTTCAAGAATTTCGAATGAAAAAGCTTCTTTAACGGGTTTTATTGGCGCATTATATTCTTCGCTAAGCACTTTGACAAAGCAGCCTCCATAATAAAAGATCATAGAGGAGTAGAAAACAAAAAGCAGGATCAGCACCGTAGAACCGGAAGCCCCATAAATGGAGCTAACATTACTATAGCCCATCAAAAACCTCAAAATGATTTTTCCCACGGTGAAAAGAATAGCAGTAAAAAATCCTCCGGCAACGGCATGACTAAACTTCGGCCTTCCAGCAGTTAAAAATCTGAATAGATTGGTAAACCAGATGGTAACGATGACTATGAATACTATCTCATTAATAATCCAGATAAAGAAAACGGCACCGGCACGCCAGATGTCTTTAAAGTAATCCGCCATTATTGCCTGGATTCCTTCTATAAATAGCCCCACAAAAAACAACAGACCCGCCAGGATAATAATGATTAAAGAGCGCCCGCGGTCTTTAAGCGTAAAGACTACGCCGGGATGCGCCCTGAGCTTAATCCCCCAGATTTGATCCAGAGAATGTTTGATCACTGCGAACAGCGTGGTGGCAACGAACATCAGAAAAATAAATCCGAACAGGGTTACGTACCAGTTTTGACCTAATGACCGAAAGCCTTCTAGTGTCAGCTTAATTTGCATGGCGCTTGTGTTGCCTAACACGTTGGCCAGCCTGTCGATGAGTTCTGAACCTATTTTACGAGGGTCTACAAAAACGCCAAACAGTTGGATAAGGATGATTAAGATTGCCGGTAAAGCAAATGTGGTGAAGAACGCGGTCGCACCGCCCATGCGCAATGGATCGTTCTCTTTAAGTTCGACAAAAGAACGGCGCATCAGGTGACCGAGGAATTTGACGCGTGAAAATATAGTTATAGAATGACTTTTAGACGGTGTCAATATTTTGAAGATAGTAATTTTTTAAAAGCCTGATTAAAAATCAAGAAAGCAGGCTTTGACGCAATAAAAACTCGAGCTGATCATTGGAAGTGGCCAGCTTTCCGTTCATTGTCTTTATTTCAAGGTCTTTGCAGTATGCTTCGTAGGCACTCTTTATAGTTGAATCCAAAGTTTCCTCGTTCCAGGGCTTACTTAGGTAATGATAAATTTTCCCCTTATTGACGGCGTCGATCACTGCGTTCATATCTGCATAACCAGTCAGTAAGATTCTGATAGGGTCAGGATATTTTTCCAGAACCTTTTCTAAAAACTCGATGCCCGTCATACCCGGCATACGCTGATCGGTAATGATGATCTCAACGGGTTTCTTCTCTAACACTTTCATCGCTTCAGCTGCACTCAACGCGATCATGACGTTGTACTTCAGGCGAAAGGTGGCCTTAAATGACATCAGGTTATTTTCTTCGTCATCAACATAAAGTAAATTGATCTTTTTATCAGACATTTGCGTACAAAGTATTTAATGCACAAAAATAGCATAAAGATATTTAAGATCGGGACGGGTTTTTTGTGGACTAGAATTCAAAAAAAAAACCGATTGATAGTTAAGGGGATATAAATGAAACAGTTACTGGGGGAAACAGTTAATAATGCCTTTAAGCCTTTATTTTACAGGCTGCATAAGGAAGAGGATAGAAAAAACTATGAAGAGCTTATTAATAGCAAGCAACCAATAAAGATTTTTGACCAGATTGAAAGTCAGTTACGAGAGTTCATTAATTGTCTAAATCCCTCGAAAGATATCATGGGTGAAGAATTAGCTGGATTTATTGACCGGCACCTTAATGGCTGCCCACAACACGAGTATGGAGTCTGGGTATATTATCCCTGGAATCAAAGCTTGGTCCATTTGCTTGATGAGGCGGAGTTCATCGAAGTACGCACCAACCGTAATCGCAATAAAATAACACAAGCTGAGCAGGATATCCTTAAAACCAAAGCCATTGGCGTGGTAGGATTATCCGTAGGACAGTCCATTGCTTTGACAATGGCAATGGAGCGTGTTTGCGGAGAAATACGCCTGGCTGACTTTGATACCGCAGATTTAAGTAATCTAAATCGTTTACGCACGGGTTTACACAATTTAGGACTTAAGAAAACGATAATTGCTGCACGCGAGATTGTTGAGATAGATCCATTCATAAAAGTTGTAATTTACAATGACGGCCTAACGTCCAGTAATATGGATAATTTTTTATTGCAGGGGGGTAAGTTAGATCTCCTTGTTGAGGTTTGTGACGGTCTTGAAACTAAGATTACCAGTAGAATCAGGGCTAGAGAATTAATGATCCCAGTCGTGATGGATACCAATGATCGCGGAATGCTGGACATCGAACGCTTCGACCTCGAGCCATCAAGACCTATACTTCATGGTTTAATAGGTAATTGCCCCCCTGAAGATTTCATCGGTTTAAGTGGGGCGGAAAAGATTTCGTTAATACTCAAAATCGTTGGAGCTGAAACGATTTCAGACCGCCTTAAAAGTTCCATGTCAGAACTTGGAAAAACTCTTAAGAATTTACCTCAACTAGCATCCTCAGTGGTGTTGGGTGGCGCCATTACAACTGATGCTGCACGCCGTATATTACTAAATCAGTATTCTCAGTCTGGACGATACTATATCGACACGGACAAACTTATCTCAGAAGAGCACGATACTCAACCTATACTACGACAGCAGCCGCAAGAAACCCGTTCCTGAAATTAGTGAGCATCAACATCCATCATCGATTAAAATTCACCAGGTAAATTAACAATGAATATTTATAAACCAGCTATAATACTGCAGAATAACCCACGGCTTAAACAGCGGGGATCGCAACTAAAAGATTCATAAAATGATCACAATCAGGGCGTTTAGAGCAATAGATGATTATGATGCGTGTGAGAAATTTATGCTTGGCCACCGAAAGGTGCTTGAGAATATTGGGATTCACAAATTGACCTCATCAAAAGATAATTGGATGGTTAATCCGGCAGTCTTTGTCACCATTGTAGAGTCGGAAGACCGTTCTAAAGTTTACGGAGGTGCTCGCGTAAATGTAGCCGGGGGAACTCAGCCTCTACCGCTTGAAGAAGCTACGGGGTATCTTGACCCTTCAGTTTATGATATCGTTAAAGGGCATGCCGTTACCGGGACGGGTGAAATCTGCGGACTTTGGAATTCGAGAGAAGTAGCTGGAATGGGCATTGGAAGTGTTTTCTTAACGCGGGCATGCGCTGCTATTTGCAGTCAGATCGGACTTCAGACCCTGTTTGGTTTAGCTGCTCCTTATACGGTGAAAATGGCGCAGGACGTGGGCTATGAAATCCTGAAAACTGTTGGCAACAATGGTACTTTTTACTATCCAAAGCTTGATCTTATTGCTACAGCATTAGTGCTTGAAGATGTGAAAACACTAAGAAAAGCGGAGCCATTTGAACAGGAGCGAATTTTTAGTTTACGAGCTGCGCCCAATCAACTAACAACAGAAGTATTACGGAAAAAAGAATTAGATATTCAATATAGCCTTGAGATTCCTCACATTGACGAATGGTATGAATCTGGTATCATTGAAAAATTGCTAATATAATGTGCAATATCATAAAGTTACTTTTCCTTCTCATAGTTGCGATCCTCGCCTCCAAAACTGTTGCAGCTCAGTCTACTGTTGTTTTTGATGAGCAAAATCAAAATGTATATATTGGCCGGCACGTGGATATCCATCAGGACTCGACCGAAGATTTGAGTTTTGGAACCATCAGAAACAATAAGCAGGAATTATTCAGGAGAAGCCAGGTAAACGTTCCGAATTTTGGGGTCAGCACATTTAACAGCTGGATCAGATTTAAACTAGTTAATAAGTCATCCGAGGACAAAGTTGTCCTTAACGTTGAAAACCCGACGATTGACGAGGTAACTTTATACCTCGTATATCCGGATAGCCGCATTGACAGCCTGTCAATTTCTGGAAGTGAACCGGTCAAAAACAGGGTTTATAACACTCAGTATTACATTTTTGATATTCATGTCGATCCAGGCAAGGCCGTTGTCTGCTATGTTAAAGTGAAGGGTAGCAAGCAAATACTCGCCCCGGTAACTATTCGGAACGATACAAACTTGTTAAGTTTTATAAGCAATGCAGATTTGTTTGCAGGAATCTACTTCGGGATTATGCTCGTTATGCTATTCTACAACTTGTTTATCTATGCATCAGTCCGGGATAGAAGTTACCTGGTATATGTGAACTATATCTTCTGGGTAACCCTAACACAAGCGACATTGCTAGGTTATTCACATCGCTTTTTATGGACCGACAATGTTTGGCTAGCTAACAATATGGTTACAGTCTGTGGTGCGCTGGTGGGTCTGGCTACTATCAGTTTCACGCGCTCATTCCTTCGCACCAAAATTTATCTCCTAAAGATTGATCCGTTACTAAATGTATTAAACCTGGGATACATCATTGCTTTGCTTGTTTTACTTGTGGGATATCAGGGTTGGGCGTATCATATAGTAGACGCGATGGCGGGCATTGGAGCGCTAGTAATCCTCGTTACAGGTTATAAGGTTTCCCGCAAAAAGTACAGACCAGCCAGATATTTTCTGGTTGCCTGGACTATCTTCCTTGTCTCGGTATTTTTATTTGTATTAAAAGATTATGGGATCTTGCCATATAATTTTTTAACAGTTCATAGCCTTCAGTTGGGTTCAGCCATTGAAGCGGTACTTTTATCATTTGCTTTGGCTGATCGGATCAACACACTTAAGAAAGAAAAAGAAGCGTCGCAAGAAGAGGCCTTAAAGGCAGCCCAGGAAAATGAGCGAATTATCCGGGAGCAAAACGTGATACTCGAAACTCGCGTGTCAGAACGTACCTTTGAATTAAATGAAGCAAACGAAGAACTCAGTCAGACGCTGGTTGACTTAAAAGAAGCTGAAAGCCAGCTTGTAGAGGCTGAAAAAATGGCTTCTTTGGGTCAGCTGACGGCGGGTATTGCGCATGAAATAAATAATCCAATCAATTTTGTTACGTCCAACGTAAACCCTCTTAAAAGAGATATTGATATATTGCTTGAGACTATCGACACAATCGAAACTGTTGCTTTGTCTTCAGATTCTCAGGATGATAAGCAGCAACGGATAGATGATTTGAAGGAGGAGATTGACTTTGATTATCTGAAGATGGAGATTGGTCACTTAATAAAAGGAATTCACGAAGGCGCTTCACGCACAGCTGAGATTGTGAAGGGCTTGCGAATTTTTTCAAGGCTTGATGAAGATGACTTGAAAAAAGCTAGCATCAATGAAGGCCTTGATTCAACTATTGTCATTGTCAATAATCTATTAACTAATCGAATAAGGCTTGTCAAAGATTATGCGGACATCCCGGAGATAGAGTGCTACCCTGGAAAATTGAATCAGGTTTTCCTTAACATTATTTCCAATGCTATACACGCCATTAGGAAAAGATACGGCGAAGAGCAGGGGGGGCAGATAAATATAACGACCTTATGTGATGACAACGGCATAGTCATTAAAATAGCTGATAATGGGACCGGCATGGATGAGATTACCAAAAAGAAAGTATTTGAACCATTTTTTACTACAAAAGATGTTGGGGAAGGCACCGGATTAGGAATGTCTATCGTTTATAATACCATCCGTAAACATCAGGGTGAAATTAGCATTGATACAACCGTGGGGGTTGGAACAGAGTTTATCATTGAGTTGCCCTATATCATGGCAGCTTTAGAAAATTAGTAAAGTGGATAAGCCGGAAAAAATAAAAGTTCTGTATGTGGATGATGAGATGAACAACCTCATTGGTTTTAAGGCATCCTTCAGATTACAGTATAATATTTTGATTGCTCAAAATAATAAAGAGGCCCTTGAGCAACTGACTAAACATCCGGATATCCGGGTTATTTTCTCGGATCAGCGAATGCCAGATGTTACCGGAGTTGAATTTTTTGAATCAATCAGGGGAGATTATCCGAAGCCTATCAGGATTTTAATAACCGGCTATGCAGATGTGGAAGCGGTTATTGATGCAATTAACTTAGGGAGTGTTTTCAGGTACGTGAAAAAGCCCTGGTCTGAAGCAGATATCATGACGGCTATTAATGAGGCCAACAAGTTCTACGTGGCGAATTTGCTTATGGAATCGAAAAACACTGAACTTCAGATAGCATATGATGAACTCGACAAATTTGCCTATAGCGTAACGCACGATATGCGTAATCCGTTGCTAAGCATTCTGGGCGCTGTAGAGTTATCAAAGGACATGAATGACATGTCGGAGATCCGTGAGATGCTTGGCTTGATTAAAGAATCAGTTGGAAACCTGGATGCATATATTCAGAATATACATGATTATTACAATGTAAACCGCGGCCAGCTTGAGATTTCAGAGATTGATTTCAATGATATCGTCAAAGAACAGCTAGAAACTCACCGGCTTACGGCTAAAATGAAACATGTAAACTTTAGTACGAAAATCGTACAGAATGAAGCTTTTCGCGGCGACGCCATGTCAATGAAAATCATACTTAATAATCTGCTATCCAACGCTTTTAAGTATCAGAAAAAGGATCGCGCAGATAAAAATGTGGATCTGGAAATCACTGTTGATTCAGGAGAATTAACTATGCTCATCAAAGATAATGGGATCGGCATATCAGGTAATCATATCGGTGACATTTTCAATATGTTTTTCCGGGCTACCTCCCAGGACGTAGGTTCCGGTTTTGGACTTTATAATGTAAAAGATGCATTACTAAAACTAAACGGAGAAATAAAAGTTGACTCTGTATTAAACGAGGGCACAACTTTTACTGTGAAAGTCCGTAATAAATAATAATGTCATCTGTACTTGTCAATTTTATTGTGATCGACGATAGTCGTCTGGATTGTTTTATTTCTGAAAAAATAATCAAAAACACGGGCTACTCGAAGTCTCTACGCAGTTTCACTGAAGCTGAAGAAGCTTTAAAATTCATCAAAGACACTCCTCTTATAAGCGCTGATGAGCATAAGACGGTCATTTTGCTCGACATACAGATGCCATTAATGAGTGGATTTGATTTTGCCGAGGCATTTGAAAGATTGCCCGACGATAAAAGATCTGCCTATATGATCTTTATGATATCATCATCGACTAATGAAACAGATCGTATGCGGATCGGAAATTACCCATCTATTATTAATTTGTATAAAAAACCAATTGATAAAGAAATTATAGAAGAATTAGTTATGAGGGTTAGCCCAGGCTAAAGATATTTTTTATACAGGTTATATAGTACTTGTTTGTCATACTCATTCAGCATTGGGCTTATGTCTGATTGTATAAAATGCAGTTTGAAAGCCCGGATTGCAAAGTCGAGATTCTTTACATCATACCCAATAATTCTTAAAGCTTCCTGTGGATTGAACGTTTCTGGAACAGAATCTAAGACAAGGTCTGGCCATAATCCATAGCCGCTATCTGCCAATTTCTTCCATGGAAAGTTTGAATTAGGATCCACTTTTCTCCCCGGTGCAATATCTGAATGTCCGATAAAGTTAGTGGCAGGTATGCCATAATTCTTCTTCAATTGGGCAAGCACTTTCAGCAAGCCACTAATCTGTGTATCTGAGAAAGGTTCGAAACCGTTATTATCAAGTTCAATACCAATAGAAGATGAATTTATATCAGTTGCATTACCCCATTTGCTAGCGCCGCCATGCCATGCTCTTAAGTAATCATTCAACATATGATACACTTTTCCATCACGACCAATAACATAGTGCGCACTTACTTGCGTACGCGGCAACGTAAATGTCTTGAGAGTTTGATCTGTAGAAGCTTGGGCTGTGTGATGTATTATCACATAATTCGGTTTCCGTAACCCAAAGTTTGTAGTCCCAACCCACTCTGAAGGAGAGGGTTCTGTTGGAATCTGTCTGATTACTTTTGAGAGCTGCTTGCTCTGCTTCTTATAGGCTCTGTTGGTAACAGCGTAGGGATTTGTAACGCAGGAAGTAATTAATGTTGTTAAGACAATTAGATATCCTAAAGTATCGGTCCTTCTCATTTGATGTTAGATTAAACCGCAAGTATAATAAGTAGTTCACAAATCGCCGGTTTAGAAGTTAATTTCCTTGTAACATTAGTAAGACAGTGTTTGCAAAAAGAAAATCAAGTAACTAACAGTAAACGCTTTACGTATATCATGTTAACGAATCTTAATTATACGGTGAAACCGGAAAGCTTTTATTTCGTCAAAATAAATAAATTAGACGTTGTAACACGTTTTGTATGCATAAAACCTCTACCCCTAAACCTTCCCGTTTATTTTATCTTGATTGGTTGCGTGTTATTGCGTTTGGAATTCTCGTTCTGGTTAACTGTGCAGAAGTTTTCGCCGGCACCCATTGGTGGATTTCAAACACGGAAACAAATCAAACAATTGCTATCGTTCTAAAATTTTTTCGGCAATGGCGTATGCCTTTGTTGTTTATCATTTCTGGCGTTGCTGTATCTATGTTATTAGAAAAGAGAAGTATTTTACAATTTGTCGACGATAGGTTAATGCGAATATTTATACCATTAATCGCTGGTATGATAGTCGTAATTCCGCCAATGATATTTTTTATATGGCGATTTGAAGGAGACCTGGAATCGATCCAAGACTTTTATCTTCGCCTGTTAAACCCTGAATGGTTTCCGCGCGGCAATTTTCACTGGCTTCACCTTTGGTATCTGGCTTTTATCTTCATTTTCAGCATAGCCATTTTACCGTTCACTTCCTTCCTGAAAACCAAAACCGGGCAGTCAATGCTTGCTGCGGCCACCAGTTCTATGAGCCGCCCAGCTGTGCTCTTTCCAGTGATCCTACTGTTGCACCTGCCCTATTACATCTCTTCGAATTTTGTAAAAAGTGATAATATAACTGACTTATTGTATTATATTCCATATTTCTTTTTTGGTTCCCTATTCTTTATTCGACCTCAAATAAGGGCAGTTTTTAAGGAAAAGCGCACTGCAGCACTACTAGCAGGAACGGCTACAACGATAATTCTTTACAGCCTTGTATGGCTGCAGTTTGACTCCCCAGTCAATACATTTGGTATCAGGGAATGGGTACAAGGGCCTCTATTGCTACCACTAATTTCTTTAAACCAATGGTTTTGGGTAATTGCACTCGCCGGATTTGCCATGCGTTACCTAAACTTCGGAAACAGGTTTCTAACCTATGCGAATAGTATTGTTTATCCATTTTACATCTTTCATCAAACCATCATAATAGCACTGGCTTACTATCTGATACCCATGGATGCATCAATTCTTACCAAGTTTTGTCTAATCATTGCAGGAACATTGACGATCATCTTGCTAACCTATGAGATGTTACTGAAACGATTTATGATTTTAAGGTTGATGTTTGGGATAAAAACCAATCTGACATTGAGTGAGAGCTTCCCACGATCGGTGGACTATGTAAGTAAATTTCTGCCTCAATTGAGTTTTATCAATCGCAAACGGATAGATCCCAGCTAAAGCGATGATGATGAGGCTTGCAGGTTTTAGCTATATTTATAGCTGATTAACATCAGAAATATGAAATTTAACTTCACATCCAATATTTTGTTAATGGCGCTGTCAGCAAGTATTGGACTATCGGCATGCAATCGTAATCCCCAAACAAACGATGAAAAAATTAAAGAAAAAAATGCTGATTCATTGTTAGGCTATGTTGCCGACCGCTTACCAATCTACGAAAAAGTAAAATTAACTACCAATCTGGAGACCTTGACAGATAACGAACGTAAGATGATTCCATTGCTGATTGAAGCAGCGAAGGTGATGGATAATTTATTTTGGAAACAAGCCTACCCGCAGCGCGACAGCCTTTTAAAGGAAGTAAAAGACCAGAAGACAAAGGAGTTTATATCTATCAACTACGGTCCCTGGGATCGCTTAAATGGTGATAAGCCATTTGTTGCAGGAATAGGACCGAAACCAGATGGAGCTGGCTTTTACCCAGCAGATATAAGCAAAGAGGAATTAGAAGAATCTAGCGTTAAAGATAAAAGTGGACAATATTCTGTCATTCGCAGGAACACATCCGGTCAGCTTGAATCTATCCCTTACCATGTATTTTATAAAGATGACCTGCAAAAAGCATCAAACCTGTTAAAACAGGCATCTGTTCTTGCTGAAGATGCGGGTTTAAAGAAATATCTTACTCTCAGGTCAGAAGCGTTGATGAATAGTAATTATACCGCAAGTGACTATGCTTGGATGGACATGAAGAATAATGGTATTGATCTAATCATTGGACCCATCGAAAATTACGAAGATAAGTTATTAAGCACCCGAACATCATTCGAGGCCTATGTGCTTGTAAAAGATAAAGAATGGAGCAAACGATTGGAGAAATACGTATCCATGCTACCTGAATTGCAGCGGGGTTTACCGGTTGACCAAAAATATAAAAATGAAACACCGGGTACTGAATCTCAATTGAATGCATATGACATCATCTATTATGCAGGAGATTGTAATGCAGGCTCTAAAACAATTGCAGTGAATTTGCCTAACGATGAGGAGATACAACAGAAAAAAGGCACCCGACGGTCACAATTAAAGAATGCGATGCGTGCTAAGTTTGACAAGATATTGTTGCCTATCTCCGGAGAACTAATTGACAAGGAACAACAGAAATACGTAACATTTGATGCTTTCTTCTCCAACGTAATGTTTCATGAAGTAGCCCATGGGTTAGGTATTAAATCGACGGTAAATGGCAAAGGCTATGTTCGAACTGCTTTACAGGAACAGGGATCGTGGCTTGAGGAAGGTAAGGCAGATATACTTGGTTTATATATGGTTACTTCACTTCTGAAAAAAGGAGAGCTACAGGGCGATATAAAAGATTTCTACACAACTTTTATGGCAGGGATATTACGCTCAGTGCGTTTTGGAGGAGCAAGCGCCCATGGAAAGGCAAACATGCAATGCTTCAACTTCTTTGAGGAAAAAGGTGCTTTTGAGCGCTCTCAAAACGGTACCTACAAAGTAAACTTTGACAAGTTTGCAACAGCAATGAATGATTTAAGTCGCGAAATTTTAACGTTACAGGGTAATGGCGACAAAGCTGGAGTGGAGAAACTGCAGAAAGAAAAAGGAATTATCAGCAATCAGCTTCAGCAGGATCTCAACCGTCTGGGAGAAAAAGGAATTCCTGTGGATGTAGTTTTTGAACAGGGAGTAAACGTACTTGGATTGAACTAGTATTATTTTTGAACCTTGCTTTTTACACTGCTGTGAATCGCAAACTATTGTTTTATCTATCTTTGTTTATCTGACATTATCTTTTAACTATGAAAACCATTTATATTCTTGTCATAATAGTATTAATAGGAGCTTCCGTATTCACCTATGTGTACACCAGGGATTCCCAAAAAACTGAAGCAATACCTAATGCTCAAAACACCCAAGATCCCACCGCTGAGGGCTTCACCGCGCCGGTAATTAATACTACTGCACAAGAAGGCTTGAATCCTGAACATGGACTTCCGGGACACCGATGTGATCTACCTGTTGGTGCTCCATTAACTGTTACCGCAGAGCAAAAGGTTGCTGCGCCGGCTAAACCAAAAAATAATCCTCAGCACGGCATGCCTGGCCACCGTTGTGACCTGGCCGTTGGAGCGCCTCTTTAGTAAATACTTTCTTAAATCACTTTACAAATAAGCAGATGCTTTTTAAAAAATTAGTCTGGCTTAGCTGCCTGGCGCTAACAATATTCGGCTGTGGCATTAATAAGCAGGCTAAACAACTTCAAACTCTTGAGGACTGCATCTATGAGATCCGTTCAGCAGATAGCATTTACATAGCGGGGAAAGATGTAAGCAAAATGATCAGCAACAACGCCATCAACATTGGGAGCATGCCGGAAGTTGCCTGGGCTTATCTACAGAGGAACATTCCTTTGAAGGCACGAATCAATCTTAAAATTAAAAACCCTACGCAGCAAGATGCTGCAATTAACCGATTTGAATATCAGGTTTTGGTTAAAGGACAACAACTGGCTAACGGATTGGTCAATCAAAAAGTTAGCATCGCTGCGGGCGACTCCATAATTGTTCCTGTAAGCATTAATGCAAATATTTACCAAATCTTATCTAATGGGAATACCATGCAGGAAATTGTTGACTTCATGAAAGGTGGCAATGACTCGGCAACCGAAAGAAAGGGAATTGTAACCTTGAAGATCAAACCTTCAATTGCAATTGGTGATAACCTTGTAAACTATCCGGGTTATATTACAATTGAAAAAGAAGTGAGCAGCAAGATTCTCTTCTAGGTAAGTCTACCTCTGAATTTCGGGATTTCTCCCAGACTGATCTTTCCTTTCGGGCGAGTAATTTAAACCAGGCGTTAACCAATACAAAAGTACTACGCGGGAATACCGGTAGTTAAATGGCGATAATAAAACTACAGCTGCAAAAATAACCCCAATGTATATCCATGGGGAATTCTCTTCACCAGTAAAAAAGTAAGTAAGCATCCCTACTGCAACCATCTGGATCACGTTGAATGCGTAGCTAACAAACATTGCCACATAAAAATACCCTGGTTCCCGCTCAAACTTCAATCCGCAATGAGGACAATATTCGTTCATAACCTGGGTTTTAAAGCCATACATTGAATTCGCGAACATATTACCCTGCCGGCAACGCGGACACTTTGATTGCAAGGCCGCAGTCAGTTTTGAAATTTCGTTAGAAGCGGGTTTACTTTTCATTGTATTTTATTGATTTCCGACTTTATGAAGTGGCGGGATGAACGCCTTTGATTCCTATTACGCAAAGATACAAACAGCATATTAAGCCCTGATAATAATTACAGTTCATTTCGTAAACTTTACAATTCAGTTCCAATACGAACATCGGTAAAGAAAAAAGCCGCTCCAAGTCCTTTGAACATGGAGCGGCTTAGTAACAAGTGATTATAAAAAATTATTCCACTCCACCTTTTCTTGTCGGCGATCTTTGTTCAGGCCACGTTGCAGGCGCACCAGTGCGCGGATTAAGTGGCAGAACACTCCGGTCACGTGAAGTCTTTACAGAATCCTCGCTTGCCATGTAAGCCATAATTGCCGTTAGAATTGCGTTACTCCGAACATCATCAAAGACAATTTTATCGTAAGTGTCGCGGTTAGTATGCCAGGTATAGGTAGGATAATCCCAGCTTAAAGAACTTAGCGAAAATGCGGGAACGCCTGCTGCCACAAAGGATGCAAAATCGGACCCACCACCAAAAGGAGTTCCGGGGAATGTTGTTTTAATTTCATCCCGGATGTTTTCAGGCACACTACTTAGCCAGCGGCCAAGATAATCGTACGAATTCAAGAACCCCTGGCCTGCAAGATTTACTACTCTTCCAGTACCATTATCCTGATTAAAAACAGCTTGAATATTTTTGACAATCTCAGGATGATCTTCAACGAAAGCACGCGAACCATTCAGTCCTTGTTCTTCGCTTCCCCAATGACCTACAAGGATGGTACGTTTAGGATTTGGGTATAGCTTCTTTAGGATGCGCATTGCTTCCATCATAGTTATTGTACCAGTCCCATTATCCGTTGCACCGGTAGCGCCATCCCAGGAATCAAAATGGGCAGAAAGAACTACATACTCATCCGGCAGCTCAGTTCCTCTAATCTCGGCAATGGTATTAAAGTTTGGCACCATACCTAACTTCTTTGAATCAGCACGGACGGTTATTTTTGGTTTGTTGCCTGATTCAACCAACCGATAGAGCATACCGTAGTCTTCCAGAGCAATATCAACGGTAGGTATTTTGTTAGTACTTGCTCCAAAAATCTTGTTAACTCCGAAACCTCCTGACCAGTTTGAGCCAACAATACCTGCAGCGCCAGCTTTCTCGAGCGCTTGCGCTAATGTCTTAGTATTGTAACCAGTTTTACTTATCCGTTTACGCCAGGCAGCAGTTAATGTTGTCCGCTCCTGCTTCATCTTTTCAAGCGACTCCTTAGTTGCATACTTTTCCCAATTGCTTTCATCTCTTCCTGTAGGCTGGTTCATCGAAATCAAAACAAACTTTCCCTTAACGTTGGGTAGCCAGTTTTGGAAAGCCAAAGAGTCAGCTACGTCTGCTATAATTATCAATTCTGCGGTAACCCCCTTGTTTGAAGTTGCAGGACTCCAAGCTAGCTGGGTACCTTCAAGAGATTTAATTCGGGGGGAAACCATCGTAATCTGAGATGGGCCGCGTTCCCAACCTCTCCATTCACCCCATTTTTCATTTTTAGCTGTGATTCCCCAGCTTTTATATTTCTCGACAGCCCATTTATTTGCCTGAGTCATCTGTGGGGTTCCAACTAAACGAGGCCCAATTACATCAAGCAACTCATGTGCGAGCAATTCCAGCTGCGAATTATCTGTCGCTTCCTTTACAATACTTTCAACGACCGGGTTTTTGCTTTGAGCAAAAGAAACATAACCAGTAAACATGAAGACGATGCACAAAAGCTTCCTCGTCTTCCCAGAATGTTGTATTCTAATAAAACTATATCTTTCCATGTCGCTAATATATTCAAATGCTTATCAATAGGAAAAGCGGGTAACTAGTTTGATACGTTTAGTTTATAAATGTCAAACAATAAATGAATTTTTCCCTTTATTGATACGCACCGATGATGTTTTTGTAATTTTCCAATTACTGACCGGGAAACTATATTATATATGAATGAAATGCCAGTAACCGTAAAACGATCTCTTGAATTGTTGGGTTTATTTCTCGTGGGCGCGCTAATTGTACTGGGAAAGGATATTATCATGCCAGTACTGCTTGCTTTTTTTGTGAGCATTTTACTGCTGCCTGTTTATCGTTTCTTCAAGAAAAAAAGATTTCCCGAGATCCTGGCGATATTATTACCGATTCTATTGCTCGCTTTCTTTCTCGCTGGAATCGTTTGGTTTTTCTCATCGCAGATCGGCTCCCTGGTCGCTGACTTTCCAAGTATAAAATCAAATGTGAATAAGCACTTAGCATCTTTGAGCGCCTGGGTAAACGATGTTTTTGATTACTCTACCACCGAGCAACTCAAATTGATAAACGAGCAGAGTGAAAAGATGCTTAGCTCCGCAGGAAACATATTAGGAGGTGCTGCCGGTTCTTTAACAAATCTTTTTCTGTTCTTTGGATTGCTTCCCATTTACATCTATTTGATGCTTTTCTATAAAAATCTCTTACTCCGATTTGTTTTTATGTGGTTCGAATCCTCAGATCATAAGAAAGTTGAAGAGGGAATGAAAGAGACAGAAGTAATCATAAAGAGCTACTTGATTGGATTGCTTATTCAGATTACCTACATCACCGTTTTGCTGGGAGGAATACTATTGTTGTTCGGCATAAAACATGCCTTACTTATAGGGGTAATTTTTGCTTTGTTGAACTTAATCCCTTACATAGGTGCCTTATTCGGAAACCTGATTGGCGTTCTGCTGACGTTAACGTCCTCCCAGGAATTGACTCCTATCATTACGGTGCTACTAACGATAGCATTCGTGCAGTTTCTAGACAATAATATATTGATGCCACGTATTGTAGGTTCAAAAGTTAAGATTAATGCACTGAGTGCTATATTGGGAGTGTTTATAGGGGGGGCGTTAGCTGGAATCTCTGGTATGTTTATGGCTCTACCAATTATTGCGGTTTTAAAAATAATCTTTGACCGCACGGAAATGTTTAAACAATGGGGTGTACTGTTAGGAGATGATTTACCGAATAAGAGTCCAATGAGTTTCCCTAGATTCCGGATAAAGAAGAATATAGCTTCGTCAGAGGCAAACACTACAGATTGATAATTTTGTAGATATTATTATCTTACTCTTTTGCAGTCTGCCTTTAAAAACTCAATACTGAACGCTGCGGTGTCTGTTAGTACTTCTAGCCCGGTGTTTAAGTCATAGCTGGTTTTCTTTTGCAACAATTTATTGTCTTCGAGCCTGAATTCATAAGAGTTAGAATCGTTGATTCCCTCCTGCTGATAGTGCCATGTCCCTTTGATCAGGTTTCCAGATTTCACACCTGTCACTGTACCAATACGAGAATCTTTTTCATAAGGAAAATTCGAAAAATTGCCTGTAACATTATCCCCTTTTATGATTAATTTCACGTAAGCAGTATCTTGGTTTTCTAAACCACTATAACTACTAAAACATAGTGTGTCTGCTATTTCAGCATTGCCATTTCTCTTAGATTCAACTGCCTTCTGACTATTACTCTGGTTGCAGGCTGAGATAACGCATATAACTGCAGACCAAAAAAGTAGCTTTTTCATGATTTTGAATTAAAAAAAGCCGGAGATAATTCCCCGGCTTCATATTCACTGTTCCTTGTTTATAAAATATTATTTCTTAACCATATTGTAAACAATATAGCCTGTTCCACCACCGTATTGAACCGGTGCTTTTAAAATTAAGTTATCGCCGTCTGCACTAGCCACCTGCAACTTATACCCGGCGTCTACGTTTTTTGCTTTCTCACCTTCTTGCAATTTTTTAAACGTAAACTCAGGAGTACCTGCATTTGAATTTAATCCCCAAAAAATAGACTGAACAGTTCCATTAGTTAAAGCATAGATCCCCTTGCCACTATTAGTAAGAGTCCAGGTACTGCCCTGAAATACGCTAGCCGGCCCTTGATCGAAAACTGATTGCACTGCGCTTTCTACAATACCTTCATAAGTAATTGAGTTAACCGTCCATGTTCCGGTTATTTTTCCCCTGCCAATAGTAGTGTCAGTTGCCGTAGCATTTCGGGTTGACGAACAAGCAGTAATCATAACCGCCGCAGTAAATAAAAGCGCAATAGAATAAATTATTTTTCTCATGATTTTCAATTTTTGTATTAAGGTCAATACATTAACCTTGCCAAATTAATGGTTATTAAATCACCGATCCAAAAATCACAAATTGTTCAGTTTGAAATAGCCCAGATGCAATTTATCTGGCTCTCCGACCGCATTGGTGGCTGACAAACTAATGGAATATTGTTGTTTTATATCTGCCGGAAGGATTTCACTTATTTCATAGATATCATCTACATCGATACCGAACTTATCATCAATGTGTGATTCGGCCCCTGTGAAGCGCATATGCTTACAAAAAACAGTCTGTTTAGCATTTACTATCGCTAAATTCTTATCTATCGCAGGCGTTAAAATCTTATAATGAAATTCGTCAAACTCACCATCTTTATATCCTCCCAGATTTATGAAAAACAACTTAATTTTCGGGATTGCAAGCCTGTGATTTTCAATGTCGCGCCGTACTATATCGACACGATAATTGTCGATCAGAGTAACTTCACGCCAGGCATCTATATGAATTTTACCGTTCGCTTCAGGCCAGAAATTAAGAATTTGTGGCACCGTATCCCTAATGCTTGATGCAATAGCGAAATAAACGTCATGTTGTTCTGTATTTCTTCCCGGAGGAGTACAGCCGAGCAAGAGCATAAAAAGTTTTAAAGAAGGCATATAGTTATTGGAAACTCAAAATATTTAAGAGTCACCAAAAATACAATGTCAAACACTTAATACAATACTGCTCTACCAAACATATGTACCCACCGCACCAGCCTTAAGGGAGCTTGTGAAAGCTTTGCCCTCAAACCGAACACTAAAGTTCTGATCTGATGCACTATCGTTAACTACTATCACAACTGTTTTTTTGTCTGAAGTTTCAAAGGCAACATTCGGAAGATTGGGGACCATGTTAGAATGAATCCTTACCGACCCTGGTCTTACAAACTTTGAGGCGTGGGCAATGATATAATAGGCCGGGTTTCGCACTACCGTATTTCCATCAACCGTAATAGCGCCCAGGCACTGGTAACAGCCACCCTCCGTATGCGGATCTTCTTTGGGGTCAGCCGCAAGATTCCACTCAAGTACATTCCGACTCCAGTTTCGAGGAGCTCCTACTATTAGTGTCTTTACATGCCAAAGCAGATCTTCAGGAAATTTACCTGGTGCTCCAATCCATTGTTCAGTGAAATACAAATTCTTATCCGGATGCGCTTCATGCACTTTGCTTAAGCTATCGATATGACCTCCATATAAATGAAAGGCAGAGCCATCAACATATTTTTTGGCCTCAGGGTCATTCAAAATACTTATTGGATAATCCGGACGGTCGGCATTATGATCGTAAAGTATAATTTTGGTGTTAATTCCCGCTGCTTTAAATGACGGGCCAAGACTCTTTTTAATAAATGCTGCCTGGTCTGCTGCCAGCATTAAAAGACTTGGATTGTTTCCTGGATGAAGCGGCTCATTCTGAATAGTAATCGCATCGATTCTTATCCCCTCCTTCTTCATTTCCTGAATATATCTGATCAGGTATTTCGAATATGAATCGTAATACTCAGGCACCAGGCTTCCACCTTTTGAATTTTTATTTGTTTTCATCCAAACTGGTGGCGACCATGGCGAGCCCAGAATCTTGATATCAGGGTTTATGGACAAGATTTCTTTTAACACTGGTATCAGATCCTTGCGATCAGGGTCGAGGCTGAATTTCCGCATAGCTGTGTCCGTTTCCCCTTCCGGAAGATCATTATATGAAAACACATAATCGCTGAGATCGGAAGCACCAATGCTTAACCTTAAATAACTGATACCAATACTATTGCCTTCAATACCAAAAAGCTCATTTAGCAATGCTTTCCTTTTCGACGGCTCCATACGGTTAATAACAATAGCACTTCCCCCCGTCAAGGTAAAGCCAAAACCATCCATAGACTGGAATTTTTGTTTAGGATCTATATCTATAACCGGTTCAGATGGAACAGAATCTGAGAAAGCCAGATTAGCACTTTGCTTCTGAAATAAAACCGATTTATCCGGTGTAGTAAGCCAGAATTCTATAACAGGAATATTCTGTTGTTTCGCTTGCTGTTGTTTTACCGTGCAGCTGGTAATTAAACTTAAGATAGATAATAAAACAACCGTTACACTTAAAATAGTCTTTCGTATCTGGTTCATATAGTACAATTAAATTGATCGCTGAACAGCATTTGCTGAGAGCCCTCAATTTATGCAAATTTATTCGGACCCGTTATCTGTTTATAGAGGCAGTCTAATTCATTGGAGAACCAGAAAAATTATTCCTTTTTAACCAAGCTAACATTGTCGATCGAAATTCCTTCAACTCCCAAGTTTGCACCACCTGTTTTGATAAGCAGATAAACGGTTCCGGATTGCGGAAAAGTGATCTCTCCATTTTTTCCTTTCGAAGCACCCGCACAGGCTAGCGTTGCCAGGTTACCACTAAACGGTGTGTTGCCGCATCCGTCCCATGTACTTAATCCAAACTGATTCCCTCCGGTAGTGTAATCAGTATTTTGAATTGGTGCCGAAGTTCCAAAGTATACTTCCAGCCAGGTTTCCGTAGCTCCGCTGCCGGCTACTAAAGCGGAGAATGTATAAGGTTGGTTTGCTTCAACCGGGATTGCCTGATAAATGGCGGCATGTCCCCAATTCCCGCCCTTGGCAATTGCTTTACCATTTTCAAAAGTAATCTCTACCCCGGGGCTTATTTTCAGAATTGTCCAGTTGCTAATATCTGCCGCATCCATTTTGCCGCCCTTAACAAAGTTTTCGGGGGCTGTAACTGTAACCTGGCCGGTTGTGGTATGCTCCTTCCCATCACGACCAGTTGTAGTCAAAGTGACCGTGTACGTTCCCTCATTTTCGTAAAAATGAGATGGGTTCATTACAGTAGACGGTGTGGTATTGTCGCCGAAATCCCACGAAAAATAACGTGTATTGGTTGATTCATTCTTAAAGTCGACTGACAGATTATTTACTGTAGAAGTAAAGCCAATTGTTGATGCCGGGATATTATCATCTTCTTCACATCCTGAAAAGATGGCTATTGCCAATGTGAACAAAAGCAATAATGGTTTGCTGAATCTTGTTTTCATAATCGTTTAGACTATATGCCTGTGTTTTATTCGAAAGCTATTTTTAATCGTTTGTATTGCAGTCCCATACACTTACGCCCAAATCAATTAGTTGTAGCCGGGATTTTGAGTAAGAGCTGTGTTTCTGTTAAGCTCCTGCTGCGGAATTGGAAGTAAAAGATCCGTTGGCTGAGCATTGTAATTTGTTTTAACATTCGAGCGCAAATCTATCTCATTTAATGCGTTCATCACGTCCACAGCTCGACCATAACGTTTAAGGTCATTCCAACGCTGCGCTTCCTGGGCGAACTCTAACCGGCGCTCGTTTAAAATAGCAGTACGCATTTCAGCCTGGTTTGCTGCAGTTGTGTTGGGCAAACCCACACGGCTTCTAACCCGATCTATAACTGTTTTTATTGCCGCCATTGGCTGACCCAACTCATTCATCGCTTCAGCCTTTAACAGGATAATGTCGGCAAGGCGAATAATATACTGCCTGTTTGAACTACCATCCCAGCTTGGGGCGCTTCTCCATTTATAAGAAAAGGGGATAACGGAATTTAAATTGTTTCCCCAGTACTCATCTACCCAAGGGGCACTTTCAAAAAGAATAGTGGAATTCTTACGGACATTGTCTCCCGCAGCATCAAATGCATTAATGAGATCGTGTGATGGCACTACAAACTTTCTCCAGGTATGCCCTACTAACGAAGGCGGAAGGAGTAAGGAGGGTCCATAGTTCCCCTCGGGAGCACCGGTAAACTGGATTTCCATGATAGACTCTGCGTTGTTATAGTGCGCACCATCCCATAAAAAGTCATAATTGCTTAAAAGTTGATAGCCTGCAGGACTTGCAATCACGGCGTCCGCATATTGCAAAACCTTATTGTAATCCTTACTAGGTTTCTGAGCATAAACTTTAGCCAATACTGCGTTTGCTGCGCCTTTTGTAGCTCTGGCTTTTGAAATTCCAGGGTCACCATTATATGTATCAGGCAAATTTGCCACAGCAAAATCAAGGTCCTGGATGATTTGATTATACACCTCTTCTTCAGTCGCCCGAGGCAGATTGGTGGCCGACTGCTCTGTTGACGCAATTGGTGTTGTTACCAGGGGCACTCCGCCAAATAAAGAAACGAGCTGGTAGTAATGATAAGCGCGTAAAAACGAAGCCTCACCTAAGATTTGCGCTCTCCGGCTATTATTATCAAGATTCACATCACTAATTTCTGGCACTTTCTGTAACACCAGGTTCGCTTTTGCGATAGCATTATATAGTTGACTCCATATGTTGAAAAGGCGCCCATTTGTAGGCGTAATTTCTAGCCTGTCTACCGCAATAATGTTTTGGTCGTCACCACCGGCATAATGATTGTCGGAGATCACGTCGCTGAAAATCACATTATCCCATATATAATACTCCTGCGCATATGAGTCGTATACACCAGTTAGTGCAGCCTCCGCATCTGACGCAGTTTTATATGCATTAGCAGTAGTAGCAGTAGATATAGGTTCGAGATCGACAAAATCCTTGCAGGCGGACACAACTACTAGAATGGCTATTGCCATTGTATAGAAAGCTTTGTTTTTAGTTTTCATGTCGCTAATAAATTAGAATGAAACGTTCAGCCCGAAGATGATATTTCGGGTTTGCGGATAAGTACCGAAATCAATTCCCTGCACTGTGTTTGAGCCACCTGCATAATTAACCTCCGGATCAAAACCTTTATAATCGGTTCCGGTTAACAAGTTCTCGCCTGTAACATAGAATTTAGCTGCTCCTGCGTTAATTCTTGACAATAAGCTTTTAGGCAGTTGATAGCTGAGTGTTGCTGATTTTAAGCGAATGTAAGATCCATCTTCTACAAACCGGCTAGAGACCCGGGAGTTACCTACCTCGAGCGACTTAGGTATATCGGTAACCTGCCCCACAGTCTTCCAGCGCCGTAATACGGCAGCCGAATGATTCTTAGGATCTATCATCCCCTCAGTCTCAATTCGGGTAGCATTAAAAATATCGTTCCCCTGCGAACCCTGAATAAAGAAGTTAAACCCAAAGTTTTTATAAGAAAGTGTATTTGTTAACCCGTAGATGAAATTAGGATTGGGATTCCCGATAATTGTCCGGGCACTTGTTGCAGGTTCTACTGTGCTATTTCCGTTCTCATCAAGGTAAAGGAGGCTTCCTGTATTTGGATCAACGATATCAGCAACATAGCCAAAGAAAGTACCCAATGGATAACCCTCCCTTGCTAAACTTACATCACCTATACCGCCAAAAATGTCCGATTGGTTTATATTAACTACTTTGTTTCTGTTGAAGGAAATGTTGAAATCTGTTTCCCACTGGAAACTATCGTTTACAAAATTTCGGCTGTTTAATTGAAACTCTAACCCCTTGTTCTCCACCGTTCCAATATTTTGGATTCCGGTTGCAAATCCCGTTGACAGCGGAAGCGGTACTTCCAGAAGTAGATCCTTTGTTTTTTTCAAGTAAGCCTCTGCAGTAAAGTTAATCCTTGCATTGAGCACAGACAGGTCGATCCCCACATTTGTCTGCTCAGTTTCCTCCCATTTTAAATCATTATTCCCAATTGATGAAGGGAAAGTACCTGGCTGAATGATACCCCCAATAGGATAGTTTGCACCTACGCCAACACTTGCGAAAGACGCATAGGTACCAACATTGTCATTTCCAACTACCCCCCAGCCGGCTCTTAGCTTTAAGTCGTCAATAAAAGTTCTATCTTTTAAAAATGATTCCTCAGAAATCCTCCATCCTAACGAGAAGGATGGAAAATAGCCCCACCTGTTTCCCTCACCAAAGTTTGAGGAAGCGTCCGCACGGAAATTCGCAGTTAAAAGATACTTTCCTGCAAAATCATAATTAATACGGCTGATAAATGATTGATTAGCTTTCTCAGATTTATCAGCCGATGCTGTATTTATCACTGAACCTCCATTTGGAGTAGTCACTGATATTCCGGAAAAATTTCTTCTCTCAATGGCACTGTTTTCAAATCTGGATTTCTGAAGAACAAACCCGCCAAGAGCACTTACATTATGCTTCCCAAACAGCTTGTTATACGATACCGTGTTATCGTTAATCCAAAAATTTGACAGGTTAGTTGTGTAGTTACCTATTCCGCCGTTTGCCCTGCCCCATCCTGTGCGAATTGGATCGAGGAACGAATCAAAAGCCGCATTGCTAAAGTCAATACCTATGTTACTTCTCAATTTTAATTCCGGAAGAATGTTTAATTCGGCATGAAAGCCCCCCAACAATCGTTGATTCTTAAAGCTCTTATCAGTACCGTCAGTTCCGGATATTGGATTCTCCCAATCCTGGAAAGGGTTCCTGGTAAAGGTTCCATTTTCGTTATATATGCCGATTACCGGGGGTGTTGAAAGTACCCCCAGAAGTACCCCGCCCTGATTAATAGCCTGGTTATCATTAACATCAACATCATGGTAACGGGTGTAGGCTAAATTAGTACCCACACGCAACCAGCTTTTTAATTCCTGATCCAGATTTACTTTGAAATTATAACGGTCCATTTCGGCACTCCGTACCGCACCTTTCTGCTGTACCCATCCACCCGAAACGTAATAAGCAGTTTTATCACTTTTGCCTGAAACCGCTAGCTGATAGTTTTGTGAATTACCATTTTGGAATACTTCATCCTGCCAGTTGGTGTTAGCAGTATACAGGCTCCAATCGGTATTCTGCCCCATCTCGGTCATCAAATCTTTATACTGCTCTCCGTTCAGAACGTCCAGTTTTCTCCAAACACTGGCAAACCCAGTATAGGCGGTGAAGTCGAATTTCGCATCACCGCTTTTACCTTGCTTGGTAGTAACCAGTACAACACCATTAGCACCCTGAGCACCATATATAGCGGCAGAAGAAGCATCCTTTAATACCGTGATAGTCTCAATGTCACCCGGATTAAGTGACCGGGTGTCCGTAGTGGGAACTCCATCGACAACATACAGCGGCTCACTCGAAGCATTGATAGAGCTTGTACCCCTTATTCTGATACTTAACCCCGCTGAAGGCTCTCCAGAAGTGGATAAAACTTGAACCCCGGCTGTTTTACCCTGAATACTATTTCCCAGCTGTGTATTTGGCCTTGAATCAAATGCCTCACTTGAAATGACGCCTACAGAACCAGTGATATCGCCCTTGCGCTGTGTTCCGTACCCTACAACCACAACCTCACTTAATTGCTGATTCTCTGAAGTCATCTCGATATTTATAGTAGTGCGGTTGTTGACGGGTTCTTCATGAGCTTTGAAGCCTAAATAGGTAAATACGAGAGTAGCAGTTCCCGGAACATTGATTGAATAATCACCATTGACACCAGCAAGTACACCAGTAGTTGAGTCTTTAACTTTGACAGAAACTCCCGGCAGGGTCTCACCCTGGGAGTCTGTGATTACGCCTTTCACGGTAATGTTTTGCGCGGCTGCAATCATCCAACCGTTTAATAGAAAGACAATAATGAGAGTAGTTTTTTTTCCCATAAATTCTATTATTTTTATTATGAGTAAATGTTTTTAAGCTCTTGATTTGCTTAATTAAAGTTATAGCATATCGCAGATTAAATGCAACAAAAAACTGTAAAAATTTGGTATAATTACCTGACAATAAGAATGTTAAAACATCATTTGTTACAGTTACTACTAGCAATTTCGCAGAGTTACGGATATTGAGTTGTTCTGATTTATGCGAAGTTAGAACCCTGGTAATGTGTAGAAATGTAAAATCATTCCATCACCTTCAGAGCTGTTATAAGTTTTATAAAATTTTAGAATTAACTTTACACAAAAAGCTGCCTTATGACACATTTAATTTCCGCATTTATGATGGTGATGTTATTCACCTCCACGTCTCCTGTCAAAGAAAAGAACATATATGATTACCGGATAAAATCAGTGGATGGTAAAACCATCAATTTCTCCCAGTATAAGGGCAAAAAACTACTGATAGTAAATACTGCTTCAAAATGTGGGTATACACCTCAGTATAAAGCCCTCGAAGAATTATACAAGAAGTATGGCAAAAAGCTGGTTGTTATCGGCTTTCCATCCGACAATTTTGGTGGGCAGGAGTTTCAGTCAAACAGTGAAATCAAAGAGTTCTGCCAAAAGAATTATGGAGTTACCTTCCCCCTTACAACACGTGTTGACGTAAAGGGTGAAAACACCACGCCCATATTTAAATACCTTTGTAATAAAAGCGATAACGGTGTCTTAGACGCCACTATTGGCTGGAATTTTAACAAATTCCTGATTGATGAAAACGGAAAATTGCTTGCTCACTTTGATAGTAAGGTGAAACCTGACAGCCCCGAAATATTAAAATATCTCTCTAACTAAAATAGAGACCTTAAATATCAATCGTCATTTCTTTTTTACTTCCTTACTCCAGGCATCTTTAAGGGTAACCGTGCGATTGAATACCAAATTTTCAGGAGTAGAATCGGTGTCCAGTGTAAAATAGCCTTTACGAATAAATTGATAACCTTTTCCCGCAACAGCATTATTAAGGTCAGGTTCTATAAAAGCATTCCTTATAATTGTTAAACTATCTGGATTTATATATTCTTTGAAATCGCCGTCCTCGCTTGAGGGGTCTTCCACCTGGAAAAGACGATCATACAATCTTATTTCGGCTGTTTTTGCATTGGCAACACTTACCCAGTGGATGGTCCCTTTTACATTGACTCCGCTTGTATCACTTCCGCTTCTTGATTCGGGAATGTAACTGCAATGGATCTCAGTCACTCGACCGTTTTCATCTTTCTTAAAATCATCGCATTTCACTATATAGGCATGCTTAAGCCGAACCGTTAAACCCGGACCGAGTCTAAAAAACTTCTTCGGTGGCTCTTCCATAAAGTCTTCCCGCTCAATCCAAATCTCATTGCTAAAAGGAATATCACGTGAACCCTCACCGCCTTCTACCTCAGGATTATTTTCGCCGCTGAGCAATTCCTCTTTCCCTTCAGGATAATTGGTAATTATTACCTTTACCGGATCCAGGACAGCCATTCTGCGCCACGCGGTTTTATTGAGGTCTTCGCGGATACAAAATTCCAGTAAACTGTATTCAATTATATTTTCCCGCTTTGCGATACCAATCTTTTCACAAAAGTTACGGATTGAGGCCGCAGTATAACCCCGCCTTCTGAAACCGCTAATCGTTGGCATCCGCGGATCATTCCACCCGCTTACGAACCGCTCATTTACCAGTTGCAGTAATTTTCGCTTGCTCATCACGGTAAAATTCATATTCAGCCGGGCAAATTCATATTGTTTCGATGGGAATATTTCCAACTCATCAATGAACCACTCATATAACGGTCTGTGCGGAATAAATTCAAGTGTACAAACCGAATGAGTGATTTTTTCGATTGAGTCACTCTGTCCATGAGCAAAATCGTACATCGGATAAATACACCACTTGGCTCCCGTTCGGTGATGGTGTACATGCCTGATCCGATACATCAATGGATCTCTCAGATGCATGTTCGGAGAAGCCAGGTCAATCTTTGCTCGCAAAACCTTTGCTCCATCAGGATATTTACCGGCTTTCATCTCCGAGAACAGGGTCAAGTTCTCTTCTATACTACGGTTACGGAATGGAGTAGGCTTACCTGCTTCTGTTGGCGTTCCTTTAGCAGCGGCTATTTCCTCTGCGGTGCTATCATCTACATAGGCTTTGCCTTTCTTGATTAACTGAACAGCAAAATCATAGAGTTGATCAAAATAATCAGATGAGTATAGTTCCTGGTCCCAGTCAAAGCCCAGCCATTTAATATCTTCCTTAATGCTCTCTACATACAGAGTGTCTTCCGTTACCGGATTTGTATCATCAAAACGAAGATTTGTCTTGCCATTATATTGTTGTGCCAACCCAAAATTTAAACAGATAGACTTGGCGTGGCCGATGTGAAGAAATCCATTTGGTTCAGGAGGAAAACGGGTAAGCACTCTTCCCCCATTCTTCCCTTCACGGATATCTTCAGCAATAATTTCTTCTAAAAAGTTCAATGATTTTTCTTCACTCATATTTTCTGCTACTTCACCAATTGTGATATTTGGCAAAAGTAATAATAAGGATCGGCTCTATTCTAGTTCAATTTGATGGCTGGCAGCTACCGCATCCTTTTTTCTACTATTTTTACGATATGAATAAGAGTTTAAACCGGCCAATCCGTGTACTAGTGGCCAAGGTAGGTCTCGACGGCCATGACAGGGGCGCAAAAATAATAGCAACTTCCCTGCGTGATGCCGGTATGGAGGTTATATATACCGGCTTGCGTCAAACTCCTGAGATGGTTGTTAATGCGGCTTTACAGGAGGATGTAGATGCTATTGGCGTTTCTATCCTTTCCGGAGCTCATATGACGGTGTTCCCTAAAATCATCAACATCATGAAAGAAAAAGGCATGGATGACGTCCTTGTAACCGGTGGTGGAATAATCCCGGATGCTGATATGGAAACCTTAAACGGCTTGGGTGTCGGAAAACTTTTTGCTCCCGGCGCACATACCCGCGATATCGTTTCTTATATTACTGAATGGGTAGAAATTAATCGTAATTTCTAGTTTCATATCCTAGCGATTAACCGTCATCTTAAAAATTACCATGAAATACAATAATTTACTCCTCGAAATAAAAAAGCGAATTCTATATATCACAATTAATCGTGAGAATAAGCTAAATGCTTTGAATAAAGCAACTCTGGCGGAACTGCATTTTGCGATTACAGATTCATTCAGCGACTCTTCCATCGGAGGTATCATAATAACCGGTGCTGGTAACAAGGCCTTCGTTGCCGGGGCAGATATCTCAGAATTCGCTTCATTCAATTCAGACGAAGGCCGTAATCTCGCTCGCGAAGGCCAGAATAAGGTATTTGACGTCATCCATAACAGTGACAAGCCTATAATAGCTGCAATAAACGGCTTCGCATTAGGAGGAGGCCTGGAACTCGCAATGGCCTGCCATATCCGTGTTGCTTCTGATAATGCACGTTTGGGATTGCCTGAAGTTTCATTAGGCTTAATTCCAGGTTACGGTGGAACACAACGTTTAACGCAATTGGTTGGAAGAGCCAAAGCTCTGGAGATGATCTTAACGGCGGGCATGATAACCGCAGACGAAAGTCTGCAACTTGGCCTTGTCAATCATGTGGTTACTTTAGAGAATTTGATATTTAAAGCGGAAGAAATATTGAATAAAATTTTAAGTCAGTCACCTACAGCCGTGGCGGCCGCTATCAGAGCGGTAAACGCAGGGCTGACCGATGGAGAAAATGGCTTTGAAGCAGAAATTCAGGAATTCTCTAATTGCTTTGGAACCCCCGATTTTCACGAAGGAGTAAATGCATTTCAGGAAAAGCGTAAACCATTATTTAAAGGATTTTAAAGAGCGCTCAGAAAGATTTTATATTGGTCGTCAAAAACTTATGTGTATTCGTAACATTCTTAATCGATTACACGTAAATATCCTTAGCCAATAAAAATTAAATTTGTAGGCAACCAATTGATACCGTATACCTCTTACAATATTAATTACGCTTTTTTTAATGAATAAAATATTAATTGTTGATGATGAGATCAATATCGGCCTCATACTCTCTAAATTTCTGATCAGAAACGGCTTTGAAGTAAATACTGCGACAAACGGTGCAGCCGCATTCGATTACCTTTCTAAAGAATCTTATAACCTCGTTCTCTGTGATTTTCGTCTGGAAGATACTGACGGTCGTGAAATTTTAAGGAGGATCAAAGAGAATTATCCTGAAACCGTTGTTATCATAATTACCGGCTATTCCGACATCAAATTGGCGGTAGAGCTTATAAAAATGGGAGCTTTTGATTATATCACAAAGCCCTTATATCCAGATGAAATATTAAATACGATCCACAAAGCTATTGATGCACAAAAAGTTTCTCAACCCAAAGCATTCGGCTCTGAGCAGGACAAAGACTCAGAACAATCCAAACGGAAAGCGCTGTCAGAGGAATTCGTGGTTGGACAAAGTCATGCATCCAAGGAACTTCTCCGACAAATTGCCCTGGTAGCTCCTACCAATTACAGTGTTATAATAACCGGTGAAAGTGGAACCGGAAAAGAGTCAGTGGCCAAAAGTATACATCAAAACAGCCCTCGCCGGGACAAACCATTTATTGCAATGGATTGCGGCTCTTTGACGAAGGAATTAGCAGGCAGTGAATTTTTTGGTCATGAGAAAGGGTCATTTACCGGCGCTCTTTTTACAAAAATCGGTCACTTTGAGCTCGCTAATGGCGGAACTTTATTTCTTGACGAAGTTGTTAACTTATCCTATGACCTTCAAGCGTCACTTCTGAGAACGGTTCAGGAAAGAAAAGTCAAAAGAATAGGTAGCACTAAAGAGATAGATCTTGACCTTCGTATCATAGTAGCTACCAATGAAGATCTCGGCCAGGCAATACAAAAAGGGCGTTTTCGCGAAGATTTATATCACCGGTTCAACGAGTTTAATATTACCCTTCCTCCGCTAAGGAACAGGGGAAACGATATCATGATATTCGCTGAGAGTTTCTTAAGACAGGCCAACGCAGAACTTAACCGTAACGTTTTAGGTTTTTCGCCAGAAGTAATTGAGTGTTTTAAGACCTATCACTGGTCAGGGAATGTGCGGGAATTAAAGAATGTGATCAGACGCTCTGCTCTCTTGACAGAGGGTGGTACCATCCAGGTGAAGGCGTTGCCATTGGAAATTGCAACATTCGCTAAAGTTACCGCATTACAGAATGCAATGAATAGTAGTGTGGGAGGATCAATCAACCGTCGCGATCTAAAAAATGCGGCTATGGAAGCGGAATACGACACTATCCTGAATGTATTGAGAGAGGTTAAATTTAATAAAACCAAAGCAGCAGAATTGTTAAATATCGACCGCAAAACGTTATACAATAAAATGAAAGCGATCAATCTCGAGTGATTTTATAGAATTACAAATAATCATTATTTCGAAAACCTGTCGGATTGAACACCCAACAGGTTTTTTTTATCGGATCTCTTTTATGTAGTTTAGGCTTTCAATTTGCTGTATGTCAATCTATAGTTATAAACAACGTAATATCATCGTTCTAGTAATCCTGATCACTTTGGGATGCTTTATCTTGTACTCCTTAAGAGCCATTGCCGGCTCGCTGCTTAGTACCATCGTTCTGTATACCATCTTTCGGCCAGTTTTCCTGCACATGATAAGTGCCTGGAAGTTGAAACGCTGGATTGCAGCGATCATTATTATTATTTTATCGCTTGTGATTATTGTGATGCCTTTTCTGGCGCTGAGCCTGATGGTTATTTCGAAAGTAACCGAATTCACCGACGATCCTCTGAGGATTAAAGTGCTATCGCAGCAAATAGATGACTTCGCCGGTTCTAAATTAAACCAGCCTGATTTGTTGGATAACGGAATTGAAAAGCTCAATTCTTTAGCCCAAGAACTATTCCCGTCAATTTTAGGAGGTGCTGCCAGTATATTTTTAGGATTGCTGGTAATGTATTTCCTACTGTATTTTATGTTTGTTCAATATGAGCAGTTCGAAGGTCAATTACTTAAATACGCTCCATTTAATGAACAGAATGCCCTGCGCTTTGGCACCGAGTTGAAAACAACGACCTATTCAAATGTACTAGGACAGGGTTTTATTGCGATTGTACAAGGTTCACTAGTTAGCATCACTTTCTTCATTTTCGATGTTCGTGACCCTATTTTCTGGGGCGTCATTTCAACCTTCCTTTCCTTTCTGCCAGTTGTTGGAGCACCAATAGTCTTTGTTCCGGCCGCACTAATTGAACTCGCCAATGGGAATACCACTGCAGGTTGGGGAATTCTACTGTGTGGGTTTATTGTAATTACAAACATTGACAACGTGCTGCGACTAATTATTGCAAAAAGTGTGGCTGATACACATCCCATAATAACCGTTGTTGGTGTGATAATTGGTATTCCTGTATTCGGAATTATTGGTCTAGTGTTTGGCCCCTTGCTTTTATCTTATTTTATCCTAACCATTAGAATCTATGAAACAAGTAAACTTGCTTCTGAACGTTTGGAACGAATAAAGGCGGTTGAAGATGAATAAGAAAAAACACTTTCAATAATTTGTTTGTATTGTTAATAGTTTAAATTTTAATAAATCAAAACCGAAAATCATGAATGACAATTCGAAAGTATTAGCTGCTTTATTAGCCGGAATCGCTGCGGGCGCTGCAATTGGACTTTTATTTGCACCAGAAAAAGGTACAGATACCCGCGATAAACTTAACGATTCGCTTAAAAACCTTGCCGATAGCATTAAAGACCGAGCCTCTGATGAACTAAGTCATTTGAAAGATGCAAAAAATAGGGTTGCGGATAATTTGAAGTCTAAATTTTCAGCTGCTGAAGACCAATTGAAAACAGCTGGCGGAAAAGCACGCTCAGCATTCGATGATGCAGCCGATAGTGCTGAAAACAATTTCAACCAGGCTTAATTATCCATCCTGAATTCCAGATATGAAAGAGCAGACAGAAGAAGACAAAGGCTTAATAAGTAACATAAAAGAATACGCCAATATCCGAAAGGAACTTGCCATGTTAACCGTTGCAGAAAAGGGATCGACTGCTGCAGCGGGCGTTGCTGCCGGTGCTGTTCTCGCAATCCTGGCGCTTTTCGTTTTCTTTTTTGGAAGCCTTACACTGGGCTTTTATTTATCCGAAGTAATTGGCAACACCTATTCGGGGTTTCTTATTGTAACAGGGTTCTACTTAGTTGTAGCCTTAATAATTTACTTTACTCAGGAGAACCTGATCAAAAAGCCCATTGAGAACGGAGTGATTAAAAAGATTTTCAAAGACAGAAACGAAGGTAAATATGAAAAGCAAAATTGAAAACATCGATGATTTGCGTTCCGAGATTCTTCGTTTAAAACTACAACGTTTTCATCACGAGGCTGTAATCGAGCAGGAAATTGAAAAGATTAAGGATAAGTTTCGCTTGCCCTCAATCCTTCTTAACAAAGTGAACACCTTCTTTGGCGACAATGCGCGTGGAGTTGACAAGACTAGTCATGACTGGGTTACAAATGCCCTCCGTATCGGATTGCCATTTACTCTAAATAAGATGATTTTTGGCAAGTCGAGTTTTATTATAAAATCGCTGGTTGCCTTGCTTTCACAGAAAGCCGCTACATCAGTAAATAAAGATACAGTCACTAATTGGATCGACACAGCCTCTAATTGGATACGTGGTGCAACGAAGTCTCGTCGCGAAAAAACAAGATCTGCCCATGATTACGGCATTCCACCTGACAGCGAAACATATTAGTTGAATCATAAAAAAAACTGTTTAGAAATCTAAACAGTTTTTTTTTATGCGCTTTCCTTCCCGTATCTGTTGTTAATACTTCGGTAAAAGTTCTTCAGATTGCTTTTTAAGAAAGTCAGAGTAAGCAAGCCTGATTCCCTCACTCAATTCAATACGGTGAGACCAACCGCGTGAATGTATTTTTGAAACATCCATTAATTTGCGAGGCGTTCCGTCTGGCTTTGAGGAGTCAAAAACCAACACACCATCAAAGCCAACTACTTTTTTAATAAGTAAGGCAAGATCTCTGATGGTAATATCTATTCCGGTTCCAATATTGATTATGTTGGGTTCACTATAATTCAGCATCAGGTAAAGGCAGGCATCTGCCAGATCATCTGCGAACAAAAACTCTCGCATGGGCTTACCTGAACCCCATACAATTACTTCTTTCGAACCTTCAACCTTTGCTTCGTGAAACTTTCGGATAAGAGCAGGCAAAACATGTGAGTTCTGAAGATCGTAATTATCGTTATAGCCATACAGGTTCGTAGGCATCACTGAAATAAAATTGCAGCCATATTGATCGCGGTAGGCGTCACAAAGCTTTATGCCAGCAATCTTGGCAATAGCGTAGGGCTCATTAGTAGGCTCTAACAGTCCCGTTAGCAAATATTCCTCCTTCAGAGGTTGAGGAGCTAGCTTTGGATAGATACAGCTTGAGCCAAGAAACAACAATTTTTTAACCCCGGTTAAATAAGAATTGTGAATGATGTTGCTTTGAATCATCAGATTCTCGTACAAAAAATCACCCCGATAGGTGTTGTTGGCAACTATTCCACCTACTTTAGCCGCAGCGAGAAAAACGTACTCGGGTTTCTCCTCGTTAAAAAAGTCGGTAACCATTTGCTGGTTCGTTAAATCGAGCACAGCAGAACTACGGGTAATCAAATTGGTATAGCCCTCCCCTTCCAGCTTTCTAAAAATAGCCGACCCTACCATCCCACGGTGCCCTGCAATATATATCCTCGAGTTTTTTTTCACGTATCTTTTCGTTAAGGCTGCAAAGATAAAACTATTTTTGCAGGCAGAAGTTTGAAAAATGGGTAAAGATAAATTGCGGCGCTTCGCAGAAATTGCAACATTTCATAATGTATTTGAACTGGAAGAAGGGCATAAGCTGAAAGGGGATTGGAATAAAATCCATTTCAAAAACGGCAATCCTCTGGTTCTTGAACTAGCCTGCGGTAAGGGTGAGTATTCTGTCAACTTGGCCCGGCTTTTCCCGGAAAAGAATTTTATCGGCGTTGACTATAAAGGAAACAGGATATGGAGAGGAGCAAAAACGGCCATTGAAGACCGTATTCACAATGTGGCCTTTCTAAGAATCCAGATAGAAAACATTCTGGAATTCTTTGATGCAAATGAAGTTTCTGAAATATGGATCACATTTCCCGATCCCCAGCCACAAATTAGTCGCGAGAAAAAACGGTTAACATCGCCACGATTTCTTGAAATGTATCGTACCATTCTTGCGCCTGAAGGCATTCTTCATTTGAAAACCGATAATGATGCTCTTCATGCTTATACTCATGAGCAGATAGCGGAACACGATCTGCAACTTCATATACGGACTGAAGATCTCTACCGCTCTGATTTTGTCGATGAAGTGCTCTCAATTAAAACATACTACGAGAAGAAATATCTCGCCCATGAAAAAAACATAAATTATCTGAAATTTAGCTTTAGATAATGGATAGGGCATCCTTTTACGACCAGGTATACCAGGTAGTTAGATTAATACCTAAAGGAAGGGTGACTTCTTATGGTGCCATTGCCGCTTATCTGGGTACTAAAGGCTCCTCGAGAATGGTCGGATATGCCATGAATGGAGCTTCAAAGGTTGATCCGGAAGTTCCCGCGCAGAGAGTCGTTAACCGCAATGGACTATTAACCGGCAAGTTTCACTTCAATCCGCCTGAGATGATGCAGCAGTTACTCGAGCAAGAAGGCATTGAGGTTAGCGATGATAAGATCATTAACTTCAAAAAGGTGTTCTGGGATCCATCAATTGAATTAGACCTGGAAAAATAACTACAGCATTTACTTAGACGATGAATAACAACATGGGAAAACTAATCGAGGAATTTAATGATTACCGCACCAGGATGAATAGCCGCATTATGGAAAGCGCCAACACAAATATGAAAAGATTTCTTGCTCTTGATACTACAACGTATGCGCAGGGTGCACTGGATGTCAAAACAAAAGAAATGCTTGGATTAGTAGCTTCAATGGTTCTTCGTTGTGATGACTGTATCAAATATCACCTCGGTAAATGTCACGAAGAAGGTGTGAGTACCGAAGAGGTGAATGAAATATTTATGGTAGCCAACCTGGTGGGAGGATCAATCGTAATTCCACATTACCGCCGTGCAGTTGAATATTGGGATGAGCTAAATGATTCTTTAGCCTGAAGCTCCAAAAAGACTTATTCTGGAAAGAATCAACTGCCTTTATTGCACAGTCTTACTTAGATAAGTATAAAGTAACTCTCCCCTTTCCGGTGGCTAAAACTTCTTCCACATAAAACGTGAATTTTGAAGAAGTCTTTTCCACCACCGACGCCTTCGTTGTTACAGTGACGGGTTGATTGGAGCTGTTAATCTGTTTGTAAGTAAGCGACAACACAGAGTTCTCAATTGCATAAAGTCCGTTTAAACGCTGTCCATCCTGTAGTATCTCAAACCTGCCGTCAGAGGCAAGTGCTAAATAATCATTCGCAGTATAGGCTGAATCTGTTTCAGAATTTACAACAGTGCCCGTCGAGTTGTATTGCTCGGTAACCACCTTATCAAAAAACCACTTTTCTTCAACGATTTGTGGTTCATCATTCCGATCCTTTTTACAGGATGAAATTATTGCTGGCATCATACAGAGAACCAGCAACCATGGCAGTAGTTTTCTCATAACGTAGGCTTTCTTAAATATACCGAAATCAATTCGTTAATATCTTTCCATACTATTTATTTCTTGATAAATTCACCTCATGAATGATTTAATCAGATGTGCCTGGTGTGGCACAGATCCATTATATGTAAAGTATCATGATGAGGAATGGGGTAAGCCTGTTTATGATGATAGAATCTTATTCGAATTCTTGATTCTGGAAAGTGCCCAGGCTGGTCTAAGCTGGATAACCGTTCTGCGTAAACGCGAAAACTATCGGAAAGCTTTTGCTGATTTTGATGTGAAAAAGGTAGCTGCCTTCAGTGGGGATGATATAGAACGCTTACTGCAGGATCCGGGAATTATTCGTAACCGTCAGAAAGTAACCGCAGCAGTAACGAATGCACGGCTTTTCATTGACATTCAACAAGAATTTGGCAGTTTTTCGAATTACATGTGGGGCTTTCTTCCCGACAAAAAACCAATCGTTAATAACTGGCAGGATCATAGAAACACACCGCCGCGCACCGAGCTTTCAGACAAGATAAGTGCGGACATGAAAAAACGCGGTTTCAAATTCTTTGGAACCACTATCTGCTATGCGCATATGCAAGCTACAGGAATGGTAAATGATCATTTAGAAGACTGCATTGCCAGGTTTTAGATGCTGTAGAATCCAATAACTTCCCATCAAAATGCCTTCAGATTATTATCTTTGAAATCGGCAACAAAGGAGTATTCTGTCAATTATTCGCCACCATCTGGAAATAGCTGGCAAAATGTTAATGTCTGTTAACGCAGGGTCTTTGCCGTACCTTTAAGCCTTTCACGACAAACGGAACACGGTTAAATAACCGTAAACAATAATTTATTAGATGAAAAAACTCTTTCTTTTAGACGCATTCGCTTTAATATACCGGGCGCATTTTGCTCTTAGCAAAAGTCCCCGTTTTACATCCGGGGGATTGAACACCTCAGCCATTATGGGTTTCACAAATACTTTGCTTGAAGTACTGAGAAAAGAGAATCCCAGCCATATGGCTGTTGTCTTTGATACCGATGCTCCCACAGAACGCCATACAGATTACACAGCTTATAAAGCTCATCGCCAGGCAATGCCCGAAGATCTGGCACTCGCCATTCCGTTCATTGTTCGATTGATCGAAGGCTTCAATATTCCCGTTCTTTTTTCTGACGGTTACGAAGCAGACGATGTAATAGGTACCCTTGCCAAGAAAGCTGAAATGGAAGGCTTTACCGTTTTCTGCATGACGCCCGACAAAGATTTTGGGCAGCTTGTTTCTGAGAATATCTTCATTTACAAGCCAGCCAGAATGGGCAACACCATGGAGATCCTGGGTGTAAAAGAGATCCTGGAAAAGTGGGAAGTTGAGCATATTGAACAGGTAATTGATATACTGGGCCTATGGGGCGATGCAGTAGACAATATTCCTGGCATTCCGGGTATCGGAGAAAAAACTGCCAAACTGCTAATCAAGCAATATGGCTCTATTGAGAACATGATTGCCAACAGTCACGAGCTTAAAGGGAAATTAAAAGAGAATGTTGAGAAATATGCTGACCAAGCCATTGTATCTAAAAAGCTTGCAACCATCATGCTTAATGCACCGGTGGATCTCGACGTGACGGCACTAAGGGTAGATAAACCTAACCGTGAGGTTCTGGAGCCTCTATTTGCAGAACTTGAATTCAGAACTATAGGTCGTCGTGTTTTTGGCGATGAATTCAGTGTTTTGGATAATAAGCCCGCTGAAAATGGAAGCTCCCAAATGGATCTGTTTAGCAGTACTCCAACTGTCCAGGCCGGCGATAAAAACCAGTCTCCAGTAGCTGAACCTGAAGAAAGATCGGCTTCTAAAAACATTGAGAATACCCCTCACAGTTATCACCTGGCCGATACCGATGAGAAAAGAAAAGAGTTAATTCAGCTCCTAAGTAGTCAGCCGGGCTTTTGTTTTGATACTGAAACCACCTGTCCGGATGCTAATGATTGCGAACTAGTTGGCTTATCTATTTCTATCAAAGCAGGCGAAGGCTGGTATGTTCCATTCCCTGAAGACCAGGTAGAATGCCAGAAGTTTATTGATGAATTCAAAATGTTGTTCGAGAATGAAAGCATAGCTAAATGGGGTCAAAATCTTAAATATGACATTTTAGTGCTCAATTGGTACGGCATCTCCGTAAAAGGGCAGCTATTTGATACGGTGTTAGCACATTACCTCATCGATCCGGATTCACGTCACAATATGGACCTGCTGGCAGAAAACTATTTGGGTTATTCGCCAGTTACCATTTCTTCGCTCATGGGCAAAGGCAACAAGAGCCGCAATATGCGGGATGTAGACATTGAAGCGATGAAAGAGTATTCGGCTGAGGATGCCGATATCACCTTGCAGCTTAAACAAGTTTTTGATCCTTTACTGGAGTCTGCCAATGCCTCTAAGCTAGCAATTGAAATTGAAAATCCGTTAATCTATGTTCTAAGTGACATGGAACGCGAAGGGGTTAAAGTTGATCAGGAGGCGCTTGCTGAATTTTCAAAGCAATTACAAACAGATCTCAAATTGCTTGAGCATACCATCTACGATAAAGCAGGTGTTAAGTTCAATATTGCTTCTCCAAAGCAATTGGGCGAAGTGCTGTTTGACAAATTAGAACTTGATCCGAAAGCAAAGAAAACCAAAACAGGTCAATACCAAACCGGTGAAGATGTTTTATTAGCGCTGGCAAACAAGAGCGATATTGTAGCGGACATACTGGATTTCAGGCAGCTTCAAAAACTTAAATCGACCTATGTGGATGCACTGCCCTTAATGATCAATAAGAAAACCAACCGTATTCATACGTCCTATAATCAGGCCGTTGCGTCTACCGGAAGGTTAAGCTCCAATAATCCAAACCTTCAAAATATTCCTATCAGAACAGAGCGTGGTAGAGAGGTGCGACGAGCATTCATACCTCGCGACGAAAATCATGTTATTCTATCTGCGGATTATTCTCAGATAGAGCTTCGTCTGATAGCCGAGATCAGCAAAGATGAAAACATGATGGAAGCTTTCGCTCTGGGCCTGGATATTCATACTGCAACCGCTGCAAAGGTTTATGGAATTGCTTTAGAGGATGTCACTTCTACGCAACGTCGTAACGCCAAGGCGGTAAACTTTGGGATTATTTATGGACAGTCAGCCTTCGGCTTATCTCAAAGTTTGGGTATCCCCCGGAAAGAAGCAGCCGAAATTATTGAAAACTACTTCAAGCAGTATCCCGGAATCAAGGATTACATGAACAACACCATGAACTTCGCCCGTGAGAATGGCTACGTGGAAACTCTAATGGGACGCAGACGTTATTTAAGAGACATTAATTCGGCCAACGCTACAGTGAGAGGCTTCTCAGAAAGAAATGCAATTAACGCGCCCATACAAGGGTCGGCCGCTGATATGATTAAGATAGCTATGATTCATATCCACCAGGATATTAAGAATCAGAAGCTTGATTCGAAAATGACCATGCAGGTACATGATGAATTGGTGTTTGATGTGCTGCGCACTGAAGTAGAACAAATGAAAAAAATCATCGAGTACCGAATGAAGACCGCTATTAAAACTACGGTTCCGATATTGGTTGAGGTAGGCCAGGGTGAAAACTGGCTAGAAGCGCATTAAGCATTATTTAACCTACCGCCCTTAAAATGTAGCTGGCTACAGCCTGCCACATGAATTTAATTAAACAACAATTTTTGATTTGCCATTTGCGGATGTCAAATTCATAAGACTTTACAAAGCAGTATCAGCAGATACTGCTTTTTCGTTTCTGTATGGTACTACTATCCTGACTTCCTTTACTACGCTTCAGGTTAGTTCACAAATTTGGGCGACTACCACGAACCAGTTGATGAACCTCCCTGACTGTGTGACTTTAAAACTTCCGACAGTTATTTTATAGTAATAGTTGATAACTTTTAAAGAGCGCGCATCCCGTATTTCAAAGAATTAGCTCAGGTTTGGTTTCACGCTTACTATGTGATTACTATGTGATTACTATGTGATTACTATGTGATTACTATATCATCCTTCGATCAGGAACCTGTGAGCATCCTGTAATAACAGGGTGTGTACATGGTTCGCGTAGGATGGTCGCATGCATCCCCAGACTTTATTCTCTAAATATATTTTCAGCTTAAATCAGGGAAAGAGTTGACGATAAAATCTTATTTGAAAGATTTTGTTGAAATTGCGAGCTCGTTGACAATAAATATCTTTAAATTCTCATTCTGATTTTCACATGGATTTTTCTGATTAAGTAAGTAACAATTACTATCTTGAAATAAAATCATTGAAATGAATGTAATTCACCTAAGTGCAGAATGTTATCCGGTAGCAAAAGTTGGCGGATTGGGTGATGTGGTGGGTGCGCTGCCAAAATATCTTTGCAGAGACGGGATACAGGCTTCGGTAGTAATGCCTTTTTATGACCGCAAGTTTGTTAGAGAAAACGACTTTGAAACTGTCTGCGAGGGTACCGGCAAGCTGGGGCACCGTCCTTTCGATTTTACCATATTAAAAGAAAGCACCGATAAGTTAGGATTTGAGCTGTATCTGATTCGCATTCCGGGACTGCTGGATCGGCAGGAGGTTTATGGTTATCCGGATGAAAGGGAACAATTCATCGCTTTTCAGCTTGCGTTCTTAGAGTGGATGGTGCAAACACGCGCTCGTCCTGATGTCATCCATTGTCACGATCATCATACCGGGCTAATACCTTTCCTCGTTTCCCATTCTTACAGATATAATTTTTTAAAAAGTGTTCCTACGATATGCACCATTCATAATGCGGAATATCAAGGCTGGCTTGGCTGGGATAAGTTAAGCTACCTGCCAGAGATAGACTTGTCGAAGTCAGGCTTATTAGATTGGGGGGGCTGCATAAATTCTCTCGCCGCTTCTGTAAAATGCTGTTGGAAATTCACCACTGTTTCACCGTCTTATCTCACGGAACTGTCTGTTAACTCGAATGGCCTTGAGCATTTATTCCGGATGGAACAACAGAAGGGGCTCGGGATAATTAACGGAATTGACACTGAGGTTTGGAATGCTGAGACTGATCCAAGAATCAAGGCACACTATAACCCCGCAACTCTGTCAGATGGCAAGAAGGCAAATAAAAAACATTTATGTGACGAGTTTGGTTTGACTTTAAAAAACCCGCTTTTTGTATTTATCGGCAGGCTTGTAGGCGAAAAGGGGGCTGACTTACTTCCTGAAATAATCGAGCGTGTTTGTACAGAATATAAAGGCAGGGTCAACTTCCTGGTATTGGGTTCTGGTGAGCCTGAGGTAGAACAGGAGCTTCGATTATTATTAGCTACATATAAAAAGCAATATGGCTTATTTATAGGATATGATGAAGACCTTGCGCACAGGATTTATGCCGGCGCTGATTTTATCATTATGCCATCAAAAGTAGAGCCCTGCGGATTAAACCAGCTATACTCTTTGCGGTATGGCACTATGCCTGTGGTAAGTGACACGGGTGGATTACATGATACCGTAATTGACATTGACGCAACCGGGGGTTATGGTATCCGATTTGCGAATGCAACAGCGGACGATGCCTTTGAAGCTGTTAACCGCGCTATAACTTTATATGCAGACGGCAAGAAGTTAAAGGAATTACAGAAACGGATGATGTCTCTTGATTTTTCCTGGAATAGGTCAGCCGATCAATATATTGAATTATACAACAGTTTAACCAACCTTTAAATATGGAATCTAAAGTACTCAGTGTAGTCCTTGGCGGCGGTCAAGGCTCCCGATTGTCGCCTTTAACTTCGACCCGATCAAAGCCGGCTGTACCTATCGCCGGCAAGTACCGTCTTGTAGACATACCGATTTCTAATTGTTTGAACTCCGGATATGAGCGAATATTTGTAGTTACTCAGTATAATTCCGCTTCTCTTAATAAGCATATAAAGAACACCTACCACTTCAGCATCTTCAGCGATTCATTTGTTGACATACTGGCTGCCGAACAGACGCCTCACAACGTTACCTGGTTTCAGGGGACGGCAGACGCTGTAAGACAGTGCCTTCATCATTTTGTCCAGCACAGCTTTGAATACATCCTTATCTTATCAGGCGATCAATTATACCAGATGGATTTTGGTGAAATGGTTGAACACCATGAAAAAACAGGGGCTGATATCTCTATTGCCACTATTCCGGTAACAGCCCGTGAAACCTCAGGCTTTGGAATTTTAAAAGCGGATGAAGATCACGTGATTACTTCGTTTGTTGAAAAGCCAACCGCTAACCTGCTCCCGGACTGGGTTTCTGACACTGGTGATCAAATGAAGTCTCAGGGGCGCGAGTATCTCGCTTCGATGGGTATTTACATCTTTAACCGCCAGGTGTTGTTCGATCTTTTAGAGGGGAACAACCGAACTGACTTTGGAAAAGAGATTATCCCGCAATCATTGGAAACGCACAAAGTAGTGAGTTTTCAATACGAGGGTTACTGGACAGATATTGGTACCATCAGCTCGTTCTTCGAAGCAAACATCGGGTTGACTGAAGACATTCCTGATTTCAATCTTTTTGATAAAAAGCCTATTTATTCACGGGCGCGGATGTTACCCCCTTCCAAAATCTCAGGCACAACGTTAGAGAAAACGGTTATTTCTGATGGATGTATAATCAATGCAAGCAGAATAGAGCGTTCAGTTATTGGGATCCGGACTCGCATTGGCACTGGAACTACCATCGTGAACGCTTATGTAATGGGTAACGATTACTATCAGACGCTGGATGACATGAAAAAAGCTCACGATAACCATTTACCTATTATGGGAATTGGCGAGCGCTGCTATATTAAGAATGCTATCCTTGACAAAAACTGCTTTATTGGGAATGATGTAAGAATACACGGCAAGGAGTCACTTCCCGACGGTGATTATGATACGCATACAATTAAGGATGGTATCATCGTGATCAAGAAGTTAGCTGTAATTCCTAATGGCACCGTTATTTAATTTATAGCTCCATACCCTGGCCTACTGGCAACAGCCGCAGGTTTAAGCCTGCTTTCTCAAACTTATCCATAGCCTCCTGTTCATTTATTTGAATGGGAGGAAATGTATTGTAGTGTATTCCAATAATGTTTTTGCAATTGATAAACCCGGCGGCTTTAATGGCGTCGTCTATCCCCATGGTAAAGTTATCTCCAATCGGTAAAAATGCCCAGTCAAGCTTTTCATCGGCCAACAGCTTCATATCATAAGTGAGCGCTGTGTCGCCAGCAAAATATATGGTTTTGCCGTCCGCATAAATAAGGTAGCCCGCAGGATTTCCACCGTAACTTCCATCCGGAAGAGAACTGGAGTGTATTGCATTAACCATTTTTACACGACCGAAATCAAAGCTGTGCGCACCACCGATATTCATTCCATGCACCTTACTGACATTGTTTCTGTTTAACCAATAAGCTATTTCAGCGATACAGATTACAGTTGAGCCAGCATTCTTTTGAATTTCGAAAAGGTCAGCAGTATGATCTTCGTGGCCGTGAGATAATAAGATATACTGGGGCTTGATTTGTTTAATATTGATATGGGCAGCCAATTTATTCGGTGTAATGAAAGGGTCGAATAAAATTATGGTTTCTTCAAGCTGCAACTCTATGCAGGCATGTCCGTATGAAATTGCTTTCATATAACCCTCTACTTGCCAAAAATGTTACCCAGTCCACCCATCATATCACGGGTAGCAGCCTGCATTTCTGTCTGACTTACCTGCTCTGCCTGTTGCATCACCTTATTAATGGCGGTAAGCAGCAGTTCTTCGAGTTCCTCGCTATTGGCTTCCTTCAAGAATTCAGGGTCAATATGGATAGCAGTTAAAGATTTATTGGCTGTTGAAGTAACGCTAATTTTGCCCCCTTCCACTTCGGCACTCACGGATATGGTGTCAAGGCGTTGCTTAATTTCCTCGGCTTTTTTTTGAGCTTCTAATAATTTATCGAACATTTTATTTGAGTTTGTTCAAAAATAAACATTCGGATGCAGTAAAGGTTTATAAAGTGCTGCGGATTATATCAGGAGAAAGGGGTTTAGAAATAAAACCGTTAACAGTAGAATATCTTTGAGCCTTCAAAATATCTTTCTCATCAACCGAGGAGGTGACTATAAAAATGCGGATGGGTTTGGCGATTTGGTTTTTAATATCCTCGTACTGGTCTAAGAAGTCCCATCCATCAATAACCGGCATGTTTAGATCCAGTAAGATAACATCAGGCAAATTTGATGCGGTTTCCTTGTTTTCTTTCAAAAAGATAACGGCTTTCTCAGCATCAACAAAGCTCGTATACTCATCAAAAAGCTGATACTTTTCAATCATGATTTGAGCAATCCGTTGATGTATCGTGTCGTCGTCAATAATAAAAACTCTGCTCATTCTTTTTAACGCCCTAAAATTCGTTCAATAAACTTTCTCATACTAACTACTGTGGCGCTAAGACTAATGTCTCAAGACATGATTCCGATCCAACCCTCATCAACTTTTTCGTGCCCTCCTAAATACGAAATAAAGGAGCATTTAGTTACAAGCCGAAAATAATGGTTTCATTTAAGTATTGATATCTATAGTTCCTGGCAGTGGACATAGCTTTTTTGCGGAATCTGGACCAATAAAAAATAATTCATCACTCATCTGCTTCAGCAGAAGCAACAGCGCCATTACCAAAATAAGCACCACGGCGAATCACCGGCATATCTACAATATCATAAAGCCCATCTAACTTTAGCAGACTTCCATTAGTCAGGTTGCTTAATAATATCACGGTAATATCTTTACTGAGGTTACGAACATAGATATGACGGAAACCATGCCACCACCCAGTATGGTACACAATCTGCTGATCGCTCCCCTGAAATGTACGCCAACCATAACCATAGTTGAAGTGACCACGTTCCATAGCATTATGGGGTGCGTAAGCTGAATCCTGCGTTTGCTTTTTAATGAGTCGATTTTCCCGCATGGCGCGATCAAAAAGATATAAATCGTGCACGGTGCTGTAAATACCCTTGTCTCCAACAGGGCCATCTAAAAAGTTTTGGGCTACCGAGCGTCGCCAGGTTCTGTCATGACCGACTACGTCTACGGGAATCTTGTCGTATACCGCTTTAGAATACACAGCAGTTTTCTTCATTCCCGCGGGAGCAAACACACGTTCCTTCATAAAATTGGCGAAGGCCATGCCGGTAACCTTTTCTATAATGGCAGCCAACACCATATAGTTGGAGTTATTATAATGGAACTTTTTGTCTGGTTTGTTGTAAGGAGCTGGCTTATACTTGGCTATCAAACCCATCACTTCCGCATTTGTCATTCCTTTTCTCTCATCCCTGTGTTCAGATTTCCAAATATTATCGGCGAAATAAACGTAGTTCATCATTCCCGAACGGTGTGTCAGAAGCATCTTTATCGTAATACCTTCGTATGGGAAATCCGGGAAGAAAGTCCGAACGTCCTGATCAAGCTTTAGCTTTCCCTCTTCAACCAAAATTAATACTCCGGTGGCGGTGAGCGGCTTTGATACCGATGCAAGTTCAAAAACCGAATTGATCTCTAGACTATCGCGGTGCAGGTGGTCTGCCCAGCCAAAAGAGTTCTGATAAATGATTTTCCCTTTTTTTGCTACCAGAACATTCCCGTTAAATGAATATTTGCGGTGCAGCTCTTTCATAAACTCATCAATTCGCTTATTTGCTTTTTCTGGATTATATACTAAAGCAAAGCTGTCTTTTCTAGGATTATCAGCGGATTTTGAAGCTTTATCGTTTGACGTAGAGGAGGAACATGATTGAAAAATAGTAAAAGTTAAGAGCAGCAAAGCCGGCCCGCGTAGGCAATGAATCATTATGAGTTTGTGATTATGTTATGATAGAATAGCGAAAAGTAAAAAATATTATAAAAAGCAGCAGAAAAGAATTGTAAACACTTTGATACTCTTTTGGCTGATGCTGCAAAGGTAAAGCCAAATTGGGAACATTAAGGACAGAATGTTCTTTAAAAAATCTAAATTTGTGGCCTTAAAACCATATCCCGAGATGACATACAGAGTAGAACATGATACCATGGGCGAAGTTCAGGTGCCGGCCGACAAGTATTGGGGTGCACAAACAGAACGCTCCCGTAATAACTTCAAAATCGGTCCGGAGGCTTCTATGCCTGCAGAGATAATTGAAGCTTTTGCTTATCTGAAAAAAGCGGCCGCTTATACCAATACCGACTGTGGTGTTCTACCATCAGAAAAGCGGGATATGATTGCGCAGGTCTGCGACGAAATACTTGCCGGAGAAATGAACTCCGAATTCCCGTTGGTTATCTGGCAAACTGGCTCGGGCACCCAATCAAACATGAACGTCAATGAAGTGGTAGCAAACCGGGCTCATGTAATACAGGGAAATAAACTTGGCGAGGGACAGACTTTTATTCATCCGAATGATGATGTAAACAAATCACAGTCATCTAATGATACGTATCCAACTGCCATGCACATTGCTGCTTATAAAATGGTGGTTAAAACAACGATCCCTGGTGTTGAAAAACTTAGAGATGCTTTACATGCAAAATCAGAGAGCTTTAAGGATGTGGTTAAAATTGGGCGTACGCATTTGATGGACGCCACTCCCCTTACCCTGGGTCAGGAATTTTCTGGCTATGTATCTCAGCTTAGTCATGGCTTAAAGGCTTTAAGAAACACCCTTGATCATCTATCGGAACTTGCTTTAGGAGGCACAGCCGTAGGAACCGGAATTAACACACCGAAAGGCTATGATGTTAAGGTTGCTGAATATATTTCGACGTTCACGGGCCTGCCCTTTCGTACCGCAGAAAATAAGTTTGAAGCACTGGCAGCACATGATGCCATTGTGGAAACTCATGGAGCTTTAAAGCAAATTGCAGTTTCTTTAATGAAAATAGCCAATGATATCCGGATGCTTGCCTCTGGTCCCCGATCTGGTATTGGTGAAATTCACATTCCGGATAATGAACCGGGTAGTTCAATTATGCCAGGAAAGGTTAATCCGACTCAGAATGAAGCGGCTACTATGGTTGCTGCCCAGGTAATGGGAAATGATGTAACTATCTCAATAGGCGGATCTAACGGCCATTATGAGCTGAATGTTTTCAAACCAGTGATGGCTGCCAGCTTTCTGCAGTCGGCCCGTTTGCTTGGTGATGCCTGTGCTTCTTTAACAGATCATTGTGTAGTGGGGATAGAGCCCAATTACGATGGCATCAAAAAGCATTTGGAGAATTCATTAATGCTGGTTACTGCGCTAAATCCGCATATCGGTTATGAGAATGCAGCCAAAATCGCCAAAAAGGCGCTAACAGAAAATACATCACTCCGGGAGGCAGCCATCGGACTAAACCTGGTAACAAACGACCAGTTTGACGAGTGGGTTAGACCAGAAAATATGATTGGCGGATTAAAATAAAATAAACATGAGCCTTCTTAAAAGTAGAGCGGCTTTGAAATTATGAGCCGCTACTTCAGATTTTTTCCTATTCTTTTACTCTTATTTACTTCTTGCAAGTTTAATTCCAACCTTCAGAACAAGGGTGTTGATTATTTGCAGGGTGTATGGGTTGAAGGTAGCGTGAGTTATCGGGAACAACTGCTTCAGTATACCACTCATCAATATAAATTTACCTGTGACTCGTTTTATACGACCTTGACAACATTTGCTAAAACGAATATGTATCCCGATAGCTGTTTCAACGAAGGCAAATGGACAGAATATGCTAAAGGGAACTATATCGTTAAAGGAGATTCGCTTGTACTCTCCGGAACTTTTACCAAGTCTAACTTTAAACAGAAGATTAGCGGATGTTATCGTATAGGACTGTACCTGGAAACGTTTCTTATTAAGAATAACCCTGGAAAGACTATTCAACTTCAAAGTCTGAAGCAGCATAGACCCGTATATCTCACCCTTAAACAAAAGACTGTTTGTATACAGCAGCCGATTAATTAAATTAAAATGAAGTTTTCTATAAAACATATCCTGTTAAGTTTCATATTACTTTACATCCCTGCTCAAACCATGGCCTGGGGAATGCTTGGTCACCGCATTGTGGGAGAGATTGCAGATAGCTACATTAACGCTAAGACCCGTAAGGAGATCAAAAAAATATTAGGTAACGAATCGTTGGCCATGGCCAGCAACTGGGGAGATTTCATAAAATCAGATCCTGCTTATAACTATTTGGGAAACTGGCATTACGCTAATTTTTCGGACAACCTCGACTTTCAGCAGCTGAAAGAAGCTATGGAAAAAGAGACAGGAACCAACATCTACAACAGGATCAACTTTCTGACTGCCGAATTGAAACATCGCGACCTTGAAGCTGGAAAGAAAAAAATGTATCTGCGTTTGCTAATTCATCTGGTGGGTGATTTGCACCAACCGATGCATATGGGTCGCAAAGATGATAGTGGCGGAAATGGAATAAAGCTAACCTGGTTTTACGCACCCAGCAATTTGCACCGCGTTTGGGATGAAGATCTGATCGACTACCAGCAACTGAGTTATACGGAATATACGAAGGCTATTAACTTCACCACTTCCAAAGAGCTTAAAGCCTGGTTGAATGATGATTTGGGAGTATGGGCTTTTGAATCATATAAAATCAGTAGAAGACTATATTCTTCCGTCAAGCCTGAAGAAAAGTTGGGCTACCGGTATAACTTCGATCATATTGCCACATTAAACCATCAGCTATTAAAAGGTGGGGTGCGCCTGGGTGGCTTGCTTAATAAAGTGTTCTCTAGATACTAATAAATTTATTTGCCGGCCGGAATATCGTTGAATACTTCCTTATAAGTGAGCACCGCATACCTGCAGAAAATCTGGACAATAGTCTCTCGAGGGTGACGTCGGGGCTTCGTCTGCGAATTTCTGATAAATCCACATTGATTGCTGCCACATTGCAATTGTGCGGGCAGAGTTTTTACCTTTGCCCAATGTCTATTATCAAACCATCTCTTCCGAAAGGCACAAGAGATTTTTCGCCTTCAGAGGTGGTCAAGCGGAATTATATCTTCGATACCATAAAGTCAGTTTTCCGGAAATTTGGATATCAGGAAATCCAGACACCAACGATGGAGAACTTGTCCACCCTAACCGGTAAATATGGTGATGAGGGCGATAAATTGATTTTCAAGGTGTTAAATTCCGGAGACTACCTTTCTAAGGCAGATCAACAAAAGCTTGCCAATCGTAACTCCAACAGCTTGACTGCTGAAATATCTGAAAAGGCCCTCCGTTACGATTTGACCGTGCCATTTGCCCGGTATGTCGTAATGCATCAAAATGAAATCGTATTTCCCTTCAAACGTTTCCAGGTACAACCAGTATGGCGGGCCGACAGGCCTCAGAAAGGACGCTATCGTGAATTTTATCAGTGCGATGTAGATGTAGTAGGTTCCGACAGCCTGTTGAACGAAGCCGAATTTGTTCTGATATACGACGAGGCACTAAGTCTTTTGGGTCTCAGAGATTTTAGTGTAAAAATAAATAACCGGAAGATATTAACCGGAATAGCCGAAATAATAGGAAAGCCTGAATTAATTGTCGACATGACTGTCGCTATTGATAAGCTGGACAAGATTGGCTTGGATGGAGTCTGTACAGAACTTCTTCAGAAGGGCTTCACGGAAGCTGACATCGACAAAGTTAAGCCTGTAATTCTTTTACAAGGAAGTAACAGAGAGAAGATTCGCTCCCTGAAAGAAGTTTTAAGCAGTTCAGAAGCCGGATTAAAAGGCATCAGCGAGATAGAAACTATATTGTCCTACCTTGAGAGCCTCAGTATTATCAATGCCACTGTGGAGCTGGATGTGACGCTAGCCCGAGGGTTAAACTACTATACAGGAGCTATCTTTGAAGTAAAAACCAACGAGGCGGCAATGGGGAGTATTGGTGGCGGAGGCAGGTATGATGACCTTACCGGTATGTTTGGATTGAAAAATCTAACCGGAGTGGGAATCTCTTTCGGAGCAGATAGAATCTACGACGTTTTGGAGGAATTAAACCTCTTTCCAGAAAGCACGCAACAAACTACTAAAGTCCTGATTAGCAATTTTGACGCAGCTGCTGAGCGCTACGCACTACCTCTTTTGCAGCAAATGAGAAAGGAAGGGATTGCCGCTGAGTTGTATCCGTCTGCAGCTAAGTTAAAAAAGCAAATGAGTTATGCCGATGATAAAAAGATAGAATATGTTGTTCTGATCGGTAGTGATGAGATGGAAAGCGGTAAATTGACGTTGAAAAACATGCATACAGGGGCACAGGAGAAACTATCACCGGATGAATTGGTGAAAAGGCTGAGATAGCTTCTGATAGTTATGCAATAAACACTAATTACCTGCACGGGCAATGGAAATTTAACGTTGAGATCACTTTTGCTGCAGTCTTCACACCGTTATCATTGTAGGTCACGTTTGTTTTTTCCTGCCTCCAGCTCATGTTTTCCTGTTCAATTGATGTGATCTCGTATGTTTCTGTCGAGCCGTTAGCTGTAAATGAAAACCAGTTTTTCCCATTGGAATTAGAAATGGTGTATGGAACCAGGAACTGGCTAGCTCCTTGTGGATTTGCGAGCCTCACCCGATCATTGATCGTGTACTTCCATCCGGGTTCAACGATACTTTGAAAAATCTTTTCATTGTTAGCATTGTAATAATCATGTGTTTCAGAGGTGGTAAGCCATACGCCGACAATGGCCTCTCCTATTGGTTTATCTGCTCTTGTAGACGGTTTCCTTTCCTTTTTACATGCTGCAACTCCTACCGAAGCTATCAGCAACAATAAGATGATTTTTTTCATGGTAAATGTGGTTAGCCGAGTACGAGATATTTGTACCCGTTTACTCAAATTTAAACATGCTGATTTGTAAATTTGTTTAAGAGCAGGATATTTTATGTAGATATATGAATCTGTTTGCTCAGATTTGAGATACCTTAGAAAACGAATGATTAATTCAAGTGGGAATTATGCTTTACTCATCCAGAAAATAGATGAGTTTATAAGAAAATATTACCTCAATCAAATAATCAGAGGTAGCATCTTTCTGGCGGCATCATTTTTCGCTGCCTACCTGTTAGTTACCGTCGCGGAGTATTATGGGAATTTTGATTCAACAACCCGCCTGGTATTATTTTACAGCTTTTTGTTGTTGAACACCCTGATTTTCATCGTCTACATTGCCATACCTTTATTTTCCTATTTCAATCTCGGCAAGCACATTAATCATGAGCAAGCCTCGAATATTATTGGAGATCATTTCAGGCCGGTGAAGGACAAGCTGTTAAACACCCTTCAATTAAAAAAACTAGCTGATGAAACTCCTGAGCACCGGCTACTCATCGAAGCGAGTATAGATCAAAAAATATCCGAATTACGACCCGTCCCCTTTACCAAAGCCGTCCATCTGGATGAGAACAGGAAATACATTAAGTATGCCTTGATTCCCTTATCTGTCATTGTTTTGATATTTTTTACGGCTCCCTCAATTTTCAGCGAAAGCACTGAGCGGCTTTTAAAGTACAATACCCGGTTTGTGAAAAAAGCACCATTCAACTTCGTGGTATTAAATGATAATTTAAGCGTAATTCAGGGCGATGACTTTGAATTAAAGGTAAAACTGGAGGGCGATAAGATTCCTCAGGACCTTTACCTTGAAGACGGTGTAAACACTTATAAGCTTGAAAAAGAATCTGTGGTCCGCTTTTCTTATACTTTCAAGAATCTTCAAAACAATAAAAAGATCCGGCTGACTTCAGGAGAATTTGTCTCTAACGCTTATGAACTGACGGTTAAGAAAAAACCCTCATTGATTAAGTTCGACGTTTACCTTGACTATCCTGCTTATCTTGGGAAAAAGGACGAAGCTGTCGCTAACTCTGGTGATCTGACCATTCCAGCAGGAACTATAATAAGATGGAATTTCAACGCAGAGAACACAACCAAACTTGAAATAAGCTTTAATAACAAGCAAAGTCTTGTAAGTCCGTCAGCAGCGGGAACATTTCGCTTTTTATACCGTGCGCTTAGCAATACAAATTACTCCGTTAAACCTGTCAACCAGGAGGTGAATAACGCAGACCCCATATCCTACCAGCTAAGTGTAATTCCTGATCTGCATCCTACCATTGAATTGAATGAAAAGCGGGATTCTGTTAACGATAAACTGATATATTTTGTAGGCCGGGTTAACGATGACCACGGGTTTAACCGACTTAACTTTAATTATAGGATTATCAACGAGTTAGGGGGCAAACCATTGAAATCGGAGAACCGTTCAATCTCCTTCGACAAAAATTCAATTCAAAGTTCGTTCTTCCATTACTGGGAAGTCAGTAAGATAGCCGCAGCTCCCGGAAGCCGTATCGAATATTTCTTTGAAGTTTACGACAATGATGGGGTTAATGGGCCGAAGGGCAGCCGTACACCCGTCAAGACTTTCAATGTCAGGACGGAACAACAAATCGAAGAAAAACTTGAAGCTAATTCAACTTCTATTAAACAAAAGATGGAACAGGCCATAAAACAGGCCAGTCAGGTTGAACGTGAAGCCAAACGTTTAAATCAGGATTTACTAAATAAGAAGAACCTCAATTACGATGATAAGAAGCAACTCCAAGCACTCCTGGAAAAACAAAAGGATCTTGAAGATCTGGTAAAGGAAATCCAAAAAGAAAATAAACAGGATCTGTTTGAACAGCAGGATAATAAAGAGATCCGGCAGGATATTCTTGAAAAGCAAAAGCAAATAGAAGATTTATTTAACAATGTTCTGGACGAGAAAACTCGCGAAATACTTAAGAACATCGAGAAACTTCTGGAACAGAATAATAAAAATCTAACCCAGGAGGAGTTATCAAGAATGCAGATTGATAACAAATCCCTTAAAAAAGAATTAGATCGCATACTAGAGCTCTACAAGCAGCTTGAATTTGAACAGAAACTGACCGAGACAACTGAAAAATTAAAGGAACTCGCGAAGCAGCAAAATGACCTGAGTGAGCAATCAAAAAGTAAAGAAGCGAAGCAGGACAAGCTTCAGCAAGAGCAGAAAGACTTAAATAAAGATTTTAAGTCAATAAAAGATAATCTGCAGGAACTAGAGAAAAAAAATGAGGAGCTAAGTGAGAAGAATCCATTAGAAAACACCGATCAAGAGCAACAGGGAATTGAGAGAGATCAGCAGGAAAGCAGCGAGAAGCTCGACAAAAAAGATCTAAAGAAAGCTAGTGAGAGTCAGCGCCAGGCTGCTCAGAAGATGCAAAAGCTTTCTGATAAATTGGAGAGTATGCAGCAGGAGGGTGAGGAAATGGAAAATGAGGTTAATATTCAAAGTCTAAGGGAAATTCTGGATAACCTGGTCACAACTTCCTTTGACCAGGAAAAGATTATGCAGGCCCTCAAGGCAACAAACTCCTCTGATCCGAACTATATTTCCAATACGCAAAAACAAAAAGACATAAAAGACAATTTAAAGATGATTGAAGACAGCCTTTATTCACTGAGTAAAAAAGTCCCCCAAATACAATCTGTAGTGAATAAAGAAATTCAGGCGATAAATTCTAATATAAGTGATGCCCTTGAAAACCTAGCTGAGCGCCGTACACCGGAGGCGAATCGTAATCAGCAATATGCTATGACATCTATTAATAACCTTGCATTAATGCTAAGCGAAGCACTGGATCAGATGCAACGGGCTCAGCAGAATGCTAAATCGGGTGGAAAGGGGAAGAAGCAAAGTCTTTCTCAATTAAATAAGATGCAGGAGCAATTAAATAAAAACATGCAAAAGGCCCGTGAACAAATGCAGAAAGAGGGTCAACAGGGGCAACAAGGCAAGCCGAAACCAGGGAAAGGTCAAATGAGTGAGCAACTTGCCAAAATGGCTCGCGAACAGCAACTTATCCGCCAGGGGATGCAGGAGATCAACAGGGAATTGAACAAAGATGGCAAAAGCGGTTTGGGCAATCTCGACAAATTGATGAAAGAAATGGAACAAACAGAGACTGATCTCGTAAACAAGAAAATTCATCAGGAAACCATTAACCGACAACAACAAATTTTAACTAAGTTATTGGAAGCAGAGAAGGCGGATCGGGAGAGGGAGCAAGATAATAAACGAGAAAGTAAGCAGGGTATTGATAGACCATCAACCTATAATGATTTTATGAAGGAATTTCAAAGCATAAAACTAAAAGAGACAGAAATGTTAAAGACCGTTCCACCTTCCTTAAACTCATTTTACAAAATAAAAGTGGGAGATTACTTTAAATTCTTAAATTCGGGAAATAATGACAAGTAGCCCGATCGATTTTTCAGACAACACAGGCCTGTACACGCTTCAGTTACCTTCGAAGCTCGAAAGTATTACTACGGTTGAAAATTTTATTGACAACCTGAGTGAGAAGTATAACTTCACCGAAGAGACTTATGCTAATGTGCTTACATGCTTAAGTGAGGCAGTTATCAATGCTATCGTTCACGGAAATAAGCAGGATGAAAATAAAAAGGTTTATATAAATCTTGAAGTAATCCAGAATAAGCGTTTAATCTTTACCATAGCTGATGAAGGCGCTGGTTTTGACTACAACAACATTCCAGATCCGACCGCACCTGAAAACCTGGAGAACTACAGCGGCCGCGGTGTCTTTATTATTAAGAAACTTGCTGACCAATGCATCTTTAATACCTTGGGTAATGAACTTGAGCTGCATTTTAAGATCTAAATGTCGCAGTTGCCCATTCATTTTTTCTCTGAAGACATCACTTTCACTTTAAAACAAAAGTTGAAAGTTCGTACCTGGATTCATCAAACCATCACTTCTGAAGGCTATAGACTAGGCGAGCTGAGTTTCATCTTTGCAAGTGATGAATACGTTTTAAATGTCAATCGCGAATACCTGAAGCACGATACGTATACGGATATAATAACCTTCGATAACAGCGATGAAGAGAGAAGTATCACTGGTGATATCTTTATCAGCATTGATAGAATTCGCGAGAACTCCGCAAAGTTCAAGGTGAGCGAAGCCGATGAACTTCATCGGGTAATGATTCACGGAATACTTCACTTATTAGGCTATCCGGATAAAGGTGAAGAAGCCAAATCAATTATGACCAGTAAAGAAGATTATTACTTATCTCAAAGGAGCTTTTAAATACCTTCAGAGTCTGCCGTGTAACCACAAACGCCCCCATCGCCAACACGCCACCCGTCGCCCATCTTAAACTGTCCTCTTCAACCTTCATTAAATCGTTTGGATTGACACGCTTAGCATGGAGCTTGAGTTACCCCTCCTGACTTCTTACATTACAGCTGAAGCACTTATTCTTCATATCAATCTAATTTATTTAAGTGTTTAAATGCCAAAATGTGCTGCAAAAATAGTATTGCTTACCTTTGCAGCAATTTGAAGCATGATATGTCATATAAAGCCATTTTAGTCGGTGCCAGTGGCCTTATTGGCAGCGAGTTATTAAAGCTTGTTTCGGCCAGTGATGCCTTTAATGAGGTCTTACTCATTAATCGCAGACCCTTGATTATCAGCGGCCCCAAGATTCGTGAAATTGTCATTGATTTTGATAAGCTCGCAGACATATCTGATGAGATATCTGGCGACGTAATTTTTAGCTGCCTAGGTACCACCCGGGGAAAAACTCCCGATGCAGCTCAGTACCGTAAAATCGAACTTGACTACACCCTGAATATTGCTAAATATGGACTACAGAATGGCGCCAAACAGTTTCATTATATTTCCTCATTGGGTGCTGATGCATCCTCATCAAGTTCCTACCTTAAATTAAAAGGCGAGGTAGAAAACAGACTTAAAGAACTATCCTTCAGTAGTTTACATATATATCAACCCTCTTTTCTAACCGGAGAAAGGGAGGAGAACCGCATAGCAGAAAAGCTGATGGCGCCGTTGATGAGCTTGATAAACCCCTTATTAATTGGTAAGCTCAGAAAATTTCAAAGTATTTCCGCAGAAGCAGTTGCTAAAGCGATGCTTAATCAATCATTAAAAAGCAAGGAGGGCATCTTTACATATCCTTCCGACATTATAAAACAATTAGCGTGAGTATTTTATCAACAGAACAATTAGGTCATTCATTTAACGACAACTGGCTATTTAAAGACTTGTATTTAGGTTTAGCTAAAGGCGACCGGGTAGCCCTGGTTGGAGTTAACGGTACCGGGAAGTCTACTTTATTACGAATTCTTTCCGGACATTTAGCCCCCTCTTTAGGTAAGGTGGTTACAGAACGTGATTTACGTATAGGATATTTAGAGCAGGATCCTCAGTTTAATTCCTCTGACACAATCAGCGACTTTATCTATTCCATCGGAAACAAGCAGCAGCAGTTGATCCGACAATACGAAGAAGCGATAGCTGTTGAGCCACATGATGAGAAGCTGCTTAACTTCCTGATGGACGAGCTAAGCACGGAAAATGCTTGGGAATATGAGTACCAGATAAAGACTATTCTCGGGCGGCTGGGAATCCAAAAACTGGATCAAAAAATCTCTACCCTTTCTGGAGGGCAGCGGAAACGAATTGCTTTAGCGAAATTGCTGATAGATGATCCTGACGTTTACATTATTGATGAGCCTACCAACCATTTGGATATTGAGACGATTGAGTGGCTGGAGAACTTTCTAACCACTGGTCAGAAAACCATTCTGTTAGTGACGCATGACAGGTATTTCCTGGATAACGTTTCATCGCAGATAATGGAACTGGATAAAGGGAAGCTACAAGTCTTCAAAGGTAACTATAGCTACTACCTGGAGAAGAAGGCTGAGCAGATAGCAGCAGACGACGCAACATTTGAAAAAAATAGTAACCTGTTAAGAAAAGAACTCGAGTGGATGCGCCGGCAGCCAAAGGCAAGGACCACCAAATCAAAATCTCGGATTGATTCGTTCTACGATTTGGAAGAAAAGACAAAAGGTCGCGGAGCAAAATCCACTCTTGAATTAAGTGTGAACGTCTCACGTCAGGGAAATAAAATTCTCGAACTAAGGCACATTAAACAAGCCTTTGACGGAGTTTCTGTAATTAATGATTTCAGTTACACCTTTAAAAAAGGCGACCGCATAGGAGTTGCCGGTAAAAATGGTACCGGTAAATCAACATTGTTGAATATCATAACTGGCAGCTTGAAGCCAGATTCAGGTTTAGTAGGACTTGGCGAAACTACCTCATTCGGCTATTACAGACAGGGTGGCCTGGAGTTTAATGAAGATGAGAGAGTGATAGATGTTGTAAAGAACGTAGCCGAATACATCACCATGGCTGACGGAAAAACACTAACTGCCAGCCAGGTGCTCACTCACTTCCTCTTCCCCCCTGCCAGGCAATACGGAATGGTTAATAAACTTAGTGGTGGTGAAAAGAAAAGATTGCAATTAATGCGGGTACTTATGCGAAACCCCAACTTCATGATCCTGGATGAGCCTACCAATGATCTTGACATCGATACACTCAACGTGTTGGAAGATTTCTTGTTAAAGTTTCCTGGTGTCCTGATGCTTGTTTCACACGATCGATATTTGATTGATCGCTTAACCGACCAGTTGTTTATTTTTGAAGGTGAAGGAAACGTTAATATATACTCAGGCAACTATACTGATTACAGACTTGAGCAGGAAGAGATAAAGACTAATGAAAAAAGCGCTGTTAAGATCGTACCGACGCAGGCAAGCATCAAACCTATCTCGAAGAAACTCTCCTATAAGGATGAACAGGAATTAGCGGGCATTGAAAAAGAGATTGAGCTCCTTGAAAGTACTGTGAAAGAATTAACATTAGAACTGAACTCCGCAAACGGCGAACATCAATTGCTTCAATCGCTTGCTCAGGAGATCAAAGACCTCCACCAAAAGATTGATGAACGCACTTCCAGATGGATGGAATTGCTTGAATTGAAAGAAACAGTATGACCTTGGCTGACACTATAGCAACAGCAGGAGTTACTCTACTACTCGCGGCATTTATTTTAAACTCCAGGAAGCTGCTTGCAGCCGACAACCGGTGGTATAACTCATTGAACTTTGCAGGCGCAGCCTTATGTGGATATTCCGCATACTTGATTGGGTTCTACCCTTTCGTAGTCTTAGAAAGCGCCTGGGCAGGCTTTGCGCTGATATCCCTATACCGAAGTGTTTCACGTGAAACACTTAAATTGAACGATCACAAATAATATGTTCCACGTGGAACTCGAAAAATATGTTTAAAGAATACGATGTTATAGTAGTTGGGGCTGGCCATGCCGGATGTGAGGCCGCAGCAGCAGCAGCAAACCTGGGCTCCTCAGTTCTGCTCGTTACTATGAATATGGGTACTATCGCCCAAATGAGTTGCAACCCGGCCATGGGTGGTGTTGCCAAGGGTCAGATAGTTCGCGAGATAGATGCTTTAGGTGGCTACTCAGGGATAATATCTGATAAAACTACTCTTCAGTTTAGGATGTTAAACCGCTCAAAGGGACCGGCAATGTGGAGTCCGCGCTCTCAGAATGACCGTATGCGCTTCGCTGAAGAATGGCGTCTAATGCTGGAGCAAACTCCTAATGTCGATTTCTGGCAAGACACCGCTATTTCGCTTATTATTAATGACGGTAAAGCATGTGGCGTGCGGACTTCTCTGGGAATCGAGATTACTTCTAAAGCAGTGGTTTTAACAAATGGAACATTCCTAAATGGAGTAATACATATCGGTGAAAAACGCTTTGGAGGAGGTCGCACTGGAGAAAAGTCAGCAACCGGAATAACAGAACAATTGGTTGAACTGGGCTTTGAAGCAGGAAGAATGAAAACCGGAACACCACCAAGAGTAGACGGTCGCAGCCTGGATTATTCCAAGATGGAAGAACAATGGGGAGACGAAGACAAAGGACGGTTCTCATACTCTGATGTCGAGATACCTAAAGAACAACGCTGTTGCTGGATCACTTATACCAACTCAGCAGTCCATGATACGTTGCGCGAAGGCTTTGAAAAGTCGCCGATGTTCACTGGTCGTATTAAAGGCCTTGGCCCAAGATACTGTCCATCTATAGAAGATAAGATTAATCGATTCGCCGAGCGCGATCGTCATCAGATCTTTGTTGAACCGGAAGGTTTTAAAACGGTTGAAATTTACGTGAACGGGTTTTCTACCTCGCTGCCGGAAGACGTGCAATACCGGGCCCTTATTCAGATACCAGGCTTTGAAAATGTCAAGATGTTTCGCCCTGGTTATGCCATTGAATACGACTTCTTCCCCCCTACACAATTGTCTTTAACGCTCGAGACCAAAAAAATAAACAACCTATATTTTGCTGGACAAATAAACGGCACAACCGGATATGAAGAGGCCGCTTGCCAGGGTCTGATGGCTGGTATTAACGCACACCTCAAAATAAATAATAAAGAAGAACTGATATTGAAGAGATCGGAATCTTACATAGGTGTGCTGATTGATGACCTCGTTACCAAAGGTACAGAAGAACCTTACCGTATGTTTACATCCAGAGCGGAACATAGATTACTTTTACGTCAGGATAATGCGGATATTAGGTTAAGTCCTATTGGTCATAAGATTGGATTAATCTCAGATGCCCGGTTAGAGAAGGTGAATGAAAAAATTAAGAATGCAGATCTTATAGTCGCCTATTTAAGAACGCATTCCTTATCCCCTGCAGTCATTAATGATTTATTAGAAGAAAGAGAAACATCGCCCATAAGTCAGAACGCGAAACTATTTCAGTTGGTTACCCGACCTCAGATCGGATTCGAAGAGCTACGCTCTGTAGATAAAGATCTGGATGAACTTTTATCCAGGTTTGACAAGGAGACCGTTGAACAAGCAGAAATTAAGGTGAAGTATGAAAGTTACTTTGAAAAAGAATTAGAGATCGTAGGCCGGATGAAAAGAATGGAAGATCAAATATTGAACCCGGAATTTAATTATGGTTCACTAGTTTCCTTGTCGAAAGAAGCAAGAGAGAAACTCGGCAGAATAAAACCAAGAACTCTGGGTCAGGCTTCGAGAATTTCGGGAGTTTCGCCTTCCGATATATCTGTAATCATGGTCCACATGGCAAAATAGCTGTAAATAACTGTTAATCAGTTATTTACTAAAAAATATTTCCAGTCAAAATTTGTTGCGTGTAATGCATTATCTTACATCTGGCAATATTATCTGTCCAAAAAGGGTTTAATTGAATTTAAAAGCGTCTAAATGGCCAAATTTAAGAGGTACAAAAACGAATTGTTATTTTTAAGCCTGATACTAGTTTTGTTTGGCTGTGCAAGCATCCAGTCACCGACCGGAGGGCCAAAAGACAAGCAGCCGCCCAAGGTAGTTGAAGCCACTCCAAAAAATATGACCACCCGTTTCAAATCTCAGAACATCAAAATTGAGTTTGACGAATTCATTAAATTGAACAACGAGTTTACGGAAGTCAGCATCTCTCCGGCAATGGAGAAAATGCCAACATTCAAAGCCCGAAAAGAAATGCTGGATATTAAGTTTGACCAGCCGCTCGATAGTGCAACTACCTATACCATTAATTTTGGAAAAGCCATCGTAGACGTCAACGAAAGCAACATCCTAAAAAACTACTCTTATGTCTTCTCGACAGGCGATCTGATCGACTCCCTGTCTATTAGCGGAAAGGTAAAAGGATCACTGAAGAAAGACTCTTTAAAAGACGCAACAGTTTTTATACTTCCCGTAAAGCAGGATACTATATTTGGGAAGAAGCGAGCGAACATCTTCACCTCTACCGACTCTGCCGGAAACTTCATTTTAAAAAATCTAAGAGAAGACGATTATCTGCTATATGCATTAAAGGAAGAATCACCCGACCGAATATACAACGGTCCGGCTGAGGAAATAGGTTTCTTTCAAGATACCATTCATCTGGATAAGAATATCTCTGGTATCGAACTAAACGTGTTTCAACAGATTCCTGAAACGTTCTCAATTAAGGAACGAAAAATCGAGAACGATGGAAGAATTCTCTTTCTCTTTAATAAACCGCTTCCGGACGCTACGGTGAACATCATTGCCCCTGCAGGACTGACTAAGGTTAAAAAGGCCGTCGAGTTAACAGCCAGCAAGGATTCCGCCTACTTATGGGTACAGGACCTTACGTTCGACTCGCTAAAAGTTTCGGTTGCTTCAAATGCTAAACCGCTGGATACCGTTCAGGTCACCCGTAGCAAGCGCGATACTTACAAACGAGAAGTTAATACCAGCGACAATCTTAGCACCGGGAAGCTTAAGCCTGGCGGTGACGTAGTACTCACCCTATCATCACCAATAGACTCGTATGACGTCTCAAAATTTACACTACTCGAGGATTCAGTTGCTGTTACAGGATTGCAAGTACTCAAAGACTCCCTGTCAAACAGAAAATACAAAGTGAAATATCCCTGGAGATCAAAAAAAGAGTACATCCTGAAAACAGCACCAGACGCGTTCACAGATATCTTCGCAAACAAATCAAAAGCATTTACTACCAACTTCACTTTGGATTCGGAAGAAAACTACGGAACTATAGCGCTTGCAGTAACCGTTCCTGATACGGGTAAAACATATCTAATTCAGTGGTTAAATAGCGAGGACAAGATTCTGCGAACCGACAAAGTCACAAAAGATACCACTATAAATTACATACGCTATCCTACCGCGAAGTATAATGTCCGGGTGGTGTATGACCAAAACAATAATCAGGTTTGGGATACCGGCAGTGTCAAACTAAGACGTCAGCCAGAACCAATCTGGAATTATAATAAACCATTAACCTTGCGGCCTAATTGGGACCTGGAAGAAAAGTTAATTATTCCGAAGAATCCATAAACCAGCCTGAATACATGATATAGCGAGCAGGCAGGTCATCAAGCAATTGCTTTTGCGGATCTGTTAAAGGCTTAATTTTCCTGGCAGGAATACCTGCATACAAAAAGCCTGACTCACATACCGTGTTTTCCAGCACAATAGAACCCGCCGCGATAATTGTATACTCCTCAATAACAGCATGATCCATTACAATAGCACCCATGCCAATTAACACCTTGTCGTGCAATTTACAACCATGGACAAGTGCGTTATGACCTATCGATACATTATTGCCAATTTCAGTCGCTGCGTACTGGTAGGTACAGTGAATTACAGCTCCATCCTGGATATTAGTATTGTTGCCAATCCGAATGTAATTTACATCGCCACGGATGACTGCATTGAACCACACCGAGCAATTATTACCCATGGTGACATCACCTACGATCGTTGCATTTTCAGCGATAAAACATTCATCGCCCCACGCCGGGAGCTTGCCTAAAATAGGTAATATCAGTGCCATTATAAACTTTTAAAATACGGTATCCTGCGGGTTTTCCTGGTGTTCAGGATAATCTGTATTATAATGCAATCCCCTGCTCTCTTTACGCATCATCGCAGATTTAATAACGATATAAGAATTCTGAATGACGTTACGAAGCTCGCAAAGCTTTAATGAAAGCTTTGTCTTTTTGTAAAAGCTTTCAGTTTCCTCATGTAGTAAGCCTAGCCGTCTTAGAGCACGCTCTAACCTGAAGTCAGAACGAACAATACCAACATAATCACTCATTACCTTCTGCGTTTCACGCAGGTTGTGCGTAACCAGAATGTCTTCATTTGATAGCTTCGTATCCGTCTCATCCCATTCCGGTATATTTTCCGGAATTGTGTTGTGCTCAAAATTTTTAGAAGCATCAAGGTATATCCGATGTGCAAAAACAGTCGCCTCCAATAGTGAATTGGACGCCAGGCGATTAGCACCATGTAAGCCTGTAGAAGCACATTCCCCGCAAGCGTAAAGTCGCTGGATAGAAGAACGGCCAAACTCATCCACTTTAATTCCGCCACACATATAATGGGCCGCCGGAGTTACCGGAACCATATCCTTCGTCATGTCAATGCCGATACTTAAGCATTTAGCATAGATATTAGGAAAATGTGTTAATATATCGGCTTTAGCGCGATGCCTAATATCAAGATAGACAAAATCATCCCCGCTTTTCTTCATCTCCGCATCAATAGCGCGCGCAACAATATCCCTTGGTGCCAATGACCCTCTTTCATCATAATGCTGCATAAACTCTTCACCATTGCGATTCTTCAATACACCCCCATAGCCACGAACAGCCTCAGAAATCAAAAAGGATGGGTATTCTCCCGGATTATAAAGCGCTGTAGGATGAAACTGTATAAACTCCATGTTACGCACCTTTCCCTTTGCGCGATAAACCATGGCCATACCATCTCCGGTCGCAATAACGGGGTTAGTAGTATTAGCATAAATATGCCCAGCTCCCCCTGAGGCCATAACGGTCACCTTTGCTAGGATCCTTTCCACCGAGTTATCAACAGTATTTAATGCGTATACACCATAACAAGTGATATCTGGGGTACTCTTATCCACAAATTCCCCCAAATGATGCTGAGTTATTAACTCCACGGCAAAGTAGTGAGTCTGTATCTCTATATTAGGATTCTGATGTATCTTAACCAAAAGAGCTCGTTCTATCTCAAAACCGGTTATATCCTTATAATGTAATACCCGGTGTTCAGAATGACCACCTTCCTTAGCCAGATCAAAAATACCCTCCTTATCCTTATCGAAGTGAGTTCCATATTGAATAATCTCATCTATACGCTCAGGACCTTCCTTCACAACCATTTCTACAATACGCTCATCACATAGTCCATCACCGGCTATCAGCGTATCTTCAATATGCTTGTTAAAGGAGTCTTCTTTATCAACAACAACCGCTACTCCGCCCTGAGCATATTTGGTATTGGATTCATCTTCATTAGCTTTGGTAACTATTAAAACCTTTCCATGTTTCGCAGCCTTTAAGGCGAAACTAAGTCCTGCTATCCCTGATCCAATTACTAAAAAATCTATGTCTTTCATTCCCTTTGTTAAAAAAATGGATTACTCCCCTGTCATATATTAAGCAAGAAGGAAAGCAAAACTGCACCAAACATTCCAATTGCACCTACCTTAGATGTTAACAACCATACCAAACATGTTGATATTGGCTAACAACCCTACCTAATAAAAGCAAAACTTCTCCGTCGGTAACTTTCACCAGTCAATTTTAGTTATTTTTGAGAAAGTTATGAGATAAATAAGGAAGTTATTCCACTTTTCTAAACCCGAAATAATTAAACAAATAACTTTTGAAAATATACTAGCGATTAGAAAAATATCTGACTATCAATAGCTTACTTCTATAAACGTGTGTAGAAAATGTTAGTAACTAACTCAAAACAAAACTATCAAAAAAAAATATGTCAACTTTCCCACACTACCAACACACTAATAAACAATAAGTAATCTATTAAAGTATTAATTGTAATTATTGATGATGTTAAGAATGAATACCTTCGAAGAATTAAATATTAAAGGTTTTATAGACGAGCCGATCGATCCGACGCTGGATCTGTTTGATGAAATAAACAAACTTAAAAAGGAAAAAAATGCCGTAATCTTAGCCCACTATTATCAGGAACCGGACATCCAGGATATAGCCGATTACATCGGTGATAGCCTGGGCTTATCACAGGAAGCGGCGAAAACTGATGCTGACATCATTGTTTTTGCTGGAGTTCACTTCATGGCTGAAACGGCGAAGATATTATCACCAGATAAAACTGTTTTACTGCCGGATTTAAAGGCAGGTTGTTCTTTATCAGATAGTTGTCCGCCTAAGTTGTTTGCCAAGTTTAAGGAGAAATACCCTGACCACCTGGTGATTACTTATGTGAACTGTACTGCAGAGTTGAAAGCTCTAAGCGATATTGTTTGTACATCAACCAATGCAGTCCAGATAGTAGAAAGTTTACCAAAGGACCAGAAGATAATCTTCGGACCAGATAGAAATTTAGGAGCCTGGATTTCAAAGAAAACAGGCCGCGATATGGTTCTTTGGAATGGTGCCTGTATGGTTCATGAGATATTTTCTGAGCAGAAGATACTGAAGTTGAAGCAAAGACATCCGGAAGCTAAATTTATTGCTCACCCGGAATGTGAAGAAATAGTGCTGAAAATGGCGGATTATATTGGATCAACCACTGGTTTGTTGAAATATACCATTAGTGATCCTGCCAAAGAGTTTATTGTAGCTACAGAAAGTGGTATTATCCACCAGATGGAAAAGGCGAATCCCGATAAGGTATTTATTCCGGCTCCACCCAATAATGCCTGTGCATGTAATGACTGTCCGCACATGAAGCGCAATACATTAGAGAAATTGTATTTGTGTTTAAAGAACGGATTACCTGAAGTAACTGTGCCAATGGATATTATCTTAAAGGCTCAAAAACCAATTGAGCGGATGCTCGAGATCTCAGCCCGATACGGGTTGTAATCAATTATTTTTATAAAAATTTTAATGCTGCTGCTGCATGTTTGAGAATAAAGGACGTACTGAAATAGAGAATCTGGGTGAATTTGGCCTGATAGATCATATAACAAAAGATATTAGGATAAAGAACCCAACTTCAATTAAAGGTATCGGAGATGATGCAGCAGTATTAGATTTTGACGGTAAAAAAACCCTTGTATCCACAGATCTACTGTTGGAGGGAATTCATTTTGACCTGGCTTATACCCCACTCAAGCATTTAGGATATAAAGCTGTACAGGTTAATCTGAGCGATATTTATGCCATGAACGGAACGGCTACCCAGATAACTGTTTCTATTGGTATCTCCAGCAAATTCCCTTTGGAAGCTGTTGAAGAACTCTACCTCGGTATTACCATAGCCTGCGAAAAGTACGGAATTGATTTAGTTGGTGGTGATACCAGTTCGTCAAAACAGGGCCTGGTGATCAGTGTAACCAGCATCGGCTACGTAGACGAGGATAAAGTTTGCTACCGCGATGGAGCTAAGGAAGGTGATCTTATCTGTGTATCCGGAGATCTGGGTGGCGCTTACATCGGACTTCAATTATTAGAACGCGAAAAAAGTATTTTCCTTGAGAATCCCCAGATACAGCCTGATCTTGAAGGAAAGGATTACATAGTAGAGCGGCAATTAAAACCTGAGTCGCGCAAGGATATTATAGAAGTATTAGCTGAAATTAACATCCAGCCAACTGCTATGATTGATGTATCTGACGGACTCGCTTCAGAGATACTTCATATCTGCAAGCAATCCAATACCGGTTGTAAGATCTACGAAGATAAAATTCCAATTGATCCGATGACTTATGATACTGCCCGTGATTTTGGTATTGACCCTACGGTTTGTGCGTTAAATGGTGGCGAAGATTATGAGTTGCTTTTTACTATTAACCAGTCTGATTACGAGAAGATTAAGAACAGCGCGGACATTTCAATAATTGGCCATATTACCGAAGCTTCTGCTGGCTGTAACCTGATATCGAAGTCAGATATAGTACATGAGATTAAAGCTCAGGGTTGGAATGCTTTCAAAAAGAGCTGAGTGAATGGTTAAAATCTATCATAACAACCGCTGCTCGAAAAGCAGGGCTGCCTGCGAAATACTTAGCGCTCATAAAATTGAAACTGAGGTAATTGAATATTTAAAAAAACCACCTACGGAAACCGGGATCCGGGAAATACTAGAAAAGCTTAATATGAAAGCATCTGAAGTTGTTAGAAAAACAGAAGATGTATACAAACTTAACTTTGCCAATAAGCAATTCTCCGAAGATGAATGGATTAAGATATTAGCAGAAAACCCAATTTTAATTGAACGGCCGATTGTCGTATACGGAAACAAAGCGGTAATCGGCCGGCCACCCGAAAAAGTGCTTGAATTATTTAAGCATTAATCCTCCACCTCATTCAAATACTTCTGGTCAATTTGCTTTCCTGCTTTTGCACCCAGATTCTTAATCTTTTCAGCTGTAACGGCCAGATTTCCTCTTCCGGTTGATAGCTTGTTTAAAGCTTTATCATAAGCATCGTTGCTCAGCTTAATGCTTCTGCCGATACTTTCCATATCACCTGCAAAACCTACAAACTTATCATACATCTCACCGCTTAAGCGTGCAATTTCCATAACATTACGGTTTTGGCGTTCCTGTTTCCAAATACTGGCAATGGTTCTTAACGTCGCCAATAACGTTGATGGACTTACAATAACAACTCGTTTATCCCAGGCATAATTAAACAGTTCTGCATCTTTCTGAACAGCCACACTGAAACACGATTCGATAGGAATAAACAGCATCACAAAATCCGGCGAGTTGATCTTGTACAGATCGCTATAGTTCTTGCCGGACAGGTCACTTATATGAGTTCTAAGAGAACTTAAATGCTGCTTGAGATAAAGCTCTTTATCACTCTCTGCTTCGCACTCCACAAGGCGTGAATACGCAATAAGTGAAACCTTCGAATCAATGATCAAATGCTTATTATCAGGAAGGTCAATAATAACATCCGGCTGAAAACGGCTTCCGTCTGTCGAATGCATACTCGCCTGAATACGGTATTCCTGATCTTTTAACAATCCTGAACGTTCCAGCACTCTTTCTAATATCATTTCTCCCCAGTTGCCTTGCTTTTTGTTATCTCCTTTCAGGGCTCTGGTAAGATTCTGAGTCTCCACGCTCATCATTTTATTAAGATCCATTAATTGAGTGATTACCCCTTTCAGGATGTTTCTTTCATCAGATTCTACTTTATAGACCTTGTCCACCTTCTCTTCGAAAGCTTTGATATTTTCTTTCAAAGGATTCAGGAGAATATCCAGGTTAGTGCGGTTTTGCTCTGTAAATTTTGCGGTTTTTTCGTCCAGAATTCTGCAGGCAATCAACTCAAAGTCCTTATTGAATTTCTCCTGATTTTTATCCCGCTCCTGGTTTAGTTCAAGGATCTTTTCCTGCTGAGCTTTGTAATACGATCGTGAACTCTCCAGCGACTGGTTGGCCTGTGCAAGCTGATTCCGTTCATTGTTTAATTCATTAACAAGAAGCTCCTTATCGTTCTGAAGCAGTTTAGAGCGCTCTTCTAATTTGGCCAGAGAAATTTTTAGCTGCACATTTTCTGCGCCCAAACGTTCAGCTTCAAATTGGTCAGCATCATTAACCAATGCTTTCGGCTTCTTCAAAAATAAAAACACGGAAATAAGCAGAATAGCGATTGAGCCTAATAAAACGATGATATCCATTGCTAAAAATTTTATTATTAATGTAGTGATAACGGTCTACAAATTACTAAAAATTTTATCAATTTGGGAAGAGCCAGCGATAAAAAATCTCCCGGATTTTTTAGGAGTAAAGATCGTGATCATCTCCATCACCCAAATCGCCCGAGTAACCATATTACCCGCTTAATTTCTGGGGGCTAATTAAAAGCATGATTACTATGTGCTTACTATATGCTAACTATATCATCCTTAGATCAAGATATCGTAATCACCCTGTTAACATATGGTGAGGACATGGTTATCCTCTACGATGGCCAAACCCGCAGCAGAATTTTGATTACAGAAAATTTTAACGGAATATTTAGAGTTCAGCAATAACCAGGTCCGCTACCTGCTGACCGGATAAACTCCCCATGGCTACGCCCATGCCATTGCAGCGGACAGCGCAGAATACGCCTGGCTCTTTTTCCTTGATTATTGGTTTTAGCTCATCTCCAAAGGCCATCACTCCGCTCCATCGGTATTCGATGGCAGGTTTTTGACCGGGTATGATTGTGTTATACAGCATATCTTCGAGTGCCGATTGTATCAGTGCAGTCGTTTCAGGCTCAGTGGTTTCTTCAGATTTAAAATCGAGATTACGGCCGCCGCCAAGCAGGATCCGGTTATTGATATTGCGGAAATAGTAATAACCCTGGTCGTAATGAAAGGTGCCATTAATCTTTAAACCGGTAATTGGTGCGGTAACCAGTACCTGTCCCCGACCCGGGACGACGTTAAGCTCAGGATAAAAATCACCGATAAAAGCATTGGTAGCCAGAATTACTTTTTTACTGGTAAAGTTGCCCTGAATTGTTTCAAGAGTAAAGTAGGAGTTGTTATTAATGAAATGAAGAAGCCTGCAATTATTATAAACATGCACTCCCAGACTGGTAACTTTCTGAAGTAAGGCCGACATCATCTTCCCGGTATCTATCTGGGCTTCGTAACGATTTAAAATCATAGAGTCTACATTCGCTAAGCCAAAATCTGCAACTTTTTCATCAGCCACTGCATATATGTCAGTCTGCCCGATTACATCTTTTAACAAGGAATTTAAATAAGGTATTTTCTCCAGGCAAGTATTTGAAAGTGCACAATTAGTATTTTTAAAAATCTCATATCCTCCGGATTGCTGATAGTCTAGTGCCTGATCTCCCAAAATTTGTCTCAGTTTATTGAGCCCTTTCCAACGCATTTCAATTACTTGCAATACTTCTTCCTCGGAAGTTGTTTGAAGTTCGTCAAGAATTTCGGAAACACTCCCAAAACATGCAAAACCAGCGTTTTTAGTGCTTGCCCCACTCGGTAGAAATCCGGCTTCAAGAACACCGACCTTGAGTTTTGGCTGCTGTTGCTTCAGGTGCAGGGCAGCATTTAAACCCACAATACCGCTGCCAATGATCATCACATCATACAACGAGTAAAAAGCCGTGGACTCCCAATAGGAAATATTTCTTTGCATAAGAATAAAAGAAAGCAGGAAATAAATTTCTGTTAACGCTGACAAAATAAGCTAGCTTGCTCTCAATAAATGTAATATTTATACGATAATATCTGCGTAGCTTGCTTCGGAATGCTTTTTGAACAAAGTACTAAAAAAGGTTAAAAATGAACTTAGGATTAATATTAATGATTGTTATTGCAGTGGTGAGTTTCATCGTGCAATGGCGTTTTAAAAGTAAATTTAAGCAGTATTCAGAAATGCCACTGGCTTCAGGACTAAGCGGAAAGGATATTGCGGAAAAGATGCTTTCTGATAATGGCATACCTGATGTGAAGATCATTTCTGTCGAAGGCCAGTTATCTGACCATTATAACCCGGCTGACCGTACGGTGAATTTAAGTCCGGAAGTATATCACGGACGGAGTGTGGCGGCAGCCGCAGTAGCGGCTCATGAGTGCGGGCATGCGGTTCAGCATGCAAAAGCATATTCATGGCTGAAATTTCGTTCGGCAGTGGTGCCTGCGGTAAACGTGGCATCAAAAATAGTTCAATGGACATTAATGATCGGTGTGATGTTGCTGATCTTCTCTGGAAACCCGATGGTTTTAGCTGTTGGTGTGGCGGCTCTTGCGTTTGTAACGATCTTTGCATTCATTACCCTGCCGGTAGAGTTTGATGCCAGTAACAGGGCTCTGGCATGGCTACAGACAAACAGAGGTATTATGCAGGTTGATGCGGAACATACTCAAGCTAAGGATGCTTTATGGTGGGCAGCAATGACTTATGTAGTTGCCGCTCTTGGCTCACTCGCTACCCTGATTTACTATGCCAGTATGCTGATGAACAGAAGAGAGTAATTAACCAGTAATACATAAAAAAGCCGCTTCGGATTTTCCGGAGCGGCTTTTTTTATGTGTTGTTGATCGTTAGTTCAATTTATAGGGAGCGATAAGCAAAAATTCCGGGATGTTTACCGGGAAACGCTCTTCGTCCACAATGCGTTTCATTTCATAGTGCCCTTTCATGCTTCCGATGTCGGTCTTAAGATTACAGCCGGAAACGTATTCGTGGTTGTCGCCTGGCTCAATAATCGGTTGCTGACCAACAACACCCTCGCCGTCTACTTCGCGATGAGCACCATTTGAATCGAATATTTGCCAGTGGCGATTGAGCAGCTGAACACTGTATTCCGTAAGATTTTCAATATTCACTTTGTAGGCGAACATAAAATGCTCGTTAGCGGGATTTGAATATTCAGGCTGGTAAATAGTCTCCACCGACACCTTTACCCCCTCAGTAATTTCGGTTACCATAAAACAAAATTTTAAATTAAGATAGTAATATATTTTGGAAACCCAAACCCTAAGCTATAACACTTTCAAATTGTTCCTCTATCTCTTCAAGAACAGCGTAAATCTCTTGAATGTTTTCAAGCGATACCAATTTCATCCGGTAGGCCTTGAAGTCTGGAATGCCCTTGAAGTAGTTAGCGTAATGACGACGCATTTCGAAAATGCCTGTTTTTGGGCCTTTCCATGCAATAGATTTTTCAAGGTGGGTACGGCAAACGGTTACCCGTTCGCTCAAAGTCGGTCCCGCTAAATGTTCACCGGTTTTGAAGAAGTGTTTAACTTCTCTGAAGATCCAGGGATAACCAATAGCAGCTCTGCCGATCATAATCCCGTCAACCTCATATTCCATGCGCCAGTTGGCTGCCTGCTCCACATTTACCACATCACCATTACCGAATATTGGAATTCGTATACGCGGATTGCGTTTAATCTCACGGATCAGTGACCAGTCGGCGCTGCCTTTATACATCTGCGCACGGGTGCGGCCGTGGATGGTAAGCGCCTGGATACCGATATCCTGTAACCGTTCAGCGACTTCATAAACATTTTTGGTGTTATCATCCCACCCAAGGCGGGTTTTAACGGTTACCGGAAGATGCGTAGATTCAACAACCGCTTTGGTCATCTTCACCATCTTATCAATATCCTGCAATAAGCTGGCACCGGCTCCACGACAGGCAACATTCTTAACCGGGCAGCCATAATTAATATCCACCAGATCCGGTTTAACCACCGTGGCAATACGGGTAGCTTCGCGCATGCTCTCTATATCGCTGCCAAAGATCTGGATCCCGATAGGACGTTCATACTCAAAGATGTCTAATTTCTGACGGCTTTTGGCTGCATCCCGAATTAAGCCCTCTGAAGAAATAAATTCGGTATACATCAGATCCACACCATTTTGCTTACAAACAAAACGGAAGGGCGGATCACTGACATCCTCCATCGGAGCCAGCAAAAGCGGGAACTCCCCTAAATCAATATTTCCAATCTTAACAGACATTAGCTATCTTCAACGCGATTTTTAGATCAGGGTTTCCCCTTAAAACGCAAAATTACAAATATTTACTCACCATGAGTCATTCGGGGTCAGCAGACCGTCATCCTTTTATTTCCTTAATCATTTTACTGGGATTAATCCTGACTGGTGCCATTATCTTCACCATCATCGGTGCTGTAATTGGGGGCGTAATATACGGAATGACCGACCTGATGAAATTTTTATCAGGAGACCTGAGCGCCAACCTGGCATTGACGAAGATTGTTCAGATTGCATCCAGCACGGGCATGTTCATTATACCAGCCATATTCTTTGCCAGGATAGAGAGTCGGAACTGGCGGGATTATCTAAGATTAAGACCCACGCTACCTGTCTTGTTCCTTTTTACGATTGTGTTGATGTTCATCTCGGTGCCGCTTCTTGAACTTTCGGTGGAAATTAATGCAAGTATGAAACTGCCTGCTTTTTTATCGGAGATGGAGGAATGGATGCGCAGACAGGAAGACCAGATGGCCGAGTTAACCAGGCAGTTGTTAACAATGAACAGCGTTAGTGCCTTACTGGTTAACCTGCTTATGCTCGCTGTAATACCTGCGATTGGTGAGGAATTTATATTCAGGGGTTGTTTACAGAAGCTTTTTAAAGAAATAACCGGCAATTACCATCTTGCTATTTGGGTAACCGCTGTAATCTTCAGTGCCATTCATATGCAGTTTTATGGATTTATTCCTCGTATGCTGCTTGGCGCAATGTTCGGTTATTTACTGGTATGGAGCAACAGCCTGTGGCTGCCTATATTGGCTCACTTTATAAACAATGCGACAGCTGTAATAACAGCTTATGTATTTCAGCAACAGGGAAAATCGCTCGATCAATTGGATGATCCTCAGATCGGTTCCTGGCCAGCCTACCTGATAAGTCTGGCGTGTACAGCAGCACTTCTCTGGTATTTTTATCAAAAGGCCAAAGCCCCCTATCCTGTAATTAATGATACTGATGGAGCAAGGCTGGATTAAAATTTACACGTCGAATGATTTTTTTAAATCCGAGCTAGTCAGGCAGGTGCTGACGGATTATGAGCTTTCCGCGATCCTGATCAACAAGCAAGGTTTTCCCTACCGTATCGGGGAGGTGGAGGTTTACATTCATCCAGATAATTTTCACCAGGCTATTGAGATAATTGTTAAGAACGAACTTTAAATCTTCACCAGTATGCCTCAACTACCTTATTCACTACTTTCTACTCCTATATAATGAAGACCAGGGCTATTACCGGATTTTTTTTTGTTGCCGTTATGCTGGCTTCAGTTTTATTGGGCGCTTATGCATTCACCCTGTTTTTTTTGATTCTAAGCATACTCAGTGTTGAAGAGTTCTACCGGCTTGTAAGTACCGATGAAGTGAAACCACAGAAGCGTTGGGGTTTAGCACTTACAATTTCAATATACCTTCCCCTCTCATTATTTTTCTTTCGGGCTGAGCCTTTGCAATACCTGTTGATCTGTGTGCCAATTTGTATCCTTATTATCGTTGCAGAGCTTTATAGAAACAAGCCTAACCCTTTTCATAATATTGCCTATACCCTATTTGGGGTTCTTTTTGCTGCCGTACCCTTCTGCTTTTTCTATGGAATTGCATTTATTGATGGTGAGTATTCAAGTCATTACCCACTCGCATTTTTAATATTGTTGTGGGCAAGTGATACCGGTGCGTACTTATTCGGCGTCAGTATGGGAAAGCATAAGCTGTTTGAAAGGCACTCTCCGAAAAAGACATGGGAAGGCTTTGCCGGTGGAATGATTACAAGCCTAGCGGCAGCAGTAGTGTTGAGCATTTTCTTTAACGAACTTCCTTTATATCACTGGCTGGCCATTTCGGTGATTATTGTGGCTGCGGGAACGCTTGGAGATCTCTCAGAATCAATGTTAAAAAGAAGTGTTTCTGCAAAAGACTCGGGCTCTTTATTACCAGGGCACGGCGGGCTACTCGACCGCTTTGACGGATTGCTTTTAGCTGCTCCTCTTGTATTTGTATATTTGCAACTAATTAGCATTCTTTAAGTTAAAAACAAATAATACTAAAAAGGGGTGTGCCGTTATATGCTCTGGAACGGTTTTTAGTATACAGTGCCTTTAGAAAACAGCAAATCCTTCATGGAAAATTCTTTACAACCACAAACGGATGAGATTCATGACAATGAGCCGGTAAAAAAAGACCGTTCATTATTGTACATGGGCATCACCCTGGGTACCATAATCCTGGTGATGGGTTATCTCACTTTTTTTGTTGATGACCTGGGAAGCTTATTTTCAAAAGAAGAACAGACCATTGCGGTGGTTGATGATGAATCGCACCTTTTAGATAAAAATGCGGATATGGATGATCAGCAGGTTAAGCGATCCCTCATTAAGTTTATCGAAGCATTTTACCAGGATCAGCGCAGGGGTTATTTTGACCCGCCAAGTTATTTTGCCAGCATTATTGAAACGTATTATAATTTTCATAACCTCACCTACAAACGTCTCCAGGAGATACATGACCTACGCTCCCGCGAGATGCGTAACCTAAATCAGAACTGGATCGTTTCTTCTTTAAATTTTGAAAGGGTGGGCGATAACCTGGTGGTTACCTACTGGAACAAGGTAAGCTACTTCAAAAAAGACTGGGGCAAACAGGAGTCTGCCGATATTAAGAACGAGATGGTCATTAATCCCGAGGGTAAAATCATTTCACTTAGAGAGCTTGAGGTAAAGAACTTTTCCTCGTATACCGTAGTAACTGAACCGGATACGATAGGCGAAGAAACCGGCTATATTGGGCCCGGTGCAGAAGTTGACCCGGCTGCCGTGGCCAACGGCGAGGCGCTGTATGAGGGAAAGCTTTATGACCTCGGAACGGTTGAAGTAGCACCTGAATTTCCGGGCGGGCAAAAGGCATTCGCAAAGTTCCTTGGATCCAACATCAGATACCCGGTCGCCGCTCGGGAGAATAGTATACAGGGTAAAGTTTACATCGGCTTTATCGTTGAAAAGGACGGCTCGCTAAGCGATCTTAAGATAATTAAGGGTATCGGCAGCGGATGCGACGAAGAAGCACTCAGGGTGCTTAAAAGTAGTCCTGCGTGGCAACCGGGAATGGCAGAAGGAAAGCCTGTCCGGACATCTTTTACCTTTCCAGTGACCTTCCAGATTGCTAACTAACCATTACGGGTTGTGCGATCTCCTGTAGCAGTTCAATAGCACTTTCGACAGACCCAACATGTTCAATGGCCAGGCGAAGCGTTTTCTTTACCTCCTTCAAATTGCAGATTCGGGGATGTGCCTGTACAAACTGTAAAACACGGTTAAATTGCTCGGTTTCGAAATAGGCTGATTGCTGGTTAGTGAGGAAATAGCCCTTCAAAGTGTTCTTCTTCAGCGAAATTTTCTCAAAGCCAATCATTTTACCAAGCCACTGAAGGCGCCAGGTATTTAGCAGTTCATGCACCGGAGGTGGGATAGGGCCAAACCGGTCAATCAGTTGCTGCTGAAACTGCTCCAGCTGTGCTTCGTCTTCGAGCTTTGAAAGCTCAGTATAGAGGTTGTAACGTTCCCCAATGTTGGTAACATACTCATCCGGGATCAGGACTTCCAGATCCGTATCTACTTGTGTAAAGGAAATAAAAGGTCTTGGTTTTTCGTCCGTAAAAAGGTCCTTGAACTCGTCATCCTTTAATTCCTGAATCGCTTCATCAAGGATCTTGTGATACATTTCAAAGCCGATCTCGGCGATAAATCCGCTTTGTTCAGCTCCCAGCAGATTCCCGCTTCCGCGAATATCCAGGTCGCGCATCGCTACGTTGAAACCACTCCCCAGGTCAGAAAATTCTTCGATCGCGCTCAAGCGCTTGCGGGCTTCACTGGTTAGGGTAGATAGTGGCGGACTAAGTAAATAGCAGAAAGCTTTTTTATTAGACCGGCCTACTCTTCCACGCATTTGGTGCAGATCGCTTAATCCGAACATGTGCGCGTGGTTAATCAGAATGGTATTGGCGTTGGCGATATCCAGTCCGGCTTCAATGATCGTAGTGGCTACAAGCACATCGAACTCACCGCTTACAAACTTCATCATTACGTCTTCCAGCGCATCACCCTCAAGCTGCCCATGTGCAATTCCGATGCGAGCCTTAGGGACTAATTTCTGGATGAGACCGCCTAATTGCATCAAATCCTGAACCCGGTTATGAATAAAGAATACCTGGCCTCCACGATCGACCTCAAACTCTACAGCTTCCTTAATCAACTTTTCGTTAAATACATGCAATTCTGTAAGCACCGGCTGCCGGTTTGGCGGCGGTGTGCTGATAATGCTCAGATCCCTTGCTCCCATCAATGAAAAGTGCAAGGTCCGCGGAATGGGAGTCGCGGTCAGCGTAAGGGTATCCACATTGATCCGGAATTGTTTCAATTTTTCTTTGACGCTTACACCGAATTTTTGCTCCTCATCAATGATCAGTAAGCCCAGATCCTTGAACTTCACATCCTTACTGACGATCCGGTGAGTTCCGATGATGATATCAACCTTTCCTTCCGCAAGTTTCTGCAGTGTTTCTTTAATTTGTTTGCTCGATTTGAAACGATTGATGTAATCGATATTACATGGAAGATCTGCCAAACGTGCAGAGAATGTTTTATAATGCTGCAGAGCCAGGATGGTTGTAGGAACAAGAATGGCTACCTGTTTACTGTCAGCAACAGCTTTGAAGGCGGCCCTGATAGCAATTTCAGTTTTACCAAACCCAACGTCACCGCATACCAGGCGGTCCATAGGATGAGGTGCCTCCATATCACGCTTCACATCAGCCGTGGCTTTAACCTGGTCAGGCGTATCTTCATAAATGAAGGATGCTTCAAGCTCGGTCTGTAAGTAGGTGTCAGGATAAAAAGCATTACCGGTTTGCGACTTGCGTTTAGCATATAGCTTGATCAGGTCGCGGGCAATATCTTTAACTTTTTTTTTAGTAGTTTTTTTTAGCTTATCCCAGGCGTCGGTACCCAGCTTATTCATCCTGGGAATAGCGCCGTCTTTACCTGAATATTTGGATATGCGGTTAAGTGAATTGATGTTGACATACAGAAGATCGTTATCCGCATAAACTAAACGGATCATTTCCTGTGACTTGCCATTCACTTCAACCTTCTCAAGACCGGCGTACTTTCCGATTCCGTGGTCAATGTGCGTGATATAATCACCAGGCTTCAGGTCACGAAGTTCTTTTAGTGTGATAGCCTGAGACCGCACATAGCCCTTCTTCAGCTTGTATTTATAATATCGGTCGAAGATCTGGTGGTCGGTATAGCAAGCCAGTTTCTGGCCATAATCTACGAATCCCTCGCGAAGCGATAAATGAACGGGTGTGAATTTTACAGTCTTATCGATGTCTTCAAAAATGCTGTAAAGCCGTTCGATCTGCTTAGTAGAATCGGTGAATATGAAGTTTTGAACATTTTGTTCTTCGTTTTGCTTAATGTTATGAATAAGCAGGTTGAAATCTTTATTGAACGAAGGCTGCGGCTTAATATCAAATGCAATTACTTCGGTCGGCTGATAAAAGAATTGTTTCCCGAATTCAAGAACCGGGAAATCGCCCAGCTGATCAGCCAATAGCTTTTGGTCAGAGAAGTTGAACTTTGGATCAACCCAATGAGGGTTCTGTTCTTTATCTGCTTCAGGAAGAGCCTTCCAGAATTCCACTGCTTTTTTATAGCCGTCCCTGACGACGTCTAACGAGAACTCCACATCCTTAAACCAAACGATGGTTGTGGGATCGATGTATTCGAGTAAGGAGATATTATTCTCGGTTAAAAACTTCGACTGAACGTTAGGAACGATCGTTATCGTTTTTACCTGCTCAACGGAGAGCTGATCCTCGATCTCGAATGTGCGGATACTTTCTATGAAGTCTGCAAAAAACTCAACCCTGTAAGGCAGTTCATGCGAGAACGAAAAGATATCAACTATGCCCCCACGGACAGAAAACTGCCCAGGCTCATATACAAAGTCAACTCTGTCAAAGTCGTATTCAATTAGAAACTCGTTAATGAATTCGATGCTTAGCTTATTTCCGGTAGCAATCTCGAGGGTGTTTTTCTCTAAAGCCTGCCGGTCAATAACTTTCTCTGCTAAGGCCTCGGGGTAGGTAACGATAATTTGCCCGAATTCTGAGGTGTGGTTCAATTCGTTTAACACCTCGGCCCGCTGTAATACATTCCCGCTGTCGACGAGGGTGAAATCAAACGACTTCCGGAAAGAAGACGGGAAAAAAAGCAGTTCCTTATTAAGCAGATTTTCCAGGTCACTTAAAAAATAGGCTGCTTCTTCACGGTCAGGCATTACAAAGACCATAGGCCTTTGCTGCAGTAAATAAAAGGCGCTCGCGATCAAACCATCGCTTGAACCTACCAGGCCCTTAAGATGGATACGGGCATTTTTACGCTCGTTCAACGCTTTGGCCAACTGGTCAACACGGTTATCTGACTTATAAAGAGTTATTAGATCGCGAATATTCACACTTTTAAATTTCGCTTCAAATATACAAGTAACGTGCTAGAAAACACATCCGGCATACCTTTCCGGAAGCAACCCACCCAAATGATGATAAACCCTCAGAAAATCCAGTTCCATAGAACATTCTCCATTGATTTTGACTTTTATATAATTGACAACCAGGTTTTCGAACATGAATACTGGAAAGGCATTAATTATTGCAGGTATCCTAATGCTGATCGCAGGAATAATCTATTACTTTTTTCACGATAGGTTAGGCTGGATCGGTAGTCTTCCTGGAGATATCAAGATTGAAAGGGATAACTTCAGGTTTTATTTCCCGATCACTACAATGATACTTGTGAGTGTGCTGGTGACACTTATCATTCAGGTATGGAGATGGCTACAATAGCTTAATATCTTATGCAGGCTCGTTTGAATCCCTATAAATAATGCATTCCTCCATGAGCCAATGGCGCCATGATACTTACTTTAAAACTTCGCATGCCTAATTGTGTTGAAAATATTTAACTTTAAATTACCAACGCATTCTAAGAATTTTACTTATTAATTTTTTGCTGATGAATAACGCAATCAAATACGGACTAATCATTGGAATATTAAGCGGCATCTGGATATTGATCCTACACTTTGCAGGAGTTTATTCCGATGCGCCAGAACAGGGGCAGTATAGCTGGATTGAATACACCTCCGTACTTATTCCTTTCGTTGGCCTTTTTTTTGGCATTAAGAATTTCCGGGACAATATAAACGGCGGCAAGATGGAATTTTTCGAGGGCTTGTTCGAAGGGTTCAAAATTATGATTGTCGGCGGCGTTATAGCTGCATTCTTTGCAGTAATTTATGTTCAGGTTTCTCCAGCTGTTTTAAATACGGACTATATGGGTCGGATTGGAGGTGCCGGAATTATCGGTATCCTTTTCAATCTTGGCATTTCGATTCTTTTAATGAATAAACACAAACATTTATAGTGACTAACAAGTTGCCATTCGAGTTGATAATTTGGCTTGGCGCGTTAGTTATGCTTGCTTTGAGTAATCCCGGAGTTCAGCATTTCACCTTATGTCCGTTATCAAATCTTGGCTTTTTATGGTGCCCCGGCTGTGGCCTTGGCCGTTCAATCAGTGCCCTCCTGCATGCTGATTTCAGGAGTTCAATCCAACTCCACTGGTTCGGAATACCTGCTTTTCTAATACTACTTCACCGGATCTGGCAATTATCCCGTAAATTCATTTAAATTAGAAGCATAATCATCCGACTATGTATCAAGACTTAATAATGAACTTAAAGGGGGTTACTCCTGATGAATATATGTACCTGGAACAGGTGATGAAAAACATGACACCTGACCAGGCAAAACACTTCATATCGTATTATTCAACCAGACGGAAAGATCCGCAGGATATATTGATATTTACACTGCTTGGATTCGTTGTGATAGCCGGGATACAGCGTTTTGTTCTTGGCCAAATAGGAATGGGAATTCTTTACTTACTGACCGGCGGGTTGTGTTTAATTGGTACGATTGTCGACCTGATCAATCACAAGTCACTAACTTCGGACTATAACCAGAAAATGGCTTATGAGTGCGCACAGATGATCCACGCGATGAAGAATTCATCGAACTCCTCATTTTCCTGAGAGAATAACATCACCATATCTTAATGCTTTTGAAAGCAAGTGATTAGATATCATTAGAAAAAAGTAGAATACTTGATGCAAATAAAAGAACTAATAAGCTTTCTGGAATCAATAGCTCCCTTATCTTACCAGGAAGATTACGATAATTCCGGTTTGATCGTCGGAAATGCCGAACAGGAAATATCTGCGGCTTTAATATCACTTGACTGCACCGAAGAAATAATTGATGAAGCAATTAGGAGAGGTTGTAACATGGTTATTTCACACCATCCTATCGTTTTTCGAGGTTTAAAGAAATTTAACGGGAAAACGTATGTTGAACGCGCCGTTATCAAGGCTATAAAAAATGATGTGGCTTTATACGCTATCCACACTAATTTCGATAACGTACTCAACGGAGTGAATGCAAAGCTTTGCCAGGTAATTGGGTTAACGAACTGCAGTATTCTTTCACCTAAATCTAGTCTTCTAAAGAAGCTGGTTACTTATTGTCCGGTTGCTCAGGCAGAAGGGGTTCGCTCAGCTTTATTCACCGCAGGTGCCGGAAACATAGGTAATTACTCCGAATGCAGCTTTAGCAGCGAAGGCTTCGGGACATTTAAGGCGGGTGAAAATACGAATGCTTTTGTAGGTGAAAAAGGAAAACGACACCAGGAGCCTGAAACACGAATTGAAGTTATTTATCCCGTTCATCTTGAAAGACAGATCATAGTAGCTTTGCATTTGTCGCATCCTTATGAAGAAGTTGCCTTTGAACATTTTAATACTACCAATAGCTTTACTAGTGTCGGATCAGGCATGATAGGTTCTTTAAGTGTTGAAACCGACGAAGCCGGCTTTTTGCGGGATGTTAAAGATAAACTGGGAGCGAAAGTGATCAGACATACCGCGCTCAAAAATAAAAAGGTAAAACGTGTGGCTGTTTGCGGTGGAGCCGGCGGCTTTTTACTATCGCAGGCAATCGATGCAGGAGCTGATATCTTCATTACTGCCGACTATAAATATCACGAGTTTTTTGATGCCGACAAACGAATTGTGATTGCTGATGTAGGTCATTTTGAGAGCGAACAGTTTACACAACAGCTATTGTTAGAATTAATTACGGAAAAATTTCCTAACTTTGCACTCCATTTAACAGCACAAAGTACAAACCCCATAAATTATTTGATTTAATGGAACAAACTGTAGAACAAAAATTGAGAGCTTTATACGAGCTTCAGACTATCCATACCGAAATTGATAAAATCCGTCAAATCAGAGGAGACCTTCCAATGGAAGTTTCTGACCTGGAAGACGAAGTGGCAGGTCTCGAGACCCGTATACAAAAGATTAAAGCGGAGCTTGACGAATTAGAAGATTCGATCGTAACCCGTAAGAACATGATCAAGGAGGCTACGGCAGCTACCAAAAAGTATGAAGCCCAGCTTACTGAAGTTAAGAATAACCGCGAATACGACGCGATAAATAAAGAGATTGAGATCCAGGGACTAGAGATCCAGGTTTCTGAAAAAAAGATCAAGGAATATACTTTCGAGATCAGTAACAAAACCGAAGGTTATGACAAAACTTTGGCGGAGCTAGCTGACAGAAAGAAAGATCTTGAAACTAAGAAGGCTGAACTGGATACTATTACTGCAGAAACTGAGAAAGAAGAAGCGATCCTGCAGGAAAAGGCTAAGGTAGCTGAGCAGCATTCTGATGAGCGTCTGCTAATAGCTTACAATCGTTTACGCAATAACTCTAAGAACGGTCTGGCTGTTGTTACTATTCAGCGTGACTCATGTTCAGGATGTTTTAACCAGATTCCACCCCAAAGACAGTTAGATATCCGTCAACGTAAAAAGATTATTGTTTGCGAGCATTGCGGACGTATCCTGGTTGATGAAGGTTTTGCTTTAAGTGAGCAGGAACAAGCTCAGGCGGCCGAATAGGTATTGTTTTAAAATATTAAAAGACCATTCTGAAAAGGATGGTCTTTTTTTGTTGTCTTTTTTCTCTGGTTTGAAAAATGAGGTATCCGGAGGATGTGGAATCTTTACATAAAAAAATGCCGTTCACATATTTAAGGAACGGCACTCTTTCTAAGTTTTATATGTTTGTTTATAACCGATAATACCAAGAGGATACTTTATCGATTCGAGCAATAGTCGTTGTTAAGGTGTTAAAACTGGTAAACCATCGCATTGATATTCATCCCTGCTCCTACTGAAGCAAATACGGCAATATCCCCAGCGTTGAGCTCCTGCCCGGGAATTTGGCCTTTTAAGATCTCGTCAAGCAAGGTAGGAACTGTTGCTACTGAGCTGTTTCCGTATTTCGCAATGGTCATAGGCATAATTCCTTCAGGTGCAACCGGGATTCCGTACAACTTAAATAAGCGTTTTAAGATAGCCTCATCCATCTTGCCATTTGCCTGGTGTACCAATACCTTATTAACGTCGTATATGGTCTTACCTGCTTTCTCCAGAGCTTGTTTGATAACAAGCGGTACATTGGTCAGAGCATATTCGTAAATCTTACGGCCCTCCATTTTTATAAAAAGATCATCTTTTTCGAAGTCGGGATTGCTGGATTGTCCCGAAAATAAGAAATAAGCTTCTGAAGAAGTGTGGGACTGCGTTTTATGAGATAAAACTCCCCGATCTCCTACCTGGCCCTCCAGTATAGTTGCGCCGGCGCCATCTGCGTAGATCATACTGTCCCTGTCATGTGGATCAGTAACGCGGGATAGGGTTTCTGTGCCGATTACTAAAACACGTTTAGCATCTCCGGAACGAATGAAATAATTAGCCTGGATCATGCCCTGCAACCATCCCGGACACCCGAAAGGAAGATCATATGCGACGCAATCCGGAGTCTTTATTCCGAGCCTGTGTTTGATACGGGCAGCTAACGTAGGAATAACGTTGTTTCTGGTATCGCCATGCGGAATGTCGCCGAAATTGTGGGCCACCACAATATAGTCCAGTGTTTCCGGATCAATACCGGATGATTTTACAGCCTGCTCAGCAGCGAAAAAGCCAAGATCAGAAGCGGTGTGTTCATTGTCTGCATATCTCCGTTCCTCAATTTCAGTGATATCCTGAAACTTGGAAATTATTTCTGCGTTCTCCCGTAGAATTGGGCGGCCGTCACTTTCAAAAAATTTATGTTGTAAAAACTGATCGTTAGATATTATATTTTCCGGAATAAAACAGCCGGTTCCTATGATTACGGATTTGATTTCTGAGCTCATTCAGCGGTTTTGAACTAAATACTAGTTTGGTTTATCGTATAAATATACGAGTAATTTATTTTGATGCAAACGATTAGTGAAACAGTCCAAGCTGTCTACCCTTCTGCGGACTAAAAAGATCCAGATTAAATGGCCTTAAATTACTTTCTGGAAGATAGCGTTTTGCGGATATTTTAAATAACTGGTTAATACTTTCGGCAATCTGCCCATCGCCAGTCATACGGGCACCCCAGCGGCTATCATTTAGTTTCCCTTGATGACAATCCGCAATCATATGCAACACCTTTTCAGCTCTGTCCGGAAAGGCTTTGTGGATCCAGTCAGTAAAGATTTCGGCAATCGAGCCATTTAATCTAACTAGTGTATATGAGGCGTCCTGTGCTCCGGCATCTGCTGCAGCTTTTATTACAGTTGGTATTTCATCACTGTTTAAGCCAGGAATTACTGGCGCGAGCATCAATCTTACGGGGATATTTTCAGCGCTCAGTTTTTCGATGAGTTTAATGCGACTGATGCCTGTTACGGTTCTTGGCTCCAGCTTTAAACGCAAATCTTCGTTCAGTGAATTTAGGGTGACGGATACATGCACCAGGTCTAAAGCCGCAAGTTCTTTTAAGATATCTATATCGCGCAGCATCAGGTTATTCTTACTAATGAGGCTTACCGGGTGCTTATATTTAAGGAACACCTCGAGTACAGACCGGGTGATCTTTAATTTACGTTCAATTGGCTGATAGCAATCCGTATTGCCCGAAAGCATAATCGGGACGGGATTGTAGTTCTTCTGATTAAAATGGCGTTCTAATAAATCTGCGGCATTCCGCTTGACGATGATCTTGCGTTCAAAATCGAGGCCGGCACTAAAGCCATAATATTCATGCGAATTACGGGCATAACAATACAAGCAACCATGTTCGCAACCCTGGTATGGATTAATAGAATGCATAAAAGCGAGGTCAGGGCTATTCGAAACGCTAACTATTTTTTTTGCGTGCTCATCATACAATTGCGTCTTGCTATCTTCAAGAAGAGGCTCGTCAATACCTTCTTCGTGTTCAGCTACATAACTCTTCTTTAAAAATTTATTGTGTGTATTTACTTGTGCGCCCCTGCCCTTGAAAAAGTCCTTATTTTCCACATGTCCCATAATGCAAAATTGCTAATATATTTAGCAAATCCAGTGTGGCAATTGCAAAAAAAATTTTAATAAGTGTCAAGGCTGGAGTCTAGTTATAGCTCATCAGCGAGGGTAAGAATGTCTATTAGATATAGATGCTGCCTTTACATCCTGAATGAATTTGCATAAGCCGGGCCAGCTTATTTAAGAACCGGTGATTGGGTTTGAACGTTTGCGCACCATCTACTAATCTGAAACCAATACAGATTTAATAAAGTAAACAAGGATTTGGGCTAATGAAATTATCCGTCTATCAAAAACACAAATAGCTCCTTAGGGCCGTGGGCTCCTATAACGAGCGTTTTCTCGATATCGGCAGTACGGCTGGGGCCGGTGACATTGGAGACCATCGAAGGCAGGCGCTCGCCATATTTTTCTTTCAATAAAGCAAAGCCATCTTTTAAATCCATCACCAGCTGCGAGGTATAGGCCAGCACGATATGAATGTTTGGATAGATGCTCAGCCGTCGTCCTGCGTCACTTCCGTTTGATACCAGCACACTGCCATTACGGGCCACCAGGGCTTCGCAAAGCGTAATCCCTACATCTGCCTGCATGAAGTCGGTGTCGGTACTGTAGAAGGGATATTCGTAGGTGCTTAGCAAATTTTGTAAAGCAGGTTCCCAGCAGTAGATTTTTCTCAGGGTTTTTTCTTCGGCAAGTTGCAGGAGGTTTTCAATGAATTGAATTTCATCTGCACAATAAATAAACTGACCCGCGATGGCCGTAAACTGTTCGGCGAACATTACCTCCAGATACTCATCCGATTCTTTATATACCGGAGTATCTTCAAGATTCGGATAAGGGTTATCACGCTTCTCAAGGAGAGCCTTACGAATCTTTTTGAGCATCTTTTCTTTTGAGGTAGTTTCTTTCATTTAAATCCCGCCTGATATAAAAAATTGGGAATTCAAAGATCGCGCATCTTTAAATTCCCAATTTTGGTACTGTCAATCAATTTATTAGTCTTGAGATGAGCGGTTTTCCGGAAGATCGATGTTATGATCAATCACACCTTCATGCTCCAAATTCTCTGTCACATCATTTCCTGCCGCAGGTACGCCATTTACAAACTCGTCATAAGTGGTTCTGTTATCGAACGGGCGTTTTCCAAGTATTTCTTCCAGGTCTGACTGGAAAAGGATCTCTTTTTCCAAAAGCTTATGAGCTAACTTTTCAAGACCATCGCGCTTGTCGTTCAACAGCATTTTTGTCCGCTGGTAAGCACGATCGATCTGATTTCTTACTTCGATGTCAATGATCTCAGATGTCTTTTCAGAATATGGTTTGTTAAACTGGTATTCGCCCTGTGTATCGTTAAATGAAACGTTACCCACTTTCTCATTCATTCCATAGATTGTAACCATTGCGTATGATAATTTGGTGATTCTTTCAAGGTCGTTCTGAGCGCCTGTAGAGATTTTACCAAATACAATATCTTCGGCGACACGGCCCCCGAGGGTCATACACATTCCATCAAGCAATTGTTCCGTAGTATACAGGAATTGTTCTTTCGGCAAATACTGCGCATAACCAAGCGCGGCTACTCCACGTGGAACGATTGAAACCTTTACAAGCGGATCAGCATGCTCAAGAAACCAACCTGCAATGGCGTGTCCGGCTTCATGATAAGCTACGATACGTTTTTCTTCGGGAGAGATAATCTTATTCTTCTTCTCTAAACCACCGATCACACGGTCAATGGCGTCCTGGAAGTCGTGCATATCAACTGCTTCCTTATCACGGCGAGCTGCGATTAATGCGGCTTCGTTACAAACGTTAGCAATTTCTGCTCCGGCAAAGCCAGGTGTTTGTGCGGAAAGTTTCTTAGCATCTACTTCACCAGCTAATTTCAATGGCTTTAAGTGCACTTTAAAGATTTGCTCGCGACCAACCAGATCGGGCTTATCAATAGAAATCTGTCTGTCAAATCTTCCCGGGCGTAAAAGTGCCGAGTCTAATACATCTGGACGGTTAGTGGCAGCAAGAATAATGATTCCTGAATCCGTTCCAAAGCCATCCATTTCAACCAGCAATTGATTTAATGTATTCTCGCGTTCATCGTTGCCGCCTACAATATTATTTTTTCCGCGGGCACGTCCGATGGCGTCAATTTCATCAATAAATATAATACAAGGAGCTTTATCCTTGGCCTGCTTAAATAAGTCACGAACCCGTGAAGCACCTACTCCAACAAACATCTCCACAAAGTCAGATCCTGATAAAGAGAAGAAAGGAACTTGCGCTTCGCCGGCAACAGCTTTTGCCATTAAGGTTTTACCAGTACCCGGAGCACCGACAAGCAATGCGCCTTTTGGTATTTTACCTCCCAGATTAGTGTATTTCTTAGGATTTTTCAGAAAGTCAACAATCTCCATTACTTCCTGCTTGGCTTCCTCTAAGCCGGCAACATCATTGAAAGTAATTGAAACCTGGGTTTCTTTATCAAACAGAGTAGCTTTAGATTTTCCGATATTGAAAATCTGACCACCTCCTCCGCCTCCGGCACCACCGCCCATCCGGCGCATTATGAATACCCAGAAACCAATAAGTAATAAAATTGGCAGAATGAACGACATGAACCAGCCAGCCCAGGGGCTTTCACGGCTTTCAATGTTCAGTGGAGTACGCTGTTCGGTAGGAATATCTTTTTCCGCCTCTGTCAGCTTAGCCTGCAGAGCATCAAATGATCCGTCAGTAAAAATGTACTGAGGACTTGTGGCCGACACATTAAAATTGCTCTTGGTACGTACATCATCATATTTCCGCTGATTCAGCTTATCCTTTTTGATATATACCTCTACCGCTATCAAATCATTACTTTTATAGGCAACGAGCTTTTCCACCTCGCGGGGCTTAAGCATCTCGTTCTCAAATTTTTGATAAGTAATGGTTTTTGCGTTATTACCGCTAAACATATACTGCACCACAAAAAGCCCTATTATGATCGCTGCATACAGCCACATGATATTGAATTTGGGCGTGTTAGGCATTATCTTTTTACCGGGGATCTTTTTTATAGACTTCTTTTTATCGGTTGTTTTAATCTCTTTCATTTTTCTTTATCAATAAGAAATGTGTGGTGATTTAATAACGCACACATAACTAGCTTTATGCGCTTTTATAAGTCTGCATTTCTGCGTCACCCCACAACTCTTCAATCCCATAAAATTCACGTTTATCAGTTTTAAAGATATGGACTATAACATCTATGTAGTCCAACAGGATCCACTCACCATATTGCAATCCTTCTTTTCGACGAGGCTCTATTTTTAGCGCTTTGAAAATTTCTTCTTCTACACTATTGCATATGGCTTTCACCTGAGTAGTTGAATCGGCATGGCATACAATAAAATAATCAGCTACCGAACTATGTATATTTCTAAGATCTAACCGTACTATATCATTTCCCTTTTTTTCCTGGATACCATGAATGGCAATCTCCGAAATGGAGGTGGACTCCAAAGCAATTTTGTTTTTTACCATTAAAAAATTTTAGTTTTGATCGATTAATTTAGTGCGTCACAACTGTGCAAAATAACATTTTTTTAGGATTATTCGTTGGCCATAATACTGTCACATTAAAACAAGTAGATTCTACCAACTCCTGGTTAAAGCAAGCTTTGTCAAATTCTGCGCCATTAGCCGAAGGCACTGTTATAATGGCAGAAGCCCAGTTAGCAGGTCGTGGGCAAAGCCAAAACGTGTGGCACAGCGAGCCTGGAAAAAACTTGACTTTCAGTATTTTGCTGAATCCCCGCTTCCTTGCTATCCCACGCCAATTTGATCTGAATATAGCCGTTAGCCTTGCGATAAACGATGTTTTAGCTTCTTACCTGGGAACTTCCGCTACAATCAAATGGCCTAACGACTGCTATATCGGTGACAATAAGATCGGCGGAATACTGATTGAAAATATTATTCAGGGTAGCCAGATCAAACATGCCATTATTGGTATAGGGCTTAATGTAAACCAGGCGGAATTCCCTCCCTACTTGCATAATGTTACTTCTTTTAAAAAAATCTTACATACTGATTATGATTTGCAAACGATAATGAACGAGATTTGCAGGTCTCTTGAAGCAAGGTATCTTCAGCTGAAGGCGGGCAAATACGCCAGCCTTCATACTGCTTACTTAAACAAGTTGTATAAGGTTGATGTTTGGGCACCGTATAAGATTAATGGAGAAATTGTATCCGGGAGAATAGTCGGAGTTAGCGCCGAGGGTTTTCTAATGGTTGAAACGGAGACCGGACTAAAACGGTTTGGATTGAAGGAGATTGAGTTTGTAAAAGAGGTCTGGTAAAAGATATTAAGAGTTGACAACCTATGGTTGTAGAAGTAGTATAGCGTAAAGTAAGCCTACTTTTTACATCGTTCAACTATAAACGAATAAGGCGCGGAAGTCTGGACCGAAATCTATAAACGTTAAAGTTAAATAAACAGCACTTAGTTATAAGAATACCTGCATTTAAGGTGTGACCAAAATTAAAATGAACATGGCTTTAAAGCAGATAAACGCTTCATCGCGACTTAAAACCAATATTTTCAGATGAAAAAAATTCTAAGTCTCCTTTTTATATTCATTGTATATTCTTCCCAAGCTCAGATTCTCGATCCTGTTAAATGGAGTTTTTCATCTAAAAAAGTAAATGATAAAGAGACCGACCTCCTGATCACCGCTAAAATAGAACCCGGATGGCATGTCTACTCACAATTTATAGAAGAAGGGGGCCCTATTCCCACTTCCTTCAAGTTCTCACCGTCTCCTGCCTACAGTCTCTCGGGTAAAGTCACTGAAACGCCCAAAGCCGTTTCAGCCTTTGACAAAAACTTTGATATGCAAATTGCCTGGCACGAAACACAGGTAGTTTTTAAACAGCGCATAAAGGTTAATACTCCGAGAACCACCGTTTCAGGAGTACTGGAGTTTATGGTTTGCAATGACGAAAAGTGTCTTCCCCCCGCTGAAGTAGAATTCAAAATCCCGGTTGATATGGGAGTCTCAGCAGCCTCCACTTCTAGTCCGGGTGTGACTTCATCTGAAGAACCAGCTGACACCGCCGCTGCGCTACCCGCCCCCGTTATTCCTTCCGGTCAGAATAGTTCAGTGTCACAAGTTGATACGGCAAAGATTAGTGCAAAGATGACTTCTACCGCTGACGGGAGCTCGTTATGGGGAATATTTATTGCCGGTTTCATCGGTGGCCTTGCGGCGTTCTTTATGCCCTGCATCTATCCGATGATTCCTTTAACGGTTTCTTACTTCACCAAGAAAGCAGGTTCCAGAGCTAAAGGTATCCAAAGCGCCATCATCTACGGGCTTTCCATAATCTTCATATATGTAGCCCTGGGGCTCATCATCACGTTAATATTTGGTGCTTCTGCATTAAATGAGGCTGCAAGCAGTGCCACTTTTAACCTGCTGTTTTTTGTAATGCTGATCGTGTTTGCCGTTTCCTTTTTGGGAGCTTTCGAAATAACGCTTCCCTCGTCGCTGGTCAATAAGATGGATGAAAAGTCAAACCGTACCGGCTTTGTTGGCTTGTTTTTTATGGCCTTTACACTTGCGTTGGTATCGTTTTCATGTACAGGCCCCATTATAGGTACCCTGCTTGTGGATGCGGTGTCTAAAGGTTCATACCTGGGCCCTGCAACGGGCATGCTCGGCTTCTCAGCGGCTTTGGCAATTCCTTTTACTTTATTCGCCATTTTCCCATCCTGGTTAAAGGAGATGCCTAAATCGGGAGGTTGGTTAAACACGGTGAAGGTTTCTTTAGGATTTCTGGAACTTGCGCTTGCGTTTAAGTTTTTATCAAACGTTGACCTCGCCTATCATTGGGGAATTTTCGACAGGGATGTTTTCCTGGTGATCTGGATCATCATTTTTGCAATTTGGGGGTTCTACCTGCTTGGTAAGATCCGGCTTTCACACGATTCTGAATTTGGGTTCGTGTCATTACCGCGGTTATTTTTCGCCATGCTGGTACTAGGGTTTACATTGTATATGGTTCCCGGGCTTTGGGGAGCTCCTTTAAAAGCCATCAGTGCCTGGCTGCCACCGCAACCCACCCAGGATTTTGATTTGTACACCAATCAAACCTCCAACGGGGCACCGGCTAAGACAACCGCAAAAAAGTATGCTAATCTCTTTCATGCACCTCATAATCTGGATGCCTTTTACGACTACGAAGAAGGCCTGGCTTACGCCAAACAAGTAAATAAGCCGGTTTTAATTGATTTTACCGGCTGGAGCTGTACGAACTGCCGGAAGATGGAAGCCAGCGTATGGTCAGATAAAGAAGTGCTAGGTCTGCTAAAAGAAGATTATGTATTGATCTCCTTATACGTTGATGATAAAACGGAACTATCGGAGGCTGAAAAGTACACTTCGGCCTTCAGTAACAAGAAGATTAAAACCGTTGGTAATAAGTGGAGTGACTTTCAAGCTTCGAAATTTGGAACCAATTCGCAGCCATATTACGTAGTAGTTGATCACAACGGAACAACATTGGTCGCGCCGCAGGCGTTTAACCTCGATATTAATAATTACATTGAATTTTTAAATAGCGGCAAGCAAGCTTTTAGCCGTAAATAATATGAGTGAAATAAAAAAAATTGGCGTGTTTACTTCCGGAGGCGATTCGCCAGGAATGAATGCAGGAATCCGGGCTGTAGTGCGCACGGCATTATATTACAATCTACAAGTAAGCGGAATTATCCGCGGTTACGATGGGATGATCGGGGGTGAGATAATCCCTATGGATGCCAAATCTGTGGCTAACATAATTCAACGTGGCGGTACGGTCCTAAAAACTGCCCGCAGCGAAGAGTTTAAAACCAAAGAAGGTCGCAAGAAAGCGTATGCACAGTTGCAAAAACACGGTATTGACGCCTTGGTGGCCATTGGTGGCGACGGTACCTTTACCGGCGCCAATATCTTTATTAAAGAATTCAATATCCCGGTTATGGGTTTGCCCGGCACCATCGATAATGATCTGAGAGGTACAGACTTCACCATTGGATATGACACTGCCATAAACACGGTTGTTGAAGCGGTTGATAAAATTCGCGATACCGCCGAATCGCATGACCGATTATTCATTGTAGAGGTAATGGGTCGCGACTCCGGATTAATAGCCTTAAGAAGCGGTATCGGAGCCGGAGCTGAATCAATATTAATCCCTGAAACAAAGACCGACGTGAATGCTTTGTTATGCAAGCTCGGCGAGAGTCGTCGTGAAAAAGCATCAAAAATAATTATTGTCGCTGAAGGCGATGACGCGGGTGGCGCTTTCGAGATTGCTGCTGCCGTTAAAGATAAGTTCCCGAGTATTGATACCAGGGTATCCATTCTCGGGCATATTCAGCGTGGTGGTCCGCCATCATGCATGGACCGGGTGTTAGCCAGCAGGCTTGGCGTGGCTGCAGTTGAATCCCTTCGCGAGGGCAGAAAAGGTGAAATGATAGGTCTGGTGAATGGGAAGATCCATTACACCCCTTTCAAAAATGCCATTAAGCATATTTCGGAAGCCAGTCCCGAATTGGTAAAAATAATGGAGATTTTATCACGATAAATACCACCACCTTCCTGCATGGAAAAAATAAAAGCGCATTTCGAAGAGGCTGAATCGGTTCTGAAGACCTTTCTGTCTGATATCCGAAATTTTGAAGCCATTGAGCGGGCAGGGAGTCTGTTGGTAGAAGCGATCGAAAAAGATCGCAAAATTATCTCCTGCGGCAATGGAGGCTCTATGTGCGATGCCATGCATTTTGCCGAGGAACTTTCTGGCCGATACCGAAATGACCGTAAAGCACTGCCAGCCATATCTATATCAGACCCAAGCCATTTAAGCTGTGTTGGTAATGACTACGGTTATGAATTTGTCTTTTCGCGTATGGTTGAAGCTATCGGTCGCAAAGGCGATGTGTTATTCGCCATCAGCACCAGCGGAAATTCCGGCAACGTCTTACGCGCTATTGAATCGGCTAAAAAACAAGGAATGAAAGTGATCGGCTTGACCGGCAAAGACGGCGGGCAAATGGCTTCTTTATGTGATGTGGAGATCAGGGCACCCCATTCTGAGTACGCCGACCGCGCGCAGGAGGTCCATATCAAAGTGATCCATTCGCTGATTGATTATATTGAACGAAGCCTGGTATTATAATAAAGGATGTTTGATTACACGGGAGCTGCTTATCCCGAATTTTAACCCAGAGTCAATAGCTGAAATTTTCGAATGGCTCTTAGGTACAAAAAATATCGCTTCCAGAGATTTAGTATATCCATTTTAGGTCTGCTAAGCCGATCTGGTTTTGCATTCGTTTTAGCTTTGTTCGTATCAGGCCGTCAAATTAACGGCCTGCTACGAACCAGTTACGAACCAGAGTAAACCAAAGTCACGGGAATTAACACCCCTTTCTTCATTGGCTATTTATTTCATTACCCTCTTTTACGCAGACTGGTTAAGTACCGCCGCACAGGCATATCATATAAGACCATGACCAGCCAGGCAAATCCGATCAATAGAAGCGTACCGATGATTATGATTAGTGTCAATTCCGAAGTTCCCGGCTTGTTGGCGGTATAATACGCTCCAAAGATCCATATCGCTGCATAATGAGTCATGTAAAGTGGGTAGGAAATGTTTCCTGAAAACACACACAGCTTTTTTAAGCCCTGTGCGAGTACAGTTCCGGCTCCCAATGAAACCATCAGGGGGAAAAAGAGCAAGACGACCAGGGGCTCGGTTAGCCAGTTCCAGGCAGACCAGGGCATAATGAACGCTAAGCACAACAGCATTGACAGACCAATAAAACCAATCCGGTTTTTTATGATCCAGTTATACCTATAGATCAATAGCCCTGCTAAAAAAGAATAGGAAATTCGCGCGGCGCCATGCCAAAAAGTTTCGCCATTCCATCCGCCCAGCAGATTTCCTGCATCATAGCTCACAAAACAAATTGCTGCAGCTGCCAAGACTGCTAGGGGAATCAAATAGCGACGAGCAATTCTGTAAAGAACAACTGCATACACAAGGTTGGCTGCGTATTCCCAAAATAGTGACCAGGCAGGGGCATTGAAACTGAACAGATTAAAAGCACGTTCTTCCATCGCTGGAAAAGGAATCAGAAAAATGGAGGAAAGAAATATTAGAAATATTCTGCCTGCACTATAGGTTTCCGCTGGACCTCCAAACGGATCGAAGAGAAATGTGGCCAGGCCCAATATTGAACCCAGGATTATCAACGGGTGTAGCCTGATCAGCCTTGATTTTAAAAATTCGACAACCCCCATTTTCTCCATGCGGTCATCATAGGCGTATCCAATTACAAAGCCTGACAGGCAGAAGAAGAAGTCGACAGCTAAAAAACCATGGCCTATAAAATTTTTACTGAAGTCTGAGTAAGCCCATTCCATAAAATGAAAAATGACGATTACTACTGCGGCTACTCCGCGTAGTCCATCGAGGACTTCGAAATGGGATTTAGTTTTTAGAATGTCAGGGCTTAATTTATTCATGTGATTGTATTTATCCTACCAATCTACCCGGATAAAGAAATTTGTGTGTGATTGCAGATGGCGGCAAGATTACACATATTACCGGTTTATCAGAAACATTATTGCTGTGACTAAGTATCATTAGTAGTACGCAACTAGTGGTAACGGCGCATCTGAGAGAGATTTCCGGGTTGTTTTTCTTATATTGTATACGATGTTAAATCATGTCAGAAAGTGTTGCTGACTTAACGAACTTATAGGGATTAGTAAGTAAATTATGTTAGGAGAATTTTTATCGCGCAAAAAGAACAGGAAGCTGCTGTGGCTTTTGTTGGGGATTTGTGTATTCTTAATTTTAATTGGTTTCATTCTTTCCCGAACCGCTTATTGACGAACGGCAGGTTGACAATATGGTACAGGCTTTGGATTAAGCCTGGTTGACATTTGTTAAATGAGCTGATCAGTTTCCTTACCATTTATTCTTTTTTATCGATATTATTGACTGAACCTTTATAGCTTAATTAAACCTCGAATATGAGTGAAAAATTTGAAGAATCTAAGGTTACTGGTCCACATTACCAGTTAAGCCGTTTGGTTGGTGAGTGGGCAGGAATTACCAAAACCTGGTTTGAGCCAGATGAGCTTGCAGATGAGTCGCCAATAACCGGAAGTATGAGACTTGTGCTCGACGGAAGGTTTATCCTTCATGAGTATACCGGGAGTCTTCAGGGTAAAGCCCTTTCCGGGATGGCGTTCTATGGCTATCATCTTGCTTTAGAAAGATTTCAGAGTGCCTGGATTGACAGTTTTCATAATGGTTCTGCCATTATGTTCTCTGAAGGCGAGCGAAAATCCCAGGATTTCAACATGCTGGGCAGCTACGCCTATGTAACCCCCGAGATGGAGCAGCATTGGGGATGGCGTACGCAAATTGAAATTATCAGTGATGATGAAGTAAAAATTACGGCGTATAATGTAACCCCAGAGGGAGAAGAGGCTAAAGCAACAGAAACTTTATATAAGAGAGTGAATCTCGGGCAGGAAGCAACCATCGAGCCCATCGTGATATGAGCCCGGTCTTAAGAAATATCCTGGCAATTATTACGGGAGTCATTGCCGGCAGTGTCGTAAATATGGCAATCATTTCGATGAGTGCTTCGGTTATTCCTCCTCCGGCAGGAGCTGATGTGACTACCTCGGAAGGTCTTAAAGCAGCAATGCATTTATTTGAACCCAGGCATTTTATTATGCCTTTTCTGGCTCACGCTCTCGGGACGTTAGCAGGTGCATGGGTAGCAGCGTTAATCGCCGCTAATCATAAGATGAAATTTGCTTTGGGTATAGGCGCCTTCTTTTTTGCCGGCGGTATTGCCAGCGTGTTTATGCTTCCTTCGCCGGTATGGTATACCGTTGTGGATTTGGGGCTGGCGTATTTGCCGATGGCGTATTTGGGAGGGAGATTAGGAGGAAATTCTAAGAGAATGCTTGAACGAGCGCTGTAAAGAAAGTTTTTGCACCACAGATTACACAGATTTTCACAGATTATACTTACATCGCGATTCTTTTTATACCGGTTTTCATATTATCGACATTGAAATTTAGTATTTGTGTACTGGTGCAACTTCTTCAACAGATTTAATTTCTAAGATAATCTGATTTTCGATTAGCATATCAATTCGATAACCTGCATCTAATGGGACGCCGCTATAAATTACAGGAAGGATTTTTTGACGCTCAGTAATAAGGCCGGACAAAGAAAGCTCATATTCTAAACACACCTCATAAGTAGACTCCAGAAGACCGGGCCCTAATTCGCGATGAACCTTTTAGGCCGAACCAATTATTTTATAACTTACTTCATTTAGTACATCTAAATTCGACTCAGCGACATCCATCCTTTTGGCTTCAAATTACTGATAGGTTCACGATAAATATCTGGAATTCCTAATCTGTGTAAATCTGTGCAATCTGTGGTGGACCTTTTCTGTAATCTCCTACTCAACTACCACCGCCGTACCACTCGCACTCACCATCAGCATACTGCTGTTACTCCCTAAAGTTTCATAGTCAAGGTCTACCGCCAGGATTGCGTTAGCCCCTAAGGCAGCGGCTTGCTGTTCCATCTCGCGTAAGGCAATATCTTTTGCTTCGCGTAAGCCTTCTTCGTATGCTCCTGACCGTCCTCCGACGATATCACGGATGCCGGCAAAGAAATCCTTTACAATATTCGCCCCGATGATAGCTTCGCCCGAAACGATGCCGAGATAGCGGGTTACTTTTTTGCCTTCGATGCTGTTGGTGGTTGTGACGATCATGGTTATTGGTTTATGGTTTATTGGTTTATTGGTTTATGGTTTATTGGTTTATTGGTTTATTGGTTTATTGGTTTATTGGTTTATTGGTTTATTGGTTTATTGGTTTATTTTAAACCAGGCGTATAAATTACGAACTTTCACTGAATACTTTTCCTTGTTCTCAAGCATAAACCTATAAACCATTTTGATAAACCCATAAACAGTTTTTTCGGTTTACCGGCATAAACTCATAAACCTATAACCCTATAACCCCCCTTCTTCCTTCACAGCAGCTTTTCCGCAACTTCCTGCCAATTGTTAACGCGTTCATACTGAGTAATCAGTTCGTTATGCGGAGAAGTAAAGAGTAGTTTGCGGCCTTTGAAATCAACGAAGTTCCGGATACGATCGTCAATCATGATATCTGCATTGACGATCTTTTCACCGCAGAAAATAATATTTGTCCAGCTGATGAAGGGGAAATGGTCGGCAAGCCAGTCAAATTTATCTTCGAGGGAATTTCTAAATTCCATGGCTGCTGAGACGATATAGACATCATACTTTTCGTGCATAGCCAGCATCACTTCCTGTGCTCCGGGAATAACGGGCAGCTCGCGAAAAAAGCCCTTCTCGTTGATATAGTCAAACCATTTCATGTTAGCATGTTCCGGTACATGATGATGGATTTCATTTCCGGGGAGGATCTTCAGATCAAGAGGCACTCCATAATCACGATTGTAAAGGGCAATAAACTTTGATAAAGGATCGGCCAGCACTTCGTCCATGTCAACAGCTATTTTCAGTTTCTTTTGGTTCATGCTCAAAAATAGGACATTAGCTAAAATAAAATAAGAATAATTTATATCTTTGCAGCCCCGCAGAATAGACTCCGGGACTATGTTGAATACATAAACTTTATAAAATGGCAACCAAAATCAGATTGCAAAGATTCGGTAAAAAGGGAAAACCTTTTTATCACGTAGTAGTGGCAGATGGCCGCTCACCAAGAGATGGTAAATTCATCGAACGTTTAGGTTCTTACAACCCGAATACCAATCCAGCAACTATCGAAATCGATTTCGACAAAACTTTAGACTGGGTTAACAAAGGCGCACAGCCAACAGATACAGTTCGTGCTATTCTTTCTTACAAAGGAATTTTATACAAAAAGCACTTAGAAGGTGGTGTTAAGAAAGGCGCATTAACTGCCGAACAAGCCGAAGCTAAATTTACTGAGTGGTTACAAGGTAAAGAAGGTAAGATTGAAGGCAAAAAAGATAGCTTAACAAAATCTAAAGATGAAGTTAAGAAAGCTGCACTAGCTGCTGAGGCTAAAAAGAAAGAAGAAATAGCAGCTGCTATTGCTCTTAAAAACACGCCTCCTGTTGAAGAAGTTGTAGAAGAAGAAGTTGCTGCTGAAACTGAAACATCAGAAGAAGCTGCTGCGGAAACTCCTGCTGCTGAAGAAAGCGCAGAAGAAAAAACAGCAGAATAATACAATCATTTAAATCCGCAAGGGTTTGTAATAGCGAAGAATCTCTCAAAGCAGACGATCTTCGCTATTATTGTTTAAAGCCATTATTATGAAAATTGAGGATTGCTTTTATATCGGTTATATCACCAAGACAAAGGGCCTTAAAGGTGAAGTTCAGGTGTTTTTTGAGTATGAAGAGCCGGAAGAGCTTACGCTAAAAACGGTGTTCGCCGATATCAACGGGAAGCTGATTCCTTATTTTGTATCCACCTATAAGCTGCAGAATAACCAAACCGGCCTTTTCTATTTTGACGACGTTGACCATATCGATAAGGCCGAAAAGCTGGTGCGGAAAAAACTATATCTTCCTAATACCGAAAAACCAGAGCGTGATGACAGCGAATTCCTGATCACTGATCTGAAAGGCTTTATTGTTCACGATGAAAAGTTCGGTGAACTGGGCGAGATCATCGAAGTTCATGAATATCCCCAACAGTTTGTGGCAGTAGTTCCCTATAAGTTTCGCGAGATCATGTTTCCGCTGAATGATGACCTGATTGTAGAGATTGATGAGGAGGCAGGCATTTTAAAAGTCGATCTGCCGGATGGATTGATTGATTTGTATATTAATGAATAGTGTTTTTTTGTTTATGTTTCCTTTGAAGTTCTCCAGAGAAAATATGGGTAAGCTACCATCGGATAAACAGCCAGGAATACTCCAGCTGCATTTTCACTGATGAACAAGGATAAGAGGATTCCAACTGTTAGCATGGAAACACCAAGGAAGATGTGGAACCTTTTAAATTTGCTTAAATAAGTTTTCAGGTTAAACTTACCTCTATCTTCTTTACTCATGCTATTATAGCCTGCGAGAAGATGTTTGGCGTTCTTTTCAGTTACAACAAATCCAATTGCAATTAATAACAGACTTATTCGAATGATAGGGATGATCATTTGTTTGAATTTTCGACATCAGAGAATTAACGCTACTGAAATCTAAATATCAGCAATACCGTTCGATGAACGCGACGGCTGCCTCCAATACTTTAAGATACTGCTAGGATCGCGATTCTCAAATCTCATATCTGATATCTCACATCTCCCTTCTATCTTTGTAACATGCGTTTTGATATAATCACTGTACTCCCCGGCTTGCTTGAAAGTCCTTTTGCACATTCTATCCTGCAGCGGGCGCAGCAAAAGGGTCTGGCGGAGATCGTAGTTCATAACCTGCGCGATTACAGCACGCACAAGCAAAAAAGTGTCGATGATTATCAATATGGCGGTGGCAGCGGCATGGTGATGAGCATTGAGCCCTTTGCTGCATGCATTGAAAAGTTAAAGTCAGAACGTGACTACGATGAAGTGATCTTTCTGACACCCGATGGCGAAACGCTGAAGCAAACTATTGCCAACGAGCTTTCGTCAAAAAAGAATATCATTTTACTTTGCGGACACTACAAAGGAATTGATCAGCGTATCCGCGACCTTTTTGTCACCCGGGAGATCTCTATCGGCGATTATGTTCTTTCGGGAGGTGAATTGCCGGCAGCCGTATTAGTTGACGCTGTAGTCAGGCTGCTACCGGGAGTGTTGAATGATGAAACCTCTGCTTTGTCTGATTCCTTTCAGGGAGAACTGCTTGACGCGCCTGTTTACACCCGCCCAGCCGACTGGAGGGGCCACAAGGTGCCCGATGTATTGCTGAGCGGCCATGAGGCGAAGATCGCTGAATGGCGACATGACGAAGCACTCAACAGAACAAAAGAACGGCGGCCAGATTTGTTGGAATAAACACGTTATTCTCAATGTTATGATAAGGTTGAAACCTTGTACGTAAAAAAAAGCTAACAAACATAAATACTGCGCAGGTGTATTCAATTAGCATCGATTTTTTATCTTTCAAAAAAACTTTCATCATTTGAATATAGACCTATCCTCATATTTCCCGATTACGGATCCGGTACTGATCTTTTCTGTAGTACTCTTTATCATTTTGCTGGCACCTATTGCATTCAGGCGTTACAAAGTTCCAAATCTTATTGTGCTGATTGTTGCGGGAGTTGTATTTGGCCCCAATGGCCTCAATATATTGCTGCGTGACCAGAGCATGATTCTATTTGGCACAGTGGGTTTGCTGTATATCATGTTTATTGCCGGATTAGAGATTGATATGAACGATTTTATCCGCAACAAAAACCGCACTTTAGTTCACGGCTTTTTAACTTTCATCATTCCGGCAGCCATGTCCACATGGGTAGGATTGACTTTTTTGGAACTTAACTGGGTATCTTCTTTGTTGTTTGCCAGTGTAATGTCATCCCATACTTTGCTCGCCTATCCTATTATAAGCAGGCTTGGCATCGTTAACAGCCGGTCTGTTAGTACAACTGTGGGAGGAACTATTATCGCCGACACAGCGGCATTATTGATCCTTGCGGTCATTGCAAATTATGCTCATGGTAAACTTGACTATGCTTTTGGCATCCAACTGGTAATTTCACTGGCCATCTTTTGTTTTATTATTTTCTGGGGATACCCGAAAGTATCACGCTGGTTCTTTAAAAACTTTGAGAGTGAGGGCGTATCTCAGTACATATTTGTTCTTGCCCTGGTGTTCCTGGCGGGTTTCTTATCACACCTTGCTGGAATAGAGCCGATAATTGGCGCCTTCCTGGCCGGTCTGGCATTAAACAGAATGATCCCGCATAGCTCCTCGCTGATGAATCGCATTGAATTCGTCGGTAACGCTATCTTCATTCCTTTTTTCCTGATAAGTGTCGGAATGCTAGTCAACCTTTCTATCGTATTCAAAGGAACCACCGCGTTGGTAATCGCCGGAATTATGATCATTACTGCCACGGCTGGCAAATGGATTGCTGCCTGGGCTACCCAAAAGATTTTTCGTTTTTCAGTGCTCGAACGCAACATTATCTTTGGCTTAACAAATGCCAGGGCAGCCGCAGCACTGGCTTCAGTTATCATAGGATTTGAATTAGGCTTGCTGAGCGAAAACATCCTGAACGGCACCATCATCATGATACTGGTGACCTGCCTGATCAGTACGCTGATAGTAGAACGTGCGGGTCGTGAACAGGCGATTGTCGAAAACTCAGCTACGCCGGAGATGCAGGATATAGCCGAGCGGATCCTGGTTCCGGTCTCAAATCCCGAAAGCATTGAAAAGCTTATTGATTTCTCTATCCTCTTAAAAAATCCTAAATCTTCGGAACCCATTTATCCTCTGGTAGTGGTTCCAGATGACCATCAGACTCACGAGAAGGTGATTTCAAGCAATAAAATGCTTGAAAAAGCCACTAAACATGCGGCTGCGTCTGACCGTACTGTCTCGTCTGTCACCCGTGTAGATATGAATATTGCCAGCGGTATAATCCGGGCAATAAAAGATCTGATGATCACTCAGGTAATTATTGGGTGGAATGCACGCCATAGTGCGCAGCAGTGGATTTTTGGCAGTGTACTGGATAATTTGCTCGAGCGGTCGGGGAAGATGGTGCTGGTTACCAACCTGGTGGGTCCTTTAAACAGTATTGAACGTATTATCGCTGTAGTACCTCCAAACGCCGAGTTTGAAACAGGCTTTACTCATTGGATAAACACACTGAAGACGCTGGCCCGCCAGACCGCCGCTAAGATCTATTTTCACGGTAACCCGTCCACACTCAATCAGCTGAAGCAAATATTAGGAGATTCTAAAGTGAAGATCGACGCTGAATATGGTATCTTCAACGACTGGGATAATTTCATCCGGTTTTCTGAAGCCGTACGGGCGGATGATCTTTTAGTGGTGATCAGTGCGCGAAACGGCTCAGTATCCTATAAGTCGATCCTCGACCAGATTCCTAAGCAGCTCGGCAGAAGCTTTTCAGACAGATCTTTCGTAGTTATCTATCCGGAACAACTCGGACCGGAGATTGTTGATCCTGCTTACGTAACAGCGGTCTACTAATCACAGCTTATCTTACAATCCGTGCTCTTGTTGTGCTAATGGTAAACGTAAACGAAAAGTGCTTCCTTTTCCATGTTCGCTTTCGATAGTAAAATCGCCGCCATGCATTTTTACAATCTCCGATGCGATATACAGCCCCAAACCCATCCCTTCATAACTCATCGCTATTTCATTCACCCGGTAAAAGCGATCAAACAGCCGATCTATATCCTCCTGAGCGATTCCTATTCCAAAGTCGGTAACAGTTATCACCAGCTGATTTGAGGTCGCTTCCGCGGAAACTAAAACCTTATCAGCACTTGGCGAATATTTTATGGCATTGGTCAGAAGATTAACCATTACTTGTTCCAGCCGGTACTGGTCGCCTCTATACAAAATGTCAACTGAGTTCTTTAAAATGATCTGGTGTCGAGCAGATAGCTGTTGAACGCTTGAAATGCTATGCATCAGCATGTCGCTGAAAGAAAATTCCGCTATGATAAGGTCTACCTTACCCGAATTGATTTTAGTTACATCCAGCAAATCTTCGATCAGTCTTTCCAGGCGTTTGATGTTATGGTTTGCTTTTAGAATAAAAGGATAATTTCTGGAGGCCTTGTTTGTTGTTTTCTCAAGCAGCTGGTTTATGGCCTTAATATTCGTTAACGGTGTTTTAAGTTCATGACTGACCATGCTAAAAAACTCATCTTTCTTGGCTTCAGTTTCTGCACGTCTTTCTCGCTCCTTGTTTTGGACAACTAGTTCCTTATTCGCAAGAATCAGCTCGGCAGCTCGTTTCTCTTTCTCGCGGCTCTGAAAAAACAATTCTTTTTTGGCAATAATCAACTCTGCGGCTCGCTTTTGCTTTTCGCGGTTCTGGACAATCAATTCTTTATTCGCAATAATTAGCTCATCGGCCCTCTTTTTCTTCTCCCCGGTTTGGAAGAATAGTTCTTGGTTGGCGATAATCAGCTCTGCTGCCCGTTTTTCTTTTTCGCCGCTCTGAAAGATAAGCTCCTGATTCGCAATAATCAGTTCAGCGGCCCGCTTCCCTTTCTCCTCACCCTGATATTGGAGTTCAATATTGGCAAGGATTAATTCTGCGGCACGTTTATCCCGCTCTAACTCCTGGAAATTAAGTTCAATATTAGCAATGACCAGTTCTGCCGCGCGCTTCTCTTTCTCCAGATTTTGGAAATTGAGTTTGATATTGAGCTGCTCGTTTGCAATGATAAGCTCTGCAGTGCTTTGACCCGGTTGTGGGTGTTGAGAGTCAAGTACTTCGGTTGCAGACTGCGACTTATCCGAATGATTGTTTTGGTTCATATTCAGCCCTGATGAGTAAAACGAATGAACATATCAGAACTGTCCGCCCGGATAAAGATAGGCAAAAGGATGGCTAAATGATTTTTCAAACAAAAAGGTTCGCATATTTGTATTAGCAGTTTTAAAATTGCCGTTGCCATTTGTAAGTCACTCTTTATTTGCATGCAGAAATCTGGTGTACGGAATTAATGAATTGCTGCGTAGAGCATTTTTATTTCATTAAATTGTGGAATTCCATCTAAATGTGGAAAAAAAACAATCTTCCTTTTTTAAATTAAAAATTATACCTAATATTGCAATCCGATTTTTAGGGTCTAAAAATCGCATTAAGAGCTTAAAATCATGGATTTAGTAAAATTTGTAGAAGAGCAGGCGGTAGTTAAAAAGACGTTTGCATTCAAAGCCGGAGATACCGTCAGCGTTCACTATAAGATTAGAGAAGGAAATAAAGAGCGTATCCAGATTTATCAGGGAGTAGTTATTCAACGCAACAGTACCGGCGTGAATGAAACTTTTACTGTACGTAAAATGTCTAACGGTGTTGGCGTAGAACGTATTTTCCCTGTAAATTCTCCAAACATTGATAAAGTAGATATTAACAGTTACGGAAAAGTGCGCAGAGCTAAATTGTTCTACTTACGTGAACTTACCGGAAAAGCTGCTCGTATCAAAACCAGAAGAGTATAACTTTATTACATATTTATTGAGCCTCCCTGATTATTTCGGGGAGGTTTTTTTGTTTTTAACCTTAAACCAACCTTGTTGTAATCCGATTTTATTATGCCCACATCAGAACTGCTCAATATCAATATGAAAGAATTGCTGAAACGCTTCGAAGAGAAAAGGCCTGAGATTGTATTTGAGTGGAAAGATTCTGAGACGGAGGCGGAGGGCTGGGTAGTGATTAATTCCTTACGTGGAGGAGCTGCCGGTGGTGGTACCCGGATGCGTAAAGGACTGGATAAGCGCGAAGTTGAGTCACTGGCTAAAACCATGGAGGTTAAATTCACGGTTTCGGGCCCACCAATTGGGGGCGCAAAATCAGGGATCAATTTTGATCCTTCTGATCCAAGGAAGGAAGGCGTTTTAGATCGATGGTTTAAGGCGGTGATGCCACTTTTAAAAAATTATTACGGTACGGGAGGTGATCTTAACGTTGACGAGATTCACGAAGTTATTCCTATGACAGAAAAGTATGGTTTGTGGCATCCGCAGGAAGGCGTGATCAGCGGTCATTACAACGCTCGCGAGAATGAGCGGATTCACCAGATTGGACAACTGCGTTATGGAGTTTCAAAAGTGTTGGAAGATCATAACTTTTCACCAGATGTCAGAAGAAAATATGTAGTGGCCGATATGATCACTGGCTACGGCGTATCAGAATCGATCAGACACTATTATAACAGCTTTGGTGGCGATGTTTCCGGTAAGAGGGCCATCATCCAAGGCTGGGGTAACGTTGGGGCAGCTGCGGCCTTTTATCTGGCTCAGCAAGGGGTTAAAATTGTGGGAATCATTGACAGGGTAGGCGGATTGTTAAAACCTGAAGGCTTCTCTTTTGAGGAGGTACGCGATTTGTTCCTGAAGCGTCAGAATAATACCCTTGTTGCTGATTCTCTCATTCCTTTCAATGAGATTAACGAAAAGATCTGGAATACAGAGGCCGAGATATTTATACCTGCGGCCGCTTCACGATTAGTTTCAGAAGCGCAGGTGAAGAGCCTCATTAAAGCGGGCCTGGAAGTAATCGCAGCTGGTGCGAATGTTCCCTTTGCGGATAAAGAGATCTTCTTCGGTCCAATTATGGAGCACGCCGACGAGAATATTGCCGTAATACCCGATTTTATATCCAACTGCGGAATGGCGCGCGTATTCGCTTATCTAATGGAACGTAACATTGAAATGAGCGATGCTGCTATTTTCAGCGATGCATCAGAAGTGATCCGGGTAGCGATAGAGAAAATTCATCAGAAATCATCTGGCAACACTCAACTTTCTAAAACTGCGTTTGAGATAGCATTAGAGCAACTCGTTTAAACTGATGATGAATTATTCTGTATTTGAACAGGTAATATTAGGAAACACGGTAAAGAGCTACCTGCTTTTTGCCGGTATATTGATTTTTGGCTTACTATTCAAACGGATATTTTCCCGGTTATTAAGCCGTCTGTTGTTCAAGATCTTCGGACGTTTGATTGATGATTCTGATCCCCGGGTTTTCATCTCCATGCTGATCCGGCCGGTAGAATTAATGATCTTGTTTTTTGTTATTTATCTCGCGATAAACCAGCTAAGTTTCCCGCTAAATGAGGTGGTTTTCAGTCGTCACGAAGTTGTCGGCAAAGTTAAGACGCTTTACCAGGTGACACTAATTCGGGTAATTGATAAATTATTTCTATTCCTGTTTATTTTCTCCGCTTTCTGGATCTTCCTGCGCATTATTGATTTCATCGCTCATGTATTTTTACACAGGGCCTCACTTACCGACTCGAAATCTGACGACCAAATGGTTCCTTTCGTACAGGAACTTAGTAAGATACTGACTATTATCTTCGCCATTTTTGTTGTAATGGGTTCGGTGTTCGAACTGAATGTGGCCACCATTATTGCCGGTCTGGGGATAGGTGGTATTGCGGTGGCGCTTGCTGCTCAAGATACTCTCCAAAACCTCCTGGGCTCATTTACCATTTTTGCGGATAAACCGTTCGTAGTCGGTGATCTTGTCAGGATCGACAAATACGAAGGAACAATCGAGAAGGTGGGTTTTAGAAGTACCTTGCTGCGGACCCTTGATAAAACGATGGTGATCATCCCGAATAAGAAGATGGTCGACAGTCCCTTAGAGAATTTAAGTCTGCGGAACTTACGGCGCATGAAGTTTAATGTAGCGCTTGAATACAGTACTTCTGCTCCGGTGATGCTTAAGATAAGTAAGGAAATAGAAGAGTATGTCAACAAGCATGAGGCCACCAGTAATGATACCCTGGTAACCTTTGATTCCTTCGGAGACTCATCCCTGAACCTGCAGGTGCAGTATTTTATCCAGATTGTTGACTATAATGAGTACATGAAGATCCGCCAGGAAATTAATTACGGCATTATGGAAATTGTGACCCGTAATGGAGCCGGATTTGCCTTTCCATCACAAACGGTTTATCATCATTATCCAGAGGGAGGCAAGCTTGCGGAAGGTAAGGAGTAAGAGGTTAGTAATGTCCTCTCAGTGACTGGATCTCCAATATTATTATAGTATTTTCTTCGTAGACCTCGTAGATGAGACAATGTTCCTGTTAATTCTACGAAACCATGAACCTGATAATTCTTATTTTAGTGGTTCAGGTTTTCCGATACCCTTCAAACAAATTTTCCTGAATTGCAATAATTAACGTTCTATCTTTTTTTAGATGGCTTTGTTTGCGGTCTTTTTCCAGTATTTGAGGTCTTCCAGAGCACTCGGAGAATATTATTACTGCAACAGATCTTCTATGGGTATTTTAACACCTTTCCCGATTTTAATGTCCTCTCTGCTCTTTAGTATCTTTTTAACAAACGCGAGGTCATAAGAGCTTATACCCGTTTCGAACTTCGTGTCCAAAGCCTTGGCAATAGCTTTTAGAGCTGCCAATTGTTCTTTGGTTTTAGGATGCATGATTACTGTTTCCATAACCAAAATTTACTGATTTTAATTCTCTGTACAACGGGAGAGTTATGCATTGCACCAAGTTGCTTTTCTTCTCAAACGATTTATCACTAGGGTTCCAGGCGTTAAGCTATAATGTTAAGGAATTGTTTGAATAAGGGTAGGGGGGAATACGATAGCATGTACAATTGTGAGTCTTAATCCTGAAAATCATTTAATCCTGCAAATCCTGATTCAGATTATTGCCCGCATATCGAAGTATTTTACCGGTTACTCGAAAATCACTACCGTTCACCCCTTTAAATTTTTGATTCTGAGAAGTAAGGGTATCTTGAAAAAATTTTCACGATGATTAAATATTTACTGCGGATCAATTCGCTTAGGAACTTCAAAGACATATCTACATCCTTCCGAAAAGTTCAATTGAACACGTTAATTTATTCATCAGTCATTGTTTTGTTGTTTGCTTTAACAGGCTGTGAAAAACAACCAGGTTTCGAGCGTTTGAATGAAATCAGCGGAAACTATAAAATTACCAAAGCAACCTTTTTCAAACAAAGCAGCGTAGGTGACTCCACTTCATATTCCAACTTTGGCACTATGACATTCACAGACTGCAAAAGAAATGGCAGCCAAGCGTGCCCGGGGAACTATAAAATTGGCGCTGAAGCAGAACTCCCGATGAAGGCGAGCTATTTTATAGAGGATGATGCGAACGTTCTGCAATTAAATCTTCTTTCACAATTAGAAGGTGGATGGGATATATCTGGTCGTTATGAAATCCTGGAAGAAACAGATAAAACTCTTGTTTTGAAATCTATTTTCCACGTTTACTTCGATCACACGGATATGGGCTTAGCTATTTTTGAGTTAAATAAGAATTAGATAAGCAGGGAAATATGAATATTACGCCGTCAGCAAAATCCTCTAATAAAAGCTTCATTTAGTCCACCTGCAGATTCTGAATGATTAAAAAATTACTTTATTCCTCATTTCTCCTTATTCTCATCCATCCTGCTGGAGCACAAACCATCAAAGCGCCAGCTATCACCGTCAATGGGTATATCAGTGATGCGGCTTCAGGCGAACGGCTGGCAGGCGCTTCCGTATACAGTTTAACAGAAAAGTCAGGTAGCAGCAGCAATGCTTACGGATACTTTAGTCTCAAACTGGGTAATTCGGAGCAAGCCATGGTCGTGAATATGCTGGGTTACTTACCCGATACGCTTCGAATAAATACTTTAAAAGATACTACCCTGCAAATCCGGTTGATTGCTAAAACAGCGGCACTAGCGGAAGTGACGATTACAGGCGAACTGAAACGAAACCTGGATATCAGCCAGATGAACAAAGTGGGGTTAAGCCCGGCTGAGATCAAAGCGCTGCCGCGGTTTGCGGGAGAGGTAGACGTGGTGAAAGCCCTGCAATTGATGCCCGGCATCCGGGCCGGAAAGGAAGGGTCTGGTGATTTTCATGTGCGTGGTGGTGGTCCGGATCAAAACCTGGTGCTGCTGGATGGCGTACCGATCTACAATTCAGCACATTCATTAGGTTTGTTTTCGGTATTCAATGCGGATGCGATTAAAAATGTGGAGCTGATTAAAGGCGGCTTTCCATCACGCTACGGCGGCCGTTTATCCTCGGTAATGGATATTCGTCTTAAGGATGGTAATAACGATCATTTCAGGTACGATTTCTCCCTCGGTTTGATCTCTTCGCGATTATTGCTGGAAGGGCCGCTTAAAAATGAAAACACGACTTTTATGATCGGCGTGCGCCGTACCTACCTGGACCTGGTGGCGTCGCTGGCGCAAAGCGGTGAGAATGAAAAAGGTACTTATAACTTTTATGACCTGAACGCGAAGATCAGCCATCGTTTCAATGAGAAGGACCGCTTATATTTCAGCATTTATTCCGGGAATGACCGGCTGGGGAGCAAATTCAAGTCAGACGACAAACAATCGATCGACAAAAATTCCATAGGCTGGGGGAACATTACTTCCGCTCTGCGATATAATCACCTATTCAACAGCAAGCTATTCAGCAATCTCACGTTAACGTACACCAATTATAAATTCGGTATTAGTAATAGCTACATCGATAAAGCGGAACCTGCGAAGTACGAATTAAAGTACTCGTCGAAGATTGATGATGCCGGCTTGAAAATTGATTTTGATTACATCCCTTCGAACAACCATTTTATCCGGTTTGGCGCCAACGCCATTTCGCATACTTTCCGACCTAATGTTACCAGTTTAACGATGGTTGAGGATGGGGTTTCGTTAGCAGATACGGCTTTCAACAATAATAATATCCGGGCGCTGGAATATTTTTTATATGGCGAAGATGACATCAGGCTGAGCGACCGCTTGCAAGTAAATGCTGGTTTTCATTTCTCGGGATTTTATGTGCAGCAGAAGAATTACTTTTCCTTACAGCCCCGCCTTAGTCTGAATTATCTGGTCAGCGAAAGCGCTGCACTGCGGGCGTCCTATTCGCAGATGAGCCAGTATATTCATCTTTTAACTACTACCGGATCAGGAAGCCCTGCTGATATTTGGGTGCCTTCCACAAGAGAGATCGCACCCCAAAGTTCCTGGCAAACCACTGCCGGCTTTGCGAAAACGCTGTTGAACGACCGGTATGAACTGAATTTGGATGCTTTCTACAAGGAAATGGAGCATGTAATTGAATACCAACAGGGAGCGGCATTTCTGGACGAAGGCTCTGAAGACGGACTGATCTCTGAATCGACCACTCCGTTTGAAGATAAAGTAGTAGCAGGAGAGGGCTCTGCCTACGGAACGGAGTTGTTGTTTCGCAAGAAGGAAGGCAAGACCTCGGGCTGGCTCGCATATACCCTTTCATGGAGTGACCGAAAGCTACCGGGAATAAACAACAACCAGGTGTACCCATACACATATGATAGCCGTCACAATATTTCCCTGGTGCTTAATCATAAATTGAGTAGGGGGATTCGATTATCTGGTACGTGGGTTTATAACTCGGGGGTTCCGGCAACCATTCCGCTATCTCAGTATAAGTTTTATGAAGAAGGTGGAGGTAACGGCAATTCAATAGAGAATGTAAACGTCAGGAACAATTTTCGAATGCGCAGCTATAACCGTCTGGATCTGGGTATATCCTTTATCAAGCAGAAAAAGCGCGGTGAAAGGAGCTGGAATATTTCGATCTACAATGTTTATAATCGGAAGAACCCGTATTTCATTCAGGCAGGTCAGAAAACCTCCAATGGCAAAACTGAACTTCGTCAATTTTCATTGTTGCCTGTTTTGCCATCGTTTAGTTACAGTTATAGTTTTAAATAGCCTCACCCCAGCCCTCTCCAAAGGAGAGGGAGTTTGATTTTGAAGTAAATATGAAAGCATTATGCACGAGTATAAATTTATCGCTGAGGGCTATAACTGCAACACTTATCTTTTGTAGCTTCTTATTCGCCCTCTCTTCTTGTGAAACGTTTACTGAGATTGAGCTGCCGGAAGAACAACCTCAACTAGTGGTCAATGCTGTGTTTAACGCGGATAGTTTAGTGAAGGTGGACTTGACTGAGAGTCAGTCAGTAAATACTAATGGCTACCGTTTTACTGCCGTTGAGAATGCGAGTATTGAGGTTTTTAAAAATGCGACAAGCGTGGGATTCCTAAGCTACAAGGGGAAAGGACTTTACTTTTCTGCAGCACCGCTGCCGAATGATCCGGGAGCTGAATACAAATTGAAGGTAGTGGCAACTGGCTTTGAAACAGCTGAGGCAACGGAAGTGTTGCCTGAAGAGCCGTTAATTGGGGAGCTTCAAATGATTCCGACCTCCCAGAATAATTCTTCTTATAAAGCTTACAAAGGCAAATTTACTTTGACAGATGCTCCGGAGGAAAACTATTATTTGATGAGAATTTGGATAGTTGAAAAGGACAGGAAAAGCTCAAGATCTCTAATCTATTTTGGGCTCAAGAATACATTGGGCCAGTTTGAGCCCAACGGAATGATATCAAGAGGGGTTTATTTATTTGACGATAAATCATTTAATGGAAAGTCAATCGACTTGGAATTTGACTTTACTCAAGGCTTTTACACCAATGATGCAACGAAATACGAGGTCATGTTTGAACTCGTTAACACTGGTAAAGCTTATTATACTTACCAGTTTGATGTTCAAAAGCAATCAGGGGGAACTTCTGTATTTAATCCGGAGAAAAGCCCGGTGAGTAATAATATCAAGAATGGGCTGGGTATTTTTGCGCCGTACAATTCTGCGGCTTTAGTTTTTGACCTAAAGTAGGCGGTTCTGATTTTTGCCATAAATACACTCTTAAGCGAATCCCCTACTCTATCTCTTACATTTTAATCAGTCATATTCCCTCCTTCGATAACTCGTTCTTAACTATAGTATGTCATATCCAACATCTCCCATTAAAAATAATTTCAAAATTTCATCTTCGCTTCATCTTGCTGCTACAAATTTGTATCAGTAAATAAGAACAACTTTAATCCGAAACTTTAAAGACAGAATTATGAAAACCAAATTATTAGTAGCAGCAGCCATATTATTCAGTGCATCGTCATTTGCACAATCAAGTAACGCTAAAAACGAACAGGGAACAAAAGTTCGTACTGAAGCGAAAGCAAAGGTGGAAGGCGGTAGTAATGGAGAAACCGTGAGCGGAACAGCATCCGCTAAATCCCAGGCATCAGTGAACCGTAAAAATCAAACAGCGGAAGAACGCAGGCAGAATAAAGCCGATCGTGAGGCATCCCGTGAGGCAAGAAAACAGGAGCAAAGAGAACTTGTAGCCGGCGTGAAATCTGACAACGAGACAAGGGTAAACGAACACTCGGAAGATGTAAAAATGAGAATTGAAGAACGCAAGGAACTTTTGATTGAAAACAGAGAGAATGCTAAGGAAGCAAGAGCAGAGGCTAAGGCAGACAGAAAGCAATCTGAGGATGCGATTTTGAAAGCAGATGCAAAAGCAGCCACCAAGATTGAAAAAGCTGATAGAAAAGCAGATAAGGCTGATCGTCCGGTAAAAGTAAAAACCGGAGTAAAAGCAAATACAGACGTTAAATTACGCCGTCCCCGTGTTGGGACAAAAGTACAAGGTTCCGCCGGCCTTGGACTTGGCTTATAATACCGGCTTCCATATATAGTTTTTCAATTCTGCCGCTGATCAGCGGCAGAATTGTTTACTTTGCTCTACACAATGAATAATCGCCGTCTTTATATCTTGGTATTAATAACCCTGGCTGGAATTTTACCTGTCAGGTCTTCGGCAAAAACACTTTCTGGTAGTTTTAGGGTTACATTATCCTCACCAATCGAGATCTCAATTGACTCAGTAATCAAAAAACAGCCTGGCAAAAACGACGAAAAGAAGCAGAAGGGTCAGAAAAAGGGTACAAAGAAGCCGGAGATAAAGGAAGTACCCAAATCAAAGCGTCAGCTAAAGCCTGCTGCAGTTAAAACAAAGATCAAAATTCCGGTGAAACGGGTTAAACCGGTGATAAAAAAACCCGTTCGTTTAATTCGTAAAAATTTAGGCATCTAATTTTAAATAATACAGAGCATGAAGTATCTATACGCTTTACTCTTATGTTGCGGGTTTACTACCCAGGGCTGGACACAGCAGGATTCCCTGCCGAAATCATCGTTAACTCTTGCGGCCATTTATGGCAATACCGCCAACTACTTCGGCCAAACAACTGCTGAAAAGCTACCCTATATTTTATCCCACGCCGCTTACAAGCTAAAGGGTGGACTATTTTTTTCTGCCAGTGCATTAACCCTACTCAATAATGCCAATGGTGTCGCCGCGGTAGATCTTTCTGCAGGCTACGGATTTACTCCTTTAAAAAATGTAGAAGGAAGCATGAGCTACACACGTTCATTTTACCAAAAGAACGCACCCCTTCTACAAGCCTCTAACGAGAATAATGTGAACGGCGAATTGTCATTTACACATTTTTTGCGGAGTAGTTTGAGCGCCGACTACGCTTTCGGTACACAGAGCGATGTGTTTGTTTCTTTTACAAACTCTAAATTGATCAGCCTGGGAAGCCTTAGCGACAATGATTTCATTTCACTGGAACCCACTGTTAGTGTAATTGGCGGTTCACAGCGTTATTATCAGACCTATACTACTGAAAAAGAGCGGCGAAAAAAATTACTGGATCCCTTATTTCCCGGTTCTCCGCCACCAAAAACCGAAACCACTACCGTCGAATCAACTAAGTTTGATGTTTTGGCTTATACATTCAGTCTGCCACTTGCCTACAACCGAACGAATTATACGATTGAAGCAAGTTACCAGGCCACTCTTGCCAGCAAGAACATGGTTGAGGGTTCTGATAAACCCGTTTCTATATTTAATCTGGGCTTTTACTACATGTTTTAACCGAAAGTTTTGAAGGTACTTATTGTCGAGGATGAAAAGACGCTTGCCTACGAGGTAGAAGCATTTTTAAAGAAAGCATTTTACTTGTGTGATCTGGCCCATAACGGTCGTAAGGCCCTGGAGATGCTCGATCTAAATCTTTATGACTTTATACTGCTCGATCTGGGTCTGCCTGATACCGATGGACTAACTCTGTTGCAGGAGGCTAAGAAATTCAATCCCGATGCTGCGTATATCATCCTAACCGCAAGAGGTAACATTGAAGATCGCATAAAAGGTCTCGACCTGGGCGCAGATGACTACCTCCCAAAACCCTTTTCTTTGCCTGAATTGCAATCGCGCATGCAGGCTATATCACGAAGGAAGTTCGGGGTTAAGAACGAGGCCATACCTATTGGCGAATTTCAAGTCGACTTGCAGAACAGAACTCTATTAAATAAGAATACCGAAGTGGAGCTTACCCGTAAGGAGTTTGATCTGCTTAGTTATATGCTCCTTCACAAAAACAGGGTGCTTACCCGTATGCAGTTAAGTGAGCATATCTGGGGTAGCTTTAGCGATGATGACAGCGACTCGAATTATATCGATGTACATATCAAGAACATCCGGAAGAAGCTGAGTATCCATGCATCTGTTGACTGGCTGGAAACGGTTCGGGGCGTAGGCTATAAGATCAAAAAACAGGCGTGAAACTATTTACCAAGCTTACTCTTTTTATTACGCTTTCTAAGCTGGCCATTGTACTTCTATTTGTACTTAGCCTTCCGTTTTTAGTTGAAGAAATTGCTTCGGAATTCACTAACAATTACCTTCGGCAGCAACAGCAGAAGGTAAAAGAGGTTATCGATAAGAACGGCATTGATTTTTACCTTGAGGGTGACGAGTCATATGGTAGCTATACCTTGCTGAAAGAGGAATATATTGCTTTGGAGGCTACGGACAAAGCCACTTCGATTGACACCATTGAAAACACACAGAGAGTTATAGAATCAGATACCTTAAATTATCGTGTTCTGATGCATACCTTTAAGGCTGGTAATCAGCAATATCTGCTCGAGATTGGAAAAACCACAGCAACCATAAGTCAGTATAACAAACCGCTACAACGCATTGCCTCCTATGTGCTGATTGGCCTGATTATATTAACCCTTATTGCAGATCTTGTTTTCACCCGGTTCTTGCTGGCTCCGCTCGGGAAGATCATTAAATCAAAGCTGATCAATCGTCGATTTCCTTTTCGCGATAACAGTCCGCCGGTCAAGACCTCCACCTCCGACTTTAAGTATCTTGACAGCTCGCTGATCCTGCTAATGGACCAGGTGCATGATGCTTTCGAGAAAGAACGTGAATTCACGGCTAATGCGTCGCACGAGTTAATGACTCCGATCAGTATCTTACAAAATAAGATAGAGAACCTCTTGGACGATTCTGAGGTGAATGAAGTACTGCAGCAGCGCCTGGTTGATATGCAGCGCACTCTTGATCGGCTGAAGAAGATAGTCCGCTCGTTATTGCTAATATCGAGAATAGAGAATGAGCAGTTTGCCAGGTCCGAAAGCTGGAATGTTAAAGAACTGTTTAGTTCTTTGCTGGAAGAGATTGGTCACCGGATGGAAGAACGGCAGATCTCTGTGGAAATTGAATTGAACGGTGCAACCACCTGGACACATGTAAACCGCGATCTGATCTTTCAGCTTGTTTATAACCTGGTTAATAATTCGATAAAGTACAATAAGGTAAAGGGACACATTAAAGTACGAGAGGTTATTACGAAGGGTCAGTCGTACCAGCTAATAATCGAAGACTCTGGAATCGGCATCGCTGAAAATGATGTTCCGGCTATTTTCAACAGGTTTAGAAAAGCCAATCCGGGAGAAGGTGGAGGCTACGGTTTAGGTCTGTCAATTGTTAAAAGCATTGCCGATTATCATCAGGTCGCTATTGCTGTTGAATCGAAGGTTGGTCAAGGAACACGCTTCACATTAACCTTCCCTAACGCCATAATTAGCAATTGATCAGACAAGGAAGGCGTCTGCCTCCCGATAAGATTTAATGAGCAACAACTCCCCCTCTTTACCAGGTTTCGAGTTACCATGCTCCATGCCCAGAATACCTTTGTAGCCTTTACTGTGAATGTATTTGAAGATATTCTGATAATTTAACTCTCCAGTGCCTGGTTCTTTTCTCCCGGGATTGTCGCCAATCTGGATATATGCGATCTCGTCCCAGCAGAGGTCAATGTTTTTGATGACGTTACCCTCATTGCGCTGCATATGATAGATATCGTATAATATCTTACAGGATGGGCTATTCACTGCCTTACAGAGCATGTAAGTCTGGTCTGAGTGTCTCATGAAAAGTTCAGGGGTATCGCTTAAAGGTTCAAGCACCATCACCAAACCGTGCGGTTCAAATATCTCGGCGCCGATGCGCAGGGCGTCAATTACATGGCTGGTTTGAATGTCCATAGGAAGGCTGCGGTCGAAAAAGCCCGGCACAACGGTCGCCCATTTAGCGTTACAGCGCTTGGCGGTATCTATTGATCGTCGACAAGCATCAGCAAAACGGTCTTTAAATTCCTTTTTACCGCTTGCTAAAGATACCTTCCAGTTGTCACCTGCATCGACCACAAACACGCCCATTTGCATGTTTAGTTTTTTAAGCAAGCTTCCGATTTGTTCTTGTTCAGCTACCGGGCGTTGAAGCATGCCGTTATCTTCAATGGCGTTGAACCCCTGGCTGTGCATATACTGAATCTGGTCAAGGAAGCTTTTACCTCCATGGCTGGCAAACATTCCATCGTGGGGCGCATAGTTCATGTTAAAGCCCTTTGTCTGCTTTGTCTGACTGTTGGCAAAAGATAAGGGTGCCGCAGCCATACTTAGACCTGCCAGAACACTCGAGTGGATGAAGGTGCTTCTTTTCATAGAGTTATATCGTTGAATACCTGACTAAGATAGAAAATGAATTTAACCTTACACAACAAAGCCCCGCTCATTTCTGGCTGGGCTTTATTGTTTTTATGTATTAGTTCTTTTTAACCTCTTTGCTTTTTGTTTCTGCAGAAGCGGTTTTCTCTTTGGCATCTTTGCTGCAGCATTTATCAGCTTTTTTACATTCCTTTTTGGCTTCGGCTTTTGCTGTAGTCTTAGGTGTGGTTTGCGCTGTTGCCAGGCTTAATGAGGCAACAAAGGCTAATAGAGTAAATAATTTTTTCATGATTGATTGGTTAGTTACTTAAAAATAAAAGAATGAACCAAAAGTTGCGGCTATTTGTCCAATCCAGAAGATGAACATCCACTTGATAACTTCTCCTTTATTATTAGCCACGGCTTCTTTTACATCAGAAATATCCTGCTTAGTGGCCAATACTTTTGTGCTATCCTGAACCTCTTCTCTAATCTTGCTTTCTATATCTTGAGTTAAATTTCGGCAGTTTCCTTCCCTACTTTTTCTGAGAGCAAATCATATAGCTTCGTTAAGGAAACTGTACTCATAAAACTCTTAAGCTTTTAATTCGGCAAGAACGGTTATGCCGCCTTTAACAGTATCCCCTAATTTAACATTAATTTCTGTTCCGAGTGGTAAGAATACATCAACCCTTGATCCAAATTTAATGAACCCAAACTGTCCTCCTTGCTCCGCCTGATCGCCTTCTTTAGAGTAACAAACAATCCGACGGGCCATAGCCCCTGCAATCTGTCTGAATAATACGGATATCCCTCGTTCATTTTCTACTACGACAGTAGTTCGTTCATTCTCAGTGGAAGATTTAGGATGCCATGCTACTAAAAACTTACCAGGATGGTATTTGAAATACTTCACGACGCCGCCAATTGGATAGCGGTTCACATGCACATTGATCGGTGACATAAAGATCGACATCTGGATCCTGCGATCCTTAAGAAACTCAGTTTCTTCGGTTTCTTCAATTACCACTACTTTCCCGTCGGCGGGACATATCACATGCGAGTCGTGGCCAGACACATTAATACGGGGACTGCGGAAAAATTGCAGTATGATAATGAAAAGCACGAATGAGAACGCGTAGGCAGCCCAGTGCAACCAGGTAGAGTCTGGCAGAAAAAACTGCACCAGGGCATTTAATACAAATATGAATAAAATGCAAAGTGCTATAGAGGTATATCCTTCTTTATGGATCGTCATCGTTTCAAATAAAAATTACTGGTTTAAGGCTTCTGATCTAAAAGGATAATCCTGTACGACTCGTGGATTAAATTCTTCACTTTCTTACCAGTTTGCAAAAATAGCAGATTTTGCGACTTTTAGCAGCATTATGGATTAGGTTTCCGAGGGCGTGTAATCAGCACGATAGATATCTTTCAAATTACGCCCCAGGCCTTTATAATCGAGCCCATAGCCAACAACGAACTCCTCAGGAATTTCAAACCCTACATAGGTAATTTCTTCGATATCTTCTTTCAGGGATTTTGGTTTTAAAAGGAGGGTGCAGACACAAATAGAAGCGGGATTCTGTTCCCGGATCATATCAATTACATAACGCAAAGTGGCGCCACTATCCACTATATCCTCAACGATAATTACATCGCGATCTTTCAATTCCATTTGCAGACCTATATCCTTTTTTATTACACCCGTATTTTTATCGCCATCGTATGACGATACTTTAACGAAGGTAACTTCCGAAGAAATGGTCACTTCTTTCAGCAAGTCGGCCAGAAAGATAAAACTACCGTTCAACACTCCCACAAACACAGGAACACGGTTATCATAGTCTACATTTAGTTGAATACCGATCAACCGTGTACGTTTCTTTATCTGATCGTACTCGATCAGCAAATTGAAGTCTTTATCGTCTATCTGAATATGCATTTAATCCGTTTTACAAGCCATCGTTCTTCTTTCTTTCCCTTTCAAGGCGGCGCTGCTCGCGCCGTTCCCTTCTAAGCTCGGCAGGGGTCTTTTCCCTAATCGCCGGATTTGTATCTGGTTTGCTTTCCCGGGTTTTGACACTATCAGGTTTACGCTTTCCGAATATCTGATCCAGGAAACTGCCAACATCGCTTTCTTCTTCATCAAATTCAATGAGCGTGTCAGTTGCTAACGAATCGGTGACAGGGGTCCCGCGTCTTAAACTTTCCTTCAACCTGACTGCGTAAAAACCGTACACATTAGAATCGGGCTGGGCAAGTCCCCGCTTGGCCATCAGTCCACCAATAAGTCTGAAGTAACCACGTAGGCCCGTTCGTAAGCTACCGTCTCCCTCAAAGAAGTTTAAACCCGATTTAGGTCGGGGGACGATGCTGGCCAGGAAGATACTTTCACCGAGATTTAATTGCGAAGGGTGTTTAGCAAAGTAATGCCTCGAAGCTTCACCGATCCCATAAACATTACGCCCCCATTCGATTAAGTTTAAGTATACCTCAAACATTCTCTGCTTGCTTGACATATGACTATTTTCTATGATCCAAACAATCAGGATTTCCTCAATTTTGCGGGCAAGCGTCTTCTGCCGGTTAAGATAAACGTTTTTTACCAGCTGCATAGAGATAGTGCTGCCACCGCGTTTAAATGCTTTCTCTTTAAAATTAGTTGCAATAGATTTCCGGATAGACTCTTCAACAAAACCATTATGACTATAAAAGGAGGGATCCTCGGCGGTTAAAACAGCGTTTCTTAATAAAGGTGAAATTTGATTGATGGGTGTATAATCTGGATTTGTTGGTCCAATCATGATTTTTCTCATGGGCTTTCCATATTCGTAAGGCGTGTAGAAAAACTGACCATTGATTTTTTGAAAATTGCTTTTTCCCCAGCTGATCACCTTAAAGTTTTTGTTATTCAACCTCGAATCAAATACCACCTTATCAGGATGTTTAGAATTGAGATGAAAGTTCATATCGTACTGAAGCTTACCCGATACCTGCATTCCTTCAAGCGATTCAAATAACCCCTGCGGAAATGAATTGAAAAGCTGCTGTGCGTCAAGCTCGTTGGTATGGAGTTTTAATTCGTAGATCTTTTCTGGACTTAGAGTGTATTTGATAAACGGGTTTGCTTGAATGTTCTTGATATGAATGACCGAGGTGCTGTCAATAGCTACATAATTCTGACCGAAAATCATATCCGCATCAATTGAGCCTTCCGGTAGGATAATGTCGTTAGCGGCAATTCGCGGATGGTTTACCAGGAGATTCTGGACAGCCCATGAGCCGGAGATCTTAAAGACGTCTCCATCTTTACGCACCCGCTTCATCTCAGTTCTGATCGTATCGAAGTTAAGCTTCAAACCGTATTCTTTTTCAATAAAGGGTAGCTCCACTTTTTTGCCATCAGCGTAAAGCATCAGGTTTAACTGCTTATCCGAGGGATGGACTTCGCCGTCTACATGCCATACCGACTCTTTACCATTTACATTGATAGTGGATTTTACTTCGCCATCTACAATAGTGGCTGTTGGTGTAAACAGGTTAAAAAAGCTCGTATCGTTAGTGAACTTAATTTCCAGGTTTTTGACATCCATGTCATCCGGAATCTTATAAAGCATCTGGTTCAAAAGATTGTTAGCCAGTTCACCCAGATTAACTTTACGACCTGTGCTTACCGTATCCGCGCTTTTCTTACGGAAAAGAAAATCATAATTGCGGATACTGTCTTTCTTGGTCAGGTTCACCCAGACATTACTGGTTTTAACTTCGGCAAGTTTGATGTCCCCGAAAATGAGGGGTAGAAGCTTGATGCCCACTCTAAATTTTTCAATATAGAGGAGGCTGTCGCGATTCTCAGGAACTACAGAAATATTTTCAAGATCGATGGTGCGCAAGCCAGCAAACCGGGCACTACCAACCTTCATATTGAGATTATAATCTCTTTTCGCTTTCGATATAGCACGTTCTATACCCGATTGCAGCAGAGCTTCGCGTTTGTTATAAGCTATAAGTCCGCCTATAAAAACTAAGATCAAGATACCAGCTAATACAATTCCGATGATTTTGAGGTATTTAGATGGGATCTGCATAGATGGCTTATTTCAATAGTATAAAGGAAGAACGCTTTAAAACGTTTTTAAAAACTGTTTATTCTGACAGTCAAATATCTGTAAAAACCTCAATTTAACAATTTTTGCGTCTATGGTTTAGTACTTTTGGCGAAAATACATCCCATTGATTCAAAATGATTAGCACGGAACAGGTTTTAAATGCATTGCGATATGTTGAAGACCCGGATTTGAAAAAAGATCTGGTCACCTTAAACATGATTGAAGACATCAGAATTGATGGGAATAACCTGAGCTTTTCAGTGGTATTAACTACCCCGGCTTGTCCACTAAAAGAGATGCTTGAAAACGCTTGCCGGAATGCCATTGGACATTTCATCAGCAAAGACATAGTCGTTAAGATCAACATGACCTCGAGGGTTACCAGCCGTCCGAGTCCTACATTAAGCAACATCAAGAATATTATTGCGGTGGCGTCCGGTAAAGGTGGAGTCGGCAAGTCAACCGTTGCCGTCAACCTGGCCATTGGTCTTGCGAAGAAAGGGGCCAAAGTTGGACTTATTGATGCCGATATCTACGGGCCGTCCGTGCCGATGATGTTTGGGGTAGAGGATATACGACCAAGAGCCTTTGAAAATGCTGAGGGGAAAACACGTATTGAGCCGGTTGAAAAATATGGCATTAAACTACTTTCTATAGGTTTTTTCACTGATCCAAATCAGCCGGTGCCGTGGCGTGGACCAATGGCATCAAATGCGATTAAACAATTATTTAATGACGCGGATTGGGGTGAACTGGATTACCTGGTTGTTGATCTTCCTCCGGGCACCGGAGATATCCATATCACTATCAGCCAAACTTACCCGATCACCGGTGCTGTTATAGTGACCACACCTCAGAATGTAGCATTAGCGGATGCGCGGAAGGGTGTTGGTATGTTTCTCATGGAGTCCATAAACGTTCCTGTACTTGGAGTCGTAGAAAACATGTCTTATTTCACGCCTGCAGAACTGCCGGACAATAGATATTATATCTTCGGCCAGGATGGCGGCAAAAAACTTGCTGAGCAATTTGATATACCATTCCTGGGTGAGATCCCAATGGTTAAGAGCATTAGCGAAGGCGGCGATGAGGGTTCGCCCGTGATACTAAAAGACAATGACTTGATGGCGGATGCGTTTATGCAGATTACGGAAAGAGTTGCGCAGCAGGTAGCTATTCGGAATGCCAGGAAGTAAGAAAAATTTATATTTAGTATCTTTATAAAAAATAACAACATCATGGATTTGTTGCAAAAAGTTGAAGATGCGTTGAATACCATACGTCCTTATTTGGAAGCGGATGGCGGAAACGTGTCAGTAGAAGAGATCACCGCCGATAATGTGGTGCGTTTACGGTTGTTAGGATCATGCGGTTCATGCCCCATGAGTATCATGACCTTAAAAGCCGGCATAGAAGAAGCGATCAAAAAAGCCGTTCCTGAGATAGCGTCCATTGAAGCCGTTAATTTAACTGATATAGATGACCCGAACGCTGTTTTACCCGAGCGTTTACAATAGATCCCGAGCATCAAAAAGATAGCTGACCGTCCTCTCACACAACGCGTTTAACACTATTTAACACACTTACGGCACGATTTTTTGGTAGTTTTGGAATTATGCGTTATTACTTAATTATTCTCGGATTATTCTTTTGTTCGTTCGGCTACGCACAAGCGCCGGACAAGAAACTGGTTCAGTTTTCCGGCGTCATAATTAACTTAGACAGCGGGACGGTAGTGCCCTATGTGAACATCACCAATAGAACTGCAAAAAACCAAATCTTTTCCGCCAATTATAAGGGCTATTTTTCATTTGTTGCTCATGAGGGTGACACTCTTCAATTTAGTGCTATTGGATACAAACGGGAAGGTATAGTAATCCCCCAAAATCTTCCTGACAAGAAATTCACAGTGATGGTCAAGATGAAACAGGAGATTATCAATCTTCCAACCGTGCGCGTTTTCCCATGGGCCAGTATGGATGATTTTAAGCGGGAGTTTTTAACGATGAAGTTCGCTGATGACGATTTGGCTATCGCGAGCAAGAACGTTTCCCAGCAAAGCCTGGCTGCTATGGCTGCTAATTTGCCGAGAGACGGACAGGAAATGCAGAGTCTTAATTTCCAGAACAACCATAGCCGCCTTGTTAATCAAAATATGAATCAGCGGATGTCAAACCCGCTGCTCAGCCCATTCGCATGGGGAGCCTTAATTCAGCAGATCATGCAGGGCGACAAAAGCAGGGATAAAGGAAATTAAGGTATAGGGTTTTTGCCTTTTTATCGTTTCTTTTTCAGGGCTGGGAATTTCATTTTGTAGTCCACTTTCACAAATCCTTTCGAAATAGAGTCTAGCCTGTTTTTAAGCATCGCCTTACGCAAAGGGCTCAGTTTATCTGTAAACAGCTTACCCTCAATATGATCATATTCGTGCTGAATAACCCGTGCCGCCAGCCCATTGTAGGTTTCTGTATGCTCCTTCCAGTTTTCGTCAAGATAGGTAATAGTAAGGGTTGGATGCCGGTTTACATCTTCCCTAATATCAGGAATACTTAAACAGCCCTCATTAAAGCTCCACTTTTCGCCATTCTCATCGATCACCTGTGGATTAATAAATATTTTCTTGAAGTCTTTCAACGCCTCATCATCCTCAGCGAACGGAATTGCATCTATCACGAATAAGCGAACTGACAAGCCGATTTGCGGAGCCGCTAATCCAACGCCATGAGCTCCATACATCGTCTCAAACATATTGGCAATTAGACTCTCCAGATCTGGATAATCGGGAGAGATATCAATAGCTTTCTTTCTTAAAACCGGGTCGCCGTAGGCTATTATGGGCAATTTCATAAATGCAAAAATAACAGGATTTGTAAGTACGCGGGCATATTTAATTGAAATTCGAGGAAATGGAAGATATGCTGTTAGCTGCGTGGTTCGAAAAGGAGGGTTGTGAGCTGTGATTTATCAAACATCTGGTTGGATATTTCGAGCGCCTGGCTTGCGGTCACCGCATTGATCTTTGCGAATACTTCTTCAAGTGTATCCACCTTGCCGTAATCCAGTAAACTCTTTGCCATGGATATGATCAGGCCCATCCGATTCTCCTCTCCAAGGGCTATCTGGCCAATAAACTTCTGTTTAGCCTGGTGCAATTGAACGCTTCCCAATTCTTTATCTTTTAATTTATCGAGTTCTTTAAATATCAGTTTAGACGCTTTCTCAACCTTTTCGGCGTCGGTGCCAAAGTATATTGAGAAAATGCCTGTGTCGCTTAGGGGAGTATAATTCGACTCAATGGTGTAGGCAATTCCATATTTCTCCCGGATTTCCAAATTCAACCTAGAGCTCATGCCTGGTCCACCGAGCAGATTATTTAGCAATAGAAAACCAATTTTATTAGAATCATGAAAGGAATAAGCCCTGGATCCAATTACACAATGTGCCTGATTGATCGGTTTTTCAGCACTGAAGCTTTTGGGGTGGTAAGAATTCACTGCGACCCGTTTCCGGGGACTGGTATTTGAAGTGATCTGTCCAAAGATTTTTTCACTGATCTTTATCACCTTTTTAAAATCATAGCTCCCCAAAACTCCAATAACTATTTCATCTGTACGATAGTTGGCATTACTAAAATTGACTATGTCGTCCCGCGTGAAATTTTTTACACTCTTGGGTGTTCCCAGAATATTTCGCCCCAAAGGGTGCCCGTCAAACAGCAAATCTTCAAAGTCATCATTCACAGCTTCGTCCGGCTGGTCCTGGTACGAAGAGATCTCATCGAGGATAACATCTTTCTCTTTTATCATTTCATCCTCCGGAAAAACAGAATGAAAAACGATGTCCTCAAAAAGGTCAAGCGACCGTTCAAGATGCGGGTTTAAAAACGAAGCATGTATGCAAGTATACTCTTTGGTGGTATAAGCATTCAGATCTGCACCTACCACTTCCAGACGGTTAAGAATTTGATTAGTGGTCCGCTTTTCTGTTCTTTTAAACAACAGGTGCTCAATGAAGTGGGCAAGACCGCTTTTGTCGGTCGCTTCATCTCTCGAACCAGCATTGAGTATTATGCAGGCATGCGAAACACTGGTTGCCCCAGGCTTGTGTAAAATGCGAATGCCATTGCTGAGAGTATGTACCTGGTAATCCATATCCGGCTAATTTATCAAAAACAAATAGATTGCCGGTTAAGCTGTGAATTCGTTTTTTAACTGTTTTATTAATGGCTTTTAACAACGAAGGCCTTTCAACAATTGAAAAGCCTTCGTTGTTAAACAATACGATATTCCGTAAATAATGGAATAATAAGAGCTAAAAGATCTATTTCTCGCCCATTGCCGACTGGTTAATAAAACCTTCGGCAATTTGGCTTAATAGAGTATCAGTGTTTTTTTCTTCTTCCAAAATCTGGCTAAGAAGTTCTGATGCTTCAGGCAAACCTAAAACATCAGCAAGAGTACGCATGGTACCATAGGAAGCAATTTCGTAATGCTCCATCTTTTGTGCTGCCGCAATAATACCTACGTCCCTGGTCATGGTACCATCTTCGGTTTCAGACATAATACTTTCTGATTCCTTAATTAGTCCCTCCATTGCTTCGCATTTTTTGGCCTGGGCCTTCTGATCCATACTGGCGAAAACCTGCTCCAGCTTAACTATCTGGTTTTCGGTTTCGGCGATATGTGTTTCAAGAGCTGATCTTAACTCGTCCGAAGTTGCTTTCTTCGCAAGCCTTGGAATCGCCTTTAGCGCGTTCTTCTCTGCCCAATAGATGTCTTTCAGCGAATCAACAAAAAATTCCATCAATGCCGACGATTCGTCAGGCATCTTTTGGGTGGTTGATCTTGATTGTTTAGTTGCCATAAACTTGAGTTTTAATTTTTGGTAGAACAAATGTTTTTCATAATGAAATGACCATCAGCAAAAGGCTCTTGACATCTTCACTGGCTTCCTACTGTATGGCACCTCATTGCTTAAATCAACATCGCTCTAGGGGAATAGTTCTACAAAAAATTCAAAACAATCGGGCGTAGGCAGATTATGTGGGAAACAGGCCTATTTCAGTTTCCCTTTGTAAGTTTTTTTGAAAAGCTGAAAACGAGGAATAGACACCGATCTTACATACGGGTCATTCGGATGACGATCTATGTACTGCTGGTGATAGGATTCAGCCTTATAAAACTCGTTTAGTGGCTTCAGTTCCGTTACGATGGGGTTTTTAAATCTTCCCGACTTAGTCAAATCTCTTATAGTCTGCTGGGCGACGGCTTTCTCAGCCGGCGAGCCATAAAACAGAATCGAGCGGTAGGAGGAACCTTTGTCCGGTCCCTGTTGGTCGGGTGTTGTTGGGTCATGGGAAGCGAAAAAGACTTTAGCAAGTTCTGAATAGGTGATGATCTTCGGATTATAATATACCAGTACTGATTCTGCATGACCGGTTGTTTCGGTGTTAACCAGCTCATAGTAAGGGTTTGGTTTAGTACCCCCGGCATAACCGGATACGGCTGAATCCACCCCTGCCACAGCTTCAAATATATGCTCCGTACACCAAAAACATCCGGAAGCAAAGGCTGCAATAGCTTTTCCCTTAGGCGCCTTCAGGATGATTTTCTTCACATCATTCTTTTTCTGCGATTGGGCATCACAGGCCAGAAATGTTGTGGTAATAAATATGGCGGTAACAATTGAAATTATGTGTTTCATGGAGATTTTTAATTGATATACGTTAAACAATACAAAGATGGTTTGTTTAATATAATCGACAGCTATCAATAATCTAAATTTACCCGGCCCAGCCATCACGGTCCAGGCTGCGATAGTTGATCGCTTCAGCCAGATGTTCCAATTGGATTTCCTCACAACCTGCCAGATCGGCAATGGTACGGGCAACTTTTAAAATACGGTCGTACGCCCGGGCAGACAGTCCCAGTTTCTCCATTGCCTTTTTGAGCAGCAGCTGCCCGGCTTCATCGATACGGCAAATTTCCCGAACCGATTTCGGACTCATTTGAGCATTGCAAAAAACATCGGTTTTATTCTCAAAGCGTTTAACCTGCACATCACGAGCTTGAACGACCCGCTCCCGAATGAGCTCACTCTTTTCAGCAAGTCGGTCAGATGCAAGTTCGGTAAAATTAACCGGTGTAACCTCCACATGCAGATCAATGCGATCTAGTAACGGTCCGGAGATCTTACTCAAATACTTCTGCACCATACCTGGCGGACAGATGCAGTCCTTCTCAGGATGATTATAAAAGCCGCATGGGCAGGGATTCATTGAAGCTACCAGCATAAAGCTGGCTGGATAGTTGACGGTTGATCGCGCCCGTGAAATGGTTACTCGCCGCTCTTCTAAAGGCTGACGCATTACTTCCAGTACGCTTCTCTTAAATTCAGGCAGTTCGTCTAAAAATAACACGCCGTTATGAGCAAGTGATATTTCCCCCGGCTGCGGGTTAGTACCCCCGCCAACAAGGGCAACATCGCTAATCGTATGGTGGGGAGAACGGAAGGGTCTGACAGTCATCAGCGAATCGGAAGCCGCAAGCTTACCAGCAACCGAGTGGATCTTAGTGGTGTCAAGAGCCTCAATTAAGTTAAGCGGCGGCAATATAGTCGGCAGTCTCTTGGCCAGCATGGTTTTGCCGGCTCCGGGAGGTCCGATTAAAATAACATTATGACCGCCGGAAGCGGCTATCTCCAACGCACGTTTTATATTTTCCTGTCCTTTTACATCCGAGAAGTCATTGTCATACTTACTAATATTGATCAGAAATTCTTCCCTGGTATCTACGAGGGTTGGCTTAAAATCATGCTTGTTGTTAAAGAAGTTGATGACGTCCAACAGGGTCTCAACTCCATATACTTCAAAATCGCTTACAATGGCTGCCTCGCGTGCATTCGCTTTCGGCAGTACTAAACCCTTGAAGCCTTCCTTTCGGGCTTGTATAGCGATCGGTAAGGCGCCTTTGATTGGTTGTAGTCCGCCATCCAATGATACTTCCCCCATAATGATAAACTGATCAAGCTTATCCTGGTGGACCTGGCCAGAGCCCGCTAGTATGCCAATAGCTATTGCCAGGTCGAAAGCAGAACCCTCTTTACGGATATCGGCAGGCGCCAGGTTAACTACAATCCGCTGGCGTGGCATATGGAAGCGCGAGGTATTAATGGCAGCTTCAACCCGAAGCAGGCTTTCCTTCACCGCGTTGTCAGGTAATCCGACAATGAAGTATTTCAATCCGCCGCTAATGTTTACTTCTATGGTAATCGTAATGGCTTCTATTCCGTAAACGGCGCTTGCATAGGTTTTTACAGGCATCTGAGAGTGCTAAGGGAATCTCAAATTACTCAATTTTATCCAATAAAGTTTCGCTATAAGAAACAAATCGCACAGCAAATAAAGATTTAGTTAAGTAACTCCTATAATCGAAAAAACCCGGTGCCATTAAGCATCGGGTTCCTCTATAATTTTGTAAGCTTACTGCTTACCGAAAGGCATCTTTGGCATGCCTCGCATCATCTTGGCGGCTGCTGCGGGATTAGAAAATTGTTTCATCACTTTGCGCATATCTTCGAACTGTTTGATCAGTTTATTTACTTCCGTGATATTGCTGCCTGATCCGTTTGCAATCCGGGCACGGCGGCTTTGATTAATAGAATCAGGATTTTCGCGTTCGTAAGGAGTCATCGAGCGGATAATTGACTCAATGGGCTTGAAGGCGTTATCGTCAATCTCCACATCCTTCAGGGCTTTGCCTACACCGGGAATCATCCCCATCAGGTCTTTCATATTACCCATTTTTTTGATCTGCTGGATCTGGCTGATGAAATCATTAAAGTCAAACTTGTTCTTCCTGATCTTTTTCTGAAGTTCAGCGGCCTCTTTTTCGTCAAACTGCTGCTGAGCACGTTCAACCAACGACACCACATCACCCATCCCGAGGATCCTTGAAGCCATCCTGTCCGGATAGAATACATCAAGGGCCTCCATTTTTTCGCCGGTACCAATAAACTTAATCGGCTTCTGAACTACCGATTTAATTGATAATGCCGCACCACCACGAGTGTCGCCGTCAAGCTTTGTTAAAACTACCCCGGTAAAATCCAGGCGTTCGTTAAAGGCTTTAGCGGTATTTACCGCATCCTGACCAGTCATCGCATCAACAACAAACAAAATTTCGTGAGGATTGGTCGCAGACTTAACCTCGGCAATCTCATTCATCATTTGCTCATCAATGGCTAAGCGGCCGGCGGTATCCACAATAACCACATTGTTGCCGTTCTTTTTTGCTTCTGCAATACCTGCAAGGGCAATAGCAACCGGATCCTTTGATTCCAGGTTGGCATAAACCGGAACACCGATCTGGCTTCCTAAGACCTGCAACTGGTCTATGGCCGCAGGGCGATACACATCACAGGCAATAAGTAAAGGCTTTTTGTTTTTCTGTGTTTTTAAGAAGTTCGCCAATTTACCCGAGAAAGTCGTCTTACCGGCACCGTTTAAGCCGGCAATTAGAATGACGGTCGGATTAGCGGTGATCTGAAGTTCCTCAACGGATCCACCCATTAGCTTCGTCAGCTCATCATTCACGATTTTGGTGAGCAGTTGTCCGGGAGATATAGTGGTTAATACATTCTGACCTAAAGCTTTCTCTTTAACGTCATCTGTAAATGTTTTTGCTGTTTTATAGTTTACGTCGGCATCTAAAAGAGCTTTCCTGATCTCTTTCATGGTTTCCGCCACGTTTATTTCCGTGATGTTACCCTGACCCTTTAATACTTTAAATGCCCGGTCAAGCTTATCCTGTAAATTTTCAAACATAATATATCAATATATAGGGCGCAAAATTAGCAATATTCTGAGGAACTATTGAAAGCCAAAAAATATTGGCGAACAGCGGCCGGGAAAGGTTGAGTCGAGATGTCAATAGCGAGCGCCCTGTCAGAATATCCCGGATTCTGCTTCCACAAATTCTTCACCGACTTATTAGGGGCTTCTACCGAGAAATGAGGCTTCCCCGCCAGATTCTGATTGTGCTGCTTTAGGCCGTAACATACATTTGACTTAACAAGCAACATAATTAACCGGGCGCCGCTGCAACTTTAGTAACATCTGCAGCGTCATATGCTCAAACCAACCATAAAGTCCAACAAAAAATTAGATGAAAAAATTATTGTCCCTGACCTTTCTTGGAACCGCGCTAGCCTTTTCAGCACTGCAGGCCGCCGATAAAGAACCGGAAGTAAAGAAAGTAAAGGCCGTGAGAATTGATAAGGCGCCAAAGATTGACGGCATCCTCGATGAGGAGATGTGGAAGAATGTTCCTGAGGCTGTTGACTTTACTGAATTACGACCTGTGCCGGGCAGAAAAGAGAAGATCGGGCAGGAAACTCACGTTAAGATAGTATATGATGATTCGGGCATCTACATAGCAGCCCGGATGAATGAACATAACCCGGATAGCATTGCCCGCGAACTTGCTCCCCGCGATCAGGTGGGCAACGCCGATTTCTTCGGCATAGTGTTCGACACCTATCTGGATAAGATCAATGGAAACGGTTTTTTTGTTACAGCCGCTGGTTCGCAGTTTGATGCCAAATACTCTAACGGCGGTAACGAAGACCCGCAATGGAACGCAGTCTGGGAGAGCGATGTAAAGATCGACGAAAAAGGCTGGACTGTTGAAATGCGCATCCCTTATTCAGCACTCAGGTTCTCCGAAAAGGATATCCAGAAATGGGGTGTGAACATGATCCGTAAGCGCCAAAAAATTCAACAGCAATTTTTTTGGAACTCAATCGATCCTAACAAGAATGGTTTCATAAATCAGAACGGAGAATTATCCGGTATTGAGAATGTGAAAGCGCCGGTCAGGCTATCATTTTCCCCGTATATATCTAGCTACGTGAATAACTACCCTTATAATATTTCGGGTGTAAAGAATACAACAGGCTCATTTAATGGGGGGATGGACATAAAGTATGGGATTAATCAGAGTTTCACTTTGGATATGACCCTTGTACCAGACTTCGGACAGGTGCAATCAGATGACCAGGTATTGAACCTGACGCCATTTGAAGTTCAGTTTGATGAGAACCGCCAGTTTTTTACTGAAGGAACTGAACTGTTTAGCAAAGGTGACTTATTCTACTCCCGCCGTATTGGTTCAAACCCAACCTATTTAGGTGACGCAACGCTTAACACCGGCGAAAAATTTGTGAAGTACCCCGTTGAAAGCAAGTTGTTAAACGCCACAAAAATATCCGGCCGCACCGCGAAAGGCTTAGGTATAGGCTTCTTCAATGCCCTGACTAACCGAATGGAGGCCACGATTGAAGATGCCGCGGGAAACAGGCGCTTTGTTGAAACCCAGCCGTTAACTAACTACAATATTTTTGTTTTGGATCAATCTTTAAAAAACAACTCATCGGTCAGCTTGATCAACACCAATGTGCTGCGCAAAGGTTCGGCTTATGATGCCAATGTTACAGCCGTTGATTTTAGTCTGAATGATAAGAAGAACGTGTGGAATGTGAGCGGTACAGGTAAGATGAGTAACATCACGGCGCCAGGAACGGAGGCGGACGCTACCGGTTACAGCTACAGGCTCAAATTCGGGAAACAGAGTGGTAAGTTTGTTTATAACTTTCTGCAGCAACTAACCGACGACAGATATAATCCTAACGACCTCGGTATTCTGTTTAACAATAACTTTCTTGACAACTCCGCTTTTGGCGAGATCAATCTGTACAAAGGCAAAAAAGTTTACAGTGAATTGCACGCTTTCATCCAGACAAAATATTCTCAACGATTCAGGCCGCGTTCGTACCAGTCGTTTGGTGTTTACTCAGGCATGTATATGATATTTAAGAACCTTTGGTATGTTGAGGCAAACGCCGAATGGGAACCTGAGGGCAACGATTTCTACGAATCAAGAAACGATATGGTGTTTAAAAGATCATCGTATACCTTTGGTGGATTAGAAGTTGGTTCAAATCGCTCGAAGAAATATAATGCTGGTGTTTTCGCCTTTGTCAACGCGAAAAAGCAATTTGATGGAGTTGGCTACAATGTTGGGTATTACCAGAATTTCCGTATCAGTAATAAATTCAGCATCGGTAACGATTTAAGTTATGAGCCGCAGCTTGATCACGCGGGCTGGGTAGGAAGTAATGCCAACGGCCAAACCATATTTTCAAAATTTGACCGCCAAACCATCGAAAATTCCTTTGACGCTAAATATTCATTCAACACCAAAATGGGTATCACACTCGTAGCCCGTCATTACTGGTCGAGCAGGCAGAACAAGGAGTTTTTTGCCCTTACAGAGGCTGGCAGACTGAACCCCATTACTGGGGTAAATAACACCTACGATGTGAACTTCAACACCTTCAATCTCGATATGAATTACATCTGGCAATTTGCCCCGGGAAGCGAACTGACTGTTACCTGGAAAGATGCTTCTATGGCTAATGAAAGTCAAGTGTTAAGAGGCTACGGTAGAAATTTCAGTCATGTTTTCGATACTCCCCAAAACAATAGCCTTTCCGTAAAAGTGTTATACTACATTGATTATTTGCAGCTCCGGAAAAAAAGATAAGTTTAGTTTAGTTTAGTTTTGAAAAGAGCCCTTCAGAATGTATTTTCTGCAAGGGTTTTTTGTTTACAAGGCACTGCTACCGGACTTTTTACATTCATCCAGCTAAATCTGTCGCTTCAGAGAAACAATTGAAAGTGCCCTGATTCACTTCTGCCAGTTCTTGCTCAGCTGTTCTTCAGCTCTAAAGCAGCTGGAACGTGTTTTAGCTGAACTAGAATGGAAGCAGAACCGTTTGAAGCTGAACAAAGTAGATTTTGGCGCTCGAAATAGCTGATAAATTGGAGATAGTGCTTAATCTTTCACCTATATTTATTTGTTCGTAAAAAGAACAAGAATGTACAACTACGCATATTAAATTAGTACTGCTTTCAAACCGTTTCAGTAACCTAACCAGTTTATTAATATGAAGGCCCTTTTATGTGTGTTGATAGTTTTACTTTCCCTTAGTTGTTTTGCACAACCAAAGGACGCCACTTTCAAAATCATTTCTTCAAAAGAGACAGACTCAGATGGGGTCTACCTGAGTTTGCATTTAAAAATTAATGATTCTCTTGAAGTGGATCATACAGTTGTTTATTACCTGGTGGACCAGCAAAATAAATCGATTCTGCACTCCATGTCCGATAAGGACGGTGAGATTTATCTGGCTATTAAAAACTTTAAATATATAAAGTATATCTACGTTGGTGGACCAGGACGTGTTACCACACGAATTAATTTGACTCAATTTAAAGGCAAGGATGTTGATTTGGAACTTGTTGTGGAACCAGATTTACAGCCACTAATCAATTAAAGGTCTTTTTAGGGATGAACAGTCTGCTGGAAGAAAATTCAGATCTCCCGGATTTAATCCTTTAAAACGCGGCGCATTTTATTTCTGCAACTTATACACCAAACCCAGAGACATCGTTTGACTTGCCTGGATCTTGGTATCAGTATCATCATCATATAAGACCACCCCGCTAAGAGCAACATTAATCAGACGGTTCACACGAGCAGTGACGGTCACGTCGAGTCGGTGATCAATGGCTCGCAGATGTTCATAATTGGCGAACATCACATACCGGCTCTTTAAATTTAAGTTGGTGGCGATATCCTTGTCAATGCTGCTGACCAGCTGAAAAGCGAGCTCGTTACGGAATCTGCGTCCGGGTTCAACACCGAAGTTCTTGGGATTAGTTCGGTGTATCGAAGTGTCCAACACAAAGGTTTGCCTTGCTGTTCCGGTACCAATCCGAAGGAAGAAGTATTTTACAGGTTTATATTCAAAACCGACTGATTCAGTTAAATAGCCTGGAGCCATAAAGCGGGACAATAATGTACGCACTTCCCGGCCATCGGTGTCTTTACTAAATGAGTAGCCTTTCTCAAACTGAGACTCGAAGTTCAATGAGCCGAAAAAGTTCCAGGAGCGAGAAAGTTTCAAGCCAACCTTGTTGTCCCAGAAAATCCGGTCAGCCGTTTTACGTTCCAGCTGGTCTTTGTTTTTCTGTTTGCCGTATTGTAAAAGGAGCTCCGAAACAAAGTTTTTGTCGCCTTTGGTGTAATCCGTTTTGTAACCGAATAAAGTTCCCAGAGCCAGTGAGTTGACACCGCCACTGCTCCAGTTGTCACTGAAGGAAGCCTGGTTGAAGTTGACGCCAAAAGAGATCCAGTTTCGCCAGTAGTTTACTTTCAGTTCAAGGGAGTCGCTTGGCAGGTCAACCGGTTCAAGCAATAATATGGGGCTGCGGACTGGCAGACTATTTTTACGAGGATATTCTTTTAATTCCTTTAATCGGATAGTGTCAGGAACCGATAGAGTGTCCTGGCCTTTTAGTGGATTTATAAACAGGAAGGAAACAAGAAGTAAAAGCAAGTACCTAATAGACATTGCACAAATAAACCTAAAATATTAAGGCTTTTAAAATTCAATTTCAATTTGACGCATAACGCGAGGCAAAGTATCTGGTCCATGCCCAGAATCTACGGTGCTTTAAATAGTTTAAATTTCTATCATTAACATAGGCTTCACGTTCGAAAACGATGTTTCGGTAGGCTTTATCGTGCTGCATGTAATAAAGCAAATTAAGCAAATAATTCAGCAGGTAGAGCATGTAAAACGGAACAAGCAAAAGTTCTAATTGCTGGCGCAAATGAATCTTCTCATGATTGATTATCGCTTTATTGAGCTTCAGCGTTTTCGTTTTTACTAAAATAAACGGGAAAAGTGCCATCCCCGCTGCAGGCATGAATGGTACTCTGATGATAATCCATTTCATGGATTGTCACCTCTTAATGGTGGGAGCCTGCGGACGGAAGGGTTTTCCAAATACTTTTGATAGCTGGTTTTTATGAAAGTGATGAGCTGATAATCATTCGCCTCGATAACGAAGTTGTAGGTGGGTCGGTATTGCTGCATAAAATCGGCTAGTTGACTACCTTTTAATCCGGTTACATCACTAACCAGTTTCGGATCATACCGGTATGCGATCATCGCCTGGTGGTAATCGCGCTCAATAATCTTTTGGAGCTGCCGCGCGTTTCGCCCTTCTTTGCTTAACAGGGTATATAGCGTATTGATGCTCAATCCAGCACCCCCAGCACCCGTATTGCCTCCTGTGTTAAAGATGTCTTTTACATCCCCTTTTGAATAGGCGTCCTTATAATCTTTTTGTGTTTCCTTGAGTTGCTCTTTTGGGTTTTTAAGGCTGTCTTGAATGCGCACTTCCTTTAACTGAATACTGGTGCGTTTCAAGTGGAAAAGTATCGTATTTGCCGTTGCGACAGTAACTGTATCCACACGATAGCCCTGTAAGGCAGCAACTAACACATCACCGGGACTCGCAGTAGTGGTAAATTCGCCTTTGCTATTGTTGTAAAAGCCTTTACTTGTGCTTGTATTATAAATATATACTCGCGAAAGTCGTTGTTTGCTATCCCGGTCAAAGACAATACCCTGAACTATTTTCTCCTGGGCAAATATTCTTCCTGTCAACAGGACCAATACGCTGAGTATGCAAAAAAGATTTTTCAATGGCCGTAAAACTATGCGAATATTTTTCGAATGTACGTGCTTTAACAATCTTTAACACATTAAATTCGGAAGGGTTTAACGAGTTAGATCAAGTATTATTTGCGTGGTTTTTCTAGCAGCGCGTTACTTTCATTAATTTGCGGTTAAACGACGTGGGCGATTTGATATTTGAACGCTAGATTTTAGAAACTACCAGTAGCTGTCCCAGCTGAAGTTCTTGTTTCTGAAGGTTGTTTAAGATTTGCAGATCTTCAACAGTTAATGAAAACCGTCGGGAGATTGAATAGAGGGTGTCGCCTTTTTTTACCTCATAAATTTTCATAACAACCGGCGGTTTTGCGATATCTTCCTTTTTTTCTTCCGGGATACTCTCCGTAATCTGGGCTAACACACGGTCTTCCCGCTGGATCTTTTCAATGTTGTTTTCTTTCCGGTCGTACTGGTCAAGACCATAGCGCTCCACAAGGCTGATCAGTAATTCCGGGTAACGCGGATTAGTGGCATAACCGGCCTGTTTCAAGCCGCGCGCCCAACCCTGATAATCATCTTTATCTAGTTCAAATAGAAAGGCATAGCGTTTACGTTTAAGGAATTCAGTATGATCTCTGAACGATTCTTCCGGACTTTTATACACCCTGAAGCAGTCATCGATCTGATCATCATCGCGCAGAGTTGTCGGACCTTTCCAATCTGAATTGCACTTAATACCAAAATGATTATTCGCTTCCCTGGCCAGGCTGCTGTTACCGTTTCCAGATTCAAGCAGTCCCTGTGCAAGGGTAATACTGGCTGGAATGCCGGACTTATTCATTTCGCTTATCGCGATAGCTTTGTAGCGATTAATATAAGCTTCGCCGGAATATTTGTTTACAAGAGAATTTTTTACGGGAGCCTTGTCAGTCGGTTTGGCAACGGGGGTATTCTTTGACGCAACCTTCAAGCTATTACATGAGCTTAGTAGGACACCTGCCATACACAGGACAATTATATTATATCTCATTAAGGTTAGGTCTTTAATCTTTGGCCGATAGTTAAATTGCTGCTTCTTAGGGAGTTTTTCTTCATCAGGCTTCTTACGGATATTCCGAATCTTTTAGAGATCTCTCCTAAAGTATCACCTTTTTTTACTTTGTAGGTCGATCCGTTAGCTCTAACAGATGATTCTTTTACTGATGCGTTTGCCAGAATGGTCCCAGGCATTCCTTCCGGACGTTCATCGAATTGATAAAGCTTGAATTTTTTGATAGTGGCCATTACCTGGCTTCCCCATGTTCGACTGGCTGCATAGCCGCCACGTTGTATTCCCCAGACCCAATTCTTATAATCGTAATGTGTGAACTTGTCGAACATCGGACTAAATTGGCGGCGGTTTTTCAATAGCGATATAAAATCCTGATAACTTGATTCTACCGATTCGTAGCCGCGGTAAGATGATTTGATAGCAGTACTGCTATTTTTACCTTTCATCCCAAAGTGATTATTGAGATGCCGGGCGATAACACTTGTCCCGTTAGCCGACTCATGCATCGCGACGGCAAGAATTATACTGGCAGGCACGCCATGTTTTTTCATTAATTCGACCGCATCATTTTTGTGCTTTTCAATGTACCTGGAAGCGCTGCTTTGCGCAGATGCAGTTAAGGTTAAAAAGAGTAAGATCAGAGTTAGTGATTTCTTCATACGTTATTTTTTTAGGACCATAAATAACCCGTCACGTACCGGAAGGATAAGCTTCTCAACGCGCGGATCTGATTTTATCATGGAGTTAAATTGATTTATTTCGCGGGTGTCGCTATCCTGACTTTCAGGTTGCAGAACTTTCCCGCTCCAGAGAACATTGTCAACAACGATCAGTCCGCCGGAGCGGACCTTGTTAAAAACGAGGTTATAGTAAGTTTTATTATTCTTCTTATCTGCGTCAATAAAAACAATATCGAATACTTCATCGATTTCTGGAATAACCTCCAAAGCATTGCCGATATGATATTGAATCTTTTGTACGTAATCCGATTGGCTAAAGTTCAAACGGACCATTTCTTCAAGCTCGGAATTGATGTCAATGGTGTGAATAATGCCGTCTTCTGTTAAGCCTTCGGCCAGGCAAAGGGTAGCATAGCCGGTGTAAGTGCCAACCTCCAGTATTCGCTGCGGTCGCATCATTTTGCTAAGCATGCTGAGTAGCCGGCCCTGATAATGGCCTGAAAGCATGCGTGGCATTAGTACCTTCAGATGTGTTTCGCGGTTGATGTGTTTTAACAGATCATCCTCAGGTTCACAATGCCGGTCCAGGTATTCGGTAAGTTCATCGCTTAGTAACACCATGGCCGCAAAGATAGTAATTTTTGATTTTAAGGAAATTTGGGCTTCTAAAACGGGCGTTCTTCTTAAAATAGTGCTCGTTTTATGCAAGTACCGCTATTTTAGCCAAGGATTGGCTAGGTCCACTTGAAGATGAGGCATGGCGGGATTTGTAAAAGGAATGTTGTTGTTGTTCCGTTTCCCTTCTCAGATCTAGCCGGTTTAAAGAGAAGGCCTAGCATTTAGTTAAGTGATCGGATAAGTCTCGATCGCTAGAGCTATAAGCACAAAATTATTTTCCTTCTTCTTCTTTTTCAATCACCGCCAAAGCCAGTCTGATCTTTAAATATGAAACACTTTCATTGAGATGTTCAAAGATGGGTTTCATGGCTTTATTGCTTCCACCTAAAAACTTGAGCGCTTTTTTCACATGCTCAACTTCCTGCCAGCTGACGAATTCTTCAAGGCTATCGATGTTTCCACGGAGATAGAGATAGGCCAGGTGTGAGTAGGCGGTTTGCGGACTTATATTTCTTTGCGAGGCAATCTCCTCAGGCTTAAGTCCCTGCTTGTAAAGCAACAGCGTTTCCTGGTAGGTATTTCCCTTTTGGGCTTTGCTGCCTGGGCCTTCTAAGAATCCCAGGATCGCATCGATAAACGCTTGTCCGTAACGCTCAAGCTTATGTTCACCAACCCCAGTAATATCCAGCATCTCCATACGGCTTCTAGGTTTTTCGGAAGCCATAGACTGCAGGGTAGCATCGCTGAAAATAATGTATGCCGGAACGTTTTCTTTCATTGCAAATTCCCGTCGAACATTTCGTAAACGATCAAAAAGTTCCTCGGCAGGAGCAATTGGACGTTTCGCTTTTTTCTCCGCGGAGGATGATTCTTTCCGGTCAAGTGCCTGTAGAACCGTAAGTTCTATTTTCTTTTTACCAAAGAGGATCTCTTTTCCGAGAGGTGTCAATTTAAGTGCGAAATTCTCATCGTAAGCCATCTCTAACACACCCACGTTCAGCATTTGCATCAGGTAGCGCTGCCAGTCCAGGCTACCGATCTCAGAGCCTGCTCCATGTGTCTTCAGCTGATCGTATTTGGCATAGGTGATTTCGGCCCGCATAGATCCGCGCAACACATCAATCACCATTTGTGAGCCCTCTTTCTCTGCCATTCGTACAATCGCTGATAGCGCTTTTTGCACCAGTACAGTCCCATCGAAGTGTTTACGTGGATTTTTGCAAACATCACAGTTGCCGCAATTCTCGGGAAGAGTTTCAGAGAAATAGTTCAGCAGTATTTTACGTCGGCAACTGTCAGCCTCCGCATAATGCTGAATACGCTTCAATTTCTCTAAGTTGATCTCGCGCTGCCCGCCTTCACTCGCGAACTTGTTCAGCATCATGATATCGGCATAGCTATAGTACAGAATAGTCTCAGAAGGTAATCCATCCCGACCGGCACGGCCAATTTCCTGGTAGTAACCTTCCATGTTTTTGGGCATATTGTAATGAATCACCCAGCGAACATTTGATTTATCGATACCCATACCGAAGGCAATAGTGGCACAGACTATCGGCAGATCATCATTGATGAAAGCTTCCTGAACACTGGCCCTGTCTTCGGGGCTCATACCTGCATGATATGAATCCGCTTTAATGCCGGCTGATTTAAGTTTTTCGGCCAGATCATCACATGTATTACGGCTCAGGCAGTAAATTATTCCGCTTTGATTTTTACGGCTGAGAATAAAACTGATGATCTCTTCGGTCTTTTGCTTTGGCTTAACGCCGATCCGTACATCCAGGCTCAGGTTCTTTCGGTCGAATGAAGAAACAAAAAGCCGCGGCTCACGTAGCTTCAGCTGTTTGCTGATATCTTTCCGGGTCACCTTATCGGCAGTTGCTGTCAGGGCAATAAAAGGGATGTCAGGGAATCGCTCCCGCAAAAACCCCATTTTCGTATACTCGGGCCGGAAGTCATGTCCCCATGAAGAGATACAATGCGCTTCATCAATAGCAAAAAGAGCCGGTTTAGCCATTCTTGTGATTTGATCCAGGTCTGTTAGAAGTTTTTCGGGAGAGACATAGAGCAATTTAACTTCTCCTCGATAACAGGCTTCCAGAATCTCCTGCTGATCGTTGAAACTTTGTGTGCTGTTTAAAAACTCAGCTTTAATGCCATTGACCTTCAGGGCGTCTACCTGGTCTTTCATGAGCGAGATCAAAGGAGAAACAACGATACAGGTTCCCTCCATGAGCAGGGCCGGAAGCTGGAAACAAATAGATTTCCCACCGCCTGTAGGCATCAGCACTAAAGCATCTTTTTTATCCAGAATCCGCTCGATAATTTCGGCCTGCTGAGGGCGAAACTGGTCGAACCCGAAATGCTTTTTAAGAATTTCCTGCGCTGAGGACATCATAGGCTGTTTGCTTTGTTATAGAAGATAGTTCTTTTTCTCGAGGTAGGACTGCAAAATAATGGTCGCCGAGATAGTGTCGACTCTTTCCTTGTTTTGGCGGTCAGATTTTTTGAAGCCGCTTTGAGCGATCGTTGCAGCCGCCATCTTCGAAGTGAAACGTTCGTCTATCGTTTCCACGGGGATATTGGGAAAAGTTTTTTTTAGCGTTGTAATAAAGCCCTTCACATGCTGGGCTGACTGTGAGGGCGTTCCATCCATTTGCTTTGGTTCGCCAACGACAAATAACTCAACGGGCTCGTTAAGGAGAAACCTTTTAAGGAACTCAACAATATCTTTTGGATGGATAGTGTCTAATCCTGTGGCGATAATCTGCAAAGGATCTGTTACAGCTACGCCGATACGTTTTGTTCCGTAATCAAAAGCAAGGATGCGCATTCGCAGGGGTTTAAGTATCTGGTACAAGTTTAATTTTGCAAATATACGCAGACGGTGGTGAAGACCTTCACGGTTGATACTCTGTATTAGACTTCCCTATAGCTTTCCTATATTCACACGGGTAGATTACTATGTGCTAACAGGGTATTCACTATATCCCGATATAGTCATGACATAGTAAGCACATACTAAGTATATAGTAAGCACATACTAAGCTCGCTTGTTGATCTTAATTAATTTGACGCAATTTGAAGCCTCACTCGCCATGAAAAATCGACTATCATAGAAACAAATTAAAAAGAGAAAGATCACCGGAATTCAGGCAGGCTGCTCAATTGCAGAGAATTTGTAACTTGGCAAGTGAAGTACTTTGTATTCGGCAAAATACTACCGCAATTGTAAATTCAAAATTCCCAAGCTATTACGTTGTTCAATATTCCGATATACAGCTAAAACATATCTGCCCTCATTAGTTATAACCTTCTCTCCCGAATTATGCGCCTAATCTTATTACTTCTTTCGCTTTCTAATCTCTTATCCAGTTGCCAGTTTAACAATAATGCCTCTTTAGATAAGTTGAACGACAGTGTTCCCACTGTTGCCTCAGAGCCTGCAAACATAGACACGGCTGACGCAGAAAGTGTTGAAGGCAACCCACAAATGTTAGCCCTTACTTCGAATGCGTTGCGGCTCGTCGATTCCGGATCAGGTTCAACAAGGGAGATTGCGTTTGGAATGCGGTTCGAACAGCTGGTTGGGGCTGTGACCAAGGTGTTAGAAAGCGCGCCTTCCAGCGTTGGTATAAATACGGAATGCGGTGCCGGCCCCCTGAAGATGGCCAGCTGGCCAAATGGATTGACGCTTGTTTTTGCTGAGAAGAAAAGGGATGATAATCAATGGATTTTTGTTGGTTGGTTTATTGATAAAGTGTCAGAAGTTAACGCAAAGAAACTTACAACTATGGCAGGTATTGGGGTGGGTTCTACGCTACAGGATCTACGGAACGCTTATGTAGTCACCGTGACAAGAACCACCCTCGGCCAGGAATTCACTGTAGATTCGGGATTCTATGGCCTGCTTTCAGGTACGGGCAAGAATGCTGTAATTGAGGTGATGTGGAGTGGCACAAGCTGTAATTTCAGGTAGCTGATTGAAGAAGTGCTTAATTAGTTTCCCTTTTTCTACCAGTTATAAAAACGTTTGCTGAAATACTATTAACAAGTAATTTAGTTAATGAAAACAACCGTAATCCAAAACATCTTTCGAATAATTCTTGGTCTGTTTATGGCTTTTGCCGGTGTCGGCCATTTAACTTTTCAACGAAAGGAGTTTTTAGCCCAGGTACCCGCCTGGCTGCCAAATGAGCCTGGGTTTATGGATTTTATTGTTTTGTCATCTGGAAGCGTCGAAATAGTGCTGGGGTTATCAATGATCTTTCTTATAAAATATAAAGTATGGGTGGGAATTGCGCTTGCACTATTTTATATTTTAATCTTCCCGGGAAATATTTCGCAATACGTCAATGGTATCGATGCTTTCGGACTTGATACCGATCGGAAAAGATTGATCAGACTCTTTTTTCAGCCGGTTTTAATTCTTTGGGCATTGTGGGCGACGGGTGCGCTGGCTTACCTACTAGAAAGATTCAGCGAACGAAAGAAGGCTAGGACTTAAATCTATGGGTCTTGAGACGACAGCTAATTATGATTTAAGGCTCCAATAATAACCCGTGACCAGCGATATAGATGTGCCTCTTTTTAGTTATTTTAGAGTTAACCGAAAAGAAAATGTTGTTAGGGCCAAAATTGCATCCGGATAATTATCTGGTCACTATGAAAAAAGTCTATTTCTTAATCATTCTGGGTTGCGTGATATTTACCCCTTTAACAAGGGCTAATGCACAGGAGAAAGCTAATCCTCAGGGAAAGTTCATAACCGTTAATGCAGCAAAGATTTACTACGAGGAGTACGGCATGGGAGAACCACTCATCTTACTCCATGGCTTCGGCAGGACACTGGCTGACTGGAAGCCATTTATTGGGGAATATTCAAAAACCTATCGTGTCATTGCCTGGGATATGCGCGGGCATGGCAGATCATCCAGTCCAGATACCAGCAGTGCGTTTTATCATCTCACAGCAACAAAAGATTTACTGGCTCTTATTCAAAAACTTAATCTCAAAAAAGTAAGGGCTATCGGACACAGTTCCGGCGGCATTATCATTTTAAATGCAGCAATACTGGAACCTGAACGCTTTGAAGCAATTGTCCCGGTAAGTGCACAAATGTACTTTAGTGTGCAAACACGGGAGTTTATTGAGAAGAACGCTAAGCCCGAAGCATATTATAAATTTAATGAGCTGGAAGGGCAGCACGGAAAAACGAAAGGGCGATTGATTGCCCGGCAGTTTTATCATTTCCGGGAACTTTATGGTGACCCGGCTATAACTCCGGACCAGCTTGCAGCCATCAAAGCCAGATCGCTTATTGTTCACGGTGACAACGACTTCGTGCCGGTGGCGCAAGCGTTTGAGATTAGTAAGCATATTCCCAATGCTCATCTTTGGGTTGTTCCAAACGGCTGGCATATGCCTCATGTTGGTCCTCAGAATGAAGTTGATTTCACCAGGATAACCTTAGAATTTTTAGATGGAAAGTGGAGTAAAGAGCGAAAGCCTTAAGGCACAACTGGATATGCAACCTTGTTAGCAGCGTACCTAACCACCTAACAAACTAACCAACTAACAATCTATTTTCCTATTTTGCAAGCCATGCAATTCAGTGATATCTTAGGGCAGCAAGAAGTTAAGCAGCATTTAATTCAAACCGTAGTTGAGAACAGGGTTAGTCATGCCCAGATGTTTCTCGGTCCGGAAGGGAACGGCGGGTTGGCATTGGCATTGGCCTATGCACAATTTATTTCCTGCCTTGATCGTCAGGCCCAAGATAGCTGCGGCGAGTGTTCTTCTTGTCGGAAATACAAAAAGCTAATTCATCCTGATCTGCACTTCTCTTATCCTTTCTTTGCAAAACACAAGGACGATACGGCCCTGAAGTTTGCTGCTGAATGGCGGGAGGCGTTTCTTTCAAATCCGTATTTAAGTTTGGAAGAGTGGCGTAACCAGCTGGATGCCGAAAACAAGCAAGCCAACATCAATATTGCTGAATGTCACCAGATCATTCAAAAGCTTAGTTTAAAGCCTTTTGAAGCTGAATATAAAGTGCTGATCATGTGGTTGCCCGAGTTCCTCGATAAGGAAGGGAACACACTTCTGAAAATAATTGAAGAACCTCCTCAGAAAACTTTGTTTCTGCTGGTAGCGCAAAATCAGGATCAGATCTTAAATACCATACTGTCCAGAACCCAGCTAGTCAAAATTCCCCGGCTTGCCGATGAAGAAATTAGCAGGTTTTTGGTTGAGAAAAAAGGAATCTCCGAAGTTAAGGCAGAACAAATAGCATATCTGAGTGACGGCAGTTTGCAATCCGCACTGAGTTTTATGGTTGGTGAAGAGAATGATAACCTGCAAATGTTTAGAGAATGGCTGCAGATCAGTTATGCGGATGCTGGCGCTAAGTTTATAGACTTCACCGAAAGAGCAGCTAAGCTTGGTCGGGAAAATCAAAAGAACTTTTTGCGATATGGGATGAACCTGATCCGGGAAAGTATGCTGATTCTTTCAGGAGCCGCTGACCTGGTTCATTTGCCTAAGGCAGAGCTGGAGTTTATCAGCAAATTTAGTGGGGCGATCACTTTGGCGCAGGCTGAATCGATAGTGATTGAGCTTGAGAAAGCGCACTACCATGTGGAGCGTAACGCTAATCCTAAAATTTTATTTTTAGATGTATCTTTGCAATTGGTGAAAATTTTAAAGTTTAATACGCTCCCTACCGGGACTCAATATATATACTCTTAACTATGGGATGTGGAAGTTGTTCAACAGGCGGCGGTTGTGCGCCTGCTGGCTGTAAAAGTAATGGCACGTGCCTTACTAATGGTTGCAGCAAATTAGATGTTTACGATTGGCTGTCGCATATGGACATGCCTTCTAACTATAAAGTTTTTAATATTGTCGAGATAAAGTTTAAGGGTTCACGTAAAGAGTTCTTTTTAAATACCGATAATTTATATCTCGAGGCCGGCGAACTGGTAGCAGTGGAAACGACTACCGGAGGTTATGATATAGGCCACGTTTCGCTGACCGGTGAACTGGTACGGATGCAACTCAAAAAGCGTCACGTTCGTACCGAAGATGTTGTAAAAAAGATCTATCGCAAGGCTACTCCTGCCGATGTTGAGAAATGGAAAATTGCCAAGGAAACTGAGTTTACAACCATGCATAAAGCAAGGGTTCTGGCCAAAGATCTTGGGCTGGCCATGAAGCTAAGCGACGTTGATTACCAGGGCGATAAGACCAAAGCTACTTTTTATTATACCGCCGAGGGGCGTGTGGATTTCAGGGAGCTCATCAAAAAGATGGCCGAGACTTTCCGTATCCGTATAGAGATGCGGCAGATCGGCATGCGTCAGGAAGCCAGCCGTTTAGGCGGTATCGGTTCCTGCGGGCGTGAACTTTGCTGCTCTACCTGGTTAACAGATTTTAAAACTGTTTCTACTTCAGCTGCCCGTTATCAGAATCTGTCCTTAAATACGCTCAAGCTTGCCGGACAGTGCGGTAAGTTGAAATGCTGCCTGAACTACGAACTCGACACTTACATGGACGCCCTTAAGGATATCCCTGACAAGGTTGATCGTCTGGAAACTGGTAAAGGGATGGCGCGACTTCAAAAAACAGATATCTTCAAAAAGCTGATGTGGTTTAGTTATCCGAACGACGAGAACTGGATTCCACTGGAGATCAGTCGAGTAAAGGAAATACAGCAATTAAACCGAAATGGTGAAAAGCCTGATGACTTGAAAGATGAAGCCGTTGAAATTGAAAAACCGATTGTAGCTAAAGTGCTTGATTACGAGAATGTAGTTGGGCAGGACAGCTTAACGCGTTTGGATGATAAAGCGAAGCGTAAGAAACCTGCTCGCAATAACAACCGCAATAAGCCTAAGTCCCCTGCAAATGTTGCGGAAGGAGAAAGTCCACGGCCGCAGCAGCCGACACAAGCCTCCAGGCCTCCTCAAAACGCCAGGCCAAGGCCAGAGCAGAAGGCAACAGGTACTGAAGCGAAACCAGCAACAGGAGACGCCCGCACCGGCAGGAATAACAACCGCCGCAGAGGTAACCGGAATAATAGCAATCGTCAAAAACCTACTGAGTAAATGATAATAAGGGCTAGTATTATTTTCTCATTGGTTATTTGCAGTGTTTTCTGCTTGACCTCCTGTCAGGATGCGAATACCATAGTAGATACTAATCAAACGATCAATAACCGGAACTGGAGCTATATCAATAAGGTTCGCGTTCCGGTTACCATTGAAGATGAGAAAGCTGTTTATAATATCTATGTTAATATGCGCCATACCGGAGATTACAAATACTCTAACATTTTCCTCCGGGTTCATTCTCGTGGTGCTGGCGGACGGGTAGTTACTGAGCGAATAGAATTTAAACTGGCCTATTCCGACGGTCAGTGGCTCGGGAAAGGGTCTGGAAATATGTATAGCTATCAATTGCCTTTTAAAGAAGAATACAGATTCCCCGGTAAGGGTAAATATCTGTTCGAGATCGAACAAAATATGCGTGATAACCCATTGAAGGAAATTACCGATGTAGGTTTACGCGTAGAAAAATCCAATTAATAAATGAATAGTTTCCAGCGCTTTTTGATAGGCCGCAATTTTACCTTCCTGTCTGTATTCATGGTTTTCTTTTGCCTCTTTGCTGTAATCATATTAGATACGGATCATCCGCTTTACATTTTCGCTATTGTATGTGGCATTGCCATTTTTATCATGCAGCGATATCGTAAAACGCTGCTAAAACGGCCTTAACTTTCTCTTTGTAATTAGTTTACGGGGTTTGTATAAACAAGTTTTGATTCTGAATTAATTTGTTTAATTTACATCCCCCCTAAAAAAAATTATATGGAGAAACTTTACAAAACGCTTTTCTCGTTTTCTATCCTTTGTCTTCCAGCTTCTCAACTTTTAAGTCAAAGTTTAACAGGAACGATCACCAATCAGTCAGGCACCGCGTTGCCCGGCATTAGTCTGCATATTCAGGGCCTGACCAGTACTGTCACGAACGATTCAGGAGAGTATTATTTTAAGCTGCCTTCCAAAGGGAGTTACCGGCTTAAAGTGAGTTCAGCTGCTTTTGAATCTCAAAGTAAAGATGTATTCGTAACGAATAGTGCGAAGAAAGTCAGTGACTTTGTGCTTAGTCCGCTGGGCACCGCACCTGAGAGGAAATCGGTTACCGGTTCGCGCGTAATGAATTCTCAGAACAAAAATGGAGCATCGGTTCCGGTTGATGTTATCACCGCTGATGAGTTGAGAAAGTTCGCTCAGAAGGATATTACCCAGATCTTGAATTATTCTATGCAATCCTTTAGTTCTAACCGGCAGACAATTGCTGATGGAACGGATCACATAGACCCAATCTCATTACGTGGATTAGGACCGGACCAGGTCTTAGTATTAGTAAATGGAAAAAGGAGGCATTCTACCGCTCTGGTTAATACGGAGAGTACATTCGGGCGAGGAGCAGTAGGCACTGATATGAACTCGATACCGGTGTCGGCGATTGAGCGTATTGAAATAATGCGTGACGGAGCTTCCGCGCAATACGGTTCTGATGCAATCGCTGGTGTGATCAATATCATTCTTAAGACTAATTCGCCGTTTAACATGTCGATGTCTTTCGGTGAGGCGGCATCCAATACCATGGGCCGGAATTTCAACGATGGGAAAACTTTCCAGGTTGATTACTCGGAAGGGATTGACCTCGCGGGTCGGGGTTCTCTTAATTTTTCAGGGCAATATCTTTATAGAGGAGCCACTAACCGCAGCGGGTTTGATACACGTCCTTTATTATTCTCAGCGTTGCCTTCGAGAGGGGACTGCGAATGTGAAGAGGATTTTGTGAAACGTTATCTCGCATTAAAAGCTAAAGATGATCTGATGGCGTCAGCCTCTGGTGTCAGTCGTGATAACATGCGCGTGGGAAATGCTGAGGCTGCGAATGCCGGGTTTTTTATTAACGGGCAGTTTTCTTTGTTCAAAAATTCAGAGGTGTACCTTACTGCTGGCTATGCGTTGAAAAGCGGAGAAGCGGCTGGTTTCTCACGTTTGCCTGGTCAGGTAACTCAAAACGATCCGGGTATGTATCCCAACGGATTTTTACCGATGATAAATACGGGAATCCAGGATCTTTCGGTAGCCTCTGGTTTTAGAGGAAAGCTTGCGGGCTGGAATTATGACCTGAGCCATATTACCGGTAAGAATAATATAGACTTTCATATCTCCAGGTCGCTTAATGCATCCCTGCCATTAGGAACCAGTCCTGATAATTTTTATGCGGGCGATCTTTACTTCAGGCAAAATACAAGTAACCTGGATATTAGTCGCAACTTTGAACTTAACGGTTTCCTCAAGTCGCTAAATGCGGCCTTTGGCGTCGAGTACCGGGTAGATAATTACCAGATAGAATCCGGTGAAGAGCTGTCTTACTCTTTAGGTCAACCGTCAAAAGGAATTGCAGCCCGCAAAATAGGGTCTTTATATGCCGCTGCCGGCGCCCAGGTTTTTCCCGGTTTTACACCTGTAAGTGCCTTAAACAGATCACGAAACAATAAGGGTGTGTATGCTGACTTTGAAACAGCTCTTGGTTCGAAAGTCACACTAGGACTTGCGGGGAGATTGGAAGATTACAGTGACTTCGGTTCGAATTTCTCCTATAAAACCGCGGCGAGATATAATTTTTACAAAGCATTTTCATTAAGAGGTTCTTATGCCACAGGCTTCAGGGCGCCATCGTTGCATCAGCAATACTTTAACCATGAAAGCAGCACAGTAATTAACGGAGTTACTACAACGGCAGTAATTGCCAATAATGAAAATCCAATTGTTGCGCAATTCGGTGTTGGCTCATTAAATCCCGAACTTTCTAAGTCTTACAGTATGGGATTAACCGGAAAGCTCTATAAAAGCCTGACATTATCGGCTGACCTTTATCAGATTGACGTAGATAACAGGATTGTTTTATCTGGCTTATACAGTCGTGAACGGACAGGCAAGGGAGTTTTAATTCCCACAGGATCAGTTAATCAAATTTTGAACAGCACTGATCCGGGGGCCAATGTGAATAGTGTTCAATTTTTCACGAATGCTATATCTACACAGTCGCTGGGTATGGATGTTGTCTTAAGTAACAGGTTCCCTCTTCGAATTCCAGGAAACAACATCGTACTTTCGGCAGCTTTCAATATCAACGATACCTCAGTAGGTGAGCTAAATGCTCCGGATAAAATTAGCAGTAATGCAAGTCTTGCAGAAAAGTTATTTGACCGGCAGGAGCGGTCGAGAATAGAGTCTGCGATTCCAAAGAGTAAGGTAAACGTCACTGCCAACTATACTGGCCGGTCATGGGGATTGGTGGCCAGAACAGTTCGGTTTGGAGAGGTGTCATACAATAATCCGTTCGATCCAACATTTCATGAGAGCACTACCACGATTATTCCTGATCAAACCTTCTCAGCAAAATGGGTAACGGATTTAACTGCAGATTATAGCTTAACCAATCAACTCAATATTGCGTTCGGTGTGAATAATCTTTTTGATATCTATCCAAACAGAGTCTTTATGGATTCGGGGAACCGTCAGGACAATCTTACCGGTGATGCAATCATGAACTATCAAAGCAGCGCTAACCGTGACAATTCAGCAAACGGACGGATTCCTTTTAGCAGGAACGTAACGCAGTTTGGTTTCAACGGCAGGCATCTTTACGGAAAGCTGACTTACAGTTTGTAGAACTCGGAGAAGTATAGCAGTTTAGCTGAGTTAGGCGCTGTCGATTTAGTGTAATTAGTTCTTCCATAATAGTTTAACTATTATTAAATTGGAATTAAATTCATTAATTATGAAAAAACTCTACACTAAAGGCTTGCTAATTCTAGCATTTTGCCTTTGCAGCTCATTGCTTTATGCCCAGGGTTTAAGAGGTAAAGTTGTTGACGACACTGGCAGGGGCCTGCAGGGCGTTAACCTGCAAGTTCAGGGTTTAACTCTGGGAACATCAACAGATGCCAACGGAGAATACGCTCTGAAATTCCCTTCCTCAGGAACATATCAGCTTCGTATTTCATTTTTAGGGCACGAAACCTTAAATGAATCGATTCAAATAGGGAATGGAACCATTGAGCGCAACTTCACTATGAGGGTCTCAGAATCTTCGTTAAACGAAGTAATTGTAGTAGGCTCCCGTTCAACTGTTCCAAGAACAAATATTGAAACCGCTGTGCCTGTAGACGTGATTTCGGCGCGTGATGTAAAAAACTTCGCTCAAACAGATGTTACGCAGATCTTAAATTATGTAGCTCCATCATTTAGTTCTAACCGTCAGACAGTATCTGACGGTACTGACCATATTGATCCAGCCTCATTAAGAGGATTGGGACCTGACCAGGTGTTGGTGCTGGTTAATGGCAAAAGACGACATACAACAGCACTGGTAAATATAAACGGTACGTTTGGCCGCGGAACAGTAGGAACAGATATGAATTCTATACCTGTTGCTGCTATCGACCGGATTGAGGTTTTACGTGATGGAGCTGCTGCACAATATGGTTCTGACGCCATAGCGGGCGTAATAAATATTATTCTGAAAGAGAATTCACCGTTAAGCGTTTCTACTACTTACGGACAGACGGCATCAAATGCATTAGGCCGTCATTTCGACGACGGGAAAACATTCCAGGTCGATTTAAGTAAGGGTTTCAATCTGCGTAATAACGGCTTTTTAGCATTTGGAGCTCAATACCTTTCCAGAGGTGCAACAAACCGGGGAGGTCTGGATACACGTCCGTTACTATACACCTCACTTCCGTCAAAAGGTGCCGGAGAAACTGAACAGGATTTCCAGGCACGGTACGCAAGTTTGAAGGCAGTTGATGATGCGAAAGCCCAAGCTGAAGGTCTTGACAGGAATAACATGCGGGTGGGAAATTCGGAATCTAAGAATCTGGGGTATTTCTTAAACGGAAAATATAAGGTAGGTTCAACTGCCGAACTATATATAAACCATGGTTTCACGAATAAAACCGGGGAAGCTGCAGGTTTTTACCGCCTGCCTTCTCAAGCTTCTCAAGTTGACCTCACGATTTATCCAAATGGCTTTTTGCCATTAATAACCACTGATATCAATGATATATCTGGAACTGTTGGTATAAAAGGCATGCTGGGTAAGTGGAATTATGATATCAGCAATGCATTAGGCCAGAATTCCATTCGCTTTGATATAATAAATACCTTAAATGCTTCGCTTCCTCTCGGAACGAGTCCGACCGAATTCTACGCAGGCAAACTTAAGTTTACACAAAATACAACCAACCTTGATATCGTCAGGAAATTTGCCGTTGGTACCGACATCAGCTCTGTCAACGTAGCTTTTGGGGCTGAGCACCGCATTGATGATTACGAGATCAAACCCGGAGAAGAATTATCCTATTCTTTTGGTCAGCCATCTAAGAATATCCCCGGTCGGATGATCGGTACTTCTTTCACCGCTGCGGGCGCCCAGGTGTTTCCCGGTTTTACACCAGCTAACGCATTAAGCCGGTCAAGGAATAACACAGGCGCTTATCTTGACGTTGAAGGCGAGTTTGGTCCAAGGTTATTATTAAGCGCAGCGGGCAGGTACGAGAACTATAGTGATTTCGGGAATAACTTTTCCTACAAATTTACGGGCCGCGTAAAACTGATTGGTGACCTGGCACTTCGCGGAGCGGTTGCATCCGGTTTCCGCGCTCCTTCATTGCATCAGCGCTACTTTAATAATGAAAGCACACAATTCGTTCAGGGCCTGCCTACCCAGGTGCTCACGGTCAATAATGACAATACAGTAGTTAGTCAGTTTGGGGTTGGATCTCTAAAGCCAGAGATCTCGCATTCCTATAGCATCGGACTGGCAGGGAAGTTGGCTGAGAATCTGACCTTTACAGTTGATGCATACCAATTGAATATTGATGACCGTATTGTTTTTTCAAGTCAGTATACCCGCGAACGCGATGCAAGCGGTAATCAAAACCCTGCTGGCACCGTCAACCGGATACTAAATACCGTTGATCCAAACGGAGTGATAAACAGCGTTCAATTTTTTACAAATGCAATCAGTACAAAAACTAAAGGTTTAGATGTGGTTATAAGCGACCGTTTTGATATCGGTACATCCGGTGACAGGCTCAACTTAACGGCCGCCGCAAACTTTAATGACACGAATGTTGAACAGGTTCAGGGTTCTGCTAAAATTGAAAGTGATCCGGTCTTAAAGGCAAGGTTATTCGACCGCCTGGAACGGTCTCGTTTTGAAACCTCTGTTCCTAAAAATAAGTATACGCTTAGCGGTAATTATACCAGTAAGAATTACGGCGTATTAGTAAGGGCAGTTCGTTTCGGGGAAGTAACCTCTTTAAATCCTGTAGATCCGGCCACCGCAAATCTTCCCTTGCAGCTGGATCAGGCTTATTCCTCCAAATGGATTACAGATCTCACTGTCAATTATAGTATCCGGAAAGAGATTAACATAGCCGTGGGAGTAAACAACCTGTTTGATATTTATCCCGATAAGGCTTATATCGATCCTCGAAATAATGAAAACAACCTGAGTGGTGATCCAGCTACCAACTATACCGGAAGTAGGGATAATACCTCGAACGGCCGGTTTCTATACAGCCGCGCGGTTCCTCAGTTTGGGTACAATGGAAGATATGTTTTTGGGAAGCTATCCTACAGACTTTAAAAGTTTTGAATAGTGGATAACCCCGGTTGATTAAAAGACCGGGGTTATTGTTTGACGCTGGTGATTTTGATTGGAAGGCTTTTCGCCACAGAATTCCCAAAATCATGGAGAATGATAAAACAAGGACTGCTAACTTTAAGATTATCGAAGAAGCCTAAAGGGCTTTTACATCAGAACCGGGGGCAACGCCCCCAATTGGTCATGAGTTAAGAGCCTTAGCCTGAAGGGCGAACACAGGGCACCCTCTAACGGATATCTGTGTACGCCCTATAGGCTGATTAAGTAACGGGCTTTCTTTAGCCTGGGATGATGTCCCAAGCTTTGCTATGTCAGGCCTTCAGCCTGAGAAGGATCTTGTGCAGCGATGGTTCTGACTTGTTAGATGGAATTCACAGAAAACACAGATAGGAGAAGAAAAAGGAACTCTTCGCGGTTAAGGACGAGCTATTTGTATTATAAAATCCCGGTAAGTGTTTCCAGTTTCATTCCCCTGGATCCTTTGATCAGCACAAGGAAACCTTTCAGTGAGTTAGCTTTAAGTGCATCGTAAGCTTCCGTAGTTGTGCGATAAAATTCCGCATTACCAGGAGTCTGATCTTTTAATTTGTAGAACTCTTCACCCACAAAAATGGTCCGTTGCGCCTCCACGCTCATCGCTTCTTCCACCACCAACCGGTGTTCTTCTTCGGCTTCCTTGCCCAGCTCAAACATGTCGCCTAGAATGAAGGCTTTCTGTTCTTCTCCCGCGCTCTTAAGGTTGTCGAGGGCAACCTTCATACTGCTTGGGTTAGCGTTGTAAAAATCACAGATTAATGTATTATTATCGGTCTTCGTTATCTGAGACCGGTTGTTTGCAGGATGGTATACCTCAATTCCCCGATTGATCTGATCAGCAGATAGCCTAAAGAAACTGCCGATACAGATAGCTGCCAATACATTCTCCAAATTGTATGCTCCGGTAAGGTTTGATTTAGCAATATGGGTTTGATCATCAATCTCAAGGCCCTCACGATGCCAGGCGACTGATAGGAATGGCGATGCTTCCGCTAATGCTCCAGAGACATAATTATCAGCGGTGTCGCCGTAATTAACTATGTTTTGAACGTTTCGATCACGGCTCATGTCAACAAGGTGACGGTTATCACTGTTTATAAAGGCGATTCCATTATTCTTCGCAAGATATTCGTAAAGTTCGCCCTTCGCTATTTTTACACCTTCAAAACTACCAAAGCCTTCCAGATGGGCCTTTCCAACATTGGTAATCAGTCCATGGGTGGGCTCCGCAATATTGCATAAAGCGGCGATTTCTTTTTGATGATTAGCACCCATTTCAATGATCGCTATTTCGCATGATAAGGGTATGGACAGGATGGTTATCGGAACTCCGATGTGATTATTCAGATTACCGGTTGTAGCGTATGTTTTGCAATGTTGTGATAGAACCGAATATAAAAGTTCCTTAGTTGTTGTTTTCCCGTTTGTGCCGGTGATAGCGATAAAGGGGATATCAAATTGTCTGCGATGATGAAGAGCCAGATCCTGTAACGCATCTAGTACATTGGCTGTAAGAAGATAGCGATCATCAACAACTACTGAAGGATCATCGACTACTGCCCATTTAGCGCCATCCTCCAATGCTTTCCAGGCGAAAGCATTGCCGTCAAAATTATCGCCCTTTAAGGCAAAGAAAATGCAGCCCTTAGTTATCTGCCGGGTATCGGTACACACTGCACCACTTTGGAGATACTGCTGATAAAGAGATTCGACGTTCATCGTGCAATATTAAACAAGGTTTTCAGAAATATTTAACATGTACGAAAGAAAGCTTGAAGTATATGTCATAGTTAAAAAAGAAATTTGTTTTAGATTAGAGCCCATGAGAAGACCATTACTTTTTTTAGCCTATTTTTTCATCAGTATTTTTTGCGCTTCTGCCCAAAAAATTCAATCACCATCAGATTTCCTGGGATATAAACTAGGCGATCAGTTCACTCCTCATCACAAGGTAGTTGATTATTTTAATTACGTGGCTGCAGCTTCAAAAGATGTCATGCAGTTGAAATCATATGGCAAAACGTATGAAGGCCGGCCTTTAATGCTGGCTTTTATTTCCTCCTCACAGAACATAGCGCAGCTGGAAAGTATCCGTAAAAATAACTTGCGGCTTGCCGGTATGGAAAGTGGTTCAGGGCTAACTAATCAACCGGCGATTGTGTGGTTGAGTTATAATGTTCATGGTAACGAGTCGGTTTCGACTGAGTCATCGATGCAAACCTTGTTTGATCTTGTTGATCCGGCTAATAGTAAGACCAAAGCATGGTTACAAAATACCGTCGTTGTTATCGACCCTTGTTTAAACCCTGATGGACGTGAACGTTATGTTAGTTTTTATAATTCCGTAAAAAGTATATCTCCCGACCCGATGCCTGTTTCGCGTGAGCATATGGAACCATGGCCGGGAGGAAGGGCAAATCACTACTACTTTGACCTAAACCGTGACTGGGCCTGGCAATCACAGCTTGAAACGCAACAGCGCGTTGCGGTATATAATCAATGGCTTCCCCAGGTGCATGTAGATTTTCACGAGCAAGGTATTAATGAACCGTATTATTTTGCGCCAGCTGCTGAACCCTTTCACCAGGACATTACGAAGTGGCAACGTGAGTTTCAAACAATAATCGGGAAGAACAATGCTCGTTATTTTGATGAAAATGGCTGGATGTTTTTTACCCGCGAGCGATTTGACCTGTTATACCCGTCATATGGGGATACTTACCCCACGTATAATGGTTCCATAGGCATGACTTATGAGCAAGGAGGATCCGGGCGGGCAGGTTTAGCGGTAATAAATGAGGAGGGAGACACACTGACTTTAAAGAACCGTATAGACCATCACCATACTACGGGATTATCAACTATCGAAGCAACTTCTCAGAATTCTACGAAGTCTATAACCGAATTTAAAGCTTATTTCGTTAACAGCAAGGCAAGCCCTGCCGGAGAATACAAAACATATGTTATCAAGAGTGATAACCCCGAAAAATTGAAAACCCTGGCCACACTGCTAAAAGGTAATGGAATAGAGTTTGGTTATGGAGCAGCGAAAGGAGGTTCGGGATTTAACTACCTCACGGGAAAAAACGAAAACTTTACCGTGGCTAAGACGGACATGGTTATCAACGCTTATCAGCCTAAATCGGTCATGCTTAAGGTTTTGTTTGAGCCTAAAACCTTTGTCTCTGATTCTGCGACCTACGATATTACGGCTTGGGCATTACCCTATGCTTATGGGCTGCAAGCATATGCCACCAGGGAGAATATTAAACCACAAAATGAGACTTTAGAGATTCCCCCGGTTGTTAACCAATCTGGGGGTAAGCCGGTTGCTTATATTGCTAACTGGAATGCTGCTGCGGATGTGAAATTCTTAGCTGAGCTGTTGAAAAGTAATATTAAGGTTCGGTATTCTGAAATTCCTTTCGAAAGTGGAGGCAAACGTTTCAACGCCGGATCATTGATCATCGCCCGGACCTCCAATGAAAATGTAAAAGATTTTGATTTGCGAATTGCCGGAATCGCCAAAGCATCAGAAGTGACCTTACAGGCGCTATCATCAGCTTTTGTTGACAAAGGGGCTGATTTGGGATCGGATAAGATACGTTACATAAAGAAGCCTAAAGTAGGTTTAGTTGCCGGCGATGGTACATCGTCACTGGCCGTGGGTGAGGTATGGCATTTCTTTGAACAGCAGATTGCTTATCCGCTATCTATTGTTAGAACCCAGGATTTGAGCCGAATCAATTGGAGTGAATTCGATGTATTAATCTTTGCCGATGGTAATTATGAAGATTTTGGCAATGAACAGATGCAGAGCTGGATTCAGGCCGGAGGGAAGCTTATTGCTATGGAGGGAGCTGTTGCCCAGCTTGCAGGTAAAAAAGGTTTTAGTTTAAAAGTCAAGGAAGAAGAAAAAAAGGATGAAAAGAATAAGGATCCTTACCTCAATATTAAAAGTTACGAAAACCGGGAGCGTGATGAGTTGAATAATAGCATCCCGGGTGCCATTTACAAGGTGAACTTAGATAACACACATCCCTTAGCCTTCGGCTATCCGGATCATTATTATACTCTAAAACGTGATGATCAGGTTTATGAATACCTTGAAGGCGACTGGAACGTAGGTGTTTTAAAGAAGAATAATTACGTAACCGGGTTTGCAGGCTTAAAGACGAAGAAAAAGTTGGTAGATGGCATGCTATTCGGCGTTCAGGAAATGGGAAGGGGCTCTGTCGTATATCTTACTGATGATCTTTTATTCCGCAGTTTTTGGGAGAATGGAAAGCTGATGTTTAGTAATGCGGTTTTTATGGTAGGGCACTAAAACGAATCTTCCATATGGGATTTTATCCAAATTAATTCAAAGATAAATAATTGTTAAGTGTAGCAATTGTGTTACTATATTGCATTTTTATAACTCACAATTTGAAGTGCTTTTATTGTTGCTTGTGGCGCGGTTCTAAAGAGGTCTTTCTTTTTTTTAGTCTACTACTTGTTCATTTTATGCTCTCTGCACAGGATAAAGCACCTGCTGTACTTGCTGGTGTCGTTATTAATCAGGAGCAAAAAGCCGCTGATGGCAGTGCTGTTTGTTTACTGGCAGCTGCGGACTCATCTGTCATAAAGATTGAAATAAGCGATAAGCGAGGTCGGTTTAGCTTCACTACTATAATGGACGGCAAGTATCTTTTGCGGATAACCTCTGTTGGGTTTCAGCCCCTATTTTATGGACCCTTCTCCGTAAACCAAAAGAACAAACCACTTAACGTCGGTAAACTCCAGTTAGCTCCGGCTTCTACCACACTGAAGGAAGTCAGCATTATAGAGCAGAAGAACTTTATTGAACTGAAACCTGGAAAAGTGGTGCTAAATGTTGAGAATAGCATTCTGTCATCAAGCAATTCAGTTTTTGATATCCTGCAGGTTGCTCCCGGAGTTCAAATGGATGCAGAGGAGCGAATACGGTTAAATGGTAAGCAGAATGTCTTAGTTTTAGTGAACGGTAAGCAAACGTTTATGGAAGGTCAGGCGCTGAATGACATACTTAAAAGTATGCAAGGTACCGAGATCGACCAGATAGAACTAATTAGTAATCCTTCGGCAAAATTTGAAGCCACAGGCAGCGGTTCGATAATCAATATTAAGACTAAGAAGAATAAACAGTTTGGTGCCAATGGCAGCTTTAACGCCAATTCCGGACTGAGCCTAAAAAATGAAGACGGTGAGCCGAATTTTAGGGTTGGCTCAGGTCTTAATTTAAATTTCCGGAGTAAGTTTATAAGTGTATTCGGAAACTATACTTATGGTGATGTTAGCCAGGATCGCGATATATTGGTTGAACGGGATATCAATAATAGCTTGCGGACTGCCATTGATGTCAATTACCAGAGCCTGAGCCGTCGGCTGGCTAACAGTTATCGCGCAGGTGCCGACATAGATCTGGCACCAAATCATGTGATGGGGATGATGGTGAGTGGATCAGATAATCGGCTGGAGATCGGTAAAATCAACAATTCCAGTATTTTTAATCGAAACACACTCGATTCAACAATACGTACAAACTCTGATCAGACAAGAGGCCTGGAAAACATCGTGCTCAATTTTAATTACAAGGGCGCCTTAGGAAAAAAAGCAGGTGATATATCTTTTGATTGGGACTATATTTCTTACCAGCGCAGTTCTACTGAGCTTTTAACTAATGATTTTCTTGATGTCAGTAATAATGCCTACAGGGAAAGTCAGCTTCTTAAAAATAGCTCGCCTTCAGAATATGATGTGCAGTCCTTTAAGGTAGATTATAATGTTTCGCTTACTAAGAGGTCCAAATTAGAATTAGGAGTCCAGAGAAGTCGTGTAAAGGGCGATAGCCGGCTTGACTTTGGCCGTATTCGTTCTGATATCTATTATCCGGACGATAGCTTCACCAATCACTTCTTAATTGACGAACAAATCTCCGCCGGATACCTAAACTATAGTATCGATTTTAAAAACTCGAGTCTTGCAATTGGGTTGCGCACTGAAAAGACTATTTCTGAAGGTAATTCTTTAACATCCGGACACATTACTAAACGCGATTATCTTAATTTTTTCCCGAACCTGCAGTTTAGTCAAAAGCTGAACGACAATAACAAGATTCTTTTTTCTTATAGCCGCCGCGTCACCCGGCCAGGATATGATAACCTGAATCCATTCGTGGCTTACCTGGATCAGTATAGCTACCGGTCCGGCAATCCCTATCTCAAACCAGAATTTACACGTATCGCTGAAATTACTCATGTTTATAAAAGCAGATTTTCAACTACGTTGAGAACTAAGATCGTCGATGATCTGATGCTTGATATAAACGAGCAAAATGACCTGACACATGTTAATACAATAATCAGCCGTAATATCGACAGACAGTTTATGTATGGCCTGGAAATAAATGCTCCGGTAACTTTATTGAATTGGTGGGATTTAGACTTAAATCTTCAGTCGATGTACGAGAAGTATACTACTCAATCTTCCGTCGGTGATTACGAGAATACCAGTCCCTCGTTTATTGTCAGTGCTTTGCAGTCAATGAAATTCAAGAATAATTTTTCTGCTGAAATTAATGGTAAGTATGAAAGTCCGACCATATATGGAATATACAACTACAAAGCTGCCTATAGCGTAGATGCCGCCATAGCAAAAAGCTTTCTCAATAAAAATGCTACGGTTAGACTTCGCATTTCTGATCTGTTCAATACGTCTATTAATCGATATACGTCGACCTATCAGGCCTTAAACTTACTGTCTGTTGATAAGCGGGATTCGATGCTTGGACAGGTTAGCTTCGTTTATTTATTTGGGAGGCGTACAGTAAAAGGAGTCCGCAAAAGAGATACAGGATCAGAAACCGAACAGCAGCGGATTGGAAGTTAGTTCAGCTTCTTCCCTATACATTTGGCTAAGTGCTAGCAAACGATTGCTGTAAATAAAAAAGCGCTGGTTAGTTTCCTTCCCAGCGCCTCAATCAATCATAATCAAAAACTTAGTTCTTCATGCGGTTGGCCTCGTCTTCCAGCCCTGTTGAGCGGCGTCTGGCAGCCTTTACTTCATTTTTACCAAAGCGGTATGACAATGTAAGTCGGCCAATCTGGCTTTCTCCTTTTTCTTTAAAGTTCAGGTTCATATTCTGATAAGTTGTTGATAAACGCTGAGTGCGTGAATTAAACAAGTCGTTCATAGACAAACGGATATTCATTTTACTGTTCATAAATGATTTACGAAGGCCTGCGTTCATTACAAGCTGAGATTCAATCTTAAAGACACCATACTGTAGCGGCGATTGATACTGGGCTGAAAGCTCGGCGGTAAACGTCTTATTGAGTGTAAATGTATGATCCATGTTGTACGTCATGGCCAGCTGACCGGCGTCGAGGTCACCATTTTCCGACTCAGATTTAAAGCTCATGTGGAATACTTGCAGGTTATTATTAACGTTCCACCACTTCTGAACTGGTACAGGTGCGTACAAGGTAACCCCGTAGATGGTTTGTTCGTCCAGGTTGCGTTCTATTGCAAAAGTCTTCAATGTTTCATCTTCCTGCTCGGTAACCGTGGTCATTGCATCAACGGTATGGCTATAATTTAATGTAGTAGTGATACCTCCCTTATAAGTATGTGACAGATCAAACGAGCTGGTAAACTGTGGGTTCAGATAAGGGTTGCCCTTCTTGAAAGTATATTCATCCAGAAAGTTCAGGAAGGGGTTTAGATCATCGTATCCCGGGCGGTCAATACGACGGCTGTAGGAGAAGCCCAGCTGATTATTTTTGTTGATCGTATGAGATAACGATAGACTTGGGAACAACTCAAGGTAATTTCTTTTAACGATCTCATTCTTAGTGATTGAATTCCCCTTAGAGAAGGTCTGTTCAGCACGGAGACCCAATTGAAGGCCAAACTTCTTGAATTCTTTACTGAAATTCAGGTAGGCAGCATTGATGGTTTCGTCATATAAGAACCGGTTTGTATAATCAGGATCGGGTATCCAGCTGTTTCCCTGTTGCTTTGCCAGCAAAAGGTCATTGTCGGTTTTTACAACACTGCTTTTAAGTCCTGTTTCAAACTTACTGGTCTTGCTCAAAGGATGTGTGTAATCAACCTTTACGGATTTCACGTCAATTGATGAGGGTGAGTAGTTTTTAACCAGTAAGCGGTCACGTGGAATTAGGTTAGTGGCGGTATAAGAATTATCGCGCAATTCATCATGACTGCTATTATAGTTCGAGTAGTCTAAATCTACGGATAGCTCCTTGCCGGATGTATCCAGCGTTCCCTTGTAATTGAAGTTATAGGCGACGTTTTGATACTTTTCAGTATTACTTCCGATGATCTTAATGTCCTCAGTCTGGTCGAAATTATTAACGCGGTTTGTAAAACTGTTGCTGTTCTCCTTATTGCGGTTAAAATAGCCGTTCGCCAAAATACCAACTGTGTGATTTTTATTGATGAAGAAGTCCATACCGGTTTTAAAAGAGTTGCTTAACCGCCTGTTATCCCAATCGTTTAGTTGGATAAAGTCCGTGATGGTATCCTGGTAGGTTACTTCCCTTCGCATATCTAAACTATTCTGACGGCCATTGTTAGCGTAGTTGTAATTTCCGAACGCGTTAATCTTTCCCTGGCGATAGTTCAAGGTTGTGCCGCCGGAATACTTTGTGGTCAGTCCATAGCCTGTACCTGCGGTTAAAGTACCGTTTAAGCCCATGCTTTTGCTTTTCTTGGTTTTAATATTGATAATTCCTGATGTACCGGCAGCATCATACCGCGCCGAGGGGCTGGTGATCAGTTCAATAGATTCTATTTGACTGCTTTGCATATTACGAAGCATATTGGCTACATCGGCAGAGCTCATGTAAGTTTGTTTTCCGTCAAGCATGATAAGCACGCCCTGTTTTCCTTTCATCGAAATGTTATCGTCTTTATCAACCGTCACTCCGGGAGCTTTCTCCAAAACTTCCATCGCGGTACTTCCTGCTGATACACTGCTGTTTTCAACGTTGACGATTAGTTTGTCCATCTTACGCTCGATGAAAGGTTTTTGAGCCACAATGCTCACTTCTTTCAGGTTCCGGGAATCCATACTGGCGGAAAGTTGCTCGACCTGTACTACCGCATTTGGAGCATCCAAGGCGAAAGGCTTGCTTTTAACCTTTTTATAACCAACCATTGATGCTGTTATAAAATACTTACCCGCAGGAATGCTTTCAAAAAGGTACTTACCTTCCTGATCGGTTAATGAAGTCTTTACCATTACAGAATCGACATCTCTCAGCAGTATAATCGTTGCGAAGTCAAGTGGTTTTTTCTGATCGTCAACAACCTGACCGGCTATTTTACTCCCGGCTAGCTTAGTTTGTGCCTGCGCCTCTCTGTTGTCACACAGAAACAAAGTGCCCATCAAGGCTGCTATTGCGGCGAAAATATGAGTTGTTTTCATCTTTAGGTTTTAATGTTTGGTTACTGTTTTAGGCAAAGGATTTCCCCGTCAGGTACAAAAATGCCCTTAGCCCTTATTTTAGCTGTGTTTGGTTTATTTATTGCGGATCTTACCAGTTCGGTCTTCAGCCTCGCGGCAGATGTTAGTAAGACGCCTTATCGGTAGAGTTGGTTACATATAGTTAAAAGTTTTTTTAAGGGTTCGGTTGTTAGCCGAACCTTTTATTATTCCAGCTCACCGCGATTGCTGCGGTATAGACTATCATTTTTACACTTTAAACCATCTTCTGTCATCACCCATTCACTTATGAAATCGTCGGAAGAGTTTTGCTCCTGACAATCTCGGAGGTTATGGTCTTCAAGAAAGCGGTTCAGGTTACCATCAATCATTAAGCGGGTGTTTACAGGTAAACGCAGGGTTAATTCGACCCGCTGGTCGCGCCATAATTGGTTTTTATGCAGCCTGGTGTTCCAGTCAAATTGCAGTAACGAGTCTTGCTGGTTAAACTGATAGTTTGTTAGTTGTGCCGACTTGAGGGCGGTCTCAAAGTTCGGACCTTTTGCACTGAACTGCTGGTTAAGTATAGCCTTACCGCCTTCACTTTTTTCTATCCTCAGGCTGACATTCTGGGGCATATCAAAATCATGATCCCGATCATTAATTATGATCTTACTTTCAAAGCTTCCCCGGTCGATATCATATTGAAGACTATCATCTTTTGTCAAATACTTTACCGTATTCAACTTCAGATAGTAGACTGAGTCGGGCTTGATCTCGGTAACTTGCGAAAAAGTTGCTTCATCAGTAAACTGCCCGGCTACTTTAGAACCGTAGTATACTGTTAATCCCAGTCCTGCCAGCCAGATGATAAGCATGGCGAAAGAGCCGGTACGACTTAATACGTTTCTGTTGAACAGTACTCTGATGGCAAATAGGATCAAAGCAACGAGCGGAATAAAAACCAAAACAAAAGCGCTGAAAGATAATACAGACTTGTATTCTGGGTTAACTATATTGAAGGGAAAGTGATTTAGTTCTGTCGACTGCCAAACGCCAAGAAAGGCGAGCAGTCCAACCACCATACCGAACAATACCATGGCCCCAACAAAAATGATGATACCGCCTACTATTTTTACAAATACTTTAAGTAGGGTACCAATTGCGCTACCAATCCGGTCTATAATAGGTGCAGCTTCACTGGATGCCCTGTGAAATCCATGACGGATGCCCTCTACTTCCTCATCGAAATTCTTTTTAAAGTTCTGAATGTTGATTGGCTCACCTTTCATGGCCATTTTATCGGCTCTGGTTATTGCGCGGGGCATCACAATCCACAGCACCAGGTATATAATAATACCCGTCCCACCAAAAACAACGAGTAACAGTAAGATCAGGCGCATCCACCGGGGTTCAATGTCCAAATAATGTCCCAGTCCTGAACAAACTCCTGCAATCACCCGATCATCCATGTCACGAAGCAGTTTTTTCTCAACTTTGTAACGATCAGTGTAGGTATACGCAGGTTCCTCGTCGTCCTCAATCTCAAAATCTGCAACGTTCCCCATCCTTTCAGTTACTTCCTTAACATCCTGCAGCACAATCACCTGCTTATTCTCACTTGCCAGACGCTCATTGAACATCTCAGCCAGGCGATTCTCAATATCCGTAACTATTTCATCACTGTCGGCAGAATATGCAAAATGCCGTTTTACGTCCGTCATGTAGGTTCGCAAGACCTCGTAGGCATCCTCTTCTATATGAAATACGATGCCGTTAATATTTATTATAATGGTTTTGTTCATGGCTTTTTGATTAATTGGTTGAGGAATTTGATTGATCGTTCGACTGGGAGATGTTCCGTCCTTCCATAGACATCTGCACGGCGTACACCAGTTCATCCCAGGTTTTATCCAGTCTGTTTAAAACTTCAAGACCCGCCGGTGATAATACATAGTATTTGCGCGGTGGCCCGGAAGTTGATTCCTGCCAGTTATAGCTTAAAAGCCCGTTGTTTTTTAAACGGGTCAGTAAAGGGTACAAAGTGCCCTCCACCACCAGCATTTTAGCCTTCCTAAGCTCGCTGATTATATCTGAGGCATATATCTCCCCCCGGGAAATAATGGAAAGAATACAGTATTCCAGTATCCCCTTCCTCATTTGTGTTTGCGTATTTTCAACTATCATATAACAAAGATATATGTTTCATTTAGTATTATGCAATACATAGTAGTATATTTATTTGTAGTGTAACTAAGTTGTTACTTTTATTATATTTATTCTGTAACTGAATCGAAAACAATTTTATAGGTAGTACCACGTCTTAATTGAATTGACTGAATATTTTAAAAATAATTCTGACGGCTAAACTTCCTTTATTTACTCTACTGTCTCCTAAATTTAAACGCTAAAAATTTTCGTACTAGAATCCTCTCGGTATAAATTTAATTCGTTGTTTGTCAGAACATTATAAAAAAAAGATAGTTAAATTCACTAAAGGAATTTTAGACTTAGTGTAAGTATTGGATATCGGTGATTGTAAAGTTTTTGATGAGAATATAAATCGATAGGTATGGAAAAACACTACGAAATTTAGCTGCTCAAAACAATCCATTGTGTATTAGAGCGCGAACCTGTGTACGTACGAAATGTAGCACATAGGGTGGTGTTTAGTCACCAGTGAACTTTAGATCGAAAACGATGATTTAACAGGGTCACGAAAAAGTATTATATCCAAAGAATATTTGTTTAAATAATGTAAAATTTAAGCTCTAAATGCTTGATTTATAATGGTATAGGTAATTTTATATTGGTAATTTTTAACATGTGGAACTAAATTAATGAAGTAGTTTAAGTTAATAGATGTAAATCAGTGAGCTATGAAAAAACTTCTTACTATTTTGCTGTTATTTCTTAGTATAAGTACATTAGGGATCGCGCAAACCCGCCAGGTTTCGGGTGTTGTAACAGCACAAGAAGATGGACTTCCTCTTCCCGGAGTAAGTGTAAGGGTTCCGGGCACTACAACAGGAACCACTACATCAGCAGAAGGTAAATACTCCTTAAATGTTCCATCCGGAACTACCAGCCTTCAATTTTCTTTTATCGGGTATTCATCTAAAAATGCCACTATCCCCGCTTCTAATGTGTTGAACGTGGTATTAGTCACCGATACAAAGCAGCTGGGTGAGGTGGTGGTTACCGCACTAGGGATCTCTAGAGAACGAAAATCATTGGGTTACTCTGCCACCCAGGTCGGAACGGAGGAAATAAACAAGGCCTCCCCGGTTAATATTGTCGGCGGATTACAGGGAAAGGTTGCGGGGGTAGATATATCTACTACCTCGGGTGCTCCGGGCGGCTCCAGTAAAGTGGTGCTAAGAGGATTTTCTTCCATCGCGGGTAGTAATCAACCGCTTTATGTAGTGGACGGTGTTCCCGTGAATAACGCACGGCCGGGAGGAACTTCGCCAGTGGGATCGGTAGGTGATTTAACGGAGAATTTCGATTTTGGGAATGCTATTAATGACATCAATCCCAACGATATTGAAAGCGTCAACATCCTGAAAGGTACAGCGGCAACTTCCCTTTATGGTTCGCGCGGTGCTAACGGAGTTATAGTTATCGCTACAAAAAAAGGTAAAGCCGGTGCTTTTAAAGTCGATTTTTCGTCTGCTGCATCCTTTACCCAGGTATCAATTGTGCCAAAGCTTCAGCGCAAGTTTGGACAAGGCTGGGATAATACATTTATCCTTTCTGAAAATGGGAGCTGGGGACCGGCATTAGATGGCCAGATGCGTCCATGGGGAGCCGTTGTTGACAACACACAACTGCTGAAGCCTTTCTCTTTTATCAAGGATAACTTTCGCGATGCGTTCGATACAGGTGCTGAATTCAATAACACCATCTCGTTAAGTGGCGGAAATGAAGCCTCCACATTCTACCTTTCATACGGTAACGTAAACAGCGATGGCATGATGCCTGGTGATAACGACACCTATAAAAGGAACAGTATCTCCTTGAGCGGATCTACAAAGTTCAAAGGTTTCGACGCCAGTGCTTCTGTAAATTATGTTGGTAAAAACTCACGGTTTGTGGAGGTTGGTCAGGCAAATTCTGGTATAGCGGCAAATTTCTACGAAGATATACTTCAAATTCCAACTGACGTTCCGATTAAAGACGTGCAGGATTATAATAATCTTTATTTCAACGTTGATAATTATTTTACCCCTTTTGCAGAAAATCCATATTATCCGCTGAACGAGAACAGTGCGAGATTTAACAGCGACCGGGTGTATGGTAACGTGGAGTTTAAGCTGAAAGCCAGCGATTGGCTCACCTTATTACTGCAGCAGGGGGCCGACCTCACTAATGGGGTTGACAAGATCTGGCATGCTAAAAATGCTCCTTCACCCGGAAGCTGGAATGATGGTTCAAACGTTGAAGGTGCTCAAAGACAGGCCGATGTAGGTAACGTAGTAGAAGGGTCTGAAAAATACTTCGAATACGATACCAAGCTCCATGGTTTATATCAAACACCACTGAGTGCTGATTTTGATCTGAATGGATTAGTTGGGCTTAACTTTAACGACCGGGGATTTCGTACTCTGTATACTTCTGTTGAAGATTTGAGTATTCCGAACTTTTACAGCATTGCTAATTCAATCAATAGCCCTGAAAGTGTAGACACCAGGAACCACAGGCGTTTGTTTGGGGCCTATGCAAGTGCCACATTAGACTTCAGAAATTTCGCTTATTTAACCTTAAATGCACGAAACGACTGGAGTTCAACCCTGCCAGCTAATAAGAATAGTTATTTTTATCCTAGTGCCAACCTTGCGCTTGTTCTATCGGAAGCTTTAGATCTTACTAAAGCAAAAGTGAGTTTGCTTAAAGTCAGAGCAAGTTGGGGCCAAACCGGCAATGATACAGCACCGTACCGGGTCTTCAATACTTTGAGGTCAGCAAATATACCGGTTAGAGGTGGTCTAACTACGCTTACATTCCCGATAAACGGAGTTCAAGGGTTCAGTATCTCCAATACGCTGAACAATGCCGATTTAAAACCTGAAATCAGTACTGAAAGTGAATTTGGAGCCGAAGCCAGCTTTTTTGATAACAGGCTTGGTTTTGACTTTGCTTATTACAATAAAACGTCCAACGATCAAATTCTTCCTATTGATGCAGCTCCTTCCTCTGGCTATAAATTCCTGATCGTAAACTTCGGTAAAGTGCGAAATAAAGGGATAGAATTTGCTTTGAATTCAACTCCCGTTCAGTCAACCGACTTTAGGTGGGATCTGAATTATGTTTTTGCCCGGAACAGAAATGAAGTTTTAGAATTACCTGCAGGACTCAATCAAATAGAAATTGAATCCGCTTATGATGCCAAGTTATTGGCTAAAGTGGGTGAGCCTCTTGGAGTTTTCGAAGCATCAGTCCCTAAATTAGACCCTCAAGGGAGAATAGTTGTAAACCAAACCAATGGTCTGGCAGTACCAGCGTTAGAAGACGGCTTTTTTGGCACCAGTGAGCGCGATTATACTATGGGATTGACCAACACTTTCGGATATAAAGGTCTTGCTCTTGGCGTTACCCTTGACTACCGAAAAGGGGGAGTTTTCTATTCCGGTACCGCTGATTTGCTAAACTTTGTTGGTAACGATATCAAAACTACCTACAATGACCGCAGACCCTTTATAATTCCAAATTCTGTTGCAGAAATAACTGATGCGGCAGGTAATGTAACCTATGTGGAGAATACCGTTCCCGTTAGCGAGAACTTTGTGGATGATTATTACTATCACTCCAGTAATAAAGCGCTGGCTTACTATAACCGGATACTGGATAAAACATTCTTAAAGCTTCGGGAAGTCACCTTGTCTTATCAATTGCCTAAATCCCTTGCCAGCCACATACGAGCAAAAAATGCTTCCGTATCTGTATTCGGCAGAAACTTATATACCTGGCTCCCAAAAGAGAACCGCACCATTGACCCTGAAGTATCCAATTACGGGAATGATCTGAACAGTGAGTTTGGTGAATTCCGTACAGGCCCATCAACCCGGTTTTTTGGAGCCTCTTTAAAAGTGTCGTTTTAATTAAAAGCTGATCATATGAAAAACGCAATTAATTATATATTGATTTTTTCCATCGCCAGCCTAACATTCACTTCAGGCTGCGATGACACGCTGGATATCAATACAGATCCCAATAACCCGGGAATTGAAAACGCAACACCGGAAGTCCTTCTTCCATCTGCTGTGATGTCTACAGCCGGGATGGTCGGAGGTCAGTTAGCAATAGTCGGCGGAATCTGGTCACAGTACTGGTCGCAAGCATCCAACTCAAGCCAGTATCGCGAAATTGATTCATATAACGTTACCAGCATCAATGAAGAGGTTAACCTTCCTTATGAAGAACTATACGCCGGGGCATTGGCTGACTATCAACTTACCATTGATAAATCGAAGGAAAGAAAAGACTGGCGCTATAACCTGATGGCCACCGTGATGAAAGCTTACACCTATCAGGTGTTAGCTGATCTTTACGATCAGATTCCTTACTCAGAAGCTTTAAAGGGTAATGGTAATTTGCAACCAAAGTTCGACGACGGCTATTCCGTTTACCAGGGCTTGTTAACTGAAATTGACAGCGCACTGGCACATGACTTTAAGTCTGATCCCTTAAGTGCCTCGCAGCAATCTACAGACTTCGTTTTTAACGGAGACATGGACAAGTGGGAACAATTCGCCAATACTTTAAAATTGAAAATGTATTTACGGATGGTAAATGCTAAGCCCGCTGAAGCGGAAGCCGGAATTAGGGCATTATACCAGGGAGGAGGAAACTTCTTAGCCGAGAGTGCGGGCGTGAATGTTTTCACAGACGTGCCAAATAAGAGTAATCCTTTTTACGAATTCAACATCAGGCGTCTGAATACGACCACTAACATTCGAGCTAGCTTTACATTAGCTAGCTGGCTGATAGAAAATAACGATCCCAGAGCTGAAACTTATTTTGGAAGCAGCAATCCAAGCGCTATCCATCAAGGAGATTTTACAGCTACGCAGGCAGACCAGCCAACTTATGGAACCGCAAGTGTATTTGTGCAGCATGCCGACGATCCCGTTTGGTTTATATCGAAAGCAGAATCGTTTTTTATGCAGGCAGAAGCACTTGAGCGCTATTTTGGAGGCGCCGGTGCAAAGGCATTGTATGATGCCGGAGTTACTGCTGCCTTTGAACAAGAGGATTTAACTGTGGGGGGGCTATTAACAGGGGCATATATCTATCCATCAGCCGGTTCATTCCAACAAAAGCTGGAAGCGATTATCGTTCAGAAATGGGCCTCCTTTGTTAGGTCAGAAGCTTTAGAGGGTTTCTTCGAGCAAAACAGAACCGGTTTTCCCCGAATCAGCCCGGTTTACTCTACCGAACCAACTTATGTTCCTGGGCAATGGGTTTATTCCAGAAACGGCTTCACCGGAGCTGGAAACTTTCCGAAGAGATTTCCATTTCCTGATTATGAAAGTACAAGAAACACAAATACACCCGCGCAAGTACCGATAACAACGAAAGTATGGTGGGCTAAATAAATCATAGCGAAATTGTATGAAAAAGATCTTACGTTTTTCAATACTCATGTTTTCCATGATGGTAGCATCGTCATGTGAGGACAAAGATTTCAACTATCCCGAAGGACGCGTTGGGATCTCGAAAATCACCGTTTATCCTACATTAACACTGGTTGGCGATCGCTATATGGCCATAGTAAATGGCTCGAGTACTTTTACAGACCCTGGAGTTACTGCCAAAGAGGGCGATACAGAAATACCCGTTACCACAACCGGATCAGTGGACGATAAAAAGCCGGGGGTATACACCTTAACCTATTCCGCTGTTAATAAGGATGGGTTTTCTGCATCGGTTAGCAGAACAGTAGTGATAGCTAATGTGGATGCTGTAGCTGCTGCTAAAGATTTGTCGGGCAATTATGCCAGAACCACCAACGGTTCGGTAGCTGTCTGGACTAAAATTGCTCCGGGTGTATATACCGTTTTCAATCCCGGCGGAGCTCCGGGTACAAACCTTACCGTTATTGCGGTTAATTCTAGCGGAAATAATGTTGAAATTCCCGAGCAGCTGGCAAGCGACGGATCTCCTACAAGTTCAGACCAGGAATCTTTTAGTGGTAATACATATTCATGGCAAATTGTAAATCCCGGCTACGGCCCTGCGGTGAGAACTTTTGTTAAACAATAAAAAAACGCATCATATGAAAGCATATAAACGTTTAATAGCTATTAGCTCCCTCATATTATCAATTTTCAGCATAAGCGCTTGCAAACAGGATGACCCCGAGCCAGGAGGAACTGCCCTGCAGACCATGGCTGGCGAATGGTGGGTTCAATGGGATGGAGAAGGCGATTATTATCACTTTTCCACCTATAATACCGCTGCGAATGTTCCAACTGAAATGTGGCTGGATGATCTGGAAACCTTTTGGCAAATGAAAGGCAAGGTGAATGTGGATATGGCCAATTTGTCATTCTCTGCAGCTAATGTACCTAACGAATATTACGATATTACTTTCACCGTCGACTCTGGTAAGATCCTTCCAGGTGTGTCAAAAGGACCTGTCTCAAAAGCAGTCACGGATTCGATATCATTTATCGTAGAGTTTTCTGACGATCCGGGTACCAAATATCATTTGTCAGGATATAGAAGAACCCGCTTCGCAGAAGATGACCATTAATAAATAACTTTAAATAAATAATCGTCCTTATCAAAGGCCATTTCTGAAAAGATGATGGCCTTTTTTCTTTAATTCCCCGCCTTGATTTAATGGTCAGAGTTCATCCGGGTCTGGCTAACAACTAAGAAGCTGCTCACTATGATAACAGTGTACTTACTATATCCTGATCGAAGCATGATATAGTAAGCACGCTGTTAACTCGCTATTATTTATAACGGAGACTTTCAGTTTTGAAGGTTTGGATTTGAGATTAGATTGCATATGCTAAAGGGCTTGTCAAAGTGTGTTACTTTGCAATGCCTTCCTTTTTGAGATGGTGTATATATTATTTTAGGAACGGGATTTGGGAAAAATTAGCAGCCGACTTATCTTTGGTTGAATATTTATATATTTTATCAAATGGCAGGATAAATTTGGTTAATTTGATATTAATAATAACAGTTTATCATAAATCATTAACTCTTTATTAGACAATATCGATGTTTAGCTGAGTGTTATCGCTCAGTAGCCTAATTCCAGGGTAATAATTTTCTTTAGATTCCTTTGTATCGCATTTATTCTTACTGATTATTGTAAAAAACGGTAATTTTAGTGATAAAAATCAAAATTTTATATTTGTTTTTCGTAAAAACTCTATAATATCGCTGTTTCACTGGCTTATTGAGTATTTTAATTATAGAAAAATAGTTAACTTAAATCTTATTGTTATTTCGCTATAGTGATATTTTGTGTATTTTCATATATGAAGAACAAAATAGTGTTAAAAGATGTTAAATTTTATTCGTCTGATTTTCAAGCGGTTAACTTTTTTTTACCAAAAATTAAAAGTAATAATTTTGTTATGACACTAAGTCTGAGCACTTTTAGAGATTAAATAATCAAAAACTAAACATTAATTAATTCAGTATGAAAAAACTTCTACAAAGTTTGTTCTTGCTTTTGTTTGTGGCCAGTACGGCTCTGGCACAGGAACGGACTGTAACAGGAAAAGTAACCGCTAAGGAGGATGGGCTGCCACTTCCGGGCGTGAGTGTGGTGGTAACCGGGTCCAATATTGGGACCCAAACGGGTGTTGATGGCACCTTTTCGTTAAAGCTGACCAGTGGTAACAGTTTAACGTTTACTTACATTGGCTATACTACACAAAGGGTAAATATCCCTGCGAGTAATACAGTAAATGTTTCATTAACTCAAGATGCTACAGCTTTATCTGAGGTTGTAGTGACCGCAATGGGTCAAACAAGATCTCAGAAATCATTGCCTTATGCTGCTACGAAGGTAGATGGTGCAGATTTAACTGTAGCCAGAAACACAGATATCAGTACTGCTTTGGCAGGTAAGGTTGCTGGGGTTCAATTAAATGGTTCACCAAGTTCTTCTTTTGATAACGCGAACGTTATTATTCGTGGTATTAATGGTTTCTCTGTAGGCGCTCCATTATTCGTGGTTGACGGTACGCCAACTGCACAGGAAAACGTAAACATGGATAACGTAGAAAGCGTTACAGTTCTTAAAGGAGCTGCAGCTACTTCGTTATACGGACAGCGTGCTTACAATGGTGTTGTTGTTATCACAAGCAAAAAAGGTTCAAGAAAAGGCGGTACATCTGTAGAGTTTAACACTAGTTACACTACAGAAAATGTGTCTTTATTACCTGACTATCAAAATGAATACGCAGGTGGTTATTCTGCGGAGTGGCCTTTGTTCGAATATGATGCTACTGTTCACCCTGCTGCATGGGCTGCATTTGATGGTCAGAAAATGTTGGATTATGGTGCTGATGCTAGTTTCGGTCCAAAGATCGATGGTTCTCAATACCGTCCTTACTATAGCTGGTACGAAGGTGCTAACTTTGGCAAAACTGAAGCAATTTCAGCTAATCCGGATAACGTTAAGGACTTCTTACGTCAAGGTCATAACCTGAATAACTCAATTGCTTTCTCAGGTGGTGGCGAAGGCTACAACTTTCGTGTTGGTTATACTAACCAGGACAGAAGCTTGATTCAACGTAATGCTGATCGTAGCATGAACATGCTTAACTTGAATGGTAGTTTAGATATCAGCAAGAAATTTACTGTTTCAACCGATTTCCAGTTCTCTAAAGAAGCCAGAAAAGGTCAGCCTTATGAAACTTACCGGAATGATGGATTGAACGTTGTTCAAGGTTTCAACCAGTGGTTCCAGCGTCAGCTTGATATGAAAGAAATGGAGCGGAATCCAGTTCAGGCTAATGGAAATCCAACTTCATGGAATATTGGTAATCCAAATGGTAGCGGCGATCTTTCTGAGATCACAACGCCTCAGTATTGGGATAATCCTTTTTGGGTTGCTGATAATAGCTACCGTACTGCTAAGAATAACAGAGTGGTTGGTAACCTTGGTTTAAGATATAATCTTACAAATGATATCGCGATTCAGGCAAACATCAGAGGTGATTTAAACAATGGTTTAGGCGACGAGCGTATGGCGACAGGTGGTCTTCAATTAGATTACTACAAAACCAGCCAGTTTACTAATAACGAGTTTAACTACGAGTTGAATGCAACCTACAAAAAGACTTTCGGCGATTTCAGCTTCGATGCTTTAGTTGGCGGTAACTTACGTAACGAAAGACGCGAGAGCCTTTATGCACAAACTGCCGGTGGCTTAAGCTTCCGGAATTATTTCAGTATTGATGCTTCTCTTGCTCGTCCAACTTTTACTTATCCAGGAGGTGTTTATCCTTACTATGCCAAAGAAGTTAGAAGCGCTTTCGGTAAAGCTTCATTCGGTTACAAAGGTTTTGCATATGTTGACGTAACAGCCAGAAATGACTGGTCTTCTGTTTTTGCTCCAGGTCTTAACTCTTATTTTTACCCTTCAATTTCAGGTACATTCATCGCGTCTGAATTTTTCTCACCAGGTTTGAAAGATGTTGTTTCTTTCGCTAAAGTAAGAGCTTCATATGCTCAGGTGGGTTCTGATATCGATCCGTACCGCGTGAATCTTCAGTATAACACAGGCTTCGGTTATGGAACTGATGCATCTTTAAATATTGGCGACGAGTTACGTGATGGAAAAATTAAGCCAGCACTAACCGGTTCATTCGAAGTAGGAGCTGACGTAAGATTCCTGGATGATCGTCTTGGAGTAGATTTCTCGTATTACGAAAACAATAACAAAAACCAGATTCTTTCGGTAACCTTAAACGGAGCAACCGGATATGGTAGTAACCTGATTAATGCTGGTCAGTTAACTAACAGAGGATTTGAAGTTGCTTTAACTGGTACTCCAGTTAAAACATCAACTGTTACCTGGGATTTAAACTTGAACTTTAGTAAATCAAAAACTATTGTTGACAAAATCACAGAGACTCAGCAAAACGTAATTTACCAAAACTCAACTTTCTTCACTAACAGCTTAAACTTACGTGAAGGTCAGGAGTGGGGTTATGTAACTGGTCGTAAATTCAACAGAGATGCAGCTGGCAACATGATTATCCTTGCTAACGGTCGTCCGGCATTCACTACTAACCAATTCATTGGTTATGCTCGTCCTGATTATACAGGTGGTGCATTCTCTTCATTAAGAGTAGCTAATTTCGACTTAGGTTTCTCAATTGACTTCCAGAAAGGTGGTTTATTCAACTCAACTACCAGAGCATTCAACATGGGTAGTGGATTATCACAGGAAACTGTTGGTCTGAACGATAAAGGTATCGATTGGAGATTGCCAGTATCAGAAGGTGGTGGTTACAAATTCCCAGGTGTCTTAGCTGACGGAACGCCTAACACACGTTACATTGAAGCTTCAGTAGCTTTCTACAATGGTATGCAAAACGGCGCTGGTGAAATGTTCATGATCGATGCTTCTTACTTGAAATTAAGAGAAGTTAGATTAGGTTACAACGTACCTACCAAATTCCTTGCTTCAAAAGCAGGTTTCGTGAAAAATGCTAACCTTGGACTAATTGTTGGTAACGCCTGGTTAATTTCTGCTCCGGGTAAAGAATTTGGTATTGACCCATCAGAGTTAGAGAATTTCTGGCAAGAAGGTGGTCAATTGCCACAAGCACGTACCTTCGGTGTTAATTTAAGAGTAGGGTTTTAAGTAAAGACAAATTAAATCGAGAATCATGAATAAAATAACAAAATATATAGCACTATCTCTGGTAAGCGTGGGAATGCTTGCTACGAGTTGTGAGAAGATCGAGGACTTCGGTGATACGAACGTCGATCCAAGTAAAGTTGCGGTACCATCTACCCGCTCTTTACTAACCAATGCCATGCAAAATAGTACTTCCCTATATGTGGGAAGTTCTCAGGGTACCACCATGGCTCAGCATTTTTCTGAAGGACCATACTTAACCAGTTCTGGTTATAGTGACGCTATTGGTGGACAAGCGTATTCTGGTTTTTATACCTCACCGTTGATCCAATTGCAAAAGATCATCGATTTTAACAATGCTGGTACTGTAGAAGCAGATCAGGGAGCAAACGGTTCGAAAAACAACCAGCTTGCTGTTGCAAGGATCATGAAAGCTTTCATCTTCTGGAAATTGACTGACCGTTGGGGAGATCTTCCCTACTCCGAAGCATTAAAGGGTGGTGAGAACATCACTCCGAAGTTCGACAAGCAGGAAGACATCTATGCTGATTTGTTCAAAGAGCTGAAAGAAGCTGGTGCGCAGATTGATGGTGGATTAGGTGTACAAGGGGATATTATCCTGGGCGGTGACATGAGTGCATGGAAAAAATTCGCAGCTACTCAAAGATTGCTGATGGCATTACGTATGTCAAAAGTTTATCCTGCAGCTGGTGGCTTAGCGGCTACTGAATTCAATGCGGCATTAACTGATGTACTTGCTTCAAATGCAGATAATATCCAGTACCACTTCATTGGCGGCGATCCAAACAACTGGAATCCATGGTATGAAAATTACACGAACGACAACCGAAATGACTTTGCTATCAGCAAGACGTTGGTAGACTACATGAAGGCTAACGGTACAGGTTCTGATCCAAGATTACCAGTATACGCTGAGGTTTTACCTGGTAATAAAATTGTAGGTCTTGAGTATGGAAACGCTATTCAAAAAAACATTCCTAATGCTTATAGCAGATTAGGTGATGCATTGCGTGAGCAGGCTACTCCGGCTAACATCTTCACTTTTGCTCAGGTTGAATTTGCAAAAGCTGAAGCGGCAAAATTGGGTTGGATTCCAGGTGGTGATGCTGCGGCAAAAGGATTCTACGAGTCAGGTATTGATGCATCTTTAGCTCAGTATGGTGTTGCAGATGCAACGTTTAAGAATGCCACAGGCATCGCTTATGCTCCAGCGACAGCTATCCAGCAGATTGCTACTCAAAGGTGGATCCATTCTTATTTAGACGGATGGGAAGCTTGGGCTGAGTGGAGAAGAACAGGTTTCCCTGTTTTGACTGCTGGTGAGAATACTGCTAATCCAGCTGGTATCCCAAGAAGATTGGTTTACCCAGCATCTGATAAAACGGTAAACAAAGCAAATTATGACGCTGTAGTTGCTCAGCAAGGTGCTGATAATTTGAACACCCGTATGTGGTGGGATAAATAGGCTGTCAATTTAACTTATAAAAAAAAGAGGCTACCAATTGGTAGCCTCTTTTTTTTATAAGTTTTTACGCTCAACAAGCAGGTCAGTTTGGACAGCAAATAGTTGTGATGTTCAGGCATCTGTTAACAAAATAAATTTATATCTTTAAGTTAATCAAACTCTGCATTATGAAAATATTTTATAAACTGGCAGCATTTACAGTCTGTGTCTTCCTTTATAGTTCGAGTATAGCCCAGGAGGCATGCAAGGTTTTAATGCCAGCATTGTCCGGTACTTATGTTGGAGAGTGTAAAAAGGGAAAGGCGAATGGCAGTGGAAAGGCCCAGGGAACAGATCAGTACGAAGGCGAGTTTAAAGATGGGCTTCCGAGTGGACAGGGAGTTTACCAGTGGAAAAATGGAGATACTTATACTGGAGCATGGTTAGCTGGTAAACGAAGTGGTCAGGGTGATATGACATTTAAAAAAGCCGGTAAATCGGATAGCCTGGTTACTGGGTTTTGGAAGAAGGATGTCTTTGCTGGCAAATTTGAAAAACCGGCACAAGTAGTAACCCGTACCTTAGAGGTGACTAAGGCAGAAGTGAAATTCGAAGCGTCGTCAGCAAAGGAAATAGTAGTTTTATTAAGTAATACTACCGGCAACATGCCAACGATGGGTGGTCAGATTCGGCCTAAAGCAGCCCTCAGGGAGGTGAATGTTTCAAAAGGCAGCTATACAAAGCTGTTAAATTTTTATGAAACCAATAAGCAGATAGCCTACAAGCTTGAAAATGTGACCTTCCCCTTTAGGGCAAAATTCAGAATCGGAAGCCAGGAAGTTGAGGCGGAGTTTTTTGAACCCGGCAAATTCACTTTAGATATTGCTTTAAATAATTAAGTGTTCAGAAATTTTGAAAGACGCATAACGAAGAAGTAATTGTACTAATACCCAAAAGTTGAGATTGTGCAATGGTATGGTACAGTGTCATCGGGTATGAATCGAAATTTGAGTATTATAACGAAAGCGGGCTATGATTACGCTTCTTCTGTTGAAAAATAACTCATTTTTAATACTAAGGACATCTAAATATGACACAGAAGTTGGTAACTAATTCACTGGTTAAGTAAAGCCCCTGCGTAAAAAATGAAGGGGCTTTTTTATGAGCTGAATCTCTTTTTCAGAAATGCTCTTAAGAACTTTGGAGATGTACAGTATAGAACCTTGTGGGGATGTTGATATGAAAACTAATTGTTCAATGGATTGTGAAATTTTTTGCTGTTCGAACTCGGTGGTAATTTCTTTATGATCAAAAAATAGCACATCTTCGCGCATTAACTAAACATAAATTAATAGCGAATGAAAAAACTTTTACAAAGTTGTATGTTTTTCTTGTTCCTCGTTGCCAGCCAGGCATATGCACAAGACCGGATTGTTTCCGGAACAATAACAGCACAAGAAGATGGATTACCGTTACCCGGGGTAAGCATCAAAATTAAGGGTACCACAAATGGTGGTCAAACTGGTGTAGATGGCCAGTATTCAATTAAAGTCCCCTCTAACAATGCAGTTTTAGTTATTTCCTACATTGGATATTCAACGCAGGAAGTGAATGTTGGAGCAAGGAATATTGTAAACATTTCTTTAGTTACCGACGCGCAGCAATTGAGTGAGGTTGTTGTGGTAGGTTATGGTACCGCAACCAAACAATCTTTCACCGGTTCGGCAGCAGTAATTAACAGTGATGTGCTGGAAAATCGTCCGGTTACATCGTTCGAAAAAGCTCTTCAAGGAGCTGCCGCTGGTGTAACTGTGTCAAGCGTATCAGGTCAGCCGGGTGCCACGTCTACTGTTCGGATTAGAGGTGTTGGTTCTCTATCAGCATCATCCACACCGTTATATGTCGTAGACGGTATTCCTATCTCTACCGGTGACTTTAGCCAGGTAGCTACTTCATCCGATGTGCTTTCAAGTTTGAATCCGAATGATATCGAGTCTGTCACTGTACTGAAGGATGCATCAGCTGGTTCCATTTACGGATCCAGAGCTGCCAACGGTGTTATTTTGATCACTACCAAAAAGGGAAAATCAGGAGCAACCAGGTTTAACGCAACTATAAACAACGGATATTCTAATGCCGCTGTTGACAAACACGAAACCTTAAGTGCAGGCCAATATTTCAAACAGTATTTTGATTACTATTACAATCTTAGAACTGTTGCTGGTGACTCACCTGCTGCGGCAGCATTAAGCGCGAATACCTCAACTAAAGCCAGATTAGCAGTTAATCCATATAACGTTGCAAATCCATACACTGCAGGTGGCGTTTTAGACCCCGCTGCGAAACTTTATTACGATACAGACTGGCGTGATGCTGTACTTAACCAGGGTCAGACTAAAAACGTCAATGTTTCTGCTCAAGGTGGAGATGCGGCTACCAAATTCTTTATCTCAGGAGGTTACTATGACCAAAAAGGTATCGTTCTGGCTTCAAATTTTAAAAGATACTCTGGTAAAATAAATGTTTCAAACCAGGTTAATAAAGCGATCAATGTAGGTATTAATAGTACGCTTTCGTACACTGATCAAAACACCCCGGCGGGTTCAACAGGAGCTGCCAACCCTGTTAGATTCAGTGATGTAGTATCAAATATTTATTCTCTTTATCAGAGAGATGCCAACGGTATCCCTGTTACTGATCCCTCGGGAAATAATGTTTATAATTATATCAATCCTATCTCTGTAGACTTTAATCCACTTGGTTTAGCTGAAAAGGATGAATACATTACACGCACTGCAAGAGCAATCCTTAATCCTTATGCTGAGGTTCAGTTCCTCAAAGATTTTCGTTTTAAGACCAACTTCGCTGTAGATTATATCAACAATCGTGAACGGTTGTTTTATAATCCGGAGCATGGAAATGGTGCGGCGCCAGCCGGAAGAGCCGAACGTTATACCGTACAGGATATGACCCTGACAATTTCAAATACTTTAAATTACGACAAACGAATAGGTTTGGGCGATTTGAACGTATTAGTCGGGCAGGAAGCTTACGGCACTAAATACGATAATATTCAGGCATCGATTACAGGTTTCCCTTTTGATGGCGTCCCAGAATTGGTGGCAGGTTCTTTACCAGGTACCCCAACTTCTTATCTGACAGAAAAAAGAATGTCGTCTTACTTCACCAGAGCAAGTTATAGCTATGCGGATAAATATTTCGTTCAGGGAAGCTTCCGGAGAGATGGATCTAGTGTATTTGGATCGGAAAATAGATTTGGTAATTTTTATTCTGCAGGTGTAGCCTGGAGAGTAAATGAAGAAAGTTTTCTTAAAGATGTTAGTTGGATTGATGAGTTGAAACTTAGAGCCAGTTACGGAACTTCCGGGAATGATCGGATAGGGCGTTACGATGCTCAGGGACTATACGGCCTGGGTAACAATTACCAGGGACAGTCAGGTATCACTTATACTAATCTTCAAAATCCATTGTTGAAATGGGAAGAAAATAATCAATTGGATATTGGCGCTGAATTTAATTTATTCGGTGGAAAACTGGGTGGAGAGATTTCCTACTATGATCGCCAGGCGGAAGGATTATTATACAATCAGCCACTTTCTTATACCACAGGATTTGCCAGCGTAGTAACCAACCTTGCTTCTATGGAGAATAAAGGAATTGACTTATTACTAACCGGAAATCCCGTTAAGTCAAAAGACTTTAACTGGACTATTTCTTACAACCTGACTACTTCAAAAAATGAAATTAAAAAGCTTACAGGTAACGACGTTATCAGCGGTAGTAAGCGCTTAAAAGTCGGCAGCGACCTTTATCAGTTTTATTTAAGAGACTATGCAGGTGTTGATCCAGCTGATGGAGCTCCATTGTGGTATATTGATGAAGTTGGCGCGGATGGGAAAGCTACCGGAACACGTTTGACAACTAAAAATTACAATCTTGCCACACGTTATGACAGTGGAAGCTCACTTCCAAAATACACTGGTGGATTAACTAACACTTTAAGGTATAAAGGATTTGATTTTACCGCGTTCGTATTCTATAGCTATGGAGGCAAAATTTATGATAACCTTTACGCTACCTTGAACCATGCTGGGTCAAACAATGGAACTCAGTTATCTTCTAACATTTACAATTCATGGCAAAAGGCTGGGGATGTTACAAATACTCCACGCTTCAGACCCACAAATACTGATTTAGGCAATAGCCAGTCAACCCGATTCTTATATGATGGATCTTACATCAGAGTTAAAAACCTCACACTGGGTTACGACTTAAAAAGAGAATGGGCTCAGAAAGCTAAATTATCAAATGCCCGAATTTTCCTAAGTGCTGAAAACGCATTCACATTTGCAAAACACAAAGGAATGGATCCGGAAACTGAAATCACCGGATTAAATGACAGTGATGTTCCAAATATTAAAACACTGTCACTTGGTTTAAATATTGGCTTTTAATCAGAACAAAAATGAAATATTCATATAAAATAAATAGCGGGGTGTTCCTTGGAGCACTCGCACTCTCTCTTACTTTTTCGAGTTGTAAAAAGGATTTTCTAGATGTTACTCCCACCCAGTCAATAAGCAACACGGAAGCTTTTACAAGTGAAGCTAAGTTGCAGGCTGCTATGACCGGCATCTATGATCTGATCACCAATAATATCTATACCTATAATATCATCCTGAATGCAGAAGCAAAGGGTGAAGATGCCTTTCCAAATTCAACCGGTAATTATAATCGGTTCGTAGCAGGGTATCAATACATTGAAACAGTAAATAACGGCGAACTGCAGAGCCATTGGTCTCAAGGCTACAAGATCATCGCTAACTGTAATCAATTAATTGAAAACGCTCCGACAGCTCCGGTATCTGAGGAGATTAAAAATCGCTTCATCGCTGAAGCAACTGCCATCAGAGCTTATGTTCATTTTCAACTTGTTCAGGAATTTGGCGAAAAGTCTTTCGCTCTTGATCCTGAGGCAATGGGTGTTCCAGTTGTAGTAAAGTCAATCGGCCCAACTGATGAATTCCCTGCAAGAGCTAAAGTAAAAGAGGTATATGATGCAATCTTAACTGATCTTGCTTTCGCTGAAAGTAACTTTCCGGCTAGCATAGATGACGTTTATCGAATTAATTTGAGTGCTATCAAAGCCATTCAAGCCCGGGTTTATCTTGCCAAGGAAGATTGGACGAAAGCCAGCGAATCTGCTAAAGCTGCACGCGCAGGACATACTTTAGGTTCTGCAAGCTCGCTTTTGGAGGGCTTCAGAGCTCCGACATCCGAATGGATTTTTGGACTGAGAAGTACCGCAGATGACAATGATTTCTATTTAGAAGTTCAGTCCTTCTTTGATCCTTACGACAGAGGATATTCAAGTTTTAGAATTAGTGAGGAACTATTTAACTCATTCGAGGAAACTGACATTCGTAAGAATCAGTTCAGAATTCCAGGAGATGTAGGTGGTGATCCGACAACGGGAGAATATGAGCTACTTGGAAATGGTTATCTGACAAGTAAATTTGTGTTTGATGGTTCCGGAGCCAATGATCAACTTCTAATCAGAGCATCAGAAATGGTTTTAGCAGAAGCAGAAGCAGAAGCGAGAATTGGCGGAGCAAATGAAATAGCTGCTAAGCAGGCATTACTTTTAATTCAGAAAAGAGCCAACCCTACAGCTGTTTTATCCGCTAATACTGGAGCTGCTTTAGTTCAGGAGATTTTATTTGAACGCAGAAAGGAATTATTTGGAGAGGGCCAACGGTATTATGACATCCTGAGAACTAAGCAATCATTGGTTAGAACAGGGTCAGCGTCACATTGGAGCTTGTTAAATATTCCTGCGGGAGATAAAAAGTTTGCTCTGCCAATTCCTCAGGCAGAAATAAATGCTAATCCTAAGATTATTCAAAATCCTCTATAGGCAGTAACATGTATATAAGGAACCTGGCCGCCGGTTCAGGTTCCTTATTTAACTGTTAATAGCAAGAAAAGTTAAGCATGTTAGGGCTTCTTTACCAATGTCACCTCTACTCTTAAATTCCGCAATCCTTCTGTCGGATCTTTAGTTACCACAATCGGCATTTTGCCACCCACACCAGCACAGGAAATTCGCCTCTCAGCGATTTCGTTATTGATCAAGTATTTTTTCACAGCTATTGCTCTGTTAAATGACAGCTGTTGAAGATACTTTGCAGATGCAAAGACATTTTGATTGGTGTGGCCGGTAATTTTAACCGTCCACTCAGGACGTTCTTTCATGAAATGAGCCAGCCTGTCCAGTTCGGGTAGCGAAGAGGATAATATTTCGTCTTTGTTGGGTTGAAAATGGATATTATTCAAAACCAGTTTATCGCCTGAAACTGGGGTATCTAAATAGAAATTAAGATTTGCGTCTCTAAGTATGAAGGTATCGGCAGTAGCGAAGATATAGGCTGGGTGGCTGGAAGTAACATTTAATGGTCGGCTAACCGGCACCTTCATCTTATAACGGCCGGTAATGGAGTCAGCAATGGTCTTACCTATCAGAACACCGGTTGAATCATCGTCGACAGTAATCTCTGCTGATAATGGTTTGTTAGAATGACGGTCAAGGACGGTGCCTTCCAGATCTACGAATGGTCCCCTGATGTCCGGCATTAGCCTTATAGACATGTCAAACCCTTGCCCACCGTATATATTATCCAGCACCATTGTCAGTTTATCCCCAGATCTGACCTCTAAGGGCATTGAATAGTTATTACCGGGACCTGGCTTCACAAACTTACTGGAGGCACCTTTTGCCATGCCGGTTTTGCTGGATAGTGCTGTTGCGTTACGTGCATTGTTTGTGCGGAGTGGCAACGCAGTTTCATTACGGATGTTTTTTTCCAGATCACTGCCGTATTTATACAGCATCCAGTCATAATCATCCTTCACCTGGTGCGGAATAACATCGAATGTAAGTATTCCGCTGAAGGGAACATCGATGATGAACCAGGTGGTATTGCGCTCCTCTCGAAATATGGTGCTGCTACGTTCCGGGTTTATTTTGAATTCTTTGATCTTGCCGTAACCGGAGGGCGCCCTTTTAAACGAGTATTGTTGGTTTACATAAACTGTTGCTGCAATTTTGAGATCCCCTCTTAATAGTATTTCATCTTGTGCGCGGGTAACTCCCGGCAACAACAGGCAGAATACGAAGAGGAGAGCAATACGCATATTATTTTTTATCAACGCTGTATCTGCCGGGTCCAATAATAGTGAGCCCGATAAATACAATGGCGGCCTCTACAGCATGTGAGGCGCCGCTAAGGCCATCGCCAGTTTTTAGATGCATTATCGACGCCACAATCATGGTTATGGATAACAACAGGGTAGCAGGACGGAACGCCAGACCAAGCAGTACCAGGAAGCCGCCAAAAGTTTCGGTAGCAGCGGCAAGAAATCCCCATCCAACCGGGAAAAATGTAACTCCCGTATGTTTCATTGCATCGCCAACAGCAGTCCAGTTATCAGGGCCGCCGAGAAGTTTGGGGTAACCATGAAACATAAACATAATGCCCAGTCCGACGCGGATAATTAATAGTCCTGTGTTTTTATATTTACCAAGGTTTGAAAGAATGGCCATTAATCTATATATGTAAGGTGTACCTGATGTGGACCGGCATTTAAATTTACTGTTTTTCCGAGTATTAACGCATGGTTATTCTCTATATGTCCGGCCGGGAAATCGAAAGAAACAGGGAAATTATATTCATTTGTATGTTCGCGAATGATCTCTGCAGCAGTGAGCCCGAACGGAATTTCATTATCCTTTAATTCGGTAAATCCGCCTACCAGCAGTCCATTTAGCTTAGCTAATTTTCCGGATCTTTTGAGATTCCACATCATCCTGTCGACAGAATACAGATACTCTCCGACATCTTCTATGAAAAGAATCTTATTTGAGTAATCCATATCAGATACAGAGCCTGACATCGTCATTAATAAAGTTAGGTTTCCGCCTATTAAAATTCCTTCAGCTTCGCCGGGCTTATTTTCCTGTGTGCTTTCGTATTGGTAATCAAACGATTCGTTAAACAGCGCTTTGCGAAGAGTTTCTAACGATTGTTTTGTCCCATCAGGAATGGTTAATGGCATCTGACCATGAATGCTCTGAGTATTGAAGCAAGCAAAGATATGACTATGCAATACGGTAATATCGCTAAAGCCAATGATCCACTTGGGCTGAGCTGCGAAACCTGAGAAGTCTATTTTGTCAATGATGCGGATGGTTCCGTAACCGCCGCGGGCAGCAAAGATGGCTTTTACAGAATTATCATCCAGGAAGCGCTGAAAGTCTTTGGTCCGTAAGGCGTCATCGCCCGCATACTGATTGAATTCGGCGTGCACCGTATCGCCCAACAGTACTTTGAGGCCCCACGACTCCAGGAGATTTACCGCATCCGTAATTGCATGAGGAAGTTTTTTGGCGGGACAGGTAATGGCGACGGTATCGCCTTTTTTCAAATAGGGCGGTGTCAATGTGCTAATTTGTTGATTTTGGTTCAATGTGCTAAGGTGCTTATTTGTCAATTTATCAATGATATGTAAAGCGTGTTAACGATGCGCTAATTCTCTGCAGTGTCAATAATTGGCAAATTAACAAATTGAATGGCCTCATAAGCAAATTGATTATCTTTGCAAAATTACAAAAAACGATAATTTCATAAATTTTGGGAAACGACAAGTTCAAAAGATACACAGTTACTGCGGCACTTCCTTATACTAACGGTCCGGTACATATTGGCCACCTGGCTGGGGTTTATGTGCCCGCCGACATTTACGTAAGATATTTGCGGTCGAAAGGCAAGGATGTTGTATTTATCTGCGGATCTGATGAGCATGGGGTCCCCATCACGTTAAAAGCTAAGAAGGAAGGAATAACGCCGCAACAGGTGGTGGATAAATATCACCGGATTATAGGGGATTCTTTTCGTGATTTTGGTGTTTCTTTTAATATTTATCATCGTACATCTTCTGAAACTCACCACGAGACAGCGTCTGGCTTCTTCAAGAACTTGTACGATAAGGGTGTATTTACGGAAGAGGTTACAGAACAGTATTTTGACGAAAAGGCTAACCAGTTTCTAGCCGACCGGTATATAATAGGCACTTGTCCGAATTGCGGGAATGAAAACGCATATGGAGATCAGTGTGAAAAATGCGGTACTTCTTTGAGCCCTACTGAACTGATCAATCCGAAGTCTACGCTTTCGGGAGATAAACCGGTTTTGCGGAACACCCGGAATTGGTTTTTACCCCTCGATAAGATGCAGCCACAGGTAGAAGCCTATATCGATTCACACAAGGAATGGCGTCCTACAGTTTTCGGTCAGTGTAAATCATGGCTTAATGGTGGTTTGCAACCGCGGGCAATGACGCGCGACCTTGACTGGGGTGTACAAGTTCCGGTTGAAGGTGCCGAGGGAAAGGTGTTGTATGTGTGGTTTGATGCGCCTATCGGATATATTTCTGCGACTAAAGACTTGTTTAACGACGGACTTAGCGATGAGAAAAAGAAGGAATACTACCTGAAGGAGAATCTGAAACCAGCGGGGAGTTGGGAAGATTACTGGAAGTCGGATGATTCTAAACTGGTGCACTTCATCGGAAAGGATAATATTGTATTTCATTGTATCATTTTTCCGGCTATGCTGATGGCACACGGAGAATATACCCTGGCAGATAATGTGCCGGCAAACGAATTCTTAAACCTGGAGGGGGATAAAATTTCTACTTCCCGCAACTGGGCGGTATGGTTACCGGAATATCTTGCTGACTTTCCCGAAAAGCAGGATGTGCTGCGTTATGTTTTAACGGCCACGGCGCCTGAAACCAAAGACAACGACTTTACCTGGAAAGACTTTCAGGCTCGGAACAATAATGAGCTGGTCGCCATCTTTGGGAATTTCATTAACCGGGTAATGGTGCTTTCACATAAGTACTTCGATGGAAAGGTGTCCATGGGATCACAATTCACTGAAGCTGATCTGGAATTGCTGGCTGAAATGGCATTTTACCCAGAAAAGCTCACCGTAAGCATCGAACAATATCGTTTTCGTGAAGCCTTAGGTGAATTTATGAATCTGGCAAGGCTGGGCAATAAGTACCTGGCTGATATGGAACCGTGGAAGCTGATTAAAACTGATGAGGAGCGTGTTAAGACTGTCTTAAACGTGGGTTTACAGATTGCTGCTAACCTGGCCATCCTCTCTCAGCCGTTTCTGCCGTTTACAGCCGTAAAGCTTTTTAACATGCTGAACCTGGAAGCTCTTAATTGGGACCATGCAGGTAGGTCTGCCCTTCTGTCTGAAGGCCATCAGTTGAATGAAGCATCGTTATTGTTCGAGAAAATCGAAGACGATGCAATCGAAGCGCAGATACAAAGATTATTGAATACAAAGAATGCTAATGAACAGGTTCAAGCCGCTGTAAGTGAGGGTAAGCCGAATATCAGCTTCGAACAGTTTGCAGCAATGGACGTCAGGGTAGGCACTATACTGACCGCTGAAAAAGTAGCCAAGACTAAGAAACTTCTAAAGTTAACGATAGACACCGGCTTAGATCAGCGGACTGTAGTTTCTGGTATAGCTGAATACTTTGAAGCAGAAAGCATCATTGGCAAACAGGTATCAATACTTGTAAATCTGGAGCCCCGTGAGATAAAAGGTATTTTATCACAGGGAATGATTCTGATGGCTGAAAATTCAGATGGAAAACTTAGTTTTGTAGCACCAGCCGAGACTCTTCAGAATGGAGCTGTTGTGCGGTAGTGATACAATAGCTTGTGAAGTCAATAGTCAGACTTTTACAGTATGCAAGTGATAGGTTAATAATGGCCCCATAGTTCACGCCTGCCCGCAGGCAGGGATAGAAGGGGTTTTTCATTAACTTGGAATATTATATATGTAAAAAATCAAGGTTTGTAATGGACAATTAAATGGCCCCGTAGTTCAACGGATAGAATAGGCGTTTCCTAAACTCTAGATATGGGTTCGATTCCCGTCGGGGCTACTATTACTACTGATACACCCCATTTAGACTATTCTAAAAGGGGTGTATTGGTTTTTTTGCCGGAAATATTTCGTGACTTAGACAAAATGCATTAGCCAAATAACAGAAACTAAGCCTGCGGTTACCATTTAGAGTTACGGAATCAATTTTTCCTCTCTTAGCTTTTCAAATAGATCAAAAAACGACTCTCTGGTATCCTGATAAAGGGTGAAGCCCAGCTTTCGACTTTTCGACATATCGGTCATTACTTCAATCGGGCGGCTGAGATCCAGATCTGTATGCCAGGCTGATGCCAAGCGGTTTAAATCAGATTCTTTCAAATTATGCTTACCAGCTATCTCTTTCCAAAGTGGGCCGTCATTTGAAATTTCAACTTCCAGAGGATGAATGGTACCATCGAATCCAATATCATAACATCAAACCACTCTGCCAATTTATTCCAGAGCCAGTTCCATCGGAACAACTCACCATTTGTGATATTGAAGGCTTGGTTACGAGCAGTATCGGTAGAAGAGGTCCAAATCAATTGCTCGGCTAGTATACGCGCATCGGTTATATCAGATAAACCGTTCCATTGAGCAACTGAGCCAGGGAGATGGAATGGCCTGCTGGCTTCTTTACAAATGGTGGCGTAAACGGCCAGGGTGGTTCCCATATTCATCAGATTGCCCACCGCTTTGCCGATCACTGTATGCGGACGGTGAATACTCCAGGGGAAGCCATCACGTTCAGCTGCCGCAAATACCTCATCTTCCTGAGCGTAGTAAAAGTTTTCGATTTCAAGGCGCGGATGCTCTTCGCGTACTGGTGTAACGGGTAGCGTTCCCGCTTTAGCATAGGCTCCGAAAGGACCCAAATAGTGTTTCAGTCCGGTTACCAAAGCCACATGACGCACCGACTTTTTAGTGATAGTGCATTCAGCAGGTTTCGGACCATCAAGCTGTTTATTCTGATATTTTCCGCTTCCGTTTCATTGCGCATCCAACTTGTGATAAAAACATGTGTTGGAGCTATGTCTGTTAATGCATGGTTTACGCTTTCTAAGCTTAACAAATCAGCGGTGACAGGTATTAAGCCGTTAGTATCAGTTTTTGGATTACGCGCCAATCCATAGCTCTTCCACCCTTGGGCAATTAATTTTCGTGATGCCCCTCGCGCCTACTACTAATGCTATCTTTTCCATATCTTAATTCAGCGTTTAAGAATTCATTTGTTTCAGTAATTCACGAGCCATGGGTCATGAGGGTCGACAAATTTCTTAGCACTCTTTTAAATATCCGCTAGCCTTATGTAAAGAACCGTGAAGGGATTTCAAACAGATTTGTTTCTAAATTTTAAAGTATCGCGACAGCTAATAATTGATTTTATTAAGAAAACGAAGTCCCAACCTTTCATCAAGAATTAGTAAATTAGGAATTAAGAACCTGAGCAGATACCTGTTTATTCATTTTTTGCCCCTTCCTTTTGTTGGTTCGAACAGAGTCGAGATTTTAAGCCTGTTTTTGACAATTTTTTATTAGTGTTCACAAGTGCACCAGATGCTTTAAATTGCTATGAAATTAATCGCTCTAATAATTTCTGTCTTTACTGTTCACCTGAACGCTGCCTTTGCTCAGTATCCAAAGATAGACAGTCTGGAAATTTTCTTGAAAAACCATTTAACTCAGGATACTAACAGGGTAAAGGTCCTTAATGAGCTTGCTTATGAGCTACAGGGCTCAGGTTCAAAACGCAGTCTTCCGGTTGCCCTTGAAGCCTTTCAACTATCACGTAAGCTAAAATATTGGAAGGGAGAGGTGACAGCTTCGCGCCGTTTGGGCGGGTATTATTACCAGAGGGCTGATTACCCTGCTGCGTTGAAATATTTTAATTTGAATCAGCGGCTTGCAAAGGAAATTGGCGACAATACTGCTCTAGCCTGGGCATTTAATGGGAAAGGGACGGTATATCATAGTAAGTCGGATTATCCGAAAGCATTGGAAAATTACTTACAGGCGGTCAAAATTTTTGAGAGTACTGGCAAGCATAAGGAGGCTGCCTCAATAATGGGTAATGTGGGGGTTCTCTATAAGGAGATCGGAGATTTGACACTAGCTTTGAAGTATTACCAGTCCGGATTAACAATTCAAGAGCAAAGAGGAGATAAAGATGAAATTGGCAGATTTTTGAATAATATTGGCGGTATCTACAGCGATCAAGGCAAATTTCAACAAGCAGAGGCAACATTTATGCGAGGTTTAACGATTGCTGAAACCAGGGGTAATCAACGGTTAACAGCTCTCATTTTACGTAATTTGTTGGAAATGACGGTGATTCAAAAAAAGTATCCTATGTCTTTCAAGTACGGTTTCAGGTCTTTATCTCTTTACAAATCATTGGATGATCCCGAAGGAATTGCGGACGTTTCTTATCAGATAGCACTAGCCTACCTGAATTCCGGCAACGCAGATAGCGCATTATACTATGCGACAAGCTCAATGAATACCGCACAGAAAATAGGCTTTAAAAGAAACATTCATAATACATTTAATGTACTTGCCCAGGCATATGCAGCCAACAATAAGTTTCCTGAAGCATATCAGGCGCAACGTCAATATATCGCTTATAAGGATAGTCTGATAGGGGAAGATCAGAAGAGTGTGGTGGCAGGCTTGAAATTTCAATACGAACTTGATAGAAAGCAAACCCAAATTGAAATGCTCAATAAGGAAAGACAGCTTAGGATGGAGGAGGCAAGACATCAGCGGCATCTAACTTATACTTTAACTGCCGGTTTACTATTGGCAGCTTTATTAGCGATAGTGCTGGTTCGGAGTAATAAGCAGAAACACACAGCAAACGTTCAGCTAAACCGACAGAAACTTGAACTGCAGCGAGCCTTAGTCGAGTTGAAGTCAACCCAGGCTCAGTTAGTTCAAAGAGAGAAAATGGCTTCGTTAGGAGAGCTGACAGCCGGCATTGCTCATGAGATTCAAAATCCCCTTAATTTTGTAAATAACTTCTCGCAGGTGACGGAGGAGTTGCTGGAAGAATTGAAAGGAGGCGCGGTTCAGAAGCTGGGGGGCGCCGATAAAGCAGAAGTGGACGAGCTGATCAGCTACATTACTTCGAATCTGGAAAAAATAAGTCACCATGGAAAGAGAGCGGATGAAATTGTGAAGGCAATGCTTCAGCACTCGCGAAGTAGTTCCGGACGAAAGGAAGAGACAGACCTTAATTCACTTGTTGACGAATTCCTGCGCTTAAGCTACCATGGCATCAGGGCAAAAGAAAAATCGCTCAGCGTTACCATCCACACAGACTTCGACCCAAACATCCAGCCGGTCAATGTTAATCCGCAGGACATGGGAAGGGTATTGTTGAATTTATTCTCTAACGCCTTCTATTCAGTCTCTGAAAAGAAAAAACTCAAGGGAGATAGTTATGTCCCCGAAGTTTCTGTAAGAACAAAGCGTCTTTACGATGGGATTGAAATCAAGATCAGAGATAATGGGATGGGAATACCAGCCAATGCAGTTAGCAAGATTTATCAGCCCTTTTTTACGACAAAGCCAACCGGACAGGGTACAGGTTTAGGCCTATCGCTCAGTTATGATATTATAACAAAGGGGCACGGTGGAGAAATTAAGGTAGAGACCAGTGAAGATGGTTTCGCAGAGTTTACTATTCAGTTGCCGGTGCGGGATAAAGTGCTGTCTGCCAGTACAGTCTAACGCTGCTTAGTATGATGCTATAATTCAAATAAGATGGTAAAAATTCTAGTTGCCGATGATGAGACCGATCTTGAAATACTTATCCGGCAAAAGTTCCGTCAACAGATCAGAGAAAAGAAATATCATTTTACTTTCGCGTTCAATGGTAACCAAGCACTCGAGCAACTTAAGGCGGATCCTGAGATAGCCATTTTACTTAGCGATATCAAAATGCCTGAATTGGACGGGCTGACTTTATTAGGTAAAATTAATGAGTTATATCCACTTGTAAAAACCGTAATGGTTTCTGCTTATGGTGACATGGATAACATCCGGATGGCCATGAACCTCGGTGCTTTTGATTTTATATGTAAGCCTGTAAATTTTGCTGATCTGGAACTAACCATCGAAAAAACTATGCAGCATATTTTACAGGTAAAGCAAACTCTTCAGGCTATCAAGGAGAATAATATTCTTAAAATGTATGTTGACGAGACAGTTTTAAATTTCATGAATCGGGAGGAATTTGAAGCAAGTCTACTGGCAAACGAAACTATAGAGTCAACGGTTGTATTTATTGACATTTGCGATTTTACCTCCATTACCGAGAAAGAGCCGGCAGATAAAGTTGTTAAGCTTTTGAACAATTACTTTGAAGTTATGGTTAAGCAGATAATCGCTCAAAATGGACACATTGATAAGTTTATGGGCGATTCGATAATGGCGGTATTTCGAGGTGAATATCATTTAGACCGCGCAGTTGAAGCTTCTCTGGCTGTTCGTGAGCATATAAATAAATTGCCGGATATTTCTGCGGAACTGAACTTCTTACCGGAGGTTTCTACTGGGATCAAAAGCGGTGAGGTGATTTCAGGAAATATTGGCTCTGCTAGTCTTCGTAGACTTGATTACACAGTTATTGGAGATGTTGTTAATACAGCTCAGCGATTGAAGGCGGCAGCTAAACCTGGTCAGATCATTATTGATGAATATGATTTCGAAAAGATTAAGGAATCTTTTAAATGTGAGATGGTTGGTACGACAACATTAAAACATAAAGAAGGTACACGAACGATTTATGAAGTTTTAAGCTGAGAAAATGACTTTCTCAGCTATATTGATGCGTTAGTCGCATGGATTAACAATATCCTAAGGCAACCCAGATTAAAATAAAAACAACAATGGTACCGATGCAGCCACCGCCAAGCTTTTTGGCGCCATAACCTGCAATAATTGCTCTAAAGAAATTGTTCATATGTATAAGGTTTTAGTTTCTAATAACCACAAACGTTCGATAAGGTTTGGGGCGGCCGTTTTAGAAGCAATAAAAAGGCCGAATCTCAATCTCCGGCCTGTACTTACATTTATATCATACTAACGAACTATGCGCCTCCCTGTCTTCTGACCTCGATCCTGTCACCACGACCTGGCATTCGCATCTGCGTTTGTTGACCGTTAAAGCTTTGCAGTCGCATGGTAAAACTCAACATAAAATATCTTGATAAACGATTGCTTCGGCTATCTACAATTGTATTAGCACTGGTTATAGGCGAGCGTGATACGCTGATGTTCTCATCCAAAAGGTCAAAAGCTTGGAGACGTAAAGTTCCGTTCTTGCCTTTAAAAAATTGTTTCTCGAGATAAGTGTTTATTATAAAAGGATTGGCAGCTAGTAAACTGCTGTATCCACTATTGAAAGTTTTCCTCATGTCAATGCCAATAAGAAATGTTTTAAGGAAATAGGTTTTGCTGTTGAAGTTGACACCCCAAGCAGAAACCTTTGTGTTTGAGCGAGTAACTATGTCATTGGTGTTGGTATTGTAACTGTAACTAACGCCTGGGTTCATCTCCAGCCACTCAACAGGATTTATCTGCGTATTCAATCCTTGAGTTAGTACCCAGTTTTTGCCAATATTTTTCTCGCCATTGTTAAAGGAAACGTTATTATTATAGTTAGCAGAACCGTTGATAGATACCACATATTTACGTTCTGCAAAGGGCTTTGAGTAATTATAAAAGCCATTTAAGGTATAGTATCCATCTGTATTTTTATAACGGGTCTCCTGGACAAGGCCTACTGCCGGGTCGTCAAGACGGGTTGTTATATCAGTTACGATTTTGTTCTCTGTAAAGGATGCTGAAAGATTAGTAAACAATACGTTGCCGGTATTAAATTCAAAGTTATTGTAACGAAGATTGAACCTATGATTAAATTCAGCGTTTAGGTTTGGATTACCAAAAATAGGATACTGAGGGTTTGAAAGGTCTGCTATCGGCTGTAACTGAGTATAACCGGGTTCATTGCTGCGGCCGAAATAGCTGGCATTGAAAGCACGTGTTCGAGAGAAATTGTATGAAAATCTGGCAGTTGGAACAAAATTGAGCCCGGTATTACGATAAGAAACCAGTTGGTTAGATATAATTGAATTCCCTTCAAGCACACTGGGCTGGATGCTGGCACCCAGGGAATAGTTATACTTCTTCTGATTAACCCGGTAGTTTAGTCCGAATCGATTAGTTGCAAATGAATAATCGTAGTTATTGCTCAGAGAATCGATCCGCAGGTTAGAGCCCTGTGGGTTGAGGTCAAAAGTTTCCCTGTCGTTTTCATACTTCGTATAGTTCGAGGTATAGCTGAACTCCAGGTTAGAAGTTCTTGTCAGGGGTTCGTTATAGGAGAGAGTAGCGCCCGAGTTAAGGCTTTTGTTGATTATATCGAGACGCTGGCGACGATAGACTTCAGTGTCTCCTGTAGGTCTGAAGTTTGTATACTCGTTTAACTCATCGCGATCTTGCTCACTGTCTGAATTATTCAGGTTTAAATTTAACGATATGTTGCGACCGCGTTTTGCGAAGCGATGATTTAACAACAGATTTCCGCCTATTGCCGGAGTAATGGAGGCCGAACTGTTTGAGGTAATTCCTGCAGAATTAGGTTGTGAATTATTGGTTTGGGTATAGTTTGAAAATCCTCGGGCATCTGATTGGGAGTAATTGAAGCTTGGCGAAAATTTGATGTAGTTCAAGCTATCCGGACGATACTCAAGATTCCAGTTGAAACGATGGTTGATATTAGTGGTTGTATTAGTATTATTTTGATCATTAACTATCAGATTATTTTCGAAAGCATTTTGCGAAAGCTGGTTACTGGTTACTTCATTGTCGCGGTTTGAAAAACTGTAGCTCCCGTAGGATGACAATTTCTTACTCCATTCATCCCGGTAATTTAAGCCGATAGATCCGACAAGAGTAAGTCCATCACCGCCAGCGTTATTGCCGCCACCTCTCATTCCACCCTGCATACGAACGGCGCCTCCGCCTCCGCCTCCGCCTCCGCCGCCTCCGCTGAAGTTGAACACTGAACTGTTTGTGTTATTCAAATTCCCGATGAAAGAGAGCTGCTGTTTGTCTTTGAAGGAATTTGCTGTTAATGACGCTTGATACCGGTCTTTATTTCCTCCGCCAACTGTTCCCTGAGCCATATATCCTTTGTTTTTATCGGGCCTGATCTCAATATTCAAGATTCTTTCAGGATCACCATTTTTGATACCTGTCAGGTTAGCCTGATCGCCATAATCTTCTATAATCTGGATCTTATCGATAATATCTGCCGGAAGCTGCTGGGTAGCAGTCTTTACATCTCCACCAAAAAAGTCTTTTCCATTTACCCGTACTTTAGTAATGGTTTTACCTTGTGCAGTAACATTACCATCCTTGTCAACCTCTACGCCCGGCAATTTCTTTAGCAGATCCTCAGCTAAAGCGTTTTCCCGCAGAGCGTAATTCGAAGCCTTATATTCTACGGTGTCTTCTTTAATGGTTACTTTGGGGGTGCCGGAGATAACCACTTCATTCAGCAATTTGCTTTCAAAGTTCATGGTTATAGGATCCAATAAGATGTTTGAGACATCTCCCGTTTTTTGATATCTTTTGCTAACAGTTTCGAAACCAAGGCGGGTGACAAGGATGCTGAAATCAGAAGCCTTTATGTTTAAAAATGCGAATTCGCCTTTATCATTTGTATTAGTGGTCAAACTGTCCGTCGCGGACACCAATTTTACGCTTGCTGCAATAATCTTATTTCCGGATGAGTCGATAACTGATCCACTTACTTGCCTGCCGGTCTGCGCGGCTACAGAGAAACTGAAAACAACGAAAAGCAGGAGAAGTAAAGTTTTATTCATTTATCTATCATTTAATTTTTAGCGAGTGTAGTTTTTATCCAAAACCCGGTTGCTGAGTTTTCCTTATTAGTTATTGGACCGCGGTCATAACGATAGTCACGGCGGGGATAACCATACATTCCACTTTGGGAGTTCCTATTGGGATTATAAGCTCCTCGGGGCTGCTTGACACCATTTATTTCAACCAGCAACGCAATTAATCCCTGACTGGTTGTAACACCTAATTGTTGTAAAGGGACAGCTAACTCAACCACCAAGTTGTCTTTTGAATCAAAACTTGCTGCTGCTTTAATTCCGTATGTGTTATTAATTGAGACAGGTCCATCGAGAATATCAGGAAACCCGGTGACGTTTATTCGCTGAATTCGGGCGAGGATATGTGCCTGCGCTTCTTTAGCGTCTGGCTGCCCTTTTACTGGTTTCACTGGCTGGCTACCGCGCTCCAGCACAGGGAAAATAACAGTGGAACCTGGTTTTTTTTTACCATCGGTATTTACAGAAAAACTAATACCACGGGCAAGTATTCGGTTAAGGTTCTGTTTATCCTGACTTTTTATAGCCAGGTAAAGCGTCTTTTCGTCATTCTTGACTTTAAAAGAGAATTGTGTGTCTTCGTTGAAGTATTGAAGTGAATCATTCCAGTCTGTTAACAGTCCATCAATATTAATAGATTTTGTGGCCCAGCTGCTAATTATCGTGTCATCATTTTTGATAGTTTGCGCTATCGTTGTTCTAAAGAGAAAAAATTGACTTCCGATGAAGAAAAGGATAAGAGAACGACGCAGAGATTGATTCATTTGTACTTCGACTTAGAAATCCCTTGTAAGTTTAAAAAGGAATTTTATTTAATTAGAACTCCTAATAAAGACGGCCTTAATAAAATATCCGCTTCCTTTAGGTGAACTAAGATACTTACATAATTAATTATGTCGAAGTTGTTGAATGTAGTTGATGTTACAGAGAAGTGGTGTACTTACTTAATAATAAGTTCGTTATCTGAAAAAAATCGCTCTAAAGCGTTATCAAGATTAGCGAGCAGGCCCCCCCGGTCACTTTTCAATACACTGTAAGAAGGGCGGAGTGCCTTCAATGCCATTTCATTTAGAGAAACCCTCGTAATGAGATTTGGATTATACGATCCCCTCATGGCGATTTCGCGGGCGAAGTCTGCCCAGCTAACTTCAGCATCATTAGCCAGATTCCATACACCGCATTCTCCGTCAAGCAGTAGGTCAAGGGCAGTATTCACCAAGTCAGGGACATAGGTGGGCGAGATGAAAACATCATCAATAGCATTCAAAGGCAGATTGTTCTGAAGAGAACTTAAAACATGTGAGGCAAAATTGTACTGATCCCATGGTCCAAAGAATGCACTTGTTCTGATTACCAATGCTGTTGGATCAAGCTTAAGAACCAATTCTTCTGCTTTCGCCTTGCTCTTGCCATAAATGCTCAAGGGTGAAACATCATCAGTTTCTACATAGGGACGTAATTTCTGTCCATCGAAGACAAGGTCTGAAGAGAAGGTAAGAAACCTCACACCATATTTACGACAGATTAAAGCCAGGTTTTCAGGCCCCGTGGTGTTTGCTCTGAAGCAGTTATCCTGATCGTCTTCCGCATCGTCCACTTTTACAAAACCAGCCGTATTAATTATTGCCCATGGCTTTCGTAATTTAATTATTTTTTCAACTTGTTGCAGGTTTTCAATATTCAACTCTTCCCTGCTTAGTAACTGGTGCGAAATTCCCCGAGATGAGCAAGCGCGGAAAAAGCCGTGGCCAAGGGTGCCGGTTTTTCCTGTAATCAATATTGGTGATGAATTGCCAACACTTTTAGGTGGTAAAAAATTTTTATGTTTAAAGGGATATAAAATTCTTTTGTCTGATTTCCACCATCCCTCATCTTCTAACACAGGGTGGTTAAATGAATGGCCTTTTGAATAGGATTGTATGATTTGGGTTAAGATAGTTGGCCGGGGAACCCCCGATCGGACATCAAATACGCCACTTTCATACTGACCATTTTCTTCGGTTAGAAGTTTATTCCAACCAAAGGAACCAAGCATTGCCCAAGCGGTAACTGCTTCAATTGCCACTCCTTCGTTTTTTAGTTCATTGGCAGAGATCCAAACAGAGTTAAACCACCTTAATTGTTCTTCACGGGTGCAATGTAAATGCACTTCCGTAATTGCTATGGGCATTTTGAAATAATTCCACGCTTCTTCGAGTAAGCCTTTGAGACCCAAAACTCCTAAATGGTCAGTTCTAACAGCCTCTACATCCGCATACTGATGATGAAAGTTAGCACCATGAGTATGGGTGGGATAATTATCCAGGTTTTCATCAAGATATCGTTCAGACGTTAGATAGTGATTAAATCCAATGGTATCCGGTACACAGGCATATTTAATAAAATAAAAGAGATCATCCTTTTTAGCTCCGGAATTTAATAAATACTGCCACAGCGGATGCACAGGGGTTACCCGACCACAAATGAGATCAAAAGACAGCCATCGGCGCTGATTTTCGAAGTCCGCCTGGTATTTCAACATCGGTGTGCTGTAGGTTTTACCGAGATCTTCAGTTTGTATTAATTTAGCTTCAGGATTAATCTTTCTGATCTCCTGCATGGCCATGATTGTTGCTTTGGACTCATTTATCAGAATCTTAACAAAGCTTTTATCATCTTTTTTATGTGGATGCCAGATTCCATATAGTCCACAAAAACGTGCGGTAGTAAGGGGTTCGTTTATGGGCGTGTAGTATTCAATCCATGGAAATTTTGTTGCAACCTTTGATGCATAATCACTGAGTGACTTCGGAAATGAATCCTCAAAAATGTTTGAATATCGCGGCCCGCTCCCGTGATGCACCAGACCGGCAATCGGTGAAATACCGAGTTGTTTGAGTCGGTTCAGTTTGTCCTCCACACAACTCCAGTCAATTTCGATATCAGCCTCAGGCTGCAATTTCTCCCATAAAATAGGGTATCGCATCCGGGTTATTCCCAAGCTGGCAAAAAGATTAATATCTTCGTCACGCTCGTAATGACCAGTATAATTTAGCTGATCAAAATAGGCATCAGAAACCCGATTATAAGTACATTCTATTCCCCCCCAAACTTCAATTTTTCGATTTAAGGATGTTCTTTTCATCAGAAGTAGGTTTAGAAATTTCGTGATTCAAAATCTTCTTGAAAGTAGAAAGGGCCTGGGCAACAACCTGGTCCATATTGTAGTATTTATAAGTTGCCAGACGTCCAACAAAATAGGTATTTGATAGTTGGTCCGCCAGCGCTTGATATTTTTTATATAACAAGCCATTTTCAGGCTTGGGGATCGGATAATATGGATCACCTTCCGCCTTAGGAAATTCATAAACAATCGATGTCTTTGGATTTTTCTGACCAGTTAAGTATTTAAATTCAGTGATACGGGTAAAGCCGTAATCGTTAGGATAATTAACGGTACCCGTGGGCTGAAACCCTTCCTTATCTAAAGTTTCAAACTTGAATTCAATAGAACGATAAGGCAATTTCCCATAACAGTAATTGAAATATTCATCTACCGGCCCGGTGAAGATCAATTTTTTATAACTGATTTCATCCATAATTTCCTGGTAATTCGTATTTAGCATAATCTTAATGTTTGGATGTGCAAGCATCTTTTCAAACATTTTAGTATAACCATGCAAAGGCATACTCTGGTAGGTATCTGTGAAATACCGGTCATCCTTATTTGTGCGGGTAGGTACTCTGGCGGTTACCGAAGCATCAAGCTCGGAAGGATCAAGTTCCCACATCTTACGGGTATATCCTTTAAAAAACTTTTCGTAAAGCTCTCTTCCCACCTTACTTACCACCACATCCTCTGATGTAGTGATCTTTTTTATATCCTCTGCACGTGAAGCGAAAAAATCTTCGACATCTGAACTGCTAAGGTTAAGACCATAAAGGCTATTAATTGTATTAAGATTGATAGGCATTGGTACCATTTGTCCATCAACACTTGCCAGAACCTTGTGCTGGTAATTATGCCATTCAGTAAATTTCGATAGGTATTCAAATACGTCTTTACTATTGGTGTGGAATATATGTGGTCCGTACTTGTGTACCAATATGCCATCCTCATTATAATAATCATAAGCGTTGCCTGCGATATGATTACGTTTGTCAATAATCAAAACTTTTTTATTTGCAACGCGTGCTAATCTTTCTGCCAATACGCTTCCCGCATACCCCGCACCCACTATAAGATAATCGAACATAGTTATTTTGTTGAGACAGTTATTTGATTCACTTGCGCTGTTTTTAAAAGCGTTAATTCCATTTGGAAGAGCATTTTTGAACATGTCAGATCCCAGGAGCTCTGCATTAAAAAATCGTCAACTTCTTCCTGCCAACACTTTTTATCAGTATTTAATTGTTTGTCGATTGCTGTTACAAACTCTATGGCAGTACTCGCAATATGAACCAGATTCTTATCTCCATATGGTCGAACCACATCTTTAATTGGGGTTGATACAACCGGAATTCCGGCAGCCAGATATTCCGGAGTTTTTGTTGGACTAATAAATTGAGTTGATTCATTTATCAAAAAAGGAATTAACGCAATGTCCCAGCCCGATAAATATTCCGGAAGCTCCAGATACGTTTTGGAGCCCAGGTAATGAATATTTTCTGCCTTTGGCAGAATGTCAGGGTCAATTTTCACCACCGGACCAATTAACATAAACTGCCAGTCAGGACGTATTTCAGACATTTCAGCGATCAAATCGATATCGAATCGTTCGTCGATTACACCGAAAAAACCAATTCTCGGTTTTGAGATGTCAATCTGATCTTTTGGCGATTTTTTGTATGTACGGGCCTTTTCAAAATGATGTTTGTCGATACTGCTTGGAAACGGGAAGATATTAGAATGTTGGTGCTGCTTTGCCTCGAATAACGACTGGCCGCCTGTAAAGACAACGTCAGCTTTAGCCAAAAGTTCCTTCTCAAGTTCCTTTATTGCCGATGGCGCGAATTTAAACGCAGAAAGTTCGTCCATACAATCATATATTACAATTGCAGGTTTAAACTCCCGGGAAAATTCCAAAGCCATTGGTGTATAATACCAGAAAGCAAAATCATTCAAATTTTTTGTGTGATAGAACTCACTCAATAATTGTTTTTGAGTTTCGATAATCTCAGTATAGGTCAGTCCTTCAGGCAGATGCGGAGTTAGAACCCATAAGTTTTCTTCCTTTAACGATTTAGCGAGATAAGCGATCGCCGTATTTTCAAACACTGGTTCCTCAAGGAAGTATACATTAAAAATTTTTGCAAACCGTGTTAAAAGATGCTGCGGTCTTTGAAAAACGAAATCCCAGCGTAAATGTGAAAAACAAAAAATGTTAGAGGGTAAGATTCTTTTCGTAGCAGGTCGTGTGCTAATTTTATTAACACTTGTTAGCTTTTTATCCATAATTAGTAGGTAGTTGTAGAATTATAACAATAGAAACCTATAAATCGTTTGGCTAAACGGTGTTGGTTATTGGACAATCACGTGTTTATCTACAAAAAAAAAGCCTTTACCAAGGTGGTATAGGCAGTTTCATCTTTATGTTAAAATCAAAACCACGTATTTTCCGCGTGCGAATTACCTGGTTTTCAGCAAGTTTTAAGTGTAATAGTGAACCTAAAATGCCCTCTCTTAGATATGATTAAAGGAAATTTCGGCGATTAGGAGGGCGCTTCTTCTTCCCAGATCATAGCAAGGTGAATAATTGTTTCGACAGCTTTATTCATATCCTGGACGGATACCCACTCATGCTTACCATGAAAAGCGTGCTCGCCTGCAAAAATGTTCGGACAGGGTAAACCCATAAACGACAACCGTGAGCCATCAGTACCACCGCGAATACTACGCAGATTTGGCTCTAGCCCGGCCCTTTTGATTGCTCTCTTTCCGTAATCAATTATTTGCGGATAGCGGTTTAGTATCGACTTCATGTTTCGATACTGTGGGGTAATATTAAGTTTATAAGTGGAGTTAGGATATTGGGATATAACCTGTTTTGCTATCTCATTGATAATCTGTTCGTTGGTGTAAAGGCCTTCCTCTTTAAAATCGCGAATAATAAATTCTATTCTTGCTTCTTCAACATTGCCATTTATCCCCGTTGGATGAATAAACCCATCTCGGTCCCAGGTGCTTTCCGGAGATAGGTTTTCCTTTGGAAGCGAAGCAACAATTTCCGATGCTATTTTGATGGCGCTTTCCATTTTCCCTTTCGCAAATCCGGGATGTGAGCTAACGCCTTTTATTGTAAGAACTGCACCATCTGCAGAAAAAGTCTCATCTTCTATCGAGCCGGCCGCTTCGCCATCAACGGTATATCCGAAGTCAGCACCTAGCTTTTGCAGATCTGCTTTATCTACGCCTCTGCCGATTTCTTCATCTGGAGTAAACAAGATCTTAATTGCGCCATGCTTGATTTGGGGATTGTCGATAAAATATTTCGCCATCGCCATTATTTCGGCGATTCCCGCCTTGTTATCCGCTCCTAGTAAGGTCGTACCACTAGCGGTGATGATATCATTTCCTAACTGATTTTTCAAGTCGGGATGATCGCACATTCTGATGATTTGGTTGGGGTCGTCAGGCAGAACAAGGTCCTGGCCCTGGTAATTCTTATGGACCAAGGGCTTAACGTTCTCACCGCTGCAATCGGGAGAGGTATCCATATGGGAGCAAAAACAAATTACCGGGACTTCTTTTATTGAATTAGAAGGAATGGTGCCATACACGTAACCATGTTCATCGATGTGAGCGTCGGCTATCCCAATCTCAACCAGTTCCTTTACCAATAAACGTCCCAGGTCTTTTTGCTTTTCAGTAGAAGGGCAGGTATCAGAGGAGGCGTCAGACTGTGTATCTATCCGAACGTATCTAAGAAAGCGGTCCGCGGCTGAAAATGAATTGTAATCACTATGCATAAAAACTTGTTTGAAAATGTATATTTATTGCAGATCTATTTCACCTGCAAAGGTACAGCCGGTTTTTTTATAATTTTAAGGCTTTAATTTAATATTAACGGTTTGAAAAAGTTTGTATTTTTTTTGTTTGCCTTATTCCAATTCTCCAATACTTTTTCGCAGTATAATTTTCACCGTTTTAGTGTTGGCTTGGGCGCGGGTCCTAATAGACCGTTTTCTGACGTTTATACAAACAGGACTGGTCCGGCAGCAACACTTTACTCCGACTTCTATTTAACCCCCTTTATTGTGCTTGGTGCTGAAGGACAATTCGGCAAACTCACAGGTGGTAACCGCTTGACTGATCCACATCTGCGTGAATTTGAAAATACTTATAAAGCTTTAATCTTCAACATGAAGTTTTCATTAGGGGAACTTCTGAATTACAATCGGCGGAGCATCTTAAATACTTTTAAGGGCCTTTATGTTGGTTCGGGCGGTGGTTTTATTTTTAATAACATGACTTTTGTTACGCGAATTAAGCCTGATGGTCTCCCCAATCAATATACTTTTCCAGGCGATGACTCTGGAGTTAACCTTGTTGTGCCGGCGATGGCAGGTATTGGTTTTAACATTGTGGATGACTGGGGTGAAACACGATACATACTCAGCGCGGGTTATCAGATGAATCTAACCTTTGGTGAGGGAATGGATGGATTTAACGACCCGCCTGAGAAATTTGAGAATAATTATAACGATATGTATAGCTATGCCACTTTAAGCCTTAAGTACTGCTTTGGTCGCAAGGGCGTGCATTATCGACCGTTCAGGTACTAATGAATATAGAATTACTTCGTGATTACTGTCTGACCAAAGCAGGAGTCGCCGAAACGTTGCCTTTCGGACCAGATACTCTTGTCTTCAAAGTATTAGATAAGATGTTCCTTTTGATTGGTCTTAACAATCCGGATAGTTTTAATGTTAAGTGTGACCCGGAAAAAGCTGTACGACTTCGCGAAGAATATGAAGAAGTGCAGCCCGGCTATCATATGAATAAAACTCATTGGAACAGTGTCTACATCAAGGGGAGGTTGACGGAGCCACAGCTAAAAGAGATGATTGATCACTCTTATGATTTGGTTGTATCAAGTCTTTCAAAAAATAAGCAGAACTTATTAAAAAGTTATGGAATGGGAAGAAGTTAATACCGATGAAGGCGGATCAGCCTTGGTTAAAGAGTTCAAATTTAGGGATTTCGTAAACGCATGGGCCTTTATGAATTCTGTAGCTTTACTGGCAGAAAAGATGGATCACCATCCCAATTGGACAAATGTTTATAATGAGGTAACCATTCGATTGTCAACTCACTCAGAGGGTAACAAAATTACTGACAAAGACCGCAAACTTGCTGCGCAAATAGATAAGCTGGGCCTTGGATAATATATTTGCCAGATCAGCAAAAGCAGATAAATGAAAAACCTAGTACTACTTCTATTTTTTATGCAATCCCTGAACCATCTTGCTTCTGCTCAGTTAACTCCCTTCGAAAAAAGTAAAGATGGAAACAGCACTGCTCAATATTCGGAAGTTATCTCTTTTTATGAAGCTTTAGACGCTAAATACTCCCAGGTAAAAATGCTTACATGCGGCTTAACAGACATTGGCAAGCCGCTCAACCTGGTCGTATTGTCCAGACATAAAATATTTGATCCGGCGCTTATCCGCAAACAAAATAAACGCGTCTTATTAATCAATAACGGCATACACCCTGGTGAACCGGAAGGTATTGATGCTACTATGATGCTTGCCCGGGATCTGCTTGAAAAGGATCAGCTTCCAGAAGATGTCGTGATATGTATCATTCCGGTATACAACATTGATGGAAGTTTAAACAGAGGTATATCTCGAATCAATCAGAACGGGCCTGAAAGTTATGGCTTCAGAGGAAACTATCAAAATCTGGATCTTAACCGGGATTTCATCAAAGGCGATTCAAAAAATTCTCAAAGTTTTCAGGAGATATTCAGTGCCTGGAAACCAGAGGTATTTGTTGACAATCATACCAGCAACGGGGCAGATTATCAATACATTATCACCCTGATACCCACACAGAAGAATAAGCTTCAACCACTATTGGCAGATTACCTGAGCAATAAAATGCTTCCGGATTTGTACTCTGGCATGAAAGCGGCCGGTTACCCCCTAACTCCTTATGTTAATAGTATAGATGAAACGCCCGATTCGGGTATCGTGGGCTTTCTGGAAACCGCCAGGTACAGTACCGGTTATGCAGCTTTACATAATGCTATCGGCTTTATGCCTGAAACCCATATGCTGAAGCCCTATAAACAGCGTGTCGAGTCAACCTATGAGTTTATGCGGCAAGTGATCAATATTGTTCAGAAAGACGCTAATCTAATAGGTGAAAATAAGGAGAAAGCTGATGAGCTTATAAGAACACAAACCCGTTTCCCCCTTAGATGGCAGCTAGATAAACGTAAGTTCGAATTGTTCAGCTTTAAAGGCTACGAGGCGAGATACAAACTAAGCGAAGTAAGCGGGTTCAGCAGATTATATTATGACCGAAATTCGCCGTTCGAAAGAGATATAAAAGTTTGGGATAAATACGTTGCAAATGTTGAAGTCGAAAAACCACTTGCTTATTTAATACCCCAGGCCTGGGAGAAGGTAATAAGTCTCCTAAGATTAAACGGGGTGGAAATGCGACGGCTTCGAGAGGACACTACCCTTGATCTTGAGATGTATTACATTGCCGATTACAAAACTGTACAGCGGCCTTATGAAGGACACTATATTCATAGCGATGTGAAGGTTCTCCCGAAATTACAACGAGTTAACTATTATAGCGGCGATTATTTGGTCTACGTGAATCAGCCGCAGAACCGCTATATTGTTGAAACACTTGAACCCGAGGGTGTAGATTCTTTTTTTGCATGGAATTTCTTTGATTCTGTGCTCGGACAGAAAGAGCATTTTTCTGCATATGTCTTCGAGGATGAAGCGGCTTCCCTGATTAATAATGACAAACAGTTATCGAAACTATTCCAGGAAGAAAAGCTTGAAGATCCGGAGTTATTTAAAACTGCTTCAGCAGCATTGGATTGGGTGTACAGACATTCTGATTACTACGAAAAAACACACTTACGCTATCCTGTTGGGCGTTTAATAAATAATACCAAACTAGACCTTAAATAATGGAAAGCTTTATAACCGATACCCCTGTTGCGACTGCCATCTTCCTGTTTACCATTATTACCAGCTTGTACGCTTTTTCTAATGCCACGGTCTATGGTAAGTTTATGCTTCATCCATATAGTGTGAGTCGCGGGGAGCGATTGTACTCATTAATTACCAGCGGTTTAATTCATAAAGACTGGGGCCACTTATTCGTAAATATGCTTTCTTATTTCTTCTTTGCATTCCCTCTCGAAAAAACCTTTGCATCCTTAAGTAGTTGGGGGCATGTGCAGTTTGGAATATTATATCTGGTAAGCATCATCTTAAGTGACATCACCTCTATCATGAAACACAAAGATCACTTTTGGTTTAATAGCCTTGGTGCTTCAGGTGCTGTTTGTGCGGTGGTATTCAGTTACATTTTGTTCTATCCGCTTAATAAGATGATCATTCTGCCTATACCTTTTCCTATTCCGGCAGTTCTTTACGGATTTTTATTTTTAGGATATTGCTGGTATGCAGCGCGTAACTCAAGGGATGCCATTAACCACGACGCCCATTTTTATGGAGCTTTAACGGGAGTACTTCTCACCATAATCTTTTATCCCGATATAGCAGGATATTTTGTAAACCAACTCACAGGCCGGGTATAGAGATTTTAGAAAGCGTTTTTACCGGCTAACTTATCGAGTGTCTTGATTTCCCGTTCGCGAAGATCGGCATTGCCATTCTTCACATCCTGAAGTAGATTCTTGCTTCGCCTAAATATTTCCGACCAAAGGGACGGTCATGTTTAATAATATCACAAGCATTATCAATCAGATCAGCATATTTAATTGTTTGAGCAGTAGCAATGGCTTTTGAAAGCCTTATAGTGTCGAGTTCTTTGCGGCTTTTCCGATATGTTTATATCAAAAAAACTATCCAAACCTTAATGCAGATGAGCATCACTCGCTCAGGATGAACAATATACCTTTCAGATGTATACTTTCGCATTTGTTCACCATGTGCTTCATCGGCGAAATTCTTCATTTAAAGGAGCAAGTCTTCCATATTTTATATCACATATCGTATGATCTGTAGTTTAAAACTATTCATTTTACCCTAATAATTAGTGAAGCTAGCTTGTTTGCCACGAAATAAGTCTAGTTTAGGGTATATTTTATTCTCATTATGAGCACCACTTCGAAGCTTAGCCAGTCATTAGGATTACGATATGTTATTGTAGTAGTCATTGCAAATATTATTGGTTCGGGAGTATATAAAAAGATTGCCCCAATGTCGGCAGAGCTAGGATCCTCTGGCTGGGTGTTGATCGCATGGGCTGTCGCCGGAATTATTACGCTATTAGGTGCCCTTTGCAATGCGGAGGTGGCCGGATTGCTCGCTGACACGGGTGGCGAATACGCTTACTACAAAAAGATCTACAATAAATTTTTTGCCTTTATGTTTGGTTGGTCGCTATTTACAGTGATCCAGACTGCAGCTATTGCTTCGATAGCTTACGTGTTTGCACAGTCTTTTGACAGTATTGTTAATCTGCCGGAAATTTTCGAAACCTATAAGGACGTAAGCATTGCAGGAGTGTTTTACCCATTTATGGGCTTTTCGGTTAAATTGACGGCTATACTGCTCATTATCTTCCTGACCTGGGTAAATACGAGAGGAATAAAAACGGGAGTTGGCGTAAGCAATGCTATTCTACTAATGGTTTTTGCCGGTATCGGACTGATTGTTTTTTTCGGCTTAAGCAGTAATTCAGCTGTTGTTTCACAAAGTGTTCAAATGAGTACTGCTACTGGTTCGCCGGTTACGATCAGTGCCTTATTCACTGCTATGCTTGCTGCCTTCTGGGCGTATCAGGGTTGGTATTCTATTGGGTTTATAGGGGGTGAAATCAAGGATGCTAAACATACTCTACCTAAAGGCGTTGTTATCGGGGTTTTTATTGTGATTGGCGTTTATCTTCTTGCTAACGCTACCTACCTGTCTGTTTTATCAATTCCTGCGCTCACCGAAATATACCAGGCGGGGAATCAAATCGCTGCAGTTGAAGCAGTACGGACTTTTTGGGGAACTAGTGGTGTGATGTTCATCTCTGTGCTAATCCTTGTTACCACTTTGGGATGTACCAATGCAAGCATATTAACAGGTGCACGACCCTATTATGCCATGGCAAAAGAAGGAATGTTTTTCTCTGGTGCTGCAAAACTTAATAGTAAACATGTTCCGTCCAATTCCCTCAAGTTCCAATGCGTTTGGGCTTCAGTGCTCGTACTTTCAGGCAGTTTTGATCAACTTACTGACATGCTGATTTTTGCAGTTTTCATATATTATGGTGCTACAGCCTTAGGAGTTTTTATTCTTCGGCGTACAATGCCTGATGCCGAAAGGCCATATAAAGTGTGGGGATACCCTATAGTTCCGGGCATCTTCATCTTATTCTGCGCAGGCTTGTTTTTCAATACATTTATTACAAGACCACGCGAAGCGTCCATTGGACTGGTACTTATGCTAACCGGGGTGCCGATGTATTTTTGGTTTAAAAGAAAAGTCAGGAATAAAATAGTGCCGGCTAACGAAAGCATTTCTTAGGTTCACGTACGCTTCGCGAACGTTTTCGTTTCATTAGCCGGCATGGATGCATCATATAGGCAGTTTGCGAATTCAGGGTTTTAATTTGTAATGACTTTCGTAGTTACCGTTTTTTGTGGTGTGATAAAGTGAATAAAATAAACACCGGGTGAAAGGTTTAAGCTATTAATCTCAAATCGATTTAGTTCATTAGCCAGTGTTGGCCCTTCATAAAGATTTTTAATTTTTACTCCGTTTACATTATAAACGTCTAAATAGACCTTTTCCTCATTCTTTGGCGTACTAAACTCGGCTGTGGCGTATTTCGCAAAAGGGTTGGGATAAACAGAAAGCTTTATATCCTGGTTCAGTGTTTTTTGACTGCTATTTAGCAAGTTCATCTCAGAAATTGCAGATATGTTAGCGAGAGGCTGAGCCGAAGTTCCATAAATCGCAGTGTAGTTTCCATCTTTTCCATCAAAGAACGCATACTCAATCCCCTTTATGGTTTCCTTAGTAAATGGAACCGTAGCAGTTCCTTTAAGGATCATACTAAGTTCCTTTGTTAATGTTCTCAACGGAAGCATGCCCTTTAAATTACGCGACCCATCTGCAGCTATTAAATCGAAATTCAGCTCATTGTTATTCCACGTAAGAGTTTTAAACGCTGAATTATTACGCCCATCCAGCCAGGTTAATAACTGTTTAGCAGAAATCACCGGGATCCCTCTCGCAACTGCTGAGTTAATGATCGCCTCAGAGCCTGTGGAAGTTCCATTGTCTGTATGCATGTTCGCACAAAAAGTACCATAGAATCCCTCCGGACCTTTAGCTTTATCAAGTAATGAACTAATAAAAACGGAGTAATTGCTAATATCTGATTCGTCAGTAACCTGGGTGGTTACCTGGTAACAATCAATTATGTTACCATTCAGATCCGCAAAACGCATAGGTAGACCTGACCCGGTAAACATTCCCGCACGGCTTTGAACCCATGATCCTGGCCAATAATAGTAATTTGCATCTACTCTTACCCCTTTGGATGCTTCATTTTTGGGTTGACTAGTCCAGTCAGTCCATGGTAAACAATGCGTTCGGTTGCTTACAGCCGCATTCAGTGCTGGGAAGGTTGTGCTTATGTCGTTCCACTGCTCATTCCAGAAATTCAACCAGGAAGTTTCTGTAAAGGGTCCGCAATCTGTATATAGATGCAGTGCAATTTCGAAACCATCTGCCTGGAATGCATTAATTTGACTATTAGTTATTGGGGTGTAAGGATAGATATAGGAGGTGCTTCGGATAGCTATCCAATCGGCCACTGCGTCAGCGGTGTTGGAGGTGCTTATCGATTTGTAGTGATTGAATCGCGCTATCGTTCCTGCGTTAGCATGGTCGTCGCCAGTCATTACCACAGCAGCTTTCAAACCTTTTGGAAGATACCAAAAACGAGGGAGAGGTTTGCGGTCCAAATTTCCTTGAATGATAATATTTGCAAGTAATCGTTGTTGTTCATCCGCCTGAGGTATGGCAACTTTCTTAAAATCAATCCAATCCGGTTTTCTATCAAAAGATGCATTCCCATAATATAAATCGTTAGAGCGGACAGGTGCAAGGCCATCCCGGTCTTGTCCTTCCCAGGCCGGATTTCCTTGCCTGGTATAAACAATTGAACGGGCAAGGTCATAAGTAAATGCAACTGCCTGACCCCCATTTACGCCCACATTTCTACTTGTCACGGCCGGGTTGGTCGTTGCAGTATTTACTGTTGAATACAAAGTTGCCAGAGCTGTCGCTCCGCTCAAAGTGTACAGATCTGCAGTGCCGTGATATTGAATGGTTTCGTTGACGATCCCCATTCCAGGCCCCGCTGCCGTGTTCACCAACAAATATTGATTGGCTGCGGTTCCAGTAGTGCGGGTGATACCCAATAGTGAAGCCAATTTTACATCAGGTCTGAATGAAATAAAAGTTCCGCCACCATTGACCCAATCAGTCAGCATTGTCACTTGCGACAATGTTAAAGGTTGCTCTCCCAAAATCACAACATCATATTCACTCAGAACCAAAGGAGTTACAGCTGAAATATCCAACGCCTTAAACTCATTTAGTCCTTCAGCTCTCAAAATTTCAACAGAATAGCGGCTAAAAGGATTAGAAGCGGAGCTAATTACGAGGATTGGCCCACCAGGCCCTTCTGCAGGAGGAAGTGGAGGAGCTTGACTGGTTTTAAAAGTCCAGGCAAAGTCTGCCATCATATTGCCTGCCTGATCTCGAATTCCTTTAAGTGTGGCCACGTAATCCGTAGAGTATTCGAGTGGGGAAGAAGGACTTAAGGTGGCCGTTCTTGAAGTTGATGAATAACTTACGACGGCTGAAACTGTCTGACCCGAGGTATTGTTTAGTTTAAACGATAAATTACTAACAGTTCCCTCGTCTATTGCTTCACTAAACGTAGCCAAAACATCAGAGGAGATAGATATTCCGGTGGCCTGATTTGACGGCGATGTCGAAGTTACTGTGGGAGATTTGACATCGGGGCCTAAAATAGTTTCAAATACAATATCCACCCAATAGTTTGTAGAATTAAAGGTGAATGATGGGAACGTTGATGCAGAAGAATAAGAAAATACTCCATTTGGACCGTCACTACCGTCTTGTAGTGCCACCACCGGATCGGTGCCTGACCCTGAGGTGGCAAAGTAGTTTCCATCAAATGAATAATTCCCTGTTGGGGTAAAATAGGAAGCTATATAAGTAGTCCCTTTGGTTATTGCAACTGGTGTATTAAATAGCACCTCCTGCCAGCCGGATGAAGTTTCTGTCGAAAAGGTTACCCGGGCAAGGTTTGTACCATTGCGAGACCATAGATTGCCAATATGTGTACCTGTGTTATTTAGATTTTTGTAGAATCTAATTCCGGTAATAAAGCCATCTGTTGAAGCCTGGAATTTTACTCCTAATTCCACTGGCTCTGTATCGTTAGCGGGCAGGCTGCCAGGTATTGTAGTTGCAGGCCAAATTGAGAACCTACTAGTTTGAGGGCCACCACTAATAGTGGTAAAAGTCCACACATAATCGGTGGCCATTGCATTTCCACTGATAGCTTTTATTCTTGGATCAGTAGTCCCCCCTTTCAATGTTGCTGTATATACCGACGAATTAGCAAGCGCAGTAGAAGGCATAAATGTTGCGGTTCTGGTCTCCGGATCGTAGGTTATCGTTCCAGGGATTGCAGTGTTGCTGGAATTCCTTAGTGTAAATGTGCTGGTAGTCAAAGTTGCCGAATTGATGTCATGATTGAAGGTCGCATTTACTGAGGCCGTTGTTAAAACCCCTGTTGCTCCATTGGAGGGATTATTTCCAATCACTACAAGCGCCGGTGCATCTACAACTGCGAAACTCCATACATAATCAGCGGCCAATGCATGACCGTTTATATCTTCAATACGTGGATTGATTGAACCACCTTTTAATGTCGCAGTATAAACCGTTGAATAATCCAGTGGCTCAGACGGCGTTAATGTGGCTGTTCTGCTAATTGAATTGTAGTCTATTATTGAAGGAATTAGCGTATTGTTCGAACTTCTCAATTCAAAAGTATTGTTGGTTATCGTTGCCGGATCGATCTGGAGATCGAATACAGCGGTCACCGTCGTAGTCCGGGAGATACCGGTAGTTCCATTCTCTGGCGTATTCGCTATTACCACCGGCGCAACCAGGGCAGCAGTGGTAAAACTCCAACTAAAGTTTGCTGCAAGAGCATTTCCGGCCAGATCCTTAATACGTGGATCTGAAAGACCTCCTTTAAGCGTTGCTGTATAAACCGTTGAACTAGCCAGAGCGGTTGCTGGTGTCAAGGTAGCAGTACCAGTTCCTGAAGCATACGTTAGAGTTCCGGGAATAACGGTATTACTGGCATTCCTTAATTCAAAAGTGGAACTGGTTAAGGTAGCTTCGTCAATTTCATTGTTAAAAGTGGCAGATATGTCTGTAGTCGTCAGGACGTTAGTGGCCCCACTTTGAGGGGTATTCGCTGTCACCATCAAGGGGGTGGTCGCAACGGTGGTGAAACTCCAGACAAAATCTGCTGCAAGTGGGTTGCCTGCAAGATCTTTAACCCGCGGATCTGTGGCACCTCCTTTCAGTGTTGCCGTGTATTCCATTGAATTAGCTAGCGTGGCGGAAGGTGCTAATGTTGCTGTTCTGGTGGATGGGTTATAGCTTATCGTAGCCGGAATAATTGCATTGCTGGCGTTTTTTAATTCGAAAGTGGCATTTGTTAAGGTTGCCGGGTCAATTGCCAGATCAAAAGTGGCGGTTAAATTTGCCGTTGTTAAAATACCTGTAGCCCCATTTGCTGGTGTATTAGCGACTATCAAGGGCGCAATCACGGGAGCAGTGGTAAAACTCCAGGTAAAGTTAGCTGCCAAGGCAGTCCCGGCCAGATCCTTAATGCGTGGATCTGAGAGACCTCCTTTAAGAGTTGCTGTATACACAGTTGAATTAGCCAGAGGCGCGGATGGTGTTAACGTGGTAATACCCGTTGCTGAAGAATATGTTAAAGTTCCTGGAATAATGGTATTGCTGGCATTCCTTAATTCAAAAGTGGAACTGGTTAAGGTGCTTCCGTCAATTTCATTATTAAAAGTGGCAGTTATATTTGCAGTTATAAGGACGCCGGTGGAAGCGTTTTGAGGGGTAGTAGCTGTTACTGTCAGGGGAGTGGGGGCAACGGTAGTGAAACTCCAAATGAAATCGGCTGCAAGCGGGTTACCCGCGAGATCTTTAATCCGCGGATCTGTGGCACCTCCTTTCAGTGTTGCCGTGTATTGCATTGAATAAGCCAGGGCGGCGGAGGGTGCCAACGTTGCTGTTCTGGTAGATGTGTTATAGCTTATGGTAGCCGGAATAACTGCATTGCTGGCATTTCTTAATTCGAAAGTAGTATTTGTTAAGGTTGCCGTGTCAATTTCCAGATCAAAAGTGGCGGTTAAACTTGCCGTTGTTAAAATGCCTGTCGATCCATTTTGAGGGGAGGTTGCGGTTACCTTAGGGGTGATGGCTGCCGCGGTAGTGAAGCTCCAGCTATAATTGGTGCTTAATGTATTGCCGGCCAGATCTTTGATTTGTGGATTTATAGAACCACCTCGAAGAGTTGCCGTATATACCGTCGAATTAGCCAAAGCAGCAGAAGGTGTCAGGATTACGGTTCTTGTTGCAGAATTATAGGTTATCGCTCCCGGTATGACGGTATTAGCGGCATTTCTTAATTCAAAAGTACTACTGTTTAATGTAGTTGGGTCGATACCTTCACTAAAGGTCGCGGTTATAGTGGAAGTGGTACTTACCGATGTTGCTCCTGCCAGGGGAGTTGTGGCAGTCACTCTTGGTGGATTATTATCTACAAAAAGAACATCTACCCAATAATTACTTGATTTATCCGGTGAGTTCGGAAAAATACTGTTAGCTGAGTATCTGTAGATTCCATTTGGTCCATCAACGCCCTGCGCTAACGCTTGCAGATAAGGTGTGGTCACATTGCTCGTAAAAAAATTTTCACTGATTGCATAACGACCTGTATTTGTGTGATAGGATGCAACATATGTGGTGCCGGCTGTGATAGCGACCGGGGCGCTGAATTGAACTTCCTGCCATCCGGAAGCAGATTCGCCGATAAAAGTAGCTCGTGCCAGATTTGTTCCCGTCCGGGACCATAATGTTGCCACATGTTCTCCGGTGTTCGTGGCGCTCTTATAAAACCGGATACCCGTTATCAGACCATCAACGGAAGCTCTGAATTTCACTCCGAGTTCTACGGCTCTTGTTTCCGGATCTGTAGCTGGCAATGGTACTGGTGTTGTTGTTGGATCCCATATTGAAAAGGGACCGACTAAAGTCTGCTGGCTGGAAGTCGTGAAGCTTGTGACAATATTTGCAGGTAACGCATTTCCAGCCTGACCTTTAATGCCTGTGTCACCTCCTTTTAGCGTAAACGTGTATGCCGTAGAAACTTCTAATGGAATAGATGGTGTCAAAGTTGTACTCAAAGTTGAACTGTTATATGCGATAGAGGCCTGAACTAGTCCACCGGACGAATTCCTGAGTTCAACTGTGTTGGCATTGATGGTGATTGGATCTAAAGGCTGATTAAAAAATGTCCTGACAATAGAATTTGTCAATACGCCGGTAGCCAGGTTAGCCGGTGAGGTAGAAGTCACTACCAGAGGTGTCGGATTTTCAGTCGTGAAGCTCCAGGAATAATCTGCTGCCATTGCATTCCCGGCGGCATCTTTAATTCTTGGATCAATCGTGCCCCCTTTAAGTGTGGCTGTATATACAGTTGAATAGGAGAGCGCTGTCGAAGGAGTAAGAGTTGCGACACGGGTAGTTGAATTATAGGTAACTTCACCCGGAACAATTGTGTTACTTGAATTCCGGAGTTCAAAGGTGGTGTTATTAAGCGTTCCCTGATCTATTGCTTCACTGAAAGTTGTCGTGAGCGATGACAGCCTGCTCACGCTAGAAGCCCCATTAGCGGGAGTACTAGCAGTTACAGTGGGCGGGGTGGTGTCAGGAGCAATACTGGTCGTAAAAACTACATCCACCCAATAATTGCTTGATTTTGTAGACGAGTTTGGAAATATGCTATTTGCTCCATAACGGTACACGCCGTTGCCCCCATCGACCCCACTTGCCAGAGCTTGTAAAACCGGGTTTACTCCGATGTTCGTTGTGAAATAATTTTCATTTATTGAATATCGGCCGACATTTGCATGATAAGAAGCTACATAGGTAGTGCCTGCAGTAATGGCTACAGGAGAACTGAATAATACCTGTTGCCAGCCGGTACTGGTTTCTGAAATGAATGTTGCCCTTGCCAAAACCGTACCTGTTCTTGACCATAAAGTTCCTACATGTGTGCCGCTATTATTTGGACCTTTGTAAAACCTGATACCAGTAACAAATCCGTTTACTGCAGCTCGAAATTTTACACCGAGTTCTGTAGATTTCCTGTCAGGATCAGATATCGTTCCAGGGGTAGTGGTTGCACTCCAGATTGAAATATTTTCGTTTTGAGCTCTTGCTTTTGTTGGATTTAAAACATACATTAATAGGAATACAGTAAATATTCTGAAAATCAGCATTCCCGTCCTCTTCAAATGAGTCAGTTTTGTAAAAACTTCTGCTGGTTTCGAAAGAATGTTGGAAGAAATAAAATGCTTCCGATCGTAAAGGATAGAGTATTTTTTCATCACCGTAGATTTTAGGATATAAGCAAATAGTTCAGTTCCTGCAGAATATCAAGGGATGTCCAGGAGAAATATTAGATGTTGTAAAAGGGTTTTTAAAAACGAAAGTGAGGGAACTGTCTTATTTTAAATATAATATTATTTTTAAATAAAATAAACTAGTATGTAACACTATAGATCTCATAATCAAGAGACGGTATCGAAATCATCAACTTGCAATAGTTATCCCGAAATAAGCTGGCACGTCCTTGTTACTCTAGTTCAATTATTTTCCTGCTTTCAACTCCGCGTGAAGTTTTGAAATGAATGAAATAAATTCCCGCGGCCAGATTACCAGTATCTATTGGGAAACTATAAACTTGATTCGCTTTCGCAGCACCTTCATAAACACGGCTGGTTTTTCTTCCCATAGAATTATAGATATCCAGCATAACCTTTGGTTCTTGAGTTGGAACAACAAATTCTAGCCTTGCATTTCCAGAAAAAGGGTTTGGATAACATATCAACGATATCTTATTATTCTTAATCGCGTTTGCATCAGATATATTCATAAGATCCAACTTCTCCGGAGCTGTAGTTAATAGAGAGGAAGAGGCTAGTGTGGCCTGCAAAGGATTTGGAGTTGAATTAGTGGTGAATAGCACGTCAACCCAATAATTACTTGAATTGTAGGAAGATGATGGAAATGAACTGGATGAGGAATAATTATACACACCGTTCGAGCCATCAACACCTTCTGCCAGTGCCTGGAGATTTCCGGAAACTATTCCGCCTGCTGCAAAATAATTTTCATTGACCGAATAGTTCCCTGTTGGAGTATGGTAAGAGGCAATATAAGTTGTACCTGCGGTAATGGCTACCGGTGTTGAGAAAAGAACTTGTTGCCATCCGGATGCTGTTTCTGCTGTGAAAGTTGCACGCGCAAGGTTTGTGCCTGTCCGTGACCATAAGTTAGCGGTATGAATACCTGTATTACTTTGACCTTTGTAAAAACGGATCCCGGTTATAAAGCCGTTAACCGACGCACGGAATTTCACTCCGAGTTCTACTGATGAGGGATCTGGTTCAGTGATAATAGCGGGCTGTACAGATGCATTCCAAATTGAAAAGGGACCTGTTTGAGAGCTGGCGGCAGCAGTAGTGAAACTCCAGACATAATTTGAAACTAAAGAAGTTCCTGCCAGATCTTTTATTCGGGGGTCTGTATTGCCTCCTCTCAGGGTTGCTGTATAAACTGTGGAGTTGGCCAGGTTTGATGATGGTGTTAAGGTAGCTGTCCGGCTTGTTGAGTTGTAAGTAAGGCTTCCTGCAACGAGCGTATTGGCAGCATTTCTTAATTCGAATGCTGTAGCAGTCAGGGTGGCCGGGTCAATGGCTTGGCTAAAGGTCGCTGTTATTGGAGTTGAAGTTAATATGCCGGTAGCATTATTGGCAGGGGTGTTCGAGGTTACGGTCAGCGGAGTGACCGCAACAGTAGTGAAATTCCAGGTATAATCAGCTGTCATAGAAGTTCCGGTTGCGGTTTTAATCCTTGGATCCGTTGCACCACCTCTGAGTGTCGACGTGTATACGGTCGAATTAGCTAACGCTGCAGTTGGCGTGAAGGTTGCCACTCGGGTTGTTGAATTATAATTCAGCGAGCCTGGAATGAGCGTATTGGCCGCGTTCCTCAATTCGAATGTCGTAGCGGTTAGGGTGGCCGCGTCAATGGCCTGGTTAAAGGTTGCAGTTACTGTAGTGGTTGTTAATACGCCGGTGGCTCCATTGGCCGGAGTATTTGCGGTAACGGTCAGCGGAGAGGCTGCAACGGTGGTGAAACTCCATATATAATCAGCAGCCATGGAAATTCCGGTTGCGGTTTTAATCCTTGGATCTGTTGCGCCGCCTCTGAGCGTTGCCGTATATACGGTCGAATTAGCTAACGCTGCAGTTGGCGTGAAGGTTGCCACTCGGGTTGTTGAATTATAATTCAGCGAGCCTGGAATGAGCGTATTGGCCGCGTTCCTCAATTCGAATGTCGTAGCGGTAAGGGTGGCCGCGTCAATGGCCTGGTTAAAGGTGGCAGTTACTGCAGTGCTTGTTAACACGCCGGTGGCTCCATTGGCCGGAGTATTTGCGGTTACGGTCAGCGGAGAGGCTGCAACGGTCGTGAAACTCCACACATAATCAGCAGCCATGGAAAGTCCGGTTGCGGTTTTAATCCTTGGATCTGTTGCGCCGCCTCTGAGCGTTGCCGTATATACGGTCGAATTAGCTAACGTCGCTGTCGGCGTGAAGGTTGCCACTCGGGTTGTTGGATTATAACTCAGCGAGCCTGGAATGAGCGTATTGGCCGCGTTCCTCAATTCGAATGTCGTAGCGGTAAGGGTGGCCGCATCAATGGCCTGGTTAAAGGTGGCAGTTACTGCAGTGCTTGTTAATACGCCGGTGGCTCCATCGGCCGGGGTGTTCGACGTTACGGTCAGCGGAGTGGCTGCCGCGGTTGTAAAATTCCAGGTAAAATCAGCTCCCAGGGCGTTATCCGCAAGATCCTTAATTCGGGGATCGGTAGCGCCTCCTTTCAGCGTGGCGGTATACACGGTGGAATTAGACAGAGCAGCAGCAGGCGTTAAGGTAGCGGTTCTGGTAGTAGAATTATAGCTGACTGTGCCGGTGACGACCGTATTAGCAGCATTCCGTAATTCAAAGGTGGAACTGGTTAATGTGGCTGCGTTGATATCTTCATTGAAAGTTGCTGTGATAACCGAAGTGATACTAACTCCAGTAGCTGAACTAACGGGACTGGTAGCTGTTACGGTCGGCGGACTAGTGTCAGGTGCAGTGTTAGTGGTAAAGACTACATCAACCCAATAATTGCTTGATCTGGTAGACGAGGTTGGGAAAATGCTATTTGCGCCGTAACGGTAAACTCCATTTGGTCCGTCAACACCATTCGCGAGGGCCTGTAGGGTTGGACTAAGGCCAACGTTCGTAGTAAAATAGTTCGAATTTATCGAGTAGCGCCCAGTCTTTGTATGGTAAGAAGCAACATAAGTTGTTCCTGCGTTAATGGCAATTGGAGTATTAAACAATACCTGTTGCCAGCCTGATGATGTTTCACTGGTAAAAGTAGCTCGGCCGAGTACTGTTCCGGTCCGCGACCATAGAGTGCCTACATGGTTACCTGTATTGGTTGTGCTCTTGTAATACCGTATTCCGGTTATAAAACCATTGACCGATGCTCTAAATTTTACACCTACTTCAATCGCTTTTTTATCAGGATCGGCGATGATCGCAGGACTGGTTGTTGCGCTCCATATAGTGAAAGGACCAGTTTGAGAGTTGCCTGACACGGTGGTGAAACTCCACACATAATCAGCAGCCATGGAAATTCCGGTTGCGGTTTTAATCCTTGGATCTGTTGCACCGCCTCTGAGCGTTGCTGTATATACGGTCGAATTAGCTAACGTCGCTGTCGGCGTGAAGGTTGCTACTCGGGTTGTTGAATTATAATTCAGCGAGCCTGGAATGAGCGTATTGGCCGCGTTCCTCAATTCGAATGTCGTAGCGGTAAGGGTGGCCGCGTCAATGGCCTGGTTAAAGGTGGCAGTTACTGCAGTGCTTGTTAACACGCCGGTGGCTCCATTGGCCGGAGTATTTGCGGTTACGGTCAGCGGAGAGGCTGCAACGGTCGTGAAACTCCACACATAATCAGCAGCCATGGAAAGTCCTGTTGCGGTTTTAATCCTTGGATCTGTTGCGCCGCCTCTGAGCGTTGCCGTATATACGGTCGAATTAGCTAACGTCGCTGTCGGCGTGAAGGTTGCCACTCGGGTTGTTGGATTATAACTCAGCGAGCCTGGAATGAGCGTATTGGCCGCGTTCCTCAATTCGAATGTCGTAGCGGTAAGGGTGGCCGCATCAATGGCCTGGTTAAAGGTGGCAGTTACTGCAGTGCTTGTTAATACGCCGGTGGCTCCATCGGCCGGGGTGTTCGACGTTACGGTCAGCGGAGTGGCTGCCGCGGTTGTAAAATTCCAGGTAAAATCAGCTCCCAGGGCGTTATCCGCAAGATCCTTAATTCGGGGATCGGTAGCGCCTCCTTTCAGCGTGGCGGTATACACGGTGGAATTAGACAGAGCAGCAGCAGGCGTTAAGGTAGCGGTTCTGGTAGTAGAATTATAGCTGACTGTGCCGGTGACGACCGTATTAGCAGCATTCCGTAATTCAAAGGTGGAACTGGTTAATGTGGCTGCGTTGATATCTTCATTGAAAGTTGCTGTGATAACCGAAGTGATACTAACTCCAGTAGCTGAACTAACGGGACTGGTAGCTGTTACGGTCGGCGGGCTAGTGTCAGGTGCAGTGTTAGTGGTAAAGACTACATCAACCCAATAATTGCTTGACGAGAAAGAGGAATTAGGAAATATGGTGTTCGAGGAGTAATTATAAACACCATTCGGCCCGTCCACCCCATTGCCCAGAGCTTGCACGTAAGGAGTGATTCCGGTTGTGGACGTGAAATAGTTTTCATTAACGGAATAATGACCTGTTGGGGTATGGTAAGAAGCAACATAGGTTGTCCCTGCAATAATAGCCACCGGAGTAGAGAAGAGCACTTGCTGCCATCCGGAAGCCGTTTCCATTGTAAAAGTAGCTCTTGCAAGGTTAGCTCCGGTGAGAGACCATAAATTAGCGATATGCGTACCTGTATTTGCTGAACTTTTGTAGAAACGAACTCCTGTAATAAAGCCATTAACCGATGAGCGGAACTTAACCCCGAGTTCTATTGCTTCAGCGTCAGGGTCATCAGGTACTGCAGGAATTGTATTCGCACTCCAGATAGTGAATGGTCCAATCTGGGATGAACCGGTAACATTTACTGTTATTGCATTTGTAGCCGGGGCGGTGCCTTCGGGTTCTGTATTCCCGCTATTATCTATTCCTCGCGACTTTAGAATGAAACTGCCATTAAAAGCTGGAGTCCAGGAATAAGCCCAGTTTGTAGTTCCGTTTGCTCTTTGCCAGGTAGCCCCCCCGTCTGTTGATACATCGACCCCGGTGACAGTTCCTCCACCCAGATCTGTAGCTGTCCCGCTGATGGAAACAGCACTTCCTGCGGTCACTGTGGCCCCGATCGCAGGAAAGTTGATCGAAGTGGTTGGCGCCTGAGTATCTGAAGGGGAGCTATCGCTAACTAAATCAGACTGCAATGACCCCGCGACTACCCCCATATCCCAGAAAAGGTTGGCTGTTGCCTGCTGCATATCTCTGCTGGGAGCCGCACTACCCCTGTCGTGGACATTGTCTAATCCCCATGACCACTGTACGGTGCCGGCACCGAATACTTTGGCACCACTTGCATGTGTATATAATGAAAGCTCATGAATTTTGCCGGCAAGGTTGGTGCTGGAAAGAACTTGTCGTCCCGAAGGATAACTGCTGGAATAGGCAGATTCTCTGCCATCCCATTCATAACCGAGGGTGCCGTTCGGAAAGGTAGCTGACTGGCCATTGGCAATACTTGTATGTCGCCAAAATGGTGCTGTTCGGAAAGTTGAAGGTACGGTTATACTGCCGGTGGCGTCTACCCAGCTAATTTGTCCGGTAAGTGCATTCTCGGGTCTGCAACCATCTGCATTGGGATAGTCACAGCCATCCCGCCATAGGCCAGTCCACGTATTCGCCAGGGGGTCACATTTACCACCGCAGACATTTTCTCCAAGTGTTCCTTCCTTATAACAAACCAGCGTTCTGTAAGGCGTATTCGTTCCATCTATACTATTTTCCCATCTTGTTTTCCAATAGATTTCATTCCCACTAAGGAAAGCGAGATGAACCCCCTGACCCCGGGCATTTTCAAATCTCGTCCTGGCTGATTGTGACCAGTATTCGTCATGGCCAACAGATAATAATACTTTATGCTTCGATGGTGTAATAGGTGTCGCATCTCTGCTCATATCAACATCAGTAGTATAGCTCACATCGTAACCATTTCTTTCCAGCCAACGAATCATCGGGTACTCGGCATTGAAAAGCCAGTCTTCCATTGCACCACCGCCGCCGCCGCCGTTCCGGGTAATAAAAGGTCGGTTATAACTGACTTTGACAGCATGCCCTCCAGGGTATGAGGTAGAACCAACATAAAGACTGTTTCCACCGTAAACATTGTACGCCTGCCATGTAGCATCAGATGTTTTAAAAAGCAAATTTGAATTGGCGTTATCATCTCTTACGACAAAAGCGATGTGACTTGAACCATTATTATCAGACCGGGTGAGTTTTGCTAAATACAGTCCCGAAACTGCGGTCGCAGGTACAGCCCAGCTTGCCGATTCAACCCAATTGCCACAGTCAACGAGTCCGGTAGAAGAATTAGATACAGGGGACGGCTGCACCCTACCGGTAAAATTTCCAAGGTCTGTAATTAATCGTGCTCCGCTTCCACCGTAGTAACCAAGGCGGTAAATTCTTATTCTAAAGGTAACAGCCCCAGTTACATTAATCTTAAATCTAACAGTGTTTCCTTTGTTTACACTCATGTCGGTGGCGAATCCCTGAATATTAAGGTCTCCGGCACCATTAATATCCCATTCAGCCTTGGGGTTTCCAGGCAAAAGATTCTCCTGCACAATAGGATTTTGTGCAGAAACCTGTTCGGTGCTCACCATCAATATTAAGAAGCAGGTTAAATAAATGAGTAACATGCTTAAAATATTTCGATGGGAAGTAATCGATGTCCATCTGGTATTTTGTGGCAGAAGAAAGTCTGCAGGGAGGATTTTACTCCCGATCTGAAAGGTACCTTTGAATATCATGTGAACACGTTTTTAGGTAAATACTCGGTGCTATCAGGCACTCTGATAAAATATCGCAAATGGGTATTCTAGTCTTAATTATTGTTGGATAACGACCTAAATAAATCGCCACGGTACGGGAGGAAGGGGCAAAAGTCTATAATAAATATAAAGACAAATTTGGATGTAATTATAATATTATGAAATTTATTTAGCTAGTATAATATCTTTCAAACACATTCTTCGTTGATCTATTTTAAGACTGGAAGCTCTCCAATTATTATTCAGGGAAAATCTGCCAACGGTTCACCTTTCTATCGCATATCGAAGCTTTTATAAATTCTCTATTTACTTCCCACCGTCTTCGCTTAGTCTGCGAATATTTGTTTCCGTACGCCTGTGTACCAGGCCACCCAATGCAGCCACGGATTGGTATTCATACCGACCTGTCTGCCCAATAGATTTTTGTTTAAACGGGGAGCGAAGGGAGAAATTCCTGAGGAACTGAATCAACCCTCGGTAACTTTTACTTACTCTAGTGCCGGAGTGCAGATTTTCAGACCTTCCAGATCAAGTTGAAAAACTTTTTGAGTAAGCTTTGTGAGTAGATACTAATTATTCGACTTTTATTATCAAAATCATTTATTATAAATGGTTTCAAGCGTAAAAATTTACAGTTTCCTAATAATTTAAACCCCTTACGCATTCTTTATTGTTTAAATTTTAGATTTCGTAATTTTCCCGCACTATGTCCAAACTGATCTCCCAGGCTGGTTCAAAAGAAATGGTGTTTAAGGATGAAGTCACCACCAAATTTGAACTCTACAACAGTCTTTTTCTTACGCTGCCCTTTTATACAGTAAAAAATACAGGGCTGGCTTTGCCGTATTTCTTTAAGCATTGCGAAGAAGGCACTGAGCAGCACTTAAGTCCTGAAGAAATTATATCGACATTCTTCACCAAGCAGAAAGGCTTGACCGAAGAAAAAGATGTCAATGATTTGCTATTTCTCTTTATTCAATATATAGAAAGACAGGTAGTATTGTTTGATGCAGTGGAAGATGCAGCCTACTCAAAAATTACAATGAGTGATGAAGTAAGTACCCTAAGCAACCTTATGAATCGGGCATCAGAGAATGAAGACCTGTATAAAAATATAAGAGAAGCACTGAAGGAACTCAAGCTAAGACTGGTATTTACCGCGCACCCCACTCAGTTTTATCCGGGAGCGGTGTTAGGTATCATGACCGATCTGACCTATGCCATCAAAGAGAATGATGTAAAAGCAATCAGTTTGCTGCTGCAGCAACTCGGCAAAACACCCTTTTTCAAAAAAGAAAAGCCCAGTCCTGTTGACGAAGCGGTTAGTCTGACCTGGTACCTCGAGAACATTTTGTATCATACTGCTTCCGACGTCCACAGTACCCTGGAAGATGTTTTTAAACTTAACCTGGGTAATCACAGCCTGATAGAATTGGGTTTCTGGCCCGGTGGCGACCGTGACGGCAACCCTTTTGTAACAGCCGAAACTACCAGGGATGTTTCCTATTTCCTTCGAAAGGCTTTGTTTAGGTGCTATTACAGAGATTTCAGGAATATGAAGCGCCGTATCACTTTTAACGGGGTAGAAAAGCCTATGGCAATTCTCGAACAGTTAATCTATGGAAACGCCTTTGACCCGAATCCCGAAAAGAAGGATATTAAAGAAGAGTTATTATTAAATCTGCGTTCAATTAAACAGGTGCTCCGCAACTATCATGATGGTTTATTTTCTGATGTGGTTGATGACATGATTTGGAAGGTGAAGCTTTTTGGATGTCATTTCGCCTCGTTGGACATTCGGCAAGATAGTCGCGTTTTAAGAAACCTCTTCTCTGAATGTATGGCCTCAGGCGAATTGAAGAGTAAGATACCTGGTGGGTATTTGGAGCTTTCAGAAGCTGATAAAATCGAGTCAATTCCATTAGAGACAGCTGATTTTACCTCCTATACAAATTTTGCTGATCTCAGTAAAGACGGCCTCGAAGTCATTCGCCTAATTAAAGACCTGCAAAAACATAATGGAAAAAGAGCCTGTCATCGGTTTATAATCAGTAATTGCCAGCAGGCATCGGATATATTGCAATTGATGCAGTTGTTTTTATGGAGTGGCTGGAAGATGGATGAATTGGATATTGATTTTGTTCCGCTTTTCGAAACCATTGACGATTTAAAAATAGCGGATGAGGTGATGAAGAGTCTTTATCAGCACCCCATTTATCAAAAACATTTGATCAGACGTAAAAATCGGCAGGTTATTATGCTGGGCTTTTCCGACAGTACTAAAGATGGCGGCTACCTGATGGCTAACTGGTCTATTTATGACGCTAAAGCTAGCTTGACCACAGTTTCCAGGGAAAATGGGATAGAGCTGGCCTTCTTTGACGGTCGGGGAGGTCCTCCAGCTAGAGGAGGCGGCAAAACACATAAATTCTATGCCTCTTTCGGTAAGGATGTTGCAAATAAGCAGATTCAGATAACCGTGCAGGGTCAAACCATCAGTTCGCATTTTGGCACCTTTGAAAGCTCCATTAACAATATGGAACAGCTCATACATGCCGGCATTACTTCCGCGCTGGATAAGCAGGAAGCAAACACCATGAATGATCGTGAAAAGGAGCTGTTCGGGCAAATGGCAGGCAAAAGCTATGAGTCCTTTATGGAATTAAGGCAGCATCCCCTGTTTTTAAAATTTTTAGAGGTGCAAAGCCCTTTGAAAATGCTATCGCAGATTAACATAAGTAGCCGCCCCGTGAAGAGGAATACCGACACGGAGTTGAAACTTGAAGATCTGCGGGCAATTAGTTTTGTGACCTCATGGAGCCAGCTAAAGCAGAATATTCCCGGATTTTACGGTGTGGGCACAGCTTTGAAGTATATTAAAGACAATGGTGACTGGAATGAAGTGAAAGCTTTGTATAAGCAATCTAGTTTTTTTAAAACCGTTATAGACAATTGTATGATGTCTATGTCAAAGGCTGACTTTAGAGTAACTGCTTACCTGGAGAATGACAAAGTATTTGGCACATTCTGGAAACTTCTAAAAGCAGAGTACGATTTGACAGAAATTTTAGTGTTGGATCTTAGCGATACTAAGGTTTTGATGGAAAGATATCCGATTGAACAACAATCCATCTCCGTTCGGGAAAAGATCACGCTACCACTTGTCATTATACAGCGCTATGCTATTATCAAAAGTTTGGATCCGGATACCAGCGAAGATCAAAAGGCTGTATACGACAAACTGATCTTAAGGACTATTTACGGTATTGTAAATGCAGCAAGAAACTCAGCATAAGAAATTGTAATTTGCGGCTGCTCTGACCAGAATAAGTTAATTCAATTTCAATCAGAGCAGCTTTGCAGCTGAGGTATGATTTTCATTAAATGATATCACTTTAGCATATTATAGTCTGAAAAACGGATCTGGCCCGGCTCCGACTGGGATGTCAGCGTTATAAGAGAACTGAAGTTTCTCAGAAGCGATCTTTGTGATATCCAGCGTCACCGATGTTCCACTTTTACTTGTAGGAGCAGGCACCGATAACTCGCCACGCTCAGGAACATTATATAGCGTCACATATTCTGTTTTATATGTCTGTCCATGGCGGATATACTTCACCGCAATTTTAACTGTATCTAAAGGAAAGTCACTTTTATTCTGTACGATGGCCTTCAGATTATGTATCCCACCAAACTTGCTGTAAAATTTAAAATTGTTGTGAGTCGCTTTGATAAAGGTTGCCCAGTTATTCCTGATACTACTGTTTACTGTATCTTTATTTTCTATTTCTTTTTTTACTTCAGGCTTAGTAATATTTTGAACCGAAGCTACTTTCTTTTCAGGCGTTGATGCAACCTTTGATAATGTAATAACTTCCTGCTTTTTTGAAATGACGGAATCGCTTTTTTTATAGTAATACACAAATCCGTTGAGGGCTAATAAAACTATAGCTGCCCATTGTAAAGCTGAAATTCGTGAACGTGTTTTCGGTTCGCTTATAGCATCAGCGGTAAAAATATATTTTGGGCCTTCAAGTTTTTTGAAATGATGCGGCGGCCCTGTTTCAGATATAATCGACTTTATTGCTTTAACTGTACCTGCGGGCATCCATTTAGCTCCATCCTGAGATATTAAGGTATCTGTGTTTATATCTTTCTTTCTTAATTCTTCGAGTGAAAAGGGACCTTCCTTTCCGCCGGAAGTCTGAATGTAATATACGGTCATTCTGTGAAGCCTAAGGAGCTTGACACTTATACGAAGTTAAGGAGGTTTAGGTTATAGGAAAAATATTTTCAATCTTATTGCCAATAACCCTATTGCCGGATCAACGGATTTCTTTTGATATCACCCTTGGATGTTCATTACAATGGAGGTTTGCACCTTTTGAAATCCAGTTTCACCAAAATGAGACTAGTGCGAACAGAGTAAATTAATGCCGCTATATAATAACACTTATAATGATATGTCGTATTCAGTTGTATTAAGCTATGTATTCTAAGCGGCCTCTTCTACTAGAATCACCTTTGAGCGATTCGAATTAGTAATTAAATCTGGTTGAAAATAAAATCGTAATTGGGCTGTTGACAGAGCACAAAACAAACCTTCACTCTGCAGCGGAAAAACATATCAGTCAAGAACAGCAAAAAAACCTATAATTATAAAAGATCATGAAGATCGCCGGTATTACGTTAGTAAGCATATTCGCTGTTGCGATTTTCGCTTATTTTAATATCAATCGCATGTTTACTGATTTGGCTGAACCTGTTTTATTTGATAGTGATCCGGTGATTCATGATTTATAAAATCTGTTAATCCTGTTTCTCATTCAGCCTTCGAACACATCTGTAGTTGCCGGCAAGGCTTTAATTTTTCTATAAGCGAAAAGAGAAATAATGACCCTCAATTGCAGAAAAGCTTCTTTCGGGCAACCGTTAAATATGAATTTGCTTCATCTGCTCTACTGATAAACCTGAAATATGATACTATTTTCAAAAAAATAATTAAGATTAAAAATATGTTTTCTATTATTGTCTACTAATCCGATAGACTTTATATGGCAGTTGCCTTTACTTCGAACTCTCCCAGTGTCCGCCTCTACTACTCTCGCTATGGTATGTGCTGTTGTTGCTTTATGTGATCTCCTCAAATAAACAACAGCTTTTCCATTCACTATTTTTTACCAAACCTCCATGACGACCTCGAGCCTTTTTGCCAAAAAGAATATTGCCTCATCTATTTCAAACATCATTTTCAAGTACCTCATGATCATAGTCCTAATTGTCATAAGTTCCAGCCAATTAGTTCAAGGCCAGCAAAGTCAACTAATTGAAGTAACAGGTCAGGTTACTGAGCAGGACGGTGGTGGCACCCTCCCCGGAGTTAGCGTTCAGATAAAGGGTACTATATCTGGAACAACAACAGATGAAAAAGGTAATTTCAGGCTTAAGTCAAAGCTAAAATTTCCTTTTACCCTGGTGTTTTCAAGCATAGGCTTTGCCTCTCAAGAATTTGAGGTAAAGGAAACTGGCCCCCAGCTTCATATCGCACTTGTTACTCAAACTCTATTAGGAAATGAAGTGGTGATCACCGCTTCGCGGGTAGAAGAAAGCATTCTAAAATCGCCGGTGGCGATTGAGAAACTGGATATAAGGGCAATCCGTGAGTCTCCTGCACCAAGCTTTTATGACGCTCTCGAAAATGTGAAAGGCGTGCAAATGACCACTTCCAGCATTACTTTTAAAGTTCCTAATACACGCGGTTTCAACATTCCTAATAACTTTCGTTTCGTGCAGTTGGTTGATGGAGTTGATATGCAAGCCGGAACCCTTGGTGTTCCACTCGGCAACGCCATCGGGCCGACAGAATTAGACATTGCTAGTGTTGAGATCACACCCGGAGCAGCATCTGCATTGTATGGTATGAGTGCTATAAACGGTATGGCCAATCTATTAACGAAGAGCCCTTTTTTGTACCAGGGTTTAAGCGTCTATCAAAAAACAGGTCTTAACCATGTTGGTGGCACAGGCCGTGAACAAAGCAATCTTACGGAGTCAGCACTGCGTTATGCAAAAGCCTTTAACAACAAGTTTGCATTTAAAGTTAACCTCAGTTATATGAGAGGCACAGACTGGCTGTCGGATACCAAAACGAATCAAAACCCTAACAACTTAAATACTGCTAACCCTAATTTTCAGGATTTGACTGCAGATGCTGACAATCCTGGATATGATGCATGGAATAAGTATGGCGATGATAACGGAAGCAATGCGGTTACTCTTAGCGGCCTATCAATTCCGGGTAAGCCAGGAAGCCAAAGCATCCTGGTGAGACGTACCGGGTACTGGGAAAAAGACGTAGTAAATCCAATTGTTGATAATTTGAAGGTTGATGCTTCGCTGCACTATCGCCTGAGTCCGAATGCTGAGCTTTCTTATGGCTACCGATTTGGTAAGCTAGACGGCCTTTTTCAGCGTGGAAACAAGATCCAGATGGATAATGTAAGCGTGCAAAACCACAAACTCGAATTAAAGGGATTCAATTATTTCGTTAAGTCATATGTGTCAATCGAGAATACAGGGGATTCTTATAATATTAAGCCTTTAGTGGATAATTTGGATATTACCAGTGGCGGAACAAACTCAGTTTGGGGCGCTAAATACAAAGCAGCACTTCAAGATGCGATAAATAATGGCTCTCCGCTTTCTGCAGCATTAAAGATAGGCAGATCGGCTGCCGATGCCGGACGAGTAGAACCGGGAACCCCTGAATTTGATGCTCTGAAAAATACGATTACCGGCATCAATAATTGGGATAACGGAGCTGTAATTGCCGGTGCGCCTGCCACAGGGGGAGCCTGGCTAACGCAACGGAGCCGAACCTATCATACCGACGCACAACTAGATCTGACAAAAAAGGTTCGTGTGTTCAACTTGCTGGTGGGAGCCGACGCAAGAATCTATGAAGTAATACCTGATGGAAATAACTTTGTAGATTTTTCAAGACCTAATGCCGACAGAAACAAGCCTTTGGCTGACGGCAGTTTTGGTGACAATGTGTACTATAAGAAGTTTGGGGCCTTTGCCCAGGTTACAAAAATCCTTCTAGAAGAGAAACTTAAGCTTTTTGCTTCTCTGCGCGTAGATTACAACCCTGAATTCACCGCTAAATTCAATCCCCGGGTAGCTGCAGTTTATACAGTCGCTGATAAACATAATTTCAGAGCGTCGTTCCAGAACGGATATCGTTTCCCTGCTTTATTCGAAGCAATCTCATTTGTAAATAATGGAAACGTTCGACGTGTGGGTGGTTTATCCTATATCAATGAAGGCCTGAATTATTTAGATAACTCTTACACTTTAAGTTCTAACAACGCATTTAACGCTGCGGTAAACACTGATGTTGCCGCGGGGCTGTTAACAAACGATGCCGCCTTAAAAAACAAGGGCCTCTTAGAGGTAACTAATCTGGCTGAAACCCGTCCGGAGAAGATCAATTCATTTGAAGTTGGCTACAAAAGTGTGCTTGCCGAAAACAGACTGGTAATAGATCTTGATGCCTACATCAACCAATATGATGGCTTCCTTGGCCAGGTAGAAGTATCCGTGCCTTACAAAAGAGCAGTTGCAGGAAGCCCAAGTTTCGTTGAACAAGTGCCGGTAGGATCAGATGACGCGGTGATAGCTATGCTTCGATCGAATCGTGATGCTCAGCAAACTCGCTACCGTGTTTATACAAATGCCAAGAACAAGTATAATAACTACGGATCGGCATTAGGCCTTACGTATAATTTCTACCGGAAGTTCACACTTGCAGGAAATGTGAGTTATAACAACATGACCCAGAATGAGCAAAAGGATGTTTTCGAAACCGGCTTTAATACCCCGAACTGGACAACCAATATTTCATTCGGCAATCGTGAGGTCGTAAAAAATCTTGGATTTAACCTGGTGTGGAGATGGCAGGATAAGTTTGCATGGGAAAGCCCCCTTGTAAATGGAACAGTGTCTTCTTTCCACACTTTTGATGGCCAGGTAAGCTACAAAGTGCCACAATACAAAGCCGTTTTAAAAGTGGGAGCCACCAATATTCTGAATAAATCCTATGTTCAATACGCAGGAGGGCCAACTATTGGTGGGTTATATTATACCGCAATTACTTTCGACGGTTTGCTACACAAGTAGCCGGAGTGATTTCGTCAGTGAGCCGGCATAGAGACAGCTATACCGGAGTTTTTATCAGAATTTAGTAATGCAGGTCGAAGAACAAGTTAGGGAAAAAGCAGTGAAAGTGGGTGTTGCGTCGGTGAGATCACAGGAAAAGAAATGGATGAAGGTGGCGTATATATCACTATTCGCGCTGGCTTTTATGTTTGTGAGTCTTGCTTTTTACTCCTATGTATCTTTTTCTACAGTAATTACAGTAAGTAAAGATTTGTACGCCGGAATCGATGAAATATTCTTCTGGATGTTGGTCGTAGGATTTTGCGCGCAAATGGTTGACGGCGCTTTAGGGATGGGTTATGGAGTTATTTCCACTACGCTTCTTTTATCCCTGGGATTGAACCCTGCAGTTATTTCTGGCAGCATTCATACGGCGGAGATGTTTTCAAGCGGCGCCTCGGGCTTCAGTCATTACCGTTTTGGCAATGTTAATATGAAGCTCTTCAAAACCTTACTTATTCCGGGTGTTGTTGGGGCAATAGTAGGAGCCATAGTTCTTAGCTATGCAGGAGACAATTATTCGCAGTGGATCAGGCCTGTTATCTCGATATATACCTTGCTACTGGGTATTAAAATATTGACGAGCGCCTTCAAAGAGAAGGCGAAACCACAAAAAGTGAAGCGTGCCGGGTGGCTTGCCGGAGCAGGGGGATTTTTAGACTCATTTGGTGGCGGAGGCTGGGGGCCGCTGGTAACAAGCACCCTGATCTCTAAAGGCCGGACTCCCAAGTATGTAATAGGTTCGGTTAGTCTAACCGAGTTTTTCGTAACCATGGCTAGCGCTGTGACCTTTTTTGTAATCCTTGGAGTTAGCCACTGGCAAACTATTGTGGGTCTTATTATCGGTGGAGTAATAGCTGCGCCGTTTGCCGCAAAATTGGTAGGGAAGCTTCCCCTTAAGAAAATGTTTATAGGAGTCGGAGCGATCGTAATTATTTCAAGCATCCGTATCATCTGGAATTCAATTGATAAGTTAATCACGTAGATCAGATTTGTCTGCCCTGCTATCTATTTACAGTGATCCTCGCGCCTTCTTTTAAACGAATTTCCAAAAATATCAGCATCAGAGCTTTTGTCGATGGTATCACAGCATCTGTAATCGGTGCCCTTGCCGGAGCGGTCATCATTATCGGAATTAGAACAGTTATTGACATTCCAACGGCAGTGATCGCGAGCCTGACCGTGTTTTCTTTGATCTACATAAAAAAAATAAAGGAGCTTGCATTGATTCTTATCGCTGCGATCATTGGTATCCTGATTCGTATGATTTAATTTCTGTAAAAAAACTTTGCGTTAATTATTCAATGAAATTTCTTGCGGAGCCTTCAAATACAGTAACATAGGCCCTGAACTCTTTTTAGCTTATACAAAATTCGAAATGCTATTAAAGGGTTACGTCTATTAGCACTGTTTTCTTAATTATTTACGTAAGCCGATCAAAAAATACGACCTTCACTCATCTTTAGATACAATCTAGCTTTATGAAACTTATCCTTTCAACCTTTACCTGCATGTTGATCTTTACTCAAATGTTCGCACAAGCGCCGGTCAGGGTCGCCATCGCGGGCTTGAGCCATGGGCATGTGGATTGGGTATTTAACCGGGCCGACAAGAAAGACATTTTGCTAGTGGGTATCTATGAACCTAATAAAGAGCTGGCGAACAAATATGCCGATAAATACAAGTTGAGTAGAGATCTCTTCTTTACCGATTTGAATACTATGCTTGATAGGGTGAAGCCTGAGGCTGTTTCTGCTTTTGGAGCAACTAACGAGCACATCAAGGTCGTCAGGGCATGTGCTCCAAGGAAGATCCATGTAATGGTTGAAAAGCCATTGGCCACTACCTTTGCTGATGCGAAGGAAATTGAAAACCTTGCTGTAAAGAACTCTATCCATGTCCTGACTAATTTTGAAACTTCATGGTATGCCAGCAACCAATATTTGTACAACTTATATAAAGAAGGTAAAATCGGCAATATTAGCAAGGTTATGGTTAACGACGGTCACCAGGGACCAAAGGAAATAGGGGTTAGTGAAGAGTTCCTGGAAATCCTGATTGACCCTGTAAAAAATGGAGCGGGAGCATTAATGGACTTCGGGTGTTACGGAGCAAACTTGATGACCTGGTTGCTAAACGGACAAAGACCGGTTTCCGTTACCACAATGATAAGTCAAAATAAACCACACATCTACCCCCGGGTGGACGATGAAGCGACTATAGTTCTGCAATACCCCAAGGCACAATGCGTCATTCAGGCATCCTGGAACTGGACTTTCTCGCGTAAGGATATGGAAGTGTATGGCGATAAGGGCTATGCTATTGCTACTGATGGTAACACGGTACGGGAACGCCTTGAGGAAAGATCACCTGAGAAGGTCATCAAACTGGATTCCCGGCCTGCTCCGTATAACGATCCTTTTTCAATGCTCGCAGAGGTTGTCAGTGGTAGAGTAAAGCTTGATGATTTCGACCAATATGGATTGCCCGTAAACGTGATGGCGGTAGAGATCCTTGAAGCAGCGAAGGAATCTGCGAAATTAAAGAAGAGTGTGTTTTTGAAGTGATAGGTTATCGTGTGATCTTTTAATCGCTGCCTTTCATCAAAACATGGTATTACTATTCATTGAATGCTCGGGAACAACCTGTAAGACATCCCAGTGTTCAACGATCTTGCCGAACTCATCGAAGCGGAATATGTCAATGCCAGCATAGTCATGATCGCCAGGCCAGTGCTGGTGGCAATGCAGCACTACAAACTCCCTTTCGCCGATCACCTTCTTAAACTCAACTTTCTTTCCAGGATACTCCTTCGCCATCTTTTTAAAATATTCAATAAATGCCTTTTTACCATCACCTACATGCGGATTATGCTGAATATAGTTTACACCGGTATACAGATCGATGGCCTCTTCGGGCTGACATTGATTAAACATCAGGTCGTAGAACGCGACAGCATTCTGTTTGTTAAGCTCTGTCATAAAGTTAGTTTAACCTTTGATTTCTCAATCCGGAGTGCTGCAAATTATGTTCCACAGCCTGCTACCTAAAGCAACATGTAGTACCGAAGCAAAAACCAAACACCTGTGGCAGTGATCGCTATGGCCAGAATGATTAATGATCTTCTTCTAACCGCTACCGGTTGCTTTGCTAATTGAACGGTTTGGATGATCACACCGCCAGCTATTAATATCCCGCAGGCAATGATCCATAGTCCGGAATAACCAATATTTCTTAGCATGGAGATTGCAAATACTCCAAGGAGCGTAATTAATGGGGAGATCTTTAATATCGTTTGCAATCTGAAACAATGCTAAGCCTCTATAAATATAAGTTTTTTACAAGATTTTCAAACCTTCGCATCCTAAAGTAAAATCTAATTGAATCAGCGTGGCATTAATTCTGACTCAACGGTTTTTTGCTGCCATTCATTTTCAAGAATACTCATTTCCATGATACTCCAGTAGTTATCGCCGTGCCTGCTTATGTCACGCAGAACTCCATCAGTAATAAAACCGCATTTTTTATAGCATCTGATGGCTGGTTCGTTAAAATCATAAACGCCAAGACTCATGCGATGAAGGTTAAGCTCCTTAAATCCTGTTCGGAGCATGGCATTAATCATCTGCTCTCCGATTTTTTTGCCTCTTTCCGCAGGATTTCCAACAATTACCCGCGTGATTCTCGCAGAACGGTTTTCCCGGTTCAGCGCAGTTAAGGATATATGACCCACGATTTCTCCGCTCTCAGAATCAACTGCTTTATAGATCAGCGTTTCTGAGCGATCGAAATCGTTTGCGCCCTTCAAATACCAATGTAATTTATCTTCGGTAAGTGGAAATTTGAAATGAGAACCAGCCCAATTCAGTAAGAGGTCTTTGTCACTAATCCACCCCATCAGCGATTGGAAATCGTTGGCGGTAAAGTATTGTAGCTCAATCATAAAAAACGGTAAAGAATGTAGTTTCAGCAGTTTGATAAACGCAAGCAATGTAAAAGGATTTTCTGAATATGTTTAATAGTCCCTTACCTTTTTCAGCATCGATATTCTACTAAATTTGTAAATAGATTTTACCCGATCTCATAATACATTTATGACGGGTCATTCGTTTTAATTAGCGGCATCAATTTTGAAAATAATATTTGTCAGCTCAGCAAACTTATTAGCTGTTTTTTCGTAAAACATTTCATCCACTAACGTTCTCAATGAGTCAATATTTTATTCAAACCCGTACCGGTCAGGAAGGTCCTTTTGTATTAGAGGAGCTGTCTAAGAAGACTATTGATCGGGATACACTGGTTTGGTATAAGGGGATAAATGACTGGACACGTGCAGGTGAGATTGAAGCACTGAAGTCTTTGTTTAAGAGTGAGGCAGCTCCCGCTCCTGAAACTTTCATAGCTCCAGCATATGATAATCTGGAAAGACGATCTGATTTGTCATTACTCCAATGGGCCGGAATCGGCGTTCTGATGATCTCGGCTTTTATATACTTTGCCAGACCGGGGGATGCAGGCAATGCCAGATCAAAGTATACTGCCCCGACCATTGATAGTGCGGCTACCTCAGCCTCCAATGAGATAGCAGAGAAGAGGCGGGTGATGTCTGAACTGGCAGCAAAAAATATTAATTATCGAAATAATTGGGGCCGCTACATCAAAGCGAATGCCGGCAACTTTAAAACCAACACCTTCGGTGGCATCTATAATCTTGAGGCAACCGTTAACAATCAAACGGATTATCCCCTCGAAGAAGTTAGCATTGCTGTAAGCTATATAAAAGAAAATGGGGGAACACATAAAACTGAGATAGTGACCAGCTATAATGTGCCGGCACATGGCAAAGCCTCGGTACCGGCCCCGGATAGCAATCGCGGTAAATCGGTTAACCTGCGGATTACGAAAATAAAAGCGAAAAGAATGAATTTTTTATATAGCCCCGATATTTCGGTTGAAGGAAGAGATGACCCTTATTACAAGGTCAATTAGTTTTACTATTTTTAAATCAATTTGCAGGCTAGGTACGATTGCCCTTAAGCCTGCGTTTTTTAAGGCATGCAAGATATGATCATCAAGACAACTGGATTTACTTTATTGGGGATTATGGGTGTAGCCCTTTTAACCTACACTTATTTTAATTTTATGTTTACCGATCTGGCGGAAGACAATGCATTTGAGAATGCACAGATACCTCATTACCTGTAACAATATTTGTTATTGTCGAATTAATTTATTCTAAATTGTCATCAATGGCCTGGTCTCTCAAGTCCGTTAGATCAGAGTCATAGGTAGATGCTGATGAAAGCCGCCCAAAAAACCGACGGCTTTCGCTCAGGTTTTTGTTAGAGGTTCCCACCCTCTTCAGAAACGTCCGTATTATTGATCCCTCTTTTATTTTTCTTGATCTTCTCTTTCAACTCACCGAAACGATAGTTCATGCTGACCGTGAAGTTCCGCAGGTAACTTTGGTTAAACGACTCCTGGCTAAAATTAAAACCGTGGGTATAGCTGATGGCCTCACGGTATTTGCTGAACACGTTGTTCGCTGCCGCTGATAAGGAGAGCTTACTTTTCATCAGGTCTTTATTAACGCTGAAGGAAGAACCCGTAAAAGAATTGCTGGTACCCTGGAGTGATAAATTGGGGCCATTATAATTCATGCTGGCCGTAGCGTCCCAGCCTTTATCGAAGCGATAGCCTGCAGAAGTGAATACCCTGCTCATCAAGCCCTCATTTTTAAGTTGAACGCCCTTCACTTCCCCTTTTACCTTTCCGTAATTTAGATTCCCGCTAATGTTCAGTTTTAATTTGCTGGTCATTGGGTACCCTATATTAACATTGGCAGCCAGCAACCTTGCACTTCCGGTATTTCCATAGCTGCTGCGGGTGATATTAGTTTGTGGGTCTACCGAGATCTGCGGCATGATCAGATCATTGAAAAAGATCAGGCGCAGACCAGTATTAATGGTAGCCTTTTTGAAATAACTGTATCCGGCCTCAACGATGTTCCCTGTCATTGGTCTAAGTGCAGGGTTTCCACTCCACTCAAAGTTCGGATTTGAACGATCGACAAAGGGATTCAACTGGTTAATGCCCGGCCGTTGAATTCGGGAAGTGAATCCGAAGTTAATGCTGCTGAGATTCTTAAACTTCCGGTTGACAGAAATGGAAGGTATTACATTGAATGAACTCTGCTCCAGCTGCGTTTCAGCAGCCGTAAAATCAGCGTCTATCTCAGTCTGTTCAACCCTGACACCGGCCTTTACACCCCATTTATTCAGGTTAAACTGGTAGGTATTATAGAAGCCGAAAACGTCCTGTTTATTACTGAACTTGTTGGTTCGCAGTGAGTCATTTTCAAAAATACCTGTACTTTCATTCATGGATGCAAACTGGAAATTGCTGCTGTTATTTCTGAAAATCCCTTTTATCCCAGCCTCCACAGTCACCTTTTTAATGGGATGCACATAGTCTATCTGGAAGGTTTTTTCAGACGATGCGCCCTCATTATCCTGTCTGAAGTCTGGCTGAGCATAGGAGACGGGATTAAATACATCGATACTATTGAACTGGTCGTTGTTGTAGCGATAGTAACGGTAAGAGAAGGTTAACATCTGGTTTTTATCTTTTTTGAAGCCAAGCTGATAATTAAAAGCCGCATCCATCCCAGTTCCCGAACCATCGCTTGTATTTAAAAGGTCATAGCTTTGAAGCAGAGAACCTGAACTGCTCAGGATTGAGTTTTGATTGCTGGTAGTGGCCGACCTATTTCCATTAATATTAAGTTGTCCCGAAATCAAATTCAGGCTATCAATCTCGAAGCTTAGCTCAGTACCAGCATATCCGCTTTTACCCGAGAAATTCTTTGTTCCACTTTGCAAAAGGTCGGTGGGATTATTACCGGCTGTCAGTCTGCTGTTGCTGTTTGTAGTTTCGGGCGAGTTGTTCCGACTTGCACCTGCGTTAGCCGTTATCCCAAGCCTTCCAATTTTCAGGTTTAGCGAACCTCCAACACCAGGACCTCCAACCCGAAAGCGCTCACTGGCATTTACGGTACCATTGAAGCCATCCGCTGCCTTTTTATTGGTGATAATATTGATAATCCCTGCCAGTCCTTCGCCATCATATTTGGCAGGCGGGGTGGTGATCACTTCGATCCGTTCAATGCTGGATGCTGGCATGCTTCTTAAAATATCCTTTGGATTTCGTTCCATCATCCCGGATGGACGACCATTAATAAGGATCTTATAATTATTATTCCCCTGAAGTTGAATGTTATCATCCACATCCAGGGAAAGAAGGGGAACCTTCCGCATCATTTCCAGTACGTTATTCACCTTGCTTTCCGGATCCGCTTTTACATCATAAGCTATACGGTCAATTTCCTGTCTGATCAGCGGTTTGTCGGCCGAGATCACCACTTCCTTCAGCCGCTCTGAGGAAGGCTTGATAAAGATGTTCCCTAAATTGAGGTCTTTTGATTCCAGTTTGAGAGGAACGATGCGGGTTTGATACCCGATAGAAACGATGGTTAATACATAATTTCCAGGTTTCAAGCTCTTAAGCGCAAATGATCCGCCAGATTTGGATATAATAGATTTTGCTGGCATTTTCTTTTCATTTTTTAAAACCACGGTGATATAGTCAAGCGGCTTTTGTGAGATGGAGTCAATCACCTTACCACTGATCTGTGGGGATGGTAAGAGCTGAGCTGATGCTTCTATATTAAAGCAGACGATTAAAAATAGTATGGTTCTCATATCAATATTTGTTTCGGTTGATTAATGATGCAAGCCTATGCAATCAATCCGCTGCGCTAAATAAAATGTGATGAAAGGCTTTGATTATGTGATGAATGCCTGAGAGCACTTCCGGGGAAGATATTTTTAACCCACAGCCTTTAACGATAAGATACTGACGGCCAATGATGACAGAAAAACTAAAGTGATCAAACCAGCTTCTGAAGGAAAAGAGGGAATGATGGATCAATCTTGAAAAAGGACAATTGTTCGCTTCAAATAACTGCCTACTTAATATTAACTTAAGAACTAGCGGCTTTTTGACGGGTAAACTTAACGCAGAGTTAGTATTGCTATAATAAGCTGAGAATAGCTTTGCAGCAGTTAAAATTTATAAAATTGTGAAGCTACATCTAAACGTTTTGATTTTTAAACGGATACCAAGTATCTGTACGTTGTTGTTTTTAATCAGTGCATCTTATGGTCAGCAAAGTTTTGTTGCCGGTAAAGTGACAGATTCAGAGGGTTTGCCCCTACCCGGAGTATCCGTACTACTAACAAATACCACCACGAGCACTTCTACCGACATTAACGGTAATTTCCGTCTGTCAGCAGGAAAACCACTCACAAAAGCTGATGCATTGGAATTCAAATTCCTCGGCTATAAAACCTTTACTGCTAATTATAACGGCTCGGATTTCAATGTTCAGCTAGAAGATGATCTGCAAGCTTTGCAGGAAGTAGTGGTAACGGCCCTTGGAATAAAAAGAGAAGAAAAAGCTCTGGGTTATGCCACCCAAAACATTACCTCTGAGCAACTAAATGATGCCCGGTCAAATAATTTTGTTGGGGCTCTCTCAGGCAAAGTGGCCGGATTGACTTTAATCTCTCCGGGTTCAGGGCCATTAAATTCTACTCGTGTCACCTTAAGAGGCAACACATCTTTAAACCCCGATGGGAATTTTGCTTTAATTGTTCTGGATGGAGTACCCATGAACAGCGGTATGGCCAGCGCTGGGGTTTCAAATGCGTATGGCGCAGGCTCGGGTAATGATGCACCCGTAGATTTTGGTAATGGCATCGCCGATATTAATCCGGACGATATTGAGAGCGTCAATGTACTTAAAGGAGCTAGTGCTACAGCGCTTTATGGAAGCCGGGCGGCTAACGGTGCTTTAATTATAACTACTAAATCAGGAGTACGTAAAAACAATGGCATAGGCATTTCGGTAAACTCAAACGTAAGTTTTAACGATGTGTTGAAGTGGCCTGACTTCCAGCATGAATATGGGCAGGGAACCATGGGTCCCAACGAGAATTTTTTGCCGGCGGGCCAAAAATACTATTCTTATGGTATCACGGCGGATGGCGCTGGTACCAGCGGCACGAGCAGCGCCTTCGGCCCCAGGTTCAACGGACAGCAGTATTTCCAATATGATCCTTTAGTACAGGGTGCCGGGGCAGAGCGTACTTTGTGGAGGTCGTATGAAAATAACGTAAGGGGCTTTTTCAGAACAGGCTCTACCTATACTAATAACATCGCGCTCGAAGGAGGAAATGAAAGAGGATCTGCCCGGGCTTCTATCACCCATTCTAAAAATGAGTGGATCATGCCCAATACCGGATACGAGCGCTTAACAGCTGCGCTGAGTCTTAATTATGATATATCAGATAAACTGAAACTTAGCTCAAAAGTAAATTTCACGAATAAGAATAGCGACAACCTTCCAGCCACCGGCTATAACAACCAGACTATTTCATACTTCATGATATTCCAAAATCCAAATGTAGATTTGAACTGGTACCAGGATCGATGGAAGAATGGAGCCGAGCAAATTGATCAGATTCATCCCTTCAGTTCTTTCATAGATAATCCCTTTTTAATAGCACATGAGATGACGAATGCTGTCGATAGCTATAATACGGTTGGCAACATCGCAGCTACGTACGAGTTTTCTGATAAGCTTAATTTTCTGGTGCGCTCAAGTTTAGACATGACCACCGAAGAGCGCGATACCAGGCGGCCCTACAGTACCGCTAATTTTCGGAGGGGATACTTTAAACAGCAGAATCTTAATGATCATGAGATCAATACAGATGCCTTGCTTACGTTCAAACAAGATTTGAGCCGCTCAATAAAAATGAGCACATCTATTGGTGGAAACCTAAGATCTCAGCAATACAGGGAACTGGGCAGGTCAGTAGACGGGCTTGTTACTCCGGGGGTTTACAAGCTCTCAAATGGTATAAGCAGTCCGCTGTCAAGTACTCTTTATAGCAATAAAAAGGTAAACAGCTTATACGCCCTTGCCTCTTTTTCATACAAAAGCAAGGTATTTGTGGATGTAACCGGACGGAATGACTGGTCAAGTTCGCTGCCCCAGCAAAACAATTCATTCTTTTATCCCTCTGTCAGCTCAAGTTTAATCTTTAATGAAATATTTAATCTTCCGGAATTTGTTTCCTATTCAAAATTGCGCGTGTCGGCTGCCCAGGTTGGCAATGACACCGAGCCATATAAAACCAGCAAGTACTACTCTATAAGCGACTTTCCAAGCTCGGCTGTGGCGCCTGCAACCTTATTTAATGCCGACTTCAAGCCCGAGATCACCACCAGTTACGAAGGTGGACTGGAGTTAAGCTTGTTTAACGGCCGGGTAGGTGTTGATGCAACTCTTTATAATAATGTGACCGACAATCAGATCCTGGAAGTACCATTGGATCCCACAACCGGTTTTACCCGTGCGGTTTTAAATGCAGGCACAGTCAAAAACCAGGGAGTTGAATTGGTTTTAAAAGGCAAGCCTGTTAGCGGTAAGTATTTTAACTGGAATACAAATATCACCTGGGCCAAAAACAACAATGAGGTTCTGGCGCTGGCTGAAGGAATGGACGACAGGCAGGATATCGGCTATGGCGGTAATGCAACCATTCAGGCAAGGGTAGGAGGTTCAACGGGAGCTATCTACGGTTTTAACTTTGAACGATCTCCCGATGGACAAATTATATATACTACAGATGGCTTTCCGGCCCGGCCCGCCCAGATACAATATATCGGTGAAGCCTATGCCAACTGGAGAGGTGGTATACAAAACGAATTCTCTTATAAGAATCTGCGCTTCAGCTTTCTGATCGACGGACAGTATGGCGGCCTGGTTTATTCTCAAACCCATCATAAAATGGCTGAGCAAGGGAAGCTAAAAAGTACCTTACCCGGAAGAGAAGATGGCTTTATTATCGGTGATGGAGTAGTTAAGAATGCGGAAGGGGGTTATTCTCCGAATACAAAGAAAGTGCCTGTGGGTAATTACTATGCCGATTACTACCGCAGAGCGAACGTAGAATCAAATTCATTTGATGCCTCCTTCCTTAAGCTGAGAGAAATGCGTTTCGAATACTCTCTTCCTAAAAGCCTGACAAGTAAAATCCGTGTAAGCAATGCAAAGGTGGCATTCTACGGACGCGACCTGGCAATGATAACCAGCTTCCCGATGTTTGACCCGGAAACGGCAGCTTTAAACGGTTCCACTATCCTTCCGGGAATTGAAATGGGCCAGATGCCGTCAACCCGGACATTCGGTATGAACCTTATGTTCAATTTTTAATCTACAATACTTAGCTCTGATATAATAAAACTATGGCTCATATAAATAAAATTGCCTGCCTGCTATTTCTTGCAATCTTCATCACTTCTTCGTGCACCAAAGATTTCGAAGAATTAAATACAGATCCCAACCGTCTTGACCGGGTAAGTCCGGGAACCTTATTAAATCCTGTTATACACAGCATGGCCAGTTTCAATGCCCAGCGGAGTACTGACTTTACTTTCAATCTGATGCAAGTGAGTGTACCTTATCCAAGCGTTGCCGGTGGCATTCATCAATATGACGTGAGTGAAAGCGCAGGTAATTCAACCTGGAACACCTATTACAAATGGATTAAAAATCTCAAAGAAATGAAGACGGCCGCAGATGCGGTAAACGATCCAAACTACCAGGCTATCGCATTAACTCTTAACGCATGGGCCTATTCTTTACTTTCAGACAGTTTTGGCGATGTGCCAATGACGGAAGCAGCAAGCGGTGATGAAGGAATTCTTCGCCCTGCATTCGATACGCAGAAGGATATTTATATTAAAATCCTAACTGACCTTGATGCAGCCAACAGTCTTTATGATCCAACTCAGAGTTTAATCTATGGTTCAGAGATACTGTATGGCAACAATGTAAGTAACTGGCAAAAATTTAATAACTCTCTTTACCTGCGCTTACTGCTGCGTGTTTCGAAGCGTGAGGAGATAAATTCTGGTGCTAAAATGGTCGAAATAGTAAACGATCCGATCAAATATCCTGTGTTCACCAAAAATGATGAAAGTGCAATACTAAAGATAACAGGAATGGAACCCAATGTCTCGCCATGGGGCCGTTCCATCGACTTTACAAACGGCCGCGCAGTCGCAACTTTTTTTATCGATAACCTGAACAAGTTCAATGATCCGCGTAGAGCCAGGCTTCTAAGTCAGGCAACCCGTGTTGATCCGGCTACAAAGAAAGCGGTTCCTATAGGCTATAAAGGAATTCCAAGTGCGTATTCCGGTTCAGATAGCCAGTTCGACTATACTCCGTCAAACTTACTCAGATCACTGGTTGAAGCACCTATGGTTATTCCAATTATGACCTATGCCGAAGTGGAATTTATTAAAGCAGAACTCGCCCAGAAAGGCTTGATTACATCCAGCGCCCAAACCCACTATGAAAATGGCGTAAAGGCGGCTATCGAACAATGGGGACTGATAATGCCGGCTGATTATTTCACTAATCCGACGAGCAGCCCATACACAGCCTATAACGGCACACTGGAGCAAATCATCTTGCAAAAATACTTCGCGCTTATCTTCACCGATTATCAGCAATGGGTTGAATATCGCCGTACAGGTTTGCCAAATCTTCCAAAAGGTGTTGGGTTAAGAAACAATGGGGTAATGCCTGTAAGGTTCAAATACCCTACAACAATTGCTTCAGGTAACAATGCTAATTATAATATTGCGGTGCAATCTATGGGCGGCGATGACATCAATACAAAAGTTTGGTGGGAAAAATAATTTTTTAACAATCAGGACATTAGCATGGAAAGAAGAAATTTCTTAATCAATTTAGGATTAGTCGGCGCAGCGATAGCTGCACCTGTATCCGTTATTAATGCAGCTGAAACAGCAACGGCAGGGGCCACTGATCTTTCCAATACAACTTTGAAAGGCCGGGTAACTTCAGCGGGAAAAGGGATTCAGGGTGTAGCAATTACAGATGGAATTAATATCACCAGGACGACTGCGAATGGCAGCTATGAATTACTGAGTAATAAAACCACCCAGTTTGTCTATCTGTCAATTCCGTCAGGATACGAGATCCCTCATCAAAACAGTATCAGTAAGTTTTTCGCGAAGATTGATCACTCTCGGCGGACTTTCAACGCAGATTTCAAATTAACCCAGCTCGCAAACGGTGACGATAAGCACGCCTTTGTGGTATGGGCGGATACCCAGATCCAGAATAAACAAGACGCCGGGCTGTTGTTATCTCAATCTGCACCAGACCTGAAAGCATTGGTTGATACTTACCAGGGAGTCCCAATGCATGGCATCGGATGCGGAGATCTTGTGTTCGACAAGTTTGATCTCTTTCCCGACTATGAAAAGGCAATTGGAATGAGCGGGATTCCCTTTTTTAATGTTATCGGAAATCACGACATGGACCTGGAAGCCAGTACCGACGAGAAGTCTACCGAAACCTTCAAGCAGCACTTTGGTCCTACCTATTATTCTTTTAACAGGGGCAAGATCCACTATGTGGTGCTCGATGATGTATTTTTTATGGGAGTACCCAAAAGATACATGGGGTATATAACAGAAAACCAGCTTCAATGGCTTGAACAGGATATAAAAGATCTGCCGTCAGGATCAACAGTTATAGTCAGCCTGCACATTCCTACTAATACCGGCCAGCGCCAGCGCGACAAGGCTATAGAGCCAGAATTGGGAGGTGTAGTGATTAATCGCCAGCGCTTATATGATCTGCTTGAGCCCTTTAAAGTCCACTTCATGTCTGGTCACACTCATTTCAACGAAGTATGGATAGAAGGGAATATAACAGAACACAATCATGGTACAGTTTGCGGTGCCTGGTGGACCGGTCCCATTTGCGGCGACGGAACTCCAAATGGCTATGGTGTTTACGAAGTAGATGGCGAAAAGGTCAGCTGGTATTACAAAGCCACAGGTAAGCCAAAGAGTCATCAGCTACGGATCTATCCTGTTGGAAAGCACGCCGAATTTCCCGGGGAAGCCTGTGTGAATATCTGGAATTACGATAAAAACTGGAACGTCGAATGGTTTGCAGATGATAAACCTATGGGCCCGCCCAAGCAACGCACAACTTATGATCCGTGGGCTTACGAGATGTTCCTCGGAAAAGAAAAACCAAAACCGAGAGCATGGGTTGAACCAAACCTTACAAATCACCTTTTCTTTGTTAAACCGGATGCTGGTGTAAAAGCAATTAAAGTTACCGCAACCGATCCTTTTGGAAACACGTATGTGGAAAGCCTGGATTTGAATGCTTAGGCAAAAATGATTTAGATAAATAAAAACAGGCTGTTATTCATTTGATCGAATAGCAGCCTGTTAAACTTAAGCTGTCAGCAATCGATTTGGCTGTCAGCAATCAGCTCTTAGAAAATCGTTAGGGAATTAACTTATTCGGTTCTAGCATTTTCCCTATTCCCGCATTACCACATTAACATATTCCCACGTTAACCGGAGCAACTGATACAGCCTTCTTCCATTGAACAAGATGCTCCTGCTTCGATCTCTGCAATTTCTGTATACTGCGGAATTACCGCTTCCATTGTCTTGCCACCCTGGTTTTCTACAGTGAATTTCACCGCCTGGCTGGCTGCCTGTGTTCGGAGATAATACATTCCGGTTTTTAGCCCTTTCTTCCAGGCGTAAAAGTGCATAGACGTTAACTTGGCGGCGCTCGGTGAAGACACAAAGAGGTTTAATGACTGCGACTGGCAGATAAAAGCCCCGCGATCGGCAGCCATGTCAATAATGGTCCGCATGCTGATCTCCCACACAGTTTTGTATAACTCCTTAATATGTGACGGGATAGCATCTATACCCTGGATTGATCCGTTCGCAGAAATGATCTGGTTTTTGATATCCGTGTTCCATAAGCCCAGACCAACCAGATCCTTCAGTAAATGTTTATTAACAATAACAAACTCACCGCTTAGAACCCGGCGGGTATAAATGTTAGAGGTATAAGGCTCAAAGCACTCGTTGTTGCCCAGTATCTGAGAAGTAGAAGCAGTAGGCATAGGGGCCACAAGCAGCGAGTTCCTAACGCCGGTTTCCATCACTTCTTTCCTCAGATGGTCCCAGTCCCATCGGCCGCTGTCGGGCCGGATATCCCAGAGGTCAAATTGAAACTTCCCTTTGGATATGGGGGACCCCTTGAAGGTCTGGTAGGCTCCTTCATTTATGGCCAGATCCTTAGAGGCTGTCATCGCCGCGAAGTAAATTGTTTCAAAGATCTCTTTGTTGAGCTTGCGCGCTTCCATGCTTTCAAATGGCAGTCGAAGCAAGATAAAAGCGTCCGCCAAACCCTGGACCCCCAGGCCAACAGGCCGGTGCCGCACATTCGAATTTCTTGCTTCTTCTACCGGGTAGTAGTTATGGTCAATGATCCGGTTCAGATTGATTGTCGCCTGGTAAGTAACCTCATACAGCTTATCATGATCAAAACTGCCCTCCTTTACAAAGCGTGGCAAAGCCAGGGAGGCAAGGTTACATACCGCTATTTCATCTTCAGCAGTGTATTCTATTATCTCAGTGCAAAGATTAGAGCTTTTAATAGTTCCCAGGTTCTGCTGATTAGATTTGCTATTTGCGGCATCCTTATAGAGCAGATAAGGTGTTCCGGTTTCTATTTGAGCATCCAGTATAGCAAACCATAGTTCCTGTGCCTTAATGGTCTTGCGGGCGCGGCCTTCGCTTTCATATTTTTCGTAGAGCGCCTCAAACGTTTCTCCGAAGCACTCGTGTAAACCGGGGGCTTCATGCGGACAGAAAAGACTCCATTCGCCATCTGCTTCTACCCGTTTCATAAACAGATCGGGTATCCATAGGGCGTAGAACAGGTCGCGCGCACGGTTCTCTTCCTTACCGTGGTTTTTGCGCAGGTCAAGAAAATCAAATACGTCCGCATGCCATGGCTCCAGGTATATCGCAAAAGCACCTTTACGTTTCCCCCCACCTTGATCCACATATCTGGCGGTATCATTAAACACCTTTAGCATGGGCACAATACCATTACTGGTACCGTTGGTACCGCTGATATAGGTGCCGGTCGCCCTGACATTATGAATGCTTAATCCGATGCCCCCGGCACTTTGGGAGATTCGGGCCGTTTGTTTCAGCGTATCATATATGCCTTCAATGCTGTCGTTTTTCATCGTCAGCAGAAAACAGGACGACATCTGCGGCTTGGGCGTTCCCGCATTAAATAAAGTGGGCGTAGCATGCGTGAACCACCGCTCACTCATCAGGTGGTAGGTTTTGATTACACTATCCAGGTTCTCCTTATGAATACCCACAGATACCCGCATGAACAGGTGCTGCGGACGTTCGGCTATGCACCCATCCGTCTTCAGAAGGTATGACTTTTCGAGAGTTTTAAAGCCAAAATAGTCGAAGCCGAAGTCACGGTCATAGATGATGGAGCTATCCAGGATCTCCGCATTATTTTCAATAACGGCCCAAACGTCGTCCGCCAGCAGCGAAGCTTTTTTTCCGGTCTTGCTGTCCACATAGTCGTGCAACGTTCGCATTGTTTCCGAAAACGATTTGATGGTGTTCTTATGCAGGTTAGAGACTGCAATACGGGAAGCCAGCAAAGCATAATCCGGATGCGTGGTGGTTAAGGAAGCTGCGGTTTCAGCAGCTAGGTTGTCCAGTTCGGAGGTGGTGACCCGGTCGTACAAACCTTCGATCACTTTCCTGGCTACCTCGACCGGATCAACCAGGGCTGACAGACCGTAGCACAGCTTTTCTATCCGGGCTGTTATTTTATCAAACTTTACGGATTCTTGTTTTCCGTCTCTTTTTATTACGAACATTTTTTAGGTATTAGGTATTAGGTATTAGGGGTTAGGTATTAGGTGTTAGGTCTGGGCAATAGCCTCTTCCCTTCAATCTAAACCTCCAACCTCTCTCAAAACTCCTCATCCAGCGAAAAGCCCTGCATTTCTCCGGCCGACAGAACCCCACTTTTCTGGTAATCACCCACTCGCTTCTCGAAGAAGTTGGTTTTTCCCTGCAGGGAGATCATTTCCATAAAATCAAAAGGATTCGTAGCCTGGTAGATCTTTTCGCAGCCCAGCTCGTCCAGCCAGCGGTCGGCAACAAACTCAATATACTGACTCATCAAGCCGCTGTTCATTCCGATCAGGTTGACCGGGAGCGCTTCGGTGATGAACTCCTTTTCGATCTCAACGGCCTCCTGTATGATAGCAATTACGTCCTCCTGTGGAAGCTTGTTCTTCAGCATGCCATAAAGCAGGCAGGCGAACTCACAGTGAAGTCCTTCATCCCGCGAGATAAGCTCATTGCTGAAGGTTAGTCCGGGCATCAGGCCTCGTTTTTTAAGCCAGAAGATGGAACAGAAGCTGCCGCTAAAGAAGATGCCCTCGACAGCCGCAAAAGCGACAAGCCGTTCGGCAAAAGAACCTTTGTCGATCCATCGCAATGCCCATTCTGCCTTCTTACGCACACAGGGGATGGTGTCAATAGCATGGAATAGCCGGTCTTTTTCTTTGGGATCTTTAACATACGAATCGATCAGCAGCGCATAGGTTTCCGAATGGATATTTTCCATCATGATCTGAAAGCCGTAAAAACAGCGGGCTTCAGGCACCTGTACCTCACGCATAAAATTGACCGCGAGGTTCTCATTGACAATCCCGTCGCTGGCGGCAAAAAAGGCCAGAACATGCGAAATAAAATGCCTTTCGCCGCCATTCAAGGCCTGCCAGTCTTTCTGATCTGCCGAAAGGTCGATCTCTTCAGCCGTCCAGAAACTGGCTTCATGTTTTTTGTACATCTCCCAGATAGCGGGATAGTTGATGGGAAGGATCACGAAACGATCCTTATTCTCTTTTAACAATACTTCTTCCTGTTGCATAAATGATGGTATAAAAAAGCTTTACAGGAATTGACAAAAGTCAGATGGGCATTAACAACAGGACGTTGTAACGCGTACGGGCTTTCGCCAAAACCTTATTCGTGAAAGTTTTGACAAAATCATTATGGCAGGTGTCTGGCTGATAACCGCATCAAATGATACGATTATTTACAGTTGCACGTCAGCTCGTGGTTTACACACGATTCCCTTTTAATCATATCCGAATACAATGTATACCCGGATATGAACTTGAATGATCTATAAGAAAGAACTTATTAATGCAAAGGTATTCTTTCGTCTGCAGCCGCAAAGGGGAACTTATGAACAGGAGTGGAGTTGTTAACAAATAGGTATCAGGTATTAGGTATCAGGTATTAGGTTTCAGCAATCAGCTTTCAGCAGGATCGTACTACTTCAATATAGCAATTCATGTAGAAATTTTCAAGAAACTTCCCGACAGTGGAACCACAGCCTCACATTAGCACATTTCCGTATTACCACATTACCATATTCCCCTACTAGCACATTAACAAATTCTCACATTGCCATATTACCATAATCGTAAATTTGCTTTTGTAAACCGATCCATGATTCCACCAGTAACAGCCCACCGCAAGATCATTCATATTGATATGGATGCTTTCTACGCGTCGGTGGAACAGCGTGATAATCCGGAATACCGCGGCAAACCTCTCGTTGTGGGTGGTTCACCACAAGGTCGCGGAGGAGTGGTGGCGGCGGCCAGCTACGAAGCCCGTAAGTACGGCATCCGCTCGGCCATGTCCGCTAAGCAGGCTTTGCAGCTTTGTCCCCATACCCTGTTTGTACGCCCGCGGTTTGATGCCTACAAAGAAGTTTCTTCAAGGATCCGCGAAATCTTCAGCCGCTATACCGATCTCATCGAGCCATTATCGCTGGATGAAGCCTACCTGGATGTTACCGAAGATAAGCTTAATATTGGCTCCGCACTCGAGATTGCTCAGCAGATCAAAGCGGCCATCAAAGACGAGTTGCAGTTAACTGCTTCCGCCGGGGTTTCCATCAATAAGTTTGTGGCCAAAATAGCCTCGGATATTAATAAACCGGATGGCTTAAAATTCATAGGCCCTTCAGCTATTAAAGCCTTCATGGAAAATCTGCCGGTTGAAAAGTTTCATGGGGTAGGCAAAGTAACTGCCGGGAAGATGAAGAGTATGGGTTTACATACCGGTGCTGATCTTAAGAAACTTCCTGAAGAGCAACTGATACAAAGGTTTGGGAAAGCGGGCCGCTTCTACTACCGGATTGTCAGAGGCATTGATGAGCGTCCCGTACAGCCACACCGTGAAACCAAATCTTTAGCTGCTGAGGACACCTTCGGCCGCGACCTGACAGACATTGAAGAAATGGAAGCTGAGCTCGACCGGATCGCCGAGCTCGTTTGTAAGCGTTTAGAAAAACGCAATCTGAAAGGTCGCACCATCACCTTAAAGATCAAATACAGTGACTTCAGGCAAATCACTCGAAACAAATCCTTCGTCACTCACGTTGCAGATTTCGAAACCATCAGCACAACTGCCAAACAACTATTGACAAGCACCTTTCCGGAAGAAAAGAAGATCCGGTTATTGGGTATTTCACTCTCCAATTTCGGCGAGCCGGAGATTCGTCAGAAAGTGGAGAAGGTGACGGGACAGCTCAGCCTATTTTGACCGGCTAGCTAAGTTTCGTAGTTGAAATAAACGATCGCTTGCCTGCAAGCCGGCATTCTGATGCTGAAGGCATCAAAGGTCTATAGGAACGAGTCTAAATTAGGATGTTCGACTCCGAAGGGGTCGAAGGCTTGTTTCGCCCAGGGTCTACAAACGTTTTATCTCTTCGGGATAATCAAGCCTGGGGTAATGCTGCTGAAAAGTATTATGGGGTTACATATTGTCTAAAACTTGTACCCAATCGAAACCGAGCTCACCCTATTTTTAATATCCGCCAACCTGGATTCACCAGCAAACCTATGACCCGCCGGCGCCACATTATCCAAACCGACACTTTGCTGCAGACTCAAGCTGAGTCTTGATTTCAATTCTGTTCCAACAATCAGGTTAACGCCAAAGTCAGTATTAGTAAAGCCATCAGTACCCGCTATTCCGCGGAAAACGTTTGGCGCTCCATCCCTTTCTTTACCGTTAAGTCCCAGTCCGGCGTAAGGACCACCGCCAATAATAAGCTTTGTTAAATTCGGAAGTTTAAATTTATAGAGAAGATTTATCGGAATTTCCAGGTACATCATATTCACTCTGCCGTCAGTCCCCTGACCTTCTGCGGCATCAGTGCTAACGCCCTTTCCCTGCAGGGAGATTCCCGGCTGCACGAACAGGCGTTTAGCCACCTGTACTTCCGTAAAGCCAGTCACATGCATCGTTACAACCGCACCCGGCTGCATACCGTACATGCTGTTTGTCTGCCAGGCAACATTTACCCCTGTTTTAATACCCAACCTGGCTTTCTGCTGAGCAGAAGTATGAAGAGAAAATAGAAGGCAAAACAAAATACACAGCGAGCAGATCTTATACATTAGCGGGTTTTCTTGCGAAGATAGAAAACCGGGTGTAAATGGAAACTTTTTAATTTATTGATGACCGAGATCACCGTTGTAATATATTGTACAATTATGATTGTTACATATCTCCGTTGAATTATTTCCACAATCTTGAATCTTTAATACCTTACAAACGTATTGCATCCTACCAAAAACAGGGTTTACTATTGGGTGTGCATAATTTCTATTAGATTGAAGTTTCTCTTTTACATATTACTAATATTTACCTGGTGTTTACCAACCGGTGTTTCGGCATCTCAAGGTACTACACCCCGCGCAAAAGCTGGCGTGTTAGATCTGCGAAATCAGGATTTCTCCAAACCCGTAGATCTTGATGGCGAATGGTTCTTCTACTGGAAACAGCTGTTGGATCCGGAGGAGTTGGCCAAAGGGAAATCAGAGATCGTCAACTTGCCAGGCATCTGGACCGGACAGGAAAGAGACGGCAAAAAAAACCCGTCCTATGGCTACGCCACCTATCAGCTTACCGTTTTGCTACCCAGCAACGAATCGTTGCGTTTGGTGATGCCTGATGTTTACAGTTCCTACCGCTGTTTCATCAACGGCAAGGAAGTGGCAGCAAACGGCAAGGTAAGCACCAGCGAGAAAGATTTTGTTCCCTATTGGCAATACAGAGGAGTTAGTTTACGTCCAAACACAGACACGATCAACATCGTATTGCAGGTAGCCAACTTTTCCCACAGCAAGGGCGGCATTAAAAAGGCTATTACAATCGGTAGGGCCGACGAGGTAGTATTGGCCAGGCAGCGTGATATGTCCATAGATTTTATGCTTACAGGCTGTTTGTTTATGGGCGGACTGTTCTTTCTGGGACTCTACCTGCTTGGAAACAGGGATAATTCTATCCTGTATTTTTCTTTATTCAGCATGGTCTACAGTTACCGGACGATAGGGGTAGACACCTATGCGCTTCATACTATCCTTCCAAATCTCAGCTGGTATGTGACCATCCGGATCGAATATATCAGTTTATTTTTAGGAGTCTGTTTTTTTGCCCGTTATTCGCTTCACTTATATCCCCAGGTAGTCAATAAAAAAATCATAGACGCCATCAGTATAGTTTGTTTTAGTTTCGTCGTTGCCGTCATCGTACTGCCCTCGCTATATTTCACCCGCCTGATTTATCCATTTCTATTCCTGACCAGTTTTTGCCTGCTGTACACCCCTTACATATATATCAAAGCCTGGATTGCTAAGCTGCCCGGGTCGGCTTTTTCTGTGCTGAGTTCCCTTGCACTCATGTCAGTTTTCTTGGTCTCATTCCTGCACTATTGGGCTCAGACTCCGCCTTTTCATTTATTTGCCTTTGGTGCCTATATCACCTTTTTCTTCCTGCAGTCGCTCATCTTGTCACACCGTGTGTCTTTCAAGTTAAACCAGGCGCTCCAGCAGGCAAACCAAGGATTGGTGGCTAAGAGTGATTTCTTAAGCACCATGAGCCACGAGATCCGAACTCCGCTGAATTCGGTGATTGGCATGAGTCATTTATTACTGAAAAGCGCACCCCGTGATGACCAGGCCGAAAAGCTGGAGGTCATGCTGTTTTCGGCCAACAACCTGTTGGCCATCGTGAACGATGTTCTCGATTATAATAAAATCGAGGCAGGGAAGGTTACGTTTGAGCATATCGAAATGGATGTCGCTTCCATTGCGCGTAACATTGTAAAAGGTCTGCAGACCTCCGCCGAAGATAAAGGCATAGAGCTAAGGATTGATCTTGACCCGTCGCTGCGCAATAAGCTATTGGGAGATCCTACCCGCGTATATCAGGTGCTCAACAACCTCGTTCATAACGCTATTAAATTTACCCAGACCGGCTATGTACAGGTCGGAATCCGCCTGATTGATCAGAAAGACCGGTCCGTTACCCTGCGCTTCGAGGTTAAAGATACCGGTATTGGAATCTCGGCAGATAAACAGAAAGTGATCTTTGAACGTTTCACGCAGGCCGATTCATCTACCTCAAGGGGTTTTGGGGGTACAGGTTTGGGATTAGCTATTGCTAAACGCATTCTCGAACTGCAGCATTCGGAACTTCAATTAGAGAGCGAAGAAGGCAGCGGGTCCGTGTTCTTCTTTGTACAAACCTTTGAGAAAAGCAATAAAACCGTTGAGCAGAAAAAGCTTGAAAGCACATTACCTCAGGAGGAAGATAAGCCGCTGAGCGGAATTGCCATCCTGCTGGTGGAAGATAACGCAATGAATGTAATGGTCGCACAATCATTCCTGCAACGTTGGGGCGCTTATATAGATGTGGCGCGCAATGGCCAGGAAGCCCTCGATAAACTCGACGCTGCCAGACACCGCTTAATACTCATGGACCTGCACATGCCCGTAATGGATGGCTTCGAAGCCACCAAAAGGATGCGTGCAAACGGGGTGAGCATCCCGATTGTCGCCCTTACAGCTGACCTGCCAAAGGAAATAGAAGAAGAAATAAAAGAAATAGGGCTTGATGATATTGTTGTGAAACCGTTCATGCCTGATGAGCTCTACAGAAAGGTGCTTGCCCATGTTTTTAAAGTAGCTAAAGCAGAGCCCTCCGATCTGCCTTCACGGTAATAATTAGTGCCAAAAAGTGAATTATGGAGTTCTTACTTATTGAACTGTCCAAAATGCCATAATACACCGGCGGGATCATGCATGAAAACCTCCCGTCCCCAGTCATACTGCTTAATTCCGGTGAACCGGACGCCTTCATATTTATGATGCAAACCCTTGCTCAGCAATTCTTCGCTACATTTTTCCACATCATCTACCTCCAGAAAGATCATTGAATTATCTATCCAGTCTTTAAGGTAGTAGTCCTGCAGATAGAATCCTAAACTATCATTTACTTTGAAAAGCGACATGCCGGCATCCAGTACGTGCTCTTCAAATCCAAGCTCTCTGTAGAATGCTCTTGATAGCTGGTAATCTTTTGCGCCGATAAAAGGGCGAATTCCTTTAGAAGTGAAGTCCATTTCAAAAAATTAATTAAAAGAAAGTTAAACATTGCATTTTAAAAATAGCGATGGCTACATTACTGTCACACTCTAATACCCACAATCTAAAATTAATACCTAACAACATCAGCTAACCGGCAGAAAATAATGTTGAGCCCAAACGGCGTTCCCAGAGAAATAGAAATCCGGCAAGATTTTCGTCTTGCCGGATCCGTTGAAGCCTTAATTCTAAAAGCTGTCCCTACATAACAGCTGGCTAGTTCTTAATGTTATAATCTACTACAGTCCCATTCACCAGCATTTTATTGCCGTCAAAAGTGATCTGCCCCTTTGAAGGAATGCAAACGATTACCGCTGACTGATTAGCGGGAAGTTTGATTTTGGCTGATTTAGTGACATTTCGCGCAACAAAGCGATGGGTAATTGTGTTGTAAAGATCCATTCTTCCTCCTTCTTTCAAGTCCACAGAAACCTTCTTTTTTACGTTAAAGGGGTTATAGTAAAGATAACTCGGGAAAGCTTTTTCGTTAAAAAAGTCAGTTGCCAGTAGGTCTAGCTGTAAGATCCCTTCAACATCAGTAGTATCTACAATACCAGCGAAGATACCCACGTGCCCGCTGCCGTACACGCTGAACTGCGAGACCTCCGGATTTTTTCCCGGAACCCATTTCGGCCCATCTCCCTGGGCCACCGGTGCCTTCAGGGAAGTATAAAGGCTGTCGAAAGTAGAAGCTTTAGAGATCCCCTCGTAAGCGATCACGCCTTTGGTCACACTAGCCAATTGAGGAATTGTCTGATGCGCTTCGGGCATATACTGCGGATAAAAGTACCTGGATGCATTTACTGCATTCAGCATCCACTTACCTATGGCATTGGCGTAAGAGGGCTGGTATTTTACAAGAGGAATTAAAGGCCATGCGGCGTCGAAAGTATTCATCAGGAAGCCGTAACCGCCATGATCAACCGTACTGCCCACTGTACCCGAAATATCGATGCCATTCCAGTTGCCGATCAAAAAGCCCCAGCCTTCCCTGCAAACTGCGGTTCCGTCAAAGGTCCAGTCAAGCATTTTCTGGACATCGAAGTTAGTTCCTTCTTCTGCGTTCATCCTGGCAGCCAGGTAAGCCCCGAAAGGCATCAGCAGTTCGTAAGTAGGATTGATCTGCTGGCTTTCAAGCGCTTTCATCGCACTGATAGCTCCCTTTAGATATCGTTTATCGCCAAATTTCTTATAAGCTGAATAAAGCACATAAGCGTGTCCGGCAGCGGCATCCGGCTGAAGGCAAATGTTATTGGTCATAGGCTTCATTTTACCATAATCGAAGTAGGAGTAATTATAGTTACCGTTCAGGATGGAGTCAGCCTTATAGAACTTTTCCGCGATACTTTTTGCCAGCCGGTCGAAGTCCGGCTCATCAGGGTATTTATCATAGATGGCGTAAAACAATACGTTCGGATAGACATCGTACCACCAGTCCCTTCCATAACCGCCGCCAAGCAGTGCTACTTCAGGGGCTGTATTGTTCATCATGATGTCCCAGCCGGTGTCGCTGTTAAAGTAGTTTTTAAGCATCCCTACATAGTTCAAACCCTTCTGATCGCTTTTATCAATGCCAGCCAGGGTAGCGCCCAGAACAGAACCCATGTTTGCCAGGGCTTCATGGAACATTCCCTTATTATTCGTTCCCTGGCGGACGTCGCCCACGGCTGTATAAATGCCGACAACCGGCTGGTCGAAGTTTTTCTTGGTACTGTCAATCCATACCATCGGCCAATACTGGCCTGTTGCCTTAAAATCGTAGATCGTACTGTCAAAATCACGAGCCATTTCATCCCAGTCGATAATTTTTAAAGGCTTCGGAAGATCAGCCATTTTATTCACCCGTGGAATGGGTAGTTGTTTAACCTGACCAAAGGCAGACGAGGCAGTGATTAGGAGAAGGAGGAAGTATCGGAACTGTATTTTCATTGTATATGTGTGGTTAAAGGGTTTGCCAGGTTTAAATCCCCGATAGGTTCAATAGGGGGAGTTTTCATCAATTCTCCTCTGTCAATGATCTGTTTGGCTACCAGGATCGAAGAGAGTTGAATGAGTGCGACAATCATGATCGCATAGCGCAGGGCAATTTCAGTCGAGATCAGATAAGCCAGTAAAAGAAAGGTGCCCGCACCCAGGAATCGCCCGACATATAAACCCGCCTCATGATTCAGGATGTAAGCAAATTCGCCCCTGTTTTCAATTTTTGAAACAATATCAATCACTTTAAACTGAATTGGGAAATAGGCCAGGTCCATTAAAGGCTTTGCCACCAGCAGAAAGAGCATAAATAAGATCACGCCCACCTGGTTGAACAAGATACCATTTAAAAGGGCTGCGATCGCGAATAAAATGAGTCCCGCAGCGAAGATCCTGAGGCGGTGCTCAGGTTTGGAGATCCTTCCTACAATATACATCATAAAGGCAGCAATAATGGCTCCTATCGATTGGGCTGTTCCCAAAGCACCCTCTTTACCCAGCAATAACATAATGAGCATCGCGGGAGCAGTCACTAAAAATCCCTGTACCAGTCCTTTCAGAGAGGCCAGGATCAGCAACTTATTCCAAAGAGGATGGAATTTAAAGAAAATGTATTGCTTCTGTGCCGGGTTGGAAAAAGTTCCCCGGAAACAAACGATGGATGCTACTACGGTGATGGCGAATACAATGCCCGTAATGATGCGGTAAGCATTGTTAATCTGCCCGGCCTGCAATGCTCCGGCATCACCGCCCCGGGTCTCTATAAACCAGCCAATGGCCACCGGTATCACCACTGCGATGATGGTATAAAAAAATGTTTCCAGGCCGTAATAATAGTTCCTGTTGCCATCGTTGGTGATCGCCAGCGCCAGGTAGTCCCTGTTAGCCCAGTAAAACCCGAACGACATGCCCATAATAATCCCGGCAAAGCCGATACCGGCAAGGTCGAGGGTTTTCAAGGACATCATTACCATCATCGAAACTCCGCTAAGCAGCATGCCCGCAGAATACAGCTTACGGATGTTAAAATGCTTCAGTAACCAGCCGTTCAGAAGGAAAGTTAGAGGAATCCCTGTGTAGATCGTCAGCTGGTAAATAACCACCTTAGTCGGATCATTGGAACTGCGCATGACATAGGCGGCAACGAAAATATCAATCACCGGCAACACGATTGCGTAAACCAGGTTGGTCATTACCAAAATCTGAAAATTATGTGGCTGACTCTTGAAATGCGCTATTTCGACTTTAAGTTTGTTAAACATGATCTTGGTTTAGTAATGAGAATATTTCATTGATAGAAAACCGGGCTCCGCATACAAATTCGTCTGAGGCACCATAATAGATTGTTAGTGTATCTCCGTCAGGACCTACAATATGACCGTTTGTAAAGACCACATTCCCGAAGAAGCCGCTTAACTCATAAGTCGTTGAAGGAACCATGATCGGTTCACTGGTCCGGGCAATAACTTTTGAAGGATCTTCAAGATCCAGGAGAAAGGCACCCAGGCAATATTGATGATCATGATTAGCGCCATGATAGATCTCAAGCCAGCCTTTTTCGGTCTTGATAGGAGATGCCCCTGCGCCAACTCTTGCGCTATCCCAGCGGTCAGGACGCGTCTTAATGATACATTTATGATTACCCCAGTGGATGGCATCCGGCGATTCAGCGATCCAGATGTAGTTACCGCCTATATCTACACTGCTTGGTCTGTGTAAAGCGTAAAACTTGCCGTTGACCTTTTCCTCAAAAATTGCGCAGTCCTTATTGTGTGGTGGCAATATCATCCCATGCTGATCAAAGTGCTTCCAGTCAGTGGTAGTACGCAGTCCCACACCCACTCCATTATCAGATACTGCCGTGAAAGTGAGGTAATAGGTATTTTCGATACAGGTAACCCGGCAATCTTCAACGCCAAAGGACTGCAGAATGCCTTCGCCATATAAGGATTGATAACCCTCAGGCTGGTAGAAGCGGATCCCGTCATCGCTGCATAAAAGGCGCAGGTGTGAAAGAGTGGTGAGATAATCAACCCCTTTATAATTAATCACCCTGGCGTCAGTGGCGATAAGGGCCGGATCATTTAATTCTATTTCGATGATTTGAGTGCCGGTAGGAGTCAGAATTGGGAAAGAGATCAATCCTTCTTTCTGTGTAGGTCTTTCGGCTACGCGTACGATCAGCCAGGTTTTACCTTCGTATTGAAACACACCGGGATTAAGAAGGCAGGTAATTTCCAGGCCATCGCTGCTGGGTTTTAAATCGCCGGGACTTAATAAAGGATTCTGCTTGAATCTATGGCCAAGGTCTTTCATGTAAATAGGGTTTTAAAAGCGAAGAGATTAACTCTTCGCTGATTCAATATATTTAATTTAGTAACCCGGGTTCTGCGTAATGCTGCCCCCTGACTTATCAATTTCTCCCTGCGGGATAGGATAAACCATGTTGCGGTCCTGGAAGTTCATGCCTGCGGCAGTTAACACCTGTTTGGCAATACCCCATCTTTTCAAATCGTTAAAGCGTTGAGACTCAAATCCGAGTTCTACTCTTCTTTCCTGCATCAACCATTCTTTCACCTGAACCTTGTCTGTTGAATTAGGCCTGTCAGCAAGCGTTCCTGCCGGAGGAAGCGTTCCCTCTGCATTTATACTGGTGCGAGCCCTGCTTCTGATGGAATTGATAATGGCAACAGCTGCAGGAGAGGCTCCGGTTTCGTTTAAAGCCTCAGCCTTCCAAAGGAGCACATCGGCCCAGCGTATGAAGATCTTATTGCTCGGCGCATCATCATTCCCTTTGTTAGCACCTGTTAAGTCACCGAATAATTTATTGACATTTTGCTTACTCACATCTACCGTATAGGTTAACCTGGGGTCACCTGCTTCAAAGGCACTGATGAAACCTGGAGTAGGTGCGATAAATCCCCAGCCGGCAAGGGCGGCAAGTCCATTACCCATGGCAGGGGTTTTTCCTTGCTGGTGATCGAAGGCAAAGATCACTTCGGCTTCTGCAAATTCTTTTGCAGTGCTGAAGCTGTCGAAATAATTAGGATTTAGACTGTAATAGTTTAGGCTCTCCAGCTCATTCACCAGGCTGATCACCTCGGACCATTTTTGGTTAAATAAGGCCACTTTTGCTTGCATGGCAATCACGGCGCCTTTGGAGGCACGCCATTTTTCAGCGTTGTCGGCATATTTGGCAGCGGGCAGCAAGGGCTTAGCTAAAGCCAGATCTGCGCTGATCTGTGCCCATACTTCGGCTTTAGGTGCCTTCTGCGCTACGCCGTAAGCATCCGAAAAGGTTTTTAACGGCTTCAGCAACAAAGGAACATCTCCAAAATTGTTCACCAGATCAAAATAGTAGAACGCCCGTAGAAAATAAACCTCACCTAGCAGGCGGTTCTTTAAATCATCAGCTATACCGATCTTTGCAATTACTTCAGGGTCGGTTAAATAACTTATGGCTTTATTGCAACGGGAAATTCCTTCGAAGTTATAACTCCACTGGCCGTTGAAACCACCGTTGGCTGCGGTGAAGTTGAATTTCGCAAATTCATCCATCCAGGCCTGATCACCGTCTGGATTCCATTTCTTCTGCATATCCCCTGACGCAATATCATGTAGGATAAAATCATTTCTCAGTACGGTTCCATCGTCCCAGCCCCATTCGCCGATAATGTTGAGGGTGCTGGATAACAGTCGGTATGAAGACGTGACCGATGAGACAACGGTTGACAGTTTCGGGTCGGTATTCACCTGATCAGGAGTTAATAAACCGATCGGTGCCTTATTTAATTCCTTTTCGCAGCCGGCACCCGTAAAGATGATCAGAGCGGCGAGTATTTTATATAGTGGTTTCATATCTGTAATTTTTAAAATCCATTAAAATTGAATGTTTGCTCCAAACAAAAATGCGCGGGACTGTGGATAAGTTCCCATATCAATGATATCAGTCGACTCAGGGTCAAGACCGGTGTAATCGGTAATTGTAAAGAGGTTTTGTCCTGAAACGTATAGACGGATATTTTGTACTCCCAATCTCGACTTGGTCATTTGCGGTCTGAAAGTATATCCTATTTCCATGTTTTTTAGCCGCATATACGATGCATCTTCCACGAAGATACTGGAGGTTTTACTGCTGCCATTATCATTGAAGGTTGAGCGTGGAATTGTATTACTGCTACCCTCGCCATTCCAGCTGTCGAGCACGCGTACCGAATGATTAAAAGGTCTTGAATCATAGTCAATGATCTTCTTCAGATCATTGTATTTTTCGACTCCTTCAACACCCTGGAACAAAGTAGAGAAATCAAATCCTTTGTAGCTAGCCGACAAATTCAGCCCATAAGATAATCTTGGGTTCGGGTTCCCGATATATTTTCTGTCCAGGTCGTTGATAATTCCGTCGCTGTTCAGATCGGTAAATTTGATGTCCCCAGGTTGTTCAGAAGGGTTATTGGTGTTGTTCAGATGGCTGTTGATCTCTGCCTGGTTTTGGTAGATGCCCTGCATTTCATATCCGAATAAAGCATTCAGGGGATGTCCTGCTTCCGTTTTGGTAACCTGTCCAACCATGTTCGGCAAATTTTCGTGCAGTTTAACGACCTGGTTTTTTAGGGTTCCGATATTACCGTCGATACTGTATCTGAAGGCATTGTCCTGGTTGCGGTACGATAAGCCAATTTCCAGACCTTTATTGCTCACTTCCCCGGCGTTTACAATGGTGGGCTGTACGTCGCCAACAAAAGAGGGCAGCGAAAGCGGTAGTAGTATCCCTGAAGTCGTTTTAGTAAAGTAGTCCAGAGTCATGTAAACCTTGTTGCTGATCAGGCCAAGGTCCAGACCAATATTGTTCTGAGTAGTGCTTTCCCACTGCAGGTCGGGATTACCGAAACGCAGCAGCTTGTATTCATCACCATCCTTTTGCAGCAGGGTCAGGTAAGTATAATTTCCTATCTCCTGGTTTCCAAGCTTCCCGGCGCTGGCACGCAGTTTAAGGTCTGAAATCCAGCTTACATTCTTTAGGAAAGCTTCTTCAGAAACTTTCCAGGCTGCCGAGATAGAAGGAAAATATCCCCACTGGTTATTAGGACCGAAACGTGAGGAGGCATCAGCTCTTAAGCTTCCGGAAAGAATGTATTTAGAATCAAAACTATAGGTTGCTGATCCGAATAAAGAAAATAATGTCCACTCTGCGGCCGAACCGCCATTCCAGAGGTTCGCCAAAGTGTTCCCGTTATCAATATATTGAAACTCTGGCTGAGTGTATTCGAAGCGGTTCCTGGTGGCACCAATAGAGGAAGAATTGTTGCTGATATATTCGGTTCCTGCCATGGCACTGATAGCATGTTTTTGAATGTCCTTGCTATAGCTTAATGTATTGTTCCAGGTAACGGTCGTCTCTTCGCCACGGCCCTCATTTAATGAGTTAGGGCGGTTTTGCCTGCCCAGGCCTTTGTCAAGGGCGTCGCCGCCGCCATCATCGTCCCCAAAATTATTATTGAACGCTTTATCGTGCAGCACATTGAGATCCAGACCGACATTGGATCTGAATTTCAGCTCTTTGTTTTTCAGAAATGAAAATTCTCCGTAAATATTACCGAAGGTCTTGAAATTGTTGGCCCTGTTATTCGTGAAATAAGCCAAAGCTACCGGGTTACTGCTCCACTCGTATTTATTGCTTTCCCAACCACCATTCGACTGATCGTTGTGCTTGTAAAAAGGAAGATCGGTAAAAGGGTCATCCACTGAGTAGGTCGGGTCATCCGTAGATTTAAAAACCGGCAGGGCTGGTGGCCGGATAAAGGCGTGCCTGATTATCCCCGGCGCATCGCCTCTTGACGAAAGCCTGTCTTTTTTGGTATATGACAGTTGTAAGTTAGAACCCACGGTTAAACGGTCAGTTAGGTTGCCCATTACGTTTGTTCTAAAATTTAAACGCTGGAATTTGTCATTGTCATAAACTACAATGCCATTCTGGTCGTTATAGGCTCCTGACAACAGATACCGGAACTTCTCGCCTCCGCCACTTGCTGTCAGCTGCATGTTCTGCGACTGCCCGGTTTCAAATAATTCATTGAGCCAGTTAGTATTCGCCAGGCCTGTTCTTGACTTCTCGGCGGTATATGGATTCACACCTGAGTATCCCGAGTTATTCCATGCTTCCTCTACCTTGTTTAAATACTGGGTTGTATTTAACATCTGCGGAAGATTGCTTACCCGATGGAGACCTTTGTAATAGTTTACATCGATATTCGATTTACCCGCTGCACCCATCTTTGTTGTGATCACAATTACCCCGGCCGAGGCTCTTGCTCCGTAAATTGCAGCTGCAGAGGCATCTTTAAGAACGGTCACCGATTGCATATCTGAAGGATTCAGAAAAGATATATCCCGGGATGGAATGCCGTCAATTATAAAGAGCGGGCTGTTATCGCCGAAAGTGCCCTCACCACGAATTCGTATATTTATAGGGTCACCCGGTGAACCCGTACTCTGGGTGATCTGTACGCCTGCAACCTGTCCCTGCAGCACCTGGGCAACATCAGATACCCGGCGCTCTTCAACAGCATCCATGTTTACCGTACTTACGGCTCCGGTCAGGGTTGATTTTCTTTGCGAGGTATATCCCAGAACAACCACTTCATTCAGCAACTGCTGATCCTCCTTCAGGACTACATTGATGATGTTATTGCCGTTGACAGCGACCGTTTGAGCTAAATAACCAAGATAAGTGAACGTTAGTGATTGGGGTGAGCCTTGCGTTAAGGCAATCGAATACTTGCCTTCGGAATCAGTAACAGTCCCGTTCGTAGTACTCTGCTGCACAACACTTACACCAGGCAAGGCGAGCCCGTTGGCATCTTTTACGGTTCCTGAGATCCGGCTTTGTGCCTGCAGATCCTGACTTGCCGTCCCCACGATGAGCAACAGCAGCCACAGAAAGTTCATTTTTATTTTCATTTTATTTGTATTTGGTTAGTGTGCATTTGAATTTATTGGGTTCTTATTGGTTGTTTTTTTATAGTCGGGGTCCATATCCGGGCTGCGTAACCCGGCCACTTCATTGGCCATCAGGATAAATACATTCCAGCTAAGACCCTGGGTAGAGGGCCACCATGAATCGGTACTGGTATATTTAGTTGGAATAAATTCTTTACTGTAAGGCCAGTCGGGATGCAGGTTGATCTCGGCCCAGATACGGTTCTCCATAAGTTTCGGTGCCTTTTTCCAGCCGTGTTTTAACCCCGCAACATAAGCGCAGTATTCCGCTCTGAACCAGCTGCCGCCATTATAATAAAAGCCGTCATTTTTGCCATCTGAATAGTTGCTGACCCCAAACTCGCCGAAAGGCTGATAATCAGCGTTTAAATAGGAGTATCCTTTCTTGTCGTTTGTTGCCCTGACCAGGATCGGGGCTGTCGTTCCGTATTCTGGATGTGGCGAATTGGCCACTTTGTTAAGCACGGGGATCTGGTCAAGGTGGCTGATCACCATTTCATCAGTCAGAATGGGCCGATTAAATAACCATAAAGAGAAGAACTCAGGTTCGAGGTCAATGAGAGAGATGATATCCGGATAATTACGGTCAAAAAGCAGGTGTTTTCTTTTCGGGTCGTAGAAATTGCGGTATTCCTTTTCCGCTTTTTGAATGTAGGTCTCTGTAATGGGAAAGCCGAGTTCTTTGATGGTTCTCAGGGCAATGGCAAGCATTCCCTGATTAACCGCCAGGCGGTCAGTAGCCGGCTGGTAGTCAATAATGTCAATCTGGCTCATGGGGAAATGTGACAGACACTTCCCGTCCCTGTCGGCATCAAATTCGTTCAGCACATAATCAACGGCTTTTTTGATCTTTTCTTCAGGCAGTTTTACGCCAAAGCGTCTTTTATTCAGCATGGCCCAGATCAGCCAGTGTATGGTGGCTTCATTATCTTTAGCCTCCACAGATCCCATGGAAGGGGTGATGATGGTTCCGATGGTTCCCTTTGGCGTCTGGGTATTTGCCCATTGCTCCCAGATGCTGGTGTTTAGTTCGCGGTTGTAGGTAGACACCACAGAAAAGAAGGAATCCCGGTTATACATGTCCGGTGAATAATTCATGTTAGGCACATTGAAAGGCTTGAAGTTGTTTATGCCGTTGATCCAGGTAAGCATATTGAAATTGCCATACAGCATTTTTTCAATTTGGCTGCCTTTAAATCCCATTCCTTCAGCCAGCCTTGTTTGTGCCGAAATCATAAACTGCTGATGACTTTTCCAGGGCTCCACGAAAATGTAACTTGTCTTTTCTGCCGTCTCCCCGATATTAAGGATGTTATAGGGCTCGCGCTGCGGCTCATGTTCGGTCACCTGCAGGTCCTTGATTTGTAGCTGACCTGCTTTTCTAGCCAGGCTTCCGATAAAAAGCGAGATGCTGTCGTTCCCGGTATAGGGCACCAGGATACTTCCCTTAAACAGTGTCCAGTCTTTTTCGGCAGCAGGGAAGTTGTCGATGTACTTCAGGCCGTTTTCAAGTTCTACGGTTTTTTTGCCATTTTTAATGCGGAAGAGCTTTACGGCTACCGGTGAATTTCCTTTACATAGAAAGGAAAGTGTATATATCTTCTGATCCTCCAGAGGCGCAATCATTTCAATGCCCGCCCGGTCAGAGGGCTTAAAATCAAGGGTGATGAGATTCCCGCTTTCTTTAACGACCAGATTCCCTTCTTTTTGAAAGGGGCCTTTCAGGCTGGTCGTTTTACTGGTTCCCGCATCCAGGTTATACATCTCTCCGAATGTTTGCTTTATATAATGTTTGCCTGCTGCCTGCTCAGCAAGGGTAGCCACTGCCACCAGTTCCGGGTCGGGAAGTTTGCGCATCCCAACGAAACCACCGCCACGGCCACTAAAGCGGCGACGGGTAGTGCGCGTGTATTGATTTTTGTACCCGGCATCCATTAAGATACCTACTACCATCTTATTCTTATTGACAAAGCCTGCGGCGGGAAACATTTCATGAGCGAAACCGCCGGGGAATTTTTCATGCTCAAAGCTCACATACCGGTCGGGTCTATCAGCAGGTATGAACTTCTCATTAAGCGAATAGCGCATGGAGGGCATGCCGGGCTGAAATAAAGTAATGGTCTTTTTGATGATATTACTGCTTATAATGCTATAAGTAACATGGACAGTTAGATTGACATCAAATTCGGGAATATAGCTTTCCCTGCTTAAGGTGATCCGGGTTTTATCGCCCTTCCATGTGCTTCCTTTCCAGTTTGCTATGAGGGATCTTTCACTCAGGTCGGTATTGGACATTAAAAGAGAAAACTCTTCCGTATTGTTCAGAAGTAATTCTTTGCCATCAAAAAGACCGACCTGAAATCCACGTGTTGAATCGCCGATAGCTTTGAGCGAAAGCGACTGTGCCGAGACAGCGTTAACCGAAACTAAAAGGATCAGCAATACATGAAGAAAGTACGTTGGGCCACGGCGGTCGCAAGGCTTATTATTCATTCGGTTTAATTTATTGGTTAAGCCAAATTTAAAAGCAGGAGACGTGAAGGAGGTGTACTATAGTAACATTTTGGTTCACTATGATTGCACAGAAGGCATATCTGCCTCATATTGCTTTAGACGGTACTCGTTAGGAGCACAATGGTAGATCTTTTTAAATTCCCGGAAAAAGTAAGACTTGTTGTTAAAGCCAGTACGATAAAAGATTTCTGAAACAGTATACTGCGAGCTGATGAGCATTTCTGAGGCATGTTTCAGGCGGACCCTTTTAATAAATTCCGCAGGGGTCATACCGGTTAAAGACTTGAGCCGCCGGTATAATTGCATTTTACTGATGGAAAGTGCCTCTTCGATAGTTGCGGCATTAAGTTCCGGTTCATTCAGATTGTCGTTTATAACTTTCAGCAGGGTTTCCAGGAACTTCTTATCCGTGTCGGCCAGGTCAGCATCCATAAACTGATTATTTATATGCTGGTCTTTGATCAGATGCTTCATTTTGCTCTGGTAGTCCAGTAGCTTCCGGATCCGTACCAGCAAGTAGTTTATATGAAAAGGCTTTGGGATATAAGCATCTGCCCCAACCTGGTAACCTTCCGTCTTATTTTCAATCGATCCTCTTGCCGAGAGGATGATAAAGGGGATCTGTGCGATAGCGGGAGTGTTTTTTACCTCCATGCATAACTGCAGACCGTCCATGTCCGGCATCATCACGTCGCTGATCACCAGGTCTGGTATGGTCTTCCGTAAAAATGCTAAAGCTTCAGTACCGCTGCAGGCTTCGTAAACGATGTAATGCTCCTTTAATATATTCCGCAGAAGGTATCGTAATTCTGGCTTATCTTCGACAATAAGGATACTTTGCCGGCTTTTTTGATGAAGTTCATCAATCAAACTGTTCTTGTTCTCCTCATCAGCCGAGGGCTGTTCGTGGTACTCAATAAGCGATTTAAAAGCGAGGGATGGGGCAGAGGTGATCACAATTTCTTCCTGGCCCTCAGAGGCTACAACTTGTAAAGGAACGTTTAATGTAAAATGGATCCAGTCTGATTCCGTCGAAGCCCTAATATCCGCGTTTAGCAGCAATACGAGCTCTTTTGTGAAAGCTAATCCTATACCCGTGCTGAATATGTGCTTTTGCGGCTCATTACCAATGAAAAAACGGTCAAAGAGTCGTTCCAGCTCTTCAGGCTTTAACTTACATCCTGAGTTGGAAACTATGACAGTTAAAGTTTTACTTTCAGGATCGTAGTTTGATTTAAAAAGGATACTGTCATCAGGTCCGGAGTGCTTAAAGGCATTTGATAATAAATTAAAGAGGATCTTTTCAAACTTATCCTTGTCAATAAAACCAGCAATGCCTTCCTGGATCTCTCTGCGATACATTCGCCGGCTATCAGGTTTATGGTCGGCAAAGAGTGCAGTCAGGCTTTGGAGCATCTTGCTTATATCAACATACTTATCATCCCTGCTTAAATGACCCGCCTCGGTTTTCCGGAACTCCATTAACTGCTGGACCAGGTAAGTAAGCCTAACCGTATGCTGGTGAACAATAGAAAGGAAATAGCTATTTTCCTTATTTTTTGACAGTTCTGCACTTTTAGATTCCAGGAAATGCTCTACCGAACCCATGATCATGGTTAATGGTGTCTGAATCTCATGGGCAATATTGGTAAAGAAGTTTAGACGCTGCTCGTGCTGTAGCTCATCTTTTTGCCTTAGGCGGTGTTCCATCTCCAGCTGGTACTTCATCTGGAATTTGTTTCTTCGGTTTCTATAGAATCCATAAACCGAAGCGATCAGAATCAAAAGATATAAAGTCAGGGCAGGGTAGGTAAGCCAGAAATACTGTTTAACTTCTAAGTCAAGTACCTTTGTCTCCCCGGTCCACACTCCCTCACCGTTAGACCACTTAGCCATCAGCGAATATTTTCCAGGCGGGATGTTACTGTAGATGATCTTTCCCGAAGTACCGGAGTAATGCCAGATCTTATCGTTACCGGTCAGGAAATACGCATATTCACATTTTTCAGCGTTCAGGAAACTGATGGCCTTCACCTGGATCTCGAAGTAATTATTTTTTCGGCTAAGCGAATAAGCCAACGTTGAGCTACTGTCGGGCTTTAGAACAGCTAAAGTGCTGGCATGTTCAAGGTCACCTCCTAGCTGAATGCCCGAGACCAGCAGGTTAGGTCTGAACTTTGTTCCCTGGATGTTCTTCGGAACAAAATAGTTAAAGCCATAGGTTCCTCCAAAAAACAGGCGCCCGTCTGCACCCTTCCATCCCGCTCCGTCACTAAACTCATTGCTCTGCAAGCCGTCCGTTTGCGGGTAGCGGAAGATCTCCAGATCGTCAGGTTTGATCTTGGCAAGTCCCTTGTTGGTACTGACCCAAATGTTTCCGGAACCATCTTCTTCAATAGCATGAATGGTATTATTCGGCAAGCCCTCGGCGGTAGTCAGCTTTTTAAAGATCGGCTTGTTCAGCGATGCTTCTTTTTGATCGATCCAGTTAAGGCCGTAACTGGTTCCAATCCAAATCCGGTTCTTCTGATCTCTGTATAGCGACAGCACGTCATTATTCGACAGGCTGCCTTCGTAGGTCAGGGCCTTAAACGTTTTGAATCTCTTCGCTTTTTTATCCAGCAGACTTAATCCGCCATACCTGCAGGCAACCCAAAGCTGATCATTATCTCCTTCGGCCAGTGCATAAATTATATCGTTGGCGGGCCCGCTGCTGGTATTATTAAAGGTGAACCGATCGAGAAAAGCCAGTGAAAGCTTGCCGGAGGGATCTCTGTTGATCTTCAAATGAATCAGGCCGTAACCACTGGTGCCCAGCCACAATGAATTATCAGGGTCCTGCAAAATGGCATAAACAGAGCCAAATTCAGGGTAGTCTCCGGAGCCTTTAATATTCGCCCATTTCCGGAATATCTTTAGTTTCAGGTCGTAGACTCCCAAACCCCGGCCATCTGTTCCGATATAGATCAGATCATCCCTCCCTTTCTTCAGCGCAAACACCGAGTTGTTGTCCAGCTCAGGAGTAAGGAAATACTGCTTAGCTGACGAAGCATTCTGGTCCTGACCGAAATTTGCATACTTAATAATCCCGCTCCCTTTCGTGCCGACCCACAGATTACCGTTTTCTTCGCAGAAAGCCCTGACCGCTTTATTATAGGGCATCCCATTATCCGAGGTAGTAACCGTACCAAAGAACTTTGTTTTGGGATATAACTTTATCAACCCATTGCCATCGGTACCGTACCAGAGAATCTGTTCGCTTCCAGAGGCCCAGGACGTGATTTTAATATCCTGCATTTTCTTAACCTCATCATTAAGGAAAGAAGAAGGCCTGAAGTTGCGGTCATAAACACTATATCCCTTAGTCGACCAGGCCAGCAGAAAATAGTCGTTATAGCGGACTAAAGACGAGAGCCCATGCTCCATTTGAAGTAAATTTTCCGGTAGTGATGACTTCTGATCAATCCCAAATAAAGTATGGTCAGCCGTGGTGTAAAATATCCGTTTGTCAACATAGAAGAAGTTAACAATAGGGGTTTTTTCGCTGTAGGTTTTCAGCTTTTTGAACTGCCGTTCCTTGTTCGCGCTGAATCTCTCCAGTCCGCCGCTATTGTTTAGGAGCCACAAATTATTCGACTCATCAAACATGAGTTTGCTGATCTTCGACGCTCCATCTTGCCGGGTGGTACCTAACGGAAGCTCACACTTGCGAAAGGTATCAGCAGCAGCATCGTAATAGGTAAGGCCGTATTTTTTCGTCAGACTGAAAACCGTACCCGCATTATCTATGGCCAGTTGATATTCCTGCTCACTGACAGGACTTCGTTGCTCCTGGTTGTAAAAATAGTTGTAGAATTTCCCCGAATGCTTCTCATAGCGCGAGATCCCCTCGATGGTGCTTATCCAAATATTTCTTTTTTTATCCTCAGCAATTTGCTGAATCACGTTACTGCCAATGCTTTTCGAATCATTCTCCTTACTATAGTTAAATACATGAAAAGAAGTCCCGTCATACATGTTCAGCCCATCCCAGGTAGCTACCCAGATGATATTTTCAGAATCCTGGAAAATATGATTGATAGCGCTGTTAGATAAGCCGTTCCGGTTATCAAGGTGCTGTATAAAGAAAGGTTCGGGTTGTTGCGCAGGCGCGATGTAAGGGCTTAGAGTTAGTGCAAAAGCGGTAATCAGCAGCAGACAATACCTGCTAATTATATGCTTAAGCGAAGTAGGCAATTTATATACCTGCACAGGACGGAGAGTGGTTATGTTACAAACTTCAAGCTACAATTAATAATTGGGATTAGGGAATGTGGTAAGGTGGTAATATGTTGATATGATAATGTGGGAATGTGATAATGTGTTTGTATAGGTTAGGGATACTTTGCTAATCATGGCCAAATCTGTGGTGAGTATCTCTTCCTACTTACCGACCAACTCTCTCAAACGACGAAATCCAACAATTTTCATAATGTTCAAAGGGCTCGTCGGTGTTGTCCTCCGCTGGCGGAGGTGGCTGCTTCTATCAGCAGACGGAGGTGGTTTTCCTGTGTTACTGAGAATTCCTTTTCACATGGAATAACTACCACCTCCGCCCTGTGGGCACCTCCGCCAGCGGAGGACACCACTGATGAACGGCAGTAGATGGTAGAAACTTAGAAAATTCGTACAGACATGAATTACGTTCTCTAATAACAAGAGGATCCTGCGAGACCGAGAACCCTCTTCAACGACGAAATCCAACAAACTTTCATAATCTTTAAAACGCCGATCGGTGTTGTCCTCCGCTGGCGGAGGTGGCTGCTTCTATCAGCAGACGGAGGTGGTTTTCCTGTGTTACTGAGAATTCCTTTCACATGGAATAACTACCACCTCCGCCCTGTGGGCACCTCCGCCAGCGGAGGACAGGAAGATGAGTGGCTTGTGCAAGTAGAAGACAGAGAGAATTCGAGTATCTATAAACTTGTGCTTTTTGAATCGAAATCTACAACGGTTAATCGTTCGAAATCCTGCTTTTATGATCAATCCATTCTTCCAGATATCCTAATACTGCATTAATATCATTTAAGACATCTTCATCTGCAAACCGGATGATGGTAAAGCCGACACTTTCAAGATCCCTTTGCCTTTTATCGTCATTTTTGGCGGTCTCTTCCCAATGATGAGTTATTCCGTCAACTTCTATGATTAGCATTAGTTCCATGCACATGAAATCAGCTATATACTGTAATACAGGTCGTTGCCGCCTGAAAGGATAGCCACGCAGTTTACGGGCTTTTAAAACGAATTTCCAAAGGCAGGCTTCTGCTTTGGTCATCTGTTTGCGTAATGAGGAGGCGTAAGGCTGGAGATGAGGATTGTAGCCGTAAAGATTTTCTTTATTAGCATCCATTAAGGAAATTACAAAAAATTGTTGACCCATTGGAATTTTTACCACCTCCGCCCTGTGGGCACCTCCGCCAGCGGAGGACAGCAATGATGAAAGGAAGTAGAGGGTAGAAACTTAGAAAATTCGAGCGGAGATGAAATCGTTCTTTAAATGAACAAAAGAAATCCTGAAAGACTAAAAACTCCTGAGTCAAAACAATTCTCTTTAGGGACGGAAATTCAACAAACTTTCATAGTGTTCAAAACGCTCATCGGTGTTTTCCTCCGCTGGCGGAGGTGGCTGCTTCTATCAGCAGACGGAGGTGGTCGTCCTTGTTTTTTAAATCAATTCCGCTGACTACTCCCCATCCCACCACTTCAAGGGGAACTGAATATTATCCACCGAGCCCACCACCAGGTCCGGCTTAAAAGCATAGTGATTGAGATCATCTTTACGGGCAATTCCCGAAAGCACCAAAATCGTTTTATAACCCATCTGCACACCGCCCTGGATATCGGTTTCCATGGTATCACCAATAACCGTGGTTTCCCTGGTTTCCAATCCCAAATACTTACGGGCCGAGCGCATCATCACCGGGCTGGGTTTTCCCGTCACAAATGCCTTGCGACCGGTGGCTTCTTCGATCATAGCCGTGGTAGCGGCGATCCCCAGGTTATTCCAGCCTGGCTTCTTTGGCGAAGGATCGCGGTTGGTGGTAATAAACTTAGCACCCGCGAGGATCATATCCACAGCACGCTGAACCATCTCCAGCGTAAAGTTGCGGCCTTCACCAAGCACCACAAACTCCGGGTCAGTATTCACCAGCGTAATTCCGTTGTCATGCAGACTGCTGATCAGCCCGCCTTCACCCAGCACATAGGCCGTGCCGCCGGGTGCCTGGTCGCCCAGGAATTTACCGGTTGCCATCGCACTGGTGTAAACATGGTTTTCGGTTACTTCTATGCCCAGCAGCTTCAACTTCCTGACTACCTCCAGCGGGGTCCGCTGACTGTTGTTGGTCATGAAGGTGAAAGGGATGTCGTGCTTTAAAAGATTGGCGATGAACTTGTCAGCACCGTCAATCAGCAGCTCGCCGCTGTAGACCACGCCATCCATATCGATTAAAAGTCCGTTTTTCATAATGGTAATGTGTTAATGTGGTAATTTGATAATGTGGGAATATGTTAATGCGGGTAAGGTAATAAGTGAATGTGAACTTATGGTAAAGATTCTAATTCTGATAATCCCCGGAGCTGTCTACTTCGACTCCGCTCAGCCTGCCGGCAGGCAGGGATGACAGTGAGCCCGTTAAGAATGACAGTGAGCCCGTTCAGGATGTCAATATTTCACGGAACCGTCTCTATTGACCACCCCCATTTGCTAATTTACCAATTCGCTCATTCGCTAATTAGATTACGCCACCGCACACTGCAATTCCTCTTCTTTCACCTCAACGGTTTCCCGCTTTTGTAATTTATATAAGAACACCGCAAAACCGGCTCCGGTAACCGCCATTACGGCACCAACCAGCTGCGGGGATGCAAATCCAAATCCCATAATGATCGGAAGACCTCCCAAAAAAGCGCCCAGTGCATTGCCGATATTAAAGGCGGCCTGTGTGGCCGAGGCAGCCAGCATCTCCGAACCTTTCGCGGTTTTGATCATCAGGACCTGTATGGGTGAACCGATAGCCATCGACAGACTTCCGGCAACGAATGTCATCACCAGCGACAGCACCTGGTTTCCCGAAATAAAGTAAATGGTCACCAGAGTTGCCGACATGCACAGCAGCAGGATTAAACAGGCCTTCACGGGTTCCACGCGGTCGGCCAGCTTGCCGCCGGCGAAATTACCGAATACCATTCCCAGTCCGGCCAGGATGAGGATGTAGGGCACCGTGCTTGCCGAAAATCCTGACACCTCGGTCATTAATGGTGCGATGTAACTGATCCAGGCAAATAAACCGCCCGTCCCGATCGCGGTGATCATCAGGATCAGCCAGGCTTCCTTCCGCTTAAAGAAGCTGAGCTCAGAGCGGATATTTCCGGTCCGGTTAGCAGGTAGGGCCGGCAGCCACAAATGAATGAACAGCAGCGTGATCAAACCTATGGCCGCGATCATACCAAAGCTGTAGCGCCAGGAATATTCATGGCCGATATAAGTCCCGATCGGTACCGATACCAGGTTGGCTACCGTTAAGCCGGCAAACATCATAGAGATGGTTTGAGCCACCTTACCTTTTTCGGCAAGCCGGGTAGCTACTACAGAGCCTACTCCGAAGAAGGCGCCATGCGGTAATCCCGAAAGAAAGCGCGACACCAGCAGCGTCATATTATCGGGTGCAAAAGCCGAAAAGGCATTAAAGACGGTAAACATCGCCATTAAAGTCCACAGGATCTTTTTAGGAGCGAAGTTACTGCTCACCGCCACCAGCAGCGGCGCGCCGATCACCACCCCTAAAGCATAGGCCGAGATCAAATGCCCTGCCTGCGGAATACTGATGTTGAAATCCCTCGCTACGTCAGGCAGCATGCCCATCATTACAAATTCGGTGGTTCCTATGCCGAGGCCCCCCAGCGCTAACGGTAATATCTTCTTATTCAAAACTTTTTTTTTTAAAACCTGTCATCGTTTATAACACTGTTATTGTTCCAAACCCTGTCAGCGTTTGGAACGCTGACAGGGTTAATACCAGGGTGTTATCCTTAATTCCCCACAAAGATAGTGTATAAAGTACACTAACTTTAATCTTTAACGTAATTTGACCGGTTCATGTTTTTAAGAAACTGATTATTAATTTAATCGCGGCCTATTTCCCGCCAAATCAACATTTCCTGCACATTGCAACCTTAGTTCAGGGCGGCGATTCAGTTGCAGTGCTTATCACCTCAATAATTTTAATTACCTTGTAATTAACCGTCTGAATATTTACAAGCTCAGAACCATGGCTATAAAAAAGCGTATAAATCATAAATATGTGCCCAGGCAGTACACCGGGTTTGGCAGTACAGTGCTAAGCATGTACCCTGACATGTCGATCGATTTTTACTTGAATGGGCGTAACGGCTGTAACTCTGCGGATCCCAGAGTCTATACGGATATCAAGGCAGCGCTTTTCAAACTTTGCAATCGTTTTTTGCTCCGCTCAGGATCATGATAGTCCGGCCAGCCAGCCAGCATATCTCTGTAACGCGGGAAATTCCGTCTGAGGCAAAAGACTCCGGTTAGCAAGAATAGAAGTAATTTTTCAGCCTCCCGGCAAACTCAAATGCGCGTTCAGAGAATTATCCACATCAAAAGCGATGTTTATTTTTTTAATGGTATTAGTGGTTAAATTTTTACCTCTCGTCAAGCTTCCTTCTCAGTAAACGCTTAAGAAGTTCAAAGGATGATTACCGTCAATGAGACCTCTGGTTATGGGGATCAATAGCCAGCGAACCGACAAACGAAGCTCATGCAAACAGTTGATGTTAATCACTATTCCTTCGATGTTATTTATCTTTTTTTGTGAAGTTAGCTACATGTCGTAATAAAACCCCCGGGATCCCGAAAAAGCATTTAATTGTGCTGATAGGCTATGTGCTGCTCGTGTTACTTTCTTCTGGAGTGCTGCCGGAGCGATCAGCAAGACGCTGCGATCCCGCCATAGAAGGAGGCCGGGAATTGATGGTATATATGATACGGCCATATTAAACAGGAACGAAATACCAATCAGTTAAACATTAAACCTCAGACTATGTGTTTTTCAACGAGTGCAAGTTTTGGAGCTGCGGCCGTACTCACGGCTATAGGTACGGCTACATACAAGGAGGCTAAACTGCCAGAGCAGAAAATGTTTGCTTCTATTCCGTTGCTTTTCGCGTTCCAACAGGTCGCAGAGGGATTTATATGGTTATCGTTCTCAAACCCCGATTTCCTGATATGGCGGCAACCCTTTACCTATGGATTCCTCGTTTTTGCGCAGGTTATATGGCCTACCTGGATACCGGTTTCTGTGATGATTATGGGAAACGACCAAAAAGTGGCAAAGGTCCTTAAGCTTTTATCACTGCTGGGCGTATTAGTTTCCCTCTATCTGGCTTACTGCCTGTTCTCCTACCCGGTTCATGCTGAAGCAGTAAGTTTCCATATTGCCTATTTTATCGACCTGCCGGACAATGTATGGCGTGATCACGGATTGGGCTATATATTAGTTACAATTTTACCGCCGCTCGTCACGAAGACAAAAAAGATCTGGATGTTCGGATTAACTGTACTCCTTTCATTCCTGATAACTAAGTTATTTTTTACAGAATACCTTGTGTCCGTCTGGTGCTTTTTCGCAGCTATTACCAGCGGGATCATTTATTATATTGTATACAATATCAATAGAGAATCTTTCAGCCAGGCAATACCTTACGCTTCAAGAAACCGCCCAGGACCGCCAATCAGATAACAGGGCATGATACCCCGATTCTTGTAATACATGGACAATCACTATAGAACCTTGAAAACAGGCTACGGCCCTTCTCCCTCGGGCGGCTGTTCATAGTCAGGATTTTCAAACGGATCCTCAAACGGTATCAGATCCGGGTCGTCCTTTGCAATATCAATTGGTTCTTCCGGATCGTTGGTATGCAGTATTTCTGTTTTTGGAAAGTCTGGCAATGGTTTCACCTCTTCCTCTAATGCCTTTTTCTTTTTCATAGCAATTGTAATAATAGTATATCCTTTGTGGCGAAATATCCCATGCGGCTGATCATTATATTCATGTAAGACCAGCTGTGCGGTATGTATAAGTGATAAAGATCGGCTGAATAACTGTTTTAATGAACAGCTCAGCCGAGGATCTTTTAAAAGAAACCCGATAGTGTACTTCGTCCGGAAGCCCCCATTAGTAACATTATATTCTTCCTTTCAAACAAGCGCTTGATGCTCCGGGTCGGCGCGACCTATTATAAGCTTCAAAACGAATATCCATATAGTATTTCTTTCAGCAATGCCGTCATACGGGCTCGCTTATAATTCTTCCATTCCCCGGCCTCAAGCACATTGCTACACGTCCTTCACTCCCATAGTACCGTTCTCAAATCTTCCTGTTTTAATATCCAGGTTTATTTTATAAACAATAAGGTCAATCGTTGTATCAATTTCACTCTCATTATCAGTAATTCCGTGGGATGGGTGACCGGCCGGATCTGTTACAAAAGGCATAAGTGTGTGTATGATAAGCTGCATGGCCTGTTGTCTTTCAGGCTCGCCTGTTATTTCTTCGTACCGGCCCCATGCAATAATGCTTTGCCATCTGAATATGGTTTGAACGTCATCCACTTCAAAACATACCTGCGGGTTCTTGCGCATCATCTCTATTTTCTTACCGTACGAGGAGTGTGCGTACACGGCATTCCCTTTGTAGACGTAATTAACTGGCACAACATAGGTTTCTCCGTCTACGTGGCAGCCGAGGCGTCCTACAGCCTGCGTTTTCAATAGCAGTTCAATTTCTTTATCACTCAGTTTACCTAACATAAGCTGATTGGTTAACGATATAAAAACACAAACCGGGTAATACTCCCGGGCAGCCTTTGCAGCCGCTCAGAAATATGGACGGCCGCACGAGACCAGGATGTTCGGCCACTTAAGTTCGCTAGAGAAAATCTCCGTTTTCATTTAGCTTTACTCTTATACGATTGTCGCCATTCTCAAGCACAATCTTATACACCTTGCTGACGCTGCCCTCCTCATGATAATTAACCAGGTAAATATCCTTCGCCATGGTCCACTTCGGATACTTTGTAACCACCGCCTTTGCCACGGCTGAAGGAATGCGGATATTTTTGAATTTTTCAGCAGTACGTAACAAATTACCATCCTTATCATATGAGGCCAGTATCTGGCCTTCCGGAATGTAAAATGAGACGAAATAAGTGTCGTACTCATCTTCATAAAATTCCGCTTTCTTAACATCATAGATGGCCGTCTTCATTTCAAGCAGTCTTACGGGCTGTGCCAGTTCTACGCTACTTACGGCATCAAGATACTTGTAAATGGAAGCTACCACTTTTACTTCGGGCAGAACTATCTGCGCCGATGATCTCACAGAGAAAGCGGTGAGCAGTATGCCCAAGGCTAAATAGCTCTTTGATTGTTTCATGATTTTTAAATTAAAGGTTAACAGTACTTATAACTGTTCATGGGCTGCACGGATTTCCGGTCGCCGGGCGAATGTTTTAAATCAATCCAAACCCGCTGGCATTTCAATCAGCAGGTTCTTTTTGCATCAGAAAGCAAACTCGGCTTCTTCTATTTCAAGTTTGTTGTCAGCACTAAGCACGCACGGTGCAGCCCATGCTGCGTCTTCCGCATCTTTACTTTCGGAAAACGAGCGCACTTTGCCGGTCAGCGTAACTTTATTGCCAGCCACAGTTACCTTAACTTTGCTGGCATCGATACTGGCGCTGCGGTGGAACGCAGAACTGATCTTTGTTCCAGTTCAGAAGCAGAGATCTTTGGCCTAACGATGATGAAGTTAATTACCGAACGCACCCCTGAAAGATTCCGGATGGCGTTGGTAGCACTCGACCGCTGGTACTCCCATTCGAGCTCACCTTCAAGGGCAACGACACCGTCATCTACTTTGATTTTGAGAAGATCATCAGGCACCGCCGAATGCCACTTTAGCGCATTGAGAACGGCTTCAGCAATTTCTGTGTCTGTTTTACGATAGCTGGGTGACACGCCGATCTGGATGTCTTCGGCAATCGCCTGTACACCCTTTACTTTCTTTGCAGCTGTCTCAGCACTGTGCTTCCTGGAGTATGAATCCACTATTCCTGACAGAGCCACAATACCGTCTTTTACTGCTACCCCGATTTCGGATGAGTTTAGAATGGCTGCCATTTCAATTCCTCCATCACGTCTTGTTGAATTTCGGTGTCTGTATCCATAATTTGTAAATAAATGTGGGTTAATGTTTGGACAAGTTACGGCCGGAAGAAGCTAGCCATCATGACGGCAGTCAGGTGGCTCTCTGATGTTGCTCAACAAATCTCAGCACAGTAGTTGCAATTGAAGCAGCTGGTAAAATCATTGAAAATCAAATGCAGCAGAAGTCAGAGTTGCCCTTTACCAGCCTCAGGCGAAGACACTGAGAAAGCTTTCCGCGAATCTAAGTGACTGAAACCCGCTTTCTTCTCATTTAACTATGCTAGCTGAGATTAGGAGGAGTGGCGATTCTGATAATCGGGGAGACTGCCTGAACCGTATGTATATCTAATGTGACGGATCAGGGTGCTTTAGATGCTAAAAATGATTTTCAGAGAGATCAAGTTGCCCTCGCCTTTAAGAAAATAATTTTCGTTATATTGTGCTGAACCGGGGGGATAAAAACATAAAGCAACATGGCCATTTTAAAAACCTGCGACAAAGAATCCAGAGGACAGGTTGAGAAAACAGTCGTAGTAAAACAGTATAAAGACGGGCGGACAGTGCTGACTGCCTTTCCGGATATGTCGAAAGTTGAACTATCTCCAGCGCAGCTAGCCCACCGGGTGGCCTTCAGGGAAGCGCAGGAATACGCGGTGCAATTTCTTTCCATCCCCGAAAACAAGGCCGCCTATAAGGCCATGTGCAAACCGGGCCAAAAGCCGCATAATCTGCTGGTCGGCGAGCTGCTGTGGAAGGAAAAATCGGTCAAAACTGAGCCGTCCGGAGTTGTGCACGCTTTTGGCAAGGTCAAATAGGAGTCATCTGTGGCCATCCTTAGATTAAACGGCTTCTGATCTAAGGATGGACGAACATGACCTGAACTTGACCTTAAGCGGACCGGATAAAATGAGCAATTCTTTTATCCCCGGCTTTTCCTGGCATTGGGTTTCTTGCTGGGCGGGATCGTTTCGCCGCCCGACGCCGTAAGCGCAGAGCAAATTGCTAATCCGTGCTATGTTGCAAACTTTTAAAATGCCCTTTGGGTCGGTTCGTCATTGTCGCTAGGTATATAATGGTTCTAATTTAAAATTAACCGCATTGCTTTAGAAGAATTTTGGTATATTGGTCAACAATATTTAAAATAGTGGGGTGGTAGAGTCTGGTTTATTACGTCAGCCTGATAAGCTGATGAACGAGAAATCGTTCCAGGGGTTCAAATCCCCTTCCCAATTTTCCCCCGAGAAATCGGGGGTTTTTTATTTTAGTTCCTAATCATCCCGCCCAGCGGGTAAGTCTTACTGTCATCTCTTTTAGCAATTCAAGATTATTTTGGTAAATAATATTGGTTGAGACAAGCTGCTTGAGTTTTGCCATTGCCTCCGACTTACTAATCAAGTTCTGTTCCACCAGTTTGTCAAAGATCCAGAACATGCCATGATACTCAATGCTCTGTTTTTTTGCTTGTCGTCTCACCGCCTTATCGCTGCTAAGTACCATAGCTCCCATTTTGAACGCAACATACAGGACCGTTTTATCACTTTCAGATAAACCAGTTGGAAACCGGAATTTTTTGATTTCCGCCCGGTCTTTCTCTTCCAGCTTATGTAAATAAAGCTTACCGTTATTCTGGTAAGCCCTTAGTAATTCCTGTTGATGATCAAATAATTCATTAAACACATCGACAGAAGTATGAAGTTCAAGGTCGAGCTGAAAAAAGCTGGAGCTGAGCTGCAGGTCGTACAGGTCTATAAAGATACAGGCATCTGTAACGGCAAGCTTCATGCAATAATTAAGCTTTGCTGACGAAATTCTGCAACCTTTTGATTTTTCAAGGTTGCCGCTTTACTTACAGATATCACCTCCTCCGCCAGTGCACGGAATAAGAGCTGGTCGAAGCGGTTAGATGCTTCGGTGCCATGATATTCAACCGGCTCATCAGCTTTCCAATCCATTTGCCGGAAATAGACAAACAATTGCCTACAGTAATTCTCATTTATTATTCCTAAAACTTTCGCGCGCATAATGATGGCCTGCATAGAAATGCCATATTGTTTTTTCAGCGCCCCAAGTTCCTGTATGTGGATTCTGCTTCTGTGTTCTCCCAATTCTCTTTTTATGGCCTCCGCAGGAAATAAAATAGCGCCTGCAAACTGGTGGCACCAGGTCTCTTTTTGCTTTTCAGGAACGTCCGGATTAATAGGCAAAACGAGGTGGGCCAGTTCGTGCATCGCAGTGAATCGCTTCCGGTCATCCTTTTTTACTTTGCTCTCATTGATTGCAATTACAGGCATTTGGTGATTTGTAACCCAGGTTTGCATGCCATCATAAGTATCAGCCGCATCAATAAAGATAACCTTTACGTGGTTATCCTCTAAGAGTTCGATAGTGTTAAAGATAGGGTCAAGCCCCAGCTTCCAGGCTTTTCGTACTTTTTCAGCAGCTTTTTCAACATCTTCAGATGATTCAATTGGCTTCACACCTTCCAGCGGATTGCTGTAACTCCGCGGTACATTCAGTATTTCTTCAAGTTCAATATATCGGGCCAGGTAATCCCGCGCGTGTTCCAATATTCTATTTTCCTCTTTGGCCGGAAGTTTTTGCAATTTCCTGAATTCAATATCACCGAGCTCTACTTTGGTTTCTCTGAAAAAGTAATCGGGCCGTACACCGAGGGCATTAGCGAGGAAGCCGATCATTTCGCTATCTGGCACAACTTCTCCTTTTTCGTACTTATGAAGCGCTTGTCGCGAGATTTTATTTTCAAGTTTATCCGATAAATCCTGTAAGGAAAAACCGTTCATCAGGCGGGCTGACTTGAACCGCTCTGCAAATATTTCTGACATGACTACCTTTTTTGGGTTGACAAAACTAATTTATAAAACAACAATGTCAATCTTTAAAACAATTTATTAACAATCCTAAAAGCATTTTGATTGCTAATGTGGAAAATTATTGACACTTCTGGTTGACAAATGTAATAATGTAATGTATATTTGTCAATCAAAATATACAATTATGAAAGAAGAAGTTAAAAGGGAAGGAAATCCCGGACACAACAAGGAGTTTAAAATCTATGTAAACGGCACAGAGGTGGTTTTTGCGGGCGATGAGATTACACTCCAGCAGGTAATCGAGCTAGCATTCGGACAAATGAGTTCAGATCCAAACGTCAAATATACCGTAACGTTTGAACGCGGTCACGGAAACAAGCCCGAAGGTAGTATGGTAAGAAGTAGTGTTGTTAAAGTAAAGGAAGGAATGGTATTCGATGCGACAGAGACTGGTAGATCTTAATGAGGACCTTCGTCGACTATGGGATGACGGTTATGAACTGGAGGTGAAGGGTACGCAACTATTTATTCATAGCATTCCATATGTTAATCCGGCAAAGAAACTGGGAAAAGGTGTTTTGCTTGTTAACCTCTCCCTAAATGCCGATGAAACTATTAAGCCAGTAACCGATCACGTAGCTTTTTTTCTCGGAGAGCAGCCGTGTGATGAGAATGGTATTCCCTGTTCCCAAATTATAGGAGTGGAAAATAACCCCTATCAGGTTGGTGGAGATATTAAGCATCAGTTGTCTAGTAAACCCCGGCAGTATGATTTAGATTATTATGCGAAGGTTAAACGATATATTGCACTTATTTCTTCTCCAGCCGAGTTTCTTGATCCAAAAGCAACTGCGAGAACATGCCGGGTTATAGAGTCTCATGATGACGAGTCAGTATTTCATTACCGGGATACAAACGCGGGAGAAGCAGAAATTGATACTCTTTCGTCAAAGTTAGAAAATCAGAAGATAGCAATTGTCGGCTTAGGTGGAACGGGGTCCTATCTTCTTGATTTACTTGCCAAAACGCCGGTAAGCGAAATTCATCTGTTTGACGGGGATAAGTTTATTCAGAAGAACGCTTTCAGGGCGCCGGGAGCCGCCTCAATAGAAAAACTGAAAGAACAGCTTTTTAAGGTCGATTACTATCAACAGATTTACAGCAGAATGCATAAGCATATATTCCCGCATCCTGAATATATCACAAATGCTAATCTGCATAGTCTGGAACAGTTTGATTTTGTTTTCCTCTGTCTCGATACCGGAGACATTAAAAAACCAGTCATCGATTTTTTGATGAGTCGTAACATTCCATTCATTGACGTAGGAATGGGAATTCTTAAGAAAGAAGAGAAATTGTTTGGCCATCTGCGGGTGACTACGGGCACATCAGAAACAAAAGACCACATAGGGGAATGCATCCCCCTGACCGAAGCTCAGGAAAATGAGTATTCAAAAAACATTCAAATTGCGGAACTAAACTCCTTAAACGCGGCGTTTGCAGTGATCAGATGGAAGAAACTTTTCGGATTTTATAGTGACTCAGGGAAGGAATATAACAGTGCTTTTGTAATCCGATCAAATAAAATAATCAACGATGAAGTTACAGGTCAAATTTGTTGAGTTAATTCCGACGGACATTGAAGAACAGACACTCTATGTCTCAATGAATTTTCATACTGCATCGCATAAATGCTTCTGCGGGTGCAATAAAAAGGTAGTAACTCCACTTCTTCCAACCGGTTGGACTTTAATTTATGACGGCAAAGTATCGTTAGATCCCTCTATTGGCAATTGGAGTCTCGATTGCCAATCTCACTATTGGATCGAAAATAACGAAGCTGTTTTTGTGGCTGCCCGTGAGAAATCTAACTCAAGGAAATGGAAAACAAACAAACTACTCAAGTCAAGAAAATGGTGGAGTTTTGTTAAATCGTTTTTTTGAGGCCAGAGGAAATTTCGATCTAAAAAGTATCGTAACTTTCGGGGAAAGATGCCACTTATTCCGAGCGAAGATATTCTGGTACATACTCCTGTGCATAATCTCAAGCTTTACCGATGTGCCGCGGTCGCTTATCCGGCGTACGGGCATCGAGGCTTTGCCGTTTTTCTAAGTGGCGCCACCAAATGGAGTTGCCTGAAAAAAAGTTGATTTCCCTCAGAGCTATTGATTTTATCAAAGTTTTGAACCTGTATTATATCCCCGGTAACATTTTCTGAGATTTCCGGTTATTTACTTAATGGATGTTCATTCTAAAGAAACCCGTTCCTACAACATGTCCCGTATCCGTAGTAAGGATACTAAACCCGAACTGCTGGTACGCCGGTTTCTGCATAGCCAGGGTTTTCGCTACCGCCTGCATGTGAAAGATCTGCCTGGTAAACCTGATATTGTGCTCCCTAAATATAAAACTGTCATCTTCATACATGGGTGCTTCTGGCATGGACATCATGGATGCAGGTATTACGTAATTCCTAAGACCCGTACCGAATGGTGGCTTAATAAGATTCAGACAAATAGCTCAAATGATACTAAAGCGGAAGCACAGTTGGTTGCAGATGGATGGAAAATCATTACGCTATGGGAATGCGAACTAAAAAAGAAATTTCTTGAGCAGTCCCTTTTGGCCATTAAAAACACGCTGTCAGAACCCAAGCTGCTTTCTTAATCTCATTACTTCTGTCGCCTTTATTTTCCCGGTTTCCGGTTCTCTAAGCCCTTCAATAGCATCCGGCAAATTTCCTGCAAGTTCACTTATATCCGATTGACTTATAGTCGAATTACTGATAGATTTCGAAATGGATATTCGGAAGAAAATCGGACTTCGTATAAAAGAACTGCGTACAGAATTAAAGCTCACTCAGGAAGCCTTAGCCTTTACTGCTCAAATAGATAAGACATATGTTAATGAGGTTGAAAATGGCAAAAGGAACATTTCCGTCATTAACCTTGAAAAAATAATAACCGCCTTACAAAAGGATTTTAGCACCTTTTTTAATGCCCCTGCTTTTTCCATCATAGAAATTAAAAACTAGATGGAAGAGAACGAACGAATACCAATAATAGACCTTTTTGCTGGCCCCGGAGGTTTGGCTGAGGGTTTCAGTTCTGTCGCTGATGAGAAGGGCAATCGCGTTTTCGATGTTAAACTATCAATTGAAAAGGAACCGTTCCCGCATCAAACTTTAACACTTCGTTCTTTTCTCAGACAATTCCCTTTAAATCAATTTCCTGAGGAATATTATAACTTTCTAAAAGGGAATTTAAAACTTCAGGAATTATATGATACTTACCCAGAAGAGTTTAAAGCTGCGACAGAAGAGGCATGGAGAGCTACGTTAGGTGAAGTATCAATTGATGAAATTGATAAAAGGATTGAGACAGCGTTACAATCAACAGAACAATGGGTGTTAATTGGTGGGCCACCCTGTCAGGCTTATTCGATGGCAGGTCGAGCGAGGGTTGGTGGTATCTCAGAAAAGGATCACAGAGTGCACCTTTATAAAGAGTACCTGCGGATCATAGCCCGGCACCAGCCATCTGTTTTTGTCATGGAGAATGTGAAGGGGTTACTTTCTGCCCAGCTGAACGGCGAGAAGATTTTTACTAAAATTCTTGAGGATCTTAAAGATCCAGCATCAGTTTTTCCTGAATACACTTCCAATAAATACCGGATTCATTCTCTTGTCACATCAGATTTGAAAAATGACTCCGACTTTCTAATCAAATCGGAGAATTACGGTGTGCCTCAAAAAAGACATAGGGTTATATTGCTTGGTATCAGGGAGGATATTGATATAGAAAAACCAGGAAGTCTTTCAAAGACTGAACAGGTTACTTTAAAGTCGATTATTGGGAAACTTCCTCCGGTACGAAGTGGATTATATCGTGAATTTATCGGTTCAGAAGATAGATGGGTGGACGGTATTTTAAAGAAAAAAAGATTTTACAGACCGATTAAGGATACATTTTCTGAATGGAAACGTCTTACGGAACAGTATCAGAAAGAATTAAAAGATTTAGTTCAAAATCAGGGCAAAGATGTATCGATCCCAGAAACTGTAGGACAGGAATTTAAATCTTATAAAGATTTAGCCCTTTCTAAAGATCACCCACTATTTAGCTGGTACACTGATAAAAAAATCGGCGGCATACTTCACCACGTATCCAGAGCACATCTAACGGTCGATTTGAAGAGGTATTTATTTTCCAGCTCATATGCAACTAAGTTTAAAAAATTTCCAAGACTGAATGATTTTAAGGCCTATGGTGATGATTTGATTCCGGATCATGTAAATGTTGAAAGTGGTAAGTTTAATGATAGGTTTCGTGTACAAATGCCAGACTCACCGGCTACGACGGTAACCAGCCATATCTCTAAAGACGGCCATTACTTTATCCATTATGATTCTGTTCAATGCCGCAGCCTAACTGTAAGAGAAGCAGCCAGAATACAAACTTTCCCTGATAATTATTTTTTCTGCGGAAGCCGAACTCAGCAATTCCATCAGGTTGGGAACGCTGTGCCTCCCTATTTAGCATTTCAAATTGCTGGAATTGTAAATGAAATATTGATAAAAGTAGATGTTGCGGATAATCAATTAATGCTTACAGATTCTGATGGCTAGACATATTCTCATTCCACCGCCGCCGGTTTTCTTTGTAAAATCTATTTCCGAGCAGGGTTACACTCTGGCTACTGCAATTTCAGATTTAATAGATAACTCAATCGCTGCTGGAGCATCACGGGTAGAAATATTGATAGATGTCAATACCAGGCCTTTGCGGGTTTTTATAGCTGATGATGGAAGTGGCATGAGTGGGGATATACTTACTGAAAGCATGAGATTTCCCAGCGCTGATCTGGATCTAAATAGGGCTGCTTCCGATTTGGGGCGGTTCGGACTTGGGATGAAAACGGCTTCGTTTTCGCAAGCAAGAAGGTTTACGGTTATTTCCAAATTAAAGGAGGAAGAAAACTTCAATGAAGGGAGAACCTGGGACGTTGAGTATTTAAAGAAGACAGGAGAATGGACGCTCCTACCAGAGACAAAATATGAAATTGATAGTTTGATTAATCAGTATCGTACGTTAAGCAGTTCCTTTCACTCGTTTGACGATTGTTTTGTACCTCAAACACTAATTATTTGGGAACAACTTCATAAACTGGAGAAATTAAAACATAAGAATGAGCTGAATGATGAGCTTGAGGAACTTCGAAGCCACTTGTCTATGGTCTTTCATAGATTTATTGCGTCTTCAAAGCTTGCCATAAGATTAAATAACACACTTGTTGAAGCGTTTGACCCATTTCCGGTTCAGGGAACTGATGTCCAGTCAGTTGCCGAAAGCTATTGGCAAAATGGAAGTTCATATATAAAATTCCAGGGAATTATTCTTCCAAAAAAGGCATCTGAAGAAGCAAAAAGCGATAATTCAATTTGGTGCATGCCAGGTAAAAGTCTTCACGACTTACAAGGGATTTTTGTCTATAGAAATGAACGCTTGATCTCATATGGTGGTTGGTTAAGGTCTATTGCCAGAGGTATTCACCTTCAATATGGCCGGGTGATGATTGAAATTTCAAACGAAGATGATAGGCTGTTTCATTTGAATGTTGCAAAATCTTCACTTAAACTTCCATTCGGGTTGAGAAGGGCTATGACAGAAATGATAAATTCTGTTGCCCTCAAGGCTTCAAAGGAATATAGAGACCGGCTAGCTTCAGGAGTAATTAAGTCAAAAATCATAAATAAAGGATTGCAGCTAATCACTAAACAGACAACATCTGCGGGTGCGGTTTTGGTAATTAACCCTGAATTCGAGTTAATCAAGCAGTTACAAAGACTACTTAACGAAGAAGGTGAAAACAAGCTTGACATACTTATTAGGCTAATTGAAAAGAAGCTCAATGAGGTGTGGAAAGGTGATTTTTCGCAGACGGAAATGGAGAAACCAGTTACAGATATCGACGCACGCAGAATTCAGAGTTTGAAAGAATATTACGAACAAGCAGAATACTCACCAAAGGAAGTAGAAACGTACCTGCTTGAGTCATTTAGAGAAAGTTCCGAATCATTGAAATTTATCAAAACCTTATTCAATTAATCATGGCTTGGGAAAATTTAGCAGAACCTATAAGGAATCGAGTCGAAAAGTTTAAAACGGTAAATGGGTCTATTAACATATCCAAATTAGAGCAGCTTACTGAAACTTACTTTCAGGAACTCAAAGATCTTGAATATTTTGCGCATGAGTTTGATGGAACTGATCAGTTAACTTTAAAAGGATGGCTGGAAAAGATTAAAGCCAGGTTAAGATCAGTTATAATAACCTCTATAGATCCTGATACTGTAATTAGCGATTCTGATAATTATGAGCGATGGATTAATGAGGAACGTATCGGTGAAGACAACTGGCATTATTGGAAACGATATGCACAGTATTTGAAGAAAATTGGAAGACCTACAGATGTAATTAAAAGTACGGGAAAAAGCACGAAGGAAATTATTGAAAGGCTTGGCGATCCAAAAAAGCAAATTGATGAATTGCAAAAAGGTTTGGTTTTAGGTTCAGTACAATCTGGTAAGACAGCGAATTTTAACGGCGTTTTAAACAGGGCAGTTGATGTCAAATATGATGTGATAATTGTGTTTTCCGGTATCATGGAAGACCTTCGTGTCCAAACACAAAAAAGAATAAATAAAGATGTTATTGGTTTAGGAGAAGTTGCTGGCCAGATTAACCAGCCAGTGGGAGTTGGGGAAATCGAGCAGTTCGGTAAAGGTGGAATTTATCAGGTAACGTCTATTACCTCCACAATAACTGACTTTAAAAAATCATTGATTGATGCCAATTTTGATTTTAGTAATCAGAGAATACTAGTCTGTAAGAAAAATGTTGGTGTTTTAACCAACCTTATATACTGGCTTAAATCATCAATGAGACAAGGACAAGATCAGGTTGATATGTCGCTTCTTGTAATTGACGACGAAGCTGATAATGCGTCTCTTAATAATCTGGGACATAAAGGTTTTGAGTACGCCAGCAAAGTTAATGGCCACATAAGGGCCTTACTTAATCTTTTTAAGAGAAAATCCTATTTAGGTTATACAGCAACTCCGTTTGCTAACATCTTGCAAGATCAGAATGAAGGTAATAATAATCTGAATGCCTGGAAAATTCCCTATCGATATAACGGATCTGTTATGGAATTAAATTGTTCACTAGCTCCAAGCCTGTTCCCTGACAAATTTATTTATAAGCTATCAGCACCCACTTCTTATCTAGGCCCTCAAAAATTTTTCTCAAATGGCAGAGAATTGGAAGGAGATAGAAAGATTCCGTTGGTTGAAACCATTCCCACGGTCGATGAAGATCCTATACTGAAGGTTAATGAAGATTTAGAGCTCCGGAAATCATTGGCAGATGCAATTGACTGCTTTATTTTGTCTATTGCTTTGAGGGAATCCAGAATCTCTGTACTTGAGTCACTTCCTGGGTATACAAAACATCAATCGATGTTAATTCATATATCCAGACTTATCAGTGAGCAAAATTTAATAGCTGATAAAGTCAAGAGATATGTTAAATATCTAAAAGAAGCAATCAATGATGATCGCCTGAATGATCCAAATGGAATTTATGAAAAGCTGAAGCTTCAGTGGAATAGATTTTTTGTATATCAGGTAGAAAATATCAGTTCATTTCTACCTGAAAGTTATAATAGAGATGGTCTGATAGCTAAAAAGTGGGATGATATTTCCGAGCTTTTACCTCGTGCTGTAGCGAACATAGAGATCAGAGCGATTAACTCAAGTACTGGGTTAAAACTTGATTATCCTGATAATGCTTCATTGAAATATATTGCGATCGGTGGAAACCGACTATCCCGTGGTTTCACTCTTGAAGGGTTGACCATTAACTATTTCCTCCGTGATACAAACTACTATGATACTTTATTGCAAATGGGCAGATGGTTTGGCTATCGCCCCGGTTATATTGATGCGTGCCGCCTTTTTATTGATTTTGATACTGAGTTAAAGTACAATTATATAACTACGGCTTTAACAGAACTGGAGGAATTAATTGAAAGTATGGAGGTTAAAAGGCTTACTCCTAAAGAATTTGAATTAAGGATAAAAAAGCATCCAGATGTTTTGAAAATTACACGGCAATCCATTTTAAAGAATGCTAAAGAAGTAAAATTATCATTTCAGGATGAAGTTCAACAAACTACAGTGTTTGAGATTGATAGTGTGCGTTTAAAAAATGCCTGGGTTGAGTTTAAACTATTATTCAAAGATCTAATATCATACTCCGACGACTCTGACAAGGATTTTTATTTGTTCACAGTTGATAAGGAGATTTTATATCGTTTTTTTGATTTACCGAATTCGTTCAAGAAGAATGAAGTAATGTGGAATCACATTAAGACTTATATTAATGTATGCAATGAAAACGGAAAGCTGAAAAAATGGCGAGTGGCGATAAAAAGGACTGGTAAGGGAAATCCTATTAATGAAGATGGTATTTCACTTGATTTGACCCAGCGAGGTGGTCCCACGAAAAAAGAAGGGGAGTACTATAGACAATTGAAAAATGAAATGATATTTAGTGCTTCAGGTAAATCAAGAAACATTATGACGTCTGGTATTGATCAGGCTGTCGGCTTATCAACCAGGTCGATTGAAGAAACAATAATTCTCTTTCGAAATCATAAAAGAGAGAAATTCATTAAAGACGGTCTTAGCGAAGCACAGGCCTCGGAAGAGGCGAATAAGACAACCCTTCCTGGTTGGATTTTCAGGAAGATGAGGTCTGAAGAAGAAGGGCTGCTATTAGTATATCTTATGGATCTTAAAATGATATTTAAGGATAATGATTTAGAAGCTGCAGCTCGGGAAAAGAATATTGACTTATCTATTCCATTAATCGGATACGCATTAAGCTTTCCTGAAATCACCAATGATCCTGGAGCAACTTACTTAGCAAATGAAGTTATTCCAGCTGAGGAACCGGAAATAGTTGAGGACAGTGAAACACCAGAAGATATAGATACTGAAGTTACCGAAATAAATTGAAATGATCTTAAACTGGGCAGCACTTTATGAAGATCATTCCGATCTTCCAAGGACTCTCTTTTTTGATGAGAGTTCATTTATATATTTTAGATATGGTCTTAATGAACAGAATCAACGATGTCTGTTTTTTCATTTACCTAGAGACTCTAACAGGTTGCCGGTGATACCTATATTACTTTCAAATTTAGGGTTAGAAGAACGGCTATATGAGGGGAAAGAAACTTTAGTATTATACCTGTTAAATGAAGATTTCCGGAATCAGTTCGATGATTTGATTACCGATATCGTTAACGAAACAAAAAATGTTCCTGAGGCAAATTTAAAGCAAACATTCATTTCAATTTGTAATAAGTGGTTTGAGTTTCTTCAACCAGGGACGACGAGACTTACCGACCAGGATCTAAAAGGAATTTTTGCTGAGTTAGAATTTTTAAAGTATCTCTTATTAGGTTCAGGTTATCCATATAATGAAATTTTGGACTCTTGGAAAGGGCCATATGGTAAAGGTCATGACTTTGAACTTGGCGAGAATCATTTTGAAATAAAGGGAATTGATTCTTCTATGGAAACAGTTCATATATCCAGTGAGTATCAGCTTGACTATCTTAAGGGACAAACATTAATTCTTGTGGTTTCTAGATTTGCAGATTCTCGGGTGCTGGAAAATGTAAGTTCGCTTATTTCTGACATTATTGGAATTTTGAGGTCCCAAACCGGAATAAAAATCAGACTATTCTGGAGTGCACTACATAAAGCAGGAATCGACTGTTCAACATTAGAACTGTACCGATTGCCAGGCTTCTATATACATCAAACCGAATACTATAAGGTATCCATTCCCGGTTTTCCGTCTCTTACTCGGTCATGTTTACCTGATAGCATAAGAAAGGTACATTATGAGCTGGCCTTAAATCAAATTGAAATGCATAAAATACCCAGAATAGACTTCCATTATGACGCTTAATGAGTTAAACTCCTACTATTCGTCTTTGATAAGTAGTATCACCACAGACGATAAAACTATCAATCGTACCGGTCTTTTGGATTATGTGTTGCCCTCCTTAAATGCTTCAAGATTAACTGACTCGGATGAAATTGACTATTCTTATTACCGGCTTGAAAAGGAAAATGTAGAGATAGATGGTTACACCTTTAATGAATCAGGTGAAAGGTTACAGATTTTCCTTTCGAATTTACTTTTGCCTGGTCAAGGTGATATACATATTTCAAGAAAAGATTATTATGATTCATATTTTCTGAAGGCGAAGAATTTTGTCACCCGATCAATTAAAGGTTATCTTAAAGAAATTCAAGAAAGTGATTCCGCAGCAGTTCTTGTAAGGTTTCTGGAAAACTCCCAGTCATTGAAACAGATTGACGTCATAGAGATTTTTCTCATATCTAATACAATCTCTATAGAGCCGAGGGGGCAACAACAAACACCAAAGGCTTTTCAGTTCAATGATGAAGAGATGATAGTAAAGATTTCGAACGGGAATACTTCTGTCCAGAAAAGCATATCATTTAAATTTCAACTTATAGATCTTAATCGGATTTATAGCTATGAAATTTCAGAAGGAAACTCAGAGCCCATTGTTATAACTTTTGAGCCACCATTACACGCAATTAAAGCTGCTGATGATATGAAAGTGTTTGAATCATATTTAGCAGTTATTCCAGCTTCAAAACTGGTGGAATTCTATAAAGATTATAGCTCTAGGCTATTGGAACGGAACGTCCGCTCATTTTTGTCCTTCAAGGGCGCTAATCAGGAAATGAAAAAGACACTTCAGGAAAGTCCTGAAAAATTCATTGCATATAATAACGGCCTTACTATTACATCTACGTCTTCAGAAATTATTTGTGAAAACGGTATATCAATGATCAAGTCTTTGACGGATTTCCAGATAGTAAACGGGGGACAGACAACAGCTTCTATTTATTTTTCTAGTAAAGAAGGTGTTGATATATCAAAAGTGAACGTAACCGCTAAAATTAATATTGTAAAATCTGAAAACAGGGAAGATCTGGATGACCTTATCTCAAATATTTCTAAGTATTCAAACTCTCAGAGTAAGGTTTCTTCTGTAGACTTAAATTCCAGAAGTACACATCTTGTTAGAATAAAGAAACTGTCTGAAAGCATTACCGATTCTTCGGGGAAAAAGTGGTTTTTTGAAAGAGTACGTGGTGAGTTTAATACCTTGTTGAGAATTAATCCAAAACAAAAGACTCAAATTGAGAAAAGCTATCCGAGGTCGAAAAGGTTAAGCAAAGAACAATTAGCTAAATACTTCGTTGCCTGGGGAAATAAGCCCCACCTGGTGCGAAAGGGTGGTGAAAAAGTATTCAGAGATTTTATGAGTTTCATTCAGCTAGACCATAAAGGAGTGCCGGTTGCTCCCGAAAATTTAGATCGTGCATTCTACGAAGATATGATAGCAAAGGCAATCATCTTCAAAGAACTTGAAACTATTTATGGATCAGGACCTAATGCAATTGGTCAAATAAGGTCTACTGTTGTGCCATATGCCATTTCAATTATCCATACTTTAACATCCGTTAGAAAGGTTAACAGATTTGATCTGGGCCGTATCTGGGCAGAACAAATCTTGCCAGCAGACCTGAAGGATTTTTGTACGGATTTGCTACGATCAGTTCATGACTGGTGCAAAAAGTATAGTAAGAGTGATGACGTTGGGGAATATGCTAAGAAAGAGGAGCTATGGAAGGATATATCAAGTAGTGTAGAGTTTAAGAATCTGACAGAGCAATCTGAATTAAAAAAACTGCTGGATAGATATTTACTGGATGATCATGCTTTTAAAAAACGTTATCAGATAATTGAATTATTTGATTTCTCACAAATCATGGAAAATGCGCGTATCCATAGCAACGGAGCTGCTTTTTATAATAGAATACGCTTAAGCTTTGATACGCTTTTAAGTGAACATGAAAAAAATCGATTTGCTCAAATAGTCCAAAAAATCCAGGTTAAGCATAACCTGGAACCAGGCTTGATTGAATTCGAAAAGCAAAAAGTTAGAATGCTCCAGGAGGATAATCCTGAGTGGTTCCTTCAGATAGATTTAAACTCAGAGGGAAGTCTTTTAGAGGCTGTAGATTGTATTACGAACATTTACAATAAAAACGACGGCCGCTATAAAGAAGCCTTCGAGGCAGAGACTATAAAAGCTTTGAAAAAAGGATTTCAGGAACAAAAAGCAGTAGGTTTTAAAAATATTGGGATTTCAATTTCAAAAAATGCGGAGCCTTTAATAACCGACCTATATAAAGTTTCTGAATATCTGATGCACAATGCCCAAGCTTAAAGCAAATGACAGAAAAATTAAGAGAAGCCATTGAAGTTTACGGTGAAAATAACAGCAAGTTCTATAAACGGATATCTGCAAGTGATGCGGGTAAATCTGGTGGTCATCAATCGGGATTATACATACCGAAATCAGGTGCTAATTTGATGTTTGAAAATGTTTGTTCGAAAGGTAAGAATGTAGACAAGATTGCAACAATTGACTGGTTTGAGGATAGCGAGAGTCCCGGTTGCAGATTTATTTATTATGGGCAGGGTACAAGGAATGAATTTCGGATTACCAGAATTAACAAGCGGTTTGAGATTGATCAGTTTATTGTACTAGTCTTGATTAGGAAAGGCTACTATCAAGGCTTCACCTTTTTAGACGAACTTGAAATAGTGCAGTTTTTGTCGAATAACGGTTCTTAGAAATATCTTAAAATTCATCAGGATAAATACAGCTTCTTAAATATGATTGTTATTAATACAATATACATTATTTAGTTATTTTAAAAATCCTTGTTTCACCAACGCCCTTTGTAAATTTATTTGCATCCATTCTTGAGGTTGAAGATACCGCACTGATTCACCTTATAAACGGCACTGGCAACCGTTTGTAATTTCGATCCCGTAATAGCTAGTTCAAAACTAAAGTTCTGATTGACGAAGAATTCTGATATTGGAGGGAAAGGTATTCCATAATAATATCCTGAAGACTGTCAGAACCGAATTCACAGATTTTCGCATGATTTCAAAGGTAGACAGAACAGAAAGTCTTAATCTTCAATAGCACTCCACAAGTCTTTGAAAACAATTTTTTTATCAGCAACCTTAAGTTCTACTGGAAGGGGACGTACAATTACCACATCGTTCTCCTGAAATTTTAAAGCTTCGAAAATTTTTTTAATAGCTCGATCCGTTGGGCCAATCTCAGACCGATTCCTCACAAACTGTGGCCAACTTGCAACCGTCAAATTCTCAGATGTTATTCTGTAACCATAACCTTGCATTCTGGCGAGACTTACTGAAATGCCAAAAAGGTAGATAGCCTTTACTGGCCTGCCTTTAATTGGGCGTAAACCAAGTCGTTTATACAATTCGTTGCTGTTGTGTATCTTGACCCATTTGGTAATCTTCTCTGCCCACTCATCAAGATCCTGGGTAAGGTTACGAGCTTTACTACGTAGCTTTTGTACATCATTGAAAAAGTAGTCTTGCCACTTAATCTGAAACAATGCAAGGTCGCCAGCAAGATTATCATAGACTATAGCATCAATGTCAGTGATGACAATATTGTTTTCCCTTAACTTAATATTACCGTTTATAGTCTGATATTTATTTCCCAAAAATAGCGCATACAGATACTTTCTAATCCAATCCTCTCTATGCACAGAAATGTTATGTCTAACATTTGGGTCACGGTATTCCAAAAGAGGAATTATGGAAAAGAACGGGTTCCTTATTATGCTGGATACAGGACGTAGAACAAAACCATTACTCATACTAATAAGTAAAGGCATAAATTTCGATGTATACCCTTGAAGTAAAGAAGATTCTTGTGCTTTAAACGTTATGATCTCAAGCGCTTTCGAAACCACTTCACGCGAAAATCTATAAATACTGGTAATATCATCGATAAACGATTCTGAATTCGTCCAAATTGTAAGGCTGCTTGGTATTGATATTTCTGGATAGTTGTTAGCAGCGATTTCTATAAATTTCACATGCTTTAAATGAAGACTTACAATATAAATCATAACACTCATCAACTCACTACCTTTAATACCGCCAATTGTAGCGTGAGGGGACATACCCGCCTCATCTCTCCACTCCTTAACTTGTCGGGCAGCTAATACCATGAAATGATTATCGACCTCCAATATTGCCTCGTAACTCACTATTTTTCCCAAGGGGTGGTCATGTGGCTTTAATAATGGTAACATTAAATCGTCAATATCTTTAACTAAGTGGTTAGAAAAGGGTTCATTTCTATCAAGTGAAAGAAAGCTGCCTAACCGATAAAGAATATTACTTAAATTTCCTCTTTCAACGAGTTCCCACCCAGCAAAATGCCTCTCAGAACTTGAAATTATTTTTTGATTCAGATTTTTAAGATTTGAAACTTCCAAAAAATCCAGAAGTTGGGTATTACCGTTATCCGTTTTACAGAAAGTATAGGTGTTTCCGATTTTATTAACTGTTATGAAGCCCAATTTTAGCATTTCTGCTGTTCGTCTTAACAAACTCGTACAACCTAATGCATATAGAAGACTAATTGCATTTTCTCTTGTTTTTTCGGTAGTAGGAAAAATTGAAATTTGATTAATGTTGATAGACTTAAAAAGGTGGCTGGCAGCAAGATTCCAACCCATTTGAATAATATCAACGAAATACTGACTAGAGGCTTTTTCGTCACTTCGACCCTCTAAACTCACGCTGTAAATGTCATTAACCCTAATAGTTTCAATGAAGAGCTGGAAGCGAGTGGCGGGATCTTTTGGTAACTGGATCTCAATTTTTTTGAGTTCCTGATCAGCTAGGATAACAAGTTCTTCGGAAATTTTATTCGAGTCCATAAACAAAGTTCTTCAAATTTCCAACGGATTTGATGTCCCTTAGGCTTTCTGATAAAGCTTCCAATTTTTATTGTTGGGATGGTTTTCAATTTTAATTAGCCCTTCTTTGGCGAGAGCCTTTAGGGTGTTGGTGAGAGACGAGCCTTTATAAGTCCATCCATATTCAGCCTTTATAAAATCCCGAATTTCTTTTATCTTCTGAGGTTTATTTAAAAAGTTAGCTTTTAAGACCCTCTTTTTTATTGCATAGTTTATTGTAGGAGCTTTTTCTAAATATTCATATGCGGTAGAATTGTGTGCTTTGTGGAACCTTGTGATTTGGCTTCTGAGGACGTTTTCATTCGGGCAAAGGAAATCTTTGCCATCCAAGTCTGTAAGTTCCAATCCAAAAAAATACCCTACAGCGATTATTTGATCTATTCCAAAGCTCGCCTTTCCACCCTCTATCGTTGAAACGCTTCCATTTGAAATGCCTGTTGCAAGAGCAAGGTCATGTTGTGACATGCCTATCTCTTCGCGGAGCAGCTTTATCCTCTGGCCTAATTTTTTCCGTTTTGCAATGATCAACGCTTTCAATAAACAAATAGAATCTTCTACTTGATTTAGTTTTCATTAAAATTTTGTATGTAATTAAATCATTTATATATTTGAGTATGAATAAATGATGTATAAATAAATATATAAAGATGTACCTCAAGATTGAGGCATAAACAAAGAGTCTCGTTCTCCAAGTCTGACAAAAATGAACGCGGGACGGTAGGTTATGCCCATGTCTTAGGTAATGCTATATTTGGCATTGCTATAGACTGGGTTTCCTATCGTATTGCTGTGTTCAAGGCGTCAGACCCCGGGGAAACAGCAAGATAGGATCCCATCTATAGTATTCTATAGAAGTTCCCTCCTTTGCAATAGGCTCATTGATAATTTATCAAAATGAGTGTAAAAGGCCACACCTTCGAAAATCCGTTTAGCAAACCACTCCCTGTGGCTCATCAAATCGGTGTGCTCAATTGTGTACGATGCCTTTCAATACTCTCTCAAACATTTAAAAATCCATTAACCTCCACTCTTACCACCATTCAATTCACTTTAATCAAGCAACCCCCTGATTGAAGATTACGGCCGTCGGCGGCAGGGTTCCAGTTTAGTTGATTGATTATTTCCCTGCCTGCCTCGGCCTTTTTTATTTGCCCTTCGCCCATCGTCCTTCGACTCTCCCGATGAAAAATCGGGACAGGCTGCTCAGGACTTCGATGAAAATCGCGATAGGAAGGTGAAGGTGACCTAATCAATTTCTAACCTAACCAACCAAGAAAATGAAAGCAAAAAACAGCTTAAGGGGCATGTTATGGCCTTTGATAAGCGCAATATTCAAACTCAAATACCGGTTTTTTAATAGCAGGAGGCCACAAAAACCTAATAAGAACCCATTTAATATGGATCTTGAAAAGGTTGCCGCAGATAGCAGGCGCATTGCCGAAAAGATGCAGGCCGCGCAGCTGCTGGCAGAGGAAAGTAAGCTTCAAAATAAATCACCTTCAGGTAGTTTTCCGGGGGACCAAAACAATAATGATCCGGAGAACGGTCGCGTTCTCTGTGGCTGGCGGGAGGATGAGGATGATCGTTTCGATGTTAAAGATTATTCATTTACCTCGTACCGCCAGAATCCATACTGTGATCAGCATCCCGAAAAGATGAAGGCGATTATGAAAGCCTTTTTCATGGCGGATCATGATGCCGCACAACTCGAGCAATATGAGTTGGAGAATGGGAGGGTGCAGCAGCTGGCAATTCAGAAACCTGCGATGACCTTGAGACACGCTCTTTACCGCGGGCTAAGAGCGGGCCTGGTGTTGCTTATCATTATGGGTGGACAATCAGGTAGGGTAAAAGCACAGGAGCCATCTCTTCAGTCGGGACTGGCCAATCAACTGATCCGGGGAACGGTAACAGATGAAAGGAACGAGGCGCTTCCTGGTGCCTCCGTACGGATCAAAGCAACCCAGGTAACTACGGCAACCGATCAAACAGGTGCATTCGAGTTGGCTGGTTCTTCAAACGCCGTGCTCATCGTTTCTTTTATCGGGTATAAAACACAGGAGATTCGGCTGGCAGGTTTAAAGCCACCTTATCGGATCATACTTCAAACAATTACCCAGCAAATGGAGGAAGTGGTAGTAAGTACCGGATACCAGGAAATACCACTGGAACGGGCTACAGGTTCCCTTGTAGGTATCAATAAAGAATTGTTTAACCGGCAGGTATCGACCGATGTGATCAGCAGGCTAAAGGCCATTGCCCCATCGCTTTTGTTTGATGAGGGGAGTGGAAAGACGAAATTAAGCATTCGTGGCCGCAGTACCATCTTCGCCAATGACCAGCCTCTGATCGTGGTCGATAATTTCCCTTACGATGGGGACATCAATAATATCAACCCGAACGATATTGAAAACATTAGCATATTAAGGGACGCCTCGGCAGCATCTATCTGGGGAGCAAAGGCCGGTAACGGGGTGATTGTGATCACGACCAAACGCGGCAGCCAGAATCAGCCCTTAACGGTCGAATTGAACTCCAACGTCAATGTGACGGGCAGGCCCGACCTTTTTTACCAGCCGGCCATATCCAGTTCAGATTTTATCGATGTAGAGCAGATGCTTTTTGGCCGTGGCTATTACGATACCGATCTGAGCAATACGACTGCCAGTCCGCCGATATCGCCGGTAATAGACATCCTGAACATGCAGAGAGCCGGTCAGCTATCTCCCGCGGAGGCAAGCACCCAGATCAATGCGCTGAAAAGCCAGGATATGCGTAATGACCTGGACAAATACTTCTATCGCAACGGAGTGAACCAGCAACATGCCTTAAGCTTCAGGGGCGGCAGTACTCAATCGAACTACTATGTTTCTGCCGGTTATGATGATAACCTTTCCAGCTCTGTAGGAAATGGGTATAACCGACTATCCTTAACCGCAAGGCAGAACTTCAGCCCGGTTAAAAACCTGGAGCTGTCTACAGGCATCACGTATGTGCAGAGCAGCAATGAGATCAATAATACGGCGTCTGAGATCTATACCGGTGGCCCGTCCGGTAAGCTGATGTATCCTTACGCCAGACTGGCTGATGAACAGGGGAATCCCTTGTTTGTAGCAAAAGATTACAGCACTTCATTCAAAGACGCGGCCACAGGGCTTGGCATGCTCGACTGGCAATATAGTCCACTGCAGGAACTCGGGTATGCCGACAATAAAAGCAAACTAAGCGACAGCAGGATCCAGGCTGGAATCAAATACCAACTGATACCGGATCTAAGTGCGGAAATAAAATACCAGTACGAGCGGCAATCGGTTGATGGCCGCGATCTTCGCAGTGCGGAAAGTTACTTTGTGCGGCATATGGTGAACCAGTTTTCTGCGGTTAACGGCACCACGGTTTCACGCAATATACCCGCCGGCGGATTCTTAAATCAATCCGGCAGTATGCTCAATGCGCACAACGGTCGGGCACAGGTAAATTACCGGAAAGACTGGTCGGTTAATAACCTGGCGGTGTTGGCAGGAGTGGAGGTACGGGAAGTTAAAATTGACGGTTACCGAAACAGGCTTTATGGATACGACGCTAACCTGGGATCCTCTATGCCGGTAGATTATCTCACCGGTTATTTGCTGTACCCCAGTGGATTTGGGCTGATCCCTTCCGAAGAATCCGTTAGCGGCCTTACAGATCGTTTCCGGTCATATTTTGCCAACGCTTCCTATACGCTTAAAGACCGTTACACCATTTCAGCCAGTGCCCGCCTTGATCAGTCCAATTTTTTCGGCCTGAACAAAAACCAGCGGGCCGTCCCTTTGTGGTCTGCAGGGTTGAAATGGACCCTGGACCGTGAGTCTTTTTACACTATTTCGTGGCTCCCTTCTCTGGCCATGCGTGCCAGCTATGGTTTCAATGGCAACATCGATAAGTCAGTGACCGCATTAACGACGGCATACTTTAGTTCAAATATTTTAACCGGCATGCCAGCCGCCGGTATCAGCAATCCTCCGAATCCTGATCTCGGGTGGGAGAAGACAGGCATTTTTAATTTAGGCGTTGATTTCGCGGTTAAGAACAATGTTGTAACCGGCAGCCTTGAGTACTATCGTAAAAAGGGAGTCGACCTGATCGGCAATAGTCCGCTGGATCCAACCAGTGGCCTGACTTCTTACCGTGGGAACGTAGCAGGCATGAAGGGGCAGGGGATAGATGTTCTTCTAAACAGTATCAACGTAAATAAGAAACTCCGGTGGGAGAGTTCGCTACAATTCAGCTATACAACGGATGAGATCACCCGTTATGATGTAACTCCGGTCTTTGCAGGATATATGGCCGATGCGAGTTTGGGTGGCGGTGCTTCGTTTTCGCCTACTGTCGGCAAACCTCTCTTTGGCATTTACAGTCGTCGCTGGGCGGGCTTGGATCCGCAAACCGGCAATCCAAGGGGATATGTGAACGGCCAGCCAACATCCGATTATTCAACTATAAATGCAACGGCCGGGAGTTCCTTAGACAGCCTGGTCTTTCATGGCAGAGCCCTTCCATCAATATTCGGCGCATTGAGAAACACCGTCAGCTTCCGTCGCTGGTCGGTATCGGCCAATCTGAGCTACCGCTTCAATTACTATTTCAGAAGAAGTTCAATAGAGTATAGTTCCTTATTTAAGAACGGCAGGGGACATAGTGATTACGTTTTACGATGGCAGAAACCGGGCGAAGAAGCATTCACCGATGTTCCTTCTCTCACGTTACCGGCCAACGAAGCAGGCGACAATTTTTACCGGAATTCTTCAGTTTTGGTGGAAAAGGGTGATAATATCCGGCTCCAGGATATAACTCTTGGATATGAACTGGATAGGGAACGGTACAGCAAATTGCCGGTTCAAGCTGTCAAACTCTACCTGTATTTAAACAATCCTGGAATTTTATGGCGGGCGAACAAGGTGGGTATTGATCCCGACTTTCCGCAAATGCCCCTCTCCCGCAGTATTGCCTTTGGTTTAAGATCAACTTTTTAATCAGATTAAATATGAAAACAATATTCACTTATACCGCAGTAGTGCTCATTTGCATAACTGCAGGCGCTTGTAAGAAAGATTGGCTTGAAGAGAAGAGTGATATCTCGCGTATTGTGCCTACCACCCTGGAAGATATGCAGCTCCTGCTCAATAACTCTGTCCTGAACCAGAATTTCACCAGTCTGGCTGAAGTTTCTGCAGATAACTTTGTATTCAGCCCTGCATTACAGCTTTCCAGCTCGACCATAGAACGGAATGCTTACACCTGGCAGCCAGATGTTTTTATAGGCGTTGGGGATATTCTTCAATGGAATAATACTTATAGTCAGGTATTCATTACTAACGTGGCTTTGGAAGGATTGGAAAAAATTAAAGCAACCCAGGGTCAACAAACGCAGTGGGATGATTTGAAAGGGCAGGCGTTATTCTTTCGTGCAAAAGCCTTTTATGATCTCCTGGTGATATTCACTAAGCCCTATGACGTCGCTACGGCCGGTTCCGATCCGGGTATTCCTTTAAGGTTAAAGTCAGATATCGCCGCGCCTACCACAAGAGCAACTCTGCAGGAAAGTTTTGACCAGGTGATCTCGGATCTGAAGCAGTCTATTGCGCTATTGAAGGAAACGCCTGCACATAAAGCTCACCCCTCAAAGGCGGCCGCTATGGCTTTCCTTGCCAGGGTACATTTGTCAATGAGTCAATATGATGAAGCTTTAAAGTATGCTGACGACTGCCTCAACAAGTACAGCACCCTGATAGACTTCAACACGTTAGCAGTCAGTGCTGCAAATCCGTTTAAGGCATTTAATGATGAAACATTTTATTTCTCACGTCAGGCGCAGGTAAGTTCTATTCCGGCCAGTTGGATCGCTCCGGATCTGTATAATTCGTATAGCCCGAATGACCTCCGAAAGGTGCTTTACTTTAAATCTGCCAGTGACGGTTTTTCTTTCAAAGCCAGTTATACAGGTAGTACTACTTTATTCGGCGGATTTGCCAGCAACGAATTGTACCTGATCAGGTCAGAGTGTTACGCCCGAAAGGGAAATATTCAGGCCGCCATGGATGATTTAAATAGATTGTTGCTGAAGAGATATCAAACTGGTTCTTTCATTCCATTAACAAGCGTCTCTGCTGACGAGGCATTGAAGTCCGTACTTCTGGAACGCCGGAAGGAACTTATCGGAACAGCGCTTCGATGGCAGGACCTTCGCCGCCTGAATCATGACCCAAGATTTGCCACTACCCTCATCCATTCTGCTAATGGTCAGGAACATGTCCTTCCTCCCAACTCTCCAAAATACACTTTCCCAATTCCTGATTATATAATCAATGCAACCGGGATTGCTCAAAACCCACGGTAAAATGAAAATCATGACAAAATTAAAGGTGATTCTTATGGGATTGCTGACCGGTACACAGCTTAGCGTCATAGCCCAGGACCAGGCACTTCATATCGGCGATACCATTCCTGATCTGGAGATTACAGGTATATTAAATTATCCTTCTTCAAGCATTCGGCTCTCTCAGCTGAGGGGCAAGGCCGTTATTCTGGATTTTTGTAACACTTCCTGCAGCTCCTGCACAGAGAATATGCCCAGGTTGATGGCGTTAAAAAAGCAGTTTTCTGGGCAACTGGAGGTGATCAGGATCACCCGTAACACGGAAAAGCAGTTAGACGTCTTATACAAACGGTCAGAAATCGCAAAGAAAAGTAAGCTGCCTGTTGCCGTAGCAGATACCCTGTTCAGTAAGTTTTTCCCAGTTAAAATGCCTCATCATGCATGGATCGACGCAGAGGGCGTGGTAAGGGCTATCACCAATGCCCGTAACACAGTTCCGTCCAATATTTTAACCCTTATAAAAAGAGGTGAAATCAATACGACACCGGTCGCATACCTCGAATCTTTTGACACCAAAAAACCCTTATTTGCTGACAGCCGCATCAATTTGAGCGAGCATGCAAAACAATACTCTATGATAACAAAGTACATTGATGGAATTGATGCCCGGCTTGGATTTTCCGTTGATGCGAAGTCCGGAACCTTTACGCGGAGAGCCTTTTATAATCTGCCCTTGAGGTTACTTTTTAAACTGGCTCATGGCGGATTTGATGATAATCGATTTGGTATCCCTTCTGATAACCGAAAGGTGATCCTTCAGGTTAAAGATACTACGCGTTTTGTCCCACCCGCAGATCGAGCGAAGGTGGTACCCTGGGAATGGAAAAACTATTGGTGCTATGAAGGTCAGGTTACAGAAGACAATTCGGGCAAATTGGCAACAATCATGCAGGCTGAGTTAAGCAGCTATTTCAATCTTGATGCAACTGTTGAAAAGCGACGTGTGACAGGTCTTGCCCTGGTTAAAATAAACAATAACAAAGGTCTGCAAAGCAAGGGCGGCTATTCCCGTGGCTCATATAACGTGCAGACACATGAGTTTGCAATTCAAAATTCGGGCGTAAAGGAGCTGGTTAGTATCCTGGAAAGTATTTTTGAATCTTCCATTATAGTAGATGAAACCGGAATTGATCATAAAATAGACATTTCAATTTACAAATCAAATGATGTTAGGATCGTCCGAAAGGCCCTTCAGGCTTATGGGCTGGATTTAGTGGAAAAGCAAGTAGAAACCGAAATGTTGGTGATAAAAGATAGAATGTAAGGTAAAGCACCGCTTATAAGGCGGTGCTTTATAAATTACCTTGGTCGCATTGCGGCCGGGTCGCCAGTTTCCGAAGTAGGTACACCATTTACGATGTTATACTTCTTGGCACAGAAATCCAAACCGTTTGTACAAAGATCACCGGGATCTACAGACTGATACGGTTGGATTAGATTTCCTGACCGGTCTGTAGCATACCATCCGGTTGCTGTAACAGAACTGGTTTCTGCTTTAAAGGCGCTTGCGCCAAATGTGAGTGCCACGCCCAATGCAAGGGCAGCAACTCCGGTATATAACTTTTTCATATTAATGAGATTCATTTTTTTGCCTACTCTTTTGAAGGTTTTCGGCATCCCCTGATATATAAATCCGGTGAAGGGTAAAATTCAATCCACCGACCGGCAGGTCTTTGATCAGACTGACCGTTTTTATATATTTACATTCTGTGTTGAAGGTTTGCTGTTAAGGTGAGCCTCCCGAAAAAGTCATCCTGCTACAGGGTGGCTTTTTCCATTATACAGGTGCACGAACCCCGCGCCGGAATACCGCAAGTTTTTTGCGGTCGATAATTTGTGGATTGGCCCTGGTGCGGGTACTGGAACAGCGGTGAAAATTAGGCATCAGAATGAAAAGAACAAGTAGAGCACAGTCCCGGATAGACCGGAGCGTAAGAAGCACGAACAGCCAGATGCAGATGATCTGCAATGCTGAGAGTAGTTCAATATAAGTGCTCGTTGTCTTCATAACCTTAACTGCTTTGTTTTTACTGCTTTTGGTTCCCGGCGGGCCCCTGGGGCTTTGCCGCCTGTTCTGTAAGGATATTTTTGCTCTATCGCTGAGCGCCTGCGTTCCTTGCTTAAGATCCGGTTTAAATGTTACCATACCGGCCGGATATTATGAGGATGTCCGCTATATCTTAGGGGACGGGCATCCCTTTACTTCAAGCTTAACCGCCCGGAAAGGGCGTTATGAACTTCCGGTATTCCCCGGGCAAATTCGGATGAGGGAAGCTGGTTCTGATTGGGGAACGGCTGATCTGTTTGTTTTCAGTTCCTGACTTCAGGCTGGCTGAAATTTATTAGGGTTTGTCTTCAGTTAAAGATAAGGCGGCTTTGTAGATCGGCAGGCATCAGTACACTACCTTCGGTGGGAATAATACTACCTTCAACAGGCATAATTCCCTTTTTTGTGAAAGAAACTTTGGAATAGTAATTTGCCAGAAGGCATCCAGGTGAACAACAGACGATTTGTCGCTGGTTAGCCTATTTAGTGTGAAGGCGATGATAGCTCAGGGATTTTGGATGCATTTTTAGAAACGATGCGATATCCTTTTGATTGGCCAGGTTGAAAAGTTCCTTATGAGCCATGTTGATGCTCCGGTACTTGTCTTCATTTCGCTGGGCCAACATATTGCGGTGATGCTTATTAAACCTGCTATAATAATCTTCGATGAGTGTCCTTTCCAGAAGCAGGCATTCTCTGTATTGTACCCGCAAAGCGCTAATATCGGCAAATGACAATAGCAGCAAAGTACTGTCTTCGAGCAGTTCAATACTTTCCCCTGCTTCCAGTTGCCTGAAAAAGCTGTTCATGGAAAACATCATATCCCCTTTGAACCAAAACCAGCTGGTTACCTCGCGCTGCAGGTACTGGTCAAAGTAATACACCCGTGCTGTCCCCTTGATAATAAACCAGGCATAGGTAGGTACCTGCTGCTCATACAATAGAATATGGTTTCTGGGATATGACCGTTCTTTCAACACGGAGTTAAGCAAGTTTTTTTGATCGCCTGTAAAGGCAATTTTTTCAGGGTGATAAGATTCCAGTAGCCGGATAAAGTTATCAGAGTTCATATCTTCTCGATTAGTGGGCCGGATTCAGCACATTCACCGGTGATCACACGGCGAATAGCCCTTAAAACCCTGTCGCGGTCACCCTGGCTTTTGAGATCTATTCCGCAGAAAGTACTGCTATTCGATCTTGAGTGGAGTATAGTATAGTAGATACCTCCTACCAGCAGTGCGCTAACGGTACGGATGTCTGACATGGTATCGTCGAGATACATGTCTGATTTCTTAAAAAAAGTGCTGCCTATATGCTCCCTGACTCTTGAAATACTATTCATAATAGAAGTATGTTCATTAACTTCCTTTAAAATGAGCTGCTGCATTTCGTAACTCTCATAAAAGAAAGTGAACTGATCTTGTAAGAGCTTGATCGCTGTTTCCTGGATATCCTTTTTCGATGTGATCTTTTTTTCCTGGATCTCTGTTTTTTGGGATATCCAGTAATCTTTTTCAATTACATATTGTTCGATAAGGTTGCTGATATTTCCAAAGTACCGGTATACAAGTGATGGATCAACATCGGCCTGTTTTGCAACCTTGGTAATAAGCAAGCTTTCAAACCCCTTTGTTCGCAGTAACACACCTACGGCATTGATAAGGCCACGTTTAGTCAGTTCTTTATTTTTGATCTTACCGGATGTTCCTTTAGTGAGTTTTGTTTCCATAAGCTGTAATTTTAAATGACCATTAAATTTAGTGTCTTATTTTTTGCAAATCGTTGACATGCAGCTTTTTCCAGGATAGAAGGGTTATAACCCCCTGTTACTTTATGCCATTGTCCAGTGGATGTCTGCATCTCATAAAACTGATGACTTTGCTCAGAGCTTCCAACAACTTGTAGTTGTAACTTACAACCTGTAGTTGTAGGAAATCCGGCGCCAAATATTTATAGCCGGTCCGAATCTAATTTGGTTATTCTAAATGTCTAAGCCTATTCCGCATAGCTCTAACTTAGAGCCTGGCAGGTTAGAGAATCTTAAATAATTTGTTTATGGTATTTTCGATCTGGTCAGTACTTGTATTTCTTTTGCCTCATAATACTTCCAATTTAGCTGGTTATTTCTACTAAATATCGCTGTTTGCAGCCTCCTTTTAGCATTTGTGCCTGAACGACAGTATTCGGTACCTGAACCGTAGCTTTCACTTCCTAACTGGTATAATTTAAATGAGATAAAGTTCTTTCGAATGCGGAGGTTCCTGGTGTTTTATGTCCGTATTGTCTTTAAATATGGAAGAAAAGAACATTGGAAAGTAATTTATTTGATAGGTGTGGGTTTTTCCGTGATATCATTGACCTTTCGCGTGATAGGTGTTTTTTACTATCCCAATTATTTACAATTCTTGGTTATATGGCTTGACATAACCCAATTATCCTCGATGTTGGGTTGTGTTTGGATCGGTTGCTCCAAATGTGCTTTATTTTGGGTGACATCTACAGCCTTCTTATTACCCTAATTGATCCTTTAGTTTGAGCAGGCTTACAAGATCCGACTCATGGCTGAAATGCCATAACGGAAAGCGAAAAAACATTAAATTCATCCACAGATAAATGATTCCTCGGAATGAAATTAATATACCCGCTCCTTTCAATGTACCTGTTATCGCTTTCGCTTTCCTGCAAAGATTCTTCCTCCCGTTCCCATCGAAGCGGCTGGATGAATTATGCAGGTCATAAGGACGGCAACCGGTATTCTTCGAATGAAGAGATCAATCTTCAAAATGTCGGGGATCTGCAGGTTGCCTGGACGTACAGCAATCTGGATAAGGATACCGCTCTATTTATTTAGGGTTGATTAAAATGTTGATCAGGGATTTGTTTAAATAAAAGTTGTCACGGCCTACTTTTTTCTTAACTACCAGATTTAAGGCTTCTAATTGCTCCAAATAGCGGATAGCAGTGTTACGACTTATTTGCAAATCTTTTATTAGGTACTCAATTTTGGTGTAGGGATAACGAAAGAGATTATTCAGTAAATCCTGAGAATACATTTTTGGGGTTTTTTCGCGGAGAGTCGTTTTGTACTGTTGCATGGCTGCAGAAATCCCATTAATTACCCCAATGGTATTTTTTGAAGTAACGGCAACAGCATTCAGCATAAATAAAATCCATGATTCCCAGTCGTTGGTATTTCGCACAGCCTGTAACAGGTTGTAATATTCATTTTTGTGGTTTATGATATACCGACTCAGATAAAGGACCGGCAGGGAGAGTAGGTCGTTTTTGATGAGGTAAAGTATATTAATGATCCTTCCTGTCCGGCCGTTGCCATCATAAAATGGGTGAATGCTTTCAAACTGGTGGTGGATGATTGCCATTTTTATCAGAGGGTCAATATCAGATAGTTCCTCATTATTCATGTACTCCTCTAAATTATTCATTAGTCCAGCAATGGAATCATAATCCTGCGGGGGCGTATATGCCGTTTCGCCTGTGGCTTCATTTAATAATTTAGTGCCTGGCAATTTTCTGAAACCGGCCTGATTGCTTTCAATGATACTGTGAATCTCCAGCACATGATTGGACGTTAGAATGCCATTAGTTTTAACCAGGTCGAAGCCAACCTTCAAAGCTTGTGAATAAGCATGCACTTCCTTTGCCGCCGATGAAAGAAAAATAGCGCTGCCGGCGTTTGACTGGTATATATCATCAAAAGTCGAGATGATATTTTCTATAGCAGAGCTTTCCCGGGCTTCCTGCAAAGAGAGTGTATCAATAAGAATGTTTTGGTTTGGAATGGATTGGGCAACCCCTTTTAGCTCAGCAAGGTATCGATGGGCTTCAGCAGCTTTTTTTAAAACAGCTTTTGTTTCTACATTCTTTTTGAGGGGCAATAATTCTATAGAACCCATATAATCAATTCCCATTTATTCTGTAAATATAACCCAATTGTTTACAATTTTGGGTTATATAGGTTTAACATAACCCATTTATCTCTAATGTTGGGTTGTGTTCAGACCGGTTGCTCTAAATATGCTCGATTTTGGGTTACGTTTACCGCTTTGCTTATCACCTGATTGCTTCTTTTATTTTGCGCAGGCCCACAGACCATGACTCATGGCTGAATTACGCATAATGAGAAAGCGAAAAATGTTAGATTCATCAATATATCCATAGATCCAGCTTCGGAATGAAACTAACATCGCGGCTCCTTTTATCCTGTCTGCTATCGCTTTCGCTTTCCTGCAAAGATTCTTCCTCCCGTTCCGATCGAAGCGGCTGGACGAATTATGCGCGTCATAAGGATGGCAACCGGTATTCTTCGAATGAAGAGATTAATCTTCAAAATGTCGGGGATCTGCAGGTTGCCTGGACCTACAGCAATCTGGATAAGGATACCGCTAACTAGAGTCACGCAATGGAATGTGCCGTAGGTACATCTGGTCGGTAGAGAATCATCCTATCGAACATGTGCAGCGTGCCGTAGGTAACGGTAAAGCCGGTGGTGGGTTTCACAAAGCGTTCCGATGGAGCGCATATTTGTTCGCTACGCGATTTCTACCGACAAGACGTTCCTATGGAACGAAAAGTAGAATACTGTTGAAGCCAGGGACTTAATCATGAAATAAATTTGTTAGATGGAATTCACAGATTGGATTTGTGTGGCATCTAATCTGTGAATCTGTGGTCAACGTAACGAATAGGTTTTTTTTAACCACAGATACACAGATTGGATTGGGAGATAATCTGTGATGAACTTAGCGAATAGTTTTTTTTCACCACTGATAGCCACAGATTGGCTTTGTGTAGAGGTTTAACCTGTGGTCAACTTATCGAAGAGTTTTTTTCACCACAGATCGGCACAGCGTAACACAGATTTTAATTTGTATGGAAGCTAATCTGTGAGAATCTGTTAAATCTGTGGTCAACTTATCGAAGAGGTTTTTATTACCACCTGAATTTCAACATCAGCGCATGAATACGACCAAAGCTGATTACTGACGACTGATTGCTGACAGCCGACAGCTTATAAAAAAACGACCCCGACAAATCGCCAGGGCCGTTTAACCAAACTAAACCAATATTTAACAGCTATCAGCCCTCAGCTAAGCGCCGGCCGTTCAACTTTGAGAAATTATTGTTTATCCCACCAGATCCGGCCTTTGGTATCCAGTTCGTTAGTGCCATAAGCAGGGTCTTTAGCTTTCATCGCGTTTACTGCTTCATTGAAGTTGGAAGCATTCGGGTTTGAACCGGTGCTTAAAGAGAGTGCACTGCGACGGGGAATGACCAGGTTTTTATTTCCATCCCACAGATTTTCGAGGTAAGCAATACCTGATCCGTTGCCTATGCGATTAGGTTGCCCTGCTCTTACATCTTCAAACTGCGGATAACCGGTACGTTTCCACATAGCCCATGCTTCATCAGGATTAACCAGGAAGTTAACCCATGCCTGCGCATAGATACCCGGTAAGCCTTGATAGGCCGGAGCGAAAGCACCCATCGTTACAGATGCAGCGTTAGGCACATTGGTAGCAACGGCAAGGGCTTTATACTGGTCGAATGAAGCTTTAACACCTTCGGTAAACCACTGCGCTGCGCCTTTTCCTAAGCTGTTTCCGCCTTTTTCGGCAATCTCGGCCATCATCAGACAAGTTTCGGCATACGTGAGGTAGAATGTTCGCATTTTGATGGTATTGCCATCTACATACGACTCGTCAGAATGCATCAGGTTACGGCTTGAACGGGCATCAAATCCTCCGAAACCACCGTTTTTAATAAACAGGCGGGTTTGGATATTAGAAAGGATCCCGAGGTTCTGTGTGCCTGTTGCTCCGATGGTGAATGTTCTGTCGCGCACACCGCCGGTAATTCCGAAGCCGCCATCAGCCGATGCGGGAAATGCGTGCTTGCCCCAATAGCGCACCATGTTTTCAGGCTCCAGCAAGGCCGCTTTTGAAGTCGCATTGCCATTTTGCTGTACGTTGGTATAGCCGCTGTAGTTGGCCCCCAGATCGTTTTCGCGAACCATGAATTGAATACGTGGGTCGTTTGTTGATTTAAGGAACTCGACAAAGGCGAAACCGGCGTTATAATCTAATAGCAAACTGTTTATATCGTCGATGTTATTATTCCACCCCTGGGTTTGGTTGTAGCCAAATGACCCGTCAATGGTCGAGATAACGTTGCCTGCAAAGTTGGTAGAGACGTCTGTGAGCACACTGGCTAAATGTGCGGCATCCCGCTCTTCGTAACGCTGTGCAATTTTGATCCGTAAGGTATTTGCAAAGGCAAGCCATTTATTATAATCGCCACCGTAGAAAAGATCCTGTGTTGACATGTTAAACTGACCGGTCGGGTTGTCTTTTAACAGCGTAGCGGCATCTTTTAATTGCTGATCGAAAACTTTGTACAGATTATAGTCGTAATCGTAGGCCGGAAGAGGATATTTAGCCCCGTCAAATGCCTGCACATACGGCAGCGTTCCGAAGATATCGGAAACACGCCATGCATGATAGGTGTCAACAATATTGGCCATTGCTTTCAGACCCTTGTATTGTGCCTGCTGGGCCTCCGGAAGCGCATTAATGCGGTCTACCAGGCGATGCATATCCCTCCCGACACGGGTGAAATAATCAGAATAGTACGGAAAGCCGGGGTTGGGTCCGGTTGGCTTGGTAGGATCCCAATAGCGGCCAGTAAGTCCCTCGGGAGTTGCCGAATTTGGAACGACATACTGCATGTAGGTCATCACCGTGCCGTACTTGTGCATGGTTCTGTCGCGGCTGCCCAGGTTTATATCTGTGGTAGCCCCTGCGAACAGGAATTCAGGGCTTACTTCGCTTAACCGGTTCGGGTTGGTATTAATGTCAACGAGCTCTTTTTTGCATGATTGACCCAGTGTCGCGACTGCGAGAACCCCAAGAATATATTTATGTATCTTTTTCATTTTTGACGGTTTAATGGTTAGAACCTTACATTTAGTGAGACGGAGAAGTTGCGGTAATAAGGCACCCCGCCAGTGATATACGGGCGGAAAGGATCATTACTTTGTAACGACTCGGGGTTCTGATCGGCATTTAAAGTTTTGTACAGGTAGCCAATGTTACGTGCCGAGAAGCTCAGGCGTGCGTTTTGCACATGTGCTTTGGCAATCAGGCTGGTGGGCAGGTTGTAGCCTAAGGTTATTTCCCTTAGCATCACCCATGAGTTTTCAGAAACTGCTCCACCGGTGTTGAAGTTGGTTCCCCAGTTGTTGGTGTCAACATGATACCATGATGCTTTCCAGGGTTCTACCAGCCCCTGATCATAGGCTTGTCTGAAGGTCAGACCGGCAATGCTGGTACCGTTTTTCAGAGGGCTCATTTCGCCTTCGGCGAACACTACATTGGGAATAACACCATCATACCTTGTCTGCCCGTTATATGAGTCGGTACGCTGAACGCCACCGTACTCCTGATCGCGGCCATAAAGTGATCCTTCCAGGGTTCCCTGGCTCATACCATAACTGTAAGCCTGTGAGTAAACTGAGCCGCCAAAGCGTCCGTCAACCTGGGTAAACAGGTTAAAGTTTTTCCAGCGAAGGGAAGCGTTAATACCGCCCACCAAATTTGGTTCTACCTTGCCGAGAGGAATTCTTGGCTGTGCGTCTGTACGCTCGTTAACGACGTATGCGTAACGCTGCACATCGTATTTAGTGAGCGGGTTGGTGCTTGCCGCTCTGCTGCCTACAGATATCAGAGGGAAACCGGTTTTGGGATCCGTTTTAACCGTTGCCCAAGGTTCGGCAGTTAACACACCAAAGTCGCCGCCTTCATAAGCATACACATTCGCGCCATCGTAGCCACCGCTTAGTTCCCATTCTTTAATGCCCTGACCAAATTCTACAATCTTGCTTTTGTTATGGGCCAGATTAACCGAGAAGTCTAAACCCCAGTCTTTCTTCCGCAGAGGCGCAACGTTAACCAGGAGTTCATAGCCCTGATTCTGGATATTGCCCGCATTGATAAATAATTTATCAAAGCCTGTTTCCATCACACCAGGAAGGTGAAGAAGCTGGTTGAAGGTATTGGTTTTATACCAGGCAACGTCAACGTCCACCAGGTCTTTAAAGAGGCCGAACTGCGTTCCGAATTCAAGAGAACGTTGTCTTTGAGGCTTCAGATTCAGGTTGGGTTTAACGTTCGCGTTAAACTGGTTGGCAACACCAACCGATTGACCGTTCTGGTTGATAATGGTACCAGGTATGTAACCGGAACCGGTAGAGTATGGTCCGGCAACGCCTGCATTTCCTACAAAAGCTAACGACGCCCTTAAGCGACCTGACGACAGCCACGCTGGCATTTTATCAGACATCTGGTCGTAGAAAGAGTACGAAAGATTTGCGGCAGGATAGAATACGGAGTAGTTGTTTGCGCCGGGCACATCTGCCGGATAGGTTAACGTAGATAACCAATCGTTACGGCCTGACAACTCCAGGTTCAGGAAGTCTTTGTAATTTAAGTTCACCACGCCGCCTAAACCGATAGTAAGCGAAGACGGATATGCCGGGCCCGCATAGCCATTGCTGTTATAGTAAATATTTGTCTGGATATCCTGCACCGAGTTTGCCAAAAAGAATTGGTTGGGTACTGACAACCCGCCGCGGGTACTGGCACCATAGTTTTCGCCCAGCTTGTTTCCGTAAATCTCGTTTATTAAGCGGAAGTCAAGGTTCAAATCGTTGTTCAGCACTTTTGTTGCGGCATGAGCCATAAACAACATCGTGTAGTCGGTAGAATAACTGCCGCCTACAGAGTAATACCCACCCTGGTTGTTTAAGCCATTCCCCATTTCTTTAGTTTCGGAATTGATTTTATAGAAGTTTATATTTCCTCTTCCCGAAAGATCTAACCATGGAGCTACCTGCGCTTTAAGTTGTCCGTAGGCTAGTACCGAATTTTCTCTTTTTTCAAAGTCACGTTTGTCAAAACGGCTGAACGTACCGATCATCCGGTCTAGATTTCCATTACCAGGGTTTTTGGTTGTATTATCCGCATTGCGGTAATTTGCATACCAATCTCCATAGTCAATACTTCTGGGTAAGTAGAACGCGTTAAAGCCAAGGTTCTCACCTCCGGGATGGTAATATCTTCCCTGGGAGTAGAAGTTCTCTGCTATGGTGTGAGCATAAGAAGCACCGATCTCTGAAGAAAAGACTTTGTTGATGTCAGCTCCGATTTTTATATCAAAAGCATTTCTGTTCATTTGATTATTCGGCAGCATTCCTTCTGTGGAGCTGTTTGAATAGGAGAAACGGTAGTTGAAACGATCACCCGCACCACTTAAGGCAAGGTTATTATTCACATACGAGCCGTCCTGGTAGAAGGTCTTCCAGTTGTCGGGCTGAGCTGTATAGGGTACCATTTTACTGGCGTCATAAGGGGCCGGATGCATGCTTCCGTCCAATCTGGGTCCCCAGCTTCCGGCGGTTGCCACCTGGGCGCCATCAGGTCCCCAATTGCCTTCCCTGGAACTAACGCTTCCATGACCGAAGACATTCTGCAATGCAAAAGGTGCTTTGTAAATATTTTGAGTCTGATAGGTTGAGTTAAACTCCACACCTAAACCCTGACCCTGCTTCCCTTTCTTTGTGGTAATAACGATAGCGCCATTCAAGCCACGTGATCCATAAATAGAGGTTGCCGCAGCTCCTTTTAATACCGTAATTGATTCGTAGTCATCCGGATTCAGGTTTTTTAACTGCGATCCACCATCAGCGTTATCAGCATCCTGCAGGTTGTTTTGCAGAACATTGCCGTCAATAACGAAAATAGGCTGATTGTTAGCCTGGCCCGGCGAATTACCTAAAACTTTAGCACCCCTGATTTGGATGCTGGGAGAAGTTTGTACACCAGATGCGGTCATTACGTTAATATTTACCCCTGCCACTTTGCCCTGCAAGGCTGCAATTGGATTGACGGTGTTTGTCCGGGCTAAATCGTCACCGGCTACCTTGGTGAGCGCGTAACCCAGGGTCTTGTCGGCTTTCACAATACCAAGTCCGGTGATGGATACTTCGGCGAGTTGCTGGGCAGATTCATCGAGCGTAACGTTAATTACATTAGAAGTACCTACAGTTATTTCTTTTGGGGTGTAGCCGATAAATTTGAATACCAGTATGCTACCAGCTGGCACCGAAATGGAATATTTCCCGTCCGCATCGGCACTGGTTCCATTGGAGGTTCCCTTTTCAGATACGGTGACGGCTGGCAAGGGCCCCTGGGCATCCCGGATAGTGCCCGTAACGGTTTTCTTTACCTTTACCTGGGCAAATCCCAGAGAGCTGCCCAGCAACACCAGGAAAATGAAGAGTAATTGCTTTTTCATGATTTTAATTTAAGTGGTTTAGGGTTGAGTAAGAGGTTAGTAGTTGTTTGTTTCATTATTCATTGTGGTTAATGGTTAGTGATATTTATGATATTTATGGGAGTTTATTAAATCATTGCTTCTGCGGCTACTTCGATCTTTTCTGAGTGCCAGAAATCTACTTTATGCACACCTTTGCCTACATACTCCATAACCAACGCCGCTGCTCCGACCAGTTCGGCATTAAACCCTAATTCTGAAACCTGGAGTTCGGTGCTCCCGGCCAGGCGTGGGATGGCGTATTTATGGATGGCCTGTTGTATGGTTGCAGATAAAATTTTACCCACTACTGCACCGCGGCCGCTTAATACGATAATCTCCGGATTGATAATGTGAATCAAAACGGCCAGGCCTTTCCCAATAGCGTAACCTGCATCAGAGAGGAGCTCAATGGCATATTGGTCGCCCTTGTTGGCGGCTTCAATAATGGCATCGCCAGCTAATTTGGAGGTGTCTTTAAGGCTGTGCTGTAAACTGGAAACACGGCCATTCTCAATACCGGTCATAGCCTTTTTGGCCAGTACCAAAAGGGATGCATCGGTCTCCAGGCAACCGCGTTTGCCGCAACTGCATAATATGCCGCTTTCTGAAGTTGGTATATGACTGAATTCGCCGGCAAAGCCGCTATGGCCCCTGAAAAGTTCGCCATTTAGGATCATGCCCAGACCGATTCCCCAGGCAACATTCACAACCATTACATTGTGTCTATGCTTCGCCTTGCCAAACTTCAATTCGGCCAAGGCTATTAAACATGAATCGTTATCGATGTAAACGGGTAAGCCTGTTTCTGCTGCTAAGTGCTTTTGGAGACTTTCTCCCCCGGCATCTAAAAAAGAGTAGTTAATTCCCTTTTTGACATCTATAAAGCCAGGCATCCCAATGCCAATACCGATTATATTATTTTTATCAAAACCGGAATCTATAATATAGGAGTTAATGAGATGGATGAGTTTAGGCAATGCTGTCGGGTTATTGTACAGCTCCAGGTCGACGGTTTTGATTTCGGCCAGCAGGTTGTGTTTAAGATCGTAAATAGCAATCCGGACGGAAAGCTGATCCATCGACACGGCTACGATCAATTTGGTGCGGGGCTTCAAAGAATACATTAACGGACGGCGACCACCGCTGGAAGGAGCGTAGCCCTCCTCGATAATAAAATTATCGTTAATTAATTCATTTACCGACTTGGCAATAACAGGCAGACTCTTTTTGATTCGTATACTTAGATCTAAGCAGGAAAGGATTTTTTCAAAGTACAATTCATATAGTATTCTTTGCTTTAGTCTCTCAGAAACTGACTTGCTCGAGGTTGTTTGCATTCGACTGGCTATTACTTCATTAGATTATTATGTCAAACATAATATATCTTTTGGATGATTTAACTACTTCTTAAATATTTTTAGAAACTATTATCAATATTTAAGATGTATGCATTCATTATTACCATTTAATTGATATAAAGGGGGATAATGTTTAAATCTGTGTACAGACTGCTGAATATTTTGCCAATAAGAAAGAATTTTTAACTTTTACACTTTAAGCGATTTTCATCAGGATCGCACGATTAACGGAGATTAGAATCTGAGGTATGCGCAGGGTAATCGGGGAGTTTTTCTTTTCACTACAGATAGCAATCATGAGGAAATGATAAAACAGTGGCGCTAATTTGGAGGCCATTTATTTCACGCAAAGGGCGCAAAGAATAAGACGCAAAGATCGCAAAGTTTAATATTGATCTTCCATTTCAGACCTATTGTAAAGGCTTGGCTTTGCGTGTTTTCCTTATTTGCTTCGCGTGCAACCTGGTTAAATGCTAATGATAATTTGTTCGATGGCCCAGCCACAGACTGGATTAGTGTGGACTCTGTGAGAATTTGTGAAATCTGTGGTCAACTTATCGACGGGGCTTTTTTTTTCACCACAGATGGACACAGATTGTGTACCCGTGCTACACATGTTTTTTGATAGCTTTATATACGTACTTTATTCATAAGTGTCTTAACACCAATAAGATCATGAAGAAAATTGTATTGATGTTGTTCTCGCTGACGCCTTTGTGGTGCACCGCTCAGCGGTTTGAATCCGGGGATAAAATTATTATCAGCAAACCGGTTTATGAAGACGTTTACCTTGCGGGGGGGAACATTACCATCAATGCACCCATATATGGCGACCTGGTGATCGCTGGCGGCCAGATAAACATCAATGATTCGGTAAGCAATGATATTATCATTGCTGGTGGTGAGATCACGCTTGCCGGGCATGCTGGTGATGATATTCGTTTGGCAGGCGGCAGGTTGAATATCAACCAGAATGTGACCGGTGATGTGGTGGTAACTGGTGGGACAGTGATTCTGGCCAGAAATTCTACGGTAGGTGGCAGTTTGATTGCCGGTGGCGGTGAAGTGACTGTTGACGGAACGATCACTGGTTATGTGAGGTCGATGGCGGGCTCGTTCGTATTAAATGGCCGTGTTGGCAAATATCTCGACGCTCGCGGAAAGAATATCGTGGTGAACGGGACCGTAGCCGGTGACGCTGTTTTATCTGCCGATGAGATTGGCGTTGGGCAGGATGCAGTTTTTGGTAACAAGGTGCGGTACTGGAGTGCCGAGCCGGTAAATTTTGGACAATCTGTGAAAAGCGATAACGCGGTGGTTGATGAAAGTCTGAGGATAGATAGGGGGGCAGGAAGATACCTCGGCTTTGCAACGATACTGGGTCTGTTATGGTACCTTGGAGCGGCTTTGGTTTTCATTGTGCTGATCCAGTTCCTGTTCGGAAGATATATTCAGAATGCGTCTGAGAATTTGCGGGAAGGTGGCGCTGGCCGTCCTGTTCTTTACGGCTTTCTTTTTTTCGTACTGCTTCCAGTAGCCATATTAGTGGCCATGCTGACCTTGATCGGCATTCCGCTAGCCCTGCTGGTGATGGTTTTATTTATTATCCTGATCCTGCTGGCTTCCGTTATTACCAGTTTGGTACTGGCTAATTATATAAACATTCGCTATTACGATGATCGCAGAATGTGGCGGCAGGTGTGGACTGCGTTCGGCATCTTCATTATCTTGAAGCTGATTACGTTGATCCCGGTATTGGGATGGCTTCTGATACTCATTGCTGTCTGCCTGGCATTCGGCTTGCTGATCGCGGAGTTTCTGCGGGTAAGAAGGGAAAGGGTGGTTTTGTAGGGAGGGTGCAGCACGTGGATTTTCAAGATAAAACAGGATGCAAACTTTTAGGGTTGAGTCCACCACAGATTGCCCGGATTACACAGATGCAAAGAAGGTATGTCTCTTCGATCGTGCTTTTTTTGAAAAAGGATTAAACCTGTGAAAATCGTGTAATTCCATCTAGCAAATTAATTTTATCACTAAGTTGCCGACTTCAATAGTATCCTACTTTTCGTTCCGCTAGGAACGTTTTGCTGGTAGAAATTAATCAGCGAATATGCGTTCCATCGGAACGCTTTGTGAAATCCATTTCAGGCATCAATGCTAATCACAAAGCGTACCTCACGGCACGCTGAACATCTTCAATCTGTGATTCTCTACCAACCAGATGTACCTACGGCACATTCCATGGCGTGAGATATAAATAGCCTCTTAAAGTAAGCGATCCTTGTTTTACCATTTTTACAAATGAAATTCAAATCTGTGGTGCTCCTCTTCAGATTTGTTAGATGGAATTGCACGGACAGTGACTTAAAATTTAAAGGAAACCTGGTGTCCTCCTGAGCGGTCGAAAGACGGCACTTCATTAGATTTCTACCGTTCCCCTCACCCAATCCTGCCTAAAGAACTGGGTTAGCATTTGATAGATCTCCGGATGATTGGTCGCCATTAGGTGGGGCTGCTGAAAGAAGTATTCGGATACGACGGCGAAGAACTCCGCATCACCGGTTAGCGCATAGGGGTTAATGTCGGATTGGCGGTTATTAATCCGTTCGACCTCCCGATGCATCAGGTTTAACCAGGGTTCCAGGGAGCGTTGTTCCATCAGTTGTTCGGGGATCCCGTCGGTTGCACCGTCGGTTTTATCGAGCAGGTGGACGAACTCATGGATGGGGGTATTTGATTTTGACTCGTCGTGGGAGAAGCCTGCCCGTAATGCTGATTTGCTGAGGATCATTTGTCCGTTCATATAGCCTGTGCCCACCATACCTGTCATGTTGCGTCCGCTGCCCTCAAACTGGAAATCTTCATTGAAAGTGCCGGGGTATAAGATGACGTTCGTGATATTCGGATATCGCCAGTCGCCGAAACCAAAGATAGGGATGATGGCGCTTGCCGCGACGAGGATCTTGTCTATCAGGGTAACCTCTGTGCCCACACCTTCAATGTGCACTTGTTTCAGGAATGCCTGGACTCGTTTGCTGAAGTTTTCTTTTTGTTCGTAGTTGAGATTGCGGTAATATCTAATGTGGGTTTGAAGAAGCGTCGTGTAATCCGCCGGAACAGTCTGCTGGGATGTCTTCGACTTTTTAAGCCAGAGGTAAATGACAATAGTGATCAGGATGATTAGTAAGACAATTTCTAAGAGATTCATGGTGCTGATACTTAAAGGTATTGAAAAATGGATTAGGATTTGAAATATGCAATTGTCGCAATCAGGATTTTCAGGATTTCAGGATAATCAGGATTATGGCGGTAGTTTTACGATGCAATTGTCTGAATCAAAATTTTCGGCATTTCAGGATGGATTGGTTAATGGCGGATAAAACATCGTCTAATTACTATTTTTAATATCTGGCCTTCATCTTTTTCGGGTTAATGTTAGTTGGGTCGTTTCTTTAGTAATACGATGATCAACTTATTATCCCGAAGGGATAACCCGTTTATAGAAGAAATAGGTAGGTAAATCATACGACCCTGAATGGGTCGCAGAAAGGCAGTCATGGTAATTGTTCGTAGGTTAGTGAGCATTGTTCATTGTATTTTACTGATATATTTGATTCTGATTATTGCGGCAATGGCTTTAGGGGGCACCTATAACGTTCTAAACCCTCTAACCCCATAACCTTTCTTCTGATGTTTCTATTCAACACCCGATATTTCGTTCTCAGCCTGATCCTTTTCATTACTGAGGTGCTTATCGCGTTGTTTGTTAAAGACAGTTTTATCCGCCCGTACTTTGGAGATTTCCTGGTGATGATGCTGCTGTATTGTATGATCAGGAGTTTTTTGAATATTTCAGCTCCGTTGGTTGTGATGGTAGTGCTTTTGTTTTGCTACCTGATTGAAACCCTGCAATATTTCCAGATCGTGGAGCGGCTGGGTTTGTCAGGCTTTTCACTGGCCAGGACGCTAATCGGTACGGATTTCGCCTGGATGGATATGCTTGCTTATACGCTGGGCGCGCTTGCGATTATGTGGGCCGAAAAAAGGAAGGTTTGGAATTACACATCTGAAATCGCAACCGGTGATTAATTAATAGTAATTTTTAAGGGGCCGGTTCTGCTATCAATGCCACTGTTTTTCTTTTCCCAATCTTATACATAATAAGCATGATCAGGCCGGACAACAGGATTAATATCAGGTAACTGTAACCCAGGTTTTGTTCGTCTTTGGCAGGAATTATAGTGACGATGCCGTAGCTTAAGAGAGAAACGATCACATAGGAAACTCCGCCCGTTAATCCGCCAGCGATGCCTGCATTTTTGGGGAATTTACTCAGGCAATCCGTAAAATAGTTGCTGAAGGTGTAACCTGCTCCGACATGGATGATGAAGGCAAAAAATACCAGGGAATATAAATTAGTGATCCATTGAAGACTAAGCAGCATAGCAAGGGCCAGAAGGGTCTGGAGCAGAATATTGGCAGTCAATTTTTTAAAGAAAGGCCGGCTGAGGGTCGCCTTGCTCATAAATCCGCCAGTCATCCAGGCGAAACCCAGTATCAAAGAGCTGTATCCGGAAACAACCGGTGATAAGTGAAGATGGTTTTCGATAATAAACGGCCCGGTCATGTTATAGATCATTACCATGCAGTAAGCCAGGCCCAGCATTACTAAGCCTAAAGTAAAACTGGCGGTGGTCAGCATCTCTTTGTAAACTTTCACGATCTTCTCTAAATGAAATTCAGCAGCGTGAACCAGCGTTTCGCCACTGTAAATCAGTTCAAGTACGAATAGCACCATAGCCATCCCGGCAAGGAGATAAAAGTTGGATTGCCATCCGAAGGCGTTTTGGAGGTAACCGCCGATAAAGGGCGCTACAATTGGTCCGGTTGACCATATTATGGAAAACAGGCTGAGATAATGCTTCAACTTTTGGCCGGAAAACTGATCGACGAAGTAAGCTCGCTTTGACACGACAATAATTCCCGCAGTGATTCCGTGTATAATGCGCATGAGGTAGATCAGATAGATGTTTTCAGTGGTTGCGACAATGATACAAGCAATCGCGAAAACCACCAGGGAATATAAGCAAGCTTTATATCTGCCGAAGCTATCCAGAAAGCTGCCTACGAATAGCTGTGAACCACCATAGCTGATCAAAAATAAGGTAAGTGTTAGTTGTACTTCAATGCTGCCTACCTGCAGGTCGCGCGCCATGGTAGGTAATGAGGGCAGATAGATATCAGTTGCAAAACCGGATAAAGGCAGTAAAGCGAAAGCGAGGATGGTGGAGATGCCCTGGTTCTTTGTTTTCATTTTGAAGCTGCAAAGCTATCAAAGGAGAGAATAGGGAAAGACATTTAGGGGTAAAATGGGCAAATTAGCAAATTAGCGAATTAGAAAATTAGCACATGGGGTATTTCGGCCTTTTGGGTTTGGCGCTTTATAAAGGCTTTTGTACCTTCAATTATCCCTTATTACTCATTTGCTCATTTACACATTCGCTCATTTGCTAATTATTTAAACGCCTGCCTTGCCAGCAGTTTCCAGTCGCCATGATCTTTTATAAAAGTTAGCATAACGCCGAGTTTAACGGTACCTGGTTTTCCGCCGTCAACGGTATCGGCACTGAGTTTATGGGTCACCACGGCTGTTTTCCCTGAGAGGGTTATCGTTTGATCTGTTAAAGTAATGCTGACAAAATCTGAGATGCCGCTGGTGAAAGACTCGATGAATTCAGTTTTGTTCTGAATCTTCCCACCCGAATGCACATACACTAGTTTCTCTGAGGCGATAGCATTCAGCGCTTGCTGTTGACCGGAGATCATGGCGTTTTTAAGCTGCTCGACTGCAAGGGCCACTTTTCGCTCTTCTTTAGTCTGGCCCGAAACAGTGATCAGAGGTATCATGAGCAATATGGTTAGTTGAATAATTCTTCGCATGATTCGGTTTTCATAAATTTCAAAAGCAAGTAAATCATTTATTATGTGAATCTGAAGAAGTGTTTCCGCTAACGTTTGCGTGAAAAATTCCCGCTAAAGGCTCTTCATGAGGTGAAATTCTCGCTAAACTTGTTGATTACGACGAACAAGAAGTTGGGACATCTAACTCCGGCTTGATCTCTCAAATATTAACCTGATATTTAATAGCCCCACGGACTTGAAGGGATAACCGGGTTCGCGCTCCGGCAGGTAAAAAATTTTCACATGGAACAACGATATCACAATAGCAGTAAGGAAGTACGGTCAATGTCTACTGATGAATTACGAGCTAACTTTCTGATAGAAGAATTGATGCAGGAAGGAAAGATTAATCTGGTTTACAGTCATTACGACCGAATGATAGTGGGCGGCGCGGTGCCGGGAGCATCGGCACTAACTCTCGAAAATCATCCGGAGCTTCGGGCGGATTATTTTCTGGAAAGACGGGAATTAGGAGCCATCAATGTGGGCGGCCCGGGTAGGATCGTTGTGGACGGTGCTGAATTCGAGCTTGATAAGCAAGATTGCCTGTATATTGGCCGCGGAAGCGAATCAGTGAGTTTTTCTTCGACGAACTTGTCAGAGCCCGCGGTGTTCTATTTACTTTCTTGTCCGGCGCATGCTGAATATCCAGTAGCGCTGATGAAGAAGGAGGAGGCTATGCCTGCACTTGTGGGAAGCCTTGAGACTTCAAACGAAAGGACAATCTATAAATACATTCATAAAGACGGCCTTAAAAGCTGTCAGCTTGTGATGGGACTGACCACTCTAAATACCGGCAGTGTTTGGAATACTATGCCTGCACATACACACGACAGGCGAATGGAGGCTTATTTCTATTTTGATGTGATGCCCGGGCAGGCAGTCGTTCATTTTATGGGCGAACCACAGGAAACGCGTCACTTGATGGTTCACAATCACCAGGCAATTATTTCTCCGCCATGGTCGATTCACTCAGGGGCGGGTACGATCAATTACTCTTTCATCTGGGGGATGGCTGGTGAAAACCAGGATTACGCAGATATGGATCCTGTAGGTATTACAGAACTAAGGTAACAGTAAGCATGCAGACAGCTTTAAATTACGGCCTTGCCATCGCTTTTGCCATTACCAGCCTGAAGTACTCTGCCATTGCGAATAGGGTACGCCAGCTAGAAAATTCTGCCACAGAAGAGATTGTCGCCTATGATCATTTGAAAGAAACGCCAACGCATAAGCGTTCAGGTGGCAACATTGCTCATGGAGTTTACCTGCAGGGATTAGCGAACTCCTGGAAGCGTACCGGTAATGGCGAATATTTTAATCAGATCCAGCGGGATGTGGATTCGCTGGTCAGTCCTGTAGGCAAGTTCCTCTTCGATAAAATTGAAGAGGGTAACCATCCTTTAAATTACGGACGGAGTCTGCTGACCCTATATAGAGTCACTGAAAAACATGAGTACTATAAAGCAGCACTCGAATTAAAAGTACACCTGGAAGAGTTGATCAAAGAAAGCGAGCCTGGTACGAAGAATCTCAGTGAGGAAGATCTCTTTATGAGTTTCCCCTTCTACACAGAATTTGCGGTAACCTTCAGTGAGCCGGAGGTCTTCGAAATGCTCGCTAACAGGTTCGCTCTTGCGGACACGAAGCTGAATAAAGCATCTGAAGTAGCAATAGGTTCTATAAGTTGGTTTGGCGCATCGCTGGTCGAGGTGCTTGAAGCATTCCCGGAAGGTCACCCGAGAAAGAATGAACTGCTCGCTTTGTTCCAGCGATTTGCTGATAGAGCTATAAAAGCACAGGATCCGGCTACCGGATTATGGAAGCAGTCGGGCGATATGCCCTCAGAAATTCTTAAGATTAAAAATGCCGAAGCATCTAACCTTGTTATTTATGCTTTAGCGAAGGGATCGCGCCTTGGGTATCTGAGCGATAAGGCGGATGCTGCAGCACTAAAATCTTATCAGACTATACCTGGGAATTCTAAGAAAACAGGCATTGACATTCTCACTGCAGCCAGTAGCGCCTATTTACTAGCCGCCAATGAGATGCTAGTAAAGAAAATTGAACAGGTCGGAAAAAGAAAAACAATACTTCTGGATGGTTATTTCAACAATGAATTCAAAAAGGATGTAACCGGTCGTACGATCAGCTGGCATTACAAGTGGGAGGAGCAAGCCAATGGGGGTTTCTCATTGCTGGGTGAGCATGCGCGTTATATGGGGGCAAAAACCGCGGAGTTGAAGACCGCGCCTGTTACTTCTGCCCTCAAAGGAGCCGATGTTTATATCATTGTTGATCCGGACACAGAAAAAGAAACTGAGCAACCAAATTATGTCCGACCGGAGGACATCAGGAGTATCGCGCAATGGGTGAAAAAAGGCGGGGTGCTTTTGCTAATGTCTAATGATGTTCCCAATGCGGAGTTCGATCATTTCAATCAGCTGGCCGCTAAGTTTGGAATTGTATTTAAAAAGGAAACAAAAATGCCGGTTAAAGGCACGCAATGGGATATGGGGAAGGTAATGGTGCCTGAAGGAAACCGTATATTCTCTGCTGGTTATCCGCTTTACCTTAAGGAAGTCAGCACTCTGAATTTATCTGGTTCTGCAGCGGCTGAGCTGTCGCACGGGGGCGATGTGCTGATGGCGACTTCGAGGTACGGCAAGGGTACCGTCTTCGCAATAGGCGACCCATGGCTGTATAATGAATATATTGATGGCAGAAGATTACCATCAGAGTACAAAAATATGGAAGCAGGTGTGGAGCTGATAAAGTGGCTGCTACAGCAGGCTAAGTAAATATTAAGCGAGCAAGGGCAGCAATAACCGGGAGAGTATTATGAAGCCATTTTTAGACGAGAACTTTTTACTAAACAGCAAAACGGCGCAAAGGCTCTATCATGAGTTTGCAAAGGATATGCCCATAATTGATTATCACAATCACCTGCCACCGGATCAGATTGCGGGCAACATTAATTTTGGTAATATGACCCAGGCCGTATTGTATGGCGACCATTATAAATGGCGGGCAATGCGCGCAAATGGAGTTGATGAGGCTTATATCACCGGCAGTAAGAGCGATTGGGAGAAGTTTGAAATGTGGGCTGCAACTGTTCCTTACACTCTCCGAAATCCTCTTTATCACTGGACTCACCTTGAGTTGCAGCGCTATTTTGGGATCAGTGAGGTACTCTCGCCAAAGACCGCCAGAAAGATCTATGATAGTTGTAATGAGAAACTACGGTCCCCCGAATATTCAGTGCAGGGCCTGTTAGGCAGAATGAACGTGGAGACTCTTTGTACCACCGATGATCCTTTGGACTCGCTTGAGCACCATCAAAATATTAAGAATGCAGGCGTTGCAATGCGGGTTCTTCCGGCATTCCGTCCTGACAAAGCGATGAACGCCGAAAATATAGAGGCATTGAACGCATACATTGATAGGTTAGAGCAGATCGCTAATGTAAACATCAGCAGTTATGATAATTACCTGGATGCATTGATGGGGCGTCATGACTATTTTGCTCAAAACGGTTGCTCAGTTGCAGATCATGGTTTGGAAACTATGTATGCGGAAGACTATACCGAAGCGGAGTTAAGGATCATATTCGATAAGATCAGAGACAGGTCTGTGCTTTCTGCCGAAGAAGTTATAAAATTCAAATCAGCCCTTCTTTTCCAATTTGCGTTATGGAATCATGAAAAAGGCTGGGTTCAGCAGTTTCACCTGGGTGCCCTTAGAAATAATAATTCGAGAATGCTGAAGCTTCTGGGACCGGACACAGGCTGGGATTCCATAGGTGACTTTAGTCAGGCAAAGCCTTTATCGAAGTTCTTAAGCAAGCTTGACCAGGACAACCATCTAAGCAAAACCATTATTTATAACCTGAATCCTGCAGATAATGAAATGCTGGCGACGATGGTTGGCAATTTCAACGATGGCTCTACGGTCGCGAAAGTGCAGTTTGGTTCAGGCTGGTGGTTTTTAGATCAGAAAGATGGCATGACTAAACAAATTAATACGCTGTCGAATATGGGACTTTTAAGCAGGTTTGTGGGTATGCTGACAGATTCACGCAGCTTCCTCTCTTACCCGCGCCACGAGTATTTCCGCAGGATCTTATGCAACCTGTTTGGGGAGGATATTGAAAACGGGGAATTGCCCGACGACATTAGCTGGACCGGAGCTGTGGTTCAGGACATATGTTATAATAATGCTAAGAACTATTTCAATTTTTGATGAAGGGGAAGGTTTTATCTTTCGGCGAGCTCTTGCTGCGCATTTGTCCGGATACGAATGGTCAGTGGACTGAGGAGAATAGGCTTCCTGTTTATATCGGCGGCGCCGAATGTAACGTAGCTACGGCTCTTGCATTATGGAAGGTACCTTCCGCTTATTTCACCGCGCTTCCTGAGAATTACTTTTCAGAACAGATTGTTCGAGCGCTCAAAAAACGGAATATTCAAACAGATAAAATTCGTTATGAAGGTGACCGTGTAGGATTATATTATCTTCCCAAAGGTAAGGATCTGAAGAATGCAGGTGTGATCTATGATCGGGCCGGATCTTCCTTTACCGCGCTAAAACTTGGCTTGATCAATTGGGATGATGTTTTTGAAGGCGTTTACTGGTTTCATTTCAGCGCTATTTGTCCGGCTATCAGCCAGCAGGCTGCTGACGTATGTGAAGAGGCCTTGCAAGCCGCATCCGCCAGAGGAATTAAGATTTCGCTTGATCTAAACTATCGCGCCAAGCTGTGGAAATATGGTAAAACTCCTGTTGAGGTAGTGCCAGGGTTAGCCAGGTACTGCAATCTGATCATGGGCAATATCTGGGCCGCCAACTCCATGCTGGGCATACCTGTTAAGCCGGAACTTGTAGAAGGAGAGGAACGAAGCAAACTTGAAGCCCATGCTAGATTTACTTCTGAAGCCATATTGGAACAGTTTCCGGTGTGCACCGCTGTTGCAAACACGTTCAGGTTTGAAAAGAAGGGCAGTATCAAGTATTTCACCACTCTTTACGCAGACTGCGACCTGCATGTCTCAAAGCAATACAACTCTGAAGAGATCAAAGACATGGTTGGCAGCGGCGACTGCTATATGGCGGGGTTGATCTACGGTTATTATCATGATCATGCGGTCCTGGATATAGTTGAATTCGCCACAGCAGCAGCTTTTGATAAACTTTTTATAGAAAACGACGCCACTTCATCAACTGTAGAGGAGATTAACATCAGGAAAACATATGGATTCTAAAGAAAAATCATTGCAGTTAATCTTAGACCAGGGTATGTTGCCGCTGTTCTTTTATAAAGATCCCGAAGTATCATTAAAAGTGGTTGAAACCTTATACAAGGCTGGTCTTAGGTCTTTGGAGTATACCAATCGCGGAAAAGAAGCGCTGGATAATTTCAGGTTTTTAAGGTCAGAGGCTGAAACCACTTGTCCGGGTATGGAATTAGGTGTCGGAACCATAAAAACGGCTGATGAGGCTAAGGCTTTTATAGACGCAGGGGCGCGGTATTTGGTGGCCCCGATAGTTAACCCGGAGGTGGGGCAATTAGCTACGCAGGCTGGGTTACTATGGATTCCTGGTTGTATGACACCTACGGAGATTAATGCAGCTCAGCAGGCAGGCGCAAGCCTCATTAAGATCTTTCCGGCAAATATTCTGGGTCCTGAGTTTCTGTCATCAATCCGGGAGCTTTTCCAAGGCCAACTTTTTGTGCCCACCGGGGGTGTTGACATAGATAAACAGAACATTAAAAGATGGTTTGATGCCGGAGTTTGTGCGGTTGGTATGGGAAGCAAAATGATCAGTAAACAAGCTTTGGAGGACGGAGATTACGATGGTATATATAAGCTTGCGCAAAGGGCTATTGACGTAATAAATGAAGTAAAGCAGGAGATTTAACCAAGAAACCAATATAACCACCTAACCCTTATACATGAATATACCGCAAATTGGCAAGTACCGGTGGACCATCTGCTCCCTGGTGTTCTTTGCCACTACCATTAACTATCTCGACAGAGCGGTGATCGCCCTGTTAAAGCCATATCTGGAAGAAGAATTTAACTGGACTTCGGTTGACTATGCTAACATCGAAATTGCCTTCAAAATATGCTATGCATTAGGATTGCTTGGAGTAGGAGGAATTATTGATAAACTAGGTACAAAGATCGGATACGGTGTGTCTGTATTGTTATGGAGTATTGCTGCGGTGGGCCATGCCCTGGTAACCACTACCATGGGTTTCATCGGGGTGCGGGCACTTTTAGGTTTAACTGAAGCAGGTAACTTTCCTGCTGCCATTAAGGCAACTGCGGAATGGTTTCCCAAAAAAGAACGAGCCCTTGCTACCGGGATCTTCAATTCAGGGTCAAATGTCGGCGCTATTATAGCACCATTGACAGTGCCCTTTATCGCTGAATCAATGGGATGGCAGTGGGCTTTTATCCTAACCGGGAGCGCCGGTTTTATATGGCTGATATTTTGGTTTATCCTGTATGAAGTTCCTGCAAAACATGTGAAATTAAAAAAAGCCGAATTCGATTACATCCATAGTGATGTTGATGATATGGCTGCTATTTCCATAGGCACAGAACCGAAAGTCGCATGGTCTAAATTACTTAGCTTTAGACAAACCTGGGCTTTTGTAATTGGTAAATTTCTGACAGACCCTGTCTGGTGGTTCTATCTTTTCTGGTTGCCCGATTTCCTTAATAAAGAATATGGTTTGACGGGAACACAGGTTGCTTTACCGGTAGCCCTGGTTTATACTATGTCGAGCGTTGGAAGTGTGTTTGGCGGATGGCTGCCATATAGACTAATACAAGGCGGATGGCAAGTATTCCGGGCAAGAAAAACATCGATGCTGTTTTATGCAATTGCCGTATTACCCATTGTTTTCGCTCAGTACCTCGGCGAGATGAACATGTGGCTAGCCGTGATCGTCATTGGTCTAGCTGCCTCGGCTCACCAGGCGTGGAGCGCCAATATCTTTACAACGGTTTCGGATATGTTTCCCCGGCATACTGTAGCAACAGTTACCGGAATTGGAGGAATGGCAGGCGGTGTGGGAGGTATTCTACTTTCTGTGATGGTACAAAAGGGAATGTTCGGCTACTATGAAAGTATCGGGCAATTAGATAAGGCCTATTTTATCATGTTCCTGATCTGCGGCGCCGCCTATTTGCTGGCCTGGTCCATTATGCACATACTGGTCCCTAAAATGAAACCAATTGAATTAAACTAGAGAAGATTATTGCACCGCTGACCGCGTTATATCGGGTCAGCGGTTTTTTATATTGCTGTAGAGGTTCTTTCTACCAGGTCAGCGCTCAAGATCACTCGCTCATCCCCGTAATTACGGTTGTTTAATGTTTTAAATAATATGGTCGCTGCTTGCCGCCCAATAGCATAAGCCGGTTGGCGGACCACTGTAAGTGGGGGATCTAGAATATGTGCCGTCTCCAGGTTGGAAAAACCAACCACTTTAACATCTTCAGGAATTCTAAGATTCAATTCCTTACAGACATTGTAAGTAGCGATAGCCAGCTTTTCTATCGATGCAAAAATTCCATCGGGACGATTTTCTGACATGAGCAGTTGTTTAATCTTCTCATGATTTTCTTCATTATTATTTCCGCAGAAAACAACATTTTCATCGGTGGCCGCTATTCCATGCTTGCTTAATGCGCCCAGGTAACCTTCCTTCCTTTTTTTGTCAATAGATAAATGCCGGGAAACGGATAGATATGCGATATTTTTACACCCTTGTTGTATTAGATGACTGGTAGCTTTTAACCCGCTTTCATAATCATCCGTGGTAACGTTAGAAAACTCTAAACCCTCCAATACGCGGTCGAAAAAAACAATACTGATATTCTTTGCGTGAAGTTCGTAAAGGTGATCCTTATTATCAGTCTCGCTCGAAAGCGACATTAATATTCCATCTACCCGTCCGCTGGCCAGATGCCGGGCGATTGCTAGTTCCTTCTGGTAATCTTCGTGGGTTAAGTAGATTAGTACATGATACCCTTTTTCCTGGGCAATTTCTTCAATGCCATTGATGGCCAGTGAGAAGAAGTTGTTTGCTATCTCAGGAATCACTACCGCAATGGTCTTGCTTTTTTGTTGCCTTAAACTGCTGGCATAGGGATTCGGGTGATAATTCAATTCTTTTGCCAGTGCAACCACCCTTGCTTTGGTTTCCGCACCGATTTCATAACTGTCTCTTAATGCTTTAGAGACAGTTGAAACAGAAATATTTAGCTCCCTGGCCAGGGTCTTTAGATTTACCGGCTCCATTTACTCAGATTACAAAATTTGAAGAGGTCGCGTCGCCAACGTTATCGTAAAAACATTGGTTTTTTCCGTCCTCACTGTGATATTTTCAACAACTTAAGCATTCAAAAATATTTAAATAATACGCTTCCGCACTATTTAATCATGATTAAATAAGCGGAGTGTATTATCTTGTTTGATAACTGCTACGTGGCACTGCTTCATAGTTCAAAGAAGCCGCCAAAAAGAATTATATTAATAACTGGAATACTATGAAGGAATAACCCGGTTGGTTTTCCTTTTATCACATTGCATAATTAGAGAATATGAAAAATCAATTTTCCCTTGAAGGTAAAGTCATCGTTGTAACTGGAGGCACAGGAATTCTGGGCAAATCATTTATCAACGGGATTGTGGAAGCCGGTGGTGCTGTTGGTGTGCTAGGCCGGAATGCTGAAGTTGCCGAAGAGCGTGCAGAAGAAGTAGTCAGGCAAGGTGGAAAAGCAATCGCTCTGATTGCAGACGCAATGGACGAATCGCAGTTAACCGCGGCACGGGATAAGATGTTAAAGGAATTCGGAAAGATCGATGGCCTTGTGAACGGAGCTGGGGGTAATCAGCCGGAGGGAGTACTGATGCCTGATCAGGGGATCTTCGATATGAATGTAGCGGGCATGAAAAAGGTGATGGAGCTGAATGTGTGGGGTACGTTGATCCCTACGCAGATCTTCGGGAAAACTATAGCTGAAACTTCCGACGCCGGAAGTATAGTAAATATATCTTCAATGAACTCCAAACGCGCAATCACAAGAGTTCTCGGATATAATATGGGTAAAGCTGCGGTGGATTGTTATAATCAATGGTATGCCGTTGAACTGGCTAAACGTTACGGCGACAAGATCCGGATGAACGCGCTTGCGCCGGGATTCTTTCTTACCGAGCAAAACAGGAACTTACTAACCCGTCCGGAAGGTGGTTATTCAGAGCGCGGGCAACTGGTAATTAATCAAACCCCGTTTCAGCGTTTCGGCAATCCGCAGGAACTGGAGGGAGCACTGGTTTGGCTTTTAAGTGATGCTTCGAAGTTTGTTACCGGTGCCATGATCTGTGTAGATGGTGGCTTCTCAATTTATGGGGGAGTTTAGAATGGCTGAGCTCAGTTTTTCGATGCAGCAAAGCATGCGCTGGTATGGACCTGCAGATCCTGTTAGATTGTCGGACATACGGCAGGCAGGCTGTACAGGAGTCGTTACAGCGCTGCATCATATTCCTAATGGTGAAGTATGGACCACTGATGAGATCCTGAAAAGAAAAAGGGAAGTTGAAGCTTACGGGATGATATGGAATGTGGTAGAGAGTGTGCCGGTACACGAAGCTATTAAGACCCAGTCGGTCGGCTTTGAACAATATATCGGGAACTACAAAGAGAGTATTAGAAACCTGTCGGACTGCGGGGTGAATATTATTACCTACAATTTTATGCCGGTGCTCGACTGGACCAGAACAGATCTCGCTTATACTGTAGAAGACGGATCAAAGGCCCTGCGGTTTGAGAAAGCGGCGTTCGTGGCGTTTGATGTGTTTATCCTGAAAAGACCTGGTGCAGAAATCGATTACTCAGAGAAAGATCTGCAGCGTGCCAGGGAGCGATTTGAAACAATGACAGAAGCTGATCGCTTACAGCTTCAACGAAATATCATAGCAGGGCTTCCCGGCAGTGAGGAAAGCTTTACACTAGAGAAGTTCCAAGAGGCGCTGGATAGCTATGAAGGCATAGATGTCTCCAAACTAAGGTCTAACCTGATACACTTTCTTCAGCAAATAATACCGGTAGCAGATGAATGCAATGTAAAATTAGTTATCCACCCGGATGACCCGCCTTACTCTATCCTGGGACTTCCAAGGGTGGTAAGTACTGCTGCTGATGCAGAGCAACTCTTTGAAGCGGTTCCTTCGCTGAACAACGGTCTCTGCTTCTGTACCGGTTCCTTTGGTGTAAGATCAGATAACGATCTTCCGGCAATGGTAGCAAAGTTCGGCAGCCGCATTAACTTTATCCATTTAAGAAGTACCCGCCGGAATGAGTTTGGCGACTTTTATGAGGATAATCACCTGGAAGGTGACGTAGATATGTACGAGGTGGTTAAACAACTGGTGGCCGTTGCCAGAGAACGGAATATTTCTATACCCATGAGACCAGATCATGGGCATCAGATGCTAGATGATCTTAACAAGAAAACCAATCCGGGCTATTCTGCTATTGGCCGACTGAGAGGTCTGGCAGAGCTTCGCGGACTGGAGATGGGAATCATTAAAAGTCTGTATCCTGAACTCAAATAAAGATTCAAATAAGCTTACGATTTCGTTCTTTTCGGTGATTTCAAAACTTCACAGCGTGTCACGGATGAAGACAAGGAAAATGAAATAAAAAGTTACAACATCAACAGTATTTATTTGTTATGCAATAAGCGTTTACTTATTAAACGACATGCTATGCTGGGCGAGCTCAATGAGACTGAAATACAGGAGATCTTAAAAACTTCATACATAGGCCGGATTGGTTGCACTGACGGTGATGAGGTCTATATAGTACCCGTGAATTACCGGTATGAAGATAATAGTGTTCTGTGTTATTCGCTGGAAGGATTGAAAATAGCCCTGATGCGTAAACATCCTACTGTCTGCTTTGAAGTGGACCAGATTAAAAACTCCTTCAACTGGAAGTGTGTAATTATTAACGGTGCTTTTGAAGAAATAACCGATCCGCAGGAACTTAATGAAATTAGACCCCGGTACACCGAATACATGCTCCGAAAGAAAGTTAGCCTTACTGCGTTGCCCGAAACTGATGCCAAAGAAGTTGCGGTTCCAACCCACAGTCATGATCAGGTTTTCTACAGGATACGCTTTAAGAAAGTGACCGGCCGTTTTGAGAATGGCTTCAATTAGTTGACTTCGACGGCTTCTACATCTTGAGTTTAATTAACTCAATTCTCTGAGACCGTATCCTCAAGTTTTATCCGCGGCCCCCCTCTTATGTTTTTCTTAATGATCACGGCACCGTCCAAGGGACGAAAGGTAGGCATCATCCACGATTCTCTTTCTGGAATATGGAAGAGCGGGTGGTTCAACAGGTCGAAAGATGATTCATAGACAGTCATTTCTATAGGCGTATCGCGGTTAATGCTGAATTCCATCTCTAAGGGCTCGTTATTTAAAACATAATAGCTGACAACCACCCTGCTCTTTTCAGACGCAGAGCCTGGCTTGGTAATCTTCTTTACTCCATTCGCAGTAAAATCATGAAGGATCATATTTTCGTTAGATGTGATCAGATAGGAATTAACCTTTCGGTTTGGTACAATACTATATTTCAGGTGCCGTGCATCACCGGCAAGGCTATCTCTCAGAAGAGTGATTACCGGTTCGGCTAATTTTTTTACTGGAGCTGGATAGACATAAGTCAGGCGAGGATGATCGGCCCTTAACTCATTGATAGTACGCTCACTGCTTTTAAGAAATTTCTTAGTCCAGTCATCCAGCCGCTCATCATAGGTTGTCCAAACGGCGGTCCGGGCATCTGCGTCCAGCATGTATAACAGGCTGTTTGGTTTCGCTTTTCCCTTGCTGTATCCTGAGTTACTTTGACCGTAAATTAAAAATACGACAGCTATAACCGCCATAAACATAGCCCAGTAGCGTTTCTGCCTGTATGAAGCAAATTCGGGAAGCATGAGCATAAAGAGCACTACGGTTAACACTGAGCTTCCGGAGAGAAGTGCCATTCCAAGGCCTACAGGCAATGCAGTTATAAAGGGCGTGAATATTACCAACGCCGGTACGCCGAGAATAAAATTTAACATCCAACTGGTCTTCCCGGTAAGAATATAATAACCCAGCACGATCAAACTGCATAGCACGGGGATAATGAAGAAACCGCTTCCCGCTACACCGATCATCAAAGCGGAGATGACTAAAAGCAGGATAAACACAGGAACAACAAAATAACTGAGCAGCTTACTCTCCGGAAGATCATCGCCATAAAAGAAAAAGCAAAGAGCCAGACTAAAAAACGCGGTGAAGCCGATATAGGCATGCCCGTTATAAGTAAAGCCCTGCGGGATATCTTTATATTGGGGGTTAATGATCAGAATCCCCTGCCATATCAGGAAGGTGCCGAGGCTTGACAGTATCAGGGCAGTGAAGAATGGCCAGAAACCTCTCAGCATGTCTTTAACAGACAAAACTTTTTTTTTAATACCAATTGTGATAAGGATGATCAGGGAGATGAAAGCAATGATCATTAATACGGCGTTCCACGCAAACGGATAATTGATGAACCCGAGCGGAGTATTAAAATACACATGGTCGGTATCTGACTTCAGATCATTTAGGTCTGCGTTGGAAAAATAGGAGAGTAAAGGCATCAGGTAAGTTCCCTGGTGAATTAAAGTCTCGGAACTCAAATGTGCAAGATCATCCTGTTGGGTGTGGTAATTAAAATGATCGTCAATGAAGGCAAAGTTAAATCCTTGAATATCTCCAATTTCCCTGAAGACTGTAAAGTCCGTATCATTCGGCAACATTTTGTAAATGCTGTACATTAGCGAATTGGCAACCGGGTAGTCCGGACCGGCGGCTTTAAATCCCCTGATCATCGCCGAATTACCGCCGTTGGTTTCCATCAGCATGTACGAGGGGCCACCAGTGCCACGAGCTTCAAAATTCAGTATGAGACCGGTATCCTTTAACCATGGATGCTTCCTTACAAAAAGCCCTGCGCCATTAAGTCCCAGCTCTTCGCCATCTGAAAATAAAATGATGATATCATTTCTATGTATCGCCTTGCCTTCTATGAATGCCCGAAGGCCTTCCAGTATGGTTGCCACACCAGAGCCTGCATCGGCAGCCCCATACGAATGAACGGCGCAGTCGTAATGAGAAAGCAGCATTAAAGCTTTACCGTTGCCGCTGCCTTTCAAACGGGCTACGATATTCCTGGCTTTTACAAGAGATCCCCTCTTTGAAAATGCATAGCCCTCCTGGATATCTGGTTCGAGACCTAGCTGTTTTAATTCATTAACAAGGTAGGCTGCAACCGTATCGTGATTGACCGAACCTGCGTAATGGGGAGCCTTTGAGATTTGAGCAACATGCTCCAATGCCCTTTTTGTGGAGAACTCAGATAAAGGCACGTTGTCTTCAGGCAGACCATGGGGCATGGCAGAACGAAAGATCCAATAAACAATGGCGCAAATAAGCAAAGGAGATAAGAGGAACTGAAGGTTCTTGTTCATATTCCTGGCCTTGGGTTAAATAAAAGGACTGTTAACTAGGTAGCACGTAACGGGTACAGGAATTTACGATTTTAAATTTAAATGTTAATAATGTGGTTACTTACAAATCAATTGGATAAGATGCTGCCAGAACGGTCAGTTCTTCGCCGTTATTCCTCGTCTTTTTGTCGGGATGGCGGGATTCGAACCCACGACCTCCAGCACCCCATGCTGGCGCGATACCTGGCTACGCTACATCCCGAGGAGGCAATGCAATGTGTAACTATCCTTTAGATAACTACGGTTGCAAATATAAAATTTAGAAGGAAAAATTCCATTATAAGTTACCTGTAAGTTGCGAAATCGATAGCGCATTCATTTAGCTTTTTCGGTTAGTTACTAGTAGAAATGCAAGAAACAGCAATGAAAAGAATAATGGAATAAGCAGAAGATGCCTTAAAGTGATTATGAAATACGTGTCATAAAAATTAAAGTCAAGGATAGTCCCCTGTGTTACAAAAAAATATCCGCACATGAGTAGTTGAAGACCTAAGAAGAGCAAAATCATGGGGTATCTTATCGCCTTTTGTAGTATTCTCATAAACAGACATGATATTAAAAATTTAAGGAAGACATTACGGGATATCCGATAGAGGTCTACAATATATCGCTAATTAATCAAAAGCTTAAAACGATCCACTACCATAGTTTGGACATCCAAAAAATGAGTAATCCATAAACAAATTGGGCTGGCTTTTAATTTTCAGTCTTACCTGAAACGACACTGATTGGGTAATATAACACCAGCGAAGAAGGATTAATTGATAATTCTTCATCAAGAACGCTTAAAACACGAGTGATGGCCTGTGTGGGAGAATAATCAACCTTTCCTGTATTGCACGTGCGCCAGTTATCCAACTCCACGGTTAAAATAAAGATTATTGCTTTTCCTTTATAAGTCTGATTAGAACCAAATGAGTAGCCTTTGATAAAACTAAAGCTTTCTTTCATTTCTGCTTCTACTTCATTTAAAAGTTTCAAATTTTCTACTGTATTATTCGAACCGACCGAAGCTTTGACAATTGCGTAATTCCAGTTACAGTCATTCGAAACCGTGTTTGGAATGCGATAGTTTTTTGCAATAAAGGATTTAAATGATTTAATAGAGGTTGCCTGGGCAAACACGGTATCGGAAGTAAAAACTAAAGTCATCAAAACCAGCATGACTTTGTATTTATGGGCAAGGCGTGTCAAAAGTTTTATTATATGTAAGTTGTTCACGTTTCAACGAAAATGAATTTTAAACATATCATTATAATCCGGAATCGCATGACAAAAAGGGTGAACGGTATATATTATTGAGGGAACGGTTTCGCTGCTCAGGTTCTTCTAATTTACCTAAACGGCTCCGATACCCAGTCTCTGGCGGCATCGTATTCGCTTAACTTATAGCCCCTTACTTCTCCATGCACCAGCGGACCCAGGATTTGATAACCTTTGCGTACCCATTGCTGGTCGGTGACAATTGCCATGTGGTTCCATTTATTAAAATGGCGGAAGCTGATCCGTAGATAATCAATAAATGCGCCGACACTATAATTATCGATGTCGGTTTCCAGCAGAACCAGAAAATTGATGCGCCCGTATTCTGAGGCAACTTCATCCACCCTGAACATCACAACCTTTTCAAATTCTTCTTTACTTATTGCGCCCCACGCCCGGTAAGCTGCCACATGCGGAGGGAAATCACTCAGTATCTCGACCATTTTTGATTCTTTAACGAGGTGCAAGGGGAGTAGGAATAACGCTCTCGAGTGCTATGGGAACAACTCGCAGGGCGGAAAGGTTTCGACTGAGCCTTTAACAAATCAGATACCGGAGAGACCTTTTTTAATGGCGGTCAGGATAGACGATTAAATATGCTTACTATGTCATCGTTCGATCAGGATATAGTGAGCATCCCTGTAATCACATGGCTAGGATATCACCAATAAAAACCTGACTCTAGAATGTGGGGGACTTTCAAACAATTCCTTTAATCCTCTGGTACTATTGAATGGATTGTGCAAAGTTCTGATTTTGAAGAAATTACTTGACAAGAAAGTCAATTATGGGTAACTTCTAATATAATCTATCACTATGAAAAAGAAATTTTTATTAAGCCAGTTTCTGGTTTTAATGATGGTATTTGCCATTTCGTCGTGTGAACAATCAGGGGTCGAACCTGACAACCCTAAGCCAGCCGACACTGAAGGGGACGGCTTATTATTACATGCCGGAAGCATTCGCGGGTCGCTGGATGGCCCTGCTCTTCAGGCGCAGTTTGACAGTCCATATCTTCTGGCTGAAGGTCCTGATAAATCCTTGTATGTATATGATTGGGGGTTCTGGCTGGAAGTGGTGGGAAATAATCCCGAAAACAGAAAAATTCGTAAAATAAGTGCCGATGGTCGGATGACTACGATTTTTGATTTAAGCAAATCTGGCTACGGCCTCAGGGAGGGGTTCAATGGGATGACTGTTGATAAAAACGGAAACATATATGTATCACATGAGAACCAGATCAAGAAGATTAGTCCTGATGGGAAGGTCGTAACAGTTATTGCAGGAACCGGGGAGGGGGCTGAAGTACCGATGAAGGACGGGCCGGCGTTACAGGCAACATTCCTTGGTCCCGCTGGCTTAACTTTCAGTAAATCAGGTTGCTTATATATCATGGACAGCGGAAATAATGCAGTCCGGCTGCTGGTTAATGGCAAAGTTTCAACCGTTGCAGGTGGAATTCGAGATTATCTGGGTCCTGATGACGAACAAGATGCACCTCCTGATGACGGTGTAGGGCCGAAAGCAGAATTTGACCACCCCTTGTTTATAGCCGTGGATAACAATGACAACGCCTATGTAACAGGGGGTAAGTTCGAATTGATCAGAAAAGTTACACCTGGCGGTGTGGTTTCTGACTTTCTTAAAAAATGGTATGAGTTTGATTCAGATTACTATGAAACTTATACAGGCATCACCTTTGCCAGAAATGGCAAATTGTATGTAAATCATAACCGTGCAAACGGAAAAGGCGCTCCTTTTCATTTTTCAACCAATGAGTTAACACTATCTGGTGAGTTGATTCCAATAGTCTCCAGAACATATGATCAGCAATATCCGGAAAACAATGTTCCCGGTTTATATTTTCCGACCGGCCTGGCGGTAGTTGGCGACACCATTTACACGACATCCACCAGCGATCATCTTATTAGCAAGATAAAATTAAAATAACTTTAAAGGTAATTATAAGTACCACGTGGAGTATCTGAAGATGTTATTTAAAAGAATTGCCGGATAAAATGATAACTAGCCTTGTTATATCTTTCCGATAGTGCCTTGTACACAATTGCCGGTAGATCAATTGGATAACTTATCTAAAAATCCAACACTATGAAAAAGAAATTTTTATTAAGCCAATTTCTGGTTTTAGTGATGGTATTTGCCATTTCGTCGTGTGAACAATCAGAGGTAGAACCAGAGAATCCCAGGCCAGCCGATACGGAAGGGGACGGCTTATTACTGCATGCTGGAAGCATTCGCGGATCGCTGGATGGCCCTGCTCTTCAGGCGCAGTTTGACAGTCCATATCTTCTGGCTGAAGGCCCTGAAAATTCATTATATGTATATGATAGAGGTTCGGATGGCGAAAATAGAAAGATCCGTAAAATAAGTGCTGATGGTCAGGTTACCACCATTTTTGATGTGAACAAAGCTGGCCTTGAGAATGGCTTTGGTGGGATGACCATTGATCAAAAAGGATATGTATATGTATCGAATGGATATCAGATTAAAAAGATTAGTCCAGACGGGCAAAATATAATCGTTATCGCAGGAACCGGGGAGGGCTATGAAGTGCCGATGAAAGATGGGCCGGCATCACAGGCAACATTTGCTGGTCCCGCTGGCTTAGTTTTCGGTAAGTCAGGTTGTTTATACATCATGGACGCCGGAAATAATGCAGTCCGGCTTCTGGTAAATGGCAAAGTTTCAACTGTAGCAGGCGGAATTCGAAATCATCAAGGTTCATACGATGAAGTAAATTCATTTCCGGAGGACGGGGTAGGGCCGAAAGCAGAATTTGACTTCCCCTTATTTATAGCCGTTGATGACCATGACAACCTCTATGTAACAGGAGGCAAGTTCGAGTTAATCCGAAAAGTTACACCCGGGGGTGTCGTATCTACTGTTAATGACAGAGCAATGCTTTCGTATAATTCAAATTCGTCTGAAACCTACACGGGTATCACCTTTGCCAGGAATGGCAAGTTGTATGCAAATTGGCAGTTTCAACACTTTTTACAGCGCAGAAGTTCGTATTCAGTTGTTGAAGTCACATTAGCTGGTGTATTGACTCAACTTGTCTACAGCAGCTACAGTGAGGATTTTCCTGAAAATGATATCCCCGGTTTGAATGCTCCTTACGGGCTGGTAATAATTGGCGATACTCTTTACACGGCATCTACCGGGGATCATCAAATTAAAAAGTTAAAACTCAAATAATTTAAGGTATTATAAAGTGCACTTGGTGTTTCCCTAGGAGTTATTTGCAGAAATTGGGCAAAGAGTTAATAAGCTAGCTTATTTCTATATCATGCCTGTCTAATAGCCCGGCAACGCCCTGTAGAGAGAATTTGGCCTTCCTTAATCGGTTCGATTCAGGGTGGATGGAATAATTATAAGCGGTGCGGAGATCGGCTTTTTCTAAATTGGTGTTATCAAAAGTTGCTCTTGTGAGATCACAGCTGTCAAAAGCCGACTGGCTGAGATCAGTCTCTGAGAAATCAGCTTCCTGAAGGCTTGTGTTTTTGAAGGTTGTTTTTTTAAGCTTCAGCTTGTAAAAAGATGCCAGGTTGAGATTACAGTTTTCGAAATAAACCGAGAGAAGAAATTCGTTGCAATTCTGGAAGTGAAGGCCTAAAAGTTTGCAATCTTTAAACTTTACATCCTGAAACGCAGTTCTGTTTACATTTGCCAGACTCAGGTTGCAGTCGGTAAACTGGCAGTCTGAAAAAGTTATGTTCGAGAGGTCGGAGTTTTCAAAATTGCAATTGATGAATGTGCACCTTTCGTAATCGCCCTTTGTAAGGGCCTCCTTACTGAAGTCGGTTTTTTGAAAGGTCTTATCTTCAATATATACTTTGCTCATGCTTGTTGTGGACAGAAGTCCTTATGATTGATCAGCGAATTTAATATCTCCTTCCGGGTTATAATTTCCATCGGCATCAAGGAGAAAACTGATTGGGTTTTCAGGATCTTTGATGATCTCGAAAAGGGTGATTCCCCATGGTTTCCAAAAGTTCTCGAGCACCTGTGCATAAGGTTTGGCTGTCCAATGATCGAACAGGGGTTTGCTGCTTAACCCGCGCAGGGGCATTGCCTCTATGTAAACCATGTCTGCCGTTGGAATTATGGTGTATTCAGGCAAACGGTTGAAAAGATAGTTGGAATAATAGAACCGGGCGATCACTTCTTCGTACTGAATGGCTTTCAGTTGATGTCCTTTGATCTTTTCAAGAACTTCTTCATGATAGATCGCGTTAGCGCCATTATCCTGGAGACAGGCGATAATGCCAAAGTTATTCATGGCCAGCGAGAAGGTGAGCGTATTGATCTCATCGCGGTAGTTAAAAACATCAGCCAGATTATCGACTTTTAACAAATTGATAGTCCATGGCGTCCGGTTTTCAAATTCCATAGGCCGGATGAGCGATTGAAGCATCGTATGCAGATTGCCGAACTTATGGATCAGGCCTTCGGATAGCAGGAATGGTTCGCCGTTAGCCTGCTGCTGGCGCATACCTATGCGCAGTTCATTGTAAATAATGCCATACACTAACTTGCCAATCCATTGAAAGAGCTTGATTTGTGGGAGGCTTTTTACTGCTTCATACCCTAAATTATAGGCTTCCTTTATCTCCGTTTCAAGAGAATCAAGAACTTGTTTGACAGCTGCAGAACAAGGCACCTTCAGGTCACCGTAAGTGGCCATGCTTTCGTCGAGTAATTTTAAAGGTTTATTAGTTAATTGAAACTGCTCCATCAACCAGTTCGGGAACACGGTTATTTCTTCACCGGGCTGGGTTTCAACTCCGCTTAAAAAGCATTTGCTACCTCTGAAATCTAGTTTTTTAAAAGGATTGTAAAGTGAGTGATCCATTAGCGGCAAAGGTAAACCGAAAATTGGTTTACGATGTAATTTGTTCAGAGGTTTATGCCACTAGTTACGGTAGTATGACCGTAATTCGGTGGATATCCTCTGCACGGCTTCTCCGGAAAGTTGAAAAAGAAAGTCCATAGTTTCGGGTTCCATAGCCGGACTTCTTGCAAAATAAAGACTCGGATCAACCGCCCTGGGGTCGCCCTGTATATTATCAACGTAGGTTGCAGAATAGTTGTAGTTTGGGGCGAAGCTTCGTTTGAATTTTTTGCCGGGGGTACCTTTCACCTCGAGGTTTACTGAAATGCGCGCATTGGAGCGCCTTTGAACTTGCACTATGTCTACAGAAGCACGGACTGTTTGGTAAATTGGTTTACCAGCAGCATCTGTACCGGTTTGAACCACCCTTGATAACGTTCTACGGCTTCGTCTTTCGTCCCGGGGCCACAGGGTGAAGTTATCGATATTTAAGTCAATAACTACTTCCGGCTCTTCATCAGCTTCGGCGAGTGTAAAATCGACGCTTTGAAAATTCTCGAGCTGATCAAGAACTTTCAAACGGTAGTAGTCCATATTAACAAAGTTTAAATCAGAATTTCTATTCGGAATCCCAATATTGAACGTAACCGGAACCACACGCTCAGGCGCTCGTTTGCTTTTGCCGGTAGTACCGCAGGCAGCGATAGTAAACAACAAAAAGATAAGGAGTATCGGTTTCATGTTGCGAGTATTTAGTACTTAGTATTTAATAGTTAGATCTGGCATCTGATGAAAGCATCGACATGATTAGATCACCAATTTATTGGACGTGTCCAGCTGATATAGGTTTAAAATCTAATATGTTAGCCCACTTAAGTATCAAGACCCTGCTTACTGATATCTATTATAAACTTCCTGATTTGGTCAGCTACTCATGTCTAAGTACTTAATACTAACTACTGTGTACTCCCCTCTAATATCTACTATAAAACTTCCTGATCTTATCAGTAAGCTGAGCATATAAGGGTTTCGTAAATTCAAGAAATAATTCCTGCGGTGGGGGCGGAAGGCTTTCACGTTTATTAATCAGTAATTTTTCTTCTTTGCTTAATGCGCGCTCATCACCTTTATAACTTCCCCACTTATCCTGCCAAACGAAGGTGCCCTGCATCTTCTCCTGGGTAAGCGTGTTTTTGGTGTGCCAGTCGGTTACTACAACGTCTAACAACCCTGCCGAGCTAATGGTTTTTTCAAAGGTGCTGACCTTTGCTTTGACCGTACCGAATACATCTTTGCCATCGCTGGTGCCTACTTTCACACTGTCGCGCCGTACTTCTTCAACCTTTTCTTTTACATAGGTTTGGCCGACTACAAAGTCGTCGAAATTTAAACTTAGTACCTGGTCTGGGATCAGGTCTTCCCGGCGTGCTTCTTTCGGCGTGTAAAATTTGATGAAGCTGCGGCGCTCGTAATTTTCGAGGTATTCGTAGATCTTATTTTGAAAATATTCATTAGTGTATTTGTAAACACCGCGGCTAAGCTTTACCGGCTCAACAACCACCTTGATGACAGCGGCCCAGTACGCTTCGTCCATTTTTTGCACAGCATCTTTAAAACCTCCCGCGAGTTGATCAGCTTTTTCGAAATCATAGTAAGCTTGTTTTGCATCCAGGCGGTTTTTCTCCTCAAGAAGCTTCAAGCCCCTTGCGTAGCGAATTGTCGCAGCATTTAATTCAGCCTCTGCAATCTCGGAAATGTATTTTTCGGGAAGCTGAACGGCTGTGCGGCAAGAAGGACATCTTTTGATCGCGTCTGACAATGCGTTTAAGGCTTGATATTCGTTGATCACGGTTTCCCAGCGGAGTACATTAGATGATAGCTTAGCTTCCCGAATATTTTGCAGGTGATCAGAGGCAGCAAAGCTGTACGCCTGAGTAAGAGCTTTCAAAGCTTTCCGATTGTTGGGATCTTTCTGCAAACGGTTCACTGCCTTGTAAACGGCCTGATCATAATTCCCTTTTTCAAGAGAACGTTTGCCGGCGCTACAACCTAAAATTAAAAGACAAAGGATTAACAGAGATAATCGGGAGACTCGTGGGGGTATCATAATGAAAGTTTATACTTTGGGAAATGCGATGCTATATACCGCGACAATTTTATTTGAACATTTCAGCGCTTTCATTTATCGTTTTGTCACCAAAACAAGATGACTATGCACTTGCATATTAACAAATTCGCACATTTGCATATTGCCGCTCCCTTATAGACGAAAAATAATGAAGATAGGTTACAAATCCTTTGATTTAGAATTAAAATATCCCTTTACGATCGCCCGTTTCTCGCGGACATCGACCCCGGTTATGCTATTGGAGATTTCGTATGATGGCTTAACCGGACACGGTGAAGCCTCAATGGTACCTTATATGGGGGAGAATATTGAAACGGCCGCGGAATTCCTGTCAAAGGTTGACTTGTCGTGGTTAAAATATCCCTTTCACTTCGAAGAAGTGACTGCATATCTTGACCAAATATCTGCCGGTGATCCCAATGTAAAAGCGGCCATTGACATTGCTTTGCATGACCTGGCCGGTAAAATCAACAATATCCCCTGCTATCAAATGTTTGGTGCTGATCCGGCGTTGATGCCAGAAACATCTTATACGCTGGGTATTGATTCTCCGGAAGTAATCATTCGCAAATTGCAGGAGGCTGGAGATTGCAGGATCATAAAAGTGAAGTTGGGTCGGGATAACGACAAAGAGCTGATCGATACGATCAGGTCGGTCACGGGTAAGCCGCTATTTATTGATGCTAACCAGGGGTGGAGAACCAGGGAGCAGGGATTGGAAATGGCTTGCTGGCTGGCCGAGCAGGGGGCAGTGCTTATCGAGCAACCACTGTCTAAAGACGACCTCGACGCGAATGCCTGGATTACGGAAAGGAGTCCTATACCTATTCTTGCCGATGAAGCGGTACAGCGCCTTGCTGATATTGAAAAAATCAAAGGAGCTTATCATGGTATTAATATGAAGCTTATGAAAAGTGCCGGCATGAACGAAGGTTATCGCATGATTAAAAGGGCAAAGGAACTAGATATGAAAGTTTTGATAGGGTGCATGAGCGAAACTAGCTGTGGCACGCTCGCCGCTGCTGCCCTAGCGCCCCTTTGTGACTGGGCTGACCTGGATGGCCCTTTCCTTACAAGCAATAATCCTTACCGTGATCCTGAATTTAAAGACGGGAAATGGGTGTTGACTGAGGATGTGGGGCTGGGTATTAGGTTTTAGGCATTAGGTATCTTCATCATGTATATTTTGGTGGATCTGTTTTTTACTTTCCTGCATATTGCCATTATCGGCTTTAATATCCTGGGCTGGATCTGGCCGAAAACCCGTAAAGCACACTTTATCTGTGTGATACTAACCTTGTTTTCCTGGTTAATTTTAGGGCTCTGGTTTGGTATAGGCTATTGTCCGATCACAGACTGGCAATGGCAAGTGAAAGAACACCTGGGTGAAACGCATCTTCCTAACTCATTCATCAAATACTTTGCGGATAAGATCAGTGGGAGAGATATCAATGCTGATTCTGTGGATACATTGACAGCTGGAGGTTTTGGGTTTGCTGTGGTGATGGCGGGGTATTTTAGGATTAGGAAGGGAACCCAAAAAATCAAAAATTGAGTGGTGGGTGATTCCATAGATGAACCTATACTTCTTTGACCACGAGGCAATATTTCATATTGATCCTAGCGGCTACCGACATTTTGCCCGAATGTGATCCAAGCCGGGCGATACCTCTTAAACTCCGAATTCCGATCTTTATCATCGTAAATGGAGTTGGCCTGTAGCCGTGATGGTGATTACCTTAGATGTCGGATGTTTTTACCTTCATTTCAAGCCGATCGATTCGTCGTAGACTCCGCATACCGATCAATAATTATTTTATAGAATAGCGATTTTACACGCAGTAATGTACTAGTATGTGAGTGTCATAAATTCACGTGCGCTAAGCTGCCTCGTAGAGGCAATAGGTCGGTAGTACAAACGATGTACGTAATTCATTGCCCCGTAAGGGCAAAAGATAACTTGCGCGCTAGTAAGTGAAATTAATTTATCACCATGGCTCGTGTAGGCAAACTAGTCCTTAATTGGATCACTCTGTGAAGTGAGCCTGGTCGTCAAAACATTAATAATAGCTGGTTTCAACGCTCATTCTAGCTCTTTGTATACATAACGATCATCATATTCAATTTCAAACTGATTTAAAAAGCTTTTATACTCGTCCACAAACGTCTTTCTGCGATGATGTACCTGCTGGTTTTCAATGTAACGTGCCACAGAGCTTATTTGAGATCGCGAATATGAAAAAGCACCATAACCTCTTGCCATCGAAAAACAGAAGTGTTCAATTTTTGACTGTTTATCCACTCAGATGATTCGCCTTTGACCATTCTTATTAAATCTGATAGGCTTTGGTTGGGTCTGAATCCAAAGAAAACATGCAGATGATCAGACATGCTGTTGACGGCGATTAACTTATGTCCGTTGTTTTGGATAATACCTGTAATGTACTGATTTAAGCGTTCCTGCCATTCAGGTTTGATTACAGAATCTAACAGCAAAAATACAGTGAATGTGAAGTTGCGTATAGGTATTTGCCAATTTTGGATTTGTGAAGTTGAGAGTGATTTAGCCTTAGCTGTATACAATATAACATTTATTAAAATATCCCGTACCTGAAGATTAAGCAATTATACGGAAGTTAGAAGATTATATTCACAGCACTACGTCGATTTCTTGGGTAGGAGCACTCCTTTTGCCCCTACGGGGCAACTTTTAAAATTATACTATTTCTACCGACATTTTGCCCCCAACGGGGCATTTATAAGCGTTTTAAGTGGTGTCCGAATTAATGCAACGCAAAGCTGATTCGAATGTCATTACCCAATCACCATTCTTTAAAATTATTCATTGCACAAAATAGAAATTTCTCCTAATTCCCCCCAAGAATAATCGGCGTGCCCTTGCTATTACCCATGATGAGGACCTTGGTGTTTGGTGATTTTGCGATCTCTTTTTGGGCAAGAATGCTTTCGTATTGCAGCTGCTTATCACTTAAACCAGTAGAAAGAATCCGCTGATAATCAGCGATACCTTGTGCTTCCACCCTTTTGCGCTCTGCTTCCTGACGTTCCTTCTGAAGTACGAAGGTCATCTTCTGAGCTTCCTGCTCAGCATTGATCTTCGACTCGATAGTAGTTTTAACAGAGGCAGGCAGGGTGATGTTGCGGACAAGCAACTGCTCTAACTCCAGACCACGTGCGGAAAAACTCTTGTTAATCGTGTTGAATATTTTAGCCTGAAATTCATCGCGTTTGCTGGAGAACAGGGCAACTGCGTCGTACGCTACTGCATTATCACGAATAGCGGTTCTGGAAATCGGCCTTACTACTTTATCCAGGTAGTCTGTTCCAATCTCACGCAGGATAATGGGGGCAGAAGCTGCCTTCACACGGAATAGCACCGAGAGATCAATTACAACCTCCAGTCCGTCTGCAGATAGGACCCTGAGTGCATCATCTGCAGACGGACTTCCTTCATCAGTGGCTCCGGACATGGTGTAATTTTGTGTTTTTACATCAAAGGTGGTGATCTCGGCAACCGGATTCACTACATTTAAGCCGCTGTAAAGCACATCATTGTCAACCTTGCCAAAGATTGATTTAACCCCAACCGTACCCGCATCAATCACTTTAAACATGGAAGTTAGAGCGCCGGCAATAATAACGACCAAACCGGCTATCCGGATGAGGTTGCCAAATCGTGCGGACTGGTCATGTTGACGGGAAACGAAGATGCCGGCCAAAAGGACCAGAACTCCCAATACTATTAGAAACATTTGAGTAGGATTAAGCTTTAAAGATAGAAATTAACTTATGACACCAGTGCGCATAAATAAAAAGCGATGGAGCTGCTTATTTATGCTTTTTAGTGAATTCTCTAACGTTTTTTACCAGGCGCACTTTTAGATAAATGCACATAGCAATCGCGAAGATTGCGATTACTCCGTAAGCGTAAAAGTTATTTTTGAAGGACCATACGATGGAAAAGCCCAGAGTGATGATGGCAATATTTAAAAAAATATTGGCTATTACTTTCTTTACCATAGGAATTAATAAACCTGCATGTCAGGATCGTATTCTGCTGCCCAGGCCAAAATCCCACCTTTAAGATTATATAAATTGGTAAAGCCGTACTTTTGTTCCAGTTGCATAAGGGCTGCAGCACTGCGCGCTCCGCTGCGGCATTGAATTACAACCGGCTTGTCTTTGGAGATCTTTCCGGCTTCGATCAGAACGCCGGCAAGCGGGATATTTTCTCCATTGATATTCGACATTTCATATTCAAAAGTTTCACGAACATCTATCAACTGGAAATCTTCTTTATTGTCGAGCTTTTGTTTTAATTGTGCTACTGTAATTTCTTTCATGATATTGATGACTGATTAGTCAAAGGTATTGATTTTTAAGGATAACAATTAAGACCATCAATTGGTGTATTGATTTATGATAATGTGATGGTAAACTATTCAGATAATTATATTTGTAGTGGCTGTGTAACATGTTTAACTCCCGCTCGTTTTATTAATGATTTATTTCGATTTTTAACACCCTGATAATTAAGGAGAAAGAGGTTGCGTAAGGCTGGTAAAACACGAGGACAGTCTCATGATGTACTGGTGATCTGACCTTAAGTGATTGGTAAGAAACAATGTTTTTACTTGCTTAAGGATTGGCATGATATTGAAACAGGGAAGCTAACGGCTTTAATAGCATAAACGATTAATGAAAAGAATAACTGACTTTTTTTGGTTCTGTTCCGGAGCTCATGTGGGCACCTTGCAAAAATTCCCGACAGAACACAATAAATATGTGGGCATAGGCGCCACTATATTTTTCACGGCACTTTTCGCAGCTCTATCTGGTGGATATGCGATGTACTTTGTTTTTTCAGGGAGTGCGGGCGCGGTGTTTTTTGCTCTTTTCTTTGGAATAATCTGGGGGCTGGCCATCTTTAATATGGACCGCTATATAGTCGCCAGTATCAGCAAGAGCGGAACCACTAATCAGCAGATAATGCAGGCTACGCCGCGGATATTGCTTGCCATTATGATCGGTCTGGTTATTTCAAGGCCGCTGGAGTTAAAGATCTTTGATAAGGAGATTCGTCAAAAACTAAAAACCAGCTACTTGAACGGACAGCGATCCAAGATTGACACGTTGAATAAAACCTTCAATCTGAAATACGGATCAGAGCTGGGTAAGATTGATGAGCTAAAGAAGGAACGGGATTCGCTTCAGGCAGATATTAAGCAAAGCCGCTATATTTTGAATCAGGAGGTATTTGGAGATAAAACAAATCAGACCTCTGGAATAACAGGTTATGGGACTTATGCGAAGCAGAAAGAATCGCTGGTTGTGCAAAAAGAACAGCGTCTTGAAGCGGTGAGGACGGAGATCGCGAGCATGGACAATTTCTTTAATCGTCGAAAGGAACTTGACGGAATTTCTGAACAGCGTATGTTTAGCGGCAGGCAGCTCGACAGCCTGTCAAACGTCGCGGGGTTCGCTGATCGAAATTGGGCTTTGGGTCAGCTCACCTTTAAGGAAGATGGCTCAAGAGATCTTGATAATTACCTGGCGATATCTTTTATAGGGTTTTTGTTCATACTCTTTGAGTGCTTACCCGTTTTTGTGAAACTGATGAGCAATAAGGGTCCTTACGATTTTGCTTTGGAAAACGTTGAGGAGTCAGCTGTTCACGGCGCTTACAGAGGAAAAGACTACGATATTGCTGTCACGGATGGAGTGTACGAGACTAAGGTAGACACAGAGATTGAAAAGCAAAAGGAGCTCATACGAAGAAGATCTACACGAGAATTGCGTGAGTACGATGTGGAAGTCTGATTTTGACTTTAAGTTCAGACCTTTTGGTGAGCTTCTCTTCGGCATCACGGTCTCCAGACGTTTGATAGGCTGCAAGGGATCCTCGAAATGACGCAGTAGTGGAAATTCCTGCTTCTTAAAGGACCAGTAAACTTCTTTGTAAAATGTTTGATGCATGCGCCTGCATTAAGAGCATCAGCATAAAGTCTATTTCTTTTTATCAGCTATTAAATTTAATTTCAGCGGCATATTAATAATTATGATCCGACTAAAGTTTTTTGCCGCTGCTTTCTTATTGTTTTCAACAGGTCTGGCTTTCGGTCAGAACGAACTTCAATACGAGATATCTTTTCCAAACGCTGTTCACCATGAGGCTGAAGTAAGTTTACTTGTTCCGCAGATTCCGGCTGGTCCGCTTACGGTGCGCATGAGCCGTTCTTCTACGGGCAGATACGCAACCCATGAGTTTGGCAAGAATATCTATAATCTGCAGGCATTTAATACTTCCGGAAAACCTCTTAAGGTTAATCAAATCGAGGGTGACGTTTACCAGGTGGCGGAGCATGACGGAACTGCTCGAATAACTTATACCATATTTGGGAATTGGGTTGATGGTACCTACCTGGCCATTGATAAGACCCATGCTCATATGAATATGCCTGCCACCTTTCTATGGGTGAAGGGGATGGACGACCGGAAGATCACCGTTAAATTTAATGACCTGGAAACCTACGGGTGGAAGGTTGCCACACAGCTTATCCCGGGCAATAACGATACTTATTCTGCACCGAACCTGCAATATTTTATGGATAGCCCGACGGAGCTTTCAGCTTTTAAATCAAGCAGCTGGGAAGATATCGATTCCGATAAATCAAAACAAACTATCAGGGTATCGATACATAGCATTGACAACCAGATCGTGGTTGATAATTATACTAACATGATCCGCCGTATGGTTGATGAGTCGAAAGCAGTTTTCGCTGAGCTGCCAAGGTTTGATTATGGGGAGTACACTTTTTTACAGGATGTAAATAAGGAGAATGGCGGTGATGGAATGGAACATCGTAATTCTACTGTTATTGTGGAGCGTACAGACAAAGTGGAAGGCAATGAAGATGACCTGCTAAGTACTTTTTCTCATGAGTTTTTTCACGCCTGGAATGTGGAACGTATCCGTCCGAAAACATTAGAGCCTTTTAATTTTGAGCATGCTAATATGAGCCATGAACTTTGGTTTGCGGAAGGTTTTACGCAATACTATGGTTCGCTGATTTTGAAAAGGGCTGGCTTCCGCGACTTGGATTCTTATTGCAAAACTATTGCCGGCCTTGCTAATAATGTGTTGAATATGCCGGGGGCTAACACGTTTTCGGCACCGCAGATGAGCAGGTATGCTGTGTTTGCTGACGCTGGTGTGGCGGTGGACCAAAACAATCAGGTAAACATGTTCACTTCTTATTATACCTACGGGGCAACAATCGCTCTTGCTTTGGATCTTCGGTTGAGGTCTGAATTTAAGTTGACCCTTGACGATTACATGCAGGCGGTTTGGAAGGCCCATGGCAAAACTGAGATACCCTACACAATGGAGGACCTGGAGAATGTGCTGGCTAATTTAACCAACAAAACTTTCGCTGGTGACTTCTTCACCCGCTATGTGCATGGCATCGAAAAGAACGATTATGTGAAATTACTTGCGAAAGCTGGCCTGGCACTACGCCGCGCGTCCCCGGAGCAAGCATCTCTGGGCATGTTACGCCTTGTTGCGGCCAACGGAAAGCTAAGGCTAGCAATGAACACCTTGAAGGGCTCGGCAGCCTATCAGGCGGGCTTGGATAACGGAGATTATTTCCTGAAGATCAATAGTGACGAGTTGAAAGTGCCAGCTGATTTGACCACGTTTTTAAGCAAGTACAAGCCAGGTGAGGAAGTAACATTAACATTTGAGCACCGCAACGAAGTACAAACAGCCAAAGTAAAGCTTCAGCCTAATAACGCCTTTGAAGTGGTGCTGATTGAGACCACCGGTAAGAAGCTCACTACAGAGATGAAAAAATTCAGAGCTTCATGGCTGAACAGCCAGGTTAAATAAGTTTGTATTAGCTCTTCAAAAAACTCACCCATATTTAGACTAAATGAAAAAAATTTTAGGAACTGCACTGTTGCCATTGCTGGTTATGTCGGCCTGTACGGTTCAAAATCCAGACCGGTTGGTCAATACTAACAATGTGGAAAGGATTATTCGTACTCTCTCTGCAGATGATATGCAGGGTAGGGGAACATTCACGCCGGGTATAGAAAAGGCCGCTGAGTTTATAGCAAATGAATTCAAGGAGATTGGGTTAAAGCCTTTAACAGATACAGGTAACTTCAGGCAAGAGTTTACCATGACTCGTATAAAACCCGGTGTGCAGGAAGTATCTGTAAATGGTATCAGTGTGGCAGGGACTTCAGTGCTAACGGTAACTGAAAATGCTTCTGTCAAGTGGACAGAGAGTTCGGGAATTGAAGTACTTAACGTAAAGGCTGGTGAAAGCTTTTTTGATCGGTACAGGGCAATTTCCCGGGCGGATAAATCTGTTTTAGTTTTAGTTGATGCGTCACACGCTGATGCATTCAAGCGCCTTTACGAATTCAGCAAACGTGGTAAAATAGTAGATGAAGCTACCGAAGGCAGTGCAAAGGTTTTTATACTGGGATCAAATGAAGCAGCTACGTTTTCTGTTAAAATCACAAATACTATTGAAAAACTGAAGCTGGCTAACGTTGCCGGAATTCTGCCAGGTAAATCCAGGGAGAAAGAGTTCGTTGTTTTCAGCGGACATTATGATCATATTGGCATAGTTAAAGGTCAGGCAGACACGATTGCAAATGGTGCTGATGATGATGCTTCCGGGATAACAGCCGTCATTTCGCTGGCCAAATACTATAAAAAGCTAAACAGTAATGAGCGTACGCTGATCTTTGTTGCTTTTACAGCCGAAGAGATAGGTGGTTTTGGTTCCCGTCATTTCTCAGAGCAGTTGAATCCGGATGATGTGGTCGCGATGTTTAACATTGAAATGATTGGCAAGGAATCAAAGTTTGGCAAAAACGCTGCGTTTATCACCGGCTTTGAAAAGTCTGATTTTGGTGAGATACTTCAGCGTAACCTGGCCGGCACAGCCTTTACCTTCCATCCTGACCCTTATCCTAAACAGAATCTTTTTTATAGAAGCGATAATGCAACCCTGGCGGCTTTGGGAGTACCTGCACATACTATTTCTACCGACCAGATTGACACGGATAAATTCTATCATACGGTAGGTGATGAGTTCTCAACCCTAGATGTAAATAATATAACGGCGACTATAAAAGCTATTGCTTTAAGCTCCAGAAGTATAGTGGAAGGGAAGGATTCTCCTAAAAGAATACCGAAGCTTGAGAAGTAATTTTTAGAGGGTTTCAATTTTTACGACAAGCCTGAGAAAGTGTAAAGCACTTTTTCAGGCTTTTATGTTTTTGTATATTTAGATACCTAAAGCATCGGTCATGATAAATATCCGTAAAAGATACATTGTTGACGAGAACAATAATAGAATTGCCGTTCAGCTAGATTTGGATACTTATGAAAAGATTGAAGAGATCCTTGAAAAGCACTGCTTGAAGCAGGAGATTGAAAATCAAAAAGATGATATTGTGTGTGATAAGTCCAGCGGAGTTTACAATAAGTTTGGCTAGGCTTAGTTATAGTTCCTGCCTCATGATGTAATCGTTCAGCACAAATTGCTGATAAGGAATGTCGACTATTTTATGAACTGCAAAACCTAATTTAATATAAAAATGATAAGCAGAATTATTGCGATTAACATTCAGCTCCAGTGTTTTCCCGCCAAGTTCTTTAACGATCTTCATCACTTCGAAGATCAAGGCCTTTCCGGTGGCTTTACCTTGTTCTGAAGGCAGAACGTAGAGCTTTTCCAATTTATAGACCGAGTTTTCGGGATCCGTGAGTGAATATGCTGCAAATGCTACTGGTGTTTCGTTCCTTTCGGCAATCAGGAAAGTCATACCTTTATTCATCTGCATTTCCAGTGCATCTTCGGAGTACATATTTTCAAGCATAAACCTGATTTGTTCCTCAGGAATGACCCCGGTATAGGTTGGCCACCAGGTTTGATGAGCAAGCCGGTTAATTGCCTCAATATCTTTCAAGTTTGCCTGCCGAATAATCATTTTAGATCGTTTCAGAGATAAATAAAAAGGGTTGGTCGAATGTCAAGGTATAGAATCCGTCCTTCTCGGTTTCAAGAACAGTATCGCTGATGTGCTTTAAACCTGAGGTTTGCAGGTTCTGCACGTCATGAAGAAGGACGATTTTTTCGCCTGCAGACTGCCATTTGCTAAAGCCGGAATGCACCGGGAAGATCTTATGGTTAGATATGAAGATCACAATATTGATGTCTGCTTCATATAACGCATAATCTTTGAGGGCGAATTCATTAGTAACAATGTTAACTGCCGGGAATTGCTCGCTCACCAAAAACTTTAACGCATCTTCAAGCTGCTCTGATGAACTAGGGATTATCCTTGTATTCTCCTGAGCATAGAAATCAAGATTGGATGTCAATACTCCATCGATCTTGATACCGAGTGATTCGGTGTGATCGTACATATCTTCGGCTACAATAACCATTGGACTCCACTCTAAGAGCTGACCAAGGTTTTCTGCAAGGAATCCCTCGAGACTCATAATGAGTAAGGCTGGTTCTTGTTTTTCGCGTACTATGTGGTGAGATGACATGCAGCAAAAATAGCGAAGGAATCTTTATAATGCGTTACACGATCTTTTTATAGATCTGGCGGAACGCCTCCCCCGGATCAGATGACATATTCACAGCAGCGGAAACAGCAATCCCATAAATTCCAGTTTCCAATAATGCATCCACATCTTCTACTTTAATGCCGCCCACAGCGACTAATGGGAGGTTTAATTCTGCCTCGGACATCTGCGCCATAATTTCCCTGTAACCTTCAAAACCGAGTAGTGGGTAATCATTGGGCTTAGTTTCAGTTAGAGCAAACGGTCCGCAGCCGACATAATCAACAACTCCGGAAAGTGCTATCCTGCGGATATCGTCAAAAGAGTTAGCTGAAGCTCCTAGAGTTTTTTCATCCGTGATGATCTCACGGATAGCCGCAAAGTCTGCCTCCATATCTTCAAGGTGCACACCCTGAGCATCTACTTTATCAAGTAAATGATAGTGGTTTGTTAAGATCAGCGTTGCCCCCCAGTCGTCGCAGATGGACGCAACGTGGTGGATTTCAGGGATCATTTCTTCATCTGTCTTGCTCAGGCAACGATATTGGATCCAGTTAGCACCAGCTTCACAAGCTATTTGCGTTTGTTCTGCGTGACTGCGATGTGGGAGATCCTGCGTTAAGTAGTGGAACCTGGAAATGTATTTCCTCATAAAATGATATATTAGCTATTCTGAGGGAACTGAAAACATTTCCGGTTCCCTCAGAATGAAAAGATCTTAAATTCCTATTTCAGGGCTTCTGCAATGGGCTGACCAATAGAGCCATTGGGCACCTGGATCTTCAAAAGGGCTGCCATCGTGGCCGCAATATCTGTCATTCCCGTTGCTTTGTATGTTTTTCCCGGTTTTATTCCCCAGCCCATAAAGACTAATGGAATGTGCGAATCATAGGGATTCCAGGAGCCATGGGTAGAACCAGTAGTGCTGTAACCGCTGTAATAACCTGGTTTCAATATTAGTTGTATTACCCCGCTCCGCTCTCTGTTATAAGCATTGATGATTTTTTCTTTGAGTATCTTTGGAATAGCAGCTGCTCCGACTTCGTCCATATCAAGGGCATAGGCCACGCCCGGTTGTGTGCGTAAAAATGAAACGGTTAAGTTTCTTATTTCAGACTCCTTTAGTTTTTCAGCCTCAATAAGCTGATTGTTGAAAGTCACCTGGTAGTTACTGAAGCTAAGAGCCAGGTTCTTAGTTTTAAACTCGTCTTCCAGTGCAGCGTTCAAATCCTTCAATACCTGGCTGGTCGGCCAAAAGCCTGCGGCCAGCTTATTGTCAATCATAAAGTTCGGGTTATGTGCAACTCCGTGGTCTGCTGTTAAAAAAGTTGTATAATTTCCCTTACCAAGCTTTTCGTCAAGATAGTCCAGGAGGTCAGCCATATCCCTGTCGAGGCGTAGGTAGGTATCTTCAACGCCTATAGAATTGGGACCTAACTGATGACCAATATAATCAGGAGAAGAAAAACTTACCGCCAAAAAATCCGTTACGCCATTATTGCCAAGATTTTCATTATCGATAGCTGCCTTCACCATATCAAGAGTAAGCGAATTTCCGTAAGGTGTACTGCGAATAATACCTACCCCTTTGTCGATCATGTTTGAGGTCTTTACTGGAAAGGTACTTTCAGTGGTTCCGGAAAACTTTCCTTCGTAGCGATTATTTTGAACTGAACTCTGGATATAGCTCTTAATAGGGTAAAGCGTGTTCCAATCTTTCTTCAAATATTTCTCAGGAAGATTCTGACTGTTTAACTTTTTAACCCAGGCTGGTAATCCCTGCATGTAGTAGGTAGAGGTAATCCATCCACCACTTGCATCATCAAACCAATAAGCGGCGTCCGCCGAGTGACCAGCTGGTAATATAGCTCCACGATCTTTTAAAGAAATCCCGATAACTTTTGAGCGGAAATTAGTGGCTAATTTCAATTCATCGGTAATTGTACTTGTTAGCATATTCCTTGGAGACATCTGGCCTGCTTTGGAGGTACTGCCTACAGTTTGCACTGTTGTATCACCTGCACAATACATTGTTTTCCCGGTAGCCTGAATGATAAAGTCATTACCGGCAATACCATGCAGTGCAGGTACAGAGCCGGTGTATACTGTTGTATGCCCGATACCGGTTACGGTTGTTACATAATCGATATTGGTGTTTTCAGCTGCGAAGCCTTCATTCAACATCCGTTTAAATCCACCCGCCTGATAACGATCATAATAGCGGTATAGAAAGTCCCAGCGCATCTGGTCAACCATAATACCGACCACCAATTTTGGCCGGGCTAACGGTGCTTCTGTTGGCGATTTAATCTTTTGAGCTGAAACACTAAGAGGTAATAAAAGTGCAATTAGCAAGTGTCTGATCTTCATTGTATCTGGATTTTAAATCCGGCTAATATCGGTTATTACAATTAATTGCAATGTGAAATTTGTGTTATATAGATATTCGGAAGAACCGCGGACTAAATAGCAGCCTCTATCCGCAGTATTTTTTTAAAATCTCAAATTCAGGGATAAAAGAAAGTTCTGTTTAGCCTGAGGGTAATAAAAGTTTTCTGTTGTTGAAACTGCTTCGTAAACGTAGCTGAATGTATAGCCGTTTGTTTCGTATAACTCGCCAAGTACATTATTTACCAGTAACGTTAACCCAATATTTTTAACTCCCTTAAGAGCAGTATTGTAGTTTAAGCGGAAGTCGTTGACAAAGAATGGATTAATGCAACGGCTGTTGTTAGACGTGTTATCAAGATATTGCTTGCTAACATACTTGCTTAATAATGCGACTTCTAAGTTTGCCAGCGCATTAAAACTTAATTCACTCGAACCGACAAAAGAGGGTGAAAAAGTGATCTCGGTATCCGTATAATCATTTTGAGCTTGAATACCAGTATCATAGTTATCTACGAACTCCGAAAAGCTCTTGATCTTATTCCGGCTTAACGCTGCGGTAGCGGTCCAGGAGAACCGGTTGCTGATCTGCCACTTTCCATCGAACTCCAGGCCTAAACGATAGCTGTCGGGTACGTTCTGACGAATATACTCGCCTACATCATTAACTTTTCCTGTAAGCACTAACTGATCTTTATAAAACATCGCAAAGCCGTTGATACCAGTACTGAAGTTTTGACTGCCAAGACGATATCCGGCTTCAATGTTTTTCAGGTTTTCTGATCTAGGCGCTGCCAGAACAGGGGCATTAACATAATCATCCCGGTTGGGCTCTTTATTGGCTACGGCGAAGGAAGTGTATAGGGTACTGCGATCATTTAGCTGATAGCTGACTCCCACTTTAGGATTGAAGAAGTCTAATTTATCGGAAATGTCAAGAGTACTTCGGTTTTTATCCGTTCCATCGATGGTGTAATCTAAACGACGGTATTGAAGGTCAGCAAAAAAACTTGCTTTACCAACCTGGTAAGAAGCCTTTCCGAAAATATTGAAGTCAGTCTTGAAGCCTTTCCCATTATAATAGCGCTCGCGAATATTGCTGTTGGATGCATACTGTGCCCATATAACCTCACCAAAATGCCCTCCGTCGTATTCGTTGTAGGCTCCGCCAAGTGTAAAATTGAATCGGTGGGATGGAGTATAGACCAGTGAGTAGGTTGCGCCATAAAAATCATTGTCTAACCAGCGACGACGGATCAGATCAGATGACTCTATTGTTTCACCTCCAATAATCACATTGTCGATGCCGTAATCTGATAGACTTGCTTCTTCTCTATATTCTTCATAGTATCCACGGCCACGAGTATAATGTAACGCGGCATTAGCAGCCACTTTTGGCGAGAAGGAGTGAGAATATAAAAGCTGGTAATGATCCTGCGTGTAATTGTCAGTCTGATCATCATAAGTAAAACCATTATAGGTACGGTTGCTCTCTAACAGGTTTTGAGGAACGCCATTCCAGGCCTGGTAGGTTTTCTCAGTTCCTGAAAATACGTTGGCTCGCAACAGGCTGTTCTTACCATAGTAGGCGCCACTCAAGAAATAGGATTTCAAGCGCGAAGAAGCCCGGTCAATATATCCATCAGAATTAATACGGGATAGTCGGCCGTCGAAACTAAATTTGTTGTTAATCATTCCGGTTCCCACATTCACGGTATTCTTTAATGTGTTGAAAGAACCATAAGTGTTGTTCAATTCTGCGTAGGCAGAATCCCGGCGGTTGCTGGTCTGAATGTTCAGGCTGGCACCGAAAGCTCCGGCACCGTTGGTAGATGTTCCAACACCCCGCTGTATCTGGATATTATTTATTGAAGATGCAAGATCCGGAAGGTTTACCAGGAAACTCCCCTGGCTTTCAGAGTCATTATACGGAATTCCATTGATGGTCATATTGATCCGTGTTGGGTCACTCCCACGGATGCGGATTCCGGTGTACCCAACACCAGCGCCTGCGTCGGAAGTAACTACCGCCGATGGGGTATGGTTAAGTAAGAAGGGAAGATCCCGACCTAAGTTGTTCTTTTCAATTTCCGCTTTGCTGATATTTTGATAAGTGCTCGCTGACTTTTCGGAAGCACGGGTGGCATAAACGATCACTTCATCAGCCATCAGATTCGTTTGTTCAAGGTGGAAGTCGGCGGTTAGGTTTTCGTTGACCGTAATAGCTCGCTCAATTGTTTTGTAACCAAGGTAAGATACCCGAAGTGCTTGAAGACCTTGCTTTGTGTTATGAAAACTAAAATCACCATTAACATTGGTTCTCACGCTGACAAGAGAATTGTTCAGATTTACACTTGCGCCACTGAGCGGCAGCCCGGAATCTTTGTCAGTAATTTTTCCACTCACAGAGAATTGTGCCATCGCAAATGCGGGCAACAGTACCGTCACAAGGACGATCATTAGAAAATTTTTCACGCTTTATGTTATAATTAGTTAAACATCCTGCATACAGGGGTTATATGCAGATATTAACTTTACCTCTCCCTACGCCGGCATTACCCGGATCAGGTGCTCTTGAAAGTGGCAGTTGCAGGTGTGTTAAGTTGCAGACCTTACTGCTGCTAAACACTGCTACTATACTTTCTCGATGGGTATGATCTCAGCCTGTTTTTTGTGTTTGTTTCACAAACAAGGCACCCCTTATTGACAGGACAAAGGTACTACCATTTTTGGAAATAGAAATAAAATTGCTAAATGATTAGATCGAGGGAGCAGGAGCCAGGCAAAGGACGCTGGTGTACAGCCGCAATATCGGCAAAAATCATACTTTTGCAGGAAGTTAAAATTGATATTGAAATGCACAGAAGTCATACCTGCGGGGAATTAAGTATTAAAGATTTAGGTAAAGAAGTAAGCTTGGCCGGTTGGGTGCAAAAATCCCGGGACTTGGGAGGAATGACCTTCATTGATATGCGTGACCGTTACGGTATAACTCAATTAACTTTCGACTCTGAAGACAATGCTGGTCTGAGAGCACAGGCACGTGAAGTCGGCCGTGAGTTCGTAATTAAAGTGACCGGCAAAGTTATCGAGCGTTCAAGCAAGAATTCAAAGATAGCTACCGGGGAAATTGAAATTAAGGTCACTACCCTTGAGATACTAAATCCAGCAAAACTACCACCTTTTCTTATTGAAGATGAAACCGATGGTGGTGATGATTTGCGCATGAAATACCGGTACCTTGATCTCCGCCGGAATCCCGTAAGAAACAACCTGGTTCTCCGTCACAAGATGGCGCAGGAAGTGAGAAAATATTTAGATGACCTTGACTTTATCGAGGTAGAAACACCGGTGTTAATCAAGTCTACGCCCGAAGGTGCACGTGACTTTGTGGTGCCGAGCCGAATGAATCCGGGCGAGTTTTACGCGCTACCACAATCTCCTCAAACCTTTAAGCAATTGTTAATGGTCTCTGGTTTTGACCGCTATTTTCAGATTGTAAAATGTTTCCGTGATGAAGATCTTCGTGCTGACCGCCAGCCAGAGTTTACTCAGATAGATTGTGAAATGGCGTTTATTGAGCAAGAGGATATTCTTAATGTGTTCGAAGGTTTGATCCGCCAGCTATTTAAGAACGTAAAGGGTGTTAACCTGATTGAAGTTCCGAGAATGAAGTATGCAGAAGCCATGCGTCTTTACGGCTCCGATAAACCCGATACCCGCTTTGAGATGAAGTTTGTGGAACTTAACCACCTGGTTAAAGGGTTTGGGTTTCCAGTTTTTGACAATGCCGAACTTGTTGTTGGTATTAATGCTAAGGGAGCTGCCGAATATACACGTAAGCAACTGGATGAGTTGACCGATTTTATCAAGCGTCAGCAAATTGGCGGTACGGGACTGATCTATATGCGGCACAACGCCGATGGAACATTAAAATCCTCTGTCGATAAATTTTACAACGAAGAAGAACTTAAGAAGTGGTCTGAAGCATTTCAATCAGAAGCAGGTGATCTGATACTGGTTATGGCAGGCGCCACTGAGAAAGTTCGCAAGCAACTTAATGAGCTCCGCCTGGAGATGGGAACCCGTTTAGGGCTGCGCGACAAAAATACCTTTGCACCGCTATGGGTGCTTGATTTCCCCTTACTCGAATGGGATGAAGAGAATGAGCGTTACCACGCAATGCATCATCCATTCACTTCACCTAAGCCGGAAGATATTGTACTGCTTGATACCAGGCCGGGTGAAGTTAGAGCCAATGCGTACGATCTTGTAATTAATGGAACGGAGATCGGGGGTGGGTCAATTCGTATCCACGATCGTAAATTGCAGTCCTTGATGTTTGATCATTTGGGCTTCAGTAAGGAGGAAGCGCAAAATCAATTCGGATTCTTAATGGATGCTTTTGAATACGGAGCTCCCCCACACGGAGGCATTGCTTTCGGCTTTGACCGTTTGGTATCTATTTTTGCAGGTCTGGATTCAATACGCGACGTAATCGCCTTTCCAAAGAATAACTCCGGAAGAGATGTCATGATAGACTCTCCTTCTATAATTGATCAAAAGCAGTTGGACGAACTGAAGATCAAAACCGTTAGTTAAGTGTCAGAAACACTGGCATCCATTATCAGGTTGCCGGTGTTTCTACGGAGTTACCCTACTTCGTTCTTCCTCCGAAGCTGTCTTACGTTCACGTTTGCCGGTTAGTTTATCATTACCAAACTGGTGAGAATAACTAACCTTAAATGTCCGTGGCTCAAATCTTCCTTTAAATGAAGTATTTACATTTTGTTCAGGTAGAATTGAGTAAACGGTAAATTCGCCAGTATTTAATACGTCACTGATATTGAAGCTCAGTACATTCTTTTCTCCGTTCAACTTTTTTTGTATGCCCAGATTAACTATTCCAAAGGGCTTTAAGATCGCTTTACCGAACAGATCGGAAGTCAAATAGAAACCTGTCACTTCTACTGAAAAATCTCTCGGCAGTTTAAAGTTATGAGTTGATACTGCCTGCAAATTTTGCTTCTCAATCCTTATAGGTTCGTTATTAAATTTAGCATTCACCTGCTGCCACCTGGCGATCACATTATTCTGAACATTCCACCAGGTGGTTAGGTCTACAGGAAGCGCTAACGTGGCAGAAATAGTCTTAATGTCTTCCAGGTTTTCTGACGTTAAAATCTCACGATTAATAGTCGAATCAATGTGTGATTGGAATCGTGCGATAGCAAATTTATCTTGACTATATGCAATGGAAAATATATAGCTTTTATAATTATACGAGCTGCTGATCGAATTGGAAATGGATGGCTGTAAAGCCGCGTTGCCCGAAAAGAAGGTGTTCGGATCAATAAAAATAACAAATGGGGCCATATCATTAAAAGTAGGCCGGGTGATACGTTTTGCATAGGTAAGGTTCCAGGATCGCTTATCACTTATTTTACGGGAGATGTAGAACGTCGGAAAGAGTTTCCCGTAGTGACGGTCAACTATGTTCTGCTGTTCCACGCTACCCAGGTTAGAACTGGTATACTCATACCTCAGGCCAACTTTCATATCCACTTTCGAATTCAGCGGCAGATTCAATGAGGTATAAGCAGCAGCAATTTGTTCTTTGAGGTTATATCTTGCCGTTAGCGAGTGGTCTCCAATCCAGGAATCGCTGATTAGCCGGTCAACCCGAACATCATTGGTGAAGCGGTAAATTCCGGCTTTCACACCCACTTCAAGGTCCATTTTTCCGCCAATCTTCTTAGAATAATCAGCATTCGATACCCACATCGAAATGGGGGTTTTCTTTCCACTTTTGGTTTCATTGTCAAAAAGGAAACCGCCGGAACCACTGTAATAGGAGTTCAAATAGTTTGACGGATTGTTCTGGTCATAATGCAGGTAGTCAAGATTAATACTAATTACTCCTGTATCCTTAAACGTATGCTGTGCATTCAAATTCATCGAGTAGTTTTTCCATCGGTTCAGCTCATCATTGATTATACTAAGAGTAGTATCAAGCTGACTATTGTATAAGATGCGTACATCGTTGACCGCATCCATGGTCCACTTTCTGTCATTGAGCGTAAAAAGACCTCCCAGTACAGTCTTTTTGGTTACCTGGTAATCTACACCCAGTCGGCCATTATGCATATTTACAATTGGATCCCGTTCTGAAACCGACGCATTTTCAACGGATACCCCATCGTTCCAAACCTGCCGGTAAGAGTTAAACGACTGCAACTGACTGTTTCTGGTAAAGGAATAGTCTCCATAAAAATTCACTTTGGCCTTTCGGTGGTTAAAGTTGAGGCTCGCCAATGATATTTCGCCCTTGCCGTAGCCCATACTTAGAGAATAAGAACCATTTGTGCCCAGGTCCGGATTGTTAACCATGACAATATTAATGTAGCCTGCATTTCCCTCGGCATCATACTTCGCGGGTGGCGTAGTAATTAGTTCAATTTTTTCAATGTTTCCGGCATTCATGCCATCCAGAAGCTGGACCACAGCAGATAAGGGCATATTACTTACTTTCCCATTAATCATGACGACCACACCATCCTTTCCATTCATCGAAATAGTATTGTTTTGCTTATTTACAATAATTCCGGGTGATCTTTCAAGAACATCAAGCGCAGTTCCCCCTACTGCAACAATGCTACTTTGGACATTAATAACCATCCGATCAGCTTTGAGTTCGTACAATGGTTTTTTTGCCGATACAACGACCTCATCAAGGTTCACACCCAGTTCTTTCAGTTGGATAGGTGCTCGCCGGAGTTCTCCAGCCGCAGTTATATTGAACGGCTCCGTATAAAATTGCAGATAACCTATAAAACTCGCTGTGATACGGTATTTTCCTGGCAGAATGTTCTCAAAAAAATAGCTCCCTTTAGCATCAGAAATAGTTCCTTTTACCATAACTGAGTCAACAGACTGGATTAATATCACATTCGCAGACGGAAACGGTTTGCCCGATATGTCCGTTATCAATCCCTCTATTCTTGTTTGAGAGAAGCTGGCATTGAGGATGTGCGTAGTGAAAAACAGCAACACACATAGTGATTTGAGCGATGTTTTCATTTTTGATTTTCTGGAAAGCGGTTGAACTCAAGAAAACTATATGAAACGCGGCAACTGGCCTTAATGACGGGGCTAAGATTTAGAAAGAACGTAAGGATTAGAGGATCAGGAATATCTCTGAAGTATCAGATGAAATGACAGGTTGATACCTGCACGCTGCTATTAAAGTTAATTTAATATTTCCAACAGGTGAAAAATAGAATGTAACATTTTAAGGTCTGTACAAATAAAAAACGCTGACAATTGCTTGCCAGCGTGTCAATCAAGTACATACAGGCTTCTAATTTTTAACTCTTACGGGATAAGCTGGACGCACAGGCGCTATCTGCGGATTTTTAGCCAATTCTTTCAAAGCGACCTCGATAGCTTTTTCAAGTTGAGGGTCCTTGCCTTTGAGCACTTCTGCTGGCCATTGCTCCACCTCTATGTCCGGTGCGACCCCCACATTCTCCACAATAAAACCATCTTTGGTCCAGATAGCAACATTAGGTGCAGTGACAGAACCTCCGTCAATAAACTCCGGAAAGCCTAAAATGCCAACTAGACCACCCCAGGTACGTTTTCCAACAAGGGTACCTACATCGAATTTTCGAAACATCCATGGCAACATATCTCCACCAGAACCGGCTGTTTCATCAATGATCATCACTTTGGGTCCCTGGATAGACGCGCTAGGAGATTTCAGGTCCTTGCCGTAACGCATATTCCAATGCGCCTGGTAAGGTTTCTGAAGCAGGTCAATGTAATAATCGGCAAGCTGACCGCCCCCATTAAAGCGCTCATCAATTATAATAGCCTTTCTGTTGGCTTGCGGATAGAAATATCGTTTGAAATATTCATGACCCAATTCAGCAGTGTTTGGAACATACACATAGGCAACCTGTCCTTTCGTAGCCTCGGTTACTTTTTTAAGATTCTCTTCAACCCAGTCTCTGTTCCGTAATGCATATTCATTATCAACGGGCACCACTTTTACCACCTTTGAACCGGTATAGCTAGGGTTGGGGCCAATGGTTAACTCAATAATTTTCCCGGCGGTATTCTCAAAGAACTGGTAAAGATTTTCCGAAGATTTGATGTCACGACCATCAATTGCCAAAAGGTAATCTCCAACCTTCGCGTTTACACCAGGCTCTGTTAAAGGAGATCGAAGGTTCGGGTTCCAGTTTAAACCGCCATAGATTTTTTTAAAGCGGAAGCGATCATTCGCCACAGTGTAGTCTGCTCCAAGTAATCCACCGGGTACCCGGGCAGGATTATTCAACCTGTCGCCAGCACCGGAAATACGGTGATGACCAACCGACAATTCACTGCACATCCATTGAATCAACATATTCAAGTCGCTCCGGCTTGCAAGGTCGGGCAGAAATACTTCGTATTTTTTCTTCATAGCCGCCCAATTAGTTCCATGCATTCCCGGATCGTAAAAATAATCACGATTTACACGCCATGCCTCATCAAATATCTGGGGCCATTCGGCTGCCGGATCAATTTTTATCTGTAACTCTGATGTATTAATGAGGCCTTTGCCCGTTTCAGGCTTTTCGCCGGAGTTGCTGATAAACCAGGAATCGCCCTTTACATAAAGCATCTTTTTGCCATCGGCGGATAGAGTATAACCGTTCATCTCGGTAACTTCCGAATCCTTGCGCTTTTTCAGATCATACGAATGCAGGGTGCCGGGACCATTATTATCATACCCGTAAGAAATATATAATACCTTACTTTCATCCTCTATCCCCAAATTGCCAAGATTACCGGCGGGTAAAGGCAGATCAACAATCCGGTTTTGAATCCCTTCCCAGTCAATACGTAAAGGCTTTGTTTTACTTTTCGCCGCGGGTTCAGCCTGCTTTTTATTTTTCTCGGGCTTATCCGAAGTAACCTCTTTTTTGGTACCCTCTTCGTCGCTTTCTTTAGCAAAGGGAGAAAACGTTTCTTTTTGAAGAGTTATAAGGTAGATCGAACTGCTGGCTCTCATATCTGCATTTGATTGGTCAAACCAATTGATAACTGGTCCTGCATTGGTAGACGCGAAGAAGAAGAGGAACTTGCCTTCCCTGTCAAACTTAGGTTCAGCTGCATCACTTAGACCATCGGTAAGGGCAGTTGACTTACCCTCATCCACAGAGTATATGTAAATTCGTTTGAATTGGGTCTCGGTCACTTTGGTATAAGCCAGCCATTTTGAATCCGGTGACCAGTCACTGGCAATTTCCCTAAACGGTCCGGGAACATATAATTCATCGGAGTCAATCTTTTCTGACTTACCTGATGCAACATCCAAAATATATAGATTTCGCCCGTTGTCTGTAAAGCTGATTTTCTTACTATCCGGCGACCATTTAATAAAGGCATAGAAACCGGTCCCTGTGAGCTTATACGGTTTCGCGTTACCTTTCCCATCCTGTGGAATTATATGCAGCTGGTATTCGCCGGATACATCAGAGAAATAAGCGATAGACTTGCCATCTGGTGACCATGAAGGATACTTTTCATGCGCTGCCGTAGTCGTTGTAAGATTACGCGGATCCCCCTTTTCCGCAGGAGCCGTTAGAATGTCACCCCGAAAGTCAAAAACAGCCCGGATACCAGATGGAGAGATGTCCGCGCTCCGGATATAACTTCCACCTTTTACAAACCGCGGTCTCAACTCTAATAGATCCGCAGCAATGCCGACTGTAAGCTTAGATGACCGCGATGAAGAAGGGTCGAAACTATGCAGATAACCCGCTTGTTCAAATATTATCTTTCCGTCTCCGCCTGACGCATTGAGAATCGGGAAGTCCTTAAATTCTGTGAGTTGTTTTACTGCATTTGATGCTATGTCATAGGAATAGAGATTGAATTCTCCGTTACGATCACTCCTGAAATAAATGGTATTGCCTATCCAGATAGGACCGGTATCATTACATCCTGATTCAGGCTGCGGAATTTTGACAACTGAATTATCAGAGAAAGAAATAATCCAGATAGTAGCTATGGTGCCCCCCCGGTAGTTTTTCCACTGTTTAAACGCGTCATAAATCGGAGTATACGCCATTCTTGTCCCATCAGGTGAATACACCGCATGGTTGGCGTTCGGAATGTTGAGCTTTTGGGCTAGTCCACCGCTTTGCGCTACTGTAAATAAATGTGCATACCGGTTGGTGAAAACTTCCCTTTGAGAGCTGAATAGAACCGATTTACCATCTACTGTGAAACCTTTCACAAGGTCTGCACCTGGGTGCCAGGTTAAGCGCCTTGGATTCCCACCTTCTACCGGTATTGTGAAAACATCGGTATTCCCATCGTACTGTGCACTAAAGGCGATCACTTTGCCATCCGGGGAGAACATCGGGCTTGATTCAATGCCTTCGTCAACCGTTAGTCTGCGCGGTTGTGATCCATCAGAATTAGCTACCCAAAGGTCTTCGGCATAGATGAATGCGATATGATCTTTACTGACACTAGGCTGCCCCAGCATCCTTGTATCTTTGATATCAATTGCAGACGCAAATAGCGGCCACAAGAAGAAGCCACTAAAAACAATTGTTAATAGTCTTTTCATAAAAACGGGATTTATAAGTTGATTTAGGGAATGGCTTGAGCAACCGTTTTAAATTATCAACTCTAATCTACACGTATGACGGCATAATAGCAATAATGCAGAATGAAAACGCTGACAGGAATTGTAGATCCTGTCAGCGTCTGTATAAAGTAGTTGATCGCTTAGATGAAGGTTACCGTATAAACCCGTCAGGGTTTTACGGATCCATATCAACCGGTAAAACTAACCTGCAGTGTGATTGGAACTGCTGACAAAGCTTTTGAAACCGGGCAGCCAGCTTTCGCCTTCTCAGCAAGCTCTTTAAATTGAGCTTCATTCATTCCATCGACTGCTCCCTTCAAATCAAGGAAAATTCCGGTGATTTCGTAGTCATTACCGATCTTATCAATTGTTAGGGTGGCAGTCGTTTCCAATTCTTTGGCAGTGAACCCTGCACCATCGATCTGAAAACTCAGAGCCATATTAAAGCAACCTGCATGTGCAGCCGCTATTAATTCTTCCGGATTTGTGCCTGCTAGGCCTTCCTCATTCTCAAACCGCATTTTGGTATTATAAGGAGTGTCTTTTAAAACTCCGCTGGGTCCGTTCAACGTACCACTGCCTTGCAGTCCGCTGCCACTCCATTTTGATGTTGCTCTTCTTTTTAGTGCCATGATAGGAAAAGTTTTTTAAGTTTTTAATTGTTTAATTAACTCTATTTAAGCCATCGGGTTTTAATCAGACCCAAGATTAAACCTTGATTTTTTCAGGTTGAAGATACTCAATTCAAATTCAGTAAATTTGAATATGCTTACCGCTGAGAAAAAGAAATATACAAAGGAAGATTACCAGTCACTGGATGAACGTGTGGCATTTCAGCTTATCAACGCAGATTTAGTTATGTCGCCATCCCCCACCAGTTATCATCAGATATTAGCAGCCCGGCTTTATAAACTGATTGACTCGTATCTTGAACGGTCCCATGTTGGAGGAATTTGTTTGTTTGCGCCTTTGGACGTGCATCTGGACGATGAAAACATTTTTCAGCCAGATTTAATTTACATCTCTGAAGCGAGGACAGCGGATTTGATCCAAGATTATATCGTAGGCGCTCCTGATTTAATAGTCGAAATACTCTCTCCCGCCACCGCTTATTACGATCTACGCCAAAAAAAGGATATTTACGAGCGCTACGGTGTTAAAGAATATATAATCATTGACCCCATACAGATGAACGCTGAAGTGTATAATCTCGAAAATGGGCGGTTCATGCTAACGCAAAAAGCCGGCAATTTTGAGCTGCTGCAATCACGTCTTTTAAAAGATCTTGAAATTGATCTCGGCTTGCTCTTCAAATAATTCTCCATTCCTGCATTTGTCTACTGTTGATGGTACTCCCGTATTGTGGATTTACTATATTTAACCCATGTTTAATCGCCGAAAATTCATAACCACAACTTCCGTCGCTGGTGCTTCCCTGATCGCAGGTAATGCTTTTGCAGATGTGATCCCAGAAGATAGATCGATAAGAAATGTCGAGAACAATCCGATAGTAATATCAACCTGGGATTTCGGAATCGCCGCTAATGCTGCTGCATGGAAAGTGTTAAAAAATAGTGGACGAGCTTTGGATGCCGTGGAGTTGGGCGTACATGTTCCAGAAGCGGATCCGAAAAATTCAAGTGTTGGTTTTGGTGGTTTACCTGACCGAGATGGTAAGGTCACTTTAGACGCCTGCATTATGGATGAATTTGGGAACTGCGGGAGCGTTGCCGCACTCGAGCATATCCTTCATCCAATTTCTGTTGCACGGAGAGTAATGGAGAAAACGCCACACGTGATGTTAGTTGGCGACGGCGCATTACAGTTCGCCTTAGAACAAGGGTTTAAACGAATCAACCTGTTAACTCCTGAGTCAGCCAAAGCCTGGAAAGAATGGCTAAAGAAAGCAGAATACAAACCGGTTATAAATATTGAGAACAAATCCTTCAGCCCCCGCAGATTGCCCGGTAACGAGTATAATCACGACACGATAGGCATGCTCGCAATGGATGCAAAAGGAAATCTTTCCGGCGCCTGCACAACCAGTGGTATGGCCTATAAAATGCATGGTCGGGTAGGCGACTCTCCGATCATTGGTGCAGGCCTATATGTTGACAATGAAATTGGAGGGGCCACGTCAACCGGGGTCGGTGAAGAGGTCATCCGTAATGTGGGCAGTTTCCTGGTAGTTGAGTTGATGCGGCAGGGCTATCCTCCTGAGGAAGCTTGTAAAGAGGCCGTCATGCGAATTATTAAGAAGAAACCGGAAACGGCTAAAGAGATACAGGTAGGCTTTCTTGCCTTGAATAAGAAGGGTCAGTATGGCGCCTATGCGATCCAGAAAGGATTTAGCTTTGCAGTATGTAATAAGGAAAATCAGGAGCTTCTGATCAAGGGCAACAGTTACTATTAATGGACTTTGAACTAGAGATATGCGTTAACTCCATCCAGTCTGCTCTGGCAGCCCAGCAGGGTGGTGCCACCCGCGTTGAGCTTTGCGATAACATGGCCGAAGGGGGAACCACTCCTTCAGCAGGGATGATCAGCTTGTGTAAAAAGATGCTCGATATTCCGGTATTTCCAATAATACGGCCGCGGGGTGGTGATTTTTTGTATTCTGAAGACGAATATGAGGTGATGAAGCAGGATATATTGTTTTGCCGGCAAACGGGATGTGAGGGTGTTGTTATTGGTATCTTGAAAACAGATGGAAATATTGATACTCAACGCTGTGCAGAACTTATTGCTTTAGCAAGGCCGATGCAGGTAACTTTTCACAGAGCTTTTGACCGCTGTAACGACCTGGATCAAGGGCTGGAGGCCATTATATCATTAGGTTGTGAACGACTGCTTACCTCCGGTGGTGAAGTTACAGCTCCCGAAGCAGCTGATAAATTAGCTGAGTTGGTCAGCCAGGCAAGCGGGCGTATCGGTATAATGCCTGGTTCGGGCGTTAATGAAAATAACATAGCTTCGCTAGCCATCAAAACAGGAGCTCGGCAATTCCATAGTACCGCAAAAGAAATAGTCACATCTGCCATGCAGTTCAAAGCAACAGGAAACCTTGCCGACCACGATGGAAGTTTCCCAATTATGCAAACCAGTGCCGAAAAGGTTCGGATGATGAAAGAGGCACTCTCCTCTTCCATCAGTTCCATTTAGCGTATACTCTTCGGAAAATATTTGCTGAGGTATTGGTTGATGGCTGTTTCAAGCTCGGTCTTAGCCTCAACAAAAGGCAGATGACCGCAATCGGCTTTAACAAGCAACTGCTTCGGAAATTGGATCAATTTATAGTGTTCTGGTCCTATAGCATAATCTTTGTTTCCACCAAATACTAGGACCGGAATCTTTATAGTTTTTGTTAGTGGAGAGAAATTTGCAAAATACTCCGGGTAGTTATTTACCTGGGCCGAAAAATCGCTGTTCCAGTTAGAGATTTGATTCATAACCGCGATCATCGTGTCGGAAGAGGCTTTCTCTTTATAATACATCTTATAAACATCTTCCCCGAGCGCACGATGACAGATCATCATCTTTTCCATCAGCGATTTATCCGGGTCATTAATACCTTTTAGTGAGTCTGTAGGTACTCGACTGCTAGCATAGGCGATAACTCCCTTTAAAGATTCGCGAACGTTTACGGTGCCATTTATCATCATGATACCTGCAACCGCATTGGGGTATTTGGCCGCATAGGATGTTTGGATGCCCGCCCCAAAAGAGTGCCCGAGTACAAGCCATTTTTTAATTTGTAGAGCTTCTCTGACTTCTTCAAAATCTTTAAGCATCCTGGCAAGCGAAAAATCTTTATTCTTAGGGCTGCCAGACCGGCTCACTCCACGCTGATCCAGGTAGATCATTTTAAATTTTTTTTCCAGCATTTCGCCACTGAATGCCTGAAGCCAGTACCCTCCGGAACCCGGACCTCCATGAACATAAAGGCAGGGAATACCTTCGCCCTTAATGGTTACAAAAAGTTCTACGTCATCGCTGGTGGTTATTTTCTTATCGAGGGCTTTAACCGCAACAGATGGTACTAAAAATAAAAAGATCAGCCAGGTAAGTTTAGTTTTCATACTTACTTTGACTAATCTTTTTTTAAGCGGGTTACAGAAGAATTTATTTTTTCATCTTCTACAAGGCAACCTATAAAGTGAACTCGAGAAGCGCTTTGTCAATTCTTTTGCCTATTTCTTCTTTCCCTAAAAGAGCTGCAATATCAAATACTCCCGGACCAAATTTTCCACCAACAAGCATCACCCTAAAGGGCAGCATTAGCTCGCCAACCTTAATGTTTCTGCTTTGCGCCAGATCTTTAAATTTCGCTTCCAGTTCAATAACCGGAGTTAATCCATTAGGAATGCTCTCTTTATACTCGTTGAAAAAAGCCGTTTTATCCTCATTCCATTTAGGTTTCACGGCGTTCAGATCATACTCTTTCGGCTGCTCAAAGAAGAAGGATGCTTGCTCCCAAAAGTCTTGCAAAAATGTTAAACGATCTTTAACCATTGCAATCACTTGCTCCAGGTAGTCATCATCAGTGATGGAGATTCCATTAGAAACCAAGATCCCCAAGATTTCACTCTTCAATTTGCCGGCATCCGTATGTTTGATATATTCATGGTTGAACCACTTTGCTTTCTCAAAGTCGAACTTCGCACCAGCCTTACTCACTCGTTCAATCGAAAACTTCTCAATCAACTCATCCATAGTGAAGATTTCTTGTTCCGTTCCATCATTCCAGCCTAAAAGGGCCAGCATATTGACAAACGCTTCCGGAAGATAACCCATTTCGCGGAAGCCTTTTGTGATCTCTCCGGTAACTGGGTCTTTCCAATTCATTGCATAAACCGGGAAACCAAGGCGGTCGCCATCCCGCTTACTTAGTTTTCCGTTGCCATCAGGTTTTAAGATCAGAGGCAAATGCACCCATTCGGGCATGTCAGATTTCCAGCCTAAATACTCCCATAGTAAAATATGAACGGGCGCCGAAGGCAACCATTCTTCGCCACGAAAAGCATGGCTTATCTTCATCAGGTAATCGTCAACTACCACTGCTAAATGGTAAGTGGGCATGCCATCAGCTTTCAGCAGAACCTTATCATCTACTAAATTGGTTTCAAAACTTACCATACCGCGAATCATATCATTGAAACTTATCGTCTCATCGGAAGGCACTTTAATACGAATTACATGCGGAACATTTTGTTCAAGTAATGCTTTCACTTCCGCTTCAGGAAGGTTTAGCGAATTTCTTAAGCCCTGGCGGTTATCATGACCATATCTGAAATTAGGTATGAGTTGTCGCTGAGCATCCAGTTCTTCGGGAGTGTCAAATGCGTAGTAAGCAAAGCCATCCTTCACTAGTTGTTCTGCGTATTGTCGGTAATTGTCTTTCCGCTCACTTTGTCTGTAAGGAGCAAAAGGACCTCCTTTTTCAGGACTTTCATCAGGGTTTAATCCGCACCATTTTAAGCAATCGGAAATGTATTGCTCGGCACCGTCCACATAACGATTCTGGTCAGTATCTTCTATTCGCAGAATGAAATCGCCGCCATGTTTGCGGGCGAATAGATAATTGAATAAGACCGTTCTTACACCACCTAAATGCAGACCGCCGGTTGGACTCGGCGCAAAACGTACCCTCACTTTTTTATTGCTTAACATGGCGCAAAGATAGGGCTGGACAATCAAATTTATGCGCTTTGCCATTCCTTTTTGTAATTTGGCATCAATGAATCCGTACGAACAGAAAAGGCGTTGGAAATTTATATTGCTGGCATTTGCAATTGTTATTGCAGCTGCTTCTCTATGGTATACCAATTATCTGGTAAAGAATCTTTCTGAATCTGAGCGTACACGGGCTGAAGTCTGGTCGAAAAGTACCCGTAATATTATCGACATGCCGGATGTCAATGATGAATATATTACTTTCATTTACTCCATTCGGGATAGTCTTGCTGTTCCAGCTATTGTTGCCGATTCGGCGGGCAATATCACGTCTTACAGGGGTCTTGATAGTACCAAAACGAACTTTGAATTGGAAGCTGACAGCGTTAAAAAATACGACTCCACGTATTTTAAAAATCAGCTTCGCGAGATGAAGGAGCAGCATTCACCTATAGTCATTGAGCTTGCCAGGGGTGGGAATGAAAAGCTCTATGTCTATTACAAAGATTCCATGCTGCTTACACAGCTTCGCATATTCCCTTATATACAGCTTACGGTGATTGCAATTTTCCTCCTGGTAGCTTACCTCGTGTTCAGTTCTTCCAGACGTTCTGAACAGGATCAGGTGTGGGTAGGTTTGGCAAAAGAAACGGCTCATCAATTAGGCACCCCGATATCAGCCTTAATGGCCTGGGTGGAATTGTTAAAGGCGAAGCTCAATACCGACACTGACCCGATAGTAATGGAGATGGAAAATGACGTCAGACGGCTCGAGATGGTTGCTGACCGTTTCTCAAAGATCGGTTCTAAACCCGTTCTTCAAAATCACGGCGTTCATGATGTAGTGGTCGAATTTGTTGAATACTTCAAAATCCGTGTAAGCGATAAAATTCAATTCGAAGTAACCGGAGATACTCAGGTAGAAGCTCTGGTTAACGTGCCACTGTTTGACTGGGTACTTGAAAATTTGCTTAAGAACGCTGTAAATGCTATTGACGGAAGCGGTAAAATTGAGATAAGTATTGCCGAAAACCTTGTTAAAGAGCAGGTTTTTATTGATATTACTGATACTGGAAAAGGGATTTCACGATTAAAGTTCGACACAGTCTTTCAGCCTGGCTATACAACCAGGAAGCGTGGCTGGGGACTTGGCTTATCTCTTACCAAGCGTATCGTTGAAAATTACCATCAGGGGCAGATCTTTGTTAAAGATTCTGAACTTGGAAAAGGAACTGTTTTTCGTATTGTTTTAAAAAGTAATCTGACCTATGAAGCGACCCCAACCCGATGAGTTTGACCCGTATTATGGGACCTACATCAACACGGTATCCGAGAATGTTTTAGGTGAACTGGAACACCAGGCCGTCTCTTTGCCCGCATTTATAAAGCAGATTCCCGATATGAAAGCCTACTATGCGTATGCAGAAGGTAAGTGGACGGTTAAAGAGGTCGTGGGCCATATGATCGATACTGAACGAATCATGGCCTACCGGGCGTTGCGGATTGCACGGAATGACCTAACTCCACTGGCATCATTTGACGAGAATGACTACGTAGCCAACGCGACTTTTAATGATCGGAGCCTTGCCAGTCTTGCTGAAGAGTTTGAAGCTGTAAGAATCAGCAATATCTACCTGTTTAAACATCTGACTGAAGATGGATTTAGCCGCCGCGGCACCGCAAGCAATAAGCCGGTGAGCGTACGGGCTTTATTATACATTCTGGTCGGTCACGTTAATCATCACCGCAATATAATTGAGGAAAGATATTTATGATCTGGTTTCGTAACTACACGATTGACGAATTGAACGACCGGCCTAAAAATCACATGGGTGCTCTTTTAGGTATTGAATTCACCTCTCTCGGCGAGGACTTTATTGAAGCCCGAATGCCTGTAGACGAACGCACCCACCAGCCTGCTGGTATATTACATGGTGGGGCATCGGTAGCGCTTTCCGAAACTTTAGGCAGCATCGCTTCAAACATGATCATCGACGATTCGAAATATATGGGTGTTGGCCTTGAGGTCAATGCCAATCATCTGAGGCCGGTTAAATCCGGATTTGTTACAGGTGTTTGCAAGCCGCTGCATATCGGTGCTAAAACACATGTATGGGAAATCAAAATGATGAATGATAGGGGTAAGATGAATTGTATCAGCAGACTCACGGTGGCTATTATACCTCTGCAAAAATAGTCTGAAGCTATTACAGGCAATTCCACTATTGCAAAGATCTTCTCCTGCGTTATTAGAAAACGGCCACTCCCTGGCTCGACATACCAATCAGCAAACATTATTTCATTTAACTTAGGTTAGCCGCAATACAACTACTGGACTTTTATCGCTTTGCGCGGATTCAAGATCTCCCTAGCAAACCGGGCTTATTCCTCAGGTTCTTTCAGCCTTAGACGGTTCTGCTTAAGTTATTGGCAGCAAAACGGACACCAGAAGGCTTAGAGTGAAGAGAAGCAGAAGTGAACGAACTCACTCTATGGGCAGACAAAAAAAGAGGCAACCCAGACCATCTGAACAGCCTCTTTGGCTTTCTTGTTGAGAAAGCAAGTCTATGTTATTTATCCAGGGTTTCCTTCTTTTCGATCAGGTAGGAAATAAATAATCCAAGCCCACCAAAAATGCCGATTAAAGAAAAGTAAATAGCTGCACTATCTTCATCACTGCCGTGCTGACCCGATGTGAAGTTAAGAACCGTATGGTCGAGTAGGAAAGCCAAAAATAATCCTAAGCCGGCTCCCATCAACAATAGTCCCCATTTCAAAACAACATAAGGTTGGGGTTGTGCACGTTTCAGACCTGGATCCATGCCGTTTTGAATCATGGCCATCCGTTCTTTGTTTGAGAAATAACGGAGGGAAAAGACAATTGCTAAAAAGCAAATGAATAAGGTAATTGGGATTAAAATTTCTGGGCCGTTCATGACTTTAGTATTAAGGTTATAAAAATGATTTAATGTCTGTAGATTTTCGCAATCTGTAATCTATGACAACATCATTTTTAAACAGGTTACAGCAACCATGATTTTTTTAATGGCGTTAAAAGAAAAGTTCAAAGAGGCAGGGATCGTAAATTAAGATGTTATCCCATTAATGATATTGCAGTTATTTGATTTTTGGGGTTAAAATCAAATAATATTTGGGTATTAATTGGATCTCCGTTATAGCTAAGGCTGATTAGGATTTGTCGGTTTGAACGTTCAGCAAATGAAGCGGGAAACAAATCTTTCAGTTTGCTGATATCTTCACCAACTTTGATTACATTTCCATTGAATACAAATCCGTAGGCGGCGGTTTTAAGGTCAATGTCCACCATTCTGCCAGCTTGCAGATAGATAGTAGCGCCCTTATATATCCACTTGGTACAGGCTAATTTGTTGACCGCTAGAATATCGTCTTTCACCACTGCTGGTTCACCGAATGCAAAAGTGATGTTTCCTTCGGTGGCTGCCAGAGGAATACTGTTGCTTGACTCAACTTTAAAAAAGCTGAACGACGATACATTTACCTGATCAAGATTTAAATTCCGATCTTTCTTTTCGGAGCATGAAATTGTAGAGAGCGTTAAGATAAAGAACACAAACTTCTTCATAGGTTTTGTGAGGTTAAGAGATCAGTCCTCTCATATTTTTTTATAATTTGTAACTTATAAGATTTCAACACATTAGCAGGTTATGAATGTACTTGTTATAATTAGTTTATTGCAAAAAAAGGGGTGAACGGTAGGGATTTTTTAGTAAACGGTAATTGCTAAGCTAAAATAATAGAAGAACACCTGTAACCTTTAGTCTTCATGTGTGGTCAGAGTCATTAACTGATGCAACAAAAACTTACGGACATAGAGCTGATCAAGCTGGTGCTGGCAGGCAATCAATCGGCCTATGCCGAGTTGATCAAACGTCATCAGCGTTTTGTATTTACACTAGCCCTCCGGTTTACTAAAAATCGGGAGGATGCTGAAGAGATTGCTCAGGATTGTTTCGTAAAAGCCTATCGTTCTTTAAATAATTTTCAGCAGACAGCCAAATTCAGCACGTGGATGTACACGATTGTTTATACCACATCTATGACCTTTTTACGCCGGAAGCGACTTGATACGCAGTCAATAGATTCTGAAGAGTCGCACCTGCAACTGGAGAATCATGTTTCGGCTTTTAATGCCGACCAGGTAGAGCAGAAGTCGAAATTTGTTTATTTAAATTTGGCTATTGATCAACTGTTACCCGATGATGCAGCCATAATTACCCTTTTTTATAAGGGCGAACAGTCTTTGGACGAGATCTCCAAAGCACTGGACATGGAAAGTAATACCGTTAAAGTAAAGCTGCACAGAGCACGGCACCGGTTAAAGGAGAAGCTTGAAGGCTTATTACATCACGAAGTAAAGGAGTTGTTATGAATAGGATAGAACAACGAATCTGGGATTACCTGGATGGAACCTGCAATGAACAGGAAAGGAAAGAAGTAAAACATTTGGTGGCAACTGATAGTGAATGCCAGGCAGTATTTTCAGAACTGGAAAGTTTACATCAGGATCTTGCGAAAATAGAATTGGATGAGCCGTCCATGAGCTTCACCAGGAATGTGATGAGTCAGATAGAGTCGATACCGGTCCCGGGGTCTGTAAAATCCTCAGTTGATAAGCGGATCATCTACGGAATTGCTGCTTGCTTCCTGATTTCGATAGTGGCTTTACTGGCCATGGTTTTTAAGCAGATTGATTGGGTTCAGCCAGTGACTAAAGCCTTGCCCGGTTATAAATTGCCGGAGGTGGATTACTCTTTTTACATCAACAGTGCATATCTGCGCCTTTTTTTCTTTGCAGATATAATTCTGGGGCTATATCTTCTTGATGGGCTGTTGCGAAAAAAGATGTTATCAGAATAATTTCGGAAAAATATTTTATAGAGCCCACAACTTTTTTGGGTTATTAGGGTTTATATGTAGAACCATTTTTGGTTTAATTGTGATAAGGTTTAGGTTGAAGCCCTCTGCAAAAGCAGGGGGCTTTTTTTATACCAGCTAATTCAGTTTTTGAATTTTTTAGCGAACTTTTTATGGAATACCTGTAACTTTCTGCTATCATTGGTCAACCATAAATTAAAGTATATGAGAAAAATTGCATTCCCAATGCTACTGACATTGTTCATTGCTCCTGCGATCATGAGTCAGCTGCAGGCACAAACAATTAAAATGCCGCCTGCAAGTCCCCTGCAAACCATTAAACAAGAGTTTGCCCTTTCTGAAATTTCAATTTCGTACTCTCGCCCTTCTGCAAAGGGACGTAAGATAATGGGTGACCTGGTGCCTTTCAACAATCAAGTGTGGCGTACAGGCGCTAATCAACCTACTAAAATAACTTTTGGAGAGGATGTTAAAATATCTGGTAACGCCGTTCCCAAAGGAGAATACGCACTTTATACAATTCCGGCTAAAGACGAGTGGACTATTATTCTGAGCAAGAATACAGCTTTGTGGGGCTCAATGGGTTACAAGCAGTCAGATGACCTGGTAAGGTTCAAAGCTAAGCCTCTAGCATTGCCTTATGACGTTGAATCATTCACGATTAATCTTGCTAATGTAAAGCCTCAGTCTCTGGATGTTCAGCTGATGTGGGAGAGAACCGCTGTGAGTTTTACAGTTAATGCGGAGATCGATAGCCGGATCATGAAACAGATACAAGCAGCGATGTCACCAACAGATAGTCGCCCATATTTTGAAGCAGCTACTTACTATTTTGAAAAAGGTCAGGATTTAAAGCAAGCGCTGGAATGGGCTAACAAAGCTGTTGAACAAAATCCCGAGAGATATTGGGTAGAGCATCTGAAAGCAAAGATCCAAATGAAGTTAGGCGATAAGAAAGCCGCAATTGTCAGTGCAACCAATTCTTTGAAAAAAGCTCAATCACAAAATAATCCAGACTATGTTGTATTGAATGAGAAGCTGATCGCGGAAGCCAGAAAATAAAATGTTTGCATCATTCATTGAAGCCCTTTAGTTGTAAAACTGAGGGCTTTTTTATTTATAGGTGACCACCTCAGCTGGTATTGGGACTGGTCTTTTAGTAATGGATTCTAAGATCCAGGCGATAAGCACTAAGGCCAAACAACCTGCTACGTTGAGCCATAAGAAGGCCATTGCGTCTGTCAGCCAAAGCGTAAACACAATTACTTCGGTTATCAGCGCCGCTTTGAATGTAGCAGATCCTCCGATTCTTTTGAAGTAAAAAGCGACTATGAAGATCCCGAGAATGGTGCCATAGAATAAAGAGCCAAGTATGTTTACGGCTTCTATAAGATTGCCCAGTTTACTGGCATATAATGCCATCAGGATACAAAAGAGGCCCCATACGATGGTTGTCCATCGGGAAATGAACAGGTACTTCTTATCTGAATCTTCTTTATTGATCAGCCTTTTATAAATATCAATGACTGTTGTTGATGTTAGTGAATTTAAGGCGCTTGCCGTTGAACCCATGGATGCCAGAAAGATGATGGCGATAAGTAATCCGATCAGGCCCTGAGGCAGATAACGCGTAACAAAGCTTAGGAAGATATAGTTGTTATCATTTGTATCCGCATTCGGATCGTTCTTCAGCATCAGATCTACAGCCTGCTGACGAATGGCCCTGGTCTTCTCATCGGACGACTGCAAGATCTGCCGGTTGCTGTTAATAGCGGTTTCATCCCCTTGCTTTAGTGACTCATTTAACTGAATGATCTGCTGCTGCTTCTCTTTGAAAATTTCGGAATAATCAGATTTGATCCTGGTTAGCTCGCCGTTGTATTCGCTCTTTTCAACTTTGTTTAACTCGTAGCTGTTGAAGAAGATTGGGGGTTGATTGAACTGGTAAAAAGCAAACACCAGAACACCGATCATCAATATCAGGAACTGCATTGGAATTTTAACCAGTCCGTTCATTAGTAATCCTAAACGACTTTGACTTACTGAAGAGCCGGTAAGGTATCGGCCAACCTGGCTTTGATCGGTTCCAAAGTAAGATAATTGAAGAAAGAAACCACCTATCAGCCCGCTCCAAACCGTGTATTGATTATCCCAGTCAAAAGACCAGTCTATAGCATTGGTCCTTCCCATCTTACCGGCGATCTGCAAAGCATCACCAAAGCCTATATTGGAAGGAAGCAGGTGGATGACCATTACGCCTGCGGTAAACAATCCCAGGAAGATAATACTCATTTGAAGAAGCTGGGTATAAGAGACCGCTTTTGAACCTCCCCAAACGGTGTAGGTAATTACCAGTCCGCCTATAAAAAGAGTAGTGTAGGTAGTATCAATATCTAATATCGTTGAAAGGATGATCGACGGCGCATAGATGGTGATTCCAGTTGACAAGCCCCTTTGAATCAAGAACAGGAAAGCGGTTAAGGCCCTTGTCTTCAAGTCAAAGCGCTTTTCTAGAAATTCGTAAGCGGTATATATGTTTAGCTTATGGAAAATTGGCACGAAGGTGATACACAGAACGATCATAGCTAGTGGAAGGCCAAAATAGAACTGCACGAAGCTCATCCCCTTGGAGTAGGCTAACCCTGGAGCAGATAAAAAAGTAATGGCACTTGCTTGAGTGGCCATTACTGATAATGTCACATGGTACCAGGGTAATGTCTGATTACGTAAAAATCCCTCAACATTCTGGGTGCCCCTGCTTTTGTAAACACCGTAAGTAACGATGGATAGGAGGGTGAAAATTAATACGAGCCAGTCAATGGTACTCATTCAAATGTTTTGGTGAACACGTAGAAAAGTACAATCAAAAGTATCAGCCACAAAATTAACAGGCCATAAAACTGGTTCCAGCTTTTAACGAACGGAGGAAGTTCCGGATCAAACCTCACGGTCTTTGACAAGCACGTTAACAAAAAAACCGGCAGACAACAGGCCCAATATAGCACCAAGCAGTACAAATAAAATTGAACCTGTAATCACCCAGGCGGTTAATACGCCACAGATTACAGCCAGGATATAAAACAAAGAGTAGTTAACTTCAGGATTGTTGTGTTTGTCCATGTTATTTTCGATTTTTATTAGCGATCAAATTTACAAATAATCTGTAAGCGCCCGGTACACCCGCTGGCAATTGTCTGAAAAATACTAAACCAGTATAAATAAACCGGCCTTTACCGTAATCGGCAACTACGAGTGACCCCGGGCTTTGTTTTTCATTTTTATCGTTCATTCCCAAAATCGGCGTGTAATGAGGATCAAGATCTGAGAGAAAATATATCCCCCGTTCCTGCACCCATCCTTCAAAATCTTTGGCCGTAATTTTATTGGGATAATTAAGTACCGGATTATCGGGCGTCAAAATTGAAACCTTCGAATCTTCTTCAGTTACGCGGTCTCTAGAGATCTTAAAAGGATATGGACCGATGTCCGTAAGCACCAGCGGGTTGCTAACGTTGTACTGAACCAAATAAGTTCCTCCCCCTTTTACATAGTCCATTAATTTTTTTTGAACATACTTCAACCTGCTGTTTACGTTGTAAGCTCTGATTCCGGAAATTATGGCGTCGAATCTGGAAAGATCTCCATTGATTATCTGATCTTCATTGATGATTGTTACCTGGAATCCAATTTGTCTCAGCGATTCAGGGATCATATCACCTGCTCCAGAAAGGTATCCGATCTGTTTGCCGGCAGTCTTCAAATTCAGCCTTTCAACCCTTGCTTCTGCGAGGGGAAAAAGTGTTTGGATGGGGATATGTTCATATGATACAACCTTTAATCCCTGGTTGTAAGTTTTCCCTGCAACGGCCAGCTTCATAGAGATAGAGCCGCTATTTACATTACCCGCGGGAGTTAAAGTAAAGTTCACGGTTTGCTCATCCCCTTTATTTACAAGCTTGAAATCAATTTTATCAGGACTGATTTTCCACCCGGAGGGAATTTGAGGCTTCAATGTGCCCGTCGCGTTGTCAAGGAAACCCTTTAATTGTACCTGAATATTCCTTGAACTATTTTCGTTGAATACGTAGGCATTTTCAGTAATGGTGGCTGTAACCGGTGGAGCTATAACCAGGGGTTGATAGACCTCACCACGCACCGGATCGGTCGATTTGAATACAACCGGGCGTTTAAATGAAACGGCCTGTCCATTGATCACGAAGTTAAACCAAATGCTGAGGGGATCGGTATTTTCCGGAGAACCAACCAGTTGCTGATCAGCAAAGGTGTAGGTGCCGACTGAACTCTTTTCTGCCAGCCAATAGGGTTGAGATAGTTTATTGGCTTGCAGGGTATCGGTGTGAAAGACCAGGATGCCCTTGGGTAAGTCGGTAAGTTCAGATTTCATACCTGCAGTCTGCCCGATTGTAAAACTGGCTTTCAAGTCGCTGTTCATGATAGCCTGTGCTGTCACTGCAAACGGCTGCTCAATTGCCTGAACTGGTGCAGCAGCGTTTGCTTCAAACCATAAGCCGGCAGTAGCTGCGATTAGCTCTTTGGTTTCCTTTTCCTTATGTGATCGCCAGTAGGAGTCTTCTAACTGGCTTAAACTTTTTAAGATGTTCAATAAAAGCGGTACCGACGACGAAGGCTCCTCCAACGAGTAAGCGTGGTTAGCCTGGTTAATTAAACCCGCCACTTCATTACTCCCCTTAATGCGATTCCAGGTTTGATCTATCCCTTCGAATAAGTCTTTACGGGCTTCGTCTCCGGCAATAGGAGCAAAGAATTCAAATGACTGCCCTCGCTGACGGGCGCTGCCAAATCCCTGGCTCTTATGGTTTGACCGACTTTCTGCGGCAATCTCACCATATCCTTTTCCAAGCAGAGGGTTGAAAGTACCTACATTAACTTTTAGCTGATCTTCCGAGGTAGTATTTGTTCCACCAAAATTAAAGGTATTCCAGACAACGCGTCTGGCTTGCCAAGGCTTTACATATTTCAGTTGTTCAGGAAAACGCTTAGGGTCGGCTGCTGCGGTAAAGGCTTCATGAGCAATGATAGCAGAGGCAGTATGATGGCCATGTCCGGCACGGCTATCTTCCGGAAAGCGGGTAATGATCACATCGGGCCGAAAACTGCGGATCACCCAAACAGCATCAGCAAGGATCCGCTCTTTTCCCCAAACTTCAAAAGTTTCATCAGCTGTTTTCGAATAACCGAAGTCTTTAGCTCTTGTAAAAAATTGTTCCGCACCGTCGGTCCGACGCGCGGCTAGCAATTCCTGAGTTCGTATTAATCCAAGTAGTTCTCCTTGTTCAGTACCGATCAGATTCTGCCCGCCGTCTCCTCTGGTCAGAGAAAGGTAACCGGTACGAAGTTTCCTTTCTTTTGCCAAATAGGATAAAAGCCTGGTATTCTCATCGTCCGGATGTGCGGCCACATACAACACGCTCCCTACCGTATTTAACTTTTCAAGGGCTAACTTAATCTCTGATGAACTCGGCTGAGGAATATATTGAGCTTGCAATGCAAAAGGAAGAATCAGGAGTAAGCCTGAGAGAAAAGTACGTATGTTCATGCCTGGGTTTTAATCGTTGGTAAAATAGCCAAAAAATCAGAGCATCATAAAAGTGTACAAAGAAATTACAGGATGGGAAGGATGATCTTTAATGTATAAAAGAATAAATAGGATACGAACACTGACACCTAATTAAGCATTCTATCTATTCGTTCGAAAGAATATCCCCGGTTTTTTAATTCCTTGATCAGTTCGGGTAACTTTTGATAAAACTTATCCTTTCTCCCTGGATCGGTGCCGATGTGGATCAGTAAAATAAAGCCATTTAAGCCGTTTGCATCGTCCTCCTCACGGTCAATGATCGATTGGTAGATCTCATCTGATGGCCGGTAACTTTTGCCTAATTCAGGCCATGTGTAATCAGCTGCGGAGCGGGTTCCGGGGGAGAAGTTAACCAGTTGAAGTCCTTCCTGTGCAGTCCAGTTCACAATGGTTGAATTATACCATTCATAGGGAGGCAAAAAGTACGGAGCATCTGCTTTTTGAACGCCATACTGCTGCATTCGCCTGTAGTTATTATTTAAATCTTCGCTGAACTGCTGATATGTTACCAGCAGGCTATCCCTTTTTGTCCAGTCGCAATATAGAAGGTGCTTGTCGGAGTGTGCTCCCAGATAATGGCCTGCCGCTTTCAACTTTTTGATAAGCGGCTTAAATTCAAGTGTTGAGTAAAATGTTCCTGTCAAAAAGAAGGAGGACTTAATTTTCTCAGCCTTTAATGTTTGTAGAATATTGGCGCCTCCATCAGCGAATTCATTACCTGTAAATACCAGGGCAATCTTCTTTGACAGAGTATCACCCCTGATAATAGTCCCGTATTTATCTATAACTACTTTTTTGAGGCATTCACCTCCCGGGATTCTTTTTCTTTAGCGGCCAGTAAGTAGATTAATGAAGCTGTTCCATCCATGGTAGGCTCGTTGGTACTGTAGTCGCCATAATCATCGTGATATACCACCAGGTCAGATTGGAACTCAGCATATTCATCAGGTTGATACAAGGTAATACCGATCAGGTTATTATAAATGCTGCCATAAACGGGACCATCGATCAGGCCCCCGTCAACAGGGAATTTATACTTTGCTGTCAAAGCAGAATGCGGATCTTCCGGCGTATCTCCATGCGACGGTAATCCATAAACCATACTTGTACCCCAGGGGTTAACGCCGAATAGCCAGTCGAAACTTGCCTGTTCTAATTCCAGATAGGTCTTATCACCGCTTAATTCGCGATATAAATAACATTGAATGGCGAACGATGTAGTCAGGTTGTTCGAGCACCAGATGAACGGAATTCCACGATAAAATCCATTTTCCTGAGACTTGTTCCACACCTTTTCTATTCCTTCTTTGTAATACGCAATCAGTTGATTCCGGTTCTCACCATCTGATTTCTTGGCAAGTTCATAATGGCCGAAATTATGGAACGGATACCATTGATAGTGCCGGGCAGTATCAGCTCCCATCCATGGTGTAACAGTTTCCTGCTTCCCAAAATCGAAAGCTCGTGTGTAGTATTCTTTCTCCCCGGTAAGTTGGAATAACGCTGCAGAGCCCAATTCCATATCATCAACCCAATTGTCCTCTTCATAAAAATAGGGAGCGCCATGCGGCGCTGTCTGAGCTACACCGGGTTTGTCCATTCCCAGCTTATAAGCCGATAATGCCTTCTGTTTGAAGAGATCTGACAATAGTTTATCTTTTTGATCATAGAGTTGCGATGCCAACGCAAATGAGCTGGCAAACTTACCTGCTATTGAAGCTACACCTGTCGCCCTGTTCTTGTGCTTTTTGAGCCCCTGGGGCTGTCCGCTTGCAAAATAGACAGGCCTTGCCTTTCCCGGTCCCATGCCATAGTCAACCAGGTCATCGGTTGGCAGCCTGAAGCTCGTATGATCGCGGTCATCAGCAAGCTGATTAAATAGCCAGTCTTCTTTAGGATGCATTTTTAGCAGCCACTGTAAACCCCACCGAGCTTCGTCCAGAACATCAGCTGTGCCGTTAGTACCCGTTAAGCCGTTCGATAAATGCTGATCAGAGAAGACATTTGGAAAATCGCGATAGGCTGCCAGAAGATGATAAGTCGCGTTCGCGGAAGTAGTTGAATACTGCAAATAATCCGAAGCGTCATGCCATCCGCCAGACACGTCAATAATTGTGCTATCCGGCATCGGACCGTACATGGTATAGCCATCGAAGGTGTGGCATGAATCTTTTAAATACGGGTTGAACCCGCTGCGTTGCTGACGCATATAGCGGAGGGCAAAGTCGGCCAGTCCGGCATAAACATCATTGGAGATTCGAAAGAAGGGTGATTTGACCTTTCCTGATTGGATGTAATAAGTGCCTGGTGCTTTAACTTCGGAAAAGTTTAACCGGCAAGTTTCGTTAAATGGTCCGTAAGCACCAAAAGCCTTACCAACCTTAGATTTGAAAACCACTTTGTTGGTAGCCGAATCAATAACCTTAAAAGTTTTCAGCTTATTTGGCGATTTAGAAGCCCAGACAGCTACCTTCGGACTATTAACAGAATACCCAAGCTGGTTAATTCTGATCCAGGAAGTCTGTGGCTTTTTAACGTTAAAAGATGTCAAAACAAGGAACAGAAAACTTAGCTGTATAATTCTTTTCATAAAACCAGTTTAAGTACAATATAACGGAAAGCCTAAATTTAAATTTAAAAGTCAAGCTGTCCGTGAATGCGAAAATGCCCGTTAAATGAAGTTAAAAATTCTGCCAAATAAATTACCCAGTACTTAATTCTCAGTTTCCCGGTTCTAGGTGTGGATCGTTTTAATGATTATGGGTGGTAATTGATGTTAAAAAGAAACGGTCAGATAAGTTAATTATCTGACCGTTTAACCCAAAAATTACATAAAAAACTTATTCCTTAAAGGGACTTCAGGGTCGAAATACATCACTGCATGTCTTTAAAATACCTGATTGAGTGCCGGCTTCAAGGTTGATTAACCTTTAAGCTTTAAAATTACAAAATTACTTTTGTGATTTCAATATGTTTACCGCACATTTTAATTTTTTTATTGACAGTTTCTTTTTTGATGCTTATGAAGTTAATAAATGATCTTTCCGGTGGCTGTAATTATCGAAGCAAGTCTCACAGCATCAAAAATTCGTTCCTCAGAGGTGCCCAGTTTGATGAGCGAATCCTCGTGTGAATTGACACACATCTCGCAGCCATTGACCGCGGAAATTGCCAGACTCATAAGTTCAAAAAATTCTTTTCCTGTAGCCGGTTTCATCATGATTTGCATGCGAATCCGGGCAGGTATCTGTGTGTATTTTTCTTTTTGAGTAAAGTGACGGAAGCGGTAGAAGACATTATTCGAAGCCAATAGCGAAGCACAAGCAGCCGCCTCAGCAATCTCTTCCGCTGTAGCTTCATTATCAAGAGCAAATTTTTTGAAGAAATTAATCAGCACGTTATTCCGCTCATTAACGGCTACGCTGATTCCCAACAAGGCAATTTCCTTTGGAGATAAGTGTTCAGAGGTTAGTGTGCTGCTAAAATTTAGCTTAAGGTCCCGCAGGTACCGAGAATTGCCTTCTTCCAACAGGGTCAGGCTATCTGTACGGTAGTCACTTTCAAAATTTATATTCGCAAGCAATTCCTGGATCACTTCAGTACTTTCATTCATTTTTATAGAATTTATAGGTTCATAAAAAAACTCCTCTTCATCCTTGCTATTGAAAGGATAGAGAGGAGCTCGCAATAATTTAATATTAAACAGTTAACGTTTCCTGGCCTTTTTCCCAGTTACAAGGGCAAAGTTCATCTGTTTGCAAACCGTCCAGAACACGTAAAACTTCCTTAACGTTACGGCCAACATTTAAATCATTTACACTTACCCAACGGATCACTCCAGTTGGATCAACGATATAAGTAGCACGATAAGCAATCTTCTCAGTCGGCTCTAAAATACCCAGTTCTTCAGCTAATGACTTTGAAGTATCAGCCAGCATCGGGAATTTAAGATCACGTAAATCATCATGGCTATGTCTCCAGGCAAGGTGGACGTTTTCGGTATCAGTAGATGCACCTATCAGGCGTGCATCGCGATCGCGAAACTCACCAAAGGCGTTATTGAATTCCTTAATCTCGGTAGGGCAAACAAAAGTAAAATCTTTTGGCCACCAGAATATTACCGTCCATACGTTATCTTCATTGGTAAAATAGTCAGAAGAAATGGTTTCGAATTCTTTGCCTTTTTCAATACTTACTACTGCTGTCTTTTCAAAAGAAGGGAATTTTTGTCCTATGCTAATCATAATTTATACTTGTTATGGGTTATTAAAATCTGACGCAAAGGTAAGCCTATTGGCCTCGCCAACCAATCATCGGGAAGTAATTACTCATACTTTTTACTGATAGCATATAGACATAATCTATATCACCTGAAAAATCATTGATGCAAACTATAAAGCAATAAGTCTTATAACTTGATTCTTTCGAACAGGTATGACACCAGCCTGGGAGAGGCATTTCGATCTTCAGTATCAAACCATTCTTGCAGGCTGATGCAGTTGAAGTGATTATTAAACGCCGCCTCCATGTACTCGGATATGTGATGAACAAAGTATTCGAGGTGTAGAACATTCCCGCCTTCTTCAAATTTTGCGCGGCTTCCCTGCAACTGTTTGTAGGGATGAAGTTCGCAGATGTAGAACTGCCCGCTGGGATTAAGATGTGCGGCTGCCTGCCCGAATATAAACGCAAGATCAGCAATATGTTCTAACACAAGGCTGCAGGTTATCAAATCAGCAGGCTGCATATTCCACGGCTTTGTGATGTCCGCCTGTCTTATAGTTACTTTAGGGTCGGAGATCTTTTGTCGCATCAAACTTAACATCTCATCGGAGAAATCAGTTGCTGTAAGCTTCTTGCAATGATCGGCTAACCAGGCTGTATTTTTGCCGGTACCACAACCAATTTCTATGATGTGGTTACAGTTGATTTCTTTTAAAACGTCGCGAATCACAGTTTTTTCCAGATCGCGGGTTTTATTACCGACCGTGTCGTAGGTCTGAGCCCAACGGTTATAAGCCGCTCTGGTTTCCATTAGTGGCTGATAAGTTTTTGAGAATAGGCATATTTAACTAAACCGACTGTATTTTTAGAATTGGTCTTACGGAGCAGATTCTTTCTGTGTGTTTCTATGGTGCGTTCGCTCACAAAAAGTTTTTCCGAAATCTCCCTTGTGGTCATCTCCAATACCAGCAATTTTAATATTTCAAGTTCGCGGGCCGAAAGTTCATGACTTTTTTCTTCCGGTCTTTTTAAGCCGCGAATTAATATTTGATTAATTTCCGGACTCCAATATTTACCTCCATTGGCCACAATATTAATAGCCTGAATGATCTCTTGTTGAGCGTATTTTTTCAATATATATCCGTCGGCACCAGCGGAAATTACTTCCTGCACCATATCCGCTTCATCGTGCATGCTCAGCACAATAACGCCTAACTCTGTCCTCATTTTTTTGGCTTCCAAAACCAATTCCACGCCGCTCATTCCGGGCATGCTGTAGTCGGTGATGAGCACGCGAATATCTTCCTTTCGAAGATAGGCCAGCGCATAGTTAGCATTGGTCGTTTTAGCCACCACGTGCAAATTATCCTGCTGCTGAAGCAAGGCTTCCAGGCCGTCGAGCATGAGGGCATGGTCATCTACAATTAAAACCGTAATACTCATTCGTATGTGATGCAAAATTAGAACTAAAAAATTTCAACTATCAATATTTAATCATTAATTAGTTGAACGGAATATACATACTTATGCGAATTTTCTTCATCGTCTTTTTTCTAGTTCCATTTTTTTCACCCGGGCAACAGTTGCCGGCCTTAAGAACTCTTGAAAAACGACTTCAAGTGCAGCCTGACGGAATTGAAAAGATTCATTCTTATCATCAGCGGATTACAGCTTTACAGGGACAAGATCCAAAACTTTCGCAAAAGCTAATAGATCAGTTATTCATTTTATCCAGCCGATTGAAATCTCCGGAAGGAAAGGCATGGGCAAACTACCAGCAGGCGTTTTACTTTAACCTGAAGGGGGAGTATGATTCCCTGAAAACCTACGCTGACCGGTGCTTACAACTTGCCCGAAAGAACAAACTGCCTAAAGCCGAGGCTTCCGGCCTGCATCTGGTAGCTACCTATCATTGGCAGATCGGGAATTTCGATCAGTCACTCAATAGCCACTTCTCCGCTCTTAAGATCCGCGAAGCTATAAAGGATTCGTTAGGAATCGGCTCAAGTCTGGCCAGCCTCAGCGTGGTGAATATGAGTAACAATAAGCTGAAAAAGGCTAAATCATACATTCAAAAGGCTCTCACCATCGGCAGGCGCCTTAACGATGATAAACTTATCCTCCGTGGTTTGCACACACTGGCTAATATTTACGGCATGGAAGGAAATTATGCGGCAGCTCTGAAAGTAGATTATGAAGCCTTAAAGATCTGCGCCAGGACCAACAATCGCCGGAACTATTCAGAAATTTATTCCAATATGGCCCTTTGCTTTTTTTATATGGGAAACTATGATGCCTCCCTGAAATATCATTACAAAGTATTGGAGCTTGATCGATTTTTTAGGGATGATAAACAAATTGGAGATACGTACCTCAACCTGGCCTCAGTGTACAGCGCGAAAAAGGAATATCCGAAGGCTGAAGCACTCCTCGGTGAAGCCCTTCTGCTTTTTAAAAAAACACATTATAAGTATGGGTCTCGAAACGCTTACCAGTCGCTAACTAAACTCTATGAGCAAAAAAAGGATTATCAAAAAGCGTTTGACGCTTCGCAGAAATATTTGAAGGTGGCAAATCAGATCAGTAATGAAACCAACGATCGAAACATTGCCAGGCTCAACATTCAATATGAGACAGACAAAAAAGAGCAACAGATCAAAGATTTGAACCAGCAGTCAACTATACAGAAACTGCAGATTGAAAAAAGAAATGTCTTGCTGGCCACCGTAGTAGGATTGGTGATCGTTAGCGGCATCTTCATTTATATGATTTTTAACAGTCGGAAGCTATTGGAAAGCGCCCGATTGCAGAAGGCAATACATAAGCAACAAGAGCTTTCCGCAAAGGCTGTTTTCGATGCGGAAGATGATGAACGCCGCCGGATAGCTGCCGAATTGCATGATGGCGTTGGACAGGTATTGTCATGTGCGTTGATGAACCTGAACGGCTTGTGTAAAGAGTTGCCTCAAATGACAGTCCAGCGCAAGCTGGCCGAACGAACACTCGCCCTTGTAACCGAAAGCTACGACGAAATGCGGGCGATCTCTCATCAGATGATGCCCAATGCCCTGTCGAAAAAAGGATTGGCACATGCGCTAAAGGAGCTTGCCAGCAAGGTGGATAGTAGAGGGCTCAGCGTGAACCTTGACACTGGCGGACTCGTAATTTTACCTAATCCGCATACCGAGACTGCTTTATATCGCGTAATCCAGGAAGCCCTTAACAATGTCATTAAACATGCGAAAGCTACCAAACTTTATATCTCGCTGATCAGTGACCAAGACGGAATTTCTGTCACCATTGAAGATAATGGCTGCGGTTTTAATGTTTCAGACTTTGAGAGTAAGAAAGGGATCGGCTTAAAAAATATTCAATCGAGAGTGGCCGCCTTAAAAGGAACTGTTGAGTTTGAGTCAAGCCCAGGAAGAGGAACATTGGTGACCATTGACTTGCCTGCTGCATTAACAGAGAAGCCAGAGGTGCCTCCGGCTTTACTAGAAGTATAAGTTCTTACCCGATCACTTGTCGGGGAGACAGAACTTGCAGAAGAAGAGAGATCAATTGGATGTTACCAGACGGTTGAAAGTGGAATAAACTGGATAGTATACACTAAAAGCCACACGGTTTCCCACGTGGCTTTTTAGAAGAGAGCATTTCACAGGCACTATCTGTATCTGAAGCCGGAAGCGGATTTTCCTGCGGAGTAAATTACGCCGTCTACCGACGTTCCGTTGCCCTGGATCTTTTTAATCATCCGCTCTATATCTTCCTCGATCGAATTATTGATCAATCCACCGGTCACATAGGATTTCCATTTGATACCACCGCCTTTACTTGTCAAGACCTCATAATCCTGTAAAGGTTCAGCCAGAATATAGGTATCCAGACCATTTATCTTCTTCACCCGGCCAATACCTTTGGTCGAAGGGGTTGGTGTATCTTTAAAACGAATGCCTACAACCCGCTTACCCGATGAGTAAATTACCGCATCAATGCGCGAATTCTCTTTCATTGCCCTTCTGACAAACTTGGATGCTTTATCGGCAATGCTTTCGTTGACCATTCCCCCGGTTACCGCAGAACTGGCGTTGATACCATTGTTCACGTCGCTGATCACTTCATAATCTCTTACCGGTTCGCTTAGCATATAGATCTCGATACCCTGGATCTTACTTACCCGGGCTAGACCCTCTTCGTCTTCTAATTTAAAACTCGAACAGAATAATGCAACTCCAATTAATACCGTACAGATCGTCTTCATAAGATTTAGTTATTTAGTAAAGCTAAATTAGAGCAGCCAGACGATGGAGGATTCAGTATTAATACGGATCGGGAAGGGATAATTCTACGGATTTTCAAAGCTGCAGTGTAACCAAGCCCCGTAGTCTACCCTCAATATAAGCCTGTTGCCCGCGCTTTTAAGGGTTTTGTCTAAATAATATAATATAAAATGCTATTATTACGGTTATAGTAGTAATGCAATAAATTAGTTTACCTTTGTTAAAATTAATAGTAAATAAAATGCAACAAGGTACAGTTAAATTTTTCAATGAAACCAAAGGATTTGGATTCATCACTCCAAACGCAGGTGGTAGCGAAATCTTCGTTCACTCATCAGGTCTTATCGATTCAATTCGTGAAAACGATCAAGTTGAATACGAAGTAGAACAAGGTCGTAAAGGCGAAAATGCGGTAAATGTAAAAGTAATCTAATAAGAATTATATTTATTAATCGTATTAGCCTCCGCTTTTCAAGCGGAGGCTTTTTTTTTGTCCTGGTTTTTTGCAAGACATGCCTGAAGCTTGCTTTGAAAAAATATCTCGTACATGGCAGTCACGTACTTTAACCTACCGACCGGCCGTAATTTAGGTTCGGGACAAGGGCTGCCATTTTCTTCCTTACTATTCCAAATTTTTCCAGGACTAATCATCAGCGGTGTTTATTTATGAATATCGTCAACGTGCTTAGCGGGCAGAGTCCATTACTTCCCAGAGCCACACTGTTCGGGTCTTGCTTTGGTCATGTTCGTGTCAGGCCGTCAAATTGACGGCCTGACACGAACATGATAGGAACAAGGATAATAGAAGTCCATACATTATCTATCTCAAGGCTCTTAACTGATTTGGTTATATTCAGATCAGCAATTACAATCCTCAAAAACTTAGGCAGAATAAAAAAGCCTGATATTTCAACGAATGAAACATCAGGCTCAGTTATTTAGCAGCTATCCGCTAGTTCTTCAAAGTTTCTTCAAATAGTTTAAAGATCCGTTTGTATTCATCCGTCCAGCTGGAAGGCTCCACAAAACCATGATCTTCTACCGGATATACGGCGAGTTCCCAATTATCTTTCTTCAGTTCAATAAAGCGCTGGGTTAGGCGTACAATATCCTGAAAATGAACATTTTCATCCACCATGCCATGCGCCATCAACAGATTTCCTTTCAGGCCATCGGCGAAATAGATTGGAGAGCTTTTGCGATAGGCTTTCTCATCAGTGTACGGCTCATTCAAAATATTTGAAGTATACCCGTGATTATAATGTGCCCAGTCTGTCACAGAGCGTAACGCAGCCCCAGAAGCAAACACATCCGGTGTGGTGAATAATGCCATCAGGGTGATAAATCCGCCATACGAACCTCCGTAAAGTCCAACTTTTTTCGGATTCACACCATATTTGTCAACCAGCAGTTTTACGCCGTCTACCTGATCGGTCAAATCCTTTCCACCCATATGTCTGTAAATGCCGGTGCGATGATCCCGGCCATAACCTGAACTGGCTGTATAGTCTATATCTAAAACCGTATAGCCATTGTCAACCAGGAAATTATGGAACATGTATTCCCGAAAATATTGACTCCACCAGTAGTGCACGTTTTGCAGATAACCTGCACCGTGAACGAAAACAACAGCCGGTTTATCAGGGTGTGCTGTCGCAGGACGATAAAGCCGAGCATGGACATCTGAGCCAAAGCGGTTTTTAAAATTGATCATCTCCGGATCTTTCCAGGCGTAAGCGTCGAACTCTGCAGTGGTAGATTTAGTGATCTTTACAGCTTTTGCTCTGGCCTTATTAGGTTGCAAATAAAGTTCCCAGGGTTTATTTGAGTATGAATAGCGGATCGCCAGCCATCTCTCATCGGGCGAGAGAGTAACTTCATTTCCGCCTTTCATACCGGTAAGCTTTAAAGGTTCGCCACCATTTACCGACATACGGTAATAATGAGTGATCCCCGGATGTTCGATATTGGCTGAGAAGTAAAAGTGTTTTTTATCATTTGATAAGCGAAGCGATTGTACTTCGTAGTTACCCTTGCTAAGCTGCTTTTTAACCCCCGAATTTAAGTTTATTGTATAGATATGGGAGTACCCAGAAGCTTCGCTCTGGAAATAGAATGTATTATTATCGATGAAGCCCACATTACCGGCTCCAAAAGCACCGCCAATCCCCGGGCCGCCGATCCATGCCTCATCACGCTGACGATCTAAAGGACTTAACGTTCCACTTGCTGCATCAAGCTTCATAATCCAGCGGTCTTTATTATCCATAGCCGTGATCACTACCACAGCCTGAGTACCCGGATCGTTCCAGAAAGGGCCAGTGATAGCTACCTTTCTATCATCGTTCTTTTTTTGTCTTTCTTCCAGTTGCTTCGGGTAATCTTTCACATAATCCGGTAGATCTTTAATGCCAGGGATTTTATCTGTAGCAATGCGGTATATACTATCCCGCTGCTGATCGTAAATATAACTTTCGTAAGTTGTTAACGGACTGCCAACTTTGGTACGGGCGGCAATGTCTTCGGTGTATCCCGACCCGGTTACATAGTTGGGTACGATAGTTTGCTTGCTGCCCTCTGGTTGTTTACTGATGCGGAAAGTGAGAAACTTTTCATCAGGACTTAACCGGATATTGTTTATAGAACTCCGTTCATCGAGGTAGAATTCTTTAGGGCGTTTAATCTCCAGGGCCGTTCTTTCGGCTTCATTACGCTTTTTAACATCTTCCTTTTTGCGGATGATTTCAAACTCTTTGGTTTGGTCGAGCTTTAGCCAGTTATCCTGGGCGCTTATCGTGCTCTCGGGACGTTTCTTTGTGCGGGTGAAATTCGTTAGCTGCACTAGCTGGCCTCCTTCAGTTGAGATGCTATACAGGTTGTCGCCACGCTGAAAGATTACTTTACTTTCAGTTTTGCTGAAAGAAGGATTACTTTCCCGTTCAACCGTATTAGTAAGCTGCCTTTCTTTTTTGGTTTTCAGCGAATAAATAACCAGATCGCCTCCGCGTTCAAACAGCATTTTAGTGCGGTCAATATTATAGACAATCGCGCCCCTGTTAAGTGATTTTTTGTTCTCTATATCTACTTTAAGTGGGGTGTGCTTGTTAATGCTTATCTGGTACATTTCGTCAATGGGGGCTTTGTCAGGATTCCAGTGAAAGTAGACGACCTGGCTGTTTGCATCCCACTGAATATTACCTGGTGATACCCCCATCCACTTAGGATCCTGCATGATCTTGTCGATGGTTAATCCAGATTTTACCTGTGCGTATAAGGAAGAAATTGGTGAAAGGAGAATAAAAAGGAAAAGAATTTTTTTCATGTGCGATTAAAATGGTTTAATAAGTTAAATCTGATGTTTTTATTTGACTTGACAAGTAATATCATTGTTTCTATAGCTTGTAAAAGTCTGAATGTTTTGGGTTAGAACGATTACCTGAGTTCCGATAATTGAAATCAAAACAAGCGACCTTCCGAATGGGTGGGTTATCCTTCAGGAAGAATATAATACGGTAGATAAACACTCCTGTAAATTCGATCCGAATCTACAAGTTGTTTACTTTATTCATTTGCAGCGGAGCTTCCGCTTATGGTTGATCCGAAGAAAACTGCATTCATAAAAAGCTTACTGGTACCAAACCAGAATGCCCTAAAATTGGGGTTGTCTGAAAAAGAAATCACTTGACCACGGCCGAAGCTGCTGCAAATGATGGATGCGGATCCTTTCAATAGTTTTTCATTGTCTTTGGAAATATAGCCCGCCAATAAGGGCTTATCGGTATAGGCAACCGGCGTTGCGAATGGACTCTTAGGTTTTTCGAACATCCCGGTCCCTTCTCTAAATACTGGAACAGTATTTTCCCTGATACCATAACCGATCGGATGGGTTTTATCCAGACGAGTTTGAAAAATAGCACCCGGGATGTATTGCGCTCCGGCTACTTCCTGCTGCGTATTGTAATCCCGGAAAGCTGTGGTGTCTTTATTAGATACTTCCTTGTATTTAATTGAGTTTATTCCTGAACCGGTGGTCCAGCGGTTGGCAGTTCCCTGGGCAATTAACACGCCACCGTTCTTAAGCCATCTTTTTATCTCTTCTTTACCTGCGTCGCTGATCGAAGAGTAATTTCCGTCGGCCATAACCAGAACGTTATATCTGTCGAGATTAACACGGTTAAGGGAAGTTAGCTCGAGGAGAGTTGGGGGCATGTTAAAACGCTGATCGAGCAAATGCCATACTTCTCCGGCATCATTGTTATTGACACCGGTACCAGTCAATAAGGCTATTTTCGGCTGCTCAATGTTTTTAAAATTACTGCTGCCAAGGTTTATCCCAGTGGTCATGCCGGTAGTCACCGAATAAACATCTACTGCATTTTCTGCTGCGAGCCTCGAAAGTAATTGATAAAGTTCATCGGCGCCTATCGTTTGACTATTCGTTTGCACCAGGATGGTCCCGTAATCAAAGGTCCTGCTGCCAGTTGATAAATTCATAGTGAAGTTACGCTGAGAAACTTTAGCTCGCACTCCGGCCTTTAACAAGCTGTTCAGTAACTTTGGAGCGTAAAATTCGTTCCATTCGAACAAGTAAGCATACGGGCTCTTTGCTCCGTACATCGTTCCCTGCGGCAGTGTAAATTGCTCAATTTTAGAACCCGTTAAGTTGTTCAATGAAGAGACCTCGGCGTAGGGGAGGTTGAAAGCCAAAGGAAAAGTCCAGGCGGAGATATCATAAAATAAGCTATCGCGAAATTTCGTTTGTTTGCTGAAGATTGCCTTAATGGTGGTGTATTGGGGCTGATTAAGGGGCACCACAAACGACTCCCCCTTTTTGAATTCCTTACCGGCTTGCGAAGTAGTATTCGCCAGGCTGTAAACTTGTATTTGATGGCGGCGCAGAATATCCAGTAGATGCCAGGACGTTCCTTTATTGGCTGAGTTTCCAAACACATAGCCCTTTACCGGGTCAGATTTAGCTTGGGATAGTGCATTTTCGTAGAACTCGCGCTGATTATTGAGTAATTCTACGCGCATTTCCTGTGCAGCTTTCAAGGTTGAGAAAGAAGTAACAACCTGGTTGCGGATAGTGAAGGGAAAAGTGAGAACTCCGTTTACGCTTTCCTGCGCATGACCACGAGAACTTGCTTGTTCAAAAAGAATCCCGATGGCCCCGTTAATGTCAGGGTAGGTAGAACCTTTGCCATAATAAAAATCATCGTAGGCTTCCCTGGTGAAATACAAAGAGCCGATCTTATCTAGTGCTTCCGCATGGTAGTTACCAATTTTGGCAGTTAAGTCTTGGTTCTTTTGGGGCGTTAAAGGGTTAGTTCTTGATGGAATGCCTGGCTGGAAAAAGAACGTGGAGTTAGTTCCCTGCTCATGATGATCCGTCAGTATCAAAGGCTTCCACTCGTGAAACTTTTGCAGACGTCCTTTAGATTCATTGTGCTGTAGTGGCAGCCAGTCGCGATTCATATCAAACCAGTAATGATTTGTACGGCTGCTCGGCCATGGTTCAGCAAATTCCCTCGAATTGATATCACTTACCAGCGTATTGCTTTTGTTGGCGTTAGCCCAGGAGGCAAAACGCTGTATCCCGTCAGGATTGATAGCTGGGTCAATAAGTATCACGGTATTCTTTAGCATCTGGTCGACATCGGCACCCTGGGCTGCGGCTAGGAAATAGGAGACCATCAGGTTAGCGTTCGCGCCGCTGGGTTCATTACCATGTACGCTGTATCCCAGCCAAACCACCGCCGGCATATCCTCTACATTGATACCGGATGATTGAGCAGGATCACTCAGCTTTAAGTGCTCTTTCCTGAGGCTTTCAATATTTTTCTGATTATCTGATGAAGTTATTGTCAACAGCAAACAGGGCCGGTTCTCATAAGTCCGTGCGTATTCCTGCAACGTAACACGTTCGGAAGTCCGATCCAGCTCTTTCATGTACGCAACGATCTGATCGTGGCTTACATGCTGATCTCCTACCTGAAAGCCCAGGAACTGTTGCGGACTGGGCACTTTTTTATCATAGGTAACATTCTGGGACAGGTAATAGGATAGTGGAACCTGTGACAGTGCAATGGTGCCGGTGAGGGAGAAAAAAAGAAGTAGGAATAGCTTACGCATGTGGGGAGTTTGAATTGCAAGTTAATAAGTTTCTGTATTTTACCAGCTGGCGACGTCAAATAGCTATAAATTAGCGTTGCACTGATTTCTGCAAAAGTCTATTTTTAATTATGATCGTATTATCAACATGTGCACTTCGTGGTTTCAAACATGGCGATGAGACTTCATTACAGCAGAATGCCAACAATATAGCTGTTTCCCAAAATCTCAGGGATTCATTTCCTAACCCATTTTCAACAAATGATGCCTTTCACTGGATTAGCCTGAACAGAGGTTCTCAGATTCCTTTAAATCTGGCCATTACCGTAAATGACCGGGTGGTTGGAGGAATCGGGATTATTCAGCAAACAGATATTTACCGATTAAATGCAGAGATAGGTTACTGGCTTGGTGAGCCATTTTGGAACAAGGGAATCATGAGCGAAGCGGTAAAAGCTATGGTAGATTATACTTTCGCCCATTTTCAGATCATCCGAATTTATGCCGGTGTTTTCGATCATAATTATGCATCTATGCGCGTGCTTGAAAAGGCAGGGTTTCGCAAAGAAGCAATCCACAGGAAAGCGATCATCAAAAACGGACAGATACTGGATGAACATTTGTATAGCATTTTAAAATTTGGCGAAGAAAAAGCGCTTTGAAATTATTAAGAGAAAATCATGACACCCTACGAACATAATGCGCAGCATGAGTTGCTTTTATGGCAGCAAAAAATTCAGAAGAAACCGTCTTTCGTCAATAAACTGGCAAAAAACGTCCAGACTCGTATTAACAGTTACATTCCCGAGAAAATACATAAAGGTATTACTGTTACTATCCGGAAGATGGTCGAAGGGGTGCTTTTCGGTGCGAAATATACCAATCCGGACATCAGGACAGAGGGATCCCTACAGCTTCGGGAGGCTCATGTAAAAGAACGGATTGAATTTTACCGTAAAACAGCCTCTGCGGAGGGCGCAGTTACCGGGGCTGGCGGAATTTTACTGGCCTTCGCTGACTTTCCTTTGCTAATTGGTATTAAACTGAAACTGCTTTTCGAAATAGCAGCCTTGTATGGCTATGACGTGAAGAACTATAAAGAGCGCGTATATATTCTGTATATATTTCAGCTGGCTTTTTCAAGCCAGCAGGGCAGAAATGAAGTGTATAAGCATATTCAAAACTGGCAGGGCTACAGCAGCACACTGCCGGATAATGTATCTGAATTTGACTGGCGGTCTTTTCAGCAAGAGTACCGGGATTATATAGATCTGGCAAAAATGGCTCAGCTGATTCCGGTAATCGGCGCTGCTGTTGGTGCAGTTGTCAATTATAAGCTGATCAATCAGCTTGGCGAAACTGCTATGATGTGTTACCGAATGAGAAAAGTGAGTGCCTTGAAAATTTTGAAGCAGTAAACAATAACCAGACTTACGAATCGAATTGCCCCTAAGCCTGGTTAATCATAATATTAGAAAAGCCTTTCCTGCGGAGGAGTAACTCCCATCAATCTTAAATATACCGTGCACTGTCCGCGGTGGTGGGTCTGATGCTCAAACGTTTTATCTATCCAGTCAAGTTGGCTGGTTGTAACTTTAAAGCTTTCCATGGTCACCTTGTTACCAAACTTTGACACATCCATCTTTTTAATCCCATTAATAACAAAATCATAACTGTCCATAACAGTTTTAGTGAGTGCGGCTTTCGTTTTTAATTCATCCATTTTCTCCAAATCTTTTTCAGGGTTCATAATCTTTGCGCCTGTTCCGAATGAAGATAAACCCATATTGGCATTTGCGAGGTGCAACATTTGCTCAGCAAAGCTGCGCATTTCAGGGGTAGGCTTAAATGACATCCCTTTCTCGGGCATGGCATCGATATATTCTTTGGTGTAGAGCTTGGCTCTTTCCCAGTCCTTAATAGCCTGGTTTCTCAAACTATCATTAGTTAAACTTTGAGCAAAGCTGCTGGCAGAAATAAGGATCGCCAGTAAAGTGAGAGTTAACTTTAATGCTTTCATATCAGTCTGTGATTAAGATTAATACTAAAGATAATCCTTTTTTCAAAAAATTAGTTCAGCAGGTTTCCGCTTAAATCGACCCGCCTATTAAAGGGTTGCAGGTAAGTATCCGTGAGCACTGCAAACTCACGGCGGGTAATAGCTCGCTTGGGATCGAAAGTGCTGTTGAACTTATGGCTGTCTTTCCAGCCTTTTTCAATTTCGCGGCGAAGTTCCTCGCCACGTGTTGCTGTAAACATTAACAGTTTAATAGTATCATCTATGGTCAGACTGTCTTTTTTATGGTCAGCGAACCAGATCTGGCTTCGCGAATAGAACTCTTTCATAGGCAGGCGTAATTCTTCTGATGAAATTGTTCCCAGTGTATCGAATACAAAGCCTTCTTTGCCGTCAATATGGGTGGGCCTGGCTTTAAGGATCCCGCTTAGGCCTGTATGCTGAAAAGCGATGGCGTGACGATCATCAAAGTCAATATCACGGTATGGGATTAAGCGTGCATCGTACGCTAGTAGTTCACCCTGAGTTATCCGGATGTTCAGGTTTTTAGAGGTTGTTTTAAAGAATGCACAAAAGGCTGCTGATGCACCTGCAGCCTGTCCGGCAAGCATCGCTTCAGGATGTAAATCTTTGGTGGCCTGTGGTACCAGGAAGATGTTTTCCAGCCCAACTGGCAGTAGTGTAGCTGCGGGAATCAGGTAACTCGCATCTTTATTGCTGCGCTTCACGGTGCCATTTGCCATACTTGTACGGAACAAGCGGGGCGCAGATTGGGGGATGTTCAGCCAATTGCTGATCATTATGATAGTTTTTTGCGGTTCTATTTTAAGTAGGGCAGAAATTGACTGAGTTTTACTAGCATCAATGATCACATCCGTTTTAATGGTGCGACCATTCTGGAGTTTAATTTCCCACCCTTTGCCGTCTTTCTTTATCTCCCTGATACCGTTATTGAGCATAACAGTTAAATTTTTAACCGTATCAGTGATAGACTTGATGAGTTTAGAAGAATCTTCTGGACGGATGCGTTCCCGTTTAACAGAATCTTTCACACCTTCGTCAGCCTCTTTTTTGTAGATGTAATGATCCCGGATTCTTTCAAGAACCACCAGATCGCCGGAAGAAAATTCAGGGCTAAGGGACTGGCCTTGTTCGAGAATCAAAGCTTTAACACCGGACCGAGCGGCTTGGATACCTGCAGAAACCCCTGCCGGACTACCTCCAACAATGGTTACGTCAGTACGGATGGTTTGTGCAGATAGGCTTAGAGAACCGAAAAGTAAGAAAAGGATAGAGGCTAAATTTCTAATCATAGTGATATGTACGCTTGGGCTGAAAATACGGTTTCTTTAATTAAATTTAATGCCATTGTCAACGTGATCGTTTATGAAATTATTTAAGAGTAAAAATATAGTAATCGCTTCGGCCCTTATTTTAAGTTTTTCGCTAGGCGGATTTATTACGAAAACACTTGATGATCATAAGATCACGCCCAATATGGTTAAGCAAGCTCAGGCTTTGTTCGGACTTGAATTTACGGATACAGAAACTGATTCAATGCTTAAAGACCTTGACGACCAGCGGAAGAATTTGGTGGCTATACGTAAACTGGAAATCCCAAACTCTGTTTCACCGGCACTCCAGTTTAACCCGGTACCTGCCGGTTATAAGTTTCCGGATAAGGTCAATTATTTCAAATCTGGAGATGTGAGTGAAGTTTCGCTATCTGCCGACAGGCAAGAGCTAGCCTTTTACAATGTCAGAGAACTTGCCTGGCTCATAAAGAATAGAAAGATCACTTCAGTGGAACTAACCAGGTTTTTCATTAATCGCTTGAAAAAGTATGATTCCACACTTCTCAACGTGATCAACTTAACTGAAGACCGCGCTTTAAAACAAGCCGCTAAAGCAGATGCAGAAATAAAGGCGGGAAAGTATCGCGGCGTTTTACATGGTATTCCCTTCGGAGCTAAGGATCTGCTGGCTGCCAGGGGAGCGAAAACTACATGGGGATCGGTACCGTACAAAGACCAGCAGCTAGATCTGGATGCTACCGTTATAACACGTCTTGAAAACCAGGGCGCAATCTTAATTGCTAAAACTACCCTGGGTGAGTTAGCGATGGGGGATGTATGGTTTGGGGGTAAAACCAAAAACCCATGGAATATTAAGCGTGGATCCAGCGGATCTTCTGCCGGCTCAGCTTCTGCGGTTGCCGCGGGTTGTTTGCCGTTTGCAATTGGCTCTGAAACCCTGGGATCTATTGTCTCACCTTCAACCGAATGTGGAACCACCGGTTTGCGTCCAACCTTCGGCCGCGTCAGTAAGCACGGTGCAATGGCTCTGAGCTGGAGCATGGATAAGCTCGGCCCTATTGCACGCAGCGCGGAAGACTGTGCCATTGTTTTTAATGCCATACTCGGCGCCGACGGTAAAGATCTCAGTGTTATCGAAGCGCCTTTCAATTATACCTCGCCAGGAAAAAGCCTTAAAGGAATGCGTATTGGATATATAAAATCGGCATTTTCTGCAAAAGGAGTAAACGATAGTCTCAGTGTGCAAAAATTGAAAGATCTGGGAGCCGAACTTATACCGATAGAACTTCCTGAAATGCCCTACAGCGATATGCTTATTATTCTGATGGCGGAAGCTGGTGCGGCATTCAACGATCTTACTTTGAGCAACCGGGATGACTTGCTTGTTGAGCAAGGTCGAAGTGCATGGCCGAATGCTTTTCGCACAGCAAGATTTATTCCTGCGGTGGAATACATTCAAGCAAACCGTGCACGAACTATGCTCATCCAAAGGCTTTCCGGAACATTTAAGGGACTTGACCTGTATGTAGCGCCTTCATTCGGCAATAACTTGCTTGCCACCAACTTGAGTGGTCATCCTGCGGTAGTATTACCTAATGGTTTTAATAAAGATGGTTTGCCAACCAGTATCACCTTTACCGGTCAGCTTTTTGGCGAGGGTAAACTATTAAAGGCTGCAGAAATTTATCAGCAGGCGACGGGATTTCATAGGAAGCATCCGTCGATGAACTTTTAAGATTAGCATAGTAAGGAGCTTTTAATTTTTTTTAATTATTTCAAGGATCTCATCATCAAATTGAACAGAATCCAGAAACTGAAAAATTGGCTCTCTATTTTTATTTAAAAGCTTCACAACAGACTTGGTCGATTGATTTCCGGTTTTACCATCCCGAGCATATTGAGTTTAGTGAAACCGAAGAGAATAAGCGCTCTTCGACCTATTATATTCTTGAAAAAATTGAGGTCAATAAAACCCGCCTTACCTTAGATTATTATCTTGCTAAAAGTATATCCACCAGTTTTATATTTAAATTGTTGAAAAAAAGGAAATTGGAGGCTTCTTTTCACCGATCATTAAAAAATATTGAAAAGGTGGTCAAAGAAATTAACTTGCCGACACAAGTGGGAACACAAAAAATCCCATCATGAACTGTTCACCTCACGATCAATAATCTCTATCACTTGAAGCTAACTGTACAAGAAACCTTTCAGCTCCAGAAAGAGCATAGTTTTTCTCTAAGAAGCACCAACTCATCACAACGAAAGGACAAACTCCGAAAATTAAAAAGTGCTATTCATTTTTTCGAATCTGCCATTTTTGAAGCATTACAAAAAGATCTTGGTAAAGCTGATTTTGAATCTGCCTTATCAGAGGTTTATATAGTCTATTCGGAGATTGATAACGCCATAAAAAATCTTGACCAGTGGATGAAACCACAAAAAGTAGGTGCTCCACTCTCCAGCTTACTGAGTAAAAACAAGATCTACCTGGAACCTAAAGGAGTTGCCCTTATTATTGCCCCCTGGAACTACCCTTTCCAGCTTCTGATGAGCCCACTGGTATCGGCCATAGCTGCCGGTAACTGCGTCATGCTTAAACCATCAGAGGTTAGCCCATATACAAGCAAGTTGCTTGCTAAAATAATCACCGAAAACTTTGATGAAAAAGAAGTGGCCTGTTTTGAGGGTGACAGCACAGTTGCCGGACAGCTGCTTGAACTGTCTTTTGACCATATTTTCTTTACAGGAGGGACAGAGGTTGGCAAAGTCGTGATGATGGCAGCGGCAAAACATCTCACCTCAGTTACGCTGGAACTGGGTGGCAAGTCTCCGGCGATTATAGATGAAACCGCCAACCTGGAGAAAGCTGCTGCAAAGATTATGTGGGGAAAGTTTCTCAATTCTGGACAAACTTGCATTGCACCCGACTACGTGTTGATTAAACCGGCGCAGCAAGAAGAATTTTTGCACTTCGCTAAGCTTTCGCTCCAGAAGCATTACTATGCAAATGGTAAACTGGATGAACTAAGTTACGGCAAGATCATCAATCAACGTCACTTCGATCGTTTAAGTGGCTTGCTGAAGGATGCCGTGGCTGACGGCTCTACTGTTGCAATCGGCGGCACCTCATATCCGGATAAGCAGGTTATTGAGCCTACCGTGGTTTATAATGTTAAAGCTGATTCCGGTTTGATGCAGGAAGAGATTTTTGGGCCTCTGTTACCAATAGTCAATTACAAAGACTTGGAGGATGCAATCAAATTCGTAAATGCGAGGCCCAAGCCACTGGCTTTATATATATTCTCTGAGAACGAGAGCGCCGTTGAACGCATCATAAAAGAGACCTCGGCAGGGGGAACAACCGTAAACGATATCGCCATTCACTTTGCCAATTCTGCTTTGCCGTTTGGCGGAGTGGGGGCAAGTGGCATGGGGAGTTCGCACGGTTTTTACGGATTTAAGGCCTTTTCGCATGAGCGTGCGGTAGCCTACCAGTCACGGATAGATTTTAACCGGTTTGCCTATCCCCCTTACGGCGAGAAGAATGGTCTGTTAAAGTGGCTTAAAAAAATACTTTGATTCGCCAATGGGCTGAACAAACCTCTTTGGTCAACATATCTCAACTGGACAAAGAATCAATATTATGAACTCAGTTCTTCGAGCTATGAACAGCCAGGCGGTTTCCTTCGGTATCTGTAAAGAAACCACAAAAGCCAATTTCTGGAGATATTTGAAAAGCCGGCCCGGTGACTTTGCCGCCGTTCTCTTCAACGCGTTTTAGAAAAGCGTCGCAACCACCGGTCTCATTAGCGTTCAAGTACACGAGTGTATTATTCTCGCCTGGATTATATCCCTCACCTTGCACTAAGGCACCACCCACATCTTTGCGGTCCATGGCCTCGGTAAAGATCATTCCCATCTTTAAACCAGGGGCTGTTTCTTCATCTATCTGAATCTGAGCTGGTAATACCTTCTCGTAGAAGTTCTTTGCCCGTTCCAGATCTGATACAGGAATCTCGAGCCAGTTGATAAGATTTGCCATTTTTTAATGCTAATATGTTAATTTGTCAATGTCAGAATCTAATTCAATTTATGAATTAAAGACCAGTATTGAAAACGAAAGCTCTGACAATAGCAATTCGTTCAAATGGAATAAAGCGATAACCATTGCCAAATTAGCACATTAACAAATTAGCAAATTGACTACCCGTGGATGGTTTCTTTCTTCCCGTAATTTTGAATAACCTGGGCTTCGTACGCAAGGAAGTCTTTCCAGCGTTTCTCTACGTCGATGTTACCGGCGTACTTTCTGGCCAGCGTAATGAACATGGTATAATGACCTGCTTCGCTGATCATCAATTCATGATAAAAATCTGCCAGCTGCTTGTCGTTTATATTCTCTGACATCACTTTGAAGCGTTCACAGCTTCTTGCTTCAATCATCGCAGAAAGCAATAACCGATCAATTAAATTCTGCTGCCTGCTGCCTCCTTTGACCATGAACTGCATCAGCTCATTCACATAATTATCTTTGCGCTCGCGCCCAAGGGTATAACCTCTTTCCAGGATGATATCATGTACCCGTTTAAAGTGGTCCATTTCCTCCTGAACCAGCATAGCCATTTGTTGTACCAGGTCAGAAAGATTAGGATTCTGAACGATTAAAGTGATGGCATTACTGGCCGCTTTCTGCTCGCAGAAAGCATGATCCGTCAGGATCTCTTCAATATTACTTTCAACTATATTTTTAACCCAGTTAGGGTCAGTTGGAAGCTCAAGCTTTAGGATGGTCTTTTCGTTACTCACAGGGGCAAAGTTAAGGATGTTTGTGAAAGGAAGGAATAGTTGACGTATTTGTACCCGACTCCCCGGACCAAGCTTTTAACCAAATTTCAATATTGTCCGAATTATTTTTTACCTGTACAAATTCTTCCCCTCTATAAATTCTAACACTTCATCCGGAACAAAGAACTGCACATTCTTGCCTTCTTTAACCGACTTGCGGATAAAAGTGGCAGACAATTCCATCAGTGGCGTTTTAGTAATCGTTATTGACGGGTGATCAGCATATTCATGGTTTTCATAACCCGGGCGAGGGTAGATATGGATATGGTAATCCCGTAAGATCAACTCGTAATTTTTCCATTTCTTTAAGGAGACCAGGTTGTCCGATCCCATGATCAGACTAAACTGATGTTCCGGATATTTTTCGTGCAGGTAGGCCAGGGTATCAATGGTGTAAGATGGCTGCGGTAACTTCAACTCTACATCACTCACACGAATATTCTCAGCATTCTCTGTAGCCAGCTTAGCCATTTCAAGCCGGTCGTACATATTGATCAGGTCACTCTTCTCCTTAAGCGGATTGTGCGGCGAAACCACCAGCCATACCTGGTCAAGATGAGTGTGATTAGCCATATAATTGGCAATGATCAAGTGGCCGATATGAATCGGATTGTAAGAACCGAAGAAGAGACCGATTTTCATTCTGTAGTAATTAGTAGTTAGTAATTAGTAGTTAGTAGTTAGATAGTACATCGGTCAGTCTAACTCTACTCATACAGTAAATGAGAAGTCTCATTTAAGCTCTAAATACATCTAATATGTAATCTTAAATTATCAGGAAATATCTGATTTACGCTTGAACCCTACTCAGGAAATTACTCACCAGTTCCAATGCTTCAGAACAAGCAGTTTCAAGTTCATAGTTTTTCAGGATCACATCAAAGCGATCTGCATACTTTAACTCTTTGTCAGCTTTTACAATACGTTCTGCAAGCTTCTCTGCACTATCTGTCCCACGGCCGGTAAGTCGTTCGATTAACACTTCGAGTGAAGGTGGCTGAACAAAAATTGCCAGTGCCTGATCGCCAAACTTTTTCTTAATGTGTAATCCTCCTTCAACGTCGATATCAAAAATAACGTGCTTACCACTACTCCAGATTCGTTCTATCTCCGAACGTAAGGTGCCGTAAAAAGTGCCGGTATATACTTCTTCAAATTCAATAAACTCCTTCTTTGCTATCTTATGCAGAAATTCTTCTTTGCTGATAAAGTAGTAATCAGATCCGTGGATTTCATCCCCACGCTTTTCGCGGGTAGTTGCAGAAATGGAAAATGCAAGCTCAGGAATCTTACCCAGGAGATGATGTACGATGGTGGTTTTGCCAGCCCCGGAGGGAGCCGAAAATATAATAAGTTTTCCTTCTTGCATGTCGTTATTGAGAGCCTAAGCCATCCCTCAGGAGGTTATAGTTCCCAGTATTATAATACGTTTAATAATTGTTCTTTGATCTTTTCAAGCTCTTCTTTCATACCTACAACGATCTGTTGAATCTTCGCGTCATTTGCTTTAGATCCCATGGTATTAATCTCACGGCCAATTTCCTGAGAAATAAAACCCAGCTTTTTCCCATTAGCGTCAGTACCTTTCAGGGCATCTATAAAATAATCGCAGTGGCTTTTCAGACGAATTTTTTCTTCGGTGATGTCCAGCTTGTCGATATAAAATATAAGTTCCTGCTCAAAACGGTTGTAGTCTATATTTTCTTTGCCAACAGCTTCTGCAAGGTAATGGTCCAGGCGTTCCCGAACCTGAACAAGGCGGTTAGGCTCTTGTACTTCAACCAGTTTCATGCCTTCTAAAATATTACTGATCCGAAAAATAAGATCCTGTTTCAGTACATTACCTTCATCAACACGGAAGTTCTGAAAGTTCTTCAGGGCTTCCTCAAACGTTTTGTAAACAGCCTTCCATTCGTCTTCACTCACTGCATCAGATTCGTATTGTATTACGTCAGGAAAGTTTAAAGCCAGCTGCAGAAGGTTACGGGGCGTGTCACCAAGTTCTGCCGCCGTAGCTTTTAATTGCTGATAGTAAACTTTTAAAAGTTCCTGGTTTATTGTAGCTGTTTTGGAAGTTGCTTCGGGATATTCAACATAGATGCTAATGTTAACCTTCCCCCGTTCGATTTGCTTGCTGCATTCGTTTCGCAACAAAAATTCTTTATCAGAAAAAGCTTTCGGGATTTTCAGTGCCAGCTCGAGGAACTTGCTGTTTAATGATTTGATCTCAACTGTATATTTCGCCTGCGCAAAATCATTAGCAGCCAGGCCATAGCCGGTCATTGATTTTATCATCGGGCAAAGATAAGATTTCTTGGCAAAAGGGTTGAATAAGAATCAAAGCCGACGATATCCATTTGATTTAACATATTTTAGCATCTCGCAGCGTTATCATTGACTAAGTTTACAAATTATTTTTGACGAACACTTGATCCAACCAATGAGACTTGCGCTTTTTACCCTTCTGCTGATCATTGCGTCGAGTCAGTCAAACGCTCAAAACAGAAACATTCAGGGGGTGATCTTTGACGCTGGCACTTCAATTCGGGTGCCCAGAGCCACCATAAGCAATAGCAGTCATCAGACCACATCCCAAACCGATGGGCTCGGAGTATTTACAATTCCGGCATCTATTGGAGATACGCTAAAAGTTTCTAAAGAAGGATTTACAGATCAATCCCTTATTGTTTCTTCTTATCAGGATCTGGTTATCCACCTTTCTAAACCTATTATGCTGAACCAGGTTACCGTTACGGGTCAATCTAAGAAGCAGGAGTTAGATGAAATTAAACGGGAGTACCGTCGAAAAGGATCTTATTATGCCGGCAAACCTCCGCTTCTTTCCTATGTGTTTACTCCATTAACGGCAATATATGAGCTGATCGGTAAAACTCCCGGGCAGGCCAGGCGCTTTAATCAATTCTATTCCAGAGAACTCCAGGATACAGAGGTTGACCGCCGGTTCAATGCATCAACGGTGAAGCCACTCACGCTCTATGAAGGGAAAGACCTTCAGAACTTTCTGGAAACCTATCGTCCGGGTTTTAGTGAACTATCAGGTTGGGCAGATTACGATCTTGTAAAGTACATTCGCGAATCGGCCACCGCATTTGAGGCTGCCGGAAAGCCTGCGCCTAAGGCATTACCCAAACTGCCGAAGGCACCGGATTTGAGTAAGGGAGTTGTGATTAAGTATTAGTTATTTCCCGGCCAACTATCGATCTTTCCATATGCTCGTAAACACGGGTTTTTAAATCAGGAAGGTCCGCTATGGTCAGACCTTTAACTTCGACAGGTTCCAGGAACCTACAGTCTATAAAACCCGGTTTGATTTTTAATGGGCTATTGCGTGAGAATAGCTTCCGCGCATTTAAGATAACCATTGGAGCAATTGGAGTCTGTGTTTCTATGGCAAGCCTGAAGGCACCATCATAAAAAGTCGCCAGCGGCTCAGTGCTTCGGTTCATAGTACCTTCCGGAAATATCAGAACAGATTGACCTTCTAAAAGTTGATTGCGAAGATCCGCCTCACATTGTTTTCTGTTTTCCGGTGATTTACGATCGATCATGATTACCAGTCTGCGATAGATCATCCCGAAGATCGGAATTCGATTCATCTCAACCTTACCAAGCGGCTTGAATGGCTGTGGAACTGCTGTTACCACCGCTACAGAATCAAGATATGAATTATGATTGCTGACAAAGATGTAAGCTTTGTCCTTGTCATAGATGTTACGATTTCTGGCGCGAACCGGGAAAAGACAGAGGATCGCAACCAGCCATCCCCATACTCTTAAAAAGAAAAATGCACCATTATGCCCAGCTTTTCCTTTCACACGCGCCGTTATAATGACGATAAACGGCAGAACAACGATCATCACAATGGTAAAAATGAGCAAACACCAAAATAAGAATACGGCCGAAGCAAAGCGTTTGAAAACACTCATGAGAAGGATGAACGAAAAATGATTTAGATTTTTAGCGCTTCGCAAGCCTTTTCAGCCGCAAGTTTTTCAGCATTTTTCTTATTGTAATCCCGCCCTATTCCACAGATTTCGCCGTCCACATTTACCTGGATAGTAAACAGTTTGACGTTTTCGCCCTCAGAATTGGCTATCACTTCAAAAGTGATGTCTTTACCATGCCGTTGACACCATTCTATCAGCTTGCTTTTAAAATTTGTCTCTGTCAACTCCAGCTGGTGGATATCCACATGAGGTTTAATGATCTGGTCGATGAGAAATTCGCGGGTGTAGTTATAGCCCTTGTCCATAAATATGGCACCCACCAACGCTTCAAAAGCATCGCCAAGCAGAGATCCCTGCTTGTTTGGAAAGTGCACCATCCGGTTATCATACTCAATCAGCTCATCGAGTCCGAGCTTTTTAGACAGCTGGTTTAAATTAACCCGGCTAACTATTTTCGAACGCATCTCGGTAAGGAAACCCTCTTCCTGGTAGGGGTAGCGCTTGAAAAGAACTTCGGCAACTACAGAACCTAAAATAGCATCACCCAGAAATTCCAGGCGTTCGTTGCTATTTTTCGAACCGTTTTTTGTAGGCGTAGACACCGATCGATGACGAAAGGCCATGCGGTATAAGCGGATATTTCCCGGAACAAAACCCAAAAGGTTTTTTAAGGTTTTTATGTAGTGCCGGTGGGGTGATAGATAAAGCTTATACAGTCTGGATACGGGCATATAGGATTTTGGGAGACAATTTAACTAATATAGCTTTTCATCAATCCAAAAACAAGAGCCATACAACAGGCTATTCCTCGTACTTTTTGAAAATAACTGAGGCGTTATGCCCGCCAAAACCAAACGTATTACTTTGCGCCGTCCTTACCACGCGTTTCTGCGCTTTATTGAAGGTAAGATTCAGCTTTGGATCCACCCGAGGATCATCGGTAAAGTGATTGATGGTAGGTGGGATAATATCGTTCACCACTGCAAGAATGGAAGCAATTGCCTCAATGGCACCTGCTGCTCCTAGTAAGTGACCAGTCATAGACTTGGTTGAACTGATATTAAGCCTGTAGGCATCTTCACCGAATAATTCGACAATGGCTTTAGATTCACTGATATCTCCCAGCGGTGTTGAAGTTCCGTGGACGTTGATATAATCAATGTCTGCGGTAGTCAGACCGGCATCCCTTAAGGCATTAGTCATAACTAAGCGAGCACCTAAGCCTTCTGGATGGGGAGCCGTGATGTGATTAGCATCTGCACTCATTCCACCACCAATAAGTTCGGCGTAGATTTTAGCACCGCGTGCTTTAGCGTGCTCTAATTCTTCCAGAATGATAGTGCCAGCACCTTCGCCGGCAACAAAGCCGTCGCGGTCGTTATCAAACGGGCGGGAAGCAGTTGTTGGATCATCGTTTCGTGTTGAGAGTGCATGCATTGCATTAAATCCGCCCATTCCGGCTTCATTAATGATCGCTTCAGAACCGCCGGATAAAATGATATCCGCCATGTTTAAACGGATGTAATTGAACGAGTCAATCAATGCGTTGGTAGAAGAAGCACAAGCTGATACGGTCGAGAAGTTGGGCCCTCTTAATCCGTATTTAATAGAAATATGACCCGGAGCAATATCCAGGATCATCTTTGGAATGAAGAAAGGGTTGAAACGGGGAGTCCCATCACCTTTGGCAAAATTCGAAACTTCGTCAAAGAAAGTTTTTAAGCCACCTATCCCCGAACCCCAAATAACACCGATACGATTAGTGTCGAATTTTTCGAAATCCAGACCGGCGTCTTTTACAGCTTCAGCTGTAGAGGCCAGGGCATACTGTACAAACGGATCTAACTTGCGTGCTTCCTTCTTATCCATGAAATCTTCAGGATTGAAGTTCTTCACTTCACAGGCAAACTTCGTTTTGAAGTGTGTGGTGTCATACTTTGTTATAGGAGCAGCGCCGCTTACCCCGTTGATTAAGCTGTCCCAAAATTCTGGTACAGTATTTCCAATCGGAGTAAGCGCACCTAATCCCGTAACAACAACTCTTTTTAGCTCCATTTATTCGAGGTGGCGTAAATTACTTTACGTTTTTTTCTAAATAGGCAATAGCTTGACCAACGGTACCGATAGTTTCGGCTTGGTCATCAGGAATAGCTACGTTAAATTCCTTTTCAAACTCCATGATTAATTCCACGGTGTCTAATGAATCAGCACCAAGATCATTAGTGAAAGATGCCTCCGGTGTAACTTCGCCTTCGTCAACACCTAATTTTTCAACGATAATTGCTTTAACTCTTGAAGCGATATCAGACATGGTTTTTATGTTTTAATGTTTAAATAATTCTGTGCAAAGAAAATTAAAATCTACCAATATTCAAACCTTTTTGTTTTAAGTCACATCTATCATACAATTTACATCGTAAAGCGTTTTACTTTTGTAATTTTGTTTACTTTTTTCAGTTTGAATAGAACCACCTTAAAATACGAGCTCGATCTTGATTTTGTGCTTATCGCCATCACGGCTCCGCTCAAAGATTATCGGCTGTGTTTTAAAATTAACAAGGGGTTACACATTGAATTAAGCCGCGTAGATGACCTGGAGCTAGCTTTTAAGGCCGATGGTGAACCTTGTTATTTTAGCAGGTATAGTTTTATAGAGCCAAATACCGAAGTCGAATTTAACCTTCTTGCCAATAAAGGAACAGAAGGTTTTTTAATTCTGGAAATGAAGAAAGTTGATTATTTTTTACTTATCCACAATTATATTGATCATGATGACCTCAAGGAGGTTATCGCCGGGTTAAACCGCATCCCCGAAGTCGCTGTCGCAGCAGAAGTAGACCCAAAGAAGCTGAAATCTAAAGAAAATCTCATAATTTAGCCAACTGGTGTAACTATTACACCAACTCAGCTCGTTAAACATTTCAAATTAAATATAAAATATATGGTTCACAACAGAACTAAAATAGTAGCCACACTGGGCCCTGCGTCATCTAGTAAAGAAGTTCTATTATCGATGATTAAAGCCGGCGTAGACGTCTGCCGGTTAAATTTCTCTCACGGAAGCCAGGCTGATCATCAGAAAGTAATCGACGTTATTCGCGAAATCAATCAACAGTATAAAACCAATGTAGGGATCCTCGCCGACCTTCAAGGACCAAAAATCCGTATAGGATTGGTTAAAGATGGTGGTATCAACTTGGTCAGCGGCAATAAAATTGAGATTACTACCCACGAATTGATCGGAGACGATAACCAGATCTATATCACTTACCAAAGTTTTCCAAAAGATGTAAGAGCTGGAGAGATCATCCTTTTAGATGATGGAAAGATTCAAATGCGGGTTATTGAGACTAATAATAACGATACTGTTCTTTGTGAAGTGGTTTATGGCGGTATTCTTACTTCTCGTAAAGGAGTCAACCTTCCGAATACCAAGGTGTCAATTCCTAGTCTGACGGAAGAAGATCTTACAAACCTTGCTTTCGCATTGGAAAACGACGTAGAGTGGATCGGCCTTTCATTTGTGCGTTCGGCAGAAGACATTATTGAATTGAAGCGCATCATCGGTCGCAGTGAGAAAACTGCCCGCGTAATTGCGAAAGTCGAAAAGCCTGAAGCCATAGACAATATCGATGCAATTATAAATGTGAGTGATGCTGTAATGGTTGCACGTGGCGATCTTGGTGTTGAGATGCCAATGGAGCAAGTGCCGATGTTACAGAAAATGATCATCAGGAAGTGTACCGCTGCATCAAAGCCAGTTATTGTTGCTACGCAAATGCTCGAGAGTATGATTACCTCTGCACGTCCGACCAGGGCAGAAGTAAATGACGTGGCCAACTCGGTACTAGACGGTGCAGATGCGGTAATGCTGAGTGGTGAAACGTCAGTAGGCGAATACCCTACTATCGTTATCGAGACTATGCAGAAGATTGTTCGCAACGTTGAAGAAAATGAATATCCTTTCAACATTCCGAAAATACTTAATCCCAATTCAACCACCTATATGGGAGATGCGGTGTGTGGATCAGCAGTCTATCTGGCGGAGAAAACCAACGCTGTAGGTATTATATCAATGACTTCATCTGGATATACAGCTTTCGAAATCTCAAGTCATCGTCCAAAAGCGGCTACGTTTATCTTTACCAGTAATCGTAAACTGCTAAACACTCTGAGTCTTATCTGGGGCGTTAGAGGGTTCTTCTACAATAAGTTTGAAAGTACTGATAAAACCATCAGCGAAGTAAATAAGATCTTGAAGGCCGAACGTCTAATCGAACCGGGCAACGTAGTGATCAATACTGCAGCTATCCCGATCGAGAAAAAAGGTAAGACCAACATGATCAAAGTAACGTTAGTAGAATAATATAACCGTCCTTCGGTTACCGCCCTTATTTATTTAGGAGATCGCTATTGATTTCGAGAATAGGTAAGGGCTTTTTCTTGTCGGGGGCTTAACGCTAATTCCCCGCAGATGCGCGCTGTTAGGAAAGGCTGATTTACGTAGAATCTAAATCTGCGGTCATATGCGGAAAAGTTAAAAGTTTCTGATGTATGATTAAGAATTGGTGAAAAACCCAAAGCTTTCGTGCTAAGCAAAATAAGAAGGAAGCAATAACCGTAAAGTTTAGCTCCTCGGTAAATTAACCTAAAAGAAAATGAAATTTACTAAAAGCGACTCGCAAATGGTGGGTTTAAGCCTTGTTTTTGGACCGGTTTTGAGATCGCGTTAACAGGGTGTTAACAGTATGATAACAGTATCATAACAGTATGCTAATCATATCACGAAATAGTAAGCATACTATGATCACACTGTGAAGATATGATCCGGTCATTATTAACTATACCGAAATATGTCTACCACCTTACATCTGGCAGACACACTTCCCGTATTCCGACTGCTATATGCGCCTTTTTAGGCCATCAAATGCCGGTAGGATTTGGAAGGTATTCGATACAGTATAATAGCCTAAAATTGGTAACATTTAAGGCCCTGGTTTCGTTTATAATTTGACGGTGTTATGCCCGAAAATTGCGGGCAATTTGCTAAATTTTACTTTAGTTTTTAAGTTATCCACAGTCTAAAACGCTTGTTTTGAATGGTTTGGCCGAGAAGAAACGCTGTAGGGCAACTTTGCCGAAACTACTGTGGAAAACATAAATAGCACAGCGAGGTGGGATGCTCTAAATTTGGTTAAAAACCCCCAAAGTTTTTTAGCAACGATAACAAACTTACAATCAATACTATAATATTCCCAAGATGGCTAAATCTTCTACAAAAAGCACGTTTAAAGCAACCGGAAAAGGTCTGGGCTTTTCACGCTACTTCACAAAACCCAATGTGAACGTGTACGATCTGTTCACTTATGAAAAGCGCAGTTCAATAATTCGTAACCCGGCAGGCGATGCTGTTTTTGAAATGAACGATGTAGAAGTACCTTCAACATGGAGCCAGGTAGCCACTGACATTTTAGCCCAGAAATATTTCCGTAAAGCCGGAGTTCCTAAACCCGATGGAACAACCGGTTCTGAAAACAGCATTAAACAAGTGGCGCATCGTATGGCCAATTGCTGGAGACAGTGGGGAGAAAAATACAACTACTTCGCCTCGCCGGAGGATGCTCAGATATTCTACGACGAACTGGCTTATACCATCGTTGGTCAGCATGCAGCGCCAAACTCGCCGCAGTGGTTTAATACCGGTCTGCATTCTTCATACGGAATCACGGGAAAGCCACAAGGTCACTACTTTGTAAATCCGGATACCGAGAAACTGGAAAAATCTACATCTGCATACGAACGTCCGCAACCACATGCCTGTTTCATCTTATCCGTGTCAGACGACCTGGTGAATGATGGCGGTATCATGGACCTTTGGGTTCGTGAAGCACGGATCTTTAAATACGGTTCAGGTGTTGGAACCAACTACTCAGCTATTCGTGGCGAGAATGAAAAACTTTCCGGGGGTGGTTATTCATCTGGCCTCATGTCATTCCTTAAAATTGGCGACCGTGCAGCAGGTGCTATTAAATCAGGTGGTACAACCCGCCGCGCCGCTAAGATGGTTTGTTTAGACATGGATCATCCGGAGATTGACAACTTCGTAAACTGGAAAGTTGAAGAAGAAAAGAAGGTGGCTGCTTTAATTGCTGCCGGCTATTCATCAGATTACGAAGGTGAAGCATACCGTACTGTTTCAGGTCAGAATTCTAACAACTCTGTTCGTATACCTAACTCATTCTTCCATGCTCTTGAAAAAGGAAAGAAATGGGATCTGATTGGCCGTATTAGCGGAAATGTTGTTAAGTCGATCTCTTCAGAGAAATTATGGCAGGATATCGCATTCGCTGCATGGGCTTGCGCCGATCCGGGTGTACAATATGATACTACTATTAACGAGTGGCATACTTGTCCGGAGGGTGGACGCATTAATGCATCTAACCCATGCTCAGAATACATGTTCCTTGATAACACAGCCTGTAACCTGGCTTCTATCAACCTGGCGCATTTCTTTGATCCGCAAACATTAGTTTTTGATGTGAAAGGTTTCGAGCATGCTTGCCGTATCTGGACCGTTGTTCTGGAGATCTCTGTGTTGATGGCGCAGTTCCCTTCTAAAGAAGTTGCGCAGTTATCATACGATTACCGCACATTAGGTCTTGGATATGCTAACCTTGGTTCAATGCTGATGGTTGCAGGTATTCCTTACGATAGCGATAAAGCACGTGCTATTGGTGGTGCAATCACCGCGATTCTTACTGGTACCGCTTATTCAACTTCAGCCGAAATGGCCAGAGAGTTGGGTACTTTCAGTGAGTACGAAAAAAATAAAGAGCACATGCTGCGTGTGATGCGTAATCACCGTTATGCGGCTTACAATACCGATTCATACGAGGGTCTGGAGATCAATCCTCAGGGAATTAACCAGAACCATTGTCCGGATTACTTATTATCTGCAGCTTGTAACTCATGGGATAAAGCAGTAGAGTTGGGCGAGAGATACGGTTACCGCAACGCTCAAACAACCGTAATAGCTCCAACAGGAACAATCGGGTTGGTAATGGATTGCGATACTACAGGTATCGAACCGGATTTTGCACTAGTGAAGTTCAAAAAGCTTTCAGGTGGGGGTTACTTTAAGATCATCAACCAGGGAGTTCCATCCGCTTTGCGTAACCAGGGTTACAAAGAGCATGAGATAGAAGCGATTGTAAATTATGCTAAAGGTTCTGCTACTTTAGATAAAGCTCCGCATATCAATTTTGACAGTCTTACTGCCAAAGGATTCAAGCAGGATGAACTGGAGAAGATCGACAAAGCTTTATTAGCTGCCTTCGAGATCGGATTCGTATTCAACCAGTGGACTTTAGGTGAAGATTGTTTGAAACGCCTGGGCTTCAAGCCGGATCAATATAATTCACAAGACTTCAACTTTTTGCGTGCTATCGGCTTCAACCGTCAGCAAATCGCGGAAGCCAATGAGTTTATTTGCGGTACCATGACCATTGAAGGTGCGCCTTACTTAAAAGAAGAGCATTACCCAATATTTGACTGCGCAAACAAATGTGGTAACAAAGGTGAGCGTTATATCCATGCTACCGGTCATATCCGTATGATGGCTGCTGCACAGCCTTTCTTATCAGGTGCGATCTCTAAAACGATCAACCTGCCAAACGAGGCAACCGTTGAAGAGATCAAAGAGTGCTACGAGTTATCATGGAAATTAGCGCTGAAAGCGAATGCGCTTTACCGCGATGGTTGTAAGTTATCTCAGCCATTATCTACCAAATCATCTGACTCTAAAGAGGACAAATTAGACACGGTTGAAGAAGTATTAGGCGAGGCAGCTAATGTGCGCTTAAGTGACCTGACTCCAGAGCAGGTGTTAGAGGCTGCCAGAGCGATCCTTGCCCGTTCAACAGATACTAACTTCAAACGCCAGCTATCGTCTGTAGTAGAGAAGAAAAGCTTGCCTCACCGCAGAGCCGGCTTCACTCAGAAAGCATCCGTTGGCGGACAGACCATCTTCGTTCGCACCGGTGAATATGAAGATGGAACCTTAGGTGAGATCTTCGTGGATATGCACAAAGAAGGTGCAACCTTCCGCTCTTTAATGAACTGTTTCTCTATTGCGATATCGGTGGGAATGCAGTACGGTGTTCCATTGGAAGAGTTTGTAGACAAGTTTACATTCACCCGTTTTGAGCCAAGCGGAATGGTTAGCGGTCATGAAAATATCAAGAGCGCTACTTCCATCATCGATTATATCTTCCGCATGCTGGGTTACGAATACCTGGGTCGTGAAGACCTGGTACACGTGATCACTGAGCAAAAGGTAGTTTTGGGAAACCCGCAAATGGCTGATGAAGACCGGAATACTGAAGAGAACAACTTCGCACCTGCTCCTAAAGAACCTAGGGTAGCGGCAGATAAAAAACTGAAGCCTGTATTTGATATTTCAGGCGGTGGTCAGTCAGATGCCCCTGCTTGCGGTAACTGCGGACATATCATGGTGAGATCTGGTACTTGTTACAAGTGTTTGAACTGCGGTACGCAGGGAGGATGCTCGTAAGGGGAGATGTGAGAATTTAGATTTGAGATATTCGATAAGCTCTGCCAGAGATGGTGGGGCTTTTTTGATAGACAGACATTTATGGGATGTCAAGATAAATGGTGAAATGGGCCGCAAAAAAACAATGGAAAATGCGTTATCCTCAACACATGAAAACATACTATACGGAAGGAAATATTCATTATGGAAATGAAAAAATTCCGAAGATTGAGCCCGGCGATTTAATTTGTTATGGTTGCTTTAATACTAATAATCCGATCAGGCCGACTGATAAGAACCAGAATGCTGTTAATGAGAAACAAAAGCTGATCAGTATAAGCCAGAGATAGAGACTGCTTAATCCGGCAAGTAGGATGATTTTTAAAATTCTGTTCACTGTTGAAAGATATATACAACTTAGCATTTTGTTTCTACCTTGGACATCCTTGGACATATTAGATAATCAAATGGCACTTCCAAACATATTCAGCACCGAGATCTCTGATCAGATAATAGATAGAATTAATTCCCTTAGCCCTGATACCATGCCACAATGGGGCAAAATGAACGTTGCCCAGATGCTGGCTCATTGCAACGTGACTTATGAGATGGTGTACGAGAATAAACATTCTAAGCCGAACTTCTTTATGGGTTTCATTCTTAAAACCCTGGTTAAAGGAAAGGTAACTAATGAAGTTCCCTATAAAAGAAGTATGCAAACTGCGCCTGCTTTTATCATTAATGACAGCAAAGATTTTGAGACTGAAAAGATCCGACTGGTCAGGTACATTAAAAGGACAATGGAACTAGGGAGAAAGTATTTTAATAAAAGAAGTTCACACTCTTTCGGGGTTCTGTCTTCAAGCGAGTGGAACAATATGTTTTACAAACATCTTGACCATCATTTAAGTCAGTTTGGCGCTTGATCGTTAAAATCACGGCATAAGGTTCCAGACGACCGCCAACTCATCCTGTGCGCTAATAATTGTCTGTAGGGAGCCCGTTCCTTTATTCGATAGCTGGGCTGCTGGCTTTTAAAGGTCATCCATTCTTATGCCCGATAACTGCAGATATTATTTAACAATTCGACACTTATCCATATTTATAATCCTAAAAATTAATATATTTAACAAGTAGTTTTTATGATGAACGTAGGCTTATGTCAACCGCGTATTGTAAAACACCTAAATTCCTGAAAAGTGAAGACGACTCAGCACATTTCATGGAATTAAAAAAGCTTGTGCGCGCGGTTGTTGCAACTCTGCCGCCTTCCAGGCTTCGTACGGCAAGGTTTAAAGCGTTTTTTCTGCCGGCATTTTATTTCATTGTATACTTCTTTTCCCTGTCTCTTACTAATTATCTTCTATATCTTCTGGCTTATTCCATTTTAGGACTGACATTGGTCGTCATGTTTCAAAATCTGATTCATGAGGCCTGTCATGACAATCTTTTTAAAGGCAAGAGAATAAATCAATTGTATATGTTGCTGATGGATCTGATAGGAGGCAATAGTTATATGTGGAAAAAGAGGCACATAAACCTGCATCACAACTATATTAATGTTGACAATTGGGACAGCGATATAGAGAAGAGTAAGTTTTTGAAGGTACACCCTAAGGACACCACAAAAATGCTTAACCGATACCAGCATCTGATGATGCTACTCTATCCTCTATTTGTAGTCAACTGGTTTCTTGTTCGCGATTTCAAAGATTTTTTCAGCAGTAAGACGATCGTTAGGAAGTTGGGAGACATCCCGGTTCAGGAGTACTTCAAACTCTTTGCGTTCAAACTTATTTTTATCAGTTACTTGGTTATTCTGCCTGCCTACATTACGCCATTTTCAGGGATACAAGTGGTATTTGCTTTTTTCCTGATGCTTGTGACAGCCGGGTTTTTCGCATTGTTTATCCTCTTGCCGCCGCATGTAAATACAAGCAATGAGTTCCCCACTGTTGATAAAAATATGAATTTGAAATATAGCTGGTTGCGTCATCAATTTAATACGACTAATGATGTTGACAATTCAAACTGGTTTACCAGGCATATCATGGCGAACTTTAACTATCATTTAGCACATCATTTATTTCCAAATGTCAGTTATGTGTATGCAAGAGAAGTAACGCAGGTTATTAAAAATTATGCATTGAAAGCGAATCTGCCTTACCGGTCTTATCCGCTTTTAGCAACCTTGATAAGTCATTATCAGTTGATCAGGAATAATCAAAGCATTGCAGACGTATTGGAAGATGATATGTAGAATTAAAGAATATGGACACCTCTCAGTTTAGATATTCAGATCTTCATTGCCACCCTAATTTAAAGCCCTATGGCCATAGCTTTGATAAAAAGGAAAGTTTAAGAAGTGACTTATGGGCGACCTTTCTACCAAATTATATCTCAAGGAAGATTCATAAGCTTACCGGGGTAACGAGGTTTTCCCAATCCGATTTTAGCACTATGTCCAGAGCCAAAGCGAAGATTGTTTTTGTTTCGCTCTATCCTTTTGAGAAAGGTTATTTTGTTAATAAGATACCCTTGGTCATTGCCGCCCTAATGGGAGATTGGGGCAGTGAAATCGGGTATAAACGGGTTCGCAATGTTCAAAATCATAGTGATTATTTTAAAGACCTGATTAAAGAATACAACTTTTTTATATCCTGTCGCAATAACCATGTAGTAGATGGAAGACACTGCAAATTTCAAATTGCCAAAGACTGGAAAGACGTCGAATTTGTGCTTGATCAGGATGATACCATCGCTGTTATTCTTACCATTGAAGGCGCTCATGTATTTAATTGCGGGCTTGAAGATTATCAGCAAAAAGTATGTGAAAACGAAATATTAAATAATATAGAAGATTTAAAGAGGTGGGATTATTTGCCCATGTTCATTGGTTTGGCCCATAATTTTAATAATGGCCTGTGCGGACATGCAAGGAGTTTGCAGCGGCTGGGAAAATTGGTTAGTCAGGAAACAAATCTTAATAGTGGGCTGAGTAATTTGGGAATTAAAGTAATTCATGCCTTACTCGATAATAGTAAGAGGAAAAGGATTTATATCGACTTAAAGCATATGAGCTTTAAATCCAGACAAGAGTATTATGAATTGCTAAAATTGGATTATGCCGGTCAAAGAATTCCTCTTATTGTTAGTCATGGCTCTGTAACAGGTCTCCCGATAAAGGAAAGGAGCCGCCAATCATCTGCTGTTGATGTTTTTAATACAAATGATCTGAACTTTTTTGATGAGGAAATAATCTGCATAGCCCGATCAGGCGGCTTATTCGCGATACAAATGGATGCTGGTGTCAACACCAATAAGGTGAAGCTGAAAAGACATCTCGCGAATTTAGCGGCTGGGGAGAGAAATCACTGGCCGGTAATGATCATCTGGAACCAGATCCAGCATATTGCGGAAGTATTGGATCGAGCTGGTCTTTACGCCTGGGATACTGTTTCTATTGGAAGCGACTTTGACGGCAGCATCAACCCTTTTCCCGGGATTCTGACAGCAGAAGGGTTAAAACCCCTGGCCAACAAGCTAGTAGTTTTTGCTGATCAGTATCTTAAGACTGCAGATTTCAACTTACCTCAAAACAAAAATATAACGGCAGAAGCGATAGTTGAGAACTTCGTATTCAATAATACTCTAAGGTTTTTGAAGGAATTTTATTGATATTCTATTTCTGTGTGATCTGCTTTGTAAACCGGGTAGGCGTAAGCTCTTAATTGAGTTAATATTTTTGTTTATTTTGATGTATTGGCGGACGTTTTGAAACAGAACAGACCAAATCACAGGGAGCAGCTATTGCATCGGCTGTTTTATTTGGCGGATTGGGCGGAAAAACCGGAACAGGATCTTTGACCCTTACACTAAACAACGGATCAGATGGTGAACTCTTGTGGCGTTTCTTCAAAACAATGGATGAAGGAATCATGTCATCGACCGATGATCTGGTTGAACGAATGATGCGGAAGGTGTCCCGCAATTTCCCATACTCCAGCTAAAAGACCGCTTTATACCATTAGCCCCGATGAAGATTAACGGGGCTTTTTTGGTAGTAAACTTCAAATTGATCATGGCTGGCACATTTGAATAACTGTAATCTATGCTGCTTATTTATTATCTTTAATAGGAGTTAATTAATCACAAAGACATGAACAACAGAGTAGTACACTTTGAAATTCCTTGTGATGATCCGGAGAAGACAATGGAATTTTTTAAGCAGGTGTTTGGATGGAAATTTGAGCAGTTTGGAAATGAAGACTACTGGTCGGCGACAACTGGCGAGGAAGGTACACCTGGTATAAACGGGGGAATTCTCAAAAAAAGAGATCCGCAACAGCCCGTAGCAAATTCTATTGAGGTTTTTAACCTTGACTGCACAGCGGAGGAAGTTGAAAAAGCCGGGGGAACTATTGTTGTTTCCAAGATGCCTATTCCGGGAATTGGCTGGCTGGCCTATTTTAAAGATCCGGATGGAAACATACATGGATTGTATCAGAATGACCAGGCTGCCGTTTACATTCCGCCATCTTGATAAAAAGTTGCTAAAGGTATATATAAACAGAAGGCCGTAACGCACTCGCATTACGGCCGTCTGTTTAACTAGCCTTAATAAATTAGCTTTTTATATAATTCCAGGGCGCTCTCCCCGAACGTTATCTCTGCGTTTGTCGTCAGTAATATCATCGAGATCATCAGTGTCGCGTTTGTTATTCGAAGTTGTAAGTTCGTCAGTATCAACCTCCGTATTACGCAATGTTTCCCTGACTACTTCCTGAGTTTCGTCCACATTCTTGTAAATATTTACTTCTTCCACAACTCTTGATTGTTTTTCAACCACCGGAACTTCCTTATGTTCAGTGACTTCAATGGTGCCTTCCTTGAAAGTGCAGATATCCTGATCAGTAGCTTCTCTATCGACAGCGTTTCGCTCCACATTAACGTGCTCTTCTCTTAAACGAATGGTTTCTTCAACCGGACGTTCAACAATCCGGCTGTGGATTCGCTTACCGCCAGTGATTACATCTTTCTTCCCAACAGTCATATTTTCTTCGATTATCGGAATAGACGTGTTTTCGTTTATGTCTCTGCCGATGTTCCTCTCAGTCAGGTTAGCATCTCTGTCTGAGTCGAGTCGTCTATTGGTGATATCGGTATCCATGTCATCCCGTATTCCGGACACTCGATCTGAATCCATATCCGTACTTCCAGTTACCCCGGCGCGACCACTGTTAACACCGCCCATTCTATCCATTTCTGAAGTGGTGGTAGTGCCTGTACTTCCATAAGCTGCGGCATATTCATTAACATCCACCGCGCCATAATCGTCCAGAATATCCGCGGCTGTTTCGGCTTCTTCTGCACTCATAGCATGCACTGTTACTACAGTTCCATGAGATGCCGCGCGTGAGTAACTTGAAGCTTGTTCCTCGTCGCCGAACAGATTTCTAAAAAACCGGCTAACCCGATCACCAAAATCCTCATCCTGACTAGTTCGCGTCGTGTCATCTGAATAGTTGGTAGCCGACTGGGCTGCAAGATCTATCCTGTTATCACTAAAGCCGTTTGACAGCAGATGTTGTCTTGCATTTTGTGCTTCAGTGGAGTCTTTGAAAATTCCAATTACTGTTTGTGCCATGATTTGTCTAATTAAAAATGATTAACGGATTAACTGGTGAAAGCTTTTTCTATACTTATTCTATTTTATTTATTTTGATATCTTCCTTACGAATCTTGTCTTTTACATTCACACTAACTTCCCTACTTGTTTTGGTTACGTGAATTTCTTCAACCAACATTAACTTCTTCTCCACAACAACTTCTTCTTTTATTACCGGGATGATCGTTGTATCACCTTCATACCTAATATCGGGTATGGAGTCGATATATTTATTGACCTGAACTCTTCGGATATCGACCCTCTCATGCATGGTTGGGATATCTTCAGAATAATCTTCCTGGCTCACTGTTTTTTTGATCTGATACCTGGCTGTTTCGACCGTCTCTTTATCTATGTTTAAGAACTCTTCTATTACCGGTATTGAAAGATTATCTGTATTATCCACCGTGTCAGGATGATTTTCCGCCCGTCGTTTCGGACTGGTTTTTCTTTCAACTTCCCTGATAACTGTTTTTTTATTTTCCATCGGAATGGTTGATTTTTCAAATATTACGCTCTGCAAAACAATAGACAGGTGCCTATTTTTGTTTTCAATTTTATCAGAAAAGGGAGGATGTGTGCTTCAGACAGCGTAAACTTTGGATGGTTAAACCGATATTGCACAGGGGTATTTCATTACAGGATTCTACAGAAATTTACAATTACATCGTGTAATCTCCTGAATAACACAGCTATTTTACAGTATATTATCAATTGAATTTCTAAATTCACCCTCATCTCAAGAAAGCCAATTTTCAACTAGCCGATTGCTTAGGTTATGTGCATTCTGTTACACGCTTGCCCTGACTTAAGATACTTTAACCCTGTTATTCATGAAAACGATTAAATCATTACTTCTCTTAACATTATCCATAATTGTCTTAGAATCCAATGCTCAGGTGAGTCCGGGTCCGGCATCAATAGCTTTAGATTATCGGCAGACTGCTGCTAAGACGAATAACCTTGTTCACACGAAACTTGATGTGCGCTTTGACTATGCTAAGCAATTTATGTATGGCAAGGCATGGATCACTTTAATGCCATACGCTTACGCCTGTGATTCGTTAATGCTCGACGCAAAGGGCATGGATATCAAAAATCTGTCAATTGTAAAAAGCGGTAAGATCGAGGCATTAAAGTATTCTTATGACAGTTTGCAATTGCACATTAAGCTTGATAAAAGCTATAAACCCGGAGAAAAGTATGTAATCTTCATTGATTATACGGCTAAGCCCAATCTTTTGAAGGCCAAAGGAAGTGCTGCAATAAACGATGCTAAGGGCTTATATTTCGTTAATCCGGATAGCTCGATAAGAGGGAAACCGGTTCAGATCTGGACACAGGGAGAGACAGAAGCGTCATCTGCCTGGTTTCCTACGATCGATAAGCCAAATCAGAAAACGACGTCTGAGATAAGTATGACTGTTCCATCAAAATATGTGACGCTGTCAAATGGCCGTCTGGCTTCGCAGAAGGCGAATGGTGACGCTACCCGTACAGATACCTGGAAGATGGAATTGCCACATGCTCCCTATTTGTTTATGATGGCGGTTGGTAATTTTAAAATAACAAAAGATAAATGGAAAGATAAGGAGGTTAGCTATTACCTGGAACCTGCTTATTCTCCCTATGCCAGACAGATCTTCGGGCATACTCCCGAAATGATAGATTTCTTTTCGAAGAGGTTGGGTGTAGACTATCCCTGGAATAAGTATGCGCAAATAGTGGTGCGTGACTACGTCAGCGGAGCCATGGAAAATACAACGGCGACAGTTCACGGTGACTTCGTACAGCAAACGAACAGGCAGCTAATTGATGAAAATGCCGGTGAAGATGTTATTGCTCATGAGTTATTCCATCACTGGTTTGGTGATTATGTGACAACAGAAAGCTGGAGTAATCTTACGGTTAATGAATCTTTTGCCAACCTAAGTGAAACACTCTGGCAAGAGTACAAATATGGGAAAGATGCCGGCGATTATGTAAATCATAAGGATATGGAAGAATATCTACAAGTTCCAACTGAAGCAAAGAAGGAGCTCGTTCGTTTTAAATACACCGATAAGGAAGACATGTTTGATTTGGTAAGCTATCAAAAAGGGGGACGAATACTGAATATGCTTCGTCATTACCTTACCGATGATGTGTTCTTTAAAGGGCTGAATATTTACCTTAAACAGAATGCTTTTAAAACAGCTGAGGCACACCAGGTACGTTTAGCGCTGGAGGAAGCGAGCGGTAAAGATCTGAATTGGTTTTTTGATCAATGGTACTTTAGTAGTGGTCATCCGCAATTGAAGATCGAGTACAAGTGGGATCCTGCCAAACAGATTCAAGCGGTTTATTTACATCAAACACAGGAAGGGAAACCGTTCGAATTTCCGCTGGCAATTGATGTGTATGCAGGGGGTAAGAAACAACGTCATAATATGTGGATGAAGAGCAAGGCTGACACCTTCGCATTTGAGTTGGCGGTGAAGCCAGATCTTGTGAATGTTGATGCTGATAAAATACTGCTAGCTCAAACAACCGACAAAAAGACCATAGAAGAATATGCTTTCCAATATTTCAATGCACCGCTATACGTGGATCGCTACGAAGCGATAGAGGCTGCTTCTGCTCAGCAAAACGATGCTGCTGCCCGGAAAATCATCATCGCGGCACTGAATGATAGATTTTTCAGGTTAAGGATTAAAGCTATCAATAACCTGGGCCTGGAAAATGCCATCGTGTTAACAGAAGCCATTCCAGTACTAACTGGTTTGGCTAAGTCCGACAGCTCAACGCTTGTACGCGCAGCAGCCATGATGACCCTGGCAAAATTAAGGGATGCTGGCAATCTGGCCTTATTCCGTGAAGGTTTAACGAGTCCGTCGTACTCAGTTCAGGGTGCCGCTTTAATTGGAATTGCCGCCCTGAATCCTGCCGAAGGACTGCCTTTAGCGAAATCTCTTGAGAAAGACAGCAAAGGGCCGCTTATACAAGCCGTACTGGAAATTTATAGCAACTTAGGAGGAGCTCAGGAAAGGGCATTTGTGATTGAAGCATTCGACAAGGCCACCGTAAATGAGCAGTTTCAGTTACTGGAAAGCTTTTTTGTAGTGCTGGCCAACACAAACGATACCCCGACTTTTAAACATAACTTTGAAAAAATATTGAGTTTGATTGAAAAGTATAAGCACTTCGGGATTGGGAGACAATTGCTTCCTTTATTTAATATGCTTAAAGATCAAAAAGTTGCGAAAGCGAAGGAATTGAAAGAGCTAAGCATAGAGTTGAAAATCCAGGCCAATATGGTTAGTAAAGCTATGGCCGAGATTCAGAGTGGAAAATACGATTCGCCGACTGCTTTTTAGCGATCCCTACATGAATATAAAGATTTACCGGTTTAATCACTTGCTTTGAATCCATGATTAGAGCTTCTTATGTAAATGGATTCTGCGCTAAAAACTGAACTGGGATTTTTTTGTTGCTGATGATAATTAAATGACTATTAATTAATCATAACTCACTTAAAACTACGGCGATGGATTTCATTGAAATGTTAAAGAATGAAGTCAGTAACAATTCCATTAACGTAATTAGCCAACAAACAGGAGAAGGTGAAGAGAAAACGAAGGCTGGAATTTTTGCTGCGATACCTGCGGTGTTAGCCGGAATCATGAAAAATGGAGCAACCGGAGGTGCTGGTTTTCTCAACGGCATGCTGACTGGGCAGGCAACTGATATGACGGGAAGTATTTCGGGGTCTAATCTCAACGATCCTGCTTCGCTGTTAAACCAGGGTAAATCAATGCTCGGCAATTTGTTCGGAGAAGATACAGATTCAGTTGCAATTGCGGTTTCTGATTCAAGCGGATTAACCCTGGAAAAATCTTCAGGTTTATTAACAATGGCCGCTCCTGTAATAATAGGTGCTATCACCCAATTGATGAAAAGCAAGGGTTGGAGTATTTGGGATCTGCTGCGAAAATTGTTTGAAAGCAAATCAGAAATAGCATCATCATTGCCGGGAAATCTGGGTTCTACTTTCGGACTGGCCTCTTTGCATACACCTGATTTAAGTTCCTTTGATCTCCCTGGAAGAACCGCCCATGTACCCCCTGTGAATGTACCGCCTGCTACCAGCCGTACCACTGTTCCGCCAGTCAGAGATGTTCAATATAGCGAACCTGCAAGCTCAGGAATGGGATTTCTTAAATGGTTAATTCCGCTGATTCTTATAGCATTGGCAGCATGGTGGTTGTTGGGCCGAAACAATGATAGCAAGTCTGAAGTAACTACCACCGATTCTTTAGACAGAGCGGCAGATACGTCTGCCATGGAAGGCGCAGCGGGTAGTGTTACAGGTGCCTTAAATGAAGCAGGCGACTATGTTTATAACCTCGGAAATCCCGTTCAAAAGAAACTGCCTGATGGAACGGAATTAAGTATCGGAGAAAATTCGGTGGAGAACAGGCTTATTAATTTCATTGAAGATAGTAGCCGTGCGGTTGACAAGACCACTTGGTTCTCCTTTGATCGCCTGTATTTTGAAACTGGTAAAAGCACCTTGAAGCCGGAATCTAAAGAGCAACTTTCAAATATAGCAGCCATTATGAAGACCTATCCTAAAGTTAAGATCAAACTTGGGGGTTATACTGACAGCACTGGAGATGCGGCTGTTAATAAACGGCTGTCGAATGATCGGGCAGTTAGTGCAATGAAAGAATTGACCAGTCTTGGCGTGTCTGCCGACAGATTAGAAGCTGAAGGGTATGGTTCAGAACATCCCATAGCGAGTAATGAGACTCCCGAAGGACGGGCTCAAAACCGTAGGATTGATATCCGGGTCACCGAAAAATAGGTAAATTTATTTAAAGGCTCCTTACAGACAATGTGGGGAGCTTTTTTTTTAAATTGCTGACATGGAAAAAGGACGTGTGATTAAAGAAGTAGTGCTAGATGCTCCCGTTAATAAAGTATGGACTGCCATTACCGACAAAGAGGAGATGAAGGAGTGGTATTTTACCATAGAAGAATTTGTTGCCCGCCCGGGCTTTCAGTTTAAGATGTACGGTGAGAAGAAAGGAATAAAGTTTCCGATCTCCTGCACTGTGAAGGAAGTGGAGCCGAACAGGAGGCTTTCATACACGTGGAGTTACGATGACTTTCCCGCTGAGACACTGCTTACCTTTGAGCTCATGGAAAATGGTGACCAAACAGAATTGCATTTGACACATGAGGGATTAGAAAAGATCCCGCCGGAGAATGCCGATGTTTCGATTGAAAATCACTGGGAGGGCTGGGAGTTTATTATTGGTACTTCCCTAAGGCAATACGTCGAGAAGGAAGTGTGATAACTAATCTTGTTTTTTAGAAAAGATAATTACGGGCTCCCGGTTAGCTAATTTTCTTTCTTCCGTCTGAATCTGGGTGCGAGTTTCTTCAACTTTGTCCAATAGCTTCTGTAACTTATCCTGGGCATTCTTCACGTCCTTTGAACTTCCAGTAGCTTTCCGGGACATTTTTTCTACCTTTTTTACATTGGTTTCTCGACCTGCCTTAAGAGCCTCGGATAAGCGATTGCTCTCTTCAGCGGTTGCCTTTTCAGTTGAAATAAGGTCTGCTATCTTCAGCTCCTGTTTTCGTATATCCGCTTCCTGTTCTGCCTCTGAAATTTTTAGTTCATTCAATTTCGCGGCGCTCTTTAACACCTCTACACGCGCATTTAGCACAGCTACAGAATCACTGGATACCTTAGATATGTAACTTTGAGCAAAGCCAGAGATGCCTGCCATACAAAGGGTAAGCGTGAATAAGCATTTAAATATTTTCATTTTAAAGAGCTTTAATTTTTATATAAAGATACTTAATAGTGAAATTGTGGGAGCATCTTATTATCTTAATTAAAATTTAAACTGCTATGAAAAAGATCTTTATTCTTTTGTTTATATGTCTCGGGATGAGTCGTGTAAACGCTGCTCCGGTGATTGAGACCGATGAGGAAACCCTGGTAAAATTGATCGATAGCTTATCTGCCGCATTGGTCAAACAAGACAAGGCATGGCTGAGTAGTAATTTAACGGAAGAGTGCGGTCTCACGGACCCTACAGGTCAAACATTGAATAAGGATCATATAATAAAAGCGTTTTCTGCTGAAGGCATCTATTCGTTAACTAAAATGGAACCATCAGATATCAAGTACACCATTAATGGAACGGATGCCTCGGGAACTGGAAGTATAAACATTGAAGGAGCTATGTCTACCCCGGACATTGTTGATGTTTCAGGTACCTACGGGCTACAGGCGGAGTTTAAGAAAACCGACTTAGGTTGGAAAATTAGCGCAATAAGAGTAAGCCAATAGCGAACAATTAATAATGCAGGAGGAGAGTGAATTTTTAATAGTCTTCAGTTAAAGTAAAAAAATGTAAACCCTTACTATATTAATTTGTTAACACAGAAGTATTTATCTTAAAACCACGTTATGAAATTGAAAATAATCTTTGCCCTGTTATTTGCCGGAACGGTTATAACAGCTTGCGGTTCAACCCAAACTACCGGTTCAGATACCGATTCGACCGCTATGGATACCACAATGAGAGAGACCGCACCGGCTGACACCACTATGCGCGATTCCGTGCCAGCAGACACTTCGAAACGGGATACCACACGCCGTGATTCCCTATAAAACTTAGATTTAAAATTTAATGGGGAATACAATAAGTGTGAGGAAACACATAATCCTGATATTGCTTATAGCCAGCGGAAGTTTGGTTATGGGATGTTCATCGAATAATTCGAACAGTAGTACTGACAGTGCGGACGTTATGGTATCTGATACCGCAACAAGCGGAATGGGTGCCGATACAACCAGTGCGAAAACTGATTCTCTCAGAGATTCACTGAACCGCTAAAGTAAGTCTCTTTAAAAAAGAAAACCCGTAAGCTATTTAGCTTACGGGTTTTCTTATGGGTTAACTCTTAATGCGCCGTCTCCCGGCCCAGGTTTCATAGAATAAATTGAATCCACAACGTATTTACTGAATCCTCTCCAGGGGAGGGTAGCATGATATTCTTTGTAATGAAGATCAAGAACTTTACCGGAGTTTTTCATTAGTGTTTCGGCTATTTCTTTATTCACTACTGAAAACTCAAATTCATAGGACTGTACAGAACCACTTGTGCCAGGTCGTAAACCGCTTTGAATAAGCTTACCCTCGTAAGTTTTAAACACATTCCCCTTCTTAACCAGGTAATTTAATTCGCCGGATTTAACCCCTTCACCAAAAACATAATAGAATCGGAAGAAAACGAATAAAGTAATAGCGAGGGCTACTACGGCTAGAGCTATCCATGTAAATTTTCTCATTTTTAGTTAATAGTTATTGAAGGTAAAGACTCGGTTATTATTAAATGTACTTAGTATAGATTTAGTATGCAACAAAAAAGCCCGTTAACCTGGAGATTAACGGGCTTAAGTTGAATTTCAAAAAATTAGAATTTAAATCCTAAACCTGCTTGAACAACCTGGTTTTTAAATTCAGGTGTTTCGTTAGTTCCATTTTCATTGTTTTTCTGAAAGTCCAGTGCATAACGTGCGCTAAGGCTGATTTTTGGCGTGATATCAAAACCAGCTCCGATTACACCGCCAGCAATGCTTTTCTTAAATTTATCAGAATCGTCTTCGATACGGGTTTCTTCTACCGAACCAAAAGCACCGTCAAATTTGTTAGTGGTTTTAGAAAGAAAAGATACTTGCGGACCTAAAAATATATTGAACTGTGGCGTTGCTTGAATTTTAGCCAGGATTGGAATTTCAATCCAGTTAGTGGTTTGTGTTAAAGTTCCACCGAAACGATCTGCCTTATAACCCTTCTGAGAGAACATTAATTCAGGTGCGAAGGAAAAGGTATTACCCAAACCAATTTCCATTGTTAAACCTGCATGAAATCCCGGTTTGAATTCAGTCTCAAAACTCTCGTCTCCTGTTTTGATGATGTTAGACATATTAGCACCGGCTTTAACTCCAAAACTTACGTCCTGAGCATGAACTGCACCTGCAGCAAAAACTCCTATAGCAATAATCAATAATTTTTTCATTTTCATGTGTATTAGTTTCACGTAGCGCTTAAGAAATAACTATGCCAAAAACCTTTTTCGGGTTAATATGTACAATCATTAGATGCTATCTTCAAATTCATCAGGTATTTAAAAATTTGGGCTTTTTACTAAGTCGGAGTGGTAGTTAACGCCACTTAGCAACCTTCGCTGTATTAATTTGAATACAATCAGTCATCACTTGCAAAACTCATTGCTAATAGGTTTCTTTATATAATGTTTTGGTACGCTATAGGCTTTGCTTTTCTTCTAACCAGCGCAGTGGCCGTATATTTCTTGCGGCAGTTTTTGAAACCACGTATCGCGAATACTATGCTGGTTTGGCTTTTTAGTATCTCTTTAAGCTTAAGTCTTAACTTTCTGGTACTTTTGTTGGCGATCAGTATTTTTTTAAAGATCCCAGTCAAACTTTAGTTTATTCGTCATTTTTCAACTACTAGAGTCAAATACCATAGCCTAATTTTATCCTATATTAATGAAGTTTAAACACCTGTTAATCATTGTCATCCTTTCAATTCCTGCTTTAGGATCAGCTCAAAACTTAAAACCTTTTATCAAATCAATTGGCGAACCGAACGCCTGGGTCGACTCAATTTATGAGAAATTGAGTCGCAGAGAGCGTATTGCTCAAATGTTTATGGTGCGCGCTCATACAGATAAAGGGAAGCGCTACGAGGATTCCGTTGCCAACGTTATCAAGAAAGAACATATTGGAGGTTTAGTCTTTTTCCAAGGTGGTCCTGGTAGACAGGCGGCTTTGACCAATCATTATCAATCGATTTCAAAGACACCGCTTTTAATAGCCATGGACGCCGAATGGGGCTTAGGTATGCGGTTGGATAGTACAATCTCTTATCCTTATCAAATGACCCTTGGCGCTATCCAGGATACTGGCCTGATCTATAAAATGGGTAAACAAGTTGCTAATGATTTTAAGCGCCTTGGAATGCATATCAACTTTGCACCTGTTGTTGACATTAATAACAATCCTAAAAATCCGGTAATTGGCTATCGCTCCTTCGGAGATAACAAATACAATGTGACATTGAAAGCCGGTGCTTATATGAAGGGCATGCAGGAAAATGGCATTTTAGTGAGCTTAAAGCATTTTCCGGGACATGGTGATACAGATGTAGATTCTCATTATGATCTCCCGCAATTAACCTTTAACCGTACCCGCCTTGATTCTCTTGAGCTGTACCCTTTCCGTGAACTGGTTCGCGAGGGAGCTTCTGGAGTAATGATAGCGCACATGAACATCCCCGAACTCGACAAGACACCTAACCTGCCTTCAACGCTGTCGCAGCCTATAGTTACCGGCATCCTAAAAAATGAAATGTTGTTTAAAGGGCTTGTCTTTTCCGATGCTATGGAAATGAAGGGCGTTGTGAAATTCTTCCCTAATGGTGAAGCTGATCTAATGGCCATAATTGCCGGAAATGATGTAGTAGAACTTTCAGAAAATTCTGAGCGTGCCGTGCGCATGGTCCGAAGAGCTGTTCGAAAAGGACGTATAAGCCGTGAACAGATCACGTCAAGTGTTAAAAAGATCCTGCTTGCCAAGTATTGGGCAGGATTAAACGATTACCAGCCTGTGAAAACAACCGATGTTGCCAGGGAACTTCAACGTCCGGAAGCACTAGCTCTTAAGCAGGAGCTTGCTGATGCGGCAGTTACTGTTTTAAACAGTGACAGTTTGATAAACAATATTGACTATAGCAAGCGGACCGCAATTATTAGCATCGGGCCAAAAGAGCTTACTCTGTTTCAAAAAGAGCTAACCCCTCGTTTCAGTAATGCGATGAATTTTATAGTTGCAAAAAATGCTACCGGTTCTGACCTAACTAACGTTATACAGGAACTTAAGAATTACGATCAGGTGATTCTCGCTTTATATGACACCCGGAAGCGACCAAATCCGGTTTTAGATTACAGCAATGAAGTAAAATTACTGGCAGCTCAAATCGCAGCGATGAATTCAGTAGTAATAGTTTTTGCCAATCCCTATACTATTGCCGGCTTGCCGGGAATCGAATTTGCAAAAACCTTAATCATGAATTATCAGTCAGGCGATGAAATGCAGAAAGCTTCTGTAAAAGTTATAACGCGGCAAATAAAAGCATCGGGGAGAATGCCAGTTACTGTTAATACCTTCTTTAAGAACGGATACGGTATAGCCCAGCAATAAGCCGGATAATTATTTGTTGAAAAGCAGGGAAGTTTCTTTCCTGCTTTTTTTGTTGATTAGCAGATCATATCCTTACTTTAAGAGTTCCTCCTCCTATCAAAAACATGGCTCAAAAACCGCTAAAAATACTTCAGGCATCTGCTGGTTCCGGTAAAACCTTCAGCCTGACGGCTCATTATCTTACCTTGCTATTTGCCAGCGAAACCCGTTACCGGGAAATCCTGGCGGTAACCTTTACCAATAAGGCTACAGAAGAAATGAAGTCCCGGATACTGGAGGTGCTTAAAGGTCTGGCTTTGGGCGACGCAGATGTGGACATTTTTCGGCAGATCGTCCTTAAATCACATACCGACCTGAACGCCGAGAGCCTTCAAATTAAAGCTAACAACATATACAGGCGTATCCTTCACGATTACAGCCGCTTTGCCATCAATACCATCGATGGATTTGTTCAAAAGGTAATCCGGAGCCTCTCATTTGAGCTTGGTCTGGATGCCGGTTATAAGCTGGAGATGAACACAGGGAAGGTAAAGGAGGAGCTGGCCAACAAACTCAATAAAAAACTAGACAGTAATCCGGACCTCCTGGAATGGATCATTAACCTTGCTCTTGACCGTATTCGTGCTGACAAAAGCTGGAACTATCGGGATACCCTATTAAGTCTGGCTGGAGAGATCTTTAAAGAAAGATATCAGCCCTTTGAAAACGCTTTAAAAGAGCACGATCCGAAGCAACTATTCAAAGATCTGCAGGACTTTACTAAGCAGAAGATCGATTATATCGAAGACTCCTTATTGCAACTTGCTAAAGATGCCTTAACGGTCTTTAAGCAATCGGGTGTAGAGCTCCCCGAACTGAAAGGCAAGAGCAAAACCCCTTTAACCAACCTTGAAAAAGTAAGTGATGGTAATTTTGCAAAGATCGGTGCTTTAGCAAAATTAATTGATGATCCGGAGGAGTGGCAGAAAGGCACTTTGTCAATGTCGGTTTCAAACTTGTATGATTCTCTGAATCCCTTACTAAAAGGAATCCAGGAGTTTTACGCGGAACATCTGCCAGCATATGAGATGGCAAAAGCCATCAGTGCAAACCTGTATTATTTAAGGCTGATGCAGGAAATGGCCGGCCTCCTGAAGGACTATCGGCAGGAGAACGGGGCTTTGCTGATCAGCGATGCGCAAAACCTGCTTAAGGGAATCACTGGCAATCAGGATAACAATCCGTCATTTGTATGGGAGAAGCTGGGCAGTCGTTACAGGCATTTCCTGTTTGACGAATTCCAGGATACCTCCTCTATGCAATGGGAGAACTTCCTACCCCTTGTTAAAAATGCTATTTCAGAGGCTAACGGAACTCTGATCGATCATTTGATAGTTGGCGACGTAAAGCAGTCTATTTACCGCTGGCGCAACGGCGACTGGCAGATCCTGCTTCAGCGGGCAAAAGCTGATGTTGGTGCTATACAAGTATTGGATGATTCACTGGCCGAGAACTATCGCAGTGCATCCAATATCATTGATTTTAACAACTTCCTGTTTAAGCATTCGCCTGCCATGCTGCAGCGTGATTTAAATGAGAAAGTTCGTGCTGAAGGAGGCGAAGCAGTATTCGTCGATTGGTGGGAGAAAAATGGATTTAACGACATCATCGTTAAGGCTTATGAACAAAGCCATCAGCTAAAGTCGCCGGTTACAGCTAGCGGTGGTACAATAGAGGTTAATTATCTGCCCGTTGCTAACAATAAATACCGTGATTCTCAGTGCCGCGACAAGACCTTAGAACATCTGGCAGAAACGATCAATGGCTGGATAAGTACGGAGCGTTATACTGCCGGACAGATTTGTATCCTGGTAAGATCTAATAAAGAAGCGCGGTCGGTCATCGAGTTTTTAATGCAGGATCAGCAGAACCGTCAGAATCAAGGTATCCCGGGTCAGTGGAAACCATATGAGGTCTTGTCTGGCGAAGCCTTGCTGCTGATTAATAATTCGGCTGTCAGGCTCCTGATTAATAGCTTACGGGCAATGGTCGCCAAACACGATCAGTCTGCATTATATAAGCTGAATATGCTTCAGTTGTACGCACGTTATCAGCACAAAGAAGTAAAGCCGGAAATTCTACTTAGGCTAAATCAAACGTCCGTAGAAAATCTTAAAGGGTATCTTCCCGACACATTATGCGACAACTGGCTAAGATGGCAGCAACTGCCCTTGTCAGAAATGGTCGAGCTGCTTATAGGTGCATATAAATTAGATACATCCGAGTTGCACCTGCCATATCTTCTGGCTTTCAGAGACATGATCAGCAACTTTTCAAAGCAGGGTGAAAAGGGAATTAATGCCTTCCTTGACTGGTGGCATGAGGAAAGCGAACAAAAAGCGCTCCCTTCTTCCGGACAAAGTAATGCGGTCCAGGTGATGACCATTCATAAATCAAAGGGACTTGCTTTTGACGTGGTCATGATCCCTTTTTGTAGCTGGGACCTCGATGGGATGGCCAATAGCATTTTCTGGGTCGACACTGCCAACACGCCTTACGCGATGTTAAATACGGTGCCGGTGAACTATAAGAAGAGCCTTGCACAATCAGCCTTTGCGCAGGCCTACTTTAAGGAGCTTCTTTTCAATTATATGGATGCGCTTAACATGTTATATGTGGCCACCACCCGTACACGCAAACACTTGTACATTTCTGCGCCTGGTAAAGCACCCGACAAGGATGAGCAGTTCAGCATGGCGGGAGATCTGATTCGGGTTCCCTTGCAAACTTATGCTTCGGAGTTAAATGCTGAATTTAAAGACGATAAGTTTCTGATTGACGAACCCGTTATCAGGCAAGTTAAGCCAGAGCCGGAAGAAATGGTAGCAATAAGCCGTTTTACTTCCGGAAGCTGGAACCTGCGTTCTTATCCATTATCTGATCGACTGAATGAAGCTCTGCGCGATAAAAAAGTCTTTGAACAACTAGATTTATTGAGTGGGAATGTTTCGCAACGCCGGGGTATTATCCTGCATGAGGTGCTTGCCCGGGTTAATGACATCAATGATCTTAAGGAAGCTTTTAATCAAATGCATAAAGAAGGTTTCTTTCGTAAATCTGAAGAACCCGAATTGCTGCAGCTGGCCGAGAGTGTGCTAACAAACCCCGATTTGAAAGCGCTGATGGATAAGCCTTACACAACGTTAAACGAGCAGACGATTATCAGTAGCACCGGCGAAAGTTATCGTCCGGATAAGGTTTTAATAGGAGAAAATGAGGTGGTGGTGATCGATTTTAAATTTACGGGAGAACCAAATCCTTCGCATTATAAACAGGTTGATGATTACCGCAACCTACTTAAAGAGATGGGTTACGAAAACATCGAGGCTTATCTGTATTATGGATTTTTAAAAGAACTTAAAGCGGTGTATTCAACCGTTCAATAACGCTGCAATTTTTATATGAACTCATTTTTAAAAGAAGTCGCAACAGATCTTCACCATCGTTTTGGGGCAGATTTGAAGGATGTAGCTATAGTATTCAACAACAAGCGTCCGATATTATTCCTGAAAAAACACCTGGGAACACTTGCCGGAAGAGCATTCTGGAGTCCTTCATTTTTTACTATCGGGCAGTTCGTAGCAGAGCCATCGAAGCAGGTTGTTGCCGATCAGATTCAGCAATTCTTCATTCTTCACCACGAATTTAACAGGCTGCTTGCGATGGAAGGGAATCCATCAATCACACCGGACGCCTTTTATCCTATGGCAGAGATCATCTTAGGGGATTTCTCCCAGATTGATTATGACCTCGCTGATGCGGATCAATTATTCTCTGAGCTATTTGATATCGCGGTACTCCAAAAGCAGTTCTCCCATTTTACTGAAGAACAGCAACAGTTCTTAGAGCGCTTCTGGGCGTCCTTCTCTACCAATAAGCATCAGGAGCATCAGCAGAAATTTATTGATCTGTGGAAGCGGTTGCCTTTGCTTTATAAAGGATTCCATCAGCATTTAAGTAGTCTTGGCTTATCCACTACAGCCAATTTATACAGGGAATTCGCTCTCGGGCGAACCAGCGAAGCCAGATTTTACGATCAGTATAAAAAGGTTGTATTTATTGGCTTTAATGCGCTGAATAAGTCCGAAGCAATGTTGTTTATGCGTTTGCAGGAGGAAGAAAAGGCATTGTTCTACTTTGATACAGACAGCTATTACTTAGACGACAATCTTCAGGAAGCCGGGTTATTTATCCGAAGGAATCTTCAGCAGCACGGGCTGATTAATGCTTTCAAGCCATCCCATGAATCATTGTCTGTGCAGACAAAGCAGATACAGGTAATTAAAAGCCAGGGACATACCGCACAAGCCAAAGCAGTGAAGGAAATTATTCTTTCAGGAGAAACTGAGATCAATACAGAAGATCCGGAATCAATTGCCATAATAATTGCTGATGAAAGCCTGCTCATCCCTGTGCTGCAAACCATACCACCTGATGCCGGTAAGGTGAACGTTACCATGGGTTATCCGCTGGCTCAATCCACTGTCTTTGGCTTTATAGATTTATGGCTTAATGTGCAGGAGCAACTCAATAAAGAGCAGAAGGACACAGTTTATTATCGCGACGTGGAAGCCTTCTTATCCCACCCGCTAACCTCAGTGAAAGAGAAGGAAAGAGAGCTTCTGCAGAAAACTATTTTAGATAATCAGCTTCTCGAGGTGCCATTAACCCAATTGCATTTTGCAGCTGAATTAGCGCCCAATTTCTTCACCATTAAGCTCCAGGGGCTGCAATGCATTGATGCCTTATTCACTCTTTTAACAAGGGCATTGGAGTTGCGTCAAAAGAGAGGCATGTTGCAGCAACTCGAAGCTAACCTGATCATTTCTGTCGGCAGCCAGTTAAACCTGTTGTACGATGCCCTGGCAGATTACGCCGCGAATATTCCTTTAACCTTTGTGCTTTCCCTTATCCGGAAAACATTGCAGGGCCTTTCGGTGCCGCTTGAAGGTGAACCCTTGAAAGGTATCCAGGTGATGGGATTGCTTGAAAGCCGTTGTCTGGATTTTGACAAAGTGGTTATTCTGGGAGTAAATGAAGGGGTGATGCCGAAACTGAATATTTCGCCAACCTTTATTCCCGACAGTATCCGACGAGCCTATGGCCTGCCGGTAATCGAGAACCAGGACGCCATCTCTGCTTACTTATTCTACCGATTACTTCACCGCTCAACTGATGTAAGCCTGATCTATAACTCTATTGTAGACGAGACGAATACCGGCGAACCCAGCCGGTTTATCAGGCAGCTCGAGTTTGAAAGTAATCTTCGGTTTAATTACCAGCAGCAGGAGCAGGCGGTTAAAATAGAGCCAAGACCTCCCTTGGCAGTAGCGAAGACGGGTAAGGTATGGCAGGCGCTGGAACGTTTCTTACAAGCGCGGGAGACTGAAAAGATATCAGCCACAGTTATTACCACCTACATGAGCTGTCAGCTGCAATTCTTTTACCGCTATATCGCCAAGATCAGGGAGCCTGACACAGTCAGCGAAACCCTTCAGGCTAATCAGATTGGTTCTGTATTTCACCAGGTAATGGAGTGGTTTTACCAGGATCTTTCGAAGGAGAAGGCAGAAATAACATCTCGTGCAATTCAGCAAAAGCGCAAAGATATTCCGCTTTTATGTAAGCAGGCATTGTCTAAAGAGTTATTTAGGAGCAAAGACCGGATCCATAAACCCAACAGTATGCAGCAGATTGTGCTGCGTATCGTTGAAGAATATGTTGACGCGGTTCTATTGCATGATGAACAGGCAGCGCCATTTCGCATTGTAGAACTGGAAAATAAGAGCGATTATAAGTACCGCTTCCCGATAGAGGTGAAAGGAAGTACTCACGAAGTCTTTTTATATGGGATTATCGACCGAGTTGATATAAAAAACGGTATAACCAGGATTGTCGATTACAAAACCGGGAGCAGGGATGAAGTGAAATTTACCTGCCTTGACGACCTGTTTGAACCTGAAGGTAAAAAACAAAACAAGGCCATGGTGCAAACCCTGTTCTATACTTTCATTTACGAACAGGTTAAGGGCCTAAAGCATATAGAACCTAACCTGTATATAATCCGGAAGCTGAAGAACGACGGCACTTTGTTTTTTTCAGGCGGCAGGGGCGGCAAAGTAGTCCTGCAGGCCGAACATCTTGAGGATCTGAAAGGTGGCTTCCAGGTTCAGTTAAAGGCTATGCTGGAAGAACTTTTTAATCCGGAAATACCTTTTACAGATAGCGTAAGTAAAGTAAACTGTGGATTTTGCCCTTATAAGGAGATCTGCCAGGGATAAATATAACGAATCTAAGTGTATCCGGTACTGGATACTATTATCCCAAACATTAAATCAAACTTCAAACTCTAAATTTGATGCATGGCACCATACCGTTTATACCGTAGTCAATTCAAAACACAAACGGCGGAAGAAGCACCTAAGTAAACGCTTACCTGGCAGGAAAGACTACGAATACCCAATTATTTAAACAGCGTTGCTTTTGGCTACCCAGTAGACAACCCCCCAAGGCTGGATAAAACGGCATTCTCCGTGCGGTCAATGAAATAAATAGTGAGAAGGGGGTTCTGTCGCATCTTAACACATTTCCCCTTATCGAAAAGATTGAGGTTCCCTCAAATTTTCCTGGCTAAGCCTGTTTTCCAAAATAATTATCTAGTGGTAAATAACTCTGAAACCGAGACCCTAAAAACTCGCATTTTCTTTTGCGCTTACCATATGCTTACTATGTACTTACTATGTGCTTACTATGTCATCCTTCGATCAGGATATAGTGAACACATGCTAATCACATAGTGAGTATATCGTGAGTACCGATCCGGTCTATAGCGAATCCCTGGCAATTCCAGCAGAGTCATGTCATTCCTGCCTGCCGGCCCGGCCGGCTGAAGCGGCGTCGAAGGAGACTCTGCAGAATTTATTGAAGCAAGAAGCAAATAGGTGGTGGGACACCCTGGAGGCAGCCCTTCGACTCCGCTCAGGGTGACAGTGCCCAATAGGCTATTGATAGCCAAAGAAAAATTTGACATTGTGTCGAAGATGTTGCCGATTAGTGTAGGCGTTACACAGTTTATTCTCAACTTAAAACTTATATTTGCCCTTCCAAATTTTGATTTATTACACATGAGAGAAATACAGTTCAGAGAAGCGCTTCGGGAAGCATTAAACGAAGAGATGCGGAAAGACGAAAAGATCTTTTTAATGGGCGAGGAAGTCGCCGAATATAACGGGGCTTACAAAGTCAGCCAGGGAATGCTGGATGAATTTGGCGCTAAACGAGTGATTGACACTCCAATTGCTGAACTGGGCTTCGCCGGAATCGGTGTTGGTGCAGCAATGAATGGTTTGAAACCCATTGTTGAGTTCATGACTTTCAACTTTTCACTGGTGGCAATTGACCAGGTTATTAACGCTGCGGCTAAAATACTTTCTATGAGCGGCGGAGAATTCTCTTGTCCGATTGTTTTTCGTGGGCCAACGGGTAATGCAGGTCAATTGGGTGCACAACACTCTCAGAACTTCGAAAGCTGGTATGCCAACTGTCCGGGATTAAAGGTGGTAATACCATCAAGTCCTTACGAAGCAAAAGGCTTGTTGAAACAATCCATCATTGATCCTGATCCTGTTATTTTCATGGAATCAGAAGTAATGTACGGTGATAAAGGAGAGGTGCCTGAAGAAGAGTATTACATCCCGTTAGGAAAAGCTAATATTGTCAAAGAAGGTACCGATGTAACTATTGTGACTTTTGGCAAGATGCTTTCACGTGTTGTAATGCCTGCAGTTGAGCAATTAACTAAAGCAGGAATCAATGCTGAGGTGATCGATCTTCGTACAGTACGTCCGATTGATTATGAAACTGTAATCAATTCTGTGAAGAAAACAAACCGGATGGTATTTGTAGAAGAATCATGGCCATTGGGATCTATCGCAACTGAAGTTACTTTCAAAGTGCAGAAAGATGCATTTGATTTCCTTGATGCTCCGGTTCTGCGTGTAGCTTGCGCCGATGTACCACTTCCATATGCTCCGACGTTAATTCAGGAGGCATTACCGAATGCTGAAAAGGTGATTAAGGCTGTAAAAAGTGTGCTTTATCTTAATACAGAAAAGTAAGATTGAATTATTCTATAATTAGAGTCATCCGGAGATATTCGGGTGACTTTTTTATTTAGGGGCTATGTTAATAATTTCCTGTAATAGCATCAAACCAGAGTAATCTGCCTTTTAATGCTTTCTTCGAGCGAAATAAAGGTCTCGGTACGCTGGATTCCTTTTACAGCCTGGATGTTCTCATTTAGCACCTCCCGCAAATGTGTAGTGTCGCGGCAAATGATCTTGGCGAAAATACTATAAGCGCCGGTACAGTAATGCATCTCCACTATTTCTTTGACCTTTTTCAAGCTTTCTACAGCGTCGTGATATTGTGATCCTTTTTCGAGATAAATTCCCAGGAAAGCACAGATATCATATCCTATCTTTTGCGGATCTATAATTAAATTAGCGCCCCTGATAATTCCAAGCTCATGCATCTTTTTCATTCTCACGTGAATAGTTCCCCCGGAAACAATTAACTTCTTGGCGATCTCCGTATAGGGAATCGTCGCATCCTCCATTAAGATGCTGAGGATTTGAGTATCCAGATTATCAAGTTCGAAATTTTGGCTGCTTTTTTCCATATAACTTTGAAATTCTATTATCGATTTCAAAAGTAGTTAACAGAATTGTAAAATTACATTTGTTTCCTTAAAAATCTTGCAACGATTTTTATAACTCCTTACATTTGTACTAAGTAAGTGAGTTATCTCCCCGGTTAGTCGAGAAGAGGTTGTTATCCGGAGATTGTGCTTTATAGAACTGTTAGAAATGCGACAGTTTCTTGAAGAACCTTTTGAACCTACACAGTGTAGTTTTTTTAATTAGTTGGTTAGAATAAGCTCCTGCAGTCCAGGAGCTTATTTTTTTAGCTTCAATTTAATTCACTTCTTTTCACTCTCATATTTTTCTGAATACCTCTTAAACAGTTGTTTATGCAGATTATCCAGATCGAGCGATTTACCCCTGATAAACGCAGTTTCTACATCATTACCAATCATATCTAAAGCGTCTCCATTGGAGATAAACAGAGTAGCATCCTTACCAACTTCAAGGCTTCCTGCGGTTTTATCAATGCCGAGTATCTTAGCGGTGTTTAAGGTAATAGTTGCTAATGCTTGTTCTTTTCCAAGACCATAAGCTGCTGCCGTACCGGCCATAAAAGGCAGGTTGCGTTGCTGCCAATAGCCCTCAACACTGATAGCGAAGTTGACACCTGCATCATGAAGTATCCGCGGTTGCTTGTACGGCAGGTATACATCATCACTTACCCTTTCCGGCAGGCTATGAGGCTGACGGATGATCACAGAAATGTCGTTCTCCTTTAAAAACGCTGTAATTAGATGTGCTTCACCTCCGCCAACAATTACTGGCTTAATTCCAAAACGTTTGAAGAAGTTTACCGATGCAATGATGTCTTTCGCGCCATCAGTTTGCACAAATAGTTTTTTACTTCCTGTGTACAGGCCATTCATCGCGCTAAACCGTGCATTCGTTACCTCAGGCTTTACAATTTGCTGATAAGCCTGGGCTTGCGAAAAGTAGCTCTCTAAATTGCTCAGCGCTTTCTGAATGTTCTCACGTTGAACTTCTGCTGTCGGGGCCATCGGACTTGAAGATATTCTACTGTTTGGCCAGTTTATATGCACCGCCATATCAGTTTTATAAGCGGCGTCTTCCCAGTTCCATCCATCCAATTCAACAACTGTAGACTGCCCGGAGATCAAACCACCCTGCGGGGTAATCTGTGCCAACAGTATCCCGTTCGAGCGGAGTGTGTTCGGCACCTTTGAATCTGTGTTATAAGCAATGATAGATCGTACATGTGGATTTATATCGCCAACTTCCTGGAAATCATGAGTAGCCCGAACAGATGCAACCTCGGTTAGGCCCAGCGTAGTGACAGGGGCGATGAAACCAGGATAGATATGTTTCCCGTTTGCCGTGATCAGTTGAATGTCAGAGCCAAATTTAACTACCCGCGCATCCCCAATGCCGGTTATTTTCCCGTTCGCAAAGGATATGTACCCATCCTCGATCACCTTGCCGGTGCCCGTATGTATGGTAGCGCCAATAATGGCTATTGGCTTACTTTGTGGTTTTGCCGGGTATATGGTCGCCTGTCCGTAGCTGAACTGACTGGCGGCTAGTAATCCCAACAAACTAAATATATATTTTTTCATTCTGATGATTTTAACTGTTGCTAGATCTGATAATGCTGAGATTGATTAATGGGAGTGACCTTCTTCAGAAGCGATTCCTTCTATGCTTTCGCAATCATAAAGGGTTGCTTTGGTAAGCACCGGACGTTGAACTGAAGCTCCTTTTCCTTTCGCTTCCATCATTTTCTGAATTAATCGGGCTTCTTCTTTAACAAGCTCTTTCTGCTTGCGGGCGTCGTCTTCCATGTCCCAGTATGCAATACCATCAACATAAGTTTTTTCTGCCTTGGCGTAGATAGAAAGAGGACTGTCAGACCATAGCACCAGGTCGGCGTCTTTACCGGCCTTAATGCTGCCCACCCGGTTATCTATATGGAGCATCTTAGCAGGATTCAGGGTAACCAATTTCAAGGCTTCCTCCTGAGACATGTTACCGTATTTAACCGCCTTTGCAGCCTCCTGGTTTAACCGGCGAGCCATCTCTGCATCATCGGAGTTAAATCCTGTGAGTACGCCCACCTTGCTCATTAAAACGCCATTGTATGGAATTGCTTCAGCGACCTCATTTTTGTAAGCCCACCAGTCGGAAAAAGTTGATCCGGCGATACCACGCTTTGCCATCTTGTCCGCTACTTTATAGCCTTCAAGAATGTGTGTGAAGGTGTTGATTTTGAAACCCATACTGTCGGCTACATGCATCAGCATGTTGATTTCAGATTGAACATAGGAGTGGCAGGTAATGAAACGCTTATCTTCAAGGATTTCCACCAGCGCATCAAGTTCAAGATCTCTGCGCACATTGTTCCCTTTCTTAGCTTTTGCTGCCTTGTATTCTTTGGCCCTGGTGAATGCATCCACGTAAACCTGCTCAACACCCATGCGGGTTTGAGGGAAACGGGTCAGATTGGTAATACCCCAGTTGCTTTGTTTTACGTTTTCGCCTAGCGCAAACTTGATAAAACCATCGCTGCCGGCAAACTTCATTTCCTCCGGAGATTTGCCCCAGCGAAGTTTGATCAACTGCGACTGACCGCCAATTGGATTGGCAGAACCGTGCAATATGTGTGAAGTGGTAACCCCACCGGCTAACTGGCGATAGATATTTATGTCTTCAGGATTGATAACATCAGCAATGCGGACTTCAGAAGTTACAGCCTGGGTGCCTTCATTGATCCCTCGGGTAGCACCAATATGCGAGTGCTCGTCAATGATTCCGGCGGTTAAATGTTTTCCGGTGGCGTCGATCACTTTTGCTTTACCTGCCGCAAGGTTTTTGCCTACGGATTTAATTTTACCATTCTCTATCAGGACGTCAGCATTGGCTAACTTTCCTTCTGATTCATTAGTCCAGACCGTTGCATTTTTGAATAATACAGCCTCCTGTTTCGGTGCTTCAGTATATCCAAAGGCAAGAAAAGGGTAAGTTACTGCTCCAACAATAAGTGCTGGCTTGGCTTCATCTTTTTTGACAGGTTCTTTAAATGCTTCCGAATAAGTAGCAGTCCAGTTTACATTGCTGCCATCGGCATTAGTGCCGTCACCTTTGAAGACGATCGGTTTCAATGAATGAACGTATCCATTCAAGCGGACATTTCCTGCGGGGCTTTTCTTCGGGTCGAAATAGATACTAACCAAGTCTCCAGAACGGGTGAAGGTAGCTTTTGACTTCAGACTATCCTGTCCTTTGCGTTCTACACTCACATCGTACGAGCCCGGGGTTCCAGCAATCTTCAAAGTCAGAGATGCTGACCCTTCCATCGCCATCGTATATGTTCCGCGCAAATCCGTTATATCCATTTTGCTGACAACAAAACGGTCGCCCTGCACCCAGTTTTCGTAAATGATATTGTCTTTGTTGAAGAGGTTTCCGGAAGTGATAAGAAAGTTTGCAAGTTTTCCTTTTGATAGTGAGCCTACACGATCACTCACACCGAGCATTTCGGCTGGAATCTCTGTTAAAGATCTTAAGGCTTGCTTCTCTGTTAATCCGAATTCGATGGCCTGGCGTAGGTTGGTCCAAAAATCTGCCGGCTTGTCAAGTCCTGAACTTGTTAAGGCAAACTTGATCTGTGCTTTCTCTAATGCAGCCGGGTTTGAAGGAGCTAACTCCCACATTTTCATTTGTGTGAGGCTGATGTTTCTTGCATCTGCAGCATCTTCAACATCGTAAGCTTTTGGGAAATTTAATGGCGCTATGAAGCTTCCACCGGTAGCTTTAATCTCTTTAATACGTAGAAAGTCATTGCCTCCTGATTTGAAGATATATTGTTTTCCGAACTCATCGCCTATTTTATCGGCACGCAATACATCATAAACATCGTCTACTTCGAAGATCTGGGGAAGACGCTGTAACTGGTTGAACTCAGCAAGCGAAATATTGTATTCCGACTTTTGATTTTTGTACCACTCGGCATCATAATAAGTTTGGCGTAGCAATGAAATGGCACCCATTAATGATTGCGGATAATCTGTAGCTGCAGTGCCTTTACTAAACGAGTAATGTGCTGCTGCTTCTCCATTTAAAACAGCATCGTTCGCCTTGCCGGTATTAAGCGTAGCTATCAGCGAGCTTCCGCGGGCAATACCGTCACGAATAATTGATTGCACTGTACCAAAGCCGGCTTTTTTCAGCTCTTCCGCCTTTTTAACGTCAGTGGCGAATATAGTTTTAGCACTCATTTCTGGCCTGATTGATTCGTTCCAGCCATAGGCGCCATTCTTGGTGGAAGTGAACACTTGCTGACGGTTGCGGTTAAAAGCAGCCCTCGGAATCTCGGGCATACCATAGGTACTGAATGCGTCAATAAGAGAAGGATAAATATATTTTCCTTTCAGGTCTATAACTGTATAGCCTTTTGGAACTGACGTAGCTGACCCTACGGATTCGATCTTCTGGCCTTTAACCAGCATAGTGCCGTTTTTGATGGTCTCGTCAGCATTAATAACAATATTTGCATTGGTAAAGGCAACCAGACCCGGACGGATATCATAGGAGCCATTCACCGGGTAACTATCCTGACCATAAGCCTGGCCAAGCATCGTCAGTAAAAAACTAAACAGTAAGATTTTCTTCATTTGCTGAGATTTATTTTGGAAGCACAAAATAGAAGTTAATAAAACGCTGAATCTTGCGAAGGAGTAACTTTTTCGTTACTTATGAAGCCAATACGGTCGCTTCTCAACATTGAGGCACATAATTTTTGTTGTCATTACTATTAATGGTACTTTCAGCCTAAACTTAAAATCATGTATAAAATTCTATTAGGCCTGCATTCAGGTATTCGTTACATCGTAATTATACTATTCGTTCTAGCCCTGATTATGGCATTAATTGGATTGTTTGGTCGTAAACCTTATACTGAAGCTAACCGAAAGATTAATCTTTTTGCAATGATATCTGCTCATATTCAATTGCTTACCGGCCTGGTTCTTTACTTTTTCAGTCCCAAAGTAATGCTAAGCGATATGGGCGCAGCTATGAAAGACACTGTGCTGAGATACTGGACTGTTGAACACATGGTTATGATGATATTCGCGGTAGTACTGATCACTATCGGCCACTCCCGTTCCAAAAAGGCTGTTGACGCATTATATAAGCATCGTGCAATTGCTTTATTTTACGGCTTAGCGTTGCTGGTTATTCTGCTAGCCATATACCAAAGCGGGCGCCCGATATTCGGAAGCAGTATGTAATTGCCTGAAAATTTTGAGGTTTCAATATTCTTTATATTTTTGTAAACGATGATGATACAATTGAATACCCGCAATTGGTGGTGGCCTTCTCTAGAAGAACGCGCCGGTACAGGTATTTAAATTATAATCAACCTAAACTTAATTAAAACCCGACGCTTCAACCACGTCGGGTTTTTTTATACCCGAGTGTTAAGCTTGCAGGTTAGACGAAAACTGTTGCTATTACATAATTCCTGTTTCGATGAAAAGATTTAAACTTTATACCGCACATAAGCGAATGCTTGCCGACACTACAACTCCGGTAAGTATTTACCTGCGACTGCGGGATGTATTTTCAAATAGTTTGTTGCTGGAAAGTTCCGACTACCACAGCCGTGAGAACAGTATGAGTTATATCTGCTTTGATCCGATTGCCGGTATAACGCTTGATGGAACCTCGTTAAAGGCGTATTTCCCCGATGGGACTACTCAGCAAACACCTGCTGAAGGATTAGATCTGAAAAAGAAGGTCTCAGATTTCCGGAGTTCATTTGAGCCGGTCGGGCCTAAAGAATTTAAATTTATTTCCAATGGCTTGTTCGGTTATTTCAGTTATGAGACTGTTGAGTATTTTGAGGATATCAAGCTGAACTCTCAACAGAGTCCGGGTCGCCAAATTCCTCTACTGCAATATCACATATACCGCTACATTATTGCCATCGACCATTTCAAGAATGAGATGCATCTGCTGGAGCACCGGACCGATGAAGAAGCTCCTGATGGGTTAGAAAGGATCGAGTACCTTATTCAAAATAAAAACTTCCCGGAGTATAAGTTTAACTGTAATGGTGAGGAGCAGTCTAATTTAACGGATGAGGAATTTATAGGAATCGTTGAAAATCTAAAGAGGCATATCTATCGGGGTGATATTTTTCAAATCGTACCTTCGCGTGCCTTCTCAAAACCTTTTCTGGGAGACGAATTTAACGTTTACCGCGCCCTGCGTTCTATCAATCCATCTCCCTATCTCTTCTATTTCGATTACGGAAACTTCAAGATATTTGGCTCATCACCAGAGGCTCAGCTTACTATCAAAAATAATGAAGCGGCTATTTACCCCATAGCAGGTACTTTCAAACGGACCGGCAACGATGTACTCGATGCGGAGTTAGCAGAAAACTTAGAAAAAGATCCGAAGGAGAACGCCGAACACATTATGCTGGTCGACCTTGCACGCAATGATCTGAGCAGGCACTGCGAGAAAGTGGAAGTGAAATCGTTTAAAGAAATTCAATATTATTCACATTTAATACACATGGTATCAAAAGTTGCCGGAACTTTGCAAAAGGGGGTAAATCCTTTTGAAGTAGTCGGCGACACCTATCCCGCCGGAACACTTAGTGGAGCCCCCAAACATATGGCGATGCAGCTTATCAATAAGTTCGAGAAAGGAGACCGCAGCTTTTATGGAGGCGCCATTGGGTATATGGGGTTTAATGGAGACTTCAATCATGCAATAATGATCCGTTCTTTCTTGAGCCAGAATAACATATTGCATTACCAGGCCGGGGCCGGCATCGTTGCTGATTCCGATCCGCAGAGTGAATTAAACGAAGTGAACAATAAAATCATGGCTTTACGACGGGCGCTTGAAATGGCGGAAGGTTTGTAGAAAAGATAAGCAGAAACTATATGGCAAACAATATCACCAATTCCGCTATGGAGACTAATAAGAAGATCCTGGTTATTGATAATTACGACTCATTCACTTTCAATCTGGTTCACCTGTTGAATGAAGCAGGTTATGAGGCAACCGTCTGGCGAAACGACAAGTTTGAGCTTGGTGATGTAGCCGCCTTCGACAAAATACTTTTATCACCCGGACCAGGCATTCCCTCCGAAGCCGGCCTTTTGCTTGACGTGATTCGAACCTATGCGCCAACGAAAAGTATTTTAGGTATTTGCCTGGGAATGCAGGCGATCGCAGAAGTGTTTGGGGGTCAATTATATAATCTGTCACGTCCGGTACATGGCAGGGCGACGGTTATAAAAGTTTTAGATAAAGAGGAAAACCTGTTTACCAATTGTCCCGATGGATTCCTGGTGGGGCGTTATCACTCATGGGCTGTAAGTCCGCAGGATCTACCGGTCGATATTAAAGTAACGGCAACAGATATTGACGGAGTTATTATGGCATTGTCACATACTTCGCTGGACGTAAAAGGTGTACAGTTCCATCCGGAATCTATATTAACAGAAAATGGCAGACAGTTAATCGATAACTGGCTTCTTACTCAAAATAATTACAATGAATCAGACAAAGCAGGGTAACATTCTGGATAAGATAGTTGCTAAAAAAAAGGAAGAGATAGCGGTAGCAAAGCGACAGTTATCCGGATTGCAGCTTAAAGAAAGTGAATTGTTTTCGAGAGAGTGTTATTCTCTTCGTAAGTTCATAGAAGATCCTTCGCGCAGCGGAATCATTGCTGAGTTTAAACGCAATTCACCTTCAAAGGGAGTGATCAACAGCCATTCGTCCGTTAAGGAAGTTACAAACGGTTATTCGGCGGCCGGGGCTTCAGCGTTGTCCGTACTGACAGACAGTAGTTTCTTCGGCGGAAGTTACATCGACCTGATTGAAGCGCGGCAATCTAACCAGATCCCGATCCTTCGAAAAGATTTTATACTCGATGAGTACCAGATTCTCGAGGCGAAGGCCTGGGGAGCTGATATTATCCTGTTAATCGCATCAATATTACACCCCGATGAAATCAAAAGAATGGCTTCCCTGGCGAAAAGTCTTGGAATGAGCGTTCTGCTGGAGGTCCATAATAAACGCGAGCTTGAGCATAGCCTGTGTGATGACCTGGATGCCGTGGGCGTCAATAATCGTAATCTTGGAGACTTTTTAGTTTCCCTTCAACATTCCTACGATCTTGTTTCACAGATTCCCGATCAGTTTATTAAAGTTTCAGAAAGCGGCATCAGTGATCCTAAGACTATCGTAGAACTAAAGACAGCGGGATTTAATGGATTTCTTATTGGCGAGAACTTCATGCGTGAACAAAATCCCGGAAAAGCAATGGAGGAGTTTCTGAAAACTATCAAGGAAATACAATAGCAATTATTAGTAGCGATTACCTATAAAATATGAAGAGTGAAACCGAAAACCCCTGGCAGGTCATTTCAAGCGAATCCAAATACGATAACCAATGGATCAACTTAACAGAGCACCAGGTAATTAATCCCGGCGGGGGTAAGGGTATTTATGGGCAGGTACATTTTAAGAATCTGGCCATAGGCATTGTTGTACTCGATGGAGAAGATCAAACCTGGCTGGTAGGGCAGTATCGCTTCCCTTTAAACCAATACAGTTGGGAAATACCTGCAGGCGGTTGCCCCCTGCACTCAGATCCCCTAACAACGGCCAAAAGGGAATTATTGGAGGAAACCGGGATGACTGCAGAATCGTGGACAGAAATTCAGCAGATGCATCTGTCAAATTCCGTCAGCGATGAGCTCGCAATAATTTATTTAGCCCGCCGGTTAAGCTACGGGACAGCTGAGCCTGAAGAAAGCGAAGAACTACAATTAAAAAAGATGCCTTTTGACGACGCATATCAAATGGTAGCAGGCGGTGAGATCACCGATTCATTAAGTGTGGCTGCCATACTAAAGTTGAAAATAATGAAAGCCGAAGGCGATTTGCTTTAGTACTTTTAGCGCATGAATAAATTCCTCGGGTATCTGTTCACACCTATTCACTATATTTATTTCGGATTACTGCTCGGTATATTTCATCCAATTCAGTGGCTCTCGTTGAAACTCGGTGGCTATAAGGCCCATAAAGTTTCGGTCGATATATTGAATTTCTTTTTGATGAGTTCATTATACATCCTGGGCACAAGGATAACCTTCACTAACCATCAGAACCTGCCTACTGACCGACCAATCATTTTTATTGCCAACCACCAGAGTATGTACGAGATTCCACCGCTTATTTGGTTTCTGCGTAAGTATCATGCGAAGTTTATTTCTAAGATCGAACTCACTAAAGGTATTCCCAGTATTTCCTTCAATCTTAAATACGGCGGCGGGGCTAATATTGATCGTAAAGACAGCAAGCAGGCTGTTGCCGAGATCATTAAATTAGGTAATCGTATGAAGGAAAATAATTGGTCTGCCGTTATTTTTCCTGAGGGAACAAGATCTCGCAATGGGCATCCTAAAACCTTTCACATTGGCGGAATCGCTACATTAATTAAAAAAGCTCCTAATGCCTTACTGGTGCCCATTGCAATTACGGGCTCCTGGAAAATAGTTCAGTATGGTATGTTCCCGTTAAGCTTTGGAGAAAAGATAAATTTAACGGTACTGAAACCTTTCGAGCCAACGGGTCTTCCAATGGAAGAAGTGGTGTCACGTGCAGAGAACGCGGTGAAAGAGCAAATGGAAGCAAGTTAATTCCAGCTAACAATTTGAAGAGCGGGGCACCAGATTACAAGATTTTCACAGATTGATGTTTCTTCAGTTGAATCACGATTAAAGAGACAAAAGCTGTGTAAATCCGGGCAATTCCATCAAACAAATCTGCGGGCGAACATCCAATCGGCGCGATTTAAAGAAAATCGGTGTAATCATTTCCTAAATATTCCGATTGTCTACCAGCTTAAAAAAGTATTCCCTGTAAGTGTCTCCAACAGGTATGATCTTATCCGTTATCTGGATACGACTCCGCTCGATGGAGTCAATCTTATCAAGAGCTACGATGTAAGATTTATGAACCCTGACGAATCGGCCGGTAGGTAAGGCATCCTCCATTTTCTTCATATTCTGTAAGGTAATCACCCGTTCAGACTTCGTGAAAATGGAAATATAATCCTTCAACCCTTCAATATACAGGATATCATCGAGGTAGATCTTCTGGATCTTGTGTTCAGTCTTTACAAAAATAAAGTTATGAGGAGTGCTTGCTACGAGGGTTTCGGGTAACGGGAGCGGGGAACTATTTTGCTTCTGCTGAAGAACTTTCTGCGCAGCCTTGTAGAAACGATCAAAAGCTATCGGCTTCAACAGGTAATCGGTTACATCGAGTTCGTAGCCCTCCAGTGCATATTCAGAATAAGCGGTTGTTAAAATCACATCGCACTTGCCGTTCATGATCTTTAAGAATTGCAGACCGGTCAATTCAGGCATCTGTACATCCAGAAACACCAGGTCAATACCGTCATTCTGCACGAGCGACAGTCCTTCAATAGCGCTGGTCGTAGTCTTAACCAATTCCAGGAAAGGTACCTTGGAAATATAATCTTCCAGAATATCAAGGGCTAAAGGCTCATCATCAACTACAAGGCAACGTATCATATCGTAAAAATAGTAATTACTGGTGCTTGGTGTTATAAATTTTTATGGTCACAGTTCTAGCACCAACTCAGAGGTGTAAATCTCCGAATGGTTGCTAATGTCAAGGTTATATCGGTTTTTGTAGAACAAATCCAGACGCCTTTGCACGTTTATTAAACCGATGCCGCCTATCTCGTCTTTATTCAGTTTGCTCACCTTATTTGATAGCTTAAATTTAAGCCTGTTGGGTTCAATACAGATAGAAATATCGATCGGATTATTTTCATCTGTTGCTACTCCATGTTTGAAAGCATTCTCAACAAAGGAGATTAATACCAGTGGCATTATCTTTTGATTTTGCGCCTCGCCGCAGATATTCAGACTCACATAAGCGTGATTCTTAAATCGTAGTCGCTGCAACTCGATGTAATTCTCGAGGTATCTGATCTCTTTTGACAGATCAACCATATCCTCGTTGCTTTCGTAGAGCATATACCGCATAATCTCCGACAATTTTAATATAGCTGCGGGAGTTTGATCTGACTGCTGGTAGGCAAGCGAGTATATGTTATTCAGCGTATTGAAAAGAAAATGTGGATTTATCTGCGACTTTAGAAACGCAAGTTCAGCGTTCAGTTTTTCATTCTCAAGTGTCGTTTTTACCTTTTCATTTACGAACCAGTCTATCATGAATTTAAACGCGGTGCTTAAAAACAGGAAGAAACAGCCAATGAAGGTCGCGCTTAAGAAATAATCCTTAAATGTTAAGTGGTACTGATTTTTATCACCACGCACCAGAACAATATCATTGAAAATTACAGCCAGACCATATTTAAAAATCGCCGCTGCTAATACCAGCAGTACCATGCTGATACCACACCACAGATACTTCTTTTTATTGAGCAGCTTTGGAAGGATGATCAGGTAATTGATATAGAAAATAGCAATGTTAATCAGGCCGAAGTAAATGATCATTACAAAGCCTTTGTAAGATATTTTCCCATTTCCGGCTAATAGCATGAAAAACAATAAAATGGAAACCCATACTGCGGCGTGTAAAAATATCTGTCGGGCTTTAGTCATTTGTCTGGATTACGTGTTACGGCATTCTGACCAACAGAATGTTTTAACAACCGCCAATATAATATTTAGCCCTATGGTTTTCCTGCGATTTCTACCAACATGGCTTTACGATCTGCCAACGCCTTCTAAAATCTTACCAACCAATACTGAACATAGAATACCTGTTCGTCTTTAAATAAGGCGGGTTGGTCTAATAGATTTTAGTGGGCCAGTAATTTAATAGTTCTTTGAATCACCAAACAAACAACCTCTTAAAACTTAGGCCATGAAAAAGCTAAATTCAATCTCGCCCTTTATCGTCCTTCTCACACCGGTCATCCTGATCATTGGCTTACTGATGATGAACCTAGACAATGAAATTCCGGCAGAAAGACAAAATGCCAGTTTGAAATTGCAGGTACCTTCATTTAAGGTAATGGTTAGCAATATCTTCTAATTTAAAGTGACTTCGCAATTTATTATTGAGACCCGTGATCTTTCGTATAAATTCGGGAATCAATTAGTGCTTGATCATGTTTCGCTGAAAGTACCGAAAGGGACTATCTATGGTTTCCTTGGTCCAAACGGAGCAGGAAAAACTACAACTATAAAAATTCTTCTAAACCTGCTTAATTCAGCAGAGAACACTGTTTTCCTGTTTGGGAAAGATATAAAATCAACACGTATCGATGCCTTATCGCGCATCGGCTCATTAATTGAACAGCCCGCCATTTACCCGCATCTCAGCGGTAAAGAAAACTTGTTAAACCGGGCGATGCTTTTAGGGGTTAATAGAAAACGGGTTGACGAAATGCTGCAGTTGGTTGATCTGACCGATAGCGCTGCAAAGAAAGCCGGGAAATATTCCCTGGGAATGAAACAACGACTGGGGATAGCCCTCGCACTTCTGCCTGATCCGGAGCTTTTAATCTTAGATGAACCCACCAACGGTCTTGATCCCAACGGCATTCTCGAAGTGCGTAAATTGGTTCAAAAGCTGACGGCTGAACATGGCAAAACAGTATTTGTATCCAGCCATCTGCTGGCAGAAGTAGATAAGATGGCCAATTACGTTGGAATCATCAATCGTGGTAAGCTGGTATTCCAGGGCAGCATCTGCGAACTCCACAGTGCAAATGCAAGTACGGTTTCTATACAGGTTAATGATACGGTTGCGGCAAGCAATATGCTGCTCAAAAAAGGCTACCCGGCCGACATAGATGACGACAGCATTCAACTTCCTTTTTCAACCAAAGAAGAGATGGGAAGTATCAACAATCTCCTGGTTACCCAGGGCTACACGGTGTTCAGCTTAACGCAAACTAAACACGATCTCGAAAAACTATTTCTTGACATCACCAGGAATTAAAATATGTACCCTTTCCTTATTTCACTGCGATCCGAATTCTTCAAATCACGGAAGACACTTGCTTTTCTATCGGCAATCTTATTACCGCTTATACTGACTATGCTGATCAGCATAGGTTTTTTTGTCAATGCCGAGAAGATGGTTCCCTACACACCCGTTATGCAATGGATGCGATTTACCGGGTCGTTTTTAGGTGTAATGGGATTTTTACTGCTGCCCATGCTGGTTATTTTCCAAACCTATTCAGTCAATAATATGGAGCATAAATCGGATATGTGGAAGAGTCTCTTTTCTTTACCGCTGCCTAAATGGAGTATGTACAGCAGCAAATGGGTATATGCTGTTTTATTGAATGCTTTATGTCTTTCCTTATTTGCCACCTTCGTTTTAGCTGCCGGACAATTACTAAGCCTGCTTAAGCCGGAGTTTAGATTTAACGAATACAGTTTCAGTGCTATCTTATTTAAAATTCATATTAAGATGTTCCTGGCCTCACTGGGCATTTTGTCCATTCAGTTCTTATTAAGTTTAATCTGGGAAGACTTTCTTAAACCCATGGGTATTGGCTTTCTACTAACAGTTTTCGGGATCATCTGCTCGAACCTGGGATGGAAATACACCTTCACAATTCCATATGCCCACCCAATGATCGCATTAAAGAGCATAATGGATTCGGCATCAACCAAAGATCTGGAATTTGAACTGTTCACCAAAGAAGTTTATATAAGCATCGCGATCTCCATAGTGACTTTTATTGCCGGATACTATGTCATCAGCAAGAGAAGTGTGAAATAAGTTCAGCTATGAACAAAATAACTAAAAGACAGGTATTTACATCCGTTAGCGTTCTGTTAGTAAGCCTCTGTTCGCTGTTACTTTATATTTTAATTAATGCTAAAGTCATCGCAGAGTTCACAGTAACAAATAGCACGCTTCGGCGGATTGACTCCCTTTCCATCGAACCGAACGGAAATTTAACAGCTAAATTCGTTAACCTCGAGCCTGATGAGAACATTGAGTATGAAGCCGATATGACAGGTGGTGCAAAAACTGATGGGTCTTATCAATTAAACTATAAATTGAACAGCTCAGCCTTTAAACACCATTTCGGTTATTATAGTAACGGATACCCTTCTGACGGGGTAACAAAAATAGTTATCCAATTGGATACGGTAATAATCACCTATAATACGGGAACTTCATATAAGTGATTACCCTTACCTTACCGCCTTCGGTATCACCACTAAACTTTCATGTCCAACACTATCCACAGACTGCACACCAAAAAAGTAGTTGTCTTTAGAATAGTTAAGGGTAGTCTTTGTATCCGTTACGTAAAACTTGCGCTCCCACGTCGGGCTGCTGGTCTCCCGCATAACTACATAATAGCCGGCTGGTTTTTCACCTTTTGGTGCTTCCCATTTCAAACTTGTTTTGTTAGTCAAACCTGATGTAATTACACCGACGTTCTCCGGTTTTTGCGGTGCCAGTGCTAGGTTGGCTAATACCGCTAAATTCAATCGAGCAACTTTTTGGGTGTATTCATAATCCACGAAATCAGGAGTATCTCCGTATTCAACCCCGTTTTCAGTTCTAAGATCCTGATGCTGACGTTCAAAGTTCTCATTCATTTCGGTTACCCGGATAGCAGCGAATCCTTCTTTAGAAAAAGGGGTATGATCACCACCCCTCAAATAACGGTCGCGACGGTAGATGAGCTTTACATCCAGCTGGTCAACATACCGTTCGCCAACTTCTTTCAGGTAGCGGGCGAACTGCCGTGCGCCACCATCGTTCTCACTGCCGGTACTGGCCCGTGAAGCGGCGGCTTCTGCTGTTTCATTGCCTGCAACACCTTCGCTGAAGACCCGGACACTGCGATTGTCTTTCAGACCTGTTTCCATACCGTAAGTATTTCCGACTATGTCGTTGGTGATCATACCAGCCACATTCCACTTCAGTTCCTTTGCTTTTTTAGCCAGGTTGGTTGCTCCGTATAATCCCTGCTCTTCACCTACCATAGCCACAAAGATCAGCGTGGCATTAAACTTCTGCTTTGCCATTATGCGGGCAATCTCCATCGTAGCGGCAGTACCTGATGCATCATCGTTAGCCCCGGGAGCTTTTATCTTTGCATCCATAACATCCGAAGCTCTCGAATCATAATGCCCGGATACGATAAATACCCGGTCATCTGCCGGATCCGTTCCTGGAAGGATAGCCAGCACATTCTTCATCGAAGTCGGAACAGTTACCCGTCTGCCATCTGCCGGCTGGGTGAACGTATCAAACTCTACCTTCATACGGCCGCCGGACTCTTTCGCATAGCGTTCCATTTCTGCTTTGATCCAGTTACGGGCAGCACCAATACCTGTCTTTTTACTTACGGTATCACTCAGGGTATGGCGGGTTTCAAAACTGACCAACTTCCTGACAATGCTTTCTATATTTTTTGATGATACCTCATCAACCATTCCGCTGATTAGCGGATCTTGCCTCAGAATAGCAGGTTGGGAGAACGCTTTTATCGACACACAGGCAAGGAGGAAAACGGCTATGACGTATTTAGACGGACGTAAGGGGGTACAGGGCATATATCAATTCTTATTGAAAGTTTTTACTTTTTAATTATTCGGATCTCGTCGTTAATAGCCTTTAGCAAAGACTTTTTCGGATCGCTTACATCATGGGATAGCTCCCAGAACATAACTCCACCACAACCTTTCTCTAATGCAAGGCGGGTCTTCGCCTTAATCAGATTCGGCCCGTTATATAAAATGCCGGCTACCGAATCTTTCTGTGCTGCCATCGCATCCTTTTCTAAAATCTTATTGTAAGCCGTTGCCGGATATTTGCCATAAAAAGGCAAGCCGAGCACCGCTTTATGTGCCGGTAAATTCCGCTTATTTATCCAGTAATCCAAACAGTCGATCGCGTGCTGGTAACTGGAATGATTCTTCTCCTTCGAATTATCATAAGACATGATGTTCACCCAATCGACATATTTGTACGTTTCTTTGGGAATTCCGGCACCAATTGAATCATTATTCCCGACCACGGCAATAGTCAGCAGTTTGTTTTTTGTGTTTAATTCTGACCGCAACTCTTTCATCAATTCTATAAAGTACCATGAAGATTTCTCTTTCTGCCCGGCGCCGGTGTTTACAGAGTCATCCGGATACTCCCAATCCAGGTCAAGCCCATCCAGTTTATGCTGATCAATGAATTTGGATACGGCCAAAACAAAGCGCTTACGGCTTGCAGGTTCTGAGGCCAGCTTTTCAAACCGGTAGTCGTTTCCGCCGCCGTCACCAAGGCCCCATCCGCCAACAGAGATGAAAACTTTAACCTGGTGCTTTTTAGCGGTCGCAACAATTGCATTTAACTTTGCTGAATCATTGAAAGGAGCAAGACTGCCATCGCTTTGCGGAATCGCAAATGCATAGTTGAGATGAGTTATCTGATCATACCGGATCTCATTTGGATTAGTTGCGCCAAAGGAGTAAGCAATTACTTTAAAATCCTGGGCTAATACTGCTGCTTTTAAACCAAACAAAAGCATAAAGGTCAACAATAGTTTTTTCATCATCTGAAAGAAGCAGGTATAACTAAATCAGGATTAATCTACAAAGTTAAATTCATGTAACGAATTTGTTAACACCCCCTATAGTAATTGACGACAGGAATAAATAGGTTTGTTATAACGATAACCCAAAGTTACATGAGAAAAACCTTTCTATTTTCTGCACTGCTTTTAACCGGCATGTCCTTTACGGCATTAGCCCAGCAAGCTGTAGATCCTCAAATTACCCAAAAGATCAGAACAGAGGGAATGAATAATTCCAAAGTAATGGAAACGGCATTCTATCTGACTGACGTAAGTGGTCCGAGGTTATCCAATTCGCCAGGCTTGAAAAGAGCAGAAGAGTGGACTGTTAACACCTTAAAGTCATACGGTTTGCAGAACGTAAAACTAGAGCCCTGGGGTAAATTTGGCAAAGGTTGGGAAGTAGAAAAGAATTATTCGGCTATGACCAGCCCGTACTATCATGCCATTATTGCCACGCCTAAGGCCTGGACTCCCGGAACCAACGGTCTGGTTAAGTCTGAGATTGTGATCGTAAAAGCTGATTCTCTAAGCGACCTGGATAAGTACAAAGGGAGTCTGCAAGGTAAGATTGTAATTTTTGACAATGCTGCAGCTTTGACGACTTCCTTCAAATCCGATGGAAATCGTTATACAGAAGAAGAGCTAGCAGAGATGACTGGTCCACCAGCAGAGAGAAACAGTAGCCAGGCTAATACAGCAGAAATGGCTAAAAGGCGCGAAGCATTTGTGAAGATGCGTGCTATGCGGACTCAAATGAGCGAGTTTCTTTTGCAGGAAAATGTAGGCCTGCTATTAAGCAGCGGCCGTGGTAAGCACGGAACCCTCTTCACAAGTAATGGTGCTCCATATGCCGAAGATGCAAAACCAGTAGCCCCTGAACTGGAGATTGCGGCCGAAGATTATCTGCGTTTACTCCGTTTAGTGAAGGCAGGCATCAAAGTGCAATTTGAAGCAGATATCAAAACGCGTTTCTACGACAAGGACACGCAAGGTTATAATGTAATAGCAGAGATACCGGGAACTGATAAAAAGTTAAAAGACGAAGTGGTGATGTTAGGTGCACATATTGATTCATGGCATGCTGCAACCGGTGCAACAGATAATGCTGCAGGAACCGCTGTAATGATCGAAGCTATGCGGATCATCAAATCGTTAAATCTAAAGCCAAAGCGTACCATCCGTATTGCTTTGTGGAGTTCTGAGGAACAGGGTTTGTTCGGTTCAAGAGGTTATGTGGCCAATCACTTTGGCGACCGGACTACCATGGTGTTAAAACCTGCACAGGAGAAAATATCCGCCTATTACAATTTGGATAACGGTACAGGCAAGATCCGGGGAGTATATCTGCAAGGAAATGCCGCCGCTGGTCCAATTTTTCAGGATTGGCTGGCACCATTCAAAGATCTGGGTGCTACAACAGTAACTATCCGCAACACAGGTGGTACCGATCACCAATCCTTTGACGCCGTTGGAATCCCGGGTTTCCAGTTTATCCAGGATGAAGTGGAGTACAACACCCGTACCCACCACACGAACATGGATACCTATGATCGCCTGATCGAAGACGACTTAAAACAAGCCGCAACCATCATCGCGTCATTTGCCTACAACACAGCCCAACGCGCCGAAAAGATTCCCCGTAAAGAATTACCTAAAGCACAGGTGCAAGGATCAAACTAACTCGCTAATACTTATAGGTTAAAAAGGCCTCCTTAATTTATTTAAGGAAGCCTTTTTCATTAGGCTTCATAGCGTCCAATCAAATTTTCTAAACTTCGAGTGACTTCTTCTCCGTTGAACCCGGATAGCCCAACCTGCTGATACAAGTTCCATTCGCATTTCTATCAATTTTAAATCAGGCCAAAACGGAATCGGGGATCTGTCGGGCTTTCTAGTAGTTTCCTAGTAGTTTCGTAGTAGTTTTCTAGTAGTTTACTAGTAGTACCCTACTAGTATAGCCCTATGAAACTACTATGATTATTTAGTGAAGGTTTTTTAATTTATGGTCGAGGCTCAGACTCTTTTAACTACTGAGTTTTACCGTGCAGGAAGCACCTCCGAGCTGAATGGGTATTTGTAAGATTTGCTATAAATAGGTTGCTCCGCCGGAGCATTTGGGCGGACAAATATGTGGCGAACTCCATGCCCGTGATCAACATCAATTCATCGGACCAAAAATTATGAAGAAGTGTCTTTAACGCTGGAGAGCTCCGTGTTAATAGGAATAAGGTCTGCTGCAGGTTAGCTCCGGGAAGGGCGACTCTATGAAAATCTGTGTATCTGTGGTGAAACTCCGCCTGATCCATGTCGGGCGGCTTATGTGCAGCGGTAGTCATTCACCACAGATACACAGATTAAGAATTGTTAAAATTTATCCGGTAATCGGATTGCAGGTAGTCTAACTCTTCCTAACTAATCCAGATCAAATCTCTGGTGTCTTTCCGGGATCTGCACATCTGCGAAACCTTTGGCCATTAATTTCTCCCTGAATCGCTGCTGCACGTCATACTCGCCATGTACCAGGAAAACAGACTGTACACGCGATGGGTCCTGACAAGACACAAATTTTAACAGGTCTTCGTAATCACCGTGGGCACTCATAGATTTGATTGCCCTTACCTCGGCTTTCACATCATATTGTTTTCCGAATATGGAAACAGAGGGTTGCCCTGCAATCAAGCGACCGCCCAGTGAGTTGGGCTCGCAATATCCCACCATCAGAATGGTGTTCTTATGATTGTTGATATTATTTTTTATGTGATGTTTTACCCTGCCGGCTTCAGCCATCCCTGATGCCGAGATGATAACACAGGGTCTTGGGTCGTCGTTAAGGGCCTTCGACTCGACGACACTCTGGATGAATTTCAGGTTCTTGAAACTAAAGATGTCGTGATCTTTTTTCTGCACTTCTTTTACGTCAGGGTTATAGATATCCGGATGATCTCTTAAAACCTGCGTTGCTTTTTCAGACAGCGGACTGTCAATATAATAAAGCACATCCGGCAGGCCTCCGTGAACATCCATGTAGTTCAGAGCATAAATAATCTCCTGGGTACGACCAACACTGAAAGCCGGAATGATCACTTTGCCACCTTTAAGGATACAGGTCTGGTTAATTATTTCCTTTAACTGATCTATGGTTGATCCAAGATCCTTGTGGAGCGTGTCACCGTAGGTTGATTCTAAAAGAATATAGTTTGCTTGCGGAAAGTTTTGTGGTGATCTAAGAAGCATATCCTGGTATCCTCCAACATCTCCGCTGAAGGTTATGGTGGTAACTTTTCCATTCTCGCGAATGCTGAGGTTCACTGCGGCACTGCCCACAATGTGTCCCGCATCAGTAAAAAGCAGGTCTACATCCGGATCTACTGCAAATACTTCTTTATACTCTACGATTTTAAACCACCGGAGAGCTGTAATTACATCTTCATCTGTATAAAGCGGTTTTATGGGCTCCAGGCCTTTCCTGCTGCGGTGCCTATTGGTGTACTCGGCATCCTGCTCCTGTATTTTTGCGGAATCCATCAAAAGTATTCGGGCTAAATCCATAGTTGGGGCGGTGCAATAAATCGGGCCGCTAAAACCTTCTGCGATTAGCCTTGGAATTAAGCCGCAGTGGTCGATATGTGCATGGGAGAGTATCAGCAGGTCTACTTCGGCTGGATTAAAACCAAACTTTTCGTTCATCTCATCGGTATCATCGCCCATTCCCTGGAACATCCCACAATCAAGTAATATGTTAAGACCTTTATTCAGAGAAAGTAAATGTTTGCTGCCGGTAACGTTGCGGGCAGCACCGTGGAAGGAAATATTCATGGGATCAGTGGAGTTAGGACCAATTGAAATGATTAAAGGACAAGGAACAAAGAGTAAAAACTAAGAACACTTTACTTAACAAGACCGATACCAAAGATATTATCCCGGAGCAAACGAGCAATGATTTTTAAAAATAAAGGCGGCAGAAAAGTAATAAACTAAAGAAATAGTTGCATAACTATATTATTAGTTTTAAATTCGATTATGCTTAAGCCGATTACTTATCTTCTGACTGTTTTTGCACTGTGCATGGTTGCTTACTGCAAGATCAACCAAACAAAAGGCGGTCTGAGAACCGGTTTATGGATCACTAAAGAAGGCAATGGAGAGGAAGGCTATAAAAGCAGGGGCTGGTATAGGAGGGTAAAGAAAAAGGTGGAAATATTTTTACAATGACACTTTGTACCAAAAAGACAAGTATTCCGGCAACAGTGTCCGGGTCAGGTTTTATCATCCCAATAGAAAGATTAGGGCAAGTGGGAGTCCACTGCTGGATTATGATGGAAAGCTGGCTCATTGGTATTATAACGGTGACTGGAAATACTTGATGATCAAGGGAATTTAACTAAAACAGTCACCTATAAAAAGGGAGTTTATATTGTTGAAACGCCAGCTAACAGACAAACTAACAACTAACATATGGAGATCAAAGAATTAACGCGGGCCGAGGAGCAGATCATCCAGGTGTTGTGGACACTGGAGAAAGCGTTTGTAAAAGAGATTATTGATGAGCTGCCGGAGCCGAAGCCGGCATATAATACGGTGTCCACCATTATCCGGATCCTGGAGACGAAAGGTTTTGTTTCCCATGAGGCCTTTGGCAAGAGTCATCAGTATTTTCCGCTGATCAGCAAAGAGGAATATAAAAGCTTTGCAACCGGTAAACTGCTTAATAATTATTTCGGTAACTCGGTAGAGAGTATGTTTTCCTTTTTTATAAAAGAGGAAAAGATCGACCTTAAAGAAGCGGATGAGATAATGAAGCTGATGGAAAAACTTAAAAAGAAATAGCTATGGATACCTTAAACTATCTTCTGCTGGTTAACATTTACCTGGTTTTATTCTATGCTTTCTATGCGCTGTTTCTAAAGGATGAGACCTTCTTCAAGCTAAATCGGTTTTACCTGGTAGGTGGCGCAACGATGTCCTTCCTGATTCCTTTTCTCCAGTCTGACTGGATTCGGTCGCTGTTCATCACCAAACAGGTTGAAGAGGTCACACAGAATATAACCTTTGTGTTTGGTGGGCCGGAGCTGGTGATTCAGGCAAAAGATACCACTTGGGAAACCGCGGATGTCCTTCTCTTTGTTTACCTGGCAGGTGCTGCTTTCTTTCTGCTGCGTTTCCTATGGCAGTTGTACGAGGTGCAGGCTTTATTGAAATCTGGTGAAAAAGATCAGGCACTTTCATTTTTTCACACAGTGAAAGTAGGCACTGAGGTTTCAAACCGCGATACGGTATTTGATCATGAGATGGTGCATGCCCGGCAGTGGCATTCGGCTGACGTGATCCTGTTTGAGATTATCAGCATCGTAAACTGGTTCAACCCGGTAATCTACCTGTATCGAAAAGCCATTAAACACATCCACGAGTTTACCGCTGATGAAATTGCAGCTGCAAACGAGGAAAGCAAAGCTGCTTACGCCATGCTTTTAGTGAGCAAAACGTTTGGCATCCCAACGCACCAACTAACCAATAGTTTCTATAACCAATCACTACTAAAACGAAGGATCATTATGTTACACAAATCGAAGTCAACCCGGAATGCCCTGTTAAAATACGGACTTTCGGCACCGCTGTTCGCTGCCATGATGATACTGTCATCGGCAACTGTAAGTAACAAGATTGGGTCTATGGACGAAAGCATCCAGCCTTCAAGTGTAATACAGGTCGCTTCATCTCCAGCCAACACCTATGGCTCGTTAGATAGCGAAGCGATCATCATGCATGAGGACGTCAACAATCTACTATCATTAAACGAAACGAAAAGACCTCGTGAAGGCTCCTTAATGGATACAGTACCTGATGTTACTTTTACCCAGGTGGAAGTTTCTCCAGAACCAGTAGGTGGATTTAAAACCTTTTATGATTACATAATTAAAAATTTCAAATATACTGACGCGGCTAAAGAGAAGAGCGTAGCTGGCAAAATCGTCTTGCAGATGGTGGTAAAAGCAGATGGTAAACTATCTGATATAAAAGTTTTAAGAGGCTTGGGTAGTGGGTTAGATGAAGAGGCAGTCAGGGTGTTAAACCAATCTCTAAAGTGGAAACCAGGGATTCAAAACGGTAAACCGGTAAGCGTTCAATTTACCCTGCCGATCTCGGTCAATCCTCCGGGGCAAAAGACAGGCGCAACTGTTGACAGGATAGAAGATGGCATGTGGGTAAGCGACATTCCTGAAAGTGCTTTGTTCATACTCGATGGAAAGGAAGTAGAACGCGCAGCCATCATCGACCTAGATACAAAGTCGATTAAATCGGTAAATATTTTAAAGGGAGAATCGGCGCTTGAACAGTATGGTCAAAAAGGAAAGGATGGAGTGGTGGAAATATTTTTCAACAACACGCCTCCAGCTACTGCCAGCACCGCAACTAGGAAAATAGGCTCCACCGGATTAACCGTTAAAAACAACAAGATGGACGGAACTAACTATAAGGGCCTGACCGTTCTTGACGGAGTTGAGATTACTAACATAGCCTTAAAGGAGTTAGATCCCAAGACAATTCAGTCAATGACTGTACTAGACGCTGAATCGGCAGTAAAAAAGTATGGAATCAGAGCAAAGGAGGGTGCAATTGAAATTACATCCAAAGAGATGTAAGCAATTATGTGATTTCAAAAAAATAGATAAAAGAATTAAAGGGTCGGGTGTACTGGCCCTTTGATTTGGAATAGCAAGCTTTCAAAAAATCAGATTAACTAAATATTTATTAACTTTAGTAATAGACGGGTTTAAGTATTTGCGTATCTATTCTACGTAAAGTTCCCGGTTAATTGAGTTTTGATCGGCTTGTACTTTAATTCCAATTTATGAAAAACGTAATTTTCTCTCTGGTTATTCTTGCATCTGGATTAATATCTGCTTGTAATCAACCGAAACATGACAGTGATAAAGTGGCCGCAGATAGTATTTCAGCTGCTTCAATGAAAAACCAATGTTACCAGGCGGTTTTTGAAAAAGACACTGGCGAGCTAAGTATAACGACCGGGAAGGACGGGAAAGTTACTGGCGATCTGATAATGAAGTATGGGCTGAAGCCGAATCAAATAGAAAGCGTCGTTAATAAAGGAAAAGTCGATGGAAGCTTTCGCGGGGATACTTTATTCCTAAACTATCTATACACAGCCGGTGAGTTAAATAAAACGCTTTACCAAAACCCATTAGCATTGTTACGGACGGGTGATCAATTGGTAATGGGTGTTGGTGAAATTGAAACTTCTGTTGGCCGGTCTTATTTTGTCGATGGTAAGCCGATTGATTTTGAAAAAGGAAGGTTTAAATTTGATCCTGTTGAGTGTAAGTAGTTACTGATGTAAACATTTACGGTTGGGCAAAAGCCACTGAACCGCATTTCAATGGTTTTCCACTGGCTAACTCCAGGGGCAATTGATCGGGAATCTCGTACCATCCATGACTCAAGCAGTCTTAGATTCCACTTGCTTCAATTGCCTCCAGCTTTAGCTGGAGGATAAATGAATAAAACGGCTCTGTCGGCTTTAGCCAAAATATCGCTTTGTTTAATGATGGTTTAAAGGTTTGAGCCGAAGCCTCTGAAAGGATTTTGATAAAAATCATTAATGATGTAATGGATTTTCTCCCAAATAAAAGCCCCTTCAATAAATTGAAAGGGCTTTTATTTTATAGATGATCAGACAAGTACTAAAATTCGTCTTTAAACAATTTAGCTGTGAAATATTCCCTGTTCATGCGGGCAATATTCGTTACTGAAATTTCCTTAGGGCATTCGGCTTCACATGCACCGGTATTGGTACAGTGTCCAAATCCTTCAGCATCCATCTGTGCTACCATGGCCTGTACGCGTCTGTAGCGCTCAGGCTGACCTTGTGGCAATAAAGCGAGTTGGGAAACCTTCGCAGAGACAAATAACATAGCCGAAGCATTCTTACAGGCTGCTACGCACGCACCGCACTGAATACAGGTAGCACTATTGAATGCCTCATCGGCAACTACTTTGGGAATTGGGATATCATTCGCGTCAGGTACTCCACCGGTGTTAACGGATACAAAACCTCCGGCTTGCTGAATCCGTTCAAAAGCCTGGCGGTTGGTAGCCAGATCCTTAATCACAGGGAAGGCAGCAGCACGCCACGGCTCGATCACAATGGTCTCGCCATCGTGAAAGCTACGCATGTGCAGCTGACAGGTAGTAATACCTTGCTTAGGACCATGAGGACGACCATTAATATGCAGGGAACACATACCGCAAATACCTTCGCGACAGTCATGATCGAAATGGATGGGATCTTCGTTCTTCTTGATCAGTCCTTCGTTCACTACGTCCAGCATTTCAAGAAATGACATGTCGGGAGAAATGTCACTGGCAGGATATGTAACCAGTTTGCCTTTATCTTCTGCATTTTTCTGACGCCACACCTTTAACGTCAAATTCATATTTCCACTCATTTTTCTTAAGTATTAAGTAGTTAGTACATAGTATCCAGATCTGGCCGATCGCATACACTATACTTTCTTCAATTTTAGCATCAAGCATTTAGTACTCAGACTATTTTGTCTGGTGGTTTTTACGTACTAAATACTAATTACTTTGTACTATTTATAACTTCTCTGTGTCAGTTTAACATTTTCAAATACCAGCTCTTCTTTGTGAAGTTCTTCCGGCTGATTGTCGGCTTTGTACTCCCATGCAGATACAAAGCTGTAGTTTTCGTCGTCACGAAGGGCTTCGCCTTCTTCTGTCTGACTTTCTATACGGAAGTGACCACCACATGATTCCTTGCGATTTAAGGCGTCATCAACCATCAGTTCGCCAAGTTCAATAAAGTCGGCTACCCGGTGCGCTTTTTCAAGAGACTGATTCATCTCATTATTAGTTCCCGGAACAATGGCATCTTTCCAGAAGGCCTCCCGAAGCTCCTTGATCAACCCTTTTGCTTTAATCAGCCCTGCTTCGTTACGGGCCATTCCACAATACTCCCACATAATATGACCGAGTTCGCGATGGAAATCGTCTACTGTGCGGGTTCCTTTTAACGATAAAAGCTTTTGTATACGAGCTTCTACATTCTTTTTAGTTTCTTCGAAAGCCGGGTGACTTATATCAACTGCTTTCGGACCAATTGTAGCCAGGTAATCACCAACAGTATACGGGATCACAAAATAGCCGTCAGCTAATCCCTGCATTAATGCAGAAGCTCCTAAACGGTTAGCACCGTGATCTGAGAAGTTTGCTTCTCCTAAACAATATAAGCCTTTAACGGTGGTCTGCAGGTTGTAGTCAACCCATAAACCGCCCATAGTATAGTGTACTGCAGGATATATACGCATCGGCTGCTTGTACGGATTCTCATCTGTGATCTGGTAGTACATATCAAACAGATTACCGTATTTAGCGCGTACGGCATCTTCACCCAGGCGAGAGATGGCTTCTGCAAAGTCAAGGAACACTGCTACTCCTGAGGCTCCTACGCCACGCCCTTCATCTACCATTTCTTTGGCATTTCTGGATGCCACATCACGGGGCACCAGGTTACCAAAGGCAGGGTATTTACGCTCCAGGAAATAATCCCGGTCTTCTTCCTTCAGGTCAGTAACTTTTAGTTCACCTTTACGCAGTTTTTGAGCAAGCTCCACTGTCTTGGGTGCCCAAACCCGTCCATCGTTACGCAACGACTCAGACATCAGCGTAAGCTTAGACTGATGATCGCCGCTCACGGGTATGCAAGTCGGGTGAATTTGAGTGAAGCAAGGGTTTGCGAAATAAGCTCCGCGTTTATGAGCCTTCCAAGCGGCTGTAACGTTACAACCCATTGCATTTGTAGAGAGGTAGAAAACATTTCCGTAACCGCCGGTACATAATAAAACGGCATGACCAGCATGACTTTCGATTTTTCCGGTAACGAGATCGCGGGTTACGATACCTTTAGCTTCGCCGTCAATAGTAACCACATCCATCATCTCGTGACGGTTATATTGCTGCACCTTGCCTAAGCCAATCTGACGGCTTAACGCTGAGTAAGCACCTAATAATAATTGTTGTCCGGTTTGGCCCCGCGCGTAGAAGGTACGGGATACCTGTGCGCCACCAAAAGAGCGGTTATCGAGTAATCCGCCGTATTCGCGTGCAAAGGGTACTCCCTGGGCAACACACTGGTCGATGATGTTGACAGAAACATCGGCTAAGCGATAGACGTTGGCTTCGCGAGCACGATAATCTCCGCCTTTTATCGTATCATAAAATAAGCGGTAGACACTGTCACCGTCATTCTGGTAATTCTTGGCGGCATTGATCCCACCCTGTGCGGCAATGGAATGTGCTCTGCGTGGACTATCCTGGAAACAGAAAGATTTAACATTATATCCTAGTTCAGCAAGTGAAGCTGCTGCCGAAGCACCCGCTAAGCCGGTACCAACTACTATAACGGTATACTTACGTTTATTAGCAGGATTAACCAGCTTCAGGTTGAATTTATGTTTAGGCCATTTTTCGGCTAATGGACCTTCAGGGATTTTAGAATCTAATTTCATTACAGAAATTTATTGTTTGAACCCCTTGCGGGGAATGATCATCTATCTAAACAGAAATATAAAAACTGGCATAGCAGCAAATGCCAAAGGGATCAGCACTCCGAACACCCAAACACCCAGAAAGCGGATCAGGGGAACGTATTTGCTGTTATCCCAGCCCAGGGTCTGAAACGCGCTGCGGAAACCGTGGATTAAATGGAATGATAAAGCAGCCATGGAGATAACATACAAAAGCACATACCACCACTGTTTGAAAGATTCAACTACGATCTTATAAAGATCTTTTGCAATTAATATCTGCTTACCGGCCTGTGCATCCACATAATCAGCGTGTGCAATCTCCGTTCCGTCAAATGGGATAGGGGTTACCACTACATCGGTAGGATTGGTAAGGCTTACTTCGTAACGGGCATGTGGAAGTTCGCCCCAATGATATTGTGCCCAGAAATTACTCATGTGCACAACCAGAAATATCAGGATAATGGTTCCCAGAATCCCCATATTGCGGGAAGTCCACGGACTGTTGGCATCGCCTTTAAAACTGGCATAAGCTATTGGGCGGGCCTTTCTATTACTGATAGTAATAATTAAAGCATAAACTGCATGAATAACGATGGACAGATACAGCAGATAGGAAACGATTTTAATTGGCGGGAAATGCGTCATAAAATACGAGTAGGCATTGAAAGCCTGCCCGCCGTCGTCTTTAAATAGCTGAAGATTTCCGATAAGATGTACAACTAAAAAAAGGGACAGGAACAATCCTGTTAAACTCATTATAAATTTCTTCCCCAGGGAGGAGGAGAAAGTTTTTGCGTAATTACTCATTACCTCGTGAAAATTATTTTGTGATGCAAAAGTATCTAATAAATGCTGAATATTAAGATGTGATCGCCTTTTGCAACTATATTTAAACTATTTAGAAACAGTCTAAAGGTTATGCGGTAATTATTTTAGTATTTTATCTAAACATTAACGATCATTTCAGTCTAGAATATTGAAGAAAGGAATTTTGTTTTGCTTCTGTTTTATCACCTTGACATCTTTAAGAAATAGTTAGCTTAGATATACCCTCAGGCATTAGATATAGACTGTTTCAACAATGAACTTGGGAAAAATGCTTAATCCCGTTTAAGATAGTCCGGGAATCCAACTCCGGGTGAATTAAAAAGATGCTTATGAACCTTGGAAAGTTTTGGCTCTATCTGACGATTTCATTACTAGTATCATCGTTGTTTATTTTTTCAGGTACTGATTCTATATCCGACATTATAAATAGCAGGTACTTTTTTAGTGATCTGGGTATCGCTATAGTGCTGATCTTAGCGGTCCTCCTCTACATTTCCGCGGTTATTCAATACCTAGAAAAGAGGTATAGATGGCAGGAACATTTTGCTGCCCGAGTAACCTATCATGTTCTTGCGGGCGTAATCCTTCCGGCTCTTTTTGTATTTGTAGTTATGTACATCTACTTCTTTTTTATTTATCAGTTTGAGCCAGACGAAGTACATTTTTTCTACACAGAGTATCCCTTTTCTGTACTTCTTATTATTGCGATCAATGTAGGATATAGTGCGTACTTTTTCTTTCAGGATAATCGAAGGCACCGGGACGAAATGCTGGAACTTAAACATCAATTATACACGCTTCAAAACCTTCCTCTCAATCAGGCCGCAACCACCAGAGTGAAAGTTAATGATAATGGCGAAGCTGTTCCTGCCGAAAAGATTCGAACATTTATAGCGGTATCAGGAAATAAAAATATCCCTATTCCGGTCGAAGAGATTTCTTGTTTTTACAAGGACGGAAACTATACGCAACTAAAAACCTTTGCATCAAAAACCTGCCTGCTTAATCATACGCTGGACGATCTGCTAAAAAGTCTTGATGACCAGCAGTTCTTTCGGGCAAACCGCCAGTATATTATTAATCGAAAAGCTTGCGATTACTTTACCAATGAAGACAACGGTAAGCTGGAGCTTTTTCTTCTCCCCAAACATGATCAGGAAGTAATAATCAGTCAAAAACGAGCTGCTGCTTTTAGAGAGTGGATCAATAAATAGTTGCCACAAATATTTCGACCTCTTTTCTAAATACTTCCACAAGTATTTTATGGCTTCCGGTCTGTATTTCCTATACTTTACGGAAAACACATTTGAAACCCATTTTACCTTTATATCGCCGGCAGGGTCAATTTAACCTGCACTGATAATCAGATGACTAAAAATTAATGATCAGAAAAATGAGATACATTATTTTAACATTCGCCGTAATCTCTCTTACACTTACAGGTTGTAAAAAAGAGAATATCACAGGTGACGGACCTGTGCAAACTCAGCAAAGAGTAGTGACTGATTTTCAACGCATCTTCGCAAGCGGAGCTTCGAAAGTATTTATAACAAAAGGTGATCAGATCAGTGTGGTGGTGAAGGCCTACGGAACGTTGCTTCCTTATCTGGAAACCACCGTATCTAAGGGCGTGTTGAAAATAGCTTTTAAAGACGACACCAGGGTCAGAAATGATAATTCGGAGATCTTTATCACCATGCCTTCACTCAACGGAGTGACCACAGGGGGGAGCGGGTTGATTGATATAAGAGGAGACTTTAATGGGAACAATCGTTTTGATCTCAAAATCTCCGGATCTTCGGATGTTAATCTTGAGATGGGCAGCTCTAAGATTTTTTCTGCCAGTATTGAAGGTAGCGGAGACATTAAAGCTTTTGGGTTTGAAGCTGAAGAAGCAGATGTTAAGATTTCTGGCAGTGGCAATACAGAGATTAGGGTATTAAAGAAATTAGATGTGAAGATCTACGGCAGCGGAAATGTATATTATAAAGGTAATCCTGCCATAATTGACAGTGACATTTCGGGGAGTGGAAAGGTTATAAATCAGTGAGATCGATTACGAGTATGAGCTTTACAGGGCCACAACCGAATCCTTCAGTATCCCGAAAATAGTGTCACTTTCATCGCAAGCAAGGCAAAACTTACCGGTAAACTTACCAAAGGCGGGAAGTACCGCCTGGCGTGTGCCGAAATGAAAGCAGGGCAGGGTAAGAAACTGCCGTCCTTTTCCACGGAGCTTGATTCCCGGGTGGATATGTCCGCTAATAATATAAGGAGTGTCAATCTGGATCTTTTTTAGGGCTAAGGGCTCGTGAATGAAAAGAAAAGGTCCAAGATTGTAAGTATCGTGCAATACAAAGCCGGAAGCCAGGTAAAACTTATCGGCGATGATATCATGATTTCCCCTCACTAATATCATCTCGACATCTTTAAACAGATCACGCCATAGTACCATCCAATCCCAGTCGTTGTTATGATCGCTGTGGAACAAGTCGCCTAAAAAAACGATCTTTTTCGGCTTGTAGCTGTGTATAATGTCGCTCAATGCTGAGAGGTCTTCCTGCTCTAATGAACGCGGTATAGCAATACCAGCCTTGCGGAAATGGCCGACTTTCCCAAGGTGAACGTCAGCTACAATGAGCATCTTTTGCTGCTCCCAGAATAGAGCCTTTTGAGGAAGCAATAGAAAATCTTGTCCCAGTAAAGTGTAGTGATAGGGTATTTGAATTGGCATTGGCGCAAAAATAACAAAGCCCTCCCGAAAACGGGAAGGCTTTATCATTAAATAAAGAAATAATTACTTAACCTGGAACTGGTACCTCATCTGGTAACCCTCAGGAGTGATGGCATTTATAGTAGCCATATTATTTCTAGACGCTGACATTGCTGCATCGATATCTTCTGCCTTGTTAACGGCACGACCGTTTATAGAAACGATAATTGTACCTTCTGGTAATTCAATCTGGTCAAAGAAACCTCCTTCTTCAACTTTAGTAACTACCAGACCTGAAGTGATATTATACTTCGATTTCTGTGATGCGTTGACCGGCGCGAAGGAAGCGCCAAGGTTTTTCTTCACGGTTGATCCCGAATTGCCTGTGCCGGCAGCTTTGGTAGTTGACTCACTCTTTAGAGTTACACTAGCGTTACGCTCTTTACCGTCACGTAAATAGGTTAACTGCACTTTATCGCCAGGGCGCAAACGTCCTACGCGTTCCTGAAGATCGGAGGAGTAGTAAATATTTTTACCGTCAACTTTGGTAATGATGTCACCTTGCTTAATTCCTGCTGCATCAGCACCACCACCTGAAACTATTTCATTAACGTACAGACCGTTGATCACCGACAGATTGAATCGCTTGGCTTGCTCGGCATCGAGATCCGTAAACTGTATACCTATATAACCTCTTTTTACAGAACCGAATTCTTTGAAATCGTCAAGAATCTTCTTAGCCAGGTTAATTGGAATAGCAAAACCATAACCTTCATAGTTTCCTGTTTGGGAAGCGATGGCAGCGTTTATTCCTATCAATTCGCCACGGGTATTAACCAGGGCTCCACCGCTATTACCTCGATTAATGGCAGCATCTGTCTGAATAAAGGACTCGATAGCGGTATTTAATGCCGGTTCGCCGGAAGGAGATCTCTCGGATTGGTTCAGAATACCAATTGTACGTCCTTTAGCGCTAACAATCCCCGCTGTTACAGTTGTGTTTAATGCAAATGGATAACCAACGGCAAGCACCCATTCACCCACTCTAACCGCATCCGAGTCGCCCATTTTCACAACAGGGAATCCTTGGCCGTCAATTTTAATTAAAGCCAAGTCTGTATTGGCATCACGGCCAATAACTTTAGCAAGCAGAGACCGTTTATCCGGAAGAACGACATTGATCTTATCAGCATTTTCAACCACGTGATTGTTGGTTACGATATAGCCGTCATCAGAAATCAGAACACCTGACCCGGAACCCATAGATGGACCTTGTGAGCGACGACGGTTACCGAAGAAATCTTCAAACATATCCTGAAATGGATCCCGACTTTGGGCATTGGTCTGAGCACCGTAGGTAGTTTTAATATGCACTACACCAGGAGTTACCGCGGCGGCTGCTTGGGTAAAATCCAGATCGCCTGTTGAAGAGACAACTGAAGCAGGATTATTAGTAAAGTAGACCTTTTGTTTTTCCGCTAAGGTTAATTTGTCGTTGTAATTGTTTTCCACCAGCTTATAGGCGCCAATGGCGACTGCTCCTCCAAGGCAAGCAGTTAAGAAAGTAATACCTATCTTTTTCATTCGTTAATTTGTTTTAAGTGCCAATGATTTAGTCTGCACAGAATTGATCCCTTTTTGGAACCTTACAAGACGCCTCATAATTACTTTTGTTAATTGATTGCTGAAGAATCCTGAAAGGTAATTGCAGGATGTCTTCTGATAAAGTTTAATTAAGATACAATGTTCAAAATTAATACCAGTTAAACGAAATACCGGTATAGGAGGTACTCTAAACTATGTTAAAATATGTTAAAGGTTCAGGAATGAGATTACTTAAAATCAAACACTTCTCTTATTACAAAAGTTAAAGGTTAAAATAGTTTGTTGTCGGCACATATAAGTCTGGAAAGACTGCTGATTTTATTCATAAGATTGCATAAAATATAAACCATGAACATTCGGTTTTTTAAATATCAAGGTGCTGGTAACGACTTTATTATAGCGGACAATCGCGATAACGGCATTAAACATAACAACCCTGCGCTTATCCAGCAGTTATGCAATCGTCGATTTGGTATCGGTGCAGACGGCGCGATGTTTCTTCAGGAAAGGGAAGGCTATGATTTCGAAATGATCTACTACAATTCTGACGGTCAGCCAAGCAGTATGTGTGGTAACGGGGGCCGGTGTATTATCGCCTTTGCTAAGTACCTCGGGATCATACATACAGAAACTAACTTTTTGGCAGTTGATGGCCCTCACTATGCCACAATTTCAGACGATGGCGACTGGGTGAGTCTGCAAATGATTGACGTAGACTCTATAACTGAGGATGCGGAAGCCTTTGTGCTGAATACCGGATCACCACATTATGTATCGTGTGTCAGGGGTCTAAACCAGCTCGATGTTTACACAAAAGGACAGGCCATACGAAATAGCGAGCCTTATGCCGAAAAAGGGATTAATGTGAACTTCGTTGAAGATTTTGGAGATCGGTATTTTGTACGTACTTATGAGCGTGGTGTTGAGGATGAGACCTTTGCCTGCGGCACCGGGGTAACGGCAGTCGCCCTGGCGATGGCCAAAAAGAAGAGTCTGGCGGGCCAGATCAATACTGCAGTAAGCGTTAAAGGCGGACAGCTAAATGTTCGGTTCAATTACGATGGAGCCCGTTTTAGTAATATTTTTTTAGAAGGCCCGGCTACCTTCGTATTCAGTGGCGAGATCGAATATTCAACCGCTATCCCAGCAATTTGAGGGCGTTTAGATCAGGGTGGTTTCATGTACTTTAGCCAATGGGAGGCTAAACCAGAAGGTGCTGCCTTCTTCAAGAACACTATCCGCTCCTATTTTTCCCTGGTGGCTCCCAATGATGCCACTGCATATGTATAAGCCTAAGCCAAGACCCTGCACTACATTCCCATTTTCTTCGATCCTGTAAAAGCGTTTGAAGATAAGTGGGATTTTCGCCTTCGGTATTCCAATTCCAAAATCCTGAACATAGAACTTGACACTGTCCTTATCCTTCACCATTCCGATTGCTATATCTGTAGATCCCGGCGAAAACTTAGCAGCGTTTGAAAGAAAATTAACGATTACTTGCTGTATACGTCTCGAATCGGAGACTACAAAGGCATCCGGTAATTCTCTGATCGTATAAATATGATGCGAAATGTGCTGCATATCTTCAACCGTTTCCCTCACCAGTTCATGCAACGGTGTTAGTTGTTTGTCCAAGACAAGCCGTCCGCTTTGAATTCGTGTAACATCCAGAAGTTCGTTGACAAGGTCAGTTAAACGGTTGACTTGTTTGTTTGCGCTACTTACAAACGGGCGCATAGTGGCGAATTCCTTGCTGCCTTCTACCTTTCGCTCGAGTATTTGCATCGATGCTTTCATACTGGTGATAGGTGTTTTCAATTCGTGGGAAGCAATACTCATAAATTCATCCTTTGCAAGATTCTGATGTTTGATCAGCTTTTGTGAATCCACAAGCTGTTGAATCAGGTCAGAAACGAACCATCCGGCACTTCCCAATATCACCATAATAAATATCACGTTCAGGTAAAGGAGCAAACTGGTGATCACCCGCGAGGCTTCACCCAAGATCCCTGCGAAAGCACGAAGGTGTTGGGTAAGTTTGCTATTAATTTCCTCAATCCTATTTAAATAGTCTTTACGTTTTGCTACGGTGAGCGTATTTAACACGTTATCCTTACGGATCGATAAGCCTATTTGTTGAAGCTCAGCGATATGACGGTCGGCTGCAGCCCATTCATGGACTGTACTCTTGAAGTAAGATACCTGGTTGAAGTTTTTAAAGAGCCAAATCATATTGTCTATATCAGCTGACTGATTTCTGCCTTGAAGAAAGCCTTCCCTGATCTTAGATTTCGGTGAGTTACTCTGCAATCCACTGCGTGCTATACTGTCGCCAATGGGTACTGCAATCTCACTTTTAAATTTCAAAAAGTAGTGGCTGTTGGCTGTATCGAGGTAAGAAATAATATAGCGGGTAGCTTCTTTCTGACCTTTTGAATATTCTGACTCCACATTCGCAAAAGCCCGTATGGTCGAAAGTATCCGGATGGAAAAGTAATTCAACGAAATTATGATGACAGCAGAAAGCAGGATTACCAGGCTGGTAATAAGCGCATAACGACGATTCTCCTGAAATTGCTTCATGCTGGTTATAATTCCCACAGGTGCTTGATTAAGCTTTTTACGTAGCTGATAAGAAAAAGTTAGCATTTATAAGTTAATAATAATTAATTAGTCCGTCGTGCTTCAGTTTTTCGAAGAATTTTCTTTGCGATCGCTAAATTCTGCTTAGGTTTAACATTTTTTAGCTGCTTAGATTGTTTAAATTTTTGTAGAAGGGATGTTAAGAGTTGATAGCAGCAAGCCATGTAAGATCGTTTATGCCATTTGTAAGCATGAATATTTAGGATATTTAATTGAACCTCATGTGGTTCAGTTGAACGCCAATGGCGACTTTTCCCTGACCTTTCAACGCCTTTTTAGTACTACTGCAAAGGAATTTTCAAGCATTCTGGACGAAACCGACTATAAGCTGATTAAGCTTTTGGAAGAAACCGAGCAGGGTCATCTGATTAAACGCTTCCATAAAAAGCCTATCCGGCCCCTTGAATACTTCGGAACGATATTCAACGATCAGCTTTTAGAAGTCTTTAGACCAAAAATTGAAAAGAAAATGGTTGACGCTCTGGCGCTGATGAACGGGAAGGAGCTTTTTTTAATGGGTAAAGAAGGCTGGCCTGTAGAACGGCAGGTTCAGATTGCCAGCGAGCCTGCTTCTGTGTTGTTCCACTTTCGTCGTAACGAAGCAGAAACCCGATATTTCCCAACGCTGAAGTATAAAGGACTTCGTATTGAATTTATGTTCAAAGATGCGATCCTTATTTGTAATCAACCTGCATGGCTCCTGCTGGATGACGTATTATATTATTTCAACGAAGAGCTGGAAGGTAAGAAGCTTCAGCCTTTTTTGAATAAACGGTACATCTCCATTCCCAAAACATCAGAGAAAACCTACTTTGAAAAATTCGTAGCCCCGCTTATTGAAAAGCATTCAGTATATGCCGAAGGCTTTGAAATACGTAACGAGAGATTTGAAGCAACACCCATCCTCAAGGTTTTATATGTAGACGGTGGCCTGTCGCAGCTTCAGCTTTATTTCCGTTATGGAGGTTTTATATTTCCGGCAGGCAGTGACCGGCGGGTTTCGGTACGTACCGAAAAACAAGGCGATAACTACATTTTCCATCGCGTTAAGCGCTCTCTTACCTGGGAGAAAAACAAGCTGGACATTCTTAAAAGCTTAGGATTAAAAGCTGACGGTGCGATCTTTAACAACCTTGAAGTTGAAGGCGATAGCCAAGCGGAGCCGGAGAGCGCTCCTTTCAATGTCATCAACTGGCTTAATGAACATCATGATGAATTGCTCGAGAAAGGCTTCAACTTTGAACAACCTGAAGGAGGCAAACGTTTTGTGCTCGGTACCAGTAAAATCGATCTTGAAATAAAGGAAAATAACGACTGGTTTGATATCAATGCCATCGTCCACTTTGGCCCTTATCAGATCCCCTTCATTCAGCTTAAAAATCATATTCTTAATAGGATTCGCGAATTCAAATTGCCGTCAGGAGAGATTGCTGTTATTCCGGAGAAGTGGTTCGCACAGTTTAGTAACTTGCTTCAGTTCACTGACGGTGCCCATGGCTTAAAACTTAAGAAACACCATATCGGCCTGGTAAATGATTTTTATGACAGCGAGCTTGCCGGTATCACCATGGACCGCAAGCTGCAAAAGCTTGCAGGCTTTGAGGAGATGGATGAGTTGGCTGCCCCGGTAAATTTCCACGGAGTTTTGCGGCCATATCAAACCGCCGGCTATAACTGGTTTCACTTTTTGCGTCAATATAACTTTGGCGGCTGCCTTGCAGATGATATGGGACTGGGTAAGACTGTCCAAACCCTGGCACTGCTTCAAAAAGTGAAAGAAGAGAACGAGGCGGCCGGAACCCATGTGACCTCGCTAATCATTATGCCTACTTCCCTGATCTATAACTGGCAGAACGAAGCGCAGAAGTTTGCTCCACAGTTGCGCATTCTGGTACATACCGGAAGTGTCAGGAGTAAAGACGCCGAGTTGTTCTTTGAGTACGATCTTGTCATCACTACCTATGGCATCACACGCGTAGATGCCGAACTTCTAAAAAGCATCTACTTTCATTATATAATTCTGGACGAAAGCCAGAATATAAAGAATCCGGCATCTAAGTCATTCCGGGCGGTAAAAATGCTTAAGTCAAAGCACAAGCTGATATTAAGCGGGACGCCGGTAGAGAATTCGGTGAATGATCTCTGGACACAAATGTCGTTCATAAACCCCGGACTGCTCGGCAACCAGACATTCTTCCAGACCGAATTCGTATTGCCAATTGAAAAAAGGAAGGACGAAGAAAAAGCCCGTAAGCTGCAGGCGATGATCAAGCCCTTTGTTTTAAGGCGAACCAAGTCACAGGTTGCCACAGAACTGCCTCCAAAGACTGAGAACTTGTTTTATTGCCAGATGAGTGACGAGCAGAGCGAATACTACGAGAAAATTAAGTCGGAATATCGCAATGAATTACTGATGGGACTTGAGGACGGAACCTTCAGCAAATCGCCAGTGCAAGTTTTACAGGGTTTGACCAAATTACGGCAAATTGCCAACCATCCCGGAATGATTGACTCCGGGTATGAAGGAGATTCCGGTAAGTTTGAAAGTGTGATCCATACATTAGAGAACGTTCTGTCGCGTGGACATAAGGTGTTAATTTTCTCACAGTTCGTTAAGCAGCTCGACATCTACCGCCGCCACTTCAATTCAGAAGGTATCGCATATGCCTACCTTGACGGCACGACCAAAAACCGTGGTGATGTGGTTAAAGAGTTTCAGCAGAATGACGACATCAAACTATTTCTGATATCCATAAAAGCCGGCGGTGTCGGTCTGAACTTAACACAAGCCGATTACGTTTTTATTCTTGATCCATGGTGGAATCCGGCAGTAGAACAGCAGGCTATTGACCGGACGCATCGCATCGGGCAAACCAAAAGTGTGTTCATCTATAAGTTCATTACGAAGAATACAGTGGAAGAGAAAATACTGGCGCTTCAAACCCGCAAACAACTAGTAGCCGAATCATTGATCACCACAGAGGAAAGCTTCGTGAAATCCCTGACCGCCGGCGACATCCGCGAGATCCTAAACTAAACGCAATACTCCTATGACTTTGCGGTTCCAACCTTCGGTAACGTCCAGCGGAACTTAACTGCTAGCGTACGAACCAGAAAGATCAGAACAACTCCGGAGATCGCATTAATGTTATCGTCTACGCCTAAAGCTCTTAGAAGAACAAACAAGGCAGCACCAGACAGACAGGCCGTTGCATAGATCTCTTTACGAAAGATCAGCGGGATTTCGTTGATGAGGGTATCCCGGATCACGCCTCCCATCACTGCCGAGAACATCCCCAGAATGATGGCCGCCAGCGGAGATACACCGTGTTCAAGTGATTTCTGAACCCCTACAACCGTATAGAGAGCTATTCCCATCGTATCAAATATAAAAAAGGTGCGTCGAAATTTAAAGATGTAGTATTTATAGAATATAGCGATCAAAACTCCGATTGTTATTACGATCAGGTAGCTGCCATCAGCCACCCATACAGGCCGCGTTCCCAGGATCATATCCCTTAAAGTTCCTCCGCCAACAGCGGTCACAAACCCGGTGAAGGTCACTCCAAAAACATCCCTGTACATATTCTTGTCCGAGGCAGCAAGCGCTCCGGAAATTGCAAATACAAGGGTTCCCAGAAGGTCGATATAGTATGGTAACTGCATTTGCTATTTAAGGATTTGGATAAAGATAGTATTAAGCCAATCCAGTTTGCGTTTCATCAACGTTGGTTTATGTTTCCGATAACATTTCAATGTATTGCTCTCTGGAGATAAATTCAGCACCGAGGCTTTCGAGATGAGAAGTGTACATCTGGCAATCAATCATATGGAAATCGAAGTTTTTGCATAAAGCAATCAAAGCAAATTTTGAAGCATTACTTACCTTACTAAACATGCTTTCGCCGCAAAATACATGATTGATGATTACCCCGTATAAGCCACCAACCATGGTATCATCATGCCAAACTTCTATGGAGTGAGCATACCCTTGTTTATGCAGATTGGTATAAGCATCCTTCATATCTTCCGTGATCCAGGTTCCCGGCTGACCCCTACGATGGGCAGCCGCGCATGCATCCATCACCTCCTTAAAGTTTTGATTATAAGTAAGTTTAAAGCGCTTGCTGCGGATAACCTGTTTCATACTTGATGAAATCTTAACCTTCTCAGGATAGAGTATGAAACGTTGGTGAGGTGAATACCACAGGATTGGGCTATCATCTGAGAACCATGGGAAGATACCATGGCTGTAGGCCAGCAGCAGTCGCTCGACAGAAAGGTCGCCGTCAATAGCTAGTAGACCGTCTTCATCTGCCAAAGCGGGATCAGGAAACCATATTTCGTCATTTTCTAAGCGATAAACCAAGGCTGAGGAAAGTTAATTTATTAGGTAAAGATGCATTTTTGGCCTTCTAAAGTCCATACTTTTATTAAAATTGAGTAGTTAAGGTCCGGAGCCTCTAATAGTCCAACCCATTTTACTAATGAAGCCGCTGGAAAAGATGTTAGCCGGTGGAGACTTGCGGTCAATTGGCCAGGTCACTTCCGTGATTCAGGTAATTCATAATCGGCATGACTTTGATGAGTTATTCAGATATTTATTTCATCCCGACCGCCTGATCGTGATGCGCGCAGCCGATGCCATTGAAAAGCTAACCTTAAGCAGGCCAGAATACCTCGATAGGCATAAGGCGCAAGTTCTGGATCTTTGCAATACCGCCGGAGAGAAGGAATTAAAATGGCACCTGGCATTATTGCTGCCTCGCCTTCCGTTATCTTTCGCTGAGTTCGGACAAGCATGGCAAACGCTTACAAACTGGGCGAAGAACCAAGCAAATTCCCGGATCGTCAGAGTGAATGCTCTTCAGGGCCTTTTTGAGCTGTCCACCCAAAACCCAGATCTGTCCGCAGACCTTCATCACCTATTACTACAAGTGGAACAAGAAAATATACCCTCTATTAATGCCCGAATAAGGATGATCAGGAAACTCTTCGAAAAGCGGCAGCGTAGAGAGAGTAAATAATCTTCATCGTACTCCTTTGGAAAAAGCATCCGGCTGGCTTTGCATATCTTTGATCATCCGAAATCATCGTATTAAAATCTCGGGTTTTTTTATCGCCCGTCGTCACTAACAAACGGTCAGAACCACTAAATCAGGCAATGGGAAAGCAACACAATTATAATCTGACAATTAAATGGACCGGAAACAAGGGAACCGGCACAAGTAGCTACACTGCTTATGACAGAAGTCACTCAGTTCGGATTGAAGGGAAGCCGGAGATCAGCCTTTCTTCAGATCCCGCATTCCGTGGCGATAGATCCCGGTATAACCCGGAAGAGCTGTTCCTTGCATCGTTGTCGTCCTGCCATATGCTTTGGTATCTACATCTCTGTGCGGAAGCCAGCATTATCGTAGTCAATTACTCAGATCAGGCTACCGGTATTATGGAAGAATCCTCAACCGGGGCAGGCAGATTTTCTGGGGTGATTTTGAATCCCGTGGTAACTGTTACGAAGGATTCAATGGTCGATAGAGCCTATCAATTGCATCAGAAAGCTAATGAACTATGCTTTATCGCCAATTCTGTCAACTTCAAGGTTCAGCACTTCCCTGTTTTCAAGCTTGCAGATATTTGAAAGCTGAAGGCTGATTGCTGAACGCTGACCGCTGATATCTGAACCATTATCGCTTAACCCGGTTTCCTCAAGCCTCTGAAGTGTTGACGGTGAATCTGAACGGTGAAATATAAGCGGAAGAATTCGAGAACAACAGCAGTTCTGAACAACCAGTCAAACACCTGGGGATGGTTGAAATACTGGCTGATTAGTGTTAAAAAGCCGAAAGAAAAGACCCAGACAAACAGCCGCATTGGAAATTGAATATAATAGATAAATAAACCCAATTTCCTGATCCGGTACAGAGCGTAGGCTGAAATCAACAGTAACGGATACATCACTAATAACGCGCCCATGCGAATACCCGAAGAGGCAGTCGACCAGCCCTCCGTGTTAGATAGCATATTAAACACTTGCTGGCTTAACAGTATGAAGCTTAAAATATCAAGGAAAGCAAAAAAGCGTAGGGTAGATTTCATCAAAAAGTTCAGCAAGGGATAATCCCGGAGGCTAAAATAGCTTTTTAACAATGCTGCGAACAGATGAATCTAAAATATCTGTCACCAATTCCAAAATCATGTGTAAATGATAAAACCATGTGTAAATGATAAAACAAGGATACTAACTCTTTGTAATTAACGATTATTGGTAAACATCAGGAAGCTCCGCCCGAGCTTGGATGTTTACAGAGCATATTCTATAAACACGGAGCTCCGCCGGACCTCAGGATCCTTAGCGCAAAGATTTAGACTTGTTTATACATTGTTGTCGTTCCCTATAATGCTCCAGAAGAGCAACCTTTTTAAATTGACGAACGCTTAGTGCAGCTCCGGAGGAGCTTCCTGCATTAGTCAATTTCAGCAATAGTGACTTCCAAGTTAGTTTTGCACATGCGTTTATCCAGTATTGCTTTTTCGCTTTTCTATTGCTGCTTTTTTATCACAATCTGTGATGAACTGTCACCGGTAACTGAAATGCAGACCGTAACTTTCCTCTCCAAGCACATCGTTCCACATAGCGATCAACTTTTTGTAGGCTTCGCCAACGGGCCTGATCTTTCTATCCAAATCATATAATCCCAGCGGGTTTACATTGCCGGCATTATTTCTCAATGCCGAGTCCCAGTCGACTTGATCAACCAGGCTATACCAGGTAAAGCCAACGATAGGAAAACCATCCTGTTTAAAGCGATACAAATTCGCCCATTCTTTTTTAAGCCATGCTACCGAGTGGGGCTCAGATATATTGGTCTCGGTGTGCATTACCGGGAGGTTATAGCGATTGAAGTATTGATGGGTGATAATGTAATATCCGAAGATCTCGCCAGAGGGTGAAGTGGTGCCGTCGGCATGTACCGTGTGTTCATTGGTTACATAGTAATCGTTTCCCATAATACAACGGGCCTTTATATAACCGGTCTCAAACCATTGATACTCTTGGTCAGTTAATCCATTTGCCAGCAGGTACTTGTACATCTTCACATTTACCGGATATCCATAGGTAAAGTCGAGTGACAAAAAACGTTTCTCGTTCAGAAAGTCTGCCTGCTCCCGGCAGGCCGGACTTTCCGCATGAAAATACTCGGTAGATTCGCTTTGGATAAAGGTAGCATCTGGCTGAACGGTCAGAATCGCCTGCATGGCTAATACATTTGCTTTGCAAAGATGCTTTAGTGCAGTCACAAAATCCCGGTCGCTGGATAAGCACTCGTTCCACCAGCCATATTGGGCAGAAAACGTAGCGGCTATGAAAATCTCGTTTACGGGCGTATAGAACTGAAGATCGGGAAACCGAAGGGCAAAGGCTTTCGCATATTCAGCAAAGTATTCCGGCCAGTCAGGATTCTGAAAATCACCAATCCAGTCAGGAACACCGAAGTGACAGAGGTCAACTATCGGATTGATCTTCAGTTGCTTCATCTCATTGAAGGTTTCATCAGTGAATGCCCAATCATATTTGCCTGGACCAATATGAGTGCTGTATAAGGGCGGACCGTAGCGAAGAAATTCTATCCCCAACTCTTTGACGAGCTTAAAGTCTTCTCTCCAGCACTTATAATGACCAGTTTTCTCCATTTCATCTATCCGAATCTTCTTTCCATTCTCTATAATCGTTGGGTAACTGTTTTCAATGCCTGTGGCAAACATGAATTTGTTTCTCATAGTTACTGATTTGACATACTGGATTTGAGATTAAGACCTTAGATTGGAGAAGCAATTAGCAGATCAGAGGATATCAAGTCTTCCTCCGTCAACCACCAGCGTGCTTCCATTAATATATGATGCTTCATCGGAGGCTAGAAAGCAGATCGCTGCGGCCAGTTCCTCTGGTGTACCAATGTCGCCTTCAATCTGTTCCTTTCCGCTTTTAACATTGGGGTTTGACCATAGCATGGGCGTGTCAACAGCCCCGGGAGCAACCGCATTAAAACGGGCAGTTTCCGAGGGATATTCTCTGCTCATGCCACGTGTGAAAGCCTCTATTCCGCCCTTGCTGGTAGCATACGGAATTACATTTGGAGTAGTTTGGTGGGCGTGGACAGAACTGAGGTTTACCACAGATCCTTTCTTCATATAAGGGATCGTGTACTTGCAGAACAGGAACAATGAGCGGAGGTTGACTGCCATCAGCTGGTCCCACTGCTCGATTTTCAGCTCTGTAATAGGATCAAAGGTCATCATAGCGGCATTGTTCACCAGCACATCAACCCTTTCATATTTTCCAATCACGGTATCTACACCAGCTTTTACCTGGTCCGAATGCCCGATATCGGTTTCAATGCAAATAGCTTCTCCATTTTCTTTGCGGATCATTTCTACAGTTTCTTCTCCGGCGGCTTTATCCCGGTCGATAATGATCACCGTCCCTCCCTCTGCAGCCATGCGCAGGCAGGTAGCTCTTCCTATACCCGAGCCACCGCCCGTTACAAGGCAAACCTTGTTTGAAAATCTCATTTAAGGAATGTTAAGATGGTTTAATGGAGATAACAATAGGTTGTGTAAGAGGTTTTGATTGGCGGAATTAGGTTTGTTGATTTGAAACTCTTATTTCCCTTCAGGCAATATATGGTGATATTTCTAGGGGCGTTGACCCTAGTTTTGGTGTGTATGCCTTTCAGGCAATTAGTCAGCCTGCGTAATAGAGATGTCCTGGGCTGAAGGCCTTCAATAGCAAAGCTTGAGACAACGTCCCAAGAGGAAAATAGAATAAGCCCCTGGTTTCGGTGTGTATGCCTTTCAGGCAATTAATTAGCCAGTCTGCGTAACAGACATGTCCTGAAGGCCTTCAATAGCAAGTTGGGACAACGTCCCAAGAGGAAAATGGAATAAGCCCTGGTTTTGATGTGTATGCCCCTGCGACACCAATCTATGTAACCGACATGTCTAGGCTGAAAGCCTTTCACAGCTAAGCTTGGGAAAACGTCCCAAGATGAAACAACTAATCGTAAAAATACTTTGCGTCGTATTCACTCATACCAGACTCTTTAAAAAATTCTTCAATTTCTTCCTGATATGTTTTTTTATTGTGATGTTCTTTCTGCTTGACAATATAATTTGAAACGATCTCCACCTTTGAACTGCTAACGGAGAAAGCTCCATAGCCTATCTGCCAGGTAAAGCCTTCTACACCTTCGGCTTTCATCCATTTTGATGAGTCTCTTTTCACTTCCTCCACCACTTTGAACAAAGGGAAGTTTTTTGAAAGTCGAAAAAGTATATGAATATGATCTGGTACGGAATTTATCTTCAATGCCGGGCTTTCCATCTTCTTAAGTATTCCCCCTATATAGTCATGAAGGGAGGATTCTACTTCTTCCTTAATAAATGGAAATCTGCCTTTGGTGCCAAAGACCAAATGAATATACATGCCCGATAATGATTGTCCCATATTATTAAATTAAGTAAATTAATTAAAGCGGGTGTTAAGACGAAGTCATTCTTACTTCCGGAGACAGCTCACTTGTTTTTCTGAACAAATCACTTGCCTGAAGGGCAAACACATCGGAACTAGGGGCAACGTCCCTAGGCAAACCTATGTCATGTGAAGTATTGCCTGAAGGGGCATCTTCTTCACCTGCAATTCACCTCAATACTTTTATCAGCTATGTCACTGCCAAGGCGGCGAACTAAAACGAAATCCTCACAGGCGCTTTCTTTATCACCCTGCTTAAGTTTACGCAGCGCCCGTTTATGCAGACGGGCTATATAATTTTCGTCGTAGCCGAGTTGGGCTTTTAATGAAAGTATTTCCTTTTCATCCCCGGCACTAGTCTCTCCTGCATACTTCTTATCATAAAAATTAAGTATCGCTCTGGTAAGATCGGTTCTGGCATGATAAGCTGAAATTGCAGCTTTTATCTGGTCCCGGTCCCGCCGTTCGCAATCATAATTTCTAAGGGAGAAATTTACCGGGAGCACCAGTGCGGTAGTTGTATCGTATCCCTGCGGTATAATCCATCTGCCGGAACTTAGGCGCACAATTCTTAAGGCTTCAAGATCGAGATCTGTCCCGAAACCTTTTTGAACCTCTGAATCATAGATCCTGCCATTCCTGCTAAGCTTAAAGCTGACATTAACTGTCCCCTGCAGGCAATTATCTTTGGAAAACTCGGGGTAGATCAGGTTATTTTTGATGAAAGCATATAAATTATCCTGCCCGCCTTTAAAATGGGGTTGGGCGGGTTGGAAGATACCTGCCATACCAAACAGGAGGGTAAATAAAGAGATGTACATCACCTCTAATTTAACGAAAATTTTGATGATTTGTTAGAAAGTAAAAGCTAGCAGATCATTGGGATCCGGACAGTTTAGCAGATATTCTTCCCGCTGCGGGAAAGCACATACTCCGGGATAATCACCCTCATAATTGCCCATGTCAAAGATGAGCTGAAGATGTAGATGCGGAGGCCAATGGCCGTTTTCTGCCGCTATACCAAAGTCTGCAAAGTGACTTCCTTTCGAAATCATTTGACCCTTATTCAAGCCGTTTAAGCTGGCCAGGTTTAAATGCCCGTATAAACTATGAATTGTCAGATCGCCGAGTTGATGCGCTAATATGATCGTCGCACCATAATCGCCAAACTGGTTATTGAAGTGAAAGCTATGTACCCGACCTTCCAAGGGATTATAGATTGGAGTTCCGGATGGTCCCCATATGTCAACACCTAAATGTAAACGGCGAGGCTCGGTGTCAACTCCAAAAAGACTGCTGCGGGCGTAAAGAGTGCGGTGTTCATTATAGCCTCCAATTCCGTACCGGCTGTTGCACCGGTTCAACTGCTCTTCAATCCATTCTGAAAAGAGATCGGTATCAGCAATAGTCTCCGGACTTAATGCCGTGTTATTGGCTGTAAAATCAAAGCTCATTAGCCGATCAGTTGCCCGGTTGAAGTCAACCACTTTTCCAATCTTATCAGAATGACTTAACAGGTATTCTTTAAATGCAATGGCTTTGTCAGCGCTCATGAATATAGATACTGGTAGTTGAAAATGTAATGAGATACCGCTCCGGCGATCACAAATAAATGCCAGATCTCGTGGGTGTGAACATAGCGGCTGAGCGGCTTATCCTGGTAGTAAAAGATGGTGCCCGAAATGTAAAATAAACCACCGGTCAAGATCCAGCCGATGGCTGCAAAGGGTAGCTTTTCTACTATATTATTCATCAGCGGAACGATCAGTGCTCCCATACTGATATAGATAGCGAGTGAAATACCGTCATGCCGCAGCCTGTTAAATATTTTCAAGAGGCCGCCTGTAATGGCTATCAGCCACACCACACCAAACAGGGCCCAGCGGATCCAGCCATCAAACACCAGTAAAGAAATCGGAGTATAAGAACCAGCGATCATCAGGTAAATGCAGCAATGATCAAATTTCTGCCAGTACCTCACACTATGCTCGTTATTGGGATAGCCATGATAGATGGCACTGATGCTAAAAAGGAGGAACGAACAGATGCTGTAAACCCAGGCTGCGGTAGTTTCTGTGGGAGTATCTGCCATCTGCAGCAGCGCATAGCCGGCCGGTATAACCAGTATGGCAGGTATTGCATGGGTAAAGAAATTTACTGGTTCGCGGATAGCCCTCATTCGGATTATTGTTCAGGCTCTTCCGGCTGGCGGGGTTCTTTACTAATCTTATCAAAAATCTTATCCATACGTTCCACATATTCGCTGGTATCATCTATAAAGAAGTCAAGCTGCGGAACGATGCGCGCCTGGTCTTTGATGCGCCCACCCAGCTTATACCTGATCTCCCCGGCGTGAGATTTAATGGTAGCTATCGCCAGTTCCTTGTTCGGACTATTAAAGAAACTAAGATATACCCGGGCCAGAGCCAGGTCAGGCGATACCCGCACTTTTGTAACGGTTAGCATAGTGCCCGGAAGGTAGTTCATTCCTTCACGTTGAAATATCTCTGCCAGGTCTTTTTGAATTACACCGGCAAATTTTTGTTGTCGTTTACTTTCCATGAGTGGGTCTTCTATTTAATGACTGGCTGAATGATCAGGCCGGTCATTAAAATTGGGGATGTATTTTAATATAAGAGTTTGTCATACGGATAGCGCTTCGTATGAATTGCTTTGACCTGCTCATAAAGTAACGCTCTGAATTCATCAATATTCTCGCGGTTTAACGCGGAGATGAAGATTGCAGGGCTATTATGTTTATTCATCCAGCTGTTTTGAAAATCAGCGAGCGTTGGTGGCGGCACATCATCCTGCGGATCAAAATCTGCAGGCTTATAAGCATCAATTTTATTGAAAACAGTGATGATCTGCTTATCAATGGCGCCCAGTTCTTTCAGCGTCTCATTAACGGTAAAGATCTGGTCTTCAAAATTACCATGCGAAATGTCAACTACATGAATCAGTATGTCCGCTTCTCGAACCTCATCTAGTGTCGATTTAAAACACTCTACCAGGTGATGCGGAAGTTTCCGGATAAAACCTACTGTATCTGAAAGCAAAAACGGCAGGTTCTCGATCACGACTTTTCGGACGGTGGTATCGAGCGTAGCAAACAACTTATTCTCAGCAAACACGTCCGATTTGGAAATCATGTTCATGATGGTCGATTTCCCCACGTTGGTATAACCAACCAAAGCCACACGAACCAGCTGAGTTCGGTTTTTCCGCTGGGTTTCATTCTGCTTATCAATTTCCTTTAAGCGCTCCTTCAATAAAGAGATCTTATTCAGAATTAATCGTCTATCCGTCTCAATCTGGCTCTCACCCGGTCCACGCATCCCGATTCCACCTTTCTGACGCTCAAGGTGAGTCCACAAACGTGTTAAGCGGGGGAGTAGGTATTGAAGTTGCGCCAATTCCACCTGCGTTTTAGCTTGGGAAGTTTGTGCACGACGTGCAAAAATGTCCAGGATCAGGTTGCTTCGGTCAAGGATCTTTACCTGCAATTCGTTCTCTATATTTCGCAGTTGCGACGGAGATAGCTCATCATCGAATACAACGATGTCGATCTCCTCGGATTTTACAAAAGCGTTAATCTCTTCCAGCTTCCCGGTACCTACAAAAGTCGCTCTATCCGGGCGTTGCATTTTCTGAGTAAAAGAACGCACAGTTTCTCCGCCCGCCGTATCTACCAAAAACTCCAGTTCATCAAGATATTCTTTAGTTTCTTCTTCTTTTTCACCAGGGGTAACAATTCCAACAAGTATGGCTCTTTCAGGCTTTATCGCGGTATCAAAAAATTTTTGTCTCGGCATATGGTATTAACAAGCTACAAAGATAAAGTTTTCAGGGTTAACAGGTTTATCCGGTTACAGTTATCCCGGGACATTATGATTTTGGGAGTATATTCTGAAGAATGTCTGAACTTTGTTATTGTCTGAACTGTGATTTTTATGATTGAATGAAAGAGACTATGATTCAAGGAGGTTATCATCCTTACTATAAATCATAGCCTTCATCAAATCATTTCCTTTAACGCTGAAGCTTTAGCTGCTATGAAATCATAGATTTCATTAAATCTTTCTCATCAGAGTTCAAGACTTAGCCGCTAGATAATCATAGCCTTCATTGAATCATTCCCATCAAAGTGCAAGACTATGCGCGCCGCAGATCATAGCCTTCATCAAATCATTATCATTAAAGTTCAAGACTTATCCACAATAAAATCATAGTCCTCATTAAATCATTCCCGTCAAAGTTCCAGACAACTTTACCGCCGCCCTCGGCGGATCCATGGTTGTCTCCCATTTCAGTTTCCTACTAGTTTCTTAGTAGTTTCCTAGTAGTTTCCTAGTAGTCTGGTAGTAAGATCTTACTAGTAGGTTACTATTAAAGTATTATCATTATATTACAAAAAATTAATTAATGTATGGCAATTTTAAAATATGGTATAAACGGTCCCTTTAGCGGGAAAGTCGGGTCGGTTGTTGGAACCACCTGGAAAGGGAAAGATATTATTCGGTCGAGGCCCAAACCGCCCACCAGTTTCAGTGATCCACAATTGGCAAACCAGATGAGAATGAGAATGGTTCAGGCTTTCCTGGGAAAACTGATTGAACCGCTGCGCATTGGCTTTCGCGATGACTTCATTCTGCCGGCTGCTTATAACAGCGCCGTGTCCTATCACAAAAAGTTTGCTTTCGGAGGCGAGTATCCGGACCTTTTCATCGACCTCCCTAAGGTTAAGATCGCCCAGGGAATGCTTTGGATCCCCGAAGAAATAACCGTGCAAAACGACGATGCCCATATTGAACTGAGCTGGTCGACCAGTCTGGAAGATAACGCCCGGCATGACGACCAGTTATTGGTGGTTCTATGGGATGAGACGAAGAACTTAGCTCAATACAGTCTGCAGGCTTATCGATCTGCGGGGACGTTTATCTGGGAGCCGGCTTCTCAAAGTGCTGGAGGTTATGTGTGGGCGGCATTTGTTCGTCAGGACAGGAGTATGCAGAGTGAGAGTAGGTATTTGGGGGTGCTGGGTTAACGGGGCATTTGTATTTTACCCAAACGATGCCGAAGGTATCGCAGGTTTATAGAGAGCATTTCGGTGGTCAGTTCGACCCCGAAGGTGGTCGCAGGTTCTTCATCGGTTGAATTGTGCTAATTGTATGACCCCTTGAGGGTCGATTCATCCATTATAGGTTTTTCTATAAACCTGTGATCCTGAAGGGATCATTATGTTGTTCTCAGCAAATGACATTACTAAGAGCGGAGCAGATAATTATGAGCTAATGATGCTTACATTTTCACGTAACGATGCCGACGGTATCGAATGTTTGTAGAGAATATTATTGGGTGGTAGTTTGACCCCGAAGGTGGTCGCACTATTCCTATCAGATACCAAATCTGGTAGTTGTACGACCCCTTCCGGGTCGATTCATCCATTATCGGTTTTTCTATAAACCTGTGATCCCTTCGGGATCATTATCATCACCGACGGAATGGAAAATGCCAGCAAGCATTATTCAAAAGAACAGATCCGGAAAATCGTGGTCAATCTGACCAGCCCAAAGGCTGGGAATTTCAATTCTTTGGCGCTAATATCGATGCCTTCGCCGAGGCTGAGAATATCGGGATCACCAGAGACAAGGCAGAGGCTTGGGATTATAATCAAGCGGAGTGAGGGAAATGATGAATAAGATGAGTGTGAATACGAGCGGACACTGCTTCCACTTATTTCTGCACAGTTTATGCAAGCACTAATTAAAAACAGCCTTCCGGAAGTAAAACAATTGATGCGTACCTACAGCGTAGAAAAAGCTTGCGTTTTTGGCAGTGCGGCTCGCGGAACGATGGAGGAAGACAGCGATGTAGACTTTCTTATCCGCTTCCTTCAGATATGGATTTTGAAACCTATGGGACTAACTACTTTGATCTTATGTATTCGCTGCAGGATTTATTGGAAAGGGATGTAGAGCTGGTAGCAGAGGAGACTATTAGTAATTCGTTTTTATTGGAAAGCATTAATCGTGATAATCTGATCGTTTTATAGATCGATTAAAGAAGATGATTTCCTGGAAAGGACGGTACGGGCTAAGAGAGCTAATTAGTTCGGAGAATTGTAAGGTTTACCGGTCAATATCCAATAATAATTCTCTTTGGTGTATATTTGTATAGGAAGTACTTAACAAATTGATGTCTAGCATGGGTGTGCATTTTGTATCAGACGAAGACGGCCGAATTACAGCCGTTCAAGTGCCTATCAACGTATGGAAGGAGCTGGAACGGAAGGCAGATGCTTTTGATGTTGCTGAAAGCATTAGAAAAGGGTTAAAGCAAGTTGAACAAATAGAGAACGGAGAAATTACCGCTAAATCATTTGAGCGCTTGCTGAATGAGCTTTAGCATTATACCCACACCTAATTTTGAAGTCGAACTTAAAAGGCTGTTCAAAAAGTATCCCTCAATTAAATCTGATATTGCTATTCTGGGTGAATCTCTCATGGAGTCTCCACTTCAAGGAATTTTGATTTTTAAAAGTTGCTATAAAATCAGGTTTTCTATTAAAAGCAAAGGGAGTGGGAAAAGCGGTGGCGGTAGGTTAATCACCTTTGTAAAAGTTCAAAATGAGCGCATTTACCTCCTTTCTATTTACGATAAGTCAGAGAAATCCACTGTTTCAGATAAAGATATTCGGAATTTGTTGCGCGATATACTTAGATAGGTTGATGTGGCTTGTGTATCTGACCTTATTTCCTATTGCGTGATTTCCACCAATTATTTATATTCGTTCTGCGTTGTAAACAGGTCTCTCTTTTTCTACACCGCATAGATTTCGCCGTACCCTTTAGATAAGCCGATTCTCGTCCAGCGTTTAGTTTTATGTGTCAACCCACTTAAAAAACGAGGATTTTATAACAGATCCAGTTTATCAACGGATCTGACCAGTATACACACAGATTATTCATTAACACAAAAACCTTACAGCAATGGCAAATCGTCCAATTCGCATTACAGGAATCGAGTCTGACGGCTCCCTGATTTTATCAGATCGTGGCACTACTCAGGTTAATCCGGGAGATACCGTCACCTGGATAATAGATCAAAATTCGGGCGTTGCGGAGATCACCGGAATCGATAATACCGGTCCGGATGATGTGTTTGCACCTAACGATCCGGCACCGGTTGGGAATTCATCAAACTGGCAGGGCATGGTTAATCCGCAAATACCACGCGGCTCTGAAGAAAATTATGTCATCAATTATTCCAGGGGTGGTGGCGGTGGAGGAAGCTTTGATCCTAAAATTCAGGTTAAGCCGTAGTTGCTCTTCCGGTCTCTTAAATGAAAGCCTGTAATTTTATGACAGGCGTTTATTGTTATTATCCCCTGTGGATAGCTATTTTTTTTCTTAAATTATGCTTAATCTGCCAGGTTATCCCCTAAGCATCTCTTATGAAAAAAAATTCTCAACAGAACGAGCGTGTCAAGAAATGTCTTGCACAGATTGCTGCAACTGCGGACATGGTTCCGGGTGTAATTATTGTTCATAGTATCCCTGAATTGCATATCAAATATATGTCGCCGCAAGGCCTGCGCGATTTGGGAATTTCCTTTGAGGAATTACAGAACCTGGGTCCGGAATATCATAACCGGTTTTTCAACCCGGAAGACGCTAAGCTTTACGTTCCGCGGATCCTGGCTTTTATCGAAGGCCGGTCTACCGATGAAAGCATGACGTTCTTTCAGCAGGTAAGAACAGGGGCAGGTGGAAGCTGGCGATGGCACTTCAGCTGTTTGAAAATCTTAATGCGCGATGAATTGAACAAACCCCTTTTGACTATTACGACTTCCTTCCCCGTTGATCCGTTGACTCACGTAACATCCAAGGTGGCCAGGATATTGAACGAGAACAGCTTTTTAAGAAAGCACTTTCATAATTTCTCAAAATTAGGAAAGCGGGAACGTGAGGTTTTAAAGTTGATGGCAATGGGCCAGGCGTCCGGCGAAATTGCAAGTCAACTATTTATCGCTCACTCGACCGTTGAAACACATCGTAAGAATATCAGACAGAAGCTGAAGATCACTTCGCATTATGATATTTCTCAATACGCGCAGGCATTCGATCTGCTCTAGTTTCAAAACCAATACATCCGTTTAGGGCTTTTTTTGTTTCACAAAATTAAGGTACATAATACCCGCTGATGGGTATTGTTTTCTGGTTGGTGAAGAGCCAACTTTAAGTGTCAGGCTTTTTAACGGGGTTCCATTCGCGGAGTTCTTTTTATTTATTGCCTTCTCTACTGCTTATTAGACTTCAGATTACAATCAGCCGATATGAAAAAGTACTCCATCAGGTTACTTAATTCAGCACTCGTGGTGCTGCTGCTCAACATCCTACCTGCTAATGCGCAGACAAAGATTGCAGACCAAATGGAAGAAGATAATGCATGGGAAAAAGGTACAGCCTCGTTTAAAAAAAACGGGTTCAAGATAAATGTATCGTCCCTGGTTTTAAACAACTTTAATTTCAATTATGAGCGCACGATAACGCGCAAGATGTCAGTGATTGCGGGATATCGCTATATGCACGTCAGTAACTTAAACAACCTGCCCCTGGCTTCCCAGGTCACCAGCAGGTTATCGGATGATAGCGGCCTGTTGAATGACCTGAACGCCATTAGCACGGGTAACAGCACCATAACTGCGGAGCTGCGACTCTATGGTGGCAGGCATCCCGGCGCAAGGGGTTTCTATTTATCGCTATACGGGCGCCATCTAAATATGGATGTAAATTATCTGATGGACTTCGTTACGGAAAGGAACACTTATCCGATTCCGCTGCAAAGTTCCCTTAAAGGTTTTGGCGGAGGATTAATGATTGGCTCGCAATGGTTGATTTCGAGGCGAATAATCTTCGACTGGTACATTATCGGGGCACATTATGGAAATTTAAAAGGCAATGCGGATGTGGTGGCTAACCTCAGTTCATTGACTGAGGAAGAAAAACTGCGGTTGCAGGACGAGATAGAAACGCTGGTTGAGTTCGGCGATAAAAGATATATCTCTGCCAGTGTAAATGACCAGGGGGTAAGAGGAATTGCCAAAGGCCCTTTTGCCGGTGTGCGCGGCCTGGGATTTAACCTGGGGTTTGCATTTTAGACAAATACAATAAAGGCCTTCGGGGGAAGGGCGACTATAACGATTGTTCATTCTGTTTTATGAAGAAATACTTATACCTCCTCCTGTTGATTCTTCTCGTTGGCAAGACCTCCAGCAGTCAAACATCCGAGCCATCATTACCTTATTGTTCCATTCCCGCTTCCCCCTATCCCATAACGATCAGGCAAATTGACGGATCGTTGTTAACGATCATTGGGAAAGGTTCGCAATGGAAATCGTGGACAGAGACGATCGACGGCTATTCGGTAGTTCAAAGGAATGGCATTTATGAGTACGCGAAAAAGGAGAATGGCCAATTGGTGCCAGGCGGTGTAGTTGCCCGTGACTTAATGAGGCGGACCGGTAATGAGGAAAAGCTGTTGCAAACGCTCCCCAAATCATTAGAACCGGACATTCTGACTGCCCCGAATCTAAAAGAGGCCCCACGATTCGCGGGATCGCCTACGGAAGTGAAAAGTTTCCCCGCTTCAGGGAAGCGGAGATCGCTGCTATTGTTGATCAAATACCCGGATCTCCCGGGTAGGTTCACCGGTGCTGATTTCGGCAATTTAATGAACCTAAAGGATTATAGAGGAACCGGAAGTTTTCGGGATTACTTTCTGAAAAGTTCATTTGGCCAGTTAGACGTGGAAACCGATGTCATGGAATGGGTAACGGCAAAGCAGCCTTATCAATATTATGGGTATCAAAATGGATATGGACGATCACAAGAACTGGTTAGAGAAGCTGTTGATGCAGCTCAGGCTGCAGGCGTTGACTTTTCGCAGTATGATAATGACAAGGATGGTATTGTAGATGGAATTAATGTAGTGCACAGCGGTCCGGGTGCTGAAGAAGGCAGCCAGGCACAGTATATCTGGTCCCATCGCTGGGGGCTTGGTGCACGACAAGTCATTTATGATGGGGTGAGGATAAATGATTATATCATGAACCCCGAGATTAGGATAAGGGGAAATAGTATAACCGGGATTGGCGTTTTCTGTCATGAATTTGGGCACTTACTGGGTTTGCCTGATCTGTATGATACTACCTTTGAATCGGAGGGTGTAGGTAATTGGTCTTTAATGGGCGGAGCTTCCTGGCTAGGCGGAGAACATTCCCCCGGAAATTTATGCGCGTGGAGCAAATTTACTCTGGGCTGGATCAATCCCACTACCATTTCATCGTCAGGGACATATACCCTTAATGCGGCAAGTGAAAATGCCGAGTGCTTCAGGGTAAACACAGGGCTTTCGAATGAGTATTTTTTAATTGAGAACAGGCAAAAATTGGGTCTGGATACGGAGTTGCCGGGTAGTGGTTTAGCAATCTGGCACATCAACTCAAATCAATCGTCAAATACTAATTTTAATCGAAAATTGGTTGACCTGGAAGAAGCTGACGGTTTAGATGAACTAGATAACAGGGGATTTGGTCGGGGTGATGACGGTGACTTGTTTCCGGGGTCATCAGTTAATTCATCCTTCGATGACTTCACTAAACCCGACTCAAAAACTTATACTCTTGAAAATACCGGCATATTGATTAAGAACATTTCAATAGATGGCGCTGGAATCGGCTCATTTTCCTTTGAGGCATATAGTGGAGATTTCTCTATAACCTCATTTTCACCAACAAAAGCCAGCGTAGGCACCATCGTAAACATCACCGGAAGTAACCTGACGCTAACGAAAACAGTCGATTTCGGAGGTGTGCCGGCTGCTTCATTCTCGGTGGTTTCGCCCTCAAGCATCATGGCGGTGGTAGGGGGTGGTACAAGCGGCGCGGTTACGGTGGGCAACGGGAATTTGAACCGGGGGATTGATGGATTCAGTTTTTTTCACAAGCCAGAAGTCACTTCATTCTCTCCCAGAGCGGCCCTTGCCGGAGGATCGGTTAATTTAAATGGTAAAAATTTATTGGGGGCGACCGAGGTTAGTTTTGGAGGAACTCAGGCAGTTTCTTTTCAGGTTTTATCAGATACCACCATCACTGCGGTAGTAGGTGACGGAGCCTCGGGGGAGGTTGCTATTAGTACTCCTGGTGGTAATGCTTCCTTGCCGGGATTTAGTTTCCTTCTGCCCGCCTCGCCTACGATCTCCTCCTTTACGCCCGCGACCGTTTGCAGCGAAATCCCGGCGACCATAATGATCAGCGGAACGAACTTTACGGGTGTTACGGCGGTCAGCATTGGTGGCATCGCAGTATCCTCCTTTCGGGTAGAATCATCGTCAGTCATTGTGGCGATCTCGAACTCTCCGCAACAGGGAAGTATTGCCGTGACTACACCCGCAGGGGTAGCGATTTCGGCCAGTCCGCTGACGGTAAATCTGCTCCCGCAGGCTTTGATAAGTGCAGACGGGCCTACTAGTTTTTTTACCGGTGGAAGCGTCCGTCTATCCGCAAGTGCAGATTCGGGCTATCTGTATTCCTGGTATCGGGATGGGCAGGTGATAAGCGGCGAGAGTGATTCGGACTATACAGCTTCGCTAAGCGGATCCTATACGGTGAGCATCACATCAAATAACTGCTCAGCGATATCTCCGGCCGTAGTGGTAACGGTAAGTCCGGTTGCCCTGGTGCCAACCATCAGCTCCTTTACTCCCGCGGAGGCGTGCAACAACGATTCGGTAACCGTAAAAATCAGCGGAACGAATTTCACGGGAACTACGGTTGTCCGGATTGGCAGCTTTGATGCGAACTCCTTTGAAGTGGAATCGCCATCAAGCATTTCGGCGATCGTGAACGCCCGGCAAACGGGAACGGTTTCGGTGTCTACGCCCGGGGGAACAGCAGTTTCAAACAGCACCTTTACTGTCAATACAGTCCCTGTAGCGGTGGTCACAGCGGACGGACCTACCACATTCTTAAGCGGAGGCAGTGTGCTTTTATCGACTGATGCAGATTCAACTTACTCCTATGCCTGGTACTGGGACGGGCAGCTGATTAGCGGCCAGGCCAGTTCGACCTATCTGGCAACATCAGGTGGCTCCTACACAGTAAGCATAACTTCGAAGGGCTGTCAGGCAATTTCGTCAGCCTTGGTGGTAACCCTGAATACAATGCCAGCCATAACCTCCTTTACTCCTGAAGTTGGATGCAGTAGTACTCCCTTAACTGTAACGATCATTGGGACGAATTTTACCGGAGCCACCGCGGTCAGTATTGATGGAATAGCCGTCACTTCCTTCCAGGTGGAATCATCCACAACTATTACCGCCCTGGTTAATGCGCCCCGGTCAGGCAAAGTTTCCGTGACCGGGCCAGCTGGAACTGCTACCTCATCCGGTTCGTTGACGGTGAATCCACTCCCTCCGGCAGAAATCAGCGCTGGGGGACCCACCATCTTCGGAAGTGGCGGGAGTGTCCTATTATCTACCGAGGCGAACCCCGGCTATACTTATACCTGGTACCGGAACGGGGAGGAAATCAGCGGCGAGAGCAGTTCAGCTTATACAGCTAACGCCAGCGGATCCTATACGGTAGGCGTTATATCAAAGGGTTGCCAAGCGCTTTCTTCTCCGATTTTGGTGACCGTGAACCCCCTGCCGCCAGCACCTACTATCAGCTCTTTTACGCCAGCATCCGTGTGTGGAAACGACCCGGTTACCATAACTATCAATGGGACAAACCTTGCCGGAGCGACTGTGGTGAATATTGGTGGCTTTACAGCAGATTCCTTCGAGGTGGAATCACCTTCAACCATTCTGGCAGTTGTGAATTCCCCGCGCTCTGGGTCGATAACGGTGATCACTCCAGATGGGACAGCGACTTCTACAGGCACTTTTACAGTGACTCCAATGCCTGAGGCGGTGATACGTGCGGAGGGGCCTACCACTTTCCCGAGCGGAGGAAGCGTGCTTTTATCAGTCGATGCTGATTCAACTTACTCTTATACGTGGTATCTGGACGGGCAGCTAATCAGCGGCCAGGTTCAGTCTACTTATGTGGCAATAGTGGGTGGTTCCTATACGGCAGGGATTACGTCTAATGGCTGCCTGGTAATTTCAGCAGCCGTGGTTATAACGGTGAATCCGGTGGATACAGTGCCAACGATTAGTTCCTTTACACCTGAGACGGGATGCGGTCGAACACCGTTAACGCTGACGATCATCGGGACGAACTTTGCCGGAGCCACTGCGGTTAATATTGACGGGTTGGCCGCCACTTCCTTCCAGGTGGAATCATCTTCCACTATTACTGCCGTAGTCAATGCGCCCCGGTCAGGAAAAGTCTCCGTGACCACGCCAGCCGGGACGGCTATCTCATCTGATTCGCTGACGGTAAATCCACTCCCTCTGGCGGTAATCAGCGCGGGGGGACCCACGGTTTTCGTAAGCGGCGGGAGTGTCCTTTTGTCTACAGATGCGAATCCCGGCTATGTGTATGCCTGGTACCGTAACGGGGAGGAGATCAGCGGGCAGGTCAGTTCTACTTATACGGTAAGCGCTAGCGGATCTTATACGGTAAGCATAATATCAGGCGGATGCCAGGCGTTTTCTTCTGCACTTGTAGTGACCGTGAATCCGTTGGCCCCAGTACCCACCATCAGCTCTTTTACGCCTGCATCCGTGTGTGGAAACGCTCCGGTTACCATCACCATCCATGGGACAAACTTCAACGGAGCGAGTGCTGTTAGCATCGGCGGCGTTGCCGCCAGTTCCTTCAGGGTAGAATCAAACTCAACCATTTCGGCAGTGGTGAATTCCCTGCGGTCAGGCTCTATAACGGTGATCACTCCAGATGGGACAGCGACGTCGGCAGGCACTTTTACATTGAACCCTCTGCCTACGGCAGTGATACGTGCGGATGGTCCAACCACTTTCCTGAGCGGAGGCAGTGTGTTTTTATCAGCTGATACAGATTCTGCTTATTCTTATGCCTGGTATCGGGACGGGCAGGTGTTAAGCGGCCAGGTCAGTTCGACCTACAGGGCTTCGTTAGCCGGATCATATATGATAAGCATTAGGTCGAAAGGGTGTCAGGCAGTTTCGTCGGCGCTGGTGGTGACTGTGAACGCCCGACCTCCAGCACCCACGATCAGTACTTTTACACCCCCTGTCGTATGCAGCGGGTCCCCGGTTACATTGACCATCACCGGAACCAATTTTATTGGAACCACTGCCGTCAATATCGGGTCAATTGCTGCTACTTCTTTCCAGGTTGAATCGCCTTCTACTATCTCAGCGGTCATCAATGGGCCAGTGTCGGGAAAAATATCCGTGACTACGCCTGCCGGGACTGCCGTTTCGGCTAACCCTCTGACGGTTAACCCGCTGCCCCGCGCGGTAATTCGGGCAGGCGGCGCCACAAGTTTCTTTACAGGGGGAAGCGTGCTATTATCCGCAGATGCAAATCCCGATTATACCTATGCCTGGTATCGGAACGGGGAGGTGATAACCGGCCAAAGCAACTCAGGTTACACCGCTACCACAAGCGGGTCGTATACGGTGACAGTTAATTCGGGAGGATGCCTGACGATATCCCCGGCAATTGTGGTGTCGGCAATATTTAACCTGCCGGTAAATAATTTCAACATTTCTACAGTCGGGGAAAGTTGTAAAACCAGTGATAATGGGCAAATACATATTTCTGCCGTAGAGCCATTAGCTTATAAGGCTGTAATAACCGGAAGCGGAAAAACGAATTCTTATACTTTTGAGAATAATCTGGATATCAATGATCTTAGTGCAGGTTCTTATAAAATTTGTATTACAGTTGATGGTCAGCCGGATTACGAAATGTGCTACGATCTGACCATATCTGAACCCAAGGACCTCGCTGTTTATGCTTTTGTAAATAATGACCAAAAGACAATCACTTTAAATTTGAATGGTGCCACATTATACCTGATTGAGCTCAATGGCATTGCTTCACAGACGTCAAATAGTACCCTTACACTTCCTTTAACACAGGGAGTTAATAAGATCCGGATTGCGACAGACACAAAGTGCCAGGGGATTTTTGAAAAGATTGTCAACGTGTCCCGGGAAGCAATAGTATTCCCGAACCCTTTTACAAGTGTTTTGAATGTTAATCTGGGGAACTCCCCTGGGTCTAAAGTTTTAACAGAGATCTATAGCATCGAAGGAAGGCTTATGCAAAAGCAGGATCATATATTCTCAGAAATTCTTCAGCTGGAACTATCAGCGCTAAAAGCCGGATTTTATACCCTGAAACTAACGATAGATCATTCTGAGACTTACTATAAAATTGTCAAACTATGATACGACTAATCTCAGCAATTATCCTTCTGGTCCTCGCCGTACCGGGATGTAAAAAAAAGGAGCACCCTATTCTTCCTCCAGGGAAGGCAATGCTGATATCTCCCCGGAATAACGAGGCTTGCACCACGGGTAACGTAATAAGTGAGACTGAGAGCATTGTGCTGTTTGAGTGGAACATGGCACCAAATACCGAGAACTACCGTTTGACCTTAAAAAATCTTAAAACGGGCGAGGTGATTGATAAGGAATCGAAAGCTACTAATCTGGAAGTTCGAATAATGAAGAATACGCCATACTCATGGTTTATTAGTTCCGGATCATCCAAAACCACAAGCAGTGCTCAAAGTGACACCTGGAAATTTTATAATTCCGGACCGGGCGAAACTTCAAATGCGCCATTCCCTGCAGAAATAAAGAAGCCATTAATGGGCCAAACAGCTACAGCAACCAACGGCAATATTACACTTGACTGGGAAGGTAGTGATGTAGATGATGATATTTCGAATTATGACGTCTATATCGGGTTAAATAACCTGCCTGCATTATTGAAAAGCAATGTTTCTGAAAGCATTCTAAATGATGTTGCTGTTGAATCAGGCAAAACATATTTCTGGAAAATTGTCACTAGGGATACCAAGGGTAATACTTCGGGTTCTGCTGTTTTCCAATTCGTTGTTAATTAGCTAAATGTTCATTGTTGTTGCCGGGATAATGATGATCAAAGGCCGCATAAACTGGTTTCTTTCACGCAAAGGCTGCAAAGATCAAAACGCAAAGGCAGCGGAGTTCTTACCTCCTTACGTGAGATGAGTGACTTCTCAAAGTTTCTTTTGAATAGCATGACTTCTTCCACGCAAAGGCCACAAAATAGAAATCTCAAAGTGCCGGGCTTAGCGTTCTTTGCGAGTTCTTACCTGCTTTGCGTGAGATGAGGAGCTTCTCGGCTGGAACAAATTTCGCTCTGCTTGAAAAGGGTAATTAGCATTTAGCAAATTTTATTACCTTCATTGAGGAGACCAAATAACGCAAACCCCCGTTTAAATGGCTGAGAAAAAATCAAAACTGGCTGTAATAAAGACAAAACCAACCTCTGTGAGGGTGGAGGATTTTATCAATGGTATTCCCGATGAACAGAAGCGCAAGGATAGTTTTGTGATTTTGGAAATGATGAAAAGGGCCAGCGGAGAAGAGCCTGTGATGTGGGGCGGCTCGATCATTGGCTTTGGTAACAAAAGATACAAGAGCCCCGCCAGCGGCCGGGAAGTTGACTGGCTTCGAATCGGTTTTTCTCCACGGAAAGCAAATCTGTCATTATACATCAGCGTAGGTATTCTGGAGCATGCGGATGCTCTGGAAAAGCTGGGCAAGCATAAAACAGGCGTTGGTTGTCTTTACATCAATAAGCTGGCGGATGTTGATATGGCGGTGCTGGAAGGAATGATAGAGGCGTCGTTAAGGAAGAAGGAAGGCTAGCGCTAACAATGCATCCTTAGAGGTTAATATCCAGTTTTATCAGGCAAGTCACCCCTCAAAATACAAATGGTTATGATTGGAGCAGCCAGGATTGAAAGGAGACAGACAACTAGGGCAGGTGTAATTGCTGGCCAGATATTGGCGAATCGTTAGCTCCGTTTTGCAGACTCCGCATAAGATCGCCTTTTCATCGTATTCTTCTTTATTCCAGGTTACCGGTTGATGATCGGCTTCTTCCTGATGGCATTTGAAGCAGGGATAGTGTATATGGCAGCATTTGAACTTGATGGCAATGACATCCAGCGCCGAATGATAGTGGATGCAGCGGCTCTGGTCGTCTATAGTTTTGCCCTTTACTATGATAGCCGGGTCTGGTTTCATCGGAATGCTTTAATATTGATGTTCAAAGGATGGGCTTATTTCTGGAAGTATAACGATATATACAGCTTTCAATTAAAAAGCCTTCTTTCTGGATGGAAAGAAGGCTTCAATGTTAGATTTAATTTATCAGGATTATAGTCCGAAAGCTTCTTTCAGCTGATCAACATAATCCAATTTTTCCCAGGTGAACAGTTCTACATCTAAACTTTTCGTTTCGCCGTTTGCACTTGCGAACTGCTTGGTCACCGTTTCATTTTTACGACCCATATGGCCGTAAGCTGCGGTTTCTGAATAGATAGGGTTACGTAGTTTCAACCGGGTTTCAATTCCGTAAGGGGTCATATCAAATATACTTTCAACCTTCTTTGCTATTTCACTGTCGGACAAGTTCACCTTACCGGAGTGGTTCGTATTGACATATATTCCCATTGGGTTTTTAACGCCAATTGCATAGGATACCTGAACCAAAACCTCGTCGCAAACACCGGCAGCCACCAAGTTCTTAGCAATATGACGGGTTGCATAAGCCGCAGACCGGTCTACCTTTGAAGGATCTTTTCCCGAGAAGGCGCCACCGCCATGTGCACCTTTACCACCATATGTGTCAACAATAATCTTACGACCGGTTAGGCCGCTGTCTCCATGCGGTCCGCCAATTACGAACTTCCCGGTTGGATTAATATGGTAGGTTATGCTGTCAGTGAACAAAGCCTGTAGCTCAGGGCTTAGGGTTGCCTTTATCCGGGGGATTAGGATAGAAGTAATATCTTTTTTAATTTTCTCAAGCATGGTTTCGTCTCCATCGAAGTCATCATGCTGGGTTGAAATAACAATTGAATCGATCCGTATAGGTTTGTGATCATCGGCATATTCAATGGTTACCTGTGATTTGGCATCCGGACGCAGATAGGCAATATCTGTATTCTCACGGCGTAGAACCGCGAGCTCTAAAAGCAGTTTGTGCGCAAGGTCTAAAGCAAGGGGCATGTAGTTCTGGGTTTCGTTGGTTGCATAGCCAAACATCATTCCCTGATCACCGGCACCTTGTTCTTCTTTATCTTGTTTATCAACGCCCTGGTTAATATCAGCAGACTGCTCATGTATGGTTGAGATAATCCCACAGGAATCCGCTTCAAACATATATTCTGACTTAGTATAACCGATCTTACGGATCACTTCGCGGGTTATCTTCTGAACGTCGAGGTAGGTTTTTGATTTTACTTCTCCTGCTAATACAACCAATCCGGTTGTTACTAAAGTTTCGCAGGCTACCTTAGAATCTGAATCCCAGGCTAAGAAGTTATCAATTAATGCATCTGATATTTGATCTGCTATTTTGTCCGGGTGGCCTTCTGAAACAGACTCTGAGGTAAATAAATAAGGCATATAAACTTGAGTTTATTTAAAATTTCTAAAAACAAGCGAATAGGAGCGTTTGATTGAGGGGTAAAAATCAGTATATACTTTTAGCACTTTTTTTTACGTGGTTGCAATCCTGCCGTGTGTTAACCCGGCAACGCAAATCGATCCACTTTTTTGCATGGCAAAAGTAGGATAATTTTTAAATAAGGGGAAATTTAAAACTATTTTTGCAATCGTTAACTAAGCTATTTTCTTGAAAAAGAGCATTTTATTCATTATAAACCCGATTTCAGGTGGTAAGAGCAAACTTGATTTCCCCCAATTGGCGGCTAACTATCTCGACAAAAGACTGTTCGATAGCCAATTTATTTTTACTGAAGGAATAGGGCATGCTAAGCTGATAGCCGGAGAAAACAGTGATAAAGAAATAATAGTAGCCGTTGGCGGTGATGGCACCATTAATGAAATCGCCTCAACGCTTGAGGGAACCGGCAAGCCGATGGGCATAATTCCGTGTGGCTCCGGTAATGGCCTGGCGCGCGCAATGGGCATCCCTTTAAAAGATACTGATGCGATAGCGAGGTTGAATAACCTGAACACCACCCTGATAGATTCGGGTACCTTAAACAACCGTAAGTTCTTCAATATGGCGGGTGTTGGTTTCGATGCTCATATCAGCAAGGAGTTTGCTGAGCATCCGGGACGAGGTGTCGGGGGATATTTTCAGACAGCTCTCAGGGAGATATCGAACTATCAGTCGCAAAACTATGTTCTGCAGATTGATGGTAAGTCTTATGATCGCAACGCCTTTATGATAAGTATTGCTAACTCATCACAGTATGGCAACAATGCCCACATTTCACCTTTTGCCTCTGTTAAGGATGGTTTGCTTGATGTGTGTATTATTCGGCCCTTTCCGCTTTATCTTTTTCCGGTGATGGGATACCGGATGTTCAGTAAAACGACGCACAGATCAAAATTTGTTGAAATCATTAAGGGTCGCGAGATTAGGATACTGAGGGCAAACAGTGGTGCTGTTCATGTAGACGGCGAACCGCAATTAATGGAGGCTGAACTTAATATAGGTATTAAGCCGTTGTCGCTGGTGGTGATTGTGTAGCTGTCAGCTATCAGCCGTTAGCTATCAGCTACCCGATATTTGTAGTTAACTCCAACAGCTAAGTCGCTTAAGTAATTCTTCATATCTAATACTTCATAGCTGACAACTGATAGCTGACAGCTGAAAACTAAAATATATGTCTAAGAAAAATAAGAACATTACCGGTGTCGTGTACTCTACGGATCCGGATTTTGAATATAATGAAAACCAACAGGAGGAAGCGGAGACCCTTGCGCCGAATCAGCAAAACCTTCGTGTTCAGTTAGATAAGAAACAACGTGGTGGTAAAGCTGTTACCCTGGTAACAGGTTTTATTGGGCAAAGCGCAGATCTGGATGCGTTAGGCAAAAAGCTGAAACAGAAATGCGGAGTTGGGGGATCAGTTAAGGATGGTGAAGTTCTGATTCAGGGCGATTTCCGCGAAAAGATCATGACCTTGTTATTAGCCGAGGGTTTTAAAGTAAAAAAAATTGGCGGTTAAAATTAAGTGAAAAAAATAAAGCATAAGGCTGAAATTTAGTGCATTAGCCCTTAGTGTAAACGTTACAATTACCTGATTTATAGCGCTTTTTATTTTCGGAAACCAGTTTATAACTTCTTACTTTTATTTCATAATTGTAAAAAGCATATAGCTAGCCATGAGCAAAAAGTTGAATGAGGATTTAAATCTGAGCTACTTAAAACTAGATCGGACTAAGACAGTATTTTACCAATTAGCGCCTGCGGAGCTGATAGAAATGGCTATTTACAATGGTGAGGGCAAATTAACAGATAGCGGCGCCCTGGCTGTTGATACCGGCAGGTTTACCGGTCGGTCTCCAAAAGATCGATTTATAGTTGCGGATGATATTACGAAAGATAAGGTGTGGTGGGGTGATATCAATATCCAATTCGAACCGGATAAATTTGACGCACTATACAATAAGGTAGTGGAGTACCTGTCTGACAGGCCCATTTATGTTCGCGATGCTTATGCGTGCGCGGATCCAGAGTTCAATCTGACCTTACGTGTGGTCACTGAAACTGCTTTTCAGAGTCTTTTTGCAAACAACTTATTTCTCAGGCCTGAAAAGGTATCGCCCGCTGAAGCCCCGGAATGGGCGATAATAGCTGCTCCGGGTTTTGAAGCAGATCCGGCTATCGATGGAACACGGCAGGGGAATTTTGCCATTCTAAACTTTACAAAGAAAATAATATTAATAGGCGGTACGGCCTATACCGGTGAGATTAAAAAGGGTATTTTTTCCGTGTTGAACTTTTTGCTTCCGGACCAACGGAAGGTTTTGTCAATGCATTGTTCTGCCAATGTGGGTAAGGGTGGGGACACGGCAATATTTTTTGGCTTGTCCGGTACGGGAAAAACCACATTGTCAGCAGATCCGGAAAGAGGTTTGATAGGAGATGATGAACATGGCTGGAGTGCGAATTCAGTATTCAATTTCGAGGGGGGATGTTATGCAAAGTGCGTGGATCTTAGCCAGGAAAAGGAACCGCAGATTTTTAAAGCGATAAAGTTTGGTGCTCTTTTAGAAAACACCAATTATTTTGATGACAGCCGGCGGGTTGATTTTAGTAATATCCTTAAAACCGAGAATACCCGGGTTGCGTATCCCATCGATTTTATAGAAAACGCCATTGAACCATCAATAGCTAAAACCCCTGATAACATCTTTTTTCTAACCGCTGATGCCTTTGGAGTGTTGCCGCCAATATCGAAGTTAACCGCCGGCCAGGCGATGTATCATTTTATATCAGGATACACGGCGAAGGTGGCAGGCACCGAAGCCGGCATCACAGAACCTCAGACCACATTCTCTGCTTGTTTCGGGAAGGCTTTTTTGCCGCTTCATCCTACAAAGTATGCTGAGCTGCTTGGAGCGAAAATGAAAGAAAACGCTGTAAATGTGTGGTTGATAAATACTGGTTGGACAGGCGGTTCGTATGGCACGGGCACAAGAATGAAGTTAGGCTATACCCGCGCCATGATTTGTGCAGCCTTAAAAGGGGAACTCGGTAGTGTAGAATATCAGGAACACCCGGTCTTTGGGCTGATGATGCCTGTGACCTGCCCTAATGTGCCTGCAGAGATTTTGAACCCGCGAAACACCTGGGCAAATAAGCAAGCTTATGACCAAAAGGCATCGGATTTAGCTCAAGCTTTTTTAAAGAATTTTAACCAATTTGCGGAGTTTGCAAATGCTGAAATACTCAATGCGGCACCTAAAACCGCGGTATCCGTCTAATTGTAATTTTTACACTTATTATTTGCAATTTCCGTTTAAAATAAGTTTCATTGTAAATCATTGTCTTCTCACAGGACAATATTTTTGTAGAGAGAGGTGTTTGTTCTTCAGAATTCTTAGGCGGTAGTAAGAAATTAATTTTATATTTAGCCGCTCTAATTCTTTATTTTGGTGCGATACAAACAGAATAATCTTTTGTGTGTATCAATATAATCGTGCATTAAGCAAATCATAAATTCATATATTTAATCAACAACTAAAAACTAAAATTTAAAAAAATGGCAAACGCACCAAAACCAACAACAGCGAAGAAAGAGAGCTCTGGTTCAAGCATTTTTGCAAGTTTAACGATTGTCATCTGTATCCTGATCGGTATCGTTTTATGGAGATATGTTATGGGAGATTCATCGAACTTTGAAGGTGGGGATAACACAGGTCATCCGCTTCCAGGCAATTATTTCGGGATGGTATATAAAGGCGGATATATCGTTCCGGTTTTAATGGGTCTGTTCCTGATGGTAATCGTTTTTTCTTTTGAGCGTTTCTTTGTGATCAACAAAGCAACAGGTAAAGGAAACATTGATTCTTTCGTAAAAAGAATTCAAACTCAATTAGGCGCCAGAAACATTGACGCTGCGATGGCGGAGTGCGACAAGCAGGAAGGTTCTGTTGCCAACGTGATTAAATCAGGTTTGAAGAAATATAAAGAAATGGAAGTTGAGCAAAACATGGATACTGAACAAAAATGTTTAGCTATTCAAAAGGATATCGAAGAAGCTACTGCTTTGGAGATGCCTATGCTAGAGCAAAACTTAACCATTATCGCAACGCTTGTATCAATTGGTACTTTGATGGGTTTATTGGGTACCGTTACAGGTATGATCAAGGCCTTCGCCGGTTTAGCTACAGCAGGTTCTCCTGACCAGGCTGCATTAGCAAACGGTATTTCTGAGGCCCTGATTAACACGGCCACAGGTATCGCTACATCTGCGTTGGCCATTATTATGTACAACCTTTTCACTTCAAAAATTGACAAGTTAACTTACGCAATTGACGAAGCAGGGTTTTCCATCGTACAGACTTACGCTAGTACCCACAAATAATAGTTTTGAAATTATTATTCCGGATTTATGGAAAACCCGGAATATTTTCATCACTAATTAAACGTACAAACAATATTAAATTGAAGCAATGCCAAGAATTAAAGTTCCAAGAAAAAGTACGGCTATTGATATGACAGCGATGTGCGATGTGGCGTTTCTGTTGCTTACATTCTTTATTTTGACAGCAACTGCCCGTCAGCCTGAACCACTTCCTGTTGATACCCCGGCATCAACTGTTAAAATTAAGTTACCTGATACAGATATCGCCACCTTAACTGTTGGTAAGGGCAAGGTGTTCTTCGGGATTCCGGGACAAGATATACGGCGCAACTTACTTGAAAAGATGGCCACTGTCTACGGAATGGATTTCACCGAAGAAGAGAAGAAGAGATTTTCTGTAATGGAGTCTTTTGGCGTTCCACTGGGTAATTTAAAGCAGATCATCGCGATGCAGGGTGAAGCGCGGAATAAAGAGGGTTTACAACCTGGTATCCCAATAGATTCAGTAGGCGTAAGGCCTTCCGAACTTCATCAGTGGATTTACCAGGCTCGTCTGGCCACTAAAGAGTTGCACAATGTGGATATGAGGGTGAGTATCAAAGGTGATGCGAATGAAAAGATCCCCCAGATACAAAAGGTGATTGAAATTCTGCAGACGCAGAATGTAAATAAATTCAGTTTGATCACTTCTTTAAGAGGTGAAGATTACTAACCAAACTAAAAATTAAACGATGGCAGAATTAGATACCTCCGGCGGGGGTGGGAAAAAAGGCGGCAAAATAAGAACCAAGAAGATGTCAACTCGCGTTGATTTAACAGCGATGGTTGACTTGGCGTTCTTACTGATTACCTTTTTCATGCTCACCACTACACTGGCTAAACCGCAGGCAATGGATATTGCCATGCCGGACAAGGATGTAAAGGACGAACAACAGCTTACAATTGCTGATAACCGGACTATGACTATCTTGTTAGGATCGGGTAACAAAGTGGAGTGGTATATGGGGTCGGTAGATAAGCCGCTTACACCTCCACAAGTTGACAACTTTGGAAAAAACGGTATTCGCAAAGCCCTGTTGGAAAAGAAAAAAGAAGTGATCGCGATGACCGGTGATCCGTCAAAAAGTCTGATCGTATTGATAAAGCCAAGTGAGCAGTCTAAATATAGAAACCTGGTGGATATATTAGATGAGATGGCCATTATTAAGCCTCAAACTTATGCTATTGTAGATATTTTCGAACCTGAAATTGAATTGCTTAAACGCGAGGGTCTTTACAAATAGTTTTATCACAAGTATTAACCCTTTAAAATGAAAAAAAGATGTTAGGGTCAAAATTAGATTTATTTAATCCGCAATGGCTTGATGTGGTATTTGCAGGGCGTAATAAAACTTATGGCGCCTATGAGTTGCGAAGAACAAATAATAAGACAACAAATAGAGCCCTTGTAGTAGGAGCCATATTGTTTATCGCTTTGGTGAGTAGTCCGCTGATCATTCGCTTAATCAAAGGGGCTATGCCCGAAGAGGAAGCTGTGAAAGTGACTGAGGTTGTTTTGGCACCTCCGCCACCAATTGATAAAAAGGAAGTTCCGCCTCCGCCTCCTGAGCCACCTAAACCAAAGGTTGACCAGGTTAAATTTCCGCCTCCGGTAGTTGTACCGGCCGAGGAAGTGAGAGACGAAGAACCACCAACAGTTGAAGAACTGAAGGTTGCTGATCCGGGTCAGAAAACGATTGAAGGAGATCCGAATGCGGAGATCCGGATCGACGAACCTGTAGGTGAGGCGCCTAAGGAAGCGGAAGTAACAGAAGACGTGAATACGATCTTCACAAGTGTAGAGGTTTCTCCTGAGTTCCCTGGAGGTATGGCCAAATTCTACTCTTTTCTTCAGAAAAACTACCGTTATCCGGCAATGGCACGTGAGCAGGGAGTATCAGGTAAGGTGATCATGCAGTTCGTAGTTGAACGCGATGGTAGCCTTACAGATATCAAAGTTCTGCGTGACCTGGGTTTAGGAACTGGCGAAGAAGCTGTGCGTCTGCTGAAAAGCATGCCTAAGTGGAAGCCTGGTATCCAAAACGGGCGGCCGGTTAGGGTTGCATACACTTTACCGATTAGCTTAAATTTAGCAGGGCAATAAGGGATGTCTTTAAGAAAAGAAGCACAGAAATCGCCCGCAAGGCGATTTCTGTTTGTTTTAGGGCTAGTGATGTTTTCTTTATATTTAATACTGGGCATCGCGGTAATCTTCTGGAAGGATTTTCCAATCCAACTTGATCTGGGTTACCGGATTGCGTTTGGCGTATTATTGATTGGGTATTCATTTTTCAGGTTTGTTCGGCTTTTAAGAAATTAACTATGAGGCGTCATCATTGTATCTGTTTGTTCTTAACTGGGGCACTGTTTCTATTTGCCTGTCAGGATTCGAAAACTTCAGACGGGTCGACATATACAAAGGGAAAGATTGACATAGTGGTCGATGAATCTTTTGCGCCGATTATAGAAGATCAGGCTTATGTTTTTGAAAGTAATTATTCGGAAAGTAAATTGAATTTGATTTTCAAGCCAGAGAATCAGGTGTTGAACCTTTTTCTTTCAGATAGTGTGCGGGTTGCGATACTCTCGCGTGAGCTGACACCAACAGAGGCAAGGCAATATGAAAGTAAAAACATCCGCTTGCGGGTAAACAGGTTTGCAGTTGACGGCGTGGCGCTGATCACGCAAAAAAGCAACCCTGATTCGCTTATAACCGTGGCTGAAATCATATCGATTATGAAAGGGCAGCATATAGCTAACAAAAGCCTCGTTTTTGATAACGCAAACTCCAGCACCGTACGGTATATTAAAAATTTATCCGGAGTAAAAGAATTGCCATCAAAAGGCGTTTATGCTCTAGCGTCCAATCCCGATGTCATTAATTATGTAAATGAACATCCTGGGTCTATCGGCGTTATTGGAATTAACTGGATTGTGCAGCCTGACGAAAAAATGGAGAAAATTGTATCAGGTTTAAGAATCATGGGCGTTAAGAATTTACCGGGAAAACCGGGCTCAGATAGCTACTACAAGCCCTATCAGAATGATTTGGCAAATGAAACTTATCCGCTAAGCAGAAATTTATACATTATTAATGGGGAGGGCAGGCCAGGTTTGGGCACAGGATTTGCATCTTTTATCGCCGGAGAAAGCGGGCAAAGGATTGTACTAAAATCCGGACTGCTTCCAGATAGTATACCATCACGTCAAGTTATTATTAACCAGAACATTAACAATTAATACTCGGAAAATGGAAATGATGAAAAAGATAGTCAATACATCCTTAGGGTTGGTTTTTATAGCTTCATCTGCATTTGCACAAAGCATAGCCGACGCTAAAAAAGCTATTGACGCAGAACAATACCAAAAAAGCAAGACCATACTTAAGGGCTTGATACAGTCTCAACCTGCTAATGGTGAAAATTATTTTTACCTGGGCAATGTGTATATGAAGACGGATTATATTGATTCGGCCAAAATGACTTACCAGAAAGGCGTTAGTGCGGCCAACGAATTTCCTTTGAACTATGTAGGTTTGGGTTCGGTTGCGTTAGTTGAGAGCCCACAGAGCGCAAAGGCGCAGTTTGATAAGGCGTTGTCTTTAACTAAGAAGAAGGATCATACCACGCTATTGTTTATTGGAAAAGCTTATACCGCTGCTCCAAAGCCAGACGGCGCTGCAGCAATTGCAGCTTTAGAAAAAGCGAAAGCAATAAACGCAAAAGATGCGGAAGTTTTTCTTGCATTGGGTGATGCTTACCGTGTTCAGCAAAAAAATAGTGAGGCCTTCAGCAGTTACCGTACTGCTTTTGATATGAATAAGAACTTGCTGCGTGCTAAGATTGAACTTGGTGTGTTAAATAAGTTATCAAAAGCATATCCTGAATCAGTGGCTGAGTTAAATCAGGTTGTTGCTTTGGATCCGAACTATGGACCAACTTACCGCGAATTAGCTGAAACTTATTACTATTGGGGTAATGCTCAATCAAGTAAATACGATGAACGCATAAATGAGGCATTGAAATACTATGAGAAATACATGGATCTGACAGACAGATCTTTGGAATCTCGTGAGCGTCATGCAACTTTCCTGATTTTAGCTAAAAAGTACAAAGAACTTGAAGCTGAAGCCAATGCTATGGCCAAGATGGATAAAACCAATCCTCGTATTTTTAGATATTTAGGATATTCAGCATATGAGAATGGTAACTATCCGGCAAGTGTTCAGGCGTTGAAAGATTTCATTGGCAAAGTTGACACAAGCCGCATTATCCCACAGGATTATCTTTACTTGGGTCGCGCTTTAATAAAGACGCCTGGTTCAGAGTCAGAAGGTATTGACTACCTTAAAAGGGCAGTAACTTTAGATTCGAGTAATGTGGAAGTAATGGGTGATATTGGTAAAGCGTTATTCTCTGCTAAGAAGTATGCAGACGCCGCTAAGATGTTTGAAATCGCGGTTAATAATCCAGAGTCAAAGACCAAAGCATATGATAACTTTTATTTGGGCATGGCTCATTACTTTGATTATGCGACACAGGCTAACGATAAAACAAAGACTCCTGATGCTACCCTTTTAACTAAAGCGGACTCTGCATTCAGTTATGTTATTCAGGTAGCCCCTACAAATCCTGATGCTTATCTATATCGCGCAAGGGTTAAAAAGCTTGTGGATAATCAAGAGAATATGCAGGGTTTGATGGTTCCTGATTATGAAAAATACCTCGAGATTGTTTTGGCAAAACCAGATGCAACTTCAGAGGCCAGAATTAAGAATACCGTAGTTGAAGCTTATAAAAACTTAGGTGCATTTTACCAGCGCAGCGATGTTGCTAAAGCTAAAGAATACTTTGGCAAGGTGATTGAACTTGAGCCTTCTGATGCTTATGCGCAGAGTGCTCTTAAAGCGTTAAGCGCGAGTAAAAATTAGTAAGAAGGTCACATAGATTTTAAAAGAGTCCCGGAATGTTTGTTTCGGGGCTCTTTCTATTTATATTTGCGCCGTTCAATAACATATATGGAAGCACAAAATACAGCCGTAAATTATCTCCCTATTATATTTCAGATAGTTGTAGCTCTGGGGTTTGTTGTATTAACCATGACAATTACCCATCTTGTTGGTCCTAAAAGAAAGACTGCTGATAAACTGGTTGCATTTGAATCAGGTATCGAATCTATTGGTAATGCCCGGCAGCCATTTTCGATCAAGTATTTTCTTGTAGCCATTTTGTTTGTCCTTTTTGACGTCGAGGTAATTTTTATGTATCCATGGGCGGTTAACTTCAGAGAGTTCGGTGTGAATGGACTGATAGAAATGTTCATTTTTATGGGGACACTTCTTTTGGGCTTTATTTACATTGTCAAAAAGGGCGCTTTAGATTGGGATTAATAACTTGACCGTTTCAATACAGTTCTGCGTGAACGGGAAGGGTTAAATTTAGTAATTTTGAAGGGTCAGCATTAATTAGCGGACTTTATTATCGGGAAAGATTATGAGTGATGTTAAGTTAGTTGAAGCTCCTCCGGGGATAGAAGGCTCAGGTTTTTTTGCTACTTCAATGGAGAAAGTAGTTGGGCTTGCCCGTTCTCATTCATTGTGGCCTTTACCTTTTGCAACCTCCTGCTGTGGAATTGAGTTTATGGCAACGATGGGATCGCACTATGATTTTGCAAGGTTCGGTTCTGAGCGTCCAAGTTTCTCACCACGACAGGCAGATCTGTTGATGGTGATGGGAACCATCGCTAAGAAAATGGGACCGGTTTTACGCCAGGTGTACATACAGATGGCCGAGCCACGCTGGGTTATCGCTGTAGGTGCTTGTGCATGCAGCGGTGGTATTTTTGATACATATTCGGTTTTGCAGGGGATTGATGAGATTATTCCGGTGGATGTTTATGTCCCCGGTTGTCCACCTAGACCTGAAGCTATAATAAATGGTTTTAATAAGATCCAGGAACTGGTTAAAGATGAATCCCTCCGCAGGCGGGAATCGCCTGAGTACCAGGAACTGATGTCAAAATATGGAATCCTTTAATGAGTAAGTTAAATAGCCAGGCTGTATTGCAAAGAATTACAGCGCGTTTTACTGAGAGCATCTCCGTTCCCACTGAGCCTTATGGCCTGCTAACATTCGAAACCAGCAAAGAGAACATTGCGGAGATTCTTCGCTTTTTAAAGGAAGACAAGGATCTTAGGTTTAATTATCTGACTGATATAACTGCTATTCATTATCCGGAACAGAAGCTGTCAATAGGTGTGATTTATCATGTGCACAGCCTAACCAATAATGTGAGAGTTCGTATTAAGGTCTTTCTTGATGGTGAAAATCCGGTTATCCCTACAGCCACTACTTTGTGGGAGGGAGCGAACTGGATGGAGCGCGAAACGTATGATTTCTTTGGGGTCATTTTTGAAGGTCATCCTAATTTAGTTCGTATTTTAAATGTTGACGATATGACGGTTTTTCCGATGCGCAGAGAATATCCGCTGGAAGATCCTAACCGCGTTGATAAAAAAGATTATTTCTTCGGAAGATAAATGAATAACCATCCCGTTTATACAGACAATGATCCCCAGAAGGAAACGATAACCTTAAACCTGGGACCTACTCACCCCGCTACACACGGAGTTTTTCAGAATGTGCTGGAGATGGATGGTGAGCGGATAGTAAGCGGTGTGTCTACCATCGGTTACATTCATCGGGCTTTTGAAAAGATTGCTGAGCATCGCCCTTTCTATCAGATCACACCCCTTACTGACCGCATGAATTATTGCTCATCCCCTATTAACAATATGGGCTGGCACATGACGGTTGAAAAGCTTTTAAATATTCAAACTCCTAAACGTGTTGACTACCTTAGGGTAATTGTCATGGAACTTGCACGGATTTCGGATCATTTGGTGTGTAACGGAATTCTTGGTGTTGATACCGGGGCTTTCTCCGGTTTCCTTTATCTAATGGAAGAGCGGGAACATATTTATGAGATCTATGAAGAAATATGCGGTGCCCGTTTAACAACGAATATTGGTCGTATCGGTGGCTTTGAACGTGATTTTAACGATATTGCTTTCGCCAAGATCAAAAAGTTCCTGGTAAAGTTTCCACCAATATTGAAAGAGTTTGAAACTCTGTTTGACCGTAACCGGATTTTCATTGAGCGCACATCTGGTGTGGGAGCTGTGAATCCGGAAACAGCGTTAAACTATAGCTGGAGCGGGCCTATCTTGCGTGCTACGGGTGTAGATTACGACGTGCGTGTAAATGAGCCTTACTCATCGTATGAAGATTTTGATTTCGAAATACCAGTAGGTAATACAGGCGATGTTTATGATCGCTATACCGTTCGTAATGAAGAAATGTGGCAGAGTCTGCGCATAATTGAGCAGGCTTTACAGAAGATTGAGAAAGAACCAAAAGGTATTTTTCATGCTGATGTTCCTGAATTTTATCTTCCACCGAAGGAAGAAGTTTATAATAATATGGAGGCGCTGATCTATCACTTTAAAATTGTCATGGGTGAGATCGACACTCCAAAAACTGAAGTGTATCATGCGGTAGAAGGTGGCAACGGCGAGTTAGGTTTTTACCTGGTAAATGATGGCGGACGATCTCCGTATCGTTTGCACTTCCGCCGACCAAGCTTTATTAATTACCAGATGTACGCCCCGATGAGTGCCGGCATGTTACTTTCTGATGCGATAATTAACATGAGTAGTTTAAACGTAATTGCTGGAGAGTTAGATGCTTAAAGTAACCGAAGAGACCGAACATATTGACTTCAGACCAGAATTGTTGTCTGAATTCGATGAGATCATCAAAAGATATCCGGAAGGGAAGCACAAAGCCGCTTTGCTTCCGATCTTGCATTTAGTACAGGCTGAATATGGCTGGCTGAGTACTGCCGCCATGGAACGTGTTGCCGGTTATTTAAATCTGAAGCCTATAGAGGTTTATGAGGTGGCCACTTTTTATACCATGTTCTTTCTAAAACCTCAGGGTAAGTATGTGCTGGAGGTTTGTCGTACCGGTCCTTGTTGCCTGGTAGGCGCCGAAAAGATCATGAAACATATTGAAACTAAGTTAGGCGTTAAGGAGGGTGAAGTAACTGCCGACGGTAAGTTCAGCTGGCGGGGAGTGGAATGTCTGGCAGCCTGCGGTATGGGCCCTGTTTTACAAATAGGACCAGAATACACTTTTTATGAGAATCTGACCGAGGAAAGTGTAGGTCAGCTTATCAAGGAGTTGAAAGAGAAAGAACAGACAATAGCAAATTAACAAATTGTCAAACTGAACATGGCTCGTAAATTATTATTAGAACATATTAACGTTCCTGGCATTCAAACTTTCGATGTGTACCGAAAGCATGGAGGCTATCGTGCCGTTGAGAAAACTCTTAAAACCATGTCGCCTGACGATGTGGTGGAGGAAGTGAAAAAATCAGGGTTGCGTGGGCGGGGAGGAGCAGGATTTCCGACAGGGATGAAGTGGAGCTTTTTGGCTAAGCCAGAAGGAAAAGCCCGTTATCTTGTGTGTAATGCTGATGAGTCGGAACCAGGTACTTTTAAGGACAGGTACCTGATGACCTACATACCGCATGCGCTGATTGAGGGAATGATTGTATCCAGCTTTGCTCTGGGAGCAAAAACTTCATACATCTACGTTCGCGGTGAGATGATGCCTCAAATCAGAATTCTGGAGAAAGCTATAGCTGAAGCAAAGAATGCAGGGTTTTTAGGTAAAAATATTTTAGGTTCGGGTTACGATCTAGAACTATACGTTCAGCCTGGTGGCGGAGCATACATTTGCGGGGAAGAAACTGCTCTTATAGAATCTTTAGAAGGTAAGCGCGGTAATCCACGTATCAAACCGCCTTTTCCGGCTATTTCTGGCGTTTGGGGCTGTCCAACTGTGGTAAACAACGTTGAATCTATAGCGGCAGTAGTGCCGATTATAAATGACGGCGGTGATGAATACGCTAAGGTTGGAATTGGCCGCAGTACCGGAACTAAGTTAATCTCTGCTTCCGGTAACTTAAATAGGCCGGGAGTGTATGAAATTGAACTAGGCTTGCCGGTAGAGGAATTTATTTATTCTGACGAATATTGTGGTGGCATTCCCAACGGTAAACGCCTGAAAGCTGTGGTTGCCGGTGGATCATCTGTACCAATTCTGCCTGCAAATCTTACGTTGAAAACAATAGCCGGTGAAGCCAGGCTGATGAGCTATGAATCATTGGCTGAAGGGGGATTTCAGTCGGGTTCTATGATGGGGTCCGGCGGATTTATAGCTTTCGATGAGGACCAGTGTATTGTTAGAAATACATGGAACTTTAGTCGTTTCTATCATCACGAAAGTTGCGGTCAGTGTTCGCCTTGCCGGGAAGGTACAGGCTGGATGGAGAAAGTACTTCACCGCCTGGATTACGGACATGGTAAGATGAGTGACATGGATTTGCTGGTGGATGTAGCTAGTAAAATAGAAGGAAATACAATTTGTCCGCTTGGTGATGCGGCTGCCTGGCCTGTGGCAAGTGCCATCCGTCATTTCCGCGAAGAATTTGAATGGCATGTGAGCCATCCAAAAGAGGCAATGGAGCGAAACTTTGGGATTGGGAATTATGCTGATTCCTTACCGAAACCAGAAGAACTGGTTTCAGGGAATTAAGAACACATAAAAAGTAAAAACTGATAAATAATGTCAGATAAGGTTAAAGTTACCATAGACGGAATTACGGTTGAAGTTGAAGCTGGAATGAGCATTTTAAACGCAGCCCGCCAGATTGGAGGAGAAGTTGTGCCGCCGGCTATGTGTTATTACTCAAAGCTGGAAGGCAGCGGCGGTAAATGCCGTACCTGTCTGGTAAAGGTGAGCAAAGGTTCTGAAAAGGATCCAAGGCCGATGCCGAAGCTGGTAGCTTCCTGCCGTACAGGTGTAATGGATGGCATGGAGGTGCAAAACATAACATCGCCTGAAGTGATTGAGGCCCGTAAGGGAGTGGTAGAGATGCTGCTGATCAATCATCCTCTCGACTGCCCGATCTGTGACCAGGCGGGGGAGTGCCACTTGCAGGATTTAAGCTATGAGCATGGTCTTGCTAAAACCCGTTATGAGTTTGAGCGCCGTACCTTTGACAAGATTGATATCGGGGATAAAATACAGTTACACATGACGCGTTGCATTTTATGCTACCGTTGCGTTTATGTAGCTGATCAGATCACGGATAATCGGATCCATGGTGTTTTGGGTCGTGGAGACGCTTCTGAGATCTCTACATATATTGAGAAAGCAGTTGAAAATGATTTTTCAGGTAATATGATCGACGTGTGTCCGGTTGGCGCTCTAACAGACAGGACTTTTCGTTTCAAGAACCGGGTTTGGTTCACCAAGCCTGTTGATGCACACCGGGATTGCCCGACCTGTAAAGGTGAGGTGACTCTGTGGTATAAAGGCGAAGAAGTAATCCGCGTGACGGGGCGTAAAGATCAATTTGGTGAGGTGGCTGATTTCATATGCAACACGTGCCGCTTTGAAACTAAGAAGACCAGTGACTGGGTGATTGAAGGGCCCCGTCATATTGCAAATACTTCAGTTATATCGTCTAATCATTACGAAACATTGCAGCTTCTCCCGGTAATTGAAAGAAATCCGGTTTTAATTGAAGCAAATAAAATTGAGTTTGATAGAACAACTAAGATCTGATGGAATTAGCATTCGTTATAGAAAAATTTGTACTGATTACGGTGATATTCCTGGTCAGTCTTGGTGTTGCAGCGTATTCGACTCTTGCTGAGCGCAAAATAGCCGGGTATCTGCAAGACCGCGTAGGTCCCAGCCGTGCGGGTCCGGGGGGAATGTTTCAGCCTCTGGCAGACGGATTGAAGATGTTCTTTAAAGAAGAGATCATTCCAACCGATTCCAATAGATTTTTGTTCATAGCAGGACCTTCACTTGCGTTACTAACAGCCTGTATAGGTAGTGCCGTAATTCCGTGGGCACCTGATATGATTATAGGTGACCGGATTATCCCATTACAGGTTGCTGATATCAACGTAGGTGTTCTTTACATTTTTGGGATTGTTTCTTTGGGCGTTTATGGATTAATGATTGGCGGATGGGCTTCGAATAATAAGTTTTCTCTGATGGGAGCTGTAAGAGCTGCTTCTCAGAGCATTAGTTACGAGATTCCCATGGGACTTTCTCTTATTGCACTGTTGCTTGTAACGAATACTTTAAGCTTGAGAGAGATCGTAGGACAGCAACATGGTGGTAACTGGAATATCCTTTATCAGCCTCTTGGATTCATTATTTTCCTTGTTTGTTCATTTGCAGAAACCAACCGGACTCCATTCGATTTACCTGAGTGTGAGACTGAATTAGTAGGTGGATATCATACTGAATACTCTGGTTTTAAGATGGGTGCTTTCATGTTTGCAGAATACTTAAACATGTTTGTAGCCTCAGCAGTGATGTCGACCTTGTATTTCGGAGGATATAACTATCCAGGTATGGATTGGGTGGGTAACATGGTTGGACCAGTAATAGGACCGCTCATTGCGATGGCTGTTTTATTTGCTAAGATCTTTGCGTTTATCTTTTTCTTTATGTGGGTTCGCTGGACTGTTCCGCGTTTCCGTTATGATCAATTGATGAACCTGGGGTGGAAAGTTTTAATTCCACTGGCAATTGCCAATATCGTAATTACAGGAATTGTGATTACAATCTATGATAAATTATAAGCCATATTCTCCTGCGTGAGAAAGTGAGATTGATAGAGTTTGATACTATGGAGTCATTAACTAATAGAAAGAAAGTACTGGCGCAAAAACCCATGAATTTCTGGGAGCGAATATATCTTCCTGCAATTTTTAAGGGGATGGCTATTACTTTCATGCATATGTTCAAGAAAAAGGAGACGATCTTTTATCCTGAGGTAGAACGTGAATTTTCTGAAAATTGGCGGGGACTGCACTCGCTTAAACGTGATGAAGAAGGCAGAGAGCGCTGTACAGCCTGTGGACTGTGCGCATTATCATGCCCGGCCGAGGCGATCACCATGATTGCTGCCGAACGTCAGAAAGGCGAAGAGCATTTATATCGTGAAGAAAAATATGCGGCAGTTTATGAGATAAACATGCTCCGCTGTATTTTCTGCGGATTATGTGAGGAAGCTTGTCCAAAAGAAGCGATCTATCTGGACGGTCCGATTGTGCCTGCCGATTACCTTAGAAAAGATTTCATTTACGGAAAAGACAAACTGGTTGAAGAGCCGATAAAATATGAGACTACATCGGCAAATTAACATTCCGGCCGGGGTTTATTAAATATCACAGTATAAATTATACCTTTGCGCCGCATTTAAATCGCAAAGATCAACACAGAATTTAATGGGTATATCTCTATTCTACATAGTTGCAATTCTTTCCATTTTCTTTTCACTTATGGTGATTTTCTCAAAAAATCCGATCCATAGTGTATTGTACTTAATTATTACCTTTTTCACTTTCACCGTTCATTATGTTCTGATGAACGCCCAGTTTCTGGCAATTGTAAATTTCATCGTGTACATGGGAGCGATCATGGTGCTATTTCTGTTTGTGCTCATGCTATTGAATCTCAATGAAGAAACAGAACCTATGAAATCGAACCTTCTGAAAGTAGCAGGATTGATAGCAGGATTGTGCTTGCTGGTTACTCTGGTCGGTTCTATGAAATCATTGCATATATCAGATCCTGTTCTTTTGAGGGATCCCGATCTGGGGTTGGTCAAGAACCTCGGGAAAGTATTATTCAGCGAATTTTTGCTGCCATTCGAAATCTCCTCCATTCTATTGCTAACCGCTATGGTTGGGGCAGTATTATTAGCTAAAAGAGAACCTAAAACCGCATAATGGAGAATGTAACCCAAGCCCTGCAAGGCGTTCCGTTAAATCATTATATCCTGCTTAGTGCCATTATTTTTGCTATTGGCGTTATCGGAGTGTTGATCCGCAGAAATGCTATCATCATTTTTATGTCAATTGAATTGATGCTTAATGCGGTAAACTTACTGTTAACTGCATTCTCTGTTCATCATAACGACGCCTCAGGACAAGTCTTTGTTTTTTTCATAATGGCTCTGGCTGCAGCTGAAGTGGCTGTGGGGCTTGCGATTATAGTGATGGTCTTCAGAAATACCAGTTCTACAGACATCAACGTGTTAAATAAATTAAAATGGTAGTGCCTGAGGACAGGTCCGGGAATAGCTTGAAATCTATTGTCTGTACTGATCCTTCAATATAATTCTGAATATAAGATGATAGATTTAGTTTGGTTAATTGTTTTGTTTCCATTGATTGGATTCCTGATCAATGGATTAGGGCGGAACATACTTCCTAAAAGCGTTGTAGGTTTTATTGGCAGTTTGACCATTTTATTGTCCTTTGGATTAAGCCTTGGTGTTTTCTTCGAACTTAACTCCTCTGCTGTAAAATCATTTACTATACCGTTGTTTGACTGGATCAGCGCAGGCAGCCTTCTTGTTCCATTTTCCTTCCTGGTAGATCCGCTCAGCGCTTTGATGCTGCTTATTGTAACCGGAATCGGTTTCCTGATCCACGTTTATTCGGTAGGATATATGCATCATGATGCAGGTTTCAATAAGTTTTTTTCCTATCTGAACCTTTTCATCTTTTTCATGCTGCTGTTAGTGTTAGGCTCTAACTATGTCATTATGTTTATAGGCTGGGAAGGTGTCGGGCTTTGCTCTTATCTCCTTATCGGTTTTTGGTTTACAAATGTATCATACGCAAGTGCGGCTAAAAAGGCTTTTGTAATGAACCGCATCGGTGACCTAGGTTTCTTAATCGCAATTTTCGTCATGTTTGCCACCTTCGGAAGTGTGGAATTTAGCCAGATCTTCCCTCAGGCAGCCAAAATGGTCTCCGGCGATAATATGCTAGTTCTAATAACTGCTCTGTTATTTGTAGGTGCCATTGGCAAATCAGCTCAGATACCATTATTTACCTGGTTGCCGGATGCGATGGCTGGTCCGACTCCTGTTTCCGCCTTGATTCACGCCGCAACTATGGTGACAGCAGGTATTTACATGATTGCACGTTCAAACATTCTATTTACCCTGGCACCTGAGACACTGTCGGTTGTTTCCTTCATTGGTATAGCAACGGCAATAGTTGCTGCACTTATTGCAGTAACTCAAACGGATATTAAAAAAGTTCTTGCATACTCTACAGTATCTCAGCTTGGATATATGTTCCTGGGTTTAGGCGTTGGAGCTTACACAGGAGCTTTCTTCCATGTAATTACACACGCTTTCTTTAAAGCCTTATTATTCCTGGGTGCAGGTTCTGTTATTCATGCTATGAGCAATGAACAGGATATGCGGAACATGGGTAGCCTGAAGAGCAAGTTGCCGGTTACCTTTTTAACTATGATGGTTGGTACCATCGCAATTGCAGGTTTGCCTCCGTTCTCCGGTTTCTTTTCCAAAGATGAGATTCTGGCTCACGCATTTCAACATAATCAGTTTCTATGGGTAGCTGGAGTTATAGGAGCTATCCTGACAGCATTTTACATGTTCAGGATGATGTTCCTGACTTTTTATGGTAACTATCGCGGAACCCAGGATCAGCAGCACCACTTGCATGAGTCACCGAAGTCGATGACTATTCCATTGATCATTCTCGCTATTCTGGCTGCAGTTGGTGGCTTTATCAATGTGCCTGAAGCATTAGGTGGGGGGCATTGGCTAGCTAATTTCCTTTCGCCTGTCTTTGCAGATTCTGCATCAAAATCTGAAGGATTGACCTTAGATCATACCACCGAATTTATATTAATGGCGGTTTCAGTTGGCGGTGCCTTAGCTGCAGCAGTGTTCGCATATTTTAGATATGTGAAACGATCACATATACCGGTAGCTGATGGTGCTTCGAGACTTGCGCTTGCCAATGCATCGTATAACAAATTCTATGTTGACGAAATATATCGTGCAGTATTCACCCGTCCTCTTGACAGCTTATCTAATTTTTTCTACAGAGTAATTGATAAATCTGGTATTGACGGAATCGTCAACGGATTTGGGTCGGGTGCCACGGAATCGAGCAAGGGCTTTCGTCTGTTGCAATCGGGAAATACCGGCTTTTATATTTTTATGATGGTAGCAGGAATAGTGGCGCTATTTGTATATGGGTACTATAAAATTTAATATTAACGCGGATAGATCTTGATGATGAATTTTTTACTGCTAATACTCCTTTTTCCTTTAGCTTTCTCCGCAGTTTCCTTATTTGCTAAGGGAAGCGCTGCCTGGAAATACGCTCTTGGTGCTTCACTGATTCCGTTATTGATTACATTTTTTCTGTTAAGCGCTTTTATTCCGGATGCATCCACTCAGTTTGTTGTTGATCATTCGTGGATCGATAATTTCGGTATCCATTTTAAAATTGGAGCTGATGGAATCTCTATGATTCTGATATTGTTGACCAATTTGTTGATACCAATCATCATCCTGGCAAGTTCCAAGTATCAATATAAATCGCCGGGTGCATTTTACGCGCTGATCTTTTTTATGCAAGCTGGCTTGCTGCTTGTGTTTACAGCAATGGATGCCTTCTTATTCTATGTAGGTTGGGAAGCTGCTCTTATACCAATATATTTCATTTGCGCTATTTGGGGAGGCGAGAACCGGATTCGTGTAAACCTGAAATTTTTTATCTACACTATAGCCGGCAGTCTGATCATGTTGATTGCCATCATTTATCTGCACCTGCAGACGCCAGATAACTCATACGATTTAGCCTCATTTTATAAGTTAAATCTTCCGGCCAATATTCAGGGGTGGATATTCGGTGCTTTCTTTCTGGCGTTCGCTATCAAAATGCCTGTGTTTCCGTTTCATACCTGGCAGCCTGACACCTATACAGAGGCGCCTACCGCCGGAACAATGCTGCTTGCTGGTATAATGCTTAAAATGGGTATCTATGGCGTTATACGCTGGTTAATTCCAGTTGCACCTCTTGGTTTTGCAGAGTGGGGGCAAACTGCACTTATACTTTCTATTATTGGAATCGTATACGCATCAATAATTGCCTTCACCCAGAAAGATATTAAACGGCTGGTTGCTTATTCATCAATTGCTCACGTCGGCTTAATTGCAGCTGGTATTTTTGCCTGGAATGTTCAGGGAGTTCAGGGAGCGATGATTCAGATGCTTAACCACGGTATTAACGTGGTTGGGATGTTTTTTGTACTCGACATTATTATCCGCAGATTGAATACCCGGCAGATCGACGCAATGGGTGGCATTGCTAAAGTAGCACCCGCTCTCGCAATCTGCTTTCTTATAATATTGTTGGGAACGGTGGCATTGCCATTAACCAATGGTTTCATAGGCGAGTTCTTATTGCTTGTAGGTGTTTATAATTATAATATATGGTACTCGGCAATCGCCGGCTTAACAATCATCTTTGGTGCTGTTTACTTACTTCGCATGTACCAGAACGTAATGTTAGGTCAGCTTAACGAAATCACCGAAGTATTTAAAGATATTGATGCGACCGAAAAAACTGTTTTGGTTGTTATTTGTGCCCTGGTAATATTTATAGGAGTTTATCCACAGCCCCTGCTTCACATTTCGGAAGCTGCGGTGAGTAATTTAATAGAGCAGGTTAACCAAAAGATTTTAGTAAACTAAGTATGAGTGCCTTAATAACCTTATCTGTTTTAGCCATTATCGTTTTATATCTGGGCTTATTCAAAGCAAAGAATGCTTTGTTGCCAGTTACACTAATTGGTCTGGCTGCAGTTATTGGCTTATCAATAATGGAGTGGAATAATAATCCGAAGCCCATTTATAGCGGTATGATGCTGTTCGATAATTTCGCAATTGCCTTCACCGTTATCTGTGTGTTTTCTACAATGCTCATTCTGCTGATATCCAGAGATTATTTTGAAAGGATAAGCGAGCACGTTGCTGAATACTACGCTATTATTATGTTCTCCCTGACAGGGATTATGGTGATGGTGTCATATCATAATCTTTCAATGCTCTTCATTGGTATCGAGATCATGTCGGTAAGTTTGTATATTCTAGCAGGTATCCGCAAGAAAAGCTTTTCTTCAAATGAGGCGGCTTTGAAATATTTCCTAATGGGGGCTTTCTCCACAGGATTCCTGCTGTTAGGTATCGCATTACTTTATGGCGCGACCGGCTCATTCGATCTGGCATTTATTAAGAACTATGTCATCACCAACCCGACCCATATCTCTCCATTATTTTATAGTGGATTACTGTTACTCATTATAGGTCTGTGTTTTAAAGTTGGAGTAGCACCTTTCCATTTTTGGGCGCCTGATGTTTATGAGGGTTCTCCTTCGTTGATATCAGTGTTTATGATGACTGTAGTTAAAACTGCAGGTTTTGCGGCTTTCCTAAGAATCTTCCTTATCTGCTTTGCGCCATTGTATGATTTCTGGATGATGCCTTTATTGATCATCACCGTCATTACATTGTTTATTGGAAACGTATCCGCCTTATACCAGAATAGCTTCAAAAGGATGCTGGCTTTTTCAAGCGTATCGCATGCCGGTTATATGTTATTTGCCATCGTGGCTTTGGGAAATGATTCAATAAATGCTGTAATTCTATATGCCACGGCTTATTCGGTTGCTTCCATAATAGCTTTCGCAGTGCTTATCCTGGTAAAGCGTCAAATGGGTTCCGATCATTATGAGAGTTTCAATGGCCTGGGTCGTAAAAATCCTTTTATGGCTTTCACCCTGACCGTCGCGATGCTTTCCCTGGCAGGTATTCCATTAACCGCTGGATTTATCGGAAAGTTCATGATGTTTTCAGCCGCGCTTTCAGAGTATCATATAGTACTTGTGGTACTTGCGGTTATCAACGCCGTGATTGGAATATTCTATTATTTAAGAGTAATGGTGGCAATGTACTTCAAAGATCCCGATCATCATGCGGTGCTTTCGTCTCCTTTATTTAGTATCGTGATTGCATTCTCTGCACTTATAACGATCGTTCTGGGGGTGTACCCAGGCCTTATATCTAATCTGTTCTAGTTCCGGATTAGGAATTAATGTTGTAGATTTACCCTTATTCAACTATGCAAGAGATCTGGGATGCCGTACAACAGCTTATCGATCCGGAACAATTACTAAGGGACGGCGGCTTTTATGTCCTGCTGTTTGTTGTTTTCGCAGAGACTGGTTTGTTTTTCGGCTTCTTTCTCCCCGGGGACTATCTACTATTTTTAGCAGGAATGTTTGTCGCAACCGGGAAACTGGATGTTACTATTTTTATGTTGATTATTGGTCTTATTGTAGCCGCTGTGTCGGGTAATTTTGTTGGGTACTGGTTCGGGTTGAAGACTGGCCCGATGCTATACCATCGGCCTGATTCGTTTTTTTTTAAGAAGAAATACTTGAAAGCTGCCGAGGTTTATTATCATAAACAGGGCGCATTTGCGTTGATAATGGGCCGATTTATTCCTATCGTGAGAACCTTTGCTCCCATATTTGCAGGAGTTGTGCGTCTTGATTATAAGCGATTTGCCTTTTACAATATCGCGGGTGGTATTTTGTGGATTACATCCCTAACTTTATTAGGTTTTTTTTTAGGGAAGACATTCGCGCAGGAAATTAACGATTACTTGCTGTATATTATTATCGGTTTTATAGTGTTGACTACAGTGCCGCTGGTATGGACCTACCTAAAGGGAAAAATCAGCGGAAACAAAAGTGAAAAAGAAGAGTTAAATCAAATAGAATAATATGAGTAAAGACCACCCGTGGCATAGTATTTCCCCTGGCACAGACATTCCAAATATTGTGAATGCCATTATCGAAATCCCCAAAGGATCTAAAGCAAAATATGAAATTGATAAAGAATCTGGCCTGATCAAACTTGATCGGGTTTTGTTTTCATCGGTAATGTATCCTGCCAATTACGGATTTATCCCGCAAACCTACTGCGATGATAATGATCCGCTTGACATCCTTGTTTTATGCTCAGTTGACGTCTATCCGATGACTATCATTGAGGCTAAAGTGATTGGGGTCATGCATATGGTAGATAATGGGGAGCAGGATGATAAGATCATCGCAGTTGCCAAGAATGATATGTCTGTTAATTACATCAACGATCTTGATCAGCTGCCACCTCACACAATGACTGAAATCGTACGCTTTTTTCAGGACTATAAAGCTCTGGAACATAAAGATGTATCGATTGAAGATTTGTTAGGTGTATCATATGCACACAAGGTAATCACTGAAAGCTTGCAGCTGTATCAGTCAACATTTGTTAATGTTTAACTTATCATGAGCTTTCAAATATTCCTGACATTCTTCCTTGTATTTCTAAATGGCTTTTTTGTTGCAGCTGAGTTTGCAATTGTAAAAGTACGCGCCTCGCAGATTGAAATTAAAGTTAAGACTGGCAGTAAAGTAGCCAAAATAGCTAAACACATGACCCAACACCTGGATGGGTATTTGGCGGCTACCCAGTTGGGTATTACGCTGGCATCCTTAGGTTTGGGCTGGGTTGGTGAAGAGGTTATGGAAGCCTTGATCCATAGTGTGATGGCATTTTTTGGTGCCAGTGAACAGGCTATTACAAGCTTTTCCGGCACGTTTGCACCTGTCATAGCTTTTGCGATCATTACAGTCCTGCATATTGTGTTTGGAGAATTAGCGCCTAAATCAATTGCAATCCAACGTCCGGTTAATACCACCATGGGCATTGCATTGCCGCTGCATTTCTTTTATTTAGTGTTCCGCCCGTTTATATGGTTACTAAATGGTTTTGCCAATTTCATTCTAAAGCTGATTGGTATCAATACCATTGGTAGTCATGAGGCGCATCATAGTTCAGAAGAGCTTCAGTATTTGCTGGATCAGGGGAAGGAAAGCGGTGCCATCGAAAATAATGAACATGAGTTGATTAAAAATGTCTTCGACTTCAATGAGCGTGTTGTAAAGAATATTATGGTTCCTCGTACCAAAATCAGTGGTATTGAACTTACCACCTCTTACGAAGAGATTCTTAATAAGGTAATCAGTGAAGGATATTCGCGGATACCAGTGTATGATGATTCCATTGATAAGATTGTAGGCATAGTACATGCAAAGGACATCCTACCATTGCTTGCTCATAATAAGGAACTGATATTAAAAGATATTATCAGGAAACCTTATTTTATACACGAGTCGAAAAAAATTAACGATTTGATGGCTGAGTTTCAGCAGAAACGCATCCAGATCGCCATTGTTCTCGACGAATTTGGTGGAACTGCCGGAATGGTAACTCTCGAGGATATTGTGGAGGAGCTTGTAGGTGAAATTCAGGATGAGTATGATGAGGAAAAGCCGATTGTTGACAAAGTTTCGGAGACGGAGTTTATTGTAAATGCGACAGCTTCTATATATGACATTAATGAATATTTGCCGCATGACCTGCCTGAAGATGGAGATTATGATACGGTAGGAGGATTATTGAGCACTCTTGTAGGTAAGATTCCCGAAGTCGGCGAGACGCACGAATTTAATGGCTACACTTTCACTATTCTGAAAAAGGCTGATCAAAATGTTGAATCTGTCAAGTTGGAGCTGCTAATAAACAGCGATGATGCAGTGGATATTCACTAATATTTTCGTGGAAAAAGGCTATGCATCTGTTTTACACCCCGGACATAAGTGCTGATTATTTTACCCTTGATGAAGAAGAGAGCAAACATTGCATAAAAGTTTTACGACTCCAGAACGGCGATGAGGTTTCTCTTGTCGATGGGAGGGGTGGTCTTTACACAGCCAGTATATTGGATGCACATCCTAAACGAACACTTCTAAAAATCATTGACACCAGGCTGCAGTACGCGAAGCGAAATCATTATCTACACATTGCTATTGCGCCAACAAAAAACATTGAGCGTACAGAATGGTTTCTTGAAAAAGCTACGGAGATAGGAATTGATGAAATCTCTTTGGTTATTTCCGACCACTCTGAACGAAGAGAGGTAAAACCGGAAAGATTGAAAAGGGTTATTACTTCAGCTATGAAGCAATCTATAAAAGCTTACCATCCGGTATTAAATCAATCTGTATCTTTTCACCAATTCATTCAGAGTACGCATCAGAGTCAAAGATTTATCGCTCATTGTATGGATGGTAAAAAGGGATCGTTAAAGGAGGAGATAAGCCTTCAGTCAGATTACCTGATCATGATAGGTCCGGAGGGCGACTTTACAGCGTCGGAGGTTGCAGCTGCTTTAGAATCAGGTTTTAAAGCCATAACCCTCGGAGAAAGCAGACTGAGAACTGAGACGGCAGCCCTTGAGGCATGCTTCGAGATTAACTTCTTAAACCGATGAAACGCTTACTGTTTTGCTCATTATTCGCATTGGTACTGATTTCAGCTGCGTTTATAGTTCCAACCTATAAGATCGGACGACTTAAGTATAACGGCGGAGGGGACTGGTACGGAAATCGGACGGCATTAAGCAATTTAGTTTCTTTCTGCAATCAAAACCTCGGAACTAACTTCGAACCGGACGAAGCCAACGTAGATGCCGGAAGCACAGATATCTTCAATTATCCTTTTGTCTATATGACTGGACACGGCAACGTGACCTTTTCAGATCAGGAAGCCGCTAATTTGCGGAAGTATCTTACCGGAGGCGGTTTTTTGCATATAGACGATAATTACGGCCTCGATAAATTTATTCGTCCTCAAATGAAGAAGGTTTTTCCTGAATTAAGTTTTGTAGAACTTCCCCCAAGTCATGCGTTATACAATCAAAAATTTAAATTCCCAAATGGATTGCCCAAAATCCATGAACACGATGGAAAACGTCCTCAGGGATTTGCATTGATCTACCAGGGACGTGTAGTCTGTTTTTATACCTATGAGTCTGATCTGGGCAACGGATGGGAAGATGCTGGCACTTACGCCAGCGATACTGAAGAGACACGTTCCAAAGCATTAAAAATGGGTGCCAATCTGGTTCAATACGCCTTAACGCAATAGCATGTTCAAAATCAAAGTTAATAGCAACTTAAACTTCGAAATAAATCAGGAAAAGGGTAAGACATTTGTTGACGGTCAGGAAATCTTTATAGATGTGGTAAACGGAATGGATCAACATTTACATATCCTTCACAATAATAAGTCGTATAGGGCGGAAGTAGTCACATTTAGTGCCGCCGAGAAAGTCTGCACCATCAAAATAAATGGTAACAACTATGCATTGGAAATTAAAGATCAGTATGATGAATTGCTGCATCAGTTGGGCCTTGACAATCTTAGTAAAGTGAAAATCGCTGAGTTGAAAGCGCCAATGCCTGGGTTGGTATTGAAGATCTTTGTATCCGAAGGAGATAAAGTGCAAAAGGGAGATAACATCCTTGTTCTTGAAGCCATGAAAATGGAGAATATCATAAAATCACCGGGAGATGTTAGAATAAAAGCTATCAAAATACGTCCCTCAGATACAGTTGAGAAAAACCAGGTAATGTTCTTATTTGAATAACTTGCCTATTTTGATTAAAGGTGATGATTACGAGCGAGTTTAATGCTGATCAACCCAACCTTAGTAACCCAGATCTCAATAGCTCAAACATTGCGTTAGGCTGATTCTTGGGGTACGCTGTACTAATTAATTTGCGAGCCATGAGTCTGATAAAGAGGGGCTGCTCCCAGAAGACACCTAAACTAGTTTAGCTCGCCGTCAGCAAATTCACTTTTTTTTATCTCGTGTTCGTTGCTACATAAAAAAAGACCTCCAAATAATTTGGAGATCTTTTTATTTTATGGAAAACTTAAACAAGGTTATTTCATCTTTTTACTGCTCTTTGCTTGTGACTTAGGCTGATTGAAATGCGGCTTGCCACTGGTCATGATTTCAGGCTGACCTACTAAGGTCATTGCACATCTGAATCCCAATTCAGCTCCAGCCTCATCCTGTTGCGCAAAGCGGCGTGTAGCAGGGTTCAACCAGTAAGCCCTGTCATTCCATGAGCCACCCTTATACACCCTTGAACGATCATTGACCAAAGTGGTAACTCCGTATAAATTCTGGTTAACAGTGTCTAAGTGACCCCTGAAGTCTGGATTGTACGGCTTACCAGCAATTGCTGAAGTATCTATCTTGGCTGCATCATTCTGACGTTCTGCCCATGTCTGTTTTTTAGCAGTCTTTGCCGGATCTTTAATCGGACGACCATATTTGTCTTTAGCATACAAACCTTTATCCCTGTCGGCCAGACGCTTATTCACGTATTCGTTACCACGGAAAGGATTGAAGTCATTAAAATCTTCGAAAGATAGTTTACGATAAACGTCTGCTGTCCACTCATTAACGTTTCCGGCCATATTATATAATCCAAAATCGTTTGGCATATATGCTATCACAGGAGCTGTAATATCGGCTTTATCATTCAGGTATCCCCCAGTTCCCATGTTATCACCTTCGCCACGTTTAAAGTTAGCTAAGATCATACCTTGAGTTTTCTTTTTCGGAGAACGGACGCCTAAGCCGTTCCATGGATAAATCTTTCCATCCGAAATGTTCTCATACTCTGTATTTCCGGCTAATGCCAGGGCAGCATATTCCCACTCGGCTTCTGTAGGTAAACGGTACGGTTGTTTTAATACCCCATCTTCAAGCCTAACCTGACGGGTAGGACCTTTATTTCCCCCCGGCGCTGCACCTGCTGTTGCGGTAGCATTCGGATTTAGATCACGTGGCATTTTTTTACCATCCTGCTCACGGGTAAATTGTCCATTCAAATAAATATCGGTATTGAACGGCTCAGAGCTTGTAGTAGCAGTTGTCGTCGTAGTCCCACCACCTGCTCTGCCTCCGCCGGCTAAAGTTTTATAATCCAACAAAATTCCGCGCTGACGAAGAATCTCCTCATTTACACGATCTGTCCGCCACTCAGCGTAGGCATTCGCCTGTTCCCATGTAACCCCAACAACCGGGTAATCCTGAAATGCAGGATGACGTAAATAGTTATTTACGTAAGGTTCATTATATGATAAAGGTTGACGCCACACCAGTGTATCCGGAATCGCGTTATAATAGTATTCCCCATCTTCGGGAAAATTACGCTTGATCCAATAAAGATATTCCAGCCAGTCAACGTTTGCTACTTCAGTTTCATCCATGTAGAAGGAAGCAACAGTCACCCGGCGTCGGACGTTATCAAACTCATAACCCAAATCCTGGTTTAAAGAGCCTCCCATAACGAACGTCCCACCTTCAATGGCTACCAACCCAGGCCCCGGACCGGGCTGAACTTTTTTATGAACTTCATATCCGCCATTGTACTTATCATTGTAAGCCATGCCGGTTTTAGAAGACGCCTGACGTTGTTTACAGCCAGTTGCGACAACTACCAAGGCCAAACAAGCAGAAGCGAATACTATTGATTTTTTAATCATTGAGTGTAAATGAGCAATTAATCTATAAAAATAACAAATCAGAATAATATCCCAAATGGAAATTTCCATACCTGATCAAATATAATCCGGCATTATCATTCAACGAAAAAAGCGTTGTCAGAGTTACATAAGGTTAACGGTTTTTTCACTATTGCAGAACAGGTAAGTTATTAAATTTAACTGACAGGTTGACTTGGCCGATTCAATTAGTTGAAATATTCATTATTATTAATATAATTACATTGAATTTCAAGCTCGCTCACATCTTGGTCGTTAGAAACCGAGTGATTTTTCGTTATATTGTACTAATCAAAAGAATATTCTATTTTAGACAGTGATGTCTGCAATCTATGATGATAAAGAAAGTTTCAATTAGTAGTGCTGTTTGTATTCTGCTTGGGTGCTTTTCTGCAGCCGAGGCTCAAAATGTTCCTCAGTCCGACGGCAAGTTTTCAAATACCATTCAAACTGCTGCCCCCTTTTTGTTAATTGCTCCTGATGCCCGTTCAGGTGCAATGGGAGATGTTGGAGTGGCCATTTCGCCTGACGCCAACTCAATGCACTGGAATCCTGCAAAACTGGCTTTCATGGAAGATCCCACCGGTTTTTCTGTTTCATACACCCCCTGGTTACGAAACCTTGTGCCTGATATAGATCTCGGTTATTTGTCAGTATACCATCGCTTAGATGACCGGAATACTATAGGCGGGTCCTTACGCTATTTCTCCTACGGTTCTATCCAGTTAACCAACGAAAATCAACAGGATATTGGAATCTACAGCCCGAATGAGTTTGCTATAGATGGTACTTTTGCCAGGCAGTTTGGAGAAAACTTCTCATTGGGAACCGCCATACGTTATATCCGTTCTAGTTTAAGTAACGGACAATTCAACGGTCAGGAAATTCGCCCGGCATCTGCCCTTGCGGCCGATGTGTCGGCCTACTATAAGCAGGGGACCGTATTGGTGGGTTCAGACGCTGAGGTTGCCCTGGGAGTAAATATTTCTAATATTGGTACAAAGGTCAGTTATTCTGATGCCGCCGAAAAATCTTTTTTGCCAACCAATTTGAAACTGGGTGGAGCTACAACCTTTAATATTGACGACCTGAATAAGTTTACTGTCGCACTGGATATAAACAAGCTGTTAGTTCCGACAAGTCCTATCCGCGATGAAGATGGAAATATAATAAGCGGTAAAGATCCCGACCGATCAGTTCCTTCCGGAATTTTCGGTTCATTTTCCGATGCTCCTGGAGGCTTCTCTGAGGAGTTGAAGGAGATCAGCTATTCTTTAGGGACTGAATATTGGTATAATAACCAATTCGCCGTTCGTGCCGGCTATTTTTACGAGAACCCTCTAAAAGGAGACCGGCAATACCTTACCCTGGGAGCCGGGTTGAAGTACAATGTATTTAACCTTGATTTCGCCTACCTTGTGGCTAATCAGCAAAAGAGTCCCCTCGCTCAAACGCTCCGGTTTTCCCTTATTTTTAATTTTGCAAAGAAGTAGTGTATGAAGATTAAAGTGGGCTTTGGATTTGACGTCCATCAGCTGGAGTATGAGCATCCTTTTTTTGTTGGAGGTGTAAAGCTGGAACACCATTCGGGAGCAATCGGTCATTCTGATGCTGATGTTTTATTGCATGCTATTTGTGATGCCCTGCTTGGCGCAGCTAACCTGGGTGATATCGGCTTTCATTTCGCTAACACCGACGATCGTTGGAAAGGCATTAGCAGCCTGGTGCTTTTGGAAGAAACAGCGAAGTTATTGAGAGATAAAGGCTGGGAGATAGGGAATATAGATGCCATGCTTTGCATGGAAGCCCCTAAAGTAAATCCACATGTTCCTGAAATGAAGAAGAATATTGCAAGATCAGCAGGGATTGATGAAGATGATATTTCAATTAAAGCAACAACAAACGAAACGATGGGCTTTATTGGTCGCGAAGAAGGTGTAGTAGCTTACGCTGTTTGTCTGATTCAGAAAATCTAATTAAGCTTTTGATCCGGAACTTTAAATTTGGAAAAATCTGCCCCGCATTTCCCGCAACCACTTGCACAGCCTTTATCAGCTTTAAGGTTGCGGTACATCATTCGGCCTAAATAGACAAGGGCAAAAACAAAGATCGCAGCTAAAAGAATTTCCTGAACTCCCATTCACAAAGATAATATTACTTGTATTTATTTTTGTCAGAACACTTTCAGAATCAGGGAGTATAAAATTTCCGATAATTAAAACTACCTTTGCAAAAATTTTTTTTAATTAGTTTTTGCATGCAAAACATCCGAAATATAGCGATCATCGCACACGTTGACCACGGTAAAACAACCCTGGTTGATAAGATCTTACATCAAACGAACCTTTTTCGTGACAATCAGGCCACGGGGGACTTGATCCTGGATAACAACGATCTGGAACGTGAACGTGGTATAACGATCGTCTCCAAAAACGTTTCAGTACAGTACAAAGATGTTAAAATTAATATCATTGACACACCTGGTCACGCTGATTTTGGCGGAGAGGTAGAGCGGGTTCTTAAAATGGCCGACGGGGTGATCTTGTTAGTAGATGCTTTTGAAGGAGCTATGCCGCAGACACGGTTTGTTACCCAAAAAGCTTTGGCTCTGGGGTTAAAACCGATTGTTGTGGTTAACAAGGTTGACAAAGAGAACTGCCGTCCGGAGGAAGTCTATGAATCAATTTTCGAATTATTCTTTAACCTTGAAGCTACTGAAGACCAGTTAGATTTTCCTGTTTTATACGGTTCATCAAAACATGGCTGGATGAGTACTGACTGGAAAAATCAAACTGAAGACATCACTCCTTTATTAGATGCTGTTATAGAGTTTATTCCACCAGCGCCAATTTCTGAAGGTACTCTGCAAATGCAGATTACATCATTAGACTACTCTTCATTTGTTGGTCGTATCGCCATTGGCCGGGTAGCTCGTGGTGTGGTTAAAGAGAATCAGCCGGTATCGCTTGTAAAGCGTGATGGCAAAATTCAGAAAAGTCGTATCAAAGAACTTTATGTTTTTGAAGGCCTTGGAAAGGTAAAGGTTACTGAAGTTAAATCTGGTGATATCTGCGCGGTAGTAGGTATTGAAGGATTTGATATCGGTGATACCATCGCTGACTTCGAAAATCCTGAACAACTGGAGGTAATTCACATTGATGAGCCTACCATGAATATGTTGTTTACCATCAATAACTCTCCGTTCTTCGGTAAAGAGGGCAAATTTGTTACCTCACAACGTTTGAAAGAGCGTTTATACAAAGAGATGGAGAAAAATCTGGCGTTAAAGGTTGTCGAAACTGATTCGCCGGATTCATACCTTGTTTACGGAAGAGGAATTCTGCATTTATCAGTTCTAATTGAAACTATGCGTCGTGAAGGGTATGAATTACAGGTTGGTCAACCGCAGGTTATTATTAAAGAAATTGACGGGGTGAAATGCGAGCCAATCGAAACATTGATTGTGGATGTTCCCGGTGAAGTTTCAGGAAAGGTTATCGAGCTGGTTACCCAGCGTAAAGGCGAATTGCTTGTGATGGAACCTAAGGGCGATCTTCAGCATCTTGAGTTCGAGATTCCCGCACGTGGAATTATCGGCTTACGTAACAACGTATTAACAGCTACTGGTGGCGAAGCAATTATGGCACACCGTTTCAAGGCTTACGAGCCATGGAAAGGTACTATCCCAGGCCGTTTAAGCGGAGTATTAGTATCTATGGAAAAAGGTCAGACTACAGCTTATTCTATCGATAAGCTACAGGATCGCGGTCGTTTCTTTGTTGATCCGGGTGTTGATGTTTACGAAGGACAGATTATGGGTGAACACATTCGTGATAATGATCTGGTTGTAAATCTTGTTAAAGGAAAAGCCTTAACCAACATGCGTGCCTCTGGAACAGATGACAATACTCGTATTGCGCCAGCGATTAAGTTCTCTCTTGAGGAAGCGATGGAATACATTCAAGCTGATGAATATATCGAGATCACTCCAAAAAGCATGCGTTTGCGTAAAATCTACCTTGGCGAAAGCGAACGTAAAATAAACGCAAAGAAGTTTCAGAACTAATATAAGAATTACGAATTCTACCAAAAACCCGGCATCGCCGGGTTTTTGTCGTTAGATGCTTTTTGTTATAAGGTATTTTTTAAATGCCCGTTGTAGCTCATCGATCACATGGTAGCAGCTTTTTTTTTAAGATCAGTGCCATATTCTTCATTGGCCAGGGCAATCACCTTTTCAAGGGCTGCAATTTTCATTTCTGCCAGAGCAAGCTTTTTTTCGAGGTCTTTACTATCCTTTAAATTGGAGGGATCCGATTCGGCTTCTGATGGTTCTTCGATCGTAACATGAGGTTGGTTTTTTCGGTACCAAGATACAAACCATTCCACCTGCCGGGGGTAAGAGCTCATACTTTCTGGCTACCTGAGTGAAACTGTAATTACCATTAAATTTTAATGCCAGCAACTAACGATTTTCCTTTAAGACTTTCCTGACATCAAAGATGACGGGAAGGAAGAGTTCAATAAGAGATGAGATTCTTAGAATTCAGTCAAATTGTTATTTTTGACTTAAATTGTCAACACTGAGCATGTCAACAGAAAATTTAGGTTCGAAACTCCGGAAGTTGCGAGAATTAAATCAATTACCACTTCGCCGGGTGGCAGGCTTGATAGATATTGATGTGGCCATTCTCAGCAAAATGGAACGAGGCGAAAGACGGTTAACCAAAAAGGTAGTAGAGGCATTAGGAAGGCTCTACAATTACGACTTGCAGGAACTCACGGTGCTTTATCTCAGCGGCAAAGTTTTACATGAAATCGGCGATGAAGAATTAGCCCCTCAAGCATTGAAAGTTGCCGAAGAGCAAATTGCATATCGTGTTTCGGTGAAGGTTGATAAAAAGATAATTATTAAAGAATTCGCAGGCTACCTTCAAAAAAACAATTGTGTTAGTAAAGCCTGGATCTTTGGTTCTTTTGCCAGGGCCGAAGGCGATTATAAAAGCGATATTGATTTAATCATCAGGGTGCCTGAAGACATATCGTTCTCTTTATTTGACCTTGCTGAAATTCAACACCAATTATCGATGATTAGTTCGAGGAAGGTTGATGTGGTGATGGAACAGGCTATTAAAAGCGAAATAATGGCAAGAATTGAACCCGAACTTAAGTTGATTTATGAGAGATAGTAAGATAACAAGTAAGGAAAGGCTTGAACACGTACTGAAAGCAATCTCTGATATTGAAAGTTTTGTTGGGCAGCATTCGAAAAAATCTTTTTTAGATAACTCCATTCTTATCAACGCAACATTATTTCAATTCACTGTAATCGGCGAAGCCATTACTCATATCGATACCGATTTGCTTGATAAGTATCCTTATCCCTGGTATAAGGCAAGGGCATTCAGGAACTTCCTTTTGCATGAGTATCATGCTATCGAATTTAGAATAGTGTGGGACTCAATACAAAAAGACCTTCCGGAACTAAAGGAAATAGTTCAGCTGATTCTTAAAAACGCGTTTTTGAATTTGCCGACAAGATGAAGATACCTGCTATTCCTGGTTTCGATCAGCATGCGTTTGAAAAGTATTTCAAAAATACCGCCTGGTTGATGCTAGGTAGGGTTTTAAGCATGGTGGTAGGTTTTATCATTGCCCGCTACCTGGGCCCTGCTTCATTTGGCGACCTTAACTTTGCAATCGCTTTCACCGGTATTTTTGCGGCCGTTGGCGCACTCGGGTTAGACAGTTTTATCATTCGTGAGATCATAAACCGGCCGCAAGATAAGAATGTAATTCTTGGCTCGGCATTTTGGATGCGCATTGCAGTAAACGTTCTGCTCATCCCCACGGCTGTGCTGATCTATCTCTGGTTTCGCAGCAATGCAGTTATCCGGGATGAATCGGTGGCATTGTTGATTGCTTTTTGTGGACTAGCCTCGTTGTTTAAGAGCTTTAATATCATCGACTCCTATTTTCAATCGCAGGTACAATCGAAGTTCGTGGTGCATGTGCAAAATATTTGCCTGCTTATTTCGGCTGCAGTCAAAGTCTTGCTAATCGTATTAAAACTTCCGGTGATCTACTTTGCGCTCGCACTGGCACTGGACGCTTCATTTCTGGCAATCGGATTGGTAATTATTTATCACCGCAAGGCATTTCTTAAAATAACTTATTGGAAGTTTGAAGCGAATCAGGCGAAGGCTTTGCTCAAGCAATCATGGCCATTGATATTGAGTGCGGTGATGGTTTCTCTTTATATGCAGATTGATATTGTGATGTTGAAGACGAAAGGGAGCGAGGCCGTCGGCATCTACAGTGCCGCCGCACGAATTAGTGAAGCCTGGTTCTTTATACCGGTAGCAATTGTCACCTCTGTATTTCCGGCAATTATCCATGCCCGTAAAACAGATTTGCCGCGTTATAATAAGCGCCTGAAGAATTTATACGATCTGCTGGTTGGTATTAGCCTGCCCGTTGCGCTGGTGATAAGTATAGGTGCCAATACGATTATATCTCTCATCTACACAGATCAATATGAGGGCGCCGGATTAATGCTGGCCATCCATATCTGGTCGGGTATATTTGTATTTCTGGGAAGTGCCAGCAGCCAGTACCTGCTGGCGGAAGGTTACACGGTAATCTCTTTTAAACGTACGGCGATAGGTGCCGTTGTTAATATTTTACTAAATCTCTGGCTAATACCTTTGTATAGTGGCGTTGGAGCGTCCATTGCAACTCTGGTGGCATATTTTGCGGCAACGTTTTCCATTTTTTTGTTCCCACAAACCCGGGCGCAGGGAATAATGATGTTAAAATCCTTACTTTTAATCTCTCTAATACAAAAACTGAATAATCGTTGAAACGCCTGCTACCTTACACCAGCTTGTTAAGAGCTGAAAAAATTCGTTCTCTTTTGTCATTTGGTGTGAAGGGTTACCTCGCAGAAATTGGTTGGTTCGACACTTTACAAAGCAAAACGCCGGTTGATGAGAAGGGAGATCCAATACCGTGGGTTACCTATTCATTTATTGATTTTATTAAAGACCGGATTCGAAAGTATCATCGGGTATTTGAATTTGGATCCGGAAACTCGACATTTTTTTATGCTAAATTGGCGGATAAAGTCGTTTCGGTTGAACATGATCGCGATTGGTTTAATAAGATCTCGGCAAGCAAGCCTGCTAATGCAGAAATGATCTATTGCGGACTGGTGCCTGATGGTGATTATTGCCGAATGCCTCTTTCCTCTGATAAAAAGTTTCATATGATAATTGTAGACGGCCGTGATCGTGTGAACTGCTGCATGCAGGCACTTAATGCCCTTACTGATGATGGTGTAATCGTACTTGATGATTCAGAGCGAGAGTTTTATTTGCCGGCAGTTCATTCTTTAACCAGCCTTGGCTTTAAACAACTGCCTTTTTCGGGTATCTCCCCAGGCTTATTCTACCGGAAATCAACGACTATCTTTTACAAAGACAACAACTGCCTGGGTATTTAAATATTTCCTCCAGACATCCTAAAACTAAGAACTCTTAGAATATGTTCAGTTTGAGGGATTGGCCTGAGAATAGAATATCGGCCGGCGATTCAAACCCTTTAATTCATTCCCTTAATGCAAAACCTGGCTCCAATTGCTTTATTTGTTTACAACCGGCCGGAGCACACCCGCCGTACGCTGAAATTCCTGCAGCAAAACTTGCTTGCTGAGGACTCGCGGCTTTTTATCTTTTCGGATGGGCCTGCTAAATCGGACGATGAAAACAATGTAAATGAAGTTCGGGAGCTTTTAAAGTCGGTAAGCGGATTTAGGAAGGTGGAGGTTATTAAGCGGTCATCAAATTTCGGACTTGCAAATTCGATCATCGATGGTGTCAGCAGGCTGGTAAAAGAGTATGGCAAGATCATCGTGTTTGAGGATGACCTGATCAGCTCGCCTAATACTCTTCGGTATTTCAATGATGCTCTTGAGCGGTACAAAAATGAAGAGCGCGTAATGCATATTGGCGCCTACATGTATCCACTTAAAGTTGATTCTGTCAAAAGGAATGAAAGGGGCTTGCCTGAGACTTTTTTTTATCGCGCTGCAACCAGCTGGGGCTGGGCAACCTGGGAACGTGCCTGGAATCATTTCGAACCCGATATAGACAAATTGATCAGCCAGTTTAATTCCCGGATGATTCACGACTTTTCGATCGAAAACAATATGAATTTCTGGAAACAGATAAAGGAGTTCAAAGCGGGTAAAAATAATTCATGGGCCATACGATGGTACGCTTCTATATTTCTGAAAAATGGCTTGACGCTTAATCCTTCAGAATCATTAATCAATAATATTGGGCATGACGGTTCAGGAGTACACTCTGGAGTGAATGAAATGTATGCGGTGGTCGTTAATCATAAGCCCATCACCCAGTTTCCGAACGTCATAGAAGAAAACAAAGAAGCCTACCGGTGCATCAAGGCGTTTTTAAAAAACCGGAAAGGAAACTTATGGCAGCGCCTGGTGCGGTTTGCCCGGCAAAATTTAAAAAGGTAAGTTAAGTTTGATGCTTCTTGCATAGTTACTTCGAATGAAGTTGCTGTATGCAGATCAGCTTTTTTTGACCGCTTCTAATACAATGTATGGCGACAATACTTTTGTCTCGACAGGAACAAGTTTTGTAGCGATCTTACCTATAAACCAGATCGTTTTAATAAAAGCTTTAGTTAGCGTAGATTTTTCACTTTTATTTTCAAGCCAAACGCTATAACGGCCAAAGTAACCGGCCTGCAGGACTTCAAGATCCGACCCTTTTAAAATACCGGCTAAGAGATCCGGGTCCATACATTTGATGTTATGCTTCAGATAGTTTTCTTTATCGAAGCTTTGCTGAACCCAGCCATTCACACTTTTGAAGTTAGGTAGAGTGATGAATAGGGTACCGCCCGGTTTTAAAAAGGCGAGGTGACGTGCTATGATGTCTTTAGTATCCTCAAAGTGCTCTATCAACCCGCAACTTAACACCAGGTCATATTGTTTTTCGGGAACATAGGTAAAGAGGTCTGACTCTATTATGGTAATATCCTTTTGGGTAAGCCCATTTTTATTCAACACAGAATTGAGGATCCCGGGATGCACAAAATAGTCAAACAGGGTAGTTTCGATGCCAAAGTACTTTTTCAGAAAGATAGTATAGTATCCCGGGAAACCGCCGAGTTCTACAGCTGACTCCGGCTTCCGGCGTTTAATAATGTCGGCGAGCTGCTGATGAAAAAGATAGTCAGGGGAAATTGGAATTGCCAGGTTGGGTTTTGACTCCCAGTAATTAGTCCAGAAACTACGGTCGGTTAAGAGGTTTGACATGCGTTCAAAAGTAAAAAAAGAAGGCCCGCCTTGGAGAGCCTTTGAAAACTATTTTAACTCTTTCCGAATTTTCTCAAAGGCACGGTCTAATTGTGGATCATCTAGTTTCTCAAACAGCTATTTAATTTAGATTGTCTCAGGACACAGAAGCGACTATGAATTCTAAAATAGTGTATTTTAGTGGCCTTGAAGATCATTCATATAAATACCTATCGTGATAACGGGGGGGCAGGAAAAGCCGCCGGTCGTTTAAATTTCGCTTTAAAGCAGCATGGAGTAGATTCATCACTATGGGTTAACTTTTCGTTTCAAAAAGATTCGGACTACAACAATTTTTCTTCAGGTTTTTTAAGACGTGCGATCGCAATGACCGGAATTGTACTGGAGCAGATAATGGGCAAATTGTTATTAAAGCCGTTAAAAACACCGTTTTCCTTTTCCATTTGGGGTAAGAGTATTTCAGGTCATCCCGCCGTTAAGGCGGCAGATATCTTGCATATTCACTGGATAAATCATGGGTTTTTAAAGCCGGCGGATCTTGGGGAGCTCGGTAAGCTCAATAAGCCGATCGTGTGGACTTTTCACGACAGCAATGCATTTACGGGCGGTTGCCATGTGCGATATTCCTGCAATCATTTTGAGAATGAATGCGGTAATTGTCCATTGTTAAAAGATTCGAATCCTGGCGATTGGTCTCACCGCATTTGGAAGCAGAAAAGAAAAGCTTACTCTGCTATAGATTTCAAAATTATCGCTCCCAGCAGATGGATGGCGGATTCAGTACAAAGAAGCAAGTTGCTGGGTAACCGAAACATTCATGTAATTCCAAATACTTTAGATACCACTGTATTTAAATCGCTTGGTAAAGCGTTGGCAAAGCAGACTTTGGGTATTGCCGGGGATAAGTTTGTGATGCTGAGCGGATTTATGCCTTCCCGCAACGATCTGCACAAAGGAACATCATATTTGCTGGAAGCCCTGGAACTTATATCAAAACGAATTCCCAAAGAACGAATTGAATTGGTTGTGTTCGGCAACAGAGATGAAAAAAATGTCCCAGACTTCCCGGTTAAAGTCACTTTTTTGGGGAGAATAGATCAAGAGAAGGAGTTGGCTAATTGCTACAGTGCAGCAGATGTGTTCTTAGCCCCTTCACTGGAAGATAATTTACCTTATACCGTGATGGAGAGCCTTGCATGCGGAACGCCGGTGGTGGCCTTTAAAACAGGCGGCATTCCGGATATGGTTAACCATAAGGAGAACGGCTACCTTGCAGAATACCGATCCGCTGCAGATTTTGCGCATGGGATTACGTGGGTTTATGATCATCCGGAAAGAACGGTGCTGAATGAAAATGCCCGACGAACCATCGAGACTAGTTTTTCAGAAAATGTAGTTGCTCAACAACATATTAAACTATATACTTCCTTGCTTCAAAAATGATGTTCCAACCCAGGCTATCAGTCGTAACTATTGTTTATAACAATGTTCGTGATATTGAACGGACAATGCTTTCTGTCTTAAATCAGACATATACTAATCTGGAATATATCATTATTGACGGGCGATCCGATGATGGAACAATTTCAGTTATTGAAAAATATAAGGAGCGACTTGCTCATTTTGTCTCTGAGCCGGATAATGGAATTTATGATGCAATGAATAAAGGCCTAGCACTTGCAACCGGAGACTATGTTCTCTTCATGAACTCTGGGGATGAGATCTACAGTTCGGATACAGTTTCTGAAGTATTCAGTTCAGAGTCCGGTGGGGATGTTTATTACGGCGAGACAGAAATGTTTAATCATAATTGGGAAAGCCTTGGACAACGGCGACACCGATCTCCTGAAGTTTTTTCATGGCGGAGTTTTCAGTATGGGATGAGTATTAGTCATCAGGCTATTTATGTTAAGCGTTCACTTGCGGAACCCTTTGACACAAGGTATCAGTTGAGTTCTGACATAGACTGGGTCATTAAGGTGGCTAAAAAAACAAGTAAAATTGTGAATACCAGGATGTATGTTGCCAAATATCTTGTAGGCGGCATGTCAAAAGGAAGGCATCTTCAAAGCCTGAAAGAGCGGTTTGATATTTTCAGTAAACATTATGGGTTGGTGCCCAACCTGATCAATCATACCGTAATTGCTTTAAAGATGGGTTTTTATTACTTGCGGCATGGGCGGACAAATGATTGATTTTTCCTTCAGCACAAGACGTTCCGATGGAACGAAATTCATTTGTTATAGTATCGGTTCTGCTAAAATGTTCCTGCGCCTCTTATTGGTCAAAAAAAAAATCCCTACAGATTCTTTGATCTGCAGGGATTTTAAGGTTTTTATCCGGAATAACTTGTTAAGCAATTTCCTTAATTCGTTCTTCTTTCCTGCCTTTAACTTCGGTGTAAACAGCGAATGCTAATCCCAGTACTAAAAGTATAGAGGCTATCAGGGAAATAATCTCGCCGGTATAGTAGGATTTTGGTTCGAATTTGAATTCCACTTTATGATTTCCGCCGGGTAGCTGAGCGGCCCTTAAAATATAATCGGCTCGGAAGTGTGGCCTTAATTCACCATCTACATACATATTCCAACCTTTATCGTACCATACTTCAGAAAACACGGCGACAACATCATTTGGAGCGGTGTATTCATAGGTTAAATGATCTGGTCTGTAGTTGGTAAGCCTGATAGATGCATTGGAAGGAAGACCTAATTTCTTCTCATCGATTAAAGGCTTGAACTCGTCATTAACAAATGCTTCTTTTTTAGGGTCAAAACTACTGATCGCGGCCATCTCCTGATCTGCATCCTTAACAAAAGTTACCTGTGGAACAAACCACGCATGCCCAGCAGCTGTACTTCGGGCTTGCATACGCTGTGATTGACCGGTTTGATCGGCCGTGATCACATACTTGGTGTTCAACATGTCCAGTACATCTTCATTAATGGAATTGTTAAACTGCTTGTCAAGTACTTCCTGAAAACGCTTCAGTTTGGCTGCATGATATCCGCCTACCGTTTTGTGGAAGAAGGTCGCATTGGCGCTGGAAAACGTAGGGATTGTGAGGTCGAGTACGCGGTAGTTCGGATCAGTATCTCTGAGAATCATCTCATCGACTTCCCGAGCCTGAAACTGCTGATCCATAACCCGCTTCTCAACAAAGTTTTCGTTGTTAAGATACCGGCGGTCAACAGTCCACATATCAACAAGTATGAAAACGGCGAACAGAACAAAGGCGAATTCTGCTTTTATCTTTTGTTTTATCAGCAGCCAAAGTAGTCCGGCAGCCAGTAAAACAAATACAAGCGACCTGATAGCATCCAGCCTCGCAAGACTGATCCGATCCTGCACCAGCGCGTTGCCAATAGCGTCGGCAAAGCTACGATCACCACCTGTAACCTGCATCATCTGCTCAACAAATTGTTGATGATTGGAAGGTTTGAAAGAAAGAAGAACATTCGGGACCACAATAATCAGCAGAAGGATCCCCCCGGTTATATATAAGGAGTATAACAGTTTTTTCTGCAGATCTGCTGCTGGCTTCTTCATAGACGCTACTTCGCTGATAGCGAGAATGGCAAGAATGGGAATAAGGAACCCGGCAATGACAAGCGTTGACTCGACTGCTCTGAACTTATTATACAAAGGGAAAAAATCGAAGAAAAGATCCGATATAAAAGGCAGGTGCCTGCCGAAAGCCAGGAACATGCTTAGTAAAGTGGCTGACAGGATCCACCATTTTATACGATGGTTTACAATAAACAGCCCTAAAACAAATAGAAAGCATACTATTGCGCCAAAGTACCACGGTCCTGATGTAAAGCTCTTTTCACCCCAATAGGTTGGTAACTGTTTAGCAAAGCCTACGGCCTGCTCAGTTGGTACGCCTCGTCCTGAAAGTACTTTTGCTACTTCAGAGCTCCCGTCCAGCTGAGGCGTAGAAGAACCTCCGTAAGCGTTTGGTACCAGAAAGGTCAGACTTTCACCCACTCCCTGGCTCCACTGGTAAGCGTAATCCCGGTCAACACCTGTATTTGGCTGCGACTGATCTGTTGTAAGGTTTGATCGTCCCCGAATTGATTCCTGTCCATATTCATAGGTTGTCCATAGGTTACCCGCGTTTACCGCCATCGCCAGAAGGGAAGCGACAAATAGATAACCGAACGACTTGCCGAACTCATTGATCTTTTTCGACTTAACCGCATGGTACAATTCAATCCCGATGAATATCAGCAGAGCAATGAACAGGTAATAGGTCATCTGGATATGATTGGCCCGGATCTCTATAGCAAGGAATAGTGCTGTTAGGGCCGCACCCAGCAAATATTGCCTTCTGAAGGTTAAGATAATGCCTGCTAAAATGGGAGCGAAGAAAGCAATGGCCATAGCCTTGTTGCTGTGTCCCGCTTCAATAATGATGAAGTTATAGGAGGAAAATGCGAAAGCAATTGCCCCTGCTGCTGCAAGCCAGGGTTTGATACGCAACACACTGAACAACAGGTAGGCTCCTAAAAGGTAAAGTAATACCGTGTCAATAGGGTTAGGAAAAACCGTTTTAAAGAAGGAGATGATATAAGTGGCAATATTGCTTGGATACTGCGCCCATATTTGATAAGCCGGCATCCCGCCAAACATTGCGTTAGTCCATAAAGGTGCAGTGCCTGTTTCTGCCTTTACCTTCATGATTTCTTTCTGCATGGCTTGCGCCTGCAAAACATCATATTGCGGCAACGCTTTGCCCTGCATCACCGGACTAAAATAAACGAAACATAACGCGATAAAAATTCCTGTTATGGCCAGGTGAATGCCATTACGCTTAAACCAATTATTCATTCTGTATCTTAATTGAACGCCAAAAATAGAAAAAAGCTTATAGGAAGGATGCGCTTATTGAAATAACTAAGAAATAAATGGTTATAATTTCAACAACGACGAAAAAGGCAGTTAATTGATGGTCTGAAGGGCGGATATAGGGAAGCAACTTCCTGAAATATAATGTAGAAATTAACGGAAGGGTAAAGCAGAAGTTGCGCAAACTGCACACCGTCATTAATAACGGGTTCTCAGAACCCCCTATGACTTAATTTCTTCATATTCTACAAAATCGCCTGCCTTATTGATTTTCTCGTCCTTTGGACGCGGAGGTACGAAGTCGATCTTTATCTTTCCGTCGGGACGGGGTTGCTGTTGCTGATAATGCTGAGTTGCATGATTCTGCGCTTTCCTAACTACTTTTTGAAATAAAATAGGCAGAAGGATCCGGGCTACCATTTTAAGTAACCAGAGAATGCAAATTGTGATGAATAAAAACTTTAATAATGCCATAGCTGAGATTATATACAAATATAGACGATATTTTTTTTGATATGTTTCATGACAGCCGCCTTCAATTCTATTTATGATTTAAAAATGACTTGGCAATATGTCAATTTGATGATTTGCTAATTTGTCAATAACAGGCTAATCATCTAACCACCGAACAACTAATCACCGATTATTTCAACCACGCGACCCACCTGCCCATCTTCAAGCCGCACCTTGATGCCCCGTGAATGAAATGCTGAGCTTGTTAGCAATGCTTGTACAATGCCCCTGGTACGCGCACCGCTTCGCTGGTCTTTTTTCAGGATAATGTCTACTTCAAGGCCTGGATATATATCTTTTCTATTTTGTCCGTCCATTATTAATATTGCGTAATTAGTACTTAGTAGTTAGAAATTTAACGGTCTGCTATTAATTTCGTAGAAATGCCAGAATTGGAGTTCCTTAAACTGTTAGTTTGATAATCAAGATCAAGTAAGTGCAATTGCGGTACTAAAATAGGGTGATCATTGATAACTTAGATTGCAATTGACTCTAAATACTCAATACTACCTACTCAATACTAATTAAACCTTTCCACCATCACCTTCTCCAAAGCAAACATTTCGTCTCTGAGTTTGGCGGCTTGTAGAAAGTCCATTTCTTTGGCTGCGGTCACCATTTCTTTTTTTGTTTTATCAATAGACTTCTGCAACTCTGGTTTGGTCATATATTGAACGATTGGATCAGCAGCCAGGCTATCGGTCATCTCTTTTTCAACGTAGGCTTTTTGCACTCCGCCTTTAAAGTCCATTACAGAAGTCTGCTCAATAATTTCTTCCCTTGATTTACCGATCGTCATCGGCGTGATTCCGTGTTCAAGATTATAAGCAATTTGTTTGTCGCGGCGGCGATTTGTTTCATCAATGGTTACCCGCATACTTTCTGTGATCGTATCAGCATACATGATCACACGCCCACGGTCGTTTCGGGCAGCACGCCCTATTGTTTGAATGAGTGATTTCTCTGAACGTAGAAAGCCTTCTTTGTCTGCGTCCAGGATTGCAACAAGCGACACTTCCGGCAGATCCAGTCCTTCCCGTAACAGGTTAATACCAATTAAGACATCAAATTCACCCAGACGCAGGCCACGGAGAATCTCTACCCTTTCTAATGTCTTTACTTCCGAGTGAATGTATCTGACTTTGATTCCCAGTCGGTCCATGTATTTGGTTAGCTCTTCAGACATTCGTTTGGTTAAGGTCGTTACCAGGATACGGTCGCCCATCTTGATTGTCTTATCCACTTCATCCAGAAGATCATCAACCTGGTTACCTACTGGTCGGATCTCTATGGTTGGGTCAAGTAACCCGGTTGGCCGGATAACCTGCTCTACGAAAACACCTTCGGTTTTTTCTAATTCATAATCGCCTGGAGTCGCACTTACATAAATTGTCTGTGGGGCAAGCTTTTCAAATTCATTAAAGTTTAAAGGACGGTTATCGAGGGCGGCGGGTAATCGGAAACCGTAATCTACCAATGCCATCTTTCTTGACCGATCGCCACCATACATAGCCCTGATTTGGGGCACTGTTACGTGACTTTCATCGATCACCATCAAATAGTCATCGGGAAAATAGTCCAATAGGCAGAATGGACGCATTCCCGGTAAACGACCGTCAAAAAACCGGGAGTAATTTTCTATACCGCTACAGTAACCCAACTCGCGGATCATCTCCAGGTCGTAATTAACCCTTTCTTCAAGACGTTTAGCCTCCAGGAAACGCTTTTCATCGACGAACTGTTGTTTTCGCGATTCCAGCTCTTCCTGAATAGACCAGATTGATTGAGTGAATCTATCTTTTGGTGTAACAAACAAGTTGGCAGGGAAGATGGCAAGATGAGTCATCTTCTCAATCGTTTTCCCTGAAGCGGGATCAATAGCCGTCAACTCTTCTATATCATCTCCAAAGAAAGAAACCCGGTAGGCATAATCCATGTAAGCCGGATATATATCCACAGTATCCCCCTTAACACGGAACGTTCCCCTGCGAAAATCTGTGGTGGTTCGAGAGTATAAGATTTCGACTAAACGATGTAAAAAAGCGTTCCGGCTGACCTTGGTTCCTACCGCAAAACGGAAGATTGAGTTTGAAAAATCTTCGGGATTACCCATTCCGTAAATGCAGGAAATCGAGGAAACTACGATGATGTCCCGTCTGCCCGACATTAAGGATGAAGTGGTGCGGAGCCTTAGTTTTTCAATTTCTTCATTAATCTGGAGGTCCTTTTCGATATATGTGTTGGTAGACGAAATGTAAGCCTCCGGCTGATAGTAATCATAATAGGAAACGAAATAATTAACCGAGTTCTCCGGGAAAAACTGCTTAAATTCTCCGTAGAGCTGGGCCGCCAGCGTTTTGTTATGACTTAAAACAAGAGTCGGTTTTTGGGTCTGTTCAATGACGTTGGCAATCGTAAATGTTTTTCCGGATCCGGTAACCCCGAGAAGTGTTTGGTAATTATCGTCTCTTATTACGCCGTCAACCAATTGACGAATGGCTTCCGGCTGGTCACCCGAGGCCTGGTATTCTGATGTTATCTTAAATTCCATGAATGTTCAAAGATAATAAACTTAGACCGTCGGTCTTGGATAGCAATAACCGTTAATTGCCGTATTTGTTGGAAACAAACAAGGGAGCTGCTATTTAGCAACTCCCCCGAATCAAACCTTATTTATGAACATCTTTGTATAATGTCCACTATAGTACGATCGATTCGCTGTTTTAGTGTAAACAGGTTGATCAAGTCATGTTTTTATCGAATTCGTGACCCATGCGTGATAATCCATTTCTTAGCTGGGATTATGGGCTGCTAAATTCGAATCAGCAGATAAAAGAAACTTTTCTAAATTTAAAGCATTATAAACCAAACCGCGGACTCATGGATTTTCTTTTAAGCGAGACTTCTTCAATAGGCAATCATTTTATGGCTGAATTGCGGGATGCGCAGATACAGCAGGACTCCATGCGATTTCGCAGAAATTTGGAGCGCCTGGGGGAAATTTTCGCTTACGAGATCAGTAAAGAATTTCAGTATGTAGACACAGAGTTCGAAACTTCCCTGGGGACGGCTACAGTTCCGGTACTAGCTGAAATGCCAGTGCTTGCTACGATATTGCGAGCAGGAATTCCGCTACATCAGGGATTACTCAACTATTTTGACAGGGCGGACTCCGCTTTTATTTCTGCGTATCGTAAGACTACAAAAGCTGGAAATTTTGTAATTGAGATGGAATATGTTTCTACTCCGTCTCTTCAGAATAAGATTGTGATTGTAGCTGATCCGATGCTGGCAACCGGAATGAGCATGGTACATTGTTGTAAGGAATTGCTCCGGCAGTATAAAATTAAAGAGCTGCATATTGTATCGGTTATAGCCAGCACCGAGGGCGTTGCGCATGTAAAAGCGAATTTGCCGGATGCTAAATTATGGTTGGGTGCTATTGATGAAGAAATGACCTCCAAGGCTTATATCGTTCCCGGCCTTGGTGACGCAGGGGATCTGGCTTATGGGGTGAAGGAAGGCTGATTTAATGTGCAAATATGGAAATGTGCAAGTATGTAAATTTCCCGATGCCTAGTTACTTATCAATCCCTGGCAGCCGCGAATGAATTTTCATTAATTTTGACGCCTAACCATTCTCCAACGCGCATTGCCAAATAATCACATTCACAAATCGACAAACCATATCTTCTTTGATCTGGATCATACCATCTGGGATTTTGACCGTAATGCACAGGAAACTCTTTACGAACTTTATCATCTGCATGCCTTAAAAGGGATCGGCATTCATTCTGCAGACTTATTTATAGAAATTTATACAAAAAATAATCATTCCCTTTGGGCGGATTATCATTTGGGGAAGATCAGTAAGGAACATTTACGCCATACTCGTTTTTCAAAAACGTTTACTGATATGGGTATTCCTGCTGAATTGGTGCCCTCGGCCTTTGAGGATGATTATGTACGAATTTGTCCCACTAAAATGAATTTGTTTCCTGAAGCGCATGAAACCTTATCCTATTTATCTGCAAAGTACAAGCTTCACCTAATATCTAACGGCTTCAAGGAATCAACCGAGATGAAAATTGAAAATAATGGCCTTGGAAGTTATTTTAATACAATAGTGATCTCTGAATGTGTTGGATGCAACAAGCCAGATAGAGCTATTTTTGAATTTGCACTTAATGGTGCTAATGCAAGCGTCTCGGAAAGTCTGATGGTTGGCGACAGCATTGAGGCGGATATCAGGGGAGCCCAGGCATTTGGCATGAAAGCCATTTACTTTAATCCCGAACGCAAAGAGAAGCCTGCGGATGTCCCGCATGAAATAACCGAGCTTAAAGAATTAATGGAAATCTTATGAGTTCGGCAGCACAACAACGATCGATGCTCAAGTCGGTAGACATTTATGGCCGTTTTTTGGAGGATCTTAGCGAAGAGGAATTTCAGAAAAGACCGGCTGAGGATGTTTGGTCTTATTCTGAGGTATATTCGCATATCTTCAAAGCAAACCTCGCCTCTTTAATTGCGGCTGAACAATGTATAAACGGCACCGCCGAAAAAAGTTCTGCGGGCACACCCTGGATGATTCGCCTGATACTATTTTTTGGACGCTTTCCTCCGGGCAAATATAAGGTTCCCGAGAGTATTGCGGGTTTTACAGCTGTAATAACAAAAGAAGAAGCGCGAAATCTGATCGTGAAATTTAAGGCCCGGCTTAGTTCAGTGACCCCTTCAGTTAGTAAAGCTACATCCTGGCACAAAGTAAAACACCCCAGACTAGGATTATTTAATGCCTCGCAGTGGTTTCGCTTTATCCAGATCCATACCCTGCATCATGAAAGACAACTTTTAAGGATAAGGGATTTGCATCGTGGAAAGACAAAATTGTTGGGCGCTTAGCCCACGGCAAAGATTTATTCTGACTGCACTCGGGTAAAGAACAATAAATCCTAATTTTGAATATTGATGAGCGGCCGCCATTTAAGTTTGGTGATCGCGATATTTCCTCATGACAACTTCCATGAAATACGTGTGTGATAAACTGATCAGCCGGAATACGGCTTAAGGAGATGAAGATTTTATTTGCCATACAAGCCACAGGTAACGGCCATATTAGCAGGGCAAGGGAAATTGTTCCCTTACTTCAGCAACATGGCCACGTTGACCTGTTAGTTAGCGGCAATCAGGCGGATGTATCATTAGATCAGTCTCTTACCTACCGGTTTCATGGTTTCAGTTTCATCTTTGGTAAAACAGGAGGGGTTAATAACTGGAAGACTTATCGTAACATGAACCTGTTCCGGTTAAGAAGAGACATGTCATCCCTTCCGTTGAAAAAGTACGATCTAATCATTAATGATTTTGAACCGGTTACTGCCTGGGCATGTAAATTACAAGGAATGCCAAGTGTTTCTTTGAGTCACCAGGCCTCGTTCATTTCGAAGAAAACCCCTCGTCCCCCTACAACTTTCAATTGGCACGAGCTTATATTCCAACACTATGCGCCAACCACCCATCATGTTGGTTTTCATTTTAAAGCTTATGATGATTTCATACATACACCCGTAATTCGCAGTCAGATCCGGAATGAGCAGGCTTCTGACCAGGGGCATATCACCGTTTATCTGCCTTCATTTCACGACAGGCATTTGCTGCCTTTTTTTCAACAGCTCCCGGAGGTAAAGTTTGAAGTGTTTTCAAAGCACTCTAAGGTATGTTACCGGGACAGAAATGTTTGGGTAAACCCAATCTCCAATATGGAATTTAATCATAGCCTGGTTCAGTCGCACGGCTTGTTAACAGGCGGCGGATTTGAGGGCCCCTCGGAAGCTTTGTTTCTGGGTAAAAAGGTGATGATGATACCCATGAAAAATCAATTTGAGCAACAGTGTAATGCCGAGGCAGCCCGACAAATGGGGGTTCCTGTATTACATCATTTTGACGCGAACTTTGTTCCGGCCTTGAGGCAATGGATCTCTGAACCATTCAATGTACAAAGTAACTTCAAAAATGAAACACAGCAGGTGGTGGAGAGACTAGTCAAAAAATACAGCACGAAGTCTCCGTTTTTATCATCCGGCCTTTTATATTAATATTGCTCCCTTAAAACAGGCTCTCCGTAAAAAGCATGATTAACCAATTTCGTAGCCTTAATCCCCTAAATATATTGCTGCTAGCAGTGGTAGCCATCATTTTAAGATTAGGGGTACTTTTTGAACTTCCGGATACTATAAATTTCGATTTTATAGAGCCTTTTGCTCGTGTCCTTATAAATATACCCCTTGAAAGTGCTTTTTCACCCTTCTCAAATGTCGTAATAGCACTAATCATTACGCTGGTCCAGGCGTTGATTTTCAATAGGATTATAAACAGTTATAATCTGCTGGGTAAACCAACCTTTTTGCCTGCTCTGCTATATGTCACGGCGTCAAGTTTGTTTAGTCCCTTTGTTTTATTGACACCTACCCTCATATGTAATTTTATAGGCCTCTGGATGATTGAGAAGTTCCTTAGTATTTACCGGCGCAATGACGTACGATCTGTAATGTTTGATTTGGGCATGATGGTGGCTCTTGGAACGCTGATATACTTCCCCTTTGTTGCAATGATGCCACTGCTGTGGCTTAGCTTGTTAATATTCAGGCCCTTCAATTGGCGTGAATGGCTCATAGGGATCATCGGTTTTATGACCGTCTTCTTTTTCCTGGCGGTATATTATTACTGGAACGATTCCCTTGCTCAATTTTATAGAATCTGGTTGCCGTTAGCATCCCCATTTCCCGTTAATCTTCGTATCAACTGGTATGATTACCTGGTATTAATCCCGGTGGTGTTAATTCTAGCTCTGGGTATTTTGCAGCTCCGAAGTAATTTTTTCAGGAGTTTTGTTCAGACACGTAAATCATTTCAGCTTTTATTTTTTATGCTTTTGCTGGGACTGATATCTTTCTATCTTAAATCTGAGTTCAGGCTATACCATTTCCTTTTATGCGCCCCGCCGGCTGCGGTAATGATGGCCTACTACTTTGTCCAGGCAGGCAAGAAGCGCTGGATCTATGAAGGATTGTACGCCTTGCTGGCAGGATTTATAATCTATTTTCAGATCTTTTGAGCTATCATTTAATCTGTGAATGTGTTAATGTGAAAATTGCAAAAATTTATCAATTGACAAATTGTCTTATTAACAGCTTACCACTTTACCTTGTTATCACATTACCTCCTGTGCCTGCTTTAACCTTTTTTAACAAATGCAGTCTTCATCAATCTTAAAAATTGAATAGCTTTGCTGCATGAAGTTTGGAGTAGTAATTTTCCCGGGATCTAATTGCGATAAAGATGTGATCTACGTCCTGGAACACATATTAGGACAAGAAGTAGTTCAATTATGGCATAAAGACCACGATCTGCAGGGGGTTGATTTCATTGTTCTGCCTGGCGGGTTTTCTTTCGGCGATTATTTGAGATCAGGAGCAATTGCGCGTTTTTCGCCACTTATGCAGGAGGTTATCCAGTTTGCAGGCAAGGGCGGCTATGTGATGGGTATCTGTAATGGTTTCCAAATTTTAGCCGAAGCAGGTTTACTGCCGGGAGCTCTGCTTCATAACAGCAACCGTAAATTTATTTGCCATAACGTATATCTTAAAACAGAAACTACTAATTCACTCATCACTTCAGCACTTGATCTGGATAAACCTTTGAAAATACCGATTGCACATGGTGAAGGAAATTACTTTGCCTCCGCAGATGTTTTGAAGGGGTTGCAGGACAACGATCAGATATTATTCCGCTATTGTGATGAAGCAGGAAATATAACTCAGGATTCTAACATCAACGGTTCTCTGGTTAACATCGCTGGAATATGCAACTCAAACCGCAATGTGTTTGGCATGATGCCCCATCCCGAGCGTGCGGCCGATCCAATTTTGGCTAACCAGGATGGACTAGGCATTTTTGAATCAATATTAAAAACGGTTAATGCCTGATGGCAAACCTGGTTATTGACATTGGCAATTCACGAACTAAACTGGCCGTATTCAGTAATCGGGAAATTCAGCATGCGGAGATTCAGGATCTTAATGATGAAAATTGGTTAGATCCCCTGATCACTCGATTTGGTGTCATTAATAGTATTGTTTCCTCTGTTAAGACGGACATCAGCTTATTAGAAACAAAACTTAAAGCCCGAACAAACTATACGCGATTTTCAGCTGCCGAACAAGGATCAGTTAAGATAACCTACCAAACTCCACATACTCTAGGGCTTGATCGCCTTGCCAATATTATTGGCGCTCAACACTTGTACCCCGGTAGAGATTGCCTGGTTATTGATGCCGGGACCTGTATCACCTATGATGCTATCGATCGGGAAGGCAACTTTAGCGGTGGCAGCATCTCGCCTGGCTTGAACATGCGATTTAAGGCGATGCATACCTTCACGGGTCGTTTGCCTTTAGTAAATCCTGATGAAAGTTTTACCGGCTCGCAAGGGTTTGATACTGTTTCGTCAATGATTTCAGGTGTACAAAACGGCATATTTTCTGAGGTCAAAGGCTTTATTAAAAGTTACCATTCGCATTATCCGAATTTGCAGACTATACTCTGCGGGGGCGATGCGAAATTTTTTGATACTCGGTTGAAAAGTAGCATCTTTGCCCACGCTTTTAAAACCGAGCCACATTTAGTGCTAATCGGCTTAAACGAAGTTATTCATCAGCATAATGATTAAAATTTTTAAAAATATATTACTTGTAATTGTCCTGTTTACTTCGGCTTCTGCTAGTGCTCAAAATACTTCAAGCTCACCTTATTCGCAATTTGGTTTAGGTGACCTTAAGGCATCTTTACTTCCGCAAAATAAGGGCATAGGTGGTCTGATCAATGGATTTCGTAAGCCCGGGCCATACAGTAATATAAACTTATCTAATCCGGCATCCTATTCAGCAATTCAGCTAAGTACTTTTGATATCGGGGCTACTACTGACATCAGACAGCTAAGTAAAACCGGTATATCTGAAAATAGCTTCAATGCAAATCTTAGCCACATAACCATCGCAATCCCGGTAAGCCGTAAATCCGCGTTAAGTTTTGGTATCCTTCCATTTAGTCAAACGGGGTACCAGTATAAGAATTCTTCCACTGTTGCCGGCACAAAGGTGGATTATATTTATGGCGGCGATGGAGGCTTGTCTAAAGCGTATTTAGGATATGGTTTTGGACTGGGAAAGAATTTAAGCCTGGGTTTTAACGCAGCGTATATTTTTGGAAATATCAAAGAAAACCGCTCTACTGAATTTCCGGAAGATCTGGCAGCTTTAAATTCACGTACCCAAGTTGGTAATCACGTTAATGGTTTGAGTTTCGATTACGGATTGCAATATGAAGCCAATCTTTCCAAGACGTCAAAATTTATTATTGGTTATTCCGGAAACGCCGGCAACAAACTTAATTCGAAGTCGACAACACTGACAACGCGGTATCTGAAGGATTTTGCGACCGGCGATGAATCGCCAGCAATAGATAGTAGTTTCTTTTCAGAAGGTCAGAACAGAAAGTTGAATCTTCCCCTCACGCATAGTATAGGATTCGCATTTCAAAAGACGGACTATTGGCTTGTAGGAGCCGACGTTTCATACGCCAAATGGTCTGAGTACGGTGTAGAAAACGAAAATGGAGGATTGAATAACACCTATGGCGTTGCTGTCGGTGGCCAGTTTACCCCGGATCCCACAGCTGTTAGCAGCTATTTCAAGCTAGTCGAATATCGCCTGGGCTTTAAGTACGATAAGACTTACGTTAATATTAATAATACAGATATCAACCAGGTTGGAATGACATTAGGTCTTGGTTTGCCGTTACAATCAAGCAGGACCACCTTTTATAAAATCAATTTTGCCGCAGAACTTGGTCAGCGGGGTACGCTTGAAAACAGCCTGATCCGAGAGCGCTATGTCAATTTGACGCTCGGTTTCACAATGAACGACAGATGGTTCATCAAGCCCAAATTTGATTAAAGATTATGAAATTCAAGGCTTTCATCTATTACAGCCTTTTCGCGTGTGTGCTGCTGGCACAAGTTGCCTGTGAAAATGATTTAAAAGATGTGGAGCAAATTTCTTCAAAAAAAATCCCTGTTCCCGTAGATAAGTCTTCCGGAGTGGAAATTATTTATAGTGATTCTGCTATAGTTAAAGCTAAGCTTCTGGCTCCCGAACTTCTTCATTTCAAGACCCAGAATCCGTATTATGAAATGAAGAAAGGGGTGACTATAATTTTCTATGATCCATCCTTAAAAGAAAGCAGCCGCGTTGTTGCCGACTATGCCATAAGACGGGAGAATGAAAAACAAGTGGAGCTCAGACGCAATGTGGTGGCTACGAATGAGAAGAAAGAAACGTTTAAATCAGATGAGCTGATTTGGGATGAGAATAAAAAACGTTTTACTTCTAGTAAGATGGTTAGCGTTACTGCAAATGGCAATACTATTTACGGTACCAGTTTTTGGGCTAACGAAGATTTTTCATATTATGAGATTAAGCAATCAACCGGTGATTTAAGCCTGACTGAAAAGCAGGGTTTCTAATCTGTTATCTGAAAGGAGAGTCATGATACAATCAGAAGACCGGTAGTCTTAGCAGAAATCAACCCATTCATAAACGGTCAAAGTTATTTAGGCTGAACAATGCTCATTTCGTTTTGAGGAAACGGGTCGGGAGAATGTTGATACCGATAAAAGTTGCCATCAAAATATAGCCTCTCTGGTTAGGAGAGGCAATTTTAAGTTGATCGGGCAGACTTACAGTGAATCAGAATTTTGTCTTAGTATATTTTTCTAAAAAGTGTATCTTGCGCCTCTTTTGGAAGTAAAAAATAAAAGTTAGATATGGGAATAATGAGTTTTTTGCGGAATCGCGCCGGTGCAATCATTGTATTTGCGATAGGTTTTGCAATTGTTGCTTTTTTATTGGGCGACGCAGTAAAAGTGGGTACACCTTTTTGGAAGGCTAGCCAAAATGAGGTTGGTAAAGTTGCCGGTGAAACGATCTCTATCGAAGATTTTAATAAAAAGGTAGAAGCGAATACCAATAATTTTAAACAGCAAATGGGACAGAGCAACTTAAATGCTCAAATGACCTCCTATGTAGTTGAGAACACGTGGAATCAAACCGTTTCGCAAATCCTGATGGATGATGAAGTAACCCGCCTGGGATTACAGGTAAGCAAAAACGAGCTGAATGATATGATCACAGGAAAAAATCCTGATCAACAGGTAATTCAGAATTTTGGCGATCCTCAAACAGGCCAGCTTAATCGTGCCCAGCTCAATTCTTTTTTAGCTAATGTTAAAAACCAGGACCCTAACAGCGAAATTAGTCAGCAATGGACACAGTTCCTTGTAAATATTCGCCAGAACAAACTGGCTGAAAAATACAACAACCTGATTAAGAACAGTCTGTACGTTACTTCCCTGGAAGCACGTGAAGATTACGATCAGCGCAATAGATTGGCCAGCTTCCGTTACGTGAGCCTTCCGTATTCGGCAGTTGCTGACAACACGGTGAAGCTGACAGACGAAGATTATAAGAACTATTATAACGAGAATAAGAACCGATTTAAAAATCCTGAAGAGACACGCACTTTTGAGTATGTTGTTTTCGATGCAAATCCATCAAAATCCGATTCGACTGACGCCAAGACTCAGATTAACAAACTTCTTGCTGATTTGAAAACCGCGAGCAATGATTCCATGTTTGTTGCTATGAATTCCGATTCTAAGATTCCCGTGACTTATGTTCGTAAAGGTCAGTTAAACCCCGCAATTGATTCGTTAATCTTTAATGCTGCTCCTGGTTCATATGTTGGGCCAGTGTTTAGCGATGGCACTTATTATGCTGCCAAGGTGATTGATTCTAAATTTGGTCCTGATTCAGTAAAAGCGAGTCATATCCTGATTAACCCTGCCACCGAAGGCGGAATAGACAAAGCAAAAATAAAAGCAGATTCCCTGGCTGCTCTGGTTAGGAATGGCGCTTCTTTCGCTGATCTTGCTGCGAAATACGGTACTGATGGAACGAAGGAAAAAGGTGGTGATCTTGGAACTTTTGGTCGCGGTGCAATGGTTCCTGCTTTTGAAGAGGCGGTATTTAACGGCAAGCCGGGTGATCTTAAAGTGATCACCACACAGTTTGGCGTTCATGTTATCAAAATTGATTCTCAGAAAGGATCTTCGCGTCTTGTTAAAGCTGCGGTTATTGATAAGGTGTTGGCAAGCAGCAATAAGACAGAGCAACTGGCATACGGTAAAGCTTCCGCCTTTCTAAGTGCGGCAGATGACGCCAAGGCTTTTGATGAACTTTCGTTAAAAGATGGTAATAGAAAACTTCTTGCTGAGAATGTTTCCCCATCACAAGGTGCTATTCCAAATATTGAAAATCCACGTGAAATGATTCGCTGGGCATTTAAGGCAAACAAGGGCGATGTTTCAAACCAGGTATTTGAAACCGACAATAAGTTTATTGTTGCCAAGCTGGTAAGCATCAATGAGAAGGGATTCTTGCCTCTAGAGCAGGTGAAGCCTCAGATTCAGGAGCTTGTGAGAACGGAAGTGAAAGCAAAAATGTCTCTTGAAAAACTTAACAAGGCGCTTGCAGGTGCCTCAACGATCGATCAGGTAGCCAAAAATGTTGGAAAAACAGCAGTTCCTGTACAGAATATTGTTTTCGCAAATCCGGTTGTTCCTGGCATAGGTCAGGAAAATAAAGTAATAGGAGCAGTATTTGGCTCCCAGCCCGGCAAGCTTTCTAAAGCTATCAAGGGTGAGTTAGGAGCTTACGCTTTTGTAGTGGAAGGATTCAGCAAACCAGCTCCGTTAACGAACACTTATAAGCAGAAGCTGCAGATGACCGAGTCACTGGTTCAGCGTGCCGCTGCAGACGCCTTTAAAGCGTTACGTGAGAAGGCTGAGATTAAAGACTACCGGGTTAACTTCTTTTAACATCATAAAATACTAACTTTGTGTCCGGAAGAGAGTTGTCTCTTCCGGATTTTTTGTTTGCTGCGAAGTCTTTGTTACGCGGATCGGTGTTGAAACGCGCACTCTAAAAGTTTTAAAATTACAAGTCAGACTATTTTACGGAGCAAATTAAGAGCAACTGATTCGATTATGCCCTTGACCTGATCAAGGTAGCGGAAAGACCTTATCCATATCATCTGTTAGTAGAAAAGAAATGCAAATCCAGGAAAACATCGTTAACAAAGTTGCCCAAAGCGGTTTGATCAGCCTGGATCTGGCCGATCTCTATCCGGCTGGAGAGAGGGTTCTCTATGATATAAAGGACAATTTATTTCACGGCTTAATGTTGCGTGAAAAAGATTTCAGAGAGTTTGTAAAGGAACATAACTGGGCTGCTTATACAGGTAAACATATAGGTATTATTTGTTCTGCCGATGCGATAGTGCCGACCTGGGCTTATATGCTTTTGGCTAATAAATTAGCACCCTACGCGGCTTCTGTTATATTTGGGGATCTGGAAACATTAGAAACTGTTCTTTTTCAAGAGGAACTAAATAAGCTCGACGTTGAACAATATCGCGATCAGCGAGTCGTAATAAAAGGTTGCGGAGATATTGCAGTGCCAACTTCGGCTTTTGTGCAAATAACCAGTAAACTTACAGGGGTGGCTAAAAGCATTATGTACGGTGAACCTTGTTCTACTGTTCCTATCTATAAACGTAAAGACTAAAACCGGGAACCGAGAGCTTCCTGTTGAGAGACCAGTAGTCTGCGCCATTCAGATTTCTCCAAATTAATCCAAAGGTTATTAAACAAGTCTAACTTCACTCAACGCATTTAACTTATGCACAATGCCCGAACATTGAATTAAACCGTAAAACATCTGCATGAAGCATCTCATTTTTCTAATTATAATGTCGCTGTCATCAGGCAGCTTAATCGCCCAGGAACTTCCCAACAGGAAAGATGCTGTTTTTAAAGCTGGAGAAGAGTTAAAGTATCGTTTTAGATATGGATTTATTACTGCTGCGGAGGCTACATTAAGGGTCAAAGAATCTGATGTAAAATTTGACAACAGATCTGTATTCCAGTTAACAGCAGAGGGGCGTACTGCCGGTACTTTTAATGTTTTCTACAAGGTGCGTAATCGCTACGATTCTTATATTGATAAAACCAACCTCATTCCTTATTTATACACGGAGAACATTCGTGAAGCTAATTACCGGCGGAATGATAAAGCGCGGTTCTATCAGGATGAGAAGAAAATAGTCACTAACAGAGGCAATTTTAGGAGTGATGGCCAGACGTTTGATATTGTTTCTGCCTATTATTTCGCCCGAAGTCTGGACCTTTCCAAAATCAAACAAGGTGACAAGTTTACGATGGACTATTACTTGGGTGATGGTGTCACCGACCTGACTGTTCAATATGTAGGGAAAGAGAAGGTCAAAACGTCAATGGGAACTTTCAATTGTTTGAAGTTCAGCCCGTCAATCCAACCTGGGCGTATTTTTCGGAAGGATAGCAAGCTGTATCTTTGGATTACCGATGATAATAATAGAATTCCTGTTAAGGCACAAGTAGAAATATTAGTCGGTTCAGTTACCATGGAGTTGACCGATGCTTCCGGCCTTAAATATCCTTTAATGGCGGCCCAGTAATCTTGAAAAAGAAATTTTATAATTGCAATAATGATTGAGGTACAAAGCACATTGGTGCATGAAGATTTGATAAGCGAGAACTTTGTTTGTAATCTCAATAAGTGTAAAGGTGCCTGTTGTATCGAAGGTGATTCCGGAGCGCCATTGGAACTTTCAGAACTTTCAGTTCTAGATGAAATCTACCCTCACGTGAAGCCATATATGACGGAAAAGGGAATTATGACCATTGAAGAGCATGGCACTTTTGTAAAAGATTTTGAAGGTGATTACACTACACCCTGTGTTGATACTTATAAAGAATGTGCTTATGTAACGTGGGAAAACGGAATCACTAAGTGTGCAATTGAAAAAGCATATGAAGACGGTAAGATAGCCTGGAAGAAGCCGATCTCCTGTCATCTTTATCCCATTCGCATTACCAATTATCCCGAATTTGACGTGCTTCATTATGATCGCTGGAATATCTGCAGTCCGGCATGCAGTTTTGGAAAAGAATTAAAGGTTTCCGTTTACCAGTTTTTAAAGGAACCCCTGATCCGTAAATTTGGCGCGGAATGGTATGCCGAACTCGAAGAGCAGGTTGCGGAGCTGAAACAGCTTTGATACGGAGGGTACAATCTTTTCAACTTCTCCTCAAAAGCGACGGTTCTTCGCGTGCAGTGTTCGGTCCTGTTGCATATTAGGAAGGATGTGGCTCTCTCCGGAGCAACAATAGTAGTCCGATTAACCTTGATATGGGCAATCATAAAAACTAACGCACATACACTTTGGACAATATTACCTTCATGAGATAAAAAACGTGATATGAGCTCATTTGTTAAATCAGCCGATTCACAGTATCCTGAATCACTACGAAACATGTAATTCCAGTTATCCAATGCTTTTCACTATTTTCGCAGAATTTTAAGAAAAGCGCGTGAAAAAAATCTATAGTTTGGTCAACAGCCTAAATAATTGCGTGTCATCTTTTGTGGATAATGGTAAAAAAGGTGGGATATGGAGTTAATACAAACGACCTTGCGGGGCTGTGTTTTGCTGAAGCCAGCAATTTTCAATGATCCAAGGGGGTATTTCTTTGAAAGTTTCAATAAACAAAAATTCCAGCAGCTTACTGGTTTGGAAGTTAATTTTGTTCAGGACAACCAATCCTTCTCTTCATACGGAGTGCTTCGTGGACTCCATTTTCAAAAAGGCGAGCATGCCCAGGCAAAACTGGTCAGAGTTCTAAAGGGCGAAGTTTTGGATGTCGCAATTGACTTGCGGCCTGAATCGCCTACGTTTGGAAAGCAGTTTTCAGTAGTGCTAAGTGAAAAAAACAAACTCCAGCTTTTTATTCCCAGGGGCTTTGCCCATGGGTTTGCGGTGGTCAGCGAACAGGCAGAGTTTTTCTACAAATGCGATAATTACTACAATAAGGAATCGGAGGGTGGACTTTTGTTCAGCGACCCTGAGTTAAATGTAGACTGGAATATTCCTGAATCTGAAATTCTCGTGTCAGATAAAGATTTGCAGAACCCCACCTTTAGTTCTTATAAAAAGAGTTTATGAGTAAAACCATCATATTCGGCGCCTCCGGCCAGCTCGGGCAGTGTTTAAGAAAAGTTTCGGAAGAGAAAAACATTCAAGGAATCATTTTTCCCGATGAGGCAACCGCAGATATTTTAAGGCCAGATTTATTAAAGGAACTTTTTGAAAAAGAAAAACCCGACTATGTAATCAATTGTGCTGCTTATACTGCCGTTGATAAAGCGGAAGATGAAGTTGAACTTGCACGAAGGATCAACAAAGACGGCGCTGCGAATCTTGCCAGGCTCTGTAAATCCTATAATTCAATACTAATTCATGTGTCAACGGATTTTGTATTTGCCGGTGATTCCGTGTTTCTTTTAACTGAGCAAGATCCTGCCGAGCCTGTGAATGTTTACGGGTTAACAAAGCTTGAAGGTGAAAGTGCTATAGCGAGCGCTATGAGTAGTTTTTTCATACTTCGGACAAGCTGGCTTTATTCAGAGTACGGAAACAACTTTGTAAAAACCATGCTTAAGCTGGGTCAGGATCGTACTCATTTAAACGTTGTAGCCGATCAGGTAGGAACTCCGACTTATGCCATCGATCTTGCCTCCTGCATTCTTCATTTAATTGAAGCCAAGAACACCGCCTTCGGCATTTATCATTACAGCAATGAAGGTGTTACTTCATGGTATGATTTCGCTAAAGCGATTTTTGCTATCAGTGAAACATCGGTCATAGTTTCACCGGTAACAAGCAAAGAATATCTGACAAAAGCCCAAAGACCTGCTTTTTCAGTTATGGATAAATCAAAAATTAAATCAGCTTTAAATATCGAGGTACCTTACTGGCGCGAGAGTTTGAAAACATGCATTTCAAACCTACAGGGTATTAACAGCAAAGACTAAGGATCAAAGCAAAGATTGATAGCGCATCTCTTTTCTAATGTTTAGCTACTCGTAACCCAATTATGCTATATCTAATATCTCATATCTCACATCTTAATACTCTTCACCTATGAAAGGAATTATACTGGCAGGCGGATCGGGAACGCGGCTTCACCCACTTACATTAGCAGTAAGCAAACAAATGATGCCGGTTTATGATAAGCCGATGATTTATTATCCCTTATCTATTTTGATGCTCGCAGGTATTCGCGAGATTCTAATTATTTCAACTCCTCACGATCTGCCCAATTTCGAGAAATTATTAGGTGACGGAAGTCGTATAGGCTGCGAAATATCTTACGCTGTTCAGGAAGTCCCTAACGGATTGGCGCAGGCATTTGTAATTGGAGAAAAATTTATCGGCAATGACAAGGTAGCGTTGGTTTTAGGAGATAATATTTTTCACGGTGATGGTTTATCCCGCCTGCTTCAAACTATGAACAATCCTGATGGCGGTGTGGTATTTGCATACCAGGTCGCGGATCCTGAACGCTACGGAGTGGTAGAATTTGATGCTAACAACAACGTAATCTCTATTGAGGAAAAACCAGAGCATCCAAAGTCGCATTATGCCGTCCCCGGGTTGTATTTTTATGATAATTCGGTTGTAGAGATTGCTAAAAATATTAAGCCTTCTCCTCGTGGTGAGTATGAAATCACCGATATCAACAAAGAATATCTTCGTCAGGGCAAACTTAAAGTCGGTGTTTTAAGCCGCGGTACCGCCTGGCTGGACACGGGCACCTTTGCATCACTTATGCAAGCCGGACAGTTTGTTCAGGTTATTGAAGAACGCCAGGGACTTAAGATCGGTTGTATTGAGGAAGTCGCTTACCGCATGGGTTTTATCAACTCGGAGCAGTTGCAGCAAGCAGCGGAACCATTATGTAAGAGCGGTTACGGAGAATACTTACTAAAGCTTGTGAAGTAAATACCCCTTGGCTTAAAGGCGCTAAGCCTTTTAAATCAATAAAAAACAATACTTTTACAGCGCTTAATTTTAGGCTGCAATGGATGCGATGATTGGGGGATCAGCGCCTGATTATTTGTGTTACATCATACCAATTCTATAAATTTTAATGAAAGTTGCTTTAATTACAGGGATCACGGGCCAGGACGGAGCTTATTTAGCCGAGTTCTTATTGAAAAAAGGATATTTTGTGCATGGCTTGAAACGCCGTAGTTCCTTATTTAACACAGATCGAATAGATCATCTCTATCAGGATCCGCATGAGGAAAATTTAAATATAAAACTCCATTATGGAGATCTGACCGACTCAACTAATCTTATCCGGATCATACAGGAAGTTCAGCCTGATGAAATTTACAACCTGGCTGCTATGAGCCATGTTCAGGTAAGTTTCGAAACACCTGAATATACTGCCAACGCTGATGGTATTGGTACTCTTCGTATTTTGGAAGCTGTTCGCTTATTAGGCTTAACAGAAAAAACACGTATATATCAAGCTTCTACTTCAGAGCTTTATGGGTTAGTGCAGGCTGTTCCGCAGAGCGAGACAACTCCTTTTTATCCGCGTTCTCCTTATGCTGTTGCAAAAATGTACGCTTACTGGATCACAGTAAATTATAGAGAAGCCTATAAGATGTATGCCTGCAACGGTATTCTGTTTAACCACGAAAGTCCTATACGGGGGGAAACTTTTGTTACCCGTAAGATCACCAGGGCTGCTGCAAAAATTGCCCTTGGCCTTCAGAATTGCCTGTACCTGGGTAATTTGTCGGCGCGACGAGACTGGGGCCACGCTAAAGATTACGTGGAAGCTATGTGGCTCATACTTCAACAGGAAAAGCCAGAGGATTTTGTAATTGCCACTGGTGTGACCACAACCGTCCGCGACTTTATCAGGATGAGTTTTCTGGAGTTGGGTATTGAAGTTGAGTTCAGTGGGCAAGATGAAAACGAAAAAGGCGTGATCATTGATTTTGATGATGAAAAATGTGCCGAGCTCGGTATTAGTACAGAGACTTTGAAGTTAGGTCAAACGATAGTCAAGGTTGATGCTAAATATTTCAGGCCAACAGAAGTGGATCTTTTAATTGGTGATCCCACAAAATCTAACACTAAATTAGGGTGGAAGCCCAAGTATGACCTGGCAGCCTTAGTAAAAGAAATGGTGGCTTCCGATCTGCATTTGATGAAAAAAGATGAATATTTAAAGAAGGGCGGATTTAAGGTGTTAAATTATTTTGAGTAGGGGATGTTGTTCGGATATAAATCCGGTTTATGATTTCCTGAGGTCACTTACCTAAGTGGAGCCTAAGGATGGAATATCACAGTTACTAGCCCATACAGAAGCATTTTAAAAAGCCAAAACAACATAGACAGAAATTGATTTAAATGTATTGAATGAAGTCCCGATGAACCAAAAACTTGCTGATTCCGGTGCCTGCTCCAATACTCAATACTCAAATCTCATATCTCTTTTAATGAATTGTAAAAGAATCATTCTAATCCTGTGTCTGCTAACAGGCATTTTCTATACAGGGTTAAGCCACGCACAAGCAATAAGTACACAAAACCTAAGTAACATCAGGGTTGATGATCTTTCCGATGATCAAATACGTGCTTTTTTGCGTCAGGTTGAATCAACGGGCTTATCAGAAGCTCAGTTGGAGCAAGTAGCGGAAGCCCGTGGCATGCGCCCCGAAGAAATCAGGAAGTTAAGGGAAAGGGTAGAGAAAATTAAAAAGGGGGCGGGGGACAAGGAAAAAGCCTCGGCTGCTGATAAGCGACGGCAATCCAGCAGCAGGGAATTAAACTTTGAACAGGATACAATTGCCAGGGGCGAGAAAGACCCTGAGACTGAAGCGGAGAAAGCGCTGTTGGAGCTTAAGTCTAAAATCTTCGGCGCAAGCCTCTTCAAAAATGCAAATCTGAGCTTTGAGCCCAACCTTCGTCTGGCCACCCCGGGAAATTATATGATAGGGCCCGATGATGAGATTGTCATCGACATCACCGGTGACAACGAAGCGAACTATAAACTTCAGGTTAGTCCTGAAGGAACTATTCGGATCGAGTATGCAGGCATTGTTTCCGTTAGCGGTTTGACAGTGGAACAGGCTACCCAGAAGATACGCTCAAGGCTGGCTTCGACTTATCCGGGTATTCGGAGTGGCCGAACTCAGGTCACCATCGGCATTGGAAATATCCGGAGTATACGGGTTACACTTCTTGGAGAAGTAGTGAAGCCAGGTTCATACACGCTACCTTCTTTAGCTACAGCATTTAATGCTCTATATGCTTCCGGTGGTCCCACTGAAAACGGCTCTTTTCGTGAAATACAAATTATCCGTAACAATAAAGTAATCGGCAAATTGGATGTGTATGAATTTTTGTTGAAAGGCTTCCAAACAAATAATATTCGTTTACAGGATCAGGATGTTATTCGAATTCCAACCTACAAAATCCGGGTTGAGTTTACTGGTGAGGTAAAACGGCCGGCCATCTTTGAAGCAGTTCCGGGAGAATCTCTTCAGGATGTTATTAATTTTGCGGGAGGGTTTACTACACAGGCTTATAGTGCCCGTATCAAAATATTGCAAAATACAGATCGTGAAAGACGGATTACTGATGTTTTTGCCGCTGAATTTGCCACTTACCAGCCTAAGAATGGGGACAAGTACTTCGCAGAGCCTATTCTTGATCGTTTTGAAAATCGCGTCACGATCGAAGGAGCTGTTTTCCGTCCCGGGCAATTTGAATTGGAGAAAGGCCTGACGTTAGCGCGCCTTATTGAGAAAGCGGAAGGCGTTACAGAAGATGCTTTTATGTCTCGCGGTTACATCACCCGTTTGAAAGCCGATAATACATCCCAACTAATTTCATTCGATCTGGATAAGATAGTCGCAGGCACTGTGCCTGATATCGCCTTGCAAAGGGAGGATATTGTGACGATCGCATCGATATTTGAACTCCGCGATGAGTATAAGGTGTCCATCGACGGGGAAGTTCGTGAACCGGGAACTTTCGACTACTCCGAAGGGATGAGCCTGGAGGACCTGATTGTTAAGTCGGGCGGCTTTAAAGAAGGTGCCAGCCCTAAACGCATAGAAATTTCCAGACGGGTAAGTAACAGCAATGCCTTATCTGCTTCCGCTTTAACAGCGAGAGTCTTCCAGGTGGATGTAGATCAAAATCTGAAACTCGTCGGAAATAAGTTTATACTTCAACCCTTTGATATCGTTTCCGTAAGAAGTGAAACAGGTTATGAAATTCAAAGACAGGTACGTATTGAAGGCGAAGTACTTTATCCCGGCACCTATACTGTCGTTAGAAAAGATGAGCGGATCTCCGACCTGGTTGCAAGAGCCGGTGGGTTAACTGCCCTTGCCTATACTAAAGGTGCATCCTTGAAGCGTCCTGGATCAGCTGCCAAAACTTCTCTTAATAACGATTTTGATAAATCAAATGAAGAACTGGAGAGGGCTAAAAGATTCCAACGCCTGCAGGGTAAGCTAAGTGATACCACTGATTTTGAAAAGGAGCAGGAAGCTATTAGAAATATTTATGTTGGAATAAACCTTGATAAGATATTGGAAAAGCCAGGTTCCGATTATGACCTGACCCTGGAAGAAGGTGACACCATAAGAGTGCCTAAGCAATTGCAAACTATTAAGGTAAGCGGCGAAGTGCTTTCTCCAAATTCAATCATTTATGATAAAGGCAAAAGCTTTAAGCGTTATATATCGGAAGCAGGGGGATTTTCAGACAAGTCATTAAAAAGGCGATCATATATTGCTTATGCGAACGGGGCTGTTAAGAGTACGAAGAAAACATTATTGTTTTTTAATAATTATCCTAAAGTACAGCCTGGAGCAGAGATATTTGTGCCTACCAAAGAGGAAAAGCGTAGAATTAGCGCCGGTGAATTTGTAGGTATCACCAGTGGTCTGGCTTCGCTTGCGGTGATCTTATTAAATCTCATCAAGTAGTATGGAAAATAAGGATCTTAAAAAGCAGCCGCCAGCTTTTCCCACAAAAAAAGCCCCTATCTCCTTTTCGGAAAGCAGCCAGCTAGATCCTGGTCAGAGGTCTTCTGAACCGTTAGGGCGATCCGGCGAAGCCACTGACCGGACAGATGAGATATCTATTAAAGAGATTAGACTTAAGTTAAAAGAGTGGTATAAATATCTTTGGAGCAAGTGGCTTATTATTTTCATCGCAGCACTGGTTGGTGGAGTAATCGGATGGACTTATGCATGGATGAAAAAGCCAGTTTATACGGCTACTACAACCTTTGTTTTAGAAACTGCCGACGGCGTGGGAAGTGGTTTAAGCCGCTACGCCGGTATTGCTTCTATGATAGGCATTGATGCCGGTGGAGGTGGCGGTATTTTCCAGGGAGATAATATTCTAGAACTCTATAAATCCCGGACAATGATCCAAAAGACTTTGCTTAGTGAGATTGATACCGGGGCGGATCTGCTTATAGACCGGTACATTAACTTCAATAAGCTGCGGGCTTCCTGGAACGAAAATGATGAATTAAAGAATATACAGTTCAGACTTAAACCGGGCGAACTATTCAGCAGAAGACAGGATAGCATTCTAGGAGGCATCGTTAAACGTATCAACGAAAGTTATTTAACGGTTTCAAAGCCGGACAAAAAACTTAGTATCATTCAGGTCGATGTAAGAGCTCCTGATGAAATCTTTGCCAAGAGTTTTAATGAACAAATAGTAAAGAATGTAAACGATTTCTACGTTCAGACGAAAACAAAGAAGGCTTTAGACAATGTTGCCATCCTGCAGCAAAAAACAGATTCTGTACGTGCAGCAATGAACAGTGCGATATATACATCCGCCGTTGTGGCTGACGCTACTCCAAATTTAAATCCAACACGGCAGGTTCAGCGCGTTGCGCCCATGCAGCGTTCACAGTTTGCAACGGAAACGAATAAAGCAATATTGAGTGAATTAATGAAGAATCTGGAAATGTCAAAAATGGCCTTACGCCAGGAAACTCCACTAATACAGGTAGTAGATCAACCAATTTTTCCACTTGATAAGAGTGCTATCGGTAAATTAACGAGCGGTTTTCTTGCAGCCATGTTCGTAGCATTTCTAATTAGTCTTCTGTTACTGTTTAGAAAACCATAGTGCCAACATTTAAGGCTATAAACATCAAATAAATTTTTATTATTTAAGATATGTTAGATCTCAACAATAAACAAGTATTGATAACCGGAGGGACGGGATCTTTAGGTAAGGCTTTGACAAAGACCATCTTCGAAAAATGGCCGCAGATCAGACGTCTGGTTATTTTTTCGAGGGATGAACAAAAGCAATTTGAGATGGCGCAGGAATACCCTGTGCACATTTTTCCTGCGATCCGTTTTTTTATAGGCGACATAAGAGACCTTGATCGTTTACAACGCGCATTTAATGGAATCGATTTTATCATACACGCTGCGGCAATGAAGCATGTTCCTATCGCAGAGTATAATCCAATGGAATGTGTCAAAACGAACATCAATGGTGCTGAAAACATCATTAATGCAGCGATGGATTCCGGAGTCAAACATGTAGTAGCGCTATCAACTGATAAAGCTGCAGCCCCGATTAATCTATATGGTGCCACCAAGCTTGTTTCAGATAAGCTGTTTGTTGCCGCAAATAACATCAGGGGTAACAACCCTATTAAATTCTCGGTCGTTCGATATGGCAACGTAATGGGTTCCAACGGATCTGTAATTCCTTTCTTTCTGAAGAAGCGCAAAGAGGGGGTTTTACCCATCACCGTTGAGTCAATGACGCGCTTCAATATTTCGCTTGAGGGCGGTGTGAGTATGGTTCTTCATGCACTGGAGACTGCATGGGGCGGGGAAATTTTCGTTCCAAAGATTCCTTCGTACCGAATTACTGACATTGCAAAAGCAATCGGTCCTGAGTGTGAGCATAAGCTGATAGGAATCAGACCCGGAGAAAAGATTCATGAAGAAATGATCACATCATCGGATTCCTTTTTTACATATGACCTCGGGAAGTATTATGCCATACTTCCGCAAACCCCAAAGTGGCAACTCAGCGATTTTATCGAGCATTTTAAAGCCGTTAAGGTCGCTGAAGGATTTCAATACAGCTCAGACAATAACGAAGAATGGGAAACGGTTGAAAGTATGCGTCAGCTAATAAAAGAGCACGTTAACTCGTCATTTGAAGTATAAATATGAATCCTATTTTTTACGGCAGGCAAAATATCACAGAAGAGGATATAGAGGCAGTTATAAAGACCCTTCAGTCAGATTACCTGACACAGGGACCAATGATTGCCGAATTTGAAGGCGCATTCGCACAATACGTTGGGAGTGAATTTGCAGTGGCGGTTGCTAACGGAACCGCCGCCTTACACTTATGCGCGTTGGCTTTGGATATTAAGGCAGGAGATAAAGTAATCACGACGCCGATCACTTTTGCGGCTTCCGCCAACTGTGTGCGCTATTGCGGTGGAGAAGTGATATTTGGCGATATTGACCCTGATACCTATCTTTTGGATATTAATTCTGTTAGACTTCTATTAGATTCTAGTCCTAAAGGGACCTACAAAGGGATTATACCGGTAGATTTCGCCGGGCGCGCTGTGGATCTGGAAGCTTTCAAAAAGTTAGCCAATGAATATGAGCTTTGGATTATTGAAGATGCCTGTCATGCACCCGGTGGATACTTTATAGATGAGAGCGGCAGTACCCAGAAATGTGGTAATGGAGCTTTTGCCGACCTGGCGATCTTTTCCTTTCACCCAGTTAAGCATATAGCTTCTGGCGAGGGAGGCATGATCACGACTAATGACCGTGCATTATATGAAAGACTGCTGAAACTGAGGACTCATGGAATTGTGAAATCTGAAGATGCCTATACCAATTCTATTGAATTCGCCGGTGGTAAGGAAAGCTACCCGGGATGGTATATGGAAATGCAGGAATTGGGATATAATTACCGGCTGACGGATTTCCAGGCGGCTTTGGGTATAAGTCAGCTTAAAAGAGCAGATGAAGGTCTCGCCAGAAGACGAGCCATTGCGCAGAAATATGCAGAGGCCTTTGATGATAAACCATTTATCAAGGGGCAGTCGGGCATAATCGAGGGCCATGCTTATCATCTGTACGTTTTAGAGACAGAAGATCGATTAGGGTTATATAATCATCTGAGAGAGCATCGCATCTATGCTCAGATCCATTATATTCCCTGTCATTTAATGCCATATTACAGGGATCGCGGTTGGAAGGAAGGAGATAGACCTTTCTCCGAAAACTATTACAGGAGTTGTATTAGCCTGCCTATGTACCCAACCCTTTCGGAGGAAGAGCAGCAATTTGTCATTCAAGAAATTTGCAATTTTTATAGTGTCTAATTTAGCAATTATACCAGCACGAGGTGGGAGCAAGCGTATACCCCGGAAAAATATCAAAGATTTCCTGGGCAAGCCAATTATCGCTTATTCCATCGAGACCGCATTTGCCAGCGGGCTATTCGATGAAGTGATGGTATCCACGGATGATCAGGAAATTGCTGACCTTGCAAAAAAGTACGGAGCGTCTGTTCCGTTTTTTAGAAGCACATCGAACGCGGATGATTATGCGAGCACAATAGATGTTTTAAAGGAGGTCGAACTGGATTATAAGCAAAAGCTGAACAAGTCATTCGAGTACATCTGCTGCATTTACCCAACTGCACCACTGATGAATGTAATTCACCTTCAAAGTGGATTAAGAAAGATGCAAAAAACAGATGTGGATGTCGTATTTCCTGTCGTTTCATTCTCTTATCCCGTTTGGAGAGGTGTAGAAATACAGAATGGCAAGACAAGACTATTATGGCAGGAATATCGGGATACCCGGTCACAGGATTTGAAACCGGTTTACCATGATGCAGGCCAATGGTATTGGTATAATCCTGCAAAAGTAACAGGATCTCTTTTTACTGAAAATACTTCTTCGATCATCCTACAGGAAGAGGAGGTGCAGGATATAGATAACCTTACAGACTGGAAAATAGCCGAGATGAAATACAAGCTCATTAATGACAGATAAGATTTATATACGTGTTGACGGTGGGTCTGAGATTGGCTTAGGGCATTTAGTTAGGTGTATGGCTTTAGCTGAAATGATCAAAAGGGATTTTGTTATTCATTTTGTATCAAAGGAAATTCCCGGCAGTGTTGAAAGCCAGCTTATTCAAAGCGGGTTCTTTTTTACCCACATAACCAGTGAATCCGATTTTTTTGCTTTGCTGAGGGGAGAGAATATCGTGATTTTAGACCACTACGGTTTTAATCTGGATTATCAGAAGCAGATAAAGGATCTCGGAAATAAACTTGTTTGCATTGACGATTTACATGACCAACCTTTCTATGCAGATTTATTGATTAATCATTCACCCGGGGTGACTGCTGAAATGTATAGGGCCCTGCCATATACCCAATTTGCTTTAGGCTTAAAATACGCGCTGTTGCGGCCACAGTTTTTGGAACAGGCGAAACAAAAAAGAAAAATCCAGGCAATCCGATCGGTTTTTATTTGCTTCGGAGGCTCAGATCCGAGGAACCTGACCCTTCAGGTGCTGAAAGTTGTATCAGAATTTGAAGCATTCGATCAAATTATTGTTGTCACCGGTGCCGGCTACCGTGAGTTGAATACCTTAAACCAAGCGATTGCGAACATCAGTAAGATTACGCACTTCCATGCCGTAGGGGAGTCGGAAATGCTCAGGTTGATGTTACAGGCAGAACTTGCAATCGTACCGTCTAGTGGCATATTGCTGGAAGTGCTGGCGGTGGGGTTATGTGTGATATCCGGGTCCTACGTAAATAACCAGACGGGTCTTTTTGAAAATTTCAAAAAACTGGGATCGTTTGTTAGTGCGGAAGACTTTTCGAACAGTTCTTTAAGAATCGCGTTGAATGAGGTGCTTCAAAAAACTGAATTTGATTCAACTGAAATCGATGGAAGATCGCCGGAGCGGATTCTAAAAGTTTTCCACCAGCTTGCCAATGAACAACTCCTCAAGTTAGGTCGTGCACAACTATCTGATGCCAATATAACCTATAATTGGGCGATAAATAAGACGATTCGGGCGTACTCATTTAACAGTGACCAGATAAGACCAGACGAGCATCTGGCATGGTTTACATCTAAGATAAATAGCGCTGATTGTTATTATTATATTGCAGAATTCAACAAACAGATAATAGGTTCGATCAGATTCGACATTAATGACAGGGAAGCCGTAATAAGTTACCTGCTCGATAGCAGCTATCACAATAAAGGCTTAGGCATATCATTATTAAGAGCCGGAATCGCTGAGCTTATGAATGAAGCCGGCGCAGGTTTCACCAGGATCGTCGGTTTCGTGATGCACGGGAATAAAGCCTCAAGCAAAGTTTTTGAGAAATTAGGTTTTATTGAAACCTGTGATGAAAAAAAATTAAAATACACGTACCTAATAACGCCCGCCAATGCAGATTGAAGATTATATCATAGATAGTAACAGCCCTGTTTTTATTATCGCCGAACTTTCAGCGAATCATAATGGCAGTCTGGACGTGGCATTGCAAACAATCCAGGCCGCTAAAAGAGCGGGAGCCAATTGTATTAAATTTCAAACATATACTGCCGATACAATCACGATCAATGCAAGGCAAGATGACTTTAGAATTGGAGGAACAATCTGGGACGGGCAGTATTTATACGATTTGTATAAGGAAGCCTATACTCCCTGGGAATGGCATCAGCAGTTATTTCAATTTGCAAGGAAAGAAGGACTCATTTGTTTTTCATCCCCGTTTGACCATAGCTCGGTCGACCTGTTAGAAAGCTTGGACACACCTGCTTATAAGATAGCTTCCTTTGAAATCACAGACATTCCTCTTATAGAGTATGTAGCAGCAAAGGGAAAACCAGTAATTATTTCTACAGGTATTGCTGAAATCCAGGATATTGAACTGGCCCTCGACGCTTGCAAGCGAATGGGGAACAATGATATAGCTTTACTAAAGTGTACATCCAGTTATCCGGCGCCTATAGAAGAGGCTAATATGGTTATGGTCAGGGACCTTGCCGAACGTTACGGAGTGATAAGCGGCTTATCCGACCACACTATCGGAAATACCGTCCCTGTAGTAGCAACTTGCTTTGGTGCTAAGATTATCGAGAAACACTTTATACTGGATAGGTCTATAGGCGGTCCGGATGCTTCCTTTTCTATGAACGAACAAGAGTTCACTGAAATGGTAAAGGCGGTCAGGGCTGCTGAAAAAGCTATTGGAGTAGTGGATTATAAACTTACGGAGAAACAAAGGAAAGGCAGGGATTTTTCCCGTTCTCTATATGTTGTAAAGGATATTAAGCAGGGAGAAGTCTTTACCGAAGAAAATATTCGCTCGATCAGGCCAGGTTATGGCCTTCATCCACGGTATTATAATGAGATTTTGGGCAAAAAATCCAATGCCGATATTGCTTTTGGCTCAAGGCTCAGCCTTTCACATATTGACAAGCAATAGCGACCGGGTACCTTCGTGGTGGCCATTAGCGCTTAATAAGCCGTTGTAGCAGCATTTCTTGCAGTTTAGTTCATGATTAATACTGGTTTCGATTAGAAACCTTGCTTCTTTTTTACCCGGAATTACAAGTTAATGCACAGATAAGGTAGATGAAAGTTTCTAAAAAGAAATTCATAGCAGATTCATTAATCTATATTTTTTTACCGAAGGTCTCTGTACTTGCTTCGATCATAATCCTTCCTTTAATCTCGCCATTTCTAACCCTGGAAGATTATGGTTTATATGGTTTGATTCTCGCGTATGTTTCCATATTTCAGATCGCTCTTATTCTGGGCCAGAATGTGATCCTTCAAAACTCATACTTCGACTATAAAAATAAGTTCTTCCTGGTTTGGCAAAGGTGCTTCGGCATCATGACCATAGGCGCTATTTTATCTAGTGTGATATTCTTTCTGATTCTGTATTTCACTCTGCAATCTGAATTAAAGGATTCATGGTTATTGGTTGGCTTCCTGATTACTGTCTTTTTAGTTCTCTCGCCTCTTGACACCATAGCTGTCAGTTATTTTGTCTTGAAAGAGAAATCCCTCCCCTTCGCATACGGCTCTGCTCTAAGCGGATTAATCGGTGTCGTGGTGACTTTTGTCTGTATAAGGTATTTCGGTTTGGGTTATTTGGGATGGATCATTAGCCTTCCGGTTACAGCGCTTATAAAGTGTCTCTGCTATGTTAGAACCTTATTTTTTCGTGAAAAGATCTTTCCGGTATTTAATATCAAAAAGAGGTTTTGGAAAAAGGCCATCCGTATTGGATTACCCCTAACCCCGCATCAGCTCTCTCTATATATCCTGGGGTCATCAGACAGGCTGCTGCTCCAATACTTTAAGATCCCGGTTTCACAATTGGGCTTCTACAGCCAGGGTTATAATTTCGGTTCTCAGTCAAGCATTATTATTGGCGGAATTTTTCAGGCATTATCAAAGAACTTACAAGAAGGCTTTCGGGGAACAGAGGAATATCATAGGATATTTATCAGGAAGCTAATGATCATTGTACCTCTTTCTATTTCGTTGTTTTTGTTTGCCGGTAGTCTATGGACCAGGGAGATATTTTTCTTTCTTTTCAGAAATCCTGAACTAAGAATGTCTTATCCGGTTACGATTGTTGTTATTTCTTCATACATGTACTGGAGTGTGTACACCTTTTTTACCTATCCGCTTTCTATAAAGGGAAAAACATTTTCAATTTCTAAGATATCGTTAACAGCTTCTGCGGTGAATATTGCTGGTAACTTAATCGCGATACCTTTGTTCGGTATCTGGGGTGCCCTTGGAACTACCTACCTATCGTATATGATATTTGGGATAGCAGGTATATTCAATAAGGAGAACCGGGAATTTCTAAACCGGTATATCAATGTAACTAAACTTTGTTTTTATTTCATGATGATTAATCTTGCGCTTTTTGTTGCCGCGTTTTTAACTAAAGATTTGAATATCACAACAAAGTTATTTGTAACCCTGGGGATACTTTCGATATTAACTTTTTCCCTTCTAAAACTTTTTCCGGGGTTAATAGCACAGCTTCGCAGGAACCTGCCCAATTAGCCGGTAACCATCCATCTAACCTAATCTGTACATAAAAAAAGATTATGTTTACATTTGTCGCCTATGAAAATACTAATACAGAGCTGCTATTCTTATGCGCCGCATTTAGAAACTGAATTAGAACTTGCATTTGATTACGTACAAAAGGGGCATGATGTCTATTTTTTGCTTGGTAATGATGTCTTCGAATACTCTTTTGCAAATCCCCTTAACAGAAAATTGATCTCCTGGCAAGGTGAATCGCGCATCAAAAATGGAATCACGCTTTTGAAGGAGGTTTCCGGCGCAAACAAGGACAGAGTCCATAGTCTCATTTATCCGCAAATGGATGTCAGGTTTCCTGAAATTCCCGTGTTTAAAGATCTTTCAGAGCTGAAGAGGTATGAGTATAAAGGTATCGATGTAGGCTTAGCTGCTGCTTCATCGCTTATATCCTTTGTTCGGGATCACAAGATGGACACCTTCGAAAACAAGGAATTAATTGAAAGGGCAATCAGGACAGCGATCTTTGTTTTTGAGACCGGACAGAAGATCCTTGACGAGGTCAATCCCGATAAGGTAATTATTTTTAACGGTCGGTTTGTTGAAAACAGGCCTCTGTTACGTTTATGTGAAATAAAAGGCATCGACTATTATACTCATGAACGAGCCGGGAAGCTGGACCGCTATCTTTTCCGGGAGAACGCTATTCCCCATTCCATTGAATCAGCCTTTAAGGAAATAAATGACTTATGGGATAGTGCGGAAAACGATAGAGAGGAAATTGGCAAGCGCTTCTTTCTTGACCGTCAAAAGGGGCTGGAACAATCCTGGTATTCATTTACCGATAAACAGGAAAAGGGACTGTTACCTGCGGCGTGGGACGAAAGCAAATCCAATATTGTGATCTATAATTCATCTATGGACGAGTATGAAGGAATAGCAGGCTTTGATAATCCCATTTACGAAAATGACAATGATGGCATTGACCGGATCTGCAAGGATTTGTTAGAAACCAGCGACACGCAAGTTTTCGTCAGGATACATCCAAATTTAAAGAACTTAAATAACAGCCAGATACGGCAGTTGGAAGAGTTTGATGCCCGGTACCCAAATCTACATCTGATCCGTGCAGAGGAAGTTGTTGATTCGTATGCATTACTTAAAGCTGCTGATAAGGTTTTGGTATTTACTTCGACAATGGGGGTAGAGGCGGCTTTTTGGAATAAAATTGTTATCCTCGCCGGAAGATCCTTCGCGGAGGGTTTAAACTGCTTCCACAAGCCAAAAAGTCACAAAGAAACCATTGAGCTACTGCTTAACACAGATCTTCCAATCCTGGACAAGGCTGATTCCTTAAAATACGGTTATTGGCAATTATCATATGGCAGGCCATTCAAATATTATAAGCCGGAATCCGTTACTTCCGGTAGCTTCATGGGAAAATATATAAAACCGGGATATCTTTACAATCTGTTAAATGACGTTGCTACAAATATTCACATACTTAAGAAGCAATTAAAAAGCGCCTGACCCAACCTATGGATGAACCACTGGTTTCTGTTGTTATGCCGGCATATAATTCTGAAGGATATATTGCCCAGTCGATTCAAAGTATAATTGATCAGACATATAATAACTGGGAACTGATAATTATCAATGATGGGTCTTCAGATAAAAGTGTTGAGATTGTTAACACATTTAATGATAAGAGAATAAAGCTTTTCCATAATGAAACTAATTGTGGACTTGCAGTAACCCGGAATAAGCTCTTTGACCTGGCCCACGGAGATTTCATTGCCATATTAGATAGCGATGACCTGGCCCGGCCTGACCGTTTAACAAAGCAGGTCAGCTTTCTAACAGCGAATCAGGACTATGGAATGATTGGCAGTTGGATAAGTTTAATAAACAGCGACGGTATTAGTTTGAACAACACAATGAAGTACAAAGCTAAGCCGCACGAAATTCCGGGAATCTTATTCCTTGACAATTATTTTTCGCAATCAGCCATCATGATGCGAAAGACACTTGCAAAAACACTCAATTATAAACTGGAATACCCACCCTGTGAAGATTATGATCTTTGGATAAGAGTCTCAAAAATAACGAAGGTCTGGAACTTGCAGGAATCACTCATTGATTATCGGGTACATAATTCCAACATCTCTAAAACTCAGGCAGATAGAAGAGAGGTTAGTGAAAGGCTGATCTTGAAAAATCAGCTTGATGAGATAGGCCTGAAAGTCACCGAAGATCAATTCTCATTTTACTATCAATGCCTTAAGTGTGGCGCTCCAATCAACTGTTCGATGATTGATGCCTGGAAATGGACCCGCGATTTAATTCATCAGATTAATATCTGTAATGATCCGCAGTTAACCTATTTACCCGGTTATATCAAGATGAAATTCTTAAAGATGTTAGTCAAGAGTATGATCGGTAGAAGAAACATAACTAAAAAAGCAATAGTTTGAACCTGGTAAGTATTATAGTCCCCTGTTATAATTATGGACATTTATTGCCATATACTCTCGATAGCATATTAAGTCAGAGCTATCAGAATTGGGAGGCAGTTATTATCGATGATGGGTCAGCGGATAATACCAGGGAAGTAACTTTAGGCTATCAGCAAAGGGATCACAGGTTTCGATATGTATATCAAACTAATTCAGGCCTGTCTTCAGCAAGAAATACCGGGATTAAGAATGCTCTCGGAGACTTTATTATATTTCTGGATGCTGATGATCTGATATCTAAGGAAAAGATCAAAGCTCACATCGATCATTTCAGCCAGTCTGATGATATTGATATCAGTTATTCTTCTGCATTGTATTTTGCCCATGACCGGCCGCAAGAGTTCTATAAAAGAAGTTCCCTTGATCAGCGACCCTGGATGCCAAAGATATCGGGCAGGGGCTATGAAGCATTGAAGGAGATCGTCAGCGGTAATATAATGCCTGTAAGTTCCCCCTGCATGCGCCGCCGCGTAATCGATCAGCTGGTTGGTTTTGACGAAAGCCTGCCGTGTATGGAAGATTGGGAATATTGGCTCAGATGTGCATTAAACGGTTTTAGCTTTTTTTATCTGGAAGACGAGAATTGCGCGACGTTTATACGGGTCCAAAAACAAAGTCTAAGTAAAAACCTTGTGAGAATGGCTGATAACGAGTCAGGGATCAGAAAATTACTTACCTACTGGCTGAATGGACATCATACTTATCTTATCTCTCCTGAGCAGCTGACGTCTCTGCACACCTTAAATTCGCTTCATGCTTTTAAGGCACAGATGCGGTCGGGTAATTACAACAGTTTTTTGAAATTCTTTAAAAGCTCAATTAATTTATCGACCTCCCAAAAGGTAGAGATAGCAACGGCGGATCTTCTGCGGTTTATACGGTTTAAATTGTCAACACGCTATTTTTCAATTAATTAAAAAAGTGAGAGTATTTTTGAATGCCCGCTGTTGTATCAATCAAATTTCTAATCAAGTGTAGTTTCTCTGATGGTAATAAAGTTCAGTTCCTTGATTTTAATTTTACTATTTCTATCTATTGGTATAAATACCGGAACAGTTTACAATTATCTCTTCTTTGTACTTATAATTCTTTTGACCTTTTTCTACATTGTTAGGAAGGGATCTATATTCAAAGAGCTCTCTTTCGAGGATTCCATCCCTTTAGGTTTCATACTGCTCTGGATATATGGCCTGGTGTTAGGACTACTAAAGGGAAACAGGATTGAATATATAGTGGCCAACAATGCGGGGATGGTCTTGTATTTCCTCTATTACATTATTATACAATATCAAATTCCAAAGAGGTTGATCTTCAAATTATTAGTCTGGTCATCCTTCTCAATTTGCCTGATCACCATTCTTTTATACAGTTTTAATGTACTTGGTATTTCTTCAGGCCCTATCAGTTTATTGCTGGGGGATTTTGTGAGCGGTTCGAGCACAGGTCAGCGAAGGATATATTTTGTGAGCCAGATGACTCTGTACCCGGCCCTCGCTTTATACTTAGCCGTGTTTTTATCATCAAGAAATACGCTTGCCGAAGAATTACGCAGTCATAAAGTTGGTAATAGGTTTTGGGTAATTGCATGTGTTCTAGCGTTCACTTTATGCCTGGTATTTTTTACCGCTTCAAAAGGGTTTATGCTGGGATATATCTTTTTGCTATTTATTTTACCTATAGGCTTGTACAGCAAAGGCTTATCCGAGGGCAGAGTTAACCGGAATATTATCATTTTCCTGGTGTTGATCTTCATTTTAGTTATAACATTGCTTTCGTTTGGGTACTTTAATATTATTACCTCCATCGTTGATAGTGACGACGATGCTAATCTGCTTAGATACGAGCAGTTTGTTTATTTGATTGATGACCTCACATTTTGGGGTAAAGGTTTAGGATCTGTAATTCCCGGGTACTTTAGAAATGAGGACAAGCCTTATGGTTTTGAGCTCTCATATCTTAGTTTGATCCATAAGTTTGGTGTATTTTCAATTGTCGCCATTGCTTTGTATGTTGTGACCATTGTCCGGGCATTAAAGAATTTATTTATCGGCCACCAGGTAATGTACTCTTCCGTCGCAATTGGAGCAATGTGCTATTTGCTGCCTTCGATTGGGAATCCCTTATTATTCGCCCCACAGGCAGTTGTGTTACACTGCCTGGCCATTTACTTACTAAAAAAACGCCTTCATGCATAAGATTTCAGTATGTATAGCTACATATAATGGAGAAAAGTACATCCACGAACAACTTGATTCAATATTAGATCAATTGGGTCCTGCTGACGAGGTTATCATATCCGATGACTCCTCTACAGACGGCACTCTTTCAATAGTCAGGTCCTTCAATGACAAGCGAATTAAGATCTTTGCAAATCAGACCTTCCGTAATCCCATTCTTAACTTTGAAAATGCTTTAAAGCATGCGCAGGGAGACATCATCTTTTTATCCGACCAAGACGATATTTGGGCCGATCAAAAGGTTAAAAAAATGGTTGACGCAATGGCACATGCAGATATGGTTGTCTGCGATTGCTGTTTTATAAATGATGATAATAAGGTAATTCTGGATTCTTATTTTGCACTGGTGAAATCCCGTCCCGGGATTCTGCGGAACCTTCGAAAGAATACTTACTTTGGATGCTGTATGGCATTTAAGAGGCAAATATTAAAGAAAGCCTTGCCATTCCCAAAAGACATTCCAATGCACGACATTTGGCTGGGATTTATAGGTGACCTATTCTATAAACCTGTCTTTTTGAATGAAACGCTAACCAATTACCGTAAGCATGACAATAATGTATCCATTGCTTCTGATGTGATAAGTAATCTCGGTCTGATAACTAAGTTAAAATTCAGGCTGAATATTCTCAAATATGTTCCTGCTCTGATGTTTAGATAAGTATGAAAGTTACTGTAATTACTGTTACCTATAACTCTGAACAATTTATACATCAGTGTATCTCATCTGTATTAGAGCAAACCTACCAGGATGTGGAGTACATCATCATAGATGGTAATTCCAGTGATAGCACTTTGAAGATCGTAAGATCCTTTACCGGTATTCAATATGTTTCCGAACCGGATAACGGCATTTACGATGCTATCAATAAGGGTATTAAAATGGCCACCGGTGATCTCGTTGGCATTCTGAATTCCGACGATTTCTTTAACCATAAAAATGTGCTTGCCCGAATCGTTCAGGAATTCCAGGAAAATGAGCAGCTTGATGCGGTGTTCGCCGACGTCTCTTTCATTGATAGAGTAAACCCGGGCAAAACCTTAAGGTACTACTCCTCCAAATTTTTTAAGCCTTGGATGTTTAAGTTTGGCTTTCAACCTGCGCACCCAACCTTATATGTAAAGAAGGATGTTTTTAATTCTCACGGCCTTTATCGGCCGGACCTGAAAATTGCGGGTGACTTTGAGTTCATGCTGCGAATTTTTCTTAAAGAAAGGATACGTTTCAAATATATCGACGACCTTTGGGTAAAAATGCGGGTGGGCGGAGCCAGTACCTCTGGTGTTCAGAGTTTGGTTTTGCTGAATAAGGAAATTATACGTTCTTGTCGTAGCAATGGTATTTATACAAATCAATTGATGGTGTATTCAAAATATTTAATTAAGTGGTGGGGCTTTATATTCAAAAAATTTGATAAGTAAAATTCTGCTGACTGGAGCAACCGGGTTTGTTGGTACAAATCTGCGGGCTTATTTAGAGGCTGACATTCAAAATATATCCAAACTATGCTTGCGTGGCAAGTGGGATACTGGTATTGCAGAAGATACCGATTGTATAATCCACCTGGCCGGCAAAGCTCACGACCTCAAAAAAACATCTCAGCCGGAAGAATATTACCAGATAAATTTCGAGCTGACCAAACAGCTCTATGATGTTTTCCTCGAATCAGATGCTAAAAAATTCATCTTCATAAGCTCAGTAAAAGCGGTGGCAGACAGGGTAGACGGTGTCTTAACAGAAGATGTAGTTCCAAACCCACAAACTCACTACGGAAAATCCAAACTAATGGCCGAGGAGTACATCCGAAGTCAGCCCTTGCCGGCAGGCAAATCATATTATATTTTAAGGCCCTCTATGATCCATGGCCCGGGTAATAAAGGAAACCTGAACCTCCTTTACCAGTTAGTAGCCAAAGGAATACCATATCCGTTGGCGGCCTTTCATAACCGGCGATCTTTTCTCAGCGTAGAAAATCTATGCTTCATTATCCGGGAGATTCTATTGCGGGATGACATTTCCGGGGGCGTATATCACGTGGCCGACCATGAACCGCTTTCTACTAATGATCTGATAAGAATACTTAGCCAGGCAATTGGCAAAAGCCCGCGACTATTGAAAATCCCGGCATCGTTAATTAAAGCTTTAGCCCAAGTTGGAGATAAGATTCGTCTTCCTTTAACCTCCGAACGCTTGCAGAAGCTCACGGAAAATTATGTTGTAAATACTCAAAAAATTAAATTAGCTTTAAATAAGGACTTACCTTTATCCGCCCGGGATGGAATTTTGTTAACTGCAAGGGCCTTCAAAAATGCTTGATCCGTTAATATATATTCTTTTAGCCGTCGCTTTTTTGCTAATGGAGCTGCTTTACTTCTACATAGCAGACAAGTATAATATAATTGACCACCCGAATGAACGTAGTTCTCACTCAGTTGTTACTTTGCGCGGTGGTGGAATCATTTTCCCGGTAGCAGTTGTTTGTTACGCCTGGTATGCAGGTTTCGAATATCCGAATTTCCTGCTGGGTCTATTGTGTATCAGCTTCATAAGTTTTTGGGATGATGTAAATACTGCATCAAGCAAGCTTCGCATTGTGTTCCACCTTATGGCCGTAACCTTCCTTTTCTTCGAACTGCAGTTGTTTCAGTTTCCAGTATGGATAATCATTGTGGGCTATATCCTGGTTATCGGAACAATAAATGCTTATAATTTCATGGATGGAATCAACGGAATTACCGGGATATATAGTTTGGCGATCGTTTTAACACTCCTTTGGCTAAACCAGTCTATTGAATTTATTAACAGTAATATTTTGATCATCACCTCACTTGCCCTGGTGGTATTCCTGTACTTTAACTTCAGACATAAAGCCCGCTGCTTTGCTGGCGATGTTGGGAGCGTTTCAATGGCCTTTATCGTTATTTTCGCCCTCGTGATGCTCATGCTAAAAACTAACGAGTTTTTGTATGTTTTGCTGCTCGGAGTGTATGGTGTAGATACAGTGCTAACCATCTTCCTCAGGCTATTCAACCGCGAAAACATCTTCGAAGCGCACCGCTCTCATACCTATCAGATATTAAGCAACGAGCGGCGAATCTCACACCGCATCGTAGCCCTTACCTATGCCTTATTACAGGTTGCTGTTAACATCCTGGTGATTTATATCATCCAGCTGAACTACGGTTTGCTTTTTGAAATCGGTTTTGCAATCGCTTTGCTTTTGGCTCTTTCTTTGTTGTACGCAATTGCCAGAACAAAGGATAATTCTTATTCTGTAACTGCATGAGTAAATATTATATTTTTTTTTGCTCCTATTAACGTATTTTTATTCTAATTAAATCAGGATATTTTGTTTAGCCGAATAAATATAGTACCCCGCTGGATTATCTTTTCATTAGATCTGAGTTGCACTGTTTTCTCACTTTGTTTCGCCTACTTTATTCGGTTCAACTTCGATGCTGATCAGATCGCCATGAGCGAGCTGAGCCGTAACCTGCTTATCATGGCGGTCATCAGTTCACTCGTATTTTATAGTATTAAAACCTACGCAGGCATTATCCGCTACACCAGCGCGCAAGACTCCTTTCGTATTCTATTTGCTATAGTTATCAGTAATCTGATCTTTTTTGTGGCTAACCTGATTATGGTGTCCATGGGAAAACATGGGGTGATACCTAATACGGTTTTAATCATCAACGGATTGACATGTTTCTTGCTTCTCATTACGTATCGGGTAATGGTAAAATACTTTTTCATCTATGTCAAAAACCTGAAGATAGACAAAAGAAGGGTTATAATTTATGGAGCCGGGGAGGTAGGTTTGGCAGCCAAGCGGACCCTTGACCATGATCGGAAGGTGAACATGAACGTTGTTGCTTTTATCGACGACGAAGAGCGCAAAAAAGGAAAGGTTATTGACGGCGTGAAGATCTATCATATCACTGAGTTGTCTAACCTTCTGCTGATCGAAAAAATAGACGACCTGATCATTGCCGATCAGGAGTTACTTCCCGAAAAGAAAAACATGATCGTGGATCTTTGTCTCGAACATGATATCAAGACCCTGATCCTTCCACCGGTAGAAAGCTGGATCAATGGCCAGATCAACACCCGCCAGATCCAAAATATCCGCATTGAAGATTTACTGGAACGCGAGGGCATTGTTATACAGAACGATGTGATCAGCGGACAACTTCAGGGCAAACGTGTACTGGTAACAGGGGCTGCAGGTTCCATAGGCAGTGAAATTGTCAGGCAGGTATCCCGATTTCATCCGCAGATGATCATTCTTAATGATCAGTCTGAATCGCCACTGCACGACATGCAACTGGAATTGCAGGAAAACAACATGTCCAATAATTTCCATTCTTTTATTGGCGATGTCCGCGACAGTTGCCGCATGGAGATGCTTTTTAAAACCTTCAAACCACACTACGTTTATCATGCTGCGGCCTATAAGCATGTCCCTTTGATGGAACATAACCCCGCAGAGGCAATTCGTACTAATGTGATGGGTACCAGAATCATTGCTGACCTCGCCGTTAAATATGGCGTTCAGAAGTTTGTAATGATCTCAACAGATAAGGCGGTAAATCCAACCAACGTGATGGGAGCCTCCAAACGTGTGGCAGAAATCTATGTTCAATCCCTATATAACTCCTTTAAAAAACAAAGTGGAGTTACCTATACCAACGGCCTCTCGCATTTAAATGGGAACACAGGTAAAGCAGTAACTAAATTTATTACCACCCGCTTTGGTAACGTACTGGGCTCAAACGGCTCGGTGATACCCCGATTTAAAGCACAGATTCAAAAGGGCGGACCAATAACAGTGACCCACCCCGATATTACCCGTTATTTCATGACCATCCCCGAAGCCTGCCGCCTTGTTCTCGAAGCGGGGTCGATGGGAGAAGGCGGAGAGATCTTTATCTTTGATATGGGGAAATCGGTGAAGATTGTTGAGTTAGCCAAAAAGATGATCCGCTTATCTGGCTTAATTCCAAACCAGGATATTGCCATCGAGTTTTCCGGTCTGCGCCCTGGTGAAAAGCTTTACGAAGAACTACTCAATGACCTCGAAAATACCATCCCTACCCATCACGACAAGATCATGGTCGCCCAGGTGCGGGAGTATGATTTCGAAATGATCGATAAGCATATTGATGAACTGATCAAACTAAGCTGTGAATACAAAGACCTCCAGGTGGTCATCAAGATGAAAGAAATTGTACCTGAGTACAAAAGTAACAACTCTATTTACGAAGAACTGGACGGGAAGACAGCGAGTGTTTAATTAGTAAATTAGCAAATTAGATAGTGGGGTAATTAGTCAATGAGGTATCTGTGGCCCGAGATTTCCATTTGCACATCTGCTAATTTCCAAATTTGCTAATTTGCCCATCTGCATTATTTGCACATTCTTTTTCCGCATCTTTGTCGCCATGGAACTTTTTTGCACCCATTATTTGCGGTCCGCGTACAGGCTTGCGTTATTCATGTGCATTTTATTGACCATCTCAGCCTGCCGGAAAGGTCCGCAGGAGCAGGTAACAGTTTATTCCAACGATTTCGAGAATAGTGATCTCAGTAATATCTCCGGAGGACAGATCACTTCCTACAATAATACCATGGTACTGGGGCGGTATAATAAAGGTGGGTTTGGCCTTCAGCTCTCCCAACTTTCCAAGCATGACCTGGTAGAAATTTCCTTTGATCTTTACATTCATGATTCGTGGGACGGCAACGACAAAAGCCCTGATGGCCCCGATATATGGAAGCTGGAAATAGAAGGCGTTGATTTTATTAGAACCACTTTTTCCAATAAAGAATGCCCTTACCTCTGCTTTCCGCAGTCGTACCCTTTTAATTATTTAAACAGCAACCAGCGAACGAAAACAGGAGCATCTAATCCGGCGCTTCCTGGTGTATGCCTGTGGGCCGACAATCCCCGCGGGACCTCCATGTATAAGATCGTCAAACAGGTGCGCCACAGCGGCTCTACGTTCTCCCTGCGCTGCCTTGACGAGCTGATTCAGAGCAATGTAGTCGAACAGACCTGCGATGAAAGCTGGTCGGTAGATAACCTGGTCATTAAAACCATAAAACTTGATTAACTTGAACCGGCTGATATCAAAACTTTCATTGCTGTTATTCCTGTTTGGCAGTTTGCCTGTTGCGTACAGCCAGTCATTACCCGTAGGCAGCACCATGCTGGAAGACCACTACCGCAGAGCTCAGCTTTCTTCAAAACTGGATTCAAGCATCTCTTTTACCATCCGCCCGCTTGCCAGGGTATCAAATCTGAGTTTTCAGCAACTTAGCTATCCTGATTCCGGGCAAAGGGTAAATAACTTCTTAAACAGTCCTGCAACTATTCCCTGGGTTGATAGTAAGGGAATCACACGTCTGTTGCCACTAGAGGTAAAGGCAAGGATAAATACTGACCATCCTTATGGCTGGAATGATGGTGCTATGATTCCTGCAAAAGGTCTGCAGACGGTGATCAGCGGCGGTGTGTATGTCGAATATGGCCCGCTCAGCGTTCAGCTAAAGCCCGAAGTCGTTCTGGCAAGCAATGATGCCTTTAAGGGGTTCCCTACGAAGCATTACGAAGTTATCTGGGCGCGATATTACGATCATTATAATTACACGGATCTCCCGGAGCGCTTCGGTTCAGATCCTTATGCACAAATATTTTGGGGGCAAAGCAGCGTACGGCTGAACTTTGATCCAATATCGTTCGGCCTGTCCAGCGAAAATCTTTGGTGGGGACCCGGCAAGCGCAATTCCCTGCTCATGAGCAATACCGCCCCGGGCTTTAAACACCTCACCCTAAATACTACCAGACCGGTTAAAACTCCCCTGGGTACCATAGAGGGGCAGTTAGTTGCCGGCCGGTTGGAAGGTTCGGGCTTTGATCCCTTAACTCCCGGACGGGAATTCTTCGGCTCCCCGTTAACACTGGCAAAGCCTGACGACTGGCGGTATCTCTCGGGCCTGGCTTTTACCTGGCAGCCTAAGTGGATTCCGGGTCTTTTCCTCGGGCATACCCGCAGTATGCAGAATTACAGTAGCAATATAGGCAAGGGTATAGGAGAATATCTGCCTGTCTTCGGGGTTTCCGAAAAATCACAGGCCGATGAAGGAGCCAACCGGCGTGATCAATACAGCTCACTTTTCGCCCGCTGGGTGTGGTTTGAAGAGCAGGCAGAGGTTTATTTTGAATATGGCAGAAACAATCATCTCAATACCCCCCGCAACAACTTCCTCGAGCCGGAAAACTCGAGAGCGTATTTATTTGGATTGACTAAATTATTCAATCTCAACCGTCGGCCCGGTGAGAACATTGAAGTGAATCTCGAAGTAACGCAGCTGCAGGGCACCAATCGTGACCGCGTTTTGCACGCCGACTCCTGGTATCTCAATAAGAATATTCGGCATGGTTATACCAATAGGGGCGAAGTGCTCGGCGCCGGTATAGGTCCCGGAGGAAGTCTGCAGTCACTCGATGTAAACTGGATCAAAGGCTTGAAGCGCTTTGGGCTTCAGCTGGAGCGCTATATCCACAACAATGATTTCTATTATTATGCCTATGTTGATTCGAAGGATTGGCGCCGCCACTGGACGGACCTGAGCATCGGCGGGAAAGCCGAGTGGAACCATAAAAACTTTCTTTTTTACAGCAATGTAAAAGCACTCCAGTCGCTAAATTATCAGTGGTACCTGGAGAACACAACGAACGGTGAATATTTCACAAACGGGGAAGACAGATTTAACCTGAACATCGACCTCGGCTTTACTTACCGGTTTTAATCTTTAAGGATGATAACGAGACTATCCAAAATTATCCTGACGACTGTTACATTGCTGCAATCGGTCGCATTCGCTCAAAGCATCCCTACCACCATTCAGCCCGTAGAAGACGCATACCGCCGTGCGCAGCTTGCAGGTCAGCTTGACTCATCCGTATCATTCACCATTCGTCCTTTAACGCAGGGCTTGGCGTTCAGTGATGACAGCAGCAGCAACGAGTTAAACAAATGGACCGCATACACCGGATTAAGATCCGTAGACGGTAAAAGCGGAATCGGCATTTTACCCCTTACCTGGAACCAGCAATATAATTCGAATGTTGCCTATGGCTGGAACGACGGTGCAATGATTCCCGGGCGCGGCTACCAAACCCTGGTGAGTGGGGGGATCTTTGCAAAGCTGGGCTTCTTAAGCATTCAGCTGAAACCTGAATTCGTTTTCGCCGAGAACAAGGATTTCGAGGCTATAGATATTTATAACGGAAAGCCCGACCTGCCGCCTCGCTTCGGAAACTCATCTTATAGCCAGGCATCCTGGGGACAAAGTAATGTCCGCTTAACGTTCGGACCAGTTTCCATGGGCCTGTCAAATGAGAACCTATGGTGGGGGCCCGGCACACGAAACTCATTACTGATGGGTAATAATGCACCTGGCTTCAAACACCTGACGATAAATTCTGTGAAGCCAATTAAAACCTGGATAGGTTCTTTTGAGTTTCAGATGATCAGCGGCCGCCTTGACGGTTCCGGCTTCAGTCCCTTAGAGTCAGACACAACCTATAACGACTGGCGGTACCTGTCGTCATTTTCCATTAGCTATCAGCCGAAAATCGTATCGGGCTTATTCCTGGGTTTAAGCCGCAGTTTCCAGGCTTATAATCAAAGCCTTAATAATTTCAGCGACTACATCCCGCTCTTTGCGCCCTTTCAGAAGGTAAATGCAACGAATGATAGCAACGGTCTCGATAACAAGGATCAGATCATATCAGCTTACGCACGGTGGTTATTCACTAAAGCCAAGGCAGAGGTTTATTTCGAATACGGTATAAATGATCACTCGCATAATTTCAGGGATTTTATCATGTCGCCCGAGCATTCACGCAGTTACCTTTTTGGGCTTCGCAAGTTAGTTGAACTTAACAGGTCGGATGAGATGCTCGAAATAAATGCGGAGATTACCCAGATGTCACAATCAATGGATCGGGTCGTCAGGGACGCCGGAGGATGGTATGAGCATGGCCAGATATTGAGGGGGTTTACTCACAAAGGCCAGGTGCTTGGCGCCGGGACCGGCAGGGGAGGCAACCTGCAGTCATTTGATGTAAGCTGGGTAAAAGGAATCAAGAAGGCAGGCATCCAGTTCGAGCGCTATGTCCACGACGATGATTACTACCAGGCAGTCATCAAAGATTTCAATGGCCAGAGCCGCCGTTGGGTTGACTTCGGCATTGCAGCCGTCGGTACATGGGATTTCAACCATCTGCTATTAAATGCGAAGCTGCAAGGCATCCAATCGCTTAATTACCAGTGGCAGATGAAGAACTTTACACCTGATTCTTACTATATCCCAGAAAATGATCTTTTCAATGTACATGCTGAGCTGGGACTCACGTATCGATTTTAAGAAGATTTCACAGATTCCCCCCCCCCCCGTCATTTCGACGACCCTTCGGAGGAGAAATCCCCCATACGGGCCGTAAACTGAGGCTATTCTCGATACCTACCTCGTCATGTCGACGACCTCTTGGGAGGAGACATCCCCCATACGGGCCGTAAACTGAGGCTATTCTCGATACCTACCTCGTCATGTCGACGACCTCTTGGGAGGAGACATCCCCCATCCGGGCCGTAAACTCAAGCTATTTCCCCAATACCTACCCCGTAATGTCACCACCTGCCAGCTCCGTCATTTCGACGACCCTTCGGAGGAGAAATCTCCCTTACGGGCCGTAAATAATCCCTCCAAAGAAAACCGTGGGTGCACCACAGATTAAGAAGATTTTCACAGATTTTCATCTCATGTCGCCACCCGCTAGTCCCGTCATTCCGACGACTCTTCGGAGGAGAAATCTTCCTTCCGGGCTACTGATTTTCTATAGTCACTAATACACCCGTCATGTCGACGACCCTTCGAGGAGACATCCCCACTCCAGGCCACAAAACTCAATCTATCCCCCAATACCACCCGTCATGTCGACGACCCTTCCGAGGAGACATCTCCCTTCCGGGCCACAAATAATCAACCTTACCAATGAATTCGTAGCCAGCATCATGGTGACGAAGTCTCAAGCTGCTATCCCCTCACCACTCCTTAATCTCTCCCCATAAGTCAACCCATTGTGGATTAGTCGAATTAATCAAAACTTCCTTTTTCTCCCTACGCCATTTCTTGACTTCCTTCTCACGAGCAATAGCTTCTTCAATCGAACCGTACTGTTCATAGTAAATGCAATCCTCCAGGTTATACCTTGCCGTAAGGCTGTCCGGATAAAAATGCTCCCGGTGCTCAGTGATTCGCCTTCTTAAATCCGAAGTCACCCCAATGTACAAGGTAGTCTTCCATTTATTGGTCATAATGTAGATGCAGCCACCTCTTTCCATTATTGAAAATAAGTTAATATTCTGATACCACACCAGTTCCCTCGTCTTTCGACGACCCTTGGAGGAGAAATCCCCCCTCCGGACCGTAATCATTAATCTCACCAATGAATCTATCTTAGCGGTCCTATCGCCCTTCCCCACAGCCCCCCCGTCATTTCGACGACCCCTTGGGAGGAGAAATCCTCCTTACAGGCCGTAATCATCAATCTCACCAATGAATCTGTCTAGCCGCCTTATTGACGACCCCCTGGAAGGATAAATCACCGCACCTCAAAAAACTCCTCTTATTCCTTAATTCCCCTTGATCGATTCCACGACCCTTTTGAGCAAGGGTTTTTGTGGTAAGGTTAAAATATCACGGCCCGTATGGGGGATTTCTCCTCAGAAGGATCGTCGAAATGACGGATAGAAATTTCTGCCTACTACGAAGGTTTGTTGAAATCATGGGTTATGCGGTTCAGGGTTTTTGTGGTAAGGTTCAATATCACGGCCCGTATGGGGGATTTCTCCTCAGAAGGATCGTCGAAATGACGGATAGAAATTTCTGCCTACTACGAAGGTTTGTTGAAATCATGGGTTATGCGGTTCAGGGTTTTTGTGGTAAGGTTCAATATCACGGCCCGTATGGGGGATTTCTCCTCAGAAGGATCGTCGAAATGACGGATAGAAATTTCTGCCTACTACGAAGGTTTGTTGAAATCATGGGTTATGCGGTTCAGGGTTTTTGTGGTAAGGTTCAATATCACGGCCCGTATGGGGGATTTCTCCTCAGAAGGATCGTCGAAATGACGGATAGAAATTTCTGCCTACTACGAAGGTTTGTTGAAATCATGGGTTATGCGGTTCAGGGTTTTTGTGGTAAGGTTCAATATCACGGCCCGTATGGGAGATTTCTCCTCAGAAGGATCGTCGAAATGACGGATAGAGATTTGTGCCTACTACGAAGGTTTGTTGAAATCATGGTTATGCGGTTCAGGTTTTTTGTGGTAAGGTTCAATATCACGGCCCGTATGGGAGATTTCTCCTCAGAAGGATCGTCGAAATGACGGATAGAAATTTGTGCCTACTACGAAGGTTTGTTGAAATCATGGTTATGCGGTTCAGGGTTTTTGTGGTAAGGTTCAATATCACGGCCCGTATGGGGGATTTCTCCTCAGAAGGATCGTCGAAAATGACGGATAGAGATTTGTGCCTACTACGAAGGTTTGTTGAAATCACGGGTTATGCGGTTCAGGGTTTTTGTGGTAGGGTTCAAATATCACGGCCCGTATGGGGGATTTCTCCTCAGAAGGATCGTCGAAATGACGGGTTAAAACAATTGCATCTCCAGAAATCTTTTCGTGCTCGTCATTAATACAAAACAGCCTATCCCCACCGTTAAAACTCCGTTTGGTTTCCTAGGGGTTTGCTAGTACTTTCCTAGTAGTTTCCTAGTAGTTTCCTAGTAGTTTCCTAGTAGTATTCTACAAGGAAACTACTGTGATTCCTTTATGAAATATCAATAGATTTGGGATGATTTAATTCAGTGGGGTTTTGTAGTCCTTTCGTAGAACCCTGGTTGTTGCAGGCATCCAACAAAAATTCATTCTTAAAACCTTGATCTTAACCGCTAAAATATCTTTCGGGATATCCGATGTACAAGAAAACCCGGTATTCTGCGTTTAATTGTGGCATTCTCCTTGCAATAGTTAGGTGAATAGCCTTTAATTAAAAACGTCTGTTATAATAAATCAGCTTAAATACTTATATTCAGTTTGAAATAAATTTAATAGCAGGATAAGTATTTAAAGTATTATAAATGAGTGCCTTATTTCGTAGAAATTTACATCTAAACTTGTTTGCTGGGTATGGATGTAACTTTACCGAAACTTTTTTTACGGTGAGCCGTTAAAGATGGTAGTTGACATAACGACTCTCCTATACACACACATAATAAAACGTTTATGTCTCAGATCTTAAAAGCAGAAATTCAGACCAGTTCTCCTGTTTCAATGATGGGAGTGAAGAATGTGTTTTCTAATCTTTTGTACAGAAAACAATTCATAAACCTTAAAAGGAGTCAACAAGAGATGTTATGCCAGGCTCTGGCGGTTGGAGTAAGTATGGCCATGATCCTGCCGCTTGCAGTGATACTTTATTATGTTATTAATAATTTTCTATAGAACATTAGTAGGGGAATATTTTTAATTGATTGTTATCACGCAATTTCATTTAATCATTAGATACCAGTTTAGTGATAGAATTAAACGCTTTAACGTAAAGTGTTTCTTTACTGTACATTAAGTTAAACTTTCTTAACCTACTTCAATTATTTTAGTACTTTTGCGGCTCGTTTAAGATCTGCATGTATAAATTTGTTCCCTCTGCCTTTTTCTTTATAACTCTCTCTCTTATAATCTCCTTTTCCTCCTGCGTTAGCCGCCAGGACGTTACTTATTTTCAGTCTTCTTCTCTTGAAAACGATAGGGAACAACTGGAAATCGCTACAAAATACGTAGCCACTATCCAGGAAGGGGACATCTTGCAGATCATTGTAAGTAGCCTGAGCCCGGAAGCAAGCGCTATGTTTAATCCTTACTTAGCCGCTCAAAGTGGCGTTAGCCAGAATTCAACTAATAGCATGCCATCTGCTCTCGGATATCTGGTGGATCAGGAGGGTAATATTACCTTACCTCTTGTTGGAAAAGTGCAATTGAAAGGCTTAAACACTACCGGTGCTAATGACCGGATTACTCAGAAGCTCGACAAGTTCTTACAACAGCCTACTGTGAGTCTTCGTATTTTAAACTATAAGGTTTCGGTGATGGGGGAGGTTAACAAGCCTTCAGTTTATACCATACACAATGAGCAGATTACGCTGCCTGAGGCTATCAGCCTGGCCGGTGACCTGACCATCTTCGGCAAGCGCAATAATATTTTGGTGATCCGCGAAGTTGATGGTAAACGTAATTTTGCCCGGGTAGATCTGACCAAACGGGACCTATTCAATTCTCCTTACTATTACCTTCACGCAAATGACGTAGTTTATGTAGAGCCTACCAAGGGTAAGGTAACTTCCAGCGACCGCACCATACAACTGGCACCGATCGCCATCAGCGGCTTGTCATTACTAATTGTTTTAATCACTACGCTAGTTAAGTAGGTTGGGTTGTTCTCTCTAACAATTAACCAACTAACCAACGAACAACTACACACAATGCAGAATGCCCCCTAGGATCCCTTTTTCTTCGCAAAGGAAGAAGAAAGTGACTTCAACCTCAAAGAGCTTTTCTACAAATATCTTTCATACTGGAAATGGTTTCTTTTATCACTCACGATTGCCCTATGTGCGGCTTTTGTATACCTGCGCTATCAGACACCCGTCTATAACATCCACAGCAGTATTCTCATCAAAGATGAAGGAAAAGGATCGGATGCTATGATGAAGGAATTGGATCTGTTCTCATCCAATAAAGTAATTGATAATGAAATAGAGATTCTGAAGTCATATTCCCTATTGGAAAAGGTTGCCAAAAATCTGAACCTGCAGGTCAAGTACTTTACAAGGGAGAATTTTTCGAAAACGGAAGAACTATATTCAGAGAGTCCGGTGGTCCTCCAGTTCAGAGAAGTAAACGAGCTGGCGTTTAAAGAACCCCTTGATCTGCGTATCATTGATTCCGGCAACGCAGAATTGGAAGGAATTAAGTTTCCCATCAACCGGGAAGTGAAAACCGCATATGGTATTTTCACCGTGAAGATGACCGGCAAAAGTCTGGAAATCAAAGAACTAAAGTTAAGAGTAAACCCGGTTGAGGCGGTGACTGAGGAACTTATTGGAAACCTTACCGTAGCCCCCAGCAGTAAAACGTCATCAGTATTATTGTTGAGTATCCTTGATGCCAAACCTAATCGTGGTCGCGATATTTTAAATAAGCTGGTAGAGGTCTATAACATGGCAGGACTGGAGGACAAAAATAAAGTTGCAGCCAATACGCTTCGCTTCATTGAAGACCGCTTGGTGCTGATCTCAAAAGATCTGACTAACGCAGAAAAGACAGTAGAAAACTATAAATCACGTGAAGGTATTACAGACATCAGCGCCGAATCCGGTCTGTTCTTAGCGAGTGTACAGGAGAATGATAAAGCTCTAAGCGAGATTAAAATTCAGCAGATCGTCCTTGAAAATATCGAAAAATACGTCCGGAATAAGGATAATGCTACAGGTACAGTACCGGCTACCCTAGGTATCAGTGATCCTACCTTGCTTGGCCTTATTCAGTCCTTGGGTGAGATGGAATCTCAGCGGGCACAGTCCATAAAAATGGTTAAGGAGGATAATCCTATTGTCGCTGCTTTAGACGATCAGATAACCGGTACCAAGAGAAGTCTTGCGGAAAACCTCTCAACCTTACGTAAAACATTATCCATAACCCGCCAGCAGCTAGAGACCCGCAATAACCAGATGGAAAGCATTATCCGGACGGTTCCAGGTAAAGAACGGGCATTGGTGGATATTACCCGTCAACAGGGAATAAAAAATAACTTGTATGTATATCTTTTACAGAAGCGCGAAGAAACTGCTCTATCTTATGCATCGGCAGTCTCTGACAGCCGAACAATCGATCTGGCCAGGAACAGCGGCATACCCGTTAAACCCGTTAAACGTAATATTTATTTGTTATTCGCCCTTTTGGGTTTAGCTATTCCATTTGGAATTATTTATTTGCTAGATCTTTTAAATGATAAGATCAGTAGCCGCCGCGATATAGAAAAGGCCACTAATGCTCCTATAACGGCTGAAATTTCCTATACAGAACATTACGATGCACTGTTAGTTGGTGGTACAGCCCGAAACATCATGGGTGAACAGATTCGTTCGTTGCGTACGAACCTGTCATTTTTAAACCCTGGTACCGGCGTGCAGAGCATACTCTTCACTTCTAGCATGAGCGGCGAAGGCAAATCGTTCATCTCACTAAATCTTGGTGCCAGTTTAGCGATGACGGAAAAGAAAACCATTATCCTCGAACTGGATTTGCGTAAACCCAAGCTGCATGGAGAGTTGAAGATGCGTAACACAATCGGTTTAAGCAATTACCTTATTGGTAAGGCCACACTGGATGAAATTATCTTCCCTGTTGTCGGGCAGGAAAACTATTTTATAATTACCTGCGGCGATATACCGCCAAACCCTGCGGAGCTTCTTTTAAGCCCTCGGCTTGCGGAACTATATCGCGAACTGAGAGAAATCTTTGATTACATCATTACAGATGCGCCTCCAGTAGGGGTTGTAACAGATGCCCAGATTTTGGAACAGCAGGCTGATGCAACTCTTTTTGTCTTGCGTCATGAGTATACACCGAAGGAACGCCTTAAAGTATTGAATGAGCTATATAAAGAGAAGAAATTCAAGAACCTGAATGTAGTGTTTAATGCTGTAAAACAAGGGGGCAAATATGGATCTGGAAATGGGTATGGCTACTATGAGGCTGCGTCCGATGTTAAAAAGTTGAAACTCTAGGCTATCCCGATCGCATGAGTATAAAGAACAACTACTTATTTAACCTGTTACTTTCTGTTACACAGTTGTTGTTTCCTTTAATTTCATTTCCATACGCTACACGTATTCTGGGCGCAGAAGGCTTAGGATTAACAAATTTTGCAATATCCTTTTGCACATACTTTATCCTTTTCGGTGCTCTTGGCATCCAGGTGTATGGTTCAAGAGAAATAGCAAAATTGAAAAATGATAGTGAAAAAAGAAGTTTATTGTTTACTGAATTGTTTACAATACATCTAACGCTAACACTGATATCGCTAGTTATCTATTTTATTTTGATTTTTTCATTTTCAGAATTCAATACTTATATCAATTTATATTTACTTGGTGGCATTTATATTCTCTCAACGGTTTTCACAATCGAATGGCTTTTTTCGGGCCTTGAACAATTCAAATATATTGCAATAAGGTCAATTGTGATTAGAACATTGTCCATCGTCGCGCTATTTTTATTTGTTAAAGAATCATCAGATTATTTAGTGTATTTCTTCTTAACAGTTGCAACAAGTGTTATTATAGGGTTAATTAATATTATTTACAGCTGTAAATTCGTACGATTTAATTTTGATTTAAAAGGTCTTAATATTATTAGCCATCTAAAACCGCTCACTTTAATTGCCAGTTATACGATCGCCATAAGTATCTATACCTCTATGGGCATCACCTTGTTAGGAACTCTTTCATCTAAAGAATCTGTTGGGTATTTTATAGCGGCTAACAAAATCGTGTTAATTTCCCTTACAGTTTTTAGTTCTTTAAGTACAGTACTCGCACCTAGACTATCTTTTGTAGCTTCTTCTAAAGATATTACGCAATTCACCGAGATTATTCAGAAATCTATTAATTATGTAATTACGTTTGGATTTCCAATTGTGTTTATGATATTCTGTTTGGCTCCGCAAATTGTTTTAGTCTTTGCGGGAAGTAATTACGCGCCAGCTGTATCATGCTTGCGTATTATGAGTAGCCTTACGCTAATTATAGGGTTTGCTCAGATTTTTGGACCTCAGATTTTAATTCCGTTTTCAAAGGATGGGCAAATTCTATCTTCTGTAATTATAGGCGCAATTGTAAGTTTATTGCTAAATTTTATATTAATACCAAAAATTGCTGAAGTTGGAGCATCGATATCATTAGTTATTTCAGAATTAGTCGTCACTGTTGTACTATTTGTATTCGCTAAAAATAAATGCTCTTTCAACTTTGATCAAGTGTTTCTTCATTTATTACTTAGCATTCCCTACCTGTTGATCTATATAATAGTTATAGCGCTAACAGCGAATACTCTTCTTGTTCTTGCATTTTCGATATTTCTATCCCTTGGCTACTTCTATTTATCGCAAACAGTTTTTCTGAGAAATAAGTTAGTTATTGATTCTGTTGGGTCGTTATTAGGTTTCTTTATTAAAAGAGTACATGCTTAAGCCAAAGGTCACCATAATGATTCCTACTTATAACCAGGAGGAATTTATCGCTGAAGCCATCGAGAGTGCGTTAATGCAGGACTATGTCAATTTAGAAGTTGTTGTTTCTGATGATTGTTCGAGTGATAGTACTGCCGAAATTGTTCAACAATATCTTGGAGATCAACGCTTACGATATTTTAAGAACCTAAACAATCTTGGAAGAGTCGGCAATTACCATCAAACATTGTATCGCTATGCAAAAGGGGATTGGGTCGTAAATTTAGATGGGGATGATTACTATACCGATAAATACTTCATCTCACATGCAATTGAAAGTATAACACGGTCTATTCAGAGTGGTGAAAATGTTGTTGCATATTGCGCACAACATACCAACATCAAAAAGATTAAACGAAATGGATATTCTGATGGCGTGATACATGGTAATACATTAATAATCAATGGCATATCGTATTTTAAGCACTATGCAGTAGTTGGCCAGTTTGCGCATATGGCATGTATTTATTCTCGAAAGAGTGCAATGCAATTGGACTTTTACACGAAAGATTATCTAGCAGCTGATTTTCAATCATTTATGAAGTTGGTCTTGACAGGGAGTATTATATTATCAAGCTCAACGCCAGGTAAATGGAGGAAACATGAAAACAATGCTTCTCAAAACAATTTACAGGAAAAATTTAACGAAAACATTGAGGTAATAAAGGACATAGCTGGCTATAGTTCAAATTTTTTAAGCATTGCGGAAACTAATAAATGGTTGGAAATAGCTCATCGCAAAACTGTAGATATATATAATTTTGACACAATTTTCTCATGCAGCACTAAAAGTGAAAGACTTCAAACTCTTTATTCAATGTTCATTTGGAGAAAGCCCTACTTCCGAGCTTTGATTTCTATATTAATTCGCTAATTACCCTGATTTTTTAAAATGTATATGGATCTAATGGTGAAGTTTTTTCTAAAGTGTGTTTCAATTTTTGAATTTTTATATTCTAAAGCAATAATACACCGATTGAAGAAGGAAGCTTTCAAATTAGGTGATGATCCAGTAATAGAAGCTCCAATAGACCTTTATAATCCTTCTTATTTTAATGTTGGTAACAATTTTACTGCTCGACGAAACTGCAAAATTAGGGCTTTCGATTTTTATGAAGGATATATATATACTCCACGAATTATTATTGGGAACGATGTTCACTTTGCCACTAATTGTCATATTGCCGCAATTAATCGGATTGTAATAGGAAATAATGTCACTCTTGCATCCCATGTAACCATCATCGATCATAGTCACGGTAAAAGAAATTATTCTGACTTACTTATACCTGTTTTAAAAAGAGAATTGACTTCTAATGGCCATATAAACATTCAGGATAACGTTTGGTTGTGTGAGCATGTAGTAGTTCTGGCAGGAGTTACTATTGGTAAGAATTCTATTATTGGGGCGAATTCTGTAGTTACAAAATCAATTCCTTCAAATTGCATTGCAGCAGGTGTTCCTGCCAGAGTTATCAGAAATATCGAAGAATGAGATTCTCAGTAGTTATTCCCACTTATAATGGTTCAAAATTCGTCGAAGAAGCCATATTGTCTGTTCTAGCTCAAACCCGAAAATTCGAGGAGATAATAATTTCAGATGATAATTCAACGGATGAAACTTTGGAAGTTTGCAAAAAGTATAATAATGAGATAAAAATATACTCCAATCCTCAAGGTCCTTCAGGTTTCGTCAATGGATGGAACAATGCAATTGCACTAACTACCGAGGAATATGTTGCGATCCTGCATCAGGATGACTTACTAAGCCCTGATTTTTTAGAAGGCATTGAATCTGCTCTCATTAAATTTCCAAGGGCGCAACATATTTTTTCTAGTTGTAATTACATAAACGGCAGTGGAGAAATCATGAGAATTTCAACAGCTACTTCAAACGAAATTAAATTATATTCCGGATTAGAATACATAAAAGCTTATCAGAAGGCAATTATTTCAGGACCCATCCATTTGCATCGTTGTCCAGGGGTGGTCAATCACCGGGACGTTTATAATAGTACCCTTTACAATTCTGCAGCTGGACATATAGCAGATGATGATTTTTTTTATAGAGTTGCGAAGCAAACATCCATCGTAGGAATAAATAAAGCTTTAGCTTCTTATAGAATGCACAGTAGTTCGGAAACCGGCAGTTTGGATGACATTGAGTTGGTAACTCGGCTATCTAATGATTATATTTTTCAATTCAGACAATGGCAAGGCGATCTTTTCGTAGATGCAGAGGTGTTAAATTTTTTTAAAGCGAATGCTGTAAAATTCACTAAGAGATTATTTTTTTATGGTCTGTTTAAGAGAAATATAAATATGATGGGAATAGCGTCTCGAAATTTTAAGATTATTCAACGGGAATTTAACTATAATATCCGTGACATTAAGGATTTGGTTATAGTGATTTACAGTCAAGTTTTGCGCCGAGGTTTGTATAAATAATATTCACAATGAATAATCGAATTCTTGTTGCGATTCCCAGTTTGTTGATTGGCGGAACTGAAGTTCAGACGCTTTATTTATGCCGGGCATTGGTTGATTTGTTTTATGAAGTTCATGTTGTTTGTTTTTTTGAATCGTCGTCCGAAATGATTAAGGAATACGAAAAAATTGGTGCTCAGATTCATTTATTAAGCCCAACTACTACGTCTAGGCCGAAAGGTGTGCAGCTAATACACTTTCTATATAAAAAATTAAAAAAAATTACGACTTCCATAGATCCGAGCATCGTACATACACAGTATATGGCCCCGGGAGCCATACCGATTTTCATATTTAAAATACTTGGTGCCAAAACTATTATTACTACAAATCATACTCTCGCGGCGGTCTATGGTAAAAACGTTTGGTTACCCAAATTGATAGCTAATTATTTCACTAGGTCTTTCATCTGCGTTAGTAAGGCTGCCGATTTTTCTTTTTTCGGCGAATCTCACTTACTCTCCCAATCAACAAATTTGGATCAAAATAGACATTTAACCATTTACAACTGTCTAAGTTTTGATTTCAATAGTGGTAACGACCCTTATCAATACAATAACGAGGGTATTTTTAAAATCGGCATTGTCAGTAGATTAGAAAAAATAAAAGGTGTTGATATTGTCTTGAGAGCTATAGCGAATAGTAGCTTGAAATATAGAAACATTAAATTGTTAATAGCCGGTGCTGGTGGTGAAGAAAGCAAATTAAGAGAACTGGCCAAAGAACTTAAAATCGACTCATTAATTGAATGGCACGGTCGCCTAAGTCAGAAGAAATTGCCTGCATTTTTCCGTTCCAATTGTGTACTGATTGTGCCATCAAGACTGGAAGGGTTTGGGCTTACTGCTATTGAGGCAATGGCTTTCAAGCTCCCTGTAATTGCAAGTAATATTGGCGGTTTACCGGAGATTGTTCAACATGGTTATAATGGTCTTTTATTTGATTCTGAAAATCATATTGATCTTAGCAACAAGATTATTGATTTATTGAATAATCCTGAACTAAGAATTCAAATGAGTGGAAATGCTGTATCCACCGCAGATAAATTTTCGTTTGAACGTTATAAATCGTCCATAGATATACTTTATTCCAAAGTTACTGGTACTGTCTGCTAATATGGAGGAATCAAAGACACTAAATTTTTATAAGGTAGTTTTTTTTACATCTCTGCTACCTTACTTGACCACCCTACCATTTCTGCCGACGACGATCGGAGGGTTCAATTTTTCTGGACTTGCTTGGTTATCAATGTTATTGTACTCTTTATTTGTAATATTAAGGGAAAGAAGAGCTTCAATGCCATACTATTTCTGGCTGCCATGGATATTTTACATTCTTATTTATAATTTCTTTGTCTTTTCTTTTGACGGCCTCCAACTAAGTCTGCAATACCTTTGCTTTATTGTAACTGGAATTGCGGCATCTTCCTTAACCTACTCTCCGTCGGTTATAAAAATCCTTTTGAAATGGCTTAAAGCGCTTACTTTATTCGTAATTATCTGGGTTTATAGTACCACTTTGATTATCGGAGGAGGGACACCATACAGTGGACAAATTGTTATGACTGCAGTTTTACTAGCTACCTTATATCTTTCAATTTTCTTTGTTTCGAATAATAAAAAGAGTCTGACAATGTATGCTTTGCTTTTAATTATTCCTGTCATTAATATTACTAGATCGCCAACAGCAGCTATGCTATTAATCGCATTTTTTCATTTTGCAAACACGAAAATCAATACAAAAATTCTATCTGCGTTACTCATTATTTTCATTGGCCTATCAATTTTTTTGTTGCCGTCATTTCAGGAAAAGATGTTCTTTTCTGGCGGAGGTTCTATTTCTGAATTAAGTTGGAACAATGAAAATATGAATACCAGCGGGAGAAACACCTTAAGAGTAGTTTTAGAGAAAGGTTTGATGGACAATCCTCTCTTGGGGAATGGTCCCCGGTCGGACTTGTTCGCTTTTGAAAAAGGACAACTTCAGATTCGTGAAGCACATAACGATTACCTTTCAGTTAGGTACAATTACGGCTATGTGGGGTTGGGATTGTTGCTTTTTGGTTTTATTGCTCAGTTTATAAAACTTTACCAGCTTAGAATGAATAATAACATGAGTAAGCTGCTCCAAATAATTTTAGCAACTGCTCTTACCGCCTTTATTCCTTGGTCTCTCCTGATGTACACAGACAATATTCTTAAATATTCTGTTTTTTTTGGGAGTTTTCATTTTTGTTTTATCGGGACATTATACAGCATTATTAATATGAAAAAATGGACATTAGCGTAGTAATAGCTCTCTATAATAAAGAAGACACTATTCATCGAGCAATTACGTCTGTGCTAAACCAAATACTTTTGCCCAGGCAAATTATTATTGTGAATGATGGATCAACAGATAAATCTTTAGAAATCGTTAGAGACATTGATAATGGTTTAATTAAGATAATTACACAGAAAAATTACGGCGTTTCCGCTGCTCGAAATGCTGGTATTGATGCTGCTAACTCTCAGTGGATAGCTTTTTTAGACGCTGATGATGAATGGGAAGAAAATTTCATTAATAATGTTACTGAAGTATATAACAAATTTAGTTTTGTTAGTATGATTGCAACAGCATACACAACCGAGATCAATGGAGTACGGTCATCGATTAAACTTAATCAAATTTCTTTTAGTCATGACTTTGGTGTATTAACTAATTATTTTGAAGTTGCAGCATGCTCCTCTCCGCCTATTAACTCGTCATCGGTAGCAATCTTAAAATCCGCTATCTCAAGTATCAAGGGATTCCCAACTGGAATTAAGTCTGGCGAAGACTTGCTGACCTGGGCCAGGATAGCGTCAAAATTTGAAGTAGGTTACCATTTAGTTCCGTCGTCTATTTTTCATTTGGATAATGCAAATTCCTACAAAGACAAGCCTTCAAGGGTCCCTGATTCGGAAAATTGTGTAGGTATCGAGTTGGAAAATATTTATATAAATAACCCAGACATCAAAGGAATCAAAGAATATATTGGATTATGGTATAAAATGAGAGCCTCTATCTACTTGAGATTAGGAAGTAATTCAAAATCGTTTGAAGCAATTTTGCATTCTTTAAAATGGTCAGTGAACTGGAAGTTATTTATCTACATTAGTTTACTCTTAATTCCTGCGAATCAAAGAGTAAGATTATTTTCAAAGATTAAACACTAAGAGTCTGAACCCCTATGCAATTAGCGCCAGTTGTAATTTTTTGTTATAATCGACTATCTAGTTTAAAGCAAACAATCAATTCGCTTAAACTTAATAATCTGGCCTCAGATTCAGAGCTTCATGTGTTTTCTGACGGGCCCAAAAACGATAAAGATATTTCCCAAGTAATCGAAGTCCGGAGTTATTTAAAAGGCATCACAGGCTTCAAGAGCTGCAAAGTTGTTGAAAGTCAATTAAATAAAGGTCTTTCTAATTCTGTAATCGAAGGGATAACGTCAGTACTGCGCGAGTATGATTCTGTTATTGTATTAGAAGATGATACTGTGCCCTCCGACAACTTTCTCTCATATACAAATCAAGCATTGCAAACGTACCGATCGAGCCAATGTGTATTTTCTATTTCAGGTTATACCCCTCCGATAAAAAGCTTGAAAAATTTAAGTAAAGATGGATATTGGGCATCTCGAGCTTCTTCTCAAGGTTGGGCTACATGGAATAATCGTTGGCTTGGTATTGATTGGGATGTTAAAGACTATGAGTCATTTCTTAAAGATAAAAAGGCTATCAATGCGTTTAACCAGGGAGGAAGTGACTTATCTAACATGTTAACTCGACAACAGAGAGGTGAAATTAATTCCTGGGCCATAAGATTTTGTTATCATCAATACAAAATGGGAGGCCTCACCTTATACCCAAAGTTAAGTAAGATCCATAATGTCGGGTTTAACAGTGGAGCTACAAACTCTTATTCATTTGACCGTTATAATTCTCAGCTAGACGATTCTAAAAAACGCAGTTTCAATTTACCCACGGTAAGTGATTCCACTCCCGATGTTACTGCCGCGTTCCAATCCTTCTATGGGATTCGACAACGAATAGTAGGTAGGCTTCGTACTTACCTTTTTCGTTTCACTAATTTTATTCAGAACGCCAATTGAAAATTAGATATAAAGGCAATCGAGATACTAATTCGAAAGTTGCGCTCATCACGAATATCCCTGTCCCTTACCGTGAAAAGACTCATGAAATCTTAAATAGCTTTTTTGGAATAAATTACAATGTAATTTATTGCGCCTTGTTGGAACCCAATCGGAAATGGAAGTTGGGATCAGGCAATTACAAAAAAATTTTTTTATCAGATAAGGCAAACACTTTCTTTCACAACAATCTGGCTGTTTGGCGGACTTTAACGGACCTAAAACCGGATGTGGTCATTACAACAGGTTTTTATCCGACGATGTTATATGCATTTTTTTGGGCTATCATAAATAGTAAGGCGCACATTAGCTTTACAGACGGAACTTATCTCTCGGAGCGAAAATTAAGCCGGGTACACAAATATCTTAGAAAAATTGTTTACTCGAAATCTCATGCTTTTATTGGTCCGGGTAAGGGAAGTTTTAACCTGTATAAAAGTTATAACATTCATCCTTCCAGAATATTTTCAAGCTGTTTATGTATAGATAATGAGTTGTTTAACTCCATAGATTTCGACAAACGGGAGTTTGATCTGATGTTTGCCGGCCAGTTAATCGAGGGTAAAATGCCATATTTTTTTCTTGAAGTTGCGAAAAAGGTTAAGGATAGCTTAGGTCATTGCAGAATTCTGATTTTAGGAGATGGAATTTTAAAAGAAGAAGTGTTTTGTAAGTTAAGGGAATACGAATTGGATTACGAGTATCCTGGATTTGTGGATCAGCTCTTATTGCCAGGGTTTTATTCAAAGGCTAAATTATTTTTATTTCCCTCTAAGAATGACACTTGGGGTATTGTCGCAAATGAAGCGATGGCTTCTGGAGTGCCGGTAATCACGTGTGAAAACACAGGTGTAGCAAATGACTTAGTAGTGCATGGTCAAAACGGTTATGTATTACCGTTGGACGTTGATATTTGGGCAACTCATTCCATCAAACTCCTTCAGAATGGTGAATTGTATAAAAAGTTTTCTGAAAGCAGTTTTCAAGATGTTCAAAAGTATAATTCACTTAGTGCTGCGGAAGGTATTATTGGATCAGTAGAATTTAGTGTTTCTCAAGTAAAACAGTAATTCTAGGATTGCTTGAATGAATCGCAAGTTTTATTCAAGGCGAAAGTTTATCATATTTATTTTATTCTATTATCATTTCGTTCATGCAAGTCGCTGCAAAAGTCAAGAAACCGTTAAAAAGGAAAATTATGTTAATAGAAGCTGTTAGAGGATTAGCAGCAATGTATGTGGTTCTTGGACACATTGTACTGATATTGCAACCTTATAAATTCAACCCAGAATATTCATTCGCAGTTAAAACAGCATTTGGATATGGGCATTACGCTGTTATTCTGTTCTTTATTGTTTCAGGCTTCAGCATACATTACAGTTCTGAATCTATAGACTTTACCCAGAAAAAGAGATTAAAAGAATATTTTCTAAAACGGCTTAAAAGAATTTATCCTATTTTTTTTGTGTCAATGATTTTATCGCTGATAGTCTTAGATATTACTTCTACTCCTTCAAACATCAGTAGAAATATTTTTAGTTTTTTTTTTATAAGTGATATTGCTGATGGCTCAATCGTTCTGCCAATCCCTACAAATTTTCCAATATGGTCATTAAGTTACGAGATGCTTTACTATCTGTTATATCCCTTTCTGGCAATTCTAATTGCCAAGTATGGAAGAGATAAAATTTTCATAGCTGTTCTGATCGTCAGTTTAGGGAGCTCAATTTATCCAATTTTTTTCTCTCCTAATCATTTTACGAATGTCATGGGGCTTTTGATTATCTGGTACATCGGAGCGTACATAGGGGAAATGAAAGTAAGAAATGAGACGTTGGAGATTGCGAATATTAAAGGATGGATAGTTGCTTTTTTAGGATTAGCATTAACGCTCGAAAAGGCCTTTTCTTTTACTAACTGGGCATGGGGAATATTCTTCGCCTTGATAATGACCCTGTTTTTGAGTAAGAAAAATGATAAATCCAGACCAATGGAAATAATTATCTCAAGTATAATGCTTTTGATTTGCTATGGTCTAACCTTTCTACCCGACATTGTTACTCATCAAAAAATTCTGCGTCTGATTGTTATTGGATTCTTTATTATTACAGTCATTCTTTACTTCGTTTCGCTTATTACGATTAAAAATATTATTAGAAAAACGCTTCTGCCATTTTCATTCTCCGGTGCTTTTTCATATGCCTTATATATATATCATTGGCCAGTTTTGGTATTATTTTATTTTTTATTTTCTAAAATACTAAATCAAAATATTACCATGATGATATTGGGAATAGTGGTTTATATTCTTTTTATACTAATATTCTCATGGTATAGTGAAAGTAAGTTACAACCTAAATTCGTAAGACTGTTAAACAAAAATCCGTTAACTCGAGATGTACAGAAAGCTGAGAATTTTATACAGGATAACGGAAATTTGAAAGAGAAAAACTTAGTATAGAAAATGATTTTGACACTTAAAATAATTAAATGCCTATAGATATTAAAAAGTCTACAAACAGGGTTCTTTGTATCCTTCACATTCCTCCACCAATTCATGGTGCGGCCTTGGTAGGAAAATATATTCAAAGCAGCCCAGTTTTTAATAAACGTTTTCATGTTGATTATATCAATCTTTCAACGTCTTCCACGTTAAATCAAATCGGACGGGGAGGAATTAACAAAATTCTATTGCTGCTTAAAATGCAAACTAAGGTTTTAAGAGCCTTGATAACCAATTCCTATGACATATGTTATGTGACTTTAACTGCAAGAGGGCCTGGTTTTTATAAAGATCTGTTTGTAGTGCTGCTCTTGAAAATGTTTAAGAAAAAGATTATTTATCATTTCCATAACAAAGGGGTTTCTTCAGCGGGTGCTAATAAGATAAATGATTTACTTTATATAATAGCCTTTAGAAACACCAAGAGTATCTTATTATCTGAAAATTTATATTCCGATATTGAAAAATATGTTCTCAAAAAGGACATTTACTTTTGTGCTAACGGTATTCCATTAATTGAGGCTTCACCAAAAGTTGATCAAAAGATCAGTCAACCCTGTCGCTTGCTATTTTTATCAAATATGATGGAAGCTAAGGGGGTTTTTATTTTAATTGATGCTTGTAGATTATTGAGGGATAGGAGCGTTTTTTTTGAATGTCATTTTGTTGGAGATTGGTCTGATATTTCAGAGCAATTATTTAATCTGGAAATTGAACATAAAAATCTAACGCAGGACGTTTTTGCCCATGGTAAAAAATTCGGGACAGAGAAGCATGCTTTTTTAGCTAATTCAGACATTTTTATCCATCCCACATTAAATGATTGCTTTCCACTGGTACTATTAGAGGCTATGCAATTTGGGTTGCCTGTAATATCTACTAAAGAGGGCGGAATTCCAGATATTGTCATTGATGGTGAAACGGGATTTTTAGTTCCTCATATGAATTCAATAGCTCTTGCGGATAAGATTGAGCTTTTGATTAATCGGGCCGATTTGCGTTTAAAAATAGGGGGAGCAGGGAATAAACGTTACCAAGAATATTTTACTCTGGAAAAATTTGAAGATAATTTCGTCCATATAATGGAGTCAGCTATCGAAACTTAGCAGCTCATTGCTCAGCCTTTAACAAATACTGAAAAAAATTTCCTTACTTTCGCGTCATTATAACATTCTGATCCTGAATACGTATACGAGCCCATCCGGTTCCAGAACGTGCCGCTGCTATCTATGAATAAAGAATATCCCGGCTATACGCCGTCTACTGTTACTAGTCTGGGTTATCCAATATTTAATGGCAGTCTGAAAAATATCCCTCGTCACAAGAAGACGCTTATTAATACCATCAACCAGTATTCTTACTGTATGGCTGAGGAGGATGAAACCTTCAAACAAGCCCTGCAAACTTCTGATATCTTATTGCCCGACGGTATGGGCATGGTAGCGGCAGTACGCTTAATGGAAGGGGAGAAGGTCACCAAAATAGCTGGTGCTGATCTGAACGAGCATTTGCTGGAGGAGTTGAATAAGAATGGTGGCAGTTGTTTTTACCTGGGTTCATCTGAGCTAACGTTGCAAAAGATTAAAGAACGCCTTGCTTTAGAATATCCTGGCATCACTGCAGGGTTCTATTCTCCCCCCTATAAAGCTAAATTCAGCAACAAGGATAACGCAGGAATGCTTGATGCGGTAAATAGCTTCAAGCCTGACGTATTATTCGTTGGTATGACAGCTCCTAAGCAGGAGAAGTGGGCGCACGAACATAAAGCTCGTCTCGATGTTAAGATCATCTGTTCTATAGGCGCTGTCTTTGACTTCTATGCAGGTACTGTAAAAAGACCTCATGACTTCTGGATCAACCTAAGACTGGAATGGTTTATCCGTTTGATTAAGGAACCTCAGCGCATGTGGAAACGCTATTTATACTATGGCCCTGTCTTTATTCATCTGGTAATAAAAGAGAAGCTAAAGAAACAACTAGCCTGGGTTAGAGCATAACTTTTAAAAACCTGACTAGTCTTTCTTTGCTTTAAGAATTTCAACCTTTTCTTTTTCACTTTGAAGTAATCGCTCCAATAAAGCAACCTTTTCATTGTACAACTCAACTATCTTCTCAATTGGGTTGAACGTGAAAGTTGGGTTATAATTAACTAATCCACTTGTGTTATGTAAGGTGCTGGAGATAATGTTTATCACAGCTTCATCTGAGAAATTCTTGATAGCTTCCGCAGGAACTCCCAGCACAGTCGCTATCTTTTCGAGAACTTCTTCCTCGATATTTTCACTTTGCTCCATCTTGGAAACAGCCTGCTGGCTGATGCCTAGTTCGGCAGCAAGTGTTTCCTGCTTCATGCCACGAAGTTCCCGGATACGGCTTATTTTCCTTCCAATATGAGTTGCTGTTTCTGACATGATACCAGGTTTTAATCCATCAAATATATATTAATAAATATACATGGAAGATCCCGTTAATTTTCATTCTTCACCCTTATTGTGATCATCCTTTGTCTGGTTAGCAACATTTGGAAATTCTTTAAGATTGAAAGCTTAGACCGGCAGGGACAGTGTTCGGTTCTGAATAGGGTCAGGTTGGGCTACTATTAGGCTGGCTATGGTTTAAAAGCGGTTCGAGCCGAACAGGACCCGAACCAGACCCGAACACAAGGCCTCTTTTGTACTCAAATGACTTCTAGTATATAAGCATGCTCTGAATAACCCTGAGAATCTTTTTTAAATTCCTGTAGAGACATGGCAAAAACAAAAAGCCTAGTAAAGAGCCTTCTTCATTCCAAAACTGTACTTCACTCCCACGTTTAATACAGTGAACGCATCCTTGGATTTATTATCGTCATTTGCAGGTTCGTAGCCATCCAGCATCTCTGTGAAGGCGAAGTTATGCTGCAGGTTTACATTGAGATTTATTGGACTATCAGGATTAAGGTAGGTGCTGATCTTGAAATGAAATCCCAAATTTACCGGTACCGTAAAATCGGTTCCTTTATAGGTGATGCCGCCGAAGCCATCCGTGGTTAGGGCATTAGGCTTGGAGATGTTACTCATGATCATTCCGACACCAGTGCCTGCGTAGATATTGTACAGCATGTAATGGGCTATGCGATCTTCAGGCTCCAGAAACTGGCCCAGGCTTACGTTGCCGGTCGCGGTGACGCGGTTAATGTTATTCTCATAGCTTTTACCATAGATATCGAGATCTTCGCGTCCTAAACGTCCGTAGGAGTATTCCACGTTTCCAAATAAAAAGGGATTTACATTATACTGAACTACAGCACCAAGGCTGGGATTAATATCTGAGTTGGTTACATCTGTAAAAGGCTGGGTAAGGCCAAAATGCAGGCCAGCGGTAAAACCTTTATCTAAAACTTGTGCGGAGACAGAAAAGAAGGGAACGAGTAAAAGTAAGGTGGCGTAAACACGTAAAGTAAAGATTTGTTTCATAGGAGCGATTGTTGGAGGGCGAATTTAATAAAGTTTCTTAATAATAAAATAGGAAGGTTGGAAGGGGGAAGTTGCAGTGGCAGGAAGAGAGTTGCAGTTGCAGGAAGAGAATTGCAGGAAAAAAGTTGCCGTTGCAGGCAGGAAGTTGCAGTAGCAGGATGCTCTGCCAGATGAATTTCCGTATTACTCGATAATTCCAATCGAAGCATGTCACTCTAAAGGAGCATGACAGAGGGCTCGCTCAGAATCCATTAACAAATTAACAAATTGCCAAATTTGCACATTGTTACAAAGCGTACTTTATCCCAAAATTCAGTGTAGTGAACGAATCCTTTGTTTTATTATCAGCGTTTGCAGGGTTATAACCATCCAGCATTTCGGTGAAGGTGAAATTGTGCTGCAGGTTTATGTTGAAGAATAGAGGGCCTTGGTCATACATGGATCGCCCGGTTCTGAAGTTTACACCCAGGTTGATTGGGACGAGGAAGCCGCTGCCTTTATAAGTGACGCCACCCTGGTCATCGAAAGTAACGGCGTTAGGTTTAGAGATGTTGCTCATCAATACGCCTGCACCGGTGCCGGCGTATATATTGTAGATCAGTTGATGTGCTTCGTTTCTTTTGGGTTTTAGAAATTGTCCAAGGCTAACGTTAGCAGTGGCGGAGATACGGTTGGTACGATTGCTATAACTTTTACCATACTTATCCACATCCTTACGGGCAAACTTGCCGTTGGAGAATTCTGCATTGATGAACGTAAAAGTGGTGGCATTATACTGAACAGATGCTCCGAAGTTTGGATTGACGTCCGATTGAGCAACGTCTGTGAAGGGCTGGGTAAGCCCAACGTGTATACCGGCGGCAAAGCCTTCTTCTAAAACTTGTGCTGATGATTGGGTATAAATAAAAATTGAAAGAGCGAGCAAAAAGATGCTGCGTAACGGAAAGATACTTTTCATAGAAGGATTTAAATAGAGCGCGAACTTAGGGATTCTTAATCAAATCGAAAGTGCTTTATTTTTAAGGAAATGCATAGGGGATAAACATTAGCTTTGCGGCTTTGTAAATTATATGCTCAAAAAGACCTTCCTTCTCAGCTTCCTGATCTCTGCGTTTTTTACCGTGCGCGCCCAGCAAAAATCTATGCCTTTGCAGCATGAAACCCATCGCCTGGCGGAAGGGGAGATGATCAAAAGAGATCGTTCGCTTCACAGTTCGGTGAAGCCTTTTTTGGAAAGTGAGCTGGATTCAGTGTTCGACACCGATTCATTGCAGCGCGACTGGTACGGCTCTACCGATTCTACACCACGCAGCTGGGCACATCGCAAGCTTTACAGCGAACACCTGCTGCAATACAAAGACAATGGGGTTTCGCTTTCTGCGGACTTGCTTTTTGATTTCTCGGTCGGCCGTGAGCAGGGTCGGGGTAGTGTGTTTAACAATACCCGCGGGGTGCAGTTGCAGGGTGACCTTGGTAAGAAGTTCTCGTTCTACACATCCTTTTATGAGAACCTTTCGAGGCTGCCTTCCTGGATCAATGCTTACTCTGCACAAAGAGGAGTAGTGCCCGGTCAGGGAAAAGCGAGAGGCAGCGGCAATAATGTGGACTATGCGATACCGTACGGTTACATCAGCTATACTCCCAATACCTATTTCAATTTCCAGGTAGGGCAGGGTAAAAACTTTTTCGGGGATGGTTACCGTTCGCTGATCCTGTCTGATTACGCTTACAACTATCCTTTCCTGAAAGTCAGCACACGTTTCTGGAAGATCAAGTATGTAAATCTCTGGACACAGTACCAGGATATCAGCAGCGGCTTTAGGGGTCCAACTTATCCTAAGAAATATGCTTCCTACCAATACCTCTCATTTGCGGTAAACAAGAAAATAAACATAAGCCTGTTCCAGTCACTGATCTGGGCCCCTGATACCGCGGGCAACAATGGCCTGCAGCCGGAATTGCTGAATCCCATCATCTTCATGAATGCGCTGAACTTCAACATGGGTTCGCCTGCCAACTCCCTGATGGGATTGAACATGCGGTATAACTTCCTGAAATCTTACAGCGTTTATGGTCAGTTCGTATTGGATGATTTCAACCTGGGAGCTTTGAAAGAAGAGCCGGGCTTTTTTCAACAGAAGTACGGCTTTCAGCTGGGTCTGAAAGCTTTCGATGCCTTTGGGGTGAAGAACCTTTACCTGCAAACGGAACTGAACAGGGTACGGCCTTATGTCTACGGTCACCGGACGCTTAAGATCAACAATGCGCACTACAATGAGGCTCTTGCTCACCCGCTGGGTGCAAACTTCACTGAGGGGCTTCTAAATAGCTCCTACAAATATAAGCGGATGGCTATGGATCTCCGCCTGATGTACGCGCGCTACGGCGCCGATGCGAACGGCTCGCATTTCGGAAAGGATATCTTCCAATCTGACTACGACGCTCCGCGGGGTCAGAACTCTTACGGCAACTATACCGGCCAGGGAGTGAAGACGGATCTCTTCTATGCGAAGCCGAGCCTCTCGTATCTGATGAACCCGTCCACCAATATGAAAATCGAGCTGGGATTAGTACTGCGTAACGAGACCTCGGAGTTGATTAGTGATAAAAGCAAGATGGTGTACTTTGGGATAAAGACGGGGTTGACGAATCGTTATGGGGACTTTTAAGGGAATGTGCAAATTTGGTAATGTGCAAATATGCACCACAGATTAAAAGGATTTCACAGATAAACAGCAATTTAATTTAATCACCATACCCCGTCATTTCGACGACCCTGCGGAGGAGAAATCTCCCATACGGGCCAGAGTGCACCACAGATTCCAAGATCATGGTAGATGATAAAATATGGGTTAACTTTAATAGGCTATTTATTTCACGCAAAGGCCGCAAAGTATAATCTCAAAACCATTGATTTAGACTGATTGTAGAGTGGCAGGCTTTGCGAGCTTTTCGGTTCTTATTTTCGTTTGCGTGCAACCAGAGTGCTATTTTATAATTTGTTAGATGGAATTAAAAGGATTTCACCGATAAACAGCAATTTAATTTAATCACCATACCCCGTCATTTCGACGACCCGTCGGAGGAGAAATCTCCCATACGGGCCAGAGTGCACCACAGATTCCAAAATCATGGGAAATGATAAAACAAGGATCGCTAGCTTTAGTAGGCCTTTCATGTCACGCAAAGGGCGCAAAGATTAAGACGCAAAGATCGCAAAGCTTGATCTTAGAACAGTTGATTTATACTTATTATCAACTGCGCTAGCTTTGCGAGCTTTGCGGTTCTTATTTTCGTTTGCGTGCAACCAGAGTGCTATTTTATAATTTGTTAGATAGAATTAAAAGGATTTCACAGATAAACAGCAATTTAATTTAATCACCATACCCCGTCATTTCGACCACCCTTGGAGGAGAAATCTCCCATACGGGCCAGAGTGCACCACAGATTCCAAGATCATGGTAGATGATAAAACATGGGTTAACTTTAATAGGCTATTTATTTCACGCAAAGGCCGCAAAGTATAATCTCAAAACCATTGATTTAGACTGATTGTAGAGTGGCAGGCTTTGCGAGCTTTGCGGTTCTTATTTTCGTTTGCGTGCAACCAGAGTGCTATTTTATAATTTGTTAGATAGAATTAAAAGGATTTCACAGATAAACAGCAATTTAATTTAATCACCATACCCCGTCATTTCGACGACCCTTCGGAGGAGAAATCTCCCATACGGGCCAGAGTGCACCACAGATTCCAAAATCATGGGAAATGATAAAACAAGGATCGCTAGCTTTAGTAGGCCTTTCATGTCACGCAAAGGGCGCAAAGATTAAGACGCAAAGATCGCAAAGCTTGATCTTAGAACAGTTGATTTATACTTATTATCAACTGCGCTAGCTTTGCGTGCATAGCGATTCTTATTTTGTTTTGCGTGCAACCAGAAAGCTTTTTCAAAAAGCTACTGATAATTTGTTAGATGGAATTGAAAAGATTTTCACAGATAAGCACAATTTGCTATAATCCCCAAAACCTCCGTTATTCAAAAGCGCTTAACAGGAGAAATTTCCGATACGGGCCGGAAAGACGGTCGTTTTTAGACGGCTTAAAGGAGATGCCAGCGTCATCTAACGTTTATAGCAACATTCTGTAGGGACAGGTTCGACTCCTTCGGAGTCGCAGATATTTCGGTGCGATTGGTTCTATAAACCTGTTATCCCTTCGGGATAAATAAAATTCGCCTGCGCCGATCCGGGACGTTGTTCCAAGGCTTGCTTTATCAAGCCTGAGGATCTACTAGCAATAAAAAAGCCTCCCTGGGATCCAGGAAGGCTTGCAACAACAAATGCTTGAAATTAGTATCCCGGATTCTGCTCCAGGGAAGGGTTAGCATTCACTTCTCTGTCAGGTATTGGGAGGACGAGTACAGGGCTGTTATAAGGAGTACTACCCACTGTTCTCTTAGTTCTTTTATAATCATGCAGTCTGAAACCCTCGAAAGCGAGCTCTTTTTCACGTTCAGACAGGATGTCGGCAATACTTGGTGCGGCGATTGGAGCTAAGCCTGCACGCGCACGAAGCAGGTTGATATCGGCAGCTGGTGTGTCACCTATAGCTGTATTCAGGCGAAGGTTAGCTTCAGCCCTGGTCAGGTACATTTCGGTGATTCTGGCAAGGGGAATATTACCGTAGTAGTCAGTCCACTTCAGCGTAAACGATCCCGGTCTGGCACCTACACCGGAGTAGATCAGTTCTGTTCTCCGCTTGTCATTTGCTGCGAATGAATTGGCAAAGGCGGGATTCACACGTGCATCAGCGCGACCGATACCGTCCAAGGATGCGAAGAATGTCGCTAAACCGTCATTGGAGGTTCCGGCGTTGGTTTGTTCGTCCTGCTCGATCTCAAAAATACCTTCGCTAGAATTCTTGATCCGGAACGGCGCTTCAAGATTAGCAAGCAGGTTAAATTCTCCACTTTGAATGACCGTGTTGGCAGCATCTCTGGCTTCGGCATACTTTTGTTCCTGCAGATATACTCTTGACAGGAACGCGAGTGCTGAATAAGTTGTTGCACCCGGACTGTTAGCCTCCGGAAGTTTGGCAACGGCAGCGGTGAGATCAGCTTCTATCTGCGCATAAACTTCGGCAACGGTGCTCCTCGGAAGAACATCAACGTCTGCAGTCGATTTTACCGCTTTCGCAGAGATTGGAACTCCAAGTTGTGTATTTGGCGTTCCTGTTTCGTAAGGTAATGCATAGAGACGAACCAGTTCAAAATGCATGATTGCACGAACAAATAAAGCTTCGCCCTCGATGCGTGCACGTGCTTCAGGATCTGTAACGATATCCAATGCACTTAAGACGGTATTGGCAATATTAATGGCGCGGTAGGCAGCTATCCAGGTACGGTTTGCTTCTGCGTTGGTCGAGATCATGCTTTTGCTTGAAATATCGCCGTAACTGTCAAATGTACCTATCCAGTCAAGGTAGGAATCTCCGGCATACAGGTCAGGGACCATGACCAGGTTGGTGCCATACAATGCGGGGCCGCCCAGAACTGCGTACGCGCCAATCAGTGCATTCTGAACATCGTCAGGACTGGAAAGCGCCGTTTCGGAAGAGATACTTTGTCTCGGTTCTATGTCCAGCTCTTTGGTGCAGGAAACAACTGACGTAAAGAAGGCCAGGGCAAGAACTGATTTGGTTATATATTTAATTTTCATCTTATACGTTTTAAACAAGGTCCTTAAAATCCAACATTGATACCAAAGGTGATGGTGCGCGCCTGCGGCGGAGTATAGAAATCAGTACCTAACTGAACAGGGCCAGCGAATGTGGTATTTATTTCAGGGTCATAACCGGTGTAATCGGTGAAAGTGAATAGGTTCAGGGCCGACAGATAGATGCGGGCATTCTGCGCTTTAATCTTGCTGGCAAACTGCTTAGGAATTGCATAGCCTAAAACAACATTCTTCACACGGAAATATGAACCGTCCTGGATATAGCGAGAGGATGCTCTGGTGCCATTTCCGCCAAGAAATCTGGCCTGGGGCACATCAGTAATGTCACCAGGATTTCTCCATCTCCTCAGTTGATCGCTGGTCTGATTATCGAAGTAATCTCCATTAGCTGACTGGAACCCTCCGGCTGAGTTATAGATCTCGTTGCCTGATACAAACTGGGTTTGAATATCCAGATCAAAATTCCTGAAAGAGAACCTGTTGCCAAATCCACCAAAGAATTCCGGGTTAGGGTCGCCCAACTTCTGGTTGGCAGCATCAGAATACGTATTGGTAGTGCTGGTCCGCGACTCATCTACATAATACAATGCATCGCCGTTTGCCGGATCAACGCCTGCATATGCTTTTCCGTAGAAATAACCGAATGGCTCACCTTCAGCCACTCTTCCTATGTAACGACCGCCCCGGAAAATTGGCTGGCCGGCCAGACGGGTGATCTTGTTCTTATTGAAGGAAATATTAAAACTGCTTGACCATTTAAATGCACCGGCAAGGTTCTGGGAATTTAATGAGATCTCCAGGCCCTTGTTTTCAAGATCACCGATGTTTTGAGTAATTGTTGTAAATCCGTTTGTTGCCGGGATAGGTTTCTCAAGCAACAGATCATTTGTTTTTTTATAATAGACATCCACTATACCAGAGATACGGTCATTGAAAAGGCCGAATTCGACTGCCAGATCTGAAGTTGATGTATTCTCCCATGTTAAACCGGGATCGCCCAAACTGGTTGGTAACACACCGGACGCACCGCCATAGTTAGTACCGCCATACAAGGTCAGAGAGGCAAAATCACCAATCTCGGCGTTTCCGGTCAATCCGTAACTACCTCTTAATTTTAAGAAAGATAGTGTTTCACTCTCCTTCAGGAAGCTTTCTTCCGAAATGATCCAGCCAGCCGAAACGGACGGGAAGGTTCCATAACGCTGATCGCGCCCGAACCTAGAGGAACCGTCAACCCGAACGGTAGCTCCTAAAAGATACCTGTCTAAAAACTTGTAATTAGCTCGTCCAAAATAGGATAGAAAACTGTAAGCAGTTTCAACGGAAGTGCCGGCTGTGATCTTAGCAGCGCTTGCGATCTTTGTGAAGCGGTCTGTTGGGAAACCTTCACCTGTTACATCTGAATTCCGAAGCAGTCCCTTTTGGAAAGACATCCCTGCCAGAAGATCAAGGGTGTGCCTGTCACTGATTACTCTGTTCCAGTTCAGCGTGTTATTCGTATTGAAATTGGTCGCTCTTACATCATTACTGTAACCAAGGCCTGCAGGAGCACCGTCCAAAGTTCTCCGGCCGTTATAGCTCTCTTCTTCCAGTGAGGTCTGATCTAAGCCATACTCACTCCTGAAAACCAGTTGCGGAGTGATCTTTACGCTGGCATAGGCCGTAGTTAATGATTTTATCGTCTTGTTGGTATTTGAGGCATCCGTCAGATCGATAAGGTTGTTATAGTAAATGGTGTTATTGTTATATAAGCCGTCTGCATCCCGCAGTGCGTGTATTGGCGGCAGTGCATTTAACTGTAGCGGGTTGCTGAATGCATTATCGCTGCTTACCCGAAAGTTGTCGAGCTTGGCAATGTTGATGTTTCCTCCAACTTCAATGAACTTATTGATTGTGTGATCTAAACTGATACGACCGCTAACACGTTTAAGCTGATTACCTGCGATAATTCCCTTCGTGTCATTGAAGGTTCCGCCTAACAGGAAGCGCGTTTTACTGTCGCCGCCATTAACATTCAGGTTATATTGCTGAACATAACCATCCTGGAAACCCTGATCCACCCAGTCGGTATTATTAGTACTGTTCCACTCATCAGTGCCCGTCCAGTCGGTCCACACAGCTGCGGCATCTGCCAGGCCTAAATACCCTTCATAAGCAAACGCCTCGTTCATTAACTCACGATACTCAGTTGCATTCAGGAAATCCGCTTTCTTTGTCGGCTCGCTGACACCAGCCTGAACACCGAAATCAACTTTTGTAGTTCCTGAACGTCCTTTTTTTGTAGTAACGAGTACAACCCCATTGGAAGCTCTTGAACCATAGATGGAAGCGGCAGCCGCATCTTTTAATACTTCTATAGATTCAATGTCTTCCGGACTAATTGCGGCAAGCGGATCGTCTGCTTCAGTAAAGCTTCCCAGTTTTTGGGAAACAACTGGGACGCCATCAATTACGTAAAGGGGGCTGTTACCCGCACTTACAGAAGAAACACCCCGTACACGGATCTGTAAGGCCTGGCCCAATTTTCCGGAGGAAGAATTAACGAATACGCCGGCAGCACGGCCTTGTAAAGCGCTTTGGAAAGAAGTTAAAGGGGCATCCTCGAATTCCTTGGATGTTACTTTAGCAATTGATCCCGTCAGTTCTCTCCGTACCTGTGTCCCGTATCCGACAACAACAACTTCGGACAACTGCGTTTGGTCATCTTCCATTGCCACATTCATGGTCCCTGAAGAAATTGCAACTTCCCGGGTTTTAAAGCCGATGTATTTGAAAACCAGAGTTGAAGCTGCGGAGGGTGCGCTCAACTGGAATAAGCCCTGAGCGTCTGTTTGGGTGCCAATAGAACTTCCTTTTACGGTTACACTTACCCCAGGCAGTGGTAATCCGTCGCTCGAAGCAGTGACTTTCCCGGTAACAGTTTTGTTTTGGGCAAAACCAGTGTTAAGGAACAGCACTAAACCGAAAATTAACAGTAAGATTTTTTTCATAAACGTTTGGTTTTTAGTTAACTTAAAAGGAAGGTAGATAAAATCCAACTAAAATTTATAATCCGGAGTGCAAATATGAGTGTAGAAATTGTGGATGCATGCGCCGATCTGTTAGTATGCGATACGAGTATTGGGATTTCGGGCTGTTGATGGGAAAGGGAATGTGTAAATGAGTAGATATTCAAATGTGCAAATGGGGTTCTGGTGAGTTCGCTTTCGGGGTTATATGTTGACTTCTGAAAGCCACCTCCGTCTTGTCGATATTGGCAGTCCGCCATTGCGAGCGGAGGATAACAGCGAACCTATGCTTCGGGGTGCTGAAGGCAGAGGAGGAAGGGAATGTGAAGACAGATAGATATGCAAATGGGGTTTCATTTATGGTGCTTTTTGCGGTAACATCTTAAATTTTCGCCACCTCCGTCCAGTCGGTAGGGACAGGCCACTCCCCCGAGCGGAGGACAACAGCGATAAGCTTTCGTAATGGAGCTGTTGTCGTCATCCCAATCATCAAATTTTCAAATCAACAAATCCCTTCCCCTTCTTCAATCATCCAAAATTTCCCTATCTTATACCATGAACCTGCTGCGCAGTTACCTCGATGATTTTATAGGATTGTTTTTTCCCGAGCTTTGTGCTGCCTGCGGGATGAATCTTTTCAAGAATGAGGAGGTGATCTGCACGACCTGCATTTACCACTTGCCGTACACCAATCATCATTCAGATCCGGATAACCTGGTGGCAAGGCAGCTTTGGGGGAGGTTTGAATTTACATCGGCGGGTTCATTTGTTTACTTTCGGAAGGGCAATAAAGTCCAGCACCTGATGCACCAGCTTAAATACAATAACCGGCCGGAGGCGGGAAGGCGAATGGGGAATCTCTACGGTTTGGAATTAATGCGTTCGGAAGCCTGGTCTATCCCCGAGGCGATCATCCCTGTTCCTTTACATCCTGCAAAGCAGAAAAAACGAAGCTATAACCAGAGTGAGCGTATTGCTGCCGGACTGGCGGAAGCACTGAAGATCCCGGTGATCAGCAATAACCTGTATCGCACAGAAGATACGGAGACCCAAACCCGCAAAAGCAGGTATGCGCGTTTTGAAAATTTGACGCAAGCTTTTATGGTGCGTGATCCGGCTTTGCTGGAAGGAAAGCATTTGCTGCTGGTTGATGATGTGATCACAACGGGTGCTACCCTGGAAGCTTGCAGCATCGAGCTTTTAAAGCTCGCGAATGTTCGGGTTAGTATAGCCACATTGGCTTTCGCCGACTGATTTATAATCGATATTATTGTTGATGCGGCTGCCTGTTTTATGTCTTGCTTTTTTACTCATCCTTTCGGCCTGCCGGAAAGAAGAGAAAATCACTTCTGATACGTCTGCAAAACTTCACTTTTCCACAGATACCATTCTGTTTGATACGGTGTTTACATCGATTGGCAGCACGTCTCGCCGGCTTAAAGTCTATAATCGCAATGAGAACGCGGTGCGCATCTCCGAGATAGCTCTTGCGGGCGCTGATGGCTCGTCCTATCAGATAAATATAAATGGTCAGCCGGTTAATAAAGCTGCTGACCTGGAACTCTCCGGCAATGACTCTTTGAATATTTTCATCAAAGTTTTAATTAATCCAGGTTCTGTCGGTTTGCCGTTCATCGTTACCGATTCGCTTAGTTTTTTAACGAACGGGAACCGGCAATCGGTACAGCTGCGGGCCTACGGTCAGAATGCACGGTTCCTGAACGGGGAAACGATCAGAGGTAATGTTACCTGGGACAACAGGCTTCCTTATGTGATCTATAACTCTGCCCTGGTTGGTGAGGGTTCAAAGCTCTCTATTGAAAAGGGCACGCAGGTTTACTTTCATAAAGACTCCAAATTGTTCATCGCAGGGAGTTTGCAGGTTAGGGGAGATCTGGATGATCCTGTCAGCTTTATGGGAGACCGGCTGGAACAGATCTACGCAGATGAACCCGGACAATGGGGCGGCCTTCATTTCTTAAGTGGGAGCAGGGATAACATCCTACACTTTGCGCGAATTAAAAATGCCATAACAGGTATTCGGATAGATTCCTTGTCCAAGAATACAAATCCTAAGCTGATCATCAATAGTTCGGTGATTCACAATATGGAGGTGGCCGGCTTACTGATGTATAATGCGGATGTCAGCGGTTTTAATAACCTGGTTTACAATTGCGGTCAGTTTTTGATGTATGGCGCGTTGGGAGGCAATTATAATTTTAAGCAGAATACGTTTGCGGGTTTTAATTTCATGTTCTCCCGTCAGAACCCTGCAGTGTATTTTGCTGACTTCTTCAATGCGGATAACGGGATGCAAACTGCCCCTCTGCAAGTAAACCTGGTTAATAATATCATTTGGGGAAGCAACGATAACGAGCTGTTTATGGAGAAACAGGGAAATGCCGAAATAAGCCTATCGTTACATAACAACCTGCTGAAAACAACTAACCTGGCTTTCAGCGTAAATGGTAATATCTTGAATGCGGATCCCTTATTTACGGATGCGGCAAAAGGAAATTTCACGCTGACGGCAAATAGCCCAGTTTTAAATAAGGGTCTTAATCTTACGTCGGATAAGTATTTTTCGGCCTATCTGATTACCGACATAAGGAAAACAGCAAGAATATTTCCTTCAGAACTAGGCTGTTATGAGTTTAAGTAAACTTATTTCCATTTATTCGAAACCTTTCGGGCTATACGATGGTATAAATACATGAGAGCGTTAATTTAGATGAAAGAGCTGGTAGTCCTTAGGGCTCCAGCTTTTTCTATTTAGGATTTAATTGGGATTTTTTTTGTCTGCATTGGGATTAGTGGAGTAAGGGATTGTTGGATTGGATTTGTCTGAACGGGATTCAATGGATTGCAGAATCAGGGATTAGGATTCTTTGTCTAAATTTGGCTTCAAGGAATAATAGCTTCCTGGACTCAAGAACGTGGCCATTACTACCGTGGGAACTGTTATAATCCTGTTCATCTGCTAATCCGGTGAATCGTGATTCAGATTAGCGACCATTACTCTATTTTTAAGATTGCACTAATCATTCTGTTAATATCAACGCTTACAACCCGGCCCTTCTTAAGGGCGGGAAAATTTGGTGTCTACGGCTATTACCCATTAAGGATTGAGGCGTGTGTCCTTTTTTATACTAGATACGAATCAGGCGAAGGTTTACTAATCGTATTTTAGCACCCTGCAATTTATAACGGAACATTCAATTTATGCATGCACAAACTGTAATTGTTTTAGTGAACTGGAATAGTTTTGAATTTACTAATCAATGTTTACGCTCACTCGAACAATGTGATACTTCTGTTTTTGATATTATTGTTGTCGATAACGGTTCAAAAGACTCATCCGGAGATAAGATAAAAAAGGAACACCCTGAAGTAATTTTAATTAAGTCAGAAACCAATCAGGGTTTTGCCGGCGGTAATAATTTGGGAATCCAATACGCTATACAGCACTCGTATAAGTACGTGATGTTATTAAACAATGACACGTTTGTGGAGCCGGATTTTATCGATGTTTTAATAAACTATATGGATGAAAATCCGGATGTAGGGATTATCCAGCCAAAAATATTTTTTCACAACAATCGGAACATGCTCTGGAACGGTGGCTCGTTTTTCAACAAACTGATTACCCTGCCTTATACCCGGGGCTATTTCCGGAAAGACAAACTGGAATATAACCACATTGAAGAGGTAGACTGGGTTACGGGTTGCGGTTTTTTAACCCGTACTGATATTCTAAAAAAAACAGGCATTCTCGAAGAGAAATTCTTCATTTATTTCGAAGATGTAGACTTGTCGTTTAGGATAAAAAATGCGGGATACCGCTTAATATACTATCCTAAGTCCGTTATATATCATATTGCGGGGATGTCCAATAAATCAAAAACAAAGCAGAAAGAAGGCTATGTTAACCCTGTTGTACACTATCTGACCCAAAGAAACAAAATCTGGTTTATCAAACGTTATTTCAAATGGTATTATCTGGTTCCTACCTTTTTATACCATGCTTTTTATAGCTCGGCCGTCATGCTTTATTTTATTGTGAGAGGAAGGTTTAAAAAATTAAACGCATTTTTGTCGGGAATAAAGGATGGACTGAAGGATTCCCTTTAATTGGCTTTTGAATTTTAGAATGGATTGTATCATTATTACCGGCGTAGCCGGACTATTAGGCTCCAGAATGGCAGACTGGCTGCTTATCAATCAACCTCAATATACGATCATCGGGATTGATAATTTAAGCGGGGGCTATCGGGAAAATATCCCGGATCAGGTTGTTTTTTATCAGATGGATGTGGCTTTTGACAACTTGAAGCCCATTTTCGATAAACATCATATTGTGTATGTGTATCATTTTGCTGCTTATGCCGCCGAAGGATTAAGTCCGTTTATCAGAAAATTTAATTATACCAACAACCTTATCGCAACGGCAAACGTTGTGAATGAGTGTATACGTTTCGACGTTAAGCGATTGGTGTTTACTTCGAGCATGGCCGTTTATGGCCAGGGTACGCCGCCGTTTGACGAAACCCATAGCCCCGTACCCATTGATCCGTACGGAGTGGCCAAATATGCCTGCGAGATGGATATCCGAATTGCCGGGGAGCAACATCAGTTGGATTGGTGTATCATCCGTCCACATAACGTATATGGCCTTCATCAAAACATTTGGGACAAGTACAGAAATGTGCTTGGAATATGGATGTTTCAAAAACTAAACAACCAGCCGTTTACCATTTTTGGCGATGGAGACCAGAAACGTGCATTTAGCTATATAGACGATTGTTTGCCCGGTTTTTGGGAAGCAGCAACTGCGGATAAAGCTTCTAAACAAATAATCAATCTGGGCGGCATGGTTGAAACTTCCATTGCCGAAGCTGCAGAGATTTTGAGCGGCATTGTTGGCGGCGCAGAGATTCAATTTTTAGAGAACAGGCATGAAGTTAAATATGCTTATCCTACCCATCAAAAATCTATTGAACTGCTAAACTATAAGGAAAAGACCAGTTTAACTGAAGGCCTGACCAAAATGTGGGAATGGGCTCAGCAGCAACCTGAGCGTGACCGTTTCCAATGGGAAGAATATGAGCTTGACAATGGGATTTACCAGTATTGGAAACCCGCAGTTTCTGAATCTCTGCCGGCAAACAAAAGGTTTTGAAAAAATTGGCAGCAGGCGCATTTTCCAAATTAAAGAAGACAAAGATCCTGTCCAACTTCGTGAATTTAAGCAGCATCCAGCTGTCAAACGCGTTATTACTCATTCTTCTCTACCCGGTTATTACCCGTATTGTGGGTCTGGAAGCCTTTGGGCTGATCATGCTTGCGAGTGCCTTCGCGGGATTATTAGGAATTATAGTGAACTTTGGTACCAGCCAGTCGGGCATTAAGGACGTGGCAGTCCATAAGAATGATCCTCAGAACCTCTCAAGGGTGTTTTACAACACGCTGTTTATCCGGCTACTGATCTTCGTCATTTTTCTGGTGTTTTTCTCGCTTGCCGGATTAGGGGATTTCGTTCATTATAATTATTATCTTTTTGCCATTCCGCTTATTCTTGCAGAAGTCGTTAATCCGTTATTTTTATACCTGGGTACTGAGAAGCTGGCGGTTTACAATATGGCTAATCTGGTGGGCAAGGTGCTGGTCATCATTTCGGTGTTCATTCTTATCGAAGGTTCCGCCGATGCGGTGTGGGTAAATTTTCTGTTGGGGGGAATGAATACGGCGATCTATATCTTCCTGCTGATCAGGGGTATAATTGTCTATAAATTGCCCTTCAGCCTTCCAGCTAAGTTGGATATGGTTGAACTCACAAAAAACAACTTCTTTCTGGTAGGAAACAATATTTCTGTACAGCTGCAGCAGTCGCTGATGTTATTTGCACTGGCACGCTGGGGCAACCCGATGTGGCTGGGCGCTTATTCATTGTGCGATAAGATCACCTGGTCAGCACGCCTGATGATCATGTCAATCTCTAACTCGGTTTACCCAAAGGCAGCGTCTCTGTTCAGTGAAGATTCCGTTGTCTTTGTGATGTTCAAAAACAAGATCAAGAAAATGCTGACCCTGGCTTTTTTAGGAGTTTCAGCCGGCATGATGATCTGTGCCGGTCCGATAATTTACATTATCGCGGGTGAGCCAAACGAAACGGCGGAAACCATGCTGCGGATCATGTCGCTGGTACCGGCGGCTGCGGCTTTAAATTCGCTGAACGTTTTGGAGCTGCTGATCCGTGGAAACAACCGTTCTATATTTAATATCGCAATGGTTTTGCTAGCGCTGGCCTTTGTATTATCTTTCGGTATCAGCTTTATGCAGAACATTTACATGCTTGGCGCTTATACGCTGTTCATCGAACTTAGCGCTATTCTGATGTATGAATATGTAATCAGAAAGGAATATCCTGTTTATGCTTAACCCGGGCACTGAATCACAAATCGCATGACGTTCATTTTCCCGCTGATTTATATTTCAGCCTTTTTTTACGCTCTAAAGGAGATCGTAAGGGGAAACAGACAGGCTGCACTGGTATTTTTGATATTTGGGCTTTCAATCTATACAACATCGCTTTCAGTTCTTTATGATATTGGATTAAAGCAGATAATTCCATTTCTTCAGCCCTTTAAAGAACTGATCATTCTCTCCCTTGTAGCAGCTGGAGTCTGGCATCTTAAAGCCAGGCTTCGCCTTCACCTGGTTGATTATGCAATCATCGTATTTTTCCTTTACAACCTGATCTATGTTTTGCTCCCTATCGGAGGTTTCAGTTTTGCTGATCGGTTGCTGGCTTTTAAGAGCACTTCGTTTTTTACACTCATCTATACTGCGGGCCGCCTTTTTAATCCCACTCAGATATTTATTAGCAAGTACTTTCATTATATACTTTGTGTAGCTATTGCAGCAGGAATTGTAGTAATAGGGGAGCTGATATTTTACCAGCATCTGCAGACATTAACAGGTTATGCCGATTACAATTTTTATTTCTTTAATCAGGATACGACGGGCTTGTATGGTCTTTCCTGGACCTTTGAAATAGAGACTGGTTTAAAACGCTTTGCCAGTTTCTTTTCTGATCCACTGGAACATGCCGGAGCAACTGTTCTGGCCCTGGCCGTGATTGGCGGTTTATATACCACAGATGATAATCAGTTTAAGCCGGACACCTTCGGGAAGACAGCCTTAGCTGCTACGGTGGTGTCTATCATTTTAGCCCTATCCAGAGCTTCATTCGTCAGCTACTTCCTGGTGATCTATGTTTATGCACTATTGTTTAAAAAGAAAGCTATTTTGTGGCTGTTTCACGCGGGATTTGTTGCCTGCGTTGTCTATTTTCTTTTCCTTATTCAAAATGATGAGATCTATGATTTCATTATTGGAACCCTTACGCTGGCAGACGCCTCCAGCGTGGGGCATTTAATTGAGTGGTTAGATGGAATCAATGCCATGATTCAAAGTCCGCTGGGACTTGGATTAGGAAATTCTGGCCGGGTTGCCTCCATGACCGGGGTGAACGTGGGTGGGGAAAATACCTTTATCATAACGGGAGTGCAGACGGGGATCATTGCCATGCTTCTTTACTTGTTTATCCAGGTTTCGCTGATACGATACCCTTATAAATGGATAAAAAGGTTAAAGGGCAAGGAGCGAAAAGTAGCGGTCGCACTTTTTTTAATCAAAGTGGGAAGTGTTATCTCCCTGATTACCACAAACCTGGAAGTACATAGCTATGTTAACTACCTCAGCTGGTTTCTTTGCGGCCTTTTTATTAACATTATTATGAGCAGGGAAGCAATAGAAAGAAGCGTGAGGTAAACGAGGCTGTGTTATAAATTATGGGCTGTAAACGACTTTGTAAGCCCTGCCAGTTTCTCATGATAAATCTTGCTTCCCGGGAAGAGTTCTCTCATTTCCCGCTCAGACAGTAATCTTATCTCATTAATATACTGCCTTGCAAAGTCTTTGTCCCACCTTGCCATTCGGCTAAGCGGCGTTTTGGTCAGGATGAAATATTTAATACTATCTGGCAGGTACTGAAAGAATGGCAATACGTAATGCGGTTCGATCGGAAAATACTTGTTTGGCGTTTGTATAAAATAATAGTTACCAACGCGTTTAACTTCGGACGCCATTTTTGCCTGGTTATCTTTGGTGTACAAATGCTCAATAACCGAGTTTGAGAATACGACGTCAAATGCTCCTGCGTTGAGGTTAGATAAGTTGGTGGCATCGCCTATCACGCTTTTCAGGTTATCGTGATGTGTTTCAACAGGTGTAATATTGAGGATGGTAATTAGATAATCGCTGTTGTTTGCATAGCCCCGGTTTACCCAGAAAGACTCCGTTCCTCCTACATCCAGAATCCGCACAGGTTTATTTAAGTGCTTGACCTTATCTTCAAAAAATCTGAATCTCTTTCTTCTGAATTGATCACCTAATGAATCTTTAAGATCAGATGTTTTAAATATATTCTGGAACTTCATTAACGAATTTTATGCTGCTGTATAGTTTAGATTTGAGTTTTGGCAAAGATAACAGATAGTTTCAAGTAAATGGGCGAATGTGCAAATATGTAAATGGGCGAATGGGGGAAGGTGCGGATGTGCAAATGTTTAAATGTGGTAATGCGGTAATATTTAAATGTGCCAAGTGCAGATTTACAGATGTGCAAATGTGCAAATCAATGTTTCGGTGAATTTATTGCCAGATTAATCTATTTCTGACGGCAATAAATGCGAATAATTCCTCCTTTGTTAAATACAGCTGATATAACTTCAAGAATAAACGCCAGGGGGAGTGTGAGCAATAAGGCAAAAATGATCTTGAAATTATAACTCTTCAGATCTTTTATGATCTTGCCCTGGTATCCAAACAAGGACATGATACTATGGCACATTCCTAAAATGCCCAGGTGAAAAGAAAAGTATTCTTTTTTAATAACCTTCAAGTTTACTCCTTCTGCAAGGTCAATTAACCGTTTATCTGTAAAATGAGAGATATGCCTTGGGATATCCAGGTGCATCCAGCGGTTTCCTGCGATGGAAGACTGCAGGCTGGCTAAATTAGGAACCTCCATGATCAGAGTTCCGTCGGGTTTAAGGTTATTCTTAATGAGTTCACCTAACAACTCGAGGGGATTAGGCAGATGCTCCAGCACATGGAACAAGGTTATAACGTCAAAAGGCTGCGAATCTATTGGCCCACCGTTATAGGGTGTTTCGCTGATCGTTAAATTAAATTTCTCGCGGGCGAATCCGGCTCTTTCGGGGGCTGTCTCAATTCCCATGACCTTAAACCCGAGTTTGCCGGCCAGGAAAAGAAAGTTCCCCTTTCCGGAGCCAAAGTCTAAAATTCCGGAGCCAGGAGGATAGTGGTTAGAAATAATGTTTAATATCCTGCTGTATTCGTAGTTAATTATCTTTGAATACAGCGAATCCCGGTTATCAATAACCTTATATACCTCGTCATTATATAAATCGGAAGCGGCAGCCTCTGCCAGATCAATCTTAGAAAAATAATGAGAGCATTTTCTGCATTTAACGATCAGGTACTCTTTTGGTCCATAGCTAACGGTTTTATTAATATCAGATTCCGGATTATGGCAAATGGGGCAACTAGTAATCATTTAAAGTTATATTGGCAGTAGATGGGGAGCGGGCAGCAAATTTATAATATTAATTGATTTATGCCTGTGACTTTTCAATCGCCCTGATGACCGACGCCGGAATAGCTTTGGTCATGCACCTGGCGTATCCTTCAACGGGGCATTCGCACTCCAGGTGCAAAAACTGGTTACATTCGCAAACGCCGGCATCAACTATTGAGGTAAATGGTGAGTAAGGTTTAAACTCGAGCGGGCGTGTGGGACCAAATATCGCAACAATGGGTACATCAAAACAGGATGCGATGTGCAACACGCCTGTATCAATTCCAACTATCACCTTAGAAACAGCAATTAATGCGGCAACCTGCCGGATGCTTGTTTTCCCGGCCAGGGAGAATACGTTTTTTGCAGCTGGTGAGATCATTCTCATGGAATCCTCCAGGTCATCGCCGGTCCCAAGTATCAACGTTAAATATCCGTTTGCATCCAGGTATGAAATCACTTCATTAAAGTAGGAGCCGGGCCATGATTTGATATCCTGGGAAGAGTAGGGAGCGATAATTGCAATTTTATCATGATCTGTAATACCGGTTTCGCTTTGAACCAGTAATTTTATTGCGCTAAGTTCCGTGTCTTTAAGAAAGATTTGTGGCCGGGTGTGAGAGACCTCACCTCCAAGGCACTTTAACACGTCCAGTGTTCTTTCTACCTCGTGACTTGACACTTTATATTCGGCAATATGATGAAGGAGACTGCTTTGCCCGATGCGCGAATTACTAATTCTCACCTTTGAGCCGGTTAATACGCCGAAAAGGAAAACAAAACGCAAGTCACCCCGGAAATCAATAAAAAGATCGATCTTCTCCCGACGAAGCTTTACGATCAGGTTGAATATCTCCCTGATCTTTACAGCAGTAAGTTTATTGTTTTTTTTCTGATGCGCCCAGGGCCAGTTGAAAGCCAGGATTTCGTTGAGATTGCGATCGGATTCGTAAAGATGTTTGCACGTTGAATCAGCCAGCAGGATAATTTGAGCTTCCGGAAATCTTTTTCGCAGGAACGCAAAGGATGGGGAGGTCATCACCACATCGCCTACATGGTCTAATCTTAAAACAAGGATCTTTTTAGGACGCAGGTTTTGGAGATCAACTTTTTTCAGAAACAACTTTCTGGGCAGCCACAAGAATTCGATAATTGAGTTGATGATCAGCGCGCTTACGCGTTTCTTTTTATTGTGGATGATCATCTCTTAAGCTCAGCTGACAAATATTCAACAATTAGCTCCGCGCATTTCTTCCAGGTAAATTCATCAACCCGCTTTAAACCTTCTTTTATCAATTTCTTCCTTAATATAGGGTCAAGTATGAGTTCTTCGATCTTTTGAGCCATATCGTCAATGTCGTAAGGATCAACCAGAAGTGCTGCATCTCCGGCAATCTCGGGCATTGAACACACTTTGCTGGTTAATACCGGAACTCCCGTTGCAAAACCCTCAATTATAGGGAGGCCAAAGCCTTCCTGTAAGCTTGGAAAGGCGATGATAGAGGCGTTCCTGTAAAGGGCAGGAAGTGCCTCATCGGGGACAAACCCGCATAATACGACCGCGTCAACAATATTTGAGTCTTTAATAAGCTGGTGTATCTGCCTGCTGCGGTCGGAGAATTTGCTTATAGCTGCATTACCGGAAATCGCCAGCTTGAAATCTGCAAGGTATGGGTTTTTGTTCCGGGCCTTAGCGAAGGCTTCTATGAGGCGCTCAATATTTTTCCGGGTTTCGAATGTGCCGACAAATAAGATATACTTTCCTGCGGTAAGCCCGGCAGGGAGCAGGTTTAGGTCAGTCTCGGAATCCGTGAGCAGAAATTGTTTATCAACGCCGTTATAGGCCACAACCACCTTGTCTTCGTTTAAACGCATAAGTTCTACAACCTGCTTCTTAGAAAAGCGCGATACCGTAAAAATAAGATCAGCTCGCCCGATCGCTAATTCGATAAAAGGGATGTAATAAAGATAGAACCAAAGCGAACTGGTATACTCACGCTGTGCCCGCATGTGTGCATCATGTGCGATCACCGCCCGCTTACAGTGTGTAAACAAGGGCGTGTTAAATTCCGGAGAAAAAAGGAAATCTATATTCTTTTTTCGGCACAGGTACGGTAAGTGGATGTGCACCCAGAAAAATCGGGTTATATGTCCGGCGATCTTTTTAAAAGCACTTTCACCTCTTTTTAATGGATACGAAGGACTGAGCAGCACCAGTTCAATACCCTGTGTTTTTTTGAACTGCTCGATAAGATTGACTGTAACCCTTTTGGTTCCTGCATGTTCTAAAAGAAGATGATGAGTATCAAGGGCAAGTTTCATCAGGTTGATTGATTAGAAACACCCGGACGCATTTGTCCGGATTCACTTTAAAAGTCGCAAAACTAAGGATTTTTGTGGTAATCCGGGCTTGCTTGTATGGCCCTGGAATTCTTCTGTTTGAGGAATCGACAGGTTTTAAATTCTTTATGAACAAACACTTCTGTTATTTTTGCGAAATCTGATTTATAGCAGTTCTTATGTCTTTCAGATTTTTTCAATGATGATAACAAATTACAGGTTCTTTTCAATTCCTGACCTGCATTACTCAATACTCGTTTGATGAAACTTGCAATTATTGGGTCCAGGGGGTATCCTTACGTTTACAGCGGCTATGAAACGTTTGTGAAAGAACTTTCTGAACGATTGGTTTTGAAGGGCGTTGACGTGCATGTTTATTGCCATAAGAACCTTTTTCATACGTATCCACCGCTGGTCAAAGGTGTGAAGCTTCACTATATTCCTACGATAGAAAAAAAGTCACTCAGCCAGCTCGTTCATTCGACTTTATGCATGCTTCACACTATCGGCCGGGGTTACGATGCATTGCTTGTGGTAAATGCCGCTAATGGCCCACTTGGCATTATTCCGAAGTTAACCGGTACCAAAACGCTGATCAATGTAGATGGCATGGAGTGGTTGCGACCTAAATGGAAAGGCCTGGGTGCTAAATATTTTTATTTTGCCGCCAGGATGGCCACTAAGCTTTATGATCTGATCATAACTGATGCCGACGCAATGCGCGCGGTATATTTGAAAGAGTTTAATATCGAATCTAAGGTAATTGCCTATGGTGCGCCCGATATTAGCCGGCAGAGTTTTCAGCTAAAGTCCTCATGGGGTTTAGAATCTGGTGATTATTATTTAATTGTTGGCCGCCTGATTCCGGATAACAACGCGGATTTAATTATTAAAGGTTTTCTTCAGGCAAACTCGGGTAAAAAGCTGGTAATTGTAGGGGATGTTCCTTACCAGGATGAGTGGGCAGAGAGCCTAAAATCCATGAGTCATCCGAATTTGCTATTTTTGGGTTACATTACCAATCCGGCCGAGTTGATGGCCTTATACCAGCATTGTTTTGTTTACTTACATGGACACGAATTCGGGGGCACTAATCCCACGATGCTGAAAGCCATGGCCTGTCAGTGCGCTATTCTGGCGCTAGATACCAGTTTTAACCGTGAAATGCTTCAAAACGGGACTTTTGGCGTATTTTTTGACAAATTGCCGGCATCAGTGGCTCAACAAATGATAAATCTTGAAGAACAGCCCCGGCAGGTAGATGACTTAAAACAAAAAGTGATTAAAGGCCTGACGGAAAAATATAATTGGGACGCTATTACAGAATCTTATTTGGATGCGATAAAGAGTTTGACTCACAAATATTGAGGCTGTTAATGATATGACCAAACCTTACCAGATTTATAGTGCAGTTAAGTACCTGATTGACGCCCCCTTGTTGTTTTTCAGTTTATGGCTTGCTGGATTGTATCTGCCGGCAGGTGAGTTCCTGGTCAAAGAACCCTTCGGCATCATTCTGATGCTTTACACTATCATTGCGTGGTATGGGTCTGCGGAGATTTCTAAGTTATACAAGGATTTCGGCTCAAATAAGTTTTCGGAAGAGATCATTTCCATTCTCTTTACGGGAATTATCTATTTTATTTTCTTCACATCCTTTTTGTTCATATTTAAGAATCAGTATCAGATAAGCAATCAGTTTATTGTGCTGTACCTATCCATATTGCTTTTCCTGGTTACCATCTTTAAATATATCATCCGGAAGTTTATACACCGCATCATTTACCAGGGTAAGCTGGTCAACCGTATCCTGCTTATTGGTTCGACGCCTGCGGCACAGGATTTCTATGACACTATAAATAAGTACTATTACTACGGGTATAAATGTGTAGGCTTTCTGGACAATGAAAACGTCGTTCTGAACGGATGTCCGTATTTGGGTAAGGTTGATGAACTGGCCCAGATCATGCAGGACCAACCGGTGGATGAGGTGATCGTAGCTTTATCAAATGTCAATCATCAACAGATTAAGACAAGCATTGAAACTTGTGATTTTCACGGTAAAAGGGTCAGACTGATTCCGGATCTCTACTTGTATACCTCGAGTAATATCCAGATAAATAATATCGGTCTACTGCCGGTCATCAATCTGCGTTCTCTACCGCAGGACCGCTTTGCCAACAAGTTGTTAAAAAGAGTATTTGATATTGGCTTCTCACTTGCCTTTTTTCTGATCCTCGGTTGGTGGCTATTGCCTCTAATTGCCATACTAATTAAACTGGAATCAAAAGGCCCGGTGTTTTTCCAGCAGGAACGCTGGGGGTTGAATAACGAACGCATCATTTGCTATAAATTCCGGTCGATGCTAAACGGGAGTAAGGATACAGATGAGGATGGGAACTATTTGCAGGCAATACAGAATGACCATCGTGTAACCCGTTTTGGAAGATATTTGCGGAAAACGAATATGGACGAATTACCTCAATTCTGGAATGTCCTGTTAGGGAACATGTCCGTTGTTGGTCCCCGTCCGCATCCCACACCTTTAAACCTGGCTTCGATTGAAACTGTGGATCGTTATATGCTACGCCATCTTGTCAAGCCGGGCATTACCGGACTGGCCCAGGTAAACGGCTGCAGGGGTGAGACACAAACCCCTGATGATATGCAAAAACGGGTTAACTTCGACCTTTTCTATATTCATAAATGGACTTTCTGGCTTGATTGCCAAATAATCCTGCAAACAATCATCAATATTTTCCGTGGAGACCAAAACGCTTATTAAGTCTATTTTTTTTTTAGTAATCTTAGGTCTGAATATACAGGGGGCTATGGCCCAGATTGTATGGGAGCATCCGGAGGCGGCCGTGTATCCGTTTTTGCAGCGGCAGGCTCAAAAAGGTAACGTAATTCTCGATGATCTGGTGCAGCCTTTCAGCAGAAAACATATTTATGATAAGCTAACTCAGTTACGTGATAGTACGGGGCGTCTGAGTTCGGTAGAAGAACTGGAACTGGAATTCTATTTAAAGGAATATACCGAATTCGATACGGCTTTGCCTGACAGCAGCGGCTTTTTGAAGAGTGATGAAGGAGGCCGATGGCGGTTTTTTTCGGTAAAAGAAAATGGCTTCGTTCTGCGCGCTGATCCGGTTATCCAGAGTTCAATTGCTGCGGGGAAAGATAAAAGTGTATTCACCTGGGCGAATGGCCTGACCTTCTGGGGAACTGCAGGAAAGAATTTTAGCTTTCAGGCCAGTTTTAGGGATATAACCGAAAATGGTGATGGAATTGACAGTATCCGCCAGTTTACTTCGAAACCCGGAATTGTACGTACTATCAGCCAAAAGGGAAGCAGCTTAAATTACACCGATCTGCGGGGTAGCATGACCTACAGCTGGAGAAATGGGTCAATATCTTTAGGAAAGGATCAGCAGTTATGGGGTTATGGTGAGGGCGGTCGGTTAATATTATCAGATAAGGCACCCGCTTATCCTTTTATCCGATTGGATTACCAACCTCTTAAATGGTTGAAATTTCATTATTCCCATGCCTGGCTGCATTCAAACCTGATTGACTCTGTCGGACGCTACGCGACGGGTAACGATGTCTACGGCGGTATCCGGGAAAGCTATATTCCGAAATTTTTAGCAACGCACAGCTTCACTTTTTTACCTGCCAGAGGTCTGAGCTTCAGCATCGGGGAGTCAATGATATACAGCGATCGCCCCGATATTGGTTACCTCATTCCCATCATGTTTTTCAAAGCTTATGACCATTACGGCAGTCGTTATAAAATAAATACGGGTGGTAATGGGCAGTTCTTTTTTCAGGCCAGCTCGAGAGGGCAAATAAAAAACACTCACTTGTATGGCTCATTTTTCATTGATGAGGTGCGGGCTTCTGAAATTTTTAATAGGGCGAGAAGTCGTAATCAGATTGGCTTCCAGCTGGGTGGCAGCCTCACTGATGTAATCATCCCTTATCTAACCGCAGGAATTGAGTACAGCCGGCTTAACCCTTTCGTCTATCAGAATTTGGCGCCGGTTCAAAACTACACTAGTCATGACTATCTGCTGGGTGATTGGATAGGGCAAAATGCTGACCGTGTTACCGCCTTTCTGAAATATAACCCTGTGCCACGTTTAAGCACAAGACTGCAGGTGGATTATATTCGTAAAGGAGCGGACGGATCGGTCCACGATCAGTATTTCGCGCAGCCTCAGCCGAAGTTTCTTGACAGCGGTTTTGAAAAGCAGAAACAACTGTTGCTTGATATAAAATACGAGTTGAAGCATAAGCTGTATCTTCAGGCTGCATACTCTAAACAAGCTGGAGTAATCAGGCCTGATGTTCAGAGAAACGTGGCTCCTCAGGAATTCCGTTTTGGCTTTTCATACGGCCTCTGATTTTTACCTGATACCTGATACTTCATACCTGATACCCTTTACCTAACACCTATTACTATATTTGCAATTCAAAATTTTATAATTCTGTTTCATGTTGATCCGATCTGCTTTTTTTATATTAATATTCAGCTTTTTGTTACCGTTCCACGCTGTTTTGGCGCAGGGGATGTCGATGAGTAATATTCAGAATGTTAAGGTTGGTCAGCTTTCGGATGACCAGATCACACAGGTCTGGAATAAGTTAAAGGAATCCGGTATCCCGGAACAGGAAGCTTACAAGCTGATGCAGGAGCGCGGAATGGATCCGATTGAACTTGATCTTTTTAAAAAGCGTGTTACCCTACTTGGACTGAACAAAAAGACCACAGCCGCAGGTTCAGCTCAAAAGCAGGATATTAGTTTTGAAAGGGATACTGTTAACATTATTAATAAGCCGAAGGCCATTGAGCCTGTCCAGCCTGCTGCACCCCCAGCTACCCTGGCGCTTTATGGTACAGATTTTTTTAACCAGGCGGACATTAAATTTGCTCCGAATTTCAACATAGCGACTCCAAAGGGTTATGTTCTCGGCCCGAATGACGAACTGATTATCCTGGTTACCGGCTTAAACGAGAGCAGTGTACGCACGAGAATAAGTCCAGAAGGTAATTTGCAGATCCCCTACGCCGGGGTTGTCTACCTTAACGGATTTACCATAGAGCAGGCTACCAGCATCATTCGTAATAAGATGTCCCGCGTTTATCCTGCCTTGAAAAGCGGACAAACCCAACTAACGGTTAATCTGGGCAACACCCGGAGTATCCGGATTACTCTGGTAGGAGAAGTGAAAACGCCGGGGTCATATACTTTGTCCTCACTCTCCACTTTATTCAATGCACTATATTTATCCGGTGGGCCGAACGCCAATGGATCGTTAAGAAACATAGAGCTAATCAGGAATAACCGGGTTTTTAAAACTGCAGATTTCTACAGCTTTCTTCAAAAAGGACTGCTTGATGGAAATATTCGCCTGGAAGACCAGGATGTAATACGTATTCCGGTTTATCAGAAACGGGTTTCGATACAGGGAGAGGTTAAAAGACCGGCTATTTATGAGTTAAAGAGTACTGAGCCGTTAGCTAGCCTTGTTGAGTATGCCGGCGGCTATACCGATATTGCTTATCGCGGGGTTGCCAAGGTAGAGCAGGTCAACGAACTTGAACGTGAAGTAAAAGATGTGCAGGCTAATATGTTCGGCGATTTTGTACCACGTAACGGAGATAAAGTCAGTATAGGTTCCATTCAGAATCGTTTTGCTAACCGGGTGGTGCTGGAAGGCGCTGTTAACAGGCCTGGCGTGTATGAACTTAGCGCGGGGTTGAGTCTGTCAGCCTTGCTAAAGGAGGCGCGTGGCATCAAAGATGAAGCATACATACAAAGGGGATATATAAAAAGAACGTTACCGAACCTGGATAAGGAACTGATCTCATTCAAACCACAAGATATACTGGAAGGGCGGAATGACATTCCTCTTTTGCGTGAAGATTCGGTTATGATCCTTGACAGGGCATCATTTGTTGACCAGCGTAATGTAACTGTGAATGGGAATGTGAGAAATCCGGGCACTTTTACGTTCCGTGAAGGGATGAAGCTTGCAGACGTAATTGCTATGGCCGGTGGGTTTAAAGAGCAGGCAGCGGATCACCGTGTGGAGATTTCCCGAATTATTAAGGATGAATCGGACAGCGTTGCCAACCAGCTTGTAGAGACATTTACTATTAATCTCGACAATAAGACTGCAGCTTCGCCTGAGGTCGAATTGCAGGCCCTCGATTATATTTACATTCCGCGGCTCGTAAATTATAAACCGCTTGGCAATATCAGTGTAATGGGAGAGGTGCTGTTTCCAGGAGATTACGCCGTTCAGAAACGAGACGAAACGGCGCCGGAATTTATAAAGAGAGCCGGAGGATTAAGTCCCTATGCATCCCTTGCGGATGCTCAAATATTTCGGAATAACACGCGTGTGAATATGGATCTAACGGATATTTCCGATGATCCATTGAAGAGAAAAAATCTAATCTTAATGCCAGGCGACAGTATTTACATACCGAAAGAGATTTCTTTCGTGCAGGTTGAAGGGGCAGTAAATAATCCGCAATATGTCGATTACGAGGGCCGTCGGTTCAAATATTATATCAATGCGGCAGGCGGGGCAAAGGAGAATGCGCGCTTGAAAGGTGCCTATGTGCGCTATCCCAATGGCCTTAATAAACCGGTTCGTCATATTCTCTTCTTCCGTAACTATCCACCTGTGAAACCCGGAAGCCGTATCATTGTCCCTGCAAAAAGTCCGGATTTGAGGATCAAGTTAGGTTTTGCCGAGATTTCCGGAATCACTTCGGCGTTGACTGCTTTGATTGGTTTAATAGCAATTTTGAGCAAATAACATGAACCAGGAATCAAATGCATCCTATCCGTACGAGCCAGAGTTTTCATTTAAACAGGTTATCAAAGGCTGGCTTAGTGATCTTAAATATTTGTTTAAGTTCAAGAAGCAACTGGCCCTGGCAGCTTTCGCAGGGATTCTGCTAGGTGCTGTCCTGGCCTGGAAATGGCCTGTAACTTACACTGCCCGTCTGACTTTTGTGGTTGATGATTCCAAATCATCTGGTGGCGGCGGACTGGCGGCTTTGGCAGGTCAGTTTGGATTTAACATGGATGGAATTGGGGGTGGAAGCGGTGTATTGGAGGGGGACAATGTGCAGGAACTTCTAAAGAGCCGGAAACTGGTAAAGGCTACCTTATTAACGCCATACGACAGCGCAAGTAATCGTTCATTGGCTGACCGTTATTCGGAAGCATACAAGCTCGATAAGCAATGGTTAAAATATAGTCCTGACGGGAAAAAGATTACCTTCCCGGTGGATGGTCAAAAATTCAGCCGCCTCCAGGACAGTCTTCTCCAGGAAATAACGACTCGTGTTCTTAAGGGCGATTTTGCAATCGGCAAAGTTGATAAGAAATTGGGATTTTTCGAGGTGAATACCGTAATGCGGGATGAAATGTTAGCCAGGCTTTTTTGTGAGCGAATGATTAAACAGGCGACAGATTTCTATATAACTACCAAAACCACCCGGTTACGGAGTAATGTCGCCCGGCTTCAGACCCGTGCTGACAGCATTGGCAGGTTATTGAACCGAAAGACCTATTCAGCAACCGCTGCCAATCAGCAGCTCCTGGATCTCAACCCGGCCTATGCTACTGCTAATGCCAATGTTGAAGTTCAGGAACGTGATAAAATAGTTTTAAGCACAATATATTCAGAGACGGTAAAAAACCTGGAGGCAAGTAAAAGTATGTTAGCTCAGGAAACCCCTACAGTCCAGGTAGTAGATGAGCCGGAGCTCCCACTAAAAAAGAACAGGTTAAAGTATCCTATAGCAATTGCTGCAGGCGCATTTATGGGATTTTTCCTGATGGCAGCGTATCGGTTACTTATGAAATAGGGAAGGGATAGATTAACAAATAGGAGGTTTAGAGCTTGAGTATGCATCCCGGCTATATTAAATTTAGTCCTTTAGCTTTGCTCTTCAAATCTTCCTGCTGCAACTTAACCCTGCGATTAGTATAAAACCCTCAGGAAGCTATTGACTTGGTCGTCCGGATTACAGTGAGCTTCTTAACAGCCGCCATAATTGCTTCAGCATCATAACCGCATTCAGCCCATAGCTCGGGTTGTTCACCGTGCTCGACGATCTTATCAGGTATTCCCAGCCTGACAACTCTAGAGCTGTAGTTATTATCGGCCATAAATTCGATAATCGCACTGCCCATGCCTCCCTGGATACATCCGTCCTCAACGGTTACAATGTTTTTAAACTTGCTAAAAACGCCGTGGAGCATTTGCTCATCCAAAGGTTTGACAAAACGCATATCATAGTGGGCAGGGTGGATCCCTTCGGCGTTCAATTCAATGCAGGCCTTTACTGCTTCGTTGCCTATATGGCCTATTGATAAGATGGCGACATCTTCGCCCTCGGATATTTTCCGCCCCTTTCCTACAGGGATCGCCGTTAAAGGTCTTTTCCAAACTGGCATGACACCGTTTCCCCGCGGATAGCGGATAGAGAAAGGTCCCATATTCTCTTGCTGAGCAGTGAACATTAAATTTCTAAGTTCCTCTTCATTCATTGGTGCCGAAACGATCATATTAGGTATACAACGCATGTAGGCAAGATCATAGGCACCATGATGAGTAGGACCATCAGAGCCGGCAATACCGGCCCTGTCAAGACAAAATACCACGTTGAGTTTTTGGATGGCTACATCATGAATTACCTGATCATAAGCCCGCTGCATAAAGCTGGAATAAATATTACAGAAGGGTACCATTCCCTGTGTAGCCAGCCCTGCAGAAAACGTGACGGCATGCTGTTCAGCGATCCCTACGTCGAATGCCCGGTCTGGCATAGCTTTCATCATAATATTTAAAGAAGAGCCTGAAGGCATTGCAGGGGTGATGCCCATTATTTTTGGGTTCAATTCGGCAAGCTCAACTATTGTATGACCAAAAACATCCTGGTATTTCGGAGCCTGCGGCTTATCAGGGACACTTTTTTTGATTTCTCCCGTAATCTTGTCAAACAAGCCGGGTGAATGCCATTTGGTTTGATCTTTTTCAGCCAAAGCATAGCCTTTGCCTTTCACTGTAATACAATGCAAAATTTTGGGGCCCGGAATATCACGAAGATCCCTGATAACTTTGACAAGGTGTTTAACATCGTGGCCATCAATGGGGCCAAAGTATCTGAATTTTAAAGCTTCAAAGAAGTTACTTTTCTTGAGTAAGCTTCCTTTCACACTTTTTTCTATCTTTTTAACTATCTCGTGAGCGTTAGGTCCTAGTTCTGAGATTTTATTAAGCACGTGCGAAATATCATCCCGGAAACGATTGTAAGATTTTGATGTTGTGATGTCGGTCAGGTATTCTTTGAGGGCCCCTACATTCGGGTCGATGGACATACAGTTGTCATTCAAAATAACCAGTAAATTCGAGTTTTCTATTCCGGCATGATTTAATGCTTCAAATGCAAGTCCGGCCGTCATGGCTCCATCGCCTATCACTGCCACATGTTGCCGGTCTTTCTCTCCATTATGTTCGGAGGCTACGGCCATGCCCAAGGCTGCCGATATTGAAGTAGACGAATGGCCAACGCCAAAAGTATCGTAAGGGCTTTCGCTGCGTTTGGGAAAACCGCTGATTCCCTGGTATAAGCGGTTCGTGTGGAATTCGGAACGGCGACCGGTTAAGATCTTATGGCCATATGCCTGGTGACCTACATCCCAAACTAATTGATCATAAGGTGTGTTCAGTACATAATGTAATGCTACGGTTAACTCTACTACGCCCAGACTTGAGCCAAAGTGGCCGCCGTTAACTGAGACGGTATCAATTATGAACTGACGTAATTCATGGCAAATGTTTTCCAGTTCGTCCTCATTAAATTTCTTTAGATCAGAAGGATAATTTATTTGCTCGAGTAACTCTCCGGCCTTAACTTCCATGTATTATTTAAAAAATGAATTACAAAATTAAGGTATTTGACTATAATTTTATCGGGTATTTAAATATGACCCTTAGCTTTGCTCCTCAACCAATGAATTTATTAATCACCAACATATGAATGAGCCGGAAGGTTTTGCAATAAAGCTACCTCAGTTTGAAGGTCCATTCGATTTGCTTCTGTTTTTTATCGAGCGGGATGAACTTGATATTCAGGATATACCGATAGCGCGTATAACGGATGATTTCCTCGATTATATGATTCATTTAAATGCACTGAATATTGAGCTGGCGAGTGAGTTTATCTTTGTGGCTTCGACCCTGATGCGGATTAAAGCAAAAATGCTTTTGCCCCGCCCGGAACTTGATGACGCAGGTAATGAGGTTGATTTAAAGGAGGAGTTGCTTAACAAGCTTATCGAATATAAAAGGTTTAAGGAGGTTTCCGCGGAACTCCGCCTGCTTGAGACAGAACGCCTGAAACAGGAAAAACGAGGGAATGTTGCCCTCGAACAGCAGATAATCCTCGAGCAATCAGAGCCGGGCGATGAACTGGTCTCATTTGACCTGTACAAATTGATGCTCGTTTTTGAGCGCGCTATAAAACGTTATGAAGAGCAGGCCGTTGCTCCTGTACATACGGTCGTTCAATATCCGTATTCAATAGAGAATCAAAAAAAAATAATCAATACCCTTATCAGTCTTAATAATAAACTTGATTATAAAGAACTTCTGAAGCTTTCGGATAACAAAGTCCATTTTGTTTTTAATTTCCTGGCGATGCTGGAAATGCTTCAGCAACAGCTCCTGTCCATTCAGGTCGGTCTGGGTTTTAATGATTTTTCCGTTCAATCAAAAGCTCCTGCAAATGATTGATAATATGTAAGTTTGCCCGGTGCAACGCTGGAGGCAAATTGCGCGGGAAACATTATAATCATTAATTAAATGAAGAGAGATAAACTTGTATTTGGTCTGATAGAAGAGGAATCAGATCGCCAGGAAACAGGAATTGAGTTGATAGCATCCGAAAACTTTGTGAGCAAACAAGTAATGGAGGCTGCCGGGTCAGTGTTGACCAACAAGTATGCCGAGGGTCTGCCGGGCAAACGTTATTATGGTGGCTGTGAAGTAGTAGACGAGATTGAAAATATTGCCATTGAACGCGCAAAGCAACTTTTTAATGCCAGCTGGGCTAACGTGCAGCCACATTCTGGCGCCCAGGCAAATGCCGCCGTTTTCCTGGCGTTACTGAATGCAGATGATAAAATTTTAGGTTTTGATCTTTCTCACGGCGGGCACCTAACTCATGGTTCGCCGGTAAATTTTTCAGGTAAGCTATACAAGCCGCACTTTTATGGTGTTGATCGCGAAAGCGGGCTAATTGATTATAAGAAGCTGGAAGAAGTTGCCCTGGCCGAAAAACCAAAGGTGATCATTTGTGGAGCATCGGCTTATTCGCGGGACTGGGATTATAAATTTATTCGCCAGGTGGCGGACGAGGTTGGTGCTTTGGTAGTCGCTGATATTTCTCACCCTGCCGGGTTAATTGCAAGGGGATTGTTGAATGATCCGCTTCCTTACTGCCATGTAGTTACCACCACTACTCACAAAACTCTACGTGGACCTCGGGGAGGAATGATCATGATGGGCCAGGATTTTGAAAATCCTTTCGGATTAAAAACTCCTAAGGGCGAGTTGCGAATGATGTCAGCTTTACTGGATAGCGGAGTATTCCCTGGAACCCAGGGCGGGCCTCTGGAGCACATCATAGCAGCCAAAGCTGTGGCCTTTGGTGAAGCTCTAAGTGAAGATTATATGAAGTATATTATTCAGGTGAAAAAGAACGCTTTTGCCATGGCGCAAGCGTTGTCAGATCGTGGATATGAGATCATATCTGGCGGCACCGACAATCACCTGATGCTGATTGATCTTCGCAACAAAAATATTACAGGTAAGCTGGCCGAGAATGTTCTCGAAGCGGCCGGCATCACTGTTAATAAAAACATGGTACCGTTTGATGATAAATCGCCGTTTGTAACCTCAGGAATACGGGTTGGCACAGCTGCAATAACTACCAGGGGCCTAAAAGAAAAGCATATGGAAAGAATCGCAGATCTTATTGACCAGGTAATATCTGATCCGGAAGGCGAACCTAATTTGAAGAAGGTACGTAAGCAGGTTGAAGAGATGATGGAAAAACATCCGCTCTATATTTAGTATTAGTAAATTATTTCTAAAACCCCAATTTAAAGCCATGAATCCAGCAAAATATGATAGAGGATAACCGTCTAAAGACATTATTAGACTATCATATTTTGGATACGGCTCCCGAAAAGGAGTTTGATTCGATTACCAGGCTGGCATCTTACATTTGTAAAACACCATTTGCTCTCATTACTTTTCTTGATGATCAGAGGCAGTGGATTAAGTCAAGCTTTGGACTTAGCCTGAAGCAAACCCAGCTTCATGAGGCGTTTTGTGCGTATACTATTCTGGATGATACCATATTCCAGGTCTATGATTCTTTGCTTGATGAACGCTTTGAAGGGAATCCACTGGTGCATGAAGCTCCCAACATCAGGTTTTATGCAGGCGCCCCACTAATCAGTCCTGATGGCTATCGGTTAGGATCCATTTGTGTTCTGGACGTTCAGCCCGGAGAATTAAGCCTTGAGCAGCAGGACGCGCTCAAAGTACTGGCTGAGGAGGTTATCTCACATCTTGAGATGCGGAAGAAAAACCGTGAGATACATGATACGCTAACTAAATACGAAGAAATATATAACATGTTTGACAGTTCTGCCGAGCTGCATTGTGTTATGGACCGCGAAACCAATATCCAAATGGTGAACCGTACGGTCGAGAAAATTCTGGGTTATACTGTTGAAGAGACGATAGGGCATCCAATCTGGCATTTTATGCCGGAAGAAGAGATTTACAAACTTTTGCCTGTTATAGAAAATGGCTTGCGAAATAAAGTCAAAAGCTTCGAACTTGAGACACAAGTGCGTACTAAATTCGGCGATTTCAAATGGGTTGGATGGTCTGTTGCTGCCAACCGTGGAAAATGGTATGCGAACGGCCGCGATATCACGTATCAAAAAAAGGTAGTTGAAGAGCTTGAGATGCTCTCACTTGTAGCCAGCAAGGTTGATAATGGCGTCATTATCAGCACCGACAACAATGTGATATGGGTAAATGAAGCGTTCGAACGAATTACAGGGTACAATATCTCTGATTTAAAGGGTCAGCGGCTTGGCGATATTCTCAAAGGAGAAAAAACAGACGATGACGTACTGAAAAGAGCGAGAGAGTGTACCAAAAATAAAACCTCTTTCGCAGTTGACCTTCTGGCTTATCGTAAAGATGGTCAGCAGATCTGGCTCTCGATAATAAACTCAATCATCCTGAACCCGGAGGGTGACGTAGACAAGGAAGTTGAGGTAATTATCGATATCACCGCGCGTAAAAAGGCGGAGCAGGAGCTTGAAACCCTTTCGATGGTTGCCAGTAAGTCGTCAACAGGGGTAGTAATACGAAATGAGAAAGGTGACGTTAGCTGGGTTAACGATGCGTTAACAGAAATTATCGGTTTTCAGTCTGAGGAACTCATCGGAAAACCTCTTGGGGATAAGCTGATTGGAGAGAAGACCCAGAAAGAGATTTTGGATATAACTACCCGGAATACAGAAGATAAAAAACCCTACAGCGTTGAACTGCTCGTTTATAAAAAAGACAAAACTCCGATCTGGATATTCACCTCCTCAACGCCGATTCTGGATAGTAAAGGAGAGATTGAGCGCCAGGTTGAAATTATTGTCGATATCACGGAGCGAAAATATGCAGAAGAGCAATTAACCCTACTTTCACTGGTAGCAAGTAAGACGGTTAATAGTGTAATAATTACTGATGAATATGGTCGCGTTAACTGGGTTAATACTGCTTTCGAGCAGTTGTCAGGCTATTCATTAGATGAATTAAAAGGCAAAAGAGCAGGTTCTTTGATGTCCGGAGAACAAACTGACCGTAATCAACTCAGATACATGCGCAATCAGACAATGAATGCGCAACCCTCGAACATTGAAGTCATATTTTATAATAAAGACCGCACACCGCTATGGGTTTCTGTTTCAAATACCCCCACCTTTAATGCCGATGGAACTTTTGATCAGCAGGTTGCCATTGTTGATGATATCAGTAAGCGTAAGCTGGTTGAGCAGGAGCTGATCAAGACTAAGGAGGAAGCGCTGCAACTTAGCAAGGCTAAGGAGACGTTCCTTTCCGTAATGAGTCATGAGATCCGCACTCCATTGAATGCTGTTATTGGTATAACGCATATTCTAATGGATGATAATCCTACGGAAGTGCAAGTTGAAAATTTGAAGATCTTGAATTTTTCATCACAAAATCTATTGTCGCTGATTAATGATGTTCTTGACTTCACCAAAATAGAAACAGGTAATATGGTGCTTGAAAGCGCTGATGTTAATCTTAAAGATCTTGTTTCGCAAACATTAAACACATTGCAGTTTAAAACTGCAGAAAAAGGAGTTGTTTTAAAATCCGAAATCGATCATCGCATACCTTTATTTCTTAAAGGGGATCATACCCGCCTTTACCAGATACTGATCAATCTGTTAGGCAATGCGGTTAAATTCACCGAAGCAGGGGAAGTTAAATTAAAGCTGGACCTGATCGAGGAAAAGAAACAGAGTGTATTGGTCGGTTTCGAGATCTCAGACACCGGCATTGGTATTGAACGGGATAAGATTGATTACATTTTTGATACCTATACCCAAGCTAGTACAGACACTACCCGTAAGTATGGTGGAACAGGCTTGGGGCTTGCCATCACCAAGCGTTTAATTGAATTGCACAATTCGGTTATAGTAGTGGAAAGTGAAGTGGGCAAAGGGTCAACCTTTAAATTCAACATTGAATTTAAGCGATCAGATCAGAAAACGATATATACTTCTAATAAAACAAACGACATTCCAATTGATTCGACTATTTTGGTGGTCGACGACAATTATATAAACAGGGTGTTGGCGCAAAAGGTGCTAAGTAAATGGGGAATAAAGGTTGATTTTGCTGAAAATGGCGAGATCGCTCTCGCAAAGGTAAAAAAGACTCCATATGATATGATCCTGATGGACCTTCAGATGCCGGTAATGGACGGCTTGGAAGCAACCCGGGCTATTCGCAAATTAAGTGGCGATTATTTCCGTAAACTCCCAATCATTGCACTTACTGCGTCTATTGTAACTAATGAAAGATTAAAAATATTTGAATGCGGCATGAATGATTATGTCATGAAGCCGTTTATTCCAGCAGCCTTATATGAAAAGATCAGGTCCTATCTGGGATAGCAGCAACTCTATAAGACTTATCTATAAGAGAATTTTCATTCGGTAGGAAAATTATACCTCTTAATGGTATTATTGTATTCTGAACCTTTTCACCTCATCTTAATGACAAAGAAGCTTATTCCGCTAATGTTAGCCTTATTGGCTGCGTTCACATCATCGGCTCAAACACCGAATTTGTCTCAGCCCTATTCTTTCGATACGTATCAGAAACTCAGTCCGGTTATTTACAGTCGGAGCAGCCGATTCCACAGTTCGTTAAAGCCTTTATTTTTTGATGACAGTTTGATTCGCCGGAGAGCAGACTCAATATTCAATTATGGTGCTGACACTACCAGAAAATCCTGGCTGTACAGAAAAGTCTTTTCGGAGCATCTGGTTGAAGTTAAAAAGCCTGATTATACCGCTTACATAGACTTTCTTCCTGATTTCGAAATAGGCCAGGATCCGGAAGGTTCCAGGACGACCTGGCTGAATACCAGAGGCTTTCAGGCAGGTGGCACAATCGGCAAGAAATTCTCTTTTTATACCAGTGGTTTTGAAAACCAGGGTAAGTTCGCCGATTATTATAATAATTACATTGATACTCAATTAGTAGTTCCGGGTCAGGCTTATGACAGGTCATTTGGCCGGACAGATGTAAAGGACTGGTCTTATGTTTCAGCCTTAATTTCATATACACCGGTTAAATATTTGAACATTACCCTGGGTCAGGATAAGAATTTTATAGGAGACGGTTATCGGTCTATGATACTTTCTGACTTTTCATCTAATTATCCTTTTATACGTTTAACCGGGAATTTAGGAAGTGTTCAGTATATGGCTATGTGGGCGGCTATGCAGGATCCTTCTGCCAAACGTATTTCTTATGATGTGGGCTTCCGTAAAAAGGCCGCCGTTTTTCATTATCTTGACTGGAATGTAAATGACCGGTTATCTGTTGGGTTTTTCGATGCCATCATCTGGTCTCAAACAGATGACGAAGGAAATAAACGAGGATTTGACTGGTCATATGCTAACCCTGTAATCTTTCTGAGACCTTTGGAAGCGAGCAGCGGCTCACCGGATAACTCTCTGTTAGGGTTTACGGGAAAATATGAAGCCCTTCCTAATCTGGCCATTTACGGACAATTTATGCTCGACGAATTTAGTGCGAAGGAGTTTTTCAAAGGCGACGGATATCATGGAAATAAGTTTGGGATACAATTAGGACTACGCGGTCACAATGCATTCAGGATTCAAAATTTAAGCTACCTGGCTGAATTCAATACCGCCAGGCCGTTCACGTATTCGGGAAGAACACAGATTTTAAACTACGGTCATTATAATGAAGCACTCGCTCATCCATTAGGCGGAAACTTCCGTGAAATACTAAGTATTTGGAATTATTCTTACAGACGCTGGCAGGTTGTTGCTCAGGCGAACTATTCTCAATACGGCCTGAACACTGACGGCATTAATTATGGGAAAAATATTTTTGAATCGCACAGCTCAAGGATTTCAAATTACAATAACATAACTGCCCAGGGAATTAAAACCGATCTCAAATACTTTAATAGTAGAATAGGCTATACTATTAATCCTAAAACAAATTTGAGGTTTGAGGTTGGCGGCATTCTCCGTCAGGAAAAAAATAACTTAGGAGTAACTAATACAAATTGGATTACGTTTGGGTTAAGAAGCACATTCAGAAACATTTACCAAGATATTTAAACGTTACGAGAGTTAAATTATCTAAATAGTTATTTAAAATTGACAGAGTGGTTACTTTAAGCTAAATTCGCATTTCATTTAAAGCAAATTCTTTTTGCTTTAATGCCTTATCATAGAGTGCTAAGTCTACCGCTTCACTTCTATAAGAAAAACAAATTTAGATAGAAAGGGAAGTGAAGTCAGCTTTTTTAAGTTCGTATATTTTGATGTTATTTAATGGCATCATACTATAACAGGGTAAACTCCATCATCTTGTGGGCTGATATGTTTATCATTTCCATAAGTTTCCTGATCGCCGTTTTGACCTTCAATGATGATTACGATTCATCGATAGGGTTGTTGAACGCGGTTTTATGGACATTCCTGCTCACTGGATGGTATTTTACTGCGCGCCAGTTTAATTTATATGATGCTTCAACGGCGCACAACCTGCCCACAGCTATTCTAAAAACATTCAAGAATATTCTGTACCAGGCATTTTTTATATCTGTATTTCTTTTTGTGGCTAAACATTCTGAATATAGCCGAAGATTCGCTTTTTTGTACATTTCGCTCCTATGTATTTTACTTCCACTTCAAAAACTGATTTATAAAAAAATCCTTATCTTTTTTGTTAATCAAGGTTCAGGTTTGCGGCGTGTTTTGATAGTTGGTGCAGGTAAAGTGGGAATGGACTTTTATAAAGTGATTGTCAATAATTCGCATCTTGGTTATGAAGTGGCCGGTTTTCTTGACGATCAGCCAAAAACATCTTTAAACGGACTTCATCTTGGTAAAATAGAGCAGATTGAGGATTTCCTGGCTACAAACAGTGACCTGGATGAAATTGTAGTTGCTTTACCAAATTCTGCAACTTCTCAAATTAAGCATGTAATTAATGCTGCCCGAAATGAAACTCTTCGGGTAAGGATAATCCCGGATTATTTCCATTATTTTTCTTCTAAGTATGGGGTAAGCATGCTGGAGGGCTTACCGATAATTACCTTGCGAAGGGAGCCGCTTGAAGAGTATCATTGGCGGGTTGTTAAACGACTCTTTGATACGGGGTTCAGTCTTCTTATACTCATATTTGTTTGTTCATGGTTATTTCCGTTGATCGCTCTTTGTATTAAACTTGAGTCGAAAGGACCTATATTCTTTGTTCAGCTTAGAACCGGGCGAAACAACAGGCCGTTTTATTGCCTAAAGTTCCGGAGTATGAGAGTAAATGACGAAGCCAATAACAAGCAGGCAAGTAAAAACGATGCTCGGTTTACCCGAGTGGGCAGTGTTCTTAGGAAGACTAACTTGGATGAGTTTCCCCAGTTCATTAATGTGTTGAAAGGTGAGATGTCTGTGGTGGGTCCAAGGCCCCACATGTTAAAGCACACGGAGCAGTATGGCCGAATGATCGATAAATACCTTGTGAGGCATTTGTTAAAATCGGGAGTGACGGGCTGGGCACAAGTCAACGGTTTTCGTGGAGAAACCCGTGATCCCAAAGAGATGCAGGGAAGAGTAGAGCATGATGTTTTTTACCTCGAAAACTGGTCTATATTCTTCGATTTGAAGATCATCTTTTTAACCTTTTGGAATATGTTTAAAGGAGATAAGAAGGCATTTTGAAGTATCATGTTGGACGTATCAGGAGTTTGAGTATCAGGTTTGAGCCACAAATTTGAAGTTTTAGGTTGATGTCACCGAGTATGCATTTCCTGCTACTATTTACTACTACTTTCACCTTCCTTCACCGCTAGCTGACCACACGCTGCATCAATGTCTTTACCGCGACTTCGCCGTATATTGGTTGTTATTCCTTGTTTACGGAGGTAATCAGCAAAGGCTTCAATCTTATCCACGCCCGCATTTTGATAATCCGCAAAAGAAATGGGATTGTACTCTATAATATTGACTTTGCATGGCAGATGTTTACAAAACCTGGCGAGCTCGACTGCATCCTCCAGACCATCGTTGAAATTATCAAAAACAATATATTCGTATGTTACCGGGTTTTTGGTTTTCGCAAAGTAATATTTAAGAGCTTCGGATAGTGCGTGTAACGAATTTTGTTCGTTTATAGGCATGATCGTATTTCGTTTTTCATCATTAGCGGCATGTAAAGAGAGGGCAAGGTTGAAGCGAACCTGGTCATCCCCGAGCTTTTTAATCATTTTGGCTATACCTGCAGTTGATACCGTGATACGCTTAGCAGCCATATTTAAGCCGTCCTCTGCTGTTATCCGCTCAATTGACTTCATGACGTTAGAATAATTCAGCAAAGGTTCGCCCATTCCCATGTAAACAATATTGCTGAGTGGATGATGATAGTTATCTTTAGCCTGTTTATCAATCAAAACCACCTGGTCATATATTTCATCAGCATTGAGGTTCCTTTTACGCTCCATATATCCTGTAGCGCAAAATTTGCAGCTTAGGCTGCAGCCTACCTGCGAGCTTACACATGCAGTCATTCTTTCCGTCGTTGGTATGAGGACTCCTTCGATGATATTGCCGTCGTAAAGTTTAAAGGTGTTTTTTATAGTACGATCACTACTAAATTGAGATTGATCAATTTGAATATGGTTGATAACGTAGCCCTCGGTAAGTTTTTCGCGTAATGATTTGGGGAGATTGCTCATTTGATCGAAATTGGTACAAGCTTTGACCCATAACCAATCGTAAACCTGTTTAGCTCGAAACGATGGTTCGCCTAATTCAGTAAAATGCTGTTTTAGAATTTCAACGGATAAACTCCTGATGTCAATTTTTTGATTATTATTCATCGCAGCAAAGTTACAAATCCATTTTTGTGATAATCAATCAAATAAACCGCTAAAATGAACTGAATGTCATTTTAGTTTAAAAACAATTTTATAGTAACTTTGACCGGGGGTTTCCGGGATAAGATTAAATTACACTAGCCGGATTAAAAATCAATGATTAAATATTTTTCAGCAAACTATATATTACCTGTTTCTACCGAACCCATGAAAGATGGGGTGATTTCAGTAAACGATCAGGGAGAAATACTCAAAATTTACGATCGTGACAGTTCTGAGTCAATTACGGATCCGATAGAAAAACACGACGGGATAATCGTTCCCGGCTTTATAAATTCTCATTGTCATCTCGAACTCTCTCATAAACACAAAAGTGTATCCAAGGGAGAGGGCGTTTTATCTTTTGTTAGCTCGATAATGAGTGGCCGTCAGGCTGACGAGGCTGTGATCAATAAAGCGATGCAAAAGGCGGATAAAGAGATGTTAGGCAATGGGATTGTCGCTGTAGGAGATATTTCTAACAATAGCATATCGAAGACCGTAAAGCAGCATAGCCGACTTTACTATCATACTTATGCCGAGGTAATGAGTTTTAATCCCGAAAAGGCAGATGAAGCGTTTGAAAAGGGTCTGGCATTGAAAGAGGAATTCTATCCTTTGTCCGCATCCATAACCCCGCATGCAGCTTATTCGGTTTCAAAGGAACTTTTTAAGAATTTCCGCCTCTATAGTGAAGGAAAAGATAATTTATTTAGCCTTCACAATCAGGAAACGGAGGAAGAAAATAAGCTTTATCGTTACAAGACAGGTAAATTCCTGGACTTTTATCAGGCTTTAGGATTAGATATTGAGTTCTTCAAACCACAGGCCCGAAATTCGATTCAGTCAATCATACCTTTATTGCCGAAGGATCAAAAAATTTTATTGGTTCATAATATCTACACTAGTCTAAAGGATATCTATTTTGTAAGAAGGTTTGGGAGAGATATAACCTGGTGTTTTTGTCCGAACGCTAATTTATATATTGAGAATCGCTTACCAAAATTAGAAATGTTTTTGCCGCACGATTTCAATATGACTTTGGGTACTGATAGTCTGGCATCAAACGATAAGCTTTGCATCCTTTCGGAATTACTTACATTGAATAAGCACTTTCCTTCAATCCCCTTAACTACCACAATCAAGTGGGCGACGTTAAATGGCGCGAAATTTTTAGGAATTGATCAGGATTTCGGCTCGATAGAGCGTGGTAAAAAGCCCGGACTTAATCTGATAACAGAAACGCAGGGTGTCAAGTTAAGTGAACAGTCTAAAGTTAAAAGACTCATCTAAAGCCGCATAATTTCTTACTTTGCGTCGATGAACCCCATTAGTAAACTACTTGGAATTGAATATCCCATTATTCAGGCGGGTATGGTTTGGTGCAGTGGCTGGCGTCTTGCATCTGCCGTATCAAACAGTGGAGGACTTGGGTTAATAGGTGCAGGTTCAATGTATCCGGAAGTTTTACAGCAACATATCAGAAGATGTAAACTGGCAACGGAAAAACCTTTCGGTGTTAACGTGCCATTATTGTATCCCGATATTGACCAGTTGATGGACATCATCATAAATGAAGGTGTTAAAATAGTGTTTACATCAGCGGGTAATCCTGCTACCTGGACAACCTATTTAAAAAGCAAGGGAATTATTGTAGTACATGTCATTTCGAATACCAGGTTTGCACTTAAAGCTGAATCTTGCGGCGCAGATGCTGTTGTTGCGGAAGGATTCGAAGCCGGAGGACATAATGGTCGGGAGGAGACTACAACCCTTTGTTTAATCCCAATGGTTCGCCAGGCGGTTTCTATTCCTGTTATTGCAGCGGGCGGTATTGCCAATGGCAGAGCAATGCTTGCTGCGATTGCTTTGGGTGCTGATGCAGTGCAAATAGGGTCAGCCTTTGCTGCATCGGTTGAGTCATCTGCTCATCCAAATTTTAAAAACGCAATTCTTGCTGCTTCAGAAGGTGAAACAAAGCTGAGTATGAAGTCTGTAATTCCGGTAAGATTATTAAAGAATGATTTTTTCAACAAAGTTGAAGAAGCTGAGGCGCTGGGAGCAAGCAGGGAAGAACTCATCAAGATTCTGGGGCATGGGCGAGCAAAACGAGGTATGTTTGAAGGAGATCTTACTGAAGGTGAACTGGAGATCGGCCAGGCTTCCGCTTTGATTGATGAAGTGCTGCCCGCTGCAGTGGTACTCAGAAATATCTGGAATGAATTCCTGATGCGAAAGGAGTATATCTGTAACTTGCGGACGTGATTGTAGATCAGAATAGCACTTTATACTATTTGACTGCGAACCCTCAAACGTAAAAACCTAATCGACCTAATATGAAGCATCTTGATATATGCGTAATCGGTAAAGTCCAGGGTGTTTTTTACCGGGCTACAGCAAAGGCCGTTGCTGATCAGCTTGGCGTTAAAGGAAGCGTTAGAAATGAAGTTGATGGATCCGTGGTTATTGAAGCCGAGGGCGACGATTTTTCTTTGGAGATGTTTTTGGAATTCTGTGAGAAAGGCTCAGACAAAGCAGTAGTGGAGAAGGTGGCTGTTTCTGAAGCGTCGATGAAGCATTACCGCAATTTTGAAGTTATTAGAAAAAAAACCGCCTGATAAACAGCTTTATTAAATCCCAATCCTGTTGTCTCAAATAAAAAAGCTTGCTTCCCAAACAGCCGTTTATGGTCTGAGCGCCATGATAGGACGGCTGATCAATTATTTACTGGTGCCACTTTATGTTCGTACACTCAGTGTGTATGACAATGGCGTAATGACCAATGTTTACGCATATGTCACATTTCTAATTATTGTTTTTACCTATGGCCTGGAAACCGGTTATTTTAGGTTTGCTAATAAAGAAGTCGGGGAAGAGAGTAAGGTTTACAAAACTGCCCTCACAGCGATCACAGGTTCCTCCATATTCTTTGCATCTATCTTGATTGCTGCTGCAGCTCCCGTTGCAGATCTGATTGGTTTTCCTAAAGATCCCGAATACGTGATTTACTTTGCTGTAATACTAGCTCTGGATGCGATTTCATCTATTCCGTTCGTAAGACTGCGCAATCAAAATAAACCTTTGAAATTTGTTGCAGGCAAGTTGTTAGGTATAGGAGTGAACATTGTATTTGTGCTTTTCTTCCTAATACTGTGCCCCTACATATTAAAACATAATCCGGAAAACTTCTTATCAAAGTTCTATAATCCTCAAACTGGTGTAGGATACGTTTTTATATCTAATCTTATCGCCAGTCTTTTTACTATTATTTTCCTTTACAGGGAAATAATTTCAGGCTTGGGGAAGATGGATTTAGGGCTTCTTAAAAAGATGCTTCTGTATTCGATGCCACTTATGTTCGCCGGCCTTGCAGGCACCGTTAATGAATCATTCAGCAGGATAATTCTGCAACAGGAATTGCCTTATTCTCCCACGGAGAATACGATACAACTCGGTATTTTTGGTAACTGTTTTAAGCTGGCGATATTTATGTCGCTGGCTATCCAAACATTTAGAATGGCATCAGAACCTTTCTTTTTTTCAATGTATAAACAGGTGGATGCGAAAACGGTATATGCCCGGGTAATGAATTACTTTGTGATCGTTTGCTGTTTTATTTTTTTAGGAGTGATGCTTTATCTTGATATTATTAAGCATATTTTGAAGCCAGTTTACTTTGAGGGACTGATTGTAGTTCCGATTTTACTCCTGGGATATCTTTTTTTGGGGATATATCAGAATCTTTCCATTTGGTTTAAATTAGCAGATAAGACTCAATTTGGCGTATACTTTACTGTTTTCGGTGCAATTCTTACCATCGTTTTTAACTATACCCTTATACCTGTCTACGGATACACAGGTTCAGCCATCGCTACATTAATTTGTTACTTCTCAATGGCAGTTGTCTGTTATTTCATCGGTCAGCGATATTATACAGTCCCGTATAATCTTAAAAAAATATTCGGATATTTAATTTTTACATTAGCATTGTATGCCACTGGCGATATTATTCGTTTGTTTTTATTCAATTCAGGAACTATTGCCTGGTTTTTATCCATGGCATTACTTATTGGCATCTTTGTGCTTGTGGTGTTAAAAATTGAAAGGCCTAATTTAAGGATCAGTAATGTTAGAAGTAAAAATCATTAATAACTCAGCCCATCCTCTGCCAGCTTATGAAACAAGTTCTTCGGCAGGCATGGATCTTCGAGCAAATTTATCGGAAACGGCAATGTTGAAGCCAATGGAACGACGCCTGATACGGACGGGTTTATTTATCGAGCTGCCGGTTGGATATGAAGCACAAATACGCCCCCGCAGCGGACTCGCCTTGAAACACGGTATCACGATCTTGAATACGCCGGGGACTATTGATTCGGACTACCGGGGAGAGATCATGATACTTTTGATCAATTTCTCAGATCAGATTTTTGAGATAAATGATGGCGACCGAATTGCTCAGATGATCGTCGCCAGTCATGAGCAAGTTCACTGGATGAATGCAGAGCTACTAACCGAAACAGTCAGGGGCACCGGTGGTTATGGTCATACCGGTTCATAATACAATGCTTAGGTTTTCAATCTTTTCGGTTCTTTTTATGGGCTGCCTGCTTTCGTCAGCTGCCCAGGAAAAAAGCGGACAAAGCTCTCATGCAGTTATCGTAATCGGGAAAGTTCTTTCTGCTGAGGACAGTATGATTGTAAAGCAGCTTTTTCTGGACGGTTTACACGCGAAGATTGTTCGAAACACTTCGCTGGCTACTGATTTTTTTAAACGTATCCTAATCCTCGATCCTGCAAATGACGCGGCGATGTATGAGCTCGCCACTATCTTTTATTCGGATAATAAGGATAAAGATGCGGAGATCTTGGCTCGAAATGCCGTTACGGTAAGGCCTGAGAATAAGTGGTATTGGCTTCTTCTATCAGATATTTACAAAAGAACCAATGATGTGTCTAAACTAGTGCCGGTCATCGACGAGCTGATCGCTCTAGATCCGGATAATCAAAATCATTATTTTGATAAGGCCAATGCTTTATCTATTCAGAACAAGATTGGTGAAGCTAATGAAGTGTATAATGAAATTGAAAAAATTTATGGTCTTTCAAATGAACTTTCCGAAGCCCGACAGAGAGGTTTTATCCGGCAAGGCAAACCGGAGAAGGCCGCAGCCGAGTTAGAAAAGCAAGTTCAAACAAATCCGGAGGATTTGAAAAGCCTTTTAAACCTTGCTGATATTTATAACCGATCCGGCTCTCCCGAAAAATCTTTAGAAGTCCTAAACAAAGCGAAAGTTATTGATTCGGGTAATGTTCTGGTGCGTTTAAGTCTGGCGGATACTTATCGTGCTTTAAGGCGGTATGATGACGCGTTTATCGAATTGAAGCAGGCTTTCGACAACTCTACATTTAATATTGACGAAAAAATCAGAATCATTTTGTCTTTCTTCCCGCAATTTGCTGATATGAAAGCCAGAGAGCAGGCTCATGAACTTGCCTCGATTCTTACAATTGTTCATCCTCAGGATCCCAAATCTTTCGCTGTTTTCGGTGACGTACTATTTCAGGAGCAAAAATATGATGATGCCAGCAAGGCCTATAAGCAGGCATTAAAGTTGAACGACCGTGTTTATCAGATATGGGAGCAACTGATAAGGATCGAATTAAGCTCAGGCAAGTACAACGAAGCTATTGCTGATGGTGAAGAAGCCCTAAGCATCTTTCCAAATCAGGCTGCTTTATTTGTATTGACAGCGATGGCTTATGCTCAAAGTCAGCAGCATGAGAAAGCAGTGTCGTATTTGAAGAATGCAGCTTCCCTTGAAAGCGACGATAAAGAGATCCTCATCCAGATCTATTCGGGATTGGGTGACTCTTACAATGCGTTGAAACGTCATTCTGAGTCGGACGATGCTTATGAGAAAGCCCTGGAAATAAATCCCGAAAACAGTTATGCCCTGAACAATTATGCTTACCACTTATCAGTGAGAGGAGAAAATCTTGATAAAGCCGAAAGGATGTCAAAGCTTTCAATCCGGCTGGAACCAGGTAATTCTTCATTTGAAGATACATACGCATGGATCTTATTCAAGTCAAAAAAGTACAAGGACGCCTTGAGTTGGATTGAAAAGGCCATTAGCCACAGTAGCAACAGCAACGCAGTACAATTCGAACATTACGGCGATATTCTCTTTCACCTGGCAGATAAAGAAAAAGCTGTGCAACAGTGGCAGAAAGCCAAATCTATTGGAGGATCAGGAAAATTAGAGCAAAAGATAAATGCGAAGAAATATATTGAATAGCTTTTTACTGGTAAGCTTAGTATTTGGCTTATCAAGTTGTAAAGCCAAGAGAGAAGTAGTTAAAACAGTTTCAGCTCCCGCAGTTGCCAGCACCAGTAAATCAGCAAGACTTGCTTCTATAAATAACAGCTCCCTGAGCTATAGCTCGCTCTCCATTAAAGCCAAGGCTGATTTGAATATAAATGGAAATGAAAATAATGTTTCAATGAATATTCGTATCCGGAAAGGGGAGGCTATCTGGGTTTCGGTAACAGCAATAGCAGGCCTGGAAGTCGCAAGGGCACTGATTACTCCGGATTCAGTAAAAGTGCTAAACTGGCTTGAAAATACATATATCAAAAAGCCTTTTAACTACATTTATAACTTCACTAATGATCAGGTTGATTTCACCACAATAGAAGAAATATTTGCTGGTAATCCCCTGAGGCAAGCTCTGTTGGAACAACCAGATTTAAAGGTTGAAGGGAGAGAAGCTGTTTTAGAGGGAATATTTAAATCATTAGTCTATAGCATTCGCTTCAATGAACATGACAAGGTAATTCTGTCTTCATTAAAAGATGAAGAAGCGATGCAAAACCTCCTTATTAACTACGACGATTTTATAGAAGTAGAAGCTCAGCTAATTCCCGGTCAGGTTAGTATCAAATCGGAGGCGGAACGTAAAAATGTTGTGATTAATCTAAGGTACAACCGTATAGACCTCAATCAGACCTTTGAAATGCCGTTTAAGGTTTCGAAAAGATTCACAGTCAAAGATTAAATTAGATACATTTGCCGCGATGAGGTTTGTAAGATTTTTACTTTTCTTCCTGATAATAAGTGCAACCCATGAAGTTTTTGGCCAGAGTAGCGCAGAGCTTAAACGGCGTAAGGAAACCTTATCCCGAGAAATTGAAAGCCTTAACCGTAGTCTGAGGCAAACATCGAGTAGTAAGAGCTTGTCTTTGAAACAGATTAAAGCTTTGAATACGCAAATCCGACTTCGGGAGGAGAAGATCAATACTATAAATTCGGAAGTAAGACTCCTTGATAATGAGATTTCTGATAATTCAAATACAGTTCGGTCACTGCAATCTCAATTAGATAAGCTGAAAAAGGAGTACGCTGCCATGGTGTTGTTCGCTTTTAGAAATCAGAGCGCTTATAGCAAGCTGATGTTTATTTTCGCATCCAGTGATTTCAACCAGGCTTATAAACGCTTAAAATATCTTCAACAATTTAGTACCTATCGTAAAAAACAGGCAAAGTACATACAAGGCACACAACAGGATCTGAATGTTAAGATTGTTGAGCTTGATCATAACAAACGAGAAAAAACAAGTTTGCTGGGCGATCAGCAAAAGGAAAGAGTAACTCTTGGAAAAGAGAAGAACAGTCAATCAAGAGTTTTGTCAGGTCTCAGCCGTCAGGAAAAGAAGCTAAAACAGGAACTTACAAAAAAACAAAAAGAATCGGCCCGTTTGAACCGTGCGATTCAAAATGCCATTAATCGCGAAATAGAAGAAGCTAGAAGACGAGCTGAGGAGGAAGCTCGAGCTGCAGCTGCGAAAGCAAAAGCTGAAAATAAAGAAGCTCCGGCTACCAAGCCTATCTCGCAGGGATCAAGTATTCTGGCTGCAACTCCAGAAGCTGCTAAATTATCATCAGACTTTTTGGGTAATCGAGGCCGTTTGCCCTGGCCTGTCGCCAGCGGAATCATAACTGAAGGTTTTGGTATCCATAGGTACGGAACAAACGTTACTACAGAGAACAATGGGGTAGATATTAAGACAGCCGAGGGGTCGTCAGTCAGGGCTGTATTTTCGGGAGAAGTGGCAGCGGTTCAGAATTTCGCTGGTTCTTACGCTGTATTGATCAGACATGGTGAATATTTTACTGTCTATTCAAACTTAAGATCCGTGAGTGTATCTCGTGGCGAAAAGGTTTCATTAAAACAGGCAATCGGCACAGTAATCACTGATCCTGTGGATGGGACTACAGAAGTACATTTTGAAGTACGGAAGGGGGCGGCGCCAATGAACCCGTCAAGCTGGCTGGCTAATTAAAAATACAGGCAGTTTTAAAAATGTTTATATTTGTGAAGTTTTAACAATCTAAAAATATACTCGATGTTGTTATTCATGAACATGGGAACTCCGGAAATCCTGATGATTTTGTTCGTTGTCCTTCTTTTATTCGGAGGAAAGAAGCTCCCTGAGTTAGCGCGCGGGCTTGGTAAAGGTATAAGAGAGTTTAAGGATGCTTCAGATGGAGTGAAGCGCGAAATCCATAATAACATAAACAGCGTAACTAGTGATATGGACTTAGATAAGCCCGTTGCCAAGTCAGAATCTTATGGCAAACCTGAAGATTCTGATACATCTATTCCTAATACTGAAAATTCAAAAACCGCACAATAAATAAAGAAATTATGTTGAGTTCAATCTTGTTAATAGGATTAGGTGTAACTGAAATTGTCCTGATCATTGCAGTCGTTTTACTGCTGTTTGGTGGTAAAAAGATCCCTGAATTGATGCGCGGCATGGGTAAGGGTATCAAAGAATTCAAGAGCGCCCAAAGCGGAGAAGAGAATTCGCCCAATGGCACTAATTCTACTGTTGACGATCGCAAATAATTCTAATATTTAGTAATAAAAAGGCTATCCTTCCTTCGGAGGGATGGCCATTTTTGTGCTCCAGGGTAAATAACTTTGATTGATCCTGACCGCAAACGGCTCCGATGGTTTAGGAAGAGCCACCTATTCTAATTCCTTTTCACTATCTGATTACCGAATCGAATCACAGATAGCAATCAATACTAAACACTAAATTCAGACGTTATTTAGAAGTTTGATCTTAACGAAACAGTTTCATCTGGCAGTTAAAGATCGCTGAATTATTTTATTAATAGTAGCTTAGGTTTCGTAAAAGAAATTTAGGTTGAAGGGGGAGCCCACCCGGGTTAAAACCATGAAGTTATGATGAAAAGAACAATGGCAATAGCCTTGCTTTCAATTGCCTGTGCCACAGTATTTGCGCGTCAGGCTCCTGAACAGTTTCAACCAGACTCACCTTCATCACAAAATAGTCCGGCAGCTTCCCTTGGCCTCACAGACACGGTTTTCCAGATGGAGAACATAAGTCCGGCCAGCGTAAGCCAAAATATCTACAAACGCCGGCTGGATTCGCTGGAGCGGACGGTGCCGTTAAACTACAACGACCACGTTCAGAATTATATCGATCTCTACGTTTTCAAACGGAAAGATCAGATTGGAAAAATGCTTGGTTTATCAAAATATTACTTTCCCATTTTTGAAAAATCTTTCAGGGAAGTAGGTGTGCCGGATGAGCTTAAATTCCTTACCATCATTGAATCTGCGCTAAATCCTCATGCTGTTTCCAGGTCAGGCGCCGTTGGCCCATGGCAGTTTATGTACACGACCGCTAAGGGGTACGGGCTGGTAATGGACAACTATGTTGATGAACGCAAAGACCCGGTACAGGCAAGCTATGCTGCGGCTTTATATTTAAAGGATGCCTATAATCGGGTGGGAGACTGGTTACTGGCGATAGCAGCGTACAATTGTGGCACCGGTGCGGTTACCAGGGCAATAGCGCGTTCAGGTGGTGAAGCAGACTTTTGGAAAGTTAGGCCCTATCTACCACGCGAAACCCAAAATTATGTACCGGCATTTATCGCCACAGTTTATGCGATGAATTACTATTCCGCACATGATATTCAACCGCAAATGTCTCCATTCAGCATATTCACGGACGTAATTGACGTAAACAGGATGATTTCATTTTCTAAAATCGCTCAAGCCGCGGATATCGACTTAAGTGAATTAAGTGTCCTGAATCCTTCCTACAAGAAACAGATCGTAAATGGATCTGTTGCGTCACCAAAAAGGTTAGTCATACCGGCAGTCGGGAAACAACTTTACGCTTCCTTGTACGATGTTTTAAATGCAGAAACTGCAAATGAACCTGACTTGATTGCAGCTTCATTAAATGCAGAACCTGATTTTAATCCCATTACGATCCCAGTTACTCATAAAGTGAAAGAAGGGCAAACGCTGCTTATGGTTGCAAACCAATACGGCGTCGAAGTGCAGGACTTAAAAGTTTACAATAGCTTGAATGGCACCAGTGTAGTACCAGGTCAAGTGCTCCGGCTCAAAGCTGGAAATCATGCTGCGAAAACTAAAAAAAATACGGCTCCTCGCTATATTACTTACATTGTAAAAGCTGGGGATACTTTATCAGAAATCGCAGAAAAATTCTCAGGAGCGACAATTTCTAAGATCAAAGCATTGAACGGTTTGAGAAAAAATACAGTGCAGCCTGGAATGAAGTTAAAGATCAACAAAGGCTAGTTGATGTGATACGGCTTCCGGGGGGCTGTCATTTTCTAAGTCAATCTCAAAAAGAATTGTAATTTTGCGGCTCTCCAATTAGCTATCAATGAATAAGACTAACCGCAAGCAAGACGCACTGGATTATCATTCACAAGGACGCCCGGGCAAAATACAAGTTGTTTCTACTAAACCTACAAATTCTCAACGCGACTTAGCGCTGGCATATTCTCCAGGTGTGGCAGAGCCCTGCCTTAAGATTGCTGAAAATAAGGATGATGTTTATAAATATACCGCTAAAGGTAATCTGGTTGCCGTAATCAGCAATGGTACGGCTGTGCTTGGCCTAGGAGACATTGGCCCGGAAGCTGGCAAGCCTGTTATGGAAGGTAAAGGCATTTTATTTAAAATTTTCGCGGATATTGATGTTTTTGACCTTGAACTGGACACTAAAAACATTGATGAATTCGTCAATATCGTTAAGGCTCTCGAACCTACGTTCGGAGGAATAAACCTGGAAGACATCAAGGCGCCGGAGTGCTTCGAAATTGAACGCCGGTTAAAAGAGGAAATGAGTATACCTGTTATGCATGATGATCAGCATGGAACAGCAATTATTTCGTCGGCTGCTTTGATAAATGCTTGTGAAATACAAAAGAAGAAGCTAGATCGCATAAAGATTGTTGTTAACGGTGCCGGAGCAGCTGCCATTTCCTGCTCCAGGTTATACGTAAGCATGGGGGCAAAGCGCGAGAATATAGTAATGGTTGATCGCACCGGGGTTATCCGTTCAGACAGGTTGAATCTTGAAGGAACAAAATTAGAATTCGCAACTAGCCGGAAGATTAATACCCTCGCAGAAGCGGTGAAGGACGCGGATGTTTTTATCGGACTGTCTTCTCCTGATGTCTTGACGGCTGCGATGTTGAAGACTATGGCGAAAAGCCCTATCGTTTTTGCTATGGCCAATCCTAATCCTGAAATTGATTACGAACTGGCAACCAGCACTCGAAAAGATATTATCATGGCTACCGGTCGATCAGATTATCCAAACCAGGTAAATAATGTGTTGGGCTTCCCTTATATTTTCCGAGGTGCCCTTGACGTACGGGCAACTGCTATAAACGAGGAGATGAAAATTGCGGCTGTCAATGCAATTGCGCGCCTTGCCAAAATGCCTGTCCCGGAAGCAGTTAACCTGGCTTACAATACGACAAACTTAAGATTCGGAGTTGATTATATTATTCCAAAACCAATTGATTTCAGGCTAATTACAGAGGTTTCTCCTGCAGTAGCAAAAGCAGCAATTGATTCTGGTGTAGCCCGTAAGATAATTACTAACTGGGACGCTTACAGAGACGAGTTGAAGACCCGTCTGGGAATGGATGATGCTTTGATGCGTGCTGTTACAAATAAGGCAAAATCTGCACCTAAACGTATTGTATTTGCAGAGGCTGATAATTATAAAATTTTAAAGGCGGCGCAAACAGTGAAAGAGGAGGGGATAGCGATTCCAATTTTATTAGGGAAAAGAGAAAGGATTCTGGAAATCATAAAAGAAAACGAATTGGACCTTGGAAATGTTGAGATCATCAATCCCCTTGAAGAGACTGAAAAGTCGTCTAAGTATGCTGATTACCTTTTCAAGAAGCGACAGCGCCGTGGCCTGACTTTGTTCGAAGCAACGAAACTAATGCGTGACCGAAATTATTATGGTTCCACTATGGTTCAGTTTGGTGAAGCTGACGCCTTAATTTCAGGCCTGACAAAAAACTACGCCACCACAATTAAGCCCGCATTGCAGGTGATCGGTACTGAGCCTGGGGTAAATCGTGTTGCTGGTATGTACATGATGCTTACTAAAAAAGGCCCGGTATTCTTTGGCGACACAACTGTAAACGTGAATCCAACTGCAGAGGAGCTGGTAGATATTAGTCTTTTGCTAGATGTCTCCGTAAAAAAATTCAATATATCTCCTCGTATAGCTCTTCTTTCATACTCGAACTTTGGATCTAATGACGGGGAAGTGCCTGAAAAGACCCGGCTTGCAGTGAAATTAATGCACGAACGGTATCCTGAAATTGTGGTTGATGGGGAAATGCAAGCCAACTTTGCAATGAATTCTGACTTATTGAAGGACAATTTTCCATTTAGCGTATTGAATGATGCACCAGCTAATGTTTTGGTATTTCCTAATCTGGAGTCCGGAAATATAGCTTACAAGTTGTTACAGGAACTTGGAGGAGCGGAAGCAGTAGGCCCCATTTTGTTGGGACTGAACAAGCCTGTGCATGTTTTACAATTAGACAGTTCAGTTAGGGAAATTGTTAATATGGTCACCATCGCAGTGGTTGATGCTCAGTCGAAGCAGGATATGACAGAACCGGGAGGCGTGAAACGTAAGGGATTGTTTAATCGTCGTAAACCAGCAGAAAGATAGAACATGTACGACTACATTGATGGCAAATTAGCTTTCAAGTGCCCAACCTATGTGGTCATAGAGACCGGGGGAGTAGGGTATCATATTAATATTTCATTAAATACATTTTCGGCTATTAAAGATAATGAACGCTGCAAGCTCTTTATCTGGATGCACGTAAAAGAAGATGCGCACACTTTGTATGGTTTCTTTGACGAGGGTGAAAGGCGTTTATTTTTACATCTGATATCCGTTTCCGGAATTGGGGCCAATACAGGCCGAATGATTCTCTCTTCAATTACGCCCGTTGAAATACAAACAGCCATAGTCAAAGGTGATGTGCCATTGATTCAAAGAATTAAAGGTATCGGACCCAAATCTGCACAACGTATGATCCTTGAACTCCAGGATAAACTGAAAAAAGAGGGTCCTGATTCGCTCATCTCCGTTCCCCAGCATACAACGGCCAAAGACGAAGCGCTCTCAGCGTTAGTTATGCTTGGCTTCAACAAGGCTGTTGCGGAAAAAACTTTGAGTCAGGCAATTAATAATTCATCAGAAAATATATCGGTAGAACAATTGATAAAAATTGCCTTGAAAAGCTTATAATTACTCTTCAAGAAAATCTGCAGATTGAAAAACGCTTTTGCTTTTATATTACTGAAAGTATGTTTTTTCTTGGCTTTATCGGTGGGAACGATTAAAGCTCAGAATACTTCCTCTCAACCTGATTCGACCAGGCTCGCTTACCCCTTTAGGGATTATCGGTTGATTCCTTTTCAGCGGACGCCTGGGATTTATATGCCAAATCCTTCCAACGTTCGCCGCAGTGTTGAATTTGACCCTTTAAGCAAACAATACATTATTCGCGAACGCATAGGCGAGCGCCTTTATCGTCCTCCGCAGTATCTAAGCATTGAAGAATACCAGCGGCTGGAAAACCAGATCATTAAAAGAAACTACTGGCGTGAGTTATCAGACCTACCACTCGCGGAGGCGCGGGCGCCTGGTTTTATTCCTCCGGTTAAGGTAAACAGTAAAACTTTCGAAAAAATATTTGGTGGGTCCACAATTGATATTCGTCCGCAGGGATCAGCTGAACTGACATTTGCGGGTCGGTTGAACCGTAATGAAAACCCGCTCTTCAACGAACGTCAGCGTAATCAGGGTAATTTTGATTTCAACCAGCGTATACAAATGAACGTAGTTGGTCAGATAGGTGAGAAATTACGGATTACTACTAATTACAACACAGAAGCTCAGTTCGACTTTGAGAACCAGGTTAAATTAGATTACACCGGTAAGGAGGACGAGATTATTCAGAAAATTGAGGCTGGGAATGTTAGTCTTCCACTTAGTTCGACATTAATTACGGGTAGCCAGGCATTATTTGGTTTAAAGACTCAACTTCAGTTTGGCCGCCTGAATGTGACGAGTGTTTTTTCACAGCAAAAGTCCCAATCTAAAGAGATTACTATCACCAATGGGTCGCAGCAAAATGAATTTCGTATTTCGGCCGATAATTACGAAGCAAACAAACATTATTTTCTAGCGCAGTATTTCAGGAATAATTATAACCGTTCCCTTTCCAACATTCCTATAATCACATCCAATGTAAACATTACCAAAATAGAGGTTTGGGTAACCAATCGCTCCAGCAGTACTGCAGATTCACGCGATGTTTTAGGTCTTTTGGATCTCGCTGAAAATCAACCATATAATACGGCGCAGGTTCAGGGAGGCAATGGCTTTTCAATACTGCCTGCCGGATTTAACGGTCCCGGATTTGCACAGCAGTCAAATAATCTTTTACAGAATCTTCCACCCGGAGTTAGGCTGACTAACACCAATGATGTAAGTGCTTATTTCCAGGCAACCGGCGGGACAGATAACTTTTCCAAGCTTACCTACGCGCGTAAGCTTACCGAGAGGGAATTTACCCTTCATAATCAACTTGGTTATATTTCTTTGAATTCATCATTAAATGCTGACGAGGTTTTAGCGGTCGCCTATCGCTATACTGTAAATGGTGTCGAGTACCAGGTTGGAGAGCTTTCAACGGATGTTCCTGTAGATAATAGTACACCCAGAGTTCTATTCACCAAACTCCTCAAGAACGAAACTTTGAAAACCAATTTGCCTACGTGGGATCTGATGATGAAAAACATCTATTCACTAGGTGCTTACCAGGTAAGTCGCAACGATTTCCGGTTAAATATTTTCAGGTTGGATGAAAATTCTGGTGTCGAGAAGCCGCAAATTACTGAAGGACAGAATACCACGGGCCAATTATGGCTCCAGCTCACCAACCTTGACAACCTAAACCAGCAAAGCGACAGAAAGCCTGACGGCTTTTTTGATTTTATTGAAGGAGTAACCATTGATCCTTTGAATGGGCGGATTACATTTCCTCTCGTCGAACCCTTTGGATCTGACCTATCCGCTAAGTTTAACCCGATAACTGAGCAAAATCTTATCGAGAAATATGTTTTCCAACCACTTTATGATTCAACGAAAGTTGATGCGCAGCAACTTTTTCAAAAACTGAATCGCTATTATATACGCGGAACATACCAGTCGGAAGCGGGATCTGAATTTCAGCTCAACGCGATCAATATTCCTCAAGGCTCTGTCCAGGTTATTGCCGGTACTCTGCCATTGCAGGAAGGGGCAGATTTTACTGTGGATTATAATATTGGTCGGGTCCGGATCTTGAACCAGGCGCTTTTAAATTCGGGCCAACCAATTCGAATTAAATTGGAAAACAACGAGCTTTTCGGGATCCAGCAACGGTCCCTGATGGGGTCAAGGTTTGACTATCGGGTCAGCAATAAATTAAACCTTGGTGGTACACTGATGAATCTTACCGAGAAGCCATTGACGCAGAAGATGAATATCGGTGAGGAGGCTATCTCGAATACGATTTGGGGGCTTGATATGAACTACAGCTCCAATTCACGCTGGCTGACTCGAATGGTCGACAAGCTCCCGTTTATAAGTACAAAGGAAACTTCTTCAATCACTTTTAGCGGTGAATATGCAAATCTTATACCCGGGCACCCCCGGGCACTAAACTTTGCCGGAAGTCGTAATGGGGCCAGTTATCTTGATGACTTTGAAGCCAGCCGTTCGGTAATTGATATTAAGAGTGCCACTCCATGGCAGATCTCAGGAACGCCCCAGCTCTTCCCGGAATCCCAGTTAGTTAATGATTTGGCGTACAATTTTAACCGTGCACGTCTTGCATTTTATAACATTGATCCGATCTTCTTTAGAACGCAAAGTTCAACTACCCCCGATAATATTAAAAGCGATAAATCCGAACTCTCAAACCACTATGTTCGGGAAATATTTGAACGGGAAGTATTTCCATTCAAACAGTCGGTTACGGGCCAACCATTAACTTTGCCGACGTTTGACCTCAGTTACTATCCCGGTTTGCGCGGCCCTTACAACTTTACGGCCACTGGCCTTAATCCGGATGGCAGTCTTGTAAATCCCCGAAGCCGTTGGGGCGGTATTTTCCGGAAGCTTGAAACGAATGACTTTGAAGCACTCAATATTGAATTTGTTGAAATGTGGGTCCTTGACCCTTTTATTTATAATCCGAATAGCCAGGGTGGAGATTTATATTTTAACCTTGGAAATATCTCTGAGGATATCCTGAAGGACGGTCGCAAGTCTTTAGAAAACGGCTTACCTGTTGATGGAGATCTGTCAAAGACTGACCAAACTATCTGGGGTCGGGTGCCTAGATTGCAGCCTGTTATCCAGGCTTTTGACAATAATGTGGATGCAAGGCAGTTTCAGGATATTGGATTAGATGGATTGAGCAGCAGCGATGAAAGACAACAGTTTTCTGCTTTCCTGAACCAGGTAAGGACTCAGGTTAATGCGCAAGCTGCCCAAGCTCTGGAGTCGGATCCCGCATCGGATGACTATCAATATTACAGGGGCGGCAACCTGGATGATTTGAATGCAGGGATTTTGAAACGATATGAGCGATATAATGGTACGGAGGGGAACTCAAAAACTACCCAGCAGTCTTTAGACCAAACTGGAATTGAAAATTCGGCTGCCACACCGTTGCCTGATGGTGAAGATATAAACCGGGATAATAACTCCACCCAGGCTGATGAATATTTTCAATACCGGGTATCAATTCGCCCTCAGGACCTGATGACAGTTGGAAATAATTTCGTTTCAGATATTGTTCCGGTAACTGTAAAGCTCGCAAACGGCAAGCAGGAAAATGTACGGTGGATACAGTTTAAAATTCCCCTAGCGGAATTTCAGCAAAAAGTAGGCAGTATCCAGGATTTTAAATCGATTCGCTTTATTCGGATGTTTATGACGGATTTTGCAGATACAACTATTATGCGATTCGCGAAGCTCCAATTGGTACGAGGCGAGTGGCGTCGGTTCAATGCTGAGAATAGTCCCGCCAAGGTAATAGCTGATCCCGCTTTGATTAATCCCGGACTTGATAACTCCCAGATGGATGTCACAACGATTAACATTGAAGAAAACGGTAAACGCACACCCATACCTTACGTTGTTCCTCCAGGAATTGAAAGAGAACGTGATTTTAGTAATTTCAGGGGTGAAACACGTCAGAATGAGCAATCGCTGGCGGTCAATGTCAGAAATTTACGCGACGGCTATGGGAGAGCTGCCTTCAGGACTACCTTCAATGACTTCAGGTCGTATCGAAGAATGGAAATGTTTATCCATGCCGAGGGTGATCTGCTTCGTGACAATGACGTAAGCGCGTTTATAAGAATAGGTACTGATAACCAGGATAACTATTATGAGTACGATCTTCCACTGAAGGTTACCAATTCTGGGTCGCGTGACCCTAGCGCAATCTGGCCGGAACAGAATCGGCTGGATATTGAGATCCAATTATTTCAGATAGCGAAGACAGCCCGGAATAATGCATTGCTGAACGGGCAGCCATGGCCAATTAATATTCCGTTCATTTACCGGGAAGGGTTAAACACCATAACTGTTGTCGGGCAGCCTGACCTTAGTAAGGTTAGGGTTTATATGCTCGGGGTCCGGAACCCGTTACGCAACCTGGCCAATCCATCACTCGATGACGGGCTGGATAAGACCGCTCAAATTTGGTTTAATGAATTGAGGCTTACGGACTTTGATGAGCGGGGAGGTTGGGCGGCTACCGCACGTCTAAATGCCAAGCTTGCAGACTTTGCAGATATAACACTTTCCGGAAGTAAAAGTACAGTTGGTTTTGGTTCTATTGATAAGCGTGTTAGCGAACGTAATAGGGCCGATGATATACTATTTGACGTTTCCTCAAGTGTAGAACTTGGAAAGTTTTTTTCTGAACGTTCAGGTATTAAAATTCCAATGTTTGTAAACTTTTCCTCACAGATAGGTACGCCGCAGTATGATCCCCGAACTCCGGATCTGGAGCTGAAAACAGCATTAAGAAATTCACCAAAGAATGTGCGCGATTCGATTCGATTTAATACTGAAGATTATACTGCCCGCAGAAGTATTAACTTCACTAATGTTCGAAAAATTCGGACTGATACGGAGGATAGAGTACGATTATGGGATATTGAAAATTGGAGTGCAACATATGCCTTCAACGAATACAATCACCGGGATTTTATAAACGAGAAAACTTTACAGAAGTCGTACCGTGCGGGACTGGCTTATAATTATTCGAATCAACCCAAATCAATAACGCCTTTCGAAAAGCTGATTAAATCCAAAAGCCTCGGTTTAATACGGGATTTCAATTTCAGTTTACTGCCTTCCGTGTTAAACTTCCGCATTGATGTTGACCGCCTTTATTCAGAGAATACTTTGCGGAACAACGATCCGAATAACTTTTTACCGGTTACAAGCAATTTTAACAAGAATTTCTTAATGACTCGTCTATACGGCATTAGCTGGAATCTGACAAAGTCAATGCAACTGGACTTTAACGCAACTAACTATTCTATCATTGACGAGCCCGCTGGCCGCATCGATGCCAGCGCCCGTGATACCATATGGAATAACCTAAAAAGACTTGGCAGGACCACTGATTACGGTCATACAATCAATCTTACTTACAATGTTCCTATCAACAAAATACCAGGCTTAGATTGGGTAAGCTTAGCCGCACGTTATGGTTCGGGATTTAACTGGAAAAGCGAACCTTTATTAACTTTGCGTGATCCTCAGATTGACTTTGGAAATGCTATTCAAAACTCGCGTGTCATCCAGTTAAATCCTACGCTGAGTATGGCAGCCCTTTATAACAAATTCGGTTTTTTAAGAAATGCAAGCGATCCGAATACCAAGGGTTTTGGGAGTTTTTTCTTAAATATTGTTACCAGTTTGAAAAATATTACGGGTGCCTACACTAAAACTGAAGGTACTTTTTTGCCCGGATACCTGCCTGAGACGGATGCTTTCGGGCAGGATTTCGATGCAGGGGCACCAGGCTATGATTTTCTTTTTGGCAGTCAGCGGGACATTCGTGGACGGGCATTAGCAAATGGTTGGATAACTCGTGATTCGCTGCAGAGTCAGCTTTATATCACCAACTACAAGGAAGATATCAATCTGCGGGGTATCCTCGAACCATTCAAAGATCTGCGCATCGAGTTGACCGCTTTACGGGGACGTAGCTTTAATTATTCAACAAATTTCAAGTTTTTACCTTCGCGAAATGGCTTCGAGAATTTAAGTCCGGTTACAACCGGTGATTACAGCGTATCTTACTTCACATTACGAACTGCTTTCAGTAAGGAAGATAAGCTAAACAATTCATCAAAACTCTTCAGACAATTTGAAGCTAACAGAGCGATTATCTCAGCACGGCTGGGAGCAATTAATCCGAATTCAGCAGGCGGAACCGGCGGCTTTGCAGAAGGTTATGGCAAGAATTCGCAGGATGTGGTAATTGCCGCATTCTTGGCAGCCTATACCGGAAAAGACGCCAGTGATGTCAGGTTGGGAGGATTTCCGAAAATACCAATTCCAAACTGGAATTTAACCTACAACGGTCTCACCAAATTCGATTTTTTCAACCAGCTATTTGCATCCTTTGACCTTAATCATGCATACAGATCAACCTATAATGTTAACGGCTTTAACTCACTTGTGCGATATCAGGAAGCTAACGGTGGCGTAAGTGTCAGGGATGCGAATGGAGATTTCTTACCTCGTTATCAATTCTCACAGGTTACTTTGTTCGAGCAGTTCATACCACTTCTAGGCTTAGATATGAGGCTGAAAAATAATATGACCACTAATTTTGAATATCGCAAATCGAGGGCCCTTAGCTTCAGTTTGGCAAACAGCCAGCTTGCACAACTTAAAGAAGAAGCTATTGTGGTTGGTTTCGGCTTTCGTACAACCAAGTTCAGATTTCCATTTGGTTTGTTCAGCGGGTTAAAAATGGACAACGATATGAACTTCAAGCTAGATTTCTCTTTGCGCGACCGGAAAACTGTAATTTACCGCGCTGATGTAGAGGATGCTGAAGTTTCGTCCGGATCTCAAAATATAACTATTAACCCGTCAATAGATTATGTGTTAAATCAGCGCTTTAATATCAGTATGTTCTATGATGGAAATATAACCAAGCCATATACTTCGCAAACATTCAACACCTCGTTCAGCAACTTCGGGGTAAGTTTGAGGTTTACGTTGCAATAGAGCATAGGTGTCAGGTATGAGATAGGTTTTTGAATTAATCAGTTCAAGTTTTCTTCTTAATTTGCAATACGGTTCACTTATTCTATTTTTGAGCAACTAAAAAACTAGCGAAATGAATTTCCCATCAGAATTAAAGTATACAAAGGATCACGAATGGATTCGTGTCGAGGGTGAACTGGCAATTGTTGGTATCACCGAGTTTGCCCAGCGTGAACTGGGTGATATTGTATATGTTGATATTAATACCGTTGGCGAAGATGTCAAAAAGGAAGACGTATTTGGAACTGTAGAAGCCGTTAAAACCGTATCTGATCTTTTTATGCCACTTAGCGGTCGTATAGCTGAGTTTAATAAGAAACTGGATACTAACCCTGAGCTTGTAAATAGTGATCCGTATGGCGAAGGCTGGATGGTGAAGATTGAGATTTCTGAGAAAGGTGATCTTGACGGGTTATTATCTGCCGATGAATATCAAGCTCAAGTAGGCGCTTAATGATTAATACTCTTAAACATCAATATCTGGCCATTATATGGGCGGTATTGGTGTTAATTTTGTGTGATATCCCCGTTAGTACACCGGGAAAGCTTCCCCTTTTTGATGGTTTTGATAAACTCGTCCATACAGGTTTTTTCTTCGTGCTAACTGTTCTGCTATTTTATGGTAAAATAAGGCAACAACTAAGCTACAGCTATCGTATGATGACCGTACTTAAAATTCTTTTGATCACCGTAATATTAGGCGGTGGTATTGAGTTGCTTCAATTGACAGTATTTACATACCGGTCGGCTGAATGGTGGGATTTTATTTGCGATATGATTGGAGTAGGGATGGGTATATTCAGTTACATATTTTTACATAGGTTCCGATTCAATGAAAAACTCGTTTAAGATATTCTTGCTCACATTAATTTGTGTAAGCCTGGCCTCTTGCGGGATCTTTAAAAAGGGTTGTGATTGTCCACATTTCAATAAGACAACGAATACTTCTTTTTCTCTCAAAAAATAAAGTCATTTTTATTTGACAACTTATCCGCTGTTCTTATTTGGATTTATTATAAATAAGACATATTTTTGGCTCAACAATACAGGATATGAAGCTATCGCAACTTGAGCCAGGGCAAACCGGCGTTATTAAAGAATTTACAGATTTAGAAATGTCAGTTAAGTTAATGGAGATGGGTTGTTTACCTGGCGAATCGATTGTTGTTGAACGTTTTGCTCCTTTTGGCGATCCCATGGCTATTACTGTTTCCGGTTATCAGTTAAGCCTTCGCAAGCTGGAAGCTTCGACAATAATATTGCAATAGATTGGTGAACGGCGATTTGAAAATTGCTCTCATTGGTAATCCCAATGCCGGAAAATCTACTCTTTTTAATGTCTTAACCGGGTTAAATCAAAAGATCGGAAATTTCCCCGGTGTTACTGTCGATAAAAAAACCGGCTTCTGTATACTTCCCGATGGCCGTACCTCCCAAATAATTGACCTTCCTGGTACATACAGTCTTTATCCCAAAAGTAAAGATGAATTGATTGTAATGGAGGCGTTGGCTGATAAAAAAAGCCAGGTGCATCCAGACCTGATCATTTTTGTGGCTGATGCTTCTAATTTAAAAAGGAACTTATTACTATATACGCAAATAGCCGATCTGAAAATTCCGGTGATTATTGCGTTAAATATGATGGACCTGGCCAAACGCTCAGGGTTAGAGATTTCGGTTGACATCCTATCAGAAAAACTGGGTGTGCAGGTAGTTCCAATATCCGCCCGCAATAAGCACGGTATTGATAAGCTGAAAGAGGCAATAAGCTATGCAAATAAAATTCCGTTGCAAGTTGATTCAATTGAAGTTGAAGCCCTGGCACCGGAGTTAGTTAGAAAGATCCAGTCTGAAATGCTTGTTGATCTTCCTTATGTGGCTCTACAATTCGCGCACCAGCATGAACAGCTTCACTTTCTAACTTCAGACCAAAGTGATAGAATAGAAGAGATTGAGCAAGAGTTTTCATTTCATTCACAGAAAGCTCAGGCCGCCGAAACAATAGCCCGATATAATTTTATCAATGAGGTGTTATTTGATGCCATCACGAAAAAGGCTGATGCCAGGCAGGAAACATTTAGCAATAAGATCGACAGGGTATTAACTCATAGAGTCTTTGGCTTCGCAATTTTCTTCCTGATTCTTTTTCTTATTTTCCAGTCAATTTTCGCATGGTCGGAATACCCGATGGCCCTAATTGAGCAATTGTTTGTCTGGCTAGCAGAAGCAGGGCATAACTATCTTCCTGCCGGGGTCTTTACCGATCTGCTTATTGATGGAATCCTGGCTGGCTTGAGTGGTGTTTTAGTATTTATTCCACAAATCGCCATTTTATTTGCCTTTATCGCAATTCTTGAAGATACCGGATACATGTCTCGCGTTACGTTCATGATGGATAAAATTATGCGTAAGGTTGGACTCAGCGGCAAATCCGTCATTCCGATGATTGGAGGATTTGCCTGTGCGGTGCCTTCTATCATGAGTACACGTAACATTGAGAGCTGGAAAGATCGCATGATCACCATTATGGTTACGCCACTCATAGCCTGTTCTGCCAGGCTTCCGGTATATACGCTGCTTATCTCGCTGGTTGTCCCTGACCGTAAGATCTGGGGTTTCATTAACATGCAGGGCATGGCGTTAATGTCTATGTACATGCTCAGTATTGTAAGCGCAATTGTGGTGGCCTTGGCGATGAAATATATCATCAAGTCAAGGGAGCGTGGATACTTTATTATGGAGCTGCCGGTTTACCGCATGCCTCGCTGGAATAACGTACTATACACTATGTACGAAAAGGTAAAAACCTTTATTACCGAAGCTGGAAAAGTCATCGTGGCAGTTTCAATCGTGCTGTGGGTACTTGCTTCTTATGGTCCCCCGGGCCGGTTTGATGTCATTGATAAAAAATTTTCGTCGTCTGAAGTTTTACAAAAATATAAACCTGACGAATTAAGAAGGGTAAAAGCTTCAGCCAAACTGGAGAATTCCTTTGCCGGGATATTGGGTAAATCGATTGAACCGGCTATCAGACCTTTAGGTTTCGACTGGAAAATCGGGATTGCTTTGATTACTTCTTTTGCTGCCCGTGAAGTTTTTGTCGGAACCATGGCAACAATATACAGTGTAGATGGCGATGACAGCAACATGAAGTCTGTGACTGAAAAAATGCAGTCGGCACGTGACCCTGAGACGGGCCAGCCTGTCTTTACTTTCGCTGTCGCTTTTTCTCTGATGATATTTTATGCTTTTGCTATGCAGTGCATTAGTACTATAGCAGTAGTTTACAGGGAGACTAAACATTGGAAATGGCCAGCCATCCAGTTTGCTTACATGACCGGAATGGCTTATGTTGCCAGCTTCATCGTTTATCAGGCATTGAAATAGAAAAAGAGAACAAGGAACTGTCAATTAAGGAGTCAGGATTTAAGGTCACAACGGCCCAAGAGCATTCTTAATAGTTTATCTTTGCCAAACTTAAAAGCATCCTCATTTCTGCCCTCTGAGAAAATGGATAAAATTAAAATTCTCGAAAAATATCTTCCCGAAGGAACTGCACCACTAGTGGGGCGCTGGATAGATTACTTTCAATGTGAGTTCAAGATATCCCGGAACCGGGATACGAAGTACGGCGATTATAGGGCACCTTTCAAAGATAGCGGACACCGGATTTCGGTAAACTATGATCTAAATCCTTACGCTTTTCTGGTCACTACGGTTCATGAGTTCGCTCATCTCCTAACCTGGAACGAGCATAAGCGAAAAGCGAAGCCCCACGGAACAGAATGGAAAGCCAACTTCAGGAGAATGATGCGACCATTCTTCGATGCTCATTCCTTCCCTGACGATGTGCAACGAGCTATAGTAACTTATCTTCAGAATCCGTCAGCGTCCAGCTGTACCGACCTTAATTTATTCAGGGTTTTAAGATCCTATGATTCAAAACCTGCGGGTGATCTCAGTGTCAGCGTAGAGAAATTACCCGAGAGCAGCTTGTTCTCAATGAAGAATGGAAGGATATTTAGAAAAGAGGTTCGGATTAGGAAACGTTATCGCTGTGTAGAAGTAAAAAGCGGCGCCGTATATCTGTTTAGTCCACTAGCAGAGGTAACACCTTTGCCTGAGGCGGTTTAGCCCTCCAATTAATACTCGATCAGTCTATTGATATCATTGTGTAGACGCGATTTTGCCAAAAAGGTATCTTCTAATGCTTTATTCATAGGAATAGCGGTGTCCATACTTGCACAGCGTATTACCGGTGCATCCAGGTATTTGAAGCAATGCTCAGCGATATGAGCACTTATTTCGCCGCCAAAACCACTTGTAAGAGTATCTTCATGCAATATTAACACCCTGCCGGTTTTCTTAACTGTAGATTCAACTGCCCGTTTGTCCCATGGCTGAAGGCTCCTGAGGTCGATAAGATCGGCTGAAAGTTCAGGATGCTGGTCCAGGTATTCAATCGCCCAATGAACCCCAAGCCCGTAAGTGATAATGCTAAGCTGTTTACCTTCTCTAACCAGATTTGCTTTCCCTATTTCGATGGTATAAGACTCATCAAAAACGGGTTCGGTGATGTTCCTATATAAATACTTGTGCTCAAAAAAGATTACCGGGTTTGGATCGTTAATAGCAGCTAAAAGCAAGCCTTTTGCATCAGAAGGAAAGGCTGGATAAACCACCTTAAGCCCCGGAGTTTTAGTGAACCAGGCTTCATTACTTTGAGAATGGAATGGACCCGCACCCGTTCCTGCTCCGGTTGGCATCCGTATAACTACGTCAGCCTTTTCAGACCAGCGATAATGCGTCTTGGCAAGGTTGTTAATAATTTGATTGAATCCGCAGGTTACAAAATCAGCAAACTGCATCTCCATTACTGCCTTGTAGCCGTTGATTGACAGGCCAAGCGCGGCTCCTACAATAGCCGATTCACATATGGGTGTATTGCGCACTCTTCCTTTTCCAAACTCTTCCACGAAGCCCTGGGTGATCTTAAATGCACCACCGTACTCCGCAATGTCCTGCCCCATAATAACGAGGTTCGAATGTTTTTGCATGCCCTGTCTTAAGCCATCACTAATAGCATCCAGGTAGCGTATATCTGTTTTTGAAGATGATGCGGGTAACTTAGTTTCCGACTTGAAAGGGTAGTACATATCAGCAACTTCCTTCTCCGGGTTAGCCAGGATATCCCGCTCACTAAAAACTATTTCAATATCCTTTTCAATCTCAAGCTTAATTTCGCTTCGTATCTTATCAATTATCTCTTTAGTAAGAATGTGCTCCTCTAAAAGATATCGTTCAAAATTGTCTACAGGATCTTTTTCTGCCCATTGCTTAAACAATTCGGCAGGAACGTACTTTGTACCGGATGCTTCTTCGTGCCCCCGCATTCTAAATGTCATACACTCAACAAGCACTGGCCGGGGTCTTATCCGGATATCTTCAGCTATATCATTGATGGTGTGGTAAACCTCCAGGATATTATTCCCGTCTATTCGATGGCCTTCCATGCCATATCCCGTTGCCCTGTCAACCAGCCGTTCGCAACGATACTGCTCGTTGGTAGGAGTGGAAAGACCATATCCATTATTCTCAATGATAAAAATCACCGGCAAATCCCAGACGGCTGCCACATTTAGTGCTTCGTGGAAATCACCTTCGCTCGTAGCTCCTTCTCCGGTAAATACAAGGGTAGCTTTCTTGTCACCATTTAAAACGTCAGCCAATGCAATTCCGTCAGCAAGGGCCAGTTGCGGCCCCAGATGCGAAATCATTCCGACGATCTTATAATCCTGAGTTCCGAAATGAAATGAACGGTCACGACCCTGGGTAAACCCTGACATTTTCCCCTGCCACTGCGCCATTAGCCTTGCAAGCGGAATACCGCGACATGTAAATACGCCCAGGTTTCTATGCATAGGAAGAATATACTCTTCAGGTTGCATGGCTAAAGTGCACCCCACCGCAATTGCTTCCTGACCAATCCCGGAGAACCATTTGCCGATACGCCCCTGGCGGAGAAGAATAAGCATTTTCTCTTCGATCATTCTCGGCTTCAGCACTTGCCTGTAAAAGGTCAGAAGGGTTTCTGAGCTGAGATGCTTAGGGTCAAAATTCATATGGGCAGAGTACAGAAAATCGAAGGATCAGTGTAAGGGTCGATAAAATTGGTTAATAAACTTAAATGAAAATTATATCTCAGTTGAGTTCTCTGACCCAGATATTCCGAAAACTGATCGGGGCACTCGGATCACCGTGAGACTGCAATTTTATAGGAGATGGTCCATGTGGTTTATTGTAAGAAGCCTTCCCGGTATATCTGGTAGGTCCCATCAATTCGGTGTTATTTTGAATCAGAACTCCATTGTGAAGAACCGTCACGTGAGCTGGAGTTTTCAAGGTTCCATCACTATTAAAAGCCGGCGCTTTCCAAACAATATCGTAGGTCTGCCATTCGCCAGGTTTTTTAGAAGAATTAACCAGCGGCGGCGACTGCTTGTAGATACTGCCTGCCTGACCATTCACATAGGTCTTATTCTTATAAGAATCCAGGATCTGCAATTCATAACCATCATCGCCGGGACCGGTGGACGCTAAAAATATCCCGCTGTTGCCTTTAGACTGGCCCTCTTCCTTTATATTTTCAGGAATCTTCCATTCAATATGCAACTGGTAACTCTCGAAAGATCTTTTCGTTTGAATATTTCCGGCGCTTTTGTTCACGGTCATTACATTATTTGACACCGTCCAATCCGCAGGAGCATCTGGATTTTTAACTGAAGCCCATTCATCGAGATTCGTTCCGTCGAAAAGAATTACAGCGTCAGAAGGTCGATCATTATTGACTTTGCCTGGCGCAACAGCTACCGGAATAGGAGTCCAGACTTCAGTGTCTTCAGGTTTAGCCTTTTGTGCTTCAGCGAAATTGTGTAATCCGAAAGAAAGTGCAGCTATTAATAGGAGTGATTTATTCATTTGCTTTTGCGATTCGTATAATTAATTATGATTATGCTAAGATTTTCTTGTTGGGGTGCTTACTCTGGATTCTGTTCTTTCCAAAGTTTGCTGAAAGACTTGGGAGCCACTTCAGGCAAACTACGGGTATCTCCCCAGCTTTTCTTAAAGAACATTTTAAGCAGACGGTTCTTCCAGCCTCCTGAAAGCATATCCATCATGCTTCGTTTCATCATTCCCGATTTCCAGCCTTTCCATCCAAATTTCTCGGCTTTCCCAACCATTCCTTCTTCAACCGCATCCCGGCGGTTCAGCAATAGCAATTTATGGATGTCAATTTTAACCGGACACACTTCAGTACATTTACCACACAAAGAAGATGCATAACTCAGGTGCTTAAAATCTTCCATTCCCTGCATGTGAGGTGTAATCACCGACCCAATGGGACCGCTATACGTACTTTCATAAGTATGGCCGCCAATGTTTTTATAAACCGGGCAAGCATTTAGACAAGCACCACAGCGGATACAATACAGCCCCTGCCGTTGTTCTTTTTGAGCAAGTAAATTTGTTCGGCCGTTATCTAAAAGTACCACGTACATCTCCTCCGGGCCGTCAGTTTCGCCTTCCTGGCGTGGACCACCAAGAATAGTGTTATATACGGTCAAATTTTGACCAGTACCATGTGAAGCCAGCAATGGCCAGAAAAGATCCAGATCCGTAATAGATGGTACAATCTTTTCAATCCCGACAACTGCAATATGGATCTTGGGGAATGTAGTAGTTAAGCGCGCATTACCTTCATTCTCGGTTAGAGCAATGCTTCCGGATTCGGATATTAGAAAATTGCCTCCGGTGATACCTACATCAGCATTCGTATATTTTTCGCGAAGGAGTTCCCTCGCTTTTAAAGTAAGTTGTTCTGGTGTTGCATCAATCGGAGTTCCAAATTTTTCATTGAACAGCCTGGCAATGTCCTCCTTGCTGAGGTGCATCGCAGGAGTTACAATATGATAAGGCTTTTGACCAAGAAGTTGAACAATATATTCGCCTAAATCGCTTTCAAGAGTCTCGATCTGATGATGCTCCAGGAATTCATTCAGCTCTATCTCCTCTGTCACCATAGATTTAGACTTGATGACGGTCTTTGCGCCCGCTTTTTTAATAATATTTAAAATTTCCCGGTTAGCTTCCTCGGCATCATTTGCCCAGATGACCTTACCTCCTTTACGCTGAAAATTAGACTCGAATTCCGGTAAAAGCTTATCAAGATTTTCCATTACCTTCCACTTGACTACATGAGCTCTGCGTTTGGAATTTTCAAGATTGTGAAATTTTGTGAGGCTGCGTTCAACAGCGGTATCATACTTGCCGATATTGTAATTGATGATCTTTCGATGATCCAAATCAAAAGATTTGCTTTGCGAAGCAATTGTAAAATCGGCGGCGTATTTAGTCATTAATGCGAATTTAGCTATTTGTTCCTAATCTTGTGAATCGTGCTGTCTTTTTACTGATTTCCGATCTCATGTACTTAAACAATATTGCGCTGGTCTTATTATTTACAACGGGTTGTTATTTATAATCAACAGTTAAGTTCCTTCTCATCTTCGAACTCAAGGGGAAAACTCAAGCTAGTCACGTTATCATCAAAATTGTTTAAAAATCGAGTCGTTCATCTTTAAAAGGCACTATAACTTTATATTAGCAAATATTATTTCCCACCTTAATTTTTCGAATGAAAATTCTACGTTCATTTTTAATCACGGTTTTTCTTCTCAATGCTGGTTTGATATATGCTCAGGATACACTGAGCCTGAATACCATCATAGAAAAAACACAAAAGTTAGCGCATACTTATCCTACAGAAAAAGTATATCTGCATTTTGATAAACCGTATTATGCGCTTGGCGACACCATGTGGTTTAAAGGATACCTTGCTTTAGAGCAAAATCAACCATCCGATCTAAGTAAGGTACTTTATGTAGATATAATTACTGACAATGATTCTCTGGTAAGGTCATTGAAGCTTCAGGTTATTAACACGTCCGCATACGGTAGTATCACACTCGATCCGTTGGTTTACAAAGCGGGTAATTACAGGGTCAGGGCATATACCTATTGGATGATCAATGCCGATAAAGCTTACTTCTTTCATAAAAATATTAAGATTGGTGATGCAATTGATAAAAAGATCATAACCAATATCTCTCTTAAAGGTCACAATGCCGGAAATTCGCCGACAATAGCTGCGAATATTTCATTTAAGGACCCCGACGGTAAACCTCTTACAAACCGAAAGGTTAGCTGGAAAGTTGTTTCCCGATTTGAGGAAGTTGCAAAAGGCAAAGGATCGACTGATGCAGCGGGAAGGTTATCGTTAACATTAACTGCAAACCAGAAAGCATCGCTCGATTCTGGAGTTCTTGAAACAGTGATTGAAGCAACCGATACAAAGACAATTAAATCTAATTTTCCATTAAAGAACTCCTTTGACGGGGCAGATATTCAATTTTTCCCGGAAGGCGGCGAACTTATAAATAATGTTGCCGGCAGAGTGGCCTTCAAGGCGGTTCAGGAGAAAGGACTAGGGGTGGGTGTTAAAGGCGAGATAACAGATAATACGGGCTCGGTTATTAACAAGTTTCAGTCACAGCATTTCGGCATGGGCTCTTTCTCACTCACACCCGAGCCAGGCAACACTTATACAGCAAGCCTTGTTTTCGATAATGGAATCAAGAAATCAGTTTCATTACCTGCTGCCAAATCTACCGGAATTGCATTATCCGCAAATATTGCTAATGCCGAAAACCTGTTGCTCGAGATAGCGGCTGACCCATCATATTATTCTCAGAACCAGAATAAGAGCTATTACATCATTGCGCGCAGTAAAGGAGTTATCTGTTATGCGGCACAAACCAAATTAAATTCACCGTCTATTAAGGCTGCGATTCCTAAAAACAAATTCCCCGAGGGCATAGTGCAGCTTACCCTCTTTTCTGCTTCTGGCGAACCGCTGACCGAGCGTCTGATCTTTCACAAGCAAACAGACGGTTTAACCTTATCTGTCAGTACGGACAAGAAAGCTTACGGAATCCGGAAACCAGTGAAAATGAGTGTGATCGCAAAAACCCTCAACACGCCGGTTGAAGGTAACTTTTCAGTATCAGTTATTAATGAAACCAAAGTGCCTTCCAACGAGGATCAGGAAACAACTATCCTTAGCTCATTTTTACTTTCATCGGAATTGAAGGGATACATCGAGAAACCTAATTATTATTTCAATAAGGCCAATGAAACACGACTTGCAGATCTTGATCTTTTGATGCTTACCCAGGGTTACAGAAAATTTTTATATAAGGACATATTGAGTGATAAAGATCCGGTTATCACCTATTTGCCGGAGCAGGGTATCAGTTATACCGGTACGTTAAGATCTTCTAATGGCATGCCGGTTTCCAAAGGGAGATTAAGACTCGCTGTTCCAGAGAACCGGTTTTACGCAGAAGCTATTACAAACACCAAAGGAGAATTTAAATTTGAGAAGGTTTCAGTTCCCGACTCATCCGAAGTTACTATCAGTGCACGAAGTACCACAGCCGCCCGAAATATGATGATCATGCTGGACGGAAGTGCTTTTCCCGGGATAGATAAAAATCTGAATGCTCCGGATGAAGTCTTAAATATTGACAGCGTTTTAAGCCCGTATCTGCAAAATAGCAAACGGCAATACCAATCGAGTCAAATGCTCGAAGAAGTGGTTATTAAGTCTACGTCAATTGCCAAAACGACTCACAAGGATTATCCAGCATTGTCAGGATTAGGTATGGTAGCTGATCATTTGATTGATGGTAGCAGGTTGCAGGGCTGTACCATGCTCCTGAATTGTCTCAAGACAGCAGCAATGGGTCTAACGTATGCAGAAGAAAACTTTTTTGTAACAAGGGTTTACAACAGCGGCCTTAAAGTTCCGGTGCAAATATTTTATAATGGAATGCCTGTTGACCCCACTTATTTGAACAGCATAAGACCCGCAGATGTTGAAAACATTGAAATCTTTCTCAAAGACGAACTAGGTACAGTAAATCGTACCTACAATACTAATGGCGTTTTAGTTATTAATGGTAAAAAGACCCCTGCAGGTAAACCAGTTACGGCAGAAGAATTGAGAAAGTTGTTCCCACCGGATAATGTAATAACCTTTAATCCTCTGGGCTATCTTAAAAGCAGGGAGTTTTATAGTCCTAAGTACACTCCTGAAACTAGCCGCTCAGTTGGATTGGATCTGCGCACTACTGTTTATTGGAATCCTAAGGTATTTACAAACAAAAACGGTTTGATGTCTTTTGACTTCTATAATAGCGACAACAAAGGCACTTATAAAGCAGTAATTGAAGGAACAGATATCGAAGGTAACCTTGCAAGGTACATCTACCGGTATAAGGTTGAATAATTAATATTACCGCTAAACAAAAACGCTGACAGGGTTCAAAACCCTGTCAGCGTTAGTGTATAATATATAAGTAGTAGAAATTACCTGCTCGCAGGCATATCGTTTTTTACATCAACCACAGGTCGTTTATCCCGGTTCGCTAATTCCCAGCTTGTGTAATAAACCAGTTGAGCACGCTTGGCAAGCAGGGGGAAGTTAATTTTACTTACTTCATCACTCGGCTTGTGATAATCTTCATGTACTCCGTTGAAATAAAAAATAATCGGAATGCCATGCTTTGCAAAATTGTAATGGTCAGAACGGTAATAGATACGTTCCGGATCGTTAGGGTCATTAAATTTATAATCTATTTTCAGATTAGTATAGCGTGAATTGGCTTCTTCGCTTATGCGGTGCAGATCAGTGCTCAATTTATCAGAACCTATCAGGTAGCAGTAATTTGCCGAATCGATATTTCCTTTGTAATCTGTACCGATACGCCCGATCATGTCGATGTTAAGATTGGCGACAGTATTACCAAGCGGATATACAGGGTGCTCGGAATACCACTCAGACCCAAGTAAACCTTTTTCCTCTCCGGTAACAGCTAAGAACAGGATACTTCTGCGGGGACCTTTACCCTTCTTTTTTGCTTTGGAATATGCTTTCGCGATTGCCATTACACCGGTTGTACCAGAACCATCGTCGTCAGCTCCATTGTTTACCTTATCAGCACCACTTGTAGTTAGGCCAACGTGATCATAGTGAGCAGAGATAACCAATACCTCTTCTTTCAAATCAGTGCCTTCAATAAAACCTAGCACGTTCGATGACTTCACATCGGTCATCTTCGGCCCAAATACAGCTCGTATATTCGTTTTTAGAGCTTGTGTTTGTGAGGTTGATTGATTGTCGATTGCGTCTTTTAAACTTTCATAAGTTTTTCCTGATGTCTTCAAGAACTGATTTGCTACAGATGGAGCAATGTTAATTACAGGCGCACCTTTACTCGTAGCAGCCTTGTCTGATTTCAATGACAGTCTGCCATTGCCGGATGCAAATAAGGCGCCGTTCTTTTCAAGTACAACTGCTACGTCGGGATTAACAGCAAGTATGGCAAGAGGTCCTTTGCTTTGAATATATTGTAACCGTTTAGAGCGACTGGTTGACCACTCGGATGTTTCAGCGGTTTTTGTAATCACTGAGATACCGTTTTTCATTGGCTCCCCCTTATTGATCACCATCACGAGTTTTCCACTAATATCAATCCCTTTCAAGTCACTGTAGTTTTCGCTGTCAATTCCATAGCCAATAAATACAAGCTCAGTCGTGTTTATAGTTTTCGAATCGGGTGTGCCATTAAAGTAAAAATCCTTTCCATAAGTTAAAGATTCATTATTAACAACAAATGACTTTGACTCTATGGATCCCTGTACCAGGCTTACTTCCTGAAAGTACGATCCGTTTACCGGAGCGGTTAATCCGAGTTTCTTAAACTCCGCCGCTATGTAATTTGCCGCTTTTTCTGCACCCGGCTTTCCGGTTTCCCGTCCTTCGAATTCATCGGAGGCCAAAACGCTTAAATGCTTCTTCGCATATTTTGAACTGATTTGCTTAGCGTATTTCTGCGCTTTTTGATCCTGCGCAGTTGCCTGAACAGAAATACTAAGAGCTAACGCCCATAGAAAGTGTTTCTTCATTTTTGATTGGTTACATTAAGAATTAGCAGGATATTTTCTGCACGCGGTTATCATGACGACCACCTTCGAAGGATGTATTAAGGAACTTCGTTATTATACTTTTAGCAAGTTCTGCAGAAACATGTTTTGCCGGTATACACAACACATTTGCATTATTATGGCTTCTGGCTAGTTCAGCGAGTTCTTCATTCCAACAGATTGCAGCCCTGATTCCCTGATGCTTGTTGGCAGTCATAGCAACGCCGTTAGCGCTTCCGCAAATCAAAACACCAAAATCTTTTTCACCGTTTTCTACAGCACTCGCAACTGGATGAGCAAAGTCCGGATAGTCTACCGAATCCGCACTATACGTACCATAATCTTTTACGTCATTATCTTTCAGCACTTCAAGCAACATTTGCTTGTATTCAAAGCCTGCGTGATCAGCCCCAATTGCTATCGATTTATTAATCATCCTTGTAAAATTATAATTATTACTATATGTTAAACGTAACTTATTTGTGAGGATCGTTAATCGTTATAAAAATCAACTTCCGCTTTTAATCTTCGATTTTCAACGCGCGCCGAAATATAGATGCTCACCTCATAAAGCAGGAACAGAGGGAAACTAACAGTTAGCATCGTCAATAAATCAGGTGTAGGAGTCACTATCGCAGCGATGATCAGTATAATAACGGCGGCGTACCTCCTTGACGAGCGCATAAACGCGGGTGTCATAATACCCAATTTTGATAGAATAAATATGACGATGGGTAACTCAAAGATAATACCTGATCCTATTGTTAGCGTGGCCACCGTTGAAAAGTATGAATCAATAGTGATCTGATTATTGATGATATCACTTACCGTATAACCTGCCAGGAAGCTGATTGATAAAGGCGCAATTATGTAATAGCCGAATAAAATACCAATCAGGAAAAGCATAGTAGCATAGAAAGTGAAACCGCTGGCAGATTTCCGTTCTTTTTCATGCAGTGCGGGCTTCACAAAACGCCAGATCTCAAAAAGCAGGTACGGGAAGCCCAGAACTATACCGATCATCAGTGAAGAGTTCATTTGCAGGGTAAACTGCCCGGCCATTTCTGTATTGATAATGTTAAACGGTATTTTGGTTATACAAAAGTCGGGCCCCAGGTCAAACCTTTCGCCTATTGCGCACATCATCCGATAGGTCCAGAAATCCGGACTTTTCGGAGCCATGATGATCTTGTCGAATATGAAATCGTAAAATCCGAAAGCCAGTCCTGTAAAAACAAGAATAGCGAGCGATGCCCGGATCAAATGCTTACGCAGAACGTCGAGGTGATCAAAAAATGACATCTCGGCTTCCAGGTTCTTGCCTTTCTGTTTTACGGCTTTTATTAATGAACTATCTGTTTCGCTCATAAAATTTTAAACAAAAATACCATCCTTTAATATAGAGAATGGTATTTACGATACTTTTTGTTTTTTGGATCTCTACTCTGTTAGGTCGAACGTCTCCATGAATTTGGTAGTGAAATTACCAGCCCTGAAATTTGCATCCTTCATCAATCTTAAATGGAATGGGATCGTGGTTTTTATTCCTTCAATAACGAATTCGCTTAACGCTCTTTCCATTGTGCAAATAGCTTCTTCGCGGGTTTGCGCCACGCAAATAAGTTTAGCGATCATTGAATCGTAATAAGGAGGGATCTGGTATCCGGCATAAACGTGTGTGTCAACCCGTACTCCATGTCCGCCGGGCGAGTGAAAGTGTGTTATCTTCCCGGGTGATGGTCTGAAATTATTAAACGGATCTTCAGCATTAATACGGCATTCGATAGCATGCATCGTAGGTTCGTAATTCTTACCCGAGATGGGAATACCGGCTGCAACTTTTATTTGTTCCTTAATCAGGTCGAAGTTAATTACCTCTTCAGTAACAGGGTGTTCTACCTGGATCCTGGTATTCATTTCCATGAAGTAGAAATTACGATGCTTATCAACCAGAAACTCAACTGTTCCAGCCCCCTCGTAGTTCACAGCCTGAGCACCTTTTATTGCAGCGATCCCCATCTTTTCCCGAAGTTCTGGAGTCATGAAAGGAGAAGGTGCTTCCTCAATTAATTTTTGATGACGGCGCTGAATAGAGCAGTCACGTTCCGATAAATGGCAAACCGTCCCATACTGATCTCCAATAACCTGGATCTCAATATGACGCGGATCTTCTACGAATTTTTCCAGGTAAAGTCCATCATTTCCGAAAGCAGCCCCTGATTCCTGACGTGCTGAATCCCATGCATTTTCGAACTCTTCATCTTTCCACACGATACGCATCCCACGTCCACCACCCCCGGCAGTAGCTTTCAATATAATAGGATAACCAACTTCGTTCGCTATTTTAATCCCTGTTTTAACATCAGCAAGTAAACCTTCTGAACCGGGAATGGTAGGAACACCAGCCTTTTTCATCGTTTCCTTAGCAGATGCCTTATCACCCATACCATTTATTTGGTCGGCTGTTGCACCAATGAACTTAATGCCGTACTCATGGCAAATAGCAGAAAATTTTGAATTTTCAGAGAGGAAACCATAACCAGGATGAATAGCATCGGCATTGGTTAACTCAGCAGCTGAAATGATGTTAGGAATATTTAAGTATGAATCTTTACTTGCCGGCGGACCTATGCAAACGGCTTCGTCAGCAAAACGTACATGTAAGCTATCACGGTCAGCGGTTGAATATACTGCCACAGTCTTCACACCCATTTCTTTACAGGTTCGGATAATTCGAAGGGCTATTTCTCCGCGATTGGCAATGAGTATTTTTTTAAACATAGAGTATGATTTGTCAATGAGACAATTTGCTGATTTGTCAATAAATAGCTTACGTTATACTAATTGCCAAATTAACACATCAGCAAATTAGCATATTATTTACGCAGGCTCTACTAAAAATAAGGGTTGGTCGTACTCAACTGGGCTTGAATTATCTACAAGCACTTTAACGATCCTGCCCGATACTTCAGACTCAATCTCGTTAAACAGCTTCATTGCTTCTATAATACAAACTACCTGTCCGGTCTTTACTTCGTCGCCAACATTTACAAAAAATGGCTTATCAGGGCTTGCTGAACGGTAGAATGTACCGATCATTGGTGATTTAATGGTTATGTATTTTGATGTGTCGTCAATTGCGGGTTCAGCAATCGCCGGCTTTATTTCTGTTGCTAATGCAGGAGCAGGAGCGGCGGCGGCAGCCAGTGGCGGCGCTTGAGCCGGCGGCACACTGGCAGTTACGTAAGTAGGTGCCTGGTTAGTTTTGATGGTAATTTTAAACTCTTTCTGTTCAATTGAAACCTCATTAACGCCAGATCTGCTGACAAATTTGATGAGTTCCTGAATTTGTTTAATATCCATTTTGAGGGGTTTAGTTTAAAAGAAAATTGGTGAGCTAAAATTATGATAAAAATATAAAGTAAGGACTCTATTTTAATAGGCCCATCTAAGGTATATAGATCCCCATGTGAAACCTCCGCCAAATGCTGCCAGAATTAAATTGTCGCCCTTTTTAAGTTTGCTTTCCCACTCCCATAAGCATAGTGGAATAGTTCCGTTCGTGGTGTTACCATATTTTTCAATGTTTACCATTACTTTCTCAGAGCTCAAACCCGTACGGTTTGTGGTAGCATCAATAATTCTTTTGTTGGCCTGATGCGGAACCAGCCAGTCCACGTCTTCGGAACTAAGGTTGTTGCGTTCCATCACCTCAGCCGCTACGTCGGCCATGTTAGTGACAGCAAATTTAAAAACTGCCTGGCCTTCCTGGTAAAGGTAATGCTCGCGGTTGTCAATAGTTTCGTGCGTTGCAGGATTTAATGATCCACCAGCTGTTTGGCGAAGATACTGGCCGCCCGAACCATCGCTTTTTAAAATGGAATCTATCACTCCATAACCTTCAGTATTGGGTTCCAGAAGAACGGCACCGCAACCATCACCAAAAATGATGCAGCTCGTCCGATCCTGATAGTTAATTATTGAGGACATTTTATCACCCCCAACGACCAAAACTTTTTGGTGCTTGCCCGATTCAATGAATTGTGATCCGGTTGTTAAACCAAAAACAAAACCTGAACAAGCGGCATTAAGGTCGTAACCCCAGGCATTAACCGCTCCAATCTTATCCGCCAATACATTGGCTGAAGCTGGGAAAGGCATATCAGGAGTAGTGGTACAAAAAATGATCAGGTCAATTTCTGCTGCACTGATACCCCGTTTCTCCAGGAGGCCATTTACAGCATAAACAGCCATGTCTGAAGTGCCAAAATGACCTTTAAGTATACGGCGTTCCTTGATGCCTGTCCGGGAAGTTATCCACTCATCGTTAGTGTCAACCATTCCCTCTAGTTCTTTATTGGTTAATATATAGTCGGGTACATACCCGTTAACCGCGGTAATTGCAGCATGAACTTTTTGCATACGGAAATGGATTAGATTATTTATTAAAAGCTTCCGTGATCTTATCGATCAATTTAGCCTCGATCAATATTCTGGAAAGTAAAACCATATTTTTAATAGCCTCCGGACTCGAAATACCGTGACCTATAATAACCGGCGCATTTACTCCCAAAATTGGGCTTCCACCATATTGCTCGTAGTTAAACCGATCAAAAAATTCGTCTTTAAATCCTTTTTTTAATGTCAGACTATAAAAACTTTCAGCGAGTTTTAATGTCACGTTGCCAGTAAATCCATCGCAAACAATAACATCCGCCTTATCATTAAAGAGATCCCGGCCTTCAATGTTTCCGACAAAATTAAATAGACTGGTTTCTTTCATCAAAGGAAAGGTCGCCTGGGTAAGCATATTACCTTTCTCTTCTTCCTCACCTAGATTCATTAATCCCACTTTAGGATTATCCATCTTATAGATATGCTCGGCGTATAAACTTCCTAATACTCCAAATTGGAGTAACACGTCAGGTTTGCAATCGGCATTTGCGCCGACATCAAGCAAAATGCCGAACCCGCTTTTTAACTTAGGTATGTTGGATGCGATCGCCGGACGGGAAACGCCAGGTATTGTTTTAACACTAAACATGGCCCCAACCAGCATAGCACCAGTGTTACCAGCAGATGAAAAAGAGTCAATTTTACCCTCTTTCAAGTACTGAAAGCCTAAGCTTATACTTGAGTTTGGTTTTTGAAAAACTGCTTTGGTTGCATGTTCGCCCATACCGATTACCTCAGTTGTATGAACATATTCAAAAATATCTGGAGAGATGCCGTGTTCAGAAAGAAGAGGCAGGATTTGATCTTTATCCCCAAAAAGAACAAGCTTTTGATCAGCAGTTAAGGCTTTCTGGGCTGCAATTGCTCCCAAAACTGTTGCTTTGGGAGCGTAATCTCCGCCCATAATATCTAAGCCAATTCTCATTCGGTTATATTAATATTAATTGGCGAAGAAATGAGCATGAATGATACATTCATTTTTAAGGTCGTGAAGATCTGCAAATAACATAATGATCGCATAGTATAGTAGATTCCAGTATGATTTTTTTCACCCCAAAAAAGGGCGCCCGTGAAACACATAACACTAAACTAGGAGCTGTGTTTCTATGTCGGTTAATTCATGCCGGAATTCAACTTATGCAATAGATGTATTTTCAATAACCATTTTGCCATTGTAATACAGGTTACCGTCAACGTTATATGCACGATGAGGTAAATGTATGGCTCCGGTAGTCTGGCAGGTAGTTAAGCTAGGTGCCACCGCTTTATAATGCGTTCTTCTTTTGTCTCTTCTAGACTTAGATATTTTCCGTTTAGGATGTGCCATTGTTGTTAATGTTAATTATTTACTTTTTATGTTCTTTAACGCTTCCCAGCGTGGGTCGTCAGTACTATTATTTTCTTCTTGATTCTCACCGGAAAGTTCATCCAACTTTCGGATCATTTCTTTATCACACCATTCGGTGTTTCCTTCATCATCACAACGGCTTATATAGGGCACCGCCAGATTAATGTACTCGTAAATAAGGCCGGATACGTCGACCTCGAACTCATTACGATTTAACATAACGATTTCTTCTGTGTCGTCTTCGAGATTCTCATCACCGGTAAACTTCACTATCTGACGTTCTTCAATGTTGATGGCCGACGGATAATCAGCCAGGCAAACATCACAGCTTAAATGGATATTTCCGCTAATCGTGAACAACAGGATCAGTAAAGTTTCTTGCTTATCCATCTCCAGGTCAACCGTTAGGTCTCCGGATTTTACTAATGAATATTCAAACTCCTTAAAAAAAGCTTCTGTAACCTCGAATTTGAAGTTATGCTTGCCGATCTTAAGACCTTTAAATGGGATTCTGTATTCCTGTAACGATTTCAAAGCAACCAATTAAGCCCGCAAATTTAGGAAAAATAATTTAGTTGAAAATGCTTTTTTGTAAAAGGGAGCGGGATTATGACCCAGTTAGTCGCAAAGGTTGGAATAGAGCATTTAAAGCAGGTTTTTATTTAAATTCGGAGCGTTTCTTTCTCCATCTCCTCGCCATGTTAAAAAAATCATGGTCTATCTCTGAAAGGCTTCATTCCTTCAGAAAACCGTTGAGCATGCAAAATCAATCCCGGTCCTTTGACAGACGGCTGATCTTCAGAGGATTGGCAGTGAGCTCTGCACTTTCTCTGCGTCGCTTTACAATGTTCACAGCAGTAAACAGTGCTTCTCTGAAAGATTGTTCGGAAGCCAGATTTTTTCCGGCAATGTCATAGCCTGTGCCATGATCGGGCGAAGTACGAACCACCGGCAAACCTGCTGTAAAATTTACCCCATTGTGGAAGCTGATCTGTTTAAAGGGAATTAATCCCTGGTCATGATACATGGCTAAAACAGCGTCGAACTGTGAATAGGTACTATTAGCAAAAAAGCCATCTGCTGAATAAGGGCCAAACGCGAAAAGCCCCTGGCTATTAGCTTGTTCTATTGCAGGGATGATGGTTTCAATCTCCTCATTGCCGATCAAGCCATTGTCACCTGCATGGGGATTTAATCCTAACACTGCAATTTTTGGTTTCTGGATCCAGAAGTCTTTTTTCAAACTCTGATGCATCAGGTGCAGCTTTGCAACAATATTTTCAATGGTTACTTTCTGCGGAACCTCAGACACCGGGATATGCCCGGTCACCACGCCAACACGAAGATCCTCGCTCACCAGGAACATTAGTGAATCAGCAGAGCTGGTTTTAGCCTGGATATATTCAGTATGGCCGGCAAACTGAAAATTTTCACTTTGAATATTATGCTTATTAATCGGCGCAGTTACAAGTGCGTCAATATCGCCCGAAAGCAGATCTTCCATAGCCTTTTCCAGGGATAGGAAAGCATATTTTCCACCGGTTTCTGTTGTCTGGCCCAGTTCTATTTTCACATCTTCTTCCCAGCAGTTAATCATATTAGGCCTTTTGTCATGTGCCTGAGAAGGATTGTTGATCACATTGAAACTAAAATCAGCTATAGATAAAGTCTTGCGATGAAAAGAGGCAACTTTAGTATGGCCATATACTATCGGCGTACAGAAGTCGAGTATCTTAGTATCGATTAAAGTTTTAATGATCACTTCTAAGCCAATCCCGTTTACATCGCCTATAGATATTCCGACTTTAATTTTATTACTCATATGTTCATCAACTTAATCCCCGTTGCGGGGATCTTGCAAAATAAAGACTTTAATTTATTTATGAAGCCATATGGGGAAGAAGATTGTCTATGGCCATTCAAATATGGCAATTCTCCCACGTTTTTTGCCTTAATTTGCACTAAATACAGAAAATGAGTGTAGTAAAAGCCAAGAAGCATCTCGGACAACATTTTTTAACCGATAAAAATATTGCGGAAAAGATTGTCGGCAGCCTTCAGAAAACTGCAGAATATGGGCAGGTACTCGAAGTAGGGCCAGGGATGGGAATCCTGTCAGATATCCTGCTGCAGCAGACAGATTATCAAACTCACCTGATCGACATTGACATTGAATCTTTTAATTTTCTGCAGAAAAAATATCCTCAACTTGGCGATAAGTTAATAAATGGTGACTTCCTTAAGCTGAATTTTCCGGATGTGTTTCCAGGCAAATTCGGGATCATTGGCAATTTTCCGTATAATATATCTTCGCAGATCTTATTTAAGATCCTTGATAATCGTGATCAAGTTGTGGAAGTAGTTGGCATGTTTCAAAAGGAGGTTGCGCAGCGTTGTGCTGAAACTCCCGGAAGTAAGGAGTACGGTATACTAAGCGTTTTTCTCCAGACATACTATAAAGTTGAGTATCTATTTACCGTTAAAGCAGGTGTGTTTAATCCACCGCCTAAAGTACTTTCGGCTGTCATTCGCTTAACGCGAAACGATGTGGGGAAAATTGACTGTGATGAGAAACTTTTCTGGCAGGTAGTGAAGGCGGGTTTTAACCAGAGGCGAAAAACCTTGCGAAATGCCCTCGCATCTGTCGTGAACAAAGACCAAATGGGTGACGATCCGGTATTTGACCTTCGCGCAGAGCGTCTGGGAGTAGCCGAATTTGTAAGATTAACAAACCTGATCGGCTCTGCCCGCAACGCATCTAACAGTTAATATTAAATGAGCTCGAAAATCCTGATAGTGGATGACCTTCATCCCGCCTTCAAATTGGCGGCAACAAAATTAGGCTATCACTGCGATGATCAACCCGGGCTTACAAGAGAAGAATCCTTAGCTATCCTGGGCGATTATGAGGGACTGGTCATTCGCACTAAGTTCCAGGTTGACCGTGAAATAATTGACGCGGCACCTAAGTTGAAATTTATTGGGAGAGCTGGGGCAGGCATGGATAATGTTGATGAGGAGTATGCCAAATCTAAAGGCATTGCTTGTATTAATGCTCCGGAAGGTAACCGCGACGCCGTTGCAGAGCATGCTATTGCGCTATTGCTAGCTTTGGCAGTAAATCTCCGCAAAGGAGATCAGGAGATCCGAAATGGAATATGGGACCGCGAAAGTAATCGTGGCTGGGAGTTAAAAGGCAAGACCGTTGCCTTAATTGGTTACGGTAATACCGGTCAGGCGATGGCTCGCAAACTCTCTGGCTTTGATGTGGACATTATAGCTTTTGATAAGTACAAAACCGGCTACAGCGATGCATATGTTAGAGAGATGAGCATGGAACAGATCGTTAAACTGGCAGATGTATTAAGTTTCCACATTCCCTTGACCCGCGAAACCAGGCACATGGTAGATGAGGAATATCTTTTTCATTTCAAAAAACCAATCTTTCTCATCAACACAGCCAGGGGCGAAGTAGTGGATACCCAAGCGGTACTTAATGGAATTCAATCGGGAACCATATTGGGAGCCGGGTTAGATGTATTAGAAACGGAGAAATTTCCGGCTTTATCTCAAAAACCCTGGTTTGATGATCTCAAAGGAACCAGCAAGGTGATATTAAGTCCGCATGTAGCTGGCTGGACTTTTGATTCCTATCGCAAGATCTCGGAAGTATTAGCCGAAAAACTTAAAAATTTGGAAATCTAAGTAGTAAAATATTATCTTCGTGAAACACAAAACAAGACTATATTGGCTTAGGCCCGCATAGTCTTGTTTGTTTTTTATACTAGTATCAATTAAAACAAAAACACATGACCGAGGTAACTTATTATACCCAGGAAGGATTAGAAAAACTTAAAGAAGAACTACACTTCTTAAAGACAGAAGGAAGGGCGCAAATAGCAAAAGCAATTGCAGAAGCGCGGGATAAAGGAGACTTGTCGGAGAATGCTGAATATGATGCGGCCAAAGAAGCACAGGGACACCACGAATCAAAAATTTCCAAATTAACCAATGTGCTTGCCACTGCCCGATTAATTGATGAGTCTAAAATGGACACGTCAAAGGTGCTGGCCTTATCCATCGTAAAGATTAAAAATCTGAGCAATGGTGCCACCATGACCTATCAGCTGGTTTCAGAAACAGAGGCCGATATGAAAACCGGGAAGATTTCCGTGAAATCGCCTATCGCCCAGGGATTATTAGGAAAATCAGTTGGCGATAAAGCAGAAATTGCCGTTCCGGTAGGAGTGATTGAATTCGAAATTTTAGAAATAACAAGATAGGTTAGAGAGTTGCAGGTTTTAGGTTGCAAGTTGTAAGAAAGTTGCTGGTTATAAGTTGCAGGCTGTAAGTAAAAATTATCACAACTTATAAACTTCATCTCTAAACTCATTACCTGCCACTTGCAACTTAAAACTCTCTTTAAAACTTGCAACTAACAACTTAAAACTCTTTTCTATGGCTTCCATATTTTCAAAGATCATTTCGGGCGAAATTCCCTCTCATACCGTTGCAGAAACTGTAGACTTCCTGGCGTTTCTCGATATTCAGCCGTTAACCCGCGGGCACGTGCTGGTGATCCCGAAAGCAGAAGTTGATTATATCTTTGATCTGGATGACGAAGCATATGCCGGCCTGTGGATATTTGCACGCATTGTAGCCGATGGAATTAAACAGGCTATTCCCTGCAAGAAGGTTGGAATTGCAGTCATTGGATTAGAAGTTCCTCATACCCATATTCACCTGATCCCAATGAACAGGGTGGACGACATGAACTTCAGTAAACCGAAATTAAATCCTACAGATGAAGAACTCGCAGAGACAGCTGCACAAATTCGCGAGCGACTAAAAATTATTACCGAAGAATAGTTCTATTTGATCCTCTTCAGGTTGTCTTTTGCAAAAGCATCCCAGCCTGAATAGGACTTTTTCCCCGGATCAGAAGTCATTTTCTGAAAGCTATGGCATACTGCTACGGCCAATCCGTCGGTAGCATCTAAAAACTCAGGGCTTTCTGTAAACTTTAGCAAGGTTTTAAGCATAGCTGCCACCTGCTCTTTACCCGCATTTCCGTTTCCGGTAATCGATTGCTTTATCTTACGAGGCGAGTACTCAAAAATCGGAAGCTGACGAGAGAGTGCCGCTGCCATAGCTACGCCCTGTGCACGGCCAAGCTTGAGCATAACCTGTATATTTTTGCCATAGAACGGTGCCTCAATCGATAAGCAGTCAGGCTGGTATTGATCAATTAAAAGAACTGTTTTTTCAAAGATCTGCTTCAATTTTGAGGGATGATCATCGAGGTGTTCCATCCGTACTACCCCCATACAGATAAGGTCTACCTGCATTTTTACTTCTTTGACAATACCATAACCCATTACACTGGTTCCGGGGTCGATTCCTAAAATTACCCGCTCTTTTGACTTCTCTTTTAACACAAGACAATATTACAGGTTTTTAAAGGGGTTTTCGTCCACCAGCGAAGCCAAATTTGCAGGTTGCCTCAATAATTCAAATAGCCATGAATTGAGCTCACCTAATTTTTCATTTTCGTTTCGATTAGGTGCGAATACATTTGTCTTTTTCGATGAACTTCAACCCTCGATGAATTGACATGGGTTTGGACTGGTTCGTAACATGTTCGTATCAGGCCGTCAAAATGACGGCCTAACCGGAAGATGGGTAAAGGAAGGGCAGAGTCGAATAACTTCGTCCACGATTAACTTCTCAACGAAAGAAGTATCCGCGGAAATTAAAATTATTTACAAATTGTACCTCTCTATAGCTAATCCTTAAAAATTCGAATTAAGAAATCGCTTTTCTTAACATTGCAGTAAACTAGCCATTCGTTGAACCAAAAGAGCAAAAAGTATTTAAGCATTGTTTTTAAAGCCGCGATCTTAATTCTGGCGTTCTGGTTTATTTATAAAAAGCTGAGCGATAACGAAAATATCAGCAACTTTAACTCGCTGGCCAAAGCCTTATCGCCAAAAAGCGTATATCTTGTTCTGTTCGCAGTCTTCCTCCTCATGTTCCTGAATTGGTTTCTGGAGGCTTTAAAGTGGAAATTTTTAGTACAACGCATTGAAAAGATTAGCCTTTGGAAAGCGGTTGAATCAGTTTTTTGCGGCTTAACATGGGCTGTATTTACTCCCAATCGTATTGGTGAATATGGAGGAAGGGTATTTTTTCTTTCTCCGCGTAAGCGGGTTATCGGAGCAATCGCGATGGGAGTGGGTGCCATTGGTCAAATGGTAATCACCAATATCCTGGGGGCTCTCGCATTGTTGTGGTTCATCGGAAAGTTTTTACATCCCAACATTGTGGTGTATTATGCCTTGATTTTTTTAGTAGTTATTTTCTGTGGATTTTTCCTGCTCTTTTATTTTAATATCCGCTGGCTATATGGATTAATATCCCGAATCAGGTTTCTGAAGCCTTTTCAAAGGTTCTTTAGCATTTTAGGACGGTATAGCAAAAAGGAACTTTGGCAGGTCTTTCTTTACTGCATTTCCCGATTTGCGGTATTTACCACTCAGTATTGTCTTCTTATCTTTTTACTTATACCCGAAATCGCCCTGTTTGACATGGTGATGATGATCTTTATTTTATTCTTTGTCCAGTCGGCTTTACCTTCATTGGATCTGCTTGATATCGGCGTGAGAAGCATGACGGCGACGTACTTCTTTTCTTTTATTACTGGCCAGGATATAGCGATTATGGCCGCCACCGCTTGCATCTGGCTGGTTAATCTGATTATTCCTGCTATTTTAGGCTCCGTTTTCGTCTTAAAACTCAACTTTTTTGGTAACAATCGTAACTAGTGTTCTTACAGCCACTCTTACTCTATGGTATGTAGGTGTTGTATTTTATCTGCGGAAAGGCTGGCTAAATCTGCCGGATTACCAAAGCTCCGGCCGGAAGCCAACAAGCCGCATCACCGTTATTATTGCTGCCCGTAACGAGGAAGATAAGCTGGATTACACTATTCAGGATATACTAGCGCAGGATTTCCCGAAAGAGCTTTTAGAAATAATTGTTGTTGACGACCATTCTACAGATCGTACCTCCGAGATCATCTGTTCGTACTCAGACCAGGGTGTAGTCCTGCTAAAGTTGAACGAAGATAGACCTCTAAACTCATATAAAAAGAAAGCAATATCTGAAGCGATAAAAATTTCAACCGGCGAACTGATTGTAACTACAGATGCCGACTGCAGGATGGGGTCGCAATGGTTAAGAACGATTTCTGATTATTATCAGCAGCATAATTTTAAGATGATCTCGTCGCCTGTGGCTTTTTTCGAGGAGAAGAATTCTTTCGAAAAGATGCAGACGTTGGAGTTTTTGTATCTCATCGGATTAGGTGCTGCTACCATCGGACAGAAGATGCCATCTACCTGTAACGGTGCAAACCTCGCTTATCGTAAAGATGTCTTTTATGAAGTGAAAGGTTTCCGGGGTATTGATGATCTTGCTTCCGGTGACGATGAGCTGCTTCTGCACAAGGTGGCTTCCCATTACCCGGATGGAATAGGCTTCTGTAAATCACAAAACGCGATCGTTTACACGCATGCTAAGCCAAACCTGAGAGCTTTTATACAACAACGGAAACGGTGGGCTTCTAAAAGTACCAGGTATAAAAATAAAGGAATAGTGGCTTTAGGTGTTTCCATCTGGCTATTCAACCTGTTTATAATCGTTAACACGATTCTGGGATTTTATGATCCTGCTTTTTTCTGGCTGGCTGGTTTAAGTATTTTACTTAAATGTATCGCGGAACTCGCTTTTCTCATACCTATGAGCCGGTTTTCACGCCGTCGGGGTTTATTGCTTTTTCAGCCCATGCTGTCCATTATTCATGTTTTTTATTTCGTTTATATTGGTGTAGCCGGAAACTCCGGTAAATATAACTGGAAGGACAGGATGGTCAGGTAGGCTGACAGGTTGCCGAAGCGGGGCGATTGTTAGTCGGTTAGATCACTGGGCTTATCACGAGAACTTTGGGTAGTTTGGCCTTGAGTTCATAAGTTTACACCATACGCGGAATAACAATAGCACCTAACTAAAAACAATATGGATTACTCGCCTGCACAGCGGACATGGATAAGATTTAAAAGGAATAAGCTTGCAGTAAGTGGCGTTGTGATTATTGTTGTCATGATGTTAACAGGCTTTTTAGGGTACATAGTAATGCCCGATAAATCGCCAATGGCAAATAACATGCTGCTACAACTCAGCATAAAAAAGCCGGGGTCTTCATTCACCATCCTGAAGATAAATCAGAATCGGAAAATAGAAACGTTGAATTTTTTTCAGCAGATGCTTTATGGCCAACCACTTTCATATCGACAGGTGCCTATTACTTCTTATAGGTTCAAAGCAGATTCGATCATCGTAAGGGAATATATAGGTGACGAAGAGGTAGCTGAAGAAACCGGTTTTTCGTTAAAGCAGGTTCTGGGAGTAAATTATCGGATTGCTGGCAGTGATATCAAGCAGCGGCAGAAATTAATAAAAGAGCAACAGATAGTTGAAAAGACTTTCTGGCTGGGTACAGATATCTATGGCCGTGATCTTTTAAGCCGGCTAATTCTCGGTATCCGCATCTCACTATCTGTAGGGGTAATGGCTGTTTTTATATCTCTTTTTATAGGGATCACTTTGGGAGCAGTGGCAGGATACTATGGCGGTCGCGTGGACGCTGCCATCAGCTGGCTGATGAATGTAGTCTGGTCTTTGCCTGCATTGTTATTGGTCATAGCCATTTCATTTGCATTAGGAAAAGGCTTCTGGCAGATATTCATAGCCGTAGGTTTATCTATGTGGGTAGAAGTGGCCAGGTTGGTACGGGGTCAGATGATTGCACTGAAGCAGGTTGAGTATGTGGAGGCAGCAAAAGCATTAGGTTTTACCGATGGCCGGATCATCATGAAACATATACTGCCCAATTTGGCGGGACCGATACTGGTAGTTGCATCTTCCAACTTTGCGTCTGCCATACTACTTGAAGCCGGTTTAAGTTTCTTAGGTTTTGGCGCTCAGCCGCCCATGCCAACGTGGGGTGGAATGATTAAAGAACATTATGGTTATATTATTATTGATGCAGCATATCTGGCCATTTTGCCGGGATTAGCAATAATGCTGATGGTTTATGCATTTAATTTAGTCGCAATAGGCCTTCAGGATGCCTTTGATGTAAAATCACAAAATACAATTGTGTAACATTCTCATATAATTTTATAAATTTAGCGTTCACACTAACAGAAGCGTTTGTATTGGTACACTTTCAAACTTCAAGTCAAACAGACGAAGGGGAATTAATTCAACTTCTACTCAAAAGACAGGCAGAGCTTAATTCGCTTCTCGAGGTTACACAGGCTATTAACAGAAACAGTCCGGCAACCGTGTTATTTGAAATGCTTCAGGTTATCCTGAACGTTCACTTAAAGATTGGCAAAATGAGACTTCTAATAAAAGAAGGAGGTCATTTTTATTGTGCCACTCGTTTCGGTGGTCCAAAGGAAAATGCCAAAGTGCTGCAGCAAACATGCCTTGTATTGCAGGATACCAGCGGTATAAATGAACTGAAATCCCACCCCGATCCACTAGTAAACGTCTACGACTATTATGTGCCCATCTTTCACAAGGAAGATTCGCAGGCTTTTGTGCTTTTAGGTGATTTTAACATCAAACCTGAACTGATAGGAAATGATCTGAGTTTTATCCAGACGCTCATCAATGTAATTGTGGTGGCATTGGAAAATAAGAAACTCTTTAAAGAAAGTGTGCAGCGGGAGCTTATGCAGCGTGACATGGAGCTTGCCGGTGAAGTTCAAAATATGCTCGTGCCCCAGGTGCTGCCAAAAACTGGATCAGTAGAAGTGGGAGCAACCTATCTGCCTAACCAAAATATCGGGGGTGATTATTTTGATTTCATCAAGACCAACCCCGGCGAGTTTATGTGGTGTATCGCTGACGTTTCTGGTAAGGGAGTGTCTGCAGCGTTACTGATGGCGAATCTCCAGGCTAGCCTGCGAGCCTGGGCTTCTGTAGAAGAGGATCTGGCGAAGATTGTTACCAAGCTGAATGAAATTGTTTCCTCCAACACCAATGGAGAACGGTTTATTACCTTGTTCTTAGGTCGCTACAAAGAGGCAAACCGCGAATTGCAATATGTTAATGCCGGGCATAATGCACCAATACTGATTAGCGGCAAAGAGATTAAATTCTTGAAAACCGGTACCACTATTATAGGTGCCTTCGACAACCTTCCTTTTATAGAAACCGGAAATGAGGTTTTGCCTCCCGGAAGTTTGATTTTCAACTACACGGATGGCCTGGTAGAGAGCGATGATGAGAATGTTTTTATATCTGACGATGAACTTGTTGGATACCTTAAGAAATCGGTTTCCCTTCCGGTAGATGATCTGAATAAGAAAATTCTCAGTAGTATAAAAAGCAGCTACAAAGCAGAGATGAATTCAGACGACATCACAATCCTATCTATCCGCATCCTTTAAAAAGGTTTTAAAAACATCAGGGTTTTCTTTTGTAAGCATTGTAACTTTACGGTCTCCGTTTTACGTGTTTTTGCTATAAAAGATTTTAAATGCTATTACCCTGTTACCAATACGAATTGATTGAAGCCGGTTGCGATGAAGCGGGCCGCGGCTGTTTGGCGGGTCCTGTATTTGCAGCAGCCGTTATTCTCCCTAAAGATTTTCAGCACGAGGTTTTAACCGACTCTAAGCAGCTCAACGAAAAAGAGCGATATGAGCTTAGAACATATATAGAAACTGAAGCATTGGCATTTGCTGTGGCACAGGTAGATCACCTCGAAATAGACCGCATTAATATCTTAAACGCATCTTTTCTGGCAATGCACAAAGCGTTGGAACAGCTAAAGATATGTCCTCAGCTTATCTTAGTGGATGGCAACAGATTTAAGAAGTATAAGGACATTCCTCATGAGTGCATTATACAGGGCGACGGCAAATATTTCTCGATTGCAGCCGCTTCTATACTTGCTAAAACCTACCGGGACGATTTTATGCATGGCTTATCAAATGAATTTCCTGAATATCATTGGTTCTCGAACAAAGGATATGCGACTCTCAGGCATCGTGAAGCAGTAATGGAACATGGTATGTCGCCCTATCACAGGCGAACTTTTCGTATTACCGATCCCCAACTGGATCTTTTTGAATAGGCTGTCTGCTGCTTATAGCAAAGTATTACAGGGTGTAAATTCGTATTTATTCGAAAGTGTAATCCGAATACACTAGTCAAAATCGTTTTAATGAAGATATTATACATTACTAACCGCGTTCCGTTTCCGCCTCAGGGCGGTTACCCGATTGTGGTGTATAATTCGATCAAAGGCGCGGTAAACGAGGGTGCCGATGTGACCCTTTTCAGTCTGAACACCAACAAGCACTATGTGCCTGTCCGGAATTTGAAAGATCCCTTGCTGGATCAAATCTCCTTTGTTACCTGTTCCATAAACATCGACGTAAATAGCTGGGATGAAGTGAAAAGCGCGATGTCTAAAAGATCGCCTAATGTATTCAGGTTTTTTAAAGCTGCTGCGGTAAGTCAGCTTAAAAACATCCTTCGGAAAAATCAGTACGATATCATTCAATTTGAGGGATTGTTCGTCGGTCCTTATTTGCAGGTTGTGCGCCAGCTAAGCCAGGCAAAAATAGTGTACCGGGCTCATAACATCGAATATCAGGTATGGGAGCAACTTGCCATCGCGGAAAGGTCACCTATCCGCAAATTGTACTTGGCCCATATATCCAGGAAGCTGCGCCAGTACGAGTTCGAGAATATGAATAAGTTCGATGCCGTAGTGACCCTGAATGATGCTGATCTGAGAGAACTTAAGTACCAGGGTTGCAATGTTCTTATGCAGAACTTTTCTGTAATGCTTGACCCTGAAGACTATTTACCACATCCTGAGCAGGCTGAAGCTCTCTCGATTTTCCATTTGGGCTCAATGGATTGGTTACCTAACCAGGAGGGATTGAGTTGGTTCCTTGATAATGTTTGGGATGATCTTGAAAAACTAAATGTCGGTCTTACTCTTCATATTGCAGGATATAATATTCCGCAGGAGATCATGGATCTTGCCGGCAGAACAATAAGAGTTTATCCAGACCTGGACGACGCTAAGGATTTTATGAATTCGAAGTCGATCATGGTAGTTCCGTTGCTGGCTGGCAGCGGCATGCGGGTGAAAATTATTGAAGGCATGGCGATGAAAAAATGCATTATTTCCAGTTCGCTCGGCGCTGAAGGAATTCGATACGAGCATGGCAAAAACATACTGATCGCCGACACAGCCGATGATTTTTATCGATACATTCTTCAGTGCACTACAGACGCCGGAATGGTCGAAAGGATCGGCGAGTATGCACGGTTATTATTTGAGAAAGATCATCATATCCAGGGAGCCACAAAGCGAATGATGGACTTTTATCAGAAGTTGATCCTCGAATAAGCCTTTCGGCTTTTTTAGTTACTTTTGCCGCAAATAAAATTCCGTAACCTATACACATGAAAACAATAGCACTAAATGATAAGCACCATGCTTTGGGCGCTAAAATGGTTCCTTTTGCAGGCTTTAATATGCCCGTTCAATATGCAGGGGTAAATGCCGAACATGAGACTGTACGTAAGGCTGTAGGTGTTTTTGATGTGAGCCATATGGGCGAATTTATTTTAAAAGGCGAGGGTGCCTTAGACCTGATTCAGAGGATAACTTCTAACGATGCATCCAAGTTGTTTGACGGAAAGATTCAATATTCCTGCATCCCAAACGAAGAGGGTGGTATTGTAGACGACCTTCTTGTTTATCGTATCGATGAGAAAACATACATGTTGGTAGTTAATGCATCAAACATTGAGAAAGATTGGAACTGGATCTCCAAATACAATACGAATAGTGTGGAGATAAAAGATATTTCAGACCGCACCTCTTTATTGGCCGTTCAGGGGCCTAAAGCAATAGAAGCTTTGCAAAGTCTGACCGAGATAGATCTCGCATCAATGGAATATTATACCTTTAAAAAGGGAATTTTCGCAGGGGTTGATAATGTATTGATCTCTGCTACAGGCTATACTGGCAGCGGTGGGTTTGAACTTTATTTCGATAACGATCACGCGGAGGAAATCTGGAATAAAATATTTGAAGCCGGCGAACCTTACGGAATTAAGCCCATCGGCTTAGCTGCCCGTGACACTCTCCGACTGGAAATGGGATTTTGTCTTTATGGTAATGATATTGATGAGACTACATCTCCGCTTGAAGCTGGCTTGGGCTGGATCACTAAATTCACAAAAGATTTTGTTAACTCAGAGAACCTTGCCGCTCAAAAAGAAAAGGGCGTTGAACAAAAGCTCGTGGGTTTCGAGATGATCGATCGAGGCATCCCACGCCATGATTACGAGATCCTTGATGCTGATGGAAACAAGATAGGAAAAGTCACTTCCGGAACGCAGGCGCCAAGCTTGCAGAAAGCAGTGGGCTTGGGGTATGTGCAAAAGGCTTTTGCTAAAGAAGGATCAGAGATATTCATCAATATCCGGGATAAGAAGGTAAAGGCTCAAGTTGTAAAATTCCCTTTCAAATAACCCGATGCCCATATTAAAAAGCAAAGTATTTTCATTCGTGCTCATTTCCGGGCAGCCGCATTAACAAATATGAATAAACGTAAATTGGAAGTGTGTCTGACCCCGGCATTGCTTCATTTGTATGATATTCGCGAAAGTATTGTTGTGGTTATCGATATTTTTAGGGCCACGTCTTCCATCTGTTACGGCATAGATAATGGAGTGGAAGCAATTATCCCCGTTGCAACCATTGAAGTTTGTGAATCCTACAGGCATACTGATTACTTGCTGGCGGCTGAAAGAAATGGAGAAGTTGTAGATGGTTTTGATTTTGGGAATTCACCCTTTGCTTACTCCTGCGATAAAGTTAAGGGCAAAATAGTTGTTTTAACAACAACAAACGGTACTCATGCGATCAATGAGTCAAGGGCTGCCCGTCAAATTGTTATCGGTTCATTCCTTAATCTCACCGCCTTAAGCAACTGGCTGCGAGTTCAGCCCCACGACGTCCTTCTGCTTTGCGCCGGATGGAAAAACAAGTTTAACCTCGAAGATACCTTGTTTGCCGGCGCTGTTATTAATAAACTTAAGGATGAAGCATATTCGCTTGACGACTCGTCTATCGCGGCTGAAGATCTCTACATAGCGGGAAAGAATGATCTGGATGGCTACCTCAAAAAGACGTCGCATAGTGAAAGGTTAAAGCGACTGGGCATTGAAGAAGATATACGCTTTTGCTTAAACGTGGATATTACTACCTCAATCCCGGTACTTGAGGGAGACAGGCTTGTTAAGATGATCTGTCACTAGTCTTTCTTACTTCAGTTTATTGTTATTCTTATGCCTCTCCGCATCGCGGATGCTTTTCTTTTCGAGATTTTTATGCAAGGCTTGCGTCAAATCGATTCCCGTTTGATTAGCGAGACAGATCAGCACGAAAAGTACATCAGCAAGTTCATCACTAAGATCTGCGGCTTCATCCGATTTCTTAAATGATTGTTCTCCGTATTTTCGGGCTATAATTCTGGCTACTTCTCCAACTTCTTCAGTCAGCATAGCCATGTTGGTTAACTCACTGAAATACCGAACCCCGGTAGTAGTAATCCAGTTGTCGACGGCTTGCTGGGCTTCTTCGATAGTCATTAGAAATTGTCTTTATCTTTCGTGTTCATAATTATTGTAACAGGGCCGTCATTCAGCAGGCTGACTTTCATATCAGCGCCAAATATTCCTTTCCGGGTAGGCTTGCCGATATGCTGTTCGAGTCTGGCAGCCATCAATTCGTAAAGAGGTATTGCTTTTTGAGGTTTTGCGGCCTGGGTGAAGCCGGGACGATTGCCCTTTTTAGTTTGCGCGAATAGTGTGAACTGAGAAATTAACAGGATCTCTCCGTTTACAGCTTCCAGAGATTTGTTCATCTGCTCATTTTCATCATTAAACACCCGCAGATTGGCAATCTTTTGTGCAAGCCATTTAACGTCCTCTTCCGTATCATCCTCAGCTATTCCAAGTAATATTAAAAAACCGGTATTAATCTGCCCGGTTGTTTCTCCATTCACTTTTACTGAAGCTTCTGACACCCGCTGTATAACTGCTCTCAATGGTAATGTGTTAATGTGTTGATTTGCTAATTTGTTAATGGTGGTAGTTGTCGAGATTGAATTGTCAAATCGACAAGTAGGTTCATTGCTTCATTGATTTCAACTCCTCGTTTCATTCCCATGATAAATACTCAGGTAACTGTCATACCGTGATCCGGCGATCTCCTCATCTTCTACGGCTTGAAGGACGGCACATCCGGGTTCGTTGATATGACGACAATTATGAAATCTGCATTGACTCATTAATTCCCGCATTTCCGGAAATAATGGTCCCAGTTCAGCTTTCTCAATATCTATCACCCCAAGTTCACGTATCCCGGGGGTATCGATCAGGAAACCTCCATGGGGCAATGTAAACATTTCGGCGAAGGTGGTGGTGTGTTTACCTTTATCGCTCCAGTCAGAGATCTCGCCAGTTTTAAGTTCTGAACCTGGCAACAAAGCGTTGATCAGCGTTGATTTCCCAACGCCTGAATGGCCGGTGATCAATGTAACTTTGTTGTTGAGCATCTCATTGATCACATCAAGGTGGGTCTTTTGTAAGGCTGACACACTGTAACAAGGGTAACCGATATTTTCGTAAAGCGACTGGTATTCTGCAAGTATCTCCAGGCCCTCGTCACTAAATAGATCCAGTTTGTTGAAGATCAGCTTTGCGGGAATATGATAAGCTTCAGCGGTAACCAGGAAGCGGTCGATAAATCCCAAAGAAGTTCGGGGAGAAGCTAAAGTAACAATTAGAAAAGCCTGGTCCAGATTAGCCGCTATGATCTGTCCCTGCTTTGAAAGGTTTATAGATTTGCGGATTATATAATTTTTACGTTCATGAAGATTAGTGATAATACCGGTCGCCTGATCGGGCTCGATTTCGTAGTCTACAATATCGCCGACAGCCAGCGGATTAGTTGTGGTGATACCCTTCGTTCTAAACTTCCCCTTGATGCGGCTGTCTATTTCATTCCCGTCTTCTGCTAAAATCCGGTACCAACTGCCTGTTGATTTGATTATTAATCCCTGCATGAATTGGTAAAGTTATAATTTGACCATGGATTTAAATCCGTTTTTTTTAGCATTGATATATTCTTGATGCTTTCGTTGCAATCTTTCTAAAAGTGACGCTTATTGTTGATAACTTAATAAGAAAGCCCTTACTTTACAAAAGTAGCAATATCATGAACAACACAATTTATACCATCATTACGCTTACATCCACAACGTCAGAAATGATGCGGCGGAAGTAACCTTTGGTGTAATTTAAAATAAAGCAATTTAACCAGGCCTTCCTTCAAACAGGGAAGGCCTTTTTTATTAGGTCATTATTATGAAGATTTTAAAATTTGGTGGTACCTCGGTAGGTTCAGTTGAAAGTATTCAATCCCTCTTGCAAATAATTCGTCAGGAAATACAGTCATGCGGTAACCCGGTGATCGTTCTTTCGGCTATGGGCGGGATTACGAACCTGCTCGGCGTAATGGCTGAGAATGCTGCCAACGGGCAGAACTATGAACAGGAGCTTAAATTACTTGAAGCACGGCATTTCGATGTGATTAAGGCTTTCATAGATCCCCAACGTCAAAATCCTATGTTTACAAGGCTGAAGTTGCTCTTCAATGATCTGGAAGACATCTTACAGGGCGTGCAAAGCCTTTCAGAACTTACGCCCAGAACCCGTGATTTGGTATTAAGTTATGGGGAACGCTGTTCTACTTTTATGCTCAGCAAAATTGCAGAAGAGTCGATCCCTCAAGCCCTTTATACCGACGCTTCCCTGCTGATCAAAACAGATAGCACCTTCGGCCAGGCGAAAGTAAATACTGAAATGTCGGAGATGCTGATCCAAAGCTATTACAATGAAAATCCCGGCAGGGTGCTGTTTGTTACAGGATTTATTGCCAGTAACGGCGAAGGTAAAGTAACTACGCTGGGTCGTGGTGGGAGTGACTATACTGCCTCGATCTTCGCGGCAGCCTTACATGCCGAAGAAATACAGATCTGGACAGATGTAAACGGGATGCTAACTGCCGATCCACGAATTGTAAAAGAGGCCTTCCCGCTTACCGATCTATCATATATCGAGGCGATGGAGTTATCTTTTTTCGGGGCGAAGGTTATCTATCCGCCTACTATGATACCGGCGTTTTTGAAGAAGATTCCTATTGTTATTAAAAATACTTTTCAACCTGATTTCGAAGGAACAGTAATAAAGGCCAACTGCAGTCGCTCGAACTTGCCTATAAAAGGTATATCATCAATCAACGAGATCAGTATATTGAATTTACAGGGAAGCGGAATGGTGGGAAAAGCCGGTTTCAGCGGCCGGTTATTCTCGATGCTAGCCCGTGAGATGGTCAGCGTGATCCTGATCACCCAGTCGTCATCAGAGCATAGCATCACCTTCGCTGTTAATCCGCAGGACGCTTTAAAAGCAAGGCAGTTAATCCTAAGTGAATTTGATCTGGAGATTCAAGCCCGGAAGCTCGATGAGCCAGTCATTGAAAGTGAACTTTCGGCGCTGGCCATCGTTGGCGAAAATATGCGTCATACTCCCGGCATTGCCGGACGTTTGTTTCATGCACTTGGCAGGAACGGCGTTAACGTTCGTGCGATCGCCCAGGGCTCCTCTGAATATAATATTTCCGTTATTGTGAGCAGGGAAGATCTCGCGAAAGGGTTGAACGCAGTTCACCAGGCATTCTTCACCCAGCTTAAAAAGACTCTGAATGTGTTTTGCCTGGGAACAGGACAGATTGGAACTACCCTTTTTCAACAGCTGCACTCTCATAGCGACTTTCTCAGGGAGCACAATGATATACAGGTAAGGATCATTGGAATTTCCAATACCCGTCAAATGCATATCAATCCGGAAGGGATCTGCCTGCAGAATTGGTCGCAGGAATTAAACGCCAAAGGTGAAACAGCGAATCTGGATACATTCATTACCAGGATGATCGAATTGAACCTGCCGAATTGTGTGCTGGTAGATAATACCGCCAGCAAAGAACCTGTTGTGCATTACGAAAAAGCTTTATGTGCAAGCATTTCTGTGGTCACCTGCAATAAGGTAGGCAACAGCGGTCCTTACGAGCGATACCGCCGTTTTAAAGATGCTGCCCGAAGCTATGGAGTGGATTTCTATTATGAGACGAATGTAGGTGCCGGTTTGCCCATTGTCAAAACCCTGAGAGATTTGATGATCAGCGGCGACCGGGTTCGGAAAATAGAAGCAATTCTTTCCGGAACGATCTCATTTATATTTAACAACTTCAAAAACGGCGCAGATTTTCATGATATAGTAAGGATGGCTCAGGAGAAAGGATTTACCGAACCTGACCCCAGGGATGATCTCAGTGGCATGGATTTCATGCGCAAGATGCTCATTCTTGCCCGCGATGCCGGTTACCCGCTCGAACCCGATGAAATAGTTATAGAAAACCTGCTCCCTGTTGCATGCAGGGAAGCTAAATCTGTCGAAGATTTTTATAAGCAGTTGAAAGCGTCAGCGTCCTACTTTAATGAATTGAAAGCGAAAGCAGAAAAGGACGGGAAAGTGCTTCGTTACATAGGTAAACTTGAGGACGGTAATGTTGAGATATCCCTGCAAATGGTTGATGAAAATCACCCGTTTTATATGCTTTCAGGGAGTGATAACATTATTTCCTTCACTACTGACAGGTACTCGGAACGGCCGATGGTTGTTAAAGGTCCGGGTGCCGGTGCTGAAGTCACTGCCGCAGGGGTTTTTGCTGATCTGATTAATGTAGGAGCCGAATAGATGGAAACAATCAAAGTTTTTGCCCCTGCTACAGTCGCCAATGTGGTCTGTGGATATGATATATTAGGATTTGCAGTGGATAATCCGGGTGATGAAGTGGTAATGCGCCTCTCAGATAAGCCGGGCATTCGCATCAGCAAAATCAGCGGTGATGACGGTCGTCTATCGCTTGATCCTGCAAAAAATACAGTCGCAGTAAGTGTTCAGCATTACCTGGCTGCCATCGGTAACCCTGATGCGGGTATTGAGATAGAACTTCATAAGAAAATGCCTATTGGCAGCGGATTAGGTTCAAGCTCGGCGAGTACGGTGGCTGGGTTGTATGCGGTAAATCAGTTGTTTTCAAGCAAGCTTTCCTTGACTGATCTACTTCCGTTTGCGATGAAAGGCGAGGAGATAGCTTGTGGTACAGGGCATGCGGATAACGTAGCGCCGGCACTTTTTGGCGGCTTTGTACTAATAAGAAGCTATGAGCCGCTGGATATAATTCGACTTCCTTATCCGCCGGATCTGCATTGCGCCATTGTTTTCCCGGATGTAGATGTGCCCACACGTGATGCACGACAATTGATCCGTAGCCGGGTACTATTAAAGGATGCTGTCACTCAATGGGGGAATATAGCAGGTTTGGTGTCCGGACTGTTTATGCAGGATACCGATCTGATTGGCCGCAGTATGCAGGATATTATTATTGAACCAGCAAGAGCGATGCTTATTCCTGGTTTTTATAAGCTGAGGGAAATAGCTATGCAGAATGGAGCCATTAGTTTTGGTATATCAGGTTCAGGCCCCTCTGTTTTTTCTTTTACGAAAAACGAAGATGAAGCAGTTCGTATAGCCCAAGTTCTGACCGAGTATTTGTCGTCAATCCATATTAACACTAAATCATATACCTCAGCCATCAACAGCGCAGGACCTAAAATTATAGATTAATGCAGTTATATAGCACCAACAATCCTACGCTGCGAGTAGAGTTCCAGGAGGCAGTTTTCAACAGTCTGCCGGCTGATAACGGGCTCTATATGCCGGTAAACATTCCGGCACTTGACGCAGATTTTCTCCAGAATATTGATCGCTATTCGATGACACAGATCGCGTTCAAAGTGGCTCACGCATTATTGGAGGATGCGATCCCGGAAGACACCTTGCGGTCAATTATTGATGATGCCATAAACTTTCCCGCACCTGTAGTGCAATTGGAAGACAAGACCTACGTGCTTGAGCTGTTTCATGGTCCGTCATTAGCCTTTAAAGATTTTGGAGCTCGCTTCATGAGCAGGGTAATGAGCTATTTCTTGAACGAAGGGGAACAAATGCTCGATATCCTGGTCGCAACTTCCGGCGATACCGGCGGCGCTGTAGCGGCCGGCTTTTTGGGAGTGCCGAACACACGGGTGACTATCTTGTATCCACAGGGTAAGATTAGTAACATTCAGGAACTACAAATCACCACTAATGGACAGAATATAACCGCAATTGAGGTTGAAGGGACGTTTGATGACTGCCAGGCCTTAGTCAAAGAGGCTTTTAATGATGTCGAGCTTAACAAAGCTTTGCGGTTAACCTCAGCCAATTCAATTAATATATCCAGGCTGATACCGCAGACGTTCTACTATTTCAACGCCTATGCTGAAATGAAGCGCAACGGCGTTACGGACCTTATTTTTTCAGTGCCCAGCGGCAACTTTGGAAACATAGGAGCAGGGTTATTAGCCTGGAAGATGGGACTGCCTGTCAAGAAATTCCTGGCAGCAACCAATTTGAACGATACCGTTCCCTCATTTCTTGAGACCGGAATTTATGAGCCCCGGAAGTCAATCCAAACGATATCTAATGCCATGGACGTCGGAAATCCAAGTAATTGGGTTAGAGTTTTAGACTTATTTCACAATGATCTTGAGAGCCTCAGAAAGATGGTGAAAAGCTACAGTTTCAATGATGTGGATACATTGGGAGCCGTTGATCAGATTTACAATCAGTACGGATACATTGCCTGCCCTCATACAGCAGTAGCATGGCTGGGTGTGCAATCATGGCGCAATGAATTTCCGCAGGATCAGTCTTCAGCGATATTCCTGTCAACTGCACACCCATCGAAATTTCCGGAAACTTATGAAGGGGAGATGCGCGAAAAAGTCTCAATTCAAACCCAGTTCTCCAATGATGCTGAAAAGAAATCTGTTAAGATGACACCGGATTTCAAGTCTTTCAAGCGCTTTCTATTGTCAACAAAATAGCCTGAACGCTTTGAATCGTATTCAGGCTAAAAAAGTAATATCCTAATATTGTTTGTGACTGGTATTGATGTTAACACTATTTAAAGGAAAAAAGCCGCTTTCTTAAAATATAGCTTCCGCTATTTGCTTAGTCGGTCCGGGGTTACTCATTGTGTAGAAGTGTAAAACAGGCGCTCCAAACTTCATTAGCTCCTTGCATTGCTCAATCATAAACTCAATGCCGACCTGTTTTACGTCCTTTTCTGACTTACATTTTGAAATTGCATCACTGAGATCTTCAGGAATATCAATATGGAATACTTTCGGAAGATTAATCAATTGTTTGGAGGAAGTTATTGGCTTCAAACCGGGAATAATCGGCACGTTAATTCCGTTTTCACGACACCGGCTAACAAACTCGCAATACTTGCTATTATCAAAGAACATTTGAGTCACAATAAATTCTGCACCCATGTCTACTTTCTGCTTCAGGTACCTGAAATCAGCTTTTAGGTTTGGCGCTTCAAAATGCTTTTCAGGATATCCGGCCACACCGATACAAAAGTTGGTGCTGAACGAAGTGTCATGGTCTTCATGCAGGTAACGTCCGTCGTTCATGTTGCGCACCTGGTTCAAAAGATCGCAAGCGTAAGCATGTCCGCCGGGAGTAGGAATAAATGACGCGTCGGCTTTACGGGCATCCCCCCTCAATACCAACACATTGTCGATACCTAAGAATTGAAGGTCAATAAGAGCGTTCTCCGTCTCCTCTATTGTAAACCCACCGCAAATTAAATGCGGAACTGCGTCAACCTTATAGCGGTTCATTATGGCAGCGCAGATGGCTACCGTACCCGGACGTTTTCGATATGATACCTTTTCGAGCAAGCCATTTTCATGTTGCTTATAGATATAATCCTCGCGGTGATAGGTTACATCAATAAAAGGCGGTTTGAACTCCATCAACGGATCAATAGCGTCATAAATTCCCTGGATGCTTTGCCCTTTAACAGGCGGTAGCAATTCAAAAGAGAAGAGCGTCTTGCCGTTTGCGTTTTTTATGTGGTCTGTTATTTTCACTTAGGTTGTAGGTTGTGAGTTGAGGGTTGTAAGAATTGAATTCTGGTAATATCTTATGAAACCATTAAGCAGTTTCTGGTTTGTTTCTAAAAGAGTTAAAATTGCGTTAAGCTCTGCCTCCGACAAATAGTGCAGATCATAACTTAGATAAAGCTGAGTTTCCAATTCATAAATCGATCCTCTTGCTATAAAGAAAACTGAAGGCTGTCTTTCTTGTGATTTCTTCCACAGCCTTCTGCAATATTGGAAGATATTGACCCGCTGCACCTGGGCATTTGGCTTATGAATCCAAATTGTTCGTCTCTGGCGAAGGTTTTAGTTGCGGAATAAACAGTAGCGACAAGCTTCTGTGCCTCTGTCCACACCTCCAAATTGGTGTACTTCTTATATTGTTTTTCCATAACCTATAACTTTCAACCTATAACCTTCAACCCTCTACCTTAGTACGCCAAATTAGGGCTAAGCCATTTCTCCGCTTCTTCTATAGTCATGTTCTTTCGTGCCGCGTAATCTTCCACCTGATCTTTGGTAATCTTTCCTAAGCCAAAATATCTGGATTGAGGATGGGCAAAATAGAATCCGCTAACCGCTGCGGTAGGATACATGGCGAAGTTGTCTGTTAAATGAATTCCTGCCTTCTTCTCAGCCTTCAGGAGGTCAAACAACGTACGCTTTTCAGTATGATCCGGACAAGCCGGATAACCTGGAGCGGGACGTATTCCGGCATACTTTTCTTTGATCAGCTCATCATTAGCCAGATGCTCTTCAGGAGCGTAGGCCCAGAATTCTTTCCGTACCCGTTCATGCATCCTTTCTGCAAAGGCTTCAGCAAGCCTGTCGGCAAGGGCCTTAGTCATAATGCTGTTATAGTCATCATAATCCTTTTCAAACTGTGCTACCAGCTCATCGCAACCTATACCGCTGGTCACGGCGAAGCCGCCCCAATAATCGGCAATGCCTGTTTCTTTTTGAGCCACAAAATCCGACAAGGCGTAATAGGACTCACCGGCTACTTTCTCCGATTGCTGCCGTAACGTATGTATGGTAGCCTGGACTTCAGTTCTGGTTTCATCTGTATAAAGCTCAATATCGTCTCCAACAGCATTTGCCGGCCAGAAACCGATTACCGCATTCGCCTGCAGGAGCTTTTCATCTACAATCTTCTTTAATAAAGCCTGCGCTTCGTCGAATAGCTTCTTAGCCTCTGTTCCAACGAATTGATCTTCAAAAATGCGCGGGTAGCTTCCTCTCAGTTCCCATGTGTGGAAAAATGGCGTCCAGTCGATGTACGGAACCAATTCCTCTAAAGGATAGTTTTCAAACACTTTGGTCCCGAGAAAGGCCGGTTTGGGAGCTATCTGTCCGTTCAGCTTAATCTGAAACTTATTTTCGCGAGCCTCAGCAATGGACTTAAACCGTTTGTCAGACTTTTTATTGAGGTGTGCAATCCGTGTTTTTTCGTAATCGTCACGGATATTGGCAATATAAACATCGCGGTTTTCCTCATTCATAAGGGCACTGCAAACAGTAACACTGCGCGAGGCATCCAGAACATGTATGGTTGGTCCGGTATACCCGGGAGCAATTTTAACTGCCGCATGAATTCGCGAAGTGGTGGCTCCGCCAATGATCAATGGAACCGTAAATTCCTGCCTTTCCATCTCTTTGGCGAAATGGACCATCTCATCCAGTGACGGAGTTATAAGTCCGCTGAGCCCAATAATATCTACGTTTTGAGCCTTTGCTTCTTCAATAATGCGCTGGGCCGGGACCATCACGCCAAGATCAATTACCTCGAAATTGTTGCAGGCAAGTACTACGCCTACAATGTTCTTCCCAATATCGTGTACATCACCCTTCACAGTCGCCAGCAATACCTTTCCCGCATTTTTACGCTGATTACTATCGGCGTTCTTCAGTTTTTCTGCTTCAATAAATGGCAGCAGATAGGCTACTGCCTTCTTCATTACCCGGGCAGATTTTACAACCTGCGGTAAAAACATCTTTCCAGAACCAAAGAGGTCCCCAACTATGCCCATGCCATCCATTAGCGGTCCTTCGATTACCTCAAGCGGCTTTGGATATTTCTGACGAGCTTCCTCAACATCTTCATCCAGGTAGTCAATAATACCTTTTACCAGGGAATGAGAAAGACGAGCTTCAACACTATCATTTCGCCATTTTTCATCCTTTTCAATTACTTTTCCTTTGGTCTTTATAGTCTCTGCAAACTCGACCAACCGTTCGGTAGCATCCGCACGGCGGTTCAATAATACATCCTCAACCAGTTCCAACAGGTCTTTCGGGATTTCCTCGTATACCTCAAGCATACCGGCGTTAACAATTCCCATATCCAAACCAGCTTTAATAGCATGGTAAAGGAATGCGGAGTGCATGGCTTCCCTGACGGTGTTATTGCCACGGAATGAAAACGAAATATTGCTGACACCACCGCTTACTTTAGCTAAAGGAAGGTTTTGCTTAATCCAACGGGTAGCTCCAATAAAGTCGACTGCGTAATTATTATGCTCTTCTAATCCTGTAGCAACTGTTAGTATGTTCGGATCGAAAATGATGTCCTGTGGTGGGAAACCAACTTCGTTCACTAAAATATCGTAAGAACGCTGACAGATTTCAATCCGCCGCTCTAACGAATCCGCCTGGCCCCGCTCATCGAAGGCCATAACGACCGCGGCAGCTCCGTATTGGCGGATCTTTAACGCATATTCTTTAAAGCTTTCTTCGCCCTCTTTTAATGAGATAGAATTAACAATGCCTTTTCCCTGTAAACATTTCAGCCCTGTTTCAATCACCGACCATTTGGAAGAGTCGACCATGATTGGAAGCTTTGAGATATCAGGCTCTGAGGCAATCAGATTCATGAACTTCTTCATTGCTGCTTCAGAGTCCAGCATTCCCTCATCCATATTTACATCAATGATCTGGGCTCCGCCTTCTACCTGCTGACGGGCGACAGATAATGCACCCTCAAAGTCACCGCTCAAAATCAGCTTAGAGAATTTGGGGGATCCCGTTATGTTGGTTCGCTCACCTATATTTACAAAATTAGTTTCAGGTGTTAGAGTCACTGGCTCCAGTCCGCTTAATCGAAGATAAGGCTCTACTACCGGCGGAATTCTGGGCGCATACTTCGCTGCCTTCTCGGCGATACACTTGATGTGCTCAGGGGTAGTGCCGCAACAGCCACCTACGATGTTAATAAAACCGCTGGCAATAAAATCCTCAATTAAATGGGCTGTCTGGTGTGGAACTTCATCGTATTCACCGAATTCATTGGGCAAGCCCGCGTTGGGATAAGCAGAAATATAAGTGGTCGACTTAGCCGAGAGTTCTTCTATGTGCGGCCGCATTTCCTTTGCCCCTAAAGCGCAGTTTAAACCAATGCTCAGAAGATTGGCATGTGACACCGAGTTTAAAAAAGCTTCAACTGTTTGACCGGACAACGTTCGTCCGCTGGCATCAGTAATGGTGCCTGATATCATCACCTCCAAAGGCCTCACCTTAGATCCATCTCCAGTGGAGAGAGACTTTTGATGAAGTTCGTTTTCATATCTTTTAATCGCGAATAGCGCTGCCTTCGCGTTTAACGTGTCGAAGATAGTTTCAACCAGCAAAACATCTGAACCTCCGTCCACCAAGCCCCGGACCTGTTCATAATATGCTTCAACCAGGTCATCGAAAGTTACTGCCCGAAAACCGGGATCGTTAACATCGGGTGATAGGGAAGCTGTACGATTGGTGGGGCCGATAGCACCGGCTACGAATCGCGGTTTTCCCGGATTGGCTTGGGTAAACTCATCCGCCGCTTCACGTGCAAGGCGGGCACCTTCAAAACTTAGCTCATAAGCCAAAGGCTCCATTTTGTAATCCGCCAGCGAAATGCGCTGGGTGCTGAAGGTATTGGTTTCGATAATGTCAGCCCCTGCTGCCAGATACTCGGTGTGAATTGCTTTAATGATATCCGGCCGGGTAAGGTTCAGCAGATCATTGTTCCCCTGCACATCGCATGGATGATCTTTAAATCGTTCTCCACGGAAGTCAGCCTCCTTCAACTGGTAACGTTGAATCATGGTACCCATGGCTCCGTCAATTACCAGTATGCGTTTATTTAGTTCTTCTCTGAGAGTCATAGTTATTTTGATATGAGATTTGAGACGTTAGATTTGAGATCAAGAGCAATAAAAAAACGCTCAAAACTTCAACAAAGAGTTGAGCCTCTCGTATCTAAAGTCTCACATCTAAAATCTAAATCAGGCTTATCTTCGAAAAGTCGGGTAATAATGGACTTTCACTTATCTGTTTCCGGAGTAACCGGAATAGAATGTAGCACCTTGTAAGCACAGGTTGCTAAGACTTCGCAGGGTCTAATCCCTCCGTCTTTCTTAATAAGCACTGCAAAAATGCAGTGTTTTTTGTTCAAATGCAAATAATAAGAAGCAGTTAGCGAAATAATGTACCGATTGGTGGGTTTTTAGATAGCCTTTTAGGAATTATCTTTGGCAGTTAGGCAAACCGGAGCTTAGATAGTCGTGACTTCAAATTGGTAAAGTAAACGCCATCTAACATAAAATGTCGATACCCGTGACGGCTAATATTCAGGAAGCTTCTCCGGAGTTCAATTGATATCTTGCTAATTTCTATAAACACGTGGCACCTCCGGAGCCTTACGGAGGTGCAGGTCATTGAAATCAAATTAGCCCACAATCAATTCGACATCTTGAGACTTGAAGTTCTGTCTGCCACTAGCTCCAGCGGAGCTAGCTGTCTATAGACATTACACCCCCTTAAAACCGTAGCTCCGGGGGAGCTTCCGTGTTAAGCAACAAACGAAATGCCCTATGTTCCATCAAACAAATCATCAATAAGTTAGTGAATCGAATGAACCTGGGAGATGATCTGAAGGGAGTCTGGAAAAATGATATGGAACGAAAAAGCCGTCTCGGGTTTGATACCCAGGACGGCTATAAAAAATTGTAGCTAATAGTTGGTTCAGCAACGATGCTGATTATTTCCGGCTTCCGAACAGACGCAATAACATCAGGAAAAGGTTTATGAAATCAAGGTATAAAGTTAGCGCACCCATGATCACCATTTTACGGGCAGATGCATCACCGTATTCAAGACCTTCGCCTATCCGTTTAAGCTTTTGAACATCGTAGGCTGTTAATCCTACAAAAACGGCAACGCCTACAAAACTTATGATATAGTCAAGCTGGCTGCTATTTAAAAACCAGTTTACGACACTCGCGATAATAACTCCTACTAAGAACATCATTAAAATAGAACCGAACTTAGTCAGGTCCTGGTTAGTAGTGTATCCGGCAACTGCCATTACCCCAAATAAAACGGATGCTGAAATGAAGCAGGTAAATATGGACGAACTGGAGTAGATCAATAAAATAAAGCTTAGGCTAATTCCCGTGATGGCTGCATAGGCTGTAAAAAGAAGAGCCAGAACCGGAAACGATAATCTGTTTAAGCCGAAAGACATGAGCATAACAAAGGCAAGCGGCGAAAACATGGCTACTTTACCCAGGGTGGTCATGGAGCCGGTGGTGGAGTTTACTAAGTAACGCATCAACGTTTCGTCAATCGAGAAATAGTAAGCACAGGCTGCCGACAAGCCGAGCGCAAGGAACATCCAAAGAAAAACATTAGGCAGGAAATTTCTGGCTGTTATACCCCCATCATACTGGACTACCGAATTAGGATCGAATTTGTAAGAGCTATCTTGTTGTGACATTATGGATTTTTTTTTTTCTAAAATAATAAAAAGGATGGGTTGAGCCAAACCGGAGTATTAGCTCAACCTTTTAACAAGCTGTTCTTCTACCAGCTTGAAGAATTGTACGGGTTTTAAATTTCGCCAGTTCATGTCGTCGAGCACACCGCCAAAATTGATATAATAATCCAGATTGTTTCGTTTAAACTCGCTGATCACGTGGTCGCGAAAATTAATGCCGGCTATCCAGCCATCTTCTACGTCCTGAAACCATTCTTCGTAATAGCAGTCGTCCGAAGAGTGGAAGTTTAATACATTTTCGCCGATCAGGATGAATTTATTAAGCCCTTCGTCTATCATCAGTTCAAGAATTTCGCGCTTCAGCAGCATGATGTCATTATGAAGGGCATCATTCCATTCACCTATAAACTCTATGATGGCGTACCCGCGATGGTAATCTGCATAGATCACTTTTAGGTAAAGCGTTTGAGAACCGAAAAAATCCCATTGTGGGTGGATATAATAGTTGTAGATCTGCTTATCGTAGGTGAATTCGCTATACTGAGTTTCGAAAAAAGGCGAGCGATTGTCTTCAGCTGCAATGTAATCGTCTCTCCACCGGTAATATGGTTCTATATCATGCATTACTCCAGCCCTCCCATTCTCCCCGTAAAGGGTTTAATCGTTATTTAACTGTGTGATAATTTTCGACCGCTTTACGTACACTGCCGTATTTTTCTAGAAGCTGACGAGCAGTCTCCCGGTCTGAATCTGTAGATTCCATGATCATATTTACAGCACGACCCACCAGTTTATCGTTAGTTAACTGCATATCGAACATTTTGTTGCCCTTAACACGTCCCAACTGAATCATTACAGACGTACTGATCATGTTGAGTACTAGTTTCTGGGCAGTCCCGGATTTCATGCGGGTAGAGCCCGTTACGAATTCAGGGCCAACCACTACCTCAACAGGATATTTAGCTTCGGCAGCAACAGGGCTTCCCTGGTTACATACTATGCAGCCGGTTTCGATACCCATTTCGGTGGCTTTACGCAAACCACCAATAACATAGGGGGTAGTTCCAGAAGCAGCAATGCCAATCAGTACATCCGCAGGACTAATATTATAGGCCAGTAGATCCTGCCAGGCCTGATCCACGTCATCTTCAGCATTTTCTACCGCTTTACGGATGGCCGTATCCCCACCCGCAATGATGCCAACTACCATATCAAAGGGAACGCCGTAAGTTGGCGGGCATTCAGATGCATCCAATACACCCAGACGTCCGCTGGTACCCGCTCCGATATAGAATAAACGGCCGCCTGTCTTCATCTTTTCCGAAATAACTTCGACTAGTTTTTCAATGCGGGGTATCTCCTTTTCAACAGCGTAGGGCACTGATTTGTCTTCTTTATTCATTCCCTGAAGTAGTTCGCTTATCGACATTTTTTCAAGGTCGTTATAATACGAAGACTGTTCAGTAATCCTTTTCATGGTTCAATAATATCAGTAAAAATCGGAATATTATCTAAAAGCAAAAAATTAGGACTTAATAATGTTGGTTAGCCGATAGGTTTAAGCTTAAAAGAACAATGGTTAGACAGTTATAAAACTCTCGCTATCATTTAATTGTTTCTGTGTTTAGATCATTCGGATTTCTGTAAGGACCACGTTGATTTTCCCACGGTTTTCCTAGTAGTTTCCTAGTAGTTTGGTAGTAGTTTCCCAGTAATATGCTAGTAGGTTATTACTACCAAACCTTTAGGGTTCTACAACGAGGACTTAAGAGGCCATTGGCAATATGTTTACCTGATTAGCTTATGTTACAATGAAGGGGAAGCGACAACCTTCCCGGTAATATCATCTATAGGCAATTGAGCAAATTAACAACCGATTAATAAATTGATACTTAACAGATTCATGTATTCAATTATATTTTTGATTATGGCTGTTTGCTTACATATTTTGTAATGAAAGTTTAATATTTTTGAATTTTAGAGGAGCATGGGACCGTTGACAAGAAAAAATCTACTAATTGCGGCAGCATATGCTTCAGTATTAATTATCGGGATGGTATTGGGTCCCAAGTTTGCCAAAGAAAATGCCAATACCAGGAACGGATCGTTCCTCCCGTTTGGCCTGGGCGACAGGTCTCCGAAAATTGAAAGGATTTTGAGAACGATTGATGAAAATTACGTTGATTCGATCAGGGTAGATACTCTTCAATATAAAGCTATTGAAGAAATTGTTCAGCAGCTTGATCCACATACAGCCTACCTACCTCCTGAGGAAGCCCAACTGCTTACAGAGGATCTTGAAGGGAATTTTAATGGCATTGGTATCGAATACTATATCTTGAATGACACTATCCTGATCACCTCGGTTACTCCAGGCGGTCCGGCATATGACGCCGGCGTGTTACGTGGTGATAAAATCTTAAAGATAGATAATGTTAAATCGTCGGGCACAAGCATCAGTGCGAACAAGATTGTTAAACAAATTCGCGGTAAAAGTGGCTCTATAGTTCGTTTGAGCCTGCTGCGCGGTAGTCAGTTAAAGACGGTTGACGTAGTTCGTGGTAAGATTACGATAAGCAGCATCGATGTCGCTTACATGCTTACCCGGGAAACCGGCTATATCAAAATCAGCCGCTTTGGCGATCAGACGGACGAAGACTTTATAACCTCGATAAAGCAACTTCAGAAACGCGGACTTAAGAATTTGGTGCTCGACCTGAGACAGAATGGGGGCGGCTACCTTAATTCGGCAACCGAATTAGCTGACCAGTTTTTGGGCGATAAGAAGTTGATTGTTTACACTCAGGGCGCACATGAACCGCGGACTGAATATTATGCTACTGCTAGCGGCGCCTTTGAACAGGGCAAACTAATTGTTCTGATTGACGAGAACTCTGCCTCGGCCAGTGAGATAGTAGCCGGCGCCATTCAGGATCTTGATCGCGGAACGATTATCGGGCGTCGTTCTTTTGGAAAAGGACTTGTACAGGAGCAGTTTGACTTTGGTGATGGATCGGCTTTAAATCTTACTGTTGCCCGCTATTACACCCCTTCAGGAAGGTCAATACAGAAATCCTACAAAAAGGGATTAGAGGATTATTACGACGAAGTGGGTCTAAGGATGAGAAACGGTGAACTCACCTCGGACGGGAAACAGGTGAGTGATACCGGGTTAGGTAAGCAAAAAACTTATACCACCTCATCCGGCAAGGTAGTTTATGCCGGCGGGGGAATAATGCCTGATATATATGTACCTGTTGATACCAGCGGATACACTCCGTATTACTACGAATTAAGTGCCAGGGGGATCTTAAATGATTATGTTTTTAATCATTTAGCTTCTAAAGACATTCAGTATAAATCAGTAGGGGAGTTGATCAGCACCTTTAAAATGCCTGATACTGCTTTTCAAAAAATAGAACAGATGGCAGCCGTTCGTAACATAACCCTTAATGAACGGCAGGCAGACTTATCCAGGAAATTGATAGAAGCCGATTTGAGGGCTTTGCTGGCGCGATATCTTTTTGGCGACGAAGGGTTTTATCGGGCGCTCAATTCGGAGGATAAGGTAATTGCCCGATCTATCGATGTATTGAAGCGATCTGAAATGCCAATTTAGAACCTTGCCGAACTTTAGATAGAATCAGTATCTGCTTTGAGCGAATCCGCTTTCAAAGCCTCACGGAGCATTGAGTCGGCTGCAGCGGCTGCCGCTAATGAGTCTTGTTTTGCCTTATTGCTTTTGTTGGCGGAGCAAGATGAAAGGCTGAAGCCAATAAAACAAAAGAGAAGAAGTGTGTAAGTTTTCATGACCTGGATTTTTTGTACGTATGATGTTTAAAATAGGATAGGTATATGAGACTAGTTTTAAAGCTATATCGTCATATACCTATGTTAATTTTATCTATTTCTGTCTGAAATAGATCTGGATCGGCACACCGGTAAAGTCAAAGTGCTCCCGCAATTTATTCTCAATAAACCGTTTGTAAGGTTCCTTAACGTATTGAGGAAGGTTACAAAAGAATGCAAACATAGGTGAAGCACCGTTAATCTGGGTGATGTACTTAATCTTTACATATTTGCCTTTTGTTGCTGGCGGTGGAAACTTCTCAATGATGGGTAACATCACGTCATTCAGTTTAGAAGTGGGAATTTTCTTCAGTTTATTTTCATAAACCTTAGAAGCAGCCTCAACTGCTTTGAAGATCCTTTGCTTCTCTACCACTGAAGTGAAGACGATAGGGACGTCATTAAAAGGAGCCAGTTTCTGACGGATCTTTTCTTCGAATTCTTTGGTGGTCTTGGTATCCTTGTCTACCAGGTCCCACTTATTCACCAAGATTACTACACCTTTCTTATTTTTTTCGGCTAAATGGAAAATGTTTATGTCCTGCGACTCAATTCCTTCAACCGCATCGATCATCAGGATGGTCACATCGGCTTCTTCCAAGGCTTTAATGGTCCGCATCACCGAGTAGAATTCAATGTTTTCCTTTACTTTGGTTTTCTTACGCAGACCTGCAGTATCAATCAACATAAACTCGTGTCCGAACTGGTTGTAGTGTATATGAATTGAATCACGGGTAGTACCGGCAATCGGAGTTACAATATTTCGTTCACGGCCAACCAGGGCGTTGATCAAAGATGATTTCCCGACGTTCGGCCGGCCGACAATCGCATATTTGGGAAGCTGATTCTCATCTTCTGGTTCTTCTTCAAAATGCTTGATAACTTCATCAAGCAGCTCACCGGTTCCGGAACCGGTGATGGATGAAAGAGAATACAGATCACCCAGGCCCAGGCTATAAAACGCGTTTGCGTCATTCAAACGCTGGGTGTTATCCACTTTATTAACGACAACAAATACCGGCTTTTTACTGCGGCGCAAAAGTTTAGCTATCTCATCATCCAGATCGGTAATACCGGTGGTTACGTCAACCATAAAAAGTATTACGGTTGCCTCCTCAATGGCAATGACTACCTGCTCGCGGATGGCGGCCTCGAAAACATCTTCCGAATTGGCCACGTATCCACCAGTATCAATTACTGTAAAGTTTTTGTCAGTCCATTCGGCCGTTCCGTAATGGCGGTCGCGGGTTACGCCGCTAAAATCGTCAACAATCGCCTTACGCGTTTCTGTCAAACGATTATATAAAGTTGATTTACCGACGTTCGGACGGCCAACTATTGCTACTATATTACTCATTATTTGGTATTTGGTATAAAGTATCTGGTCTCAGGATATGGTTTTCTGTAATGCGAAAATCATTCGTTGTAAGTCAGACATTTTACAATTTAATTCTTGTGTTGTTTTTATGTTTATTAGGTCTAATCGGTTTGCAATTATGAGTTGCGTTTCAATTTCAAATAAAGAGCCCAGACTGATAGATAAAAAATGCTTGAATTCTTTATTGGAATTCCTGCCAGCCCCTTCGTCGATATTCGAAGGTATTGAGACCGCTGCCCGTTTCATCTGAGAGATTAATCCAAATTTTTCATCTTGAGGGAAGGTGGATAAGAGTGCATATATTTCAGTAGTTAGATCGATTGACTTCTGCCGCAGATCTTTGAAATTATGCATATCTTTTCTTGATTAATTATTTAATTCAATCCTCTCTTTTTATGCCTCCTCTGTATTCTTTTTTATAAATTATTTTGTGGGGATAGTACTAAAATACTCTAACCGCTGATACGATATACTTGATACTATATACTTGATTCCCGCTATCTACCCCTCGTACCCAAAGCGCTTCAGGTAGTTCTTCCGGTTGCGCCAGTCGGGGATCACTTTAACGAACATTTCAAGGAATACCTTTTTCTGAAGGAATTCTTCCATGTCTTTACGGGCGTAGGTTCCTACTTTCTTAAGCATCTCACCCGCTTTACCGATGATGATATTTTTCTGAGAGTCACGTTCTACGATAATTTCAGAGCTTATCCTAACGATCTTCGGTTCGTCTTTAAATGCAGTGATGATCACTTCAGTACTGTAAGGGATTTCTTTTTCATACAGTTTAAAGATCTTTTCGCGAATGATCTCGGAAACAAAGAAGCGTTCGTCTTTGGTAGTAAGGGTATCTTTATCGTAATAGGCGGGGTGTTCGGGAAGATTATCCAGAATGAACTGCATGACCGCCGGTACGTTATGATCATGAAGAGCGGAAACAGCAAAAACAGCTTGTGGTTTTAATGTTTGATTCCAATATTCGATCTTTTCCTTTACAACTTCCTCGTTAGATTTATCGATCTTATTGATAATGATGGCAATAGGTGAGGTGATATCAGATAGCTTTTCTAAAACATCTCCTTCATCATACTTTTCATTAATATCTGTCACAAACAGGAGGATATCTGCATCGACAATAGAGCCGTTTACAAAACTCATCATAGATTCCTGCATACCATATACCGGTTTGATCACCCCGGGGGTGTCAGAGAAGACGATCTGATAATCCTCTTCGTTAACAATTCCAAGGATACGATGGCGGGTAGTTTGTGCCTTTGGAGTAACTATAGAAAGCTTTTCGCCAACCAGGGCGTTCATTAGTGTTGATTTCCCTACGTTTGGCTTCCCTATCAAACTCACAAATCCGGCTTTATGCGACATAAAAAAAATATTTCAAAATATATTTGGACTGCAAAGAAACGAAATATATCTTTGCAGACCAATAAAAAGGAACGGGTTGTTAACCTAAACCTTTAAAAAGGTAACCAAAACAGTGCGGGATGGAGCAGTTGGTAGCTCGTCGGGCTCATAACCCGAAGGTCGTCAGTTCGAGTCTGGCTCCCGCTACCTAAAGTTGAAGCATCGCTTCAACTTTTTTATGAGAGGCCCGTTCGTCTAGGGGTGAGGACGCCAGATTTTCATTCTGGAAACAGGGGTTCGATTCCCCTACGGGCTACAGACCCGCTTTACGAGAGTAGAGCGGGTTTTTGCATTCTAGACTTTCCCAAGTTATCTGTGCTTCCTCCTGTCTGATTTAGGAGTTTTCCTACAGATGCTTCCTGTTGAACCTTCACTTGATTTTTCGAATAACCTAAAGCATTTCCTTAATTTTATTTGTTCTAGATGCATAAAGCCATAAGCAACTGACTAACGTATCCGAATGTTTTACCTCTGATAGAATCTGATCAGATGAAAGAGCTTTCTTTCATAATACTTGTACTCTGGGTATCCTATCCTGCCTATTTACAGAATTACCGGGAGCTGCGCTACGATATGGTTAGTGACCAGATTGAAGCCCGGGGAATTAAACACCGGCCTACACTTCAAGCCATGCGAAAGGTGGAACGTCATCTTTTTGTTCCCGCTGATTACCAGAAATACGCTTACGATGATACGGCATTGCCAATTGGGCTCGGCCAAACCATATCTCAACCTTATGTGGTAGCCACGATGACCGAACTGATTCAGCCACGTGCCGGTGACCGTGTTCTGGAGATAGGTACAGGCTCGGGGTACCAGGCAGCTGTACTGGCTGAGATTGTAAAAGAAGTTTATACGATTGAGATCGTAAAGGAACTCGGTGAACGAACGAAGAAGCTGATGAGTAGGCTGGGCTATGAAAACGTTCATGTGATCATCGGGGACGGTTATAAAGGCCTTAAAGAGAAAGCGCCTTTTGACGCCATCATCGTAACTGCCGCCGCTGATAAGATTCCGCCTCCGCTAATCGAACAACTCAAGGAGGGTGGAAAGATGATAATTCCCGTAGGACCACTTTCTAAAGTCCAGAATCTGGTGCTGCTTCAGAAAAAGAATGGAAAGATATCCACCACCCATATTACACAAGTGCGATTTGTGCCTTTCACGAGGGAGAAAAATTAGTGCGTGACTGAAAGCGAAATTCAGCTATTTCTTACCAATTCCCTTAACATTCACTGTGATCTCGCTGGAATGTGCGGTACCTAACGTTCTTCCGGGCTGAATCTCCAGCAGGTTCTGAAGATATACTTCAGTAATACCTTTCATCACCTTGTTGTATGTTTCCTCAAACTCGGGCATTATATACACCGTTGATTTTCCGAAGTGCATACGACTTTGCGGATCCACAGTGACAGTGAATGAGTAGTTGAAATCTTTATACGCCGGATTAATAACGATGTTAAATTCGGGAGAGATGTATTCATCTGAAAGTCCCTGGCCGCTTAAGAAGTCAGCTTTGACTTCTTTTTTTTTCACCTTTATTGCCGGGCTTTTTGACGCTAACTCAACTGGTTTACGGGCTGCGAAGGCAGCTTTCGGGCGATTGACGGCCTCCTTTATCTTCTGACGAACAAATGAGCTATCGTTCCGTGTTGGTTTTCTAAGCTCTTCGGCTGTTGTACGAAGCTTGTTCTTAATATAAGGATCGGCATAAAAGGTCATGAAGATATTAGATCGTTCAGCTGAGACATTTCTGCCTTCCACCTGCAAGAGCTGAAACCTCAAGCTGTCTTTAGTCACATTCTTCACTCGCAGCCACACTCTGGCCATATTGATCACAGAGTCATGATCGTAATGTACATGGAAATTGTAGCTGCGGTCCTCAAGCGGATTATACAACTTAACTGTATCGTCGGACAAGAACTTCATCCTCCATTCCGCCTCTAGTTGAAAGCCGGTTGTATCAAATGAAAGCCCGTTATCAAATGCACGCCTTACTTCTGTGTATTGAATGCCTTTTACATCTGTAAAAAAAGGCAGAGCTTGAAATGCTTTAACAGGTTTCTGTGTACAAGAAGATGACCAGAAAGCCAATAAAATTAGGAGTAGGCAACCACAATATTTCATAAACAAAGAATGCCCGAATATGAATTAATCTGGCGGCATTTCAAAAGAATCGATTTGTTGAGCAGAAAACAGTGAGCAGGATTTTGATATCGTCAAGCTAATTATAAGTTATTGGCAGTCCCAGGTTTGCTTATAATATCCGCATACTCCTGGGGGTGACGCTTAAATTGAGCGTGTACAAAGGGGCACAATGCGCTAACCTTTAATCCTTTTCTCCGGGCATACTGTGCCATTCCTGCCAGAAGCTTCTTTCCCAAGCCTTTACCTTCTCCCTTGGGAAATACTTCAGTGTGATGGGCCGTCAACTCATTGCCCGAAACAGTGACGACCATCTGAGCCATTTCCTCACCATTGTCGTCCATGTAAAGATACCCTTCACCGCTATCATCAAGTTTAATTTTAACTTCCTCCATAGGATTAATCTTAAAATACTTTCTAAAAGTAGACTTAAATTACTTTGTATAAATAAGTCTAAGACTAAGAAAACGAGTGGTTTGGCTTTATATTTTCGCTATTGTTCAATTGTCCGGACAATTCGCAGAAGACAAACGCTTATCGGGATACTTACTATAAGCGAATCGGACAAAATAGAATTACGCTGTTTAAAGCAGGTGCGCAAGTTTTACACCCAGCTTCCAAATAATCCCTGTTGATAATCCTGATAAGCCTGCCTGATTTCTTCCTCAGAATTCATGACAAATGGTCCCTGAGCAACAATAGGTTCATTAAACGGTAATGCGTGGCCCAATAGAATTATACTATCTTCCTGTGCATCGATCTGAAGGTCTGTATCGTCATTGTAAAACTCCACCAGATCGTGCATCTGTGCTTCCTGCCCGTTAACAGTTAATTTGCCACTAACCACATAAAAGAAAATATTTCGCTCTTCAAGGACTGCTTTTTTATAGGTTCCACCAGCGGAAAAACGAACAACCCCCAGTTGGATGTCAGTGAGAGGTGAGAAGGCTCCTCTAGTTCCGCCCCAGTTACCCGAGACTGCATCAATAGATACTTTTCCTCCATCTAATTTTAAGGTAGGTATCTCTTCTTTCTGCAAACCCCTATAGGCAGGCTCAACCATTTTATATTTGGCGGGCAGGTTGATCCACAGTTGCAGAATCTCAAGGTTGCCGCCATTCTGCATAAATTCTTTTGATGACACTTCAGCATGAGTAAGTCCTTTGCCTGCTGTCATCCACTGCACGCCGCCGGCATTGATTACGCTTTCAGCCCCACTGCTGTCTTTATGTGACAGATCGCCCTGTAGGATGAACGTAACTGTTTCGAACCCACGATGTGGGTGAGGACCGAAAGGTAACCCTCTGTTATGTGGGGGATATACCTGTTGGCCATGATGATTTAAAAATAAAAAGGGGTCAATATGATCAATTGATCGGGTGGGAAGTGCCCGGTACGTAATTAAGTCCGCAATAGGGGCACTCTCCGCCTTATGTATTTGCTTTATCGTTCTCATGAATCATGCGTATATTAAAAAGGTGAATAAGAAGTTGAACCCGTACGGGCTTATGGAGCCAAATATCCACCGTCTACATTATAATAGGCTCCGGTTACGAATGAAGCTTTATCCGAATTAAGCCATAGTGCAAGTTCGGCGACTTCATTCGGCTGGCCTAAACGGCCCATAGGGTGAAGAGTAACCAATGCATTCATAGTTTCCTCGTCAAGGCTGTTAGTGATCAGTGGAGTCACGATATATCCGGGTCCAATGGAGTTTATGCGGACGTTTTGAGTGGCATGGTCAAGTGCGGCGGCTTTGGTAAGGCCGACTACACCATGCTTTGCCGCTACGTAAGCCGGGGAGTTCTTTGTTCCCGCCTGACCGAGTATAGAAGCCATGTTCACAATGCTACCACCTCCAGCTGCAATGATTGCCGGAATTTGATACCGCAAACCATAAAATACTCCGGAGAGATTTATTGCTATCACTTTGTCCCAGCCATCGATGGTATATTCGCCTGTTGGTCCCAAAGATCCGCCAATGCCTGCGTTGTTCACTGCCAGATGAAGGGCCCCGAATTTATTAACTGCCTGGTCAACAATATTCTTGTTGTCTTCAGCTTTTGACGAATCAGCCTTTACAAAAAATGCTTCACCACCTTTAGACATAATTTCTGATACTGTTTCATTGCCACCTTTTTCATCAATATCTGAGACAACCACTTTGGCGCCTTCGGCTGCATATAATATGGCTATGGCACGACCAATACCGGAACCCGCACCAGTAACAATGGCTACTTTATTTTTCAATAATTCCATTATGTGTTTTCTTTTAAATGATTATTAAGATAAAGAATTGCACCCTTAACAATTGCCATGTTTCAAGGAAAGCTGAATAGCATTGCATAAGATCTTAGAAATTCTTAAGATCTATTACTTCTACAATAGAACTTTTGATTTGTGTTGGACGAGCGGTATATTGAGCAGCAATTGGCTTTCCATTACACACTCATTATATCAATACTTTTTGTGCTGATTTTTTAACGTGGTTATTAGTAAGCTACGGTAAAACGGCGTCCAATATGTTCCGGATCTTCAGTTTCGTCCAATAAAGCGACTGCTATATCTTCGACTGAAATTACGCTGCGGTTATGCTCATCAAATACGGGGTTATCCAATCCCGCACGGTAAAGGCCTTTTCTTACTCCCGAAGTTCCCGGGTGCATTTCTATTGCCGGACTTAAGAAAGTCCAGTCAAGCTGATCTTCTTTTTGAAGAATACTTAAGTAATCGCGGGCTGCAGATGCTCCTGCTTTAATTTCCTCAGGAAATTCCGGCGTATCTATCAGCTGTACACCAGGTGCCAGGAACAAACTTCCGGCGCCACCTACTACGATCAATCTCTTTACTCCTGACCTTTTGGTAGCTCCCTGAATAGATTGTGCTCCTTTTAAGAAATCATCATAGATAGCAGGATTAGTCCAACCGGGATTATATGCGCTGATCACCGCGTCGCTACCTTTTAACACTTCGGCAAGCTTTTCGGTATCCATAATGTCACACTCAGACACAGTGATGCCTTTATTTTCCCGGTTCACTTTTTCAGGATTCCGCACGATGGCTTTTACCTGGTGACCCCTGCCTACTGCTTCTTTTAAAATTGCAGAGCCTACAAAACCTGAAGCTCCTATTAATGCTATATTCATTATGCTAGTATTTATATTATCCCTTACTCTCTATTTTATTAGCAAGTGCCGTCAGCTGAACAGCTTGGTCCTTCAATAACGGTTAGATTTTTCTTCTCTGCCTCAAACTCTTCCCACGACTTTTCCAATACCTGTAAGAAGGTTTCCGGAGACTGTGCTCCTGACACAGCATACTTATCATTGAAAACGAAGAATGGAACTCCACTAACACCAATTGACTTTGCAGCTGATTCATCCTGCTTCACTTCGTGATCGAAAGCATTAGTGTTTAATACTTCTTTAACATCGACTTCATTAAGTCCAATCAGAATGCCGGTTTGCAACAGCGTCTCTGTATCATCAATGTCTTTGCCTTCCATAAAATGGATTTTAAACAACTGCTCCTCGGCTTCATCACCTAAACCTTTGGATTTTGCTAACTGAATCAGCCGGTGGGCATTGAAGGAATTGGCAACAATAGATTCTTCGATATTGAAATCAAGTCCAACCTCTTTAGCGATCTGGGTCACGTTGTTGAACATTTGCTCTGCCTGAGCCTTTGATACCCCTTTAACCTTCGAAAAGTAGTCGTAGATGTTAGCATCCTTCTGGGTTTTAAGCGTGGGATCCAGCTGAAAGCTTCTCCAGGTTACTTCCACCTGATCTTTCTGAGGGAAATCTTCTAAAGCCATTTCAAACTTCCGTTTTCCGATATAGCAAAAAGGGCATCTTACATCCGACCAAATATTTACTGTCATAATCTCTGATTTTATTTAATGTTAATTTTCTGGTTTGATAAACAAAGGTAGCCAACTTGTCTCCTTCGGTCCATTGACCTTGCACATCAAATACCATTGATCTAAGTCAATGGTAACCCGGGCACACCTGGTCTGGGTGTCTTTGTTCAATTGAATCTTTAAACGTCGGTGTATGCCCTGCGCAGTTCAACCTCTCCGGCTTATATAACGATCCACAGATGTTTGCTCGTCAATCTTTTACAATAGCTTTACATCCTTTTAAAAAGGCTTCCTTTACTTTGCAGGATGAATCTTCCGCAAAACAGATCCGCAGAATTAATCCCTCTTTCAGTTTTAGATCTTGTACCTGTTCTGTCGGGTAAGACCATACATGATGCATTCAAAAACAGCCTGGATCTTGCCAGGCATACAGAAAGCTTAGGTTATAGCCGTTTCTGGCTGGCAGAGCATCACAATATGCCCGGGATAGCCAGCTCGGCAACATCCGTGCTCATCGGGTATATTGCCGGGAGTACTTCCACCATACGTGTAGGCTCAGGTGGCGTTATGTTACCCAACCATTCGCCGCTGGTCATTGCGGAGCAATTTGGTACTTTGGCTAATCTATTCCCTGACCGTATAGACCTGGGTCTAGGTCGTGCGCCGGGCACGGACCAGTTAACCGCTGCGGCTCTTCGCCGGCATATGAACAGCGGTGCCGAAGATTTCCCTCAAAACGTTCAGGAGCTAAGAAGATATATGTCGCCTGACAATGTGGAATCAAAAGTGCGTGCAATTCAGGCAGAGGGAACTAATATCCCGGTCTGGCTGCTTGGATCTAGTTCCTACAGCGCTCAACTGGCTGCAATTCTTGGGCTACCTTTCTCGTTTGCAAGTCACTTTGCACCTAATATGCTCCATTCATCCCTGAAGCTTTATCGCGAGACTTTCGAGCCATCCGAAGTTTTATCTGCGCCTTATTCAATGGCGGTTATAAATGTTATCGCTGCAGATACAGACCAGGAAGCGCAATACCTGGCAACTTCACTCTACCAGTCGTTCCTGAATGTGATAAAAGGGAAGGCATTGCCGATGCAGCCACCAGTAGATAGCATGGGGCCATACTGGAATGCGTCTGAAATGTATTCGGTAACGCAGATGCTGACCTATACTTTCATTGGTAGTCCTGAGACTTTAGAAACCAAGATCCAGGCGTTTCTGGATGAAACACAGGTTGACGAGATTATGATCACTTCAGGCATTTATGATCACACCGCAAGGCTTCGTTCTTACGAAATTGTCGCCGGCTTAACTCTTAACAAACCGGTTGTAAAGCAAGCGACCCACTAATCAGCTATAATTATTCGAGCTCAATAGTTAAACCTAATATTGAAACGCATGGCGAGGAAGAGTGCAGGTCTGCTTTTATATCGTCTTATTAATTCTTCACCGGAAGTTTTGTTGGTGCACCCCGGCGGACCTTTTTGGGTGAACAAGGATCTGGGAGCATGGTCCGTCCCCAAGGGTGAGTTTAATGAGGATGAGGAACCTTTAAAAGCGGCAATTCGTGAGGCAAAGGAAGAACTTGGAATTGATGTATCCGGAGACTTTATTGAGCTTAGGCCAGCCAAACAGAAGAGTGGCAAAATCATTTATGCCTGGGGCGTAAAGTATGATTTCAATTCGGAAAACTTTGTAAGCAATACTTTTGAGCTGGAGTGGCCACCCAAATCAGGCAAAACTATTTTAATCCCTGAAGTTGATAAAGCCTCCTGGTTCAATATTAAGGCAGCGAAAGAAAAGATTATTTCAGCACAGGTACCCATAATTGATGATCTGCTGGAAAAAATTCTTTAGAGAAACCACGTGTTGCACAGGCAAATACCTTTCTTTCTTTTTCGTTCTCTTAAAAAAAACATTATTTGGATTCCGCGACAAATAACCGGCAGCAGGCGAAACAACACCTGCCCCCGCTTGTGTTATAACAATGAGAATATTCTCTCATTATCTAATTTGAAACCAAGATGATCGATCCCATAGAACCACCCGGCGTACCTGCTCCCGCAACAGACCCTGAAATAAATCCAGCAAGAGTTCCGGAGGATCCTCCAATGCCAGCAGAACAACCTGATAAAATACCGAATGAAGATCCTTTTACAAATCCGCCACAGGAAATTCCCTCACCCGGACAAGATCAATAATTGCAGGAACCTATATCTAAAACTGAAGTTATGAAGCAGGAAGATAAAGTGGTAGACAAAAAGATTTTGAAAATATCCAGCCCCGCGTTTTCACAGAACGGCTTTATCCCCGTTCGATATACGTGCGATGGTATGAATGTTAGTCCTCCGCTCCACATCGATAATATTCCCCCGGAAACAAAAAGCCTGGCGATCATTGTTGATGACCTGGATGCGCCTTCAAAGATCTGGATTCATTGGGTGATGTGGAATATGCTGGTCAAACCAGAGGTTGCGGAGAATGAAGCGCCGGGGGTGCAAGGTTTAAATGATTTTAACCAGCGTCAGTACGGAGGGCCTTGTCCCCCATCCGGTACCCACCGTTATTACTTTAAGGTATTTGCTTTAAATACCCTGTTAGAATTGCCTGACCATACCGATGCAAAGCAACTTGAGAAAACAATGAGCGCACATATTATTGCATCAGGCCAGCTAGTGGGTTTATTTAAACGCGGATGATCTGAATAATAATCGACGAAGGTCTGTTAAGGTTTGCCCAATCCGAAGGATGTTAGTAGGTGATAAAAATAGATTGACGCTCTTTGGTCTCAAGGTTTCTTGATCTGTGCCCCTTTCCGGTTACGTCTTCAACCTGAAGAACATGGCCCGGTTTAAACTGCCTTTTTACACCTAAAGATGTTTCTATTTCAATACCCACATCCAGCAATATGATGTATTGCCGGCTGGGTGCAGTATGAAATTCGTAATTGTATCCCGGCTTCACTTTCCTGAAGATTAAGTCCTTTACCGCTATTTTTTCGGATAGATAGCCTATAGGACCAGCAGAAGTCAGGGGCACTGTAATATCCTGAAAATGGCTATCGCCATGCTCATCAGAATAGACTCTGGTAATCATAAATTCTTTCATGGTTGTCAAGATTTGAGATGTGAGATTTGAAACATGAGAATATGAATTCGATGTAAGATATAAGATTTTAGATTTGATACTACGCTCGGGCTCCAGAGCTTAGGTTTGATTCGGCATATGTGTTTGGATCCCATTTCTCAAATCTCAGATCTCATAACTCAAGTCTGATTTCCCAAACCTCAGGTCTAATATCTCAAGTCTGATTTCTCAAATCTCACATATCAAGTCTCAAACCCCCAGGTACCCTTTCGCCAACTCTATTTCTTCCATCTGGATCGTATGGGACCGGCCTTTGTAAACCTTTAGCTCAACCCTGGCATTCAACTTCTCTAAGACTTCTACACTTTCATAAATACGTGACATAGGTACATGCGGATCCGGGTCGCCGGTGGTGATCAGGATAGGAGTGCCCTTGAAATCACCGGGATAGTTTTGCGTATTTATACTCTGACCGATCAATCCGCCGGTAAAGGCTATCACGCCCCCATAGCTATCTGCATTCCGGGCAGTATACTCAAGTGCCAGGCATGCTCCCTGCGAAAATCCGAGAAAGTAGATCTGGTTAAGCGCTATTCCCTGAGTTACAATATCATTAAGTACATCGCCAATCACCTGTAAGGCCGAGTTCAATGCCGGTTGGTTATCCTGATCGGGAGCCATAAAGCTGTATGGATACCAGCTGTTGTTTGTGGCCTGCGGAGCAACGATCGCGGCATCATCAACCTTCAAATGATCTTTCAAAGAGATTATACTCTCCGCGGAGGCACCACGGCCATGAAGCATAATGATCGCTTTTTTTGCCTCGCTAAGCGGAACTCCGCTGAAGACAACATCTTTCGTGTGGCTATACATTTAAACTAATTTTGGTAATTGATTACTTATTTCGTCCCGGTGCCTTTCGTACTGCTTCGGCAGTTTCAGTGCAGTACCCAACTCTTCAACAGTCTCGTCTATTGCAAAACCCGGGTTGTCTGTTGCTATCTCAAACAATACACCTCCCGGTTCGCGGAAGTACAAGGAGTAAAAGTAATTACGATCTATCTTATCAGTGATATTTAATCCCGCAGCTGCTACTTTATCTCTGAACCTCATTAATACCTGGTCATCTTTCACCCGGAAAGCAACGTGGTGAACCGATCCTCCAGCCACATGCCCGACAACCTCTCCTGGTATTTCTACAAGGTCAACAATGTTGGCATTCTCAACGGCATCGGTTATGAAGCGGTGCCTGTTCACATGGCTTTCTAATAACCGATATCCAAATATATTGGTCAGCACATCTGCAGTAGGCTGCAACTTATTGGTGGTAATTGTGACGCTATGAAATCCTTTAATGCCATGCTCCGCAGGCACTTCTTCTGTTTCCCATGGCAAGCGGTCATCAGATTGTTTAGAAGCAATCAGCTCAAGCTTTAAGCCGTCGGGGTCTATCAGCGTAAGGTATTTTTCACCAAACTTTTCGGAAACCTTATTATAGATGACATTGTGAGTGTCGAGACGTTTCAGCCAGAAATCAAAGCTGCTTTCCGGAACAGAATAGCCAATCTCAGTTACTTGTCGTGCCCCGCGTCTGCCGGTTTGTATCCCTTCCCACGGAAAGAAAGTTAAAATGGAACCGGGTGTCCCAACTTTATCACCATAGTAAAAATGATAAGTGTTTGGGTCATCAAAATTTACGGTTTTTTTAACCAGGCGTAATCCTAATGTTCGGGTATAGAAATTATAATTGCGTTTCGCTTCACCGGCTATTGCTGTAATATGATGAAGTCCTAAGATTCTATCTTCCATATTCTTTTGTGTTAACAATGGTGTAATCAATATTGTTAAACAAATTTACAGAGGTATTTAGGCGACACTCTTGATTTTTAGCAAGAATTTGCATTGATAAAAGTCATTGCCAAAGCAGCCCTGATTTTAATTGAAAATATGGAGTTCAGAGGGCTACATTGTTTTGGTCTGGTTCGTACCATGTTCGTATCAGGCCGTCAAAGTAACGGCCTGATACGAACATGAGTAAAGAATGAGTAGGCTAAAGGGTATTTCAGCACTTTGGTACCAGTTATTCTACGACTTTAATTTCAACACATTTTTGAACCCGGACAACAAGATACCGGACGCCGAATAAAAGATAGAACCGGACCGCGGCAAATTAAATCAGAAGCTTAACTTGTTTTTAAAAACCCCTGCTTAGTTGTATAAATAATTATTGCTGTTTGATGAATTGGACTTCCGCATGCAGGCGAATGGCATCACTAACAACCACCGCACCGGCTTCGGTTACTGCATCCCAAGTCAAACCGAAATCTTTTCTGCTGATTTTGCCGCTAATAGTGAAGCCGGCCTTAGTTTGACCATATGGATCAACCACCGTTCCGCCATGCTCTACATCGATAGTAACCGGCTTGGTAACGCCGCGGATGGTCAGTTCGCCAGCTACCTGGGCTTCGTTACCGTCATTCTCACAGTTGCTGGCAGTAAACGATAACTGCTCATGTTCAGGAGCATTGAAAAAATCAGCTGACTTCAAGTGCGTATCGCGTTGTTCGTTATTCGTATTGATTGAATCTATATCCGCAGTAAACCGGATATTTCTCGCCGTTTTCATATCATCGCCTTCTGTTTCAAATTCCGCATCAAACTTTTCGAAATACCCGGTCACCGTAGTAATCATCAGGTGTTTTACCTTAAACTGAATTTCGCTGTGTGCAGGATCAATTTTCCATTTAGTTGTCATGGTTTTGAATATTTAGTGATTAATTGAAAAAGTTGAATTGAATATTTGATCTGTTTCTCATAAAGGCATTATCAATTAAGGTTCAAAGGGTTAAAAAGTTTTTATACTATCATAATATCTAACTGGGAGATGATTTTTGTGGGGAAAATCAGCCCGGGAATATTTCACATTCCTTACTTTCGTATATGTTCGAGCAGCTATTTAAAAGCATTGGGGAAAGAGTTAACCTGACTGAGGAAGAGCGGGAGCTGTGCAAAACATTCTTTACGCCAAGGAAACTGCGTAAACGCCAATATCTATTACAGAGCGGCGATGTTTGCAAAGTGAATGCCTTTGTTGAGAAGGGTATTATGCGTTCATACACGGTAGATGAGAAAGGTAACGAGCATATTATCCAGTTTGCCGCAGAAGGCTGGTGGATCTCTGACTTGTACAGTTTTTTAACAGGCGAAATATCAACTTATAACATTGAGGCTCTTGAGGATTGCGAACTTCTTTTACTCAGCAAAGCAGCCTCAGAGGAACTTCTTGTTGCCATTCCTAAATTCGAGACCTATCAGCGCCTTTTATTGCAAGGCGCTTACATAGCAATGCAGAGGAGGATCACGAGCTCATTAAATCAAACCGCCGAAGAAAAGTACCAGGAAATCCTTAAAGCATACCCGGATATTATACAGCGTGTGCCTCAGCATATGGTTGCATCCTATCTCGGGATTACTCCGGAAACACTCAGCCGCATCAGAAAACAGATTACTCTGCCGGGTTAAATCATTGATTTAAGTCAACAACATTTCTTATTCTACCTCAAGAGTCAACATTTCTGTCGGCCTTATCTTTGCTGCCGAACCAACAGTTGCTATCAATTAACTTATTAATACATGATAAGCAACTGCTGAAATAAGATGAACATGGAAAATCAAATTTTATTGCAACCATACCAGTCAGGTGATTTCAAGTTAAATAACCGTATGGTGATGGCACCTATGACAAGAAGCCGTTCAGACAATCCCGGTAATGTAGCCACTGAACTTACTGCACAATATTACGCACAAAGAGCGTCAGCAGGCTTGATCATAACGGAAGGAACCTATGTGAGCAAGGAAGCTGTTGGCTTTGTTAATGTACCCGGAATTTTTACTGAAGAACAAACAGCGGGCTGGAAATTAGTTACTGATGCAGTGCATGCTAAAGGCGGAAAAATATTTGCGCAGTTATGGCATGTGGGCCGTTTGTCGCACCCCGCACTACAGGATGGCAAATTACCTTTAGCTCCCTCAGCATTAAATCCGTTTGACCGGGCTTTTACTAAAGAAGGATTTGCTGATACAGTTGTGCCAAGAGAAATGTCTGAAGAAGATATTTTGAGAACCATTGAAGACTTTAAAGTTGCTGCCGAAAATGCTGTAAAAGCCGGATTCGATGGGGTGGAAATCCACGCCGCTAACGGATACCTGTTTCATCAGTTCTTCAATGTCTACTCAAACCGTCGCACCGACCAATATGGCGGGACTATTGAAAACAGGGCCAGAATATTGTTTGAAACCCTTGACGCTTTAAAAGAGGTAATTGACTTGAATAGAGTCGGCGTAAGGTTAAATCCATCTCTGCATGGGGCGCAGGGAATGATGATTGATCCCGAGTCTATTCCCGTTCATGAATATATTGCTGAAAAGCTGAATGGTTACGGGTTAGCCTACCTGCATCTTACCGAACCATTTACCCCGGTTGACAATGTTCCGCACGCAGTAAAGAACGTGGCGAAGCATTTCCGCCCTTTATATAAAGGTACTGTTATCATAAACAAGGGCTTTACCCGCGAAACAGGTAATGAGGTGATCGAGAATGGAGATGCCGATCTGGTAGCTTATGGCGTACCGTACATTGCAAACCCCGACCTAGTAGAACGTTTTGCTCAGAACGCTCCTTTGAATATTCCGGATAAGAATACATTCTACGCTACCGGACCGAAAGGATATGTAGACTATCCTACTTTGCAAGAACTGAATCTTAATTAATCTGTTTAAATCAAACGCTGACAGGGTTTAAAACCCTGTCAGCGTTAAACCTCTTACGATGAAAATATTAATTGTATTAACCTCACATAGTGAGCTTGGAAACACCGGAGAAAAGACCGGCTTTTGGATTGAAGAATTTGCCGCCCCCTACTATCTATTGAAAGAAGCAGGTGCTGAGATTGTGCTGGCGTCGCCTAAAGGCGGACAGCCACCAATAGATCCTAAAAGTGATGCTCCTGATGCTCAGACTGAAGCCACGAAGAGATTCAAAGCAGATAAGGACTTGCAGCAGATTCTGGCGAACACCAAAAAGCTTTCGGAGGTTACTGCCGATGAGTTTGATGCCGTGTTCTATCCGGGTGGACATGGTCCTTTGTGGGATCTTGCTACCGACCAGAATTCGATTAACCTGATTGAGGACTTCTGGCAGACTGGTAAACCAGTAGCGGCGGTATGTCACGCTCCCTCGGTATTACTAAATGTAAAAGAGCTAAATGGAGAGCCATTGGTCAAAGGAAAAAGAGTTACCGGCTTCACTAATACTGAGGAAGAAGCGGTCCAGTTAACAGATGTAGTACCTTTCCTCCTTGAAGATGAACTTAAAGCCAAGGGCGGCATTTATTCAAAGAAAGAAGACTGGGCGACGTATACGGTTCAGGATGGTTATTTGATAACCGGTCAAAACCCTGCGTCGTCTGAAGCTGCTGCGAAAGAATTACTTAAGTTATTGCAGGATTAAGCATAATCAAATACGTTTATTCAAATCGGCATGTATTAATTTACAGGCCGATTTTTTTTAGTGGCTTACTTATAGCGGGTGAAGCTACCGACTTTTGAGAACTGCATTTTCCTGACTAAAGACTTCTAAAGGATACCAGATACCTCGATAATTATTGTAAGATTTGCCCATTCCCATTCTTCCCTCTTTGCTGGAATGAATGCGGATAAGCAGAATAAATAGATGAAGATTGTAATAGCCGAAAAACCCTCTGTAGCACGTGAACTGGCAAAAGTATTTGGGGCGACAGGAAAGAAAGATGGATATATAGAAGGTAAAGGCTATTCGTTCACCTGGGCATTCGGACATTTGCTTCAGTTAGCACCACCGCAGGATTACGGATACCATGGTTGGCGGATTCAACACTTGCCAATGCTTCCTCAACGTTTCAAATTAGCTATACGGAAAATCAAAACTAAGGATGGTATGGTTGAGGATCCGGGTGTGCGCAAGCAACTCGACACCATTAAAATGCTGTTCGACAGTGCGACTGAAATCATTGTTGCAACAGATGCGGGGCGCGAAGGGGAGTTGATCTTCAGGTACATTTATTATTACCTGAAATGCAAAAAACCATTTCGACGTCTTTGGATCTCTTCCCAAACTGATGAAGCTATTAAAGAAGGTTTCAGGAACTTGAAGCCGGGTACAGACTATGATACGCTCTTCAATTCTGCTCACTGCCGCTCGGAGTCCGACTGGCTGGTAGGGATGAATGCCACGCAAGCTTTAAGCATTTCGGCCGGCGGACGTTCGGTGTTATCATTAGGTCGGGTGCAAACTCCTACCCTTGCCATGATCTGTGCACGGTATATTGAAAGCAAGAACTTCGTTCCGCAGATCTATTACCAGGTGAGCATCCAGCTCGCTAAAGATGAGCAAATATTTAAGGCCTTATCGGTAGACAATTTTAAGGATAAATCAAAAGCCCAGGAAGTTTATGACAAGGTGCAGGATGTAGCAGCAGGATTTCCGGCTGGCGGAAACATCATCAGTGTGGAATCAAAACCGCGCAAGGAACAACCGCCCTTGCTCCACGACTTAAGCAGTATACAGCAGGAGGCGAATAAACGCAAAGGTTTTACCGCCGATCAGACACTCAATCTGCTTCAGAATCTGTATGAAAGCAAACTGATCACTTATCCGCGTACGGGAAGCCGTTATATTGGCGATGATGTGTTTGCTGGAGTACCTTCCCTCATAGCCAAATTAAAGGATCACCCCGATTTTGGTAAGCAGGCTGAAGTTCTGCTGACCATTCCCCTGAATAAGCGAAGTGTTAATGCAAAAAAGGTGACCGATCACCATGCCTTGTTACCCACCGGTGAAAGGGCCTCTCACCTTTCATCGGATAAGCAGGCCGTTTATGATATGGTTGTTGGCCGCATGCTTGAAGCTTTTCATAAAGAATGTATCAAGGAGATCACGAAAATTACAATTGAATCGGGTGCTACTTTTGTTGCCAATGGAACTGTTATCCGCTCTGCCGGCTGGCGCTCGGTCTTCAATGAAGCTGATGACGAAAAAAAAGACGAGGACAACGCATCGCTGCCTAAAGTCAAAGCGGGAGAACTACTTCCTATAGTGGATAAAACGTTGCTGGAGAAACAAACTAAACCAAAGCCTTTGTTCAATGAGGCATCCCTTTTAAAGGCGTTGGAGACTTCCGGTAAAGAGATCGAAGACGAAGAATTGCGCTATGCGATGAAGGACAGTGGTCTAGGTACCCCAGCTACCCGCGCATCGATTATTGAAACCCTGATCAAACGGGAATACATCATTCGGGAAAAGAAAAATCTTGTCCCCACAAATAGAGGTCTGGGAGTCTATGAGGTAGTTAAAGATAAGAAAATTGCTCAGGCAGAACTCACGGGGGCTTGGGAGAAGCGCCTGGAGGAGATCCGCACAGGCGCTTCAGTACATGATTTCAATGAGGAAATAAAAAGTTACACCCGCAACATAACACAGGAACTTCTGCAGGCAGGTGCCGGTTTGTCGAAAATACTTACAGAGAAATAAAGTGTTAAATAATTTGTTAATGAGGCGATAAGCTTTACAGGCAAACCATCAAATTATTCACTGTTTCTTCGGCATTTCCGTTTTTTTCATCCCATCCATCTTCTTCATCCCTTCCATCATTTTCATCATTCCTTTTGGATCGTCAAAGTTCCAGTGTTCAGCAACCTTGCCATTCTGTATGCGAGCAACACCAACACTAGTCCGGTCCATAGGAGTATTGGCCGCCATACCCATATGTGCATCTTTGGAAGTACCGGTAATTCTAACCAGTGCGAAATGATACATTCCATCCTCCGAACTAGCATCGCTTACTAAAGTAAATTTCAGATTGTTGAAGTGATTATGGATATCAGCCAGCATCTTTTTAACGTTTTCACGGCCTTTAACATCTTCCATGCCCCCATGGTCAATAGCATCCTCGGCTACAAACTCGTCCATCACGCTCAGGTCGCCAGTTTCTATTCCTTTGTAAACAGCTAAGACCCGCTCGCGGTTGAAAGCGTTCATTGGCTTTTCTGTGACGGTATCAGTTTTCCCGGTTTGGGCAGTGCTTGTAAGAAACATGCCTGGGCTAAATGACAGCAGGGAGCAAGCTGTACTCACTGCTGCGGCAACTATCATTCTTTTCATGACTTTTTATTTTTGTTTTATTAATAACTAAACAAAGAGTAAAATAGATAGTTTAACTAGTTTCAGAGAGTATTAAGTCACGGACTAAAAATACTTTGCGCTTTCTTTACGGTTTTTTCAAGATCTATTCCTTTGTCCATTACCCCTTTGAAAATGTCTCCCTCTACACGCAGGCGGTCTAGTGAGTTGAAGATGGTAAAATCTTTCATAGTTAATCCGGGTTTGACTTCATCCCAGTGCAGCGGCATAGAAACCGTAGCACCTACTTTTGGACGCAAGGAGTAAGGACCCGCAATAGTTGCTCCTGGCCGGTTTTGTAGGAAGTCAAGGTACATTTTACCGTTACGATTGGCTATCATTCGTTCAATGCTCGTAAAGTCAGGCAAATTTTTGTGGACAATGTTCACAATTATTCGGGCGAACATCTGAGACTGATCGAAGGAGTATTTGGCTTCCAGCGGAATATAGACATGCATGCCGGTAGATCCTGAAGTTTTACAGTAGCAAGGGCAATCGATGGCATCAAGTACTCTTTTAACTTCCTGTGCGGCTTCTATTACCTGGTCGAAGGTATTCTTGTCAGGATCAAGATCGATAACGCAGTAATCTGGGTTATCGGGAGATTGCACCCTGCTAAACCAGGGATTCATTTCTATACAGCCTAAAGATGCGGCCCATAACAATGTGGCTTCATCATCGCCAACCAAATATTCCTTTGCTTCGCCGTCGCTTGTAGTATATGGAAATGTCTTTGCCCAGTCAGGCGCTTTACCTTTTACATCCTTTTGATAAAAGCTTTGCGCGTGTATGCCTCCGGGGTAGCGGTTGAGCGATAGAGGACGATCCTTTAAATAGGGCAGAATATATTCGGCAACCTGGTAATAATAGTTAAACATATCACGCTTGGTCACCTTGTCTTCCGGCCAGTATACTTTGCTGAGGTTGGTAAATTTCAGGTCGTGCCCGCAGACTTTACGAACCTGCGTTTCATCTTTGGGATTTAATAATGTTTTCCGGGTTTTTTCCTTAGGAGGTTTAACAGCTTTGTCATGCTGTGTTTCCGGCTTGAATACTTCATCTTCCAATACTTCCTCAACCGACTCAGCAGTTTCACGAACAACATCTTTTGCCTTCTTATCTTCCCGCATTCCTTGAAAAGATGGATGGCGGAATACACCGTCGCTGGTAACTTCAGCGAAAGCTACTTCGCAAACCAGCTCAGGCTTTAACCAGGTGGCTTTTGCCTTGGGCGGATTAGGACGAAAGCGCGAAGGCTTGTTCACGTCAGGAATAAACTCAAAAGGACTCTTGTCAGTGATTAATGGATTGAACAAGGCCATCATTTCCTTTTGAGTCTTATCAGAAAAGCCAGTACCTACCTTGCCGACATACTGAAGCTGATCTTTCTCGTAAACACCCAGCAGAAGCGAGCTGAACTGTTTATTGGTATCTTCGTTTTTAGTATAACCCGCTATTACCACCTCCTGTCGTTTGCTGACTTTGATCTTTAGCCATTCTTTCGACCGGTTATTGGCAGAGTAAGTGCTGTCTGCTCTCTTTGCAATAATTCCTTCTAATCCCATTCGTTCGGCAGCATGGAAGAATTCAGTGCCTTTGGCATTAAACACTTTGCTCACGCGGATTCGGTCATCATTAGTGGGTAGAATCTCTTTAAGTACTGCCTGCCTTTCAATTAGCGGTAGATCCATCAAATTTTTGCCGTCATACCATAGCAAATCAAAAACATAGAAGATAAGCTCTCCGTCCGCTTCGCTGCGCCAGTTCTGAAGATGCCCGAAGTTGGAAATCCCTTTATCATTTATCACCAGGATCTCGCCGTCTACTACAGCGTTCATCTTCCATTCCTTTAACACGTTATGAATCGGATAGAATTTATCATCAAAGCTTTTGTTGTTTCTCGAAAGCAGTTCCACCTCGCCCTCGTTAACGAATGCAAGTGCCCGGTAGCCATCCCATTTAACTTCATAAAGCCAATCGTCGTCATCAAAGGGCTTATCTACCAAAGTGGCCAGCATTGGTTTGATACCGGTGGGAATCTTCGCTTTTTTGGCTTTCTTCAAGATGGATTCGATATCCGTAGGTCCTTCATCTTCAGTGGTTTCTTCACTTTTGTCTATCGGTTTTTTCTTGCCGCTGCGCGTTTCTTTCCCTACACTCTGTGCCTTACCTCCTTCCCAAACTTTCTCACTTGTCTTCTCCATTTGTTCGATTGTTTTTCCAGAAAGTACTGATTTATCTTTTTGAGTAATGTCAGCAGGGGAGGCAAAATCATCTTTATGCTTAATAAGGAGCCAGCCGTTCTCTCCCATACCCTGAGTTTTGACCAGGGCGTACTCACCCTGCAGTTTCTTACCATGAAGCTTTATTTTGAGGGATCCATCTTTCAGTTGTTTCAGCAAGTGCTTCTCCTGAGCTTTTTTATCTTTTATTTCCTCGATGGGTTCGTAAAAACCTTCGTCCCAAACAATCACGATTCCTCCTCCATAATTTCCCTTTGGAATAGTTCCTTCGAAGGTCCGATAATCATATGGGTGATCTTCCACCATCATCGCCAAACGTTTATTTTTTGGATCTGTTGACGGACCTTTCGGGACAGCCCAGCTTTTAAGTACACCTTCCATCTCGAGCCTGAAGTCATAATGTAAACGGGAGGCGTCATGCTTCTGGATCACAAAGCGCAGTTTATCTTTATCAGTGCTTTTCCCGGACTTAGGTTCGGAGGTTTTGCTGAAATCCCGCTTTTCTACATATTTGCTTAAGCTCATATTGTCAGGTTATTTGTTTTTAAAATATTCTTTCAGATCTTTGACACCGTACAACCGCTTTTACAGCTCCTTAAAAATCCAGTACGCTAATTCATATTCTTAATTAACGGTAATGCGCTGCCTATGAGGGTGCCGGTGTGCTTTTTGTCGTTCTCGGCTGATAAATAAACAAATGGTAAACAATAAAGCATCGGTAAAGGTTTCCTTATCAGATGTTAACTTTTAATGTCTCTGATAACCATTTGGCTAATGTTTACCGCTGATTGGAGCGGATATTGTAATCTTTAATCCACCGACGGATGAAAACCCTATAAAAGCAAGCCTTCGTTTAAAAATTAACAATGAACAAATTAAAAGGCTTGAACGGACAATCTCAGTCCTCTCAGCATAGAGAAAGAGAGTTGGAGCTGCGCGTTGAGGAACTTACCGATTTTATTGATAATGCTTCTATTCCTCTGCATTGGGTAAATGCTGAGGGGATCATCGTATGGGCTAATCAGGCTGAATTAGATATTCTGGGTTTTACAAAGGACGAATATATCGGTCATCCGATCAGCGACTTTCATGCTGAGCCGACAGTCATTGCAGATATTCTCTCGCGTCTCACGAACAATGAAACGCTGCGCAATTATCCGGCAAAACTGAAATGCAAGGACGGCAGTGTTAAGGATGTGCTCATTAATTCCAACGTGCTTCGTAAAGATGGCGAATTCATACATACACGCTGCTTTACACGTGATGTAACTGAATTTAGAAATGAAGCTCGACGGAAGGCAGAGCTAATTATTGAATTGGAAGATAGTGAAGCAAGGCTGCGGATGGCTATGGATTCCACCAAAATGGGTACCTGGGATTACAATCCTATAACGGAAGAACTGACCTGGTCTGATGAGTGCAAAAGGATATATGGTATTTCAAATGACATCCCGGTTACATACGAAATGTTTCAGCAACATATTTATCCGGAAGACAAATGCTTTGTTGAGGAGGAAATTTTGAAGGCAATGGCTCCCACAGGGAATGGCAGGTACGACATTTCTTATCGAATTGTTCGCTTTGATGTTCCTGAAGTGGTATGGATCAGAGCCCAGGGGAAAGTATATACAGGTCCATCGGATCAGGCGGAAAGATTCATTGGGACCGTAATTGATATCACTGAAGCCAAACTGGCAGAAGAGAAAAGTGCTAAACTAGCCGCCATTGTTGAATCTTCAGAAGATGCGATTATTAGCAAAACACTTGAGGGTGTGATCACTAGCTGGAATAAATCTGCTGAGCGAATCTTTGGCTACACGTCAGATGAAATTATAGGCGAGTCAATCCTAAAGCTTATACCCGCTGACCGCCATTATGAAGAACCTGAGATACTTGCAAAACTTAAGAGAGGTGAACGAATTGAGCACTTTGAAACTCAACGCGAGAGAAAGGACGGTCGTTTAATTGACATCTCGCTAAGTATTTCTCACATTTTTGATTCCAGAGGCACGGTCATCGGAATCTCTAAAATTGCCCGGGATATTTCTAAAACGAAGCAGGCAGGCCGTTTAATTAAAGAAAATGAGGAACATTTGAGGCTGGCAGTCAGGGCCGCCGACCTCGGCACCTTTAATATGAACCTTATAACAAGATTTATAAATTGGGATCCCCGCTGCAATGAACTGTTTGGTTATAATGATGAACGCACTATACATGAACAAGATCTTTTGAATAGTCTGCATCAGGACGATAGAGAAGGCGTGCAGGATGTGCTTAGCAGCCTGAATAGCAAATTGGAAAATGATAGTGCTTACGATCTGGAGTTTCGCACTGTTGGATTAGCTGACAGAAAAATTCGCTGGGTAAGAGTCATTGGAAAAGTTCTTTACAACATACAAGGTATACCGGAACGTTTTATAGGAACGATGCTCGATATCTCCGGGAAGAAACAGGAGGAGCTTAGAAAGAACGATTTTATTGCCATTATCAGTCATGAATTAAAGACTCCGCTCACATCTATCAAGTCATATATCCAATTATTGCTTTCAAAAGCTCAAAAGGAGAGTGACCCGTTTATGACCAATGCCTTGAGCAGAGCAGAAATTCAGGCTGGTAAAATGGCTTCAATGATAGAAGATTTCTTAAGTCTTGCCCGGCTTGAGGAAGGAAAGGTTCATCTCAATAAAGAAACATTTGATCTGCATTTATTAACAAATGATATCGTAAACGATTCTCAATGTTTGACAGCAAATCATCAGATTGTTTGTAAGAATTGTGAAGGGATTAATGTATACGCTGACCGCGATAAGATTGGACAGGTTTTAATTAATTTAGTGAGTAATGCCATCAAGTACTCCCCACGTGGAGGCAGTATAACCATTGGTAATGAAATATCGGAGGGAAAGGTAACGATATCCGTAACGGACGAAGGCGTTGGGATTAGTAAAGCCGATCAGGCCAGGCTTTTCGACCGTTTTTTCAGGGTTAATAACGAAAAGCTAAAAACTGTTTCAGGCTTTGGTATCGGACTTTACTTAGTTTCAGAAATATTACGCTATCATAACAGTAAAATATTGGTCAAAAGTACAGTTGGACGCGGATCTAAATTTTACTTTAGTCTTGATACCGTGTAAGAAGCAATTATGACATTGAACTCTGAAGACTCCGCTGATCTTTCCCACAACCTTCCGATAGTATCCATCCTGGATAATGACTTTTATAAATTTACAATGCAACAGGGCGTAGTACGCTTGTTCCCGGGCGCCAATGCTCGTTATGAATTTATAAACAGGGGCAAGCATTCCTTTCCAGCCGGCTTTTCAGAGGCGCTTCGCAGGGAGGTAGACGCAATGGCATCCTTGCAACTTACCAGGCACGAGAAGCAATTCCTGCAATCCAACTGCCCTTATCTCGATCCGGTTTACCTGGACTTCCTGGAAGGTTATCGCTATAATCCGGAAGAAGTTCATATTACGCAGCAGGACGGCCAGGTACAGGTGCATGTTGAGGGTCTATGGTATCGTACCATCCTTTGGGAAGTGCCTCTTATGTCGCTGATATGTGAATTATTTTATAAGTTAAACCACCTGGAGCGGGTAAATGATGATGAAGTGATAGGCCGGACAAAGGAGAAGATCGAAAAGTACCGGGAACTGAATATTACGGTTGCTGACTTCGGCACGCGCCGCCGGCATTCATACAAAGTACACCGCCTGGTTCTTCAGTCGCTTAATAAGTATGGCATTGGTTCCTTCATCGGGACAAGCAATGTCCACATGGCAATGTTGCATCAAACCAAGCCCATAGGGACTCACGCGCATGAATGGTTTATGTATCATGCGGCTCATTACGGCTTCAAGATGGCAAATGCTATCGGTTTAGAAAACTGGGTAAAGGTATTTCGCGGTGATCTGGGCATCGCACTTTCAGATACTTATACCACGGAAGTATTTTTCAGGCAGTTCGATAAAATGTTTGCGAAGTTGTTTGATGGAGTGAGACATGACAGTGGTGACCCGATAAAATTCGCTGACCAGGTGATTGCCCATTACAAATCGATGGGAATTGATCCAACAACTAAAACTATTATTTTCTCGGACGGTCTTAACTATGAGAAAGTAGCTCCTATTGTTGAACATTGCCGGGGTAAGATTGGTATGTCATTCGGCATTGGTACAAGCCTGACTAATGATGCCGGACCACCGCCAATGAACATTGTTATTAAGATGACGGAAGCCAAGCCCCGTGACGGCGAATGGACAGAAGTGGTCAAGTTGTCGGATGAGCAGGGGAAATATACCGGAAGCGAACAGATGATCTGTCTTGCAAAAACTATTTTAAATATAAAATAACTGGCGTAGGCATCATGGTGGCAATGCGATAATATGGTAATGCGATAATATGATAATGCGCTAATTTGTCACTGCAGCGATAATACAAAAGCATTCGTGTTATCTTTTGTGTGACAACCCGTTAGAATAAAAGCGAATTAATTAGTGAAAGATGATTTTTATTTATCTACGCAAACAGCATAATAAAATCAAATCCTTTCTTCTTTATGTTTTTCAGGCTCCAGCTCAGATTCATTCAGCTCATCGGCAAACTTTTTAACATCCTTACGATCAGTGCGGATCACAAAGATCAACAGGAACATAACAGCCAGGATCACCGCTATAACGATTGGATAATTCACTTCCATGATCTTTCGAAATAACTCTATTAAATTTACGAAGTATTAGTCTAATTGCCACGTCGGTTGGAATATTTAATCAAAGCTTGCAGTATATTATTTTTTGAGCCCAGTGGCTCAATGTCGGTTGGTTGGTTAACGCCAATTCTTTATTTTGCAACATGAACCTTCAACTTAACCGAAAATCTTTTGGCAATCCTGAAAACAAGGGTAATGTTCTTTCAGGCGCAGAAGCCGAAGCGTTATTCAATGAATGGGTTATAAATCCCAGGCTGCAGCTACACATGCGACAGGTGGGAAAGCTAATGAGGTCATGGGCAAAAGAGCGAGAAGGTTTAGATGAAGCAGGTCAATGGAAATGGGAGCTTGCCGGCCTTCTTCATGACGCTGATTGGGATCAGTGGCCAGATAAACACTGTCAAAAGATTATTGGGGAACTTGAATCAAGAAACGTCGATCCTGAGGTAATTCGCGCCATAGCGTCACACGGACCCGCACACTTTGGCGTAGAGCCGAAAACTCAGATGGACAAAATGCTTTTTGCCTTTGACGAGCTCAGCGGTTTCATCCACGCTTACTCCCTGATGCGGCCGAATGGCTATGAAGGAATGGACATTAAAGGAGTAAAGAAGCGGCTTAAAGACAAAGCCTTTGCAGCCAATGTATCCCGCGAAGAAATTCAGGATGCTGCCAACAGAGCAGGATTACCTCTGGACGAACTGATAGGTTTTATTGTAGCGAGACAAAAAGGATGACCTGGTATCCTACAACTCACGTTCAACCCACAAGCTACTACTCCCCAATAATTATCAGGTCCTTCTTATTCATCCATCCTTTGCTGGTCTGGCCTTCATCATTGGTGTAAACAACATAAATAAACCCGTTCAAATCATTTAGGGCTTTAAGTCGCGCATTATTCCAGTGATTTATGAAAGCATCTCTTCGCGTATCCGGATCGGGCTTATCATGAAAGTAAGCCTGGGGCACCGCTAAAGTAAATACTTTGCCAATATCATTACCGGAAGGCGTACTGTTTTCATTTGCTTCAACAACGTCTGTGGGTGCCTCAGTGGAGGTATCCAGAGAGGCCTGCACTCTATCCAATTCTTCGCGCGCCAGGTCCATGCTATCCTGGTTAGCAGTTTGCGTTCCGGGTTCCTGTTTATTCACCTCTTTGTTTTGAGGATCTTCATTCTGATTATTTTGAGCAGTACTATCCTGCAAGGAAGAAATATTCGCTGGATCAACCTTTTTATCAGCAATAACCTGGTAACCAGCGTAAGCGCTAAGCCCCACAATCAATAATATCAAAGTATAATAGATCGGCCGTGAAATACTTACCAAACCTCTGTCCTGGTTCCGGAAATTGCTTCCTGCCAGTTTTAAGGTATTTATCTCTTCTTCTTTCCGGCTTAGAGTCTCCTTCAATAACGTGATCTGCCGGTCCTTCTCTGCCGATTTTTGTCTTTCCTGCATGAGCATGGACTGCAGGTCGTTACTGCTTTGGTTGACACTTCCATTTACAGATAGTGCGCTGTCTTGCAATCTGATGGCTTCATAAAGTTCCATGCCGTTACTAAAGCGGTCGTCCGGGTTTTTCAACAGGCATTTTTTTATAAGATCTACCAGCCATTTTGGTACCTGCATTTCCCGGTCTTTCTTTTCCTGAGTCCATCCTTCCGGAAGGTGCTGTTTACGAATTAGAAGGGGGTCGGGCAGAGGCATCTCCATATGCGACAACATGACGGTGTTACGCGCCGTTTGACCGCTATCTTTTAGTGGGTAGGGAACTCTGCCGGCGAGTAATTCGTACAGGATGATTCCATAGCTGTAAACGTCAGACTGGAAGAGCATGGAACCTTCGTTCTGCTCCGGGGCCATAAACTCAACAGCCCCCGCATGCCGTAAACTAGTGCGCCTTTGCTCATCCGACATGATCGCCAATCCGAAGTCAAGCAGCATATAATTGCCGGTATTCATGTTGAACTTCACATTGTTACTCTTGATGTCGCCATGTTTGACGGAGACCTTGTGACAATGACTTAGCGCATTAGCCAGCTGCGTGGCAACCTTGATAATCTCAGAGACAGTGAAAATCGGATCGTGGGGTTCTTTTAACAACTCCTCAAGGTCCGGCCCTTCGATAAACTCCATCTCAATAAAAGGAAATGAGCCGCTTTCAGTAATACCGGAGTTAAGGATCTTAACCACATTTGGGTTGGGCTCTTCGTTAACTTTTTTCAGCTTCTCAACCTCATTGCGAAAGTCCCGGAAATTCTTGTCGTTTTCGCTCTCATCCAGAATAGGAGTGGGCAATAATTTCACCGCAACGATAGTATCACCTGCTCGCCGGCCTTTGTAAATAGAACCCTGGCCACCGGTGCGTATCGCCCCCATGTTCTCAAGACCCTCCGTAATTGTAAATACTTTAGCCATTATTAATCTCTCTCCTGTAAATAGCTAAATTGTAGTATAGCCGACTCTCCTAAAATGATTTGATCCCCTTCTTGCAGACGGTGGCCGATTTGTGTAGAATTTAACCGTTCCTGGGTTTCATCAACCTCGGACCGTACTTTTAATTTGTTGCCCGGCGGAATTCCACCTTCATCAGCAAATAATATAAAACAGCCGGTATCCTCATCCCATTTGATATGGGCATGCTGGCGGCTAATGAATTTATTGCACTCATTGCTGCTGTCAGCTGGGAAGGCGATTAAATTGACCCTGAAAAAACCACCTTCAACCTGAACTTTGCGCTCCCGTCCTATAGTATACTTTTCTACCCCTGAAGTTAATATATATTGCTCCATTTCAGCCTCGCCACTTAATACCCGCAGGTAAGCCGTTGACGATTTTTTAATGGTGTGCTTGCGCGTTTGTATAAAGAGAGCCGCATCTAAACCCTTAATCTTAATGGTCTCCTCGGGAAATAAGTCCACAAAACTGATATTTAATGACCATGAAGGGGGCAAATCTATCGCAAAGTCGTCCGCAATCCGCTGTATTTCATTCCTGAAAATATGACTTTCCTCAAAATACACCGCCGATTCATAGAGATGCTTCTCTACATCCTCACAGTTAATAAAAATCTGCAAAGCTTTTATATGACTTCCTTCACCACCCTCCACTTTCTGAAGCTCCTGTTTAATAAAACGCAAAAAAGCATCTCTTAGTCCCTTCACATCCTTCGGACCTTCCTCAGATTTCTTAAATATATCGAACATAAATTTTTGATGTCTTATCAATATTTGCAATAAACAGTCCAACAAAATTTCAAGTTGCCACTTCGAACTGCCTTTTTTAACTGATACCCTAAACCTGCAATTTTTTACCTTCCCCCCAACCTTCCTGCCTTCAACCTTACCCAGCCAAATCTACCTTCCAGCAATCACCTCCCCCTCAACCTTCGTTTCCACAGGTTCAATACTCTTAACATAATTTTTTTCAAGCAAGAACGGAATGACATGTTTTGCGGCTACATTAACTGCCACACTTGATCCCTTTGTTGATTCGACTCTGATACACACCACCATATGACCAGGGCCCGATACCTTGGGTGCGAAAAATACATACCAGCCATCATTAATACTTTCCTTTTTCCAGACTCTTTCCGGGGTGCCGGTTTTTCCTGCTACCCCGAGGTTTAGCTGCCATGTTTTGTTAGCACTTTGCTTGATCATGAAGTCTGTTACCTGCCTGATGTATTCCGAATCTTTAGCAAGCTGGGTTCCGCTTTTAACAGCGAGTGTTGAGTCACTGATCTTCAGAACATACCGGTTAGCCAGTAGATTGCCATTATTAGCAATTCCAGCAGCCAATCTTGCAACCGCGGCAGGCGTAGCAATTAATTCTCCCTGACCCCAGGCCATTCCCGAGATCCCTTTTGACCTTGTTCTTCGGATTCTTGCCGGGTCATACGCTGGCTTCGTATTAAACTCAGTGTCTCGCCATAAGTTCCGCCACTTATCTTCCTGTTTCTCGTTATTAGCCTGTTTTTCATAGTAATAACCACCCACGCCATGCAGAAACATACCTGTCTTCAGATACAGATCACCCATTTCTTCCTGCAGCTTCTCTTCATTTGCCAGCTTAATAAAGTACACGTTGTTTGACTTTACCAGCGCCTTTTCAAGGCTTATCTTACCGGTTTCATCTGGCTCAATTCCTTTCGTACGGATTCGTTCTTCCCACTTAACGTTATAAGTCTTCTCAGTGGCAGCCATCCCGAGTTTGTTGAAGGCAGCAAGTGTGGTTACGACTTTGGCAACTGAACCCGGTTGCGTAGCATAGGTAAATCCAAGATCTGAAGTGGTCATCCAGCCCGCCAGTTTATTTTGCTCGGCATTGGTCATATTAAGCCTTTCCCAGTCATTAACAGGCGGCAAGGGATAAAGCGCTGAGCTCAGTACGTCTCCATTGGAAGCATCCATTACAACTACAGAAACCCGGTTCTTTTTCAGGGAGTCATCCTGTGAAAGCGATTTTTGAATACTGGTTTGCAAGCCGGCGTCCATGGTGAGTTGCACATCACGATTCCGTTTTTTAAAGTCTGTTACTTGCTGGCTATTGATTCCGGCAAGCAGTAATGGGGCTAAGACACTGTAGTCTCTTTTAGCGACCGTCATTTCTTTCACTCCCCGCGGCAGGAAGCGATCGGACCGAAAGCGATTCGCCCGTACATTATAGTTGGTCACCGGCGTCTGAAACCCCCGAAGTTCGGCTGCGTGTTCATACTCGGCAAAGTAGCCATTAATGCTTCCCGTAAACACTCCGGTGTTGGCATCGCCTGTCCAGAAGAACATCTGTTCCTCAAAAGGGTAATATCGATCCGGGCGCTTATGCATCGCAGAGTCCAGATTATAATTATGTCCACCCGCAAGCGCCAGCTTGGTCCGCTGCTTTCGCACCAGTTCCGGATTACTGGTTGCCAGAATCCGGCCCTCGCGGTCAAATAGCGAACCCGCCTGCAGCTTGTTCATCAAGATAGCGATCCTCGGGTTATAACTAAACATCCGGTTCCCGCTGCGGTCGGCAACTAATGACGGCTGCACCACCCATTTCTCATTGTTAAAAAGATAACGGGATACGTTTACTGTCAGCAACAGCAGACCAATACAAGCGGCCATTAATGCAGGCACCAGGTTTTTGTCCTGTTGCTTCGTAACATAGGCCATCTGCAGCTGTGTTCCGCGGATCGAAGAAGCGGAGAGCAAAAAGCCGGCTGCTAACAGATTGATCACCAGGGAAGAACCGCCGTAACTGACCAGTGGAAGTGAAACTCCCGAAAGGGGTAAGGCCCCCGTTGATCCCCCAGCAATCAGCAAAAACTGCACAAAAGTGCTGATACCGATGCCGGTGCAGAGGTAGAAAAGAAAGGGCGTGCCTGTTCTTCTGCCGATGATAATTGAACGGTGCAGGTAGATCAAGAAAAGTATAAAAATGCAGATTATGCCTGCCAGGCCAAACTCCTCACCAATTGCCGGTAATATCATGTCGGTATGTGCCTCGGGTATATTTTTAGCGAAACCTTCGCCAATACCTTGTCCGGTGAGTCCGCCACTTGACATGGCCCATATGCCATTCGCGACATGATCACCGCCAAACACCTCATTGTTCCAGGCATCCTGCCAGATCGCTTTTCGCTCCACCAGCCTCTGCACCGGCCCGGGAATCAGTTTATCCAGGTAGGGGATTTGATCAATCAGCAAAAACCCGGCAATCAGGAGGACTGCCATGGTAGCCGATTCACTCATCGCCTTGCGCTGGAATAACATAGCAAGAGTCAATATAGCTGCGGTTAGGGCGGTAGCAATCCAGACGTTATCGATGGTCCAAACGGCCAGCACATAAAGCACCACGCCAGCTATCATGAACATAAAATCGCCGCGCGAAAAGGAAAAAAGCACAATAAAGGTAAAACAAAGTACCATTGCCGGCCCCAAGTCCCCAAGCACGAGGAAAAGCAGGATGGAAATTACAATAGCTGCCAGTACAAAGGAAAAGAAAGACCATCGTTTATGCCAGCTGCGGTATTCGCTGATAAATTTCTCATTGCTGGCAAAAAATCCGGCAAGAAAAAAGATGATAGCATATTTCACGATTTCACTTGGCTGAAAACCAAAGAGGTTGACTTTCACGCCGCTTCCTTCCGGACCGCTGCCTAAAAGGATGGTTAAGATCAGCAAACCAATAGCAACGACTGCCCATGGCCAACCGTTCGCTGCCTTCGGGTCGTTCTTAAAAACGAATAGCCGGTAAAAGGTGGAGTCAACAGTAAATCGGCGCAGGTTAACGAATAGAAGGGAGCACATCCCGATCATACCGATGCCGAGATAGATCAATGTATTCTGGGCTAAAAACCGATCCCGAAGGGGATCCTGTAAGCTTAGCAAGGTTAACAGGGATAATCCGGTCAGCAGCATCAATACCGGCAGGATCACCTGGTCTGCATCCGGAAAACGGAAGCCCAATAATGCATGAGATAAGCCAAATAACAGGAGGAATGTTCCGGCAATTACCCAGTACCAGCGGTTAAACTCATCGGGCGTACGTACGATCAGCGATTGTTCTTTCTTAAGAATTGTATAATCCCGTCCCGACAAAAGGCGGATGGTGTGCGGCGCTTGTATAAAATTCAGGGATATATCCTCATCCAGTTCCTCAACACCCTTGGAAATCCCAAACTGGTAGCCCGGCTGCAATGGAACGAGTTCGAACGCTTTACCTTTCGGCAGATTTTTAAATGCATACTTTCCTGCTCCATCGGTGCGCACATAGGCGGTTAGTGATTGCAGAACACGTCTGTTTGCGCTGTCCAGAAGGTACAGCTTTTTAGTCCCGGTTTTTTCATCAACAAGTTCACGTGGCACTTCAGAGACTTGCTCGCCATAACTGGTTTCCTGCGGAATGATCATCTCAAGGCGCAGCAATACACCACCAACTGGTAGTTCCTCTTTGTTCTCAATACGGCCTGAAATAGTTTGACCATCCATTCCTACGTCTGTTACAGCAGGCAAGTTGGTCGGATTCTTTTGTTCACGGATGAACAAAGGCGCATCCTCGCCGGTGTAGCCCAATAGCGAGCGCGAAGCAGTCACCCTTTTTTTGAATGATATGCCACCTTTCACAAATGCTTCATCCGCCACTACATAATATTTTCGCAGATTGAGTTCTCCGATATTATCGATCTCCCCCTCGCTTACATTCAGCCTCTCGTTTACTACCGAACTAACCAGCTCAATGTCTTTTTTGTCATCGAAGTAATAGCCTTTTTGAAGCAGGTTTCTGATACGCTTTCCTGGCTCCTTATCGTTCAGGTTTACTATAGTACCGTCTTCCAAACGCTGCCGCACCTCTTTAAAATCGCGCTGTAGTACTGAATAGAGGCTAATAAACAGCAAGCCAAAAACCACCGTAATCAGCAATAGAAACAGGCGTTCTTTGTTCCGCTTTATCGGACTGTTATCTGCCATTCTATTAATTAGATGATGAGTTTGGCAAAGAGTCTCTTTTGAAAGAGCCCTTCAGGATCCGCCCGTTAATATATCTGTCATCTTCAAAGGTGAAAAGGTTCTGTATGGGAATGCGGCAGTTATTAAACTTAACATTTCTTAAATGTAAAGCATTGTTGTAGGCCGATATACCCGTCGCAAAATTCTGAAACACCAGGCCGGCTACTGAAATATATTTGCTGGTTGAGGCTATAAGTAGCCCCGGACCGTCATATCGGGGATCCGCCGTGAAAATGATGGCGCCTTCGGTTTCAATAAATAAAGTGTCTTTCTGAATCAGGATGGTATCGCTGAGGATTACTGGTAGTGGAAAATCTGCTGCGGAAAGCAACACCGTATCTCCTTTGGCGGCATTTAGAACTTCCTGCAATTTGATCTCCTGTTCATTCCTGGTTTCTATTTTAGTGTCTTCAGCCTCTTCCGACCCGGTCTCCGCTTTTACAGGATCAGGTTGAAGATGGAGCCAGAGTAGTACCAGGGACGTGATCAAAAAGACCGCGCTGGCAAGTGATAAAAAGCCGACGAGACGCGTATTGTTTCCTGGCTTTTGTACTGGTTCTAAACCAGCGGGTTGAGGAGTACTCATTTGTGAAATTTCTAAATGATCAGTAGCGTCAGTCGTCTCGTTTGAAACAACAGGAGCTGTCGTTTCCATGGCAGCTGCCGGCCGGATAACCTCCTGTGTTAGCCGGGCCTTATTGTTCTGTACGAGTACAACCGTTATATTATCTTTTCCACCATTTTTATTGGCGATAGCGATCAACTGATCGCCTTTTTCTGCAAGAGAATCATCATTATTGAGGATGGAAGTGATTTGCTCGCTGTTCACCATATCGGTCAGGCCATCGCTGCAAAGCAGCAGAAGGTCGCCGGGGAGAAACGGCGATTCGCCGGTTTCAATATAATCGTCAGTAGCGGAAAATTTAACGCCCAGGCCAAGCGCTTTATTGATTTCATTTCGCTTGGGATGATGCATCGCGGCCTCTTCCGTCAGTCTTCCGGATTCTTCCAGGAAGCCCACAAACGAATGATCTTTCGAAACCTTTACGAGCGTGTTATCGCGGAACAGATACAGTCTGGTGTCGCCTAGATGGGCATAGTAAAACATGTTTTTCTCCAGATCCACCAAGGCCAACGTCAAGACACAGGCCATATTTGCAAACTGAGGCTGCTGGTCTTTCTGCGTATCGATCTTTTCGCTGGCGAGAATGAATGCTTCTTTCATCCTGCCGATGACGCCGTTTGAGGAATCTTTCAGATGATCAATGATCGAGTCACGCGCTATCGCGGCCGCTATTTCACCGCCCGAATAACCTCCAACACCATCAATCACACAAGCCAGGATAAGCTTTTTATCGTTTATCTCCTGGGCAATAAATGCATCTTCATTATTATCCCGAACCTTACCAGTATCAGTTATTCCAAAAAAATGATCAGCCATTCCGTTTATGTGTTTCTTTAATGTCCTTAAAATGCACCCATAGCAGCAGGACACAAATGATTAGCAGGGCAAATGATAAGATTTGAGACATATCAGGAGGATTTGAAAATATTGACCCCGATGATGCCGTTCAGCAGGATCCTCGAGTTGATGGGAAGATCTACCCAAACCGGACTGTTAATGTCACTCCGTTCAACTTCTTCTTCATTAACAATAGTTTTTTCGCCAAATGAAGCCAGGTAAAATTTACCATCGGCTTTATTGAGCCGGATATATAAATGCGGTGTGTTAACCCATTCAGAAGGGATCTTGAAAATGCTTGAATCCACTCGCTGATCCTCGGCTCCGGTTACTATAATATCCTGATCTTTCATCAGGTATTCTACCTTACGGCCTATATATTCCTTACCGGGAAGAATAGTCTCAAAACGCGCAAGTGCCGATTGGGGTACCTGGCTGATCTTCTTTTCATCATAGTCGAGATCTTCTACGTAAGGCACTTCGTAATAGCCCTCGCTGTAAAATGTAAAAGCTTTCAATATCTCCTGGTTGATATCAAAGGTCTGCGCAATTCCGGTATGACGTGGAATAAAGGTGACCTTCAGATTCTCTTCCTTTTGATTATTGCCCGGAAGCAATTTGCCGATGAAACTCTTATCCCCACGGGCATAGTCCGGGTGTGATACAAAGCGGAAAACCCACTTGCTGCTGGAAGGCTCAACTGTCTTTTTTTCGGTGCGGAACTGCTTTAAAATATTGTAGAATTCCTTTACCGACTCATGAACGATTAACCCAAAAATTCCTTTCTTATTGTCCATGAACTCCCGATAATCCTCCGGGTTAAAGCAGATAATAAATTCGTGGTAGAATACCACCCGGCTGGCAAAGGATAATTCGCCGATTGAATGCCTGAATTTCTCAAGGATATATTTGTATACATCGTCAGGTGTCAGCGTTTTTTGCACCTCTTTCGAAGTAGTATTTTCATCGTTCAGAAACCAGCTTTGCAAGCCCATACGCTGCCATAAAGTAGATTTTTCTTTCATTGATTTTGCAGTACGTTTTAATTCTTCCAGGGGGCTTTGGTTGTTGGCCGTCTTCATTAATAACCTATGAATACGGAAATTATTTTAGGTAAATAACCATGCCATAAATCCCTGATTGCAGTATAAAGATAAAAGGGCAGATTGTAAGAAAAAAGGTCTATGAAATGATGTTGAATTTTATTTCTGATATGCGAGTTACTAGCTTCTTGAGCTGTTTTAAGCCGAAAGGCTTATATACGCATGTCTTTTGGCGAAATAGTTAAACGGGACACAGTAAAAAAGCGAATTGTCGCGTTTGGCCGCTTAGTAGCGTATTAGTTAAAAAACTGTAATTTTATAAGCATATGAAAGGCTTCACAAAAGTAATCGTATTAGCGACAATTCTTCTTTTTGCGGCCTGCAGCAAGAATAACATGGAGGTCATTGATGTTTATGGTAACCCTAGTGTGCTGAAAGGAAAGTGGAAACTCTTTGAAACCTTAGCAGACCCGGGTAACGGGAGCGGACAGTGGACAAAAGTGCCGAAGAATTCAGAGGATTACCTGATTTTTGGAGAAGAGGGCAAATTGTCCGGTAATTCGTTTAAGGAGTATTCAATGTACGCCGTTCAAGATTCTGTAACCCTTAAATTCACTAAAACAGACGGTGTTACCTACCAGAACTATCGCTACAAACTCCAGGGTGGCGCTCTAAGTATGAGTCCGGCGGGGCCTATCATGTGTATTGAGGCCTGCGGAATACGGTTTAAGAAGGTTGAATAGGGTATCACAGCTACAATCGATAACACCAGATACCTTCGGCAAGCATTGACCGAAAATCTCTAAACTGCTACCAATAAATTGTTCCCAATGAACAAAAGAATTCACATGGAATGTCCCGTGTGGACATCTTGTTGGTAGGGATTTCCGTTCAGTCAGACCGACGTTCCATAGGAACGTTTTGTGTTTTGTCATGTATACAAGCGGAAGAGCAATTAACTTAATAGTGCAATCGTCAGTTTCCGTTTCAGTCAGAAATATAACATGTCTGTCTTATGCACGGTACATATCTTGTATTATCTGCAGATTGTTTTTTAAATTAATTAATGAGTTTCGATAATTAATTATAGTTTTGCTTTGTCAAATAAGGTAAAACTATGAAGTCAATAAAAGTGGTTGCCGGCTTTTTGCAGGCTCTCAGCATTGCAGCTGTGATATTCTATGCATTTACCGCGGTGTATGCCGCTTTCGTAATACTGTTTGCCCGCAAGCCTGAACTGGGACTGTTCGAGGTGGTTAAAGAAAATGGTTTCATTATCAATTTCCCATTTACAAATAAGCCCTTTCTTTTAGGTGATAATACACCGCATTTCCTGGTGATGCTGGTCGTAACCTTTGCGGGTTATGGCATCTTTGCCTATTTATTGAAGCGCGTGTTCGGCATCTTCACGCAGGATAAACTTTTTACAGAGAAAGCAGTGATCCGGCTCAAGCAATTTTATCTGTTCAATTTGATAGTACCCGGCAGTATCCTTCTGATTACTCTTTTCTTTACCGAAGATATAGACGATGGCTTGACCCTCACATTGCTTCATGGCATCATAGGCGTTTTTGCCTGGTTTTTAGCAGTCATTTTCCAGCAGGGCTTAGAGCTGCAGGAGGAACAAGATCTTACACTTTAACTATGGCAATTATTATAAACCTGGATGTAATGCTTGCCAAACGGAAAATGAAATCCAACGAGTTAGCAGAACGCATCGGTCTTACGACGGTTAACCTCTCACTTCTCAAGACCGGTAAGGTCAAAGCCATCCGGCTGTCCAGCCTGGAAGCAATCTGTGAAGTGCTGGATTGCCAGCCGGGAGACATCCTGGAATACAGAAAAGACTAAGCAGATCATATAGTATAAAAAAAACAGCCAAAGAGTTGAAGGGAATTGCTATGCCCTGAAATTCCGAACCAAACCAACAGATTATGAACACACTCGAAATTAAAAACCTGCAAAAGACTTATCCGAATGGCGTACATGCACTCAACGATCTGAGCCTCCAGATCTCAAACGGAATGTTTGGGCTGCTGGGACCTAACGGTGCCGGCAAATCCTCTCTGATGCGCAGTATCGCAGGATTGCAGAAGGTAGATTCAGGCAGGATGTTGTTTAACGGACAGGATATTATTGCTTCACCGGAGTTGATCCGGAGAGACCTCGGTTACCTGCCGCAGGAATTTGGGGTATATCCCCAGATCTCCGCCCTTCGTTTGCTGGATCACCTTGCAGTATTAAAAGGTATTTTAGACAGCCAGCTGCGGAAAGAACAGATTTTATACCTGCTGGAGCAAACTAACCTGTACGAACACCGGAACAAAGCTGTACATACCTTTTCAGGAGGAATGAAACAGCGATTCGGGATTGCGCAGGCCCTGCTTGGCAGCCCGAAGATCATCATTGCCGACGAACCCACCGCGGGACTGGATCCGGAAGAACGAAACCGCTTCAATACGCTTTTGAGTGAGATCGGTGAACAGGTTATTGTGATCCTTTCCACTCACATCGTTGACGACGTTAAAGACCTCTGCTCACAGATGGCCATCATTGCCTCGGGAAGCTTACTGCTGTCGGGGAGCCCATCTGCGTTAGCTGGACAGCTTGGCGGAAAGATCTGGGCAAAGACTATTAGCCGGCAGGAATTAAAGAATGTTAAATCGGAGTATCAGCTGATTTCATCGGGCCTCCAATCAGGGAAATTGAAAGTCCATATTTACGCGGACGAAGATCCCCGTAATGGTTTCGAGCAGACAGCGGCCAGACTGGAAGACGTGTATTTCAACTCAATGCGAGCCCAAACATTAAAGGACGGTAGTTATGCTTAAGGCGCTTTTAAAATTCGAGTGGCATTACTTCAGCAGGAAACCATTAATGTATCTCTGCGCCTTTGTTTTCTTTTCCGTAGGCCTCATGCTGGGCATCTCACAAGGAGCCAGCTTTCCGAACATTCACTATAACTCGCCATACCAAATCAGCTACTTGCTGGCCATTCTATCCCTGGGGGCCATTTTTAGCCTGACTCTGCTGGTTGGAGAAAATATTCTGCGGGAAGGGGAAAGCCGTATGGACCAAATCATTTTTGCGACTCCGATTGCTAAAAACAAATACCTGCTTGCACGCTTACTGGCCCTTGCCGGCGTCGGCCTGTTTAGTTTCTCTTTTGTTCTGCCGGGCCTGGCAATAGGTTTTACATTCAACGGGATGCCCGCCGATAAATTCGGAGCAAGCCATATTCTTGATTACCTCTGGCCATTCTTCATTTTGGTGCTGCCCAATGTAATGTTGTGTACCGCAATCCTCTGCAGCACGGCATGGCTCAGCAGAAATAAGATGGTGATCTATGTTTCAGGATTATTTATGTATGTGCTCTACATCGCCGCTTCTATATTCTCTAATTCCCCTCTAATTGTCGGTTCGGCGCCAGTAGAGCCCGACATGGTTTCCCTCTTCGCAAAGCTTGATCCGTTTGGCATAGCCGCACTTTTCGAGCAAACCCGCTACTGGAGTGCCGAAGAGCGCAATACCCAGTTGTTAGTTTTAGAGGGCAACCTGCTGATCAACCGGCTGATCTGGATCTCAGTTGCTGTTTTCATCCTGACAGTCTCCTACTCCCGGTTTTCCTTTCAAACGAGGGGAGCGGCAGCGGGCAAAAAAATGAAATCGCCGCAACAGAATACGATTCCTTTGATCAGAGTATTTGTAAATCCTTTTCCTACTACAGGCAATTCTAGTCACAATTTCCTGGCCTTTAGGAGCTTTTTGAGGATTCATGTGCTTTCAGTTGTAAAGGGTTTGCCATTCCTGCTCATTTTTTTAATCTGGACCTGCTTGCTTGCCTTAGAGATGAAGAACGCCATAGACGGCGACCCTCGCCTTGGGTCTGAATTTGTGAGCAGCGGACTGATGGTCAACACGATCATGGATGTTCTGCCGGTCTTTGCCCTACTGGTGATCTTATTTTACAGCAGCGAAATCTTGTGGAAAAGCAAAGCATCGCGCTTCTCGTCAATTGAGGAGAGTACCGCCGTCAATCCACTGTCTGCTTTCTGGGCAAAGCTTGCGGCGTTGGTCATGATTGCCTTTTTAATGCTCGCCTACAGCTGCCTGGCAGGTATTCTGATCCAGTTAGCGTCAGGAACGACTCCTGACTTCGCTCTATATGCGGCGCTGTTTTATCTGATGGGCTTACCCCTGGCAATCGCTGCATGTATTGTGCTGGCTATACAGGTGCTGGCTAACAACAAGTACGTAGGGCTCGCTGTCGCTGGCGTACTGATCCTTTTATTCAGCAGTCGCCTCGGCCAGTTAGCCGGGATCAGCAGTCCCCTGCTTCGCTTTGCAGAGCCCTTTAAAATTCAGTACGCCGATATGAATGGCTTCGAAGGATACCTGGCCGCTTTCAGTATCCGGATGCTCTATGCAGCCGCTTTCGCCGGATGCTTTATCCCGGTTATTTGGCATGTCACTTACCGAAAACGCCATTCACAGGCTTTATGGGCCATCCCCGTGACGATCTTGCTGGCTAGCGGAGCTTACATGTATCATCAAAATTACTTGAAAGATTCGAGGCCCAGCGGCAAGGCTCTGAATGACTGGAAACAGGAATACGAAGCAAGGCTGATTGCTTATAAGCAAATGGAACAACCTACCGTTTTGGGCGTCAGTACAGAAATCGATCTGTTTCCGACGGAACAGCGTTATAAGGTGAAGGGTACTTACGGGCTTCAGAATAAAAGCAAGTCACCGATGGACACATTGCTAATCTCGGTTCACAGGGAAACCAACCTGCAGAATTTAAAGCTCAGCAGAAAGGGTCGGTTAATCGATGGCACGCCGTTCTGCTATTATTTCTATATCCTTGAACAGCCATTGCAGCCAGGGGAATTTATGAGTATGGACTTCAGTTTCACTTCCGGTTGGTCGGGATTTAAAGGACATTCTGCTTTTAATTCCATTATCGGCAACGGCAGCTTTATTCGAATCAGTAACTACTTCCCGGACCTTGGCTATGATAACAATAATGAGCTAACTAATTCGATTGAAAGAAAAATACGGGGCATGAAGGCGCAGGATCCTCTTCCTGCACTGGAGAGTAAAATCGACGATCCCTTTGATCACCGGTTCATCGACCTCAAGGCAGTGATTTCAACAGACGGCGACCAGCAGGCGATCGGGCAGGGGGTACTGGAAAACCAGTGGCGAAATGGCCGGCGGAACTACTTTCGTTATAAAACCGACCGCCCGATACCTTTCCGGTTTGCCGTATCATCCGCCCGGTATAAGGTGCTCAAGGACCGTTTCCAAAATACAGCCATAGAAATATATTACCATCCTGGCCATCCGGAAAATGTCAGCCACCTGCTGAAGCAGGCTAAACAAACTATCGCGTATTGCAATCAAAACTTCGGGCCGTATCCGCATCCGCTGATCCGCTTTGCGGAAGTCTCTGCTTTTGCGGAAGGTTTTGCGGCGACCGCCTATCCCACAACTATCTACATGAAAGAAAACGGGGGCTTTCATTCTAAACTCGCGGAACGGGGCAATGATGTGATTAACCAGCTCGCCGGGCATGAATTGTCGCATGCATGGTGGGGTTCCGCACAGATGGCGCCGGAAATTAAGGAAGGCGGCTGGGTGATGACCGAAACGCTGCCCAAATACACCGAATTAATGCTTTTGCGGCAGTCGCAGGGGGATGCAGCAGTACTGACCCAGGTAATACAGCACCTGGATGCCTATGCAAGCGTTCGAAGTTTTTCACCCGAAACTCCGTTGTACAAAATGTCTAGTCCTAAAATAGCTATACAGGTTTATGAATTAATTGTAGATAGACTATACATTGCAATTTGGTAATTGGGATTTAGTTATACAACTATCTTTTTCCCTTTTTTTAATTGGTCTTTTCTTCCATCGTTTCGTGAGAATTTCCTGTTTCAAGTGGGCGTTTTCGGGTGTCAGATAATCACAACTGCTATGCGGCCGAACCTGGTTATAGGCCTGGATACTTTTAGCGATCAAAGTCCTGGACTTGGCAAGTCCCACATTGGTGCTATACAGATCGAATTCTGATTTGAGAATTCCATTGACCCGTTCTGCTAAAGCGTTTTCATAAGGGTTCCCGTTCTCCGTCATACTGATGGCGATTTGATTTCTTTTTAAAAGATCCACATAGGCCTTGCAACAATATTGAGATCCCCGGTCGGAGTGGTGAATCAGCTGCTCGCTGTACATCCGGCTCTGCAGTGCCATCTGTAATGCATCGATACATCCCTGCGCAGATAAGTCTTTACGAAAGGCATGGCCAACGATTTTTCGTGAATGCGCATCTGTTATCAGACTGAGGTATCCCCACTGTCCGATCATTCGAATATAGGTGATGTCACTTACCCAAAGTTGCTCTGGCCTGTAGATGATCATGTCTTTTACCAGATTGGCATATTTACGCATCCAGTGCTTCGAATCGGTCGTGATGACTCTTCTTCTACGTCGCCGGATGTGCAGGTTGTGCGTCCGCATCAAGTCAAATAAATAATCCCTTCCAATCTTTATTTGCTGTTCCTGTAGCTCTTCCTTGAGCATGTAATGCAGCTTTAAGGTTCCCACCCGCGGAAGTGTCTTGCGGATCTGAAGCACCTTTTGCAGGATGATCTCATCTTTTAAGCCTTCATCCTGAGTGCGCCACTGGTGGTCGTACCAGGCGTGTCTTGTTTTGCCAAACAGTCGACACAGGGTCTTGATCCCCTGCTGGGGAAAGTCCTGTTTCATTCTTCCGACTGCTTGGCACCAGACTTTTTTCTGATATCAATTTGAAGCTGTTCTTCGGCGATATCGATCAAGGTATCAAGCGCCTTTATCTTTAGTTCAGCTTCAGCAAGAGCCTTCTGAAGGTCTTTTACTTCATCTTTACTTTTCTTTTGGGATGTCCTGGCCATCGATGGTGCGGGTTGATGACCCACAAGATCGTATTTTTCCTGCTGATCGGCCTTAATCCAATGCTTAATGGCCGTAACGCTTTTTACGTTGAAGGTAATGCGGGCCTGACTGATCGTCATTCCCGACTCTATAGCCCGCAAAACGGAACGCCTTAGCGTGAGCGGATAAGCACACCGTTTATTACTTTGGTATTCTTTAGATCCATAGGTGGTCATCCACAAGCCCAGGGTAGACTTCACCATCCCATACTTTTCAACCGCTGCGCTTCGGGGCAGGCCGCCCTCAACAAGCGAGACGATCTCTTTGATCAACCGCTTATCAAACGGCTGAGTTTTGTGATGCCGTACTACGAACGGCTCTAACTTTTCTTTGGTTTCCATACACTGATTTTAGTGTATAGTTTTTTTAGGAATTGACAAAACGACTTATGAAACACCGCACCTTCCTTACGATAAAGGAACCGTAGTAATGTACCAGCTCTACCACCTGATCGGTGAAAAGGGCGTCAACCACGCTTTGAAGGAACTTTTGCAGAAGTTCGCCTACCCGGGTACTCCGCCCGATACCGAAGACCTTTTGTCAGAATTATACCGGATAAGCTGGCCGGAGGTTCATCAGAAAATAAATGAATTATTTAAAGAGATCATCACCTATGACTTAAAGATGGAACGGGCTGAAGCCAAAAAAGCCGGCAAGGGTTACCAGCTTAGATTTGCGGGATCCGTAAGAAAATATGGTGAGGATGGAAGAGGAATCCGGAAAGCGATGAAGATGAACGAGGAGATTGAAGTATTGGTAGAAACAGCTTCGGGACGGAAGATCCTTTGGAAGTTCAGACCAACAGGTGCTAGTGTACAGGAATCTTTATCGGTAACGGAAATACCGGTTAAGGTTACGCTGGACCCTTACATAAAGTTGATGGATGTATTTCAAAAAGACAATGAATCACTGGTGGTGTTGTTGCCTTGAGCATATCGTTAATGCAAGATCTCTGAAAATTTGAATTGCTTGACTCTCGAGCTATTTGCTAACTACCAGGTAACTCAGATATACTTTTCTATAAATAATTAATAATACGTATATTGAATAGCACTTTAATAAGGGTTTTCTCAACCTGTCAACGATAATTTTGAAATTTTAAAGATTGAAATATCTGGATGAAAACCTGGTCTGTATACGTATAAGGTAACTGGCAATTTTCGCCGGTTAAGGGTCTTAAAAATCGGAAACAGTCAGATCTGAATTATGCCTGATAACATGCTTCAATCCCGCCAGCTTTCAGCGATCATGTTTACTGACATTGTGGGATATACCGCATTAATGGGTGAAGATGAGGATAAAGCTTTTAAGCTCCTGGATAAGAATAGGGAGTTGCAAAAACCTTTAATTGAGAGTTTCAACGGACAGTATATCAAGGAACTGGGTGACGGTGTGCTGGCAAGTTTTCAGACCGTTTCAGATGCTGTCATGTGCGCCAATAATATCCAGTGCGCCTCGGCTTACATCCCGGGATTAAAATTAAGGATCGGTATTCACCTGGGTGAAGTGGTGCATGAGAAGGAAGATGTTTTCGGTGACGGTGTGAATGTCGCATCGCGCATACAGGCAATAGCGTCGATAGGGGGAATTTATATCTCCGAGGCGGTACAGCAGATCATTGTCAACAGAAAGAACATTGAAACAAAGTTTGTTTTCGAAACTACCCTTAAAAACGTTAAGGAGCCCGTCCGCATTTATGAGGTCGTAGTTAAGAATGTCAGACGGCAACCGAGAACTAGTCCCAGAATAAATATCCCTGCAAAAAGTATTGCCGTATTACCTTTTCTGAACTTAAGTAATGATCCCGAACAGGAATACTTTAGTGACGGCATCGCCGAAGAAATTCTTAATTCATTAGCCCATTTAAAGGATCTGAAAGTTGTCGGCCGCTCGTCATCATTTCAATTTAAGGGGAAAGGTGTTGACCTTGACGAAGTTGGTAAGAAGTTACATGTTCGAACCGTATTAGAGGGAAGCGTACGCAGGCAGGATAACAAGTTAAGGATCACGGTGCAGTTAATCAATGTAGCTGATGGTTATCATCTGTGGTCTGAACGATACGATCGCAACATGAACGACATCTTTGCCGTACAGGATGAAATAGCCTTAGCTATAACAGAAAAGCTGAAGGTTACGTTCTTAGATAAAGAGAAGGCTTCTATAGCCAAAATTCCCACCGAGAATAAGGAAGCCTATGATCTTTATTTGAAAGGCCGGTTTTACTGGAACAGAAGAGGGCTCGGCTTGAAACAAGGGCTTACGTATTTCCTGCAGGCAGTGGAGAAGGATCCGGATTTCGGCCTGGCTTATGCGGGCATTGCCGATGCTTACGCACTTCTGGCGTTCTATTCACTCACCCCTTCAATTGTTTCTGTTCCAAAAGCGAAGGAAGCAGCTCAACGGGCTATAGCTATAGATCCGACAAGGATAGAACCTCATTCCGTTTTAGCATTTCTGAGTATGATCTACGATTACGATTGGGTCTCCGCAAAGGAACAGTTTCAAAAGGCTATCGCATTAAATCCGGGTTATGCTCCTACGCACTATTGGTACAGTAATTTTTTAAGCTGGGTTGAACGAGACTTTCAGCAGGCTGTTGTGGAAGCACAAAGAGCTATAGAACTTGAACCCTTATTATCTCACTGTTATAATGTTCTATCATCGTGTCATCTCTGTAACGGTACTTTTGAGGAAGCGAGAGAAGCGAGTTCTATTGCAATTGAACTCGACGCGAGCTCCTTCCTCTCTTACAGCAGTCTGGGAATGAGTTTAAGTGGTCAGAAAAAGCATGAGGAGGCAATTGAAGTACTCAAGACAGGGGTAAACATTTCCGGCCGGCATCAATATTCTTTGTTTGAACTCGGCTGGCTCTATTCACGGACTGGTAATGTTGCTGAAGCGAAGAAGATCATGGATGAGCTGCTTTCGCGGGCATCAACAGAATTTATTTCAGGATTATCTTTATGCGTTGCGGCTTATTGTTCGGGTGAGGAGGATAAGTCTGTCGAATACCTGCAGCTTGCTTACGAACAACGGGCAGGGCTCCTTCCCAGCATTCAGGGATACCCTGTATTTTCATTTATTAAAGATGACGCCAGGTTTCAGTCTGTGTTGAAAGGGATGAAGTTTCCGGGATAAGGTAACGCTGTCAGGGTTCCAAACCCTGACAGCGTTGTAGACCCTGACAGCGTTGTAGACCTGACAGCGTTGTAGACCCTGACAGCGATGTAAACTATTTCAATGAATTAATCCATCTGGCAATTTTCAAAGCATCAGCCCTGCTAACCTGGGGCATAGGCGGCATTTCTGTAGCATAGCCCGGCCAGTTTTGCGGCTGCGGGTTATGAATAAGTTCTACTATTTTTTCATTGCTGTATTTGCGTTTGGCAATATCAGCAAAGGAAGGCCCAACCTGTCTTTTGGTCGCGTTATGACAAGAAGAACAGATGTTTTTAGTTAAGATGGCCGCCATCTCTTTAGATGAAGGCACACTAACGGCAGTTTCTTTTGCCACAGCCTTAGCAATTGATGTTTTGCCTGCGGCAGCCACTTTCACCGTTGTGCTTTTTTTCGATACTGCCTGACCGGCCGGCTTATTGGCTAAAGCAGAATTGCGCGTACTAGCTTCGCTTAAACTAAGTTTCTGGCCCTGCGGGATGCTGTTTAAGGTGTAATAAGCCGTTGGATGTACCAATGAGTAGTAATTGCCTTTATCACGCACACCGTCAAGCGTAATGGTGTGAATATAATTCGGGCGAAGATTATTTACGATGATTCGTGCTTTTAACCCATCAGCAGATAACTTAACCCCTTTTACCTCGCACTTTTCACTGTTAACGGGCGGACTTCCATACACCGGGTGATATTTATAAATAAAACTTTCTACTGCATAAGATGCCAGGTCACCGGCAGATTTAGCATCAGCAGGTTTTGTGAATTCTATTTCAAACCCGTCAGGCATTGCCCTAACTGCTTTCATTTCAAACGGAATTTTTTTATTCCATACCAGGCGTTGCAAACCTTCGTTGGCATCGCCGGCAGATCCCCAGCCACGGTTTGTCTCTCCTACAAATAACGACCCGTCCTTAGCCCAGGCCATTCTTAAAACCCCCGAACGGAAACCGCTGCGGAAAGCAAATGAAGCACCCTGGTATTCTCCATTAACTTTTTCAAGAAATACCCGGGAAATCATGCTCATACCCTGGTCGCCAATCAATAACTGACCAGCAAAAGGCCCAAAAGTTCCTTCCGGTATGGTTACTGGTTCAGAGTTTGAAATTCCTAAAATACCATGAGGCAGAATAACGGCAGGTAACCGTAAATTAGGAATGTCTTTCTTCACATCAACTAACGTTTTGAATTCTTCATTCACCACATTTTCAGGTTTGATATACCTTCCTTCCGCGTTTTTAACTTTGCGTGGATCTAGTTTGGCATCAAACTCAGCAGATGAAAGCTTAAGCGGAGAGTTTGGTAAATCAGTCCAGCGTAAGCCAGCCGGGTGCCCGGCAAAATCGCCTTTTTTAAGGTGCCACAGAGCTCCGGAACCAACGTAATCACCTTGATTATCGGTATAGAATAGTTCTCCGTCAATCATCCCAATACCACATGGTGATCTTAACCCGGTTGCCCAGGGTTCCATACGACCATCTTCAAAAATTTTCATCGCCCAACCCCGCCATGGCACACGGCTTTCACCACGCCACCATTCTTCATTTCCAAAAGCAACGTTCCCGGTGACGAAGAACGATCCGTCAGGAGCTATCTTCGGACCAAAACTATATTCGTGATAGTGCCCTGAAATAGGCCATGAATAGATCGTTTGATACAGATCGGCTTTGCCATCCATGTTTTGATCAACCAGCTTAGTCAACTCGCCCCGCTGGGCGCAGTATAAAGCACCATCTTTGTATGCAAGGCCCAGTATCTCGTGTAAACCGGACGCAAATTTGCGGAAGTAAGGAGTATTGCTGGTGGGATTTTCAACAATGAAAACATCGCCGCGACGGGTGGATATACCTAAATCCCCGTTGGGCAGTGTTACTAAACCACCTACCTCTAAAAGAGTTCCTTCCGGAGAACTTATTTTCCTGATCTTGAAAAAATCTTCTTCCTTCGGTGTTTCCTGCGCTACTGCCGGAGCACATATAACCATGCTGACTATTGAGGCCTGCAGTAACTTATTTAAAATACGCTGTGTAAATTTCCTTTTGGTAATCATCTCCATCATACTGTTTAAAATAAAATTGAATAACTCAACTTAGAACGAACAGGCACAATAAGTTCTTTTCGTCCGTTAAGATCCCTGATGATTGGTTTTGCACCTGCTGCATCATCTACACGCAGGTAATAAGATTTATCGTCAACCAGATAAGTGCCGTTTAATTCTTCAATACTTGCCGCCTCTGCTAAACGTACATACAGATCATCTGAAGGGTTATCAATTGTTATTGTTCTGTTTATTCCTCTGCCGTTATCCATCACTACAATTGCATCTTTTACAAGCTTGCCATAAGTGGAATAACTGAATGTCGGCCTGTCCTGGTCATCCAGCTCATAACCATTAATTTTGTACCGTGTTTCTGTTGTATCAGTAATCCAGGCCCCCTGTGCAGAAGACAGTTTGGCAATATTTAATACCGGCTTCCCAAAACGCTGAACTGCACCTAAGGGACGGGAAGAACCGTCGCCCCTCTCATGCCACATCGGTGTGGCATTTAAAAAGCCGCCACGCCAAATCTGTACGATTGTTCCTTTGTCTAGATCATAAGTGTAATGAACCTTTTCCGGACTTCCTACAGACACAGCATGCACTATGCGAATATTGCCAGGCAGGTCCATAAAACTTCTTAAAGTGGTATTAACCGGTGCGTGTACTAAAACAGGATCAACCTGATCGTCATCGTTTTCGACTACTTCATCCGCATTTCTGTCTTTGTTATTAAGTACCTTATTTTCAGAAACTGTATCACTTGCTGCTTTGGTTATCGGTCGGGTCTTTATGCTTATATTCCGGAAAGCCACTGCTCCATGATCTCCCTGGAAGCGTAAAGGCCCTGTAGCCTTTTCATCAGCACTGATCGACCCTCGTGTCGGTCCGGATAGTTCTACATTCTCCTGAATTAAAACCCCATTTAGCTCGACCCTTAGAAATCTTGCGTTTGTTATTTTTTTACCTGCATTGTCAAACCGTGGTGCCTGAAAAGAGACTTTTAAATGTTGCCATAATCCCGGTGCCTTGCTTGCATTCTGACGCGGAGCATGACCTTCATATCCCTTCAGTCCTTCTGGTTTACTATCATCCCAACGCTCATAAATGCCCCCGTTATTACCAGACTTAGCGGTTTTAGCCGCCCAGGTATCCTCTAATTGCAGCTCATATCTGCCCTGCAAGTAAATCCCCGAATTTGACTCACTGGCCATCATGTAATCCAGTTCCAGATCCATGTCGCCATGTTCCATGTTGCTGAACAGATCTGTGCCGTGCTTTTTCTTACCTGGCAGGTTAATGAGTATGCCTGATCCTTTAGTAGGGGTGAGCACGTTTTTTTTACTGATGTCTGCGACCACGTTTCCGGCAATCTCCCAGCTTTTACCCGGATCTTTAAATGCGGTTAAATCGCTGAGCGGAACATTATGGACTGTTGCTTGCTGGCCCAGCGCCATGCCGGCACTACCTAACCAGACAAACCCGGTTAGAGCAGCCAGGCCTAATAGAGCAAATCTCTGTTTTAACATAGTGAAGTAAGATATATTGAACGATTGATTATGTAATTGAAACGGTGTGAAATATTTATAAAATTTGGTTTAGATATAATAAAAACAGAGAGGATATTGGGATATCCTCTCTGTAAAACTATTCATTTTTTAATATCCGTTAGGTTTTAATATCGGATTTGAGTTCAAAGCCCTTGCCGGGATCGGGTATACCGACATGTCTTTAGCATCGGTGGGCTTATCCCACCACTCTGCACCAAAGCGGTTCCAGCGTACCAGGTCTGTTCTTCTATGACGTTCGCCTAAGAATTCCCTGCCTAAGTCCATAACAAATTCATCATCGGTTAGCAAAGACAGGTTGGCAACATAACTATTTGCCATCCATTGTGCATCCGGGAAATTGCGTTTTCGTACCGCATCCATTAGTGTTGCAGCCCCTGCTTTATCACCGGCCCGATATTTACATTCGGCTAGTGAATAATAGATTTCCGCAAGACGAATTTCAGGAACGGAGTTAAACTGGAAAAGATTTTGTGACATTGACAACCATGGAAACTTAATGAACCGGACACCCGAGTTTTCTTCACCAGTACTCACATGTGAACCTTCGTTCCATCTGCCGTTTGGCTTTTCAGAAAAACGACCAACCTGGTCAACATACTTCAGCGGCTTACCGTTATATTCTTCAGTACCGTTTACCATTTTGGTGCTGTCGAAACCGAAACCAGCAGCTTTATTGTATTCATATTGCTGGCCAATTAAAAAGAAACCTTCGTAGTTTACGCCTTTGTCCGTACTTCTGAACGGCTGCTTACGCTTATCAGCTGCTGCATACCTTTCATAAGGCATTCCCAATTTGTAATTATAAAGGTCGCCGTTCACATCTCTTGAAGGAGTTAAGTGAATTCCGTTCCATCCACCCCAGTCATTATCTAAAGAATAGCGGGCCTGGTAATGCATGGTCGCATTATACATCCATCCCATTTCATACAAGTTTTTTGCATGTGGAAATTCAAACAGGTTTTCGGGAGATCTGTAACCATTGAGACCGGATTTGAAAGGACCTCTGTAGTCGGGATCTATACTGTAGTTACCGTAGGTACCACTGATAATATCCTGAGCTACTTGCGCACATTCAGTAAACTTTGGAGTGCCAGCCCATTTTTCGCCGTTTAGGTACAAACGAACTAACAGAGCGGCAGCACTGCCCTGATCAAATCGTCCGATCGACCCATTCTTTGGCAACGCTGGAAGAGATTCTTTTACTTCTTTTTCGATATAAGCGAAAACTTCGGCAGCGGTAGACTGTGGCTTAATTTCCTGAGGTAGCTCTATAATCGGCACCTCGCGGAAAAAGTCGATCAGAAACAGGTAGTACCACGCTCTTAAAGTTCTTAGTTCAGCGATATGATGCGCTTTGTCGGCTTCTGTTAAACCCAATTTAGGATAATCTAACTTAGACATATCCTGAATCAAGATATTACATTGGGCTATCCCTTGATAAGGGCCCACCCAGGCTCCATTGATGTGGCCGTCATCTGCGGTCCACTTATGACCGTGTAAGCGAATCCAGTCGCCGCCATCATAACCATGTTTTCCTTTTTGTGTCCAAACAAAATTATCAGCCGTTAATTCAGAAAGGATCCAGCGGTCGCCATCCCAGGCGTTCCAGTGCCCATGCTCATACGGACGGGTTACCGCGGCGATGATGGTGTTTTTATCCTTGTAATATGAATCGGAAGTTAAAACGTCAAATGGTTCTTCATCCAGCTTGGTACAAGCAGCCGTTGTTATTAACAACATTGCCAGCATTATGATTTTTATAGTATTCATGCTTTTTAAGTTCAAAAGAGGTTAAACTTTGGGTTTAAAAATTAATCTGTGCGCCAAAAGAAAATGTTCTGGCAACCGGATAAACGTTAAGGTCCTGATAACCCGGAGTTAACCCTGTTACACCAACTGATGTTGGATCAAGCCCTGTGTATTTGGTTATTGTGAATACATTTCTCACTGTTCCGTAAAATCTCAGGCTGCTGATTTGTTTTACCTTCAGGTTTGGCGACCATCCCAGCGTCAGGTTATCAAGCTTTAAAAAATCACCATTTTCCAGGAAATAATCAGTGATCACCTTACCTGATTTAATCGCTCCGTTACGGTCGTAAGCATCCGTTAAAAGGTTAACCCCTGGCTCTGCCTGTAAGCCGTAATACATTTGGTACAAGTTTAAGATCTTGTAGTCAAACCTTCCTCTGAATAATAAAGAAAGATCGAGGTTTTTGAAAGCTAGCGTGTTGCCCCAGCCCAGTTCATATCTCGGTGCACCGTTACCAAGGTAGGTCCGGTCTCTGTCGCGATTACCTTCATTAGTTGCGTTAATACGTTCGCTGCCTTCTATGCCGTCTTTCCAAATCATGATACTACCATTATCATCCACACCGGCATATCTGTAGCCATAAAAACTACCCAGTTCTGTACCGTCCTGAAGGCGGTATGCTGTACCCGGGTTCCCTGGTGATGGAAGATCCTGCAGATCGCGGAAGCCTGCCTTAAATTGATCGTTTGACCAGGATTCTAACTTGGCTTTAGTGTAAGAGGTGGTAAGATTGGTGGTATAATTTACTTTCTTACCCTCGAACGGTTTCCATTGTAAAGCCAATTCCACTCCTTTTGAGTTGGTACTGCCCACATTTACGAAGATTTGCTCCTGAACATACGAACCGACAGGCACATCATAATTAGACAGCAAATCAGTACTTTTCCGGTTAAAAAGATCAATACTACCGGTCAATTTATAATTGTATAAACTGAAATCAATACCCGCGTTATAAGAAATAGCCTTCTCCCATCTCAAAGCGGAGTTGAAATTATTTGCAGGGCCGTATACCTGGATCCATTGCCCGTTGCCATTTTGATACCTGCCATAGCCGGTGTATCTGGATAAAGAGGTGTAACGTGGAAATCCTGAACGGCCGGTTTCACCATAAGATACGCGAAGCTTGAGATCATCGACAGCCTTACTGTCTGCAAAGATGCTAAGATTTGAAAAACGCCAGGCGGCAGATAGTGCAGGAAAGAAGCCCCACTTGTTTTCAGCCCCAAACTTGGTATTTCCTTCATAACGCATTGATCCTGTTAAGAAATACGTATCATTAAAATTGTAATTGGCACGGCCAAGAAAAGCAATGGTCTTTTCTTTACTTCTCCACGAATCCATACCTAAACGCCCTTGTTCAAGATTCCAGCTTCCTGCATCCAGGTTATCGTAATTAAAAGCGTCTGACGGGAAATTGCTGTTTTCAGCGTAGAACCCATTATTATTAAATTCCTGGTAAGAATAACCCCCCATTACTTTTAAATCATGCTTATCAAACGTTTTATTGTAGTTAGCCAACCACTCCAGTGTATAATCAGTCCATTTCTCATTTTGCAGGCGGCCTCTGCCGATGCGATTATTCTGGATAGATTCTGCAGACTGCGCAGTATAATATTCCCTGCCATCGCGGTCATGGCCCTGGCGGGCTAGTTTAACCTCCGTATTCAGGTTCTTATGTAAGTTCAGCTTAACGTTGAAATCCACTATGGAGTAACCGTGATCTGCTCCGTTTTCACGGGCTAAAAGATTCTGAACGGGATTATAAGTATCATAGCCCTGAAACGTGTTATACGCAGATGGGTTCGCCGGATCCATAACCGCGAGCGTTGGATTAAGCTTGATGGCTTGCTGAAATGCGCCGTAGTTGGTGAACTCTTCAGTTGCAACACGATATGAAACGTTACCACCAAATTCTAGAAAACCATCCATTGCTTTTTGCAGGAAATTCGCCCTGAAGCCATACTCAGATCGGTCGGATGCGATATCAATAGCAGACTTTGTGCGATAATTACCTGAAATACGAAACATGGAGTTATCTCCTCCACCTGCAACTGCCAGGTAATGGTTCTGACCAAAGTTATCTTTCCTGATAAGCTGATCATACCAATTCGTACGGGCACCACGGTCGGTATCGATCTTTTTTTCCAAAAACTGCTCTGCCGAAAGGAGGGAAGGCTTAGCAGCTACCTTATCATGCTCTATATAGCTATCATACGTGACAGCCACCCGGCCTGACTTTCCTTTTTTGGTTTGAACAATTACTACCCCGTTCGCACCGCGGGAGCCATAAATCGCCGAAGCAGATGCATCTTTTAAAACCGTGATAGATTCAATATCCTGTTGGGCAACGTTACGCAGATCGGCTCCGGGCATACCATCAAGCACGATTAGCGGACCGTTCCCTGCTTCAAGCGAGGCAGCCCCTCTGACCTGGATGTCTAAACCACGATTTGGATCTGCTGATGCGGCGTTCGAACTAACAACTCCGGCTATTTTGCCCTCTACCAGTTGTAGCGGGCTGTTAAATGCTCCTTGCGAAAAATCTTTACTGGTAATCGTAGTTGCAGCGCTTGTCAAGTCTTTTTTGGCTACCGTGCCATAACCAACCACTACCACTTCACTTAAAGTTTCGGAGGCTACAGTTAATTTAATATCAATTTTCTCCCTGTTATTGATGATCACTTCCTGGGCGCTAAAACCGATATAAGTAAATACCAAAACGCCATTTGCGTCAGGAACGGTGATGACATAATTACCGTTAGCATCGGTAACCGTTCCTATCGAAGTTCCTTTCAATTTTACGCTTACCCCGGGTAACGTAATACCTTCTTCATCGGTTACCTGGCCCGTTATCTTCAGGTCGGCAACCTGAGCGCTGGCGGGCGACAGTACTACGAGACCTTCTTCAAAAACGCGGTATTTTACATCGGTGTCTTTAAGCAAAAGACCCAAAACATCCAGAACCCGGGTGTCTTTTATTTGCAATGTCACTTCCTGATCTGCGGGAAGGTTTGCTTCACTGTATAGTAAGCGGATATTTCCCTTTTTTTCCAAAATAGACAATGCCTTTTTGAGGTTGGTTTTTTGCAAATCCAGGCTGACCTTAGTGTCTTGAGAATAACCGTTAGCGGAGACACGCAAGCAAAAAATGAAGGTAAATAGGAAGACTAATTTAAACATCATTAAAATCTTTTTGGGTAGTTTATAGTCAGTTGAGGACAGAACTCTCGTGTTAAGTTCATGTAATTTCATAACTCTATGGTTTAAGGTTAACAATTTGAAATACAATAGCTTTTGCTATTGCTGGACAATGAGCTAAGGGCGCGGGAGGTTAGCAATCCCCGCACTTAATCTTAATGGGATATTATCACGTCATGGTTTTTAAGTTTAAAGTGAAATGGTTGGGTTAGTTGCATCGCCGTTAAGGCCTGGTTTATGGTCTCTTTTGTAAAAATACCTGTAAAGCGGTATCGCTTTATTTGCTCATCTTTTATCTGAATGCTCACATTAAACCATCGCTCAAGTTTTGGGGCAAGCTCCAAAAATGTTTCATTCTGAAACACTAGCCGGTTTTCAGTCCATGATGTCTCTTCTATATATTGTTTATTACCCATTATTATGGGATCTATATTTTCCAGTAATAGAATTCTGCCTTCCCTGGGATGCAGGGTTTTAGATTTAACAGGCTGAATTTCTTTATCTTCCAGAACAAACTTCTCTGACGGTTTCAGAACAAATTTTTGTGGTGAATTCCCGTTAACATAGAGCTCCACTGAACCTTTTATCAGAGTGGTTTCCGCCTTTTTTTCGCTGGGGTAGGCTTTAATGTTAAAAGACGTTCCTAAAACCCTAACAGACATTTTATCAGTATGAACTATAAAAGGATGTTTTTTATCATGAGCTACTTCAAAAAAAGCTTCGCCGGACAGGGTCACTAAGCGCTCATCTTTTTCGTTCATATTTACATCGAAGGACAATTTGCTATCGGCATTCAACCAAACAAGAGTTCCATCCGGTAAAGTTAGCTGCTTGCGGATTCCTTTACCCGCAACTATTTGTGTATGCAAAATGTTGTGATCAGGCTTTTCCCGGTCTGCCAGAAGGATATAAGCAAAACCTGAAATGAGTAAAATGGAGCATGCAACGGCAACATATCTTTTATACCGGCTAAAAAAACCAGGGGAAACCATCTCTTCAGTCTCCTCTTCAAAATTCAGTTCGCGTTGAAATTTTGAGATATGGTTAATAAATGCCTGTTCAGTATCAATATCTTCAGCAGCAGGCAACCATAATGCTTTCAAACCCTCTTCGTAGTATATAGAGTCGGGGAAGCGGGCCATTAGATCATGAAGTTCTTCAAGCTCATATTGGGTCGCTTCGCCAGCCAGTTTACGGGTTAATAATTCTATGATTCTATTTTGCTCCATAACAGAGATATTGAGGATATGTTCATATAGTCTTGTTTTGTGTAGGACAATATTTTTGCGGAAACTCCCTAGTCAGTGAATAAATAAAATGAAATATTTTTTAATAGGGTGCGTGGAGTCTTTTAAGTCTATTATCTCGACACTCAAAAGCTGGTGTGCGGTCCCGTCAGGAGCTTTCCTTTGCTTTAGATCTATTGATATGGCCAAAAGGATTTTTAGGGTTTGTGCGGATTTAAGGCAAGTTAAAAAACGTCCGGTGTTGGCCCGCATATCATGAGGCGTTAATTGGCGAAGGAAACTAATTTTATCCTTGCGGGAATCAATAAGAACGCTCAGATTTTCAATGCGATTGACGGTAATAAACTCAAGCCAGGTTAAATTCTATTTGAAGGCAGCAAGTAAGTTTTTTGACGGCGGTTACCAGATGCGCATCCACCGTTTTGACGGAAATCTTTAGGATTTCTGCCGTTTCTTTATAGCTCAGGCCTTCTTCTTTAACTAATTTAAAAACCAACTTGCACTTGTTTGGTAACGACTGTACTGCACTCTCAAGCTTCTCTTTCAGCTCGTCATTAATTAATATCTGCTCTGGGGTTGGTGCATTCAGAACCAGCTCAATATCAATATCATCCAGGGATATTATTTCTTGTCTGGCTTGTTTTTTCAAAATATTCAGCGATTTATTTCGCGCAATAACAAAGGCATACACCTTAATATTGTCAATATCGATAAGGGCTTGCCTGTCGCACCACAAAGCGATCATAACGTCGCTTGCTACTTCTTCGGCCTGTTCTTTTGATTTTAGAAGAGAATAAGCAAAGCGATACAGCGACGGAAAAAGCAGGTTAAATAATTTTTTATATGCCTTCTGGGTATTATGAAGAGCAATGCTATTGACCAAATCTGTTAAATCGGGTAACTGTTTGCACATATCAATGGGTGTAAAAATTGATCATTCCTTCTCGATTACTTTTGCGCAGCATTATTGCCAACTGCATATTTGATGCCCCCTAAAAGGTGTTTCAAAAATAGAGGGTCTGAATAGGATTCATCTGTATGGCCAAGTCCGGTATAAAAGGACCTTCCTCCATCAAAGTCATGATACCATGCAATGGGATGATTGTCTCCGTTCTTGCCGCCCTCATAGCTCTTTTCATCCAACGAAAGTAACACCTTTATATCCGGGTTTATGTCTTTATAATTATACCATTCGTCCCAACGCTTCCATTTTTCGGGAAGATGACGGGTGGCCATATGATTCTTATTTACCACATTAATAACAGCCTCCTGTTGTTTTGGATGGCTTAAAAAATAAGCGCCAACCAGTTTCCCATACCATGGCCAGTCATATTCCGTGTCACTGGCTGCATGGATACCCACGAAACCACCGCCAGCCTGAATGTACCTTTGAAAAGCTGTTTCCTGGGCAGAATTAAGGACGTTCATCGTGGTGCTTAGAAAAACAACCGCCGAATAGTTTCTAAGAGAATCATCATTGAAATAGCCCGCATTTTCGGTTGTATCAACCTGGTAACTCTGCTCCTTGCCAAGTTTTACCAGTGCGTTCCTACCGGCTTCTATAGATTGGTGACGGAAACCGGCTGTTTTACTAAATACAAGTAATCTGGCAGGCTTTTCTTGCTTATTCCACTTACTAAAAGTGAAACAGATCATTACAATTATTCCGGATAGCAGGATCTGCACGAATCTATTTTTCATGAAAAAATCTGTGTTTTTATAGCGTGGAACCATCAGCAATTAATGGGGCAACAAATAAGGTGTAATCTAAAAAGATTTTTTCTACTAAGTGGTTATTTGCTCATAAATAGTAAAAGATAGGGTTTTGTTATGCAACTGGCAATTTATTTATCACCGGCTGACGGAAGATCTGATGAATTTTATCATCCCTCTTCGTTCGGTCAGGAGGCGTTTTTTGCCTTCGATTATAGAGGCTAAATTTATTCGGTAATTAGACTTGTGAAGCATGCCGATAGAAACTACTGCACTATCCATGGAAGTCTGCCAGCGATATAAGATAGGTAAGCTGTAACATTTTTTTTACAGAATCAACTTTAACAAAATTTAACAAGACTGCGTCATAGCTTTATATCGAAATACTTAGCCCATAAAAATAAACCTATGAAAACGATTATTAAGACTTTATTTGTCATTGTAATTTATGTAAGTGCTTACATAAATGACCTAACTGCACAAAATATCTCCCTTTTCCAGGTGAAGGGTCAGCTAAGCAGCAAAGAGCAGGGCAAGCTGGATGAAGTGACCTTGCAACTGTTAAAGGCAGCTGACAAAAGCCTGGTGAAACTTGAGTTTGCCGATGCTTCCGGAAACTTCCGTTTCGAGAAGATCCCGGCAGGGAAATACCTGCTGCACACTCAAAATCCTAATTTTATTAAGTATGAAAGCGACACTATCGTCCTAACCGGCAATGTGGACCTGGGAAAAATCAACCTGGTGCCCGCTGAAAACGCGCTGAAAGAAGTGACTGTTACAGCCGCCAAGCCGCTGGTTCAGCAGGAGTATGATAAGACGGTGATCAATGTGGCCAATTCGATAACCGCGGTGGGCAGCACCGCCCTGGAAGTGCTGGCTAAAGCGCCCGGTATTACGGTGGATCAGAATGATAACATTGCTATGCGCGGCCGGCAGGGCGTGCAGGTAATGATCAACGGCAAGCTGGTGCCGATGTCGGGACAGGAGCTGGCGAATATGCTGCGCAGCATGTCGGCAGAGGAGATCGAGAAGATCGACCTGATCACCAACCCGTCAGCACGCTACGATGCTTCCGGAAATTCGGGGATCATCGATATCCGGCTAAAAAAAGGTAATAAAGGAGGCACTAACGGCAGTGTTTCAATGAGCTACGGGCGGGGCGAGTATTCCAAGTTCAACCCTTCCTTCAACATAAACAGCAAGACCAGGAATCTGAATGTCTTCGCATCCTATAATTATGGCTACCGCGAGGATTATAACAAACTGGATATCCTGCGCGATTTTTACACCAGCAGCGGCCAGATGACCGGTGGTAACGATTACAATAATTATTTCAAGTTTGGTTTCAACAATCATAACCTGCGGGTTGGAGCTGACTATAACCTGGGTAAGAAAGTAATACTTGGCTTTAGCGCCAACGGCATTTTCAGCAAGGGCGAGGTTACCTCCGACAGCAGGGCGAAGTCATTCAATGCTGCCGACCAGAACACCGGATCATTCATCACCGCCGGAAACAATTCTCCGGAACGCAGCAACCAAAGCTTCAACCTGAACTACAAGCATACCCTTGACACCAGCGGCAGGGAGCTGAGTGCTGACCTGGATTATGCGAGCTTCCGCAGCGATGAAATTCAGAATTATTTGACCCATTACTATGATCTGGAACAGAATCCCACCAGAACACCCTATAGCCTGTTCGGCGACCTTTCCGGCCGCCTGGATATTAAGTCAGTAAAAATGGATTACAGTCAGCCGGTTAAAGCCTGGGGTGCAAAGCTGGAAGCCGGAGTAAAAAGCAGTTGGGTTACTTCGGATAATGATGTTCTTTTTTCGGACAGGAGTAATGGCGGCAATGTGGTTGACGAGGGGAAAAGCAATCATTTCATCTATAAGGAAAACATCAATGCTGCCTACCTGAACGGCTCTAAGAAGTGGAATAAGCTAAGTGTTCAGCTGGGGTTACGACTCGAGAACACCATCGCAGAAGGAGTTCAGCTAAAAGGAAACGATTCTTTCGATAAGAACTATACCCAGTTTTTCCCCAGCGGCTACCTGGGCTATAAGTTCAGCGATAACAACGACCTGGGCATCTCACTTAGCAGGAGGATCAACCGGCCGTCTTACCGCCAGCTAAATCCTTTCAAAGTGTTTCTGGATCCGGCAACTTCATCTTCCGGAAACCCTTTCCTGAGCCCGGAGATTACAAGTTCTTTTGAGCTGACCCATACCTTCAAACAGAAATATACTACCAAACTGGGTTACAGCCGCACAAAGGATAATATCATTGGCGTGTTGTCTCCTGACATAGAACCGAACACGGTGCTGCAGACAGGCCGCAATTTGGCGAAGTTCAATTACTATAACGCCAGCTTCGGTTTCCCTGTTTCGGTGAGCAAATGGCTGACCAGCACCAATAATGCACAGGTATATTACGGTCGCTACACCGGCAACCTGGTGAATACCAACCTGGATGCGGGCCGTGTGACCTTCGACTTCAACACCAACAACACCATCATTATCAACAGCAGTACCACTGCCGAAGTCACCGGCAACTACCAGAGCAAATCCACCTACGGCTTCCTGGAGATCAACCCGATCTGGTCGATGGGTGTAGGAATGCAAAAACAGTTTCTGAATAAGAAAGCTTCGCTGAAGCTGAATGTGAGTGATGTGTTCTTCACCAACCGGGTGAATGCGGTTACCTTGTTGACCGGCTACGGAGAAACTTTCTTCCAGGATCGCGACAGCAGGGTCGGAACGCTCAGCTTTACCTACCGTTTCGGCAACGCGCAGAATTCGCCATCGCGCAGACGCAACGGTGGCGCTGAGGAAGAGAAGCAGCGGGCCAACTAACACCAGCAAGTCGGCAGAATTATTTACTTTGCAGGCATGGACCTGGTCAATGAATTGGGAGAGCTGGCGCTCGCGACCCGCTTAAAGCGATTGAGCGAGCGCCTTTCCCAGGATGTAAGTAAGATCTATCATGAATCGGAGGTAGACTTTGAAGCGAAGTACTACCTGATCCTCGAGTTGCTGAACCGAGAAAAGCTCCTCGGCATCACCGAGATCTCTGAATCACTGCAGCTCAGCCACCCGGCCGTAGTGCAGTTCGTCGACCAGCTGCTTCAACGCAAGCTGATTAAAGTGTCAACCGATAAAAATGATGCCCGCCGCAGGCTGGTGGCCCTCAGTCCGGGCGGTAAAAAAATCCTTCAGCAAATTGCACCGGTTTTACAGGTTATCAAGGAAGAGAACCGCCGGTGGATTGATGAGGCCAGTTGTGATATTCTGCAGACCCTGACTGAATTGGAGAAGGCGTTGGATGAGAGAAGCATGTACCAGAGGGTGAAAATTAGGTTGTTGGATATTTAATATGTAGGGCTGTTGCATGCAACGGCCCTACATATTAAATATAAATGCCCCCCCACATTGCACACCCCATCACAATTTTGCAATCGCAATCCATATCACCCCACCAGCCAGAATAATATCGTTAAATTGATAGTTAATTGTCCAAGATTCCCATCGAACAATAAATCAATCAATCAACTATGGCAGAGAAATTTCAAAATAAATACCGTATTACTTCTTCACGACTGGTTGGTTGGGATTACCGAAATGAAGGCCTGTATTTTATCACCATCTGCTGTAAGGACCGTCGCCATCATTTCGGGGAAGTGAAAAATGGGCAAATGATATTATCTGAATCAGGCAAATTATGTGAGAAATATCTATTTGAGATACCCGAACATTTTCCATTTGTTCTGCTGGATGCAGGGATTGTAATGCCGGATCATGTGCATGCTATTGTGGTGATTGGGCCCGGTGGTATTGGTTGTAGGCCCGTTGCATGCAACGGGCCTACAACCAATACCAAAAATGAATTAATGGCATCCATTTCCCCTAAACCCGGATCCCTTTCCACCATCATCCGATCATTCAAATCTGCCGTTACAAAGGATGCCCGTTTGATCAACCCTGATTTCAACTGGCAGACCCGTTTTCATGATCATATCATACGCGATGAGGGATCTCATCAAAGAATCAAGAAATACATTGAAAATAATCCGTTAAATTGGCAATTGTAGATCCGATGCATGCATCAGATCTGATAATCGGATTAACAATAATAACATCACTATGAACCCAAACGTCGACTGGTTTTTCGCCAAAGCCTCCAAATGGCAGGAAGCATATGCCGAATTAAGACGAATCGTTCTTGATTGCGGCCTGACGGAAGAATTGAAGTGGGGCTGTCCCTGTTATACCTTCCAGGATGCTAATGTTGTTTTAATACATGGTTTCAAAGATTATTGTGCACTGCTGTTTCATAAAGGCGCTTTACTGAAAGATGAAAGCAGTATTCTAATCCAGCAAACTGAGAATGTTCAGTCTGCACGACAGGTTCGATTTACGGGTATAGAAGAAATCTATAAGATTGAAGAAACTATAAAGTCATATATTAAGGGAGCAATTGAAATAGAGAAAGCAGGGCTGAAAGTAGAGATGAAAAAAACTACAGAGTTCAAAATGCCGGAAGAATTTCACAATGTTTTAGAGGACATGCCCGAATTGAAAAAAGCTTTTTATTCACTCACACCCGGACGACAAAGAGGCTACCTGCTTTATTTTTCACAACCTAAACAAGCAAAGACGCGTGAAGCGAGGATTGAAAAATACTTGGATAAGATCCTTAAAGGTCAGGGCTTAGACGATTGATAATTAATTTCGGGAAACATGAAACCCACAACAGTAAATGAGTACATAGCCGCTGCTCCGAAGCAGGCACAGGAAAAGCTTCAAGAGTTACGCGCGATCCTTAAAGAGGTGGCACCCCAGGCGACCGAAACACTGAAATGGGGATCCCCTGTATTTGAAGAAAAGCGAATTCTATTTTCCTACACGGCCTTCAAATCACACATCAATTTCATGCCCACGCGCACAACCGTTGACGCATTCCGGGAGGAACTGGCAGATTATACTACCGGAAGAGACACCATTCAACTTCCTTATGACAAAGAACTCCCGGCAGATCTCATCCGCAAGATTGCTGCTCACCGTGTTTGGGATATAAAGGAGAATGATTCGCTTTGGATGCATTGACCTAAAATTTGAATAATAACAAAGTCACTAGTTAACTCACAAAATGCTAACCTTTTAAGGGCGCGATCGTTCTGATAAAAATCACTCAATTGAAAGCAGCTGTACTATACCATCCCGGCGGACCTGAGAACTTTGTTTTAGAAGACAGACCGATACCAAACCTTAAAAGTGCTGAAGTATTAGTCAAAGTGAAAGCTTTTGGCCTTAACCGCTCAGAACTCATGACCCGCAAAGGCCTGTCCCCGGATGTCAAATTCCCGAGAGTGTTGGGCATAGAATGTATCGGAGAGGTGGAAAATGACCCTTCCGGAGAATTTGCACCCGGACAAAAAGTAGCTGCCTTTATGGGCGGCATGGGCCGTGATTTCGATGGCAGCTATGCAGAATACGCCGCCATTCCCAGATCTTTGCTTGATTCTTTTGAGAGCAATTTGAGCTGGATGCAGCTGGGTGCCATCCCGGAAATGTTCCAGACTGTTTATGGCTCGTTATACCTGGGTTTAAAGATTAAAACGGGTGAAACCCTGCTTGTCAGGGGCGGAACTTCGTCGATAGGCATGCTGGCTACCCAGCTGGCAAAAAAGAACGGTCTTATCGTCATCGCGACCACCCGGAATCCCGAAAAGAAAGAACTGCTGCTGAGCACCGGTGCAAACCACGTCCTGATTGATGCAGGTACCTTAGAAACAGCGGTTAAAGCCATTTACCCGAACGGCCTTGATAAAGTCCTTGAACTGATCGGCACTTCCACCCTGAAAGATTCGCTGCGTTGCGCTGCCCCAGGCGGCTCCGTTTGCATGACCGGGATGCTCGCCGAACAATGGTCGATTGCTGATTTCGCCCCCATGGATTACATTCCGGCTACCGTTAATCTCACGGTCTACGACACCGGACAGATCCGGGTAGATCAGCAAAGCTTCCAGGCTTTTATCCGGGACGTGGAAGCTGGTGAGATTCATTTAAATATCAGTCGTTCGTTCAGTCTGAGTGAAATTGTAGCCGCACATCAGTTTATGGAAAGTAATGCCGGCGCAGGGAAAATAGTGGTGCTTACTGGGGTATGATTCCAGGGATGCACCACAGATACACAGATTTTCACAGATTAATGGATTTCAAAAAACAGTACTTTTGAATATGCCAGGTTTTATTTCTGTTTTTCTACCAAAAAGCATGAAGGCCGTGTCACCCTGAGCGGAGTCGAGGGGCGGCCTCCTAGCGCTTTACCCAAGTGGTTGTATGCTTCATTTCATTACAATGGAAGTCTCCTTCGACTCCGCTAAGGATGACACTCCAGGGACTTTTCCTAGTCAACGAAGGCTTAGCGTATAATAAAAACAATCCATCCTGAGCCCGGCAATTTAATTCCGACTGACCAGTTGTTTTTGTTCGGCCTGACTGATATGTAGTTTTACGCCGGATTACTTTTTAGACGTAGGTCATTCGGACTTTAGACGTACTTTGGTCGTACTTGTGACAATTGTACACGACTAAACTACGCCCGGAGTACGATTTATCATCTACTTTAACTAGTTAATGTCCTTTGAAAAAATTATCTTAAGAGATTAAATCTTAGAGACTTATGGCAATCTTAGCAAACGGCCCTAACGGGGGATTCAGCGGCAAAGCCGGCAGTGTGGTCGGTTATTATTTATATGGCAAATGGGTCATTCGGGGCTTGCCGCGACCCTCGCGTAAGAACAAGATCGGCTCACCCGGCCAAAAGCTCTACCGTTTGCGGTTTTCCAAAATGCAGGCCTTTCATCGCCCCCTTCTGGAATTCATCCGGGTGGGGTTTAACCTGGAGGCCCGGCTCCGGGGCAATAGCGCCATTAATTCGGCAAACTCCTGGAATATGAAGCATGGCTTTCTGGAAAACGGGGATATCGATTATTCTGCGATAAAAGTCAGTTCAGGCGAGCTACCCGGCGCCGAGAATGCACAGGTTGCTTCCGGGGAAGAGGGCCTGGTGTTTACCTGGACAAATAATTCAGATCATGATCGTAGCAACCGCAAGGATGTGGCCCGCCCAAACGACCAGGTGATGTTACTGGCTTACGACGTGAACCAACTGCTGGTCTGGCAAGTACTCAGCGGAGCCAGGCGTTCGGAAGGAACGGCGGTGTTAAAAGTTTCCGGCCAACCCGGCAGTGAATGGCATACCTGGATGGCGTTTATTTCGGACGATAGGGAGAGTATTGCAACGAGTATTTACATGGGAGTGGTAAGCTAATAACCGCGATTTTCTGCGATTACTAGAGAACGATTACGCAGTGTGATGCAATCAGTCACCCTGCATACCCCGACGAGTGTTGCTAATTAATTATTTCTTTTTAGTTATTAATTTTTACAGCTATTTTATATTCGTGCTTTGCCGTACGGATTAGGTAGCAACCATGACTCAGAAATCGGAAGTAGTTCCAATTTGGATCTTAATTATTTCAGCGTTTTTCGCCCTAATGGAAGTGGGAGTGAGTGCTGCTTATGTTTTTGCTCCTTAATCTGTTTTAGAGAACGTTGACCTGCAAGCTAAGGGTGTTCCCTACCTGATCCAGATGTGGGCCGCCCGGCAATTTGCCTTGGGATTTATTTTTGGCTATGCGGTTTTCAAAAGGTCTGCTACTATGTTGACGCTGGCCTACCTGTTCTTTTTAGTCATGTTCATTGGGGATTTCTTGATTGGGATCGGGCAGGGGGATGCTTCGCTTTATGGCGGTGCGGTGGTGAGGTGTTTGGTATCGGCGGTGATGATTTACTTTATAAATGATAAATAATAGATCGAGAGCTATGGCTGCTGAAATTAAAGTTGTCAAATAAGCGAAATCAAGTTTAAACGTATTTACCTGTGTAAGTCATTTTAGTTTTCTTAATATTAAAAACTAATGACTTATTTGCAATCTGTTAAATAATTTAATAAACAATGGACTATTTATTCGAAAATCTTGGACATGAAAGATTTCAAGAGTTTTGCAGTACTCTAATAGCAAAAGAATTTCCAAATTTCCAATCGTTTCCAGTAGGTCAAGCTGATGGAGGAAGAGATTCATTAGTTTATGTTATGAATCAGCCTAGCAAAGATTTCATAGTTTTCCAAGTTAAGTATGTTAGAAATCCACATTTGATAAGTGATGTCCATAAGTGGCTTACCGACACTTTGAAGGGAGAAGCTAAAAAGATTGAAAAATTGATACCTAAAGGAGCAAAGGGCTTTTATTTATTAACAAATGTAGTAGGAACTGCTCATCTAGATGTTGGATCAAAAGATAAAGTCAACTCCATTTTAGAAGACAATATTAAAGTTCCATCAATATGTTGGTGGAGAGATGATTTATCAAGACTAGTAGAAAAAGATCCTGTATTTAAATGGTCTTTTCCAGAGATTCTAAATGGGCAGGATATTTTAAATTCCATTTTGTTTAAAAATATCACTGAAAATAAAGAAAAACGAGAAAGTGTTATCAATGCCTATTTAGCTGATCAATATTCTATAGATAACGAAGTGAAATTTCGACAAATTGATTTGCAGAATAAGCTTTTCGATCTTTTTACGGACGTTCCTTTAAGGATTAAAAAATTTAATGTAAAAAATAAGAACATTAAGCGAGTCCTGGAGTATTTCGAGCATCATAATAGGAAAATTGACGAAGAATATATAGTGTACGAAGAACCCGCAAAGGTTGGTGCAGCTACATTTTTGCTTCACCCGAGAGTGCAGAATGATATTGAAAGAATTTTATTAGAAGGTGGACCTGGTCAGGGAAAATCGACAATTTCACAGTACATATGTCAAGTACATAGAGCTCGCCTATTAAACAAACAAGCGGATTTAAACACGCTGCCCGACCATATTAGGAAGACGCCCATTAGACTGCCGTTTAAAATCGATTTGCGACATGTAGCTGATTGGATTGAAAAGAAAAATCCGTACCAGATTCGACTAAATGAAGAATATTTTACAAGTATTTGGAAAGGCAATTTAGAATCTTTTCTAGTTGGACATATTGTTTATCATTCTTCAATTGATGATTTCAATACAAGTGATTTAATTGCTATAACCAAAATTAGTTCCGTTCTTTTTGTTTTTGATGGCTTCGATGAGATCGCTAACCTTAAAGTTCGGGAGGAAGTCATCGACTTCATAAACAAAGGAATAAACCGAATACATGAGAATGCTAAATCCATACAGATTGTCATAACGAGCAGACCTGCCGCGTTTTCTGATACACTAGGTTTCTCAGTTGACACTTATCCTCACTTTGAATTAACAGATATTACGCCTGCAATAACGGAGGATTACGTAGACAAATGGATTAAAGCTAGTAGGCTGGATAGCAGAGAGGCAGCCGAAATCAGAAGACTTGTACGAGAGAAACTACAAATGCCTCATTTAAGAGATTTGGCAAAAAGCCCTATGCAGCTTGCAATTTTTATAAGCCTTCTAAGAACTAGGGGAGAATCCTTGCCTAATAAAAGGACTGCATTATATGATAGTTATATTGAACTATTTTTTAATAGAGAATCTGAGAAAAGTCATACTATCAGAGACCATCGTGATCTTATAATAGACATCCATCAATATTTAGCTTGGGTATTACATTCTGAAGCGGAACTTTTGAAAAATAATGGAAGTATTAAAATCGATGATTTAAAGGAAAGATTAAAAAAATATTTATTGAAAGAAGGACACAAAACTGATATAGCCGATCAATTGTTCCATGTTATGGAGGAGCGTGTTTGTGCTTTAGTGTCTAGGGTTCAAGGAACGTATGAGTTTGAAGTACAGCCTCTTAGGGAATATTTCTGTGCAAAATACCTTTACAACACCTCTCCATATTCACCGAGCGGCTCAGAAAAGGCTGGAACAAAGCCAGATCGGTTTGATGCGATAGCTCGAAATTTTTATTGGCATAATGTTGTTCGGTTTTTCTCAGGATGCTTTGATAAAGGAGAACTGCCTATGCTAATTCAAAAATTAAAAGAGTTACAAAACGATGATTTTCTAAAGTATACAAATTACCCAAGACTGATTACTTCACAAATTCTGTCAGATTGGGTTTTTACGCAATATCCACTACTACTGAAGGATGTTGTAAAGATTATAGTTGATGGAATTAATATTGGAAATATTATAAATCAAGAGGGTCGACGGAGCGACAATGAACCTATTATTTTACCAAACGAATGTGGGCGACAAGAGGTAATCAGTGAATGCTTTGAGCAACTAAAAAAAATCCCTCATTACGACTATGCATCAGAACTTATTGGGTTAATTAAGAATAATCCTTACAATACATTAGAACGATGGACAGAGAATTTACCAAATTTGGAAGGAGAAAAGCTGACACGATGGCTTGAGTACGCTTATATGCTGGAAATAATTCACAAAGTAGATTCATCTATTTTAGTGGATATTGTGAATAGTGGCAATTCTTCCCAAAAGGAAAAAAGGCTACAAATAATACTCGATGGGAGTAGGCTCGATGTGGTGGATAACTCTTTGGATTTAAAGAAGATTGTTTTTGCAGGTATTTTAGAAGGTAATATATCTGTTTTTCAAAGAAGGTATTCTGAGCATAGTTTACATTTTCTTTCCATTATACTAAACCCATATTTACTATCTCATTTATTGAAATATGAACAGGGGAATATTCCATTTATTACATCGATCTCAGGGTTTAGACCTTATATTACAGAAAAAAAACAGCTCAAATTAATTACTCAGTTCAAATCGGTTGATGAAATAGACGTTCAAATTCAGAAATTTACAAGTGATATTGGTTCAGCATTAAACAAGAATGTTTCTGATTGGCAGCTAAATATTGAGTTATGGGATGTATTAGTTGAAAATGCTCGAAGGTTATTCAAGGATTCGTGGTCGCTTTACATCATTTCTGTTGTAGCCGCAGGCATAAAATCAAAAGACGAAACATATGAGGATTTCAATGATCTTACTGATTCTTCAATATCTTTATGCAAGCGCGTAAGATGTGCGCGAATGAAATCCGGAAACATTAAGTATTGGGAAAGCCAGCTAGATAAGTCCGATAATATCAAATTTACCCTCTTGATTTTTTTTACATGGGCAACGCCTAAAACAATCACGCAATTGATTGAGAAAATAACAATCATTGTAAATAGCCTTCCTTCTGATGTCTTTGTAACCTTAATTGATTCCCTTAGAAAGGCAATACAGCATTCCTATTTTAGTAATTCTCAGATAAGGGAATTAGAAAAAATGTTTATAGAGAAAAGAATAAATGATGAGGTTAAGTTCATTCTAAGTTTTAGATTTTCTGAAGACTATAGGAAGAAGTTCACTTATGAAAATATTCAGTTAACAACCCACAATTTGGTTGACTTTGCTTATATAAGGTTGAATTTCCTGATTGAAGAATATTTAAAAAATCCACTAAATTTAGGTTACTTAAATGAAATTAAGAAAACGTATTCCTCGATTTCAAAGTATGATGAAAACTATTATTATCACAATAGATATTATGTAAAAGGTATAGAATTTCCTATTGATATAGCTCAATTGATCATGACTAATTCTAAAAGATATCCTCGAATTATTGCTTCTCATGCTGAGAAATCATGCAGAATATTTGCCACAAAAAATATCAAAGCAGTTGGTCAAATTGCGAAAGATGAGAAATGGTTCGTATAGCATCTACTAACTAACTTCTATCGTGCATTATTGCATTAGAAGCATTTTTGAACATTTTAAATCCGTCACATTACTTTAAACTTTAAATAGCTTCGAGTGTAGGTAGTGTTTTATCTCATATTGGCTTATTATTTTCGGCGCTGTTCGTTCCCGAACCCCTTTGTGCGATATCGGTCACCTTCTCCAAAACATAATGAGATAAATACTTAATTATTAACTACTTACGTTTGGTACATCCCTTGCAAAACTCTTTGCAAAATACCGAACAATGGATACCCCGATCTCTGAAGAAGTCATCACTCAAAAAAGAAGAAAGAATACGCTTCTTATCATCATAGGCTTGACCGTATTTCTGGCTGCCATTTTTCTGGTCAGGAGTTTCTTCAAGTCGAGCATTAGCCGTTCTGAGTTTACTACCGCAGTTGTAGAGACCGGCAATATTGAAAACACCATTACCGCTGCCGGGGAAGTACTGCCCGAGTTTGAAGAGGTATTAACCAGTCCGATCAATGCCTCCATCAAGAGTGCGCTGCTGGATGCGGGCACGCAGGTGAAAGCCGGCCAGTCCATCCTGATGCTGGATAAATCTGCTTCGGAGAACGAGTTTAATAAACTGAAGTTTCAGCTGGAGAGCAAACGCAACGAGATCAAGAAGCTGAAGCTGAATTTGGATAAGAGCTTTTTTGATATCCAGTCGAGCAATGCCATCAAACAGCTCCGCATCAGCAGTCTGCAGGATGATGTAGAAAGCGCCAAACGATTACTGAAAGCCGGCGGCGGCACCCGCGAAGATATTGCACAGGCAGAACTGGCCTTAAAGGTTGCGCAACTGGAAAAGAAACAGCTGGAGAACGAGATCCGGAGCAAGCAGCAGACCATGCAGGTGGAAGCAAGGGAAGCGCAGATTGCCGCGCAGATCCAGGAGAATGACTTGCAGGAACTGGAAAGGAAGTTAAAGCTGGCCAACGTGGTGGCTACGCGCAGCGGCGTGATCACCTATGTGAATAAAAATATCGGCGCTTCCATCCGTGAAGGGGAGACCGTGGCCCGTATTGCCGACCTCGGCAGCTTTAAAGTGTCCGCCAGCGTTTCGGATGATTACCTGGAACAGCTTAGTACTGGCATGCCCGTCATCGTGAAATATAATGACACCCAGAAGAGAGGGCGTGTATCTAATATCTATCCCAGCATTCAAAACGGCATCGTCACCTTCGATGTGCAGCTGGAAGAACGTAACAATAAGCAGCTTCGTCCCAATATGAAAGTAGAGGTTTTCCTGGTAACTGCTGCGCATAATAACGTGGTCAGGGTTGCCAACGGTCCGGCCTTTAAGGGGCTGGGTAAACAGGATGTTTTCGTGATCAATAAGGATAAAGCGGAAAGAAGAACCGTGAATCTGGGGCTTAGCAATTTTGATTATGTGGAGGTGCTGAACGGGTTGAAGCCTGGGGAGGTGGTGATTAGTTCGGAGATGAGTGGGTTTGAGAACAGTAGGGAATTGACAATTAAGAATTAAGAATGAGCTGTCAGCGGTCAGCTTTCAGCAATCAGAAAAAGGGCAGTAGCAGTAGCAGGCGGCAGGTTGTAATTCGTGTTAAGTTGAATAGTAGTATCAAATGAAATTTTCAAAACCTCATATCTCAAATCTCAGGTCTCAGATCTCTCTGATGATCTCATGTCTTAAGTCTCAAATCTATCTGATACTGATACCTATCCTTGGCTGCGCCTCTACGGGGTACACTCAGGTTGTACCGGATACAATACGTCTCAGTCTGCAGGAGGTGGTGGAATTGGCGAGGCAGAACTCTATCGCGGCTAAGCAGGCGGTGGCGGTTAAGGAAACCAGGTATTGGGAATTCCGGACCTTTAAATCAAATTACCAGCCGCAGCTTTCTCTAAGCGGGAACCTTCCGGGGTATAGCAAGACGAACAGGGAGGTGTTGCAGCCTGACGGAACGGTTTTGTTTCAGCCGGTACGTTATGATAATTCGAGCCTGGCGCTTGATTTCAGTCAGACGATTACGGCTACCGGGGGTACGGTTTTCGGCACTACGGAAATGCAGCGCTTCAATGATTTCGACCGGAAGAATATTCTGTATAACGGCGTGCCTTATGCCATTGGGTATAGTCAGCCTTTGTTCCAGTTCAACCGCTTGAAATGGGATAAGAAAATTGAGCCTCTGAAGTACGATGAGAGCAAGCAGGCTTTTATCGAATCGCAGGAGCAGATCTCGGTGACCGTGGAAGGTTATTTCTTCGATTTGTTGCTGGCGCAGGTAAACCTGCGGGTGGCAGAAAGTAATCTGAGCAGCACCCGCAGTATTATGAATGTGGCGAACACCAAGTTCGACATGGGGAAGATCTCCCGCAATGAGATCCTGCAGCTCAAGCTGGAACTTCTGAACGCCCAGAAAGCAGTCGGCATAGCTAAACGGAATATCGAGATCGCCACGCTGACGCTGCGCAGCTATATGGGTTATGAAGGGGATGCACAGATCGCGCTGAGCGTTCCTGAAACGATCAGTACGATGGAAGTCAGCGCGGACAAGGTACTGGAAGAAGCCTTTGCCAACCGTTCGGACGCAATAGGATTTGCCCGCCGGTTGGCGGAGGCGAAAAGAGATGTGGCACAAGCGAAAGGTCAAAGCGGCCTGATTGCGACATTGAACGCTAACCTGGGTTTCTCCAAAACCGCCTCTAATATTCCGGATGTTTACCATGCTCCGCAAAACCAGCAGTTGCTGCAGCTGTCATTCTCTATCCCGGTAATGGACTGGGGACGGTCGAGGTCGAGAGTGAAGACCGCACAGACCAACCAGCAGTTCACCGAGTATGAAGTGGAACAGGATAAGCTCACTTTCCGCCAGCAGATCATCACGCAAGTGACCCTCTTCAACATGCTGAAGGAGCAGATCGCCTCCAACGCCCAGGCAGACAGCATTGCCGGGGAGAAATACCAGATTGCCCGTGAACGATATGTGCTCGGCGACCTGAGCATTACGGACTTGAGCATCGCCTTTAAGGAAAATGACCAGGCTAAGCGGGATTATATTAATGCCCTGCGCGACTATTGGGGAGCCTATTACCAGCTTCGGTACCTGTCGCTATATGACTTCGAAAAGAAACAAAAGATCAACACTAAATAACCTTATTCAAACATAAAGACATGATACGATTACAAAACATCGAAAAGGTGTACCGCACCAGCACTATTGAAACCCTGGCTTTAAACAGCATCAACCTGGCTGTGGCAAAGGGGGAGTTTCTTTCCATCATGGGACCCTCAGGCTGCGGCAAGAGTACGCTGCTGAACATTATGGGCCTGCTGGATGCACCCACCCGCGGAGATATCCGCATCAGCGACCAGCAGACTGCACAGCTGAAAGACAGGGAGCTGGCGGCTTTCCGGAATAAGAAGCTGGGCTTCATCTTTCAAAGCTACCACCTGATCAACGACCTGCAGGTGCTGGATAATGTGGAGCTGCCGCTGCTCTACCGTACAATGTCGGCCAAAGAGCGGAAGAAACTGGCGACAGAGGCCCTTGAAAAAGTAGGCCTAAGTAACCGCATCAATCACTTCCCGACGCAGTTGTCTGGTGGACAAAGACAAAGGGTGGCTATTGCAAGGGCGATTGTCGGCCGTCCGGAGATCATCCTGGCCGATGAGCCGACGGGTAACCTCGACAGCGCGATGGGAAATGAGATCATGGAGATCCTGATCAACCTGAACCGTAACGAAGGAACTACGATCGTGATGGTGACGCATGATGAGAATATGGCGCATAAAACGCATAGGCTGGTGAGGTTATTTGATGGGAGCCAGGTATCGTAGGGAGGTTTTATTCACCGCAGATTACAAGAAAGGTTTTTACACCACAGATTACACAGATTTACACAGATTGAAGAGTGCGAAAAGGTTTGTTCACCACGGATTGCAAGAAGGTTTTTTGCACCACAGATACACAGATTAAAAAGATGTTGATTGGTGCAGCTTTAAAGGCCAATAGGAGCCAGCAAATTTAATTTCTCTTTTTTAAGAAATAATTAATCTGTGAAAATCTGTGTATCTGTGATGCCCCTCTTTAGTTTTTTTTTTTTTGATCGCAATTGATATAAAGATACACAGATTTAAAAAGATGTTGAATGGTGCAGATATAAAGACCAATGGGAGCCGGGCAAATTTAATTTCTGTTTTTTAAGAATAATTAATCTGTAAAAATCTGTGTATCTGTGGTGCCCCTCTTTAGTTTTTTTGATCGCAATTAATAGAAAACCCATGTTAAGAAATTACTTTAAAATAGCCATAGCGGTACTGAAGCGCCGGAAGTTCTTCACGTTCATCAGCCTTTTCGGGATCAGCTTTACGCTGACCATCCTGATGGTTGCCACCGCATTTATTGATAAACTGGTTAATGATCCCTACCCGGATGCTAAACGCGGGCGTTCATTATACATCAATAAGTTAGAACAAAGAATGAAGGATGGACGGAATACAGGCCCTGTATCGTTCTACTTCCTGGATCATTATGCCGGCAGTTTGAAGACCCCGGTTAAGGTCGCGATATCGTCGCTCTACCGTTCGACAAACACCTACCTGAATAACAGGAAGATCGTGATCGACTACAAGTATACTAATGCCGACTACTGGGATGTGCTGGAATATGAGTTCCTGGAAGGCAAACCCTTCAGCAAGCAGCAGATCGCGAACGCGGAACTGGTGACCGTTATATCGGAAGATATTAAGAAGGAGTATTTTGGCGATGTAGGTAGCGTGGTCGGCAAGTATATTGAGGCCGACAACGTAAAATATCGCATCAGCGGGGTGGTGAAGAGTGTACCCGTTACGGCCTACCAATTCTATTCAGACATCTACCTGCCTTATACCGTTTCAAAGGGCGACTATAAGGACAAGAACTATAGCGGCGAATATATCGGAATTCTCCTGGCAAAGAACAAAGATGATCTACCTGCCATGAGCCGTGAATATGAGCAAATGATTAGTAAGATGCCTATGCAAAGAAAAGAGTTCACGCATATGTATAGTCACGCCAACTCCTACTTCGAGAGCTATGTCAATTTGGGTAATGAAGACGTCTCGGGCATTGCCATTGTGATCACCGCACTATCCCTTTTTGCGCTGCTGGTGATGCTGCTGCCGACACTCAACCTGGTGAACATCAATATCACTCGCATTATGGAGCGTTCGTCAGAGATTGGCGTGCGAAAAGCCTTTGGCGCATCTTCGCGCACGCTGGTTTACCAGTTCATCGTTGAGAACCTGATCCTCACATTGATCGGCGGACTGATTGGGGTAGTACTCACCTTTATTGTTATCGCGCTGATCAATAATGCGCAGCTGATCGACAACCTCAACCTGACGATCAATTTCACGGTGCTGCTTTATGCGCTGGCCACCTGTATCTTCTTCGGCCTTCTTTCCGGAGTCTATCCTGCATGGCGTATGTCTAAACTGAACGTGGTGACCGCACTCCGACAAAATAACTAATCACCTGTAAAGACCATATTATGTTCAAGCATTTATTAAAACTGATCTGGAATAAAAAGAAGCAGAACTTCTTACTGATCTCCGAAATACTTTTTTCCTTCATGGTGATCTTCGCCGTCTTCACCTTCGGCGTGTACGCATGGGACAATTACAAGCAGCCCATGGGGCTGGACTATGAGCAGGTGCTGGCTGTTAACTTCAGCAATCCTGTGAAAACTACCAATGCGGATTCGCTGGCCCTGTTCTATGAAACGGTAAAGAGGAACATTAAATCCATGCCCGAAGTAAGCGAAGTGACGTATGCCAGCGTGAATATCCCTTTCAGCGAATCGACCATGAACAATAGTATGGATGTCAACGGCAAGCATATCAGTCAGATCAACGAATTCTGGAGTGACGATAGCTATCCGACTGTTTTAAATTTAAAGATTGCGGAAGGCCGCTGGTATAATAAGCAGGATGCAGTTCCCGGCACCAGAAACATCGTGATTAACCGGGCCCTGAAGGAAAAGGGGTTCGGCGATATGCCGGTTGTCGGTAAGTTCCTGGGTGATCCGGCGAAAGCCAGCGAACGGCTTAAGATCATCGGCGTGGTAGAAAATATCAAGTTTAACGGCGATTACCAGAGTCCGGCAATGGCAGTGTACAAACGGATGGATACCACGGCTTACCGGGATGCCGGGAACATGCTGATCAGGGTACGGCCATCTGCGGATGCCGCTTTCGAGAGCCGGTTGTATAAAACGCTGGCAAACTCGTTGAACAATGCAAATGTGGAGATCGAGCATCTGGCAAACAAACGAACCAGCATCAACAAGATGACCCTGGTGCCGATGATCATCCTTTCGATTGTGGCCGGTTTCCTGATCATCAACGTGGCTTTGGGACTGTTTGGCGTGCTTTGGTATAACATCAATAAGCGGCGCGGGGAGATCGGCCTGCGCAGGGCACTGGGAGCTACCGGCAGCGGCGTATCTTCGCAGATCGTGTGGGAGGCGCTGATCCTGGCAACCTTCTCCATGATCATTGGGTCTTTCTTCGCCATACAATTTCCCCTGTTGAATGTGTTCGACCTGCCGGCCATGGTTTATATCATTGCGCTGATCGGATCGGTGCTGTTCATCTACCTGCTGGTATTTATTTGCTCGCTTTACCCGGGCAAACAGGCGGCGGCAATTTATCCCGCTGTTGCATTACATGAAGAATAATTACGACCTTGAACCCGCATATGATACTGATTATTGATGACGATATTGCCGTAAGAACGTCGCTCGTTTTGCTCTTAAAGAACGAAGGCTATGCGGTAATGAGCGCTGCGGGACCTGAGGAAGCGCTGACTGTCATCAGTAAGCATAATCCGCAACTGATCATCCTTGATCTGAACTTTTCTATTGATACCTCAGGCGAAGAGGGGATAACGCTGCTGGCAAAGATCAGGGAGAAAAATTCCCTGGTGCCTGTGATCCTGATCACTGGCTGGGGCAGCATTGAACTGGCCGTAAAGGGGATGAAGATGGGCGCCAGTGATTTTATCAACAAGCCCTGGGATAATACGCATTTACTGCAATCGGTAAAGACCTCGCTCGACCTGAAAGTGCCGAAAGGTAAAAGTCTGAACCGAAAGGAGCTGGACAAACACTATGATTTTCAACAGATCATCGGCGAAGATCCGCGTATGCTGGAGATCCTCGAGACGATAGGCCGGGTAGCGCCTACGGATGCTTCTATCCTGGTGATGGGCGAAAGTGGCACCGGCAAGGAGCTGATCGCGGAAGCTGTTCATCAGAACAGTCTGCGTCGCAATAAACCTTTTATCAAAGTGAACCTTGGCGGGATCTCGACCTCGCTGTTTGAGAGCGAGATGTTTGGTCATATTCGCGGTGCCTTTACCGACGCCCGCTTTGACCGGATGGGCCGCTTTGAAATGGCTAATAAGGGGACGATCTTTTTAGATGAGATCGGCGACCTGGATCCGGGGAGCCAGGTAAAGCTGCTGCGGGTGCTGCAGGACCGTACTTACGAGGTGCTGGGCAGCAGTCGTACCAAGACGGTGGACATACGGGTGGTTTGCGCCACTAATAAGAACCTGCACGAGATGGTGCAGAAAGGCGGCTTCCGCGAAGACCTGCTTTACCGGATCAACCTGATCACCGTTTACCTGCCGGCACTGCGCGAGCGGCCGGGAGATATTCCACTGCTGGCAAACTACTTTATTAAGAACCTGAAAGAGATCTATAACCGCCCTGACCTTTCGATCACCCCGCGGGCGATGAAGTGGCTTCAGCAGCTGCCCTTACCTGGAAATATACGGCAGCTGAAAAACCTGGTAGAACGCTCAGTGTTGGTCAGCAGGAATGATCAGCTCGATATTGAGGATATCCGGGCGCAGGTAGAGTTGTCGCCGGTGCAAAAGGGAAGCATCCAGATGCCCGGCGTGGGATCAGTGACCCTGGAGGAAATGGAAGTGCAGATGATCAAACAGGCTTTAGACTATCATAAGAACAAGATCAGCAAAGCAGCCAAGTCCCTGGGCCTGACGCGCAGCTCGTTATACCGCCGGCTCGACAAATACGCCATACCTTACGATGAGGCTGAGGACTAAGTATATTATATTTGTTGGGATCCTGCACCTGGTTACCCTGGTGCTGACCTATTTTATCTTTGAAAAGGACAAGCTCCTGTTCCTCGTGGCCGAAGTCTTTATAATTATTTCCCTGCTCATTTCCTGGAGTTTGTACCGGCAGCTAATCCAGCCGCTGAAGACGTTGATGGATGGCTTGAGTGCGATCAAAGACCAGGATTTTAATGTTAAGTTTCTTTCTACCGGCAAGCACGAGGTCGACCAGCTGATCGGGGTGTACAACCAGATGATCGACCAGCTTCGGGGCGAGCGTACCCGGCAGGAACAGCAGCACTTCTTCCTGGAGAAGCTGATCCATACTTCACCCACCGGGATCATTATCCTGGATTATGATGACCGGGTTCAGCAGGTCAATCCACGGGCTCTGCAGGTGTTAAATCTTGCTGAGAATGAAGTACTCAGGCAGGAGGTCCGTGCCTTGGATCATGAGCTCTTCAGGCAGATTGCTGAGCTGAAAACCGGCGAGAACAAGACAGTCAAGCTGAACGGCACGGAGACTTTTAAGATTCAGCGCTCGCACTTTATTGACCGGGGATTTTCACGCAGTTTTATCATGATTGAAGAATTGACTGCGGAAATCCTGGCAGCGGAAAAGAACGCTTATGGCAAAGTGATCCGCATGATGGCCCATGAGGTGAATAATACCATTGGTCCGGTGAACTCCATCATACAGTCCGCCTTACAGGCGAAAGCCCTATGGAAGGAAGGTGACGGGCTTTTGAACGAAGCTCTGCAGGTAGCCTATGAACGGAATCAGAACCTGAACCTCTTCATGCGGAATTTTGCCGACCTGGTGAAACTGCCTGAACCCAGTAAGAAGCAGCTGGATCTTCACCGCTTCATTCGGTCGGTAGTGGCGTTGATGGCTTTCAAGGCCGGAGAGAATGAGGTAGAATTACTCATTGATATTCCCGACGAACCTTTCTACATCACGGCTGATGAGCAGCAGCTGGAGCAGGCGCTGATCAATGTGTTGAAGAATGCAGCGGAGGCCGTAGAAAGTAAAGGCGAGATTCGGTTGAAGACTGATCCGGCAAAGAAAATGCTGACCATTACAGATACAGGAAAGGGGATCTCACCCGAAGCCGCAGATAATCTGTTTAATCCATTCTTCAGCACGAAGAAAGACGGGCAGGGGATTGGACTGACGCTGGTCAGGGAGATACTGATGAATCACGGTTTTGAGTGTTCGCTAAAGACGGTGAGGGAAGGTTGTACGGAGTTTACGATCCGGTTTTAATATAAACGCTGACAGGGTTTGAAACCCTGTCAGCGTTGACGAAACCCTGTCAGCGTTGACGAAACCCTGTCAGCGTTGACGAAACCCTGTCAGCGTTGACGAAACCCTGTCAGCGTTGACGAAACCCTGTCAGCGTTGACGGAAACGGAGAATCTGTTTATGACCGCTTAATTGCACAAATGGGCCAAAAGCTTTCTACTTTTGAACCTATGCAAAGTTTAAGCTCCAAGACCTTTACGAATGATTTCGTCCAGACTTTCCCCGGTGATGATAGTGGCAGCCTGCAGCCCAGGCAGACACCCGGTGTTTTGTACAGTAAAACGACCCCAACCCCTGTAGCCAAACCGATGCTTTTAGCCTGGTCGGATGAGCTGGCTATGGAACTGGGTATTGCAGCGCCGGATGAAAAGGAACAGGATATATTGGGTGGTAACCTGGTTACTTCTTCCATGAGCCCTTATGCCGCATCCTATGCCGGGCACCAGTTTGGTAATTGGGCCGGACAGCTGGGTGACGGTCGTGCGATCACGCTGGGGGAATGGCCGACACCGCAGGGTGATAGCTGGGAACTCCAGTTAAAGGGAGCCGGACCTACGGCCTATTCGCGAAGAGGGGATGGCCGGGCTGTATTGCGGTCTTCGGTGCGCGAGTATTTGATGAGCGAAGCCATGCATTACCTCGGTATACCGACCACCAGGGCGTTAAGCCTGGTCACTACAGGCGACCAGGTGATGCGTGATATGTTTTATAACGGTCAGCCGGCTTATGAGCCAGGGGCCATTGTGATGCGCGCCGCACCAAGCTTCCTTCGTTTCGGGAATTTTGAGATGCTGGCTGCCCGGAATGAGACGGAAAACCTGAAAACACTGGCTGACTGGACGATTGCACGGTATTATCCGCATATTCAGGACGATGAGAAATATCTCGATTGGTTTGCGGAGGTAGTTGACCGAACGGCAGCGATGGTGGTGGAATGGACCAGGGTAGGTTTTGTACATGGAGTAATGAATACCGATAACATGTCCATTCTTGGACTGACCATTGATTACGGCCCGTTCTCTTTCCTGGATAATTACGATCCTGAATTTACGCCCAACACCACTGATCTGCCCGGCAAAAGATACGCGTTCGGACAACAAGCCGCTATTGCCTACTGGAACCTGAGCTGCCTGGCGAATGCATTGTCGCCATTGATACCGGAAACGGAAAAGCTGTCTGAAAAGTTAAAGTCCTTTGAAGTCAATTATGGCACCCGCTTTTATGCCATGATGGGCGCCAAGCTGGGTCTTGACGTGGTAAAAGAAACGGATGCCCCGCTGATTACCGACCTTGAGAAGGTGCTGATATTTATTCAGCCTGATATGACGATCTTTTATCAGCTGCTGATAGATCTGCCGCTGGATGTTGAGGGTGAGAATGAGCTAACCGCATATTTCCGCGCTAGCTTCTATAACGAGCTTAATCCTGCAGAAAGCGAGAGTCTCTCTAAAGTGATGAAGGCATACCAGGCAAGAATTAAGGCCAACACCTGCAGCAGGGAAGATTCACAAGCCCGAATGAGAGAGGCAAACCCGCGTTTTATTTTACGGAACTACCTTTTGCATATGGCCATTGAAGAACTTGAAAAAGGCAATGATGAACTGTTCCTGAAATTACAGCGAGCTCTGAAACACCCTTATTCCACAAAATACGACGAGTTTTTCGAGCTGCGTCCTGACTGGGCGACGCAAAAAGCTGGTTGTTCTATGTTGTCGTGTAGTTCTTAAAGTCAGTATCAAAGATGTGATCAGCTTTTCCGGTGAAACCATCTTGTTTGGTTTACCGTTCGCAATATTTTTAATTCGTCAGAACTGCCGTCTGGAGACAGCAAGGAAATATTGTCCGGTTAAAATTCTATACAGTTCTGAAAATTGCTTATCTTAATATAAGTCTTACTTAATCCGAGGTAAAGACGAGAAGAATTTTGTACTGTCGGTATAAAACTGTTGAAATGATTAATTCATCTCTTAGCCTAAAATTCATATAGGTGGAAAGAACAAAATATCTATTAACGACTATGGATTAAAGATATCTTATGAAAAGCATCATTCTTTGCCTGATCCTCTTATTATTCGGATTCCAATCCTTCAGTCAGGCGCCTGCGGGTTCCAGAGAGTATTACCTCCAAAAAAGCAAGAGTCAAAAGAAAACCGGCTGGGTGCTGCTCGGTGTAGGAACGGCGATGGCGGTAGGTGGCGGTATTGGCTTCAGCAAATACTGGGACCTTTTTGAAAGTAATACCAAAGCTGATGTTTACGGAGGCATCATGGTAGCTGGAATCGTTGCTGACCTGGTGAGTATTCCTGTTTTTATCAGTTCCGGACGAAATGCCAGGAGAGCGGCCCGGGTCAGTGTTAGTAGTCAGGTTATTGACTTCCCAAGAGGAACCAGTAGGTATGCTAAAGCACATCCTGCAATAAGTGTTAAAATCCCCTTTTAAAAAATCTTAACGCTGACAGGGTTTGAAACCCTGTCAGCGTTAGGAACCCTGTCAGCGTTTTGTTCAGTTTTTATTAATCAGGTGATGAAAATCAGAGAAGCGAACATTGACGATATAAAGCAAATTCAAGTAGTAAGGAATTCGGTCAAAGAGAATACTCTGTCAAACCCTGATTTGGTGACTGACGAAGATTGCAAAGAATTCCTAACAGTCAGAGGAAAAGGTTGGGTCTGCAAAATCGACAATGAAATCGTTGGGTTTGCCATTGTTGACCTGAAAGAGCATAATATCTGGGCTTTATTTCTAAGCCCGGATTTTGAGAAAAGGGGTATCGGCAAACAGCTTCACGACATCATGCTTGACTGGTATTTTAAGCAGACTGCGCACAATGTTTGGTTGGGAACTTCACCAAAGACAAGAGCTGAGGCTTTTTACAGGAAGGCAGGCTGGACGGAGATTGGGACACATGGTAATGGTGAGATCAAGTTTGAAATGACCTATCAGGACTGGACAAAGAACTCTGAAAATTATTAAATAAAATAATATTTCCCGGGAGCTAAGATTATTCTGATTGAAGTTATTTGACTAAGCTGGCCGTCCAACGATTGTCGGGGTTTGCCGGGAAAACGAGGAAGAATTTATTTGGCCGGTCAATCTTCTCCGCTTTTCCGCCATCGAGATATCCACCTTTAAACAATAAGTTTCCTTTATCGTCAACTACAAAGGTTCCATTGCTGGGCTTTTCAAATCCGTGGTAGGTGTATTTACCGTTTTTGGAAATAGTAAAGGAACCGCGTGGAATAAATTCATAAGAACCGTTACGGTATTTTGAAGCAGTGCAACTATATTTTCCATAGATGAGGCCGACTGTATTTGATTTTTTTACATAAACAGAGGCACGCTTAGCAACCTTGCTTTGTGCAACAATAATCAAGGGGCCTGCAAAAACAAAAAGAACACATAGGATAACAGATAATGCGGGCAGCAAGACGATCTCTTTTGCAGGGTAAATCTTTAACATATAATGTTTTTTTAAAATCGAATATAACAAATCTCCGTTTTTAAAAAAGCATAATCAGTTTAGGATCAGGTTGCCGATTTAGATTAAAAAAGGGTGGGACGTTTTGGATTCCCACCCGGGGGTAATGCATATAATCAGCTTCTGAAAGCGATGGGTTTTTAATTGGAACATTCAAGGTAATTGTTTAACCATTCAGTAAATTAAGAAAGTAATCTATCAATTGGAAACTTATTACCTGGCCATCTTGGTTCTGCTGCCTGACTTATAACCGCCAACATGCGGCATATAAATGTCGACCAGTTCTTCTTTGAACTCGATCTTTAGAAATGAGCTTAAGCACTTTGACTGCTCTTTCGAAACTTTAAATAAGGAGATTAACTTTTTCATGGCGTTGAATTTTACAAGGTGATTTTATGTTTTATATAATTTTTTTAAAATCTGTGCTCTGTATGATAGTCCACCTCATTTATTCAAACCGCCGGTAGTTTGGTCTTCGATCTGGTTTAAGACCGAATATTGGTGTCTCGTTATAAGCTGTATATATTAAAATCTATGCCATTCATTTATAGGGTATTAGCTGGCAGGCAGATATTTCCATTTTTTCCACCTGACAGAGTGATTTGATACCTGGGATGTCTTGCTTATCTGTGTTAACCCCGCTAGCCATGCATTTTCATCCTCAATTATAAATGGAAATGTGTACTTTTCTGTACATCAGGTCCCGTTTCTTAGGTTTAGGAATGAGGTTGTAGAACTAACAGACCCCGTTTATTTTGGTAACTCCTTAATAATTACTTTTGTATTCTTCGGCATTTTCCGGCATTTTCGTTTATGTTTGATTTTAAGCGACTAAATGGACGATTATATCAAGGTTTCCGGAAAAACTACCCTCGCAGGGATATTAGAAAACGCACTTTTGATTGCGCCTTTTCCAATTGTGATCTTTGAAGGAATTGAGCTGAAAGTTACATATGCAAATGATGCTCTGCTCGATCTATGGGGCAAAGATCGCAGCAGCCTCGGAAAGACCTTTGTCCAGATCCTCCCTGAGTTTCGTGATCAGCCTTTCCCCGAATTGCTCAGGCAGGTGTTTATCACCGGCAAGGCTCATATCGACAACGAAGCGCTGGCTTACATCGAAAAGGACGGCGTTAGTGTGGCCCATTATTTTGACTATTCCTATACAGCGATCCGGGAGGCAGACGATGAAATCATCGGTGTACTTGTAGTGTGTAAAGATGTCACCGAACAGGCGGGAGCAAAAAAGAGGGCCCTTGACAGCGAGGCCAAATTCAGGGATACCGTATTGCAGGCGCCTATTGCAATGGCGGTAGTTAAAGGTCCGGATTTTATTGTGGAGACTGCTAATGCGGAGAGCCTGAAGCTTTGGGCAAGAACAGAACGGATTATAGGGCAGCGGGTCGTTGATGTTTTCCCGGAAGTGATCAGGCAGGGGTTTATGGAAATCCTGAATTACGTATATGCAAATGGTAAACCTTACTATGGAAATGAAACTGCGGTAGACCTTGTAAATGAGGCTGCAGAGCGGTATACAATATATATAAACTTTGTATTTCATCCCATCTTTGAAAATGGCGTGGTGAGCTCTGTCATGACCCTTGGCTATAATGTAACCGAATTGGTAAATGCAAAAAAGGTAGCGCAGAGAAGTGAGATTGATGCTTTGGAAGCAAAAAAAGGTTTGGAGATTGCCCTTGCAAAGAAGGACGAGTTTATCAGTGTTGCCAGTCATGAGTTGAAAACTCCGTTAACTAGCCTGACCGGGTATTTGCAGGTATTGGAGAGGATGCAGTCGGACGACCGGAACAGAGGCTTTGTGGTTAAAGCCATTCAGCAGTTGAAAAAGCTGTCGGGATTGGTATCCGACCTGCTCGATGTTTCAAAGATCGAAGCAGGAGGACTTCACTACAAATTTGAGCAGGTGGACATAATAACGCTGTTGGAGGAATCTATAGAGCAAGTAAAATACGCGAACGCCAGTCAGCAGATTCGTTTCGAATCGAATGTTGAGCAGCTGATTCTGTCCATGGATAAACATCGGATCGAGCAGGTAATGGCAAACCTGCTTAGCAATGCTATTAAATACGCTCCTTCTTCAGAGGTCATTGAGGTGAAACTAAGCGCAAGCAGAGATGAGGTTACAGTGGAGGTAAGAGACTACGGTATGGGGATAGCTGATGATCAGAAAAGCAAGTTATTTTTGAAATACCACCGCGTGGATGAGATTAACCCGGTTATATCGGGTATGGGAATTGGGCTGTTTATCTGTAAAGAAATTATTGAACGGCATTCAGGAAGTATCTGGGTTGAAAGCGAGAAAGGGAAGGGGAGTTGTTTTGGTTTTAGGTTGCCGGTTTAGGTAATTATAAAACGCTGACAGGGTTTCAAACCCTGTCAGCGTTATTTTACGCGAAAAATGGAGTGACGATAGCAACAACCTGTTCTTTAGTCAGGGGCTCGTCGAAACTCTCTGTAGCGGCGTTGAAAGGGACATCCTGGCCGTTAATGTTCGTAATGGTGATGCCTGCCTGCTTATCAATTTCTTCGCCGTTATATATAGCCTGGGCTGGTGCACCGATGCCACTTTCCTTGCCGGTAATCCAAGGCTTCACATCAGCGTGATTCAGCTTTTTCCGCATGCTGCGGATGTGGGCAGCATGACGGGCTTCCACTGAATGGATCCGCAGCGCTGCCGTAAGGACTTCATTTGATTCGATCAGGTTACCAGCCTGGCCCTTATAGGCGCGTACGCCGGTATCTTCAAATGCCTGCGCCACAGCTAAAAAGGTTGCATAGTTGCTAAACACATCCGTGAAAGTTCCCTTCGCCGTGAAATCGTAATTAGCCTGCTTAACAGGCATACCACCCAGGCTGGTGATCACCTTCTGTAAGAATGCTACGTGGTGCTTTTCATCTTCGCGAATGACAGTAATTGAGTCTCTGTCGCAACCGGCCGGTATGCTGACCTTTGCACATCCCTGTTCGTAAAATTTGTATTCAAGGTGTTCCAGTGTGAGGGCAAAGTTCAGTACTTCTAAAATTTTAGTAGGACTCTGGCCGTAAGCTTTCTTGAACATTGAGCCCATCGCAAGCGGTACAGATGCAAGAGCGACTTTAGAACCCATGTTGAAAAAGCTTTTCATAGCTCTTCTGCGCGGACTTAAACGATCGTACACGTCGGCATCCACTTTTTCAATTTCTTCTAATATATTCATCAAATTCATGATCGTCGGTTTAGGTAGTAGGTAAATTACTTGCGTTTATTTTAGTCTTAATATAGGTTCCGGCAATCGCCAGCACCTCTGCCGGTGTACGAACCACATCCAGTCCGTTTGCATCAACGACGTCACTGTTGGCAAAAGTTCCGCACTGAATAAGATCGCGGATATATGCGGCATGACGTGCTTCTACCGAAACAATCTTACCGGCCAGCAACAGGTAGTCGGGAGATTCAAGAAGTTGTCCGGCACCGTTATAAGCCGATACCCCCAGATCTTCAAATGCCTTTGCTGTTGCAAGCACACTATTACGGCTGCTAAAATCAATTGACGAAAAGTTAACCTCTAAGGCGGGAATAGCTTTATTGCCAAGTGCATTTTTAAAGAATTCCCGGTGGGCAACCTCGTGGCGTGAAACATCGATGAAGTAGGCTTTCTCATCCGCAGAAATGCCGGAGTAAGGAGTTGCAACAATCTGTAGGTAAAACGCCGCTTCCAGTTGCTCAAGCGCATAGGCGTAATTCAGGATACCGATGTCGCCGCTGCCAAGATCGACACCGTCATCATCCATAATCATGTTTCCATCTTTTTTACAACCTGCCATAATCAGGGTTGCCGCTGCAACACCGGCACCGGTGTATTGCAGAAAGGAGCGCCGTGCCATTTTTTTGGCGGTTAAATCACCGTCTACCGACAGTGATTTCTCAGAGTACTTTTCTTTTTCCATGTGTTTACATTGATTGGATTAGGAATTATTAGTTATCAGGTAACTTATTAATCAATGAACGAGGTTTTTTAACCCACGGATTTCTAAGGATGAAAGAAATATTAACTTTTGGTAGTATTCCGGAAAATTCAATGGTTATCTATGTTCACACAGACCAGAGGTATTTAGTCTACCTGAAAAGAGGTACCACCGGAAAAGATTCGGTAACAATTATTTTGCAAACGCGAGGGATTTGTTACTTCATACCTCTTTTCAGATCCTAAGGACTGCCTCTGAAGCCTGTTATGCGCTTTATCTCTAATCTCTAAAGCCTGGTAGTCAAAACTTAACACCTAATCATAACCTCTTCTTCGTAGTAGCTTAATATTTCGGTATTAGTTTTGTAATTGCAGATTACCATCTTAAAAAACCTTGTTTAAACCTGAATAACCTGTTTATAAAGCCATGTTAGAATATGTTAAATTAATTTTGCTGAAGGTCAGTTTCGACAAAATGCTGTTTGAGAAAGAATTAATGAAAGGCTTGAAGATGCTTCAAAAGGAGGAACTGTTGAATCTTAAACAATGGTGTTCCGGGCGTTTCAGTGACATGCACTTGCTGATTGTCAACAGGGCGTTTGCAACGGTTTAGTTGTTGTCTTTCAATATTCAGTCGTCAGCGTCGGCCATTAGTTAACTGCTAAGATTGCTTTTAAAATATTGTGCTACATTTAGAGGGAAACCATCCCTTAAACAAGATTTATGAAAGCACCTTCGGCACCCTCAAAAATTATCTGGTACACTGGCTTGATAACCGGTATCCTTGGAATTGCAGGTCGTTATATTGATGTCCCGGTACTCACAGAAAACAACTACGTATTGCTACTCGTTGGATTCGTATGCCTGGCGATAGGTACTAGTTTTAAGAATATATAGTTGTTAGGTATTAGCTGTTAGCAATTCGGTATCAGCAATTAGCTTGATTTGCGATTTGAAGATTGTCATGGAATTTCTGTCAATAGCAAGCTTTAACACCTACAACCTACCTAATCCAACGCCCTTACTTTGGAAGCGAGGAAGGTAACGAGCAGTCCGAAGCAGCCTATTACCGCGTATGAGTAGCGCAGGTTGGAGAGTGCAGAAATATAGCCGATCAGGGGTGGTCCCATTAGAAATCCTAAATAGCTAACGCTGGAAACCATTGCCAGGGCCATGCCCGGCGAAACCTTTTGATTTCTGCCTGCAGAACTGTACACGGTAGGTACTATACTTGAGACTCCCAGGCCGACGAGCATAAAGCCGATTGTAGCCGGAATAATAAGCGGGAACACGACGGAGATAAGCATACCGCTAAAGATAACTATGCCACTGATTTGAATGGTTTGCCTGCGGCCTAATTTGGCAATTACACCGTCTCCAAGAAATCGTCCCAGGGCCATCATAACCATAAAGGATGCATAACCAATGATCACCAGGGAGGAAGGTGCCTGGACAATGTCTTTAAAGTAAACTCCGCTCCAGTCAAACATGGCACCCTCGGCTGCCATGCTGCAAAATCCGATAATTCCCAGCTGCAGTAAAACTCCTTCGGGCTTTACAAATAAGCTTGATCCGGAAGATGTGCCGGTACCTTTGCCCGGTACCAAGTGCTTATAATTGAAGAATACGTTGGCGAAGATAAGTATGGCAATTATCCAGAAATGGAGATAGGGTGAGACGTGCAGGTTGATCATGAGCAATCCAATTAATGCCCCGCTGAATCCTGCAATGCTCCATGCGCCATGAAAGGAAGTCATAATTGGTTTTGCAAAAAGCTTTTCCGCCTCAACTCCCTGGGTATTTAGTGCGATGTTGCACATATTTCCTATTACTCCGAACAGGAATAACATTAGCCCTAATTGCCATGCGGATGCAGCAAGGCCGATATTGCTTAATGCCAAAACATATATTGGCACGGAGACCGCCAGGACAATGCGACTGCCAAAACGGGTAACCAACCGACCGGAAATGGGCATCGTTAGTAGCTGCCCAAGCGGTAATGCCAGTAAAATGCTGCCCAGGACTGCATCGGATAATTGCAGGCTGGACTTAATATCAGGAATACGGCTCGCCCATGACGCAAAGCTGATTCCCTGTCCGAAATAAAATAATGAAACCGCCAAACGAATGCGGTTGGGACTAAGGGTATGAGATACAGCAACGTCTTGCTGCTCAATTGTTTTGCTTACTTCCAAATTGCGTTGTACTCTTAAATATCGTGCAAAACTCCGCAAATTAATTTGAAGACTGGCTTCGGGCTAACTTTTTGACTTTGAAGTGTTCGACCAGACAATAATCTGTGAAAATCTCGTAATCTGTGTTAATGATATTTTGTTTGCGAAAAGGTTCACCACAGATTCACAGATTATTTATTGGAAAATCTGATCAGCCAAAATCTTCTGAATCTTAATGATTCTGCCCTTTTATTTATAGGTTTAATAAGCAGAATGTTATCGACCATAACATTCAGCTCACCAACGTGTTTAAATCCTTAATCAGATGCCTTTCTTCGATCTGCATGTGCACCCCACTTTGAAATCTATGCTTAGCACCAGGGAAGCTAAAACGAATCCCTGGCAGCTGATTGACATCAAAAAGATCAGCTGGTTTGTGCGCTGGTGTACCGATTTTAAGAGCATCCTGGGTTCACAATCCAATCCCGCGCAGCTGCTTGATGGTGACTGTAACCTTGTATGCATTGCGCTGTACGTTCCGGAACGGGGGATGACAGAAAGTAGACTGTTGAACAAGCAGGCTTTGAAGACTAAACTCAGGGTCTATATTGACCCGGGGCGCCTTGAAGAAATCAACTCCGGGGCATTACGCCCGTATCCTGACCTGGTGAAGGAGGACCTGGCGGTGCTTACTAATCCTGATCAGTTTGGCATAAACGCTAAAGAAGTTATCCCGCTCCTTCCTGATGTTCTTTATAACCCGGACGGTAATTCGTCTCTGTACGTTGCTTTTACGGTTGAGGGATGTCATACGTTATCATCAACGCTCGACCGGCATGCAATAAACCGGGAAGAGGTGCTGCGCAACCTGGATGACCTTTGCACAAATTACCCGGTGATCGCCCTGAATATTACCCACCTGGAACAATATCCGTTTTGCAATCATGCTTACGGAATCCTGTTTGTCAGCACCGATGATTTCAAACCCAGTGGCAAGGAGATCTCAGAAGACGGCATCGAGATAGTCAGGCATTGTTATAACCGGAACATCCTGATTGATATAAAGCATATGAGTCTTGGAGCGAGGAGGAAGCTCATCGAAGATGTTCGCCTGCGCCCTGATTTTGCAGCCCTCAACCAGCCGTTGATCTGCTCACATGCGGGGTTTACGGGTCTGACTTATAATGACATCCCGGATTATATTCAGCATCAATCGATAAGTGGAAAAGACTTTTCGTACCTTTTGTGGAATAAGCCAAAAAAGTACGGGACCTATCCTACGGTAACGGCTTTCAATCCCTCCAGTATCAATCTTTATGATGAGGACATCATGGCGATACTGAATTCAGGAGGCATGATTGGACTTTCGCTGGATAAGCGGATACTGGGTTTCTCCGAAGCCGACAGCCGGCCAGTAGCAATCAATGAGACTACCTTCGAAGAAGAATATATTTCAAATGAGGAGTTGAAATACTTTGCCAGCCGTGCACCGCTCAGCCAAAAAATGAACGACTATTACTGCATCACCACAGAGGAGGTGCTTGCAGGTGGTGTAGTAAACCCTGACGCCAGTTTTTATCACCTTTGCCACTTTATGTCGCACTTGCTGCACCTCATTAGGGTAGCAGGAGATAACGGCTATGACGTCCGCACAGCTTTAAAGCAAGTTTGTATAGGTTCTGATTTTGATGGACTAATCAACCCGGTATGGTGCTGTAAAAATGTGACGCGACTCCAGGCATTTAAAGCGGAACTGATCAGATATTTCCCCGGATATGCAAGGAACAACCGGGATGTGGTGGTTTTACCGGAAGGTTTCGATATAAAGGAGTTCGCAGAGCAATTATTTTTTGAGAACGGGAGAGATTTTTTGATGAAAAGGCTCTCGCTCCTGAAGCAGGTAATTGTTTAGGTCGATTCGCTATGTCGAAGTACTATTTTTTAAAGCGTTTTAAGCAGTCTTCTTTCTGGTATAGCGGAGTAATTCGTGATGCCGACCCTCAGCGTAATAGTTGTTTACTACCAGGATCGCGTGAATAACTCCGGGTATCCAGAAGCATATCGTCAAAAGGACGCTTAAGATAAACGCTCCAGGTTTTCCGGTTGTAAGTACCGCTAACGGCGGACAGATGATGCAAAAGAAGTATCGCATAGATTCTATATTTATAAACGAATTACTGCTCAAGTGAAAACAAATTGCTGTCGTTAGGATCTCCCCATACCATTGCCGGCGCAGGAACAAGCGGTGCATTCTTTAACCGTTCAATAGCTTTGATGTCTAAGTCACCGGGATTTCCCCAGATCATAGCGGGTGCTTCAAATAACAGGTAAGGACTGCTTTTCAACTTGATGACACTTGAGGAATTGACATCACCCGGATTTCCCCACTCCATTTGTGGATTGCTTATCAGGGTCGGACTACTTAATTCGGCTTCCCTGGTTGTGTCTGGTGATACGCTGGCAAAGGCGCTAAAAGACAGTGCTGCAATAAATAGAGTGCTGATTGTTTTTAAAGTTTTCATGGTTTTAAATTTTAAGTATCGTTGATTTGTTATTCAAATGTAGCCCGTGCAAGCACGCCGGGCAATCCGAAACTGGCAGGCAACATTAACAAATCGGTAAATACCCAAATTTCTCCGGTGAAGTATTTTTTGCGGCGAGGGAAGATTAATTTTACCGGTAAGTCCGCTTCGGAATTACGGTATAGATGGCGTTCCAGCCCAGATTAGAGTTGGGTAAGCGGGGATTGTTAAACACCCCGCTTGTGCACGCTGTAAATTGTATTACAACAGTCGATTATGTTTCGAGAAACAAGTGCTCTTTCAACTAAAACTTTCCTCGTCAGCACTTGGGCCATAGCTGCCCGGAATTGGGATGTTCAGTAAGCGTAGGTAAACACCTAATTGTGCCCGGTGATGAACCGTTTGGCAAAAGGACATACGGATTACTTCATGTTTTGCTGTGGTGCTGTATATGGTTTCTCCGTTACGCAACGTCCAGTCAGGAAGCAAAGATTCTTCGGTAGCCTGATTTAACGCAGCCATGCCCTCACTTAAAGATTTTTCAAAAACTTTCAGAAGATCATCATTTGTTTCTATTACCGTGGGAGTATAATCCATGGCCGCAAAGTCCAACTCTGAAGTTTCCAAAGCCATCTTTGTCCAGCCAGGCAGTTCAGCAATATGGACAGCAAGGCTTCTCATCACCATGCTTTTAGGATGAGGTCTGTAATCCAGATCTTCCGGCCTTACCAGTTTTAGCATCTTGCGGGTGGTGTTCGCTTCATGCTCCATTTCCTTTTTAAATAACGCTATAATATCCATGGTTTTTAATTTATGGTGCAAGTTGTAAACCAACTATGACAACCCTATGTCAGCAGAGAAGATTCATCCTTTTATCTGTAAGTTTTTTTCGATCATCAAAAGCCTTTCAAATAAGTGGGTTCGTAAGGATTCAGGAGATATTACCTGGGCGACGTCGGCAAAGCTGAGAAACCAATAGCTGAAATTGGAAATTCCGGGCGACAAGAAATTCATTTCCACCCATTCGCCGAGAATCCTTTCTTCAACCAATCCCTGGTAATATTTCTGCTCACCCAGGTATCGGTGAGCGCTGGTCTTTACTTTGATCGTGATAGGGATCAGTGGAACTTCGGGATATATCGTATTGATGAAGTCGCTAAGCGGCGGATGACAGGGGGTGAAATTTTCGGCTTTGGGGTGTATATTGTGCATCCGGTCAAAGCGGAAATCGCGGTAATCTTCTCTTAAGCGGCAGTAGGCTATCAGGTGCCAGAAGTTGTCGAGGTAAAATATACCAACCGGTTCTATATCGCGTTCACTTGTACTTTCGGCATAAGCGGGGAGATATTTCAAAGATAATACTTTCCGGGCGGCGATGGCTGCAATGATTATTTGCAGAGGATCTGTTACCAGGGGATTGTATCGCTGAGGCCTGCTACGGAGTACCTCGATGCTGGATTGCATGTTTTCTACAAATTCTCTTTCGGTGACCTTCAGTACAGAGCGGATTTTGTCCATTGCCGAGCTGTAATTTCTACCAGAGCTTTGATCAGCCAGCTTTCCCAGAAGCTTTTCAGCAGTGATCAGAGCGGTCACTTCTTCCCGGCTAAACATCACAGGTGGTAATTTATAGCCATCGGCAAGTGAATAGCCTTTCCCTGCTTCACCAATAATAGGAACGCCCGCCAGCTCTAATGTTCTGATATCCCGATAAACGGTACGCAAACCGATCTCAAACTTTTCGGCAAGGTCTTGTGCGCGGATCCTTCTTCGGGATTGTAATTGAATTAAAGTAGATGATAAACGATCCAGCCGATTCATGATCAAATCTGCAAAAAGTAAATGAAATACGTGAAGTACTAAGCTCTTACATTATCTGCCGCCTGCTTTCTTATTGCTTTGTCGGGATACTTCTGATCTGGCCGTAAAAGGAGATAGATTGCCTGGAGTTGAAGCGTACATTTAAGTTAGCATAGCCGCTTGGTGAGACATTGAAAATAAACTCCTGGGCATCGCTTGCATTATCAAGTTTAATACGGATCAGCGTATTCCCCCTATTACCGGGTTCGCTGCTGTAGGCAAATTTAGTGGCTGTAAAATCGAGGGGACCTTTCCCCGGATCAATTGGAGCTGAATGAGCGACTCCGTAGTAAGGGAGGTATGAGGATAACGATTCTTTACGGACAGTGAGCGCGTAATTGCTGATCGGGATAGAGCGCCCAGCCTGCGGTTGTACCGTCTGAGGTATGAACTGGTACATTCTGCTTTCCAGCAATTTCTTTACAGCCGCTTCCTTTGCATTTTGCCTAGAAGGCCCCACAGGTTTGCATTGACCAGTTAAGATACAAAGCGGAATTAGCAATAACAGAATAAACTTTAAGTTTTTCATGATAGTGTTACGTAAGAACATTCTGACTTTACCGGAATGTGATCGCATTAAGATGAAATGCATTCCAGCGGATTTACTGTTCCCGCTTTTACTGATGATTTAGTTAAAACGGAAAGGCAAAGTTTTAGTTTTTAATTTCATTGTGCGGAGCTATCTTAATCCGGGCAGTGGGGCGCCTCGCCGTTTGTCTCCACGGTCTGTGGCGGCTTAATACTGTTATTATCCCATCGCTTTTAGGTTGGCTGAGCATTTATAGTAAGGGGCTAAGCAGATGGATTAAAGTTGAGGAAACACTGCTTTATAAAGACGGGAAATTTCTGCCAGGCAGTCTGAAGGAGTGCCTGCTTTCGGATGGCGACCTGACGGAAATGTACTGCTTAACGCTAACGTGGACGATCTGGAGAAGGTTAAAGAAATAATAATGGAACGAAGCGGCAGAGTGAGTGTGGTCCTCAAAGATCAATAATGTTCAATATACTGGTTTTCTTCAGGATTAGGCTGCGGTTACATTTTCCGTTTTCTTTTCTGTAGAAAATCCCTGGCGGGTCATTTCTCCCCATGAGTTCTTTTTTCTCAGAATATCCACAAAGCCCATTATTGCTGACCAAACCACAAAAGGATGGAACGTAAAAGGTTCCAGGAAAGCGGTTAAAATCAGGTTCAGGATATCTTTTGGACGCTTATACTGATGGTAGGTCACCACTTCCATGAGGATGGCAAACACAGAATACAAAAAACCAAAGCTGAATATTAATGAAAGCAGAGTTATAAAAAAGCCCCAGTCAACAAGGCCAGAAATGCTTAAAATGAGCAATATGATTAATCCGAAAAACTCCACTATTGGTGCTAATAACTCAAAAAAGAACCAGTAGGGGTAACTCACCAGGCCGAGAAACCCATAGCGGGGATTTAAGAACATCACTTTATGGAAACGCAGCGTTTCAATTGTTCCGCGCGTCCAGCGATTACGCTGGCGGCCGAGTATTTTGAATGTTGCCGGCGCTTCGGTCCAGCACAGCGGATCAGGAATAAAGGCAACTTTATAGGGCTGGTTCAGCTCTTCCATGTACCGGCGCATCCGAACCACTAATTCCATATCTTCCCCGACGGTATTATGGTCATAGCCGCCACACTTGATCACAATTTCTTTATCAAAGGCGCCAAATGCCCCGGAAATTAACAGTAATCCGTTAAACCGGCTCCATGCCATACGGCCCAGCAGAAAAGCCCTGATGTATTCGAGCGTCTGAACCCTCGGTAAGAATTGTTTCGGAAGGTTGACTTTTATGAGCCTTCCACCTTCGATCTCGCAGCTATTAGCTATACGTATTACACCTCCTGTTGCGATAACTCTGCAATCCGGATACTCCAGGAAAGGCTTAGCGAGTTTTAACAGGGCATCTTGTTCTAAAATGCAATCAACATCTATACAGACTACATAATTGTTTTTTGCAATATTAACACCAACGTTGAGTGCATCGGCTTTACCTCCGTTCTCCTTATCAACAACAATTAGTTTACGGTAAACCTTATTACGGCTTTTATAGATGCCGCGTATGTTCTTAGTAGGAATTTGTTGATTGACAAAAAAATCAACTTTGTGCAAATCATAAACTTTAATTAGTTTTTCTAAAGAATCGTCTTTACTACCATCGTTGATAATAATCACCTCCAGGTTATTATAATGAATTGAGAGAAGTGAACGTACGTTTTCGACGATGTTTGCCCCTTCATTGTAGGCGGGGGCCAAAATACTCATGCTTGGTGCTTCGGTAGAACCTGCCAGAATCCGGTAATCTGTAAAGCTGTTTTTCTTAAGATAATTTTTTGTTTCTCCTATCGAAAAGATCCCGATAAGGGTATAGCATAATAAGAGTCCTCCCGAATAGGCCAGAAGACCATAAGTAATCAAATCAATGACAATAGTAAACAAGCTCATGCCACTAATCCCATTTTTATCTCTCCGATGATATCCTTAAGGGGATAACTGTCGGCCTGAGGATGCAAGTTTAAACGGTTAAAGCCTTCAGTACTGATCTTTGCAAGCGCCCGGGCTATGGCTTGTTTCAGGGCTATATTGTCACTGTCAAGCTGATCGATCAAGACCGGAATATCATCGTTTGAACCTATATTCCTTAATACCTGAAAAATAGCCAGTTGCTGCTTCGGGGCCTCTTTTAAGATCCTTCTGATTAAAATATCGGATGTTTCTTCATTGTAGATCTCTCCCAGGGTATTTATTGCCTGTAACCTTACCTGTTCGTCCTCGTCGGCTAAACAGGTAATGATCGTATCATGCAGCTCGAACCGGTGGTGGATCCGCGCAAGCTTCAGAGCGAAACTAACTACGGTCTTATTTGGAGACTTAATCCACTTTTCAATACCGCTAAAATTTTCAGCAGGTACCTGAGATAGCTCATGCAGCAGTTTTATTTGCTGCCACTCGGATATAGGATAGGAAACCAAATCCAGGAAGCGAAGTCCCTCAAAGCCTGAGAATCTAACAATTGCTATCTGCGCCTCCATGCGCAACAGGTCATTGGCATTATTGGTGTACCGGTACACTTTTGTCAGGTGTTCCTTGATTCCCATTATAGACAGCTCCTGGATTACAGGTGCTTTTACATACCACTTGTCGCTCTTGAGCCGGTTTAAAGCATGCTCCTGCAGGTTGAGTTGCCGGTAAAGTTGGGTAAGATTATACCCCGAACTGCCGCTTACAGCCTTTTTGGCGTTTGTCAGCTCGCTGATCAGCAGTTTTATAAAATGCTTGTTCTTTAACAGTTTTTTAAATCGGGGCGTGACCGGCACATTAAGTTCGGCGCCATCAACGTCTTCTTCCGCGAAAATCGCTTTCCTGATCAGCAGGTCGGCCATAAGCTTCCATTTCTGATGTTTGCTGTTTCGCTGCACTCTTACATACATCGAAACAAGAATGAAAATGATAAGGGAAAAAGCGAGGCCGATCAGCGCAAAGTTGGCCAGGTGAAAGAAGTTTGGATGAAAGGTCGTCAACTGAGCAAGGTGATTAGGAGTCAACCAGACTAGGCCACATTCATGACCTTCAAAAGGCCAAATCTTTTAATACGCAGTGACAATTCATTGGGGCTAAAGGGTTTAGTGATGAAGTCGTCTGCACCAAGTTGAAAAGCTTCCATAACAACATCTTCCTGACCCATACTAGAAAGTACAATAATCGGAATTCTGCTATGATACTGCTCACGCACCGCACCTGTAACTTCCAATCCAGAAATGTAGGGCATCATGATGTCGGTGATAATGAGATCCGGCATGTGCTCTGCTATTTGCTTCAATGCCTCACGTCCGTCCTTCGTGACGATAACTTCATGGCCGTCCCGCTTTAAACGGAATTCTATTGTTTTCCGCATTAAATCATCATCTTCGGCTATTAATATCCTCATAATCCTTTGATACGGAAAATATCCGGGCAAGGTTCGGAAATTTCAGCTGTTTCTTGCGAATAAAGACAGTGTGAGCTGTTTTGACTCGATATAGCTTACATGAATTAATAACTTCTTATTTGAATTAATATCTTCATCGCAGGCGACAGAATTAACGTTTTGGAACATTAACCGCTCTTCCGCGCTTTACAGGTTTCCCCTCCGTAGCATTATAGTGGATTATGAAATGATTCGTGAGTGGCTCCCGCTCCGGAGAGCTCCGTGTTTACGTAAATGTGCTTCATCCGCCCTGGCTTCGAACGGACTTCCTAATTTTTTCCGATTAGTGCTAATCACTTAAAGTTGCCAGTGTTTTATCATTTGCCGATGTTCTTATATGGACTTATTTTGTTAATGTGGTAAGAGTTAGATGGACCTTGAGCCTGTAAGCATCCTGTTATATACTACTGAAGCAAGGCAACTATTTCTATCTTATAAATTCAAAGGGTATTACTACTTACCATCCGTACTATGGCTTATGGCCGTCGGTTACAACCGGAGTTGCTAAAGTAATGGGTTATGAGTCATTTTCCAATACTGCACCTTTATCGATCTGAGAGCACTATTGCAATGATTATTACCCAATGCTGACAATTAAGTCATCAGTTTTGACGGCCGCGAATTATCCGGTAGATGCTTTGATCCATCGTGATAGAATACTTGTCAATCATGATAAGAATATTGTGCTTCATGTTTTGAAAACACAGATTAGCGGATTAATGTTATCAGGGCATAGCTGATTTACTATGTCTCTATTATTTAGCCCCCTTGACCTTCGAAGCCTTACGCTGAAAAACCGCATCGTGGTATCTCCTATGTGCCAGTATTCAAGTGAGGAAGGCTTTGCCAACGACTGGCACCTGGTACACCTGGGCAGCAGGGCAGTCGGCGGGGCAGGGCTGGTTATTGCGGAAGCCACCGCTGTATCACCGGAAGGCAGAATTTCAGCTTCTGACCTGGGAATCTGGAGTGACGAGCATATCCCCCACCTTAGAAGAATAACAAACTTTATTCATCAGAATGATTCATTGGCGGGGATCCAGATTGCTCATGCCGGAAGGAAAGCGAGTACACTTCCCCCCTGGCTGGGTGGCCATTCTGTAAAACCAGAGGAAGGTGGGTGGCAAACGTTCGCGCCCAGCGCCATAGGTTTCCGTGAAAATGATCAGTTACCGAGGCCGCTTACAAGTACAGAGATACGTGGCGTAATCGTTGATTTTGCAGCGGCTGCAGAGAGGGCAGTGGAAGCAGGGTTTAAAGTTCTCGAAATCCACGCGGCTCATGGATACCTGCTGCATCAGTTCTTGTCGCCTTTAACCAATGGGCGCAGCGATGAGTATGGCGGTTCGTTTGAAAATCGTATTCGCCTATTGATTGAGGTAGTGGAGGCGGTGCAAAAGGTATGGCCTGCCGATCTTCCTCTAATGATCCGGATCTCCGCCACCGACTGGGCGGAAGGAGGGTGGGACATCGCACAGTCGGTACAGCTGTCTAAAACTTTAAAACAGATCGGCGTTGACCTGATCGACTGTTCTTCAGGAGGACTCATCCCGAACGCAAAGATCACCGTGGGTCCCGGCTACCAGGTTCAGTTTTCAGAACAGATCAAAAAAGAAGCGGGCATCCTGACCGGTGCTGTTGGTCTCATCACCTCTGCCGCACAGGCAGAATCTATTCTGAATACTTCAAAGGCAGATGTGATCATTCTTGCGCGTCAGTTATTGCGCGACCCTTATTTTCCGTTACATGCAGCTACTCAATTACAGCAGGACATTAAGTGGCCGGTACAATATGACCGGGCAAAATTGCGGTAATTGATGTGCTTCGCTGAGATAAGGGACGGTTCTGTTTTGTATCTCCGGTCTTCGATTTGTCGATCGACCGAGTGACGGAATAACGAAAAACTAACCAACGATTAACCAATAACAAAGCAAAATGGCACAAATTAATCCCTATCTAAATTTTAATGGCAACTGTGAAGAAGCCTTTAATTTCTATAAATCAGTTTTTGGTGGGAGTTTCCAATGATCAGCCGGTTTAAGGACATGCCTCCAGCAGAAGGACAACCAGCGATGAACGTTGACGGCGATAAGATTATGCATGTGAGTTTGCCCATCAGTAGGTGAATTACGATTACCTAACGGCACGGATATTAAGATAAATATTTATTTCTACCAACGTATTACCCCTAACGGGGTATAATACTCCTTATCAATCAGATCAATTTTAAGGGATAGGCGCAAATTAAATGTTTTCTCCTCTTTCTCAGGAATAAGAAGTTAGATGATGTAATAGAAGAATTTGAGGAAAGTCGAATCAACTCTCCGCAGATTGATTTGTATTAGTTGTTAATCGGTCTAAGGTCGTTATTAATGCAATCGCGTTTTTTCTATAGGCCGCTGCTACCGATTCGGTGTCCATATAGTTCAATTCCGACGAAACCTTCAATTACAATTCCAGCGCTCCCCTGTAATAGTCCAGTATTCTGGTTCTCAAAACATAATCATACCTGGCATTGATCAGGTTGATGGATGCCCTGTCAAAGTTGTTTTTGGCGATTGAGTAGTCCACCGATGTAGCGGCACCTGCATTGAAGCGTACCTCCGCGGCATTGAAAGCTTTTCGGAATGCTTCAACCTGGTTGTTAACTGCCTCTAAGCGTTCCCATGCTGCTTCCATGTTAAAGTAGGCCTGGTCTATTGCCTGCTTCAACTGCAGTTGAGTTGTTTCTTCAATAAGTTCGGCGTTTTGTAACTCAACCTTTGCCTGTGCAATCCTGCTTTTAGCATACACAGTGTTGAATATGGGAATTCGTAAATTAACACTGAAAGAGGAACTGAAGTTATTCTTTATCTGATCGTTATACCTGATCTTTTGTGAATTGAAGGTGCGCTCAGGAGTGATGACGGGGTACTGCATTCCATTTACATTTACAAAATTGTCGGTTGTTACCTGCTGGATACTTGCAAATTCGTTTACGGAAGCTAAGGAAGAATAATTAGTGAAAAGGTCCGTGTTTAAGCTCAATGTAGGATAACGTAAAGCCCTTGAAACCTGCACACCTTTTGCTGCGCTCTCTCGCCGGAGTGCCGCCCCTTTAATTAATGCTAGCTCATTCAACGCTGAGGTGACAATCTCGCCTGGGTTGAACCCGTACTTACCCGTAGTTTTTATCTGTTCGGCTGATAAACGAGCTACCTTTAGCTGTGGATCATATTCCACGTTCATCAATTGCGCAAGTGCAAGTTTTGATGCATTTAAAGCATTTCGGCTATTAATTATGGTCAGCTCATCGTTGGCCAACTGTCCCTGCAGGTCGAATAACAGGGCAGGGGCTATGGCGCCTTCCTTATCCAATACCTGCAATCTTTTAACTTGCTGATTACTCACCCCAGCCTGCAAAGCCGCCTGGTTTAATAGGTCTTCATTTGATAGTACCTGAAGGTAATTTAAAATCACGTCCAGGGTCAGTGACTCCATGGCTTGCTGTTTTTCCATCTTCGCTGCCTCAAAGGCAAGTGAATTCTGCCCGATGGTATTTTGGAGCAGTAATCCGTTAAATAAAGTAATACCGCCGCTTAAGGAATAATTGGCAAAGTTTACATTCTGGTCGATATATGAGTTTGTGAAAGGGTCTATACTTCGTCCCTGGTTTAATCCATGACCGATAGCGCCAGACACTGAAGGCAGCAGATCACGCCTTGATTGCTTCAATACAATAGAAGCTGATTGCGATTGGAGCTCACTTTGGCGTACCTCCAGATTGTTTTTCAGCGCAATGTTGACACTCTGTTCGAGTGTTAAAACGGTACCGGCCGGTACACTTTCCTGTGCAAGAACTAAACTAAAACTTGCCAGGTAAGTGCAGGCCAGTAAGATCATTTTGTTTGGTATCATTCTATATATGTTCAATTTGTCCGTCCGAAAGATTGATGATCCTTTTACCATAACCCGCATTCTTTTCGGAATGAGTAACCTGCACGATCGTTACTCCATCCTCGTTTAACGCTTTAAAGATATTCATGATCTCCTCTCCCTGTTTTGAGTTTAAGTTGCCGGTTGGTTCATCAGCCAGTAATAAAGCGGGTTCAATAATCAGGGCACGGGCGATGCCCACGATCTGCTGCTGACCTCCGGAAAGCTGGCTTGGAAAAAGGTCTTTCTTTCCTACTATCTGGAACCTATCCAACATTTCTGCGACCCGAGCCTTCCGCTCAGATGTCGGAACATTCAGGTAAAGAAGCGGCGTTTCAATGTTTTCGTAAACGGTGAGTTCATCGATCAGGTGGTATGCCTGGAAAACAATCCCAATGTTCTCTTTCATTAATAAAGACCTTTGTTTCTCCCTCAACTGGTACACCGATTCTCCATTAAATAAGTAATCCCCTTCATTTGGCTGCTCAATCATCCCGAGAATGTGAAGCAGTGTCGATTTACCTGATCCCGAAGCACCCATAATGGATATGAATTCTCCTTTATGCACCTGCAGATTGATGTCCTTAAGGATGAAGACTCTTTTGCCGCCCTGGTTTACCCAGTGAAAGATGTGGTTTAGTTGAAGCATAGGTTTGAGGTATGAGGTATCAGGTTTGAGGTATTAGGTGTTAGATTGTTGGCGTTAGTTTCCGCAGCGTTCGCTTTTAGCATTTGATGGCTGATTTCTGATAGCTTAAAGCTGATTGCTACTCACTCTGTCCTTAAATTTTTAACAGGATTGGCAGATGCCGCTTTGATGGTTTGAACACTTACGGTTATCAAAGAAATTAGTAGAATACTTATTGCCGGAAGGATAAACATCATTGGACTGATATTAATCTTGAATGCATAATTTCCAAGCCATTCATTCAGGAAATACCAGGTTACTGGGGTCGCAATAGCGAAAGAGATGAGGATGGGTTTAATAAAGTCCTTACTCAGGAGCATCAGGATCCCAGGAACTCCCGCTCCTAAAACTTTCCGAATTCCTATTTCCTTGGTCCGTTGTGTAGTAACAAAGGAAACCAAGCCGAATAAACCCAAACAGGCTACAATAATGGCAAGTACAGCAAATAAACCAAAGGTTTTTCCGAATTGCTGGTCAGCTTTGTACTGTTGCTGAAAATGTTCATTCAGAAAGAAATATTCAAAAGGATTTCCAGGGAAAAATGAGGCCCATTTATCCTCAGCTGCTTTAATAATTTCATTTACGTTTTTGCTTCCCGGATCGATGGTAACTGAGTAATAGTTGTTGCTCTCTGGAATCAACCTGTATATGAAAGCGTCATAAGCCTCTCTCAATGATTCCTGGTGATGATTAGAAACAACTCCCACAATTTTGTACTGCTCTCCCCAAAAGTCTATTTCCTTATTTAGCGCATCTTCAGGTTTATTGAAACCCATTAGTTTGACAGCCACCTCATTAAAGAGCACAGCCTTCGGATCGGTACCATATTGCTCAGAAAAGTTTCTTCCTTTCAGCACTTTCAATCCATAGGCGTCGATAAAATCATAATCAATTCCGATGATCCGGTATTGATTCGTTTTATTAGGGTCGCTTCCTACCAATCGGATTCCGCCGGCATTCCACTTTACCTTATTACCTGGAATCTCGGTGGAAGCAGTGAGCTTATTTATCCCGGGGACGTTTAGCATTTCGGTTTTGAAGGAATTCAATTTGCCTGTATAGGTCGAATCTCTGACATTCGGTCCACGCAGCACCAGAGTTTTATCTATCTTAACACCGAGATCCTGGCTTTGCATATAGTTTAATTGGCGATATACTGCATAAGTGCCAACCATTAATGCAACTGACGCTGCAAATTGTATAACCACAAGGCTTTGGCGTAGCAAGGCGCCATGAGTCGTTTTAACGAGTTTGCCTTTCAGCACCTCAACCGGCTTAAAGGAAGAAAGGACAAACGCGGGATAGAGGCCTGACATGAATGTTCCGGCAAAGAAAATAATGGATAAAGTGATCCAGAACATCATGTCGGTAAGCAGTGCGAAGCTGATGTCTTTACCCGTAAGTGCATTGAACAGGGGTAGGGTGAGCACTATGATTAACAATGCCAGCATAACCGCGAAGAAGTTGATCAGGAACGACTCTAATAAAAACTGGCGGATGAGCTGCCCGCGGTATGAACCCAGAACTTTACGGATCCCGACCTCTTTGGCTCTTTCCAATGACCGGGCGGTACTCAGGTTGATGTAGTTTATCCACGCTATGATTATAATAAATATGGCGATTACCGTTAAGAAGTTTACCGCCTGCCCATTGCCGTTCACTTCGGCTTCCATCATGTAGTTGGAGTTCAAGTGGATATCTTTCAACGGCTGAAGCTTTAAAACCAGTCCGGCATTGCCTTCCTTCAGCTCTTTTCCGAACTTTACATCAATAAGATTAGCTATCTTCTTTTCAACCACTTTAGGATCCGCCTGAGGTTTTAACAGGAGGTAAGTGTAAAAGCCATCCCAGTTCCAGGTGGTATTGGCGTCAGGGCCGGCCAATTTTACATAGGTTTCGAAGGACAACAGGATTTCAAATTTAAGATGTGTATTGAAAGGCAAATCTTCAACCACAGCAGTGATCTTGAAATCCTGTTTCTTATTATAGCTAATAACTTTACCTATAGGATCTTCTTCTCCAAAATATTTTTTTGCAGCGGACTCGGTAATAACTGCGGTATTAGGTTCAGCTAATGCGCCTTTTGTCTGACCTTTTAAAGCCTTGTAAGAAAACATCGGGAGAAAGGCATCATTGGCGAAATACATTTTTTCCTCCCTGAACTTCTTATCCTTGTAGCTAATCACATCGCTGGTATGGTAGAGCTTGGCGAATGTTTCAACTTCAGGAATTGCTTCTTTCACATCCGGACCTATTCCTGCCGCCCCGGCAGCCCATTGGGTGCTTAGTTTGCCTTCATTATAACGGTCTTGCTGTACCCTGTAAATACGTTCACCGTTTGACTGAAATTGGTCGTAACTGCGTTCAAGACGCACATACTGAAGCAGTAGCAGGCAGGCCGCAATTCCCAGGGCTAGTCCAAAAACATTGATAAAAGAGAATACCTTATGCTTAACAAGGTTTCTGATAGCGGTTTTGAAATAGTTTCTTAACATGGGGGATTAGGGATTAGGTGTTAAGTATTATGTATCAAGTCAGCATGGTCTATATACTTTTGTGCCATTTGTATAAGATGTTGATTTTCAGTAGTATATCATTGGTTGGTCTTTCTGAGTTGGTCACTTCCGAACACCTGTTGCACGTTAGTGTTACATTCTAAGGCTATCGGGCATCAGTGTCAGGTATCAATTAATAGGTACTAAGTATTAGGTAATAGGTGTCATGTATCAGCTCTCAGTTATCCGGTAAGTTTGTGGTTATGAAAATAAGTGATGCCTTTTTATAAATCCTCAGTTAGGAGATGCGCTGAAAGCTGACATCTTACCGCTTGGAAAGCTGACCGCTCCCTCTCACTCTGTTCTCAAACTATCCACTGGATTGGCCTTCCCTGCTTTCACTGCTTTGATTCCAATTATTAGGAGAGCAATCAAAATGGTTAGTGCTCCTGAAGCCAGGAAAATTCCTGCGTTGATGTTTATCCGGTAAGCAAAATCATTAAGCCATGTATTCATGATCCACCATGCCACAGGCCAGGCTAGTACGTTCGCCAGTAGGATCAATTTAAAAAAGTCTTTCGACAAAAGTTTAACTATATCTGCAATAGAAGCTCCCAATACTTTGCGAATACCAATCTCTTTAATTCGCTGTTCGGTAGCAAAAGTAACCAGTCCTAATAAACCGAGGCAGGCCACTAAAATGGTAAGTCCGGCAAATATGGCGAGAATCTGACCGACCTTTTGTTCGAATTCATAACTTCTTCGGAAATTTTCATCGAGGAATGAGTAGCTAAAAGGCTCATCAGGACTCAGATCAGCCCAGCGCTTTTTGACTGTTGCCAATAATCCTGCAATATCTTTTGTTTTAAATTTCACAATCAAACCATCACTTTGCCCTAAGACCATTACCAGGGGAGAAATCCGTTCATGCAGAGATTTAAAATGAAAGTCTTTCACTACTCCGATCACTTGATAGGTCGTTCTCGAACTGTTATTGTTAGCCGTGCTTAAAGTTTTTCCAATGGGGTTCTTTCCCCATCCAAATGATCTTACGGCAGTCTCGTTGATGATAACCGCAGTGGAATCGGTTGCCAATTCTTTTGAAAAGTTGCGGCCTGCAAGTAAATTGATCCCTAGTGTTGGAATATACTGGTCATCGACATCATACCGTAGGGTTTTTACCTGTTCTAACGCGTTTTCATCGCCCGGATAGACAAAAAAGTTGTTATTATTTGTTGGTCCCGCTGGAAGGTAGCCTGAATTACTGACGCTTAAGACTCGGGTATCCTGCAGAAGTTGCTCGCGTAAGATATCTTCCTTCTCTCCAAGACGGCCAGTCTCTCGCAATATTAAAACCTGTTCTTTATTATAACCAAGACTTTTGTTCTTTATATACTGCAGTTGCTTAAACACCACAACAGTGCCTATAATCAAAGAGACAGAAATAAAGAATTGAAATACTACCAAGCCGCTGCGAAGGCTAATGCCATTTTTCCCAGCTAGTATTTTGCCTTTCAAGACGGTGACCGGTTTAAAGGAAGAAAGGAAGATTGCCGGGTAGCTTCCGGCAAAAGCAGCGGTCACTAAACCGGTCAACAAAATGGCCGGTAATATCCAGGGATCGGAAGTAAGCTGCAGATCCAGTTCCTTTCCTGAAAGTTCATTAAATAGGGGTATTACAATTTTTACAAAAATGACTGCCAGGGCTAGTGCGATAAATGTGATGACGATTGATTCGGTGAGGAACTGACTAATAAGCTGGATTCTTTCCGAACCCAGTACTTTTCTGATGCCCACTTCTTTCGCCCTTTTAGAGGCTGCCGCAGTCGAAAGATTGATAAAGTTAATACATGCGATAAGGAGCATAAATAACGCAATGACCGTGAAGATATATACATATTGGATATTTCCGGCCGCATCAAGATCATATGAAAAATTAGACTTCAAATGGATATCGGTCAGCGGTTGAAGAACGAGACCTAACTGATTGCCCTTCTGCTTAAATTCTGAGAAGGTTATTCCCATAGACTTTTGCAGTTGTGGTCCCATATACTTTTCTACCACTTGTGGTAACTTGTCTTCCAGTTTTTTATAATTATAACCCTCCGGCAACACCAGATAGGTAAAGAATTCGGAGGTCATCCACGATTGTTCTCTTGCTTCGGGCAGGCTGGCCATCGAGGCGAAAAGGTCAAAGTGGAAATGTGAATTCTTCGGAATATCTTCCATTACTCCTGTTACTTTAAAGCCGCGGTCGGAATCAAGGGTGAGTGTTTTGTTGATCGGATTCTCGGTGCCAAAGTATTTGTCAGCAATGTCTCTTGAAATTACTACTGTATTGGGTTCCAAAAGCGCAGTTTTAGGATCTCCCTTTAGAAGCGGCAGTGTAAAGACTTCAAAAATATTAGAATCCGCAAAGGCAAGTGCATCCTCCCGAAATGACTTTTCCCCGTATGCGATTCGTGGAAAGCCGCCATTCCGTAAGCGAGTGGCTTCCTGCACTTCAGGATAATCAGTCTGGAGCGTTTGCGCAACCGGGGGCATCACATGAGCTTCATTCATTTTCTCGCCCTGTACCAATCCTTTGAAGGCAACCCGAACAATCCGGTCAGCCTTTTTATTGAAACGGTCGTAACTGAGCTCATTCTTTACATAAAGCATAATGAGCATGCATGTGGCCATGCCTATGGTGAGACCGAGTATATTAATCGCTGAAAAAAGCTTGTGCCTTTTCAGATTGCGGATGGCGATTTTGAAATAGGTTGTGAGCATGGGTTTTTTGGCTATCAGCTGGCAGCTTTGGGCAATCAGCTTTTTGGAAAATTAATGTGATATTGACAGTTGTGTCTTTTAAATATTAAGGAAGGTTGATTCGTTATTCGCATAACTTAATAGTTTTAGGCTATTTGTTTTTAGAATCCAATGCAGAGCATTGATATCCGTTTGACTGTGATTCTTTGAAGCTGAAAGCTGACCGCTGACGTCTAATTCACTCCATCCTCAAACTTGTCACCGGGTTTGCTCTGGCCGCCTTCACAGCCTGCAAACTTACAGTCACCAGGGCTATCAGCATTGCGATCATGGCTGCGCCAGCGAAAACCCACCAATGTAATGAGGTTCGGTATGCGAAACTTTGGAGCCACTGACTCATGGCGACGTAGCCAAGTGGAATTGCGATCAATGTGCCTAAGAGAACCGGTTTTAAAAGATCCTTTGAAAGCAGAACGATGATGCTTTGCGTAGACGAGCCCAGCACCTTACGAACGCCAATTTCCTTAGTCCGCCTGACCGCTGTGTAAGAAGCAAGGCCAAACAAGCCTAGACAGGCTATAAAGATGGCTATGGCTGAAAACCCTGTCAAGATCTTTTGTTGGCGCAGATCGGTTTGATACTGATCATTGAATTGCTGGTCAAGAAACTCGTATTCGAACGGGTATAATGAGGCTATGCCCGTATAGACTTTTTTAATGGATTGTACAGCTGAAGGCAGATCTCCGGCTTTAAGCTTTATCATCGCAACCCTTCTGTCCTGATTGCCCGCGATCACCATTGGCTCGATCCGTTCCTTCAGGGATAGAAAGTGAAAGTTTTCAACGACGCCCACCACCGTGCGGGTGATCGAATCACGCATTAGATTTCTCATTTGTGTGCCCACTGCCTCCTGGGGTGTTAGTCCCAGCTTGATAGCTGCAGCGCGATTGATGATCATTGCCCTGGAAGAATCAGTCGGAAAGCTTGCTGAGAAATTCCGGCCCGCCAGCAGTTTTAAGCCAAGCGTATTAATATATTCAAAATCGGCAAATACAGTACGGAATTGCCATTCTTCTGAAGGCTTACCGTCTACTTCAAAGCTAAAGTTATCATGGAACCCGCCCGGTTCGCCTGACATCAGGGATACATTCTCTACCATTGGAAGGTTTTGAAGCTGCTGTTTAAGCCGTTCTCGGCCTGTCCAGATCTCATCGTTATCTAGTTTGACGACAACCAACCGTTCCTTTTCAAAGCCCAAGTCTTTGTTACGTACATAATCCATCTGGCTTCCTATGATCATCATTCCAATTATTAGTAAGACTGTGCAACTGAACTGGAATACCACCAGCGCCTTTCTAAATAAGGCACCGCCAGTGCCCAGCTTCAGCTTACCTTTCAGGGATTCGATTGGTGAAAAAGATGATAGTAGGAGGGCAGGGTAACTTCCCGCAAGCAGGCCAACGATTAAGATGATAGCGCCGGTAAAAATATATAAGAACGGATTGCTCCAATAGCCGGGAAGAGTATAGCCCAACATAGAATTGAATGCCGGCATTAAAAGCTGCAGCATCAATAAGGCAAGTACACCGGAGATCGTCGCCAGCAAAATAGATTCGCCCATAAACTGTATAACCAGCTGAGACCGGACGGCGCCGAGTACCTTGCGTAGTCCGACTTCCTTCGAGCGTTCTGTGGCGCGCGCAGTGGCCAGATTCATGAAGTTAATACAGGCTATGAACAGGATTAGAAAGGCGATACACATAAAAATATAAACAACATTTTCATTGCCATGCTTAACGTTATCCCATGGGCCGGCCTCTTCAAAATAAATGTCCCGCAGGGGATTTAATCCCAGCCCTGTCTTTCCACCAGCAGCAGCGAGTTCGGCACCCATATATTTATCCATGAATGCCGGGAAGCTTTGGGTTAATACATTCTTATCAGTCGTCTCATTCAACTGTACATACGTGAAGAGATTGTTATTATTCCACACCTGAAACCAGTCGGCGGCACTGAAATTAGAAATAGGAACGACAAGGTCGAAGTTCAAATGAGAGTTGGCAGGTACGTCTTCCGAAATTCCGCTTACCTTCAGTTGGAGCTGTTTATCCACGGTAATCACTTTTCCCATCGGATCCTCATCGCCAAAATATTTCCGGGCTGTTGATTCAGTAAGTACCACATTTCGAGGTTCCATAAGAACATCTCTTTTGTTTCCTCTAATTAGTTTAAAATCAAAAAGCTCGAAGAAATCAGCATCGCTATAATACAGCCTTTTTTCTGTGAATGCGGCATTTTTATAACTTACCAGTCCGCCGGAAGGCATTATTCTAACAGCTCTTTTTATGGCATCGGGGTAGTCGTTTTTAAGAGCCGTAGCACAGGGTGGGGAAAGATAAGGGATACTCTCCCTGCTTCCGTTACGATCGGCGACCCGCATAACGCGGTAGATATCTTTGCCTTCCTTATGAAAGTTGTCATAGCTGAATTCATGTTGTACAAACAAGAATATCACCAGGCAACTAGTTATTCCGACAGTCAATCCAGCGATATTGATAATCGTGAAACCCTTTTGTTTTTTGAGATTCCTCAAGGCGAGCAATAAATAGTTTTTGAACATGGCTGTGAGCTGTTAGCTATCAGTCATCGGCTGTCAGCTGAAGGCAGATAGTTTAAATTGTATTTTTTATTTGCTTCAATTCTTTCTTGAACACAAGTATTACCGATTCTCAATTTTTAGGACCATCGTCCCTTATTTCCCATTCCTTTTACCTCACAGCTGTCTTTCACTCTGTCCTCAAACTTTTCACTGGGTTTGAAACGGCGGCTTTGACCGCATGAAAGCTTACGGTGATGAAAGCAATAAGCAATGAAGCCAGACCAGTCAGGATAAAGATCCATGCCGTGATTTCTATGCGGTAAGGAAAGTCATCCAGCCAGCTTTTCATCAGCCACCAGGCAACCGGGAAGGCAATCAGGGATGCGATCAAAACGGGCTGCAGGAATTTTTTAGACAGCATTGCGACAATATCAGTAGCAGTTGCTCCAAGTACCTTGCGAATGCCAATCTCTTTGGTTCTTTGCTCAGCATTGAACGCTGCCAAACCGAATAACCCGAGGCAACCCACCAGTATAGCCATCAACGTGAAGATCCAAAGAAGGGTGCTCAGCTTTTGTTCCGACTGGTACATGGCTTCAAAATTCTCATCCAGGAACTTGTAATCCAGCGGATAGGCTGGTGAGAACTTGGTCCAGGTTGTTTTAATGTATTCCAATGTTTTAGGCAAATCCTCCTGTTTAACCTTCAGAGCCATCTTCACATTCACTTCCGGATAAATCTGCAGAACAGCCGGGCGGACTTTCTCATGCAGGCTTTTATAATGGAAATCTTTCACGACACCCACAACCTTTCCTTTCTTTACGGGATTGATAGAGTCAGGCACCCACTTATCCCAATTTATTCGTTGACCGATAGCTTGCTCTGCAGTCTTAAAGCCCATTTCTTTGACGGCCGTCTCATTGATGATAAAGGCTTCATCTATATCCGTTGCGAATTTCTTTGAGAAGTTCCGGCCTTTGATAATCTGCAAGCCCATGGTATTTATATAATCGTGGTCAACGATGAAAAGAGTCACATTTTGTTTCTTTTCTCCTTCTTCGCCCGGGATCAATACCTGTTCACCGGCTAGCTGATCGCCCGGCAGGCCATAACCTGCGGTCACAGAAACCACTCCGGCCGATCGTTGCAACTCTGCCTTCAGCGTTTCCGGATGCGTGGCCATCTCGCCCGGCAAGTCAAAGTACAAAATCTGGTTTTTGTTAAAACCAAGGTCTTTCTGTTGCAGGAAGTTCATTTGTTTGTACACGACGACAGTAGAAATGATCAGTAGAGCCGACAATGTAAATTGTACCATAACAAGCGCCTCCCGTAAACCCACTGAAGCTCCGGCCCGGCTTACAGGTTGTAGACCTTTCAAGACTCTTATCGGCTGGAATCCAGACATGAAAAGCGCGGGATAGATACCGGCTAGAATGCCGATCATGACTGCAGCTGCCAGCAGAAGCAAACCCATGGCAGGATCAGTTATGGGATTAAATGAAATCGATTTTCCGGTAAATGTGTTTAGCGACGGCAGCAGGAGAAATGTGGCTATCACGGCAATGATAACCGCAAGGAGCGAAAATAAGATCGTCTCGCCGGTAAACTGAAAGATTAGCTGGCGGCGTGCTGCCCCGATTACCTTGCGAACCCCGATCTCTTTGGCTCGTCTGAAAGATCGTGCGGTAGCAAGGTTTATGAAGTTAAAGCAGGCGATTATAAGTACAAAAAAGACTATAATCGTCAAGCCTTTGACGTAGACCGAGTTACCCCTCTTTGCATTGTCGTAGATGAATTCCGATGACTTCAGGTGAATGTCTTTTAATGGCTGGAAGAAAGGAAGGAAGGTAGATCCCTCACCAGCTAATTGGGGATGGACGATTTTTTTAACAGCATCCTGAAATTTGCTCTGTAAAAGTTGAACATTAGTTCCCGGCTTTAATTTCACGTAAGTAAAGAATTGGTTCCAGGTCCATCTTTCCATTTGTTCCTTTTCTATTCCTGCAGCCGGCATTGGAAGAATATATTCCACGTCCAGGTGAAAATGTTCCGGAATCCTGGCGAGTACTCCTTTAACAGCATAGTCAGTTTTATCGATCTTAATGATCTTGCCGATAGGGTTTGTATTGGAAAAATATTTCTTAGCCAGGGTTTCAGATATTACTACAGATGTTGCTCCTTGTAAAGCAGTTTTAGGATCTCCTTTTAAAAACTTCAGTGGAAAAACGCTGAAGAACGACGAGTCGGCTATTAATGCGTTATTCTCATAGGAACTGATTCCGTTCACCTCCATCAGGGCTTTACCGTTAAACATGAGCAATCTCATAGTCGTAAGTACCTCAGGATAGGTGGCCTGCAGGTAAGTGGCCATCATTGGAGCTACACTTGCAGTAGTTGTATTACCGGTTTCGCTTGTATTTTCAGTATAAATTCTATAAATATTATTCCGGTCTTTTACGAATTTGTCATATTGTAACTCATCCCAAACGAAGAGCCCGATAATAAGGCAGCTGGTAAGGCCAATAGCCAGGCTGGAGATGTTAATCAGGCTGAAACCTTTGTAACGCCAGAGGTTTCTTAATGCGGTTTTTAAATAGTTTTTGAACATAGCATTAAATTTTGGCTTTCAGCTTTCGGCTGTCAGCAATCAGTTCGATTCTGTATTATGATTATCTCAGCTATCGGCTTTCAGCAATGAAGTATCAGCCTAAGCAGATATTATTAGTTCCGTTGCAGATTTTTCGTTCTCTTTTTTAAATTTCTTTGTAGTGAATAATTCTTTTGTCGAGTTTCTTTAAAGCTGATTACTGACTACCGATGGCTGACAGCTACTCCGTTCTTAAACTATTAACGGGATTTCTCCTAGCTGCTTTGACAGTTTGTAAACTCACAGTGAACAGCGCCACCAGCAAGGTTGCAGCGCCGGCCGCCAGAAATACCCACCAGCTAATTTCTACCCGGTATGCGAAATCGCGAAGCCAGTCGTCCAAAGCCCACCAGGCAACTGGAAAGGAAATAAGCGCCGCGATAAAAACCAGCAATACGAAATCTTTGGATAAGAGCAGCACTATTGCCGGGGTATTTGCGCCAAGCACTTTCCTGATTCCAATCTCTTTGGTGCGGCGGCTGACAATGAGGGTGGCTAGCCCGAACAGACCCAGGCATGCAATAAATACTGATAAACCTGATGCAACGTTAACGATCGTGCTTATGCGTGCTTCCTGGCGGTACTGATTACTAATTGATTCATCCAAGAATGTGTATTCAAAGTCCTGATTTGGAGCTACTTTTTTCCACACATCTTCGAGCATAGCAACCTGCGATTGCAAATTACCTTCTTTCAACCGCACCAGCATCCTGGGCTTCGTCGACGCACTAAACATAATATTTTCTGCTGCGTGGAATGCTGAATCTCGTTTCATAACCAACATAAGAGGCTTTACCGGAGTGTGCAGAGATTCATAGTTAAAATCCTCTACAACGCCAATGATAGTTTGTGGAAACGCACCAGGTAATTTCTTGCCAATTGGATCTTTCCAGCCATAATCCTTAACGAGTGACTCGTTGACAATCATAGAGTTTTCAATATCGGCGGGATTTTCTTTTGAAAAATTGCGGCCAGAAATTAATTTAATATCCATTGTCGGTAAAAATTCCGCATCAACTGAATTCAGTCTGAAACGACGATTGTGCCTGTTATCGTCTGTGTAATCCAGGGCTACCCATCCCGGCTCGTTAAAGCTCAACATCACCGTACTCATACTTTCGACTTCAGGACTTTTTGATATCTCCTGTCTGAACCGGTCTGCAATTAGCTTTCAGCAGGATTTGTAAATCAATTCTATTTAACTTTCAGCTTCAGCTGAAGGTATTGGTATTTTCGATTTGTTAGGAGAAAAGTGCTTCTACTTTTATAACTGATAACACTTTACGAATAGCTTTCTCTCAAACCATTAGTTGATGGCTGAAAGCTGATGGCCAAAAAGCTCTCAGCTATAGCAACGCATTCTCCATCACCATCTGTCCGTCAAGCAGGCGGATAATACGGTGGCTATAACGAGCGTCGTGTTCCGAGTGGGTAACCATTATAATAGTAGTTCCCTGTTCATTCAGATCTGTAAGCAACTGCATTACCTCATTTCCGTTTGAAGAGTCCAGATTCCCTGTCGGCTCATCTGCGAGGATCAGCTTGGGATTGTTCACCACTGCCCTGGCCACCGCAACCCGCTGCTGCTGACCACCCGACAATTGCTGCGGGTAGTGATTACGGCGGTGCATAACCTGCATTTTTTTTAAAACTTCTTCGACTTTTTCTTTGCGCTCAGAAGCTTTCATGTTCAGGTAGATCAGAGGAAGTTCAACGTTCTCAAACACGGTCAGCTCATCAATCAGGTTAAAGCTCTGAAACACAAAGCCAATATTTCGCTTCCTGATCTGTGCTCGCTTGCTTTCAGAGTAGTGAGCGATCTCTTCGCTGTTAAACATAAAGCTGCCGCCATCGGGGTCATCAAGCAGACCCAGGATATTTAACAGCGTAGATTTGCCACATCCCGAAGGACCCATAATGGCTACAAATTCTCCCTCTTTAACCTCAAATGAGAGTTTATTCAGGGCTACCGTTTCAATGTCTTCCGTACGGTAGATTTTTTCCAGGTCAGTTATTTTGATCATGTTTTTAAGCTATCAGTAATCAGCTTTCAGCAGTCAGCTTAGACCGTTACGGTGTAAATATTTGTTTAAGTTTTTAGCTATCAGTAGTCAGCTTTCAGCTTTGAGTTATTAGCCTGACCGATATTTTATCTTTTAATTATATTAGTATAAATCTATTTTATGCGCGACTTTCAGCAGCTTTCAATCTGGCAACGGAGCCATCAGGTCACATTAAAAATCTATAAGATCACTCGAGCATTCCCTAAAGAGGAAATCTTCGGTTTAGTCTCGCAAATCAGGCGTTCTTCTGCATCCGTCCCTACAAATATTGCTGAAGGCTGCGGTCGGGATACTTTGCCCGAATTGAAACGATTCCTCATAATTTCATCTGGTTCTGCCTCCGAACTTCATTATCAACTGATACTCAGCAGAGATCTTAACTATATTTCAGAGCAACTATTTAAAGAACTTGAGGATGACCTCATTCAGATTAAAAAAATGATATATGCCTATTCTATCAAACTATCATCCTCTCAGATAACTCGAGGGGCTGAAAGCTGATGGCTGATAGCTCTCAGCTATTTCAACATTAACTCCTGGTTATCTCCATAATTCTCATAACTCGACGACACTACTTTATCACCTGGTTTTAATCCTTTCAGCACTTCGTAATAATCTGGGTTCTGACGTCCTAGCTGTATTTCTGCTTTGTATGCTTTTGTTTCGTCTTCACTGATCTTGTAGATCCAGTTGCCTCCGGTTTGCTGATAGAAGCCACCTTTAGCTACCAACACCGCTTGTGTTTCGTCGCTTAAGGATAAGCGCACCTGAAGGCTTTGTCCCCGCCGGATACCCTTAGGAACTTCACCTACGAATTCCAGATCCACCTGGAACCGACCATTGTTAACCTGTGTGTATATCTTGCGAACCCGCAGCTTGTAATCCGTGCTGTTCAACGTGAAAATACCCTCCAGATCAGTGAAGATCCTGGAGATATAATGCTCATCAATATCTGCCCGAACTTTATATCCTGAAATCACATCCACCTGTCCAAGGCGTTCTCCTTTATTTTTTGACTGACCTATTTCGGCGTCCAGCGAGGTAAGCTGACCGTCCACAGGTGCGCGCACAATCAGGTCGCCTACTTTACGGCGCATCAGCGATAACGCATTTTGCATCCGGCTGTATGATTGCTGCATCTGGCTCACCTGCTGCTTACCTGAGGATGAGTCTTTTTTTAAGGTTTCACGGGTTAGGTTAAGACGACGCACCTGGTATTTATAATTATTCTCAGACGATTTGAATTCCTGCGAGCCGATTGCCTTCTCCTGGAAAAGAAGTTTATTGAGCTTGTAAAGACGTTCGGCTTCTGCCAGAGCATTCTCTACTTCTGCAAGCTGGTTTAGCTGCCTGATCGTATTTTGATCCGAGTTATTCCGGGTATTCTGCATTTGCGTGAGCACATCGAAAACCGCCGTTTCCTGGTTCGCAAGACTTAATTCAAGATCCGAATTGGATAATCTGAGAATGGGTTGCCCTTTTTTCAGGAAACTACCATCCTCTGCATAGATCTCTTCTACTCTTCCGCCTTCTGTGGCGTCCAGATAAATGGTAGTTAAAGGCATCACAATCCCATTCACGGGTATGAACTCCTGGAACGGCCCTTTGACGACTTCTGATATCGTTATCTTTTCCTTTTCTACGTTTAGCTTTGACTTCCCGGAAGTGAAATAAAAGGCACTTACCATCAAAATAACTAAAAGGGCTATACCAGTCAGCGTTATGATCCGCCTGTTAGTCCATTTCTTCTTTTCAATAACTCTATCCACTTTAATTTTTTATTTTTATACGGATTACAACCATTGTTGACCAGTACCATTCTCTTAATCAATAAAATGCCATAAACCCAAAATGCTCATAATCAATACTTTGCAGTTGTATCCACTTGTGAGTTGTTCGCTTGCATTACAACTGGTGTTCGGTTTCGATACATATGGTAGGGAGTGTAGCCGTTAAATCACTCTGCTTCAGAAAATTAAAGAGCTGGTATAGTTGCTGTATAACCAGATCTTAGTCGTGTGCGGGTCTAACTACTAACTACTAACTACTGTCCTTCCATGAAATTAAAAAACGCCTCCATACTTGTAGTTGACGATGATCAGGATGTACTCACTGCCGTAAGATTATTATTAAAAACCGAAGTCAAAGAGGTAGTCACGGAACGGAATCCGGAAAATATTCTAAAGCAGATCAAATCAAAAACTTTTGATCTGATCATGCTGGATATGAATTTCAATACGTCCATCAACACCGGAAATGAAGGGCTTTTCTGGCTCCGAAAAGTCAAGGAGCAGAAAAGTGATGCTGCTATTATTATGATCACCGCTTACGGCGATATTAATCTTGCGGTACGCTCCTTAAAAGAAGGTGCTGATGATTTCCTGGTAAAGCCATGGCATAATGAAATATTGTTAAAAACAATAGCCGAGGTGCTCGATAAAACGGTTAAGACAAGCCCTGATCATTTTTCTAAAAGAAATGCCTCCAACGACAACGAACTTCTGGGGGAGTCTGAACCCATGCTTGAAATATTTCACAAGATTCGAAAAGTAGCACCAACTGATGCGAACATTCTTATTCTTGGAGAAAACGGTACAGGGAAAGATCTGATCGCTAAAGCTATTCATCAACAAAGCAGGCGGTCGGCAAACCCCTATGTCAAAGTAGATGTTGGAGCATTATCGGAAGGCTTATTTGAAAGTGAGCTCTTTGGTCATAAAAAGGGTGCTTTTACTGATGCGCGGGAAGACAGGATGGGACGTTTTGAAGCGGCTGATTCAGGTACCTTATTTTTGGACGAAATCGGGAATATCTCCTTACATCAGCAGGCTAAGCTTTTAAGCGTGCTTCAAAACCGCCAGGTCACCCGGCTTGGGGCCAATCAGCCGGTAGAAGTGGATATTCGTCTAATATGCGCCACCAACGTCTCCCTGAAAGATCTGGCCAATGAAAACCGTTTTAGAAAGGATTTGGTCTACCGAATTAATACGGTTGAGATCATAGTTCCCCCTTTAAGAGACCGGAAAGATGATATACTGTTATTAGCCAATCATTTTAGCCGTATATACGGGCGGAAATATTTAAAGTCCCCCCTTCAATTTGATAAAAAAGCTGAAGATAAATTGCTGAACTATCACTATCCCGGAAACGTCCGCGAGCTTCAGTACACGATTGAGCGGGCAATTATCATGTCCGAGGGAGACGTGCTGGAAGGTAAAGACCTTATCTTTTCACCTATTGAGCAGCAGGCTCCTGAAAATCATCAAGCCTCCGAGTCGAAGCTAAGCGCAATTGAACGGAATACCATATTGCGGGTAATTGAACAGAATCAAGGCAATATTTCCAAAGCCGCTAAAGAATTGGGAATTACACGTACCGCTTTGTACAGAAGGTTAAGCAAATATGACATTTAGAAAATACGAGATCAAGCTGGGTATAAGGATCAGCCTGCTGGTTTTGACAATGGCTATAATAGCTTATTTAATTTACGGCAGGCAGTCTAACTATCTCTACATTCCAGCTTTCCTGTTTTTATACCAGTTGTACGAGCTTTTCGCAAATCAGAAACGGGTTTACCGTGAACTGGAAGAATTCTCCGAAGCCATGTTTTACCGTGATTTTTCGAGGCACTTCGATGTGAAGCGATCTGCCGCTGAACTACAACCGTTAAGGCTTTCTTTCAATATAATAACGGATACCTTCAAGCGAATATCACGGGAAAAGGAGACACATTATCATTACTTGCAGCATATCCTTGAAGTAGTAGGTACTGGAATTATTTCTTATGAAACGGAGACAGGTGAAATTGCCTGGATGAACGACGCTTTGAAAAAGATGCTAAACCTGCCGCATTTTAAGAATGTTCATGCGATCGAAAAAAGAAATCCTGATTTATATTACGAGTTGAGCGATATTAAGATAGGAGATTCGAAAATTTATACGGCCAAAGTAAATAAGCAGAGTGTTAAGTTATTGCTATCTGCTACAATGTTTCAAATAGAAGATAAACATTTCAAGTTACTTAGCCTGCAAAATATAAATGAAGCGCTTGATGAAACGGAAGCTAATGCCTGGACACGCTTACTAGGTGTGATGACCCATGAGATCATGAACTCCATTGCCCCGATTTCATCCCTCGCTAATACCTTAAAAAGTCGCCTGCAATACTCACTTGAACACCATGAGGTGCAGCCGTCTTACCGCGAAGATTTGGAAATAGGTATTGATACTATTCGAAAACGAAGCGAGGCCTTGTTGAAATTTGCTGATACCTACCGGAATTTAAACCGTATCAACTCTTTGGTCTTAAACGAGATCTATGTTCGTGACTTGTTTGAAAATCAGCATAGCCTGATGATACCAACATTATCCGGACGGAATATAGAGCTTGAAATAGTATTAAAAGATCCCAACATCAAAATCCTTGCTGACAGTAACCTTGTAGAACAGGTTCTTATCAACTTGATATTAAATGCCATGGAAGCCGTTAAGGGCACAGAACATCCCCGGATCGTATTGTCAGCCTCCGCCGACCAGCAGAAAAAATGTGTTTTAAAGGTGACTGACAATGGCCATGGAGTGCCTCCTGAGTTGCTAGACCAGATCTTCATTCCTTTCTTCAGTACCAAGAAGAATGGCACAGGGATAGGGTTAAATCTCTGCAAACAGATCATGCATCTCCACAAAGGAACAATACAGGTTCAAACTATTGAAGGCTCAGGAACCAGTTTTGTAATGACCTTCAATGCGGGGGTGTAGTCTCCACACCTAAACCCTAGACAGGTGTATACGGTAAAGGTGTGCACAAGCCATAGCGTCACTCAAAGCATCGTGGTGTTTAAGCTCGATCCGGTGTTCCATGCATAGAGTTGCGAGTTTCTTTTTGAAGATCTTATAGGTACACATCTTATTATATTCGGGCTGCTGCAAACGGTAGTAATCTAAAGTTTGCGACAGACAGCTGAAATCAAAAGCTCCGTTATGCGCAACCACCGTTTGATTGTGAATAAACGGCCTAAGTTGGGACCATACATCATGGAAGTTTGGTGATCTTAAAGTATGTTCTGCTCTAATCCCATGAACTTCCGTATTCCTGTAAAAATAATAGTTATCTGGCGGGCATACCAATTGGTTAACTTGTGCTGTGACAACTCCTTTCTCTACCCTTACAAGCCCAACCTGGCAAATACTCCAACGCTTACCGTGTGCAGTTTCAAAATCAATGGCTGTGTAGGTATCACTCATAGTCAAATAGTAAAAATTATTGGCGAGCAATGATACGGCATTAAATTAGTTTGAACGATCTTTTTGTCAACCAGTAGTTGCTAGCATGCAGCTTGCTGACGTTCAGCTTACGATAGATTACACGTATTTTCCGGAGATTCGTTAAATACCTGAATATCCAATTCTTCAAAACCGCATTAGGTCGGCGATGTTAATTGGGAAGACCAGCGGAAGAATATCAAAGGCTGGGGGCAAGGAGCAAATCCCGAGAATGACCCTACATACCCTATGAATAAACAGGACCAATGAAGAACATAAGGTTATACATTGGACCGATCACCACAGCAGTCGGTGAATATGGAGATTCTTCACTCCAACGAAAGCCGAACATTGCGGTGTGTTAGACACTTCGACGCCCGACCTCCGGATTAACTGAAAGATTCGGAGGCCGCTTTTAATTATAGCTAGTCAGGTCTATGGTCATTAGTTCCCATAGTTTAAAAAATAGGTTGAAGGAGGGTGTAGGAGGTAAGGTCAAAGAATTTGGGGGCATTAAAACAAAGCAGCATCCACTTGTAAGTGGATGCTGCTTTGCACTATTATAACTTAGTTACCGACTCAATGCGGTATGATTTTATACCTTCAGGCATTTCCCATTTCACTTCGGCACCTTCAACATAGCCAAGTACGGCCACACCAATAGGGGATAGTATAGAAATAGTTTTATTCTTCTGCTTAGCCTTAGCTGGAGCTACAAGGTTATAAGTGTATTCTTGTCCCGATTCAAGTTCTTTCACCCGGACAGCCCTGTCAACAGTTACTACATCTTCTGGCAGTTCTTTATGTAATACCTGTTTGGCCGACTTGAGTTCCAGAATCAGCTTGTCTTCATTGTACCTGCTTAGTTTACGGGTACGCAAGTGGTTTTTCAGAAGGTCATAAATTCCGGTTGATAAAATAATAGGTGCCTTGGTTTCTTCTACTGTTGTCGTATTCATATTTTAAAAATTAGTGTTAATGGATAATTTCATTTTGAATTCTGCCACTTAAGTTAGTATACTGCTTGGCCCTGGTGGCTTAAGCTCTTATCGTGTCTTCTTTTTGGGGTGATTTTTACTATTAAAATGTTCCTGCTCAATGATTCTCCGATACAAGTACCTTGGTATCTGATCTTGATACGTGTAATAGCTTATATAACTTAAATCCAGTCGGCATTTCCCATTTAATTTCCGCATTCGTTTGATACCCGAAGAGTGCCATTCCAATGGGGGCAAGGCAAGAAACTTTGTTGCTTTTAATATTGGCATGCGCAGGCGCGACCAGGTAAAATCTATATTCCTGGTTAGTTTCAAGATCCAGAAGTTTGACGAACGTGTTCATCGTAACAACGTCAGCCGGAAGCTCACTTTCTTCAACAACCGTTGCTTCCCTCAAGTTATTTGCAAGCCGAGTCTTATTAAATACAGAAACATTAGCGCTGGAACTCAGATGGTTGTTAAATAGATCCAAGTCTTTCTGGGTAATGATTAGAGACCTTTCGTTCATAGTTGACATTAGTTTACTGTTCCGTCTGCTGCACTTTTGAACCTCTTTAAGAGGTATATCCTATGTTTATGAAGCTTAGAGCAACATACACAAGATGGCAGGGCAGCACAGAGGGTTATCCTTCGTGATGTTTATTGGTTACTAAATTTGAGAAATGAGAGGGGCCCTTACCCGGATCGGGTGGGCTTACTTTATAAAGTCCTTACTGGTTTTAAGGAACGCATCTCCTAGTCGGTACTGCAACGACAGGAAACGATTAAACATAGCAAGAGCAGTTCGCACCTTTTGTGCAAATTGAGAGCTGCCATTTATATGCTGGTTACGAGAGTCCATTAATTCAAATATAAGTCTTAAATGTATATCTAAAAATCTTACGGGCAATTATTACCTTAATATGCCAAACCGCATCTTGTAAATAGAGTGACTTCTTTTCCCTTAATTTATAGCTATCTTTGCCACGTGGTCATTCAAATCAATAATACTGCTCCGTACTACCAAAGGCTTGAAGAAGCCTTATGGATTCCGGTAACGAATGATCACTTTAAATGCTTTTGTTACAAGGTATTTTACTTCTCGAACTTTAAGGACTTCAACACCATAGCCCCGGCCTGCTAACCTACTGAAGCACCGGGGATCTAAATTTGGTTTCCTTATTAACTCACGAAAAATTTTAAAACTATGTCACGGAATCTTACGGTTTCGGCAAAGGGCATTATACTCTGGACTCTCTTAGTTCTGAATATAACTGCTCTAATTTTAGCCATCTTTGTTAACACCATTTGGTTTGCAGTTTTATTTATCACTTTTTCACTGCTCCTTTTGGCTCTTTATAATATTAAGCAGCGAGGTCACACTATCCTCAAGAACTTTCCGGTCCTTGGTTATTTTCGCTATCTGTTTGAAGCCATCCGGCCGGAGATGCGGCAATATTTCTGGGAGTCGGATCTGGATGGTAAGCCGTTTAACCGCAGACAGCGTTCAGTGGTTTATCAGCGTGCAAAAAATGTAAAGCAGACCGTAGCATTTGGCATGCAGGAAGATCCAAATAAGCCGGGGCATGACTGGGTGGCCCATTCAGTTTATCCTGTCAAGATTGAAGACAATGACCTTCGGGTTACTATTGGAAACTCTCAATGTAAGCAACCGTACAGTGCAAGTATTGAATGTAGGAGCGATGAGTTACGGCGCACTGAGTAAGACAGCAGTCAGCTCGCTGAATGAGGGTGCGGTGCTGGGCGGTTTTGCCCACAATACGGGTGAAGGTGGAATCAGCCTGTATCACCAGCGGGGGGGCGATTTAATCTGGCAAATTGGAACCGGATACTTCGGTTGTCGTGACAGTAATGGCAATTTCTATCCAGAACTATATAAACAGAATGCCGGACGCGAAAACATAAAGATGATCGAGTTAAAACTTTCTCAGGGAGCTAAACCCGGTCATGGCGGTATCCTGCCAGGTGATAAGAATACACCTGAAATAGCTGCGATACGTAATGTGCTGCCTGGTACAACAGTTTATTCTCCTCCTGCACATAGCGCCTTTTCAAATCCAATGGAGATGATGGGATTTATCAGGCAATTAAGACAGCTTTCGGCGGGTAAACCAGTGGGTTTTAAGCTTTGCATTGGGGACAAGTCGGAGTTTATAGACATTTGCAAAGCAATAAGCATAACGGGAATCATTCCAGATTTTATAGCTATTGATGGGTCAGAAGGTGGAACAGGCGCAGCTCCATTGGAATTTAGCGATAATATGGGGATGCCACTTTATGATGCCCTTGCATTTGCGTCACAAACACTGAATAGGTTTGGCTTAAAAGAACAGATCAAGCTTATTGCCGCCGGAAAGATCATCACGGCCTTTGATATATTAAAAGCTTTATCTCTTGGGGCAAGCGCTTGCTACAGCGCCCGGGGGATGATGTTTTCTCTTGGATGCATTCAGGCATTAACATGTGACAGCAACCGGTGTCCGGTCGGTATTGCTACACAGAATCCGTCACTCTACAAAGGTTTGAACGTTGAGGAGAAACGGGTGCGGGTGGCCAACTATCATAAAAACACTATAAAAGCAACCATTGAAATGATGGAGGCATGTGGTTTTAAAGAGGTTTCAGATATTCAGCCTCACAAGTTTTTTATGAAAGTTGACCCGCTAACAACAAGGAGTTTCCAGGATATCTACTTTAATGATAGTGACGAGAATATAAAAGGCAAATACTACGACCAGATTTTTAATTAATCTTCTCAAAGCACCATTTGCAATTTTGAGCTCTACGGAACAAATTTGAAGAGCAGCGGTTAAATTTTTCGAAAGGTATAATAAAAATACCCGAGTCTTGAAAGACTCGGGTTAGTAAATCTGTTATTCAGACAGGCTTATTTTTTACCCTTCCCATTTCCTTTACCCTTTCCATTACTTTTGCCATTGCTATTTCCGTGTCCCGAAGCATTATTCGATTTTGCTCCAACCGGTCGGGCTTTTTTAAGCTGGCCGGGAGCCCCGCCTTTCGGGTGACCTTTGACAACATAATATTTAGGATTATTGCTATATCGGATAGAAGGTTGTTTGGATTTATACCCTTTGTACTTCGCGTATTTTACCTTATGGGTGTTATATAATAAATACGGGCTTGGACTGTTCATCACAACTTTATAGCCGTTATACAGGTTGTACCCGCTGTAACGGGATGGCATAGTGTTGCTGAAAAGCCATCGATCATTCTGTTGATAAACATACTGCCTCTTAGAGACGCTGTAATAGGTGTCAATATCTGGCATATAATAGTAATCGGCACGGTCAAAACCAACAGGACCCCAAAGAGGCTGAGAGCCCACATTGAAATTAACCGAAATCTGTGCTTTTGAAGTGTTTGCGAAGAAGAATGTAAATCCAATCAAACAGGCTAATAGTACTTTTTTATTCATAATTTTTGTGTTGTTTTAATTACCGCAGATAGCCAATACCGATGCCAACAAATGATAATTCTTCCTAAAGTGACCGCTGAAAGGACGATATGCATTACAAAGTGTCATCGAAGGGCGTAGAGGGATTTAAATGATTCATGCCTCAAAGGGCGATTCTACAGAAAGGATTGGATCGCTGATGGTTTCGACCATCCACTGCACCAGTTCGTAAACTAAGCCACTCTAGTTAAGTAACCCCATGAACTCTGAAATTTTCTATCATAAAAACTTGTTAAATCAGAACATCTATCTTAAAATAGGAGAGTAAATTATGTTAGAGACACTAAATCCTGGAAAAAAAGAAGGTTCTGTAGCAAGAGCTATTGAGGAACAAACTGCTAAGATTCCTTCAGACGTATTTCTGTGGACCGCTATCGGCTGTATGGCTATATCGCTGACTTTGAAAATCATGGGACGGAACAGCGATGCGTTATTCCTTGGGCAATGGCCTGCACCGTTCCTGATTCTTGGACTTTACAACAAGATTGTTAAAGTTGAAGGTCACGACTGGCAAAGTTAAAACGGAAGCCTTATTTACCTTATAATGGTTGATTTCGAAACTATATATTCAGGTAGATGAGGCTTGGATTCGCGTTTTACTTTAATTGAGGTCTTAAGATTTCTCTCCACAAATCATATCCTTTCTTTACCATATGTAGGCTGTCTGATTGGAACAATTCAGGTCTTGGTTGACCATTTGCTAATAGCATTGGATTATAAACATCTACATAAGAAGTTCGTTTCTTAGTTTCTAAAAAGTCTTTTACAAGTCTGTTTGCTTCCACAATTTTTGGCATAAACTGTTTTCTGGAGGGACTTGGCTTGATTGAAATGAAGGTAATAAATGTGCGCTTTTTGTCCTTCCTGATTTTACTGAATAAAGCTTTAAAGTCCGCAAGTACAGTCTCCGGACTCTTTCCGTCGGCAATATCGTTGTCGCCGGTATAAAGTACAACCTGTTTAGGCTTATAGGGTGTGATAATCCTGTCTGCAAAATGCAGCACTTCAAATGTTTGAGAGCCACCAAACGCACGGTTCAGGACTTTTTTATCGGAGAAGTCTGCTTTAAGATTTTCCCAGCCGACTATAGACGAACTCCCGGTAAATACAATGTATTTTGCTCTTTGCACCTGACTTTCCTGATCAGCCTTTTCAAACGTCTGAATGTTCTCTTCCCATTTCTGAAAATCCTGTGCAGATACAGAATTGATGAAACAGTAGAATGGTAATGCAGCCAGGATTAGAACGAGGCTTTTTCGGAATATCCGCATTTTATATAATTTTAATAACTCCAAATGCTAAGGTTGCTAATTTAAAGTTTATTCACAATTTGATTTTTACCTTTCGAGAAGGAATGCTGTTTTTAACAATGCAATCCGCTTACTTAATACCGAATCGATCAATCAAATCAATCAGAATATCGGTATCATTGAAGCTTCCGTTAATAATAGTGCCTTGCATCTGATGGAGTTGGCATCTTGTGCAAGCAATCTACTCTGACCTGCCGGCAAACTCAATTGATTAATATCGGACAACTAAACTATTGGCTTGTTCTTTAGTTCAATTGATAAGGATTTTTAAGTCGAAAAAATATTTTAAAATCATTCAACGCTTGCTGACGCTTTCAGCACCTAATCTTTACAAGCGCCTATTATGCATATCCTCTGGCAATATCTTAAACCCTTCAAATGGCTGGTTCTGTTAACTATGCTGCTTGCCGCAATAACCCAATTGTTGTCCTTAATTGATCCAGTAATCTTTGGAAAGATCATCGATGAATATGCCCTGAATCCGGGCAAGAAAACCCAGGATGAATTAGTTAGCGGAGTGCTCATGTGGCTAGCTATTGCCATCGGGGTGGCTATGGCAGCCAGGCTTAGCAAAACCTTCCAGGATTATGTACTCAGACTGGTGGTTCAAAAGTTTGGAATGCAAATTTTTAATGATGGTTTGAAACAAACCCTGCGGCTTAGTTACCAGGAGTTTGAAGAGCAGCGCAGTGGCGAAACCTTATCTGTTCTCCAAAAAACCAGGCGGGACACGGAGGCTTTTATGACGGCTTTCATCAATATTGTTTTTTCATCCCTTGTGGGGATTGGATTTCTTATTTGGTATGCGGTCACCAAACACTGGGCGCTGGTGCCAGTATTCTTTGTAGGGGTACTCTTATTGGGAGGACTGACCGGGCTGCTTAGCAGAAAAATCAAGATCATTCAACGGTCTATATTCCGCGAAAACGCAAGAATGTCAGGAAGCATAACCGAATCGCTCAGGAATATCGAACTGGTAAAAAGTTTAGGGCTTACCTATTCCGAAGTACGACGATTAAAAGGCCTTACCCAAAAGATCTTCGACCTTGAAATGGATAAGGTAAGGAGAGTGCGCACGCTATCCTTCCTGCAAGGCACAACTCTGAACCTGCTGAAGCAGTCTATCTTGTTTATCTTACTATGGCTTATTTTCCGGGATGTGTTAACGGCAGGGGAGCTGATCTCGATGCAATTTATTACCAATGCTATTTTCGGCCCATTGCAGGAACTCGGCAATATCATTCTTAGTTATCGCGAGGCCGAAGCTTCGCTTCAGAATTTTGATGCTTTAATGAAGAAGCCCATTGAATACCGTCCTGAAGAACCTATCGACACCGGTGAGATGCAGAGTCTGGAATTTGATAACGTAATATTTAAGCACAAAACTGCCAGGGAGAACTCTTTAGACCAGATCTCTTTCTCAGCAAAAGTGGGTGACACCATTGCCTTTGTCGGCCCTTCAGGATCGGGCAAGTCCACCTTAGTGAAATTGCTGGTGGGGTTATACAGTCCCGTTGAGGGGGATATTTACTTTGACGGGATTTCAGTGAAAGACATCCGCTACAACAGGATCAGAAAACAAATAGGCTTTGTAACCCAGGAAACGCAATTGTTTGCCGGCACCATTCGCGATAACCTGTTATTTACCAAGGCAGATGCAACGGACGAAGAAATGATTTCTGCTCTAAATAAGGCATCGTCTGGAAAGCTTCTCACGCGCTCAGAAAAAGGACTGAATACGATGCTGGGAGAGGGAGGAACCAAGTTGTCGGGCGGTGAAAAGCAGCGGTTATCTATAGCCCGAGCACTGCTGCGCAATCCCCGGTTGCTGATATTTGATGAAGCCACATCTTCCCTTGATAGCATAACAGAAGAGGATATCACTGATACAATCAAGGATATCGCTGCAGAACAGAAGCAGATCATAATATCCATTGCCCACCGCCTGAGCACCATAATGCATTCTGACCGAATATACGTGCTCGAAAAAGGCCGTATAGTTGAGACTGGTAATCACACTGAACTGGTTGAATTGAAAGGGCTGTATTATGCCATGTGGCGTCAGCAAATTGGAGAGCGTAAGACCGTTACTTCGATACCATTAGCTGTTGTTGAAGATGAAGTGATCTGATAGAAGCGCCCAAAAAATAGAAGCCGGATTAAATGAATCCGGCTTCGTAATAAAGTCTTTTAAAAGCCAACAACTTGTTTCTTCGCTTTTGGCAACCTGCCTTTAAGTTCTGATACAGGCATGGAAATCATCCGGCCAACCGGCTCCTTCCCTTTATAGGTGATAACACGCAGCTGTGCGGCATCGATTGGTGCGACAAGTGTACCGGTATATTTAGGATAAAACCTGTCAGGGTATGAATTATCAAAGCTGTAGTAAATGTCCAAACCTTCCACTTCAAGAGAAAGATCGATGCAGAGTCGGTTTTTCGAATTGGTACTTACGGTGAATATCGGATCGTAAACACTGGGTGCATACTTTATCTCCGCTACTGCAAAACGATCAAAGTGCTTTTCAACCTTTCCAAAGAAATTATTCCAATTCTTCTTTTCTTTAGGCGACCATAAAGATTCTGCAATCGCAAATCCTCTTGGCCAGGTCATATATTCCGCCTGACGAAGATTATAAATCTGTTCAGTCCATAAATTTCCCTGTCCGCCTTTAATATATTTTGGATCGACACCCTCCGGAAGAGGGTCGAACTTATAACTTTGACTTAAACGAAGGGAAGCATAAACCAATGGTTCCATTATGCGGTCTGACTGCATATAATCCAAATAGGCGAAGTCGGTAGGACTCATCACTACTTCGTGCTTCTTTTTAGCAGCTTCTATACCGCTTTTCATCCCACGCCAGCTCATAATTGCGGCAGATGGAGCAAGATCGCCTTCAAGGATCTCATCCCAACCCATGAATTTTTTGCCCTTGGAGTTCACGATTTTCTCGACGCGTTTAGTGAAATACCCCTGGACGGCATGCATATCCTTCAGATTTTCCCTTTTCATTAAATCTTTGATGGCTGCGTTTTTCTGCCAGAAGTTGATTGGAGCCTCGTCGCCACCCATATGGATGTATTCGAAGGGAAAGAGTTCTGCCACCTGCGTCACTACCTTGTCTAAAAACTCGTAAACCTTTTCGTTCGCAGGGCAAAGGGTGTTATCAACCAATGCGATAGGTGGAGCTCCTCTCGACCAGTCCATAATCTGTTCGCCGGAGCGGACTACGTATTTGTCTGCACCTTCAGTACATGAGAGCTCGGGATAGGACGCGATGGTCGCAAGACTATGTGCCGGAACATTGATCTCCGGAAGGATATCAACAAACCTTTCTTTAGCATATTGCACTAACTCTTTGATATCTTCCTGAGTGTAAAAACCTCCGTTGTCACGTGGCTCATCGGGTGTTGTCGGAATGAATTCCCCAAACGTACCTACTCGCTTCACATTCCAGGCTCCAACTTCTGTTAGCTTTGGCAGACCTTTGATCTCAATTCTCCAGCCTTCATCATTAGTTAAGCCTAAATGAAGCAGGTTGTATTTATAGCGAACCATTGCATCGATATATTTCTTCACTTCCTCTTTTGTGAAAAAATGTCTGGATACATCCAGCATGAGCCCACGCCAGCCAAAACGCGGCCAGTCGGCAATGCTGATAGCCGGTACCGCCCACTTGACATTTTTAGCAAGTTCCTTGCTTTCTATTTCTTTCGGGAAAAGCTGAAGCAGCGACTGCACACCGTAAAATATTCCATTGGGTTCGTTGGCCCTGATAATGATGTTTTCTGGTGTTACAGCCAGACGATAACCTTCTTTGCCAATCACAGTATCTTGTTCCGCATTCAGAATAAACCGGATATTGAAATCAGAAGATTGTGCATGTACAGAGGTTACCGTTCTGCCAGCAGCGGTCGCAAACCGCTCTTCCAGCAATGCGACAATTGGTACCAGGGCGGGATGCTTGCTGCTTTGGATAATGACATTTTTGGGAAGAATAAATTGCCCTTCATGCCTGACCATTGACACAGGTTCAGGAATAATAGCCACTTTAAGACTGTCTGACTGTGCATATGCCTGTACGGATACTAAACAGCAAGAGATAAGGTAGAGTAGTTTCTTCATGTTCATGCTAAAAAGATCACAAGTTATTAATTTCAATGATAAAAGGTTAAACTTTAGCCCACAAAAGACCTAACAGCAGTGCCACATAAAGTAACATGCCTGAAAATATTTATATTATTACCAACCGCTTGCTTTTGTTAAAAGTTCAATGGCCTCCGTGTCGAGCTGAAGTCTCGTTGCGTCGACCAGCGAATTCAATTGTTCGATGCTGGTGGCACTTGCAATAGGTGCTGTGACAGAGGGGCGGGCGAGTAGCCAGGCAATCGAGACGCTTGCCGGAGTACTATCATAACGTTCGGCAACTTCATCTAATGCCGACAGAATGGCAAACCCTTTGTCATTGAGGTATTTCTTATTGCCTGCACCCCGCGGACTTTTAGAAAGGTCGACTTCTGAACGGTACTTCCCCGTTAAAAAGCCGCTGGCTAGAGCATAATAATTAATTACTCCGATGGAATGTTTGATACACAAAGGCTCCAATTCTTTTTCGAAAACTTCCCGGTCGTATAAGTTATAAAGCGGCTGCAGTGTTTGATAAACGGGAAAATTATGTTGTCTGCTTATTTCAAGAGATCTCGTTAACCTTTCTGCACTAAAATTTGAAGCACCGATAATTCTAACTTTGCCCTCATTTACTAATTGAGAGTAGGTTTCGAGGGTTTCTTCAATAGGCGTTTCTGCATCGTCATAATGGCTCTGGTACAGATCGATATAGTCCGTTTGTAGACGTTTTAAGGAGTTCTCTACCGACTGCAAGATGTGTTTTTTGGATAGGTCTCTTTTTCCCTGCCCCATATCAGAACCTACCTTGGTGCCTATGATGACCTTTTGGCGATTTTTTCGTTCCTTCATCCATTTACCAATGATCGTTTCTGACTCACCGCCTTGATGGCCGGGAACCCACAGGGAGTACGAATCGGCGGTATCAATAAAATTAAAACCCGCTGCAACAAAAGCATCGAGTATTTCAAATGATTGCTTTTCATCCAGAGTCCAGCCGAATACGTTACCTCCGAATGTCAATGGTGCTACCACTATTCCGGACCGACCTAATGTTCTTTTTTCCATGTAAATAATTTAAGTGTTATTTCTCTTACAGCCTACTCTGTATTCTCCAAGCAGAACGTGAATGTTATTAGCTTTGACGGAATTTAAAACAGCTATGCCGACTATTTGTTAGCAAACAGACATGATAGATACCAAGCAGGGTTAAATATACCAAACCCTGTAACCTTGAATATTGGTGGGTACGTCAGTACTTAATCAGATAACCGACTTTATATGGAGCAAAATACAAAAAAGGTAGTAGTTGTTGGTGGAGGCTTTGCAGGCATTAATTTAATCAAACGACTTGCAAATGACGAGCATTATCATATAACCCTGGTTGATACGCATAACTACCATTTTTTCCCACCATTGCTGTACCAGGTTGCCACGGCATTTATTGAACCTTCAAACATAAGTTATCCCTTCCGTAGGATGTTTCAGCAAAAGAAAAACCTGCGCTTCCATTTAGGTTGCTTCGTAAGGGTCAATCCCGAGCATAATACGGTTGAAACAGATACTGGGACATTGAATTACGATTACCTGGTGATTGCCCTGGGAACAGAAACGAATTACTTCGGTATGGAAAACGTTAAAGCGAAAGCACTGCCCATGAAAACCATTAGTGATGCCCTTAACCTGCGGAATTACTTGCTAATGAGCATGGAGAAGGCTGTGCACGAATCAGACAGAGAAGAAAAAGAGAAGTACCTAAATATAGTAATTGCCGGAGGTGGTCCTACCGGCGTCGAAGTAGCGGGAATGCTGGCCGAAATGGGCCATAATATCAGGCTAAAAGAGTACCCGGAAATCACCGACCTGCAGGGTCATATCCATTTGGTCGATGCGGGTCCGGTTCTTTTAGGACCGATGAGCAGGAAGGCCCAGGTGGAGGCTACCAGGGTCTTACTCAGGTTAGGTGTGCGCATTAAACTCAATACCGCCGTAAAAGACTATGTCGACGGTCAGGTGATACTCTCTACCGGCGAGGTTATTGAAAGCAACGTTCTGATCTGGGCTTCCGGAGTTATCGGGAGGGAGGTTCCTGGCTTGCCGGCGGAAGTGGTCGGCCGTGGTCGCCGGCTCCAGGTAGATGAGTACAATAAAGTGAACAGTACCTCGAATATTTTTGCTTTGGGTGATATAAGCCTCCAAACCGCTGATAAAAACTTTCCTGATGGCCACCCGCAATTGGCTCAGGTGGCCATCCAACAGGGCATAAACCTAGCGGCAAACTTTAAACGAATGATCCGCAACGAACCTCTCAAATCGTTTGGTTACGCAGATAAAGGAAGTATGGCCATTATCGCGAAATACAAAGCGGTAGCAGATCTGCCGAAGCTATTCTTTAAAGGCTTTTTTGCGTGGATGGTTTGGTTGTTCATTCATATAATTCCCATAGCCGGATTTCGTAATAAAGTAAATCTTGCCTTCAACTGGCTCTGGTCGTTTATGACAAATGACCCTACCTTACGATTGATCATCAGACCAAATAAGGAAGAATTCAAGTAAACAACTTTTCCTTATGGCCAACCCCATGGCGGTAACGATTAACGAGGATAAATTCCGGTTTGAAGCCACCGTGAACGATGGTACCGGATATATAGATTGCCGGTTCCTGGCACTATTGCATAATTTTGTTCCGGTTGGAAGCCGCAGTGAAGGCGTACCGGTAGAATTGGCTGAGTTCGCATTGGAATATGCAAAACAGAGAAATTAAAGATCATATTCCATTGCTCTTACATTGCAAACTATATCAAACAACATCCGGAGTATGAGTATTTAAAGGGAGCAGGCTATACTCTTTATAGAGTTTGAGGTTTTTCCCCTACGAGACCACCAAGTCAGTTATCGCACATGCCCGTTAAACAGGTCTTCTCACTTTTCAAGATTTTTTCGTCCAATTTCATTTGGCGAGGTGAGCGCACAAAAGTGTTCCCCAATAGAGCACGATTTCTTAGGGCTAATTCGTTCATTTTGGGCAGACCCGGGTCGGAATCGTTTTCGGACTAACTCTATACGGGTCAATCAGGGGTTTCCTAGTAGTTTCCTAGTAGTTTCCTAGTAGTTTGCTGGTAGTTTCCTAGTAGTCTGCTAGTAGTTTTTTACTACGATTCTATTAGGATATTACAAGCATTCTATACTTTGCATCGAGAGTGGAAAATGAACTGTGTCAAAAAGTAAAAAACATACTTTAGCCGCAGTTTATTATGAATAAGAAAGAGGAACTCGATTACGAGTTAATGAAAAAGAAAGCCCTTGAGCAATTTCGTTCGGGCAAGTCCCTGTTTGGAAGAGAGGGTGCCTTTGCACCCTTGATAAAAAGTTTTTTGGAAGCAACTTTGGAGGCTGAGATGGAAAGTCATCTGGATGAGGGTGAACGCCAGTCCGGGAACCGCCGGAACGGCAAAACCAGTAAGCAGATCAGGACCGGTAGCGGCACCCTAAGCATCGATACTCCGCGGGACCGCTCCTCCAGTTTTGAACCTCAGCTCATCAAAAAGCGGGAAACTATTCTGGCCGAAAGCCTGGAGGAGAGAATCTTATGCATGTATAGCACCGGAATGAGTTTGCGGGATATTTCCAGTCATATTAAGGCCATATACGATACGGATATCAGCCACAGTACCTTATCGGCCATTACCGATAAGATCATTCCGCAGGTGAAGGAATGGCAGTCGCGTCCTCTGGATGAGCTCTATACGACTGTGTGGCTGGATGCCATGCACTACAAAGTGAAAGCAGATTATCAGATCGTCTCGCGTGCGGTCTATAATATCCTGGGGATCAACCGGCATGGCCGGAAAGAACTGCTGGGCATGTATATTTCTCACAGTGAGGGAGCTAACTTCTGGTTATCGGTATTGACCGATCTGCAAAACCGCGGTGTGAAGGACATCCTGATTGCCTGTATCGATAACCTGAATGGATTTGCGGAAGCCATTCAGGCAGCCTTTCCCAAAACGGAAATACAAAGTTGCATTGTTCACCAGATTCGCAACAGCCTGAAGTACGTAGCCACCAAGGATAAACCGGAGTTCATGAAGAGTTTAAGGCCCGTATATCAGGCCACTACCCTGGACCTAGCCGAGCTGCGACTGGATGATCTGGAAGCACAATGGGGCAAGAAATATGAGAAGGTGATCGACTCGTGGCGGCGAAACTGGCCCAAGCTATCCACCTATTTCCGATATGATCTGGCGATTCGAAAGATGATTTACACCACCAATGCGATTGAGGCTTTTCACCGGCAGCTTCGTAAAGTAACCAAGACCAAAGGGGCTTTTACCTCCGATATGGCCCTGTTGAAGCTCATCTACCTGGCTCAAAACAGAATCAGTGAACGATGGACCTTAGCACTTCCCAACTGGGCGCAGACCGCTCAGAAGTTGGCGATTTGGTTTCCCGAGAGAATGAAATTAGATTTGAGCTAATTGGTAACCGCCCCTTTGGCCCTTTGGTGGGGCCAGGGGCTCACAACAAATGACACAGTTCATTTTACAGACCCTTTGCATCTTTTAAATCGAAACCTTTATGAGGGGGGCTGCCTTGCTTCGCTCTTCACATGACACATCACCTTATTAAATGCGTACTCATCAGAACATGCCCTAAACACTCGTCCATTTGTTTAAATTCCATGAAGTGCCAAAAGCTAAACTCGATCGTGAATCCGAAGATGCTGGAAGAAGAATTGAATGGTTTATTGCGGAGGTATGGCAGCTGCGGCAGAGGAGGCAGAATCGGCCCGTCTGCAAAAATATATATGCTTACCCTGCAAAACTATCGCTTGACATTTCGACCCGCCCAATTCTTTCCCTTATTATCCGATATGTAAACTAAAAAGGTCTTCGCATCTAAAAGACTATTAATATGCTCGTTTTTTTCAAACAAAGCTTTTCGGAGATATATGCCAGTCAGAAATTGTTCAGAATATTTTCGTAAATTATAGTTGGCTTTTGTGTGTAGGTGTCATTGAATTTAATCTTTAATTTCTATCATTGTACCTGAATTTACTTTAATAAATTTTTTAAAGAGAGTAAACTCCTATCAATAGTTTTTTATATTAGATAAATACTTTCAAGATAATAAAATGGCGAAACGCATTTTGATTTGTGATGATGATGCTGATATTCTTTCGATCTGCACCTATATTTTAGAAGAGCAGGGTTGGGAAGTTTATACTCGTACGCATTGCAATGATCTTTTAGATGTTATAACTGATTTTAAACCCCAGGTTATTTTGATGGATAACTGGATTCCGGAGACAGGAGGAATTGCGGCAACCCAGGCAATAAAGGAGGTTGAGGAATTCAAAAAAATACCTGTTATTTACTTCTCTGCTAACAACGATATAAAAAGCCTGGCGGAGCAGGCTGGCGCTGACACATTTTTGGCCAAACCCTTTGATATTGACGAATTAGAGCGTGTAATAAGCAGTGTCACCATTGAGTCGGATCTCACCTGATTAGCTTATTCGTAAAGCCTTTATCGCTTCAACCCACTCATCGCGCGTACACTCCGGGCATTTAAAAAACCCCTCTGAGATTTCCTGAGTCTGTCCGCAAAAAGTACAGGCATATAAAGCCTTTTTACGTATGTTTTTGACCTTGTTTTCAAAGACGGAAGGTATTAAGGGTAATCCAAACCGTACATCCTTGTCGGGATAAAAGAATAAGCTTATTTCACCCGTGGGTTCTATCAATCCCACCCGAACTTGTCCGAGGTGTTCTACACTCTGTTGTCTGAGTTCAGAAAAGAACTCTGTTTGAGCCAGATCTTCTTTTTTAAAGTTTTCGATAGAAAACCTGCCATTCATTATAAGGCATACTGGATCGCCCTCCAGTAGTTGACCAAACTTTTTGCTCTTGCCAGATAGCCAGGTGGTAGTCCGATATAATAAAATAATCATGGCAAATACGGTGATAGCCGGTAGTAGGCCTACATCTTCATAAAACATAGGGTCACCTGCGGCAGATCCTAAACCGATGATTAGTACCAGTTCGTAAATAGAGAGTTGTTTAACCCCGCGTTTACCGGATGATCGTAATGCAGTCAGCACGATCACGTACATAATCAGCGTGCGAGCGACCACTTCAATAAGGAATACATACGGCAGATCGTTAAACAAAAAGCGGTTCCATTCAAAAATTTCCTTCATAGCTACAGTCTTAGATGCTCAAAATGGGTATACTGGTTTTACTCAAATTAATCCCTGGGCTGGTGTGATTTGGTGATTGATGAAAGGCTCTAAAAATCACGAAGCTTTGCCCTTCAATTCCCAATGATCTTTCAATATCTTTCCCTCACTGTCTTTTTTTAAGGTCCGCGCGTAGCGGGAGCCATTTACCTGGCCTTTTTCATCAAGCTTACCTAAAAAGAGTAGAATCGGATTTCCCTCTTCATCGGTTTTAAATACAAGATCGAATCCTTTAAACTTTTTGTTGATCATGCTCTGCGGCTCATATCTTCTGCTAAGCAATTTCAAAAGGTCAGGTGCCAGTTTCATAACGTTATTTAAAACAGCTAAACACCTCGCCTGTTATGTTGTTTCATTTCATTTATGTGGATAACTTAACCTGCTGAATATTAAAATGTTTTTCCTCGGGCTCCCACTGGTTTAATTCGTTATCCACAAATGCTCGTATATTAGTTCTTTATCAACGCAAAAACCAGAAGCACATGGCAGCAGAAGTTAATATACCAAGACTTGATTTACATGATTATGTGAAGGGAAGCCCAGAACAGAAGAAGAAGTTCTCTGAAGATATAGGTAAAGCTTATAATGAGACCGGCTTTGTAACTATTGCTAATCATGGGATGACCTCTGAGCTCATGGAAGAGTTATATGCAGAAGTGAAAAGATTCTTTATGCTTCCTGATGAAGAAAAGTTAAAGTATGAAAAGCCGGAACTCGCTGGGCAGCGTGGATATACCAGCAAAGGAAAAGAGAAAGCGAAAGATTCTAAAACTCCGGATTTAAAAGAATTCTGGCAAAGTGGTCAGGTAGTTACAGATGGCGATCCTATAAAAAACGACTATCCCGATAACGTGATCGTTGAAGAATTACCGAGATTTAACGAAGTAACGCGCGAAGTTTACAAACGATTGGAGGAGGCTGGCAAGCACTTACTGCGGGCCATTGCCGTGTACCTCGAATTACCTGAAAACTATTTTGATGATAAGGTACATAACGGAAACTCCATCCTGAGAGCTATCCATTACTTCCCGATTGAAGATCCGGATGCGCTGCCATCGGATGCTGTCCGCGCTGGAGCTCATGAAGATATTAACCTGATCACGCTATTAATTGGTGCCAGTGCCGATGGTCTGGAAGTATTAACACGCGACAATCGTTGGTTCCCGGTTAAAGCAAATGTTGAAGATATTGTGGTGAACGTAGGGGATATGTTGCAGCGTCTTACAAACAACCGCCTGAAGTCGACCACACACAGGGTAGTAAACCCTCCACGTGCGATGATGCGTTCTTCACGTTTCTCAGTGCCATTTTTCCTGCATCCAAAATCAAATATGGATCTTACCTGCCTTGAATCATGTGTAGATGACAGCAATCCAAAGGCCTATGAAGATATCACCGCCGGCGCATATTTAGATGAACGTTTACGCGAGATAGGTCTAAAGAAATAAATCTTGCAATAATAAAGTAATAAGGCTGTTCAAATATGTTAGAACAGCCTTATTTGTTTTATGACCAGGCGAATGTGTATAGTGGCGCGTTCTGAGCTAAGTATTCTCAGTATTCCTAAAGCTTCTCGAGGATGTTTTAGCTGAACAAGAACTGTCCAGAGCTGAAGAAAATACTTTCTAAACAAATATTTATCCTGAAATAATGATTCACTATAACCCATCAGGCACGAAAAAAACCTTATACTGAAAAGAAAGAATATTACACTGCTCTGCTGCCTGGAAAAGAGGTGGGAGAGGATTTCATTGCTAAACGGATACTTCTTTCAAATTCCTCCGGGCAATGAGTACCTATAATATAATTTAAGCCATCGCGGTCAGTTAGCTTGATCGCATTGCTGCCACCGGCGTAAAACCTGATAGTCCCTTTTCTATGGAGGTTATAAACAGGATTATTAATAATAAATGAACTATAGGCTGTTCTTTCAATATTGGTAATACTATTCAGATCGATAGTTACCTTAGAGGTTGTCCATAATCCATCAATAATTATCGAAGAACTTGTAACAGTAGTACGGTAATGCAGTAAAAACATCATGATAATGGAAACGATCAGGATAGCACATCCAACCACCAGGAAAAGATCAGCGTTTTGCTCACGCCTTTCGGTTATGTAATATGCCGCGAAACAGAATAAAGCCATTACCATTCGGATACTTATACGCCCGTAATCGCGTCCTAAGTACTGTTTTTCCACAAATAATGGTTTGGTCTGCATTGTTTTCGTTGTTAGGCGGGTATAAAAGTGCTGCGAATATCTATTTGCTAATTAATTGATCAGCTGTATTTGTCCCTGATTATTTTGCCGCTCTAAGATAAATATTTTTTCAGTTTCGGGTCCGATTTTATAGCGCTCGTCAGCGCGATATCCCGAGATCCATAAGATGTCACCGTTGCCGTTTTCAAGTACTCCGATTCCTTCTTTACGCTGCCGCGGAATCTTTTGTTCAATAAAGTAATCACTTAACTTTTTTCGTCCCTTCATGCCCAGGGGGTAAAAGTAATCACCTTTATGCCAGGTGCGAAATTTAAGCGGAAAGATGAGCTTTTTATGATCTAGCTGCACAACTTCATTGGACCTTTTGAGTTTGTAACCTGAAGCAGGGAGATGATAAGATCTATAGCTTTCGCCATTCCAGATGAATTCGTTTTCCTGTCCATCAATCGAGAGATCAGGCGCTGGCGCACGCTGTTTCGGACTGACAATCAAACGCCCCCGATCCAGAGTTATCTGGTGCGATGGCGAAAAAAAGATTTTGCCGGGCTGACCCTCCAGGTTGTTAACCAGGTCGTGTAATATTGCCTCTGTAAAACCAAAAGGGCTGAAAAGTCCGAATAGTAGCGTATTTATGGGGTTAAGATTTTTAATATCACTGATTAATACCTCAATCTCAGAATTTGGTTTTTCGACGAATAGCATTGCCTTTAAATCATCGATCCTTTGCCGCAAAACGAGCTCAAGTTCGGAGAAGCGACGGGCATTTGCTTTAAAAGTCTCTTCAAGTTGCGGATTAAGTTCTTTCAAAATGGGTATTACTTCGAGCCTGATCTTATTACGGGCATATTTACTGGAACTGTTAGAGCTGTCGTCACGATAAACCATGTTCTCGGTTCTGACAATTTGATCGATTTCCTTACGGGTAAGAAATAAAAGTGGACGGATAAGCTTATCACGCCTTGGCTTTATACCATGTAATCCAGCGATACCAGTTCCGCGGGTCAAGTTAAGTAAGATGGTTTCGGCAGCGTCATTCTGATGGTGTGCCAGGGCAATGTAGCTGTAATTAAAGTCTGTCCTTATTTCCTCAAGCCAACGATAACGCAGGTCACGTGCGGCCATCTGAATTGAAATTCCTTTTTTTGCAGTATATTTTGCTGTATCAAAAAAAGTAACAAAGAAAGGTACCTCCAGCTCATCTGCCAGGTTAGAGGTAAAGATCTGTTCTTCATCAGCCTCCTGTTCCCGCAATTTAAAGTTGCAGTGTGCAATACCAAATTCAAGGCCAGCCTGTTTAAAGTAATGTGCCATTAGTACCGAGTCGCGACCACCACTAACGGCGAGCAATACCTTCTCGTGGGGTTCGAACAGGGCATGCTGTTTGATAAAAGAATAAAAGGCCGTAAGATTTAACATCGGGAAGGTTTAGCTCTAAGCTTTACAATATTACAAGGAATAATAAACTTTAATAACAAACCCTGCATTATTGCAAAGCTTAATAAGAAATTTTAAATCCATATTCCATAGTCAAAAAGCTAATTTTGCAGGGTGAGAAAATATTTAGTTTCTATTTTGATCATTATTCTTGGCTGTTCTGCGTTTGCGCAGTCTCCTCAGCAAGTTAAACTGATCTCTTCAGAAGTGTCAAAAGGCTTTACCAAGGCTGGCTTGATCCGTATCATTCGTCCGGTGTTTTCCCATGATGGTTCAACCCTGGCGGCAGATAGCGCTAACTTTGATCAGAAACGTAACACCTTTGATGCTTTTGGAAACGTGGTGATCACTCAGCCTAACGGCGCCACCGTATACTCTGATCTTTTAAATTATAATGGGAATACCAAGCATGCGGTATTAACCCGTAATGTGCGCCTGATAGATGGCGACGCAACACTCACAACTAATTTGATGACCTATAACATGGGTACTAAAATTGGAACTTATCTTGGAGGTGGCAAGATAGTAAATGGGCAAAATGTGCTCACCAGTACCAGAGGGTACTATTTTTCAAATTCCAGGGATGCCTATTTTCGAAACAATGTGGTGCTTACCAGTCCGGATGCGGTTATAAAATCCGACACGCTGCGGTATAACAGTACCAGTAAGATTGCTTTCTTTTATGGGCCAACAAATATTTATGGTAAAGACGACACGCTTTATACAGAGAATGGCCAGTACAACACGGTAAACGATCAGGCCCGCTTTGGGAAGAAAAATCTTTACACTCAGGGTAATAAGTCGCTGAAGGGAGACAGCTTGTTTTATGACCGAAAGGCTGGTTTCGGTCGCGCCCTTGGAAATATCACTTTTGTGGATGCTGCCGAGAATATCACTTTTAGAGGAGAAGTCGGCCACTACCGGAAAAATGATGAAAGTATTCTGGCGACTAAAAACGCTTATGTGATCATTACCACCGAATCGGATTCCGCTAAGGTCGATTCGATATATATGACTGCGGATACGCTTTTCAGTAAGATGGTTCTAAACAGTCGAATCAAGCCTTACAAAAAGGATGCACTGAAGTCGGACACCGAACTGGAAGATGAAGTAATAGCGGGTAAAGATGACAGCCGAAAAAAGGTGCCGGCGGAGCCCGATAAAAGAGCACCTGCTCAAAAGCTTAGCAGAAAGGCAAAGAAGGCTGCCAAAGACAAAAAGCCCGTAGCTGATAGCCTTGCCGTAAAGGCAGATAGTGCTATACTCAGCCGGGATAGTATAGCACTTAAAACCGATAGCAATAAAGTGTTGATTGACAGTGCTGCCGCTAAGTTGGATAGTATTGCAACAAAGAAAGATTCGAAAGCTTCTGCCGTTACAGATTCTATAGCAGTTAAACCAACATTCAAAAAAGCCGCAGCCAATCAGAAGCCAACGGCTCCGGTTAAGTCTTCTAAAAAGTCAGATAAAAAGCAAACTCAGGGCAAAGCGGCCCCAAAAGAACCAAATCCCATAAAGGGAACAGTATCAACAGATACTGCTAAGACACGAATTGTAATGGCCTACCATCGGGCTAAGATCTTTAAATCGGATTTGCAGGCAAAGTCTGATTCAATGTTTTTCAGTTACGGTGACTCCACAGTCCGTTGTTATGTGAATCCAATGATCTGGACGCAGGGTTCGCAACTTTCGGGCGATACAGTGTACCTGCAACTAAAAAATAAGAAGCTGGATAACATGCTTTTGCAACGTAATAGCTTTATTGTAAATACTGCAGAGGGTGACTCAACTCATTTTAACCAGGTAAAAGGAAAAGTGATAACTGGAATTTTTGCAAAAGGTAAACTGGACCGGATGTTTGTTGACGGGAACGCGGAGAGTATTTATTACGTAAAGGAAGATTCAACCTACACTGGAATGAACCGGATGTTGAGCAGCAGGATTAAAGTTGTATTTAAGGATGGCAAATTGAAGGATATTATTTCAATCTTAAAACCTGAGGGAAATTACTATCCTATTGAAAACATCCCGACAGACGAAGATATCTTAAAGGGTTTTATTTGGAAACCGAAAGACAGGCCACGCTCTAAAGAAGAGATTATTCCAACGCTGGCCCGAAAGACACCAGCGAAGCCAAAAGCTCCTGTTAAAAAGCCGGCTGTAAAATCAGTACCTGTAGCGAGGAGAATAAATTAAACCACGGTTTGCAGAAACGCTATTAGTTGTTGCATGGCTTTTGCACGATGACTGATTGTATTTTTCTGCTCGCTACTCATTTCTGCAAAGGTGATCTGAAATCCTGCAGGTTTAAAAATGGGATCGTATCCAAAACCTTTGACGCCAGCCTTTTCAAGGGTGATTTCCCCCTCGGCTACGCCTTCAAAGAAATGTTCCTGACCATCAATAATTAAAGAGATCACGGTGCGGAAACGTGCCTTTCTGTTTTCGGCGTGCGCAAGCTTCTCTAACACCAACTGGAGATTAGCTTCCGCGTCGCGCGTACCACCATAACGGGCCGAATAAACGCCGGGTTCGCCGTTCAGGGCATCTATCTCAAGACCGGAATCGTCACCAAAACAATTGAGCTTATAGCGATCAAAAATATAATGGCTTTTCTGGCTTGCATTGTCTTCGAAAGTATCTCCGGTTTCAGGGATATCGTCAAAACAAGCGATATCGTTTAAGCTTTTCAGCTGAATATGATTTCCAGTAAGGGCTTGCACCTCATCTAATTTGTGCTGGTTATTGGTGGCGAATACGAGCTGCATTAAAAGGTCTTCATTACGGTCCAAAATTCTCTTTTCTTATCGTCATTATTGCGCATTTCTTCCAGGCTATAGGTTGGCAAGATCTTAACACTACCCGCCGAATTTGCCTTGTTTAGGCTGGAAGCAGGTAAACCGATCTGCGCCGAAGGAATGCCGAACAAAACCACCCGGTTACAACTGAAAAAGTTTTTTAAAGCATTAAACTTGATTTCGGGGTAACGATTAATATTTAGAATAGCCAGGTCGCGAAGCTCCATTTTTTTAGCGCCCATAATTTTAAGAAGCATTTCCTGATGTGCAGGGTTCATCCGGGTGTGGATTTTATCCTCGATCAAGATCAGGAAGTATTTATTGTTATCACCGAGGTATTCAAAGTCGGTTCTTTGCGAAGTGTTGACCGGAGGCTGAATGGTATCCTCAGACTTGATGATTGGAACAGTGTTAACCGGCTGAACCGGGAGACCCGTTTGTCCTTCGGCTATCAAGTAGATATCTTCTGTAAAAAGCATTTTTAAGGCTGCCTGATTCTGGCTCAAAAGGTCTGACATGAATTATCGCTAGGTAAATAATAACTGTCCGGCAAAGGTAATGCGCGGTCTGCAATATTTGTTTGCTAATTTGGTTTTAGCTTTCATCATAACTATGCAGTCATCTTTTTTATTAAAGGCGGTGAGAGATGCTGCAACCGTCACAGTCCAGCTGAGCGGTATTAGATCAGCTTTATTAGCCGGCATAATTCTGTTAAAAATAGTTAAAGGGACTTCGTATCGTGCTCAAAAGACTAACTTAGGACCAAATAAACTATTTGGTATTTGTGTATTTGATGAGAAAACGTCTCTTTCCATTATTAGCGGTTTTTTGCGGATTTTCTCTCCAGGCGCAAACACTTGTTAATATCGGGCCCGCGGAGGTGGGTGTTCCTGAATTTTTATGGGTTTATAATAAGGGTAATGATGTTGTAAAGTCGGAAAAGGCAATTCGTGACTATCTGGACCTTTACATAAATTTCAGGTTGAAGGTACTTGATGCCGAAGCATTAGGGATGCACAAGGAGCAAACTTTCATAGACGAACTTGACGGGTACAGAAACCGTCTTGCTGAACGTTTTTTGTTAGAACGTGAAGTGAGCGATCAACTGGTGGAGGAAGCCTATGACCGATCTCTAAAAATTATAGATGCCAGTCATATTCTCGTGCTTTGTGCCGCAGATGCTGCAGCAAAAGATACTATGGTAGCATTTCAAAAGATCACCGCCATCCGAAGCAAAGCGGTGGCAGAAGTCCCCTTCGATGAACTTGCAGCCGCCTACTCAGAAGAACCCGGGGCAACTTCGACAAAAGGACACCTCGCGAACTTTTCTGTGTTTCAGATGATTTATCCTTTTGAAACAGCCGCATATAAAACTCCCGCAAAACAAGTATCCGGAATAGTGAGGACGCGTTTTGGCTACCATCTAATTAAGGTTCACGAAGTGAAAGTGAACCCCGGTAAGGTGAATGTTGAAGAGATCGTGATATCTACCGCTAGCGAAGAGAATTCGACTGATACGTTGTCCGCCAGGACAAAAGCTTATGAAATATATAAGCGATTAATGCAGGGAGCCGACTTTAGCACTTTGGCGAATCAGTTTTCAAATAACCGTGCTTGGGCGGCAAATGCAGGTACGCCGAGAGAAATTATGCCTGGTCAATCGAATAAAGCTATTGAAACAGCCGCTTTTTTTTTGGAAAACCCGGGAGACATTTCTTCCCCCATAAAAACAGAAAGCGGCTGGCATATTCTTCGTTTAGTCCGTAAGATACCGGTGCCGGCATTTGATCAAGTTAAAGAGCAGCTTAGAAACCGGGTTACTGCAGATGCTCGTTCTGTACTGGGGCAGGATATATTTATTGGCAGACTTAAAATGCAAAATCAATTTAGTGAGGATGCATCTATAAAGGATAATTCAGAAGCATTGAGATCAAAGCTATCCGCGGCTGAAAAAAACGGAAACGACCTGCTCTTCACTTTCAGCGGTGAGAAAGTTGTTCTTTCTGATTTTCTGAAATTTATTGCTTTGGAAAGGCACGAGAGTCAAAATATTGCTGAACTCTATCAAAAGTTCGTTCAGTTTAAATTGACAAGTTTTGAGAATCAACACCTGGAGGAAAAATATCCGGAATTTAAATTTTTGTTAAATGAATACCGAAATGGAATACTTCTGTTTAACTTGTCTGAGAGAAAGATATGGAATGTGACTGCGGCGGATAGCTCAAAGATTCAGAGCTTTTATAAAAGCAAGATTGCATCTTACAGTTGGAAGGAGCGGGCGGATGCGCAAATTTATATGGCGAGTTCGTCTGAAGATCTTAAGAGAGTGAAAGTTCTTCTTAGTCAGAACAAGACGGATGCGGAAGTTCTCGATACAATGAATTTATCGAATCCAATAAACCTTACCATCACACGGGGACTTTTTGAGCGGGGGAGCCATATGTTTGTTGATCGCGCCGAATGGCAACAGAAGTCAGACTCAGAAATCAACATTGGAAATGCTTTTGTTCTGGTCCGAATCAATAAAATTATCGGGCCATCAGTAAAACCTTTTGCCGAAATCGAAGGCTCTTTGTTGGCTGATTACCAGCAATTTCTGGAGAATAATTGGTTACGCGAACTGAAAAGCAGATATCCGGTGATCATCAATGACGCCGAATTGAAAAAGATCAGCAAGTAATAAGAGCGGAAAACGCGCTTTAATTTGAGGTCGGCCTTTTAAAATGCGTGATTAATAAATATATCTGATAATTTTGCGCAAATTAAGATGATTGCATTTTACGAGTGAGCCATCGCAAAAAAGAACAAGAACGGTTAAACCCGGTAAGATTAATATAGAGAATATAATAGAAATGAAAAAGACCTTAGGGATATTTGTTGCGTTGCTTTTTATAACATTAACACACGTTCAGGCTCAAAAGAAATCATTAGATAAAGTTGCTGCAGTTGTCGGTGGTAGTATCGTATTGCAATCGGATATAGAAATGCAGTATGCTCAATATCTGGCCCAGGGAAATAAAGAAGACGCCGATATAAAGTGTGTTATCTTACAGCAGATCCTTGCACAAAAACTTCTGGCTCAGCAAGCGGTGATCGACTCGGTTGCGGTAACTGAAGATCAGATTGATAGTGAAATTGACAGACGCTTACGTGCGATGACTTCCCGAGCAGGTGGACAGGAGCGTTTAGAAGAGTTTTTAGGCCGTTCAACCCTGCAATACAAGGATGAGATCCGTCCGGATATTAAAGAGAGCCTGGTGGCCCAAAAGATGGAAGCTAAAATAACCGAAAATGTAGGTATCACCCCTTTGGAAGTTCGCCGTTACTATGAAGCGATTCCAAAAGATAGTCTTCCCTCTTTTAATACTGAAGTTGAGATCGGAGAAATCGTGGTCTTCCCAACGTTAACTAAAGAAGAGAAGGAAACGTTTAAGGATAAGGCAGAGGTTCTGCGTTTGCGAATTAAGGGAGGAGAGGATTTTGCGACATTAGCTCGTTTGTATTCGCAGGATCCAGGTTCAGCTGGTGAAGGTGGTGATTTGGGTTTTCAGGATCGCTCAACTTTTGTGAAGGAGTTTGCTGCGATGGCGTTTAAACTTAAGCCAGGCGAGCTTTCACCTGTATTTGAGACGGAGTATGGTTTTCACATCTTACAGGTTGTTGAACGTCGGGGTGAACAGGTAAATGCACGTCACATCTTAATAAAGACAGAGTCCACACCAGCCAGCCTGACAAGGGCCAAAGCGCATATTGATAGTATCTATCAGCGAGTGGTAAACAAAAAGATTGACTTTGCAACAGCGGCTTCACTTTATTCGGGTAACACTGAGACTAAGTACAATGGTGGAATGATGCTTAATGCCGAAAATGTTCAAAGCAGAAGCACTTATATTCCAACAGATAAGTTAGATGCACAAGTATTTCTAACTGTAGATACTATGAAAGTCGGAAGCTATTCTGAACCGGCAATCTTTACGTCTGCTGCGGGAAAGCAGGGCTACAGATTTTTGTTTCTTAAGTCTAAAACTGATCCGCACCGGGCTAATCTGGAACAGGATTATCCCAAAATAAAGGAAGTGGCTTTCCAGGATAAAATGAATCGTAGCATTAGCGAGTGGTTTGAAAACCGCCGTAAAACGACCTTTATAAAGATTGATGAAGAGTTTCAAACCTGCAGCTTGTTAAAAGACTGGATTTCTAAACCAGCTCAATAACAACTTATCTAACTAATTTCATTCTGATAACATGTACAAAACTGAGGTAGAAGCCGTAGATGCTTTAAGTGCAGCTTACCGGGAAATCCGGAAAGAAATAGGACAAGTAATCGTGGGTCAGGATGAGGTTGTTAAGTCTGTTCTAATTTCAATTTTTAGTAATGGCCATTGCCTTTTAGTAGGAGTACCAGGTCTTGCAAAGACCCTGCTTGTGCAAACTGTGGCGCAGGTGCTGCATCTCACGTATAATCGCATTCAGTTTACTCCCGATCTTATGCCATCGGATATCATTGGCTCTGAAATCCTGGGAGAAGACAGGACGTTCAAATTTATTCGTGGCCCGGTATTTTCCAATATAATTTTGGCTGATGAAATTAACCGGACCCCTCCAAAGACACAGGCGGCACTGTTGGAAGCAATGCAGGAAAAGGTGGTGACAGTCGGCGGAGTTAGCCATCCATTGCCTAAGCCCTTCTTTGTACTGGCAACCCAAAACCCTATTGAACAGGAGGGGACCTACCCCTTGCCGGAAGCGCAATTAGACCGTTTCATGTTCAATGTATCTCTGACCTATCCAAGTTTTCAGGAAGAGTTACTAGTGGTTAAAAATACAACCGCCAACCGCCAGGTTGAGTTGAAGAAGATTCTTAATATTGACCAGATCCAGTATTTTCAGCAACTTGTCCGGAATATACCGATTACAGATAATGTACTCGAATATGCCGTTTCGCTTGCTGCTAAAACACGTCCGGGCACGGCTACTGCTACTGACGAAGTAAACAAGTTTTTAAGTTGGGGAGCCGGACCAAGGGCATCACAGTTTCTGGTTTTAGGCGCTAAGTGCCATGCAGCCATTACCGGTAAATATTCTCCGGACAGGGAAGATGTGCAGGCTGTCGCAGAATCCATATTGAGACACCGCATTGTCCGGAATTACAAGGCCGAAGCAGAGGGGGTTACCACTGAAAAGCTTATTTCTAACCTTTTCTAGTCCTCAACAGCAATATCTTTGATAAACGCCGCTTTGTGTTCATCAGCATAAGCGCCATAAGCGTCTATCAATATTCCTTTATGGCCTTGGTTGCTTTCAATGGCATAAACAATAGTGTTGTCATCAGGGTCACTTATTCCTTCGAAACGATAATACTCCGTTATTTTAAGATCGTCTGACTCAAATTTTTCACTGATTCTCTCGCAGTAAAGACACGCATTTTCAACTTCAAAATCGTAAGTGTAACCTCTTTCACGAAGCGCATTTACTGCATCCAGCATGGTCAAATAATTTCTTGGACTTGCACTCATGTTTTATAGATTTATAGGAATTAAATTTAAGTAATTTATCTCCGCATCATGAATTCAATGTTTATCAAAGCAGCTGTTTTTTGCTTGGCTATTATTCCAATAGATACACTGGTGGCGCAGCAGAAGCCTGCAGGCGAAAAATATGTAATGGTTATTCACGGTGGTGCCGGCACAATTCTGAAGTCGCAGATGAGCCCTGAAAAAGAAAAAGCATACAAAGCGGCGCTTACACTGGCTCTGGAAGCGGGGTATAAAAAGATCAAAGCGGGTGAGAGCAGTTTAAATGCTGTGGAGGCTGCGGTTACTATAATGGAAGATTCTCCCTTATTTAACGCGGGGAAAGGCGCTGTTTTCACCAATGAAGGTAAGAATGAATTGGATGCAGCTATAATGGATGGCAGTAATCTGATGGCAGGATCGGTGGCTGGTGTTACGACTATCAGAAACCCAATAACAGCGGCCCGTGCAGTAATGGAGAAGTCAGAGCACGTAATGATGGTCGGGGCAGGAGCTGAGAAGTTTGCTGCTGAAGTTGGCTTAAAGATCGTTGATCCTAAATATTTCTGGACTAAAGATCGTTGGGATGCACTGCAAAGGATTAAAAAGGACGACTCCTTAAAAACACAGCTGGATCATCATGATAAAAAATCGATCCGGTTAGGAATTGAGAATAACGACAGTAAATTCGGTACTGTAGGTGCGGTAGCCCTGGATAGTAAGGGCAATTTGGCCGCCGCAACTTCCACTGGCGGAATGACAAATAAAAAATACGGACGCGTTGGCGATGCGCCGCTGATTGGAATCGGGACTTATGCTAATAAGCTTGTAGGGATATCATGTACGGGCTGGGGCGAGTTTTTCATCCGGAATGTAGTGGCTTATGATGTCGCCGCTTTGATGGAGTATAAAAAACTAAGTGTGGAAGCAGCAACCAGCGAAGTGATCATGAAGAAAGTACCGGCACTGGGTGGTGACGGGGGGCTTATTGCTTTGGATAAAGACGGAAATGTGGCCATGCCGTTCAATACCGCCGGCATGTATAGAGGTACCGTTACTCAGGACGGCAAAATTGAAGTGTTTATTTATAAAGATTAGATTATTAAAAAGCTTATCCCTCTGTTTCAACGGGTGAGTATACTTCCAGTATGACGTTCCATTTATGGCCGTCCTGCACCTCCCAAATGCGTATGTAATTAAATATATCAGTCTGTCCGGCTTTTGCAATACTGGCAGTGCCATAAGTATAGGCCAGATCGCTGCCGGTGGCGCGGTCTGCGTCTATCACTTCAGTGTTTATTTCCAGTTCCTGGTAGCGTAAAAAATCAGTAATGTTTCTTTTGCCTATGATCGGCTCCTGGCCGGGAAATAACAGCCTGGCATCATCAGCCATGAAAACATTATACGCCAGGTTATTATACTTTTGCAGTGTTTTAGAGAACAGCTGGTCGCTGGTTAAGATCATTTCTTCCCTCTGCTTTTGCCTGACCGCCGATTTTTGTCTAAAGAATCTTGAGCTCTTCGGATCGGAATAAATAAGAGCAAGTTCCTTTTTAGGCTTTGGGTGCGAAACGCCAATGTCTATCGCCAGTTTCCAGACACCCTTACTATTCATTTTCCAGACAGATACATAAGTTCCGTAACTGGCCACACTATCGCGTGTGTAAATGAAAGGCCCTGTGGTGAAGCCCCAGTCGCCGCTTTTAGATATTTTCGCCAATGCCGGCTGCCATGTTAATTTACTGGTATCCTGGTTTTTTCGACTACCATAGAAGTCTTCAGCCTTTACAGGCGCCGGCTTAAAAACTATAGTTTCATCGTCACTTACAGCCAGAAATCCCTTATTGATCCCTTTTTGTTTTACAAGACTGGCAAAGTAATTCTCTGCTGCAACCAGCGAACTCACTTCTCCATTTGAAGTCTGAGCTACAGCAGGTTTAAGGGCAGAAAAAAGTATAAAGGAAATAATGAAAATAGATCTCATAGGGTTCAAACGGGATTTCTTTCCGGAAGGCGCTTCAATGACATGATAAAGCGACAAGAAAGGTTATTTTCCACTTGTACATGAATTGTGCCATTGTAATTTCGGATTGCCTGCTGACAAAAGTAGAGATCTATGCACTCAGGAAACTCGTTCTTTGTGGTTTTCGTAAACAGGCGATCAGAATTAAATAGATCTTTAGATGCTTCTTTTCGCAACTCCTCGCTTATTAGCACCAGCTCAATTACTATTCGGTCATCTGTTTGCTTCGCGCTGATTTTAATGGTTTGATTCTGTTCCGAGTAGCAAATAGCTTGAAGTATGAGATTTTTTAAGATTACTTTAAAGACCTGGGGATCGGCAAACAGCGTTGAATTTTCGGAGATAGCAAGATCAATTCGTAGCTGTTTTTTTGTCAGCCTTGCTTCTTCGCTCTGCAGGATATCTTGGGTTAATTCATGAAGCTTTAGATCCTCAAACGTTTCGGTTCTATAAGTGTCGGCTCGCATCAGCGACAATAAAGTCGACATCATATCCAGCTCTTTCTTTGCTGACTGCTCTATTAATTCTATGTACTGATTGCTTTCTGAAATTTCGTCTTTGCTTTTCAGGTAGCTGGCTAGCAGGATAATGCTGCTTAAAGGACTTCTCAGATCATGAGAAAGTACCGACGCAAAATACTTTTTCTCATTTTGCAGGTCTTTGATCAAATTATCTTCTGTTTCGGTTTCGATGTCATTAGTCAAACGTTCGTTGAGATACGCTGTTTCAGGTTTGTCTGGCCGGAAAATCGGTATACCGGATGCCAGTAAAATGATCAGGCTAGTCAGTAAAGCGAGAAAAACGATAATCTCATAGTCAGGATTGTCTGCATGGAAAAGAAACAGGAGCAGCAATGATATTATCAGGATTGCACAACTCAGGATGATAAATAAAAATAACGAACTTACAGAATGCTTTTTATTAAGATATTTAGACATGCAAGAGTTCAGTTAATTTCATAGGAAGCCAAAAATATGGAAAATTCATCAGCTAAGTTTATTTGTGTTCTTTACCTCTGCTTTGTTACGCTTTCCTTAAACGCTCAGGGCATACGAGATATAAATGGAAGGCCATTAGTAGAAATACAATATACGGATGTCAAGGGCAGTCCTTTTCTAGGGGATAGCTGGACAAAAGGGAAGGTGAAATTAGCTGATGGTGAGACGTTTGATAATATGGATTTAAAGTATGACCAGGTAAGTGATCAGCTTATATTCAAAACTTCTGCGGGAGCTGCCATGACGTTTGTAAAACCGGTAAATGAATTCACGCTGGTTAATTTGGCATCGCCTGCCTTGCAACAAGTTCTTTTTAGGAACGGGTATATAGCTGCCAATGGAAACACAGCAAAAACATTCTACCAGGTATTGAGCGATGGTGAAACCCCATTACTAAAAAGGAGTTTTAAAAAGGTATCGGAGAACAAACCTTACGGCTCAGCCACAGTAGTTAAAACCTTCGAAGAAATACACTTTTACTATCTCGTTCAAAAAGGGACACCGGTAAGAATCAAGAAAGATAAAAAAGCAGTGTTGGAAGTATTGGATAACTACAGAGAAGAGCTTGAAGAGTTTATAAAAAGCAATAACCTTAGTTTCAAATCAGAGACTGACTTGATCCTCCTTATAACTTACTATAATAGTCTTAAATAAAAACACCAGCGGATGGTATCCGGCTGGTGTCGAAGATTGTACGATTAGGCCTTGCTCCAGGAGGTTTCTTCTTTGGTGTCTTTTAGCTGTATCCCAATTTCCTGCAATGCGATCCTGATCTTGTCAGAAGTAGCGTAATCTTTTGTTGCTTTAGCTTCTGATCGTAAGCTGATGATCAGGTCCATTAACTTTCCAATATCGTCTGTTTGATTGCCTTCCTCTTTCAAACCTAAAACACTAAACACAAAATCGTAAATGAGTTTTTTCAGGCTCTCGAGGTCAGCCGATGAAATACTGGCCTTGCCGTCGTAAATGCTGTTAATAAAACGACTGGCCTCAAATAGCTCTGCGAGCAATACCGGACTGTTAAAGTCGTCGTTCATTGCAGCATAACAGCGCTCGGAAAAGTTATGCAGGTCAAAGTCAGAGGTGGTATCAGATGTCTTTAATTTATCGAGCAACACCACTGAGGCCATCAATCGCCGGAATCCTTTCTCCGAAGCTTCGAGTGCCTCATTTGAAAAATCCAAGGTGCTGCGGTAATGCGCCTGCAACATGAAGAAGCGCACCGCCATGGGTGAGTAGCCATGGTTGAGTAAGGGATGGTTACCTGTAAACAGTTCAGCGGGCAGAAAGCCGTTCCCCATTGATTTTGACATACGCGTGCCGTTAACTGTGAGCATGTTGGTATGCATCCAGTATCTGGCCGGGGTGGTATGATTACACGCCTGTGATTGTGCGATTTCATTGGTATGATGTGTTGCGGCAAGGTCCATTCCACCTCCATGAATATCAAACTGTTCGCCGAGGTATTTACGGCTCATGGCCGAGCATTCGATATGCCAGCCCGGAAAACCAACACTCCACGGCGAAGGCCAGTTCATAATATGTTCAGGCTTTGCTTTGATCCATAGTGCGAAATCAAGGCGCCCGCGTTTTTCATTCTGGCCCCCTAAAGCGCGGGTATTTTCAAGCAAGTCTTCCAACTGACGGTTTGTCAGAATACTGTAGTTATGTTCAAGGCTGTATTTCTCGACGTCAAAATAAACTGTTCCATTTACTTCATAAGCATAACCATTATCGATTATCTGTTTGATCATTTCTATCTGCTCAGAAATATGACCGGTAGCGGTAGGCTCAATGCTCGGTGGCAGCGTGTTGAAGAGACGCATCACATCATGGAACCCCAGCGTATACTTCTGTACGATCTCCATCGGCTCAAGCTGTTCCAGACGAGCTTTTTTCGCAAACTTATCATCTCCTTCATCACGGTCCCCTTCCAGGTGTCCTGCGTCGGTAATATTACGAACATAACGAACTTTATAGCCAAGATGAAGCAAATAGCGATAGATCAGGTCGAAAGAAATAAAAGTACGGCAGTTTCCCAAATGCACATCACTATAAACGGTAGGACCGCACACATACAGACCCACAAAGGGAGGATTTAAGGGTTCGAAAGGTTCTTTGGTCCTGGTGAGGGTATTATATACTACCATATCGCTTTTCATTGTAACAGGTTTGATGATTCAGGTTGAAATAGGTTTAATTTAGCTCCACATCGCTTCGTACCGGATAGTGGTCTGAGAGCTTTTTATCGATGATCAAATAATTCTTTATGTCAAATTGCTTTGAAGCAAGAATATAGTCAATTTGAAAGTTAGGGAAATCGCCATTATAGGTGATCCCAAACCCGCTTCCTTTCTTCTGGAAACTATTATGCATGCCACTAGCCATCGTATTGACAGCGAAGGAGACGGGTGTATCATTGAAATCACCAGCAATCATATACGGGAGCTTACATTTTTCTGCATGCTCTTTAACAATCTTCACCTGTTTGCTTCGCTTTAGGAAAGCCTGCTTCAATCTGCTTCCAATACGTCGCGAAGACTTCACATCGGTGTCGATCTCCTTGGTAACCTCCTTTAAGTACTGATAATCTTCAGGCTGAAAACTAATGGACTGGAAATGTACGTTGTAGATACGGAACGGTCGTCCTTTAAATTTAAGGTCGATGAACAGAGCCTCATTGACAGTGACATTTTCGAAGGGTATATTTCCCTTCTTTAAAATAGGAAGTTTTGTGAAAATGGCCATCCCGTAAGATTCATAATCATTGCTGATACTGGGGACAAAGTAATAATGCTCACTCTGCATAATCTCGCTAATCAACTTTCGGAAGTTGTATTCACCTTTCTCTCTTGAAAAGAATTCCTGGATACACAAAACGTCAGGCTGCTCTTTACGAATAATATCGAGGATCTGGTCTTTGGTAAACTGATCGTTCTTGTCGCCAAACTGCTTGAAACTATGGACATTGTACGTCATTACCCTGATAAAGTTCTGCGAGGATTTCGGAACAGCTATAGCTGTGCTTTCCCGGAAGCCTATGTAAGCCGTCAAGAAATTATAACCAATCAGGATGCAGCAAAAGGAGATCAGAGCATATTTAGGTGAACTCAGCAGCCAATAAATTATGAACAGCACATTTAACAGCAGGAACAAAGGATATGCTAGGCCAAAAAACGCAACAGGCCAGAAAGATGACGGGTCAAGGAAGGAGGCTGTGTAACTTAACAAAAGCAGGCCGGCTGCTATCAGATTAGTGAGTAATATTGTTTTATTCCAAAAACTAAACTTTGACTTTTTTTTACGCATTATTCTTTATTGCTCGCCTTAAATAACTGCTCTTTCTCCTTACTGCTCAGGCTTTCATAGCCGGATTTGGATATTTTATCTAAGATCTGGTCAATTATTTCCTGGTCAGGCAATTTTGATGCTTTAGCCATGGGGTTGTGTTTCTGAACGATGGTTAACTTCCTTTTCTTGACAAATATTTTGCTCCAATCATTGCCACTCTTCAGCTGTTTGATGTACACAAATCCTAGGATAGCCCCTCCTATATGGGCGATGCTTCCTCCCGGATTGCTCCCGGCAATGCCTATCAGGTCGAGCACAAAATATACCAGGGCTAGATATTTCAAACGTACCGATCCGATGAGTAACAAGCGGATAGAATAATCAGGCAGTAACGTAGCGGTGGCTGCCACTACGGCCATCACACTTGCTGAGGCACCAATAAGAACTGCCACGGGCAGATACGGCCGAAAAACGGGGAATACGTTGTATGAGATGATAAACAAAGCAGCCCCAGCTAGACCGCCTGCCAGGTACGTAAAGATAAACTGTCGCTTATTTAAAAAATCGAGAAAAATCCTGCCAAGCCAGTATAGCCAAAGCATGTTAAATAATATGTGAAACAAGCCGGCATGCCCGAACATGTAGGTGATGATTGTCCAGAACTTATATGGTAAGGCAGGCAGAGAAGCAGGCATCGACATCTGGAGCAGGAGCCACTTTGAAACAGCAGTGCTTCCGGTAAACAAAAATCCAATTACAGCAACCAGTTGTATCAGCAAAAAGACGAGCACATTAATGCCTAAAAACAGGAATAGGGGATTTCCTGATTTAAACACTTTATAATATAAATCGCTAAAAACTGATCTATTCATAGAAATTCCGTGGACTTTTAAGATTCCATATTTTAACTAAAATAAAACCAAATAACGCGCCACCCAAATGGGCGAAGTGGGCTATTGAATCACCGGCAAACTGAGCAACACCCAAAAATAACTCTAATAATATATATATGGGAATAATGAATTTAGCTTTTACCGGTACAGGTATAAACATAATAAAAAGTTCGGCGTTTGGGAAGAGCATTCCAAAAGCGATAAGCAGACCAAAAATGGCACCGGATGCACCAACCATTGGTGTATAATAGATTTCACTCAGCGTTTTAATAGCTCCCGCATCAGCAGATTGGTAAGTTAGCGGATCAATATTTAAGGCACCCGTAACGCTGTATATTTCGAATAGCTGCACCAGCATCTGTAACACCAGAGCCCCCAAGCCTGTAATCAGGTAAAAGTTGAGAAATCGCTTTGAACCCATTATTATTTCAAGCGATGAACCAAACGTAAACAGGGCAAACATGTTAAACAGGATGTGGGCGAAACCCCCATGCATGAACATGTAGGTAATGATCTGGAATACCTTAAAGTTGGGCGAATCAACATAATAGACGCCCAGCATTTTTATTAACGAAATACCCTTACTCTCAAATATCGCGGTAGCAATAAAGAAAAGAACATTGATGATAAGGAGATTTTTTACAACCGGTGGGATATTTGAAAATGGGGAGGACCGCACTGTATTCATAAGGGAAATCGCTTGTTAAGATTTATTTTTCAAATTTTTGAATCAATTCTTCTAAGGTAATGGTCACAATAACCGGTTTCCCGCTTAGTGATGTATTGGGCATGCTACAGGCAAACAGCTCATCTATCATTAGGTTCATTTCCAGAGCCGATAGGCGGGTTCCGGTTTTAACTGCAGCATTTTTTGCCAAAGAACGGGCCAGATTATCTCGCTTACTAAGTTTCAGCTCCGACTGATTACTTTTAAACCCTTCGATCAGGTGTTCCAGCATCTCGATTTCACTGATATTGTTTCCAAGATCTGCCGGAATTCCTTCAACAACTACCGTGTTTCTGCCAAACTCCCTGATCTGAAAGCCGAGCGCCTGGATGTCTGGCAGCAGATCTTTTACCAGTTCAAAGTCTGCAGCACTTAATGATACGGTTTGAGGGAAAAGGCTTTGCTGACTAGCGCCCTGGCGATTTTCCAATTGCTCCAGAAAGCGTTCGTATAAGATCCTTTCATGAGCCGCCTGCTGATCGATCAGCATAAAGCCGGATTTAATTTGTGAAATAATAAACCGACCGTGCAACTGGAAGATCTGCCTTTCTCCGAGCTTCTGCACCAGTTGGCTCGAAAGCTCAATTTCTTTGTTTCCGCCTAGCGGGAATTGCTCTTGCTGACGGTGTTCCGGCTGTACGATTTCGTATAGGCTACCCCAGTTCTGCGTCACTTGTTTCCTGTTTTCACCGCTGTTGCGCAAAAACGGGATTTCCCTGGTTTGGGTCAGGTCAGTGGCAAAAGGATTGAAGTCAGGATTAAAGACTATTTGAGGAGGCACAATATCTTCCGGAGCCTTCTGAGTGATCATCTGGCTAAAGCCGGTTTCCTGGTTAAAATCAAGGGTAGGGCTGATATTGTATTTCCCGAGCGAGCGCTTTACCGCCGAGCGTATGATGGCATAAATCGCTTTCTCGTCCTGATATTTGATTTCTGTTTTAGTAGGATGGACGTTAATATCAATATTAGCAGGATCAATTTCGATGAACAAAACGTACAGAGGAAAGCTTTCGGGTGGCAGAACCTCCTTGAAAGCTGATAATACCGCATGGTTTAAATAGGCATCTTTGATGTAGCGGTTATTGACAAAGAAAAACTGCTCGCCCCGGGTCTTCTTTGCGAACTCAGGTTTTCCTACATAGCCCTTCACCTGGATAATGCTGGTATCTTCTTCTACAGGCACCAGTTTTTGATTGTAGGCACTGCCGAACAGATGGATGATGCGCTGTTTTAAGCTCCCTTTCGGGAGGTGAAAAACTTCATTGCCATCATGATGAAAGGTAAAAAAGATATCGGGCTTGGCTAGCGCCACGCGCTGAAACTCATCAATAATATGGCGCATTTCCACCGAATTTCCTTTCAGGAAGTTGCGGCGGGCGGGAGTATTGTAGAAAAGATTTTTTACGCTGATGCTCGTGCCGGGCATTGCTGATACAGGCTCCTGGCTGATCACTTCAGACGCTTCGATAGAGATGCAAGTCCCAAGCTCGTCTTCGTGACGCCTGCTCTTAAGTTCAACCTGGGCTATGGCGGCTATCGAAGCCATCGCTTCGCCCCTGAAACCCATGGTGCGTATGGCAAAAAGATCCTCCGCCTTGCGGATTTTTGAAGTGGCATGCCGTTCGAAACACATACGGGCATCGGTAATACTCATCCCGCATCCGTTATCTATCACCTGGATTAATGATTTCCCCGCATCTTTTATAAGTAACTGAATTTTGTCGGCACCAGAATCGATGGCATTCTCTATTAGTTCTTTTACAGCGGATGCCGGTCGTTGTACTACTTCACCCGCTGCGATTTGATTAGCAACCGAATCCGGTAAAAGCTGAATTATATCAAACATATTGGCGCAAAAATAGCTAAATTTTCTCTCAAGCCGACCGGTAACCGAGGGCTTTGACACTGCTTTGTTGGTAACTATTCTACTGGAAGAAACGTCCATTTCACTCCGGGGGGTGCACCGAAATAGGGCTGCTATAACCGTTACTACCAGTTTTGAAGAGGACAGTTGATAATCAAACGATGGTTTAGTGATAAAAATGTTTATCAATTATATTTACAAAATTCAGAAACGCCGGACGGATCGGATAAAACTTTAGTTTTGTGACTGGTAAATTAACTGGTATAAACTCCGCAAATCAACTCAAAGTCTTTCAATGAAAAACCTTACCCTGCTATTCTTTGCTGTTACCGTGCTAACATCGTGTTCTGTTAAAAAGGAAGCTGACCTGTTAGTCTATAACGCGACTGTTTACACAGTCGATAATCAATTCTCAACAACGGAGGCATTCGCGGTTAAGGATGGAAAGATTTTGGAAACCGGTTTTACAAAAAAGATCAGGGAAAAATATAAAGCCGGCGAACAACTGGATGCGGGCGGGAAAGCAATTTACCCAGGCTTCATTGACGGCCATGCTCACTTCTCCGGATACGGTGAAAGTTTGCAGCAAGTAGATTTGACCGGAACGAAGAGCTGGAAAGAGATCGTAGAAAAAGTCACCGCTTTTGCAGATCAAAATAAAGAGGGTTGGCTTATAGGTCGTGGTTGGGACCAGAATGACTGGGATGAAAAGGAGTTTCCCAATAATGAGCACCTCAATACACTGTTCCCCGAAAGGCCTGTATTATTAACAAGGGTGGACGGCCATGCAGCTATTGTTAACCAGAAAGCCCTTGAACACGCAGGTGTAAGCGCCGGGCAGACACTTACCGGCGGAGAAGTGGAAACTAAACAAGGTAAGCTAACGGGTATCCTGGTTGATAATGCCATAGACCTTGTATCGTCTAAGATTCCGTCAACCACATTGACTCAGCAGAGAGAATCCTTGCTCGATGCTCAGAAGAATTGTTTTGCTGTAGGGCTAACAACCGTTGTAGACTGCGGTCTGGGTTACCCGATGGTTGATGTGATCAGCAAATTGCAGAAAGAAAATGAGTTGAAGATGCGGTTGTATGTCATGCTTTCTGACCATCCGGCAAATTTCGACTATCTCTTTAAAAAGGGTGCGATTAAAACAGACCGCCTCAATGTAAGATCGTTCAAGGTATATGCCGATGGAGCGTTAGGCTCCCGTGGTGCTTGTTTACTGCATCCATACAGCGATAAGCCCGGGCATTCCGGATTCTTGTTAAGCGATAAAAACCATTTCGCAGAGGTCGCCGAAAAAATCGCAGCCCATGGTTTTCAGATGAATACACATGCCATTGGCGATTCAGCAAACCGGGAGATCTTAAACGTTTATGCCAAAGTGTTAAAAGGCAAGAATGATTTGCGATGGCGTATAGAACATGCACAGGTGATCAATCCTGTTGATTTTAAACTGTTTGGCGATAATAATGTTATCCCGTCGGTGCAGAGTACACATGCCACTTCAGATATGTACTGGGCATCCGACAGGTTAGGAGGAGAGAGAGTTAAAAGCGCCTATGCCTACAAGCAGTTGCTGGATCAAAATGGATGGATTATACTCGGTACCGATTTCCCTGTGGAAGATATAAACCCGATGCTTACTTTTTACGCTGCCGTTGTGCGCAAAGATGCCAAGGGTTTTCCGGTTGGAGGTTACCAGATGGAGAATGCCCTTAGCAGGGAGGACGCCTTGCGTGGTATGACAATCTGGGCGGCAAAAGGAAGCTTCGAAGAAAAGGAGAAAGGAAGTATTGAAGCCGGAAAATTCGCCGATTTTGTAATACTTGATCAGGATATTATGAAAGCTGATCCGGCGAAACTGCTGAAAACGAAAGTCGAAAAAACATATATAAATGGTGAAGAGGTCTATAATCGTTAAAAGGTTAACTTTTAGGTGAAATTTTCAAACTAAATAGCACTCAAACAAGTCTTAATATATTGCAAATACTTAATATGCTGAAAACCATAGATCTATTTAAGAAATTCCTTCCGATTATTATTGTTCCGATCATTCAGATTACTTCACTAACCGCCTGTGCTCAACCGGCTTTGCACAAAAGCAATGAGAGCCGCCTTCAGGAAAATAAGAAAGTGGCTAAAGCTACGGTGCTCTTAAACAATGCCAGTGCGGTAATTCCACTTACTGATCTGACCAGTCTGAAGATAGCCAGTGTGAACATGGGCTCATCCTTCGCAGCCAATTTCGATAGCCTGCTTAACAAATACGATGCGGTTACCAGCTTCACTTCAACAGCCTATAACACTGATTCCCTGGACCTGAACGACCTGAGCGATGATCTTAAATTCTTCAATACCGTCATTATTCAGGTAACCGATGAATCGATGAAAGATCCGCGCACCATCGGCTTTATTTTGGATAACCAGCGTAGTAAGCAGATTATTGTTACTTTATTTGGAAACGCCAGAGCGCTCAAACTTCTTGATGCGATTGATGCACCCATAATCTGGACCGGGAAAGAAACTGCAGCCTCGGCTGAATTTGTTGCCCAGGCAATTTTTGGCGGGACCGCTGTTTCATCACGGTTAACACAGCATCTATCAGAAAAGTATGTGAAAGGTGAAGGCTTCGATACGAGGGTCACCCGGCTAAAATATTCCGTTCCGGAAGAGGCGGGTTTAAATGCATCAGATCTAAGATCTATTGATGATATAGCCGCTGAAGCGATACGCGAACGGGCAACTCCGGGGGCGGTAGTACTGGTAATTAAAAATGGTATGGTCATTTTCAATAAATCGTATGGAAAGCATACCTATGACGGGGCTCAACCTACGCTTATCACTGATATCTTTGATCTTGCATCAATCACAAAAATTTCAGCCACTACAATGGCGGTGATGAGACTGTATGAGCAGCAGAAGTTAAAACTTGACACCAATATCGGAGCCTACATTTTCAAAGCTCGCAAAACCGACAAAAAGGATATTTCGGTTCGCGAAGTAATGATGCACCAGGCAGGTTTTGTTCCTTTCATTCCGTTTTACAAGAACATCAGCCCAACAGACTACAGCCGCGATTCTTCAGCAGCTTATCCCGTAAAGGCAGCAGACCATTATTACATGCGCAGAGGATATTTTGATCAGGTGATGTGGCCGCAAATGTTAAAATCGCCTGTGGTAACCCGCGGTAAGTACGTTTACAGCGACTTGAGTATGTATTTCATGAAGGAAATTGTTGAACGACAATCCGGTCAGCCATTGCAAAGCTATGTTCAGGATGAGTTTTTTAAACCCCTGGGAATGAAAACCGCAGGCTTCAATCCGCGGAATCGTTTTGAAAAAGACCAGATAGTACCCACAGAGAATGATACCTATTTCCGCAAAACGCTGTTGCATGGATACGTACATGACCAGGGTGCGGCCATGGTCGGAGGTGTTTCGGGTCATGCAGGTTTATTTGCCAGCGCAAACGATCTGGCAATAGAATATCAGATGCTCTTGAATGGCGGCACCTACGGGGGCACACAGTATTTTAAGCCGGAGACCGTCAAAATGTTTACTTCCAAGCAATCGTCTGTCAGTCGGCGGGGGCTCGGTTTCGACCGTTACGATCCGGATACAACCAAAGAATACCCTTCTAAGCTAGCTTCACCTGAAACTTTTGGACATACAGGTTATACCGGTACCTGCGTCTGGGTTGATCCCAAATATGATATGGTATATATCTTTTTGTCAAACAGGGTTCACCCCCTGGTTACGGATAAACTATACAAGTTAAACATCAGAAGCCGTATTCAGGATGTGATCTATGAGGCAATTAATAAAGTAAAACCATCTACCGCTGCTGAATAACCCGTATATTTAAAAAAAAACATAAAATGAAAGCGCTCAAAAAATACCTTGCCATCGGCTGTACGTTGTTTGTGCTGGGAGCCTGTTCTTCCAAGATCAGTAATGAGAATATCAATAAATTGGAAGGCCGTGAGCTTTTGCTGAAAAAAACCACCGAGCTGAATGATCTTAAGCTTGACCTGGAAAAAAATCTGCTTAAGCAAACTCAGTTAACCAAAGACGTAAAAAATATTAATAAACAAGCATCTGCATCGTCTCGAGATGCCGAGGAGATTTCGAGAAAAGTGAGTCGCAATCCGGGTGACGCCAGCGTGGCTAAGGATGCCAACAGAGCTTCAAAGAGGGCAGCCAGTGACGCTAAGAGAGCTAAAAAGCTTAACGGCGAGCTTGAAGATGTAAATAACGAAATCAAAGATTTGCGCAAAGACATTGAAAAGAAGGAGCAGGAATTAAGCGAATTAAAAGCCAAGATTGAATTTGTGCCAAATAACTAATTGCTTATCCAAAATAGCCGTCCGGACTTAACTCAGAACGGCTTTTTTGTTTCCTGTTATAATGAAATAGCTTTCTTACCTTAAATCCTAAAGTTAGTTTCATAATTTGATTCAATGTGATGCGCGAAAGGCAATTTACACTTATTGCCATTTAAAACTACAAAACCCTTATCTCATTGCTTTCCTTTGACTTTGCTCGTGTCTTCTTCGTGTCTTGCCACTAATTTAGCAGCAAGACACGAAGAAGTCTTGAACCAGATCAGACCAACGTAGATGTTTGACCGGCATTTTTTTGATTCCGGGAGCAAACTGAAAACAGTTTCTCAAGTTTAACTGTAAAGAAAGTAGAAGTCAAATCGAATTTGGAATATATTGGAGATTTATGGTCTTTTTAAGCCCAGGCCGGATAGTCTAAAATATTAATTATAAACAGCCTGATTTGAGTTAATAGGGGGCGAAGGCTTTTTTGACAACATTTTTTAACCGCTATAAATTAGCTTTGATGTTTAAAATCCTTCGTTTATGTTACATTTCGTAAACACTTATGTCTGGTTAAAATGTTTACTTTGTTTGCCTGAAATGGTGATGCACCAGGGCATTTTCCGGGTGACCAATAATCAGGCGATAACATTAAATAAAAATTAGAAAATTCTAATGAAGATAGGTATTGTATGTTATCCAACCTTTGGCGGCAGCGGGGTGGTAGCTACCGAATTAGGTAAAGCTCTTGCAGATAATGGTCACCAGGTACATTTTATTACATATAGTCAGCCCGCAAGGTTAGATTTCTTCTCAGAGAACCTGTTTTATCATGAAGTCTCTGTTTCGAAATATCCCCTGTTCGATTATGCACCCTATGAACTGGCACTCGCCAGCAAACTTGTAGATGTTGCCCGGTTTGAAAAACTTGATTTGCTGCACGTTCATTACGCAATTCCACATGCTTCTGCAGCCTATATGGCCAAGCAGATCCTTGCTACCTATGGCATTCATATCCCCGTGGTGACCACCTTGCACGGTACCGATATTACGCTTGTGGGAAAAGATCCAACTTATAAGCCTGTGGTTACTTTTTCTATCAACCAGTCTGACGGTGTGACGGCGGTTTCTCAAAATCTAAAAGATGATACTTACAAGCATTTTGACATTCAGAATGAGATCCGTGTGATTCCCAACTTCATTGACCTGAACAGATTTAGCCTAAAGCCCAAAGACCATTTCAAAAAGGCTATCGCTCCTAACAACGAACGTATTATAATCCATACTTCCAACTTCCGTAAAGTTAAGCGTACGCAGGATGTGATCCGGATATTTGAGAAAGTGTTAAAAGTCGTTCCATCTAAGTTATTGATGGTTGGCGATGGACCCGACCGTGTGTATAGTGAGCAACTTTGCAGGGATCTGGGTATTTCCGAGAATGTAAGATTTTTGGGTAAGCAGGATGCAGTAGAAGAAATCCTGTCTGTATCTGATCTGTTCATCATGCCTTCGGAATCTGAAAGCTTTGGTTTGGCCGCACTGGAAGCTATGGCCTGTAAGGTTCCCATAATCACTTCTAACGCCGGAGGATTGCCAGAACTGAACGTAGAAGGTATAACTGGCTTTATGGATAATGTAGGAGACATTGATAGCATGGCTCAACATTCCATATATATATTGGAGGATGAAGCCCGGTTGACTGTATTTAAGGAAAACGCTCTTGCTCGTGCCCGCGATTTTGATCTGAGCCTTATTCTGCCGCTTTATGAAGATTTCTATAAGGAAGTTCTCGATAAGAGTCTGGTAAAAGATTAATTGGACTGGATTTAATTTTCAGGTGTAAAAACCAGGCATACCGGCGCACCCACCTTGATTCTTTTGTTGGTGTCAGTTAGTAATCCCGATTCATGGTCGCGTTTGAAAACAACTATTTCATCGCTGTTTTGATTAGCTGCCAGCAAGAAATTCCCGCTCGGATCGATGGCAAAATTACGGGGACCCGTTCCAAGTGTTGGCTGTCTGCCGGAAAGGCTCAGTTTTCCGGTTGCATCAATCACATAGATCACGATATCATTTGCGTCTCCACGGTTTGAGGCATAGAGAAATTTACCGTCAGCAGACACGTGAATATCGGCCGCACCTATGCTCCCGTTAAAGCCTTCAGCCAGCATGCTAATAGACTGTATCGGGATTAACGTCCCCTTATCATAATTGTAAACAGAAACATCAGCGGTCATTTCGTGAATAAGATATGCGATTTTTCCGTTCGGATGAAAAGTTAGGTGCCTGGGCCCGCTTCCCGGAGCGACGGCTGTAAACGGTGGTTGATGTTCTCTTAAGATGTGTGGAAAATTACCGCTGCGAATTCTGTAGGAGTAAACTTTGTCTGTACCCAGATCGCCAACGAGCAAGTATTTATTGTCAGGGGAAATAACAGTTGAATGCACATGCGGTTTTTCCTGCCTTGACTTATTGACGCTGCTTCCCTCATGCTGAATAACCTGCATCGCATCGTATAATGATCCATTTGGCTGCACCCGGAAAGCAGCAAGGTTGCCGCCGGAGTAATTTCCTACAAAAACGTTCTTGCCTTTTTTGTCAATACTGATATAGCATGGATCGTCGCCCATGGACTTTACTTTATTTAGAAACTTTAAGTCGCCGCTTTTAGAGTCGAATTGAAAGGAACTTACACCACCTGGGTTTTCGCGACCTGTTTCATTGACCGAATATACATACTTCTGATTTTTCGAAACCGCCAGAAAAGAGGGGTTAACTACTCCGGTAGCTTTATTCTTATAACTTAGTTCACCCGTTTCAGAATTGAACTCATAGACATACAAGCCCTCGCTTTTGCCTGGTTGAGTGTAGGTGCCAATGATTAGGTTGCTAACACGGGTATTCTTTTTCTGGGCTGTAACCATAAGCGGTAATAACATCACAACGAAAAGTCCGGATAATTTCATTCCACAAGATAGAGCAAAGCAACACCATCAACAAAAGTTAAATGAAAAAGGCTTCCGTTTTGAGGAAGCCTTTTTCTTATTTAATTAAATGCTTTAACTGGATAATCTCTTTTTCTTCAAGATAACGCCAGTGGCCTCTTGGAAGATCTTTTTTGGTAAGATTAGAGTAGACCACTCGGTCAAGTTTAACTACCTCATAGCCGAGGTGTTCAAAAATACGGCGAACGATGCGGTTTTTACCACTATGGATCTGGATGCCAATTTCATTCTTGCTGCCACCAGCCACGTAACTAACCAGGTCTGGCTTGATCAAACCATCTTCCAGTTCTAGTCCGAAAGATATCTTGTTTAAGTCGCCCTGAGGTACATTTCTATTAAGTTCTACCTGGTAGATCTTGGTGACGTTATTTCGTGGGTGTGATAACTTTTCCGCCAGATCGCCGTCGTTGGTCATTAGCAAAAGGCCTGTTGTGTTACGGTCAAGACGGCCAACCGGATAGATACGTTCTTTGGATGCTTTCTCCACTAGTTTCATCACCGTTTTACGTTCCTGCGGATCGTCAGTCGTGGTGATATAATCTTTAGGCTTATTCAATAGAACGTATACCATCTTCTCGCGTTTCAAGGCGACTCCGTTATAGCGCACCAGATCTTTAGCGGGATCAACTTTATGACCCAACTCAGTGACAGGCTCGCCATTTACTGAAACAACACCCGCTGCAATCAGCTCATCGGCTTTACGGCGAGAACATATGCCTGCATTAGCAATAAAACGGTTAAGGCGAATCAGTCCATCATCCTTTGCGACAGATGGTTTTTTGCTGCGGTTAACCGTTTTAAGGGTTTCTTCCGAGCTCCACTTGCGATCATCGCTACGGTAATTTTTTTCCCGGTCGTAAGGACGGTAATTATTATCGGATCCGGATGAAGGCTTCCTGTCGAAGTCTCTATCTGTTTTGTCGTAAGATCTTCTTTCGGCTTCCGGTCTTTCGTTATTGTATGGCTTACGCTCACCTGTAGGCCTGCTGCCATAAGGCTTGCGTTCTCCCTGTGGTTTGTCGCCATTGTACGGCTTGCGATCCCCTGCCGGCTTGTCGCCGTAAGGTTTACGATCGGACTGCGGTCTGTCGCTGTTGTAAGGCTTCCGGTCACCTGTAGGTCTGTCGCCATAAGGTTTACGGTCTGTTTGTGGGCGATCGCTGTTGAATGGCTTGCGTTCTGTGCGGTTATCATCGGTACGCCCGAAAGGCTTTCTTTCTCCCTGTGGGCGGTCATTATTAAATGGTTTCCGGTCTCCTTGCGGTCTGTCACCGTAAGGTTTCCTGTCTCCCTGTGGTCTGTCGCTACTGTATGGTTTTCGCTCTGAACGGCTGTCATCGGATTTTCCAAATGACTTTCTTTCACCGTAAGGTTTATCTCCGTAAGGCTTTTTATCACCCTGGGGCTTATCGCCAAATGGTCTGCGACCGAAGCGTGGTGAATTTTCACCCTGCCCCGAGCTATATGGTTTTCTTTCACCCTGTGGTTTATCACCATAAGGCTTTCTTTCTGAACGTTTGTTGTCTGAGAATGAAGAGTCTTTATTGAAGGATTTTTTTTCACCGTATGGTTTCCCGGAGTCGGAACGGTCAGTTTTGTTATAAGGGCTTTTAGGCCGGTCGGAGTCTGCTCCAAACAATTTCTTTCTGGTGGTGTTGCTTCCTTCGGGTCTGTCGGATTTACCTCGGGTACCTGACGAACTCTGATCAGTTCTGGCAGGCTTATTGAATTTGCTGGACTTGTCGTCGCGACTGTTCCGGTTGTTTTTGATTGGCATGTTTAAATTTTATTCGCTGTAAAAGAGCGGCTACAAATCTAATCAAAAATACTGGATAAAGGCCTGAAGGGGACAGTTTTTAAGGAGAGGTTTTAATCGAGAAAATTAGTACAAAACATGCGGCTCCACAAGGGGTGTTTTGTAACTATTTGATAATAAGGCTTATATTTTGTAAGTTTGCAAACTTTTTAATTTTAACCCTAAAAAGAAACTAATGATTAAGAAACACCTAATAACTTGCTCGGCAATGTTGGTAGTGTTGTTGACAGCAAAATTGTTCATCTATAGCACTCCAATCAATCACCTGGCGGTGATTAAGTATAACAAGAAGCCGCTAAAAGCGGAAGTCACCACAGACAAATACTTCAACTCATTAAGCTTTGCTGATGAAGGGATTCTTAAAGACAATAAGAACGTCAAGAAGAAAATGAAGCGGATCTTGAAGCTTCATGGGTACCAGCATCTGCGGACCAACATTCTTCATAGCAAAGCAGCCCTGTATTTTCCGACAATTGAACCGATATTAAAGCATTACGGTATTCCAGAGGATTTTAAGTACATTCCATTAGTAGAGAGTGGTCTTAAAAGTGGTACCTCTCCTAAGGGTGCATCCGGTTACTGGCAATTTATGCCTCAGACCGCCCGCGATTTCGGATTAAGGGTTGACTCTACTTTAGACGAGCGACAGACGATTTCAAAGTCGACAGTAGCAGCAGCTAAATACCTTCGGTCCTTATACCGCGAATTTGGTAGTTGGACATTAGTAGCTGCAGCATATAATATCGGCGAGGGAAGCTTGAAACGGCAGATCAGCCGTCAGAATGAAGACAATTATTTTAAGATGAAATTGAATCGGGAAACCGCTAGTTACGTGTATAAGCTGATTTCTATGAAAGAGATTATAGAGAATCCCAGACTTTACGGATACAAGGGCAAAGCCGCACGTTTGCTGGCAAAAGCCCCTGTTAAGGTTGAAAAACATTTCACTCACTTTAATCCGGTAGCAGAGAACTCATCATTCCTGGGAATGCCCTTTCAAAAAAACTGAATGCACACATACAAAGCCGGGGCTGGAGGTTACTTCAGCCTCTTTTTTGTGCCTTTTTTTTCGAGATCATCTGCTGTTGTTTGACTGTTTTAAAACATTAGCCTTGCTAAAAAATCGCATCTTTACAAAATTTTCATCCTGTATTTATATATGAGTAATCCTGTTACAGATCTAGGCGAGCAAAGTGAAGTTGAAGTTTTCGGTGCCCGGGTTCATAATCTTAAAAACATTGATGTTTCTTTCCCGAGAAATAAATTGGTTGTAATAACTGGTTTAAGCGGGAGTGGTAAGTCATCACTGGCATTTGATACTATTTATGCGGAAGGTCAGAGACGTTACATGGAAACGTTCAGTGCCTATTCCCGTCAGTTTTTAGGTGGAATGGAACGCCCGGATGTGGATAAGGTTTCCGGCCTTAGTCCTGTGATTGCGATTGAACAGAAGACTACCAGTAAGAATCCGCGCTCTACGGTCGGCACCATTACTGAGATATATGATTTTATGCGGCTATTATTTGCCCGTATTGGGGAAGCTTATTCCTATGTAACGGGTGATAAGATGGAGCGCATGTCGGAAGACCAGATATTTAACAATATTCTGGAAAAGTTTGATAATCAAGCGGTAAATATCCTGGCGCCGGTAGTAAAAGGCCGGAAGGGGCATTACCGAGAGCTTTTTGAACAAATCAGAAAACAGGGTTATCTGAAAGTGAGAGTGGATGGGGAGATAATGGACATCACCCCAAAAATGCAGCTCGACCGTTATAAGATTCATGATATTGAAATGGTTATTGACCGGCTGCTGATAACAGAAGGGGATAAGAAAAGATTATATGACTCGATTCAGTCGGCGATGAAGGTTTCCAAGGGAATCATTAAGGTCAGTGATAAAGAGAATAACGAATTTTTCTATAGTAAATTCCTGATGGATCCTGTTTCCGGGATCTCATATGATGAGCCTCAGCCTAATACATTTTCGTTCAATTCACCCTATGGGGCTTGTGATCGATGCAGTGGCCTGGGTTATATATTCGAAGTCGATCAGCATTCGGTGATTCCGAACACTAAACTTAGTATAATGCAGGGTGGCCTGGCTCCATTAGGTGAATACCGCGAAACATGGGTATTTCAAATACTTAAAGCGTTATCCAAGAAACACAATTTTTCAATGTCTGCGCCGATAGAGAAGATTCCTGCAGAGATTATTGAAATAATTTTAAACGGTTCTACAGATATTATCACTGTTCCGGTTGAGTACAATAAATGGAATGTTCAAAATTACCAGATTTCCTTTGACGGCATTATCAAGATGCTTGAAGAACAGACCGAACGGCGGGGAGATGCTGTAGGTGAGGATTTGGAGAATTACCGGATCTTAAAAACCTGTCCGACCTGCCATGGTGCCCGTTTAAAAAAGGAGTCCTTACATATTAAATTAGCTGAGAAGAATATCTTCGAGCTGGCTACAATGGATATATCAAGCTTGTCCGAATGGTTTAATGATATTGAAGCCCGTTTGAATGAGCGGCAAAATACCATTGCAAAAGAGATCTTAAAAGAAATTCGTTCACGCATTGGATTTCTGCTGGACGTAGGCTTGAATTATCTGACGCTTGACCGTACCGCCCGGACGCTTTCGGGTGGAGAAGCCCAGAGAATCCGTCTGGCTACTCAGATAGGTTCGCAGTTGGTTAATGTTTTGTATATCCTTGACGAGCCCAGCATTGGATTGCACCAGCGCGATAACGCCCGGTTGATTGGCGCTCTTAAAAATCTTCGCGATATTGGTAACACGGTTTTGGTTGTTGAACATGATAAAGATATGATTATGGAAGCCGATCATGTTATCGACATGGGACCGGCGGCTGGAGTGCATGGCGGCGAGGTAGTAGGGCAGGGTACTCCTGAGGAATTCGCGAAAGCACAGACTTTAACAAATGATTACATCAGCGGTAGACGAGAAATATCTGTTCCTAAGGAACGCCGCAAAGGAAATGGCAATTCAGTTTTTATAAAGGGAGCTTCTGGCAACAACTTGAAGAATGTTAATGTGGAGTTCCCCTTAGGAAAGTTTATCTGCGTTAGCGGAGTTTCCGGAAGCGGAAAGTCGAGCTTGATCACAGAAACACTTTACCCGATATTGAATCATCACTTTTTCAGGGCTAAAAAGAAGCCCATGCCTTTCAAAAAGATTGATGGGTTGGAGCACATCGATAAAGTGATTGAGATTGATCAAACGCCGATTGGACGTACACCCAGGTCAAATCCCTCAACATATACCGGCGTGTTTTCGGATATAAGGAATTTGTTCGTTATGCTTCCTGAGGCAAGGATCAGGGGTTATAAGCCGGGTCGCTTTTCGTTCAACGTTAAAGGCGGACGCTGCGAGACTTGTCAGGGCGCAGGCATGAAGCTGATCGAGATGAACTTTTTGCCAGATGTTCAGGTACCTTGTGAAGAATGTGGTGGCAGGCGCTACAATCGTGAAACCCTTGAGGTTCGTTATCGTGGAAAGTCCATCAGTGATGTGCTGGATATGAGCATTGAAGAAGCGGTTCCTTTCTTTGAGGCTATTCCTGCTATTTACCGTAAGATTAAAACGCTGGCTGATGTGGGCTTGGGTTATATCAAGCTTGGCCAATCATCCACTACACTCTCCGGAGGCGAAGCACAACGTGTAAAACTAGCTACAGAACTATCTAAAAAAGATACCGGAAACACCTTCTATATCCTGGATGAACCAACCACAGGCCTCCATTTTGAAGATATCAGTGTGCTGCTGGGAGTATTAAACCGTCTGGTTGAACATGGCAATACTATACTGGTGATTGAACATAACCTCGACGTGATCAAGGTTGCGGATTGGGTGATTGATATGGGCCCGGAAGGTGGGGCAGGAGGAGGAGAAATCTTGTTTTCGGGAACACCTGAAGGTTTGACCAAGTGTAAGAAAAGTCACACCGGACTCTTTTTAGCGCGGGAGATGAATTAAGTTAGACAGAACTTACCGTGAAATAACGACTACTGTAGACATTGGAAAATGCTCTATCTTAGTAATATGCTCAACCTTTTAACCTCCGAACAAACCCGTTCTGCCGATTCCTACACCATAAGCAATCGTCAGATATCTTCTGCCGATCTGATGGAAAAGGCTTCCCGTGCTTTTATCAGGATCTTTAAAGAGAATTACGCTGATCTTGATGTTAAAATCGGCGTCTACTGCGGTACGGGTAACAATGGTGGTGATGGTTTAGCAATTGCCAGGTTATTAAAGGAGCAAGGCTATGACAGGCTTTCAGCAAAGATTATACGGTTTAGTGAGCACGCCACTGATGATTTTACGGTCAACCTACGGCGACTTACTTTAACCGGCATACCTGTAACCGAGATTCATATTGCTGAGGATTTGCCGCCAAACGAGGATGCAAGTATTCTGATTGACGCAATACTCGGTTCAGGGCTAAGCAGGCCGCTGGACGGAGAATATAAAAAGCTTGTTCAGCAGCTCAATCAGTTAAATAAAATCATCGTCTCGGTGGATGTTCCTACTGGGTTCCCATCTGAGGGATTAATAGATCAGCTATCAACTATCGTAAAGGCCGACCTGGTTATTTCATTTCAACGACCTAAGATCAACTTCTTTTTTCCCGAGTCTGCCGCGTTTATTAAACGTTTCCGGTTTGTTGAGATCGGTTTAGATGAGAGCTACATTCAATCTCAGCCGGGAGGCTGGAAACTGCTTGAGGCTGATGATATCCGTAATATTATCAAACCTCGACCTGCTTTTAGTCATAAAGGAACTTTCGGCCATGCATTAGTTGTGGCTGGGCATACAGAGACGATGGGAGCTGCCTTGCTTTGCGGAGACGCTTGTGTGCACACAGGTGCTGGACTTACCACTCTGTGTATTCCACAAAATGGGCTGACTGCATTAAACACAGCGTTACCGGAAGCAATGGCGCTGATACGCCAACCATCAAAAGAATTACATTTATTAATTGACTTCGGGAAATACCAGTCTGTTGCCGTTGGACCCGGACTAGGAAGGGGTGAAACTCAGGATGAGCTTCTTAAATATATCCTGACTAATATTCACTCGCCACTGGTTTTAGATGCTGATGCTCTAAACATCCTTTCTGCTCATCCGGACTGGATGAGGATGCTGCCTTCTAACACTATCTTAACACCACACGTAAAAGAATTTGACCGGTTGTTCGGAGATAATTCCAGCTGGTGGGAACGCATTTTAACAGCAAGAAAGGCGGCGGAACAATTTAATGTGATCATACTTCTAAAAAATCAGTATTCCTTTATTATTCTGCCTGACGGCAATGTGATAGTAAATCCCACAGGGAATCCCGCAATGGCGGTTGGAGGCATGGGTGATGTTCTTACCGGAATGATCGTGTCACTGCTGGCTCAGGGATATAAACCAGAGGAAGCCACTTTAGCCGCTTGTTATCTGCATGGCAAAGCCGGTAACCAGTTAAAAGAGAAATTCGGGATGCATAGTATACCGCCGAGGTATCTGATAAGAAAGCTGCCTGAAGTAATTAATGGGTGTTCTTCGGTCTAAAAAGTCAAATAGATCCCATAACCATCAGTTGTTCCATGGTTGGTGATTCGCTTCCGCCGCGTGGTTCAAGCGTTACCGCAAAAGCTTGAGGACTATCTATGGCTTTCATTCTTTTCATACCATCATCATCAGCCTGCATGTCAAATACACCCAGATCCACCGGCTTACCGTCAACCATCGCCCAAAGCTGATATTGATGTTCGGTGTCATTGGCTGGCATTTTCATGGCTGCCATATCAATCATCACTTCTTTTTTCTGAGGGTTGAAAGCAACCATCATACTGGCTTGAGGAGCCTGTTTTGTTCCCTCGAGTTTAATCAGTTTGTATTGAGGATTTCTTAAAACGCCAAGAGCCAGCTCTCTGTCTGACAGTTGCTCATTCATGAAGTTAACCCTGTTGGAAAATTGTTGATTGCTTTCCTGTAACGCTATTAACTGGCTTCTTGAATCCTGGAGATCGGAGTAAAGCACAATTAAAGCAGCACAACTTAATATCAGCAAGGCAACACTGGCCGCAAAAGCATATTTGAAAAAATAAATTTGCCTCACGGGTATGTTACTGTCACCAGCCTGGCCTGATGTTTCGGTTTGACGGTTATCGTATAGTAAACTACCTAACACTTTTTCGCGCAAGGCTGGGGATAATTCAATGGAATAGCTCTTTGCATAGTGTTCGAGGCTCTTTTCTATTTCAGCTAATTCAACTTGAAGTTCAGGATGCTTCGAAACCATAGCTTCTACTTCCAACCTTTCTGAATCGGTTAGATCGCCGGCCGCGTAAAGCTCCAGTATTCCGCTTTCAATATATGCTCTAATCTCTTCCACTGCTACTTAAAAAATTTCCTCAAAGTGATGATGGCCATTCTCATTCGTGTTTTTACAGTCCCTAAAGGAATTCCAAGTTCTTCGGAAGCTTCAACATGGGTATAACCTCTAAAGTAAACTAAATCTAGAACACTCTTTTGTTCAGGCTTCAACAATTTTACGAGTTCTTTTACGCCTATAAGATCCGGGTTGATCTCCGTGCTCCTTTGCTCATCGATCACATTTACGGTATTTTCGATGTCCTGGTTTTTAGAGTTGTTCCTGAAATCCTTGGAGCGAATTTTATCGATAGAAAGATTACGTGCAAGGTTAACCATCCAGGTAAATAAGCGCCCTTTGGCAGGATCGTATAATGGGAATGAATTCCAGATCTTTACAAAGGTATCCTGAAGCAAGTCTTGTGCAATTTCTTCATGCTGCACAATACGGTAAATAACACCATATAACGAGCCTGAATACATGTCATATAACGCTTCAGCACCAATTTTATCCTTCTGCCTGATAGCCTGGACAAGATCATTTTCAGAAAGAGTCTTTTTAGCTTTAATCAAGGCGCAGGTTTTATCAAAATCTTAAAGTTCGAACAGGTGTTTTTCAGCGTGGTAAGACGACCTTACCAGGGGACCGCTTTCTACGTATCTGAAACCCATTTCTAACCCAATTTGTTTGTACCGGGCAAATTGTTCAGGAGTTATCCAGTCAATAACCGGATGATGGGTACGACTAGGCTGTAAATATTGCCCCAGCGTAAGAATGTGTACGCCAGCTTTCAACAGGTCTTCCATCGCCTCAAGTACGTCTTCTTCGGTTTCGCTTAGTCCCAGCATAATACCTGACTTGGTGCGCAGGCCTGTTTCAGCAATACGACGAAGACACTCAAGGCTTCGGTCATATTTCGCTTGTATTCTAACTTCCTTTGTTAAGCGTCGTACAGTTTCCAAATTGTGTGATACTACTTCAGGTCGAACGGCAAGTACCCTGTCGAGGTTTTCCCAGATCCCTTTAAAGTCAGGTATCAAAGTTTCTAAAGTGGTTTGGGGACTCTCCCGGCGAATAGCATTGATTGTTTCAGCCCAGATAATCGATCCGCCGTCCTTCAAATCGTCGCGGTCAACGGAAGTGATCACACAATGCTTAACCTGCATCAATTTCACCGAATTAGCTACACGGTTAGGCTCATCCAGATCAACAGCTAAGGGCCTGCCTGTAGCTACCGCGCAGAAAGAACAAGAACGCGTGCAGATGTTACCAAGAATCATGAAGGTAGCCGTACCGGCACCCCAGCACTCACCCATATTGGGGCAGTTCCCGCTTTCGCAGATCGTATGGAGCTTATGGGTATCAACCAGGCTTCTAACATGTGCATATTCTTTTCCAACGGGAAGTTTAACCCGAAGCCAGTTAGGCTTACGCTGCATTTGGTTGACAGGAATAACCGGTAAATCGATCATACTGCAAAAGTAATTATTTTAAGGAAGATATCAGATGCATCTTCCCACTAGTACAATTTTGACACTTCGATGTATTTGCCATTAATTCTTAGTTTTGTACCGTTATACTAAATTCAAAGACACAACATCCAATGGCAACTATTGAAACCACGTACATCGGCGATCTGCGCACTGAGGCTACTCATGTTAACTCCGGAAATAAATTGATAACAGATGCGCCGATAGATAATAAAGGTAAAGGCGAGGCTTTTTCTCCATCTGATTTATTGGCAACAGCTTTGGGCAGCTGTATGCTCACAATAATGGGGATGGCAGCTCGCGAACAGAACGTAAATATGGATGGCACAACCTGTTCAATAACCAAAATAATGGCTTCTGATCCACGCAGGGTTAGCGAAACTCAAATCAGCCTTAATCTGCCAGCAGGCGATTACCCCGATAAAGTAAAGACTATTTTAAAAAGAGCAGCACTAACCTGCCCGGTTGCGAAGAGTTTACATCCCGATTTATTACAAAATGTTGTTTTTAAATTCGGCGGGGTATCAGAACAATAGTTTGACTGTTAAGCTAAGCTAATTTGTTCAGCTGTTTCTTCAGCTGAGATCTCACCATGTGAGCTTTCATAGATACATTCACCGTCTTTAATCAGCAACAGTTGAGGTGATTCGTGATGTACGTCGAATATATCAGCTATAGAATTTGAGATTTCACGATAGCGGATAAGATCAAGAAAAAAGAGGTTTGTATTTTCGGGTAAAGCATCCCAGTCCAGTTCAAATCTTTTCTTAGCCATCATACTGATAGAGCAGCGGGTGCTATGCTTAAATATGAGCGAGTACTGGTTGCTTAATTTAATTTCTTGTAACTGTTCCTTGGTTTCTAAGAGAGTCCACTTCATTTTTTAGTAAATTTTTCTGGTTCCACACTAATCAATACACTAGCAACCGGAAAAGTAATAGCGTTGTTTTCATTGATATTTTCTTTCCGGGTTGATAACTTAAGCCCGCCACCCAGATCCTTGTATTTTGTCCAGTTAAATATGCCCGGTTCGTTCTTGCCCTGCAATAAAAATTTCCAGCGTTTGATCACACCTGTTTCCGAATCGACATACAACCAGTACTGATCGCCTGGCGTGATGCCTACCTTGTCGAAATTAAGATGCAGCACGTCGCACAAGGTTCCTTCAATATCTTCCTGACTGTCGAGGGTAACCGATACACCCGGATCTTCCAATTTTAGTGGTGCCAGGAGCCAGTAAGAATCATTGATGAAATGCCCGTAAGCTTTTTTTATCTCAACTGTATTTAAAGAATCGGAGACTGATTTCCCATTAATAAAAGATTTTCCTTTCTGATTGTTGACATTGAAAAGGACTAATACTGTCTGATTTTCAGCGGTCTTTGATTCGAACCGATAGTCACCGGTGTACCGGTCCCATAGATGGCTGCGTCTAAATACAGTCTTCCCGTTCTTTTCCGGTGCGAAAACAAAGGTAAGGAAGCGGGAGTTCTTCCAGGTTTTTTCACCACCGGCAGCATTCCACACTTTGTCAATGACATCTTCTTTAGTTTGACCGGTTACGCATCCCGATAAGACTGAGATAATGGAAATAACAAAACAAATCTTTTTCATTGTCAAATTTGCTTTAAGGTAACTACCAGTTGAGGTGTCCCGGACACTTTTTGTAAACTGAAGGTAAAACTTCCGGAAACAGATCTAACGAATTAAATCAATCATATGAAGCATCTGCCGGGTTGCCCGAGTATTTAAGATGGTTAAGGAATTCAATTGAAATAAAAACAATTAACGATCGTCTGGCTGAAAAGACGATCATGAAATTTTTCATCTGCCTCTGGATTGGGAACACTTATCTGCAAGCCGTTCTTTATAGAAATCCGAAGTCCGGCATTCTAAGTTAAGATTTACGGTTGTTGGGATATGAACCATATGCCGGACAGAGCTTAGAAGAGCAAGATTCTAAGACAGTTGTTGCTATAAGCAAGGCAAGAATTCCGAATACCAATCTTTTCATAATGATTTGCAGTTTTATAAAACTAATTTTTTTTTAGGGATTATCCAACACTAAAACGCTACACAACCAGGCTATGTTGAATATAGGCCATCTTGATTGCAGTCACTGCCGCTTCCTCGCCTTTATTACCATGCCGACCACCTGCTCTGTCAACTGCCTGTTGTAGGTTATCGGTCGTTAATACGCCAAATATTACCGGTTTGTTGTGTTTAATTGAAACATTCGAAATTCCGTTAGCCACTGCATCGCAAATAAAATCAAAATGCCGGGTTTCCCCTTGTATAACGCAGCCCAGGCAAATAACTGCATTATAATTTTTCGACGTTAAAAGCATGTCTGCTGCTGACGTCAATTCATAACTGCCCGGAACTTGCAGCGTGACAATATTCTCCTCCTGAGCCTCGTGCTTAAGCAGTGTATCATATGCCCCGCGGTACAACGCGCCGGTTACATCTTCATTCCATTGAGATACAACTATGGCAAAACGGAATGTCTTTGCTGAAGGAATCTCCAGATTCGAGAAATCTGATAAATTTTTAAGGTGTGTGGCCATGGCTTAAAATAATAAATGGCTGCCAGATATCCGGGCAACCATTTTAAATCGTCGAATGTTTTTATTTACTGACGTGCTTGCGCCCGCGCAATATAAGTATCGATAACTGTTGCTTCCTGACTTTCAGGATAATCAGTCTTAATCTTTTGATAAGCATCTTCTGCAGATTTGAATTCCTTCTGCTCTTCGTACACGAGGCCTAACTTTTTTAGATATATAGGAGAGGTAAATCCATTCTTTCCTTTATCAGCTGCTTTTTTGTAATAAGTAATGGCTTGGCCATAATCTTTTAATTCACTGTAGCCATCACCCAGCATGCCTAATACCAGGGGATCGATCACCGGGCTTCCTGTACTGCTGTATTCGCCTAAAGCATCTACCGCTTTTTGGAATTCACCTTTTTTCAAATATAAACCACCTAAATAAGCATTGGCAATATTAGCTGACTTCGTATTAGAATACTCATTGGCAATAGTTTCAAAGCCAGGATAAGAACCGTCGCCTTTTATAGCTTTGTCAGTCAGAGAATCGCTTGAAGCATACTGCTCAGCTCTGAACATTTCATTTGCTGCTTTTTCAGCTCTTGGCGCCAGGTAAAATTTTTGGTAACCAAAATATAATAAAATAAGTGCTACGATAGCTCCGCCAATAACCGCTAAGCTTTTAGCATTTTCCTGCATGAACTTACCAGATGTTGCAAGTGGAGTCTGAGTTTCCAGCAGAGTTTCTTTTTGTTGTTTTGACATTTGTGTTAAAAAATTGAAGATTGCAAAAATACATTTTTAGTGCTAAGTATCAACTTATAATTGGTATATGCTGTTAATTCTTTTTATGCTTAGCTAAACGGGCTTAAAAACACTAAATTTGCTTCCCTGTCATGTGGCTTCAAAAATTGTCTATTTTAAACTTTAAGAACTATTCTGAAGCAGAATTAAACTTTTCCGCAGCGGTAAACGCCTTTACCGGTAATAACGGAGCAGGCAAAACCAATCTGCTTGACGCCATCCACTACCTCTCACTTTGCAAAAGTTACTTTAACCCCATTGACGGTCAGCAGATCAGGCATAACCACGACTTTTTTTTGGTGCAGGGGATCTTCGACCGCGACAAACAGGATGAAGTTATCTCTTGTGGTTTAAAGCGAGGGCAGAAGAAACAGTTTAAGCGCAACAAAAAAGAATATCAGCGATTGGCTGACCACATTGGCCTTTTTCCGCTGGTGATGATCTCACCTAACGACATCAGCATTATAATTGAAGGTAGCGAAGAGCGTCGGAGATTTATTGATAATGCAATCTCACAAACGGATCACGCTTACCTCGACGAACTCATCTTATATAACCGGAATCTTCAAACCCGGAATGCCTTGTTAAAGCAAATCGCAGTGTCTGGCAAGTATGATCCGGAATTATTGGATATCTATGATTCGCAGCTGGTACTATCAGGAAACCGGATATTTGCCAAACGCTGTGCGTTCATGGGGGCCTTTACAAAGATATTTAATCAGCATTATCGCTATTTAAGTGAAGACGCAGAAAGTGTAGAGCTGGTATACGAATCGCCATTAATAAAGTCTGATTTTGCTGAACTGCTTAAGCAAACGCTAGAAAAAGATCGCATTCTGGAACGCACTACTGTAGGGATCCATAAGGATGACCTTGTATTTAGTATTGGTGGAATGCCCTTAAAAAAGTTTGGTTCTCAAGGGCAGCAAAAGTCATTTCTTATCGCTTTAAAGCTTGCGCAATATACTTTTTTGCAGAAACAAAAGGGTTTTAAGCCTTTACTGCTGCTCGATGATATTTTCGATAAGTTGGATGAAAACCGAACACGAAAGCTGATGAAGATGGTTTCCGACAAAGATTTCGGACAGATCTTTATTACCGATACCAGTCGCAAACGCATTGAAAGTATATTTAATCAGATTGACTGTCCCGTCAAAATCTTCGATATAGAGAAGGGTGAAGTGGAATCAAATAAAGAACAAGGAGTAAGGATCAAGGAATAAAAGAGTAGAAAGCGCGAATCTTTTAACTCTGCCCTTTAATCCATATCTCATTCTTTATCTTTGTTCTTTGCTCCTTACTCCTTAATCTGACTACTATCCTCCATGGGCCGCACAAACGATAAACCGATAAAAGATGCAATTGAACAAATGCTGAAAGTTTACAAGCTTAAGCGGAAGTTTGACGAAACCTCGCTGGTGGTCGCCTGGCCAGAAATGATGGGCATGGCCATAGCTAACCGTACCAAGGATATCTTTATCCGCGACCGAAAGTTGTTTGTTCGGATAGAATCAGCGGTAATAAAGAATGAATTGGTTATGATGCGCTCAAACATCATTGATAAGATGAACGAAAAAGCCGGAAGCCCGGTAATTGACGAGATTATATTTCTCTAATCATCGCTGAGCACGTTCCGAATAATTTTTCACCATCAGGTAATACAGAACAGTCAGAAAGAAAGCAATCGCGAAAGCTTTCAGAAAAAACAAGTAGTCAACATTAGTGTCAAATCCTGCCAGGTATGATATACCTGCCGGCACTATCAGCATCACCAAAAAGAATATAAAATAACGGCGCTGAAGGATTTTCATTACAACTAATGGAATTGGAGTATTTAGATAATATGCTGAAACAACCCTCTCAATTAAGAGAGGGTTATTCTAGAAGCCCTCTCCATAGCAGAGGGTAAGGGGAGGTTAGAAGCGCTCAAATGCCGAAAAGAAGAAATTTCCTTCTATTTGGGCATTTTCGTCAGAATCCGAACCGTGAATTGCATTAGCATCAATTGATTTCGCGTATTTATTACGGATAGTACCTGCGTCAGCTTTCAAAGGGTCGGTTGCACCAATGAGGGTACGGAAATCTTCAATTGCATTTTCTTTTTCTAAGATAGCTGCTACAATTGGTCCTGAAGACATAAAGCTCACAAGATCATTGTAAAAAGGACGCTCAGCGTGTACTTCGTAAAACTCGCCTGCTTTTGCATTGCTCAAGCTGGTAAGTTTTAAGGCTACGATTTTGAACCCCCCTTTAATAATATCGTCTAAGATTGCTCCGGTGTGGCCGTTTGCTACTGCATCAGGCTTAATCATGGTAAAAGTTCTGTTTGTTGCCATTTTATGTTTTTTCAAAAATCGCTGCAAAACTACTGTTAATAAACCACATGCAAAAGCATTTCTAAAATCAGCACTTGTCACATCAGTTATTTTAATAGCTTTGCATTTCTTTTAAATTGCATGTTAGAATTAGCCCAGCTCAAAGAACTTTTAAACGAACCACGTCATATAGTTATAACCACCCATCATAAACCTGATGGAGATGCGATGGGCTCATCCCTGGGTTTATATAACTATCTGATTCAGAAGGGTCACCAGGTGCGGGTAATCACACCGACAGACTATCCTACATTCCTTCAATGGATGCCTAATAATCCGGAGGTAATTATTTATACTGAAAAACCAAGTGAATCCGAAGTGTTAGTCGCCGCTGCTGATATTATTTTCTGCCTCGACTTTAATGCGCTTTCGCGGATCAATGAACTGGGCGAATTTGTTCGTCAGTCCAAGGCTGTAAAGGTGATGATTGATCATCATCTGGAGCCTGAAGGGTTCGATGATTTTCGTCACTGGTCAATAAACGCCTGTGCAAGTGCTCAGCTTGTATATGATTTTATTGTAAACCTGATGGGCGAGAAGCATTTGATCAATAAAGACGTAGCGACCTGTTTGTATACCGGCATTATGACAGATTCCGGGTCATTCCGTTTTCCAAACACCACCGCCGAGGTGCACCATATTGTTGCCGATCTGATTACCTGCGGGGCAGAGAATTCGCGGATCCATCAAATGGTTTATGATAACTTTTCAGAGAACAGGCTGCGGTTTCTTGGTCACTGCCTGATTAATAAGCTTGAAGTTTTCACGGAGTACAACGCCGCCTTGATTACAGTCACAAAAGAAGATCTCAAAAACTTTCAAATCACAACCGGAGATACTGAAGGCGTTGTTAATTACGCTCTTTCCATCAACGGGATTAAATTAGCTGCCTTAATTGTTGAACGCAAAGATCGCGTAAAGCTTTCCCTGCGTTCTACAGGCGATTTTCCGGCGAATGAGATTTGTAAGAAATATTTTAATGGTGGCGGCCATCGTAATGCAGCTGGCGGATTTTCAGACGAGAGTCTGGATCAGACAGTAGAAAAGTTCAAAACAATCTTACCAGAATACAAAACATTATTAGTTCAATAGTTAAATTTTAATAATAAACCGGCGAAACCAGTATATTGGGACCGTGAAAAGCGGAAAAGCGCTAAAAATTAAATAAGAAAATGAAAAAAATAGTAATCATTTTAGGGGTTGCAGTACTGGGATTATCCAGCTGTAAGCAGTATGAAAAAGGTGAGGGAGATATGATGTATAAACTTCACGAGGATAAAAGTGGGGAAACTATTAAAGACGGAGACTTTGTAGCGTTTAATGCAACGGAGAAAACTGAAGGTGACTCTGTATTATACAGCTCATACGATTATGACCGTCCGTCTTTACTGATCAAAGAGAAATCGTTATTCAAAGGAGACCTTTTTGGAGCTTTAGCTTTGTTAAGCGAAGGTGATAGTGCAACATTTAAAATCAACATCGACTCGATGGTGACTAAAATGGGACGTCCAAAACCGGCTGACACCACTTCAAAATACCTGATCTATACAATCAAGGTTGATAAGGTTATTCCAAAAGGAAAACTTACTGACAGTGTTTTTCGCACCCAAATTGACGGATACCTGAAGACTGAGATGGACAAAGCCAAAAATGGCGAAGCTTCTAAATTCAACGCATATGTTGCTAAAGAAAGTAAGAAGCCAACTGTTACTACCTCTGGCCTAAACTATGTGGTTACTAAAGAAGGCGCCGGTGCAAAAGCGGCCCCTGGTGACACTGTTTTGGTTAATTACACCGGACGTTTTCTAACAGGTAAAGTTTTTGATACCAGTGTTCTGGAAGTCGCCAAAAAAGAAGGAACATTTAATGCGCAGCGCCCCTACGAGCCGTTAAAAATGCCTGTAGGCATGAATGGTTCTATACCGGGGTTTGAAGAAGGCCTGATGCTATTCCCACAGGGAACGAAGGCTAAACTGATCTTACCTTCTAAATTAGCTTATGGCGAACAAGGAAGCCAGGGTATCGCTCCATACACGCCATTAGTGTTTGAGATCGACATCGTAAAGATCATTCCCGCTAAAGGTGGAGCAGCTCCGGCAAGCCCATCAGCAGTCCCGGTTAGATAATTTTTTTAAAGCAAATTAAGCTAAAGCCGCCCCGAACATAGTTCGGGGCGGCTTTTTTTGTGTTTTAAGATCACCTTACTGATTATTCTGGATGGGTCTTTTAGTGTAAGGAGTATTCTAATTTTTTGCCAGCCCCGGCGGCTTAATTTAAATTAGAAACTTCCTGCTTTAAGGCTGATATTATTTGCTATACGCACACGCTGGGCGGAGATTTATCTTTTGGTTGCACAGGCCTCTATCAACCTCATTGCTGATTTTATTTGCAACTCTCAGCTTTTTTTTGCTTGGTTAAAAGAGCTTCAAACCTGCTTTACCCATCATCGGCTCTGTTCTCGGTTTCTTAGGGGTTTCCTAGGGGTTTGCTAGGGGTTTCCTAGTAGTCTGCTAGTAGTATATTACTAGCCAACCTCTATGAACCCTTAATGAAAAATCAATTGAGATATAATTAGAAACATTGTCGACATGGCTAAGATAGGCCCTTGCTATTTCGAGATCATTACCCTGCCCTTCCATTATCTAAGGACTTCTTATCAATAACTGAAATCCCATTCATCTGAGTTCTCTTTTTTGTAGTTTTAGCGACATGATCTTAACAGATACCCATACCCATTTATATTACGAAGTTGAGCCGCAAAAGAGAAAGGAACTAATGCAAAGGTGTTTGGACAGCAATGTTCAAAGGCTGTTCTTGCCCAATGTTAATACTGCTACTATTCCCCTGGTTAATGGCCTTTGCGCTGATTTTCCAGATTATTGCTTTCCAATGCTTGGGCTGCATCCCTGCGATGTGAAGCCGTTTGCTGACGGTGATACGATGGCCTATCAGGATGAACTGGGTGCGATCAGAACTGCAATAGACCGTCAAAAGTTTTATGCAATTGGCGAAATTGGGATCGATCTGTATTGGGATAAAACTACACTACCTATTCAGCAGGAAGCTTTTATCAAGCAGATTGGCTGGGCAAAAGAATTGGATCTTCCCATTGTAATCCACTGTCGCGATGCCTTTGACGAGATCTTTGAGATTATTGAGCATGAGAAGGATCAAAAGCTTCGGGGAATTTTCCATTGTTTCACCGGATCTGCAGAGCAAGCTCAAAAGGTAATCGATTTGGGTTTTTTGTTGGGCATTGGTGGGGTAGTCACCTATAAGAACTCAGGTTTGGATAAAGTGGTTGCTGAAATAGACCTGGAAAATATGGTTCTTGAAACCGATTCGCCTTACCTAACTCCGGTGCCTTACAGGGGTAAGCCAAATGAAAGCAGTTACCTCGTTTATATTGCTCAAAAGGTTGCCGACTTAAAGTTAACATCTATCGAAGAGGTAGCACGCATCACTACCGAAAATTCAAAACGCCTATTCGGCACTTAAACCTTAAGCAGAACTCTTTGATGACCAGGATACTCATTATCTATACAGGCGGAACTATTGGGATGATCAATGATCCCGAAACCGGTGTTCTTATGCCTTTCAATTTCGAGCAAATTACTGACAACGTTCCTGAACTTAGACGTCTTGACTTTAAATTGACTGTACATTCTTTCGACCCCCTCATTGATTCATCGAATATGGATCCGGAAATATGGATAGGTATCGCAAAGTTGATTGAGAAAGAGTATGAGCAATTTGATGGATTTGTCGTTCTGCATGGTTCTGATACGATGGCGTTTACTGCCTCAGCCCTCAGTTTCATGCTTGAAGGGCTGCAGAAGCCTGTGGTATTAACGGGATCTCAACTGCCCATCAATGAAATACGGACTGACGCAAAAGAAAATTTAATTACTGCTCTTCAGATTGCTGCAGCAAAGCAAGATGGCAAGTCAACGGTACCTGAAGTTTCTATATATTTTGACTACCAGCTGTTCCGCGGTAACCGTACCATTAAGTATAATTCCACTAATTTTGACGCTTTTCGGTCGCCTAATTATCCCAAACTTGCTGAAGCCGGCGTATACCTGAAATTTAATGATAAAGTAATCTTCCCTTCACCAAAGGAAAATTTAAAGGTACACACCTGTATGGATCGTTCAATCGCTGTGCTTAAATTATATCCCGGCATTGGTATTCAGATTGTAGAAGCTATTCTGACTTCAGATTGCAAGGCGGTCATCATGGAGACATTTGGTGCCGGAAACACCTCTACTAAGCCATGGTTTATACGGTTGCTCAGACAGGCGATTGACTCAGGCAGAATACTGCTTGACATTTCTCAGTGCCCGGTCGGCTCTGTAGAGCTCGGGAGGTATCAGACCAGTAAGGAACTCAAGGATATGGGTGTGATAAGTGGCTACGATATGACTTTTGAAGCTGCGGTAACTAAACTTATGTTTCTGCTGGGTGCCAATAAGTCGCGAGAGGAAATAAACGGGCTATTGGAAACCGACTTAAGAGGTGAACTCACAATGATGTAAAATTAACAGTGTTTGGACTACTTAAGTCCGGCTGATTAAACTCTACAAAAGAGCAATAGGAAATATCGCTCCCTCCTGAAATTGTCACGGCCTTAATTGTGAAAAGTTCACCACGATAAATCTACACCCCTCCTTCACACTTTGCATACTAATTTGTTTTTGCATCATAGTAAATGAGAAAACCCTTTACACCTGGGGAAAATATTGCACAATTCACAAATAACCAATTTGCTCACGCTAATTTTATCTAAATTTAAATTAATAGAAGTTATTAATATTTATTATTAGGATTTTTTCTATTCTTGATTTAGTTAAAAAGAGCTATTTATTTACTCTTTTGCCACTTTACTCTACTAGCCGATACTTTCATAACTGTTATTCTAATACTTGGTTTGTGACTGAGGGCGGCGAAGCCGTTGGTATTGGTCAATAACGTGTTGATGTAGAAAGGTACATGACAACCAAGCCTGTAACTAACTATTAAGGGATATGAAGAACTTATTTTATTTAAGCGCCATCCGATATAGAGTATTTAGAACCTTAACAATATTAGCCTTTCTTTCCGTGGGATTAATTAGCTGTAATAGTTATAAAAAGGTCCTCTATTTTCAAGATTTAGATAAATCATCTATACATAAAGAGGTGATAAACAATTATGCTCCGCTTGCTATTCAGACAGAGGATATCCTTGAAATTAATGTTTCAAGCTTAAGCCCTGAAGCGTCAGCGATTTTCTCATTCTCGAGCTCAGGCGGAACAGGTGGGTTAAGTACGGGATCTCAGTATCTGGTAGACCATTCCGGTGCAATTAATTTCCCCATGTTGGGTTCCCTTAAGGTTGCCGGTTCAACTACCGCTGAACTCAGAGAACAACTACGTACGAAACTACTTAGCTATCTGAAAGAACCCATTGTAAATATAAGGATCCTGAATTTTAAAATTTCGGTGATCGGCGATGTGGTAAATCCTGGAGTGTATAACGTTGCTAATGAGAAAATAACGATTCCTGAAGTGTTGAGTATGGCGGGAGATTTACAGCTCACTGCTAAAAGGAATAACGTTTTGTTAGTGAGGGAACAAGATGGTAACAGGCAATTTATCCCAATCGATTTAACCAAAAATGTTTTTCAGTCTCCCTACTATTATCTAAAAAACAATGATTTGATTTATGTACAACCTGATAGAAGTAAAATAGGTGCTACCTCGAAGACATTTAACATAGTAGCATCTGTCATATCTATCACAGCTATCGTTATTCAGCTTCTTAGATAGATCTGTTATATGTAAATCATATAAAGGGGTTAACCTTTAACTCTTATAGTAAGCCAAAGATATTATGGATTTAAAATGGTATGCCGTTTATACAAAACCACGTTGGGAAAAAAAGGTAGCAGACCTTTTATCCAGAACCGATGTGGAGTATTACTGCCCGCTTAATAAGGTTTTGAAACAATGGAGTGACAGGAAGAAGGTGGTTGAAGAGCCGCTGTTCACCTCATATGTCTTTGTAAAAGTCAACACTAAATTGCAAACGAACGTCCGACAAATAGATGGAGTAGTGAATTTCGTTTATTGGCTGGGAAGGCCTGCGATTATACGGGATGAAGATATCGAACTGATCAAACGCTTTTTAAATGAATATACTAATGTCAGAATAGAGCGAACACAGGTTAATGTCAATGATAGGGTGCGGATCTTAAATGGGCCATTTATGGAGTTTGAGGCCAAAGTAATTAAGGTAAATAGCAGGACAGTAAGGGTAATTCTCCCTTCACTGGGCTACTCCATGATCGCAGAAAAGGAAAATGTAAAAGTGATTTCATAACAAACTGTTCCCATAGTTATCTAACAAGTACCATTATGAATATTGATAAAATACCATACTCAGATTTTGAAGAGTATCGTGAAGATATCAAGCCGGTGAATATTCGGGAAAAGCTAAGCAAAATGTTATTTCACTGGCCTTTGTTTGCTTTAAGCATTAGTATTTGTTTGACCTTGGCTTTCATATACCTTAAGCTGTCCAACCCTATATATTCTGTAAAAGCTAAGTTATTGATTAAGGATGGAGCAAATACAGAAAGTACGCTGTCAGAACGTGACCTTTTTAAAGGTTCGAAGATGATAGAGAATGAGATGGAAATCCTAAAATCGAAGACTTTAATGGAACAGGTGGTTAGAGATCTGCAGTTATGGACAACTTATAATATCGTTAGTGAATTCCGCATAAAAGATATTTATGGTGCAACCCCTGTTCGTTTCAACTTAGTTAATCCCTCCGAACCCCTCACCGGGCAAACAATAGAAATTACCATAATAGATGAAAATTCATTTTATCTGAAGCAACCACATTCTAAAGTTAAATATCCGTTTACGTCTCAACTCAAAAACCGGTTTGGCGTCTGGCAATTGCATCGGACTCCTGAGTTGAAGAATTATATAGGAAGTACTATTCGCATTACGCTTAATGATCCGATAGCTGTTACCCACAGTTACCTTGGAGCTGTAAATGCTGAGCTATCCAGGGAACAATCTACGGTGGTGGCTTTGAGCATCCGGGACTTGATTCTTAAGAGGGCTGAGGATGTATTGAATCGTTTAATTGTGGTATACAATAATGCTGCGATAACCGATAAGAATAGGGTTGCTGCCAGCACCCTGCGATTTATTGAAGACCGGTTGGCCTCCATCACAGGCGAATTGGTGTCAGTTGAGAAAGATGTGGAAGGTTATAAAAGCAGCAGAGGGTTGACCGATATTTCTTCTAAGTCAGCGATTTATTTAGATAATGTACAAGCAAATGATGCTAAGATAAACGAGGTCAAATTACAGTTTCAAGTTATTAATGAAATTGAACGATATATCAAATCTTCTGATAATTCTGAGATGGCTCCAGCTACGGTTGGAATAACAGATCCAATTTTGCTCAACCTGATTGATAAGCTGATGGGTCTGGAGTCTCAAAAGGATAAATTGCTCGCAACCGTTCCGGAAGGCAACCCTATATTTCAACCTATTAATAGACAAATAAATAGTACAAAGAAAGCTATCGAAGAAAATATCAGGGGTATTAAAAGTTCACTGAGAGTTACTCAAAATCAATTAAATAATTTCAATTCAAGCTTTAAAGCATCCATTCGGGAAATCCCCGGCCAGGAGCGTGAATACATTAGCATCAAGAGGCAGCAAAGTATAAAGGAAGACCTTTATATTTATTTATTGCAAAAGAGGGAGGAAGCGGCTGTCAGTTATGCATCAACAATCTCAGAGAATCGAATTGTAGACTCTGCCTACTCTGTGGGACAAGAAGGGGTAAACAGACCTTACACCTATGCACTCGCATTGATTCTTGGATTGATATTGCCAGCGTCATTTATCTATGCCCGGGAGGCTCTTAATAATAGAGTTGTTAGCAGGAAGGAAATTCAATCTTCTGTCTCTGTGCCGATCCTGGGTGAACTCTCATTTCAAAAAACTATTGGTAAGATCGTTACCCAGGATGCTCCTGGTAAACTAATAACGGAACAGTTCAGGTCGCTACGTACAAACCTAACTTATGCCCATGGCAAAAGGGAAGGTGGAAGAATCACGTTATTGACCTCGGGTATGCCGGGTGAAGGAAAAAGTTTCGTTACCAGTAACCTTGGGTTAGCGCTTGCCAACGCTGGACGTAAAACTATTATTCTCGAACTTGATTTTAGAAAGCCGGCGATAATGAAGTCTTTTAACCTCAGCAATTCAACCGGTTTAAGTGATTACTTAATTGGAAGTGCTTCAAAAGAAGAAATCATTCAACCCTCTGGGGTGTCACCAAACCTTTTCATAATCGGTACAGGTCCTCTTCCCCCAAACCCGTCAGAACTGCTTGAAGAGTTGGGAATGGAAGAATTAATCAGTTGGTTACGATTAAATTTTGATGAAATTTTAATTGATACACCACCTATTCTGGTTGTCACAGATGCCATGGTAGTTGCTCGCTTTAGTGATGTGAACCTGTATGTGATTCGTCAGCGATATACTTATAAATCCCAATTGGAGTCAGTAAATCAGCTTTGGAAAGAACACAAGCTACAAAAGATGAATATTGTTTTCAACGGTGTTGAAAGCGCTGGAGCCACATACGACTATGGATATTATACCAGGGAAGAAACCGTTGGGATAGGTGAAGGTCTCCAAAAATTTTTGAAAAGGTTTTAAGAGCCTTAATGCTTGTTTAAGATGGTGGACGACATCTGATTCTCCAGTTAAAAAATTGATATGCCTCCTATTGGCCTGCTCGATTATATAGATAAGGAAATTAAGAAGCCCGTTTGATGGACAAAAAAGACGGGTTGCCGGACCGTGCTACTTTTTATATCTATAACGATTCAACCAGTAATTGAAATATTACAAAAACAACTAAAATTTCAAGAATAAGAAAACTTATTCAATCTCCTGAACGCGGGACCTCAAAAACTCTAGGTTCGTCTTCACTCCACCGCTGCATTGTCCCAAGACCGTAACTTTTGTATTACTGACTTATAAAACATAGGTGTATGATCAATATCGGAATTATAGGCTATGGCTATTGGGGCCCTAACCTGGTTAGAAACTTTTTTGCAGTGAACGACTGCTGCATAAAGTCTGTTGCGGATGGGAGACCTGAGCGCTTAGCTGTGTTATATAAGAATTTCCCGGGCATAGCAGGAGTGAAAGATGCTGATGATATCATATATGATCCTGATATCGACGCTATTATTATTGCTACCCCCGTATCTGGCCATTTTCATTTAGCGAAACAAGCGCTTTTGGAAGGAAAGCACGTGCTAGTAGAGAAGCCAATGACCGCTTCAGTACTTGAAGCTGAAATCCTGATTGATCTTGCCGAAAAAAAAGGGCTATTATTAATGGTTGATCATACCTTCCTTTATACCGGGGCGGTGGAGAAGATGAAGTCCTTAATAGAATGTCGCGAGCTGGGAAATGTCAAGTATCTGGATTCTACTAGGATCAATTTAGGCCTATTTCAAAATGATGTAAATGTTCTGTGGGATCTGGCTCCGCATGACATTTCTATACTTAGTTACCTCATTGGAGAACAGCCGTATAGTGTTAACGCAACGGGAATTACCCATACCCATAACTCAATTGAGAACATAGCCTATTTAACCGTTAATTATAACTCAGGATTTATTGCGCATTTCAATTGCTCCTGGACGAGCCCGGTTAAGGTACGAATGATGCTGATAGGCGGGGATGAAAGAATGATCCTATATAATGATCTGGAGCCCACCGAGAAAATTAAAGTATATGATACTTGCTACGTTCAAACAACTGACGAGGATAAGAAGAATGTCATGGTCGACTATCGTACCGGGGATATTCATGTTCCGAAAGTAAGTACCACAGAAGCGCTTTTAGGGATGGTTAATGACTTTATTACCTGTATCAAAGAGGGAAGTCAACCCAGATCTTCAAGCCAACTCGGTTTAGATGTGGTGAACATCCTGGAAGCCTCTAATCACTCTATAAAACATAACGGTTGCGAAGTTTTATTACGCTGCCCTGTTAAGCTTAAACAACCAGAGAAAGAAGCCTTAATAAATTGACATGGAGACTATCACGATAAATACCGGAGAGCAATGCTTAAAAGACGTTACCATCGGGCAAGATGTACAGATATTCAATTTCGTAAATGCTTATGGTTGCACTATTGGTGATGGTTCCAAAATCGGGAGTTTTGTAGAAATACAGAAAGGCGCAACCATAGGAAGACATTGTAAAATTTCAAGTCATTCATTTATATGCGAAGGGGTGCATATTGCCGATAACGTATTTATTGGTCATAATGTCACTTTCATTAATGACAAATATCCAAGGGCAACAGCTGAAAATGGAAATCTTCAGACAGACAATGACTGGGTCTGCATTGAAACTCATGTGGAGCAAGGCGCTTCTATTGGCTCCAGTGTAACTATTCTTTGTGGTATACGCATTGGCGAAAGGGCGATAATTGGCGCCGGTTCTGTTGTGACTCGAAGTGTACCGGCCGATTCAGTTGTTGCCGGTAACCCTGCGCGGATTATGAAGAAAAATTGAACTCCAAGATGATGATAAATTTAGAGTTGCAAGACAAAATTTGCTGTCTGGACCTTAAGGGGCAGCATGAGCAAATTAAGAATGAGGTGTTCAGTATTTTTGAGCAGGTATATGATAACGCGGCATTTTCAGGAGGGCCGTTTGTCGAAGAGTTTGAAAAAAACTTTGCTGTTTTTTGCGACACTCAGTATGCTGTAAGCGTAAATAATGGCACTTCGGCGTTGCATCTGGCCATGCTGGCATTAGGCATCGGAGCCGGTGATGAAGTAATTGTTCCTGCTAATACCTTTATTGCAACCGCGTGGAGTGTATCATACACAGGAGCAGTACCTGTGTTCGTGGATTGTACGGCCGATACGTGGCAAATTGACGTTGAAAAAATAGAATCCAGAATTACCGCAAAGACCAAGGCAGTGATCGGCGTGCATCTTTATGGACAACCTTTTGATGTGGATGCGTTAACCAGGCTTTGCAGTAAACACCAGCTTTTTCTGATTGAAGATGCTGCCCAGGCTCAAGGCGCGGAGTACAGGGGCAAACGAGTAGGAGGTTTTGGGGAGATGGCTTGCTTTAGCTTTTATCCTGGCAAAAATCTGGGAGCTTGTGGAGAAGCCGGTGGAATTACCACCAATTTTGAGCCTTACTACGATCATTTGAAGAGTTTAAGAAATCACGGATCAAACGTTCGTTATTTTCACAATGAGATTGGATTCAATATGCGAATGGGCGGATTGGAGGCGGGTTCCTTAACTGTAAAATTAAAATACATCGACGAATGGAATGACCGCAGAAAACGTATAGCAAAAAAATATCAACAGCAAATAGTAAATCCTCAGATTCAGTTACAGAAACAACCGGAGTGGGCAGATTCAATTTATCACTTATTTGTAATAACCACTGCGGATAGGAGCGCGCTGCTTCAATACCTCAATGACCATCAAATATTTCCAGGGTTGCATTATCCGGTTCCATGTCACTTACAAAAAGCGTATCAAAATCTTGGCTATCAGGAAGGAGACCTTCCCAATTCGGAATACCTGGCTAATCACTGTTTATCGTTACCCATGTATGCTGAACTGCCGGATAAAAATGTTGATTTTGTTATTGACGTTCTAAACCGATATTAATCGTGTTAATTGATAAGTTAATAAAAAGAGTTAATTCGCTTGACCTTAATTTAAAAGGGAAAGTGGTGCTTACTGAAGCGGCAACCGGCGCCTATGTGGTTACCCCTATACTCGCTGCTTTAGCGGGGGCCAAAGTATATGCCTATTCGCGTTCGACTTACTACGGCTCTGTTAGTGAAGTGTTTCATAAGACTAAAAAGGTCTACCACGATCACGGAATGTCACTGGATATAGAGTTTATCGATTCCCTAACACCGGAAGTAATTTCTAGGGCAGATATCATTACCAACTCTGGACATCTTCGTCCGTTAAGTAAAGAAAAACTTCAATATGCAAAGGATAAGGTCGTGATTCCCCTCATGTATGAAGCCTGGGAGTGGCGAGATGAAGATATGGACCTTAATTATATCCGTCAGAGAGGTTTTAAAATAGGCGCCACAAACGAAAGGCATCTGGACGTAGATGTTTTTAATTACCTGGGAGATATGGCCGTCAAGCAGATATTGGATGCCGGACTATGTTTGTATAAAAACAAGTTCGTATTAATATGTAATAATGACTTTGGTCCTTATATCGCCAAAGTGGTTTCTAAAATGTGTAAGAGCCTTGGTGTCATTGATAAGAAAGAAAACAGACAAAAATATCAATATGATAACACAGACTGGATCGGAGATTTTCCGGAAGTGAAGATACCTGAAAAATACAGGGATGCAGAGGCCGTTATCTTCACCGCTTATCCTTTTAATAAATCATGGATCGGTCCGGATTTAACTATCGAAATTAAAAGTTTAAAGGAGGGTTTAAACCACCCATTTATTTTGCGTTATGCCGGAGATATTGACTGCCAGGCTTTGGATAGTAGCGGTATTGGATATTTCCCTCAAGATGTTCCCCCGGGTCATATGGGCATACTGCCTTCTGCTATCGGTTATGATCCGATTATCAGGCTTCAGGCAGGAGGATTAAAGGTTGGAGAAGCATTGTTGTCGGGCAACTACAATTACTCGAATATGCCATTGGTAGAATTGGTATGAGCGAGAACTTGATAGCAATTGGCAGGTCGCGGTATCTGTACGATGGTATTAAACATCTTGTGAATTGTGGTTACACATTTAAGGCGATCATCACTGCTGAGGCCTATGAGGAGTATGATATCAACAGTGAAGACTTTAAGAAACTTGCTATAGAAATAGGTGCGTCTTTCTTCATTCCGAAAACCCTTGATATCGAACATATCACCGGGATGATAAAATCGGATAAAATTCGGGTAGCCATTAGTGCTAACTGGAAATTCACTCTTCCTAAAAGCTTTCTTGACTTGTTTGAAGGTGGGATCCTTAATTTTCACCTCGGCAACCTGCCGGATTATAAAGGCAATGCGACAGTTAATTGGACCATTATAAACGGAGAAAAGTTTATCAATGCCAATGTACATAAAATGGACCCAGTACTTGATTCCGGAGACATCATTGCCAGAGAAGCCATCCCTATTACAACAGAAACGTACATAGCTGATATTATTAATGAAGCCGTGAGAATTGCCCCGCAACTCTACGAAATCGCTGTGGGGAAGATATTAAAGGATTCTAAGGCTTTTGAAGTGAAAGGCACTTCGTCCGGCTTGCGCTGTTACCCCAGACTTCCGGAAGATAGCCAGATTGACTGGAAGCAAACTCGTGAAGAGATATCGAAGTTAATCAGAGCATCTTCCCATCCATACCAGGGTGCTTATACTTTTCTAAACGGTCAAAAGATTATCATTTGGAAAGCAAGATTATTGGAAGCAAATGGCGACTATTTTGCGGTGCCAGGACACGTCGTCGAGGTTAAAGATCACGACGGCAGTATTGTAGTCGCCTGTAAAGATGGACCTTTAGAAATTCAACAAATAGGACACAACGAGCAAAACATACCTCCCGCTTCACGTATAAATAGTATTCGGTTGCGGTTTAAATACCTGGATAATTCATGAAACTGAAAAGACAGCAGTTCCCGTGACTATCATAGTAAATGATTAGGAGGGTGTTTCGTTTCTTATCAAAGTTTTGAATAATTTTTCCCGATTATTCCTTTAGCTACAAACATTCACAGTATTTTCTTCACGACAAATTACCTCTGTCCAGTTTTTTTGGATTTACACTTTATTAGTGGAATCATTATTCAGTTTAAATAATTAGCCTCATGCATAATAAAATTTATCAAAGCAGAATTCTAATTACCGGCGGAGCAGGTTTTATCGGGTCCTATGTCGTCGAAGAGTTAATAAAACATGAGCCTCAAAAGATTATCATAATTGATAATCTAATACGAGGAACATACGAGAATATGCAAGGCTTTATAGACAATCCTTTTGTGGAATTCATTGTAGGTGATATAAGGGATATTGATTTATTGGAACAATGCATTTCACAAGTTGATTACGTTTTTCATATGGCGGCATTAAGGATCAACGCTTGTGCTGCTGAACCAAAAGAGGGATTTGATGTGATGTTGAAATCAACGTTCCTGCTTTGTGAGCTGTGTGTTAAATATAAGATTAAGAAGGTCATTTACAGTTCAAGTGCGTCTGTGTATGGATTAGCGCAACACTTTCCAACCCCTGAGACGGATCATCCATACAATAATCAGACGTTCTACGGTGCGGCCAAGTTATGGGGAGAGCAGTTGCTCAGAAGCTATAAGTTCATGTACGGTTTGGATTATATCGCTCTTCGCTATTTCAATGTGTACGGACCCCGGATGGATACAGACGGAAAATACACAGAGGTAATGATCAGGTGGTTAGATTGTATACGTGATGGGAGAAATCCTTTGATATTTGGTGATGGCAGTACTACGATGGATTTTGTCTATGTAAGGGATGTTGCTGCAGCCAATGTAGCGGCTTTGTTGTCTGATTTAAGCGATGAGACTTTTAACGTGGGTAATGCTGAGGAAACAAGTTTGAAGGAGCTTTTAAGGGTGTTGTTAAAGGTCAACAATTCAGATCTTAGTACTGAATATGTAGAAGAGAATTCAGTCAATCCGGTGAGCAGAAGACTAGCCGACAACAAAAAAATCCAGGAGCTTTTAAATATTAAGCCGTCTTTTAATCTGGAGAAAGGCTTATCGGAGTTAAGTCAATGGTATTATAAATTTAAGCAGCCTGCAATTTGACCAGACCACTATTAACCTTCGGGCCTTTACAAATTAATAAATAAGGGCGCATTTTTTTTGTGCTATCTGGATTTAAACCTCATATTTTCAATAAACTGCAATGATTCCTATCGCGAAACCCTATTTAACGGAAGAGGAAGCACAGGCTGCTTATGATACAATCCTTTCGGGCTGGATCACCCAAGGGCCCAGGGTGCAAGAGTTTGAAGAAAAGTTTGCTGCCTATACCGGTGCAAAATATGCAGTTGCGGTGTCTAATTGTACCACCGCGTTGCATCTGGCATTAATTGTTGCCGGTATCGGGCAGGGTGACGAGGTTCTATGTCCTTCCATGAGTTATATCGCAACAGCAAACGCTATTCAATATGTGGGAGCGATTCCAGTTTTCGCTGAGGTACTTGCAGAAACTTATAATCTCGATCCGGTCGATTGTGAAACGCGAATTACAAATAAAACTAAAGCAATTTTGCTGGTACATCAAATAGGAATGCCCGCAGATATCGATGCTTTCAAATCTCTGGCAGAAAAATATAACTTAAAATTGATCGAAGATGCGGCATGTGCTGCGGGTTCTGAATATAAAGAGAAGAAAATTGGCTCACATTCTGATTTGGTTTGTTTTTCATTCCACCCCCGAAAAGTTATTTCTACGGGCGACGGTGGAATGATCACTACCAGCCGGGAAGATTATTACAATCGATTGAAATTATTAAGGCAACATGGAATGTCAATAAATGATCGGTTGAGACACGAGGCAAAGACAATAGTTTTTGAAGATCATCTGGAGCTTGGATATAATTATAGAATGACTGATATACAAGCAGCTGTGGGCATTAAACAATTGGAAAAGCTGGATTGGATAGTAGATGAACGAAGATGGATTGCGGCCGCCTATAATAATGCTTTTCAACATGTGCCGTTCTTGCGATTACCTATTCAAAATGACGGATATTATAGCAATTATCAATCGTACTGTATTTATTTAAATGACGACTGTCCCATCAACAGGAACACTCTCATGCAAAAGTTATTGGATAAGGGAATTGCTACCAGGAGAGGTATAATGACTTCACACCGGGAAACTGCCTACCAGAATCTAAGCTTAAATCTTTCTTTACCAATTTCTGAAGATTTACATGATCGCTGCATTATTTTACCATTGTATATTCCTATGGAAATTGAAGACATAAATTATGTTATTAATACTTTTTTAGATAGCCTATCATGCAAAATTTCTTCTTTTAAAAATGGTGAGGGTATCCGTGCAATTTATAAAGATTGATGGTCGGAATCATGCAATAGTTATGTAGTCAAGAATAATGCGCAGGCATTTCTTATCCTTTTGCAGTTACATATTATTTTAAATTTCTTTTCTTTTAATTTTTAGAGGGAGGTTCTCAAGATTAATGGCAGTTGATACATCTTCCTACAAACGAATTGTAAAAGCCACTTCATTATTCGGAGGAGTTCAGATTTTCAACATCATTATTGCAATTATACGTTCAAAATTCATTGCAGTATTACTTGGTCCTGCAGGTATTGGAGTTGCCGGATTGCTAACATCAACAATTGGTTTAATAGGCGGGCTAACTAATTTTGGATTGGGAACGAGTGCGGTGAGAAATGTTTCCGCTGCGGTTGATAATGATGAAAAAATTAGAACAACCGTCGCTATAATTCGTCGCCTGGTTTGGATTACGGGCATTTTAGGCACGGTAACGACTTTTGTTCTATCTCCATTTTTAAGTGAAATAACATTCGGTAATAGAGATTATACTATTGCTTTCATGGTACTTTCTATTACATTACTCCTCTCACAGCTTAGTACCGGGCAGGTTGTAATTTTGCAGGGAATGCGTAAACTTAAATATCTGGCAACAGCCGATATGGCGGGTATGACATTAGCTCTAATTATTTCTATCCCCATCTATTATAAATTCGGCGTTGCTGGAATTGTTCCTGCAATTATAGTAAGTTCCCTTTTAACATTCTTCTTTTCATGGTATTTCGCAGCTAAGGTTAATATTCTCAAAATTAGAGTAGAGACACCAGTTCTTAAATCAGAGGGGATTGGCATGTTGAAGCTGGGTTTTATGTTAAGCTTAAGTGGGTTCATAACCGTGGCCGCCGCCTACTTATTAAAGGTTTTTATAGGCAGGACAGGGGGGGTAGAGCAGGTTGGATTTTATAATGCCGGCTTTGCCATGATTAATACCTACGTCGGAATGATTTTTACAGCTATGACAACGGATTATTATCCTCGTTTGTCAGAGGTGTCTTCTGATAATAATGCGACAAAGAATGCTATTAACGAACAGGCGGAGGTAGCTATACTTATCATTGCGCCTATTCTGGTTGGATTTATAACATTCGTGGATTGGGCAATTATTCTTCTATATTCTAATGAGTTCTTAGCAATAAACGGCATGTTGCATTGGGCTGCACTAGGTATGCTTTTCAAAACAGCAAGCTGGGCCATTGGATTTGTATTTTTAGCTAAGGGAGCTTCCGGTATATTTTTTTTTAGTGAGCTGGCCTCCAGCATTTATATGATACTGCTAAGTGTATTTGGATACAAATTATTAGGTTTAAATGGACTAGGAATCTCGTTTATGGTTGGATATCTGCTGCTCTTTTTACAAAATTTTGGTGTGGCAAAAAACAAGTATGAGTTCAAGTTCGAGAAAGCATTTTATAAAATTTTCTTTTTCCAGCTTCTACTCGCATTTCTATGCGTTTTGACAATGGAAATGGTTTCTTTACCTTATTCATATTTGATAGGTTTAGCACTCACAGTAATTTCAATGATTTATTCTTTTATTGAATTAAATCGTCGGCTGGTAATTACCCAGGTTTTAAATAAGTTTTTCAACAAAACTCGATCAGTATAGAATTTCCGGATTTAGTTTAAGGTACTCAACAAGATCAGATTTAAATTACCGATCAGTTGTGTTCGCTTAACCACAAATCAAGAGTACCCGAGTTTGAAGTGGCAAAGTTGGTATGATAGTAACCAAGGGCAAACCAAAGCTGGTGTTTTTTCAATGGAACCATACGAATTCTCCAGAATTTCTGAAGTTGCATATGCAATTACACGTAAAGTGCTTATCCGAATTCTTTGAAGTAATTGTAATTAATAGTGACTGCGACTATGATCAGATATGCAACAGTTACCGACCGGATTTAACTCTTTTTGAAAGTGGTTTTAAAAGTTCGTTTTCCCGTAAGATAGTTATTCAAAATACATCATCAAATCCCGAAATACCTAAAATCGGGCTTCACAATGGAGATCCATGGTGTGACTGCCGCCCCGGTTTTATTTCTGACATGGAACATTGGGGAATTGAAGCTTTTTTCACAATCAGTACCACTACTGCTGAACACACCCCTGAAATCTCAGAAAACTTGTTTGTTTGGCCCAATTTTATTGATAGTGACATACACCGCGACTATAATGAATCTAAAATTATTCCAATACTTTTTACCGGCAGTAAAATTTCGTTATATCCCTGGCGTCAAAAAATATTCAAAAGAATTATTAACGATTATCCATCACTAAACTTTCCGCATTTAGGGTATGAAAGCCATTCGCCTTTGATGATTTATGGCACGCAGTACGCCCGTACAATTAACGCTTCCTGGTTTGTCCCCGCATGTGGGACTGTCGCAAAAGAAGTTGTTCGTAAACATTTTGAAGTGCCGGGATGCAAGGCTTGCTTAATAACAGAAAAATCACCTGCCCTTGAACTTGCCGGATTTGTTGATATGCAGAATTGTATTTTCGCAGATGAGAAAAACCTCTCCGATAAGCTTGACTTTCTATTCAAAAACACAATTGAACTCGAACGTATAATTAATACAGGATATGAGCTTGTTCAAACAAATCATACTTTAAAACAAAGGGATCAGATCTTTCAATGGTTTAATTTGAACAAGGATTTAAAATTTGGAGAAAAGATTGTTCAATTAAATCCATTTGAGCCACTCAGTATTGTTGGAAAAAGTTCAGCTATTACAAATAAACCAGTTGTTTGTTCCGGGCTGCATTTACAGCTTTTGAAAACGGGAGATAAAAAGTTATATGCAGGCGAATTCGATGAGGCCGAGGCACTGTATTTAAAATGCTTAAACTACATATCTTCTATGAGCGAACCGAAATTGAAACTAGCGATTTGTAATTTACACAAAGGTAAAGTTGACGATGCATTTCATTGGATTATTGAACCTATTCAATATAATTTGGGCGTTTATGGAGCAAGGGATTCCGATCCGGTTGAATGGGCTTACTATATTGTCACACTACTTTGTCAAGGAAAATTAAACGAAGCTATAATACGCCTTAATCAGTTTCCAGCCCTTAAGCATCTTGAGTTATATCGCATCTCTTGTGTTGTTAAATATTTGCAAAATGGAGGTAAAGGCAATTTGGTCGCTGATTATACATTTCCAAAATCCCGCTACAGTATTCATCAACTTCCTAATGTAAACTTTGTTGATTGGATCAGTCAACTTTGCCGGATGTTGAAAGCCTGTCGACAATGTAGTTATGCTGAAATGTTAATTAATGGGGTTTCTTTGAAAGATGGCTTGATAGAAACATCAGTTGCGGATCTGAATTTCATCATAACAATCAAAAATCTACTGTTATCATTTCGCGTTAAAAATACCGGAAGACTAAACAATGTCTTTGAAGCGCTTGATGTACCTGTTGGAAGAAGAGGTTTACCATCAATCTCTCTAAGCGACTACATTTTTCGACTATTGAAATGGATGAAATTAAGTTCTGTAGGGATGCATTTAAGAAAATTTCAATTTCATATTAGAAAGAATTCTGAAGTAGATAAGGATGAATTTTTGACGATCGTGAAAGATATTTTACAGAGTGAGGACATCAAAACAGTAATTTTTATTGGTTCATCTGCCCGGCCAAAATTAGAGTTCATTTTTACGGAGCAGAATAATATTGACAAACCAGCGGTTTTTAATGTTCACGTTCAGGCTGATAACTTCTCTAAGTCAAACCCTGAAAGCTGCAGTTTTAGCGCTTATGGAATTTTAAATGATTCCGAATCTTTTCAAGTTGAACTTAAGGATAGTATAAGTCGGGTGAAGCAAGAGTACGGTATAAGCTGTTTTGACGTGGTATTTTTAGACAATTCTGAGTTCGAAAGCAGAGTTGAATTGAATCAGTTAATGGGGTCGAATTTTATAATTATTGAGCATACTCATAAGCTTTTAAATTACCAGAATAAACAAACGCTGGCTTCAGATCCTGGCTATACTATTGTCTCTGAAGATCCTTTGGATCACGATGGATATGCAATTTTTAAAAGGGTTAGTAAATACCCTTTTACAGGTGATTTGTATACTTTGTTCTCAGGAAGATGTAATCAAACGTTTCAGAGCTAACGAATAGAATCTATTTTCAGTTAATGGATAATGAAGAATTATGTCGTTGCCAAAGGTTACTTTCTCCATATTATGTTATAACTACGGGAGATATCTAAGTCAGGCTATTACAAGTTGCCTGGAACAGACTTCGACTAAAGCAGATATTGAAGTTTTAATTATCAACGACGGATCTACAGATAATACCGAAGAAGTTTGTGCTCAATTTGCGGGAAGGGTTAAAGTTATTAATGAAGGTAACAAAGGTTTTCCATCTTCATTGACACGAGCCATTCGGTACGCGAGTGGTGATTATGTGTTTTTACTTGACGCTGACGATTATTTTCTAAACGGAAAGCTATCTGCCTTTCTACCTCACTTGCTTGAGGGTAAGCTTTATGTTCATGACCTTGTGCTTCCATCATACTCCCCTGATTTTGTTCCACAAGTCTTTGCATTGGATGGAGGAAGTACGTCAACTATTGCAGTTAATCGTGAAGCGGCATTGGATTTATTGCCGGTGGAAAATGAGCTTTCTTTTCATGTCTTGAGGCAGATGGGACATGGATCTACACTTAACAAAGCGTATACCGTATACCGTTTCCATACTGATAGCATGACTGTTCGGGACGAACCAGGGATACAGAATAATTACCTTGCCGGGATAACTCATCGCCTAGCTGATCGGATCGAAGATATTTTAGCAAGGGAGGAGTATCCTCAATGGATTCTTCCAAAAAGCTATGCTAAAAAAGTGGCCGCCACTTATAGATCACAAGCTTACTATAATGAACTAGAAGCTGCACTTGAATGTGAAGAACGGATAAAATCTTTTAGATCTTGTATAAAGATGATGGAGTATGCACAGGCAAGTCATGCAGGGTTAAGTAAATTTCATTTCAAAATGTTACTGAAAACGTTGTTAGGTCAGCCAAGTTTTAAAAGGAATAAAGTATTTTTTTGAAACGCCATTCATATCGGTTTACGAATAGAAAGTATGAGAATAACATTCATTTGTGGCTCGCTTGAAGTAGGTCGTGATGGGGTGGGAGATTATGTACGAAACCTGGCGACTGAATTAAAAAAGCAGGGTTATGGAGTAGCTGTTGTAGCAATTTTTGAAAGGCATCTGGATGAAAAATTTGTAGGCTCGCAACATTTCAATGGTGTGGATCTCGAAGTGCTGCGAATACCTTCTAAGTGGTCCGTCAAGCATCGGTTTTCTGAAGTAAAAAAATTTACTGATCGCTATAGGCCCGATTACTTCAGCCTTCAATATGTACCTTTTTCGTTTAGCGAAAATGGCTTGTCAGCAGGACTGGGCGGGCACTTAAATAAATGTTCCACTGGAAGACCTTGGCATATAATGTTCCACGAACTTTGGGTTGGCATGGATCGAGCTGCTCCATTAAAGCATGTTATTTGGGGTATGGTACAGAAGCAGTTAGTAAAATCTTTAATAGTTCAGCTAAATCCCAGAATGATTCATACTCAAAGCCATCTTTATCAAAGTCAACTTGCGGGACTAGGATATAAAGTGCGTTATCTTCCTTTATTTTCAAACATTCCAAGGGTTTTTATATCAGATAGAAATTTGGGACTAATTTCCGAACAACCAAAAATTCTTAAGCTAGTGATCTTTGGATCGATTCATCCGAATGCTCCTATTGAGCGCATGGCAATGGAAGCATCTCAATTTTCTCAAAGAAATGGAACGCAAATTTGTCTCACATTTTTAGGGATTTGTGGGGGGGAGCAAAGGCATTGGATAAAAGTATGGGAAGGGAATGGACTAGTCGCAAAAGTCGTTGGGGAGCAACCTCCGGAAGTTATTTCTCATATATTAGGAGAGGCCAACCTCGGAATATCCACTACCCCAGTCTCCTTGTTCGATAAAAGCGGTTCAGTGGCAGCAATGCTGGACCATGGCTTACCCGTGATGACGGTTTCAAAAGCTTGGCAACCTAAATGTGTCAACTGGTCAAATCTTCCATGCAGTGTAATGGAATATAGAGAAGGGAATTTTGCTGAATTGATGGATAAAAAATCAACTCTGATGAAACCACACAATGTATCTGATGTTGCAAGAACCTTAGTAGATGAAATGTTAGCTAATTAATAAAGGATGGCGAGTGTAAAATACCTTTGGTCAAATCGTGCACGTACGGAAATAGGCTCCAAAGCCTTCTATAAGACTTGGGGAAAACGACTTTTTTCGTTACCGGAATTATCACATCGAATACTTCATCGTCTTTTCCTATTACGACAGGGAGCCAAAATCCACAATAGTGCAGAAATCAGTCAAATTAGCTTCGAGGGAAGAGGCAGTCAGCTATCTATTGGACCCTTATCTTTTATAGGGAAAGTGCATATGGCACTTCATGATGAAATTATCATTGGGCAAAGAGTATGCATTAATGATGGGGTTCGAATTTTTACAGCCTCTCACGATGTTCAGGATCCGAAATGGAATCACTCTAAAAATAAGGTTATCGTAGAAGATTACGTATGGATTGGAACGGGTGCAATGATTCTTCCCGGAGTTAGATTAAATAAGGGAGCAGTTGTAGGTGCGGGTGCTGTTGTAAGTAAATCCGTAGCAGCAGGATCAATCGTAGTGGGAAACCCTGCAAGACCAACTTCAAAAAAGCGCTGTGACCAGCTTGATTATAATCCCTGTGAATTTTTGGCTGCCAATCGGGCATGGTTGATCGGATGAACTCGATCTTCTACTTGATATGAAGATAGTATTTTTACATCCAACCGGCAATGCCAATGTCCGTGCAGCGGCGTACGGTTTAGCGAAATCAGGTTTACTTTATCGGTTTCATACTGCAATTGCGTGCTTTTCCGGCGGGTTTTTAGGCTACTTGAGTGGCTTTCGTTTGTTTTCTGAAATTCGTCGTCGCAGCTTTGATGAGATACTGAAGCCCTTTACAAAGATGTCGCCGTCTCGGGAAATTGGTCGGCTCCTTTTTTCCAAGCTTGGCATTACCCAATTATTGAAACATGAAACAGGCATATTTTGTGTTGACTCTGTTTATCGAAACCTTGATAAACGGGTGGCCTTAGGATTAAGGAATGCGAAAAAGAATGGGGTAAAAGCAGTTTATGCTTATGAAGATGGTGCTGCTTTAACATTCAGGGAAGGTAGGCAACTTGGCCTCTATTGCTTTTATGACCTTCCCACAGGATACTGGCGAGCTTCGAGAGATCTGTTAGAAAGTGAACAGAAACGTTGGCCACAATGGGCAATGACATTCACGGGCTTCCAGGATTCTGAGGATAAATTGGCCAGAAAGGATGAGGAGCTACAATTGGCGGATTGCATCTTTGTTGCAAGTCAATTTACAGCCGAGACTCTTAAGTCCTATCCGGGAAAGCTGAAATCGATTCAAATAATCCCGTATGGTTTTCCGGATGTTGAAAATGACAAAGAGTATCGTAAATTCTCTGAACTTACTCAACTAAAACTATTATTTGTTGGGAAATTATCGCAACAGAAAGGTATTGCAGACCTTTTTTCAGCTATTCGAGATTTTGGCGATAAAGTTCAGTTAACAATTGTAGGTCAAAAAGCTAATAATGATTGTCCAGCTTTAAATGTGGAATTAGCTAAGCATACCTGGTTTCCATCTTTACCTCACGAATCGGTGATTAAGATTATGCGCGAACATGATGTACTGGTATTTCCTTCGCTATTCGATGGCTTCGGGCTAGTAATTACGGAAGCTATGGCTCAAGGCACCCCCGTAATAGCTACAGAGCGTACAGCAGGACCAAGTCTGATCGAACATGGCGTGAACGGCTGGTTAGTAAAGGCGGGCTCAACAGATGAACTTAAGACGACAATAAACCATTTGCTTGAATTCCCTGAGCAAATATCACAAGTTGGTATACGTGCTATGGAAACTGCGAAGCTACGGCCCTGGGCTGTGTACAGTATGGAATTAAATGACGCTATTTTAAAGCAGATGATTAAAAATAAATCTATCTAAAACATTTCTCCATTAGTTAGAATGGCATCGTACACAAAAAGTGTCCAGATTAGAAATTTAGCTAGCCGACGCAATAAGGAAATTTCGAACTCCGAATCGGTGAACAGCATTAATCTTTTTAAGCAAGGTATTTGGCTATATTTTATCCTGCTTATTTTTGAAGGTGCTTTAAGGAAGTGGTTCCTTCCGGGCCTTTCAACACCTTTGCTAATCATTCGGGATCCAATCGCGTTGTGGCTAGTGTTAAATTGTTGGCATAAAGGTCTCCTTAAGTTCAACCTTTACATGGCCGGAATGGCGTTAATTGGGCTTATAGGATTGTATACGGCCTTCTTTCTTGGACATGGAAATTTTATAGTCGCCACATATGGCGCGAGGGTGGTTTTTCTTAATATACCTCTCCTATTCGTTATCGGACGAATTCTAAATCCAATTGATGTAATAAGAGTTGGCAAAGCCGTATTGTGGCTTACAATTCCAATGGCCATTCTTATTGCATTTCAATTTTACAGCCCACAATCTGCATGGGTCAACAGAGGTGTTGGAGGAGACACAGATGGCGCCGGATTTGGGGGAGCGTTAGGATATTTTAGGCCACCGGGGACGTTCTCTTTTACAAATGGCACAACTCTTTTCTTTAGCTTAGCTGCCAGCTATATTTTTTATTTTTGGACGAATACCAAAAGTATTAATCGGCTCATTCTGATTTTGGCTACTGTAAGCCTCCTTGTTGCAATTCCGCTTTCAATTAGTCGTGGTTTATTTTTCCAGGTAGGAATATCCATACTATTTGCAGCTTACGCAACCGTTTATAAAAGGAAATACATGGGTAAAATGATTCTGGCGACCTGCTGCATGGTAATTGCATTGATGGTTTTGAGTAAAAGTGCTTTCTTCTCAACATCGGTTGAAGCATTCACTTCAAGATTTGAAAATGCCAATGAAACGGAAGGTGGTTTGGATGGAGTATTAGGTGATCGCTTTTTGGGAGGTATGGTGAGTGCCGTTAGGGATGCATCTAATGAACCCTTTTTTGGATACGGTATGGGCATGGGAACTAACGTTGGAAGCATGTTGTTGGATACCAGTAGAGTTAGATTAAATTTAGATCAGGAGTGGGCACGATTAATTAGTGAACTTGGACCGGTATTAGGAATCGGCTTAATTTTTTTCAGATTAGGTTTGGCCCTTGATATTTCATATAGATGTTATCAACGGTTATTGAATGGGGATTTACTTCCATGGATGTTATTAAGTTTTGGTTTTCTATCGCTTAGCCAAGGGCAGTGGGCACAACCAACTTCACTAGGCTTCTTCACGTTGATTGGGGGTTTAATAATTGCAGCATTAAAATTGCCGAAGCAAAAGGGTCGGGTGTTTTGATATTCGAATTCCAATTGCCAAAAGGATATTTCTGAAGAAGGAATCTTTTATGGAAGAGAACGGTGCTAAGCCAAGGCTGTTGTTTTTTCAATGGAGACACGAGAAATTGCCTGAGTTTTTGCAGTTACATATGAAGCTGCATGTTAAATGTTTAGCAGAATTTTTTGATGTTATTTTAATTAATCGGGATTGCGACTATCAACAGGTTTGTGATATATACCATCCCGATATAGCTCTTTTCGAAAGCGGGTTCAGAACGAAGATTTCCCGAAAAATAAAAATTAAAAACACATCCGCTTATACAACAGTACCAAAGTTAGGACTGCATAATGGCGATTCCTGGTGTGATTGCAGAGTAGGTTTTATTTCGGATATGGAGCAGTGGGGAATAGAGAATTTTTTTTCTATATGCACCACTACAGCCGAGCATACGCCAGAGATTGCAGAAAACCTTTTTGTGTGGCCCAATTTTATTGATAGTGAAATATGTCACGATTATGGTCAGCCTAAAGTTATTCCAATTCTATTCACCGGACTTATGAACTCATTATACCCATGGCGTCAGAAAATTTATAAGATTATTTCAGCTCATTATCCATCAACAACTCTACCACATCAAGGATATCAGAAACAATCGCAAACAATGATTCAAGGAGAGCAATATGCCAGAACAATCAACACTTCCTGGTTTGTGCCAACCTGCGGAACCATAGCTAAAGATGTTGTGCGCAAACATTTTGAAATACCTGGTTCAAAGTCCTGTCTGATAACTGAGAAAACACCTTCTCTTGAAGCAGCGGGCTTTGTGGATATGCAAAATTGTGTATTCGCAGACGACAATGATGTACTGGATAAGTTAAATTATCTTTTCGAAAATAAAAGCGAACTCAACAAACTGCTTAATGCTGGATATGAACTTGTTCAGTCTCGACATACTTTAAAGCAAAGGGATCAAATTTTTCAGTGGTACAATCTTAATAGGAACATTAACGGTAACGAAAAAATTATTCAGCTGAATCCATTCGATCCATTAGTTAGTGTTACAAATTCATCAGGAATAAAAAATGCTCATATAGTGTGTGATGGATTACATCTGGTGCTTTTGCGTAAGGGGGACGAAAAGTTAAACGAAGGTAAATTTGACGAAGCTGAAGCTTTGTATTTGAAATGCCTGCACTATATAGACTGGATGCGCGAACCGAAACTAAAGCTAACAATCTGTAATTTGCATAAAGGCAATACTGACGCTGCTTTTCGTTGGATTATTGAACCTATTCTCAACAATTCAAGAGTTTATAGAGCTTTCGAGCCCGATCCAATAGAATGGGCCTACTATATTATATCCCTTCTCTGTCGAGGTAGATTAGATGAGTCGATAGTTCGCAGTGGACAATTTCCTTCGCTTTCACATCCAGAGTTGGATCGTGTTCGATGGGTCATCAATTATTTGGAGAATAAAGAATATAAGAGTTTTATCGCGCATTCTAACCCACCCAATCCGCGACGGAGTATTCATCAGCTTCCTGAGAGGAGCTTGATTGATTGGATAAATGATTTTACCGTCATGCTTAGAGCCTGTCACCAGCTTAAATACGCGGAAACTTTAGGTACGCTGATTTCTGGTAACGAAGTGACCGTTGCAGAGCTTGCCAAAAGAAAGGTTCGCCTTGATAGATTTGTTAAGAAAAGGTTAATACTGTTGCGCATTTTTTGCACCGAGAAATTCAAAGTTTTTTTTAGAATACGATATTTACAAGATCCTAAACCAGGATTCCCGCCCATTTCTCAATTTGATTACATCGTTCGGCTGAGTAAACGAGAAAAAATAGATCTGGTAAAAAGAATCTTCTTCAAATTTTATAATCGTTTTTAGAATGACCATACTCTTAGGATCTAGTATCCAACTGTGATGGCCTATTAGAGAAAATTGCTGTGGGGTGAACTACCATTCGATGTTCTTGATTTTGACGGTTAGCTTTTGCTCAAGGTGCATGGCCTAGACCTATCTCCCAAGGCCTTGTTATCGTGATTGGCAAATTATAATCGCCGGAAAGACCGTCCCGCAATAACCGCTAAACGAGTGTCATTAGACTTTGGCATTTCCTTCTTATTTAAAAATGAAGCAAATACCTTCAAATATTAGAATGATTTTAATTGGGAATTATCGCCTTGACCACCTTGAGAGTATGGACCGATTCGCTCAAATTCTTCAGAAGGGATTTATTAAAAAGGGGATAACCGTTGATATATGGCGTCCGCCCGTCTTTTTTGGTCGACTAGTTAACAGAGCCAGTCACGGCATGGGAAAATGGTTAGGATACATTGATAAATTCATAATCTTTCCCGTGGTTTTAGCTATCAGGCTAAAAAATGCGAATTTCGATAAATTTAATACCCGCTTTCATGTTTGTGATCAGGGGAACGCTCCTTATTTAAAATTCCTGCCTGCGCACAAGACAGGTATCACATGCCACGACGTATTAGCTATACGAGGTGCATTAGGGTTTACTGATGCATACGCACCGGCTTCTGCAACGGGAAAAATTTTTCAAAAGTGGATTTTTTATCATCTCAGCAGATCGTGCTGTTTAGCTTCCGTAACAGAACATACGTTAACGCAACTAATTGCTTTAAGCTACCCTAAATCAACGTCCCATTTGCATTGGCGGGTAGTCTATAATTCACTCAATAACGACTTTGGGGTGATAGCTAACGAAAAATATGAAGGTTTACTAACTAAGGCCGGAATAGTTCCGGATATTCCTTTTATACTTCATGTAGGTTCAAATGATGTTCGAAAGAATAGAAAGCTATTGATCGATATGGTAAATTGTCTCGGAGACCAATGGTCGGGGCTAGTTTGTTTTGCGGGCGAGGGAGCTAACAAAAGTTTGATAGGTTATGCTGAATCCCTGGGGCTTAAAAACCGGATAATATCCATCGTCAAGCCTGATCATAAAACTCTCGTATCTCTTTACAATGCATGCTTTGCCTACATCTTCCCATCCTTTTCTGAGGGATTTGGCTGGCCATTGATTGAGGCTCAAGCCTGTGGTGCGCCTGTTATAACAAGTAGTTTCGAGCCTTTGCCCGAGGTCGGCGGTGATGGTGCTCTTTATGCTGATCCGTACAAGCCGCAAGAGTTTGCTAAAGCATTTCTCTGGTTAAAAGAAAATGATTTTCGTTCCAAATTAGTTGAACGTGGTTTTCAAAATTCCAAACGGTTCAAAGCTGAAAAGATGATGGAGGCCTACCTTGAACTACACGGTATTAATCAGTTGATGCTGGCATAAATAAAAATAAACTAAACTCTAAGAGAATTCCTTCTCTGTTCATTGCTGATATTCAATCGATCAAGTCTGGTTTCCAATAAGTAATTTATGAATATCGCTTTTTGCATCAATCAACTTGGTATGATTGGTCTAGGTGTGACCATTTCTTCATTGATCCGTAATTGTTCTAATCAAAGCAGTTTAAAACTTTGGATTTTGTGTGCTGGGCTTGCCCAATGCCAAAAAAAGCAAATAGTCGAACTTTTGGGCCGGGAATCCTTCAGCGGAGATTATCACTTTATTGATTTTGACCCTGTATCTTATTTTGGCTCTTTTTCTTCACTTCATGGGGATTGGACTACTTACGGCAGATTACTTCTGGCCGATCTAATTGTTTGTGACCAGGTGCTTTATTTGGATTCGGATCTTATAGTTGAGTTAGATGTTTTAGAGATTAACGACTTTAATTTCAACGGATATGCGTTAGCAGCAGTAGGGGGAGGCAGTTTTATGTACACTCTGGGAAATCAATTTTATATCAACAAGCTAGGGATATCGCCAAATGTTGAATATTTTAATGCGGGAGTGCTTTTAATTAACTTGAAGGAGTGGCGAAGAAATAATGTTAAAGTCAAATGTCTTTCAATAGCATTACAGTATCCGTTGGAGCTGCCATCTCATGATCAATCACTTTTAAACATCTTTTGCTCAGGCAACTTTGCGAAGCTGCCACGTCGCTTCAATTGTGAATGGTTAGCACATAAGGAAAAGCCTGAAGTATCGAGGAACATGATTCTGCATTTTGTTGGATCTCCTAAACCCTGGGATCCCATGGGATCTTTGTTTCATAAAGGATATTCAATGTATTGTAAGTATTTAGATCCTAAGTGGAATGCTATTTTCGGCGGCTACAAATTGTCTTCATTGACCAGAGCCTGGAGTATCCGGAGATCCTATGCAAGATCTATCTCAAGCAGAATTAAGAGCGAATAAGCAGATTGCTTGTATGAATATACTTTTTCTGACACCAACTTATAAACCCGCCTATGTTTATGGGGGAGTTACTGTGGTGACCAGTCTGCTGGCTGAGTCTTTAGTAAAAAGTGGTCATGATGTTACAGTTTTTACAACTAATGGAAACGGCGAAACCGAATTAGAAATAGAGGCAGACAACGAATTAATCGTGGACGGTGTGAAGGTATTTTACTTCAAACGTTTTTCAAGAGGGCATTCACATCTTTCGCCCGCATTTTGGAAGATGATTTACTTAAATGCTAATAAGTTCGACATAGTCCATTTGCATTCCTGGTGGAATCCTCCAATGGTAATTGCCGCTGCCATATGTAAATTTCGTGGAGTGAGGCCTGTATTGTCACCGCATGGAATGTTATGTGAATACATATTGAACACAAATAATAAGCGAACAAAGCAACTCCTGCACTACGTTATTGGCAAATACTTATTAGAGAATACATTTCTTCATGTGTCATCAGAAATGGAATGGAATGAAAGTCAGGAAATGATTGGGGGAAATTGGACCGGAGCTATTATTCCAAATCTGGTAGAATCCGAATACTTTGAGCACACAAAAATTAGAAATGATAATGAGCCCTTTGTAATCGGATTTTTATCAAGAATAGATCCTAAAAAAAGACTTGATCTATTAATCCAGGCTTTGTCTGCAGTCACCTTTGATTATAGATTGAAAATCGCCGGAAATGGGGAAGATGATTATATAAGTTACTTGAAAAAGTTAGCTATAGAATGTGGCAATGCAGATAAAATCGATTGGGTTGGATGGAAAAATAAGGTTCAGAAATATGAATTTTATTCATCAATAGACCTTTTTGCACTTCTCTCATTTAATGAAAACTTTGGTGTGGTTGTCATAGAGGCATTGTCGGTGGGCACCCCTGTGTTCTTAAGTAGTGAGGTAGGATTGTCAAAATATGTGGTTCAAAACCAGTTAGGCTGGATTAGCGAGGGTTCAATAAGCAAAGTGATAGAGAAATTAGAATCGATATACAAGGATTCTGAAAAACGTCTTCAAATTCAAGAAAAGGCCCCGGTGGACATCAAGAGAGATTTTAACTGGAGATCGCTTACAAACAGATATCTGGAATTTTATTCTAACGTCAATAACAGGCTACTATTAAAAAGTGAAGTCTCTCTTTAAAAACACTCTTGTATAGCAGTGCGATTTTATAATTGATAGTGTCGTGGATAAAATAAGATCAAATATTTTACAGGCCTTAATTATTACGAAGGACGAAGAACCCAATATTGAACGAGTCTTAATGAGGCTGATTTGGTTAGAAAAGATCGTTGTTTTAGATAGCTACAGTACAGACGCTACACTAGAAATTCTCAGCAAGTTTCCCAACGTAACTGTATACCATAGAGATTTTGACACATTCGCACACCAGTGTAATTATGGACTTTCCTTGATTAATAGTGAATGGGTAATAAGTTTAGATGCTGATTACGTGTTAACCGATCAGTTTATAACTGAAACGATCGGTTTTTTAAGAATTGATGATAGACATATTTCAGCCTACAATACCCAGTTTAAATTTTTGGTTTTTGGGAAACAATTGCTGACAAATAACACCACTCCACGTCCAGTTTTTTTTAGGAGATCTGAGTGCAGCTACATTGATGATGGACATGCTCATAGGCTGGTGATTTCTGGAGGAGAAGGGTTTTACAAATCTTTTATTTTACACGACGACCGCAAATCACTAACCAGATGGCTTAATAATTTAAACGGCTATTCTGTAAAAGAATGTCAGAAACTGCTAGACCCAGATAATCCGGGTCGAAATTCATTAATTACCAAGATTAGAAAGACCAAGGTTTTGGCCCCAATATTCGTATTTTTTTATTGCCTTGTCGTTAAAGGACTGATTCTAGATGGATGGGCGGGGTGGCACTACACCATTCAAAGGACCATGGTCGAAATGTTATTCGCGTTACGACTAATTGAAGAAGAAAAGCTCAAGGCCTGATGCACTGTGTTTTGAATTGAGTCTTACCCCCGGTAGAGTTTATTGTTTCATGAAGGTAGATCTTTCACAGTTTCATTGTGGTAATTACCAGGCAGGTCCCAGGTTGAAAGTATTGATATGGTTTTTTGTTAATTACTATGTTTTTAACAGCTCCTTTCCCTGGCCATATAGATTTAAGAAGAAGCTACTCCATTTATTTGGTGCCAGGGTAGGTAAGGGTTTGGTTATTAAACCTAAAGTGAGAATAAAAAATCCGTGGAGACTTTCAATTGGCGACAATTGTTGGATAGGAGAATCAGTTTGGATTGACAATCTTGAGAATATTGATATTGGCAACAATGTAGCAATTTCTCAGGGGGCTATGTTGTTGACTGGTAACCATGATTATACAGTTAGCAATTTTGCTTACCGATTAGAAAAGATAAAAATTGAGGATGGGGTATGGATCGGTGCACAATCTGTAGTCTGCCCGGGGGTTATCTGCAAGTCGCACTCCATATTAACCGTCAATTCGGTAGCCAGCAAAAACTTAGAGGCGTATGGTATCTATTCCGGAAACCCTGCGACATTTATCCGAAACAGGCAAATGAAAGTGGACTTCCATGCCACTGAACCTGCTGTTTTTAATTAATCAAGTTCTTTTCACTAAGGTTAATTAACCTGAGCCTGGATTCAGGCCAGTAAAAACATTATCCTCTTCTTCCGGAATAAATTTTATCTCCAATGTGTCTGGCGTTAATCGTCTGATCGAATTCCCCGGATTCAACTTAAGAAAATTTCTTTTTAGCCAATTAGATATGAAAAAGTCTATATTATTAATTGGGTACAACTTTTATCCGGAACCAACTGGAATTGGAAAGTACAGCGGTGAGCAAATTCAGTGGCTTGCTAAAAAAGGTTATAATTGCTCAGTGCTTACGTCTTATCCGTACTATCCATTTTGGAAGGTTCAGGAGCCCTATGTTAAGGATCGATTCAGGTACACTACGGAGGTTGAACATTTAGATTCAGGGGGTAGTATAACGGTCCATCGCTGTCCTATGTATATTCCGGGAACACCCTCAGGTTTGAAAAGAGTCTTGATGGACTTTTCATTTTTAATTTTAGCGTTTTTTAAACTCCTTCAATTACTCATAGGGAAAAGGTTTGATCTGGTTATCACAATTCTTCCCTCGGTCACCCTTGGCCTACTAGGGATATTTTATAAGAAGGTAAAAGGTACTCAACTAGTTTGCCATGTACATGACCTCCAAATTGAAGCGGCCAGGGATTTAAAAATGATAAGATCTGAGAAAGCTCTTAGAGCCCTGTTTAAACTCGAGAAGTACATCTTTGATCAATGTGATGGGATTACCTGTGTGGGCGAAGGAATGTTGCGGAAAGTTAAAGAAAAGGCCCATAGAGATATTTCTCTATTTTATAACACCACCGATTTAAATCAATTTTATCCGATCAATGATCGGGCTAGTCTAAAACATTCCTTCGGTTTTAACTCCTCAGATAAAATAATTCTCTACTCGGGAGCAATTGGTGAGAAGCAGGGGATTGAATCGGTACTTTACTCAGCTCAAAAATTCAGGAATAGGCTGGATTTGAAGTTTGTGATATGTGGTTCGGGACCATATAAAGATCGATTACAGAGCTTAGCATCCCAGCTTAAATTACAGAATGTCCGTTTTATTCCGTTGCAACCGATAGAGAACTTCAATAGATTCTTAAATATGGCCGATGTTCATCTTATTATTCAAAAAGGTAATGCCTGCGATCTGGTGATGCCATCTAAACTGAATACCGTTTTAGCTATCGGCGGGGTAGCGTTAGTTACTGCAAATATTGAATCGGGAATGCATTCATTAATTCAGAAACACGAAATGGGAATATTGGTGGAAGCCGAGAATCAAACAGCATTAAACGAAGGCATACTTGAAGCGCTTGGGGAAAATGCAAAAGTGCGAGCAGCAAATGCTCGAAGATATGCTGAAATGTATCTTTCGGTAGACAGGATAATGAATTCTTTTGAAGAGTCATTTTTAATGTTTGATTTAACAAAAGGGGAGCATGCAACAAGTTTGTCATGAAGTTGCATTTATAGGTCTAGCCAAGAATTCCTGAATTCTTTGAACAGGTATTTCAACTGTAATTTCTTCCCAGCATAGATTGTTTCACATTAGTCCACGTAAGTTTTTTATTCGCGTACGGGACTTATTTAATCAGGAAAAGTAGGATGGAAAAAACCGATAAGATATATGTGGCCGGCCATAGAGGAATGGTTGGTTCGGCAATTGTCAGGAAGCTAGAGAAAGATGGCTACAGCAATATCATTGTTCGCACCTCCCAAGAACTAGACCTAAGAAATCAACAGCAAGTGTGCACTTTCTTTGAGGTAGAAAAGCCTGGGTATGTTTTTTTGGCTGCTGCGAAAGTTGGAGGAATCATTGCAAATGATACTTACCGTGCTGAGTTTATATATAATAACCTCATGATTCAAAATAATGTTATTCATTGTGCTTTTTTGAACAAGGTTAAAAAATTGATGCTCTTAGGATCCTCATGTATATACCCGAAGGCTTGCTCTCAACCCATCAAAGAAGAATACCTTTTAACCGGAGAAATCGAACCAACTAACGAGCCCTATGCAATAGCAAAAATTGCTGGGATTAAGCTATGCGATGCTTATAGATATAATTACGGTTGCAATTTTATTTCTGTAATGCCAACTAACATATATGGGCCTAATGACAATTACGATTTGCACAATTCCCATGTTCTGCCCGCTTTACTAAAAAAAATCATTATTGCCCGAAATAACCTGGAGGCCTCGGTAACAATATGGGGAAGCGGAACTCCGAGAAGGGAATTTCTACATGCGGATGATTTGGCCAGCGCTCTACTATTCTTAATGCAAGTTTATAATGAACCCGGTGTAATTAACATCGGTGTAGGAGAGGATATCTCCATTTTAGATCTATCTAAACTAATCCAAAAAATAGTGGGTTTCAAGGGGGCTATTATCACAGACTTAACTAAACCTGATGGCGCACCGAGGAAGCTGATGGATATAAGCAGGCTCAGTTCCATGGGGTGGAAAGCTAAGGTCACTTTGGAAGACGGTATTCGCGAGGTATATAACGAAATGGACCGAAAACAATGGGCTTAGTTGTTTTTAGTCGTACTGTTTTCACGATAATCCCCCACGAGGCTATATATCCGAAAACTGTATTAATAGCTCAGATCAACCAAGAAATTATTGAAAACTCTGTTCCAGGGCTTGAGACATGCGAACCTAATTACAAGGAAATTTTCAATGCCTCCGATATCGAAGTTTCGTGTCGTATTTCATCAATTGCCTTCCATTTAGCTTGCAACTCTACAAATTCTAATCGACAACCATTTTCTAAAGAGGTTCTTCTTATTTCGAGATCATGCAAAACCGGTTCTTATACTCCCTGCGCATTATCCTAATTTTGTCTGATGTATTATTAATTAATAGTGCGTATTTCATCGCGCACTATTTCTATAATCTTGCAATCAATGTTCAGACATTTGATTATTATAAAGAAAATCTAATTAGTGTCAATCTAACGTGGCTTATCGCTGCCAATGTTTTTCAACTTTATAACAAGGCAAACATTGAAAATATTGAACAGATTTTTCGCAGCACATGGAAAAGTGTCACTTTGCATGGAGGGTTGTTTGTCTGTTATCTCGTATTTTTTCAGGAGACAAAAATCTCCGATTACTTAATATTCTTATTTTATTCTCTTTGTATCACAGGATTTATCACCAGCAGATTTCTTTGCACAATTGTTGAAATTGAATTTGTTCGACGCTATAAAACTGGACGACCGGTTGCCGTTTTGGGATTAAATCAAATGGGCTTGCGGTTAGCTTCATTTTTTGAGTCAAATAAGAAGCAATATTCCTTTCACGGCTTTCTTGATTCTGAGGATGATTCGGTTTTGGTCGACCCTTCCGGGCGCTTATTGCCAGTCACTTGTGCGCAAATAAAGAAGGCTTCTGAAAGAAATATCAAAGACGTATATGTCTCGTTAAGCGCAGATCGGATGAGCGAAGCCGGATCTCTAATACTTGAAGCAGAAAGGCAGTGTGTGAGATTAAAGTTCGTCCCAGATTTCAGCCAATTACTGGATGGCCCATTCACTATAAATTATATGGGCGAGTTTCCTGTTTTTAGTCTAAGAAATGAACCGCTGGAAGAAATAGATAATCGCTTTAAAAAGCGTTTGGCAGATATTGTCTTCAGTTCTGTTGTTATCCTGTTTTTATTGAGCTGGTTATTTCCTTTGATTGCTGTAATTATTAAACTCGAGAGTAGAGGCCCCGTAATGTTTAGACAACTACGCAGCGGTCGTGATAACTCTAAATTCTACTGTTACAAGTTCAGGAGCATGACAAGCAATCCCGACTCTGATACTCTGCAGACTTCCAGAAACGATAGCCGGGTTACTTTTTTTGGAAAAATTTTAAGAAAAACCAGTATGGATGAACTTCCTCAATTTTTCAATGTCCTAATTGGAAATATGAGTGTGGTTGGTCCCAGACCCCATATGCTAAAACATACAGAAGAATACCGCGCTATTATAGACAAGTATATGATTCGTCATCACTTAAAGCCTGGCATAACAGGTTGGGCCCAAATAAATGGATTTAGGGGTGCTACTGATACACCATACCTTATGGAAAAAAGGGTAGAACATGATATTTGGTATTTAAATAACTGGTCTATAATGCTGGATGTCAAAATTGTTTTTTTGACTATAATTAATATCCTTCGCGGGGAAACAAATGCTTATTAATAGCTGCTGATGAAGATTTAAAAGTAAAAAAACTATCCGATCAATCTAAATTTAAGCCTGGCCACTAGCCGGGCTTTTTTTTTCAAGATTTTTCAGCGTTAAGTGCCGTTAGAAGTTTTAAGTTTGATGAGCAGGGGAGCTTTAGCTGGTGAGCTACTTAAAGTTAGATGCTTTACATTTTTAAGCAGCTAAGTACAATGCGGTAATCAGGTGACGGCGTATGATATTTGAAATAAAAATGCCGTTCGTCCAACAAGCTAAGTGTAATTAATATGAATCATACTCATGATCTTTTAAGAACGGTAAATGTTACCCGCTATGTAACACCCCTGAGGGAGGGAGGCTCAATGCCGGCAATCGCCGAAGCTGACGATGGATTTTTATACGTACTTAAGTTTAGAGGGGCGGGACAGGGTGCAAAGGCTCTTATCGCGGAAATTATTGGTGGCGAGATAGCCAGGACGCTCGGTTTTAAAGTTCCAGAACTCGTTTTTGCAAATCTCGATGAAGCTTTCGGACGTACGGAACCGGACGAAGAAATTCAAGACTTGTTAAAATTCAGTGTTGGGCTTAATCTTGCATTCCACTATTTATCCGGCTCTATAACGTTTGATCCCACAGTTATGAAGGTAGATTCTAAACTTGCCTCGCAGATCGTATGGTTAGACTGCCTGCTCACCAATATGGACCGAACCTGCCGGAATACCAACATGTTGGTATGGCACAAGGAGCTATGGCTGATCGATCATGGTGCCTCGTTTTATTTCCATCACTCATGGCAAAACTGGCGTGAAAAGGCCATTCAACCTTTCGCACTAATCAAAGATCATGTATTACTTAAGCAGGCGACAGAATTAGATCAGGTCAATGAAGAATTTCGGGTAATACTGACTGATGAACTCATTAGTTCAATTATAAGTTTAATTCCTGATGAATGGTTGGGCGGGATATTTGAGACAACCGATGAACATCGGCAGGCTTACACCCAATTTTTACAACTGAGGATAGCAAACTCAGCAATATTCCTAAATGAAGCTCAAAATGCAAGAAAAGGACTTATTTGAATACGCGGTCATTAGGGTGGTACCGAGGGTTGAACGAGAGGAATTTCTCAATGTCGGAGTGATCCTATTTTGTTTTAAACAGAAGTACTTGAAGGCTTTGTGTAAATTAGATGAGGATAAAATTAGCGCTGTGTACGGCAATGCAATGGATGTAATGGAAATTGAGAATATTAAAGAGAATTTAAATTCTTTCGTAAAGATTGCTGAGGGAGGAAGGGAAGCCGGGCCAATTGGAGAGTTGGATATGCCTTCGCGTTTCCGATGGCTTACCGCGACACGCAGCACCGTATTGCAGACTTCAAAAGTTCATCCTGGCTTTTGTGAGGATCCACAGCAAACTCTCGAGCGTCTTTTTGATCAATTGGTTTTATAGTAATTTTAACTGCTAAATACTCTTAAAACATTATGCTTCAGGTTAATTTTACTCCTTTCCCAAATTTACGGTCTGAGCGTCTGATGTTAAGGCAGGTTACACCGGAAGATGTTGACCAGATCTATGAAATTCGTTCCGATACTGCGACCATGAAGTATATTCCCAGGCCGTTGGCTAAAAATAAACAAGATGCGCTAGATCATATTCAAACAATCACGAAAGGCCTGGAAGATAATGAGTCCATTGCCTGGGCGATAACGCTTAAGGGAGATGTCAAACTAGTTGGCATAATTTGCTTGTTAAGGATGCAGCTAAAAAACTTTAGAACCGAGCTGGGATATGTACTTCATCCTGACTACCATGGAAAAGGAATAATGAGGGAGTCTGTTAACCTGGTGATCGATTATGCATTCAACAGCTTGAAATTTCATTCTATTGAAGCGGTCATTGACCCGGAAAATTTAGCTTCTGAAAATGTGCTTCTTAAAAGTAAGTTTATTAAAGAAGGACATTTGAAAGAAAATGAATTCTATGAAGGAAGATTTCTAGACACTGTAATCTACTCATTGTTAAACAAGTAGAGTCGGGTCTTCTTTAGTCTTTGTTTAGTTGGCAGCGTTCTGAAGTACCTTAGCCCCATAGTAAGCGAAAGACCTTAACCCGAGCTTAAAAGTCACTCCATAGCATTATTAGGAGACACTGCAGATCGGGTAACTGCAGGCGGGATATCACAGTTGACCTGGATTGGAAACAATCAATATATCCTTTGTCAGAATATAAAAGAACCCGCTTTACTCAACAATGATGATCAATAAATAATACAACATATCATACTGATTTATGCTAACGGCCATCTCTGCAAAAAGGATGGCCTTTTTTCTTGATGTATTAGTTGACTACCCGCTTCAAACTTATCCTCATCTCCTTAGGAGATAAGCATCTACTTAACATATGAATACAGGGGTGCTCACAGGTGTTTGATCGAAGGGATGACATAGTAAGTATATAGTAAGCATATCGTTCATGCAAATAAAGGTATAAAGTCTTTTGACTGCAGTGTTCCAAAATATCCTGTGGATTACTGATTTGCTTGCCTATGGTCATCAAACAAAAAACTCCTGGGGCAAATGCCTCAGGAGTTTAGCGGAGAGGGTGGGATTCGAACCCACGGTACCCTTGCGGATACACGAACTTTCCAAGCTCGCTCGTTCGGCCACTCTGACACCTCTCCGAAGGGCTACAAAAGTATTAAAATTTCAGAAATTCTGAGTTTTAATTCAAAAAGGTAAAATGACTTCATGGCTGCCGTTTAATTCACTTAAATCATCATTTTTCAATATGTTTGCATCATTGTTCCCAAATCCTAAAACCGCATTCGAACTTTAATGCCTGGCTTAAACGAGATCAAACAACCTATTGCCTCCGAACTCGACGCTTTTGAAAAAAAGTTTAAGGCCTCGATGCACAGCTCAGTTCCACTTCTCGACCGGATTACACATTATATAGTCAAAAGAAAAGGTAAGCAAATCAGGCCGATGTTTGTTTTCTTTTCGGCTAGTTTGTGCGGTGGCATTACCGATGCAACCCATCGGGGGGCAGCTTTAGTTGAGTTACTTCATACAGCCACTCTTGTTCATGATGATGTTGTAGATAACTCATATGAACGGCGAGGTTTTTTCTCCATCAACGCATTATGGAAAAACAAGATCGCTGTTCTGGTTGGGGATTACCTTCTGTCTAAAGGATTACTTTTATCAATCAATAATGGCGATTTCGATCTGTTGAAGATAGTTTCGCTTGCTGTTGAACAGATGAGTGAGGGCGAATTACTACAGATCGAAAAAGCCCGGCACCTGGATATTGACGAAAAGGTTTATTATGAAGTAATCCGCCAAAAAACAGCTTCTCTTATCGCTTCTTGTTGTTCATGTGGAGCCGCGTCTGCAGGAGCTGATCCAGAAACCGTTGAAAGGATGCGTTTATTCGGGGAGAAGATCGGTTTGGCATTTCAGATAAAAGATGATCTTTTCGATTTTGGCACTGATGATATCGGAAAGCCTCTGGGCATTGATATCAAAGAAAAGAAATTGACACTGCCCTTGATTTACGCATTAAGTAAAGCTACCCGCTCTCAGAAAAGGCATATCATCAATCTTGTCAAAAATCATAATGAAGAGTCTGATAAAGTAACTGAAGTTATCAAGTTCGTCCGGATAAGCGGTGGCCTGGATTACGCCACCCAACGAATGCTTCAGTATCAGGATGAAGCTTTTGATATCCTAAAAACATTCCCTGAACACACATCGCGTACGGCCCTCGAGCAATTAGTACGCTTCACGACTGAACGAAAAAAATAGTATGTCAAACGAGTATATCTTTTTTGGGAGTTTTCTCCTTTTCATCATCCTGATGCTTTCTATTGATCTGGGGGTTTTTAATAAGAAAGACCACGTAGTTAAATTCAAAGAAGCTGCAGTGATGAGTTTTATCTGGGTATCGTTTGCGCTTGGATTTTATTTCCTTTTATTGACTGAAGGTCAGATCTTGCACGGTATCGACAACTTTGCCCGGCTTGAGGAGGTCACCCAAAAGCACTTTCACAATATCACGCTTATACCTGGAAACTTTGAAGAAAGTTTGCATCTCTATAATCAGAATCTTGCCCTTGAATTCATAACAGGTTATATTATTGAATATGCTCTCTCAGTGGACAATATTTTTGTTATGGTGCTAATCTTCAGTGCTTTTGGCGTTGATGAGAAATATTACCATCGTGTATTAGTTTGGGGTATTATCGGTGCTATTATCATGCGATTTACCTTCATATTTGTCGGTGCAACCTTAATCGCAAAGTTTGGATGGGTATTGTATGTTTTCGGTGCTTTCCTGGTTTATACCGGAGTTATGATGTTCCTTAAACGGGATGAAGATGATAAGATTGACACCCAGAATCATAAAGTTGTCAGGTTTGCATCACGTTTTTTCGCCGTATACCCGGATTATGTAGGGAATAGATTTTTTGTAAAGTTCGACGGAAAACGTTTTATTACCCCTTTGTTTGTGGTCTTGCTCATCGTTGAGTTTACTGACCTGGTATTCGCGGTTGATTCTATCCCCGCAATTTTCTCGGTAACAAAAGATCCGTACATCGTATTCTTTTCTAATATTTTTGCCATCCTTGGACTTCGTTCTATGTTTTTCCTACTGGTGAACGTGATTCATAAGTTTCATTATTTGAAAGTTGGATTGGCACTTTTGTTAGTGTTTATTGGGTTGAAAATGCTTGGTCACCATTGGTTAGATCAATGGGGTTTCAAAACAATGCACTCTCTTTTTATAATTCTAGGGATTCTAACAGTGAGTGTGGTAGCCTCCCTAATGTTTCCCAAAAAGCCAGAAAAGCATTCCTAACGTTGCATTGATTTAATTTAGCATCAATTTTAGCATGACGACTAAGTCCTTATTTCCCATCTTTTGTTTCATTTTAAGTTTTCAATCTGTATTTGCGCAACCAACTTCGGATTGGAATAAAGTTTTCGCAAAAATTAATCACGAAGTACAAAATAATTCGAGAGCGTATTCTACTCTAAAGGATGCATCGGAAAAGATCGGCCATCGTCTTACGGGTTCTGAAAACGGGAAAAAGGCAGAGGAATATGCCTTTAATCTCTTAAAATCATATGGTTTCCAGGTGAGATATCAGCCTTTCGAGGTTGAAAGCTGGAGTCGCGGAACATTAAAAACAATGGTCAGTCTGAATGGCAAGCTATTTGAAATTAAGTCGGTTTCTCTTGCACACTCTCCGGTAAAAGCCAATGTACACACCGCTCTTGTCGATATGAATAATGGTCTCGAAGAAGATTATTTAGTCAACCCTGATAAGGTAAAGGGTAAGGTTGCACTTATCTATCTGGGTATTCTGCCGGGTTCAAAGCCAGGTTTAAAAAACCTGCACCGGTCAGAAAAAACTGCTTTGGCAACAAAGTATGGTGCTGCTGGTGTTATGATATTCAACACCGTCCCTGGGGGAGTTTTGTTAACAGGTACAGCGTCTGTGACCGGTAAGCTTGTACCACTTCCGGCTGTTTGTATTGGTTTTGAAGATGGAATGAATTTTAAAGAGAAATTGAAAAATGAACAGTTGGAGGCCAGTATTTCAATGACTAATTTTTCTGGGTTAATCAGAGCCCGTAATGTAATTGCCACCTTTAAAGGCGCCGAATTACCGGGTGAAAAGATTGTGGTAGGAGGTCATCTAGATAGCTGGGATCTTGCAACCGGTGCTATTGACAATGGTATAGGATCATTTTCAATACTCGACATGGCGCGCACTTTTTCAGCTTTAAAATTGCAGGCTAAACGTAGCGTTGAATTCGTCATGTTCATGGGTGAAGAACAAGGATTACTTGGCTCGAAGGCTTATGTCGAAAACGCTGTTAAAGACAATTCCGCTAACCAGATCAGGTATATGCTAAATTACGACATGACCAACAATCCTAAAGGCTACAGTTCCAGCTCAGTTGAATCAAAAGAATTATTTGAATCGATTGGCAGCATTGCTGCAGCTATTGATACAAGCTTTAAAAATATCTTTTCAAGTGGTGCCGGTTTACATAGTGATCATCAGCCCTTTATGTTACAGGGTATTCCTACAGGTGGTGCAGCAGGAGGTAAGTTGCCGAATAATTCAGGTCGTTGCTATCATGCGGACTGCGACTCATTCGACCTTGTAGATGAGCAGGACATGAAAAATACCGTCCGTTTCAACTCTATGCTGATCTTTGGTTTGGCTGATGCCAAAACTATCCCCTCCATCAGATTAAACGATACACAAACCCGTGATTTTCTGCTCAGAAATAATTTGAAAGAGCCTTTGCAAATTTCAGGCGAGTGGAGATGGAATGACACGGAGTAAAAATTGCTAAACAGAATATGGTTTGCTAGTCTGTCTGGGCAAAATCGTAAGCATTGATTGATATAAAAATGGTTAAGGAATATGTCTGACCTACAGTTTCATCATTTTCAGTATATCATCTAAGTAAACCCTTTCATTCGCTAGTCTGGGCACTTTGTGCTGACCTCCCAATTTGCCTCTATTCTTCATCCAATTATAGAAAGTTCTTTCAGGGGCAATATGGATCAGGGGACGACGTAAGGCAAGATCCTTGAATCGCTTAGCATCATAGTCAGAGTTTATTTCCCTCAACGTTTTATCCAACACATCAGTAAACCGATCGCTATTATCTGGTAATTTCTCAAATTCAATAATCCACTCATGCCCCCCGGCTTCATTTCCCTTAAAATATATTGGTCCTGCAGTATAGTCCCTGATTATTGCTCCGGTTTCATGACAAGCCCTGGTTAAACCTTTCTCTGCGTTATCTATGATAAGTTCCTCGCCAAATGCATTTATAAAGTGCTTTGTACGACCTGTTATCTTAATTCTAAAAGGTGATAGTGACGTAAATTTCACCGTGTCGCCAATCATGTAGCGCCATAAGCCTGCGTTGGTTGATATGATAATTGCGTAATTTTTATTAAGTTCTACATCATCCAGTCCGAGAGTTTTCGGATTCTCATCGGCAATGTTTTCCATAGGTAAAAACTCGTAGAAGATTCCGTAATCAAGCATCAACAACATCTCTTCAGAATTTGACTGATCCTGAATACCAAAGAAGCCTTCGGATGCATTGTAAGTCTCCAAATAATACATGCCGTCAGAAGGAATCAAATTCTTAAACTGTTCGCGATAAGGTGTAAAATTGACCGCTCCATGAAAATAGAGCTCCAGGTTGGGCCATACTTCCAGTAAATTCTCTTTACCTGTTATTTCTAGTACGCGCTTGGCTAAAACAATATTCCAGGTGGGAACTCCTGATAAGTTGGTAACGTTCACATCAATGGTAGCTCTTGCGGTCTTCTCAACCTTCTCTTCAAAGTTATCCATCAAGGTAATAGACATTTCCGGAGTGCGATAGAATTCAGCCCAGAAAGGAAGGTTTTTAATCAAGACTGCCGACAAATCTCCATATGATGATTCTGAGTTCAGCTGATTAATCTGGTGACTGCCGCCTAAAACAAGGCACTTACCTGTAAAAATTTTAGTGTTAGGACGGTTATTGCAATATAAGGTCAGCAGATCTTTTCCTCCTTTAAAATGACACTCCTCAAGAGCTTCCTCGCTAACTGGTATAAACTTACTGCGATCACTGGTAGTGCCGGACGATTTGGCAAACCATTTAATTTCTGAAGGCCAAAGCACATTCTGCTCGCCTTTCAACATTCGCTCGATGTATGGCTTTAACGTATCGTAATTCTGAATCGGTACTCGCTCTTTAAAGGTATTTTGACTGTAAATTGATGAAAAGCCATGTTCCTTACCCCATTCAGTGTGTTGTGCTGACGAAATAAGGCTTTGAAACCATTCTTCCTGAACATCATGCGGATACTTGACAAATAGTTCTATTTGATGCATCCGTTTCTTCATGATCCATGTAAAAATGGAGTTTACGATCGTCATTTGTTCTAAGATGTTATATTGTGATTTTCTTCTTTCGGAGTTCGAAATTCTGCCCAAGGTAGAACTTTTTAGCCATTTCATTATTGGCAATTTCCATAGGAGTGCCTGTTAACATGATTTTGCCTTCAGCTAAAAGATAGGCCCTGTCTGTTATTGATAGAGTTTCCTGTACATTATGGTCCGTTATTAAAATTCCTATGTTCCGGAGCTTCAATCTCGCGACAATAGTTTGAATTTCTTCAACAGCAATTGGATCAACCCCTGCAAAAGGCTCATCTAGCAGGATGAAACTCGGATCTGCTGCTAAAGCTCGGGCTATTTCCGTACGCCTGCGTTCACCGCCAGACAATAGATCCCCACGGTTTTTGCGAACTTTTTGCAAGCTAAATTCAGTTATTAGCTGCTCCAGATTATCTCTTTGGTCGTTCTTGCTTAACTTGGTCATTTCAAGTACAGCCTTTATATTATCTTCTACTGATAACTTTCGAAATACGGATGCCTCTTGTGCCAGATACCCAATTCCTTTTTGGGCCCGCCGGTACATTGGATCAGAGGTGATGTCTTCATTTTCTAAAAAAACATGTCCTTCATTGGGTTTTATCAAACCTACAATCATGTAAAATGAAGTTGTTTTACCGGCTCCGTTAGGTCCCAGTAAACCAACAATTTCCCCTTGAGCAACGTGGAATGAAACGTTATTTACAACAGTTCGTTGCTTATATTTTTTTACGAGGTTTTCTGCCTTTAAAATCATTTTTACAAATATAAAAAAACGTGCTTGTCAGGTTGCTAGAGCATCCTCTTCAATGATGGTATTCGCTCAGTCTCATAGACTTAATATTCAACTGCAGCGACCGTTTATTTTTGAAAACATTCTCCTCAATAGTATAGCAAACATCAAACCTGGCTCCGTTATTCAAACTGTTAATATGTTCGGCAAGGCCGAAGCCTATGCTTTCAAAAAAAGTTGAATCCAGTTGTCTGATACACATCTTCAGGTGGTTGCTCCCAACTAATGCTGCTTGTCCCTGTACAAACACGTCGCGGCTTAGAAATACAGGTGCCATGTTTTGCGGGCCAAAAGGTGCAAACTGATTTAGAATACGGAAGAACTTGGCATCAATATGCTTCAGTTTCAAGACTGCATCAATATGTATGGCTTGCACTAAAAGCTCGTCAGGAATAGACGAAGAAACAACTTTCTCAAATTTGGCTTGAAATGCAGCTAGATTCTCCGGCATCATCGTTAGACCAGCCGCATATTTATGCCCGCCAAACTGTACAAGCAGGTCACTGCATTCGCTGAGGGCTTCATAAAGATCAAAGCCAAACACCGATCGTGCTGAACCAGCTATGTGCCCGTTAGAGTGTGTAAGTACAATAGTCGGTCTGTAGTATTTTTCCGTTAGTCTGGAAGCTACAATGCCAATAACGCCTTTATGCCACGCTTCGTTATAAACTACAGTAGTTTTTTGGGAAATCAATTGCTGATCGTTGTCGATTAAAGCCAGAGCTTGTTCGGTTATTGAACTATCGTGCAATTTCCGCTCCGTGTTTTTTAAATTGATATCCTCACCCTTTGCAAAGGCTGCTTCAATCGTGTCTGCAATTAACAGGTCTACCGCGTGTTTAGCATCATCTATCCGGCCAGCGGCGTTTATGCGGGGACCAATCATGAAAACAACGTCCGTAATAGAATAGGCGTCTTTTCTTCCGGCTATATCGATCAATGCTGATAAACCTTTACAAGGCTCAGAATTTAATCGTTTTAAGCCGTGCCATGCTAGTACTCTATTTTCACCTGTAATAGGTACGATATCTGAAGCGATGCTGACCATAACAAGGTCAAGAAAACAAAGGATATCGGCAAAGGGGATATTATTTCTATGTGCGAAAGCCTGTACCAGTTTGAAACCGATTCCGCAACCTGAAAGTTCTTTGTAAGGATATGGGCAATCTGTTCTCTTTGGATCTAAAACGGCCACCGCAGCTGGTAGTGTGTCACCTGGAAGATGATGGTCACAGATAATGAAATCTATCCCTTTCAGGTTGGCATAGTCTATTTTATCAACCGATTTTATACCGCAATCTAAAGCTATGATAAGCGAAAAGTTATGATCAGCAGCGTAATCAATGCCTGCTGTCGAGATTCCGTAACCTTCTTTATATCTGTCAGGAATATAATAATCTATTTTAGAATGATATTTTTTGAGGAAACTATAAACTAAAGCAACGGAGGTTGTACCGTCAACATCGTAGTCTCCGTATATCAAGATTTTTTCAGCGGAATTTATTGCTTTTTCGATCCGAAGGATTGCCCGGTCCATATCCTTCATTAGAAAAGGATCGTGTAGTTGCAACAAGTCGGGGCGAAAAAAGTCGCGTGCCTCATTGAAGGTTTTCACACCTCGTTTAACAAGCAAAGTAGCCAAAACTTCGTCAATTTTTAATGCTGTTTGCAACTCTGCTATTGTGGCGGGATTTTCAGGTTCCCGTTCCACCCATCTTTTTTGCATATCTTTGGCTCTTCGTAGCTGGCTGGAATTATGCTCTAACACGAACCGTAAAAGTAACTAATTAAGGTAATAAACATAACAAACATTGATAGCTACCGCTCTATACGAAGGATCATATTCAGTAGATGTTTCTAAAAAGTTCATGCCCTTTGATCCGGCCATACATCATGTCAAGGATCGTCCCGCTTCTTTATTCATTTATGTTCAGCCGTTTATAGTAGAAACCAAGGATGATTTAATACTTGTAGATACAGGGCTTGGTTTCAACGACGCAGAAGGTAATTTTATCCTGCATAATAACATTCGAAAAGCAGGCTTCAATCCCGATGATGTATCATTAGTTCTAATGTCGCATCTCCATTTTGATCATTCAGGAGGGATTGTACATCACAACGGCGAAAGCGTGCAGTTAAGCTTTCCAAATGCAGAGTATGTTATTCAGCGAGGCGAGTGGGAAGCGGCTTACAGCAAACCATCAAAGTCATATAAGACAGAAATATTCGATGTGCTGCAGCGAAGCGGAAGTATACGTTTTGTAGAAGGCTCCGGGCAATTGAACAATCAGATCAGCTACGAATTAACGGGAGGACACTGTGAATATCACCAGGTTTTTTTAATAGAGGAGGATAACGAAACGATTTTTTTTGGGGCTGACATTTTACCAGAACCTGAGCAACTTCTTCGAAAGTTTATGGCCAAGTACGACTTTGATGGGCGTCGCTCAATGGAACTACGGGAGGAATATGGTAAGAAAGCGGCGGAAAGCAATTGGACTTGTCTGTTCTATCATGCTAAATCAAAAGCAATAGCTAAAGTTAGTTTTGATGGTGAGCATTTTAAGATACTGCCGGTTTAGACTCGATTATTTCAAGGAATATTTTTGATAGAAACTCAAGGGTGATAGGTTTAGAAATAAATCCCGAAACCTCCGGATATTCCTTTGCCTGCTCCAAATCGGTAATATGTACTGATGACGATAGCATATACACCTTCTTAACCGTTTCAAACCCTCTGCCACTACTACGAAGTTCATTCAACACATCCCAGCCAGTCATTTGGGGCATATTAATATCTAATAGTATCAAATCAGGCGCTGCATTCTTTTCAGGCAAATTAACGATATAGTTAAGTCCGATAACCGGATCTGTAAACATTTTTGATTCTACAGGATAGTCGCTTTTCTTAAGCAAATGGCCTAGTAAAAAGTTGTTGATGTCATCGTCGTCAATAACCAAAAGCTTAATCATTTCGAATAGTTTAAAGTATAGTTTTTATCAATTAAGTCTCATTCATTACAGGCAGAGAGACTTCCCGAGCTCTAGTTACAAAAAAAGCCTGCGATGGAATGTCGCAGGCTTTCAAATAGCTTTATTATTTCTTCGCTACCAGGTTAATTCCAAGTTCAAAATTGTCGTCAATTGCCTTATTTCCAATATCATTGAAAAAGCTTTTCGAACCGTAGCGGATGTCAAATTTTGCACGGTCAACCAATACCTTTTTGGCTACTGCGACTAAAGAGTTTCCCTCTTTTTTTACGCTGGCTGGGAACGAAATTGATTCAGTGATTCCTTTGATCGTTAGATTACCAGTTACGCTGATACGGTTGGCACCGGCTGAGGTAACTTTTGTGATCACAAATTTAGAGGTGGGATTCTTTTCAACTGAGAAAAAATCATCAGTTTTCAGATGACCTGTTAATCTCTCAGAATCCGAGGTAATAGAGGTCATATCCATAGTAAAAGAGCCTCCTTTTATAGCGTTGCCATTCAATACAACTTCGCCTGATGTAATTTTAATCTTACCGGTGTGCTCTCCGGTCACCTTACGGCCAATCCAGTCAATGGATGATAGTTCAGTGTCTACTTTAAAAGTCTCTGTTTTAATTGGATTTGTGAATGCCACAAATAAGATCGTAGCAGTACATAAAGTTAGTGTTGATAATAATTTCTTCATTTTAATGGTTTGGACTTCAAATATATCTTAAAAAAGTAAACGGGTAAACAAATAGTGAACCATTCTTCCTAATCTTATTTCTCATTACTGGCTAGTTCCGCTGGTTGATGGTGAGGGTCATAGAAATAAATAAGGAATGTCGTCCCTTTGTTCTCTGCACTTTGTACTCCGATTTTACCATCCATAGCTTCAACCTGAGATTTTATAATGTATAAGCCAAGCCCTTTACCGTCAATATTAGTATGGAACCGTTGATAAAGGCCAAACACCTTATGTCCAAATTTCGGCATATTGATTCCAATGCCGTTATCGGCGAACGACAACACAGTGAAATCTCTGTCTACACGAGTGCTAATATTAATAATTAGCTGCCTTTCAGGCGAACGGTATTTAATCGCATTAGTTAACAAGTTAAGCAGAATACTTGTTAAGTACCTTTTTGGGAAATTAATGTGTTCAACTTTAGAGAAATCTGTTTCGACAATTGCATTTGATGATTTGATTTGATTCTCAATACTTGTCATCACTTGGTTAAGCTCAATATTCAGATTTAAACTCTCTCTGACAATTTGTTCACCGGACTTACTTGAGACGATTTCAACAAGATCGTTTAGGGTGTTATCTAATTGCTTAACAGACTGCCTTATCTTAGAATTAATCTCATCCTCCAATTCGTCCGGCAGATCACCAGCGGCGTGCATTTCTGTAAGACTCTTAAGGTTAACTACCGGTGCACGTAGGTTGTGAGAGGTTATATAAGCGAATTTTTCAAGTTCACCATTCTTCTTAAGCAGCTCCTTCGTAAGTTGTTGCAGTTCAAATTCCTTTCTTTTAATTGAATCAATATCAAGGTGCAACCCGGTTATATTAGTTGGCTGACCACTCTCATCACGATTTGAAATTTTACGGAATGACAATATCCATCGCCAGTCGCCAGTGCTGGTCTTAACACGATAGCTAATTGTATTTGAAGAATTGCGGGACGCTAAAAAGTCCTGATTGACTTTTTCTACACGGGCCTTATCTTCAGGATGGATCAAAGAATCCCATTTTCGAAGATCTTTAGACGTATCGTCCCATTGGTAACCCAGCTGGTTTAATATCCAACGTTGATTTAGATGCGCTGTTTTATCGTTTAAATTCAGCTCCCATAAACCCAGCCCTGCTGCTTCAATAGCAAGCTCGAGCCTCGCGTCAACTTTTCTACGTTCCTCGTTTTCATTTAAAAGCGCATTCGTTTTAACTTTCACTTGTCGGCGAAGTTCCCAATTCAATACAATGGCTATTAGAAATAACAAACCACCAATCATGAGGGTATATGTAAGGATATCATACCACCCGTTATTCTTCTGCTCTGCTGGATTGAAAAGAAACCCCTTCAGAGTTAAATCCGCATTTGCCAGGCCAAGTTCCTGGTAGATAGAAAGCATATTCTGCCACCTTCCAGCATTCATATGACCGATCTCAACAAATTTTGGCAGAATTAATTTCTCCAATTCTCTGGCTTCATCCAACAAGTTTTGCCGGGTTATACCTCGTTCCTTAACTCCCGGCAATGTTAGGATTTCACCTGCCAATTGCTCTTTATGACTCAAAGCATATTCCCAGCCACGGCGGGTAGCCCTGTTGAAGGCTTCTACAACTTCAGGCGATTCATCAGCATATTTTTTAGACGTAAAAATGACGTCACCGTAAAAATCCACCCCATAATCTAAAGGTCTCATCACCAGGGGATCAAGACCTAACTTCCGTAACCGGCTTGGCTGTGAGGTGGCGTAGGTGACTACAGCGTCCACCTCGCCGTCAATTAACTCTTCGGAGTCCTTAAGGCGGGGTATAATTCGGGATTTATCTACGTCCAGACCTTCCTTCAACATAATGGCCTTGAATATACTCCATCCCTGGTCACCGGCAGAAAGTATTCTCTTACCAACCAGATCGCTTGGCCGCCTGATCCCGCTTTCAGGTCTGGAAAGAATGGCGTAGGGAGAGCTTTGAAGGGTGGCAAAAACCACTGTCAATGGGTTTTCTTTGGGATTTTTGAACAATACCTCAGGATCATAAATCCCGAATTCAGCCTTTCCTTCTGAAACTACATGGATAGGTGAAATATCTTTCCCTCCTTCAATGAGGTGCATGTCGATGCCTTCGTCTTTGTAGTAACCTCGCTCAAGAGCTGCATAATAGCCGGCAAATTGAAACTGATGTGTCCATTTGAGTTGCAACCTCACAGTCACTGACTGACTATAAGCGACTGTGGAAGTAGTTAACGTAAAAAGTATGATAAATACAGAGAAAAGGCTCTTAAATCTAATTAGCATGTAAAGCTGAAAGCGACAGTAAAATATTTGTCTAAAATAATATAAGTATTTGATTTTAAGATACGTATTTTCCCTGAACTGGGTTTCAGCTGAAGTGTTCAATAAAAATTAGCCACCTTTTATTCGATTTTTTCCATATTTGAGATGAAACGCCGCCCCTTAGTCTTTTCCCGTTAAGCTCAATCTTCCAGCGATAAACATAATATACGCTTTTTGATGATAACAACTCAATGTAGAGCGGCTCGTAGCTGTATGTTCCCATTTTGGAGCGGTCGGCAAAATCTTCCACATAATTGCCCAATATAGGTTGATAGCCTTTCTCTATTCCTGCTCTGTTTACCCAAAGCAAGCTGTCAGAATTATAGAAGTATGCTATTGCATCTTCAATCCGTCCGGAGTTCCAGGCCTCTACATGCCCATCAAGCGCGGCCTTCACCTGGTCGATGGATTTCGTTTGTGCAATGAGGCTTAGAGGAAAAAGGAGAATAAAGAAAACGGGGGCGAAAATTTTCATAGATCTGAGAAGATGAAAAAGCCCTGTATTATTTAAAATACAAGGCTTCATTAAATGTAATCAATTTTTAACTAACAGTCTCTTCAGCATAGCTTTCAATTGGAGGACATGAACAGATCAAAGTGCGGTCACCATGAGTATCATTCACTCGTCCGACAGATGGCCAGAATTTGTAAGCAGCAACATAAGGTAGCGGAAACGCAGCTTTCTGACGTGAATAAGAATGAGTCCAATCATTTCCCGTCACAACAGCTGAGGTATGAGGTGCATTCTTAAGCGGATTATTCGTCTTGTCAGATTCCCCGTTCTCCACTTCTGCAATTTCTCCGCGTATAGAGATCATCGCTTCACAAAAACGATCCAGCTCGTGCTTCGGCTCTGATTCAGTCGGCTCAACCATCAACGTGCCAGCAACCGGAAAGGACACTGTTGGTGCATGAAAGCCGTAATCCATTAAACGCTTCGCAATGTCAGTAACTTCTATTCCGAATGATTTGAATGAACGGCAATCAAGGATCATTTCGTGAGCACAACGGCCTTTTGATCCGGAATAAAGAACAGGGTAAGAATTCTCTAATCTTGCTTTGATGTAATTGGCATTCAAAATAGCGTATCTCGTTGCATTAGCCAAACCATCCGCACCCATCATAGCTATATAAGCATGCGAAATGATAAGGATAGACGCTGAACCCCATGGAGCTGATGAAACTGCATGAATAGATTTCTCATGATTAATATCAACTACTCCGTGTCCGGGAAGATATTTGACCAGGTGCTTGGCTACTCCAATTGGACCCATACCCGGGCCGCCGCCGCCATGAGGAATACAAAAGGTTTTGTGAAGATTCAGGTGACAAACGTCAGCGCCGATAGTTGCCGGACTGGTTAAACCTACCTGGGCATTCATATTAGCACCATCCATATAAACCTGTCCGCCATTGTCATGAATGATCTGGCAAATATCAATTATACTTTCTTCAAACACACCATGGGTAGATGGGTAGGTGACCATCAAGCATGACAGATCATCTTTGTGATTTTCTGCTTTTGCTTTAAGATCGGTTACATCGATATTTCCGCGTTCATCACATTTTACCACCACGATCTTCATCCCTGCCATCGCTGCCGACGCCGGATTCGTGCCGTGAGCAGACGAAGGGATCAGGGCTACGTTTCTATGCATATCCCCGCGATCCATGTGGTATGCCCGGATCACCATTAACCCGGCATACTCACCCTGAGCACCTGCGTTTGGTTGTAAGCTCATCGCTGCAAAGCCGGTTATTTCACTCAGCCAGTTGTTAAGCTCTGTAAATACCTGCATGTAACCGCCTATCTGGTCAGTCGGGGCGAATGGGTGCATTTTACTAAACTCAGGCCAGGTAATTGGGATCATTTCTGTAGTTGCATTCAGCTTCATCGTGCAGGAACCCAACGCGATCATCGAATGACATAACGAGAGGTCTTTCGTTTCCAGTGATTTAATATAACGAAGCATCTCGTGCTCCGAATAATGTGTATTAAAAACTGGATGTGTTAAATATTCTGAAGTTCGCTTTAACTCGGAAGGCAGTTGTGCTGATATGTCAGAACTTAAGTTTTCTAACTCCGAATCGGCTAATGTTTTGCCTTTCACTTTCGCAAATACGCGAACCAAAGTTTTAACATCATCAAGTGAGGTTGTCTCATCCAGTGAGATAGTAACCGACTGGCCTTTATAATTTAGATTAGCTTCATTATTTACTGCTTCAGCATGAATAGAACTGGCCAAATCGCCAAGTTCAAATTTTAGCGTATCAAAGAAGAACTCATTATCTTGTTTATAACCCAAATTCTCAATCGACTTAGCCAATAAAACACTTAGCCCATGAATACGTTCTGAGATTAATTTTAATCCTTTCGGGCCATGGTAAGCAGCATACATGCCAGCCATAATTGCTAAAAGGGCCTGAGCCGTGCAGATATTGGAAGTTGCTTTATCGCGTCGAATATGCTGTTCGCGAGTTTGTAAGGCCATGCGCAGCGCATAATTACCTGCGTTATCAATGGTTACGCCTATAATACGGCCGGGCATGGAACGCTTGTATTCCTCTTTTGTAGCAAAGTAAGCTGCGTGCGGACCACCAAATCCCATTGGAATTCCAAAACGCTGGGTAGTTCCAACCACTATATCGGCTCCCCATTCTCCCGGAGGCGATAACAGCGTTAAGCTCATGAGGTCGGCAACAACGGTTAGTTTAATACCTTTTTTATGGCCTAGTTGTGCAAAGTCAGTATAGTTATAGACCGCCCCATTCCCAGCCGGATATTGTACGATGGCTCCAAACATATTTTCCGTCAATTCAACGGTTTGGTGATTGCCAATTTGTAGTTGTATTCCGTAAGGCTCAGAACGGGTTCTTAAAATATCTATAGTTTGGGGAAATAGTTCTTCAGAAACGAAAAAGATGTTTGCTTGCTGATTCTTACGCATGCTATACTGCATAAACATCGCTTCAGCCGCCGCAGTACCTTCGTCCAACAGGGAGGCGTTTGCGATTTCCATCCCGGTAAGATCAATCACCATTGTTTGGAAATTCAATAATGCTTGTAAGCGGCCTTGTGCTATTTCAGCCTGGTAAGGAGTATACTGGGTATACCAACCTGGATTTTCAAAGATATTGCGCTGGATAACACCAGGAACGATCACGTCATAATAACCCTGGCCGATGTAAGATTTAAAAACTTTATTCTTAGAAGCAGTTTGCTTAAGATCATTTAAATAATCGAATTCACTTTTTGCAGCAGGAAGGTTTAGCGGATTTTTTAACCTGATTTGAGGGGGAACTGTTTGATCTATCAATTCATCTATAGAATTAACGCCAATTGTCTGAAGCATTTCAGCAGTATCCTGCTCGTTGGGAGCAATATGACGCTGCTCAAATTTTTCCTGGAAATCTATATTTAACTTCATTAAAATGAGGGGGTTTTTGATGCTGCAAAAGTAAGGTTTTTCCCTATCATTTTACAGTGGGCGTAGTGTTGGTTGCTCAATATTCTCCAGTCTTAATTTCTTTAATTTGGAATATATCTTTGCACGATTATATAACACGGATGAGATGTTCGTTTTGCTTTTCTTCAAGCCATCCAAAAGCAATAATATTTTTTTCAGGTATCCCATGGTGGTGAAGGAGGGCCTCAAAATCCTCGGTTCTATCAGAACTTACCGCAACAAGTAGCCCTCCACTAGTCTGTGGGTCAGCCAATATGTGTTTTTGATGTTCAGTTATAGGCATCACCTTATGGCCATAGCTAGCCCAATTACGGTTAGTTCCCCCGGGAACCGAACCCTGAGAAAGGTATCCATCTAAAATGTCAATCTTTGGAACCTTATCAAACTCAATTACCGCCTGTAAATTACTTCCTTCGCACATCTCTGACAAATGTCCGATCAATCCAAACCCAGTTACATCGGTCATGGCATTTACATATTCAAGTTCTCCAAATGTTTGGCCAATTTTATTGAGCATCGCCATACTTTCAGGGGCAATGAATGCATGCAGCGGTTGCAGAATTCCTTTCTTTTGCGCAGTTGTTAAAATCCCTACTCCCAAAGCTTTAGTCAGGTATAGCTTGCAACCTGCAACGGCAGTCGAATTCTTCTTTAGGTTGTTAATGTTAATAATTCCATTTACCGCTAAGCCAAAAACCGGTTCCGGACAGTCGATACTGTGCCCACCCGCTAACGTGATACCGGCTTCTGCACAAACAGCTCGGGAACCTTCCAGAACTTGTTGAGCCACTTCAGGAGAAAGCTTATCAATGGGCCATCCAAGTATCGCGATAGCCAACACAGGCTTGCCACCCATTGCATAAACATCACTGATCGCATTGGCTGAGGCAATACGCCCGAAGTCGTAAGGATCATCCACTATTGGCATAAAAAAGTCGGTAGTAGAGATCAGTGCAGTACCATTTCCTATATCATAAACTGCAGCATCATCCCGCGTATCATTTCCGACCAATAATTTCGGATCATGTTTATTGATAATAGTACTATGTAATATTTTATCCAGTATTGCAGGGCTTATTTTGCAGCCACATCCAGCGCCATGAGAATATTGTGTCAATTTTATTGATTCGGTAGTCATATTTATCTTGTGAAGGATGATTTATTGGCAATTAACGAAAAGCGAAATATGCAGGTGAGAGTTGTAATGAATTTAAATAAGATAGAATGATAACCGCGTTACTATTAGGATCTGTATTCACACAATCGATAGGGTAAATACTTCCAGGATTGCGCTTGCTTTGTCCGCCGGTATAGGTCTTATCGTAGTAAGCTAAAACCTGCCTTACGAAGTCGGACATTCGATTTTGTTGTATAGCTATTATCGCGTCCCGAGTTTGTTCAGGACCCAGGCGTTTTCCAATTCGTTGGGTAGATTCGATAAGAAATTCAGGATCTAAGCAACCATATTCCTCCGTCAGGAAATGAACTCGCTCAAGTAGCGGAACAACCATTTTTATTACTGGTGACTGGCGCATCTGGTGCCAAATTCCATTCGGAATGAATCGTTTACCAATGGTGAGGCTTTCGTCCTCCAGCCATACAGGAACTGTATTGTCAAGTGAATCAAGTTCTATAGCCAGTAGGTTTTCAAAGTATTCCTGGCTGGGTTGTAACTCCTTGCCCATAGACCCATAGGTTGAACCCTGGTGATTGGCCAATGCCTCCAGGTCAATGACTTGCTGACCTTTCATCTTAAGTTCTTTAAGAACACGGGTCTTTCCGGAGCCAGTCATGCCGCCAAGGATTAAAATGTTATATTGTTCATTAAACTTGTTAAGGACCCAATTCCGGAAGGCTTTATAACCACCTTCCAGCAAATAGACCTTAAATCCATAAAGATTCAGCGCCCAGGCCATGGCGCCGCTTCGCATACCACCGCGCCAGCAATGCACAGCAATTTTCTTATCCGGTGCAATTTCCAGAGCTCTTTGAATGAAACCCGACCATTTCGGACCAGTTAGATCAAAACCCAGTAGAATAGCATCCTCCCTGCCTTGTTGCTTGTAGGTAGTACCTACTTTAACGCGTTCCTCGTTTGAGAAAATAGGGAGGTTAAAAGCTTGGGGTATATGAGCATGATTAAATTCAAGAGGCGTGCGGACATCAACGACTGGGGTCGTTTTAGCAATATTTAGAAAGTCATTGATGTGAAGACTGGTGATCATAGATCTTTGATAGCTTATGTCTTGCCCACAAAGTTAGCAAAGTAATGGGCTATGCAATGCTCTCCAAGGGAGTTAGCTTTCTCAAATAAATTTGAATAGTATTTTCCAATCCATAATAGAGAGCATCACAAATTAACGCATGACCGATGCTTACCTCTAGTAAACCAGGAACGTTCTGTGCAAAGTATTGAAGGTTTTGAATGTCCAGATCATGACCAGCATTTAACCCTAAACCTAATTCGCCCGCGATTCTTCCGGCTTCTGTATATGGCTGAATTGCCCTTTCTTTATCCTGATGGTATCCCACGGCATAAGCCTCCGTGTAAAGCTCGATTCGGTCGGTACCGGTTGTTGCTGCGGCCTCAATCATTTCCTTCACCGGATCAACAAATATCGATACGCGGATCCCGGCGTTTTTAAATTCAGTAATAATCTCTTTGAGATAAGATTGATGCTTAACAGTATCCCAGCCGTGGTTGCTTGTCAACTGACCTTCTGCATCAGGTACCAGAGTAACCTGCGCCGGTTTATTAGCTAGTACCAGGTCTACGAATTTCTGTTCTGTGCAATTCCCTTCAATGTTGAATTCAGTACTGATTACCTTCTTCAGGTCAAATACATCCTGGTAACGGATATGTCGTTCATCGGGACGTGGATGAACCGTTATTCCCTGCGCGCCAAATCGCTCGGCATCTAAGGCTACTTTGACAAGGTCGGGATTATTGCCACCCCGGGAATTCCGGAGGGTAGCTATTTTATTGATGTTAACGGAGAGTTTGGTCATAGTTTATGTGGATCGATCAGCTTAAGATTCTTGAAGTCGAATGTTTTGGGCATATTTTCTTCGTCAAGATGACAAGGAACAGGATATGATCGTTTATAATTTGCTTTTTTGCAAAACTTTCTCTTCTGCCAGCAACTTAAACGAAGTTGCTTTAAAACGATTATCCACTACCTGTCCGGAAACTAGAGCTTTTCTTATTTTCTGACAAAATCCATCTTTCGCATGCGCATCACCATGATCATCGATTTCGGTTCCATCAACAAAATAAGCTTTACCGTCTATCCTAACTGCAAGGTCGCAGCTTTTACCTTCCATATTAAACCGGCACTGCCCGCAGGAAGCTTCCACAGCCCGGTTTGAAAGAACTTGTCCGCTTTTCTTTATCGCGGGCTTTTGCTGAGCCGAGCTAATAGCCGCGCTGAATAGTAATGTAAAAAGTACGAGGTATAGTTTCATAGTCTTGATTTAAGAGCTAACAAAAAAAGCCGATCAATAAAGATCGGCTTTTAATAACTATTGAACAATATCAAATACTAATAGCGATAAGTTTCAGGCTTGAACGGGCCGTCTACAGTTACACCGATATATTCTGCCTGGTACTGCTCTAAAACGTCCAGTTCTACACCGATCTTGGCCAAGTGCAAACGGGCAACCTTTTCGTCAAGATGTTTCGGTAACGTATATACTTTGTTCTCGTATTTTCCGGTGTTGGTCCAAAGCTCTAGCTGAGCCAGGGTCTGGTTAGTAAATGAGTTAGACATTACAAAGGATGGATGACCTGTAGCACAGCCTAAGTTTACCAGGCGACCTTCAGCTAAAACGATTACGTCTTTACCATCAATGGTATACTTATCAACCTGAGGTTTGATCTCCACTTTTGTATTGCCGTAGTTTTCATTTAACCAGGCCATGTCAATTTCGTTATCGAAGTGACCAATATTACAAACGATAGCCTTGTCTTTCAAAGCTTTGAAATGCTCGGCACGAACAATGTCACAGTTACCGGTAGCAGTAACCACTATATCAGCTTCTTTGATAGCAGTGTTCAACTGTTTAACTTCGAAACCTTCCATCGCCGCCTGTAGAGCACAGATTGGATCAATTTCAGTAACGATAACACGAACACCTGCATTACGCAAAGAATCTGCAGATCCTTTACCCACGTCTCCATAACCACAAACCACGCCTACTTTACCGGCCATCATCACGTCAGTTGCACGACGAATTGCGTCTACCAAAGACTCTCGGCAACCGTATTTATTATCAAACTTTGATTTGGTAACCGAATCATTTACGTTGATCGCCGGAATGTGTAATGTTCCGTTCTTCATACGCTCATGTAAGCGGTGAACTCCAGTAGTAGTTTCTTCCGAAAGACCTTTAATCTCAGCGATCAGCTCAGGGAATTTATCAAAGACCATATTGGTTAGATCACCACCATCGTCAAGGATCATATTTAATGGCTTGCGCTCAGGTCCGAAATGAAGTGTTTGCTCAATACACCAGTCAAAATCTTCCTCGTTCAAACCTTTCCAGGCGTAAACAGAGATACCGGCAGCAGCGATGGCAGCAGCAGCATGATCCTGTGTTGAAAAGATGTTACATGATGACCAGGTAACTTCAGCACCCAGCTCAACAAGTGTTTCTATAAGTACTGCAGTCTGGATGGTCATGTGTAAACATCCGGCGATACGTGCACCCTTTAATGGTTTTGATGGCCCGAATTCTTCGCGAAGGGACATTAAACCCGGCATTTCAGCTTCCGCCAGTCCGATCTCTTTGCGACCCCATTCGGCCAATGTTATGTCCTTAACTTTGTAAGGAACGTAAGTTGTCTCTACTGATGACATAGTTGTTTTGTTTAATGAATTGATTTTCAATCGGTTATCGGATTATAAAAACATAATGTACAAATAATGTACAAAGGTTCTTGAAATCCCTCTGCAAATCTACTACTATTTATAAAAAAATATGTTTGATGGAAGTAACAAAAAGCCGTTCAATAAACGGGCTTAATGGTGCTTGTCAAACTCTGTCTTTATTCAAATGCTCTCAATACATTATGCAACGCCTTGTTTAACCTGGCATCCATCCCTAAAGTACTACCAGTGATAACTGTGCGCCCTTTTGCTTCTACCGATTCAGCATAGTCCATTCCGGCAACAATAACAACGGCCCAACCTTCTGGGTTCTCAGCTGCAATAGATTTAGCCCGGGATCTTCCTAACTCAATTCCGGTTGCTCTGTCCGAGCCTTGATTAGATTCTTGAAAGTCCTCATGTATTGTCTGGCCATCATAGAGCAAGATGTAACCAATTGAGCTTCGGAGGTTGCCGGTATCATCATTGAACCCGCCTTGTGCTGCTGTCTTTAACCTGGCATCGGTGATAATTTCAAGCGCAAGCTGTTCAACCTCATTGCCAATAACCCGAACGATTCGGTCTAAAAACGCATCAATTTCCTTTTGAAGATCTGCTTCTGTGAAATCTGGTGTTAAGGTTATGTTCATTTTCAAAAATAGCTTCGATCCAACCTACTGTTTGTCTTATGGTGTTGCTTTAAAGCTTCGGAAAGGTAAAAGCAGTTTTAAAATTCACGTGTTGATTCTGGTTATATTTGCTGAATGGAGAATATTAACTATCTATTATCGCTTGGAGGAGGATCTGCTGGGGTTCCTGGAAGACTTCATTATTCATATGAACTATGGGAAGTCGCCGTTCCTAACGATGGAGAAAAAGACACACATAGCTATTGTCTAAAATTGGGTAACGGGAATGACCTCCCGAAACCTGTGCTAGTTTATCGTTTCAATGGCAGCGAGATATATCCAGACACAGATACTGAAGCTCTGCAGATATATGATAGTGGAGTTATCAGATTTGTTCTGCAGTCAGAAGGGCTGAAGTTCGAGGAAAACTTAAAGGAGGAATATCCAAATCACACTATCAAGTCTATTGAGGCACTGATAACATATATTTAAATAACAGACTCAATTACTATTGTTTATTATTGTCCGGACGAAACCTATAAAATGGAATATTTTAAGATAAGTAACTTTCAACCTGGTAGTGGATTGATCGTCTCGTGTGATTGTCCGCATTGCGGTAAAGCCGGAACATTTGATAGATTAATCAACGAGGATGTTTCTGGTAATGATCACATCTTCGGTCAAAGAAGATGCCCGAACCAAGAATGCTTGGGCCATATATTTTTTATTATGCCGAAAGATATTGATAACAAGTCTCTGAAAATTTATCCGTCCCCTAAAATTAGGTTTTCAAGTAGTGGCATTCCGGCGAGTATATTGAAGGCCTTCGATGAAGCAATTTCCTGCCATGCCGCTGGCTGTTACGTTGCTGCTGCTATTATGCTAAGAAAAACCTTAGAGGAAATATGTCACAAAGAGAATGCAACCGGGGCAAATCTTTTTCAAAGATTAGAGAAGCTGGCATCTATAATTGTTATTCCAAAAGAGCTTATTGAGGCAATGAATGAATTGCGACTACTTGGGAACGATGCTGCTCATTTAGAGGCAAAGACATATGAAGAAATTGGCCGGGAGGAGATTGAAATTTCGATAGAGTTTACTACTGAGATTCTGAAAGCTGTCTACCAGTATCAAGGTCTACTAGGCAAACTAAGGGGTCTAAAAATGAAGATGTCCCAGGCTGAAGAAAACACCAACTCTTAATTTCTTATTACGAATCAAGGTAACAGATAGCACGAAGAGCCGTTTTATTTTAATACCTGAATCGTTTTACCTCTTCTACCGGCTTCCATCCAGGCCGTCAAGTCATTGATGTGGAAATACAGCTTGCGGCCTCGCTTAATGGTGGGGATGGACTTATTGAATGCAAGTATCCTGACCGCGTTTGGTGTTTTCTTGATGAATGCTGCCGCTCCATCTGTATCCAAGTAAGGGCTAACATCTGCGACTTTAGCGGGTTTATCTAGCAGGTCCATTAGTAGAGCGACCTGCTTCTTTAATTGTGCTACCTCTTTTGGAAGATCATCGTAACTTATTTGGTTCATTTTGAAATTGTATTATACTTTAAATTTAGATCAAAAATTAACATGGCGATGCTGAAGGTGAAAATACAGCAACTTGCCTGATCTCTTTCACAATTTTATTGACGTATTGATTAGACTTTGGATCGTATACAATTCTATCGGTCTTATATTCGATGTACTGCATTGTAATTTCAGACCGGTTGTATTCCTGACGATCTTTGGGCCAGTCGCCTGATGCTTTAAACAGGCTTGAACTTTGCCTGAATGCTTCAAACCCGTTCCACTCAGAGGTTTTCTCATTATATGGATTGACTGCCATTACCCATCCGCCTTTGACTTGAAATGACGAAAAATCGTTTCTTTCATCCACTTTAAGGGCCCGAGTAATCCCAAAATACTGAGGAAGTCTTTTAGCCTGCATACAACCACTGTGTTGGCAGCTTACGTTTTCTTTACCTTTTAATAAACACATATTTTTTTCCTTTCTTTCTTAAATTCAAATGTAAAACAATTATTGCACATGCACAACAATTGTTTTACATTTTATTTATATCTTTGGTAATGAACGTGAAAGAATATTTACTTAAACAGGAGGCTGTCTCTTTGGCGTATGTAGCTAAGAAGATGTGGCCAACAAACAAGAGCGCGAATACGTATCTGGCCACAAAACTTAAAGGGCAGAACCCTCGAAGGCAATGGACCGCTGCTGATGAAGCGCTTGCAAAAAGAGTTCTGAATGAACTTGGGATTGAATTACAGCAATTGTGATAATTCGCATTAAAAGCCGGTTAACGCCCGGCTTTTTACATTTCAAGCGTCTTGACCTACTTAAATATGTCAGCATGGCCATGGATTAGGCCCGCCCGCGTTATGACACGTAAAAAATCTTCAAGGTGATGAATATTGAAAGCAAAATATGTCAACATTTGTCAACATTCACAGTGAATCTTACCCCTTTTTATGGACTCCGAAAAGTCCTGTATTATGTCAACATTTGTCAACAATAGCAGCGCTATCCAAGCGCGTAATGACTCGACTAAAATCTTCAGCATTCAATAATGTTAAGTTTTGCTAAAGTGTTGCCACCGCTTAAGATAACAGCAACATGCCCACCCGTGTATTGATGGAAGAAAAATCTTCAGCGTGCACGTAATGACACCCGAAAAACCTTCTACGCCCGCGTATTGACAGCGGAAAAATCTTTGGAAGCTCCCAAACCGCTTTTGTGCTGCGGAAAATCGCTGTTTCTCTATATCGGGTTTTGTCGGGTTTTCTAAGGTTTTCAAAAAAAAAATGTATTAGGTTTTATAAGGTTTTCACCAGGTTAATAGATGAGGTTTTATGAGGTAGTAAGCTGAGTTTTCTAAATTATCACATGAGTTTTATGTCAGGTTTTGTCAGGTTCTCAGCTACATAAAAAATATAGGGGCCGGTTCAATCCTGCCCCTGTATTATGTTAATATCGAAATAGTTTACCGTCGCTATTCCTTCGACAAAGCCGGTGAAAGCCGTCTAAAGTGTCTGTAAAGGGAAGTTCAGGTAAAAGTACCGAGTTATCTTCCTGAACCTTGAAAGTGCCAACTTCTAAAGGCCCCTGGACTTGTACTAAACCCTCGAAGCTGGCGGCAATATTGCCTACACCTCCAACCGATTTAACAACTAGAGCAGTATTGTTTGGCGCCCCTGACACTTCGATAATTAGGCCGATGTTAGAACCAGAGCCCACTCTAATATTTGAATTCTTTATTTGAGCGGCTATTCCCTCGTTCAACCCGATCGTCATACCTGATGATCCTGGTATCTCAACTTCTAATCCTTTAGGGTTTATCACAACTTGCCGATAACCGCCCTCTCCATCTTCCGAACGGGATTGGATAAATCCTGAACCATCGGTATTTATTAAGCCTGACCCATTGATTAGGAACCCTGCAATTTTGCCCTCATTGGCCTGTATCATTCCTGATATTTTTGCGCCTGTTGCCATAACTAGTTTATGTGTTTACGGTTATTAATATTGATTTGTACAAAATCTGAGGTAGGACTTACCACCGGATCAATGGTGGAGGCATAAAAGATACTTGCTTTCAGTAGAGCTTCTAAGGATCTACCAGGCCCGATATATTTACAGATGAAATCCTTAACGCAGTTTATCGTATCGGCTGTTACATTGTCTGCCCTTACAGTGTTTACATCCATACCCGCGATATTGTACCCAATGCCTGAACCTTTCTCGGGATAGTTTAAATTCTCGGTTCCGTCAATGGACCGGCTCCAAACAAATAATTTACCGGCATCATCTAAACCGGTTAAAAATAAGACTGTACGGCTCGTTTCCGCGCCCTCAATAACATAGCTTGTATTAAACGATCTAACCTGTCGAAGAATCTCAGCGACCGGTAATAAGCGAATATTATCTAACACCTGGCAAAAAATATTGTCCATTTCCACGACCGTTCCGCCGTGAAAATATAACGAATCCTTAACCTTATGGAACTTCACCGCATCGTCATTCACAAAGGAGAGATCACTGACCCGGCTGGTTCTCTTATCCGCAGCTATGCAAACAGAATTGTGATCATATAACAAAATTATTAAACTCATTTTTCTTTAGATTAATAAGCCAGGGAAGAGTTAACCGCCCCGGCTTCTTTAAATGTTACTGCTTCCTAGCCTGCTCAGCTGCTCGATCGGCTATAAACTCCTTCATCGCATCTGAAACCTCTTCTGGCTTCGGCTTTTCAGGTCCTGCTTTTAGCTTCTCGTTTTCCACTTTTAGGGCCTCATTCTGGCTACTTAAGTGATCGATAATTTTTTTTGATGCTTCCATCGACTCTTGCACTTGTTTTAAAAAAATTTCATTCATGATAATATAGATTTAAGGTGAACTGAATTAGGCAGATATTGGCCAGTTATGGCATCTTTTGTTAAAAACCTTGGGAAACTTCCCATTGCTTGCAGATCTATATTCAATCCTCGCACGTTAATCATTTCCGCCATTTGATTGTAGGAATCGGCAACCTGAAGTATAAGATTGTAAAACTGAATGTCATTCAGATCGGTCAAATATTCGTTAAACTCTTCAGCGAGTTTGTCAATTGCCTTCGGGTCAAAATGAACACATCCGTTTTTGAAGGGTAGGCCATCAGGCTTTATCAAATGATTTGGAAAACGTTTCGCGTTGGATGAAATGTCCCTGGATTGCTTATATATGAAAATTACTTCGCTCCAAGCTGTCTTGGTGTCCTCAACGGCATCTTGGTAGTACTCAATAAAATGCCGTTTAACAGCTTTGTTCTGGCCTGCGATAAACTTTTCAATCTCCTTTTCCAGTCGCCCCCAATTGTTAACCATGAGTGCTAAAAACCATTCTTGGGTAAAAGCAGATTTACTGTCTAAAATTTCATCATAAGTTTCATTGAAATGATCTCGAAAAACTTTTGTGGCTTCGTGCATCCGGCCTATAAATTCCAGATATAGATCATGCTCCACCCGGCCATGATAAGTTAAAATTCTGTCAGCTGCTACAGCTGCGGTGTCAGTGTTCTTAGTTGGTTCCATTTAGTAAAGTTTCAATGTTTAGTATTTTCGTTGCCGCATCGTCTCCCGTAGCAAGCACTGCTTGCACTGCTGCAATTGTCGCTTTTGCGGTTTCCAGCTGATCAATAGCTGTCGTAATAATTAAGTGTTTGTTCATGTTTATTTATTTTAAGGGGTTTTAACTTGTTAGCTTACCATAGCCTAAGGCGTATAATTTGCGCGCTGCTTCTCTCTGGTCACCGTTGCAAACTAAGTTCACGTAGACAGCCCAATGATTAAACGCCCTGGGCTTTTTCATTTGCAGGCCTGTAGCTGGATCTGTTGACCAGACAAAAAACAATCTCTTGTCGGTGCAATAATTGCCGCTGATACCTGATTTCTTTTCAGGTCTCGTGTAACGATTGTTGGTTCCCTTCTTACCGGCCGGCTTCCATCCGGATCCAATTAGAATGCTTTCAACTTCACCATTAAGATTAAAGTCGTCGGCTACACTTACAGAAGTACTTGTTTTTGCCTTTTGCCCGCTATAGGTCTTTTTAGTCGTTCTGGGCTCTTCATATACAAACGCGAACGTTTCAGCGGCTTCGTTTAAATAAGCGCCTGCATCATAGCTGTAGCCTCTAAGACTAGCCACATTTGAGGGGGCTGTGTCTATTTCAATTTTATAGAATTTAAAATACCGCTGCATAGCTTCCACATGCTTCCGATGTTGGAGCGGTTGACTAATCTTAAACAGGCCCCATAAACCCAGCCCTGAAACCGATATTCCGCAATAAAACGTGTAGGGCATTTTACAAACGATTTCTTTGAATTGGGGAATCTGATCAGGGGTAAGCTTATCTATATCAAACTGTACAAATCCGCTATGATTAATTAGACACGCTTCATTGCGGCGGGTGAATGTGCCGCTTGGGGTAATGGCGGGCAGTTTTGCTTTCAATATATCCCTTTTCGACTTATCCGGCTCAGATCTGATCTTATCGACGCTGGTTTTATAGCTATCATCCTGAAGCCAATCCAGAATATTTATACCGGTGGGGGTAACGCTTAAATAATGTTCAAATCTTGAGACGTTCATATTATTCTTCTTTTTGAACTGAACTGGAATGGGTATGTCAGTTGCCCCATGTCAGTTCAGTTAAACTGGACTGGAATACCCCCCTTATTTATAAGGGGTATCCATGTCAGTTCCGTTGGTTGATTAAGTATTTAGCTGATTTAGTTCCTCTGGTTCCGGTCACCTTGATATATCCGAACTGCTCCCAATGCTGGATCCATTCATCAACCTTGTTCACTCCGAATACGTCTCTTTGTATCCATCTTTTAATATTGGCATGAGCGGCAATCCTTAATTGACTTCTAAGCATTTCCGGATTAACCTCAAAAGTGTCTCGAACTAGGTCGGTATGAACTGAGGGATCTACTTCATACGGCTGTTGAATGCGCTTGCTTTCGTTATGAGAAATTTTGCTAGGTGCCCAGTCATCAATTAAGAAAGGGATACCGTTGTCATCTCGCTGCAATGCGAATGCTTCAAACGGCTTTCCCCTGGTAAATTCCGGTTCAGCGACGATTTGACTAGCATCATTCTGGGATACTTTTACAACCGTCTCAGCCTTGTTAATTAGTTCGGATCCTAAATGTCCTCGAGCATGCTCATTGCCCTTGTTCTGGTGAAGGATTGTAAGTATGTGACAATTATGAACATCTGCCCACATCATCAAATTGGTAGCGGTAAGGGTTGCCTCTTCTGGACTATTAATATCATAAACCAAATCTCTTATCCCGTCAATGACAATAAGATCATGGCTGCCAGCGTCTATAATTGCTTCGATGATCTCAATTCGCTTTGTAGGGGCATGAATTTTTAAATCGTAGTAAGAAAGGTTTTCGGACTGTTTTAAGCCGGCAATAGATAAGATCCAATGTTGAGTGCGACTTCCATAGTATAAACCTTGCTCGGTATCTATCCAAAGAACTGAAATACCCTGCTTTATTGCTTGAGCTATGATCCATGCGGCAACGGTAGTTTTTCCCGCCTTAGCCTTTGCAATCAATAAGCTGATGCTCTTTTTTGTCAGCATCGGTATTCCCTGAACTTCGAAAACTACTTCAGGTGCAGGAATGTCTATGCCTTGTGGAATAAGGTGCATAGCTGCCAACGCGGCCATGTCCTCGGCTGCCTTTATTCCCAATAATTCGAAATCAGGTAGTGACATGCATTCCGCCTTTCTGTAATAGCTCATTTAAAAGAGCCGCTAGATCCTCGTTTGAGTTCCACATTTTAGCGGGCATGATCAGGGTGCAAAGTTCCTTACCCTCAAAATACATTGTAACTAATGCCTGGTCCGCTAAATAGGGTATAGCTGATAAGTGTAATTTTTTAGTCATTCGGATTAGCCTCCTCCGCAGCATTAGCAAAAAAATAATGATAGACACGTTTGCCGGTAGTTTCGCAAGGCTTGATGCAGGCTATTGTTAGCAGTTTACGGTCATAGGTAAGCTTAGATAAAGCTCTACAGAGGCAGGAAATTTCGATTTCTGTATAATTACTTATCTGTCTGCGAGATAGAGCTTGATTAGCAGAATTTAAGGCCTTGAAAATAAGTCGGGATTCTTTATCTTTGCCAGTGCGAGCTGATAAAGATTCTTTAGAGGGAGTTTTCATTTATTGAAAGCTCCTTTCTTTTTTAGGTAAACGCTCGGGTTTATGTCTTCCAGTTCTGATACTGTCCGACGCCCTTTTTCCATCCACTCAATCAGATCACTTTCTAAAAAGTACAGAGAATTACCCCTTTTGATTGAAGGAATCTGCTTTCTATTGACTATCTGCCTTAAAGCCTGCGAACTCTTCTTAATTCGCGCTGCTGCCTCTTCAGTTGGCAAATAATCATTTGTGGCTTTTACCTGGTTGAGATTTAATCCTGATAATAATCCGGACACTGCATCAGCGATTATTTCGCTTAATTCTGTTTTGGAAACAGACAAAAATACTTGCTCGTTCATGGGCTTTTTTTTTGTTGTTCCTGTTAAGGGTTGCACGAAAGTAAAGAAGCTCTAGCGGACTATTTAATTGCCGGGATTGCGTTAACGTTTAAGAAATGAATATCACTAAAACACAGAAAAGGACACCCGTTTAGGCATCCTTTTTTAATTGGCATTCTAAGTATAACTATTTTAACTTTATGTGCTTATGCTTTTTTTAAGAGCTTACTCTGAAATTCAGCAACTTTATCTGTTTTATACTTATCCAAATAGTTTTGAGTTGTCGCCAAATCCCCGTGCCCTAATTGTTGACTAATGTATGACAGAGGCACGTCCGCATCTCTTAGTATAGTTGCGAAAGAGTGACGGGCGTAGTAAGTACTTATATCATTATTGATATTTAGCTTTTCAGCTATTGACTTAATACCTGTATTGATTGCGGTAATCGTTGATTTAACTTTTTTGTGTTCACTTTCAGCATCTGAGCACTTCTGCAGAACATTAAAGACATAACCACTTTTATTAAGTGTCCTAGTGCTATGTCTATCAATAATAGCTTGTAGATCTTCGTCAATCAGAACAGTTATTTTTTTATCCGGCTGCTTTGAGCTTGTCTTTTGACGTATGAAAGAAAATTCACTGCCGGTGATATTGGACCATCGGAGCTTGAAAATATCGTACATATTCATTCCATTGGCCAGATAGCTAAACATAAACATGTCTTTGGCAAAGCTTTCGTTAATATTATCGGTTTGATAATTATACAGGAGCATTATTTCTGCCTGGCTTAAAGGCCGCTTTGAATTGTTAGACTTGGGAATCTGGTATTTGCCCTTCTCAGACTTCCCGAAAGGATTACTTTCTTTGTTTAGTTCCGAAGCGTTGACAATCGCTTTGACGCGAACCAGGTACATCCCTATTGTCGTGACGCTATACTCTTCTTTCAATGCCCATTTCTGGAAGTCTTTAAGCAGGTCCGGTGTCAATAGTTTTAATGGGAGCTTCTCCGAATCCTGTTTTTTGCTTTTCAGATATTTCTTTAAAAGTTCTGCAGCTTGATTGTATAGATTCGCGCTTCCAAACTTTTCGTCGAGACGAAAACTATCTGACTTTTCTTTTAACAGACTGAAAAGATCTGACTTATCTCCCAGGTTGAAGAATTTCTTTTCAAACGTATCGAAGCTAAAAAACTCAGAACCCTTAATAATATCTTCAGCTTTTTTTTCTAAGGCAATCAATGCGGCTCTGGTTGCCTTTTGCTCCTTGGTTGTGTGCGTGCCATTCATCACCTTCAGGAACTCACTTTTACACATTGAAAAATCAGTTCCATAGAACTTTGTCTTTAATTCATGGATCACCCTAATGCGAACCGGATATAATCCAGAAACCAAAGGTCGACGGACATCAAAGTAAATTTTTGCAGTTGCCATGCTTAAAGATACTGTTAATTTATCCATGTACAAATTATGTACAAATATATTTGTATCTCTATGAAATGGTGTGGTATATGGAAAGGGGCTATATGGGCTCTGGGGGAGGGTTTTATAGAGGAGTGTTAATGATTGGAATCCGGTAAAACGTCGGGGTTTGTCACTACTGATGACATAGATAATTTTTTAAGTGATTAATTAACAGTTAGTTATCTAAGTTTTTAAATAGCAGTTGCCCGTTATTTGCTCACTATGTTGAAAACTTCCTATTATTTGCCTCAAAATTAGGTAATTGTTTTACCAAAGTGAAAGGCGAAAGAAAGAAGTAATAGAGGGTTAGGTTTTTTTACGTTGAACTGTTAATGATTCGACGCAAAGAGGTAGATGATAGCTTAATCTTGCACCCTTTATTCACTTAGTTATAGTAGCTCGCACGCCTCAGTTATTGCTTCATTTTGTATCATGATATAAAGATAAAGGAAATAAGAACGCAATAATTGAAACACAAATATGTCGTTGGCTTATTTTGGAGTACTGTTATTTTTAGGGGTGTGCAGTACTCGCTGGATTCGATTCGCTTATCATTCCATTTAATATACTCACCTAAATTGACGATTATAGATGTAAATTTTACCATCTCGATAGTCGAGTACATGTGAATCCGTCATCTCGAACCTGTCGTTATCCATCTTTTGATAGAGAGGTAATGCCTTTAATTTGAATAATTATGACTCCGGCCGAGGGTGGCTATAAAGTCGGGCAAGATATACGGCGACTTAAACCAAATTTACAAACAGAAGTAATTAGAACAATTGCTTTGTTAAATCTCAACTCCCCGTTAAAGCACTCCATATTATGTCATGAACCTCTGTTGCAGAAATTTTATCCGACTCCAAATTTACATCAGTAACTAGTACTGGTTTGTATTGATCTTTTACGTTGGCTCTACCATGTGAACCTTTTATTAAGGTAGCATCCAGCGGAATCACATCCATTACATATCTAAATCCGGCTTTCTTCCTCATCAGCTTGTATCCCGCCCGAACCTTGGAAGTCATGAACATTTCTACTGGATCAAAACCGGGTTTTTTGTGAATATCAACACAACGTGCGTAATCCGGTGCTTTAGCATCATCCAGCCAAAAGTAATAGGTAAACCAACTATTCTCGGTTGCCACTACAACCAGATCTCCTGATCGCTCATGATCTAAACCATATTTCACTTGTTCTTCGCGGTCTAATACTAACTCTATTCCATTAACCTTCTCCACAAGCGTCCTAACCTTCGAGGCAACTGAAGGATCGTTTATATATATATGAGCAATTTGGTGGTCGGCTACCGCGAAGGCTTTCGACGCGCCCGCATCCAATAGCTCAAGTCCTCTCTCTTCTCTGATCTGCAATAAACCGTTCTCACGGAATAGGCGGTTGAGGTGAACGGGGCTACTAACCGGCGATATTCCATACTCTGAAAGAATAATTATGCGGGCGTTTTTCCGCTCGTAAAATTCTACCAGACTTTTTACAACGGCATCAATCTCATTCAGATCTTTTGAAACTTTTGAAAAATCCGGACCGTATTTTTGAAGACAATAATCAAGGTGCGGGAGATAGATTAAGGATAGGGTAGGATCATATTGATCATCAACCAACATAGAAGCATCCGCAATCCATTGGGTGGATTTAATGTTTGCACCCGGACCCCAGAATTGAAATAAGGGGAACTGCCCGAGTTTTTCCTGCAATTCATCGCGTAAGCTTGCCGGTTGTGAATAACAGTCAGGCAACTTGCGACCGTCAGCCAGGTAGTTAGGTCGTGGTGTCACTGAGTAATCGGCTGAGGAATACATATTGTACCACCAGAACATGCTGGAGCAGGTGAACGAAGGATCTTCTTTTTTGGCTTTTTCCCAGACCTTCTCGCCCTGCACAAGTTTATTAGATTGTTTCCAGAATTTTACTTCGCACTCTTCACGGTCATACCAGCCATTACCTACTATACCGGTTTCTGAGGGCTGTTTTCCAGTAACATAGGCCGACTGTACAGAGGTTGTAACTGCCGGAAGTATCGGTTCAATCGTGACCAGCTTACGACTTGAAAGGTATTTTTTTAAAAAGGAAGTGTGTTCACCGATTACTGAGGCCGACAAACCGACAATGTCAATAACAACTGTTTTATTCATATAGAAGAAGTGTTGTGATGAGATTCAGCATACAGATATATGCATCTTGAAACATTCATTTTTTAAGTGTTGATAGCTGTATTCTCTTTAACCCACTCCAGCTCACGAATAATGGACTGATTAAGTGGTAACTTCAGAGAATCCGGTAGTACTTCCCATGTATATGTTTCTACTTCCAGATGATTAGTAAATGGCATGCCATTTTGTATTTGCAAAACCTGAATAATATCAGATTGGGTTGATCGCACTAGTCCAAAATCTTCCATAAAGATTGGAACATGGAAATGTGCGCGCCATTCTTCAACTTGTAAATTTTCCACATCTGATAAAGCTTCAGGAAGATCAGGGTATCGCAAAAGTTCACCGCTTTTCATTCTGGCCACTACCTGGTGGAGATAGGTAGGTTCATTAAAGCGCCTGAAAGCATCTTTTACAGGTAATCTTCCAATCGGGCTTGCGGGTAAGGCGGCTTTTAAAGCAGCGCTTATCTGTATTTTTCCAACCTTTATGCCTTTCGCAGCTAAGGTTTTTATCACATCTTCGTGGGGTTCGTATCCGATGGCAAAATGGCATACATCATAGCATAAATTCACATGCTTTTTCAGATGATTTTCGGCTTCAGCAACAGAAATCTGAAGTCTTTCAGAAAGGTACTTTATGCCCTGAACAAGAAGATGTTCTTCAAACCAGCACATAAACTCTTCTCCTGTTTCCAGCAAACCATCCGGCTCCGGTTCTATATCCAGATGCATTAATATCCCGGTGGTTTGCCGGATATGGATCAGTTCTTCGGCTATCAACAAAATATTTTGAGTGGATAAAGCTTTTGCTTTTTCTAATTCTTCCCCTGTACCGAACCAGTGTTTATAGCTTAAAGGAGAAGTGGAAATACCGCCATCTATATTTGCAGGAAGCAGGTCTTTTAGAATATGGAATAATCGCAGTGTATAGTCAACCCGTTCTCTAGTCGTCCAGTCGGGCGCATGAACCTGATCTTTTACCCTTGTGTGATGAAATTCTCCGTAAGGAAATCCGTTCATGGTAAATACATAAGCCTGGTTTTCATCAAGCCATTTCCTGAATTCGGTTAGGTTTTCTTCCCGTATCAAATCTACACTGGCAAGGTTAGATAAGCGTAATCCAATTCCCATCGGTTCTGCCGGAGAAATATGGCTCTTTATTTCCGGGAAATTTTGCTTTAAAGCCTCGAAATGATCCTTCCAGTTTTCGCCCGCATGGATATTGGTGCAATAGGTTAAATGTGCTGAACTCATTTCTTAGGATTGGAATAACTAGTTGGTTAAGGAGAGGGATTGATACTCGTTGAGAATTTTGCCTGCTTGTTTTAAAAGTTCCGCATCAATTTCATGGACTTCAGTTCCTTCGCCGATTGCATTGAGCAGCATGATCGTCAACTCCCCACCTAAATGTTCCCTGAACTCCTGCAAACCAACAAGGATTGGGCTTTCATTATTTTCTATTTGCATAAATGGATGGGAGAGATGAAAACCTAGTTGCTGAAGCAACAAAATGACTCTTTTAGCTTCCGGCTCTGATAGGCGGCCACACAGGTTAGAATAGACCGTATCCAGCGCGATGCCCATGGCCACCGCCTCACCGTGCAGTACTTCAAAGCTTGTTAGCTGCTCTAACTTGTGAGCGCTCCAATGCCCGAAATCCAGGGGTCGTAAAGAACCTCTTTCAAAAGGGTCGGATCCAGCGATATGATTTAAATGCAATTCGGCACACCGCCTGATCAGATAATTCATCACAGGCAAATCGCGATTTGTCAGTGCAAGAGCGTTTGCTTCAAGCCATTCAAAAAATTGAGAGTCCTTAATTAGCGCGACTTTAATAGCTTCTGATATACCTGACCTCCAGTCGCGGCTGGATAAGCTGCTTAAAAAATGATCATCGTTAAAGACCGCCGCCGGAGGCGTAAATGTTCCGAGAAAATTCTTTTTGCCGAAATAATTAATACTGTTTTTAACTCCTACTCCCGAATCATTTTGAGATAAAACAGTTGTGGGTATACGAATATGTTTAACTCCACGATGTGATATGGCAGCTGCGTAACCAACCAGGTCGAGCAGCGAACCGCCACCTATTGCCGCGATGTATGAATGACGATCTATTCCATAAGTAGTAACGGCCTCTAATAGCCGTTGAAGAAAAGAAGCGTCATTCTTAATTGTTTCTCCGCCGGGCAAAATCAAGATATCGTCTATAAGGTGGACTGTTTTATGTGCCGCGAAATATCGTTTAATCTGTTCTGGCAGGTCGGCGGTTCCTCTTAAAACTCCCTGATCAACTACAAAAAGAATTTTTTTAACGGACGTTGGTGTTCCGCTGCTAGTTAAAAAATCATTAAGAACAGTGTTGGAGATATCGAAAAGTAGGGAGGTGAAAAAAACCTTGAACTCAAATTTTACCGTAAAGGATTGTTGTAAGTATTCCATAAAATTAAAGAAAATGTATCGTTAGCAGAATTCTCAACCTTGGAAGGTAAAGATAAATTTCACTTATGTAACGGCAAAAACTTTAGCAAGCCAGAGCGATACAGGTAGTAAAAGGATGATAATTGCAGCTGTTGTAAAGGAATTGAAAGCTGCCGCCCAGGCGGCGTCCATAATGATCAGGGAAATGACCCCTGCTTTCACTGCCTTGCCGATGTTCTTTCCAATCGGCTTCCGGATGGCATGCAACAACGGTCTGAAGATCATCGCTGCTAAAAACAACAGACAGATAAGGGTTAGTACTAGTTGGTCATTAACTATTGAAATGTACAGGATAAGTCCAAGAACAGTTGAGTACAGCGCGGCTGCGGTGTACAAACTTTTCCTGTCTCCTCCGTGAACCTCACCGCGGCTGATCATAGTAATCGAATATATATACATAATCGGCACGGCAGCCAGAAGAAACCATTCGTTTAGAGCAGTGGCAATAATGCTGATGCCTAGCAGAAGGTTTAACCCACGGCATATGCCCATGTTTAAAGGGCCCAGAAATGAATGGTGTTTCCCATACCTGTTATAAAGAAGTGCAGCAAAAGCTATAGACACGGCCAGGATACCGGAGATGTAGCTCACCAACATAGCTGAAATTATACCTCCGATTAACAATAAGCCTCCCAGCAGGCTGGCCTCTCCGATAGTTATCAGTCCGCTCGGAATAGGCCGTTCGGGCCGTTCAGTCGCATCCAACCTGGCGTCAAAAACATCATTGAATACTATTCCCCCTCCATACAAACCGATAGTAGACAGACAGAGCAAGATCACCGGATAGATTTTATCCTGGTCGAAAGTGAAGCTTATAAAAAAACCGGAAATAGCTATACCCGCAAGTATATCAGCAATTGCCGTAATAATATTCGCAGGACGTATCAGCCGCAGATAACCGAATGTTTTTTCCAAAGAATTTAGCTGATAATTATGGAGGATTTATCAATTCTTGGCTGCTGGCCACCCCGTAAAATGGTGTTACCTTCAAATTTCTGACTTTGGTCAATGACTTTCACATCCGCAAAATCAGCTTCATTAATTTGTCCGCTTTGCCCGAAAGCCGTAATCGCATTACGGTAGGTGATTAACCCGATCGCTTCATCACTTATCCCGCGGATCTTCATCAACGCGGCAGTCTTAGGAACAGCTAACGGATCGCTGATTCCCCAGTCGGCGGCTGAGTTGATCATTATCCGGTCAGGACCGTATTGTTTGGTGATACTCACCATTCGCTCATTTCCCATTTTGGTAAAAGGGTAAATGGTGAAGGCTGCCCAAAAACCGCGATCAAGCACTTCTTTAACGGTTTCCTCATTGTTATGATCAATGATAACCATAGCAGGATCGATGCCATGCTCTATGGCAATATCCATACTACGCTGAGTACCTCTTTTTTTGTCGCGATGGGGGGTATGAACCTGTACAGGCAGACCAGCTTCTTTAGCCAGCTCAAGCTGCAAACGGTAATATTTATCTTCAGCCGCAGTCTGATCATCAAACCCGATCTCTCCGATCCCCACAACCCCGTCCTTGTAAACGAAAAGTGGAAGGAGTTCCATTACCTGTTCGGCTAAACTTTCGTTATTTGCTTCACGCGAATTCAGTCCAATTGTACAATAATGTTTAATGCCGAACTGAGAAGAGCGGAATCTTTCCCAGCCGATAAGACTGCTGTAGTAGTCCCTAAAAGTATCAATACCAGTGCGTGGCTGGCCTAACCAAAAAGCGGGTTCAATTAGGGCTACTACTCCGGCATCTGCCATTGCCTGATAATCGTCGGTGGTGCGGGACGTCATGTGAACATGAGGATCGAAAAACTTCATTCCCTTTATTATTTCCAGATCAAGTGGGACTGACGTTCCTTTGTTATCTTCTCTTTCCTCGGGAGAAATGCTGCAGCACATATTCTTAAGATTTATATTTTAATTAATCGGTTTTTTTAGGCAAGTGATAAATTTTGCCATGTTAATGATTTGTTGTTAACGATGTTGTATAAATCGGGATATGAAGCAAGCAGCTCCTTTGCAGGTTCATATTCAGACTGATAGACAGCAAGTGCAGCTGCTTTTCTGTCGGTTTCAATTTCACTGACAAACAGCTTTTGTATATCTTGAATGAGCTTTTCATCTATAAACTTTCCGGTTAAGCGCCATAACTGTGGATTTACTGGACGGTTGGCAGCCCATCTTTCGTGAGCATAGTCTGAAAGAATGTTAGCTAACTCTTTATTAGCCCGTTCATCTAGACCAGTAATCAGATCTACATTTTTATCGGTAAAAAAAGCTTTCAAAATCATCTGATTCCAGGCATCCTGGTCCAAATTATTAGAAGGATATGGGTTATGGTACATTACGGCTTCCAGCACAGAACCTATGTTACTTCTGATACCTTCCGCACAACGCTTCCTCCAAAGTTCGGGGTAAGTGAGTAAAGGTAGCGCAGAATATAGAGCTACCAGTTCATTCATCTCGGCTACTACAAAGAGGGTTTCTATATTATGAAAATAAATAGGCTTTTCAGATGCGTGCATGTTTAACAGCACATACACCCGGCAAAGCCGGTCAATCGTCCATCCTTCAATAGAATAGCCATTAGAGAACGATCGAAGAAGTTCTTGTTGCGATTTAAGAATTTGGATTGGCTGTATTCCAACCTTCCTTGGAAGTATTGTAAAAGTTGTACTAATTTTTTTAAAATCCGGTTGCTTTAGTGTGTTTTCTGTAATCCAGAACCAGCTTTCTGGCGATACGTTATCTCTGATCACTTCGCCAAATAACTTTTTAAATTGTTGGTTATTTGTGTCTATTTCTCCCTGCATGTCTTATGTTCAAACACTAAAAACACTCTAAATTGTAATTCAAATTTGAGGAGGATATTAGACTTTCCTACTCAACTCTCACTATAGCAAAGGCATCTCTTCAGACAAAGAAATAATTCAATGTAGTGCAAAGTTTAACTTCTTAATTACTTTTAAAATTCTGCAATCTCGCCTTAATCATTGATATACCTACTATAAGTAATAAGAAGCTTAACCTAAGTTCCTTACAAAAAAATAATCAAAGGTCAAGGCTGCTACCAATATCAGCAATCCGAAAAACTCCCTGGTCTTTTCAATGTAAGGTTTAGTTGCTTGCATGCTCTCGGTAATGCTCTGCCGGTCATACTTTATAAACCAGTCAAGTGCGCCATCCTTGACAAAGAAAAGAAAAATAGCATAAATTAGATATACCGCGATCAATGATAGATATATTGCGGGGTAATATAGTTCTATAACGACTAGTCCGCAACATAGGGCAGCCATAAGATAGATTGGTACCCATAACCATGAATCCTTATCATTTAGGTTGAACCATGCGAAAACAATAAATGTTAAGAAAAAAAATCCATTAAGTACTTTTACCAGCATACTACAGTTTTATATCCGTAAGTAATTCTAACTCATCTATCACACTTTGAAACCGGCTATAAAGTAAGCTAATATTCTGCCATAGATAAAGCTTCATTTTTCTCAAGCTCAACCGGCTTGTAGCCTCCCTTGCGTGACTTAAAGTAAAACATTAAACATAGGTAAAATATTAACATGAAAACAGGAAACAAAGCGACCGTTCTTAATGCGTTTTTCTTTGCGTCATTCTGAACGTTATCAATAGTTTGTGCTGTTTCAAAAGGAGCATCGAGAAGCTTGCTGGCGTCAAGTGCGATGTAGGATCCGAAAAGGCCCCGTTTTTCTTCTGTAAGATAAGTCGAATGCAACTCTGTATTATTGTTTTTATCATAAAGAGCAAGGTTCTTGTCGAGTTGTCTGTCCTGTACATAGCCAAGAATTACAGCTCCAATTACCCCAACTCCCATCATACCGACTGCACCTGTGAAATTTAAGGCAAGTGCCCCTCCCTTCGGAAATTGTTCTGAAACTACTCCAAGCATAGTGGGCCAGAAATAAGTTTTACCTAAGGCATAAACTGTGGCGGCAATTATGATCAGAAAACCGGATGAATATGAAAGAAAGAATAAACCAGCGGCAGCAATCGCAGAGCTTGCTGCAAGCAGCCCTACAGGAGAAAGTTTGCGAACCACCGGGCCTGAATAAAACCTCAGGAATGCCATAATTATTGAAGTATAGATCAAAACCCATCCACCCTGCAGACCCATTGCTTTCATAGCGGGAGTCATCAGATCCGTTATCCAGCTATCTGTGCCTAATTCTGTCGTAGCAAGTGGGATCATAATTAATAGCAGCAGGATGAATAGAGGCCTTCCTAACGATCTCACAAAGTATGCGAAGGTACCTACGATGATCAAAGTGGAAATAATACTGGTGGTATATGACCATTCAAACAGATTACCCAACTGAAACATACTTAAGGATACTATGATCAGCAAACCCAGAATACCAACTTCTTTGAGCATATCAAGGTAAGAAACACCGGCTTTCACACGCTCATTAAGCGGAAAGGTTCGTTTCACAATCACCCAGCCATAAATAATTGTAGGAAGCATGATCAACCCAATAATAAATATCCAGGGTATTTTCTGATCGATCATCACAATTCCCAGTACTCCTCCTATAACCATTCCAACAGGCCAGGCAGCATGAAGAATATTCAACCATTTGGTTTTTTCTTTGGGATACATTGTAGCCACAACTGGATTGATTACCGCTTCTACAGCCCCATTTCCTAAAGCAAAAAGAAATGTACCGAAATAAAGCATCCAATATCCGTTGGCCATGATCGTAATAATGACTGATAATACATGACAGATGAAGCCAAAGACCATCGATTTTTTATAACCGATCTTGTCAATTATAAGACTGAAGACAACAATGCTGATTCCGAAGGGCCAAAAACCGACTCCGAAGATCTCTCCCTGTTGGGTTTTACTCAGATCGAACTGAATTCCCCAGTCCGCCATAATAAAGGCACGGAAAACAAATCCGAATGCTGACGCAACGATTGCCATAAAACAGCCCCAAAAGAGTAATTTTTTAGCTTTTAAATCAGTTTCTTCAATGTCATTACGGTAAACCTTGTCTAAACTCATATCAATTGGTTGGTTAGGTGATTTTATATTGGTTGGTTAGTTGATTTGTTGAACATGTTGTCCCAATTACGGAGTAAATAGCTTTTTGTAGAACTCAAGTCCTTCAATGGCAAGCTCGTCTGAACTATTTGCTAATGGCCGCCATATACTGGCCGCTTTGGCTATTTCTTCTGATACTTCTCCGAAGGTTTCAATGACAATCGCCTTATCATATCCAATCTCGGTGAGGGCATCTTTAATACCTAGCCAGTCCAGATTTCCGGTACCGGGTGTTCCACGGTCACTTTCGTTGGCCTGAATGTGACATAATAGATTCTTGCCGACTTTCCGTATCGTATCCGGGATGTTTTTCTCTTCAATATTGCAGTGAAACGTGTCTAATTGAATCTTGATATTTGGGCTGTCCACTTCCTGCACCAGGGATAGGCCCTGTTCAGCTGTATTTACCATATCTGTTTCAAACCTGTTCAAAGGCTCAAGGCCGACAATGATTCCATAGTCTTCGGCCGCCTTGCCAACTTTTAGAAGATTTTCGACGCACCAGGCTCTTTCCCTTTTTTTCTGTTCATCGGTTATAAACCTGGTTTTCCCAACGGCAGAGTAAATGGGGCCGCCAAATATCGGACTCCCCATATCATGGGCAATCTCAATACAATCTGTGATATACTTCAAACCGTTCTCTCGGATGCGGGGATCATGACTTGAAATATCCCGTTCAGGCCCAAATGCTCCACTAACAGTGACTTGTAATCCCGTTTCCTTTATGATCTCTTTCAGTTTGACCCAATCAATCAGTTCCTTCTTTTCAACAGCCACTTCAATTATGTCGAAACCCATCTCTTTAATTTTATAAGCCAACTCAAAGGAATTGGTGGAAAATGGTGATACCCAAAGAAATGTACTAACTCCAAACTGCATAATATTTATTTTATAGAGATAATTGAGATAGAGGGAAACTAGAGTTCGAAGGTTGGAATGTCAATTCTTTTTCCATTATTCATGGCAGATTCATGTGCACAAATGCCAGCACAAGTATAGTTAGCGGCAAAGTCTGCATCAACTGCAGAGTTTCGGCCTTCAACAATTGCTGCAATAAACTCCTGAACCAGGTGAGGATGTGATCCTCCATGGCCAGCGCCCTGAAGAAAAGAAACGTGGTTCGGATCATCTATCTTTTCTCTTCTGGTAAAATGAGCAATTTCTTCAATAAGCATCTGATCTGTATCTGGAACATCTACACGCCTGGAATTTTCGCCACCATCAAAGATGATATGGCTTTCATCCTGTAACTGCTCCCATTCAAATGACATTTTCGTACCATAAACATCGTAACTTTCCCGGTATTGCCTTACCACATCAAATAAGGAGCGGGTTGCTTCTGCAATTACATCCGAATTTTTTAGAGTGAAAGTGGCCGTTTCAACTGCGAAAGGAGATCCGTACCTTTCTGCAAGATCGTCACTCAACCGGCCTGAGCCGTGACAAACAACCGTTTCTGCTTTAGTATTATTGATCCGCAAAAGTGGTGAAATAGCGTGAGTGCCGTTAAGCATAGGAGGGAACCCTTTCCAATAATCAGCCCATCCGTCCATGCTCATATCCTGTATATGGGATCCTCTTACGAATTGTATTCTTCCAAGATCTCCATTTTCGGCAAGCTTCAGACCATATAAAAATTCCCTGGTATATAATGCAGTTTCCATCATCATATACACTTTATTGGCTCTTCTCTTTGCCTCTACAATGGCTTTGCAATCTTCAACTGTCATCGCCATCGGAATTGTACATGCAGTATGTTTATTTGCGTTTAACGATGCAAGGGTCATTTTTGCGTGTTCAGGTACCGGAGTAACAATATGTATTGCATCTACATCGCTTCGCCCGGGAATATCATCAAAGTTCTCAAAACAAAGATTTTCATCCAGATTGAATTTTGCAGCAAGTTCTGACAGTGTTTTTTTGTTACGGGTGCAAATGCCCACTGCTTTAATATTTGGATGACTTTGGTAAATCGGAATAAATTCTTTTCCGAAACCCATACCTACAATAACTACGGTAATTTTTTTATCGCTCATTTTTTTATTGATATGACTGTTTATAAAATATTGTTAATTCGATGGCATAATGGTTCGCAAATAGCTGAAGCTACCCGTATCAACAGTTAGTTTATCCGGTTGTCCCTTCACTTTTATAAATTTTGATTTTATCAGTACTGTAGATCGTGGTGATACCTTTGATGACGAATTATGTGCATGGAAAACATATCGTAAATCGCCGTCCGTTCCGTTGAAAAAATCCCCATGACCTGGTCCGTTAACATTCAAAAGCTTCCGGCTGATCACCGGGTTATTTTCATGCTTTTTCCATGGTCCCCATGGGGAGACGGAGGTTGCATAGCCTACTCCGTAATCAATATTCCTGAAATCGTTAGCTGAATAAAAAAGATAATATAATTTGTTACGTTTTATGACCGTTGGCCCCTCTGCAACCGGCCAGGTTGCGTTCGCTGTGTTTTCCCAAGGTTGAGAAGCAGCGCTGATACACTCGACAGCGGTTCCCGGCTCAATGTCAGAAAGATCATTTTTCATTTGCGCAACGTATATCCGATTGCCGTTGGTTAGTCGTACGTGATAAAGGTAAATCTTACCATTATCCATAAAAATAAAGGGGTCTATTTGCTTACCAGGGCCGGCAATGGCTTTCATCACTTTCTGTACAAACGGGCCAAGAGGGCTGTCACTTTCAGCGATAGCAATATGTTCATCGGCGGTATAGGCCATGTAATACTTATCATTATGTCTGAATACCTGTGGTGCCCAAAACCCTTTCGATCCAAAACTGTCTCCTTGCATCAGTGCATGCCCATTTCGTTTACCAACAGGTCCTTCCCAGTTTTTCAGGTCAGCGGATTGGTATACCAGGAAACCTTTGTTACTTCCGGTGCCATACAGGTAATGAATTCCTTTATCAGTAAATATGGTTGGGTCTGCCAGAAATATTGTATCTGACTTTGCAGAGCCTGAATGTAAAGGCTGTGCAACCGATTTCAAATGAAGAATAATACACAGAATACACAGGATTAAGTACCGTTGCATATGCTGCTGTATTACTTCCTTGCTACCCATGTTACTGCATTGCGCAGTAGCGTTTGATAATTAGAAATATCATGAGATTCAGCATCATGGCCTAATGCTATGGCTGCTATTCTGGCTTTAGGGTTCTTTATAACAAATACAGATGGAAAGATTTTCTCAGATCCTCCAACACTATTACTGGCCAGCACTTCGATACCAGGTCCGGCAGGGTCCGGTATATAATAGTACCGTTCATCTTTTAGAGTAAATCCCTGTTCTATTCCCTTTGTAATAGGGTGGTCCTGGTTTGTAACATTAACCTGGAAGTCGCCATAGCGATCATGGCCTTTAGATCCACCACCGGCCACCTGCAGGTTATATTCCGGCCAGTCTTTCCAGTTGTACCATAAAGCAGCATGTAATAAAACAATGCCGTTACCTTTACCTGCAAAGTCTAAAATAGATTGACGTACCGCTAAATTGTTGATGGGCTGGTTATTAGTTAACACGAGTACATCTGATTTTTTCAGGTATTCTGCGATTGAATCTGTATTAGTGGTGTAGATCACGTTGCTCAGACCGTCTTTTTGTAATGTTTTGACATCCGCATCTTTATACCAGCGATCGAAATCATGTGAAGAACCACCGCCTACCATCAAAACGCGAATGCTTTTGGAAGAGGTGTTGCCTGCGGCAGACTTAACTACACAGGAGCTTAAGTGAGCACTTAGAAATGCAATAATCAGAAATGTAAATATTCTGAATGATTTAGGAAAAAAGTGGGTTATCTTCATTTTAATTGAGGTTTTTATAATTTTCCGCTAATCTATCTGCCTGGTTTATTTAACAACTCTCATTATTCCGTTCATACCTCTCCAATGTCCCGGGAAAGTACAAACGAAGGGATAATCCCCAGGGGTGGTGGGTGCTGTAAATGTTAGTTTCCTGCTTTCTTCAGGATTCAGTAATTTGATTGAATTTAAAATCTCGGGGATAGCTGGTATATAACTTTTCTCTGCCGCCTTCGGATCTCTTAACATCGCATCAGCTGCAGCACCTACTTTTTGCAAGGTACCTGGCTTAATAATAAGCATGTTGTGAGGCATGCCGTCGGTGTTCTCAAAGTCAATAGTAACTTTTTGTCCGGCTTTTACAGTAAACAATTTTTTGCTGTACTGCATCATATCAGGTACGACGCCTATGCTGATAACTATCGGCTTAAGGGCTACGGTATTTGGCTTTGCGGTAGTTTTAGCAGTTGCTGTGTTAACCTGTTTTTTTGTCGGATTCTTCAATTCGACTGATGCGTTTTGCATATCTCCTCTTAATGGAAATGCTCCGTCATACTTGCCAATATTATCATCACCGTCTGCATCCCTGCCAATTCGGATGTTTTGAATCAGGGGTTTAGTGAAGAGGGATACTGCTTTGGCACCCGCAACTTTTTTACCATCTATAGCAATACTCATTATTCCGTTTTGAGTTAAGCTGGCTAAGACATCAAATTTTTCAGGAAGTGGTTCACTTGTGGCGGCAGTGACGGTTCTATTGTTCTGATTTACTACGAAATTCAATTTTCCATCCTGAATAAATAAGGCAAATCCATTAGCCTTACCTCCCTGAGCAACAATAACTCCTTGTAAACTTTCATTTCTTTTAATTAAGGACGCGTTAACAAACAATTCTTTTCCGGTGACATCAGGAGATGAAATCATCGGATTTCTTCTGTCAAGCGGATAAATTTCCTGATTTACTAGTATCGCTATGCGTTGACTGAAGTTCAGTTGAGCAGAGTCGGCTCCTGATTGAACTGGAGGCCCCGAGGCCAGAAAACCATCCCGATGGGTTATAGCTGCGGCGAACAAAGCTTTAGAGAGCCATTCATCATTTGCAGTTTCAGGGTTTTTACTTGCTTCATATACTAATTTGCCCGCTTCTGCAGATGGAGACATTGCAGCAATTGCTAACAGCACACTTTTACGAACATTCAGATTGGGATCATTAATTAGCCCGCTCTTTTGTAAGAGACCAAATGTTTGCGGTTTAATAGGTAAGATTTCAATAGCAGCTTTTCTAACACCTGCTGCCGGATGTGAAAAAGCTTTAGTAACTACCTGTAGTGCTTCTGCGTTTAAATCATTCACCGCGCCCAGGCCTTGTAAAGTCCACAGAGCGTTTACAGCAGCACCATTAAGTCCAATTTCATCTACCCGCTGGTCGTTTATGATCTTGTAAAGCCCAGGGAGTACGGATTGATTTTTAGATTCCACCAGCAGTCGTTGGGCAGTAATACGCCAGAACATATTGTCGCTCTCTAGTGCTGCAAGCAATCCCGGGGAATCGGTTTTAGACAGTTGAACGGATTTATAAGGTTTTGCCTTCTTATAGACTATTCTGTAAATCCGGCCACAATCAATATCTCTTAACTTGGTTTCCAGTGCATTTCCCTGGCCTCTTTTCTGATCTGCAAGAGTTAATGGCAGGATCACTTCTGTTGGCGCTTGCGCGGGAACAAATGTATTATGCTGTATAATAAAATTATACCAGTCGGCAACCCAAACGGCGCCATCAGGCCCTACTTCTGCTTGTACAGGTGCTACCCATTCATCCGAACTTGCTAACAGATTCCAGCCATCTTTTTCAATAAAGCCAGCACCCTTAGGTTCGATGATTGCATTGTGAATGAGTCTGACAGTTGGCTCAGAAACCAGCGCCATTCTGTTCCAGTATTCTTTAGGAAAACTCCTGGCAGTGTATAGATGGTGACCGGCTGCAGAAGTAAACCCACCAACAACGTCAACCTGGCGCAAATTAGGGGTCATGGCATGAACATCATAGTGGCCATCCAACTTTTGCACAGCTTGTATAGTATTGCCCGTGAGCCCTCTTTGCATATATCTTGCAGGCATAGAGTAATAAGCGCTGTGAGTATTATTGGCGGTAGATATAAATACATTATTATCCTCTGAGAATCCAAGGCCCCAGGTATTATTACTGGTAGATGCCAGGTACTCCAGGTTTTTTCCGTCAGTGTTAAAGCGATACACGCCTTGTCCGAACCGAACATTATTGCCGTTTATGGTACCATTGAAGCCAGAATATCCTAGTACGCCCCATATTTTATTGTCAAACCCATATTGTAAATTAGATGGGCCTGCGTGTGTATCGTTCTTTCCAAACCCTGTAATAATTGTCTCACGGACATCTGCTACATCATCCCCATCGGTATCCTTCATAAAAACAAAGTTCGGAGCCATAGAAACAATTATTCCGCCGTTGGCAAATACCATGCTGGTAGGAATGTTCAGGCTATCGGCGAATACGGTAAACTTATCTGCTTTTCCGTCGCCGTCTGTATCCTCGCAAATCTTAATGCGATCATTGGCTGCACCGTCAGTCTCAGTAAATGTGTTCGGATAATCCACTGATTCTACAATCCACAAACGTCCTTTTTCATCCCACGACATGGCAATCGGGTTAGTTATATCAGGCTCTGCGGCAAACAGTTTTATTTCAAAATCCACGGGTACCTGCATCAGTTTAATTGATTCTTCAGGAGTCAATCCTCTTTGAGACTTTGGAACTAAATGACGCGCGGTAAAATTTGAAAGTGTGTCTGGATAAATGCTTACATTCGGGATGTTTAAGGCTTGTATTTGACCTTTTACCTGATCTCCCATAGCCCATAGTATACCGTTCCCCACTAGTTTTAAGAATTCCGATTTTTTCCAGGTGACGTCATCGTGTCCGTAAGCAGTATAGAAAACCCGCCCTTTTCCTTGCTGACGCACCCATGTATATGGTTCGTGCTTTGACCCATCTACTCGTTCCATCAGCACATTTATATCTGGATTGATCTTTTGATGTACATACGTTTCATCAGTGGTCTCAAATTCTGACAGCCCCTGTGTTACCGGATGAGATGGTTTGACAATTTTGGAAGTGAACAAACCATTACCGTGTGAAAGGAATTGACCTCCTATTGCTTCTGTATACCATTCTGAATTTTTAAAACAACCTGCAGCCGAGTGCAGAGGAATTAATCCTTTGCCACTTTCAACAAAGTTTTTTAAAGCACTCTCCTGAGATGCAGATATGGTATCATGATTTGCATAGATAACAAGCCCATCGTATTTGCTCAGGTTATCGGTATTCAAATCATTCAAATCAGTAGTATAAGTAAGATTTATACCGCTTTTGAATAAGGAAATAGCAAGCCACGGGGCGTATTTGCCGGAGTCATGATGCTTACTCTCATTTCCTAAAAATAAGACTTCGGCTCTTTTAGGATTCAAGTCATGTACTACTGTAGATTGGCTTCCATTTATTGCCTTTTTCGAGCAGCTGTTTAAAAGGAGGCAGGTAAAAACAAACAAATAAATAATCTTTCTCATCCGTTTCGATTTGGTCAGTTAGCAATATTAATTTTTATTAGATGGTAAACCTTACTACATATTATCTAATAGTGACTGTTTTGTATCATAGATCACCCTAAAATCTATGATAATGGGATAATAATATAACAGGTCTTTGGTTACTTTTTTTGGCAACTTAGTCCGTGCCAAGTGTAATTCATGGTTCTGTTCATTCCCGGCATGATTCACTTAGCTAAAGAAGGGGAGAGATTACGCAAACCAAGCTCATTGGATTCAATTATCAGGCAGAAATTTCACTCAGAAACATGATTTCAGTATTCAAGCACCTTCAGGCGATTTGTGCTGAAGGGCTTGAATTCACTTAGTGTATATAAATAGCCGTCTGACTTATTTACCCGAATTTAATTTTTTTATCAAATCTACTTCATCCTGACGGTAGGGGGTGCCATCAATTTTGAAGATATCGTGAAACCATTCTATAGGTTGGGAGCCATCAGGCAAGGGTGTGTCCCAGGCATAAATAGTATTAGATTTTCCGGCGACAAATCCCCAGTTGATCGCACCGATGTTCTCTTTTTTCAACATCGGCAGTATGTTCGAAAATCTACTATTACGGCTACGTGCCATATACTCGGTGCAGATCATCGGGCGACCATGTGCTTTTAGTAAATCGATTACACGCTGATGCCAGGGTTGATCCTCGTAATTATGATAAGTGATAACATCAGAATTTAGCGCCTGGAATTCATTTAATTCTTCATAATCCCATGCCCATAAACCCACACTGATAGGTTGATCAGGATTCACATCACGCGCCCAGCCAAATACTTTTTTAAGTAATGGAAGTGATGAGGTTAATTTACCGGAATTGCCCGGTTCGTTGTAAAGATCCCATAATAAAACCCGTTTATCGTTTTTAAACTGGGTCATAACATCTTTAACATACTTTTCAAGCTCAGGAAAAGAAGCGGTATCCTTATGTCCGGGATCTCCGGGATCCTGAACCCAGCCAGAATTGTGAATGCCAGGTTTGGGTGCCGGTTGAATACCTATTTTACCCTGTTTATTCCAGCAATCATCAAAAAATACAAATATAGTTCTGATTTTATGCTTGTCAGCAATGCTCAGATATTTGTCTACACGTTGTTTGAACCCGGTTGGGTCCTGTTTCCATGCTAAGCTATGAAGGTATACTCGCATAGTATTAAAACCAATGTTTTCCGCCCAGGCAAGCTCTTTATCAATGGTTTTCTCATCAAAAGTTGATGCCTGCCACATTTCAAGCTGATTAATAGCCGTGCTGGGAAGAAAATCCGCGCCACTAATCCATTTGAATTGTTTATACCAATCATTTGCTTTCTCAACAGACCAAACCTTACCGGGAGAAGTTTTGGTTTGTGTTTGTTTTTTACTTTGTGCGTTTAATCCTGCTGTTGTGAAAAATAAAAACAGTGTGAATAGCACCTGAATTTTAGTTTTGATCATGATGTATTGAGGTTAATGAATTACGTTTTGGTTTTCTAACAAAATTTATTGGCTTCAACTATTTTTCAGCAGGAACCTCTACCGGAATATTCGATTTTTGTGGAATTCCGAAATCAGGGCTACCATCCGCATTCCAGGTAAACTTCTGAGCGCGCGGAGCACGGTTCTTTCCACATCCCTGCCCCGGTTCAGAATTGGCATGATACAGTATCCAGTCTTCCTTACCATCAGGAGATTTAAAAAAGGAATTATGCCCGGGGGCGTAAATTCCATTTTCGGGTGACTTTTCGAAAACAGGTTTATCTTTTTTCTTCCATGATGAGGCATCAAGAAGATTGTCCTTTCCTGTAAAAGTAAGTAGCCCGAGTGCGTAAAAATCTGTCCAGCAACCGCTGGCAGAATATATAATAAACAAGTCTTTCCCGTTTTTTAGAAACTGAGGACCTTCATTCACGTCTACGTGAGGAGGGTTGTTCGGATCGTTTAAGTCACCATGTTTTTCCCATCCATAGTCAGGTGTTGAAATCATCACACGCTCAGATTCAATCGTCCATGGATTTTTCATCTTAGCGATATAGATATTCTGCCGGCTATTGGTATCGCCCTCCCAGCCCGACCAGATCATATACAATTGCCCTTTGTGTTTAAAAACATTACCGTCGATAGCCCATTTATCTGATGGAGCCGAAATTTTTCCCTTAAATATCCATTGTCCTTTAAACGGATCGTTGGAGGAATTTTCAAGAACGTACATCCGGTGTGTTTCGTTCTTACCATTATCGGCAGCAAAGTAAGCATACCATTTCCCTTTAATGAAGTGAAACTCGGGGGCCCATATGCTTTTTGAGTACGCCTGCCCGGGTGGTGGGGTCCATATAACGGTTTGTTTCGCTGTTTTCAGATCAGTGAGATTTTTAGTCTTCCATAGGGCGATTTTATTTCCCAGGGTATGGGTATAATAATAATTTCCTTTCCTGTAAAAGCTATATGGATCTGCACCTGATGGTAAAAGCGGGTTGGAGAAGGTATTGTCCTGCGTAAATGCCGTAATACACGGCAACAGTAGTAAAATTAACAGATATATTCTCTTCATGTTGCTTAAGCAGTTTTATTGATTAAATGTACCATTTGTGGGTTCGTTCTGCGTATCTACTCCAGCCATACCTGCTGAGTGAATGCGCCATTTGCGGCAATATCCCACATCTCTATTCTCACCCACTTTCTGTCCTTCAGATTGGTGTTGAAAGTGAACTTCTTGTTGCCGAAAGCACGCGTATCATTCAAATTAATCCTTTCACGATAAACCTGCTTGCCGTCGCCTGAAATGATCTCGGCGAAGTTTAAAGGAAAGGTCCAGCTTGCTTCCAGGCTGATCTCTGCTTTACCGTCAGAAGCAAGTTTGGCAGTTTCACCCGACTTTTTGTTATTTACAGCAAAAGCAGGGAACAACACTTCGCCTGTTGTTGCGAAGAATTTGCCCTGCCGCATAGCATTAAGTACAGGCTCCCAGCCATCGGAAAATACAGGGACCTTGTCAAGCTGAAGGTAGTTAACGTTTAAGTGGGCGTACATTTCATTCTCCGGTTCGATTGTAAACAGGTCGGCCTCAGCAATTACATGCTTTTTAGCCCCCCAATTTGACATATCATCCATCAGGTCAAGTACGCGCTCACCTAACCGGGGGATGGAAAGATCAGCAGGTATCGGTTTCCAGGCGGCGCCGAGAAAACGGTCAGACTTAAAAAAATCTTCTTCTTTATATTTATCAGGAAAGCCGGTGGAGCCTTTTGTCCGGGCATGTGCTGTCCAGGCTAATCCCTTTTCCGCTTCAAGTAATTTTAACATATCGTCTTTATCCCTGATACGGTAAACTGTACCGTACTTCGGATCTGTTGATACGAAGGGCATTTCAGACTTCCTATCCATGATCCAGTAAATAGGATTTGGAAAGAACTGCATCCAATGGCCTCCAAAAAACTCATTAGGTTCTTCTCCGGGAAGTAACAGAAAGTTTCCGTCTGAAAGCCGTCTGCACTCATCAAACAACGTTTTGAGTTCCAATAATCTTTTCTCATCCGGACCTTTTGGATGTGCAGTGTAGTGAAATTCCCCCAGGTGGACGATGTTAATACCAGTGTTCTTAAAAACATTTACAAAGTTCGGTACCTCGGGAACGGGTTTGCCGGCCAATACAACATTCATCACGTGTTCGTTATGAAAATGACTGGACATTGTTTTGTACCCCGGAAGGGGGACATAGGAATCATTGTGAGTAAATTTCTTTACTTCTTCCAGGGCCTTATCAGCGGCTCCGGTGCTCAACAGGCAAAAAAAGTTTAATCGTTGCTGTGTTTTTGGAGGAGCATTGAACCAGGGAACCCAGCGCTTATCACCCATCAGATCTTGCCTGATTCCCATTCCAAACTCGGGAACCATATCCCTGTACTTACTGCCGAACCAGGTGAATTTAAGATTAAAAGCTTCATCAAGTGGATAGAAGTATTGATGAGGGGCCGGGAAAATTGCCAGGTTACCCGACTTGTTTCCGCCAATGATGGTACGATACTTAACCGCCAGGTTTCTGCTGGTATCCGTTAATTTTGGCTCGGCCGACTGTAAATTGTTATTTGTATCAGACCATGAAATTTTACTCCATCCGTTCTTTTTACTAACCAGGCCAGCATCATATAATATCGCGGTAGAGTCTATTTCTGTAGCCATAACTGCAGCTACATTTAACAATGGGCTGCCATTATACAATGTAATTTCGATATCACCCTTGAAAGTTCCTGCCTGAACGCTAGAGACTTTTATAACTGTTCGAGATCCTGAAGTCGAAACGCTGGCATTTCGCTTTTCGAGATTGACACGATAGGACTTATGGGGAAGGCGGTTTGTCTTGTCAAAAAAGATATTCCAGCCATTTTGCGAAACCAGGTCTCTTTTTCCTACGGTTAAAAGGAAAGCAGGATCAAGGTCGGTTCCAATTTCTTTGAAAACGCCTAACTCACTTAACTGGATACTTTTGAGAAGAGGCTTATTTTTTTCCAGGTCGATTACTATTTTGCCCCGCTCTGTTCCTCCAGTTGGCCAGGTAATATCTAATAGCTTATTCTTAACTTTTGCTGTTGCCTGGTTTTTTTTATCAAAGCCCGAGAAACTTACAGGTACCTGGGCTTGTGTACTTATGCTAATAATTAAAAGGAAAAACAGAATGCTTTTTTTCATTAGAATTTATTTAGTGGGCAATGAAGCTTGCATAAACTATTGAGTTCGGTTAGTCGGTTCCAGCTTATCCAGGTTTCATTTGAAAAGAGCATGCTAACCAGGTTAAGTCAGCCTTTATTTGGATTACAGAGTTTTTATCTAAAGTCACCGCTTTTTTTATCTGAAAACGGGGATTCAAATAATTACACCCGGGACAGATCGGATTATTTCTGAACTGAAAATCTATAGATTGAGCTTGTTTTGTAGATGTCCGTGGGCTTTAAAATAGTAGTGGGGAACGAAGGCTGATTTGGAGAATCAGGAAAATGTTGTGTTTCCATACAGAAAGCTGTTCTGAAATCATCTTTTGAACCTCCTTTGAATGTATTTTTGCTTTGCATAAAATTTCCGCTGTAAAACTGCAATCCGGGTTCCTGAGTATATACTTCCATCATTATTCCTGATTTATCTCCCCAAACTGTTGCTGCCAGGTTCAATCCTTCTCCTTTACCCGGGTTCAAAACATAATTGTGATCGTAACCTTTTCCGCTTTTCAGTTGGACATTGTCGTTGTTAATTCTTTCACCTATCGTTACCGGCTTTCTGAAATCAAAGGGTGTTCCTTCAACCTGTGCCAGTTGACCTGTTGGTATCAACGTGGTATCAACAGGAGTATACCTATCGGCATTGATCTGAACCTGATGATTAAGAATGCTTCCGCTCCCTTCTCCATTCAAATTGAAAAAGGCGTGATTGGTTAAGTTTATTACTGTTTTCTTATCGGTTGTAGCTTCATAATCCATTTTTAATTCGTTGTTATCTGTAAGCGTATAGATAACCTTCACGTTCAAATTGCCTGGATACCCTTCTTCCATATCTTTTGACAAGTAAGTGAATTCGACCGTACGATCATCCGTTTGCCGTGCATCCCATACTACGTCCTGAAAGCCTTTTTTACCTCCGTGAAGTGTATTTACTCCATTATTGGTGAACAATGTATAGATTTTGCCATCCAGGGTAAATTTCCCCTTCGCAATACGATTTCCAAATCTGCCGATGGTTGCTCCAAAGTAAGGTTCAGTAGATTTCTTGTACTGGTCTGCACTAGAGAAACCAACTACAACATCAGTCAATTTTCCGTCTTTATCCGGAATGAGCAGGCTTATCAGTCGACCCCCGTAATTGGTAAAAGAAGCCTGGGCATTATGCTTATTCTTTAGGATGTACAAATCCGTTTTTTTTTCATCAATAGTTTGTTGAAATGAATCTTTTGAAAGCATATTGTCATGTTTTAGGCTATCCGCTGAATTTACAGATTGATTGGTTGGATTACTACAGGCGCACAGAGAAAGTAAGTATATTCCTAACAGAAGTGGCGATTGAGTGTATTTCATTTTCTATTCCTATAAGTGACTTGCTTAAACAATATTTGTTCTCTGCTATTATAGACCTTCTTTGTAAAAAGAAGCCCGTATTGAGTTTGAAGTTTTATAGCGGAGTTTTCTGGGCAGAAGGAGCGAGGGTTATTACCATAAGCTCCATGGATAAGAATTAGTTTCAAAGAAAGTCATCCGGTTTTTCTCCCGGATGACTTTTTAAGTTAGTATAACAATGTTATAAAGTTATTTTCTTAGTAGGTGCGAATAACATATCATCCACTCCGGAGAATTTAACTCCTATTCTTGCAAATACATAGTTTTGAGAAGGCACTAATGTTGGGACGGTGACTTCCAGGCTCACACTATTGAAATTTGTAATGGCGCTTCCGGCTAAATTTGAGGTAGCAACATTTGTTTGCGAATCAGCAAACTGCGTTTTACTTATATAAAGTGTTACGCGTTCAACATCCTTGGCATTGGCATCGGTTACAATCTTTTCCAGTGAACAGGTTGCTAAAACTTTGCCGCCCGAAAAACTCAACTGAGGAGTTCTTATCATATAGTAAGGCATAACCTCAATATCCATATTTGTGGTTCCCCTTAGCGTTATTGCAACAGTATCCGGTTTACCTGCAGAAGTCTGCTTCCATACAAACGGCCCCTGCCCGGCAGGCACCACCAACTTGTAGTTTCCATCAAAGAGCAAATGGGAGAACAATCCCTCCGGTGTAAAAACGCTGCCAATAGGGCCGGTTTTACCAAAGCCTGGCTGATATAATTCATAACTTACCCTGTTATACTCAAAGTTGAGCGCCTCGCCGTTATAAACGATACGTCCATTCAACGCAGCTGCAGGTTCGTCATAATTATCCTTTTTACAGGATAGAAGAGCGACACACAGCGCAAAAAATAATATATAATTAAATCTGATTTTCATAACTAACAGTTTTATAAGTAATACTTATTGATTAGGTTGTTTAATTAGTTTAGGGTTATTTGTCAGGATACCTGCATTAATCTCACTATAGTAATTACCCATTTGCCAGTTGTCACTTGCAGTTACTTTATTTGAAAGATCGACTTTATAAATCCATTTACCATTATTTGGTGACCCCGGAGAGTAGAATTTATAAGGTATCAAACCATAGGGCTGAGTACTGCGTTTAGTAGCACTGGATAAGTTGCTCAACAGGTCTGATTGACTCAGCGCAACACCATCAAATATTTTGTGTGCTATTCTGAAACGCCTCAAGTCATAAAAATATCTACCCTCAAATGCGAATTCAACCCGGCGTTCATGAACAATCCGGTCAAAAGACAGATCGCCAGCAGTCAGGGGAATAATTAAGCCTGCACGGGCACGTACCTGGTTCATATAGTCTGCAGCCACCTGGGTCTGGCCTAATTCAAAAGCTGCTTCTGCGGCATTCAATAATATTTCGGCATAACGATACCTTACCAACCAAACTGCGCTTCCGATGCCCCGCTGACCTGAGCCAATGGCCGGATCATTGTATTTACGAATATAAAAACCTGTTTGAGCAGAAAACTCAATTCCGCTTATAGGACCGTCAAAGCCAACAACCTGCTCAGGTACGGTTTTACCCGGCAAAGTTTTTTGAGCACCACGTTCACTTCCGCTTATTACACTTCCGTCAGCTAATTGTACTCCAGCCCAAATATCAACCGGCCTGGCTTTAAAACTTGATCCCGGAATCATGACCGTTCCGGCAAGGCGGGCATCTCTGTCTGCGAAGATATCCTCTGGTTTGGTATAGTAGATAAAATTACCTGCAGCGTCATTAGTCGCAAAAGGTGCAAACGTATTGTCAAGCTTTTCGAATGATTGAACCAGGTTGAGTGATGGATTGATACGACCACCTTCTTCTTCTTCAGCCCCAAAACGAGGTTGGTTTACTTGTGTAAAGCCATGTCTCCTGAATTTTAATGCATAATCATCAACCCAGATAACTTCATTATTTTGGCTTTTATCATAGAATAAAGCAGCGAAATTTTCAGAAAGATTATTTGGTTGTTTTTTATACAAAGAATAATTACCTGCTGATCCGGCTATAACTTCCTGAGCAGCTTTTAATGCGGTAGCATAATACCCGCTAGCCATGCTGGCAGGAATACCTACCTCGCCTCCTGAAAGTGATACCGAAGGCGTGGTCGCACCATATTTTGCAATGGAAGCTGCAGCTAGAGCTGCCCTTGACTCCATAGCCAGTGCAGCGCCTTTGGTGGCCCTCGCTTTTGTAGAGGTTTTCGCAGGAAGCAATTCTTTCAATTCTTCGGCTTCCTTGATGACAAAGTCATACATCTCAGATTCTTTAGACCTGGCAAACTGTAGTGGAGTAGTATTTCCGCTGCCATCATATTCCAGTGACTTCAGAATAAGTGGAACACCGCCATATAAGCCGGTTAAAGTGAGATAGTAGTTTGCACGTAGAAATCTGGCTTCAGCTATATATAAAGCTTTAGTAGGAGCATCCAGCGCCGTAGCGGTTGCGCACCTCTCCATAAACAGGTTAAGTTCCCGAATGTACGTGTAATCCCAGGTTGTCCAATAGTTATCAGGCCCTTGAAAGCCCCAGGAGTTATTTCCGTGATAAGAATTATACCGGCCATTTTCTGAATAGAATGCTTCGTTAAAATCACCTACCGTTGCCCAGTCCGTCAGTCGCGGATAATCGTACTGGCGTGTGTAAAGGTTAGCCAGAATAGATAAAACCTGAGCAGGATCGCTAAAGGCTAGTTCTGTACTAAGTACCTGGGTTGGTTTAATATCTAAATACTCAGAATCCTTTTTGCAGCCCATGCTGAAAACAAAAAGGGTGACTATTATGGTTAAAAATTTCTTTTTCATGTTAATTAATTGAATGGTTATAAAGTAAGGTTAATGCCCATGTTCACAAATGAATTTTGTGGATACTGTAATCCATTATCATTCTGAATTTCAGCGTCAACATGAAACTTCATTAAGTTGTCAACAGAAAATAAGTTGTGACCATTTACGAACAACCGGGCTTTTTGAATATTTACCTTGCTTATGAGACTTTTTGGTAATGAGTAACCCAGTTCAATTGTCCGGGCACGAAGAGCGGTTACGTTGTGCAGCCAAAAATCAGAGTTTCTGTTAACGGAACTGTGAGAATTGACATTAAACCGTAACGGCGGATATTTACCGGGTATCCACGCACTGTTCAGATCAAAAGGATCCGTTCTGTGCCACCTGTCGGTGAGTATTTCATTCAGGGCACCGCCATTATAAGAATATCCACGGCGAATCTCATGATTTTGATTATAGCTATACATTGAGCCTAATGAAAAATCAGCGGCAAAATCAAAACCTTTCCAGCCTAATGCAAAGTTTAAACCGCCGTTGATAACCGGTTGGTTGGTTCCATAGCCAAGCGGCCGCTCGTCATATCCATCAATTTTTCCATCTCCATTCTTATCCTTGTATATCAGGTCACCGGGAAGCAGTGTTTTATTACCCTGACCATCAATATTCACAGGGTGATTGTTAATCTGCTCTTGCGATTGAAATTGACCTTCTATGTCATACGCCCAAAAAAGTTCCTGATATCTTCCTTCAGCAGAAGTCCGGTATTGATCCCATGAGTTAAAGAATATGGGTTTGTAAGAAGAAACGAACTTACTTCGTGCGTAACCTATATTTCCTCCAATAGTGAAGGAAAGCTTACCAGCTGTTCCACTATAGGAAAGCGCTCCTTCTCCACCTGATTGCTTGTCTTTGTTTATGTTTTCATCAGGCAAGTTATAGCCCAACTCATTAGGTACCACGATGTCGTATTTACGGCCTCTCAGTCCTGTACGCAATCTGTTAAAGTAATCTACACTTCCACTCAGCCTATTGTTAAATAAAGAAAAATCAGCACCTACGTCAAAGATCTTACTCTTATACCAGGAGATATTCAAAATAGGTTTCCCCTTGTCTCTGGATCCAATAATCGGATTATTATCCAGAATACCATACCCCTGATTATAATTATATCCTTCCAGGTAATCAGTTGGTGATACTCCGTTATTATCATCCCCCACTATACCGTAAGAAGCACGGAACTTCAAATCATTTAGTTTACTGTTTTCACCTAATAATGATTTCATAAATTTCTCCTCGGTAATTCTCCATCCAACAGAAGCGGAAGGGAAATATCCTACTCGTTTATCCGGGGAAAATTTCCATGAGGCATCACGTCTGGCTGAAACCTCCAGGTAATATTTATTATCAAAATTATAGTTCACCCGACCGATGTAGCCTATCCTGGCTTCCCGGTCATCCCGATCATCGTACGTATCAGAAGTGTTGAAATAGATAAGTGGAAGAACGTTTGTTGCCGGTACCGCATGTACAAATACCTCTTTATCTCTTACGTCGTACCTTTCTGAGATCAGCAAGCCCCCAACGGTATGTTTGTTAAAGGTATTGTTGTAATGCAATCCAGCCTGATAGTTGTTTTTCTCTATTTTCTGTGTTCTCCGCTCGCGCCAAGGGTTCGTACTTCCACCAGTAGCCCTGTAGGTTTCATCGGTTGCGTTATACGTATATGTTTTATAGGTATACTCGTGTCCGTCTACTAAACGGTCTTCAAGGCCGTAAGAATAAGAACCCTTTGCCTGAAGTCCTTTAACAAAAGGAATATCATATTGAGCGGTAAAACGGGCTGATCCGTAACGCCTTCTGTCATTGGCATAACCGCCGTTCTTTTTATTGTTGTATGCCCAGTTGGATTCATTATGACCGATATCATTGATGTAATCCGGATTGTCATTGGCATATGGTCGTTCCCATGGTCTGTTCCATAAAATTGCCGCCCTGGGCAAATTGTAATCATCACCACCAGGTATGCCGGGATTATCCCTGACCTCATTATATCCCGTTATTCCCACTCCGACTTTTAGCCGGTCGGTTATATTCGCATCGATGTTGGCATTTATATTTTTACGTCCGTAGGTAAATTCACGCCCTAATACAGAATACTGGAACAGGTTAGTTCCGGAAAAGTAATAGTTTATTTTGTCTGACCCCCCTGAAGCATTAATACTCTGCTGATACAGCGGCGCATTCTCTTGTACGATAAAATCCTTCCAGTTGAAACTTTGATATCCTCGCTCTGTTCCAGCCTGGTATTTAGCCAGTTCTTCTTTAGTAACAGAGGTTGCACCCGAGTGATTCATTTCCGCATCAGCCTTACCTAAATACCACTGATAAGAATCATTCACTACGTCAGGAAATCTGCTCCAATTTTGAAATCCTGTAAAAGCATCTACACCTACCGAACTGCGGGTACCTTTACTTCCTCTTTTAGTAGTCACTACAACCACCCCATTGGCAGCACGTACACCATAAACAGCTGCAGATGCATCTTTTAGTATGGTGATACTTTCCACATCACTGGAAGCAAGGTTATTAAACTGGCGGGCATCCTGCTGGATTCCGTCAATTACGTATAGTGGGTTTCCCATGTTCCGTATCTGAACATTCGCACCTGCACCAGGCCGTCCGTCAGGCATCCGGAAGGTAACTCCGGGTAATTTTCCGGCCAGACCGGTACTGACCTGGGAGCCCCCATGCACTTTTTCTAAATCTTTGCTGCTGATAGTTGAAACAGCCCCGGTTATTGATTCTCTTTTTTGTGTGCCGTATCCGGTAACTATAACTTCACTCAGTTGTTGCTTGTCTTCTTCTAGTACCACATTAATAGTGGTTGTAGCATCAACTGCAACTTCTTTTGTCAGGTAACCTAAATAGCTAAATTCCAGTATCCCTTTTCCAGTAGGTAGTGAAATAGCATATTTACCATCGTTATCGGTACTAACTCCGATGGTGGATTCCTTTAATTTAACAGTCACCCCTATAAGAGACTCACCATTGCTAGAAGTCACTTTACCACTGATGGTTTTTTGTTGCGCATACGCATCAGTTTGTGACAATAAAACAACGGTAACCAGTAACAGGAAAAAACTGATCTTAGTCATAAACCATTTTTTACTGGCTTTTTCAAATGGAATATTCTTTTTCGGTAATAAATTTTTCATTTTGTTGCTTTGGTTAATTGGTTAGTTAAAACAGTGTGATTCACATTTAGATATTATTTCCGGTATACCTCCCTTTTAATTATCTGATTAAATGATTCGAATTGACGAAATAAGCTATGTTCCACTCCCCGGTTCTTCTGAGGTTTCAGACTACTTATAGTTGGTTATAAATTCGTTGGTTAACTTTCATCCAATTGCCCCGATGATTACGAATCGGGCAATTTTCTTTTCATCCTAATAAAATATTTTAAACCCCATGAATTCTGGCAAGAGCTTGAACTCACTTAGCTTTCATTATTAATTAATTAGGATAAACAATACTAATTTTTATTGCATGACAAAACTTACTTTATGTTATCTGATAATGACTGTTTTATATCATTAAACTAATCTAATGGTTAGAGTATAGGATAAAATTATTAGGGAGAAGGTATTGACCCGTGAATCTGGATGCACCAGGATTATCCAACGGGTTGACATAAAATCAGCGTTAGGAAGTGGAATACGAACCAGAAGGAATTTTTAGAGCTGATACGATGGTAGCTATATGCACGGCGTTGCGACGCCCGTTGCCATATCCATGTCCTGATTTACCATAATTGTAATAAAAGCCGGTTTATCAACCGAACCTCAGCTTTCAGTAAATGAAGTGCAGTTACATCATTATTATAGGAAACCGGATAGAATAAGCAATTACTGGGCAGATACCCTTTTTCGGGTTTTAAGTTTTTGGACAATGAACGTTCCGAGGTCACTTCCTTCCTGCTCGCCGTTTACAATGGATGGCATATAATGAATACCTCCGTAAAATCTACTTATAGCAGCTTCCGATGCAGCGTGCTTAAATGATTCGAAATTTCGGGCTGGAATTCCAAATTCAAGCTCCGTAGAATCTGAATACGAAAAGTTGTCACCAAATAATTTGGTAAGTATTATTGCAGAAGCTGTGGATATTACACTATGGCCACTGGTATACTCAGGGAAAGGAGGTGTTTGAAGCAAGGGCATCCAATCTTCGTCGATATATTGATTAATAAAGGTTTCAGGACGTATTACATTGCTTCTGTATTTTTCATCCCAGCAACTTATAAAGCTGTCGGCAAGTGTAATCGACAAACTGGCGTACGCTTCTGCAGACTCAATAAGATCAGCATCTGTTTTATTGCAAACCAGACGGGTTATATTGATCCAATGCCCCGCTGGCGTAATTTTCTTTGTGGCAAACATTACATGCCCGTTAATATTCATTTTAAAAGGGTTACAATCCCAGAAGTTTGCCATTTCTTTCTGTTCAGCTGACAGTTTCAGACCGATCTGATGTACACTTGAAGCCTCTTTATAAAACTGGCTGTTTTTATCCGAAGAGAATGGGGTTGGAGGAAGAGGCTTGAATTGTTGAGCGGAGTCAATTAAAAATGGTCGCACCTTATTCCAATGGGGCTCCACTGCTCTCATGTAACTTGGGGCAGTTGGTTTCCACGAAGCTTCATCATCGCTGACGAAAAATTTAGGGAATGACCGGGTTTGCTTGTAATTATCTGAAGACGCCCAAGCCAGAATATGAGCCGCTATCTGGTTCCCGAATGAAACAGAATTATCAAACACCTCTGCCGGCATTCCTGTGGATTTAAACTCATCCATTATTTTTGCATGAAAGCTTTCAATTTTTTTCTCTGACGCTACAAGTGATTTGCCCACAGTCAGAATTGCCTGAACGGAAGCCAGAGAATTACTGTATTCTTTACCCGCATCGGGGGCTGGTAAGGTGCCGAGGTTTTTTAATTGTCCCGCCAGAGTGGTATAGTCAGAATTATTCGCAATAGCAGCTTCATAGGCTGCGATCGTTACATAAGCATAAGTACGGCTTGCCACGGGAGGAGAGTAGATATCATGCACCATAATATCCGTCACCTGCTTTATGGACCTATGTATATAAGATGCCTTCTCTGATTCATTCTTCCAGTTTTTAGTTTGCGGGGCAGAGCATGAAGCTAATACTAGAGTAGTCAGAAGTATGATGAATAAGTTTTTCATAGTTGATTCTTGGTGTTCAAGGTATTCCAGATCCGCCCGCCTATCGCCCCTCCGAATCCTGCCGGAATAATGTGCAAAGTAATTTAAGAAATCGACTTTTTGCTGCCTGACTTATTTTTGTCATTTAAAAAGGGGACTTAGGCTGAAAAACACGATAATTTCTGCTTAGTCGGGAAAGGCTTTCATTCACTCCCTTTAAGCGCTTGCTGGCGGTCTTGAAATGAGTCGGGTACGGGTTGGGTTTCCTGGGGGTTTCCTAGTAGTTCTTAGTAGTTTGCTAGTAGTATTTTACTAGCAAACTACCAGGATTATATAAGGTTCTTACAAGGAAGTACTTTGAGAGAATTTTGGAGTTATGATTAGGAGTAAAGTATGTTAAAGTATTGGGACAACGCTTGGAAAGAGCTGTCATACATCCAGCACTTAATGCTTATATTTTTTTTATTAATTAAAACTTTATATGGCCCCGCTGCGGAAGAGAAATATTGCAAAGCAGCAGAAAGACAATAAAATTGTTACTTTTCGGGACTTAATTATAGGACCTGTATGAAACTAGTTAATCCGATTCGGCAATTTTCTCTTCTGGCTGTGCTTATATCCACCCTGTTTATTGCTTGTGCTGAAAAGGAAACAACTCTTTTTAACTTGCTTCCGGCATCCCAAACGGGGGTTAATTTCGCAAATACTATAACCGAAAGCGATAGCTTAAACATTTTAAGTCAGGCTAATTTATACAACGGTGGGGGTGTAGGCATCGGGGATTTTAACAATGACGGATTGGTGGATGTGTACTTCGCCGGAAATATGGTTTCCAATAAATTGTATCTGAATAAAGGTTCATTGAAATTTCAGGACATAACCGATGATGCCGGTGTGACTGGTGAAAATAGGTGGAGTACAGGGGTATCTGTTGTAGACATTAACGCGGATGGCTGGCTTGACATATACGTCTCAGCGTCATTTCGGGGAGACTCAATCAGACGAACCAATTTGTTATACATCAACCAGGGACTTAGTAAAGAAGGAATACCTGTTTTTAAAGAAATGGCTAAATCTTACGGCTTATCCGACGCAGGCTACAGCACGCAAGCCGTTTTCTTTGATTATGACATGGATGGTGATCTGGATATGTACCTGGTTACAAATCAGCTAAATGATAAAAAGACACCGATAAGGTACAGACCCAAAGTAACGGATGGCACAGCCCTTAATACTGACCGGCTTTACCGGAATAACGGGAACGCAACTTTTACAAATGCATCCCGCGAGGCCGGGATTTTGATCGAGGGCTGGGGACATGCAGTATCTATATCAGATATTAACTTGGATGGATGGCCCGACATTTATGTGAGCAACGATTTTATTTCCAACGATATTTTTTATATAAACAATCAGGATGGAACCTTTACCAATCGACTGCCTGAATATTTTAAACATACCAGCTGGTACACCATGGGAACCGATATGGTTGATATCAATAATGACGGGCTTGTAGATTTATTTTCCTTAGATATGCTTCCTGAAGACAACCTGCGCAAAAAGACTGTGTTAGGTGGTAATGAATATTACAATTACTTTAATAGCAAGAGGTTTGGTTATGATCCTCAATATGTGCGAAACGTTTTTCAACTCAATCGGGGAGTTACGCCGGATGGCCATCCCGCATTTAGTGAAGTTGGATACATGGCCGGCGTTTTTCAGACAGACTGGAGCTGGTCTCCGTTAATTGCCGATTTTGATAATGATGGCTTCCGCGATCTGATTGTTACCAATGGCTTGCCTCGGGACGTTACTGACCTTGATTATATTGTTTACAATAACGGTCAGGGATATAATGGAACAGGTGTGAATGCAACGCTGGGTATGGCTGATTCACTTCCGGTTGTTAAAATTTCAAACTATGCATTTAAAAATGCTGGCGGCATTTTGTTTGCCGACAATACCAAGGCCTGGGGTATAACCCAGCCTTCATTTTCAAATGGTGGGGCCTATGCTGATTTAGATAATGATGGTGATCTGGATCTGGTAGTGAACAACCTCAATGACCAGGCATTTATTTATGAGAACACGTTAAACAAGGGCGAGCAGAAAGGCCAGCATAGTCTGTCAGTAGTCCTTGCGGGTAATGGTAAAAATCCCGGAGGCATAGGAGCCACAATACGTATATATTATGCCGGGGGCAAGCAGCAATTATATGAACATCAGCCCAGCCGTGGATATCTTTCATCTGTGGACGGCAAAGCACACTTCGGTTTGGGAGATGTTAAGGACATAGACTCTATGCGTGTAAGATGGCCGGACGGTAAGAGTCAATTGCTTAAAAATATTAAAGTAGACCAGGTATTAAAAATCACTTATCAGGATGCGGTGGAGCTTAATAGGGGTGCCAAACAAAGTGAAGAAAAGGCTCTTTTTGCGGAAGTATCAGATAGTTATGGAATAAATTTCAAGCATCAGGAAAAGGATGCAGTCGACTATAATATACAGCCAACACTTCCTCATAAACTGAGTCAGTATGGACCCGGGATTGCCGTAGGAGATGTGGATAATAACGGTTATGACGATTTCTATATTGGGGGCTCAGCCTCTAATCCCGGAATATTCTACATGCAGGATGCAAAGGGGCGTTTTACAAAGGATGCTACACGTATTATACAGGAAGATAATGGCGAAACCGAAGAAATGGGGGTGCTTCTTTTCGATGCAGATAATGATAAAGATCTGGATTTATACGTCGTAACTGGAAGCTATGAATTTTCGCCGGATCACCCTTCAAATCAAGATCGTTTGTATATTAATAATGGGGAAGGGAAATTTAAATGGGATCACACCGCGATTCCCGGTGAACTGACTAATGGTTCATGTATTCGTGCGGCAGACTTTGACAAGGATGGGGATCTTGATTTATTTGTGGGTGGACGAAGTACGTCAGGTGCATATCCTTTAGCCCCCAACAATTATATTTTGGAAAACAGAGGTGGTTTATTTTACGATGTGACAGAAAAATACTGTCCCGGGTTGCAGAATTTAGGGATGATCACCGATGCTTTATGGTCTGATTTTGACAAAGACGGGAAAGTGGACCTTGTGCTTACAGGGGAGTGGATGCCGGTAACTTTTTTAAAGAATACGGGTACTACGTTTGTGTCAGCCAATAAGTCAACAGGTATTGCTGACCATACCGGTTGGTGGAATAGTTTGACCGCCGGTGACTTTGATAACGATGGAGATGTAGATTATGTAGCAGGAAACCTGGGGCTGAACTCAAGTTTTAAGGCGACTCAGACAGAGCCCATGACCATTTTTGCAAAGGATCTTGATGAAAATGGCAAATTGGATCCGATGATATTTTGCTATCTAAAGGCTGATGATAATACAAGGAAGCCTTTTCCAATGCATACCAGAGATGATTTGATTAGCCAGTTGGTATCCATAAGAAAACGGTATCCTACATTTAAATCATTTGGACAGGCTTCTATGGACAATTTATGGAATCAGAAGGATAGAGAAAATGCTACTACCATGAGCGTAACCAATCTCCAAACCAGCTATATCGAAAACAAGGGTAATGGGAGGTTTAGTATCACACCCCTGCCAATAGAAGCGCAGATTGCGCCGGTTTATGGGATAAAAAATGAAGATATAGATGGGGATGGTAATTTGGATCTGATACTGGTGGGCAATGATTATGGCATGGAACCACTCGGGGGACGGCATGATGCTTTTATGGGTTTGTGCCTGAAGGGAAATGGAAAAGGAGGGTTCACCAGCATGCCTATAGCGAAAAGTGGATTTTTTGTTAAAGGAGATGCTAAAGGTTTGGCTAACATCCATTCGGCTAAAAATGAAGACTTATTGCTGGCTACACAAAATCAGGATAAGCTTTTGGTTTACGCCAGGAACATGGAACCTGGTAGAAAGATTCGGAAATGGATAAACCTGAAGCCAGATGATTTCTGTGCAGAGATTGTTTATAAGGGTAATAAAAAGAGACGAATGGAATTTTATTATGGTGATACCTACCTGTCACAGTCGTCCCGGAAGCTTACCTTGGATAAAGATATTTTGAAGGTTGTTATTACAAATTTCAAAGGAGATAAAAGAGAAGTATTTTAGACATGCAAGAGAACCAGGTTCTTTTACAGATACCCTTAATCTAAAAATATGTTCAACGCTTAATAAATTGAGATAAGAATAACATTTCTGATGAAACATATCATTCCAAAATCAGCAATTCCTGAGTCAAGAGCTTTTGTGATCAAACAGATAGACGCTCCTTATTTTGATCCTACGTTTCATTTACATCCCGAGTTTCAGCTGTCTTTTGTGGTAAAAGGCGAGGGAACCCGTTTTGTTGGGGATAACATGAAATCCTTTAAAGATGGAGACCTGGTACTTACAGGACCAAACCTTCCGCATGTATGGCGGAGCGACAATAAATACTTTGAGAAGAAAAGTGAATTGAGTACTACTGTTATTGTAATTTATTTCCATGATTATTTTTTGGGAGAAACACTTCACCTGAAGGAAGAAATGGAAGACATAAGCCGGCTTTTTCAGAAAGCTCTTAGGGGATTAGAGATAACGGGAAAAACTAAAATCATTATATGCGAAATGATGAAAAAGTTGCTTGGTTTAAAAGGAATGGACAGCATTATTCAGCTACTCTCCATATTAAACGTATTAGCAAAATCTAACGACTGTCATTTTATTACTCATAATCATCATATTTCTTTAAATACAGAAGCTGAAGCAAACCGTATGAACAAGGTGTACGGATATGTAATGAAGAATTTCAGGCATAAGATAAATTTGGCCGAAGTTGCAGATATAGTAAATATGACCGATACATCTTTCAGCAGATATTTCAAATCACGTGCTAATAAATCATTTTCAGACTTTCTGAAAGAGGTTAGAGTGGAATATGCCTGTAAGTTGCTTAAAGAAGAAAAAATGAATATTGACCGAATAGGGTATGAGTGCGGCTTTCAAACGCTTTCAAATTTTAATAAGCAATTTAAAACAGTGATGGGAAAACAACCGCACTGCTACAGAAATGACTATCTGCAGGTTACCGTCAATACCTACCGTGACTAACATCACTGCAAGGGGCTGGGGGCTGAATACAAATCATCATAGTGATAAGACGATTGATATAAAGCGACACCATTTTTTCTAATAGTTTGTGACAGTACGTTGATTATGTAATTATTACATGATTTTTATAAAACGTATTTTTGCATATTGTTAATTATTAAACTTATCCGATTTAAGATATGTATCCAGAATATTTAGTAGAGCCAATGCGTCAGGATCTTACCAGCGCAGGCTTTGAAGATCTAAGAACTGCTGAAGAAGTAGAACGTGCCATCAAGGCAGAAGGAACCGTTTTTGTGATGGTAAACTCCGTTTGCGGTTGTGCTGCAGCTAACGCTCGTCCCGCTGCAAAGATTGCCACCAAGCAAGAAAAGCGCCCTGATAAATTCATAACTGTTTTCGCAGGAATGGAAAAAGAGGCCGTTGACGCAGCACGCAGCAACATGTTGCCTTATCCTCCATCTTCGCCGTCTATGGCTTTATTTAAGGATGGTAAATTAGTTCACATCATCGAACGCCACCAGATTGAAGGTCGCCCCGCACAAATGATCGCTGATAACCTGATTCAGGCGTTTGAGCAATATTGCTAAGGCTTTATTTGGATTGCACCGATTTCAGGGGATTACACCGATTTAAGAATGATTATCCTGATTAATTGTGAACATCGTAATTATAGGATTTAAAGATTGAAGAAAGATTACACCGATTAAACAGTGTAATCTTTTTTTTTTCGGTGCAATCTCTTAAAATCGGCGTAATCATCCCTAAAGAAATCCTGCTAATCCCTCAATCTAACAAATTCTGATAAAGAAAAGACAAATCTTAATCAAAAGTCTTTATTCAATAATTTCTCCAGCTCCATAAAGGTCAGATTCATCTTCACCCGTCCTTGTTTGGCATAAGCTATTTCTCCGGTTTCTTCCGAAACTATCACCGCTACCGCATCACTCATTTCCGACACCCCGATACCAGCCCGGTGACGTAAGCCAAACTGTGGTGGTAGCTGATCGTTTTCAGTAAGGGGAAGGATACAGCTTGCACAGCGAATCTTATTTTCAGAAATAACTACAGCCCCGTCGTGCAGCGGACTGTGTTTTTGAAAGATACTTTCAAGTAATCTCTTGGAGATTCGGGCTTCAACTATTTCCCCGCTATTCTGATAAAATTGCTCATCGAAGTATTTGGCAAACACTAATAATGCGCCTGTGCGGCTCTTCTGCATGCTTTTACAGGCGTCAATGATCGGCTTGATCCTGGCTAAATTATTCTTCTCAATTTCTTTACGTCCAAAAAGAAACATCCACCATGCTTTATCTTTCTGTAAGGAAGCATTCTTACCGATCAGCAGCAGGAAGCGCCTGATCTCCTGTTGAAATACTACAATAAGGGCAATAAAACCTACACTGACAAACCCGCCGAGTATCTCGGTCAGCAAACGCATATTGGCCTGCTTCACCACTAGATACACGACGTAAATAATTACAAGTCCGAAAAGTATATTAAGGGCGATAGTGCCCCTGATGAGGTTAAATACATAATAAATAATAATTGCTACCAGCAAAATATCTACTATATCTAAAAATCGTAAGTTGAGGAATCCGAAGTCAAAGCCTTCCATAGGGCCGAAAATTACAAATTTGAATTCGGATTCCTGAGGCTTAAATGGTTCAGCGGGCTAAGCATCCAGAGATTAACCCCTTGCAACTGACTTTTCAACTATTGTGATAGCTTCCATAGCTTCCCGCACATCATGAACACGAAGGATTTTTGCTCCCTTTAATAAGGCGATTGTATTGGCAACAGTAGTGCCATTCAAAGCAAGATCAGTAGTAGTGTTAAGCGTTTTGCTGATCATTGATTTTCTGGACATGCCTGCTAAAACCGGCAGCTCGAGTAATTTAAACTGGTCCATCTTGCCCAGAAGCTCAAGGCTTTGGTCTGCTGTCTTTGCAAATCCAAAACCCGGGTCTAGAATAATATCAATTACCCCAAGTTGTCGCAAAGTATGGATCCTGGTAACGAAGTACTGATACACTTCGTCGAAAATATCAGCGTATTGCGATTCGCTGACCATGGTCTGCGGCGTTCCTTTCATGTGCATCAGAATGTATGGCACTTTAAGGGAAGCTGCGGTTCTGAACATGTCGTCATCCATCTCACCGCCCGATATATCATTAATGATATGCGCACCCTCATTAATTGCCGCCTTTGCAACTGACGCCCGGAATGTATCTATTGAAATTATGGCTTCAGGGTATTCTTTCACGATCGCTTTTAACACCGGAATAAGCCTGTCAATCTCTTCTTCAGCACTGATATGCTGAGCATTCGGCCGCGACGAGTAAGCGCCCAGGTCAATGAAAGTTGCCCCCTCGCCCAGCATTCTGCCAGTCTGTTCTAGAGCCTTGTCAATCGAGAGGGTTTCACCGCCATCATAAAAAGAGTCCGGAGTGATATTTACAATCCCCATCACTTTGGGACTACTGAGATCAAGCAATCTGCCGCGAACATTAAGTGTTGACTTCTGATGAAAAAATGTATTTTTATCGCTCATACTAACAAAATAGCGATAAATTCATCGTTTTATCAAACAATACCTTCGTTTTGGCAAATAACACTTCCGCAGAATATCTATCAGTTATCAAAGTTTGCAAAGAACTCTTCATTAAGAAGACCAACGATTACGGAACCGCCTGGCGCATCCTCCGGATCTCATCCATTACCGACCAGATTTTTATCAAAGCGCAGCGTATCAGGACACTGGAAGAAAAGAAGATATCGAAGGTAGGGGAGGATATTACCTCCGAATACATCGGAATTGTTAATTACTGTGTGATTGCCATGATGCAAATGGATATGGAACCCGACAGTTTAACCGAGATACCGGCCGAAATTGTTAGCCGTATGTACGACGAGAAAGCGAAAGAAACCGAGGAACTCATGTTTGCCAAAAACCATGACTACGGCGAAGCATGGCGGGATATGCGCATTAGTTCTCTGACAGACCTGATCCTAATGAAGCTGCTCAGAGTAAAGCAGATTGAAGATAACATGGGGCAGACTTTAGCATCCGAAGGAGTCAAAGCAAACTACCAGGACATGCTAAATTATGCTGTATTCGCGCTTATTAAACTAGGTGTAAAGTAATTTGATCTGACAAGAAACCATTTTATATGAAGAAACTTTTAATAAATTTTAGTCGCCTGTTTACAGGCATACTTTTTATTTTTTCCGGCCTCATCAAGGCAAACGACCCTTTAGGTTTTGGTTATAAGCTTCAGGAATATTTTGAGGTCTTTCACACCTCTTTTTTGCATGATTACGCTACTGCGATAGCAATCCTGCTATGCACACTCGAGATAATTTTGGGCGCCATGCTGCTTCTAGGGTTCTTCGCCCGCAAAGTTGCCTTAGGCTTATTGCTGCTGATTATATTTTTTACGTTTTTAACCTTCTACTCGGCATTTTTCGAGGTAGTTACCTCCTGCGGCTGTTTTGGCGATGCCATTCCGTTAACACCATGGCAGTCCTTCAGCAAAGACCTGGTGTTGTTATTCTTTATTGTGATCATCTATTTGAATCGCGACAGCATCCGGCCGGTGATCACTTCGGTGAAAGCCCAGCAGGTGATCGTTGCTTTTATCATCTTTATTTCTCTCGCATTCAGTTTATACACCTATAACTTCCTGCCGGTGCTTGATTTTCTGCCTTACAAAAAGGGGAACAACCTGCCGTCGTTAATGGTAATGCCTGCAGGAGCAGAACCTGATCTTTATGAGATCACCTATACTTTAAAAAATAAAGAGACCGGCGAAACCAAGACCATGTCGGACAAGGAGTACCTGAAAACCGAAATCTGGAAAGATAAAAACTGGGAGATCTTTGGTGATTCGGAGAGCAAGCTTATTAAGAAGGGTTACGATGTGAAGATCAAAGACCTGAAGATCAGCGACTCAATGGGTACCGATTATACTACCGAGATTGTCGAAAACCCGTATTACAACCTGGTTATAGTAGCTTACGATCTGGATAAAGCCAATTTGAACGCTATAGGAGACCTGAACGCGATAGCCATGAATGCTGCGGAGGATTTCAATATCCGTACGGTTTTACTTACTTCAGCATCTGCAGAAGGTGCAGAGAAATTCAGCAAAGAGAATAAGCTGGTGATGGAGATCCTTTATGCGGATGCTATACCGCTAAAAAGCATGGTACGGGCTAACCCCGGACTAATGCTCTTAAAAAATGGAACTGTGATAGATAAATGGCACTTTCATGCTGCGCCATCCTATGATCAACTTGCCAAAACCTATTTCGAAAAGAATCAATAATGTTGCGTTACGCCCTTCAGAAGATCATTTACGGACTGGCAGTATTAGCCGGAATTGTAGTGGTGGTTTTCTTCCTTTTCAACATCTTACCCGCCGATCCTGCCCGAATGACCCAGGGCCAGCGCTCCGACGTGCAGTCGCTGGAAGCGGTACGTAAAGAGTTCGGACTGGATAAACCGATTCCCATGCAGTTCGTATACTATGTAAACGATCTGATGCTGGTAGCCGTTCATGAACGGGATTCGGCGTCCAAAGAAAAATATCGGTATGTGGAGCTTATACCTTTCAGTAAGGAGAAGGCTATAGCGCTTAAATGGCCCTACCTGCGCCGGTCGTACCAAACAAAGCGCGACGTAAGTAATATCCTGGCAGAAACAATACCGAACACTTTTATATTGGCTACAACCGCCATGATCTTTGCCACCTTTATTGGCATCTTTCTGGGAGTGATCTCTGCCGTAAATAAAGACACCTGGATAGATCGTTCAGCTAATGCCTTTGCGATCCTGGGCATCTCGGCGCCATCGTTCTTTGCGGGTATTATTATTGCCTGGCTCTTCGGCTTTGTATTGGGCGATTATACCGGGCTCAACATGTCCGGAAGCTTATATAATTACGATCCCTTCCGGGGGGAAGTGATGAACTGGAAAAATCTGATTCTTCCGATGATCACTTTGGGATTGCGCCCGCTGGCCATCATCGTTCAACTTACCCGAAGCGCCATGCTGGATGTACTGAGCCAGGATTATATCCGCACAGCCAGGGCCAAAGGCTTGAGCAACCGCCAGGTAATTTACGGACACGCCTTAAAGAATGCCCTGAACCCGGTGATCACTGCTATATCCGGTTGGTTTGCTTCTTTGCTGGCCGGCTCCTTTTTCGTAGAGTATATCTTTGGCTACAACGGTCTTGGCAAAGCCACCGTGGATGCACTCGAACTGTCCGACTTCCCGGTAGTAATGGGCTCCATTCTGTTTGTCGCCTTTATATTTGTGATCATCAACATCCTGGTCGATATAGCCTACGCATTCATCGACCCAAGAGTAAAACTGGCTTAACTTCTCAAATCTCATATCTCACCTCTCAAATCTCCCTAAGATGAAAATATTTCTAATCGGTTTTATGGGAAGCGGTAAAAGTACAATGGGCCGCAAGCTGGCGAACTTCCTTCATTACGAGTTTGTCGACCTGGACAAACTGATTGAGCACAAAGCCGGGATGAGCATTGCCGAATACTTCAGTAAGAATGGCGAGGAAAGTTTCCGTGAGCTGGAAAGAGATACTTTACAGCAAACCGAATTTAACAACAATGCGGTAATAGCGACCGGTGGCGGCGTACCCTGCTACTTCGACAATATGGATTGGATGTATAAAGAAGGGAAGGTTATTTACCTCTCCATGGAACCAAAAGCACTTGCAGATCGGTTAAAGCACTCCAAAGTTTCTAGACCATTAATCAAAGACCTTAACCAGGAAGAGTTGATAGAGTTTATCACCCAAAAATTAACAAGCCGAGATGTGTATTACAAGAAAGCTCATTATATTGTTAGCGGTCTGGATCTGACGGCAGAAAAGCTAGCCAGGTATCTGGGACTTCCGTCCTGATTTGGGGGACATACAAGAATAAAAACGATGTCGATCTAAAAATTATACCCAATCCCCATTCTAACCCCTAATTCTCCGATTCTTTCCGGGTGATTATTCGTGCTAACCACTGCATGTTTCTGGAAGAAAGGGTTTACGAGGATCGTTATCTTGTTAAAGTCGTATTTACCGCCCGCTCCAAACCCATAGCCCACGCCAGATTGTGAATTGAGCCCTCTTGTTTCGGATGCATACATATCCGTTTCAAGGTCGAAAATAACGCCTGCGTTCACAAAAAGATATTTCAGAAAGGTTAGGTTGCCGTAAAGCGGTACCGAAACCATTCGAACATTGTATTGATGAGTTGGTGCTGGCTGCCCCGTATACGTTGGAGCTGACTTAATTTTGTTTGATGAATATTCCAAACCTGTTTCAACAGAAAATGAGTTGTTCAAATTCCGTGTATACCTGATCCCAAATGCATTGGCACCTTTTCCTTCATTACTTCCCCCGCCTGCCATGTGCTGACTTTGAAAAACTTCATTAGATGAGATACCGGAGATAATGGCAATTCTGTTTTTTGTCTGAGCACTGGTGAGGCTACTAACCAGTGAACTCATTAAAACTGTCACAAATAGTATTGAATATTGATGTCTCTTTTGCATGCAATACTGATTGGAGGTATCCATGAAGATAATTAAATTTTTACGAATCTGTAGGTTTAATTTTAATTTAAAAGAAAAACAACATCGCTGCTTTTCGGCTCCTTTCGGGGCAATTAAAACCTATGAAACACGCATTTCAGTTCTGTCTGAGTTAGTCAAATGTCCGTGTCAATTCATTAAATCCGTAGTAAAGCCGGCTATCATCTCGGGTCCTTTCCCAACTTCAATTATGACCAGTGGCAGGATGACAATATATTAACTATGTGCTTACAGGGTCTTCACTATATTCTGATCGAAGGATGACATAGTAAGCATATAGTAAGCATATAGTAAGCACATGGTAAGTGAGAGGCCAGAGAGGAGGATGAATGGGTGTGCTTTCTTAACAGATTGCCTGGATAGACATGACGTAAAAGAGCACAAGACGCTGTGACCTCCTGGCTGCTAATTATTCTTTTTAATTTTGGAATTTTGCTGTAACTGCAGAGCTTGAAAGGCTGTACTGCCGATTAACTGGTGGTTAATTTGGCTTAGCTTAAATACACCGCATCCTTTTCGCCTTTTTCGTCCAGCACGACCGTAACATGTTCTTTCAATACGGTGGCTAGTTCCAGACCTGTGAAATCTGGTGATACCGGGAAGATCCGGTGATTGCGGTCAACTAATACGAGTGTTCGAAGTTTTTTGAGGGGCACATCCAGGAAGATACCCAGCCCGTAAGCGAGGGTGCGGCCGCTGTTCAACACATCGTCTACCAGGATGATCACTTTATTCTGCACCGATTCTGCTGTGAAGTCTGTATCAGCTTTCAGATGGGTACTGGTCTTATCCAACTCGATCTTCATAAGCAGAATTTTAATATCTGAGATCTTTTCAATTACTTTCTTCAGGCGTTTGGCGATGGTATAACCATGATCAACAATGCCGGCAATCACCAGGTCGGTTTCATGCAGGTTATCTTCAAGTATCTGGTAAGCCATCCGGTCTATTTTCTGACTGATTTGTTTTTCATTGAGGATCAGCAGTTTGCGTTCGTGCATATTGATAGTGAATTTCGTTTGATCTGTTATTTCTTCAGATTGCTCCGAGAACAATTACAGGCATGAAAATTACATAATTCCGGATGATTTGCCAGTTTTAATTATCATTCGCGGTGCAACCTTTCCAAAGGCCAAACGTCATGTATTTAAAAGCAACAAGAAAATGAAAAATCTTTTGAGACTAAGCGCCGTGATCGCTTTAATCACGGTTAGCACGGCGGTGTTCGCCCAGGACGAGATGATCCGCGAAGAGCGAAAGGTTTCCGGCTTTTCCGCCATTAAAGCAGCAGGCATAGCCAGTGTTTACCTTGAAAAAGGTAGTCAGGAGAAAGTGAGTATTGAGGTAAACGACCAGGAATTTAAAGATCATCTGGTTGTTGAAGTAATTAATAAGGTGTTGGTTATCCGGATGGACAACAAAGAGAAAAGGGAACATCGGAACCAGAATGTGAAACTTAAAGTTTACGTCACTTATAAAGAACTGAATAGCTTACTGGGCACCGGTGCAACCAATTTCTATGCGGACGATCAAATAGACGCTGATCAGTTTGACTTGAAACTTTCCGGAGCTAACAACAGTAAATTAAATATCCGTGCGAAGAAACTGGAAGTGGAAACCAGTGGTGCATCCAATGCTACGTTAAGCGGCCATGCTGATGATCTGCTGGTGAGATCTTCCGGAGCTTCCAACTTGAAGGCATATGATCTGAAAGCTGGTAATGTGGTGGCAGAAACAAGTGGAGTGGCTAATGTATATGTGTCCGCAGAAGATTCACTGGAAGTTAAAGCAAGCGGTCTGTCGAATATTAATTATAAAGGGGATGCTAAACTGCTAACTAAGGAAGTATCCAAGATGGCGAACGTTAAAAAGCAATAAGCCGTTTAGATTTATTGAAGCCAGCTATTTCGGAATCAGTTTTCTGATGTGAAATAGCTGGCGTTTTTATGCTTATTTGATCAGGATAACTAATTATACGGGAAGAAGATAAAGTTAGCGCCTTCAGGGACGATTACAAATAAGCACATAAAGTCACCAGGCTCTTTAAACTGCTTGATGAATTTATCTTTCTTTTCCGGATGAATGATGCCACGCTCTACAAACTCTTCTATGGTTGAAGCCTGGATGGTCCAGCTCATATTTAACTCGTCTTTGTCAAGGATCATTTCACCCAGCTTGACTTCATGCTGATGTGCCACAAAAATAGGGTAGAGGGATATTCCTTCAGCCATTATTTCAATGGCGACTTCCTTGATAGACTCGCTGTAAACTTTCAGGTCGGCTTCGAGGCTTTTCAACGGGCTTTCTGTTGCCTGGTTGTTTTCCCTGTTATTTTCCTGGTCTAATAAGTCTTTTAATTCCATGATTAAAGCTTGTAAACTTTAAAGGTCGAAAGCACCCGAAAAGTTTTATTGTAAGGTTTTTTAAGTTATAGATTTTGAGCTGAAAGTTCTTTTTTCAACGTTAACAGGACAACATTTTCAACGTGCTGGGTATGCGGAAACATGTCAACGGGTTTAATGCGGCTTACGTCGTATTTCTCGTTCAGCAACGCGATATCACGTGCCTGGGTTGCGGCGTTGCAGCTCACATAAACAATTTTAGGAGACTCCATTTCCAGCAGGCGCTTCACGACGTCGGCATGCATACCCGCTCTTGGCGGATCAGTTATGACCACATCTGGTTTACCATGTGTAGCAATGAAATCTGCGTTTAAAACATCTTTCATGTCGCCAGCATAAAACCTGGTATTGCTGATATGATTTACCTCGGAATTGATATATGCATCTTCAATAGCAGTTGGCACATATTCCACACCGATAACCTCCCTGACATCAGCAGCTATAAAATTAGCGATGGTTCCGGCACCAGTATATAAATCGTAAACCAGTTCATGACCTTCAAAACCGGCAAATTCGCGCGCAATTTTATAGAGCTCGTAAGCCTGGTCGGAGTTAGTTTGATAGAAGGACTTGGGACCGATCTTGAACTTCAACACCGGGTTACCGGGCTTACCCGCAGGCATACTTTCAAAAATATGATCCGGACCGTGGTAAACCAGGATGTCCTGGTCAAATATGGTGTCGTTTTTCTTATGATTTATGATGTAGAGTAACGAGGTGATCTGAGGAAAACTGTCTTTCAAAAACTGCATGGTTTTGCTAACCTCCTCTTCATTAGCGAAAGCAAATACCATGATAACCATTAGCTCGCCGGTTGTTGATATCCGCATGATCAGGTTACGTAAAGCACCCTGGTGATTACGAAGATCGTAGAAGGATATATTCTGCGCTAAAGCAAAGCTTCTTAAAGAATTCCGGATATCGTTAGAGGGATCAGCCTGCAGGTGGCAGTGCACAATGTCAAGGATCTTATCAAAACGACCGGGAATGTGATATCCCAGCGCATTCATCTCCATCTCATCCGAATCACGATTGGCCATGTCCTCATCCGTAAGCCAGCGTTTGTCAGAGAATGTATATTCCAGTTTATTACGGTAGTAACGTGTGGCTACAGAAGGTAAAATAGGCTCTATGCCCGTAACATCCACCTTTCCTAAACGGTGCAAAGCATCAGTCACACTTTTTTGCTTAAATACCAGCTGAGCTTCATAGCTCATGTGCTGCCACTTACATCCACCGCAGGCACCAAAGTGAATACAAAATGGCTCGGTGCGATGCTCAGAAGGAGTTACTATCTGCTGGATGCGTGCTTCATAAAATTTTTTCTTGCGACGCATCACTTCAACATCAACTAAATCGCCGGGAACGGCTTTGTCGATGAAAATAACCATCTCATCTAATTTGCCAATGCCTTTGCCTTCTTCGGCTATATCAACGACTTGTATATTTTGGAGGAACTTTTTGTCTGGGGAGAATTTCATTAAGATTGAGTTATTAGCTGTCAGCTATCAGCCGTCAGCAAGCAACTATCAAAAGCCACCAGCCAATTTTTTGCTGATCGCTGACAGCTGATCTCTGATAGCTGAAAGCTACAAAGGCGCAAAATTACAATAAATCAGGATATAAGGTAGTAGGGATTCGGAAGTGTTAGGAAGAAAATTAAGGCGCAAGGACTGGTAATATCTTCGGAGAGATTGAAAAAGACGGGAATATTGATTATCTAAATAACTTCCGAAAGAAAGAAAAGAACCCTCCGGTAGTGTTATCGTTGTAATCAAACTGCTGGTCTATGAGGGTAGAAAAGTTAAGTATCTCGTTGCTCATGGCGCGTAATGTTTGCTATTTCTCTAAAAATAGCATTATTTATACCTAAAACCAAATTGGTATAAAACTTAACAATACCTTGACTTTGAGGTTACTTTACTGCCGCTTTTACGAGGTATGGCAGAATTTCCTTTTGAAACGAGATAAAGTTTTTCCGGACATCCGAGTCAGTTACTGAAGTAAAGGCGAAAGAGAAAACGATACTTTTGCTCGCCTTGATCAGAAAACGCAGACGTTCGGTGTAATCCTCGGCACTAAAGAGAGGCTCTTCATTGAACGACTGGATCAAAAGATTTTCCAGTTCGTCAGAAAGTACTTTTAAAAATTCCTGCGAATTGGTTGATTCCCGGATAAATTCCCAGCCGATAAACTCATTACAAACGGTATAAGATAGGCGGCTGGTACGTAAGATGATACTGCTCAGGTAACTTTCCTGGTCAATATCCTTTTGTGGATTGTGGATGATCTCATGAACACTATGGCGGATATAATCCATTAAGATAGCCTGAAGCAACATTTCTTTGCTATCAAAATATTTATAGATGGTAGCCTTGGCTATTTTGGCTTTTTTGGCGATCTCATTAACACTTGTTTTGTGATAACCATACTTTCGGAACAGTTCGCGGGCTGCTTTCTTAATGCTTTCTTTTATCTTATCGATTTCCATTCTAGTTAATTACCGAAAGTTCAAAATTGGTTACTATCACCTGATATTCTTTTAGGGGCCGTTTAGCAGGTGCCTTAACCGGTGTACCATCATACAAGGAAAACTTAGCGCCGCTGCAGGGATCTGTTGCTGTCAGGGCGGGGTCATCTGGCGTCACCGCGCAGTTTTGTTCCGGATTAACGGAACTGCAGCGATCAAAGGCGACGAGTGCATTATCCGGACGACGGAAAATAATGATTCCCGCAACTCCATGTCCGGTTACCACTACTACTCCTCCGGGACTGTTTAGTCTTGCCAGCCGCGGATCACTAAGCGGGGCCCTGAAATTGACAGGAACTTCCGGTATGCGTCCTTCCTTGTTTTTAGTGCAGGATAGAAAGGTCACGCATAATACCAGAAGAGTGTATCTAAGTCTCATCAAATCATTTCTGATTGGAACTGCTTCAGGAAACGAACATCGTTTTCGGAGAAAAGACGTAAATCTTTAATCTGATATTTGAGATTAGTGATTCGTTCAATACCCATCCCGAAAGCAAATCCGGTGTATTTTTCACTGTCAATGTTACAGTTCTCGAGCACGTTAGGATCAACCATACCACAACCCAGGATTTCTACCCAGCCACTGTATTTGCAGAACTGGCAGCCATCTCCTTTGCATATAGTACACGATATATCCATTTCAGCGGAAGGTTCTGTGAATGGGAAGTATGAAGGGCGGAAGCGCACTTTGGTTCCTTCGCCGAATAATTCCTGTACAAAGTAGAAAAGGGTTTGTTTCAAATCGGCGAAAGAGACATTCTCATCAATATATAAACCCTCTACCTGGTGGAAAAAGCAATGTGCCCTGGCAGAGATAGCCTCATTACGATAAACCCGTCCCGGCATAATGGCGCGGAAAGGTGGTTTCCCATTTTCCATCATCCGTACCTGTACCGAAGAGGTATGCGTACGTAAAGCGATATCGCCCTTTTCACCGCCTTTTTTAATGAAGAAGGTATCCTGCATATCTCTTGCGGGATGTTCTTCAGGGAAATTTAACGCAGAGAAATTATGCCAGTCGTCTTCAATTTCCGGACCTTCGGCAACAATAAAACCCAGCCTTTTGAATATTTCAATGATCTCTTTTCTGATCAGTGAAAGGGGGTGGCGTGAACCAAGTTCGAACCCTGCACCCGGCAACGTCAAATCCGCTTCCGTCTTCGGGGCCTCCGTTTCAGTGCCCAGGCTTTCCTTTAAGTTCTGATATTTAGCCTCAGCGAGTTGTTTAAATTCATTCAGCACTTTTCCCATCACCCGCTTTTCTTCAGATGATACCGTTTTGAACTCTTCAAACAGATCTTTAATAAGACCCTTAGTACCTAAAAAGCGGATGCGGAAAGTTTCCAGCTCTGCAGCATCTGCTGGTTGAAAAGCGTTTATTTCGGCGGTGTATTGGGATATTTTATTTTGCATTGTAATTTTAATATTTAAAGAAATTCTCTGCGGTTATTACCGGTATAGATGATTGTCTATAATCCTTTATATTCCGACTTAAGATTGTTGTGCAATGGTTTTTTTTGGCGATATGATATTGTATAGCATCTTCAAAATCGCCGAAAACATTACTAATGCCATATTTTACCGCGTCAACTTCCATTGGCAAAACTTGCATATGTTTCAACAATATTGAGATACATTCATTAGCATAGCTCTTGTTACGTTGTTTTGATATGACGTAGTATAAGTTTGCTGTAATTAGTGTTGAAGTATACAGGGTGAAATTCTTTTGTGAATTAATGTCAAATAGCTTGATAGCAAATGTTGAATGAGGTTTTCGGTCGAAAAATAAATCCAGTAGAATATCTGAATCAACAAAGACTTTCTCAAAGCCCATATTTATCTTTTAGATATTCATATTTCATTTCTTTTAACTGTTTTTTTGAAATATCAGGACCTTTCAATATTCCAACAATCGATTTGATATCTTCGGGTATATTCGCTTCCTCTTCTTCTTTCAAATTATCACTTTTAATAGCTTGTTCCAAGAAGTCTTGAATCAGTTTGGATAAGCTTATTTGTCTCCTTTTTGCATATTGTTTAGCCCGACTCACAATTTCGGGCTCCATACTAAGCGTTAGTTTTGTAGTTGCCATGATAATGAAATTGATACGTACAAAGATAAAAATAATACACGTACTATTTTAAGACACCGAGCTCTGTACCGACCTTAATGAATGCAGTGATAGCCTGGTCTAAGTGATGCTGATCATGGGCAGCAGATATCTGCACCCTGATACGTGCCTGTCCTTTAGCCACTACCGGGAAGTAAAACCCGATAACATAAATGCCTTCTTCAAGAAGCTTTGTCGCAAAGTCCTGTGCTAGTTTGGCGTCGTACAGCATGATAGGCACGATAGGGTGTACTCCGGGTTTGATATCAAAGCCTGCTTCAGTCATCTTTTCGCGGAAGTAGGCAGTGTTACGTTCGAGTTTGTCCCTCAAGTCGGTAGTCTCGCTGAGCATGTCAAGTACAGCAATAGAAGCACCAACAATAGAAGGGGCGAGGGTATTAGAGAATAAGTAGGGACGTGAACGCTGGCGTAAGATATCGATCACCTCTTTAGGGCCTGAAGTAAAGCCTCCTGAAGCGCCACCTAAGGCTTTGCCAAGAGTTCCGGTGATGATGTCAACACGGCCCATTACATTGTGGTGTTCGTGCGTTCCGCGACCAGTCTTACCGATGAAACCTGAAGAATGACATTCGTCAATCATCACCAGTGCTTCATACTTGTCAGCAAGATTACAGATCTGATCCAACTGCGCGATAGTTCCATCCATTGAAAACGAGCCATCAGTAACGATGATCCGGTGACGAAGGTGCTGAGTTTCTTTTAGCTTCTCTTCCAGATCAGCCATGTCATTATGATTATAGCGGTATCGCTGTGCTTTACATAAACGGACACCGTCAATAATGGAAGCGTGATTTAACGCATCCGATATGATCGCATCCTGTTCGTTAAATAAAGGCTCAAAAACGCCACCATTAGCGTCGAAAGCTGCAGCATAAAGTATAGTATCTTCGGTACCAAGGAACGCGGAGATCTTTTTTTCAAGTTCTTTGTGAATATCCTGGGTTCCGCATATAAAACGTACCGATGACATGCCATATCCATGCGTATCAATCGCATGTTTAGCAGCTTCTATCACTTTAGGATGAGAAGAAAGACCGAGGTAGTTATTTGCGCAGAAATTGATTACTTCCTTGCCACCCTGAACCTTAATGTCAGCTCCCTGGGGTGTAGTAATTATTCTTTCACGTTTATATAATCCGGCATTTTCTATTTCGGCTAATTCGTTTTCTAAAACAGGCTTTAGGGTTTTATACATGGTTTGGCGATTTTGAAGGTGTAAAATTAGCAATTCTCTGCAGATAGCCCGTGTTTTGCCCTGCTTAATGCTTTGAACGCTTTAACATAATTTAACTTCCCAGGCAGTGTATCTTCTGCGCAATTCTACATCTTTACGGCAAATGACGCCGATGAAACCAGCCTTTGCCTTCTTAGCTTTCCTTTTTTTAGCACTTTCCGCCTCTGCACAAACCTTTTTAGTTAAGGGCAAGGTTACAGATGAACAAGGGAATCCGGTTCCTTTTGCAAGTGTTTATCTTAAAAATACGAGTAAAGGAACCTCTGCCAATAGCGAAGCGATTTACCAGTTAAGGCTTCCTGCAGGAAAGCATGAGATTGTATTCAAGGCAATTGGCTATAGGCAACAGAGTGCCGAACTGCTTATAAGCTCTGACCAGGTACTGGATGCTAAACTGAAGACTGAAATTTACGAGTTGAATGATGTGGTGATCCGCTCTGATGGGGAAGATCCCGCCTATGCAATTATGCGAAAAGCGATCAGGAAACGTAAAAGTCATTTGCAAGAAGTGGAATCATATACTACTGACGTTTATATTAAAGGTATGCAGAAATTGTTGGCGGCGCCCAAAAAGTTTTTAGGTAAAGATGTTGCCAAGCTAGGAAAGGAAATGGGTTTGGATTCTAACAGGCAGGGAATTATTTATCTCTCTGAATCTGAGTCGAAGCTAAGCTACATGCAATCGGATCGTTTTCGGGAAGAGATGATCAGTTCGAAAGTTTCGGGCAGTAACAGGGCTTTCAGTTTCAACAGGGCGTCGGACATGAAGGTCAATTTTTATCAAAATCTACAGAATTGGGAAGGGCTGACTACCCGGCCGATCATTTCGCCCCTGGCTGATAATGCCCTGTTTTATTACCTATATAAATACTTAGGCTCTGCCGTCGAGAATGGCCTGCCAGTTAATAAGATCCAGGTAATTCCCCGTCGCAATACAGATCCGGTGTTTCGGGGAAATATTTATATTCTCGAAGATAGCTGGCGACTGCATAGCGCCGATCTCTACCTAACGAAAGATGCTAACATTAACTTCGTTGACACGCTAAACATTGATCAGCAGTTTATTCCGGTAGGCAATAAAGTATGGATGCCATCATCAATGAAGTTCGATTTTACGGGGGGAGTATTTGGATTTCGCTTTGGGGGTTATTTTATGGCTGTCTACGAAAACTACGATCTTAAGCCTGCATTAAACCGTAAGGATTTCACAGAAATTCTACGAATTACGAAAGAAGTAAATAAGAAGGATTCCAGTTACTGGGCACGGGCACGACCAGTTCCCTTAACGGATGAAGAGAAGAGTGATTATCGTAAAAAAGACACTCTGGCGGCAAAGCGTGAGTCGAGACCTTATCTCGATTCACTTGATAAAGTAAGTAATAAGTTTAAACCGGTAGCATTTCTCATTGGCTCCGGGTATAATCCTAGAAACCGTTATAAAAAGGAATATTATCGTTTCAGCTCACTCGCGAGTTCTGTTTTTTACAACACTGTTGAAGGTTTCGGCATAAATTACTCTACTTCATACAGTAAACAAATTGATTCTGTCACCAACAAATATCTTTCACTCACCGGGAAGCTCAGGTATGGCTTTTCCAGTGAAGACTGGTATGGAAGTGTCTCTGGAAACGTGCCAATTGGTAACTCTAACCTTGGATTTAATGTAGGCAGTGACGTGATGGATTTAAATAATTTAGGATCAATCCATACGCTCGGGAACTCGATAAATTCCCTGTTCTATGAGCGGAACTTTCTAAAGCTATATGAGAAGAAGTTTGTTTCGCTTTGGGCTACAAGGCGTATAAGCGGAGGCTTAATTGCTACGCTTTCAACCGAGTGGGCAAGTCGTAAAAGTTTAAGTAATACAAGCAGTTATAGCTTCATTGACGATAAAGAGGAAGTATTCTCATCTAATAATCCTTTTACTCCATTAATTGATACTCAACTATTTCCGGAGAACCAATCATTCAGCGTTGGCCTAAGGGCTACTTATGACTTCAGTAACGAATATGCCACTTATCCGAACGGAAAAGTTTATCAACCCTCCCGATATCCCCGTGTTGGCGTCAGTTTTACTCATTCTTTCAGAGATGTGTTGGGGTCTGATACGCGGTTTGACCTTTTATCATTTGATATAAGTAAATCAGATATCAAACTTGGTTTATATGGAAAATCTTCTTTTTGGCTTGGAGCCGGCAAATACCTGAACTCAGAACAGATGTATTATCCGGATTTCAAGCATTTCATCGGTACCCGAAGTCTGGCCTATACACCGAAAATTAATACCTTCTTATTTCTGGATTATTACCAGTTCAGTACTGCTGATAAATATATTGAAGGTCACTTTGAACATAACTTTTCGGGATTCATAACCAATAAACTTCCGTTGATCAGAAAGTTGAAACTACAGGAAATCGCTGGCTTCAATTACTTAAGCACACCCGGTTTCAAGGATCATAACGAAGTCTATTTTGGGTTGCAATACCTTAATTTTCGTGGATTATATGGGATGTCTTATCAGCGGGGGAGGCAAACAGACAGAGGTTTCAGAATTGCTTACGGATTTTAAGACGCAGATGACGAAGTTCTTTCATGTCTGATGCTTTTTTGTATTATTATAAAAAGTTAATTTTCGTATTTGCTGTCTTATGAAGAAAAAATTAGGTTGGTTTTTGATTCTTTTTGCTCTAGTGGGTTTTATTGTGATTTTGATGGTTCCGAAAAGAACCATCCTTAACATTTACCGGTACGCAAAAGGTGCCAGGTTTGAAGAGCGATCAACGGAGCCCGTGCTCGCCATATTGGATTGGGATACCAAGCACTTAAAGATTAATTCTGATTCATTTCAATATTTCAATTTTCGGATCTCTGATTCAGGTTATGAAAAGCCTGAAGGTATTGAGAAACTAGACCCGCGCCGGCCTGCATTTGTTTCGGTGGATATGTGGAATAACTTCCTTGTAGAGAATCCACTTGAATCGATAGTTAAAGGCAACTATGACAGCAAGATCATAGAAATGTGCAAGCTTTTCTCAAAAAAACAAAGTGTAATTTTTATCAGGTGGAATCCGGAGATGGAAGTGCCGGCAAAGATTTACCCATGGCAAAACCAGTCGCCAAAACTCTATAACGAAGCCTTCAGGTATTTTTCAACCCTTTGCAAGAAATGGGTTCCCGGGGCCAGGATAGTGTGGTCAACTGCTGGCTATCCGGGTGTGTTGGAGTATTACCCTGGAGATGAGGTGATTGATTATGTCAGCGTAACTCTGCAAAGCAAATCGGAGAAATCCACTAAGGCATTTCCCGATTATAAATCTGTTGCTGAAGAGGTAGAGAGAAAAATACACAGAATGCGTTTTATAAGTAAGCCGGTGATAGTGCTTGGAGAAACGGAAACTGATAGCAAAGATTCAGTGCTGACCGGAATCAACGAGGCAGCCCGGTATATCAGCAACAATTCGGAAATTATTTATCAAACAGCCGTGCTAACGGATACATCTATGGTCGGGAAGCGAGAGACCGATTTGAAAATTGGAGTGTACGACCCAAAGGGGCAATTAAATCAGTTGAAGGAAGTCTCCACTGAACATATTTTTCCAAACTGGAAAGATCTGCAGGATGGATCATTTGAGAAAGATTTTAATGCTATAGTAGGCCGTAATCACGATATAATTGTTACGATGGAACCATGGCGTGAGATGAACGCGAAGCCGGATTCTAACCTCCTGGAAAGTATTGTAAAAGGTCGGTACGATAACCTTTTGAATAAGTTATTCAGCACCATATCTAAGGTCGATCAAGTTGTTTATTTGCGCTGGATCCACGAAATGGAAATACCTGTAACGCGCTATCCATGGCAAAGTCAGCCACCCGTTAACTATATTAAAGCTTTCAGGTACTTTGCTTCTTTTCGAAAACCTGAGCATACTAATATTAAGCTGGTATGGGGGCCGGCGGGAGACCGTGGTTTACAGGATTTTTGGCCCGGCAATGATGTAGTCGATTTCATCAGTATGGCGATCTATGGCTTACCCGATAAAAATATTACGGATCATAAAAAGCAGGAGTCATTTTATTCCATTTACGATCGTAAGGCATACCGGATGCGCCTGTTTGATAAACCTATATTTGTTACTGAATTTGGAATCAAAGGGCCTGAAGACTACCAGCTGGAATGGCTGTTAGCTGCCTCTGAAACCATTAGTAAAACCCCACGAATAAGGGGTGTTAGTTACTTCAATATGGTTGACTCGCCAAAAGCGTGGGGAGATATTGAAGCTCCCGATTGGAGCATATCTAAGGAAACATTCATCAAATTTGTCAAATCGTTGAACCTGAACGTCCAGGAAGACAAGTCGATTGTAGCAAACTAGTTTAAGAGAACATCTGTTTTGCTGATTTCCAGGCAGACCCCTATATTTGCACCTGCATTAAACGCTGTTTGCAACAGTATCAATGATTTATGATGAAATACCAAACCCTGCTGTACTATTGTTACAGCACCATAGAAAACGCGGAGCAATTTGCCGCGGAACACCTTCAATTTTGCAAATCGCTAAATCTGGTAGGCCGCATTATTGTAGCCGATGAAGGATTGAACGGAACGGTTTCCGGCACCGAGGAATCTTGTCAAATTTACATGGATGCGGTTCATACTGATCCTAGATTTGCAAAGACAGACTTCAAGGTTGATGAAGTTGCCGAACCTTCCTTTATAAAAATGCACTGTCGATATAAGTCGGAGATTGTTTACTCAGGCTTACGGAATCCACAGATCATTAACCCTCAGCACAAAACAGGAGTTCACCTTGAACCGGAAGAATTCATGAAAATGAAAGATCGGGATGATGTGGTGATCCTGGACGTACGTTCAAATTACGAGCATTCTGTTGGCCGCTTTAAAAATGCAGTTACGCTGGATATAGAGAATTTTCGTGAATTTCCGGACAAAATCAATGAGCTCGCTCAATTCAAGGATAAGACGATTCTGACCTATTGTACCGGGGGAATTAAATGCGAAAAAGCATCGGCTTTGTTACTCCATGAAGGGTTTAAAGATGTATACCAATTGCATGGCGGGATCATCAAATATGGCAAAGAGGCTGGGGGTAAAGACTTTGATGGTAAATGCTATGTATTTGATAACCGTTTGACTGTAGATGTCAATTCAGTTAATCCGGCAATTATCTCTCACTGTCGTAATTGTGGTGCTGCAACGGATAAGATGATCAATTGTGCCAATCCTGAGTGCAATGAGCATTTCACGCAGTGCGATGAATGCGGCGAACGTTTGGAGGGTGCATGTTCTAATCAGTGTAAGACGCATCCCCGGAAACGTGAATATGATGGTACCGGTTATTATGTAAAGGTTCCACAGCCTGTGAACACCAGAAAGCGAATTGTAACTGCCAACCTCTAATCTTTAATGTACCCGGTTTCTTTTGGGGGAAACTACCTATTTTAAACTTACTGGTATTATCTATTCTCTTTCAGAGCTGTAAGCCTTCAATTATTAATTAATTTATTCCACGTAAAAATAAAGTGTGTATACTTACTCAAGCTTATGCTGTCTGGTTGCAGAAATGCAAATTATTCGACTGACTGCCTTTAAGAATAAATGAGTAATAAACCTTCATCGTTAAATTTAGCTGCGCTTAAGACCTGGCGCGCGCTTAATACTTCTCCGATAATCAAGATTATTTATACGGCCATAGCCGTTTTTATCATCATGGTTATTATCAGGGGCAATATACTTGGGTTTGAATGGCGATCGCCCATTGCTTTAACAATGTATCTCCCCAAATCATTTTTATCATCCTTTTATGATTTCAGTTTTCTCCTGATTTTAACACTTTGCTTCGTGCTGTTGTCATCCCTTTTTAAAACGAAGCCAAGTTATCAGCAAGCGCTTTATTATCTTTTCGTTCTGGTCGCGCTAATGTCAGCCATTGCTGCTGTTCTGAATAAGCGGTCGATACGGATTATAGGTGGTCCGTTTAATTATCAGTGGCTATACTATTCTGATTTTATGGGGAGTGCGGATTCAAAAAACGCAATGCTTGCTAATGTTTCCTGGCAACTTTCCGCGAGGTGCTTCATTGTCGTTGTGCTAGTGCTCACCATGGCTAAACTTTTTTGGACACTTCATAGCCATTTTGTAAAGGGGTTGACAATTGATGTTAAGTATGCTTTTGTCATGCTTGGATTATTTACTTTGTGTTATTCGCTAACCTTCAACTGGTATAAAGAACGGCAGGTATGGCAGCAGAGTAAACTAGTTAATCCCGTCACTTTCTTTTTTAATTCTGTAGTATCCACTGACAAAAGTAATTTGCTCTTTTCGATGAAGATGCCTGGTAAGTTTGAAGATCTGCCGGATCCGTTGATAAAGCCTGGAATCAACGCTCCGGCACTGATAAAAAATGTAGTTTTTTTCGTCCTGGAATCGGTACCGGCGCAGTATCTTGATCAATATAGCGGGAAATATAATGTTACACCGGAGCTTAGTAAGCTAATGCCTAATTCGATGCTGTTTGAGAATGCATACGCACATTCACCGGCGACAAATAATTCGCTGGTATCTATCCTCGGCTCAATTTATCCTTGGATATCTTATAAAAGCCTCACCAGAGAATATCCGGATATCGAACTTAATTCTATTGGCAATCTTTTGAAAGAAAATGGATACCGGACAGCTTTCTTTAATTCGGGTGACCTGAAGTACCAAAAGGCCAATGAGTTTCTTCTTAATCAGGGTTTTGAGAAGGTTGATGATTTTGCCAGCCAATATTGCCGGGATAGGCAATTTATTGTACATGACAAGCGCTGGGAGAACCCAGACGGATCGGATGATGATTGCATAGTTGACGCTTTTGGTGATTGGATTGACCATGGGGAGCAAAAGCCATTCTTTGCGACCCTATGGAGCGTGCAAACACACTATCCCTATTTCTTTTCCGGAAAAGAAAAGGACTACAGAGTGCAAGATTCAGATTTTAATCGTTACCTGAACGCCTTGCGCCATACGGATGAAACGCTCGGAAAATTAATGGCTGCGTTAAGAGCTCGCGGCCTGGAGGAATCTACACTTGTGGTAATTGTGGGGGATCATGGTGAGGCATTCGGGCAGCATCAGCAATACACCCATGCTTCAAAGATCTATGAGGAAAATGTTCATGTGCCATTGATCTTCGTAAATAAGACCCTGTTTAATGGGGAAAGGAAGGGTATTGTTTCCGGTCAGATTGATATTGCACCAACGGTGGTGAACGTTCTTCGGCTACCCGTCGATAAACAGTGGCAGGGTCACAATTTGCTTTTTGAGAATCAGAATAAGAGAACATACTTTTTTGCTCCGTGGTCAGACTTTTTGTTTGGCTACCGTGAAGGCAGTAAAAAGTTTATTTACAATGCAACTCAGAACATCACAGAAGTCTACGATATAATCAAAGACCCTTATGAACAGTTAAATATTGTTAATGAACTTTCTTCGGATGACATTGCAAAAGTTCATAAGCGACTTGCACAGTGGATACAATATCAAGATATGTTTATCAAATCTTCAGTAAAAAAGTATGCGGTAGAGAGCAAGTTAACTGAGGACTGACGTATTCCTCATCCCAAAGACTGCACAATATTTACTAGTGCTAAAAGAGGGTAAAACAATTTCGAAGTAATTGGTTCTTATAAATGAAAGTGAAGTGACGCCTTGTTGGCTTGATTCACTTGAGAATTAACCGCAAGAAATGAGGAAATATTTATTAATGTGGGTGGCAATTGTTTTATTTTTCTCCACTGTACACGGCCAGTCAACTCAAATGAGCACCTATTGTAATCCCATTAATGTGGATTACACCTACATGATCTATAATTCAAATAATGATATTTCTTACCGTTCGGGTGCTGATCCGGCAGTAGTTAAGTTCAGAGACGAATATTATATGTTCGTAACCCGGTCAATGGGATACTGGCATTCCACAGATCTGCAAAATTGGTCGTTCATTACTCCCGAAAAATGGTACTTCCAGGGGTCGAATGCTCCTGCCGCTCATAACTACAAAGATTCGGTGTTGTATGTGACCGGCGATCCATCTGGCTCGATGAGCATCCTTTTTACAGATAATCCTAAAAAAGGAGATTGGAAAGCTGTTCCATCAATTTTGAATGATCTTCAGGATCCTGATCTGTTTATTGATGATGATGGCAAAGCCTATGTTTTTTGGGGCTCTTCCAATACATTTCCCATCCGTGCAAAGACTTTGAATAAGGATCTCCGTTTTCGGCCTTCCGAGAAAACGTATGAGTTGTTCAATCTTGATGGACAAAAACATGGTTGGGAAAGATTTGGTGAAAATCATTCTGATACTGTCTTGGGCGGATATATTGAGGGACCCTGGTTGACCAAGCACAATAATAAGTACTACATGCAGTACGCTGCTCCCGGCACAGAGTTTAACGTTTATGGTGACGGTGTTTACATGAGCGACTCCCCGCTTGGCCCCTATAAATATGCTCCCAATAATCCGGTTTTCTATAAGCCAGGAGGTTTCATGAACGGTGCCGGCCATGGCAGCACCGTCTTAGGTCCGCAGGATACTTACTGGCACTTCGCATCGATGGCCGTATCCATTAACGTTAACTGGGAGCGTCGCCTCGCAATGTTTCCTGCTTACTTTGACAAGGATGGGCTGATGTATTCTAACACATCATTTGGTGATTACCCGCATTATGCACCTGCGGTCCCGGGTAAGCAAGGCAAATTTACAGGTTGGATGCTGTTATCATATAACAAACCGGTAAAGGCATCCTCAGTAATGGAAATATATAAGGCAGAAAACGTAACTGATGAGAACGTTAAAACATTTTGGGTAGCCGCAAAGAATGATGATGAACAGTGGTTGGCAATAGATCTACTAAAACCCGGAAAAGTGCATGCTATTCAGCTTAATTATCATGATTATAAATCTAATTTATATGGAAGAGTTCCGGGGCTTTATCACCGTTACGTAATTGAAGGGTCAGATAACGGAAAGGACTGGCGTCCCCTGGTAAATCGTGCTAATAGCTTTAGAGATGTCCCGAACGATTACGTTGAACTTGGCACTCCGGAAACGGTACGCTATATTCGTTATAAAAATATTCATGTGCCTACCCCTAATCTTTCTATCTCAGGAATTCGGGTATTTGGACTGGGGGAAGGAAAGGCACCTTCAAGCGTGAAAGGTTTCAAAGTAAACCGGAAGAAAGATAGGCGCGACGCAATGATTAGCTGGGATAAGCAAGCAGGGGCACAGGGTTATAATATCCTTTGGGGGATTGCACGCGATAAATTATATAACTCATGGATGGTCTATGATGGAAATTCCCTGGAACTGAAAAGCCTGGGCATTGATCAGGGATATTACTTTTCTATTGAGACATTCAATGAGAATGGCATGTCCGGGAGAACTGCGCCAGTAAAAGTTGAATAATGTGGAGACACGATTGTGATTGATTCAAAAGGATATTAGCGTATCCGATACAAAGCGTTTCTTATTTAGTATATCCATTTAACTAAAGTATTTGACTATGAAATTTATAAAGATTTACCTGCTGTTATTAGTATTTGCCGCTACCGGTGCAATGGCGCAAGCTCCAGCAGATCCAAAGATGGATCGTTTCATTGCTGACCTGATGAAGAAAATGACTCTTGAGGAAAAGCTTGGACAGTTGAACTTGCCGGGAGCCGGAGATATAACCACCGGCCAGGCTTCGAGTTCGGATATAGCACAGAAAATAAAGGACGGCAAAGTTGGCGGTCTGTTCAATATTAAAACCGTTGAAAAAATAAGGGATGTTCAAAAGATAGCGGTAGAAAACAGCCGATTAAAAATACCCTTGATCTTTGGTATGGATGTGATCCATGGATACCAAACAATCTTTCCTATTCCACTTGGTCTTTCAAGCACCTGGGATATGACTTTGATAGAACAAAGTGCGAGGATTGCTGCTGTTGAAGCAAGTGCTGATGGCATTAACTGGACATTTTCGCCCATGGTGGATATCTCACGCGACCCACGGTGGGGCAGATTCTCTGAAGGCTCCGGCGAGGATCCTTATATCGGATCTCAGATTGCGAGAGCAATGGTAAAGGGCTATCAGGGGAATGATCTTTCTTTAAATAACACCATCTTGGCTTGCGTAAAACACTTCGCCCTTTACGGCGCAGCCGAAGGTGGCCGGGACTATAATACAACAGACATGAGCAGGGTGAGAATGTATAATGAATACTTCCCACCATATAGAGCAGCTGTAGATGCTGGTGTTGGAACTGTAATGACATCTTTCAATGAAATTGATGGTATTCCTGCCAGTGCTAATAAATGGTTGATGACGGATGTGCTTCGCAAAGAGTGGGGATTTGGCGGGATGGTTGTCACAGACTATACAGCAATTAATGAGATGATTGATCACGGGCTAGGTGATCTTAAAACCGTATCGGCACTAGCCTTAAAAGCCGGAGTGGATATGGACATGGTTGGTGAGGGATTTTTAACAACGTTAGGTACGTCATTAAAAGACGGTAAAGTCACCCAGCAGCAAATTGATCTGGCTTGCAAGAGAATATTGGAGGCAAAGTATAAGCTGGGATTGTTTGCTGATCCTTATCGCTATTGCGATGTGAAACGCAGTAAATCGGAGATTTTCACTGACGCTAATCGGAAAATTGCAAGGCAGACGGCTGCCCAATCATTTGTCCTGCTGAAAAACAACAACATCCTCCCTTTGAAAAAAGCAGGAACAATAGCCTTAATCGGCCCTTTGGCAAATGCTAAAAATAATATGTCAGGAACATGGAGCGTTGCTGCGGATAATGAAAAGTCAATATCTGTTTTGGCAGGGCTTCAGAGTGTAGCAGGTAACAAGGCTAAAATCTTATATGCGAAAGGTTCAAACCTAACGGCTGACAGTTTATTGGAAGAACGGGCAACCATGTTTGGCAAATCTCTTGGAAGAGATAAGCGGCCGGCAGGTATAATTCTAAAAGAAGCGTTAGATATCGCGAACAAGTCTGATGTTATCGTTGCTGCATTGGGTGAGTCAGCAGAAATGAGCGGGGAAAGCTCCAGTCGCACCGACATTGAGATTCCGGAAATTCAGAAGGATTTGTTGAAGGCTTTGCTGAAGACAGGCAAACCAGTAGTTTTAGTTTTATTTACCGGCCGTCCGCTCGCTTTGAAATGGGAAAGCGAAAATGTGCCCGCTATCTTGAACGTTTGGTTTGGTGGAACAGAGGCTGGAACTGCAATAGCGGATGTTATATTCGGTGATATAAATCCTTCAGGAAAACTGACTGCAACATTTCCACAGAATATCGGTCAGGTGCCCATATTTTATAATCACAAAAATACAGGCAGGCCTTTGCCGGATGGCAAATGGTTTCAGAAATTTCGCTCAAACTATTTAGATGTTTCCAATGATCCCCTATATCCCTTTGGTTATGGACTAAGTTATACCACCTTTAAATATGGTGATATTAAACTGAGCAAATCATCGTTCAAGCCAGGGGAAACCGTTACAGCGAGCGTATCAGTTACTAATTCGGGCTCCAGAGATGGGAAAGAAGTGGTGCAGCTTTATATACGTGATCTTGTAGGCAGCACCACTCGTCCCGTTAAAGAGTTAAAAGGTTTTCAAAAGATACTTCTTAAAGCTGGTGAATCAAAAAATGTAACCTTCAAAATATCGGAAGAAGACCTTAAGTTCTACAATAGTGATTTAAAGTTTGTGGCTGAACCGGGCGATTTCACATTGTTTATAGGCACTAATAGCAGGGATTTAAAGGAAATCGCTTTCACACTGCAGTAGCGGGTTGCAAAGTTGAAGATGTAATGAAAAAGCTCCTTCTAATTTTGTTTCGATCCCTTTTCTTGGTCTGCAGGCTCTGCAGAAGAAGACCAGCGTCAAAGCTAAACAGATGAATAGCATCTACATCCTTGCGGATGATCACCGGTATGGTGCTATGGGATTTATGAATTTAATTAAGGGCTTGCAGGCACCTGCTATAGATGGCGGCGGAAGGGGTAAAACGGATTGCAAACTCCGTTGAAGTAGCCCGTTAACATACGTTTTGATAACCGGTTCGATCAAACTTGAACGATATTTAGAATCACTGATCTAATCTGTCTTTTAATCTATTACTCCTGTCTGAGGTAACTAATTCTCCAGGAGCCGATATCTTCTAACCTAAAATATCGTTCAGGTTAGCTGAAACAAATCGCCGCGTAAACCCTTTATGCATCATGGGAAATACAGAGTTGCAAATTATTCTTATTTCTTTGGTAAATTTATATATCTAAACCAATCGTTATGAAGAGATTATTTACTTTCATTACGTCTGCGGTACTATTTCTCACCATCTTAACTAATGTACTTTTTGCCCAGGAAGCGATTTCTGTTTCAGGCAAAGTAACTGATGCTGCAACAAGCGAAAGCTTAATTGGGGTAACAGTAGCTGTTAAGGGAACAACACAGGGAGTAACCACAAACGTAGACGGCGCTTACACAATTAAGGTGCCCGCAAATGCAACACTAACTTTTTCTTACCTGGGGTATACTACGGTAGATATTCCGGTAAATGGTCGCACCACCGTGGACGTTCAGCTAAAGGCTTCTTCGGAAGTTTTGGAGCAGGTGGTGGTGGTTGGATATGGTACCCAGCGCAAAGTTGACGTGACGGGTTCTGTGGCAACGGTTAAAGGTGAAGATATTTCAAAACAAGCCTCGGTTAATCCGGTGAGTGCCTTACAGGGGAAAGTTGCGGGTGTAAACATTACCAACAGTGGAGCTCCCGGCTCCTCTCCGCAAATAACCATACGTGGTACAGGTACCATTTTCGGAAATACAGGTGTTCTGTATGTGGTTGATGGGGTCTGGTATGATGAAATTAGTTTTTTAAACCCTTCAGATATTGAAAGCTTGAGTATATTAAAAGATGCTTCAAGTCAATCGATTTACGGGATAAGGGCTGCAAATGGGGTTGTTTTGGTTTCGACCAAAAAAGGCAAGGCAGGCACTGCGTCAATTAACTATAACGGATATGTTGGTTACCAAACGGTCACAAATCCAATAGAAATGACCAATGCTGCCGAGTATGCTACGATTATTAACGAGTTATCGGTATCGAATGGAAGTCCGCCATTATTTGCCGATCCGACGAGTTTTGGCGAAGGTACCAATTGGTACAACCAAGTTTTAAGGGACGCAATGGTTAACAATCACCAGGTATCAATCACCGGAGGCACTGAAAAAACCAGTTATAATTTTTCTCTTGGGTTTTTAGATCAGGACGGTATTGTTAAAACGAATAATTATAAACGGTATACCGGCAAATTAACAAACGATTTCCAGGTATTGAATCCGTTAAAGATAGGATATAGTGTTACGGGGACGGCAAGCACGTCAGATGATATTAATAGTGGGATATTTCGCCAATTGTATTCCGCCGGGCCGGTAGTCCCTGTCTATTATTCAGATGGTACTTACGGTGATGCGAACGACTTCAACTTAGGGGGCGGCAACAATTTTAACCCCCAGGTTACCCTTGACTTTTTTAATCAGATATCTAAAAACTACCGGGTAACCGGAAATGTTTTTGCCGAATTATCCTTCGCCAAAAACTTTGTTTTTAAAACTACAGCAGGTGGGGAGTTTGGTCAGGCAGAAGTAAGAAGCTATAATCCGGTTTATCGGGCCACGCAAGGCCAGCAAAATGATATAAGCAGACTAGGGGTAAACCGAGATGAAGCCAGGAACTGGATTATTGAAAATACCCTTACTTACAAAAATGTTTTTGGCGACCATAACCTAACTCTTTTGGCAGGTCAAACTGCACAGAAGAGGAAATCTTATTTCATCAATTCGAGTGCCCAGAACGTACCTTTCTCCAGAGAAGGTGATTTGTACCTTACCTTGGGCGATGCTGCCGGACGAAATGTAACTGACGGCGGAACCTTACAAACCTTTTCTTCCTATTTCGGTCGTATAAATTATTCCTTCAAGGCTAAATACTTGTTAAACGCGTCTTTACGGGCTGATGCAGCTTCGCAATTTTATGGCGGCGGCGATCTTTGGGGTTACTTTCCTTCAGTAGGTGCCGGATGGGTAATTTCCAATGAGGATTTTATGAAAGATCAAACGTTCGTCACGGATTTGAAATTACGCGGAAGCTGGGGTAAAGTAGGTAACGCAGGGGTACCCGTAAATCCAACGACTTTACTGGTTAACCAGGGTCCGACTTATATCGCATTCTTTAACGGCGTAGCTTACACCGGTGCCAACGTTAATTCAATTGTGCCCTCATTCTTAAACTGGGAGCGGACCGTAGGTACTGATGTTGGTTTAGAGGCGGGATTTTTAAACAACCGCTTGCATATCGAAGCGGATTTTTACAACAAGAAAACTGAGCAGGCGATATTTGCGATTCCGATTTTATCTTCCGTAGGTACAGGTTCCGGCTCCCTAATCGGCAATCAGGCCGATTTTCAAAACCGGGGTTTTGAATTCGTCGCCTCATATAATGATAAGACTGCAAATGGGTTTACATATTCAATAGGTGGTAACATCGGCATTAATGATAATAAAATCATTTCTGTTGTAACCGGTCAAAACCCTATATATGCTGGCGGTGCCGGAATTGCTAATGGTGCTTTGGCAACACGCACTGTTCTCGATGGTTCGATCGGCGAATTTTACGGTTATCAGGTTGAAGGCATTTTCCAAACTGCCGCTGAAATTGCTAGCTCCGCGCAGATAAATGCGAAACCTGGTGATTTTAGATATTCAGACCGAAACAATGATGGTATTATTGATGGTAAGGATAGAGTTACATTAGGAAACCCTAACCCTAAATACTCTTACGGAATCAATACCAATTTTGGCTATAAAAATTTCGATTTAACCCTAGACGTACAAGGAGTTGGGGGTGTAGATGTTTATAATGCTAATGTTTCGTTTCGTTTCGGTAATGAGAATTTTAGCAAAGATTTTTATGACAACCGCTGGCGTGGCGCAGGAACATCTAATACTTATCCTTCCGCTAACGTTGGTTCAACAAGTAACGCGGCACCCAACTCATTCTATGTGGAAAGCGGTGCTTACATCAGGTTGAGAAACGTGCAGTTGGGGTACACGCTGCCAGCACCTTTATTGACTAAAATGAAGATGAAACAGGTTAGGGTATTTGTTGATTCTCAAAATCCAGTTAATATTTTTGATTACAAGGGTTTCAGCCCTGAAGTCGGAGGCACGCCTACTAATGCGGGTATTGACGCCAGTGTTTATCCATTGTCTGCCACTTACCGATTTGGGGTTAATGTTACTTTTTAAATTATAGCGATGGAAAGAATTAAGAATTTTTATATACGAAACATTGCCTTAATGGTATTAAGTTCAATGCTCTTTGTACTATCTGCATGCAAGAAGGATTTTTTGAATGCGGATCCGCAGGCACAGCAGCCTGCAGTTACTTTTTGGCAATCACCGGATGATGCTGCCAAAGCAGTCAATTCAATTTACGGAAACTTAAGGAGTTGGGAAAATGTAGCCTTTGCTGCCATAGCGGTAGAAAGCATAGGGTCTGATGAAGCCGAAAAAGGAAGTTCTCCCAATGACGCTAGTTTCTTCAATAATTACGACAATTTCACCGTTACTTCAACCGATGGCCAGTTGGGCGGTTTTTGGACAGGCCAATATCAGAATATTAATCTCTGTAATCAGGTTTTAGATAACATACCCGCCATTAGCATGGATGCCAATTTAAAGGCTCAATATTTGGCTGAAGCAAAGTTTTTAAGAGCATATTCATACTTTCGTCTAGTTCGTGCTTTCGGGGATGTTCCTTTGCGGCTAAGTGTCCCCAAAGATGCTACGGAGTTTAACATTCCGCGCACACCGAAAGCGGAAGTATACGCTGCCATTGAGAAAGACCTTGAGGAGGCAGCAGCTGTTTTGCCTCAGTCTTATCCTGCCACCGGGATAGGGAGGGCCACTAAGGGAGCTGCTTTGGCTTTACACGCCAAAGTGTCTATGTACCAGCAAAAATGGGCTCAGGTGCTTTCCTTAACCAATACCGTCATGACCCTGGGTTATGACCTCTTTCCAAACTACGAGCAGCTGTTCAGAACGAATAACGAAAACAACATTGAATCCATATTTGAGATTCAATGTGAAATACTACCAGGCAATAGCGCTGCCTCTAATTCACAGTATAGCCAGGTACAGGGTGTACGCGGGAGTACAGGGGGGGGCTGGGGCTTTAATGTGCCAACGGCAGAGCTTGCTGAATCTTATGAACCAGGCGATCCCCGACGGGATGCAACGATTGTTTTCAGAGGGGAAACCACTCCTCAGGGTGATCCTATTCCGGCTAGCGGAGACAATCCCAGGTACAATCAGAAATCGTATGTTCCTTTTAGTTTATTTGTATCTGGATTCAACGAAGGTGCCCAGCAGAATATAAGGGTACTTCGTTTTGCCGATGTATTATTGATGAATGCTGAAGCAGCAAACGAATCCGGTGACCCTACGCTTGCTTTGTCGTCATTGAATAGGGTGCGTGCACGGGCCAGAGGTTCCAACCCCGCTATCTTGCCAAATGTGACAACCACCGATAAAGCTGCACTTCAAGCCGCTATCTGGGATGAACGGCAAGCTGAATTGGCTATGGAATTTGATCGTTATTTTGATGTAATACGCCAGGGACGGGCTGCTGCGATTTTTGGCCCTAAGGGCTGGAAGCCGAACAAGAATGAAGTTTGGCCGATTCCACAAACGGAGATTGATTTAAGTGCCGAGGTCTTGACTCAAAATACTGGTTACTAAACGTTCTAAAATCTAAGGAAATGAGATTCAAATTAAATATAATCCTTTGTGTTGCAGCTGTGACCTTAAGCATATCTTCCTGTCAGGAGGAGTTTGATCCGGCGAGCTATGCACCCGAACTAAACATCGGAGGATATACGAGTGCAAAACAAGTTGCTACTACCAGTTTGGTAGGCTATTGGGCATTCGATGAAAGTCTGGTCGATAGTATATCTAATACTGCAGGTGAAAACACAGGGACAAGTTTTACTTCGGGTGTTAAGGGCATGTCTTTACAGGGCGCTTTAAACAGTTATGTAACAACAACCCCCGGTACCGCCATTACGTCGTTAAATAGCTTTACAGTGACATGCTGGGTAAAAACCCCAGTCCCTTCAACAGGTATAATAGGATTGTTCAGCCTGTCAAACACTACTGAATTCTGGGGAAATATTGAAATGTTCATAGAAAACGGGAGTACTAACGAAAACGGAAAATTGAGACTTCATATTAATAACGGGAGCGGAGATAAGACATACGCTGCAGATAATGTATTGAACCTTTTTGATAAATGGGTTGGATTAGCCGTTTCATACGATGCGACAACTTCAATGATTAAGCTGTATGTGAATGGCTCAAGGGTTAGTTCAGGGTCAATTGCCGGAATGACAGGGCCATTGAATTTCGCCAATTCCGGCAAAATTGTGTTTGGTACAACCCAGTTTCAAACTACACCCAGCCAAACTTCGGCAACCGGTAAACAAGATTGGGCTAGTTATTTAACCGGTCAGTTAGATGAATTCAGAATATATAATAAGGCGCTTACGGATGAAGAAGTGGGTGCTCTAGGAAAATTAGAAGGTCGCGGGAAGTAGACCTGTTATTACCTTTAATAATCTTAGTTTAGGCAATTAAATAAAGATGAGGGTTGTCAATTGTGGCAACCCTTATTAATTTGAAGTGATGACTAAAGTCCGTTCCTGTTTAATACTAATCGCATTTCTTTTTTGGAGTTGTCAAAAAGAGATCAAGCCTGAGCCCATAGATTCGGGTTCTGTAATAACCTATTCCTTTTCAAGCTTGAAAGTAAACGGTACTTTCAACGGTTTCATATATCACGGCTTAAACAGCCGTCCGGTTATTAAGATAACCTTTTCCTCACCCATCGACGCTACTTCAATTCCAGCGAGTGTGACCCTAACTGATCCTTCAGGAATCACAGCATCTTTCAGTTCAGCTTTAGAGAAGAATGACAGCACGGTTGTGATTACACCCTCTGTAGCTCTGCCGGCCATAACAAAGCATACGTTAAACGTATCCACAGGTCTGCTTTCTAAAACAGGCCGAAAATTACAAAGCAGTATAACAGTTAGTTTAATTACGGCCGTTAACGATGCAGACAAATTTGCACGCATCGCCGACGATGCCCTGCTTACTCTCGTTCAAAAGCAAACCTTTAAGTATTTCTGGGATTTTGGTCATCCTATAAGTGGCTTATCGCGTGAACGTGATACCTCAGGAGATCTGGTTACTACCGGTGGTTCTGGTTTCGGAATTATGGCTATAATAGTCGGCGCACACAGGCAGTTTGTAACAAGAGCGGAGGCACTGGCCCGTATGCAGAAAATAGTCAGGTTTTTAAAAACTGATGCCAAAAGATTTCATGGCGCTTTCCCTCATTGGCTCAATGGCGCCACGGGCGCAGTTATTCCCTTCAGTGCAAAAGATAACGGTGCCGATCTGGTTGAAACTGCCTACCTGATGCAGGGGCTACTAACAGCACGGCAATATTTCAACAACATGGATTCGGATGAATCCGCTTTAAGATCGGATATCAATCTCCTGTGGAATGAAGTCGATTGGAACTGGTTCAGGAAAAATAATGAGAACGTATTGTATTGGCACTGGAGTCCTGAATTCAACTGGGATATGAATCATAAAATTGAAGGTTGGAATGAAGCGCTCATCACTTACGTTTTAGCTGCATCATCCAATACTTCAGCAACTCCCAGGGCAGTTTACGATAATGGTTGGGCACGCAACGGGACAATGCTGAACGGTTCCCAATATTTTGGTCATCAGCTCCCGCTAGGTCCGCCCTCGGGAGGCCCCTTATTCTATGCGCATTACTCGTTTTTAGGAATCAACCCAAAAGGGCTTACAGATAGTTACGCCAATTATGGAAATCAAACTCTTTCCCATACCCTGATCAATTATAATTATTGTAAAGCGAATCCAAAGGGGTATATCGGCTACAGCGAAGTGTGCTGGGGTCTGACTGCAAGCGATGATATAAGCGGTTATCGGGTTCATGAGCCGACTGCTGACAATGGAGTTATTTCGCCCACTGCAGCATTATCCTCGTTTCCTTACACCCCCGATCAATCGATGGCAGCTCTTAAATTCTTTTACTACAAACTCGGTGACAAGATTTTTAAAGAATATGGCTTTACCGATGCATTTTCATTAACGGAGCCCTGGTTCGCCACTTCTTCCCTTGCGATTGACCAGGGACCTGCATTGATTATGATTGAGAATCACCGTAGTGGTTTGCTGTGGAATTTATTTATGAGTTGTCCGGAAGTAAAAAGAGGGATGAAAAATCTCGGTTTTAATAGCCCTAAACTTTAGTCGACAGAAGTTATTAATCGTGTGTTAAATTGTAGATTATGAGACGAATAGTATCTGTGATTTTGCTAAGCATGTTTTCTCTGACAGCAGTCAATGCTCAGAAGACAAGTATTAAAGCCACTCAGCCGGTTTTAATTAAGCCAGCCGGAATAATTAAAAATCTTTCAGACAGTGCTTTGCTGGACCAGGTGCAAAAACAGACCTTTCGTTATTTCTGGGATTTTGGACATCCGGTAAGTGGGATGGCCCGTGAACGAAGCAACGTGTCACCTGAGTATGGTAATGAGGTAGTCACCACCGGCGGTACAGGCTTTGGGATCATGGCCATCATTGTAGCTGTCGAAAGAGGCTGGATTACGCGTGAGCAAGCGGCAGCAAGAGTTCAGAAGATTGTCAATTTCCTGTGGAAAGCAGATATGTTTCATGGTGTTTTCCCGCATTGGTTAAACGGCGAAACAGGTAAAGTCATCCGCTTCAGCTCGAAGGATGATGGCGCTGACCTGGTGGAGACCTCATTCTTATTTCAGGGACTGATCTGTGCAAGACAATATTTTACTGCTAGTAACCAGGCGGAACAACAGATCCGGAATAAGATATTATGGATGTGGGAAGGGGTAGAATGGAACTGGCACACACAGGGCGGACAGAACGTTTTATACTGGCACTGGAGTCCGAACAACGGCTGGAGCATGAACCACCCCATTCGTGGCTACAATGAGTGTTTAATTACCTATGTGCTTGCCGCATCCTCTCCGAGATATGCTATCGAACCAAAGGTTTATCATGATGGCTGGACAAATAGCATCCATTTCCGCAACGAGCGTACGTTTTATAACACTAAATTGCCTTTGGGCTTTGATTACGGCGGTCCTCTATTCTTTGCGCATTATTCTTTCCTTGGACTGGATCCACGCGGACTCAAAGACAGGTATGCTAATTATTGGGAACAGAACAAAAGTCATACATTAATTAACCGCGCCTATGTTATAGATAATCCTAAACAGTTTTTGGGTTATTCTGCAAAAAGCTGGGGCCTCACTGCCAGCGATAGCCACGTCGGCTATGCGGCACATTCTCCGACAGAGGATCTGGGTGTCATTACGCCAACCGCTGCTCTTTCCTCTATGCCCTATACGCCTGAATTCTCAATGGAGGCGCTAAGGCATTTTTATTATGACAAGGGAAATAAGCTATGGAGTGAATATGGCTTTGTCGATGCGTTTAGTGAATCGAAAAACTGGGTTGCTAAGTCACATCTTGCCATAGATCAAGGGCCAATTATTGTGATGATCGAGAATTACCGGACGGGTTTATTATGGAAGCTGTTCATGAGCTCGCCGGATGTACAGAGAGGACTAAATCGCCTGGGCTTTGAAAGTCCCGCAATTAAAAAACCGGAAGTCCTAAAAAATTAGAATTATGAAACGGTTGCTTATAATCCTGCTGTTATTTTTGCTTAAGCCAGATACCGAGGCTTCAGCCCAGCATAAACAAAAGACTTATTGTAACCCAATCAACCTGGATTATGGTTACACACCCATTCCCAATTTCTCTGAGTGGGGCCGGCACAGGGCAACAGCTGATCCGGTAATTGTGACTTATAAGGATGATTATTATCTATTCTCAACAAACCAGTGGGGTTATTGGTGGAGCAGCGACATGCTGAACTGGAACTTCATCTCGAAGAAATTCCTTCGGCCATGGAATGAAGGTTATGACGAGTTGTGTGCTCCCGGTGTGGGCATCATTGGTGACACCATGGTTGTGTTCGGCTCAACGTATACCAAGGATTTCTCAGTCTGGATGAGTACTAATCCGAAGGCAAATGAATGGAAGCCTTTGGTAGATTCCTTTGATATCGGAGGCTGGGATCCCAGCTTTTTTACGGATGATGATGGAAAGGTTTATATGTATAACGGCAGCAGCAACCGGTTTCCCATGTATGGCGTGGAGCTCGATCGCAAAACCTTTCAGCCAAAGGGAACCCGCCAGGAGATGTATCTTCTGGAAAGCTGGCGTTATGGATGGCAACGCTTTGGGGAATATTTAGATGACACCTTTCTTGACGCATTCATAGAGGGTAGCCACATGACTAAGTACAATGGCAAATATTACTTGCAATACGGGGCGCCGGGAACAGAGTTTAGCGGTTATGCTGATGGGCTGGTGGTAGGCGATCATCCTTTAGGCCCATTCACAGCGGTAAGCGATCCGCTTAGTTATAAGTTGGGTGGGTTTATTAGAGGTGCTGGTCATGGAGCAACCTTTCAGGACCGTGACGATAAATATTGGCATATCAGTACCATGGTTGTCTCGGTAAAGAACACATTCGAAAGAAGGCTGGGTATCTGGCCCACCGGCTTCGACAAGGACAGCGTAATGTGGTGCAATACTGCGTTCGGCGATTATCCTCAGTATTTGCCTTCCGCCCGTTCAGGGGATAGCAACGCACCTTCCGGCCCGGGCTGGATGCTTCTCAATTATAAGAAGCCGGTTACAGTATCTTCTACTTTGGGGAGTTACAATGCAAACAATGCTGTTGATGAAATGATTAAAACTTACTGGAGTGCAGCGACTGCTAACAAGGGAGAGTATCTGCAAAGCGATCTCGGGCGTATGAGTACCGTGAATGCCATTCAAATTAACTATGCCGATCAGGATGTAGACAGTTCGTTTCTCGGAAAGTCTGCAGGCGTCTATCACCGCTATAAACTATATTACTCAACTGACGGAAAGAATTGGAAAATACTGAAAGACAAAAGCAACAACAGAAAAGATGTTCCGCACGATTATGTTGAACTGGAAAAGCCCGTTCAAGCCAGATATGTGAAATTGGAAAATATTCAGATGCCTACCGGTAAATTTGCTATCAGTGGTTTACGCGTTTTCGGCAATGGTAACGGTGCCAAGCCAAAAGCAGTGAATCAATTTATGGTGTTGCGTACAGAGAAGGACAAAAGAAGCGCATACATCAAGTGGAGTCCTGTTGATAATGCTTTCGCTTACAATATATATTACGGCACTCATCCGGATAAATTATATAATTGCATAATGGTGCATGACTTTAATGAATACTGGTTTAAGTCAATGGACAGTAAAAAACCGTACTATTTCACTATTGAGGCCATAAACGAAAACGGGGTTTCCACGCGCCGACAGGTACTTAAAGCCGATTAGGAAACAAATAGCAAAGATTAGAAAGGGCAATCTTAACTAAAGAATTATGAGGAACCTGTTCATTTTTATTTTTCTGATCATACCAGCTTTTTCAGCATGTGCTCAAACATTGGATGAATACAAAGCCGAGACTTTTATCAAGGGGAACGATACTCTATTATACCGTGTTTTGATGCCTGTCAACTTTAATCCGGAAATGGAATACCCGGTGGTATTTGTTTTACACGGCTCCGGTGAGCGGGGAAATGATAACGTGGCCCAGCTAACACATGGAAGTCAACCTTTCCTGGATAGCATGGTCCGCGAAAAATTTCCAGCGATTATTGTCTTTCCCCAATGTCCAACTAACAGCTACTGGTCAAATGTTGACATTGCGACGGTTAATGGGAAACGCACGTTTAGATTTGTGAAAGGGGGGAAACCAACTTCTGCAATGAGATCACTAATGAGACTGGTTGAAGATTTTGAAGATAGACCATACACGGATGACGACCGGCTTTATGTTGGCGGATTATCGATGGGCGGCATGGGGACATTCGAAATCCTTCGTAGGATGAAAGGCGAGTTTGCGGCAGCCTTCCCTATCTGTGGTGGCGATAACCCTAAAAACGTTAAAAAGTATAAGAGTATTCCTCTATGGGTATTTCATGGGGCTAAAGACGATATTGTTCCCCCGGAACATTCACAAATAATTGTAGATGCCTTAAAAACCGCAGGTTCAAACGTGAAATTCACCCTTTATCCGGAAGCAAACCACAACAGTTGGGATCAAGCGTTCGCTGAACCTCAGCTATTGCCATGGCTATTTTCCCAAAAAAAGTAGTACCCTGTTTGCTAATTGATAAACAGGCGGGCAATGTATTCTTCGTGCAACAATTAAAAATCTATATCGGTATCCAGTTTATTCCAATGGATACCTGAGCCGTCAGGTTTCATTTCCCAGTCTGCCCGTTCTTCATCAGTTGCATTGAGCAACTTTGGATGCCAGTCAAGAGGGTAGGCAACATCTTTCCCATTGTCGATCCTGACAAAAAGTAATCCTTTTTGAAATTTTATCTCAACTGGTTTTTGTTGCTTTCTCGATGTAAATAGTGCCATGTTAATAAGCCAATATGTTATCTGTAATTGTGTTGGTAGATAATCGCTGATAATCAGACCTGATAGCTGGGTGCTGATACCTGACAGCTCACCTCATACCTGAAAGCTTATTCAGCCATATTATGATAAACAGCCTGTACATCATCATCATCTTCCATTTTATCAAGGAGCTTTAATACATCTGCAGCTTGTTCTTCAGTAACTTTGGTGGTCGATTGAGGAACACGCTCCAGCTTTGCGCTGATGACTGTCAGGCCTTTTTCCTCCAGGGATTTTTGCATTTTGCCGAAATCTTCAAAAGACGTGTGAATTACTCCAATATCTTTCCCTTCTTCATCCTCCTCAACATACAAATCTTCTAATCCGGCATCGATAAGCTCAAATTCCAGTTCTTCCAGATCAAGATCGCCTGGCTCAAAGCGAAACACCGATTTGCGGGTGAAAATAAAATCTAAAGAACCGGTCTTACCCAGCGAGCCCCCTGTTTTCGTAAAATAGCTCCGTACGTTAGCGACCGTCCGGTTGGTGTTATCTGTAGCCGTTTCAACAAGAATGGCCACGCCGTGGGGCGCATATCCTTCGTAAACTATCTCTTCGTAGTTGCTCTCGTCTTTATTTGATGCCCTTTTAATAGCTGCCTCGACACGGTCTTTAGGCATATTTACAGCTTTGGCATTCTGCATGACTGTACGTAACCAGGAGTTAGTCTCAGGATTGCCACCTCCTGATTTTACGGCCATAACGATCTCTTTTCCAAGGCGCGTAAACTGGACCGCCATCTTTGCCCAGCGCTTAAATTTTCTTTCTTTACGGAATTCGAATGCTCTTCCCATTACTATATGTAGTGATTATAATTAACGATCTAATTGCCAGTTTGATGATCTGGTCTGATTTATTTCTTCAAATTTTTCAACATGTCGCAGGTCAGTTTTGCGAGGTCGAATTCCAACTTCCAGTTCCAGTCTTTTTGAGCCTGAGAATCGTCGATGGACTGCGGCCAGCTGCTGGCAATCGCCTGTCGTGGGTCATGTTTAAGATAGCTCAACTTGAATTCGGGGATGTGCTTCCTGATTTCTGTAGCCAGGACTTCGGGAGTAAAGCTCACACCTGCAAAGTTATAACTGGAGCGGATGCTGATATTCTCAGAAGGGGCATCCATCAATTCGATAGTTCCGCGAATAGCATCTTCCATATACATCATGGGAAGTTCAGTCTCTGCAGAAAGGAATGAGGTGTAACTTGCTTTTTTTAATGCGTCATGAAAGATATGGATGGCATAGTCGGTGGTGCCACCACCCGGTGCAGCCTTCCAGCTAATTAAGCCTGGATAGCGGATGCTTCTGACGTCCAAACCGTATCTCTGAAAATAGTACTCGCACCAACGTTCTCCGGCAAGCTTACTAATACCGTATATCGTGTTCGGATCCATGATGCAATATTGCGGGGTATTTACTTTCGGGGAGTTAACTCCAAATGCCGCAATAGAACTCGGCCAGTAAACCTTATGGGTTTTATAAGCCAGGGCAAGGTCTAAAATATTCAGTAAACCGTTCATATTCAAATCCCAGGCAAGTTTTGGGTTCTGCTCTCCGGTTGCCGAAAGCAAAGCCGCTAATAGGTAAACTTGTGTGGGCTTGTATTTTTTGAAAATGCTATTGAGGATATCTTTTTCAAGAACATTGACAAATTCAAACGGTCCGGCATTCTTAATATCATAATCAGGTCGCCTGATGTCGCAAGCTATAACGTGATTCTCGCCGTGTATTTTTCGTAATTCTGTTACTAATTCTGTCCCAATCTGGCCGTTTGAGCCAATCACCAAAATAGTTTCTTTCATGCATTAGGTTTTGATCAAAGGTAAAAAAGTTTAAGATTTAACCTTTCCCTGACGCTAAAAACCTTACATATAATCATTAATTGAGTTTTCTAGCTAACACAACGGTCTTACGAAATTTTTTCACCAGGCCGTGAGTGTTGAATAGCTCCGCATAAACCAGGTAAATTCCTGCGGGTTTAAGCTCCGAGAACTCATCCCGTCCGTCCCAGTTTAAGGTGCCCGATGTGCCTAAGCTGTAATTCTGATAGAGTTTTCGCACAACGTTTCCCCTGTCGTTATAAACGGTAATATTGGCGATGAAGCCAGGTTGGTCGAGGAGATAATCAATCTGCATCAGATCTTGAAATCCATCATCATCCGGGGAGAAAGTTGAAGGTGCAAGACTAAATTCATCCTTAGTTCCCGGCTCATCCAAATATTGAGAATTCTTGTATCCGGGCGTTGCAAATCCAACTGAAGCTGCGGCAGACCGGAAATTGCCGGGCTCATCCGCTGCAATCTGGTAACTGGATCTTTCAAGAGAAATGCCATCGGCGTTCTTGATGAGCTGCATGTGCATTTTTTCCGAGTAGCTAAACTGGTCAACCACCTTATTATTTCTAAGAATTGTGACGATGCCTTTATCATTATTAAATGAGGGAAATGAAGCGAGTTTTATAAAATTCCCCGGGTTTTCGGTATAATATTCATTTAAAACCTTTTCGGGATCCGAAGTTAAAACCAGGAATCCGCCCGGTTTCATTAATCGGGATTCAGGGCTCAGCCGTTTCGCTTTGCTTAGAGAATCGGGCAAAGGAACATTTAGAATATACAATTCATGAATGTCCAGTTCATGGGTCGAATTGTTATAGATCTCAACAAAATCCACTCCCTCCGCCCGTGGGTTAAATAAGACTTCATTTATCAAAATGTCACCCGCCAGGATTTCTTTAGGGATAGACACAGTTGCGGTATTGTATCCGGAACCCATTAGTATTCCGCTACAATCCCTAACATTGCTAAGAGAGATTTGGTAGATATTCCCGTGTCTTAAAGGCGCTGACAATTTAAGTATGACGGTAAATAAGTCTGAGTAATAAATTGAATGAGGTTTTCCTGCTCCATTGTTCAGCTGGTAGTTTTTTAGGTCAACGGCAGTTAAGCTATCTGTATAGCGATTAAACTGAAGCGAAAGTGAAGCACTATCGATCATTGCCACCTTCACTATTCTTAGTGGTTCAGCTAGATCAAATAATCTATAAATGGAATTTTTCCTGCCCGGCGTTCCGCCCGTTTGGTCGGTACTCGCTTGCCAGTTCCTAATGCCTGTACAAACTGCATCAGGATCAATCAACTCTAAAGTCCAGCCACCAGTTTTCTTCTCGTCATTTTGATACCACGTGTCGGAGTATCTAACTTCATTAATCAATCGTCCTTTGTCATCTGTTAGGATGAGATGATCTGAACTATTATTTAAGGCAGGCCAGCTTTCAATTCCTATGACTCTTCCGAATTCGTTCACCTGACTGGTATCCGCTTTGGAGCAAAGGATAACATGTTCACCCGCGCTTATACTGTCATTGCTGAACCGAAAGCTTCTGGTCGCATCAGCGTAAGTCCAATTTCTTAGTGAAATAGTATGTGGTGTCCGGTTCCACAGTTCAATGAATTCGGCCCCTGGTAAGCTAATTTCTGGATCCGGATCTGCAAAGATTTCATTGATTACGATATCATTTGCGTTTGCTTCATATCCGTTCGGAGAGTTAGATTTCCAATTTTCTACCTTGAAGTCATCAAAATAAAATTTGTCTGACCTGGTCGTTGTATATTGACAAACTACCCCGAACCACCCCGATTGAGCATAGGTATCGTCAGCAACTGTACCTTGGGTTTGGAAATCATAACCTCCGGTTGGATCAGCGCTTAAATTCCACAAGCCATTTTTGTCACGGGTGACCTGAATCCGGCTAACAAACTGATCAGTTGTGGTTCTCACTTGTGCCGGCCCGTCGATGATCTTCACTGTCTGGTTGCCTGATTGACGGTATAAATCATAGGAGTCGGAATTGCCCGTTTCGCCAATTTGGAGAAAATAGCCTTGCAAGGGTTCTCTTAAATTTTCATTGTCTGATGTAAGATAAACCCGCAACCGATTAGTTGTTGACGGATCGAAATCCATTAAGATAAAGAATTCCCACCTAACAGACGTAGCTAGCGTATTTTTTGTAGATAAATTCACTGATTGAGAGACACTCGAAGCCGTTGTTTGAAGATGGCCGCTATTGTTTATCGAAAATGAAGTTGTATCACCTCGCCACAACGGGTCATTCGTAAAATTCGCGTCATTAAAATTGTCATGAAATTGAGAAAAGGCAGATTTACAGATAAATAAGAATAAAATGAGTAAACAATTTTTCATATTTGCCGGAGTCAGATATCAATTTACAAAAGAAATCTAACAAAAACAGAGATGAGACCAGTTGTGTGCCGGCAAAGATTACGGAGCGACGCATAATTGCAGAATTGCCACTTAAAAACAAATTATACACATGAAAATTGCAGTAGTAGGCGCTACCGGTTTAGTAGGATCGGTGATGTTAAAGGTATTAGCAGAGCGCAATTTCCCAGTTACAGAATTAATTCCGGTTGCCTCTGCTAAGAGTGCGGGCAAACAGATCGAGTTTAAGGGAAAGAAGTATACTGTAGTTACAGTTGATGATGCGATCGCAATGAAGCCGGATCTGGCGCTGTTTTCAGCAGGCGGAAGTACTTCTTTAAAGGATGCTCCACGTTTTGCAGAAGCAGGTACAACTGTTATTGACAATTCATCTGCCTGGAGAATGGACCCGGATAAAAAATTGGTTGTTCCGGAAGTGAACGCCAATGTTTTAAGCAAAGACGATAAGATCATTGCCAATCCAAATTGTTCAACTATTCAAATGGTCGTGGTTTTAAAACCATTGCATGATCGTTATAAGATTAAACGAGTTGTAGTTTCTACCTACCAGTCGGTAACCGGTACGGGTGTTAAAGCGGTAGAGCAGATGATGAATGAGCGCAAGGGAATTGTTGGCGAGATGGCTTATGCTTACCCCATAGATCTGAACGTTATTCCGCAAATTGATGTATTTCAGGATAACGGTTATACGAAAGAAGAAATGAAGATGATCCTTGAGACTCAAAAGATCATGGGTGATGATTCTATCAAATTAACTGCAACCACGGTACGTATTCCGGTGATGGGCGGACACTCAGAGTCTGTGAACATACAGTTTGAAAATGAGTTCGACCTTGCAGAAATTCGCTCCATTCTTGAAAAAGAGGAGGGCATTATTGTCGTCGACGATCCCGCGAATTTAAAATACCCAATGCCAAAAGACGCTCACGAAAAGGATGAAGTGTTTGTAGGGCGTATCCGCCGCGATGAATCTCAAGAGAACACCTTAAATCTTTGGATCGTTGCTGATAACCTGCGAAAAGGTGCCGCCACCAATGCTGTGCAGATAGCGGAGCATTTGTTGAAGAATAGTTTGATTGGATAAATTAATTGCCCTAATATATTAATAGCCCGGCTTTCTACAGAACCGGGCTATTAATTTACAAATAGAATTTCTCTGAAATTGGATGTGTTGAAGCTTAATGACGTTTCCTCCAATGTTTTGGGCTTATTTTATAATGGAAAATTGCGATAATATAAATTGTGTTAAGTCTAATATAATAGTGTATGCCGTAAGGAAAGCCCTTTAGGGGAGCTATCCTCACGTATTTGCTATATCTGATTTGATATTTAAAGGGATGGTTTGAAACAGACTCGAGTCTGCTTACAAAATCATAATTAAATTTTTTAGAGACTTTTTCAGAAATTGAATCATACCAATCTATAATTTCTGAAACGTCTGTCAGGACATCCTCAGATATCATGATTTCATATTTCAATCCTGTCCGTTTTCAAGTTTCTCTTTAAACTCTTTTAAAGAGAAAAATTTGGTTTCTCCTTTTTCTATCTTCTCTATTCGTTCTGCAACAATATTTTGTTGATCAATAGGGACACGGTAGGAATCGCCGAACAAGTTGCTTTGAAGAAAATCAATGATCGCGAGTTTCTCATCCTCGCTTAACGCCAGCAGTTCTTTTTCGTCAATCATGATATCAAATATAGACAATTTATGAATAGCTGTTTACGAATACTCGTTGCCTAAATTCGGTTGCTTGCATGTGAATCCGGTTAGTTAAAATTAACGCTCATCATGAGGCAAAAGTAACGCTCAATTAAAATGGTGATCCACGTTCCCGCACTTCATTAATCAAAATCTACAAATAGTTCTACAATCTTCTCAACCGGGATCAGAAGCAGGTCCAAAGTCAAGAGCCCCATACGCTGCGAGCGCAGACAGTTATTAGCCAGAAATTTCCTTCTTCGTAACATAGATAGGTATCATTAAAAATGAATAATAGTTTTCTTGTATCATCCTTGTAGTTTACTAGTAGGATCTTACTAGCCGACTACTAGAAAACTACTAGGAAACTACTAGGAAACTACTAGGAAACCTCTACGAGACCTGATGAAAACTCAACTAAAATATAAGGAGGACCGCATGCTCAAAACTCTGAGGGATTTATGAAATTGCAGCAGAGATTATCGGAACTGAGGTCACGAATCAGTTCCTTAACGAGTTAGATGGCCGGTGCTGTTCTTTAACCTTCAAAAGAGACCTGACTGGGAGAATTTTTGCGATTAACTTGAATGAACTTCATGCGTTCAATGTTTCTAATGTCGGGTTGGAAGAATAGTCACTGTCTCAGCAGACCGGTTTCTGGTTTGTTTTTTTAGCTTTGGTAAAGGAAATATCGCAAAGCTATTATGAGGACAACTTTTATTTGCATCTTCTTCTGCCTTGTTTTGGGGCAGGCTGGAGCGCAACCGGCAATGAATGTAATGTCGTACAACATTCGATACAGTACTCCTAATGACGGAGTGAATGCCTGGGAGAACCGTAAGGACTGGGTAAAAGAATTGGTAGCCTATCACGAAACAGATATCTTATGTGTGCAGGAGGCTTTGAAAGAACAGGTGGACTATATTTTAAAAGATAGTCCGTTCGGGCTGGAGGGTGTAGGAAGAGACGACGGCCAGACCAAAGGGGAGTACACGGCCATCTATTATAACAAGGCTCGTTTTAAAAAACAGGACTCGGGTACTTTTTGGCTCTCTGAAACTCCGGATAAACCGTCCAAAGGTTGGGATGCGCACATCATCCGAATTTGTACCTGGGTGAAATTATCTGATCAGGCAACGAAGAAGGAGTTCTTTGTATTCAATACGCATTATGATCACATGGGCGTAATTGCCCGCGAAAAATCTTCAGAGCTGATTAAGAAAAGAATTCAACAGATTGCAGGTAAGTTTCCGGTGATCCTGACGGGCGATTTGAACACAACGCCGGACACTCCGCCCATCGCAGTTCTTAAGACTTTTTTGAAAGATGCGAAGGAGATATCGAAAGCTAAGCCCTATGGCCCGGAAGGTACTTTTAGCGCGTTTAAATTCGATGCGGAGCTCAAAGAGCGCATTGATTATATCTTCGTGAATAATCAGGTCACGGTGTTGAAATTCGCCGTTCTGTCCGACTCGAAAAAGCAGCGTTATCCTTCAGATCATTTACCCGTGCTGGTTAAAGTTTCTCTGAAATAAGCCAATTTCCCCAGTTTTATCAGACTGAACGATCCTGTTAACCGGGACCTTTATAAATATTGAATTCCTACTTTTACGAAATGAGAATCTCCCTGTCCGTGTTTTTTTGCTTTTTTATATTGAATGGTTTTTCACAAACCGTTGCTCAGAAGCTGGAAAATGCTTACACCATGCTGGAGAAAGATCCGCAATTAAAGTACGGTAGTGCCTCCTTAACGGTGCTGAATGGCGAAAATGGCGAAGTGGTATTTTCCCGTAACGGCAATACGGGTTTGGCTCCCGCATCTACTTTAAAAACCATCACCTCAGCTGCGGCTTATCACCTGCTGGGACCGGAGTACACCTGGAAAACCACCCTTGGTTATTCGGGAAGCATCAGCGCCGATGGCACGCTGAGCGGCAATGTTATCCTCACCGGCGGCGGTGACCCGAGTTTGGGAAGCTGGCGCTATAATGACACCAAGCCGGAAGTTCTTCTGAACAAATGGGTACAGGCCATCCGCGAAAGCGGTATTAAAAAGATCAGCGGCCGGCTCATCACCGACGATACCTTATTTGGAAGCCAGAGCCTGCCTCTGGGATGGAACTGGCAGGATATCGGGAATTACTATGGTGCCGGTCCGAACTCGCTTAGCTGGCACGAAAACCAGTTTGATCTGATCTTTAAACCGGGCATTAGAACCGGAGATCCAACCGTACTGCTTAAAACTGTTCCTGACATGTCTTATCTGAAGATTGTCAATGAAGTGAAGACGGGCAAGCCGGGCAGTGGCGACAACGTATATGCTTTCTCGGCTCCCTATTCGAATCTAATTTATCTGCGTGGTACGTATGGTATCGATCTTAAAAAGACAATTTCTGCTTCGGTACCCGACCCAGCATTAGAGCTGGCTTTCCGGTTGCAGGACACACTGAAAAAGTTGAATGTTCGGTTTAGCTTGCCACCCATCACCGGCCGCGCTTTGCTATCTGATAATATAAATGTTTTGCCGGTCGATAAGGTGTTAGCAGTCCATACCTCGCCTACGCTAAGTCAGATCGTTTACTGGTTTAATCAAAAAAGTATCAACTTATATGGCGAGCACCTGGTGAAATCCATCGCACTTCAGAGGGGTAAAGAAGCGGAAACCGATATAGGAGTGAATGCGGTTAAAGAATTCTGGAATGAAAAACTGGGAATCGACGAGAATGCGATGAACTTAATTGATGGGAGCGGCTTGTCGTCGGGCAACAGGATCACCACGATGGCTATGGCGCAGATATTATTCTCCGCGAAAAAAGAACCCTGGTTTAAAACGTATTTTGACAGTTTTCCGAAGTTCAACAACATGACAATGAAAAGCGGGAGCATTAATGGTGTTTTGGCTTATACTGGCTATGAGACCAGCGCATCAGCGGAAACACCGTTTGTATTTTCCATCATGATCAATAATTATAATGGCAGCAGCTCGGTTGTAAAGCAGAAGATGTTTAAGGTGTTGGATGTTCTGAAGTAAAATGGACCCCACCTAGGCCTGCCTGACTGCAGGATGTTAACCTGATCTTTTGCTCAGAACCTGGTCCACGTACCTCATTCTCACTATAATATCTATAAATAATTCTGTAAATTCATACTAGCAAATTCTTAAACATCTTAAAGGAGGCAATTATGAATACAGTACAAAAAATCGAACGCTGGGGCGATGTGCATCACGCTAGGTGGCTGGATATTCTGCGAATAGTGTTGGGAGTTATTATCCTGATGAAAGGAATCTACTTTGTTTCGAATATAGACGCCCTGAGAGGATTATTCGTTCAGAATAGTGTTTATGGTTTTTCAGGCTTAATGGCCATGGCTTTAACGCATGTTGTGGCATTTGTGCACCTGGTAGGAGGTGTGCTGATCATCATTGGTTTAGTTACCCGTTTCGCTGTCGTTATTCAGATTCCCATCCTGTTGGGGGCCGTTTTCTTTGTCAACATATCTAAGGGATTTTCTACCCTTAATTCAGAGTTATGGCTTTCCATAATCGTACTCATGCTACTGGTTCTTTTCTGGGTGATTGGCTCTGGCCCGTACTCGGTAGATCACTGGATGAAAATGAATAAATCAAAATAATTATATCGTATTTTCAGAGAAGGCTATCTTAAAAAGATGGCCTTTTTGTGAATATCTAAAAACGACGCGGTCGCCGGTTTATAGCGGTGGAAAGAATAGCAGCCTATGTTGGATAACTAATTTAAAATGGCCGCCGTATTTGTGAAATTCGTCAGACATAAAGCGAATGGAAGCGGATAATACGGTTGGCAATATTCTTAGTGTCCGGAATATTGTAATTTCACCCTTTATGGCCAAAGCAATAGTGATAGGTGCCGGCATAGCGGGTATAGCATCAGCCATCAGGCTGGCTGTTAAGGGATACGAAGTTGACGTTTTTGAAGCTAATGATTACGCTGGCGGAAAGCTGGCTGAAATTGAAGGAGAAGGGTTTCGATTTGATGCCGGCCCCAGCTTATTCACCATGCCTCAGTATGTAGACGAACTGTTTACACTGGCTGGAAGAGATCCCCGGAAGTATCTTCAGTATCAAAAACTAGAATTGGTTTGTAAATATTTCTACCAGGACGGAAGTTGTATTAACGCATGGGCAGAAGAAGAGAGATTTGCAAAGGAAATAGAAAAGAAAACCTCTGATAGTGCAATGACCGTTTCAAGGTTTTTGAAGAAAAGCGCAGAGATCTACCAAATCACTAATCACATTTTTCTGGAAAAGTCATTACACCGCATTTCGAGCTATCTAAATAGTCGCACAGTAAATTCGATATTGAGGTTTTTAAAAATAGATCCTTTTCGATCAATGAACGAAGCGAACAGCAGCTTCTTCAAAGACAGTAAAACTGTTCGTTTATTTAATCGATATGCTACGTATAACGGTTCGGATCCGTACCAGGCGCCAGCAACCTTAAATATTATACCACATCTGGAACATCATTTCGGGGCCTATTTCCCAGCCGAAGGAATGTACTCGATCACTAAATCGCTTGTTAAACTGGCCGAAGAACTAGGGGTTAAATTCCATTACAACATGGCGATTGATGAAATAGTTGAAGACAGAAATGCGGTCACAGGCAGCAAGGTTAATCAGGAAACCATTCCTGCTGAATTGATTGTTTCCAATATGGATATCTGGTTTACCTACAAAAAGCTTCTGCCTAAAAGGGAAATGCCCGCACGAATTGTCAGGCAGGAGCGCAGCAGCTCAGCCCTAATCTTTTATTGGGGTCTGGAATCTACTTTTGATCAGCTAGAGCTGCATAATATATTTTTCAGTGAGAACTACCCGGAAGAGTTTCGGCATATCTGGCAAGAAAGGGATGTGTATCATGATCCGACTATCTATATAAACATTAGTTCAAAGCTTAAGCCGGATGATGCTCCGCCCGGATGTGAGAACTGGTTCGTGATGATAAATGTACCCTCTAACTCCGGTCAGGACTGGGATAAGTACATTGCAGAAGCCAAAAGGAATATAATTAAAAAGCTATCTGATAGATTAGGACGGGATATTAGTAAATTAATATGCTTTGAACGCATCCTGGATCCCCGCAGTATTGAAGCGAATACGTCTTCCTACCAGGGTTCGCTTTATGGCAGCAGCTCGAATAATCGTTTTGCAGCTTTCGTAAGACATCCTAACTTCTCTCAAGTCAAGGGCCTGTATTTTGTAGGAGGAAGTGTTCATCCCGGCGGTGGCATTCCACTAGCCCTGCTTTCTGCCAGGATAGTGGACGGGATGATACCAAAGGTGGCTAACCATTAGAATGCGTCGGTGCAGCCGTAAATCAACAATTGGAATCTAACGCGTTTTTATATATTTACCCTAATGCTCAAGCCTCGCCGGAATAGATTCATTTATAACATATTTGCCTGGTACATCGGTCGGCTGATAAATACTGATTTCAAGACCTTTGATTTCAATCGCGTACCGTTTGATTCGGACCGTTCAATACTGGTATTATGCAATCATTTTTCCTGGTGGGATGGATTTTTCATCTTCCAGATCAACCGTTTGTACTTCAGGAAAGCTTTTCATGTGATGATTACTGAAGAGAATTACCACAAAGTATGGTTCCTGAAATATCTTGGCAGTTTCTCGGTAAAAAAGAATTCGAGAAGCGTAATTGAATCCCTTGAGTATGCCGGTAAACTTTTAGATGATCCGCAAAACCTGGTCTTGATCTTCCCTCAGGGTAAGCTTTATTCAAATCACCTGAATACTATCCCTTTTGAGAAAGGCTTAATAAACCTGGTGAATTCCTCTAACCGGCAGTTCCAATATATTTTTGCAGCTATATTTTCTGACTTTTTTGCAAATCGTAAGCCGTCCATTCAATGTTATTTAAGGCATTGGGATGCAGAGGAGTTCACTAGTTTGCAATTGATAAAGAGTACATTTAACAAGCATTACGATACCTCGCGGCAACAACAGGCACACATAACGATCTGATATGATCCTGGTATATCTGGTATTTTTCTTCCTGATTTTACGTTTTACAGTAACGCTCTTTAATTTTATTTCAAATCCAAAGCTCACACATTCAACCAGGCAATACAAGCAGCTGGTGTCTATTCTTGTGCCGGCTCGTAACGAGGCGGAGAACCTTCCGGCTTTATTGCATTCTATTCAAAATCAAGATTATAAAAACTTCGAATTGATTGTGCTAGATGATCATTCGGATGATGCCACGCTTGAGATTTGCAAACGATTCGCAGCCTTAAATCCGCGTGTTAAGATCATGGAGGGTCGTGACTTGCCAAAGGGTTGGTTGGGCAAAAATTTCGCCTGCAGCCAGTTAGCCCAAGCCGCCACAGGAGAATACCTTTTGTTTCTGGATGCAGATGAAATTGTGTCCAACGGCTTGATCAATAACGCGGTTCATCGCATGAGAATCAACCGTCTAAACTTGCTGAGTTTATTCACGGATCAAATTATGCTTTCAATTGGCGAACGACTGGTTGTACCGTTAATGCATTTTTTGTTGCTCAATCTTTTACCGCTTCGACTCGTACGATTGTCAAAAAATCCTGCATTTGCTGCGGCAAGCGGCCAGTTCATGTTATTTGAAGCGCAGAGCTATAAGGAGCATCAATGGCACGAGCTAGTGAAAGGCAAAGTGGTAGAGGATATTGAGATTATTAAGCTGGTTAAAGCTTACAAGCTTCGCGGTGAAGCTTTACTGGCCAATGGCTATATTCATTGTCGCATGTACAGGGGCCTTGGTCAGGCTCTGGAAGGATTTAGCAAGAATCTGCTGGCTGGTTTTAACAATAGCGTGCCAAGTCTCTGTATTTACATGTTTCTGGTCTTTTTTGGCCCGTTTGCCATAGCATACTATTTAGATCTTCAACTTTTGGTTTTTGCAATCGGCCTGATTATCTTGAGCCGTATCATGATCTCTCTTTCTTCCGGACAGAATCCATGGCTGAATATTATATTGCATCCCTTTCAGATGCTGATGTTACTTATTTTATCGGTTCTATCTATGCAAAAACATTTTACTAAAACCGTTACCTGGAAAGGAAGGATAATCAAAACATGAAACTGAACAAAGTCGTTATTTGCGGTTTCCTGATTGTGATTTTTTATACCGTGGGGCTTATCGGATTCCTTAGCCCATCGTTAACTCCCTTGTTTTTGAAACTGGTGCCTTTTCACCTGCTGCTGATGGTGATCTTATTAATTATATCACATCGTCAAAAAAACAAGGAATTTAAACTTTTCCTACTGGTGGCCTACCTCGCCGGGTATCTTATAGAGGTGATAGGGGTGAATACAGGTTATATATTTGGCTCCTACCAGTACGGTCAAACGCTGGGAATCAAACTCGCAGCGGTCCCGTTAATGATCGGAGTCAACTGGGTGATCATGATCTATAGTACGGGAGCCTCAATTTCATACCTGAAGATTCAAAACCACGTGGTAAGGGCTTTAATTGGAGCCTTTTTCCTGGTATTTATGGATATATTGATTGAGCCTGTAGCCATTCGGTTTGACTATTGGAATTGGGCTGACTTGAATATTCCCTTTCAAAATTATGTGGCCTGGTTTATATTCTCCTTCTGCATGATGCTGTTCTTTTTTGCCAGGAAGTTTCGTAAAAAGAACCCCGCCGCAATAGTTCTGCTTATTTCACAGCTGATTTTCTTTGCGACCTTAAATTTTTGGAACTAATTCCTGCACTCTTAAATCCTAAATTTCACTCCATGAGTTATTTTTGTGATAACATCATTGAGCTTCTGAGGATGATTGTTAAGGTTAAAAAAATAGGTAATTCAATAGCAGTGTTGCTTCCAAAGGCATTTGTGGAGCAATTCTATTAGAGATGAAGTTAGTCTGGAAGTTCGGGGAAATACAATCGTTATCAATGCTGTCACCGCTCAACCGCGTCAGGGACGGGAAGCACAGTTCCTCAAAGCTGGCTCATTGAAGGATAATGAAGCGTTATTGGATGAGTTCGGAAATTCCTTTGATAAGAAAGAATGGAAATGGTAGTCAAAAAGGAATGTTTTTATCGTCTTATCACCTGCAGGTAACTTTAATTAGATGGCATATTGAACTGCGAGGCTAAGGAACAATTTTTGTACTTTTGCAGAAGGCGTATTAGTCCAATTTTGATAAAGCAATGAGTTATAATCTTCAGGTATCAATTGACAGGGATTCAGGATTTTGTTTTGGGGTTGTCTATGCCATTGATATGGCAGAAGAGATCCTGGAAAACGAAGGGTATTTATACTGCCTTGGAGATATCGTTCATAATGATGAGGAGGTAGAGCGGCTTAAGAAAAAAGGTCTGCGAATTATCTCTCACGAGGAATTGAAAAGCCTGAGGGACGAGAAAGTCCTTATCCGTGCACATGGGGAAGCGCCTGAAACTTATAAACTAGCCCTCGAGAATAACATTACCCTTATCGATGCGTCCTGCCCGGTCGTTTTAAAGCTTCAAAACCGCATTAAAAACTCACATGATGCCAAAGAAAAGATCCTGATCTTCGGTAAGCATGGTCACGCAGAAGTGATAGGATTAGAAGGCCAAACAAATAATGAGGCGCTTGTTTTTCAGGACATCGCGGAACTGGAAGATGTAGATCTTCCGGAGAAGTTTACGTTATACAGCCAGACTACCAAGAGCACTGATAAATTCTATAAGATCAAGGATGAACTGATTAATCGCGGGTATGAAGTGAAGGCAAACGATACCATTTGCCGCCAGGTTTCGAATCGCTATGAGGATCTCCGAAACTTTGTTAAGGACTTCGATAAGATCATCTTTGTTTCCGGACTAAAATCTTCAAATGGTAAAGTGCTTTTTGAAGTATGCCGTCAGTTCAATGAAAACACGTTCTTTATCTCTAGTCCGTCTGAATTAGATATCACCATCTTTAATCCGAATGATCGGGTTGGCATCTGCGGTGCTACTTCAACGCCGATGTGGCTGATGAAGAAAGTGAAAGATGTATTGGAATCTTATTAAAGACGATTTCGGTTTTACCTAATGGCCGCACATGAAATCAGTACTGACTCCCGGTGTTTTAATTGCTTGTTTGGTAATCACGTTGTGGACGGTTAGCCTTTTCCTTCTGCTAAACCTCGACTTCAGGTTTCAAAATCCAGTAACTTATCTGCTTATTTTGGTGCAAATGCATCTCTATACCGGCTTGTTTATCACAGCTCATGATGCGATGCATGGTACGGTTTCTCCGAATCGGTCGTTAAATAATGCGATAGGCCAGCTATGCACCGCCCTTTATGCCGCCTTCCCTTTTAAAAGACTTTATAATAAGCACCATGAACATCATCGCCATGTTCATACAGAAGATGATCCGGATTATCATAATGGAAGTTTCTGGAAATGGTATTTAAATTTCATGAAGGAATATATTTCCTGGAAGCAGCTGCTGATGATGGCTGTATTATTTAACGTGCTGAAGATCTGGTTTACGGAGTCCAATATTGTTCTCTTCTGGGTTGTTCCGTCACTCTTGAGCACACTTCAACTATTTTATTTTGGCACCTGGTTGCCGCATCATGGTGATCACCATAATGTTCATCAATCACGTACACAGAAAAAGAATCATGTACTCGCGTTCTTTTCCTGCTACTTTTTCGGGTACCATTATGAACATCACGATTCCCCGGGAACCCCCTGGTGGAAATTATGGACCATGAAATAGTCACACTCCAGTAAAAAGAATTGTATAGTGCAATCCTTCCTTAAACTGATTTGGGGATTGCAGTACTTTTGATACGTACGTTACCACATGAAAAGACTTTTAATATTATTAATTATTTCATTTTGCGGGATTACAACACAGGGGCAAATAAATAGTTTGGCTACCGGTGTGATAAGGGGCAAGGTTACCGACGCATTAACCAACCAGCAACTCGCCGGAGTTTCAGTTTCGATACCCGATTTAAATAAAGGAACCACTACAGATTCTACTGGTAGTTACATCTTTAATGACCTTAAACCTGGGGTCTACAATATTCGCTTTTCCTATGTAGGCTACAAACCCAGGTCAGTTTTTGATATCCAGGTTAGCAATGCCCGAACATCTTTTATTGATGTGTCATTAGAAACAGAAGCTGCGACACTGGAAGAGGTTACCATAAGAAGCCCGGTCTTCATTAAACCTGTAGAAAGCCCGGTTTCACTAAGAACTATTGGTTCAACGGAGATCAAACGTAACCCTGGCGGTAACCGCGACATTTCCCGGGTAATTCAGTCATTGCCCGGTGTATCAGCGCCAGTTAGTTTTCGCAATGATATCATTATCCGGGGTGGGGCGCCCAACGAAAACCGCTTCTATATAGATGGCGTCGAAATTCCCAACATTAATCACTTTGCTACTCAGGGTTCTTCCGGTGGTCCTGTAGGTCTGATTAATGTTGATTTTATCCGTGAGGTCGACTTCTATTCCGGTGCTTTTCCAGCAAATCGTGGAAATACCTTGAGTTCTGTTTTTGAATTTAAACAAAAGGACGGCAACAGCGAGAAACTGGCAGCGTCCATAACGGCAGGCTTTAGTGACGCTGCTGCAACTCTTGAAGGACCTCTAAGTGAGAAGACCACCTTTATCGCATCTTACCGGTATTCTTACCTGCAAGGCCTGTTTAAGATCATTGGATTGCCTTTTCTTCCTTCTTACCAGGATTACCAGTTTAAAGTGAAGACCCGCTTCAATTCGAAGAACGAACTGACACTTCTTGGCCTTGGGGCAATAGACAGGTTCAAACTAAACTTTGATTCTGATCCGACTGAACAAAATCTCTATACACTTGGAAATATTCCGGTGAACACGCAGGACAACTACACCGTAGGCGCCAATTATAAAAACTACCGCTCAAAAGGTTATTCCACCTTCGTATTAAGTCGTAATTATTTAAGTAACAAGGCTGTTAAGTTTCAGGATAACGATGAGAGTAAAATTCTAACATTAGACTATCTATCAACGGAGACGGAAAATAAATTCCGTTTTGAAAATAATAGTCAGGAGGGTGCTTACAAGATTAATTACGGTGCCGGAATAGAAAGTGCCGATTATACAACAAACACATTAAATGTCCTTCCATTTGGGAACGTAGAATACTCTTCAGAACTTGACTTTATTAAATATGGTCTATTTGCACAGGTAAGCAGATCAATGTTTGGCGAGAAATTAATTGTATCAGCTGGCTTACGCGCCGACGCGAATACCTACTCGGACAAGATGAAAGACTTGAGTCAGACAATATCTCCACGGATATCTGCTTCCTACAACTTCACCGATAAATTGAGCCTTAATTTCAATTCGGGTATTTATTATCAGTTACCTGCCTACACTATTTTAGGTTACCGGGCAGAAAGTTCAGGTCCATTATTAAATAAAGAGGTAGACTATATTCGATCCAGTCAGTTAGTGCTTGGGGTAGAGTATAACACACTGAAGAATACTCGTTTTACCGTGGAAGGATTTTACAAGGGCTACGATCAATATCCGATTATCAATGTTTTGGGTAATGACATTCCACATGCTAATTTAGGTGCTGATTTTGGCGTTGTAGGAAACAGGCCGGTAACGGGTTCCACGGAAGGGAGAGCCTACGGCGTCGAATTCTTAGCTCAACAGCGTTTAACCAAAGGATTTTACGGGATAATGGCGCTGACGCTTTTCAACAGCGAGTTCAGGGACAAGAATAGGCAGTATGTGCCTTCGTCGTGGGATACAAGATATAATGTCAGCCTTACCGCCGGAAAATTATTTAAAAGGAACTGGGAGCTGGGCGCCAAGCTCAGAGTTAATGGCGGAAGTCCGTATACGCCTTATGATCTTCAGGTATCATCGCTAAAAAGTAATTATTCTATTTATCCACAGGGTATTCAGGATTATAACCGACTTAATGAAGGCAGGTTGGGTGATTTTTATCAGCTTGATCTCCGGGTTGATAAAAAGTACCCCTTCAGGAAGTTCAACCTAAATGTATATTTGGACATTCAAAACCTAACGTATAACAAATACTTGCTTCAGCCGATACTGTTGTTAGATCGCTCGGCGGATGGATTGCCGCAAGATGATCCGACAGATGCGAGCAGGTATAAGACTAAATTAATAGATAACGAGAACGGAAACGTTCTCCCAACAATAGGAGTGATCTTCGAATTTTAAGAATGGGCAAAAAAGGAGTTTTATTAGTGAATTTAGGAACGCCGGATAGTCCGTCAACAGCGGATGTACGCAAGTACTTAGATGAGTTTTTAATGGATGAACGTGTAATCGATGTTAATCCGGTATGGCGCGCTGCTCTGGTAAAAGGTCTAATTGTACCCTTTCGCGGGCCTAAATCCGCAAAACTATATAAAGAGATATGGTCGGATACTACCGGCTCACCACTTTTATATTATAGCATCAGGCAATTAGAATTACTAAGAGAAAAGCTGGGTGAGGAATACCAGATCGAGCTGGCCATGCGCTACCAAAGTCCTTCAATCGAATCGGCCTTAAATAAGCTGCAGGATGGAAACGTTGACAGTATCAGGGTTTTACCCTTATTTCCGCATTATGCGTCTGCTAGTACCGGCTCTGTACTAGAAAAGGTAATGGAACTGGTGCGCAAATGGCCAACTATTCCAAATATCTCGTTTATTAACTCCTTTCATGATAATGCCGGGATGATTGAAACATTCGCAGAGAATGCCGAGAAGCATCAGCCTGAAAGTTTTGATCACATACTGTTTAGTTTTCACGGATTACCTCAGCGCCAGCTCATAAAATCAGATCATTCCGGTGTGCATTGTTTGAAAAAAGACAATTGCTGCTCAACATTGACTGAGAATAATAAGTTCTGCTATTCAGCTCAGTGTTACGATACTGCTCGTTTAATTGCAGCCCGGCTAGGCATACCGAATGACAAATACACTGTTTGCTTTCAATCCCGCTTAGGGAAAGATCCATGGGTGCAACCTTACACCAGTGAAGTGATCAAGGACCTCGCGGCCAAAAACATCAAAAGTTTGCTTGTTTTTTGTCCGGCGTTTGTGGCAGATTGTCTGGAAACCGTCTATGAAGTAACGGTAGAATATGGTGATGAATTTAAAGCATTGGGTGGCGAACGTGTTCAACTGGTTGAAAGCCTGAATGATCATCCACTTTGGATTGAGGCGATGGAAGAATTAGTGACTGCCTGAGACCTTCAAGAGTATGGAGGGCAGAAACGCTCAGAAATCCTTTTTTGCAATAAATAAAAGCAGAAGTTTGATAATGTGAGTATTTTTCGAAATACTATTACCGAATGTGAGATATGCGCATGGCTTTACCAAAGATGGCCTTTGAGATGATTCACGCATTTTTATTTCCCCATGGGAATTTTAGGCGTAATTGTTAATTTAAAAAGTTAGTGTGTCAAACCATAATTGAGATAGAATATTCCTCACAGCACAGTTATATCAATAATTCAATGAGCAGCCTATTCAATCAACAAGACGTCTCTGAAGTTGTATGTCGAATTGAAAAACTCGCGCCTGGCAATCAAAGAAAATGGGGTAAAATGGACGTGAGTCAAATGTTAGCTCATTGCAATGTCTCTATGGAAACTGCGATGGGTAAGAGTTTCGTGAAACGGTTGTTTATTGGGAGAATAATCGGGACGTTGATGAAGTCAAGGGTTCTTGGTGAAAAGCCGTTTGGCAAAAACTCCCCCACGGATAAAACTTACATCTTTACACACAAACACGACCTTAACTTTGAGCAGGAGAAATCAAAGTTGAAGCAATTGGTCACTCAGTTTTTTGAAGGAGGAGCTGCAAATTGTACTATCAATTCACACCCTTTTTTTGGTAAATTCACACCTGAACAATGGGGGATATTCCAATGGAAGCATCCCGATCATCATTTCAGACAATTCGGGGCCTGAGAAAACAGGAGTTAGGGGCCAACGACTCAGGCTATTTGAAAACCTTTAATCGAAACCTCATGAACCCAAAAAAGATATGGTCAAATTTAGCAGTAAGCGATTTAGAGCGCACAACTAAATTTTATGCTGAACTGGGATTCAAACCTAACGGTACACATGCCTCGAAAGAGCTCGCAAGTTTTTTTGTTGGTGAAGATGATTTTGTGATCCACTTTTTCTTGAAAGATATCCTCCAGGCTAACATGAAAGTTGAAATAGCAGACTCTCAAAAAGTAACCGAAGTGTTGTTCACTCTTTCTGCCGAGAGCAAAGAGCAGGTGGACAATTGGGCAGTCGAAGTTGAAAGAGCAGGAGGGAGAATTATTTCAAAGCCGGAAGAATTTGGTGAGGGGTATTATGGTTTTCTTTTTGCTGATCCGGATGGTCATAAATTTAATGTTTTTTACATGTAAAGTCTTAGGGATAAGGACAACGATCGGAACAAACACATAATCTCTTTCAAGCACCAGATAGTCGCTTTCGCAAATGTGTTGGTGCCACTCAAATATTGTCTTCACCCGATACGGTATGATTAATACTCTTATTCAAAGGAATGAAAGAAGTAAAACTTAGACTTACGAAACTGGTTTTGAAAATAAAGCATAATTGGTGGGTTTTTAAAAGTCAACAAGTTTCAGTACGAAAGAAGACCTGCGATTTCTGCATTCCTTACACATTGCTTTAGCATCATTATTAACTTAAAATAATAAAATAATGCGAGCACAAGTAATCACTTATCAGTTAAAGGATATTTCTCAATCGGAGTATCTTAAGCGAATGGTAGAACCAGATGCGCCCATTATAGCGGGAGTAAAAGGTCTTATTTCAAAAGTTTGGTTGGCAAACGAAGAGGAAAATACTTTTGGGGGTTTCTATTTATGGGAAGACAAAACAGCAATGGAAGACTTTATGCATTCTGACCTTGTGAAAACAGTTGTTAGCCGACCATTCGTAATAAACGTGTCTTCGGTCGACTTTGAAGTGAATCAAAATGCTTCATTAATTACGAGGGGGATAAACTAGGGCGTAGAGCTCTATAATATTGCCAAAGAACTACCATCAACATCAGTCTGGCAGTAGTGGGACAAACAATGTAAATGTCCTCACATCGCCCAGCCTTAAACTGTTATTGCAAAACGACAACAACAAACCATAGGCAACCATAAAAAACGTACCATATGAGAAAAATAATTTCATTTATGCACATATCGCTTGACGGCTTTGTTGCAGGACCGAACGGAGAGATGGACTGGATTAAAGTTGATGAAGAGATTTTTGATTATGTCGGTAAGCGGATAAGCGAAGGCGACACGGCACTGTATGGACGTGTAACCTATCAGATGATGGAAGATTACTGGCCAACCGCGGGAGACAAGCCTGCAGCATCTCAACACGATATCGAACACTCGAAGTGGTATAAAAAAGTTTACAAAGTTGTTTTATCAAAAACGATGAAAGAGGCGGGTTTGACTAACACAAAAATTATCAGCGATAATCTTTCAACCTGCATAAATGAAATAAAACAGCAGGCAGGTAAGGACATTCTACTTTTTGGCAGTCCGACAGCAACACATTCACTTATTCAACAGAACTTAATTGACGGTTACTGGCTATTTGTTAATCCTGTTATTCTTGGACAAGGTATTCCACTGTTTACAGGCATCAGAGATAAAATAAATCTAAAACTATTAACTACTCATCAGTTTGTTTGTGGAGTAACTGAGCTGAGTTACACCATAGACAGCAAATAACAACGAAAGGCTAACAGAACCAATTCATATACTGCTTTTTTTTCTTGTATTAAATGTTCTTAACTTTTCTAATACCTGCAGTTATTTTAACAGCTAAAAAGCAAAAACTTTAGGTATAAGGGATATTCCGACATTTCGTAATCATTATAACAATGGGAAATAAACAAGTGTTATCACCCGCACACAGCGAAGAATTGCTGGGATTATTAAAAGCCCGTTTTGAAAAGAACATGAGCCGCCATGAAGGTTCGAAATGGGTTAAAGTGCAGGAAAGGCTCGAAGCTGATCCTGGAAAACTCTGGTCCATAAATGAAATGGAAACAAGCGGCGGTGAACCGGACGTTGTTGATTGTGATGAAAATACGGGTGAATACATTTTTTATGATTGCTCAGCAGAAAGTCCCAAAGGCCGAAGAAGTCTGTGTTACGATAATGAAGCCCTGGAGTCAAGGAAAGAATTCAAGCCTGCAAAAAGTGCCCTCGGTATGGCAGCTGAAATAGGTGTCGAGCTTTTGACGGAAGAGCAATACCGCAAACTTCAGGAGCTGGGGGAATTCGATAAAAAAACATCCAGCTGGGTGCAGACTCCTGCAGCCATCAGAAAACTTGGCGGTGCTTTCTTCTGTGACCGCCGTTACAACCATATTTTCCTGTATCATAATGGCGCTGAATCTTACTACGCCGCCAGGGGTTTCCGTGGGCTGTTGAGGGTTTAGTCTTTCAAACGATTCAAAAATTTGTCATAAGAAGCTTAGCTTTATCTATGGAAATTTCGCAAATCAGAAACTTCAATAATAAAATCGACAGCCATATAGATCAGATGCTTCCGGAACTGGAAGAGATCTATAAAGATATCCACCGGAATCCGGAGCTGTCGATGGAGGAATTCCGGACTGCGAAAATTGCTGCGGATTACTTAAGCAAATACGAATTCGAAGTAACAACAGGCATAGGAGTAACCGGTGTGGTGGGTATCATGAAGAATGGAGATGGTCCTGTGGTGATGCTCCGGGCGGACATGGATGCGCTTCCTGTTACCGAGGACACCGGCTTGCCTTATGAAAGCACCAAAAGAGCCCTGGACGAAGAAGGGATCGAGGTAGGGGTATCACACGTTTGCGGACATGACTTGCATGTAACGTGGCTGATGGGTGCTGCCAGGTTGTTTTTGGAACACCGGGATCAATGGAAAGGAACGCTAATGGCCGTCTTTCAGCCTGGTGAAGAAGTCGGACGCGGTGCTCAGGGCATGATCGACGACGGTATGATAAAGCGTTTTCCTAAGCCGGAAATCATTCTTGGGCAGCATGTGATGGTAGGGGAAGCAGGTACCGTAGGGCATCGCAGCGGAACTATTTTATCGGCAGGCAACAGTTTAAAGGTAAAACTTTTTGGTCGCGGGTCACATGGTTCACAGCCGCAAACGTCCGTTGATCCTGTTATAATGGCGGCGGCTACGACGATGCGTTTACAAACTATCGTTTCCCGTGAAATAGCGCCGCTGGACAACGCTGTGCTAACCATCGGTTCACTGCAGGCGGGTACTAAAGAGAATATTATCCCTGATGATGCCACACTAAAATTGAACATCCGAACTTTCAATGATGGCGTAAAGGATCATATACTTTCAGCCGTAAAACGGATCTGCTGTGCCGAATGTGCGGCCTCTGATGCACCGCGTGATTCGGAATTTACAGAGCTGGCGAGCTATCCATTAACTGAGAACGACGCAGCAGCTACCTTGAAAGTAGCGGAAGCCTTTGCTGCGCAGTTCGGGAGTAGATCATATGTAACCCAGCCAGCTTCTGCCAGCGAAGATTTCAGTATTTTTGGACGAAACTGGAAAGTTCCTTACGTTTTTTGGTTTGTAGGAGGAACCGATCCTGTTGTATATATGGAAGCTAAAAAGAATAATAGATTAAACGATATCCCAAGTAACCATTCGCCAAGATTTGCTCCGGTATTAAACCCGACGCTGAAAACCGGTTTACAGACTATGCTGACAGCCGCTGCAGCCTGGTTTAATTAATCGGTGGGGTCTTAAAATGGAAAAATTACACGCCCTTTATTTCTATCTGGACCTTGCCGGTACTTTTGCCTTTGCCATAAGTGGCGCCACAGCAGCAAGGCAACGAAATCTCGACCTGTTCGGGATCTGTGCGATCGCCTTTACAGTTGCCTGCGGGGGCGGTATTATTCGTGATGTGTGTATCGGGGCCATTCCACCAGCGGGCTTAACTAACTGGCGCTACTTAGTTGTTTCAATTGTGGCTACAGGCTTAACAGTGGGCTTGTTTCCTATAGTGCAACGGCTCAATCGCCCGGTGCTGCTCTTCGATGCCGTTGGTTTGGCATTGTTTGCAGTAACAGGTGCTGAGAAAGCACTGTCTCATGGCCATAATGGTGAGGTGGCTGTGCTTCTGGGAGTTACTACAGCCGTGGGGGGCGGAGTGGTGCGTGATATTTTGCTTAACCGCATTCCTGTCATCCTGGAAAAAGAGATTTACGCATCGGCAGCACTTCTGGGTGCTGTAGTTGTGGTTTTGGGAAACTACCTGAAATGGTTATCAGTTGACTGGGTCGCGATCATTGCCCTGATTTTATGTTTCTCGCTCCGCATATTAGGGCTTCGTTTTCACTGGAACCTGCCTACTCCCGGAAACAATAAAAGTGACCCGGATACGCAGTAGAAAAGCTTGCTTTCATGCTTTGTATTCCAAATTTTAAAAGAGTGCAAATTCCTACTCTTTGCCATTCAGCCCGGGATCAATCACTGCGCTTGCGCTTTGCGGCTGCACCTTAGATACATTCTCGAAGACAGGCAAAAAGGTTGATGAGCTGCTGAGAGCCATATCGAGTTCGTATTTTGATGGATATGGTGTCTGCGTTAAGCTTCCCTCAGGTATTTCCGGGTAGGTTTCAGCGAACGTTTCTATCTTATTCGGACCGACACGACGGTATACATAGGTACGCTGTATATCTGCGGGGTGGCAAATGCCCGAAGCGCCCATTAATTGAATGGCACTGAAGACCGATGACCTATGATAGTTAAATACCCGCAGTTTCTTGTCGGAAACGACGAGGCCTTTAGAGAGCGCCGGATCCTGGGTAGCCACTCCTGTGGGACATGTATTGGCGTTACATTCCAGGGCCTGGATACAACCAAGGGCGAACATCATCCCTCTGGCTGAGTTACACATATCGGCACCCATCGCGAAGTTCTTCACTAAATCAAATCCTGTTGCAACCTTGCCTGAAGAGATGATCCGGATGTGTTTCTTAAGTCCAAAGCCGTTTAAAGCATCATACACAAAGGCCAGACCTTCCCGCAGAGGCATGCCTACAGAGTTAGAAAACTCGAGTGGCGCAGCTCCGGTACCACCCTCTGCCCCATCTACGGTGATAAAGTCGGCATAAATTCCGGTTTCATGCATGGCTTTGCATATGGCCAGGAATTCGCTTTTATTTCCGACGCATAGCTTGAATCCGATTGGCTTTCCCCCTGACAAGTCACGCAGCCTTTTAATAAAAGCAACCATTTCGAGGGGCGTGGAGAATTCGGTATGGGAGGGCGGCGATATCACATCTTTACCGGGCTCCACTAACCGAATAAGCGCTATTTCGGATGTTACCTTTCTGGCTGGTAATATGCCGCCATGGCCGGGTTTGGCTCCCTGCGAAATTTTAATCTCGATCATTTTGACTTGTGGAAAATGGGCCCGCTCGCGAAAAGCGTCGTCATTAAATGATCCATCGGTATGCCGGCAGCCGAAATAACCCGTGCCGATCTGCCAGATGATATCTCCTCCGGGCTCAAGGTGGTAATGACTTAAGCCTCCTTCGCCGGTGTTGTGTGCAAAGTTACCCATTTTAGCTCCCCCGTTTAATGCCAGGATTGCATTTTGGCTGAGCGAGCCAAAACTCATTGCCGATATGTTAAAGATGCTTGCCGAGTAAGGCTGCTTGCAATCTGGTCCACCTACCAGTACGCGCGGATCCTGGTTGAGATGCTCCGGGTGGATAGCTGCAATACTGTGATTGAGCCATGAATACCCGCTTTCGTAGACATTAAGCTGTGTTCCAAAGGGCACGGTATCGTCAACGGACTTGGCCCGCTGGTAGATCAGTGAACGATTTATGCGGTTGAAGGGCCTACCCTCCGTATTGGCTTCTATGAAGTATTGATATATCCCGGGACGGAGTGTTTCCATAAGAAACCTTACCCTGCCAACAACCGGGAAGTTTCGTGAAATACTATGCTTCTTCTGAAAGATATCGTAAACGCCGAGTAGCACAAACGGGGCAACAATTATTAGTGCCCATAGAATTGGCGGCCAAAATAGGCTGACCGAAAATATAATAGTGAGGGCAAGGGCTGACAGGATTATAAATAGTTTTCTCATGGTTATTTGAGACAGGGTTTATGCCGCGAACAATTAAAGGTAGACATTATTCCGTATGGGAAAAACAACCTTCAGGACAGTTGAGAAGTGAGATTTTGGTATTTCATTTAAACACGGAAACGGCACATAAGGTGATGCATTGTTCCCTGAAAGCAAGTGCAGATTCTGATATGAAATAACATCAATTGAATTAATGAATTGCGAATAAATTCAATAATCAGTAAGACTGATAAGTTGAATAAGAATAAATATTTATTGTTTATCAATGATTATTTATTACTTTAGTATCAAATCTTAGTCGTATGTCAACAAAAAACACTTTTATCCTGAACGCCATGAATGTGGTGTTCTGGATCATATTTATAGGCCTTTGCATTAAAACCGGATCTATCCTTTACTCCTATATTGTCAGTATCACTATAAATCCTTTCGCTTCGCAAAATTTGAATATGGGATTGAACCTCGGGGCGCTTTACCGCTACGGCATTGCACAGTACCACATCGTTGTCTGGATGCTGACCCTACTGACAGGTATGAAAGCATACATAGGGTACTGGGTGGTCAAACTCTTTCTGGAAATGAAGATAGAAAACCCGTTCAGTGAAGGTGTCCGAAAGATCATTAGCATGATTAGCCGGTTGGCATTGTGGGCCGGGTTGCTGTCGGTTATTGCCCAGGCATATTGCAATTGGCTGAATCAAAAGGACATTACGATTCCAATAGATTGGGCCTCAGGAGAGATTCTGTTCTTTGCCGGGGTGATTTATATCATTGCACTAATATTCAATAAAGGGATTGAATTACAATCAGAGAACGATTTAACCGTTTAATTATGCCGATCATAGTAAATTTAGATGTGATGATGGCAAAACGAAAGATGTCATTGAATGAACTTTCAGAGAAAGTAGATCTGACTTTATCTAATCTTTCAATTTTGAAGACCGGCAAAGCAAAGGCAATCCGTTTCAGCACTCTGGAATCAATTTGCAATGCCCTGGATTGTCAGCCAGGTGATCTTCTGGAATATGTAAATGAAAATAAGAATCACAAGTGAGACTATGAACCAAAAAGAAAGAATGCTTGCCGGCTTACCGTATAAAGCCTCCATGGATGGTTTACCGAAAGAGCAGATGGAAACGAAGATGAAGATCTACGAATATAATTTATGTCCGCCTGATCAGCCTGGGAAGATAGAAGGCCTGATAAGGGGGATTTTAGGAAAGGCCGGGGCAAATGTCAATATTCTAGCACCCTTTCATTGCGATTATGGGAAGCATATTGAAGTGGGAGACAACTTCATGGCAAACTATAACTGTGTCATCCTAGACGTGGCTAAAGTTACGATAGGTGACGATGTGATGTTTGGACCTAATGTTTCGCTTCTTACAGCAGGTCACCCGGTTTATGCGTCGTCGAGAAATTCTGGTTATGAATATGGTATCGAGATTGCCATTGGGAACAGCGTCTGGATTGGAGGAAATACCGTTGTGAATCCAGGCGTTACGATCGGGGATAATACCGTTATAGGCTCAGGTAGTGTGGTTACAAAGGATATACCCGCCAACGTGATTGCAGTTGGCAATCCCTGCCGGGTTTTACGAGCAATATCAGAAGAAGATAAGCACTACTTCCATAAAAACAAGCGATTCGACGTTGATGATTATTAAGTTAAGCCTGGAAGTAATGTCAGGAGGTCGACACACAAACGAGATCTTTTGAGAATGGCATCAGAAACCACCATTAACGAAATAAATTCATTTCATCCCGATCTGAAAATTGTGAAAGACCTCGTTTATGATCCCGCTGGTATTTCTTTGTCAAACTTAAAAATCGGTAAGGAAGGTGTTGAATACGGAGCTTGTTCATTTGAACTCAACAGCAGGTTAATCCAGCACCGCGTTTCTAAAATTACACCCACAAAAGCTGGGCAGTTTGTGACTATTTGGAAAAGAAGCGAAGATGGAGTGACGGAACCTTTTGATGATGCCGACGATATAGATTTCATCATTATTACCGTAAGAATGGGCGAAAATATCGGCCAGTTTATTCTTCCCAAATTGCTATTAATTGAAAATGGGATTATTAGCTGTAATGGTAAAAATGGAAAGCGCGGAATCAGGGTATATCCGTCATGGGACACCGTGACCAATAAGCAGGCAGCGAAGACAAAAAGCTGGCAAACGGAATACTTTCTGGAAGTTAAGAATAACGGCGCAACTGACCTTGACTGGGCTAAATCACTTTTATGTCAATATTAAAATTTTAGGATTGAAAACCGCGAAGGTCAGCCCAAATGATTCTGACTGTTAATTAATATTCTGGTAACAATTACTTCTTTTTGTACCCCTTACTTTACATAGCTGACTAAGAAAGATTTACATCATTAAATCATGACCTATGAAAAGTCTAAAATTCTTCCTGCTTCAAATTAGCATTCGCGTATTTCTTTACAAAATTTCGTCGTTCTGCTCGCCCTTTAAATTTCTAAAGGCCAGTTAATGAAGGAAGTGAAACGCAGAAAAATGGATATACTGGTATTGTCGGATATCCACCTGGGCACTTATGGCTGCCATGCTAAGGAATTGCTGCATTACCTGAAAAGCGTGAAGCCAAGGGTGGTGATCTTGAATGGCGATATTATTGATGTCTGGCAGTTTAGCAAAAGTTACTGGCCCCAAAGTCATATGAAGATTGTAAAGCATTTGATGGGCTGGATGAGCAAGGGCGTTAAGATCTATTACATTACCGGTAACCACGATGAGATGCTTCGGAAGTTTGTCGGTTTCAAAATGGGTTCGTTTACTATCCTTAACAAAGTGGTCCTTGATCTTGAGGATGGTAAGAAAGCCTGGTTTTTTCATGGCGATGTGTTTGATGTCACCATGCAGCACAGTAAATGGCTGGCTAAGCTTGGTGCCGCCGGTTACGATGGCCTGATCCTCATCAATCGTCTCACTAATTTTATTCTCGAAAAGGTATTCAGGAAGGGAAAGCTATCTTTTTCGAAAAGAATAAAGAACAGCGTGAAAGGGGCCATTAGTTTCATCAATAATTTCGAACAGACAGCTGCAGATATTGGCATAAGTAATCAATACGACTACGTGGTGTGTGGCCATATCCATCATCCTGAAATGAGAGAAGTTTCCAATGAACGTGGAAAGATTATTTACTTAAATAGCGGCGACTGGATTGAAAATCTAACGGCGCTGGAATATGTAAACAACGAATGGGTAATTTACAAGTTTGACGAAAGGGAGATGGCGGAGGCTAGGTACAAGCACACGATTGATGAGGAGTTAACTAATAATCAATTGTTCGATAATATGCTGGCAGAATTCAACCTGATGCGATTGAATGTCTGACATTCCCGGAGCAAATTGAAATAATAAAAATTCGCAATTTGCATCTAATCTGGAAAAAGCTGGCTCTCAGTGATTATCATCTGTTTTACAACAAATCAAATGAAGATATTATACGCAATTCAGGGAACAGGCAATGGACATTTAAGCAGGGCTCGCGATATCATCCCGCTTCTTCAACAAAAAGGTGAACTGGATATATTAGTGAGCGGTATACAGGCTGATGTAGAGCTCCCGTATCCCATCAAATATAAGTTTAATGGTCTGAGTTTTATTTTCGGTAAAAAAGGTGGAGTTGATCTGCTGGCTACTTACCGAAAGAGTAATATCAGAAAGCTGTTTAAGGAAATTAAGAGTTTGCCGATTGAACAGTATGACCTGGTTATTAATGATTTTGAGCCGGTTAGTGCCTGGGCTTGTAAGATCATTGGCAAACCGTGTATCGGCTTAAGTCACCAGGCGGCGGTAATAAATCCTAAAAGTCCTAAGCCGCTGGAAAAAGATCGTATTGGAAAATCAATCCTGGAGAATTACGCCCCGGTTTCAAAAGCCTATGGATTTCATTTTGAGGCATATGACGTAAATATTGCTACTCCTGTAATTCGCAGCCAGGTGCGGGACGTGTTTCCGGGAGATAAAGGCCATTACACCGTTTACCTGCCTGCCTATAATGATGAGCGCATCATAAAGGTACTGACTGAAATACCTGGGATCAACTGGCAGGTATTCAGTAAACATAGTGACAAGGAGTATGTTAAAGATAATGTCCACATCCGTCGGGTTAATAACGATTTATTTATCGACAGCATGATCAACTGCACCGGAATTCTTTGCGGGGCGGGTTTTGAAACACCTGCCGAAGCGTTATTTTTAAAAAAGAAACTAATGGTAATTCCGATGAAAGGGCAATACGAACAACAATGCAATGCTGCGGCGCTGCAAGCCATGGGAGTAGAGGTGCTGAAAAGTTTGAAGAAGAAGCATATTGACAGAATAAAGCTCTGGACCGAATCAAATAACCTGATCGAGGTGAGTTATCCTGATCTTACCGCAAGCATAGTGGATGACATTTTTCGGGAGCACAGGAATGATGCAACCTTTTTGGATCCTGCAACCGTTGAAACGGCTCTCACAGTAAAAAAATTAAAGGAAGCGGTATTGGACAATTTCGACCAAACCGGGCGCTGATCTATGCAATTCACAAAAGAGGATTTTGGTCAGGATTTTAAATGGGGAGTATCCACGGCAGCCTATCAGATAGAAGGCGGTCATGATGCAGATGGTAAGGGCCTATCGATCTGGGATACTTTTTCTAAAAAGCGCAAAAAGATTGCGGGTAATCACAATGGCAATATCGCCTGCGATTTCTACAATCGTTATTCGGATGATATCACCTTACTTTATAAATTACACATTACCAATTACCGGTTCTCCATATCCTGGAGCCGCATTCTTCCACAGGGCGTCGGCGCTATTAATCATCACGGAATCGACTTTTATAACCGGATCATCGACTTTTGTCTCGAGCTGGGAATAGAGCCCTGGATCACATTATATCACTGGGATCTGCCCGAAGCACTGCAGCAAAAAGGAGGGTGGACGAACAGGGAAGTAATCGATTGGTTTAGTTATTTTACCGAGGTCTGCGTAAAGCAGTTCGGCGACAGGGTAAAAAACTGGATCATTCTGAATGAACCTATGGTCTTCACCGGTGCAGGGTATTTTCTGGGAGTGCATGCTCCGGGAAAGAAAGGATTAGGAAATTTTCTGGCCGCATCCCATCATGCAGCGATGTGCCAGGCGGAGGGCGGAAGGATCGTAAAAGCTCTGATTAGTGACAGCAATGTAGGCACAACCTTCTCTTACTCGCATATCGAACCATTCAGCCAGAGGGATCGTGATGTAAACGCTTCAGTAAAAGTAGATGCCCTGTTGAACCGGATGTTCCTGGAGCCTTTACTTGGTTTGGGATACCCAACGAAGGAATTAAAGATATTGAATCGTATAGAGCGTTATATGAGCGCAGGTGATGAAGACAAACTGACATTCAATATGGATTTCATTGGTTTGCAGAACTACACCCGCGAGGTGGTTAAGCATGCTCCCTTCATGCCTTTTGTAAAGGCAAAAATAATTAAGGCTGATAAACGAGTGGTAGAACATACCCTAATGAACTGGGAGGTTTATCCCCCTTCAATTTATCATGCTCTGAAAAAATTTAGTGAGTATTCTGGCATTAATGAAATTGTCGTAACTGAAAATGGCGCTGCTTTTACAGATGAGGTGGTCGGGGGGCAGGTGCACGATACAAGACGGGTCAATTTCCTGAAAGATCACATAAGGCAGGTGCTGCGGGCAAAGAACGAGGGAGTGAATGTGAAGGGTTACTTCGTCTGGACTTTAACTGATAATTTCGAGTGGGCAGAGGGTTTCCATCCACGCTTCGGATTAGTACATGTAGACTTCCAAACCCAAAAAAGAATTATCAAGGCCTCCGGACTCTGGTACCGCGATTTTATTAAGAGGGAAGACAATTCATAATTCTCAATTCCTAATTACCCTATCGGGCCAGGTCACTGAGAAATTTTCCATATCAGGTGTATCATAATTAGCCATCCCTTCATAAGCGAATACAATTTATCCCCGTTTGTTGATGATTATGGTGGTGGGCAGGCTCCTTCTGCATAGTGCTCAGGTATTGAACCGGCAGGGGAATAAAATAGGCAGGTCAAATTTCTTTCTTTTCATAAGAGCAGTTGCCTTTTCAAAATTGTCATCTGCATCCGCCATCATAAAACGATGTTTTTGTTGTCTTTTAACTTGCTGTATAATCTGTTCACTGGGGGCAACTCGGCAATGCAGGGAGGGCACCAGGTAGTCCAGAAGTTAAGGAAGATCGCTTTACCCTTCAGGTTTGTCAGGTTTGTTGTTATTCGTTCAGAGGAGGTAAATAAGACCGAAGAAACAATTGGCAGGGCAGGCGCGGCTCCATTATTTCCTGCTTGCCCGCGTTTAAGGTTGCTCACATCCGGATTAAATTAGCCGGTGCTCACCAGCCCTGTCATAACCAGGCCTTTTACCTTAGGACTAAACGTGATAATTGCCAGGAGAATAAGCCTGATAATGAAACCTATGTTTGATCTGACTATTTTTACAATGTTCATGATGAATAGGAATTTGAGCCTGCAACCTTTCACTACTTGCCCGAAAGACATTGGTGAAAGGTCTTTCCCATTCTTTTTTGCCAAGGTGAAATATTCGGGTTTAATGTTCTCCCGGGAAAAATATTTCTTTAATAATAATGTAGATCCCCATGACCAGTACAAACCAGCCAAATGCTGTTTTCAGTTTTTCACCAGGGATCTTTTTTGATAGCATAATACCAGCGAATACGCCGGCAATCGCAAAGGCGGTAAAGCTGCCCAATAACTTCCAGTCTATAACCTGTTCTCCCTGTACATCGCCTACAAAGCCGATCAGCGATTTTACTGCAATAATGAAGAGTGAAGTGCCCACAGCCATTTTCATAGGCATCTTCGCCAATAAAACAAGTGCTGGAATGATGAGGAATCCGCCGCCGGCACCGACCAATCCTGTTAGGAGCCCGACAATCAGGCCCTCAACTAAAATCAGCGGGTAGTTATAGTGAAGTTGAGTCGTTTCTTCCCGGTCACACACTCTTGCCGGCCTGATCATGCTCCACGAAGCAAAGATCATCACTGCCGCAAACAACAACATCAGTGCTATAGATTTAGTTACTACCACCGAACCTATTGAAAATATCTCCTGCGGGATCATTGGCACCAGCCACATGCGGGTTATGTAAACCGCTGCAACCGAGGGAATGCCAAAGATGAACACTGTTTTAAAATCAACATGCTTGTGCCGCGAACTTTGGACTCCGCCTATCAGTGAGGTTGACCCCACTATGAACAAAGAATAAGCCGTTGCCAGCACGGGGTTTATCCCTAACACGTATACCAGTATAGGTACCGTTAGAATAGACCCGCCACTACCAATCAACCCTAATGATAAACCAACAATTACAGCTAAAACGTAGCCCAGTATTTCCATTAATTTAATTTAGAGAATACAAAGGTGTCAAAGGTAATCTATACACGTGACCAAAGTTACAAAGGCGATCTCCTGGCCGCTCGCGAATCTTAGCTATAAAGTTTTAACCAGCAGTCTTTTAACATTACTCTTTTTATCCTACAACTATTTCTCTATAACCAGCACTTTCTTCAGCTCTAAATAGTTCTGCTTCCACTTCCGGATTGCAGGAGTCCTGTTTTCTTAATGTGAAGCTGAAGCACCGGGTGAGGAAGAACTGATCAGCAGCGGCACAAAGTCATTTAGCTAGTGCTCATCTTTGATTATAGCTACCTGGGACCACATTTCCAAAGTATTTTAAATCCGGCATTTCGAGGATATTTCCTATATTAATAGATTATATTAGTGCAGTATTAATAAAAAAACTGCCGCCTATTACAAGCCATCAATAAGGATCATATTTTGTTATATAACTGGTTTTAATGTCTTGGAAAATAACCGATATGGAAAAAACAACGAAGGGGGAGTTTCAGCTGATCGGGCTCAGGCTGGGTAAAAAGACCTGTAATGAAGCGGGGCAGTCAGGTATTGATTGCGGAAGTTTATGGCAAAAGTTTGAAACCGGTGGTTTTGCGCACCGTATCCCAGACCTGTTGAGCGACGCGATCTATGCAGTGTACTTCGATTATGAAGGAGATTACAACAAGCCTTTTCGTTATTTTATTGGCTGTAAAGTGAATCCGGGCACGAAGGTTCCAGCGGGGATGGACCGTTTAATTATCCCATCACAAAATTACTCGCGGGTTATTGCAAGAGGGGAAATGCCCCATTGTTTATCCGAATGCTGGTCGAAGATCTGGCAGTCTGCAATAGACAGAGCCTATAAATTTGATTTCGAGGTTTATGACGACCGAAGCGAGGATTGGGATGATGCTGAAGTTGAGATATTTATTTCATCAAACTAGTTTAAGACTTCTTAAGATCATGAATAGTAATCGTTGTAAGGAAATCATTGAAAACTACGTTGCCGCCTACAATAATTTTGATTCAGATGGAATGTTGCGGGATCTCGATGATGATATCCTTTTTGAGAACATTTATCATGGTCAGGTTAATTTGAAGATCAGGGGGATATCTGACTTTAAGACTCAGGCTGAAACAGCAAAAAAGCTATTCAAACAACGCCAACAGAAGATCATTGATATCAAATTCGAGGACAACACTGCAGAAGTACGAATTGATTTCACGGGGATTCTCAGTGATGATCCTGCAAATGGAGGCCAGGGTGGCACTGCTATCAGTATGACTGGTAATTCAGAATTTGTTTTCGAAGAAGGAAAGGTGACCGGGATCACGGATAGAAGTTAATATATAAAAGCTTTTGACCACTCCGGGACTCTTTAGATAAGCCCGGGGCAACAAAAAGTTTCACCAGTGAGGTCGGCAACTTAACAAATTTGCCTATTGATGCTTCCCTGGATTAACATTAGTCGAAAATTTCTTTCACAGGCAGTACTTTGGCTAAGCTACGAGCTTTTAAATCAATGTAATTGCCTCCCGGTAAAACCGGATGCAATTGAGTTTAAACTGATCAACGATCAATAACAGCCTTATTTTACTACAAAAAAATCACCTAAATCACTTTGTTTAGAAGCCCATATTATGCCTCTTTTAAAAATTTGCTTATTTTAACATTAAGTTCCGGAATAGTATATGTCTTTAATGATCAACGTAAATGTTATCGCTCATCAACGTTATCCGCCAGGTCTGTTTTTGTTCAATCCTTTTCATTTCTATTTTATTATCCTTTGCGAGCTTCGCTCAGAATAAGGTGGCCGACAGCATTACGGTTCGGATTGCGCCGCAATATGATAAGGTGAGTAATCTGCATCGCTTCCTGTTTGGCGAAAGTCACCGAAAACTATGGGCTGCTCCGGTTAAGTTGAGAGTACTTAGCTTGAATACTGAGAGGGGAGGATTAAAGATCCTGCAGAAGGGAGGTGGATTGCAGACAAGGTCTTTAAGGCTTCAGGACTCTAACGGTAGAGAATGGGTGTTAAGGACTATTCAAAAGTACCCCGAACGGGGTCTGCCCGAGAATCTGCGGGCTACGGTTGCCAGGGATATCTTACAGGACCAGGTATCTTCCGGCCATCCCTATGCCTCGTTAACCGTGCCTTCATTTGCTAAAGCCCTTGGGATTCCTCACTCTAATCCTGAAATAATTTATCTAGCAGACGATCCCGGCCTAGGCGAATGGCGGAGTGAGTTCGCTAATTCTGTCTACTTGTTGGAGGAACGCGAACCGCTTGATATAAACGACACCGATAATACAGCAAAAGTTCAGAAGGAGCTTATGGACGACAATGATCATACTACCGATCAGAAGATTGTTCTCCGGGCCCGTCTACTGGATATGTTGCTCGGCGACTGGGACCGTCATGAAGATCAGTGGAGATGGCAGCAAGTTAATGAAAATGGGAAAACGGTTTATACTCCCGTGCCGCGCGACCGTGATCAGGTTTATTATAAAACTTCCGGCTTGTTTCCATGGATAGTTTCTCATCAATGGCTTAAATCTAAGTTCCAGCCTTACGAGGGGGAGATCAGGGATATTAAAGGCTGGAATTTCAACGCGCGTTATTTTGACCGATACTTTTTAAATGCATTAAATGAAAAGGACTGGAAGGAAGAGATCGACTATGTCCAAAAAACAATTACCGATGAACTGATCACCCGGTCGCTTCGCCTGATGCCGGATACGATCTATGCGATTTCAGGTGAGGAAATTGCCTTGAACATGAGAAGCAGAAGGGGGAATCTTGGGCGTCAGGCTCTTGAGTATTATGAATTTCTAAGTAAAACGGTAGATATCCCCGCATCGAATAAACCGGAATATTTTGAAATTATAAATAAGGATGATGGGGAGATTGAAATTGAAGTCAGCAACATAAAAAAAGATGGAAGCAAAGGGCGTAAGGTGTACGATCGCACATTTCATCCCGGGATCACCCAAGAGGTCAGAATGTACGGATTTGGTTCCCAAAACGTTTTCGCTGTGAGAGGCGATAAGCCATCACCGATCAGGGTTCGGCTGATAGGCGGTCCTGAGGCAGATAGCTTCTATGTCGATAAGGATCTTCAGAATAAAAGTAAGATTTACATATACGATCAACCGGCTGCCAGGAATATTCTTCCTCCTAAAAGCCAGGCCCGTATACGGCTTTCTGCTGATAGTGCGGTTCACGATTATAACAGGCTGGCATTTAAATATAATCGAAAGGGGCCGATGGTTCTGGCGAATTTCAGCGCCGATCTTGGACTGCTGCTGAGTCTGGGAATTATCTCTGAGAAACAAGGATTCAGGCGAGCTCCCTATGCCATCAAACATGAGCTTTGGGGCAACTATTCAACCGGCCGAAACTCCTTTTTATTTAACTATTCGGGGGAATTTAAAAGAGCTGTAGGCCGCCACGATTTGTCCATTGATCTGATTTCAAGAGGGCCGGGATATGTCAGCAATTTTTTCGGCGTTGGGAATGAAACAGAATTCCGGGATGAGGGCGACCGGAGAATAGACTACTACCGCAATCGATTTGAATATATTACCGGGGATGTAAGGTTGCATAACAATTGGTTGAATGGCATAAAAGTAAGTGCCGGACTTGGAGCTGAATATTATACCAGTTCATCAGCAAATAACCTGACCCGTTTTTTTAATGAATACGATGCAGTTCATCCAGAAGAGGATGTCTTTGGCGAGCGAATTTTCTCTGGTATAGTGGCGGGAGCAAATCACGATACCCGCATGGGGACTGTGCTGCCTTGGGGAGGGATGTACTGGAATACCCAGGTCCGGCTGATGAAACAGTGGAATGGGAATACGGATACTTATGGAAAGGTCGCATATGACCTGAATCTTTATGTCGCCCTGCTCCGGGATACCAGTTTCGTCATGACCAATCGTATAGGCGGCGGAATTACGGTGGGCGATCCTGCGTTCTTTCAACAGATGCAATTGGGTGGAGTGCAAAACCTTCGGGGATTTCGTACCAACCGGTTTACCGGGAAATCAATGATCTACCATAACCTGGAACTTCGAACCAAGCTTTTCGATTTTACTTCCTACATCACCCCCGGATCTGTGGGGATTATTGGTTTTAATGATATAGGGCGTGTATGGGCCCCTGGTGAGAGCTCAGAGAGATGGCATCACGGATATGGAGGAGGAGTCTATATTGTGCCTGCAGAATTAATCCTCCTTCAGGGTTTGGTGGCGTTTTCAAAAGAGGGAACGCAGCCTTATATATCCTTTGGGCTTAAATTTTAAAACTGATCACTACGCTAAGCCGGATATCATCCGGAAATATTTAAGGACACGAGAGTGGCTTTTGTCTGAATACTTCTCTTGCTCAATGCCTGATGGACCTGTCATTCTGAATGGGGTCGAAGAACGACCGGCGGGAACATTATGTTCTTATGGTGAAGGATGTAGATCAAGCGGAGTGAAAGAAATTTTGGGCGTTAGCTTTATTGTTGACGGAACCTGTAATTCTGAGCGGAGCCGAAGAACGACCGCTGGGAACATTATGATTCTATATTTGGAGCATAAAAATCAGGCCTGATGGAAGAGGTTTTGGACGTTATCGCTGTAGTCGTTGGAACCTATCATTCTGAGCGGAGTCGAAGAACGACTCTCAACGAACAGAACCCAAATTCCACGGAGTTTTTGATAGAGAATCTTACCCGGAGCTGTTCCCTTCGACTCCGCTACCAATGACAATATTGAGTGTCATCTCATTTCTTTGCGTTTTAAAATGCCGGGCACTGAGGATGACAGAATTAAAGGATACTTTGTTTTCTTATTCCACACGTGGAATGGAGAACCAGAAGGTGCTTCCTTTCCCCAGTTCGCTTTCAACCCATATTTTCCCCTGATGTCGTCCGATGATCTCGCTGGATATATAAAGACCGATTCCCAATCCTGATATGGTAGAATTTCTGTCTTCAACGCGGTAGAATCTTGAAAAAACATGAGGAAGCTTGTCGGTTGCTATTCCAAAACCCGAATCGGTGACACTAATAGTTACCTCCTGGTCGGTTGCACTAAGTGACAAGTTGATCTTTGCAGGGCTTGATGAATATTTGATTGCATTTGTGAGGAGATTGATCACAACCTGCTCCAGCCGCTGTTCATCACCGTATACATATAAACTCTGGTCCGTAGTTCGCAAAACGATGTCGTGATCGGCATGGGTATGTTCAATAAGCTCCAGCACACTATCTAACATTGCCCTGATATCAAAGTTCTCTTTGGAATAATGAAGTTTACCAGCCTCGATTTTCGAAACGTCGAGCATATCAGATACCAGGCCAGTCAATTTATTCACCTGGTGAATGGTCTTTTCTAAAAACTTTTTGCTGTTGCCATCTCTTTCTAACCTTTCAAGTATTTGAAGATACCCGCTAATACTGGTTAGCGGTGTTTTAAGTTCATGACTGGCAATGCCGATAAACTCGTCCTTCTTCTCATTTAACTCTTTAATTTCTTTGAAAAGCCGTTCGTTAGTTGCCTGGTTTTTTCTTTGTTCACTTATGTCACGGGCAATTTTGGAGGCGCCAATCACTTTTCCCCTAAGATCGGTCACGGGTGAAACCGTTAGGGAGATTGGTATTTCAGTGCCATCTTTAGTCAGTCGAATGGTTTCAAAATGATCTACCTTCTTGCCTTTAGCAATATTACCAATAATCAAGTCTTCTTCCTGGCGCCGGTCCGTCGGTATCAAGAGCGAAATATGTTTGCCGATCATTTCAGCGCGAGTGTAGCCAAACATCCTTTCAGCAGCAAGATTCCAGCTGGTAACTATTCCCTTCAACGTTTTACTGATAATGGCATCATCGGAAGTTTCGACAATGGCTGCGAGAGCCGCTTGGTTTTCCTCCACAATTTTAATTTGGGTGATGTCGCGGGCGATTTTGGATGCACCAATTATTTGGCCCTTTTTATCCATAATCGGTGAAACAGATAGAGAGATCTGGATCTCCCGTCCGCCTTTTGTTAATCGGGTAGTTTCAAATTGCTCGACTTTATTTCCACCGGTAATCTTATCCGCGATCACATTTTCTTCGGCCAGTCGGTCAGGTGGTATCAAAAGTGAAATATGCTTCCCTAAAACTTCATCAGAAGTATAGCCAAACATTTTCTCTGCAGCCAGGTTCCAGCTTCCGATTATGCCGTCAAGGGATTTACTGATAACGGCATTGTCAGAGCCTTCAATAATAGCAGCGAGTAAAGCCTGCATTTCGTCAGCAATATTCCTTTCGCTGATATCGCGGGCAATTTTTGAGGCTCCAATTACTTTCCCGGTGCTATCAATCAACGGGGAGACTGTAAGGGAAATTGGAACTTCACGGCCACCCTTTGCCAGCCGGATCGTTTCAAAGTGGTCTACTTTGACGCCGTTTGCAATGTTACTGATGATAGTGGTTTCTTCCTGTATTCGTGAAGCTGGAATCAGAATAGAGATATGTTTACCAAGAACTTCATTCGTTGTATAGCCGAAAATTCTTTCTGCCCCCTTGTTCCAGCTGGTAATAACTCCGCCCAGGGTTTTACTAATAATGGCATCGTCTGATGAGTTGACTATCGATGCCAGCAACGCCTGGTTCTCTTCGGCTTTTATGATCTCGTCGTGGTTGACTAACGTGTTAATTGCTCCGTTTACCAGTCCCGCAGAATCAAAGGTGGGAACAGGGTATGGTCTTACATTAATCTTCGTCCCATCAGGGCGTTCGATAATAATGATTTCACCCTCAATGGCAATACCTTCCTTTATTGTCCTTGACATTGGACATTGGTCCGGGGCCAGGGGCTGTCCGAGGGAATTATATAATTTCCAGGCACCGCACCATAATTCGCGGCCCAGTTCAGGTTCCCGGCCCCACAGTAAGGCAGCAGCCCGGTTATAGGAAGTAATATGCCCAAACTTGTCACAAGTATAGACTGCTACCGGCAAATGATTAAATAAAGTATGTGCTTGTATGTTGAGTGCCGGATCTGTTGTATCTTCTAATTTCTTGTGTTTTCCTATACGATCAGTATCCATTATTAAAGTTAAATTGAGCGTCGGGCGGTTAGAGGTTTACTCAAAATTGATACAAGGTCCGTATCTGATTCGAGTTTCCTGCTAAAGAAAGGTAAAAAAAAAGATTAATGGGTCTTTTTATATTATGATTGATCGGTTTCATCATGTAGCGGGGCTTTCTGATCTTAAATCTAAAGGTTCGCAGGGGAATAAAAAAGAACCGGGCTTCTTGAAAAAACATCATTCAAAACCATTTGTTATTGATTACACCTTTACTTGCTTGTGACCCGGGGGTAGCACAAACCTGTTGAAATTTATCAGACATCATCATGTTTCCGTTTAGCCTATGAGCGTTTCATTACAGATTATTGGATGCGGCGATGCTTTTGGAAGCGGAGGGCAAATAAATACCTGTTTTCATATGCGGGGTTCGTCAGTAGATATTCTGATTGATTGTGGATCTACCTCATTGCCCGCCCTCAAAAGGTATGGCACAGACCTGAAGCAAATAGATCAGGTTATCTTATCACACTTTCATGGCGACCATTTTGGTGGTGTTCCTTTTTTACTTCTTGAGCTGGCAACATTTGGTCAGACTAAACCACTTATCATCTTCGGGCCGCTTGGCTGTCAGGATAGAGTAACCAATCTTACGGACCGGCTATATCCCGGCTCAGGATTGGTAGATAAAGTGGAGGTTGAATTTATAGAGTATCAGCCCTACGAATCTGTTACCAGGCAGCAGGTAACAATACAGGCTTTCCCGGTTATTCATACCGAACAGGCTTCTCCGCATGGGGTTCGTATAATTATTGACGAGAAGATCATTAGCTATTCCGGGGATACAGAGTGGACAGATTCATTGATTGCCCTTTCGCAGGATAGCGATCTGTTCATTTGCGAGTGTGATTTTTACCGTCGCAAGGTAAAGGGACATCTCAATTACACCCAGCTTGAAGAGAACTTGCCGCGGCTCAAACACAAAAAGATTCTGCTTACGCATTTTGATACTGAAATGCTGGACAATCTGCAGCATATTAAGTTGGATTATGCGACTGAAGGCAGGGTCATTGATATTCACTGAACAAATCTAAATTCTGACAGAGGAACTGGAATTTAGTTGGATTTTAATATGTTAATGAGTAGACGTGCTAATGTTTATGAGTAAGTGAGGGATTCGCACTTCTAAGCCGTTAGAGAGGAGGTGAGTATCTTCACAACCCTCATTTCATTGCCCCAAAAACTTTCTGCAGCAGCTCAGTACTTCTTGCCCCAGGATTTTGCCGGATATTCTTCTCCTCCTGTGCTACTACCACAAATAAGCCGTCAATGGCTTTCTGCGTTGCATACTCGTCAAGGGCGGGATTAATTTTCTGTACTAGCGGTATTTTGTTGTAACTATTAATCAGATTTGAGTAGAGCGTGGTCGCATTAGTCTTGTTCAAGGCCTTTTGGATTACAGGCTTAAACTTTTCATTCAGTTGCGTTGAAGTAGTGCGACTGAGAAATTGGGTAGCGGCATCATCCTCCCCCCGAAGAATAGCCCAGGCATCTTGAATAGTCATTTGTTTGATGGCGGAAACAAACACAGGCTTTGCTTCGGTGGCAGCATCTTCTGCCGCCCTGTTCAGGGCGAGTACAAACTTATCTACTTCCGTGCCCATACCTATTCGTCGGAGCGTCGCTTCTGCCTTTTTTGCTTCAGGTGGAAATGGAATGTGGATAGCTGAATTTTTATAAAATCCGTCAACCTGCGACACCAGGTCGGAACCCTTCGAAACTCCCACCGTCAAGGCCTCCTTCAAACCCTGTCCAACTTCATCAGCCGTCAGCTGCTCACCCTTTACCGCTGATTTGATCTTGCTTAGCGATATCTGGGCCGTTGCATTCAGCGCTAAAAACAGAGTAATGGTTATAATTATTATTTTCTTCATATTAGAATGTTAACTGTTTGAACGATGGTTTGCACGATGTATCCTGAATCACGACCTAAACAATACTAATGTTTCCGGATTCAGCAATACATTCTTATGTCAGGGTATTTTTCGTCTTTTTCGAACAGAGGATTACCTATAAAAGTAAATTTAACGATTTGAACGCATCATTCATCAGACCGTTTTCTAATCACATACAAGTTCATTTCCTTCCTGATCGCAAATCCGAGGCGTTCGTATAACTTAATGGCAGTAGCGTTATCCTGTCTGACATGAAGAAAGGGAGTATCGCCCCCGGCAATAATACGATCCGCCTGGTTGTTGATAAGAGCAGTGCCATAGCCATTCCCAAGATGGTCAGGATGCGTACACACCGCACTGATTTCAATATATTTATTAACATGCATCCTCTGTCCGGCCATCGCGATCAGCTGAGAATCTTTAAAGATCCCGCTATAGTTCCCAAATTCAATAGTGCGTTCTAAAAACGGACCCGGATTAGTTAGTTGAGTCAATCCGATCATTTGGGAAATGTGCTTTGCTTCTAGTGGGACAATGTCTTTATCACTCCTCAGTGCAACCTCTGGCCTTTCGCACGTCATCTGGAATAAAACCATTTGGTTAATTAGGTTCCAATAGTCAGGGATGTTTACTTTGCCCGCTGCAACAATAACGACAGTCCTGTTAGGTGATAGGAGGTCAGATAAGGAACTAAATGATGCGGGACTAAAATGTTTTAGACCCGCAAAAGGTGCCACGTCTGCGGGAAACAACTTGACCAGGTCATCACCAATCGCCATATTACTGTTCGACGAGATCAGTGCATTCCAAACCGGGTTATCGAGTATATGGTCCATGGTTGTATGGATCGAGTTGTATGGCTATAAGGCTACGGGATTACAAAGTTAGCAGGTTATAGAATTAGAATTAACAGGTAGCTTATTTTTACGGTTCGTTAATAAACTTCGTAAAACTCTTTTTAAAGTTAACGGTGGGCTAATAGACTGTTAATATGTTGATAAAATGTTCGAATATAAATTTGGGTTCGGGAAACTTAACTATCCATAATTCGTTTAGTTACAATAAATACTCTGCTATGAAAATCTGGAAACTAATAAACAATAAATCTGAATATAGGGACGCCCTCAATAAGGCAATTACTACTATTTCCGCAGACCCAGGTACAGAGGAATTTGAAGAGCGGGAATTCCTGCTTGTTCTTATAAAGGATTACGAAGAAAGGTCTCAGGTCAACGTACCACTATCAAATTAGTAATTTTCCACTTTTTTGCTCAAATTATCGGTAGTATCAGCTTGGCAGTTCCTGTCCGAAAGATATCTCAAATGTAGCTGCGACTAAAAGTTTAGATAATAAGTTGACCGCGACGCGAGGTATAACAAAAAGAAATATCCGATAAGTGTGGAACCCTAACTGTTAAATATTCTACTGACGCCCTCTCCAGTCACCTCTCACCCGTCCGATTTATCGGGGCTTTGCGGTCAGTAAAGAAAAATTCTCCTTAATAATAGCTTAGCAAGTAACGCAGCTGCGGGCGTTTGATTAAGATTGTCTATTGTTTTACGCAGGAATGGTCTCCCCCGGGTCGGCATCACTTAATTTTTGCCTTTTTGAAGTACGTTACGTCCCCAGGTAGCGGCTGCGGAAGATAATCCACTGACTTTTATCTTTTTACACCTATGGATTGCTTATAGCAGAGACTACCACTGTAAGAGAAAGAAATATAATTGCTCGTAAAATGGTCCATCAGGAATAAGCTAGTCAGGCTTCAATATCAAATTTCCCACCTGCAAAAAAGGGATGATGGCGTTTATCAAAAAGGTTTTATAGTGCAATATTCCATCACGAAGAACGTCGGTATTACAGGGATATTGATTTTTTATCTTTTCTTTGGGACATTATTTTTTAGGCAAAAATCCTGAGCAATCGGCTGGGATAAATGCAATCAAATAATCTAACTCATTCAATTTTTCCTTCGGAACTACAACACGAAATGGATATTTATCAAATGATATCAATCGGCATCTACATGCTATTGATGATAGCTATAGGGTTTTATGCTTATAAAAAATCAACATCTAACGTAGATGAGTTCTTGCTGGGCGGGCGGAAAATGGGTGCCGCTGTCACGGCCTTATCAGCGGGCGCCGCCGATATGAGCGGATGGCTTTTGATGGGATTGCCCGGCGCTATGTTCGCGTCGGGAATTTCCGCCAGCTGGATAGCCATCGGGCTAACCATGGGCGCCTATCTAAACTATGTGCTCGTGGCGCCACCCTTACGTGTTTACACAGAGAAGGCACAGAATGCTATCACAATCCCGGATTTTTTTGAGAAGAGATTCCGTGACAAGTCGAAATTGCTCAGATTTATTTCTGGCGGGGTCATCCTGGTATTCTTTACACTCTACACATCGGCGGGGATGGTATCAGGGGGTAAACTTTTTGAATCTGCTTTTGGGATGGACTATAATTCCGGACTCTGGCTTACCAGCTCGGTAGTGGTACTTTATACCTTTTTAGGGGGATTTCTTGCAGTAAGCTTAACGGATTTTGTACAGGGCACCATTATGGTATTGGCGCTGGTCCTGGTGCCAATCGTAGTATTCACTGACCTTGGAGGCGTCAGTCCCGTCTTTGAGGCTATCGGTGCCAAGGATGCAAAGTACCTGAGTTTGTTCGAAGGAACCACCACCGCTGGAATCCTCTCCCTGATGGCCTGGGGACTTGGATATTTCGGTCAGCCGCATATCCTGGTCCGCTTCATGGCAATTGATACCGTGAAGCAGCTCAGATCGGCAAAAAAGATAGGGATCACCTGGATGATTTTTACTGTGGGAGGAGCTATGCTGGTGGGTCTGGTTGGGATCGCATACATGAAAGGCAAAAATTTAAGCATAAGCGACCCTGAAACTATTTTTATCTATTTCTCCAAAACCTTGTTTCATCCTTTTATAGGAGGATTTCTATTATCAGCTATTTTAGCCGCGGTGATGAGCACAATTTCCTCACAGCTGCTGGTAACCTCGAGTTCTCTGACTGAAGATTTTTATAAAGCGTTTTTTAGGAAAACTGCCCCTGAGAAAGAACTCCTGCTTGTAAGCAGACTATCGGTATTTTTGGTAGCCGTTGTTGCCCTGCTTTTATCGCTTAATCCTAAAGAAAGTATTCTTGAGTTGGTGGGTCACGCATGGGCTGGTTTTGGTTCTGCATTTGGTCCGCTCATCCTTCTTTCCCTCTTATGGAAAAACACAAGCCGGAATGGGGCTATTGCCGGTATGCTGGTTGGTGGCATCACTGTTCTTCTGTGGGTATATATGGATCATTCCTATAAGGAGGTATATTCAATGATCCCGGGATTTGGCTTCTCTTTGCTATCAATTGTAATAGTTTCGGCAATGGGTGGCAACACTTCTCTGGAAATTCAGCAGGAATTTGATGAGGTGAAACAGGAGCTAAGAGAGACTTATTAATGATATTTTATAGTGCATAATGGTGTTGTGGCTGATCGCTGAGACTTGAAATTAACGTTAATGATATTTTTCATGACGAACTTTAAATTTGCTCCTATACTTATTAAACATGATAAAGAAATTGATTAAAGTTTTTTTAACGCTGTTTGTATGGCTGGGGCCGTTCTCAACCTCCAATGCAAGTTCAGCTAAGGCCACTAATAAAATTGATACAGATGTTTCAAGAGAGCATCTGGTTTTCTCCATGGATTCCATTATTTATAAAACGGACGACCTGGTTATTCACAAAATATCGAAGAATGTTTATGTTCATGAAACTTTTCTGCAATCAGAAAGCTTTGGGAGAGTCGCATGCAACGGAATGATTGTATTGAATCAAAATCAAGCAATTGTTTTTGATTCTCCTTCCGACAATCAGAGCTCAACAGAACTAATCAGGTTTGTTACCAATCAACTGAATTCCAGGATCAATGCAGTGATTACTACTCATTTTCACGCGGATTGTGTAGGTGGACTGAAAGCGTTTCATGATAACAAAATCCCATCCTATGCGAACCAACAGACTATTCAGATACTTAAAGCCAGAGGATATGAGGATTATGCAATTCCTCAACAAGGTTTTGAGAATTCACTGATGCTTAGTGCAGGCAATGAAAAGGTATATGCAGAATTTCTGGGAGAAGGCCATACGAAAGATAATATTATCGGCTACTTTCCTAGAGGCAATGCCTTATTCGGGGGATGTCTGATAAAAGAAGTTGGCGCCGGTAAAGGCAATTTGGAGGATGCAAACGTGCATAATTGGTCCGAAACAGTGGGTAAGCTGAAACAAAAATATCCGGGTATAGAAACTGTGGTCCCCGGACACGGAAAATCCGGTGGGGTAGAATTGTTGAATTATACCATAAAGCTATTTTTATGAATGTAAAGAGTGCGGTAGGTAAAGGATCTATATTTTACTTTACACTATAATCTCTTGCGGAGGGAATTATAGCGACAAATAGGCCATCCAGATAGATTCGCAAGAACAAATAAGCAATTGACACCCTTATAGTATATTCAGGTGTGATTTCACAACAAAACAATATGTTCAAGCACTTTTTATTTTGCCTGATACTACTTTTGAATACCTCACTTCTCTTTGGACAAGGCTCCTGGAAAAAGATCAGGGAAGAGCAAGTGTTTAGAAATCCTCCGTTTAATTCGTGCCACGCATCTACTATTGCAGAGCTTAAACCGGGAAAACTACTGTTGTCCTTCTTCGGGGGTTCACAGGAAGGGAAAAAGGACGTGAGTATATGGACGGCAACCATAGAGAAAGATGGCATTTCAGAGCCAATCAAAGTAGCCGACGGTGTAGTTAATGATTCCCTGCGCTACCCAACATGGAACCCGGTCTTGTTTAAACCACGAGAGAACAAATTATTCCTGTTCTATAAAGTTGGGCCCAATCCGCGGGAGTGGTGGGGCATGTTGAAGACCTCGGACAACGACGGTGTGACCTGGTCGGCCCCTCAGGCATTACCGAAAGGCATACTGGGACCCATTAAGAACAAGCCAATTCAGTTAGCGGATGGAAGTATTCTTTCGCCATCGAGTGTAGAAGAGTCTGAAGAACGATGGAAGGTCCACATCGAGAAATCTGTCGATTCAGGACAAACATGGACGGCTATTCCTGTAGATCCGGGTTCGGAATATGACGTTATTCAGCCAAGCATCTTAGCGTATGGGAATAATAAACTTCAAATTTTATGCAGGAGTAAACAAGGAAATGTGATTCAATCCTGGTCTGCAGACGGGGGAAATACCTGGGGAAAACTTACAAAAACACAATTAGTAAATCCCAATTCCGGAACCGATGCAGTTACTTTGAAGGATGGCACACAGTTAATTGTTTACAATCCGGATCTGCCGGGTAAGGACTGGTGGAATGGCCGGGGAAAACTTCGGATAGCATCTTCTAAGGATGGAAGGTCATGGGAGGAGGTCGCAATACTTGAAGACGCAGCGACTGGAGAGTATAGTTATCCGGCGATTATACAAAGTAGTGACGGGCTTGTTCATATTACGTATACGTTTGACAGGAAGAATATTAAATATGTTGTTTTAAAATGGAAAGGGTAAGAACTCCACCCCGGGAAAAACGAACATTGCCATCAGCCCGGATTAATCCCCCGATCTAAAAGGGTTCCGGCGCTTTTTCAATTTTTATATTTCCCGTAACTTTAGATCATCAGGATTTCAATCGTGAAAAACAAGACAGGTATAATCAGCGGTTTTGTGTTAGGTGTAGCCGGTTTTCTATGGTTATTTAAGATAATTTTTCTTGATAATATTCCACCAGCAGATGAGCTCGCCCCAGGAGTTGTGGTTATTGCTGCGGTGCTCAATGGATTATTGTTTGCTTTTATAGGTTCTCTGATTCAGAATTATTTTGTGAAGAAGCAAAACTAAGTAGAAGCGAACATTAAATGACTTAACTTATAAATTGACCCGCCTCCGGATTTTTGTGCGTCCCTTACCCATTTCCTTCAATTGCAAATTTCCATATTCGTTCAAAGCCACCGATTAACGGAGTTCGGCTAGTTGGCTGGCACGAGCCAATAAAAGAGCAAACCTCTATATTTTTTAAGCAAAAAAAGACTATTACTATCCTTTTTTAATTTTTAAATAATACGTAAATTAATGTGAGCTGGAAGGAGTAGTACGGCTTAACAATCTGAAGTTCTATGCGATACTACTATTTCATAGGTTGAGGATTGAGTTGGTCAGATATAACTTGATACTCGAAATGAAAAAGCTTTCATTAATTATCCTTTTACAATTTGCAACTACATGCATCAACGCTCAATCTATTAATTTCAGCCAGGCAGTCAAACTTTTCAGTACCTGGCTCGAAACAAAAGGACAGCGTCCTGAACCCATTTCCTCACAATTGACGATGATAAATGCAAACTGGACTATTGAGCCTGTCAAACCGATAATAGAGGCTCATTCAAAGTATTTTCTGTGGGAGTTCCCTTTGGCGAATAACGAAAAACAACAATTTGCACTTTACCTCGAAGAAGATGGAAGAATTACCAAATACTCCCTGACATTTGTGTTCTTCTCGAAGGCTCAATTCGACATTTTTGAAAAGGCTATCCGGGCTGATGATCGCAAAGCTACAAGGTTTGTTAATAATCTAAAATCGGAGACTGAGATTTCTTCGCGTAGTTCTTCAAGATCAATATTATTACGGGCCTTTCCAATTGACGATTCCGGACAGGGGAAGTTTGCCTATACACTTGAGATTTTTTCGAAGTACACAAATAAATGAAGATAGGGTTATAGGTTTATAAGTGTATGGGTTTATAAGTTTATAGTATCCGGTATTTGTAACTTGATTAGCTTATTCTTATAGCTGAGAGTATTGAATCATTAAACAAAGATTTCCGGGAGTATACTCCGTAATTTTTGGAAGGTTCATTTCTTCAAATATGAACACTCACTACCTATCCCTTCACGTTTCATCTGAAATCGGCGATGTTTCAGCTGAGTTGATCACACCTGATAAACCAATCGGTGTAGTGACACTTGCGCATGGAGCAGGAGCGGGAATGAATCACGGGTTCATGTTGGCAATTTCAAAATCACTTGCCGTAAAAGACATTGCGACCCTTCGATTCAATTTCCCATTTGTCGAAAAGCAAAAACGAAGACCTGACTCTCCCGCGGTAGCTCACAAGACCATCGAAGTGGCAATTGCCAAGGCTCATGAATTGTTTCCTTCACTTCCAGTATTTGCATCAGGTAAATCTTTTGGAGGAAGAATGAGTTCACAATATTTGTCAACGCTACCAGCTGCTGATGTAAAAGGAATTATTTTTTTCGGCTTTCCGCTTCATCCACCCGGAAAGCCTTCTATTGAAAGAGCCGAACACCTTAAAGCCGTATCAGTCCCTATGCTTTTTTTGCAAGGTACAAGGGATGAGCTGGCATCCTATGAGCTGATAGACAAAGTGTGCGCTTCCCTTCAATTAGCAACCCTGATAACGATCGAAGGAGCGAATCATGCATTCAAAACAGGAAAGCAAGATCTCATGCCGATACTTACGGAGGCCACCAGAGCCTGGATAGGTGAGAAAATAAAATTTGATACTAACTCGTAAGAAAGCTGCAGTATGGAAGTTATCTATCAACCTCAACTTATTTGATAAGTCCTAAGAACTTCATCGAGGTTTCTGACCATGTCATCAGCATTCTTTTTGGAAAAAATAATGGGTGGTTTGATCTTCAACACATTTTGAAAAGGGCCGTCTGTACTTAAAAGAAAACCTCTTTGTTTCATCAATTCTACGATGGAGTTAATTCCTGAAACAGCGGGTTCTTTTGATGCCCTGTTGGTCACCAGCTCGACACCGATAAAAAGTCCATGTCCCCGTACGTCCCCGATCAGGCTATGCCTCTTCATCAGTTCTTTCAGTCCATTCATAAGGTGTTCGCCCGTTTCCAATGCGTTCTTCTGTAATTCTTCTTCTTCTATAACCTGTAGTACGGCGAGACCAGCGGCCATCGAAACCGGGTTACCCCCATAGGTATTGAAGTATTCCATCCCATTATTGAAAGCTGCGGCAATTTCTTCGCTTACGATCACGGCGGCAAGCGGATGCCCGTTACCGATAGGTTTTCCGAGAACTACGATGTCTGGTTCCACACCCTGTAATTCAAATCCCCAGAAGGCTTCACCGACTCTTCCGAAGCCAACCTGTACTTCGTCTGCAATGCAGACACCGCCTGCGGCTCTTACCTCCTGATATACCTGTCTTAAATAGTCTGGAGGTAATGGGATCTGCCCGCCGACTCCAAGTAAGGTTTCGCATATAAACGCTGCGGGTCTTTTGTTCTCTTTGTTTAATTCCGTAATGATCCCCTTCACATCGGAAGCATATTTTTTTCCTGCATCGGCATCGTTATACCCGTAATTACCCCTGTATAAGTCTGGGTTCATCGCTTTATGAACATAGGGTTTTTGCCCGAAACCGCCTTTTGCGTCAAATTTATAAGGACTCATTTCAATAGCAACGGTTGAGGTTCCATGATAGGCATGGTCCAGCACAATGACATCCTGCTGTTTAGTAAAATGCCGGCTCATACGGATGGCAAGATCATTCGCTTCACTGCCGCTGTTAGTGAAGTAACATACCTTGAGCTTTGCCGGCAGCGTAGCAGTAAGCTTCGCTGCATATTCTGCCAGGTGATCATGAAGGTACCTGGTATTGGTGTTTAAGGTGGCCGTTTGTTTATGAATGGCTTTGACAACCGTAGGATGGCAATGTCCTACATGGCTTACATTATTCACACAATCAATAAATGTATTTCCTTTGTCATCATACATGTATTGTAAAGCACCTTTAACAATTTTCAAATGATTCTTGTAACTGATGCTGAGATTGCGGCCGACATGGTCTTTCCTTTTGTTTTCCAGCCCGGTATAATCGTCATCCTGGTCAATAATAGAAGAAAAATTACATGCAAGTCTGAAAGCATTGTGGGCCTTAACAGGATTGATTTCAATCAGTTTGAATAATAATTTCCAGGCATGCGTTTCACTAATGAAGTGATGATCGTTTGAACTGTTCAAAGATGCGCTGAAGGCAGAACGGGTGACACTGATACACAGGCGTCCGGCGATCAGGTAATATAAAATAGAAACCTCCTGTTCTGTTAGTGGATAGTTTTGATGGTATCCTTTAACAACCAATGTGGCAGCACTTAAAACATCAGCCTGCCGGAACATAGCGTAGGTGCAGGCTACGGCAAGGTTGTTAATCAGGTGCGTATATACCATATCGCCAAAGTCGATCAAGCCTGTTACCCTGGTGCCGTCTGTCAGCACATTATAATCGTTGGCATCGTTGTATATGTAAGCTTTGCGAAGCGTATACTGAAACGGCTGCACTTCTGCCTGGAACTGCATGAAAAAATAAGCCGCCACTCTTCTTTTTTCATGGTCCTTGATGTGCTGTAAGTTTATTTGTGCGTCCAGAGTATTGGCGATATCCCATTCGTAATGCCTGTGCATCGCCGGATTACGAAAGTTTTTCAGGAAATCATCCATTACGGCCAGCGTCTTACCCAGGCTTAGGAATAACTCATCAGAACATAGGGCAACATCAGCCCAGAATGTGCCCCCGAGGAAGGTCAGGATTCGCAAGTAGTAGTTCCTGCCATCGATCAGAACCATTGTCAATTCCCTGCCTTCTGTATTGGTAAGAAAATGCTGAAATTTATCCGCAATACTGCTGTTTGACAGATGATTAATTGCTTTCACCTGTGCCCCCAGAAAATCATATCCAGGCTCATCGGTAGCTACTTTGAACACATAGCGCCTGCTATCTGAACCGGTGAGTAGAAAATTTAGTTCATCATATCCGTTCAGGGGTTTTACATCAGCATCCAGTTGGTAGTGTTCTTTTGCAAGGTGTTTTATATAGTGTTCTGTAAAAATCATTGTTTCTAGTTTTTTAATAGCATTAATACATGGGCTGCCGACCAGCTAAAGTTAATCGCATTTAACCCGTCGCCTGTTAGTGGATGATAATTTTCACGTATAGGCTTATCGCCAAGAAGGCCGTCTGCATTCGTCCATAACTTGTTGACAAACTCATTCGCCAACGGCGCATATCCGTATCTCTTCAGGCCTTCGATTCCAAAGTAAAACTGGTCGAGCCAAACGGGCCCGCGCCAGTAGCCATTTTTGGGATTAAATTTCGGATGATCTGCTGTAAACGTAGGAAGCGGAACATACGTATTAAACTTTGTTTTATCAGCCATAACAGCCCTTACTCTTTCGGCCTGCTGCTTATCGGCAATTCCCGCCCATAGCGGTATCCCGCCTTCGGTCCCCTCTATTGTAATAAGTTCATGTTTGTCAAACAGTTTATCGTAATAATACCCTTTGTACTCATCGAAAAAGTGTTTGTTAATTAATGAGGCTAGTAAACCAGCATCTTTTTTCCATTGTTCAGCTTCGGGCTGATTCAGGACGATTGCCAGCTTGTATAGATAAATTTTTTCAGCCTGGAGATATGCGTTCAGATCAACTGATTCCTGATTTAATGACCAGGCATTATCATTGTTTTTAATCATCACGGCGCTGTCAAACCTGACCGCATTGTCCATGCCGCTTTCCCATGCGGCCGCAACCCGCGTACCATCTGTTGACCCGTACTCGCACAAGCCATTTCGGTCATGGTCACGGTTTCGATACCACCATTGATGATATTTAACCAGCTTCGGATAGATCTTTTTTACAAAATCAATATCCTTGGACTGTTCAAAGATCTGCCACACGGCCCAGGCCGACAGGGGCGGTTTGGTATCCCGCCAGTTGTTTTCAGCTTTATCGGAGTAAATACAGTCGGCTATCATTCCCTGGTCGTCCTGGTAGTCGAACATGCACAATACGTTTTCTTTGGCCAGTTCCGGATGAAAATAACTCAGGGCCACAGCCTGTTTCCAACTATCCCAGCTCCAGACACCATAAAAGCCCTGATAGTTAACGGAAGGAAAAACGCCATCGTGCAGCAAGTCCTTCGCTTTACTGCGCCAGTTGGTTAATAACGTCATAATAGATTTTACCGCCAGGCGTTTTTTAGGCTCATCCAGACCCGGAACCGAAGAAAAGTATTTATTCAGATATCCATCCCATCGGATTTGATTTTTCGTTAGTTCATCAGCAAAATCGTAGGATGCAGTTGTGCCCGGCTTTTCATCTGCAAGAAGAAAGTAACGATGTATCTGGCTTGTGGTGAATTGCTCCTCTGGCTGTAATATAACTTTCCTGCCTTTCGTCTCATACGAGTTTCCATTTAGTCGGAGGTTTTCCTTTTCTTTTCCCTGGTATACTATTTCAAACCGATGGGGGTTGTTTTCAAAGTTAACCAATAAGCCGTCCGGTACTTTTTGCATACGGGCAGACGAAAGCAGAGCTTTTCCTTTCCACACCATTCTAAGCGTTCGTTTACCTGGCGAGAGATTTTTAATTTCCACCTGCAATAAGGACTCGCGGCTTGAAACAAAAATTAAGTTCATCCCGATCTTTAATCCGCTCGTTTCAAAGACCTGTTGTAACAATCCGGGGAAATAACGGAGGGATGCCTTAGCAGAATCGAGTGCTATTTTTTGGCCGCCCTCAAAAATATGCAGTTGTGCAAGGTTGTTGGCCAGCCATTCACCCTTCATATCCATCAGCAGTGGGCCCGTGAAAGAACCGAAGTCTGAGCTTTTTTCCGGCAGCGCATAAGCATGCCAGGCACCCAGGTCGCTAAAACATGACCGTTCAATGTTATTTATATTGGCATCGTTTACCGTTGTCTGCAGCTTCAGCATATTCGGGAAGTTGTTCCTCTGTGCATACAGCTCTGCACTTATCAGGAAAAAGAACAGGCTGCCTGTTATTCTGTAAAATATCGTACTCATTGGGATTTAATGGCTAAAAGATCATTGTTAATACGGGCCGCAGCGTGAAGGAATATTTATAATTCCGGTAGGGCAGCATATATTCGGAATGAGTTTGTGCCCCCCAACTGTTATCTCCACCAACGCCCATTTGTTTATAGTCGATATTCCACCAGATCAGGTCATCATTTAACATGGAACCGCCATGGTTATTTTCCGGGGCATGTCTGTCGAAATCAAGCTTCCTCATGTCAAAGTGCAGCACACCGGTGCTGATGGGCTTATTGGCGAGTACCATCAAACCCAGGCCACTGCTGTTTTGCATGGCCATCCAGCGCACATCGGTGCGGTAGCCACTTTCCTGTGCACGTGGATAGGGGTGAAATAATGAGTCGGCCGGCATGGAATATACGTCAACAGCCGCCGCTGCATTCCGGTCCCAGTAATTGTCAAAAGGCCCGCGTCCCAGCCAGGTGGTTTTGTCGAAATCCTTTTTGAGAATCACTTTCATGCCGAACCGGGGCAGTTCGGGGTGCTTTCCCTGCCCGGCATTCATCGATACATCCACCCGAATATCGCCACTGGCGTGTATAAGATACTGCACGAGATAATGGGCATCGACCGAAGGTAAATAGTGGACCGTACTGATCAGAAGTTGCCGGGTATCAAGCTGTCTCACAACAAATGAATCCAGCCTTGCATTATCCGGAGCGGTTTGCCAAACTGCACACCGGATTTGCTGACTATTGCCAATATCATTGTCAGTGGCAGCGCGCCAAAAATGTGGCATAAGGGGTTCTTTAACAATGGATGTTCCGGCTATAGAATAAGACTGCAGCCAGCCTGTTTTTTTATTGAAGGTCACCGAAAAGCTTTTATTGAGGATGCTTAATTTCCCGGAATCTTCGTCTCTCCGCAGGGGCTGATAGGTAGTCAGAAGACCTGCCAGCGGCTTTTTATTAACCACAGGTAATGCGAATTGCTCCCAGGCAACGACATAGCCTGCCGGCAGGAACAAAGTGCTGTCCTTTGTTTTGGCTTCTATCGTCAGGAAATATTCAACGCCTGGTTTTACCTGGTAATCCGGAATGCTTAAGTTATATTCTTTTGTTTCCTGCGGGGCCAAATCCTCGATCCCGACTTTTCCTTCCACTACCATCTTTCCGTCTGCTTTGATAAACCAATTGAAAGAAAAGTCAGCCAGGTTAGTGAAATCGAAGCGGTTGCTGATCCGGATGGTAGCGGCTGAAAAATTAACCGGCTCAAAGTGAACAGGCTGATGCACCTTCTTCAATTCATACGCCTGCGGGTGCGGTCGCCTGTCGGCCGTGAACAAACCATCAGCACAATAGCTGGTATCGCTGGTGGCACCAACATTACCCATATCTCGGCCGTAAGCCCAGATATCCCTTCCATTGCTGTCTTTCTTTTTGAAAGTCTGGTCAGAAAAATCCCAGATAAAACCGCCCTGCAGCTGTTCATACTTATAGATTAAATCCCAGTAATCTTTTAAATTACCCCCGCCGTTACCCATCATGTGAGCATACTCGCACAATATTAACGGCCGCGGCCTCCATTCTTTCACATAGTCCTGTAGAAAACCCAGGCCTTTATACATCGGGCAATAGATATCTGTATAAGGGTTGTCCCTCGCTTCTTCATACTGAACCGGCCGCGTATTGTCGCTGGACTTAAGATAGTTATAGGTAGCTATGAAATTATCTCCGAAGCGGCTTTCATTGCCAAGAGACCAAGTGATGACGCTGCAAAAATTTTTATCCCGTTCAAACATTCTTTTGGTGCGGTCGAGATAGGCCGCCATCCATTCAGGCTTGTCGGACAATGTTTTTACAGAACTGAAGTCCATGCCATCACATTCGATATTCGCCTCATCAACTACGTAAATGCCATACTGGTCACAGAGTTCGTACCATTCTTCTGCGTTAGGATAATGACTGGTCCTTACCGCATTGATATGATATAGTTTCATCAGGCGAATATCATTAACCATACTCTCCCTGGTGACCACTTTTGCTGTGATCATATCATGCTCATGCCGGTTAACACCTTTTAATTTAATAGCCTTGCCGTTTACCAGCATCAAACCGGTTTTAATTTCGATGCTCCTAAACCCGATTTTATGCGAAATGCTCTCAACAGGTTCCCCCTTTTCATCGACGTGATTAATCACCAGGGTATAGAGGTTAGGGTGTTCCGCGTTCCAGCTTTTGACATCCTTAACCCGGTGATTAAATTGAAACTCTTGCCTGCCTTCCAGCTTTGATCGCTGCTGATAAATTACTTTGCCACCATCATTCAGTATTTTTACCTGGAGAGACTGGCCGTTTCGTTTGGGCGATGGTTGTTTGTTAAGACTGACAGTCAGATCAAAAATCCCGTCCTGGTACCGATCATCTAAGCCGGCCTTTACAAAGAAGTCGGCAACCGACAGTTTCGGCCTTGCGACCAGGTAAACGCTGCGTTCAATACCGCTTAACTTCCACATGTCCTGGCCTTCCAGGTACGTGCCGTCACTAAAACGGAAAACCTGGATGGAGACCGAATTTTTGCCTTTCTGTAAGTAAGAGGTAATATTAAATTCTGCTGGTGTTTTGCTGTCTTTGCTGAAACCTACGTATTGCCCGTTTATCCATAAGTAAAAAAAAGAGTTTACCGCGCCCAGATGGATAAATATATCTTTTCCATCCCATGCGGAAGGTATGTTAAGATCCCTTCTGTACGACCCGACAGGATTATGGTCTTTGGGAACATAAGGGGGATTGGGCGGGATTGGATATTCAACATCCGTAAAAATAAATTTATCAAACCCTTCTGTCTGCCAGTTGGCGGGAACCTTAATGTTCTCCCATTTGCTGACATCGAACTGCGTTTTAAAAAAATCCGGAGGCCGGCTATCCGGATTGGTGGATAACTTAAATTTCCAGATCCCGTCCAGCGACTGAATGAAAGGCGAATTTTGCCTGCTTATCGCACTTTGCTCAGTAGGGTAGGGAATAAAATGTGCATGCGGAGCTTCTGTATTTAATGAAACCCTCACCGGATTTTCCCAGTCATTTATTTGTGCTTCAGCATTTATGCATCCAAACAGCAGAAGAGTAGTTACGCTTGTTATTACGATTGATTTTATTGCGCTCAGCATATAATAAGTAGCTAATAAGGAGCCCTCATAAAAGCCTCTTTATGGATTTACAGTCTAAAAGTTTTTCTACTAATGTATGCTGCGGTCAGTATCCTGAGTTTTGCTGCAGCAGCGGGTTTACATTGATTTCCTTCAAAGGGATAGGGTAGCGGATGTGCTTGGTTTCTACGAAATTATTTGCGGAAGCCTTGGTATGGAAAGTAAGCGTAGTTTTTATTGACTCCTTAGCTGTATTTCCACGGCCCCATCTAACCAGGTCAAACCAGCGGATAGCCCATTCCATCGAAAGTTCCACCGGACGTTCATGATGGCGAATGTGATTTCTTAACTGGTCTTTTGTAAAAGCGCCATCACTAATGGGGCTTGCGCCGCTTCGGATTCTCACCTCATTGATCCGATCTACAGCCTCCGCCTTTTTATTGTTCTCGTTCAATGCCTCAGCCAGCATCAGCAATACATCCGCGTAACGGATAACAGAAATATTCGTTCCTACATAAGCGCCGCCACGGTCGGTAGGATAGGCATACTTATTAAAATAAGCAGTTTCCTGTAGATTTGCTTTAACTGCAGAATAGGGTATTAAAGCAGCCGGGCTGTTAAGGTCCCACATTTTTGAATCCGCATCATCAAAGTAAATGCTGCCGTAAACCCGGTCAGAATATCTACCGTCTGGCTTTATATCTTTCTTCATTTCGGCGACCAGCCAATCAGAAGGGGTGAACAATTCCCAGCCATCTAAGGCAAAAGGCCTCACTTCAAAGTTGAAGGGGTGGCGTTCGTCCGAAATAGTCCGGTCGCCACTGAATTGAATTTCGAAGATGGATTCAGGACCATTCTCCGCCAGGCCGTTGAAATTATCAATGTAACTGCTGTTCAAAGAATATTGGCCGCTAATCTCTTTAAATTTGGCTTCCGCCTGAGGCCATTTTTCCTGAAATAAGTAAGCTTTAGCCAACAAGGCCTTCGCAGCGCCCCGGGTGGCGCGGCCTTTAAGTGCATCATCATAAGAAACTGGTAGAACTTGTTCAGCCTCCTGCAGATCTTTTTCGATCTGCGCCCATACATCCGCAGACGGAGCCTGTGAAACTTGCAGCTTATTGATATCTTTTTCGAATGTTAATACCAGGGGGACATTTTCATAACCATTAATCAGGATAAAGTAATTATATGCTCTCAAAAATTTCGCTTCACCGGTTATTTCGTTTCTTTCAGCCTCTGACATTACCGCTATTCCGGGCACTTTGTCGATTACCTGGTTAGCACGGCCAATACCTGCATAGCAGGTCGCCCACAAGTTCCACGGACCGCTTTCATCGGCACCGTTTGTAAATGAAGCCATGGTTTTTCCATAAGGCTCGTTGGTGTTATTCTTCAGGTCGTCCGCTTTGTAAGCAAGCGTGGTGTAAATCTCCTCGAAAAAAGTCCATTTGCTTCCATCATGTCCCTGAAGGGCTGCATAAGTGGCCGTGATTCCTTGCAGCGCATGTTGCCGCGTCGTCCAAAATGTGTTTTCGGTAAGACTTTGCTTGTCATTCTGCTCCAGGTAGTCTTTAGAGCATCCCGCAAAAATGAGATTTCCTGTAAGGAGCATCAGTGTTATTTTGAGATATATTTTCATCAGAAAAGATTTGAGATGTGAGACATAAGATTTGAGGACTCGCTGATTATTATAGCGTCGGTGTATTGCTTAAACATGCGGTAGGGGTGTTGCATCATAATCCGAGGTTAATACCCATAACAAATGATTTGCTTAACGGATAATATCCCCTGTCTACGCCCCGGCTGAATATGCTGGTATTGGAAAGGTCGGGGTCAAATCCGGAGTATTTGGTTATCGTTAAAAGATTATAGGCCCCGGCATAAATTCTAAGCCGGTTGATGGAAGCTTTGCTTAAAAATCTTTGTGGGATCGTATACCCCAGTTGGATGTTCCGCAGGCGGACAAAGGAGGCATCCTCCAGGTAATAGTCTGATACCCGAAGATTTTCGTTAAGGTCTGCGTTTGATAGCCGGTACATAGTAGCATCAGGGTTGGCTGGCGACCAGGCATTCAGCAGTTCGGTAGAACGGTAAAACCGGTTAAGGAACATCTGCGCTCCATTATACATCTTCTGCCCCTGTTTACCATTAAAAAATAAGGTGAAGTCAAATGCTTTATACGATGCGTTGAAGGTCAAGCCAAAATCGAGTTTCGGCAGACCGCTGCCCATCAACACTTTATCTGCATCATCCAGCGCACCATCTCCATTGGTATCTAAAAATCGCAGGTCTCCGGGTTTCGCATTTGGCTGAAGCAGCTCGCCATTGCCGTTTTTATGGTTATCTATTTCAGTCTGGGATTTAAATATTCCGGCAGATTGATAGAGATTGAAAGAGGCCAGCGCGACACCCTTACGCGTAACGGTGGTGGCCCGGTTATTATAATCAACATAGCCATCGGCTATCAAACCCTGATCATAACCTAGCCGGATTATCTTGTTTGTACTATGAGATATATTGGCAGTTACATCAAAAGAGAACTCGTTACCCGCCGTGTGCCGATAGGTGAGGGATGATTCCCAGCCTGTATTTTGCATGTCGGCAATATTAGTTAGCGGCAAGGCTGTGATTCCCGAGGAGGAGGGAATCGGAGTCTCCGCCAGCATGTCGGAGGTCTTCGAATTGAAATAATCCAGGGTAACAGCAAACTTGTTATTTAGAAAAGCAGCGTTTAATCCGGCATTTAAAGTCCCGGTTTCTTCCCACTTGATTTGGTCGTTAGCCAGCGAAGCTGCAATTGCGCCGACATACACCTGCTGACTCATTGCAGAGCCAAAAGGATAGTTGAGGTAAGGGTCAGAACCGTTTAGAAATATCTTGGCGAGGTACTGAAAATTGCTGATGTTCTGGTTGCCTACAATACCATAACTCAGCCGGGGTTTCAATTCGGTGATCCAGGGTATATTGAAAAAGTTTTCATTATGAACAGACCAGCCTGCCGACATCGAATAAAAGTTACCAAAGCGGTTTGCCGTACCAAACTTTGAGGAACCATCTCTGCGTAAACTGCCCTGCAAGTAATATTTATCCTTGTAGTTGTAACTTAAGCGCCCAAAGTACGACTGTAGTGTACTGGTAAAGTTCCATCCCCCGGAGCGGATATAATCTCCGGAACCCTCGACGATTAAGCCGGACAACGCTTCAATAAGAGGAGAAGATAGGTGATTTCCCCCGGCTGAAGTCCCCTGGTTTTCACTCTTTTCCCGTGAGAAACCGGACAACGCTTTTAGGTTGTGATCGCCGAAGCTTTGATCGTAGTTTAGCAAATGAGTAAACACCGAAAATTCACTTTTCCCTCTTGACTCAAACCGGGATGGATTTTCTACTAATGAAAGCGGACCGAAATCGTATGCCTGGGTTTGTGCATAATCAAAATTATTGATCATCGTTTTTCCGGCGGTAAAGTTGTAGGATAGACCCTTCCACAACTTCAAGTCGGCACCAATATTAAGCTGAAGATTTTCATCATTCGTCCGGTTATCGCTTAACATTCTTTCGCCAATGGCATTACCTGAACCTAACTCGGGTTCAGGTTTGGCAAAGCCGTTGGCAGAAGCCGGATCATATATTTTTTTGTGGGGTAAGGCATTGTATAGGTTCATAATGTCCGAGAAACCGGCGTTCCCGTCGCCGGTAACATCTGCAAAGTTTTTGTTGTTAGACCGTGTGTAGGCCAGAATTGGGCTTACTTTTAGCCGGTTATTCAATAGTTTAATATCCGTGTTCAGCCGTATATTATCTCTTTTAGCGCCAGAATTGTTGATCGTTCCGGAATGGCCCCAATGGCCCAGAGACAAGCGGTAATTCAACTTTTCGCTGGCTCCCGACAGATCCACATCATACTTTTGTTCAACCCCGTTTTTGAAATATGCCTCTTTCCAGTTTGTATTGGCGTATTTGGAATCGTCCATCACATAAGAAGGTGCTGCATCACCGTCATTGGCAAAAGCTTCTTTCACCACTTTGTTCATCTGCAATTTATCGAGCAGTGCTATGTTATTATTGAGCGTATGCGTTGAGGCGTATGAGCTGAAATTGATGCGGGGTTCACCTGATTTGCCCTTTTTTGTCGTAATAAGGATCACACCGCCTGCAGCTCTTGATCCATATATGGTGGCCGCGGATGCGTCCTTTAAAATACTGATCGCTTCGATGTCATTTGGGTTGAGGTCATATGCGGTTCCCAACGGAATTCCGTCTACCACGTAAAGCGGGTTAGCATTGTTGATGCTATTCAATCCCCGGATAAGTACCGCTGGGCTGGCCGCCGGATTGCCCGATCCTGATGATACAATTACACCTGCGGCTTGTCCCTGCAATAAGGTTCCCAGATTGGCAGCAGGTTGATTTTCAAGGTTTTTCATGCTGACAGAAGATATCGCTGAGGTCACATCACCTTTCCTTTGCGTGCCATATCCGATTACAACGACTTCGTCTAAGCCCACCACCGAATCTTCTAATTGAATTATCAGGGTTGGGTTATCGGTTAACACTTGCTCAAGCGTGTTGTAGCCGGTTGACGAAACAACCAGTATGGCTTTCTGCGGAACACTGAGAGAAAACTTCCCATCCGCATCGGTAGCGGTTCCCCGGGCGGAGTTTTTGACGGATACGGTGGCTCCGGGAATTGGCTTGCCATTCTTGTCAACTACCTGGCCGGTGATCTGCTGATCGTTTTGATAGGCATCGGCTAGCATAGGCAGAGCCGTCAGGAATAACATGAGTAAAAAGATGCTCCTGCAGAGCAATGGTTTTGATTTTAGCATGTGGTTCGGTTTTAAATTATTGGTCTGAATTTCCGCCCGGTTGATATCATGATTTGCTAAAGAGAATCTCCGTTTCAATAAAGCGCTGTGCCAGGCGTTGATTTCTAAAATAAATCTATCACGTATTTAAACTAAAAAAGCCTTCACTAACCTATATGTGATCCCCTTCTGTACCTCTATTTGACCTCTACCTGGTTATCAATATATTGAATACCAGTGGGTTGCTTTTCTGTAAATACTTACTTATTGATGACAGGAGGAAATAAATGGGCTGACAAAAGGGCGACGCCGATTGCGTTGCCTTAAAACTTGCAGATAATGACAGTTCTTGTGGGAGGGGGACGATCTTTATTATTTGTCAGAAAGATATTTTTTGAAGTGTGCCAATAGCTTAAATGAAGGTATCCAAAAAGACCTTCTAAACAGGAGGATTTTAGACCGATTCATGGCTGAACAGGTCTGTAATATTACTACTTCCATGAGATTCATCGAAGTTAGTTAGTAGGAAAAGGTTTGCGTGATCACTTACCCCAACAGCGACATTTCCAAGCCTTTAACTTGGTGCTGCGAATTGATTTTAAACCGGTCTCTCTTCAGAATTTTTTCAAAAACTCGTTCAGGCTATCTTCGTGGACCAGGTTAAAATGCTTTCGAAGACGATATCTGGCCATTTCTGCAGATTTAACAGATATGTTATTCAGCGAGGCAATATCCTTTATAGATAGGTTAAGGCGGATCTGGGCACAGAGCCGTCTCTCATTCTGAGTTAGGTTCGGATACTTTTGCAGCAGATTATAGAAGAAATCCTTGTGCATTTCCTCAATGTTTATGTTAAAATCCTGGGCTTCCTTGTTTATATCGAGGTCATACTGAAACTTGCGGAGCAACTGGTTGAATTTCGTCATGTCATCCTGCACTTCATTTTTCAGGCTGTTCAGCTCGCCTGTGAAACCTCTTACCAGCTCATTCCTCTGCGAGATATACAAGGCATAGTTTTGAAGTTCCGTCTTTTTATAGTCCAGTTTATCGGTTAGAGCCTCTTTTTCAAGCATGGCATTATCCAGTTCCTGCCTGATCAGTTCCTGCCTCACAGCGTACAGTTCCTTTTCTTTTTTCTGCCGCTGTCTGAGCCTGCTATAAAGAAGGAACCCTATAATAATCAGCAATACAATTCCGGTAGCCAGTGCATTACGCTGAAAAGCGCGCAGTTCTCTTTCTGCTAAGAGCGATTTTATCTGCATTTCATTTTCAGCAGTTTCCCGTTTGAGTTTGTTGGCAGCTACTGCATCGCTCTTTGTCCGGGAAATGATCTGATCGCGTATAAGTGTATACTCTTGCAGATCTTTGAATGCATCACTATAATTACCCAGAGCTGCATTCAGTTTCGAAGATATACTGAGGTTATCCAGTAGTTTTTCTTTCTTCATGTTCGAACTTGCACCTTTAATAAGGTGCCTCGACTGGGCGAGCATTTTTCTGGCCTCAGGATAATTTTTCAGCTTTAACTGCGAAAAAGCAAGCTGATTCAGTGTTTCAGCTTCAGATAGTTCCAATCCAAGTGTCTGGAATATTAACAGAGATTCGTTTAGTAATGAAACGGCCTGGTTGTAATTGCCAAGGTCGTTTTCACAGATTCCAATGTTATTTATTGATGCTGCGATGGCAGATCTGTTATTCACCTGCCGCGCAAGGGTCAATGCCCTTTCAAAATATGGCTTTGCTGAAGCATGTTCGTCCTTGAGTTGGTAAACCAGTCCGATAGCGTTCAGCGATAAGCCCATACCTTTCCGATTGTTAAGTTCTGTATATGCTTTGTAAGCTTTCCGGTGAAACTGCATGGCAAAATCGGCGTTTTCGGAATCGTAAAATACCCAGCCTAAAAGACGGTAACATTCGGCCAGATCTTCTTCCCTGCCAGATATTTGAAAAATATCCAGGGCACTGAATGCATATTGCAGTGCCTGGTCGTACCCGTCGTTATACAAGTAGCCCTCTGCAAGGTTTAGTAAAGACCGACCTTGTAAGTATTTATCGTTTTCCTTTAAGGACAGTAAGTAAGCTTCATTTGCATACAACAAAGCCTGATTTGTAGAGTCCTGGTTATAATACGAGGCAAGAATGTTTAGCGAATTTATCCTCTCGGTGACCGTCAGCTTTTGATGATTTAAGCTGTTTCTGACGCTGTCCACATTAACCTGTGCTTTTGTAAATAAAAAACTTAGCAAAAAACACAGACTGATACCAAAAAATTTCATTCTTAATTTTTCAACGGTTGATCCCGCTAAACAAGGATAAGCTAAAAATACCAAAATTACCTATTTTGCAAATTCCCGACTTCGGGGCGCTTTCCGGGGAATACTTCGGTGCGCTCCAAAAATGTAACGTCGAGGTTATTAACGTAGCCAATTAAACAGGCGAATTTGTTGGACTTTTAACTGAGCAGGGTATGAACAACATCATTAAATTAAGGAGTCTATTCTTGATAAAGTCGTTTTGGATTAAATTCTGGAAATTGTCATCCTGCACGTCATCACATCTACGATAGCCCTCATGGTTTTCTATATGCACTAAGTGTGTAGTGGGCATGGGATGTGAGGCAGCCCGTAACGGCGGAATCGCGAGATCTTCCAAGATTTTATTTACGCTTAACAGTTTTCAAAGCCGATATTTTTGCGATCCGGTTTCATCCGTTTTAGTTTCTGAATTTTCATTAATTGAAGAGCGGTTGCAATAACCGGCGAATCTATGTCCACAGAAGCAAGTGCCGGTTCATTGCAAAGTGTGTTTTCGTTTTCTCTTTGACCATAAGCAATCAGCAACTCACCAATTCTGATTAATTCCTGACCTTCCGAAATCAAGCTATTGTTCATGTCACTCTCAATTGCTTTTTGTTCCACTTGTGGTTTTTTCGGTCCGAAGAAGATTCTTTGATAAACCTCTTCTATGAACAAGTGCTCACCAGAAATAACTGGCAACTGACGGTAGTTAAAATATACATAGTTCCTATAGCTGAAATCCTGTTCACCCCTCTCAATGCTGAGACGATCTAATTCTGAATAAAACTGGTATTTGCATTGTTCGTGCTCTTTCGATATTAACATAATTCGATGTATAGACTGAAGTGATTTCCCCTGGGATTTTACGATACTAAATGAGAATCCTATTCACACCCAGACGATAATTGTACCAAAGCCCGGATATTTCAGGAAGGGCTGTTAAGAAGCTTATAAGGTCTAAAACAGGGGAGTTCATCGTTAGAAATTTTAAAGCATGGGGCATTTTTTACCCATTTTTTTCCATTTAACATTTCACGCTAACAGGGTCTTATCCCTTCGGGTCCTTAATTAACTGGTTGAGAGGTCCAGCAAGCAAAATGGATATATATGGAATAATTGTATAAAAGATTGATTGTCTTTTTGCGAACAAACATCTTAATTTGGATTACAATTTTGTTGGCGTTTAACTTGCAAAAATGGATACTAATTTACTTCAGGGCATTGACACGGTTATTGTTCGGGTTTCAGATGTGAATCTTTCGAAAAACTGGTACCAAGAGAAGCTTTCTTTCAACATCATTTATGAAGAGCTGGCCTTAAATCTGGTAGTCTTAAATACACACGGCCCCACCAGCATTACTCTCTGGCAAACGGATCAGCCAGTTCAGAACAATAAAGACACAGCTACTTATCCTATTTTTAAAACTCTTGATGCCGAAAAAGCAAAAAAGACTCTGCAGGAAAGCGGGGTAAAAACCGATGAAGTGATCAATGATGGTTTTGTGAAATACTTCTTCTTTTTTGATCCGGACGGCAATGTGCTTGAGGCCTGCCAGGTGCACTAGAGGCTATCAGCTTTCAGCTCAATTACTTAATCAAGCCTATTTCATAAACCCTCAATTCCCCTCCTTTGTTGTATTTATCGTAGTGTCCGCGATCCCCAATATTATTTTACCGCTTTCCAACCAGTTTGCAAATGTTTGTGTTGTTGTTTTTGATGCCAGGTCAATTTGTCGCCTTAGTTTAGGAGATCAAGAATAAAATCAGGCAAATACATTAATCTTATTGCTATCCTTTCTATTGGTTCGACAACCTCACCCGCTCAGCAGCTGTCAAATCAGGCAACTGTTGCGAATGGCATTAGTTAAAGAACCATACGAATGTAAGCTTTGTGAGCAGCGATATGCGTTACGCCAGGGACGCAGTACCCCAGATTGAACAGGCGGATCGATGGAAACCTGTCGGATGGAAGGGTGAAAAACTGCATACGCAAATATTGGTGTGGAGTAACCGGGATGATTCAGCTGTGACGCTGCATACAGGGGATCTTACAACATGCGAATGTGCAAATGGGGAACGGTGATAGTGACTAACCGGTGTAATGAAACGTGCAGATCATCAATTCCGACGAAACAGTGCCCGCAATAGAGCGTCGTTGCGAGGCTCCCTGAAATGGATATTGGAGTAATCATTCCAATCAAAGTTTCTTACATCTCCCGGGTTGCACATTCCCTTAACCCAGCATATTTCAAGTTTTGGTCTCGGGCTGTATCTTAGTGCAGAAATTATTCGGACTCACCACGGAGAAATTTGGGTAGATAGTGAATGCGGCAAGGGATCGACATTTTATTTCAGTTTGCAACTAAGTCATTAGAACTGAGGCGGCGCTAATTTTGCGACCAATAAGCCTACTAATGGTCGTTCTGTTGATTTATCTTAAAATCTTTCCCCGACTTTTAAAATATTTCTCGCTATTCCAATATCTGTGTGGTGACTCTACGGCATTTCCTATCCCAGGTATCCTTCGTGTTTCACCTCCTTTTAACATTAGCTTGAATCTCACGATACAAAACTCTCTTAAATTTAATTTTCAATTAAAAAAAACCAAGGTATTACCGTTACCGTAATTGAGTTTGAAACCAAAAAATGAGAGAAATGAAAATTAAAAAAACACTCCTCACAGTAGCCGTGGCTATCGGCGTAGGAGCAGGAGCTTTATGGGCAGCAGATCACATCGATGCGCCTGCAGTAACCGGTAAGCCGGCCGATATTGCCGATCTTTATGTATTCCAGGGATCAAACGGTGATAATTTAGTTTTTGCTGCTACCTGGCAACCTTTATTAAGCCCCGCAAGTACCGGCTCAGTTGTATTTGAGGACAACACAATGTTTGAATTCAACATCGACAATAATAATGACAATGTCGAAGATCTTGTTATTCAGATGGTGTTTAAATCAAATAAAATGTTCGTTTACGGCCCTCTAAAACCGGGAGCCACGGGATTAAGCAGTACCATCGAATCAGAAGCCTCCGTCATGGTACCAACAACTCCCTACTCCTCATCTGCAAACCCGATTACGGCTACCCGAAACGGTATCTCTGCCTTTGCAGGCCCGCGCGATGATCCCTTCTTTTTCGATTTGGATCAGTATAAAAAGATCCTCGGGGGTACCGCAACTTCTTTTAACAAACCCGGTAATGATACCTTCAAAGGGACAAATTTATTAAGTGCTGTTATCGAGGTACCTAAGTCAATGTTAAAAAGTACAGGCAAAATTAATGTTTGGGTAGAGAGCAAAAAGAAAATTTAATATCAATAAAAAGAAAAAAATCATGAAATTCAATTTTATATACTCAGTTGGTCTAGCTGTATTAGTCCTTGGATCTTGTAAAAAAGACAGTAATGTCCTGGCAGATCCCAACCAGGGAGTAACCTTTGCTGTAGCCGGTGACCAGGCTGCACGGCCAGGCATTGCAACGGTTTTTGTCGGCCCGGAAGACAAAGATAAGTTCAATGTTACTTTGCCGTCCATGATGAGCGCTGCCTTTCAATCCAAATTTCAAGCACGCCTCATGGCTCTAAATCCTGGCTATAGCACAAATGCATTGGGTCAGACCGCTGCACAGCTTAGTGGGTTGCTAGCGACGGATGTGTTGAACGTTTCCACAGGTGGCAAAACCACTTTCTTTGACGGGACGAATGTCCTAACCGGTCGTGCATTAGCTGACGATGTAATTGATGTGGAGTTACTGCTTATTTTTGGCGGCCCCGCCGGAACTTCTAATCCCGGGCTGACTTCGGACAATGTCGGCGCGAACGACAAGGTGTTTTTAAACACGTTTCCATACCTGGCTACTCCTCACTAATTTTAATTAAAAAAACTTAAGAGTCGGGAATTCCGACTCTTTTTTTTTAATCCGATTTAATCAGATAAAAGCTGTGAAAAAGCTCATTATATTATTGTTGCTTATTACGGGTATTTACACCTCTTCAAAAGCCCATGTCATTGTCCAGGAGCTCGAACATATGTCTGAATCTGACGCTGCTTCGGTTTATCTTATCCTTGGTTTTAAGCATATTCTGCCCCTTGGTCTCGATCATATTCTGTTTGTTCTGAGCTTATTTCTCTTGTCACCACGCCTTAAACCTGTGCTATCCCAGTCCGCAGCGTTTACCGTTGCTCATTCAATTACTCTGGGGTTATCTATGTACGGTATAATCTCACCACCGATCAGCATTATTGAGCCACTTATAGCTATTTCTATTTTTTATATAGCCCTTCAAAATATTTTCACAAAAAAAGTAAAGCCTGCCCGGGTCGGGATTGTGTTCTTATTTGGACTAATACATGGGATGGGGTTCGCAGGCGCCCTTAATGAGATTGGCTTGCCTCAAAATGCTTACCTTCTTTCACTTGTCATGTTCAATATAGGAGTGGAGTTAGGCCAGGTTACGCTTATCCTAACAGCCTATTTTTTTATGGCCAAATGGTATAGCGCTAAACCTTATTATCAAAAAAGAATCGTTCTTCCTTTATCTGTTGTAATTGCCATAATTGCGGCGTACTGGACCGTGGAACGGATCTTTTTATCTTGAATTCAGGTGTAGGATCATGGCCGGACTCAGATCAAACTTGTTTTCAGAGGCTGCCTTGTAAAACTCTTCTGATGTATAGGCTCTACCAAGCCCTTCCATCAATTTCCCCATATAATACAATTCAAAGCCTTCCAGAGGTTTGCCGGATACATACTTTCTGTATACCTTCTCTGCCTCCCCGGGCTTTTTGTTGTTATACAAGGTCCAGGCATACCACGCTGCTGTCTGTGAGGTTAAGCGATTCTTCAGTTCTTCCCGGGCGATTTGCTCGGCCAGCAAGGGCTTGTTAAGAATGCCGGTATATACTTCAATTAAATATTTACTGTACATCTTTCCGTATCGCGGCTGACCGGCCATTGAGACGAATTGTTGAGCGTATAACTTTTCCTGCGTTGGGCTCTGCATACTTTGCGCCAGCTGGTATAGTTTAAATGCAGGATCGGGAAGTTTGTATTGTGATTGTACTAGCTTAAATAAAGATCCGGCGACTGCAAAATCCTGGTCATACTTCATGGCAATCGTTCCAAGACCTGAAATGCTGTGATTATCGATACTATTGATTGAAATGCACCGCTTATAAAGATCTGCCGCCGTTTCGAGTTCTCCAGTATGAATATAGAAGTCTGCCGCATTGGATAGCGCTGCGCCCTGCAAGTATGAACCTCTGGGAGCCAAAGCGGCAGCCCTAAGCATGTAGTGGATCGCCGTATCTACTTCACCCTTCAGGTGAGACATTTTAGCTTTCCGGAAGTGGTAGCCGTAATCGCCCGGAGATTTTAATTTATCCAGATAAAAGGAGGCAAGATTATAATGACCCAGCTCATACTCAACATCAAAAGAAAAACTATTGAGGACGTAATTTTGGATCCCTAATTTTTTAGCTGCATTTAATAAACCTTCCGCATTTTTAAACTGGTGCTGTAGAAGCGCAATCTCTGTCAAAGCTAAATACACTCCAGCTTCTTTATTCTGATAAACCTCACTAATATTTAGTAAGATTTTTTTTGCTTTGCTCAAGTCATTGATGTCGCCTGTCAGGTGAAACTGCCTGACAAGTGAAGCGGCATATTTGAGCTCATTTGAGATGCCGGGAATTAGTGGATTGATCCGACGTTTCCAAAACTGCATCTCTAAAGTATTTGTTTTAAAGACTTCGGAATTCGGGTAATTCATAATTACACTATCTGCGTAACTCTTTTCTACAATTTTAGTTCGACTGTTACACCCTGCAAGTAGTAGTAAAACCAGTACGGAAATAGATATATAATTCATGAAAGTGTATTGTTTAATAACAACTACGAAGGTTAGTACATTACGGATTCGCTGAATCTATTCTGTTGTTAGCAAACTTGACTGTAGAGTAGGGGCGTAACGTTTTCATTCGGTCACAAGAGAAGTGAAAGGTTTAATCGCATAAAAACGGAGTTTCGCGAGGTAAAAGACAGTACAAGACATAATAGGCTTAAAAGAATATTATACTAACCTTTTCAAGTCGATGAACCTGTTTTCTGCATTGATCAATAATGGTACTTTTTCTACGGTTACGAAGCTTTCATCCAGCCCAAAACTACTTTCTTCTGATAGACTGAGGGATTTCAAGATAGACTGATATCCGAGAATAAACCGATCCCTAAACGGCAATTTGAAAGTTTTGGATAAGGTTTTCTCCAAAACGATAAATCTGAAGTCACCAACGATGTTGTAACGCTTCAACGATTCATAGTGGCTGGTGATATCTACTTCGCCATTTCTGACAAGGTCTTCCACTACCAGCCGGTACAAAATATTAATACTTTGCTCCACTTTAAATCCTAGTTTGAAATCCACCCTGATTAATTTTCCCGGAATCAGAAATTGCACTTTATATTCGTTTGTAAAAGGTTCATCCATTACATCCACATGAATTAGCCAATATACGTCGGCCCGCTTCGGCTGCTTATGCAGTATGGAATACATTATTTTTGATTCAATTTCTGAAGAGAAGTTGGAGCTGGTAAGGTAAATTAACTGAGAAGCATATTTTGGTACGCTTTCGTCCTCGCTCAGCTCCCGCAGAATAGTATAGTAGTCGTCAATCTCTACAAATTTAACATAGCTATTCTTTATTTTTCGGCCACGAGACCATGTCCACATTACCGAAAATAAGATAGAACCAATCAGTAGCGTAAACCAGCCGCCATGCAGGATTTTGGTCAGATTTCCGAATAAGAAAGTTAGCTCAAGTAAAGAATATACCCCCACAAAAAGCACAATCAGGTAGTTGGGGAATTTTCGACGCTTCAAAAACATCGTTACTAATACAGTGGTCATCAGCATAGTTATCGTAATTGATAATCCATAGGCTGCTTCCATTCGAGCTGACTCTCTAAAGATAAACATCACGGATATACAACCAGCAAGCAGAATCCAGTTGATGGAAGGAACGTAGAGCTGGCCTTTTTGTATGGATGGGTAGTTGATCTTCACCTTGGGCCAGAGGTTTAACCGGACGGCTTCGGAAATCAAAGTAAAGGAACCAGAAATAAGCGCCTGGCTGGCGATGATTGCCGCCAGAGTAGCAATCCCAATACCTGTAATCAGAAACCAATCAGGCATTAAATGGTAAAATGGATTGTTGCCTGCCAGTTTTGTTCCCTGATTCTGAACTAACCAAACTCCCTGGCCAAAGTAGTTAAGTAAGAGACAAGTTTTTACATAGATCCAGCTGATGCGAATATTGGAACGGCCGCAATGACCAAGATCGGAATATAGTGCTTCCGCTCCGGTAGTACAGAGAAAAACGCCGCCAAGAATTAATAATGCATTGGGGTTAGTGGTTAATATATGGTAAGCATAATATGGATTAATTGCTTTAAGAATGTCGGGCATTTGAATAATAAACCCGGTGCCAAGTACGGCAAGCATGGTAAACCATACCCACATGATGGGACCAAAGGCTTTTCCAACAATAGAAGTTCCGAATTGCTGAATAATAAAAAGGCCGGAAAGAATGGCTATAACGATGGGGATGGTGGGTAACCCCGGATAAACCATGTCTAATCCTTCGATGGCGGATGATACGGTTATCGGAGGCGTGATGATTCCGTCTGCCAGTAAAGCGGCGCCGCCAATCATTGCCGGAATGACGAGCCATTTGGCTTTGCGTTTGACCAGGGAATAGAGTGAAAATATACCGCCTTCACCCTTGTTATCTGCCTGAAGCGTGATAATGACATATTTAATTGTTGTTTGAAGGGTAAGGGTCCAAAAGATACACGATAAACCACCCAGGATCAGGTCCGGGGAAATGATTTGATCGCCGATAATAGCTGTAAAAACGTAAAGAGGAGAAGTACCGATATCGCCATAGATGATACCTAAACTAATTAGAATTCCGGCTCCGGATAACTTATGAATGTTTTTATGACCTGACATGTATCAATGGTTTGATGAAGCCCTAAGGCGGATAACGAGTGAATTATACTGTATTATACTATGGGTAATCTGAATCCAAACAAGCTTCCCGATCCGAGGCGGCTATTCACAAATATTTCACCTTTCTGGGCTTCAATAAAGTCTTTTGAAATGGCCAGACCAAGTCCCGTCCCTGATTTCGTTTTTTCATCGGTTGGAACCCTGAAATACTTGTCGAAGATCTTTGTTTGGTATTGCTCGTGTATTCCTTCGCCAAAATCCTTGACAGAAAATTCAACCATACTTCCTGCTTCACGTACATTGATAATCACTTTTGAATCGGGGGGACTGTACCGGATCGCGTTTGAAAGAAAGTTGACCAGTACCCAGGCCGTCTTTTCTACATCTGCATAAACCCGTTTTAAATGTGGGTCGGAAATAATCTGAAGCTCAACTTTCTGCTGATCTGCCTGAAACTTTACGGAACTCATGGCATACTCAACGATCTGTTCCGGATCGGTGGGCAGGAAGTTCAATTGGATATTCCCGGTTTCTACCTGGGACATTTCCAAAAGCTCACTGGTGATCTTTAAAAGGCGCACACCGTCATTTTTTATATGGCCCAACAAATCCTTCTGTTCCTTATTCAGGATACCTATACGCTCATCATTTAAAAGCTTTAAACTCATTTGAATGGAAGAAATGGGCGTTTTTAATTCATGTGAAATCGTAGCAATAAAGTTTGTTTTCGCTTCATCCAGTTCGCGGAAACGAGTGATGTTTCTTAATATAAAAACCTGGCCGGCAAATTCGCCTGATTTAGCGACAGGCCCGTTACTGTCTATTTCATATTCCGGAACGAGGATTTCATGACTTTCCATTTGGAAATAAGACTCTTTCCCTTCAGAGTAAATCTTTAATGGTTTTTCGTCACTCTTAGATTCAAGAAGGCATTTAAGTAAATCATTTTTTTCGGCCAGTTGTGATGCGTTCTGCTCATGGATTTCTTTGTCTGTTAGGGTCAGGAGTTTTTTAGCAATCGGGTTGATGAAAATAATCTCTTGTTCTTCATTTAATCCAAGTATTGCATCCTCCATTTTTTCAATAATGGTCTCAATGCGGAGCTTTTCAGAGATGATCTTAGCCAGATTACTGTTTTCCCATTCGTTTAAACGGGATGCCATTTCATTAAAAGCGGAAGCCAGTTCACTAAATTCATTATATGCCGGAAAATCAAGTCTCTTTTGATAATTTTTGTTGCTAATCTCTTTTATTCCTTCGGTTAATTCGACCAATGGATTAGCGATAAATCCGGGGAAGTTTGCGATGAAACTGAACAAGATCAGAAACGTAATGCCGGCCAGTATGCCCAGGTATAATATTGCTTCGTTAACTGAGGCCTGCGCCCGATTATTTTTCAATAAAATAGCCTCCATATTCAGTTCTTCAATTTTCCGAATGTTCTGATGGAGGGATTTAAAAGCGTTACGGTTCAATGAATTGGAAGGAGATGTTTCAGAAACTTGGTTGAAATCCCGCAAGATCAGCCTCGTCAGATCCATTTCACCCTTTTCCGTTACATTGTTGGTTTGCCGTTTCAGCTGCGCCTTAAATTGTTTAATCGCATTGCCCGGAAGGGGAAATGGGTTTTCATCCAGGATCTGGCGCATTTGCCGGGCGATGGTCAGCGATTCAAAGTTGTCTTTTAAAATTACTTTTGAAGTTTTGGAAATGTCATTGAGATAATAGGCAGCTACACTACCTATTAAAAGCACCAGTACGAAAAGAAACCCAAATCCTAACCTTAGTTTAGTTTTGATGTTCATTGTTTAAAATTGTTTATTGTTACCGGGAGGCGTAGGTGATATGTATTAAAAACGTCCTGATCGTTTTGCGCTAATACAATTATTACACCATGCCTAATCAATGATTGTTAGAGTGCTCTAATCCCCTAATTATAAGATTTTGGGGGCATCTGAAAATTCGGAGATGCAAAAAACCCTTCCGTTTTGGCAGGGGTCTTTTTCATTTTGGTAAATTATCGATGAATTTTATATTCTTCTAGTTTACGATATAGGGTGGTCAAGCCGATATTCAGCAGGCGGGCTGTTTCCGTTTTGTTGCCTTCCGTTAGTTTGAATACTTTCTCAATATGGTTTTTTTCTATGCTGGCCAAATGTAAAGCATGTTTGTTTTGACTGTCTGGAGAATGAAATTCGGCAGGAAGCATAGACGAGCTGAGCACTGGCAGATCATTGAGAATCAGAGCTCGCTCAAGGATATTTTTTAATTCGCGGATATTTCCTTTCCAGGAATGTTTTTTTAGTTGTTCGAGGAAGTCCGGATCGGGTTTGGGGACCGGCTTATTCAATTTTTGGGCAAAATGATCAATGAAATAGTTAGTCAGTGCCCCAATATCATCTTTTCGTTCCCGGAGTGGCGGAAGCGCAATCGTAAATACGGAAAGCCGGTAATAAAGGTCTTCGCGAAAGTGACCTTTACTAATTTCTCCCTGTAACTCCCTGTTGGTAGCGGCAATGATCCGGACATTTACTTTGCTTGTCCGGGTGTCGCCGACCTTTATAAACGTTCCGTCCTCAAGAACCCTTAACAGCCTGGCCTGAACATTAATATTCATTTCACCAATCTCATCCAGAAAAATGGTTCCCTGATCTGCCTCTTCCAGAATGCCTTTTTTATCTTTTAGGGCACCCGTAAAAGCACCCGCTTTGTACCCAAACAGCTCGCTTTCAAGTAATTCACCCGTGAAAGCACTGCAGTTGAGCGCCACGAAGTTTTGGTTTTTCCGCTGGCTGCTGTAGTGAATAGATTGCGCAAATATTTCTTTCCCCGTTCCGGTTTCGCCTAATAGTAAAACAGTTGTATCGGTGACCGCAACTTTTTTAGCAAATTCTATGACCTTTTGGATGGCGGCTGACTGGCCAATAATGGAGTCAAAGCCATACCTGGTTTCCAGCTTCCTTTCCAGTTGCTGCACCTTAAACTGTAAAAGTGCTTTTTCCATTGCTCGGGCAACCAGGGGAATGATCTTATCATTATCATCGCCCTTGACAATATAGTCGAAAGCGCCATTTTTGATGGCAGTTACCCCGTCGTTGATGTTCCCGTAAGCTGTGAGATTAATTATTTCTGTAGCCGGGCTTATTGATTTTATTTTAACTATCAAATCAATTCCATTTACATCCGGCAGGCGGACGTCACACAAGACGACGGCAATTTCTTCTCGTTCCAAAATCGAAAGGGCGGATCTGCCATCCGGAGCTTCTACAATCTTATAACCCTCCAGCTCCAGAATGCGGGAAATCAAAGAGCGCAAACGCTCCTCATCGTCAATGACTAAAACCTTTTTGATAATTATTTTTTAACAAATAACGGATTTTTTTTTGTTTGTCGTACGGCTATTCCAATCCGTCGCGCAATCCGGACTAAATAGCTCATCACTCAATCATTCCTAATCATTGTTCGCGCCAAATAATTACCCGAACCAGAGCCCAACAATGGTTTAGATCAGCCGTTTTCAGAACGCTATAAATGAGGATACAATAGGGGTTGTTTGCGAGTCCTTTTTAAAAGGAGATAAGTGAGTAGCTCCATCGAATCGTAACGGTAACGCTAAACTGTAACTTTAAGTTTATTTATGGTAGATATAATTAATACCTAAGGGGCCAAGTCACTTTGCAACCTAATTGCACATAACTGTTTTCAAACTTATCAACAAGGAAACTGATTACATTGAAACCATCAGCAGGGTACTTGCATTGACAGCCGCCCAACCCGGAACCATTGAATACGAAGAGAGAGAATTCTTGATCGTTCTGATCAGGGATTACGAATACCGAAAAATCAGGTCTGCGTTTTTGGAATAGAATTGCAAAAGGTTATTGGCAATTAGTGGATCTGTGAAATTCCTGCTATTAGGTTTGAAGGTTTTTTTCTAATTTTCTGGCTGGTTAAAAAGCAACCTCAACATCATAGGTTTAATTTTTACATTTTTAAAATTGGCACTCATCTGTTGCAGATAATTATTTTATAAGTGAACTCAAGTTCTTCGTCAAAATACCCTTTCACTATTCAACAAGATACGTCCTGGCAAAAAGCTTGCGCGGGGGATGTTTCGATGCTGCTTGGCTTGTTAGAACCTATATATCCGCTGAGTGAAGAGTTGAAAACCGAAGCTTACAGTTCGATGCTCGCCTGCAAATTAAAAAAGGATGCGATTCTTCTGAGCGAAGGAGATAGATGTGATTATGTATATTTCATCATATCCGGTGCCTTAATGGCTTTTTCAGATCATAAAGGAAAAAGGATTACGAGTTACATATCCGTTGAAAAAGAGTTTGTCAGTTCTATCTCCGGTTTGCATGGGATAAGGCCTTCTAAAGAAAGCATTATCGCGATTGAGCAGACCAGCCTGATAGCGGTTCATAATGAAGTCCTCCAGCAGATGTTTGAAAAATATTTTGAACTGAATTATATTTTCAGGGTATTTATGGAGGAATATTACCGGGATGCGCAGGATCGGGCGCATATCATTCGACTAGGAGACGTTAAGGAACGTTATCTGTATCTCACTCAAACAAAGCCAGGATATATAGGACGAATACCGTTGGAGCATATTGCTTCATTTCTTGATATGAAACCCAATACACTCTCCAGGATTATAAAACAATTTAAGGTGCGATCAACTGAAGATGAGCAAACGGAAAGGGAACTTAACGGACTATGTGCCTATATGACGGAGAAGGAAGCATACAAGAATAAAACCATTAGTCTTGGCAGTCTGGCCGCAGCTATCGGTACTTCCCCTCATAAATTATCCTCACTTATCAATAATTACTACAAGCTGAACTTTGTAGATTTCGTCAATTCTTACCGCGTAAACTTTATTAAAGAACAGATGGCTGTTGAAGGTAATTTGCGAAATTATACTATTGAAGCACTGGCTTATAATGCTGGATTTGCTTCCAGAAGCTCGTTTTATAAGGCGTTTAAAAAAAATGTAGGGATGAGCCCGGCTCTTTATCTCCAGGTAGCGGAATAGTTAGAATTTGTATTGATTTATAAATCGGGACAAACTTGGCTTTGTGGGAAGCTACTAAACGTTAAAATTGCATTAATATTGCAGCTTAATTGTAAAAATAATAAGGACTTAGATAGCGCATCCAAATGCTCTCAAGGATGTGTGAGTTGCTAATGAGTCCGCAGATAACATAATGCTTAATGGCGATATGATTCTTATGAACCTTTTTGGAACATTAAGTACTGTTTGTTACGTATAATGAAATCTGTCAAATAACCGATATAATTTTTCCGAATGAGTTTTAACCGACGGTCCTTCATCAGGAGTAATGCCCTGATAGCGGGAGCCTTATTACTTTCCGATACCGCTGATGCCCTTGCATCAGTCACCAGGCAGATCAATACCGTAGGCGCATCCCTTGACGGTGTCCATATTTTTCACACTAATGATATGAGTGGCCAGGTAGCGCGGGGCTTCAATGGCTTTGGCGGACTGGATCTCTTCCAAAAAAATGTTAAGTCACAGGAGTTTCAGGGAATTTTGCTTGATGGTGGCGGCTTTTTAAATAAAGAACATACCGCCGGGCAACACAGGGAATTCGTGGAACTGATGAATCACACCGGCTATCATGCGGCAACGATCGGTCAGGCTGAATTAGGTTTTGGTCAGCAGCATCTTGCTGAACTGGTGACGAGTATGTCATTCGAACTGGTGAACTGTAACTACGAATTCAGCAATCCTGTTCTCAGGCAAAAAGTAAAACCCTATATCGTACTTAAATACGGCAAACGCAGGATAGGGGTGACTGGCGTGGGGCCTGAGGTCAATGCGGTAGGTATTAATTTCAACGACCCGTCAAAGAGCCTTTCCCGGATCACACGCATATTAAAAGAACAGGAGAACTGCAGCATCATCGTATGCCTGGCTCACCTGGGCTTTGAAGGAGAGGATAAGGACAACCTGGCGCTCGCGACAGACTCGGAAGGCGTGGATTTTATCATCGGCGGAAATACTTCTGCTGCGAAAGGTCACGGTACCAGTGTCCTGAAAAACAAAGCCGGATATGATGTTTTTGTAAGTCATACAGCCAGCCGGGCCAGCGTATTTAACCATACCAGCTTTGCGGCCAATAAAGGTGTTCAAGTCCGATCCGCGATTCCCGGCCTCGCCAGCGGTAACGCCGCCGCAAAAGAACTGGCGAAACTTAATCAACCAACTAAAAACCACCTATTAGCATAACAAAAAAATGGATGAACCATTCCTGGGAGAGATCATGATTGTATCCTTTAACTTTCCCCCGAAATTTTGGGCAATGTGTAACGGCCAGTTCTTGCTTATTAATCAGAACCAGGCCCTGTTTTCGCTTTTGGGAACGACCTATGGAGGTGATGGGCAAACCAATTTTGCCTTGCCCAATCTAAGAGGCAGGGCACCGATCCATATGGGCAACGGGCATACTCTGGGCGAGGCGGCCGGACAGACTTCTCACACGATCATTTCTTCAGAGCTTCCTGCTCATGTTCACGAAATGCAGAAGCCAAGCGGCGGCCTGGTTACTGCTAAGGCTAAAACTGGCGCTACAGCTAACCAGACGGCGCCGGAGGGAAACTACTTTGCCGCTAACGTCTCTGAAACAAAGCGATTTAGTAACCGGTCTGATGCCAGTTTGGGCAATGGGGTGCCAATTATCGGAAATGTAGGCGGAAGCCAGCCGCATAATAATATGCAGCCATATCTGGTTTTGAATTATTTAATAGCCCTTCAGGGTATATTCCCTTCCCGAAATTAACAGCACATGGCATTGGATCCTTTTGTAGCAGAGATCGCTCTCTACCCATATAATTTCGCGCCCACCGGGTGGGCGTCCTGTAACGGCCAGCTGCTGCCCATATCGCAGAACACGGCCCTGTTCGCACTGCTCGGAACCTTCTATGGTGGCGATGGTAAAAGTACCTTTGCGTTGCCGGATCTGCAGGGACGTTGCGCCATACATACTGGCCAGGGGCAGGGCTTATCGCAAAGATTTCTTGGGGAGCAGGGAGGATCCGATTACGTCACACTGTTGGTTTCCGAAATTCCGTTGCATGCACATTCAGTACAGGCTGCTTTGAAAACAGGCGGGGCCGGGGTCACAGCAAATCCCATCAATAATTTTCCAACCGTTGCCTCCGCAAACTTGTACAGCAATACTGCCGGGTCTGAGACAATGACGACCCTGAATGTCGACGTTCAAGTTCAGCCGGCCGGCTCTTCTTTGCCGCATAATAATATGCAACCTTACCTGACAATAAATTTTTGCATTGCCCTTCAGGGTGTGTTTCCACAAAGATATTAATAGAATTATGCAACCTTATGTAGGAGAGATTCGCATTTTTGCGGGAAGTTTCCCACCAGCAGGGTGGGAGTTTTGCAACGGGCAATCAGTGCCGATCTCAGAAAATGAAGTTTTATTCCAGCTGATTGGTACAACCTATGGTGGCGATGGAGAGGAAACATTTAATCTGCCTAATCTGCAGGGCAGGGTGCCGATCCACATGGGCACGGGCCCCGACGGAACAACTTACCAGATCGGCGAAATGGCCGGAACAGAACAGGAAACATTATCCATCCAACAGATACCGTCGCACAATCACGCTGCTGCCGGTAAAATCTCGGTTCCTGTCCGCGGCGACAATCCCGGCCACCTTGCCAGTCCGGCAAACGCGGCTATTGCCGTCAGCCCTGGTAAAAAGTTCTTTTCCAAGACCGAATCAACAAACGGCACAATGGCCCCGCTTGATATGCCCGGTGCGATGACAAATGCCGCCGGCGGTTCGCAACCACACGACAATATGCAACCCTATCTTGCAGTGAATTACATTATCTCGTTTTTCGGGATTTTTCCCTCTCAAACGTAAAAATGGTCGCCGGCGTCCTCCTTCCAACTTCCAGCACCCATCCGCTGATCCCGCATGATTTTATGGCGGGAATTCGCGCCGCGTTAAAGCATTCAGGTTCTCCTGTAACACTCGTACCCGGTTATATCGGCTTTGGCGCGCACGCGGAAGAAGTGAAGATGCAAGCTGAAAAACTGATACTGGAGCATGATCCGGATGTGATCATCGCATTTGTAGATCACCCTGTAGCAGATAGCCTCTTCCCGCTGATGGGGCAGCTCAATAAGCTGCTTATCGTGGTTAGTAACGGGGCTAAATACGCCGTTGACTGGAAAGCGCCGGTCAATGTTTATTTTCATACGCTGGAGAATGCTTATTTGAGTTTCCTTACTTCAAATTATACATCCCGGCAGATCAACAGGGCCATCATGGCGACTTCGTATTATGACGGAGGCTATTCGCTAAGTCATGCCCTCACTCAACCTTTCACAAACAAAGGGGGAGAAATTCTGTACAACTTCGCAGGTAGTTTTAAACTGGCTGAGTTCAACACATCCCCAATGGCGGATTTTATCCGCGGAAACAGCGATCTCCGCTCGGTGCTAACCCTGTTAAGCGGCGAATTGCTGTTGCCCTTTTTCCGGCAGCTGTCTGAAGCGCTGCCCGGTACTGAGCTTCGCTTTTACGGCAGTCCGGTAACGGTTGAAGAAACAATTGCGCTTGCCGGTGACTTCCCCTCCGAGTTTATCGTAGAAGGTTTCAACGGTTGGTACAAGGATTCCCCCCTGCCTGAAAACGTTACTTTCTCCGGCAAGATGAGAGAGTCCTCCAGGGAACCCAATTCATTCAGTGCGCTTGGCTGGGATACTGGCCTGGTCCTGAATCAATTTCTTCAGCTGAAGAATGAAGGGGCATTACTTTATGCCCTCGCGGCGGAATCTTTCAAAGAAATTGACGGAGCGAAAGGAACACTTAGGCTGCATGAGGAAAGTCACCATTTTACGGGTGATGCTTACCGGTTGAAGCACGCCTCCGCTTCAGGTACTGCACTGCTTGAGACTATTAATTCGGCTGAGGGCAGGGGCGTATTTAACGAGATGATGACACAGAAAATAGAAGGAATGACATCGGGATGGCTAAACACCTACCTGTGTTCCTGATAACGATATACTATTTGACAAAACTTTACTAATTCATTTTTGATGAAGATTACGTTCCGTTCCATGCCGGTAAAGGCTATGCTTTTGCTGTTCTCAATCCTGCTTACCGCTGCTAATTCCAACGCCCAGTGTGTTTTATCAAAAGGCGATATTGTCTTCACGGGTTACGACCTGATCGACGACCAGGTAAACGGTACCAATTCAGGGAACGGCAGCAATGACCGCTTTTCCTTCGTTATTCTTCGCGACATTACGGCAGGTACCGAGGTATCCTTTACTGACCTCGGCTGGACCAGCATGGGCCAGTTTCAATCTGCTGACAGGGCCCGCACGGATGGCGTTATCAGGTGGAAAACTGCTGTTGCGCTTTCTGCCGGAACGGAAATTACGATTAACACTAAGTTCAATCCTTCTGCCAGCCAGGGAACCGTTACCGGCGTTCTACAAAACTATGAAACAATCGAATTAGGCCTTACAGCAGAATATCTGAGTCTCGCCGAAATCAGCGGAGATCAAATCTTCGCCTTTACAGGTAATTACCTGTCCGGTCCAACTCTACTCGCCGGGATGTCAATCAACGCTGAGTGGTCAACCAGCCTCGAATATTATGAAACCAGCTCGGGCAGGTCTATACTTCCGCCAGCCTTATCAACAGGAGCCCAAAAACTATCTATCAGCCGCATCGATCCGGATGACTCCGAAATGAGGGATGCTTATACTGCACGACTGAAGTCATTAGGTTCTATTTCCGGCACAGCAGCGAACATAATTAGCACGGTCAATAATACAGCGAACTGGGAGATAAGCCCGGTTGCGACACCCTACCTTGAATTCGCCAATTTAACAAACGGTAACACGTATACACTATCGCCGCCGGTGATCACCACACAACCAGTTAATGCGGTCGGCGTTTGCCCGGCAGGAGCCACATTTTTTGAGGTGATCGCCGATGCGACAGCATGCAACTATCAATGGCAGACCTTTAATACAACTAATTCAACCTGGGAAAATATCCCAACCGGCGGCATTTATGGAACGACAAGTACTGCGGCGAAGCTTGTGATAAACAATGTCAGCGGCCTGGACGGTAAAAAATACCGGGTTCGCGTGTATGGTACCAAACCGGTCATCTCTTCAGAGGTATCAATTAGTATTCTGCCGGCTCTGTCAATCACCACAGCCACATTGCCGGATGCTGCGAAGTTCGTGGCCTACAGCCAGCAGCTGACGCATACCGGCGGTAAAGCTGGTTATATTTATGCAGTGAATACCGGCAGCACCCTGCCGGGCGGGATGAGCTTATCGGCAGTTGGTGTGCTTAGCGGAACGCCAACGGTAAGTGGTACCTTTAATTTTACAGTCAAACTGACCGACGGATGCAGCACAGTCGTCCTTAAACCTTTGACTCTGTTTATCACGCCGGAGCCATTGATGGCGTCGCTCGGTGTGCCGGCTAATGGATTGTATAAGGCAGGAGATATTCTGAATTTTTTTGTGAACTTCGATGCTGCGGTGACAGTAACGAATATACCGCAACTCGGCCTGACTGTCGGCAGCACTGCGGGGAACGCAGTTTATACCAGCGGTTCAGGCTCATCATCATTAACCTTCAGCTACACTGTACAGACAGGAGATCTTGACCAAAATGGTATTGCCATCACCGGCATCCTGTTAAACGGAGGTTCGATCAATTCAGCAGGAGGCACCCCTGTGATTACTACTCTCGCCGGTGTTGCGTCTACTGCAGGTATTTATGTTGATGGTGTTGTTCCAATAGCTACGATCACACTCGCTGACGCCGCTTTGCGCATTGGCGAAACATCCCTTGTCACCATTACCTTCAATGAAGCGGTCACCGGGTTTACCAATGCGGATCTCACTGTTGCTAACGGTTCATTGTCATCGGTAAGTTCCATTGATGGCGGGGTCACCTGGACGGCAACATTTACGCCGACAGCCGCTATTAATAGCGCTAGCAACCTCATCACGCTTGATAATACCGGGGTAGCCGATCTGGCCGGCAATGCCGGCAGCGGATCCACCAATTCTAATAATTACTCAATCGATACTGCACGTCCTGCTGCTGCAATCGTAGTAGCCGATGCAGCGTTGCGTATCGGAGAAACTTCCCTGGTGACCATTACCTTCAGCGAAGCGGTCACCGGATTTACCAATGCTGATCTAACGGTTGCCAACGGAACACTATCAGCAGTTAGTTCCAGTGATGGCGGCGTCACCTGGACAGCAACGCTTACTCCAACTACAGGAATCAGTAATGCGGGCAACCTGGTCACCCTGGCCAATACAGGTGTGGCAGACCTTGCCGGCAATGCAGGAACCGGGACGACCACTTCTAATAATTATGCTATCGATACTGCACGTCCAACTGCTACGATTGCTGTAGCTGATGGAAGCCTGACAGCCGGTGAAACATCGCTGGTAACCATTACCTTTAGTGAAGCGGTGACCGGATTTAGCAATGCGGATCTAACGGTTGCCAACGGAACACTTTCAGCAGTCAGTTCCGGCGATGGCGGCATCACCTGGACTGCCACTTTTACCCCAACGGCAGGTATCAGCGATGCCACCAATATGGTCATCCTGGCAAATACGGGCGTGTCAGATGCCGCCGGCAATGCGGGAACCGGTACCACCGATTCTAATAATTATTCAGTTGATACCCTACGTCCGACTGTTGCAATCATAGTCGCTGATGTAGCGTTGAGGGTGGGAGAAACATCCCTGGTGACCATCACCTTCAGCGAACCGGTCACCGGCTTTACCAATGCGGATCTCACAGTCGCCAACGGTTCATTGTCAGCGGTTAGTTCCGGTGATGGCGGCATCTCCTGGACGGCAACGCTTACCCCGGCAGCGGGTATCAGTGATGCCAGCAACCTCATTGCCATGGATAATACCGGTGTGGCAGATCTTTCGGGAAATGCCGGAAGCGGAACGACCAGTTCAAATAACTACGCGATCGATACCGAGCGCCCAACCGCCACGATCGTAGTAGCCGATGCAGGGTTGAGTATCGGAGAAACATCCCTGGTGACCATTACCTTCAGCGAAGCAGTCAGCGGTTTCACACTGGCGGATCTGACGGCGGCAAACGGTACCTTATCGGGACTTAGTTCCAGTGATGGCGGCGTGACCTGGACAGCAACGCTTACCCCGGCAGCGGGTATCAATGATGCCAGCAACCGGATCACCCTGGCAAATACGGGTGTGGCGGATCTGGCCGGCAATACCGGAACCGGTACGACTGATTCTAATAATTATTCCATTGATAGCCAGCGTCCGACTGCCACGATCGTAGTGGCCGATGTGAACCTGATAGCAGGAGAAACATCGCTGGTGACCATTACCTTTAGTGAGGCGGTCAGCGGATTTACCAATGCCGATCTGAACATCGCCAACGGAACGTTATCAGCCGTCAGTTCGGGCGATGGGGGCGTCACCTGGACTGCAACGTTTACCCCAACAGCCAGCATCACTGATGCCACAAACCTGATTACCCTGGCTAATACCGGCGTAGCAGACCCTGCGGGAAATGCCGGCAGCGGAACAACGACATCAAATAATTATGCTATCGATACGGCACTTCCGTCCGCTACCATCGTAGTAGCAGACGCCGCTTTGAGGATCGGCGAAACCTCGTTGGTAACCGTTACCTTCAGCGAAGCGGTAACCGGGTTCACGATTACGGATCTAACTACTTCCAACGGGACTGTGACCGCCCTGAGCTCCAGTGACGGCGGTATTACCTGGACGGCAACGCTTACCCCGGCAGCGGGTATCAGTGATGCCAGCAACCTCATTGCCATGGATAATACCGGTGTGGCAGATCTTTCGGGAAATGCCGGAAGCGGAACGACCAATTCAAATAACTACGCGATCGATACCGAGCGTCCAACTGCCACGATCGTAGTAGCCGATGCAGCGTTGAGTATCGGGGAAACATCCCTGGTGACCATCACCTTCAATGAAGCGGTCAGCGGTTTCACCCTGGCAGACCTGACGGTCGCAAACGGCACCTTATCGGGACTTAGTTCCGGTGATGGCGGCGTGACCTGGACAGCAACCCTTACTCCAACTGCAGGTATCAGTAATGCCAGCAACGTGGTCACCCTGGCCAATACAGGTGTGGCAGACCTTGCCGGTAATATAGGAACCGGTAGCACCACTTCTAATAGTTATGTTATCAATACTGCACCTCCGACTGCTACGATTGTTGTAGCTGACGCCGCTTTGCGCATAGGCGAAACATCCCTGGTAACCATTACCTTCAGTCAAGCGGTCACCGGGTTTACCAATGCAGATCTAACTGTTGCCAATGGAACCTTATCATCAGTGAGTTCCGGTGATGGCGGGGTCACCTGGACGGCAACATTTACGCCGACAGCCGCTATCAATGACGCTAGCAACCTGATCACGCTTGATAATACCGGGGTAGCCGATCTGGCCGGCAATGCCGGAAGCGGAACGACCAATTCAAATAACTACGCGATCGATACCCAGCGTCCAACCGCCACGATCGTAGTAGCTGATGCAGCCTTGAGAATCGGGGAAACATCTTTGGTCACCATTACCTTCAATGAAGCGGTCAGCGGTTTCACCCTGGCAGACCTGACGGCGGCAAACAGTACCTTATCCGGACTTGGTTCCATGGATGGCGGCGTGATCTGGACAGCAACCCTTACTCCAACTGCAGGTATCAGTAATGCCAGCAACCTGGTTATCCTGGATAATACTGGTGTGGCAGACCTGGCCGGCAATGCGGGAACCGGGACGACCACTTCTAATAATTATGCTATCGATACTGCACGTCCAACTGCTACCATTGCAGTTGCGGATGCCGCATTGACAGCCGGCGAAACGTCTTTGGTGACCATTACCTTTAGCGAAGCGGTTAGTGGCTTCACCACTGCGGATCTTACCGCAGTAAACGGTACCTTATCGGGACTAAGTTCCAGTGACGGCGGCGTGACCTGGACGGCTACCTTTACCCCATCAGCAGGTATCAGTGATGCCAGCAACCTGATCATCCTGGCAAACACCGGCATATCCGATGCAGCGGGTAATACCGGAAGCGGCACGACCAGTTCTAATAATTATGCTATCGATACCGCACGCCCAACTGCTACCATCGTTGTAGCTGATGTGAGCCTCATCGCCGGTGAAACATCGATCGTGACCATTACATTCAGCGAAGCGGTCACCGGTTTCACCACTGCGGATCTTACCGCAGTAAACGGCACTTTATCGGGACTAAGTTCCGGTGATGGCGGCATCACCTGGACGGCAACGCTTACCCCGGCAGCAGGTATCAGTGATGCCAGCAACCTGATCATCCTGGCAAACACCGGCGTATCCGATGCAGCGGGTAATACCGGAAGCGGCACGACCAGTTCTAATAATTATGCTATCGATACCGACCGCCCGACCGCTACCATCGTTGTAGCTGATGCGAGCCTCATTGCCGGTGAAACATCGCTCGTGACCATTACCTTTAGCGAAGCGGTCACCGGTTTCACCACCTTGGATCTTACCGCAGTAAACGGCACTTTATCGGGACTAAGTTCCGGTGATGGGGGCATCACCTGGACGGCAACGTTTACGCCGACAGCCGCTATTAAAAGCGCTACAAACCTGATCACGCTTGATAATACCGGGGTAGCCGATCTGGCCGGCAATGCCGGAAGCGGCACGACCAACTCTAATAATTATGCTATCGATACTGCACGTCCAACTGCGACGATTTTTGTAGCTGATGGAAGCCTGATAACCGGTGAAACATCGCTGGTCACCATAACCTTCAGCGAAGCGGTCAGCGGATTTACAAATGCGGATCTAAGCATTGCCAACGGTATCTTAACGACCGTTACTTCCGGTGACGGCGGTGTCACCTGGACGGCAACCTTTACCCCGACGGCGGGAGTTGCCGATGCAAGTAACCTGATCGTCCTGGCAAACACCGGGCTGTCCGATGCAGCCGGTAACACCGGAAGCGGAACCACCAGTTCTAATAATTATACGATTAATACCGTGCTCCCGACCGCTGCGATCGTCGTTGCTGATGCGGCCCTGGCAGCCGGTGAAACGTCTTTAGTCACCATCACCTTCAGTGAAGCAGTTAGCGGCTTTAGCAATGCGGATCTGACCGTCGCCAACGGTACCTTGTCTGCAGTCAGTTCCACAGACGGTGGTATCACGTGGGTTGCCACTTTTACCCCAACGGCTGGAATCAGCAGTCTAAATAACCTGATCACGCTGGCAAACTCCGGCGTATCCAACGCGGCCGGCAATGCCGGAACGGGCACAACAAATTCCAATAATTATGCAATTGATACTGCACGTCCAACTGCTACGATTGTTGTAGCTGATGCAGCTCTGATAGCCGGCGAAACCTCGTTGGTAACCATTACCTTTAGTGAAGCGGTTACTGGATTTAGCAATGCGGATATAACAGTTGCCAACGGAACACTATCAGCAGTCAGTACAAGCGATGGCGGTATCACCTGGACTGCCACTTTTACCCCGACTGCAGATATCAGCGATGCCACCAATAAGGTCATCCTGGCAAACACGGGTGTATCAGATGCCGCCGGCAATACCGGAACGGGCACCACCGATTCTAATAATTATTCAGTGGATACTGTACGTCCGACTGCCACAATTGTAGTCGCAGATGTGAACCTGATTGCAGGCGAAATATCCCTTGTCACCTTTACTTTTAGCGAAGCGGTCAGCGGTTTCACCATTGCCGATTTGCCAGCAGAAAATGGGACCTTATCCGGACTGAGTTCCAGTGATGGCGGGGTCACCTGGACAGCAACGTTTACCCCCGCAGCAGGTATAAGTGATGCCAGCAATCTAATTATATTGTCAAATACCGGTGTGTCAGATCTTGCCGGCAATGCCGGAAGCGGGACGACGGAATCAAATAATTACTCGGTAGACACCAGCCCTCCGGTGATTAATAACGCAGTTATTATATCAAACAACAGCAACCCGGCATTAGCTAAAACGGGTGACGTGATCACAATCAGCCTGACAGCAAGTGAAGCCATCTCAAGCCCGTTGATCACTATTTCCGGACAGACAGCTACCATTGCCGGTTCAGGAAATACCTATACAGCAACTTACACTATGACTGCTGCCAATGCAGAGGGATTGGTTTCTTTCAATATTTCGTATGCAGACCTCGCCGGTAACAATGGTATAGCTGTTTCTGCTACAAGCGACGGAAGCAATGTTACCTTCGACCGTACTGCTCCAATGAGCCCGGTAGATTTGGCAGCAGCCGGAGGCAATAACGAAGTTCTTTTGAACTGGACTGCCAATGCGGAGGCCGACATTAAAACTTATAACATTTTTGCGGGTAACTCGGCGAACCCAACTACTTTGCTTCAATCTGTTGCTTCGACCAGCAGCACTTTCATCCACACCAGCCTGACGAACGGGACAACTTACCATTACCGTATCACTGCCACAGATAATGCAGGTAATGAAAGTACGTTTTCAGCTAATGTGAGTGCTGTGCCAAGAGCCGGACAAACGATAGCTTTCACAGCTCTGCCATCCAAAACCTACGGCGATGCCAGCTTTACGCTGGGTCCGCTTACGAGTTCTGCAGGCCTCACAGTTATTTATACAGCCAGCGATGCTTCAATAGTATCTATCACCGGAAATACGGCGACTATTTTGAAAGCGGGCAGTACAATTATTACAGCGAGCCAGGCCGGGTCCGCCGCTTTCGAAGCAGCCCCGGATGTCCAGCAAGCTCTGAGCATTGCTAAAAGAAACCTCATCGTAGTCAATGCCGACCGTTCGAAAGTCTATGGCGAAGTGTTGACAAATGCGGACTTTACCGGCAGCATCACGGGAATCCAGAACAGCGACAACATTAATTTGACGCGCAGCAGCACCGGTTCAGCCGCAACGGCTGCTACCGGCAGCACGTACCCGATCATCGCTAACTTAGCCGATCCGGATAACAAGCTGGTCAACTATACCGTAACTAATACCGATGCAACCTTAACGGTTACTCAAAAGCCCCTGACCATTACGGCAGCTGACCGCAGTAAAACCTACGGTGAGGCGGTAACTTTTGCCGGAACGGAGTTCACAGCTACCGGCCTGATCAACGGCGACGCAGTGACAAGCATTTCCCTGAACAGTACGGGAGCAGCCGCCACAGCGAGCGTTGCGGGATCACCGTACAGCATTGTGCCTTCGGCAGCCAAGGGCACCAGCCTGGAAAATTATACAATCAGCTATATCAACGGTACCTTAGCGGCCACGAAGAAAGACCTGCTGGTAGTCAATACGGACCGTTCGAAAACCTACGGTGAATTATTGACTGATGCCAGCTTTACCGGCAGCATCACCGGAATCCAGAACAACGACAACATTACTTTAACGCGCAGCAGCACCGGTTCAGCCACAACGGCTACTACCGGCAACACATACCCGATCACCGCCACCTTAGCCGATCCGGATAACAAGCTTTCCAACTATACGGTAACTAATATCGATGGAACCTTAACGGTTACTCAAAAGGCCCTGACTATTACGGCAGCTGATCGCAGTAAAACCTACGGTGAGGCGGTAACTTTTGCCGGAACGGAGTTTACGGCTACCGGCCTGATCAACGGCGACGCAGTAACAGGCATTTCCCTGAACAGTACGGGAGCAGCCGCCACAGCGAGCGTTGTGGGATCACCGTACAGCATTGTGCCTTCGGGAGCTATCGGCAGCATCCTGGCGAACTACAGCATCAGCTATAGCAACGGGGCTTTAACCGTCACCAGGAGAGATCTGGTTGTGGTCAATGCCGATCGTTCGAAAGCTTACGGCCAAGTATTAACGAGTACGGACTTTACAGGCAGCATTACAGGAATCCAGAACAGCGACCACATTACCTTAACGCGCAGCAGCACCGGTTCCGCCGTAACGGCCAATACCGGCACGTACCCGATCACGGCTACTTTAGCCGATCCGGATAACAAGCTGGCCAACTATAGCGTGACCAATACCAATGGAACCTTATCGGTGACTCAAAAAGTGTTAACGATTACGGCAGCTGACCGCAGTAAAACCTACGGTGAGGCGGTAACCTTTGCCGGCACCGAGTTTACGGCTACCGGCCTGGTTAACGGCGACGCGCTAACAAGCATTTCCCTGAACAGTACGGGAGCAGCCGCGACAGCCAGCGTGGCGGGTTCAACCTACAGCATCGTGCCTTCGGCTGCCACCGGCACCGGACTTGATAATTACACCGTCAGCTATGTTAACGGCTTATTAAACGTAAGTAAAAAGGACCTCCTCATAACGGCTGAGGACAAGATCCGCTTTGTGGGAACCGAAAATCCAGCATTTACACTCATTTACAATGGCTTCGTTAACGGTGAAGATCAAAGTATCCTCAGTCCGCTTCCACTAGCCGCAACTGTCGCGAATATAAATTCAGCGATCGGGGAGTACGAGATCACGATAAGCGCAGTAGTGGCTGCCAATTATAATGTGATATCTGACAACGGTATATTAAAAGTAGTTTCCGGAGCGCCAACTTCGGTTAGTCTGGCATCTGCAGAGCTATTCGAGAACCAGCCATCAGCCACCCTCGCCGGAACTCTAAGCTCCACTTCAGATGATCCCGGCGTTACCTTCACTTATTCGCTGGTAAACGGAAGTGGTGACACCGATAATAACTTGTTCAGCATCAGCGGCAGCGAGCTTAAAACAACCGCCAGTCTGGACTATGAACAGAAGAGTACCTACAGTATCCGTGTCAGCTCGAAAACCCAGCACGGCTTTTCATTGGAAAAAGTGTTGACCGTTAGCCTGAGCGATGTCAACGAAGTACCTACCCTCGAGGCCATTGGCAACCAGGTGATCTGTTATACCACCGCTGCTCAGAATATTTCCCTAACAGGAATTTCTGCCGGACCGGAAGGCAGTAAGCAGTCTGTTAATCTAACAGTAAACAGTTCCAATCCGGACCTGTTTGATCAGCTTTCCATCACCAATGATGGTCGGCTAAGTTACAGGGTAAAAACTGGCATGAATGGTCAGGCAACAATTACGGTAAATGTTAAAGATAATGGGGGTACAGCTAACGGTGGAACCGACACGTTCAGCCGAACCTTTACAATCACTGTGAACCCGCTTCCGGTGATTACCCTAACTTCCGACAAAGGCCTTAGGATCTCCAAAGGCGAAACCGTCCGCTTAACGGCGACCGGCGGCAGCAGCTACAGCTGGAATAATCCGGGTGGGGTTATTGGAGGGCAGTCTTCGGCCAGCCTCACTGTGCGTCCGGCAGCTTCGGCCAACTACCGTGTTACCGTTACCACTGCATCGGGTTGTGTCAGCGAACAGGAAATCCGAATCGAAGTAAAAGACGATTACAGCATGGTAAAGGGAACTAATATTCTTTCACCGAATGGCGACGGTGTGAACGACCGGTTCGTGTTGCGCAATATTGATATGTACCCGAATAATACAGTAAAAATATTTGACCGGGCAGGGCGTCTGCTCTACAGCAAAAATCAGTATGCCGACGAATGGGATGGAACGTTCCAGGGCTCGCCGCTGGCTGAAGATACTTACTATTATATCGTCGACTTTGGTACTGGCAATTTAACACTGAAAGGGTTTATTACGATTGTGAGGGAGTAGGAAGAGGGTGAGGGGTGAAGGTTGAAGGGTTATAGGGTTATGGGGTTATAAATAATTGGGGACCCCTATTACAGCCCGGCACCTTTGACCGTAAATTTTACAAAATATAAATTTCGCTGATAGCTCATAGCTGACAGCTGATAGCTAAGAAAGACATGAATAAAATACAAAAAACGACGGTTTGCCTGATCCTGTTGCTGATCGCAACAAGCAGCAAAGTGATGGCTCAGTTGGATCCCATGGGTTCTCAATATTTTTTAAATCAATACCTGGCGAATCCGGCCATGGCAGGGATAGATGAGGGGCTAACCCTAAACGGGGCTGTTCGCAAGCAGTACAGCACCATTCCCGGTGCTCCGTCTACACAAACGCTGACTGCTGGTTACCAGATGAACAGCCGGGTAGGCTGGGGCTTGAATCTATACAACGATGCGGCCGGACTGATCAAGAAAACGCGCGTCGTCGGCTCGTATGCTTATCACCTTCCGCTAAGTAACGAGAACAATCAGTTGCACTTCGGTATTTCACTGGGCTTCATGAACGAGCGCATTGGCTATGAGGATGTAAATGGCGACCAGGGTGATGTGGTTATCGGTCGCTTTAACGAGCGGGATACCTATATCGACGGTGATTTTGGTGCCGCTTACACCAGCAAACACCTGAGTGTTCAGGCGGCGGTTCCGAATATGAAAAGCTTTTTTGGTACCGATGACAACAATACAATCGATCGTTCAACTTTTTTTACATCGTTAAGTTATAAATGGTTTCTGGGCGGTACTATAACAACAACTACTTTGGAACCTAAAGTTGTCTACAGGGGAGTAAAAGGACACGACAACCTGGTAGATGCGGGCGCTAACCTGATTACGGCAAACAATCAGCTGATCTTTACCGGTATGTATCATTCCTCTCAAAGCGCTACTTTTGGCATGGGAGTAAACATCAATAAAGCCCTGACCATTTTAGGAATGTATACTACAGAGACATCCGCTATGCAAGGCTACGCCAACGGAAATTTTGAAGTCGGTTTAAAGTACCAGGTTTTAAAGAATAGAAAGCTGAATTAAGAATTTTTTCCTGTCATCGCAATAAGGTCAATTGATTCATATTAATTGACCTTTTATTTTAGAAATATGCTTACGATTTCTCTAAACCCGCGGGACTGCGCGTGCTGCAACGGAGTTACACCCTCATGATCAGGGATGTTTAAATTAGCTCCGGCGGCTTTCAGGATTTGGACAATTTGCTGATATTTCTCACTTCCATCTCCCAGGACGATAGCTTCCATCAAGGCCGTCCAGCCTAAACGGTTAACATGATCTACCGGGTAACCTTTGGTATTTGCCAATAGCCTGACCGTCTCTACATGCCCGCGCTCACATGAAGGTATAAGTGCCGTTCCGTTGTAACGGTTGAAAACGTCGAACCGCGCCCCGTTTTGCAGGAACAAGTTCACCAGCTCCGTTTGTCCGCTTGCACCCGCATACAGAAAAGGGCTATCCTGGTTGTCGGCTTGCAGGTTCACGTCAGCACCATGCTCTACCAGTAATTTTGCCATTTCGGTTTGCTGTTTGTTAGTGGCAATTAACAATAGAGAACGCTTATAATTATCCACCGTATTTACATCGGCTCCATTTTTTAATGCCGCAGCCAGCCCTTTAATTTCGTTCTGTTGCACCAGTTCTATGACATCCTTGTCCTTCATTTCTCCTGTTTTAATATGACTTTTTGTTGTCGAATGGCACGAAGTGGCGAACACTATAAGTGCCAGTAAAAGAACTGTAACGTTCATGGCAAGATGTTTAGAAGACGATATTACCTTTATATATCAGGGATTTCACAGACGACACTCGCGAAACGGCTTCCGCTGAACAGCTTGCATCAATTAAAACAACATCTGCGTTGTCACCTGCTTTGGGCCACTGTTGAACACCTTTGTCGTCTAAAGGCAACGGACCAGCTGTTGCCAGCTTCAGCATTCTGGACAGGCCAAATTCCGATGACAAGCCGTATAGCTGCGCGGCGAGATTCGCTTTTTGTAATACACTTCCTGTTCCGAATGTGTTCCAGTGATCAATAATGCTGTCGTTGCCTGTCATCACCTTTACTCCATGTTTCATTAGAGCAGGGATCGGCATGACCAATGAGCCGAAAGGTATAGTCGAAACAATGCCTATTTGGGCAGCGGCAAGCTTTTCGGCCATCTCTTCCTGTTTCGTTTGATCTAACTTGCCCAGTACAAAACAATGGCTGAGATACGTTTTACCCTTCAGAACCGGGTTTTCATTTACCTTATCAATCAAATATTCTACTGTTTTTAATCCGGATTCGCCTGATTCGTGCAGGTGTATGTCAATGCCTTTATGGTTGTCCAGCGCTAATTGCACGGTGAAGTCCATTGTTCTTTCAATGGAGCCGTCAATAGTGTACGGATCTAAACCACCGATGAAATCAATATCCATCTTAGCTGCTTCTTTTAGATAAAGCACAGAATCAGCATAGAATACACCATGCTGCGGAAAAGCTACTAACTCGGCGCCAAAACTTTTCTTTTTATGCGCTAAAGCTTTTTCCAGGTTTTTTAGAGATTCGAGCCTGGAAGTCGGTTCAATATTTACATGGCTGCGTGCGAAAGCCGTTCCTTTCGATTGCAACAGTTCAATTATCTTTTCGGCCTTATAGGTGGAAGTTTTCAGCATGTCCGGCAGTATCTCCCGTTCCAGTGCAATCATTCCTTTCACTCCACCGGTCCTTTTTCTTACTGCCTGCCAGGCGCCGCCATAAAAGGTCTTATCCAAATGAATATGCATATCCCTGAACGATGGAAGCATCAGCAATCCTTTCCCATCAATCGCCTTTGCACCGGGTTGGTTGGGGCTTATCTTTTTTATTTTTCCGTTGTCTATTTCGATAGAAAAAAGCCCGGCTTTTGTGGCAATGACTTCATCACCTTCATATTCAAATCCGGTTTCAAGACGAACGTTTTTCAGCCGATAATTATTCGCTGACTTGATTGCTGCGCTATTATCGTTTTGAGCTTTCTCAGGTGATTCGGCTTGCAGGACGCCCGGAATGAGTGTTAATCCTGCCAGGCTTGCTGCAGAATTTTTAAGAAAATTTTTGCGCGATATATGTGACTGTTTCATATTTGGTTCTATGTAATCAGTACTTGCATTGAATTCAAATAAGCGACTATATTAATTGAAGCTCTTAAAGCAAGACGGTAAAACCAAAATTACATTCTCGAATTACTTAAACCATTGAAGGATTTCTATCATTACTTGTAAAATTTATCTTTTTTCGCGAAACTTCGTTGGCGTCATTCCTGTCTGGTCTTTAAAAAAATTAGAGAAATATGCGTGATCTGAAAAACCAAGTTCAAAGGCAATTTCTTTGACAGAAATGCTGGTGCCCTGTAGCAGTCGCTTAGCTTCTGTACACACCCTTTGTTGTATAAGCTGGGTAGCCGATATTTTTAAATATTTGCGGCATAGAATGTTCAGATAATTAGCTGATATATGCAGTTTCTCAGCATAGAAAGCCACGAACTTCTGGTCTTTGAAAAATTCATCTATCATCATATTGAACTTTGCAAGCCTTGCATCGGATTGATAAACTTTAAATTCCGTAAAAACATTCTCTGCTTCTTTGCTCACAATTGCGGCGATTACAGCTGCACGGGCACTAATCAGGTACATAAGGGAATTGTCTCTTTCCAACTCATTTTTTATCGCATCAAATTCATAATTCAGCAGGTTGAAGGCTGTGTCGCTTAACTGTATTACGGGATGATTTTGATAGTTAGTGAAAGAAAATCTGAAGTAAGGCGCAAACTGTTCAAAAAATGTCCTTTCTACCATGAGCTGATATCCGATTGTACCGGCTTTTATGTTCCATTTATGCATCTGCCCCGGAAAGAGTACATGTATCTGGTGGTTTCCAATGGGATAGTCGACGGAATCGATGTTGTGTGTGCCCTGTGCCTGCTCAAAGAGGTTGATGATAAAAAAATCATGTTTATGGGGTTTTTCAATAATTCTTTCGCCGTGCAGTTCATTAAATAATATTTCTTCACTGCCGGCCAGCTGTCCTGCCCGAAATCCCTGAATACCTATAACGGATATCAAGTTGTTTTCTTTCATATCGATGGGTAATGACGTTTAATGAACATTACAGATAAAATGCAGATTGTTTAAGCCTGGCCCTTCAGTCCAACATTAATAGCTCCAGATACAAACTCGAAATCTGTAAATTCTTGTGAAATTTATAAAAGATAGTCTAATCATGCTACTTGATCTGCCAATTTTTCCTGTGAGAATCACTTATTTGATCACTTACTGAGTAATTACTTAATCACTTACTTGGTCTCTAGCTAAATTGTGATACGCAAGAATGCTACCTAAACCAAAAAAACCGTATTGACCCCAAAGAATCCAGAAAATTATTACTATAAAGTTGATAAGTTTGACAGACTCTTCTGGCAATGGATCTGGTCTCTATTACAAGTGCTCGAAAAAGATTTTTTGGCGCCAGCACACTACAAACCCTTAACCGTTATGATCCTTGTAAATCGAAACCCAAGACCACAATGGAATACAAAGAAATAAAACCCTGCCTTGAATTAGAACCCTTTATTCATTCATATTGGGAACTGAAAGGAGGGGAGCACGACAATCAATGGGAGCGAAATTTTCCAGATGGATGTCCGGGGATAGTTTTTAATCGAGGTGATACCTGCATCACCGACAATGGTTCAATTTCTATCGAATTTGCTAAAACCTATGCCGTTGGTACAATGACTTCATATAAAGATAGTTTCATTCATAGCAATACCCATTTAATGGGCGTATGCTTTAAACCAACAACGTTCTCCAATTTTTACCAGTACGCGCCGCAAGATGAATTGACAAACAATACCATTGAGTTTGAAATATCAAATTCATTTGATATTGACAAAATCCTTAAAGTTCCATTTAATTATCTCAACCAGTTTTTTACAGACAGAATTAGAAGTAAAAACACCCAATTACAGTCCGTCATACAAGATATACATAATTCAAAAGGGCAATTAAGTGTTTACGAGCTTTCAAAAAGAAATTACAAGTGTTTTTATAAAATATTTGTGCAGGGTTAAACATTAGGAGTTTCAAAAAACAGAAAGGCAAAATGAAAGTTACTATAAAAACGCTATTTAGAACACTTATCTCTATAACAGCTGGAGGTTGTAGTGCTCAAAAACAAGACACCTTCAGACCTAAAGAAGTACACAGATCTAAAAATTTAATTGTAACCCAAATCACCCAAAACTCTTTTAAGCATACCTCATTTCTGATTTAGCCATGCAGATTTTCCAAATGAATGTATTTGGTTAGCCAAAAGTTGCAAAAGCGTTGCAGAGCTTGGGAGAAGGATATATGGAAACAGGGAATAAAGAATTAGCATTGCAATTCTTTAAGAAGAGTTTAACCATTAATCCTGACAATCCTTATGCAAATGAGATGATAAAAAAACTTGAAGGATAAAAAAACTACACTAAGAGCACCTACCCAAAATTGGCGGTTCAGTGATTAAGTCAAGCTTTGTGCTTCTATCAAAGTTTCTGCTTGGTTGGCTGAAAACCTACTTCGCAAAGCCGAGAGCCGTTACCGGCAAGACTCCGTTGCAAAACCCCCTTAGTTGGTATAATACTTTAACCAGGAATTTTAAATCATAGCCCATCATTCAACCATTCCAATCACAGTTCAAACAATTTTACCGTTCCCTCAATAATCTACCGTTCACCTTTTTTTACGAATGAATGCCCCATTTAACTATTCTGGGAATTTTCCGCCCTCGCACCTTATGCATAATCGTATGGAAGACGGAAGGGCGAGGTACTCTGCGAGAGACTTGTTGCAATATCAGCACGATATAATTGCAGTGATCAAGAATCCTTGTTGCAAACGAGTGTCTTAATTAAAGAGGGCTTTAAAAAGAACTAAACGTAAGAAATTCTTCTTAGGTTTAGTTTCGTTTATGTTCAATCTAAAGCAGATAGTTAGCGTATAATGTTTAGACTTGTAGTCCTCATTTTATTTATTTCACTTACTTCTTACGGTCAGCCGAAATCACAGAAAGTATTAAAATCGGATAAGCTTGCTTCCGTTAAAGATTGGAAGACACTGAAAGGTGTGGATTATTCAATTATATATCCCCCTGACTGGACATTAGAACAATTTGAGGAAATATTGGAAGAACCTGGACTGGCATATTTAAAGTTTTTTTTATACGCACCCACATCGGGTCATGACATCTTCAGGGAAAATGTAAACCTGATGACGCAGGATATAAAGGGGATAGCCTCAGATTTTAACGACTATATTAGCAAGAATGAAGCGCAAATAAAAGCACAGGGAGCGACGTCTGCTTTTATTGAAAGCAAAAGAATAAAGCATGGTACACTTAGAATTTCATCGGATGATCTACCTGACAGCCGGCATAAGCAGGCCTACCCTCTGGCAGATCGAAAAAGGTGAGCCATCCGTTGCAATGGGCGCATACTTCCACGGCTATGCTTTTTCTTCGCCAAAACAAATTTAAAGGACTAATCACTTAAAAAACCAAGGCAAATGTATTATAGTGCACGTTACTAATTGGTAGATGTGCCCATCAATGCTATAATCATTCCCTCTTTACCTTCTACATTCATCCTTTCACCTAAACGTGTTTGCCGGACTTCGCCTGGTGTTAGCACCTTAAACATTGCAAAAGATGCTCTCATAGAGACTAGTTCTGATTGATTAGCATTACTGGCGCGAGGAACGATAAATGCGAACAGACCGGCACCGGCCGCCAACGTCACTCGAGCTGCGCGTATCGAGGCGGCCAGCGACTCGACAGCTGCAGATGGAGATAATATGGCTCTCGAGGCGGTCACGGATACAAATTCTACCACCAGCCCTGCCCCCACGGAAAACCCTGCGCCTATTCCAATTCCCAGGCCAACAAGCCCTTGGCCGCCTGCCCCCATTGCAGTGACAGCGAGCAGTGCCTTACGATAAAGGTCGACGGTCGGGTCGGTTTTAACTTGAAGCCGGCTAATGGTCTGCGCAACTTTGGCAGCGCCGACAATGAAATCTGCTATATCCGGCTCCATCGCGACCGCGATTGCGCCTCCTTCCGGTATTTCTTGGTACATCGAGCTTATCGCCTTTATGATCGAAGTAGTCAAACGGTCCGCACCAGGTACTGCCAATTGATTGAACAAGCCTTGTGCCCAGACTGGGGGTCTCCAGATGATGGGTGGGAGATCAAAAGGCTCCGGTTTCGCATTAGCGAGACGCTTTATTGGTCTGCCGAAATATTTTTCGATAATATCTTTTCGAAATTTCATTATAAATGAGATTTCAGGTGTTCGAACCCGCTCACCGTTGATTTTCCATTGATAAAGAATCGCGCCGGGAAGACCCTGCCAAGCGTGCAGTTCAGCCGAGATACCAGTCCCCTTGTATTTAAATACAATCCCATCGTTATCTTTGGTTGTATAGCTGTTGCCGGCTTTCCATCCTGGCCCGCACGATAGCCTTGCGTGGGTCACATACCCATAGGCATCCCAATAAGCTTCCTTCTCTTGATTATGAGGCTTTATTTCCCAAATTTCCTGGCTCGCTACCGAAACGATATCTGCAAAACCGGTTCGGCCACCGCCACTTTTGCCCGCACCTGGTATGGAAAACTCAGCGCGAGCAAGGCGAGTCGGCTGGACAAGAAAATCAAACTGAACGACTAAGTGTTCAGCGTTTCCATATCGATACAACAATGCTATATAATCCAGATACTCATCACCTTTCCATCCCCACCATTTTTGTGTTCCACAGCTCATATTCTCTTTAAAATTGTTATTTAGCTTCGCTAGTCATGTTAATTAATAGAAGCTCTTAAGAAACAGATATGGTGTTTTCTTCGGTCGCTGTTTTCGTCTTCTCAGGCTTCACCAGCATCGAATACTCTTATGTCGATTTTCGCGGAGCTCAATGATCTACCTATACGATCGTTGCTAGGTTGGATGTGACCGCAATGTCGATTCCCGATGATGGAGTATATTCGTTCCATTCTCCGATGAGAGTCCCCTTCTCACCGGGCTGTAACATGGGGAAAGGTGATGTTGTCCCATCGTGTGTATGCGTCAATCTTTCAACGACGACATGGGTCGCGTCAGGAACGTCAGTAATAGTAACTGATTCCTGAATGTGTCTCTGGTCCTCTACGTCGACCACCACTTGCAATCCGGTGATAAAGCCCGTGCTATCCGCCACCTCGATACTCACGGAACCACTGCTTAAAACCGCCTTCACCGACGAAGTTGTATAGATCGCATCATGCAAGCGTACTGCCGCTTTCGCTGGATTAGCCGGAGGAATGCCGGGATAATTGCGATCGTCATATGCTGCGATTTCTTGCGCTATCGAAAGATATGGCCCGGTAGAAGGTTTGCCGACCTGGGCGTCAATAGCTCCAGTCTCTGTGAACAGTAGCCACTTCTGCTCCCAGCCCTTTCTTACAGTAAGCACTACTCGCGCACATCCGGCACGCAGAAACGCCTGTCTGGTCGAGTCAGGATGCCTCAGGTTACGGATAAATTCCCAACTCTGAGGTATATCCCAAAAATACGAATACATAAACGTCACAACATTCTCCCATTCAATAGCTTGGTTGATAAAACGAACCATATCTTCGTGCTGTCGAAGGACTGTCCATTGAGTCGCGTTCAAGCCGCTTAGACTCTGGTCATTGAAAGCGATGCCGTGAGCAAGGTCTGTGCCCTCGGCCGCGAAGGTAGCTTGGACATTGGGCGGCATAAGATCGAAACCCGTCCCAAGAACAAATTTTAGAACGCACTTCATAATTTCATCGCTTTCCTCCCGCCTTAATGTGAGCGTGTCAACATTAGTGAGCTGTTGCTCAATCGCACCGATCCGCGCCAGGATATCCTGTTGCTGCGCGAAGTAGCGTATTTGTGCGGCGTTATATAGAGCGTTCCAAGTGTCAACTTGCCATTGATCAAGCACCTGTTGGGTATTTTTGAGTTCAATGGTAAATTGGATGATGATCCTCTCTCCGTCGTTCACCAAGAAGTAAACTTTTTGATGTCCTGAACGTCTTGCAAGAAATGGAGTAGAGCTTCCCGGACCATCGACTAAAGGAAAATGGTGCTTAAGAATTACCTTGGTGCCCTCATCAGTAAGTTGCGCTGGCCAGAACTGCGTACCAAGGATGTGCAGTATCATTCCGCCTCCATTTGGATCCCAGTTAATATTGCAATCCATGAAAATCTGCTTTATTTCCGCGCCTTGCGGAACATCGAATTCTAGTTGAAATGTAACCCACTCCTGGTTTCCATCGTTATAGACGGCGGCGTTTATTGGGCTAGGATCAACCGGATAAGACGGGACAGAGGCCTGGAATTTATCGGCGTACCATTGATACTTTGGAATCGTTTGTTCACCCCCTGCTGGAGGCGCGCCTGTGTCTTTGTTCACGGCATCTGTGGTTAGGTCGCTGTGCTTGACGTTGAACTCGAAGGGACCTATCTGATTTCTTAGCGCCTCGAGCTCCTTATAAGCGAGTCGCATCGATGCACCAGGCTCTGGGACTACCATATCATAGGTTAGGCGCAAACCATACCGGTATAGGCGAACTCTCCATTTTCGCATTAGGCTGAAGTAGTCGATCCGAATTGGGTCGGTTGTGCTAATATTCTTTAGGATACGGGTAGATGTTTCAGAGGTGCCTGTAACTGTTGTAGTCGAGATTGTTGTCTTATGCTCCTGCCTGGACCGTGATGAGGCCTTCTGAGTGACGGAAGTCGCGTGTTTTATGCTGTCCGTAGCAGACTGAGAACCCGAATCCTGAGCTGTCACTCCAGCGGAGCTCGACCCGCTAATCATCGGTATTCCGCCCTGTACTGTTCCGGTGATATTAAACTGAGTCGCATGCTGATTCTGTGAGGTTGTTGAGGTTGAAAGGTCTGTGTTGTCCGTAACGCCGTTTTCGCTGATATTTTCAAGCGAGTCCGTTACGATTGTCGTGAATTCCTTCGATGTAACAGACCACTCCTTATGCGTGACGGCAGTTTCCTCCCCTGGCGCAAGTGGAATTGTAGCCACCAATTCACCACGCTGGAGACCTGCGGGAGCCATTTCTATCCGCTCGAGATTGAGCATTCCAATCGGTTGATAGGAAAAGCCAATTAATATAGTTTGCAAGGCAGACTTTGCTGTATTCAGAGACATTATACTCTTTCCGACATCCTCTTGATAAAGCTTAAATTCTTGAGTCGCTTCCACTCGCTTAGCTCGCACCCGGACTAGCGATTCCGCGAAGGTTACAAGGTCTTCCTCAAGGATCTCTGCAATAGCTTTGATGTTCGGAGCGAGCGCCGGAACAATTGGCGTTTCAAATGAACGCAATAATCGGAATGTGGAGTCAGGTATGTTTGTAGCTCGGGATTTTTCCTGCATGCAATATTGCTCTAAATGTTGCCGCACCGCGTCCGTCTCGCCAGGCGCCAATGCAAGAGCGCGAACGCCCACATATTTAGTGAGTCCACGGGATGGGGCTTTCACTCTTGTACTTTGGATGTTTAAGGGAACAAGTGTTCCCTTGAACACAAACCGTGCTGCTGGATCGAGCACCGCTACCGGAGTTATTGGGTCGGGCATAATTTCCTTTAAATTTTAACCACTGCTTTTCATTATGTTAGCAATAAGCAGCCGAGTAAGCATAAAACTGTTGAAGTAGCAGAAAATGATTGTTGATTGATAAAAGTAAAAAATCAACAATTCATTTGTAACCTGTAGATGAAGACGCTTTCACTTGAGGCTAAAGGAAGATTCGTAAATTTTTTTTTCAGATATACATAAATATACAGCTTAGAATTTAAAAATTTATAAATCAATTTTTTAACTAGAATAAAAAATTTATAGCGTAATTCTGGGACAGCTGGTCATAAGTAGCAACGTTGTTGCAACGTTTATTAAATACGAATGGCGATTACAATGTTATTTACAAAGCATCGGTGCCTGTACGTAGAATTCAAGTCCGTCGGTTCCGGCCAGAACAACAGTAAGGGCATAGCATGTCAAAAGCATTTTGTCCTTACCAATGAAAATATGCTCGTCATTGCTCTGCCCCGGGAAAGTTTCAAGTTACTCGAAAATGTCTCAGCAATGGTCGTTTATGAAAGTGGTGAATGCTTTACCTACTATCGATATGGAAACCCAATCTGATCTTTCTCATGAACTAGTTTTGGCCAAATTCACAGAATTTCTGAATCTTATTCTGTAAAAGTTGGAATGTCAAAATATCTATTTGTTGGTGACAGCAACAGTAGAGGTTTTCTTAATGAATTACTTCTTCTCCAACCTCGCCACCGCCTTCAAAAGCTCGTCTCCGTAATTATAGATCTCATCAACAGACGTAATTTCATACTTAACCTCTTTCTTAGCGTCATCCAGAATAACCAGACATTTTTTAACAGCACCGAAGTAAAAACGGCAAATGGTTTTACGGTTATTATCATCCAGCAGAATAGCGAAGTAAGATTGCGCGTCCCGTGAAGTGATCCGTTTCACATCAATGTTTTGCCTGAGCAGCGACTTAACAATATAGAATTTTTCCAATTCTTCTTCCGTAGTTACCACAGTTGAGGCGGGCTCAGACGCGGCTACTTCAACCTTAACAGTTTCTGCCACTTCCAGTTGTTTCTCCTGGTTAAGTGCTGACTTCAGTCTTTCATTAATAGCATCGCTGATTAGTAAGTTAAATGAACGTTTTACAATAGGGGTGAGCTGCTCTTTAACCTTTGCGGTCATTACACCGGAGTAAACCTGTTTGGTGAAAAAGGTAACGAAGCTTTCTGAAGGCAGGATCATTTCCCTGTTCAACAAGTTTTTTAACTCGTTTAAATACTTAAGTTCACTTGCGGTGTTGGTAATGTTTTCGATATCGAAATAGGACTTATGGAATTTTTTAAGCTCGATAATCTCCGCTTCTTTTATTCTGTGATATTAAATTCAAAGAACGGGATGTTATCCATTTTATTCTTTTCTTCCAGGTCTGTATAAAAGCGATATATCTCTCTAAGCGATGAGAAGAAAAAGTTAGCACTGTCTTTTCTTAGGCTTAACTGAAAAGATGGCAGACATGGAAGCTAATGCAAGCGATTTGGCGAAGAAAGCAGAGCTTGAAAAAATGATCCGGAATTTTAATTTCAGAGGGGTATAGGCTCAGAAATGGACGCCCCTCGTAAAAAATAAATAGGAGGATACAAGTCCCGACAAAAGGGAGAGACACACCTTAATATCCCTTTTGTAATTTTAACTACCAGGTGAATTTCTAAAAAACATACTCCTATATAAAAATAAGATGATTAATAATCAGCGTTTTATAATTTATTTATAACCAAGTTTTGGTAATAACCAAAACTTGGTTATATTTGCAGTGAATCAAACACAATTACTCACTCACAAACCCCCAAAGTCATGAAAAAAAATTTTTAATTAAATAAAGATGCAGGTAAAAATTAAGGACCACTTTCTAGGAGAAGTGGCCAACGGAACGCATGGGAAATTACCTTTCCCATTTGAAGTAGCAAAAGGCTTTATAAAAAGACTAGGCCAGATCCAAAATGCTAAAGACACAAAGGATCTTAGAGAAATAAAAAGCTTGCACTTTGAAAAGTTAAAAGAGAAAAGGTACGCAGGGAAATATTCTATAAGGATAGATAAGTCCTACCGGATCATTTTCAGTATAGATAAAGACATGTCGATAGAGATACTGGTGATAGAAGAAATCACAAATCACTATTCGACCTAATTAACACGGGAAGTGTTATAGATATATGAACCAAATTGTAGATGGAAACGGTAATCCGCTGATTATCGAAGCATTTCACCCAGGAGAATTTCTTCTTGAAGAAATAGAAGAACGTGGGATGCTGAAAAAGGATGTTGCTAAAGAGTTGGAAATTTTACCCCATCACTTAAGCGACATCTTCGCCGGAAAGCGAAACATTTCAGCGAAGCTTGCAATAAAGCTTGAAAAGCTTTTAAATGTGAGTGCCGATTATTGGGCTGGATTACAGGTCTCATACGACCTATACAAAGCACGACAATTGGAACACGCATAAAGACAGATTGTAATTAAGAGGCGCTAATTTTAGCGCCTTTTTTTTGCTCTGAGAAGTTATCTAATTGCTTTTTTAAGAATCTAGTTTAGAGCTTGTCTAGCATCAAGAATAACCCTAAGACCCAAATACATAAACCCGAACATTATCAGAGTTAAAGCGCTAATGGGAAACTAGGGGGAAAAGAAAAAGCTTATAAATTTTACCGTTCCCTCAATAACCCCTGCCGTTCACTCTTTTAATCAAGTATTACCCTCGATAGCTTTATATTGAAGAATTATTCCACCCTCGCATCATAAGATGATATCTGCAAAATCGTTTGGAATAATGAGGCGAGGGCAGGTGGAATTAATTAAAACTACAGCAGGGTCCTATGCGAGAGACTGCTGCGACAAAATGCAATATTGTGTAACGGCTATTATCTTTACTGTACTTTGCCGTTGGTTTCAAAGATCTACGACGCGGTGCTGTGAGTGACGCGAAGAAAGATTTCCTACGCAGTGGCTATCTAAGCCGGATCGATGAAAAAAGTCAAAATTGGAAAAGAATATATGCTCTCGTACGCAGCGTTGTGGCCTGGTAACGAGCCGCCTTCTGATCTGCTATTCGATGTTCCATTGATTCCGGCGGTCGAGCAGGTCGCTTACCTACTATATCGGCTGGTGACGCGAAAGCAGGCAAATGATGCATTCCATGCCCACGAGTATGGTATGTGGGTGGTGAATTTCCCTCAATAATTCCTACCGTTCACCCTTTTAATCAAGTAATTAAGCTGTATAGTTTTATATTGAAGAATTATTTCACCCTCGCATCATTAGATGATATCTGCAAAATTGTTTCGAAAGAGGAGGGAGAGCAAGTGGGAATTAGTGAAAACTGCAACAAGGTCCTCTGCGAGAGACCCTGCTGCAACAAAAATATACTCCTGAAATTTAGGATAGATGGGGTAGCAAAATTAACTTACAGATTCTAGACCTAAGCTTTTGATTGTATCCCAGGGGTTTTTCTTTCTCTTTTAATATTGAGGAATAGTCGTTCAGATTAACGGTCGTTTGTCCTTGTGTTCAGCTTTAAGATAAAATTGTCAGCAGGAAATCGATTAGTCTTATGAGCATTGTGGGTTTTATTTAATTGCCGGTAACGATTCAGCGCTTGGCGAAGTGCGGGTAGCTACTAAGTTTCAAAATTTGCGATGAAAAAATGAAGATGATAAATTTAATTTAGGTTGCCAATTAGACAAATTTCTTTTAGCTTTATGTTATCATTTTGAATGTTGATTCACTTGTAGTTCTATAGTTTTTTAACTTATAAAATTAAAGGATATGAATCACGATTGCAATTTTGGCTGTAGCGACCGCGTCATATATGTTTGTTGTCCTCAGGGTAATCAATTACCGCAGCCGCAGCCGCAGCCACAACCTCAGCCACAACCTCAGCCACAACCTCAGCCACAACCACAACCGCAGCCACAACCACAGCCACAATGTAGTAGAGTTTTGGTGCGTATAGATTCTATTCAAGTTGGTAGAAGTGGAACGGAGGATGATCCCGGTGCATCCGCCGAATGGTTTCTTACTATTGTTGTTAACGGTCAATCCAGAACTTGGATAAACCAAGATGTGCGTGATAATAACACTTATCCTATAGGGTTCGATTTTGCCGTAGATCTGGTTAATCAAAGTGCAACACTTCAAATAGCAACGTCCGGATATGAAGATGATAACTTGAGTGCGAATGATGATCTTCCTTCCGCTCAACAAACGCACGGATCTTCTGACAGTTGGGGAATTGGTGCCACAAGATCATTGGCTGGAGCCAACAACGAATTCACATATAGTATATACTATACAGTTACTTGCCTCCAGCAAGCATTTAGATCTGTTATTTCCAGTAGTGAAGCAATTAATTTCGTACAAAGAAGACTCGAGGCTGGAGGTATTAAAAATGCTCGCGGCGCAGATGAGATGCTTACACTATTCATAAGAAAATTGTCTGCTAAAGGATTAGAACTAAAACAGATAGATTCCGGTCTGATGATTTGGGAAGGGCCCACATCAGTCCAAAAATTGGTCCCTTTAGTTTTTTCCACCTCAAATCGCAAAAATCAGGAGCCTAAGAGAAATGACTAAGATGAAGTTCGTTGTCCCAGGTTAGACAACTGTAAAAAAATTATAGTCTCCCAGTGAATATGGGTGTATATCTGTTTGTCGAAGCACAGCATATATCAAGTCTGCATCAAAAGGCAATGCATTCCCGACTTTCCGGTTTCACCAATTTCCCTCATTTGCACATTACTCATCTGCACATCGTTTTACCGTTCCCTCAATAATTCCTACCGTTCACCCTTTTTATCAGATGATTACCATCTTTTATCAGATGATTACCATCGATAACTTTATGTTGAAGAATTATTATACCGTCGCCGTCAGAAGATTATATCGGTAAAATCCTTTCTAGCCGGACATTCGTGTCGACGAGCAGCCGCAGCGAATGCTCTGTCACTTCAGCTATTTCGCTTCGCCATTGGTCGATGTTCAATATTCCACTCGCGCTTGTTGTTCGGCATCGTAGCGAGCACCTATCACTTCGATATTCTTCCGCGTCTTCCTCCATTAGCACATTTACTCATCTGCATATTTGCACATTTCCCTACCGTTCCACCTACCTTCATCTGCACATTTCCTCATTTGAATATTTGCACATTTGCTTACCGCTCCCACTTCCTTCCATTTGCACATTTACTCATCTGCACATTTGCTCATTTGTTTTACCGTTTCCTCAATAATACCTACCGTTCACCCTTTTTATCAAGTGATTACGCTGGAAAGCTTTATATTCAGGAATTATTCCACCGTGCATTATAAGATGATACCTGCAAAATCGTTTGGAAAGATGAGGGAGGGCAGGTGGGATTAGTGAAAACTTTTGCAGGGTACTCTGTGAGAGACCCTGCTGGGAGAAAGGCTGTACTAAGTGGGAGAGAATCTTGTCTAGCTACAGCATATAGCCACTAGTTGGCAGCATTATTCGTAAAACGTTTCTCCAAAACCCTTGTACCTCGAGTATCAAACATGAAAAACACAATCACGTTAGGTTCTGACACCTTTAAATATCCAACAAGAGAAGAGAGAAAAGAAGTTGGTGAAATCACTCCAAAAATTAATCGCTTAAATATTGAATACAAATCAGCAGCTATTGAAATACTGCAGGATTCCACTTATAGAAATGCTATTAGAAACGAAGATGTATATTGGTGGAACAATTGTTTAGATAATCGGCTTGGAAAGCTGACAGAAACTCGTGTTTATGTACAAACTCATTTTCTACGTATTCAAAGAGATGCATTAAATGAGTCGATAAACGAACAAACTGACAGAATACTACTCGACTACTATATTGAAATCTTTTATTATTATTTCTTCTCCACAAGAGATGTACTGGGACAATTGTTAAATATAGTTTGCGATTTAGAAATTGAAGAACATAAAATATTTCTCAATGAATCTTTTGTTAAAAAGATTAAATCAACAAAAATTGCAGGTGCATTATCTGACTTTTTAAAAAACACCAAAGACTCTTATAATATAAGAAATTCTTTCAACCACCGATTTACCCCAACTCACCAAGACTTTAGAGCAAAAAGGAACACAATTAAAATAGAAAACCAGATTAGTTTTTATTCAGCTGAAGAAGTAAAGATTGAGACATTCATACTCGACATTGAAAACTTGATGAAGCATTTGAGTAAATTAATGGATGAACTTAAGGAAGAAATTAAATAAATACTGTTGTCAAAACTAGGTTTGAATTATGCCGAGGAGACATGGTAATTATTCTGCTGTGCTTGTTAAATACATTAATACGTGGGCGATAGTGAAGTACTGCTATTCGGGCACAATAAACGTCTAACCGTTACCTGCAAATGAAATGATCAAACTTAATATTTCATTATTAATTATATGTTTTATTGCTTGCAAACCATCAAAACCACCAGAAGTTGCCTTTGATATCCCGGAACTTATTGGGAAAAGCATTGATGAAGTTCGTTGGGTTTTAGGGCCGCCAAATCTTAAAGATACTGGACCATTTAGTATACCAGCGAGTTACTATTACACTGATTTCTATAAAAAAGACGGTTTCACTTTAGCAGTAGATTTTAATAAAAATTCGAGGAAAATATCTCAGTTTATGATTGTTTCTGAGGTGGAAGAATTTGGTAGACTTGAAGATATTTTAAAAATAGGTAATCTGAATTCTGTAAGCGATAATTATAGAATCGATGCTCAGTCTTCGTGGGTATCTTCAGATGGATTTGATAATGTAACTGTCTACCCTGATTATTGATTTAGTAATGTGACATTTACATTATTCAACATATAACCGCCAGTCAGGTGCAAATGTAGAAAGCCGCAATTAGCTTTAAACTTGCGGCTACTAACCTGATTGGATTTGCTTTATTGGTGCAGCATTAGTAATAGAATGAGGACTTCACTAAAATTAACCAAATGACCAGAACAGAGGAGAACATGAAAATTACTTCGACTTCTGAAGCTTTGACTTTTTTATACAGCTTGTCTTTGGATCAGTCGAGTTTTCGGTTCCGTGGACAGGCTGATTTTTCATGGACTTTACAGCCGTTCATTTACCGTTTTAATAATTTCAAGCGGTACCAAACTGTTCAATATGAAAGTTTTATTCTTCAGGACAAACCAAAACGATCGCCACCCTTAACGCACACAAATTTTGATCTGGAATGGCTCATGATTTGCCAACATTATGGCATTCCTACCAGGTTGCTTGATTGGACCCACGACATATTGATTGCATTGTTCTTTGCATGCCATGGAGAAAAGGACCTGAAGTCTAATGGGGCACTTTTTATTACCAATTTGGATAATTATAACAGGTTTTCCGCCTACCATGAACACGCCATGAAAACCCAGAAGCTAGCATTTGTTAGCACAAAAGTCGTCAATCCCCGTATGCGTATGCAATCAGGGTGCTTTATGATGTGGGGACACGCACCACTTAATGATCAGGAGTCTAAAGAGAGTTATGATTTGTGGCAGTATCATGAAAAGCAGCATAATTTGCACTACCTTAAAAAGGTATGTATACCACAATACGCAAAAAGTAATATTTTGGAAGAGTTGGATGACATCTATTCAATAAGCAGCAATAGTATTTATTTGAGAAATGGGTATCTAGAACGTACTTATGGTTGTCAGTTCACGAAGCTTAAAGAGAATGCTCGCTTGAAGACACTATACACAACCCATGCTGACAGCTTGAGCGAGACAGAAGAAAAAACAGCCAGATCCATGTTCAGAGTGGATTGCAGAAATATGTTTGGATCTTGCGACAGTCTTAGCGAAATAATATAATTTGGAGCCTTCGATTGTCAGTTTTCACTGACGTAGGCATGTTTGAGCAAAAGACGCAATGCCGTTTGCCTAATGGATTTTCCCATCCTTAACAATTTCAACCCTTCAATCGTGTAGTTTTAGATGCAAAAAAAACATGCATTTGTTTTTACATCTTTGAACATTATGATCGATGATTTAATTGAAAAGCTAATGCTAAATGGGTTTGTGCGTCTTCCCTTCGGCGCTGGCTGGTACTTTAGACGAGGAAGTGTTGATCTAATCGATAATACACATCTCCGAAATGGTGGATATTTAACACCAATAATCCGCTGTAGTAGCTTTCGGGAGGAAAAACAGTTTAAAAATGTTACATCTTGGGATCAGTTGAATAATGAAATCTCTAAAGCTCAGCAAATGTATTAAGGAAGAAGGGTGGAAATCCAGTTATTCAGGTAAACATCTTATCTCTACCGGATTATTCGTCTGCTTTTAATGTTCCTGTTACTAGAGACCTGGTCTAACCATAATTGGCCATTTCGATGGTTAAAAAAGCGGGTATGCTTTAGCCATCAGAGCCATTAAGATTTAAGCGGCAAGTGATCACCGTTTCACTTTAGGGATAAAAAGGATGATGTAAATGGGCTTCAACTTGCAGACCTAATGGCTTATCCTGTTGCCCGGTTCACAATTGACACGGAACGGGCAAACCCTGCATTTGATCTTATAGATGATAAGTTTTATAGAAAAGGAAATAGAAGGTACGGTTTGAAAATATTTCCTTAAGCAAAAAGTCCGGTAAAACTACCAGACTTTTTTGCCGACCGGGGACACCCCAATCCGAAATTCTTTACACAAAGATATAGTTTCATTATTAGAAAAGCTAATAAAAAAAAAGTAGCCCAAAGCTGTTCATCGTGAAAATCAGTCGACGTCGCCGGTTAAAGAAGGCCCCTTCATCTAATCATATCAATCAAAGTCCAGACATTTTTACCGTTCCCTCAATAATTCCTACCGTTCACCCTTTTATACGCCCCTGCAAATTTAATTAGGAATTTAATTGATTAATTTTCGAGGCGATACAACCATGTTATCGTAGATATTAATGTGTAGCCTTCGAAATTCAATAATGTCTATGTTGGGATAAAGCATAATGACCTGCAGATACTTTGAGGACTAATTAAAAAAGTAATAAACACAATAATAAATACAGAACATAAAAGTTTTACACTATTCTGTTCGGATTCAATCCGAACTTTTATATATTTGATACAAGCTAGATGAGAGTAATTGGCAAGAAGAAGTTGATCAAACTAAAATTAAAGAATAAAGGAAACCTCAAGTTATGCAATGAGATAGACTCGTTGATACAAAATCTCGAACAGCCAAACTTAACAGAAGCAGCACTAAGAGAACTAGGAGAAGACCTGGATTGTGTACATAATGATGGCTTCTACTTCTTTAATATAAACATTCATAGAACTCTTATATTACTCGAATTTGATGAAGGAGAGGCGACAATTGTCTGGGTCGGCTCACATCAAGACTATACTTTAACATTTAAAAATAATAAGCCATCAATAGAAAAATGGCTCAGAAGACATAACCATATTGAGTAATGAAAAATTTCGATATAGAGAATCTACTTACTAAAAAGCAATTAGATAACGAGCTGGATCTGGAGAGAGCAATAATTGCCGATAGAAAATTAAGAATTCTATCTAAAGAGGATGTTCATTTTAAGAATCTTAGAAGAAAATTACGGGATCTAATTGAAGAGTACGAAAACCGCAAGTGGTCGAACATCGATCATGTCAGTGAAGAGCAAATTGCAGAAAGTGACGTTTCGGAATTTATTGCTGAACAAGAGAGGCTTTTTATGACCTTCAGGACTGGTGTTATCAAAGCGAAACTTAAAGAGTTCAATCTTACTCAGGAGAATTTAGCGTTACTGTTAGGCCACAGAAGCAAGACACATATGTCCGAGCTAATTAATGGCATAAGACCATTTAAACTAACGGATTTGGTAGTTATTCACAGGCTATTGAAAATTGAAATGCAAAGTCTAATTCCAATATTCTTATCTAATGAAGAGAAGGAACGAATTAATGATGCTGCAAGACAGATACAGAATCCGAATATCAAACTTTCTAAAGAAGACTTAATGGAGTGTGCTAGTCAAATGTAAATGCGGGTAAAGAAGCTTAAATGAAAGATATTACGCTATCTCGCAGGCCTATAATAACACCCCATCATCCAATCATTCCAATCAAAATTCCAGACAAGTTACCGTTCCCCCTTTCCTTCATTTGCACATTTCCTCATTTGCATATTTGCCTACCTTTCCCTCAATAATCCCTACCGTTCACCCTTTTTACAAGTGAGAGGATCCAATGGATCTTAATACATTTATAGATTAATTATGCTTGACGACCTACATGATCAGATGCCCTTTTCCATTGAGGTAGAATGGGAGAGTCGTAACATCGAATTGTTGATCATGCCTGAGTGGTGTCCTTTGAGATCAGAAATGAGGTTTATAGTTTATAACCTGCGAAGCAAGTTAGGCGTTCTTGTTCATGACCAGAGGTTAACCGATGGCTGGATTTGGCTCGAGGGCGATCTCGACCAGTTGAGACCTGATCTGGTGGGGGACCGAATAGATAGTCATTACCAGTGATAAATCAATATTTAACCTGGCAAACCGGGCAGTGGTAAGTTGTTCGTTTGTTGGTTCCCAACTTGGGTTTTTTTATGGGAGTCTTATCCCTTGGGCACGTGTCCTTCCAATGCACCTTAAAGTTCTCGTCCTGTACCTCCGTGCGTTTCCAACCCAGGTATTTGTGACTGAAGGAGGCAGCTTCTTCGGCCAATTCTTTCTTCTTAGCTAAAGGGACGTCTTCAACTTTGCTTTCCGGATGTATTTTGGTGTTGAACAGTATCTCATCTTTGATTTTGTTGCCCACTCCGGCAAAAATGTCCTGGTCAAGCAGGGCGTCGCAGATAATGATCTTATGAAGGTCATTTAATTTTTCCACTGCTGCAGTCGGGTTCCACTTTGGGCTCAGAACATCGACACTCCAGTCATATACATCTTCTAGTTTTCCTTCCACAAATTTAACGTTGGAAGCATAGAAGTTTAATTCCCCGTTATCGAATTCAAGGCCAAGGCGGAGTTTTCCGTTTTCTTTCCTTTCGTCAATTAAACAGTAGCCAAATAGCATCAGGTGAACACTGACATTGATCTTCTCGAACGAGATCAGGAATTGCTTACCGTATGTTTGTATTTTGAGTACTTTCTGTCCCTCAAGTTGAGGCAGGTTCAGGGAGTTGTCGATTGCAGAAGCTTTCAAAACTTTCTTCCCGACAAATTTCTGAGACCGCTCAGTTAGAAATCGAATTACTGGTCCCTCTGGCATAGAGTGGATAACAGGAAACTGCAGTATTGGTTTTTAAGTTACTATGGATTAACCGCTGATTAACGCCCTAATAGAAGCTTCGATCACAACAAAGGATTAAATTCCCAAAATTCTCTCAAGGTTGCATCGACGGAAAAACCAGAGCCGATGTACCCTTTTTTTCCGATAGCAAAAGCAACGCCTCCGCTTGAGCCCGATGGCAGGCTAGTCCTTTGCTTCCATTCATTAGCCGCAGGATTAAACTCAAAGAATTTAGTTCCAGCTCCAGGTCCGGTTCCCAAATATCCTCGTTGAAGTTCTTGTATGCCAAAACCAATTGCATCAGACACTGGTCCTCCGGGATAGTCGGCTTTTCTACTCCAACTATCGGCATTCGGATCGTATTCCCAAAAATCGGCTTTCCTTTCACCAAAAAGCTCACCTGTTCCTAAGTAGCCTTTTTTTCCGACTGAAAATGACACGACGTTGAATCTTGCTCCTCCTTCAAATGGCGCTTTTTCATCCCAGTCATCTGTCGCAGGGTTATATTGCCAAAAGTCGTTTAATATCTTTAAGGAGTCCACCGGACAATTATTGACCATTGCTTTGAAGTAAGTGTAGCCAAGCCCAATGTACCCATGTTCGCCAATACTTAAACCCGCTGGGTGGGAGCGGGGTGGCCCTGGCAGATCAGCTTTCCTTTCCCATGTATTTGATTCAGGATTAAACTCCCATAAATCTTTTAAAACAACATCGGCTCCTCGTTCATTCACCCCTCCAAATACATATCCTCTATCACCGATGCTAAATGCCGCTGCATCTGCTCGTTTTCCACCGCCAAAAGCTGCTTTCTGTTCCCAGGACCCGGTAGCTAAATCGTACTCCCAAAAGTCCGACAGTGGCGTCCAGCTATAGCCTGTACCGATATAGCCTTTACTCCCAATACTGAAACCAACAGCATGTGTTCTGCCTAAGAAATCAGGTAATCTAGTCCAAACACCGTCAGTTGAAATTTCAATAAGCTGTACATCTTTTTGGGAAGGCAAGCTGTCATTAGGTTCTTTTTGACAGCTCGCAAAAAGCACCAGTAGTAACAGGTAAAAGCGAAAATTTTTCATAAGATTATCTTTTGGTCGTACACACGATGTAATAATTATATTAAAACTTTTAGTTTTCGTAATTCTACAGCGGTAATCGAAGGGGGAAATTGCTTCTTGAGGATTTTTGAAATTGCTAATTGGGCCACTTTTTCAGCATCTTTTCTATCTTTAAAACCTTTAATTCCAGGGATGCCAGGTACCGTACTTTGCCGAATTATAACTTTTTCATCAATGAGAATTTCATATCCGAATGATTGATTCAGTGCAGGAATGATTTTATAAGTGACCTTTTCAAAAACATTAGATTTTAATGAATGAGTTGCACCTGTCGAATGAATATGACTTTGTTGATGTGGTGACTGCTGCGCGGGTTGTAAAATAATCCAAATGATAATTAAGATAATTTTACCGTAAATCAGATAGATTCCCATAACCAACTTACCTAGTGTGATTTATGCTCTAATAAAAATACTTAAAAACTACAAGGCAAGATCTTAGATCTAAATTTTTTTTAAAATTGTGTACTGGTAGTGCACACAATGACGTGCTTGGTTCTCTGCCGGATGTTTGTTATTGCCGTTGAACCGGATGTATGCTGGTTTGTTTGGTAGGATCATGTGCAGTGCATCCCGACGCTCGTTCGTTTCACTGATCACAGCCCGATTTGATTCCGTTTGAAAAGATCAGTTAAAGACTCAAGAGCGCCCTTTTCAAATCAGCCGGGAGGTCTAAGCTCTAGGTCTGTGAGGCTGCTGCGACCGAGATGCATCGGATATAATTAGATTATTATATTTGATTATCAAAATCTGAAACAGCACCGCAATTAATTAATAATTATTAAAGAATAAACTATCTATGTGCGGAAGAGTAGCAACACCAGCAACAGATGACATTTTAGGAGCTTTTGATTTGAAGTCAAAAGGGGGCGAATGGACCAGGGATATAAATGTGCCTCCTACGGGTAAAGTCCCTGTGATAGATAGTCGTCATCCAAACGAACTGGATTATAAAAACTGGGCGCTAATTCCCTGGTTTGCTAAGCCTGATCCGAAGACGGGGAAGCCGATTAACAAGCTTTCAACCTTCAACGCCCGGTACGATAAACTTCAGGAGTCTAGTATATGGAAACCGCTGTTAGGTAAAAAGCACTGTGTAGTTATCGTCAATGTTATTACGAATGGGAAGAGCTTGACGAATGGGCAGACGAAAAAAAGGAGAAGAAGAAAAAACAGCCGCACTTCATCAAGCAAAAAGGGGAGGATTTCACTTTGCTTGCCGGGCTTTGGGAAGATTGGACCAACAGGCAAACCGGTGAAGTTTTTACCAGTTGCACCGTAATAACGCATGAAGCCGTGGAAGCTTGGGGAAAGATTCATAACCGGATGCCCGCTTTTTTGACGAAGGAGGGTTCTGATATTTGGTTGGATAACTCGCAACCCTTAGAAAAAAGGTTAGAAGTGATAAAGCCCGTTGGGGAAGATTTTTTAGAATCGGTTAAGATAAACGTGGTGGGAGATGTGGAGGAGTTTGAGCATGTGGTTTTTAAGTAATCATGGCGTTCGATAAAATACAGATACCAGGAGACATACTTGACGAGCACCTGCAAAATACCAACGACTTAGAAAAATACGTGCCGTTTAAAACATTTAAAAAACAATTAGGCTTCTAATGCGACCACTTTATAGCGACCACTTTGACGCGGACAATATAGACTTTTCATTACCGGATGTAGAAAGCGGGCTGCCCGGGGTTCCGGCCAAAACCTTTCGGTTCTATTTGGGAGCTCCACGATTTGGGCATCCGGACTGGTATGGTGCCTTATACCCTGCCCAAACAAAGAAAGACAACCATCTTCATCAATATGCAAAGCATTTTAATTTTATAGAATTAAATGCGACATTTTATAAATCAGCAACAGAACAGCAAGTCTAAAATTGGGTTGAAGCAGTTGATCAATATCCTAACTTTAAATTTTGCCCCAAATTCCCTCCGAAAATTTCACACATAAAACGATTAAAAGGTGCACTAGAGCCAACAAAGCAATTCGTTGAAGTCTGCGACTTGTTCGGCTCGCGTTTAGGCCCATCGTTTTTACAGCTGAGTGCTAATTTCAGTGCAAAGAACATTGGTACTGTCGAAAGCTACCTTGAATTACTGCCCCCTACCTTTTTAACTCACGTTGAGCTTATACATCAAAGCTGGTTTATTGAAGATCAGCTAGAAGCCGTTGTTAACCTTTTCAAAAAGTTTGGCATAGGTACGATATACCACGATTTAACTAACCGACGGGATTTGTTACAGGTACCTCTGACCACAAAAACCGCATTTATACGATTTCTGGGTAATAACAATCATTCTACTGATAAGCTAAGATTAAAAAGCTGGTTAGATAGAATTATTGAATGGAGGGGTGAAGGTCTGGAATAGGCTTATTTGACAATTGATCAGCCCTCCGATAAAGAGTTTCCTAAGCTAGTTGATGACGCTAAAGAGATATTTAAGGACTTAATCGTATAATATCAAATTCCTATCACAGATGGGGTAGGTCTACCGGCTTTCATCATAATTTTGTGCCAAAAAGTATAATGTGGGGGAAGACTTTGCTATGTGAGACGAATGTGAGAAAATCCACTCTTTAGATCAATATTGTGTATTCAATAAAGAATTAACTTTTAGAAAGAATTTATTTTTTTATATTCAAAAGAAAATAAATTCTTTTCGTAACAGTATGGATATAATCACGCTCGGTGCTCGGATTCGCCTTTTGAGGCAGCAAAAAAGCTGGAATCAGGGAGAAGTAGCTGATCGTCTTCACATGTCTATTCCAGCGTATTCAAAAATTGAGACTGGAATAACTGATATTAACCTTTCCCGTTTGGAACAAATCTCTGCAATCTACCAATTGACCGCGATTCAGTTGCTGACCTTTAATGAACCTGAACAACAAACGCTGGGAGAGACCGATCTCCAAATATTAACTAAAAAACTGCGCGACCGCGAGGCTGAAGTACTTGAACTGCAAAAAAAAGTGATCCTGCTTTACGAAAAGGTGCTGGAAGTGAATTGTTAAAGATATGAAGACTTGCTTATCCTTTTTTAAACCAGTGAAGCAGCGATATCTATCTTCCTTCTAATATTTCAAGCTGCTCCGCTATTTGAATCATAAACTTGTCCGGCAATACGGTGCCATGAATTAGATTCCATCCATTTTCATCCCTTCTAACCAATATTCTCTGCCCTTACTGGTCATAATGTACCAACCCTTATAATTCCTTGTTACCTCCCTGGTATGAATTTTCCCTTGATACCTAATGCGGATAACTGTCATGCAAGCAAAGGTAATGCATGCTAAGATTTTTAGCAAATCAGTCTTTGATAATAAATGAATAGTTAATGACGCGACAACAACAAGCCTCCCGGGAATTCGAAGAAGGCGTTAAAACTATCATGTTTATTAAATCGGCTGAGGAGTATATCAAGAGCACTGGAAAAAATATTGAAGGCTTTTACTATTAATTATGAGCGGAAGAATAGGAATATCAGGAACAGGCGAGATCCTTGAGCCTTTGACCTGGCGCCTATAACGGGCCGGCAACAAACGACAATATTAACGTGGCAATTACTAACCAGGTGCCCGTGATTGATAACTAGGTGTTAGCGGTATAATATTTTTCTATTTGGTAGCCGATGATCTGTAGATCCTCAGTATCCCAGGCGGTTTCGTCAATGTATGACCAAATTGAATCTTCACCCTTGAAAATAGTGCCAGCCTCGGCCCCGTCAAGTACAAGTGAAAAAGCAGTCGGTATTCTACCTTTCTGCTGTACAAAAGGCATTATATAAATACTGGTCGTACCGGTGGTTAGATCAGCTTCTATTTCAAAGGCTTCCATGTACTTAAATATATTATTTTTCCGGGATCGTTTGTTAATTGGTTTTCAACACGGCATTGTCGAGACAAGTTACATTCCTCTAATTTCGGCTTAACAAATAAGTGTAGGTTCACTTCGGGGGAGTGTAATATAGAGTGCCAGAATTATCGGCAAGTTTCTTATCGTTAAAAGTTTTCGATTCTAAGTCAAGATTACATTAACATTTCGCCAAAGTATTACCTGAAAACTTAAAGCCACATAACCTGCCACTATTACTGCCCATTTACCACTTAAATGCTCATTTGCCATGATATTAAGTTTACTATTAATTTACGATTTTAACAAGTAATTTTACTCTGCGGTAATCTTAAATTTTAATTCGGGCTGGATGAAAGGGATAAGTTTAATAGTAAGATAACGGCAAGACGTCGGTTTTTAGTAAGATCGCCAAAACTGCAAAAATCTGGAAGTTCACTGGTTTAAATCATAGTCCATCATTCCATCATTTCAATCAACGTTCAGACAATTTAACCGTTCCCTCAATAATTACTACCGTTCACCCTTTTTATCTGCTTAGTAATTTTAATTAAAGGTTTAATTGCTTAGTTTCAAACGCTTTAGATTATTTCGCGTTTGGTGAACCCTTATTTATTTCAAAGATTCAGTCATGACCTGGATTCCCGTTTCAGAGACAAAGCCTCCAGATCTTGAGAAGATATTGATTTTCGACGAGGTAAATGAGTATGTTATCTGTTACTTCTATGAAGCAGGCGGATTCTTCATAGGCTGCGTGGACGGTGCCCGGATTAATAACCCCCGTTTTTGGAAAGTTTTGCCTCCACTGCCAATGAAAAGCGCACAAACTATCATCGAACTACAGAATGCAGGCCAGGTAATCGGCGATATTGTTGAGAAGGTTTAGAGATTACCCGACCTATTACAACCAAATAGTATGAAAACAAAAAATGTTATACCGCTCGTCGTCTTCATCATGTTTTTTGTCTTGCTGGTCACGATTAATAGGGCCACTGCACAGTTTGCGTTAAAGGCCACTGAAATCGGAATCGCAAAAACTAAAAAAACACTAGAATGATCGTTAAAAACTTCTTCTCGTTGCTTTTCTATTTTTCAGCATAAACTCTTTCTCAAACGCGAAGACTTGTTGCTCGGCAACCTGCTCGCCAAGCGGAACCTGCAACGCTTGTTCCAGCTGTAAACATTGTAAGAACTGCACCTCCGGTGGATCATGCAGCGTATGTTCCTCTCCAGGAAAGAAAACGGTTAAAACAACCCCCGCTAAATCAGGTCAATGTGCCGCTAAAACTAAAAAGGGGCCACGATGCTCCAGGAATGCGAGTAATGGAAGCTTTTGCTGGCAGCATGCCAAGTAATTAGCTGCAGAAGCTTCTTGAAGGGATTCAAAAATCAAGAAAATATCAAGCTTCTAACGTTCCGAAGTCTTGCGATTTTCCAGAAGATACTTATCAATAATATACTTAGTCAGTGGTTTCAATTGCCGATCTTCATTTACCGGATGAAATCCGTCTGAGGTAAAAAATTCTAACCTGTTATCTATTTTCGAGTACCAGACATGTCCCAAAGAGTTGGGGGTAATGGTGTCAGTGCGAGCAATCTTTTTGAAACTCTTCACTTTTATAGCGTCCAAGGCAAGAATAGGAGTGGCCTCAATCTGTTCATTACAAGAAATGGGTTTATATTCTTCACCCGTCCAGTACATGCATTCCTGAGGGGCTAAAAAGCTGGTTAGCACCGGGTAGGTCCGGGCTCCTGTGAGGGCCAGAATAATCAATAAAATAAGCGACCCTTTCTTCTTCGATATCAATAGTTTTCTCCCTTGCGAGGATACTCCGGTGGTGCCTCCTTTTCCTGGAGAGATTAAAGTGACTGTTTCTTCCGCCGAAGGTTTCTTTTCCGTTTCCTCAAATAACTTTTCTTTACCAGTCGCTGCCCCGGCAGATATCACCTCTTCCTCCGGTTTTTTAAATATTAAATGGTACGGCCTCGGTTGAAAATCAATCAGCCAGGCCAGTAATTCAATGTTTTTCTCGTCGGTGCGAATCTCATTATTTGACAGCAATTTGTTCAGGGGCCTGAACTTGTCTATATCAATCTTTCGTATAGCCTGCTCATATTCTGCTGCACTTTCCCTGGCGCCAAAAAATAATCGGAGGGTCTTTTCATCTTTTGCCAGGTAGCGAGCACTTAGTACCGCCAGGCATTCATTCCGAAGTTTCGCTGGGGTAGGCAGGGTAAGGTTCAGAGAAAGTTCGTTGCGTTCCTTCTTTTTCCGGTAATCTTCTAAAACCTGAGCTCTATAATCAGCAAACATTTTTCAAATATATTAAGGTAAATCTAAAGGAATTTCCGGAATCACATACCCCTTTCCGGAATTCGACCGGAATCATCGGAAATGCCGGAATCAATTGCTGTAAAGGACTTTATGCGCTTATACATTTGTCTTCGTAATCAGTTACGGCCTTGTTTGCAAGCAGGGTTGACGTACGAACTAATTACAAAAGAGTAAAGAAAGCGGCGGCTCATATCAGGTTTGGGAAGCAGATAAAAGGCTTCCGCAATCAATGCTCACAATCCCAAAAAAAGGTAAGAAGCGCTTCTTACACGCATTGCAGTATGCCCCGGGGGAAATTTCCCCGGGCACCTGCTCAATACTCACCTTTTAAATTTTTTGGAAATGTTAGAACTATTGATTGCCATTCTATTGGGCCTTGCAAACCCTGCCTATACAAATACAACAAGTAGCGACGGTACAGTCGTAACCAGCTCGACTGAAACAGACCCTGTAGATGACACCGGTGGTGACACCGGACACATTCCACCAAAGCCACCTAAACCTTAGGGAGCTCCCCAGTAAGGCAAGAACAACTTGCCTTACTTTTTTCTGCTATATCTCGTATCGCGTGATTAACACTCCGCTGTATAGTGTCAGATAATCTCTTTTTTCTATTTTTAGAAAAAAACAGGATTTGCAAAGGCTACTATTTCTCTTCTCAGGTTTGATTTTCATCTTTTGCTCCTGTCAAAAGAACGATTCTCCAATTGTCGTTGAAGGGAAGGATTATCAAAAAGGTGAATCTTTTCTACACAGCCTAAATGATTCCGCCTTTTACTATTTCAATAAGGTTGTTGCCAATTCGAAAGACAGTCTGGAAGTGGCGATGGCCTACAACAATATGGCCGTTATCCAGTCGGATGCCGGTGACTATTTCGGCAGCCAGGAAAGCTTGCTCACATCTCTGGATTTCTTAAATGAAACTAAGGAAGACCACAGGTGGTGTCTTGCCTCCAACTATAATGTATTGGGAATTACCAGTTTAAACCTGTTGAACTATGATAAGGCAATTACTTATTTCAATCAGGCCATCAAATTTTCTGACGATAAGGGATTTCAGCTTACTATACTCAACAACAAAGCACTCGTTTACCAGAAGAAAAAGAACTACCCGGAAGCATTGAAACTGTACCAGGAAATTCTTGCAGAGGTAGGGAAGGAGCCATTATCGTACGCAAGGGTATTGACCAATACGGCAAAAACAAGGTGGCTTCAGAATCCGTATTACAACGCCGCACCCGAGCTCTTGAAAGCCCTGCAGATCCGGAAAAAAGAAAACGATCTCTGGGGACAAAATTCAAGCTACTTCCATCTCTCTGATTATTATACCCAATCACGCACCGATTCAGCGCTGCTCTATGCCAAAAGCATGTATGAGGTTGCCAAAGAACTCAAAAGCCCTGGAGATCAACTTGAAGCCCTGCAGAAACTGATCAGCCTGAGTCCGCCCCAGTCTGTAAAGCGTTACTTTACTGTGTACCACCACTTGAGCGATAGTGTCCTTAATTCCCGTAATGCCGCCACAAATCAGTTCGCCCTGATCCGCTACGAAGCCGAAAAGCTTGAAGCGAATAACCTCAAACTCCAAAAAGCCAACGCTGAGAAAGAATACCAAGTGATAATTGCCATTGCTTTGCTGGTGGCAGTATGTCTAAGCTTTATCTTCTGGTACCGGAAAAGAAAGCAGCGCCTGCATCTCGAGGCTCAAAATGCAATCAAGGAAAATCAACTCAGAATATCCAAAAAAGTGCACGATGTGGTTGCCAATGGCCTGTATAGAATGATGTCCGAAATTGAGAACGGCGGCGAGGTCAACAAAGATCATCTGTTGGATAAAATTGAGGATATGTATGAGCGGTCGCGTGATCTTTCTTATGAAAAAGCGGAGTTTGCAACCGACGACTTCCAGGAGACCATTGCCCGGCTGGTAAAAACGTTTGCTAATGAAACCACCAAAGTACTGCTGCAGGGAAACAGCAAAGATTTGTGGCAGAACATCGGTGAAAACACCCGGCAGGAAGTTGGCCACATCCTTCAGGAGCTGATGGTCAACATGAAAAAGCATAGCCAGGCAAGCAACGTGCTGGTCAAATTTGGTCAAACTGACAGTCGCATTAACATTAACTACTCAGACGATGGCATTGGCTTCCCCGAAGATATTAAGTATGGCAACGGGCTTACAAATACGGGAAACCGTATTCAAGGTATTGGAGGTACAATTACTTTTGACAGGCACACCGGCCGTGGAATCACAATCACCATTTCCTTTCCGGTGTCCTTAAAGGATCAATCATGTTCAAAAGCGTACTGATAGCAGAAGACCACGAAAGCACCAGCATCTCCCTGCGGAAAACTCTCGATGACCTGGGCATTAAACATACCTATGTCTATTACTGCGATGATGCGTTGAGCCGGGTAAAGAAAGCATTGCGAGATGGAGATCCCTATGACCTATTGATCACTGATCTTTCTTTCGAGGAGGATGATCGCGCACAGAAACTTGACGGCGGTGAGGCGCTCGTGGCCGCAGTCCGCCAGGTTCAGGCCGATCTGAAGATCCTGGTGTTTTCTGCTGAACACCGACCGGCCGTTATTGAAGCATTATTCCGCGACCATAACATTAATGGCTATGTTCGTAAAGCACGACGCGACGCCCTGGAACTTAAAGAGGCTGTAGAAACCTTGTTCATGGGCAACCGCCACTTGCCCGGAAATTTTCGCAAAGCGATCAAGCTTAAGAATACCCATGAGTTCACCGACTTCGATGTCACAATCATTAGCCTCCTATCCCAAGGGAAGCTTCAGAAAGATATTCCGAATTATCTCCAACAAAACCAGATCCGTCCATCTGGCCTGAGCAGCATCGAAAAACGTCTTAGCCTGATGAAAGAAGCACTCGGCTTTTCAAAGAATGAGCAGCTCGTTGCCTATTGTAAGGACATGGGTATAATTTAGTTCGGCTGACTGCTAAAGTAGAAATGGCATTACAACACAGCCATTAGGCAATCCGATAAATTCCTTCCTCAAATTGATCATCTACGGTTTCCCGTAAAGAAAGCATTTTTTCATAGAATACATTTGGATTGCCCCCTGACAGCTGAATGTGCAGGCGGGTTTATTCATTAATTACCTAAACCAATCAAATTTTATTGACATGAAAAAAACATTACTAATCGCTGCTGCGATATTTATGACCGCAAGCACAACATTCGCAAAGGATGTTGTTTACTTGAAAGGTGGTAGTAAAATTAAAGGTAACATCACTCAAATAACAGATGGCCAATTAACCCTGGCTATGAAACGTACTAGCATTGTACTTACTGGCAACCAGGTAGCCTGGATAAAGCCAGATGCTGAAAACGAAATTCTTATAAACGCTTTGAGAGCTTCAGATCCGGCGAAATATGAGCAAGGCAGACTCGATGCCTCTAAATATCATCAAAGAGCATTTGGTAATGCCGCGCTAGGTTTCCTCTTTGGTCCATTCGGATTCCTCGGTGTTGCCGTTGGTGGTGCTAAAGCTCCGGACATAATGAATGTGAAAGACGATGCTCTTATGAAAAACGAAGATTACCGCGAAGGATATAAGAGAAAAGCTAAAGGTAAGAATATTGGTAATGCCGCCCTCGGCTGGGGTTCCTGGGTTGTACTGGCAGTTTTAGCAGCATCATTATAGCCTCCCTATCTAGAAACCTTTTTTAAGCGTATAAATCAAAAGCCCCGGTGAAAAACCGGGGCTTTTTTATCCAAAAAAGTAACCAGGGTTACACAGGGTTTTCATTAAAGGTTTTCGGAAAAAAATTGCCCGTTACGGTTTCCCGTAAAATGGGCTGGTTGTACCTTCTTAGCTTTGATTATCAATTCCAGACAAATGAAGAAGTATTACGTAAACCATCAAGCGCAACCTAATGGGGATCATGAAGTTCACGATGAATCATGTCACTATTTACCAACCGTTCAGAATCGATTTTACATGGGCGAATTTCCCTCCTGTGCCGGGGCAGTTCTAAGGGCGAAAAATCACTTTGATCAGGTTAACGGATGTAAATTCTGTTCGCCAGCCTGTCATACAAGTTAACGAGCAAATGAAAAATTGTTAGAAAAGCTAATATAAGGAGTAGAACTAAGATATAAATCATGGAAAAAATTCAAGCTATTAAACCTGGGCCAAAGCCGAAAAAAGACAACGGAGAAGATGATAAAAGGAGAAGAGTTACGCCTGAAACCAAGCCTAAACATCCTTCTCTAAAACCTCACAAGCATAAGCCGAAAGACTAAAATTGTCAATGGAAAAATCTCATTTATTGCCATTATTGACTTCAGTAGAAAAATCGTTTAATTTCTCATTCGCTTTTTTAACAAATAATTTACCGTTCACACATTAAAACCTACCGTTCACCCTTTTTTTTCCGAAACTAAAATTTGATTATATATCTTAATTCGAAATTTATCCACCCCGTTTATATAAATCTCTATCCTTAAAAATTTTCAAATGGAACAATTCAATGAACTGGAACAAGAAGTTCTTCATAACAACAAGGATATCTTTGCAAGAATAATTAAGGAACTAGAAGGGGCGGACTTTGAGATTGTAATCGCAAGCGCTTGGTTTACGGATGATCAGCTGTTTGACTTGATTTTAAGGCGAGCTCAGCAAAATGTAAATGTTCAACTAATTATAGCTGATAACCAGGAGAACGAAAGACTTGATTTCAAACTATTAGAAGAATCCGGGGCAACGGTTATTAAAGTCAAAAACGTTGGCTACGGGATGATGCATCAGAAATTTTGCGTTATCGATAAACGAATTGCCCTCCATGGTTCATATAACTGGTCGTTGAATGCCCGTAAAAATAATCATGAGAGTATAATCGTTACCAACCATAAACCAACCGTTGATTCATTACTAAAGAACTTCTTCGATATTAAAGATCGAGCGTTGAATGGTGCACCGGTTGGTGATACAACCAATGTTTCCGCACCAGCACTGACTGATTCAGAGTTAGAAAAAGTTCCGGAGTCAGATTATAAGTCAGAATTCACCAAACTTTTAGATTCGATGATTGCGGCTGAAGTCAGCAACTTTGACCGCCCATTTTTGAGGAAGCAGGGATTCGACCGGTCGAAGTCAAACAATGGCGATCATCAGATTCTATATAAAGGACTTGATACTGTCTATTCCGTTTTTATAAATGATATAAATGTCGTAGAAGACAAAAAGAAGCGCTTAATTTCTAAAATTGGCGAAGAAAAAGTGAAGAGTATCGATTCGCTTAAGAATACTAGTGAGCTTCAGGTTACTCGAATAGAAATTGATTCCGCAACTAATCAAAAAAACTTAGAAACAAAGCATACTAATTCAAAAGCGAAGGTTCAAATATTGGAAAATGATATCAAGTCAATTGAAGTAAACTCCGTTCCATTCATAATCGAGCAGAACGAAATTCTTGATCGGGAGATAAAGGATGCACAAGTTCAATTTGTAAAACCGGCATTCAAGTGGTTTGAATTTATTCCAGCATTAATCGGCTCAATCACTTTGCTCTCTTACTTAATACTTTTTTATTCCTCCGCAATTTATATTTCCCTTTATAGTGTCTTGGATGCTACTACTGCTCAGAAGAATGGTGCTGAAGATCACATTACCCCTGAAGTCTTCGATCCAAAGGCTATTGAGAATGCCATTGACAAAGGCGGTGTTGCGATTTTTTTCATCCTCTTATTTGTCTCAGTGCCTATAATTTTCGCAATATTAGGAAAGTTTATAGACAGGAAGTGGCTTGCAAATTTGATGAGTTTTGGGTTCGGGATCATCCTGGTCGATGGATTTATAGCTTACAAGGTAACCAGTTCAATATATGACGCAAAATACGCAATCGGGGATCAGACAAAACCATGGGAGTGGACTATGGTCTTCGAGGAAAGCAACTTTTACCTGGTCTTCATCATGGGCGCATTCGGGTTACTACTATTTAAGTTTGTTTTCGATAAACTGATTTCAATTTTCGAGGAACGCAATCCGGATATCGCGGCGATCAAGAATAAGCTAATTATTAAGCACAAAGTAGACGAAATAGCTCTGAATAGGACTCGCATTGCTGATCTAAAGCTGGAGATCTCTAATATTGAAAGTGAAATAATTCAGACTAAGGCGGATATCTTGCTTCTTGAATCTGAAATTGCTTTAATACCTATCAAGCTACAAAACGATCTAGAGAAGAAAAAAACAGAGTTAATACTAAAGGTTCAAACTTTGGAGCGCATTAGTGAAATTTATATTAGCCACGTTGAAAATGACAATCTCCCAATCTCAATTGATTCGCTAAAAGACAGGATCAATATTTTCCTGGAAGGTTGGATGGACTACCTGCACGACCATTACTCTCGCCCAATTGCAATTGAAATGACACGGTTAGCAAACGAGATTTCAACATTGTGGCAAGAGGAGAAACTCAAACTAGACCGAGTTGATAAACGTGTTAAGCTATAATTTTCTGATGATTCGACCATACCTCTTATTACAACTAGTATTTCTCCTTTACTCAGTTGACCTACAAGCCCAAAGCAAACGTGATATTGTACATTTCAACATAACAATTGCACCAGATCTTTCTAATAGGATCAATTCTAAACTTTATAAAAGACCGTTGAATGATTTTGATATCGTCTCAATAATAGGAGGTGAATTATATCCAAACATTCTACGATACCGGCGGTCTGAAAATCAAAAGGATAAATTCGGAGTCGATTTTATAAATAAAGGTTTGATCAGCGAGTACAAAGTGCGAACGGACTACCTGAAAATTGATTTTGAACGTTTTAAATTTCAGAAGGACCGGATAGGTTATATTCTTGCGAGACCTGGTCATAAAACCACTTTGAAAACAGACCTGGCCCGACTCAACGGTGAACTAATAAAAATTAATGATGTCGCCTCCCGAGCAAATTTCGGTGCAGATATTTGGACCTATTTCAACGAGGGAATTAATAATACTGTCGTCCTGCCTCCGCAACCAGCGAAGAAATTTAATAATATTTCATACACTAATAAATACCGTAACGTGCTTGTCCTCCTGACTGATGGTTATATAGAGGCTGGTATTTATAACAAAGGGTATGACTTGAGCAAGAATACTGTTGATCGGTTTCGGGCTGCGTTCCTTAAATCTGGAGAGAGCGATTTAAAAAAGTTTTTTGATAAGCACAAAGGGTTCAGGATAAAGCCGGTTGACAACCCAAGACTGGCTAATTTGGAGGTTCTTGTGTTGGAAATGTTTGATCGATCAAAGGGGAAGGGTGGTGAGGCAACTGTCCATCCTACAGATATGGAGATATTGAGATTATATTGGACCGAGTGGCTTCGAACATCCAAGGTGAAGAGATTTCAAATCAATCCTTATTTCAATTCTAAGGATGAAGCTTTGAAAGGCTTTAATAGCTTTCTAGGAATTTAATCGCTAATTGTATTTTCAATTGGTTGATGTGATGGTAAAATCTCTTACAGGGAACTGAGAATTTCTTGAAGCTTTATCTACGGCCATCAGAAGGAGTTTTAGTTGTCTGCTAGCTATAGAAATGCCATTTTTTCGGTAACAACGAATAGATAGTAAGCAAAACCAATAAACAACAATCATATGAAAAAGCTATTTACATTAATTATTTTCTTCGCCTTCCTCAGCTCAAGCTGTTCAAAAAGTGATACGGCGGAAGTTGATGGTGGTACTACTCGAACTTGTGGTAAATACAAGTCTGGTCAACAATTGTATACCGGGCCCGAGGGTGGCTGCTACTATCTCAATTCAAACGGCAATAAAACATATGTTGAGCGGTCGGCCTGTAATTGTTAGGTCGTAGGGACGGAAGAAAGCAAAACTGATTTGTGATTACCTTCCGATCTACTATAAGTGCTACTTAATATATATGAATCATCATTACTTTAAATATGATCACTAAACTGAAAAGCATCTTAGGTATCAGTTCAAATTACGATAAGCTTGTTGCTGATATAAAAGAGAGTAACTGTGAAAACTGGAAGGGAAAATTCGACAATTTTATTGAGGCTAACCCCAAACCCATTTCAGATAAGAAACTTTCTAAGATGGGTCTTTACATCTACGATGCAATTTTTACTAAGGTAATTTCTGATCTGAAAATTACGAGTGCAGAAAAACGATCGTTGAATGAAATAGTCGATTATTTTGGACTTTCAAGCAATGACGTTAATGCAATCAAGAGTAATTATTCAAAAGATGCGGTCAAAAAGCTCTCCTTAGAAAAATATATCGACAGCGACTTGAGTGATGACGAGAGGATTGAGATTGAATTATTCGCCAGTGAATTAAATATAACACAGGCGGAGGTTGAGAAGATAAATAATTTAGTAGCAAAGAATATCTATAAAGAGGCTGTCCAAAAAGCAATATCTGATAATGCAGTCACCTTAGATGAACAAAGTACACTAGAGCAACTTGCAGATAAACTTAAATTAAATATTGATGAGTTAGGATTAGATAGAACTACGGAAGAAACATATAATTACCTTGTTCTTTTAAATGCCTTAGATAACGGATATCTGCCAACTAGCTCAACTTCTGCAATTGTTCTTCAAAAAAATGAAGTCACCCATTGGGAGGTGCCTGCTAGTCTACTAACTTCGAAAGTTGTGACTACCGGCTATACAGGTGGAAGTCGAGGGGTTAGTATTAGGGTGATGAAGGGTATGTCATATAGAGTAGGATCAAGCAGAAGTACCCCTATCAAAGAACAAGTGTCCATTAAGCATCCAGGTGTCTTAGTTATTACTAGCAAGAGAGTTGTATTTAGTTCCCGAACTAAATCTTTTTCAATACCTTTTACCCAGCTAATTTCTTTTGAACCTTATTCAGACGGCTTAGGTTTGCAAAAAGGGAATAGTTCCTATTTGCTTAGCCTCGCCAATAACAGAACATCCGAGATTGCCTTTAAAATGCTTACCAATTCTATAAACAATTCATATTGACTGCTATGCTCTAATGCTTGACGCAACGCAAATAGCGGGAATCCTTGATGGTTGCACACCCATATGAAAGAATTAGAACTTAAAGAAGCATTCGGCTCCATTTTATCCCAGGGAAAGTTCAGTGCACACATCTGCGCAATTGCAGACTTGATCCATACCGATGAAATGGATACAACAGGACTGGAACGCATACTCCGAGAATTTAAGATAAACGGAGTGGGATCAATCAAGCTGGAGATCTTGGACCTCCTCCTATTGTATGTTTCCCTGGTTTTGAAGGACTTCAATATTTCCGATGCGGAACAAAAGAATATGGCTTTGCTTAAGAGATTTTTCAAGATCAAAGAAGGAGACTTCATTCAGTACCGGAGAAAAGAGATAAAAGAGATCATCATGCAGCAACTGGAAAGTATGTATGCTGATGGAATTGTAGATCCGGCGGAAGCGCTTAATAAAGCGAATCTTCAAGGCTTATTTGACCTGAGTTATGACCAATTCCTGCAGTTTACAGAAGAGGGTATTAGACAAGCTTTAAAACTGGGTGCTGATATAACCAATCTTGACACGGTGAAATTCCCTAAAGGCTAATGAAAACAGCTTTCTCTGCCCAAATCATAGCCATCATAAAATCATGCCAATCACAGTTCAGACAATTTCCCGTTCCCTAAATAATTGCTACCGTTCACTCGTTTTAAACTAATAGATTTTAATTATAGGTTTAATTGATTAGTTTCAAAGGCTATATAACTTTTCCCGCGTTTTAATCTTTGGAAGGAGACAGAGGCTAAAAATTGGTGATACCATTAAATTAAGCTTTAATGCTAAAACTTTTATGAGATCAGAATTATACTACGAGATACCCCTAAAGAAAAGATTTATTACGTTATCAAAGTTATTACTGCCATTTGCGGTTACTTGTTGATGTGTAGCCTGGTTAAACTCATGTTTACAACTGGAAATATAGCTGGCTTTTTACCTATGCTTTTTTACGTAGTGTTGATCCTGCTTTATCTGTTTTTCCGGTGGGAATACTTACCGGCTATCTAAAAGGAAATGCGTTGTGAGCAAGTTTAACAAACTACTTATCTCATAAAACAACTTACCGAGAATGACATATCAAAAATTAATATTCCTTTTTTAATGACTTTGACCTATACTTCATATGCTCAAAGCGACACTATTCCTGGAGAGAAAGAATATCTTAAACACTACGACTGTCAATACCGACCTGGCAACATTTTGATTGTTCAGAAGAGAGGCAAGGCTATAACTAATTATTTGCCAGGTAAACCAACGAATGCTGGCTTCGTAATCAGAATGGAGGCTATCTACGACCTTGAGTTTGCCGACAATAAGCGTTATAAATCAGGGATTATCAAATCGATAACTAATGACAGTATCACTATTACCTCGACCTTCAACGAAAGGTGTGCAGAATATGAAGGACGAAAATTTGAGCTAATAACATACCCTATTAACGCAATCAAAATCGCTCGTTTCATAAATGACCGTTCGTTAGGGTTATTCCAAAAAAAGAAGATTGAAGGGGAATACGACCTCATTGTAAAAGCTGTAGATAAAGCTAAATTTTGTCCAGCGGTGTTGACATTCCCGAAACGGAATAAGGAAATCAAAGTTTGTCATTACTATTTGACGAGCCAAGGTTATGACATCTTGTTTGAGACAAACGGATATTTAGATTACATGCAATATCCTCTCGAATGGAAATAGAAGAAAACCTGCGTGCAACACCACCTTTGCAAAAATGGCGGGTGACGCGATTCTCGAACTTTTTTTTACATTTAACTAAGTTTTGCGTAGAGCGACAGGATAGCGCTCTCTATCCGCGATCTTCGCAAAGCCCTAACCGTTACCTGCAATTCCTTCATGCTATATACTCCTGATTATTAAACAGAATGAGAGATTAGATAAAGCTATAACTGCCTACTATAAATCATAGCCAATCATCCAATCATTTCAATCAAAGTTCAGACAATTTTACCGTTCCCTTAATAATTCCTACCGTTCACCCTTTTTATAACTTTGATAATACCGATAGTTCTATCTTGGGCAATTACTCTGGATTATTTTCCGGTTCCCATATTTTGTGTGTGTTGGTTTGATATTGTGTTGTTATCGTCAAAAATTTAATTGTTTGTGATAAATTACGCCGTTTAGCTGAAAAAGGAAATTAAACCTATATTATATAATGACTATGAATGAACTTTATACATTGAAGGAAAAGCTCGAAACTAAAGATTTCATTCAAGGTTTTTTAAAAGTCTTAGCCACATTATCTATAGTGATAGGTGTGATTATAACCTACTACTTTATAGTTGATTCTCCTCCGATTGATGATTACACCACAGATAAAATAATCAACTTCACATCAGATAGCACTAATCAAGTCGCTAACGAATATAATAATCCAATAAAGGACTATTATTCGGTCAAAGGAACCTTTGGTGATTATGTTGGAGGAGTTGTAGGGACATTTTTTTCTCTAGCAGGTTTCTTTTTATTATATCTCACTTTTACCAGCCAAAAACATTCATTCGAAAGACAACAAATAGAAAACAGATTTTTTGAGCTTATAAAACTACATCGTGATAATGTTTCTGAAATTTCATATAAAGCACCTTACTTGAATGAAGATGAGGAGAAGGGTAGGCGTGTTTTCAAGACAATCTATTATCAAATACAATTGTCTATCACGTTAGTAGATTTTTTTATTAGAGCAGTTGGCCGAAAGGAAACAATGGTTTATGATGAATCAACATTGTCGGATATATATCTTAATAAAAATATAACCGAACGAGGTGTAGATATTATAGAACTCGCAAAAATTGATATCGCTTATGTATTGGTGTTTATTGGTGTTTCGAGTGAAAGTGAAACGGCGCTTAGGCGGCAGCTATCAAAATTTTATAACGATGGGCTTATAAATTCAATTATATCATTTTATAAAATATTGCCTGCTGTAGGTTCTAATTTCTTTGATGGCTTTAATGATATATTAAAAAGCGAAAAACTCTTATTACCTCTAATAACCGAATTGACAAAAAACCATGAGTTAAGCACAATTTGTAAAAGAATGGAAACTGCATTTCCACAATGTGCAAATTATAAACATTTGGATAAGATAATAGAAAATTTAGGCGACTTTACTAAATATTTTGGAGGGCATCAGTCTAAATTAGGTCACTACTTTCGCCACTATTATCAAACTGTAACTTATATAGATAAGCAGGTATTATCATACGATGATAAATACCAATACATAAAAACTCTAAGAGCTCAATTTTCAACGTATGAGCAATATATATTTTTTTATAACAGCTTATCTTTTATGGGTAGAGTGTGGGAATATAATTACCAAAAAGGAAATAATGATGTTAATAAGCATTTAATTACCAAATATAATTTGATTAAAAATATCGACGATATTTTCTTGTTTGACTCTTTTAATATCACCAGATACTATCCAAACGTATATTTTGAATTTGAAAACGAACCAACGGGAAGAGAGAAACTTAAAGAACAATATTATTAAGCTATAACAATAGCCACACTTCCAATATTTCCGAGCTACGAACTTATACTCTCCTTTGCGGCTTAGCCGGCAGATTGTCAATAATAATGGTAAATGAACACAAGTGTTAATTTTTGGCTATCAGATTACTTCCACCTGCATATTCCGCTCTATAGTTTACCACTGTTCCGCTGCATAGTTTACCACCCATTCCGCTACAAAGTTTACCATTGTTCCGGGGGAAACCTTACCAGGTATTCCGCTTCAAACCTTACCAGGTTTTCCGGGGTAAAGTTTACCAATTAACTTCTTTAGCAATGACTCAATCACCCAGGGACTTAAGATCCGGGAACTTGCTGCTTGGATCTTGCTTCATTTATAGAAATGAGTTATAAAGCAGGTTCGTTCGTTGACCGTCTGTGCAGTGAATTACCCTTTCTCAAACAGTTACATAATGAGGTATCTGAAATGAACGACCTCGATGAGCCGCTTTCACTTCATCTAATTCGCAAAGAGCTGTTACCTAAAAACGAAAAGGCTATCGTAACGCTGACCAAGAGTCGGAACTAGCTGTCGCAGTGAACAATGACAACGATGCATAATTTTGTATAAGAGAAACAATTCCGTTCCTAAAGCAGAAACCGCGGCTTGTTTGAAGAATTACAAAGATAAAGTGCTTAAAACTCAAATCCGAATAAAGTTCCTTTTGGCCCTTGGTCGTCTAACTTCAAGACAATCTCATTTTCAGGAAAGAAAATGAGCTGATCATGTCCATCAATTGGTAGATCTGATTTGATAACAGATAAAATATATTGTAGGTCAAATTTCGCAGTAAGGTCCCTAACAAGCGAGAGCAAACGGTGTTTGACACCGGGATCTTGCTGTGAAAGAACATCATCATGGTAAACAAACCGATAGTAAGACTGATCGCTATAGCTAGTTAGTACGGCAAGGTCGAAGGCAACGCACAAGAGCTTTTTATAAGTGTTACCTTCATCTTTTGCGGTTGCCCGTTGGTCACCCGCCTTTTCGTGAACTTTTGGCGTTGGAAAATCAACGTTGTCATTAGTGTTGATATTCCACGAGATGCGCGCATCCTCATCCATAATCCGCTTATAATAATTGGCGAATTTTGCCCGAATGTCGGAGTATCGCTTGTTATTTTGCGTATTTTGGTACAATACCTTCAACTGATCGACTGTTTCCTGTATTTCTTCCAACAAATCCTGACTTTCTTTTTCTTTTGCAATGATTGTGTCAATATGTTTAATTTTTTCCTTAAGGGTAAAGAGCCTTGTCTCAATTTTGACCAAATCTTTTTGGTATTGCTTGAAACGCCGGAAAGTATCAGTATCCTGAATAAAGCTGAGCAACGACTCTTTCCTCGAATTTTCTTCTTGCAACCTGACGTTAACCGAGTCGAGTTCTGCTTTCTTTTTCTTGATAGTGTCGCTAATTAATTTGTTTCTTTCTATGGTCAATTTTTGGTTGAAATCCATTAATGAATCATAATCATTTTTGAGTTGATCCGGAAAATAGATTACTGCCTCCTTAAATACTTTTTCAACTTTTCCGAGATTAAATGCAAATTTATTGGAGATGGATAGCTCCAGGCGGCTGATCTCGTAATTGAGCGTGTAAGAAATGGTGTTGAATTCACTGATCGCAGTTTCAATTTCTTCGATACCCTTTTCCATCAGCTCTTTATCCTGGAGATAAAAGTTAAATTTGTCAATCCTTCCTTCAATATCGGCAGCGTTCGTCTCGATCAATTGCATCTGAGCGACCAGGTCGTCACGGTCTTCCACCTTAATAGCGTATTCGGCTTTCAGAGTTTCTATGAATTTGGCAATTTCTTCACGCTGTTCATCATTCCCATATTTTTTGGCCAGTAAATGACCCTCGAAACCCAACAGGTCAAAAATAAACGGCTTCCAGTAGGCATGTTTGCCATTAGAAAATTTATTTAGCTGATAAACATCTTTATAATCATCTGGAGGTGTTCGCAGGCTATAATTGAGCGCTTTCCGGTAATCATATTCTTTTTTATAAAAGAACTCGAAGTTTAGGAGGTCAGCAACAATGTTTTTTGCCTTTTCGAACGGCACTTCTTCATAGTCCCATTCATCCAGTTCTAGAAAAGCTACTGATCGCTGTAGATTGACCGCCAGGCTGATCTTTGAATTGTTATTGACTGGCCGCCTGATGGTTAAAAAACGGCCGTCGTTTAATTGGATCTCTAGGTAAAATATAAAGGATTGAAAGATCGAGTTCCCTTGCTCATCCTTAATTTTAAATAAGAAATTTCTTTTCTGGTCAACTGTTTTCAACAACAAAAAATCGATAAGCTCGGCTAGTTTAGTCTTGCCCAGATCATGGGAATTTTTATGATCATCTAGTTCGGTCCGGACGTCAGCATAGATGACACTCAATCCGCTCAGGTTGAATGTGATATTTTTAAAGGATTCATGATTACTATATAATTTACTAAGCTTCATTATATGTAAATGTGTCTGTAGCTTCCTTGTAGTTTATTTTTCCTAGGAGGTATAAAAAATTGAGTGCATAGGGATAATTTTCACGGGCCCTTTCACCCATTCCCTTTACTACTTTTTCTAAAAGTTGATCATAGCTCACGCTATATTGCGCCTTAAACTGTCGCAGTAAGAACGCGCTAATATTAATCACCGAAAAATCTGGATTAGTATGACGATCGGGCTTGATCATGCTTTGATTCCAATTAAACACTCCATGTAAATGTAATGCAAAAATGTCAATACGTGCCTTTTTCCACCTTTCAAATCTACACTCCCGTCGCAAACACGCTGGTAGATAAAGACAAAAATTTCCTCAAAATTTGCGAAATTATCCCGTTGCAGCGTGATAATCTGATTCAATTCGGCAGCGATGTCAAAATAATAGTCCTTAAGTTCATTGTTCTGGTCGGAGTCCAGAAAATGCTGGATTTTATCAAACTCCATGAGTGAACCCGCTAATATGACATTTTCATAATAATCCTGTCCTAACTTATTCTTCTTGTTTTTCTCGTCCTTCTCCAAATGTTCGAAATCGTAACGAACCTGCTCAACCTTTTTTGAAAGGTCGTCCTCGATCTTACTCAGTTGTGATTTAAAGGACAAAATGATTTCTTTTATTTCTTCATCAGAAAAATCAAAGGGGATATGATGTTTGTCAAGCCCAAACTGCTTGATGAGCTCCCGGTTGTTATTGATATAAATATTGTTCAAGACCTCTTTGCCAATAATGGCTACATTCTTTAAACCAGTTTCTTTTTGTATATATTTTAATAACGCTTCCCCAGAAACACCCGAATATTTGCGGTTGGTAAAAAGGATGTAATTGTCCACATCACCTTGCGCCTTCAGTTTCTTGATTTTCGGGACTTCAGTTTTTTCTATCAGCCTTTCAAAATCGCTATCTGCACAGGAAGCAATGGGACTGAGCGCATGTTTCGCCTGGATAATAAACTTGCCATTCCAGGGTGCTGCTGCAGAAGGATAACTGGAGGCAGTTCCGGTAAACTTCCCATCGCGTCCGCCATCTTTGCCCGGTGCAAAAGAAACTGTGCCAACCCCGAGCTGACGTACACAGATCGCGATGGCAAGTTCTTCAAAACTGGCTTCATCAAGAAGCTCTAGTCTATAATCCATGTACTTGATTTTCGCCAAATATATCAAGAAAGTTAATAGTTATCATCGAAACTGTGCCTTCTTCATTCACCTTTAATGAGTCCAAGCGATTGCGCGCACAAATCATTAATTATCAACAATCTAAAAAGAGTGTTGATAAGAATATTAGCAATGAAATACTAATATTCTTAGATTTGATTAAATATATTATATCATGGCAAAAAATGAACAAACGTCGCCTAAGATGGCGAAAGTAGCGTCTAAGGTTTTAGCGAATCCTAATTCTTCCAAAGTTTCAAAATCTTTAGCAGGTGCATTGTTAACTCAGGCACCAAACAAAAAGAAGTAGGTTATCTAAACTTTGAGGTTTTATGAAAAATTTTTGACTGCCCCATTTGAAAAAGTGGGGCTTTTTTTATTTAGTTATTTCGAAAGGGCCTCGTTTCGAAACAGGATTGCCTTTAGAACAAATGACATCTGTCCAATATTGGGTACCTATGTCATCTTCGTAAAAAGCTTTGAACGTAAACAGAATTGCGTGTTCATTGACTTTGCTAGCATCAAAATAGCCACCGATTGGCCAGTTTTTAATAAGATCAAATTTCTCATGATTTGGATCAAACAAAGCAGACTGGAAAACAAGATTTTCAGAAACAAAATCAAGCTTGAATTGAAAGTTTCTGGCATTATTATTAAAGGTTTCAATTCTTAAACAGTTTTCTTCAATTCGAAAATCTATGTTAGGCTTTATCTCGCGTATAAATCTCCGTTGCTCGATTTTGGTAATTTCCTGCTGTTCCTTGAAAGTCCGGTTTTGTAGAGTAAAAGTTCGAACTACTAATATAACAGTTGCAATTGAAAGCAGTAATTGAAGGAGTGAAATTAAGGCTTCAAATGTTGTTGGAGTTAGGAAAGAAAGTATTAGTGCATGCATATCCGAAATTAGATGTTTCCCCGGTTCTTTGAGGTTTACTTTCCGTGACGACAATAAACTCTTTTCATCCTCATTTACTTCTACTAGTCATTACCATTCCTCTTCCGGCCTTAACTTTAAATCTTTACACACAAAGTCAATAATTTCAGAATAATTAACGTCCAGGGCCAAGGCTATCAGATAAACTTCCTCAACGGTGGGCCTAGCTTTAAGGTCTATGTGTAGTTTACTCATCCTGTCTTTAGCTATACCTGTTCGCCTTGCTAGTTTTGCTTGGCTTAAAGGTTTTCTTGATAAATACAGTCCAAGATTTGTTAAGGTCTCTTTCAAACAAGTAGTAGTTATACTTAAAAGTACTCCGGTAGAAAAAAGATTGAGAATTGGCTTGCATATGAATGTTATTTCTCTATATTTGTTGATAAATACACTACAAAATACAAAAATATAATAAAACAGACATATAAAAATATAAGCGCCTAATGGTGTAATTGGATTTTTCAAAGAGTCTTGTCAACGAAAACTAGCACTTTTAACGACGCAAGGCAATAGGAGAAGAACCCAGTTCCGTAATTGTGTATATTTACGCGATTTCGGGGACGGGTTCCTATTGAATACTGCGTCTCGGTTCTAGTGCTAGTACCTCGTTGTCAGTTGAAGATAGGGGCTCGCCCCGTTATTGTTTTCTGCCAAGACTCGTATAACCATACGAGCAATGAATAAGCAAAACTCAGTTGTTTTTAAACCTGCTTTCCTTTCTCCAAATGGAAAGATCAATCTGCAAAGCTGGGATGGATCAATTCTCCTTTCTAGTCAACCTGACTTTTCATTTACGTCAACAGCTTCGTATAAATACAATTGGAGATTTAACCTTTATAAAATACAGTTTTCTTTAATTAAGTGGCCCCCAATATGACCCTTTGGCCGTTGGTGGCAGGGTTCCGGTTTAGTTGATTGATTATTTCCCTGCCTGCCTTCGGCCTTTCTTAACTCTTAGGTGCTTGCCTAAAAGATCTTACTAACCAATTTCTAACCAAACCAACCAAAAAATGAAAGCAAAAAATAGCTTAAGGGGCATGTTATGGCCTTTGATAAGCGCAATATTCAAACTCAAATACCGGCTTTTTAGTAGCAGGAAGCCACAAAAGATTAACAGGAATCCTTTCAATATGGATTTCCAAAAAGTAGCCGCCGATAGTAAACGCATCGCCGAAAAGATGCAGGCCACGCAACTGCTGGCAGAGGAAAGTAAGCTTCAAAATAAATCACCATCAGACAGTGCTCACGGAGTGCAAAACAATAATGATCCGGAAAACGGCCGGGTGCTCGGTGGCTGGCGGGAAGATGAGGATGATCGCTTTGCTGTAGGCGACTATGTATTTACCTCGTACCGGCAGAATCCCTACTGTGATCAGCATCCGGAAGTGATGAAGGCAATTATGAAAGCCCTCTTCCTGGCCGATCATGATGCCGCACAGTTGGAGCAATATGAGCTGGAGAATGGGAGAGTGCAGCAACTTGCTATTCAGAAACCAGGGATGACCTTAAAACAGGCTCTTTACCGCGGTTTAAGAGCTGGGCTGGTGCTGATCCTCATTATGGGCGGACAATCAAGCAGCGTGAAAGCGCAGACGGAGATTAAGGCACTTAAGATAGGGGATAAGGTGCCGGATATTAGCATTGAGAACATCATTAATTATACGTCTACGTCAGCGAAGATCTCTGATTTTAAGGGGAAGCTGCTGATCCTGGATTTTTGGGCAAGCTGGTGCGGGGCATGTTTGAACACCTTTCCTTTGACGGATAGTTTGCAAAAACAGTTTACAGGTAAAGTTCAGTTCTTTCCTGTCACCTACCAAACCGAACAGGAGATACGGCCATTTATGCAAAAAATGGAGCAGAACAGAGGGATAAAGTTCTTCACTTCAGTTGGCAATAAACACCTTAGAAAGTTCTTCCCTCATCATACTTTTCCCCATTACGTGTGGATCGGCTGGGATGGTATTATAAAAGCGATTACAGGCTCTGAAGCCCTAAATGCTTCAAACATTTTAACAGCACTTGGTACGGAAAGTCTTTACTTAAGGGAGAAGAAGGATCTAGTTATTCCATACGACGAGACAGAACCTTTGTTCTCCAATAAAAATGGCGGTGATGGGAGTGGGGTTTTGTACCGTTCATTAATGAGTTCATATGTTGAAGGACTGGGCTCGGGCACCAATTCCAACGTAAATAAGACCGGAGACACCTTCCGGTTTACTGCGCGCAACCAACCGGTTATCAATCTCTTTAAGTTAGCCTATAGCGATAAAGGACTAATTCCATTTAACCGCATCCTGGTTGATGTTGCAGATTCAACCTTAGTCAATTCCAGGAAATCAGGACCGGAATACCTTGACTGGTTAAAAGATAGGGGATACTGCTATGAACTAACCATTCCTGTCAAGTTGCAGGATCAGGCTTATGAGATCATGCAACAGGATCTGAAAAGGATTTTTCCGCAATATTCAGCCGGAATGGAAACGCGGAATACCCGCTGCCTGGTCCTTGTCAGAACCTCGGCAATAGATAAGCTAAAAAGCAAGGGCGCCGAATCCCGGACTGAATTCAGCCCATTTGGCTGTACACTTCAGAATTTTCCTATTCAGCGTCTGATCGATCAGCTGAATATTAATTATATGCAGGGGTCGCCGATGCCTGTGGTCGATCAAACCGGGTACAAGAACTGGGTTGACCTGGTTATTGAGGCACGTCTCGGCTCGGTCACCGATCTTAACAGAGAGCTCCAAAAATATGATCTGCAGCTTGTTGAGAAAATACTGCCGGTGGATAAACTGGTAATCCGGGATCAGCTGCCTGCTAAAGTCACCCAAATCCAAAAGTAAGAGAAAAAATATAGCTGGCTTTACTTCAGCAAACCCATGAAATTTTGAATGACCATTTAATTCATTGTAATGAAAATCAATTTAATCATCCTATTTATGCTATGCGGCAGTATGGCGGCCATGGCTCAAACCCGCCTGAGCGGCAGGGTTGTCTCGCAAGACGGGAACCCGCTGCCTGGTGCTACCATTAAAATTACAGGCCAGCAATCCGGTGTTTCTGCCGATTCAAACGGCCGGTTCTTCTTACCCGTAACGGGCCGGGAGGTAAGCTTAACTATATCTTCTGTCGGTTATAAGTCCAGCCAGATTATATTGAAGCTCCCATATTTTGATGAGCTGCTTGTTAGCTTGATTGAAGAAAACGGCCTGCTGCAGGAAGTAGTTGTGTCGACCGGATTCCAGACTATTGCCCGTGAGCGTGCATCCGGATCATTTGTGCAGGTAGATAATGAATTGCTTAACCGCAGGGTAAGCACCGATATACTAAGCCGGCTGGAGGATATTGTTCCCGGCTTAACAATGAACAGAACAGGGGCCAGCAGGATCAGTATCCGGGGTCAAAGCACATTATATTCAAATGCGGAACCTCTCATAGTGATCGATAATTTCCCTTATGAAGGCGAACTCAGCAATATTAATCCGAATGATGTAGAAAGCATTACCGTATTGAAAGATGCTGCTGCCGCTTCCATTTGGGGTGCCAGGGCTGGTAATGGAGTTATTGTAATCACAACAAAAAAAGGAAGGTACGGTCAGGGCGCTCATATTTCCTGGAATTCCAGTTTAACAACGGGCGATAAACCAAATCTCTTTTATAAACCAAGGATGAGCTCAGCTGATTTTATAGAGGTTGAGCAGATGCTATTCAATAAAGGATATTATGGCGCTGCAGAAACCTCTCAGGAAAAGCTGCCTCTGACACCGGTAGTCGAACTGTTAATTTCCAGAAGGGACGGCCTTATCTCTGCTGCCGAAGCAGATTCCCGGCTTGAAGCGCTAAAGAACGTGGATGTTCGCAACGACTTTAGCCAATACCTATACCGCAACCCTGTTAATCAGCAGCATTTCTTGAATGTTAGTGGAGGATCTGAAAATCAATCCTATTTTCTTTCTGGCGGTTTTGATGATAATCTCCAGGAACTGGTAGAAAACAGCTATAGCAGGGTTTCATTGAATGCATCAAATACCTATCGTTTTCTAGACCAAAAGTTACAGGTTACTACTGCTTTCAATTACATACAAGGCAAACAGAGCCTGAATAACGGAGGTGTGAACGACATAAAGATGGCTTTAACCAGTCCTCTTTACCCTTATGCAAGACTTAAAGACGAACTGGGCAATAATCTGTCGGTAACGAAAGATTATCGTAGTACCTACCTCGAGACTGCGGGCTCGCAGTTTCCCGCGCTTCTGGATTGGACTTACCGTCCCCTGGATGAGATCAGTTTAGCGGATCATCATACCAACAGCACCGACTACCGTCTAAATGGAAGCGTAGCTTACAAGCTTCCGGCGGGATTCTATGCCAATGTGCTTTACCAGTACGGGCGCACAGTCAATAGCATCAGGAAACTGCAGAGTTTAGATACTTACTATACCCGTAACCAGATTAACTCTTTAACAGCCGCAGATCCCGGCGGCAACCTGGTTCGGCCCGTACCGTTGGGAGGAATTTTGGATCTGAGCTCCATGAATGCGGTGAGTCATAATCTCCGCGGGCAGCTCAATTACGACCGAAGCTGGGAGGATCAGCATCGTATAACAGCCCTAGCCGGAGCTGAATTCCAGGAAAGAAGTACATTTTCTAACACCACAAGGCGTTATGGCTATGATGATCTCCATGCAACGTCTCTGCCGGTAGACCAAATTACGTCTTTTAGCACCTTTCACAATCCGTTCAGCACGGCAACCATACTAACCGGAGAGGCAATGGGGGAACTTAATGACCGGTATATTTCCATGTTTTTAAACGGAGCCTACACATTCAGGAGCCGCTATATCATTACAGTAAGTGGCCGCCTTGACCGGTCTAATCTATTTGGAGTAGAAACAAACCAGAAAGGAGTTCCTCTTTGGTCAGCCGGAATCGGTTATACAATCAGTGATGAGCCATTTTACAAACTCTCTTTTTTACCTTTCCTAAAGGCCCGTCTAAGTTATGGACATAGCGGAAATGTTAATAAATCTCTTTCTGCTTATACTACTGCCTGGTACTCTCCGGTAGCTTTCCTCACCAACATTCCCTATGCTTCGGTTGCAAACCCTCCTAATCCTGAGCTGCGCTGGGAACGGATCAGCATTGCCAACGCAGGTATTGATTTTTCTTCCAGCGGGAATACGATTAGCGGCAGTATCGATTTCTTTAATAAAAAAGGCGAAGACCTGATCGGTGAAACGCCTTTTCCATCATCCTCGGGGATTTCCATTTTCAGAGGTAATACGGCCAGTATTTCCGGGCAGGGAATAGACCTGGCTTTAAACAGCAGGAATCTGGACAAAGATTTTAAATGGTTAAGCAATCTGGTTCTCAGCTATGCTACTGATAAGGTAACGGATTATAAGTATACTTCATCTTCGGTTAATTATGCGCAGAGTACCGGTGGACTTCCATTGAGCGGCAACCCGATCTATAGTATTTATAGTTATCCCTGGGCGGGCCTTTCTGCTTCGGGCGATCCTCAGAGCTATCTTGAAGGGGGGATAAGTACAGACTATTCAAGTATCATTTCAACGACGGCTCCTGCTGATCTGGTTTTACATGGTGCCTCCAGACCTCAGGTTTCCGGTGCCTTAAGGAACACGCTGGAGTGGAAAGGTTTTGGTTTATCCGCGAACATCAGCTACCGCCTGGGATACTATTTCAGGAGGCCTTCTGTAAACTATACTACTTTGCTAAGTGGGAATTTCACGCATGGAGATTATGCCGCCAGGTGGCAGCAAGCCGGGGATGAATTGCATTCATCGGTACCATCTGTTCCTGCAGCTCCTAACAGCTACCGGGACCAACTATACCTGTTATCAGAGGCCCTGGTTGAAAAAGGTGACCATATACGGCTTCAGGATATCAATATCAGTTACGATTTCAATAAAGCCCGCATACCTAAACTACCTTTTTCTAACGCCAGATTGTATTTGTATGCCAATAACCTTGGTATGCTGTGGCAGGCAAATAAATCAGGGGTTGATCCGGATTTTATTAACGGCCCGCTTCCAAGGACTATAGCGGCCGGTTTGAAAGTTGATTTTTAAGACAAATTTAAATTACACCTCGATTCTGCCTCTGAGTAAAGGGTAGAGATGAGTTAAAAGCCATTCATTATGAAGATAAAACTCAATAGTTTCACCGGGACATTAATTGTCCTGTTTTGCTGCATGTTACTTTCCTGTGAAAAGGGGTATCTGGATAAGATACCGGATAAATCCTTGCTGGTACCCTCCACTATTGCGGATTTTCAGGCGTTACTGGACGATAATAATAATGTGATGAACCTAAGCCCCTTTATGGGAGAGATCAGCTCGGATAATTACTTCACTACAGACGCCGGCTACCTTGCCTGGAGAACTAATCAGGAACGGGACGCTTTTACCTGGTCAACGGTGCCGAATGCAACCGGATTTGTTACCGACTGGGATAACGCCTACCGGCAGATATTTTATTCGAACATCGTATTAGATGGACTAGAGAATGTCAAGGGACCAGCCACCGAAATCGAGATTAAGAATTTAAGAGGGAGTGCACTATTTTACCGTGCCTATGCTTTATATAACCTGGTCCAGATATTTGCTGCACCTTACGATCCGGCAACGGCCGGAATAAGTCCCGGAATTCCCATTCGGCTGACTGCGGATATTAACCTCCGGCCGGGACGCGGTACCGTAGCAGAGACATATGAACGGATACTTTCTGATGTTAAGGAAGCATCCGGGCTCTTGCCTGAATCAGTCAGCTTTAAGAGCAGGCCGTCGCAGGCAGCTGCTTTGGCCTTGCTGGCAAGGATAAATCTGAACATGGAAAATTATACCGAAGCCCTCAGTTATTCAACTAAATGCCTTCAGACCCATAATACCTTGATAGATTATAATACACTTAACCCGGTCGTGGCAAGGCCTTTTCCGCTTATTCTTCCAAATGGAAACGATGAGGTAATATATTATTCAAGGATGCCGGCATTGTCGTTCTTCTCCTCCGCACTTACTTATATTGATCCGGAACTTTATAAAAGCTATTCACCGGATGATTTGCGAAGAAGCTTGTTTTTCCTGAACAGGGCCGGAGGTAACGTTGGATTCAGAGGCAGTTATTCAGGAAGGCCCGAGCTTTTTTCAGGCCTGGCCACTGATGAAATATTACTGATCAGGGCTGAATGCCTTGCACGGCAGGGCGATATCTCAGGAGCTTTGGCAGACTTGAATTCACTTTTGATAAAAAGATGGAAAACAGGGACTTTTTTTCCGGTAACAGCATCGACAGCAGACGAAGCACTGGCAACAGTTATTACTGAAAGAAGGAAAGAATTGTTAATCAGGGGCCTCAGGTGGGGTGATTTGCGAAGATTGAATAATGAACCACAGTTTGCAAAACAGTTAACTAGAAATATTAATTCAAAGACGTTTACTCTGCCTCCCGGAGATAAGAGGTACGTTCTTCTGATACCCCAGGAAGAAATTGCTGCTACCGGAATAGCACAAAACCCCCGGTAGAAAATCAAAGCAACTCTGCATGTCCGGAGTTGCTTTGATTGTTTAGAAGAACTTATTGAAGTTCGTAAACACCATTGTTGGAAGTGACCTGCATGCCGTTCGTACTCTGGTTAGGGTCCTGGGGAAACCTTGCTTTACAAACCTGGCTTGATGTTTCACAAGCATAGTCTGCTTCTGTTTGCGGTGTGATCAAGATCCAGGATCCATCGCTTAGATGGCCGTATTCCGGGTTCAGATTGTTACTGGCGGCCTCTTGTGTACCAAAGGCAAACACTATTCCTATTATTGCGGCTATTATGCCGGCATTGAACTTTTTCATAATCATTCAAAGTGAAATTTCTGCCTACTCTCAAGGTTTTCGGCTTCTCCTTATGATTTATATCACTATGTAATAGATGATCGCACTATCCATAAAGCAATCATCGCAACTAAGCCACCTTCCCCATAGCCCTCCTTTCTTCTGATGTTTGTATCAATGCAATAAGGGTTAGCACAATAAAGAAGACGTTGAAGAGCAGATGTTCCGTCCAGCTCATATTCTCCAGTATTCCGCCACAGGAGCAGGGAATTCGTCCAAAAAAGTTCAGCAAGACAATGATGATGTAGACGCTAAAACTAAACAGTAGTAGCAGAGAGATATAGAAGCCTATCGTTCTGGTCTTTGCAAAGATCAATAAGGTGGCTGCAACCAATTCAGTCAGGGGCACAGCCCATACCAGGAACTCGGAAAATACAGACGGGAATACTTGCCCGAGCATTTCTGTACGGGATTGATCAAAATCCAGCAACTTACTTGTGGCGGCGTACACCCAAAGTATGACGAGTGCTGCCTGAATCCAGGTTAGGATTGCATTGTTTATTGAACTTAATTTTGCTGTTAACATGATAGGTTGTTTTACAGCATTAAAGTTCGAAGTAGTTCGAAGCTACAGGTGTTACTTTTCTCCCAAAGTGATGTTACATTTCTCCCGCGCGATTGCCTGAAATCTCACATTGCTTGTAAGAAATTTTCTGTATATACAATCAATGTTGGGGAAATTCATTGATTATGGTTTCGACCTGATTACGGTAATGGTCTTCCTGGAGAGGCCCAGATAGGAAGCTGCATCAGTAATTGAGATCCGCCACCAGGGAAAGGTTTTGCAGAATTGCTTGTTGCTTTCCATCGCACTCAGAACAAGGAGTTCGCTGCGCTCGGTATCTTTCCTTTTTGCTGCCGAAAGAATAGAATACGCCAGCGACTGAGCTTCTGGATAAAGGATTTTTAATTCATGCGCCTGCCTGCTATTCAATGTCAGCAGCGTGCAGTCTTCGATTAGTTGTATGTATCTCTCTGAGCGTATCTTGCCAAAAAAGCTTTCGGCATCTACCATTAGTTCATTCTCCTTCCAGAATGCGCTGATCACCAGTTTTCCGGCTTCGTCATAGTAATATTCTTTAGCCAGTCCTGAGGCAAGGTACCAAATCGCGCGGGCTCTGAGTGCGGGGCTGGAGAGGGTATGACCTTTCCGGAAATGTTCCTTAATAACTCTTCGCCGGATATCCGCATCGAAAGAAGAAGATATGGGAGAGAGGGTATTCAAAAAGGCTAACAACCGTTCTATCATCATGGTTACGGAAGTTTGAACTTTTTTGCTTTTTCCCGGTCCACTTCCTCAAATGTGTTTTCAATCATCACAAGCATTGATTGTACCATCTGATCCCGGCGTTCCTTTGTAACCGGATTAAAAGGCCCGTCAGACGTAAACTCTGGTTGTACAAACAGTAAATCAACCCAATGCATCAGCATTCCACCGATAATGCGGAAGTTTAAAGATGAGCCCCTGAAATGTTCGTCGGTTAACTCAAAAGAAGAAGAATCTAATTTCCTTTTTGCCCGAAAGACATTTTTCATTAAAGGAACTTCATCGTTTAATTCTAAGATGATTAACTCCTGCATCTCTATATGCTTGTCAAAAAACCGGTAGTGGAATTCAAAAACTGCTTTTACCGTACTAAGTAGATTCCCACGATTAGCTTCCTTCAATTCCGATATTCCGTTTTCATACCCGATCCAGTAGTCCTGATTTATAAAATACTCCTCAACAAGCTTTTCCGGAGTTTCGAAATATTCGCCGATCAGATGCTGCCCCAGTCCGGCCTGTCGGGCAATCTCAGTCTCACTAAGACTGCTGTAGCCGCTGTTCCGGATGATCTCCCCGACAGCTTCCAGTAGTAGTGATTTGATCTGCTCAGTTGTTTTATTCAAAAGAGGGTTAGTGGGTGTATTTTCGTTTATTTTTGAAGATTGAAATGATAGTAGTTTTGCTATAGTCTTGAAAGTTGGATGGTTTAACATTCCTGCCCCCTTTCTTTCTCCCTGAATATCATGTCAATGCTGTGGCGGATGGTCCGTTTAAGCTCTTCCCTTTGATGACTCATATTCAGATCAATACCGCAAAATTCTTCAACATCTTTATGCAGCGTCATGTAGTAGATTCCCGCCGACAGCAGTGCACTTAACATTCTGAAGTTTATGCCACTTCCCTTGAAATGGTCGTCCGCTGCATTTAAAAGATCTACCGCCTGCGATTCCCGGACCAGCGCTATCTCTTTCATCAGCTCGCTTTTTCCGGCAATCTCCCAGAGGATGAGCTGCTGCATTTCGTCTTCCTGGTAAAAAAAATCAAACTGGTTTTCCAGGATGCCGGTCACAATCTCTTGCAGATCACCCTTTTCTTCAGCCGCGTGGTTTCTGATTTTTTCAGAAAATACAAGCCAGTAATCTTTCTCGCGGACGTAAGTTTCGATCAGGTTTTCTGGTGTCGTGAAGTAACGATAGATCAGGATCTTGTCCACGTCGGCTTTCAAGGCAATGTTATTCACGCCCAGGCCCGTGTATCCCTCTGTCCGGATAATTTCGCCAACAGCATTGATCAGTATGCGTTTAGTGGCCTCTTTGTTTTTGGGCCGTTTACCATAGCGGCGTATTTTTTCGGGAAATTCCATTAGATGACAGGGTTGAAATGGGTTAATTTGGAGATATTAAGTTTCTGGTCTACATACTCAAAGGCTTCCAGCACCTTGTCGAGCTGCCCAAAAGTATGGGTAGCCATCACGCTCATCCGGATGCGGGCGTTCTTTTTGGATACCGCCGGGTAGATGATCGGGTTGGTGTAGATGCCTGCTTTTAACAAGAGTTCTCCTGCTTTGGCGGTGGTGGCCGCGTCGCCGATCTTAACCGGGATAATGGCAGATGCGGTAGTGCCGATATCCAAGTTCAGTGAAAGCAAACCGTTTTTCAGATAATTCACGTTTTCCCAGAGTTTATCTTTCCACTGCGGTTCTTCATCCACTAGGTCGATGGCTTTCAGTATTCCAGCTGCGGCAGGGCTGGCGGTTGAAGAGAACAAATGCTGGCGACTCTGGTATTTTAAAAAGTCGATCAGGTTCGGATCGGCAACCACATAGCCGCCAATGTTAGCGAAGGCTTTGCTGAAAGTCCCGGTAATAATGTCGACCTCCTGCATTACTCCATATTTTTCCATCGCTCCGCGGCCCGTGTCGCCGATCACACCCACGCCATGCGCGTCATCCACGGCCAGGTAAGCCCCATATTGTCTGCACAGGTTCAAAATCTCGCGCAGCGGAGCCATATCGCCGTCCTGGGAATATACCCCGTCAACGATCACCATTTTCGTACGGTATTTATCTTTTGATTCTTTCAACGCTCTTTCCAGAACATCCAGACGGTTATGGAGAAAAACTTTAAGATTGGTTAACTGGCAGCCTTCATATACACTGGCGTGCACGGCCATATCTACAATAGCGATATCTTCCTTCTGCAAAAGGCTCATTAGCGTGGCGCTGTTGGCAGTGTAACCAGTAGTGTATATTATAGCTGCCTCACGTTTGAAGAATGCGGCGATCTTCTTCTCCAGCATTTCATGGTAGCTGAACTGTCCGCCGATGGCAGGGGAGGCTCCAGCGCCCGAGCCGAATTGCATGATACCTTCGATAACCGCCATCTTGACCTTAGGATGCTGGGTAAAACCCAGGTAATCGTTCGATACCAGGCTGACGTAGCGTGCCGGGTTTGCCGGATCGCGGGTGATCAAATCTACTTCCGGTCCGCAACCGCTGGTCGATACCATCCGGTAGTTCAGGCCGCCAGACGCTTGCAGATGATCCAGGTAATCTTTGAAAACGTCTGCCCGCTGCCAGGCATCCAGGCCCGGTACGTTTTCGAAGTCTTTGAAACTGGCGTTGTGGTAATTGATTTTTTCCATGATAAGGTTAGGTTGGTTAGAACTTTAAGTTTGTTTCTCCGCACTATTCCGCTTGCTTCACGTCTTTAAATACCAGCTCGATCACCTTGGTGATTGATTTAATAATCTCCTCTCTTCCTTCGTCCGTTTTGAGATTTAAACCGCAAAAGGTGCTGGTGTTGGTTTTGGAGTGTAATACCAGGTAATAGATCCCGGCCACCATCAGTGCGCTGATACCTCTGAAGTTGATATCTGAATCCTTGAAATGCTTGTCCGTTAATTTCAAAAAATCACTTCCCATTACTTCCCTGGCTTTTGATACACCATCCATCAGGGTGGTACGTTCTGTAATTTCCCAAAGGATAAAGCGTTGCATTTCCCCGGCATCCTGGAAAAAACGGTATTGATTCTGAAGGATAGATTTGACAAGGTTTTGCAGATTCTCACCGCTATCGTCTTCCGATACTTCCCGCAATTGTTGCGAAAACGTAGTCCAGAAGTCCTTTTCAAGGATATATTGTTCGATCAGTTTTTCGGCTGTATCGAAATACCGGTAAATCAGTTGTTTGTCTACACCAGCTTTTCTGGCAATTTTATTTACCCCCAAACCACTATAACCTTCCGCTTCTATAATCGCTCCTACGGCCTGAATCAGACTGCGTTTGGTTAATTCCTTGTTCCTCTGGTGCGGAGGCTTTTCGACTTGTTTTTTCTTAAGTTTTTTCGCCATACTGGTTTAAAATAGACGTTTGATGAAACTGATCATTCAGATTGAAGGTAAGTCTCCGTTTTTGGAAAACTGGTGACATAGCACTATACTCTACTACTTTTTAAAAATTTAAATATAAAGTTAACACTTAACTGCAACGAAACAAAAGTTTCTGCGTATATGTGTATTATTATTAAATACTTTCTATTTGAAAATGCTTTTAGGTGGTGACTCGCGAAATGCTTCATGGTAGTGGTAAGGCACTGCCGGGTTATTTACGTGTTAAGAAACCGGAAACAGCCCATTGCCCTGTTTTTCTATCTTTTTAATATCGTATGTCACCACTTTTTCTATGTTTGAACATCAGTTTTCATGATTTTCTCTGCCTCATGAAAGCGCTACCTTTTTATACATCTGCTTAAAAAAAATTGGAGGCAGGTTCTGTACTATTAAAGGATTGCTATGAATGGAATCTCAGTTCTCGTCCGGATATTTTTGCGGATTGAAAAAAAGCTTAGTCAAATATTTGATGTACTTCAATTAATTGCTTCCTTCCAGTGCGACCGGGAAACCATCGGTCCGGCAATCTGGCTGGACAACCAGGATGTTATGTTGATTTTGAAGATCTCAGAAAGAACATTGCGTCGTCATCGCCTGGAAGGCAGAATTCCTTTCTCACAGATAAAGGGAAAGTTTTACTACAAGCAAACTGATATCGATGTCATGCTTGGAGTTAAAGAGAAACGTATCGAATGACTCGAATTTTAGGATTTGAAAATTTGAAGATGAACAATTCTCACGACGCTACTCCTTACCCTATCTGGTAAAAACATAAATATTCAGCACAAAAAAGGCCTTTTGTTTGGGTCTCGGTAGGCTTTTGTTCGGCTCCACCCGCCTCCAGACCACCGCCAGCCTGATAGTAGCCGAACAAGGCCCTACCAGGAACCCCACAATGTGGGTGTTAGCTTTCAGGCGTCAGTAATCGGCCCTCAGCTTTCATCCTAACAGCCTGTACATGCTAATTGTGTTGTATAAGCTTTATAGCTGAGACCAGATATCTGCTAGCTTAATGTACTACTTCATACCTTCTACCTCCCACTTCTTTCCAACTTCCTGTAGCTAAACACCTCATACTTCGAAACGCAGCCACGGACAAATGCGGCCAAATTCTGGACAACCGCGGCCAAAGCCGGCCACCAGCCTTGTGGATACATCTTATTGAATATTAGTCACATACTTTTGATTCAAGGAAGCGCTTCCGACAGTGAAATCATGTTTAACAATTAGAATTTTAGAAATATGGGAACATATCGAAAAGGAATATTAGGCTCATTTTCCGGCAAGGTTGGAACGGTCGTGGGCAGCAGCTGGAACGGCATCGACTACATGCGTAGTTTACCCCGTCCCTCCAGCAAGGCACCCACCGATCTGCAATTGATTCAGCGAGTCAAATTGACTCTGGCCACAGGATTTCTGCAGCCAATCAGTGCGTTGGTGAATGTGGGCTACAAGAGCCTGGCGGTCAAAAAAACCGGCTTTAATGTCGCTACCGCCCAGCTAATCACTGAAGCTATTATCGGTGTCTATCCGGATCTGCTGATCGATTACTCGAAAGTCCTGATCAGCAAGGGTAACTTAACCAGCCCCTGGAATCCGGTGGCTAGTTCTCTCAACGGCGCCTTGACAGTTAATTGGGAGGATAATTCCAGCTCAGGGACCGCTAAGCCGTCAGATAAGGCGGTGCTGCTGGTTTATAATCCGGTACAGTCACAATATGTATTCGCCCTGGACGGCGATGCCCGCAGTTTAGGCAGTGATACCCTGCAGTTGCCTTCAAACTTTGTGGATGATATGGTACATGTGTGGATGGCCTTTTACGCGGCCGATAAAAAGACGATCTCGACCAGTCTTTATGTGGGCGAGGTTGTAGTAGCCTAATTCGATGGAAGCCGGGAAAATCCCGGCTTCTTATTTAAACCTTAAAACTCAAAAAATGGCAATAATTAAAAAAGGCATTTTCACCGAATTTAGCGGAAAAGTTGGAAACATCGTGGGGTACAAAACCAAATCAGGCTACTGTATCCGAAGGCTGCCGGCGAAATCCTCAAAACCGCCAACCATCAAACAACTGGCTCAACGAATGAAGTTCAAACTTTCGCAGTCGTTCTTAAGCGGCTTACGCGAGCTATATAAAACGTTGCCGCTTACCGGGGAGAAAAAGACCTTCGCGTACTTAGCCGCGATAGGTCAGGTGGCCAAAGAAGCGATTGGCGTGAATTATCCGGATCAGGCTATTAATTATGAACTTGTGAAGCTCACCTCTGGCTCTCTGTACAAGGGCTGCGATCATAAAGTGACAGCAGACAACAGTACCCTTCATTTTTCTTGGTGTGATGAAAAACACGACTGCATTTACCAGGACCTGGCCGTGTTGCTAGCCTACGATCCACCTGCAAATAAATGGATCTACCAGATTGTAACCGTAGGTGCCGGATGCCGCAGTGCCGCACTGACCCTGGCACCGGATTTTACCGGCCGGCAGATCGAAACCTGGATCTACTTCTTTTCATACAACGGCCAGGCCGTTTCAGAGGGAGTTTATACCGGAAGGCACTTTGTTTAATGTGCAAGTAAATGTGCAAATGTGCAGATCTGGAACTGAATATAGCATTATCACATGGCCATATTATCACATTAGCAACTATCACATTCCCATATTATCATATTGCCATATTACTTAATCGACAAATTAACCAATTGACAAATTAATTCAAACATCATGGCAACAATCAATCACGGTATCCTGGGTGGTTTCAGCGGTAGAGTTGGAAACATTGTGGGTTACCGCTATAAAAATCGCTTTTGTGTCCGGCAGCGGCCGGCAAAGTCACTTAAGCCGCCGACTGTTAAGCAATTGTCGCAAAGAACCAGGTTTAGTCTGACTACTTCTTTTCTCTCGCAGCTGCGTCCTGCCTTAAAGCCGTTGCCGGAAAAGGGCAAAAGGCAGATTTCCGCTTTCAACAACTGCTTCAGCAAAGTAATTAAAGGAGCGATTGCCGGGTCTTATCCCGATTTTGGAATCCATTATGCTGCTGTAAGGCTTACATCCGGAAACCTTTACCCGGGCTGTAACAGTTTCGTCAGCGAAGCGGGTTTGACATTGATCTTTAACTGGTGCCCCGGAACGCACAATTGCCTGTTCGACGGCAGGGTCGTGATGCTGGCCTATAATCCCGCAAAGGAACAGTGGATCTACCATACTGCCGATGCCGGTGGTGCCGACCGGCTGGCCATGCTGGAGTTGCCCTGCAGCTTCCGCGGTGACCAGGTAGAAACCTATCTGTATTTTATTTCAGCTAACGGTAAAGACGTTTCCAACAGTGTTTACCTCGGCCCGGTTCAGATATCGGGTAATTTTCTGTGCGGGGGAGAAGTGAGATTAAATTAGGTATCAGGTCTTAGCTTTCAGCTTGCAGCTATCAGGAATAAACACTAGTCTCAAATCTCATATCTCATATCTCAAATCTCATATCTAAATACTAAGTACTAACTACTTAAAAATGGACCTTATTCAAAAATTCTACTTCCCCTGGCATTTTCCTTTCAGAAAGGAACTGGCCGGCATTATCATCATTATCCTGATCTTTCTCATCTTCCCACGACTCGTGCGTCAGGTGGATTACACTTCAGCACCCATTGATCCGGGAGCCTTCAGCGCGGTGATCCTGGCGGTGTTGGCGATGCTCATCTTCAAGGCGGTTACCTGGTGGCTCCTGAAGACCATCTGGCCGGTGTTTACTGACTACTCAACACATCATTTTGAGCGAAACTTCAAGTCGCTGCTTTCATTGCACAAGGTGATTATTTACCTGGTGTTTTATTTGGCGCTGCTGTACGCGTTTGTCTTCGTTTTGATCGCCATTATTTAAGATCGTGATGATGCGTAAAAATCACCTGCGGAGTGCTGCGGTCTGCCCCATAGGGGCACAACGTCGGTAGCAACGTAATTTTTAATAGGGCCGGCGTGCCGTCAGGTACGTAACAATTAAATGCGGTGTATCGTACCTAACGGCACGAAAAGCGATATGATTGTTATTTGCTACCGACGTTTAACCCCTAACGGGGTTAGATTACGCCCCTCGAACAGGATATTCTATTTCCAGCACAGTAACACAGTTGATCCCGATCCCGTAACTACCTTTTTGCAAATGAAAACCATCATTATAGTATTCATTACTTATGCTCTGATCGGCGGATTCGGAGATGAAACAAATACAAGCCGGTCGCTGCCAGCATCGGAAAACTTCAAAAGAAACCAGGTGCAGCAGATCTATACCGCTGAACTCGGTGTAAGAGAAAAAACTGGTAAAAACGACGGCCAAAGGATCGAAGAATACCTTCGTTATGTCGGCCTGAAAAAAGGGTATCCCTGGTGTGCAGCATTTGTGTGCTGGGTGTTTGATCAGGCCGGGGAGGCTAATCCGCGGACGGGCTGGTCGCCGGGATTATTTCCGAAGTCGAAAGTGATTTGGGAGAGGAGTAGGGTAGTGGCAGGTAGGGAAGTGGCAGGAAAGAGAGTTGCAGTGGCAGGAAGGAGAGTTGCAGGAGGGCAAGTTGCTGGAAGAAGGGTGGCAGGAGCAGTCAACAGCCAGCCTCAAAAGGGCGATGTGTTTGGAATCTGGTTTCCCGATAAAGGCCGTATTGCCCATGTTGGTTTTGTCGATAGTTGGAGCGAAAAATGGATAATCACCGTGGAAGGCAATACCAATGAAGCAGGCAGCAGGGAAGGGGATGGGGTTTGGAGAAAGCGGCGGCTGGTGGCGACGGTTTACCAGGTTTCGGATTTTGTTACACAATGAGAATGTGCCCCTACATACAGCGTCATTGCGATGCCTCCTGATAAAGAGATAATCCTCTGATCCGCAATCCACCGTCATTGCGGGGCGCCCTGATAATGAATCAGGGGGTAATCCTCAGGTTATTTCGTTTTGATCCGAGGTAATAGAGCCGTGGCAATCTTCAACCGATGAGCACATGTTCAAGTGGGATCTTGGCCAATAAGTATTCATTGGAACGGTTATGCACGAAGATAGCTTAATTCAACACTTTAATTTAAGTCAGTCCGCCTCATAGCCGGCGGAAGGCCTAGTGCTTTTTTTCTTGAAAAAAACAGAACCAAAAAATTCAGGGCCGCACAGCCTGGAACTAAAAGTTCTCAAAACAGCTGTCTGCAATTTGAAGCCGTGGGAATGGAAGAAGAAGTGCTAAAGTTTTTGCACCACTTCGCCAAATTGCTTTTGCAGTAGGGGAATTGAAAGTTTCTACATGCTGTTTTCAGAACTTTCTTAACGCTCCATTCTGTGATGCCGATATATAGGCTTGCTTTATTGGGCTCAAAAGTGTTCATAGGAACGGTTATGCAGGAAGAAAAACTAATTCAATGTTTTGATTTAGGTTAGTCGGGCTCATAGCCGCCCGATGGCCTAGTTCTTTTTACTTGAAAAAAAAAGAACCAAAAAATTCAAGGCCGCACAGCCTGGAGCTAAAAGTTCTGCAAACAGCTATCTGCAATTTGAAGCCGTGGGAATGGAAGAAGAAGTTTTAGTGTTTCTGCACCACTTCGCCAAATTGCTTTTTGCAGTAGTGGAATTGAAAGTTTCTACATGCTGTTTTCAGAACTTTCTTAACGCTCCATTCTGTGATGCCGGATGCGGACAGTTAAAGCGAGTGGTTCTTCTCATAGTTAATGGAAGTACTTAGGTATTGCTTTTCGGTTCGAGATTCCTATTAGAAAGACCTAAGTTGATCCCTATACAACATTAACAAACGAGAGAACTAAAACGATGAAACACGGAACCCTAACTGCTATGTAAGGCCTACAGAAAACCTCTCCGTTCCGCTCTCTTCCGCATTGTTTGTTGCGGTTGGCACAGACAAAGCCTAACTGCTGACTTTAAAAGCAACAAACGCAGCGGCGGCTCTTTTTGGTTACTTTTTCCAGCTGCTGGGAAAAAGTAACACCCGCGGTGGCGACGACAGAAAATAAATCACTGAATCAAGTCTTTTTCATTCACTAAAGAACAGAAAGCAGAAGCGTTAGGAGATAAATAGGCAGCATTTCATCGGCTCATATTACCATAACCCTATAACCCCATAACCTTATAACCACCTAACCCCTAACCAAAAACAAACCATCATGAAAACCCAAATATCCCTACTACCCTCATTTTACATCACAACCCAACACACCCCTCATTTCCTCTGGATCCTCCTAATCTTCATCACCGCCTGCTCAATTTTCAAAGAAAAGAGCTTTTTTCAGGCCGACAGCCTGCGGCGGCAGGACATCCGGAGGGAAGTGAAAACCGAATCAGCAATCCAAGCTCAGAGTTTGCGTATGTATAACCTGCAGGATTCAGCTGACAGGCAATTTTACACAGAGATCTTTCCGGAAGGCTTTTTCCGGTACTCTACCGACGAGGGTTTCCTGGGAACTGCGAAAAAGATTATGATAAATGAGCGCCTGAAAGAAGGCCGGCAAGTGCAGAGTTCTGCCCAAGCAACGCATACTGAAAAGAACCAATCCGAAAGCAGGGAAAACGAAAAATTGCTTACCAGGTCACGTTTGAAAGAGAAAGCCGTCAATACCAGCAATAATACCTTATTGTACCTGGCCGGCCTGGCGCTGTTATTTGCAGGGATATATTGCTTCAGAAGCGTTTTTCGGGATAGATAATTTAGTACGCTGCTAAGAATTATGTAATAAGGCTATCTCGCATATAGGGTATCACATAGTAACTACCCAATGCCAACTTCCACGAATTAAGCTGATAGCTGATACCTGACAGCTGATACCTAAACCCTGACAGCTGATACCTATTTTACCCACATTTGTTAATAACTTTTTATTTCTTCAAAGTTTATAAATAATAGCTTTCGATTATAAAATGTACCTCCTGTTATATAACAATTTTCTGACTGTTTATTTAAATTTCAGTAATGAACGTATTTAAAGCAATTAACAAACAACGCGACTACATTGAAGCTATTAGCCGAACCCTTGAATTGTATAATGCGAAACCCGGAACCATTGAATACCTCGAGTTGGAGTTTTTGCTTGCACTTATACAGGATTATGAAAATAAACTAGCTACAAGGGCGAGGTATCAGTTTTTAAATTAACAAGCTGCTGCGGTGTTTCTCCGTACAGAAAATCCATGATTATTCTATTGGTAACAGCTACCTCAAGTCCCGGTGGAAAGAATTCTGGGCTGTCAGCTGACCGTTGGTTAGCACCGGTTAGAACGATTGATGATCATGACATGAGGAGTCAGTAGAAGTATCATTTAATACTCCCGCGAGCAGGAGCTATTTGAAGTGTAAACATGGCGGATCACGGCATCCGGGAGAATAACAATAGAAAACAACTCTTTGCAGTTCAGCTCAACGAATAAAAGATGTTGATAAAACCTGGGTGTTATAGATGGTGTACAACCTGTTTCTTAATCAGTGGCGGTTGTTCTTTGATATATGCAATCTCAGTTTTTAAGTCTTTAGACTCACGAAGTGGATGCGGAATGCCGACCGGGAATAGCATTGTTTTTAGTTTTTTGGTGGCCGGTACTTCTATCACATAGGTAATGAATGTCGCTATCCCTATACATATGATGAATGCAATAAGAGCAGCCGGCCAGAATCCCAGATTTAGTTTGTCGTAAAAAAGAGGAAAAATAAACTTGTATGAGACATACTGGTGGGTTAAGTACAATGCAAATGAGATCCTGCCCAAAAACAGGGTACCCGGGTTAACAATAAATGCTAATTTTTGGTTAACGAACAGCGTGAATACCATGAAATATAATAGTAACATACCTACATACTCGAATGTGTTGATATACTCAAACGAGTGGCCCGCAATATTGAATAATGAAATTTGACTGATCAGGCATAAGATGATGATCAGATAGTTTTGGAGCAGATCAGTTTTACCTAAATGGATCTTATAAAAAATGGTCCCTGCAAAAAACAGGGGAATGTACTGAAGAAGGGGAACCCCGGAAAGTGTGTCTTTAACCAGTTCATGATGAAAGAAAAACTGAACAGATACGGCCGTAGCAACACATAGAAGTATCCCAATCTTATTTACGTGATGGAGTAATTTGAAATGAAACAGGAACCAGATCCCCGCATAAAAAATCATTTCAATGATCATGGTCCAGTACGAACCGTCAAGATTCTGAATATCCAGGTAAAACTGGAACATCGACATATTTCCCAAATAGCCGGCGATGGTTATCCGCTCAGGTGCGTTCACATATAGAGAAGCAATTACAAATAAGATGAAGGTGAAAGTAACCGAAGCCCAATAGGTCGGGTATAACCTGACGAGCCTGTTAAGAAGAAAATCGGTGCTTTTTGTCGTTTTTAGTAAACTCATGAAAATGACAAATCCGCTGATCATAAAGAACAAGTCAACGCCAGTTGTTCCCAGTTTGAAACCCAGCTCTGCCTCAGGTCGTCTGATGGTAAAATGAAATAGCATAACCATCAGTGCTGCAATTCCCCGTAAAGCATCTAATTCCTGGAAACGGGTATTCTTAGAAGGTGAACTCATTCGTATATATATATTCTCTTAGATAGGTTTTAAAGATATTACTTTCCATTAAACTAAGATTGTAAAATCCAGAGTCAATACCTTTTCTATTAATGTAATTCACAAATAACGTTGCGACAATTGCTTTAACGGGCGGGGGGCGAGATTATTTTGACCGCCAGGTGGAGTCGTTCATCTTTAGGCAATTAAAAAGGTTGATAGCCCTTATCAAGTTAACATAATTACTCAATAACAATAAACCCTAACATTTCAAAGAGTGATTGATGATTGGCTTATGAAGCCAGATGAGTTCAGATTGCTTAACAACTCATGTAAACTGGGAGTAAGCATCGAAAACCAGCGAAATAATTGCTTACCTGATCCACTTTAGAAGAGAATGCTGATAGCACGTGATAGATCTCGAGCTGGAGTCTTGCTCGATTTGATCAGGATTATGAGGATTAATTAGCAGCCAGGGCGAGGTGTTAGTTTTTTAATTGAATGTTCAAGGAAGGCGTCTGTATCTGTGCAGGTTGCACAGTTGTAAATCCGTGTTTGATTTGATCGGAACTGTGTATATAAGGATGCCCGCTTATAGACAAAACGCGGGTTTGATTACTACTAATGAATATTGAGTTCGGAATACTTCTTTAGGGTGAAGGATAGAAGATACCACTTTCAGAATAGGTCAAGGAGACCTGGCTATTTTCCACCTTTTATTTCTTTCAGTAAATCTACTTTTTCTCTTTCACTTTGGAGAAGGCGCTCATAAAGCTCAATGATTTTATCAAGAGGATTGATAGTACAGATATAATTATTATTATTAGAGCTACTATCTGAGAAGTTATTTGAAATGATATTAAAAACAGCTTCATCGCTGAAATTCTTAATTGCTTCAGCAGGCACCTTCAGAATATTAGCAACTTTTTCCAATACTTCTTCTTCGACATCATTACTTTGCTCCATCTTAGAAACCGCCTGCTGACTGATACCCAGTTCCACAGCCAGAGCCTCCTGCTTCATGCCACGAAGCTCACGGATGCGGCCAATTTTTCTTCCAATGTGAGTTGCGGTTTCAGACATAGCTTTAAAGTTTGATGCGTCAAATATATATTATAAATATACAAGTTCAGATCCGTTGTTTTATAACAGCGAGGAGCCTAATAATTGCAGTTCTGATGTAAAATCAGGACAACCTGCAATTAACGAAGTGTTCTGTAAACGGTCTTATGAATTGCAATGGTATCCAACCCGTGTTTAGTGCCGATCCTATAGCCATATTTATATAAAATCATAAGAGCTTGCCTGTAATCGTTATTTGATAAGTGTTTATGCTCAAACATGATAACATCAACTTTCAACTCAGCCAGTGGAACCATTTTTATTATTTCATAATCATAACCCTCGGTATCAATGTGGAGCACATTCAACTGCCTGATTGAATATTTATCCAATAAATCCTGAAAGGTCATCGTATTTACTAATTCATCAGTAATCAGGTCATCAAAAAATGGTATTGATCCCCGGTGATTATAGATGATGTTTTTATTAAATGAACCTAACTGATCATACCAGACTGGAAGCCCGGGAATAGTACTCTTTTTTAAACTGTAGAATTTCTGTTGCCCACTGCTATTTGCAATAGCGACATTTTCGAAAGAAAGGTTAGCCCAAAAGTCGGAATAGTTATTTTTCAATTCCTCGAAAATATAAGGGACAGGTTCCACCAAAATTCCCTTCCATTCAAAACGCTTAATATAGTCGTGTAAAGGATCATTGTTTTTACCGTTATTAGATCCTATCTGGAGAAATTGGATGTTCTGATTAGCGTTAGCATATGCGTTCACAATATCATACTCCCAGGGATGCGGGTCCCATCGCATATAATTGTTTAAGAATGCGCATACTAAATCATTTCGAATAAAATTATTCATGAGTTCACAGGCTTGATAAATCACACCGTGGGGAGTAATATTCTTCTTTATAAAAGCTTTCATTTACCCACAGGTATATTTAATGGCCCGAAAAATCCATTTATGTTTAGGATGAAGTAATAGGGATTTACGGTATTGTCGCATGGTCAATCGATATAATTATATTCCTGCTTTAATCATCATCGATTTCCACAGATAAGGCACTCTTCCGCATCCTTTAAAATCAGCTACCCGTAAACCTTCTTCCTCCAATAGCCTGGTTAAAGTTTTCCGTGACCACATTTTGATATGCCCGCCATCCCATTGTGGCGGCATGTGGCTGTCCCATTTACCAGTTATTGAAATGAAAAGATTTTTCAGATATCCGTGATATGGTGTGGAAATGATAAGATCGCCCCCGCCATTTCTTAGGAGCACCGTCTTTGCGAACTGGATAAGCTTTGCCGGGTGATAAAGGTGTTCAATAACTTCTGTGGAGATGATCGTATTGAATTTTATTTCCCTTAATTCAGGTGGAAGCTCATCACTTTCCAGGTTTTGGACAGCGAAGCGATCCGGATAAAATTTCCGGGCAATTTCGATACCTTTTTGAGAGGCATCTGTACCATAGGCATTGTACCCATCTTCTATTAATAAGCGTGTCAGGGAGCCGTTCCCACATCCTAGGTCCAGTATCACTTGTTTCTTATTAGCACCGAGGAGCTTCAACAAGGGTTTTGAAAGATAGGTATGGGAATGAGACCCAGCAGCATTCTCGAATCCAAAATCAATGTACTCAGACATACGCTCCAATCGTTTGATACATTGATAAATATTTGGCTAATAGGTGTTGGTCATTGAAATCTATTGCAATCTGTTGAGGGGCAGTCTTACGAATAGCATTTCTTTTCTCCACGTCATTAAATGCGTCGGTAAGTTCTGTGGTTAAGCGTTCCGCAGTGCTTTCATATTCCCAGCCAAAACGATTTGAACTTACATAATCAGATAAACCAACTTTTTTACTGATCAACACAGGCGTTCCAACAGACAGGCTTTCAATTACTACGTTGGCAAAGCTCTCATCATGTGATGGCAGCACCATTAGGTCATGCTCATTCAGAATTTCGAACTTTTGCTCACCGCCCTGCTGACCGATCCAGTTTATCCTTTCGGTAAGGTTCAGCTTTGCAGCCATGGATTTAAGAAACAAAATATAGTCAGCATCACCGGTTCCTGCAATTGTGAGGTTATATGAAAACCTGATCTGTGTTAAAGCGTTAAACAATATGTCCAGTCCTTTTTTTTCTTCAACCCGGGAAAGAAAAATCAACTCGAAGGGCTCATGATCTACCCTTATTTTTAGAGGTTGGTTCGAAAAGTCAAAGCCCATTTTTACGAAATTGGGGATCACTGTGATCGATCTTGGATTAAGTAACTTGAATAAGTCGAGCTTTTCTTTTTCAGTGGTCACATGGAAATGGCAGCGATTAAGCAGCCGCTTGCCAACGATTTGATGAAATATGTTTTTAAGCAAAATGGTTCTATTACCGAATGAATAGTTACTCAGCGTGCCGCGTGGAGATAAAATAACTGTCCTCGAAAGTAGCAATGCTATAAAACAGGCCCCGACAGACACAAAATTCCACCAGGCATGAATGTGAATAATGGCAGGTGCATTTGAAGATTTAGAGATTTGAAGATTTGAAGATGCTTTTATTTCGGGGCGCTGGCGCTTAAGTTTTTTCCAGAGAGATATTAACAGAGCAGGAGAGAAGTGACTGTTTCCTGTTGTAATTCGCCGGAAGTAAGTAACCGGCACACCTTCTACAACAGTCTTTTTGCCGGCTTGAACATTTAGTTCAGTTTCACCGTTTGCCGTTGTCGTGTACACCTCCACATCTTTCCCTGCTTTAACCAGTTCCTCACTTAACTTCGAAACCGACATGGTTGGCCCGCCATAGATATACGCTGGCTTGTATGACGCATTAATCTGGAGGATATTCAAGTTATTTCTTTAATGATCTTAAAGTACTTCAATGCCCAGAATATAACCAGCATTGAAAAAAAACTCCACATAACCGAGTTCGCAATAAATTCAAAAGCGTTGCCCCGCCACATGATCTGAAAAAGTCCTGAAAACACCATCGCGGTTCCAATGATATATCCTCCGAATAATTTTTCTGCCCTAATGGATATTAACTGCATAAATGAACCATATAGAAAAAGGGTGATGACGATCCCTATGTTTCCGCCCGAGAGATAAGCATCTACAATTAGTGGTGGTTTTGCCGAGACTATTGAACCCCGATAGACTACTCCAGCGTCATAGACCCTCTCCATGATCATATTCTCAGTGACCGGCTTGCCAGGCCAGAAAACTCTTGGAATGATCGCCATCACAGCCTGTTGCGCTATTTGAATGCCGTAATAGTCAACTCTACCAGGCGTGCTGTTAGTATAAATCGTGAACATCCCGATCTCACTCAGACGGTTGGTAAAGAAACCCCAGTTCGAATTATCGGCTTCTTCATCCGACTGATTGAGAACAGCATCTATCGCAAGCTCGGACGCGTCTTCAACGGTTTCTTCGCCAGACCAGGCATTTTCCCGGAACACCCTCGCATAAGTAGGTAATAAAACAAACATGATGAGAATCATGGGTACAAAACTGATCATCACCAGCTTTTTATAAAATGGATAGAGAAATATGCCTAGTACCAGGAAGCTGATAATTATTGGTTCTTTAAAGCCAGTTAATAGTGCCTGGGAAACGTTCGTAACAAAAAGAATCCCACTAAGTACGGTGTTGATCGGTTTTTTTAGAGGAATGGCAAACGCAAATGCCAGGGTGCCCGCGATGAAACTTAAATTTTGAAACTGAATGTAAAACTGCCTGAGGCCCGGAATAAACAAAAACAGGTTGGATAAGGGTAGCAGGACTACTGCGGATAGTAGTATGAAACTAGCAGTATCCTTAATGTCGAGATAGTATTTAGGCTTTTGCAGGTAATTCATATGTGCCAGGACGCCCGTGACAAAAGCAGCGTGTGCAAGGGAGTAGAAGCGCTGGCATTGAGCCACAGCTTCCAATTGGTATTGATCTACAAAATAGTTTGGCGGAGGGGCAATGAAGTTATTATATCCGAGAACATTCATAAAGTAGAATATGGATGTTGAACACATATAACCCGCGAATATGATGTGTGGCAGAAATAGGGGACGCATCAGCTGCTCACTGAATTTGAGATCGGCGGGAATTGGTTTGATGAGCCCGCGCATGCTGATGTAAAAGATAAAGAATGATCCCGACCAGGCCAGTAGGTAAGAGATCACCGGTATAGCTGCAAATAGGAGGCTTAAGATCCAGGGAATTAACAGAAGCAAATACCGTTCGGGCCTCAGGCTCATATTCTATTTTCGGGGATGCAAAAGAGGTTGCCGCTTTTAATGTCTTCGGGTTTATTGATCATTTCGCAGCCCACCGGATAGATCTGGTAGAGCCGGTAATCTAAATCATTTAAAAATTTGTAACATTCAACTATAGACTGATTATTGCGGCTCCAATAATTTCCGTCGTACTCAAAAATAATTCTTGGTCTGAATTGTTGCAGAGTGTTTTCCAAACCCTTTAATACATTAAATTCAAAGCCTTCTACATCGATTTTGATAAGTGCAAGAGTACTCAATGAGCTAATTTCAGTTAATTGATCAGCAATTTTAATCGGCACCATTTGTGTTTTAACTCCCTGGTTACTTGTTGATAAACTGAATGTTCCCTGGTTCCATGAATTTTCGTCGACCGCAAATTCTACGATATCCTCATAATTGGAAAGGGCAAAGGGCAGAAGCGTCACGTTTTTAGCGCGGTTAAGTTCAATGTTCTTACTGAACTTCTGCTGCAGATACTCAATGGGTTCAAACGCTAAAATTTTACCGCCCTCGCCGACATATCGTGACATTCTTAAACTTTGTAATCCAATGTTGGCACCGATGTCCAGTGCATTATCGCCAGCTCTTAGTGAAATGGAGATGAGTTTTTCTATCTCGGCTTCATAGGTGCCGCTGTTAAGGATAACACTCTCGATATAATTATTAGTCGTGGCGTGAATAGCAATGGGCTCTTCATTGAGCCACGTGATCCCGTTTTTGAAATGGTGGTTGAAGCCATCTGATAATTTTAGGAATCTCGAGATCCTTTCCCTTCCGGGCAATTTCCAGTTCCGGCTAAAAACTAACTTGATCTTATCCTTGCGATCCATTATTTACCTGTTCTTCCAAAGCTTCTGCGATATTAAGAAAATTCCAGCCGGAAATCATTTCTTTTGACTTCGCCCCAAACGCAGCGAGTAGCTGTTTGCTAATTGTCAGCTTATCCAATTTTTGTTTCAGATCTTCCAGGTTTCCGCACTTGAAAATAGACCCATTAATGCCCGGTTTCACGAGATCAGCTTTGCAACCGGCACGGTCAGATGCGAGTATTGCTTTTCCGCAGGCCATTGCTTCGCTAATAGCCAACCCCCATGTTTCCGGGCCCACTGATGGTAGGCAGAACAGATCACAGGCCTGGTAAAGCACCGGCATCTGCGTCTGATTTTGAAAATCCATAAAGTGAATTCGCTCCTTTGTTATGCTGAGCAGCCTGTCCCGATCTTTTTTCGGGAGAGTCGAAGTTGTCATGCTGAGCGGAGTCGAAGCACTTACCCTCTTTAGCTCCTCCTCCATTTCCCCGTTTCCGGCAAACAATAAATGAACATTCGGCTTATTTAATGCTGAGAAAGCTTGCAGTAATATTTGCGGATCCTTCTTTTTTCCGAGTTTCCCGGCAAACAACACCAGTATTTCATCGGGTGCGATGCCTAATTTACTTCGCAGGCTTACAGCTTCAGAACTGCGATCTTCCGCAAAACGGTCATTGTCAATAGCATGCGGCGCAAAAACAAGCTGATTTTCCTTAAGGCCATATCTTTTAAAATATTCCTTGTTGGCTGATCCTACATAGAAAGCGAGGTCAACGTGTCTGTACACCCATCTTAAAAACCACGGTTTAACCAGGGATTTGAGACTTGGAGTACGATCGAGCAAGGTGGAATCCCCGCGAAAATAAACCGGTAACTTATTATAGAAATGTCGGATGATCTTTAAGTGACTGATGTAGGCCCAACCAAAAATCAGCACCGCATCGGGTCGCCATGCCGTGATCTCTTGGATCAGCTCCGGGTTTTTGATTCCCGAAAAATGGTGTGATCCGGGTTCTTTCGCGGTGTTCAGTGCCCATTCATAGTTATAATTTTCCAAAAGAGGCAGATCCCACACGATAGTCTTACCAAAGCCCGGATCGTGTTTTTTAGAGCTTCCTTCTCCCCATGTATAAAACACTTTAATTTCGATCTTCCTTCGTTGATTCAGCAACTGGAAGATTGGGGCATAATATTGAATCGGGTGGGTACTGACGATGGCTAGTTTTTTCAAGAGCAGTTCCTTGTATTAAATTAGTCAGTTCGAGCCGGTCACCTTATTAAACAGGCTACATTGTAGTCTGGTCATATTGCCCGCTTTATATGTTTCAAATTCAGACTGTTCAATAAACATCTGAGGAAATTTTTCCGCGCCCCACAATTCAAATAGATGGTACAGGCGCTGTACCAAATTACCTTCCCGATCTGGAAAAGTGAAAACTTCAGCATTAGGACTGCATTTTTGTAAAATTTCTACCGCGTTGCTTTCCTCATGTATGATTGCAACCAGGGGTTTCAGACTCATAATATAAGGATAAAGTTTTGAAGCAGTGTATTTTGGATCATCCGAGGCGGGAATAAAAACGATGTCCGATTGCTCCAGGGTAGCCAGGGTTTCATAAAAGCCTATTCTGTCAGTTGATTCGCTTACATGTGCGCTGATATTGTACTCTTCTGCTAAGGGCAAGATAGTAGGAGTTCCCTTTCCGGCTGCGGCATAGCTGGTCCCTAAAAAATGGAAATGAAATTTTGAAAATAGGGAAGAATTCTTTTTCAACCCCACTGAGAGCATTTCAAATACTGGCTGAATAGCTTTATGCATATCATATCCGCCACGCCCTATATAAAGCACATTTATCTTTCCTGCGACCGCTTGTACCTTCAGATTCATTTCGGCAACATGGGTATTAGCGATTTCCCAATCCTTTTCAAAAGCTCCAAAGGTAATCGTGGCAGAAGGAATGTCTTTAATCGCTTGATAACGGTTCTTAAGGTCGGTAATATATTGATCAGAGACGCTTATAAGACCTCCCGCACTTTTCATAGCCAAAGGTTCCAGCCATTTATTCAAGCGGTATGAGAACCAATATTTAGGGGGCCGCTGGCTTTTAGGTTTATCCCGGTAATATTCCGAATGCCAGGGGTCCTGCATGTCGATTACATAAGGGACCTTAAATTTCTTTTTCCAGTACGTTCCAAGGATACAAAGAGGAAACTGCGTTGTAGAAAAATAGATCAGGTCGTATCTTTTCGCCCTGAGCAGAGCATTTACTTTTTGCCTGTAAAACCACAGGGAACGTAAAGCAAGACTTCCCAGTCCGAATTTGCCGGTCCAGTTTTTTGAAAGTGCCTTTACCTGGTGAATGATGATGCCATCTGGTATGCTTTCCAGCAGAAGGTCATCTTTTAACATTTCAGAGTAAATTGGGTCTACACAAACCACCTCAGCTGCCCAACCATTATCTTCGAAATAAGGCAGGCTCATTCTGACGCGCTGCATATCCGCGGCATTCGAAGGAGGGAAGTAAGGCGAGATAATGAGAACCCGTTTCAAAATTTATTCTACGTTCACTTTTTGGTATTTATTAACCCTGGTCAAAACCTCTTTTCTTAACTTATCCCGGTAGCTCGACCAGGGGTAAGCCCGGGCAGTTTCCAATGCGTTATTGCCGATCTTGGCTAACTCTTTAGGATGATCAAAGCACCATTTTAATTGGGTTACTAAAGATGGAACATCCGCGGCTTCCACCAATAATCCATTCTCACGATGCCTGATAATATCCGGACCGCCCGAGCTTGTCGTGGTTAGCACAGTGAGCCCTTTAGCCATTGCCTCCGAGATCACCATCCCAAAGCCATCGGCGAGGGTTGGAAGTACAAAAACATGAGCATTTCGGTAATGATCATTCAATTTATCCTGGGGAAGATTTCGGATAAATTTCACGGACGATGGCAGGTTTTGCCTGAAGGAGGCGGGAAGGTGATTTTTTCCCACCACAATCAGTTCAGCTTTTACCGGATCAAAATTGCAGATCTTCCAGGCCTCGAATAATAAGTGGACGCCCTTCCTGATGTTCTGGTTCCCGGCAAACAGGAATGTCAGCTTTTGAGCCGGTTCTTTTTCCGGTACCCGCTGTTCAGCCTGCGGAAAGCCAAGCGGGATCATGATCACCTTTGCAGGATCAATCCCTGCCATTTCTAAAGTCTTTTGAGTGAAGCTTGAATTACAAATAATATAGTCACATTCTTTCAACTCCAGATCTTTGCGTCTGTTACATTTTTCAGCCATGCGATCATTCATCAGCTCTGAAACATCTCCTTTTAGTTCCGGGTACTTCATCAGTTCAGCTTCCAGGATCTTGCTAAGGTAGGAGTGATGCTGGCTGGGCTGTTCGTAAAAGGAGGGAATATTGAATTCGTTAGCTTTTCTAATGGTGGCAAGGGCAGCGTGTTCATAGGTATGCACCCATTGGATCCTTTGCTTCAGATCAGCGGCCACCCAGCGGTCGAAATGAACTTCATTACGCTGCCAGATCCTGTTCATGATCCGCGGACTTAAGAACCGCGCGGCAAATACCCGTAATAGTTCAGGTAGCGGATTGCCTTTTAAGTACCGGTACTCAACTTCGTCAATATTACGTCTTTTAAATTCTTGTGCCAGACGTGGAAAAAGCCGGATGAGCGTTTTGCTGAACGGATACTCTTTATGCTGGTAAAAGGAAGTGTAGAAAGTATGCAGCATCCCTTTTTCCTGGTAGGCAAGGATGCTTTGCTTGATATATGGAGCAATGTTAGGATGAGATACGCTACATTTCATAGCTGCTTCAATCAATGGAACCTGGAAAAGAAACGGGGATAAACCCCCATTGTCATATGGATGCCGTAAGTGCTTTTTATCAGTCTTCTGTTTTTATGAAAAGGAATTAAGAGGCTGAAGTAATATCCTATTCTGTAGGATCTTTGGCTTCGCCAGGCATTCCAGCCCTTCCCTTTAATATAAAAATCAATTACCGCCTGGTAATTCCAGCGCCAGTCGAGTTCGAACGCTTTATTATTCCTAAAGACGACGTTGTTTAGCGTACCCTGATCAAAAGGCCCCCATATCCCTTTTTCATCTTCGTCCATACCGTTGTACTTATAAACCCCTTCTTTATAGGCTGCTTCGAGCAGAGGTAAGGCTTCACAATCACAAACTATGAATCCCGTGTTTGCGGTCCACTTTACATGAGGAGCTTTTGTGTTTTCTTGTACCCCATCCCTGCATAAGCCTACAAAACCTTTGGGAACAACCTGCATGGGTGGAGCGTCGCTATTTAATAACAAATCATCATCAACAATAATATACCTGTCAAAACCAGGCATGATCTTATGTACCATGAGTTTTGTAAAATGCGGGCTCCTTTTCAGATCATCAACGAACGGTTTCTTAAGTAATATACTGGAATACCCATGCCTGGATGCCCAGGAAGCTATTCGTGAATAGGTGACATCTGACAGGTGCGTTCGCTCGCCAATGGATACCATGATCACCAAAGTGTGATTTGAATCCGTGGAAGTCTTCACAGGTTCGTTATAATTCTTTTCCACCAGCGGTTACTTTTCAAACTTTCCCTGGCATCCGTCCAGTCACATACATCGTCTACCAGGTCGTAAAAGCCCGCCTGGCTTTCCGGAAGGTCATTAGTTTTTATCATCTCTATAATTTCAGGAAGCCGTGCATAAAAATCAGCATTTCGATAGGGCGGGTGCAAAGACCATAGGCCTGTCCCGGTGCCAAGGAAATCTATTCTATTTAATTGCTGCTGCTGCATAAAGACTGAAATGATATGTTCTGGTAAAGCAGCTCCGTCATTACCTTCAATGAGCGCTTTCAGCCGGTAACGCAATGCCGGTTTTATAGCCACCAGTTTCTGCTTTGCGAATTTACTTTTGTCGATCATGAAGATCCGGGTGCTCATTCCGGCTATTTGGAATGTATAGGGTGCAAGCTTTTTCACCACAGATTGATCAATCAACTTTTCCTCCGGGTGTGGCGGTCCCGGAAGAGGAGATACAGTTAGAAGTCCCTTATATTTCTCAAATAGTTCTTTTGCTTCTTCCAGCCAGGTCTGGCTGCCCCCGCCAAGAAAAATATCTGAGTCGAGATGTAAAACGAGGTCATTGGAAGCTGAGAAAAGGCCGAAAAAGTAGGCGTAGAACGGCCCTCCTCTAAAATCTTTTTCAAAAATTTGGTCCGAGCCGAAGAAATACTGCGCAACCGCCTTTTTGACGATTATAGAATAATCAACAGGTATCACACGCACTGGGAAGTGCGGCAGGATATCCTCACATAGAAAAGAGTTCAGCTCATCCTTGTTTTCTGCCCAGCCGCTAGCAAACCGGCCTTTGGCAGGTTTTGTATCGACGGTTAGAATTATTTCATTTACCTGCCCCGCAAGAATAAGCAATTGCTCTTTCAGAATATGCCTGGCATGAGGCAGATCTCCGGGCGCGAGGTTGATCTGCAAGCTAACGTCCATTATTAATGGCCTTATTAACAATAGCTGATAATTTACTTGATTCAGTTTCCCAATTATAATATTGAGAGGTAAGGTCTGCGTTCTTTTTTGCTTCTGCCAGCTTTTCCGGATCACTTAGCCAGTCTTCAAGAGCAGCAGTTTGTTTAGCATCAGGGTTCTGGGGAAGCTGGAAACCCGGACTAAACCTGGAAAAGACTTCTTTTTGCCCGCAAGTCTCGGTTGATATGATGGGTAATCCAGCCTGGAGGTATTGAAAGAATTTATTTGTAATCGTGTAATTCCGGCTTAAAGGCTCTGTTTTTTCTAAGGCTAAACCAATGTCAAACGAACTGATTTTACCTGGCAGGTTTCGTTCATCAATCAGGTCATGGAAATGAATTGAATGGTTAGCAGATAACAGGTTGCTGATGTCTGATCTATAGTTTTGATGAATACTTCCAAGCAGATGAAGCTCTAATTTAACCTTAAATTTATTGATGATCTGTATAAACTCTTCAATACCCCTGCCCCTTCCTATTGTTTGCGAAAACCAGAATAATTTTAGAGGAATTTTAAATGATAGCGAGGACAAATTAGATCCGGAAGTGGGGAATACGTTGTAAATGACATCAGGCAAAGGAGAATTGTAAAATACTGATAGCTTTTTTGCGAGAGCAAAAGAAGTCGTTACAACGAACGATCCATTTTTTAAGGCATAGCCCTCTGAATTGCGAAGTAGTTTTACGGGACGCTTTTTTCTTGATTCAGGCAAAAGATCCTTTGAATACCAGTCTTCAAAGTCAAATGCAACATTGAAATTTTCTTTCAATAATTCGCACCCAATAATGGTTGGAAGTTCCTGGTGCATAATGTAAAGTGCGGCATTCAGTTTTTTGCACCGTTCTTTTAATCTCTGAACTCCATATCCTAAAGTGTATTTACTTTCAAAGCCAGTGAACTTTTGCCATTGAATAAAAAATTTCATGACAGCTCTATCATAAAATGTTTTCAAACCGTTATTTCTAAGATCTGAATAGACTTGATATTCAATATTTTTTGACAATATTAAAGATAAATCTTCCTGGTATAATTCTTCTGAGTGAACAGCAGTAAGTATGATCACTTTAAAGTTGTCCTTAGCTAGAGCAATCGCCTCCTTTAATACCCTCGGATTTCTGCATAGGTGTGAATGGCTGACAATTGCTATTGTTTTAGGCATCAATAAATAATGACATTTGGAATTTTTATTTGAGATTTTCGCGATGTCTTAAAATGGTATACTTTAGTAGAAAGAGATATACTGATTTTTGAGATTTTAAAAATTTTATTACATAACCTAGGTGGATACTATTTCTTATAAGCCACCTGATAATTATCAGCCAGTCATTGAAATTAAAAAGCTTATAGAAAGATTTATCCTTAATGATTAATAGATTAGCGAGAAAGAAATTGGCTATTGGGCTGGGCTTTTGCTTGCGGTAATAGGATAACGTCTTGCTAAAAATGGTTTTGTCGTTCCCGGCTTGAATGAAACTGGCTAATAACATGATTTGACAACTCGACCACAGTAATCGATTTCCTGAACGGTTGGTTTTTATAGTTTGGGAAAAATTTGCCAATACTTTATTTGATAAGTAAATGGGAAATTCAAATGTCCTTTCCCTAACAGCTTCCATTATACTGAAATTGCAGCTGTCAGGAATTATATAATTCCTGGCAAATTTTCCTCTGTATATCATTGCACCGTTTGAATGCAGGGCGCCCATTGCTTGTCTATAAAAAGGCCATGTGTAGTACGGATTCTTATTATCTTTAGGCCAGGTTGTCTTATTGGCATTTAACCATCCACTATTCTTAGTTTCCCGCCACAGCTGCATATTACTCCATGCAATGTTTACATTTTTGTTATCCTTCAAGATTTTAATCATTTCCGACAGGAAATCCGGTTCCCACCAATTGTCATCCTCTAATAAGCTTACATAATCTTCATTGCAGCCCTCAAAAGCAAGGCTGAAACTTTTTGTCGGTCCCAAATTACTTTCATGATTCTTAATGATGAAACGAGGATCGTTTAAGGATTTTATATAATCTTCGGGGAATTTATTACTAGGACAATCATTATGTACTTCACAGATCCAATCCGTGAAACTTTGATCAATAATACTTTTTATAGCTCTTGGCACTAATTCATTGCGTCTATAAGTAAAGAAATATATTCTGCAAAGGGGCATCTAAATTCTTTGATAAATTCTGTTGTGTCCAACGTTTAAAACATTTTTGAAACCTAATATCTCTATTATGTTGCAAGCATCTGATACTGATTGATGTCCTTTCCAAAAACTGGTACCGGGTATATTGCATGATGCATCGTCCATCACTAACAGACCGCCCTTCTGTAAGAGGCCGCTATAATTTTTCAGGTCTTTACATACGCCATCAAAAGTGTGATCACCATCAATATAGAGCAAAGACAATGAATGCTTTTTTACTTCATTAATAATATTTTGTTCTGTAGAGAATCCTTTAAAAATTTGAATTTGATCAAAATTCAAGTCAAACGAATCATATAACTTTTTAATAATTTCCAGGTAATCTAATTGTTCATAGTGATTACCACTATCAACGTTTTTTCGATATTTTCTAGAGATTTTATATAGAATATTTTTAAGGAGTGTGTGTGTTATTTTTAAGTTCCCTGCCAAGGGTGTTATGCCTAGTATGTTTGAGTCAAAATTAATTTCCTTTGAGATCAATGACCATAGCGAAATAACCTGGCCTTTAAAAACCCCAATTTCTAAAAAATCACCTGTGATCTTTTGATCTTTAATATATTGAAGGATTAATAGCCACATGTAAGCAAAAGCACGATCCCCGAAACCCAGATCCCATTCTTCAATAAAGTCTCTATGCTTTTTAAGATAATCTACTGAGTTGGTTTTCCTGGTAAAATCTTCAAATATTCGATTGTTATTTGTTTCATCATTTAAATATGATCTTGTAAAATCAGATAAACTATATTCCATTTTTCAAAAGATATTTAATTGAACTACTAAATTTCCAACCGAAGAGCTTAATAGAGAGTTTAGTAAAGCCTCCCGCGGGGTATGCCAAATTCGGTTTTTTTTTTCCCAGCAATTCTTGATTAGCGAGAGCGACTAATTGTTTTTCTTGTGGATGGACCAAGTATATAAAGCTTTGCCATATATTATTGCAGGATAATTGGGTAAATTCCGATTTGTAAATTTTTGATACTAAATCAGTTGATAATTTAAGAGATCGGAATAAAGACATATAAGCTATTGAATCATCCTTCGTAGACAATCCGTTTACCCCTGAGCGATAGTAGAAGCAACAGTCGTTGTTAAAAATGATGCTTTTTGCATTAGCAAATATTCGGGTAAAGAATTCCAGGTCATCATTTAAACTCAATTCTTCATTCCATAAACCAGCGGTTTCAATGATCTCTTTCGGGATTAAAATGCGGCCAGGGTTAGTCATTGGATTTGCCTTGTACCAAAACTCTTCAACCCAATTTTGAAGTGTCATATTATTCAGTGGATTAGGTACAAGTTTAAATGTGCTTAAGTCATCATTAATAAATCTCCCCCATGGGGCAACAGCCACCGAATCCTCTTTTTTATTTAACGTTTTCGCCTGAGTATATAGATAATTCTGGTCTACCAGATCGTCGGCATCAAAGAATAAAACCAAAGAACCAATAGAATTTCTGTATGCCAAGTTCCTGGCTGATGCTGCTCCTTTATTCTCTTGCTGCAGGACTTTTACCCGAGAATCTGATATATTTTTAAGATAAGACCATGTGCTATCAGTTGAGGAATCATCTACGATGATTATTTCAATGTTTTGATAAGACTGCTCTAATAAACATTGTACAGTCTCATTGATATATTTAGACGCGTTATAGCAGGGAATACAGATTGAAACTAAAGGATAATTATGCACAGTTAAGGCTCTTATTAATTAACATTCTCGATTTGCTTTCTCCATGCCTCTTTGAAATACACCTCTTTTGACTCATTTACATAGTGATGGAGCGTGCCGTTCTGAGCCCTAACCTGCTCAAAGGTTGGGAGTACGATGTAATCTTCCCGTGACGCTACACATAAGTTATCTGACTGTTCCAAAATGATGGACGTAATGAGTTGTTCCATATAATATTGCGAACCCAGTTTTTCTTCAAAGTTTTTCACAAGATCTTCAATAAAATTAAAATCCATCCTGGCACTATGGATACTATACATTCCCGAATTTATGTTGTTGTTGATAGGAACCGGCCATACCTTATATATGTCTTCATCGGGATATCCGTAACTTCTTTTTACGTCTTGAATACAAAATGCATGATTGCTATCGTCTCCATGTTGATATAGCCAATTCAGAAAGTCCGTTGGTTTCCTCCAAAATAACATGTCGGAATCGAAAAAAGTAGATAATCCTGAGTTGTCTAAATGTGTAAAAATAAGCTTTTTGAAAAGTGGCAGGGTTTCAACCTTCTGGTTTAAATAGGGAAAGCAATGTTTAGGTAGCCTATCATTCAATAAGCTCAGCGTTTCAGCGTAATTCATAATTTTAATCTGGGGAAACCTGTTTTGCAGGATTTTCACAGTTGAATCGGACAGTGTGCCATCGCTGAAGAAATTAATTGAAAAGCCACGCGATTCGTCGTCATCTAAAAATTGCAAAAAACTGTGAACACAGAAGAGTGATTGATGAATGAGCTTATCACCTGTAAGAAAGTTTATTTTATATTTTCCATCCTGATTACAACTGCTATGAATTTCTAACTTTTTTAAGGCGTAATTTTTCATCTCCCTTTCAGCTTCCAGCATCAATTCATAGTTCTTCTTGCCGCCAAATTTGTTAATGGTATTTCTTTTACTTTTGGGCTTGTAAAACACCTTATATATTAATTTTCCAAGAGTTGACATTTAATTGTTATGCTACAATATATTCAGTTGGAAGGATGATCTCGCAATTGTCACCAATCGATTAAGGTAATATTTGTAAGACTTGAACTTTAATTCAATATACTTTTGCCTGCATCTAATATAAAAATATGCAGGTCTGAGTACCGGATAAATTTTAAATCTGCCATCAAAATGGTAGTCGACTATTTCTTTTAACCGTTTTTCGATATTTTCTTTTTTTACCAGTTCATTAACTTCGTCGTTTTTGAAAGCTGGCTCAGAAAGATATTTCATATATAAATCATCGTTATTATCCACTTCTATTACATGGTCAATCACGTCTTTGAAGGAAGAATACTCATGGCAATTGATAAACCGCCTTGTGTTGAAGTCTTGGCCTACCCGGGGATTTCCCCAATAAATAGGAATACAATATTCTAATAAGGGTTCGTAAACTTTCTCTGTCGTATAGCCCGGATATGATGCATTTTCGAATGAGATAACGAATTTATATTCCTTAATATAATCTCTTTTATTTTCAACTAACCCCCCAATATTGTTGAAAACTGAACCGCCAGAATCAATATGCTTATATTTCGATAGTTCTAAAAAGAATCGATTTCTTTCATCGCATTTGTTATTCGAGACTATAAAACAGCAAAATTTAGTTTTGGAGTTCAAAATACTTTTTGGGTTAAGCTTTTTGTTTACTAAGCTATTTACATCTTCCCATAGTGCATATAGAGGTAATCGATAGTTTTTGGGATTTGTGGAATAATCAAAACTGAAAGCAAAGTCGCAAAGAACAAAATCGGGCCTCTGATTTTCTCCAGTAAATAGAATTTTGGTACACCTATACTTAATGTGATTAGAACTATAAACGGAATAGAAAAGCAAGTCCGGATCTTCGGATATTGTTACTTGATATTTCTCAATTAGCAGGTTGTAAAAGAAATTATTTTTCTTGTCAAATCCTGACCAAAAATCGGTAAAGTTTATTTTTATACTTGTTTTGTCACTCATTATTCTGCCGGAATTTGTTTTATAATCTCGAGCGGAACATTACTAAGTCTGGCCGCAATGTCAGAAAATGAACTCCAGTATGAACCTAAAATTTTGCGGGTTTTAGATAGGCAGTACATATCCACTACTGCATCCTGTATTCCTGATATAGTCTGCCTGTCAAGTGATTTATTTTGTGTGATAATTCTCCCTTCGAATAGATCTTTTAACCTAGTTTCTGTTGCCGGATCATCAGTGCACAAGAAAAAGTTAGTTTCACTTTTCAGAAACAATTCGTCTTTCATCCTTTTGATAAATAACTCAGTAGGACTATGTTCAATCGCACTTTTATTATCGGTTCTTCTGATGTGCACTCCAATTGTAAATTCTGAAAAACGTGATGCAATAAGATCTGCCTTCCTGAGCAGGGAATCTATAGGTTTAAAAGTTTGAAACGCAAAAAGGTTATCTCCAAATTCCTGACATGTTTGTATATATGTCACGCGGTTGCTTTTAGTAGTTTCATAAATATCTAATTTATTAGTCCAGATTAAATTGCTAAAATCTGGCTCCTGAATACAATAGTCAATTCCAATTAACTTATTGACCAAACTTTTTCCTAATAAATTCTGTGTTATTTGATTTGTACTTTTGACATATCGATACTTTCTTTGTTTTTTTTTGATAAGAAAAAGGCCGGTTTCTTTAAATAGTAAAGCATACGGACAATTTAGCTCATGATTCTCATTCCAAATGACAATCAATTTAGTCTGTAACTCTTTCGAGAGCCAAATTCCGGAAGCAACGACTCTCATTCTATTAGCCAGGCCGCCTATCGGTTCTATTATGATCAATTAATTATATCAGTAAAGTCAATTAATGCAGGATAATTCATTTATTATCTGATTTCGCTAATCCATCGAACATCCCGCATGCGCCCCGCCACGTTATAAAATTCATTTTGCTTAGCAAGGCTTTGTAAACAAACCAGGCTTTTAATTTTCGCAGTGGCACCGTCCAGGCCGGAATTGTTTTCCAAGGGTTTATTTGGTGGCTTTCCAAAAGCCTAACCCACGATTTGCTTGATTGATTATTCAGGCGGGCAAGGTAGGAGACCGTCATCCTCTCCATCGGAATAATGTGCTCAAGACTTAAAGCAGGGTAATAGCCGGTTTGCCAACCTGCCTTTAAAATTTCGAGTACGATGTCATTGTCACCACCGGAGGCAAGGGATCCGCCCAGTCTGTCTGAGATGATTGATTGGCTTGAACTAATTTTTGCCCGATAGCTGTTCAGTGCTTTTCTACGGATGATCATTCCTGCGCCTAAAGGTGCCTCATGAGGATAAGTACTCTCCCAGGTCTTCAAAATGATCTCTTCACCAAGATCCCGCAAAGCAAGGTTATTATAGAAGTGTTTCAGATATGAAGGCTCTTCGCATTCAAACATCGGCAGGGATTTCCCACCCGCAGCTCCGAGTTTTGGATCTTCTTTCATCAACCGCACGGCTTCCTGCAGGTATGTGGGATGCAAAATATTGTCATCGTCAACCAGTACGATAATTTCCCCTTTTGATTGTTCAAATCCTCTCATCCGGGCATAGGTAAGACCTTGTCGTCTTTCCAGAACGATTGCGGCATTTGAATGCCAGCTCAGATCAGTCTCGATATTGAATTCAGTAAAGGAATTATTATCTACGATGATCAACTCCCAGGACTTGTGGTCGAGAGTTTGCAATCTTAGTCCCTCCAGGGTTTTATTTAGCCTTGCAGCGTTTGGGTTATAGGTTGGGAGAATAACGGAAAGCTGTATCAAGAGTGTTAATTAATGGCTGAAGTTTTTAAGATAAACTTTGGAGCAACAATCTTCCCGTTTTTTTCCAATTTGTCGATTAAACGTTTTCCAATAGCCTGAAATGGAAGTTCAATCAGCCTGTAAGTAAACCTGGCCAGCAGTATGCTTATTGACAACACTATGATGAACCTGGTCAAAACATCCGTTACAGGGTCTGAACTATAATGGTTCAAATTATACTTAACCAACACTTTGGCAATTAACAGGTGCAGGAGGTAGATACTGTAACTCATTTTACCAACCCAAACAGTAAATGGATTTATGACGATCCGGGGCTCAAACTTGCTGAAGGCATAGGCTGCGAACGCGAAAGATAGAGCAAACAAATAGTGCGATTTGAAGATGTTTCCTCCGATTAAGTGCAGGAAAATCAGTATGGCGATTAACAGGTAGCTCAACTGTATTCCGGAATCTTTATCAAGTGATTCTTTATGATTGTATAATGTGAAAAGACAAATCCCTATCAGAAAAACGGGTAGTTGAGAAATGAAATTCTCATATACAAATACCTTCCATAAAACCCCGTCACTACTTAAGGGATATTTCGTTAACAGACTCAAAATAACTTTTGATAGAATTAAGCTAAAAATGGTAAGGTTGATAATACTGCTTGGAGATCTTATCCTTGAAAAAATAAAAGGAAAGATTAGGTAAAACATCATTTCAATTCCTACAGACCAGCCCCCGGGAACAGTAGTATTTACCCAGTATGGGCTAAAACCGTGTATGAAAAGGATATTCGCAATAATCGAGCTCCTTGATGGAGAATTTATATCGATTAAGAGGACCAGAAAAATTATCAGATAGTACAAAGGCACTATCCGGAAAAAGCGCCTTATTATATAATTCCGAATCGGCCTTTGCTCGCTGGATTGTTTGTTGTTCAGCGATAAGCATAAGGTAAATGCACTTATGAGGAAGAATAAGGTAACCCCTTTGTCGCCATTTTGAACAAACGCGTTAAAAAAAGGAGGCAGTTTAACATTGTATATTTCAACGAAATAGGGGTGAGAATGACAAAGGATAACCATCAGTATGGCAACTCCTCGTAAGGAGTCGATATATTTAAACCTATTCAAATTGAGGCCTGTTGATTTAGTAATCCCGGCCAATCAGATCAGGTTGAGCAGTTTATACATTTTTGTCCTGATCCGGTTTAGAAACATGATGCGGTTCCATTCAGGTACCGGCCCATGCGCATCCGGTGCCCATGTCTTTAAATGATCTTCCTGCCATCTGGCCTTCATCTTCAGATCGTGGGTTTTCGCGTTTTCATGCATATAGGCAACCGATAATGGCTCTTTGATCAATGATCTTTTCTTTCCTTTAACTAGTCTCAGCCAAAGCTCATAGTCAATAGCGCATTCCAGTTCCTCCCAGATGGGCTGATGGATCTTTGAACTCCAGAAAGTGGACGGTTGTACCAGTCCCGGAATCTTTATAAAATAATCGAGAAAAGGCAATATTTTGGAAAGCGTCAATTTACTACTGACTGCATGTTTAACATAGCCATAACCATAAATGAATTCACTTTTATGTAGTTCAAATGTATCGGTGACTCTATGAAAAACATTCGGTAGATAATAATCATCACTGTTGATCCACGCATAATATTCACCGCTGCCTAGGCTAAACCCGAGGTTAATGGCCTGGCCCTGTCCGTTATCTTTTTCGCACTGCCAGTAGCTAAGCCATGGGGAATATTTGTTAAGGATTTCCCGGCTTTCATCGCTGCTCCCTCCGTCAATAATAATATATTCGAGGTTCGGATAATTTTGAAGAAGGACCGAGCGGATCGTCTCCTCAAGAAATGCACCCTGGTTAAAGGACGGGCTTACGATGGTTAATTTCGGCCAGGAGCGCCCTAAGTTATAAAGTGCAGGATCTGTCTGTTCCGTCCAGGGCCAGCCAGCCTTACTGACGGGTGCCAGGGGCAGAGATCCTAATAAACCTTGCGGAGCTGCAGGCACTGTTGCTAACGGCTTTTGTATACCTTTCTTTTCGAAAGCTAATGTATAACTTTTGAGATCAGGGAGTGTCAATTGATGTAATGCTGTTTAACCAGGGAAGAGACGGATGCATACACCTGCTCGGGGGATATTTCATTTATATCCAGTTCTGACCAATCTTGCTGGCGGGGTGAAGGGCTGAAGCCGGGAGGAAATACGTACTGAAATCCCACTGTAATATTTTCAGGGTAGGGGATGAACCTTCCATGTAAATCTCCTTTAGCAATACAAATTCCAGGTATACCAAGTGAAACAGCCATATGAATAGCCACCGTATCATTTGATATAAGTAGTCGGGCACCGCCAATCAATTGGTAAAGTTCAATCAGGCTGAGTTTATCAATTTTATTTTCTAAAAGGTCGTCGTCGATATCGCCCTTTATTAATCGCCCGTCTGCAAGATCATTCTTGTCGCCAGCGAGAACGATACTTAATCTCAAATCAGTACAGATCATTTTACAGAGTTGATGGTAATTGATTGCCGACCATCTTTTTGATAGCTCACTACCTCCCGGGAAGACAACCGTACGCGCATGATGTTCGACCTTTAAAAGGTTTTCTTTTACATAAGGCTTTTCGTAATCGCATTGTTCGCCGGTGATCGCCTCGATGATCTGCTTGTTTCTTTCAAATTCATGGGCTGATCCCGCACTTATTTTAAAGATCTCCGTGTAGTATTGATCTCCCTTCTTCTTAAGGTCTGCCGGCTGATTAACAGCATCGCCATTTACGGTAATTTTGTTTGTAGCGTTGAGCCTGCCGACTAGCCAATCAATGGTAAACTTTCTTGAATAATTAGGATAGATAATCGTTTCAAGCCGTAAATTCTGCAAATCAAAAACGAGCTTAACAAGTTTCCATTTCAAAAAGTAGCCATCAGCATACCAAAAGAATCCATCAATAAACTTTCCGTCTAAAAAAATTGCGAGATCTTTATTAGCGGGATTGCTCAACAAATAGATTTTATAATTATCGTATTTCTTTGATTTTCTAAGGAATTCGAGATAGTTTCGAAATAAGATGTAATCACCGATCCCATCGTTCTTTATGATCAAAAGAGTGTTCTTTTTTCTCGGGATTAATTGGAAAAGTGCTTTTAGAAATTGAGGTGCAATAGTTCGAATCGCTAAAAACCTTATTTTACCTAAAAAACGGGGCATGGAATTATTTAAATAATTTTAGATAGACGACTTTTGCCAAGGGCAATCTCTGGCCTATTAAAAACTTTATTCTATTAAACGTTGTATTACCACCTTTGAAAAGTTTATTAAAGGAATGCCTATCAAATTTTCCGGATATTTTGATACTTACTGGGTGGAAAATCTTGTTTATAGGGTTTAAAGGGAGCGCGGCAACCTTCTCATCAAATGATAAAGTATGAGTAGCATGTGATCCAAAACCCAAATTAGAAATCATATTTTTGGTGGGGCTCACACCCATTCCGCCCTGGGCGTAGATGCTGTACACCCACTGAATATCCCAGGTGTCTATATAATGACTGGCCATACCTTTGAAGCTATTGTACCAAAACTCTTTTTCGTTTCGTCGAGAGAATTTTGATTCTACAATATCAAATAATTTTTGATCGCTGCCAGGGATATTGTAAGTGTATCTTTCCCAGGCATTTTTCCAGGTTGCCCAACCCCAAACATGTATGTAGTTAGAAAAATAGTAGCTGAATTTGTTCAGCTCACCAGGTACTTGAAAATTCGATCCCCCAATGTGCATTATACTCGGATTATCCCTATACCTTAATAATAACTCCTGGCAATAGCCGAAAAAGCTTTGATCAGGCAAACAATCATCTTCCAGTATTACCCCCTCTTCTACATGCTCAAAGAACCAGCTTATTGCACCAGACACAGCTTTGCCGCAACCCAGGTTTTCGTTTCTAAACAAAGTTTTCAATTCGCAGTCCCAGTCTATATTTTCAATCACAACATTTCTCGTTGCTTCACATTCATCAATCTCTCCTGGTTTACCAGTTCTTGGACCGTCAGCTGCAATAAATAAATACCTCGGCCTTTGTTTCCGGATCTCGTCAAACACAATTTTTGTGAGCTCGGGGCGGTTGAAGACTAAAAAGAGAATGGGTGTTTGATAACTAGTCATTCTGTACAAATAGCAGTTTCTCTTTATCAGAATTGGGAAGATTTTCGAACAACTTTAGCAGGTGGTGATGATGATGAATGATTCTTTTCCTATTCTTTAACAAAGCAAAAAATGTTCCCAGGGTTGATTGATAAGATAGTCTTAGTTCGTCGGTAAGGTTGAGGGTTAACTTTTGAATTACTAATTCTACAGATTGCCGTAGTACTGCCTTTCCGCTTGAGATGCACCATCTATTGATTACCTTATTAAAAGGTAACTCATATTTGTAGACGATTGAGTAGTAGCTATTTAAAAGTACATTGGTATAGCTAAGCCAGAAAGTCAGGTTTGAAAGGTAACTTTTGCTCTGCCTTTTTAGAGGAACAAAATGCTTAAATGTTAATCTATCATCAGCGATAATTTTAAATCCCAAAAGATATATCATCAGGCAGATCTCCACATCCTCTCCGCAAATCAATTTTAAACCTGATCTGCCAGTTGTTACCTGCATCCAGCCTCTGTTGAATGATAAATCAAGTGCATCTTTGCGGTAGATAGAACCTGCCCCATATACCCAGTGTTCTGATTTAGCCCAAGTTTGGTGTCCGTTGACTGTAATCTTTTTCAAATCTTCCTCATTAAGTCGGGTAGGTTTTTCGGCCTCTATTATTCCGCGACCTCCTAAAGCTCCAATGGTATTATCAGCACTTATTATACTAAAGGCATTTGCGACATAATTTGTGTCTAGCCAGTTGTCATCATCACACGTCAACAAATATTGGTAAAGAGCAGTTTTTAATCCTCTCTTAAAGGCGTTGTTTTTCCCTGGCGTTTTTTCATTTAGAAATTTACATTTAATATTTTTTGCACCATTAATCTCCCAAAATGCTTTTCCTACGGATAAGGTGTCGTCTGTCGATGCGTTATCAATTAAGATTATTTCCCACGGAATATTACCGGGCACCCGTTGAAGAGACAGATGTTTTAGAGTTTCACAGATTCTTTCGGAACCGTTATAAGTGCAAATTATTACAGATATGCCCGGGATCATCTTTGCTTCTTCGTAGTACTAGTGCTATCGATATATCGCATCCATTTTAGACTTGAAAATATTATAGGTAAACAGCTGCTTGTATCTCTTAAAAGAATTCACGCCATATTCCGTTCTTATTGTATCATTATCCAACAAATACAAAATTGCATTGACGTTCTCTTGCAAGCTATGTGGATCTACTAAAATGCCATTTTTAAGATTCTCGATTGATTCAGGTAATCCACCAATATTAGCTACTACGCATGGTAACTGTCTATACATGGCTTCGACGACCGAAATACCATGAGTTTCATATAAACTAGGTTGATAATACAGATCAGCATTTATGAGATAACGGTGCGGATCCGTAACTGTACCCTCAAACTTGATGCGATTATCTTCTTTAGTGGCATCTTGAAAGTGATCAATAAGATTTCCACTACCCAGCCATGTAAAACAAACATTTTTTCGGAGAGCTGTCACTTTTTTCGCGGTTTCCAGCCACACGAAAGGATTTTTATAATCTACAAGATGGCCTAAAGTGACTACCTGTTTTATGTTTGTTCTTTGGGCTCGGGCAATTAAATCCTTTTCGTCACTCTGTATAATACAATTGTAAATCATGTAGATAAACTTGCTCTTTACATTCTGTATTTCCCAGTTTGTACAAATGAGATTTCTATTTGATTCAGAGACTGTTATTATCCGTTTAGTTTTACTAAGCCTTTTATTGCAAGTATATGAACTGAACTGTGTATATTTTTTTGCTGGTGTCGAATGTAGTATGTACGTTACTTTTATAAACGGTAACCATAAAAAGTACAAATGTTTTTCGGGTTCAACCGAAGAAATTGTTAAATCAGCAAATCCGTTTCTTATACTCAACAAAAGAATCTTTATGATAGACCGTAGTATATAAAATACCTCTCTGATGTTTGTGCTTACTAAGTATCTTAAATGAGCATAAGCATGAAGGTTTTTAATAATTCTAATTTTTAGATGAGATCGACTTGATAGTCTAGCCAAATGCACTTTTTGGCCGTCATCCTCTAATATTAGCAGAACGTTCTCTTCACCAAAATACTTCAAGAGAGACTTCAAATGGGTGTTACTTCCTCCCGTTTCAAACAGCTTCGCGATAATGATATGCTTAGGGCGAGATCCTCTTGAGTTTCTAATCATAAATCAGAGTCCATATCTTTAATAACAGGGGATGTCACATTAAATTTCATCAATTTGACCGGTTACCATATCATCCACTCTCTACCACTGACGTCGAAGCAGTCTTTTCCACCTTTTCTCATATTCATGAACATCCCTACATTAGAGTCAAAAGTGCCTATAAAAGATTTGGCGTTATTTAATAATTCCATGTTAACCAGCAAATTAAGAACTAATTCCTTTCTTTTCGTTGCAGAACTTCTGACGAACTTTTGATGGTAATAGCCCTGGTCACCTTTAGAAGCGAATGTAAATACCTTCAATTCGCTAGAGCACTGACGTAAGTCCAAGACTGTATTGTAATTGTCTGTAAATACTAGGATGTTCCTCTCTTTGAAATTTTTCAAGATATAATCACAGTATAGTTTTGCTTCAATAATGTTAGTTTCCTGTAGCTTATCCCCCTGCCGAATATGAATCGCAATATATTCTTCGGGTAGATGTATTCCTGCCATTCTTTTTTTAATTTCCGACTCGGTAAATTGATTGAATACATACAGGTTTTGGATTAAGACTTTACTAACCTGTAAAAGATTTCCATGCAACTCTAATCTAGGCTCATTTATATATACGTTATACATGTCTCTGCCTCGGGCATTTTCAAACACGTCTTGAGTTAGATAATCAATGTTGTAGAGTTTTTTGAGTATACCTGGCACATACTTAAATCCCTTTTCATACATCATATATGGTCTGGTATTATATTTTTTTAAGCCCGGATAGTTTATTTCTTCAAAAAATGGCTGAAAATAATCCTGCCAGCCATCTTTAAAGAAGTTTTTATCTCCTACGCATTGCATTTGAAAGTGTATTTTGTTTGTTAGCGCGTAAATTACTGCCAAAATGAAATTATTGAATTCAGAATAGAAGCCTGATTCTGCACCGAGTCTAAATACTAGTTTTTCTTTAAATGTTTTATTTAAATTGAGGTAACATTCTTTCCATTCTTCTCTCTGCACTATCTGTATGAATTTATTGAGGTAACTGCCAACGTCGGTTAAAAAAAATATTTGGTTTATTTAGATCGATAATCTAGATGCGATATAAATTATGTCCGTCGTTCATTACCTTGCAAATGCATTTTTAAGTGAACAGTAGAACTTATTTTTAATGATAGAGGATATGATTGAATGCAGTCTAGAGTTTTTAATGTTTTGTAACTCGATTTTACAGTCACGATTCATATCATAATCTTTAATGAACATTGAATAATGTTTTTTAAGCACTTCTCTCTTTTCTTTATGATGTAATTGAGCATGATCAGGATTTTGGCTTATTCCCCCTGCTGCAACAACAGAGACAGGATAATTAACATGTTTAAAACTTGAATTAAATTTACACACGCTATGAAGGAGAAACTCCCAGTCTGAGACGATTTTATAATTCTCGTTATACAGGCCTATCGTATCAAAAACAGACCTTTTGATCAAGGTTGCAGGATGGGGGAGATAGCCGGTTAAAAAGAATTGAAAGGAAAGATCTGCAGGGAACTCTATTTTGTTTCGTTGTCCATTATGCTCCATTATAATATCGCCATATATCAGATCGGCATTTTCACCTTCGTCGACCATTCGTTGCAGACTTAGGTCTGAATTGAAAAAGTCGCCGGCATTCAGAAACAATAGATAATTCCCTGACGATTTTAAAATTCCTTTATTCATCGCATGGTATATCCCCTTATCTTTCTCGGTTATATATTTTAACCGTCCTTGATATTTTTCTAAAATAGGCAAGGTGTCATCTATCGATCCACCGTCAATTACCCAGTAATCGATAGGAGAGTAAGATTGGGTTAAAACAGATTGAATAGTTTTTTCAATTTCATAAGCTCGATTTAGGGAAATGGTTATAACTGAGATACGCACGATTCTAAATCTAGGTTGATATTGAACGATATAAGGTGATGTATTTTTCCCGCTGAGCTGAGTGCGAGAAATTAGTTATTGCCATGTCTCTGATTTGTTTCGAGTCATAGGTGTTCTCAGAACTAATAAATTTAAGTATTGCCTCTTTTAACCCGTCTGAGTCAAATGAGTCAGCAAAAAATCCATTGATTCCTGGAATGATCCATTCTTGCATCCCGCCAACTTTAAAGCTAAGAACGGGTGTACCGCATGAAAATGCTTCAAGCATCACGTTAGGTAGATTATCTTCTCTAGAGGGAAGAATAAATAGATCCGCTGCGGAAAAAGCCAGAGCAAGGGACTTATCATTATTTATAACGCCCAGATCAGTTACATTCTCTCTTTTTAATGATGCGTTGATATCACCGACAGTCAGTAGCTGATAGAGTCTAACCGGGATATCCTCGAGAGCAATTTTCAATAGGTCGAAACCTTTTCTCTTATTTTTTAGATCCTGTGCAGATATTAATAAACACGGTAAGTCAGGATCGATATTTAATTTTTGCTTTGCTTCTTTTTTATCTGTCGGTTTAAAAATTTCAATATCTAAACTATAGGGAATACGAGTGAAAGCGGTATCTGCTTTAAAGTGATTGCTTTTTTGTGCTTCCTTCATCAGCCACTTAGAGGGCGTTACCACGCTTAATTTATTGATCTGGTGGATAGCCCTGGCTTTTTGTATTATGAGCCTCTTTTCAAGAGCCTGAAAAAGTGGATTACTTATATAGTCATTTCTATAATGAAAACCACCCATGAACGGATTCATATCATGAAAAGTCCAGACAAATTTTTTGTGCTTCAGGCGATTGAAAAACCTTGGATAATTAACGAAGTTAGCGACCCAATGTAAGTGTATAATATCAGCTTCCATCAGGAGCCTAAGATCTTCGATCCTATAGTCGGTCCTAGGAAAAGAAAAGAATTCATAATCTCCATGCAATCCTTCTAAAATATGATAATTCTCCTGGTCGACCGTTTGTAGCAGTCCGATCTTTGACATAAACCTTTCAAAAATCCCCGTGTCCTTTTTTTTCTCTTTGCAAACTCTAATTTCCCTTGGTGAGTTTGGTATCTTATCATTGTCTCCAGATATGAAGTAAGAAGAAATATCACGACTGCCAAGCATCGCTTCATGTATCCGGAAGGCTGCCCTTCCGGCGCCACCGTTTTTAGATGAGCATACATGTACAACGCTGATCATTTATTTGCTGAACTGGAAATAAATCATGTCCTGTAAGCAAATATGTTAAGCTGTAAATCCATCTCATTATATTTCGTAATTTTTAAAAATGGATTCATTGAGCGTCCCCCAGTTTGCAGAATGTAGTAACGGAAACCAGCTGTTTTCAAAATTTTTAACAAGTCGTCTAACGTTTGAGGTTGACCATTCGTTGAGTGATATTCAACAAATAAATTAATTACATTTCCAAGAAGGTCAGCGCAATCCTCAAGAACAATCGTTTCTGCGCCTTCGATATCTATTTTCAAAAAATCAACAGGTTGATTTATATATTTTCGCAATCGAGTTGTTTTAACACATGTCGATTTAGAATCTGATTGATTGAGGGTCAAATGCCCTGCATCTGCGCCTTCTGAAAAGAACCTTCTCTCTTCGTCCTTATTCCAAAGTGCCATTTCATGCATTTCGACATTTTCTAATTCAAACGAGGAAATATTTTGGGTAAACAGTTTGAAAATCTCTTTATCCGGCTCAAAAGCTATTATTCTGCATTTTGGATAAAGCTTTTTAAAAAATATTATAGATAACCCAATGTTTGATCCACCATCAATAATGAAAGGTTCTGGGTTGTGCGTTTTAAACTTGTAAATTTCATTGTGGAAGATTTCATCAAATGCTGAAAGTAGAGAGGCACTATCAGAAAAATACAGGGATTTACCCAATAAATTCGTGCTTCCTGCAATAAAACGTGGGAGCGCTCTTAACCGCTGAATCTCCATTAGCTGAGCCGTATCATTATCGCCCACAGAAGGCAGAAAAGGCTTCTTAAACTTAATAATTGCTTTCTTTAAGATTGAAAACACTTTATTATTTGATTAAGCTTTTTGAAACTAAACTTCCTCATGAAAGTTTTCAATTATACTCGATGGTGGTATGATAAATCCATTCATATATTGATGTGGATAAGTCCTTCCTGTAATTGGCGACTTTATTACATCAAATGTTAAGATATCTTTCTGCCAATCATAAGTTTCTGTATTGTGAGACCCTATCCATGCAGTAACGTAGTAGGTGTCAGGTATTAATCCATTTAATTCGATTTTGGTGGTATAGTGATGTTCTTTTAAATCAAAGACAATAAACGGTTCCGAATTAGGAATCGCCTGCATTATGTATGTGCCAATTCCATTCTTGATATCGAAAGCTACAAATGCATTTTTGAAACATTTTTTTGAAAAAACGGAGAAATCTACTTCTAGAATCAGCTGCGGTTGCTCTCCAAGAAGTTTAATCGATATTTTTTTAAAATATGGGCCAACGTTTTCTTGCTGATTTAAATATTTACTTGCAATTAGTGTTGTGTTGTTTTTATGATAGTTTCGTATGCAAGATTTGGCGTCATCAAAGTTTTCGATTTTGCCATTCTGTAGTATAATCGCCTGATTGCATAGATTCAAGATTGCAGTCATATTGTGGGTTACAAACAATATGGTCTTTCCGCTTTTCTCACTAACCTCGTTCATTTTTCCAAGGCATTTTTTTTGAAACTCCGCATCGCCAACTGCAAGCACTTCATCAACAATTAGAATATCTGACTCCAGATGCGCTGCCACAGCAAAAGCAAGCCGCACATACATCCCTGAAGAATATCTTTTAACAGGTGTGTCGATATAACGTTCTACCCCCGCGAAATCAACAATCTCATCAAAGCAGCCCTTAATATCGCGTTTGGACATACCAAGTATGGCGCCGTTTAAGAAAATATTATCTCTCCCACTTAATTCGGGATGGAAGCCGGTTCCAACTTCGAGTAAACTTGCTACCTTCCCTTGGATTTTTACAGTTCCGGAGGTAGGGGCGGTGGTGCGCGAAAGAATCTTTAGGAGTGTTGATTTTCCAGCTCCGTTCCTGCCGATGATGCCTACCCGATCACCCTGTTCAATTTCGAAGTTGATGTCTTTTAATGCCCAAACATAAGCTGAGCTTCCTTTCTTTTCCCTGTTGTTTTCTTCCCCGATCTTCAGATAGGGATCTTCTTTCCCTATTGCTTTATGCCAAAGCCGGTTTATGTCATGAGACAAACTTCCTGTGCCAACGTCTCCTAACCTGTATTGTTTAGATAAACTTTCTACCCTGATCACCTTACTCATTTATTTTGCTCTCACTGTATTTTGGCGTTTGACAATTGATTTAACCAGCAATTTTAATGTTGGCCAAAAGGGCGGATTCCAGATCCTGTCTTTGATAAGTTGTTTTAATTTCTGCTCATTCTTAACCTGGATTTGAAATAGCTGGGGATGGACATATGTCATCAAATCCTTATCGGCGAAACTAGAATTTAAGCTATTTGCGGCTTCTGGCTTTGCATATATGAACATATTCTGTTTATACCACCAGTCTACATTTTCATTATTCCAGAATTTATTTCTCAAAATATCAAAAGGCTTATAACCCCGCAGGCTAAATTTCTTCTGCCAGTATTCCGGCCATTGCTCATTTAGGTGGAACTGACCTCCCTGTCCCGGTATGGCAGCCGAAAACAGAATAAGATCACTATGCCCGGTAAGTACGTTGACCAGGTTATCGCTCGCCGTTTCGGGCAAATGCTCTGCAACCTCGAGGCAAATAGCAAGATCGAATTTTTCCGTTAATTCAAGAGGCAGTGACAGATCATGTGTTTTGAATTCATTCATTTCAATCACAAGCTTTTCAATCCCTGCATTTATACCGTCGAGGCCTAGAACTTTAGGGCTACCCAGTTTCTTAGCTACGGCTAACCAGGTACCTGTACCGCAACCTACATCAATTACACTTCTGGGTTTCACGAGACTAAATACATACGGCAATACTTCCTCTGCTGATTTAGTATTGTGAATATGTTCCTCATGCAAATAATTAATATTACCCATTCTGTTAATAATTACATTTTCACCCATTCCTTCAAAAGGATTGAATGCGGCCATTCCTGTTCTTTTTCGCCCAGCCAGGTTTTTGGCGCAATCACTTTTGCTTTCTTTTCATTAAGGTAAGCGCCCCACCAGCTAAAAGTACTATTAGAGAGAATACAACAATCAGCGTGGATCAGATATTGAAAATCAACGATATCGGTATTGTTTGAGATATGCAGGTTTTCAAGATAATGGAATTCAATTGCCTTATACGCTGGATCATCAGAGATAATTACGTATAAATTACCCGGTTCATCCACGGATTGTATAGCACGGTGATAATAGTCAAGTGGTAGGATTACCCCGCCGGTAAGATAATCACCTCTTCTGACGTGTATAGTAATTAATTTCTGATGTTTGGGCAGATTCCTGGAACTATTCAAAAACTTGGAAACATGCTCTTTCCTGATCTGGTAAATTGACTTTATATCGGCCTGGTATCCCGAAAAGTACTTTTCTGACTGGAAATATCCATCATAGGAAACGTTGTTCCTTAGCTTTTTCAGTTCAAGTTCAGGGGCATTGTCCAGGGAGAATTGTACCGGTTGAAGGTTTAAGAGTCGCCGGAGCCCTTTATAAAATCTTCTCTTCAAGTGAATCCGAAATATGTTTTTATAACCCTGAATACCGAAGAAGTATTTATCGAGGACATGTAGCGGGTTGAATTTTAGATGAAAGTATTCTTCCAAATAATTTCCTTCAAATGTAGTATCAACATAAAAACGGGTATTCAATCTTTTGGCAGTGGAATATATGAAAGCATATTGGAAAAGCTGGTTGCCTAGTCTGCCGATAAATTTTACTTCAACCATTATGCTTAGTTAAAAGAATCACCTGTTTAGACCGTGTCTATAAAAGTTTTCTCCACTTTACTAAAAACCATGATAGATGCGAGAAGCAACACAATAGTTATCCCGGCGGAGTATCCCAGCATTGAAATGTTAATCGTCCCTTCCCCTAGCAAACTATTGCGAAAAGCTTCGATCAGCCACGTCAGTGGGTTGAGGCCAATAATTGTCTTATATTTTTCAGGAATAAATGAAAGCGGATAGATGATCGGGGTAGCATACATCAGCAACTGCATCCCGAAGCTAACTAATACCCCCATATCCCGGTATTTAGTTGTCAGAGCTGAAATTAAGATGCCGGCAGCCAATCCAAGCAGAGCTACAAGGATAATTAATACCGGGATAGACATTACGTTCCAACCAATGCTGAACTGATAACCATCAGCAATGTAATAGCAAATCATTCCGAGTAGTAAGAGGAATTGAATTCCAAGTTTGATCCCATTGCTAAGGATAACGGATAGAGGTATAATAAGCCTTGGAAAATAGACCTTTCCAAATAGTCCGGCGTTAGCTACGAACGTATTTGAGGTACCTGTCATGCAGGCTGAAAAGTAATTCCAAAGGGTCAGACCGCTCAGGTAAAAGAGGGGTTGGGGAATGTTATCTGTTGGAATACGTGCAATTTTTCCAAATACGATGACAAAAACTATAGTAGTAAACAAAGGTTGCAGGAAATGCCATACCGGTCCGAGGATAGTCTGCTTGTAGGCGGCGATAAAGTCTCGCTTTACCATGATGAATAACAGATCCCGGTAAGCCCAAAGTTCCTTGAGATGCAGATCAAACCAGGATGTTCTTGGTTCGATGATGAGATCCCAGGATTCGGTAGTTTCGGGGGTAGACATGTTTGGTAGAAGGTTTATAGGTTTATAGGTTTATGAGTGTGTAAAGGGTATTGTTACAGGTTTATAGGTTTATAGGTTTATAGGTTTATGGGTTTATAAATTCCGGTTCCGCTTGGGGTATTTGTTTATTCATTAAAAGAGACTGGATGTTTTTTAAATATATTTCATAATTGAAGTGCTCCAGGCAAAGGGATTGAATTGCCCTGGCGCGTGCTTCACTTCTCGGTTGGTTTAGGTTTTCGGTGATGGCAGTGATCAGGCTTCCTTTGTCTTCCGGATTGATCAGGGTGCCGAGGCGACCTTCTAATAGTGCCTGGGAACTTCCGTCCTGGTTTCCGCCGATGATCTTACATCCGGAGGCCGCTGCTTCTATGAACACAAGTCCAAAACCTTCTTTAGAGCTCGGCATCACGAAGATATCGCTTAACAGAAAATGCTGTTCTATTTCCTGCTCTGAAATGAATCCTGGTAAGGTGATATGATTGCCGACGCCCAGCTCACTAATTTTCGTGGTAAGCCTGGTAAGTTCTTTTTCATCAGCTTTGCCACCTAAGAGATAATGTATCCCCGGATGTATTTTTATGAGTTCAGGCAAGGATTCAATGATGAGATTATAACCTTTATTCAACTCGTGTGTTGATAAACGGGTAAGGGTAAATAAGATGGGCTGGTCAGCCGTCAGATTATACTTATTAAGGAGGTTAGCAGGTTTTGCAAAAGCTTCCGGAACTACCAGGAATGGATCAAGGCAATTTGGCACCACTCGTATATTTTGAGCAGGGATCTTATGCAGTCGCCGGATTTTTTCAGATGTAAATTCACTCACCGCCCATATTTCACATTTTTCCGCAAGGAAATTTCGCTTCCACTGTTTAGTATTTCTCCAAATCTCAATGCCATGAGCGTACACGATGATCCGTGTTTCAGGCGACAGCTTCTTGATGATCCGTGCTATGAGCAAAAGATTTATATGACTTATGATCAGAATGTCTGCTTGGCTTCCATTCAGAACTGATTGAATCGTAAATAAAGTTCTCTTTCCGGCGAATGCCCTATACATCGACCGGTCCACATATCGTGTATCCAGATCAGCAACCCGGTCATACATGGAAAACATGCTGAATCCCTTCAACTGACTTTCCATATCCGTTAAAGCCTTGCACAGCGTGCGGCATACCTTCTCTATTCCGCCGGTGAGGCTGAAGGTTCGAAGGGTTAGGAAGAGGATGCGGGGAGACAAGGGAGAGGGTGGGGGGGTTATGGGGTTATAGGGTTAGGGGGTTATTGGGTTATAATGGTGGTTTATAAGTTTATAGGTTTATAAGTTTATGCCAAGGGTTTATGGGTTTGTTGTTAGTTTATAGGTTTATGGTAATTCGTATAACGTCTATAGAACTACCTTTACTTGGCTGGCGTGAAGTTTATTCAGTAATCGGGTTATAACCTCTAGTTTCATTCTTAATTGGGTGTAATCCTCGTCGGTTAAGTAGTCTAGGTCAAGTGATCCGATGAGATGATTTACGGTTTCCATCGCGCTTCCAAACGCAATGGTTGTATATCTGGCCTTATCCCTTAAAGTTAGTTTGCCCGTGCCTTCAGCTAAATTATCGCCGATACTGCTTGCCGCTCTCCGTAACTGGCTTGTCAATCCAAACTTCTCGTCGGATGGAAAGCTCTTAGTGATTATGTAAATTTCCTTCCTGAATTGCCTGGCCAGCTGCCATACTTCGAGTTTTTCGAAAGAGTATACGTACATGGTTGACTAGGGGGTTTACGGGTTTATAAAAAGGTTTATACAAAGGGTTTATAGGTTTATTTACAGGGTTTATTGGTTTATCAAAAAGGGTATATAGGTCGATGAAAAGGGTTTTAAAGGGTTACCGAAATTTTCAACCTGTTGCATATTCATAAACCCATAAACTTATAAACCCATAAACTAATCTCCCACCCATAACCTTATAAACCCATATCCCACAGCTTCGCCGCGTCAGTCACACTTTTATTTAAAAAAGTCAACTAACTCTAAAAAACTTTAAGCCTGTTTTAGCGGCTTAATCTACCCAAACGGTTCTAAAAAAACCATAGGTATTTGTACCAAAACTACCTGTCCGGTGTGATCGAGGCGGATGATCATTCTTTTTTGGGAATGAAGATTCACCAACTCGCCGGTCAGGCCCATTAGGGGGCCGGCTTTTACTCTTACTTTTTCGCCTGTTTTGAAGGGCCGGGCCAGTACCTCCATTTCGGTTTCTGTTGCCAGGAGCAGCTGAAGCTGCTGGATCTGACGCTCGGGCATGCTGGCTACCTTACCCGAGAAATATAAAAAACGGCAAACTCCCTTTGTTGTCAGTACTTCCATTTGCTGCTGCAAGGTGATCTTCACAAAAATGTAGGACTTTATAAGTGGTTCTTCAATCCACTTTTTACGGTCGCTCCATTGCTTAAGTTGCCGTTGCAGGGGCAGATAGGTTTCGATTCCTTTTTTTATCAAAAGGTCCGCGGCTTTTTTTTCAGCACGGGGATTGGTATACACCGGGTACCAGTCGTATTGCTCAGCAGAATTCAAAACGGGTCTTAGTTTTTCTTAAACATGTTCCAGAACTTCCACCATTTTACTTTGTCCTCTTCCGTATAATAACCCGACGAAGAATAACCGGAATAATCGGAATAGTAGTAGTAGGTAGCATTTGAACTGGTAGCATAGTTGGTAGAGTAGTAGCGGCTGTAGAGTGCATCGTCTGTAAAGGCATTCAGAACGATGACTACGTTGGTCAGGCCATATTCGCGGGTGATCCGGTCGGGCACAGAGCCCGAGGTATGTTTTGATACGCCCGAGCGGATCACATATAAGTTTATATCAGCTTGCCTGATCACGGGAATGGCGTCAGATACCAGGCCGACAGGCGCAGTATCGATCAGGACGAAATCGTATTTTTCTTTCAGCTCATTCACAAAATCCACCATCTTCTGGTTGTGCAGTAATTCCGAAGGATTTGGGGGCACCGGACCTGAGGGTATGAAGTGCAGGTTTTCAACATCAGTCTGGATGGTGATATCGTCCAGATTAATCTGGTTAGACAGGTAATTACTTAAGCCGATTTTATTGTCGACGTTAAAAGTCTTATGAAGCTTGGAGCGTCGCAAATCGGCCGCTACCAGCACTACTTTCTTATCAATGAGTGCTAGCGTACTGGCCAGGTTGACCGTCACGAAGGATTTTCCTTCGCCGGCAATTTCGGAAGTGATACAAATCACCTTACTTTTCTCTTCGCTGGCCAGGTAACTCAGGTTGGTACGTACGGATCGAACCGACTCGGCAAACATCGATTTTGGTTTTTCGAGAGACAAGATCTGCCGGTTTTCTTTGTCGATATAATCCGGGAACTTCCGGATAATGCCGATTATGGGAATACTCGTCAGGCTTTCTACCGTTTCCTTATCGTAGATATAAGGATTGATGATCCGGATCAGCAGGATAAGGCCAATGCCTGTCGCCAGTCCGAAGAAGATGCCGTAAGTGTAGACCGTTTTAGGGACGGGGGCGATCATATAGCCGGGGGCCGCATCATTTACGCTGGTGGCGCCGGGTACAATGGCGGCCTTGCTGATCTGTGCTTCCAGTTTTTTCTCAGATAAATAAGAGAATACCTTCTGGTTGATGTTGAATACGGACTGCAGGTTGACAAAGTCACGCTCGGCTCGGGGTAACTTACTTAAACTCTGTTGCGCCGATGCAATCTGGGCATCTACAAAACGCTGGGTTCGCTGATTGCGTTCTCTCGCCAGCTTAATATTATTAACAATTGCCCTTTTGATTTCAGCAATTTGCCCATCGCTTTCCTGTACAGGTTGCGAACCTGCATTGAATTGAATTAGCTTCTTCTCCTTTTCAATGATCAGGCTGTTTAACTGGTTAACCAGGTTGGAAAGCATTCCGCCACCGGATTCTTCCAGGTTAAAGTTAAGGTTGACGCGGTCCTTATTATTCAATATCTGCTGCTCCAGCTGGCTAATTGCCAGCTCCTCTAATTTTAAGGTGCTTTTTTGAGCTTCCTGGTTTGTTAGTTTTCCGACACTAATTCCCGTATTGGTACCTATATCAATAAGTTGATTATTTCTCTTAAACTGCTCAAGGGCTGAACCTGACTGTTGAACCTGGTCGGAGAGGAACTGCAGTTGCTGGTCGATAAACTCGATGGTTTGGGAAGCCGCCTGTGCCCGCTGGTAGCCATCGAAATAAACATATTCTTTAACAATGGCATTTAAAATGTCTGCGGCAAACTTTGGATTGGCGTCCGTATGCGAGAGGAACAAAACATTGGAACCTTTGCCGGCTTCGCGCATGCTTAGTCCACCTGCCGCCCGGCCTACAAAGTCATTTTTTGTATTAAACTTAAAGCTGTATAAAGAGCCGTAAAGTCCGGAACTTGACTTCACGCGGAAAGTCACACCAGGTTTCTTGACTGTATCCCCATATCTGTAAATTTCCTTAGGCAAGGCAGTTGCTGCTCTCTGGGAAAGCTCAAATCTGTTAGCATCTACGTTTTTAATATCATAGAGTTGCCCGTTGAAATTGATGGTATCCTGCGAGACTATTTCGATAGGATAGGGGATCTCGGGATAGGTTTCGGTTGTACGAACGCGGCCTTTAATAAAATAGGAGATCTTATAATCAATTCGGGAGATGGCATTCAGTAGTACCGGGTACGACTGGATCACATAGGTTTCCGACTGCATTTTATTGGTACGGTCGTAAAAGTTGCTCACCTTCAGCAGTTCCGTGATCTCTGATTTTTTCTCATCAAACTTGATTGAAGCAGAGGTAGTGTAAATTGGGGGTGTATACCAGAGGTAGAGATAGGATATGACCAGTGCAATCAGCACACAGCCGGCTATCCAGTACCAGCGGCTCCAGAGGATCTTAACGACTTTTTTATAGTCAATATCCTGGTTGGCCAGTTTATTTTCCTGCAGCAGTTCGCTCTTCATTATTTCGCGAAAGTATAGATGAGCAGACCAAAGTTGAGAATGAGCATCAGGGGTTGCATAAACGTACTGGCTTTCTGTACTCTGTCGGAGGTGTTGTAAACGCCCATGGGTTCGATATACAGGATGTCGTTATTTTGCAGGATCAGCTTTGGGCTGGCCAGACTGTTGATATTTTTCAGGTTCACGTAGATGATCTCGGGGTTTCTGCGGTCGCCGCGGATGATCTTTAACGTTTTTGGATCGGCGCGCGGACTGAAACCACCCGCTTTACCGATGATATCGATCAGGGAGGTATTGTCGTCTTCGAGAAGAAATTCGCCCTGGCCTGCAAATTCGCCCAGCAGGGTTACTTTCAGATTTACTACGGTCAGTTCTATGATGGGATCTTTAAGCAGGTTTTGCTTATAAGAATCCTGAATTTTATGAGTGGCTTCCTTTCGGGATAAACCGGCTACCATCACCTTACCTAACACAGGTAGAACAACTCCGCCGTCATCTTCCACCCGGAAGCTGGTTGGCGAGCTTGCTTGTGTGGTGCCTTCGCCGGTTGAGATAAACCCGATGCCCTGCAAATTGCGGATCGCAAGCACGTCGTCGGCTTTGATGCGGTAAAGGTCAGCCTTGTTGTCCTGTGAGTTGATTGCGAAGACGGTCCTGATCGTGTCTGTCAGCATATCGGTCTCACTGGTAAATAAAGCATTCTGATAGCGTGATGAACATGCGGAAAAGAATACCAGCGCGCAAAACAGGAAAAGGTGGTATAATGTAGCAGGTAGACGTTTATTCATTTATAGGTTTAAAGCCGTTTATTCTAAGATAAATAGATTTTCGAAAATATATCTTTTTTGAACAATATATCTATTAATTTGTATCCACATGAAAATTTCTATCATCACTGTAACTTACAATGCAGAAAAATTTCTTGAAAGCTGCATCCGGTCAGTGTTTGATCAAACTTATCCCCATATCGAGTACATTATAATAGACGGTGCTTCTACGGATTCCAGCCTTCCTTTGATTCAGAAATATCAGGATAGAGTAGATGTGCTGGTGAGTGAAAAGGACGCCGGAATTTACGATGCGATGAACAAAGGAATTGCCTTAGCGACCGGCGAGGTAATAGGATTTTTAAATGCCGATGATTTTTTTGCAGACACTAGGGTGATCGAGGAAGGCGTGGCTGCGTTCAGCACGGAGTCCGATATTGTCTATGGGAATCTTTTGTATGTGGAGCCTAACGACCCTTCGAAGGTGATCCGAAAGTGGATCTCAAAGTCTTTCACGCGGACGGCTATAGAATGGGGCTGGATGCCTGCTCATCCGACTTTTTATGCCCGGCGCAAAGTTTACCAGGAGCTGGGCGGATTTAATTTAAAATTTAATAGTGCATCAGATTATGATTTAATGTTAAGATTTCTCTATCTTAATGAAACGAACAGCGTCTACCTTGACCGGGTGTTTGTAAGAATGAGAACCGGTAGTATCAGCAACCGCTCGCTCTTTAACCGTCTTCAGGCAAATCACAATGACATGATAGCCATGCGGCATAATCATATCAGGTGGCCGTGGTTAAAAACTTTTATTAAACCCTTAAGAAGGGTTAACCAGTATTTTAATTAATTGTAACAAGACATTGATTTATAAAGTATAATGCTTACACATTACCTGCATCTGCCTGATTTATGGATTTAACGCTCTTAAGTAGTAACAACCTGTTAATCTACATTTTGATTTCAGGTTTCTCTTTTCTGCTGGTGTACCTGGGCATTCCGTCAATCATACATATCGCTAATAAACTGACCCTCTTTGATAACAATAAACTGGAAAGGAAGACTCACCGCTACGGAATATCCAGGCTGGGAGGGATCGCTGTTTTCTGCAGCCTTGTTTTAACCACCCTGCTTTTTTCGGATGTTGTAAATACAACACCTGCCAACTATTTGCTTTCGGCCTTCATTTTAATTTTTGCTGTTGGCCTCAAGGACGACCTCTGGGGAGTTAATCCGAGTACCAAATTCCTGATCCAGCTGATTACTGCTTTAATCGTTGTGTTACTGGCCGACATCCGGATCAGTAATTTGCACGGCCTTTTTGATATTGGCGTTCTGCCCTATTGGCCCAGCGTGGTATTTTCGACACTGCTGATTATTTTTATTACGAACTCTTTTAACCTGATTGATGGTATAGATGGCCTGGTAGGCCTCACATCGCTGATCGTTTCACTGGCATTCGGCCTTTTCTTCGCTTATATGGGCGAACACAGCTATGCCTGCATGGCTTTTACCCTGATGGGAGCAAGCATCGGCTTCTTAAAATTCAATATTTCGCCGGCAAGCATCTTCATGGGCGATGCCGGATCCATGCTGATCGGCCTGGTGGCTTCGGTGCTGGCGATTAAATTTATTGAGCTGAACATAGGCGGAACTGGTAGGGAGGTTCATTTTCCCGCTGCTCCTGCTATTGCCATGGCTATATTGATTGGTCCTATTTTCGATGTAATCAGGGTTTTTGTATTACGGTTGATTAAAAGAACTTCTCCCTTTATTGCAGATAATAACCATACACATCATCGTTTGCTGCGCCTCGGATTTAGTCATAAGCAAAGTTCGCTCATGTTAATGACCGTGAATAACCTGCTGCTTTCCCTGGTTATTTACTTCCGTAACATGGGAAACGAATTTTTGATCACTTTCCTTTTTGCAGGTTGTATCCTCTTTAACCTGACGATTACGTACCTGCTCTACAGCAAAAAACAGAAGTCTGCGCCGATTGCCTCCAAAACCCGCATGACGGTGGTTACGGACATTCACAAAACGCACCTGAACCGGCCAATTGCAGATCAATCGAAACTGCAGGTGGAAACCGCGAAATCAATGGTGCGGTAAGGGGGATTATGTTGAAGCAGGTGGGGTTTTCACCACGGATTGACATCGATTATTAAAGGGTAAGCTTTCACCACGGATTTCACAGATTAACACAGATTAAATTCTACGATCATTTGAAAGTGCATGAAATTTCTCCTCCCAAGGGATCGTCGAAATGACGCGGTGGTGGGGTGGATGAAGAGACGGAATGCTTAATGGAATCCAAATTCACAACTTACCACGTCGTCACCTCGATTCCGATCCTTCATCGGGAGAGAGGTCTCACTACTATCATGGGTTTTCGAATTGCATGAGATTTCTCCTCCCAGGGGGTCGTCGAAATGACGCGGTGGTGGGGTGGATGAAGAGACGGAATGCTTAATGGAATCCAAATTCACAACTTACCACGTCGTCACCTCGATTCCGATCCTTCATCGGGAGAGAGGTCTCACTACTATCATGGGTTTTCAAATTGCATGAGATTTCTCCTCCCAGGGGGTCGTCGAAATGACGCGGTGGTTGGATGATTTTTATGACGCAATGCTCATGGAATTCGAGATACCCAACCTACCACGTCGTCACTTCGATTCCGATCCTTCATCGGGAGAGAGGTCTCACTACTATCATGGGTTTTCGAATTGCATGAGATTTCTCCTCCCAGGGGGTCGTCGAAATGACGCGGTGGTGGGGTGGATGAAGAGACGGAATGCTTAATGGAATCCAAATTCACAACTTACCACGTCGTCACCTCGATTCCGATCCTTCATCGGGAGAGAGGTCTCACTACTATCACGGGTTTTCGAATTGCATGAGATTTCTCCTCCCAAGGGGTCGTCGAAATGACGCGGTGGTGGGGTGGATGAAGAGACGGAATGCTTAATGGAATCCAAATTCACAACTTACCACGTCGTCACCTCGATTCCGATCCTTCATCGGGAGAGAGGTCTCACTACTATCACGGGTTTTCGAATTGCATGAGATTTCTCCTCCCAGGGGGTCGTCGAAATGACGCGGCGGTGGGGTGGATGAAGAGACGGAATGCTTAATGGAATCCAATTCACAACTTACCACGTCGTCACCTCGATTCCGATCCTTCATCGGGAGAGAGGTCTCACTACTATCATGGGTTTTCGAATTGCATGAGATTTCTCCTCCCAAGAGGTCGTCGAAATGACGCGGTGGTGGGGTGGATGAAGAGACGGAATGCTTAATGGAATCCAAATTCACAACTTACCACGTCGTCACCTCGATTCCGATCCTTCATCGGGAGAGAGGTCTCACTACTATCACGGGTTTTCGAATTGCATGAGATTTCTCCTCCCAAGAGGTCGTCGAAATGACGCGGTGGTGAGGGTGGTTGCTGTAACCTAATACGCTATACAAGCATTGACAAATTACCAAATTCAGTGCATGAGATTTCTCCTCCCAAGGGGTCGTCGAAATGACGCGGTGGTTGAGGGTGGTTGATGTGACGAAATACTTAATGGAATCCAAATTCACAACTTACCACGTCGTCACCTCGATTCCGATCCTTCATCGGGAGAGAGGTCTCACTACTATCATGGGTTTTCGAATTGCATGAGATTTCTCCTCCCAGGGGGTCGTCGAAATGACGCGGTGGTGGGGTGGATGAAGAGACGGAATGCTTAATGGAATCCAAATTCACAACTTACCACGTCGTCACCTCGATTCCGATCCTTCATCGGGAGAGAGGTCTCACTACTATCATGGGTTTTCGAATTGCATGAGATTTCTCCCCCAAGAGTTCGTCGAAATGACGCGGCGGTTGGGGTGGATGAAGAGACGGAATGCTAATGGAATCCAAATTCACAACTTACCACGTCGTCACCTCGATTCCGATCCTTCATCGGGAGAGAGGTCTCACTACTATCATGGGTTTTCGAATTGCATGAGATTTCTCCCCCCAAGGGGTCGTCGAAATGACGCGGTGGTGGGGTGGGTGAAGAGACGGAATGCTTAATGGAATCCAAATTCACAACTTACCACGTCGTCACCTCGATTCCGATCCTTCATCGGGAGAGAGGTCTCACTACTATCACGGGTTTTCGAATTGCATGAGATTTCTCCTCCCAAGGGGTCGTCGAAATGACGCGGCGGTTGGGGTAGATGAAGAGACGGAATGCTTAATAGAATCCAAATTCAACTTACCACGTCGTCACCTCGATTCCGACCCTTCATCGGGAGAGAGGTCTCACTATTATCACGGGTTTTCGAAGTGCATGAAATTTCTCCTTCCAGGGGGTCGTCGAAATGACGCGGTGGTTGGGTGGATGAAGAGACGGAATGCTTAATGGAATCCAAATTCACAACTTACCACGTCGTCACCTCGATTCCGATCCTTCATCAGGAGAGAGGTCTCACTACTATCATGGGTTTTCGAATTGCATGAGATTTCTCCTTCCAAGGGGTCGTCGAAATGACGCGGTGGATGGGGTGGGTTTTACGCTATACAAGCATTAACAAATTAACAAATTCTCACATTAACAAATTGAACACACTTCCTAAACATTTCTCCTCCTCAATTGCTTATTGGAACAATGACAGAGCTAGAACAAATTCTGGAAGACACCGGGTTGCATTATGTGAACGGAACGGCGGCGGGAATTACCCGGAAGAAAGCAGGCAAAAAGTTTATTTTTCTGAATAGAAAAGGGGAACAAGTCACTGACCCTAAGTTACTCGACCGCATTAATAAACTGGTACTACCGCCAGCCTGGACGGATGTATGGATCTCCGAAAGAGCGAACGCCCATTTGCAGGCGACAGGGATTGATGCCGCGGGAAGGAAGCAATACCGCTATCATCAGGAGTGGAGCAGGCAACGCAATGAGACTAAGTACTTCAGGCTGCTGGAGTTCGGCAGCAAGCTGCCCGAGTTCCGTAAAAATATATTGAAAGACCTTAGGCGGAAGGAGCTAGATGAGCGAAAAGTGTTGGCCATATCTGTGAATCTGATGCAGAAGACCCTAATCAGAGTAGGCAATGAAGAATATAAGCAACTTTACGGATCCTACGGCTTAACAACCCTGCGCGACAGGCATGTAAAAATAGAAGGAAACAACCTGAAGCTTAGCTTTGTAGGAAAGAAAGGTATTGAGCACGAGATTAAGTTCACTGATAAAACCCTTGCGCGGCTGGTAAAAAAGTGCCGTGACATTCCGGGACAGGAATTATTCCAGTATTACAACCCTGGAGGTGAACGACGGTCCATAGATTCTGGTAAGATCAACCGCTATATCCGCGAAATAAGCTGCTGCGACTTCACCGCAAAAGATTTCCGCACCTGGTCCGGGACCCTGGAGACGCTGCGGCAGCTGGCCGTGTTTGAGTATCCCGAAAATGAAACGCTGAAAAAGAAGCTTATAAATACTGCTTTGGATGAGGTTTCTTCGCGGCTGGGCAATACCAGGACAGTCTGCCGCAAATCTTACGTTTTTCCGGCACTGCTGGATGCTTACATGGATGGCTCCCTGTTACCCTACCTCAAAAAAATTAATCGTGCCGCCGGCAAAGTAGATTCCAAATCTCTTGATCATGATGAAAAGATCCTGCTTAGTTTCCTGAAATCAGAAAGAAAAAAGCGGCGGTTGAGCAGGAGTTGATAGAAACCTTTATCTTCAGTTTGCGGGTTGGGCCCTCACTCTAAGCGGAGTCGAGGAGCGATCACCGAGAATAAAATAGAGGAATATGCCGGAGCTGTCTCCTTCGACTCCGCTCAGGATGACAGTGTAGCCCCTGGATCGTCGAAATGACCCAGTAACTCTGAGCGGAGTCGAAGAGCGATCACTGGGAAAGTAGAGGAATATCGCGGAGCTGTCTCCTTCGACTCCGCTCAGGATGACAGAGTATCCCAAGGGTTCATAGAAATGATGGGTGGTTGGGGTTCCGTGATGGGATCAGCGGGGTCCTCTGCGAGAGACCCCACTGAGACGAAGCGTTGATTGCAGTTTCGAATAAGCTACTAAAACAGGCTCTGGCCATTGGCACCGGTACCACAAACTATCAAGAAGATTACATGAAAAATACTTGCTTTTAAACACAGTTCATTACGAGGCTCCTTGATTCTGAATAAAGGTATGATCCTGAGATTTTTTGGTTTTTATTCGAGCTACTTGAGCCGCGGTAATCTCCCATCGATGGGTAGGAATTTCTGATGTGAATGTGCTTATGTCGAAATCGTCAACTGCGGATAATTTGATTCTATTTACACCCATAGCCTTTCGTCCCGTATGCGAGATTTCTCCTCCGAAGGGGGTCGTCGAAATGACGGGGATAGTACAAGCATTGCCAAATTGCCAAATTAACACATTAGCACATCAGCAAATTACCCTTACTCTTCCGGCGCTTTTTTCACAGGGTGCACGGGCTGCTCTTGTTGCTCTCTGACTTTAGCTGGGTTAACGAAGGTAGCGTCACGCTTATGGTAAATTTTATCTTCAGGTTTAAGTACCGCTTCCTTATCGTTTTCAGGATGTTTAATATTCTTTTGTTCTGAATCCTGGGGTTCCAGTTTTTCGGTTTTCTTACTTTGGTTATTCATGATGAAGTGATTGATGCTTTTTTAAGAACGGTTCAGGGGGCAGATTGTTCGTCTAGGGTGTTGATGAAATTTGATATGCCCGGGATATCAAGGATATAATCGGGCTGACATTTTTCAATCGCTTTGCGCGGCATGTAATCCAATTCAGCACATTCGGGATCCTGCACGGCAGTTATTCCGCCATAATGCCTGACCAGCTCCAGACCAACTGCGCCATCGGCGCTGGCACCCGACAGCAGCAGGCAGCTTAAGGCAGGGCCATAGACTTCTGAAGCAGTCTGAAAGGTTACATCGATGCAGGGCCTTGAATAATTTACTTTCTCTGAATAATCCAGTGCCAGCGTACGGTTAGTCTCGATCAAGAGGTGATAATCGGCAGGTGCCAGGTAGATCCATCCGGGGAGGATCTCATCTTTATCATCAACCTCTCTTACTTTCATCGTGGTTTTTGCTGCTATCAGCCCGGCGAGAGAAGAATCGCTATTGTATTTACGGTGCAGAACAATGATAATAGCAAAATTCAGGTCGGCGCGTAGTTGGGGGAGTACATCAAGCAATACTTCAAGACTGCCTGCCGAGCCGCCAATTATCAGCAGCTTTATTTCTTGTTTTAGATTTTGCGCCATATCTTATCAGTTCCCACCTGTTTAAATCTATGAGAGATTGAGGAGAAACGCAGCGTTTCTTTACTACCCAGTGCCAGGTAGCCCAATGACTGCAGACTGTTATCAAACAGGTTGAATACTTTTGTCTGCAGGTCTTTGTCGAAATAGATCAGTACGTTGCGGCATAAAATCAGTTGAAATTCATTGAATGACCCGTCGGAAACCAGGTTATGCATGCTGAACACCATTTTTGTTTTTAGCTGTTCATCAAATTTCGCGAGATTATAATTGGCGGTATAGTAGGATGAGAAGTCGTTCTGTCCACCCGAGTGGATGTAATTTTCGGAATACTGCTTCATCTGGCTGAGCGGGAAAACGCCCCGCCTGGCTTTGTCCAGCACTTCCGGGTTCAGATCTGTAGCATAGAGGAGCGATTTATGCAAAAGGCCAGCTTCTTTAAGGAGGATTGCCATTGAGTATACTTCTTCGCCGGTGGCGCAGCCTGCCATCCAGATCCTGATAAAGGGATATGTTCCTAAAGAAGGCAGGATATCTTTTTTTATGGCCTTATAAAACGATGGGTCGCGAAACATCTCGGTAACATTTACCGTGATCTCTTCCACAAAACGTCTGAGGTAGGAGGGTTCGTTCCGCAGATGATACCGGAACTCTGCAAAGCTGGGAAATTTGTCCAGTGAAAACAGCCGGTTGACCCTTCGTTTCAATGACGCCCTTGAATATTCAGTGAAATCAAATCCATAGATCTCCAGCAGGTCGCTTAACAAAACTTCAATTTCAGAGTCGTCTATGAGAGTTGCGTACACAGCTATTTTAAATAAGTTTCAAGAAATTCCAACAGGAGATCTACATCTATAGGTTTGGAGATATAGCCGTTTGCCCCGGCGGCAATGCATCTTTCTTTGTCGCCTACCATGGCCAGAGCCGTCACGGCAATTACCGGAAGTCGGGCTGTTTTCGGATTGCCGCGAATATTCGCAATAGCCTCATAGCCATCCATTTCTGGCATCATCATATCCATCAGGACTATGCCTATCCCCGGGTCATTATTGAGGCTTTCAAGGCCGCTATCAGCACTGTCTGCAGTTTCGCAAGCATAGCCCCGGGCTTTGAGCACAGCCTTTAAGGCGAAGATGTTTCGGCTGTCGTCATCAATCAGCAGTATTTTTTTCGCGGCGTTCATGTGTTGCCTTTATTATTTCTATTTGTGTTAATGCCAGTTAACTTTGGCGGTGACCTGACTGCTGATAGCTGACTGCCGATTGCTGACAGCTAATACCTCATACCTAATCCCTATCATACAACCACACCCTTAACAGCGAAACGAGCTGATCAGCGTCAACTGGTTTAGAGATATAATCTGATGCCCCTGCACGGATACATTTTTCACGGTCGCCCATCATGGCTTTCGCGGTAACGGCAAGTATAGGCAGGTTTTTATAACGGGGATCTTCCCTGATCCGGCTGGTTGATTCGTAGCCGTCCATCTCGGGCATCATCATGTCCATTAACACCACATCAATCTGCGGGTTTTCCTCGAGTTGCTTTAGAGCTTCTTGGCCATCCATCGCAGAGATGATATTCATCTGGTATTTTTCCAGCGCTTTAGTCAGAGAGAAGATATTTCGGACATCATCATCAGCAATCAAAACGGTTTTATTGTGCAGCACTTCGCTCAGTCCTTTGAGTCTTGGATTCTGTTTTGGCTTGCTTTCCAGGTCAGAGTTGTCTGCAACAATATGGAGGAACAGGCCCACTTCATCCAGGATCCGCTGGTAAGAATGCGCGGTTTTAACAACAATGGAATCGGCATAATTCTTTATACGCTGCTCGTCGGGCTTTGACAGGTTCTTTCCGGTAAAAATAATGATCGGAAGGTTTTCAAGTCCCTCGGTCTTTTTTACCAACTCGAGCGTTTCATAGGCGGTTTGATCCGGCAGGCCCATATCAAGGATCACGCAATCCACCTCTTTCTTTTGCAGCAGACTGATCCCTTCATTCACCGTACCACTTATCTGGGAATTGATATTGAAGTTTGAGAGATAATAGTCCAGGGCTTTGGCGTGTTTCGGATTTTCTTCCACGATCAGCACCTTTTTAGGATGGCGGCTTAAAGCGTCTTCCAGTTTTGTAAAGATCTGCTTCATCTGCTCAAGCGCTACGGGCTTATTGATAAAATCAACTGCACCCTTCAGCAGGCTTTCCTTCTTCACCTCCATAGATGACATAATATGAACCGGAATGTGGCGTGTTACCGGATTTGACTTCAACTCCTGCATCACCTGCCAGCCATCTTTCACAGGCAGTTGAATATCCAGTAGAATTGCCAGCGGCTTGTATTGTTCGGCCATTAAAATCCCCTGGTCGCCACGCACTGCTGTAATACATTTATAACCCTGGGCATTGGAAAAATTCCTGAGTGCCTTTGAAAAGTTAGTGTCATCTTCGATGATCAGAATCAATCTGTCGCCTTCCACCAGGTTACCACGGTCATCTTCAATTTCCGGGGGAATATTATTTACTGTAAAGTCTTCGGCAATTTTGATCTTTATCCTTTCCTGTTTCTCAGGTACGGGCATCGGCATAACGGAAGGGGCGATGGCGATTTTCGGTTTGGACATAGGGATCAACAGGGTAAACTCACTACCCTTTCCCGGAACGCTGCTTACTTTGATCTCGCCACCCAGAAGTTTAGCCAGTTCCCTGCTGATGGATAAGCCTAAGCCCGTGCCGCCAAATTTCCGGCGGGTTGATCCGTCTGCCTGCTGGAAGGCTTCGAATACCAGGTGCTGTTTGTCTTCCGCGATACCAATTCCGGTATCTTTAACGCTGAACAGAATGAACGGGGAGTTATCGGACGATGATATTTTCAATTCGACGCTTCCTTTGGAAGTAAATTTAATAGCGTTCGAAAGCAGGTTTCTCAATATCTGGTCAAGCCGCATCTTATCACTCACGATAAGAGCAGGTGCATCCTGGTGAATAATAATATGCAGATCGATGCCCTTCTCGCGGGTTTGAGGCTCGAAGAGAGAACGTATGTCGGCTGCTAATTCATTTAGGGGTATAGAGGTATACTCGAGCTCCATTTTTCCAGCTTCTATCCTGGAGAGATCAAGGATCTCATCGATCAGGCTCAGCAGACCCTGCCCGGCATTTTGAATGACCTGGGCGTATTCTACCTGCTCGTGATCCAGCTCTTTGCTTTCGGTCATCAGGCGCGACAGGAGCAGGATCGAGTTGAGCGGGGTTCTGAGTTCGTGCGACATGTTGGCCAGGAATTCAGATTTGTATTTCGTGCTCAGCTCCAGCTGACTCGCTTTCTGCTGTATGTCGAGGTTTCGCTCAACGATGAGCTGGTTTCTTTCCTCCAGCAGGCGGGTTTTTTCTTCAAGTTCCTGGTTGCTTTGCTGCAATTCTTCCTGCTGCACCCGTAGCTCCTCCTCGGACGCCTGGATCTTTTGTGTGTGAATTTCCAACTCGGCGTTCAGGTTTTCAAGTTCGCTGTGCTGGCTTTGCAATTCTTCCGATTGGGATTGGGTTTCTTCAAGCAGCTCCTGCTGCTTACGGCGGAGCTGTGCTGTATTGATCGCGATGCCGACATTATTAGCCATCAAAGAGATAAAGTCCTGTTCCCGGGGAATAAAGTGATGGGTGGAAGCAAGCTCAATGACACCCAGCACTTGCTTATCGTAAATTACCGGTATGGCCAGGATATGGGCCGGCTTTATTTCGCCCGCGGCAAAACTGATGGTCAAATCATCAGCAGAAATATCGGTCAGTTGCATCTGTTTGCCGCTTAGCGCAGCCTGACCGGCAAGGCCTTCGCCCAACTCAATGGTATCACGCTTCCCTGAGTGAGAAAATGCATAACCGCTTTGCAATTGCAAATAACGGTCGTCCTCAAGCAGGTAAAACACGGCAACCTGGCTGCCGGAATAGTTGGCTACAAATTCAGTGATTTCGGAAGTCAGGGTTTTAAGATCTTTCTCGCCCACAAGGCTTTGATTCAGTTGTGCCAGGCCGGTTTGGAGCCATTCCCGGTCATGCAGACTGTCGAAGGACGTCTGAAGGGATGCAGCCATTTTATCCATGGAAACGGCCAGGCTTCCAAGTCCGTCTTTCTCGGAATCATTAATGCGCAATTTGTAGTCACCCGCCGATATCTGTTCCGCCAGCTTTTGTATGATATCAATCCGGTCGCTGATCTCCTTATCTCTTTTCTCCAGATCTTTTTGAAGGCGGGCTTTTTCCGCAATGTCTTTATTAACGCGGAGGTAAAAGTAAAAAGTGATGATAAGGGATAATAATGCCGCCAGGACAATCAGAAAAGGAGTGAAAGTGGCAAAGCGGTTCATCGTAATTGTACGTTCCTGCAATACATTCCGCTCGTAGGATTCCATCTGGTTTGCGAGGGCCCGGGCTTCATCCATCAGTTTTTTACCCTCTTCCAGCAGGGCGACGTTCACGGAACTGCCTGGTTTCCTTTCATCAAGAACTTTTTGAAGATGGTCTAACCGGGTGAGGATAATTTTTTTGAGCAGCACATTATTTTGCTGTTGGACTGTACTCTCTGTGGTCAGATTTTTAATCTTCACTAAGTTGGCCATGATCTTATCACGCGCACCATAATATGGGGTCAGGAAATCTTCGTCGCCGGTCAGTAAATAGCCGCGCTGACCTGTTTCCGCATCTTTAAGTGTGGAAAGTGTAGTTTCAAGTTCAGAAATGGCCATATTAGTGTTCCGAACTTTCTGAGAGCTGCTTAACAGGGCATCGATACTTATATGAGAGGCTATGGAACTGATTAACAGAATCAGCAAAGAGATGCCAAATCCGATTTGAAGATTGCGTTTAACGGTTGACTGCATATTAATTCGCTTACAATTTAATTTTGGGGACAGGTTTAATCCTGCTGATAGCCGTTTATTTTAAAAGGAAGAGTGAAATAGAACTCGGAGCCTTCATTCAGGTTGCTTACTACGCCAAAGCTTCCATTATGTCTTTTGATGATCTCGGAGCTGATGTACAGCCCGATACCAAGCCCCTGGAAACGGGTGGATGTTTCTTCAACGCGGTAAAACTTATCAAATATCCGGCTCTGGAGTTCTGCCGGGATACCGATTCCAAAATCTTTCACTCCGAGGTAGATTTGATTATCCGGGGTAAGATGATAATGCACCTCAACGTTAATACAGTTCGGTGAATACTTAATTGCATTGGTTAAATAGTTGATAATCACCTGTTCTAAACGTGTCTCATCGCCATTGATCCGGATGTTATCCACATAGCCTTTTAAGGTGATGGAGCATTCCTGGGTCTGTTCAACGATTTCGATCGCATTTTTTACCATCAGGCCAAAATCAAAGGATTGAATGTTGTAATCAATTTTTCCGCTTTCAATCTTTGAAATATCCAGCAGATCGGAGACCAGGTTGTTGAGTTTGCTGATTTGTACCTGAGTGCGGTTCAGATAATTCTTTAAGCCGTCGTCACTGTATTTTTTGATATTGCGCTGCAGGATCTGAATATATCCTTTAATACTGGTAATAGGTGTTTTTAACTCGTGGCTGGCAATGCTTATGAATTCATCCTTTTTGTTTTCAGCCGCCTTTCTGAACTCAATTTCCTCACGCAGAAAAGCCTGTGTTGCTTTTAACTCGGCGGCCTGCTCATAAAGCCTGTAGAAAGTCTTTACTTTCAGAAGCAAGATATCGGCATCAACTGGTTTAGTGATATAATCGATACCACCTGATGCGTAGCCCCTGGTGATAAAGCGCTTATCAGTATTTACGGCTGACAGAAAAATAATAGGAACGTCTTTCGTTTTGCTATAACCTGAGATAGTTTCCGCTACCTCAAAACCGTCCATACCCGGCATCTGAACATCAAGAATAATAAGGATGTAGGAGTTTTTAAGTATTTTTTTTAAGGCTTCTTCCCCTGAAAAGGCGGTGTCAACTTTAAAGTTTTTTAATTCCAGTACTTTCTTGAGGGAATAGATATTCTCAGGATTGTCATCAACAATTAAGATCATTTTAGTTCATTGAATTCGCGGCTACTATTAACTGGGTATTTTGATGAGAGCGTATTTGAACGGAGAAAGGTCAAAACTATGCCTTGACGTATTCCCTGTTCGCGATAAAGGTAAAAAAGATCGGAGCTCTTCAATATTAAATCTTTAATTATGAGCAAATAAATAACTTTGAACTTTACTAGATAGAAAAAGATGAGGGTTGCGATAAACGGGTTTGGAAGAATAGGACGCATATGTTTAAGAACACTGCAGCAAAAATCCGGAGTTAAGGTTGTTGCTATAAATGACCTGGGCGATGTTCATACTTTAGCTCATTTGTTCAAATATGATTCGGTACACGGGAATTTCAAAGGCAGTGTTGATGTACAGGATGATCAGCTGATAATTGATGGCGAAAGCATTCATGTTTATTCT